>CANMIH010000001.1 GCA_947497905.1 uncultured Pelagimonas sp.
ACCGATAGCTCAGCTGGATAGAGTACTTGACTACGAATCAAGGGGTCGGGGGTTCGAATCCTCCTCGGTCCGCCAGCATACAAAAGCCGCGTTCAGCCCTTTGGCTGGCGCGGCTTTTTGCGTTTTGGGTGCGAATTTCGAGATCTGAGCTATGCAAAAAATAGTGGGCAGAAATGTGCTTTTTCGGTTTGCACCTCTCAGACACATCCGTTAGACAGCCCCTCACGGACCGATAGCTCAGCTGGATAGAGTACTTGACTACGAATCAAGGGGTCGGGGGTTCGAATCCTCCTCGGTCCGCCAGCTTTCACAAAAGCCGCGCTTCGCCTGTCTGGCAAGTGCGGCTTTTGCTATTTCGACTCGACGTCACACACGTGTGACATGGTGTTGCTAGGCAGGGTTTGACTGTTGCCGCAGGTGTCGCTGAGACAAAAGGAGCAGATCGCAGCTATGGTAGCGGTTGGTGAGCAGATTGCAGCGCTGCCCATTCAATGGGACGCTAAGGGACGGATGAAAATTCTGATGGTGACCTCGCGTGGGACAAAGCGCTGGGTCATGCCTAAGGGCTGGGAGATGGACAATACCAAGCCCTGGGATGCCGCTGCGATCGAGGCCATGGAGGAAGCGGGCGCCAGAGGTACCATCAGTTCGGAAGTTTTGGGCACCTACCGGTACTTGAAGGTCCGCGACAACGGCAAATTGGTGCCCTGTCTGGTGCGCGTCTACCCCATGTTGGTGGAAGAGCTAAAGCGCGACTGGAAAGAGCGTGGGCAGCGGACACGGAAATGGTTTAGCCCGAAAACTGCGTCGAAATTGGTGGTTGAAGAAGAGCTATCTGAGCTTCTTCTCTCACTCCATAAAAAGCCACATAAACAGCCGATTATTCGAGACCTTATGAAGTCGACCTGAAGGCTTGCCGCCAAATTGGTCAATGCAGGCGACCTATGAATGCAGTTTTTTGGTGGTTCGGGCTGGCAAATTTGCCCCGAATTAATCCCTTCCTGCCGCAAATTTGCCACATTCCCCGCAGGTTTCGGCTCTACCTGGCGCTGCTTAGCGGTAATTCCCCGCTACTTTAGAAATTCAAACTGGTGAATAAGGCGGAATTCCGCTAAATCTGCGGTTAGAGCAAAAAAAGGCCGTCACATAAAAAAGACGACGGCCACAGAGGTAGAGCGGTATAGTCATGAGCGCGATTGATTTCGTGATCCGTACCCGTGCGGGTACGATCCAACATGGTAGTGTAGGCGGCAATGACGAGTCCTTTTTGGTCTCGGCGGGTGCAAGCAACGATATTTCCCTGAACATTCGGCAGTCAGATCTGCGTGGATATGACCGGGCAGCGGATGACCTATTGATCACGCTGGCGGACGGCCGAGTGATTGTCCTTGAGGGATACTTCACCAGCGATGAAAATCGCCTGTTCCTCAGTGCCGAAGGCACGCTGAACGAGGTCACCTTTGTACAAGGCGACGGTGGCGCGCTCTTTGCCCAGTACGGTCCAACTGAGACCTGGGGCAAATGGAGCCCTTCCGACGATCTGATCTTTGTGAATGACCCTCAGGTCGCACTGGATGCGGGGATTCCGTACAACGGTGAAGAAGAAGAAGTGAGCATGCTGGCCGCAGCGGGTCTGCTTGGGGCCGGTGGCCTTGGTGCAGGGGCCGCAGTGGGTGCCGCAGCGCTTGGCGGGGCTGCAATTATTGGCGGTGGTGGAGGCGGCGGCGGTGGCAGCACAGCGCCAACCGTCGACAACCCTGATGGGGACCACAAGATCAACGGGGAAAGCTCTGCGCCTAGCATCGATGTTACCGGGACCTCGGTTCCCGGCGCTGAAGTTGTTGTGACGATTGGCGGTAAGACCGTCACCACAACCACCGGCGACGACGGCAAATGGAGCGTCACCTTCACCGGAGGAGATTTCCCGGATGATGGCGACTATGACAATGTTGCTGTCAAAGTAACCGATCCGGATGGGACCGTGACGGATCTTGATGGGCCGTCCTTCGAAATCGATACGGTTGCGCCTCCCATCAGCGCCACCAACGGGGCGGTGTCGACTGGTGATCTGTTCAATGAAACCGCGCACTCCGGTGGTGGTGTTACACTGTCGGGCACTGGCGAAGTTGGTGCGACAGTCACAGTCACCATTGACGGTCACAGCCAAACCACGACCATCGGTGGAAATGGTGAGTGGAGCTTTACTTTCGACGCCACTGTCTTGCCTGCGGGTGAATACACGCGGGATGTCGTGATCACGGCTGAAGATGGTTTTGGTAATACCACTACCCTGAACGAGCAGATCCAGATCGACACGGTGAATGAAGTTGCGTTGAGCAACGCACCTCTCACTGGCGACGACATTCTGAACGCCGCAGAGGTGAGCGCTGGCCTGACATTGACCGGCACCGGGCAGTCGGGGTCGACCGTATCGGTTGTAATCGAAGGTGTGACCAAAACTGCGACCGTTGCAGGGGACGGAACCTGGAGCGTGAGCTATGGTTCAGCAGACCTGACCACGGGAACCTATCAGACCACAGCGCAGGTTACATCGACCGACCCGGCGGGCAACGTCGTCACAACGTCGCATACCTTTGATGTTGATACTGAAATCAACCTGACCGTGAACACAGCCGGCGTTGAAGGCGATGGAACCATCAACAACGCGGAACGCGCAGACGGGGCAACCCTGACCGGCACCGCAGATGCGGGCGCAACGGTTGAGATCACCATCGGATCAACGGTGTTGACCACGACGGCTGCGAGCAATGGCGCCTGGAGTGTGGATATTCCCGCCTCCTCCATCCCAACCGGTGAAACCACGCTGAACTTTACCGCGAAGGCGACAGATCAGGTTGGCAACGTTGAAACCACAACCGGATCAATTGATGTCGACACCCTAGTGACCAACTTTGGCTTCACCTCGCAGGCCGGTGGCGATGGCACAGTGAATGCACAAGAGGCCGCACAGGGTATTTCTCTGACCGGGACAACCGAACCGGGTGGCACTGTGGTTCTGACCCTTGGCGGTGCAACTGTGAACGCAGTTGTTGCCCCCAATGGCAGCTGGACCGCGAATTTCACCTCGGCTCAGGTGCCCGCGGATGGCACAACAACTTTGACCGCGGTTTCCACCGATCAGGCGGGCAACTCAGAAACCATCACCCAACAGGTGACCATCGACACCACCGCAGGGACATTGACCATCAGCCCCAATCCGGTTGAAGGCGATGATCTTGTGAACGCTGCAGAGGCTGCGGATGGTGTGGTCCTCACCGGGACATCGGATCCGGGTCAGATGGTGACGGTCACCATGAATGGTGTGTCTCATACAGTGCAAACAGCGGCGAACGGTGTATGGACCGCTCCTTTTGCGGCACATGAGATCGCTTCTGGCACCTATGACGCTCAGATCACGGCAACTATCACGGATAGCGCTGGCAACACGTTGCAGCGCACCGATATGGTCAAAGTTGACACTGAAGTTGTGAACTTCGGGGTGAGCACAAACCCCGTTGAAGGTGACAATGTCATCAACGAGATCGAAGCGCAGAATGGCTTTGAGCTGACCGGGACCACCGAACCCGGCGGCCAGGTTTCTGTGACGTTTGAGGGGCATGTCGTTCAGGCGGTTGTGGATGCACAGGGCAATTGGACCGCCCAATTTGGTGCGGCCACCGTGCCTGTGCGCGAACTGCCCACACCTTCGCAGATCACAATCGACACCACCGATGCGGCGGGCAACACAACCCAGACCACAACCTCGGTCACGGTTGATACGCGTGTTCAGAAATTGAACATGTCCTCCGACCCGGTCACAGCAGACAATGTTGTGAACGTCGAAGAGGCGGCGAATGGGTTTGAGCTGACAGGTCAGGTCGAGGCGGGGGCAACCGTTGTTGTCACACTCAATGGCATTGCCCATACCGCAACCGTCAATCAAAATGGTGGCTGGACCGTTGATATCCCATCAACATCGATCCCGGCGAACATGGACGGCAATCTACCTGTGACTGTCACGGCCACGGACCCGGCTGGAAATGTGCGGACAACCAGTGAATCGGTGACAATTGATACTCAGGTGCCGGATACGCTGAGCTGGGAAGGCTATGGTCGCGACGGCAGCGGTGTTGACCTGATCCGCACCGAGATTACATCGGACCGTGTCTATCTGGGTAACCTGGTGGACGGAGCAGGTGGCCCTTCGGTGGTTGATGTGAACATCGACAACGAAGTCAACGTCGGAAACCAGACCTATATGGAGCTGACCGGATCCGTACCGGATGGAAGCCATCTTGTGCTGGCGACAACAGATGCGGCAGGGAACACCTCGGGCGCCTACCTTGTCACCGATGATCCGGCGACAAACACCGTCAGAATGTCGGATGATATTGCCACGACGCTGAACCAGTACAATGTCGACACCATCGATCTGCAATTTGCAGAAGATGCTGAACTGACAATCACCGAAGCGCAGATCAAGGCGCTGTCGGACACAACGGATACTGTTGTTGTGCATGGTGGTGCAGACGATCAGGTTACCATCAGTGGGGCTCAGGCCAATGGTCAACAAACTGAAGATGGCACAACCTACAATGTCTTTACACTGGGCGACGCAACTGTTCTGGTAGAGGAAGACATCACAAACGTGGTCATCTGACCTGCGCGCGTGACATATGACGTTTGGAGGCCCGGCTGAACCGGGCCCCAAATCCCGAAAAACAACAATCGCGCCGATACGGGGGCACGAATGACATTGAGCAGGCGGAGCCTGGGCATGCTGATCGCAGTGATCGTGTTGCCTGGCTGTATGAATGATATGGGCGACGGCATTGTGTCTCGCTTCAAAGGGGCAACACCATTTGCAGTGACGGCCTCCGACGATGGCGCGCAGCCCGCAGTTGCGCGAACCTCAGATGCATCCGACATCATCGCGGCGCTTCAGTCCCGAACTTCTGTTTTGATCCCGGGCACCCCTTACAGCCAGATTGCTCAGGCGGTGATCGCGTCTGATGCGCGGGTGGCTGAGGCGGAACTGCGCGTTGCACGGCTACGGGCCGAGGCGGCGCAGAAAAACTGGCTGCCGACGATTGGGCCGAGCATCTCTTTGACATCTTTGGGCGATTTCGTGGCCGATTTGGTGGTCAATCAGGTGCTGTTTGACAATGGCCGCAAAGTTGCTGAACGCGATCTGGCCAAAGCAGATGTTGAAATTGCCGCCGTCAATCTTGTGGATGATGGCAACACGCGGGTCTATGAGGCGCTGACGCTGTATCTCCGCTCTGAAGAAAACCGCCAGCGTGCGGCGCAACTTGCCAGCGCAATCCGCGATATGAACCACTTTGAGTGGGTGATGAATGAGCGGGTCAAAGGCGGAGTTTCTGACCGCTCGGATCTCAACATCATTCGCCAAAAGCTGGCGTCCATGCGTGCGCGCGAAAGCGAAGCAAATGAGACAGTCGCCACCGCCATGGCTGAACTCAATGCAATGTCGAGCATTCCGCTGAACAATCTGCGCGGCATTGGCGGGTTGCAGGAGGTTGTCTCCGGTGAGGCGCTGGGCGTGATCCGGGCGCGGGCGGAGCGTGACCAGGCCATTGCGCAGGCGAAAATTGCCCGGGCCAGCCATCTTCCCGGATTGGCAGCGACCGGGTCCGTTGGTCAAAGCAAACCAAAGGTTGGGTTGGAAGTGACCACGGATCAGCTGTTTGGTCTCGGATCCATGGCGCAGTTGGAAGCGATCGATGCGACCAAAGAGACCGCTGACCGCAAAGTGGATGAAGCCCATGAAGATGCGGCACGTGAGATCGCATCACAGACCCGTAAGTTCGAAGCCTACCGCCGCCAGTCGATAGAAGCTGAGGCTTTGACCACACAGGCCAGCCGCAATCTGGATCTGTTTCAGGCGCAATATGAGGGCGGGCAGCGTCAGGTGATGGATGTGGTTGGCGTCTATGAAACCTATGCGCGTGCGGTCGAGAATGAGATTGATCTGAAATACAAAGCCGCCCGCGCCGAGCTTGAACTGGCGCGACTGCGCGGGGCTTTGGCCGAAGGGGCACAGATTTGAGCACGGATAAGATCATCCGCCTGGCCGATCGCGCCCGCGACGCCATGCTGCGGGTGGTGCCCAGCTCTGGTTTGCCTGCCTCTGTTCTTCGCAGAGCGCCCCGTCACAGTGACCGTGCGAAACATCGTGCCGAGCTTATCAAAGTATATGCAGCGCGGCTTGGGGCCGAAGTGCGGGACACGGATGTCCTTGAAAGCCTCACCCAAAATGCCGGGTGTGATGACAGCTATGACAGCTTTGCGCTGAAACAGGCTGTTGAGGCGGCTCAGCTCACTGCCCACGAGCTCGAACCGGATAGCCTTGTACCTGAGCTCTGGCCGGCGCTGGCCTTGATGAACAATGGGCAGGTCTTGCTTGTGCTGCGTCAGGAAGGGTCAACGCTGATCCTGTATGACGAGGACAGCAACGACCGACGCACCGAAGTTTCGATCTATGAATTTGGCCCCTATTTTACCGGACAGTTGATTCAGGCCGAGGCCCCCCCGATCGCTTTCGCCGAACCCAAATCGGCTAGCCAAGAAGACGGGCATTGGTTCTGGGGGCAATTCTATCGCTTTTCCCGCTACTTTGGCGAAGTGGCCTTGGGATCATTTGTTGCAAACCTCTTGGCTGTTTCAGTCGCCCTGTTTTCGTTGCAGGTGTATGACCGCGTGATCCCGCACCAATCCGAAGCGACGCTTTGGGTTCTGGCTGCAGGTGCGATGGTGGCCTTGCTACTCGAAGCGTTCCTCAAAGTGGCCCGAGCCCAGCTTTTGGACGGGGCAGGGCGTCAGATTGAACTAAATGTGCAGGGGCTTCTGATGTCGCGCCTGCTGGGCATGCGGTCTGACCTTCCGGGGCGGACACCGTCACTGCTGTTTTCCTCGATGCGTGAGTTTGGCTCGGTGCGCGAGTTTTTCACCGCATCAACAGTCGGTGCCTTGGCTGACATCCCTTTTATCTTCGTTTTCCTGTTCTTGGTCTGGTCTATTGCCGGGTCAGTTGTTGGGGTGTTGATTCTTGGTGGCATTCTGATGGTTGTGCCGGGGTTCTTTTTGCAAAAGCGGATGATCCGCCTCACGAAAGAAGCGCAAGGCGCCTCTGCGCGGCAGTCTCGGTTGCTGCAAGAAGTTGTCGTTGAGCTTGACACCATCAAGACCCAGCGCGCCGAAGATCGTTTTGCCCGTCATTGGGAAGAGTTGACCGCACTGCAGGCCCTGAAAAGTAGTGAACAGCGTCGCCTGTCCTCCATCCTGACCTTCTGGAGCCAGGGCACCCAGCAGGCGACCTATGTCGCGGCGGTGATCACGGGCACATATCTAGTGTTTGCGGGTGAATTCACCGTTGGTTCGATTATCGCCGTCGGGATCCTGTGTTCGCGGACTCTTGCGCCATTGACCCAGTTGTCCGGTATTCTTGCCCGTTGGGGCAATGTGAAGGGGGCGTTGGACGGGTTGGATGGGCTTGCGCATGTCGCACAGGATCGGTCGGCGGCCCGGAGTTACCTGCGCCGTGACACCCTTGAAGGTAAATATGAGCTGATGGGGGCAGGATATCGCTATGACCCAGAGGCCGCCGCGGTGCTGCATCTTCAGCAGTTGATGATCCAGCCGGGGCAGGTTGTGGCCGTTCTCGGGGCCAATGGGTCAGGCAAATCCACGCTGCTTAAAATGTTGACCGGTCTCTATGCGCCGACCGAAGGCAAGTTACTGATCGATGGCACCGAGATGTCCCAGATCGACCCGCGCGATTTACGCCGCTGTATCGGGTATCTCGGTCAAGATGTGCGGCTGTTTCACGGCACGCTTCGCGACAACTTGAACCTGACGATGATGGAGCGGGATGATGATCGCCTATATGAGGCGCTTGATTTCGCTGGTCTGGGTCAGTTCGTCAAATCACACCCCAAGGGGTTGGATCTTGAGATTAGAGATGGCGGTGAAGGGATGTCCGTGGGTCAACGTCAAAGCATCGGCTGGGCACGTCTGTGGTTGCAGGACCCAGATATCTGCCTGCTTGATGAACCGACGGCTGCGCTTGATCAGACCTTGGAGAAAACTCTGATTTCACGGTTGGAGACCTGGTTGCAGGGTCGTACAGCAGTGATTGCAACGCACCGCGTGCCGATTTTGCAATTGGCAAGCCGGACGCTTATCTTGGCCAATGGTCGAATGGCGATTGACGGTCCGCGCGATCAGGTTCTGGATCACCTGCGCACAACTCAGACCGGAGCTGCGTAATGGCCAGCCCAAGCACAAACCTTGCGGATGAATTGCGGCGCGACCTAAAAGGCCCATCTTGGGTGATCTGGTTGTCTGCCTTGTCGGTCTGGGCCTTTGTGGTCTGGTCTGCACTGGCTTGGGTGGATGAAATTGTGCGCGCAGATGGTGAGATCGTTTCGTCGTCGCGGCCGCAGATCATTCAGAACCTCGAAGGCGGGATTCTGTCGGAACTTCTTGTCAAAGAGGGGGATGAGGTTCTGCGCGGGGATGTCCTTGCGCGGTTGCATGGCACGCAATTCCGCAGCTCAGTTGATGATCTGAGTGACCAGATCACTGCGCTTGAGATCCGTCGCCTGCGCATCGAAGCCGAGCTTGCCGGGGCCTCAACATTTGAGGCGCCCGCATCATTGTCTGTGCGCTTGCCAGAGATGGTTGCCTCGGAGCGTGCGCTGCTTCAGGCGCGTCAGTCTGATTACCTCAGCCGAGCGGCGGGCGCGCGCAAAGTGCTTGAACAGGCCGCGTCCGAGCTGAAGCTGATGGAAGACCTTTTGAAGAAAAAGGTTGTGGCGCTGATAGAGGTGACGCGGGCACGGAAAACCCATGCGGATGCGAAAAAAGCCTATGATGAGATTGTCACACAGACCGAACTGACCCGAGCGCAGGAATATTCTGATACGCTGAAAGAACTGGCGACACTGCGCCAGAACTTGAAGGCGAGCCAGGACCAATTGAACCGCACCGTGCTTGTGTCACCCATGCATGGGATCGTGAACAATCTTAAAGTTACAACCATCGGGGGCGTGGTTCGGCCGGGCGAAGAGATCATGCAGATTATTCCGGTTGATGAGGATCTGTTTGTGGATGCCAAGGTCAAACCAGAGAACATTGCCAACATCCGTCGCGGACAAGAGGCAACCATTAAGCTGACGGCCTATGACTATACCATCTACGGATCGCTCAAGGGACGGGTGGATGTGATTTCAGCGGATACGTTTGAGGACGAGCGTCGCTCGGATTCAACGCCGCATTACAAAGTTACCATTCGGGTGGACATGGCTTCTATGACCGATCGACAGGCGTCGATTGAGATCCGTCCGGGTATGCTGGCACAGGCAGAACTGCATACCGGAGAAAAAACGGTGCTGCAGTATCTGTTGAAGCCTCTCTATAAATCACGCGAGGCCTTCCGCGAGCCTTAAATTGTGCTCTAGGTTTCTGTGTCCATCCAGATGGTGACGGGGCCATCATTGATCAGATGAACCTGCATATCGGCGCCAAATCGCCCAGTGGCCACCGGAACATCCTGTGCCGCCATTTGCGCCGCAAAATATTCATAGAGTTTCTCGCCCTCAGCCGGAGCAGCAGCGGTTGAGAACCCGGGACGGTTGCCGCGCGATGTGTCGGCGGCGAGGGTGAACTGGCTGACAACTAGGGCTGACCCGCCGATATCTTTCAGCGATTTATTCATCCGGCCTTCATCATCTTTGAAGATGCGCAGTTTGGCAATTTTCGCGGCCAGTTTGTCTGCCTGCGCCTCGGTATCGCCCTGCATGGCACAGATCAGGATCAGCACCCCGGGGCCAATTTCGCCCACGGTGGCTTCGGAAATATCGACGCGAGCCTCAGAGACCCGTTGAATCAATGCGCGCACAGTTCATGCTCCCATGGTGGATTTGCGCCAGCGCGGCTGACGGTGACGGCGGCGGCCTGTGTGCCCAGAGTCACGGCGGGGCGCAAGGTGTCATGGCTTGCCTTGGCCAATGCGTCGCGGGTTAGAAGATTGTCGCGGTGCAGGCCCGCGAGGAAACCGGCGTTGAAGGTGTCGCCTGCGCCGACGGTGTCACAGACCTCGGCCTTTTGAGCGGCAATGTCAGAATGTCCTGCAGCGGTATAGAGGCTCACACCTTCGGCACCTCGTGTGATCAGAACCACTTTGGCCCCGCGTTTCAGCAGGTCCGTTTCGGAGGTGCCAAGCCAGTCCAAGTCTTCATCTGACAGTTTGATGATATCTGCGCGGTCAAGCATTGCAGTCAGCCGTGTCCGATAGGCGGTTTCATCTGTGATGAACCCGGGGCGGATATTGGGGTCGATCATCACGACCCGCGCGCCAGCGTTTGCGCAGAGGGCGGCGTAGCTGTCTGCGGCAGGTTCTGAAACCAGGCTGATGCCGCCAAAGAACAGCGCCTCTATCGAGCTCAGATCGTTGGGGCATTCGTCCGGAGTTGTCATGCGTCCAGCAGTGTTTTCATCATAAAATGCGTATTTGGCGTGTCCATCGACCAGTGTAACAAACGCCAAGGTCGTGGGGCGGTCGCTGCGCGGGCAAAGCGAATAATCCACCTGAGAGGCCTGCAGAGCATCTGCCAGTTGGGTGCCAAAAAGATCCGTGGATAGGCCGCCAAAATACCCCGCAGGGGCACCCAAGCGCCCCAGGGCGATAGCTGTGTTAAACACGGCCCCGCCGGACAGAGGCGCAAAGGCGGCTTCGCCATCCGTGGAGCTGCGCGGCAGCATATCAATCAGGGCTTCCCCACAGCACAGGATCATTGCGGAACTCCTAACCGTATTAGATGAGATGTTAGCGCCAACATGCGTGTTTCGGCGGAGGAGCGCAAGGTTACGCTCTCCTGTTGCCGATTATTGGTTCATGGCGATGACGTAGCCAATTCCAGCGGCCACAATGACGCCAGCCAAGACAGCAAATCCGATTTTCCATGCGGACCAGGGACGTTCCCCCTGAACACGACCGGTGCGGCCGTTGATCACGAAGCGATAGCTTTTGTCACGGTATTTATAGGCGGCCATCCAAACCGGAAGCAGCACATGTTTGAAGGTCACATCAGATACGTCTGTGTCGACGTGGTGGATACGCTGCCGGTCGCCGCCAATGTCAAATTTCACGTCCCGTTCAATCTGGCGATCCATACGCACACGGGCTTCGTCGAACCCGTCATCCAGATCAACCTGATACCCTTCCGCGCGGAAGCCTGCGAGATATTCAGGGCGATAGGGTTCCATCTCAGAGAGATCCCAGGGTTCCAGCGCATCTGTATAGCGTTTGGGCAGGGATTTTGAGGCCAGCACCAGAATGTCATCAAAGAACCGCGCCACGCGGCCGGATGCCGGGGTCCAGCGGATTTTTTGTACCCGTTCGGTTTCGGCTTTGCCATCGCGCATCACGGTGCGGGTTTCATAGTAAATTGTGCCGCGTTCGCCGCGATAGCTGGACTTGGTATCCGCATCATAAGTCCAGAACGGTACATAAATCCCCGTCATCTTACGACCTTTACGGGCATATTCCTGCAAGCCGTTTGGCGCAAACCACAACCCGCCCAGCCAATCGGCCATGGCTGTATGGGCGTCCCGTTCCTGCAATTTGAAGGGCAACAGGCCCCGCGGTTTGATGTGGCGGTGGGTGCCGGTGTCTGTGACCACAGGTGTCGCGCAGAACGGGCATTCAGCCGCGTGCAGATCCGGGTCAAACTCAACCTGAGCCGCGCAATTGGGGCAGGTCGACACCCGGGTTTCTTCCATTTCCTGCAATGGCAGAAGATTTGCCATGGCGGATTTGAAATCGAGTTCTTTGATCCCCCCATCCCATGGTCCGCTTTGGGCAACTTCGCCCGTGTTGCCACAGTGATCACAGAGCAATACGCCTTGGTCGGGATCAAACCGGAAGTCCGCACCACATTGATCACAGGGGAACCGGTGGTCTTCCTGTGTGGTCTTTGGGGTCTCCGGCGGCGGAGGAGGTGGAGGCATGGACATTCGGGAAACTCCTGAAATCTATGGCGGCACGTTACGCCGTGACGGGCGGCAAAGGGAAGGCTTGAGTTCGCGTCCCTTCCGGCTTTACCCTGCGTTTGGACTGGAGCGTAAGATGCGATTTTTTATAGCGGTTTTGGTTGGTCTTCTGGGGGCGTCGCCTGCCATTTCTGGCGACGTGGCCTATCGGTTCACATGGCAGGGGGCCAATGGGTACCATATGACCGGCGGGATGAGCTTTGATCCCGACAGTCTGTCGGGGCCTTTGGTTTTGGATAGCGATGTGACTTGCTTCGAAATCAATGGCTTCAAGGGTGATGAACACATCGGGCGCTGGGCATTGGGCCAATTGCAGCCAGAGACCACATGGCGGCTTCATTTCCTGCGCAGCAAAGACGCCTTTGTTGTTGAAGGAGGCCCCATTCAAATGCCGCAGGCCTGGAACATGAATGGCCGTGGGGACGACTGTGGCGCAGGGGGATTTGGCTTCAATTTGGGGAGCTTTGCGCAAGACCTGTGTAAAGACAACACACTGATCGTCGACAGCCAGGTGTCCCCGTTTCAGACCCTGCCAGCAGAGCGGGATGACAACTATGCCTTCCCGCCCGACGCCTGTTTGGGGCCCGCGCTTCTTAGCCTGCGGGGGGCGGTGGAGGAGGGGGCATGATGGTGAAGAGCTGAGCCAACTCTTGCACGTCACCAGCCCGTTTCCAGCCATCTTGACCAGGTGTCCAGACATGTGTCTCGCGAGACAGCTCACCACCTGTTGCCATCCGTCCCAGATCCGCTTTTGAGAAGGGGCCTTTGGTTTGGCCGTTCTCCGCAACGTGCCAGACATGTTCAACGGGCGGTGGGGGCGGCGCTGCGGCGGCAGGTTGTGCCACCTGCTGTTGCGGAGCCGCACCCCAAGGCCCGGTTTGTTGCTGTGTCATCTGCTGGGCCATATTCATGCCCATACCTGCCCCAAATCCCATTCCCATGCTCTGATCCATGGCGCCACCCTGGCCCATGGCCTCGGCCGCCTTCCACTTCATGTGGTCGTCGAGGTTGCCAGCGATGCCGCGCGAGGTGCGCGCATCCAGAGCCTTCTCAACCGCAGGTGGGAGTGAGATGTTCTCGATATAGAGCTCGGGGAGCTCAAGTCCGTATTGCGCAATTGTTGGCCCAATGGCCTTGGCGATCAGCTCACCCACCTCACCGGTATTGGCGGCCATATCCAACACAGGGATGCCGCTGCGGGTGATGGCCTGGCTGAACTCCTGGACAATGATGTTTCGGATCTGAAAGCTGATCTCGTCCATGGTGAACTCACCATCGGTGCCAACGATCTCGGTCAGAAAGGTCGCGGCATCGGCCACCTTGATCGAATAGGTGCCAAAGGCCCGAATGCGGGTCGGCCCAAACTCTGGATCACGCAGCATAATGGGATTCTTGGTACCCCATTTGTTGTTGGTAAACCGGTTGGTGTTGACGAAATAGATTTCCGACTTGAACGGCGAGTTGAAACCGTGATCCCAGTGCTGCAGGCTGGTCATGATCGGCATGTTGTTAGTCTCGAGCATATAGAGCCCGGGTGTAAACACATCTGCCAGCTGACCTTCGTGAATGAAAACAGCAGCCTGACCTTCGCGAACGGTCAGCTTGGCTCCATATTTGATCTCGTGGCCTTCGCGTTCAAACCGATACACCAACGTGTCGCGGGTATCATCGGTCCAATGGATCACATCGATGAACTGGCCACGGAGGAAATCAAAAATAGGCATCAAACTCTCCTGTCTGTCAGATAGGACCGCGCGTCGTGCCCATCAGCTGTCCGGCTTTTTCGACAACGATAGGGCGGGCCTGTTCTACGGTCATGCCGGGGGTCAGGCGCGGGTCATATAGGATTTTCAACAGCATTTCGTCATGCTGAGTCAAAAGCGCAAATTCGTCGTCGTCATTAAAGATCGACGGACGTGCGCGCGGATGGTCATTTGCCAGCCCAAGCCCCTGTGCCACCTCTTCGTGCACGCAGGACTGGCGCAAAAGCGGCGGGTGCTCGGCCCGGATAATGGCAATGGCCTGGCCATAGTCATAGCCACCCGGTGTCGAGGAAAAGGCCATGACAACACAGTGAATGGACCGTGGCAGAGATTTGAAGATCCGCAGCGCCCGCGTATCCACATCTGGCACAAGCTCTTGAATGCGCGGGATGATCAGATCGCGATCGTCCTCACTCATAAACATCACCGTGAAGTTCGGATTGTTGTCAGACAGAGTGATAGGATGCCCTGTGATCTGGTTCAGTCGCTTGGCATAGCGCGCAACAGAGGTGCGATCATCGGTGGTTTGCGCCAAGGGTACATTGGGGCCAAACTCCACGCTCATGCGGATGGGTTGGGTCCATTTCTTGATCGCGCTGGCCCCGCCTTTGGAAGGTGTAAGGCCTGCGCCACGCTCGTATTCTTCGGCCAGGGCGATGCGTTCAAAATCGCGGATCAACATCGTATCCGTGAAGACAGCGTCGGTAGCCATGGTCTCGGTGCGCAGCAAACCCCGGGATCGCAGATCACTTTGAACCCGGGTGTAGTAGGTTTTGAGCGCAAGGCTGGTGGCAGACGGCCCATCTGGGCGCGGGCCGGGTGTTGGGGCCACAACGGCGGCATTGGTCGCCACCGCTGGACCAGTCGGTGTCGGGGCAAAGCCCGTGGGTTCACAGCCCGCAAGCAATGTGATTCCAGTCAAAGCCACGGCTGTGGCCAAACGCGTGCCCCGTGCCTTCATTTATGCAGGAACCGCTGTCCCGGCGTTGTCGCCAACACCATCTTTACGCGCCTTGGCCGCGGCCAATGTGTCGCGCAGCTCGCCTTCCATCTTCTTCAGTTCTTCCTCGGCTTTCGCTCGCCGCGCTTTGCCTTCGTCGGCAATCTGCAGGCTGTCCTGAATGGTGCCAATCAGATCCGCATTGGCCTGTTTGACCGCTTCGATATCAAAGACACCACGCTCCATTTCCTGACGCACGATCTTGTTGCTTTCGCGCAGGTTGGCCGCGTTGGCGGTCAGCAACTCGTTGGTCAGATCGTTTGCTGAGCGCACAGCCTCGGCGGCTTCGCGCGAGCGTTGAATGGTGACGGCCTGTGCCAGCTGGGTTTCCCAAAGGGGAACCGTGTTGACGAGGGTCGAGTTGATCTTGGTCACCAGAGATTTGTCGTTTTCCTGAACCAGACGGATCGAGGGCAACGACTGCATGGTGACCTGACGGGTCAGCTTCAGGTCATGCACCCGACGCTCCAGATCGTCGCGCGCGGCACGAAGATCACGCAGCTCCTGGGCGCGCATCACCTGATCATCTTCGGCAGCGGCCTGAACTTCGGCCTCTTTCGCAGGGATCACGGTGTTGTCCAGCTCGGCAAGCTTTTCCTCACCGGCAGAGATGTAAAGCGCCAGTTCATCGTAGAACTGCAGCGTCTTTTCGTAGAGCATATCCAGCGACTTGATGTCTTTCAGCAGGGTGTGCTCATGTTTGAGAAGGTCGTCGGTGATTTTGTCGATCTGCCCCTGAACGGTCTCGAATTTCGCGGTGAATTTGGCGAAAGGCGCGGCGCGGCCCAGCAGCTTTTCCCACCAGCTTTGTTTGCGGCGCACATCCAGTTCCGAGACCGAGAAACCACGGATGGTGGTGACAATACCGCGCAGGCTATCGCCGGCGGGACCTACATCCTTGTTGCGCACATCTGCCAGCATGGCCTGGCTGATTTCCTGCAATTCCGCCTGAGCGGCCGAGCCAAAGGACACGATGGAATTGGTGTCACCCATATCAAGCTCGTCCATACGTGACTGAATTTCCTCAGTTACTTCAGGATTGGCGTCTTTCATCGATACCACTTCATTGGCGTCAGCCGGGTCGGCCAGAACAACGGCGTTGACTTCGTCGACCAAAACAACGGCCTCTTCTGCTTGTTTGCGGATAGTCTCAGACATGGGATCCCCCGTAAAAATCATTGCACCTGTTACAGGCGTACGCCTTCGCGCTGCAGCCGTTCCCGCAGCACGTCAATTTCGACCGTCAGGTCGCTGTTTGAATCAAGAAGAAGCTTTTCGGTTTTCGCCCCAAAGCTTTCTTCCAGATCCGTCAAAAGCATCATGAAATCGCTCCGCGCATCGCGGTTTTGCGATCTTGAATAGATGTCGGAAAATTTAATGGCGGCATCGCGTGCACCCATCAAATAAACACCTAGAAATTTGCGCGCTGCCGTTAGGTCGCGCGGGTCTTCTTCGACAGTGCGGATCATGTCACGCACTTTGGTCTGGAACCGTTCAACTCGGGCCTCAACCTGACGATCCCCAGCGCGGCGGATGGCATCTGACATCGAGGCCAGATGTGCCTCCGCCTCGTCGACCACCTTGGCAACGCGGTCTTGCTGGAAGGTGTCGATCCCTTCCATGCCTTTGTCTTTCATGGGATCGATGCCAAAGGCACCAATATGAAGAGCTGTGGCAGCCCCACCAAAGATAAGCGGCGCAATCAAACCAGGCTCTGACGTCCAGGCGGCGATACCTGCTCCGAGGCCGCAGGCCAGCGCTGCGAAAATCTTACGCGGGAGGGCAGGGCGACGCGCCACGCGTCGCTCGTCATAGGCTGCTTCGGCCTCCAAGCCACCCCGCAACAACCATGCGCCCAAGATCAGGACGCCTGCACCCGTCAATCCCACCGCCATGCCAATGGCGCCGTCATTGATTGAGGTCGCGGCCAGAACGATTGCGGGCGCAAACAACACATTGCTGCGGGCCCCTGCGGGTTTGACCTTGGCCCCCTGATAGGCGGGGCGGTCGTCGTGTTGTGGGCTGTCGGATCCGTCGGGGCTAAACTTGCCACCAAAGCGCTGCGCCATGTCAGAGCCCCCCCAGCCAGCCACTTGTCACCCCGAACAACAGGATGATCAACAACACATAGCTTAGCTTTTGTAGGCCACTGCCAGACATAACACTCCCTTTCACGCGAACTCTTGGCGTTCGCGCTAAAGGTAGGGAGAAAACAGGGGTTCTGCTAGGGGGAAGTCAGCGCGACGCGCGTCAACCTGCCGATTTCTTTTGGGTTTGGGACATTCACCTACTAGGCGGCGTCCAGCGGCATCCGCTCGAGCAACATGTCAGCATCGAAATCACGCGCATCCCGCCCGTTGCGTGCCCCGCGTTTGCGGGCACGGCTTTCAAAACTGCGGCTCATTGCGTCAAGTTTCGCGAGATATTTGCGGCGGGCAGTCCTGAACCCATCATCAAGTTGGGCTTGCTCTAGGGCCATAGCCTCTTGGTTCAGCAAATCGGTAAGGGTCTGCACAGGAGTGAGAATGCGTGCCAGCTCTTTGGGGCTGTCGGACATAGCACGCACCACGCGTTTGATCATGCTGCGGGTGGCCTCCGTCTGACGCGTAACTTCTGCATCGCCCAAAAGCGCAATACGGTCCGTCACTTGGGTCAGAGAGCCTTCAACGGTTTGGCGCAATGCCTGTGTCTCAAGCCTTTGAACCAGTACCGGGTCATTCACACCTTTGTCGACCATTGGGTCGATACCAAAGGCCAGAACGCTCAACAAAATAGAGGCAACGCCAAGACCGGCGGGGATCATGAGATTGGCAAAATGATGCCCGGCCAGCACAAATACCATCCCGCCAATCACAACCGATCCGATCAACTTGCGTGGTAAACGAGGCCGATGCGCTAGCGGTTGAGCGTCATAACGACGGTGGGCACGATGCCCGGCTGAGATCAATCTGACCGCCAGCGATAACATGCCCATCAGCAAGAACGCGGTTAGCATGCCCGTCGTGTTGCCCTGCAAAACCCAAAGCACCAGAGGAAAGCCTGCAAGAAACAGGATGTTCAGGCTCTGGTCAAACTCGGGGGGCTGGAACAGGTGCTCGTGGCGAGAGTGATACGACATGGCGGGCCTCAGAAGCAGCTAAGCGCAAAGATCATTGCCCAAAGCGTCGCAAAGGCCAGCCGCGGCACCAATTGCCCATCTTCATGGGCGCGAATGGCGGACACAGCCAGAGTATCATAGGCATCCCGCACAACAGCGCGCAGATTGCTGACAACGAGGAACAGCGAGGCGACAAGCGTCGCAAGGGCGATCAAAGTAATCATCATGCTCTCCGTTCTGCGCGCGAATCCGGGCGAAATCTGGGCGCGCAGGGGGAGAAATGTTGAAAAGGTTAATCGCTTTTGTGGCCACGCCCCGGTTTACGGTTGCGGGTCACCTGTGGACGACCGCCCGGTTTTCCACCGGGTTTGCCTGCAGGTTTTCCGGGGGGCGAAAAGCGCCGTGAGGTGTCGGAAGCTGCGGGTTTGCTCCGTCCTTTGGGCTTCCCTTTCGTTTCGGGCGCGTCAGATGGACCTTGGGTGCCGAACTTGCGGGATTTGCCTGAAGGCATAGGTTTGCCTGGGCGTCCACCCGGTTTACCGCCTGGTTTTCCACCGGGACGGCTGGGGCGCGTGGGTTTGGTCGCTGGTGTCGGTTCTTCAAAGGCCTCGAGACCAAGTTGATCGCGAACGGTTTTGCCGCGCACTTCCTCGACGTCGCCCTGTTTGATCTGTCCCAGCTGAAACGGTCCATAGGACACGCGGATCAGCCGGTTCACAGTGAGGCCTATATCCGCCATCGCACGGCGAATTTCGCGGTTTTTGCCTTCTCGCAGGCCAACAGTCAGCCAGGCATTGGCGCCTTGCTGGCGATCAAGATTGACGATCATCGGCTGGAACTTCTGCCCATCCACTTCGATGCCCTTACGCAGGGGTTCGAGCGTTTTGTCCTCGGGTCGGCCGTTCACACGCACACGGTATTTGCGCAGCCAGCCAGTGCTGGGCAGTTCAAGCTTGCGCTTGATGCCGCCGTCGTTTGTCAGCAGCAGAAGACCTTCAGAATTCAAATCCAACCGGCCCACGGTCATGACGCGGGGCATGCCCTCGGGTAGCTCATCAAAAATGGTTGTCCGCCCTTTTTCGTCCCGTGTGGTTGTCACAAGGCCCGTGGGCTTGTGGTATAGCCACAGGCGCGGGCGTTCGGGCGCGGCCAAAGGAACACCGTCAACGGTGATCTGATCGCGGTCGGTCACATTCAGCGCCGCGCGCTCGACGGTTTCGCCATTGACCTCGACGCGGCCTTCTTCGATCAGCTTTTCAGCATCACGGCGGCTGGCGCGGCCGGAACGGGCGATGACCTTGGCGATGCGATCGCCATCATGTTTAGGTGTCTCTGTCATGTGAGGGATCTAGCCCATTCCGCTGGCGTGCGAAAGCGGCTATGACGCGGCAATGCAGTTTCGGACGTATATGGATCAGGCGCTGGACGAGGCGCGGGCCGCTGGTGAGCGCGGCGAAGTGCCTGTTGGCGCAGTGATTGTTGCGCCCGACGGCAAGATTGTCGCGCGGGCGGGCAATCGCACCCGTGAGCTGAATGACCCAACGGCCCATGCTGAAACCTTGGCGATTCGCGCGGCCTGTGCTGCTCTGAAATCGGAACGGCTCCCTGATCACGATCTCTATGTGACGCTTGAGCCCTGCTCGATGTGTGCCAGTGTGATCTCATTTGCCCGCATCCGGCGGCTTTATTATGGCGCGAGTGATCCGAAATCCGGGGGGGTCGAGGTTGGCGCGCGTATCTTTGCCCATCCGCAATGCCATCACGTGCCCGAAATCTACGATGGCCTCTCTGCTGAACCGGCGGCGGCGCTTTTGAAATCCTTTTTTGCGGGACGTCGCGAATGCTGATCCTTTTGAACAAACCCTTTGGCGTCTTGTCGCAGTTTACCGACAAAGGCACCGAAGGCAGCCCGCGTGAAACCCTGTCCGACTACGTCAACGTGCCCAATGTCTATCCGGCTGGGCGGCTGGATCGTGACAGCGAGGGCTTGATGCTTTTGACGGATGACGGGCAGCTTCAGGCGCAAATTTCCAGCCCGAAGTTCAAGAAACCAAAGACCTATCTGGTGCAGGTCGAGGGAACACCTTTGGATGATCAGCTCGCGGCACTGCGTAAGGGTGTTGAGCTAAAGGATGGGCTCACCCGTCCCGCCAAGGTCGAGCAGATAGATCCGCCAAAGCTTTGGGAGCGGGATCCGCCAGTGCGGTTTCGCAAGTCCGTGCCAGATCACTGGCTGAAACTGACCATCACCGAAGGGCGCAATCGTCAGGTGCGTCGCATGACGGCCCATGTCGGTCTTCCCTGTCTGCGTCTGGTGCGGTGGTCTGTGGGCGATTGGACGGTTGAAAATCTGGCTCTGGGGGAATGGAAGCAGGTCGATAGCCCGGTCCGCCCGGTGTCGCGCTATCCAACCCCCAAGTATTCGCCAAAACCGCGCAAGCCGCGGGTGAAATACAGCAGTTCCAAACCCGGGAAATCATAGGGCCGCGCAATGGCGGCCCTGACTTTAGATCACACCCATTTGGCCATGGGCGGCAGGCTCATCAGCACCGCATTGGCGTCGTGTCCGGTGGCCAGACCAAATTTGGTGCCCCGGTCATAGACCAGGTTGTATTCGGCATAGAGGCCACGATGCACCAGCTGGGCGTCCTTGTCGGCTTCATCAAAGGCGTCGGGGCGGCGCTTTTCAATCAAAGGCAGATAGGCAGGCAGGAAGGCGCGGCCAATGTCCTGGGTCAGGGCAAAGTCTTTTTCCCAGTCCCCGGTGTTGCGATCATCCATGAAAATGCCGCCCACACCCCGCGCGCGTTTGCGATGGGGAATGTAGAAATACTCATCTGCCCAAGCCTTTAACTCGGGATACAGCGTCTCGCCATGCGGATCGAGATGGGTTTTCTGCACCGCATGGAAATGCGCGGTGTCATCCTCATATTCGAGGCAGGGGTTCAGGTCGGATCCGCCGCCAAACCACCAGGCGTTGGGGGTCCAGAACATGCGCGTGTTCATGTGCACCGCCGGGCAATGCGGGTTTTGCATATGCGCCACAAGGCTGATGCCGCTGGCCCAGAACCGGGGGTCTTTTTCGATGCCCGGAACACCCCGTGCGGCCATGGCTTTTTGTGCGGCCTCCCCCAAAGTGCCGAAAACCGTAGAAACGTTCACGCCTACCTTTTCGAACACGCGGCCGCCGCGCATGACGCTCATCAGGCCACCACCGGCGTCGCTGCCATCGTCTGAGGCGCGTTTGGTTTCGGTCACCTCAAAACGGCCAGCCGCCTGATCGCTGAAGGGGCCCTCGGAATGGCTGTCTTCAAGCCCTTCAAAGGCCGCAACAATGTCGTCGCGCAGCTGGCGGAACCACGCGCTGGCGCGGGCTTTTTCGTCGGCAAATGCTTGGGTCATTCCATCCTCGGGGCGATTGATACGTCCCGGGTTTAATGGACCGGTGCCGCCACGGGATCAAGGAGGGTGCGACCACCGTCCACAGTCATGACCTGTCCGGTGACAAAACTTGAGCTGTCGCTGGCAAGGAATTGCACTGCTTCTGCCAGCTCTTCTGCCGCTGCAATGCGTCCCAGAGGCGTGTGGTTTTCGATGTCATCGCGATAGTCGCGATTCTCACGCAGGGTGTTTTGCAGGCTGGCGGACATGACCGAGCCAAAGGCCACCGAGTTCACGCGAATGCGTTCAGGCGCCAGCGCAACGGCCAAAGACCGCGTCATCTGATCCAGCGCCGCGCAGGATACTGAATAGGCCATCAGGTCGGGGTGTGTCCGTCGGGCGGCGATTGACGACAGGTTGACGATAGATCCGACTTGACCCTCATCTTGGCCTTCCGCCTGTTTGATCATGCGTTTGGCCACCACCTGACTGAGCCGCAGCGAGGTCATCAGGTTCTGTGATAGCATCTGTTCCATCGAGCCATCGTTGAGATCAAGAGGATCGGAGGGCATGGTTTGGCGCGACCCATTGACCAGAATGTCCACGCGGTCAAAGGCATCCAAGGTCGCAGACAGCAGATTGGCCATGGTCAGCCGTTCGCGCAGATCGCCTGCGAAATAGCGCATGGCACCATCATCGCAATCTGGCCCACATTCTTTGACAAGGCCACTTTCGTCCATATCGGCGAACATCACATTCGCACCCTTGTTCACAAAATGGCGCGCAATTGCCAGACCGACGCCATTTGCAGCGCCGGTGACAATCGCCGTTTTGCCTTCAATTGAGAAACCCATGATAGCTCCTGTGATGCGTGACGTGGACGTTAGCCCAGGTCAGCGCTTAGTGCGAGTCGGTCGCGTGGCATGGAGGAGCTTGAACGCGCCGGTGCCGCCGATTTCTTTCACATCCCGGAACAGCTCGCCCAGAACAGTCTCATAGGGCAGATGGCGGTTGGCGACTAAAAAGAGCTGACCAGAGGGGTTCAATGAACGCGCGGCGGCGGCGATAAAGGCCTGACCCAGCTTTGGATCCCCTTTGCGCCCGGTGTGAAACGGTGGGTTCATGACCACCACATCCATCAGGGCAGGGGACAGCCATGTTGTGGCGTCGGCCCAGTGAAACTCGGCCCGGTCGTCGGTCACATTTTTACGGGCGCACTTCAGAGCCGAAAGATCGGCCTCAACCAGATGTACGGATTTCACGGCCTCGTTTTTCAGCACTTCACGTGACAGCCAGCCCCAGCCGGCGCCAAGATCAGCCACCTGGCCTTTGAGTTTGGGCAGAGCCTCTGCCAGAAGCTTGGATCCAGGGTCTGCTTTGTCCGCAGAGAACACGCCGGGCGCGGTGAAATCGCCCTCGGGGTTTTCAGACATGTCTGGGCGAAGCCAGTCGATCAGAGCCGAATCGGATTTGAACCAGATGCAGCGGCCGTGCGCTTTGGGCACCTGTCCCTCAAGGGCGACACGCTTTTTCAGAGCTTTGTGGATCGAATCGACTCCATCGGTTTTTGCACCGATGACAATGATCAAACCTTCAGGGGCGGCCTGAACCGCCTGAGCAATGCGGTGCTCGGCCAGATCGCGCGCACGGGGCAGGGTGACAATGGCAACCTCATAGGGGCCCTGCGCTGATTCACGTGTAACCACGCCGCGCTTGGTCCAGGCATCAAATTCGGGGCGGAATCCCTGAATCACTTCGACCTGAGACGAATCAAGTCCCCCGAGTCCCTCTTCGATCAGGGCCCCAAACAGCGCAATGCGCCCTTCGGGCAGCACAAGGCCACCCGATTCTTTTGCGTAAACAAGTCTATCCATATGGGTTCAGGCCGCGCGACCTATTCCTTTTCCATGGTGCATTGCAGGGGATGTTGGTGTTTCTGAGCGAAATCCATGACCTGGGTCACTTTGGTTTCGGCGATCTCATGTGAGAAGACGCCCACAACAGCCACACCTTTTTTATGCACCGTCAGCATGATTTCAAACGCTTGCGCATGGGTCATGCCAAAGAAACGCTCGAGAATATGCACCACAAACTCCATCGGAGTGTAGTCATCATTCAACAGCAGAACTTTGTAGAGCGGCGGGCGCTTGGTTTTGGGGCGGGTTTTCACCGCAACTCCGGCATCGCCTTCACCATCATCTGGTGGGGTGGTGCCGCTCATGGCATAGGTCCGATCATTAAGGGCGAATGTCATAACAGCTGCGCTTTGCCTTAGTGGAATTAGCCTGTTTATATAACCTGTCCAGCAGCCGGGAAAAGGGGGGCTGGTCTATGAGGTCAAGAATGCCGCAAAAATTGCAAACAATCGGTTTCGACGCAGATGATACGCTTTGGCATAACGAGCGGTTTTTCCATCTCACGCAGGAGAAATTTGCAGAGCTGCTGCGCGAGCACACGGATGTGGCCGATCTGGACGGGAGGCTGATGGCTGCGGAACGGCGTAACCTTGGTCACTACGGGTTCGGGGTGAAGGGGTTCACCTTGTCGATGATTGAGACTGCAATCGAGGTCACTGATGGGCGTGTGCCTTCTGAGGTGATTTCTCAGTTGCTTGAGGCCGGACGTGAGATGCTGGATCACCCGATGGAGCTTTTGCCGCACGCCAGAGAGGCGGTTGAGGCATTGGCGGGCTCACATCATCTGATGCTGATCACCAAAGGCGATCTGCTTCATCAGGAACGCAAACTGGCGCAGTCCGGTCTGGGGGATCTTTTTGATGGCGTCGAGATCGTTTCGGACAAGGTGCCAGAAACCTACACGCGGATTTTCTCGGCTACGCCGGGCGGGGTGTCGGGGGCGATGATGGTCGGGAACTCAATGAAATCCGATGTGCGACCGGCGATCGAAGTTGGGGCATGGGGCGTTTTTGTGCCGCATGAATTGAGTTGGGATTTCGAACATGCCGAGGCCCCCGATTCGGCGCGATATCATGAGCTACCGGATCTCGCTGGCCTGTCAAACTTGGTGGCAAATCTGGATTAGGGTGCCGCCTTAGTTTTGCCACAATTCGCCACATTTCAGTCGCAATTGCCGGTCTAGGGGGTGCGGTGACCTAGACCGCTAAATCTGGGTGGCTCGGTTAACAAAACCTTGCCAAATTAGCTGGAATTGCAGGGTTTTCTGAAACCCACCTCCGTGTTACGCTTTTGCCCAATAACCAAGAAAAAGCTCACCGAAAAATCGGGGGCGAGGCAGTAAAAAAGGCAGTATCTACGGTGACGGGACGCGCTTCCAAAGCGGGCCGAATGGGCCTGTATATCCTCACGTTTGTCTGGTTGGTTTTGATGGTGCCACTGAGCGCTATGGCTGCCCCTTACGCTGCCCTTGTGATGGATGCGCGGTCGGGTAAAGTTCTGCATGCCCGCAACGCAGATACACGCCTGCACCCGGCCTCGCTGACCAAAATGATGACGCTCTACATTGCTTTTGAAGCGGTGCAGAACGGTGAAATTTCGATGGATACGTTGGTAAAAGTGTCCCCACATGCTGCGTCAGAGCCGCCCTCCAAACTGGGGCTGCGCGCTGGTCAGAAAATCAAGTTGCGGTATCTTGTGCGCGCGGCTGCGGTGAAATCCGCCAATGACGCGGCAACCGCCATTGGTGAAGCGATCTCAGGATCAGAGGCGGCGTTTGCCCGCCGTATGAACCGCACTGCAAAATCCATGGGCATGACCCGCACGACCTTTCGTAATGCGCATGGGTTGACGGAAAGCGGTCACCTGTCGACCGCCCGCGATATGTCGTTTCTCGGGCGTCATATGATTTATGACTACCCTCAGTACTACAATCTGTTCAGCCGAAAGACGGCGGATGCAGGGGTGCGGACGGTTGCGCACACAAACCGTCGTCTGTTGTCGAGCTATCGCGGAGCGGATGGCATCAAAACCGGCTATACCCGCGCGGCGGGATATAATCTTGTGGCCTCGGCGGAACGTGGACGCGAGCGGATCATCGCGACGGTATTTGGCGGGCGCTCCACAGCGTCGCGCAATGCCAAAGTGGCCGAGCTCCTTGATCTGGGGTTCAAGCGCGCACCAACGCGGGTGGCCCTGCGCAAACCGCGCAAACCCGCATATCGCGGTGGCGGCCGTGAGCCCGGTGTTCAGGTGGCTAAGGCGGCCCCTCGTGCAGCGCCCGGAGCGAAAGGAAAAACGCTTCGTGTCGCATCGGCGGCGGTGACCCGTAGCCTGCGCCCGCAAGCACGCCCTGTGCCTGAGGCGCAGCCAGACGTCGCGCCCTTGGTTGCGGAGCTGCAAACCGAAATTGATAGTGTTGTGAAAGATGTACAGCTTGCGGTCGCAGCTGAAGCTGCAACCGCTAAACCAGAGACAACCGGTCCTCCACCCTCGCGATCCAAAAAACCTGTGTTGCGGCCTGAAACCGTGGCAATTGCAGCGGCGGCAAAGTTGGATGTTCCTACGCCCGCTCGGAAAGCCGAAGTTGTGACGCGATTGTCTACCTCTGGTGGGCGCCATTGGGGAATCAATGTTGGGCGGTATCCCAACCGGTTTGCCGCAGAAAAAGTTCTGTTGAAGACCGCGCTTGCCGAAACCTCCACACTGGATGGCACGCTGCGCAAGGTTGTCAAAGGCAAGCGGGGGTTCGATGCTAACTTTATGGGCATGACCCGTGACAGTGCCGAGCTGGCCTGTCGCAGGCTGCAAGCGCGGCAGATGTCCTGCTTTATGGTTGGTCCGGGCTGATTTTAGGACTGGGCTTTCGATCTGGGGGCTTTGCCCCTCTGCGCGTGCCGCGCATTCACCCCAGAGAATTTGTAAAAAGAAGAAGCCCAAGGTGCGTGCCTTGGGCTTCTTTCATGTTCGGAGAAGACGATTAGATGTCTTTGGACATCAGGGCCTCGGCGATTTGGACCGCATTGAGCGCAGCGCCCTTCAAGAGTTGATCGCCCACGACAAACAGCGCCAGAGATTTGCCGCTTGGATCGCCCAGATCAGTGCGGATGCGGCCGACAAGAACATCATCCCGACCGCTGGCATCCACGGGCATCGGGAAATAGTTTCGCTCTTGGTCATCGACCACTTTTACGCCCGGCGCGTTAGACAGCAGCTCACGAGCCAGTTCTGGCGACAGCGCTTCGTCCAGCTCAACACTGATTGCCATACCATGGGCGCGCGG
Organism: uncultured Pelagimonas sp.; assembly: GCA_947497905.1. GTDB lineage: Bacteria > Pseudomonadota > Alphaproteobacteria > Rhodobacterales > Rhodobacteraceae > CANMIH01. The sequence continues at coordinate 26,513 of CANMIH010000001.1, forward strand.
CACCGGGACGCGGATGCAAGTGACCCCAACCGGCAGCTCGGCCTGGTCAAAGATGCGACGGATTTCGGCAATCACTTTGCTTTCTTCACCGTTGTAGCCGGTGTCTGGTTCGATATCGGCATTGTGGCTGAAGAAGTTAAAGGCATAGGGATGGGGCAAGACTTTGGGTTCAAATTCCTCGCCGCGTAGCGCTGCAGCAGTTGAGTCGTTGAGCTCCTCCATCGCCTCAACGCCTGCGCCGCTGGCGGCCTGATAGGTTGACATTTGCAGGCGCTTGAGCTGGCGATGGGCGCGCAGAGGGGCGAGAGCAACAGTGGCGATGGCTGCGACGCAGTTTGGATTTGCCACAACGCCGTGGTGCTGGGGCAGGGCGTCGGCGTTTACTTCGGGGACAATCAGCGGAACATTGTCTTCCATGCGGAAAGCCGAGGAATTGTCGACCACAACCGCACCGGCAGCGATGGCGAGGGGGGCAAATTTCTTTGAAAGACCCGAGCCCGCTGAGAACAATGCGATGTCGACGCCTGCAAAGCTGTCTTCGGTCAGTTCTTCGATCACCAGCGCTTCGCCGCGAAATGAGATGGTTTTTCCGGCGGAGCGGGCCGAGGCCAGCAGGCGTAGCTGGGCCAGAGGGAAATTCCGGGCCTCAAGGCATTCGACAAGCACGGCGCCCACGGCTCCGGTGGCGCCAACAATGGCTACAACGGGGTTTTGCGGCAGAACACGTGCGGCGGCCTGGGGATTGTTTTCGATCAACATCTTTTCTCTCCTGATCTGTCGGAGAGAACGGTGACCCTTGTGCCCCGTCCGTCTCCGGCGGGGCTTTGGTGGGTTATCCGGTTATTCGACCGCGCACCCCAACCAATCCCCCGCCATGGCGGTGGTCTTGGTGGTGGTCTTAGTGGTGGTCAAAACACGGATCATGGCGGCGGGGGTAGCGCGAGACCCCTTGCTCTGGCAATCCCCATTTTGAAATTTTCTTTCAATGGGCCATTTGCTGTCGCCAAAAAGACAAACCCCCGAAAGGCCGAAGCCCCGGGGGTCGTCAATTTCTTACAGTGCAAAATACTGCTAAGCGCAAAGCTTAGAGCAGACCTTCGCGCTGGGCCTTTTTACGAGCCAGCTTGCGGGCACGGCGGATAGCCTCGGCCTTCTCGCGCGCTTTTTTCTCGGACGGCTTCTCGAAATGTTGCTTGAGCTTCATTTCGCGGAACACGCCTTCGCGCTGCAGCTTTTTCTTCAGGGCACGAAGCGCCTGATCGACATTGTTGTCACGAACACTGACCTGCATGTGGTTTTCACCACCTTTCTAAGTTTGAGTTGCATGAATTGCAGGAGGTGGCCGGATAACAGCCTTTGCGCTATTTGTCCAGTATCGCATGTGGTTTGAATCGGGCACACAGTGTTCGACACGTCAGTGAGGAGAAGGTCATGACCGAAAGTCTGTCAAATCAGCTGCTGGATGCGGCGGTGCTGCATGTCCCTTTTGACGGGTGGACCGATCCGACGTTTAAGGCCGCAGTTGCCGATGTGGGCGTTGATATGGTTCTGGCGCGGGGTCTTTTTCCGCGCGGCGCTTTGGATTTGGCGATTGCCTATCACAAGCGTGGGGATACCGAAATGGTCCAACGCTTTGAAAACACGGACACCTCGGCCATGAAAATTCGCGAAAAGGTGACCTTTGCGGTGCGTGCGCGGATTGAAGCGGTCGACGATCGCGAGGTGGTGCGACGGGGCACCGTGCTCTTTGCTTTGCCGCAGAATGCACCGGAGGGCGCGAAGCTTATCTGGAGCACGGCCGATGCGATCTGGGGTCTGCTGGGGGACACATCGCGAGATATCAACTGGTACTCGAAACGGGCGACCCTGTCTGCGGTCTATTCGTCCACCGTCCTATTCTGGTTGGGGGATGACAGTGCGGGTTACGAATCGACCTGGGCCTTCTTGGATCGCCGCATCGAGGACGTGATGCGGATCGAAAAAGCCAAGGCGCAGGTAAAGAACAGCCCGTTTCTGTCAAAGTTGATGGCGGGGCCCGCCAAGCTGTTTGAGACTGTCAAAGCGCCTGATCCTGTTGAACCACGAGATCTGCCCGGCGGCTGGACTGCGCCACGATAACATCTTGCCACATTGGGTCCGCCTGTTACCAAAGTGATCAAACAGGAGGACCCCATGAGCGAGACGATGCAGGCCGTTGAAATCAGTGAACCCGGCGGGCCGGGTGTTTTGACCCTTTGTGAGCGGCCTATGCCCCAGCCTTCGGCGGGGCAGGTTGTTATTCAAGTCGCCTACGCCGGTGTGAACCGTCCGGATGCCTTGCAGCGCGCAGGCAGCTATGCACCTCCTCCGGGCGCATCAGATCTACCCGGTCTTGAGGCCTCGGGGACCGTTGTCTCTGTGGGCGAGGGTGTGGAGTGGCCCAAAGTCGGCGATCAGGTCTGCGCGCTTTTGCCGGGCGGTGGCTATGCAGAGTTTGTTGCGACGCCCGCCGCGCATTGTTTGCCTGTCCCCGCGGGTATGGGCATGAAAGAGGCGGCCTGCCTGCCCGAAACTTTCTTCACCGTTTGGTCAAATGTGTTCCAGCGCGGCGGCCTTCAGGCGGGTGAACGGTTTCTGGTGCATGGCGGCAGTTCGGGTATTGGAACAACGGCGATCCAGCTGGCGCGGGCCTTTGGCGCGCGGGTCTTTGTCACCGCCGGATCGGATGAAAAATGTGCGGCCTGCTCTGAGCTGGGTGCTGAGCGGGCCATCAACTATCGCGACGAGGATTTTGTCGAGATCCTGCGGGCTGAAGGCGGTGCGAACCTGATCCTTGATATGGTGGGAGGCGAGTACCTGCCGCGCAACGTTAAGGCGCTGGCCGATGACGGCCGATTGGTGCAGATCGCGTTTCTTCAGGGGCCGAAGGTGGCGTTGAATTTTGCGCAGGTCATGATGCGACGGCTGACCATCACCGGAAGCACGCTGCGCCCGCAAAGTGATCTGGCCAAAGCCCGGATTGCCGCGAGCCTGCGGGAGACGGTCTGGCCTTTGTTGGATGCGGGAACAATTGCACCTGTGATGGATTCCGAGTTCCCACTGGCGCAGGCGGCCCAAGCCCATGCACGCATGGAAAGCTCGGGCCACATTGGCAAAATCGTTCTGAAAGTTGCGTAGCGCCTAGACGACGGCGCGCCGATAGAGATGCCATGTCGCATGGCCAAAGACGGGCAGGACAATAATCAGGCCCAAAAGCGCGGGGATGGATCCAAGCACCAACCCCGCCGCAATCATTGCCCCCCATCTGAGCACAACACCGGGGTTCTCCCGGGTCAGGCGCAGTGAGGTCGCGACGCTGATGGGCAATCCGGCACGGCGATCAAGCAACATCGGAAAAGACACAAGCGACACCGCCAGAACAACGATGGCGAACAGCAAACCAACACTTCCTCCGGCGATGACCATCACCCAGCCTTCTGAAGTCGTGAACACAGAGGTGAGGAAGCTGTTGAACGAAGCCGGTGCGGCAGGCCCGAGTGTATAGGCATAGATGGCCGAAGCCGTGATCATCCAAACGGCGAAGACCCCCAACAGATAAAACCCGAGCATCAGAATGGCTGCGAAGGACGGGTGTTCGTAGAGGCGCAATGCGGCAAGCCAACTTGTGGGGTGCCCTTGTTCCCTACGGCGGCTGACTTCGTAGACACCCACCGCGGCGGCAGGTCCAAGGAGCGCAAACCCCGCAATCATGGGAAACAGCATGGGCAGCATTTGGGATTGCACTCCCATTGTGATGAGCAGGATGCCAATGACGGGATAGAGCAAGACGAGAAACATCACATCTGTTCGACAGGCCAGAAAATCCTGAAGCCCCAGTCGCAGCGCTTCGGTCAGATCTGCGTTGGTGAGACGTCGCACTTGAGGCATGGATTGGGTGGTGTCGCTGCCTAGGCTGCGGGCGCTGTCGGTCAAATGCTGGCCGCTGTGCCCGAGGCCCTGCGCCATCCAGCTTAACGGGTTTCCGATGGTTTGAGGCATAGCTCTCTCCTTGGCATCCAGTTTCCGGGATCCAAGTATAGCACAAAATGTGTAGGCTCGGGGTCACGCCCTAGAGAGTAGGTCGGAGCGCAAAAGAAAAAGGGGCTAGACGGCCACTCCAGTGTCTTTGGTGAAATTCCGAGATGTTCCCCGTGAATCAGCGGCGCCAGTCAAAGAATCCGGGTCCCGCCTGTTCCAATAGCTCGCGTGCAAGTGCGCGGCCCAGCACGGGGCCATCGGCAATCAGGCCACGGGTTTCGCCAGCAAAGGAGGCGCTGCCATCGGGTTTGAGGATCTCGCCCCGCAGGCGCAATTCGTCACCGTCCAACTCGGCCAATGCAGCAATCGGAGTTTCACAGGAGCCATCCAGCTCGGCCAGAAAGGCCCGCTCTGCCAGAACACGGTGGCTTGTGGGGGTGTCGTGGATCGCATCCAGCAGGGTTTTGACCCGCTGGTCATCCGCACGGCGTTCGATGCTGATCGCACCCTGCGCCACTGCGGGCAGCATATCGTCGGGATTGACCGGATAGGCGGGCACGTCACTCATATCCATGCGATTGAGACCTGCCAGAGCCAGAAATGTCGCCTGCGCCACGCCGTCGCCAAGCTTTTTCAGCCGGGTCTGCACATTGCCTCGGAACTCAACCACTTTGAGGTCGGGGCGGCGGACCATCAGCTGCGCGCGACGGCGCAACGACGAGGTACCGACGACCGCGCCTTCGGGCAGATCATGGATCGAGCCAAACTCGGGGCAGATAAAGGCGTCACGCACATCTTCGCGCGGCAGGAAGCATTCAAGCACCAGACCCTCGGGCTGGGCCACGGGCATATCTTTGGTGGAATGCACCGCAATATCGATATCGCCACGCAACATGGCCTCTTCGATCTCTTTGGTGAACAACCCTTTGTTGCCGATTTCTTTCAGCGGGCGGTCCGCATCAATCATGGCGCGGTTGTCGCCCGTAGTGGTGATCACCACAATTTCAAAGGCGTCTTGCGGCAGGTCATGCGCCGCCGCAAGGCGATCACGGGTTTCATGCGCCTGGGCCAGCGCCAGAGGCGAGCCACGGGTGCCGATTTTCAGCGGCGCGTCGGGGGAGGGCTTGGCATTTGTCATAAGTGCAGCATTATGCGGCGCAATGGCCAGTGGCAAGCCGCTGTGATTTGACATATTGCCGCCACACAACAGATAGGCCGGGACGAAGACGGAGACCCCTGATGACCAAGACGATATTGCGCGCTCTGGCGGGCGAGACGCTGCCGACCCCTCCAATCTGGATGATGCGCCAGGCGGGACGCTATTTGCCCGAATACAAAGCCACGCGCGCCGAGGCTGGGGATTTTCTGTCGCTGTGCTATAACCCAGAACTGGCCACCGAGGTCACGCTACAGCCGATCCGGCGCTATGGCTTTGATGCGGCGATCCTGTTTGCTGATATTTTGCTTCTGCCTCAGGCGCTGGGTGCGGATCTGTGGTTTGTCACCGGTGAAGGCCCCCGTTTGTCCACCATTCAATCGGATGCGGATTTCGACAAACTGGGCCGTGGCGAGATGATTCACGACACCCTGAACCCGGTCTATGAAACCGTGCGTCGCCTGTCGAAAGAACTGCCCGAAGAAACCACTCTGATCGGGTTCGCCGGTGCGCCATGGACCGTGGCCACCTATATGATCGCAGGCCGTGGTACCCCAGATCAGGGACCAGCCCATGCGCTGAAAGCCGAGAACCGCGCGCTGTTTGAGAAAATTATCGACCGCCTGACCGAAGGCACCATCGATTATCTGACCGAGCAGGTCAAAGCGGGTGCCGAGGTCATCAAGATCTTTGACAGCTGGGCAGGCTCGCTCAAAGGCGAGGATTTTGACAAATACGCGTTGGAACCCACGCGGATTATTGCCTCTGAGCTGAAATCGCGCTTCCCGGATCTGCCGATTATCGCCTTCCCGCGTCAGGCCGGTGATAATTATGTGGGGTTTCATGAGAAAGCCGGTGTCGATTGTGTGGCGATCGATGACAGCGTGACCGCCGAATGGGCGGCAGAGCATGTTCAGCCAGGCGGCTGTGTGCAGGGCAACCTGAAGAACACCCACATGGTGACAGGTGGTCAGGATCTGATCGATGAAACCAAACGCATCGTCAAAGCCTTTGGCAAGGGGCCGCATATTTTCAATCTGGGCCATGGTATCACACCGGATGCAGATCCTGAGAACGTCAAACTGATGATCGACACCATCCGTCAGGGGTAATCCTGCGCAATGTGCCTGCACAACTGACGTGCAGGCACCAGAACCTAAATCAGAGTGATCGAGGCGTTAACGGCGCCCCCATCTGGCCCGTCGTCCAGGCATCGGTGAGTCTTTGGCCTGCTCGCGCAGGAACACCAGAAGACCGGCTCCGATGATCAGCGCACAGCCAATCCAGGTCGGGACGGTCGGCCACTCGCCAAGAAAGACCCAACCCAGCGCGAATGCCATCGGCAGGCCGATGTATTCAAACGGTGCGATGGTGCCTGCATCCGCCAGACGATACGCGGCGCTGATGCTATAGCCGATGATTCCGCTGCATAGGCCTAAGCCCAGAAAAATAGGCCAATCCTCGACAGGAGGCATGCGCCAGGCGCGCAGTAGGAACTGCAGGCTTTCATTTTCGACGCCTTCTGCAAACCGGCCATCCCCGGCCACGATGTAAAATCCGAGAGACACCACCAGAAAGGTTGATTGGATATAGACTGCAAGCGCCGAGGCCGGCGACGATACCCCGAGTTTGCGGGTCAGGACCTGCATGATGGCGTAGAAGAAGGCCGAGACAACCGGCAGCAGCAGAATGATATTCCATTCACCCGCGCCCCACTTCCAAGGCTCCTGCATGATCACAACGCCGACGAGACCGATGCCAATGGCGGCCATTCGCCAGATGCCAACTTTTTCCCCGAGAATAGGAATGGCCAGCAGGGTGATGAACAGCGGAGCGATATAAAAGAGCGCAGTGACCTGGCCCAGAGGCAGCACTGCCACGGCCGCGTAATAGACCATATTCGCCACAACCACCATGAGACCGCGCATCAGATGAATGCCCGGTGTGCTGGTCTTCAAGATGCGCCAGCCCCCTTCCATCTGGACAAAGGCCAGGGTGAAGACCATCGCAATGGCCGACCGGGTGAAAATGGTCTGATGTAGGGGATATCCCCCGGACAGAAGCTTGATCAGCAGATCATTGACGATGATCGCCATGGTGCCGAAGCAGATGAAAAAGATGCCAAGGGCGGGGCGATTAAGTTGGACTATGTTTATATTTTGTACGCTCATAAAACTGTCGGTAACAGACGCGCAGATGTCGCTCGCTCTTGTTCGCGACATGGGTGTCGGAGATGAAATTCCTGTTCGCGACATAGGAGGAGACGATTGTTCTGTTCGCGACATGCATGGATGCTGTGCAGAAATGCAGATAGGTTTTCCTCTGCTCACGGATTAGTGTGTGCGAGCGCAAACAGGTCAGGCCCCATCCGGGGCCTTTTGTGCCTGCGATATTGAGGGGCCGCGACATGGCAATGGTTGAGATCCGCGATTTGCGGAAGAAATATGATGGCGGGTTCGAAGCGCTCAAAGGCGTGAATCTGGATATCGAAGAAGGCGAAATTCTAGCGCTTCTCGGGCCAAATGGCGCGGGGAAGACCACTTTGATTTCAACGATTTGCGGTATAACTTTGCCGAGTTCGGGGCAGATCACGGTTGGTGGAAACGACGTAATCGAAGCATACCGCGCGGCGCGCAACCTGATTGGGTTGGTTCCGCAGGAAATCAATCTCGAGCCCTTTGAAAAGGTGATCAACACAGTGCGGTTTTCGCGAGGTTTGTTTGGCAAACCCCGCAATGACGCCTTGATTGAGAACATCCTGAAAAAGCTGTCCCTTTGGGACAAACGAAATTCTCGTGTGATGGAACTTTCCGGTGGGATGAAGCGCCGGGTGTTGATCGCCAAAGCACTGAGCCACGAACCACGTGTCCTGTTTCTGGATGAGCCCACCGCCGGGGTCGATGTCGAGCTACGCCGCGACATGTGGGATACGGTGGCCGAGCTGAAACGTGATGGCGTGACGATTATTCTGACCACGCATTATATCGAAGAGGCCGAGGCCATTGCCGACCGCGTGGGGGTCATCAACTCGGGCGAGATTCTGTTGGTTGAGGATAAGGCGAGCCTAATGTCTCGTATGGGGCAGAAAGAGCTGCGCATTGATCTGGTCGATCCGGTCGCCGAGATCCCATCTGCATTAGGTGAATTTGAGCTAAGCCTCGAAGACGAAGGCAAGACGTTGCTTTATGCCTATGACAGTGCCGCAGAGCGCTCGGGCATAGGACGGCTTATGGCCGCGGTGGCGGGTGCGGGCCTTCAGGTGCGCGACGTGGCCACCTCGCAAAACTCTCTTGAAGATATCTTTGTTGGCCTAGTGGCCAACCAACAGGAGGCGGCACAATGAACTGGCAAGCCGTAAAATCGATCTATGTCTTTGAGATGGCGCGTTTCTTTCGCACCTTGATGCAAAGCTTTCTGTCGCCGGTGATCTCGACATCGCTGTATTTCGTGGTCTTTGGTGCCGCGATCGGCTCACGTATCGATCAGGTGGACGGGGTCAGCTATGGGGCCTTTATCGTCCCGGGTCTGATTATGCTGAGTGTGATGACGCAGGCGATTTCAAACGCGTCTTTTGGGATCTATTTTCCGAAGTTCATTGGCACCGTGTATGAGCTGCTCTCTGCGCCGGTGAACTTCCTTGAGATTGTCATCGGATATGTGGGCGCAGCGGCGACCAAAGCCATGTTCATCGGTGTGGTGATCCTCGCGACTTCAGCTTTGTTTGTGGATCTGGAGATTCAGCACCCGGTTGCTATGCTCGCCTTTATGGTTCTGACCTGCCTGAGCTTCTCGCTTCTTGGGTTCATCATCGGCATCTGGGCCAAGAACTTTGAACAGCTGCAGCTGGTTCCGCTCTTGGTGGTGACACCCTTGGTGTTCCTGGGCGGGTCGTTTTATTCGATCTCAATGTTGCCGCCGATCTGGCAGACCATCACACTGTTCAACCCGGTGGTCTATCTGATTTCGGGTTTCCGCTGGGCCTTCTTTGGGCTGGCCGATGTGCCGATTGGGCTGAGCCTACTGGCCATCGCGGGCTTTACTGCGCTTTGTCTGGGCGTGATCTGGTGGATCTTCAAAACCGGTTGGCGCATTCGCAGCTAATCACTCTGCAAACCGTCAAATGCGGCGTCGGATCATCCTTGATCCGGCGCCGTTTCATGTTGGGACCGCAGCGAACCGATCATGATCAAAGCCAGCGCAATCACCGCAAGGCTTGCTGCGGTCTGAATTGCGGCCTGAAAGCTAAAGTGCTGAGCGATCAATCCGACCACAGGACCGGCGGCCAGCCCGCTGACCATAACCGTGTTCCAGTAGAGTGCCGTCGCGCGGGCGGGGGCATTGGGCGTAAAGGACTGGATGAAAGACAGTCCTAGGCTGGCATAGAGCCCATAGTAGATGCCTTCCATCGCGGCGGCGGCCCACATCTGATAGATATTGGTAATTTGCGACATCACCACAATTGTTACACAGGCAAATACTGTGGTGCCGATCAAGGACAGGCGCAGACCAAACTGCCGGATTAGGAACGGCGTGGAAAAGATCGCCACAATTTCAACGGCGGTTTTGACGCTGAACGCTGTGCCAGGCGCATATCCGGGCAATCCGATCTCCTGCACCCAGAACAAGGGAAGGGCTGTGAATGTGATGGAATGCGCCGTGGACAGACAAAAGATATAAGCTGCGGCCAGCCACAGTGCTGGGGTACTGGATGCCTCAACGCTGGCAGCCGCTTTGCTGGGAGACCGCAGAGAGCCGCGTGGAAAAATTGAATACCACAAGAGTGTCCAGAGCAGGGCAAAGCCACCGCAGAGCTGAAACACAAATTCAGCACCGAGCTGGTCCGCAGTTATGAAAGTCAAGGCAGGGCCTGTCATCCAGGCCGTCGACGTTGTCGCGCGCATATAGGCGTTCAGACGCGATCGATCGATGGTTAGTGTGTCGGCAAGCTGAATGCCGGTGCTGAACATGGTCGAGATCGCAGAACTTGCGATGCCGTACCCCAAAACGCCGCAGGTCATTGTCACCTGAAAGGTTGGGGATAGGGAGAGGGATACACTCGCGAATAAGCATCCCGAAATGGCAATCCCGACCAGAGGAAAGGCCGAAGAACCTTGATCCAGCCGCTTGGCAAATATCTTGTTGGTCACAATCGTCAAAGGCACGATCAGCGCGGTGTATAGGCTGATAATCCAGCGCGGTTGCCCCAATTCTTCCACCAAAAAGTACCCCATAAAGGGAACGATCATCGAGCTGCACAACGTTCCCGTGAAGAGGAGCAGCAGAAAGGGGGCGATGGATCGGGAAGGTGAGGACATGGAAATTGGCCGAGTATAGTGGGATCAAAACTGCCCGCCCCAGCCAAATGGTGTCGCAACCGGCGCAGATTATGCAGGTATGCGATGGGTTTGCACGTTTCTCAAGAAAAAATCCATCGCAATTCCACCTATCCACATGCAAAAGAGTGCCAACCAGGCGGTTCCCGCGAAGATTGAGCCGCCACTAACGCCTGCACCTATGGCGCATCCTCCGGCCAACATGCCGCCGAATCCCATCAACACGGCGCCGATCATGGCCTGCCGCATCGGAGAGGGGCCTTCGAATCCCTGAAATTGGAATTCTTTGGTCACCAGCGCGGCGGCGAAACTTCCAAGAACCACGCCGGGCACCAAGCCGATGTCGAACTCTAAAATGGCGTTGCGGTCGAGAAAGAACATCAGCGTATTGGCGGAGGGACCGGTAAAGGTCAGGCTTTCAATCTGAACCGGGTCAAAGGCCACCTGGCTTAGGGCATAGGTCAAGGCCCAGCCCACGGCAGCGGCAAACCCGACGCCTGAGGCAAAAACCAAGCGGCGCAGGCCGATCTGGTTGCGCCGCGACAGTTCCAAGGCCAGCACAGCGGTCAGACCGCCCAGGATCAGCCCGGCCTCTTGGGGCAGATGCATTGCTGCCAGCAGATCCATGTTGCGGCCTCCCGAGGTGATCCAGAGCGCCGCGAGATAATCCCGTATAGGTGCCAGCCATCCGGTCAGGCTCATTTGTGCCACCACGGCAAAAATCAGGCCCGAAACAACGGACCGCAGGTTGCCGGTCGCGGCCAGCACCAACAACCGCCCGGAACACCCGCGCGCCAGAACCATGCCGCCGCCAAAGATCAAACCGCCGATCACTGCACCAGACCAGCTCCCGGGCACAGCCATCATGCGTGCCTCGGTGGTGTCAATGAGCCCCAAAAGCTGGGCCCCTTGTACCCAGACCACAGCCGTCGAGAAGGTCAGCAGCCAAACCGCCACTTTGTCGTTCATGCTGCCGCGACCAAACTCGACCACGGCGGCACGCAAGCAGAACCTTGACCGTTGGGCTGCGATGCCAAAGATTATCCCGGTGATCAGCCCAAACACCGCAGCGGTTGGGTTTTCGCCCAATCTTTCGACCAATGCCACCAGATCCATGTGCGTCTCCTTCGCGTGCTTGCCGCGGGATCTACGCGTTAGGGTGGGAAGTGGCTTTGATGTGGATCATACTCATGCACGAATTCGGATGTGTTTTCGTGCAGGGATGATGTGCATCTAAAGGCGACCAAAGGACTCGACTTTTGGCAACAACAGGCGTAGCGGCGATGGTATGACCGAGATTTCATTGCAAGACGCCCGCGCATTGCCCTTTCACAAGCGCCCTACAACTTTGCTGTTCCTGATGGCGATTGCCCTGCCACTCAGCTTTTCGACGTGGCTGGCGCTGTTGAACAACTTTGTCATCGACGTTGCCGATTTTCAGGGCGACGACATTGGTCTGTTGCATACGGTGCGTGAGATACCGGGGTTTCTGGCTGTTGGCGTTATTTTGGTTCTGGTCTTCATGCGGGAACAGACGTTGGCGCTTTGGTCCCTGGCCCTTCTTGGGGTGGCGACCATGGTCACAGCCTGGTTCCCAAGCCTGGGTGGCATTCTACTCGTCACGACATTTAGCTCGATCGGGTTTCACTATTACGAAACCGTCAACCAGAGCCTTCAGCTCCAATGGCTACCCAAAGATCGTGCACCGCAAATTCTGGGGTGGATTATCACTGCAAGCTCAGGTGCAACTCTGGTCGCCTATGTGTTGATTGTTCTCACATGGGAGCGGCTCGGGCTGAGCTATAATACGGTATATATGGTGTCTGGTGGGCTGACTTTGGTGATTGTCGGCTATTGCGCGATGGTGATCCCGCAGTTCAAAAGCCCAACTCCACAAAACAAAGAGTTTGTCCTGCGTAAACGCTACTGGCTCTATTATGCGTTGCAGTTCATGGCCGGGGCACGGCGTCAGATCTTTGTGGTGTTTGCCGGATTTATGATGGTCGAACATTTTGGGTTCGACGTACATCAGCTGACGGGGCTGTATCTGGTCAATCTTATCGCCAACATGTCCATGGCTCCGTTGTTTGGCAAAGCGGTGGCGCGGTTTGGGGAGCGCAACACCCTGACGTTTGAATACATTGGGCTGGCAGGGGTTTTTCTGGCCTATGGCGGGATCTATTGGTTTGGCTGGGGTGTTGGTCTTGCCATGGCGCTGTATGTGCTCGACCATCTGTTCTTTTCTCTGGCGCTGGCCCTGAAAACCTATTTCCAGAAGATCGCAGATCCTGCGGATATGGCCCCAACAGCGGCGGTTGCCTTCACCATCAACCACATTGCGGCGGTTGCTCTGCCGGTGCTGCTTGGCATGCTCTGGCTGGCATCGCCCGGCGCGGTGTTCGCGCTTGCGGCAGCCATGGCTCTGGTGTCGCTCATGCTGGCTCTGATGATCCCGCGTAATCCTGAACCGGGCAATGAAACCATCTTTTCGATGCGCTTTGCAGCGCCGGCGGAATAACGCACCCTTGACCTTATCCCCGCCTGCGCCTACCCGAAGGCGCAGGTCAGACCGGAGATACGCTGATGCCCACCTATACCGCCTTTACCAAATTGCCGTCTAAAGAAGCCGCTGACCAACTGGGTCTTGCTCTGGAGGAACTGGAAACAGAACCAACAGGCGTCGGTGTTTTTGAGATTGAAGATGGCAGCGGCACCTGGGAAGTGGGCGGCTATTTCCTTGAAGAACCCAGTGACGTAGAGCTGACGCTGCTGGCGGTGGCATTTGATGCCAATCCCTTTGTGGTCTCCGAAGTGCCAGACACAGATTGGGTCGACAAAGTGCGCCGCGAGCTGACACCGGTCGAAGCAGGGCGCTTCTTTGTCTACGGCAGCCACGACGCCGACAAAATTCCGGCTGACAGTGAACCGCTGCTGATCGAGGCCGCAATGGCCTTTGGCACCGGCCACCACGGTACGACGCAGGGCTGTCTTGAGGCGCTTGACCGTCTGGCAAACGAAGGCTTTGTGGCGCGGAGCGTCGCCGATATCGGTTGTGGAACGGCTGTACTGGGCATGGGCGCAGCCCGGATCTATCCCAACCCGGTGATTGTCTCTGACATCGACGAGGTTGCCGTGGACGTGGCTGTTGCCAACGTCACTGCGAATGATCTCTCAGATAAAGTGACCTGCGTAGAGGCCGCAGGTTTTGGTCATGATGAGCTGGCCAATCGCGCGCCCTATGATCTGGTCTTTGCAAATATCCTGAAACAGCCCTTGATCGATCTGTCGCCCGATATGGCGAAACACATGTCTCCGGGTGGGTATGCGATTCTTTCCGGGATCCTCGTCCGTCAGGCGCAGGAAGTGATCGACGTTTATGCACAAAATGGCATCAATCTTGTCCGCAATGACAATATTGGTGAATGGGTAACGTTAACGCTTCGTAAAAATGCGTAATTTCGGACGTAGTTAAGGAAAATTCGCCACAAGTGCCCCAATTCCGCCCCATTTGATACCTACAACTTTAGGTATCCGGTGGGGGCCGGTGTATTGGAGGCTGCCGTGGAAGACACGCTCCGTGATTTTGATAAGCGACAGAGAGAAATCCGTCGCAAACATATCCGGTTGGCCAAAGGGTATGTGACCAAGCTGGACGGGAACGGTGTGTTCCTGCATGTTCCGGAAAACAAAGCCGCGCAGAAATCAGGTCTGCGCCTGTTGTTGCTCGGGGCGATGGTTGTTTTTGGCTTCAAGATTCTAACGCTGAGCTGGCTGGGAATAGAAGACTATTCCGCGCATTTGGCGACACTTGAGCAGGGATCGGCTTTGGAGAAGGCCGGGGCTTGGATCATGCAGATTGATCCCCTGACTGAAAAGGTCGCTGGATTGGCCGCGCCTTATCTGGGTTGAACTTTCGGGATCTCTCTGACTAAATCTGGGCCGCCTTGATGAAGGCGGCCCTTGGTTTATGCGTGGCCTGTCTAGTAGGTCTGCTTGAGATTGGTGTAGGCGCCGCGCAGTTGCAGGGTCACAACCACATTTTTGCGATCACGATTGCGGAAGAACCAGCCATGGTTGCCGTCAAAATCCGCCCGAAGATCGCCTTCGCCACCAGTCTGGCCGCGCCCCTTTTCATAGCTGATCGAATTGCCTGATCCGTCACCGTGCAGATCATAATTGACCCGCGCGCCGTCGGTGTACCAGCGGTATTGGGCAACTGCGCCTTTGGTCATCTCTAGCTTCCACTCGATGCCCTGACCGGGGGTGAGCGAAAAGGTGATCTCATCGCTCCATTGCTCGGCTTCTTGCGCCTGAGCACTGCCGACAAAGACACCCATCAGATCGTTCATCAGGCTGGATTGCTGATCTAACTGACGCTCTTCGTACAGTTCTTGTTTGATCTCACCCATCTCGGTCAGCCCAAGAAGTCGCCCCATGCCTGTTGGATCAATGGCATATTCTGCGGGCAAAACCACAGTCAGCAAAAGCGCACCCGCCGCGCCCGCGGCGATGGCGGTTGAGCGCAACAGCTGTTGGGTGCTGGGCAGGTCGTCGAGGTTCGGTTTTTCAGCGTTAAACATATGTTTGGTTCCTTGTCAGCCCGCCACAAACAGGCCGGTCAGTTGATATCCAATGAGCACGAACCCCGCGCACATCATGAGTACATTTACGGAATAGGCATGACGCCAAAAGCTGGGCTGGCGGCGCCAGAACCCCATGACGATCAGGATCACCGCCAGCGCCATCATCTGGCCGATCTCAACCCCGACGTTGAAGGCCAACAGATTGGGCACCAGCCCATCTGCTGCGATCTCATAATCGAGGATCTTGGTGGCCAGACCGAGCCCGTGGAAAAATCCAAAGATCAGCGTGGCCACCTTGGTGTTGGGCTGGACGCCAAACCACCGCTGGAAGGCACCAAGGTTGTCGAGCGCCTTGTAGACAACCGACAGACCGATGATCGCGTCGATTATATAGGCGTTGACGTTCCAGCCAAAATACACACCCGCCAGCATGGTGCTGGAATGGCCGATCGCAAACAGGCTGACGTAAATCGCCACATGTTTCATGTGGTAGAGGAAAAAGACCACGCCCAGCAGAAAGAGGATGTGGTCATAGCCCGTCACCATATGTTTGGCGCCGAGATAGAGGAACGGAATGATATTCACGCCCCAGATTTGTTGGATGTAGCCGGCATCGCCGACGGTGACATTATGAGCCGCCGCACTGATGGGCAGCATCAGCACAGCAAAGCATACGGTGAGCGCCGCCAAAAACGGTCGCCCCGCAAAGGGGTGTTTCATTGAAAAAACCTCAGATTGTGATTGGGTTAGGTGAAAAACACCTAAGCCCTCGGAGGTCGTTCCGGCGTTGTGGGGGAAAAGGGGGCCGCACTGATTTGGGCCAAACCCACCGGTGCATCGCGCATGTAAGGTGTCGCCAGCGGAATGGGGCGGGGCAGATGGGCGGTGGAATGGTCGTGGTCCATCACGTCGTGGCTATGCCCGTGTGACGACCAAGCGAGGTCAACCACATCGTCGTGGCTATGCCCGTGGTCCTGCACCATGTCTGACACTTGGGTCGGAAGATGCGACGCTGGCGGCGCAACCGTCCAGACAAGCAGAGCCAGACACAGCAATGCCATGCCAATCTGTTTCATCTGAATCACACGCTGCGTCATTGAACCTCAATTATCCCCCCGGGGGGGTTATTGCAAGAACCCCGGGGGGAGGTTAAGGTGAGGTATGACACATCGACACCAACATGCAAATCACCCGGCGCTGATCACTCGGCTGAAACGTGCTGATGGACATCTTCGCTCGGTCATCGAAATGATCGAAGAGGGCAAACCCTGTGCCGATGTCGCGCAACAGCTGCATGCGGTTGAGAACGCCGTGCGCAATGCCAAGCGGGCTCTGATCTATGATCACATGGATCATTGTCTGGACGGCGAACACCCCACCGATCTTGATGAGATCAAAGCCATAGCCCGCCACCTGTAGAGGCCAGCCATGTTCGATATTCTGAAAAACCGCACCTACCGACATTTGTTTCTGGCGCAGATCGTGGCGCTTGTCGGCACGGGGCTGGCGACGGTTGCGCTTGGGCTTTTGGCCTTTGATTTGGCCGGAGAGGGCGCGGGTCTGATTCTTGGTGGCATCTTCACCATCAAGATGATTGCCTATGTCGGCATCGCTCCTGTGGCCGGGGCCTTTGCCGACCGGGTGCCACGGCGGGCGATGTTGATCACCCTAGATCTGATCAGGGCGGGGGTGGCGCTTGTTTTGCCGTTTGTGACCGAGGCCTGGCAGGTTTTTGGTTTGATCTTCATTTTGCAAGGCGCGTCGGCGGCCTTTACCCCAACCTTTCAGGCGACAATCCCCGACATTCTGCCGGATGAGGGGGAGTATACCCGCGCACTCTCGCTCTCGCGTCTGGCCTCTGATCTTGAGAACATCATCACGCCGACATTGGCGGGATTGGCGCTCTTGGTTCTCTCTTACAACAATCTGTTTTGGGGCACATTTGCCGGGTTCGTGATTTCAGCGGCGCTTGTGGCGTCGGTGGTTTTGCCCTCTCCGAAACGAGGTGAGCCACGCGGCATTTACGACCGCACTACGCGCGGATCGCGCCTCTATCTGGCAACACCGCGTCTGCGTGGTCTTTTGGCGCTGAACCTGGCGGGCGCTGCAGCCGGGGCGATGGTTCTGGTCAACACGGTTGTTCTGGTGCGTGGTACTTTGGGCATGGACGAAAGCGCCCTGGCGATGACCATGTTTGGTTTTGGTCTTGGGTCGATGCTGGGGGCCTTTGCCTTGCCGAAACTGCTCGAGCGGTTTTCGGATCGACCGGTGATGTTTGTGGGTGCGGGTTTTATGATTGGCGCAAATGTGGCTCTCGCGGCGGTTATAGCGTCGGTGGGGCTGACTTGGACCATATTGTTTGCCGCCTGGGGCCTCTCTGGTCTTGGCTTTGCCATGGTCATGACGCCCTCGGGCCGGCTCCTCACCCGCTCGTCACATGCCGAAGACCGACCTGCGGTTTTTGCGGCCCATTTCGCGCTGAGCCACGCGTGTTGGTTGATTGCTTACCCACTTGCGGGATGGTTGATGACCCAGTTTGGTGCGATTGGTGCTTTGGTAGGGCTGTCGGGTCTTGGTGGAGTTGGCGTGATGATCGCTTTGCGGGTCTGGCCCAAACATGATCCTGAGATGATCCCTCATGCGCATCCTGAACTGCCGAATGATCATCCCCATCTCGAAGAGCATGCCAACGGCGGCCACGCCTTTATCATTGATGATCTTCATCCGGCCTGGGCGCGGTCAAGCTGACCTCCTGTGCGGGTGTGCACAGATCTCAGGATTGCGAGCGAAAGGGTGTGGCGCTAACAGTGTCACACCCTCTTTCATTCTGGTGACCCCTATGACCAAGGCCTCTGATCTCACACAAGGCCCATTGCCGGGCCATTTCCGGCGCATCGCAGTCCCTGCCGCGCTGGGGATGCTGTTCAGCACCCTCTATAACGTTGTCGATGTCTGGTACGCAGGCAAGCTGTCGACCGATGCGCAGGCCGGACTGGCGATTTCTGCAACGATTTTGATGCTGTTCAGCGCATTCGGTATCGGCCTTGGATCGGGGTTATCGGCCCTTGTCGGCAATGCTGTTGGGGCCGGGGACGACACCTTGGCAAGGCGGACCGCATTGCAAGGCATCAGCTATGGTGTGGTTGGCGCGGTTGTTTTGACTGGTGTGGGGTTGATCCTGACGCCCAGTCTGGTGTCCGCACTGTCGGAACCCGGCGCCTACCGCGATGCCGGGATCGACTATATGATGTTGCTTATGGTTGCGGTGCCCGGTTTTGTGCTGGCCTTCGCGAGCAACGGTATTTTGCAATCTCAGGGTGACGCGGTTTCCATGCAGCGGGCTATGCTGGTCGCCTTTTTTGCCAATGTGGGGCTTAATCCACTCATGATCTGGGGTATCCCGGGTCTTTGGTCGGGCATGGGGTTTGACGGTATCGCGGCCAGCACAGTGGTGAGCCAAAGCGGCGTTGCGGTGTTCCTTTTGTACCGCGCCTTTGGTACGGATCTTGCCTCTGCGCCGCGCAAATCTGAGCTTGTGCCCGATTTCCCGATGTGGCGCGATATCATCGCGCAGCAGCTGCCAACCGCCATGACCTTTGTGGTGATGATCCTATCGGCCTTTGTGGTGCAGTATCATTTGAAGAGGTTTGGTGGGGCATCGGTGGCGGCCTATGGGATCGCACTGCGGATCGAACAGTTGCTCTTGCTGCCCACTATTGGTCTGTCGACGGCTTTGCTGCCGATCGCAGCGCAGAACTATGGCGCTCAGGCCATGCCGCGCGTTCAGGAGGCGTTTCGAACCAGTCTGCGTTATGGCTGGGGCTTCATGGCGATCACCTGTCCGGTTCTGTTCCTGGCGGCACCTTGGGCGATGCAGGCCTTTACATCAGATCCCGAGGTGATCGCAATTGGCGTGGACTATCTTCATATTGAGGCGGTGATCCTGCCTATCTACGCGTCGCTCTTTGCGGTGAATTCCCTGCTGCAGGCGTTGAAGCGCCCCAAGTGGACATTCTGGATTGGCGTCTACCGGCAGCTCATGGCGGTGCCATTCTTTGTCTGGCTCTTGAGCGGCCCACTGGGATTTGGCGTCTATGGGGTCTGGGTCGGTATTGCGATCAGCGTTGTCACCGGGTTCGGCGTAGCGGCCGTGTTGGTTGAACGTGTTGCGCGCCCGCGTATTGGCAGCCTTCTGACACGTAACCATCCGCTGCCCGCATAAAGAAAAAGCCGTGTTCCCGGGGGGGAACACGGCTAGTATCCGTTCAACAGGGAGCGACGGAATTAGAAGCGGCTGACCACATCTTCGATTTCGCCGCGCGACATGCCGATGTCGGCCAGTTCGCGGTCGGTCAGAGCGTTCAGGCTGCGACGGGTGTCGCGCTTGTCTTTCCACTCAGCCACAGCGGCGAAAGCTGCGGTGATAAAATTCGTAGGCTGACCTTTGGAGTCAGCTGCGATGAAAGGGCGGGTCTGTGCGAGTGCGGCCATGTCAGTCTCCTAAGGCTTAGCGTTCGTTTTGAAACGGGATGTTTCTTCGTCTCGAAACCGCATCTAGTTTGAGCAAAACGCCCGGACAAGTGGCGAAATTTGCATGGGTCCTATGCGATTTTTGCATGTCGAAACCGACAGTTAAATCATGGTTAACAGTGGTAAAATACGACCCCATGTCTTGTCGTTTTTAGATTTTGGGAAGGCGAAAACAGGACAGGAGTGTCGTAGATCAATCGTGGCGATCCAAAAGCGACATGACGCATATGGCTTGGCTTTTGTTCTCGTTTCGTGCTAGTTTTTCTGAAAATGAAATAATACGTGAGCAGGCATGCGAGTTTTGGGCATTGATCCGGGTCTTCGGAACCTCGGTTGGGGGGTGATCGACTCGGAAAACGGACGACTCAGGCACGTGGCCAATGGGTCGTGTCACACCGCTGCTGGGGATCTGGCAGATCGCCTGCTGTATTTGCATGCACAGCTGTCCGACATTTGTCGCGAATACGCGCCAGAGACGGCCGCTGTTGAACAGACCTTTGTCAACAAAGACGCGGTTGCGACCCTGAAATTGGGACAGGCCCGGGCCATTGCGCTGCTTGTTCCGGCGCAGTTCGGGCTCGATATTGGCGAATATGCCCCCAACAAGGTCAAGAAGACTGTGGTTGGTGTGGGCCACGCCGCCAAAGAGCAGGTGGCGCATATGGTCAAAATGCAGCTTCCCGGTGTGAAGCTAAATGGCCCGGATGCGACGGATGCTCTGGCGATTGCCATTTGCCACGCCCATTATAATCGCGGATCAAACTTAAAGGTGCGGGCATGATCGGACGAATTGCAGGACGGATCGAATACAAAGCCATGGATCACGTTTTGATCGATGTGCGTGGTGTCGGCTATATGGTGTTTTGTTCGGATCGTACTTTGGCCAGCTTACCGGGCCCCGGCGAGGCGGTTGCGCTTTATACTGAGCTGATGGTGCGCGAAGACCTGCTTCAGCTTTTTGGGTTTCCGACGCTGGTTGAAAAAGAATGGCATCGCCTGTTGCTCAGCGTGCAAGGGGTCGGCGCCAAGGCGTCGCTGGCGATCTTGGGCACGCTTGGCCCGGATGGGGTGAGCCGTGCCATCGCGCTGGGCGATTGGAATGCGGTGAAGGCGGCCAAGGGCATTGGGCCGAAAACCGCGCAACGTGTGGTCAATGAGCTTAAGGACAAAGCGCCGAGCGTGATGGCCATGGGGCAGGGCACGGTGACCACACCGGACGATGTGCCCGAGGTTGTTGAAACACCTGCCGCCGCCTCTGCGCCGCGATCAAAGCCCGCAAGCAAACCCAATGCCTCGGCTCAGGCCGAAGCGCTGTCTGCTCTTGGCAATCTGGGGTACGCACCCGGCGAAGCCGCAGGTGCGGTGGCTCAAGCCGCAGGTGAGGCTCCAGACGCGGGCACATCGGATTTGATCCGGGCCGCGTTGAAATTGCTTGCACCGACAAACTAAACGTCGGCAGATAATGCTGTTGCGCGCTGCCTTCGCCAGAAAGACCTGACATGACCGAATCCGATCCCACGCTGCGCCCGGACCCCTTGCCCGAGGACCGTGACCGCGCTCTGCGTCCGCAGATGCTCGAAGATTTTGTGGGACAGGCTGAGGCCCGTGCCAATCTTCGGGTGTTCATTCAATCGGCGCGCACCCGTGGCGAAGCGATGGATCACACCCTGTTTCACGGGCCTCCCGGTTTGGGGAAAACCACCTTGGCCCAGATTATGGCGCGTGAGTTGGGGGTTGGCTTTCGCATGACATCGGGTCCGGTTCTGGCCAAGGCGGGGGATCTCGCTGCGATCCTGACCAATCTTGAGCGTAATGATGTGTTGTTTATTGACGAAATCCACCGCCTGAACCCTGCTGTGGAAGAGGTGCTCTATCCCGCGATGGAGGATTTTGAGCTGGATCTCGTGATCGGTGAAGGCCCGGCGGCGCGGACCGTGCGGATCGAGCTGCAGCCCTTTACCCTTGTTGGGGCCACAACCCGTCTGGGCCTGCTGACAACGCCTCTGCGGGACCGGTTCGGCATTCCAACGCGCCTGAATTTTTATACCATTGATGAACTTGAGACCATTGTTGCAGGCAATGCGGCTAAATTGGGAGTGCGGGTTGAAGGCGACGGTGCGCGCGAGATCGCCAAGCGTGCACGCGGCACCCCGCGCATTGCTGGTCGATTGCTGCGTCGCGTTGTGGATTTTGCCATTGTCGAAGGCGGTGGGGTTGTCACGCAAGAATTGGCGGACAGATCGCTGACCCGACTTGGGGTCGATAGCCTTGGTCTTGATGGGGCGGACCGTCGCTATCTGCATCTGATTGCGGACAACTACGGGGGTGGACCGGTGGGCATTGAAACCCTGTCTGCGGCCCTGTCTGAAAGCCGGGATGCCCTCGAAGAGGTGGTCGAACCCTATCTGCTGCAACAGGGGTTGATCCAGCGCACACCGCGCGGTCGGATGCTTGCACAGAAAGCCTGGGATCATTTGGGGTTGGTGCCGCCTCGTCGCGAGGATCAGGGCAATCTGTTTGGAGGCTGATGTCCATGCGCAAACAAGATCCGAGCATTGCGGAACTGACCCAGATGTCGGTGCGGGTTGCTGAGTTGTATTCACAACACTTTGGCGCGCCCCGTGATGCCCGGTTTGCCTTGATGAAGCTGTCCGAAGAAATGGGTGAGCTGACCGGGGCTTGGTTGCAATTGCACGGTCAGAGCCGGGGCGCGGCAAACAGGCAGGATCTTGAAAACGAATTGGCCGATGTGCTTGGGTTTCTGCTGGTCTTGGCCCATCGGGAGGGGATAGACCCGGCGCAGGCGCTCACGCAGAAATGGGGCAAGTACCTGAACGCGGGCGCATGAGTATTTAGAAAAAGAAGAAGCGGAGACGTGATGCAACCTTCAGAGATCGAAGCGCTGTTTACCCGGACCGATGGCACCTATCTTTGTGCTCGCTGGGGTCGCCCTATTGCGCCTATTGTCTTTGGCGTTGAGGATGACACGCTGTCGGTGGTCAAAGGCGCCTTTGAGGTGGTTTGTGGCATCGCCGGGCACTCTATGGCGGAAACAGACCCTGAGCTGGGTTCAAACGTCATGGTGTTCTTCTTCCGTGAATGGGACGAGCTTTTGGGCGTGCCGGATCTGGATCGGTTGATCGATGGGCTTGCCCCGATGGTCGAACGGCTCAAGGGTGCTGATGCCAACCAATATCGCGTGTTCCGTTTTGATGAGCACGGGGCCATCAAGGCCTGTTTCATTTTTCTGCGCATGGACGCGGCGTTGAGCGATATGCCCGCAGATACGCTGGCCCTGACGCAGGTGGTGCAGTCCATCGTGCTTTGGTCGGACAAAGCCTTTGCCGAGAAAAGCCCGCTTGGTCAGCTGGAAGATGGCCGCGTTGTGCTGCGCCCGGATATCGCCGAGGTGATCCGCGCGGTTTATACGCCGATTTTGCCCGCTGTGGCAAAGGACCCGAGCCACGCTTTGCGGGTTTTTGCGCGCATGAAGCCCGCTGACTGATACAAGAAAAGCGCGGCCCTGAGAGCCGCGCTTTTGGTGATGTGATGTTGATTTGTGGGCTTAGCGCACCAAACCAACAATCTCATATGTTTTCTTCAGGATCGGCGAAGCGATATCACGCGCACGTTCGGCACCAAGACGCAGGATCTTGTCGATCTCGGCGGTGTCATCCATCAAGCGACGCATCTCCTCCGAAATCGGTGCCAGTTTGTCGACCGCGAGATCGGCAAGGGTGGGTTTGAATTTCCCCCAGCCCGCACCAGCGTATTCTGCAACAACCGCCTCGGCGCTCTGATCGGAGAGGGCCGCATAGATATTGACCAGATTGCGGGCTTCGGGGCGCCCGTCCAGCCCTTCGATGGATTCAGGAATGCCATCGGGATCGGTCTTGGCCTTTTTGAACTTCTTGGCGATCTTGTCGGCGTCATCCAGCATGTTGATCCGCTCCATGTCGGATTCGCCGGATTTCGACATCTTTTTGGAGCCATCCCGCAGGTTCATCACACGCACAGCCGGACCTTCGATCACCGGTTCGGTCATCGGGAAGAAATCGACTTTGTAATCGTGGTTGAACTTGGCCGCGATATCGCGTGTCAGCTCGACGTGCTGTTTCTGGTCGTCACCCACAGGGACATGTGTGGCGTGATAGAGCAGAATATCGGCCGCCATCAGCGAAGGATAGGCATATAGCCCCAGCGAGACTTTCTCGGCATTGTTGCCGGCTTTGTCTTTAAATTGGGTCATGCGGTTCATCCAACCCACACGCGCCACACAGTTGAATATCCAACCCAGCTCAGCGTGCTCAGGCACCTGGCTTTGGTTGAACAGGATAGACTTTGTAGGGTCGATGCCAGAGGCGATATACCCTGCTGCCACTTCACGGGTGGCCACCTGAAGATCTTTGGGATCTTGCCAGACGGTGATGGCGTGCAGATCGACCACACAGAAGATGCTGTCTTTGCCAGCGTCTTGCGCGGCAACGAATTTCTTAATCGCGCCCAGGTAGTTGCCCAGGGTCAGGCCACCGGATGGCTTGATCCCGGAAAAGATACGCGGGGTGAAAGCGGGAGAGGTTTGGCCCCCCTCGGACATAGGCTTACTCCGTCTGGAAATATCAGTAAATCTGGCTTACCTATGGGCGCAGTGACCGTCAAGACAGGTGCCCCATGACGCAAAGCCCCTTTGAGCCGCAAGAACCGGCCGTGAACCCTATGCCGCCGGTTGTTGTGGCCCTGTTTCTGGTTCTTTTGGGGTTTGAGGCCATGTTTGCGCTGGGCCAGTATGGCATTATCGGTGGCCCCAATGGGATCGGCTGGCGCAATCTGATGATCGAGAAGTTTGCCTTCTCT
Source organism: uncultured Pelagimonas sp. (assembly GCA_947497905.1). Lineage (GTDB taxonomy): Bacteria > Pseudomonadota > Alphaproteobacteria > Rhodobacterales > Rhodobacteraceae > CANMIH01. Next base: position 50,965 of record CANMIH010000001.1, read on the forward strand.
GACAAGGTGTTCGACTGGATGCTCACCACCGGGCAATTTCCGGCGGAACATCTGATCCGCTTTGTGACCTATCCCTTTGTCCATGCCACGCTGACCCATGGCATTATGGCGATGGTGATCATGTTGGCTCTGGGGAAAATTGTCGCCGAAGCGCTTGGGACTTTCGCGTTTTTGACGATCTGGATCGTGTCGTCGGTTGCGGGGGCCGCGGCCTATGGGTTGCTTACAGACGATCCCCGGCTGCTATTTGGTGCCTATCCCCCCGCCTATGGCATGATTGGGGGCTTCACTTATTTGATGTGGGTGCGTCTGGGTGCGCTTGGTGCACCACAGGTGCGGGCGTTTTCTCTGATCGGGTTTCTTTTGGGCATCCAATTGTTGTTCTCGCTACTGTTTGGTGGGGACAACTCGTGGATCGCTGAAATCGCTGGCTTTGTGACTGGCTTTATCGGTTCGGTCATTCTTGTGCCGGGTGGCATGGCCCAGCTGATCCAAAAGCTGCGCCGCGATTAAAGCAGGGCCTTGGGCAGCAGGCGGTCGATCAGCGGCAGTTTCGGAACCTCTCCGGGCGTTAGGCCCGGCCAATGTGCCGCTTGGCGCGGGTCAGCATCCGAGCCCAGCCAGAGTTTGCCACGCGCGTCCATCAACGTAGCGGCCTCTTGTCCTTTGATCAGAACGGATGTCTCGGTGTCACAGCGCGTGGCCTTCTGACTGAACGCGGATGACCCGAGAACTGTGGTGTCATCGTCAATGATGGCTAGATTCGCGGTTGGATGTGGCGTGATGTGCACCGCAAACCGCTCTCCAAGCGCATTGGCCAGATCTGCAACCGCCTGGGATTGCGCGGCCAGTATTGCCTTTCCTTCACCGTCCAGAAGGGTGGTTTCCAGATTCTGAGGAAGGACCAAAATCACCTGTGGGGCGGAGGTCAAAGAGGTGAGGACCTGAGGCAGGGTTAGTGCGGCGCTTTCAAGATAGACATAGCGCTGTGCCGCAACAATCGCCTGACAGAGCGCCGAGGGCAAAGTGCTTTGGACAAGCTCGGGCAATAGCCCGTTTCTTGGCTTGGTCAGGCTTCGTATAAGCCGCAGGTCAGGCCGGCTCACTCCACGTGTTCCAGTTTGAAGCGCGCGAGGGCGATTGGCCAGCGAGGCACCGGTCTTGATGGCTGCCTGCCAACAATCTGCAAAATGCCCTTTGAGGGCACTCGACAAATCACCGTCTTGCACACGCAGGGTTACCAGATTGGCGTCTTTGCGGATCGGACCGGTGGTGACAATGGCATGGGTCCGGTCCACAACAACAAAGCTTTGGCGGCTGGTCGTGAATGACCGAGAACCTTTGGCCGATGTGAGCTTGCGTTGCACTGGTGTCAAGCGGCCGGGGTCGCCGGTTGTCAGGGTTTCAAAGGCGGCTTTGGCCTGTTTGGCCACACGTCGCTGCCACAGTGCGGGTAATGTATGCTCTTGTGGGGCCACAACAATCTGACAATCCCCATGGGCGCGCTGCGCCAGAGCCGACCCCGCCAGCCAGGCACGTCTATGGGCATTGGGAGACAGGAGGGGATCGTGATCTGGGATCATCACCCGCAGGGCAACGCCGCGATGACAGAGCCATGCAAAGAGGTCTCCCCAGGTGGCAAGACCACGGTCTTTCACTTTTTGGCTTTGCAGCGGGGTGTTTGTGGCCACGTCAGGAAGCGCCCAAAGCACTTCCGCTTGGGCGTCGACCAGAGTTTCTTCAATTGCGGCAAGACTTGTTGCGGTTGAGCCAAGGATCTGGGGCATCAGTTACGTCTCCTGCGCACAACACCTTTGAGTTCGGCCAAGGAAAACGCCCCGGTGAGTTGCCCGGCCAAGCCATAGCTGAGGATGCCCAGCGTGATCAGGCAGACCAGTGCGGGATAGCGCCAGTAGTCCAAATTGAGCACAGGCATCATGAGGATATAGAGACCGTAGATCACCGCGCCCATCAGAGCGGAGGCGAGACAGATACGCCAGAGCCGTTGACCAAAGCGGGCGTCAAATCGGGCCACATCGCCCATTTTACGCGCGCCAAAGGCAAGTTGCGCCACCATCAGCCATCCGGCAGCGGTGGCAGCGATCGCTGGGGTATACCAACTAAACCAAGGTGTCAGGCCGGTCGCGATGGCGGCGTTGAGGATCATGGCATAGACCGCGTAGCGAAACGGCGTCTTGGTGTCCTGACGGGCGAAGTACAGCGGTTGCAGCACTTTTTGCAGCACAAATGCTGGCAACCCCAGGCCGTATATCGCAACGGCCAGTGCAATGGCGGCGCTGTCCGAGGCAACGGTTGCGCCGCGTTCGAAAAGGACGGAAACCAAGGGAAGCGGGATCACAACCAAGGCCACCGCGCAGGGGATGGTCAGGGCCAGAGACAGCTCTCCGGCGCGGGAAAACGCATTGCGGCTTCCCTCATGGTCTTCGGCCTTCAGGCGGCGTGACAGGTCCGGCAAAAGCACGATGCCCACGGCGATACCGACAACGCCGAGGGGCAATTGATACAGGCGATCCGCCGCATATAGCCAGCCCACGGCGCGGTCGAATCCTGAAGCAACCCATTGACCAACAAGCAGATTGATTTGCATCACACCACCTGCCAGGGCAGCGGGCACGGCCGTGACAATAAGCAGTTTCATATCCGGTGTCAGGCGGGGGCGTTTGGGACGAATGCGAAGACCGGCCCGTTCCGTTGCGACCCAGACTATGGCCAACTGTGCGAGCCCCGCCAGTGGCACGGTCCAGATCAACCAGGTGATCACTTCAGCCTTTAGTTTCAGCGCGGCCACCATGGCTATGATCACAAAAATATTGAGAAAAACCGGTGCGGCAGCGGCGGCGGCAAATCGGCCCGTGGCGTTGAGCACGCCAGAGAACAGGGCGGCCAATGAGATCAGGAAGATATAGGGAAAGACCACGCGGCCGAATCCGACAGTTAGATCAAACCGGTCGTCTCCGGCAAAGCCCCCCGCTGTGGCCCAGACCAGTGCCGGCATAAAGATCAATGCAAGTCCGGTCAGGATCATGAGCACAAAGGCCAATCCCGACAGCGCCTCACGCGCGAAATCTATGGGGTCGTCATCGCCTTCGTATTTCTTTGAAAACATTGGCACAAAGGCGGCGTTGAAGGCCCCTTCGGCAAAGAAACGTCGGAACATATTTGGCAGGCGGAAGGCGGCAACAAAGGCATCCATCACCGGGCCAGGACCAATCAGACCAAGGATCAGCACCTCGCGCACAACGCCGAGAACGCGGCTCATCAGGGTCCAGAACCCAACAGTAAGTACCCCGGAAATGAGCTTGATGGGTTTCATAAAGGCGGCCTCAGAATGTGTTTCCCTCTGCTAGCCCAAGCGGTGGTCGGGGTAAACGGTGCCGTCTGGCACGGGGGCATGGGTGCGGGATCTGAGCAACGCGGAAATGGTACATTTTGTACAGATGGTACGCGCCTCTGCGCAGATGGTACACCTCTCCAATAAGCCAATGGAGGAATGTGATGCGCGTGTTGAGTGTGGCGATGATGGTGGCGGCCGGTGCCGCTTCGGCGGGAGAGGTGGATATTCTGGCACGCGAGGTCTGGGGCGCCAGACCGCCAATCGTTGAACGCGCAGAGCCGATCGAGAACGTGACCCGCGGCACGCGTCGTTTGTCGGTTGAGAATGTCATGCCAGAGATTGGGCAAGTACAGTTCTTGACCGTGCATCATACGGGTCGGCGCGCAAGTACGCGGGCCTTGGCGGACAACCTGCGTCAGTTTCAGGCGCAGATGTTTTCCTATGAGATCGACTATGGCAATGGCACGCGCAAAAAGGTGATGTTGGGCGATCTGCCCTATCATTTCTTTATCGATGGAGCTGGCCAGATCGGTGAAGGCCGTGAGACCCGGTTCGCCCCGTATTCCAACACACAATATGCAACACCCATCCAACAGCATGTTACGGTGGTCCTGGACGGGAATTTTGAGCGCAAGCCACCCAGTGCGGCACAGGTCGACGCGCTTGTCGCGGTGCTGACCCATTTGGCTGACCACTATGACGTGCCGGTCGCACATATTCAGGGGCACAAACATGTGGCGCAGACGCTGTGTCCGGGCAAACACCTAGAGGCATTGCTGCCAGATATCCGAGCTCGGGTTCAGGCCGGATTGTCGCGATGATTCAAGAAACGCGCGGTGGAGGGATGTAATAGGGGGCTGCAATACTGGAGAGCAGCATGATCCTGAGATACACAATCCTTTACGTGGCCGACGTGGCCGCCTCTTTGTCGTTTTATGAAGCAGCTTTTGGTCTGACGCGTGGGTTCCTCCACGACGGCGGCGATTATGGCGAGCTGGTGACCGGTGAAACCAAGCTGGCGTTTTCCTCTCAGGCCCTGATGCGGGAGTTGGGCAAAACGCCGGGGCAGGCGGATCCCAAATCTCCGGTGTTTGAGATTGCGTTTGAGGTTGAAGATGTGCCCGCTGCTCTGGCACGTGCGGTGTCTGCCGGCGCCACTCTGGTTCAAGACGTGCGGGAGGAGCCATGGGGACAGGTGACATCTTATGTCAGCGACCCGGATGGTTACTTGATTGAACTCTGCTCGGCGGTCCAGGTGGACAAGGCCGGTTCCGACATCTGAAGCAGGAGATCAGGCCGGTTGCGAAGCGCGCGCGGACTAAAGCCAAACCAACGGCGCATGTCGCGGCTGAAATGCGCCTGATCCGCATAGCCATGATCCTGGGCGATATGTGCCAGAGGTGTCGGGCTTCGCAGGTCAAGTGCGGCCCGCCGGGCGCGCCCCAACAGCCGCCAAAACTCAGGCGCGGGTAAACCGCGTCGTTTAAATTGGCGCTGGAACGTTCGAAGCCCGACACCACATTGGCGTGCGATGTTTGGTAGATCGCTGTCGGCCTTGGCAAGGTCGGCAATGATTTCAGGCCATTCAGTGTTCTGGGGGAGATGGGCTAGCAGACCGGGAATGTCTGAAGCGTCGCGCAACTCCCTGAGCAGCTCAGCAGGGATTTCAGTGCCGGGGCGGAGACGATAGCCGCGCATCCGCGTACCGGCCTGAATATCGATCTGACGCGGCTGATGATCCCACGCGGTCAGGTGCAAGACATCAGGGGCGTTTTGTTTTTGGATCACCAGAATGTCCCGGCAGCCGTCGGGCAGAACAATACTCTGTTTGTTGTCCTGCGCGTGAAACTGCCAGGGGTGATAGGCCCGTGTCATAAAAACCTCTTTTCATCTCCGGCCGAATTGAGGTGCGGCCAGAGATATCTTCAAAACGTCACCCTTGGGCGCGTTTGCTGCCTTCTGCCATGGCTTCGCGCAGGCGCTTTTCCAAGGTGCGCTGTTTGCTTTCGGCATGGAATTTCAGGCCAAACATGTCTTTGACATAGAAGGTATCCACCACCTGTTCGCCAAAGGTCGCGATCACGGCGGAGGCGATATAGACGTTGGACGAGGCCAGTGTGCGGGTCAGATCATACAGAAGACCGGGGCGGTCGCGGGTGTCGACTTCGATGATGGTGTAGATCTCGGAGCCTTCGTTATCAAAGGTGATCGAGGTCGGAACACGAAAGGCCTTTTCGCGCTTCTTCAGTTTGTCCTTTGAGACAATGGCATCTCGCGCAACCACTTCGCCCATTAGGGTTTTGTGGATCATGGTCCGCAATCGAGGCAGACGCGCGGAGTCATAGGGTGCACCATCCGCATCCTGAATCCAGAACCCCGCCGTGGCGTAGCCGTCTTTTGACGTAAAGGTCCGCGCATCGACCACATTGGCCCCAACCAGCGCCAAAGCGCCGGCCAGACGCGAGAAAATCCCCGGGTGATCTGCGATGGCAAAACACACCCGCGTGGCATCGCGGTCTTCATCGGGGTGAATGTCGATGCTGATTTCATCATCATTGATGTCGCGCAGTAGATTGGCAAAGGCCACATGCGCGGTGACATGCAGGCCCTGCCAGTAAGGGTCATAATGGCGGCTGGTTTCTTTGCGCAGTGCGGCAGCATCCCAATCGGGCAAGGCCGCGCGCAACAGCTTTTTGGCCTCGGTGCCGCGGTGTTTGCGGTTGAGGTCTTCCATGCCATTGTCGAGCGCATCGCGTGTCTGACGATAAAGCGCCCGGATCAGGACGGCTTTCCAGTTGTTCCAGGTGCCCGGGCCAACACCCCGAATGTCACAGACGGTCAGGACACAGAGCAGATCAAGGCGTTCCTTGGTGCGCACGGCCTTGGCAAAATCACGAACGGTCCGGGGATCGGCGACATCGCGTTTCTGCGCCATGTCGGACATCAGCAAGTGATAGCGCACCAGCCATTCGACGGTGTCACATTCCTTTTTGTTCAATCCAAGACGGGGCGCCACTTTGCGCACGATCTTGGCCCCAAGGATCGAATGGTCTTCGTCGCGGCCCTTGCCAATATCATGCAAAAGCAGGGCGACGTAGATCACGCGGCGGTTGATGCCCTTTTCGATGATTTCGGTCGAAATTGGCAGCTCTTCCCCCACTTCGCCGCGCTCGATCTCAGCCAGGTGATGGATGACCTGAATGGTGTGCTCATCCACGGTATAGTGATGATACATGTTGAACTGCATCATCGCGACAATCGGGGCGAACTCCGGAATAAAGGCCGCCAGAACGCCCAACTCGTTCATCCGCCGCAGCGCGCGCTCCGGGTTGCCGTGTTTCAGCAGCAAATCCAGAAAGAGCTTTTGCGCATCCTTGTTGTTGCGCATGTCATCGTCGATCAGCGACAGATTGGCTTTGACCAGCCGCATGGCGTCGGGATGGATCAGAAGACCTGTGCGCAGACCTTCGCCAAACAGGCGCAGCATATTCAGATTGTCCTGCAAAAACAGATCGTCATCTGCGATTGCAAGGCGGTTGTTGACCACCTGATACCCTGCCTTCACACGCGGCTTGCGCTTGAAGATCCGCTCAAGAAGGGGAGCAGCCTTTTTATGGTCCGCTTCCAAAGAGGTCAGGAAAATCCGGGTCAGATCACCCACGGCGGTGGCGTGGCGAAAATAGTCCTGCATGAACAGTTCGACCGCACGTCGTCCTGCGCGATCTTCGTAGCCCATGCGCGCGGCGACTTCGACTTGCATGTCAAAGCTCAGCTGTTCGACAGCGCGGTTGGCCGCCATATGCAGGTGACAGCGCGTGGCCCACAAAAACCGCTCTGCCTGAACAAAGGTGTCATATTCTTCGGGGCGAAACACACCTTTGCTCACCAGTTCAGAGGTGTCACCTGTGTGATGTACATATTTGGTGATCCAGAACAGCGATTGCAGATCGCGCAATCCGCCTTTGCCTTCTTTCACGTTGGGTTCGACCATATACCGCTGGCCCTGCTTCTCGTGGCGCAGATCGCGTTCGGTAAGTTTGGCCTCGATAAATTCACGTTCCGTGCCGGTGAACAGCTCGTCATGCAGGCGGTGTTCCAGCTCATCCGCCAATGGGGCATGGCCGCAAATAAACCGCTGTTCCAGCATGGCGGTGCGGATGGTCATGTCTTCACCACCCAGACGCAGACAATCACGCACGGTACGCGAGGAATGGCCAACCTTGAGCTTAAGATCCCACAGCATGTACAACATGCTTTCGATCACGCTTTCTGCCCAGGCGGTGATTTTATACGGGGTCAGAAACAGCAGATCGACATCGGAGAAAGGGGCCATTTCCCCACGGCCATAGCCACCAACTGCCATCAGCGCGAGGCGCTCGCCTTCGGTTGGGGCATTGATCGGATGTAGGCGCTGGGTTGCGACCTCAAAGGTCAGCCGGATCATCCCATCAGTGAGCCAGGTATAGGCCCGAGTGGTGCGGCGCGCGCCAAATGGGGTTTCGGCAAAGGCGCGGGCAATGGCGTCACGCCCGTCTTTCTGGGCCTGCCGAATGCAGGCCACAGTCAGTTTGCGGATGTCAGCCTCTGATGCATCTTCGGGAAAGCTCGCAAAAAGCTGATCCCGCAGGGCAGGCAGATCAAAGATCTGCTCTGCTGGTGCGATGAGAGTGTCTGGCGCAGGGTCAGAAACCTGCGCCGGTGAAGCGGCTTGGGGCTGGGTCAAGAACTTCGACTTTCTGGTTGCGAATGGTGGCAACGGAGAGGGCACGCTGGGTGGTGCCATCCGCTTTCAGGCGGAACAGACCGCTGGCGCCGTTAAAGCCTGAGGACCGGGTCAGTTCAGCGGCGGTCAGGGCCTCTTTGCTTCCCGATTGCAACAGAGTGGCGACGGCGGTCACCCCGTCATAGGCCACGCTGGCCAGTGGGTTTGGCGACGCGCCATAAGACGCACCATAGCTGGCGTTAAAGGCTGCCTGTTGAGATTGGCTGGGCAGGGTGAACCAGGCCCCTTCCGCGCCACGCTGCGAGAAGATCTCAGGCTTTACGTCCCAGCGGGTCAGACCAATGTACTGCACGCTTTCCGGTGCAGCCCCGGCCTCGGGCAGCTGGGTCAGCAACATTGGCATGGCGGCGTTTGCCGCTTCGGTGGTGATAAACACGCTATCCGCCTGACCGGAAGAGATCACGCGACCGGCGTTTCGTGCGGTGTTGGTGACACCCTGAATAGAGAGGTCATAACCTTCGGTCGAAAGAACCGACACGCCGTTTGACGCAGCGGCCTGTTCAATCGCCAGCTTGCCAAACTGGCCTGACACATCATTGGAATGCACCACAACAACCGAGCCTTTGCCCTGCTTTTTGGCATAAGACATCAGGCGGTTGGCTGTGTTGGCAAAGGTTGGCGACAGGATAAACACGTTGCCGCCCGCGATGGTTGGGTTGTTTGAGAACCCAAGAACGTTCACACCTTCATCAACCACGGCGAGACCTGCGGCGTTCACAGCATCGGCGCGCAGTGGGCCAATGATGATCTTGGCACCTTCGTCAACGGCGAGCTGGGCCTGAGCCCCGGCCGTCGCGGCAATGCCACCGGTGTCATAGACTTTGAGGTCGATTTTCGCGTCGGGGAATTTGGCCAATGCCAGACGGGCGGCGTTTTCCATGTCACGCGCCACGGCACCGGCTTCGGCATCCGATTTGGGCAACAACAGCGCAACAGTGGTCGGTTTGGCCGGATTTACGGTTGGACCAGTGTTGCCGCCGGGGAGGGAAACAGGGTCACAGGCTGCAAGAGTAAGCGCGGCAGCTACAGCCGTGGCTGGGCGCAATGCCTTGCGAAGCGGAGACAAAACGGCGATCATGAAATAGAAAACTCCCTCATTGGCGGGCGCGGGTCCGGCCCGCACGAAATTGTGGGTGATCATAGACGAGCAGAGTGAGGGGTCCAGTCATGAATTCCGACAACGAAGGCTTCCGTGGCGGTATTGCTGCGGGGTTGTATCTGGTGGCGACACCTATTGGAAACGCACGTGATATCACCCTGCGGGCATTGGATTTATTGCGTGACGCCGATGTTCTGGCGGCCGAAGACACGCGCACGCTGCGCCGGTTGATGGAAATCCATGGCATTGCGGTGGGCGATCGTCCGCTTGTGGCCTATCACGATCACAACGGAAACCGCGCAAGGCCGCGTCTGTTGGCCGATCTTGCGGCTGGAAAGTCGGTGGTTTACGCCTCTGAGGCTGGCACTCCGATGATTTCCGACCCGGGGTTTGATCTGGCGCGTGCTGCGCAGGAAGAGGGGTTGCCGGTGACCAGCGCACCGGGCGCGGCGGCGGTGATCACAGCGCTGACCATTTCCGGGCTGCCGACAGATCGGTTTATGTTTGCGGGTTTCCTGCCCAATGCCAAAGGCGCGCGGAAAAAGGCGCTGGCTGAGCTGACGGCTGTGCCCGGCACCTTGGCGTTTTACGAATCTCCAAAACGTGTGGCGGCGATGCTGGCAGATGCGGCCGAGATCCTGGGGGATCGTCCGGCGGCGGTGTGCCGTGAGTTGACCAAGAAGTTTGAGGAATGTCGCCGAGGTAGCCTAACGGAGCTGTCGGCCTTTTACAGTGAAACACAGGCGCGCGGAGAGATTGTTGTTCTCATCGAGAAGGGCAGTTTACCGGATGTAAGTGAAACAGATGTAGAACAGAAGGTGAAAGAGGCGCTGGAAACTATGTCGGTGCGCGATGCTGCGGATCACGTGTCTGCGGCTTTGGGGGTCAAGCGGCGCCCGGTGTATCAAATGGCGATGAAACTGGCGCAGGGTGAGTAAATGGTAGGGGGCTGGTTTGGCTCAAAGGCAGATGGTGGGCGCGGCCAGTTTTCATGCGGGCCTTGCCGCAGAAGAGCAGGTTGCGCAGTGGTATGCCCGTCGTGGGGCGCAGATGCTGCATCAACGCTGGCGCGGGCAGGGCGGTGAGATTGATCTGATCTTGCAGGAGGGCGCTACGGTGGTCTGTGTCGAGGTCAAGAAAAGCCGCGATTTTCGCCGGGCATTGGAGCGGATCCAACCCCGACAGGTGGCACGGGTGATGGCCGCCGCCGAGGAATTTCTGGCCACACAGCCCAAAGGCTTGCTGACCGATCTGCGGTTTGACGTAGCTTTGGTCGATGGTTGTGGTGACATTCAGGTGATTGAAAACGCTTTTGCACCTTAGCTGCCATTGCATCGGCGTGGGTCATGCGCCATGTCTTGTCGGTGCGCAGAGCGGCGCATGACCGTGAGGATGACTTATGAAAATCGCCTTTCAGATGGACCCAATTCTGGGCGTCGATATCAACGCAGATACCAGCTTTCGTTTGGCGGAAGAGGCACAGGCCCGTGGGCATGAGCTTTTCTACTATGGTCCGGATAATCTGGCCTATGACGAAGGGCGGGTGACCGCACGCGGCCATTGGATGACGGTTCAGCGCAACCCGGATGCGCCTGCGGTTCTGGGGCCCGAAGTGGTGGTCGATCTGGCGGAAGTGGATGTGGTCTGGCTGCGCCAGGACCCGCCGTTTGACATGCATTATATCACCACCACGCACCTGTTGGATCGTCTGAAGGGGCAGACACTGGTGGTGAACGACCCGTTCTGGGTGCGCAACTTCCCGGAAAAGCTCTTGGTGCTGAACTTCCCCGATCTGACGCCCCCGACAACTGTGGCCCGTGATCTGCAGACCATCCGTGATTTCAAAGCGCGCCATGGTGATATCATTCTCAAGCCACTGTACGGCAATGGCGGCGCGGGTGTCTTCCGTTTGGATGAGAATGACCGCAACCTCAGTTCGCTCTATGAGCTGTTCACCGGGTTCTCGCGTGAGCCGTTGATTGTGCAGAAATATCTGCCCGCGGTGACCAAAGGTGACAAACGCGTGTTGCTGGTCAATGGCGAACCAATTGGCGCGATCAACCGCGTGCCAGCGGCGGGCGAAGTGCGTTCGAACATGCATGTGGGTGGTCGCCCTGAGAAGATTGAGCTGAGCGACCGTGATCTTGAGATCTGCGCAAAGATCGGTCCAACCCTGCGCGACAATGGTCAGATCCTCGTAGGCATCGATGTGATTGGAGACTGGCTCACTGAAATCAACGTGACTTCGCCCACCGGCATTCAAGAGCTTGAGCGCTTTGACGGCATCAATGTGGCCGAGAAGATCTGGCAGGTGATTGAAGAGAAATGCGCCTAAGCTGGCAACTTCGGGTTCTGTTGTGGCAGATGCGGTGGATTGCAAAACCGCTTCTGCGCCGCACGGGTGAGCCCGAAAAGGCGCGACGTGATCTGGAGAGGGCGGCGGCGTGGATGCGTTGGCCGCCTTGTTTGTATCATATCACACGCCCCGGTGGGTTGCATTGGATCAAGGTGGGGGTCTGCCAGCCGGGAAAGGTGATTTTGTATTTTCACGGCGGTGGCTATGTGGCCGGGAGCCCATCCACCCATGTTGGTATGCTGGGACGGTTGTCCAAACTGTCGGGCTATGAGATCTGTGCGCCGGAATACCCGCTGGCCCCGGAGGCGACGGCCCCCGCACAATTTGAGGCAGGGATTGCGGCCTGGGATCGGCTCGTGGCGCTGGGCTATGCGCCGCGTGATGTGGTGATTGGCGGCGATTCCGCGGGGGGCGGTCTGGCGCTTGCGGTGCTGTCTGCGGTTTTGCGGCGCGGCGATTGGCCCGCAGGGGCGTTTTTCTTTTCGCCCTGGACCGATTTGACCTGTAGCAGTGAGAGCCTTGGGACGAACCGCGCCGCCGATCCTATTCTGCCTTCTGAACGCATTCACGAATTGGTGGGGATGATTGCGCCGGACCTGCCCAAAGACGACCCCCGCCTGTCGCCGCTGTTTGCGGACTTTCCTGTATGCCCTCCGGTGTTGATGCACTATGCCGAGACCGAGATTTTGCGTGATGATGCGCGGCGCATGGCGGCACATCTGCGGGCCTCAGGGGCTTCGGTCGAGGAAATGGTTCACAACTGCGCACCGCATGTCTGGATGTTTCTGGATGGCTATCTGCCAGAGGCCCGCCGGTCGTTGCGAGAGGTGGCGCACTTTGTTCAGGCCTCTTTTGCCGAGACCAATCGATAAGATAAGGCCTCGGCCACATGGGGGCGGCGCACGTCCGGGCTTTGATCCAGATCGGCGATGGTGCGGGCCACGCGCAAAATACGGTGATAGCCCCGCGCGGATAGGCCAAATCTGTTGGCCGCACGGGTCAGCAAGTCGCGGCTTTCGCTGTCGTCCCCGGTGATCTCATCCAAAAGCTGCCCCTCGGCATCTGCATTGGTTCGCGCAGAGGTGGTTTCAAACCGCTCGGTCTGGATCCTGCGGGCGGTGGCAACCCGCGCAGCGACCTCAGAAGAGCTGTCGCCGGTGGGCGGCAGATCGAGATCCTCAAACCCCACCGGAGGGACTTCGATACGCAGATCAAATCGGTCCATCAGTGGGCCAGAGATGCGACCCAGATAATCTTCGCCACAGATCGGCGCACGGGAACATGCCCGGTTCGGTTCTGTGAGATAGCCACATTTACAGGGGTTGGCGGCGGCGGTCAGAAGAAAACGGCAGGGATAGCGCACATGCGCATTGGCGCGTGATATCATGACCTCGCCGGTTTCTATGGGCTGACGCAGGGTTTCCAGAACCGTGCGGGGAAACTCGGGGAATTCATCGAGAAATAGCACACCATTGTGCGCAAGGCTGACTTCGCCGGGCTTCGCGCCGCGCCCGCCGCCGATGATCGAGGCGGTTGAGGCGGTGTGATGCGGATCTCGAAATGGGCGCTGACGCGAAATGCCGCCCTGTTCCAAAACCCCAGCGATCGAATGGATCATTGAGGTTTCCAGCGCTTCCGCCGGGGTGAGAGGGGGCAGAATGCCGGGCAGGCGTTGAGCCAGCATGGATTTTCCCGCACCGGGACTGCCGATCAGGATCATATGGTGTCGCCCGGCGGCGGCGATTTCCAAGGCGCGTTTGGCGCGTTCCTGCCCTTTGACATCGCGCAGATCGCGGGCAGTTGGGTCACTGGCCACTTCGCCGGGCTCGGCAGGGGAGAGCAGCGATTGCCCCGAGAAATGATGCATGATGTCCAGAAGGGATTTTGCTCCGATCACCCGACAGGCGGCCACCCAGGCGGCCTCGGCACCAGATGCTTGCGGGCACAACAGTGCGCGGTTGTCTGCGGCGGCGGTCATTGCAGCGGGAAGGGCGCCTTGCACGGGCACAAGGTGACCATCTAGGGACAGTTCACCTAAGGCCACGGTTTGTGCGGTGGAATCCTTTGGGATGATTTCAAGCGCAGCCAGCAGGGATAGGGCGATGGGCAGATCGAAATGCGACCCTTCTTTGGGCAGATCTGCGGGGGAGAGATTGATCGTGATCCGCTTTGAAGGCAGGGCGATGGCCAGCGCTGACAGCGCGGCGCGCACCCGGTCGCGAGCCTCAGAGACGGCTTTGTCTGGCAAGCCAACGATGGAAAAAGCCGGAAGCCCCGGCGTAACCGCGCATTGCACTTCAACGCTGCGGGCTTCGACACCTTCAAAGGCGACGGTATAGGCGTGGGCCACCATGAAACTCGTTACTCCAGAACACCGGCCCAGCCTGCGGCAATCTTGGTTTATGAATGGTTAACGCGGCGCGGGTGGTCGCGCCGCATCGGGGTGTCAGACCAGCGCCATAAAGGCCGGCCAGGCTTCGGGGTCCGCCACTGTCTTTGCGCGGCAGGTTGCATTGCAGACACCAAAGACACGACCGTCAAGTTCCAGAAGATGCGTGACGGGTTTGCCGGAATAGGGGCATGTCTCATTCTCAGCGGTCCCACTTTCAACCGCGCGTGCGGTTCGTGGTTTGGGGCCGGGCCAGTTGGTTTGTGCAAAATCGCGTTTGTACCAGGGCAGTTCCTGACCCGTGGCAAACCCGAGTGCGCGCCATTGGCGGAAGGCCGGATCGCTGAGGTGCGCGTCGACATAGCGCTGGGCCACGGGAGCAACGGGGAGGTTGTAGGTCGCGATGCGTGCGGCCACCGGGGCATAGAAGGCATCAACCGCGGAGTACGCGCCACAGAGCCATGGCCCGCCGGAGGTCTCAAGCGCATGGGTCCAAAGTGTCTCGATCCGGGCGATATCTGCGCGGGTCGGCTCAGACGGCGCGGTGTCAGAATAGGCCACAAACAGGTTCATCGGGCACTCTTCTCGCAGGGCCATAAAGCCGGAGTGCATCTCACAGGCCAGATTGCGTGCGATCGCTCGGAGTTTGGGATCACTCGGCCAGATCCCCGCGTCTGGATGGCGCTGTGCCAGTTCCTCGGCGATGGCAAGACTGTCCCAGATGACGGCCCCATCTGAGGTCACAAGGGTCGGAACGGTGCGGGCGGGCGCAAGATGTGCCAGCTGGGCCGCGACATCTTTGTTTTCAAACGGCACCATCTTTGGAGTGAAGGGCAGATCGAATTTTTTGAACAACAGCCAGCCTCGCAGGGACCAGCTTGAATGGTTGTAATCGCCGATAAACAATGTGTCGGTCATGGTGTCTCCTCGTGTTGAGGGAAAGCTATGAGACGCCGTTGAGAAAGGGAAATTCTGATTTGTCAGCGAGGTCATCACAGATTGTGATTGCTCAAGGCGCATTGATGAACAATCGCAGTAGATCCCTGACCTACTAAAATGATCCAGACCGCGAAGCCTTGCGTAGTATCCATAAGTTTCACTCCGATGGGAGGTTCGGATCATGGCACTTGATGGGCAAATGAATCAGGCTTTACCGCGCCGCGCGATGAAAGCAGAACTGCTAGATGCGGAAACCGAATTGGCTTTGGCGCGCGCTTGGCGAGATAATCGTGATGAAGCCGCGCTGCATCGTCTTATTACGGC
Organism: uncultured Pelagimonas sp.; assembly: GCA_947497905.1. Classification (GTDB taxonomy): domain Bacteria; phylum Pseudomonadota; class Alphaproteobacteria; order Rhodobacterales; family Rhodobacteraceae; genus CANMIH01. The sequence continues at coordinate 66,210 of CANMIH010000001.1, forward strand.
TTATATGCGTCTGGCGATTTCAATGGCGTCGAAGTTTAAGCGCTACGGCGCGCCGATGAATGACCTGATCCAAGAGGCTGGACTGGGGCTTATGAAGGCCGCAGACAAGTTTGATCCGGATCGAGGTGTGCGGTTCTCAACCTACGCCGTGTGGTGGATCAAAGCCAGCATTCAGGACTATGTGATGCGCAACTGGTCGATGGTCCGCACTGGCTCAACCTCTGCGCAGAAGTCTCTTTTTTTCAACTTGAAACGCGTTCAGGCGCGTCTGGAACGTGAGGCGGACACGCAGGGAGAAAGGTTAGATCAACACCAGCTGCGCCACCGGATCGCGTCAGAAGTCGGCGTTTCGTTGAGAGATGTCGAAATGATGCAGGGGCGTTTGGCTGGGTCAGATTTCTCGTTGAACGCCATGCAATCTAGCGAAGAAGACGGGCGTGAGTGGATTGATACGCTTGCTGATGAAAGCGAGCAGGCAGATGAGATTGTCGAAACAGATCATGACACCGAACAGATGCGGGCTTGGTTAGTTGAGGCTATGGGATGTTTGTCATCACGCGAGCAATTCATCGTCCGTGAACGCAAACTTCGTGAGAAACCAAAGACATTGGAGGCCCTTGGGCAGGAGCTTGGATTGTCCAAAGAGCGGATCCGTCAGCTCGAAGCCGCAGCCTTTGCGAAAATGCGCAAATCGCTTGAAATGCGCCGGGAAGAGGTGCATAGCTTTCTGACATGAGAAAGCTTAGTTTTTTAGTCGGATTAATCGCAGCGTCCGGCGGCGCCTGGGCGCTTGAGGCAAACGACGCGGATGTTGTGTTCCTTGGTGAGGTGCATGACAATCCGGCGCATCACGAACGGCAGGCCAACTGGGTGGCGGCCTTGGCGCCTAAGGCTGTTGTTTATGAAATGCTGACCGAGGCGCAGGCTTTGCAGGTTGATCCCACCTTGACTGAGGCCGGACTGGCGGAGGCGCTGGATTGGGAAAACAGCGGATGGCCTGATTTCTCAATGTATTACCCCATTTTCGAAGCCTCCAGTCAGGCTCGGGTCTATGGGGCGGTCGTGCCACGGTCAGAGGTTCGCAGCATCAAAGAGCGCAGCTTAGATGAGGTGTTTGGACGTGACGCCGACCGGTTTGGCCTGACGCAAGGTTTGCCGCAGGACCAGCAAGAGGCTCGGGAGGCCATGCAGATGGAGGCCCATTGCAATGCCCTTCCGGAAGTCATGCTGCCGATGATGGTCGACATCCAGCGGCTGCGCGATGCGGCTTTGGCCCGGGCCGCCGTTGCCGCCTATGCGGAGACAGGTGGTCCCGTTGTGGTCATTACGGGGAATGGTCATGCGCGCAAAGACTGGGGTGCGCCCGCGACGCTCAAGGCGGCCGCGCCTGATGTTGTGATCTACACACTGGGGCAGGGGGAAGATGGGCATGACGCGCCTGACGGCGGGTTTGATGCCCTAGCCTTTAGCCCGCCAGCAGAACGAGAGGACCCCTGCGCGGCCTTCAAATAAGCGACCTGTGGTCATTCCTGCGCAGGGATTTTAAGGTGCTCTGGTTTGAATGTCCGGAGCCCGCGCCATGTCTGATCTTCCTATTCTCTGGTCGTTTCGCCGGTGCCCCTATGCGATGCGGGCCCGTCTGGCGATCATGCTTGCGGGACACCAGGTTGAGCTGCGCGAGATTGTGTTGCGCGATAAGCCTCAGGCTTTTCTAGACACCTCGCCATCCGGAACCGTACCTGCGCTGCGCTTGCCGGATCAGGTGCTGGATGAAAGTTTAGACATTATGATCTGGGCGTTTGAGCGGTCCGATCCCCATGGCCTGTTGGATATGCCGCAGGAGGGCTGGGATCTGATATCGGCCAATGACGGCCCATTCAAAGCGGCGCTGGACCACACGAAATACACCACGCGGTACCCCGAGTTGGATCATGCAGCCGAGCGCGAAAAGGCCGTGGCCCATCTGCGCGGGCTGGATGCGCGCCTGGCGGGGCGGGGTTGGCTCATGGGGGATCGTGCCACACTGACGGATTACGCCATCCTGCCCTTTGCGCGCCAGTTTGCCTTTATCGACAAAGCCTGGTTCGACGCACAGGACTGGCCCCACTTGAACGCATGGCTGGATCAGTTTCTCGACAGCGATCTCTTTGTATCGATCATGTCAAAATACGCGCCTTGGGCGGAAGGGGATGCACCGCTTGCCTTTGGGGGCTGAGCGCATCGGTGCGATTGTGTCTTGCCCTCGCAACGCTTAACACTTGTCCAAGACATTAGGGCCTTAAGGGCGGATGAGGGTGATATGCTGACAGGCAAACGCATTTTGTTGATCATCAGCGGTGGGATCGCCGCCTATAAATCTCTGGACCTCATTCGGCGTCTGCGCGAACGCGGGGCTTCGGTTGTACCAGTGATGACCAAAGCGGCGGAAGAGTTTGTCACCCCTTTGAGCGTTTCGGCACTGGCGGGCGTTGAGGTGCATCGCGACCTGTTTGATCTGACCAAAGAGGCCGACATGGGGCATATCCAGCTGAGCCGCGTTGCGGATCTGTTGGTGGTGGCCCCGGCGACCGCGGATCTGATGGCGAAGATGGCGCAGGGGCGGGCGGATGATCTGGCGTCGACCCTGTTGCTGGCGACGGATACGCCGGTGCTGGTGGCACCCGCGATGAATGTGCGCATGTGGGATCATGCCGCCACCCAACGCAATATTGCGACCCTCAAGCAGGATGGCGTGCGTTTTGTCGGGCCAAATGAAGGCGATATGGCCTGCGGTGAATTTGGGCCCGGGCGGATGTCCGAGCCGTTGGAGATTGTTGCGGCCATTGAAGGCGCGTTGGGTGAGGGACCTTTGACGGGCAAGCGGGTGCTTGTGACCTCTGGGCCAACCCATGAGCCCATTGATCCAGTGCGGTATATCGCCAATCGGAGCTCCGGCGCGCAAGGCACCGCCATTGCCTCTGCGCTGCGCGATCTGGGGGCCGAGGTGGTCTTTGTCACCGGTCCTGCGGATGCGGCACGCCCAGAGGGCGTTGAGGTGATCGAAGTGGAAAGCGCGCGGGATATGCGCGCGGCGGTGATAGGGGCTTTGCCCTGTGATGCCGGGATCTTTGCGGCGGCGGTCGCGGATTGGCGCGTGGCCAGTGCCTCAGACAGCAAGATCAAAAAGCAAAACGGCCAATTACCCACGTTGGAGTTTGCCGAGAACCCAGACATTCTGGCTGAGGTATCTCAGATGGAGACCGGACGGCCCGGTCTGGTTGTTGGCTTTGCAGCTGAAACCGATGACGTGGTGGCCAATGCGACGGCCAAGCGATTGCGCAAAGGCTGTGACTGGATTGTCGCCAATGATGTGTCTCCGGAAACTGGAATCATGGGCGGGTCAGAGAATGCTGTGGTGCTGATTTCCGATGCGGGGGCCGAGAGCTGGCCGCGTATGGGCAAAGACGCCGTGGCCGAACGGCTGGTGCAGAAACTGGCCAAGGCGCTGGGCTGACCCGGCGGATATTGAGTATTTATGAAAAGAAGAAACCATGGTTGAGATAGCATTGAAGTGGGAGCCTGAGGCGGACCAAAGCCTGGGGCTGCCGGTCTATGCCACCACTGGCGCGGCTGGTGCGGATCTGAAGGCGAATTTCGCCGATCGGGGTTCTGTTGTGTTGGAGCCCGGCGCGCGAGCCTTGGTGCCGACAGGGCTGCGTCTGGCCATCCCGGAGGGGTTTGAGGTGCAAATTCGGCCGCGATCGGGGCTAGCGCTGAAACATGGGATCACCTTACCCAACAGCCCCGGCACTATAGACAGCGATTATCGCGGGCCTTTGGGGGTGATTGTGATGAATGCGGGGCAAGAGGCCTTTGTGATCAATCACGGGGACCGGATTGCTCAGATGGTTGTGGCCCCGGTGGTGCAGGCGGGCTTTGCGGTTGTGGAGGATCTCGATGATACCGCGCGGGGCGCCGGGGGGTTTGGCTCAACCGGCGTCGGGTGAGCGACGGGTGATCCAGTGCGTGAGGCGCTTGGCGCGCCGCGTGACATAGCGCGCCATATCGCGGAAGGGGCGCAGGTAGATGTCGAGCAGATTGGTGGCGCTGGCCTGCGAGGCAGGCAGGCCAAACTGAAGCGTGGCGTCTTTTTCTGACAGGTGCAGTGAGCCAAACAGCCAGTCCCAGATCGCCAGAGCCGCGCCAAAGTTTTTGTCGTGATGGGTCTGTGCCGTGGAATGGTGCAACTGGTGTTGTGCCGGTGAAATCAGCACCCGCTCCAGCCAGGGCCAATAGTGGATGTCGACATGGGAATGCCGCAGGTTCGATCCGGTGATGTGAAAGATGAAGACCAGAACATTCACACCCACCACGGTTGCAAGATCCACGCCAGTGCCGAAGAGAAACAGAAACAGCGGGATCACGGTGCCCTGCGTGACGGTTCCGCGCAGCCCGTAGAGCACACCTTCCAGAGGGTGCACGCGGTAGACAGTAACGGGGGTGAGCGTTTCGGCGGAGTGATGCACCTTGTGGATGGCCCAGAGCAGTGGCCAGCGATGCATCCAGCGATGCACCAGAAATTTGGTGAAGTCATCGGTTAGAAACAGGGACACGGTAAACAGGGCAACCACAACGGATTTTGGGGTTGTACCGAATTGTCCGGATTGTAGCCAATCCACATCATGCAGGAAGAAATAGACAGCTGTTGCAATGGTGACCTGTGCGATCATCAGAGGCGAAATGAACAGGGTAAACAGTCGGTTCAGCACAAAGATTTTATAGTCGGCTTTGGCTGAGGCTGAGAAAAACACACGCCGGTCAAAAATGCGCGCAAGCGCCGCTTTGAGCGAAGTCCGTTTGAGGAGAGTCATCCACCCCAGTGCAATCAGCAGCGACAGGGCAAGATAGCCAAAAAAGACGCGTTTTTTGGGATCCCAGAAGTCGCCAAAGATCTCGTTGAACTGATCGTACATGGGCCAAGCCCTACAAAGGGAAAACGGGCGGCGCAAGATGCACCGCCCGTCTCAAAAGTTTAGTCGGTTTCTGCGCCAGCTTCGGCTTCAAGAGCTCCAGCCAGAGCTTCGAGCTCGGCCAGTTGGTCGTTGGCGCGTGATTTGATGCCAAAGGTGTCAACCAGCTGTTTCTGAACTTTCAGCATGTTGAGCTGATAGTCGTTCCAGGTCATGCGGCGCTCGCGGACAAAGTTGCCCTCTGCGTCCAGACCGGTGACATAGCTGTTGTCCAGGGTCACTGGGCCAAAGCCGATCAGGGTGTTCAACTCAAGCGCGGTGGCGCCGAGGTTGTTTTTGCCGGTCTGCAGCGCCATGGCGAAGCCTTTCAGCTCACCCCAGTGCTTGACGTAGGCGCGGTAGGCTTTGGCCAGCTCTTCGCCTTCCAGACCTTCCATTTTGGCAATGTCTTTGTAGACCGAACCAGCATATTTGAAGGTGGCTTCTGCGAGAACCTTTTCCCAGTTGCCTTCGATGGTTGCCGCATAGGACACCAGCTTGGCGCGCTGATCGTCGGTCAGGGCCGCGCCATTGGCGTCTGCGATCACCTGACGACCGTCGATGAAGGCCTGCATGATGGTGTGCATGTAGTTGGTGGTCTGGGTGCCGCCTTTGTCCGCGCCTGCGGCGTAATAGGCCGGGCCAAAGACATACTCGGTTTTCAGGTCAACAACACCGTCACCATTGGCGTCCGCTGCGGCCAGATCTTTACCTTTCGCAATGGCATAGGCCTGCTTAGGAGTCAGATCCATGGTGTGTGCCGGTGCACCCCAGTAGCCAAAGCCTTCGTCCCACGAATGCTCTTTACCGGTGTAGTAGGCACCGTCTTTGTAAGGCTTGTCGTTGGGTTTTACGTCGGCGGCCAGTTTCTCGTCGAGGTAGTTGTCGACCGACTGGTTAAACATCATGGCGCCCATGGTGTATTTGGAGATCAGCTGACCCCAGTCATAACCGTTTTCGGCGTCAAAGCCTTTGTTGGCGGCGGCGGCGTTGCTGATCATGTGCAGCACAACGTCTTTGCCGGCCATGTTGCCGGGCCACGCAGGCATTGCGCCGTTGTAGAATTTGCCGGCGATGTTTTTGCCTTTCGAGATCGCACCCACGGTGGATTGCGAAATCGGGAAGCCGTCTTTTGATTTGGGCGAAACGATCTCAAGATCGCTGTCGCTGCCGTTGAAGTAGGCCAGCATCAGGGCTTCCAGCTCGGCAGCATTGGCGCCACCATTGCCACGACCCGCCAGCGATTTCAGGCTTTTTTCCAGCGTGTGACGCGCGATCTGACCCGAATAGGACACCGAGTTGGTCTTCTCGCCGTCATAGCCCTGCAGGGTGACGGGGAAAGGGCCGTAGGTGTCGGCAAGGGCCGAACCGGCGATCAGAGTGGCTGCAACGATGGCTGTTGTGGAAGAAAGGCCGAACTTGGGCATTACGCGCTCCTCGTAGTAGAGTATTTTACTCAGCTTTGAACTTGACGCTTTTAATCAGGTTCGAGCGCACCCTGTCAACCGATAAAGGTGAGTGTTTTACATAGGAAAGCCGCGCGTATTTTCTCAAGGCGAAAAATCATGTGATGCGTTATATTTATGCGAATTTTTGAACCTGTTGTGAGTTGAACAGCTTGCACCTTCCGCGCGGGCCGTCATGAATGTCGGTGCTGGCTGACAACGATGTCAGCACTCTTTGCAGGGGAGGCCAGGTATGAAATCGGTTGATGTTCTTGTGATCGGGGGAGGAATTGCCGGGGTCAGTGCGGCGGCGCGATTGGCGGAACACCTGTCGGTGCTGGTTTTGGAAATGGAAGAGCACACCGGCTATCACGCCAGTGGTCGGTCGGCGGCGTTGTTTGTGCGCAACTATGGCAATGACGTGCTACGGGTGCTCAATGGGGCCTCTGCCGGGTTTCTGGAGGAACCGGAGGGCGTTTCGGATCAGTCGATCCTGTCCCCAAGGGGTGAGCTTACCGTGGCAAATGCCGATCAGGTGACGGATCTGCAAGATTATGTTGCAGGGGCCACGGGTATGGAGTGGCTGAGCCCTGCTGAGGCGCGGGAAATTGTACCAGCCCTGCGGGATGGTTATGTCGTGGGGGCGGCCATTGAATGGGACGCGCAGGACATGGATGTGGATCGTCTTCTGACCGGATTTACCCGGCTGTTGCGTGAGCGGGGTGGCCGTATCCTCACCAAAGCCAAGGTCCAGTCCATGACACGGTCCGACGGTGTCTGGCGTGTAGACGCCCAAGAGGAAACTTATGAAGCGCCCATTGTGATCAATGCGGCTGGGGCCTGGGCGGCCCAGATTGGTGAGATGGCCGCGGGGTTGGACACGGGTGTTGTGCCCTACCGTCGCTCGGCTGCGCTGATTCCGATGCCTGACGGGATTGAGTTTGCCCGCTGGCCGATGGTGGCCAGCGCCGGGTTGGATTGGTATGCCCGCCCCGAAGGAGGGCGATTGATGGTCAGCCCTGAAGATGAAGATGCGGTAGAGGCGCACGATGCCTGGGCCGATGATATGGTGCTGGCCGAAGGCTTGTATCGCTTTGAGCAGGCATTGGATATTCCGGTCACACGGGTGGAGCACAGCTGGGCGGGCTTGCGCAGTTTTGCGCCAGACCGTACCCCGGTTGTGGGATTTGATCCGCAGGCTGAAGGTTTGTTCTGGTTGGCGGGACAGGGGGGCTATGGCATTCAAACCGCGCCGGCCCTGTCGCAGTTGGCCTGTGATCTGGTGATGAAACGAGATCCGGTTCTGGGATCAGACATTTTAATGGCATTGGACCCTGCGCGCTTTGCCAGGGCATAACGGAAGGACGAACAAGATGGCTGAGATCGAGCGTCAGCACATTGGACAACGTATGAGCAAGATCGTGACACACGGCGACACGATTTACCTGTGTGGGCAGGTGGGCACCGCAGGCGACAGTGTGGCGGATCAAACCCGTCAGTGTCTGGAAAAGGTCGAAGCGTTATTGGCCGAAGCGGGCAGCGATAAGAATCACATGCTGCAGTGCATCATCTGGCTGGCAGATATGGCTGACTTTGCAGAAATGAATGCTGTTTGGGATGCGTGGGTTCCTGAAGGTCATGCGCCCGCGCGGGCCTGTGGCGAAGCCAAACTGGCGCGGCCTGAGCTGAAAGTCGAATTGATTGTGACAGCGGCCAAGGCCTAAATCCGAGGCGGGTCGCGTTGGACGCGGCCCGGTTTGGACTATATATACGCCACTCTGGCGTAGGGGGATCTCCATGATTTTGGTATTGGCATTGGCTGCGATGCTTTGGGGCGCGGGACATCTGTTTCAGACGCCCAAAGCTTTGCGCTTGGGCATTCTTGCGGTGCTGTTTTCCTGTGTGATCCTCTTGCACCTTGTTTTGCAAGACGGGCACCCCCTGCGCGAAGCCACCGGGGGCAGCGCCGCACTTTGGTTGATCTTGCTGGGCTTTGCCGCGCTGGTCTGGGGGTATCGGGTTGGCCTGACAAAACTGCGCGAGCGGGCAAAGGTCAAAGATGAGGCTGACAACCCGGCTGACAAACCGCTGTTTTCTGATGGAGAGCTGGAGCGCTATGCCCGCCACATTGTGTTGCGCGAACTGGGTGGGCCAGGACAGGCCAAGCTGAAACGCGCGGCGGTTCTGGTGATTGGGGCAGGTGGGCTTGGATCGCCTACGCTGCTTTATCTTGCGGCGGCGGGGATCGGGCGGATCGGGGTCATTGATGATGATGTCGTCGACAGCGGGAACCTGCAGCGGCAGGTGATCCACCGCGACGATACCATTGGCATGCCCAAGGTGTTTTCTGCCCAGCACGCGATGGAGGGCATCAACCCCTATCTCGATGTCAAATGCTACAAACGTCGCCTGACCGAAGAAATCGCGGAAGAGCTTTTTAAAGAATACGATCTGATTCTGGACGGTACGGATAATTTCGACACCCGCTATTTGGCAAACCGGATGGCTGTGAAGCTTGGCAAACCTCTTGTGTCGGGCGCGTTGAGCCAATGGGAGGGACAGGTGTCTGTCTTTGATCCCAAGGTGGATGGCCCTTGTTATCAATGCATTTTCCCGCAGGCTCCCGCGCCTGAACTGGCACCCAGTTGTGCCGAAGCAGGTGTTCTTGGGCCGTTACCGGGTGTTGTTGGTTCGATGATGGCGGCAGAGACGGTTAAACGGATCTCGGGGGCGGGAGCGGTTTTGCGTGGTGAGATGCTGATCTATGACGCGCTCTGGGGAGAGACCCGTAAGATTGGTTTGAAAAAGCGGGGCGATTGTCCGGTCTGTGGAGGCGGAACAGCGGACGCGTCTACCTAGGCCTGTTGCAACACCTGGGTTTGCGTCCTAGGTCTGAGGAAAGCCATTTGGAGAGCCTCATGACCAATCCGTTGCAGACCGCCTGGGACACACCGTTTGATCTACCCCCGTTTGATGCCATCGAAGACAGCCACTTTGGCCCGGCTTTTGATGCCGGAATGGCGGCGGATCTGGCCGAGATTGCAGCGATTGCCGAAAACCCCGAGCCTGCGAGTTTTGAAAACACTGTCGAAGCGATGATGCGCACCGGGGCGGATCTGGACAAGGCGGCGTCGGTGTTCTTCAACATTGCAGGGGCCGACAGCAATGAGGCGCGCGAGGCGCTGATGCGGGAATATTCGCCCAAGTTTGCGGCGCATAGCTCGGCGATCTACTCCAACACGGCACTGTTTGCCCGCATTCGCACGGTTTGGGAGGCCCGCGAGACACTGGACCTGAGTGATGAGCAGGCGCGGGTCTTGATGCTGATCCATCGCAATTTCGTCCGCGCCGGGGCCGCTCTTGAAGGGGCCGACGCCGATCGCATGACCGAGGTGAAAAACCGTCTTGCGGTTCTGGGCACCTCCTTCACGCAGAACCTTTTGGCGGATGAACGTGACTGGGTGATGGAGCTGGAAGAAGGGGATCTTGCGGGGCTGCCCGATTTTGTCATTGGTGCGATGCGCTCGGCCGGGGAAGAGCGCGGGCTTGGTCCGGTGGTGACCTTGTCGCGGTCGGTGATTGTGCCCTTCCTGCAGTTCTCACCCCGGCGCGATCTGCGCGAAAAATCCTATGCAGCCTGGGCCGCGCGTGGCGCAAACGGGGGCGAGACCGACAACCGTGGCATCGCGGGGGAAACGCTTAAGCTGCGCGAGGAACGTGCGAAGCTGTTGGGCTATGGTGATTTCGCTCAGTTCAAACTTGAAACCGAAATGGCGGGGTCGCCGGATCGGGTGCGGGATCTGTTGATGCAGGTCTGGGCGCCCGCCAAGGCGCAGGCCGAAGCAGATGCCAATACGCTCGAAGCGATGCTGCATGCTGACGGTATCGAAGGGCCGCTTGAGGCCTGGGATTGGCGCTATTATGCGGAGAAGCGCCGCAAGGCAGAGCACGATCTGGATGAGGCCGAGGTGAAGCCCTATTTCCAGCTTGAGCGCATGATCGAGGCGTCGTTTGCCTGTGCAACACGCCTGTTTGGTCTTGAGTTCACGCCGCTGGATGTGCCGCTGTATCACGAAGACTGTCGGGCCTGGGAAGTGGCGCGCGACGGGCAGGTGATCGCGATTTTCATCGGCGACTATTTTGCGCGTGGCTCGAAACGGTCGGGGGCGTGGTGTTCAGCGTTCCGCACCCAGCGTAAATTCCCTGACGTGCAGATCCCGGTTGTGACCAATGTCTGCAACTTTGCCAAAGGGGAGCCTGCGCTGCTGTCCTATGACGATGCACGGACTTTGTTCCATGAGTTTGGTCATGCGCTGCATCAGATGCTGTCGAATGTCACCTATGAGATGATCTCGGGCACCTCGGTGGCGCGTGATTTCGTTGAACTGCCAAGTCAGCTGTATGAACATTGGTTGGAAGTGCCGGAGGTGCTGGCCGAATTTGCCCTGCATTCCGAAACCGGTGAGGCGATGCCAAAGGAGCTTTTGGATAAGGTTCTGGGCGCGGCAACCTTCGATATGGGGTTCCAGACCGTGGAATATGTTGCATCGGCGCTGGTGGATCTGGCGTTCCACGAGGGCGCAGCCCCCGGTGATGTGATGCAGAAACAAGCCGAGGTTTTGGAAGAGATCGGTATGCCGCGCGCGATTGGTATGCGCCACGCGACACCTCAGTTTGCCCATGTCTTTTCGGGCGACGGTTATTCCAGCGGATACTACAGCTATATGTGGTCTGAGGTGATGGATGCCGATGCCTTCGAGGCCTTTGAAGAGGCGGGTGGCGCCTTTGATCCCGAAACCGCGGGCAAGTTGGAGAAATTCATCCTGTCCGCTGGTGGATCGCGGGATGCGGAAGAGCTTTATACTGCATTCCGCGGACGGATGCCCGGTGTTGAAGCCCTTCTAAAGGGGCGTGGCCTCGCGGCGTAACACGGCCCTAAGGCCAAGTTTCCAAGCCCCGAGAGTATCTCGGGGCTTTTTTGTTTGGGGTGTCGAAAATTTAGTTGCATGATGCAACTATGAATCACTTGGATAGCGGGCACATCGATGCCGTTCGGGCCAGTTCGCGTGCGATTGTGCGCCAGCTGGGCTTTTTGAAACCGGATCTTGCGGGCACCGATCTGTCGGCGTCGGGGGTGCATGCGATCATTGAGATCGGCGAGCGCCGGGGCAGTTCTGCTGTGGATCTGCGCAAGACTCTGATGCTTGATAAATCGACAATCAGTCGGCTTCTGACGGGGCTTGAACGCAAGGGGTTTGTTGCAACCCAACGCGATGGTGAGGACCCGCGCCGCAAGGTGTTGAAGCTTACGGCGGAGGGGCGGGCGCTTTTTGCCCGTATTGCTGCCTTTGGGCGGGGACAGGTGCGCGATGCGTTTGAGCAGCTCACGGCCACGGATCGGCGTTTGGTCACCGACGGGTTACAGACCTATGCGCGCGCTTTGGGAAATCGAGAGGCGCGGCAGGTCGATATCGCTGCCGGTCCCGTTGTTGGATTGTTGTCGCGGGCCGTTGAGTTGCAGGCGAGATTTTGCAGCCAGAACTATGGCTTTGGGCTGGTCTTTGAGCGCAAGCTCGCGCGTGAAATGGATGAGTTCTATGGTCGCCTGGAATATCCCGGCAATCTGGTGCTGCGGGCCGAGTTGGGGAGCGAGATTGTCGGCACAATTGCCATAGATGGGGAAGATCTCGCTCCCGGCGTGGCACATTTGCGGTGGTTTATCATGTCAGAGGCCTGTCGCGGGCGCGGTGTGGGGCGTGATTTGTTGCAGCGCGCGCTGGAGCACGTGGATGCGCGTGAGTTTGAGGAAACCCATCTGTGGACCTTTCGCGGGTTGGATGCGGCGCGGCATCTTTATGAGATGCATGGGTTTGAGCTTGTTGAGGAACAGCCCGGTAGCCAGTGGGGCACCGAAGTGTTTGAGCAGAAGTTTGTGCGCCTCAGGCCAGAGGGAAATTAGAACGGCAGGCGTTCCAGGGTGAATCCCTGGGCGTCTAACAGGGCGAGCACCCCGTTTTCGCCGCCCAGATGCGCCGCACCAAAGGCCACTACAATATGGCCGTCGGTTTTCTCGGTGGCGTCAAGAATGACCGGGATCCAGGCGCGGTTGCGGGCATCCAACAGTCGGCTGTTCATGGCCTCAAACACGGCCTGATAGTCGATGTCGGACATGGGCGCCAAATGCGGAGTCAGCAATTCAAGCGCAATCTGCAGCTCGGCGTGGTTCTCGTTGAAATAGCCCAGCAACACGGTTTCAAACAGGTCTTCCGAGCTTTCTGGTGACATCAGTGCAGACCGGATCATGGCCAGTTGCAGGGGCATGTCCATAGAGCTGAAGGCGCGAAACAGGGTTGTGGGGTCTTCCAGCGGGGCCATCGGAACCGCATTGGCTGTGGCCACCTGTTCCAGCGTTGCGTCGAGGCCCGCCTCGGTCATGGTCTGAATATCCATGCAGGCGGGCATCCCCAGCAGCATGGAAACATACCAAGGGCGCATTTTCGCGGCCATAAAGCTTGGCACGCCTCGCGCTTTCAAGGCCACAACAAGACGATCCCAGTCCCCCTTGGGCATGAGCTCAATCAGGGTCTGGCCTTCAAGGAACAGGATGCTTGGATCACTGGCGAGCCTCTGTTCAAGCTCTTTTTTCTCGGCTGCGGTCGCCTCAAGTAGCAGGTAGCCAGCGGTCTCGATGATCGGGGCGATGCGGGCGGCGGGGCCCTCAAGCCGAGGATCGGTCAGATGCATGGTGCCAACCAGATGAATGACCTCATCCCCCTTGGTGGCGCGCCAGTGGTTGCCCTCGGGGTAGGGGGTCTCCGCCACTTGCTGTTGCAGGGCGACCTGTTCGTCCTCGGTCAGAAGAGGGCGCAGGTCCTGCCCCTGACAGAGCGCTGCGACCTGTACGGGGAACAGGAGGAGAAAAACAAGTGAACGAAACATCGGCGCACCTAGGGCAATTTGGTTGTGCGCACCCTGCCTGAGCAGAGAGGGATTGCCAAGCCGTTGGTCAAAGGTGATTTTAACAGCCATGGAACGAGAGAGTGACTTATATGGGCCGGTGAAGGCTCTGCTTGAGGCGCAGGGCTATGTCGTCAAAGGCGAGGTGGGGGCTGCGGACCTGATGGCGCTGCGTGGTGATGAGCCACCGGTCATTGTTGAGCTGAAATTAAAGATCTCGCTCACTCTGTTTCATCAGGCGGTGGCGCGGCTTGCGGTGACGGATCATGTGTATATCGCGGTGCCAAAGCCCACTGGGCGGAGCGCGCGACGGTCGCTGAAAGACAATCTGGCGCTCTGTCGGCGGTTGGGGCTTGGGTTTATGACCGTGCTCTCGGATGGACGTGTGGAAGTGCAGTGCGATCCGGGCCCCTATGCGCCACGCAAAAGCAAGGTGAAACAGGCGCGGTTGCTGCGCGAGTTTCAACGGCTGGAAGGTGATCCCAATCAAGGTGGCGCCACGCGGCATGGCATTGTCACCGCCTATCGGCAGGATGCGTTGAAATGTGCGGCTATGCTCGCGGAGGTGGGCCCATCTCGGGGCAAAGATGTTGCGAAAGCCACGGGCGTGGAGAAGGCAACAACATTGATGCGCTCCAACCACTATGGATGGTTCGAAAAGGTTGAGACGGGTGTTTATGGGTTAAGTCCGGCTGGGTTTGCTGGGCTTAAACATTGGGCCTATAGCTGGGGCGACGATCAGAACCGCTGAATTTGCGGCTCGTCTTCGGAGATGGCGTAATAGTCCCCCTTGTCTTTGACAAAGATGTGTTTGCCCACCCGCATGCTTGAGGTGTCGTCCAGGCAACCCGCCGCGATGCCGATGCCCGCTTCGCCCGTCATGCGATAGAACAGGCTCGACCCGCAGCGATTGCAAAACCCGCGTTTGGCGAAATCGGAAGAAGTATACCAGGTCAGGGTGTCGTCACTTAGAAATGTGAGGCTGTCAAACGGCGCATTGGTGGCGGCCCAGAGGTGTCCGCTTGTTCTGCGGCATTGGCTGCAATGACAAATCGTAATCTCTTGACGGGCCTCAGGCATCTGAAAGCGCACCCCACCGCATTCGCATTGACCGGTTATCATCATGTATCTCCTGTAGTTCACCAAGTTTCGCCGGTCTTTGCGCGTGGTGCAAGTTGAAGAGTGTCATTCACTTGGATGAAATGCATGCATCTGTATGCGGCAAATATCTCATATATTTATCGGCATGATGCAGTCTGGAATTATCTGAACTAAACTCAGGTTGTATTTTTTCCACGTTGCGGCATGTGTTCTCGAAGAGGATGAAAGGGCGCAGGTAACGTGGAGGAGCGCAGATGGCGCAACATGATCTTGACCGGTTGCAGGATAGGCTGCGGGCACAGCGACAGTCTTTTGACAGCATTCCAGTGATCGATATTGGTGCGATTTCGCAGGGTGGCGATCTGTTCCAGGTCGCCAAAGACATCCGTTGGGCGCTGACCCATGTGGGCTTTTTTTATGTCAAAAATCACGGCGTGCCGGAGGTCACGGTGCAGAGCGCATTTGATCAGGCGCGCGCCTTTTTTGATCTGCCGCTTGAGCAGAAAATGGATCTGCATATTTCGCAAAGTGATGTGGCACTGCGGGGCTATATCGAGATCTTTGGAGAAAACACGGACCCGACCAAAACCAAAGATCTGAAAGAGTGCTTTGACCTCGGGCCTGAGCGCGCCGCGCTTGAGGCGCCGTTCTTTGGCCCCAACCAGTGGCCGGCCGCTTTGCCCGCATTTCGTAAGGCTGTCTATGGATATCATGAGGCGGCCAAAAAGCTGTCACAGGGGTTGATGCGGGTGATTGCGCTCAGCCTCGATCTGGACCCCGAGTTTTTTGCCGCAAAACTGAAGAACCCAATCAGCATCCAGAGATTGTTGCATTATCCGCCGCAAGACGGCCAGATTGACGAAAGCATGATGGGGATCGGTGCGCATACCGACTATGGCTGTCTGACCATTCTGGCGCAGGACGATGTTGGCGGGCTACAGGTGATGAACCGTGATGGGGTCTGGGTAGAAGGGCCGCCCATTCCGGGTACATTTGTGATCAACATCGGAGACCTGATCCAGCGTCTGACCAACGATCTCTATCTGGCCAATCTCCATCGTGTTGTTAACAGCTCGGGACGCGAAAGGTACTCAATCCCGTTCTTTATCGATGCAGATGCGGATGCCGAGTTTGCTCCTTTGGCCACATGTGTTGGCGCAGACAACCCGGCACGCTATGAACCTGTGATCTGCGGGGCGCATAAATTTAGCCGTTTCCGGGCCAGTTTTCCTCATCTCGCTGAGCGTGTCGCGTGAATTGGCGTGCTTCGCCGTGAATTGGAAACACTCTGTTTGATAGGGGGCCCTGCGCCCCCTGTTTTTTTACCTGATTCCATGTTGACAACAGCGTGAGCCATTCCTAGCTTCTCGTCGTTAGCACTCGACTAGGGTGAGTGATAACGACCCCGCTTGGCGGGGTGTATGAGAACAATCCTTTGAGCTAGGAGCATCAAAGATGGCATTTAAACCGCTTCACGACCGTGTGCTGGTTCGCCGTGTGGAAAGTGACGAAAAGACCGCCGGCGGTCTGATCATTCCCGAAAGCGCAAAAGAAAAGCCTGCTGAAGGCATGGTTGTTGCTTGTGGCGAAGGCGCCCGCAAGGACAGCGGCGAGCTGATCGCAATGGCCGTCAGCGAAGGTGACAAAATCCTGTTCGGCAAATGGTCGGGCACCGAGGTTACCGTCGACGGCGAAGAGCTGCTGATCATGAAAGAAAGCGACATCCTGGGCGTTATTTCCTAAGGATCTGGGGCTTTGCCCCACCGCTTTTCTGACAATTCCGATATTCTAGGAGAATACACATGGCCGCTAAGGACGTGAAATTCGACACCGACGCCCGCACCCGTATGCTGAACGGCGTCAACATCCTGGCAGACGCTGTCAAGGTGACCCTGGGCCCGAAAGGCCGCAACGTTGTTCTGGACAAATCGTTTGGTGCTCCGCGCATCACCAAAGACGGTGTGTCGGTTGCCAAAGAGATCGAGCTTGAAGACAAGTTCGAGAACATGGGCGCCCAGATGGTGAAAGAAGTTGCTTCGCGTACCAACGACGAAGCAGGCGACGGCACCACCACCGCGACCGTTCTGGCACAAGCCATCGTTAAAGAAGGCCTCAAGCAGGTTGCTGCTGGTCTGAACCCGATGGACCTGAAGCGCGGTATCGATCTGGCGACTGCAAAAGTTGTTGAAGGCATCAAGGGCATGGCCCGCGAAGTTAAAGACAGCGCAGAAGTTGCTCAGGTTGGCACCATCTCGGCAAACGGCGAAGCAGAAATCGGCCAGCAGATCGCAGACGCGATGCAGAAAGTTGGCAACGAGGGCGTGATCACCGTTGAAGAGAACAAAGGTCTGGAAACCGAGACCACTGTTGTTGAAGGCATGCAGTTCGACCGCGGCTACCTGTCGCCGTACTTCGTGACTAACCCGGACAAAATGATCGCAGATCTCGAAGACTGCATGATCCTGCTGCACGAGAAAAAGCTCTCGTCGCTGCAGCCGATGGTTCCGCTGCTCGAGCAGGTGATCCAGTCGCAAAAGCCGCTGCTGATCATTGCAGAAGACGTAGAAGGTGAAGCGCTGGCAACTCTGGTTGTGAACAAACTGCGTGGCGGCCTGAAAATTGCTGCTGTTAAAGCACCTGGCTTCGGCGATCGCCGCAAAGCCATGCTGCAGGACATCGCAATCCTGACCGGTGGTCAGGTGATCAGCGAAGACCTGGGCATGAAGCTCGAGTCGGTTACCATGGACATGCTGGGCACCGCCAAGAAGGTTCAGATCTCGAAAGACGAGACCACCATCGTTGACGGTTCGGGCGAGAAAGCCGAGATCGCAGCACGTGTTGCTCAGATCCGCACTCAGATCGAAGAAACTTCGTCGGACTACGACCGTGAGAAGCTGCAAGAGCGCGTTGCCAAACTGGCAGGCGGTGTTGCCGTGATCCGCGTTGGTGGCATGACCGAAGTGGAAGTGAAAGAGCGCAAAGACCGCGTTGACGATGCTCTGAACGCAACCCGCGCAGCTGTGCAGGAAGGCGTCATCGTTGGTGGTGGTGTTGCAGTGGTTCAGGCCGGCAAGGCTCTGGAAGGTCTGGAAGGTGCAAACGCTGACCAGAACGCTGGTATCGCGATCGTTCGCCGCGCCATCGAAGCGCCTCTGCGTCAGATCGCAGAGAACGCCGGTGTTGACGGTGCAGTTGTTGCTGGCAAAGTCCGCGAGTCGGAAGAAGCTTCCTTCGGCTACAACGCGCAGACCGACGAATATGGCGACATGTTCTCGTTTGGTGTGATCGATCCGGCCAAAGTAACCCGTACCGCTCTGGAAGACGCGGCATCGGTTGCTGGTCTGCTGATCACCACCGAAGCAATGGTTGCGGACAAGCCGTCGAAAGACGGTGGTGCAGCACCTGCAATGCCCGACATGGGCGGCATGATGTAATCACCCTTCCACATATGGAAAGGTGAAGTCGCATGACTTCTGGCAAAGGCGCTCATTTGAGCGCCTTTGTTCGTTTAATTTGAAGAGAATTGCTTGCCATTGACACAAACCAAGGCGTGGCATGAGCCTCAGTTTCATTTAAGACCGATGCGGGAAGCAGAAGCTAACCCAGTGAAATTGCGGAGAAGTTATGAGCAAGCGGGATGTCAGGAAGGCTTTGACGCTGCGATTGCCAGACGAATTGCGTCTGCGATTGGTCAAGCTGAGCACCGAAACCTTGCCGCTTGCTTACCTGATGCGGCAGGCCCTGATCCGCGCGTTTCGCGACGAGGTTGAGATCACCGAGATCATCGAGCCAGGCACCGTGCGCCCTATTTTGCTTCAGCTGTCACAGTCTGAGCGTAAGCTGCTCGCCAAACGCGTGGGCGACCGCGTGATCACCGATGAAGTGGCCGTGCTTTCCCTGATTTCAGCGGTGGTCTGACGCGGGTCTTCCCTTCTGTGGCAGTATTGTAACTGTGGATAAGCCAAGGCTTGTCTGCGCGCGCTGAATGCGGTTCTGCTGCGCGCATGATTTTGACCGACGACAATGTGGATTCGCCCTTTCGTGCCGAAGGCCTTCGGCTGGCCGGTGTGGATGAAGTGGGGCGGGGGCCTCTGGCGGGCCCAGTGATTGCCGCTGCGGTGATCCTAGATCCTGCCAATATCCCCGAGGGTCTTGCGGACTCAAAGGCGCTCAGCGCCAAAAAACGCGAGTTCCTGAATGCGCTGATTTTGCAATCTTCGTGGGTCGGTGTGGGCGAAGCGAACGTCGAAGAAATCGACGAGATCAACATCCTTCAGGCCAGCCTTCTGGCGATGGAACGGGCGGTGTCTGCCCTGCCTCAGGTGCCCCAGCATCTCCTGGTGGATGGTAACAAACTGCCAAAAACACTGCCTTGTCCGGCCACAGCGGTCGTGAAAGGAGATGCCCGATCTCAGTCGATTGCGGCGGCTTCTATTGTTGCGAAAACACGTCGTGATGCGATCATGCAGGATTTGGCGCAACAGTTTCCCGGCTATGGGTGGGAAAAGAACGCCGGATATCCAACAAAGCAACACCGTGAAGCTTTGGTTAAAATCGGCTTGACCCCTCATCATAGGCGTTCGTTCAAACCCGTACACAATATCTTGTATCAAGGGTAAATCTTAACGCGCTGATTCAAAAAAGAAATTGACGGCGAATCGTCAATGACTCATCTTTGGCCTCAACCAAAGAGCGCAAAAGCGCCGTGGATTTGAGGCAGAACATGACGAATACGACCAAGAAGAAGGGCGCGAAAGCGCTCCCTCTAAACTCGATTCTTGCTGGGGACTGTGTGGAGGTGATGAACAGCCTCCCTGCGAATAGCGTTGATCTGATCTTTGCAGATCCGCCCTATAACCTGCAGCTGAAAGGCGATCTGCACCGGCCGGATAACTCCAAGGTGGATGCGGTTGATGACGCATGGGACCAGTTCAGCAGTTTCGCGGTCTATGACAAATTCACCAAAGACTGGCTTGCGGCGGCACGGCGCCTGTTGAAACCCAATGGGGCCATCTGGGTCATTGGGTCGTATCACAACATTTTCCGTGTTGGTGCATCGCTTCAGGATCAAGGGTTCTGGATCCTGAATGACGTTGTGTGGCGCAAATCAAACCCGATGCCGAATTTCCGTGGCAAACGGTTTACCAATGCGCATGAAACCATGATCTGGGCGTCCAAATCGGAAGGCGCGAAATACACCTTCAACTACGAAGCGCTGAAGGCGTTGAATGAAGGCATTCAGATGCGGTCGGACTGGGTTCTGCCGATCTGCAATGGTGGGGAACGTCTGAAGGACGAAAACGGTGACAAGGCCCACCCGACGCAGAAACCAATGTCTTTGCTGCACCGTATTCTGGTTGGCGCGACCAATCCTGGTGATGTTGTGCTGGACCCGTTCTTTGGCACAGGCACCACGGGTGCCGTTGCCAAGATGCTGGGGCGCGACTGGATCGGGATCGAGCGTGAGCCGTCGTACCGCAAAGTTGCAGAATCTCGTATTGCGGATGTGCGTCGCCTCGACAATTCACTGCTTCAGGTGTCGACTTCGAAACGTGCCGAACCGCGCGTGCCATTTGGTCAGTTGGTTGAGCGTGGCATGCTGCGTCCGGGTGAAGAGCTCTGGAGCATGAACGGCCGCCACAAAGCCAAGGTGCGTGCAGACGGCACTCTGGTCGGTGACGACATCAAAGGATCGATCCATCAGGTCGGTGCCAAGCTTGAAGGCGCCCCAAGCTGCAATGGCTGGACCTACTGGTGCTTCAAACGGGAAGGCAAAGTGGTGCCCATTGACGTGCTGCGCCAACAGATCCGATCGGAAATGAGCGAACGCCCGAACTGAGCGCAGCAAATTGAAATTCGCTCGGACGGTGATCTGTCCGAGTGACCGGGATGTCATTGGAATAACGAACAAAACATGACACCGCCGGTGCCAGTTGAGCTTTTCACTGGCACCTACCTTGCCCCGTTGCATCACCGGATGCTGCGGGGTTTTTTTGTGCATAAGTCATGTATATGCAGGAATTTCGCCATCAGCTTGACGTGCTCCGAGATTTTGTATGTCTTTAGATAGGCTTGGAATGCAAAAAAGCGCCCGACATGCGGACGCTTTTCGGGGTCTATAAACGCAGTTTACCAGTCGATGAAATCTTCAAAACTGTCGACCATCTGGGTCCAGAGTGTGAAGTTGTCGACAAAGTTTTTCTCGGACACACCAAAATCGATGTTCATGTCCATCTGAAGAAACGGGTCCATTTCGTCGTCAAGAAACACCGAGGCATAGCGCTTTTCCGAGTTCCACTGATTGGCACGTGCCAGGCTCATGCCGTTGGACATGTCATAGGCGGCCTGGAACTGAATGGTCAGACAGTTGGCATTGTTGGTGCAGTCATAGAAGAAGATATTGTAGTTGGTGCCGCTGATCTTACCGCTGATTTTGGGGTCGCCCACATCATCGGTGCCCACGGTCGCGAGATAGCCTTCGTTCTGGAGCAAATACACCAGACGGTCGGGGTCTTCGGCGTTGACGGTTTGGGCCAGAGAGGCGACGGGCAGCAGGGCAAGCCCGGCGGCAAAAATTGCGCTACGCATGGTGAATCCTTTCGGTGCGAATGAAATCTGTCATTGATGTGAATGTAACGTGTTCAGGGGTTTGAAACAATTCCGGTAAACCCGCCCTTGGTAGGGGTTTTCTGTCTGATCAAAGCACACTAGTGGGTGAGTATGGATATTCGAGCGCTTCTCTTTGGTTTGGCTTTTGCGGCCATGTGGTCTTCGGCCTTTACGTCCGCCCGTATTATTGTCGCTGAGGCGCCTCCGCTGTTTGCGCTGGCTCTGCGCTTCATGATCTCAGGCGTACTGGCGGTTGGCATTGCCAAAATCATGGGGCAATCTCTTCGCTTTACCCGTGCCCAGTGGCGGGCCATCATTGTGTTTGGCGTCTGCCAGAACGCGCTCTATCTGGGGCTGAATTTCGTCGCCATGCAGTGGATCGAAGCCTCGCTGGCGGCAATTATTGCCTCAACCATGCCGCTCTTGGTGGCACTGGCGGGCTGGGCCATTTTTGGCGAGGAACCCCGGCCTCTGGCAATTCTGGGCCTTGTTGCCGGTGTGGTTGGCGTTGGGGTGATCATGGGGGCACGCCTGAGCGGCGGAGTTGATTTGACCGGAGTGGCCCTGTGCGTCGTCGGGGTGATTGCTCTGACTGTTGCAACCATGTCCATGCGCGGCGCCAGCTCTGGGGGCAACTTTATGATGGTGGTTGGTGTACAGATGCTCGTCGGTAGTGCTGCACTTTGGCCTTTTGCGCTCTCGCTTGAGACACTGGAGGTGGCCATCTCACTGAAACTGGTGTTGGCCTTTATCTATACGACGCTTGTTCCTGGTCTGGCGGCAACCTTTGTCTGGTTCCTGTTGGTCAACCGGATCGGCGCGGTGCGCGCGGCTACATTTCACTTTCTCAATCCCTTTCTGGGCGTGGCTTTTGCCGCGATACTGCTGGGAGAGACATTGAAAATGCAGGATATTTTCGGCGTTGCTATCATCACATTCGGGATTCTTGCAGTACAGCTTGCGCGAATAGAAAGAGTTGAAAGTAAAAAAGCTTAAACTCTGGTGACTTCTAGTTTCTGAGTGAAAAGGTTTCTTAACTCCCTCTGCACTAGCCCTAGGGCAATAGAACAGGAGTGGTGACAGGAACCATGAGTAGATTTTCGATTCGAACGCAGATATTCGCGTTCGCGGGTGCATTTCTTATTCTTTTGGCTGCAAGTGCTTCGTTTTCAGTTTTGACGAACTCTCGTCTCGGAAGCCTCGTTGTCGCGACTGACGCAGTCAAATCGCAGGAAACCTTGATCTCACGTATCACCGCAGAGGTAGATAGCGCGCTTGTACAGGTGCTGATGATCGATCGGGGTGAACCCACAGCCTATGATAAGTTGGCGCAGCATTTGGGGAACGCCGAGGCGCATGTTGCAAATGCAGAGGCGATCATTGCCAGCCCTGCGACGGCTTCGGCTGCGAAACCAGAGCTATACGACAACTTGATGGCAATCGCTGCGGAGCTGAGCGCGTTACACGTTTCCGTGCCGGATATGCAGTCGGCTCCCAGCCACGAGCGGTCCCGTGACTTCCGCAATCGAGTGATCCCGCTGCTGCAGGGACATGTCGATACCTTGCGGTTGCAGAAAGACATTCTATCAGCCGAAGTGGATGGCGAAACCCAAGCCGTTCTTGAAGTGGCCAAAGGAAGCACACCGCTGATGTTGGCTGGGCTCGTTGGCGGGCTCGGGATCGGCCTTGTGCTGGCCTTCCTGTTTGGACGCAAACTTTCGGACCCGGTTCAGCGCGCAGCCGAGGCAGTAAGTTTGATTGCTGAGAATGACTTCAGCTGTGAGATTTCCGGTATAGAGCGCAGAGACGAAATTGGCGACATCGCCCGCAAATTGAAGGCGCTGCAGGAAAAACTGGCCGAAGCAGAGATCGCCGACAAACGTATTCGCGCCGAACGCGAAATGCGTATTGATCTCTTCCAGACCCTGAGTATGGCCATGAGCCGTTTGAAAGGGGGCGCTCTCCAAGAACGTATCACTGGAAGCGATTGGTCTGAACTGGGCGACTCCTATGTAAGCCTCTGCGACGACTTCAATGATCTTGCGGCAACGCTAGAAACCCTTGTCGGGTCGCTTCGTGGCAGTTCAAGCATGGTTGCGGAAAACTCGCGTGAGCTTTCGACCATGTCTGATGACATGTCTCAGCGGGCGGTTATGCAGGCTGCTACAATCGAGCAATCTGCTGCGGCTCTGGAAGAGCTGTCCGAGAGCGTGCGCTCTGCGGCAGAGCGTGCCAAAGACGTGGAGAACAAAGCGGTCGAAGGTCGACGTCGTGCCGAAGATGGCCAGCTGGTCATGGGCCAGGCGCTCGAAGCTATGTCGTCGATCGCAAAATCGTCAGAGCAGATCAATCAGATTATTGGCGTGATCGATGACATTGCCTTCCAAACCAATCTCTTGGCTCTGAACGCGGGTGTAGAAGCTGCGCGGGCAGGGGATGCAGGGAAAGGGTTCTCTGTTGTTGCTTCAGAGGTCCGTGGATTGGCGCAGCGTGCGTCCGAGTCTGCGCGCGAAATCAAAAACCTCGTCACTAACAGCACCGCTCAGGTGGAAGATGGCGAACGGCTGGTTCAGAAAACCAGTGAAACGCTGGGGCAGATCGCTGAAAGTGTGAATGATGTTTCTGTCATGGTTGCCGATATCTCGACCTCGGCCAGTGAACAGGCCTCCGGCGTCAGCGAGATCAACGTGGGCGTGAGTGAGCTGGATAAGGTGACACAGCAGAACACAGCTATGGTTGCCGATGTGAGCTCGTCCAGTCAGGAGTTGAGTGGTGAGGCAGCGCGATTGACCGAACTTCTGGCGCGCTTCTCAGGCGATGTTGTCGCGGCTGCTCCGGTGCAGACGGCTCAGAAGACTGCCACCAAAGTTGAAGCGCCAACACCCCCAATTCAGCCAACAGCAGATAAGCTTGGTGGTTGGGATGCCGAACTGAAAGAACCCGATCCGGTGCCAATGGCGCAACCTCAGTTGAAGGTGGCCAATGGCGGAGATGCCGGGATCTGGAAAGACTTCTAAAGACGATCAGCGGGGGCCGATGTGGCCCCCGTTTTCACCTACCTGTCCGCGATGCAGCAGCATGTGATCCAGAATGACGCAGGCCATCATGGCCTCGCCAACGGGCACGGCACGGATGCCGACACAGGGGTCATGACGGCCTTTGGTGACAATCTCGGTCTCTTCGCCTTCGATGGTGATGGTTTTCCGCGTGGTCAGAATGGAAGAGGTTGGTTTGACAGCAAACCGCACAACCAGATCCTGACCCGTTGAGATGCCACCCAAAATTCCACCGGCATGGTTGGTGCTATACTCCGGCCCGTCAGGCCCCATTGAGATCTCATCGGCGTTCTCGACCCCGGTCAGAGCCGCGGCGGCCATGCCTTCGCCGATCTCCACACCTTTGACCGCATTAATCGACATCATTGCAGCGGCCAAATCGGTGTCTAGCTTGCCGTAGATGGGTGCGCCAATCCCGGCGGGCACATTGCGCGCAATCACTTCGATCACCGCGCCAACGCTGTCGCCGGATTTGCGCAACCCGTCCAGATACTCGGCCCAACCCTCGGCGGCGGTCGCATCCGGACACCAGAAGGGGTTTTGGTCGATCTGTTTAAGATCAATGCGGCTGCGCTCGATCCCATGTGGCCCCATCTGGGTCATGTAGCCAATTATCTCTATCTGTGGCGCCAGTTTCGCCAAAGCGGCTCGCGCCAGGCCTCCCGCGGCCACACGAGCGGCGGTTTCGCGGGCGGAAGACCGTCCACCACCGCGATAATCGCGGATGCCGTATTTCTGGAAATAGGTGATATCCGCGTGTCCGGGACGGAATTTTTGGGCGATATCGCCGTAGTCTTTCGACCGCTGATCGGTGTTTTCGATCATCAGCTGGATGGAGGTGCCGGTTGTTTTGCCTTCAAACACACCGGACAGGATCTTCACCGCATCAGGTTCGCGTCGCTGCGTGGTGAATTTATTCTGTCCTGGCTTACGTTTATCCATCCAGACCTGAATCATCTCTTCGGTGATCTCAACACCCGGAGGACAGCCATCGACAGTGGCCCCCAGGGCTGGTCCGTGGCTTTCACCCCAAGTGGTGACGCGGAAGAGATGTCCGAATGTGTTCAGGCTCATGGCGCGGTGTCTCCTTATCCCCGAGAAAATGGGGGTCCAAGACCTGTTAAGTCACGGCGCAGATGGTCTCAAGGAAATTCGCTTGATTGCCGGGCAGTGCGGCCCTAGGTTGCGGCCTACCTCGGGGTGCCCGGCGCAAGGTTCGGGCTGAGATACATCTGTGAACCCGTTGAACCTGACCCGGTTAACACCGGCGGAGGGAAGGTTTGGACACTCCCCAATCTGCCCTGACGCCGCACTCTTGGAGGAATAGCCCATGACACCCTACATGAAGGCCTTCACGTTTGCTGCAGGATGCCTGATGGCCAGCACTGCGCTGGCTGAGACCCCTGCTCTGACAGTCTACGCCCCTGACTACTTTGTTTCGGAATGGGGCCCCGGCCCAAAGATCGAAGAGCTGTTTGAAGCTGAGTGCAACTGTGATCTGCAGTTCAAGCCCGGCGACCTTCTGCCACGTATCCTGTTGGAAGGCGCGCAGACCGACGCGGATGTGGTGATCGGCCTGAACACCGACGTGACCAAAAAGGCCCGTGAAAGCGGGCTGTTTGGCACCCATGGCGTGGCGCTGGATGGTCTGACACTGCCGTTGCCGTGGTCGGACGACACGTTCCTGCCGTTCAACTATGGCCACACAGCGTTTATCTACGACACAACCAAAATCGACACACCGCCGGCAAGCTTTGAGGCTCTGCTTGAGGCACCAGATGATCTGCGTCTTGTGATTCAGGATCCGCGCAGCTCGATCTCAGGTCTGGCGCTCGTGCTGTGGGTGCAGTCCGTCTATGGAGATCAGGCGCAAGAGGCCTGGGCCAAACTGGCGCCGAAAATCGTGACCGTGACCCGGGGCTGGTCGGAAAGCTATGGCATGTTCACCGATGGTGAAGCGGATATGGTGCTTAGCTACACCACCTCGCCTGCCTATCACATCATCGCCGAAGAAGATGAAACCAAAAAGGCCGCGATCTTCCCGGAAGGTCATTATTTCATGGTCGAACTTGCGGCCAAGCTGAAAGGCACAGACCAGCCTGAACTGGCAGATCAATTCATGGAATTTATCCTGTCAGAGGCGTTCCAAGGCATGATCGCCACTGGCAACTGGTCGATCCCGGCCGCCTTGCCCAAGGATCAATGGCCTGATGGGTTCAAGAAACTGAACCTGCCGGAAAAGGTTCTGTTTTACTCCGAAGATGAGGCCGCCGCAGTGCGGGCAGAGGCCATCGAAGCCTGGCGCGCGGCGCTGTCGCAGTAACGGCCCGTGCATCGTGTCGTGATGATCTTGGCCGCACTGGTCCTGGCGATTTTAACGCTGGGGCCGATCGGAGCGGTTTTGGTCCGAGCCGGGGGGCTGGGTGATCTGGCCCCCGGTGATCTACAGGCCTTGCGGTTTACCGTATTTCAGGCCACCTTGTCGGGGTTGTTTTCAGTAGCCCTTGCCATTCCCGTTGCACGGGCTCTGGCGCGGCAAACATTTTGGGGGCGGGGCCTGTTGGTTTCGCTGATGGGAGCCCCGTTTATCCTGCCCGTGATTGTTGCGGTCATGGGGTTATTGGCAGTGTTTGGCCGCTCAGGCCTTGTGAATGGTGCGCTTGATGCGCTGGGCCTGCCAAACGTGAATATCTACGGGCTCCACGGCGTGGTGCTGGCCCATGTGTTTTTCAATCTTCCTCTGGCGGTGCGCATGCTGTTGCAGGCCTGGCTGGCCATCCCCGCCGAGCGATTTCGATTGGCGTCGAGCCTCGGGCTGACACCTTGGGGGGTATTTTGCACTTTGGAATGGCCTCTGCTGCGCCGCATTGCGCCGGGGGCTTTTGCCGTGGTCTTTGTAATTTGCCTCACCAGTTTTGCAGTAGCGCTCACGCTTGGGGGAGGTCCCCGGGCGACCACTGTGGAACTGGCAATCTATCAGGCCATGCGGTTTGATTTCGATCTCGGCCGCGCGGCGGTTTTGGGGTTGGTGCAACTCACTTTGGGTTTTGTCGCCGGTCTTGTGGCGCTGAAACTGGCGCCCGCCCAAGGGTTTGGTATTGGCCGCGGGCGTTGGGTCGCGCGTTGGGATGGACGCGGTCTGGCCCGGGTTTTGGATTTCTTTTGGATTGGTCTGGCGGCGGCCTTTTTACTTGCGCCGCTGGCTTTGGTTGTGGCGCGTGGCGTGCCGGGTCTGCTTGAGGGCGCGGGGGAGGGCACCTGGCGAGCGGCAGGGCATTCCCTGATGGTGGCTCTGGCCTCGACGACGCTTGCGGTGCTTTGGGCACTGCCTCTGGCAACGCGCCGGGGTGAGCTGTTGTCGATTGCAGCGATTGCCATTTCGCCGCTGGTGCTTGGCACAGGGCTGTTTTTGCTGCTGCGTCCTTTCGTAAACCCCTTCACCATGGCCTTGCCGGTGACCGCTGTGGTCAACGCTTTGATGGCCTTGCCATTTATGCTGCGTATCCTGAGGCCAGAGGCGGAACAGGTCGCGCGGGACTTTGGCAGGCTGGGTGCCACATTACGGATGACCCCGTGGGCCTGGCTGCGACTGGTTTGGTTGCCACGATTGCGCAGACCTTTGGGGTTTGCCATGGGGCTGACTGCGGCGCTTGCGATGGGAGATCTGGGGGTGATTGCTCTCTTTGCGGATCCCGACCGTGCGACGTTGCCGCTGCAAATCCATCGCTTGATGGGCGCCTACCGCATGGAGGCCGCGGCAGGGGCCGCATTGTTGTTGCTGATGTTGAGCTTTGGACTGTTCTGGCTGTTTGATCGCGGAGGGCGCGTACATGTTGAGGATTGAAGACCTCGTGGTCACGATGGATGGCCAGGACCTGACCGGTGATCTCGTGATGCAGGAGGGCGCACGGGTAGCTGTGCTGGGGCCCTCCGGTGCCGGGAAATCCACGCTGTTGGACGTGATTGCCGGGTTCCGTCAGGCGGACGGGGTGCTGCGCTGGAAATGTGATGTGCTCGCCGATCGTCCGGAAGACCGACCGATCTCGATCCTGTTCCAAGACGGCAACCTGTTTCCGCATATGACCATCGCGCGCAATCTGGCTTTGGCGCTGCGGCCTGATGGGTGTCGACTTTCGCCGGTTCAGAATGAACAAGTGGAACAGGCTTTGGCGCGCGTGGGTCTTGCAGGGATGGGACCCCGCAAACCCGGGACCCTATCAGGAGGCCAGCAAAGCCGTGCGGCCCTGGCGCGGGTGTTGCTGCAGGCCCGTCCGATTATCCTACTAGATGAGCCATTCTCTGCTCTGGGTCCCGCACTCAAACAGGAGATGCTGGCTCTGGTCCAAGAGGTGGCGGATGAATTGGGGGCGTTGGTGATGATGGTCACTCACGCCCCGGATGATGCCCGGCGCTTTGCGCAATCGGTTGTTTTGGTCGCCAATGGGCAGGTGCATGAACCTGTTGAAACAGAGGCGTTTTTCAAGACACCCCCAGCGGCCTTTCGTGGCTACATCGGCCAGACAACGGACTAGCTTCAAACACAGAGGTCAGGCAAAGAAAAAGCCCCGCTTTTGGCGGGGCTTTCTAATGTCAGCGATTGGCTGAGCTCAGTCTTTACGAGCGTATTTAACCGGCTTCCAGATGCGTTTGTTGGTCAGGTACAGCAGAACCGACAGGACGGTCAGGAACAGAACGGCGGTGAAGCCAG
Source organism: uncultured Pelagimonas sp. (assembly GCA_947497905.1). Taxonomy (GTDB): domain Bacteria; phylum Pseudomonadota; class Alphaproteobacteria; order Rhodobacterales; family Rhodobacteraceae; genus CANMIH01. The sequence continues at coordinate 95,074 of CANMIH010000001.1, forward strand.
CCTGTTTGCGTGCCATCATTTTGGGCTCAGCTGTCCACATCAGGAAGGCCGATACATCTTCAGCTTCGTGGTGCAGCGAGTTCGAGTGGCCATCGGCATACTCAACGTCTTCACCGTAAAGCGGCGGTGCCATCGAAATCCAGCCACCTGGGAAGGCAGTGTTTTCATACAGCGTTGCGCCAGCTTCGGTTTTTTCCTTGCCGGTGTAACCGGTCAGGATCGACGCGATGTATTCGCCACCACCCATGCCTTTGACAAGCTGGTTGATGCCAGTGCCGTAGGGGCCCGAGAAACCAGCGCGCGCTTTGGCCATCAAGGACAGGTCAGGAGCGCCCGCCGAAGTTACGGCCGGGAAGTGGTCTGCGGGTTTGGCGGGGCGGAAATCGCCTTCGCCATCCAGCAGTTCCTGATCGAACACTTCAAAGTTCTGCTCGGCATAGGCGCGCACTTCGTCTTCGGTGAAGTGCGGACCACCGTCGTCGCCCAGGGTGCGCAGAGGCACATACTGAAGACCGTGGCAGGCTGCGCAAACTTCGGTGTAGACCTGAAGGCCGCGCTGCAGCTGGTGCTGATCAAAGGTGCCAAACGGACCTTCATACGAGAACGCAATGTCCTCGATGTGGCTCTCGCCACCGGCGGCCATTGCGCCACCGGTGCCCAGGGTCAGGGCCGTCAGGGCCGAGAGGGTGAGTTTCTTGAACATCTCTTTCGGTCCTTTCTCTTACTCGGCCGGGGTCTCAGAAGACTTGCCGTAGTGGGCATCAAAGTCTTCTTCGATTGTGGCAGGCTGTGGCAGCGGCTTCTCGATCACACCCAACAGAGGCAGGATGACGAGGAAGTAGCCGAACCAGTAGGCCGAACCGATCAGCGAGAAGGTTGCATAGGGTTCTTCGGCGGGCATCGCACCCAGCCACATCAGGGCGAAGAAGTCGATAACCAGCAGCAGGAACCACCACTTGAGCTGCGGACGGAACCGTGCCGAACGCACCGACGAGGTGTCGAGCCAAGGGGCCAGAGCCATCACGGCAATCGCGCCAAACATCGCCAGAACACCAAAGAACTTGGCGTCGATGATACCGCCGGTCACGAAGGACACCAGCTGAACAACCCAGACTTCCGAGGTGAAGGCGCGCAGGATCGCATAGAACGGCAGGAAATACCATTCGGGCACGATGTGCGCAGGTGTCACCAGCGGGTTCGCCTCGATGTAGTTATCGGGGTGACCCAAGTAGTTCGGCATAAAGCCAACGATGGCGAAGAAAACGACCAGAACAACGGCCAGACCGAGGAAATCCTTGATCACAAAGTAGGGCCAGAAGGGCAGGGTGTCTTTTTCTGCTTCGGCTTTCGATCCACGACGGACTTCAACACCGGTTGGGTTGTTGTTGCCTGTGGTGTGGAAGGCCCAGATGTGCACGATTACCAGTGCTGCGATCACGAAGGGCAGCAGGTAGTGCAGCGAGAAGAAGCGGTTCAGGGTCGCGTTGTCTACGGCCGGACCACCCAAAAGCAGGGTCTGGATCGGCTCACCAACAAACGGGATCGCGCCGAACAGGCCGGTGATCACGGTTGCGCCCCAGAACGACATCTGACCCCAAGGCAGAACGTAGCCCATAAAGCCGGTGCCCATCATGAGAACGAAGATCAGCATACCGATGATCCACGTCACTTCGCGGGGTGCTTTGTAAGACCCGTAGTACAGGCCACGGAACATGTGGATGTAGACCGCAACAAAGAACAGCGACGCGCCGTTCATGTGCAGATAGCGGATCATGTGACCGCCGTTCACGTTACGCATGATGTGCTCAACGCTGGCAAAAGCCAGGTCAACATGCGGGGTGTAGTGCATCACCAGAATGATACCGGTGACAATCTGCAAAGCCAGGCAGAATGCCAGAACAATGCCCCAAATCCACCACCAGTTCAGGTTTTTGGGGGTGGGGATCATGATGGTGTCATAGATCAGGCCAACAACGGGCAGACGCTCGTGCAGCCATTTTTCGCCGCCCGTTTTGGGCTCGTAATGATCGTGCGGAATACCGGACATACGCGCGCTTCCTTATCCCAGTTTAATAGTGCTGCCATCGACCCACTCAGCCGGTGGAATCGGAAGGTTTTCCGGCGCCGGGCCTTTGCGGATCCGACCGGCAAGGTCGTAGTGCGAACCATGGCAGGGGCAGAACCAACCACCAAATTCACCTGCGTCACCCAGAGGGACACAGCCAAGGTGCGTACAAACACCCATCTGTACCAGCCACGCGCCTTCGCCTTCACCTTCGGGCGAGGGCATGGTGCGGTTGGCGTCAGAGGCGAATGCTGTCTGATCGGCGAGGTTCGCGTTTCGGGCGTTGTCATCGATCAGAGGCGATGCGTCCAGGTTCAGATCCTGTTCTTTCGCTTCTGCGATTTCCGCACCGGTGCGGTGGCGAATAAAGACCGGCTTGCCAAGCCATTTGACGGTCAGCTGGGTGCCAGGCTCGACACCGGACACATCGACGCGAATGGTCGAAAGGGCCCGGACATCAGCCGAAGGGTTCATCTGATTGACCAGAGGCCAGATTGCGGCGCCTGCGGTGACTGCCCCGGCGCCGGCCGTGGCGTAGTATAGAAAGTCCCTGCGGGTGCCTTCGTGATCGTCTGCGTGTGACACGAGGTATGCTCCATTGCTCGGGGCCGTTTTGTACGACCACAATACAACCAGGCCGCAGACAAACTGCGGCCAGTCCGAGTGGCTATCTAGCGGGCGCGTGATTTGCCGTAAAGTATCCATTCTGATCTGATGGCAATCAGCGCGGATGTGTCGCGGTTGAAAGAGTGTAAACCAAGGCGTATCTGCGATTTGAAACTTTCAGGAGAGAATCGATGCGCATGCTGATTCTGGGGGCGGTCGCCGCCGCAGGTCTTGCGGCACCGGCCGCAGCCGAAATGGAGCTGTCATTTTACACCGGAACGCAAAGCGCGCCGCATAGCGGCGTCAGCGGCAATTCTCCGGGTGGTGTCGGTAATTTTGATGCAACCCTCGCGTGGGAAGGCCGGTCAGGCGAAGCGCCGCCCTATTATGGGTTCCGCGCGACCTGGTGGCAGGACAACAACTGGGGCTACGGCGTCGAATTCTCGCACAACAAAGTCTATGCGAATGATGCTGAGCGCGCGGCACTGGGCTTTTCGCGCCTTGAGTTCACCGATGGTCTGAACCTTCTGACCGTAAACGCCACCAAACGTTGGCCACAGCTTTGGGGTAAATTCTCACCCTACGCTGGCGGTGGTATCGGTCTGTCGATCCCGCATGTTGACGTGGAAGATGCAACCAGCGGCGCAAAAACCTTTGAATATCAGCTGACTGGCGCTGCAGTGCGACTGACGGCAGGCACCAGCTATGAAATCAATGACCGCTTTTCGGTCTTTGGTGAGTATCAGATGACATATTCGCAGAACAAAGCCGATCTGGCCGGTGGCGGGACATTGGAAACCAATATCGTGACCAATGCTCTGAACATCGGGGTATCGATGCACTTCTGATTCAGGTCATTGGCCTGCCAAATTCAGATGTAGATGAGGCGGGGGATTCCCCGCCTTTTTTCGTTTTTTCGCAAAATCAGGTGGCTGGAGGCTGTGTCGCCTGCATTGAGGGACGTTGGGCAAACTCCGTGTACCATTGGGCCAGCCCATCCCGGCCACCGCGCCAATTGCGCGCATCGTGGCGAAGATCAAGGTAGCCAAGTGCGGCACCGATCGCGATATGGCCCATGTCGAGGCGACCCTGAAGGTGGCTCATCCAGCGGCTGTTCACGGCATCAAGGGCGCGGGCGACCTTGGCCCATTGCGCTTCAATCCAGTCCTGTGACACCTGTTTGGCATCGCGGTAGCGCGTTTCATAGACCATGGCGAGGGCTGCTTCCATGATGCCATCCGCCGTTGCCTCAAGCGCAAGTGTGTCCCAAATGTGACTATCCGGGTAAAAACCGCCATTTGCGCGGGCGTCCAAAAATCGGCAAATCACACGGCTGTCGTAAAGCGCGGGTCCGTCAGGGCGGATCAATGCGGGGATCTTGCCCAAAGGATTTGCAGCGGTCAAAGCGGCATCCGAGGCCTTGGGCGAGGTGGTGACATCAATCTGTTCTACGTCGTCCCACTGACCTGTTTCGTGAAGTGTGACGCGCACCTTGCGCACAAAGGGCGAGGCGGGGGATTGAAGCAGTTTCATGGAAAGATCCTGTGATGACGCAATAGATTTTGCGCCAGAAAACCACCCAGCCCAATAAAAGGCAACTAGCCCTGCGCTTTGGGGTGGCTGGCCTCGTAGACTTGCAAGAGGCGCGCTTGATCTACCGCGGTATAGGCCTGGGTTGTCGATAAAGAGGCGTGGCCCAATAGCTCTTGAATGCTACGCAGATCGCCCCCGGCCGAGAGGAGGTGGGTTGCAAAACTATGCCGCATGGCATGGGGCGTGGCGCTTGAGGGCAGGCCAAGCTGCATGCGCGCCTGTTGGATGACCTTGCTGATCATGCGCGGATTGAGCGGTCCACCGCGTTTGCCACGAAACACCGGCTCATTGTGGCCAATATCATAGGGGCATTGCGCCACATAGGTGTCTACCGCGCGCCGGGCAACGGGAATCACCGGGACGATCCGCTCTTTGTTGCCTTTGCCCAGAATGCGCAGGGTCTCTCCCACAGGCAGATCGCGGCCGGTCAAGCCAAGAGCCTCGGAAATCCGCAGTCCGCAGCCATAGAGCAGGGTGACCACAGCCACATCGCGGGCATTGATCCAGGGCTCCGAGGACTGAATATCCACCGTGTCGATAAGCTTGCGCGCGGCCTCTTCTGAAAGGGGGCGCGGCAGTTTGTTTTGAAACTTGGGTGCGCGGGTCAACAGGACGGCAGTGGGTTCAAACCCCTCGCGCTCGGCCAGCCAGCGATAAAAGCTTTTCACGGCGGACAACTTGCGCGCCACGCTGCGCGATCCGGCACCACCGGCACGAAGATGCGCCATCCAGGATCGCATGTCTGAAGTGGCGACACGTTTCAGAGGGGCCAAACCCTGAGGCTCCGCGTGATGCAGGGTCAGGAAGGAAATGAAATCCAGCACATCCGCGCGATAGGCGGTCAGCGTGTTTTCAGAGGACGCCTTCAACGCGCGCATCATATCCAACCACCCCTGCAGCGCATCCCGCGCGGCAGATGATATTAGGACTGCGCTCACGACAGCCAGCGACGCATGGCCCGTTCAAATACGCCTGCAAAAAAGGCCAAAAGATCGGTACCTTGTTGCGCCGTGAACTGATGCGGGTCTTCTGAACCCATCACCAAAAGACCGGGAAGCCGGCCTGCGCCAAAATCGAGCTGCAAACAGGCTTCAGAGCGAATCCATTCCGCTTTGTCGCCGTATACCCGCGCATCACCATGCGCCATCTGTCTCAGAGTGACCTGTTTGAGGGGCGCGTCGCTATCTCCACCGACATAAGTGGCCGCAAACCCGGGGTCCGCAACGGTCAGAACATCGCCCAGTTTCTGGATCACCGGGGCGCTGTCATCCTGTTGGGTTTCTAGAACCAGACGGATCACATCCACACGCAGGATCTGCGAGACATCGTTGCCCAGATCTTTGAGAAAGGATTCAAATTCAATCGGATCCAGCATGCGCAGAATGGCGCGATGGATCTGATTGGTGCCTGCCAGATTTTCATAAGCGGCGGCGATGACAGACCGATGTGTGTCCTCAAGGCGATCCAGACGCGCTTCAAGGCGCTCCATCGCGATGCCGCGCAGATCGATGATATTGCCACCCATGGCGCGTTCGTTGGCCGCGATCAGGGCCTGCATCAGATCTTTGTCATCCAGAATCATATCTGGACGCGAAATAATTGTTTCTCGAAGAGTATCTTCGATACGTTGGGTGCTGCTCATGACGGACCTGTACTGACCAAGACTGGCCCATTTATGGGCTCTTGGAAGTGATCTTAGCCGTATCTTGGCGTTTGTGCACCCCCTCCTGAAAAAAGTTCAGGGGGTGGACAGATAGCGAAAGCTTGTCACTATGAAAGGGTAGCCCCCCTTGGGCTGCGCATCGGGACAGGGTGCCCGATCGGCCCCGGGCCAATTGGCCTGTGGGGTGCGCAGAAGCTGAAGGGACGTTAGCCATATGCCAAACATTGCCATCAACCCAGACATCCAGACCGTTGTGACCACATTCGAAACCAGCCCCGGCGCCTGCCAGGATCTGCTGGATGCGTTGCAGGATGCCTATGCCACCTTCATTTCAAAACAGCCGGGGTTTATCGCGGCAGGGCTGCATGTAAATGACGCGCAAACGCGCATTGCCAATTACTCACAATGGGCAAAACGCGATGATTTTTTGGCGATGTTGCGGTCGTCCGAGATGCGTCGCCGCAATCGCGAAATTTCAGAACTCTGCCGGAGTTTTGAACCGGTGCTCTATGATGTTGCGGCCACCTATTAGGCGGCAACCTCGTCTTCAGGCACGTCTGGCACGTGAAGCCGGAACCCTGCACCACGGACGGTTTCGATCTCTACTTCACCGTCTGTGGCTTTGAGCATGGATCGAAGATTACACATATAGACATCAAACACGCGTGTGTTGGGTTCGTCGTTTAACCCATACACATGCCCAAGCAGGGCGCTGCGGGACACCAATTGGCGGGGGCGCAGCGCAAGATATTCCATCAACTCATAGAGTTTCGGGGTCAGTTTGATCGTTTCACCGTGGATTGAGACCATGCGAAGGTCGATATCGATTTCAAAGGGTCCAAAGACCAGGTTGGAGTGCGCCAACCCATGGCGTCGCCGGGCCAGAGCCTGAAGCCGGGCGCTCATTTCTTCAAGGGGGGCACAGTGATCAAGGACCGCGTCGGCCCCGTGATCCAACGCGCGCACGATGAACTCTGGCTCTGGTGTCTGTTGCATGACCGCGACTGCCAGTTCGGGAAACCGCAGACGCAGATCTTTCAGGGTAAAGGTATCATGCTGTAGATTGTCGGCATCCAGCACCAAAAGATCGGTTTGACAGGTCTCAAGATAAAGCAGCAGATCTTCGGGCTGCTCACAGCGGGTGAGCAAAATGCCCTTTTCTTTCAGGGCAACGGACAGGCCCACCATACTCCAGCTGCCTTCTGCAATCATATATCGCATGTGCCGATCTCCACGATAGGGCAGGGGGATACCTACCTCCTCCCCGGACGGGGCGAAATTCGTGATCCAGATCGGCACCGTTCTGACGGGACATGGATCGGGGGCTGTCTTCTGACAATGGGAAAACGTTAACGCGGGAATGTGGAGGAAGTTGGGCGTCGGTTGGCCGGGGCAATGTCTCAACCCGTACAAGTCAGAGCAAATCATCTCAAATGCGAGGGAAGTCAGGGCAAGCATACATTTGTTCTAAGTTCTTGCGGGAAATCGAGAAGAGTTTTACACTTTTTTTATGAAAAGCGGGCCTTCTGGCTAAGTCTTGCTTAACGTTCAGCCACGGGTGCCTCTTATGATCGCATTGGTTCTCTTCTTGACAGCCGGCCTTGCCATTGCAGTGGGGGGACTGGGTAGTGATGACGCCGCGGATGAAGGTGAGGCCTCGCCAGATGACGTTACACCGACGGATCCCACCGATGTGATATTGCCCGCGGGCACCGAACACACCACCGGTGACCCCGGCGGTTTCAACATCGAATTGGTGTTTGAGGGGGAAGGTTGGACCGAAGAGGTGCGCGATCTGGCCATTCAGGCCGGAGAACAGCTGTCTGATGTGATCACTGGAGATATTCCGGATCACAATGGGATCGATGATATCCGGATCGGGCTGAGGCTTGATGCTATTGATGGGATCAGTGGTGTCTTGGGCCGGGGTGGTCCGGATAGCCTGCGACCCGGGTCCCTTATTCCTAACCAAGGCTCGGTGATTATCGATTCCGCCGATGCTCAATCCAGCAGTTTTGCAACCTACGGCGAGGATTTGTTCCTGCATGAAATGCTGCATGCCTTAGGGTTTGGCACGACTTGGGATCTTCAAGGGCTGGTACAACAGGCCCCGGATGGCAGTGACCGCTTTACTGGAACCAATGCGATTGCCGAATATCAGGAATCCTTCCCGACCGAAGCCGCCGCAGATCCACATTCAAGTTTTGGCGTGCCTTTGGCTTCGGATGAAGGGCACTGGGATGAGCCTGTGTTTGGGACCGAGATTGGAACCCCATTGTTGTCCTCTTCCAATGTCCTCAGTGAGCTGACCTTGGCCTCGCTCGAGGACCTTGGTTACCAGACGATCCGGGTGGCTGGCGCTGTAACCTGAGCGCGGAACACACCCTGATCTCAGCGCATATTATGAGAACATGACGATGTTTTTAGGCGGCTCCTGTTGGGGCCGTCTTTTCGTCTGTAGTGCCGGCATCCGCGGTGTAATTGCGCGGACCATGCCGAGGACACTGTCTGGCCGAGACGGGGTGGTGCCTGTGTGTATTCAGGGGTGAGATGTGGGACCTGAAACTTCGTCCGCGGTGCGCCGTTTTGCGGTTCACAGGCTCATAAACTTTGGTTTATAGCCGTCGGCCCGGGGTTTAATTGACGAATCGTAAACCCCAGATCGATTTCAGAGCGGGGAATGCGTGGCCATGTTCCCCGTGAAGGTTGGGCAGCGGATGCCCACGTTAAAAGACACAGGCAGTCTGACCAAAATAAAGGAGCAGGCATTGAAAACGAAGGTAACCACATCTACGGTTCGTACGCAGATGACCCCTACGCATATGGCCAAAATGACCGTCACAACGATCAAAAGTGCGACCACAACCACCAAGATCATGCGCAAAGTTCTTGTGCCCCATGCCCGTGTTCAACCTAACGACGCGGATGTCCCTGAGATGATGATCCGGATCGGTGCCTGACGTGATGACACGCGTTCTGACAGCGGCGATATTGGTGCTTGGCACCAGTGGTATGCCTGTTGGCGCGCAAACGGCTAAAGATCAGGTCATTCGTGAGCTGACAGAGCTGGGATATCGTGAGTTTTCAGTTCAGCGTACGTGGCTAGGGCGTGTGCGCATTGTTGCAAAAGGACAAGAGGGTGAACGCGAGGTGGTGCTGAACCCCTCGACCGGGGTTGTGCTGCGAGATTACACGGATCGCTCGGAGACGTTCGATGCTGCAGATCCGCAGGATCGGAAGGAACGCCGCCGCGCAAGGCGCCGGGATCGAAACTCTGATGTCGACTTGGACGTGATGACGTTGGAAGACTTTGACGAGCAAAGACATGCCGATGAAGGCATGGGGTTCGATGAAGATCACTTTGACGCCGCCTCCGATGAATGGTCTGATGATGGTGACGGTTGGTCCGATGATATGGGCCCCGATCACGATGGCCCTGATCACGACGGGCCAGACCATGACGGGCCAGACCACGATGACGGTCACGGGGATGATGGCCCGGATCATGATGGCCCAGGCGGCGGTCACGGCTCGGGACCTTCCGGACCAGGTGGCGGTCACTGACCGACGGAAACACGGTGCTGATGCGTATAAAATGCGTGGAGCAACCAAAATTGCAGGCACTATGAGAGACCGTTTCTCTATCTTCCTTTTGCTTGGGGTGCAGTTGATCTGCGCTGGTTTCTTTCTGTTCAACATCATCACCAGCTTGATCGGCGTCTCTTTCACGCCAATTTCATGGGCTTTGTTTGAACTTATTGAGATCGGTGCGGCCGTGGGTCTCGTGCTGGGGGTATTCGTGTCGTTTTCGTTGCTGCGAAAATCCGCCAAGGCTCAGGCCAAAGCGGAAGACAGCCTGCGGCTTGCATCAGGGGCCTTTGCGGAACTCATCGATGAGCGGTTTGCTGAATGGAAATTGACCCCGGCTGAGCGGGATGTGGCCCTGATGTGCATCAAGGGACTGACCATCGCAGAGATCACGCAAATTCGAAGCACTTCGGATGGCACCGTCAAGGCTCAGACCAATGCGATCTACCGCAAGGCTCAGGTCAATGGGCGCGCGCAGCTGATGAGCCTGTTCATTGATGACCTTATGGGCGAGCCTTTGACCACAGTCGCAGACAAATGACACATGTGGATAAATCTTGGGATTGTTTTCTTTTGTGCGAAATGGGCGACGCCCACCTATTGCCGATAACAAAATAGGTTGTCATTTGAACAAGCGTTCCAAAGCCTATTTGCAGCGGTGCTCTTTCAGAATGTCCAGCGAGACAATTTCAAGCGCGCGCTGATGTGTGGCTTCTAATGAGACATCTGGGGCGCAGCCTTCATCATGGGCCTGCAGAAAGCGTTCGGCGCACAGGCACCAGCGGTCTCCGGGTTTGAGGCCGGGAAAGCTGAAACCGGGCTGTGGCGTGCTCAGATCGTTACCAACATATTTTGAATAGGCCAGAAACTCTGCGGTCATGACGGCACAGACCGTGTGGCTTCCGTGGTCAGCGGCGCAGGTGTTGCAGGCCCCATCGCGATAGTATCCGGTCAAAGGCGCGTAGGAACAGGGCTCAAGCGCCCCACCCAATACGTTTACAGAGGGATCTTTCTTCATCCATTTCCCTTTACAGGCGTAGCCGCGAGGCGGCGCATCATCTCCAGCGCATCGTCAAAGGCACCGGGGTCGCGAAATAGGCGGTCGGCACTGTTGATGGCGACCACCGCTGCGTTTTCTTTATCGATATAGATGAATTGCCCGTAAACGCCACGGGCCAATATCTCACCGGGTCGGGCGTCTTCCGGGATCCACCATTGATATCCATAGCGGATTTTGCCGGGTTTGGTATTGGCCGAAGGCCGGATGCTGTCCGCCAGCCATGCAGAGGGAACAATCTGCTGGCCCTGAAAGTTGCCGTCATTGCGCACCATTTCCCCAAAACGGGCGTAGTCTCGCGTTGTGAGGTTCAGCCCGCCCAGCACAAAGGCCACGCCATAGCCATCGGTGACATAATGCGGGTTACCATAGGCGCCCATGGGGCCCAGAATATGTTCGCCCAGAAGCTCGGCAACAGGTCGACCTGTGGCGCCCCGCACCACCATGCCCAGAACATGGGTGTCGATTGAGACATACTGCCATTCGGTGCCGGGTTTGGTGAAGGTTTCGCTGAGCCCTTCGGCAAAGCCATCCATAGAGCCACCTAGGGCCAGGATCCGGCCCATTTTGTTGATGTCGCTCCAGAAATCCAAATAATCTTCGTCAAAGACAACTCCGGAGGACATCTGCAGCACATCTTTGATGCTGGCCTCGGAATAGGCGGTGCCCTTGAGTGAGGGCGCATAGGTTGTCACCGGGTCATCGATGCTGGCAATCACGCCCTGTTCCAGCAATATGCCAAACAGCGCAGAGAGATAGGATTTGGCCATCGACCAGGAGATCCGCTGGTCCAGCGGACCGGTCCCTTGGTGATAACTTTCGTGGACTATCTCGCCCTGTTTCACGACCACGGCGGCGGTCACCGAACGGCGCTCCACCCAGTCCTGCCAGTCCGCAGGCAGTGGCATGGGGGTGGCTTCGGGGAGGGGTGTCGGGGTTCCGGTGACGGGTATGGGGGTCGAGACGAAAATCTGGCCCATGGAACTGAAATTCGACACGATTTTGTCTTCGGAGAAGAGTGACAGCACAGCATTGAGCCGCATCAGCTCCTGTCGCTTCCAGATGCCAGCGACCGCCACAATCGCCAAAATCACCAAACCTATGCGAATACCGCGCTTTACCATGCCTCGTCCTCCTATGGATAAGGTGACGAGGCAGGCGTAGAAGGTCTAGCGGAATTTATCGGCCAGCTTCTGCAGAGGGCTGCGTGTGTCTTCTTTGGGTGTCTCTTTGGTGTCGGCCTTGGGGGCCGCAGGCTCTTTCGCGGGTTTTGTGGTCGACGAGCGCGGAGGATTGACGCGCAGCGCCACCGCGTTCTGGAACTTGCCGTTCTCGCCACGGGCCAGATCAGGGGCGCCGTCACAAATGCCCCGCAGCAGATTATCTAACCACTCTTCGTCGGCCTTGGCGAAATCATGCAGCACATAGGCTGAGACAAGCTCTTTGCGGCCGGGGTGGCCAATGCCAAGACGAATGCGTTGATAAGCTTCGGTGATATGGGCGTGGATCGACCGCAATCCATTGTGGCCCGCATGACCTCCACCCATCTTCACTCTGCATTTGCCGGGCGCCAGATCCAGTTCATCATGAAAGACCGTCACGTCCTGCGAAGTCAGTTTGTAAAAGCGCATCGCCTCGCCGACCGACTGGCCGGAGAGGTTCATGAAGGTTTCGGGTTTCAACAGCAAAACCTTGTCGTCGCCCAGACGACCCTCGCTGATCTGTCCCTGAAACTTGGATTTCCACGGGCCGAACCCGTGATCCTCGGCAATGCGATCCAACGCCATAAAGCCAATGTTGTGGCGGTTGCGCTCATATTTTGCGCCCGGATTTCCGAGTCCGACAAAGATCTGCATGCGGCTCTCCACTATTGTGTCGCATTTGACAAGGCTTGCACTTGCTCGCGTAATCTTTCAACTGATGTCAGACGCCAGCCGACCCCAGAGGGTCTTTTGCCAGCTCCCCTAACATCTCAAAAGAAAGGAAGCGATATGTCTTTTATCGCCATGAACCGGTTCAAGGTTGCTCTGGGCAAAGAAGAGGCGTTCGAAACCATTTGGCGTGAACGCGAAAGCCGTCTGCAGGAACTTGAGGGTTTTATCGAGTTTCGCATGTTGAAAGGCCCCGAGAACGCGGATGAGGGGTACTGTCTTTACGCCTCGCACACGCTTTGGGGCAGTCGCGCGCAGTTTGAAGCCTGGACAAAATCCGAACAGTTTCGGGATGCGCATAAAAATGCGGGTCGCGGACGTACAGAAGGCGTGATGGTTGGGCATCCTTCGTTTGAAGGGTTCGAAACGGTGCTGCAGCAGACGGCATGATGCCTTTGCTCACACAATAAGAGAACATGCACCTACGGTGTGGCGTAAGCGGCGTGGCCTTTGGGCTGCGCCGTTTTGGTTTGCGGGGTGTTGACCTTGTATTTTAAGCTTGAAGTAAATGGAGCCTCTGCGCCATGCTTCGCAAATACAGTGTTTGAAGTGGAGACATGTTACGAAATTCGATGATCGTCGACATTCACGTAACATTTTTCTTGCTGAATACGTAGAATCACCCTATCACCGACCATACGGTCGGCTAATTTTCCGATCCCTGAGGAGGAAACCCCGAATGAACGCCTTTATCTGTGATGCCATCCGGACACCCATCGGCCGTTATGGCGGGGGCCTGTCTTCCGTGCGCACGGATGATCTTGCCGCGGCGCCGATTGCCGCCTTGATCGCCCGCAACCCTCAGGTGGACTGGGCCAAAATCGACGACGTCATTATGGGCGATGCGAACCAAGCGGGGGAAAGCAACCGCAACGTGGCGCGTATGGCCGCGCTTCTGGCGGGCCTGCCCATTGATGTGCCGGGCACAACGGTGAACCGTCTATGTGCCTCCGGGATGGACGCCGTGGGGATGGCGGCCCGAGGCATTCGTGCGGGCGACTACGACATGGCTATTGCAGGCGGTGTCGAAAGCATGAGCCGCGCGCCCTTTGTGATGCCCAAGCACACAAGCGCCTTTGGTCGTGCCAATGCAGTCTATGACACCACCATCGGCTGGCGTTTCGTGAACAAGAAAATGCACGAGATGTATGGCACCGACTCGATGCCGCAGACCGCTGACAATGTTGCGGAGGACTATAATGTCAGCCGTGAAGACCAAGACGCCTTTGCCGCGCGCAGTCAGGCGCGCTGGGCGGCGGCACATGAGGCTGGCATCTTTGCCAATGAAATCATTCCGGTTTCCGTGCCCCAGCGCAAAGGCGATCCGGTGATTGTCGACACCGACGAACACCCGCGCCCCGGCACCACCGCCGAAAAGCTTGGTGGCCTGAAAGGCGTCAATGGAGCGGATAAAACCGTGACCGCCGGCAATGCCTCGGGTGTGAATGACGGTGCTGCGGCTCTCCTGCTGGCCAATGAAGCAGCCATGGAGAAGAACGCGCTCAAGCCATTGGCTCGCGTGGTCGGTATGGCCAGCGCCGGTGTTGCGCCGCGCGTTATGGGCATTGGGCCGGTTCCGGCGACCCGCAAAGTCCTTGAACGCACAGGGCTCACCATCGAGCAGATGGATGTGATAGAATTGAATGAAGCCTTTGCAAGCCAGGGCCTTGCGACCCTGCGTGAGCTGGGCATTGCGGATGACGCCGCCCATGTGAACCCCAATGGTGGGGCCATCGCCTTGGGTCACCCGCTTGGCATGTCAGGCGCACGTCTTGTGCTGACAGCCGCTTATCAATTGCAACGCACCGGCGGGCGCTATGCGCTGTGTACCATGTGTGTTGGTGTCGGACAGGGTGCCGCCCTGATCCTTGAACGCGTGTAACGGAGGACGCCACGATGTATGCGCAGCTGGTCAAAACCACCGGAACGGGTGTGAAAACCCAGGACGAGATGACAGATCAGGAACGCGAGTTCCAAGCCAAGATCGACGCGGATATCAAGATCGAGCCCCGTGACTGGATGCCCGATGATTACCGCGCCACGCTGATCCGTCAGATTGGCCAGCACGCGCACTCGGAAATTGTGGGTCAGCTGCCCGAAGGCAACTGGATCACCCGCGCACCCACGTTGGAGCGCAAGGCGATCCTGTTGGCCAAGGTGCAGGATGAGGCAGGCCACGGTCTGTATCTCTACTGTGCGGCGGAAACACTGGGTGTGACCCGCGACGAGATCACTGAGATGCTGCTGGATGGCCGCATGAAGTATTCGTCGATCTTCAACTACCCGACGCTGAACTGGGCCGACATCGGTGCCGTGGGCTGGCTGGTGGATGGCGCGGCGATCATGAACCAGGTGCCGCTGCAGCGGACCTCCTATGGCCCCTACAGCCGGGCGATGATCCGCGTCTGTAAGGAAGAGAGTTTTCACCAGCGTCAGGGATATGATGCAATCCGCGTCATGGCGCAGGGCACGCCCGAGCAGAAAAAGATGGCGCAGGATGCTTTGAACCGCCTTTGGTACCCCTCGCTGATGATGTTCGGCCCGTCGGACAAAGACTCGGTCCACTCGGCTCAGTCGATGGCGTGGAAAATCAAGATGAACACCAATGACGAGCTGCGTCAGAAGTTCGTTGACCAGACCGTACCGCAGGCCGAGCATCTTGGCCTGACCATTCCGGACGAAAATCTGAAATGGAACGAAGAACGCGGTCACTACGACTATTCCGACCCGGATTGGTCCGAATTTTTCAACGTCATCAAAGGCAACGGCCCTTGCAACGTTGATCGTCTCGCCGCGCGCAACAAGGCCTGGGACGATGGCAAATGGGTGCGTGATGGATTGCTGGCGCATGCCCGCAAAAAAGCCGCCCGCAAAGCCGACGCTCAGGTCGCAGCCGAATAATCCCAGCTAGGAGGAACCAAGCAATGAACAACGAATGGCCCCTGTGGGAAGTCTTTATCCGCGGTCAGCATGGTCTGAGCCATCGTCATGTGGGCAGCCTGCACGCGCCCGACGCTGAAATGGCCGTCAAAAACGCGCGTGATGTCTATACCCGCCGCAACGAAGGTGTGTCGATTTGGGTGGTGGAAGCCAAACACATCACCGCGACCGCACCGGGCGACAAAGGCCCGCTGTTTGAGCCAAGCGAAAGCAAGGTGTACCGTCACCCGACCTTCTATGACATCCCTGAAGAAGCGGGGCACATGTGATGGATCAGGCGCTGTTTCAGTTCCTCCTGCGCATGGGGGACAATACATTGATCCTCGGGCATCGGGTGTCGGAATGGTGTGGCCATTCTCCGGTGCTGGAAGAGGATATCGCGCTGGCCAATACTGCGCTTGACCTCATCGGTCAGACGCAGATGTGGCTGGGTCTTGCGGCAGAGGTGCAGGGCGAAGGCGCTGATGCGGACAAGCTGGCGTTCCTGCGGGATGCCTGGGATTTCCGCAATGTGCTGTTGGTGGAAATGCCCAATGGTGATTTTGGACAGACCCTGATGCGTCAGTTCCTGTTTGACGCTTGGCATTCGATCATGCTGGGCCGGTTGATGACCTCGTCGAACGAACAGATCGCCGCGATTGCAGCCAAGGCCAGCAAAGAGGTGACCTATCACCTTGAACGCTCGGCGGACACGGTTGTTGGTCTGGGGGATGGCACGGAAGAAAGCCACGCCCGCATGCAGGCCGCGCTTGACTATCTCTGGCCCTACGTGGGTGAGATGTTTGTCTCGGACGATGTGGATGCTGCCATGGTTGCCGCAGGCATTGCCCCCGATCCCAAGGCACTGCGCGAGGAATATGATGCTTTGATTGGTCGGGTTCTGGCCGATGCCACGCTGACCATTCCTGACAGCAAGTTTGGTCATACGGGTGGCCGTGACGGGCGCATGCACACCGAGCATCTCGGCCATCTTCTGACCCAGATGCAGTGGCTGCAGCGCGCTTATCCGGGCGCCACCTGGTAACTGCAAAACGGGGGCTGCGCCCTTGGCGCGGCCCGGCCTGACGGACGGGCGGAATAGCAAAAGGGGTTATTGTGATGAGCATAAGTAACTCTCAGCCAAGCGAAACTCAGATCTGGGAATGGCTTGATGCTGTGCCGGACCCTGAGATCCCGGTGATCTCGGTAGTGGATCTGGGCATCGTGCGTCAGGTGTCGTGGAAAGACGATGCGCTGCATGTGGCGGTCACACCGACCTATTCGGGCTGTCCCGCCACCAGCATCATCGAGATCGATATCGAGACCGCCCTGCGCGATCACGGCATCGAAAAAATCACCTTCGAGCGCCGCATCGCGCCCGCATGGACAACAGATTGGCTGACCGACAAGGGTCGGGCCAAGCTGGAAGATTACGGGATTGCCCCGCCGCAGGCGGCCGGTGGTCCAACCCATTGCCCGCAATGCAAAAGCACGCGGGTCACCAAAGTCAGCCAGTTTGGCTCCACACCCTGCAAGGCGCATTGGCGCTGTGAGGATTGTCTGGAACCATTCGATTATTTCAAGTGCATCTAGGGAGGCAACCGATGGCGCGCTTTCATGACCTAACCGTCACCGACATTCAGAAAACCATTCGCGATGCGGTGGTTGTCACCCTCCAGCCGGTCAATAGGGCCGCTACAGAGTTTGATTTTACCCAGGGCCAGTATCTGACCTTCCGCCGTGATTTTGATGGCGAAGAGCTGCGCCGGTCCTATTCGATCTGCGCCGGTAAGGATGAGGGCATCCTGCAGGTGGGCATCAAACGTGTGGATGGCGGGGCATTTTCGACCTGGGCCAATGAAGAGCTCAAGGTGGGCGACACCGTTGAGGCCATGGCGCCTATGGGCAAGTTTTTCACTCCGCTCGATCCATCGCAGGGCAAGAATTATCTAGGCTTCGCAGGCGGTTCCGGCATCACTCCGGTGCTGTCTATCCTGAAAACCACCTTGGCCCGTGAACCACAGTCCACCTTTACGCTGGTTTATGCCAACAAAGGTGTGAACACGATCATGTTCCGCGAAGAGCTGGATGATCTGAAGAATATCTATATGGGCCGCTTGAATGTGATCCACATTCTGGAAAGCGACGCGCAGGAGATCGACCTGTTTACCGGTTTGGTGAGCGAAGAGAAATGTGCCCAGCTGTTCAAACATTGGATCGACATCCAGCACGTGGACACAGCCTTTATCTGTGGTCCTGAGCCGATGATGCTTGGCATTGCTAAGGCCTTGAAAGATCACGGTTTGGATGAGGGGCAGATCAAGTTTGAGCTGTTTGCCAGCGGCCAGCAGGGGCGCGCCAAACAGCGCGCGGCATCACGAGGGGCGGCGGGTGGTCAGGTGACCACCAAGATCACCCTCGATGGTGCGACGCAGACTGTGAAAATGTCGAAGGATGTGAGCATCCTGGACGCCGCTCTCGAAAACACCATGGATGCACCCTATGCCTGTAAGGCCGGAGTTTGTTCGACCTGCCGCTGTAAAGTTCTGGAAGGTGAGGTTGAGATGCTGACCAACCACGCGCTGGAAGATTACGAGGTCGAGAAGGGATATGTCCTGTCGTGTCAGTCCTATGCGGTGACAGACACCGTGGTCGTCGACTACGATCAATAGACTGTACAGTTTTTACACTTTGTACGCGCCATAGCGCTAAAAGTACAAAACCCGCCTCGGTCTTATCCGCGGCGGGTTTTTTGTTTCTCCTTTACACTGGGGCAGTGTGTCTGGTGGAATGTCTTGTTGTTGTTAGCTTTAAGACTTATCTCATTTCCACCTTTGGTTGCATAAATTGAGCAGGGCATTTCATGATCAGATCAATTGTAGGGGCCGTTGCGGTCGCAATATCATCGACCCAAATTTCGGCGGAGACCTATCGCAGTGCTGAATATGGGTATCTGTTTCAGACCAGTGAAGAGAGTGTCCAACTCTGGGACGAGAGCGCCTCTTTTTGTGTTTTGAACATGGAATTGCCGCGTGCACCAGATCAGATGTTCGAGATCATGGGGCTGAGATTTGCCGAAGAGGGTGACGAAGCCAAGCTTTGGATTGATGGGATGCTGCGCCCAATTCGCGGAACGCGGATAGAGACGTTGCCCTCCACATGTATCGATAAAGATTATAGCCCCAGCGAAATTGTTGCGCTTGTCGGGGAAACTTTTGCCGAGCGTTACCCGTTCTTCCATCTGTATGACGTGGATTGGTCAGCGCGGGTTGCCGATGTTCAAAGCGCGCTTCCAGACGGAGCGAGCGAGAAAGACCTACGAAAGGCTTTGATGGCTTTGGTGTCTGGGCTGGACGATGGCCATATTGAGGTGAGCTTTGGTGAAGACAACTTTTCCCCCGAAGTATTGCCTGTCTGGGCAGAGGCGGCGCAGGACATTGGCCTGATCACCCATAGCTATGTCGATGACCTGACGCGCGTAGATGGGGTTCAGATGGTCTACGGCCGCATTGGTGACGTGGGCTATATGCGCATTTGGTCGATGGGGGCCGATGCGGAGTTTGATGAATCCGCAACAGATGTGGCGCAGAAGAAAATTCAGAATGCCCTCACGGAACTGGGCGAGGTTTCTGCCCTGATTTTAGATGCGCGTCTGAACTCCGGTGGGTTCGATGCCATAGGATTGGCTTATGCGAGCGCGTTCAACGACGTGAAGCGTCCGGCGTTTTCTCGCGTCTTTCACACCCCAGACGGGCAGGGGCCTGCTCAGCGTTTTGAGGTTCCTGCGGCGAATGCCCCCTTCACGCGGCCTGTCTATGTAATGACCGGGCCAATGGCGTTTAGTGCGGCGGAAACCTTTGTGTTGGCGATGGCTCAGATCCCGCATGTGACCCTTGTGGGAGATCCGACGGCGGGTGATTTGTCAGACAAGCTTTTAAAAGCGATGCCAAACGGATGGCGGTTTGCGCTGAGCCACCAGATTTATCGTGCACCTGATGGGGCCGAGTATGAAAACCTCGGAATTCCTGTCGATTGGGTGTTGCCCTTTGATCTTGATGGCTTCCAGTCTGAGCAGGACATGCAGCTTGAAGCGGTTCTTAATCGGTTAGGACAACCCGTGCCAAACCGAGACTGATAACCGGATTACACACGGTCGTTTTCTAGCTTGTCCAGCGCGGACAATAGGGTGTCGACCAGTTGTGCGTGCTGTTCTTTGGTCAGTGCGGCGGAAAAGATATCGGCATCGTTTTTGGACACGGCTTGGATAACGTTTTCTGCGTGGTCAGCGCCGGCTGTGGTGAGTTGAACAAAGCTGCTGCGTTTGTCCTCGGGGTGGGCGATGCGGGTGATCCAGCCATTTTCCTCAAGGCTTTTAAGCACTTTGGTCACGCCGCCTGAGGTCATGATCAGCGAGCGGTAAAGATCTGACGGTGTCAGGCGGTAGGGCTCAGGCTGGGCGCGTAGCATGACCAGAATGTCAAACCCGGCCTCGCTCAGCCCAAAGCTTTGCACCACCGGGGCCGTACGTTCCGATACGATGTCGCGTAGGCGATAGAGCCCGAGAATGAGCGCAGTGTGCGGCGAGAGCGAGCTTGGCCAATGTGTTTCACAGGACTTGAGAATTTCGGCAACGGTTTGGCGGCTCATGGTGTCTCGCTGAGAAAAACTATCTTGCAAGAAAGGTACATCGATCCTAGATTGGGGTAAATATCTTTCTGGAAAGATAGATTCGAAAGGTGTACGGATGCGGACGTTAAAAGACAGGCTGCGCCATACGGTGCTGTTTGAATTGCTGGCTTTGAGTTTGGTGGTGGTGTTTGGCCCGATGATCACCGGCCATGGCATGAAAGAGTTGGGGGCGTTGGGGATCATGATGAGCCTCCTCGCGATGAGCTGGAACCTGATCTACAACTGGCTGTTTGATCTCTGGGATCGCCGGGCGCGCAATATGGCACCGCGCGGATTTGGCTTGCGGGCGGTGCACGCGGTGCTGTTTGAGGCCGGTCTGTTGGTGGCGGGGATCTTTATTGTGGCCTGGTGGCTGGAGATCACCCTGTGGGCGGCCCTGATCCTGGATATCGGCTTTGCCGTGTTTTTCCTGATCTACGCCTATGTGTACAATCTTGCCTATGACAAGGTGTTTCCCGCGCCAGCCTTGGCGTAGGAAACTTTGGCCTAGAGCTCTAGAGCCCGTTCAGGCCGGACAGTGTGAGGTTGGACACCATTTCGGCGTAATCCTCACGCGCCTGCGTGCCGGCGCCACTGTTCCACATGTAGTACCAGTTGAGCATCGCAAAGACCGACATCGTGGCGGCCCGAAGCTTGGGTTTGTCGGTCTCGAATTTTTCGGGCGCGAGAGCCGTTAGAATATCGCTTAACCGGTTGACCATATCCCGCTGGTAGCCGCGCAGCAGCTTTTGCTGGTCTTCGGGCAGGGCTGACATGGCCTCAAGCTGGACCTTATGTTCGTCGTCTGCCCCCTGATAGCTGAGCAGAATGCGGGCCACGGTCTGGCGCAGCTGGTCCTCAGGCGGCAATCCTGCGGTCTCGACCGAAAGGATATCGTCGCGTAGCTCGCTCAGATATCCATCCAGCAGATCAAACAGAATGGCGTCTTTGCTATCGTAGTAGTGATAGATATTGGCCTTTGAAATCCCGCAGGCGCGCGCGACCTGGTTCATCGAGGCGCGGTCAAACCCTTCTTCTGCAAAGAGTTTGGCCGCGGTCTTGACGATGTGACTGCGTTTCTGGTCGTGGTCTTTTGCGATGGTGCGGGCCACGGTTACTCCTTGGAACGGTTGTCGACGACGCGCTTGGCCTTGCCCTGCGAACGTTCAACGTCGCCGGGATCGCGCACTTCGATATCGGTGGAGATCCCTACAATATCTTTGATGCGTTTGGAAAGCATACGTTCAGCGGCGGCCTTGGACGCGCCATCGGCCATGCCGGGCAGAGATTCCACAAAGACCTTCATCGCATCCATACGGCCGGATTTATACAGCTCGATCTGAAAGTGATTGGCTAGACCTCCGGTGGCCAGAACCTGCTCTTCGATCTGGGTTGGGAAGACATTGACACCGCGCAGGATGATCATGTCGTCGCTGCGGCCGGTGATCTTTTCCATACGGCGCATCGAACGCGCGGTGCCGGGCAGCAGGCGAGTCAGATCGCGGGTGCGATAGCGGATCATCGGCAGGCCTTCTTTGGTGAGAGTGGTGAACACCAGCTCGCCCATCTCGCCGTCTTCGCAGACCTCGCCCGTTTCGGGATTGATGATCTCGGGATAGAAATGATCCTCCCAGATGTGCAGCCCGTCTTTGGTTTCGACGCATTCGTTGGCCACGCCGGGGCCAAGAATTTCCGACAGCCCGTAGATGTCGACGGCGTGCATATCAAAGGCGGCCTGAATTTCCTGACGCATCGCATCGGTCCAGGGCTCGGCACCAAAAACGCCAACTTTAAGCGAGCTGTCCCGCGGGTCGATGCCCTGTTTGTGGAACTGCTCGAGGATGTTGAGCATATAGGACGGGGTGACCATGATGCCGTCGGGCTGGAAGTCCTGGATCAGGCCGACCTGCTTTTCGGTCTGGCCACCAGACATTGGCACAACGGTCGCGCCAAGGCGTTCGATGCCGTAATGCGCGCCAAGACCCCCTGTGAAGAGACCGTAGCCATAGGCATTGTGCACCATATCCCCTTTGCGCAGACCCGAGGCCCGCAGCGACCGCGCGAGCATGTCGGCCCACATGTCGATGTCATTTTTGGTATAGCCTACAACAGTGGGCTTGCCGGTGGTGCCGGATGAGGCATGCAGGCGAATGATCTCGCTGCGAGGGACGGCAAACAGCCCAAAGGGGTAGTTGTCACGCAGATCATTTTTGTAGGTGAAGGGGAACTTGGCGAGATCCTTCAGCTCTTTGAGATCGTCGGGATGCACGCCAGCCGCGTCAAAACGTTCTTTGTACATCGGTACATTGTCATAGGCGTGGCGCACCGACCATTTCAGGCGATCGAGCTGAAGGCCGCGAATTTCGTCGATCGAAGCGGTTTCAATCGGTTCGAGATCAGCGGGATTGGGAGATAGATCTTTCACGGCGTCCTCCGGGCCTTATTCTTCAAATAGGGTGCCCTTGATCGAACGCGAGTGTCCACGGAACTCTGCGATCAAGGTGTTGTTTTGGTTGGTGACTTTGACGTCATAGATGCCACTGCGGCCCTGAAGATGAACCTCATGCGCGCGGGCGGTCAGCCGGTCGCCGATCATGGCGGGGGCGAGATAGCTGATGGAATTGTGCTGGGCCACGGTGGCCTGATTGCGGCTGTTACAGGCAAAGGCAAAGGCGCTATCGGCAAGGGTGAAGGTGATGCCGCCGTGGCACATGCCATGGCCGTTGGCGTGGTGTTTTTCCACGGTCAGGCCCATTTCTGAGGTGCCTTCGTCGACCGAGATCAGCTCCATGCCGACCCAGGACGAAGCGCCGTCACCGGACCACATGGCAGCCGCAGATTTTTCCGCGCGTTCTTTCGGGGTCATGATCAATGTCCTTTGAACTGGGGCGCGCGTTTTTCAAGAAAGGACGAAACGCCCTCGGCATAATCGTCACTTTCGCCGCAGATCTTCATCGCGTCGGCTTCGGTTTCGAGGTGCTCGTCAAACCCGGCGGTGGCGGCGCCTTGAATGCACTGTTTGGTCAGGCCCAGTCCAAGCGTCGGGCCATTGGCCAGCTTTTCGGTCAGAGCGCGGGCCTCATCCATCAGCTGTTCGTCAGGAATGGCCTTCCAGATCAGGCCCCAGTCTTCGGCCTGTTTGGCAGGCAGCGGCTGGGCCGTCAGGGCCAGACCTTTGGCGCGGGCTTCGCCCAGCAGGAGTGGCAGATGCCAGGACCCGCCGGTGTCCGGGATCAGACCCACTTTGGCGAAACTTTGGATGAACTTCGCGCCTTCGGCAGCCAGAACCATATCGCAGGCCAGCGCCACATTGGCCCCGGCACCTGCTGCGACACCATTGACGGCGCAGATCACCGGGAAGTTCAAGCTGCGGATCAGTTTGACCAGCGGGCCGTAGAACTCGCGCACGGTGCGCGAGAGATCGGGCTTTTCGGTCATCTTGGACGGGTCGCGGTCGCCCAGATCCTGTCCAGCGCAAAACCCACGACCAGCACCCGTTAAAAGGATCGCGCGTGCGCCAGTGTCACGGGCTGTTTCGATTGCGGCGAACAGCGCGCGATGCATTTCGTCATTAAAGCTGTTGAGCCGATCCGGCCGATTCAGTGTAATTTCCACCCAATTTTCATGGGGTTGTACAAGGATTGTGTCGCTCATCTTCGGCCTCGTCGAACATATTCAAAAAAAAGGTTTGCATAAACCGACCGGTTGGTCAATGAATATCCAACGAATATTGCGATGCGGAATCGCTGCACCAGATCGGAGGATCAGCGCTATGCTTTCAACACCTGTTTCGGTCCGGATGGACGGGGATGTGGCCTGGGTTGAGATTGACAGCCCACCGGTCAACGCCACCTCGACCGCCGTGCGTGCGGGGGTGATGTCTGCGATCGAGCAGGTGCAAGGCGCGCGGGTGGCGGTATTGATCTGCGCAGGCAAGACTTGGGTGGCCGGTGGCGACATGTCCGAGTTTGATCGCCCCGCAGAAGAGCCGCATTTGCCAGATGTTGTTCAGGCGCTTGAAGACAGTGCAACGCCCTTTGTGGCGGCGATGCATGGCACGGTTCTGGGCGGCGGATTTGAAATTGCTATGGGCTGTGCCTGGCGGATCGCTGCGGCGGGCACGCGCTTTGGTTTGCCCGAGGTGAATGTTGGTTTGATCCCCGGTGCAGGCGGCACCCAGCGTGCGCCGCGTCTTGTGGGCATGGAGCCTGCCATTGATCTCGCGTGCCGGGGCAAGATGATCGAGGCCAGCACGATGCTCGGCTATGGGGGGGTGGATGTTGTGGCCGAAGATGTTCGGGCGGCCGCAACCGACTTTGTAACCAGTCTGCCCGAACGACCCAAAGCCGTTTCGCAGCGCGATGTGCCGCCGTTTGAAGCGCAGATTTTGGAAGAAACCAAAGCCAGCCTTCAGGCAAAATCCAAGGGTCAAAAATCGCCTTTGGAGAACCTCAAGGCCCTTGGCTGGGCCATGGAGCCTTTTGCCAAAGGTCAACCAAAGGAACGGGCGTTGCATTTGGCGTTGCGCCAGTCCGAAGAAAGCCGCGCACTGCGCTATGCCTTCTTTGCGGAGCGTGCCGTGGCGCGCCCCGACGCTATCTCGGGCGCCAAGGCCCGCTCGGTGTCCAATGTTGCCGTGGTGGGTGGCGGCTTGATGGGCGCAGGGATTGCCTGGGCCTGTCTGAACGCAGGTCTGTCTGTCGTGCTGATTGAGCGCGATGCAGAGCAGGCGCAGGCGGCGGAAGGCCGGGTTGCGGCGCTGGGGCAGGGGGCCTTGAAGCGCGGCAAATTAGATGCCGCGGGTCTGGCGGCAACACTGGCGGGGTTCACCGCCACCGCAGATTACGCCGATGCGGCAAAAGTCGATCTGGCGATTGAAGCGGTGTTCGAAGATCTCGACGCCAAGCGCGCGGTTTTTGCCCAGCTCGACGCGGCGCTGGGCCCGGATGCGATTTTGGCGACCAATACCTCTTATCTGGATCCCGAGCTGATTTTTGAAGGGATCTCCAATCCCGCGCGCTGTGTTGGTCTGCATTTCTTCAGCCCGGCGCATATTATGAAGCTGTTGGAAATTGTCAGAACCCCTGCGACCTCTGCCGAGGTGCTGGCCACCGGGTTTGCGCTGGGCAAACGGCTGCGCAAGGTGTCGGTTCTGTCGGGGATCTGTGACGGGTTTATTGGCAACCGTATGCTGGCGGCCTATCGGCGCGAAATGGAGTATCTTCTGGCGGATGGTGCGCTGCCGCATGAGGTTGACACGGCGATGCGCGCGGCGGGCTATCCCATGGGCCCTTGTGAGCTGCAGGATCTTACCGGGCTGCAGATTGCCTGGGCCAACCGCAAGCGACAGGCGGCGGATCGTTCCGAAGAGGAACGCTATTTTGATCTGTTTGACGACCTATGTGAGGCAGGCCGTTTGGGCCAGCGCGCAGGCAAAGGGTGGTACCGTTACAATGACGGTGACCGGACACCCAAGCGGGATCCCGAAGTCGAAGAGATGATTGTTGCGTGGTCAGCCAAACATGGCATCATCCGCCGAAGTTTTTCGATGGAAGAGATTCAGACCCGTATTCTGGCTGTTCTGGCCAATGAAGGCGCGCGCATTGTCGAAGAGGGCATCGCTGAACGCGCCGAAGACGTCGATATGGTCCAGATCCACGGCTATGGCTTTCCGCGCCGCCGTGGCGGTGTGATGCATCTCGCGGCCGAACGTGGGTGGGACCACGTCGGCGCCACGATGAGACAGGTTGCTGAGGAGAGCCCCAAGTCCTGGGTGCTGTCCAAGGCTGCTGAAGACAACTGAACGATTTGGTATTTGCTTAGGGAGGACCTCATGGCCAAATTCTCGAAACTTTCGACCTTGCTTGCCGGTGCAGCACTGGCGGTAAGCGCGGTAACGGCGCAGGCAGCGGATTACACGCTGACCATTTCAAGCTGGGCTCCGCCCACCCACAACATCAACGCCAAGATGTGGCCCAAAATGATCGAAATGATCGAAGAGGCGACCGATGGCCAGGTGACTGCCGAGCTGAAGCTGGGTCTGGCTCCGCCCCCCGCACAGATGGATCTGATCATGGACGGCGCGGCCGACATGTCGATCATCTTCCATGGCTATCAGGCCGGTCGTTTTGTCACCACCAAACTGATCGAGCTGCCCGGCTATGAAGGCAATGCCGAGGCGGCATCGGTGGCTTACTGGCGTACCTTCGACAAATACCTGTCGAAAGCCAATGAGCACCGCGGCGTGAAAGTGGTTGCCCTGCACACCCACGGCCCGGCGCAGCTGCATTCGGGTGCCCCGATTGAAAGCCTTGATCAGGTGGCTGGCCTGAAACTGCGTGTGCCCGGTGGTGTTGGCGGTGACATGGGCGCGGCCCTTGGCGCAACCGGCATTCAGGTTCCCGCACCGAAAGTGTATGAAACCCTCGCATCGAAAGCTGCGGACGGGGTTGTGATGCCGACCGAAGCCCGCAAAGGCTTCAAGCTAACCGAAGTGGCCCAGCACTATTACGAGATGCCGGGTGGTTTCTACCGGGGTTCGTTTGCGTTCATCATGAACGAAGACACCTTTGCCGATCTGCCCGAAGATCTGCGCCAGAAACTGGAAGACGAAGTGTTTGGTGAACCCGCCAGCCGCGCCATCGGTGCGATCTGGGATGGGGGCGACGCGGACAGCCTTGCGCTGACCAAAGCCACCGAAGGCAACACCATCACCGTGGCGAGCGACGCCGACCTTGCCAAGTTCCAGGCGCTGTCGGGTGACGTGATCACCAAGGTTCTGGAAGAGGTCAATGGTGCCGGTGTGGATGCACAGGCTGCCTATGACATGATCAAAGCGGAAATGGCCGCTCAGTAAGACCCTATCGCGCGGGGCCGGAGGTGAACCTTTGGCCCCGTGTCTTTGCTGCCGGGGAGGGCAGGCATGCACGCTTTCATTCAGACCATACATCGCCTGAAACAACTGCCCATTCTGGTGGCCAGTGTGGCGCTGTTCATCCTGATGGTCATGACGTTTTTCGACGTGGTGTTGCGCTCGGTGTTCAATGCGCCGATTGAGGCCGCCACGGAGCTGACCCGCATTTTGATGGCCATTCTGGTCTTTTCGGTGCTGCCGATCATGTCCGCCGGCCCCCATCATATTGCGGTCGATCTGACCGATCCGATTTTTCACCGCCTGCGCCTGAGCCGCGTGCGGGACGGGCTGATCTACATCATCAGCGGCTTGCTGCTCTATCTGCCGGTCCAGCGTGTCTGGGTTCTGGCCGAGCGCTGGCGTGACTACGGGGATGTCACCGAATATCTCAACATCCCGCAATTCTATGTTGGCTGGTTTATCGCTGCATCCGTGGGCCTGACTGCGGTTGTGATGATTGTTGTTGGCCTGATGACCCTCTTTGCCCCCCACCTGTTGGAGACAAACGAATGACTGCTGCTCTGATTGGGTTTGGCGTTGTGCTTGTGCTTGTGCTCATGCGGATGCCGATTGTGTTTGCCATGGGGTTGGTTGGCACCCTTGGATTTGCCTATGAGCGCGGAGGCTCGATCCTGTCGGAGCGTGGCCTGAAGGCGGCGATGTCGATGGTAGGTCGCCAGATCACCGACACGGCGCAGGACTATGGGCTGTCGGTTGTGCCGCTGTTCATCCTGATGGGCTTGTTTGTGAACAAAGGCGGCATGGCGCGTGAGCTTTACGCAGTGTCTAACGCGTTCCTTGGACATATGCGCGGCGGCATTGCCATGGCGACCGTTGCGGCCTGTGGTGGTTTTTCGGCAATCTGCGGCTCGTCGCTTGCCACGGCGGCAACCATGTCAAAGGTCGCGATGCCTGAGATGCGTCGCTATGGCTATTCCGATCAGCTCTCGACCGCGTCAATTGCAGCCGGTGGTACGCTAGGCATCCTGATCCCGCCCTCGGTAATCCTGGTGATCTATGGCCTGTTGACCGAAACCTCGATTGGCAAACTGTTCATGGCGGGGATCATCCCGGGCGCCTTGGGCATTCTGTTTTACCTCTTTGCGGTGCGCTGGACCGTCTGGCGCGATCCTTCGTCCGGCCCGGCAGGTGAGAGGGCGACATGGGGCGACCGGTTTAAGGCGCTGGGCTCGGTCTGGGCTGTGCTGTTGTTGTTCTTCCTTGTGATTGGCGGTCTCTATGGCGCGTTTGATTTTGAACCGCTGAACCTGACCTTTTCGCCGACCGAGGCCGCAGGCATGGGGGCCATGGGCGCCTTCCTGATTGCACTTTTGCGCGGTGGTCTGGGTCTGAAAGACATGGGTGAGGTTCTGAAAGAAACCACGTTCACCGCGGCGGCACTGTTTGCGGTTTTGATCGGGGCGCAGATCTTTTCGAACTTCGTCAACCTTGCGGGCCTGCCCGAAGCGCTGATCGCGATGGTCACCGCCTACGATGTACCACCCTTTATGGTCATTCTGATGATCCTTGGGATCTATATCATTTTGGGCTGTGTCTTTGAATCGCTCTCGATGCTGCTTTTGACCGTGCCGATCTTTTTCCCGCTGGTGACAAGCCTTGGCTATGATCCGATCTGGTTTGGCATCGTGGTTGTTGTGGTGACCGAGATTTCACTGATCACACCGCCGGTTGGATTGAACGTGTTTATCCTCAAAGGTGTGGTCGGCGATGTTTCGACCGGGACCATCTTCAAGGGTGTGACGCCTTTCTGGATCGCGGATATCTTCCGTCTGGCTCTGATCGTTCTGGTGCCATGGGTGGTGCTGTACCTGCCAAAAACCATGGGGGCGATGGGCCACTGATGGTTGATCTCAAGGCTTTGCCCGAGGGGTTTCACGAGAACCCCTATCCGCATTATGCGCAGCTTTTGGAGGAGGCACCGGTGTGCCTCCAGCCAGACGGCTCGGTTTTGCTGTCACGCTATGACGATCTGGATTTGGTGTACCGCGATGCGACGCGCTTTATCTCGGATAAAAAGGCGGTTTTTGCACCCAAGTTTGGTGACGGCTCGCCCCTGTTTGAACACCACACCACGTCGTTGGTGTTCAATGATCCACCGCTGCATAGCCGTATCCGCAAGGTGATGGTTGGCGCCATGAACCCGCGTGCCTTGAAACATATGGAGCCTGGGCTGATTGCTCTGGTTGAGGGGCTCTTGGATGAGATGGCGGGGCAGGATCAGGTGGATCTGATCGAGAGCTTTGCCGGGGCCATTCCGATTGAGGTGATCGGCAACCTGTTGGGCATTCCCCATGAAGAGCGCGGGCCGCTGCGCGACTGGTCTTTGGCCATCCTTGGCGCGCTGGAGCCTGTACTGACCGAAGCCGAGCTGGAGCTTGGCCACGCCTCGGTGCGCGAGTTCAAAGAGTATCTCAAAGGGGTGGTCGCCGACCGTCGCGCCAACCCTGGCGACCCTGAGGTGGATGTGCTGACGCGGCTGTTGCAGACAGAAGGAGAGGCGCTGACCGAAGTTGAGCTGCTGCAGAACTGCATCTTTATTCTCAATGCCGGGCATGAGACCACAACCAACCTGATCAGCAACGCGCTGGGGCTGTTGGACAAAGACCGCTCTGCGCGGGCAGCGCTGATCGAAAATCCAAAGCTGTTGACCACAGCGGTTGATGAGTTTCTGCGCATGGAAAGCCCCAACCAGTTTGGCAATCGCCTGACTACGGAAGAGGTCGAGTTCCATGGAGTGACCATCCCGGCGGGCACCGATCTGCATCTGTGTATTGGCGCGGCCAACCGCGACCCGCGCCGTTTTGACGATCCGGGTGTGATGAAGCTGGATCGCAGACCCAACAAACATCTGGCCTTTGGCGGCGGCGGACACACCTGTGTTGGCCTGACATTGGCCCGCATGGAAGGGCGCATCGCCGTCGAAGGCATGCTGCACCACTTCCCCAACTATGAACTGACCGAAGGGGCCAAGATGGGCGGCCGCGTCCGTTTCCGCGGCTTTGCTTACCAACCGGCCCTGTTGAACAAAGGATAATGCTATGAGCATCCAACAGATTTCATCTTTTGCGGCGGGTCAGTGGGTGGCCCCGGGTGCCGGCGCGCGCAACATTGCAAGCGCCATCACAGGTGAAGTGATTGCCCAAGCGGGCAACTCGGATCTCGATGTACAGGCGATGCTGGATCACGCCCGTCAGGTCGGTGGTCCGGCGCTTCGGGCGATGACCTTCCACCAGCGTGCCAAAATGCTCAAGGCGCTGGCGGCCCATCTGGGTGAGCGCAAGCAAGAGCTTTATGACCTGTCGTTTGACACCGGCGCGACCCAGTCGGATCACATGATCGACATCGATGGTGGTGTGGGCACGATGTTTGTCTTTGCCTCTAAGGGGCGCCGCGAAATGCCCGACGGGCATGTCTATGTGGATGGCGATGTTGAGCAGCTGAGCCGCAGCGGCACCTTCCTAGGGCTACACGTCTGCACGCCGCTGCAGGGGGTTGCGGTGCATATCAATGCTTTCAACTTTCCCGTTTGGGGGATGTTGGAAAAGCTGGCACCGACGCTGTTGGCCGGTGTGCCTGCGATTGTGAAGCCCGCGACCAACTCCTGTTACGTGACCGAACGCGCAGTGCGGATCATGCTTGACAGTGGGTTGTTGCCTGAAGGGGCGCTGCAGCTGGTGTCCGGTGGTCTGGGTGACATGCTCGACCGCCTGACCTGTCAGGATGTGGTGAGCTTTACCGGTTCGGCAGACACGGCGCTCAAGTTGCGCTCGGCACCGCATATCATGGAAAACTCGGTGCGGTTTGTGGCAGAGCAGGACAGCCTGAACGCCTCGATCCTTGGGCCGGATGTTGAGCCCGGTTCGCCCGAATTTGATCTGTTTGTCAAAGAAGTCACCCGCGAGATGACCACCAAGGCGGGGCAGAAGTGTACCGCGATCCGTCGGATCATCGCGCCTGAGGCGCAGGTGCAGGCGGTGATTGAGGCGCTGAGCGCGCGTTTGGCTAAGGTGGTGATTGGTGACCCGCGCAAAGAGGGCGTGCGCATGGGGGCGCTGGTCTCGAACGGTCAAAAGCGCGATGTGCTGGAAAAGGCTGCAATGCTGGCCGAAGAGGCCACGCGCGTCTTTGGCGATCCTGACGATTTTGCGGTGGAGGGTGCCGACAAGGATTGCGGGGCCTTTGTGCCGCCGATGCTGTTCCATTGTGCCGATCCGGATAAGGCGCAGCGTGTGCATGACACCGAGGCCTTTGGCCCGGTCTCAACCATCATGGGCTATCGTGACCTGAACCATGCTATCGAGCTGGTCAATCGCGGCATGGGCAGCCTTGTGGCCTCGGTGTTCACCCATGATCCGGCGGTGGCCCGTGAGGTGGTGATTGGCGCGGGCGCCTATCATGGACGCCTTTATTTCAACAACCGCGACTCGATGAAGGAATCGACCGGTCATGGTTCGCCCCTGCCGCATATGGTGCACGGCGGTCCCGGTCGTGCCGGGGGTGGCGAAGAAATGGGCGGTGTGCGCGGTGTGATGCATTACATGCAGCGGACGGCCATTCAGGGCTCGCCTGATATTCTGACCGCCGTGGGTGAGAAATGGGTGCCAGGCGCCGCCGAGATTGCAGGACCGGCGCATCCCTTCACGCGCAAATATGGCGAGCTGGCGATTGGCGAAACGCTCTATAGCCCCAGCCGTCAGGTCACGTTGGACGATATCGAGCTCTTTGCCAATTTCACCGGCGACACGTTCTATGCCCATATGGATGATGCCGCCGCCCAGCGAAACCCCTTCTTCCCGGGGCGCGTGGCGCATGGCTATCTGTTGCTCAGCTTTGCCGCCGGGCTGTTTGTAGAGCCAAATGAAGGTCCGGTTCTGGCCAACACAGGATTGGACAATCTGCGCTTTATGAAGCCGGTTCAGGCGGGTGATAGCATCAAGGTGCGTCTCACGGTGAAGAAGAAGACCCAGCGCACCGATGAGTATGGCGAAGTGCGTTGGCATGTGACCCTGACCAGCCAGGACGATGAGCTGGTGGCGGAATACGAACTGCTGACCATGAACGCCTACTGATCAGGTTCTGATGTGCACATTCGACGCGCCTTGGAGGACACTCCGGGGCGCGTTTTGCTTGGGCGAGGGGCCAGCCCCTCTGCCGTATGGCGGCATTCACCCCGGAGTAATTGGGAAAAGAAGAAGCAGAGGGTCTGTGGTGGAATGGATTGGAATATTTATTCCAATATGTTTAGGGTGATCTGAAATCTGTTCCAAAGCGCCCTCGGAGTGACCCATGACATCTGCCCCCACCACCGTTGACGGGTTCCATGCGCGACTGCGTGATGTGGCGGAGGATTTGCCAAAACGGATGCGGCAATGTGCAGAGTATTTGGCGGACAACACCGACAGGATTGCGGTGTCGACGGTCGCCGAACTGGCAGAGGGCGCCGGGGTCGCCCCCTCGGCGATGATGCGCTTTTGTCAGGTGATGGGGTTCAATGGGTTTTCTGACATGCAGAAGCTGTTTCGCACAGCCTTTGCGCCGGGGTTGCCGGATTATGCCACTCGTTTGGCCAACCTGCGTGAGCGTGGGGCCGAGAGCCCCTCGGCGTTGCTGGCGGAATTTGTGGATGCCGGGCGATTGTCTTTGGAAAATCTCGCAAATTCAGTGGATTCACGGGTTTTGGATCAGGCGGTTGCCGCATTGTCGCAAGCCAATGTCATCCATATTATAGGGGTGCGGCGGGCCTATTCTGTGGCGACGTATCTCAGCTACGCCTTTGAAAAAATGCAGATCGGCACGGTGCTGCATGATGGGGCGGGCAAATTGGTCAACCCGCATGCGGTACGTGATGGCGATGCGGTGATTGCGATCACTTTTGCCCCCTATAGCGAGGAAACGCTGGAGCTTGTTCAGCAGGCGCAGGCAAAAGATGTGCCAGTTGTGGCCATCACGGATACCGCGATGAGCCCGGTGCATGTTGATGATATTCTGGCGCTTTCCGTGTCTGAGGTTGATGTTGGGGCCTTTCGCGCATTGTCGGCGACGCTGTCTTTGGCCATCACTCTGGCGGTGGCCGTGGGTGCGGCGCGGGGTGCTGAGTTTGGAATTTAGAACTTGATTTTGCATATGTATGGAATAAATATTCCAAAAAATGCAACGGCGCGAATCCATCCTGCGTGATGCAGCGAGAGGTTCGCGAGACGGGTTTGGAGGCAAACTATGAAAAAGCTGGATTTGATCACCATCGGGCGATCGTCGGTTGATCTTTACGGTGCGCAGGTGGGTGGCCGCCTGGAAGATATGGCCTCATTCAACAAATATATTGGCGGCAGCCCCACCAATATGGCCGCGGGTACGGCGCGTCTGGGATTGAAATCGGCGCTGATCACCAAGGTGGGTGACGAGCATATGGGCCGTTTTATCCGCGAAGAGCTGGAGCGCGAAGGGGTGGATGTGCGCGGTGTGCAGACCGACGCCGAACGTTTGACCGCGCTGGTCCTGCTGGGCATTCGCGATCAGGAACAGTTTCCGCTGATTTTCTATCGTGAAAACTGTGCCGATATGGCGTTGAGCGAAGAGGACATCGATCCGGACTTCATCGCTGAGGCCCGTGCAGTTGTGGCCACTGGTACCCATCTGAGCCATCCGCAGGTTGAGGCAGCGACCCTGAAGGCGCTGAAACTGGCCCGTGAAAACGGATCGCAGACTGCACTGGACATTGATTACCGTCCCAACCTTTGGGGTGTGGCCGGGCATGGCGACGGTGAAAGCCGTTTTGTCGAGAGCCAGAAGGTCACCGAGAAACTGCAATCGACCCTGCATCTGTTTGATCTGATTGTCGGCACGGAAGAAGAGTTCCACATCGCCGGGGGCACCACCGACACCATCGAAGCACTGCGCGCGGTGCGCAAAGTCTCGGGTGCGACGCTGGTGTGCAAACGTGGGCCCATGGGGGCTTCGGCCTTTGAGGGGGAGATCCCCGACAGTCTGGATGACGGTCAGGTTGGGCCGGGCTTCCCGATCGAGGTGTTCAATGTGCTGGGCGCGGGGGATGGCTTTATGTCGGGCCTGCTCAAGGGCTGGCTTGATGGCGAAGACTGGCCCACCGCATTGGGCTATGCCAATGCCTGTGGTGCCTTTGCGGTGAGCCGCCATGGCTGTACACCCGCCTATCCAAGCTGGGACGAGCTACAGTTCTTCCTCAAACGTGGTGTGAAAGAAAAGGCGCTGCGCAAAGATGCCGAGCTGGAACAGCTGCATTGGTCGTCGAACCGCAAAGGCGACTGGTCGGACATGCGGGTCTTTGCCTTTGATCACCGCATGCAGTTGGAAGATATTCCCGGTGCGACCGCTGACAAAATCGGTGCGTTCAAAGAGCTCTGTCTGGATGCGACCGTTGACGTCGCGCAGGGCCGTCCGGGATATGGGTTGCTCTGTGACAGCCGTCTGGGCCGGGATGCGCTTTATAAGGCTGCGGGGCAGGGGCTATGGATTGGGCATCCGGTGGAATGGCCGGGCTCGCGCCCGCTGACGCTTGAGCCGGAAATTGGTCCGGATTTCGGGGGCCTGAGCGAGTGGCCGCTTGAACATGTGGTCAAAGTTCTGTGTTTCTATCACCCTGATGACACGCCTGAGATGAAAGCCGAGCAGGAAGACACCGTTGTGCGTCTGTTCCATGCCTGCCGTCGCAATCGTCTGGAATTCCTGCTCGAGGTGATCCCGTCCAAGGCTGGCCCGGTTGGGGATGAGACCACGGCGCAGGTGATCCAGCGGTTCTATGATCTGGGTGTGTATCCCGACTGGTGGAAGCTTGAGCCAATGACCACGCCAGCCGCCTGGACCGCCACCTGTGACGCGATCACCCGCAACGATGACAACACCCGTGGTATTGTGGTTCTGGGTCTGGGTGAAAGCGAAGAAAAACTGGCACAGAGCTTTAAAGTTGCGGCGGGATATCCGCTCGTGAAAGGCTTTGCTGTGGGCCGAACAATTTTCGCCGAAACCGCCAAGGCCTATATGGCTGATGCGATTACCGGACCAGAAGCCATTGAAGATATGGCGGCAAAATATGCCCGCCTGTGTGAGATTTGGGATCAAGCACGCGCCAACAAGGAGAGCGCCGCATGACTAAGACCATTCGATTGACCGCCGCGCAGGCGATGGTGCGCTACATCAGCGCGCAGATGACCGAAGAGGGTGAGCCATTTATCGCGGGATGCTGGGCCATTTTTGGCCACGGCAACGTCGCGGGGATTGGTGAGGCGCTGCATGCCGAGCGCGAGACACTGCAGACCTGGCGCGGCCACAATGAACAGACCATGGCCCATGCGGCGCTGGCCTATGCGAAACAATCGGGGCGCAAACGGGCCATGGCGGTAACCTCGTCGATCGGGCCGGGCGCGACCAATATGGTCACGGCTGCGGGTCTGGCGCATGTGAACCGCCTGCCGATCCTGTTGATCCCGGGGGATGTTTTCGCCAACCGCGGGCCAGATCCGGTGCTGCAACAGGTTGAAGATTTTGGCGACGGCATTATGTCGGCCAATGACTGTTTCAAACCGGTCAGCCGCTATTTTGACCGTATCACCCGCCCCGAGCAGCTGTTGACTGCCCTGCCGCGCGCCTTTGCCACCATGACCGATCCGGCTGATTGTGGTCCGGTGACGCTTGCGTTCTGTCAGGACGTACAGGCCGAGGCCTATGATTACCCGGTGGCCTTCTTTGAGAAAAAAGTCTGGTATCAGCGCCGTCCGCGCCCCGATCTCGGTGAGTTGGCACGGGTGACAGCGGCCATCAAAGCGGCAAAAGCTCCGGTGATTGTGGCCGGTGGCGGTGTGCACTATGCAGGTGCCTGCGACGATCTTCAGGCCTTTGCCGAAGCGCATCAGATCCCGGTCGTGGAAACGCAGGCAGGCAAATCGGCTCTGGCCTGGGATCACCCGTTGAACATGGGTCCCGTGGGCGTGACCGGTGCCGCAAGCGCCAATGCGGTCTGCGCCAACGCGGATCTGGTTTTGGGGGTTGGCACCCGCTTTCAGGATTTCACCACCGGGTCCTGGACCTTGTTTGAAAACCCTGACCGCACCTTGGTGAGCCTGAACGTTGCGGCCTATGACGCGATGAAACACGGCGCCCTGCCTTTGATGGCGGATGCCAAGGTTGGATTGGCTGAGCTGACTGAGGCCATGGGCGATCTGAGTTTTGCCGCGCCGTCGGAGCAGCTGAAAGCCGATTGGTTTGCCGCCGTTGATCCGCTCTGTGCTGCGCCCAGTGATGAAAGCGGCCTGCCCAGCGACCAGCAGGTGATTGGCGCGGTTCAGCGGGCCTCGGGGCAGGACACCGTTGTGATGTGTGCGGCGGGCACCATGCCCGGAGAGCTGCACAAACTGTGGAAAGCACCGCGCCCGGGCGGCTATCACATGGAATATGGCTATAGCTGTATGGGCTATGAGATCGCCGGTGCCATGGGGATCAAAATGGCCCAGCCCGAGCGCGATGTGGTCTGCATGATCGGGGACGGATCGTATATGATGGCGAACTCAGAGCTGGCGACCGCCTGTATGCTTGGGATCAAGTTCACCATGGTCGTAACCGACAACCGCGGTTATGGCTGTATCAACCGGCTGCAGATGGGCACCGGTGGCGCTGAGTTCAACAACCTGTTGAAAGACGTGCATCACGTGAACCCGTCGAACATCGACTTCGCAGCACATGCGGCCTCGATGGGGGCGGAAAGCGTCAAGGTTGCCACTATTGCTGAGCTTGAGGCCGCGCTTGAAACCGCGAAACAGGCCAGCGGCCCCTATGTGATTGTCATCGACACGGACCCCTATCCCAGCACGCCGGATGGCGGGCACTGGTGGGATGTGGCTGTGCCCGAAGTCAGCGACCGGGACGAAGTGACCAAAGCCCGCGCAGGTTATGACGCCGCTCTGCGTGCGCGCCTGAACTAATCCAGCGCCTGAACTTAAGACAAAGGCATCGCGACACGCGGTGCCCCCACGAATTCTAAGGACTGCACCTTATGATCCTTTACGGCACAAACCCCATTGCCTGGGCCAATGATGACGACCAGACCTTGGGCGCGCATATTCCCACCGACCAGATCCTGCGCGAAGCGGGTGAAATTGGTTTTGACGGTATCGAAAATGGCCACCGCTGGCCGGCGGATGCGGAAGAACTCAAACAGCTTCTGGGTGGCTTTGGTCTGAAATTCATCTCGGGCTGGCATTCGCTGAACCTCTTGGCGCATTCGGTTGAAGACGAGAAGAAAGCGATCCAGCCGCATCTGGACCGTCTCAAACACAATGGCTGTAAGGTCTGCATCGCCTGCGAGACATCGAACTCGGTGCAGGGGCTGGATGAGCCGGTGAACAACGCACCGGTTTTGAACGCGGATGAGATGAAAGCCTTTGGCGCCAAGGTGGAAGAGATCGCGCAATACTGTGCCGATCAGGGGATCCACCTTGTCTATCACCACCATATGGGCACCGTTGTGGAAACCCCTGAGGAAATCGACGCCTTCATGGCAGCGACTGGCCCGTCCACCAAGCTGTTGTTTGATGCCGGTCACGCCTATTTTGGTGCCAATGGCACCGATCCCGCACCGATCCTTGCGAAGTACATCGACCGGGTCAGCCACTTCCACGCGAAAAACGTACGTCCGGCTGTGATGGCTGATGTGCGCGAAACCGGCATGTCCTTCATGGATGGCGTGCGCGGCGGGGTCTTCACCGTGCCCGGCGATGCGGAAGGTGGCGTTGATTTCACACCGCTCTTGCAGCAGCTGAAAGACGCTAATTATGAAGGCTGGATTGTCATCGAGGCCGAACAGGACCCCGATGTGCGTAACCCGTTTGAATACCAGTCGCTTGGCCTGAAAACGCTGAAAGAGATTTCGGCGAACGTCGGCTTGGGCGACTAGGCTCACCCGCCCCCACGACACGTCGGGGGTCATCACCACCACCAACGGAAAGGACATTACCATGGTGGATCTTGAATTCGGTTTTATCGGCTATTTCGATCGCGAATCCTGTGATCTGGATGAATTCAAGGTGGTGACCTCACGACAGTTAGAACCCTTTCAGGTGCCGCTCGCGGCATCTGTTGAAAAGAACGTGCCGATCTACGATATGGCCGCGCTGCAGGGCATGTTGGACGATGCCGAGCAACGCAAAGAGCTCATGACTGAATGGGCCTGGGTTCTGGGGCGTTCAGCCGGTGTTGTGGTCCTGAAAGGGGCCTACGCCGATACAGCGCCGGTGGATGCGGCAACAGCGGTGTTTCAGCAGATCATTGCAGATGAACGCACGGCAACCGGTGGCGGAGCAGATCACTTTGCCGCCGCAGGGGCCAATGATCGGATCTGGAACTCGCTGCAAAAGCTCTGCGAGCGGGATGCCTCGGTCTTTGCACAGTACTTTGGCAATACCGCGATTGCGGCGATTTCTGAGGCCTGGCTGGGTCCGAACTACCAGATGACCGCGCAGGTCAATCAGGTGCGTCCGGGCGGTGCGGCGCAACAGGCACATCGGGACTATCATCTGGGCTTCCAGACCGCTGCGGTGGCGGAAACCTATCCGGCGCATATGCATGATCTGTCGGCGGCACTGACCCTGCAGGGCGCGGTGGCGCACTCGGACATGCCGGTTGAAAGCGGTCCCACCAAGCTGTTGCCGTTTTCGCAGCTCTATCGTCCGGGCTATGTGGCTTGGCGGTTTGAGGATTTCCGCGATTACTTTGAGGAAAACTGCATCCAGCTGCCGTTGGAGAAGGGCGACGCGGTGTTCTTTAACCCAGCGCTGTTCCATTCGGCGGGAGCAAACACCTCAGCAGATATTGAGCGGATGGCCAACCTGTTGCAGGTCTCATCGGCCTTTGGTCGTGCGATGGAAAGTGTCGACCGGCTTGGCATGTCCAAACGTCTGTATCCGGCGCTTCAGGCTCTGGGCGATGCGTTGAGCCCTTCCGAGCGGGCTGCGGCGATTGCCGCCTGTGGCGAGGGATATTCTTTCCCGACCAATCTTGATGTCGATCCTCCGGTTGGAGGACTGGCTCCTGAAACACAGGCGGCGCTTTTGGCGCGCAGCTATGCGGCAGGCGATAGCCATGCTGATGTGACTGCGGCACTTGAGGCGCAAGACGCGCGACGCAAACCATAAAACATCGGCGGCCGGAGACGGCCGCCGTTCATTCCAAGGAGGAGCGACATGACGGATTTGTTGCGGAAGCCGAACGGCACCCATGGCAAGGTGCATGACATCACGGTCGAGACTGCGACAGGTCCGCAGACCGAAAACTGGGGCTATGTTGGCTTTGGTCTCTACCGTCTGAAGGCGGGCGAAGCCGTGTCTGAGGTGACGGGAGATCGGGAAGTCATTTTGGTGATTGTCGAAGGCAAAGCCAAGATGAGTGCCTCGGGCCAAGAGTTTGGCGAAATGGGGGATCGGATGAATGTCTTTGAAAAGACCCCTCCGCATTGTCTCTATGTGCCCAATGACAGTGACTGGAGCGCCGAAGCGACAACCGAGCTGACATTGGCGGTCTGCACGGCTCCGGGTAAGGGTGGTCATAAGGCGCAAAAGCTCGGACCGGACGGCATCGAATTGACCCCGCGCGGGCAGGGTTCGAACACGCGCTACATCAACAATATCGCGATGGAAGGCCGGGATGTGGCCGACAGTCTGTTGGTGACCGAAGTCTTCACGCCGCAGGGCAACTGGTCGTCTTATCCGCCGCACCGTCACGACGAAGACGACTACCCCAATATGACCTATCTGGAAGAGACCTATTACCACCGTCTCAATCCCGAGCAGGGCTATGGGCATCAGCGGGTCTGGACCGAAGATGGATCACTGGATGAAACCATGAGCCCGTCAAACCATGATGTGGTCTTGGTGCCCAAGGGCCATCATCCCTGTGGCGCGCCTTATGGCTATGAAATGTACTACCTCAATGTGATGGCCGGGCCGCTGCGCAAATGGCGGTTCAACAACCATCCTGACCACGACTGGATCTTCCAGCGCGACAATCAATAAACGTCAAAGCCCCTCCTGCGTGAGGGGCTTTTTCATGGTTGAGATATGCATGTGAACAGGGGGTGTCCCCTTTAGCATAGGGGCCTACGCCTTGGGATGCTCAATCGCGAAAACGCGATGTCCTCCTGACCCAATACCGATTCATCACTTTGTGATCAGTGCCTTACCCTGGAGGGGTAGTAACAGAGGTGTGTGATCATGGAGTTGAAATCCCCACGTTCGCTGCGCGTGAAGGCAGCCAAATGCGATGCGAAACCCACTATCAGTGCCATAGGTCTGGGTCAGGCCGGTGTCGAAGTGGCCGCCGGGTTGGCGCAAAGGGGCCACCGCGTGGTCGGCGTCGATTTTAATCAAAACCGCCTGTCTCGATTTGCACGTGGAAAAAGTGCTGCCCGCTCAGAAAATCCAAGCGATATTCTGAGGCGCGCGGGTGCCAAAGGGTTGATTTCCACCACCGAGGATCTGGCGGCGGCTGTGCGCGGAACCGATGTGAGTTTTGTCTCGATCGCAGTGCCTGTCCGATCCGATGGAAGTCCTGACACCTGTCGTCTTGAACAGGCGGCCCGTGCCATGGCGGTTGGGCTTTGCCAAAAGGAGGCCTTCCATGTCTTTGCTCTCCATAGCCCAGTTCCGCCGGGGACAACGTTGGGGGTGGTGGTGCCAATTCTGGAAGCGATCTCTCGCAAGACGGCAGGGCGCGATTTCGGCAT
Source organism: uncultured Pelagimonas sp. (assembly GCA_947497905.1). Lineage (GTDB taxonomy): Bacteria > Pseudomonadota > Alphaproteobacteria > Rhodobacterales > Rhodobacteraceae > CANMIH01. The sequence continues at coordinate 135,842 of CANMIH010000001.1, forward strand.
CAGTGTAAGCTCTAGTTTTTCAGGTCATGGCGTGGGCTGCGAAGGGCATGGACCCCAGACACCTCCGGTGATTGGCGCCAGTGATCTACGTACTTCACGGATCATCCGAAGGCTTCTTGCTCCGGGTGACGAAGATATCTGTGTCACCACCATTGAAACCGCTGAGATGGTGGCGCATGCCGCCACGGCTCGAGATGTTCTTACGAAGTGTTTTGATGATGAAATCAATCGGTTGTGCCGCGCTTTGGGGGTGAACGGCCCACATGTGATGGAGATGGTTTCACCAGGTGACAGCCAGACCACATCGCGCAATAGCGCCTTTGCAGTGGGGGGGCGACGGTGCGCGGAAAGCCTCCAAACCTTGTCTCAGGCCGCTTCGAGGCTCGGCCTGTGCCTCCCACTTCTCGAAAATCTGGAGCTGTCTCATGCCGAACACATTACGCAAGCGCTCCGGATGGTTCGCGCCGCGGAGGTCAAACGGGTCGGTGTGCTCGGGTTGGCCCACCTCTGGGGCACCGGTGATTTCCACCAAAGCCCTGTTTTCGACATCATGGCTCAGCTCCACGCGGATGGTGTCGAGCTATATGGCCACGACATGGCACTCACCTCGGATCGAAAACGACGGGAGCTCTGTGCAGAGGTCGGCACGGGATCTGCCAAAATGCAGAAACTGGCTCAGGATCTCCCAGACATCTTCTGCCAAGAGATCGAACGGGTGGTGAGCCACGCCGATCTGGTGCTTGTCTGTCATCCGCTGCCTGCTTACCGCGTGGCGCTGGAATGGAGTGGGACGCCGGCCATCGATCTGGCCGGGTTGTACCGATCGGCCCCTCAGGGAGTTGATGTACAGGGGTTGGGGTGGTCTTGATGGGGCCCGGTGCGGTCGCGCGGGCCGGGGAGCCCGCGACATCACCTTGCATAGCAAAAGAAAAGGCGCCGATGCGGCGCCTTTGTTTCCATGAAGTGGGAAATCGGATCTCAGAAAAGACCTGCGTCCCGTGCGATCATCGCCGCCTGAGTGCGGTTTTTGGCACCGATTTTACGGCAGAGGGTGCGCACATGAAGCTTGATGGTGACCTCTTGCAGATCAAGTTCGCGCGCGATTTCTTTGTTCGACAATCCACGACACAGCGCCTCAAGAACTTCGGATTCACGGCCGCTGAGTTGCCGGGCCAAAGGGTTTTGTGAAGCATTCTGCGCATCGCCCATCATGGTTGCCGGGATATAGGTCTCGCCCGAGGCCATAAACCGAATGGCATTCAGCAAAGACTTCGCCCCCAGCGTTTTGGGCACAAATCCAAGGCCCCCCGCCTCGACGGATTCCTGCGCAATCCGGTCGGGTGCGGTGCCACTTAGGATGGCAAAGGACTGATCTGGAAACTTCTCACGGGCGTTGCGCAGGCCGTCCAGCCCCTGCATGCCCGGCATGTTGAAATCCAGCAGCACAAGGTCAAATCCGCCTGATTCTGCAATGCAGGCCATCGCACTTTGGTAGTCGGCGACGGTGGTGACCAGTGTGTCACCTCCAGATGTAAGAAAGGCAGCAATGGTATCGCGCACCATTTCATGATCGTCGGCAAGTAAGACCGAGATCTGATTGCTGGGTCGGGTGGCATTATCCATGGTGGCCGCTCCAAAGGTTACAATGTTTGCCTGGGCCACGCGGTTCTTCGAAGACATAAACGACATCAATTTCTCCCTACACACTAACTCTGTCGATCAGTCTACCGCGCAACGAACGGGGTGGAATTGTTAAAATAGTTGCGAATTCGTTGAATTCGGTCAGGGTCCCTATACCAAAGGGTTATAGGGTCACCTTAATCGCAATTTCCCAGTTAGGGGTTAATTTCATATGGTTTCAATGCGGGGGCGTGTCAAATTTGATTGAGCGTAAAAGAAGGAGTCATCAGGTGAACACCCGGATAGACACTTTGACCCGGTCTCCGCGCGAGGGCTTTCGCTTTGTTGTTCTGGGCTTTCTGCTTATCCTTTTTCTGAGCCAGACACTCCTTCTGGGGCGTTCCGTAGTGACGCAGCTTCGCAGCCTGTCGAGCGCTTCAACAGATAACTTGCAGTGGAACATTGCGCAGATGGAGGTTGAGCTTCTGCGCATGCGGGTCGCGCTTGAAACGGTCGAACGTGTGGGCGAGGGCGCCTTGCCAGATCTACGTCGGCGGTTTGATGTCTTTTACAGCCGCTTTGACACCGTCAGCGAAAGCAAAGCTCAGGAATTTTTGGCCTCGTCCGCAGAGGGGCGACGTCGGCTCAGAGCCTATCGAAACTTCTTGGACGAAAGTGTGGTGCTGATTGATGGGACGGATGACAAGCTTATTGAGGCGGTCCCGTACCTGCGCCGCGCCGTCAGTTCACTTGAATCGCAGATGCGGGCGCTGTCGCTGGAAGGTGTGTCTGCCTCGGCGCTGGCCGAAGACATCACACGCCGTCAGGTGTTTCAAACGCTCTTTCGGCTTGCCCTTTCCACAGTTGCACTCATCGCGGCACTGGTTGTATCGGCCGCTTTGTTGTGGATGCTGTATCAGCGGGCACGCAGGCTCGCCGTGCAGCACAATGCCGACCGCGCGCGACTTGAGGCGATGGTGTCCTCCTCGCTCGACGCTATTGTTGTGATCGACAAGGATGGGTTCATTGTCGAGTTCAACGGCGCCGCGGAACAGGTTTTCGGCTATACCGAAGATGAGGCTGTGGGATGCCTCATGGCGGATCTGCTTGTGCCCGCCCACCTGCGGCAGGCGCATTTTCAAGGTATGGAGCGGTTCATTCGCACAGGCCACAAGCGCGTTCTGGGCAAAGGTCGTGTGCGTCTAGAGGCGCTGCATAAATCGGGAGAGGTTTTCCCGGTTGAGCTGTCGCTGTCTGTGGCGCAGAGCGGTGATCAGACGGTGTTTGTGTCCTTTCTGAAGGATATTTCGCAACAGGTCGAAGCGGAAGAGACATTGACGCGCGCCCGGGACGAGGCCGAAGTCGCAGCCAAGGCAAAAACCAATCTTCTGACCGTGATGAGCCACGAGATGCGCACACCCCTGAATGGTATTCTGGGGTCTCTGGATCTGATCGAGCGCGACAATCTAAGCGACAGGCAACTTCAGTTTCTCGAAGCGATCCGGGTATCCGGGGATCTTTTGTTGTCCCATGTGAATGATGTACTGGATCTGTCTCGGCTTGAGGGGGGCAGTCAGAGTGTGCGCAAAGAGCCGTTCTCGCTTGCTGCCGTGGCCGAAGAGGTTGTCTTTAGCGCCAAACCCCTGGCAGAGCGTCAGGGCAACAAAATCACCCTGGATCTTCTGAGCCCAGATCTGGGGCGGGTGCTTGGCGATGAAACCCAGTTGCGCCAGTGTCTGGTAAATTTGTTGGGCAATGCCAATAAGTTCACCGAAAATGGCTGTATTTCGCTTGAGGTCGAGCGCCTGAATGACGGGATGGTTGAGTGCCGGGTGCATGACAGCGGGATCGGTATTCCAGAAGCGGACCTGCCGCGTATCTTTGAGGATTTTGTCACCATCGACACGGCCTATGACCGCAAAAATGCAGGCACTGGTCTTGGGCTTCCGATCACCAAACGGCTGGTGGAGGGCATGGGGGGCGAGATTACGGTCGACAGCATTGAGGGCGAAGGGAGCCTGTTTGCGATCCGTCTCCCGCTTGAGCCTGTGGCGGATGCGCCCAAAGCCGCGATGCCAACGGATCTTGTGCCGTTGTCGTCAGGCCGTGTGATCCTTGTGGTGGATGACAATGAGATCAACCGCATGATTGCGGCTGAAACCCTGCGTTCGCGCGGGATTGAGGCGGTCGAAGCGGATGGCGCGCGGATGGCGCTTGATTTGGCGCGGAGCCAAAAGTTTGATCTGATCTTGATGGATATCAGCATGCCAGAGATCGACGGTATTCAGGCGCTGCATATGTTGAGGGGGCAGGGCGGTGCATCAGCCGGTGTTCCTGTTCTGGCGCTGACGGCGCATGCCTCACCTGAAGATAGCATTCGAATTCTCAATGCGGGCTTCGACGACATGTTGACCAAGCCCCTGTTGCAGCCCGAAGTCGATCGCATTCTGGGGGTCTATTGCGGCTCTGAAACTCCGGATCAAGGCGGTGATCTGGATGTACGGGCTCTCTTGGGGGATGATGTCTATGAACAGAATCTTGGGAAATTCCTGCAGGATTTGCGCGTTGTGCTGCCTCAGATCTACGCGGCGCAGCATCTTTCAGAGGAGCTGAAACCCCTGGTTCATGATATGGCAGGCTGTGCTTCGGTTCTGGGGGCAGGTGAGTTGCAGAAGCATTTTCAAGCCATCGAAGCGCTGAAAGATCACGAATGGCAGGAATGCGTGCACGAGCATCTTGCAGCGGTGGATCGGTTGGTTGGCGATCTGGAACAAGGGCTTCGGGGCGCAGCCTAAGATCGGTCAGGGTGTGTGACGGGCCATGAACCGGTCAAATTCCCGATTTGTCGGGGTCGTGCCCGTGAACACCTTGATATAGTCGGGCATCAGAGAAAACCGTGTGTCCATGCTTTCTTCAATCTGCATCGAAAGATAGCCGATCTGGGTGTACAGCATTGTCATGGCTCTGACTTTTGCCTCTGCCTCGGGATAGTCGAACCGGGTGAAGATCTGAGTCATAGCGGTAAGACGGCGGCTGTCGGCCTGATCTAGGCGGGCCTGTAGCGCCGGATCATTGCGGGCCCAATTGCGGATGGCGAGATCTAGAGGGCCGTCAAACAGAGCGTTGTCCAGCCAACAATCAAACAGGTTGAACATCGCCTCAGCAATGGATTCCGCGTAGGCTTCGGTTCGGGCTATCAAGTTGCCGGTGTTTTTGTCTTCCCAGCGCCGGATCATGGCGTCCAAAAGCGCATCCCGGTCTTTGAAATGCCAATAGAATCCAGTGCGTGCCAGACCGACGCGTTTGGCAAGTGGCAGGATCTTGACCGCGTCCACGCCACTTTCGGTCAGCATCTGATACGCCGCCTCAAGCCAGCGGGCTTCGGTATTTGTCTCGTCCTGGGTCATGGTCACTTCCTTCTTGACACAAATGTCGAGTCTGGAGACAGATATGTCAAGCAACCCAGTTTATGCGAGGCACCTATGTCAACAGATCCGCTTTTGCAGCCCTACCAGCTCAAACACCTGACTCTGCGCAACCGGATTATGACCACAAGCCATGAACCGGCTTATCCCGAAGACGGCATGCCGAAAGACCGTTACGCCGCTTATCATGCCGAACGCGCCAAAGCAGGTGTGGCCTTGGCCATGACCGCCGGGTCTGCGGCGGTGTCGAAAGACAGCCCACCGGTGTTCAACAACATTCTGGCCTACAAAGACGAGGTTGTGCCGCATATCCAGCGTCTGACAGATGCCTGTCATGAACACGGGTGTGCGGTGATGATCCAGCTCACCCATCTGGGGCGGCGCACCGGCTGGGCCAAGGGCGACTGGCTGCCCTCGGTCAGTTCCTCCAAACACCGAGAACCGGCACACCGGGCCTTTCCCAAGCTGGCGGAAGACTGGGATATCGAACGGATCATCAACGATTTCGCGGATGCTGCCGAGCGCATGAAGGCCGGGGGCATGGATGGGATCGAGCTTCAGGTTTATGGTCATTTGCTGGATCAATTCTGGTCGCCGCTGACCAATGATCTGGACGGGCCCTATGGCGGTGCAACCTTGGAAACGCGGATGCAAATGCCGCTGGATGTGCTGGCGGCGGTGCGCAAACGCGTGGGCGACGATTTCATTGTGGGGCTGCGTTATACGGCGGATGAGGCTGAGGCAGGGGGGATTTCACCTCAGGAGGGGATCGAGATCTCTAAACGTCTTGCGGACACGGGCATGGTGGATTTCCTCAACGTGATCCGGGGACGCATTCACACGGATCCGGCGATGACCGACATCATCCCGGTGCAGGGCATGAAGAACGCGCCGCATCTGGATTTTGCGGGTGAGGTCAAGCGCGCCACGGGCATGCCAACTTTCCACGCTTCAAAAATCCCGGATGTGGCAACGGCCCGCCATGCGGTGGCGGCGGGGCTTTTGGATATGGTGGGCATGACCCGCGCGCATATGGCCGACCCGCATATTGTGCGGAAGATTACCGAAGGGCGCGAAGACGATATTCGCCCCTGTGTTGGCGCAACCTATTGCCTTGATAGAATTTATCAGGCGGGTGAGGCACTGTGCATGCACAATGCAGCTACGGGGCGAGAATTGACCATGCCCCATGATATTCCCCCGGCACCAGCGGCGAAAAAGGTGGTGATTGTCGGGGCTGGCCCGGCGGGGCTTGAGGCGGCACGGGTGGCTGCTGAACGGGGCCATGACGTAACTGTGTTCGAGGCCCAGCCCGATCCCGGTGGGCAGGTGCGCCTGACAGCCCAGCTGGATCGGAAACGCGAGATGATCAGCATCATCGACTGGCGCATGGTACAGTGTGCCGCGCGCGATGTTGAGTTCCGGTTCAACAGCTGGGCGGAGGTTGAGGATGTCACTGCGCTTGACCCCGATGTGGTGATTGTCGCCACGGGGGGATTGCCCAACACGGAATTGTTTGAGGGCAAAGAGGCGCCACATGTGGTCACGGCCTGGGACATCATTTCGGGGGATGTGAAGCCCGCGGCGGATATCCTGATCTATGACGAGAGCGGCGACCACCCCGGATTGATGGCGGCTGAGATCGCCGCCAAAGCGGGGTCTAAGGTCGAGGTGATGACACCGGATCGCATGTTTGCCCCGGATATCATGGGGATGAATCTTGTTCCCTATATGCGCGAGCTGCAACAGCGCGATGTGACCTTCACCGTCACCCGCCGCCTGAAAGAGGTGGCGCGGGAGGGTAATCGTCTGTGCGCGACAATCGGCACGGATTACAGCGATTTCACCAGCCAAAAGACCTATGATCAGGTGGTGGTGAACTATGGAACCTTGCCCATGGATGAGCTGTATTTTGTTCTCAAACCTCTGTCGTCAAATGGCGGCGCGGTGGATTACGAGGCGCTGATTGCGGGCGAAGCTCAGGACGTGACCCGCAATGGGACCGGTGGGTTTCAATTGTTCCGCATTGGCGATGCGGTCAGCGCACGCAACACCCACGCGGCCATCTATGATGCGCTGCGGTTGATGAAGGATATCTGAGATGAAACTGGGGTTTTTGGGTTGTGGCGTGATTTCATCTGCTGTGGTGCGCGGATTGGCCGGGCAGGGGCATGAGATGCTGGTGTCTCGCCGGTCAGAGGCAACATCCGCCGCTCTGGCGGCGGAGATAGAAGAAGTGCGCGTTGCGGAAAATGCCGAGGTCGTCGCCGGAGCGGAGATCGTATTCCTCGGCCTGATGGCGGAACATGCTGCGGATATTCTGTGCGATCTTCGTTTTCGCCCGGACCAAGCGGTTATCAGTTTTATGGCCGGCGCCGATCTGGATCAGGTTGCTGAGCTTGTAGCGCCTGCCCGGGCCGCCGCTGTGGTGATGCCTTTTCCGGGTATTGCCAGGGGCGGGTCACCTTTGATGGCGCTGGGTGATCAAACTTTGCTGGAAACCCTGTTTGGCGCGCGCAACACGGTGTTCATGGTGAAAGGTACAGCCGAGCTAAACGCCTATCTGAGCGCGCAGGCGGTTCTGTCTCCCGCGGTGGCGCTGGTGGGACAGGCGGCCCAGTGGTTGGCACAACACAGCAGCGATCCCGCACAGGGTGAGGCGTTTCTGCGTGTTCTGGTGGGATCAAGCTTGCTCGGTTCTGAATGCGCGCCCTTGATCGAGGCGTTGAATACACCTGGCGGCTATAACCAACGCCTGCGGATTCACATGGAACAATCCGGTATGCCTGAGGCCCTGACCGCAGGACTGGATAACCTGAAGACCTAGATGCGCGGCGAATGCGCCAATACCAGTCGGGCGGCTTCTTTGGCGTCGCCCGCAGGCACACAGCTGTGCGACATGGCCGCCAGGACAATGGCGCCCTCTTTCAAGATCATCAGATGACAGGCCACCGCCTCGGGATCAGCAAAGCCCGCAGCGCGGGCGACATCCGTGAAATGCTCCTTCAACAGGCGTTTGTGTTCCATCGCCTGCGCGTTGATCGGGTGGCTGGCCTCCTGGAATTCCGCGCTGGCCTTGATGAACATGCAGCCCTGAAAGCTGTCTTCTTCGAACCAGTCCTTGAGCACATCAAACAGAGCCAAAAGCTGATCCTCGGGTTTGGCTGCTTTGTCTTCCAGCCCGCGCAGCAGCATATTGCGGAAGTTTTCGTCGCGCAGACGCAGGACCGCAAGGATCAGATCCTCTTTGGTGCGGAAGTGTTTGTAGATCGACGTTTTTGAAACACCGGTTTCCTTGGCCACAAGATCCATGCCAGTGGCGTGGAACCCGTTGCGATAGAACAACCAGAGCGCTTTTTGAATCAGTTCTGCGCGTTTGTTTTGGCTCATTCACTCATTTCCTTGACTGATCTGTTCATATCTTGCGCCCCTGATGTGGTCAAGAAGACCCTTGTATTTAAGGGGAATCCTGCAATCTCTTCACGTCTTTATGATCTCCATCACAAATTTTGATTTGATTGGGTTGACCGATCTGTTCATGTTTAGCGTGCAACATTAACCGATCTGTTCACCTGGATCGCAATCAGGACCCAACACCATGGCCTATGCATTTGCAGAGATCACCTTTACGCCCAACGTGCGCGCCGAGCAGGAGCGCAACGGGGCAGGACATTACGCACGCTTTCTAAGCAATGAGCGACAGGGCGGCGCCACGATGGGTGCCAATGAAGCGGCGTTCATTTCGGCGCGTGACGGATTTTATCAGGCGACAGTCTCAGAGACGGGTTGGCCCTATGTTCAGTTTCGGGGCGGGCCGCGCGGCTTCATTCGGGTGCTGGATGAGACCACGCTGGCCTATTTGGATCTGCGCGGAAATCGCCAGTATCTGAGCCGGGGCAACCTGACCGGAAACGACCGGATTTCTCTGATTCTGATGGATTATCCCAGTGCCACACGCCTGAAGGTCTGGGGGCGAGCCACCACGGTGGAGGCTTCCACCATTCCGCAGCTGCCCCATGGGGATGCGCAGGTTGAAACCGCCGTGGTGATCAAGGTCGAGGCCTTTGACTGGAACTGCCCTCGCCACATTCCACGCCGACTGACCGCTGAAGAGATGCACCTTGAAATGGCAGCACTCGAATTGGCGAAAGCCTCGGACAGCCAATCCTAATTTTCACCCCCTCAATTCAAACAGGAGACACACCATGAAATTTGAAGTGATCAACTCATCCATTGCTGCCCTGCTGGGTGGCATCTTGTTGCTGCCGATTACTGCGCCGGGCCTGGACGCAGCCGAGAGCCCCTTTGCCACCCAGATGAAGACGATGGAGATTGACGGCCTCAACATCGCATATCGTGAAGCGGGGGATCCTAAAGACCCGACCGTGTTGTTGCTGCACGGGTTTCCGACCTCGTCGCACATGTTTCGTGAGCTGATCCCGGAACTGGCGGACGACTATCATGTCATTGCCCCGGACTATCCCGGGTTTGGTGCGTCAGACATGCCTCCGGCCGAGAGCTATGACTACAGCTTTGCCAATACTGCCGCGATCATGACTGAGCTGCTGGATCGCAAGATGGTCGGTGATTACTCGGTCTATCTGATGGATTACGGCGCACCTGTGGGCTATCGGATGTTTGCCCAGAACCCGGAGCGCGTCTCGAACTTCATCATTCAGAATGGCAATGCTTATGACGAAGGGCTGCGTGAGTTCTGGGATCCGATCAAAGCCTATTGGGCGGAACCCACGCAAGAAAACGGCGATGCGCTGCGGGCATTTTTGACCCTGGATGCCACCAAATGGCAGTTTACCCACGGTGTCGGTGATGTCTCTTCGGTGAACCCGGATAACTTCTGGCATGTGCAGTATTTGTTGGACCGTCCCGGCAACCAAGAGGTGCAGCTTGAGATGTTTCTCGATTACGGCACCAATGTTGGGGAATACCCGAAATGGCAGGCGCTGTTTCGCGAGCATCAGCCACCGACGCTAATTGTCTGGGGCCAAAATGATGTGATTTTCCCGGCAGAGGGTGCGCATCCGTATCTGCGTGATCTGACAGATGTGGAGTTCCATCTCTATGACACTGGGCATTTTGCGCTAGAGGAGTATGGCACTGAGATTGCCGCAGAAATCAACGATTTCCTCGATCGCACCACCAAGTAATCCGGTGCGAGGACTGGGCGGCCCTGTCGTGAGGGCCGCCCAAATTGTGTTTAGGCCGCTGCCAGTTTCGCCTCGCGGCGTCCACGTCCAAAGAAGACGTAGTAGAACACCGGCGCAGCGATCATGGTGAGCAGCGTCGCAAAGGCCAGACCGCCCATGATGGTCACAGCCATCGAGACAAAGAAGGCGTCTCCGAGAAGCGGTGCCATGCCAAGGATGGTGGTGATTGCAGCCAGCATAACCGGACGCAGTCGCGACACACCCGCAGTCAGAATGGCGTCTTTGAGGCCCAATCCCGCTTCACGCTCCAGATCGATCTCTTCGACAAGAACGATGCCGTTTTTGATCAACATGCCCGAGAGGCTGAGCATGCCCAAAAGCGCGGTGAAGGTGAAGGGAAGACCCGTGCCCAGCAGGCCAAGAACAACCCCGTTCACCGACATCGGCACAAGCAGCCAGATGATCAGCGGCTGACGCAGCGCGTTGAAGAGCAAGATCGAAATCAGCACCATGATCAGCATCGAAAGCGGTAACTGACCAGCCAAGCTGGCGTTAGCGTCATTCGAGCTTTCATACTCACCACCCCATTCCATCTTGTACCCAAGGGGTACTTCCATGGCTTCAACGGCGTCTTTGACTTCGGCGTGCACCTCCGCAGCGGTCAGATCAGCGGGAATGTTGGCCCCCACGGTGATGGTGAACAAACGATCCCGGCGGAAGACCAGCGTGTTTTGCACTTCGTGATCAAACCCATCTACGATCTGCTCGATCGGCAGGAATTGACCCGAGCTTTGCGAAAACACGAGATGATCCATCAAGCCCGCTGCATCCTCGCGCGGGCTGCGCACGATGATCGGGATCTGACGGTCACGTTCACGCAGAACGCCTGCACGTGAGCCTTCCGTTGCAAAGAGCAGGGTGGCGGTGACATCGTCGCGGCTGATCCCGGCAGTTTGCGCCCGATTGGTTGCATAGTTCGGACGCAGAACCAGTTCCTGTTCGGCCCAATCGGTCCGCATGGTGGTGATTTTGTCCGAGGCCTGGCCCATCACGTCCATGGCTTCGAGCGACAGCTGACGCAGCACCGCAGGGTCGCTACCGGAGAAGCGTACCTGAATGGGATCACCGCCGCCGGGGCCAAAGACCAGACGCTGGGTCCGGAATTCGCCAACTGGCAGATTTTCCGCAGCAAAGGCCTCGAGATCGGCCTGCAAAGCAGGAATGTCATGAAGCGTTTCGGTGCGAATGATCATGTGACCATAGCTTGGGTTTGCTTTTTCTGCCGCGTAGGTCAGCAGGAAACGCGTAGCGCCCTGGCCAACAAATGTTGCGACAGAAACAGCATCTTCACGCTTGGACAGCCAGTCTTCCAGAAGCTCCATGCGGTCCGACACGGTCTCAATCGACGTGCCCTGTGGCATCTTGTAGTGCACAAAGAACAACGGCGTGTTCGAGTTGGGGAAGAACTGCTGTTTGACCGAAGCGAACCCGCCGAAACACACAACGGTGATGGCCAGAAGTCCGGGAATAACCAGCCACCAGAGTTTGAGCGAAAGGCTCAGGACGGCGCGATATCCGCGGAACAAGAAGCCGGAATAAGCGTCGTCCTCACCACCGGAGCCCTGCTTGAAGAAGTAATGCCCCAGCAGCGGCGCGACGGTCAGAGCCAGAACCCAGCTGAGCAGCAGCGAGATGGCGATAACCGCAAAGAGCGAGAACAGGAATTCACCGGTCGCATCTGGTGACAGACCAATCCCCGCAAAGGCCATGATCCCAATCACAGTGGCGCCCAGAAGTGGGATCTGTGTTTTGGACGAAGCTTCTACAGCAGCATCACGCGAGTTTTTGCCCCGGCGCATGGCGATCTGCATGCCTTCGGCCAGAACGATGGCGTTGTCCACCAGCATCCCCATGGCGATGATCAATGCACCAAGCGAGATCCGTTCCATCTCGATCGAAAAGAGCTTCATGAACAGAAGCGTGCCAACAACGTTGAGCAGCAGAGTGGTGCCCACAACGATGGCCGCGCGCCAACCCATAAACAGCGCCAGAACCGCCACAACAATGCCGACGGACATGGCAAGGTTGACGATGAAGTCACTCGAGGCCGTGTCGACAACGATATGCTGTTGGTAGATGGGTTTAAGTTCAACGCCATATGGCAGATCGCTGTCGAGTTCGGCCAGTTTGGCGTCAACAGCATAGCCGATATCGACGATATTCACGTCTAACAGGCCAGATACGCCGATGGTAAAGGCGTCTTCACCGTCAAATCGAATGATCTGGCTTGGGTCATCCTGAATGCCGCGCGACACCGAGGCAATGTCAAACAGGTTCAGAACCTGCCCCTGAACACCAATCGTCAGACCGGCAATCGCGTCAACAGTGTCCGATCCTGTGGGGCGTTGAATGCGCGTTTCGCTGTCACCCACATTCAGTTCACCCGCTGGGGCTACGCTATCGGCACTCGAGATTGCTTGAGAAATCGCATTTGGTGGCAAACCAAGGTGGGCTGTCAGGGCGAGGTTGGGCTCAACAAAAATGGCTTCGTTGGGCAGCCCTTCAACAGTGACGTCAGCTACGCCATCAACGGTCAGCAGCTCGCGGCGTAGATAGGTCGCCAGCTCATGCTTTTCAGCTGGCGAAAAGCCCGTGGCCGTGACCGCAAAGAAGATGCCGTACACGTCACCAAAGCCATCATTGACCACCGGGACACTGGCCCCCTGCGGTAAGGCGCCCTGTGCGTCTTCCACTTCGGAGCGAAGCTTTGACCAGATGCCGGGAAGCTCGGTGCCGTCAAACGTGTCCTGGACCTCGACGTCGATCTGCGACACGCCGGGGCGGTTGGTTGAGGTGATGCGTTTGACTTCACCCATTTTCTGAATGGCGGATTCCAGAGGTTCCGAGACCTCAAGCGCCACCTGTTCGGCGCTGGCGCCGGGATAGGTGGTGACAACAACCGCCTGTTTGATTGTGAAAGCCGGATCTTCCAGACGGCCAAGGGTCGAAAACCCCCAGTAGCCGCCAAAAAGACAGATGAGCATAACGATCCACGTATACAGTGGTCGTTCGATGGACATGCGTGCCAGATTCATACCGCGCACCTATCAGTTCGAGAAGCCGACAAACCGGCGGACGTTTTGCCCATCGGTGAGTGCAGCGGCGCCAGCGGCGACAATTTCCGATCCTGCCTCAAGACCGGAGGTGACAAAGAAATTGCCGTCTGGGCCAGTGGTGACTTCAACTGCAGTGAGTTTGAGCTGACCCTCAGCTTCGCCTTTGGGATTAAAGACCATCACGGCCGTGCTGCCGTCCGGCATGATGCGGATCGCGGTGGTTGGCACGGGAATGCCTTCGATTTCAGAAGTGGTTGCACGCACGGTGACCGTTGCAGAGGAGCCCGGCAGGATCTGGAAATCCTTTGGTGGGGTCATGCCCAGCGAAATGCGGAAGGTCTGTCCCACGGCGGAGGCTTCTGCGTTGAATTCGCGTATCTGCAGCGGGAAGGTCTGATCCGAGGCCGGGAAAGTTGCGACGATAGACAGGTCGGTTTCATCCCCTGCGCGCTGAAACAGCACTTCGGGCACGTCAATTTCAATCCGAAGATCCGACATGTCATGAATGCGTACGATGGGGTTGCCTGCGGCCGTGGTCGAGAAATTGGCCACGTTGCGGGTTGCGACGAGCGCGTCAAAGGGGGCGGACAAGGTGGCATTGTCAAGCGCGCGCTGGGCGTTGCGGACGGCGATCTCCGCGAGATCGGCCTGAGTGGACGCATCATCAATCGACACCTGACTGACGGTACTTCCCGACAGTTTGTTCAGGCGTTCCAGCGTGCGATCCGCCTGATCTTTCTGCAAAAGGGCCTGATCCAGCTGCAGCTGAAAGGGTTCCAGATCCAGCTGGGCGATCAATTCGCCTTCAGGAACAATGCTGCCTTCAACCACTGGGAAGGTGACAACCTGCCCGCCAACCTGAAAGGCAAGATCGACGGTTTCGCGGGCCGCAACCTGTCCGAAAAACTGACGCGCAATCAAACTATTGACGGCATCCGCTGTGAACAATTTTACAGGTTTGAGCGCCTCTTGCGACACGACAGGTGACGCCATGACGAGCGCAGCAATGAGCGGAATGTATTTCATGCTTTCGGTCCTTTCGGCAGGCCGGATTTTTCGATCGTGGTGCGCACCTTTGTCATCAGTGTCGCAAAAACTTTGATTTCGTCGTCGTCCAGTCCCGAGACCGACCGAAACAATTCGGCGGCGTAAGATACAGTCTCGGCATGTTCGGCACGCCCGGCCTCTGTCAGTTCAAGAAGCCAAGCGCGTCGGTCACTTGGGTCGCGACGGCGCGCGACCAGCCCCAGTTCTTCCAGCTTATCGGCGAGTGCAGTGACCGTCGAGGGTTGCGAAAGCATATCTCGGGCCAAGTCCCCCATGCGTTTGGGGCTTTCCAACAGCAATAACATATGACGCGCATTTTGGGGCAGAGGATCTTCCAGATCTTCGGCATCCACCAGCTCTTCGATTTTCAGGTACAGCAAATAGACCCCTTTCATCGCCCGGATTTCGGGTGAGAGGCCTTCATCAGAGCGCAGGCTGAAATCGCAACAGGACATTTTGATTCCTTTGATGTGGAACACATCGGACAACGTGCTCGGGTCATTACTTCAGAAAATGAAGTATTCAATAAAAAAACCATTCTCATTTGGAAATAGTGAACAGCTATGCGTCAGGTGCATGGCTTTGCCGGTGTTATGTGTCGTTCGATAAGGACGACATCCAGCCAAGCGAGGCGTCGGTTGGGCCGTTGGGCTTGTATTCGGCACCAAGCGGAGCGGGGTATCCAAAGTTGCGGATCTCGTTGAAGACAAACCTGTAATCCAGTTCGCTTTGTGCCGGGTCGCCACGATGTGGAGCACCCGCAAACTGGATATGCCCGATATGGGGCAGGGCCGCTCGCAACCGGGTGATCACGTCGCCTTCAGTGCGCTGCACATGATAACAATCAAACATGAGCTTCACATTTGGTGCCGCGACCTCCGAGATCAGATCAAGCGCTTGTTCCGTGGTGTTCAAAAAATAACCAGGAGCGTCATGTGCATTCAGGGGCTCAATCAGCAGGGTGCGTCGCGTGGCGTGGCTGGCATAGCGAAGGTTCTCGACAAATGTGGCCCGCGCATCTGCCCCATCTGCCATTCCGGCCATGACGTGAATGCTGCGTGCATCGATGGCATCCGCATAAGCAATGGCCTCATCAATGGCGGCGCGTGCTTCGGGGACTTTATGGGGCAAAGCAGAGAGGCCAAAACTTCCATCTCCGCGCCGGGTGTTGAGACCCAGCATGGGCAATCCCGTCGCTTTCAGAGCGGCGCGAACATCCTGCGCTGGCGTGTCATATGGCCAATGACACTCGACCGCATCAAATCCGGCGCGCGCCGCAGAGTGGATTGCCTGAGGGAGAGGTTGGTCAGCCCACAGAAAGCCAAGATTTGCTGAAAAGCGCATGCCAGATCCCCCGAAATCGATGTGTGGAGTGAGCAGAAACCATACACCAATCGCAATATTTCTACCAGATCGGCGAATTTTGACGGGTTTAACTGCTTAAGAATGCGCTATTTTTTAAAATTATACCAGATGGTCAAAATTTATCGTTTGATAAAATCTGATTCCGTGGCAGCCTGAGATCAGCCAAATAGCCAACAGGGACATAACACATGGCCGCAAAACAGCTGGCGGAAGGGGTCGTCGCCGGGCGACTGGACCCCTCTGCACTTTCAGACAATTTCCAAGATCTCCATCCTGCCTTTGAACGCCACGAAGCGGCCGTTGCAGCAGATCGGTGTTATTTCTGTCACGATGCCCCCTGCATGACCGCATGCCCTACCTCAATCGACATTCCACTGTTCATTCGTCAGATCGCAACAGGCACAGAAGAGGCCGCTGCGAAGACCATTCTGGAGCAGAATATTCTGGGTGGCATGTGCGCGCGAGTGTGCCCGACCGAAACGCTGTGTGAAGAGGTCTGTGTGCGCGAAACCGCAGAGGGCAAGCCAGTTGAGATTGGCCGCCTGCAGCGCCATGCCACTGACACCTTGATGGCGAAGGGCATTCATCCCTTCTCGCGCGCCGGGAACACCGGCAAAAAAGTTGCGGTTGTTGGGGCAGGCCCCGCAGGTCTCGCCTGTGCCCACCGTCTGGCGATGTACGGTCATGACGTGGTTGTGTTCGAAGCTCGGAAAAAGGGCGGGGGGCTGAATGAATTTGGGATCGCGGCCTATAAGTCGACCAATGATTTCGCACAGGCCGAGGTGGATTGGCTGATGCAGATCGGTGGCATTGAGCTACGCGCTGGCATGGCGCTGGGCGAGGCGATCAGCCTTGAGGATCTGCGCAATGACTTTGACGCTGTGTTCCTCGGTATGGGTCTGGGTGGCGTAAATGCGCTGGGGCTGGATGGTGAAGACAAAGACGGCGTGCGTGCTGCGGTGGATTTCATCTCTGATCTGCGTCAGGCAAGCGACATGGAAACCCTGCCCATCGGGCGCCGCGTCGTGGTGATTGGCGGCGGCATGACCGCTGTGGATGCCGGTGTTCAGGCCAAGCTTTTGGGTGCGGAAGAAGTGACCATTGCCTATCGTCGCGGCAAAGAGGCTATGGCGGCTTCTGAGTTCGAGCAGGATTTGGCTGCGCAAAAAGGCGTGCGGATCATTCATAACGCCCAGCCTGTAGGTGTCGAAGGCAACGGAGCGCTGAGTGGTGTGCGTTTTGCCTATACCGAGACGCAGAATGGCAAACTGGTGGCGCTGGACGAAACCTTTACTCTGGCAGCGGATCAGCTGTTCACGGCCATTGGTCAGACATTGTCAGGTGCGCCTGAGGGCCTCGAACTAGAACGCGGTAAAATCAAGGTTGATGAGGTTGGGCGCAGCTCGATCTCCGGTGTTTGGGCCGGTGGCGATTGTGGCTCCGGGGGGGATGACCTCACCGTGACGGCCGTGGCCGAGGGCCGCGATGCCGCAGAAGACATTCATACAGCGTTGACACAGGCCTGAGGAGGGTACCATGGCTGATCTTACAACCAACTTCCTGGGCATCACCTCGCCCAATCCGTTCTGGCTTGCCTCGGCACCGCCAACCGACAAAGAATACAACGTCCGCCGCGCCTTTGAGGCCGGTTGGGGCGGTGTGGTCTGGAAAACCCTTGGCATGGAAGGCCCTCCGGTCGTCAATGTTTCGGGCCCGCGTTATGGCGCGATCTGGGGGGCGGACCGCCGTCTTCTGGGGCTCAACAACATCGAGCTGATCACCGATCGCCCATTGCAGACCAACCTCGACGAGATGACACGCGTGAAAAAGGACTATCCGGATCGCGCGCTGATCGCCTCGATCATGGTGCCCTGCGAAGAGCAGGCGTGGAAAGACATTCTTCCTCGCGTGATGGAAACCGGCTGTGACGGGATCGAACTGAACTTCGGTTGTCCACATGGTATGGCGGAGCGCGGCATGGGCTCGGCTGTGGGGCAGGTGCCGGAATACATCCAGATGGTCACTGAGTGGTGCAAAAAATACTACGATAAACCAGTGATCGTGAAGCTGACCCCAAATATCACCGATGTGCGCTATCCCGCGCGTGCGGCAAATGCCGGTGGCGCGGATGCGGTCAGCCTGATCAACACCATCAACTCGATCACCTCGGTGGATCTTGACATGATGGCGCCGCAGCCGACGATTGGCGGCAAGGGCACCCATGGTGGCTATTGTGGTCCGGCAGTGAAGCCGATTGCGATGAACATGGTGGCTGAGATTGCCCGTGATCCTGAGACCCGGGGTCTGCCGATTTCGGCCATTGGCGGCATCACCACATGGCGTGACGCAGCAGAATTCATGGCACTGGGCGCAGGCAATGTGCAGGTCTGCACCGCTGCGATGACCTATGGGTTTAAGATCGTTCAGGAAATGATTTCTGGCCTGTCGCAGTGGATGGACGAAAAAGGCTATGAAAGCACGGCGGATTTCATCGGCATGGCCGCGCCTAATGTCACGGACTGGCAATATCTTGATCTGAACTATGTGACCAAAGCCAAGATCGACGAAGACGCCTGCATCAAATGCGGGCGCTGCTATGCGGCCTGTGAAGATACTTCTCACCAGGCCATCGCGATGTCGGAGGACCGTGTGTTCACCGTGAAAGACGATGAATGCGTCGCCTGTAACCTCTGCGTCAATGTCTGCCCGGTTGAGGACTGTATCACCATGGTTGAATTGCAGCCGGGTGACACGGATGAGCGGACAGGGCGTGTCCTGGATGGGGAGTATGCCAACTGGACAACTCACCCGAACAACCCTTCGTCAACAGCGGCTGAGTAAGTCGGGTTTCACGAAACACAAAAAAGGGCGCGGCCTAGGCTGCGCCCTGTCGTAGAGGTGATTTTTCACGAAAAATCGCAAAAAATGCCGTGTTCGATTTTTCATGAAAAATCGGGATCAGACCCTCAGCAAACGTTCGACCAAAGAGGTCAGATAAGCATCGGCATCGTCGTACCGCGTTTGATCTCGCGCAGGGCCTAGGACGGTGCCAACCTGCAGATCGAAATCTGCATAATGCTGTGTCATGGCCCAGAGTGAAAAAAACAGATGGTACGGGTCAACAGGGGCAATGCGCCCTTCCCGAACCCAGCCCGCAACAACCGCAGCCTTCTCATCGACCAGCGATTTCAGCGGCCCCTCCAGAACCGCTCGGACCCGCGGGGCGTTTTGGATGATCTCGGTGGCAAACAAACGACTTTCTCGTGGCATATCGCGCGACATCGCCAATTTGCGTCGGGTATAGGCCAAGATCTCTTCTATGGGTTCGCCATCGGCTGACAACTGTCGCAACGGGTCTACCCAGACATCCAGCAGGCTTTCGAGAAGCTCGGTATAAATCGCCTCTTTGCCCTCGAAGTAGTAGATCACATTGGGTTTAGATAACCCGGCCCGGGCGGCGATCTGATCAAGCGTGGCCCCCCGCAATCCGTTTTCGGCAAAGATATCCAGCGCGGCTTGAAAAATCGCACTGCGCTTTTCGCGCTGAATGCGGGTGGTTCCGGAGGGGCGAGGTCGGCTCATGCCTGACTGTCCTGCGAAATCCCCAGTCCCGTCAAGATGATATCCCGCACCGTGTGCTTGGCCTGTGCCCACTGGGTGTCATCCAAAGGGGTGCCGCCGTTCAACGTTGTGATTTGGTGGTCAAAATCCGAGTAATGCTGCGTTGTGGCCCAGATCATATACAGCAGATACCGTGGTTCGATGGCGCGCATCTGCCCCGCATCGATCCAGGTCTGGATGACCTCGGCGCGGCCATTGGTCCAGTCGATCAAGACCTCTTCAAGATAATCCTGAATGACCGGAGCGCCATGCATGACCTCAGAGGCCCAAACCTTGGATCCCATGGGGTGGCGGCGGGCGATCTCCATCTTGGCGTCGATATAGCCGCCAATGCCTTCGGCCGGGCCGGACGATTCGTCAAAAGCCTGCGCTGCCTCGAGCCAGACATCAAAAATATGCGACACGATACGGCGATAGAGTTCTTCTTTGGTTTGAAAGTAATAGTGGATATTGGCTTTGGGCAGATCCGCGACATCGGCAATCAATTGCATGGTGGCGCCGCCGAACCCCGCCTCTGCAAAGACTTTTTCCGCCGCTTCAAGAATGCGCTTTTCTTTTTCGCGTCGCCTGTTTGATGTGCGGGTGGCTGGTTTCATTCCGTCATTGCCCCATTCCCAAGAAAAAACTTGACCGATTGGTCAAAGCGCCCTGATAGTTGACCATATGGTCAGGGTCGCCGTGGCGCAAGTCACGAGCCGGGGAAAACCCCATTGCCCGACAACAGGAGAGATGTGATGCAGACGAATAGCAATATCCGCATCGATGCCGATCGGCTGTGGGACAGCCTGATGGAGATGGCCGAAATCGGCCCCGGTATCGCAGGCGGGAACAACCGTCAGACTTTGACGGATGATGACGCCAAGGGACGCGCGCTTTTTCAAAACTGGTGTGAAGCCGCAGGTATGACCATGGGCGTTGATACCATGGGCAATATGTTCGCCACTCGCGCTGGCGAAGATGCCACGGCGCTGCCGGTCTATATGGGGTCTCATCTCGACACCCAGCCGACGGGCGGCAAATATGATGGTGTGCTGGGTGTGCTGGGCGGATTGGAAGTGATCCGACGCATGAATGATCTGGATATCAAAACCAAGCACCCGATTGTTGTTACCAACTGGACCAATGAAGAGGGCACGCGATTTGCCCCGGCCATGTTGGCGTCAGGGGTTTTCGCCGGCAAACACACCCAGGATTGGGCCTATGCCCGTGAAGACGCAGAAGGCAAAACCTTTGGCGATGAGATCAAGCGCATTGGCTGGGTCGGCGATGAAGAGGTGGGTGCGCGTAAGATGCACGCCATGTTTGAGCTGCACATCGAGCAAGGCCCTATACTCGAGGCTGAGGGCAAAGACATTGGCGTCGTGACCCATGGTCAGGGGCTGCGCTGGATTGAGTGCACGGTGACCGGCAAAGAAAGCCACACTGGGTCAACGCCGATGCCGATGCGTCTTAACGCGGGTCGTGGTTTGGCGCGCATCACCGAGTTGGTGCATGAGATCGCCATGAAACATCAACCCAACGCTGTGGGTGCGATTGGGCATGTGGATGTCTATCCCAATTCGCGCAATATCATTCCGGGCAAGGTGGTCTTTACGGTCGATTTCCGCAGCCACCTGCAGGATGTGATCGATGCGATGCTGGACGAGTTTTATGCTCGTGCCCCCGCACTTTGTGAGGAAATCGGCGTAAGCCTTGAGACCGAAGTTGTTGGCAGTTTTGATCCACCAGCCTTTGATGAGGCCTGTGTCAGCGCGGTGCGTGACGCTGCCCAAGAGCTGGGCTATTCGCATCGCGATATTGTGTCGGGCGCGGGGCATGATGCCTGTTGGATCAACGACGTGGCGCCCACGGCAATGATCATGTGCCCCTGTGTGGATGGTCTGAGCCACAATGAGGCGGAAGAGATCAGCAAAGACTGGGCCGCTGCCGGAGCAGATGTTTTGTTCCACGCGGTGCTGAAGACAGCTGAGATTGTCGAGTGACCTTGGCGCAGGCCCATATCCCTTTGCGGTGCGGCCTGCAGTTCACAGGTCGCGGGTCAGTTTGCGTTGACGCTTTGGTAATCGGCCACAAGCTTGTCGATCATATCTCGAAGCGCGCTTTCCGGGGTGTAATGCAGATTGGCCAGGTTCTGGGCAACACGCCCCGACCAAACCGTGACCGCAATTTTGACATCCGGGGCGCGGGCGACAATCACCTCTTCGGTGAGGCTCAGACTGACGGCGAAGGGGATGATACATCCCTCACTTTCGGAGTGTTTCTGAAAGCGCAGCGCCAGGGTGGGGCGCCCGGGCGTGGCATCTCGCTCGGCTTTGGTCAGAAGGCGCAAGCCGATGCGGTCGAATTCTTTGCGGACATAGGCCGAAAACTTGGCGGTCTCCGAGTCCTTGTCCAGCGCGGTTGTGTCAAAATAGACCCCGGGATGGCCGCGAAAAATTTCGGCTTTGGGCGAAACGGGAAGATCATGCAGGTCGGGTTCTTTCTCGGCCGTGTGTCCCAGCGCCTTTTCCATCACGCTATCGGGCAAGGCGCGGACCACGGCCATCGAATTCAATCGACGGGCAAATTTCTGTTTATCGGCATGGGTGAGCGAGAGGAAGTTCCTCACGAGGACCGTGGTCTTGTGCAGACAGCGCATGGGGTTGGAACAGCCCTGCGGCATGGCGCGGACCTCAACCAAAAGCCAGGTTTCGGACAGGGCGATCTGGGGCGCGCCAAACGCGCAGCACAACAACAAAATACACAACACGCGACGCAACATCACCGCCTCGGGATAACCAAACACATAGGTTACTATGATCCGCGAGGCATGAATTTTTGGTTAGGCTTGGATACGCTTCCGTGTGTTCGGCTCCGTTTCGACACCGAAAGGTCAATCTAGCCAAAGACATAAGCCAACAGGCCTCCGGTCAAGAAAATCAATATAGCGGGCGGCCTTCAGCAACAGGGAGACAGCAAAATGGCGACAAAAGTCATCAAGGGCGGCATGGTTTGCACCGCCGATAGAACCTACAAAGCGGATGTTCTCATTGAGGATGAGGTCATCAAACAGATCGGTGAAGACCTCAAGGGTGACGAATACATCGACGCCGAAGGGGCCTATGTGATCCCCGGCGGGATTGATCCGCACACCCATCTGGAAATGCCCTTTATGGGTACCACAGCGGCGGAAACCTTTGAATCCGGCACCTGGGCCGCGGCGGCAGGGGGCACCACAATGGTGGTCGATTTCTGTCTGCCCGGTGAAGACGGCAGCATCAAAAATGCGATCAACGAATGGCATCGCAAATCCGCGCCGCAGATCTGTTCCGACATCGGCTATCACATGGCGATCACCGGCTGGGATGAGAACGTCTTTAACGAGATGAAAGACGCGGTGGACATGGGGGTGAACAGCTTTAAGCATTTCATGGCCTATAAAGGCGCCCTGATGATCGAAGACGACGAGATGTTCGCCTCGTTCAAGCGCTGTGCCGAACTGGGTGCCCTGCCGATGGTACATGCCGAGAACGGCGATCTGGTGGCAGAACTTCAAACCAAGTATTTCAACGAGGGTATCACAGGGCCTGAGGGTCATGCCTATAGCCGTCCACCCGAGCTGGAAGGTGAGGCCGCCAACCGGGCCATCACCATCGCCGATGCCGCCGGTGTGCCGCTTTACATCGTACATGTCTCCTGTGAACAGGCGCATGAGGCGATCCGGCGCGCGCGTCAAAAGGGGATGCGGGTCTATGGTGAGCCGCTGATCCAGTTCCTGACGCTGGATGAAAGCGAGTATTTCAACAAAGATTGGGATCACGCCGCCCGTCGGGTGATGTCGCCTCCTTTCCGGTCAAAAGATCATCAGCAAAGCCTCTGGGCGGGCCTTCAGTCGGGTAGCCTGCAGGTGGTCGCCACCGATCACGCGGCCTTTAACACCGATCAGAAGCGCGCCGGTCGCGATGATTTCCGGATCATTCCCAATGGTTCAAACGGCCTGGAAGAACGCCTTGCTGTGCTCTGGACCGAAGGCGTGGAAACCGGTCGCCTGACGCCCAATGAATTTGTGGCCGCGACCTCGACCAATGTGGCGAAGATCCTCAATATCTATCCCAAGAAAGGCGCGATTGTCGAAGGAGCAGATGCGGATATCGTGGTCTGGGATCCGAAGATCTCAAAGACCATTTCGCCCGCAAACCACCATTCTGTGCTGGATTACAATGTCTTTGAAGGCTTCGAGGTGCGGGCACAGGCGCGCTATACTCTGAGCCGAGGTGAGGTCATCTGGGCCTGGGGTAAAAACAGCCAGCCACAGCCCGGCCGGGGTCGTTTTGTGCCGCGTCCGGCGTTTTCGTCGGCCCAAAAGGCGCTGAGCCAGTGGAAGGCCCTGAATACCCCGCGCAAGATCGACCGTGATCCGCTGAACATTCCAGCGGGAATCTAAAGCGGTATCTGCCCGGCGCAACTGTGACGGGTGCACATTATACGACAATTGGGGCTGGCATCCATCCGGGTGCCAGGCCTCGAGGACCACGATATGAATAACGCAGTTTTCCGACCCAAGGAGGCGACCCAGGTGACCGAAACTGTCATAGAGGCAAAAGGCCTTGACCTGACTTACCAGACCAATGACGGTCCGGTTCATGCGCTCAAAGGGGTCGATCTGACCATCAACAAGGGTGACTTTGTCAGCTTTATCGGCCCGTCCGGTTGTGGCAAAACCACCTTTTTGCGCACCATTGCGGATCTGGAGCAACCCACCGGTGGCAAGATCACGGTCAATGGGGTGAGCCCTGAAGAGGCGCGCAAAGCACGGGCCTATGGCTATGTGTTTCAGGCCGCAGGACTGTTTCCCTGGCGCACCATTGGCGGCAACATCCGTATGCCGCTTGAGATTATGGGCTATTCGCGCGCGGATCAGGACGAGCGGGTCAAACGAGTGCTCGAACTTGTCCATCTCGACGGGTTTGAGAAGAAATTCCCCTGGCAGCTTTCCGGAGGCATGCAGCAGCGCGCGTCAATTGCGCGGGCTCTGTCTTTTGACGCCGACATCCTGCTGATGGATGAACCCTTTGGCGCACTTGATGAGATTGTGCGGGATCACCTGAATGAACAGCTTCTTGAGCTTTGGGCGCGCACCAACAAGACCATTGGCTTTGTTACGCACTCGATCCCCGAGGCGGTTTATCTCTCGACCAAGATTGTGGTGATGTCGCCGCGCCCCGGTCGGATCACAGATGTGATTGACAGCCCATTGCCGAAAGAGCGCCCGTTGAACATTCGCGACACGCCGGAGTTTCTGGAGATTGCCCATCGTGTGCGCGAAGGGCTGCGGGAGGGGCATGCGTATGATGATTGATCGCTGCCTCTGCAGCACCTGCGGAGATGAGTATTTTAGAAAAGAAGAAGCGGAGGGGCTGGCATGAAGACCCTGTTCCCTGTGGCCGTCGTGGTCGCCGCTATCTTTGCTCTGTGGTATGTCTTTGCCGTGGTGCTGAATGCGCCCTGGGCCTATTCCAAAGCGGACCGGGCCGGGGTTGAGCTGTCGTTTTCCGAGATGGTGTCGGATACGATGGCACAGGAAAAGCCCCGTTTGCCCGCGCCACATCAGGTGGGGGCTGAGATTTGGAAGACCACGGTTGAGAAGAAAATCACCTCGAAACGGTCTTTGATCTATCATGGCTGGATCACCCTGCGCGCCACGCTTTTGGGCTTTGCCTTTGGCACCGGATTGGGCGTGCTTCTTGCGGTGAGCATTGTTTATTTCCGCGTGATGGACATGTCGGTGATGCCCTGGATCATTGCCAGCCAGACAGTGCCCATTCTGGCCATTGCGCCGATGATTGTGGTGGTTCTGGCGGCCCTGCAGGTCAACGACATTGTCGCGAAGGGGGTGATCTCGATGTATCTGTCCTTCTTCCCGGTGGTGGTTGGCATGGTGAAAGGGCTGCGCAGCCCGGACCGCATGTTGCTGGATCAGATGAAGACCTATTCGTCGAGCGCCTCTCAGACCTTTTGGAAACTGCGTCTGCCTTCGTCCACACCGTATCTGTTTGCTTCGCTCAAAGTGGGTGTGGCGGCCAGCCTTATCGGAGCCGTGGTGGCTGAGCTGTCGCTGAGCCAGAACGGAGGCTTGGGCGCGCGATTGTTGGCCGGAAGCTATTACGGTCAGACCATTCAGATCTGGTCGGCGCTTTTGTCGGCGGCAACGCTTGCGGCTTTGATGGTCTTCACCATGGGTCTGCTTGAAAAAGTGACCCTCAAACGGATGGGGATGGCGCAATGAGCTGGATCTTAGGAAGTCTGATCTTCTGGGCAGTGGCAATTGTCCTCAATATACGTCTGTCACGGTCTGACGTTGCGGGCAAAGGTGTGGCCGTGCCAGTGATCTTTGGTCTGACCATTCTGGTGTTATGGGAAGGCATGGTTCGGGGCTTTGAGGTAAGCCCGGTTCTGCTGCCACCGCCTTCGGCGATCTTCACCACCTTCTTTGCCAAGATGGATGTGCTTTGGGTGGATCTGGTGCAGACCTTTTTCAAAGGCGCGCTGACCGGATATGTCATCGGCTGCGGCTCGGCCATCCTAATCGCAATTGCGGTAGATCGCTCGCCGTTTCTTCAGCGTGGTCTTCTGCCCGTGGGCAACTTTATTGCGGCTCTGCCGATTGTGGGTCTGGCGCCGATCATGGTGATGTGGTTCGGGTTTGACTGGCATTCCAAAGCGGCGGTTGTTGTTGCGATGGTGTTTTTCCCTGTGCTTGTGAACACGGTACAGGGGCTGCAGGCCACGGACGCTATGTCGCGTGACCTGATGCGCACCTATGCCACGGGCTATTCTGGGACATTAATGAAACTGCGTCTGCCCGCGGCGATGCCGTTTATCTTCAATGGCTTGAAAATTGCCACAACCTTGGCTCTGATCGGAGCTATCGTTGCCGAGTTCTTTGGCTCACCGATCAAAGGCATGGGGTTCCGCATCTCGACCGAGGTGGGACGTCTGTCCTTGGACATGGTCTGGGCCGAGATTGTGGTAGCCGCGATCCTGGGCTCGGGATTTTACGGGCTTGTGGCCCTATTGGAAAAGCGGATGACCTTTTGGCATCCGTCACAACGAGGGTGAAAACACCCCGCTTACAACCAGCAAGGAGACTGAAATGAAAACTATTCTGAAGACAGCCCTAGCAAGCTTTGCCGCCCTTGGCGCAGGTGCAGCTCAGGCCGCCGACGATGTGACCCTACAGCTGAAATGGGTCACCCAGGCCCAGTTCGCGGGCTATTATGTGGCTCTGGACAAAGGGTTCTATGAAGAAGAAGATCTCAACGTCACCATCAAACCCGGTGGTCCGGATGTGGCTCCGGCGCAGGTGATTGCAGGCGGCGGTGCGGATGTTGTGCTTGACTGGATGCCCTCGGCGCTGGCGTCGCGTGAAAAGGGTCTGAACCTGGTCAATATTGCGCAGCCGTTCAAGAGCTCGGGCATGATGCTGACCTGTCGCAAAGATACCGGCATCACTGGGCCTGAAGATTTCAAAGGCAAAACGCTCGGCGTTTGGTTCTTTGGCAACGAGTACCCCTTCCTGAGCTGGATGAGCCAGTTGGGCATCTCGACCGATGGTGGCGACGACGGTGTGACCGTGCTCAAGCAGGGCTTTAACGTTGATCCACTGCTGCAGGGACAAGCGGCCTGTATCTCGACCATGACCTACAATGAATACTGGCAGGTCATCGACGCGGGCCTGAACCCAGAGGATCTTGTGACCTTCAAATATGAGGACATGGGTGTCGCCACCTTGGAAGACGGCATGTATGTGCTTGAAGACAACCTTGAAGACCCGGCGTTCAACGACAAGATGGTGCGCTTTGTACGGGCCTCGATGAAGGGCTGGAAATGGGCCGAAGAGAACCCTGCAGATGCGGCTGAGATCGTATTGGAAAATGACGCGACCGGTGCGCAGACCGAAAAGCATCAGACCCGCATGATGGGTGAGATTGCCAAACTGACCGCTGGATCAAACGGTGCACTGGATGTGGCGGATTACGAGCGCACAGTGCAGACCCTGATGAAGGGCGGCTCGGATCCGGTGATCACATCGGCACCTGAGGGTGCCTGGACGCATGCCATCACCGATGCGGCTCTGAAGTAAAATCTGCATTTATTGCATTTCAGGACGTCCCGAGTTTCGGCTCGGGGCGTTTTTCGTTACAGGGGGATCTATTGCCCCGAAGTTGGATTGCCTGATGCTCTCGACCATTGCCCGTCATGGAAAGCTGTTTCTCGTTGCTGGTTTGCTGGCAGGGGCGCTGTTGCCGGATGTTGCGCGCTTCTTGCGGCCATGGCTGGGAGAAATGGTGGCCGTGTTGCTCTTGTTGAATGCGATGCGCATTGGTGCGCGCGAGGCCTTTGGTGGCAAAGAAGCCTTGCTGCGCATGGGTGGTGTGGTGGCGATCTATCAGCTTGTGCTGCCGCTGCTGGTGATCGGACTTTTCAGTCTCACGGGAGTCCTGTCTCATCCATTTGCGCTGGCGGTGGTTTTGATGTTGGCCGCACCTGCGGTCACGGGATCGTTGAATTTCACCATTCTAAGCGGCCATGATCCCGCGCCTGCGATGCGTTTGCTGGTGATGGGAACCGCATTGTTTCCGCTTACAGTTTTGCCCGTGCTCTGGCTTCTGCCCCAGCTGGGGGATGCTGGGCCGGCGGCGCTGCGCCTGATTGCAACGATCTTATGTGCTGTTGGCCTCGGGTTCGCCCTGCGATGGGGGGTGCGAATTGACGAGATGCGCAAAGGCCAGATCGATGGCCTGTCGACCCTGTTGCTGATGGTTGTTGTTGTCGGATTGATGGCCGGGGTGGGGCCTTTGCTCACCGAGGATCCCTGGCGATTGGGTCTGTGGGTTTTCGGCGTGATTGCGGTGAACCTTGGGTTGCAGATCATCGCTCTGCTGGGACTGACCCGCGCCAATATCCGGGCGGCTGTGCCGCTGTCGATCATTGCGGGCAACCGCAATATCGCGCTGTTTTTTGTGGCGCTGTCAGATGAGGTGACCGCGCCACTTTTGATTTTTATCGGCTGTTATCAGATCCCTATGTATCTGACGCCGATCTTGATGAAACCGCTGCACGCGCGCTTCTCAAACCACCTAAGAGGTCAGTCCGCGTCGGGCTGATGCGGCGGGGCAGCTTTGGCAAAGGCCTCGACCTGTTCAAGATTTTCCGCGATCCCTGCAATGGTCGGCCATTGGGTGATGTCCACGGCAAAGCGTTTGTTGTTCCAGACCTGCGCATAGAGGCAGACATCGGCCAGAGTGGGCGTGTCGCCGTGACAGAACCGTCCGGTGTCTGCGCTGCCCGTCAGCGTTTTCTCAAGCGCATCAAAGGTTTCACTGACCCAATGGGTGAACCATGCTTTTTGTCCCTCGGCATCAACGCCATAGGTTTTGGCGATGAACTGCAACACACGCAGATTGTTCAGAGGGTGGATTTCGCAGGCCACCATATAGGCCAGAGCCCGCACGCGGGCGCGCCCCGCGGGGTCGGCTGGCAAAAGCGCAGGCTCAGGATGGATCTCATCGAGATACTCAATGATCGCAAGAGATTGCGGGATGTGTGTGCCGTCGTCCAACTCCAGAACAGGCACCAACCCCGCAGGATTTTTCTCAAGGAACTCAGGCGATTTATGTGCGCCCTCTTTTAGGGCGTAAGCGACGTAATCATAGTCCAACCCTTTGAGGTTCAGCGCCGCGCGCAGGCGTGTCGAGGTGGAGGATCGGAAATAGTTGTGCAGTTTCAACGTCATGTCAGGCCACCATGGTGAATGTCAGGGGCGCAAACCCATCAATAGTGATGGTACAGCTGTCATCCGGTCCAAGCGCCCCAACCCCGGCTGGGGTTCCGGTCATGATCAGGTCGCCGGGCATCAGGGTCACATAACGCGACAGATAGGCGATCACCTCAGGCACCGACCAGATCATCTCGGACAGATCCCCTGATTGACGCAATTCATCGTTGAGTTTCAGCTGGATGGCGCCCTGCACTAGAGGCGCGTCTTTGGGATAGAGCGGGCCCAGAACCGCAGAGGCATCAAACCCCTTGGCCATGTCCCAGGGGCGGCCCATTTTCTTGGCCTCGGCCTGAAGATCGCGCCGGGTCAGATCACAACCCACTGCATAGCCCCAGATGTGGGATTCTGCATTTGTTTCTTCGATATCAGCGCCTTCAACGCCAATGGCCACCACCAGTTCCGCTTCGAAATGCAGATCCTCGGTTTGCGGAGGATAGGGAATGAGCGTGGCTTGGGTGACGGCGTCCCCGGGCTTGGTGAAGAAGAACGGCGGTTCGCGATCTGGGTCTTTGCCCATCTCACGGGCATGGGCGGCATAGTTGCGGCCCACACAGAACACGCGGCGCACGGGGAAAAGGTCTTCACTGTCAATGGTTTCAAGCACCGGTTGGGGCGCGGGGGGAAAGGTGTAGCCCATGAAAGCTCCTGTCAGTTGCCGCACCCTAGCGCGCAGATGAACAGGGGGCCAGACCGAGAGCGTTCACAGGCGTGAGATTGTACAAAACATACCCTTGGTACGCGAATTTGCGCCGTTTGTACTTAGGTAACCAGAACTACCGCAGGGGCGGGCAGAGGGCATGGCGATCTGCAGTTGCGATCGGTGCGAGCGGTTTTGCAGGCTTCCGTGTCACCCTCCACGGAAGAGCCTTCTGTGGAGAGAAAAACAAAAGCCCCGGTGAAAGACCGGGGCTTTTGCTTGTGATGTCGCGATGGCTTAGCGGATGACAAAGACCGACTGGGTGGCGTGGCGCACCACGCGGGCGGCGTTGGGGCCCACCAGATAGTCTTTCAGCTCGGGCCGATGCGCGCCGATGACGATGGCATCACAGCCAAAGGTCTCGGCGGCCTGAATGATCTGATCATAGATCGTTCCGGTTGCCACATGCGGGGTTGCCGTGATGTCCGAGGGCAGAGTTTCCGCCGCCCAGGCCGCAAGCGCGGCCTCGGTCTCTGCATGGATTTTGGCGGAATGATCAGCCCCAAGCGCGGCGCTGACCATGGCCATTCCATTGTCAGGCAACACATTGAGAATGTGCAGCTCTGCCCCATTGGTGCGCACCAGCTGGACCGCCGCTTCAGCGGCCCGGCGCTTGCCTTTTGACTGGTTGAGATCAACCGCAAGCAGGATTTTCGAAAACATATCGTCTCTCCTTAAAAGGCAGGCTGAGTTGCGCGTGGACGCTGGATCATCATCAGGCCTGCCAACAGCAGCAAGGCCGGAATGAAGAACAGCTCTTTTGGCATGCGATCGTTTTCGATCTCAACCGTGGTGATCACCACCGGGCTGTCGCCGTAATAGTCGAACTCCTGACCGCTGACGGCCTGGATCAACTCGGTGCCACCAAAGGGTTCGTCCAGAACAAGCTGGCCATCCTGTTCGATCAGGGTCAGCCCCTGTTCTTGCAGAGTGGCTGTGCCATCCCCGGCAACGGCCGGCAGAACGATGGTCACCGGACGCACCTTGGCGGTGTCAAAATCCGGGCCTTCGACGGTCAGTCGGATGTCCTGACCTTCGGCGGCCCCATCCATCAGAGTGATGGCGGCGGCGCCTTTGGCACTGGTGTATTTGTCGCTTACCTGATCGAGGAAGAAGTCCGGACGGAACAGCATGAAGGCGATAAACAGCAGAGCCGCGCTTTCCCATTTTCGGGATTTGGCGATGAAATACCCCTGAGTCGCTGCCGCAAAGAGCAGCATGGCGATCAGTGAGATAAAGAACACCAGAACCGCTTTGCCAAAGCCCACATCAATCAACAGCAGGTCGGTGTTGAAGATAAACAGGAACGGCAAAAGCGCGGTACGGATGTCATAGCCAAAGCCTTGCAGACCGGTTTTGATCGGATCCCCGCGCGAGATCGCTGCCGCCGCATAAGCGGCAAGCCCCACGGGTGGTGTGTCATCAGCGAGGATGCCGAAGTAGAACACAAACATATGGACTGCGATCAGGGGGACAATCAGTCCGGACTGTGCGCCAACAGAAACGATAACCGGGGCCATCAGCGAGGACACAACGATGTAGTTCGCCGTGGTCGGCAGGCCCATCCCTAGGATCAGGGACAGGATCGCCACCAGGATCAGCAGGATCATCAGATTGCCGCCTGAGAGCACTTCGATCACCTGACCGATGACCTGATGCGCGCCGGTGAGGCTAATGGTGCCAACAATGACACCGGCAGCGCCGGTTGCGACACCAATACCGATCATATTGCGTGCGCCAAGGATCAGACCCTGAATGAAGTCATTCCAGCCATTGACCAATTCAGCCGCATGCCCTTCACCCCGGAACAGCGCCTTGAGCGGGCGGTGCGTCAGGGCGATGATGATCATAAAGACCGTGGCCCAAAAGGCGGACAACGCAGGCGACAGACGATCTAGATTTTCGGTGCGGACCATCAGGTTCCAGACCAGAATGAAGATCGGCAGCGCAAAGTAGAGACCACCGATAAGGGTGGGCGTCAGGCGCGGGGCCGCAGGAACGGGCGCATTGGGATCGTCCATTTCCAGATCGGGATAGCGGGCCGAAATCTTGACCAGCACAATATAGGCCACAGCCACCAATGCGACGGCAGCGTAGATGCTGTCTCCGAAGATCGGGTCAAGCACAGCGCGCAGGCCAATCATCAGGAAGGTACAGATGCCTAGGAAGATAAAGCCCGAGAGGAACAGGATCATGATCATCAGAACATTGATCTTGCGGCCTTCTTTCTTGAGCCCCTCAAGACCCATTTTCAGGCTTTCCAAATGCACAATATAGAGCAGCGCAATGTAGGAAATCACCGCCGGAAGAAAGGCGTGTTTGACCACATCAATGTAGGGGATGTTGACGTATTCCACCATCAGGAAGGCCGCAGCACCCATGACGGGGGGTGTCAGCTGACCATTGGTCGACGAGGCCACTTCCACTGCGCCAGCCTTTTCAGCCGGGAAGCCGATACGCTTCATCAGCGGAATGGTGAAGGTGCCGGTGGTTACGGTGTTGGCAATCGAGCTGCCCGAGATCATCCCGGTCATCATCGACGAAAGAACCGAGGCTTTGGCCGGACCACCACGCAGGGCACCCAGAAGGGCAATCGCCACTTTGATGAACCAGTTGCCGCCGCCCGCACGATCAAGCAGGGCGCCAAACAGCACAAAGAGGAAGATCATGGTGGTCGAGACGCCCAGAGCGACGCCAAACACACCTTCGGTCTGCATCCAGTAGTGGCCAAGCGCTTTAGACAGCGAGGCGCCACCATAGTTGGTGATGTTGCGCGCCCATTCTGAATAGCCGCCAAAGAAGGCAAACAACACAAAACACGAGGCAATGATCACCAGCGGCAGACCAAGCGAACGGTACACGGAGATGAGCAACACGCTCATACCGATGGCGGACATGGTGATGTCGGTTGTGCTCCACAGACCCGGACGATCTGCAATCTCGAAACGGAACACAACCAGATAGAGACAGGCGGAAACGCCGAGAATAATCAACACCCAGTCATAGGCCGGGATACGGTCTTTGGGGGCGGATTTGGTCAGCGGAAAGGCCAGCGTGGCCAGCATGATGGCAAAGGCCAGATGCACAAACCGCGCCTGAGCCACGATATTGGCAAAGATGTTCATGCCGGTGGCCTGTGCAACCATGCCGGGCACTTTGGAGGCGATATATAGTTGGAACAGGGACCAGACAATGCAGGTCCCGATTATCAGTTTTGCTTGCCAGGCAATGGACGGGTTGCGCGCGCCGGTATCGGCCTCGGCAACCATATCGTCCGCGGACTTCGCCGCGTGGCTTTGGTCACTCATCTGTCTTCCCCATGTCACGTTAAACCCTCGGTCGCCGGGTCGACCGTTGGCCGGTCGTTAAAATAGGAGGCGATGTCTGCGAGGTGTTGGCCAGTCGTTGTGGCCCTCATGTCAGAAACGCCCGGGGCCAAGCCCGGGCGTTCTGGTGTGTATCAGAGCGGATTAGTCGGTCAGACCCAGCTCTTTGTAGGCTTTGGCCGCACCGGGGTGCAGAGGAGCCGACAGACCGTCTTTGACCATCTGTGCCGGGTCAAGGTGCTTGAACGCCGGGTGCAGGTTGCGGAAGTCGTCGATGTTTTCCATGACCGACTTGGCCACAACGTAAACAACTTCGTCCGACACTTTGTCCGAGGTCACGAAGGTCGCGCCAACACCAAAGGTGGTGGTGTCTTCATCGTTGCCTGCGTACATGCCGCCCGGGATGGTGGCCACACGGTAGTAGGGGTTGTCTGCAACCAGAGTGTCGATCGCTTCGCCGGTCACGTCGATCAGTTTCACGTCACAGGTGGTGGTGGCTTCTTTGATCGCCGCCGCCGGATGACCGATGGTGTAGATCATCGCGTCGATGTTGCCGTCACACAGCTGCTTGGCCATTTCCGAGCCTTTGTACTCGGTCGCCAGAGCGAAGTCGTCCATGCCGATGCCGTGGGCTTCCATGACAACTTCCATGGTCGCGCGCTGACCCGAACCCGGGTTGCCAACGTTGACGCGTTTGCCTTTCAGGCCGTCAAAGCTTTCGATGCCGCTGTCGCCGCGCACCAGCAGGGTGAAGGGCTCGGGGTGTACCGAGAAGACCGCGCGCACGCCGGGGAACGGGTTTTCTTCGAATTTCGAAGTGCCGTTATAGGCGTGGTACTGCCAGTCGGACTGGGCCACACCGAACTCAAGCTCGCCGGCTTTGATGGTGTTGATGTTGTACACCGAACCACCGGTCGATTCCACGGCACAGCGGATGCCGTGCTCTTTGCGCGACTTGTTCACCAGACGGCAGATCGCGCCACCGGTTGGGTAGTATACGCCGGTCACACCGCCGGTGCCGATCGAGACGAATTCCTGTGCGCTGGCAACACCGCCAACGGTCATGCTCAGTGCGGCAACGGCACCAAATACAGCATGTTTCATATGTTTGCTCCCTGAAGTCTTGTAACGACGAAAAAATAGAGTCGATGCCGCTAATAGACAGGCAAATTGCAAAGGACGCAAGGCCAGCAGGGCTTGGCGCAGGGGCAACTTGTTGTTTCAGTGAGATAAGTCAGACAACTTTTGCGGCACGAGCGGTCAATCGCCTGTGTGACGTAAGGTCACCTAGGCAGATTGAAGAGGCCTTCGTGCACTTGTGGGAATCGTTGGCGGTGCGCCGTTCAGGGCGCGGCAGTCAAACCCGGCAGCGGATCTATACTCGGCCAGAAAGCGTGTGCGTTCGTGTTTGGGCAGGAGAGTTTCGACGTCAACCTCGCGACCTGTGTTGTGGGCTTTGTATTGGTCGAGCAGGGCAAGCGGCCCTGAGGACCGCATCCGAAGCACAAGATCTGACACTGGAGCGCAGAGCCTGTCGTTATAGGCCGCCAGTGCGCGGGGCGTTGCCCCATGTTGCAGCATCATGGCACCCAGGGTGCGGGCATCAACGATGGCCTGCGTCGCGCCGTTTGATCCGGTTGGATACATCACATGCGCCGCATCCCCCAGGAGCGCGACCCGATCCTCGACCCAGTGTGGGGCAGGATTACGATCGATCAGAGGATTTTCATAGGCGGCAGAAGAGTGGCGCATCAGATCAGGCAGGTCCAGCCAATCAAAACGGAAACTATCAAAGTGGTGGGCAAAGTCGTTGAGAACGGCAGGGCGGAACCAGCCAATGTTTTGCCAGTCACTGGTCGGGTCAATCTGGCGTTCCGCAATCCAGTTTAAGGTGACGAGCCCGGTTTCGCGGTCGGCGGGTGAAATGGGGTAGAGCATCAGACGTTGCTCTGAACTGCCAAGCGCCAGAAACGTATTGGCCCCTCGCGGCGGTTTGGCGCGGGCCGTGCCGCGCCACATCACAGAGCCGCCCCATTGGATCGGAGGTTGAGTGGGATGCATTTGGGCCCGAATGCGGGAATGCATGCCATCGGCGCCAATCAACAGACTGCCGGTTTCCTCCACGGGCCCTTTTGCGGTGTCGATGAATGCGGTGACCGAGCCGTCGGTGTTGTGACGATATCCGGTGACACGTTGGCCAAGGCGGACGGCACCGACACCCGCGCGGCTTTTCAAGGCTTGGTACAACACCATATGAAAGGCACCGCGATGCACGGCGTAT
This sequence comes from uncultured Pelagimonas sp., assembly GCA_947497905.1. Classification (GTDB taxonomy): domain Bacteria; phylum Pseudomonadota; class Alphaproteobacteria; order Rhodobacterales; family Rhodobacteraceae; genus CANMIH01. The sequence continues at coordinate 171,325 of CANMIH010000001.1, forward strand.
TGGGGCCAGTTGTATCCGGCATCCAGCCCACGGGGTTCCGTATGAATTTCGGTTCCGTCTGAGGCCGCCAGTGTCCAGGTGTCGATCGGAATACCAGTTTGGTCCAACAACTTGGGGCCAATGTTGAGATCAAACAGTTCCCGCACCGCATTGGGTTGAAGCGTGATGCCCACCCCCATCGGCTTCATCTCGCGCACATGTTCCAACACTTTGAAAGGAATGCCGATTTGCTGAAGCGTGAGGGCGAGTGCCAATCCGCCAATGCCACCACCAGCAATAAGAATAGGGAGCATATGTGATCCTCTTTTTTTGGATCACTATCAATCGAGGTGGTGAAGATTTTGCAAGCGAAAGGCGGGAAAATCTCCCGCCCTTCATAAAAAGGTTGAACTAAATTTGGCCGGGCTGGCGCGTGCGGCTCAATTTGACGGCAACAGTTTGCCCGGATTGAGGATTCCTTTGGGGTCCAGTGCCGTTTTCAGCGTGCGCATGACGGTCAGGGCCGACCCGTGCTCGGCCTGCATATAGGCCTGTTTGCCAAGGCCGATGCCATGTTCACCGCTGACCGTACCGCCGAGTTTGAGAGCGGTGTGGTTGAGCTGGGCCACAAAGCTTTTGGTCTGGGCTACATCTTCGGCATTGTCCGCGTCAAACCCAAGTGCGCAGTGATAATTTCCGTCGCCCGCATGGGCGACGATGGTGCAGGGCAGACCCATCTCCTTGGCACGGCTCTGTGCATCACTCACGGCTTCGGCCAATCGAGAAATCGGCACACAGACATCGGTCGACATCGTGCTTTTCCCGGGCATCAGGGCCTTGGTTGCAAAGAGCGCCCCGTGGCGCAGCGCCCAAAGCTTGCTGCGGTCCTCGGCGCGTTCAGCTTTGACCAGTCCGCCTGCGCCAAACTCCTCCGCGATGTCCTGAAACAGCTCGGCCTGTTCGGCAACAGCCGCAGGAGAGCCATGAAACTCTACAAAGAGATGGGGTTTCTCAGGAAGTCCGGCATTGGAATGCAGGTTAAAGCCGCGTGCCATCATTTCATCCACCAGCTCAATCCGCGCCATGGGCAGGCCCGACTGAATGGTGAGGATCACGCAGTTGACCGCATCGTCGATGCTGTCGAAATTGCAGGTCGCGGTCGAGATGGCCTCGGGTTGACCATGCAGTTTCAGGGTGATTTCGGTGATAATGGCAAGGGTGCCTTCCGAGCCCACCAACAGATGGGTGAGGTCATATCCGGTAGAGCTTTTGCGCGCACGGGTGCCGGTGCGGATCACGGTGCCGTCGGCCATAACCGCTTCTAACGCCAGAACATTGTCACGCATGGTGCCATAGCGCACGGCGGTGGTGCCCGAGGCGCGCGTGGCGGTCATGCCACCAATTGAGGCATCGGCGCCGGGATCCAAGGGAAAGAACAAACCCGTGGCGCGAAGTTCTTCATTCAAAGCGACGCGGGTCAGGCCGGGTTGGACAACCACATTCAGATCTTCTGCGTTGACCTCAAGCACCCGGTTCATGCGGTTCATATCAAGACTGATGCCGCCTTGGGCTGTCAGGTGCTGACCCTCCAGAGAACTGGCCGCGCCAAAGGCCACCACAGGACAGTCTTCTTCATGGCAGATGCGCAGGATATCCGACACCTCTTGGGTATTCTCCGGGTAGGCCACTGCGTCGGGGAGGGGGGCTTTGTGATAGCTTTCTGATTGGGCGTGCTGTTTGCGGTCGGCTGCCGAAGTGACAAGCCGGTCGCCCAGAAGCGTCTCAAGTCGGTGGATGGCGGTGTCGTGGGTCATCTGTGCTGTCCAGTTGGGGCCGCTGAGATGCGGCCCTATCGTCTTTCGAGAAATGGTATACCATTTCGAGAGGTTAACGGAAGACACTCTGGCGGTATCAGGAGAGATTGAGGGTGAATCCACTTATTTCCTGAGGAAAATAGGAAAAGAGAGTTCTTGATTTTGGTATGCCATTTCGCAATGTTGTCGCTAACACGAGCTTGAGCGCGGCGAATCGCGCTTTGCCAGAGCAGGAGACAGCCATGGCTGATACACGCGCGCATCGACGGTTCCGTTCACAGGAATGGTTCGACAACCCCAACAACCCGGGCATGACCGCGCTTTATCTGGAGCGGTATCAGAATGAGGCCTATACCCGGGAAGAGTTGCAGTCGGAAAAGCCGATCATTGGCATTGCACAAACCGGCAGCGACCTTGCGCCTTGCAACAAGATCCATGTGTTCTTGATGGACCGGATCAAGGCGGGCATCCGGGCGGCTGGCGGGATTCCGATGGAGTTCCCGGTGCATCCGATTCAGGAGACAGGCAAGCGCCCAACTGCGGCGCTTGACCGTAATCTTGCCTATCTAAGTCTCGTCGAAGTGCTGCACGGTTATCCCATCGACGGCGTTGTGCTGACCACGGGCTGTGACAAGACCACACCTGCGATGTTGATGGGCGCGGCGACTGTGGATCTGCCGGCGATCGCGTTGAACGGCGGTCCGATGCTCGATGGGTGGTGGCAGGGCAAACGCGCGGGCTCGGGCACCATCATCTGGGAAAGCCGCCGGCTGCTGGCCGAAGGCAAGATTGACTATGAAGAATTCATGGAACGCGCCTGTTCATCGGCGCCCTCGTTGGGCCATTGCAACACCATGGGCACGGCGAGCACCATGAACGCCATGGCAGAGGCGCTGGGCATGTCGTTGACAGGCAACAGCGCCATTCCGGCGCCGTTTCGTGAGCGGATGGCGATGGCCTATGAAACCGGCAAGCGCATTGTCGAGATGACCTATGATGATCTCAAACCCTCGGATATTCTGACCCGCGAAGCCTTTGAAAACGCGATTGTGGTGAATGCTGCTATCGGGGGCAGCACCAACGCTCCGCCGCATCTGCAGGCCGTGGCACGCCATGCGGGTGTCGATCTGCATGTTACGGATTGGGAGAAGATTGGCTTTGACGTGCCTCTGCTGGTCAATATGCAGCCGGCGGGTGAATATCTAGGTGAGAGCTTTTTCCGCGCGGGTGGTGTGCCTGCGGTGATGCAAGAGCTGCGCAAAGCTGGTCGCATCCATGAGGGTGCGATGACTGCGACGGGCAAAGGGATGGGCGAAAACCTGACCGGGTTAGACAGTGTCGATCATGATGTGATCCGTCCTTATGATCAGCCCCTGCGCGAGAATTCCGGCTTCAAAGTGCTCTCGGGCAATCTGTTCGACAGTGCGCTGATGAAAACCAGTGTAATCTCAGAGGATTTCCAACAACGCTTTTTATCCGAGCCGGGCAATGAAGGTGTATTTGAAGCCCGCGCCATCGTGTTTGAAGGACCTGAGGACTATCATGAACGGCTGAATGATCCAGAGCTTGGGATTGATGAGCACTGTATGCTGTTTATCCGCAATGTGGGCTGTGTGGGGTATCCCGGCTCAGCCGAAGTGGTGAACATGCAGCCACCAGATGCCCTGATCAAAGCGGGAATCAACCATCTGCCTACGGTGGGCGATGGCCGTCAGTCGGGCACCTCGGAAAGCCCGTCGATCCTGAATGCCTCGCCTGAAAGCGTGGTGGGCGGTGGTCTGGCCTACTTGCAAACCGGTGATCCAGTGCGATTGGATCTGAACAACTCGAAACTGGAAGCAACCGTTCCAGCCGAGGAGTGGCAGGCGCGGATTGCGGCCTGGGAAGCTCCTGAGATTGTCAATCAAACGCCGTGGGAAGAGATCTATCGCACCCATGTTGGGCAGCTGGCCGACGGTGGGTGTTTGGAGCTGGCGACAGCCTATCAGAAGATCGGTCGCAACCTTCCGCGCGACAACCACTGATTATCGCGAAAAAAATGGGTGATGGGGGCGCTGCCCCCGTCGCCAAGGCGACTCCCCCGGAGTATTGAACCAAAAGAAGAAGCGGGAGGGTGATTTGGATCAGTCGATTGTGATTACGGGCGCGGGGCGCGGGATTGGGCGTGCCTGCGCAGAAGAGTTTCTGGTTGCGGGTTGGCGTGTTGGCCTGATTGGACGCTCGCCTGAGCCGCTTGAGGAATTGGCCGCCGCGCATGACGGCGCTTTGGCGCTGCCCTGTGATGTCTGTGACGAAGCGGCGGTTGAGGCGGCTTTTGATCGGGCAATGGCCGAGTGGGGGCGCATTGATGCGCTGTTCAACAATGCCGGGGTGTCTGCCTTTGGTGGCACGGTGGATGAGATTTCTGTTGAGGACTGGCGGCGCTGTATTGATGTCAATCTGACCGGCAGTTTCATCTGCGCCCGGGCGGCGTTTTCCCGGATGAAGACACAGGCGCCGCAGGGGGGGCGGATTATCAACAATGGTTCGATTTCGGCCCATGCGCCGCGCCCCGGTTCCGCGCCTTACACGGCGTCGAAACACGCCATCACCGGGCTGACCAAAACCCTTTCTCTGGATGGGCGGGCCTTTGATATTGTCTGCAGCCAGATCGATATTGGGAATGCAGCGACTGAGATGGTGGCTCAGATTGCCAAAGGCGTGCCGCAGGCGGATGGCAGTGTGAAACCTGAGGCGACCATGGCTGTGCGCCATGTGGCGGAATCGGTGCGGCATATGGCCGAGATGCCGCTGTCGGCCAATGTGCAGTTCATGACCGTTATGGCGACCAAAATGCCCTATGTTGGGCGCGGCTGATGGGTGAGACGCGGGTTGATCAGATCGCGGAAAGTCTGCGGCGCAGTATTCTGCGAGGGGATTTGCCTCCGGGTGCGCCGCTTAAAGAACGCGATTTTGCCGCTGAGATGGGGGTGAGCCGCACACCGATGCGCGAAGCCATCCGTCAACTGGCGAGCGAAGGGCTGGTTGAGTTGCGCCCGTCGCGCAGCCCCGTTGTGGCGGACCCGAGCTGGAAAGAGATCTCTGACAGCATTGATGTTCTGCGCGCGCTGGAGCTTTTGGCGGTTGAACAGGTGTGTTTGCAGGCCTCGGGTGAAGAGATTGATGAGATTGAGGTGATCCAGCGCCGTATGGAAGCTATGGTGGGGCAGGTGGATGATATCGATCTGTTCGAAGCGGATATGGCCTTTCATACAGCGATTGCCAATGCCTCACACAATGCGCCCTTGGCCGAGATGTATCAGGCCCTGCTGGCGCGGCTGTGGCGGGCGCGATTTCTGGGATCACGTGAGGGACGCAGTCTTGATGTGGTCTATACCCAGCACAATGCCGTGATTTCCGCGATGCGCGCGCGCGACACCCAGCAGGCCCAAGCCGAAATGCGCGGCCATCTGGCCCTGCTGAAAGAGCGCATGAAGCTGGTGTTTTTCAGCTGAGCCGCAGGGCGCGTGGCGTGGTACCAAACTCTTTTCGAAAGGCGCGGGTGAGGGCGCTTGGATCTTCATAGCCGCAGCGTGTGCCAATTTCCGCAATCGAATAAGTGGTTTGCTGCACCATACGCCGGGCGGCGGCGAGGCGGAGGCTTCGGTAGGTGCTTTGTGGAGTACGTGCGGTGGCTTTGGCGAAATGTGCCTCAAGCGCGCGGGCCGAAATGCCCAGATGGGCGGCCACCTCGGGGATTGACAGGGGCGTTTCGAGATTGCGCCGCATCAGAGAAACCGCCATTTCGACCCATTGGTCGTCCGAGTGCCGTTGGTGCGGTGTGGCCGAGAGATCGCGTTCGCCATGCATAAAGAGCGCTGAGACCTCAAGGCGCAGCATGGCGCCATGGTGCAGGCCTATGAGGTGCAGCATCAGCTCCATGGTTGTGCTGGCCCCGCCACAGGAAATGCGGTTGCGGTCGATGACAAACCGATCTTCGCTGACCTCGATTTCGGGAAAGGTTTCCGCCAGATCAGTCAAAACATCCCAGTGAATGGTGGCACGGTATCCTTCAAGCAATCCGGCTTTGGCGAGAAGCCAGCTGCCAGTGTCGAACCCGCCCAGATGGGCGAACCGTTTGCTGGCAGCCCGCAATCCGCGTGAGGTTGCGGGCGTGGCATGATCTGGATGGCCGTAGCTGGGAATGATCATCAACAGGTCGCCGCCGGGGTGGTCTGATAACGGCATGGCCGGGGTCACGGGCAACCCGGAAGAGGATTGCAGCGGTTTGCCGTCGAGGCTGAGAAACTCCCACTCATATAGCACTTGACCCGCCAGTGTATTGGAACCGCGCAGCGGTTCGATGGCATTGGCCAGACAGTGCATCGAAAACTGCGGAAAAAGCAGCACGCCGATGCGGCGGGTTTTTTGGGGTGTGGGCGTATCTAGCATGGTTTGATGTGAACTCTGCATGATGCGTGAGGTCAAGCGCGCTTTTACTGTCCTCCAATCAAAAGGAGCGCCGCAGATGCATTTTGGTCTGAGTGACGAACAAGAGATGATCGTATCTACGGTCCGTAGCTTTGTCGAAAATGAGATTTATCCGCATGAGGATATGGTCGAGCGCACAGGGCAGGTGCCGCATGAGCTTGGCATGGAGATCAAGCAGAAATGCATCGATCTGGGGTTTTACGCCTGTAACTTTCCCGAAGAGGTTGGCGGCGCGGGCCTGAGCCACATGGATTTCACCCTCGTCGAGCGGGAGTTGGGCCGGGGCAGCATGGCGCTGACCCATTTCTTTGGCCGCCCACAAAACATCCTGATGGCCTGTGAGGGTGAGCAGAAAGAGAAATATCTTCTGCCAGCGGTTCGCGGGGAACGGATGGATGCTCTGGCGATGACCGAGCCGGATGCGGGTTCAGATGTGCGGGGCATGAAATGCTCGGCCACGCGCGACGGGGGCGATTGGGTTCTCAAAGGTTCCAAGCACTTTATCTCAGGCGCAGAGCACGCGGATTTCTTCATTGTTTTTGTGGCCACCGGTGTGGACGAGACCCCACGCGGACCGAAAAAACGCATCACCTGTTTTCTTGTTGATCGCGGCCATCCGGGGTTTGAGGTGCGCGAAGGCTATAACTCGGTCAGCCACAAAGGATACAAAAACTATATCCTGACCTTTGATGATTGTCGCCTGCCTGATGCGCAGGTTCTGGGCGAGGTCGATGGTGGCTTTGATGTGATGAATGAGTGGCTCTATGCCACCCGCCTGACTGTTGCGGCCTTCTGTGTAGGCCGGGCGCGCCGGTGCTTTGACTATGCGCTGAACTATTCGGCAGAGCGCAAACAGTTCGGCCAGCAGATCGGCAAGTTTCAGGGCATCAGCTTTCAGATCGCGGATATGATCACCGAGATCGATGCCGCAGATCTGCTGACACTCTCGGGGGCCTGGCGCTTGGATCAAGGGCTTCCGGCGAACCGTGAGATCGCCAGCGCCAAGGTTTATGCCAGCGAAATGCTGGCGCGGGTCACCGACACCACCTTGCAGATCTTTGGCGGTATGGGGTTGATGGACGACTTCCCGATCGAACGCTTCTGGCGGGATGCACGGGTTGAACGGATTTGGGATGGCACAAGCGAGATCCAGCGGCATATCATCAGCCGTGATTTGCTAAGACCTCTCGGAGCCTAAACGTGACCAACCCCACCGCCAAACCTCAGGTGTCCATCGCCTATTGTATCGGATGTAACTGGCTTCTGCGCGCCGGATGGATGGCGCAGGAGCTGTTGCAGACCTTCAAAGACGATCTGGGGGGCGTGATGCTGATCCCCAGCGACATGGGCGGGACCTATGAGATCAAGGTGGGGGAGACTGTGATTTGGGAACGCAAACGCGATGGGGGCTTTCCGGATGTGAAAGAACTGAAATCGCGGGTGCGGGACCTGATCGAACCGGAACGGAGCCTGGGCCATATCGACCGGGCGGCAGATCAGACATGAGGGCCGATGCTAAAGAGTGTTGCTGATGCCAAGGGAGGGCGGTTGGCGCGGTTTCTGAAACCGGCGTCGATTGCGGTTGTTGGTGGCGGTGCCTGGGGCGCCAATGTGATCGCACAGTGTCGTCAAACCGGGTTTGACGGCCCGATCTGGCCGGTGCATCCAAAGAAATCAGAGGTGGCAGGCGAGGCGGCCTTTGCCAGCGTGGCGGATCTACCGGGGGTGCCGGATGCGGTGTTTGTGGGCGTGAACCGCTATGCCACCGTTGATGTGATGCGTGACCTATCGGCGCTGGGAGCGGGCGGGGCGGTCTGTTTCGCCAGTGGATTTGCCGAGGCGCAGGCCGAACTTGACGACGGAGCCGAGCTTCAGGCCGCGTTGATGGCAGCGGCAGGCGACATGCCTTTCCTAGGCCCCAACTGTTATGGGTTTATCAACGCACTGGATGGGGCCGCGCTTTGGCCGGATCAACATGGCGCGCTGCGCTGTGACAGTGGCGTTGCGATCCTGACCCAAAGTTCGAACATTGCCCTTAATATGACGATGCAGATGCGCGGCTTGCCAATTGCCTATATCGGCACATTAGGCAATCAGGCGCAGATTGATCTGGCGGTGCTGGGGCAGGCGGTTTTGGAGGATCCGCGTGTAACCGCGCTTGGTCTGCATATCGAAGGCATTTCCGACATTCGCGCCTTTGAGGCACTCGCGGCGCGGGCAGCTGAACTGGGCAAACGTGTTGTGGCGGTCAAGGTGGGGGCCTCGGATCAGGCCCATGCGGCCACCGTGTCCCACACCGCGTCTTTGGCGGGCAGTGATGCAGGCGCGCGGGCGCTGTTGCAACGGTTGGGCATTGCGCAGGTCGGATCGCTGGCTGCGATGCTGGAGACCTTGAAGATCCTGCACACGGTTGGCCCATTGGCGAGCAATCAGGTGGCTTCGATGTCCTGTTCCGGGGGCGAAGCCAGCCTGATGGCGGATACGGCTTTGGGCTATGATGTTGACTATCCGGCGCTGAGCGCGGAGCAGAAAACCGCCCTGCGCGAGGCGCTTGGGCCCAAGGTGGCGCTGGCCAACCCATTGGATTACCACACCTACATCTGGGCGGATCGCGTGGCGTTGACGGCTTGTTTCTCGGGCATGATGCAGGGGAGTGATCTGGCGCTGGGCATGGTGGTGCTGGACTTTCCACGTGGGGACCGCTGTTCGGCAGCGGAATGGGACTATGTGATTGAGGCGGTCGATGAGACCGCCAAAACCACCGGTCGGCCAATGGCGGTTCTGGCAAGCCTGACCGAAACCCTGCCCGAGGCGGTGGCGCGGGATCTGATCGATCGCGGTGTTGTGCCGCTTTGTGGTATGAGCGAGTCGCTTGAGGCCGTGGCCGCCGCCGCTTGGCTAGGTCGAACCCAGCCCGGAACGCCGGTGTTGCTACCGGAGGCGGGCGACCGCGAGCTGGCGGCGCTGAGCGAAGGAGAGGCCAAAGCGGCCTTGGCCCAGCATGGTCTGCGGGTGCCCGGGGCTAAACGTGTCAGCACTGCGCAGGGTGCTGTGGAAGCAGCCCGCGAGATCGGCTTTCCTGTTGTGCTGAAAGGCGAGGGGTTTGCCCATAAAACCGAAGCCGGTGCTGTGCGTCTGGGGCTGAATAGCGCGGATGAGGTGCAGGAGGCGGCCGAGGCCATGGGCGCCAAGGGCTATCTTGTGGAAGAGATGGTGCCCGATGCGGTGGCCGAACTGTTGATTGGCGTGTTGCGGGATCCTGTGCATGGGTTTGTGCTCACACTTGGAGCAGGCGGTGTCATGACTGAAATCCTGCAAGACACGCAATCGCTTTTGCTGCCGGTCTCTGATGCGGACATTTCGGCGGCCTTGGACAGCCTGCGCATTGGGCCGCTTTTGGCGGGGTATCGCGGAGCCGCCGGTGCCGACCGCGCCCGTATCATTGCGGCGGTGCAATCCGTTGCAGATTTTGTGGCGGTACATGTTGATGTGCTCGCCGAAGTGGAAATCAATCCGCTGCTTTGTCTGGAAAAAGACGCGGTGGCTGTGGATGCCTTGATCCGTTGGGAGGAAAATGATGGATAGTCCAATTCATGTGGAGCGCCGGGGGCATGTGTTCGAGGTCACCTTGAACCGTGGTAAGGCCAATGCCATCGATCTGGAAACCAGTCGGTTGATGGGGCAGATTTTTACTGAGTTTCGGGATGATCCCGAAATGCGCGTTGCAGTGGTGGCTTCGGCCAACGAAAAGTTTTTCTGCCCCGGCTGGGATCTGAAAGCTGCCGCGGACGGTGATGCGGTTGATGGCGACTATGGGGTTGGTGGTTTTGGTGGCTTGCAGGAACTGCGCGGGCTGAACAAACCGGTGATCATGGCGGTGAATGGCATCTGCTGCGGGGGCGGTCTGGAAATTGCGCTGTCAGGAGACATCATTTTGGCCTCAGATACGGCAAGTTTCGCGCTGCCTGAAATTCGCTCGGGCACCGTGGCAGATGCGGCGAGCATCAAGCTGCCCAAACGCATTCCCTATCACATTGCGATGGAGATGTTGCTGACCGGGCGTTGGATTGAGGCAGAGGAAGCCGCGCGCTGGGGGATGATCAACCAGATCCATGCCAAAGATGATCTTCTGGCGAAGGCGCGTGAGATGGCCGATCTTTTGGCCTCGGGCCCGCCGCTGGTCTATGCTGCGATCAAAGAGGTGGTGCGCGAGGCGGAGGACATGAAGTTCCAGGACGCGCTGAACAAAATCACCAAATCGCAGTTTGAAACGGTGGAAAAACTGTATCGGTCTGAGGACCAGCTGGAAGGCGCACGCGCCTTTGCCGAGAAACGCGATCCGGTCTGGAAAGGCCGCTAAATTTTTGGGCCCATTTGGGAGGGGATGGCGCTTGTGCCTTTGGCACCTCGCCCCACCCACCGTCCCATCGGGCCGTGACATGAGACAGATAAGGAGGGCGTCATGCCTTTGACCATGAACCGTGAGGTTTTCATCACCGCCGCTGTGACCGGATCGGGCGGTACGCAGGACCGCAGCCCACATGTGCCGCGCTCGCCGCAACAGATTGCCGAGAGCGCCATCGACGCGGCCAAAGCAGGCGCGGCGATTGTGCATTGCCACGTGCGCGACCCAGAAACCGGTGCGCCATCGCGGGACCTGAAGCTCTATCGCGAAGTGACCGACCGCATTCGTGACGCCGAAGTGGATGTTGTTCTCAACCTCACTGCAGGTATGGGTGGGGACATTGTCTTTGGCTCTGCCGATGCGCCGTTTCCCGTGAATCAGGCCGGTACGGACATGATTGGTGCCGAAGAGCGCGTGGCGCATGTGGCAGAATGTCTGCCTGAAATCTGTACCCTGGATTGCGGCACAATGAACTTTGCCGAAGCCGATTACGTGATGACCAACACGCCGGGTATGCTGACCGCCATGGGCCGGATGATGACCGAACTGGGGGTCAAGCCCGAGATCGAAGCCTTTGACACCGGCCACCTGTGGTACGCCAAGCAGCTGGTGAAAGACGGAGTTCTGGACAGCCCGGCGCTGGTGCAGCTCTGCATGGGTGTGCCATGGGGTGCGCCCAATGATCTCAACACCTTTATGGCGATGGTCAACAATGTGCCTGACGACTGGACCTGGTCGGCCTTCAGCCTGGGCCGTGATCAGATGCCCTATGCAGCTGCTTCGGTTCTGGCGGGTGGCAACGTCCGGGTCGGCTTGGAGGACAACCTGTTCCTCGACAAGGGTGTGCTGGCCACCAATGCGCAACTGGTGGAGCGAGCGGTTGGTGTGATCGAAGGCATGGGTGCCAAGATCATCGGCCCTGAGGCCGTGCGTGAAAAGCTGGGTCTGACCAAACGCGCGCCGCGCTAATGTAAATTGATTGAGAGGGGGATCCCCCTCTCACTCCGCCGGGGTGCTGTGCCCTAAAAGACCGGTTGGATCGAATGTAGCCTCAGGCGACGTGTTCGAGTTTGACCTCAGGCGTCACGCCCAAGGCGAAACAGACATCGCGGGTCAGTTCCGGGCGGTTCAATGTGTAGAAATGAAGTTTCTCCACGCCCCCCTCGATCAGATCGCTGCACAGCTCGGTGCATAGGGCCGTGGCAAGAAGATCCTCACGATTGTCGCGTGTGGCTTTGGTAAAGGCCTCATCCACCCAAGAGGGGATATGGGTGCCACAGCGTTTGGCAAAGGCCCGCGCGCCCTTCCAGTTTTCGATCGGAAGAATGCCCGGCACAATCGCCTGATCTATGCCCGCTTTGGCGGCCGCATCCCGAAAGCGGAAAAAGGTTTCGGCTTCAAAGAAAAACTGGGTCAGGGCTTCGGTGGCACCGGCATCCAGTTTGCGTTTCAGCCAATCAATATCGGAGGCGAGGGACGAGGCCTCGGGATGTGTATCGGGATAGGCCCCAACGCGGATGTTGAAATTCCCGGTTTTGGCCAGTGCTTTGATCAATTCGACCGAATGGGCGAAACCCGTGGGGTGAGGGACAAACCCCGGTGCATCTTTGGGTGGATCGCCGCGCAGGGCCACGATGTCACGCACACCCGCATCGGCAAAGTCCTGAGCGATTTTAAGTGTTTCCGAGCGTGACGCATTCACACAGGTGAGATGCGCGGCGGTGCGCAGGCCGGAATGTTTGTGCAGGGTCGCAACAACGTCCCGTGTCAGATCGCGGGTGGTGCCGCCTGCGCCGTAGGTGACCGAGACAAATCGCGGCTTGAGAGGGGCCAGCATCTGAACCGTGTCCCATAGCCGAAAAGTAGCCTCGATGTTGCGAGGTGGGAAAAACTCAAACGAAATTTCGGGTGCGGACATCGGTCTACCTTTCAGGATCGGTTGCGCCTGTTGTGCCGTAGATGTAGTTGTGAGACAAATTCATAATTCTCAAGATCAACATGAGGCTGATATGCATATCGAGTTCCGCCATCTGCGTACGGTGAAAGCCATTCATGAATGTGGAGGGCTGGCGAAAGCTGCGGATCAGCTCAATATCACGCAGTCTGCACTGAGCCATCAGATCAAAGGCCTAGAGGATCAGGCAGGGGTAGAGCTCTTTGTGCGCCGCTCCAAACCGCTCAAGCTTTCGGCGGCGGGCATGCGATTGTTGCGCCTGGCAGATCAGGTTCTGCCGCAGGTCGAGGCGTTGCAGGCCGAGTTTTCTGGCTTGCGCGATGGGCGTTCGGGTCGGCTACATATTGCCATCGAGTGCCATGCATGTTTCGAGTGGCTGTTTCCGGTGTTGGAGACGTTCCGCAAAAGCTGGCCGGATGTGGATGTCGATATCCGGCCCGGTTTGGCGTTTGACGCCCTGCCTGCGCTGATCAAAGAAGATGTAGATGTGGTGATTTCCTCAGATCCCGAGGAATTGCCCGGCGTGACCTTTACCCCGTTGTTTGATTACAATCCGGTCTTTGTCGCCGCGGCCTCACATCCTTTGGCGCAGAAAGACTATATTGAGGCCGAGGATTTTCGCGGCCAGACGCTGATCACCTATCCGGTTGAACGGTCGCGTCTGGATATTTTCAGCCAGCTCCTGTCACCCGCCAAAGTGGAACCGGCCGCCATTCGTCAGGTTGAGCTGACTGCGGTTATCCTGTTGCTTGTGGCGTCTAATCGCGGCGTTTCCGTGCTTCCGGACTGGGTGGTGCGCGAAGTGAAGTATAATTCAGACTATGTCACACGCCCTTTGACGGCGCAGGGGATTACCCGGCGGCTCTATGCGGCGACTCGCAGCGATGATCTCGACAAACCTTTCATGGCTGAACTGATCAAGCTGGCTGGGCAGGAAGCGCAACGGCTTCAATCCCAGTAACGGTCGGGCGGAAGCGAACCACAAAGCGGTTCGCTTTATCCAGTGTTACAGATGTCAGACAGCCCTGATTTCAGCGGCCATCACGCGGCCATCCCGGCCCTCTTTTAATTCGTAATCCACTTTCTGATTGTCGGCGAGGCCGGTCATTCCTGACCGTTCAACCGCCGAAATGTGTACAAAAACATCTTTTCCACCCTCTTCTGGGGCGATAAAGCCATACCCTTTGGTGGTGTTAAACCATTTCACGGTGCCTGAAGGCATTTTTCCCGTGCTCCTTTTTGTCACTCTGTCCTTACAGTCTGGCACAGCGCCAAACTCCTAGTTGCGTAGGTTCAACGCGCAGGATTAAGGTCGTCACTCGTCACGGCCCAAGACTGTTTGTCGAAGGTTACACGGCGATAGGATTACCGTCTGAGACAAAAAATCAAGGCAAACTGGGTCGATTTTGCGATTTCTACACCTTATGTGAGCGGTGCTGACACAGGAGTTTACATGATCCTTTATGGCCTGAAGACCTGCGACACCTGCCGAAAGGCACGTAAGGCTTTGACACAAGCGGAGTTTCGCGATGTACGTGAAGATGGCGTGCCGACGGAGACTTTGCAGAAGGCGTTTGAGCAATTTGCAGGCAAACTTTTGAATACACGTTCAACCACGTGGCGAAATTTGAGCGACGAAGACCGTGACGGAGAGGTTTTGGAGCTATTGGCCGCTCATCCGACGCTGATGAAACGGCCTTTGATCCTGGACGGGGACCAGATGTATCTTGGGTGGGATAAAGCCACTCAGGCGGTGTTTGATGCGTAATGCGGCACTTGTTTTGGGGATCACAGCCGGACTGTTTGGCATGTTGGTAGGGTTCTTTGGTTTTGGATATACCGAACTGGTGCGGAACTACTCTGAAGTGGAAGAGGTGTTTGGCATGTTCGACAACCCCGAACTGGTTCGGGTTGTTTCGGTATTGTCCCCCATGCTCGCTGTGGCGGGTGGAGCCATGGCCAAGGTGCGGGCGCTTTGGGGCGGTGGTCTTCTGCTGATCTCGGCCTTGGGTATGTATCTTGGGTTCGGCTTTAATGTCTTCACCATGTTCCCAATTTGCTTCGCGGGCATGGGTGGGCTTCTTGCCATCGCAGCCGGCAAACCGGACGAGCCAAAATCTCATTTCCAGAAATAAGAAAACGCCCCTGTTGAAAGGGGCGTTTTTGATTTCGACGGTCGAATAGGGTTTAGGCTGTCTGAGCTGTGCGACCAAACAGGCGCCCGGCGATTGCATCGATGGAAAGCGCGCCTGCGCCTTTGACCACTAGAACCAGCATCAGGAAGGTCCACATCACACGCTGGTCTACAAGGCCAATGGAATTGTCGAACAACCCGCCCAACGGCACATGGTGTCCTGTGACATCGACGATGGTCTGAACCCAGATAAACCCAATCAGGGCGACGGCAGACAGGCGGGTAAACAGCCCGATTAGGATCAGCGCAGGCAAGATGTATTCTGCGACAGTGCCCGCAAGAATAACTAGGCGCTGCAGGATGTTGAGCTGCGAAACGTCATACAACACAGCCTCGGCCGCTTTGGGGAAGATCTGACCAAAGGCTCCTGCAGAAGGGGAGAAGATCGAACCGTCGATCTTCAGTCCGGCAGAGTTCCAATAGTAAACCAACAGCACTGCGGCAAAAACCAAACGGGCCAGCAGGGGCAGGATCTGAGCTGCGTGGCGATCCAAGGTGCCAAAAAGGGTCTCGTGAAGGTGGGTCAAGCGGGCGATCATGGTCAGATCCTCGTTACAGATGAATATCGGTTAAGGCGCTACCGTGCAGCAGCAACCCAAGGGTGGCACCCAGATCAAAGTCTTCTCCAGCGTGGGTCAGGGCCTCTCCAAAGCTCTGTCCTTTGGCGATGGATTCGATGAAGTCCCCAGCGCCTGTCGGCAAAAGGTGAGGTTCTGGGTCAAATTCAGGGCGGGTGATGAGAATATCTTCAGGCTGGGCCGTCGGTTGCGGCGCGCCTTCGGTCATGGTGAAGCGATAAATTGACTGAAGCGGCCATTGCGACCGGAGCATGATTGCGGAGGGGGCGAGTACCAGACGCGCACCCATCAGTTGATCTTCGTCCAGCTCTTGCAGTCGCGCGGGATCAAGCGGGGTGTGATCCGCCGCGTGGTAGCTTTTGCGCAGGGCCAATTCCAGTCGCGCCACATCTGCAAGATAGCCAATGGATTTCAGCGGTTCGAGCCCGCTTAGAAAGGCCGGGAAACCGGCGCCATAGTGCATCATCAGCGGGCTGCTTGGCGGCGACTGGCGCAAGAAGATACCTGCAGCTTTGGCAAAGTTTTCGGGGCCAATCAGTTTGGCAACAGCAGGAAATCCGGTTTCCAGCGCCTCGCTGAGTGAAACTGCAACATTGTTGCGATACACCGAATAGCGGGCGCCGGCAGGTTGACCCTGAGCATCGACCAAACCCTCGGGGATTGGCTGCGCCGCATCCAAAAGCGCCGTTCGGAAGGCAGTCTGCGAGATCATGCGATCACCTTTTGCAAAGCAGCGTCCGCACGGCGAGCCTCATCCGCGAGCACGGGCCACTCGGGCACATCTGTATCCCATTCAACCAGCAGAGGTTTGGGTCCGGATCGGGCCAGTGTGTAATCCAGCAGGGCCCAGACGGGCTCGACAACCTCTCGTCCATGGCTGTCGATCAACAGCGGTTTGCCGTGGTCGTCATGATCTTCGTCATGCCCGGCGAGATGAATTTCCCCCACCAATTCAAGCGGGTAATCGTCTATGTAGCTTTGGGGCGAATATTCAAGATTGGTGGCCGAGACAAAGACGTTGTTTACGTCAAGCAAAAGGCCACAGCCGGTGCGTCGCGCAACTTCGCGCAGGAAATCGGTCTCGGACCAGGTGCTTTCAGCAAAGGCCAGATAGCTGGAGGGGTTCTCCAACAGCATTTTACGACCCAAAACCTCCTGCACCTCATCGATGTGATCGGCGACGCGAGTCAGCGTGGCGTCGGTATAGGGCAGGGGGAGCAGGTCATTGAGAAAATGGCTGTCATGGGTCGACCAGGCGAGATGCTCAGAAAAGCTTGCCGGGTTGAGCCAATCCACCAGATGTTTAAGGCGGGCAAGATGGTTTGGATCAAGGCGGCCCTCGCCACCGATCGACAAACCAACCCCGTGGACAGAGATCGGAAATTTGTTTGAAAGGGCCCGCAGCTGGGCAATTGGGCGCCCACCGTCCCCCATGTAATTTTCAGCATGAACCTCAAGCCAGCCCACAGGCGCGGGATCTTCGATGATCTCTGCATAATGCTGAGGCTTGTAGCCAACACCGGGCAGAGGCGGCAGGGACGAGGCGAGATCAAACATGAGACAGCTCAGATCTTGATAAAAAACGGCGCGCACCTGGGGGCCGCGCGCCGTGAGAAAGCGGGGCGTGAGCCCCGCTCAGTCGTGATATTAGGACGCTGGCAGGTCGCGATCCAGCTCTTCCAGCGAACCCATACGTGCCGAACCGTCTGCCATTGCGGGCAGTTCGATCGATGCGCAGGTGCCGGAGTCGACGAGGGTCCAGGCGTTGCCCTGATAGTCTACGGTCGAGGTGCCGGCACAAGTGGTGCCTGGGCCTGCGGCACAGTCGTTTTTACCGGCCAGCGAAACGCCGTAGCACTTTTCTTTGGCCTGAGCCGAAACGGTGGTGGCGGTTGCAGCAAACGACGCGGCAACTGCACCAACGATCGCAACGGTTTTCATGGTCTTCGACATGGTGTCTTCCTCTAGGTTTGTAATCTGGTTTCCTGTTCGGCGTGTTGCCGTTCGGTGGAATAACTTTGACCCGAAAATCCCTACCAAGCTATTCACGGGCGCGTCATTCACGCGCGCGTTAGAACCTGTGGGTGCTCTGTGAGGTTGAACAACGTGAATCCGGGGCGAAAAGCGCAAAAAAGAAGGGCCCCGAAACAATTCGAGGCCCTTTTATCGTGATTTTCCGTTCAAATGTTACAGAAGATCCGGCGGAGTGGCCGCGCGTGAGAGCTCTGTAACAATTTCTGTCAAAGCGGTCACAGAGGTTGCTTTCTCGCCAAGGCGACGCACGGTGACGGTGCGCTCTTCGACTTCGCGATGACCAACGGCCAGAATCACCGGGACTTTGCCGACCGAATGTTCGCGGACCTTGTAGTTGATCTTTTCATTGCGAATATCGGCCTCGGCGCGGACGCCTGCCTCTTTCAGTTGATTCACTACATCCATGACATAGTCGTCGGCTTCAGAGGTAATTGACGCCACAACAACCTGACGTGGGGCCAGCCAGAACGGCAGTTTACCCGAGTGTTCTTCGATCAGGATGCCGATAAAGCGCTCAAACGACCCAAGGCAGGCACGGTGCAACATGAAGGGGCGGTGTTTGTCCCCATCTGCACCAATATATGTCGCGTCCAGACGTTCGGGCAGGTTGGGGTCAACCTGAAGCGTGCCACACTGCCAGTTCCGGCCAATGGCATCGGTCAGAGTGAACTCAAGCTTAGGCCCGTAGAACGCACCTTCCCCTTCGAGAACCTCATACTCATGACCAGCGGCTTTACAGGCGTCGCCCAGAGCTTTCTCAACCAGATCCCAGCTTTCATCGCTGCCGATGCGTTGTTCAGGGCGGGTTGACAGCTTGATGGTCCAGTCATGGAAGCCCAGGTCGGCATAGACCTTGGACAGGAAGTCGATGAACTTGGCTGTTTCGGTTTCGATCTGATCTTCGGCACAGAAAATATGCCCGTCATCCTGAGTAAAGCCACGCACACGCATGATACCGTGTAGCGCGCCCGAGGGTTCATACCGGGCACAAGAACCAAATTCAGCGATGCGCAGGGGCAGGTCACGATAGGATTTCAGGCCCTGATTGAAGATCTGAACGTGACAGGGGCAGTTCATTGGCTTCAGCGCGTTGATCGCCTTTTCACGGGCATGGTCTTCGTCCACTTCGACGATGAACATGTTTTCCTGGTACTTGTCCCAGTGGCCCGAAGCTTCCCACAGTTTGCGGTCGACGACCTGAGGTGTGTTGACCTCCTGATAGCCATCGCGGTGCTGCATGCGGCGCATGTAATCTTGCAACGTGGTGTAGATGGTCCAGCCATTGGGGTGCCAGAACACCTGACCGGGAGCCTCTTCCTGCATGTGATACAGGTTCATCTCGCGGCCCAGCTTGCGGTGGTCGCGTTTGGCCGCTTCTTCGAGGAAATTCAAGTGTGCCTGAAGTTCTTTGCGGTTGCGGAAACCAATGCCGGTGATGCGCTGCAGGTTCTTCGAAGTGTCGCCAAACCAATGTGCGCCAGAGACACCCATCAGTTTAAAGCTGTCGCCGGGCAGTTGGCCGGTGTGCTGCAGGTGTGGGCCGCGGCAGAGATCCTGCCACTCGCCATGCCAATACATGCGCAGCTCGGCGCCTTCGGGAATGCGGTCCACCAGATCAACCTTGTAAGGCTCACCTGCGTCTTCATAGAATTTGCGCGCGCGGGCGCGATCCCAGATCTCGGTACGCACGGCGTCGCGTGCGTTGATGATGTCCTTCATCTTCTTTTCGATCGCCCCCAGATCATCGGGGGTGAAGGGCTCGGCACGGTCAAAATCGTAGAACCAGCCATATTCGGTGACCGGGCCAATGGTGACCTTGGTGTCGGGCCAGATCTCCTGAACCGCGCGGGCCATGATATGGGCAAAGTCATGGCGGATCAGTTCCAGCGCCTGGTCTTCGTCCTGCAGCGTGTGAATGGCGATGGCGGCATCATTGTTGATCGGCCACTGCAGATCGTAATGTTCGCCGTCGATGGAGGCGGAAATCGCCTTTTTACCCAGAGATTTCGAAATGGAATTTGCGACTTCGGCGGCGGTGACACCAGCCTCGAATTCGCGCGCATTGCCATCAGGGAAAGTGAGAGAGATTTGGGCCATGTTTTGGCTCTCCTCGTCAGTTTGGCGCCCACGGAACGCCCGGTTGCGGGTTATATGTGTGGGGGACTTGTGCGCCCGGGGGCGAAGGGTGTCAAGATGATCCGCCCACGCAATTCAAATCTGGTGTAAAATCACCGTATTGACGGCTGCCCACCCACCCTCCCGCATCCGCCAATACGGTGATTTTGAGCCGGGCATTGCCCGGTATTGCCCGGAGTTTTATCCGGCGTTTGGGAAGGGCAGTTCTTGTGCCACCTCATAGACTTTGGCGGTCATGCCTTTGGTGTTGAGGCCGCTCAAGGCCGCCTGGAACTTCGCCATATGTGGGGTTTGAAAATGCGGTGTCAGGGCCTCCATGGATTCCCACATCTCATAGATCCGCAGCAGGTTGGGATTGGTAACGTCAAAGGACGACCGATAAGCGAGGCAACCGGGCTCTTCAGCGGTCGCAGCATCCATAGCCTGAATCTCGGCCAGTTGTTCATGGATGCCAGCATCTTCAAATTCAACTTCTACGGTGACGATAAGCATAGGGGATCCTTTTGATGTGGCGGCGTTGAGTACCGAGGGAGTTGGGCCTGCCAGCAAGGCGGCGGAGAGGGTCTGAAGAAGAGTTCTGCGATTCATGATAACTCCGAATCTCAAGAAGACAAAAAGTGTCGTTTTGTCGTTTATTGACAAGGCGTCGATTTTTGTCAATACGTCGTTTGAACTGGGAGGCGCAGATGGACATTCGAGTGAAAATTCTGGACGCTGCGGTGCAGGTCTTTATGCGCTTTGGTGTCGGCCGAACCCGTATGGGGGATATCGCCGAACAGGCTGGATTGGTGCGTCAGACGCTCTACACTGTTTACAAGAATAAAGACGAAATTCTTCGCGCCACCATTCTGCATGTCGCGGAGCGTTCGCTGGAAGAGCTTCAAAACGATTGGTCCGAGCAGGATCACTTGACGGATCATCTAGAAAGCTATTACCAGAGGGCCATTTATCCGTCTTATGCCGTGATCTCAGCGTCACCCGAAGCGCGTGATATGGTGGGGGGCTATAACGAGGTGGGCCAACAGGCTGTCGAAGAGGCTCAAGATAGCAAAATTCAAGCCTGGGTTGATGTTTTGACGGCCAAAGCTGTATCGGAACCGGATATTCTGGCGCGGTACATTGTGTTGGGGTCCCTCGGGCTGCGCGATCTGGCCGGATCGAAAGAGGATCTTGAGGTGCTGCTCGCGGTTCACAAACGTGCGGTTGTGGAGCTCGCAGCGCTCTAAGGGTTGTCATGCGCTCGTTTTCGCGGTTTGTTCTCGTGTGAATTGCAGGAGAATTCAAATGCGCAGTTTTGAAGAGATATTGGACATTGCCGCAGACCGGAAAGGCGGGCGATCCGCAGTTCTTGAGGGCATGGTCCCGCCGAAATCTGCGGAAGAGATTGCGCAAATCCCCGATGATCGCTGGCTCGCCGCCATGGCGCGGGTGGCGATGATGTCGGATGATTGGTTCTATGATCTGGTCGAAGATCGAAGGGTGATCCGGTCGGCCCCAAAGATCCGTGCCATTCAGGAGAACGCCGTTTTTATCCTTGATAAAAACTTTGGCACGCGCGTCGCGGACTGGCCTGCGGAGGATTTTGTCGGTCTGCTGGAGTGGATGCAGAAAAATGGATCTCGGCTCGGAGGCGGGACCGGATCGTACCTGCTGCGGTCGATGGGCAAAGAAAGCTATATCATGTCCAAAGACGTTGTGGCGCGATTGGTGGCTGAGGGGGTGATCGACAAGGCGCCGACCTCAAAAAAAGCCAAACAGGCCGTTCAAGAGGCTTTTAATGCCTGGAAAGCGGAAAGTGGCTTTAACCTCAGCGACATCAGTCGGGTTTTGGCGCAGAGCATCGGGTGAGGCCTGCGCGATTTTTCTTGAAAAATCGAGGTGGTTCTCATTCTGGACTGCGCTTGCACGAAGTCTGTGCTGGGGTATTTTGACCCACAGAGAAACACAATGGCAGTGAGAGCAATGACCGAAATTTCTTATATCGATGGGCCGCGTGGTCGTTTGGCCTACGCCTTTACGCAAGGGACAGGGCCCTGCGTGGTGTTTTTGTCGGGCTATCGCTCAGATATGGAAGGCACCAAGGCGGTGCATCTCGAGGCTTGGGCCAAGGCACAGGGACGGGCCTTTTTGCGGTTGGATTATAGCGGGCACGGTGTCTCGGGCGGTGTGTTTGAAGAGGGCTGCATCGGGGACTGGGCCGAAGATGCCGAGATCATCATTAGCCACGCGGTGACGGGGCCCCTGGTTTTGGTTGGCTCCTCCATGGGTGGCTGGATCAGCTGTGTCCTGACCAAAAGGTTGGACAATATCGTCGGGTTTGTGGGGATCGCCGCGGCGCCGGATTTCAGCGAAGATAGTTTCTGGGCCGGGTTTGATGAAGAACAGCGGCGTCAGGTCATGGTAGAGGGGCAGGTCCTGGTGCCTTCTGACTATGACGAACCCTATGCGGTGACAAAGCGGTTGATCGAAGATGGGCGCGATCAGCTTGTGTTGCGCTCCCCCCTTCCGATGAGCTGGCCGGTGCGTCTGATGCAGGGCACGGAGGATGAGGCCGTCACCCGGGAGGTCGCTTTGCGTCTACTGGATCATATCGAGGGTGAGGATGTGCGCCTGACGTTGGTCAAAGGGGCGGATCACCGGTTTTCGGATGAGGCCTGCCTTGCCATGATCGAGGCGGCTGTTGAGGATGTCATCGGGTGAGACGTCTGCTCTTTATCACCCATGCTGAGGTTGTGATCGATCCTGAGGTGCCCGTGACCGAGTGGTCTTTGTCACCTGAAGGACGCGCGCGCCACGATGCGTTTTCAGCGAGGGTGACAAAGATCGCAAGCATCTGGAGCAGTGGTGAGACCAAGGCGCGGGATGGCGCGGATATTTTGGCCGCCTCTTTTGGGCTCACGCCCTGCGTCCTACCCGCACTGCATGAAAATGATCGCAGCGCTACAGGTTATCTTCCACCCCCCGAATTTGAGGCAACCGCAGATGCGTTTTTTGCCAATCCCGCGCAGAGCATCCGGGGCTGGGAACGTGCGATAGATGCACAGGCACGGTGTATTGCGGCTCTTACTGAGGTGATCGCCACCTCTCCAGAGGGGGACATCGCTGTGGTCGCCCACGGTGGGATCGGAGCACTTCTGCGCGCACATGCCCTGAAGGTGCCCATTGATCGCAGCCATGATCAGCCGCCGGGTGGGGGTGGTCACGTGATGGTTCTTGGGCTGCCTGTTTGGACCCTGCTGCACGATTGGCAGCGCATCGAGCTATTTGAAGAGAGAGCACATGACATTTGAGACCTCTATTTTAGACCAGGGTGTATCTGCCTATTTGGCCGCACAAGAGGCACAGTTCCCGGATCTTAAATCCGGCGTTGAAAAACGGGTGCTCTGGGCCGGTGAACCTGAAGGGCAGACTGATCAGGTCTTGCTCTACATCCACGGGTTCTCCGCCACATCAGAAGAGATTCGACCAGTGCCGGATGAGGTGGCACAGGCCATGGGGGCAAATCTAGTTTTCGCCCGTCTGACGGGACACGGCATCACTGGCGAGGCCTTGGCGCGCGCAACTTTGGACGCCTGGATGCAGGATATGGACGAAGCACTGGCCGTGGCACGCAAGGTGGGCAAGCGGATCACGGTGATGGCGACTTCGACAGGGTGCACCATGACCACGCTGGCCTTGGCTGCGGGTCTTGGCGCAGGGGTGGAACGCGTGATCTTTGTCGCCCCGAATTTTCAGGTGAAGCAAAAGGCGGCGGTGATGTTGACCTGGCCTCTGGTTGAGATCTGGGGGCCTTGGGTGGGTGGCAAAACCCATGGGTTTGATCCGGTGACCGAAGACCAGATCTATTTTGGCACGCCAGAATACCCATTCGCAGCGCTTCTGCCGATGGCGCAGGCGGTCAAGGCGGCCAGGTCGGTTGATTATGCGGCGCTGAAGATCCCGGCACTGTTTCTGTTTGATGACGGGGATGAAATTGTCGAATCCAAGCGAACCCGGCAGGTGGCCAAGATCTGGGGGGCGGATCTTCATGTGGTTGACAGCGACGGCACTGAAAATCCCACTCGGCATGTGATCGCTGGACGACTTTCAGCGCCGAGCATGACGGAGCAGGTTGTTTCCAAAATCAAAGAGTGGATGGATATCTAAATGGACCAGCGTGTTAGCCTGATCACCCTTGGCGTAGCGGATATGGTTGTAAGTGCCGCGTTTTTTAAGGCGCTGGGCTGGCAGGAGGTGGAGAGCCCGGATGGAGTGGTGGCCTTTGATCTGATCGGCCAGACCTTGGGTCTCTATCCCATCGCCGCACTGGCGGAGGAGCTAGGGATTCCCGTGGAACAATTGGGGCGCGGTGCTGTCACGCTGGCCCACAATGTGCGCTCCAAAGAGGAAGTCGCCCCGCTTTTGGCGCAGGCCGAAGCGGCGGGGGGCAAAATCATCAAACCGGCGCAGGATGTGTTCTGGGGTGGGCATCACGGCTATTTCGCAGACCCCGACGGACATTTGTGGGAAATCGCTTATAACCCGTTTTCCAGGCTGCGTGACGATGGGGCCTTTCGTTGGACCGGGTATGAGTGAGCTTCATCAGGGATTGGCTCGCTTTGCCTGTGATGTGCTTCCCAAAGGGGAAGATGGTGGTTTTGACGATCTGGCCATGACCGCCTGGCAATTTGGCTGCATGGCCCTTGTTGCGATGGGGGTGGCGGAAGAAACGCCCTCGGGCTGTCGCCTCCTAGTGTCTGAGGAGCAGCTGGGAAAGACGATCTTCCCGGAGGGGATCTGGGATGAGGATGCTGCGGTTGTTTTGTTCGCACTGGGTGAGCAGCGGGGGTATGATTTCGCAGAAGATGCGATCTTGTTGAACATTCATGCACCGGAGGCTTACAACTGGTTCGTTGCGCACGGGTGGGTCGTTGGAGATAATTGGACTGCAACGGCTTCCAACGCTCTAATTCGGTACGGGATTGGCGAGATTTCTTGTGAGCGTCTGGCTGAGATTGCTATTCGAGCCGCTAGAGAAGCCCCCGAAGATTTGCGGTCGCTACTGATTTCTTTGCAGCGCGGCCCTACTGAAAGGGACCTAGCAGAGTATCGAGCGGCACTTAAAGCACGGCAGGTGAAACGAGATCAAGACTTCCGTGATGAAGGTTTTCTCCCGTTGTCGCAATTCGTTGTCGAGCTTTCTCAGGACGAGAAAGAACGTGCTGCGCGCGTCGGTTGGCGAAGCAAAATCCGGCATGAGATGACTTGCGCCATGGAAAGCAGATGGCGACCATCACTTGGTTGGGACAGCGGCGAGGCTCTGTTGCCTTTGTTCCATGACCGGGTTGTCGAGGCTGTGGTTCAGCATTGGGAGGCGACATGAGATCCCCTCGGTCGATGTGGAGCCTTGAAACTCTTGGTCGGGAACGTCTGTCACGGCATTTCTGGATGCGTGAATTTTTGTACTCGGAAATTGGCAATTTCCACCAGATCCAGAACATCCCGGAAAATCCGGATCTCGCGCTGGAGCGGGGGCGGATGCTGTGTTCCGAGCTTCTTGATCCCTTGCAAGAGACCTTTGGCCGGATCTTCGTACGCTCGGGCTATCGGTCTCCGACGCTCAACCAATTTGGCAACGAGAACCGGCTCAATTGCGCGGCGAATGATTATTTTCTTGAGTGTCACATCTGGGATTTGCCGGACACGCCAATTGCTGGCGCCTCTATCGTGATCCCGTGGTTCGCAGATCAATATGCGCAGGGGCGGGATTGGCGCGATCTGGCCTGGTGGCTCTATGATCATATCCCTTTCGCCGAAGTGTGGTTTTTCCCCAAGCTCTGCGCGTTTAACATCAGCTGGCGGCCCGAAGGACCTCGTCGCATCGATAGTTATATCGCGCCACGAGGTTTGTTGCATCGCCCCGGAGACGCCCCGGAAGACGGCCGCGCGCAGCGCTATGTGGATTTCCCCAAGTTTCGGGGCATTCCCTACCCGCAATAGGGGAATTGTCCCCACGTTGCACAAGGCTTAGGTCTAGGGGGAAAGTAAATGAGGTGGGCCCATGCAGGGATTCGATCCTAAATTCCAAGATTTTCCGGAGTATATTCTGACCACGACCCGTGAGATCTGGGAGGATCATGGATTGGCGCGGGGCGTGGCGGAATATCTGCATCCGGATGTGATCCAGCGCAGCCCGCTTGGGGTGTATGTGGGGGCGGATCAGGCCAAAGCTCAGATGATGGCCACTTTGGTGGCTGTACCCGATCGTTCGATGATGAGCGAGGATGTGATCTGGTCGGGCAGCGATGCTGTGGGGTTTCTGGGGTCGCAGCGGATTTTGTCGACGGGCACCCATAAGGGCGCAGGGGTGTTTGGCGCACCAACGGGCCGCAAGCTGCGCTATCGGGTGCTGACAGACAGCTATGCCAAAGCCAATCAGATCAGCGACGTCTGGAGCGTTCAGGACACCGGTGCCATCCTGCGCCAGCTGGGATTGGACGGTGCCGACTGGGCGCGCGAGCAGCTGAGCGTGATGGACCCTGCGCAGGCTCCTTTGCGGCCTGCGGTGGATGTGGTTGGGCCCTATACCGGGCCCGGCAACGCCAGCCAGTGGGGCGTGGGCTTTGCCAGCCTTCTGACCCAGATGATGGAGGGCGAGTTTTCGGTTGTGGCCCAGCAATACGACCGCGCCTGCCATCTGTGTTACCCCGGTGGTCTCGAAACCCATGGCCCCGAAGCGGCGGAAGCCTTTTGGATGGGTCTTCGGTCATCCTTCCCTTCAGCAAGGTTTGAAATCCATCATCGGATTGGCATGGAAGAGCCTTTGATGCCGGCCCGTGCGGCGGTGCGGTGGTCCCTGACTGGGCGTCATGATGGCTGGGGCACTTTCGGGCGGCCCACGGGTGCAGAGGTGCATGTGATGGGCATGTCTCACGCAGAGTTTGGTCCGTGGGGACTAAGACGTGAATGGACATTGATCGACGAAGCGGCAATCTGGATGCAGATCCAGCACACCATCGGAGGATAGTCGTGGAAAGTTTCGGCAAGCTGTTGTTCACCCCCGCCGTTCAGGCAGAGCAGGACAAGGTGGGGATGCGCGACCGCTATGCCCAAACCTATGAGACACGGTTCACAGGGCCTTTGGATGACAACACGCGGACCTTCATCCAAACGCGGCAAAGCTTTTACATGGCCAGCGTCTCATCACATGATTGGCCTTACATCCAGCACCGTGGTGGGCCTGCGGGCTTCGTAAAGATTTTGGGTGAAGAGCAGATCGGCTTTGCCGATTACGCTGGCAACAAACAGTTCATCACGCGCGGCAATCTTGAGACGGAAACCAAGGTGTCGCTGTTCTTTATGGACTATCCGCGTAAAGCCCGGCTGAAGCTTTTGGGGCGGGCGCGGATGGTGGATGCCAAAGACGATCCGAACCTCGCCGCACGGTTGTTTCAAGACGGGGCTGCACCGACGGAGCGGCTGGTGGTGATTGATGTTGCTGCGGTGGACTGGAACTGTCCGAAATACATCGAGCCGCGCTATAGCGAAGGCGAGATCGCCGCGATGATCGGGCCTCGTCTGGCCGCGCTCGAAGAGGAAAATGATTTACTTCGCAAACAGTTGGCGGCGTTCGAGGCGAATCAGACTTAGCCCGATTGGCGGGCCGATTCTGTGGATAACTCATAGGTTGCGTCACACGATGTCGCCGATCCTTCGCGCCGCAGAGCAGCGAAGCCCTTGAAAAAAATGGTTAACACTACAATCCCTAGCGAAACCGTTGACCCGCCACACAACATGCGCGACGATCCCGGCAAGGTATGGGGGCCCTTAACGATTTCAGGGGGATAAATGTATGATGAAACGCGTTTGCGCGCTGGCCACGGCTACGCTGTTGGCCGGAACCGTGTCGGTTGCGGCACAGGACACCTGTGGTGGTGTCTACAAAGTGAAACGAGGCGACAGTCTCTCGGGAATTTCTGACACGCTCTATCAGGACGCTGGACAGTGGACCGCGATTTTTCAGGCGAACTCTGATAAGATCAGCAGCCCGAACTCAATCCGCGTTGGTCAGACCTATCGCATTCCCTGTATTGGCGGTTTGCCCAAGGGGCTGGAAGGCGGACGCGTGATCGAGGCAGCGGCGCCAGCTGTTGCTGCGCCATTGGTCGTTGCGCCCGGCACGGCAGAGACCCGCAAAAAAATCAACGTTCTGACCGGCAGCGACTTTGCGCCCTTCACTGACAAAGGCCTGCCCAAAGGCGGTCTGCTGGCCGAGGTTGTGGATGAGGCCATGAAGGCTGCCAATCCCGATGAAGGCTATGCCATCCACTGGGTGAATGATTGGTCGGCGCATCACGAACCGCTTTTGTCCAATGCGCTGCTGGACATCGGTTTTCCCTGGTTCAAGCCAGATTGTCAGGCAGACCCGAGCACCTATCGCTGCGCCAATCTGAATTTCTCGGATTCGATGTTTGAGGTGTTGATGCTGTTGTTTGTCGACAGCCAGCGCCCGATGGCCTTTACGTCGGACGCGGATATGCAGGGCAAAACCCTGTGCCGGCCAGCAGGCTATTCGACCTATATCTTCGACCAGCAAGACCGCAACTGGTTGAAAGATGGGGTGATCAAGCTTGAGGTTCCCAACTCTCCCGGCGACTGTTTCCGTCTGCTGACAGAGGGCAAGGTCGATGGCGTTGTGCTGAACGAATTCCTGGGCCGAAAGAAGATCAAAGAGCTGGGTCTGCAGGACCGGGTGCAGGTGGCCGCAGGTCAACCCATTTCGGTGGATGGCAACCACATGGTTGTGCACAAATCCCACCCCCAGGGAGACGAGCTTTTGGCGGTGTTTGAAGATGGTTTGGCCAAAATCAAGGAAAACGGCACCTATCAGCGCATCATTGACGAACATATGACCCGTATCTGGGCCGAGTTCTGATATGCGCAGAGTGTTCAATGCGCTCATCGCGCCCGTTTTGGCTTTTGCGCTGCCCCAGATGGCGGCGGCGCAGGACTGCCAGCCGAGCTCTCATACGGTCCAGCCGGGTGAGACGGTGTTCACCATTGCCAACCACTATTTCGGGGACGCGGAGAAATGGACTTTGATCTATTACTCCAATGAAGAACTGCTGAAATCAGCGGTGTTTCAGGTCTCGCCGGGGGATGATCTGGTGATCCCCTGTGTGGCCGGGCAACGCAAAGCCGATGCAACGCCGCTGTTGCAGGACAATGCAGAAATGAAGCTGGTGACGGGGTCGAACTATGCCCCATTCACCGACCGCGGCTGGCCCGGTGACGGGATGGTGACTGAGTTGGTCAACGCCGCGCTGGAAACCACGCCGAATCCGGTCAGCTATTCGGTGACCTGGGAAGATGATTGGTCAAAGCACCTGTTCCCGATGCTCGACAGCAAGCAGTTTGATATGGGCTTCCCCTGGCTCAAGCCGGACTGTGCGTCGACGCCAAACAACGAGCGCTGCAAGAATTTCCACTTCTCGGATCCGCTGGTTGAGGTTCTGATTTTGCTGTTTGTCCGTGAAGGCTCAGGCATCACCTATGAACAGGACGCGGATGTGATTGGCAAAACCCTGTGCCGCCCTGAGGGGTATTTCACCCATGATCTGGACCGCCCGGGCCGGGAATGGCTCAAGAAGGGGCTGATCAAGCTGGTACAGGCAGACAGCCCGAAGGCCTGTTTTCAGGAACTTCTGGCGGGCCGTGTTGATGCGGTGACGTTGAATGTGTTCCTTGGAGCAACCACGATTGACGACATGGGGCTGAGGGGCGCCGTTGTGCCGCTCGATAAACCTCTGTCGGTCGAAGGCCTGCACGTGGTGATCTCCAAAAAACACTGGCGGGGGACAACCCACCTGTATCGCTTTAATGCGGGCCTTGCCGCGCTGAAGAAAAGTGATCGCTATGCTCAGATTGTGTCCAAACATCTGGGCGAGTTCTGGGACCAGTTGAAAACACAGTAAGCGCCACATGTGGCAGATCTGCTAGACCCGGGGTTGCAATGCGGCCCCGGGTTTCTTGTGGGCTTTCCAAATTCTTAACCTTTGGTAATCTGTTGCAAACAGGCGGGTTTTCGACCCTAACCAAAGCAGTGATTTCAAAGGGTCTTGGCCATGCGTGAACCAATCGTTTTTTTGCCTGGTTTGCTGTGCGATGCCCGTCTGTATGGCCCGCTGATCGCGGACCTGTCACGTGACCATGCCGTGATGACCGCGCCTTTGACGCAGGGCGAGCGGATTGAGGAAATGGCCTCGATGCTGTTGGATCTGCTGCCCAAGCGCTTTGCTCTGGTCGGTTGGGAACTGGGGGGCATGGTGGCCTTGGAGCTGATCCGTCGCGCGCCCGATCGTGTTGCGCGCCTTGCCTTGGTTTCAACCACACCCCTCGCAGATACCCCTCAACAGGCTGCAGAGCGCGATCCTCTGATCATCCGTGCGCGCGCGGGGAAGTTTGACGAGGTTGTATCCGAGGAACGCAAGGCTTCGGCTCTGGCGGCAGGCCCATTCCGCGCCGAGATTGTGGCGCTGATGCAGGATATGGCGCAGGGGTTGGGGGGGGACTGTTATGTGCGGCAGGCCCGGGCCATGCAACGCCGCCGCGACCAACAGACCACGCTGCGCAAGATTGCGGTGCCCTGCATGGTGCTCTGTGGAGAAGAGGATCCGGTGACCCCGGTCAAACGCCACAGTTTTATGGCCGAAATGATCCCCGGCGCGGATTTGCAGGTGGTTGAGCAAGCCGGACAGATCCCGATGCTGGAACAGCCGGAGACCGTCGCAGAGCTGCTGCGCGGCTGGCTGGCACAGCCCTTGATGCTGCGCTGATCTTGCTAAATTGAGCAGGCCTTTGGCCTGCGCCGGATGTCTCGTCCTTGTGCCTGCGGCTCCGTCCTCGGGTGGGCGCGTGGTGCAAGGTTTTGGCAGGGGGCAGGCGTTTGAATGGTTGACGGCAGGCATTTGGGCTTTTAGTGCGGGCGGGTGCGGAAGGCTGGACGGCTGCACCGAATGGTGAGGAAAGTCCGGACTCAGTAAAGCAGCGGTGCCGGGTAACGCCCGGGCAGGGTAACCTGACGGAGAGCGCCACAGAAAACAAACCGCCGCATTGCAGCCTGAAAGCGTGCTTTCGGGTCAGCTGCGGTAAGGGTGAAACGGTGGAGTAAGAGACCACCGGGGGGCTGGCAACAGCGCCCGCATGGCAAGCCCCACCGGGAGCAACGCCAAATAGGAACCTCGCGTTCGCTGATCCTTTCGGGGATATCGGGGCAGGGCGGCTTTGGCCTGAGAGGTTCGGGTTGGCAGCAAGAGCCAGGTGGCAACATCTGGCCCAGATGAATGGCCGTCTAACCAGGGCAACCTGGGGGACAAAATCCGGCTTACAGGCCTTCCGCACATAAAAACCTGCGATTCATCGCGAGATTCCGCCAAGGTGCGGTTGACTCGGGCGCAGGCATGGGTAAAAGCCAAGCTTCATAGATTTTTCACGTGGGCAGTCGCCCAGCGTTGCAGGAGATGACCCATGGCGAAGCCGACCACAATTAAGATCCGCCTGAACTCGAGCGCGGGCACTGGCCACTTCTACGTGACCAAGAAAAACGCACGTACCATGACCGAAAAAATGGTCATTCGCAAATACGACCCCGTTGCGCGCAAGCACGTCGAATATAAAGAAGGCAAGATCAAGTAAGATCGCTTTCATATCCGAATGCAGGGCCGCGCCGGGAGACCGACGCGGCCCTTTCTTTTTGTCTAATGCCAACCTTCTTGAATTTAGGGCCTCGGGCCCTTTGCCGCGCATCTGAGATGGTGCAATGGGCTGAGTATCGCGAGGGTGTGGCACATGTGAGTGGGAGCAGGGAGATGGAATGCTTCGAAATGATACGGCGGCTGGATGGCCGCATTGAACGGTTTGATCTGGTGGGTGGAAGTTACCACACGCTGACACGCGGCGGATTTGAGATTCGCCGCGATGACATCTGGGGTTGGGCGGCATTTGATCCGAAAACTGGGGATCTGGCGGGGCGCCCCTGGGACGCTGGCCCGGTTCATGGGGCTGTGCCCCCCAAGGGAGATTGGGTCGGACGTGATGGCGATATGTCTTATGTCTATACTCTGACTGAGGTCTGACCGCATATAAGCGGGCGGGTTGATCCGGGCGCAGCACCGATTTTTCTTGAAAAATCGTGGTGTTCAATCGTTAGAGTGTAGATCCCAACAAAAAGGGCCGGTCGTGATGACCGGCCCTTTCGCATGAGAAATGTGCGAAGTTACTCGCTGTTGCCCATGAACATCAGCAGGAACTGGAACATGTTCAGGAAGCTGATGTAGAGGCTCAGAGCACCGTCGATTGCGGCTTTGCTCAGCCATTCTTCGTCGCCGTGCATGGCGTGGGCCACATAGGTGTTTTTGATGTCCTGTGTGTAGAAGGCGGTGAGGCCTGCAAAGATCAGCACACCAATGGCCGAGATTGCCATCATCATAACGCCAGACTGCAGGAACAGGTTGACGATCATGGCAACCAGCAGGCCGATCATACCCATCATCAGGAAGGTGCCCATGCCGGACAGGTCTTTTTTGGTGGTGTAGCCATAGAGCGACAGACCTGCGAAGGCGATCGCGGTCACAAGGAAGGTCTGAACAATCGACACCGAAGTGTAGATCAGGAAGACCGAGCTAAGGGACAGGCCCATAACGGCGGCAAAGGCGAAGAAGCCAAGCTGAACCATTGCCGAGGAACCGCGACGCATCAGAGCACCCCAGCCAAACAGCAGGAAGGCCAGCGGGGCGAACATGATGACCCATTTCAGCGGGCTCATGTAAATGGCGCCACCCAGCGGTGTCAGGAACTGACCTGCGCGGATTGCGGCAACGGCGTTGGACGGATCTGTGGTGACCGCCAGATTGGCAATCGCCCAGGCCGCCAGAGCCGTGATCAGCATGCCTACGGACATGGTGCCGTAGACTTTGTTCATATGGGCGCGCAGCCCTTGGTCGATCTGAGCCGCCTGGGCATTGGACATGCCTGCAGAACGGATCGTATTAAAGTCAGCCATAGAAGCCTCCGATTAATCCCTGTAGTGCCCGCACGCAGACGCGCGCGTGATGGGTTAGATATTGGTCATCACGCGCGGTTTTTCAAGGATTTCCGGGCCGGTTTGGCCGCCGAACGCACTTAATTGCGCCAATTTGTCGGAGCATCCCAGAATGGACGCAGTGCTTCTTTTCTTGCCTGCGCTTCAGACACACCAATGTCATCAAGCATTTGTGGCTCGAGGGTTTTGAGATCATTGCGGCTGCGTGCGGTGCCGAGCCACAGCGACAGGGTTTTCAAGGGACGAGGGGAGCGGGTGGGGAGAGCGAGAGACAAAGCGCGGATCATGAGGGCGTCCTTTCTGATGTGTGATGAGTTCCGTGTTTTTCATTGTGAACTGTGATGTATATGCTATGAGTGGATCCATATTGAAAACGAATGTTCATGAAGTGATGCATCACGGAGCTTGATCAATGCGAAATCTCGACATCACAACCCTGCGCTCATTTGTGGCTGTGGCCCGCTCTGGCGGGGTGACCCGTGCCGCCGGGTTTCTGAACCTGACCCAATCTGCTGTCTCTATGCAGTTAAAACGTCTGGAAGAGATGCTTGGGCTTCAGGTGCTGGAGCGGTCAGGGCGCGGAGTGACGCTAACCCCGGCTGGCGTTCAGTTGCTGACCTATGCGGAGCGGATCGTTGACCTCAACGATGAGATCTACACCAAGCTGACCGACCAGAGCTGGGAAGGGGAAGTGGTACTCGGCGTGCCGCATGACATCGTTTATCCGACGATTCCGTCGGTTTTGAAGCGCATGGGGCGCAGCCATCCCCGGGTGAGGGTGCAACTCATCAGCTCATATACGAAAGAGCTCAAGACACAGTTCAAGCGCGGCGAAGTCGATGTGATTCTCACCACGGAAAATGGTCAGGATCAGGGTGCTGAGACTCTGTTGCAAACGCCGCTGCGTTGGATTGGGGCACCGGACGGTCAGGCGTGGAAAACGAGGCCCTTGCGGCTGGCCTTTTGTCGGGACTGTATGTTCCGGGCTGAGACCATTGATCGGTTGGATCAGGCTGGCATCGCTTGGGAACTCGCTGTGGATAGCGCCAGTGACATGACCGTAGATGCCACAGTCAGCGCCGATCTTGCAGTGACCACACGGCTTGATGGGCATGCGGGACCACAGCTGGAATATATCGAAGTTGGCAATGCTCTGCCCGATCTGGGGGCTCAGAACATCAACCTATATATGGGGGCAAACAAAGCTGCCCCGGTTGAGGCGTTGGGGGACTATCTGCGTGAAGGTATGTCGGCGCTGCGCGCGGCGTGATCAAACACCGACTTCGGGGCCAAGGCAGAGCATGGGTTCATCGTTCTGATTGGCCTCGTACAGCACTGTGCTGGCAGGGTCATTTTCGAAAACGGCGCGTAATCCGTTGTTTTCCTGATAAAACGACCAGCATTGCGGGGCCGGATCGTCTTCGTAGATGAAGCAAATCTGTCCGGCCTCTTCGTACCAGAACCCCTCTTTGCATTTGCCATCCAGAAACGACCAGCGCACCCGGCGATCGGGCAGGTACTCTTCGACCCCATAAGATTGACCGGCTTGCCCGAAATAGAGCGTTTTGCCGGTGGCATAGGCGTCAAATTCTGACCCGGACATCGGGTTGGCTGCGAGAGCCGGAACGGCAAACAGAGCAAAGGCGAAAGACAATAGGTGTTTCATGGCGATAGAATGCCAGAGCACGCCTTACCCGTGAAGTGGGGCAATCCATGCCCCTTGCGTCATGGGCGAGGGTTCGCCCAAACGCGGGCGCGTTTGTCCATAATCCGCCGCCAGACTGGAGGCACGAGGGCGACCACGGCCATCACCGGGAGCGAATGCGGCAGGATCGGCATGGCCGCGCGGTCAAGTTCCAACCCCGGATAGGGGCGTGTGGGATGGGCATGATGATCTGAGTGACGCGGCGCATTGAGCATCAAAGCAGAGGAAAACGGATTGGGGGCGTTCCAGCTGTGTTCGGGGCCAACGGGTTCAAGCCGGGTGTCAGTCCGTTTTCGGCGCAAACCGTAATGTTGCACATAATCCGACAGCAAAAGCTGCATCTGAGCATAAAGGGACAGTCCAATCAGCGCCAATATGCCGCCGGGTCCGGCGAGGGCGAACGACAGACACAGCGCGAACAGGGCCCAGAGCGCATAGGTCATATAGGGGTGCCAGCCACCTTTGTAGCGCTTGGTTTCCGCAAGAAACCCAAGCTGCAATGCCCCCCACCAGGCCCTTGGTGCAAAGGCATAAAAGCTTTGGCCCAATCGGGCGGAATTCGGGTCATGTTCGGTGGCTGCGTGAACATGATGCACATGTAGGTGGGCTGAGGCGTGAAACCCAAAGAGAATCGTCGCATAGACGGCCACGCCAAGGCGGCGCAGGGGCCGCGCGGCGCGGTGGATCAACTCATGGGCATTAGAATTTCCGACCTGCCCAAGAAAAAGCGAGAGGGCGATAAAGATCATGACTTTGTTTGTCGTGTTTTGATCCCCTGCGGCGAGCGCCCAGACGCCGCCAAAGAGCAGGGGGAAGTGAACCAGCCCCAGAAAGGTGGCCAATCCATCGCCAGCGGGAAACTCTGCATCGGGCTTATCAGGGGCGGCCAGAGCGGTGATCTTATCTAGAAAGTATGTGATTACAGTGATGTAAAGCAAGGCCAGCAGCGGCCAGTGACCACCCAGCCCCATAGCCAGGGCCAGCAAAACCACCATACCCAGTGTCGCCACCACAAATCGTGTCATACCCACCCCTTCCGAGATTTTCGGTCTATTTGCCTGCTCTTTCGGGCGTCAGTCAGACGAAACAGTGGAGAGATCGCGGCGCAGCCCCACCTGTTTTCGTCGTTTTTCGTCCCTAGTCTACAACGGCACACCGATATGATGCCTGCCAAGTACGGGAGACACAAATGGCACTTGACGATCGCAAAGGCGTCTGGAAATCCGGCCGTGGTAAAGGCCGCAGACACACCAAAGGGCGTCAGCTTGAAGACGGGGCACTTGCTGAAGTGCGTCTTCTGCTGGGAGACCGTCCGCGCAATCGCGACCTGCTGATCGAATTTCTGCACCTGATTCAAGATGAATTTGGGCATATTTCGGCGGCACACCTGCGGGCACTGGCCGAAGAGATGCGTGTAGGACAGGCGGAAATCTATGAGGTTGCCACCTTCTACGCCCACTTTGACGTGGTGAAGGAAACCGAAACCCCACCGCCTGCGCTGACCATTCGCGTCTGCGATTCGCTTAGCTGCGAATTGGCCGGGGCAGAGCAGCTGCAAAAAGCGCTCGAAGATGGGATGGATCCCTCCGAAGTCCGCGTGCTGCGCGCGCCCTGCATGGGCCGCTGTGATACGGCGCCTGTGCTGGAAATCGGTCACAATCACATCGACCACGCAACGGTGGAAAAAGTGGAAGCAGCCATTGCGGCTGATGACACCCACGCACATGTCCCCGCCTATGAGGCACTTGACGCCTATGTCGCCGAGGGTGGCTATGCGACGCTGAAAGACCTGCGCGCCAATGGCGACTGGGAAGCGGTGCAGGCAAAAATCAAAGAGGCCGGCCTGCGCGGTCTGGGTGGCGCGGGTTTCCCCTCGGGCACCAAATGGGGTTTCGTGCGCGCCAATGAAGGCCCGCGCTACCTTGCCGTGAACGGCGATGAGGGCGAACCGGGCACATTCAAAGACCGCTACTACCTTGAGCGCACACCGCATATCTTCCTCGAAGGTATGCTGATGGCGGCCTGGGCGGTCGAGGCGGACAAAGCCTTTATCTACATGCGGGACGAATACCCGGCTGTGCTTGAGATCCTGCGCACCGAGATTGCCGCGCTTGAGAATGCTGGCATCGTTGAGCCGGGCTATATCGACCTGCGCCGTGGGGCCGGGGCCTATATCTGCGGTGAAGAAAGCGCGATGATCGAATCGATCGAAGGCAAACGTGGCCTGCCGCGTCACCGTCCACCCTTTGTGGCGCAGGTGGGGATCTTCAATCGCCCGACGCTCGTGCATAACGTCGAAACTCTGTACTGGGTCTGCAAAATCAATCGTGAAGGCCCTGAGTGTCTGAACACAGTTGAGAAAAACGGCCGTAAAGGTCTGCGCAGCTATTCGGTGTCTGGGCGTGTGAAAAATCCAGGCGTGCACCTGTTGCCCGCCGGATCGACCATCACAGATATCATCGAGGCCTGTGGCGGTATGCTGGATGGCCACGCCTTCAAAGCCTATCAGCCGGGTGGCCCGTCGTCGGGTCTTTTGCCCGCATCGATGAATGATGTGCCGCTCGACTTTGACACACTGCAGCCGCATGGCACCTTCATCGGTTCGGCTGCTGTGGTGGTTCTATCGGACAAAGATAGCGCCAAGCAGGCGGCTCTGAACATGCTGCGCTTCTTCGAAGACGAAAGCTGTGGTCAGTGTACGCCATGCCGGGTTGGCTGTGAGAAGGCGGTGAAGCTGATGAGCGCAGACAAGTGGGATCAGAACCTACTTGAGGAGCTGAGCCAGACCATGGTCGATGCCTCGATCTGTGGCTTGGGACAGGCTGCGCCGAACCCGATCCGC
Source organism: uncultured Pelagimonas sp. (assembly GCA_947497905.1). Lineage (GTDB taxonomy): Bacteria > Pseudomonadota > Alphaproteobacteria > Rhodobacterales > Rhodobacteraceae > CANMIH01. The sequence continues at coordinate 208,514 of CANMIH010000001.1, forward strand.
CTGACCATGAAGCACTTCCCTGACGAAGTGTAATGGCGATTGGCGCGCTGATCCTTTCGGCGGTTTGCGCGCTGATTTACCTTGAGGGGTTTCTGTCGAAATCCCCGTCGGTCCTTCGGTCCGTGTTTAAAACCGCGCCTGTGGCGCTTTTGGCAGGTCTGGCTTGGCTGGACCTGCCTTGGTTTTTGGCTCTGGGCCTGACACTTGGCGCGCTGGGTGATCTGGCGCTGTCGCGCGACGGTGAGCGCGCCTTTCTGGCGGGGCTGGTCAGTTTTGCCTTAGCGCATCTGGCCTATGTGGCGCAGTTTCTAAGCCAGCAGGGCAGCGTAGATCCGGTGGTTATGCCGGTGAACACTGTGCCCGTTACAGTTGGCATTGTCCTCTTTGCAGGAGGTATGGCGTGGAAGCTCTGGCCAGCAACCGGAGCGCTGCGCATGCCGGTGATGGGCTACATCGCGATCATCGCAGCGATGGGGTTTTCGGCGATGCCGCTAGGGTGGCAATTTCTTGCACCGGCGATGATCTTCATGGTGTCTGACGCCATTCTCGCCACCGAGCTGTTTTTGATGCGCAAAGACCATAGCCTGCGGGTAATGGCGTCGCGCATGGTCTGGATCACTTACTATGCCGCGCAGCTTTTGTTTGTGATCACCTATCTGGTTCCTGTAATCGGCTGATATCACCGATTGCGGTAAACAGCACAGATACAGCCCTGCGCTTTGATCTTCTTACACAATTTCCACGCGGCATCGCGGTCACTGCGCCCAAGGCGCACCATGTAGTACCCGCCTTTCGGACTGGCCCGGCTTTTCTCCCAAATGAGAGCAGGGGTTTCACCGCCTACGGCTTTGGTGCAGCGTCGGCTGCGGGATTTGAATTGCGCCAGCGCCCGTTGTTTGGTCACGCCAAAAGCCATCTGCACCCCCCAGGGCTGTGCCGCAGCTTCTGGTGGTTCGGGCTCGGGGTAGGCGGTGAGACGCCGTTTGAGGGCGAGCTCGTGACAGGCTGGGGCAAACGGTTTGTCTTTCTGCAACCGGAAATCATGCGCCTTTGGCGGGGCGTCGCGCCATGTTTCTGCAGGCAGACCGGTGATGATTTTGACGTAATTGATGGTTTCTGTGGCCAACCCGCGCGACTTGGAAACCAACCCATCCGCACGCCGTTCACCGCCATTGTAGGCCACCGCCGCCAGACCATGATTGCCATAGCGACGGGTCAGTTCGCCTAGGTATTCAGCGGAATATTCTAGCGCCTGTGCAGGATTATAAGGATCAAGCAACCCCCGGATCTCAGCAGTGGAGGGAATGAACTGGGCAATCCCTTGCGCATTGGCATGGCTGAGCGCGTTTGGGTCAAACCGACTTTCCTGCCAAATCAGACGCGCAAAGAAACCGGGATCAAGGCCGCTATCAGTGGCAAAGGCCTCGATTGCCTGACAGGTGTCAAAGACAAAATGATCAGGGCGAATGCACTGGATCTGGCCAAAAGCGCCGCTTGAGCATTGAGTGCCGGGGGTGGAGGTATCAGCGCGCGCCAGTGGCGCAAAAAGCATGAAACACAGAAATAGACGCAAAACCATGGATACAACCCCTCAACTCGGGCGCAATCGGGACAACTGATCTTTTCTTACACGTCTTGCCGTATTAGGTGGAGGAAATCATTATTGACAGGCGTGGCACATGTCCTTTTTCGGGAAGCTCAAAAACAAGCTGTTCAAATCGTCGTCCAAACTGGATGAAGGGCTGGATGCAATTGTAGAAGATGGGGGCAGCGAGGCCGCGTCAGAAGTTGAGATCGCGCCTGAAATTGTGTCTGCGCCGGCCACTGAGACCGCTGCGCCCGACGTCCCCAAGGCCGAAGCGCCTAAAGCGGCTGAGCCGGAACCTGCGCCTGTTGCGCCTGAGGCATCTAAGCCAGTTTCGTCCGCGCCCACGCCAGTTGAGAATCCCAGCGAACCAGCGGTTTCCAAACCGGGTCTGCTTGGGCGTTTGATGGGGCGGGGCATCGTCGCCGAGACCGCCACACGTCGGGTGCTTGATGATGATATGCTCGAAAGCCTCGAAGAGCTTTTGATCGCCTCCGATATGGGGGTGGACACGGCTCTGCGTGTGACGGCCAATATTGCCGAAGGACGCATGGGTAAACGGCTGTCGAGTGACGAGATCAAGGCTCTGCTGGCCAGTGAAATTGCCCGGATCATGGAGCCTGTGGCGCGGCCTCTGCCGCTTTATCCCAAAAAACCGCAGGTGGTTCTGGTGGTTGGCGTAAATGGCGCGGGCAAAACCACGACCATTGGCAAATTGGCAAGCCAGTTCCGGGCTGCCGGAAAATCGGTGGTGATCGCCGCCGGAGACACCTTTCGCGCAGCCGCCGTTGAGCAATTGCAGGTTTGGGGCGACCGTGCGGGTGTTCCGGTCTTGACCGCCCCAGAGGGTTCAGATCCCGCGAGCCTTGCTTTTGACGCGATGACAAAGGCACAGGAAGACGGCGCAGATCTCTTGATGATCGACACCGCAGGCCGTTTGCAGAACCGTCAGGATCTGATGGAAGAATTGTCCAAAATTGTGCGTGTGATCCGCAAAAAAGATCCAGAAGCCCCGCACAACACGCTTTTGGTGCTAGACGCCACAACCGGGCAGAATGCGCTCAATCAGGTTGAGACCTTCCAGAAACTGGCCGATGTTTCGGGGCTGGCGATGACCAAACTGGATGGAACAGCGCGCGGCGGTGTTCTTGTGGCGCTGGCGGACAAATTTGGGTTGCCCATTCACGCAATTGGGGTTGGCGAACAGATCGATGATCTGGCACCCTTTGATCCAGAAGAGTTTGCAGCGGCCCTGACTGGATTGGACAGCAATGGCTAAGCCCCCGGAATTTTCTGATCGGCCTGCGTCGATCGAGGAATATCTCACCCTGCGAGAAGACGCAGGGATGGGGGGCTATAAGTTTGAGGCGGCGCAACGTGGGCTGGCCAACGGGTTGCACGGCGTCTGGCTTCGGGATGAAACCGGGCGCTTGATCGCCATGGGCCGGCTTGTCGGGGATGGCGGGTGTTTCGCGCAGGTGACCGATATTGTTGTGCATCCAGAATACCAGCGGCGGGGCTTTGGCAAACGGATTATGACGGCGCTTATGGACTGGGCAGAGGGCAACCTTGCGGAGGGGTGCTATGTCAGTCTGATCGCCGATCCGGGGGCCGAAGCGCTCTATGAAGCCTTTGGGTTCGAATATCGTACAGGAATGGCGCGCCGGATTTCATGAGCGATTGGCTGATCTCGCTTGAAGGCACCGACGCGGGTCATCAGCTTGCGCTGGGTTTGGCGCTTTTTGCGGCTCTGCTTCATGCTATCTTTGGCGCCCTGCAGAAGGGGCGGCACGACCCTTGGTTGACCCGTGGGGCGGTTGATATCTGCTATGCCGCCATCGCTGCGCCTTTTGCACTGTTTGTGGTGCCCTGGCCCGAGCCGCATATGTGGCTGATCTTTGTCGGGGCTTTTGTCATCCACACGGCTTACAAGCTGTTGCAAGCCTATGCCTATACCAAAGGGTCCTTCACCGTTGTTTACCCGGTAGTGCGCGGAACCGGGCCCTTGTTTGCAGTGATCGGCGCGTGGTTGATTTTTGATGAGAGCTTTACCGTCACCCAATGGGTGGGGGTGGGCGTTTTGCTGGCGGGCATTTTTGGTCTGGCGCTGTACAATCTGATCTTTCTTGAAACCGCGCGCGATACACTGAACACGGCATTGGGATTTGCGTTTTTAACCGGGCTGTTTGTCGCGCTCTATACCACCTACGATGCCTATGGCATTCGGGCGACCGCCGATCCGTTCACCTTTCTGGCATGGTTTTTCTTTGTTGATGGGCTGTTTATGCCATGCCTCGCATGGATGCGTTGGCGCAGCATGGACCAGCGACCCACGCTTGCCCCCCTGATGCTGCGTGGGGCGATTGGGGCGGTTGTGGCGCTGTTCAGCTTTGGGTCGGTGATGCTTGCCACGCGATTGGACAAGGTGGGCGAGGCGGCGGTTCTGCGCGAAACCTCGACCGTGTTTGCCGCGCTGATTGGCTGGTTGGTGCTGCGTGAAACAGTGGGACCACGGCGCATCGCCTTGATGGTTTTGATTGCTTTGGGCGCTGTGATTGTTGAGCTTGGCGGCTAAAGCCCCTATCTCCCCCTGCAAAGGAGACACGCATGTCTGAAAATACCGTCAACCCGATGCTCAAGACCGGCCTGGAATACGGGCCGATCCTGGCCTTTTTCGTTGCCTATATTAAGCTGAAAGATCAGGTCTTTACACTTGGGGGCACCGAATATGACGGGTTCATTCTTGTCACGGCTGGCTTTGTGCCTCTGTTGCTGTTGTCCACGGCGATCTTGTGGAAGCTGACCGGGCAGCTGAGCCGGATGCAGGCGGTGACAGCGGTTCTGGTGGTGGTCTTCGGCGGATTGAGTGTCTGGTTGAACGATGATCGGTTCATCAAGATGAAGCCGACGCTGATCTATCTGCTGTTTGGCGGCGCGTTGAGTGTGGGTTTGATGCGCGGCAAAAGCTATCTGCGGGCGGTGATGGAAGGTCTTATGCCGCTAGAAGATGAGGGCTGGATGATCCTGACTCGTCGTGTGGCTGGGCTGTTTTTTGGCCTGGCTGCGCTGAATGAGATCGTGTGGCGGTTCATGAGCACTGAAACCTGGGTTTATTTCAAAACCTTCGGTCTCACGGCGGCCATCTTTGTGTTTTTCATCACTCAGGCTGGGCTGTTTAAGACCTACGGCATCGAGGACGAGGGCGAAGAAGAGCAGGGGTAAACCCGGCTTTTGCAAACGCCCCACCCGCCCACCCGCGTCCGCAAAAGCCGGGCGCGGTTATGTTTTCTCAGCTGATGCCCCGGTCAAACCGGGTGCTGAGGTGGATCAGACTTTCTGAACTGCGCACCCCCTTGGCTTCCCCGATAAGGTCCAGCGTCCGGTCCAGCGTTTCGGTGTCATCGGCACTGAGAATTGCGATCATGTCGAAGCGGCCGGAGGTGGTGTGGACTGTCTCGACTTCGGTCAGGCTTTTGAGCCGGGCCAGAACCGCCGGAGTGGCCCTTGGTTCGACAGAGATCAGCACCGTGGCGCGCAGAGGTGCCCGCAATCCGCTGCCCTTGCGCACCGTAAATCCGGCGATAGCCCCTTTTTCGACCAGCCGATCAATTCGGGCCTGCACCGTTGTGCGTGCCACACCCAGTCTGCGGGCCAGATCTGCCACCGGCAGGCGGGCGTTTTCAGAAAGCAGTGTAATTAAAGCACGGTCCGTTTCGTCAATTTGCATGGCTATCCTGTCATATCGTCGCATATTTCGGTCAATATTGCAGATATGCCACGTGAAAACGAGTGTCAGACCTCGCAAAATGAGGGAAACAGGCAAAGGACACCGAGCATATGACCCTTCAGCAGCCCCTTGCACGGGATCCACAGTCCTGGTTGCGTCGCGCAGGCCCCGAAGATCCGGTCTATTTCTTCAATCCCATCACATTGCGTGAGACGGCCAAACGGTTTCTGACGGGTTTTCCCGGTGAAGTGACCTATGCGGTAAAGGCAAACCCGCATGACGAAGTTTTGGAAACACTGGCTGAGGCCGGGCTTGAGGCCTTTGATGTGGCGTCTCCAATTGAGATGGCATTGGTGAACCGCGCGCGCCGCTCCGCGCGCTTGCATTACCACAACCCGGTGCGCTCCAAATCAGAAGTGGCGCAGGGGCGCCAATTTGGCATCACCAGCTGGTCGATTGATCGTCATAGTGAATTGGACAAGCTTGGGGATATCACAGGCGCAGAAATTGCCGTGCGGCTGAAGCTGCCGGTTGAGGGTGCGAGCTATGATTTTGGCCGTAAGTTCGGTGCCGATCCCGAGACGGCGGTTGAGCTGCTAAAGACGGTTGTCACCCGGGGCGGGGTCCCCTCGATCACGTTCCATCCTGGCACGCAATGTCATGATGCCGGTGCCTGGGAGGCCTATATTCAGGCGAGCGCCGATGTGGCCAAGAGGGCCGGAGTGACACTTCATCGATTGAATGTGGGTGGAGGGTTCCCATCCCATCGCTGTGACCGGTTACCTGACCTGCAGAAGATCTTTGCCACGATTGCCGCGGCCAAAGCGGAGGCGTTTGGCGGGGATGGGCCCGCGCTTGTTTGCGAGCCGGGGCGGGGCATGGTGGCCGAGGCGTTTCAGCTCGCGCTGCAGGTCAAGGCCGTGTGTGATGATACCATTTTCCTCAATGATGGCATCTATGGCGGCTTGAGTGAGTGGAAAGATATCGGCGCCTCAAGCCGGGTCACGGCCGTTGCAACCTCAGGCAGTCACAGCGACAGGATGCGGGACTTTACGGTTTTTGGTCCGACATGTGATAGCATTGACACGCTGCCCGAAACCATTTCGCTGCCTGCGGATCTCAAAGAAGGGGATTACCTGCTGTTTGATGGGATGGGGGCCTATTCCACTGCTTTGGCAACGCGTTTCAATGGGTTTGGCGATTATCGTATCGTGACGTTGACACGCTAACCTCTGGACTTGTGCGGTGTTTCCCCCCATTTCTTTGAGGCGCAAAGAAATACAGGGGCGGGTCATGGACACCTTCGGAAAAAGCCAATCGGTCAAACGTGTTGAAGATGTTCGGTTTCTCACCGGTGAAGGGCGCTATGTCGATGATATCGCACCTGATGCCGCCCTGCATGCTTTTGTCTTTCGGTCGCCTGTTGCCCATGCGGTGATTGAAACGCTTGATGTGGCCGATGCGCGGTCGTCTGAAGGGGTACATGCGGTTATCGTGGCGGAAGATCTCGAGGCTGCGGGGCTTGATGCGCATATTTCCTATACGCCGGCACCAAGCCGAGATGGCTCTGTTTGGCCCGCGCCCAGGCGTCCGATATTGGCGGAAAACCGGGTCCGCTTTGTTGGTGAGCCTATCGCGGTTGTCATTGCCGAAACACTGCAGCAGGCGAAAGATGCCGCTGAGCTGATTGAGTTTGATTACGAAGATCTCCCGGTCAAACTGGATTTGAACCCTGGGGGACAGGCGCTGTTTGACGAGCTGCCTGACAATCGCGCCTTTGACTATGGCATCGGAGATGAAGCGGCCACCGAGGCAGCGTTTGAAGCGGCGGCAAAGGTGATCTCGCTGGAGATTCCCGACAACCGGATCATCGTCAATTCCATGGAGCCACGCGGCTGTTTTGCGGAGTGGGCTGAGGGCCGGTTGCACATGTCCTTTAATGGGCAGGGTGTCTGGGGCATGAAAGATCGTTTGGTCACGGTGCTGGGGCTGGATGAACAGGATGTTCGTGTCACCACCACGGATGTGGGCGGCGGCTTTGGCATGAAGGGGATGGTGTACCCCGAAAACTTTGTTGTGGCTTTCGCTGCCCGTCATTTGAACCGGCCCGTGCGCTGGATGTCCGAGCGGACCGAAGCGATGTTGTCTGATAATGCCGGGCGCGACCTGCAGACACTGGCTGAGCTGGCTTTTGATGCCAATCACCGCATTTTGGGATACCGCGTCAGCACCCGCAGCAATCTGGGGGCCTACAGTTCGCAGTTCGCCCAAATGATCCAATCCGAGCTCTTTGCCCGGGTTCTGACCGGCCCCTATGACATCCCGGTGGCTTATCAACGGTGTGAAGGCATCTATACCAATACCACTCAGGTCGATGCCTATCGTGGGGCGGGGCGTCCGGAAGCCATTTATGTGCTCGAGCGCTTGATGGACCGCGCAGCGCGAGAGCTGGGTATTGCCCCCAATGATTTGCGGCGGCGCAATTTTATCGCGCCAGACCAGTTTCCATATGCAACCGTTACAGGTGAAACCTACGACGTCGGAGATTTTTCTCGGGTGCTAACACGCGCCGAGCAAACCTCTGATATTGCGGGATATGCCGCGCGTTCCGCGGCAGATCGCAATGCGGGTCGGCTGCGTGGTTTGGGGATCTGTTACTATATTGAAAGCATTTTGGGTGCACCCTCTGAGGATGTGAAGGTTGAGTTCACCGAGGAGGGCGGCGCGCTGATTTATGTCGGGACACAGTCGAACGGGCAGGGCCATGAAACGGTCTTTGCACAGTTCCTGTCGGACCAGACGGGCATCCCCGCGGACCGGATTGCGGTTGTGCAGGGTGACAGCGATCGGATTGCCCGCGGTGGCGGCACGGGGGGATCGCGTTCCGTGACGGTGCAGACCAATGTCACATTGACTGCGGTGGCGGATATCAAGGCCGGGTTTGGCGCGTTTCTCGCAGAGGAATTCGACGTCGAGGCCAATCAGGTTAGTTTTGATGACGAACATTTCCGCATTGAGGGCTCAAATGAGACCCCGGGTATGTTGGATGTGGCCGCGCGGGCGCGGGCGGCTGGGCGCGATGATTTGCTAAGCTGGACTGCAACACAGAAACTGCCGGGCAGGTCGTATCCCAATGGGGCCCATATTGCCGAAGTTGTGATCGACCCAGAAACAGGGGAAACGAAGGTTGACCGTTACTCAGTGGTTGATGATTTTGGCAACCTTATCAATCCGATGCTTGCCGAGGGGCAGGTGCATGGCGGTGTGGCTCAGGGGCTGGGGCAAGCCCTGTGCGAGCACGTTGTTTACGATGAAGATGGCCAACTGCTCACGGCGACTTTTATGGACTATGCGATGCCACGCGCCGACACTTTGCCTATGATCGGATTCGATACAGTGCCCGTGCCGTCAACCGCAAACCCCATGGGGATGAAAGGCTGTGGCGAGGCCGGGACGGTTGGGGCCATGGCAGCGGTGGCCAACGCGGTTCAGGATGCGCTTTGGGCGCGTGGGATCAAACAAGTGGATATGCCATTCACACCAATGCGCGTGTGGGAAATGTTGAAGGATGCAGAACAACAAGCTCAGTGATCATGTTCTAGGATGGTTCCGAAAGCGCTTTGCCTCGGACCACACCGCGCTGACGCCGCGACGCGGCCCGCGCAACCATGTGATTATTCTTGATGGCACGGCCTCTTCTTTGGACCACGGGGATGAGACCAACGCCGGGCTTGCGTTCAAACTGCTCTGCGATGAGGGGAGCGCCAGCGTCTATTATGAGGCGGGTATCCAATGGGACGACTGGCGGAGCACCCGTGATGTGATGATGGGGCGGGGCATCAATCGTCAGATCTGTCGCGCCTATGGGTATCTGGCGTCACGGTATCGTCCGGGAGATCGGATCTTTTTCCTGGGCTATTCGCGGGGCGCTTATGCGGTGCGCTCATTGGCGGGGGCGATCGACCGCGTTGGTCTGCTGAAGGCCGAACACGCGACCGAACGCAATATTCGCCAGATCTACCGCCTGTATCGCTATGACCCGGCAGGGGACGCCGCGCGGTTTTTCCGTGAGCAATATTGTCATGAAGCCGCTCCGATTGAGATGGTTGGTGTTTGGGACACGGTCAAAGCGCTGGGTCTGCGCCTGCCGCTTCTGTGGCGTTTGACCGAACAGAGCCATGCGTTTCACAATCACGAATTGGGGGACAGCATCAAACGTGGGTTTCATGCGCTGGCCCATGATGAGACACGTGCGGCCTTTTCCCCTGTCTTGTGGACCTGTCGCCCGGGCTGGGAGGGGCAAATCGAACAAGTCTGGTTCCGTGGCACACATGGGGATATCGGTGGTCAGCTGGGGGGAGAGACTGAGGCGCGCGGTCTCTCGAATATCCCTCTGGTGTGGATGCTTGAACGTGCCGAAGCCAGTGGACTGCCCCTGCCTGACGGATGGCAGGCCCGGTTTCCCTGTGATGCCACTGCGCCTTCGGTGGGAACCTGGCAAGGATTTGGCAAACTCTTCCTTCTGCGAGGGCGACGGGATGTCGGGACAGATCGTTCTGAGCTTGTGCATGACAGCCTGTCGCTGACCGGCTTGTCCTCTTTGACGCGGGTCAGTGCCTAAATTTTCCGGTCAAGAAAAATCTTCACAAAATATTTACGCCTCTTTAAAGCGTGGCAATTTAGCCTATCTCTACTACAGGACGCAGGATCGGAACCCCTGCGACACCTTCACTGTCCCTCGTTCCGTAACTCGACGCCCGGCGATGTCCGGGCGTCTTTTTCGTTTACATACGCTGAAGTTATGCGGGAGAGGTCTGTAAACTCTGTGAGGTATGGCCTGTGCTGAGGAGCCATTCTGCGATCAGAAGGTTCGGCACCCAACACAGCCAGGCCACCAACGGATATCCAATCTCAAATCCAAAAATTGCCTGAAGAAGGGGCAGTTCAAGACGTAGGGATACAGCCGCCAGCGTCAGCGCGGCCGATCTGACCATCCACGCGCGGTGTGCGGCAATCTCTCCTTGAATGGCGAGCCAGATGGCGCGAGCTGTGAAGGCAGCCCAAAGCACGGCTAATGCGGCAAACCCCATTGCAGCAAAGGGCCCGGCTTCTGTGGTCACAGCCAAGGCAAGACCAGACAGGCTTCCGACGGCGATTGAGGCGCCATAAAGGCGGCCCAGCCAGCGGTGCAGGCCAAGACGGGTGCGGCGCAGGCGGGGTGAAAATTGGATTGGCAGCAGAGCGAGCGCAATTGTGGCACCGGTGATGTGGCCATAGAGCGCCAGAGGTCGGTTTGCCGCGTGATGTGCCATGAAGTCGCCCGCCATTTGAATGGGGAGCATCAAATATCTGGCGGAGGCGAGGGCAACCAAAACCGTTAGCAGCCAAAGAACGCGCTGTGACCAGAGAGTGGTCAGAAAAGGGGGAAACGAAACAGGCATGGGGCACTCCAGAATCATGTGAACTTGACAGTGTAAAGTAGTGCTAGACTTGACGCTGTCAAGGTTGGCATTAAACTGCCCGGATGACTGAAAATGCCGACAAGAAAAAACACCATCATGGAAACCTGCGCGCGGCGTTGGTTTCTGCAGGGATTGAGCTTTTGGAAGAAGGCGGTCTAGAGGCTTTGACGTTGCGCAAATGTGCGGCGCGCGCCGGTGTCTCACATGCCGCTCCGGCCCATCACTTTGAGGGGCTGCAGGGACTGAAACATGCGATTGCAGAGGAAGGGTTTAGACTATTCTCGGCCCATCTCCAACGTGCGATTGAAGCAGGCCCGCAATCTGATCGGGGGCGCCTGAATTCAATCTGCCGGGGCTATCTGCTTTTTGGGCTTCAGCATCGTGGGGTGTTGAATGTGATCTTTGGAGGGAAAGGTTTGGCGGGCTTGGTGGCCTCGCCCAGCGGCAAAAAGGAAGCGCATGCTTACCTGCTTCTCAGACAGGTCTGCGCACCGTTTGTGCCAGAGGGGGTAGACCCACAGGTGGTGGAGGCGCAGGTCTGGTCTTTGATCCATGGGTTCACATTGTTGCATCTGGCGGGCGAGTTTGGTCCACCCGCAGTGCCAGAAGACGGTGGCGCCTTTGATCAGGTCATGGGCCTGCTTGATGCATTGCCGATGCCGCCCAAGGCTTGACCCTGCTGGGAAATCCCGGCACTTGGACTGCGGATCAGAAAGAGGACCGATGTCATGCTCACAGCGATCATTGATTATGAAAGCGGCAATCTGCACAGCGCAGAAAAGGCGTTTCAGCGCATGGCAGAGGAAACCGGCGCGGGGCAGGTGGTTGTCACCGATGACCCCGATGTCGTGGCCAAGGCGGATCATCTGGTATTGCCCGGCGATGGCGCTTTTCCGGCCTGTGCGGCTGCCTTGCGCGCGTCAGGCTGTTTTGATGCTATGGTTGAGGCTGTCGAACACAAAGGTCGTCCGTTTCTGGGCATCTGTGTCGGCATGCAACTGATGGCCCGCAAGGGGCATGAATACGATGAAACCGATGGTCTGGGGTGGGTCGACGGAGAGGTGCGCAAAATCGCACCTGCTGATCCGACGTTTAAAGTGCCGCATATGGGCTGGAATGATCTGGTGATCGACACGCCGCACCCAGTGCTTGAAGGGCTGTCAAATGGCGATCACGTCTATTTCGTCCATTCTTATCAGATGCAAATGTCTGATCTGGGACAGCGATTGGCCCATGTCGATTATGCGGGCGATGTGACGGGGATTGTTGGCACCGACAACCGCATCGGGTTTCAGTTCCATCCGGAAAAGAGCGCGGACATCGGGCTGCGGTTGATTGCCAACTTTTTGCAGTGGCGTCCTTAAGTTCCGGACTTGCCTCAAAGAAAAGCCCCGGTCATCCCGGGGCTTTGTTGTTTACTTGATGCGCGTCCATGTCTGGCTGGAACACAGCAACCCGCCCGCAACACAGCCTTTGAGCTTCAGCGAGTTCCCCGAGAGCTGCATTTTGCCCAGATAGATCTTGTCGTTGGACGGACGCCAGACACGGCCTTTGTAGGCTCCGCCCCCTTGGGCCACCATATCACGGACTAGACGTTTACCTTTGGTCGGTGAATTGTACTCGCCGCTGTCATTGAAGGTCCGAGAGATCACACCGCAAATTTTGTCACCACATGGCGCAAGCGTGATATGCGCATATGATCCTTCGTCAGGTTGGGTTTTCCACACACCTTCGATGGGGTCAGCGCTTGCCATGGTACCAAGCAGGCCAATGGCGGCGGCGAATGCCAGTTTCTTCATATCTCGTCCTCCCTAGACAGTGGCACCAGCTTGACGCAGGCCGCAGCGTTCGATCAAGCTTGACCGTAGGTCCGCTTGCATGTTTCCCAGCGTCAGATTATGGCCCAAGGGACGCATTTTAGGGGAAGCCTCATGATCCTGTACCCGGCAATCGATCTCAAAGACGGCAAAGCCGTGCGCCTGCTGCGCGGTGACATGGACAAAGCCACCGTGTTCAATGATGACCCAGCGGCGCAAGCCATGGAGTTTGTCGAAGCGGGCTGTGAGTGGCTGCATCTGGTTGACCTGAACGGCGCCTTTGCGGGTGAGCCCGTGAACGCAGCGGCGGTTGAGTCGATCCTGAAGCTGACCAAAACGCCGGCGCAACTGGGTGGCGGTATCCGCGACATGAAAACCATTGAGACCTGGCTCGACAAAGGTCTGGCGCGGGTCATCCTGGGCACGGTTGCGGTTGAGAACCCCGCGTTGGTGCGCGAAGCGGCCAAAGCCTTTCCGGGCAAAGTGGCGGTGGGCATCGATGCGCGTGATGGCAAAGTGGCCACCAAGGGCTGGGCCGAAGAGACCAATGTCGACGCGGTGGAGCTTGCGAAATCCTTTGAGAACGATGGTGTCTCGGCAATCATCTACACCGACATCAACCGCGATGGCGCAATGCAGGGGCCAAACGTGGAGTACACTGCGGCCATGGCCAATGCTGTGTCGATCCCCGTGATCGCGTCGGGTGGCGTGTCTTCGATTGACGATCTGAAGGCGCTGCGCAGCTGTGGCGCACCTTTGAATGGGGCGATTTCGGGCCGGGCGCTTTACGACGGGGCCATCGACCTGACCGAAGCTCTGCAGGTGTTTAAAGCCTGATGATCAAGCGCTGGCACTTTCTCATCCTGTCTATTGGGCTAGGTGTCAGCCTTTTGCCGCTGCTCTCGGTCATCGCAAGCACTGCGATTGCCGGGGCCTTTGAGTGCACGCTGCACGAAGGTTTCGCCAATCCTTGCATTGTCTTTGGGATAGATGTCGGGAATGTGCTGGCCTCGATGTTTGTGGCAGGGTGGCTGATGTTGGCCACGTTTCCGGTTACTCTTGTCTGCCTATTGTTGCTGGTTGTTCTGACGATCATCAAACTGGTCCAGCGTCGACGTGGGTGACCTTTAGGCCTTCCCACGAATGCTGTGAATTTTCCGCAAAATTGCCCAAATCCTGTGTGATTAACCTTAATGCCCAGGGCTGTGGATTGGGTTCCACGCGGGGGAAATGGTAGCGCGGAGGGTGTCATGCCCATTGGACAGGCAGGATCGATCACGACGAATTCTCCGACCGAGAACGCGCCGATCACCATCACCTTTGATCAACCGCTTGAGAACCCTGTTATCGCACTGACGGCGACAAACAACGGGGGCAACCAGTTTACACTGCGTGTCACCGAAATCACCGACAATAGCTTCACCTTTGTCATCGAGGAATGGGAATACCACGACGGTCCGCACCCGGCGATGGAGACCATCAACTGGTTGGCCATCGAAGAAGGGGTTCATACGCTTCCCGATGGGCGCGTGATCGAGGCGGGCACATCGCAGGTCAGCGACAACAGTGGCAGCGCGACTCTGTCAGGCGGCTTTACGGACCCGCCTGTGGTTCTGACCTCGGTTATGTCTGAAAATGACACCACAACCGTCGACAGCGATCCTCTGAATATCACCAGCACCGGCTTTGACCTGCGCCTGCAGGAAGAAGAGGCCGAGGACGGCACCCATGTTGTGGAAACGGTTGGATGGATTGCCATTCAAGCGGGTGGCGACACCACCTCAGGCACTGCACAGACCTTTGGCGGCGTGGATGAGAACACAGATACCCTCGGGTTAGGCGGGACGTTTACCGATGCGGTGGTGTTGGGAGAAACCCAAACCATCAATGGAGGCGATACGGCCACCGTTGTCATTGACGGGCAAACCAATTCGACGGTTGGGCTTTTCATCGAAGAAGAGCAATCCAATGACAACGAGACCAATCACATCAATGAAGTGGTTGGGGTGGTTGCCTTTGAAGATGGTCTGATCCCCTGCTACACGCCGGGAACCTTGATCATGACCCGGCGAGGCGAGGTTGAGGTCACGCGCCTGCGCCCAGGGGATGAGATTCTGACCCGTGATGCGGGGTTCCAGCCACTTCGCTGGCTGAGCCAAACGCGCGTGACGGGGGAGCGCCTGAAACGCCAGCCCAATCTGCAGCCCATTTTGATCCGAAAAAATGCTTTTGGGCCGGGCTTGCCCGCTGCAGACATGCGGGTATCGCCCCAGCATCGTATGTTGCTCAGCGGCTGGAAGGTGCAGCTTTACACCGCCGAAGACGAAATCTTTGCCCCTGCCAAAGGGTTGATTGATGGCGAAAATGTACTTCAGCAAGCGGCCCCGGAAGGGGTCAGCTATATCCATCTGCTGTTTGACGCTCATCATGTGATCTACGCCAATGGTGTGCCCTCTGAGAGCCTGCATGCGGGCCAGATTTCCAAGTATCAGATCACGCCAGAGGCGCGGCATGAGCTGATGGAACTGCTGCCAGAGCTGCGGTGCTTTGAGAACGCCTATGGCGACACGGCACGACGGGTTCTTAAAGTTGAGGAGACCCGCGCCTTTGGACCCATTGCGCAGGCGGGACTGGTGTCCGAGCCGCCTCGGATTTTGTGCTGACCTGCGACACCGCGCGGCGTTGAAGCTTCGACAAAGGCACCACAGGTTTCTCTCAACATATGGGAGCCTGCTATGACGCAAACCGTCCGCAAAACAACCCACCCTCAGATGTCCGAGCTTTGGCGTCTGCATCAGTCCGGCGATTTTTTGGATGGCTATGCTGTCACCAGTTCGGCGAGTGTGGCCGAAGCCGCTGAGACCGCCTTTACAATGCCCGGCTGGGCCAATGCACTGATGCGGTTGCGCAATGCGCTGGTCAAACCCCTTGGATTAAAAACGGGCGAAGATACACAGGCCTCAGACGCGATCTTTCCCATTCATCTGGACACGGAAACGGAGCGTGTGATGGGAACCGATGACAATCATCTCAATTTCCGGATCTCGGTGCTGAAAACTGACGGAAATATCCACATTGCGACCTGGGTGCATGCAAACAACATCTGGGGACGGATCTATCTGGCGGTGGTGATGCCGTTTCACATCCTTCTGAGCCGCAATAGCCTTGCGCGGGTTGCGCGGGTGCATCCGCCGCTGGACGAAGCCCCCGTGGCCCGCTAAGACGCAAATCATGTTAAAAACCCGCATCATCCCCTGCCTGGACGTGGCCGACGGCCGCGTGGTGAAAGGCGTGAACTTTGTCGGCCTGCGCGATGCGGGCGACCCGGTGGAATCAGCCCGTGCCTATGACGCGGCGGGCGCAGATGAAATCTGTTTCCTCGATATCCATGCGACCCATGAAAATCGCGGCACCATGTTTGACGTGGTGACACGCACTGCAGAGCAATGTTTCATCCCGCTGACCGTAGGTGGCGGCGTGCGCACCGTGGATGACGTGCGGGCGTTGTTGCTGGCAGGGGCGGATAAGGTGAGTTTCAACTCCGCCGCTGTGGCCAATCCCGATGTTCTGGCCGAGGCTGCGGATCAATTTGGTAGCCAGTGCATCGTCTGTGCCATTGACGCGAAAACAGTCGAGCCCGGCCGCTGGGAGATATTCACCCATGGTGGGCGCAAACCCACGGGTATTGATGCGGTCGAATTTGCCAAACTGGTGGCCAAGAAGGGCGCAGGTGAGATTCTGCTGACCTCAATGGATCGCGACGGCACCAAATCGGGCTTTAATCTGCCGCTGACCCGGGCCATTTCAGATGCTGTGGATGTGCCTGTGATCGCTTCGGGTGGGGTGGGCAACCTTGATCACCTCGTCGAAGGCGTGACCGAAGGCCATGCCAGCGCCGTTCTGGCGGCCTCGATCTTCCACTTTGGCGAATACACCATTCAGGAGGCCAAAGATCACATGGCCGCCGCTGGTATTGCGATGAGGCTGTGATGTCGATCCTGCATGATCTTGAAACCACCATTCTGTCACGCAAAGGTGCCGATCCGGAGAGCAGCTGGACCGCCAAGCTTTTGGCGAAAGGCCCAGAGAAGTGTGCCGAAAAATTCGGTGAGGAATCGATTGAGGCCATCATCGCGGCGGTCAAAAATGACCGCGAGAACCTCACATATGAGGCCGCGGATGTGTTGTACCATCTGCTTGTGACCTTGGCCGCACGTGACATTCCACTGGATGATGTGCTGAGTGAGCTGGCCCGCCGTCAGGGATTGTCAGGGATCGCGGAAAAAGCCAGCCGAGGGTGACATCCGTCGCTAGCCCAGGCGTGCCTTCAGTTCGCTCCACCGGCGGCGACTGACGGGGACTTCGTCACCGTTTGTCATGATTGCCATATATGCGCTGCCTGCACGTTTGGTGGAGGTGACATGTTGCAGGTTGATCCAGTGCGACCGGTGACATTGCAAACCCAAGGCCGGGTCCAGCTTATCGATGCTGTCAGTGAATCGTTCTGACACCAGACGCGACCCTTCTGCGGTGATATAGGTCACATAGTGATCTTGTGCCTCCAACCGGATCAGAGAATGCAGGGCGGGAGGCGGAACTGAGGTTTGGGGCTCGGACGAGGTGTCGTTTTGCTGCCGTGAGGCCATCCAGGTCAAGATCAGAGCAACCGTTATCGACCACGGCGCAACGTCGATCAGCTCATCTGCAAACAGATCAATTCCCAGCGGTTCCGGCCCCTCGTCATTCTGCAAAGCCCAGTCGATCACCAGCGAAAAGGGCGTGAACATCAGTGGGAGCGGCAGGATGCTCGCCAGAGCAGACAGCGCGCGCGATGTGATCCAGCGGGCGGCCAAAACAGACAGTCCGACATACAGCCCTATGGCCGACAGGAAATGCAGCAGCCAGAGAACAAAACCGGTGACGAGCGGCAGGCTGGCGGAATGGTCGGGCTCCCAGACGACGGCGACGGCAGATCCAGCAAAGGCGAGGATCAGCAGATCACGCAGAGGCACCGGAAAGGCCGGACAGAGGGGCTGGGCAAACAATCGCATCATGACAAGGGGCTAGCACGGCTTTCGCCAATGGTCGATGTGTGACCGTTCGCGAAATCTAGCAACCGGCGGCGCATTGCCCGCGACCGCTGGCGGAATTGCAGTGGCGCGACGCATGCGGTCCGCCCAGATGCGCAGCAGGAGCAAGCAAGAGGAAATGAAATGCCCCGCTATGTTTTGTCTGCCCGCCTGTTGCATTGGTTGATGGCATTGGGATTTGGGTTCATGTGGTTATGCGGCTACGCCATGGGATCGCTGGTTGCCGAGGATGGCCCCTGGGAAGAGATCCTGATGAGTCTGCATATTTCCGGGGGTGTCACTTTGTTGGGGCTGCTGGTGTTGCGGATCGGGATCCGGCTAACCAACCGACCACCCGCGCTGCCCCACGGGCTAAGCCCGCTGGAAAAGCTTGGTTCCCATCTGGGGCATTTGGCGCTGTATCTGCTGCCTCTGGCGGTGTTTGTGCTGGGCTGGGCCGAGGCGGATTTTGGCGGCCATGGTGTCCATTGGTTCAGCTTTGTCATGCCCAAGGTGTTCCCAACAATGGAGATGTGGGGCACGATCAATGTCGAGGATCTGGCCGACACCCTGCACACCTATCTGGCCTATCTGATGCTGGCCGTTGCGGTTGTGCATGTTGCAGCGGTGGTCAAACACCGGTGGTTTGACGGCCACGACGTGCTGGGCCGCATGGGGTTTGGTCGTCCGAAAGAGTGAGCCCCGCAAAAATGACAGGGGATCGGGCGCCTTTGGCGCCCGTCACAGTTTGGATGAGATCACCCCGGTGTTAAACCCACCCATGCGCAACTCACCAAAGAGTCGCTGATACTCGATTTTCGGGCAGCGGTTCATCACCACATCCAGCCCCTGCGCCTGTGCGGCGGCTTCGGCCTCGGGGCTTTCGACTCCTATCTGCATCCAGACCGTTTTCAGATTGGGCAGTTCTGCGATCGCCTCATCCACGATCGGCGGCACATGTTCAGACCGCCGGAAGATATCGACCATATCGACGTCTTTCGGGCAGTCCGCCAGCGAGGCGCGCACCTCTTGGCCGAATAGCATTTTGCCCGCGTGGCCGGGATTGACCGGGATCACCCGGTACCCTTTGAGCGACAGATAGCGCGCCACATAATAGCTAGGGCGCACCGAGTTCATCGAAACGCCGACAACAGCTATGGTCTTGCTGCGCTGCAGGATGGTTTTCAGAAAGGCGTCAGAATTGTCCATATCGTCACCCTGTGGCGCAGCTTGTGGTTTGGCAAGGCTTAGAGCATGCCTTTGGTCGAGGGGATCGCGTCGGCTTTGCGCGGATCGGGCTCAACCGCATCACGCATCGCCCGGGCCACGGCCTTAAACGCCGCTTCTGCGATGTGGTGGCTGTTGAACCCGTTCAGGCGATCCACATGCAGGGTGATGCCGCCATGTGCGCTGAAGGCCTGAAAAAATTCACGCACCAGCTCGGTGTCGAAGGTGCCAATCTTCTGGGTCGGGATCTCGACATTCCACACAAGAAAAGGCCGGGCCGAGAGGTCAAGCGCCGCGCGGACAAGCGTGTCATCCATCGTCAGATGACAATCGCCGTAACGGCGGATGCCGCGTTTGTCACCCAAGGCTTCGGTCAGAGCCTGACCCAGTGCAATACCCACGTCTTCGACCGTGTGGTGGTCGTCAATGTGCAGATCGCCGTCACAGCGCACGGTCATGTCGATCAGCGAATGGCGCGCCAGCTGATCCAGCATATGGTCGAAGAACCCAACGCCGGTTTTGTTGTCATAGGCGCCAGTGCCATCGAGATCGATGGTGACTTCGATGGTGGTTTCAGCGGTCTTGCGGCTGACGGTGGCCTTGCGCATGTCGTATCTCTCCTCACGGTCGCTGGCCTTATAGGCGGCGAGGCGATGCGCGCCAATAGGACAGGAGAATGCAAAACCAAGGCGTGATGTGAAGGTCATCAAGACCATGCCGGGCACAAAGACTGGGGGCACCCGGCATGGGAACTGGACGGTGCGATGGCCCACAGCGAGGAAGTAAATCATTGGGGATTGAAAAAAAGCACAATGAATCATTGATTTGTGCATTAGTCCCCGCTGCAGGCGCATCGCACAGCAAGCTAAATCGCCGAGAGCGTTTTGGATCAAGTCATGCCACGGCAGTTTGGACGCTGAGATAAGTGTTCTGGACGGATTGACGGATAACGCCATTTTTTTGCAATGTTTCTGGCAAGCCTGCCGAAAAGGAATGGTGGACACGAACGCAAAGAAGACCGAATGACGCAATCCAGAGAATCATTGGTGCCCAGAAGCTACTTTTCGCTTGAGACAGAGCCACGGGCGCAACGGTTCGAGATCTGGCGAGACAGTATTTCCTGCATTTTCACTGTTGAAGCGGAGGCCGAGCTGCGTCGTGACAGTTTCGATGCATCGATTGATGCCTATATGCTTGGATCTCTCTTTCTCGCGCGGACCAGCAGTCTTCAGCAGCATTGGCACCGCAGTGAACGTGAGATCGCGCGCGATGGCATGGATCACTACATGCTGCAGGTCTTTGAAGATGGGGTGATGAACAAGACCTCGGGGGAGGGTGCCGTACAGGGGGCAACCCTGGTGGTCATGGATCTGTCGCGGCAGGTGCAGAGCCATACAACGACCTTTACCAATCTAAGCCTCGCAATCCCGCGCGCGCAGCTTGAGCCTTTGCTTGTGGCACCGGATGATCAGCATCTGCGTATCCTGTCCGGTACGGCGCCAGCGGTGCAGATTTTCATTTCACACATCCAAAGTCTTGCTTCTGTCGCATCGGGGCTGCAGATGTCACTCGCTGTCAATATGGAACCCCACACCCTTGGTCTTGTCGCGGCCTGTTTGAATGCAGGCGCCGGGCATGATCTCGAACGGGCTTCAGAGCGAGATCCACGTGGGGCCAAGATGGTGGCGCGTGCGGTGATCGAAGAGCAGCTTTCGAACCCGCACCTGACACCTGAGAACGTGGCTCGACTGGCGGGTGTCTCGCGCAGCAAGCTGTATGCCCTGTTTGCCGATCAGGGCGGAGTGGCCGCCTATATCCGGGATCAACGGGTCAGGCGCGTGTCCACGATGCTGTCGCGGTCAGATATGCGCGGGTTGCCCATCAGCGAACTGGCGCGACAGGCAGGCTTTGACAATGTGACGGGGTTTAATCGCGCCTTCAAAGCCAGATACGGTATGTCACCACGAGATATGCGGGCCTTGCGCGCAGCTGGAGGACTCTCGCAGGCCGCGACACTGGATCCGGCAGCTCAATATGGCGCGTGGTTACACGGGCTCTGACGCGCGTTGTCTGGGGCGTTCCATAAACAATGTCTCATGCTCGCCGTAGCGCCCGAGCGTTTCGTTTGTAAACCCAACCTTTTTGGCGACATGGATCGAAGCCTTGTGCGTGGGATCAAAAATCGCTGCGGTGTGGCTGTGTGTCAGGTTTGCATCGGCCCAGTCCAAGATCGCTGATACGGCTTCGGTGGCGTAGCCCTTGCCATGGGCGGCCGCGTTGAGAACCCAGCCCGCCTCGGGTCTTCCTGCGAGTGAGGGAGTGGTATCGCGATGATAATCGGCAAATCCCACTTCGCCCAGAAAGGTGCCATCGGACTTAGAGAAAACCGCCCAATAGCCAAATCCGAGATGTTGCCAATGCCCGGCGTAGCGGAGAAAACGGGCCCAGGACTGTTCTTCGGTTGAGGGCGTGCCAGAGATTTTGGCCACCACCGTTTCATCCGCCCACATGGCAGCGCAGTCTTTGAAATCTTCGATGCGGTGACCGCGCAAAATGAGCCGATCGGTTTCGAGGGTGGGGATAAGGGGCTTGGGGGACATGAGGTGCGCCATTGGGAAATCTAATTGGCGAGACAGTCGCGCAAGAGATGTTGAATTGAAATAGGTGAATAGACTGAGGCGATAACATAGAGCGGTAACGTGTTGTCAGGACAAAAGAAAAGCCGCCCCGAAGGGCGGCCTGTTCTTTTGCTGACTGGGTGGGTCAGCCTCTGTCACTATGGAGCGGGCGAGGCGATTCGAACGCCCGACCCTAACCTTGGCAAGGTTATGCTCTACCCCTGAGCTACGCCCGCGCACCATAATGTCTGTCGTTTTGGAGCGGGCGAGGCGATTCGAACGCCCGACCCTAACCTTGGCAAGGTTATGCTCTACCCCTGAGCTACGCCCGCAAAACCAAAACGTCACTACCTTCTTCTGGAGCGGGCGAGGCGATTCGAACGCCCGACCCTAACCTTGGCAAGGTTATGCTCTACCCCTGAGCTACGCCCGCTTCCTTAGAAGGTGTGGAGGGGGATTTAGGCCTTACTGGGGATGGGCGCAAGAGGAAAATGACGCGCGCAGAAACTTTTTTGGAATGCGCGAATATTCCTGTGGAGGCGCGGTTAAATTAGCCCGTGCAGCAACAGACCCATGGCAGAGACGCCGATCATGATGAGGGTCAGAACCATTCCGAGAACACGGGGGCGCAGCGCTATGTCGCTTCTGGAAAAGCCCCAGCCGTGGATGGCGCGGCCTGCCAGAAGAGTGAGCCCAAGGGCATGCACCGCCAGCGCAGGCGCACCTTGTACTTCGGTCAAAGCAAGAAGGATCAGTCCTATGGGGGCGTATTCTGCACAGTTGCCCTGTGCGCGTATCCGCTTGAGCAATTCGCGGTCACCCTCGTCACCAAGAGACAGGCGATTGCGATTGCGATATAAAATCACCCGCGCGCTGAGAATGAGGAAAACTAGCGCCACAAGAGCGGCGTAAAAAGAGGTAATGCTTAGCATGTTCGCGCATCCTTGAGTTTTGGCAAGAATGACGCGAACAGGCTAACAAGCAAGCTTTACTCGGCGGCAGTGTCCTGCATCACCGGTGTGGCTGGCATTTCTGCGTTCTTGAGCCCGTCTCCGGTCGATAGGAACACCGTTTTCTGGTCGCCGGTGTCATCAAGAACCGGATCTGGCACAAGGCCAGCCCGCATCGCAAGTGCTGCCAGATGTGCGCGATTGTGGGCACCGGTTTTTTGTTGGACCGAGGCCAGACGCTGACGCACCGCTGAGAACGAAATGCCGAGCTCAAAGGCGATCTGTTTGTCCATCAGGCCCTGACCCACTAGACAGATCAGCTCTTGTTGCTTTTCGGTCAGGTGGTTGCGGTCAGTGAACTCACGTCGGAACAGCTCAGAGAACCGCGTATGGGCCGAGAGAGCCGCCGCATGCAGGGTCCAGCCGTGCTCGTCCAGAATGGCGTCAAAGCTGCCGCGGCTGATTTTGCCACCAAAGGTGAGCATGGCCGCCTGATTGGGGCTCTCCATCCGCAGAGGAATGGCAATGCCCGCAGCAAGCCCCATCTTGGCCGAAAGCTCGACATGGCGGCGCTTGTCTTCTGAAAGGGGGCCCATATCGTCGAGATACGCCGGGCCCACCATCATCGGTGTCATGAAGCGGCAGCCATGCGTCCGGAAGTTGGACGTATAACGCATATGGGGAAACCGTTCGATCAGGTCGAACCAGCGGCTGTCGATGGTGGTGCGAATGAACTGGGTTTTTTCCCAGTTGCGAAAATCATTCGCAAACACGTAGTCGACAACATCAAGCCCCAGATCCGCACCAAGCTGAACCAGATGGGTCCAGACATCTTCGGTGCTGGTGGATGTTTCCAAATTCAGCAGGAAATCCAGTAGCCGCGTCGGAATAAATTTTTCTGTGCCCCTAAGGGGG
Source organism: uncultured Pelagimonas sp. (assembly GCA_947497905.1). GTDB lineage: Bacteria > Pseudomonadota > Alphaproteobacteria > Rhodobacterales > Rhodobacteraceae > CANMIH01. The sequence goes on from CANMIH010000001.1 coordinate 231,884, forward strand.
GTGCCATCAAAATGTGCCATGTGATGATAATGCCCGGTCGGCAGATCACGACACAGTGGGGTATACCTAACCCGATTTTAGCGAAAAATCGGGTCGAGGTAAGGAATTCTACCGTTTCGAATCGGCTTTGACGCCAAGGTGCGTCAGGATTTTGCGTCGCTAAACTGAATCAAGTCCCAGCGATTGCCAAACGGATCTTCAAAGACCGCGACGCTGCCATAGGCTTCGTGGCGTGGTTCTTCGAGAAAGTTCAGGCCTTTGGCCTGGTAGGCGGCATGATCACGCGCGAAATCATCCGTTTGCAGGAACAGCCAAACGCGGCCTCCACCCTGCTTGCCGATATAGTCGCGCTGTTCACCTTTGGCTTCGGCAATCAGGAAATGCGTTTCCGCCCCAGCGGGTGCAACGCGGACCCAGCGTTTGCCACCGCCCATGTCGGTGTCTTCCAGAAGATCAAACCCGAGGGTGTCTCGGAAAAAGGCGATGCCTTCGTCGTAGCTAGGGACGAGGAGGGACAGGAGGGCAAGTTTCTGAGGCATCACGGGTCCATGTGTTTTGTAGCAAGGCACTCTTGATAGGCAGTCGCAATTCCGCTGTCGATGCGTTTCGCTACGTGATGTCCCAGGTGATTTCTTCGTGATGCAAAATTGGGCCCTGTTCGGTCAACAGGAGAACGCCATAGGCGCCGGGGTCAGCCGGGTCGAGCGCCAAAGGCGCGTCGCCTTGTTGCATCATCAGACCAAAGCCGGTGCTCTTGAGGGTCGCAATTGGCTGGCCCTCCACAACGGCCTGAATGTTGCGGTGGATATGTCCGGCAATGACAAGACGCACGCCCGCAGATTTGAGAAGCGCGCTCACCTCCGCGCCATTGGCCAGACCAAGGGCGTCGAACCGGGGCATGCCCAGTGGGGCCGGGGGGTGATGCATCACAACTGAGATCTGCTGATCCGCAGCATCGGCAAGGGCGGCGCGCAGCCAGTCTAACCGCTGATTGCAAAGAAGACCGCCATGTTTGGTGGGCGCCTCAGGGTCGAGCGTGTCTAGACAGATCACGGTATGGCCGCCAAATGTCAGCACGGATTGATAAAATCCGTTCTGGTCTGTGGTGACATCGGGAAACGCCGAGGCAAAGGTGCCACGGTCTTCTTCATTGCCCATCAGAAAGGTGCTGGGCAGGTCATATTCGGCGCAACGCGCGCGTAGAAACTCGTAACCCCAGATGTCACCGCCATTGGACAGGTCGCCGGGAAAAACAAGATGCGCCGCATCCGGGTGGCGGGCCAAAGCCTGCTCCAGAGCGCGGCGCAATCTATGTGCCGGGTTCTCCGGCGCATGGCTGTCCTCCGACCCGTCCAGATGCGGGTCGGAAAACAACAGTATTTTGGGGCTTAGGCTCATTCCAGCTCGATGAGCAGATCTTTGGCGTCGATCTGGCCACCGGCCTGTACATGCACGGCGGTGACAACACCGTCGCGTTCGGCATGAAGACCGGTTTCCATCTTCATCGCCTCGATGGTGAGCAGCAGATCGCCTTCGCAGACTTTCTGACCGGCCTGTACCGCGACGGTTGCCACAACACCCGGCATCGGCGCGCCGATGTGGTTCGGGTTGCCCTGATCCGCCTTGGGGCGGGCCACGGTCTCAGCGGCCACTTTACGGTTGGGCACGCGGATGGTGCGCGGCTGACCGTTCAGCTCGAAGAAGACTTTGACCTCACCCTCGTCGGTGGTTTCCCCCACTGCCTGCAGGCGAATTTCCAGTGTCTTGCCCGGATCAATCTCAGCCGTGATCTCCTCACCCGGCTTCATACCGTAGAAGAAGGTGCTTGTTGGCAGAGTGCGCACCGGACCATAGGTGCGGTGACGGCCCATGTAATCCAGGAAGACCTTAGGATACATCAGATAGCCGTTCAGATCCTCGTCATCGACCTCCTTGCCATCCAACTGGCTCGACAGATCCGCGCGGGTGGCTTCCAGATCCACGGGCGCCGCGTGCAGGCCCGGACGATCGGTGAAGGCTTTCTCGTCCTTCAGGATCTTCTTCTGGATCTTTTTCGGCCAGCCGCCCGGAGGCTGCCCCAGGCTACCGCGCATCATGTCGATCACGCTGTCGGGGAAGCTCACGTCCGATTTGGGATCTTCGACATCCCCACGGGTCAGGTTCTGGCTGACCATCATCAGCGCCATGTCACCCACAACTTTGGACGATGGGGTCACCTTCACGATGTCACCAAACATCTGGTTCACATCCGCATAGGTCTGGGCAACCTCATGCCAGCGCTCTTCCAGGCCCATGCTGCGGGCCTGCGCCTTGAGGTTGGTGAACTGACCGCCGGGCATCTCGTGCAGATAGACCTCGGAGGCCGGAGCCTGCATGCCGCTTTCAAAGGCGGCGTACTGACCGCGCACGGCTTCCCAGTAGTTCGACATCTCGCGGATCGCACCAATGTCCAGACCGGTTTCACGGTCGGTGTGGCGCATGGCTTCGACAACCGAGCCAAGTGTCGGCTGTGAGGTGTTGCCCGAGAAGCTGTCCATGGCGGCGTCAACCACATCCACACCCGCGCGGGCCGCTTCCATGATGGTGGCGATGGTCGAGCCCGAGGTGTCGTGCGTGTGGAAGTGAACCGGCAGGCCAACCTCTTCTTTCAACGCGCGGACCAGGGGACCGGCAGCGGCAGGTTTGAGCAGGCCAGCCATATCTTTCAGACCCAACACATGGGCCCCGGCGGCTTTGAGCTCTTGGCCCATCGCGACGTAGTATTTCAGGTCGTATTTGGCGCGGTTCGGGTCAAGGATGTCGCCGGTGTAGCAGATGGTGCCTTCCAGCACGCGGCCGGTGTCGAGAACCGCATCCATCGCGACACGCATGTTTTCGACCCAGTTCAGGCTGTCAAACACACGGAACACATCCACGCCGGTTTCAGCGGCCTGTTTGACAAAGAACTGCACCACGTTGTCGGGGTAGTTGGTATAGCCAACCCCGTTTGCGCCACGCAGCAACATCTGGGTCATCACATTCGGCATGGCGGCGCGCAGATCGCGCAGGCGCTGCCAGGGGCATTCCTGCAAGAAGCGATAGGCCACGTCGAAGGTCGCGCCGCCCCAGCACTCAACCGAGAACAGCTGCGGCAGGTTGCAGGCATAAGCCGGGGCCGCTTTGATCATGTCGATCGAGCGCATGCGGGTTGCCAGCAGCGACTGATGCCCGTCCCGCATAGTGGTGTCGGTGATCAGCAGGTTCTGTTGGGCCGACAGCCAATCGGCCACGGCCTGCGGGCCTTCGCGGTCCAGAAGGGTCTTGGTTCCTTCCGGGGCGCAGTCCTTCAGCGTTTTCGGCGGCACAGCTGGCTTCAGATCCACTCGCGGTTTCGCGCGGCCTTCGACCTCGGGGTGCCCGTTCACGGTGATGTCCGCGATATAGGTCAGAACCTTGGTGCCGCGGTCCCGCCGCTTTTTGAACTGGAACAGATCCGGCGTCGTGTCGATGAACTTGGTGGTGTACTGGTTTGTCAGGAACGTGGGGTGCTTGAGCAGGTTCTCGACAAAGGCGATGTTGGTCGAAACGCCGCGAATACGGAATTCGCGCAGCGCACGGTCCATCCGCGCGATGGCTTTTTCCGGGGTCGGCGCCCAGGCAGTGACCTTGGTCAGCAGGCTGTCATAGTAGCGGGTGATCACGCCGCCTGCATAGGCGGTGCCGCCATCAAGACGAATGCCCATGCCGGTGGCCGAACGATAGGCGGTGATCCGACCATAGTCGGGGATAAAGTTGTTCTGCGGATCTTCGGTGGTGATCCGGGTCTGCAGCGCATGACCGTTCAGGCGCACATCATACTGGCTGGCTTTGCCGGTCGCTTCGGCGATGCTCTTGCCTTCGGCGATCAGGATCTGCGCCTGTACAATGTCGATTCCGGTGACTTCTTCGGTGACGGTGTGCTCTACCTGAACCCGCGGGTTCACTTCGATGAAGTAGAACTTGCCGGTTTCCATATCCATCAGGAACTCGACGGTGCCCGCGCACTCATAGTTCACGTGGCTACAGATTTTGCGCCCCAGTTCACACAGCTCTTCGCGCTGTGCCTCGGACAGATAGGGCGCGGGCGCGCGCTCAACCACTTTCTGGTTGCGGCGCTGAACCGAACAGTCGCGCTCATACAGGTGATAGATATTGCCCTGCTGGTCACCGAGGATCTGCACCTCGACGTGGCGGGCGCGGATGATCATCTTTTCCAGATAGCCTTCGCCGTTGCCAAAGGCGGCTTCGGCTTCGCGACGGCCTTCCATAACCTTTTCCGGCAGCTCATCGGCGTTTTCGATCGGGCGCATACCGCGGCCGCCGCCACCCCACGAGGCTTTGAGCATCAGCGGGAAACCAATTTCAGCCGCTTCGGCCTTGATGGCCTCCATGTCATCGCCCAGCACTTCGGTGGCCGGGATGACCGGTACACCGGCCTCGATCGCCACGCGTCGGGCGCTTGCCTTGTCGCCAAGCGCGCGCATGGTGGCGGCTTTGGGGCCGATAAAGGTGATGCCATTGGCGGCGCATGCGTCGACGAAATCCGGGTTCTCGGACAAAAGCCCATAGCCGGGGTGGATCGCGTCTGCGCCACTTTCCTTGGCCACACGAATGATCTCATCAATCGAGAGATAGGCCTGAACCGGACCCATACCTTCGCCAATGCGATAGGCCTCATCCGCCTTGAAGCGGTGCAAACCCAGCTTGTCCTCTTCGGCATAGACGGCGACGGTTTTCTTTCCCATCTCATTGGCTGCCCGCATCACGCGGATGGCAATCTCGCCGCGGTTGGCGATTAGGATCTTGGAAAAGGTGGTCATTCGGCAGGCTCCTCCCGATGGCTAGTTTCCGCTGGCATACTCCAGAGACGTGCCGAATGTACATTCGGGGTATTGGGTAGATATGCCGCAATGCGGCGATGTTATCGGTAGCTGCGACGCGCTTGGCAAATAGAAACGGTCAAAAACGTGACAAAAACCGCATTTTTAGGTCAGCTTAATTTCCCTAAATCGAATGTTTGCAAAATTTGCAATCAAAACCCCATATCTTTGCAGTCATTGCAAAGTCCCTGTTTGATAAGGGTTTCGCGAAAGAATCAATGGATTCGCAATGAAGTCGACATGGGTCAGTTATTGTGACCTAATTCTTGGTGGCGCTACCAGTCGGCTCTTCAGATCGTCCAAAGATCGACATCCCAATTGGGCCATATTGAGCCGCATGTCGTCAAATAGAATGTGGTGAAGATGGGCGGGGCCTGACTGGCCCAATGCGGCCAGTGCATAATGCCAGGCCCGCCCCAGCATCACGAAATCGGCCCCAAGCGCCCGTGCCCGCAAGACATCCATCCCAGAGGCAACGCCACTGTCAAAGATCAGAGGCACGTCAGGTCCAACCGCATCGCGAATGTGGGGGAGCATGGAAATCGCCGCTGGGCCGGGCTCGAACTGACGGCCGCCATGGTTTGACACCCAGATGGCGTCGATACCGGATTGGCTGAGGCGAGTTGCAGCCTCGGGGCACATCACCCCTTTTACAATCATCGGCCCCTCCCAGGCGTCGCGTAGTTCCGACAGGGTGTCCCAATCCGGTGTGCCGCGGATCAGATAACCGGCATGGGCCAGAGAAGATCTTGGATCGTGGGTTTCAAGGTAGCTCTCGGGCAGGCGAATGCGGGGCGTTCCATTTTGAAGTGTTCCCAAAGACCACCAAGGATGAGTCATCACTTCCCAGATAAAGCGGGGCGTTATTTTGGGCGGCATGGTCAGCTTTGCCCGGCGTTGCCGTTCGCGGCGGCTCTCGGATGGGAAATCAACGGTCAGAACCAAGGTGTGGAACCCAGCCCCCTTAGCGCGCCGCAGAATGTCCTGTCGAATTTCCAGGTCAGCAGGGCAATAGAGCTGAAACCACCCCATATCCCCGGCGATCGGGCCGATGGTCTCGGGCAGTTGAGTCGCGACCGTCGAGAGGCAATAGGGAATACGAGCCTCTTGGGCATGGGTCGCAAGCATTTGTTCCGCACCGGGCCAGATCATTCCCGACATACCTAAGGGAGCGATTCCAAAAGGCGCATCGTAGGTCTGGCCTAAAAAAGTTGTGGATAAGTCTGGATCAATTTTGCCGCGCAGGATGTCGGGCAGGAAATGGATGGCGTCTAGGGAGTCGCGATTGCGCTGGGCCTGAAGCTCGCGCCCTGTGGCGCTATCCAAGTATTCAAAGGCAAAATGCGGAATTCTACGCCGGGCGCGGCGACGCAGGTCATCGAGGGCAGGGTAGGTCAGGTCGTAATCCATGGCCGCATTTGGGCGTGTTGCGAAAAGCTGCACAAGGGCTTTCCGAAATTCAGCAAATTTTAAGCGATTTCGCTGAATCCTAACTGCATCAGAAGAGACATCCAGAAGGACCGCCCCATATGCAATGCTTGATCGTCGACAACCAGATGCGTCGCCTGGAAAACAGCCAGATCGCGTTTATCGAAGCGGGGATGCAAGTCACCGGCAGCGGCAGTGGTCGGGTGACAGAAGCCTGTCTGCGGCGGTCGATTGTTGACGTGCTTGTGGTGGACCATGACACTGTAGGCACCCGCGTCACGGATGTGATCCGCATGGCCGAATCGCGCAACCCCTCGCTTGTGACCATCGTGTTAAGCTCGAAGGTCGAGGATGATCTTGCCGCGTTTGAAGAAGAGTTCTCGTCGCTGCATGCTGTGATGGGCAGTGAAGTCGCGCCGGTGATGCTGTCGAAAATGGCGCTGTCATGGGCCGTTCAAGGTGCCCTGATGCCGAAATCGAGCATCGAACCCATGCGCGTCAAACGGGAAGACGAGACCCAGACACCTGTGTTTAGCACTGCGCGTCGTACAGAAGAGCCCGTCGCCGAGCCTGAGGTCGCCCGCGAAGCCGCCTAACGGGTGCAAATTATCCGCGAACATAGATAGAACACGACTTTTCCTTGCGCGGCACTCACTGTATCCTGTGTCGCATGAGCAGTTTTGATGACATGGGCGCCTTTGAAGGCGCGTCGCTGTCCGCCCGCGCCATGGCCGCGCGGCCAGCCCCGTATCTGGATGGGTTGAACCCAGCGCAGCGCCAGGCGGTTGAGGCCCTGGATGGACCGGTTTTGATGCTTGCGGGGGCGGGCACCGGGAAAACCAAGGCGCTGACCACGCGGATTGTTCATCTACTCAACACGGGCCGGGCCAGACCCAATGAAATTCTGGCTGTGACCTTCACCAACAAAGCCGCCCGTGAGATGAAAAATCGCGTGGGCGGCATGTTGGGTCAACAGATCGAAGGTATGCCCTGGCTGGGCACCTTCCACTCGGTCTGTGTAAAGATCCTGCGCCGTCATGCCGAACTGATCGGCTCGGATGATTCCGAGGGTGTGATCGAGGGCAATTCCGGCCCGCATCTCAAATCCAATTTCACCATTCTGGATTCAGATGATCAGCTGCGCCTGCTCAAGCAGTTGATTGCCGCCTGTGGGATTGATGACAAACGTTGGCCAGCCCGGCAATTGGCGGGGTTGATCGATGCCTGGAAAAACCGCGCGTTGACGCCGGAAAAGGTGCCTTCGGCGGATGCCGGGGCCTATAATCATCGTGGGATCGATCTGTATCACCAGTATCAGCGTCGTCTGTTAGAGCTGAATGCGGTGGATTTTGGTGATCTGCTGTTGCACGTCGTCACCATATTCCAAAGCCACCCGGATATCCTCAACCAGTATCAACGCTGGTTCAAATATATTCTCGTCGACGAATATCAGGATACCAACGTCGCCCAGTATCTCTGGCTGCGGCTTTTGGCACAGGGGCACCGCAACATCTGTTGTGTTGGGGATGACGATCAGTCGATCTATGGCTGGCGTGGTGCCGAAGTGGGCAATATCTTGCGGTTCGAGAAGGATTTTGAGGGCGCCCATGTGGTGCGGCTTGAGCAGAATTACCGCTCGACCCCCCATATCCTCGCGGCGGCGTCGAATGTGATCCGCGGCAACTCCAACCGGCTTGGCAAAGATCTTTGGACCGAAGCGCCTGATGGCGAAAAGGTGCGGCTGATCGGTCATTGGGATGGTGAGGAAGAGGCGCGCTGGATCGGGGATGAGATTGAATCCATGCAGAAAGGCACGCGCGGCGTGCGTGCCATTTCGCTGGATGAGATGGCGATTCTCGTGCGGGCGTCACACCAGATGCGGGCCTTCGAAGACAGGTTCCTGACCATCGGTTTGCCCTATCGTGTTATCGGTGGGCCGCGCTTTTATGAGCGGATGGAGATCCGCGATGCCATGGCCTATTTCCGACTGGTGACCTCGCCCGAAGATGATCTGGCCTTTGAGCGCATTGTGAACACCCCAAAGCGGGGTCTGGGCGACAAGGCGCGCCAGACCATTCAGGCGATTGCCCGTGAAAACGGTGTGTCACTGCTGGACGGCGCGGCGCTTGCTGTGGAGCAGGGGGCGATCAAGGGCAAAGGCGGCAAGGCGCTGGGTAAACTTGTGGTGGATCTGGCCCGCTGGGGCCGGATGAGCCGCGCCACGGTTGAGGTCGAAACAGATTCGGTTGTCGATGATCTGGCCGAGCCAGTGAAACGTGAGGCGGAGATCAGCCATATGGAGCTGGCCGAGATCATTCTGGACGAATCCGGCTATACCGAGATGTGGCAGAATGACAAAACGCCCGAGGCCCCGGGGCGGTTAGAGAACCTCAAAGAACTGGTCAAGGCGCTGGAAAACTTCGAGAATCTGCAAGGATTTCTTGAGCATGTCAGCCTCGTTATGGACAATGAGACCGATGACGGTGGGGCCAAGGTGTCGATCATGACATTGCACGCCGCCAAGGGGCTTGAGTTTCCGGCAGTGTTTTTGCCCGGCTGGGAGGATGGGCTGTTCCCGTCACAACGCTCGATGGACGAAAGTGGCCAGAAGGGGCTCGAGGAAGAGCGGCGGCTGGCCTATGTCGGGATCACGCGGGCGGAAGAGATCTGTACCATCACCTTTGCGGGCAACCGGCGGGTCTTTGGTCAGTGGCAAAGCTCGATGCCATCGCGCTTTATTGACGAACTTCCCGAAGAGCACGTTGATGTTCTCACCCCGCCGGGGCTGTATGGCGGTGGCTATGGGGCGGCAAGCGCCAGTGTCAGTTCCGGTATCGAAACCCGCGCCGCCAGTGCCGATGCCTATAACTCTCCGGGGTGGCGAAGACTGCAAGAGCGCAGCAGTGCGCGCCCGATCAGCCAGCCGAAAGAAAGCCGCAACACGGTGATCGACGCCACAGCGGTGTCTAAATACACCTTGGGCGACCGGGTGTTTCACCAGAAATTCGGCTATGGCACCATCATGGGGATCGAGGGCGACAAGCTGGATATCGATTTCGAAAAAGCGGGGAACAAGAAGGTTGTGGCGCGATTTGTGACCTCACCTGACGATATTCCGTTCTGATTTTCCGCAAAACCGCCTTGGATCCTGTGCCCGCTCTTGCGGGCCATTGTCCTGCGCGGTAAAGCCAAAGCTGATCAAAAGCAAAGAGGCCCGCACCCATGTCGATCGACATCGCGACCGCCGCCAAGGTGGCGAAACTCGCCCGTATTAAGGTGGAAGACGAGGCGCTTCCCGCGCTCGCCGAAGAGTTCAACAATATCCTCGGTTTCATCGAGCAATTGAACGAAGTTGATGTTGAAGGTGTCGACCCGATGGTGTCGGTCACGCCGATGCGTCTGAAGCGCCGTGTTGATGGCGTCACCGATGGCGACCAGCAGGACAAGGTTCTGGCCAATGCGCCTGATGCGCGTGAAGGGTTCTTTGCTGTGCCGAAGGTGGTTGAATAATGACCGAGCTGAACAAACTGAAAATCGCCGAAGCCCGTGACGCGCTGCGCAAAGGTGAGGTGACAAGCCTTGAACTGACCGAAGCCTGCCTTGGCGCCATTGAGGGTTCGGGCAAGCTGAACGCCTTTGTGCACAACACGCCCGATCTGGCGCGTGAACAGGCCAAGGCGGCGGATGCCCGGATCAAGGCAGGTGATGCGCCCGATATGTGCGGCATCCCGCTGGGCATCAAAGACCTGTTCTGCACCAAGGGTGTCGAAAGCCAGGCAGCGTCGAACATTCTGGGCGGGTTCAAACCTGAGTATGAATCGACCGTTTCGGGCAAGCTGCTTGAGGCGGGCACCGTTATGCTGGGCAAGCTGAACATGGACGAGTTCGCCATGGGCAGCTCGAACGAAACCAGCGCCTACGGCAATGTTGTGAACCCGTGGAAAATTGACGACCGCGACCTGACACCGGGCGGCAGCTCGGGCGGTTCGGCCTCGGCGGTTGCGGCAGATCTGTGTCTGGCAGCCACCGGCACCGACACCGGTGGCTCGATCCGTCAGCCTGCGGCCTTCACCGGCATCACCGGCATCAAGCCGACCTACGGCCGTTGCTCGCGCTGGGGTGTTGTGGCCTTTGCCTCGTCGCTCGATCAGGCGGGTCCGATGACCAAAGACGTACGCGACGCGGCGATCATGCTCGAAGCCATGTGTGGTCACGATGCCAAAGACAGCACAAGCGCTGATCTCGCGGTGCCGAACTTTGAGGCTATGCTGACCGGCGATATCAAAGGCAAAACCATTGGTATTCCGAAGGAATATCACATGGACGGCATGCCGGCTGAGATCGAAGTCCTGTGGGCCGAAGGTCGCAAGCTGCTGCAGGATGCGGGCGCCAAAATCGTCGACATCAGCCTGCCGCACACCAAATATGCATTGCCTGCCTATTACGTGATTGCACCGGCCGAAGCCTCGTCGAACCTCGCGCGTTACGACGGTGTGCGTTACGGCCATCGCGCTAAGCTCGCGGCGGGTGATGGCATCAACGAGATGTATGAGAAAACCCGCGCCGAGGGCTTTGGTCCCGAGGTTCAGCGCCGTGTCATGATTGGCACCTATGTGCTGTCGGCGGGTTTCTACGACGCCTATTATAACCGCGCCCGTAAGGTGCGCACGCTGATCAAGAAAGACTTCGAAGATGTCTTTGCGGCTGGCGTGGACGCGATCCTGACCCCGGCCACTCCGTCCTCGGCCTTTGGTCTGGGCGAGATGAAAGACGCCGATCCTGTTCAGATGTATCTGAACGACGTCTTCACCGTCACCGTGAACCTTGCCGGTCTGCCGGGCATCTCGATTCCTGCGGGTCTCGACAAGTCAGGTCTGCCGCTGGGGCTGCAGCTGATTGGCCGTCCTTGGGAAGAGGGTGATCTGCTGAATACCGCCTATGCGTTGGAGCAATCGATTGGGTTTGTAGAAAAACCCAACAAATGGTGGTAATCGGCTGTAAAAATTGAGCAGGTGGACTTGAGTATGCGGGTTTTTCTTTTGGGATGTGCGGCGATCGCCACGCTGTCGGCCTGTGCGCCACAGGTGCCGGATAGCGCGGCAGGTGTGGTTGACACTGGCCGTGGGGTCGGCTTCAACAACTATGATGCCTATCAGGCGGCGCGTGAGGCGCAGCTGAACGGCACTGCACCGGCTGTCCCAGCCCCCGTCGCTGTTCAGTCCACCCCGCTTGATGATGCTGCTGAGGCCGCCGCTGCGCGGTTGGCGGCTTCGCAAAACTCGGGTGATGCGCCTCTTGACGCCTCGCCCAGCAATCCGGCGCCTCAGGTCGTGGCCAACGCCGCCGGTATTTCTGGTGAAAATGACTTCACGGCTGTGTCCGCACAGCGCGATATTGAAGCGGATGCCGCTCTGATCGCGCAGAACCGCGCGCAGTATCAGGTGATTCAGCCCACCAGCCTGCCAACCCGTCCGGGAAGTGGTCGCCCAAATATCGTGGCTTTCGCGCTGCAGACCTCCAACCCGGTTGGCACGCCGCTCTACAAACGGTCAACGTTCCGGGCTGAGGCAAAATATGCCAAGGCCTGCGCGGGCTTCGCCTCTGCTGATCTGGCACAGGAAGAGTTTCTTGCGCAGGGTGGCCCTCAGAAAGATCGTAAAGGCATGGACCCTGATGGGGATGGCTTTGCCTGCACATGGAGCCCGGCTGCCTTTCGCGCAGCACGCGGCGGCTGATCTTGGCGGTGCCGATCTGGCATCCTTCGGAAAATTTTGGCGCGCGCCGCGATGTGGCGCAGCCGGACATGGTCATGCTGCACTATACAGCCATGACCAGCGCCGAAGGCGCGCGCGATTGGCTGTGTAATCCCGAGGCGCAGGTCTCTGCGCATTATGTCATCGCAGAAGATGGTCGTCTTTGGCAGTTGGTCGCAGAAGAGCAGCGCGCCTGGCATGCGGGGGTAGGGGCCTGGGGGCAGATCTGTGACGTAAACTCCCATTCCATTGGCATCGAGATTGCGAACACCGGAGACCAGCCGTTCCCAGAGCCGCAGATGGTGGTGTTGGAAGATCTGCTGCGCGGTATGATGGACCGTTGGTCCATCCCGGCGCATCGGGTGATTGGGCACTCGGATGCTGCGCTTGGGCGGAAGATTGACCCCGGCGCGCGATTTGATTGGCGTCGATTGGCGCGTCAGGGGCTGTCGATCTGGCCGGAAGCGCGCGATCCCGGCGATTTCTGGCAAGATGCCGCTCGCTTTGGCTATGTCTTTGAGGAGGCACAGAAAGACGTGGTTTTGAATGCCTTCCGGCTCCGCTTTCGTCCCTGGGCTGCTGGGCCGCTTGATGATACAGATCGGGCCTTGATGGCCGATCTGGCCGCGCGCTGGACCTGCGATTAATCCAGTTTATACGGCAGGACGTCTCGTCGCGAGGTCGAGATTGACAAGCGGCGCTCCAATGGTGGCACTGATCGCTGATGGCAATTGGTGCGCTCGCAGATCCGACAGGAAATGCCGATGGGCTCAAAGGCTGAGGCCCGCCCGAAATCCATATCATCGGCGTAAACAAGCGCATCTGCGTGGCGCACTTCGCAGCCCAGAGCGATGGCATAGCGGCGCAGGGGCGCGCCAAAGTGTCCGCCGGTCTTTGAGACGTCCCGTGCGAGTGACACATAGCGCACGCCGTCAGGGGTTTCCGCGAGCTGGCGCAGGAACTGACCCGGCGTTTCAAAGGCTTTGTGCACGTTCCACAACGGGCAGGCCCCACCAAAACGCGCAAATTGCAGGCGCGTGGCCGAGTGTCGTTTGGTGATTGTACCCGCCTGATCGACACGGACAAAGAAGAACGGCACACCTTTTGAACCGGGGCGTTGCAGAGTGGAGAGCCGATGCGCGACCTGTTCGATTGAGGCACCAAACCGTGCGGAGAGCAGTTCTAGATCGTGCCGGGTTTCCTGCGCGGCCTCAAGGAAAGCGCGGTAGGGCATCATGGCGGCCCCCGCAAAGTAGTTGGCCAGCCCAAGCTTGGCGATCTGCCGGGCCTCGTCACTCTGGAACCGCGCCAGATCCAATGTCGCCTCAAGCAATTGTCCCTGACGCATCAGCGCGACTTGCACCAGTGCCTGAAAGGTCTGGGTTTCGACGGAGGCCAGTGAACTGAGAGTCAGCGTCCCGGTTTCGGGAGAAAACGCCCGAAGTGGCGCGGTCTGGGCAAAGTTTACCTGAATGCCCGCTGCCCGCAGACGGGTGATCGTCGCCGTGCGTATGTCAATCTCGCCGCGCTCAAGCTGAGCGTAATTCTCAGCGGCGCGGTCCACGGCATCAATGTAGTTGTCACAATAGTGGAAAAAGTCGCGGACCTCTTCCCAGGGGGAGGGTCTGAGCTGGGCGCCTTCACGCCCCAAAGCTTCGTCTAAAGAGGCGAGCCGTTCGTGGGTTTGTTTGTAGGCCCGATGGAGCGCGAGAAAAGCCCGCGCAAAGGCCGGGGCGTTTGAAGCGGTAAGCCGGAGGTCCGCAAGCTGGGGAGAGGCTTCGCCGAACACCGGATCAGCCAGCGCTTCGCGCATGTCTGACACAAGTCGTTCTGCGTCACCTTGTCCCAGCTCGGTGACGTCGAATCCAAATTCCTGGGCCAAAGCCAAGACAACCGTCGTGCTAACGGGGCGGTTGTTGTTTTCCATCTGGTTCAGATAGGGCAATGAAATCCCTAACTTACCAGCAAAATCCTTTTGGGTCAGCGTCAGCCGTGTGCGGATATCGCGTAATTTCGCTCCGGCATAGAGTTTCTGGGTTGCCATAATGCACCTATACCTATGGATAGGGTAACCTACGCTTTATATTCACCTTACGTCCACCCCCTCTATCTGTTTTGCGCGCCAAATCACGAAATAGATCGCAACAAGTGAGCAAATAGAAGTGGTTAGCATGAGCCAAAGAAGGGGCCATGGACCGGTTCCTGGGGTCAGAATCGCACCTGCGAGGGCGGAAAGGGCTGCGCCACCCGCCAGCATGAGCGTGCCGCCAAGTCCTGAAGCGGAGCCCGCCAGGCTTGGGCGAACCGAGAGCATGCCCGCTGTAGCATTCGGAATTGTCAGACCGTTGCCGACGCCAACAAAGGTCATCAGGCCGAAGAAGACATAGACGCCGCCGTGGCCCAGAAGATAGGCCGCCATAAGCAAAGCCATCCCGATGGTGACGGCCCAACATCCCCACAAGATCATCCGGTTGACGCCAAATCGAGCGGAGTAGCGGCCGGACACATAGTTGCCCGCAAAGTATCCCAGAGCCGGAGCGCCGAAGAAACGACCCAGTTCGGCAGCGTTCAGGCCGTAAATTTCGGTGGCCACAAAAGGTGCGCCGCCGAGATACGAGAAAAACGCACCCGACGCAAAAGCGGAAGAGAGAGCGTAGCCCCAGAACCGGGGTGACATGAGCAGCTCGGGGTATTCGCGCATCTGCTGACGCAGGCTGCGCCCGGTTTGGGCGCGTGTTTCGCCCGCATCGGTCCAGGTGACCCAGAACATGAGCGCCCCTGTGCCCAGCAGGATCCAGAAATTTGATTTCCACCCAAACCATTCGCCCATGTACCCGCCCAAGACCGGGCCAAGCATGGGGACAATGGCCATGCCCATGGTGACATAGCCAATGCGCGAGGCGGCCTGGTCTTGTGGATACAGATCGCGCACGACCGCGCGGCTGAGGACCATGCCGGTGGCGATGACGGCCTGAAGCATCCGAAACACGAGGAAGGTGTAGACGTCGGGCGCGATGAGACAGCCTATCGTTGCGAGGCAGAAAAGTGCGATGCCCCAAAGCATGACAGGGCGACGCCCCAGCAGGTCGGAAATGGGGCCGATAAAGATCTGTGTGGCCGCGTTGACCGCAAGATAGGCGGGAATCGCCATTTGCATCAGCCCGTAAGAGGTTTGAAAATGCTCCGCCATCATTGGCAGGCTGGGGATGAAGAGATTCATCGCCAAAGCGGACAGGCCCGAGAGTGCGACGAGTGTGACAATATGTGGCGGGGTGCTGCGGTCGAAAATTCGCACGACGTGAGAATGTGTCATATGCAACGGGGTAGGGCGCGCGTTGAGCTTTGTCCATGTTTTGCCAGAGTTTTTACATATATTTGCAAATTTGCGATTTTCCAACTTATGTATATTCATAGTTTGCAAATTTGCCAAGAAATCCTTGAGGCCCGGGGTTTCCTTAGTATTTTCAGTCCAAATGGAAGGGACGGCTGATGAAAGATATTCTCCAGGAACTGCAGGACCGCCGCGAAAACGCCCGTCTTGGGGGTGGCCAGCGTCGCATTGATGCCCAGCATGGGCGGGGCAAACTGACAGCGCGCGAACGTATCGAGCTGTTGCTCGACGCCGATAGCTTTGAGGAATACGACACCTTCAAAGCCCACCGCTGCACGGAATTTGGCATGGAAGCCAACCGGCCTTACGGCGACGGCGTTGTCACTGGCTGGGGCACTGTCAACGGTCGTATGGTCTATGTCTATTCGCAGGATTTCACGGTTCTTGGCGGCTCGGTGTCCGAAACCCATGCCCAGAAGATATGTAAGATCATGGATATGGCGATGCAGAACGGGGCACCTGTCATCGGTCTCAACGACTCGGGTGGCGCGCGTATTCAAGAGGGTGTTGACGCTCTGGCGGGCTATGCCGAAATCTTCCAGCGCAATGTTCTGGCCTCGGGTGTGATCCCACAGATCTCTGTCATCATGGGCCCCTGTGCCGGTGGTGCGGTGTACTCGCCTGCGATGACCGACTTTATCTTCATGGTCAAAGACAGCTCGTACATGTTTGTCACCGGCCCGGATGTTGTGAAGACCGTGACCAACGAGGTTGTCACCGCAGAGGAGCTTGGTGGGGCGTCGACCCACACCAAGAAGTCGTCTGTGGCGGATGGCGCGTTTGAAAACGATGTTGAGGCCTTGGCCGAAGTGCGCCGTCTGGTGGATTTCCTGCCGCTCAACAACCGCGAAAAGCCGCCAGTGCGTCCGTTCTTTGATGACGTGGATCGGATCGAGAACAGCCTTGATACGCTGATCCCGGAAAACCCGAACACGCCCTATGACATGAAGGAACTCATCACCAAAGTCGCAGACGAAGGTGATTTCTACGAGATCCAGGAAGACTACGCCAAAAACATCATCACCGGTTTTATCCGACTGGAAGGACAGACCGTGGGTGTAGTGGCCAACCAGCCGATGGTTCTGGCCGGCTGTCTGGATATCGACAGCTCGCGCAAGGCGGCGCGGTTTGTGCGCTTCTGTGACTGTTTCGAGATCCCGATTCTGACGCTTGTGGATGTACCGGGCTTCCTGCCGGGTACCAGTCAGGAATATGGCGGCGTGATCAAGCATGGCGCGAAACTTCTGTTTGCCTATGGCGAAGCCACCGTGCCGAAGGTGACCGTGATCACCCGCAAAGCCTATGGTGGTGCCTATGACGTTATGTCGTCCAAGCACCTGCGCGGTGACGTGAACTATGCCTGGCCCACGGCCGAGATCGCGGTGATGGGGGCAAAAGGTGCCACCGAGATCATCCACCGTGCCGATCTGAAGGACCCGGAAAAGATCGCGGCGCATACTGCGGAATATGAAGACCGGTTTGCCAACCCATTTGTGGCGGCAGAGCGTGGCTTTATCGATGAGGTGATCCAGCCGAAATCGACCCGCCGTCGTGTGTCCAAGGCCTTTGCGATGCTGCGCAACAAGCAGCTCAAGAACCCTTGGAAAAAGCACGACAATATCCCGCTTTAAATCCTCTAGCCGTCGCCTCGGCGGCGGCCAGATGCACCCGCATTTCTGAGCGGGAATCAACGTCGGATCAAACAAGGGAGGTCACCGATGAGCGATGCACGTCAAAGTTCAGGTCTTTGGGTTGGGCAGGCCTTTGTGGTTTCCCATGCCGACGACAGCAAGTTTGAAGGCGCGGGATTGCGGCCCTTCTTTGAATATCGCCAGCTCGGCATTCCTGAGGCCACTCAGGGCAAGTTCGGCGCCCACGTGAT
The DNA here is from genome assembly GCA_947497905.1 of uncultured Pelagimonas sp. GTDB lineage: Bacteria > Pseudomonadota > Alphaproteobacteria > Rhodobacterales > Rhodobacteraceae > CANMIH01. Next base: position 249,236 of record CANMIH010000001.1, read on the forward strand.
CCGTGCCGTGCCGGGGATGCAAAGCCCCGGTGGGTGGCACTCTCATGAGCTCGACTTTCAGATGGTCTATGTCACCAAAGGCTGGGTCGAGTTCGAATATGAAGGGCAGGGAGTTCAGATGATGCGCCCGGGCTCATGTGTTTTGCAACCTTCGGGCATCAAGCACCGCCTGACCCGGAATTCCGACGATATGGAGCTTTTGGAGATCACCAGCCCTGCGCAATTCGAGACCCTCGACGAAGAGGCCCCGGCATGAGCCGCAACACCTGGCATATCCAGCGCGAAGGCGCGCGTCTTACCCTGTCGCGGCGCTTGCCCGCGCGATTTGACGTGATGGCCAGCGCTGAGTTTCCGACCATGGGGCGCGGGCGTCTTGCGCGTCAGATCCGTCAGGATCTTTGGAGGCTGTTAAAAGGGTTGCGCGGTTTTTCTCCCGTGATACAGATTGACGCAACGGAGACCGGTTTGCAGGTTTCCGCCGGTGGCAGCATGCTTGCAAGCACCCCTGTCCCCAAGGGAACAGAGGCGCGCATTCAAGCGCTTTTAGACTGTCCCGCACATCGCAGAAGGTGGTTGGCCTGGGCGCAGGAGCGCGGCCAATGATCTTGCTGCGTAGGAATACATCCCCGGGTGCGCCCGGGTGTGACGCAGCCCCGGCGGGAGGAGCCCGTCTAGGGTGTCGGGGCTGCTTGTCATTCTGCTTTGCCTTACTTGTCAGCACAGCACCAATCGCGGCACAGGTGGATCTTCCATCTGGTCAGAAAGTCGAGATGTTTGACCACATCGCCGATGAAGGTGTGCCGGGAACCTATCGTGTGCGCTATCTCGCGCCTGAGATCGGTCAGGACGGGCGCGGTTACATGGATGTGGCGGACGACATGGCGGTGCTGTGTGAAACCCGCGCCTTGCCAAAGCTTGTAGCCGAAGGAAACGCACCCGAACGTATCGTAGTGACATTAATGTCAGCTCCGGTGGAGTTTGGTGTCATGACACCCGATGTGACCCAGTTTTTCGAGAGTTACAGCATCGAAAATGGCCTCTGTATCTGGGAGGCATTTTGATGACACTACAAGATGTTGCGGCTCGAGTCTCATGTGGACAAGTTTCTGCGGCTTTCCTGTCACAGAACAGTGTCAGCTGCGTAAGATCATATCCTTTTGCACAGGCTTCGGTTAGGGTCGGCTTTGATTGCACCCAAGCAATCATTACCTCGAGGCACGAGCAGCAGGGGTCTACAGGCCAAATTCTGTTCGTCAATTTTACTAGGAGTAAGAGATGTCCAAGAGCATCAAACTGCTTGCCATGTTCGCTGTTGTTGCAGGTGTTGCAGCATGCGGCGGCGCACAAGAAGAAGAGTTCGTTGTGGTCGACCCAGAGCCGATCAGTGTCGAGCCCGTTTATACCGGCAAGTATAAGTAATATAACTTTGAGACGGGCAGCTCTGCCCGTCTCACTTAGGCCCCGGACGGCATCTGCAGCCTTCCGAAACCGCGGTGCTTTGGCCTCATCCCGTCCATTCTCTCGTGTAAAACGCTTGCATGCGGGGGCATCCCCTGCCACCCACCGGACCATCATCAATCCGGAGGCATGCATATGCTGAAACACCGAGGCTTTCCCGGGCGTCAGCCGGGAACCGATTTCCAATTCACCATCCGTCGTGCAAACCCCAAAGGGGTGACGCCGATCACCAGCCGCGAACGCTACCGAGACCGTAGGCCGCCTGATCGTCGGGCAGACACCGCCTTTATGAAGGCGTTGTGGGAACAGTTCGGCACTGAACCTTTTGAACGGGGCAATCTTGATGCGGGGCGCCTGAGCTGGCTCTTCGGTCGCGAAGTGCTGCCCTATGACGAGCCGTTCGATCCAGCAAGCTATGAAGCGATGCTTGTCATCGACGAAAAAGCCGCGCGGATCGCCTTCCCCGAAGCCTTTGAAGATGATGGAGATTGGGCGTGAACCTGCCGGTGGGACAGCAAATTGCGCGGCCCTGTGCCGAAACGGGCCTTGTGCCCGGGATGCGCTTTGCAGTCCCGCAGGGATTTGCCAATCTCATCTGCGGGCAAGCTGCGATTGTTCGCGCAACTTGCTTGTATCGTAACCCTTCCCTTTATGGGCGGCGCGACCTGTCCCCCGGTCGTCCGCCCCATTTTTTTGCGCGCTTTGCCTGTGGGCGTGGGCCGGTTCCCGCCAATGGCACAGCTGACAAAAAACATATGTGGACCCGTGTTTTCTCTTTGTGGATCCTAGAGGCATCGACATGTCTCACCAGAGAGGAGAAGACAGGATGCAGAAAGTGTTCAGAATTTTCGCGGTGCTGGCGTTTGCTGCGCTGGCTGCCTGCGGTGACAATCTTGGAGAGCAGGCCATCATTGGTGGCGGTGTTGGCGGCGTGGCCGCAAAATCGGTTGATGGGGACGTCGTCACCGGCGTTGTTGTCGGAGCCGCAGCCAATATCGCCTATTGCCGTCGCTATCCATCGCGCTGCTGATCCGTTCAGCCGCATTTTCACAGTTCGTAAGACCGTCTCGGGCCTGTTGGGCCGGGGGCGGTCTTTTTGCATTCGGGCGATGCGCACGCTGCGTGCCGCGACGCCTCAGGGATAACCAGAAAGGGACAGACATGTTCGACAAGATCCTGATCGCCAACCGTGGCGAGATCGCCTGCCGGGTCATAAAGACCGCGCGCAAAATGGGCATCAAAACCGTTGCGGTCTATTCGGATGCGGACAGACAGGCGCTGCACGTAGAGATGGCGGATGAAGCGGTTCATATCGGTCCGCCACAGGCAAACCAGTCTTACATCGTGATTGACAAAATCATGGATGCGATCCGCCAGACCGGCGCACAGGCCGTGCATCCGGGCTATGGGTTCTTGTCGGAAAACCCAAAATTTGCTGAGGCGCTGGAAGCCGAAGGCGTGGCCTTTGTTGGCCCGCCTAAGGGCGCGATTGAAAAGATGGGGGACAAGATCACCTCCAAGAAAATCGCCCAAGACGCCAAGGTCAGCACTGTTCCGGGTTATATGGGTCTAATCGCGGACGCGGATGAGGCCGTTAAAATCTCGAACGAGATCGGCTATCCGGTCATGATCAAAGCCTCTGCCGGTGGCGGTGGTAAAGGTATGCGGATCGCCTGGAACGACGAAGAGGCGCGCGAAGGATTCCAGTCGTCCAAAAACGAAGCGGCCAACAGCTTTGGTGACGACCGGATCTTTATCGAGAAGTTCGTGACCCAGCCGCGCCACATTGAAATTCAGGTGCTCTGCGACGCGCATGGTAACGGCATTTATCTGAACGAGCGGGAATGCTCGATCCAGCGCCGCAACCAGAAAGTGGTCGAGGAGGCACCGTCGCCCTTCCTTGACGAAGCGACACGCAAAGCCATGGGCGAACAGTCGGTCGCTTTGGCCAAAGCCGTGGGCTACACCAGCGCAGGCACCGTGGAATTCATCGTTGATGGTGATAAGAACTTCTACTTCCTCGAAATGAACACCCGCCTGCAGGTGGAACACCCCGTGACCGAGCTGATCACCGGTGTGGACCTTGTAGAACAGATGGTCCGTGTGGCCGCAGGTGAGCCACTGTCGATCAAACAGGAAGATGTGCAGATCAATGGCTGGGCGATTGAAAATCGTCTCTATGCAGAAGATCCCTATCGCAACTTCCTGCCTTCGATTGGCCGCCTGACCCGCTATCGCCCGCCGTCCGAAGTGGCCGCAGGTCTGATGGCGTCGAACGGCAAATGGCAGGGCGATGCCCCAGTGGCGGAAACCGCTGTGCGCAACGACACCGGCGTCTATGAAGGCGGCGAGATCAGCATGTATTATGACCCAATGATCGCCAAGCTCTGCACATGGGCGCCGACCCGGGGACAGGCGATTGAGGTGATGCGCGAGGCTTTGGACAGCTTTGAAGTTGAAGGCATCGGCCACAACCTGCCGTTCCTGTCGGCGGTCATGGATCATCCGAAATTCATCTCGGGCGATATGACCACAGCCTTTATCGCAGAAGAATATCCCGACGGATTTGAGGGTGTTACCTTGCCAGAGGCCGAGCTGCGCCGGGTGGCAGCGGCAGCGGCGGCCATGAACCGTGTGGCCGAGATCCGTCGCACCCGTGTGTCGGGGCGTCTGGACAACCACGAACGTCGCGTCGGCACCGATTGGAATGTTGCCCTGCAGGGCGAGAGCTTTGATGTCTCGATCTCGGCGGATCATGATGGCTCGACTGTGAAATTTGCAGACGGCAGCGAAATGCGGGTCGAAGGGGACTGGACGCCGGGGGATAGCTTGGCCCGCATGACCGTCGACGGCGCGGCTCTGGTACTCAAAGTCGATAAGGTCACTCACGGGTTCCGGATGCGCACCCGTGGCGCGGATCTGAAGGTTCTGGTCCGTAGCCCGCGTCAGGCCGAGCTTGCTCAATTGATGCCCGAGAAACTGCCGCCAGACACCTCGAAAATGCTGCTGTGCCCGATGCCAGGTTTGATCGTTAAGGTCGATGTGGAAGAAGGCGAAGAGGTGCAGGAAGGTCAGGCACTTTGTACTGTCGAAGCCATGAAGATGGAAAACATCCTGCGTGCCGAGCGCAAAGGGGTGGTGTCCAAGATCAACGCCGGTCCGGGCGATAGCCTTGCCGTCGATGATATCATCATGGAATTCGAGTAAATTGTAATGACGCGGGCCGCCGCAAATCAGTTCCACGCAAGGTTGCGTTTAACTTTCCGACCTAGGGTTGGCGGGCAAACGGACTGTGTGAGGACGGAACATGACGGTGGCCCGCATCTTGCGATGGGTGATGATGGCAGTGCCTTTGGCACTCTTGCCAGGCTGTGGTGCGCTCGACAAAGAAGATCAGCTGCGGGCCGAGCTGGCGGATTGGCTGTATCTGGCCGAAACCCGTTATTTCGCATCGAAACACAATTGTACCGTGGCGGTCTTCGACGTGGCACGAGCCGAGGTGCGCACAGTTGTACCGCGGGTCAGCTCGGTCGAAACGGCGCTTTTGCGGATCGAAAAGGGCGAGCCGGTGTTCTTTCGCACCCAGCAATCCACGCCCAACGAAATTTCTCAGGCCCTGATGTCAAAGAACCTGCAAAAAGGTGTGGGGATGTTGACCGCGGGTACCGGTCCGACAACCGGGTGCATGACCGACGGCATTGCGGCCGGTTACTACCGCATTCTGACATCAGACGAGACGCTGACGGTCTACGATTCAGCGGGCGAAGCGCTGCTGTTGATCTATCCACCCGAGCTTTTGGCGATCTTCCTGCGCAGTTCGCTGTAACTCAGTTTTCGCGGGCTTCTTGCTGGCGCAAAGGCAGCTTGTCTATTGAGCGCGAGATCTCGCGCACATCCCAAGGCGCGGGTTTACGGGCGACCACGGTGCCATCTTTGGCCAAAATCGCGAGCATAAATCCGCGCGGTCGCAGCGATTTGCGGATTGCGCCGCGCTCTTTTGGAGCGGTGTCGGTCAGCACAACAACATCGCGGGCGATCAGAGCATCTGACCGCTCTTCCAGCAGGCGCATCTGTTCGACAAACCGTGGATCATTTGGACTGTCGGCAAAGACGACAACCGGGCGCTTCAGCCACAGCCAGTCATCCAATGTGCTGTCCCCGGCGATCTGGATCAGTGCGGGATCAGTTTCGGTTTCAGCAGCTGAGACCGCCGAGACAATTGTGGTCATCAAGACCATTGGGATCAGACGCAAATATCGTGTCATGTTTCAAGATATATGCGCAGGCGAGCGGTCTGCACAGGGGGGCAGACCCTGTGGTTGTGAAAATTTTACGTTTAACGGCATGCTTACTGAGGATCCCGCAGATTACGGTCAAACTGTAATTGCTGGGCCAATCCGCCGTGCCCGGCCTAACCGGGTGACCAAACTCATGGATACGATCCTGCATTTGGGTGCGCATCGCACCGCCACCAGCAGCTTTCAGGCCTATTTGATGGCGCACCGCCCCTATCTGCTTGAAAACCGGATTTCCTATTGGGGGCCAAGTCGCACACGCAAAGGGCTTTTGACCGGCGTGGCGGATCGTCCACGCAACGCCTATGAGGCACGGCGATCAGCGGGGCGGGTGCAGATGAACCTGGCCAGTGCGCGCCGGGGCCAGAATGAACTTGTTCTGGTTAGCGACGAAAACATGATGGGCAGCGCGCGGGTGAACTATCGCCGTGGCTCGCTGTATTCGGATGCGGGCGAGCGTATGGCGCGGATCTGTCATGCGTTCAAACCGGTGCGGCGGATCATTTTGCAGATCAGATCAATTGATCACTGGTGGAGCTCGGCGATGGGCTCGTTGATCCCAAGGGGCGAACCCATGCCGGATGCGCTGTCTCTTGAAGCCATTGCACGCCATCCGCGCAGCTGGCGTCACGTCATCGCAGATATCGCCTGTGCCTGTCCCGAGGCAGAGCTGATTGTGGTGCCTTTCGAACGCTTTGGCGGGCGCCCGGATCGTGTGGCCGAACTGGCACTGGGCCGCAACGATGCTCCCGCCGCGTCTAGCACAGATTTCTGGTACAACCGTGGACCGGACAAGACCCAGCTGTGTCGCAGTCTCGAGCGCCGTGGCGAAGATGTAAGTGACTTTCCCACCGGGGAAGGCCGCTGGTCCCCATTTAACGACACTCAGACCGCCGCGATGCGCGAAACCTATGCCGATGATCTGTTTTGGCTACAGGCCGGCGCGGAAGGTCTGGCGAAATTCAGAGAAGAGCCCGACCCCGCAAGACCAGAAGACAATCTGGCGGCGGGTCAGCAACAAAGAGGACATGAAGATGAGCGATCTGCCGAAAAACTGGCGCGATCTGGCTGAGAAAGAGCTGCGCGGTCGTCCGCTGGATGACCTGACCTGGAACACGCTTGAGGGCATCGCCGTCAAGCCGATGTATACGGCAGACGATACTGCCGATCTGCCGCAGATGGGTGAGCTTCCGGGGTTTGGCCCCTTCACCCGCGGGGTGAAGGCCACCATGTATGCCGGGCGCCCCTGGACCATCCGCCAATATGCGGGCTTTTCCACCGCCGAAGAATCCAACGCCTTTTATCGCAAAAACCTTGCTGCTGGTCAGCAGGGGGTCTCGGTGGCCTTCGATCTGGCCACACACCGCGGATATGACAGCGACCATCCCCGCGTTGTGGGCGATGTCGGCAAGGCCGGTGTGGCCATCGACAGCGTCGAAGACATGAAGATTCTGTTCGACGGCATTCCGCTCGACAAGGTTTCGGTGTCGATGACCATGAACGGCGCTGTTATTCCGATCCTGGCGAACTTCATCGTGGCCGGAGAAGAGCAGGGCCATGACAAAGCGCTGCTTGCAGGCACCATTCAGAACGACATTCTGAAAGAGTTCATGGTGCGCAACACCTATATCTATCCGCCCGAGCCGTCGATGCGGATCATTTCGGACATTATCGAATACACGTCGAACGAGATGCCGAAATTCAACTCGATCTCGATCTCGGGGTATCACATGCAAGAGGCGGGGGCGAACCTCGTCCAAGAGCTTGCCTATACCTTGGCCGATGGGCGTGAGTATGTCCGTGCTGCGATCAACGCCGGGATGGATGTCGACAAATTTGCAGGCCGCCTGTCGTTCTTCTTTGCTATTGGCATGAATTTCTTCATGGAATCCGCCAAACTGCGTGCGGCGCGGATGCTGTGGCATCGCATCATGACCGAGTTTGGTGCCAAATCGGACCGCTCGAAGATGCTGCGTACGCACTGCCAGACCTCGGGTGTAAGCCTGCAGGAACAAGACCCCTATAACAACGTCATCCGCACGGCCTATGAGGCGATGTCGGCGGTTCTGGGCGGCACCCAATCGTTGCACACCAATGCGCTGGACGAAGCGATTGCGTTGCCGACCGAGTTCTCGGCCCGGATTGCGCGTAACACCCAGATCATCCTGCAGGAAGAAACCGGCGTGACCAAAGTGGTCGATCCGCTGGCGGGCTCTTACTATGTTGAGAGCCTGACCGCTGAACTGGCGGAAGAGGCCTGGAAGCTCATCGAAGAAGTCGAAGAGATGGGCGGCATGACCAAGGCCGTGGCCAGTGGTATGCCCAAACTGCGCATCGAAGAATCGGCGGCCAAACGTCAAGCCATGATCGACCGTGGTGACGAGGTTATCGTAGGTGTGAACAAGTATCGTCTTGAGAGGGAAGACGAAATTGACATTCTCGACGTTGACAACATGGCGGTCCGTGAGGCGCAGGTTGCCCGTCTGAAGCAGATCCGTGACACACGCGACGAGGCGGCCTGTCAGGCGGCTCTGGCCAATCTGACCAAATGCGCGAAAGAGGGTGGCAACCTTCTGGCCGCAGCTGTCGAAGCGGCGCGTGCCCGTGCCTCGGTAGGAGAGATTAGCATGGCGATGGAAGAAGAGTTCGGACGTCATCGCGCTGAGGTGAAAACCCTCGCGGGTGTTTATGGCGCAGCTTATGAAGGCGACGAAGGCTTTGCCAAAATTCAGGCCTCGGTTGAGAAATTTGCCGAAGATGAAGGCCGCCGTCCACGTATGTTGGTGGTCAAGATGGGGCAGGACGGCCACGACCGTGGCGCCAAGGTGATTGCCACCGCTTTTGCCGATATCGGCTTTGACGTGGATGTAGGGCCACTGTTCCAGACCCCGGATGAAGCTGCGCAGGATGCCATCGACAACGACGTGCACGTCATCGGCATCAGCTCGCAGGCGGCGGGTCATAAAACGCTAGCACCGCAGCTGATCAAAGAGCTGAAGGCGCAGGGCGCTGGCGACATTCTGGTCATCTGTGGCGGTGTCATTCCGCAGCAGGACTACGACTTCCTGAAGGAGGCGGGGGTCAAAGCGATCTTTGGCCCAGGCACCAATATTCCAGAGGCGGCAGAAAACATTCTGGATCTGATCCGCGAAGCGCGCGGCGCCTCTTAATTCAGCAGAAATTCGGGAAGAGGGCGGAGATTTCTCCGCCCTTTTTCTTTGTCTGGTCCTATGACTTGACGCGATGACGCATGCGCGTTTCCTGTGATTAATCGAGGGTTTCAAAGGGTAGGATATGATTGTGCGCGATGCGGTGCCGCAAGACGCTGCAGCACTTGCAGAGATCTATAATGAGATCGTGCGGAACAGCACGATCACCTTCACCACCACCGAGAAATCTGCGGCGGATTGGGAGGCTGAGATCGATGCGGGTGGGTGCCTTCTTGTTTTGGTCGACACGAAGGAGACGCTGCGTGGCTATGCGCGGCTTGGCGAGTTTCGCAGCGGGCCGGGATATGCCCATGTGGCGGAACACTCGATTTACATCTCACCCGGCACACAGGGGCGTGGCCTCGGGCGCATGTTGCTCTCTACCTTAGAAGAGCGTGCGCAGGAACTGGGCTTTGAGATTTTGGTTGCCGGGATCAGCGGCACCAATGATGTCGCGCAACGGTTTCATAGGAGTTGCGGTTTCACCGAGGTCGGGCGCATGCCGGGGGTTGGTCAGAAATGGGGGCGATCTTTGGATCTTGTGCTGATGCAGAAAAGCCTTGTCTGATCAGGGGTGAGCGCGGAACTTTATCCCGCGCTCCCGTTGTTTTACGCGGCTTCCGCACTGGCATCATCTGCCTTTGGCTGGGCCGCGATCATGAGCGCGGCATAGCCAAGAACACCGGAAATGATGGACCCCGACAACACGCCTAGGCGTACTTGGTTCATTAACTCGGCGTCTGCAAAGCTAAGCGAGCCGATGAACAGCGACATGGTGAAGCCAATGCCAGCCAAACAGGCAACGCCGTAGATATGGAGCCAGGTCGCGCCATGCGGCATCCGTGCCAACCCAAGCTTCACCATAAGCCAGGTGACACCAAACACACCCACCTGTTTGCCCAAGACCAGACCCAAGGCGATGCCCAGAGGCAGAGCTGCGAAGAGGTCTGCAAACTGCATGCCGTTAAGAACCACACCGGCGTTGGCAAAGGCAAAGACCGGAATGATGAAATACAGCACATAGGGCGAAAGACCGTGCTCAATCGAGTGCAGGGGTGATTTGCCCCATTTGTCTTTGAGTGGGATGAAAAACGCAGTGACGACCCCAGCCAATGTGGCGTGGACGCCGGATTTGAGCACAAAGAACCACATCACCACACCCAACAACAGGATCGGGGCCACACGGTGCACGCGTTTCATGTTCATCCAGAACATGCCAATCGCGGGCAGTAAAGCCAAGAAGAGGTAATCGATTTTAAGCTCAGCGGTGTAAAACAGAGCGATGATCACAATTGCGCCCATGTCGTCCAGGATCGCCAGGGTCAATAGAAACACCTTGAGAGAGGCGGGCGCGCGGTTGCCCACAAGCGCCAGTACCCCAAGCGCAAAGGCAATATCCGTGGCGGCAGGAATGGCCCAGCCATTTATCGTGTCGGGGTTGCTCCAGTTGAAAGCGAGAAAGAACATCGCGGGCAATACCATGCCCCCAACCGCCGCCATGCCTGGCAAAACAACATCCGAAGGTTTTTTTAGTTTGCCTTCCATGAGTTCATGTTTGAGCTCAAGTCCGATCAGAAAGAAGAAGATCGCCATCAGCCCGTCATTGATCCACAGGATCAACGGTTTCTGGAGGCCCTCGCCGTTTAAGGTGACCGCCAGATAGCTGCCCAATACGCTATCATACACGCCCGACAATCCGGAATTCGCCACCACCATGGCGGCTGCGGCTGCGAACATCAGCAGCAGGCCTCCTGAGGCTTCGTGGTTAAAAAAACGGTCGATTGCGCGTAGCAGCATATGCGGGCTCCGATGTGGTCAGGATGTTGTGAGAAAGATGTAGTTGAAACCTGCCTATTCAATACTACACGCGCGCGAAAAACGCACTTTGCTTGCCAAAAAACATCGCTTAATCTGGTACAACTGTTCAGAAGGACATTGCATGCTGGTTTTGGATCATATCGCGGTTCTGGGTGAGACACTTGAAGAGGCGGCAACGCATCTCGAGACCTCAGTGGAACAGGTGGTTTTGCCCGGCGGTAACCATGTCCGATTTGGAACGCACAATCGGCTTCTTGGCCTATCTCCCAATCTGTATATCGAAGCAATTGCCATTGATCCCGCGGCACAGCCTCCGGCGGATGCGCGGTGGTTCGCCTTGGATCATTTCCGCGGTGCGGCGCGGCTGGACAAATGGATCTGTCGGGTTGAGGACATGGATGCGGCTCTGGCGGCGCTGCCAATGGCCGGTCGGCGTGTCGAGCTGGAGCGGGGCGAGTTGCGTTGGTCCATGGCGGTGCCCGAAGATGGTTACTTGCCTTTTGACGGGTTATTCCCCGCGTTGATCCAGTGGCATGTCGATGTTCCTCCCGGAAAATCCATACCGGGTTCAGGGTTACAGCTTGAGGCGCTTCATGTCTGTCATCCTCAGGCAGACGAGCTTGCGGCTCTCTTAGAGCCTGTTCTGGATGCGCCCTTGGTCCAATTCCAAACCGCAGACACGCCCACGCTTGAGGCCGAATTGGCGTTGGGACAGCGGAAGCTACATCTAAAGTGACGGTTTTTCGCCGGTGCAGAAATTTCCTTAATTCCGGCCCTGACTTTCCCTATTCCCTGACATAAGGTCAGCCCATGTCGATTTGGTCTCGCATCTCCCAAGCTGTGGCCGCTCTTGCCAGTGGTGAAGGGCTTTCTGCGGTATTTGAACAGCTGCGGTCGCCACCCGAGAAAACGGTGGCGTTTACTATTGCTGTGATCGCGCTGTCGGCAAAAATGGCCAAAGCGGATGGTTTGGTGACCCGTGACGAGGTGACGGCCTTCCGTGAAGTGTTCCAGATTTCTCCGGAAGAGGAAAAAGGCGCAGCCAAAGTGTTCAATCTGGCGCGTCAGGATGTGGCGGGTTTTGAGGACTATGCCAAACGGATCAAAGGTATGTTTGATCCCGAAGCCGCAACGCTGTGTGACCTCATGGACGGTTTGTTCCACATTGCAATGGCGGATGGCACTTACCACCCGGCAGAAGACGCCTTTCTGGCCCGCGTTGCCGAAATTTTTGGCATTGATGAGGTGCGGTTTCGCGCCACGCGCGCGCGGTTTGTACCTGACGCTGTGCCCGATCCCTATACGGTTCTGGGTGTCACACCCGACATGGAGATGTCTGAGATCCGCAAGGTCTGGCGCCAGCTGGTGCGTGACAGCCACCCGGATGTGATGATGGCGCGTGGTGTACCTGAAGAGGCGGTCAAACTTTCTGAGCGTCGGATGCAAGACATCAATCAGGCCTGGTCGGAAATCTCCCAGAGCGCCGCCTGATGCGTTTGGTCAGCTACAACGTCGAATGGTTCGACGCGCTGTTTTCAAACACAGGTGAGTTGTTAGATGATGACGGTTGGTCCGCGCGACATGGGGTGACACGCGCCGCGCAGACCTCGGCGTTGGGGACGGTGTTTCAGGCGCTGGATGCTGACGCGGTGCTTGTGGTCGAGGCTCCTGATACAAACTCCAAACGCAGCACAGTGCGGGCCTTGGCGCATTTCGCGGACCATTTCGATCTGCGCGCCCGTGAAGTGGTCACAGGCTTTACCAATGACACGCAGCAAGAGATCGCGCTGCTCTACGACCCCGATGTCCTGAGCGCCCGCCATGAACCTGGCGCCACACCACATGCACCACGTTTCGACACCGAGCTTGAAATTGATCTGGATGTAGACGCGCGAGAAGACCGGGTGGTTTTTTCAAAACCTCCATTGGAGCTCTCCCTTGAAAGTGTGGCCACCGGACGTCAGGCCAAGTTGATTGGGGCACATCTGAAATCCAAAGCGCCACATGGGGCGCGGTCGCGGGATGAAGTGATGCGTCTGTCCATCGCCAATCGGCGCAAACAGCTCGCGCAGGCCATTTGGCTGAGGCGGCGGATCTCGGATCATCTTGATGCGGGCGACGATCTATTTGTGATGGGGGATCTGAACGACGGTCCGGGGTTGGATGAATACGAGGGGCTCTTTGGGCGCAGTTCGGTCGAAATCGTTTTAGGGCAGGGAGAGGCCACGCTTTTTGATCCGCACGCCTGTCAGGCTTTGATCCGGCCGCTTGAACCCCATCCCTCCTCGGCGCGGTTTTATATTTCCTCTGACGAACGTTATCTGCAGGCGCTTCTGGATTACATAATGGTCTCGCCAAACCTGCGTGCCGCGTCTTCGCGCTGGCGGATCTGGCATCCTTTCGAGGATCAGCGTTGTTTTGCAGATGCTGAACTACGCGAGGCGCTTTTGACCGCATCGGATCATTTTCCGGTGGTTCTCGACCTCGACTTCTAGGTGGATCTGTCACATGGTTTTGGGAAAGCTGGTGTAGCTTTGCAAAAACCATGTGTGTTCCGTTGTTCGGACATGCCTCTTCTCTTCGGACCTAGGATGAGTGTGATGAAACAAGTGCCCAAAGAAACAACCGACGAGGCTCTCATTCAGGAGTTTCTGAACAAAGGTGGCAAAGTCAAAGTTGGCAAAACCAAGCCTGCGCGCGCTGAGTTGGGGCTGAGCAATAACGTTTGGAACAACAAGCTCACCAAAGAAGAAAAGGCCGCGCGGGACAAACCAAAGGCCTGAGGTATCAGGTTTATTGCCCTGGTTGGAGGTGGTGTTCGGTCAGGCGTGATTGTTCAGGGCGCACCATAGACAGCAGGTCAGATTTTCGGAATGGTTTGGAGAGAAAATCGTCCATGCCAACGGACAGGCAAGCTTCGACATCGCTGGGCTGCGCATTTGCTGTGAGCGCAACAATCCGACAGGCGGATTTTTTGGTTTCATTTTCAAACTGTCGGATAAGACGCGTGGCTTCTAGCCCGCCGAGAACCGGCATCGACAGATCCATCAAAACCAGATCTGGGTCGAATTCTTTAAACTGTTCAAGGGCTTTCACACCGTTTTCGGCGAAGACCAAAGTCGCCCCTGTTGGGCTCAGCATTCGGTTTGCGACCAATTGATTGGTTTGATTGTCTTCCGCGATTAGGATTTTGAAACCTGATAGCCAGGCCTCATCAGTGGAAACCTTGGACGCAGCAGCTGCGCGACTTGGGATCGCCGGAGCAGTCGGGGAGGGCGCGAGTGATGTGGGTTTAAGGGCCTGAGGCGCGGTGTCGGTGCTTGGCAGATTGAGAAAAACCGAAAACGTTGAGCCTTTGTCTGGTTCCGATGTCAGCGAAATGCGACCTCCCATGCGCTCGATCAGCGCCTGTGTGATCGCAAGCCCAAGCCCTGTGCCTTCGGTTTCGCGAACGGCGGTGTGATCAGCCTGTTCAAATGCTGAAAACACCTTGTCCTGTTGGTCCAAAGGAATTCCGGGGCCTGTATCGGTGACAACGAGTTGAAGGGGATAATCTGGGTGATCCGGATCATAGGTTATGGTCAGCGAAACATGCCCAACTTCGGTGAACTTAATGGCATTGCCAATCAGGTTGAGCAGGATCTGACGGATCTTGTTGCTGTCGCCAACAAAATTTGAGGGCAGGGTGTCCGGATAGTCGATTTCCAGTCGCAGCCCCTTAAATTCAGCCTTGGCGGTTAACAGCGTGTCGAGATCGAACACAAGCGCGCGCATCGAAAAGGGGGCGTCTTGGATCGAAATTTTGTTGGCCTGAATCTTGGAGAAATCCAACACATCATTCACAAGGCTGAGCAGAGCAGAGGCCGAATTGAAAATCGTGTTTGCAAACAAAGCCTGTTGATCATCCAAAGCTGTTTCAGCCAAGAGTTCGCACATTCCAAGAATCCCGTTCATAGGCGTGCGGATCTCATGGCTCATATTGGCCAGAAAACGTTCTTTGGCTTTGCTGGCTTCTTCCGCTTTTTCTTGCGCCAGTTTCGACAGTTCGAGCGCAGTGTCACGTTCTCTCTCAGAGGTTACATCGGTCGATGATCCAATCAGATGTGTCACTTTTCCGGTTTTGTCAAAAACGGGCTGCAATCGTGTGCGGAGATAGGTTGTTTTTTGGATGGACGGCAAGCTGATGTCGTAGGTGGTGGCCTCGGCTTTGCTCAGAGCCTCGAGATGTCGATTTAACGCACGCTCACCGGTTGCGCCGCCAAAAATCTCCAGCGCGGTTTTTCCGTAAATGTCATCATGTGTCAGAGACGTGAAGTCACGGGACTTTTTGTTCATAGCTACATAACGAGGCAGACCGTCTTCTCCCACTTCCATCACAATGATGGCGAGGTCGATGGCGTCCAAGATGTCGTATTCTTCAAAGGCCTTGTCTGGCAGCACCTGTTTGTCCTGTAGTCTGATGGGCGGTGGGCCCTGATCGTGCTTAGGTTGATAGATACTTATTTGATAAACGTTAGTGAAGTGTGGCGCCCGGCCAGAGAAGTCGAAATTTTCCCAAAATTGCTGCTTCTTGAATGAAATAGCCTGAAAATTGAGCTGAAACACCTCTGATTCAGAAGATGGCATGGGTAAATCTGTCGAGAAGTTGGGGAGTTTGCGTGCGATCTGACTATCGTCATGCGCGAATCTTCGCCGCCGGTCCATTAGCTGTGGCGGCTTTGTTGCCCCATCGTTGCGGAATTGCGGTATACTTACCCTATGACCCGTTTTGTGCTGTACCCCGCCCTCGTTCTAACAATGCTCTCTGCACCTCTTTCTGCAGAACAAGAGCCGGAAGAGGGGTTTTCGCTCATGGAAGAGGGGGCGAAGATGATCTTGCGCGGCCTTATGACGGAGATGGAGCCCGCGCTCGAAGAACTTGAAGGCTTGGCCCGTGAGATGGAGCCCGCCATGCGCAGCTTTGTCACCGAAATGGGCCCGGCCATGAAAGACCTTTTGGAGCAGGTGGAAGATTGGACGCTCTACCACCCACCCGAGGTTCTGCCCAACGGCGATATTATTTTACGTCGCAGATCAGAAACAGAGATCGAACCATCTGAGGAAATCGATCTCTAATTGACCTTAAGCTCTGCGCTTCTGGCCCCCAGAGATTGTGCCAGAGCCGCAAAGCGCGATTCCGCGACTTCGCCAAACAAAGGAGCGGCCTGGGCACTGAGGTGCAACTCAAGTGCGCGGTTTTGCGGATCCCATTCTAAACGGGCCTCATGGTCCGCGCGGTCCGCCGTCCAGATCATCGCACCAAATCGCATGGCTTTTCCAAGGATTTCGGCGCTTTGCTGGCTTTGGCTGTCCAGCAAGTCGAACAGTTCTTCGAACCGATTGCCCTCCCGTTTGTTGCGATAGCGGTGCAACAGAGCAAGTCCAAGATAGATCCGTTCCGAGTGCTTCAATCCGCCGAGATTGGCGCGGGTGGCATTGTCGAAACAGACTTCTGCGCGATAATCTGGGTGGGCCCGCCAGCTCACGTCATGCAACAAACAGGCAGATTTGATCAGCCGCCGCCGCGCATCATCAGCTGCGGGGAACAGAGGCCGCACAAATTTATACAGGCGTTTGCCAAAGCCGGGAATACGGGCATCTTTCGCTTCGGCAAAACGGCAGGATTCAATCAGCGGATCGCGGTCGCGAATTTCCTGCGGCATCTGTTCATACAAAAGACCTTCGCGAATGCCATAACTCGACAAGGCGATGTCTTTGGGCTCAAATTTGTCCATCAACTGAAGCAAAACCTCAGCGGCATAGGGCACAAGATCCATCCGAGTGGTCGAGAGCCCACAGGCTTTGCGCAACTTTTCCAGATCCGCAGTGGCAATCATCGCTGCGGTTTCGCGCACCGAGCGCATATCCATGCGATATTCATGGAGAACGTGCAGAGGATATCCGCGACGCTCCATATCGATCCGGGCAATGGCCCGCCAGCTGCCCCCTACAAGAAACAAACGGTCACGTTGTGGGCCCATAAAGGCGGCCAATTCGTCGAGAACGGCACGGATATGGGCTTCGCGGGTTTTCCGGTCGCCAAGATCACGTAGCTTAAGCGGTCCCAGCGGCGAGGTGATGCGCTTGCCAACCTCTCCGTCGTTGATTTCGGCAAGCTCAAGAGACGAGCCGCCAATATCACAGACCAATCCGTAAGATCCGGGCCAGCCCAGTAGAACGCCCTGCGCAGAGAGACGAGCCTCTTCTTCGCCGTCAATGACCCAGATTTTCAACCCGGTGTCTTGCTCTAGCTCTTCGCGAAAGCTCGCGCCGTCCTGCGCCTCGCGCATGGCCGCGGTGGCAACCACTGTCAAAGGGGGCAGGTCCATGCTCTCCGATAAAAGTTGAAACCGTTTCAGGGCCGCCCGAGCGCGCTCTTTACCTTCGGGGTTGAGGTGGCCGGTTTCGTTCATCCCGGCGCCAAGGCCACAGAGGATTTTCTCGTTAAAGAAATAGGCCGGGCTTCGGGCGGCGCCATCAAAGACCACCATGCGCACCGAGTTTGATCCGATGTCGACAACGCCGACACGCGACAGAGCACGGGCTTTGGGGTCTTCAAAAAGCGGGTGTCCGAAGGGTTCCCAATCGTCAGGTGCCAGGTCAGTTTGTTCGGTCATAATCGTCCCCAGTTAGGGTAAAATTATTGTCGGACCGGGGCCAGAGGGTCAAGGATTCGCAGCCGCGACTTTTATGTCATTGGTATAGGAACATTGAGAAAAATAACGCCGCCTCACGTCAAAGCTCGGGCGGCGTCGTGTCGATTTTTGCGCCGAGCGCGCAGGCTAGTCTTTGTGTGTCAGCTGGGGCACATCAGAGGCACCTGCCGATCCGCGCCCTGAGAGCGAAGGGTTCTCCATGAAAAAGCGGTGACAGCTAAAGGCGCGTTCGCCTGTGGGTATGGCATGGCGCGTGAATTTGCCATCCGGCTCCATCACCCAGCTTTGTGCCGTATCCGCCAGATTGGCGGCCATAACCTGACTGACGATCTGGGCTTTGACCGTGGGGTTGTTGATTTCAACACCGGTTTCAATGCGACGGTTGAGATTTCGGCCCATCCAATCCGCAGAAGACATAAAGACCCGCGCTTCGCGATGCGGAAGGCCGTGACCATTGCCAAAGCAGACAATCCGCGAATGCTCGAGAAACCGCCCGACAATTGATTTGACGCGGATGTTATCTGACAGGCCTTTGACGCCGGGGCGCAGACCACAAATACCGCGCACAACCAGATCAATCTGCACGCCGGCCTGACTTGCGCGATATAGCGCGTCGATCATGTCAGGGTCGATCAGCGAATTCACCTTCAGCCAAATCTGGGCCGGTCGCCCGTTTCGGGCGTGATCCATCTCGGCCTCAATCAAATCGAGCATGCCGGATTTCAGCGTGTGGGGCGAGAAGCGCAGGTTTTCGAGCCCTTCGGGTTTGGCATAGCCCGACAAGTAGTTGAACAGTTTGGCCGCATCGCGCCCCAGAGAGGCATCACAGGTGAAAAAGCTCAGGTCTGTGTAAACCTTGGCCGTGATCGGGTGGTAGTTTCCGGTGCCCCAATGGGTGTAGGTCACCAGCTTGTCACCTTCGCGGCGCACCACCTGGCTGATTTTGGCGTGGGTTTTCCATTCGAGAAATCCATAGACCACATGTGCGCCTGCGCGTTCAAGTCGGCGCGACTGACGAATGTTGGCGGCCTCGTCAAAACGGGCCTTCAGTTCGACCAGAGCCGTGACCGATTTCCCGTCTTCTGCCGCTTCACAAAGGGCTTCGACAATCGGTGATTTCTTTGACGTGCGGTACAGGGTCTGTTTGATCGCAACGACATGAGGATCCATCGCCGCCTGTCGCAGAAAACGCACCACCATATCAAAGGTTTCATAGGGGTGGTGGAGCAGCATGTCTTTTTGTTTGATGGCTTCAAACATATTGCCGTCGTGATCCTGAACCCGCTCGGGAACACGTGGCGTGAACACCGGCCACAACAGATCTGGTCGATCTTCAATCACCAGCTCTTTGGTGTCTTCGAGACCAATCAAACCGTCAATTTCGGTGACTTCGGCGTCGTCCACGCCAAGCTCTTCCATGACAATCTCGCGCAGCCCTTCGGGGGCACCGGCGCTGATGGTCAGCCTGATCACCTCGCCTCGGCGGCGGCGTTTCAACGCAACCTCAAATTCGCGCACCAGATCTTCGGCTTCTTCCTCAACCTCAAGGTCGCTGTCGCGCAGTACGCGGAAACCAAAATGATGGAGCGCTTTATACCCGGGGAACAGGCTGTCGATATGGAGCAGAAGTACGTCTTCCAGCAGGATGAACCGGTGCGTTCCGGCCTCAGCAGGCAAGCGCATAAAGCGGTCAATCTGCTGCGGAATCGGCAGAAGGGCCTGAAGCGGACGATGGTCGCGATTGCGCTCTAGCTGAAGCGCAAGACAATAGCCCATATTGGCAATGAAGGGGAACGGGTGGGCCGGGTCAATGGCGAGAGGTGACAGGACCGGAAACACCTGATCGAGGAAAGCATCGGCCAGAAATTCGGTATCGGCTTTGGTCAGATCCTCCCGCGACACGATGCTGATGTTTTCGGCTTCCATCAAGCTACGAAGATCGCTTAGAACCCGCAGCTGTTCTTGCATCAACCGGCGTGCATCCTGATCAATCAGCGAAAGCTGTTTAGCGGGCGTCAAGCCATCTGCCGCGGGTGTGGTGTTACCCGCGCGGGCCAATTCACGAAGCCCCGCGACCCGAACGGTGAAAAACTCATCAAGGTTGGCCGCAGAAATCGACAGAAACCGCATCCGTTCAAGCAGAGGAACACGGGGGTTTTCTGCTTCCTCCAAGACGCGCCAGTTGAAGCCAAGCCAGCTGAGCTCACGATTGTGAAACCGACCGGGGCCAGTGGCGTCAAAATCTTCGAGTTCAACAGGGGCGGGGCGCGGGGATTTGAGAAAGTCTGCTTGGGTCATATCCGGCTTATGCATTAGAGAATGCAAAACTTTCATGACGGAGATCAAAACACCGTTTCGTTTTGCGTCACCGCATCTTGCACGCCCTAACGCTCTTGCGCAAGCTGGGCCATCACCTGAACCGCAAGGGGGCGGTTAACCCCGCCGCTGCGCCCAAGCGCGGCTTTGTCCAATGCCTCCACAATCCCCTTGGCCGCACCATAGCTTCGGGGCATCTGGCGGAGCAGATAGGGGATGACATCCATGGTGGGCACAATCTGCCGATCAGCGAAAAGCTTCACGAGGATTGCGGCCAGCAGACGGTCATCCGGCCCAGTGAGCGAGGCGGCTTGCGCGCCCATCATGCGGCTTTTGAGGTCTGGAATGCTCAGGGGCCAGTGGTTGGGTGGCTGCGCCCCGGTCAACATCAAAGCATTGCCCTGCGCCAGGGCCATGTTGTGCAGGTGAAACAGGATCTCTTCGATGTCCCGGTCACCGGCGATTTCATCGATGTCTTCGACCACAACCGGGGTCGCGGCCAAAGCGGGGATATCCTGATGGGGCAGATCCTTTGCGGCGACAATCTGAGCGCCGGACAGCGCGGCCCAGACATGCGCCAGATGGGTTTTACCCGACCCCGGCTGGCCGGACAGCACCATTTTCATGGCAGGCCAGTTTTGCCAGCCTTCAACAAGAGCAACCGCCAGCGCGTTTGATTCGCTGACGAAAAAGTCTTCTCGACCCCGCGCCGTGCGAACGGGCAGGGGCATCTGCAGTTGTTCTTTGGTCATTTACGTGTCCTCGCGCCCGACGATGCCGCGATATAGGCGGCCCCCTTTATACTGATCGGTTGCGAAACGTGCCAGTACCCCAAGGGACGCAGCCAATGGCACCGCGACCAGCATGCCGACAAAGCCAAAAAGCGAGCCAAAGACCGACAGGGCCAGAAGCAGCCAGACAGGATGCAGGCCCACGGATTTTCCCACCAGACGGGGGGTGAGGAAGTTGCCCTCAACAGCCTGTCCTGACAGGAAGATGACGGCGACGACGGCAATCCAGTGCCATTCGCCCCAGAACTGGAACAGGGCCAGACCAATGGCCAGAACACCGCCGACCAACGAACCAACATAGGGAATGAAGGTCAGCATGCCTGCGATCACCCCAACAACCAGCCCAAAGTTCAAACCCACCAGCCACAAAGCGACCGCATAGTATCCACCGAGGATCATGCAGACCGAGCCCATACCGCGCACAAACCCGGCAAGAACCGCATCCACATCACGTGCCAGATGGCGCACCGTTGGGGCGTGATCCAGCGGTAGAAGTTCGTCAATGCGCTCGATCATCCGGTCCCAGTCCAGCAGAAGATAGACGGCCACAACCGGTGAAATGACCAAAAGCATGATCCAGTTCAGCACAGAAAAGGCCGAGCTGAGCACCGTGTTGACCAACTCGCCCCCACGCGACTGGATCATCTGCCCGACATTGCCAAGCGCCTGCCGTAGCGCGCTTTTTTCATTGATCAGGCTGGGAAAGCGTTCAGAGAGAAAGGCCTGCAGGTCGCTGAACAATGTGGGCGCCACATTAAACAGCGCCACCGCCTGATTGACGAGTGTTGGGATGATGGCAAGCACCATGATGATCACCCCCATGAGGCAGATCACCGTTATAATCCCGGTCGCCGCCGCGCGGGTGAACCCCATCCGCTCAAGCCGGTCCGCCACGGGATCAAGGAAATAGGCAATCGCTGCGCCGATGACGAAGGGCAATAGCACATCGCCAAGGAACCACAGGATCAGGGCCCCAACGGCGGCGCTGATCCCCCAGTATTTGGCTTGTTTTTCGACGGGCAGTGGCATGCGCGCTCCCAAAAGATGGTCTATCGGCTCAGATGTTTCTCACGCCTAGGTGCTAGGGGATTGCATCAAGTCCAGCAACAGATAACGTGCCTTGCGCCCGGTGTCAGCCTGTGTTGCGGAAAGCTGCTCAAGTCCCAGATGAGCGGCGTAAAAAAGCCGCGCGGCCTCTGGGTTGGTTACCCCGATCTGGGCAAGCTCCTGTGCTAGATAGGCAATGCGGGCGCCGTCAGCCTGTTGCAGCAGCTGAGCCGCCTCTGCGTCATAGCGGGCCCAGTCGCGGATGGCGGGTTCGACGGCCGTGCCGCCAAATTCCTCAGGTGTCTCTGAGGCCACGTCAATCAGCGCCTTAAGGCGGGGCAACCCGGGGGGCAGGGGTGTCAGCCGGTCAATGATCGTGGTGGTCGCGCGTTCGGCCCAGAACTGCAGCATGGCGGATTTGAACGCGGGCAGATCTTTGAAATGCCAATAGAACGAGCCCTTGGTGGTTTTGAGATCACGCGCAATCGCCTCGGCGCGCAAGGCACCGGGGCCGCCTTTGGCAAGCGCGCGAAAGCCGGCTGCAATCCAATCTTCCTGAGACAATCTGGGTCTGGTCATTTGGTGACCATACGGGGGCGTATTGACTCTTTCCAGCGCATATTTCACACCATACGTAACCGTATGGAATCGATGTATCGGAGAAACCCCATGTCCCGTTCCTTTCTCGCTCTTGCCGTTGCGATGGCTTTGACCCTGTGCCTGCATGTGTTTGGAGGCGGGCCACAGTATTCCGAACCCTTTGAGACCATCCTGCCAGAGGGGGATCTGCGAGTGATGGGCTGGGTGCTCTGGCACGCGGTCACCGTGGTTCTGGGCGTGCTGGCCCTGGCCTATCTGCGGCTGGCTTTTCGGCCCAATGGTGATCTGCTGGTCTTTACGACCCTGCTCCAGCTGGGTTGGGCCGGGTTGTTTCTAACCGGTGGGATCCTGTGGCTGGATAACCTGTGGATCCAACCGCAATGGGTGCTGTTTCTGGGCTTTCCGCTGTTGGCGCATCTTTTTGCGTGGCGTCAGGCCAGATCCTAAGCAAAACGGACGGCCCCATAAGGACCGTCCGTCACGTTCATGCCTGTCGTGCTGTTAGTGGCACGCAGGGCGTGTCCCCGGCAAAAGCACCTTATCGATCACGTGGATGATGCCGTTATCCGCGACGATGTCTGCAATCACAACATTTGCCGTGTCACCTGTCCCATCCGCGATGGTCACACCCGCCCCGGCGGTGATGCAGAGGCGTTCCGAGGCCAACACTGGTTTGAAATAGGTTGAACCTGAAGGAAAGTCCGCGGCACTAAGTTTGCGGTCGTCTACATGATAGAGCAAAACATTGGTGAGTTTGTCTTTGTTCTCGGGCTTTAAAAGCGTTTCGACCGTGCCGTCGGGCAGTGCGGCAAAGGCGTCATTCACGGGGGCATAAACCGTAAAGGGGCCGGGGCCTGCCAAAGTATCCGCCAGACCCGCGGCGGTCACTGCTGCTACCAAGGTGCTGAATCGATCGTCACCGGCGGCAATGTCGACAATAGTGTTCGCCTGAGCAGTGCCTGTGAGACCTGCAAGTGTCAGGGCGGCGGCAATGCATGTAGATTTAAACGTCATCAGAGTGTCCTCTCAACCTGTTGTATGCCGGTTACGCCGACCCTGGCGGTTTGGGTCACGCTCCTCACGAAGTCGTGAAATGCTGTGATCTCTTGCAATGAACCGCCTCATGGCCCAAAACGCAGAAAAACAGCTTGTCCACTGAGGGTCCTTATGCGCCTATCCCGTTACTTCCTGCCCGTTCTCAAGGAAACGCCGTCTGAGGCGCAGATCGTCAGCCACCGCTACATGCTGCGCGCTGGTATGATCAAACAGCAGTCTGCCGGGATCTATTCCTGGCTGCCCATGGGCTTCAAAGTTCTGCGTAAGATCGAGAACATCATCCACGAAGAACAGGCCAAAGCCGGTCACATCCCGATGCAGATGCCGACCCTGCAGACCGCAGATCTGTGGCGCGAGTCCGGCCGCTATGACGGTTACGGCGAAGAAATGCTGCGCATGAAAGACCGTCATGACCGCGACATGCTGTTCTCGCCCACCGCAGAAGAGCTCTTCACCGATGTGTTCCGCGCCCATGTGGCGTCGTACAAAGACCTGCCGCTGACCCTCTATCAGATCCAGTGGAAGTTCCGCGATGAAATCCGCCCGCGCTTTGGCGTGATGCGAGGCCGGGAATTCTATATGAAAGACGGCTATAACTTTGATCTGACCAAAGAAGACGCGCTGCACGCCTACAACCGTCACCTGGTCAGCTACCTGCGCACCTATGAGCGTATGGGCCTGCAGGCGATCCCGATGCGGGCCGATTCCGGGCCGATTGGCGGCGACGACACCCATGAATTCCTTGTTCTGGCAGACACCGGTGAATCCGAGGTCTTCTACGACAGTGAAGTGACCGATCTGACCTTTGGCGATCGCGAGATCGATTTTGACAGTGTCGAACAGTGTCAGGCGGTTTTGGAAGAGTTCACCTCGCGTTATGCTCGCACCGATGAAACTCATGACGAAGCGCTGTTTGATCAGGTGCCAGAAGAGCGCCGCCGCGTTGCCCGTGGTATCGAGGTTGGTCAGATCTTCTACTTTGGCACCAAGTATTCGGAAGCTATGAACGCCACCGTACAGGGGCCGGATGGCAAACCGACCCCGGTTCACATGGGCTCACATGGCATTGGTGTGTCCCGTCTATTGGGGGCCATCATTGAGGCCTCGCATGACGACAAAGGCATCATCTGGCCTGAGGGTGTGACTCCCTTCCACGTGGGCATCGTGAACCTCAAGCAAGGTGACGAAGAGGCGGATGCGGCCTGTGAGGCTCTGGAGAAGAGCTTTGAGGCGCTGGGCCTCGAGCCGCTCTATGACGACCGTAAAGAACGGGCCGGTGGCAAATTCGCGACCATGGATCTGATCGGTCTGCCATGGCGCATCACCGTTGGCCCGCGTGGGTTGAAAAATGGTGTGGTTGAACTGACCTCGCGTCGGACCGGCGAGAGCGAAGAGCTCACGCCGGAACAGGCGGTGGCCAAAGTCGTCGAGATCTATGCCAAGCACCACGTGCGCGGCCTGTGATCTGACGACATTCTGTTAAGAAAGGGCGGCCTCGGGTCGCCCTTTTTCTTTGGCGGGCAGGGATTGCAACACCGCAAAGCTCAGCTCAATTGCGATAAAAACCCAGATCACAGGGCTGGCGCCGTTCAGAGCGGCGTTCAACATCCAGGCCGAGAAAAGCCAGCGCCCCAATGCATCGTAGCGCATGAGGCGCAGGTCTTTGAGGTGAAGGCGGACAGCGGACCAGATCAGCACAACCGTTCCAAAGAAATTGCCAAACAACACACCAAAGACACTGAGCTCTGGTAAAGCGGCCCAGCCGAAGGCGGCGTGGAGGTGACCAACGGCCCAGAAAAATAGGCCAATGGTAAACGGGGTCGCAAAGGGCCAGGTTACGATCAAATCATAAAGCGCAGAGACCCGGTTGAGACGGTACATGGTATCTTGGGATAACATTCGAGTTTTCCTTTGTTTCGAATGCCACAGGCTATAAACCTTGGAGCACGGTCCAAGGTCAAGGAGGTTTCATGCGTATTGGAGAATTGGCAGAGCGCTGCGGGATCAGCCGCGATACTCTTCGCCTGTATGAGCGCGAAGGGTTGATCTCGTCCGTGCGTCGCAGCAACGGGTATCGTGACTTTGACCCGCGGCAGGAACGTGTGGTGACCTTAATTCGACAGGCGCAGGTTCTGGGATTTTCACTTGCCGATATCCGGGCTCTGCTTGTGCAGATGCGCGGCTCGCTTGGGGAGGATGAGGTGCGGGCGCTTCTTCGCCAGAAGCTTGCAGAGATTGATGCCAAGATTGCCGGAATGGAAGAGATTCGTAGAGTGATTGAAACACGGATCGAACAGGCCTGCCCGTTGCAGCTTGAACAGATCTAGAAGCCAAGGGGCAGAACATGTTGCGTATTTTGACAGTGGCGGGAGGTCTTTTAGGTGCCGTGGGCTTCTCGCAGTTCCCCGAGTTTTCGCAGCAGTACATACAGCGTTTGGGAGGCGCTGTAGATGAACTTCGCGATGTGGTTGCCACCTACGAAGCGGACGCGGCGGCGCAGGGCGAAACGCTTACGAGTTATATAGCAGCTTTGGCCAAAGAAGGGCCCCGCGCACAGACGCAAGCCCAGAACATGACGGCACAGGTGGCGCGTCTGGGAGTGCTCAGCGATGCACTGCAATCTTTGGAAGGGGCAGGGCCCTTTATGCGTGCGAAACTGGCCACCCATATGGGTGACCGCGGAGTGGCTGGCAAAGCCTATGCCACATTTGAACCCGCTGTTCCGGCCAGTTTTGAAGGCGCGGTTTTTGCTGGAACTGGCTTTGTCGCGGGCTGGGCCGGTCTCAAACTTGTGTTTGGGGTGTTCTTCACGCTTTGGGGGCTGCTTCTGGCTCCCTTTGCACGAAAAAAGGCGGGGTAGTCCCCGCCTTAGCTTTGTCTGAACACGGCAAGGCGTGTTAAGCGACCGCCTGAACCTCGGCAACGATGCCATCAACCACCTGGGTCAAAAGACTATCATCTTCGCATTCCGCCATCACCCGGATCAGCGGTTCAGTGCCGGATTTGCGGATCAGGAGGCGGCCTTTGCCCACAAGCTGGGCCTCAGCCTCGGCGATGGCGGATTTGACATTGGCCGCGTCAAGCGGGGTTTGGCCTGCGCCGTAGCGCACATTCTTCAACAGCTGCGGCACGGGTTCAAAGCTGCGGGTCAGTTCCGAGGCGGGTTTGCCACTGCGCACCATCTCCGCAAGGAACTGCATGCCGGCCATCAGGCCGTCGCCCGTGGTGGCATAGTCGGTCATCACGATGTGGCCGGACTGCTCACCGCCAAGGTTGAAGCCATTTTTGCGCATGGATTCAACAACATAGCGGTCGCCAACCTTGGTCCGCTCAAGCCGCAACCCTTTGGCATCCATGAACCGTTCAAGACCAAGGTTCGACATCACAGTGGCCACCAATGCGCCCCCTTTCAGCCGATCTTCAGCGGCCCAACGCGCGGCCATAAGGGCCATGATCTGATCACCATCAGCAACCTTGCCCGTCTCATCAATCAAGATGATCCGATCTGCATCGCCATCCAGACAGATGCCCACATCTGCTCCGTGGGCCACAACGGCCTCGGCCGCAGCCTGCGGTTTGGTTGAGCCACAGCCGTCATTGATATTTAAACCGTCCGGCGACACGCCCAAAGGAATGACGGTTGCGCCAAGCTCCCAGAGGATTTCCGGGGCCGTTTTGTAGGCTGCTCCATTGGCGCAATCGACCACAACTTTGAGACCATCCAACCGGAGCCCCGAGGGCAGGGTGGTTTTCACACGTTCCTGATAGCGGAACCGCGCGTCATCGATCCGCTTGGCGCGGCCAATGTTTTCCGGGTTAGCGGGGCGCACACCCGCTGCTACCAAAGCTTCGATCTCGGCCTCAACACTGTCGGACAGTTTGAAACCATCGGGGCCAAAAAACTTGATGCCGTTGTCATCCGCGGGATTGTGACTTGCCGAGATCATGATGCCGAGATCAGCCCGCATCGAAGGGGTCAGCAAACCCACAGCCGGGGTTGGGACAGGCCCCAGCAGCAGAACATTCATTCCGGTAGAGGTCAGGCCAGCGGTCAATGCGTTTTCAAACATGTAGCCAGACAGGCGGGTGTCTTTGCCGATAACGACCCGGTGTACGCCATGGTGCTCGTTGCGGAAATAGCGACCCACCGCAGATCCAAGCATCAATGCCATTTCTGCTGTCATGGGATATGTGTTGGCGGTTCCCCGCACGCCGTCCGTACCAAATAACTTACGTGTCATAATACTCTCCTTCGGAAATAGCGCGCCAGACATCAAGCGCCTGCTTGGTTTCTGCCACATCGTGAACTCGGAACACTTGAACACCCTGCGCCACACCAGCCAAAGCGGTGGCCACGGACCCGGGCATGCGGGCGGCGGCGGGAGAGGCGCCGGTTATCTTGCGGATGAAGCCCTTGCGTGACGCCCCAAGCAAAATAGGACAGCCCAACCCATGATAGAGCGAGAGCCCGTTGAGGATCTTGAGATTATGGGCGAGCGATTTGCCGAACCCAATCCCCGGATCAACGATGATGCGGTCGCGGGAGATCCCTAGTCCGGCCAGCATATCGATCTGGTCGGAGAGAAAATCATACACATCCAACAAGGCATCTTCATATTGCGGATCGTCTTGCATGGTCTCGGGGTCACCCTGCGCATGCATGATGCAGACAGGCAAGTCGCTACGGGCACAGAAATGCCCCAACATCCGGTCATAGGTAAAGCCGGATACGTCATTGATCAGATTGGCCCCACACTTCAACGCGGCCTCTGCTACGCTTGATTTGCGGGTATCGACCGAAATAGGAACCGAAAGCTGCGCCCGAATGGCACGAATGACCGGCTCAATACGCGCAATTTCTGCAGCGGGGGGCACCGTGATGGCACCGGGGCGCGTGCTTTCGCCGCCCACATCAAGAAGGGTTGCTCCATCCTCGACCATCTGCCGGGCGTGTTTAAGGGCACGTGTCGCATCCGCGTGCTGCCCCCCATCCGAAAAACTGTCCGGAGTGACATTCAGAATGCCCATTAAGTGGGGCTGATCAAACTCAAGCCCGGCAATGGAAGGGCGTTTGGCGCTGATCCGGTCTTGCCACTCTGATGGTACATCGGCGACATCGACCCGGGCAAGATCCGCACTGTCGCGACGATGATGCACGGCCTCTACCCACCATCCGGGGCCTCCTGCAACATCAAGGGCATGTGCGGGGCGCAAAGAATCAAAGCGCACAAGGGGGCGGTAATAGTCATTCATCTTGGGCACGGATTGATCTTTATTTTAGTCTAAGGGGTAACTAAGCGCTAAAACAAGGCCGCGCCCGGATCAAGCATCCGGACGGAAACAGCGATATTTTCAGGCAGAGCTGTGCCGATGGCGATCACGTCACAGGCCTGCATATCCTCTGCAAACCAGACCGTGAGATCTTCGGCGAGAACCGTTTCAGGCGCTTGCGTCGCATCCAGGACAAGTTTCGAAGGGGCCCAGACACAGGGCTGGCCGTTTTTGATGGCCCAATCGAGTTCAGTCCGGGTTGCAACAACATGTAATCTTGGATCACGCGCAGCCAGCACCCAGGCGTTCTGTTCGATCGCCAGCAGATCAATCTTACGCTGATGATCGGCGGAAGTGACCTGTGGTCGGGGCAGGGCGGTGGCCTGACAGGTCAGGATCACCGGCTCATCGCGGGCAATCAGGGTGTCGAGCCAATCAGAAAGACGAGGATCTTCGGCCGCTGCGTTTGAAAGATGTACGATGCGCGGAGCGCGGCGGGTGTTGGTCTGCGTCTCAGTCAGATCCGCTTTGGTTCGGACGATTTCGACACCAAGCGCGCCGGGTCCGCGATCAAGTTTCTCAATCCGCACAAACACACGTTGGGCCTGCGGTTCGATCAGAATGCGGTCTGCAATCCGCAACGCCAATGTTTCTAGCAGGTTCAGGCGTTCGGCATCGAGTTCGACGGCAATGGCTTCGGTGACACGATCATAGGACATGATCTGATCTACATCGTCATCGATGTCATGCGTGAAGGGCGCCACTTCAACCACAACGTCGAATTTGACCCTTTGCAGGAGATTGCGTTCCCCCTGAAAGGCGCCAATTTCAACCTCGACCATGTGATCCCGAACCAGCAGTCGATCACATGTCGTGCCGCCTTCGGTGGCCTCGGCACGGGCCGAAGGGTGGTCAAAGGCGAGTGAGGTTTCAGTGTCTGCCATAGCGGTGCCCTGTGTATTGCGGTGCCGTCCGTATAGGCGGGCTTTGCTGCAAAGCAAAGGCCCGCTGCGGCATAGGGTTTACCTGCTGCGACAGCTTAGGGGCGGTAGAACATATGCACGCCAATCCGCGCAGTCCGCTTGAATTTCCGGGACCATTTGGGCTGAACCCATGTGGCATGGTAGTAAGTGGCGCCTTTGGTCAGGGCCCGAGGGGCGCCGTCCAGAACGGCACGGGCCACTTTTCCGACATTCTGCCAGGCCGCTTGATCGCCTATGTTCTCTGGTTTGCCATCACAGGTGTAGGTGAACTGGCAGGCAAACTTGCGGCCGGTGCCCTGATTGATCACACCGCAGACCGAATTGGGGAACCGTTTGCTGTCGACCCGGTTCATAATGACCTCAGCCACTGCAAACTGACCTTTAACGGTTTCACCGCGCGCTTCAAAATAAAGCGCCTCTGCAAGACACTGCCAGTCGCTTCCGCCTGCTGCAACGGGCTGAGCCCGGAGCCAGGACGAATCGTATTTCACGCCACCGGTGCCCTGAACCGCCGAAGCCTGAATGGGTGTCACCAGCTGTTGCATGCGTGCTGATCCCGCGCTGCGCAATCCTTGTTGTTCCAGCTTAAACAGGAGCTTAGCCCCTGCGTGAGGGGCTTCGGAAAACGACGGAGACGCCACCGCAAGGGTGGAGATGGCGAGCAGGAGGGCGCGAAACATCGGGCAACTCTTTCTTGGCTATCGGTACAGACAGAGGGCAGCTCTGCAAAACCGGAGTTGCATACAAAATTCTACAAATTCGGTAAAGACACGCAAAATGTCAGTATGTTTCAACACAGGCCGCGTCAGGCCTGCGTTGAACGCACAGATTGTCAGGAGATCAGGCCCCGATTGTATCTTTGATGGCAAGATGCGCAGCGGCCAGACGTGCCACTGGGACGCGGAAGGGCGAGCAGCTCACATAGTCCAGTCCAACGGCACGGCAAAAGGCAATGGACTCCGGATTGCCCCCATGTTCACCACAGATCGACAGGGTCAGATCCGGACGGGCCATGCGGCCCCGTTCTGCGCCAATGGCCACCAGCTCACCCACACCTTCCACATCCAGAACATGGAAAGGATCCTCTTCAAAGACCTTTTGCTGCACATAGTTGGACATAAACCGCCCGGCATCATCGCGCGACAATCCATAGGTCATCTGGGTCAGATCGTTGGTCCCGAAGCTCAGGAAATGGGCGTGGCTCGCTATTTCATCCGCCCGCAGGCAGGATCGGGGCGTTTCCACCATAACACCAAGCCTATAGGTGAAATCCTCACCGCGTTCTGCCCGCACCGAGGCGGCAACAGCGTCAATACGGGCGCGCACAAGTTCCACTTCGCGTTTGGCAGAGACCAGCGGCAACATGATCTCAGGCACCACGGGTTCACCCTCATCATCGGCGTCTAGGGTGGCTTCAAAGATTGCCCGTGCTTGCATGTCGTAGATCTCAGGAAGCGTGACTCCAAGCCGTACGCCGCGCAGGCCCAGCATGGGATTGTATTCCTTGAGCTCTTCCACGCGACGTGTGACATCCGAGATAGGCAGATCCAGAGCCTCGGCCAGCTCACGAAGCCCGCTTCTATTGCTGGGAAGAAACTCATGCAAAGGCGGGTCAAAGAGACGGATGCAGACCGGCAACCCCTCCATGATGCGGAACAATTCGGTGAAATCGGCCCGCTGCATGGGCAGGAGGACCGCCAAAGCGGCCTCGCGATCTTCGGTGGTATTGGCAAAGATCATCTCACGCATCGGCGTCAGACGTTCCTCTTCAAAAAACATGTGCTCGGTGCGGACAAGCCCAATGCCTTCGGCCATGAAATTACGCGCGGTTGCGGCGTCTGCTGGGGTGTCGGCATTTGCCCGGATCTTGATGTCACGTGCATCATCAGCCCAGCGCATGAGGGTCTGAAAGGCGTCATCCAAAGCCGCTTCGACGGTTTCCGGCGCACCTAAAATGATCTCGCCGCTGGTGCCATCCAGCGTGATCACGTCGCCCTCGCGCAAAACACGACCATCTTCGGCGGTGAGCTTCTTGCTTTTGAGGTTGAAGGTCATCTGCGCCGCGCCAACAACGCAGGGCGTGCCAAGCCCCCGCCCAATCACGGCCGCATGGCTGGTCATGCCGCCGCGTTCGGTCAGCACACCGCGCGCGGCATGCATGCCGCGAATGTCTTCCGGCGAGGTTTCCCGGCGCACTAGAATGCAGGCCTCATTGCGGGCGTAACTGGCCTGCGCCTCGGTGGCGGAGAACACAATCTTTCCGGTGGCCGCCCCCGGTGAGGCAGCGATCCCAACCCCCAATACATCGCGGGGTGCGTCCGGCGCGATCTGGCGGTGCAGCAGTTCAGAGACGGCTCGGGGTTCGATCCGTGTCACGGCCTCTTGTTGCGAGATGATTTTATCTTCTGCCAGACGCACCGCAATCTGGAGCGCCGCCCGCGAAGATCGGGCCACGCGCACCCCGTCCAGAATGTGGATTTCACCATTTTCCAGGGTGAATTCCATCTCCATCTCTTCGCGCAACCGGCGTCGCATCAATTCGGCATGTTTGCGCAGGGTCGCAAAGATTTCTGGTTCAGCTTCTTCCAGAGAGGGGCCGCGTGGATCCTTCACCAGATACAGACTTGCTGTGCCTTCGAGCGCTTCGCGGCCCTGACTTTGGCTCAGATAGCGCCCGGTGACCTGCGCGGCGCCCGTGTCAGAATTGACCAGCTGTAGAACACCCGATCCGCATTCGCCCTGACCCAATCCCAGCGCCATCTCCTGTACAACCAGGCCAAGCCCCGCATCCAGTGGCGCGCCTTTGGCCTGTCGCAAAAGGCGCGCGGTGGTGCCTTCCCAGGCGCGGGCCATAGAGCGCAGGACTTCGCGCAACTGAACGGCGGGCTCCTGCGGGAATTTTTCTTCCGCCTCTTCTTCATAGGCGCGAAGCGCTTCTGAGAGACCGGCAGTTCCGATTTCTTCAATATCGTCAAACATATCCGGATCAAGCCGGGCCACGTGAATGGCATAGGATTGCACAAATCGGATATACAAAGCTGCGGCCGCATCTGCGCCGATGCGATCAGAGAGCTCGACAAAACGGGCGTCGTTCATACCGATATTCAGGATTGCGCCGGGTCCACCCCAATCAGGATCTTCCGACGAGGGCCGTACACAAAGCAGCGCCCCCGTGGCGAAGGCCCCAACCAGCGCGTCCATATCCGGCAGATCCCCCGAGGCAATGCCATGGACCGCATCAAACGACAAAGCCACCGTGCGTGGCACAGGCAGATCTAGTCGAACCAGACGCTGCAGGCATTTGGCCCGCCCCCCATG
The DNA here is from genome assembly GCA_947497905.1 of uncultured Pelagimonas sp. GTDB lineage: Bacteria > Pseudomonadota > Alphaproteobacteria > Rhodobacterales > Rhodobacteraceae > CANMIH01. Next base: position 282,093 of record CANMIH010000001.1, read on the forward strand.
CGTAGAAGGCGCCATGGGCGAGGTCGGTGTGATTTGGGTCACATTCGGGTTTTGGCTATCGGGTTTCTGCACTGCGGCACCTTTCGTGTCCCTGAACAATACCCCCCAAACCCAAACTGTCCAGTCAGCATATCCGATTGCTGTTACGCAAAAGCAAAGGCGAGGCAAATTGCCCCGCCTTCTTGGTTCAGATGCAACTTCTTGCATTCTATCTGGCTGAAAACACCCTGTGCGGCGCCAGATGCGGGGGCAGTGCCCCCAATTTCCACCGATTACCAGCAGCTCACCAATACGGTGACATCTGCGGCAATTGTGGTCAGATCTTCGGGCGCCAGGGTGCCTGTCCCACTCTGTGCCGAAACGCGAACGCCGCTGGCCCGGGCGAAATCCAGCACCTGCGCTGCATCTGCAGCAAAGCTGACGCTGTCGGGCAGACGGCGCGCTCCGTCGGTTGATTTGGGGAGCAGAACACCCATGACCATGCCGCCTGCGTCAAACACAGGACCACCGGCGTCACCCGGCAGGGCCGCAAGAGCGAGCCGTTCAATCTCGGCTTCTCCATTTAATCCCTGAGCGTCTTCAAAATTGCCAAAGGTCAGGGTCGGGGCGCTGAGACGGCCGCCGAAGGAATAGCCTGCGACTGCAATCTCGGCCTGCAGGCGCGGCGCATTGGCAGCAAAAATGGCTGAGCTGAGCGGTGCAAGCGTGTCTGTCGGCGTCAGAATGGCAACGCCCAGAGCGGGATCGGCAGCCGAGGCTTTGGCTTCGTAAACCCCATTTAGGGTGATCCGCTCACAGGAGGCGACGGTTTCGGCGCTGGTGATTACGGTACCTCGGCCATCCACAAAGAACCCCGAACCATTGGTACGTGGACGGCGTACTTTCAGGCCGGATACCAGATCAACCGATTGCCCCGAATCCGTGGCCGCTGTGGCAGGCAAAACACCTTCGCTGCGGGCAAAGCTCTTTTGCATCAGGTCCAGAACACGGGCCCGGCGCTCTTCGTCACCTGCGGGCCAAACCAGAGTGAAGCCCTTGATCTCGCCCCCGCGCAGGCTCACCTCGGTATGGCTGACAATGCGATCATTGGCACCGGTGAGAAGAAAGCCATTGGCGTTGCGCTCACGTTTCCCTTCAAAGGGCACGATCTCAAGCGTTTGCATGATTTCGTATAGGCCGGCCATCTTTTTGGCGTCACCGGGCTGGCTGATCAGAAGCACCCGAGCGTCTGGAACTGTGCCGGTGGGCGAGAACAGAGCAAAGGGGGCTTCGTAACGGTCAAAGGCCACGGCCCCTAGGGGCAGATCCATCGCAACACCGGCTTGGGTGTCGAGATGTGCGTTCATGTTCATACCATCAAGAATGGCATTGTATTGCCCCATAAGAGCCGCGCGCTGTCGCGTGGTCAGAACGCCTGTTGGCTCAAAGCCGTTTTCTTCCTGCCAGCTGCGCATGGCACGGCGGGTGCCGCGCCCAAAAGCGCCATCAATCCCGGATGTGTAAACACCGGCCCATTTCAGCGCGACTTGTAGTTCTTTGCGCTGTTCCCGGCTCAGCTTACCTTCGCTGGCGCGGGCCTGACGTGGAGTTTCCTCAACAACCTCGGGCGCGGGTTCTGCGACAACGACTTCCTGCGTGGGCGTAGGCTGGGCCGGTGCTGTTTGTGCTGGGGCCTGTGTCGGGGTCACAGCAGGCGCAACGGCGGCCTGATCCAATACCTGCGATCCTATGGGCCAGAACTGGCGGGCATAACTTGAGGCCTCAGCCACATAGGCATCCTGCGGGATGGCGCGCTGGGCTTTGAGTGTTGCAATCACCCGATCTGCATCCGCACGGGAGTAGGGCCCAAGCGCAACGCCGTACCATCCCCCCCCAAGCGAGAAACCGTTCACATCCTGCAGGCGGCCGGCATATTGCTGTACGCTGGCCTGCGCAGACACCAGCGAGGTGCGCGCTTCGATCTGAATAAATACAGTTTCTTGTTGGGCTGCGGCGCTGCTGGCGATCAGCGCAGCAACAGCCAATGAAGCAAAAGTTCGTTTAATCATGCCACCCTTTTGGACCTTTGGTCCTTAATCTTATCCTGTCACTTTGCATGACTAATATCAGACAGGGCCTGAGTTGCACCTCAAATTTATGCCACTCTCATTGACCCCGCGCGCCAGCCCGCCTAATCAGACCACAATCTGATCCCAGGAGCCCCATTATGGCCGATACTCTGCCCAAACCGCGCAGTTTCCAGGAAATCATCCTGCGACTCCAGACCTACTGGGCGTCGAAAGGTTGTGCGATCCTTCAGCCTTACGACATGGAAGTGGGCGCTGGTACATTTCACCCGGCAACCACATTGCGGGCGCTGGGCTCAAAATCCTGGGCGGCGGCCTATGTACAGCCCTCGCGCCGTCCCACCGATGGACGCTATGGGGAAAACCCGAACCGGTTGCAGCATTATTACCAGTATCAGGTGATCATCAAGCCAAGCCCGCCTGATCTGCAGGCGCTCTATCTGGGGTCGCTTCAGGCCATCGGTATCGACATGGAGCTGCATGATGTGCGCTTTGTCGAAGATGACTGGGAAAGCCCGACGCTGGGTGCCTGGGGCTTGGGTTGGGAAGTCTGGTGTGACGGCATGGAAGTGTCGCAGTTCACCTATTTCCAACAAGTCGGTGGCCATGACTGTACGCCGGTCTCGGGCGAGCTGACCTATGGTCTGGAACGATTGGCGATGTATGTGTTGGGTGTCGACCACGTAATGGAGATGCCCTTCAACGATCCGCAATCGCCCAGCCCTCTGACCTATGGCGATGTCTTCAAACAGACCGAAGAAGAATATTCGCGGTTCAACTTTGATGTGGCGGATACTGAGGTTCTGCTGCGCCACTTCGAAGAGGCCGAGGCCGAATGTGCGTCGATCCTTGCCCAAGAACAGATTGACCCGAAAAACGGCAAACGCATTGTCATGGCCCATCCGGCCTATGACCAGTGCATCAAGGCAAGCCATATGTTCAACCTGTTGGACGCGCGTGGCGTAATTTCTGTCACCGAGCGTCAGGCCTATATCGGCCGTGTACGCGCCTTGGCGAAAATGTGTGCCGATGCCTTTGTTCAGACAGATGCCGGGGGTCATGCGGCCTAAGGGGCGCATGGAGTGAATGATATGGCAGGCAAGATAATTGCGGGGCTGATTGTTGTGGTTGCGTTGGTGTTTGGTGCGGTTGTCTATTACGCGCAGATCTATCACTTCTATGAAGAAGTGAAGGCGCAGGGCGTGGAAGACGTTCAACTGGTTGTCATGGCGACGGGCGAACCCGAACCCATCTTGTATGATAGCTTCAAAGCCATCGACGCCGAAAGCTCGCCCATCCGCTACCGGGCCTGCTTTACCACCACGATGTCGATCCCGATGCTCACCGAAACCTACGAGCTTTATGAAAACGCCTCACCGCGTGTCGCTCCGGGTTGGTTTGACTGTTTTGATGCCGAGGCCATTGGCGAAGAGATCGACGCAGGTCGGGCTTTTGTATTCACCAGTCAGCGTAATTTTGAATATGGCATCGACCGCGTGGTCGCGATCACCGACGACGGGCGCGGCTATGTCTGGCACGAAATCAATGAATGTGGCGATAAGGCCTATGACGGCACGCCTCTGGGCGACGACTGCCCGGAACGAGAAGGGAACTGACCCATGGCTGATCTTTTGATCGAACTGTTTTCCGAGGAAATCCCCGCGCGCATGCAGACCCGTGCGGCTGAGGATCTCAAGAAACTGGTGACCGATGGTTTAGTTGAGGCGGGTTTGACCTATGCAGGCGCCAAGGCTCTGTCGACGCCCCGTCGTTTGACCCTTGCTCTGGAAGGCCTGTCAGCGAATTCTCCGACCCTGCGTGAAGAGCGTCGCGGCCCCAAAGTTGGGGCACCTGAAAAAGCGCTCGAAGGATTTATGCGCGGCGCAGGTGTGACCCGCGACCAGCTGGAAGAGCGGGAAGAGAAAAAGGGTAGCTTTTACTACGCGACCGTGGTGACCGAAGGCCGTCCGGCCACAACGATCGCTGCGGAAGTGCTGGAAAAAACCATCCGCAACTTCCCCTGGCCGAAATCCATGCGCTGGGGTGCAGGCAGCTTGCGTTGGGTGCGCCCACTGCACCGCATCACCTGTATCCTCACCGATGAAAACGGCACCGAGATTGTGCCAGTCGACATTGATGGCATCACATCAGGCCAGACCACTGAAGGGCACCGCTTCATGGGCGGCGCGCCGTTTGAAGTAACTTCGTTTGAGGACTATGAGGCCAAGCTGAAAAAAGCCCATGTGATCCTGAACGCGGAAGAGCGCGCTGAGATCATCTGGAACGACGCCACCAACATGGCCTTTGCTCAAGGGTTGGAAGTGGTTGAGGACAAGGGTCTTTTGCGCGAAGTCGCCGGATTGGCGGAATGGCCGGTTGTTCTGATGGGTGACATCGCTGATGATTTCCTTGGCCTGCCGCCTGAGGTGCTGCAGACCTCGATGAAAGAACACCAGAAGTTTTTCTCGGTGCGCAATCCCAAGACCGGCCGGATCGAGAAATTCATCACCGTGTCGAACATGGAAACCAAAGACAACGGAGCAACCATTCTTGCGGGCAACCAAAAGGTTCTGGCGGCGCGTCTGGCGGATGCCAAGTTCTTCTGGGAAAACGATTTGCGCGTTGCGAAATCCGAGGGCCTCACTGCCTGGACCGCGCGTCTGTCGAATGTGACCTTCCACCGTGAGCTGGGCAGCCAGTCCGAGCGCATTGCCCGTATTGCGACGCTGGCCAAAGAGCTGGCTCCGACCGTGGGCGCAGATACGGCGCTGGCGGAACAGGCCGCACAGGTGGCCAAGGCCGATCTGTCGTCGGAAATGGTCTATGAATTCCCCGAGCTGCAGGGCCTGATGGGCCGCTACTATGCCGAGGCCGCAGGTCTGCCCACCGAGGTGGCCAATGCCTGCGAAGCGCATTACTCGCCGCTGGGCCCCTCCGACGATGTGCCGACCGAAGCCGTGTCTGCCACCGTTGCTCTGGCCGATAAGCTCGATACTTTGACTGGGTTCTGGGCAATCGACGAAAAGCCCACCGGTTCGAAAGACCCCTATGCCCTGCGCCGTGCCGCGCTAGGGGTGATCCGGTTGATCGTTGAAAACAAGGTGCGTCTGAGTCTGAAGCAGGCCGTCGAAAGCGCTCTGAGCACACTTCTGAAAGTGGAAGAGTGGGAAGCCGCAGCCAAAGGCGCGTCAGGTGATGAAGCCAAGCAGTTGGAGCATCAGGTCCAGCATGCGAAGAAAATCATCGCAACTGTGCCGTCGGATCTGCTCTCGTTCTTCCACGATCGTCTCAAGGTCTTCCTCAAAGACGATGGCGTGCGTCACGATGTGATCGACGCCTGTATCGCGATGGAGGGCAATGACGATCTGCTGCGTCTGGTGTCGCGTGCCCGTGCGCTCAACACCGTTCTGGCAACCGAAGATGGTCAGAATCTTGTGCAGGGCTTTAAGCGCGCGAATAACATTCTGTCTCAGGCCGAAGAAAAAGACGGTGTTGAGTACAGCTATGGCGCAGATGTGAAATTTGCTGAAGACGACAGCGAGAAGGCGCTTTTCGCCGCGCTGGATACAGCTGAGGCGGTGATCACTCCGGCTATGAGTTCAGAAGATTATGCCGCCGCTATGGAGGCCATGGCGTCCTTGCGCGCACCAATCGATGCCTTCTTTGAGGCGGTTCAGGTGAACTCGGACAATCAGGTGGTGCGTCGCAATCGTCTGAACCTCCTGTCCCGTATCCGCCAGATCTGTTCGCAGGTCGCGGATCTGACAAAGGTCGAAGGGTAAGCCTGACGCCGGTTCGGGCACCAAATGGTCTGAAAAACAAAAGGGTGGGGATCTCCCCACCCTTTTTCTATTCGTACGACAGTTTCGCGGGCGAAGTTACGCGACTGCGCGCCGGGGTTGCCGCGACAAGAGCAGCCCACCAAGGATGAGGGCGAGTGCGGTGAAGAGTTGGGGCGGTACAGCTTCTGACAGCAGCGCGACACCAAAGATCACAGACCACACAGGAACCTGATAGTTCACCATGGACAGGAACGACGGACCCGCCGACCGGGCCACCTGAACCAGCAACACCTGGGCCACCGCTGTGGGGAAAATCCCAAGGTAGAGGATAGCAATCAGGGGTGTGGTGGCGGGCAGAGCGGGCAGGCCTTCCTGCCACAGGGCCACCGGCACAATCATGGCCGCTCCGCAGATCAGTGCAGCAGCCGAGAGCGACAGCATATTCACCTTGGGGCACAGGCGGGTGATGATGGCGCCAATCGCATAGCAAAGCGATGCACCCAGGCAGGCGATCCGGGCCAGAGATTCAAAATCTGTTCCAGCTGAAGTGAAAGCATCCAACCCGATCAACACCAGAACCCCAACAAACCCCACAGAGAACCCAAGGGTGCGGCGCAGGGTCATGCGCTCTTCGGGGACAAAGACATGTGAGAGCGGCAGCACAAACAGCGGCACAATCGCCATGCAGACACCGGCAAATCCGGAAGCAACATAGGTCTGCCCCCAACTGAGCAGAGTGAAGGGCAGGGCGTTGGAAAACAGTCCCATACCAAAGGCCGCGAACCAGATGATCCGCCCATCAGACTGGCGAGGATCGGGTAGGGGTATGCCCATCACGCGGAGCAGGGCAAGAACGCTTATCGCACCAATAAGAATGCGGGTCGCGGCAATGGTCATCGGGCCCATGCCCTCCAATGCCACTGACACCGCCATAAAGGAGGCGCCCCAGATGATGCCGAGGGTGATCAGTTTGATCCAATTGGTGAGGCCGGGTGATTGGGGCATTTGAGGCTCCGCAGTGCCAGTTGAAAACAAAAAAGGCGCGCCGATGATCGACGCGCCTCTGAACAGTCAGGCCGCGGGGCAGAGCCCCGCTATCATCAAAGGATGACCGCCACTTAGTTCTTCGCTTTGTCGACCATTTTGCCGGCCGAGATCCAAGGCATCATGGCGCGCAGTTTTGCACCAGTTTCTTCGATCATGTGCTCGTCGTTGGCGCGGCGCGACGCTTTGATGGTCGGCTGGCCTACTGCGTTTTCGAGCATGAAGTCGCGCACGAACTTGCCCTGCTGGATGTCGGTCAGAACATCTTTCATGCGGGCTTTGGTTTCGTCGTAGTTCAGGATGCGCGGGCCGGTGACGTACTGGCCGTACTCAGCAGTGTTCGAGATCGAGTAATCCATGTTGGCGATGCCGCCTTCGTAGATCAGGTCAACGATCAGCTTCACTTCGTGCAGGCATTCGAAATAGGCCATTTCCGGGGCGTAGCCGGCTTCAACCAGAGTTTCAAAGCCGCAACGGATCAGCTCAACCAGACCGCCGCAGAGAACAGCCTGTTCGCCGAACAGGTCGGTTTCACACTCTTCGCGGAAGTTGGTTTCGATGATGCCCGAACGGCCGCCGCCGATGGCAGAGCAGTAGGATTTGCCGATTTCCAGCGCGTTGCCGGTGGCGTCGGTGTCAACCGCAACAAGGCAAGGCACGCCGCCGCCTTTGGTGTATTCGCCACGTACGGTGTGACCTGGGCCTTTAGGCGCCATCATGATCACGTCAACGCCTTCTTTCGGCTCGATCAGGCCGAAGTGTACGTTCAGGCCGTGGGCAAACGCGATGGCTGCACCGGGCTTGATGTTGTCGTGAACGTATTTTTTGTAGGTTTCGGCCTGCAGTTCGTCGGGCATGGTGAACATGATCACGTCACACCAGGCTGCTGCTTCGGCGATACCCATAACGGTCAGGCCTTCGCCTTCGGCTTTCTTGGCCGAGGGGCTGCCTTCGCGCAGGGCAACAACAACATTTTTCGCGCCCGAGTCGCGCAGGTTCAGCGCGTGCGCGTGGCCCTGGCTGCCGTAGCCGAGAATGGCGACCTTTTTTTCCTTGATCAGGTTAACGTCGCAATCGTTGTCATAGTAAACGCGCATATCCGCATTCCTCTATTCATGTTTTCGTTGGATGCAGAATAGGCGTTTGATCGTGAGAGTGTTTGCGTTTTTGATGACATTGTGGGATTTTGCGGTGAAATCATTCTCAAATTTTGGAAAGCTGGAAATTTCATGCTCGATGATACGGATCGGCGCATACTTCGCTACTATCAATCCGACCCGGAAATGAAGGCCGGTGATTTGGCTGAACGTGCGGGCGTGACGGCGTCGACGCTCACCCGTCGGCTGGAGCGGTTGCGAGATGAGGGAATTCTACGCGGCGTGCGTGGGGTGATCCACTGGCCTAGTCTTGGATATGAAGTTGAAGTGAGCCTGCGTGTCACTTTGGACAAAACCCAGCCGCGCGCTTTCGATGAGTTTATCGCCGCTGCGCGGGATGTGCCCGAGGTCTTGGAAATTCAAACCTTTCTGGGGCAGGTGGATGTGCGGTTGTCTGTGATTGCGCGGGATATGGGCCATTACCAGCAGCTGTACCGTGACCGTCTCCTGACGTTACCCCACATCAATGACATCGAGGCCTTGATGCATGTGGCGCGGTTGAAGGGCAAAGAGGCGCTGCCGCTATGATTCAGTTGGATGAGATCGACCAGGCGCTGGTGCGCGCCCTTGCAGAGGACATGACCGCAAATGCCGGTGCACTGGGGCGAGAGCTTGGGTTGTCACAACCGGCCTGCTGGCGTCGGATCAAAAGGCTGCGCGCGGCGGGGGTGTTTCGTGGGGCGCGGCTTGATGTGGACGCGGCTGCGCTTGGCTTTGGTGTGACGGTGTTTCTGGGCGTCAAGCTGGCCACCAAAGGCCGGGTCAGCTTGGAAGATTTTGAACGCGCGGTTCAGGGGATCCCCGAGGTGCAGACCATCGAGCATGTTCTGGGCGCCTATGACTACCGTTTGCGGGTGGTGGCACGGGATATTTCCGATTTCGAACGGGTGCTGCGGCGGCGGATCATGACATTGCCGGGGGTCGGCAATTTGGATGCAAATGTGCTGCTTTCCGAAGAGCGGCGCCCCGGTCCGATCTGAAACCTTTTGGCGGAAATTTTCGACTTTCTTCGGATTTTGATGAAAAACCTTCCTCTCTATGTCGCTTGAGCGCCATCAGCGCCTCTGTCATCACGTAAGTTGACCCTGAGGGCGATCAACGGCCCGCTGGATAACAAGGAGGCTCAGATGGCCCTATTGGACACTGTCGACCCAACCGGGATGGATGAATTTTCGGTCGTGTTTACGGACCGCTCGCTGAATCACATGTCAGCTAAGTTTCAGCAGGTTATGCGCGATATCTCTGGCATGCTGCGAGAAGTCTATAACGCCGATGGCGTGGCCGTGATTCCGGGGGGCGGCACCTTTGGGATGGAGGCCGTTGCCCGCCAGTTTGGCCGTGGCGCAGATGTGCTTGTGGTGCGCAATGGCTGGTTTTCCTATCGCTGGAGCCAGATTTTTGAGGCCGGTGGTTTTGCGGGCGAGACCACCGTCATGAAAGCGCGTCGCGCAGGCAATGCGGCGGACAGCGCCTTTGCACCGGCGCCCATTGAAGAGGTTGAGGCCAAGATTGCCGAGACCAAACCTCAGGTGGTTTTTGCGCCGCATGTTGAAACGTCCGCCGGGGTGATCGTGCCCGATGACTACATCACCCGCATGGCGGCCGCCGCACATGAGGTTGGTGCGCTCATGGTGCTGGACTGTATCGCCTCGGGGTGCGCTTGGATTGATATGAAAGCCACGGGTGTGGATGTGCTGATCTCAGCTCCGCAAAAGGGCTGGTCCTCGACACCCTGTGCCGGGTTGGTGATGTTGTCCGAACGCGGTATGGCCCGTCTTGCTGAGACCACCTCTGATAGCTTTGCTGTTGATCTGAAAAAATGGCAACAGATCATGGCAGCCTATGAAAACGGTGGCCACGCCTATCATGCGACAATGCCCACCGAAGGTCTGGTGATGTTCCGCGACACCATGCTGGAAACCAAAGACTATGGGTTTGATAAGCTGCGCGAGGCGCAGTTTGATCTTGGCAACAAGGTGCGGGCGCTTTTGGCAAACAAAGGTGTGAAATCTGTTGCCGCCGAAGGGTTTGGCGCGCCGGGTGTTGTCGTGAGTTATACCAGTGACGCGGAAATTCAGTCAGGCCGGGCCTTTGCCGCCAAAGGTATGCAGATCGCCGCAGGCGTGCCGCTGCAATGTGATGAGCCCGAGGGCTTTTCGACCTTCCGTCTGGGCCTGTTTGGGTTGGATAAGCTGTATGATGTGGACGCAACCGTTGCGCGTTTGCAGGCGGTGCTCGACGAGGTTCTCTGAAGCTTACAAACGGGGGCGCCTGTGGGCGCCTCCGGATGGTTTGCGTTCAGGCCACGCAGGCCTTGGGGCGATGCCCCAAACCCCGGTGCGTTTTTGTTCACATGTCGCGCTATTTAGCGCCAAGACCCAATTGCATCAGCGTCTCGCGGACGGGTTTGATGCTATAAAGCGCATCGAGCGCTGCGGCGCGTGTGTCGCGGAGCAGGGGATTTGACAGCATTGAGGTTTTGTTCAGCGCCGTGATCCCGGCGACACGGGCGCGGATGTCGGGCATGCGGGCGCGGTGATAGGCGCCAAGCATTTTGGCATCCCCGAGGTGGTCGGGTTGCGCTTTGGCCAGATCAAGCAGCGTAGAGAGGTCGCGCAGGCTCATGTTCAGGCCCTGTGCACCAATGGGAGGCACCACGTGGGCGGCTTCGGCCACGAGGGCCAGACGCTGTCCGGTCAGGTGGGTGGCTTCTTGCGCGATGATGGGCCAGATTGTGCGACGCGATGCGAGTTTGAGCGGACCGAAGAGGTGGCAGGACCGGTCAGACATGGCCGTTTCAAAGGCCGCGTCGTCGAGGGCGTAAAGCTCTTGTGCGTTGGGGCCCTCTTCCATCCAGACAATCGCGGAAGACGGGAGGCCATTGTGGTCCGGCAGAGGCACAAGTGTGAAAGGCCCTCCGGTGCGGTGGATTTCGGTGGACACATTGCAGTGTGGAATCGGGTGGGTGACGGCAAAAGCCAGAGCCTTTTGACCAAAGCGTGTTGTCTTCACATCAATCCCGGCCGCCTGTCGCATGGGTGAATTGCGCCCATCGGCTGCGATCACAAGGCGGCAGCGCACCCGGCTGCCATCTGTGAGACCAACGCGGGCTTCAGCTTCACGGGTGAACAGCGTTGTGGTGCCGGTGCCGGGACGGAAATCGACCTTGGGCATTTTGGCGAGGTGGGCGGCCATTTCCCGGCGCAATAGCCAGTTGGGCAGGTTCCAGCCAAACGGCAGGTCCGAGATATCTGCGGCATTGAAGTCTTTGGTCACCCGCGGCTCCGGCGTTGGTCCACCGGCGTCGACAATCCGCATGATCTCGAGCGGCATGGCATGGTCGGCAAGGGCGGCCCACAGGCCAGCGTCTGACAGAAATTGTTGAGCCGGTTGCAGAAAAGCCGTGGTGCGCAGGTCTGCGCCTGCGGTGTCGCGCTCGGTGATGGGCGGTGTCGGATCAACACAGAGCACGGAAAATCCGGCTTGGCCAAAGGCCGCAGCGGCGGTTAACCCGGCGATGCCACCGCCCGAAATCACGATATCATAGTCCATGGCCGATCTCCTTTCACCCTATGTAGGGCGAACCGGGACCAGATGCCATGCGGCCACTTGGCGGCTACTTGCCGACCGTGATCAACATCAAGATGCCGTAGATGACAGGCACTGCGGCGAGCGCGGTCATGGCCAGGCCTGGCAGACCAAAGAGCAATGTGTTGACGGCAAAAAGCGCTACGATGACCAGGGCTATAAGATAGAAAACCGCTGTGCTGGAGAGGCCTGATTTGGAAGACGTGGTTTGTTCGGCGGTGGTCATGGGACACTCCTGTTTCTGCAGTGCAGAAAACATAGGTGCCCGTGCGAGATGTGACAGGCGGAGAATTGTCGCATCTCGCATGTCTGTTTTACGTCAGCTGCGCCAGAAACGCGGTGAGATCATCTGTGTGGTGATGAATATGGGCGGCAGGTTCAGGTACCGGCGCGACGTGAACGGTGCGCATCCCCAAGGCGTGAGGCACTGCAAGATTGCGTGGATCATCCTCAAACATCGCGGCCTGAGTTGGATCAAGACCATCTTTCGCAAACACTTTTTCGAAAGCGGCTTGGTCAGGTTTGGGATGATAATCCGCATGCTCCACGCCATAGATCGCCTCAAACAGGTTTTCCAGGCCACGCGCCTTCAGAACATTGGCCGCGTAGGGCGCACTGCCATTGGTGTAGACAATACGCCGGCCCGGCAGCTGTGCGATCAGTTCGGCCAGATCGGGGGCTGGCGAGAGAACATCAAACGAGATGTCGTGCACCTCTTCCATGTATCCTTCTGGATCAATGTCATGGTGGCGCATCAGACCGGCAAGCGTGGTTCCGTGATCGCGCCAGTAGGTCGTGCGCAACGCGTCGGCTCTGTCCCGGCTGACACCTAGCTCGCGCATGACATAGGCGGTCATCTTTTCTTCGATTTGAGGAAACAAGCGTTCGTGCGGAGGATAAAGTGTCTGGTCGAGGTCAAAAACCCAGGTCCGAATGTGAGAAAAATGGCGTTTGGGCATGGGATCTCGTTTTGTCTTGAGGGATAGAGGCGCCAAGCGCTTGAATCCCGCCGTGGCCCGTGTCTATCGTGTGTCGCGCGTTAGGAGATATATATGAGCCAGAACAAGACGCCCGGCAAGGACGCCTATACTCTTATCCTTGAAGCTATTGACGGCGGGGTCTATCGGCCCGGTGATCGTCTGGTGGAAAGTGAGCTGGCCGAAAGATTTGGTGTATCCCGGACACCCATCCGCGAGGCCCTGCAGCGGCTGGAAACCCAGTCGCTTTTGACACGGGATGGGCGGTCGCTGATCGTGGCCTCGCTTGATCACAACCAGATGTCCGAGCTTTATGCAGTGCGGTGTGAACTGGAGGGGCTTGCTGCGCGTCTGGCCGCGCGTCATGCGACCTCCGAAGAGGTGCAGGTGCTACAAGAGATGGTGGAGGACGACCGGGTGCTGGTCGATGACCCCAAAGCCCTGTCACGCGCCAACCGTCGGTTTCACAAGATGGTTCACATGGCATCGCACAACCGCTTTCTGGTTCAGCAGCTGGATCTTGTGCATCGTTCGATGGCGCTGATGGCTGATACGTCGCTTGCCGCGGAAGGACGCGGCGAGGTCGCCTTAGGTGAGCATCAGGCGATTGTTGATGCGATCGCGCGCCGTGACGAAGATGCGGCGTATCAAGCGCTGCGAGACCATATTTCAGTGGCCTTCGTCACGCGCCTCAAGCTGGATGCGGCGCAGCAGATTGAATGATTGCTCGGGCCGCAGCATGGTTTGCGATCACCTTTCAGGCGCGGAACGCCCGTGCTGGGTTTTGTCCCAGTAAAAGGGTTTGGTGAAAAGTTCGGCAACCGCTTTGTACATCGCGATGGTGGCGAGTGGGAAATAGAGCATCAAACTCGGCACCCAGACCATGAGGCCGTGATGCGGGCTCCGGGACAGGGCAGTGAACCCGACTATCAGCGTGATGGCTTCGGCGAATAGGAACAGGGGCAAGAGGTAGCTGGTCACTATGGGAGGCATGGGGGAGGGCATGCCAAACAGGATCAGCCAGAAGACCCAGAGTGCCGGGGCCAACAGGGCCTGGGCCAAGGCGGTCAAAAACAACACCTGTATGCCGAAAAACTGCCAGTGGCCGAGGTCACGTAGCGTTTGGTGCGGGCGTCGGCTGTGCACCCACCAGGTCATCGCATAGCCTTTTAGCCAGCGCGATCGCTGTCGCACCCAGGGCCAAAGACGGTTGTTGGCTTCTTCAAAAGTGACCGTTGGCACAATCTCGGTGCGGTAGCCATGCCGGGAGAGCCGGATCCCAAGATCAGCGTCTTCGGTCACATTATGCGCATCCCAGCCTTTGACGTCGTCTAAGACGGCACGCCGAAAAAACACTGTTGTTCCACCTAGGGGGATCGCCATACCCAACCGGGCCAGACCGGGCAACATGACACGAAACCAGCTTGCGTACTCAATGGTAAAACACCGGGCCAGCCAATTGGCTTTGGGATTGTAAAAATCCAAGACCCCCTGCAAACAGCCCACTTCGTCGTCAGCTGCGTCAAAGGCGGCTGCGATACGATCGATCTGATCCGGGGCGGGTGCGTCTTCAGCGTCATAGATCCCAACAATCTCGCCGCGCGTAAAGCGCAGGGCATAGTTGAGCGCGCGGGGTTTGGTTGTCAGCGTACCGGGGGGCACGGACAAAGTTCGCATCCAGGGGGGAAGGTCGGTGTTGGCAAGGGTTTTCCGGGTCCGGTGATCGCTTTGTTCCAGAACCAGAACCACGTCCAGCAGAGGCTTGGGATATGTCAGGCGGCTCAGCCGCGCGACAAGGGTCTCGGCCAGTTCAGTTTCGCGCAGCAAGGGCACCAAAAGAGAGACCGACGGGGGATTATGCGGGAGGGCAGGGGGCTCAAAGGGCGGTGTCGAAGGACGGGCCAGCAGGGCGGCGACCTTGAGCATCTGCGCGCAAACCAAAGACACAACAGCGGCACCGAGCACCGTTGCAAACAAAAGATTGGGCCACAGAATAAGAATGAACAAACAGGCTAGACCGGCGGCAAATCCGATCCATCGCGCCCGAGGTGATCCCACGGCGATATCGCGGCAGCTTGCTGTTTCGGGCACCTGTGTTTCGGCTTCTTGTGCCAATTTAGCACCCTGCCGAATCCCTATTTCGGTGTGAATGTCCTTTTCAGTTGCGAGCACCATCATGACCGGGCCAAGCCCCCCCGGAAGATGTTCAAGCAGCGCCGCAAAGTCATCGGGGCGGCTTGTCGCGAGCGCCAGCGTCCCGCCCAGTCGAATCCAGGGATAGACGCCGTGTGTCAGGCAGAAATCCGCAGGGATCAGCTGAGCCAGTCGGGGATCAGGCGGTGTTTCCGACCGGCGCATGATCAAGGTACCATGGCGCAAAGCCTGCGCTTTGATGACCTCTTCGGGATTGGCAAGATCTTCGGCGGTGAGGATCTGTTCAAGGGGTTGTTTGAGCCGCGCGGCCTCTCCCATAGCCTGCACGACCTCGGCGGCGGGCATGGTTTTGGTCTGTTCGACAATATGACTAAGCGGCTGATCGCGAAACTGTACGGCCGCCCGCACCGTTGCAGCGCTGGCAGAGGAACCCTGAGAACTCATACTAAAAAACCCATCCGTGTGGATGGGTTTACTAGGTCTTCAAATGGTTAACGGGAAGTTAACGCTAAATCTTTCACGCTTTTGCCATGGTTTCCGCAAAGCGCTCAAACAGGTAGAAGCTGTCTTGCGGGCCGGGGCTGGCTTCTGGGTGGTGCTGAACCGAGAACACCGGACGGTCGACGATACGGATGCCACAGTTTGAGCCATCAAACAGAGAAACATGGCTTTCCACCACACCCTCGGGCAGGGTCTGGCTGTCCACAGCGAACCCGTGGTTCATCGACGTGATTTCAACCTTGCCGGTTGCGTGTTCTTTCACCGGGTGGTTTGCCCCGTGGTGGCCGTGGTTCATCTTGATGGTTTTTGCACCAAGGGCCAAGGCCAACATCTGGTGACCCAGACAAATGCCAAAGATCGGCAGGTCAGTTTTGTCCAAGATGTCCTTGATCATTGGCACGGCATATTCACCGGTCGCAGCGGGATCGCCGGGACCATTGGACAGGAAAACGCCATCAGGGTTGTGTGCCATGACATCGTCATAGGTCGCCGTTGCCGGGAGCACCTGAACGTCGCACCCCGCAGAGGCGAGGCAGCGCAGAATGTTGCGCTTGGCGCCATAGTCAATGGCCACAACCTTGTGCTTGGGGTTGTCCTGTTTGGGGAAACCTTCACCCCAGGCCCAGCGTTGTTCGTTCCAGCGATAGCCCTGCGCGCAGGTCACATCTTTGGCCAGATCCAAACCTTCGAGACCGGCAAAATCCCGTGCTGCCGCAACCAAAGCCTCGATGTCAAAGTTGCCTTCAGGATCATGAGACAGTGCAACATGAGGCGCACCCTGTTGGCGAATGGCACGGGTCAGGCGACGCGTGTCGATCCCACCGATTGCAATCCGTCCGCGCGCAGCAAGCCACTCTGAAAGCTCTTGCTCAGCACGCCAGTTCGACGATTGGGTCGGCATCCACTTTACAACCATCCCGGCCGCTACGGGATCTGCGGTCTCGTCATCCTCGGGGGTGACGCCGGTGTTGCCGATGTGCGGGAAGGTGAAGGTGACGATCTGACCGGCATAAGACGGATCGGTCATGATCTCTTGGTAACCTGACATAGCGGTGTTGAAACAGAGCTCAGCCACGCTCTGGCCGGTGGCTCCAAAGCCATGACCGTAGAAAACGGTTCCATCAGCAAGGGCGAGGCATGCGGTAGGCTTGGCCTGGGCAGCAGACATGACGAGCGACTCCGGTATTGGGCAAATTGCGCGGAACCTATGTCGCGCGCGCCAAAGGGTCAAGGGGTGTGTTGAAATTCTCAAAGATGTTTAGTTTCAATGACTTAACCCGTATTGCCTTGAAGGGCCGTTTTGGATAGGGTACGGTCTTGGGTCAATCTCAGACCCTTGAGACTGGGGAAACATACCACATGGAATTGCGAGCACGGGTAAATGCAGCCGTGAAGCAGGCTATGAAAGACAAGGCCTCTGACCGCCTGTCCACGCTGCGCCTGATCAATGCGGCGATCAAAGACCGCGATATTGCTGCACGCGCCGATGGCAATGACGCCGGTGTCGACGAGGCCGAAGTGCTGTCGATCCTTGGCAAAATGGTCAAACAGCGCCGTGAAAGTGCCAAGACCTACGAAGAAGGCGGGCGGCTGGATCTGGCCGAACGTGAGGTGGCCGAGGTGGCCGTCATCGAAGAGTTCCTGCCTCGCGCATTGAGCGACGATGAAGTGGCCAAGGCCGTGGACGCGGCCGTCAGCGAGATCGGTGCAGAATCAATCCGCGACATGGGGCGCGTGATGGGTGTGCTGAAAAGCAAATACACCGGTCAGATGGATTTTGGCGCCGCCGGCGCAAAAGTCAAAGAACGGCTGGCCGGGTGATCTGATCTAAAGCAGTTCACGCAGATTTGGGAAACCGTCGTCCATCAGGGCGGCGGTTTCTTCTTTGCTCACTGGAAACCGCTTTACAAAGCGCTGCTTAAAGCCGCCACGCCCCCGGCGGGTTTCAAAGTTTTCACCATGGTTGATGAGATAAACGGCCATTGGCTCTGCTAGGCGGCGCAGTCTGATCCCAGCCAGCTTGGCAAGATAGGGGTAGAGGCGGTGTTCATGAAGCGACAAGGCGTGAAAGAAGCGATGCTCTTTGTCGAAATCGCGGCCAACCGGCAGGACCATACAGCTGCCGCAAAATTTCCAGAACGGCTTTTGTCCGAGTTCAGACGGTGAACGCGCCCGGGTTCGGCCCAGCTCGCCGGTGCCCGAGTTGAGAATAACGCCGCCATCAAACAACACTCCGCTTTGCGGATCTGATCCCAGCCGCGCCACAAGATCACGATGCAGCAGATCATCGCCATCCAAAGGCATGAAGAAACCGGGCAGGGGCGCGTCGCACAGACAGTAATCCGCAAGGCATTGAAGCTTAGCCACTTTGTCGTGGCCCTCCACCTCGCGCTCAAACGGGAGAAACGTGATGCGTGGATCGAGGTCAATGGCGTCTGGCCGGGTTTGGGAGCAAATCACTGCGCGCCAATTTGGGTCGCTCTGCGCGATGAGAGCCTGAAGAGAGATACGCAGCGCCGTGTTGATGACGTCCCAATCACTAACCTGATGGGCCCCGACAAGGGGGATGGCAAAGGTCGTGGTCGAGGTAGAACCCACTTTGAACTGGGCAGGACTAGAGGCCAGATCAACCGCGGCGCGCTCGGCGACCGAGAGGGTGAGACGGCTCTGAAGAAAACGCGGCAGTCTATGGACGATGCTGCGCCGCAGTTTGGCCGACGTGGATTGTTCTGACATAGTGCCGTTCCGGTTGTAGTTGGCCAAATCTATCTGGCGAAGGCGCGCCGCAGGTCGTGATACAGCGCTTTACGTTCCTCTTCGCTCAGAAACGCGCCAATCTCAACCTCTCGTCCACCTCCACGTAGGGTGACATAGTTTGGGACGGGTCCACCGTCTTCATGAAGCGTGACCTTGATCCAATAGGTCTGAGCCTCCCAACTCTGAACATCGCCTTTGGGATCATGGCGTTCCAGACGCGTGACGTCGGGAGAGACGGTGAGGATCTCCACAATCTGACGGTCTCGCTTGTTCTTGGTCAGCGCAAAGTTCAAGGCCCACGTCGCGAGCACCATGAAGGGCAAGAGCCCCCAGATCGCGATGGACCCGACAAACCCGATAAGAGGCAGGCAGGCCGCGAGAAAAAAGAGCAAAACTAACCAGGCAGTCCCTGCGTGGGACAAAGCATTGTGGGGCCAGAGTTTGAGCTCGGCCTGTGATGAAGAGGGGGTATCTGACCAGCGATAAGGCATGGGCTAGACCTAGCCCAGGCTAGGCAGCGAGCGAACTTCAAAATCTCACGTGCGGCGAAAAACCACCAGATTCAGTGGAGGCCTCCTTCAGAGGTATTTCCGAGTTGCCCAATGTCTGGGCCATTGCGGTTCTTTGGCCGGCGGCAGTTGTGGGCTGACAGTTATCTGTGTGCTGTGTCGGCGTGAAAGGTGCCATGCCGTCAAGCGTTGCCAGAATGAGGGGCGACTGGAAGACAGGATAACAACTGCGCCTACCGAGCGCGCCGCCAAGTTTTGCCTGTTGCGTTCGAGTTCGCGAAAGACGCGGGCTTCTCGCTCTTCCTCACGTTGACGCGCGCTTGCGGCGTCAACGGTATGAAGGGGCATCTGCATCTGAGTTCCTCCTTTACAACTGAGGCAGGATTTGCACCCATTGCATTGGTCTGCAAATTGGTCTGGAATGGAAAATGGCGAGGAAAAACGCAAGCCAGGTGATGGCAGAGCTCCGCCGCGTTTTGGATGAGCACGCCCCGGTCAGCGGTGATCAGCTACCGCCAGAGCGGCAGATGCGCGAGCTTTTGGGCTGTAGCCGTGACACGCTGCGCACCTGCTATCTAACGCTTGAGCAGGAGGGCGAGCTCTGGCGGCACGTGGGGCAGGGCACGTTTCGAGGACGTCGCCCGCGCTTTATGCCAATCAAAGAGACCCTGCTTGTCGAGGGGGCGACGGTTCCGGACCTGATGCATGCGCGCCTGCTGCTTGAGCCGCAGGTGGCCGCAGAAGCTGCGCGGCAGGCGACAGCTCAGGATGTTGCGGTGCTGCGTGCAAAGAATGCCGAATGCCGGGCCTCACGGGACCGGGCAGAGGGGGAGCAGACGGATGATGCGTTTCATCGTGCGGTGGCAGAAACTTCGGGCAATCCGGTATTGATTGGCTTTCTGGTATATCTCTCCGGCGCACGGCGGCGCATTGCCTGGCAGCGCGAATGGGATCGCACGTACCGCCGTATCCCGCCCAATGAATTCCAGACGCTGCACAGTGGCCAGCACGATGGTATTGTTGATGCGATTGCCGCGGGGGATGCTGAGGCCGCAGCTGCGGCAATGAGAACCCATCTCGAAACCATTGAAGCCGCGATGGTGTTTGGCCAGACCCCGACATTTGGCTCTGCCCGCTAGGAGCTGCGCAACGCGACCTTCCCCCAAATAGAATAGGCCCCGCAGATGCGGGGCCTTTCTTAGATCAGAGACGGGATCAGTGCGAGTGGCTCTTGTCCCAGTCTTCCTGCTTTGGCAGCTGCTCGAAGGTGTGCTCGGGCGGCGGTGAGGGCAGGGTCCATTCCAGAGTATCTGCATACTCGTTCCAAGGGTTGGCGCGGGTTTCTTTTGCACCCGAACGCAGCGCGTGGATCACAATGCCGAAGAACAGCAGGAACGACGCGAACGAGATGAAGGCACCAATCGACGACACATAGTTCCAGGTCGCGAAGGCTTCTGGATAGTCGATGTAGCGGCGCGGCATGCCCTGACGGCCCAGAAAGTGCTGGGGGAAGAAGGTCAGGTTTGCACCGATGAAAAACATCCAGAAGTGAATGTGACCCAGAGTTTCCGAGTACATGCGACCGGTCATCTTCGGGAAGTAGAAGTATACACCTGAGAAGATCGCAAAAACGGCACCCAGCGACATCACGTAGTGGAAGTGTGCAACCACGTAGTAGGTGTCGTGATAGGCTCGGTCGACGCCAGCCTGGCTTAGTACAACACCGGTTACACCACCAATGGTGAACAGCATCAGGAAGCCCAGTGCGAACATCATCGGTGTTTTGAATTCCATCGAACCGCCCCACATGGTGGCAATCCAGGAGAAGACTTTAACACCGGTAGGAACCGCGATGACCATGGTTGCCAGCATGAAGTAGCTCTGCTGGGTCAGCGACATGCCAACGGTGTACATGTGGTGCGCCCAAACAACAAAGCCCAGACCACCAATCGCGATGATCGCCCAAACCATCGGCAGGTAGCCAAAGACCGGCTTGCGCGAGAAGGTTGCGATCACGTGGCTGATGATGCCAAAGCCCGGCAGGATCACGATGTACACTTCGGGGTGACCGAAGAACCACAGGATGTGCTGGTACAGAATGGGGTCTCCGCCGCCCGAAGGATCGAAGAAGGTGGTGCCAAAGTTACGGTCTGTCAGCAGCATGGTGATGGCGCCGGCCAGAACAGGCAGCGACAGCAGGATCAGCCACGAGGTGACAAAGATCGACCATGAGAACAGCGGAACCTTGAACAGCGACATGCCGGGGGCACGCATGTTCAGGAAGGTGGTGATCATGTTGATCGCACCCAGAATCGACGAAGCGCCCGAGACGTGAACCGCGAAGATCGCGAGGTCCATCGAGTAGCCACCTTCATTGGTCGACAGCGGCGGGTAGAGAACCCAGCCAACACCCGAACCCAGCTGGTCGTTACCACCGGGCGAGAAAACCGAAAGAACCGCCAGTGTTGTACCGGCTACATAAAGCCAGAACGACAGGTTGTTCATACGGGGGAACGCCATGTCCGGTGCACCGATCTGCAGCGGCATGAAGTAGTTGCCGAAACCGCCAAACAGAGCCGGAATAACCACGAAGAACATCATCAAGATGCCGTGGCCGGTGATCAATACGTTCCAGAGGTGGCCGTTTGGCGTACATTCTGCGACGGATGTGGCGAAGAGACGCGCACCTTCCATACACATGTACTGCACACCGGGCTCCATAAGCTCCATGCGCATGTAAACGGTGAAGATTACCGAAACCAGACCAACAATCGCCGAAACGATCAGGTACAGGATGCCGATATCCTTGTGGTTTGTGGACATGAACCAGCGTTCGAAGAACGAGCGGTTGTCCTCATGTTCGTGGCCGTGAATGGCGGCGTCTGCCATCTTGTGCCTCCCTAAATGTCCCTACCAACCGTGCAAAAGCGGGAATCCGCCCGTCCACGGGAATCCTGACACGTTCTAGTTTCAGAAACTGTGCCCGGCAATGGAGGGATTTGACGCAGATCAAACATTTTTGTCGCACCTCCCCTTACGTAAGCTTTTATCGGCAAAATGTCGTTGGCCCGGACAGTGACTTGAGAGTTCAGAGAAAATCGGCACCTACCCATTTTCTGCGAGTTGGAAAGCGCTGTTTCTTGTGGTCCTTACTCATTAGGAGGTATTTTAAATGCAACACGACCGAAACTTGACCACGGGCGCGATCGGGCCATCTTCGAGCCTGAACAGCATTGCGCATATGGTTGAGACCACTGCTTTTGACCTAGCGGGTTATGTCAGCGCTCCGGTCACCGCTCAGCTGGTTTTGCTTGCTGCCGAGCTGGAGCGGATTGCCAAATTGGATGAAATTCAGCGCTTGAACGAAACAGCCTGTGACAACATCGTCACGCTATGAGGTTGGGACTGTAACGACTGTCCCTGACTTTGATTGATACCTGAAACAGCAGGCGCGGCACGGTCGCGCTGTTGCTGATGCTGGGATCTAGATCCCAAAGATTTCCATTTTCCCCAAATTTTCAGAAACGGGCCACTGCTATTTGACCCCACGGTAACACATGGCGGGTATTCCTGACTGCGAGAGCGGCGCGCGCTCTGGTATTTAACAAGTATGCTGCCACCCCGGTCACTGCATGGCCGGCCTGTTTGGGGACATTGTTTATGGCCTATTCTGACGTCACCTCTGCTCCGTCTGCACTGGCGCGGCTGATGTCTCAGTTGACTTCGCTGGTTGAAACCCCGTTTGATCGTCGCCAAAGGCGCATTGCCCAGCAGATTGCAACGCTACGTGCCATGACTGACGACCAATTGGCCCGTCGTGGCGTACGCAGGGACGATATAATCAAATATGTATTCCGCTCCCGTTGAACCGGAGCAAATGAGGCCTGAGCATAAGAGTTGGGTCCCACGATGATTGGTGGGCCCCAATGGTGCTGAACCGATTACCAATTTGCTAAACCGAACATCCCGGTACGGGGCGTTTGGCCTCCCCCAGCACATGGTCAAAGCTTGATTTCAGGGCAACATCCAGATCCTCAAGTGTGACCGGAAGGCCGAGATCCACCAGCGAGGTGACGCCGTATTCGGTGATACCGCAGGGGACAATGCCACCGAAATGAGACAGCTCTGGCTCGACATTGATCGAAATGCCGTGAAAGCTCACCCAACGCCGTAGACGAATGCCAATGGCCGCGATCTTGTCTTCTGCCATGCCACCACTGATGGTTTTGGGCTTGTCTGGACGTTCCACCCAAACCCCGACACGACCATCGCGGATATGACCATCGATGTTAAACTCAGCCAGGGCGGCAATCACCCATTTCTCCAGGCTGTCAACAAAGCAGCGGACATCGCGTCCCCGTTTGCCAAGATCGAGCATCACATAGACAATCCGCTGGCCGGGGCCGTGGTAGGTATATTGACCGCCGCGTTTGGCCTCATAAACCGGAAAGCGATCGGGTTCTTTCAGGTCATCAATCTTGGCGCTGGTGCCGGCGGTATAGAGCGGCGGGTGTTCAAGCAACCAGACGCATTCCTCGGCCTCGCCGGCTGCAATCGCCGCAACACGGGCTTCCATAAAATCGAGCGCCTCTTGGTAATCGGTCAGACCTTCGCTGATCTTCCATTCCACCATATACCGTTCAGGGCAACAGCCCCGCCTCCTTGATTTTGGCCAGATTGGCGCGGCTGGCAGGAATCTCTTGTCCTGTCGCCATTGTGAGGATGGCGCGATCACCTTTCCGCTTTGCAGAGGTCACCTGCGACCAAGCCACCCAATGAGACCGGTGGACCTGTGCGCCGTCCGTGTCTCCGACTTCGCGTATCGCATCGCCCAGCCGCATCAGCACCATCTCTTCGCCTTTGACTGTCTGGATACGCACATAGTGATCTTCAACAGAAAGTGCCACCAATGAGCCCCGTTTGTTGAACGGCAACCGATCCAGGATTGGAGGGGCCCGAGGGGCGACTTGTTCCTGAGGTGCGAAATGCAGGCCAAGCATGTGCAGCAGGCCGGTTACAATCCAGCACACGGCAAACAATGTGGCGACAAATTCGGGAAGGGCGCGCCACTCGGGCAGGTGTTGAAACACGATTAGATTGGTGAGCAACACAAGTACGCTCACGGCGGCCCCGGTCGCCGCACCAGCGGCGGCAATATAGGCCCAGCTGGGGTGGCGTATGGGTTGCAGACTGCTGGCGAAGAACCCGGCGCTGTAGCAGGCTGCCACCAGCCATATCCAATAGATGACCCGAGGAATAATCGACAGGTGGTCTAACGTTTCAAAAGGACCGGCCAAGCCAAGCAACAGGCCAACGCCACCCAATAGCGCAAGGGCCAGAGGCTGGCTGATATGGGCCCGCCATTCGCGAAGCGTGGATTGCGGATGCCTGTCACTCACGTATGCGCTCCGTTGGTTTGCGTGTCTGACATGGCACGGTCGTGGCTTTGCTGTCTAGAGCGGGGCAGGCAACCTACGAGAGATCCATGACACTAGACCCAATCCTAACCGCGCCGCTTTTGATCCAAGTTCACGTGGTGACGGCCATCGTCTCAGCCACGCTTGGTCCTTTTGTGCTGTACCGACGTCGTGACCGCATCCACAAAGCTCTGGGCTATGTCTGGATCACAGCGATGGCAGGCGTGGCGCTCTCTGGCCTCGCGCTGCCTGCGCAGGTGCTGCATTTCTATCTTGGCTTTGGCCCAATCCATATCCTGTGTCTCTTTGTCCTCTGGGGGCTGTTTGACGGGGTGCGGGCGATCCAGCGACGTGATCTGCGGCGCCATCGCGAAACCATGCGCGGGCTCTATTGGAATGCAATTACGATTGCCGGGCTGTTTACCTTCCTGCCGGGGCGGCGGATGAATCAGATGGTGTTCCCCGAGGCGGAGTGGCTTGGATGGTGCATCATTGGTGCTGGCGCGGCGGGGCTAGTCCTACGTCAGTGGCACGTGAGAGGGCGAATTCAGACCGCGTAAATAGATGAGGTGAAAAGAGTTTGCAGATTAGTGATTTTTCCTCTTCACATCCCGCGAGACCTTCTTTAAGACGCGCTCTACCAAGTCAAGACAGTGCGGTCGTGGCGGAATTGGTAGACGCGCAGCGTTGAGGTCGCTGTGGGGTAACACCCGTGGAGGTTCGAGTCCTCTCGACCGCACCATTCTCTCGGATCCGAGAGTTCAAACCCGGCCATTGGCCGGGTTTTGGTTTTTCTGGGTTATCCCCAGTCCATGACCACTTTGCCCGCTTCGCCGGACAGCATCGCGGCAAACCCGGCTTCATAGTCATCAATCGACATGCGGTGTGTGATGAGGTCAGTCAGATCGAGGCCGGACTGCACCAGCGCGATCATCTTGTACCAGGTTTCGAACATTTCACGCCCGTAGATGCCTTTGACCGTCAGCATCTTGAAGATGATTTCATTCCAGTCGACGGCAAAGGCGGTGGGGGCAATGCCGAGAAGGGCTATCTTGCCGCCATTGTTCATGCGCGCCATCATCTGCCGCATCGCCGGGGCGGCGCCGGACATTTCAAGCCCCACATCAAACCCCTCGGTCATGTCGATGTCATCCATCACGTCACGCAGGGTTTCGCTGCTGACATCAACCACGTGCTGAACGCCCAACCTGCGCGCCAGATCAAGCCTGTAGGGGGCGATGTCTGTGATCACCACCTTACGGGCACCAACCTTTTGAGCCACCAATGCGCCCATGATGCCGATAGGCCCCGCACCGGTGACAAGCACGTCTTCGCCCACGAGATCAAAGCTTAGTGCCGTGTGAACCGCATTGCCCAGCGGATCAAAGATCGCCGCGATCTCGTCGGGGATATCATCGGGAATGGGCACAACATTGGCTTCGGGAATACAGACATATTCCGCAAAGCTGCCGGGGCGGTTGACGCCCACCCCCAGCGTGTTGCGGCACAGATGGCCGCGTCCGGCGCGACAGTTTCGGCATATCCCACAGACCACATGCCCTTCACCGGACACCCGCTGACCGATTTTGAATTTCACGGCCGCTTTGCCGCAATCGACAATTTCGCCGCAAAACTCATGTCCGACCACCATAGGCACAGGCACGGTTTTGGCGGACCATTCATCCCATTTCCAGATGTGCACATCGGTGCCGCAGATGGCGGATTTCTTAACCTTGATCAGCACCTCATTGTCGCCGGGCTCGGGCACGGGAACATGTTCCATCCAAAGCCCTTCTTTGGCGTGGGCTTTGACGAGGGCTTTCATTTCGTTGCTCATGTGATGATCCCCATGTCGCGTCCCACGTCGATGAAAGCATCAATGGCGCGGTCAAGTTCCTCCCGGCTTAGTGCGGCGGACATCTGGGTGCGGATGCGGTCCTGTCCGCGAGGCACCACGGGAAAGCTGAATGGGGCAACATAGACGCCTTTTTCATCCAGACGTGCGGCCATCTCCTGCGCCAATTTGGGATCGCGCAGCATCACCGGAATGATCGGATGCTCCCCCGGCAACAGATCAAAGCCCGCATCAGACATGCGCGCGCGGAAATGGGCGGCGTGTTCCATCAATAGGTCTTTGCGCTCGGTCGAGGCCTCGAGCATATCCAGAACCTTGATTGAGGTCTGTGTGATCACCGGGGCGAGGGTATTTGAAAACAAATAGGGGCGCGAACGTTGGCGCAGCCAGTCGACGACCTCGCGCTTGGCCGATGTATAGCCGCCCGAGGCCCCACCAAGCGCTTTGCCCAGGGTCCCGGTCATGATGTCGATCCGACCCATCACCCCACAATGTTCATGGGTGCCTTTGCCGGAAGCGCCCATAAAGCCCACCGAGTGGCTGTCATCCACCATAACCATGGCATCGTATGTGTCTGCCAGATCGCAGATCTCTTCCAGTTTGGCGATATAGCCATCCATGGAGAACACACCATCTGTGGCAATCATCTTAAACCGGGCACCTGCCTCCGTTGCGGCCTGTAGCTGGGTTTCGAGATCGGCCATATCCGAATTGGCATAGCGATAGCGTTTGGCTTTGCACAGGCGCACGCCATCGATGATCGAGGCATGGTTCAGTGCATCTGAGATAATGGCATCGTCGGGGCCAAGCAGCGTTTCAAAGAGACCGGCATTGGCATCAAAGCAGCTCGAATAGAGGATGGTGTCCTCGAATCCGAGAAAATTCGAAATCCGGGCTTCCAGCTCTTTGTGCTCTTCTTGTGTACCACAGATAAAGCGCACCGACGACATGCCATATCCATAGCGATCAAGGGCCTCACGGCCGCTTTCGATCAGCTCGGGGTTGTCGGACAGGCCCAGATAGTTGTTGGCACAGAGATTGATCACCTCTTTGCCGGTGGACAGGCCAACGGTGCCGGCCTGTTTGGTCGTGATCACGCGTTCGGTTTTATAAAGTCCGGTCTCGCGCAGGCCATCGAGTTCGTTCGACAGGTGAGCGATGAAATCCTGAGCCATGGTGTGTCCCTGTAGCTGGGCCGCGATGGGCGCGGCGGTTACAGGCACCATGGTCAGGGAAAGGCGGCACTTCAAGAGACCTATGCGACAGTTTGCCGAGCGAAGTCGCCCTTATTCGTCGCCGGTGTAATAGCCGATGACGTCATTTTCTGTGGTCGCGCCCAATCCATTCAACAGGCGATTGGAATAGTTGAAGTAGGCACAGACCTGATTGACCTCAAGAATTTCCCCGTCGGTGCAGCCCGCGATCTTGAGGGCTTCAAAGTCGGATTTGACCATCTTTCCCACATCAGTTGTCAGCTTACCCGCATAGCGCAGCAGTGCGAGCTCTTTGCCCTCAAACATGTCTTCAGGGCGATGGGCTTTGAGCGCGGTGAATATCGTGTCACTGCGGGGCTGATCTTTGATCAGATTGCGCACATTCATAAAATGGTGGGTCAGGGAATAGGTGCAGTCGTTCAGGATCGAGGTGTAGCTGGCGACAACTTCCAGAAACCAGAAGGGCAGGGTGTTGTCTTCTGAGTGCAGAACTGACCGATACAACACGACATGGCCGTTCATGGTTTCCGGACGCAGAGAGTGAACGCGCATCACAGTGTCCACAGTGCCGTGGGGTGTTCTTGCCTTATCCAGCAGCTCTTTAAGTCGGCCATCTGCGGTCTCATCCGGAACCATATCAATCCAGGCACTCATCCTGCGTCTCCTTTTGCGCGGTTTTCTCAGCTAACGCATAAGTTTGCGGCCATGTCAGGCGAAAAATTTCCTGTGGAGAAATTTTTGTAGTTCGAATCTCACGGATGCGTTATCTTGTGGAGAGAAATTTGAACCCCATGGAAATCTAATGGCGAAGACCGATCTGCGCACTGGTGCGGAAAACCTGTTGCTGAATTGCGGTGGCCTGCAAAAAGGCGATCATCTCTTGGTGCTGCGGGAAGCGCCGGATCAGGGGTATTATGACGACGCCATTGTGCAGGCGGTGGTCGACTGCGCGCGGGATCTCAAAATCGAAACCACGGTTCAGATTGCGCCTTTTGATGCCACAAGCTGTGATCCGTCTCCGGAACTGCTTGAGGCTATGAAACGCGCCACGCGGACCTTGTTTCTGTCGCGCAAGGGCGATCAGATACGGTTCAACCCAGATATGGAAGGCATTCGTCCGATCATGTCCTATGCTCTGGATGCAGAAATGCTGGCTTCTGGCTTTGGGCGGGCGAGCTATAGCGGGTTTGTTGCCCTGAAGAACGCTGTGAATGCGGCATTTGCGGCGGCCCATGAGATTCGCGTGACCTGCCCTCTCGGGACCAATTTCCAAGGGCCCGGTGCGGCCTATCCGACGTCGGGTGCAGATGTCTGTGTCGATCGCTTTCCGATGTCCGTGTTTGCGCCGGTCCCCTCCGAAGGCTTTTCCGGCGTGATTGTGCAAGATGGGTTTCTTGTCGGCACGGGCTCTCAGTTTTACGCGCCCTATTCCTGCAAGCTGGCTCTGCCGCTAGAAGTGCATTTCGAGAATGGAACTATGACTGAGTTCCGGGGGGATGAGGGCGACGTCCAGCGCGCCCGGATGCACTATGAGCAGGTGGGTGAGATGTTCAGTCTTGACCCGTTCACGGTGCATTCCTGGCATGCGGGCATACATCCGGGTTGTTCCTACCGGCTGCCGGCCTCTGCGAATTTCGAACGTTGGAGCGGAGGGGCCTTTGGCAATCCGCGTATCTTGCACATTCACACCTGCGGCCACTACGCGCCGGGCGAAATTTCCCTGAATGTGCTGGACCCGACCATTCGACTCGACGGGGTGGCGCTTTGGGAAGACGGAGTCTTTCATCCAGATCGGCTTGAGGGCGGGGCCCAGATTTTGGCAGATCACCCCTGCATGCGCGAAGTGTTCGAAAATCCGGCGCGGGATGTGGGCCAAAGTGCCTTTGGACGTCTGGCCGCCGAATAGATATCTCCAGAGGATCTTATTGAAACACGCGCAGGGCAGGGGCGCTGCGCGTGTTTTGGTTTAACTGCCTTCGGCTTTGATGGCTTTGGCCACGCGTGCGCGAAACCGCATGGCCCCAGCGTCGAGACCCAGATTGAGATAGCCTGATTTCCGTTTGGCCATGCCCTTTTGGACGTACTCAAGCACATCTTTGTCTTCGTTGAAGGCCATCACAGCCCCATCAAACATACGCTTCGAAATCTCTTCGTCATCGGCATGCATGTTGCGATGCTGGAACCAGAAGTACATTGAGCTGTGTTCATCCACCGGCGTGATGAAGTTGTACGAGATATTCACCAGCGCATTGGGCGAGATCGGCCCGTCTTTCTCCCCTTCACCGACAGGTGCATAGACCGACATATTGATGGCGGTCGAGGGCAGACGGCATTCGTAGTGCTGTTTCCGGTCACAGTTCGGTCCAAAGGGAAGCAGCGGTTTGTAATAAGGCGCTGGCGCCTCATCAAAAATCCAGCGCGAAACAATGACACCGTCCTTGGTTTCCTCCAGATCGAGGGGCCGATTGTCGGTGCCAGCCCCTGCAAATGAGGTCAGGTGCACCCAGGCCACGTGCGAAGGGTCGAGAAGATTATCGGTGATATAGAGATAGTGGCAGGCCATCTCCATCGCGCCCTTTTGGGTCTTGCCCCAGCTTGGGTTGTCGAAGTTGGGAATGTCGAGGATCAGATCCCGGTCTGCCGTCTCGGCCTCACCCATCCACAGCCACAAAAACCCCCAGCGGTCCTCGGCGGCATAGGAATGCACTGCGGCGCGGCGTGGTGGGTTGTCGAGCTGCGTAGGGGCGATCACACACTCACCGGTACAATCAAAGGTCAGCCCGTGATAGCCACAGACCACATGATCGCCTTCGATGGTGCCCCGCGACAGGGGTAGTTTGCGGTGGGGGCAGGCGTCCTCGAGCGCAATCGCCATGCCCTTGGTGTCGCGGTACACCACAATCTCGTCTCCCAGCATCCGCAGCGGTGTCAACTCGCGGCCGAAGTCCTCACTTCGGCCCGCGACATACCAACAGTTGCGAACGAACCCGTCAGATCCGGCGAGATCAGGTCTCATGAACCGGCCTTGGCCGAAAAGGTGTCAAAGGCCTTAAGCGCTTTGGCGGAATAAGCCAGCGAGGGGCCGCCGCCCATGTAGGTCGCCATCGCCAACGCTTCACAGAGCTCTTCTCGGGTGATGCCAAGGCGGACAAGCGAGCGCACATGAAATCCGATGCAGCTGTCGCATCGTGTGGCGATGGCAATGCCAAGCGCCATGATTTCTTTGGTTTTCTCGTCCAAGGCGCCGCTCTTCTTGGCGGCGGCACCCATGGTGCCAAACCCCTTCATGGTCTCGGGCACTTCTTTCGCGAAGGTGCCGATGTCACCTTCGTTTTCGGCCATAAATGCGTTCCAGTCCATCAGATCTCTCCTTGTGTCAGCGCTCATCCGAGCCCATGCGCCGTTCCAGCCAGCGCACCCCGGCGCTGATGATCAGAACCAGCACCAGATATTCCAGAATGAGCAATGTGTAGATTTCAAGCGGGCGGTACTCTGTTACCACCAGTTCGTTGGCCCGGCGGGTCAGTTCCTGCATGCCGATGACGCTGGCAAAGGCGCTCATCTTAACGATGTAGATGAACTGGTTGGCCAGCGGTGGCAAAATACGTCGGATCGCCTGGGGCAGAATGACGTAGCGCATGGTTTGCGCATAGTTCAGACCAACGGTCTGAGCGGCTTCGGCCTGACCCTTGGCAATTGACTGAATGCCCGCGCGATAAATCTCGGCGGTAAACGCACTGTCGGACAGAGCCAGCGTGATAATCGCGCCCCAGAACGGGTCAATTGGAATGTCTAAACCCATCGACCGGAAGATGAGCGGCAATCCGTAGAACACCCAGAACAACATCGGCAGCAAGGGGATCGAGCGAACCAGCTCGACATAGACCCGGTTGACGATGCGCCAGCCACGCTTGTCTGACAGACCCGGAAGGGCCACCAGAAGGCCAAGCAAAATTGATATCGTTGCCGCGATGAGTGAGATCAGGATGGTGTCGCCCATGCCAGAAATGAGGAACTTGATGTTCACCCAACCCGAGGCTGTCATCGGATTGACGACATACCAGCCCCAGGTTTGAGAGGAAGAACAGCCCGTTAGAACAAGCAGCACGGACAAGGATAGAAAAATACGTGTCATGTTGGCTGCCTCAATGCTGGAGGATCTGGCTCAGGAAGGTCTTGCACCGTTCCGACTGGGGATTGGTGAAGAAATGTTCAGGCGTGCCGGTCTCGACGATTTCGCCCGCGTCCATAAACACCATGTTGTCGGCCACCTTGCGGGCAAAGCCCATTTCATGGGTCACCACAACCATGGTCATGCCGTCTTCGGCCAAGCTGACCATCACATCCAGCACTTCTGAGATCATTTCGGGATCAAGCGCACTCGTGGGCTCGTCGAACAGCAAAATCTTGGGTTCCATGCACAGCGACCGGGCGATGGCCACGCGCTGTTGCTGGCCACCCGATAGCTGTCCGGGTCGTTTGTCTGCTTGATCTGGGATGCGCACCCGCGCCAGATAATGGCGAGCCTTTTCCTCGGCTTGGGCTTTTGACAAGCCCCTAGCTTTCATCGGACCAAGCGTGAGGTTGTCCAGCACACTGAGATGCGGGAACAGATTGAACTGCTGAAACACCATGCCAACATCGCCCTGAATTTCGGCAACCGGTTTGGGATCATTGCCCAATTCGATGCCATTCACCCGGATCACGCCTTGTTGATGGGGTTCAAGCTTGTTGATGCAGCGCACCACTGTAGATTTGCCCGAGCCAGACGGCCCACAAATCACAACCTTTTCCCCGCTTTTCACAGTGAGGTTGATATCTTTGAGTACGTGAAACTTGTCGTACCATTTGTTTACACTAACTAGCTCAATTGCCGTATCCGACATCCGTTCCCCTGCCTCATTTTATTCGCGGGAAAAATGTTTCCCCAGAATATCTTTGCTATCGCTCATGAATCAAGGAAGAATGACGGGGCATAACAAACAAGTCAAAAGCCACCAACGGGAGACCGAAATGAAGAAAATCCTGACACTTGCCGCAGCTGCGGTGGTCGGGCTCGCGCTTTCGGGCGCAGCACAGGCGCAATCCGCGCTGAACGAAATTCTGGACACCGGCGTTCTGAAAGTCGGCACCACTGGCGATTGGAACCCGATGAGCCTGCGGGATCCAGCGACCAACAGCTACAAAGGGTTTGATATCGACATCATGACCGAGCTCGCCAAAGATCTGGGCGTTGAGGTCGAGTTTGTTCCGACAGACTGGAAAACGCTGGTCAACGGTGTGGTCGCAGGTAAATACCACCTGACCGGTTCGGCGTCGATTTCACCACCGCGGATGAAAGTGGCGGGCTTCTCGGAAAGCTATATCGCGGTCGAGATCTTTCCCTTCACCACCGAAGACAAGGCTGACAAGTTTTCGGGCTACGAGTCGATCAACCAGCCGGGTGTAAAAGTGGCCACCACGCTTGGCACCACCTTTGAAAAGCTGGTGCGCGAATGGTTCCCCAATGCGGATATCAAAGTGGTTGAAGCACCGGCACGTGGGTTCCAGGAAGTGCTTTCAGGTCGTGCGGATGTCTTCATCACCTCGAACATCGAAGGCTCGACCCTGATGGCGAAATTCCCGGTTGTGCGTGTAGCGGATACCGAGCCCCGGTCGCCATCGCCCATCGCGATGTTGTTGCCCCAGAGCGATCAGGTCTGGATTAACTACATCAACAACTGGGTGAAAGTGAAACAAGCTAAGGGCTTCTTCGAAACCACCAAGGCGAAGTGGGGCCTGTAAAAGCCATTGGCGTTCTGAAGAAATGGGACGCCAAAACCTAACAAGGCGAAAGGGAGGCCTGGCCTCCCTTTTTTTCATGGAAGATCAGCCGTAGGTGTTGGCTTCGGCCTTCGAGACAACGGTGATGAAGCTTACGGTTGAGGTGATCAATTTCACCGGACCATGCGCGGTGGCACAATCGAAAGACAGGCTGTCGCCTGGTTTCATATGGAATTCTGCATCGCCACAGCGATAGACCATTTCGCCTTCGGTCAAATGCATGAATTCGACCCCCCGGTGCTGATAAACCGGTGGGCTGTCCAGCGGTCCATGCAACGTCACGCAGAAGCTCTCAAAGCTCACGTGGCTGGCCTCGGCCCGACCGATCATTTTATAGGCATGGCCATAGCCTGATCCCAGTCTCTGGACCGTAACCCCTTCGCCGGCCGCGACAAATGACACGTCATTGTGGCCAACCGTTTCGGCAAAGAAGTTGATCAAAGGGACATCGATTGCAGAAGAAAGTGCTTCGAGCGTGGTCAATGAGGCCGAAACCTGTCCACGTTCGATTTTTGAGATCATCGCTGTTGAGACCCCGGATCGGGCCGAAAGTTCCGCGAGTGTAAGACCCGCCAAACCGCGATGATTTTTAACCGCTGCACCGACCAGTTCATCCAATGCGGGTTTGTCAGAATGAGATTCTTGCTCTGCCATGGGCTTAAAATAGCGTCAGGAATGAAAATGCCCACGTGAAAATCTCACGTGGGCATTCAAATGATCTGCTGCAAAGCAGCGCAGGTGGAGAACCACGGCCCGTGACCGATGGTCAGCAGTTGGGAATATTGACTGCCAGTCCGCCCAGCGAGGTTTCTTTGTACTTCTCGTGCATGTCATGTCCGGTTTGGCGCATGGTCTCGATGACGGAATCCAGCGGAACAAAGTGGTGCCCGTCACCGCGCAGAGCCAGTGACGCGGAGGAAACAGCTTTGATCGCACCCAGACCGTTGCGTTCGATACAGGGCACTTGAACCAAGCCTTTGACCGGATCGCAGGTCATGCCGAGATGGTGCTCAAGCGCAATCTCGGCCGCGTTTTCCACCTGTTCCGGTGTGCCGCCCATTACGGCGCAAAGCCCTGCCGCGCCCATGGCCGATGCACTGCCAACTTCGGCCTGGCATCCGGCTTCTGCGCCTGAGATGGACGCATTGTATTTCACCAAACCGCCGATGGCGGCAGCGGTCAGCAGAAAATCGGGGATCTTTTGAGCACTCGCACCAGGCACATGGTCAAGCCAGTAGCGGATCACCGCCGGAACAACGCCCGCAGCGCCATTGGTGGGAGCGGTTACAACCTGACCACCTGCGGCGTTTTCTTCGTTCACCGCCATGGCATAGACACTCATCCAGTCGTTGATGGTGTGCGGTGCTGTGAGGTTCATGCCGCGTTCGGCTTCGAGTTGGTCGAAGATCGATTTGGCGCGTCGGCGAACGTTCAGACCACCGGGCAGGATCCCGTCGCGGGCCATGCCGCGCGTGATACAGTCGTTCATGACCTCCCAGATGCGAGCGATACCGCGATCCAGACTATCATTGCAGCCCCGCGAAATTTCATTTTTGCGCTTCATTTCGGCGATGGACAGGCCCGAAGCCTTTGCCATCTGCAGCATCTCCACCGCGGACTGGAACGGGTAGGGGACAGCGGGGCCATCATCGGTATCTCCCCCAGATGCCAGTTCCTCCGCCGTGAGAATAAAACCCCCACCGATGGAGTAATAGGTTTCCTGCAGGATCACATCACCCTGAGCATCCGTTGCCATCAAGATCATGCCATTGGCGTGCCCTTCAAGGGCTGGGCCAAAATCAAACTTTAGATCGGTGTTGGGATCAAACTGGAGCGCACCCAGATCGGGAAGCACAATGCTGCGGGTTTCCTGAATGGCGGCCAAAGTCGCTTCGGCTTTGTCGTTGTCATAGGTGTCCGGCAGAAAGCCCGCCAAGCCAAGAATTGTCGCGCGGTCTGTTGCATGACCAACACCTGTAAAGGCCAGCGAGCCATGGAGCGAGGCTTTTAGCCCATGCGCATGGAAGGGCGCGGCTCGAAGCGTCTCGAGAAATCTGGCACCTGCCACCATGGGACCCATGGTATGGGATGACGACGGGCCGACACCGACCTTGAACATATCAAAGACAGATAGAAACATCTGGAGACCTCCTGTGCGCGTGCGCCATGGGTAACTGGTCATTTTGGGAAACGGCGGGATGAAACCGACATTTCGTATACGAAACACGCGCTTTGAATAGGGGAATTTTGTATGCCATTGTGTGCCGTTTGGCGGCCTATATAGCACTTCCTTCCGGGGGCGTGCAGTTGTGGGGTACTGTAAACGGCGTTGGACCTAACCCTTCGGCTGCCTGCGCGACCCGCACCGCATTACGCGCTTCCAACCCGGTGACGAGGGCCAAAAGGGCCGGATAACTGGTCAGGTCGAACCAGTCAGTTTCCCCTGCGGGATACAGGGCGCTCCATCGCAGAATACAGGCGATATAATAGGCCAGAACAGTGGGCTCTTGCCCCTTTGGCCATGCCACTTCGGCCGCGTTTTCCAGCAGAGAAAGCTGTGTTTGAAGCACGCCCTGAAGGCTCGAACGCATCACGCGTTCGGCTTCTGGCGCAATATATTTTTCGGGATAAAACGTCATGCGCAGCGCGGGATGTACTGTATTTGCGGTGAAAAACAGCCATTTGAGGAAATGGCCCCGATCTGGGGATTTCGGTGAGGGGGCCATCATCTCATGTTGGTCTGCAAGCCACAGCAGAATTGCACCCGTTTCAAAGATCGGTCCATCCGGTGTCTCCAGGGCGGGGATCAATCCGGCCGGGTTCACTGTTCGATAATCAGCACTGTCCTGTTGGCGGGTGCTCCTGTCCACCAGCGGTGTTTCATAGGGCAGTCCCATCTCCTCTAGAACCAGACGGATGATGAGCGAAGCATTGTCGGGGGCGTAGTGCAAAACATAGGGCGTCATATTCGGTATCGTGCGGCGTGCTTTGACCGGCGTCTTGGTCAAAACCGACAGCTTTGTGTCAGGAACGCTCGCGGGATTGTGTGCGGCCTGAACTTGTCTGAAGTGCAATTGATGCACAGACTCTGTTCCCAGATGCACAACGGAAAAGAGGAACCTGCCATGATGCGCCGTAATTTGCTTTTGGGGGCTGCAGCCGCCGTTTTGGGAGGCGCAGCTTTTGGTCGTGTGTCGCTTGCCAAGTCGAAGGGCGAATTTGAGGTGATGCGCAGCGAGGCCGAGTGGAAGGCCATGCTGTCCAATCTTGAATATCGCGTGATGCGCAAAGAGGGCACAGAGCGCGCCTTTTCGTCGCCTCTAAACGATGAAAAACGGCCGGGCATGTTTCACTGCCGGGGCTGTGATCTGGCGCTCTATGCGATGGCAGATAAATTTGACAGTGGCACAGGTTGGCCGTCTTTCACCCGGGCTCAGCCCAACGCCATTGGCACCCGTGAAGACCGGAGTTTTCTGATGGTTCGAACCGAAAGTCATTGCCGCCGCTGTGGTTCTCATCTCGGACATATCTTCAATGATGGGCCTGCACCCACTGGAAAGCGCCATTGCATCAATGGGGTGAGCCTTACATTCCGGGCGGCGTAAAAAGAAAAGAGCGCCAAACGGCGCTCTTCGCTATCTCTTAGAACAGTTGTAGCTTACTTAAAGCTGCGGCTGTCTTTCATCTGATCCCAGGCCCAGACCACCTCTTGGAGCTGTTCTTCCTGACTACGATCCCCGCCGTTCATGTCGGGGTGAAGCACTTTGATCAGTTTCTTATAGGCCTTACGGATTTCGGCCTTGGTTTCAACATTGGTGGCATCCAGAATTTCCAGCGCCTTACGTTCGGTCGGAGGCAGTTTGCGGCCGCCGCCGCCGGATTTACCGGGATTGCGCGTGGCATTGCCACCCAGAACCTGATGGGGGTCTTCAATCCCCAGTCGTGCCCAGGCCTTGGCCTCCGGGTCACGCCAGTCTTTGGTTTTGCGTTCCCAAACCTTGTCGGCACTGTCCTGCGCGTTTTTTTCGGCCTCTGTCTTGCCGTCAAAAAAGCTCCACTTGGCGTTATATTCGCGCACGTGTTCTTTGCAGAACCAGTAGTAATCATCCAAAACATCAGGCGCCTTGGGCGCTCTGAATTTGCCTGGTTCTGTGCAGCCGTCGTGCTCACACTCGCGGGTCGAAAACTCTTGCTCGCCGGTCATGCTCCGACGTCCACGCGGATTTTTCTTTTTCGCGGACTTTACGGACATGTTGAAACCGAAAGGATCATCTTTGCTCATGGGGCACCTCTTCTCGACTCGGACGCCAGAGTTTAGACTAACTTGACCAACTTTACAGGGGGCAGAAAATAAAAATGTCGAAGGCAGAGAAAATTCGCGCAAGGCTGGCCGAGGCGCTTACACCGGCGGTGTTGGATGTGGTTGATGACAGCGAAAGCCATCGCGGACATGCCGGATATCAGGACGGTGGCGAAAGCCATTTCCATGTGGTGATCCGGGCCCAATCCTTTGAGGGGCAAAGCCGAATTGCCCGCCACCGAGCAGTTCACGCCGCTTTGGGAAAAGACCTTATGGCGTCTATTCACGCCTTGTCGATGGATCTTGATGTGCCGGACTGAGCACAAAATAGAGGCGCGGCCCTGGGCCACGCCTCGCACTGATTAAAAAACAAACGGATGGAAACCCCCCAGAGAAATCTTTGAGCATCAATCGTTTTAAAGGCGTTCCGAAGAATACTGGAACTGACGGCCTTTGAACCGGTAACTGTAAATTAGCAAATTTGCATGTTGCGTTGACAGTCTGGGATTCCTGACCCTGCGGCAACTTGAGGCAGGACGAGGCACCATAACGTTCAACACGAAAAGGCCGCCCAGAGGGGCGGCCTTTTGTGTCACTAGTTGGCGTGTGAGTTAGCTTTCAGCCAGCTTCTGCGCCACGATCTGGTTAACCGCTTTGGGGTTGGCTTTACCGCCTGTGGCTTTCATCACCTGACCGACAAACCATCCGGCCAGCTTTGGGTTTTCCTTGGCTTTGGCAACCTGAGCTGGATTGGCCGCAATGATTTCAGCCACAGCGGCTTCGATCGCGCCGGTGTCGGTCACCTGCTTCATGCCACGCTCTTCAACGATGGCCTCAGGGTCGCCACCTTCGGTGTAGACAATCTCAAACAGATCTTTCGCGATCTTGCCCGAAATGGCGTCGCCTTTGATCAGCTTGATGATACCCGCCAGCTGAGCCGGCGAAACCGGGCTGTCTTCGATCGAATGATCTTCTTTCTTCAGACGACCAAAGAGTTCGTTGATCACCCAGTTGGCAGCCAGCTTGCCGTCACCCGCAGCCCCCGCAACCTCTTCGAAGTAGGCGGCGTTCACAACGTCTGCGGTCAGGACGCTCGCATCATATTCGGACAGGCCATAGTCGCCCACAAACCGCGCCTTTTTGGCGTCTGGCAGCTCGGGCAGACCGGCTTTGATGTCGTCAACCCAACCCTGCTCAATCTCCAGCGGAAGCAGATCGGGGCAGGGGAAGTAGCGGTAATCATGCGCTTCTTCTTTCGAGCGCATCGACCGGGTCTCGCCTTTGACAGTGTCATACAGGCGGGTTTCCTGATCAATCTCACCCCCGGCTTCGAGGATCGAAATCTGGCGGCGCGCTTCGTATTCGATGGCCTGCTGGATAAAGCGCATCGAGTTCATGTTCTTGATCTCGCAGCGCGTGCCCAGATGGCTGAAATCACCGGTTTCGCGGTATTTCTCGTACTGACCCGGCAGACAGACCGACACGTTCACATCCGCGCGCAGGTTGCCGTTTTGCATGTTGCCGTCGCAGGTACCCAGATAGCGCATGATCTGGCGCAGCTTGCCCACATAGGCGGCGGCCTCTTCGGGGCCACGAATGTCGGGGCGCGATACGATTTCCATCAGCGCAACACCGGTGCGGTTCAGATCGACAAAGGACATATGCGGGTCCATGTCGTGGATCGATTTGCCCGCATCCTGTTCCATGTGGATACGCTCGATACGCACCAGACGGGCAATGCCCGGCTCCATATCCACGATCACTTCGCCTTCGCCCACAATCGGGTGATAGAGCTGCGAGATCTGATAGCCCTGCGGCAGATCCGGGTAGAAATAGTTTTTGCGGTCGAAGGCGGACACCAGATTGATCTCGGCATTGATGCCAAGACCGGTGCGCACGGCCTGTTCGACGCAGAATTCGTTGATCACCGGCAGCATGCCGGGCATGGCCGAATCCACGAAAGACACATTCGAGTTCGGCTCGGCGCCGAATTTGGTTGATGCACCCGAAAACAGTTTGGCCTGACTGGCCACCTGAGCATGCACCTCCAGCCCGATGACCAGTTCCCAGTCATGCTTGGCCCCGGCAATTACCTTGGGCTTGGGGGAGTCGTAAGTCAGATCCAGCATCTCTACCTCATTGGCTAGCACGTTTCGCGTTCTAAGGCAGGGAAGAGGGGCGGGCAAGTGGTGTCTCGCCCTTGATAAGCTGCAATTTCTCTTCAGGAGGTCATTCGTGGCATTTCCAGACCGTCTCCGGTGAAAACCAGGCGCCGCCCGCCATCCAGAACAGCGGAAAAATGTTCGGCGATGGTGCTGAGCGCGCGGGCGCGGCCCTGTTTGACGAGATCAATATCTTCGTCAGGTTCTGGAAGATCCGACTGACCCGGAGCCGCAGCGGCAGACCAGACCAGGGGATGGAGCTCTTTCAGGTGGTCCTGCAACAGCCAGCTGAAACATTCGGCCAGTCGGGCGCGGCCCGTTCCGGGATATGACGGGCCGGAGAGGGTCAATCCGGTGAAAGCCGCCAGTTGATTGACCACGTGTTGATTTGGATCGCGGCTTAGGATGTCGCACATGCCTTCGACAAACAGCTCTGCATCCAGCCGCCGGAAGGCACCGGGATCAAATTCGAGTGCGCCAATGTAGATCCAGGTATAGGCGCCAATGCCCCAGACATCAGACAAGCGAAGCGCGGTACGCCGGGCTTCGTTGTCGAGGTCCTCATAGGTGCCAAATCTGCGTGGTAGAAGATCACGGCCAAACGCCCGCAGATGATCAGAACATTCTGGATCAAGATCCAACAGATCCTCGTAATCGTCGAAGATGCGCTGCATCGGATGTGCATCGGCCTCAAGCACCTCGCAACGGACCCGCGCCCAAAGCGCAGAATTGGTTTCAAACGCATCAAACTGATCAGCAAGCGCGCGGGTCCGGCTCATGTGGTGGTCATAGGCAGAGCGGCGTTGCACGGAAAGATCGCGCGGCCGCGAGGCCCCTCGCCAGCTGAGAGCGAGATCGAGATTGGCCATCGCCACAACATAGGCCATGGCGGGGCATTCGGGGGTCTCATCAAGCTGTTCATCGAGCGCCGACATGATGTCACGGGCGGTTTGCGGTTCGCCACGACGGGCGGCGCTGCGTGCGGCCATGATGATATCAGATCGGGCGCCCTCTCCCATAATCCGCGCCACCGAGTGACCACCGGGGGTCAATAGCCGCGTCGCGTCGGCCTGCTGTAACTCTTCGGCCAGTTCTTCCCAGGCTTCCTGCCGTGCTAGGAACTGACCACGCCGAAAGGCGGCGTCGCTGCATTTAGCATCATCTGAGGGGGAGGCTTCTGCAATGTCGATCTTTGGCCGCATCGGAAACACCCGCGCCTGTTGAGGCTCGTCCATCTCCGGCATGTCGTCGGAACGGGGTTTCAGAAGATTAAGGCGGTTGGCCAGAGAACGCATAGGGTGGGACGCTTGTTGCTAAAGATCACGGCAAATGTGCTTAGGCTTTGCGGCCAAATCGGGGCAGTGCCGCGCCGCAAGCGGAGCACTTATAAACATTTCTAAAGACTTAAGGCTTGCAGCAGGGTTCTTGTCCGAGCTCTCAGGATCGGCCATAGTCCTTGGCTATGTATCGTATTGTTCTATGTAGCTTGCTTTTGTGCCTGCCTGTGGCGGGGTGGACCCAAACCCAACCGGAGACCGAGGCGGCGGAAATCTCGGATCTGGCAGTTTCACAATCGCCACGACCTCAGGCGCGCCGCCCGATTGTTTTGCCGAATGCGCGTTGGGGCGATGCCAATGGCCGGAGCAGCTGGACCCATGCACTTGTTGCTGGATTGCGCAGCCATGCCAAGGTGTTGCCGACTTTGGTGCCAGACGACATTCAGGATTGGTGCCCTGCCTACCCGACGTCTGATACAGAGGGGCGCGAAGCTTTTTGGGTTGGTTTGATTTCGGCGCTGGCGTGGCATGAAAGCACACATCGCCCCACGGCTGTGGGAGGTGGTGGCCGTTGGTTTGGTCTGGTGCAGATCTATCCACCCACGGCGCGGTTTTACAAATGTAAGGCGCGCAGTGGTGCGGCGCTCAAAGATCCCGAAGACAATTTGTCGTGCGCTTTGAGGATCATGGCCGTGACCGTGCCTCGGGACGGGGTGGTCAGCCGGGGTATGAAGGGTGTTGCGGCGGACTGGGGGCCATTTCATTCCCGCCGCAAACGCGAAGATATGCGGACCTGGGTCAGAGGTCAGGAGTATTGTCAGGGATTGACCAGCTCGTTGCGGCCCGTGGCACGCCCCGAGGCATTGACGTCTCAGGCCCCCGATTCCGAACCAAAGGTTGACTCTCAGGATCCAGAAACCCCAGAGCCATCGACCACTGAAACGGACGGCTAAACTTTGAGCCAGCTGGGTTTGCGTGTCACATCCACCATCGAGACGCCATCGCCCCCAAGCCCCAGAGTCACCCGGCGCAGCATCTCAATGCCGTCGTCTGATCGGGCGGGAAGGGCGCCTGGGGAAATCGGCTCACCTATTGTGATGCGGTAGGGCTGGCGGGCTTTGTTCAATGTCTCATGAAACAGGGTGATGTCGCGCAGGGTCGGATGGATCAGATCAAATAGGTAAAACAGCGCTGAATTGCGGGCCTGCATGTGGATCGGGATCACTGGCAGGTCGAGTTTGCGGGCAATCATGGCGGCACTGGCCATCCAGGGGCGTTCATGCAGGCGAAGCCCCCGCCGTTTTGCCAACCGCCCTGATGGAAAAATCACACCCAAGCGCCCCGCCTCTGCCGCTTTGCGGGCATAGGCCATGGTTTCACGTGTTTTACCGTGACTGCGCTTTTCTTTGCGCCACTCAACCGGAGCAATCATGTCACCCATTTGAGGCAACACCCGTAGAATATCGTGGTTGGCAAAGTAATAGGCATCTGGCCGGGTCTGGCGCAGAACATGGTGCAGGATAATGCCGTCGGCAATGCCCGTGGGGTGGTTGGCCACAATCAGGGCCGGGCCATGTCGGGGCAAGTTCGACAAACCTGACACGTCCACATCCTTCGCGAGCATCTCTCCCATGACGGACATGATGTCAGAGGCGGGCATATCGCGAATGGTGCGGCTGATGGCCAAGGTGCGATCATAACCCAGCATGTGATCCAAAAGCGCACGGATCGGTCGCACCGTGGGGCGATCTGAGAAAAGCCACGGCGCTCGTTCTTCTATCAGCGGGTCGATACGGTCTTTCATGTGCCAAATATGCCCATGGACATATGACACAGGGGTGACAGGTAGATGGCAGTCAGATCACATCCGTGAGTTAGCTCCAGACAGACCTAGGGCGCGCGTCAGAGAAACCCAAAGTGATGCTTTTCCCATCGGACACCTCGTTCATCAAAGGCCTTTTGCAGCTCTTCAATGTCGGGCAGGGCATCCTGTGGAATGCTGAGACGTTTGCTGGAATCCAGAACCAGTCGCACCCGGATCGAAAGATCAAGCCGGGTTTCAAACCGCACGCGGTCG
The DNA here is from genome assembly GCA_947497905.1 of uncultured Pelagimonas sp. Classification (GTDB taxonomy): domain Bacteria; phylum Pseudomonadota; class Alphaproteobacteria; order Rhodobacterales; family Rhodobacteraceae; genus CANMIH01. The sequence continues at coordinate 324,753 of CANMIH010000001.1, forward strand.
ATGCGGTGGAGCGACACCTCTGCCTGTGACCGCCCTGAGCGCCATCTCAACTGAGTGTCGTCCAGGCGCAGCGATGCCTGACGATTGCGGGCAAAATCCAGAGCCGCAGGCAGCGTTGTGGCTAAAAGAACGGCGACTATCCAATCGGCAGCATCCAGCAAGAGCCAAAGCAGGACAATCACCCCCCAGACGGCGGTCATGATCAAGGCATGCCGCAGGGTCCGGCTTTGGCTGTGATGTTCAAGGATTTTATGTGTCTGTGAAGCGCCCATGGCGCGACCTTAGCGGTGCTGAGGTCCGGTTGAAAGGCGTTGGGCCGACATCTGGTTCACGAAATACGAAACGCGCGTTTGATGTCATCAAGCGCATCGGTTTGTTTTGGGCTGAGTGAACCGGAGCCTGCTTTCGCCACGCCCTGCACCAGCTCCATCAGGTTTTCAAAGCCAGCCGCACCTTGCATTTTATTCAGTGGACGGGCCAGTCGGGCAATGGCGGGCTGGGCGCCGCCACATTCCTGCATGATCCAGCGCCCCAATGTCTGCAACTCTTCCACCGCGTCTAGATCCAAGCGCGTCACGCGGCCAAGACCCGAGGTCAGCGCAAGACGTTGCTCGCGGGTTGGCAAATCATCCAGTTCAACAAAGGCGCAGCCCAAGGCGGCAAGTGCGATATTGGGATCTTCGATGGTGTCCGCCGGGTGGCGCTTGGCCTGTCTGCGAAACCCAAATCGCCGGGCTGCAAGGCGCACATCATTTGCAGCATCAAGAACTTCACTTGTCATCTCAGCGGCATTGCGGGCCCGGATGACAAAGAAATACACGGCACCCAAGGCGGCCAAAATACCAATAAGAACAGGCATGAAACACTCCAAATCAATTGGGGGCACCATGCCTGCTCTTAACATGTGACGCAAGTCCGCGTCAGCGTGGGGCTCAGGCGTCGAGCATCCGTCCCACCATTTCCGAACTGTCTCGGCTCAGACCCGGTTTGGCGGCCAGTTTTTCAAGCTCGGCCCGCATCAGCGCGCCCCGCTCGGAGTCATAGTGTTTCCAGGTTTGGAAAGCCTGACACATGCGGGCTGCGGTTTGGGGGTTCTTCTCGTCCAACTTGCCAATCCATTCGGCCAACAGCTGATAGGCACTGCCGTCTTTCTGGTGGAAGGCCGCGTGGTTCATGGTCAGCGATCCAAACAGCGCGCGGAAGCGGTTGGGGTTCTGCCAATCGAAATCCGCGTGTTCGGTGAGTGCCTTGGCGGCTGCAACCGCATCACTGGGTTTCGCGACCGCAACCTGTAGACCAAACCATTTGTCCATCACCAGACGATCCGCATTCCACTGATCATAGAACTTGGTCAGAGCAGCGGTACCATCGCCGTGACGGATCAGGTTTGACAGCGCCGCAAGCTGGAGCGTCATGTTGTTGGCCCCATCATATTGCGTCTGTGCCGCAGCCCCGCCATCCAACCGGGATTGCAAAGACAAAACCGCCCCACCCAAGGCGCGTTTGCCTGATTGCGCGGCGTTGGCCTGATAGGGTTCGGTCACGGCTGCCTGCGCAGCCAGTGTCGGCAGCAAATCCGCCCATGTCTCGGCCATGGTCTGGGCCAGACGATCCGTCGCCTGCCAGATCGCGTCGGGATCCGGGGTGATGCCACGTTCATGCAACAGCTGGGCCAGTTCAGATTGTCCCGGCAGTCCCAGCATCAGCGCGCGATAGGCCGGATCAAGGCTTTCATCCCGCAACAGACGTTCCAACCCGTCGAGCCACGCGGCATCAGGTTCGGCGCCTTCCGTGATCATCGCCACAAGACTTTCTCGGGCCAGATTGCGCGAGGCATCCCAGCGATTGAAGGAATCCGTATCATGGGCCAGCAAAAACGCCTGTTCCTCGCGGCTCTGTTCACGCTCGATCACCACCGGCGCCGAGAAGCCGCGCAGGATTGAGGCCACAGGGCGTGCGGACAAGCCGCTGAACTCAAAGCTTTGTTCAGCTTCGGTGAGTTCCAGAACCTGTGTCGGCACGACCTCATCGCCATTGGGGTTCAGAAGGCCAACCGCCACCGGGATCACCTGTGGCGCTTTGCTGTCCTGACCGGGTGAGGGCGGATTGCTCTGGCGTAGGGTCAGGGTAAAGGTGCCGTTCTTCCAGGCCTCGGTGACGGCAACGCGCGGGGTGCCCGCCTGCGAATACCAGAGTTTGAACTGGCTCAGATCGCGGCCTGTGGCCTCTTCAAACACCTGCAGCCAATCCTCGATGGTCGCCGCATCGCCATCGTGGCGTTCAAAATAAAGATCCAACGCTTTGTAATAGGCGGCATCGCCCACCAGCGTTTTCAGCATGCCGATGACGTGTGAGCCTTTTTCATAGACCGTCGCGGTGTAGAAGTTATTGATTTCCTGAAAGCTTTCGGGGCGCACCGGATGGGCCAGCGGGCCTTGATCCTCGGGGAACTGGCGCGACCGCAACACCAGCGCGTCTTCGATCTCTTTCACCGCTGCGCTGCGCATATCGCTGGTGAACTGGCCATCCCGATAGACGGTCAGACCCTCTTTCAGGCAAAGCTGAAACCAATCGCGACAGGTGATGCGGTTGCCGGTCCAGTTGTGGAAATACTCATGCGCCACAATGGCTTCGATCCGCTCGAAATTGGCGTCCGTCGCAGTTTCCGGGCTGGCCAGAACGCAGGAGGAGTTGAAGATGTTCAACCCCTTGTTCTCCATCGCACCCATGTTGAAATCATCCACGGCGACGATGTTGAAGATGTCGAGGTCATACTCGCGGCCATAGACATCTTCGTCCCATTTCATCGAATCCTTCAGAGCCTGCATGCCAAAGGCGCATTTGTGCTCATCCCCCGGACGCACCCAGATGTTCAGCTCCACATCGGTGCCGGATTTGGTGGTGAAACGATCAGGGTGGTTGACCAGCTCGCCCGCCATGAGCGCAAACAGATAGGCGGGTTTGGGCCACGGGTCGTGCCATTCAGCCCAGCCTTCGCCTTGCCCCTTGAGATTGCCGTTAGAGAGCAGCACCGGCAGATCCCCTTCGACACGCACATCAAAGGTTGCCATCACATCGGGGCGGTCAGGATAATAGGTGATTTTGCGGAACCCCTCGGCCTCGCATTGGGTGCAATACATGCCGTTTGACATATATAGCCCCTCAAGCGCGGTGTTGGTTTCAGGCGCGATTTCGACCTCGGCCTCCCACAGAAACGCCTCTTGCGGCACATCGCAGGTCAACCCGCGGTCGGTCAGCTTGGGGGAAACCTCTTGCCCGTTGATGCTGGCGCGGATCAGGCGCAGCTCTTCGCCATGCAGGAAAAACTCTTGTGCGGGGGCGTCGGGATTTGGGGAAAAGGCAATGCGTGAGATCACGCGGGTGGCGCTGGGCGCCAGTTTGAAGAGCAGCTCGACCTTGGAAATATTCCAGCCAAAGGCCTGATAATCTTTGAGATAGATGGTTTGGGGGGCTGCGTCTTTCATAAGAACCTCTGCGGCTGCTAAACTGGGGTTGTCCCAGTGTTAGGCGCAGCCGCAGAGCTGTGCAATGGGGGGGCGTCAGACGCCTGTTAGCCCTGGAACAGCGACAGAAGCTGCTGCGGTGCCTGGTTGGCGATCGACAGCGCCTGAACACCCAGCTGCTGCTGAACCTGCAGAGCCTGCAGACGGGCAGACGCCTCTTCCATATCCGCGTCTACCAAGGTGCCGATGCCCGATTTCAGTGCGTCGGTCAGGCTCGAGATGAACGAGGCCTGAGTTTCGATGCGACCCTGTGCCGAACCAAACGACGCGGCCGCGTCGATCGAAGTCTGCAGTAGACCTTCGATGTTGGTCAGTGCCTGATCTACACCCGCGTCAGTTGTGACATTGATGTTGGCCAGATCTTCCAGACCGCCACCAATGACGTTCGAGGTCGATACGATGCTCGACAGGCGCACTACAATTTGGTCACCCGCGTCGCCGTAAGCATTGGTTTGAGACGAGACCAAGTTGGAGCCCGAAGCGGTAATGTTCAGGACATCCGTATCAAGATTGTTAGCTCCAGCGTATTTGGCATAGGCGTCCGCAAGGCCTGCGGCGACGTCGGCTGCGGTGTCGCCGTCACGTGCGACATAGGTGATGCCTGCTGCTGCTTCTGCTTGGAGGGTACCACCTGTAGTCGCGTTGGTATAATCGCCTGCGGTGAAACCGCTGCTGTTGGCATCGGTGCCAACCATGGTGATCGAGTAGGCGTTCCCCGCAGCAACGGTCAGACCGCTAAGGTTCATTGTCTGGGTCGCGCCAGCATCGTTAACAGTAACATCAGCAACAGCTGCTGCGGTGAACGTGCCGCCGGTAGCGTCAATGCTCGACGCACCGATACCAAGGTCTTGTTTGCGAACATTGATGTCGGAGGCGGTTACTCCCGAGCCGGTACGATCCAGCGACGACAGAATGTTGACGCTGCCTGAACCCGCTGTGGTGTCGGTGTTCTGCAGAAGGTTCAAACCGTTGAACTGGGCTGCACCCACAACGGCGCCGATCTGGTCGCGCAGAGCATTAATGTCGGCTTGGATTTTGTCGCGGTCGACGTTTTCTTCCTGCGCCGCAACGATTTTGCCTTTGATATCGGTCAGAAGGTCGGTGACGGTTTCTGACGCCTGGCGTGCTACTGATACGGTCGACTGGCCCAGGTTGAGGCTGTCGGAAATACCTTTGAAGCCTTTAACGTCGGCTTCCATAACTTTGGAAATTGCCCACACGGCCGAGTTATCTTTCGCATTGGCAATGGTTTTGCCGGTCGAAATCTGACTCTGAACGTCGGACATATTTGAGTTGATGGTCTTAAGAGTTTGCAGCGCGACCATTGCGCTGTTGTTTGTCAGGATACTGGACATATCGGGCCTGCTGAGTTCTCTCTGGTACGTTTTGACTTCACCCTGCGTTTTTCAGGGCGCGCCGATGACAGGCCTAGTTTTGCGCGACAGGTGGTTAACAAGTGACAACCAAGGCGCGAGAGATATCGATAAAATTGTTCTAAACCTCACCTCGAAGTGTAAAGTTCTTGAAATAAAGGGAAATTTTCTATGGTGGATTTAAGTTAGCCGAAAAATCCATGAAAAACAGAGGGTAATTTTTCGTATTTTCCTGCTGAGACCTCCCTGACAATGCTGGAGCTTAAAATTTTAGTTTTTTGGACTGTTCGACGCGGAAATCTATCAACCTCAAAGAGGGCGTATTCCATCAACAAGAGCTTTCAGGCGCGTGGTTGGAGAAAGACCACGCCAAAAAAAAGGGAGCCTTGCGACCCCCTTTTCTAAGTTAAAGCGCCCTTACTCTATTCCGCCGCACGCAATTCCGTGGTGGTGGGCAGGGCCTCCTCGTCTTCCCAGACAATCGTCGGGGCTTTGACTTTGCGGGCCTGACGCGCCAGAGCCCAGTCCTGCGCCGAACGGCTTGCCTTGCCCAGTGACATCCGCGCCAGCAGACGCGCAAAGGCCATGAAGTAGGTCCAGAACCACACCCGGATCGCGAGCATCGAGGGGGTGAAGACAAGGGTCAGCACCGTTGCAATGCCAAGGCCAAAGACCACGGCCGTCGCGAGGTTGATCCACCAGAGCGCCGTTGGTGAGTTCACCGAATAGCCCCCGCCGAGGAAGTCGAGGCTGAGCCCAAACATCATCGGTGTCAAACCGGCCATCGTGGTGATGGTGGTCAGAAGAACCGGACGAATGCGGTCTTCTGCGGTGCGAATGATCGCTTCGATCTTGGGCATCACACGCGAGTATTCCTGATAGGTGTCGATCAGAACGATGTTGTTGTTCACAACAATCCCCGCCAGCGCGACGATACCAACACCCGTCATGATGACGCTGAAGTACTGATCCATGACAAGCATGCCGATCAGAACCCCGGTAGTGGACAAAATCACCGCAATCAGAACCAGAGTCGCATTGTAGAAGCTGTTGAACTGCGCCAGCAGGATGATGAACATCAATCCCAGGGCTGCACCAAAGGCTGACACGAGGAAGGTCTGGCTTTCTGCCTGATCCTCCTGATCACCGGTCCATTCCCAGGAAATGCCCTCGGGCAGGCGGTTGTCATTGAGCCAGCTGGTCAAAAGCTCGATGCGTTCATTGCCCGTCAGCGGAACCGCTTTCAGTGCATTATCGGCGTTAAGCTGTTCAACGTCGTTAGCGGTGAAACCCTCGGCAAAGATTGTGACCGCAAACCGCTTGTCTCCAATCGCAACCGTGGCCTCGTCGGCGCTGACTTCGCTCCCGTAGCCGACAATAGTAGTCTCGCCATCCACATCGGTTGAAAAGACCTGCATGCCATCTTCGACGCCCGCTTTGATGTCAAAGTGGCGCTTTTGGTCGACACGGTTGATCTCGGCCAGTTTGGCAACCGGTGTGCGGGTGATGAAGTTGGACAGAGGCACCAGACCGTCCTGCGTGCGCAGTTTCAGTGTATCCAATGTTGACAATACCCGGTCGTCCTCTGGCAGGCGAACGCGGATTTCGATCTCTTCATCAGATCCATCCGGCGTATAGCTGTCGAGCAGAATACCGCGGGTCACAAGCTGCACCATTGCGCCAACGGTGGCGACATCGGCGCCATAGCGCCCGGCTTTTTCGACATCCACGTCGATCTGCCAGTCAATACCGGGCAGGGGGCGGGTGTCTTCGATTTGCGTTAGACCCGGCGTCGCATCAAACACCGCACGCATCTCTGCCGTTGTTTCAAGCAACTGGTTCCAGTCGTCCCCTTTGAGACGCAGATGCACCGGCTTGGCACTGGCTGGGCCGCGATCCTGAGCCAGGATCTCAACCTCAATGCCCGGGATCAGAGCCATTTGAGCCGTCAGATCCTCGATGATGACATCGCCATCCAGCTCTTCCAGTGTGACGTTGTCATGGGTTGCGGCGTATTCGGCGCGATCTTCCCATGGAATGGTCTCGAACTGAACTTGCCCAATGGTATCCCCCGGAGCTTCTGCGCCGCCTGTGTTGTTGTTCAGGCCACCTTCGCCCGCAAAGGCAAAGGCCGTATCAACCCCCACATGCGCCAGCACCATGGCTTCGGCACGTTTGACCAGAGCGTCTTTTTCTTCAAGCGACAGGTTGCCGCGCGCCCGAACATAGACAATGGCCTGTTCCGGTTCGCTGTCGACAAAGAACTCAACACCATTGTTGTTCTGGCCAAAGTAGCCAAAGACCCCCATGACGATCCCGATGACGGCGCCGACAGTGACAATCGGCATCACCGGATTGCCGGCAATGAAGGCAATGAAATAGCCAAAGGGTGACCGACGATAGCCACCTTGGATCTTCTTGGCCTGACGGCGGATGGCTACAGAATCCATGACAATCGACGAGATTGACCCGAAGAGGGCAAAAACAATCGCGCCGGGGAGCATAGCACCAAAGCCGTTTGCAGATGTCTTAAACAGATAGCTGGGGTTCAGCATCATCATGGCACCGATAAACAGGCCAAGCAGTGCCACAGGCACCAAGAGCAGGCGTAGCCAGAACGGCGCGGCGGCACGCAGGGTGTTGCCTGCATTGCCAATCATACGCGAGAATCGGCCTGAAACGCCGCCCATGATGGGCAGATAGACCAACGCCACAATAAGCGAAGCAGACAAGACGAAGATCAGCGTCACCGGTAACATGCGCATGAACTGACCGGGAATACCGGGCCAGAACAGCATAGGCAGGAAGGCACAAAGCGTTGTGGCGGTCGACGAGACTACCGGCCAGAACATGCGGTGCGCGGCTTCGACATAGGCATGCATCGGGCCAGAGCCCTCAGAGATTCGTTTGTCTGCGTATTCCACAACAACAATCGCGCCATCCACCAGCATACCAACCGCGAGGATCAGACCAAACATCACCATGTTCGAGATCGAAATCCCGGCCAGAGCGAGGAACAAGAAACACAGCAGGAACGATGTCGGAATGGCAAAGCCCACCAAAAGCGCTGGGCGCAGACCCAGGCTTGCCAACACCACGATCATCACCAGGGCAATCGCGGTCAGAACGGAGCCCTCAAGCTGGCTGACCATGCTGGACACCTGACGGCTTTGGTCGTTTGAGCTGCCAACGCCGAGGACTGCTTTCAGCTCCTCGGGCCATTCGCTCTGGGCCTGAGCCACCACCGCACGCACTTCGTTGGCGGTGTCGATAATGTTGAAGCCTTTGCGCTTGACCACCTGCAGTGCCACGGTCTGCTCGCCGTTGAAGCGGGCGGTGCCTTTGCGGTCTTCGAAGGTCAGATTGATCTGCGCCAGATCGCCAAGTGTCACCACGCGGTCGCCGTTCACCTTGACGGGAAGGGCATAGACATCCTGTGTCTGCGTAAAGGATGAGGGGATCTTGATCGCAAAGCTACCTTGCTCGGTTTCGATCTCACCGGCGGCGATCAGCTGGTTGTTGTTTTGCACAACATTGATCAGTTCCCCGGCGGTCACGTTATAGCTTTCAAGCCGCAGCGGATCGATCAGAACCTCAAGCATTTCGGCCCGGTCCCCGGCAATCCCGGCCTCAAGCACGGAATCCAGCGCTTCAACCCGGTCCTGAAGATCCTTTGCAATGCGGGTCAAGGTGCGTTCCGGCACCGGTCCGGTCAGGTTGACGATGAGGATCGGAAATTCAGAGAAGTTGATCTCGTTGATGGTGTACTGTTCGGCCCCTTCCGGGAAATCCGCTTCAGCACTTTTCATCGAGTCACGGACATCAGCCATGATTTTGGTCTTGTCCCAGCCAAACTCGAACTCAAGCGCCACACCCGCATACCCTTCGGCGGCGGTGCCAGACATGGATTTCAATCCATCCAGATCGGCCAGTTCGGTTTCCATAGGTTTGACCAGAAGCGACTCGGCGTCCACCGCGGAAATGCCGGGAAAGGGCACCGATACGAAAAGAGCCGGAATCTCAATATCCGGCTCACCTTCTTTGGGCAGCGTGGAGTAGGCAAAGCCCCCCACAACAAGGCTCAGCACAATAAAGGCCAAAACCATTCGGGCGCGGTCTGCGGCCCAATCAATGATGCCGGTCATTGGATGACCTCCTCAAAGCTGGGCGCAACAGGCACCCCATCAGTCACAAATTCCTGACCTACGGTGATCACGTCCACGGTCTCAGGCAGGCCAGCCACCAGCACACCCTGACGCGTGTCGCGCAGTAGATTTACCGGCATAAACAGCGCGGTTTCTTCTTTGGTTACCGTCCGGACACCCAGTTCGCCTTCATTGTTGAGCGTGAGCGACGACTGCGGCAGGAGGTGGGCAGGTTCGCCATCCGCCTCGATTGCAATCTCAGCGGTCTGACCATCGCGAATGCTCAGGTCAGCGTTGGGCAGGGTGATTTCCATGCGGAAGGTTCGGGTCAGAGGATCGGCGCTACGTGAAACAAACGACACGTTGCCCACATGCTCGCGACCATCAACAAGACGCACTCCGGCCTGGGCATCATCCTTGACGCGGGCAATCTCGGTTTCTGGCACAAAGCCTACAAACTTCACCGGATCAAGCTGGATCACAGTGGCGCAGGCACCGCCCGGTTGCAGCAGAGTGCCAAGCTCGGCGGTGTCGGTTTCCAAGAGCCCACCAAAGGGAGCATGGATCTGCAAGCGATCAATTTCTTTTGTTGCACTGGCGATTTCAGCTTCAGCGGACTGAATACCGGCCAATGCGCTCTCTTCTGCCGTACGGGCAGACTGAACACCGGCCTGCGCGCCTTCAAGCTGCGACCGCGCGCTTTCGACAGCGGCGCGGGCGCCTTCGACGGCGCTCAGAGCCGATTCAACAGTGGCCGAGGCCCCTTCGATCTGGCTTTCAGCGGTTTGAACACCGGCGCGGGCGTTGGCGATCTGGCTCTGTGCGGCCTGAATGGCGACGCTGGCCGAGGCCAATTGGCTCCGCGCGGCCTGAACACCGGCCTCTGCATTGCGAATCTGGCTTTCAGCGGCCTGAACTGCGGCCTTCGCAGAGGCCACTTGGCTGCGGGAGGTTTCAACTCCGGCGAGGGCGCCTTCCAACTGGCTTTTGGCCCCTTCGATGCCGCTTTGTGCCGCGCGAATGCCTGCCTGCGCGGTTAGAACACCGGCCTTGGCAGCCTCAAACCCGGCTTCGGCACCTGCAAGACGGGTCTGAGCGGCAAAGCCGCCCTGCGCAAGCTTCTGCGCTGCGTTCAAATTGATTTCAGCTTCTTTCACCCGCGCTTCGGCCTCAAGCAAACGTGCTGCGGCCTCGGGAACGCGCGTCTCCGCTTCTGCGAGTGCGGCGCGAGAGGCCGGGACGGCGGCTTCGGCTTGACGCAAACGCGCCTCGGCAGCAGGGACCCCGGCCTGAGCTTCGATCAGGCGGGACTGTGCCTCGGGAACCCTGGATAGAGCTTCTTGCAAGCGCGATTCAGCGGCGGGAATACCGGCCTCGGCTTCAACGAGGCGGGCTTCTGATTCCGGAACGCGTGCCATGGCTTCGGAAAGACGAGCCTGCGCCGCAGGGACGCTGGCTTTGGCTTCGGCCAGACGGGCTTCCGCAGCGGGAACGGCGGCTTCGGCTTCTGCAATACGCGCGCGGGCAGCGGGAACGCTGGCCTGAGCTTCGGCCAGGCGGGCGGCACTTTCAGGAAGGCGGGCTTTGGCCTCGGCCAGACGCGCCAGAGCCTCTTGCAGGCTTGCGTCTCGGGTGCCGGGATCCAACTCGCACAACAATTGACCGGCTTCGACCAGCTGGCCTTTGCGCAGCGGCTCAGAAATAACCTTACCGCTTGTCTCAGCGCGAACCTCTACCTGGCGAACAGCTTCCGTTTCCCCGCGCAAAACCACCGCGCCATCCACAACCCGCGCCACCGAGCGCATGGCCATGACCCGAACGGTGCCTTCTGCGAGGTCGCTGGTCGTCGCCTCAGCGTCAATTGTCGGTGTGTCCGCTTCCGCGACTTCGGCTTCTTCCACTGGCGCAGCGTTAATGTCGCGACCAGCAAAGCCAAACAGCCGTTCACGTTCGAAAACCAACCCGTACAAAACGCCCGCAACAATCAGAGCGGTCAAAAGGGAAACAAGGCGCATCGTGTCACCACTTCCATTCAATTATAAGTGTCGCGCAAATGCGCCTTCATATGTGATCCACACCAAAGGAATGACAGTGTCATCACGGATAGGTGTTTCTGAACCGATTGGTTCAGTTGTAGGTACTCGAAAGGCCAGCTTCAACCAGCAGGTCTAAAAAAGTGGCCTTGAAATACACCTCTGGGCCGGAATGAGGGCATTTTTTTCCCGCAGCGTGCAGGGCGTTGCGGAATCGACACGCCTTGGCACGAGCGCAGTCGCGGGGTAAGAGGGTGCAAATTGCACAAGCGTCAAGAGGGTCCAGGTGAGCAATCAAGACAGTTTCATCGACGAGGTTACGGAAGAAGTAAAACGTGACCGCCTGTATGGGCTCATGCGCCGATATGGTTGGATCCCGGTTGTTGTGGTGTTGGGAATCGTGGGTGGCACCGCCTATCGTGAATACAACCGCGCGGCTGAACAGGCCGCTGCTGAGAGCTTCGGTGACAGCATTCTCACAGCCCTCGAAGTCGAAGAAATTCCAGCACGTATTTCTGCTCTGTCTGAGATCAGCACGGGGGATTCAGACGAAAAGGCTGTGCTTGAAATGCTCATCGCGGCGGAAGAGGGCGTTGATGGGGACGATGCGGCTGCGATTGCACGTTTGCAATCGGTGGCGAATGACACCACTGTGCCTAATATCTATCGCCAGATTGCAAGCTACAAAGCCCTGTCGCGTGCCAGCGACGTGCTGAGCCTGGACGAACGCAAGGCGGGATTTGAGTCCCTTGCGGTTGCGGGTCAACCTCTGCGCGTGCTTGCTGAAGAGCAGCTGGCTTTGATTGAAATTGAAAGTGGTGATGCAGAAGCGGCAATGAAACGCCTACGCGCGCTGATCAGCGATGCAGAAGCATCCGCAGGCTTGCGCCGCCGCGCAACTCAGTTGATTGTGGCGCTTGGTGGATCGGTCGACGCAGGCTGAACATAGAAAGATTAAGAGGGGGCAGGCAGATGGCTCAACGGGCAATATTCCTGGGGATGCTGGGTGCACTGGCTTTGGCAGGCTGTGAAGAGCGAGAAGTGGTCCTTCCAGGGGACCGACTTGGAGTGCGTGAGGTTTTGCAAAGCCAATTGGTTGGCGAAACAGTCAGCGAAAACCAATCTCGCGCGATCTCAATCCCTGCGGCGCAGAACAACTCGGACTGGGCGCAGAGCTTTGTGTCGCCATCCAATCGCGTCAGCAATGCTGCGCTGTCTGCCGCTCCTACGCTTCAATGGTCGACGAATATTGGCGAAGGTGACGGACGCCGCGTGCGGTTGAACGTCGATCCTGTTGCAGGGGACGGTCGCGTATATACGGTCGATGCTGCACATGTTGTGCGGGCGGTGTCGAACACCGGCGACATTCTTTGGAGCTATGATCAGACACCTCTTCGTGACAGCCCCGAACAGGCGCAGGGGGGCGGGCTCGCCTTTGCCGGTGGCCGTTTGTATGTCGTTTCGGGTTTTGGCACGCTGACCACCTTGGATGCGGCAACGGGCCAGGAAATCTGGACCCAGAAACTTGGAAACTCCGTCACCGGGGCGCCCACCATTCGGGATGGTGTCGTCTATCTTGTTTCGGGAGATCAGGTGGCCTGGGCACTTGAGGCCGACGATGGCCGCATTCGCTGGCAGATCGACGGTGTGGGGGACAGCCACAATGTGGCCGGTGCGCCTGCGCCTGCTGTTGGCGACAAACATGTGATCTTTTCCTTCGGCAATGCTTCGGTTCAGGCGGCTTTCCGTCAGGGTGGTTTGCGTCTTTGGAATGCTGACATTCTGGGCCGTCGCGGCGGCGTCGCGATCGGCAATGTCGATGACATCACTGGGGATCCCGTTATTTCGGGCAACACGGTTTATGCCGGGAATTATGCCGGGCGTGTGGTTGCTTTGTCGCTGTTCGACGGAGAGCGTCTCTGGACAGCCCGCCATGGCGCCAAAGGCGCAATTTGGCCCACCGGGGATTCGATTTTCTTTGTGTCCGATCTCAATAAGCTGGTTCGGTTGGATGCCGCCACTGGCGAACAGATCTGGACGGTTGACCTGCCGTTTTACGAAACCTCACGCAAACCGCAAAAGCGCCGGGACCGGGCTTATACGATGCAGGGGCCGATTCTCGCGGGTGGGCGTCTGATCGTTGCGGGCTCTGACGGCCTGCTGCGCAGCTTCGATCCAGCAGACGGTTCGCTGACCTCCAGCATCGAAATGCCAGATGGCGCCACTGCACGGCCAATTGTGGCCGGTGGCACCCTGTATATCGTCTCGGCGGCGGGCGATCTTCTGGCCTATCGCTAAGAGATTGAACCCTATCTAGAATTGTTCCCAACCCGACGCGTATTCGGGGTGGGAACCTCCAAATTTCGGAACCACAGGCTACCAAGAATTTCGTTGAAAATTCGGGGTGTGCACTTGTGGTCTTTTCCCCACCGATGAAATGCGTTAAGCGGGCTGTCTGATCCGGAGAGCCCCGATGTCCTTTACACTTGCCATTGTCGGTCGTCCCAATGTGGGAAAATCGACCCTGTTTAACCGTCTCGTAGGCAAACGCCTGGCCCTGGTCGATGACCAGCCGGGGGTGACCCGTGATTTGCGCGAAGGTGAGGCACGGATCGGCGACATTAAGTTCACGGTGATTGACACTGCCGGTCTGGAAAATGCCACGGATGATTCGCTGCCCGCGCGGATGCGCCGCTTGACCGAGCGCGCCGTGGATATGGCCGATGTCTGTCTGTTTATGGTCGATGGCCGGGCCGGCGTGCTGCCGGACGATGAGGTCTTTGCCGAAATCCTGCGCAAACGCGCCGACAAAGTCATTCTGGCCGCGAACAAGGCCGAAGGCAAAGCGGCCGACGCGGGCTATCTTGAGGCCTATTCACTGGGGCTGGGTGAACCGCTGCGCATTTCTGCCGAACATGGCGAAGGCATGCCTGAGCTCTACAGCGCTCTGCTGCCGATCGAAGAAGAATTCAAAGCTCGCGCCGAAATCGACGCCCCGGACACCGAGGTAGACGTTGATGAGGACGACGAAGAGGACGATGGCCCACGCGCGATCACTTGGGACAAACCCTTGCAGATCGCCGTGGTTGGACGTCCAAACGCGGGTAAATCCACTCTGATCAACCAGATCATTGGCGAGGACCGCCTTTTGACTGGCCCAGAGGCGGGCATCACCCGCGATGCGATCTCGGTTAAGCAGGAGTGGGGCGGCGTGCCCATGCGGATCTTTGATACCGCAGGTATGCGCAAACGCGCCAAGGTGCAGGAAAAGGTCGAAAAACTGTCCGTCTCTGACGGCATCCGCGCGGTGAAATTCGCCGAAGTTGTTGTCGTTTTGTTGGACGCAGCCATTCCCTTTGAAAATCAGGATCTCAAGATCGCCGATCTGGCCGAGCGCGAAGGCCGCGCTGTGGTTGTTGCGGTCAATAAATGGGATATTGAAGACGAAAAGCAGGAAAAACTGCGCGATCTGAAAGAGGCGTTTGAGCGTCTTCTGCCGCAGCTGCGTGGTGCTCCGCTGATCACGGTCTCGGCTCGCACCGGGCGAGGGCTGGACCGTCTGCAGGCGGCCATCCTCAAGGCGCATGACGTCTGGAACCGCCGCGTGACCACCGGTCAGCTCAACCGCTGGCTGGATGCGATGATTGAACGCCACCCGCCACCCGCACCGCAGGGACGCCGGATCAAACTGCGTTATATGACGCAGGCCAAAACCCGTCCGCCGGGGTTTGTGGTGATGTGTTCGCATCCCGATAAGCTGCCAGAGAGCTATTCGCGCTATCTGGTCAACGGGTTGCGCGAGAGCTTTGATATGCCAGGCACACCAATTCGCCTGACCATGCGTGGGCAGGGGGACAAGAACCCCTATAAAGGCCGCAAGAAGAAGAACGCAGGCGCGTTGAAGAAACACATCGGCAAGCTGCAATCCAAGCAGCACGGCGAGAAGTAACCAAAAGGGGCCTCTGGCCCCTTTTTTGCAGCAGCTGCAGGCGCGCTTTTCTTGAAATGTTCAGGAAGAGTTGAGAAGGCCTGAGGCGTGTTCTCGCTGGAGGTGATGGGCTGTCCGCTTTATTCCGTATCCGTGGCGCGCAGGCTAAGGATTGCGAAAATACCGATCAGAGCAAGGCCAGTGACCGCAACGTTGAAGGGCTGCCAATTGTTGGCGATGATGCCGATCAACGCCCAGATCACGGTCATTCCGTACTCCGGAGCGCGGTGCAGGCGGTATTGCATCACCACTGCAATAGCGACAGCAAGAGATAACATAATGAGCGCAGCAAGTGTTGGGTTCACCCAGCCGTAGCCCCCCATTACCACGCCCGTGGCCACACAGGCTGCGGCGGTCAGCCACCCTGCGTAGATCGCAACGGGGGCCTGCTGGAGCCAGCGGTCGGTGTCGCCAATCTTAAATAGGCTGAGCATGGCACTGCCCAACATAACCCAGATCAGAAGCGTGGCCGCGATAGGGGAGAGCTGTGCGAGGGGAATCCAGAGCGCGCCTGTGGCCAAAGACAGAGCCAGCATGGGGCGCATGGCCTCCCAATCCAGATCACTGCTCCGACGAGCAACCCCAAACCCGGTGCCGATGATCAACCAGGCATAGATCAAGCCCCAGATGCCAAAGGCAAAACCCGCAGGCTGGATCGGTGGGTTTTCAAGAACAACGGGAAACTGTGTGGGCGCAAAGCCGTTGAAGCCATCCACCAGCCAGGGGGAAATGGCAAAGGCCATAGCCGCAACGAAACACAAAATCGCCCAGAGATAGGTCATGCTGCCCGTCCATCGGAAGATCCAAAGGCACCTGTGGCGCCTTTGGAGAGTGTTGGAGGCTGGATCAAACCAGTTTGCCTTCCGGGCTCAGGCGAGTTTTGCCACCCAGCCACGGCGCAAGCGCCTGAGGCAGGTCAACGCCGCCATCTGCGGTCTGACCGTTCTCCAGCACCGCGATCAGGCAGCGCCCAACCGCAAGCCCCGAGCCATTCAGCGTGTGAACAAACTCAAGCTTGCCACCCTCAGCGGGTTTGAAGCGCGCATTCATGCGACGGGCCTGAAAATCACCGGTGGTCGAGACCGAACTGATCTCGCGGAAGGTATTCTGACCCGGCACCCAAGCCTCGATGTCATAGGTGCGGCGGGCGCCAAAGCCCATATCACCGGTGCACAGCGCCACGGTGCGATAGGGGACGCCCAATTTCTCAAGAATACCCTCGGCACAGCGCAGCATGCGCTGCTGCTCTTCGTCCGATTCGGAGGGATGCGTGATCGAGACCATCTCCACCTTTTCGAACTGGTGCTGGCGCAGCATGCCCGAGGTGTCCTTACCCGCGCTGCCCGCTTCTGAGCGGAAGCACAGAGTGTGGGCGGTCATGCGGATCGGCAGGGCCTTCTCCTCAAGCACCTCACCGGCGGCGGTGTAGGTCAGCGGTACCTCAGATGTGGGCACGAGCCACCAACCATTGGTGGTCTGATAGCTATCTTCGCCAAACTTCGGCAGCTTGTCGGTGCCATACATGGCTTCGTCGCGCACGAGAACCGGCGAGTTCATCTCGGTCAGCTCGTTCTCATCGACGTGTGTGTCGATCATGAACTGGGCCAAAGCGCGGTGGATGCGGGCCACAGCCCCTTTGAGCATGACAAACCGTGCGCCCGAGATCTTGGCCGCAACTTCGAAATCCATGCTGGCTTTGACACCGGCAATTTCGAAATGCTCAACCGGCGTGAAATCAAACTCGGGCTGGGTGCCCCAGCGACGGATTTCGACGTTGTCATCTTCATCCGCCCCGTCCGGCACATCGGCGGCGGGCAGGTTCGGGATCACAGCCAATTCGTGGGTCAGCTTTTCGTCAAGCTCTTTGGCTTGGGCCTGCATCTCGGCCACTTCGGCTTTCTTGGCCGAAACCAGGGCGCGCAGGCGTTCGAATTCGGCCTCATCGCCGCTGGCTTTGGCTTTGCCCACCTCTTTCGAGGCGCGGTTCTGTTCGGCCTGAGCGGTTTCTGCTGCATGGATCGCCGCGCGGCGCTCTTCGTCGATGGCAAGCAGTGACGACGACAGGCCTTCTGTCCCACGGCGCGAGAGGGCCGCATCAAAGGCAGCTGGGTTTTCGCGGATGGCGCGGATGTCGTGCATCATGTCCTCCTAAAGACAAAGTTGAGTCGCCTTTCGCTTATGCCCCAACTTGGGTGCAGAGTGTAGACCGGAAGCACATCCTTTCTGGGGATTTGAGGTCGCAGTGCCACGGCCGGGGGCGGTGGATAAGCTGAATGCCCGACTACACTTTATCCCGATGGTGCTTTAGTCGCTCTTCCCTGATGAGGCACGGTGCCGGGCCAGTTGGGCAAACACCCAATCATTGACCAGCGCGGCCAGTGTCTGGTCCTGCGATTTGGCCGAAATCACCGCCTGAATTTTTCCATTCGCCAGCACAGGCCCCCCGGATTGTCCGGGCTCGACGGGGCAATTCAGGCGCAGGATCTGGTCGGAATTTCCGCTGCAGGCCTCCTGCACATCAAGCCGATGCGGCCGTGAACGGCGATACCCCAGCAGAGAAAAAGGGCCGGGCGCATCGCCTAACTCAAGCGGGGTCGGGGAAAGAGCCTGTGCAAGCTCGACAAAGGCGATGTCAAAGGGCAGCTGAAACCGGCCGTTTTCAAAGGCGCGCGGGTGCACATAGGTCTGGGTGATTTTCGACGCGCCTTTGTGGCTCTCACCGTTCCACCCCGCGACAAATGTCATGTCGCCGATCCGTTTGAGATACCCGTCCTGCGGCAACACCACACAATGCGCGGCGGTCAACGCCAGATCTGGCGCCACCAGAGTGGCGCTGCACATTTCACGATGTTTGTAGCCGGCCAAATTCAACCGACCCACCGCGTCATTTGCAGATGCAGGCTGGCCAAACACCAAGAGGGAACAGAAAAGGAAACGCGATTTCATCATTCTGAAAGACAGTCTGACCGCGCTCCAAAGGCGCCGCAAGGGTGGAAAACCCGCCGCGACATAGCCTTTCCTTGGCGTTTCCTTAGGAATTGCCCGTTCTTGAGAGGGGCATTGTCTTGCATCCGTGTGATTCAGGTCATAGGTTCCGCCCGACTGTCGCGGGGGATGCCCCGCCGCCAACCTAAGGAGCATCCCATGGACCAGCAAACCCTATCCTCATTTGTCATGATGGGTCTGATCTTTGCCATCATGTATTTCCTGCTGATCCGTCCGCAGCAAAAGAAGATGAAAGAGCATCAGGCGATGATCGAGGCCGTGCGCCGCAATGATATCGTCGTAACCCAGGGCGGTCTGATCGGCAAAGTTGTCAAAGTGAAAGACGACAACGAAGTCGAGATTGAGCTGTCGGAAGGTGTAAAGGTGCGCGCGGTTAAATCGACCCTTGCACAGGTTCGCGCCAAAACCGAACCCGCTGAGGGCTAAGTTTACATGTTGCAGATCGATCTCTGGAAGCGCGTGCTGATCTGGGCGACCATCGTCCTTGGCCTGCTGCTTGCCATGCCCAACGCGTTTTATACGCGTGTGGAAACCCACAATGACGCTGTCAAAGCCATCGAAGCCGGGGGGAACACCTCGGAAAATCAGGCTCTGGCCGCAAACTGGCCCAGCTATCTGCCGTCCGGGCTGGTGAATCTGGGGCTCGATCTGCGTGGTGGTGCGCATCTTCTGGCCGAAGTTCAGGTGGAAGATGTGTATGCCGCCCGGCTTAAGGCGCTTTGGCCTGAGCTGCGGGATGTGCTGCGCCCTGAACGCGCCACAGTTGGCACCATCCGCTGGAACTCCAACGCCATTGCACGCGGTGAACTGCGTGTGAAACTTTCGACACCCGAGGGGATGCCCCGTGCCATGGAACTGGCGCGCGGATTGGCGCAACCTGTGGTGTCACTGACCGGGGCAGGGGCCACGGACATCGAGGTCACGTCTGACGGTGATGAGCTTGTTCTGACCCTGTCCGAGGCGGAACGTCAGGCCACCGATGAACGCACCCTGCGCCAGTCGCTGGAAATCATCCGTCGACGCATTGACGAAGTGGGCACGCGCGAGCCCACCATCCAGCGTCAGGGCTTTGACCGGATCCTTATCCAGGTACCGGGTATTGGCTCGGCAGGTGAGCTGAAAGAAATCATCGGCACCACCGCCCAGCTGACCTTCCAGCCCGTAGTGGGCCGCACCGGTAATGCCGACGATCGTGCGGGCGCGGGCAATGAAATTCTGCCGTCGCTGGACGAAGAGGGCGTGTTCTACATTCTTGAGCAGAACCCGGTTGTCACCGGCGAAGAGCTTGTGGATGCGCAACCGGCATTTGACCAGAACGGGCGCCCAGCGGTGAACTTCCGCTTTAACCCCTCGGGTGCACGCAAATTTGGCGACTATACTGCGGACAACATCGGCTCACCCTTTGCCATCGTTCTCGATGGTGAGGTGATCAGCGCGCCCGTGATCCAGAGCCACATTCCCGGCGGTTCTGGTATCATCACCGGAAACTTCACCGTAGAAGAAAGCACCAACCTCGCGGTTCTGCTGCGGGCGGGCGCCTTGCCTGCGGGGCTTGAGTTCCTCGAAGAACGCACCATCGGTCCAGAGTTGGGTCAGGACAGCATCGATGCGGGTAAAGTTGCGACCGCAGTGGCCTTTGTCGCCGTGCTTGTCTTTATGGCGGCCTCTTACGGCCTGTTCGGCCTCTTTGCCAACTTTGCACTGATCGTGAACATCGGCCTGATCTTTGGTCTGCTTTCGCTGATTGGCGCAACGCTGACCCTGCCGGGGATTGCGGGTATCGTTCTGACAGTGGGTATGGCTGTGGATGCCAACGTGCTGATCTTTGAGCGTATTCGAGAAGAGCTGCGCACCGCGCGTGGCCCTGCGCGAGCGATCGAACTTGGCTATGAAAAAGCGCTGTCGGCGATTGTTGACGCCAACATCACCACCTTCATCACCGCTGTGATCCTCTATGTCATGGGCTCTGGCCCGGTGCGCGGCTTTGCCATCACCCTTGGCCTCGGCATCCTGACCTCGGTCTTCACAGCAATCTTTGTCACCCGGCTTTTGATCGTGATCTGGTTCGAACGCCGCCGCCCGAAAACTCTGGAGGTCTGAGATGCGCCTGAAACTGGTACCTGAACAGACCACCTGGAATTTTTTCGGCTGGCCGAAACTCTGGCTTGGTCTGTCCAGCCTGATGGTTGTGTTGTCGTTTGTGTCGTTCTTTGCCCAAGGGTTGAACTTTGGCATCGATTTCCGCGGCGGGACAACAATCCGGACGGAAAGCAGCCAAGCCGTGGATGTGGCGGCTTATCGCGACGCGCTGGCCTCGCTCAATCTGGGCGACACCACCATCTCCGAAGTGTTCGATCCGAACTTCCGCGAAGATCAGTTCGTGGCCATGATCCGCATTGGCGCGCAGGACGGCCAAGAAGCGGTGACAACCGAGATCATTGATCGGGTAGAGCATGGTCTCGCGCTCAAGCTGGGGGGATCCACATTTCTGCGTGTCGAAGCTGGAAATGTTGACGCCTCGAGCTCGCTCGACGCTCTGAAGGCGGCGGGGTTTGATGCGGAGGCTGTCAACACTTCTGATTTGGTTGAGTTTTCTATCAGCACGCCCAATGAGTTTTCTGATCTCGAAAAAGCAACTGAGGCTCTCGAAGCCGCGACATCGACAACAGTAAAAGTTGGATATGAGGCCATCAGCTTTGTCTCGGTCGAATCAGTTGGTCCCAAAGTTTCGGGCGAATTGATCCAGACCGCTGCCTTGGCCGTTGCTTTGGCGATTGGTGCGGTTCTGTTCTACATCTGGCTGCGGTTCGAGTGGCAGTTTGCTCTGGGTGCGGTTGCGGCGCTTGTGCACGATGTGATGCTGACCATTGGTGTCTTCTCCCTTGTTCAGATCAAGTTCGACCTTGCCATCATTGCGGCGTTGCTGACCATCGTTGGCTACTCGCTGAACGATACCGTGGTTGTTTTTGACCGGGTGCGCGAAAACCTGATCAAATACAAATCCAAAGGCCTGAAAGAGGTTCTGAATCTTTCGATCAACGAAACGCTGAGCCGGACTTTCATGACCTCGGTGACCACACTTCTGGCGCTTATCGCGCTGTTCGTGCTGGGTGGTGACGTGATCCGTGGCTTTGTCTTTGCGATGATCTGGGGCGTTGTGGTCGGCACCTATAGTTCGATCTTTGTCGCCTCGACCATCCTGCTCAAGCTGGGGGTCAAGCGGGACTGGTCCAAGCCGAGCGGCAGTGCCGGTAACCAATACGCCAATATCGACGCATGATATCACGGGCGGGGGAAACCTCGCCCGTTTCACTTTCGGAGGACACCATGGAACTTAATGAAGTCACCTTCACTGATGTTGTGCCGGTAGATGGATACGGGCCTGGGTTTTTCCGGGTGGGCGGTGAGGTCAATGAAGGACCATTGCTCGTGGCAGGAGGCCATCCGTTTAACTGGACCGGGCTGGAGGATATCGATCCTCTGTTGGATCTCGCGGGTCGCATCGACGTGTTGTTCGTTGGGACGGGCAAAGAGATCGCACCCCTGAACGCCGATGTGCGGTCCAAGCTTGAAGAGGCGGGAATTGGCGTTGAAATTATGGCGTCCCCGTCGGCCTGTCGCACCTATAATGTGTTGCTGAGCGAAGGGCGCCGCGTCGCGCTTGCCGCGTTGCCGGTGTAACAACGCGGTTCGCGACGCACTGGTTTATTCCGCGAAACTGAGGATTTCTTCCAAGGGTTTCTTGTACTTGGCCACCTTGGGTACGGTTGCGTTTTCGTCCGGATGTCCAACGGCGATGATCATCAGCGCTTTTTCGGAGGAAGGCCGGCCCAGCATCTCATTGAGAAACTTCATTGGATTTGGCGTGTGGGTCAGCGAAACAAGCCCTGCGGTATGAAGCGCGGTTAGCAGAACACCACAGGCGATCCCTGTGCTTTCCGGCACGTAATAGTTTTTGTACCGCGTGCCGTCATCAAACTGGCCCCAACGCTGGGCAAACATCACAATGAGCCAAGGTGCGTCTTCCAGATGAGGCTTGTTCGGGACGGTGCCAATCGGCTCTAGCGCCTTGATCCACTCATCGCCCGCGCCACCAGCGTAAAAGCTCTCTTCTTCTTTCTCAGCCGCCTCACGAATGCGTTTCTTAAAGGCCGGTTCCGAGATGGCCACAAAATGCCAGGGCTGATGGTTGGCGCCTGACGGGGCAGTGCCTGCGGCGCGCACGCAATCTTGGATCACCTCGCGTGCGACGGGACGGTCTGAGAAATCTCGCACGGTGTGGCGGCGTTTGACATGTTCATAAAAGTCATGGGCAGCCTTAGCCATCTCGGCATCAGTTAAGGTCACGCTGTCGGGCAGGGGGATGGCTTCGTACCCAATTTCATCTCGCGAAAACATCGACTTCTCCTCCGGTTTTGCAGAAGCGTAACGCCAGAACGGGAATGGCCCAAGGGCGTTTTGCCGCTTTTGTTTGTACCTCAGCCTGCGCTATGCCTTGGCCATGGAATTGAGTGTAAAAAATCTTGCCGTTGCACGCGGCGGCGTCCCTGTTCTGGAAGGTGTCAACTTTGCTCTGCGCGCCGGACGGGCTTTGGTCTTGCGCGGGCCCAATGGGGCAGGCAAGACCACACTCTTGCGCACCATTGCCGGGTTGCAGCCCGCATTTGAAGGCGAGGTGCAGGGCGCAGAAGATCGCATCGCCTATGCGGGTCATTCCGACGGGATCAAAGCCATGTTGAGTGTCGCGGAAAATCTGCGGTTCTGGGCACAGGTCTTTAATCGGTCGGAGATCGACGGAGCGCTTGATGGTTTCAATCTGCGGGATCTGGAAGATCGCAACGCGGGTTCGCTGAGCGCAGGGCAGAAGCGGCGTCTGGGATTGGCGCGTCTGATGGTATCCGGGCGGCAGGTGTGGATTTTGGACGAACCCACGGTTTCTTTGGACGCGGCCTCGGTGGCGCTGTTTGCCGAGGCTGTGCGCAGGCACCTTGCCGAAGGTGGATCTGCGCTGATGGCCACGCATATTGATCTTGGATTGGACGAAGCCGAAGTGTTCGATGTCAGCCCCTATCGCGCCAAACCACGCGTATCCGCTGCGGACGAGGCATTCTTATGATAGCACTGTTGATGCGAGACCTGCGGCTGGCCGTGCGCGCAGGAGGCGGTTTCGGTCTTGGGCTGGCGTTTTTCCTGATTGTGACCGTGCTTGTGCCCTTTGGGGTTGGTCCCGAAAACGAGCTGTTGAGCAAAATTGCTCCGGGCGTGTTGTGGATTGGCGCGCTTCTGGCCTGTCTGTTGTCGCTCGACCGGATCTTTGCTCTGGATTGGGAGGATGGATCACTTGATCTGCTGGCCACCGCCCCTTTACCGATGGAAGGCATTGTCAGCATCAAAGCCCTGGCGCATTGGATCACCACCGGATTGCCCCTTGTTCTCGCGGCTCCGGCGCTTGGCGTTTTGCTGAGCCTGCCGCCTACCGGCTATCTATGGGTGGTTGTTTCCCTTTTGCTTGGAACACCAGCGCTTTCGGTGATCGGAACCTTTGGTGCGGCGCTGACCGTGAGCCTGAAGCGTGGAGGGTTGTTGATGTCTCTGCTGGTGCTGCCACTTTATGTGCCCACGCTCATCTTTGGCGCTGAGGTTGCCCGGCGCGGCGCGATGGGACTGACCGTCGAGACCCCGCTTCTGATGCTTGCGGGGATCAGCTTCGGCGCAATTGCGCTGCTCCCCTTTGCGAGCGCGGCCGTGTTGCGTATTAATCTGCGTTAAGCAAGACAAAGCCCCCCTGCGGCGTTGACGCGCAGCGCCGCAATTTGAGGTGTAACCCGAAGGAAACAGGACTACATCACCGCCATGTCGATCTGGAAATACGCCAATCCGGTAACCTTCATCCGCACCACTGACCGGCTTTTGCCTTGGTTGTCTGTGGCGGCGGTTCTGTGTCTGGCCACTGGCCTGATCTGGGGGTTCTTTTTCACGCCTGATGACTTCCGTCAGGGGTCAACGGTCAAGATCATCTATCTGCATGTGCCTTCGGCGCTGATGGCGATCAACATTTGGCTGATGATGCTTGTGGCCTCGCTTGTCTGGATTGTGCGCCGTCACCATGTCAGCGCGCTTGCCGCACGTGCTGCGGCGCCGATTGGGGCGACTATGACCGTGATCGCTTTGGCAACCGGTGCGCTCTGGGGGCAACCGATGTGGGGTACATGGTGGGTCTGGGACCCGCGCCTGACTTCGTTCCTGATCCTCTTTTTGTTCTATCTTGGCTATATTGCACTTTGGTCAGCCATTGAGGACGACGACACAGCCGCCGATCTGACTTCGATCCTGTGTCTGGTTGGGTCGGTCTTTGCGATCCTGAGCCGCTATGCGGTGAATTTCTGGAACCAGGGATTGCATCAAGGGGCATCAGTGATGCGTGCGGGCGCGATCACAGGCAGTGACACTGAGGAAAAAGTGTCGAACGTCTTTTTCTATCCCATGGCGGTCTCTGCGCTTGGGTTCATTCTGTTGTTTGTCGCGCTGGTGTTTTTGCGCACGCAAACTGAAATTCGGACCCGCCGCGCCCGGGCCCTGTTGGCACGGGAGCAAAGCACATGATGCCGGATCTTGGAAAATACGCCGACGTTGTTCTGGCGTCTTACGTCGTGTCTCTGGGCCTGATTGTTGTGCTTGTGGTGGCCAGTGTGCTGCGGTCACGCAAAGCGAAGGCGGACCTTCAGAAAATCGAAGCGAGGCTCAAAGATGGCGCGTAAAGTTTCCCCACTGATGATGTTGCCCCCGGCCATTTTCGGGCTGTTTGCCATCATGGCTTTTGTTGGTCTCGGGCGGGAAGGCAAAGATGACCTGCCCTCGACACGTATCGGCCAGCCCGCCCCGGCGATCACCACAGACGCTCTTGGAAACTATCCGCCGGTCACAGCGGAGATGTTAAAAAGTGGCGAAGTAACGCTAGTGAATTTCTGGGCGAGCTGGTGTCCACCCTGTCGCGCCGAACATCCGCGTCTGATGCAGCTTAAGGCAGATGGCGTGAAAATTATTGGCGTGAATTTCAAAGACAAAGCTGAGCAGGGCATTCAGTTTCTTGAGGAAACCGGTAATCCCTTTTCTGCGGTGGCCTTTGATCCCAAAGGACGTACAGCGATTGATTGGGGGGTAACAGCGCCGCCTGAGACCTTTATCATCGATAAACAAGGGAATGTTGTCTATCGGTTTGCTGGGCCATTGGTCGGTGGGAACTTTGACAACCGGTTTGAACCAGAACTGAAAAAGGCGCAGGGCCAGTAGTTTTTCGCAAAGCCTAGCCCATTTCTTTGGGCTGGGTCTTTTGCCTAAAGATCGCAGGCTAATTTGCTTGTCGTTTCCACACACTTGGCGGGTCGTTCGTCAGCGGCAGCGTAGGCCCCAGCGACCGCAAGCACCACAAGTGCGCCAGCTTGGATCAAAGTCAGAGTTTTCATGGTCTGCCTCCCTGTCAGTCTTTCCTTAACATGTGGGCAGAATGAGAATTTTACAGGGGGAAGAATGGCTTGGATTGTTCACATCCCCCGGATTCGGCCAGAAATCGCGCAGGAGCGTTAGCAGTTGGTTACTTTTTGCTCATCAATTGATGGGATCGGTAGATCGCCTATTCGCCCAAGACCTTAGTCTCAGCGGTCGTTGGCATAGGTGTCCATGTGCACAACTTTTGAGATCCAAAATGCATCTCTAATCACCCATACCAATAGTACAGAGAATAGAACGATTCGAATTGGGTTTAGGTCAATAACCAGTCCGGAAATTAACAAGAGGATCTGCAAGGTGGCCGTACCGGGGCGCTCCAGATAAAAGCGATGTAACCCGATGATTCCAAAGCATAGCCATAGTGCATAAGCCAAACTTAGAGATTTTTGCGTGCTGGTAGCGTGTGGCTCAAAAAAAGCCCGGCGTTGTCGATCTTTTTGCATTGAACGTCTCATTAAAATTCTATGTCAAACTTACGTTTCAAATGCGACACAACAACTACTCTTTGGGATATGAGGTATAAAAAAATAACGAGAGAGGATAAATCTCTCGTTATTTCCTGCGTAAATTGCACGATATTTTTTAGCTCTGCGCGAGGTTGCGGAGCACGTAGTGCAACACCCCACCGTGCTCGATGTATTCAATCTCGATGGCGGTATCGATGCGGCATTTCAGAGTAAGACTGCGCACCTCACCGTTTGGCCGGGTGATCGTACAGGGCACCTCTTGCAGCGGCTGAACCTGATCCAGCCCATGGATGGACACCGTTTCGTCGCCGGTCAGGCCAAGAGTCTTGCGTGTGTCGCCCCCGGTGAACTCCAATGGGATGACACCCATACCCACCAGATTGGACCGATGAATACGTTCAAAGCTTTCTGCGATCACAGCTTTGACGCCTAAAAGGGCGGTGCCTTTGGCCGCCCAGTCGCGTGACGACCCGGCGCCGTATTGCTCACCACCGAAGACCACGAGCGGTGTGTCTTGGTCTTGATAGGCCATGGCCGCTTCAAAAATTGAGGTTTGTTTGCCATCTGGGCCAAGTGTGTAGCCGCCCTCTACACCGTTCAGCATTTCGTTTCTAATGCGGATATTGGCAAATGTGCCCCGCATCATGATCTCGTGATTGCCTCGCCGCGACCCGTAGGAATTGAATTCACGTGGAGCGACCTGACGGTCCATCAGATAGCGCCCTGCAGGGGTTTGAGAAGCGAAGGCGCCAGCGGGTGAAATATGATCCGTCGTGACCATATCGCCGAGGATCAGCAACACCTTTGCACCATCGATGTTGGAAATGGTGCCTGGGGTGCTGGCCATGTCCTGAAAATAGGGTGGATTCTGAATATAGGTTGATGCCGCTGGCCAGTCATAGGTTTCCTGCTCCGGGACTTCGACCCCACGCCATTTGTCGTCGCCCTTAAAGACATCGGCATATTTGGTCAGAAACGCATCACGGGTCACGGTCTGTTCCACGAGCTCTGCAATCTCTTGGGTTGAGGGCCAGATATCTTTTAAGAAGACGTCCTTGCCCTGTCTGTCTTGCCCAATTGGATCGGAGGCAAGATTGATATCCATGGTGCCCGCCAGAGCATAGGCAACCACCAAAGGCGGTGAGGCCAGATAGTTGGCCCGGACATCTGGCGAAATGCGGCCCTCGAAATTGCGGTTGCCAGACAGGACCGAGGTCGCGACCAGATCCCCTTTGGCGATCGCATCAGAGATCTCTTTCTGGAGGGGACCAGAGTTGCCAATACAGGTGGTGCACCCATAGCCAACAAGATTAAAGCCGATGGCATCCAGATCCTTTTGCAGACCTGCCGCGTCCAGATAGGATGAAACAACCTGCGATCCCGGCGCGAGCGAAGTTTTGACCCAAGGTTTGCGATTCAATCCTAATGCAGCGGCTTTGCGAGCAACCAGACCAGCGCCAATCATAACGTAAGGGTTCGAGGTGTTGGTGCAGGAGGTTATCGAGGCAATCACCACTTTGCCGCTCTCCATGTGATAGTCCTCACCTTCAACCGGAACCTCTTTGCCCAGCGGCCGGTGAAATGTCTCTTCCATTTCCCTGCGAAACGCGCGTTGTCCTTCCGTCAGCGCCACATAGTCCTGCGGTCGTTTCGGCCCCGAGATGGCGGGCACAATGCGTCCCATGTCCAGGTGCAGCGTGTCGGTGTAAATTGGGGCGTAGTCCGGCGTGCGCCAAAGCCCGTTTTCTTTGGCGTAGGCTTCGATCAAGGCAAGACGGGTTTCATCACGACCGGTATTGCGCAGGAAACGCAGCGTTTCGTCATCGATTGGGAAGAAGCCACAGGTGGCTCCATATTCAGGCGCCATATTGGCGATGGTGGCACGATCCGCCAGAGGTAGTTGGTCGAGCCCCGCGCCATAGAATTCGACAAATTTGCCAACCACTCCTTTGGCGCGCAGCATTTCCACGACCTTCAACACAAGGTCTGTGCCGGTTGTGCCCTCGACCATTTCACCGGTGAGCTCAAACCCGATCACTTCGGGAATCAGCATCGAAATGGGCTGGCCCAACATCGCGGCCTCAGCTTCGATACCACCCACCCCCCAGCCGAGCACCGAAACACCATTGACCATGGTGGTGTGGCTGTCGGTCCCCACAAGAGTGTCGGGGTAGGCGACGGTTTCACCGGACTGATCCGTGTCGGTCCAGACGGTCTGGGCAAGGTATTCAAGGTTCACCTGATGGCAGATGCCGGTGCCAGGGGGCACCACGCGGAAATTGTCGAACGCAGACTGTCCCCACTTGAGGAAGGTATATCGCTCCATATTGCGTTCGTATTCCCGGTCAACGTTCATCTGAAACGCACGGGGATTGCCAAATTCGTCGATCATGACCGAATGGTCGATGACGAGGTCGACAGGCACCTGCGGATTGATTTTTTCGGCATCACCGTTGAGGGCAACAATCCCGTCACGCATGGCCGCGAGATCCACAACTGCGGGCACGCCGGTAAAGTCCTGCATCAGCACCCGCGCGGGGCGATAGGCAATCTCGCGTGGGTTTTTACCGCCTGCGGTCGCCCAGTCTGCAAAGGCGCGGATGTCATCCTGAGACACGGTTTTTCCGTCCTCAAACCGCAGCATGTTTTCTAGGACGACGCGTAACGCGGCAGGCAGTCGCGTAAAATCGCCAAGGCCGGCATCCTGAGCGGCTGGAATGGAATAATAGGCAATGGATTGATCCGCAGCGGTGAGAGTACGGCGCGTTTTGGCGCTATCGTGTCCGACGGTAATGGGCATGGCGACCTCCAATGGGGTGGCTAGGGGGTATGTGAATGACAGCATGAAGTGAACGCAGCGATCAAGTGGGGGTGCTGTTGCCATGATTCCACGGATCACGGTGAGGAAAGGGGCTGAACCGGGCTCTCGCAAATGAGTGATTGGATTGGTTACCGTCCTTTGGCTACAAACAACGAGCACATACGAGGAAGACGCCCAATGCGAAAAATCATACTCTGGACAGCCGCTCTTTGTACCGTTGCGGTGGGTGCCGTTCAGGCACAGCAAGCACCGGTGGTTGTTGAGCTGTTCACATCGCAGGGGTGTTCGTCTTGTCCACCAGCGGATGAGCTTTTGGCCGAGCTGGGCCAGCGCGATGACGTCATTCCTCTGGCCCTGCACGTGGACTATTGGGACTACATTGGCTGGAAAGATGTCTTTGCCAGTCCAGAGTATACCAAGCGCCAAAAAGGCTACGCCCATGCCGGTGGCTGGCGCACGATTTACACACCACAAATAGTGGTGAATGGATCTGAGGATGTTGTTGGATCACGCCCGATGAAAGTGGCGGACCTGATCATGAAACATGCCATGGCCCCGCAGAAAGTGTCGCTTGAGCTGACGCGTGGTGGCAACCAATTGACCATTCAAGCTGAGGCGAAGGAAAACATCGGGCCGGTTGAGGTGCATATTGTGCGTTATGCCGCCGAGGAACAGGTTGATATTCGTCGGGGTGAAAATGCGGGGCGCAAAATCACCTATACCCATGTTGTCCAAGACTGGGACACCAAAGGCCGCTGGAATGGGCGGGGCAGTTATGACACCAAGGTGCGTCTAAAGGGGGACGAGCCGGTCGTTGTATTGCTACAGAAACCGGGTCACGGCGAGATTTTGGCGGCGGCACGTTTGCGCTGAAGATAATCCTGCCGCTGAGGTTTCCAGCGGCGGTGAATCCACAGCCATTGTCCAGGGTCTTGGATCACCCGCGCCTCAAGCCGCGCCGTGGCTTGACGCATCATCTCAATAGGATCTCCGTGCGGGATTGGCTCCTCGAAGATGGCGTCAAATCCGTACATATCCTCGTGACGGACACCGAAAAACGGCACCATAAGCGCGCCTGTGCGGAGCGCGATATCGGCGGCCGATGTCACGGTTGGCGCGGGTTTGCCAAGAAAATCAATTGGTTCTCCTGAACTGTCGAAGACATCAAACAACAAGACAGCCATGCCGCCCTGTTTGATATGTTTGATGAGACCGATCGTGCCCTTGCGCCCCTGTTCAAACACAGGCTCGCAGATCTGGTGCATGTTCCGTGTGTAGTGCTCATTGAAGAACGGATTGGACATCGGTCGGATCAACCCGCCGATTTTATATCCACGGGCCACCAAAGCGCAGCGTGCGCATTCCGCGCTGCCATAATGTCCTGAGACAAACAGCACGGGCCGGCCTTCGGCCTTGGCCTGTTCGACAGCGGCCAATCCCGGTCCACTTACAGATCCCGCTGCGCCGCGTGCTAGCATCTCAGGCACATCGTAGTTTTCCAGAAACGCGCGGGCGACATTGCCAATTACCTTATCGGCAATGGCATCTTTGGTGGCCTGTGGAGTACCAGGCCAGACATGGTCGAGGTTTGAGGACACGCGCTTGCGCCAGCCAACCAAGGGGGCCACACAGCGACGCACCAGCCAGCTGATGGCCCGCAGCCGGGTTCGAACGGGGAATCGCAAGGCGGTCCAGATCACGCCGCGCAGGATCCAGTCCTGCACGCGATCCTGCCACCCGCCGTGTACACGTTTTTTGCCTGATCTATCGGCCAAAGGACACTCCCACGTCTTGCGTGGTCGTTTTATGCGGCCAAGGGCCGTTGAGCAAGTCGGGTTGCCTCGGGCTTATTCGTCGTCATCCGGGTTCAAAAGCTCAATCTCGCCGACGCTGACAAGATCACGGATCGCCGCAACCACTTCGTTCTGGGCCTTCTCACCAACTTTTGGTTTGACCGTACCCTTACCTGCCGCCTCTTCCCGCAGGCTTTCAGCTAGTCGTTTCGACATATTGGACAGTAGGAATTCAGCAGTTGCCTGATCTGGCTCGCTTTCACTGGCGGCGAGGGCCACGGCAAGCACATCTGCAGATACGTCGCGAGTGATTTTCGGCACGTCGATGGCGTTGAGACGCTCGGGGATGTTGGCGAAGGTAAAGATGGCTTTGCGCACCGCATCGGCAAACTGCTGATCGTCCTGTTCCAGACCTTCCAACAGCTCTTCGCGCACGGCGGTGTTGGAATAGTTGAGGATCGACCCCAGTCGTTCTTCTGGCTTGGCCTTAAATGCTTTGGGAGGCTCCGCATCCAGCTGAGCGGCAAGTGCCAGACCGATACGGTCAACCGCGTCCGGGGTCACACCGGTGGTCATGGACACTGCGTAGGAAATACGACGGGCTTTATCACCGGGCAGTTTAGACAGCACTTGAGCAGCCTTCCCGACGTCGATTTTCGACATCATGACGGCGGCCACCTCGATGCTCTCCGACATGACCAGTTCTTCGATGCGTTCGGGGTCGAGGGCGCTCAGGCGCTGCCAGGGGTCACCGGTCTGACGCACGCCGGCCTCTTTGCGCAGGCGCATGGCGGTGCGGGCGCTGATTTTGCCGTCCATGGCTGAGAGCGCACCGGCCATATCGCCGGGAAAGCTCAGGCCAACGGAATCCAATTCGTTGGTGAATTCGCTGACCACCATGTTGAGCGTGTCACGATCCACATAGCGCATGTTGCCCAGAAGAAGCGTGAGTTCCGCCTGTTGCTCTTCGGGAAGATCGGCCAATGGCACATCGGCGCCTTCGTTCAAAAGGAATTGTACAATAATCGCAGCCTTCGCTTTGCGCGACAGCTGCGAGGGGTCTGCACCCATGGACGGGCCGGGGAGAGCAAGCATCTGATTCATTCTGAAAAGGGCTCCGATAGGTCTTAACCATCGGTAACCCAATCAAGGTTTCTGGGGGGTTAAGAGAACCGAGAAAATCTGCCTTAATATGACGAGATGTATCCAGCGTTGATGGCCTGAGCCAAGGCGGTTTCGGGCCATTCACCGGCTCCCCCGCGGGCGCGAATCTGGATTAACTGCTCGTTAGCCAATTCTTCTTTGTCTTGAAGAACATAGAATTGCCCCAGATAGGAACGAGCTAGAAGATTGTTGGGGTTGCTCTCAAGGGCGGCATCATACCATTTTGTGGCAGCAGGATAGTCGCCTGTGCTGCGAGCAAGATAGCCCCGGTATGTCAGGACACCATCAGCGCTTTGATCCTGCATTGCATCCAACACGTGATAGGCCTCATCAAAGGACCGGGCGTATGCATATTCGCGCATAGCGTTATAGCGCTCTCCATCATCGAGCAGTTGGCTTTGCGCATCGACACAGCCTTTTGTTTCGGTGTCGTAGACCTTGCCTTCAACGCATTTTGGTTTTGAGGGAGGTGTGCTGTCGTTGCTGCCTGCGGCAAAGACCGTTGCAGGGAAGAGCGAAGCTGCAAGTAGGAGTGAAAGGCGCATGTGCGTTTCCTTGAGTTGAGGTTCAATACCTAGAAAACACATAGCGCTGGGGATTTATTCGAAAGTGTGGGGTCACATGATCGTGACCCCACATACAAGTCAGTTAGTCTTCACCAAAGACGCGGTTGAAAATCGTGTCCACGTGTTTGGTGTGGTATTCCATGTCGAACTTTTCGTTGATGCCCTCAACGGTCAACGCGGCGACAACATCGGCGTCAGCCAAAAGCTCCTCGCGGAAATCGGTGCGGAGTTCCCAGACTTTTAGGGCGTTGCGCTGGACCATGACATAGGCATCTTCACGCGACACACCGGCCTGGGTAAGCGCCAGAAGAACGCGCTGAGACATCACCAGACCCGGGAATTTGTTCATGTTGTCCAACATGTTCTCGGGGAAGATCAGCATTTTCTCGATCACGCCGGTCAGACGGGCCAGTGCGAAGTCAAGTGTGACGCAGCTATCGGGGCCAATCGCGCGCTCAACCGAGCTGTGAGAAATGTCACGCTCGTGCCAGAGGGCGACGTTTTCCATGGCCGGGATGACCGACATACGCACCAGACGGGCCAGACCGGTCAGGTTTTCGGTCAGAACCGGGTTCTTCTTGTGCGGCATCGCCGACGAACCTTTTTGGCCCATCGAGAAGAATTCCGCTCCTTCCAACACTTCGGTGCGCTGCATGTGGCGGATCTCGATTGCCACGTTTTCGATCGACGAGGCGATCACA
The DNA here is from genome assembly GCA_947497905.1 of uncultured Pelagimonas sp. GTDB lineage: Bacteria > Pseudomonadota > Alphaproteobacteria > Rhodobacterales > Rhodobacteraceae > CANMIH01. The sequence goes on from CANMIH010000001.1 coordinate 357,840, forward strand.
CCCAGAACGGCAAAGAACATGGCGTGGCGGTCACGCGGGATCACCTGCGTGCTGATGGGCTCCGGTACGAGCCCCATTTTGTCACAGACATGCTCTTCCACGGCAGGGTCGATATTGGCAAAGGTGCCAACTGCGCCGGAGATGGCGCCGGTGGCGATTTCCGCACGCGCATCGCGCAGACGCGACAGGTTACGATCCATCTCGGCGTAGAACCGTGCAAAGGTCAGACCCATGGTGGTGGGCTCGGCGTGGATGCCATGGCTGCGGCCAACACGGACGGTGTTCTTATGTTCATAGGCGCGGGTCTTCAGCGCAGCCAGCAGCTTGTGCATATCCTCGATCAGGATATCCGCCGCACGCACCAGCTGAACATTCAGGCAGGTGTCAAGAACATCGGAGGAGGTCATGCCCTGATGCACAAATCGTGCTTCTTCGCTGCCCACGTGCTCGGCCAGATGGGTCAGAAAGGCGATGACATCGTGTTTGGTCACGGCTTCGATTTCATCGATGCGGGCCACGTCAAACTGAACGTCCTTGGCTTTCCACACAGCGTCAGCATTTTCCTGTGGGATCACCCCAAGCTTGGCCTGTGCATCACAGGCGTGGGCCTCGATTTCGTACCAGATGCGGAACTTGGTTTCCGGTGACCAGATGGCAACCATATCGGGGCGGGAATAACGGGGGATCATGGACGGCCTTTCGTGTGTGAGGAAGACGCGCGTGTCTTAGGCTGCCAGAGGCTTTTTCTCAAGGGGCTTCCGGTCTTTGGGTCTGTTGCGAATAGTCGCGCTTGAATTTTCGTTAACAAAAAGTTGACCCAGGGGCAGGGAACCTGCACTTCTAAAGCCATGTGATTGTGCGCTAGCAGGGTAGTTGTGACAGGAGGACTGATTGGTGATGCGTTGTTGGGGTTTCATTATGTACGCGGCGGTAGCGCTGCCCGTTTGCGCAAGCGCTGAGGAAAACTGGACCAAGCTTGATGCAGAAGGCATTCAAGCGGCCTTGTCCGGTCAGACCGTTGATTATGACAAAGCCTGGCAGGTGTTCCGCCCCAGTGGCGCGACATTGTATAACGCGGGCCGGGACAGCTGGGGCAAATGGGATGTGCGCGACGACCAATATTGCAGCCAATGGCCACCGGCAGACGGCTGGGCCTGTTATGACGTTGAGGTCGATGGCAAGAACGTCCGGTTTACCGGTGAAAGCGGGATCCCAACAGATGGCATGTTCCGCTAAACTTCTGCTGATGAGCCTGACCGACCTCTGATAACCTGAACAAAGGCTATAAGTGTGGCGATGGCCCAGGCGGCCGTACATGCGGGAAAGGCGAAGAGTGCGGTGAAGGACAGCGCATGAGCCGTGGGCACGCTGATCATGTGACAGCTGTTATAGCCAAAGAGCCAACCGCCCTGACAGAGCGCGTTCAGTCCGAAAAACACGCCGCAGCTAAGGGCCCAGACGGCGAAGAGAGCAGCGACGACTCGGCGATACCAGACTGGCCCTCTGTGCCAAGCGGTGACCCAGACAAGCAATGGCACTGCCCAAAACAGTACGTAGAACAGCAGATCATCCACACTCATATGTTCCCTCAGGTGATTGAAGGCGCAGATTGCCGGAGTGTGTCGGGACAGACCAGTGGGGAAAACCTGCATTTTGGATTTCTGGTTGTCTCAATTCAGAGGACGATCAAAACGGGTCGGGTGGCGTTAGCGTCAACATTGAGACCAATGTTTCCGATATGGTGAAAAACTGGGCGGTATACAAAAGTATTCCGGTAACAAGCTGAAAGAAAACGAGTTTCTGCTTTACATGTATGGGTGACTTGCGTTTTGTCGGCCTGGATAACCCGGAGTTTCCCGATGCCGCCTATTCAGGATCATCCGCTGCGCTATAAGCTGGCCAACGAATTGCACGCCCGTCCGTTCCCGGCATTGGGTGCGCCGTGTCGGGCCATTCATCTCGCTATCAAACAGCCGGTTGATGCGGCATCGCGCGATCGTCAGCTTGACCTTGATCACCTTCTGGCCCTCCTGGATCATCACGGCGCACAACATCCCCAGCCCGGTGCAACCCATTACAGTGGCCAGATTGGCCAGCATTTTGTGAAATGGGAGCAACATACCGAGTTTGTCACCTACACTGTGTTCCTTCCGGGTCTGGGAGAACGGGCCTTTGATCCGGCGGATTTCGAGGTGTTTCCAGCGGATTGGCTGCGGGATGCTCCGGGCGCGCGCGTCACCTCAGCCATGCTGCGGATTTGTGAGCAAGGCGATCAAAGCGACATTTGCAAAGCGCTGAATGACTGGTTTGTGCCCGAAAGCCTCGCGGTGAGTTCGGTGCTGGATGACGAAGCTGTGGTCGCCGGAGATTTTCGGATTGATCCCGCCGGGCATCAGCGGTTTGCAATTTTTGTGCGTCCGGGTGTTGGCGAACGGCGCGCGGGGCGGATCGCTCAACGCCTGTGTGAGATTGAGACCTATAAGGCCATGTCGATGCTGGGGTTCACCCGTGTAGGTGCCATTGGTGGACGGATGGGAGAAATCGACAGCGAGCTGACCCGGCTGATGGAAGTGATGGCCGGAGGCGCAGGAGGCGAAACCGGGGTTGAGGAAGACACGTTGCGTGATCTGCTCACAGTGTCAGCCGAGCTTGAAAGCCTGTCCGCGCGGATGTCATTCCGCTTTGGGGCCACCGGGGCCTATGAGGCCATTGTGGGACAGCGGGTCGAGGTTCTGCGAGAAGTGCGGTTTCACGGACGCCAGACCTTTGCTGAGTTTATGATGCGCCGCTACGACCCCGCCATGCGCACGGTGAAAAGCGCCGAAGGGCGCTTGGAAAACATGGCGAAGCGGGCCACGCGGGCTGCGGACCTGTTGCGCACGCGGGTGGAAGTGGGGCGTTCCGCTCAAAACCAGCAGCTTTTGGAAAGCATGGACCGCCGTGCTGCGCTTCAGTTGAAGTTGCAGGGCACGGTTGAAGGCCTCTCGGTGGTCGCGATCAGCTATTATGCAGTCTCGCTGGTGGGGTATCTGGGCTATCCTCTGGCCAAAATGATCGGCCTGTCCAAAGGTATGCTGACGGCTATAGCTGTGGTGCCGGTCATTTTACTGGTGTGGCTGATGATCCGGCGGATCCATCACAAATTTGGCGGCGATCCGGGCCCGGATCTTTAGGCTTTTTACAAAAGGAGCGGGCATTGCGCCCGCTCTGGTCAATTTGCGTTCAGGGCACGCAGCCCTTGGGGCTTTGCCCCAAACCCCGATTTCCGTGACTGCTATTCAGCGGGGCTTAGGTTGGATTGCAACGCGCGTGGTTTGAGCAGCGCATGGGTCAGCACCCCGCCAAGTGCGATGGCGGTGAGGGCCAGAAGCGCCGCGATGGACAGGGTTGGGATGCCCGCCAGACCTGCGCCGACGGTGCAGCCTCCGGCCAGAACGCCGCCCACGCCCATAAGCGTCGCACCCAGGAGATAGCGACCCGTCTCGCGTGGGCTCGAGAAACTTAGCCAGGCCAGTCGGCGGAACAGGGCCGCGGCCAGAAAGGCGCCAATCAGAGTGCCGCCAATCAGGCCTGTGCCAAAGCCCGCGGGGATCGAGCTTGCGGCCACCGTCCAGAACAGGGTGTCGGCCCAGGTTGAGGTGAATGACAGGCTTTCAAGCGCGATGGGGTCAAAATCATCGTAGAGCACATAGCCGGTTCCGACCCATCCAAGGGGCACCAGAGCGCCGATGAGTGCGCCGGTGATCAACATCGCAGGACGATTGCCTGAGGTCAGGGCAAAGACCAGCGCCAGAACCGCAATCACTCCGGCCCAGAGCAGGCCGCCACCGGGGAGGGCCGCCAGCGTCGTGGCGTCGCCAATGTCAACTGTATAGCTGCCCAGAGTGGTGCGCAGAGGCGCAAGAATACCTTTGAGTGTGGCGTGGGCGGTGATGGCGAACACCACCAGAACGGTCAGCGCGCGCAGATTGCCCGTGGCCGTCAGAACGGTGAGGCGTGAGGCACAGCCACGGGTCAAGACCATGCCAGCGCCAAACATCACGCCGCCAATGGCAATCGCGAGCAGGGGGAGATCGCTGACCAGAAAACGGTGATCCGAGAAATCCACCCATCCAGAAAAGACCACGGCCTGTGTGCCCAGAATTGCGGTGGCAAGGGCTGCAAGCCAGACACCGGATTTCTGCCGACGATCATCACCGACCAGACTTGAGCGAAAACAAAACCCGCTGATCTCGGCCAGAGCGCCAAACGCGGCACCTAGGAGGAGAGCGAACCCCACGGCGGCTTGCGGGGCGGTGAGAAAATCGATGCCTAGGTCTTCGTACATGTCGGGCCTCGTGAGAACAGATGGCTTTGCACATGCGGGTCTTATCGGATCAAAGCAAGGCCCGACACCTTTGGCGAGGGGCAGGGGCCGGGAACAGAGTTCCAATTGAAATATATGATATGTGAATGTGTTATTGGGTTGTGATCACGGATGGATCAATATTCCACGAAAAGCGCCGCCCCGAGAGGCGGCGTTCTTTTTTGACCAAAAGCTTGGAACGTTGTTACCGTCCGCGAATGCGCGGATCGAGCGCGTCACGCAGGCCGTCGCCAAGATAGTTCACCGACAGCACGGTCAGTGAGATGGCAATACCGGGGAGGAGAACCCGCTCAGGATATTCTTCCATGCGCACAACGGCATCGGCCAGCATCTTACCCCAGGTCGGGAAGTCCGAGGGGAAACCCACGCCCAAGAAGCTCAGTGCCGATTCGGTGATGATCGCCGTGGCAAGACCCAGCGCGGCCGAGACCAGAATGGGCGACAACACGTTAGGCAGCAGGTGACGACGGATCACCTTACCGGGCACGGTGCCGATAGAGTGGGCCGCCAGGACAAATTCCCGCTCTTTGATCGCCAGAATATCACCGCGCACAATCCGCGCCGTGGGCATCCAGGAGGTGATCGCGATGATGGTCACAATCAGGATGAACATCCCGCCTTCCGGTCCGAAGTTTGCCCGCAGGGGCTGACGGAACAGGGTCACGGCCAGCAGCAGCAAAGGCAGAACCGGCAGAGCCAGGAACAGGTCGGTTGTGCGCATCAGCAGACCGTCCAGTTTCTTGTAGAAGCCTGCGGCGACACCAATGGCTGTCCCGATGAACAGCGACAGGATCATGGCCGCCCAGCCTACGGCCATCGAGGCACGTCCTCCCGAGAGCAGCTGCGCCAGCTGGTCGCGACCAAGCTGATCTGACCCGAGCGGCTTGTGCCAGCCCACCTTCGCGGTGCTGTCCCAGATCGCAGTGTAGATCGGCCGCATATTTTTGTTGCGGATATCGATCTTCTGCGGATCAGCGTCCCAGAGGAACGGACCCACCAAAACGGCCAGGGTGATCAGAACAAGGAAGAATAGGCCAAACATGGCACCCTTGTGCTTGCGGAACTGATCCCATACGTCCTTAGAGCGCGAGCGCGGCGGCTTCTGAGGCTCTTTGTCCTGCAGGGCTTCGATCGGTGCGATGGTATCAGTCATAGCGGATCCTCGGGTCAAGCAGGCCATAGAGGATGTCTGCGATCAGGTTGAAGAGGACAATCAGAACGGCGAAAATGAAGGTCAGGGTCATCACGCCGGGCAGGTCGTTGGCAAACAGCCATGTCAGCAGGAGTTGGCCAATGCCGTTCACTTTAAACACGTTTTCGGTGATGATCGCGCCGCCGAAGATCGATGGAATGCCAAGGGCAATCACGGTCACAACCGGGATCATCGAGTTGCGCAACACGTGCTGCAGTACAACGATGCTTTCCGACAGGCCTTTGGCCCGTGCGGTCCGCACATAGTCCTGTCCCAGATTATCCAGCATTGAGGCACGCATATAACGGCTCAACTGCGCGGTGATCTGAAGGGCTAGCACCATGACGGGCATAATCATCTGTTGCAGCTGGAGCTTAAAGCTCGCCCAATCTGTAACCACATGGGTGGTGTCATAGATGGACGGGAACCAACCAAGCTGAACCGAGAAGATCACAATCAGCAGCGGACCGGTGAAGAAAGGCGGTACCGAGAAACCAATCATGGTCACAAAGGTCCCGGCCTGATCAAAGACCGAATACTGACGGTAGGCTGAGTAGATCCCGATGGGAATCGCAATCAGGATGGCAACAACATAGGCCACACCCACAACCGACAGGGTCTGGGGGATTCGCTGGATGACGATATCCATGACCGGCGACCGGGTCTGCCAGGAAATGACGCGCTGTTTGCCTTCTGAGAAGTCAGTGCCGAACAGGTAGTCGATCAGAACCTGCGGTTCGATCCAGAAAACCTGAACAAGCCATTTCCAATATTGCACAAGCGGGGGCTGTCCCACGCCAAGTGCTTCGCGCATCTTTTGTTTTACTTCCGGCGGAACGGTCAGCGGGACCTGCGCCATGGGGTCTCCCGGCGCGAGCTGCAGAAGCATAAAGATGACAAAACTGATGAAGAGTAGTGTCGGGATCGACAGGATCAGACGTCTGATCGCATAGGTGAGCATGTGGCACCCTCGGGTCCGAATTATCCGGTCATTATGCCACCCTCAGATTGAGGTGAGGGCGAGGCAAAGCCCCGCCCTTTTTGACCGGTTGAAGGGGGGCGAGACTTAAGTCCCGCCCCATTACAGCATCACTTGATGCGATACCAGTCAGCAACGTTCCACAGTTCGCTGTCCCATACGTTCAGCTGAACGCCACCCAGGGTGTTGGAGTGGGCGGACAGACGACCACGGTGAACCAGCGGGATCATCGCGCCTTCTTCGTAAGCCATCAGGCTCAGTTTCTGTGCCAGCTCTGCGCGCTTCGCCATGTCAGCGGTTTGCGACAGTTCGGCGTGGATGGCGTCAAACTCTTCCGAGCAGAAACGCGAGATGTTTTCACCCTGCCACTGCGACGACGGCTTAGGTGCTTTGTCGCACAGACCGTTACCCAGGTAAGCCTGAGGATCGGTGCCGTTGAAGGTGTTGGCGTACATTTCTACGTCAGCATAGAACTTCTGGAAGGTGTCAGGCGAACCTGCGTCCCCACCGAAGAAGACCGAAGCGTCGATGTTGCGCAGTTCGGTTTCGATGCCGATTTCGCTCCACCACTCTTTGATCAGAGCCTGGAAGTCCTGACGTACAGCGTTGGTCGAGGTCTGGTACAGGATTGACAGTTTCACGCCGTCTTTTTCACGGATGCCGTCACCGTCGGTGTCAACGATGCCTGCTGCGTCGAGCATGGCCTTCGCGCCTTCGATGTCCTGAACATCACAGCCTTCGATGTCGACTGCGAATGCGGCAGGTGCCGGAACCCACGAGCAGGAAACACGACCGGCCTGACCGTAGCCGATTTCAACCAGCAGGTTGCGGTCGATGGCCATGGACATGGCTTTGTAAACGGCAGGATCGCTCAGGAAGGGGTGCGGGCCAACAACCGAACGCTCATCCGGACCCAGATCTGCGCTTGGGTTGGTGTTGTTCAGCATGATGCGCTCAAGCAGCGGGCCAAAGCCTGCAACCGGCTTACCTTTGCCGCCAGCTTCCATTTTCGCGATGACATCGGGTGCCAGCTGCAGGTTCCAAGCGTAGTCAAACTCGCCGGTTTCCATAACCGCTGTGCCCGAAGCTGCCGCCGATCCACCACCTTTGAAGGTCACGGTGGCGAACGCAGGCTTCGACGCGTCGCGGTAGTTGTCATTGGCTTTCATGGTGATCACGTCGTTCGGTTTGAACTCGGTGACAACAAAGGGGCCGGTGCCGATTGGGTTGAAGTTCTGCTCGGTGCAGGTCGAAGCCGCAGCACCCATGCAGCTCGCAAACTGAGCTTTCTGCAGGATCGGGCTTTCGCCGCCAACGAACGGACCGTAGGGGTTCGGGGTCGGTTTGTCGAAGGTCACAATGACGGTATGCGCGTCAGGGGTTTCAACCGAAGTGACACCTTCGAATTTGGTCAGCTGCGCGCAGCCACCTTCGGGATCGGTGCAATATTCGTAAGTGAATTTAACGTCTTCCGAGGTGAAGTCCGAACCGTCCGACCATTTGATGCCGGGGGTGATGTTCCAGGTGATCTTGGTCAGATCTTCGCTCACGCCGCCGTTGCTTACGGTGGGAACTTCGTTCACCAGCCAAGGAACCAGCTCGCCTTTTTCGTTATAGCGCGCGAGAGGCTCGATGATCATCGAGGCTGATTCTACGTCCTTGGTGCCGCCCGACAGGAACGGGTTGAGGATCGACGGGGCCTGCCAATAAATGATTTTGACGTCGCCGTCGCTGCCACGTTCCGCAAAGGCAGCGGGAGCCAGCGCAAAGGATGCTGCGGCTCCAAGCATCAAAGACTTGAGTTTCATGTCACTCTCCATGTTGGACCAATGGATCGTTGTCCATTGATTAGAATTGGATGAGGTGCATTGTTGCCATCGCAACGATCAGATCACAAGCCATCACGTTATCGAAATCATGCCCTCATACTGCCGTAACGAAACCAGAAGTTTCGAGATTTGCAAGCTTTGTTTGATCAAACGACGCGTCAGGTCTTTACACTCAGTTAGCGCAGACACTAGCTTGTGGCCTCAACAGGGAACTGGGAGCACCAAAGCATGTTGGATGGCACCGAGGCAGGGCCGATTGCCCGCATCGAAAATCTTCGCGTTGAATTTCAGACCAAGGACGGTCCGGTTGTCGGCGTAAAGGACGTGTCTTTTGACATCGGCCCGGGCGAAACCGTTTGTGTTGTTGGCGAATCGGGCTCTGGTAAGTCGGTCTCGTCGCTCTCGCTGATGCGTCTGGTGGAATATGGCGGCGGCGATATTTCGGGCGGCAAACTGCTGTTTGATCGCCGCAGCGGCGAGGAAATCGATCTCGCCCAAACCGATCAGAACCTGATGCAGACGATTCGCGGCAACGAGATCGGTATGATCTTCCAGGAGCCGATGACCGCGCTGAACCCGGTGTTCACCGTGGGGCGTCAGCTTACCGAAGGTCTGCGCGTTCACCGGAACATGTCGAAGAAAGAGGCCGAAGCGGAAGCGCTGGATCTGTTGAAACAGGTCCGCATCCCCGAGCCCGAGCGGCGGCTGAAGCAATATCCGCACGAGTTGTCTGGCGGTATGCGACAGCGTGTGGTGATTGCCATGGCTCTGGCCTGTAAGCCACGCCTGTTGATCGCCGATGAACCGACAACCGCACTGGATGTGACCATTCAGGCCGAAATTCTGGCTCTGATGGATCGCCTTAAACGCGAAACTGGCACCGCGGTGATGTTCATCACCCACGACATGTCGGTTGTGGCGCAGATGGCCGACCGTGTGGTTGTCATGTTCCGGGGCAACAAGGTTGAAGAAGGCCCGGTTGAGCAGATCTTTGAAGATCCGCAGCACCCTTATACCCAAGCTTTGTTGGCAGCTGTGCCTAAACTGGGCGAAATGCGTGGCAAAGCCTACCCCGAACCCATGCGTCTCGTAGGGCAGGAAGATGTTGAGCCCAAGCCGATCATCGGCTCGGATGAGCGTCTTCTGACTGTCGAAGGTTTGACCACACGCTTCCCTGTTAAGGGTGGCCTGATGCGTCGCACAGTGTCGAATGTCCACGCTGTCGAAGATCTGTCGTTTACGTTGAACAAGGGGCAAACCCTTAGTCTTGTTGGTGAATCTGGGTGTGGTAAGTCGACCGCAGGTCGGTCGATCCTGCGTCTGGTTGAACCCATGGCGGGCAAGGTTGATCTGGACGGCAAAGACGTCATGAAGATGTCGCCCAGCGAATTGCGCGAAGAGCGTCGTGAAATGCAGATGATCTTCCAGGATCCTTTTGCCTCGCTGAACCCACAGCTGTTGCTCGCTGATCAGGTGGCCGAGCCTCTGCACAACTATAAAATTGATACTGGCAGTGCGATCATGGACCGCGTGGCGGGGCTGTTCGATCGTGTTGAACTGCCGCGCAGCTTTATGCGCCGCTATCCGCATGAGCTTTCCGGTGGTCAGCGTCAGCGGATCGCCATTGCCCGTGCTCTGGCGCTCAATCCCAAGTTGATTGTCGCCGACGAGGCCGTGTCGGCTCTGGATGTGTCGGTTCAGGCGCAGGTGATCAATCTGATGATGGAACTTCAGGCCGATCTGGGGTTGGGCTATCTCTTCATCAGCCACGATATGGCGGTTGTTGAACGGGTGAGCCACAATGTTGGCGTGATGTATCTGGGTCGTATTGTTGAACTTGGGCCACGTGAAGCGGTGTTTGAGAACCCGCAGCACGCCTACACCCGCGCTCTGATGAAGGCCGTTCCGATCGCCGACCCTCGTCAGCGTAAGTCGGAGAAAGATCTGAACTTCAAACCGATTCCGTCGCCGATCCATCCGGTTGGCTATGAACCTGGCCCCTCCGAGTATCAGGAAGTGAGCCCCGGCCACTTTGTTCTGACCTCGGAAAGTGGCTATTGATTCGCTGACGTGAAAGTCCTGCGTCGCATGTTGCAGGGGCTGATCTTACTTTTGGGTGGGATCTTGCTCTCGCTGATTGCGGCGCAGTTTTGGTTTTCGCGGGCAGGGGATCTGCCCCCGCGACAAGATGATGGCACGCTGCGCATAGCGAGCCACAATGTGCATTACATCTGGTTGGGCGGCGACGAAGGCCCTTGGACCGTTGCGGGATGGAATGCCCGGCGTGACGCCATGGATGCCTCGTTTAAGGCGCTTGATGCTGATCTTGTGGCGCTACAGGAAAGTGAGAGCTTTGCCTTTGGCGGCGACGGCACTGCTAATCTCACCCGCGATTGGCTGATCTCGCAAAACCCAGACTATGCTTTGGCGGCGAATCCCGTAGATCCGACCGATGTTCAAAGCTTCCCGCCGACCCAACCTATTCTGTACCGGCCGGATGTTCTGACGTTGCGCGATCAGGGATGGTTCTTTTTCTCGGACACCCCTGACGTCATCTATTCACGCACATTCAATGGATCTTGGCCCGCCTATGCAACTTGGGCCGAGTTTGAGACCACCGAGGGCGTCGTGTTTCGTGCCTATAACGTACACACGGATGCCTTCAGCCGTTCGAATCGTATCAAGTCCAGCGTGTTGATCCGCGACCGTCTTGCGCCGGTCATCGCCTCTGGCCTGCCGGTTGTTCTGTTGGGGGACACCAATGCGCTGTTTGGGTTTCGGGAAATGGATATTCTGCGCGAGGCGGGGCTAACGTTTCATCGCATGCCCGGCGCGACGGTGCATTTCAATCGCGGGGCCCATCTTTTTGGGGCAATCGACCATATTGGAACTGCCGGAGTGGCCGTCATAGCGGGGCCATTTGTGCAGCAGCGCAAGTTCGACGGGCAGTGGCCCTCCGACCATCATCCTATTGCAGCGGATATTGTCATTCCACCCCAGTGACATGCGGAAAACGGTCGATATGCTGCGCGCATAACACTGAAAGGATTCCCATGGCCCCCGTGCTGTCCCCCCGCGAAATTCTGGAAAACCTCGTCGCCTTTCCAACGGTGAGCTCGGACAGCAACCTGCCGCTGATTGAGTGGGTCGAGGAATACCTGTCCGGCCATGGCATCCCCTGTCACCGCCAGTACAACGAAACCGGAGATAAGGCAGGACTTTATGCCCATGTCGGGCCAATGGTCGAAGGTGGTGTTGTTCTGTCGGGGCACACCGATGTGGTGCCTGTCGAAGGCCAGCCCTGGAGTTCCGATCCGTTCACCGTGACCGAGCGCGATGGCAAGCTGTTTGGGCGTGGCACAACCGATATGAAGGGCTTTGACGCACTGGCGATTTGGGCCTTGGTCGAGGCGCAGCAACGGGGCGTCTCCCGCCCGCTGCAAATTGCGCTGAGCTATGATGAAGAGATCGGCTGTGAAGGGGTGATCCCGCTGATCGAGGCCATGGGAGAACTGCCCAAAGCCCGCGATGTGATTGTCGGCGAACCCACTTGGCTGAAAACCGTCAGCGGGCACAAAGGCGGATTGGGCTATACCGTGCATATGCGTGGTTTTGAGGTGCACAGCTCGATGCTGCATACCGGGGTGTCGGCGATCATGTATGGCGCCAAGATCATCGAGTGGGCCAATCACATGAATGACAGCCTCGCCGCGTCTGAGCCTGCGGGGATGGCGGCGCAGTTTGACCCGCCTTACACCAACCTGCACGTGGGTCTGATCGAGGGCGGCACTGCGCACAATATCACCGCTCGCGATTGCACCTTCGGCTTTGGCTATCGCGTTGTACCCGGTGAATCGCTTGATCAATGGCGTGAGGTGTTTTTGACCAAATGCCGCGAAGTCGAGGTCCAGATGCAGGCGGTCCGCCCCGAAACCTCGATCACGGCAACCGAGATTTTCGCCCTGCCGCCCTTTGCCCCGGAAGAGAACAACACCGCCGAAGCGCTGGTGCGTCAGATCACCGGCGACAACTCGGAGGGTTTTGTGAGCTACGGCACCGAGGCTAGCCATTTTCAGGCAGCGGGTTACAAGACCGTGGTGTGTGGGCCCGGCAGCATCGATGTTGCACACCAACCCGATGAATATATTACCGTGGCCCAGTTTGAAGAGGGCCAGCGTTTCATGACCCGCCTTTTGGAGCTTTTGAAGTGACTTTCCCATTTCGGGCCGAAGGCCCTGTTGAGTTTTCCGCACCCCTGCCAACCGAGGTCGAACTGATTGTCATTGGCGGCGGCGTCATCGGAGTATCCACAGCACTTTATGCGGCCCGTCAGGGGCTTCGGGTGGTCCTGTTGGAAAAAGGGCGCATTGCCGCTGAGCAGTCCAGCCGCAACTGGGGCTGGATCCGGGTGCAGGGGCGCGACATGGCCGAGATTCCAATCGCGCTCGAATCGCAAAAACTCTGGCAAGACCTGGATGCCGAGTGCCACGGGCGTTGTGGCGTCAAAACCGTGGGTGTGACCTATGTGGGCACGTCCGAGGACGAGATGGGCCGATTTCAGGGCTGGCTGGATGAGGCCAAGCCACTGGGTGTGTCGTCATATATGATGGATGCGCAGGAAACAGTGCGGGTTATGGGCGAGCCGCGTGCGCCTTGGATTGGCGCGTTGCATACGCCCACAGATATGAAGGGCGAGCCTTGGGTCGCCGTTCCTGAGCTCGCGCGACTGGCCCAGCATGAGGGCGCGGTTCTGATCGAGGATTGCGCCGTGCGCACGCTGGATCGGCAGGCGGGTCGGGTGACGGGCGTTGTCACCGAACAGGGCCGGATCAAAGCGGATCGCGTGGTTCTGGCCGGGGGGGCGTGGTCTTCGCTGTTCTTACGTCGTCATGGGGTCAGCATTCCCCAACTATCGGTGCGCTCAACCGCGCTGGCCACCCATCCTTTGCCCGATGTTTTTGACGGAGCGGCAGGTGAGGGGCGGTTTGCCCTGCGCCGTCGCGATGATGGCGGCTATACCGTGGCCCCCGGTGGCTTTTCCGAGCTGTTCATTGGCCCCGATAGTTTCCGCGCCCTTAAACATTACCTGCCGATGGTGGTCCAAGGCGGGCTGAAGATGGTTTATCACCCCAAGGCGCCCAAAGGTTTTCCCGATGCCTGGGACACACCGCGCAGCTGGACCGACGATGAGGAAACCCCGTTTGAGCGGATGCGCGTGCTCGACCCTGAACCTGCACGGCATAAAGTGCAGGAGCTTTTGGGTTATTTTGAGCGGTTTTATCCGCAGGCCGGTCCCGTGCATGCCGCGAAATCCTGGGCGGGCATGATCGATGTGATGCCGGACATTGTGCCGGTTGTGGACACTGTGTCGGACCTGCCAGGGCTGACAGCCGTCACCGGGATGTGTGGCCATGGGTTCGGGATCGGCCCGGCCTTTGGCAAAATTGCCGTCGCCCTGGCGATGGAGCAGGATACTGGCCACGATCTAAGCCGATTCCGTTTGTCGCGCTTTACGGATGGATCCAAGCTTGTGCCCGGTCCCAGTATCTAGTTCTGTAATCTGATCAAAAATGTGAACAGTTTTGGTGTAAAAGGTGGACCAATTGGACAAGTTTTCCTGCGGTCCACCTTGCTCAATATCCCAGAACGCTTATCTTGCGCTCAGTTGGTGCGCAGTACGCACCGCCGCAATCTAAAAATTTGCATCCGTTGTGGGGCCATTGGCCCCTGACGTCTTTGGTCCGGATGCCCAACATGGAGCCCATTATGCCCGTCAAAAACCGTTTCGCCGAGTTGCAGGATGAAATCACCACATGGCGACGAGACATCCACGAAAACCCGGAAATTCTATTTGAAACCCATCGCACCAGCGCACTGGTTGCCGAAAAGCTGACCGCCTTTGGCTGTGACGAAGTGGTCACCGGCATTGGCCGCACCGGCGTTGTTGGTGTGATCAAAGGCCGTGATACCGGTTCGGGCAAAGTGATTGGCCTGCGCGCCGACATGGATGCGCTGCCGATCCACGAGCAGACCGGCGTTGAATACGCCTCAAAGACAGACGGAGCCATGCACGCATGTGGCCATGACGGGCATACCGCCATGCTGCTGGGCGCCGCGAAATATCTGTCCGAGACGCGTAATTTCGACGGCACAGTTGTGGTGATCTTCCAGCCGGCAGAAGAAGGCGGCGGCGGTGGCCGCGAGATGTGTGAAGACGGCATGATGGACCGCTGGAACATTCAGGAAGTCTACGGCATGCACAACTGGCCGGGCCGTCCGGTGGGCTCGTTTGCGATCCGCCCCGGTGCGTTCTTTGCGGCGACCGACACCTATGAAATCGTGTTCGAAGGTAAGGGTGGCCACGCGGCCAAGCCGCACGAGACCGTGGACACCGCTGTTATGACCGCGCAGGCGATCTCGACACTGCAGACCATTTCGTCGCGCAATGCCGATCCGGTCGATCAGATTGTTGTGTCGGTGACCTCGATGGAAAGCTCGTCGAAGGCGTTCAACGTCATTCCCCAGCGTGTGACCATCCGTGGCACCGTGCGCACCATGTCGAAAGAGATGCGGGATCTGGCTGAAACCCGCATTCGTGAGATCTGTAACGGTGTCGCGGCAACCTTTGGGGGCACGGCTGACATCAATTACATGCGTGGCTATCCGGTGATGGTGAACCATGAAACCCAGACCGAATTTGCCGCTGAAGTGGCGCGTTCGGTATCGGGTCAGTGTGAAGAAGCGCCGCTTGTGATGGGCGGCGAAGACTTTGCCTTTATGCTCGAAGAGCGCCCCGGCGCCTATATTCTGGTGGGCAACGGTGACACCGCCGCAGTGCACCACCCAGAGTATAACTTTGACGACAACGCTATCCCGGCGGGCTGCTCCTGGTGGGCAGAGATCGTCGAACAGCGTATGCCGATTGCCTAAAATTTTCCCGTCTGGGACATCGGAACGCCGCTCCTACTGGGGCGGCGTTTTG
The DNA here is from genome assembly GCA_947497905.1 of uncultured Pelagimonas sp. GTDB lineage: Bacteria > Pseudomonadota > Alphaproteobacteria > Rhodobacterales > Rhodobacteraceae > CANMIH01. The sequence continues at coordinate 373,188 of CANMIH010000001.1, forward strand.
CTTTTCCTACTAAGGGTAACCGCCTAAGCAAAAATATCTGAGGGCGAACCTGTCCCTATGGGTCGTGGTCCTCGAAGGTATAGGCTGAATTGTATCTTTTTGGTTAGGCGCACTTTACCAGTGGCTTAATGTTTTCTGCCAATCTGCTGCCAAAGTGGAAATTGGGTAGCAAGATTGATGCGCAGGTTTATAAAATCCCTTTGGGGTGGGAAAATTGTCAAACCTTTGACATGGCTCTCGGTTTTTGCCGCTGTTGTTGCAGGGGCCATCTGGTTTGTGGTGCAGGTGCCGGTCCCGATTGTGGAACGTCTGATGGAAGCAGACATTCGAAAACAGGCGCAGCTCTGGCATCGACGTGTGATTCTTCATTTGAGTGATCCGACCGAGACTTTCGCAAACGGCACCCTGACCAATACAGATATCGAATATCTTCAGCTTTTGCCCGGAGCGTCAGATGTCTACCGTTTTAAGATGTACACATTGGATGGTGAGGTTTTCTGGTCGACGCGCACCGAGGATGTGCATGCACATGAAGAGGGACATTTCCCGGCCGCGCTCATTTCGGATGGTGAGGTTGTCTATCATCGCGATCAAGTGCAGGCCTCTGAGATTGATGGGCTTGCGCTTCATGCTTTGAATGAGAGTGTGACAACGCATGAAATCGCCGAGGTGTTTGAGCCGGTAATCGACAATGGGCGCGCAGTTGGGGCGATTGAGTTTTACACCGATATCACCGAGGTGCGGGCCAGTTTTGTCTTGCGGGTGCGGGTCTTGTTGTCCGTGCTCACCGGGCTCGCCTTGCTGACCATGGGGGTTGTGTCGATCATCGTCTATCGGGCGAACCGCAATCAGTATGTTGCGCTCGAACAACGCTCAAACAGCGAAAAGGAAATGATGAGCGAACAGCTGCGTCTCGCGCGAGATGTGAAGTTGCTGGGCGAGTTGAATGAATGGCTGCAATCGAGCCGCTCATTGGACGAATTGTTCGGCATGGTGGCGCGTTTTATGACCCATATTCTGCCCAATGCCGAGGGCAGCGTTTATGTCTATTCAAACTCTCGCGATGTTCTTGATGGCTGTGCAAGCTGGAATGGCGGCGGTCACAAAGAGCACATTCACCCAGAAGAATGCTGGGGTCTACGGCGCGGACGGACCTATGAGTTTGGGGTGAGTGAGATCAACTTTACCTGTGAACATGCCGAACCCCATGACGGGCGCCCCTATTTCTGTTTCCCGATCCTCGCACATGGCGAAACCGTGGGTCTGCTTCATCTGCGCTCAAAAGACTTTGACACAGACGCCTTTTATGCGGACCGCAATCTGGCGCAGATGTGTTCGGAACAAATCTCGATGGCCATTGCCAACGTACGCATGCGTGATGAGCTGCATGACCAATCCGTGCGTGACCCACTGACTGGCTTGTTCAACCGTCGTCACATGACCGAAACGCTTCGCAAAGCCATCGGTGATTGCGAACGCTCGGGCGAAACCTTCTCGGTGATTGCCATTGATGTGGATCACTTCAAAAAGTTCAACGACACCCATGGGCATGATGCCGGGGATATGGTGCTGCGCGCCGTTGGATCCGTGTTGCAGCAGGACTGTGATGGGGACGATGTGGCCTGTCGCCCCGGTGGGGAAGAGTTCACCGTTATCCTGCCCAAATGTGATCGTGAGACCGCGCTTGAACGGGCAGAGCGCCTGCGACGTACCGTTGAAAACATCAAAGTGCGTTACGGCGAAAAGACCCTGCCACGTATCACCATCTCTGTAGGCGTGTCGCTCTACCCCGAGCATGGAGCAATGCCTCAGCTCCTGCTTCGGTCCGCAGATGATGCGCTTTACGAAGCCAAGGCGCAGGGCCGCAACATGGTGGTTCTGGCGGAAGGGGGCGGCACCTCTGACCACGATTGCGCCCGGCTCGATGGGCCGCAGGGTGCAGGAACCTGGAGTGCCGAAACTCCGGTGGATTCAGACCAGGAGCCAGACAAAAAAGCGGGCTAACAGATTGCCCTTACGAAAAACGCCAGTCCGGAGACTGGCGTTTTTTGTTTATGAGCTTAGCGCTCGGGCCTGCGCAAAGGACAACAGGCGGCGGCTTTTTTCGTCCCAGATATGGAGGCGGGCGAAAGAGAGGCTTTCCCAAATGGTCATGCGGTTGTTGTCAACCAGCTCGGCATGATCACGCAGCACTTCGGGCAAGCGGTAAAACGGAATACGGCTATAGAGGTGATGCACGTGGTGAATGCCGATATTGGCGCTGAGCCATTGCAGAGGTTTGGGCATCACATAGTGCGAGCTGCCTTTCAAAGCGGCCTCATGCACATCCCAGTTTTCCTGCCTGTCCCAATGGGTTTCTTCAAACTGGTGCTGGACATAAAACAGCCACATGCCAGCGGTCGCCGCCAAAAGGGTTGATGGAAGGAAGATCAACAGGATCGGACCCCAGCCGCCAAAATACCAGATCACCCCAAGCGCCGCGATGAGCGCGACATTGGTGCCCATGGCACTTACCCAGTATTTGCGCGCATGGGTCAACCCAAGCGGCAGACGGTTCTGCAACAAAAACAAATAGCTGGGGCCAAACCCAAACAGCACAATCGGATTGCGATACAGACGATATTTCAGCTGCTCGAACTTGGACTGGGCCTGATATTCTTCCAGCGTCATGGTGTAGATGTCACCGATCCCGCGTTGAGACAGGTTGCCCGCTGCGCCGTGGTGAATCGAATGGGTGCGGCGCCAAACATCATAGGGGGTGAGTGTCAGGACACCCAAAACCCGCCCAATCCAGTCGCTGGCGGTGCGGTTGGAAAACAGCGAGCCATGGCCGCAATCATGCTGGATCGTAAACAGGCGCAGCAGGAAGGCACCATTCAACAATGAGATCGCAAAAGCGGCCAGATAGCTATAACTGAGCGACCACCAAGCCAGCCCCCACAGCAGCAAAAAGGGGGCTATTGTGACGGCAACTTCATAGGAGCTGCGCAGAGTGCTGGGATCGCGGTACTTCGCAAGAACCTTGACCCACTCCCGAGGGGTGCGGGTTGCGTCGCCGATCCCATCGGCATTGGTTTGGTCGAACATGAGCCTGCTTTGAATTATATGTGCTAGCGGGCCTCATATACGAGGAAGCGCGCTGCGCAAATGCTCCATGTCAAAAACGACACTTTTTCTCGGAATTAAGGTTCTGGAACGTGCAAATGTATACGAATGAACCAGAAGGTGGCCCTGTCTGTGCATGTGCCCGGGGTTCAAAAAACGCTGTATCGCACGTGCCACGTGCAATTTGACGCCCGCCCTTGACCGCTGCGGGTTAGGGGCGTTTCCTGCCGCCAACAAGCGGCCAAGGGGGCGGGGCGACATGAGTGACTTTGAAGGGAAGACCGTTCTGATCACCGGGGCGGCAAGCGGCTTTGGCCGGATACTGGCGCAGAACCTTGCGCTCAGCGGCGCCAATCTTGTTTTGGGGGATGTGAATTTTGACGAGCTGACCGAAACGGCTGAGGGTCTGGGCGCGGCTGTGAAAATCATGTGGTGCGATGTTTCTAATGAGGCGGAGGTCAAAGCCCTCTGCGCGCTGGCAGAGCATCAATTCGGCATCTTGGACATCGCCGTGAACAACGCCGGTCTCTCGTCCCCGATGAAAAGTCTGCTGGAGACCACTGAGGAGGACATGGATCGCAATTTCGCCGTGAACACCAAGGGAGTGTTCTTTGGCATGAAGCATCAAATTCCGCTAATGATGGCCTCGGGGGGCGGCGCGATTTTGAACGTGGCCTCGGTGGCGGGGATCAACGGCGCCCCAAAGCTCGCGGCCTATGCGGCGGCGAAACACGCGGTTGTTGGCCTGACCCGCACGGCGGCGGTGGAGTTTGCGCGCAAGAACATCCGCATCAATGCCATCTGCCCGTTCTATAGCCCCACACCTTTGGTCACCGAAAGTGAGATCGCCGAGAAATCAGAACTTCTGGCCGCAGGCAGCCCAATGAAACGCCTTGGCACTCCGGAGGAGATCGTCGCCACCATGCTGTCGATCCTGCACCCATCAAACACCTACCTGACCGGACAGGCCATCGCCGTAGACGGTGGTGTCTTGGCGCTGTGAGGTAGTTGTGCAGCGCGAAGCCGGTAGGCGAAAGCTTGATGCTCTAACGAATCTTGATTTCGCTATTTGTGACGATGGCATTGGGCGCATATCGTTCGAGTAAGGAATTGAGCAAGACCATTTGCCCGGCTGAGAACTTGGGTCCTGTTAGGATCTTCAGATCTTCCAGGACCTCTTCTCGGAATGCTAGAAATACCCGATCATCCTCTGGCGTTGGCATTTTGAGAAGTTTGTCGGGACTGTCTTCCAACAAAACCATACTTAAGGTGAAAGGTAGCCTGAACCGCCATTCTTGTTCGAACGCCCAATCGTCGCTTTTCGTTAGGCCTACAACGGCCAGATGCAAACCAGAGTTTGTAGGCGCCCCATTTTCCTCGGTGCGTGGCCGCGAAATGAGTACATCGTCAACACCCGCAACGGTGTGTCGTTCAACGTAGAATACTTCGTCGGGTCCAGATAGCTGGCTATACTCTGCCACTGTCCTAGTGTTACGGCATTGATCTATCATGGATATATGGATTGGGCTTTGTAAGTTGGCATAGTTGATGTTTCTAGCCGTTGGTGGCCACTTACCGTGGCTGCATTGGTCTTTTCGTTGGAACAAGTCGCTGGGCAAACTCATTCTAATGCCGTCAAAACCCGAGTACATTCGCCACATGGGCAATGTATCTCTTGTCGACCCTGTCCAAGATGAAGAGAAGATCAACTCTTCTGCTTTTTCAAAGTTTGGATTCTTGCCTTCGAGCGGATCGTTAAGGCAACTCAGTTTGGTAAAGGCGAAGGTTTTGTTGGCGAGGATAAGCTCGAGGTTCTCTAATGTGGTGTAATGGTTGAGGGTTTCGGGGGTGTTCTCAAGAAATCCTTGGGTCATAATTTAAGGCTCTGAAGTAAAAAAATGGGCCCCCAAGTTCACCTTGGAGACCCTTATACTTTACCGCCCGCGGCGTTTGTTGCGGCCTCGGGCTTTGCCTTCTTTGTAGGTTTTCTCGAGGTTGCGGGTGCGCTCGTGGCGCTGGGCGATGCTTTCGCTGTTGATCTCGTCTTCGCGCAACAGTTTTTCGTAGCGTTCAAGACGGTCGGGATCGAGTTTCCCGGCTTCAATGGCCTCTCGGACCGCACATCCGGGTTCGGATTGATGCGTGCAATCGCTGAAGCGGCACTGCCGGATCAGGTCATCGATGTCGGAAAACACCGCGTCGATCCCCTCGGCGGCGTCCGTGAGCTGAAGCTCGCGCATCCCAGGCGTGTCGATCAGCCAGCCGCCCGCCACCGTCGCCGACATGCTGCGGAAGGTGGTGGTGTGGCGGCCGCGCGCGTCATCTTCGCGAATGCCCTGCGTGTCTGCGAGATTGCCGGTCAGGGCATTGCGCAGGGTGGTTTTGCCCACACCCGATGATCCGACCAAAGCCAGCGTCTGGCCGTCTTTGCACCAGGGCAGAAGACGATGGGCCTCGTCCGGGTCTTTGGCGTTGAGCGCGACCACGGTCACCAGTGGCCCAAGCCCCTGCGCTTGACGGATATAGTCCTGCGCCTCGTCCAGATCAGCCTTGGTCAGCACGATCAGGGGCAGGGCGCCGGTGCTGGCCACCAAAGCCAGATAGCGTTCCAACCTTGGAATGTTGAAATCGGCGTTACAGCTGGTGACAATGGCGATGGTGTCGATATTGGCGGCGATGCGCTGGCGACCGGCACGGTGACCGGCGGCTTTGCGCACCATGTCGCTTTGCGGCTCAAGCACCTTTAGCGCCCAGACCCCGTCATGCAGCACCCAGTCGCCCACGGCGAAATCCCCGGCGTTGCCCTTGGGCGCGAGCGTGATGAACCCGTCAGGCCCAAGCCCGGTCAATGTTTCACGTTGCACTTCGGTGATGCGCACAGGGGTAAGTGCGGCGTCGTCGTCTGAAACCTGATGTGCGAAGTGGTCCGACCATCCAAGGTCGGTAAGAGTATAGCTATTCAATGTAGATGTCCCGTTGATAGCATATCAGAAGCCACCGCCCGAAAGGCGGCAGGTGTGATAGCAACGGACGGCACGCTTAGCGGCGCGCGGTCCGGAGGGTGGATACATTCTCCATAAGTCCTCCGATCAGCGGGTTACGGTCCCGTATGGCTTAGGCGAATTGCGGCACAGGCTCAAGGGGGCGCTGGCAATTTGGGGCGCAGATTGCTAAGGCGGCGTGAAACTTATCCCGGATCGATCATGCAGCCCGTCAATATCATGTGCATCAAATGGGGCACCCTGTTTGGCCCCGAGTATGTCAATCGCCTCTATTCTGGCGTGCGGCGCAACCTGTCGCGGCCCGTGCGGTTTATCTGCATGACGGAACATGCCGAGGGGCTGCATCCGGATATCGAGGTGATTGGCCTGCCGGTCGAACCTTTTCTGGAGCCGATGAACGCGGCACTTGAGGTGGCCAACCGTCAGGGCGCGATGCGCAAGACCTCGCTGTTTCGCAGCGGATTGATCCCGGATCTTGAGGGGCCGGTTCTTGGCTTTGATCTGGATGTGGTGATCACCGGCTCATTGGATGAGATCCATGATCTGGCCCCGGGCACTGTTGCCATGCGCCACGATTGGACGGAAAAACGCAAAGGCCGCCCAACCGGGCATGGTTCGGTGTTTCGCTTTGATCCGGCACTGCATGGTTTTTTGTATGACGATCTGGCGGCTAACCCTTACGAAGAGGTCGAAACGGCACGTGGATCAGAGCAGCGCTATACCTCGCATAAGGCGATGGACCGCGATGTCTTTACCTATATCCCCGAAGATTGGGTTGTTTCGTTCAAATACGACTGTAACCCGTTTCCGCTGAATTATCTGCGTCCGGCCCAATTGCCATTTGACGCGCGCGTGGTCTGTTTCCATGGGCGGCCCAAGATGCCTGAGGCGATTGAGGGTTACACCAAATCCGTGATCCGCCGGGCCAAGCCCACCGCATGGTTGCAAGAGCATTGGATTGACCGGGCAAAAGCTGACCTTGGGGCAGAATGGGCCTGATTGGCCCTTGTTCCTTGGCAACAAAAGAGTATCTGAGCACATAAATGCGCCCGGCAATGACGTGCCGGTATGGGCGCATGCTCTTGCCCCGAAGCCAAAACACAGGGTAAGAGCGTATCAAGTCTGAACGAGGAAGGGCAGAATATATGACACGTCGTGTAGTGGTCACCGGGCTCGGCCTGGTTACGCCTTTGGCCTGTGGTGTGGAAGAAACCTGGTCGCGTCTGCTGGATGGGCAGTCGGGCGCCGGTCCGATCACCAAATTTGACGCCAGCAATGTCGCAACCAAATACGCCTGTGAAGTTCCCTATGGGGATGGCACAGACGGCACGTTCGATCCCAATGCCTGGATGGACAAGAAAGAACAGCGCAAAGTCGACGAATTCATTCAGTTCGGCATGGCGGCGGCTATTCAGGCGGTGGAAGATTCCGGCTGGAAACCCGAAGATACAGAATCGCGTGAGCGCACCGGCGTTATGATTGGCTCGGGCATTGGTGGTCTGAACTCGATTGCCGAAACCGCGATCCTGATCAAAGAAAAAGGCCCGCGTCGCGTGTCGCCGTTCTTTATTCCCGGCGCGCTGATCAACCTGATCTCGGGCAATGTCTCGATCAAATTTGGCTTCAAAGGCCCGAACCACTCGGTTGTGACCGCCTGTTCGACCGGTGCCCATGCCATTGGGGATGCGGCCCGTCTGATCAAATACGGTGATGCGGATGTGATGCTGGCCGGTGGCGCCGAAGGTGCGATCTCTGAGATCGGCATCGCAGGCTTCAACGCCTGTAAAGCACTTTCAACGAAACGCGCCGATGAGCCAACCAAAGCAAGCCGCCCCTATGACGCCGATCGTGATGGGTTTGTCATGGGCGAAGGCGCGGGTGTTCTGGTTCTGGAAGAATACGAACACGCCAAAGCGCGTGGCGCCAAGATCTATGCAGAAGTCTGCGGCTATGGTCTGTCGGGTGACGCCTATCACATCACCGCACCGTCGGAAGATGGTGAAGGCGGTGAGCGGTCGATGCGTGCGGCATTGAAAGACGCCGGAATCGAGCCGTCGGCGATCGATTATATCAACGCACATGGCACGTCGACCATGGCGGACAGCATCGAGCTGGGCGCGGTTGAGCGTCTGCTGGGTGATGCGGCGGGTAACGCTACCATGTCCTCGACCAAATCGGCCACCGGCCACCTTCTGGGCGCGGCGGGTGCGATCGAAGCCGTGTTCTCGATCCTTGCGATCCGTGATCAAGTAGCACCGCCCACGATCAACCTCGACAACCCGGCGGTTGAAACCTCGCTCAATCTGGCGCCCAACGCCAAGCAAGAGCGTGAGATCAACTATGCGCTGTCGAACTCCTTCGGCTTTGGCGGCACCAACGCCAGCGTGATCTTCGGTAAAGCGGAGTAACCCAGCATGTGGCGCAGTATCGCCTCGAATGCCCTGACCTGTCTGGTCGTGGTTCTGTTTCTCTTGGGCGGTGTGCTGCTGTGGGGACAAAAACAATACAATCAGCCGGGGCCTCTGGCCCAGGCGATCTGTGTTGAAGTGCCGCGCGGCACCAATTTCCGCGCGGTCTCAGAAGATCTGGCGGCGCAGGGCGCTATCTCCAGCGACGCCATTTTCCGCCTTGGCGCGGATTACACCAACAAGACCCAGTCGCTGAAGGCTGGCTCGTATCTGGTGCAGCCGTTCTCTTCGATGGTTGAGATCGTCGATGTGGTCACCCGCGGCGGGGCTTCGACCTGTGGCACCGAAGTGGTGTATCGCATCGGGATCACCCGCGCCCGTGTACAGGTGCGCGAGCTGAACCCATCCACCGGCCGCTTTGTTGAAACCGTGGTGTTTGATCCCTCTGAGGGCGATGCTCCGGCAGAGTATCAGCGCGTCAAAGACATCTCCGGCACCCGCTACCGCGTGGCGCTGGCTGAGGGTGTGACCAGCTGGCAGGTTGTGGAAGAGCTCAAACAGATCGATGTGCTGAGTGGTGATGTTGAGTTGCCCGCCGAGGGCAGTCTGGCGCCCGACAGCTATGAGATCCGTCCGGGTGATACAATTGCCTCGGTGATTGAGCGTATGGAACGCGCCCAGGAGGTGATCCTCGCCAATGCATGGTCGAACCGTGCGGCGGATCTGCCTTTGGACAACCCGCAAGAGGCGCTGATCCTGGCCTCGATCATCGAAAAAGAAACCGGTGGTCCAGAAGAACGCGGCCTTGTGGCGAGCGCCTTTACCAACCGTCTGAACAAAGGCATCCGTCTTCAGACCGACCCGACCGTGATCTATGGCATCACCAAAGGGCAGGGGGTTCTGGGGCGTGGTCTGCGTCAGTCCGAGCTGCGGCGCGAAACGCCCTACAACACCTATGTGATCCCGGCGCTGCCACCGACTCCGATTGCCAACCCCGGTCGGGCCAGTATCGAAGCGGCTTTGAATCCGGCAGACACCGATTTCATCTATTTTGTGGCCAAATCGCTGAACCCGGCGGATGGGCATAACTTTGCGGTCACTCTGGATGAGCACAATCGCAACGTTGCCGCCTATCGCCGCCTGGAACGCGCGGCGAGCGAGTAAACCAGATCACAACTAGCTTCGCGGGCGCTGGGGAGAAATCTCTGGCGTCCGTTGCGTTTGGCCGAAACCTGGCTGTATCCGATCCAGCTTTCGTGGGCCCGTCGACACATGAAGTTGAACAGCACAGTTTGAATTATTGAATTATAGAGTAGCAGTCCAAACTCATACATATTCATATTTGAAGTTTAGGGGGCGATTTATGGAACGAACATTTGCAGGCCGGTGTTTATGTGGGGACGTCACATTCCAAGCGAGCGGAAAGCCGGTCGTCGTCGCACAATGTCATTGTGAGGAATGCCGCAGATTATCAGGCACAGGCCACGCCAGCGGGGCTATGTTTTCCTGGGCAGATGTTCAGATCGAGGGGGAGCTGGGTCGTTACGATTATACATCGGCCAGCGGTTCAACTGTGACCAAGACCTTTTGTCGGACCTGTGGCAGCTCGATCTATGGCACCAACAGCCACTCGCCGGGTCATGTGACACTGAGCCTGGGGGCGTTTGATCCGGCTCCAGAACTGGACATTGAAGTGGTGATTTTTGATCGAGATAAGCCACGGTGGGATACGGCAGGCCCGGATGTGATGCGGTTCGACACGCAGCCAAGCTGGTCGCCAGATGATTGAATACGGGCGGTTTATTCGCTCTCTGGCACATGCGCGGCCAGCCACCAGATATTGCCGCAGGGGTCGGTGATGCCCGCCATGCGGTCGCCATGTGGCCGGGTGTTTGGCGTCATGAGGGAAGTGGCGTCTGCGGCCAGTGCTTTGTGATAGGTTGCCTCGACCTCGGACACATAGAGATGCATTTGCGAAACCTGTGATTGATAGCCCTCAGTGGCCTCATTGAGCATGATCACCACATCACCCAAGCGTAGCCGCGCATGTTGCACGGTACCATCCGGGTGGCGCGCCTCTTTCAGGATCGTGGCCCCAAACACATCATAAAGGAATGAGATCAGCCGATCTGCACCGGTGACTGTGAAATAGGGTGCCAGAACCGGATAACCCTCGGGTCGCTTGGGGGTGTCTGTCACGAAGCGGCCTCGGAAATCTCACGCTGGCGCTTTTTCGTCAGGCCGGAGAAGACTATTTCGTATGAGGTTTGGACTCGCTGGCGCAGTTCATCTTCAGGCACTGCGCCCCAATCAACCCGCACCCAGGATCGGTGAAAATAGGGGGCTTTGACCCCACCACCCATATCAATGATCAGCTGGGCATCTTCGATCGAGGGTGTTTTCACCGAAACCCCGTCATTGGTGATGCCAATACAGGCAAACATCTTGTCCCCCACCTTCCAGGCGTCATGTCCACCACCCCAAGGGTCGGACCATTCTGCCCCGGGCAGGGCCTTGCAAATCTCATTCACCAAATCGCGTGTCATGGTCCAAACTTGGCGGGCTTGAGAAAGTCACGCAAGTCTGAATTTTTCGATTGACCTCAACTTAAGTTGAGGGATTAGCTTGACCAGCATCACAAGACACAAACCATGAGGTTTCTCGATGCAAGCAAGACTTGAACACGCCAACATCACCGTCTCGGACGCCCGCGCCACCGCCAAGGTTCTGGAGGATGTGTTTGGGTGGCACATCCGCTGGGAAGGGGCCGCGATGAATTCTGGCTATACCATCCATATCGGAGATGAGAGCAGCTATCTCGCCCTCTACACCCCGCCAATTGATCTGAACGCACCGGCAGCGCGCTATGTCACCGCAGGGTCACTGGCCCATATTGGCATTGTGGTGGATGACATCGACGCCACCGAGGCTCGTGTCAAAGAGGCCGGGTTCACTCCGGTCAATCACGCGGATTATGAACCGGGCAAACGGTTCTATTTTCTAGGTCCGGATCAGGTGGAATATGAGGTTGTCAGCTACGGCTAAGCTTCTGCGACCTTGTTCAGACCTGCCTACAGCCCGCGACCTCTGTGCGCGGGCTGTTGCCGTTTTTGTGGGTGCATAGCGGTGATCCGGGGCTCTCTCTTGATATGCAGTAAAATTACTGCATAAGTGAAATTATGACAGACGATCAGCTCGACCTCCTTTTCAAAGCCCTCGCAGACAGCACACGCCGTCGCATCATTGACCGCCTGAGCAAGCAGCCTGCGCAGTCCTTGTTTGAGGTCTGTGCCGCCTCTGTCGCCGAGGATGGCGTGGCGCTGTCGCGTCAAACCGTGTCGCAACATTTGGCGGTTTTGGAAAAGGCGGGCCTGATCGAGACCACTTGGAAAGGGCGGACCAAGGCCCATTCGCTCAGCATCACAAGCGACCACATCAAAGCGTCGATGTGGCTTACACAATACGCAGAAGAGAGAGACCAGACATGAAAATCTATGTGACCAATGTCTTTGTGGATGATCAGGACAAGGCCGAGGCGTTTTATACCGATGTGCTTGGGTTTACCGTGAAACACAATGTGCCTGTGGGCGAAAACCGCTGGCTGACTGTGGTGTCGGCGGAGGATCCCGACGGACCTGAGTTGTTGCTTGAGCCAAGCGATCATCCCGCTGTTCCGCCTTACAAAGAGGCGCTGGTGGCCGATGGCATTCCGGCCCATTCGTTTCAGGTGCAAAATCTCAACGCCGAGTGGCAACGGCTGGTGGCCTTGGGTGTCTCATTCACGGTTGAACCGATGGAGGCCGGTCCGGTGCGGATGGCGATCTTTGATGACACCTGCGGCAATCTCATTCAGCTGATCGAAATGGCCGAGGCGGCGCAGTAGCGCGAAAGCTACGGCAAAGACAAAAGGGGCTTGGCGCAGAGGGTTCGCCGTGCTACGCCAAGCTCATGACCCGTATTGCGAACACCATTTGTTGCATTATTACCTGACATCGGTCGGTGATCCCGACCATTGGCGGGACGGTCTTCTATTCCAAAACTGATGTGAAGTTGCTATGCCCGCCGCGACCCCCGCGAAGGACTGGCACATGCAAATTCACCTGACCAATAGCAAGACCCGCAAAAAAGAGGTCTTTGAGCCGATCGACCCCAAAAACGTCCGGCTCTATGTCTGTGGCCCGACGGTGTATGACCGCGCCCACCTGGGCAACGCGCGTCCGGTTCTGGTGTTTGATGTGTTGCAGCGCCTGTTGCGCCATGTCTACGGGGACAAGAACGTCACCTATGTGCGCAACTTCACGGATGTGGATGACAAGATCAACGCGACCGCCGTGTCGCGCAAAGAGGCCGGGGCGCCCGGCACCTTGGAAGAGCTGGTGCATGAGCGGTCAAATGAGACCATCGACTGGTATCTCAAGGACATGGGCGCGCTTGGCGCGGAAGAGCCCGATCACGCACCGCGTGCAACCGAATACATCGCCCCTATGGTGGCGATGATTGAGGATCTGATTGCCAAGGGCCATGCCTATGCCGCTGAGGGCCATGTGCTCTTTGCCGTGGACAGCTACAAGGACTATGGCAAGCTCTCAGGCCGTTCGGTGGATGACATGATCGCGGGCGCGCGGGTCGAAGTGGCACCGTACAAAAAGAACCCGATGGACTTTGTGCTGTGGAAGCCCTCGACCGATGATCTGCCCGGTTGGAACAGTCCATGGGGGCGGGGGCGTCCGGGCTGGCACATCGAATGCTCGGCCATGAGCCACGAGCTTTTGGGTGACAGCTTTGACATCCACGGCGGCGGCAATGACCTGACCTTCCCACACCATGAAAACGAGATTGCGCAAAGCTGCTGTGCCAATCCGAAGGGCGAGTTCGCGCGCTATTGGCTGCACAATGAGATGCTTCAGGTCGAGGGCAAGAAAATGTCCAAGAGCCTGGGCAATTTCTTTACCGTGCGTGACCTGCTAGATCAGGGCATTCCGGGTGAAGTGGTGAGGTTTGTGATGCTGTCTACGCACTATCGCAAGCCGATGGATTGGACTGAAAAGAAGCGGGCCGAGGCCGAGACCACTTTGCGCAAATGGCGTGGACTGATTGAGGGCGTCGAAGCCGCCGAGGTGCCCACACAGGTCCTTTCCGCGATTGCCGATGACATCAATACGGCGGGGGCGATTGCAGAACTGCATAAACTGGCCTCTGCCGGGGATGCGGCGGGTCTCAAGGCCGGTGCGGCACTGCTTGGGTTGCTGAGCGATGATCTGGGGGGCTGGGACGCGGTTTCTTTTGATCTCAGTGCGCTGGAAACCCGTCTGGCCGAAGTGCGGGCCTCGGCGATGGAGACCAAGGATTTCTCCGAAGTGGATCGCTTGAAAACCGCGCTGATCGAGGCCGGTGTCGAAGTGCGTATGTCCAAGGCTGGTGTCGAACTGGTTCCGGGCACCGCATTTGATGAAACCAAACTCGATGGGCTTTGACTGCCTCTAAGGACAGACCCGACCGCGGGTGGGTGCAAAGCGCCCGCCCATGGGGGCGGTCGGGCGCTGCCCGGCGTGACGCCGGGCGAAACGAAACTTACACAGTCTGCGCCCTTTAGATCGGGCGCGACCTTACCTGCCAAGCCGATAGGCCAGCTATGACAAAAACACGCCTTTACCTTTACGACACCACCCTGCGCGATGGGCAACAGACCCAAGGGGTGCAATTCTCTTCCGCAGAAAAATTGCGCATTACGCAGGCTCTGGATGATCTGGGCATTGATTACATCGAAGGCGGCTGGCCCGGTGCCAACCCCACCGACAGCGCCTATTTTGACGAGGTGCCCGCCACCCGTGCGCGTATGGCGGCCTTTGGCATGACCAAACGCGCGGGGCGCTCGGCGGCCAATGACGATGTGCTGGCCGGGGTGTTGAACGCGGGCACGGGCTCGGTCTGTCTGGTGGGCAAAAGTCATGATTTCCACGTGACCAAAGCGCTGGGCATTACGCTTGAGGAAAACATCGCCGCCATCGCCGACAGCTTTTCGCATGTGGTTGCGCAGGGGCGTGAGGCGCTGTTTGACGCCGAACATTTCTTTGATGGGTACAAAGCAAACCCCGACTATGCCGTGGCCTGCCTGCAGGCCGCGCTGGAGGCCGGGGCACGCTGGGTGGTGTTGTGCGACACCAATGGTGGCACCTTGCCCGCCGAGATCGGCGAGATTGTCACCAAGGTGATCGCGGCAGGAGTGCCGGGGGAAAACATTGGTATCCACACCCACAACGACACCGAAAACGCGGTCGCCGGGAGCCTCGCAGCCATCAATGCCGGAGCGCGGCAGGTGCAGGGTACACTGAACGGCCTGGGCGAGCGCTGTGGCAATGCCAACCTTGTGTCGCTGATCCCCACGCTGTTGTTGAAAGAACCCTACGCCAGCCAGTTTGAAACCGGCATCACGCCTGACGCGCTGGCCGGTTTGACCCGCACCAGCCGCATGCTGGACGATATCCTCAACCGCGTGCCCACCAAACAGTTGGCCTATGTCGGCTCGGCGGCCTTTGCCCATAAATCAGGTCTGCATGCCAGCGCGATCCTGAAAGATCCCACCACATACGAACATGTGGATCCGGCGCGTATCGGCAATGAACGCATCATTCCCATGTCCAATCAGGCGGGGCAGTCGAACCTGCGCAAACGTCTGGCGGATGCGGGCATTGCGGTTGAAAAAGACAACCCGGCTTTGGCGCGTATTCTGGAACGGATCAAAGCGCGTGAGGCCGAGGGCTATTCCTATGACACCGCTCAGGCGAGCTTTGAGCTTCTGGCGCAGGATGAGCTGGGCGCGCTTCCGGATTTCTTTGAGGTCAAACGCTATCGTGTGACCGTCGAACGCCGCAAAAACAAATACAACAAAGTGGTGTCGCTGTCTGAAGCGGTGGTCGTTGTCAAAGTGGATGGCGAAAAGAAACTGTCGGTCAGCGAAAGCATGGATGAGGCCGGATCAGATCGTGGTCCAGTGAACGCGCTGGCCAAGGCGCTTGCCAAAGATCTGGGCCCCTATCAGGACATGATCGACGACATGCGTCTGGTCGACTTTAAGGTGCGCATCACCCAAGGCGGCACCGAGGCGGTGACCCGCGTGATCATCGACAGCGAAGACGGGCAGGGGCGGCGCTGGTCCACGGTGGGCGTCAGTGCCAACATCGTGGATGCCTCATTTGAGGCGCTGCTGGATGCGGTGCGCTGGAAACTGGTGCGCGATCGCGCGCGGCTTCAGGCGGCGCAATGAGCGATTTCTCGGAAGGCAGCGATCTGTTCGCCTGCGCCCAATCGGTCGAGCGGGGCGACCCCGAACGCTTTGCTCATGTGATGGCGGCGCCTGTGCCCGCGCGCGCGGTGCTGTTTCCAATCTATGCCTTCAATATCGAAGTAAGCCGTGCGCCCTGGATGACACAGGAAAGCATGATTGCCGAGATGCGCCTGCAATGGTGGCGCGATGCGCTGGACGAGATCGCGCAGAGCGGCTTTGTGCGTCGGCATGAGGTGGTGACCCCACTGGCGCTGGTTCTCGATGCGCAGGGTGCGCAGGATCTGGATCGGGTGGTGGCGGCCCGGCGGTGGGATATCTACCGCGACCCGTTTGACGATCAGGCGGCATTTGATGCCTATCTAGAGGACACTGGTGGGGTTCTGATGCAGGTTGCGGCCCGCGCGTTGGGCGACACCGATGGGCGCGCGGCGGCGGCGCTGGGCTGGGCCACAGCCTTGGCCGGGTTCCTTCGCGCCGTGCCGGGGCTTGAGGCCGCTGGACGGGTGCCTTTGGTGGATGGCAGAGCCGAGGCCGTGGCCGAACTGGCCAATCGCGGGCTTGCAAAGCTGGACGAAGCGCGACGGCACCGTGGGGCAGTCCTCAAAGCGGCGCTGCCTGCCTTGATGGCAGGGGCTTTGACCGCCCCGATCCTGAAACGAGCGGCCCAGTCGCCTGGGCTGGTGGCCGAGGGCACACTGGATCTGTCGGACGCGCGGGCCAGCGCGCGGCGTCTCTGGGTGGCTGCGACGGGGCGCTGGTGAGCTTTGATTTTCTGAAGGGATGCGAGACCAAATTGAGAAAGGCCTGTCGGTTTAGCGACAGGCCTTTCTCTTATTCGGCAGGTACGTCTTTGGGGCGCAGCGCCAGCCAGATCAAGGCGCCACCTGCAAGGGCCAGGAAGGGCACCATGGCGAGATTGACCGAGGTCCAGCCTGCAACAGGAGACCCGCCTGAACAGTTCATCAACCCACCCGAGGCCAGCGAGGCCACGGTTACACCGCCAAAGACAATCAGGTCATTCATGCCCTGAAGGCGGCCACGCTCATGAGGTTCATGGGTGCTCGACAACATCGCAGTTGCGCCGATGAACCCAAAGTTCCAGCCCACGCCCAAAAGGATCAGCGCGATAAAGAAGTTTTCGATTGCAACGCCTTGCAGCGCCACCAATCCAGCAGCGCCGAGGATCGCAAGGCCTGTGGCGATGATCTTTTCAACACCAAACTTCGCGATGAGATGCCCGGTGAAAAAGCTGGGAATGAACATCGCCAGAACATGTGCGGTCACAACATAGCCCGCGATGAACTGGAACTGTTCCCGGGCACTGCCTTCGGGCACGATGTTGAGCAGATAGTCCGGCAGCTCTGTCTCACCCCCAACGCCACAGCCCACAACCGCCAGAGGCGTCGAGGTCATCACGAGGTTCATCAAAGCGTAAGAGACCATCCCGGCGATGATCGCCACCGCAATGCGCGGCGTGGTCAGCATCTCCATCCGTGTCCGCCCACGCGGGGCATCGGCCGCAGGTTTCTCCGGTGTTGGAATATCAAGCAGGAAAAACAACGCCGATCCGACAAGGTTCAGCGCCGCAATGGCAATATAGGTGCCAAAGAAGGGGATCGGACCAAAGGCCAGCGAAGAATAGTTGCCCAGCTGCGGGCCAATGATGGCTGCGGCCAGTCCTCCTGCCATCACATAGGAAATGGCTTTGGGTCGGAACTCATCCGAGGCGGTATCCGCGGCAGCAAATCGATAAAACCCCTGTGCCGACATATAGACACCGGTCACGAGGCTGCCCATCAGGAAGATGGCAAAGTTGTTCTGATACAGGCCAAAGGCCGAAATCGCCGCCCCCAGCGCGCCACAGAACGCCCCCATCAAAAAACCGGCACGACGGCCATGGCTTTGCATAAAGGCGCTGACCGGGGTTGCCGCCAGCATTGAACCCAAAACAATCATCGAAATGGGCAGAGTGGCGAAACAGGCGTTTGAGGCCAGCTGCTGACCGGCCAAGCCACCGACCGTAAAGACCATCGGCATCTGCGCCCCAAGGATCGCTTGGGCAAAGACAAGAACGGCAACATTTCGGCGGGCGTTTGGGGTGTGAGTCTGGGTCATAGGTGAATGGGTAAGATGTTGTGACATATGTCGCAAGGGGAATGTGAAATTGTGATCGTGCGTCCGGACGGGGCGCCGATTTTTCAAGAAAAATCGGACCACCGCCCGCCGAGCGCTTTGGAACTCTAGGCCACGGGGGCATTTGGCTCTGGTGTTGGCGGGGGGCTCTGCGTATCAAAATGAAATGACACGCGTTTTGATCATTGGAGGCTCGGCCGAAGCCTGGCGCTTGGCGCGTCTGTTGCCTATGGCCGCAGTGCATCTGGCCGCGCCCGAACGGGTGCCCCGCAACTGGCCGGGACAGGTGTCACAGGGCCCGGTCAGCGCGGTTTGGCTTGCGGACCAGCAGGTCGATCGGGTGGTGATCGCGCCGCATCCTTGTGATGCAAAGGCGATTGCTGCGGCTTTGCGTGCGGCTCAGACCGTCGGCGTGCCATTTCTGCATCTTATCCGACCAGAGTGGCGCGCTACCGCTCGGGATAATTGGCATCCGATCCGGTCGGCCCGCGAGGCCACAGCCGTAATCCCACAAGGGGCTCGGGTGCTGGTGACCCTGGGGCGAGATACCTTGCCCCAGCTCAATGGTTTGCGGGCCCAGTGTCTTGTGCGCCAGCTTGGGGCGCCGGGTGGCAATTTTCCTTTGCGGCACGGGCGGTTTCTTCCAGCACGTGGGCCGTTTTCTGTGCCGCATGAATCGCGGTTCTTGCGCAAGGAACGGATTGACTGGCTGCTCTTGCGCAATGCAGGGGGACTGGGGGGCTGGCCCAAACTTGAGGCCGCACGGCGGTTGGGGATCCCTGTAGCGATGATCCAGCGGCCGGGACGGCCAGTTGGGCCGATTGTGACAACACCTGAAGAGGCAGTGGCATGGACGAAAACATAACCGGACGCGTCATTCGAGGCGACAGCTGTGTCAGCGAAGGGGCGGATTGGCTGGCCCAGCACGAACCGCGCTTTGCCCACGCGCTGTCTTTGACCGGGGCATTGCCGTTGCGGCTGCGGCCTGATGGGTTTGGTCAATTGCTTAGCGCGATTGTCAGCCAACAGGTGAGCGTGGCCTCGGCGCGTGCGATCTGGGGGCGGCTTGAGGCGGCGGGGATGGTCACGCCCGAAGCCATCGACACAAAGTCGGAAGAAGATCTGCGCGCACTAGGGCTGAGCCGTCAGAAGGCCAGTTATGCCAAAGCACTGGCCGCGGCAGAGATTGATTTCGTTGCCCTGCGCGAGACCCCGACCGATGAGGTGATCAAAACCCTTGTGGCGGTCAAAGGCATCGGTGTCTGGACCGCCGAGATCTATGCCATGTTCAGTCTGGGCCGGGCGGATGTCTTTGCACCCGGGGATCTGGCGCTGCAAGAAGCAGCGAAAGAGCTGTTTGATCTGCCGGAACGCCCCAAAGATCGGGTGCTGCGGCAAATGGCCGAAGACTGGAGCCCGTGGAGATCGGTTGCTGCGCGTATCCTTTGGGCCTACTACCGTGTGGACAAAAACCGAGAGGGCATCGCATGACGCGCGTATTGAACACCGGCCGCAAAGAGCCGCTTTCCGGAGACACGCGGTCCTGCGTGGTTTTCCTGCATGGCTATGGCGCCAATGGGGCCGATCTTTTGGGTCTTGCCGATCCTCTGGGCGAGCACCTGCCGGACACGCTGTTTGTGGCGCCCGACGCGCCCGAGGCCTGCGCCGGTTCGCCGATGGGGTTTCAGTGGTTCCCAATTCCGTGGATCGATGGATCATCTGAAGAAGAAAGCATGGAAGGGATGGATCGCGCTGTGGCCGATCTGAATGCTTTTCTGGATGCACTGATGGTCGACGAAGATCTTCTGCCCGAACAGGTGGCTCTGGTGGGTTTCAGTCAGGGCACGATGATGTCGCTGCATGTGGCACCGCGCCGCGAAGATCCGGTGGCCGGGGTTGTTGGGTTCTCTGGTCGCCTGCTGTCGCCTGATCTGCTGGCGGATGAGGTGCAGTCGAAAATGCCGATCCTGCTGGTGCATGGTGATCAGGATGATGTGGTGCCGGTGCAATCCCTGCCCGAAGCGGCGGAAGCGCTGGATCAGGCGGGCTTTAAAGAGGTCTTTGCCCATATCATGAAGGGCACCGCCCACGGCATCGCCCCCGATGGCCTGTCTGTTGCGCTGGCCTTTTTGCGAGACAAATGCGGGTTCTGATCCTGCCGAACCCGTTGTGATAGGGCCGCCCTTCGGGGCGGCTTTTTATTCGGTAAGACACCGTTCCCATTGATCGCGCGCCCAGTCGGCGGCTGATACGTTGCGGAGCAGGTGCGTTTGGATGTGCTGTGCGGAATAGAGGGCGAGGGCTGTGGCGCTCGTGCTCGCTGGATCAGGCAGTCCGGCCTTCGCGGCCTCAGTTTCCAGTGTCTTGAGCCATTTTTCGATCCAGTTGGCAAGGTGCGTGCGCACGGGGCCGTCCAGACCGTCATAATCAAAGCTGGCCGCCAAAAGTTGACACCCACCCGGACGATCGGGGTGTTGAGACCAGCCCACCCAAAGGTCAAACAGCGCTCTCAGACGGGCATGGCCCATAGGTGCGGCAACGCCGGGATGGGCAACCTCTTCGACAAACCGAGCTGCGATAAAATCAATCACGGCGATCTGTAGGTTCTGCATGGACCCGAAATGCGCATAAAGCCCACTTTTCGACAGGCCTGTCGCCTTGGCCAATCCGCCAGCAGTGAGGTTTGCAATGCCCGATAGGCTGGCCTCATGGGCGGCCAAGGTCAGGATATGGTGACGGGTTTTTTCTGCTTTTGTTGCGGGCATGGCTTGTTTTGTCTCGGGTTTGATCACAAATTAGCACGATCGTTCTATTTTAAAAGGGCCAATGATGCAGATTGCGATTGTTCTTTATCCCGGACTGACGGCGCTGGATGCTCTGGGGCCTTATGAGCTGTTGAAATACATGCCCGGCGTTGAGATCCGCTTTGTCTGGCACGATGTAGGGCCGGTGCCCAATGATCGCGGGGTGTTGTTAATTGGGGCAACGCATACTCTTGACGAAACAACACACCCTGATGTGGTGATTGTGCCGGGGTCCGAAGCCAATACCGTTGTGGCTGCGGCGGATAAAAGGCTCACGGATTGGCTGCGCCGGGTGCATATCACTACGCGGATCACCGCGTCGGTGTGTTCGGGAGCAGTAATTCTGGGAGCAGCGGGGTTGCTGAAAGATGTTCCGGCGACAAGTCACTGGGCCGCGATGAAGGCCTTGCCGCGCTTTGGGGCGCTGCCACGCCCTTCAGAACGGTTGGTCAAATCAGGGAAAATTTGGACCGCAGCCGGTGTATCCGCTGGTCTGGACATGGCCCTTGAACTGATCTCTGAACTGGCGGGAGAGCAGGCCGCGCAGGAAGCGCAACTTTTGATCGAGTATGATCCAAGGCCGTCTTTTAACGCCGGGCACATGGATAAGGCGCCGCAGGAGGTCCGGGATGCGGTCTGGAGCCAAATGGCAGATCTGTCGCGGAACCCTCGGACAGCCGTGGCCGTAGGTCAACTCGTCTGGCAAACCATGTTGCGCAAGGCGCGCCGGAGTTCCCGGCGTCCCGTCTAAGATCCAAAGATAAAAGGGCGTGCACTGTGTACACGCCCTTTTTCGATTGTGCCCCTATGTGGCATCAAGCGGATTGCAGGGCCCGCGCCATTTTTTCCCCATACAGAAGAACCGGAGACGTTTCCTCATTGTTTTGGGAACGGATGGCATCTGCCTGTGCGATGACCTTGGTGATAGTCGTCTCGATCTGGTCGAGATTTGCGGCCACGCTGGCCTGGGTTTCAGCAAGGCTGGCAACAATGTCCCCAAGCCCATCCGAGCGATTACCGAGGCGTGCATTTTCGATATTGCAGGTCACACGCACTGTGTCGAGCGCAAGCAGGGAGCGGCGCATTTCCTTGCACGCTGCACGGATCCGTTCTGCTTCGATAACAACCGCATTCGTGCTGTCCTGTGCCTGACGGATGTATCGATCGGCCAACTTAACAAGCCCTTCGCGCTCTTCCTTCAGGTCAACAGTGCCAAGGTCGCGCCGTTCCGCCTGAAGCTGTGCGTTGCATCGGTGCAAAATGCCAGCCGCGCTATTGAGAAACAGCGCCTCTTTGATGTTGTCCGAAATCCGCGAGAAATTGCTGTCTGCACCCACGACGTTTTTGGCAAACCACTCAGAGAGCTGTTGTGACATTTCCCCATAGGTCTGGGCGAGCGTCATGATCGGGCCGCCTTTGTTTTCAAGACGTGTCGCCCGGATCTGCATGTTAATGGGAATGCCGGAAAGTGTTTCGAACTCGCTCGACAGCCCATCAGTATGTGCACGAAGCTCTTCTGCCTTCTCTAGCATGCCTCGGGACAATTGAACCCGTGCAATCGGCGGCAGGCCAAGGTTTCTAGCTTCTGACAAAAGTTCCTCAGCAAGCGAATCTGTTGCAAAATCCTCGTAAGATTCGAAGCCCATCGAACCCAACTCGGTGATCAGGAACTGAGCGCTGGCCTCTGGAGAAACCTCTCCTGTTTGTTCGCGATCCAACATTTTGGCATAGAGACGTTTGACCTGTTCAAGGCGCGCGCTGGTGGGTTTGATACGTGCGGACAGAAAGCCACCCTGCCAGGGCATTGCGACGGCAAAAACCCAGTAATAGAGCCCGTCCTTGGACCTGTTCTTGACATAGGCCCCGATCATTTTCCCGCGTTTCAACTGGTCCCAGAACAGATGAAACACACCTTTGGGCATATCCGGATGGCGAATGACCTTGTGGGGCGCGCCGATGAGCTCTTCCCAGTCGAAATGCGCCACGCGTCGAAAGACATAGTTGCCACTTTGAATAATACCGCGATCATCGGTTCTGGAATAAAAGACTTCACCTATGTTGAAGGGTGCTTCACCGGACCGGGGGCGCGGCTCTTGCCTTTGATTCTTTTGATCAATCATATTGCTGACGTCTTTCTACTACTGCCAGCTGATCACTAGGGACTGCGAGCTAAGATCTGGTTTATCCTATCTTCTCATTCTCGCCTCTTTTGAGCTGTCAGAACATCAATTTTCTGAAAATGCGGGGTTCCAGCAGTCGGCTGTGCCGGAAAATCTCGTCATACAGGTGTCATGGAGGCCCGCTAATTGTGACGGTGACTACTGTATTTGCGGGGGTTGCCAGAGGGCGAACACGAGATATAGTGTTAAATAGGTTGGGGCGGTGCTCTGCCCCGGTCGTTTCATCAGAAGCAGACAGGGCGGAGGATGAGTCCCCCATGGACGGCGACTTTAGAACTGAATTTGTACGTGAACCCGGTGCATTGAAGCACCACCCGGCGCTTGTCCTCAACGCGGATTATCGCCCGCTATCCTATTACCCTTTGTCACTTTGGCCTTGGCAGGATGCCGTCAAAGCCGCCTTTCTAGATCGCGTGGACATTGTCGCGGAATATGACGAGGTGGTCCGAAGCCCGAGCACCGTGGTGCGCATACCAAGTGTTGTTGTACTGAAAGACTATGTGAAACCCAGAAAGCGCGTGGCCTTCACGCGCTTTAATTTATTCCTGAGGGATGAATTCTGTTGCCAGTATTGTGGCAGCAAAGGGGATCTGACGTTCGACCATGTGATCCCACGTGCCGCAGGCGGCGTGACCAGCTGGGAAAATGTTGTTGCGGCCTGTTCACCCTGCAATTTGCGCAAAGGGTCAAAGAGCCTGAACAAATGTGGCATGTCCCTGCGCAAAATCCCACGCCAACCGGCGGCGGGGGAACTGTTGAACATGGGGCGCAGGTTCCCTCCCAATCATCTCCATGCCAGCTGGGTCGATTTCTTATATTGGGATGCCGAACTCGAGGCCTAATAGTGAACTTAAGGCCTAGTTGTTGTTCCATGTTCCATAGATTTCACCAGGTAGGCTAAGGTTGGCTCCTTTGGGGAAGGCCAGAAATCACCGGTGGGTGTATATTTGGTAAACTCGGTGGTTAGCCCCTGGCCCCAGTGCGGCAGATTTCAATTGTCGGCCGTTCTTGAGATCAGCTGACATCAGTACATCGCATTGGGCCAGACGGTTTGCGGAACCACTAGACCTACCCACTGTGAGGCTCGACACGGGCAGGCTCAGGTCTGGCTTTGGCGCTGTTGTTAAAGTGAAAAGCCTCGGCGTAACGCCGCTGGAATGGCCAACTGAGCTGCAGATTCAACATTATGAGGCCAAGAACGTGGTTGTTATGGATGAGATTCGTAACGCCGCGTCTGTTCGCTCGAAAGACGGCACCGGTCACGCCTTCTCGGTTGCGCTGTTGTCATTGATAGATCAGGAGAACGCTTGGAAGTTGGAGTGTACTTGCCACCGTATGCCATTTGACATGCCCGACCCGAATTGGTGATGATTGCCAACCGGTTGTCGACCCTCTCAGACCATTTGCTATCAGTTTGAAACTGAGTTGATCTTGGGCGGTCTGCACGCCGACTGGCATTGTCGAACACCTTTCTAGACTTCTGTGAAGAGGCATACTAGTTGTCCTTCCTGATGCTCGCTATGCTGAACCAGCGCTACAATTTTCATCACTAGGCATGCACTGAAGGAAGCTATGCAGGGAACAAGAAGTGAAATTCCTCGTCCACGGCTCATTTCGGTTGTCGTACCTTGCTTCAACGAAGAGGAAGTCCTCAGCCAGACTCTTTTGGAGCTCGAGGCCTTTGCCGCAAGTTTGACCGATTACGAGGCGGAATTCATCTTCGTAGATGATGGGAGCCAAGACGGAACATTTGCGATTTTGCAAGAAGCCGCGCGGAAAAACGCCTCCTATCGGGTTCTGAGTTTCGCACGTAACTTCGGACATCAGATCGCTGTAACTGCGGGTATTGATGCTGCGTCAGGCGCAGCCGTGGCCCTCATCGATGCAGATCTTCAAGATCCACCTGAAGTGCTAACTGAAATGATCCACCATTGGGAGGCGGGGGTCGATGTCGTCTACGCCGTACGCGCGAGCCGTGATGGAGAAAGTGCATTTAAGATATCTACGGCACGCTGGTTTTACCGCCTGTTGAACAAACTATCGGAAACACCGATCCCGTTGGATACAGGTGATTTTCGACTGATGGATCGGAAGGTGGTGGACGTTCTCAAACAGATGCCGGAACGCCATCGTTTTGTCCGGGGGCTTGTTGCTTGGGTCGGATACCGCCAAATGGCATTGCCCTATCATCGCAAGAAACGCGCGGCGGGTGTTTCGAAGTATCCGCTCCGAAAAATGCTACGGTTTGCAACTGATGGAATACTTTCATTTTCATCCAAGCCGCTCCAAATCGCCACAAACATGGGGCTTTTTGCGGCATTCTTAGCGCTGATTGGTATTATTTACGCTATCGTTTTGCGTGTGATGACAAACACATGGGTTGAGGGGTGGACCGCGCTGATGATCGCAGTGCTGTTTCTTGGAGGTGTCCAACTTATCTCGCTGGGGATCATCGGTGAGTACATTGGCCGGATCTATGAGGAATCTAAGCACAGACCGCTCTACATTGTCCGAGATCGTATTGGTTTTGACGCCAATACCTCCCCTGTAAGCTCGGAAAAGAGTATCCATGAGGTTTCGTAAGCCGATTAGCCTTTTCACTGGCTGTGCGGTCACAGCGGTGTTTCTTTGGCTGGTTTTTCGTAATCTGCCCTTTCAGGAGTTTCTGGAGGCGCTTCAAAGCGCTGATCCCCAGTGGATCTTAATTGGGCTTGCGTTCTTCGCAGCGGGTTATCTCTGCAGAATCTGGCGTTGGCGGCAAATGCTCATCCAATTTAATACCAGCCTGAGTTTGGGCCGTTGTTCTGTACCGTTTATGATTTCAATTGCAGCGAACAATGTACTGCCATTCCGCGCGGGGGACGTTCTGCGTGGTGTGGCCTTCGCCAAATGGCTTGGTGTTCCGACGGCACGAGTTCTGGCCACCTTATTGGTTGAGCGTCTATTAGATTTGCTCTCGTTGATTTTGGCATTGGCCTTGGCACTTAGCCTTTTGAGCACGGGTCGAATGGGCCTGCAGTCACTTTTTGGGTGGAGTGCGTGGGGTCTTTTTGTGATTGCTTGCGCCATCGGCCTGTTTTTGCTGTTTTCCCGACTGTTCGAGCGTCCGGTTAATTGGACCATTCGACGCCTTCTATGGCGTAACCAAGGGCTTTCCAACAAGATGGAAGAGCAGGTGGACCACGTGTTTCAAACGCTTGCAAGTTTGGCAGACCGCACGCGCATGGTCAAATTGATGTTCTGGTCCCTAACGGCTTGGGCGTGTGAGGCTTGTGTATTTTATGCCGTTGCACGGTCGTTATCTGATATAACGGAGCCTATAGTGGCTTGGTTGGCTATGCCCGTTGGAACCCTTTCCACGATGTTACCGTCCACTCCAGGATACATCGGAACTTTCCACTTTTTTGTTATTCAAGTGACCGAAGCACTAGGAAATCCTGAGATTGCAGCTGCCGCGTTTGCGTTTCTCGTTCATCTAGCCTTGTTCATTCCCGCCACTCTGTGGGGTGGTGCCTGTTTTGTATATTGGATCGTTACACGGCGCTGCACACAACTTCCTCAGGAAACGTAATGAAGGTATCATGACCAAACCAATCCTCTTTGAAAAACCTATTCGGGTTGCAATCGTTGGTGGCGGATTTGCGGGTTTGTCCTGCGCATACGATTTGGCGCGCTCAGGGCATGACGTCACGGTTCTGGAAGCTGAGGGAACTGTCGGGGGGCTTGCGGGAGCGTTTGAAACAAGCGGCGAAAAGCTAGACCGCTTCTACCATCACTGGTTTACAAATGATCTGGAAGTCATGGGGCTGATCGACGATCTTGGTATGTCTGATCAGGTCGTGACCAATCCGACAAACACAGGTGTGTTCTACGCGAACAAGATTTTCAAGCTATCGACTCCTAAGGATCTGCTTCAGTTTACTGCGTTACCATTCTGGGATCGTATCCGGCTTGGTATTTTGACTCTGCGCGCGCGGCGGGTCAAAGATTGGATGGCTCTCGAAAGTGAGACAGCAGCAGACTGGCTGCGAAAACTGGGCGGAGAAAACGTTTATAAGGTCTTGTGGGAACCTCTATTGAAGGGGAAATTCGGCCCATATGCTGAAGATGTCTCTGCAGTTTGGTTCTGGAATAAGCTAAAATTGCGTGGCGGTAGTCGTGGCAAGGGTGGTGAGGAACGCCTGGCCTATTTGAAGGGCAGCTTCTCGCGGCTTGCGGAGGAGATGGGAAAGCAGATCGTAGATCATGGTGGCAGTGTTCGCACCAACGCTCCCGTCACGCAGATCCTGCCAAATGAGGATGGAACTTGGATATGCAAGGGCTCTTGGGGAAGCGTTGAAGCAGACAAGGTTGTAGCGACGACAGCTTTGCCCCTTGTGGCTGATATGGTAGAAGAATGGGCTCCGTCCGACTATCTACATAGTCTGCGCCGCATTGATTACCTTGCGAACATATGCCTTGTTCTACGGCTCGATAGATCTTTGTCCTCGACATATTGGCTCAATGTCAATGACCCGAGTTTTCCTTATGTCGGTGTAATCGAGCATACTAATTTCGAGACACCTGAAGCATATGCCGGCGATCACGTCGTCTACTTGTCCAAGTATCTTCCTCACACCGATGAACTGTATAACATGACCGACGAAGAGGTTATGGAATTCTCAGTAACGCATATGCAACGTATGTTCCCCGACTTCAAAACGGAGTGGGTTCGAAACTATCATGTCTGGCGTGCCCGTTGGTCACAGCCAGTTGTTGGTAAGGATTATTCGAAGGCTATCCCAGACGCTGTTGGCCCGAAACCCGGATTTCATTTGTGCTCTATGGCTCAGATTTACCCAGAAGATCGCGGAACGAACTATGCTGTTCGCGAAGGTCGAAAAATGGCTGCCAAATTGCTTGGAACTACGGGTTAGGTCGCAAATGAAAGTCCAAAGATTTGATCTGTTTCTAATACTTATTGCGGCGACGGTTATAGCAGGTATGCTGCGCCAAATAGTGGGTCCTTGGGATTGGGACATGAACCACATGATGTACTTTGGCCAACGGTTGTTGTCCGGAGAATTTCATTGGACGCAGGAGTTTGATGACAAACTTCCTGTGTTGCAGATAATCTTCGCAATCCCAGCAGCCTTTGATAGCATTTTGGTATGGTTCGCTATCGCCTTGGCTATGATTTTCGCCGGCGCGGTGGCAGTTGGTTTCATCATTAATGATATTCTATATCAGAATACCAAAATAGTCTCTATAGATCGCGCGCGCTTTGCGGTACTTGGCGGCGCTGTGACTTCGTATTTGGCGGTTTTTTTTCCTGGGAGAATCCATCATATTAATTCTCCCGCTGCGTCTCTTGCTGTCATTGCCTTGGCGCTGCTGATTTTTTCAGTTCAAATGCCCAGACGCAAAAAAATGTCGATAATACTATTCGTTGTGTCTGCTTTTGCAGCAAGTGTTGCCATTGGTATTCGACCCTACTTCGCTGTGGCTTCGATTGTCGGTGCTGTATGGGTTCACTTGCGTGCGATCAACGGGCGCGAAGAGCTTCTACCTGCGTTCCGTAGGACATTGACATGGGTAGGTCTTGTAGCTGCGTTTGGGCTTCTTGTGAACTTCTTCCCCTACGTTGTAATGGGGGAAACAGAAGTGTTTTTTGCTGGGATGGCAATGCTTGGTCAGGCGCTTAATCCGAAAAGCACCTCTGAAATCCTATACAGCATATATCGTGCTCTCGCTACAGCGGAAGTTCTCGCTCAAGTTATCGTTTTTGTTTACTTGATATTTATTGTTTATGCTTTGACTAAGGCAAATGGTTTGAGAAAAGATGGCAGTAGCGAAAAAGGGGCGCGGCGAAAGCTGTATCTTGATGTCGTCGCTTTTTCAGCCGTAATCCCTGCAATGCTCCTGACTTCGATTTTGGGTCGGCATTTCTGGCCGCATTACTTGCAGATGTTTAGCCCGTTTATTGGCATGGGATTTGCTTTGTTTTTTGCTCTACGGTATAATAAAGCGGCCAAACTTAAAACGGGCGTCAGTCGACTGCGAGGGGCTTTTACTCTGACACTTGCCGTTGCGCTGGCCCTTGCAAGTATTGGGTATCAGGTCAAAGTATACCTTTCGAGCCCGACAGAGCCCACTCTTGACCAGATCGCTGGGGCCGTCGAAGAGATCGTGAGCGAGCAAGAGGATAATCGCAGTGATTTCTTATTTTTAGGCGGCCACGGTAGTATGTACACACATTGGAAGCTATCCGAGCCTCGGCATGGGTTTCCTCACGCTGCCAATACGAGTCATATTGTTTATCGAGGCTGGTGGGATGGTATTGAAATGCCTGCTCACTTTGGCCATCCAACCAACGCAAAAGATTACTGCGCGGACATTGAAGTCTTGGGGCCGTCGATAGTTATAGTGGGCGATTTGTTGCACGAGTTTTCAGAGTTCTGCTTAAACCAAAGCGTAGCCTACAGACACTTTCGTAGTCTGCCCGAAGAAAACATAACCGTGTTTGTAAGAGATTGAATATCTGCTCGGTTTTATCGCACAACTCGATTGTGGGGGGCACCCAGTTGCCCCTAAGCCATCGAAGAAGTGATCCTCAAGATCTAAGTAAGCCAGGATTAGGCCAAGGGCTGAGCCTGAATCGTTATTGCTGCTAAGCGGTCTTTTTGTTTCACGTTGTGCACTCGAGGCTATGGTCTGGGTCTCAATCTGTATGCACCAAATCGCCAAAGAGTTTCATATGTGGTGGGGGCGACGTAGCTGGGATTGCGGATTCTGGTAAAGAAACGCGCCCATCGACGGCGATGTCTGGTCTCGATAGTTGTAACGACAGCGCCTTGAATGCAAGATAGAGCTGCGCCACGTCTCGACAGAGCGCAATACGTGCGGGCCGCTCGGTTCTCGATGAAACCACCAAGCTGTCGCCTGGGGGCCGCGCGCACGGAGACACGCGTCTGGGGTCAGTCTTGGCCAACTGTCGACGCGTGATTGGCATCAAAACAATGCACTCTATCAAAGCACCATCGGGTGGACGAGCAGATGAGTGGCTTTATCTCGGTGTGAAACTTACATAACGGGTAAGATTGGTGGGGCCTGGTTGTGCGAAATTTTAGAGAAACTGGCGGTTCGCAGGAGAAATGCACTGAAAAGTACCAGAAAATTCACGGATTCTTCAAGTTTCGTTTTTCAGAGTGTGGGCGATAAAATTTACATGAAGAAGAATTGATGCCCCGTTTTCATATTGGAATCCCGTTGAGGATTTTTTCATTGGCTGCGTTTGCGATCTGCGCGTTGCTTGGGACCAACCTGTATCTGTCCCAGTCTGCAAAACAAATGTTTCTGGATCAGCGCCGTCAGGTGCTTTTGACCCAGACGCAGGCGATATTTAAGATGTTTACCCAACTCGACGAACAACAAAAGTCGGGTCTCATCACGCTTGAGAAGGCGCAAATGCAGGGGGCTGAATTCCTGCGCGGGACGGATCTCGCTGTAGGAAGCACTGCTTTGGCGACAACACTGGACGGCAAGGTGCTTGTTGCGAGGTCGGACCCGCCTGCGGACCTCGCCTTGAGCCCCTTGGAGCAAGGTGGTGAGACCGGCGTGTCTGAGCTCGGTGAAACGGAGGGTATGGTGTTAGACCAATCCGAGCTGGCCCAACTGAGCGCAGGTTTTGAGATCGGCGTGATGCAGGTTTTTGAACCTTGGGGCTGGTCGCTTACGCTTGGCACCACCAAGATTGATCCGACAGGTAGCCTGGAGGCGATGCTCAGTGCTGTCGCGCCCATGGTATTCGGGCTGGCAGTTGTGTGTGTTGGATTGGCCTATGCCATCGTGCGCAGCATTTCTGCTCCGCTGCAACGATTGCAGGAAAGTCTTCAGGTCATTGTCACAAAGGACAAGAGCGTTGCCCTGGCTGAACAGGATAGCAAAGGTGCGATAGGGGAACTTGCGCGCGCAATGCGGGCGCTGCAGGTGATGGAGCGCCAGCAGGCCGGGGGCAAGGTACGGACGACAGATAATGGTGCCGATCATCAGGTCAGTGATGTGCTGCGCACCAAACTCTCGGCACTGGCGTCCGGAGATCTCGATTGTCGCATTGAGGCGCCCCTCTCTGAGGGGGAGGACGCGCTTTGCAGGGATTTCAATACATCAGTTGACCGGATCCATACACTGGTGTCAGGGATTGATGCGGCGCTGTCCGGTGTCGCTGATGATGTTCAGGGGATGACGACATCGGATTCTGAATGGCGTGGTCGAGCCTCCGAACAATCCCAAAGCTTGGTCCGCACGACTAGAGCGCTTGACGCCTTGACCCAAGCGGTGACCAAGTCAGAAGAGGGCACGCGGGCTGCGGCACTGAAAGCGTCAGAGTCCCGCCATCTCTCGCGGAATGGGCAAGAGGTGGTGACACTTACGATTACTGCCATGCAACAGATCGAGGAAAACTCTAAACGCGTGTTCGGGTTTGCCAAACTGATCGATGACATCGCGTTCCAGACCAATCTGCTGGCGTTGAATGCCGGAATCGAAGCCGCTCGGGCGGGGACATCGGGGCGCGGCTTTGCCGTGGTTGCGGAGGAAGTGCGGGGGCTTGCGGTGCGCGCCTCTGAAGCTGCGAAAGACATTTCCGGTCTGGTCAAAGAGGCGAATGCGCAGGTCGAGAAGGGCGCCTCACTTGCGCAGAGTTCTGGATTGGCTTTGGAGGAAATTGAAGCGCATACCCAACAGTTGCAGGATCTGATCAAATCGGTGGCCGCAATAACGGATGAACAAGCGCAAAGCCTGAGCGAAGCGTCGAGTTCGGTTGCCCAGCTTGAACAGGCCAGCCAGAGCGATGCGCGGGTGTCTATGGACACAGGCGGAACCGTTCAGCGCATGATGGAGCGTTTGGCGGATCTGAAACGGGCCGCGGAGGCGTTCCAGATGCCCGACAATAGCGCACTTGGTTTCGCCAAAGCCTCATAAAGTGCGCGAGGTGTCATCTGCTTGGCCAAGCGTCGGGTTGGAAGAATTCCGACCTGTTCTTGGGCATGATCTGGAGCTCAACATCGAGGCTGAGATCGTGGGCCTGCCTGCGGTGGCGGATGATTCGGATGAATGGCACAAAGGAGAAGTGTTTCTATTCCTTCGTATATGCCTGCTAATCTCTAAGGATTAAAACTTGTGCAGTGCTCAAATGAGCATCAGATCGGGGACAATTTTAGGGAACTAATTCTTTAGATATCACGAGGTGTTACGTCGGACTAGGTGAGGTGTTCATACCTTGTTTAGAGTGGCAACTGAGGTTGAGGCCAATCGTAAACAAGAGGCCGATATCATGCCCACTTCGTTCTTCAAGATTTCAACTCGTGTGTACGCAATGGCCGGTTTTGCCATCTTCGCCATGGCGGCTTTGGCGCTGTTTCTGATCAATCAGTCCTCGGACACCACATATAAGATGAGAGAGCAGGAGCTTGCCAACCTGACCGAAACTGCGACCACGCTTCTGGGGTCACTGGACGCACAGGTTCAGGCTGGGACCATGACGCTGGAAGAGGCCCAGGCGCGCGGGGCTGAGGCTCTCAATGGGCTTCGATTTGGCACCGCAGGTTATTTCTTCGCCTATGACCTACAGGGGGTCACTCTGGTTCACCCCTTCATGCCGGATTGGATTGGCCAGAACAAAATGGATCTGGCTGACGTCAACGGCGTGCTCATCCTCGAAGAGATGATCAAAATCGTTCAGGGCCCGGAGGGTCACGGACCCGTTGTGTATCACTTCCAGAAACCTGACAGCGATGTGCAGCTGCAGAAGATCGGCTACGGTCGCCTGTTTGAGCCTTGGGGCTGGATGATCGGGACGGGCGCTTATGTGGAAGACATCGCCGCAGATGTCGCCATTTTGCGAAATGCCACCTTGGTTGCCCTGCTGGTGGCCGCAGGGGCGATGGCCACTATTTCGTTTTTTCTCACCCGCAGTGTCACACGCCCGCTTGAGCGGTTGCGCGCCCGGATTTCCACATTGTCGGAAAAGGACGTCGAAAGCGATGTCACGGATGTTGAGAACCGCAGCGAGATTGGCGAAATGGCACGAGGGCTTGAAATCCTGCGGGACGCCATGCGCCACAGCAATGAGCTTGAGCAGCGCGACATGCAGCGTGTGGAAGAGCAGGCGCAGGTTGTTGAAGTGCTGAATGCCAAACTGGCGGCGCTGGCCGATGGTGATCTGACCTGCCACATCGATCAGGCCTTCCCTGGTGAGTTCGAAACCACCCGCCGCGATTTCAATGCTGCTGTTGAGCGGATCACCAATCTGATCCGTCTGCTACTTGAGGGGATCAGTGACATCTCCTCTGAGAGCGCATCGCTTGAGGCCTCCTCGCAGGAGCTGAGCCGCCGGACAGAAACCCAGGCTGCCTCGCTTGAAGAGACCACAGCGGCCTTGAACGTTCTGACGGATTCTGTGCGTGAATCTGAGGGCGAGACCCATATGGCGTCTGAGCGGGCTGAGGCGTCAAAGATGTTGTCTGAAAGTGGACAGGATGTGGTGTCGCAGACCATCAAGGCGATGGATGAAATCGAAGGCAGCTCGAAAGAGATTTTGGGTTTCATCACTTTGATTGATGACATTGCGTTCCAGACCAATCTGTTGGCCCTGAACGCCGGTATCGAGGCGGCGCGCGCAGGCAAATCGGGTCGAGGTTTTGCGGTTGTCGCCGAAGAGGTGCGCGGGCTGGCCGTTCGGGCATCGCAGGCGGCCAAAGACATCACCGGATTGGTCACCAATGCCAATGAACAGGTTGAGGCGGGCGCATCTCTGGCGCAGGATTCTGGCGCTGCGTTGAACCAGATTGGTGAGAATGTGACCGAGCTGCAAAAGCTGATCCGCGCGGTTGCAGAAGCGACGACCGATCAGGCGCGCGGGCTGGGGGAGGTGGCGACCGCGGCCAACCAGCTTGATGAGGTGACCCAGCGCAATGCAGCCATGTTTGAGGAAACCTCAGCAACCACGCTGCGTCTACGCAACAGTGTCGATGAGCTGCGCACTGCAGCCCGTCAGTTCCAGCTGCCGGCTCAGTCGCCTGCCTCTGGGATGGATGATGACGGGTATGCTCTGGCGTCCTAACCGGGGCCTGAAGACCCGCAAAGAAAAAGCGCCGCAGGATTGCTCCTGCGGCGCTTTCTGCATCTAGGTCTAAGCGATCAGCCTTCCAGAGGCGCCGCAGCGGCGGGCGCTGCTGCTGGAACCGGACGGGCTTTGCCACCATTAAGAGGGTCGTCCTGACGCTGAACCGAGCCTTCGAAGTGGGCGCCGGATTCGATGGCGATTGTCTTGTGGATGATGTCACCTTCGACGCGCGCGGTTGCGGTCAGGCGAACTTTCAGACCACGGACACGGCCCACGATGCGGCCGTTGATCACAACATCGTCGGCAATCACTTCGCCTTTGATGGTGGCCGATTCACCGATGGTCAGCAGATGGGCGCGAATGTCGCCTTCGACAGTGCCTTCGACCTGAATGTCGCCGGTTGTTTTGATATTGCCAGTGATGTGCAGATCCGAGCTAAGCACCGATGCGGCAGGCTTCGGCTTGGGCGCGGTCGCCTTGAAGTCACTGGGAGCCGGGCGAGGAGCCTCGGGAGCAGCTGCGGGTTTGGCAGTTGTCTCTTCGGCTTTATGGCCGGGCTCGTTGATTTTGCTTTTAGAAAACATCGTTCGCAGCCTCGATATAGATCATGGGGTTGACGGGTTTGCCACCCACTCGAACTTCATAGTGCAGATGGGTCCCGGTCGATCGTCCAGTGTTCCCCATAGCAGTAATTTTTTGCCCGCGCGAGACCCTTTGTCCGACCTTTACGAACAGTTTTGAGTTATGCGCGTAGCGGGTTTCAATGCCGAATTCATGCTGGATTTTGACCAGAAGTCCATAGCCAGATGACCAGCCAGCATGGGTCACAACCCCATCGGCGGTAGCGTAGATCGGGGTCCCATGGGGGGCGGCAAAATCCGTACCCGCATGCAAACGGCCCCAACGCATGCCGTAAGGTGATGTAAAGCGGAAGGCATTTTTCAGCGGCGAAGCGAAGGGTGCCTTCGACGCGGCAATCCGGTACAGGTTCAGGCGATCCATGTCTTCAAGGATCGAATTGGCGCGGTCGGTGTCCTGAGGCAATGTGCCGTGGCCACGGGTCGAAAAGCTCAAGGGCATGAGCGGACCGCCCTGACCGGAATAACCTTTGCGCACCTGTTTGAGGATCGAATCGGGATTCATGCCCGCGGCCTTGAACATCTTGTCCAGTGGCGCGACTGAGACGGTCATGGCGTCTTCAAGCTGACGGAAAATCCGGTCGTTTGCGTCCTCCATCATGGCAACCTCGGCTTCCATTTCCGCAGCGCGGGTCAGGGCCTCTTGCGCATCAACAACGACCTGATCACGTTCGGCAGCGGTGCGCGCCAGGGCTTCGGCGAGGAAATCCAAAGTGCCGTCGCTTTCGGCGGTGCCAGCGGCGAGCGCCTGACCGTTGCCGTCGATCTGCTCTTGCAGAGAGGCGAGGCGGGCGTTGATTTCTTCGCGCTGGTTCATTGTGTCACGCAGGGTGGCCTGAATGACGTCAATTCCGGTTTCCAGTTCGCGGCGCCGCGTCTCGGATTCCAGCAGCTCGGTCTGCATCAGAGAGATCTGACGCAGGGCTGCGGTGAACCGGTCCTGAGCAGCGACGGCCTCAGAGGCGCGCATGTCGCGTTCGTTGGACAGGGCGTTGAGCCGTTGTTGATAGGTGATTTGTTCGCGGCGGGCCTGTTCGCGGAAATTGCCCGAGCCAATCGAATCCATCAACAAGATGGCAGTTGCGATAATCGACCACCCGACAACAACCGTGGCACCGGTAAAGGCAATTGCCTGGGTGCCCGATTTCAGTCGGATAAATCGCGTGTCTGTATCAGACCGCAAAAAGAGCCGACGCTCGGGGAAGAAACGCTCAAGGAGCGCATGTGTCTTGATCGCCAGACGTGATCTCATCTGGTCCGTCCTTTGTAACCCGTCCCATTTGGTGCTCGAGTTAGGTTTTCGGCACCTTGCCAAAGGGAGTAGCCAGCGCATCTCCCTCTTGCAAGCATTTTGGCAACAGTGATTCGACAGATCGGCGAGCTGTGGCCGAAATGGCGAAAATTCGCCGAAATTAGACCTTTCTGGGTGGAAGTTGATCCGCCAGAGGCCAATAGAAGTCTGGGGGGAGGCCCGCTTCGGCGCGCTTTTCCTCGTTGAACGGTGGTTTCAAAGCACCATGGAAATACTTGCGTACGAGAGCGTGGAATTCGTCTTTCGGGTCAAGGTTGTGGCGCCCGCACAGGAAGTGAAACCA
This sequence comes from uncultured Pelagimonas sp., assembly GCA_947497905.1. Classification (GTDB taxonomy): domain Bacteria; phylum Pseudomonadota; class Alphaproteobacteria; order Rhodobacterales; family Rhodobacteraceae; genus CANMIH01. Next base: position 409,442 of record CANMIH010000001.1, read on the forward strand.
CTTGCTGCCATAGGCGACATGCCCAACTTCTTCAGCATAGATCACTTCCATCGAGGCAACGGCCTTGTCGATGCCAGCTTTGCGAAAGATTTCGATCATGCCTGGCGAGACATCCAGGCCGCGCGCCTCAAGCACCATCGGGACAACCGCGAGGCGGCCCATAAGGTCATCTTTGGTGTCTTCGGCGGCGCGCCACATGCCCGCATGGGCGGGCAGGGCACCATAGTAACTGCCGAGATCTTCAAGACAGTCGCAGATAAGATTGAAATGATTGGATTCTTCGTCGGCTGCTTTGACCCAATCGTCATAGTAGCCAAGCGGCATTTCAACGTCGGCAAAGCGGGGGATGATGTCCCAGTGCAGATCGACGGCATTGAGTTCAATATGTGCAACGGCGTGAAGCAGGGCGATGCGCCCTTGCGGGCTGCCGGGCTTCCGCTTTGGGACATCACGTGGGTCCAAAAGCGCAGGTTCAGCAGGCCGAGCCGGGCGCAGCGGTGGATCCGCCCGCCCGATTGCTAGGGGAGTGCCTGCCGCACGGGCGGCAAACCACTGGGCTGCATAGTCCCGCGATTTCGCGGTTTTTTCACGGCCATCCGCAGTGGTCAGAACATCCACCGCCATTTCGCTCAAGCTTTTCATGCGCTGGGATGTGCCACGATGCCGGTTCATTGCCAAGGGCGTTAGAGCGCTTTGACCACCTCAAGAACCTCTGCGGCGTGACCGGCAACTTTCACCTTGCGCCACTCATTGGCAATCGCGCCGGTTGCATCGATCACAAAGGTGCTGCGTTCGATCCCCATAAAGGTTTTTCCGTACATCTTCTTTTCCTTCCAAACACCGTAGGCCGCGCAGGCGGTGGCTTCAGTGTCGGCCAAAAGTGGGATGCCTAGCGCCTTTTTGCTGATAAACTTCTCGTGGCTTGCGAGGTCATCGGCAGAAATGCCAAACACCTGACAGCCCAAAGCGACAAATTCTGCGTTTAGTGCCGTGAAATCTAGACTCTCTGTGGTACAGCCGGGTGTGTTGTCTCGGGGGTAAAAGAACAAAACCACCGGAGCGCCGCGCAAGTCGGACAGCGTGACATCAGAGCCAGACGTGGAGGGCAGTGTGAAATCAGGGGCAAGGGTGGACATGTATGTCTCCTTTACGGGGATGGGATATGATGGCTTGCATCAGCAAATCTCATCTCAGAGATAATTCGGCAAGGCCAGTAATCCAGTGACTGCTCCTGACACAATCCCCCCACAACCGCGCCGCCGGCGCCGCAAAGGCGGTTTGCTGGCGTTGATTGCGTTTTTGGTGATGGTTGTGTCTGCCGCAGGTGTTGGCTTTGCCCTTGTTGGGCGCCCAGTGGAGGCGCCTGAGTGGGTGCGCGCCCGTATCGAACAGCGACTGGCTGAGGCCATCCCCGGACTGAATGTGGATTTCGGCCGGATGAGCCTTCAGGTCGAGGGCATGGATCTCGCACGCTTTGTGCTTTGGGATGTTGACCTGCGCAATGAGCACGGAGAGGCCGTAGCGGCGCTGTCTGATATCGAAGCCGGTCTGTCTGCCCCGGCCTTGATGCGCGGGAAGCTTGAGTTGAAAGAGCTGCGGGTTTCTGGGGCATTTGTGACCATGCAACGCGACGAGCGTGGACGGTTTGGTCTGGCACTGGGTGATGTGTTCGCCAAAGGCACGACGGTGCCGGATATGGCCGAGATTGTGGCGCAGGTTGATCGCGCCGTCCAAACACCCCGCCTGGCCGGGCTGACTCGGTTTGAGGCGGACGCGCTGACCATTCGCTATGAAGACCTGCGCGCTCAGCGGGGCTGGACTGCGGATGGTGGTCGGCTCCGGTTAGAGCGCGATGGTGACCGGTTGCGTGTGGGGGGAGACGTGGCGCTGCTCAGCGGCGGGGCTGGGGTCGCCACGGTTGAGCTGAACGCGGAGAGCCGCATTGGCGAGACGGCCGTCGATTTTGGCATCGTTCTTGGTGATCTGGGCGCGCGTGACATTGCAACCCAAAGCCCGGCTCTGGCCTGGTTGGACGATCTGGACGCCCCGATTTCCGGCGCATTGCGGTCTGAAATGGGGGAGGATGGCAATCTGGGGCCGCTGATTGCGACACTTCGCATTGGCAAAGGGGTGTTTCAGCCAACCACAGCCACCCGCGCCATCCCATTTGACGGAGCGCAGACCTATTTCACTTACGACCCTAAGGACGCCAAGCTCAGCTTTGATGAGATTTCACTCACCACCGAACTGGGTAAGCTGCGGGCCGAAGGATGGGCGCAGTTGGATGGTTTGGACACCGGTTGGCCTGAGGGGCTGACGGGGCAGTTCCGCCTGTCGAACATCGAGCTGACACAGGGCACATTGTTTGATCACGATGCGCGGATTGCCGGGGCTGATGTCAGTTTCAAATCATCGTTTGATCCTTTCAAGGTAACCGTAGGGGAGCTGCGCAGCACAGACCCCAAACTTCCCATTCGGGCCCGTGGTACGCTGTCTGCCGCGGCAGATGGATGGCAGTTGGCGCTTGACGCCTTTGCCACTGAGACAACGCCTGAACAGGTTCTCTCTTTCTGGCCCACAGGATTTAAACCCAAGACACGCAATTGGGTGGTTGAGAATGTGTTCAAGGGTGCACTGAGTGACATCACATTTGCCCTGCGGGCAAAGCCCAATGAAAAGCCACATACCTATCTGGATTTCCGGTTTGACGGCGGAGAGGTGCGCTATACCCGTGCTTTGCCTCCCGTCTCTAACGGGCAAGGGCGCTTGGTGATTGACGGTAACCGGTTGTCCGTACGGGTGGATGCCGGCCAAATCGAGCCGGGTGACGGTGGAGCGATTGATGTCAGTGGGTCAGAATTTGTGATCCCGGACCTGACCCAGAAACCCGAAATCGGGCGTGTCGAGGTTCGGGCTACCGGCACAATGACGGCGGGACTGGCGCTGGTTGACAACGACACCTGGCGGGTGCTGCGCAAGATCAACAAAGGCACGGATCTGGCGCAGGGGCAGGTGCGCGTTTCGGGGCGTCTGAAGCTTCCACTGGTCAAAGGCGTTAAGCTTGATCAGGTTGATATGAAGCTGACCGGCGTTCTCAGCGATGTGCGCAGCGACAAGATTGTGCCAGATCGCGTGTTGGCGGCGGACCAGCTTGAGATGACGGTGACCAACTCACAGATTAGCATCAAAGGCGGGGCCCGTATGGATGGTGTGCCCGTGAGGGGCGAGTTCACACAACCGTTCCAGGGCGGTGAGGGGCGTGTTGTTGCTTCGGTGGACCTGAGTGACAAACATCTGCGCGCGCTTGGCGCGGGCTTGCCCAGCGGGCTGGTGAGCGGGGCAGGCGCGGGGCAGTTCGAGCTCAGCCTCCCAAGGGGACAACCGCCTAAGTTTACCTTAACCAGTACGCTGGCAGGTTTGGGCCTGTCGATCCCGGAACTGGGTTGGCGGTTGGGGCGGAATTCCAAAGGCAGTTTCCGCATCTCGGGGCGTTTGGGAAAGACGTTGTCTGTGGATGAGCTTAGTCTGAAAGCCGCTGGTCTAGACGCGCGTGGCACACTCACCATTGGGTCGAACAATCTCTTTGAGACCCTTACCCTCTCTCGTCTGCGCATTGGGTCTTGGATGGATGTCGTGGGTCGCTTGCGGTCACGTGGCAAAGGGCGCGCTCCTGCGATCGAAGTGACCTCGGGCCGGGTGGATCTGCGGCAGAGCAACTTTGTGGCTTCTGGTTCGACGGGCGGAGGCGGCGGTGGTGGTTCGCCAATGAAGCTCGCATTAAATGAACTGCGGGTCACAGATAGCATTCGCCTGCGAAATTTCCGTGGAGATTTCCGCACCAGTGGCGGGTTCCAGGGCGAATTCACCGGGTCGCTTGGCAAGGGTGCCAATATTGCCGGTGTTGTGGTGCCGCGCCAAGGTGGCTCGGCCTTCCGCATCACCGCCTCTGATGCCGGTCGGGTGCTAGGGGCTGCGGGGCTGCAAAAAAACGTCTCTGACGGCAAGCTGCGTTTGGACATGACCCCGGTTGCGGGTCGCAAGGGCAGTTATGACGGCCGTTTGGTGATCAATGGAACACGGCTGCGCAACACCCCTGCGATTGCGGCCTTGCTGGATGCAATCAGCATCGTGGGCATTCTGGACCAGTTGAATGGTCCTGGAATCTACTTTGATGAGGTTGAGGCGTTGTTCCGCCTGACCCCCAGTCAGGTGATCCTGAGCAGATCTAGTGCAGTTGGCCCGTCGATGGGGATCTCAATGGATGGGTACTATGATCTCGCGGCGGGGCGCATGGATATGCAGGGCGTGGTGTCACCGGTTTATGTGCTCAATGCCATCGGACGGTTGGTGTCCCCCCGCAAAGGCGAAGGTCTGATCGGATTTAACTTCAACATTCGCGGATCTGTTGATAAGCCGCGTGTCGCAGTAAATCCGCTTTCGGTCTTCACCCCGGGTCTGTTTCGTGAGATTTTCCGCCGACCTCCACCCAAGGTGTCGCAATAACCTTCCCTCATGTGAGACAACCATGCAGCTCAGCGATTTTGATTTTGATCTTCCCGAAACCTTGATCGCAACCCGACCGGCAAAACCCCGGTCCTCTGCACGTCTCTTGGTTGCCGAGGGGGAGGATATCACAGATGCGGTGGTGCGCGATATCTGTCAATGGCTGCGCCCGGGCGATCGGTTGGTGCTCAATGACACCAAGGTGATCCCTGCTCGTCTAAGCGGCGTGCGTCGCCGTGAAAGTGCGCAGGGGCTGACCGAAGCCAAAATAGAAGTCACCCTTTTGGAGCCGCGCGCAGATGGCTGTTGGGCCGCGCTGATCAAACCACTGAAAAAATTGCGCGATGGCGAAGAGGTGCGATTCTCTGAGGATCTCAGCGCAAGGATGGTCGCGCGAGAAGAGGGGCAGGGCCTGCTGCAGTTCAATCTGTCCGGTGAGGATTTTGATGCAGCCCTGAATGCGGCGGGGGCAATGCCTTTGCCGCCTTACATCGCGGCTAAACGCGCGGCGGATGAACAGGACAAAGACGACTATCAAACCGTCTGGGCGGCCAACACCGGTGCGGTCGCGGCCCCGACGGCTTCATTGCATTTTGATGAGGCTCTCCTGCAAAAGCTGCGTGATCACGGCGTCACTTTCAGTCATGTGACGCTCCATGTTGGGGCAGGGACGTTTCTGCCAGTGAAGGTGGATGACATCACCACGCATAAGATGCACGGAGAATGGGGCGAAGTATCAGACGCTGCGGCGGAGGAAATCGCCGCCACCAAGGCGGCAGGTGGCCGAGTGATCCCCGTGGGCACCACGGCGCTACGATTGATTGAAACCGCAGGACGTTCAGGTGAGATCGCACCCTTCGAAGGGGTCACCGACATCTTCATCTATCCGGGGTTCGACTTTCACGTCGCGGACGCTTTGATGACCAATTTTCACCTGCCAAAATCAACATTGATGATGCTGGTTGCAGCCCTGGTTGGGCATGAGCGGATTTTGCAGATCTATGAGCACGCGCTGCGCGAAGGGTATCGGTTTTTCTCTTATGGCGATGCCTCTTTACTGATCCCCAAGCGATAAACTGCCGGGTCACAAATCTGTCGAATATCCCTCGTGAAACCGTCGCCTTTGCCGGGTTTCTCTGCGTGCCAGAGTGCTCTGCCTAAAAATGCGACAAACCGACACCTTTTTTGCCGCAAAGGGTCGATTTCGAAACAGCGTAGATGCGTAGGGTGAGTAGACAGGTTTGATACATCGGCGGAGTAGAGCGATGATCGACGTCATTAGAAATTCCTGGGCCCTTTTGTTGGGTATGTTGTTGTTGATGCTGGGCAATGGCCTTCAAGGCTCATTGTTGGGTGTCCGGGGGGCCGAAGCGGGGTTTTCCGCCCCGGTGATGTCGATGGTGATGTCGGGCTATTTTGCCGGCTTCCTGTTCGCGTCGAGGATGGTGCCAAACATGATCCGTCGTGTGGGCCATGTGCGGGTGTTTGCGGCGCTGGGCTCGTTTGTCTCGGCTGTTCTGATTATGTTTCCGACCTTTCAGGATCCCATTGCCTGGACGCTTGGACGCTGTGTCATCGGCTTTTGCTTCTGCGGTGTCTATGTGACGGCGGAAAGCTGGCTGAACAACGCGGCCACCAATGAAACACGTGGTCAGACCTTGTCGGCCTATATGATTGTTCAGATGCTGGGTATTATTCTGGCGCAGGCCCTGTTGGTGGTGCCGGACGCCAGCGGATATTTGCTGTTTATCATTCCCTCGGTCTTGGTTTCGATTTCCTTCGCACCCATTCTGCTCTCGATCACTCCGACGCCAGCGTTTGAGGCGACCAAGCCCATGACGCTGCGCGAGTTGTACGATGTGTCCCCGCTGGGCATGGTGGGCATGTTCCTGTTGGGGGGCATTTTTGCGGCGCAGTTTGGTATGGGCGCGGTATATGCGACGCAGGCCGGACTTGAGCTGGGGCAGATCTCGATCTTTATCGCCTCGTTCTATGTTGGAGCGTTGTTGTTCCAGTACCCGCTGGGGCGGATGTCGGATCGCATGGACCGTCGTTGGCTGATTATGATCGTTGCTGGGCTGGGCGCAGGTGCTGCGGCAATTGCCACGGTCATGGGCGGATATTTCTGGGCGCTCTGCGTCTCGGCCTTTATCATCGGCGGAACATCCAACCCTCTGTATTCATTGCTGATTGCCTACACAAATGACTTTCTCAACACGGATGACATGGCCAGCGCCTCCGCGGGGTTGTTGTTTGTGAATGGTGTCGGCGCCATCACCGGACCGTTGGTGATTGGTTATGCGATGCAGATTGTCGGTCCCCCGGGATTCTTTGTCTTGATCATGGCTCTGATGGCTGCAATTTCGCTCTATGCGCTGTTCCGTATGACGCAGCGTGCCTCGCCGAATGTTGGTGACACCAGCGTCTATGCGCCCATCAGCCCATCAGCGACCCCCGTGGCTATGGAAGTGGCGCAGGAATATGCGATCGAGGTGGCCGAAGAGGCCGAAAATGAAGAGGAACAGACCTGACGCAAGACTCGGTGAGGTTGTGTCAGGATATGACAGAATTTGTTACTAGGAACAGCGCCTTGGGCTGTGTAACACTTTTATTACACAGTAGGTGGCGCATTTGAGGAGAACAGGCATGGCGACGCCGCAGGAGATCCTGCAATTCTGGCTACACGATGTGGAGCCAGAGGGATGGTACAAACACGATGACGCGCTGGATGCGCAGATCCGTGAGAGATTTATGGGTGATTGGGCGGCCGCAAAGGAGGGGCGCTATGCGCTCTGGCTAACCAGCCCCGAAGGTGTCCTCGCATATTCGATCCTGTTGGATCAGTTCCCGCGCAATATGTTCCGTGGGGAGGCCAAAGCCTTTTCAACGGATAGGCTGGCCCTCTCGGCGGTAAAGCAGGCCATCCATCGCGGGTGGGATCTGAAAATCGCCGAACCGGCCCGTCAGTTTTTCTATCTTCCGCTGATGCATTCGGAGAACCTGTGTGACCAGGACCGTTGTGTGCGTCTGATGAAGGAACGGATGCCCGAAGGTGGTAAGGGGAACTTGCTACATGCCAAGGTGCATCGTGAAGTGATCCGCCAGTTTGGCCGCTTCCCATATCGCAATGAAGCGCTGGGGCGTAAATTCACTGCAGCCGAAACCGCCTATATTGCGGCGGGGGGCTATGGGGAAACTCTGCGCAGCCTGCAAGGCCCACAGGCCGCCTGAACTTGAATTCTGGGTAGGGCCACGCCTTGGCGGCGGCCCACCCACCCTCCCACCGCCGCCAAGGCGCGGCCGGGGTGCATTGCCCTTGCGGAGCTGATCCGTTAGCGTCGGGTCAATGCGCCAGTCAGGGAGAGGCAAATGAGCACTCAAAGCTTTGATATGATTGTGATCGGGGCCGGCCCCGGAGGCTATGTTGCTGCCATTCGAGGTGCGCAGCTTGGCCTGAAGGTGGCCGTGGTCGAACGCGAGCATATGGGCGGCATTTGCCTGAACTGGGGCTGCATTCCCACCAAGGCGCTGTTGCGGTCCTCTGAGGTGTTTCATCTGATGCACCGGGCCAAGGAATTCGGGTTGAAGGCCGAGGGCATTGATTATGATCTGGAGGCTGTGGTCAAACGCTCCCGTGGGGTGGCGAAGCAGCTCAATTCCGGTGTCGGGCATCTTCTGAAGAAAAACAAAGTGACCGTTGTGATGGGCGAGGCCAGCCTGCCAGCCCAAGGGCGCGTTTCAGTTAAGACCGACAAGGGGGTGCAGGAGCTTCAGGCACCCAACATTGTGCTGGCCACCGGCGCGCGCGCGCGGGAACTGCCAGGACTTGAGGCGGATGGCGACCTTGTCTGGACCTATAAACACGCGCTGATGCCGCCGCGCATGCCCAAAAAGCTACTGGTGATCGGCTCAGGTGCGATTGGTATTGAGTTTGCCAGTTTCTACAACACGCTGGGCGCGGATACGACTGTGGTTGAGGTCATGGACCGTGTTTTGCCGGTGGAAGATGCTGAGATCAGCGCCTTTGCCAAAAAGCAGTTTGTCAAACAGGGCATGACCATTCGCGAAAAGACCATGGTCAAGCAACTTGATCGCGGCAAGGGTAAGGTCACGGCGCATATCGAGCAGGGTGGCAAAGTCACCAAGGAAGAATTCGACACCGTGATTTCCGCCGTCGGCATTGTTGGCAATGTGGAAGGGCTGGGGCTTGAAGGTCTCGGCGTGAAGGTGGATCGCACCCATGTGGTGACCGATCCGCATTGCCGCACCGGGGTGCCGGGGCTTTATGCCATTGGTGATGTCGCGGGTGCGCCCTGGCTCGCGCACAAGGCCAGCCATGAGGGTGTGATGGTGGCCGAGTTGATCGCCGGGGGTAAACCCCATGCGGTGGATCCGGACAGTATCGCAGGTTGCACCTATTGCCATCCTCAGGTGGCCAGTGTGGGCCTGACCGAGGCACAGGCCAAAGAGAAAGGCTATGACATCAAAGTCGGGCGCTTCCCCTTTGTTGGCAACGGCAAGGCCATTGCACTGGGCGAACCCGAGGGCATGGTCAAAACCGTCTTTGATGCGAAGACTGGTGCGCTCTTGGGCGCGCATATGGTGGGGGCAGAGGTGACTGAGCTGATCCAAGGGTATGTGGTGGGGCGTCAGCTGGAAACCACGGAAGAGGATCTGATGAACACCGTCTTCCCGCACCCGACGCTGAGCGAGATGATGCATGAAAGCGTGCTGGATGCCTGGGATCGGGCCATCCACTTCTAGGGGTACACCACCTCAGTAGTATTGGGCTGTCGCCAGATGTCTGGTTCTGTGATGTAATGGCAGGGTTTTCTTTTGGTGCCTTGTCAAAATCGGAGCGAGGGATGGCCAATAAGACCGTGATGACAGACCACTCTGTGGCGGCGTATCTTGAACAGGTTCTGCCGGAGCGCCGCCGCGAGGATGCCTTGGTTTTGGATAAGCTGTTTCGAGAAACCACGGGGTTTCAGGCGCGGCTCTGGGGTGACAGCATTGTCGGATATGGGCGCTATCATTACCAATATGCCAGCGGCCGAGAAGGTGATTTCCTCGCGACGGGATTTGCGCCGCGGAAGGCCAAAATGGTGGTTTATATCATGCCAGGGTATTCGGATTATTCAGAAATACTCTCCCGGCTGGGGCCGCATAAATTGGGGAAATCCTGTCTTTATCTTGGAGCTTTGTCCAAGATTGATTTAGATGTGCTCGCCGAATTGATTGAAGCTGGGCTGAAAGATTTAAACGGCCATTGGCCAGTGCAGGAAACATGAGCCTAATACGCTGAGTCCGCCAACATTTTTCGTTGGGCGGGTGTTTGATGTTGCTGGGCAAACCTTTGAATTAAAAGCGTTTGACGCGTGATTTATCTGGCGTAGACTTCTTATGTGGGAGTTCGCAGGATTTCCCTGTCATCGTCCAAAGTTTCATAGATGTGAGGATCGCGTATTTGTTGGCGGCCGCGCGTCAAAAGAAGGCCCGCAATTATGTCGCTTACGCCTGAGCTTTTCCTCATCTATGGATTTGCCTTTCTGCTGCTTGGTGCTGTGTCTCTGATCCAGCCGCGCGACCCACGTAACCTGCCTGTGTCCAAGCATTTTTGGGTGTTCGGATTGTTCGGCGTGTTGCACGGGCTGAAGGAAGTATACGACGCCTGGTTATTGGCGCAGGGCACATACAATAGAGGGTTGGATGTTCTGGGCAGCGCCTTTTTGCTGGTCTCTTTCCTGCCTCTGTTTGAATTTGGCCGCCGGTCGGTGCGCGAGATTTTGATCGCAGAAGGGCGGGCGAGCCAGTTTCTGTTTGGGCCGATGGCCTATGTGTTGTCGGGCGTGGCGATTTCGGTGTTTTTGCTGAGCTTTCAGCAGGGGGTTTCAACACTCAGCGCAGCATCGCGGTATTTTGTCGGGTTCCCTGGAGCGATTGCCGCGGCCTGGGTTCTGGCGCGACGCACCAAATTCACCAATTGGGCGACCCGTTCGTTAAGCGGTTCGTTGGTGGCCTATGCGGTATTGGGCGGATTGGTGGTTGAGCCGGTGCCGGGCCTCTGGGACATGATGCCCGATAAGGACATGTTCATAGAGGTGTTTGGGGTGCCGGTTCAGCTCTTCCGGACAATCTGTGCGGTTGTGGCCTTTGTCTCGCTGAGCATCGCTGCACGCCGAGCTGCGACCCTGACCCTCCGCGAAGTTTATGCGCAAGCGGATCAGTTGAAGCGGGCCAACCTGACGTTAGAAAGTGATCTTATGGATCGCAACATGGCACTTCTGGAAAGTGAGCGGCGCTTGTTAGAGGCCGAACGAATTGCAAAAATAGGCGGTTGGCATAGCGACTTAGAAGGTCAGCTGTATTGGTCGAATGAGCTGCTTGAGATGATGGGGGTCGACCCGGAGGCCTTCACCGGCAAGCGCGAATTTTTCTATGATATGGTGCATCCTGAGGATCTGGTTCAGGTGCGGCAGGATATCCTGCATGCATTGGAGAATGACGACGGGTATAGTTTTTCCCATCGTATGGTGCGTCCCGATGGGGCTGTCATGACGGTGTCCCAGCGCGCAGAAGTGCAATATGATGATGCGGGCGCCGTGGTTGGGCTTGTGGGCATTCTGCAGGACATGACCGATACCATCGAGTTGGAAGAGCGATTGCGCCATGCCCAGAAAATGGAAACCGTGGGTAACCTGACCGGTGGGGTTGCACATGATTTCAACAACCTTCTTGCGGTGATTTTGGGTAACCTCGAGCTGGTGAAAGATGACCCCACTGATCCGGCCAATTCCGCAATGATCGACTCGTCCATCGAAGCCGCGATGCGTGGTGCGGACCTCACCAAGAATATGCTCAGTTTTGCGCGTAAGGCGTCGCTGGAGCCTGTGACGCTGAGCCTCAATCAGCAAGTGCTTGAGACTAAAAAGCTGAGTGAACGGGTGATGCCGGAAAACATCGAGATGGAGACTTCGCTTCTGGCCAGTCTTTGGAAAACTGAGGCCGACGCCAATTCAACCCAATCGGCATTGCTGAATCTCTTGCTGAATGCGCGGGATGCGATGCCGCAAGGTGGGAAATTGACGGTGGAAACGGCCAATGTGCGCATTGATGAGGAATATGTGGACACCCGCTATGAAGACATTGATCCCGGCCGCTATGTGATGCTGGCTGTGTCCGACACCGGGCACGGGATTGGTAAGGCCGATCTAGAGAAAATCTTTGATCCATTCTTTACCACCAAAGGACCGGGTCATGGCTCAGGTCTGGGGCTGTCGATGATCCAAGGGTTCATGAAACAGTCCGGTGGGACCGTGCGGGTCTATTCCGAGCCGGGTGTTGGAACGACCTTCAAGCTTTATTTCCGGGCGCTGACCGTAGATCAGGAGACTATTCAATCTGAGAAAAACAAACCGGTTCAGCCGGTCTCGTCCGGCGCGCGGCTTTTGCTTGTTGAGGACGAACCGGGTGTTCTGGATGTGCTGACCACGGTTCTTACAAAAGCAGGATACGAGATCGAGACCGCGACGACGGGAGATGACGCTTATATCAAGTTTGCCGCTGACCCGACGTTTGATCTGTTGCTGACCGATATTGTTATGCCGGGATCGCGCAAAGGCACCGATCTGGCCAAGGACCTGCGCAAAGCCTGGCCGCATTTGCCGGTAATCTTCATGTCGGGTTATGCAAGCGAGGCCACGGTGCATGGCAATGGGTTGCGACCGGAAGACATCCGTCTGATGAAGCCGGTGCGCCGATCAGAATTGATCGACGCGGTTGAAACGGCATTGGCCAGAGTGTCTACCCCGGCCTAACCAGTGGCGCGCGTGAAGCCCTCTATTTTCGTGCTGCGCTCAGTTGATCTAGCATGGCCTTGGCACGCGGCGCCAACCAGGCCCAGAGGGCAGGGGCGCCCCGTTTGACCTTGGCCCCGATGCGACCCTCAAACGTGGGCCAGTCGACGTTGTAATCTTTCCACGATCCGCCCCCCGATTGCAGGTTTTGCACCGGCGGGTTGGCGCGGTCGATGGATTTGGCAAAGCGAGCCTCGGGGCTTTCATTGGCTTCGAACTCATCCCAGATCGCCCGGAACCGCGCGCCCTGTTTTTTGGGCAGCAGGCCAAAGATACGATCGGCGGCGGCCTGTTCTGCGGCCTCAATGGCGGCCATGTCGTGGTCCCCAAAGACCGGCGCATCACCTGCGTCGATTTCCACGAGGTCATGCAGAAGCAACATCTGGATAACCTTGCCAATGTCACAGCCGTCAGGCGCGTGATCGGCGAGCGTCATGGCATAAAGCGCAATATGCCAGCTGTGTTCGGCGCTGTTTTCAAACCGCGAGCCATCACAGAGTGTGGTGGCTCGTTGCACGGATTTCAGACGATCGGCCTCGATCAAAAAGGCCATTTGGCGGGAGAGGGGAGAGCTGTCGGTCATGGGCGTTGCATGGCAGGTTGCCGAGTTCTGAGCAAGATCAGATCAGGCGAAGAGCTATCCTTGTTTCGCCGGCACTGGGTCCGACCAGCACGGAAGGCGAAGTGGTGAAGGGTGGGTACCGATGGCAACTAATATGCAATTTAAAAATAGGTTTGTTGCAAATTGTAAATCAGGTGCTAGCGTGCTCTCGCAAGAGGGGGGCGATGAAATGAACGCTAGGCTTCAGGTTGTGAGTGGCGGTGGCTCAAAGGCCGTCAAAATCACTGTTACTCCGGCTCTTGGAAAAGGCGAACAGCTGAGAGCCTTTTTATGTCGCGCGATAGGTGAGGTCCGGGCCTTTTCTGGATGTACCTTTGCTTATCTGGCGCACACCCAGGATCTGTCCGAACTGACGGTGATGCATGGGTGGGAGAACGCTCAGGTCCTTGATGCTTATCTCGATTGGCGCGCTGGGAACGGCGATAGCGACCTCGTTTCTGAATTGATGGACCACGAGGGCAGATTTGAGATTTTAGACATCGCCGAACCCGAATAACGCCTGCGGGCTATTGCCGATAAACGGTGGCGACATCCCCCACATAGTTGTCCCATGCGAACCAGTAGGAAATGTGGCCGGCGACACGAGGCAGGGTTTGGTCGCCGGGGCCGAGCAGAGCGTCTTCGCTGACTCGCCACGCGGCGCCGGTTTCGTCGATCAACGCACCTTTTGAAGATGTAAACTGGTGTGAACCACGTTCATAGGCTCGTACGCTGCGCTCGCCGGGATTGCCCATCAAAACAAGGGGGCGTTCGGCGATGGCGTCGTTGATCACTGGCCTACCTTTAAAGGCGTCAAGCGGCCAGGCCCGCGCCGCGCCAAATTCACGAATGGCAAAGACATAGTCTTTTTGCTTGTGCACCCGCTGATCCACCTGCGCTGGGAACATCAGGTCATCCGAGGCGAAATACTCACGATAGACCGCACCCGAGGCGTAGTTGCGATGGAATCCGGTGTCCTTTGACAGGATCTTGCTATCGGGGTGGGCGGCTTTCCATGTGCCCCACTCGGTGATCACAACAGGGCGCTGTTTCAATTCTATACCACTGTCGACCAGAGGCCCGACAACCGGCTTGCCGGTGTATTGGTTCCACAGAGAATGTGTCTCACGGTCAAACATCAGTTTGTTGGAGCGATAGAGAAACCCCGAAGACCCAAAGACAAGCGGTTTGCTGCGCCCCAGAACCTGAGTTTCAAACAAAATGCCCGACCCACAGAGCGTGCAATAGGCCAGGGCCACGGGCACGCCGCCAATGACTTCGTTGAACATCTCATGCCAGCCCATGATGCGCAGAGGATAGGCGCGGGTGTCGCCATTGATGGTGACGCCAAACACCAGATCGCTGTCTTTCATGTAGGCGGCATCTTTGGCGTCAATTAGGGTGGGATTGTCGAGCGAGGGGATGCCATCTTTGACCACGCCGCCCCAGGTGATTTCTTCCAGCCGGATCTTCATTTTGTCGCGTGCCAGATATTCGGGACGCAGAAACAGGTCGAAATCCCGATCAAGATTGAGAAACACCTCGCGTTTGAAAGTGGCCAGTGACGGGTGTGGGATCAAATCCGAATTGCGCTCTTGCCAGAGCATCCAGTTAAACCAGTCTGTGCCATGGGTTTCACCGCTAAGCGCTTCAATCACCCATGCGATCTCGTCCCGACGGGTGCGGGTAAATCGCAGCCCGGTCAAAAGCGCTGGCACCACATCAGGATTGCCCCGTGCACGCAGAAAATCCATGCCCGCCTGAAATTCTGGCGGAGTGCCAAACAGTGTCGACCGCAGCGCGTTTAACACGTCATCCTCTTGCGCACTGAGTTTGGCGGGTAAGGTTGCAGTGGCTGCAAGAGAGAGGGCGAATTGACGGCGAGACAGGGACATAGAGCGCTCCGAATTGAGATGCCCCTACTATGGGATGGGAAAATTTCACATGCACACCACAGTCGCGTGATCAGCCTAGGTTGCTGAAGCTCACCACGGTACAGGCGTGCCGCGCCAGTCATAGAAGCCACCCGTGTCCTCAGGTGTCAGCCCGTCAAGCACGCCTAGCAGGTTGTCAGCGGATTGATCTGCTGGCACGGCCGCATGGTTTCGGTAGTTGCGCGTGAACTCGGTGGCGACAGTGCCGGGGTGGAGTGCCACACAAATCAGGTGTTTGTGGCTGCGTTTCAATTCGATTGCGGCGGTGTGGATCATCTGATTGAGCGCCGCTTTCGATGCGCGGTAGGAATACCATCCGCCCAAAGCATTGTCGCCAATTGACCCGACCCGCGCCGAAAGTGCAGCGAAAATTGCGCGCTGGTCCCGGCGCAACAGGGGGATCGCGTGTTTGAGCACCAAAGATGGCCCGATGGCATTGACCGCAAAGAGATGAGCCATTTCCTCGGGCGTCAGGGATTTGAGCGATTTCTCGGGGCCAGACTGTGCCGCAAGTTGGCCGACCGCAACAAAAACCAAATCATATCCGGGGCGTAATTGTCCCAGATGACGTGCGATGCTGTCCTCCGAGGTGACGTCCAGACCATGTTCGCGCCGTGACAGGCCCGTCACGTCAAATCCGCGGCTCTCAAGCGCTGCTGACACAGCCGACCCAACACCTCCAGAGGCCCCAATGATCAATGCACGCTTACCCATGGTGTTCCCTCCCTCGCCTCAAGTTAATCTTGATCGGTTGATGTAAAAAGCAAGGCCGCTCTTGCGCGGCGCGCAAAGGGATGTGCCGGGACAAGGTTTTTCGGTCGGCCGCGGGCCATTGGAGACGTTGACCGGCGATGAGTTTCCGATCTAGAACATTTGGAGAACAAAATGCGGGAGGGGAAAATGTCAGACTTGGCCAACTACCGGGCGAAATCTGGGACGTTGGTGCCGGTTTTCACAATCGAAATACAGACATTGCCGGCCAATACAGACCAAATTTTGGATGCCGTCATGCAGGTGAACCCTCTGCGTTTCGGTCGGTACCAGCGAAATGCGAGTATTTCAGCGCTCGGAAAGGAAACCGCCCAGCCTGAGGCCGGCTCGACAACCACAACCCATGTTGACGGATTTCAGGCTGGATCCACTGAAACTTACCCCATGGTTGAATTGAAGATCTCGATCGAGCGTGATCTGACCGAGCTTTCTAAGGTGATGGATGCGATACTTTTCGCGCATCACTACGAAGAGCCAGTCATCTTCGTTCGAGAGGATTGGGCAAGCCGCGCCGCGTATGATCCCCAAAGCACGAACCCAAACCGATGGTGGAACAACGGGGTAGGATTGCCAGACAAAATCGATTGACGGGGTTGGTTGTTTGGGTGCGCTTAAAGCAGCGAAACAGTAGATCAGACGTTTTCGTTGTCGCTGCCTGGTGCAATGGCTTTGGGGACCTCTCGGCCTTCCTTGCGGGCCGCGAGGGCGGCTTTCACATGGTCGTTGAGAAAGGTACGCGCGCGGCGCTCGGCGAGGCGAATACGCACCGCTGCGCGAAAGATCTCTTCGGAACTGGGGGACGAAGCCCCCAGCACATTGGCCACCTGTTCGGGCAGCTCTTCGTCGCCAAGGGCGTCCATTGCCTTGATCACATCCTGCGCCAGCTTGTCAGCCAGATCATCAACGACGCCCATGGTGCTTACCTTGTGTTTTCGGTCAGACGACGCTTCACATAGGAGGTGACCGAACCGATCATCGGTTCCATGTGGGGTTCTTCAAAGAAGTGACCCGCTCCGTCGGCTTCCTCATGCGTGATGGTGATGCCTTTTTGCTCATGCAGTTTGTTCACCAAGGCACGGGTGTCCGCCGGAGGGGCGACACGGTCATTGGTGCCATTGATGATCAGACCCGAGCTGGGGCAGGGCGCCAGGAACGAGAAGTCGTACATATTTGCAGGGGGCGAGACCGACACAAACCCGGTGATCTCGGGGCGACGCATCAAAAGCTGCATGCCAATCCAGGCCCCAAACGAGAAGCCAGCAACCCAGCAGTGCTTGGAATTGTTGTTCATCGACTGAAGGTAATCGAGGGCCGAGGCTGCATCGGAGAGTTCGCCCACGCCCTGATCATACTCGCCCTGGCTACGACCAACGCCACGGAAGTTAAACCGCAGCACGGTAAAGCCCATGTTGTAGAAGGCGTAATGCAGGTTGTAGACAACCTTGTTGTTCATTGTCCCGCCAAACTGTGGATGCGGATGCAGCACGATGGCAATGGGGGCGTCACGATCTTTTTGTGGGTGATAGCGGCCTTCTAGGCGACCTTCGGGTCCGGGAAAAATGACCTCGGGCATACGGCGTTCCTGGCTCCTTGATCCGGTGTCGGTGATTTCTTGACGAAATCCCTTGGACACTTTAGAACGTTTCTAAATCCGACGAATTCGGGATTTTGCTTTGTCAGCAAATATGCAATTGACAGCGTAAGGTCAATTGTAACGTGGCTGCGGCGTGGGAAAGCAGGGGTGAGCGTATGAAACTGAGCACAAAAGGGCGCTATGCGATGGTAGCGCTGACTGATATTGCGATGCAGGATGCCAGCACATTGGTAACCTTGGGTGATATCTCCAAGCGTCAGGATGTTTCGCTGCCTTACCTCGAACAGCTGTTCGTCAAGTTGCGCCGCGCCGGATTGGTCGAATCGGTGCGCGGCCCGGGCGGCGGTTATCGGCTCGCGCGACCCGCCTCGGACATCCGAGTTGTTGATGTGCTTGCGGCGGTCGATGAGACCGTGGATGCCATGCACAAGGGCGCCGGGGCGTCGGGCGGAACGTCCGGCAGCCGGGCCCAGTCGATGACCAACCGGTTGTGGCAAAGCCTGTCGGCGCATGTCTATGTCTTCTTGCATCAGGCGCGCCTGTCGGATGTGGTCGAAAATGCGCTTGCACCCTGTCCTGCAGTGCCCGAGCTGTTTGCCGTGGTCGACGACAAAGACTAAGGGCAGTTGCTCTGCCGCCAACTAACGCGGCTCTTCGGAACGATTTTGGGCCTGAAAAAGCAGAGGGTGCCGTGAAGCGGGTTTATCTGGATTGGAATGCCACCGCGCCTTTGCGCGTTGAGGCGCGCGACGCCATGATCGCGGCTATGGATTTGGTCGGCAATCCCTCGTCAGTACATGCCGAGGGCCGGGCAGCAACATCTTTGGTTGAAAAAGCCCGCGCTCAGGTGGCGGCGGCCTTTGGCGCGGACGGTCAGGATGTGATTTTTGTCTCGGGGGCCACCGAGGCGGCGGCGCTGGCCTGTGCAGAACGTGGGCTGGTGGGTGCAGATCTCGAACACGATGCTGTGGCGGCATGGGTTGATCCGGTATTGCAAGCAGATGAGCAAGGGCAGGTACAGGTTGAGGCCCCTGAGCGCACGGCGCTGCAATACGCAAATTCGGAAACCGGCGTGATTCAGAAGCTGCCTCAGGGGCTGGCGGTTGTGGATGCGACTCAGGCCTTTGGGAAAGTGCCACTGGCGTTCAACTGGATGGACTGTCAGATGGCACTGATTTCGGCGCACAAGCTGGGTGGTCCGAAAGGGATTGGCGCACTTGTGATCAAGCGGGGCACCGATCTGGCCGCACAAATCAAAGGTGGCGGTCAAGAGATGGGGCGGCGCTCGGGCACGGAAAATACCATTGGAATCGCGGGCTTCGGGGCTGCGGCGGAAGCGGCCGCAAAAGATCTGGCTGCCGGTGTTTGGGATGAGGTTTTTAGAATTAGAAATATTCTAGAAACATCTATTGCAGCGGGCGCGAATAAGACTATTTTTGTCGGGAACAAAACAGACAGACTGCCCAATACTTCGTGTTTCGCCACCCCCGGTTGGAAGGGTGAGACACAGGTGATGCAGATGGATCTGGCTGGATTTGCGGTGAGCGCAGGCAGTGCCTGTTCCTCGGGCAAGGTCAAAGCCAGCCGTGTGCTGAAGGCGATGGGATATGAGGACGATGTGGCCGCAAGCGCACTCCGCGTGAGCCTTGGCCCCGACGTTCAAGAGGATGATGTGCTGCGTTTCGCGGAAACGTGGCTGAAGAAATACAAGCGGCACCTTGAACGGTCCGCGTGATATAAGAGGGAAACGGTCATGACAGCTATGGATGAAGTGGTGGTCAAAGACGGCGTCGATCAGGAAACGGTTGATGCGGTCGCTACAGTCGGCCAGTACAAATACGGCTGGGAAACCGAGATCGAGATGGAATACGCCCCAAAAGGCGTGAACCCCGATATCGTGCGCCTGATCTCCGAGAAAAACAACGAGCCCGAGTGGATGCTGGAATGGCGTCTGGCTGCCTTTGAGCGCTGGACCCAGAAGGAAGAGCCGAAATGGGCCATGGTGAACTATCCTGAGATCGATTTTCAGGACCAGTACTACTATGCGCGCCCCAAAAGCATGGCGGAAAAGCCCAAGTCGCTGGATGAGGTCGACCCCAAGCTTCTGGCAACCTACGAAAAGCTCGGCATTCCTCTGAAAGAACAGATGATCCTTGCCGGTGTTGAAGGCGCAGAAAACATGCCGGCCGAGGGCCGCAAGGTTGCTGTGGATGCGGTGTTTGACTCAGTGTCGGTTGGCACCACCTTCCAGAAAGAGCTGAAAGAGGCGGGCGTGATCTTCTGCTCGATCTCCGAGGCAATCCGCGAGCATCCCGAGCTGGTCAAGAAATACCTCGGCACCGTCGTACCGGTGTCGGACAACTACTACGCCACTTTGAACTCGGCTGTGTTCTCGGATGGCTCGTTTGTCTATGTGCCGCCGGGTGTCCGCTGCCCAATGGAGCTGTCGACCTATTTCCGCATCAATGCGGAAAACACCGGCCAGTTTGAGCGCACGCTGATCATCGCTGACAAGGGCAGCTATGTGTCTTACCTCGAAGGCTGTACCGCGCCTCAGCGCGACACGGCCCAGCTGCACGCTGCTGTGGTTGAGATCATCATCGAAGAAGACGCCGAGGTGAAATACTCGACCGTTCAGAACTGGTTCCCCGGGGATGAAGACGGCAAGGGCGGCATCTACAACTTTGTGACCAAACGCGCCGATTGCCGGGGCGACCGGGCCAAGGTGATGTGGACACAGGTGGAAACCGGATCGGCTGTGACCTGGAAATACCCGTCGTGCATCCTGCGCGGCAATGAAAGCCAGGGCGAATTCTATTCGATCGCCATCGCCAACAACCACCAGCAGGCCGATACCGGCACCAAGATGGTGCACCTGGGCAAAAACACCAAGTCGCGCATCGTGTCGAAAGGCATCAGCGCGGGTGTGGCACAGAACACCTATCGCGGGTTGGTTTCGATGCATCCGAAAGCCAAGGAAAGCCGCAACTACACCCAGTGTGACAGCCTTCTGATCGGCGATAAATGCGGTGCGCACACCGTGCCTTATATCGAAGTGAAGAACAATTCGAGCCGGGTCGAGCACGAAGCGACCACATCGAAGGTGGATGATGATCAGCTGTTCTACTGCCGTCAGCGCGGCATGGACGAAGAAGAGGCCGTGGCCTTGGTTGTGAACGGCTTCTGTAAAGAAGTTCTACAGGCCCTGCCGATGGAATTCGCAATGGAAGCGCAACAGTTGGTGGCGATTTCGCTGGAAGGATCTGTGGGCTAACCGCGTCGAGCAAGAGGGGGCAAAGCGCGTGTTCTCAATCTTTGAACCGAATGCCTTAGGCGGTGTTCAACACGTTGCCTTTGCCTTCCTCGAATGACCTGTAGGGCGCTACGGAACAAGCAACCGGCTGGAGTGAAGCCCGGACCAGAAGAGTGTAGGAGAGATCTTTGCTCAAACCGACTTTGATCACCTCTGTGCTGACGGGCACCTTTTGCGCGGTGTTTGCCACCGTGATTGACTATGTGACTGATGCGCTGACCATGTCAGCGGTGATCGGTTTGGCGTTCTGCTCGGGCTTTCTGGGCAGTCTCGTTGCACAGTTGGTGCAAAGGACACGGAAATGAACCCTTGGGGCAAGACAGGAACGAGTAAGATGATTGTAACGACCACACCCACCGTCGAAGGCTATCAGGTTGCCGAATACAAAGGCATCGTTGTTGGCGAGGCCATTCTGGGCGCCAATGTCTTTCGCGATCTGTTTGCCGGGATCACCGATATCATCGGTGGCCGCTCAGGCGCCTATGAGCAGGAACTGGGCAAAGCCCGCCGCGTGGCGCTGCAAGAGTTGGAAGAGCGCGCCTCTGAAGTAGGGGCCACCGCGGTGATCGGTGTCGATCTGGACTACGAGGTGATCAACAACATGCTGATGGTCTCGGCTTCGGGCACGGCTGTGGTGCTGGGATAATATGACGGAGGTCCTCGAAATATCTGGCTTTTTGCCCCACTTCTGGCGCTATTCGGCGTCAAATCTGTTGCGTGTATTAACCACGCAATGGATTTCGAAGCATGGCACTTCAAAAAGTGGATTTTCAAGACCGACTTTCGCGCTTGGACAGGCGCGAGATCCCAACCTTGCTACAGGAACTGCGCGCCGCCGGTGCGGACAACGCCGGATTGAACAAATCCGCCGCCCGCGAGGCGTTGGGGTTGCCCGTGGCCGTCGTGCTGGGGGCCGCAGCGGGCTATGTCGCGCTGTTCATCATCTTCAAGCTGTTCCCGCCACATCTGGACACCGATCTGGGACCCAATGCGATCGTCGATATGTTGGGCGGCGATTTGATCTATGGGCTGGGGCAGACGTTGGGCCCACTGTTCGCTCTCGTTGCTCTGCCGGCTTGCGGGTATCGCAAGCTTGGTCTTCTGGGCGTGGCGATGCTCTGCGCCTGGGCGACCTATCCAACCGCCGCAACAGTCGCCAACTTTATGATCAACGTGGCGCATATCTCGCCGCCCGACTTTCTGATGGCCGCTGCGGGCTGGATCTGATCCAACTTGGGAGGGCGTCATGACTGAGGCTCTCCAAACTTTCGAAGTCACCGAACCGCTGCGGCTGTTTTGGTGGAAGGGCAAACCGAATTTCGGTGATGCGCTTTCCAAGATTGTCACTGCCTATGCGGCGGGACGTCCGGTGCGGCATGCGCGCCCCAAATATTGCGAGATGTTTGGGCTGGGGTCGATCTTGCAGATCGCCGAACGTAATTATCGCAACCCCAGCGAAAACGGCAATCGCCCGTGGGTCTGGGGCAGTGGCATGATGGAGAGCATCGGCCTTGGGTTCCGCCAGAACGTGCGGATCTGCATGGTGCGTGGCCCCATCACCGCGTCGCTGATGGGCATTAAATCCGAACGCTATGGTGATCCGGGTCTGTTGACCGCCGAGGCGCTTCCGGCTGCAGGGCCGCGTGAGGATAAAATCGGTCTTCTGGTGCATCACAGCCAGTTGGGCGACCCGCGCATTCAGGCCGCGCTTCAGGCCGAACCGCGCCTGTACTACATCGACGTTCAGGGCAAACCGGAAACGGTCTGCGCCGAGATTTCGAAATGCGCGCATGTGATTTCTTCGAGCCTGCATGGGCTGGTGGTGGCTGACGCCTATGGCATTGCCAACACGTGGCTTGATCCCGAGGGGCACGCCCGTCTGAAATATTATGATTACGCCGCTTCGATCGGTCGGGTGCTGCCCGTGCCGTTGAAGATGGATGACATCGTGGCCGCGCTGCCGCAGCTGTCGCAGGGGGCGCTGCCCTATGTTGATGGCATCGCCAAAGCCAAGGCCACACTTCTGGAACACTTCCCCGCCGAGCTGCGGGGGGCACCGAAACACACGCCTGTTGCATCAGGCGCTTAATCTACGAACGAGGACGCTATGCTGGAAATCAAAAACCTGCACGTGAAGCTGGAAGAAGAGGACAAGCAGATCCTCAAAGGTGTGGATCTGACCGTTGAGCCGGGCAAGGTTCACGCGATCATGGGCCCGAACGGCTCGGGCAAATCGACCTTGTCCTATGTTCTGTCCGGCAAAGATGGCTATGAAGTCACCGATGGCGAAGCCTCGCTTTTGGGTGAGGACATTCTGGACATGGAGCCGGAAGAGCGCGCAGCTGCGGGCCTGTTCCTCGCGTTCCAGTACCCGGTTGAGATCCCCGGTGTGGGCAACATGACCTTCCTGCGAACCGCCGTAAATTCGCAGCGTAAATCGCGCGGTGAAGAGGAAATGTCTGCGGCGGATTTCCTGAAAGAAGTGCGGGCCAAAGCCAAAACCCTGAAGATCGACGCCGATATGTTGAAGCGTCCGGTCAACGTTGGCTTCTCGGGTGGTGAGAAAAAGCGTAACGAAATCCTGCAGATGGCCATGCTTGAGCCAAAGATGTGCATCCTTGACGAGACCGACTCGGGTCTGGATGTGGATGCGATGAAACTGGTGTCGGACGGCGTGAACGCGTTGCGTGACGAAGGCCGCTCCTTCCTTGTCATCACCCACTACCAGCGTCTTCTGGACCACATCAAACCGGACGTGGTGCACATCATGGCCAATGGCCGCATCATCAAAACCGGTGGCCCCGAGCTGGCGCTGGAAGTTGAACAGAACGGGTATGCCGACCTGCTGGAGGAGAATGCGTAATGGCTCTGCCTCAAGTCAAACTGGACGCCACCGAAGCCCGCCTGTCGGGCCTGACCCTGCCTGAGGGCGGCTGGTCGGCGGCGGCGCGTGCGGATGCTGTGGCGCGTGTGCGTGCCATGGGTCTGCCCCATGCCCGCGATGAATACTGGAAATACACCAAGCCCAACACGCTTGTGGATGCTGAGGTGCCAAGCGCCGCACTGTTCGCCAGCGATGAGGCGCCTGCCTTTGGTGAGCGTGATCGCCTGAAGATCGTCTTTGTCGATGGCGTATTTGATGCCGAACAGTCAGATGATCTGGCGCTTGAAGGCATTCAGATCGACCGTCTGGCTGAGGCCTCGGACATCCATTGGGCCAAAGATCTCTATGGCGTGCTGGAAACCAAGGGGCAGGACCCGGTTGAACGCCCGCTTGCGGCGCTGAACACGGCTTTTGCCACCGATGGTGTGCTGATCCACGTCCAGTCGTCGCCCTCCAAGCCGATCAACCTGATCTATCGTCACGGTCAGGAAACGTCGGACGCCATTTTGCACCACGTCATCAAGGTCGATGCCGGCGCAGAAGTCACCGTTCTGGAAAATGGTCCGGCGGCGGCGCGGTTCAACAAATGCATGGAAGTGGACATTGCCGACACCGGTAAACTGCACCACATCCGCCTGCAGGGGCGTGACCACGAGCGTCGCGCGGCGACGCATATCTTTGCCCGTCTGGGCACTGAGAGCGTGTTCAAAAGCTTTACCCTGACCGTCAATGGCCAGCTGACCCGCAATGAATGCGTGATCGAGCTGACCGGCGACGACGCGGTGGCCCATGTGGCCGGAGCCTGTATGGGCGACGGCTCGTTCCACCACGATGACACTGTGTTCATCACCCATGATGCGCAGAACTGTGAAAGCCGTCAGGTTTTCAAAAAGGTGCTGCGCAACGGGGCAACCGGCGTGTTTCAGGGCAAGATTTTGGTCAAGCCAGATGCGCAGAAAACCGACGGGTATCAGATCTCGCAGTCGCTTCTGCTGGATGATGACAGCCAGTTCCTCGCCAAGCCCGAGCTGGAAATCTACGCCGATGACGTGGCCTGTTCGCACGGCTCGACCTCGGGCGCGATTGACGACGATGCGCTGTTCTACCTGCGGGCCCGTGGTGTGCCGCTCGAGATTGCACAGGATCTGATGGTCATCGCCTTTATCGCCGAAGCGGTGCAAGAGGTCGAAGACGAGAGCCTGCAGGAAGAGATCGTCGGGCGCGTCGAAGGCTGGCTGGCACGGCGGCGCGGCTAAGATGTCGCTGACAACGGATATCGTGGCCTCGTATCGGGGGCCGCGAAAGGTGGTGCGCCGCCTGTCTGAGCACGGTCCTCGCGAGGATCGTGCCTTGGCGTTTCTGATGGGCGCCTGTCTGGTGTTTTTCATTGCGCAATGGCCTGTTCTTGCGCGCGAAGCGCACCTGACCGGAGGCGATTTGAATTCCTCTCTGGCCGGGGCGCTGACGGCGACCCTGCTGTTTTTGCCGCTGTTCTTCTACGCGGTTTCTTTTGTAGCGCATCTGTTTGCACGGGTGATCGGCGGTATTGGCACTCCCTTTGGTTCGCGTCTTGCTCTCTTCTGGGCTCTGATTGCCGCCAGCCCGCTGCGGTTGCTGGTGGGGCTTGTGGCCGGGTTCATTGGTGAAGGTGTCCAGTTGCAGTTGGTCGAGTTTATCTGGTTCGCAGTGTTTGCCTGGTTCTGGATTTCAGGCATGGTGACCGTGCATCGTGAGGATACATGACCTTTTCTGAATGGATCTCACTGGCGATCAAATCGGTCACAGACCCAAGGGATGTGGCGCGCTGGATCCTTGCGCAGCATCTGAACCGCGAAACGTTGCTGACGGGACTTGCGCTGAGTGTGGTTCTGAACACTTTGGTGTTTTTTACCTCTCTGATGATCACTCCCGGCGCGGTTCCGGTGATCCTGGCAACGCCCATCGGTTTTCTAGCCATCCAAGCCACTGTGTTGATCCTGACCATTCTGGGGCTGCATGGCGCAGCGCGGATGATGGGCGGTACCGGGGGCTTGGAGGACGTCGCGGCGCTGTTGATCTGGATGCAGTACCTGCGGGTTCTCATTCAACTTGTTGCCTTGGTGCTCTTTCCGATCTCTCCGTTCTTGATTGGCATTGTAATGTCGATCAGCAGTTTTGCAGGTCTCTGGATCTTGCTGAATTTTCTGGATGAAGCTCACAATCTGGGTGGTCTTATGAAGTCCGCTGTGGTCTTGGTCTTCGGCATCTTGGGCATGGCCTTTGCGTTGTCTCTGCTCTTGGTGTTTCTGGGTGTCGATCCAAATGGGATGGCTGAATATGTATGACGTCAACACGGTCCGCGCGGACTTTCCAATTCTGTCACGCGAAGTGAATGGCAAACCGTTGGTCTATCTCGACAACGGCGCCAGCGCGCAGAAACCACAGGTGGTGATCGATGCGGTCACCCGTGGCTATGCCGAGGAATATGCCAATGTGCACCGCGGGCTGCACTATCTCTCGAACCTGGCCACCGACAAATACGAAGCCGTGCGCGGAGTGATTGCGCGGTTCCTGGGCGCAAAAGACCCCGACGAGATTGTCTATACCACCGGCACCACCATGGGCATCAATATGGTGGCCTATGGCTGGGCTATGCCGCAGCTGCAGGCGGGGGATGAGATCCTGCTCAGCGTGATGGAGCATCACGCCAATATCGTGCCCTGGCATTTCCTGCGCGAACGGCAGGGTGTCAATCTGGCTTGGGTGGACACAGATGCGCAGGGCGCGCTGGATCCGCAAAAGGTGATCGATGCCATCACACCAAAGACCAAGCTGATCGCCATCACTCAGATGTCCAATGTGCTGGGCACCGTGGTGGATGTGAAAACCATCTGTGACGCGGCGCGCGAACGCGGCATTCCTGTGCTGGTTGATGGCTCGCAGTCGTCGGTGCATATGCCAGTGAATGTCGAAGAACTGGGCTGTGATTTCTTTGCGATCACCGGCCACAAACTCTATGGTCCCTCAGCCTCGGGTGCGATCTGGATGCGCAAAGAGCGTATGGCCGAGATGCGTCCCTTTATGGGCGGCGGTGATATGATCCGCGAAGTGTCGAAAGACGCGGTAAGCTACAATGATCCGCCGATGAAGTTTGAGGCTGGAACGCCCGGCATCGTGCAGCAGATTGGTCTGGGTGTGGCGCTGGAATACATGATGGCGCAGGGGATGGAGAACATCGCCGCCCATGAGGCCATGCTGCGGGACTATGCGCTGTCCAAGCTGCAAGGCATCAACTGGCTCAACCTACAGGGCACCGCACCGGGCAAGGGCGCGATTTTCTCGTTCACCATGGACGGCGCGGCCCATGCGCATGACATCTCGACCATTCTGGACAAGAAGGGCGTGGCCGTGCGGGCTGGACATCACTGTGCCGGACCCCTGATGGAGCACCTTGGGGTCACTGCCACCTGTCGCGCCTCCTTTGCGATGTACAACACCACCGAGGAAGTCGACAAATTGGTCGAGGCCCTTGAACTGGCCCACGAATTGCTGGGCTAATGCAATTTGGCTCTTGCGCTTTTTCGCGCAAGAGCCTACCTCCTAGTTCCGCGTTGCACCGGGTTTCACACCGGTCTATAAGACGCCTAAGGCACCCATAGCTCAGCTGGATAGAGCGCTGCCCTCCGAAGGCAGAGGTCTGAGGTTCGAATCCTCATGGGTGCGCCAACAAATTCAAACACTTACTGACTTTTTCTGGCAGCTAGCCAATTCAGCGCCCACGTTTCGGCCCACGTTTCAGGCGGTTTGCCGTGGATTTCATGGGCCTATCGAGAGCATCAACGGCCGTTTCTTGGCAAAATGGTGAGTGATGCCAATAGACCTTTTCAATTGTGCTAGTGCTGGTGGAAAAGAAGCTGGCCGCATCTTCTATAGTGGCACCGTTCTGCATCGCCCAAGTGATCGCAGTGTGTTTCAGAATATGGGGCGTAAGGTCTTTTCGATCTGGCATGGGAATATTGCGAGTGCTTGCGATCTGATGTGCGATTTTGACAAGCCGGTCCCAAGCCTTGCGATTGTTTCTGATCCGGTTGCCTTCCTGATTTTCGCAGGCCCATTTGGCACCAAGGCGACTCCACCGGCGTGCGTGAGCAAGCAGGCGTTTGGGGCAACGTGCGGGGCGGCGGCGTTTGTTTGTCGCGCGTTCCTGCGTTCCCATGCGATAGACCAGACCTTCTTTGGTGTCGATCCAGCCCGCATCTACTCTTGTTTGGTTCATTCCCATTGCAAGCGCGGCTGATTTCCGGGTTCCGGTGTACAGTGACAAAATGAGGAACCGCTGTATCTGCTGGCGCCCGTCAAGGTTCAACCGGCGTGCCGCTGATAAGAGAACGGCGGCTTGTTGGCGGGTCAGATAGCGTTCTCTTGGTTCCAGGGCGGCGGGTAGCGTTATAACAGGCGTGCCAATCAGGTAACCCTCTGAAGCGCAGTAGTTGATAGCCGCGCGCAGGGTGGAGAGTTCGCGGCGAATTGTACCGGGTGCTTTAGGGCTTTCGCTTGCATAGCGCCTGCAGGTTGGGCCAGTGATCTTTGACACCGCCAAGTCGGCCCAAAATGGTGCAAGCGCTTCGATCGCGTATGCGATCCTATCAGGGTCGCTTGTTGTATGGGCGTATTCCTCAGCGTAGATCGTTAAGGCGTGACCAATCAGGAATTCTTCTGCTGCAGACGGGCCACTTGGCCTCGCCTTGGTGGCGATGTGGATCGCGAGTGCTTTTTCAGCTTCTTCGCGGCATCCAGTGCCGGTTGAACGCTCGAAACGGCCGGTGTCTTTGATGACCCAGACGCTTGAGCGGCCTTTGCGTCGTCGTTCAATGAGGCGTGCGCCTTTTTCCCTACGCGGCATTTTTCAAACAGTTCCTCGACTTCGTTGGATTTAATGCGAGACACGCGGCCGCATTGAATGACAAGGCCATGTTTCATCGCGACATTTCTAAGGGCGTCTTTGGAAAACCCAGACGCGCGCGCCAGTTGGTCAAAAGAGAGAAGATCAGGAATGGCGGCGGTCATCGCACGTTTCTCCTTATTCTAGACTGTTACAATTTGGGTCGGGAGCGCCACGCTTTGTGGGTTTCGCCGGGGCTGAGAAGTCACAGCTGGCCCGCACCGCACAAACGGGTTCTAGGCGGGTGCTTGATGCACATCAGATCCCATGTTGGTTCGATTATCACGCGGTGGATATCGTCGCGGAGGTGGCGATTGTTGAACGTGTCTGCTGGCAGTAGATTGAAGGAAAAGGCATCAAACCGCAAAGCTAGAAACGCCTGGCGCATGGTCCCGGATGTTTCATAGCCGATCAGCAAATTGATATCTGCGGGCGATGTCATGTGTCGCAGCCCATCAGGCCGGGGCAGTCCGAGGCTACAGCGCCGTCCGGACAGGCACAGCACGGCCATTTGGGGCAGATGAATTCGGGTCCTTTGGGCGCGTGCGCTGAGCCTGTATGAGCCGCTTTGGTGTGAGTGGGCACACGCGCCCCTGCGGATGAGCCGGTGAGCCGTTGAGGAAAAATGCGGGAGACGGTTTGAAGACCGCCCCCCACAAGGAGGCCGACCATAGGGAGCGAAATGGTACGCGGTGATGACATCACACGCGACCCATGCTAGTCGGCTCGGCAGTCAAACTAGGATCTAAATTCCGCTTCGCCAGCTTTTGGGCCAGCATTTTTTGAACGTATGACTGTAGAGATTGAAAGGCTTCATGCTTGCCTGACCAATCATCCTTGGTAGTGCTGGAACGGATGCGGGGTGCTCTGGTGGAAGTCTTGTTAGCGTGGTTAACGTCTAGAGAATGACGGATCAGTTTCTCTTGTTGGTGAGGATTAAAACTCAGTGTTGATAAACCAGAACATTCCATGATCTTAATCCAATTTGATGTGTCTTAAGGCACAGCATCGATGCCTATAAGCATTGATATCGGTGCTTATAGGCATTGGTCAAGAGCTTTCTGCGTAGGTGTTAACTACTATTGTGTGCACGCAGTTCGAATGCTGCACTGCTCTTTTTGCAATAGATATGAGGAAGCAATGAATAATTGGCAGGCGTTTCAGGCGGCGATTCTATGCCAGTCGGTTCTCAGTGATGCCGGTTTGGCAGTGAACATGGTGCAAGATCCGGATGAAATTGCGTCAGCAGTCAAGGATGCAGGGAAGAGCTACCTAACACCCTGGCTGGACCCAGCGGTAAACGATTTCACGGAAGGAAACCACTTCTGGTTGGTTGCAGCTGATGCCAATGGGGTGGCCATGGTTGGAGGTGCTAGAATTGATGACTTTGGCATGCAGCCGGGGCGAGCAATGCAATCGATGTTTCGTCGTGGTTATGGTGACGGCGCAGTTTTAAAGGTGAGTTCAGAATGTGATCGCGAGCTTCGAGGCCGAGTAGCATATTTCGGAGATTTGCATTCTCGTAGTACTTCAAGTCTGGGTCGCACACGCGTACGTTGTTTTTGCGGCTTGGCAAATTTCATAGCAGTTTCAATGTTTAAGTGTGAAACTGTCTATAGCTTTATTCGGAGAAAGGATATTTCGCGCGGCAGTGCGGATGTAAATGGCTTCAACCGAAAAATTTCCCAACCTTTAGAATGGGGATGGTTGCCCGAGGCGCGAAGCAAGTCTGAATGCATCGCATTTCGCAAGTCGGATTCTCATGACGAATATTTCAATGATCTCATACTGGAATTGGGGAGCAGTGAATCAAAATAAAGTTCTTTCCGGCTTTGTTTGTAACAAACAAACCTAGCCTCGAGTATCCGGCTCTGACGTGCACGGGGCGATCTTTTAGCCGATGGTCGATAAAGGTGTTAGATACCGCTGTGTCGTTCTGCATTGTGCGTCGATGAAAATCGATAATCTCAAAACGGGTCTTTTGAGGCAGGTGATCAAGCTCGCGCTGAACTACAAGCGGATCGCAGTCTCCAATGCGTCTCGATAGCAGTGTTTGTTGACCGGCAGCAACGATTTTAGGCCCTGTGGCTTCGTCACTAGGAGGCATGTATAGATCAAAATGTGGAACAAGGTGATCAAAAGCTTCAAGCAATTTTCCTCCTCTCCAGTGTGCCTCAAGAAACTCCGGGATGTGGTTGATGTGATCATCACTGGTGCCGTTTAATGAGCCAAGTTCTTTGTTTCTTTCTGCAACCGATTGATCAAAGAAGTAACTCAAGGGTTTTTCTAGCGCCTCTGCAAGCCTTTGCATTGCAAAAACGCCAGGGCCGCCGCGAGAGTTGTCGAACTCTCCACGGAGTATTTTTTGCAAAGTCGGACTGGATAATCCTGAAGTCTGTGCAACTTTGCTAATGCTGTTGAATTTACTTTCGCTGATTGCCTTTTCTACGCGAAGCCGAAAAGTAACAGAAATATCAGGCATGTGCTTACCAGGGTAACATCAAAGAAACTTGTAACTGGAAACAATTATTTCCGAAATGCATGTGTGTCAAGGTGGTGTAGTGCTTTTAAGCGTTGAATTGAGCCATTCAACTGCTTATGGTTGTGCTCGTGGCTATCTTTTTCCACGTTGTATTGGATTAAAGAGTGCAATGAAAGTTACGGAATTCGCCAAGAAACTGGAGAGTGGAGAGGTTAAGGCGGCGCTGGAACGCCTCACTTCAGAAGCGTCAGAAGAGCCCGAAACTTTTCGGGATCGTTCCGCATCAAATCAAACACCTCGTCTGCCTCGGCCGGAATGTCGACGCCGTACATGATATAACTCATAGATACACCAAGCGCTTCACAGATTTGATGTAACCGATCTACTGTAGGGACCTGTTCTCGCGTCAAAACATTTGTGAGATAGCCGACAGGAAACCCTGCAGAGCGCGCAACATCAGAACGACTGCGGTGCTGTTTCTTTATTTCGTCATCAAGGCGTTGCCGCATTTTTGCAAGGTCGAAGGTGCTCATGTAGAAATATTACATCATGCCTATAAGCATTGCACGCGTCTAAAAGTTTTCGTTGCAAAGATGCCTAAAGGCACTATCATCGTGCCTATGAGCACTGATCGTAATCAGCAGAAGAGAATTTCCGACGGCCAACTTCTATTGGCCGAAATTGAGGATTTTCTCGTGAGCTCCGGCATGGGTGGGCAATACTTTGGCCAGATAGCTGCAAGTAATCCAAAGTTAGTGCCGCGGCTCCGAAAAGGTGCAGGTGTGCGTGCTGTAACCGTCAAGCGCGTGAGGAGTTTCATCGAGTCACGGTCTCAAAGTCAGCTTCCAGATGACGTTGGAATGTCTGAATTTCCCTCTGCGATTTTGCAGCGTGGAAAGTTCGGAGCATCCGGCACTGCGAGTGTCGGATTTCGCTTGGTGTTTCCTGATGGCACTGAGCAACGGTTTTCAATTCGGTGCGAAAACGCTCTGGAGATTGCTCTCTCTGTTCTGAGCGAGCAGGCCGGGACATGCTAGAGGGTCCCTTAGCGCTACTCACGATGGTCAGACAAACCAGCAACGAGGACGTGAAATGAGTTTCATAGAAACGAATAGCAACTTGATTGCAGAGCCGGACTATGATCCCGAAGCGGACAGAATGTTGTGGATTTCGGTCTTGCGAGAACAAGTCCGTCTGGCCCTGTCTGACAAAGACCGTGATGCACCTTTTCAAGTTGGGGCGATCCGTTGGTTTGGCACCAGAGATTATTTCCTAGTCTGTTCTTTAGCGGGCTATGATGGTCACTTCCTTTTGCCCGCGATCACCAAGGCTCTAAAACAGTATGGGGTGGTGGCATGACGGGGCAGGCCGAAATGCATTGGCGTCTGACCTCGTTGACCATGTGGTTGGCGCACCTGCATGTCGCCACGCAAGAGCAACGCGAGGCGGTTGATAATCGCGCGCGTCATGACCTGTTTGATGACATCGTTGCGGGGCTTAACGGAGATCCAAGCGCCTCAGGTCCAAGGTATCATGTTCCCCCTGCGGATAGAGAAGCACGTTCTTTCGCTGAGGGGTGTCTGTTTGTTCCGCCGCCAATTTGGCTAGGCCAAGCGTTGGCAGGTTACGTTGGCCCAAATGTTGGATCTGGGTTTGAGCCACACCCAGAACCGCCTATTAATCATCCTGCTGGGTTTGGATGTCTTCTAGCTCTTTTTACAACCCTGCAATCTGTTCTGCAGTCAATGGATTCTCCAATCCTAATTGCTAGTTCAGGGCAGGGCCGATTGGCTGAGAGCCTCGCAACACCCTGTGAAGATCGGACGTTGGGCTTAGGGCAGAAATTGAGGCCCAGATGAGCACGACATCCCGAACTCTACAAGTTGTCGATGCGTCAGATCTGCCTGACTATCCGATCCCGGTAGAATGCAGGTTGGACTCGCATTACTTCATACAATTCAACCATGACCGCTATGAGCGCAGTGGATTTCGGCGCAAAGCCTACCGCGACCCAGAGGTTGGGTTCTTCGGGATGGAGTTGTTTTTTAAGTCACATGGTGAGACGCCTTTGGGCACTTTGCCATGCGATGATGACAGCTTGGCCTTCCTGTTGGGACTGCCTTTGGATCGTTGGCTTTCCCTGAAAGATCGGACGTTTAATCCTCTCTACAATTGGTCGCCTGTGCGCTGTGACAACGGTGATATCCGGTTGGCACATCCTGTTGTGCAGGAAGTCATGGTGGCCGCTTTGAATGGTCACCTGGAACACAAGGCCAGTAATGAAAGCAAAGCGGTCTATGCGCGGCGCAAGAGGCTTATCGAGGTCCTGCGTGAATGTGGCTGCGGCGACGCGCTGTGTGCGGATGTGTATGCGGTGGCCTGGGTGGATGAGTGGTTGCTGAAACATCATTCGGGCCAAAGGCGAATGCCGCAGATCCAGCACTCTGTCGCTCGTGCATTGGATGCGGCGGCGCAAGAGGGTGTTTTAGGGCGTGCACGTGCGGGGCGCTGAAATCATTACATAAATCGAGCCGTTTGTGTTTGGAACAAAACGGAACAGTTCCGAACAGAATGGAACAGTTCCAGACATAAGAGAGGAAACGAAATGAGAGAAAAAGATATCAGAGTTCGTTTCGCTCCAAATCAGACGGTTTGCCTGTGGATAAGTGAGATTTGCTGAGGAAGGGTTGGCTGTGAGTTGTGCGAGTAGAGAAAGCGGGCGTGCCCGCGTGCAAAGGGTTTTGATCAAGCCTTTGGTGGAGCTGGGGATGGTGCGTCCCAATCGAATGACCGTCGCGCAGTTTGTCGATTTCGGCGCGCGGTTGCAGGACAAGCTAGCTTACATGAGTGAGGAAAACCTTTGCGGGTTGCGCGCGGCGCTGATCCGGCTGGCTTCTGGCAAAACGCGGGATCAATGGCCGAAAGAGGTCACCATTTTGTCTTATGCCCACGGGATCCAGCAACCGCCTTCGCGCGACAATGACTATGCCGTCTCAATTATGCGCAGTGCCATGGGGCGGCGTGCCTTTGCTGAGGGCTATCATGTGGAACTGTTGAACACCGCACGCCGTTTTGGCCCGCCGCCGTCGAAATATGTGCTGTCCAGGTTGCAAGACGAAGCCAGAGAAAATCAGGGCAAAGAGCGGGTGATTTTGGATCGTGTGCGGAGCGATGTGGCTCGGGCTGATGAGCGTAAATGGCTGGGTGGGTATCAGAGTTTGCGGGCGGAATGTCTGACGATCTTAGGTGAAGCAGCGAAAGGGGCAGGGGCATGAACGTGGTGATTGTAGTGGATGCCTCGGGCGCGGCTCGTTTGGAAGCACGAAAAGCAGATGAGGCCGCACGAATTGCGAAGGTCAAGGCAAAGGGTTTTGTTCCGGATGAGGTGGGCCCCGAGATCCCCGAGGCCCCGGCGCGCGGCCCGGTGCGCATGTATGATTTGGTCGGGCTCTATCCCAACGGTGAGCGTGGCTTTGCTCCCAAGCCTGCGGGATTCCGGGGGCGCAAGACACTGGTGCGCGCCGATAGCTTTGACCTGATGGCGCGCAAGGCCAAAGGTCATAATCGGCCAGCACCCTTTAGCCCATCGCAAGTAGCCATGGGGCGTTTCTATCGGGATCTGACAGAGAAACACGCTTCGGCGGGGATGCGCTGTTCGTCGCTGGAAAGCCTGTCGCAACGCAGCTCTGGCGGAGGGGGGACCTACATCGATGCGGTGTTGCGGGATCGGGAGAGATTGGCGCAGATGCATCACAGGATTGGCAGTGGGTCAGCCCTGATAGTGCGTCGCCATCGTCCGTCGGCCCGTGGGTCGCGAGTGGGCATCACCGACCGGCGTCTGGTTGACATGGTGTGTTTAGAGGATGCCACGATTAGCGGTGTGCTGCGCAAGCATGGATGGTCGATCAAGTCTGATCTGATTGCTTCGCTGACCCTCGCATTGTGCAATGCGCTGGACCGCATGGTGGGTAACAGCCGTTCTAGTGGTGTCACTGGCTGCCACATGGGCGGAGATCCGGTTTCGATCTGGGATGAGATTAGGGACTAGGTGCTTAAAGGGGCAGGAGATACGTCCACTGCGGCATCAAATCCGCCGCAACAATAGAGTTTCTGTGCAAATCCTGTCATCGCCGTGAAACCGCCCGCGAAGCTCTCCCCACCGGGGGGTACCCAAAAATCTAGGCTCGATGCAGGAGACCGGCGGGGGAACCTTCTTTTTCGCGCGGGATGAATTGGGAAAAAAAGCCCACCTATCTGTCGATTGACTGGCAATCCTCCTAGAGTGATTAGCCAGTTTTTTGATACTCGGAGGAATGTTTGTGGAAGCCAAGCCAAACCCGCGGACAATGTCATTGCTATGAAAGGATTTGTGCACATTGACCCGCCTGATCTCTACAATGGGATATTCGCATTCTGGGAATGGCTACTGGTATGGGATCGCGACTAATCGAGGTGACAATTCGGCTTGCGGCGCCGCTAGAGCAAGAAGAGGGGGCCGCTGAAAACCTTGGCCTCGGTGGAACAAATTTGAAGAACGCGAATATCGGCCTTGCGCAGATAGCAATTTCTGCAAATTCGGCCACCACCCCAGAAACCCAATACCGGTATGCCGCAACGCCGCGTTAGAAGCTGCCGTTGGTGAGGTCAGCAGTGAGATCACCAGAGTGATGGGCAACAGAGCGGATGAAGCGGTCATCCACGCGATTTGCTCAAATAGCTGCTTTGAAGCGCAATAAATCGAGTTCACTTTGTTGATCTCTTGGATTGCTCGCAGTCTGGACAGGTCAGCCAGTGTAGTCGAACCAAGCTTTGTCCCACCGTCGCGACTTTAGGTCGTCGGCACTTATGAATATGCCCAAATCTTCAACGTCGCCGAATGACCACCCCAGCAACTGTGATGATCGAAGCCGCAGCAAGACAACGGGTTCTTCGGGCGCAGTAAAAAAGAACTCTGTACCAACTGGCCCGCCCATGGTCGCGGCCTCGCTGCGGGCTTCTAATGTCCAGCGTTCCTCGAAAATGTCCCTTGTTTCCGGCGCAAGATCAGACGGGTTTTGCGCATAAGCAAGACGCGCCAAATACTCGACCGTACTATGCGAGGGGTGCTCCCCGGTCGTGTAAGGGGTAAGACGGGGGTCCTCTAAATCAATTTCCCAATACGTCTTCAGTAGAGCATCGCGCTCTGTGATTTTGGCGAACAGGTTCGGCGGTTGTTCATTGGTTGGTGAGACCGTCAGCACCCAACGCGGTGGACTGAATGCGTCCACGGGGCGGCCCAGATGTTTCAGCGCGTCACGCTGAGACATCGACAGAAAGTTCTCTACGCAGGCACCGTTCGGATAGAAACGTTGCGCACCGCGCTCTTCAATGTGTAACACGCAAGCCCCGCCCCAATTTTCAGGCGCGAGGAAAAACAGAAGCCAACCTGTTTTCGGTCCAAGCCCGCCCCAAATATCTTCGGGCAAGTCCGACATGGCAATCTGTGCCAGAAACATCGCTGCCTTGCCGTCTTTCTCGGGCCAGACGGTGTCTGCGGGCATTTCTGGCAAGCCACCGATCCAACTTGAAGGGTCGTCTGCTTCGCCAGTAACAAGATCAAGACGGCTCCAGCCATTGTGATAGAACCGGGGCGACTCTTCAAATGCTGCTGCAGCGACGTTGACATCCACCATCTCTCGGAGCATCGCTTCTGACCTCTTTCTATTGAAGAAATGGTGCAACGGATGGCCGGGTCGTGGAAATGCGAGCGCTGCAAAGATAAATAAGCCAAGGCCCCATCCTGCCAAAGAGAGATTCATAGGGTCCCCCTTGATACCGATCGCAATCATCAAGATGGCGGCAAAAAGGGCGGGGGGACTAAGAAAAGAAAGAGGAAGTAGAAATATCTGCATCCCCGCAATTGGTCACCGAAAAGCGGCTATTTGTGGTTCAAGGTGTGACAATTGTCCGAAGTGCGGTCAAAATGACTCGGGTCCTTGTTCCAAAACTTCGTGTCCACGAAGAGCTGCCATTTATGCAGAACGCAGCATCGGTGGGTCTGGGTTCCTTACGGAAGTTCGCTACATCGACACCGGCATGTGTTAGGCTGTTGAGCCAACGCCTGGTTGGCGCTGTGGCAGGGTGTGGTGGATCGGAGGAACCATCATGCATAAACCAAATTTACCTGCCATTCGCGCTCTCCGTCCCGCCTGGAACCAAGCGCTTATGGGACCCACTCCATGCGTCGTACCAAGGTGGCGTAGATCTACCGAAAGACAGGCAACCTGCGTGCGGTGCAGTGATTACTCGGCCACGCCAAGATGGACAGCACCGTGCGGTACCTGGGCGTCGAACTTGAAGACGCCTTGGCAATCGCTGAAGCTGTAGAAATCTGAAGACTTGGGACGTCTTCACGGATGGCCCATTCCGGCCTTTCACCAGTTGATCTGGTTCTGCGGTGCAGCTACCCCAGATCAGCCATTAGAGCATTGTGCAGCAAAGTGTGAATTTGCTCCGGTTGCGCCAATGTCGTCTTATGAGAAGTGTGGTTAAAAGTGATGGACGCTGGCGACGGGATAAACCCTAGTCAAACGAGGCCATGGGTTCTGGCAAAAGGGTCCCAATCTTTGTCGGCGTGCCAATCGTATTCGCTCCATCTCGCAACCTTTTCGGCGGTCTCGCGGTCGTGCATCAGCGTAATGGCACCCAAAGCCATATCCATACCGGCTGAGACACCGGAAGAGGTAATGAACTTGCCGTCTTCAACCCATCGGGCTTGTTTTACCCAATCGACTTGTGGGTACTGTTCCGCGATTTTTGTGAAAGCTGCCTTGTTCGTCGTGGCGCGACGCCCGTCCAAAACACCCGCGCCTGCGAGAAGCAAACTGCCTGTACATACACTCAAGACATACTCCGCTGAACCAGATGTTGTTCTGATCCAATCCAGGAGAGCTGGATTGTTCACTTCGCGGCGCGTCCCCATGCCGCCGGGAACGAACAAAACATCGAAGTGATCGGCATTTCTCAACGTTGTGTCCGGATTGGCTCGAACTTGTTGATTGCTTGCAATTGGATCAGAACTCTCTGCTACCAATTGAAGGTCAAAATCTTCATTGAGCAACCCGAACATTTCAAGCGGCCCAAAGAGATCCAACAACTCAAATCCGGGAAAAATCAAAGCCCCTACACGCCGCATTTCTAAAACTCTTTCATCAATTTTCTTCGAGCACGGTAGCGTTCTTCAGATGCTCGCGCCATCAAAAGAAAGAGTTTCCCACGCGTCTTTGGTTGGATTAACGGACATTCAATCATCGCGCAGCATCACGCAAATTGGGCTCCTTCTAGACCTTTGCCGCGCGGCGCCCCGGATCCGTTTGAGCTTCTCGAGTTTGAGGTGTTCGAGCAGAAGGCGCGGGTGAGGGTGGATCCGTTGGATGTTGAGCGGGTGGGGTAGCCCTAACCCGTGTAGATACCGTTGCATTAGGGCAAACAGCTTTCATCGTTGACAGGAGAATTGCACTTATGCTCACCTTAAAAGGGAAAAATAGGTGGAAGCAGAATGCGTCACTGGATTTTGACAGTTGCGGTTTTATGGCCAACAATAGGCGTCGCACAGGGAATGCCGGATTTTGTTGGCCAGAATATACAGTCAATAACTTCTGCAAAAGCCGCAACTTCGATGCAGATACAGATTGAGTCTGTACCTTCGCGGCTAGCGGCCGGCACCGTAGTATTTCATACCCCAAGTGCAGGCGGGCAGATCGGTGCGGATGGTGTTGTGATCTTTGGTGTCTCGGCTGGGCTAAAAGCGCCTGTGCTTGTTGGGCAAACTGCCGATGCTGCTAAAGAGCTCCTTGCTGAATTGGGTGTTACCGTCGAAGAGCTGCGCGTCGAGGAAAAAGGCTACCCTGGAGAAGTCTTGCGCCAATCACCTGCGCCCGGAGTGAATTTTGATGCATCGCGCGAAGTTATATTTCTGACCGTTTCGGTTGGAGGGGATGTGATGCCGGAGCTTTCAGGCGGGCTTCTTGACTATGGGCTTGAGCGTTTAAATCGTCTGGGTTTCACTGACGCCCGCGAAGAGCCTCGAAATGCGGAGGCAGTGAGCAAATCCTCACTCACCCAAGGTTTTGGATGCGGGCCCAATTACATTACAGGATGGTATGTTGACCGCACTGAACCACCAGCGGGAACCTTTGTGCAAACGAATGCGCCGATTTTGGTGCATCACAGCTATGTTAATGAACTCATTGAGGTGACAGCCTGCAGTTCGGATGGGAGCCGCCTAAAATGAGAGCGTTTGCTTTGAGGCTCTTCCCCGTTCTGGTCTGGTTTGTCCCGATTGCCGCAATAGCTGAAGATTTGCCAAACTTTGTAGGCAAGCCAGTTGGCGATCTGCGCGCCTTTGCTTCTTCTCAAAACATAACCTTACGCGAGGAGGCATTCCTGTCATCTGCCCCACCGGATTATGTAGTCTGGCATGTGCCAGGTGAAGGCGGCGCTGTAGGTTTTGACAGAGTTATGCGGGCTGGCGTATCGCTCGGGGCAGAGGCGCCGAACCTACTCGGCGCACCGCTTCCCGATGCTGTGGCGCAGCTCGAGGCAATGGGACTGCCCTATGCCAGCGTTCCCGTGGCTGAGCCGGGCTTTGCCGGGGAGGTAGTGCGACAGACCCCCAAGCCTTTGGAAAAGTTTGACGCATCGCGGCTCGTGGTCTTCTTAGCCGTGTCCGAGGGCGGCATCGCTATGCCGGCATTGGCTGGGCGGCGTCTTGATCATGCACTGGCTGCGTTACGGCAAGCGGGCCTGACCGGTGCGGTTGAACATCCTCCTTCCTCCCATTGGGCGGCGAATTCTTACGAGGTCGAAAAAGGGTGCGGAAGCGATATCGAGAGAACGGCCATTGTGTCACATAGTACACCTCCTCAGGGGAGTTTCTCAGGCTTTGAGCAGCCCGTTATGCTGCAATACGACATCAGAACTAGGCGCATCAATCCGCGTGGTTGTATATTCAGAGGCCCGCAAATCGAATGAAACTAAAACTCCTTTGGCACTCACGTGCAGCCATTCTAGCACTTAGCACCGCTCTGCCATTGCTGGCGCAACCCGCAGAAAGCAAGCCGAAGCTCACGGCAGGACAGGTTTCTGGATTGACCAAGCAGCTCGGTGCGTCGGGTACAAAACTGTATCTTAGCTGGCAAGAATATGACTTACCCAGTTCGGGCTTGCCGTTAGATGAGCGTAGCGCCGTGGTCGAGGATTTGCTGAAGCGGTACGAGGCTCGGCGGCAAGCCTATTCAGCGGTTTCGAATCTGAATAGTTACGGCACTATTGCCACTGCTACAGTGGCCGCAGTCGGCGCCACGGTGTTGACCGGGGGAGCGGCCCTCCCCGTGGCGGCGGCAGGCGTGCTTGGCGCAACTGGATTCCAACTCAACGGACGCTTTCTCGACAGCTCTGAGGGCAAGGTCGCCGATGCCATGGTGTACGAGATCGGTACTGAGCTTGTGTTGCAAACGGGTATGTTGGACCTCGCGCAATTCAGAGGTAAACCTGAGGAACTGCGCCAGCTGGTTGAAGGGCCATTACGGGAATCCGATGCCTATTTGGCGGATGTGAAGGCGCGAGCCCAAGCGATTGGGGATCAAAGGCTTGTCGATACAACCATCGACGTCGTTATCACACGGCTTGCCCTTATGGATGAGGCTCAGCTGCGTGCTGCAGAGGCCAATGCTGCCAGTATCACTGATCTAAGCGAGCGGTTTTCGCTTGTGGCTGAACATCTGCATCAGCGCCTTGTCAAGACTGAGGTTACACTGGACCGGCACGAGCAAAATATCACTGAGCTGCAAACTGGCATGGTTGCGCTTGGTGGGGCGATTGTTGCGATGGATGCCCAAATCCAAACGTTGGGTCGCAATCAAACGCTAATCGCCGATTTCGCTTTTTCACGCATGAGCCCACGTGAGAAAGCCGACGCGTTGCGAAATGGCCTTCTAGATGGGCGGATCCGCTGCCCCAAGGATCAGTCTGATTGCGATGTGTCAGAGATTAAGACTGCGATGATCACCCGCTATGAAGCGGATGCGGATCTGCAAGACAACATCGAGACCGCAGGGAACGTCTTGAAAGGCATTCATGACGCACGTCAGATTGCAGCAAATCTTGGGATTGAGCTGGGTAAGGACGCCGAATTGGCGCTCAACGTTGGTACCGCGGCGCTAGGCGCCTACGTGCAGTTCCAATCAGGCAATCCGCTTGGCGCGGTTGCGTCGCTCACAAGCCTTTTCGGTAACCGCCCTGATCCGGATCAGCAGCGTTTTGAAGCAATGATGGGCTTTATGCGCCAACAGTTTGGCCTGGTGAATGCCAAGTTGGATACGGTGCTTGAGAACCAACAGGCGATCATGGATGGGATCGTGGATCTGTCCGAACAGATCGAAGCCAGTCACAACGCGCTGGACGAAAAGCTTAACCGAATCGACTGGCTACAGCAAAAGATGGACGCCAACATCAAGCAACTGCTGTGGCGGGACTGGCAAGGTTGTAATGCGGTGTACCGATTTGCCCTCAAACCCGATGAGCAAAGTGCGCCTCTCGTAAACCTCAAGACGCTGCGGTTTCACAATTTTGAGGCATTACGCGACACGATCCAAAGCAAAGGTGATGATGCGCGGGCCTGCCGCGCCACGATCAGCCGGTCGCGCGCCTCGCTTTTTGATACTGCATCTTTTGGAAATTTCTTGGGCACCACCAGCGCTTTTAGCGATGATGAAGCTGCAGCGCATCTGACGCCGGAGGAGTTTCGTGACCTCGGCGATATCCGCTCTGCAGCGCAACGCTTTACACAAGATGTAATTGCGCCGCAAAATCGCATTCTATTTGCTTGGCTCGCGCGCCGCCAGATAGATCCGGCTACCGCTCTTTTCGCCTTCACGATGCCGCTTGCGGGCGCCGATGATTTGGCGATCGTCTCGCGTTGGTTGGAAGACGGACAGCGCTATGCATGCCCAGTTTTGGGTCAAGAGCGGCCCGAAGATCTGGGCCGCTATGCTATTTCCGGGCTGGTTTGCGGTCCACAGGTGAACACCCAAGGGCTAGCCTCCGAGTATCTGAGTGCCTCTTATAGTACAGATGTGTTGACAGAGATCACGCGCTGGTCGCTGGTCTCTGCGCAGCTTCTTGATCTATACTCAGGCGCTACCGGCAATTTTGAGCTCGACCTTGTGAAACTTGCGGACAATAGCGGAAACTTTCCGGTAGGCCGCTCCATGGTCAATGCCGCCCTAGATCTAGCCACGCTAGGACATGCCTTTCAAGAGCGTATCTTTGGTGGGTTAATGGGCCAAATCGTTTTTGAAGATTTGTCAAATGGGCGTGCCACTCCTGATCATGCGCTTGCGCTCACGTCCAACCCTTACTTGGCGCAAAACGTGGCCATGCTTATGTTGCGCGCAGCGAGGGCTAATGAACCGATCATAGATGGCAGCGCCGGACCGAGTTTTTTAGACCGTTACTATCAGGCCTATCTGATGGCGAGCGATCCGGAGGCGCCCAACATGGACGGTCTCCGGGCGCTATTTGGCGCTGCGATGCGCTTTGCGCAGCGCGAAGATGGTTTGCCGACGCTTATTTTGGACATCGCTGGCCAAAACCCTGCGTTGCCGTTGCCGGGGCCTCAGCAACTTATTGAGGCGCGCTTTACCGTGCCTCAAAACCGAGACACGCTTCTGGCCGACCGTGCGGTGTTGGTCGATTGGCTGGCCGAATATGACCTCATTGATGACCCCGATTTGGCTCTTTTGCTCATTAATCCCTAAGGTTTTTCCTGATAAGGCTTTTCGGCTCGGTGATGAAAATTCTGTGATTTTGATAAGATCCTCTTATCTGCTTCACTATCGGGATCCGAAAAAATACTGTGCTGGGTAGTAGTTAGTGAGGCTCGTTATCGCTCTGATTCATAATACCTTAGGGTTTAGCCACCCACACCGGATTACGCTCGCACCTAGACAGCTCCGGCCGGGCGGAGGCCCCGGCGGTACTATCGGGAAGAACTGAGGGTCAGAGGCACCCTCTGTGCTACATTTTTAGCCTAATGCCAATCTGACAACACTGTCTAACGCTGGTCTTGTTGAGGTGTTTGTACAGAAGGCCAAGGTTCGGACGGATCCGGTGGGTGTGAAGCGGGTGGGGTAGGCGGACTTTTCTGCCGTTCGCCCTGTGCTGACGCGTGTCTGTTCTGGCGATCAATTACTTAGATGTTAAATTGCCAAAGGCAGCCAGCCCCCCCCTGAGAACAACCATGGAGCAGTGGATTTGCAATGCGCGTCATGGTGGGTTAAGCCTTTGATATTGTTGGTACGGTTTTCGACTGCGCTAGGCCTGTGCTAGACGCAAGCATGGACACGCGGACCGAGTTTTTAGACCCGTTTGATCGGAGCATTTCAGGTGGTGGATATGGCTGTTGCCTGCGGGAGGGTGTCCTCGATATGGGTGAGATGAGGAAAGCAGCGAAGTAGAACGTGGTGCAAGAGTTTTCCAAACCGGCTTAAGCGGTGCCGATTTCACCGTCGTGTCCAGATATCGAGGAATACGAACCAAATGATGCGGTGAGTAGAAGAACGAATTGACCCACGGTGCGCTCCAGAATAGCCTGCCCGAAAGATAGCAGACAGGTTTTGGTCCTTGGAAACTCCCGAAGGCATATTTCACGCCTCAATTCTCCTAAACTCTCGACGTATTGCGTTAGTCGATTCATCTACCGCAATTGAAACATCATATTGGGAGTTGGGCAAACTTGCCGCCGGTGTAGAAGAGCTTCGCAAGGCACGCCATGCAAAGACGCTATGCATTATTCTAAGAAAATCTGAACTATTCTATGCGTCGGTAGTTTCTGGGATACTCTTTGGCAAGCCGTTTCTAATTCTGGATACAGATACTCCAGAGCGGCGAATTCTGGAAATCGTATCCAAATTTCCAGACCCCATTATCATCCATGATGCCAGTCTAGATAGCGAGTTAATAGGACATAATCTGAAGCTTGCGACTATCAAGGATGTACCCAAAGCAACTTTGCCCCTCCAAGTCAGTGCCGCTGACGGCGATCCAAGCTACTATGTGTGCACTTCCGGTAGCACCGGAGAACCCAAAATTGTTGAGGGGCGACATTCTGCGCTTAAAGCTTTTTCAGACTGGGCCAGCTCGTACTATGAAGTCGACAGCAACACTCGATGGGCTCAATACTCAAGTGTCGGCTTTGACTTAACCCTTGCAGACATAGTGACAGTCCTGCCATTTGGAGGATACTTGGTGAGTATCAGTACCGACTTTGATCGTTTGCGACCCAGCCTCGTAATCGAGAAACACCAAATAACTCATTGGCACTCTGTCCCGTCCGTAATACCTTTCTTAGTCAGCGAAAGTGCCAAAGAAGTCTCTGACAGTCCGATCACCTTTTCTTTCGGTGGTGAACCTCTTTTTCGCGAAGAGGTAGAAAAGCTATGGCGCGCGTACCCTCAAGCCAAAATTTTCAACATTTATGGCCCAACCGAGGGCACGATCATTTTTATGTCGCACGAAGTCACGCCAGAAGATTTGCATTATGATGCCATGCCCTTGGGAAAGCCGATCCAAGGTTGGGATATTCTCTTGCGGCCCGTAGACGAATACAACGAATTCGAGGCAACCGTGGTGTCGCCTTACATTGCCAAAGGCTACCTTGGCGATGACCAAGGTGACTTCGGCTCGGTAACCGGGAACGGCTCAAACGTTCCAACATTTGGCACCGGCGACATCTTGAAGCTGCAGAATGGTCAGCTTTTTTTCTCCAGCAGGCTGGACGGGCTAGTTAAGATTCGAGGTGTGAGGATCGAAGTCGGTGAAGTTGAGGCCTCCGCACGAGAAGTAGGCGCAGCAAACCCGGTCGCTTTCGTTGATGGATCTTATCTACATCTTGCCTTCGAAGCTTCGATCGAATTGGCCGACGGCAAAAAGCTCAAAGCCTTGCTTGCGGACATTCTACCAAGATCCCGACAACCTTCAATTTATTCGTGTGTCGATAGGCTTCCAAGGTCGACAAACGGGAAGATAGATCGTCAAGCGACGGCTTTGAAGTTAAGGAGATATCCCGATGAAGATGTTTGA
The DNA here is from genome assembly GCA_947497905.1 of uncultured Pelagimonas sp. Classification (GTDB taxonomy): domain Bacteria; phylum Pseudomonadota; class Alphaproteobacteria; order Rhodobacterales; family Rhodobacteraceae; genus CANMIH01. The sequence continues at coordinate 454,422 of CANMIH010000001.1, forward strand.
AATCATTAATGACGCGAGGATTCTGGTTTCTGAGACTTTTTCACTAGCAGAAACAGAAATTAGCGCGGATTCTCAAATCTACGACTTTCCGGAGTGGGACAGTCTTGGGCAACTCAAGCTAGCGCTAGCGCTAGAAAGTGAATACGGAATCCCTGTTAAGGATGCTCGAACGTTTGCACGAATGACCTCAGTGACTGCAATCGCTTCGGTTCTTTGCGCAGACAGGGCAGATAAAGTCGACATAAAGAACGTTGGAGGCGGTCCTGATATTCCTGGCTCCTTCTACAATGCAGGTGACTGCAACGCCACTCTAGTTTTGGTTCACGGCATCTCTTCGAGCCGGCACGAGTGGGGCTTTTATGATCTAGTCGCATTGGAAGCGTTGGAAAATCGGATTGCCGTTCTTGCCATCGATAGCCAGGCACATGGTGAATCCAGAGTGCCAATTGAGGATCTCAGCATGCAAGGAATGGTTGATGAGATCGTCTCCGCTCATTCGTGGCTACAAAGTCAATTGCCCAAGGCGGGATTCTCGATGATTATGGGCAACAGCCTCGGAGGTGGGACGGCACTAATGGCTGGATATGAGGCTGGAGTGGATTTGGTCGCAATGTCGTGTGCGGTCACAAGTTACGTTGCAGATATACAGCGCACCATTCCAGGCATCGCTCCTCCGATCGGCGATACTATTGCATATTCTCAGCTTTCCCTTCCAGGGAGAATATATGCTGAAATGGTGAGTTTTGATGATCAGCTGAAGCGACTGAACCCAGAATTTCTGGTTCAGTTCTTTCACGGTGCTGATGATACTGACGTTCCTTTCGACGAGGCTAAAAACTTCGCCGACGGACTGTCCAACGCAAAGTTCACTGCATTCTCAGGTATGGACCATACTTACACCGCGCCAATCAACGCAAAGCAACGCGATGAGAAAACGGTACGTTGTAGAGAAATCGCAGCAAAAAGAATCGTAGAGGAGCTTAGAAAGCATGTCGACGATGCGCCATGAATTTCGAGAAAAATCATACCTGACGCAACCGACCGAGATTTCGTCTCATGAGATTTCGATTGGCGCTTTTTCAGTTATTGAAGCCACTGCTGCTGAGCCATGCATCTTTGGGCGAGGCGTTACGCTAGGGCATCATGTTACGGTCGCAGCATCTGTTACTCTGGAGGATAATGTTGAGGTGCGCTCCTATGGAAGTATCGGTTTTGGGAGCAAGCTAGGTTCTAGCACTAAGTTGCTCTACGGTGGTTCTGTTTATCACGGAGTAGAAATAGGAAGAAACTGTATTATCGGTGGCAGCGTCGATACCGGAACTGTCGTTGGTGATGATGTCACTTTTCTTGGGAAGATCGTTCACAACTACCGAACACCCGGCACTTTCGATCAACTTACAGATGGAGTTCCTTCTCCTTCACCTCGCATCCGAGACCGTGCTGTTGTTGGTGAGGGAGCCATGTTGTTTGGAGATATTGAGATAGGTGAAGGAGCCTATGTTGCAGCAGGTATGATTGTTAAGTGTAACGTTCCCCCTGGGGTACTTTACTGCGAGCAGGGATTTATTGAACTATCAAAGTTCCACGGATTCGTAGCAGCCCGCGAAAAGCGATAAGCAATGGGACGGATATGAAACTTCGTTTATTCGCATCACACATCTTCGATCGACAAGATCTTAAGCTTTCTTTGCCAGAACTTCGGTCTGTTATAGCCGAAACTGTGGAAGAATTTTCAAACCAAGTGGTTGGAGAGGACCTCGAGTTTGAAGTGTATTTTGAGGATGCTGAGTTTGGAGCGGTTCTTCCAACAAGCATCAGGTCCAATATCCTTGGTTGCGATATCTTCTGCTGCGACTTGTCTGGGTTATCTCCAAATGTCCTTTATGAACTTGGATTTGCGCATGGCTCTGGAAAACAACTTGTTGTGTTGCGTGATAGTGTTGGGCCGGTCAAAATCCCAACAGACATCCAGGACCTTTTGGTGGCAACATACTCAACCAAGGAGACACTTAAGTTTCAGTTGCTCCAGCGTTTGTCCTCCGTAATTTCCAGTATGAGAGCTAGCGGTTGGCGTGAACTTGCTATCAGGAACGCTTCTAACCTTTGGTTTGAGGCGTCGCCCTCACGGATTTCAATTGTTTGTTCCACAGAGACTGAGGCGACGCGTTTTGCCGATCCAAAATCAAACGCCTACGTTTTCATCGACAATCTTGAGGACCGGGACGCCCTGGTCGATGTTTCCATGTTTCTGTCTCGGTCGTTTCCAAACGCCGGAATACAAAGACAGATCGCCGAAGGATTAGCGCAGGACGCGTTGGAATCCGACATAGTCGTCTTAGGGGGGCCAAGAAGCAATCCGGTGACCCGAGATCTACTAGAGTTACTCGGTGTTGAGCTTGATCAAGGTAACGGAAACATGAGCTTTTCCTCACCTACTGGAGACACAGTTAACCTCGAGGTGATCCAAAATGATGAAGGCCTAATCACAAAGGACGTCGGCTACCTTGGGATTTTTGCAAACCCTTTACGAAAGGGCGCGAGGATAATTCTTTGTATCGGGAGCAATATTTTCGGAACTCATGGCTCCGCAAAAGCTCTAGATGATTCGCCTCAAGGCATACTGAATTCGATCACATTGCGTGAAGCCATAGGCTTAGGAACAGCTCTGAGCTTTAAGTCCGCGCAAATGATCTTTCATGTGCCGGTAATGCAAAATCGAAAAGTGACTACACCTGTCTTGGAGAAGGAGCGAATTTGGGTCGATCTTCATTGAATCAAAAACTTCCAGCCACTTACCAAGGTAGAGCGCACACTGCCGCTCAAACAAAGAAAAATAAGTATAAAGCGCCAGCTAGACTGCATAACGGTGCAAACATCTCTAGATGTGTGTAACTAACGATCGTTCGTGACGTAGCCTCGATTTTTGCTTCTTCGGAAAAAAAATTGAGGCCCAATTCGCTCTCCGCCTTATTCAGGACTTCAAATTTTATTCTTGAGATTTCCCGGAACCGAAGTATCTGAAACGCCCAAACGAGAGATGTGACAAAACAAAAAAACAGGATCAAGCTCTTTATCACATCAGCACTTGGTATAGCTTGTAATGCAGGGGATGTCTGAGCTATCGCGTATGCAGTGTAGGCGGGCAGGAGAATGGAAAGATTGAATCTATTGACTGAAGAGCGACGATCTATGTTCCGCTCTATTGACTGGATGAATGCAAGGTAGCCTTCAAGCTTGGAGGGTCTGGATGCATAGGAAGTAAACTCGGCTTCGGTCATACGTTGTTTCGTTTCGGCCGCCATATCAAGATATCCTACAGTTCTAGCATATAAACGAGTGTGCATTCAGATCAGAAGACTTCAATGCCGAGAGTAGGTCTCGACCCGAAGTGCGTTCTTTGTCGCAAGTTCCGCGGCAACTTTACAAGCGGAATCTGGCCGGTTGGTCCGTTCGTCTCGCCGTCGTGATCTACCGCGCTCTCAGTGATCGACGACAGCAATCAAATGCGATCTTTACACAATGGTCTAAAGTCGCCGGTCGAAATGATTAAGTGCGTCTTTCTTGTCGGTATGTCTATTCAGACTTCGTACAGCGCCAGGGCTCCCAAAAGAACATTTAAGCCAGCATGTTATGTTTCTTGTTTGAAGGGGCGTTGGGCTGGTGGTCCAATTTAGATAGCAGCCGTTCGTCGTCGACGCAGCATCGGTGAGTCTGGCTCAGAGCTGCCTTGCGGCGATGCGGCAGCGTGGCCGCAGCAATCTCGCACGAGTCCCAAACTGCCAGATGACCGCAAGCAGCCCAAATTGAACGTTCAAACTGCGCGCCGTTTTGCGGCCCCCACCTGCAGGAGGGCGATGAGCAGACCTTCGCTGCGTTCTGGACGAATGGCAGCGATGCGGAACGAAGCGTCAACTCGCGGCATTAAGTTTGCGAACAATTCTCTTCTAATCTTGCTTCATAGTGGTTCGAACCCCTCGCTAAGTTGCCCTAAAGCGAGCTTGGCCTTGCACTGACCCTAAGCGCAGGCAATACTCACTCTGCCCATTGTGCGCACCCTATACAAATCGGCGCGAGTGGCGCACAGTGGCCAAGAATACAACAACTTAGGGGCAGCAATGGCACCGAACCTTAAGACACTGCCAGTGTCCCAACTAAATTTTGACCCCGACAATCCTCGACTACCCGACCGTATCGATGGGACAGATACGGACGCGGTGACAGATTTTTTTCTGTTGGAATGCAATCTGATCGAGTTGATGATGTCTATCGCCGAACAAGGTTATTTTCACGGCGAACCGCTTCTAGTCGTCGAGGATGCTGGAGATGCGACCCATACCGTAGTGGAAGGCAACCGACGCCTTGCATCATTGAAGATACTGACCCAAGAAATCGCACCTCGGTCGATGGAAATGGCCGTCGCGAAAATTCTAGCTGAAGCCAAAGAAAAACCTGATCATGTTCCTTGCTTGGTGTTTAGAGCACGTCAAGATGTCCTCAAGTACTTAGGGTATCGACACATTACTGGAATCAAGGAATGGGATGCACTTGCTAAGGCTCGTTATCTGAGCCAGCTTCGAAATAACATTCAGGCCGCAACGCACAATGACGCACACAAGATTTTGGCTAAGGAGATTGGCAGCAAATCCAATGCGGTTGCAAAGATTCTCACAGGTTACAATCTACTTCAATATGCACACGATGAGGGGATTCTGCGTGAACTCAAACTCGACGCAGAAGACGTTCCTTTTTCACTCCTGACAACGGCCATAGGCTGGAGAGAAATTGCCAACTTTATTGGGTTAGATGGAAGTGGGGATGTTGAGCTTGCCAACGTAAAGAAGGAAGAAACTAGGGAGCTCTTTCTTTGGGCATTCTATAAAGCCGAAGGATACAAAACAAGAATTGGAGACTCGAGAAATTTCAGTGTATTTGCTCGTATCGTCAAGTTTCCTGCAGCTCTGGAAGCTCTTAGGCGAGGAGCTACGCTAGAGGAAGCTGATATTCTTGCGGATGGCCCTCTGCAGGCGATCCGAACAAATATCCTTAAGGCGATCACAGCGATTGAACACTCCCAATCCTCCATTTCCATGGCAGACGGTTTGAAAGATTCTGATTTGGCCGAGGCTAACAAACTGCGAAAGCTGGCGGTCGCGCTTGAAGGCTCGATTAAAGCCAACATTGAAGATGAAGAAGATTGAGAAAGCCTAATGACGATTAACTTAGATCGTCCCCGCGATCACGACACGCACACACTGTCCGATTTTTTGGAATTACTTTGTCTCATCAGCTTAGACCGACAAGTTAGCACTGACACTTTGAGGGACTATATCGAAGATAACCGTGGAGCGCACAGTTATCAGCTCAGCGATGAACATCTGGAAGACGTTCTTGGACAGGTCCGCTGGCGAGTTGAAGCACTTGAGGACTGGTACCCATTCTCGTTGACCAACCACGGGCGAGTTGTGGAAGCGCCAGATGAAATCACCCCTAATCAATCAAAATATGTTAGTCTGCTGATATGTGCTAACCTTCCATTTTTCGCACCGAATGAGCGTCAGACCTTGACCGATTTCTTCGAACGTGTTTCTGAGAATGCCCTTCGCGAGCTATGGCCGACTGCGGGAACTACTATGGTCGTCGGCAAAAACACGACGGCCCTAACGGGTTCGAAGGCTGAGAGGATGAATTCCTTAGGAAAGCTCATTGGGGCGAATCCTAACGTCAAGGACACAGACTTCCGCCCCGGCGACAAAGGTGACGGCGGCATTGACCTTGCTGCGTACATTAAACTCGATAGATTTGAGCATCAAAACACTATTTCGGCGCTTGGGCAGTGCGCTTGTTCCAGATCAGATTGGTCAACAAAACATAGCGAGATCACACACACCCGCCTAAGAACACTGCTGCCTCACACAGCTTTGTGGATAGAGATGCTGTTTACGCCAATTCTATTCCGTGAGAACTCTGGTAAGTGGGCAGTGCCTGGAGACGTTCCAAGCATAACGCTAGTGGACAGGCTGCGCTTGATTGGATCGCTGATAAGATCAGAGCCCGCTGGCCATCCTGAATTACCTGATATTGTTCAAACACTGCTGGATTTTCGCTTGGATGTGGTGTGATCAGCACTACTCAACGGTAGTGCCTCCGAGCACCCGCAGGATCGCATCGCGGTAGACGTTCTCTACAGGCAGTGTCACATTGTTAAAGGCTTCCTGCACCTTGTAGACTGTCGTCGAATGATTGAGCGTGTTTTTCAACGGAATCAAACTTTCGGGGGCAGGCTTGTCCGGCATGTTATAGTCGTACACGGCAAAGGTGATCGACGCGGGCTGAAGCGCATATCGGATCAGGCTTTCCTCACCACCTAGTCGCTCCATGATCCGTTCGAAAACCGGCGCTGGACACACAAAGAACAGACCGCTGCGGCACAGTTCCTCTCGTTGCAGAATCTGCCCTTTATAAATCAACTGCGGCAGGATGCGTTTGGCAACATTTTCCCAATTCAACCCGGCCGTTGTTTTCCTAATCGAGCGATCTGTCTTGAGCGCATCATAGCCTGGGCGATATGTGCCGGTCGTATCAATCGTCTGCACCTCAACCGCTACAAACTCGATCAATTCGCCCTGATTGCTGAGTTTCGCTAGTACCCAATCGACAAAGTAGCCGCCCCTTTTCGACTTTTGCGGCAGGCGGAGTTCGCCGCCCCAGCCCTTGCCAAAAACGGCGACACATTCTTCCTGATGATCAATCGAGTGCTTTACAGCACCACGCCCCGGAACCAATTTTAAGTTGGAGCCAAATACGCGGTCGGCAATATCGGACAAAATACGGTAGTCATCGGCATATAGGCGGATCGGACAGCAGATCACCGGCTCGCTCGTGATGGGTTTGATCGCGCAAACCCCCGACACCACCCCATCGTTAAAGCTTTTCTGACAAGTATCCCCGCTGATTGGGCAGGTTTCCGTATCCGCAGCACGCTTCGCAACGTCGCACGCATCATCTGAACGATACCCAAAGAACTCGAAAATTGTTGCGGCCATGTTGTTACGAAACCTTCCGCGTGCGTCCACGCAATTCCTCAAGGACACCGCGGATCGACCGCCCAATCGCAGCTGCCAATAGCGGCGGAACAGCATTTCCAACCTGCTCATACTGTTCGACGCGCGAACCAACGAAGCCGTAACTATCTGGGAATGTCTGAATTCGCGCCGCTTCTCTGACAGTGAAGCAACGATCTTGCTCATAATGGAAATAGGCGCCCCAATGGGGATCGCATTTCGTCAGAATGGTTGATGCAAGGCCATCTGGCGCAACTCGACCGTATCGCTTGGTGTGATCAGAACGGCGCGCCCGTCTCATACCTTTCGGCAGCAGATCCTCGGGAATGTTTGTCCAGTTTCCGCCAGGCGGGATGAACGACATGCGCTTGATGTTGATTTCTCCGAGGCGTGGGGCCTCGTGGTTCAGGACCCCCTTACTCCCGTTTCTCATGGCAGCCTGAAAATCATTCTGCGGCTTGGTCTTGTAGTCTTTGCGCTTCGCTCCGGTTTCCCCGTTCAAGAGGACGGGAAGATCATCAATCGCGTCACGCACACTTACGAAAGAAGGCAGCTCCAGGTTCTTTGGAAGAGCAACAATGTTCTTGCCCTCGAAGTTCGAAGTGAAATTCACTCGTAGAGGAGCATTACGAACTGGTTCGGGGAAGGCGCCAAGGGGATCTGCCTCATCCCCACGGATACCGATGATCACAGTGCGCCACCGGGTTTGGGGAACGCCGAAATGCGGCGCGTAGAGGATTTTCACATCCGCTCTGTATCCGTGCTGACCCAATGCCTGCAAGATTGCCTGCAGGGTGCCACCACCTTCAAACGAGACAAGGCCGGGGACATTTTCGATCAGGACCGCCTTTGGCTCGAACTCATCCACAAAGCGCAAGAATTCGAGAAAGAGGCTGTTCCGTTCATCGTCCAAGGACCGCTTGGGCGCATTGATAGAGAAACCCTGACAGGGTGGGCCACCGGCCACAAGATCCAGCTCACCCTTTTGCAGTCCCAACCGAAGACGTACATCACCAGCATCAACCAAGCGAATATCTCTCGACTCAACAATGGTCTCAGGGTGGTTCAGAGCATAAGTCTCGGCATGACGAGCAACGATTTCGTTTGCATACAAAGACTTGAAGCCAGAAACGCGTAGCCCTTCAGAAAGCCCACCGGCACCTGAAAACAAGTCAATAGATGTAAATTGGGCTGCCAAGACGCCTCTCCTCTTTTTGCGAAAGCTCTATCATGCTTACCGGTAGCATGAAAGATTCGACAATGTCTTCCCTGTTTGTTCTCCCACCTCACGTCTTGCTAACCGATCTGCGAGGTCTGGGTATTGCATCGCCTTCGGTCTGCGCCTCGGTAATCTAAGAAAATCTTCATATTTTGCATGTGCAGCGAATGACCGCATTACGGGATCCAGCCTCGGAATCCGAAAGCGATGGTAAACGGCAGCTTTGGGCGTTCGCGGCGGGAGTTCAACGAGCTGCCGCCAACTTTGCAAATGTCACTACCTGCGCAGAGCCGACATTGGTGTGAGCCCCCATCCACGGCCCTCTCTATGGTTGCGCGAAAATCAAGGAGAGGGGGCGGCGTTTCCATCCGATTCAGGGAGCGCCATTTGTCAACAAAGTCTAATTGTACGGAAACCGATCTGAGCTCTTTGAGTTCAGCGTTTTGAGTGTTTGATCAGTTATCCACAAGATTACCTTCAACCATTTGCATTTTATTATTTTTTTGGCGCGATTGTGTCCTTGCATTCACATTTGAATGGCGCAGCGACCTTGCCTGCATCCGTCAGAAAGACGTCGGAAACGCCGCGTGCGGCAATTTTTTTTGGTGTGAAGACGCCTTAGAAACAAGGGCAAAAAATGTCTAGTATTTTGACAAACAATGGCGCCATGGTGGCGCTGCAGACTCTGAAATCCATCAACAGCGATATGGCCACCACCCAGAGCCAGATTTCGACCGGCAAAAACGTGGCTAGTGCGAAAGACAACTCGGCTGTTTGGGCGATTTCAAAGGTGATGGAAGCCGATGTTAAAGGCTTCAAAGGGATTTCCGACAGCCTCAACCTCGGCCAGTCGACCGTGACCGTGGCGCGTCAAGCTTCGGAAACCGTGACCGAGCTTCTGACCGACATCAAAGGCAAGATTGTTGCGGCTCAGGAAGAAAACGTGGATCGTGAAAAGATCCAGACCGATATCGACGCGCTGCGCGACCAGATCGGTGCTGTTGTTGGTGCGGCTCAGTTCAACGGCCTAAACCTGCTGTCGAACACAGATTCGACGGCCGGGTCTAACCAGGTCAATGTTCTGGCGTCTCTGGACCGTTCGGGCACAGGTGTGGCCGCATCGGACATCACCGTCAACAAACAGGACCTTGGCATCACCGGCTCGACCATTACAGGTGGCGCGGATGACAACGATGTCTCGGGTGCCGCCGTAGGCGGCGCTGTTGCGGTTGCCGGCGCTGCGACCGCCAACACCACCAGCTTCTCGATCGACAGTGTCTCGGCAGGCGTAGGCTATAACATCGTTCTCAGCGCGGGCGCGGGTGACTTCGCAGGTGCCAACACCTCGGCATCAACCGGTCGTATCTCGGAAATTCAGTATGTTGCCCGTGAAGGGGACACCGCTGAAGATGTGTTCAACGCCCTGAACGAAGGCTTGAAAACCCATTTGGCCGGTCAGGGTCTGGGATCCGACGATCTGTCGATGTCCTTCAGCGGTGGCACTGTCACAGTGACCGGTTCGACCACTGTTGGCAACGACATCAGCGTTCTGGCCCGCAGCAATGACGCCGCAGACACCACCATCGGCGGTGGTCTGGGTGAAATCGCCCAGATCGATGTCACCACCCAAGAGGGTGTTGATGAAGCCTTGACCAACATCGAAGGCCTGATCCAGACCTCGATCGACGCGGCGGCAGCGTTTGGTTCGGTTCAGGGTCGCATTGAAACCCAGTCCGAGTTCATCTCGGGTCTGACCGACGCCCTGAAATCGGGCATCGGCACCTTGGTTGACGCTGACATGGAAGAAACCTCGGCCAAGCTGCAGGCGCTTCAGGTGCAGCAGCAGCTGGGTGTTCAGGCGCTGTCGATTGCCAACCAGGCACCGCAGCAGCTTCTGTCGCTGTTCCGCTAAACTGACACATCATAGAGGGGCCTTAGGCCCCTCTACTCCTTCGGATGACGCGCTAGATAATCCATCAAGAACAAGATGATGGTTGGTTGCCCCTGACAAATATTTGAGGCAAGTGCCGCCATTCGGACAAAGTCGACCTTAAAAATCGCTCGAAGAGTTTAAATAAATTTTTCAGCACTAACGCTATCAAATGATAAGTTCGTCTCGCTGATCAATGCTCTGGACTAAGACTTGCGAGAGAGGCCATTGCCCTTCTCGTTCACGATGTCCTTATACGCCAAATTTTTTGCGTAATCTTCTGATTTGCCGCTTGTATTTGTTGCCTTTTGTGAAGTGCTCTTCCCTTGGGAAACCTTGCCACCAGTCAGTGTCGCTTTCCCAGCTGTGCCAAACTTGCCCGTCTTGATCTGTCACCATGTGAACATCACACTTCATCTCTTTTGGCTTTGTTGAGAGTTTTCCATCCTTTACGGAATACCACGTGATTTTGTGGCAAAGCTTGCCACCCTGAGTGCTCCATTGACCGATCCCAACCGCGTTCCTGTGCTTGCTACAGTAGGCGACGGCTTCCCAGTTGGAACCAAAGTAGACGCCACCTTTGCAGGATTTCCAGACATGCATACGGCCTGCATATTTGTTAGCGATCATCTGAGCAGAAGCAGCTTTGGCATGCTTTGGCTTCGGGTCAGCAAGGGCTGCCCCTCCGATGCCCAAAGACACTGACAGCACTGCTAGCGCCAAAATGGACTTGTGGGTGCGGCGCGACGACTCCGCTTCACTAGGAGTAGATGGGAGAATTTTCATTTTTTAGTCCTTCGTCATGCTAACTAAGCATGTCCACCTGACCCTCATTCTCCGAACAACCAAAGTGCTTGGTTGGTTGCTTTACCTCATTTGGAGTATTCCATTGCGATTTGGCGAAATGTCTCTCTGAGTGGCGCACCCTGTGTCAGATGCCCCAATTCTGGAATGATCTTCGCTTTGCGTCCGGTTATTTTTTGCGAGAGCTTTGATAGATCATCTAGATTGTGAACACGGTCTTGCGCTCCGTGCCAGAACTGCTTCGCGGTTTCCAGCTTACTGGCAGAACTCCAACTGAAACTGAGTTGAGAGAGATAATCATATCGCATTGAATCAATCGAACTGCGTACGGCGTATTTTGCCCGCTCGGACCGCGCAGTAGTGGCAAATTCTTCGTCAAGAACTGCTTGATCAACTGCGCTCCCTTTGAAGACACGTCTTAGCGTTGATTCAAGCTGATTTCTGCCAAATACAACTCCTGCGATGTGTTGAATGGCCACAACCGCCATACGACCGTTCTGCCGAAGATTGCGCAACAGGAAATCGCCAAAGTAGACATCACGTGACTTGCGTTTACCTGCTGAAAAACATGTGGATACGTAATCGATCCGCTCAACGCATTGCGGGTAAGCCGTTGCAAACTTTGTTGCATAGGCGCCTGATGAAACCAATGCGATGATTGGCACTGGCACATCCGCACACATGTGTTGGAGCGTGTGAATGTCTGCGACGGTTTGCTCGCAATGGCGGTCCCAATCGATGCCCGCAAGATTTCGAGAGCTTAAACATCCATCTCGAATGGGCCAGATTGTACGCCAGCCAAGCTCATGGAATAGTTCAACATCGGCTTCTTCGATGTTCGGGAACATCATGGGATGCAGAATGAATACAGGGCGACCCGAAATTGGGCCGATTTCAAGATATCTTACCGCTTGACGACTGGCGTCTTCAAGAACGCCGCAGCGCACGCCCTCCGGAAAATAGCGTGCATAGGAGGTCCATTCACTGTCTGCGGATCCAAGGAGCGCGCCCAAAGTTGTGCTTAATCTGTCAATCACACGGTTGGCGAGGCTTACAAGTTCAGCTTGGGATACGACGTTCAATTTTCGAAAACACGCTTGCAATTGCTTACGTCGCGTTGATGTCGCAACCCCAGCCCTCAGCGCGCTTTCTTCCAGAGACAAACCTGTCGCCAAATCAGAAAACAGGGTGAACTCGGCCTCTGTCATAATTGTTTTGAGGAGTGTGTCAGAAAATTCCCGGAGCGCGTTTCGTGAAAAAATAAGCGTCACTTCACTTTCGCTGTTCTCAACACTCACACGGTTTTCATCTACATATTTCAAAGGCCAAGGGTCGAGTAGGTTGTTGACAACAGGTGAGACCCAAACCGGATGATCGCCCCACCAGAAAGCTGGGATATCGTCAACGGCTTTCAACTTTTCTGTAAACTGGGCGAGCCCGTCGTGGGTTTCATCGACGGCCGAAGATATCGCGGATAGCGCCTCGCTATTGTGAAGTTTTGACACGCCAAACTCCCTTTGTTTTGCTAGTTTGTCCTTAGATCCGCCAAGACAAAGGGTTACGGACGCGGTTGAAAGACAAAACAACCAAGCAATCACTTCTCAAATATTTGGTCTTTTTGTGCCCACAAAATTGGGCTTCTGACCAGCTTTGGTCAACCTGAAAGACTTTCGGTAGCCAATTTTGCCATACCACGCTCGCTGGATGGTTATAGACATGCATCTGACCCGACTGGTGGCATTGCTGACATCGGGTGCGTAGCTTCGCCTTAGATGGTGTTGAAGATCCTCATGACCAGAATTGGGAAGACGGTGTTAGATGTCGGCCTCTGCAGAGGAGTGCGAGCTGCCTGTGGAACTAATGTCCATTCAACGACCAGTCTTCAGTGCAGTTTTTGTCTGACCAAGGGAGCTCACTTTTGATTTGAGCGCAAACTCATCGGTCCATTTGCTTGGTGCAACACCCGTTTCTCGCAGGAATTCTCGATTGAAATTGGATTTCGTGTTGAAACCACTTTCCAACATCGCTTGGGTAACGCTCATTCCACCCTCAATCAGTGCACAGGCATGACGGATGCGCCAGGAATTGACGTAACGCGAAACATTGCGTCCGGTTGCGCGATTGACCGCCATGGACAGCCGCTTTTCGGGCAGATGCAATCGTCGGGCGAGACGCGCGAGCGTCAGATTGGGATCAAGGTGCATCGGTTCCCGGTTTAGGAAGTCTTCCAGCTTCGCGACAATATCGATATCTTCTTGGCTGGTTTCAGGTTTTGAGGCTGAGGCCTTGGGATGTTCATCATCTCCAGTGCCGGATGCAGAAGGGCTTCCACTGAGCATTCCGACCACAAGTAATACCAAGGATGAGGACACCGTGATCATCCATCCAGTCCATTCACCGTTCCCTGTGGCGAAGGCCACAGCGATGAGGACGTCTATGGTCGCTGACGCGATCAAAGCCCACCCGAGTATTTGCCAGATCACCATCGGCACGTGTCCGGCCTCCAAACGTGCCAGTGGCATATCAGAGACGCTGCGCAACTGCACAAGGATCGCAGCGCCGTAGCCAGCAAAAACAAGTGATACAACGACGTCGGTCGTCTCGGGCACAAAGGCTCTGCAGAACAAGGTGAACGCTGGGGTGGCCAGATGGCCGGTCATCTTCTTAGCTGAAAAACGGCTGACAAGCGCATCCTGGAAGGTGACCCATGCCAAGGGTGGGATAAACGATGCGCTAATTGGTAGGGCGAAGCGGAGCCATTGAACTCCATATCCGCCAACAAGGGCGACCATGCCGGATTGCAAAGCGCAGGCGGCAAGGAAGGTCACTAGAAGAGGCCGTCCCTGAGACAGAGAGCTGCGAATGGCAAGGTAGCCGAGAACAAGCGCGACAAAGGCGGGAATCGGAAGCATGGGCATAGGGCGACTATCGTCCTAAATCAGGATCTTGACGACCTGAATCCCGGAAACAGGACGCGTGGCCATGATTTTTCTTGCATCGGAAGGGCAACGTTCAAATCGGAGGTTCCAATGAAACGTCTCGCTCTTTTCTCAATTCTGGCTCTGTCCAATACAGTACCCGCAGCGGCGGACATGCTCCCAGGCTATGATCGGTTTGACTTGATAGCCGATCACCGGGCACGTCCCATCGCCGCCTCAATATGGTATCCGGCTGAGAACCCAACCTACCGTGCTCCGGTTGGGGATGGGCCCATCTTTGACCCGACATTTGCGTTCATCGGTCCCGCCATTGCAGTTGGAGAGCATCCGCTTGTTTTGTTGTCACATGGGTCAGGCGGCAACTCGGATAGTTTGGGCTGGTTGACCAGTGAACTGGTGGCAGATGGCGCGATTGTCTTGGCAGTAAATCATCCGGGATCGACCAGCGGCGATAGTTCCCCGCGCCGTTCCGTCGATCTTGAGGCGCGGGCAAATGACTTATCGGCAGCACTGGATATGGTGCTCTCCGACCCAGCTTTTTCACCCTTCATCGACGACAGCCGCATCGGAGTTGTTGGCTTCTCCTTGGGAGGCTCAACAGCGCTCGGTCTCGGCGGCGTCCGCTTTGAAGGCGCGGTCCAGGATGAAAATTGCGCGACAGGACCTGAGGCTGCCGATTGCGTTTTCTTCCGACTGGGGAATGTAAGATTTGCGGATTACCCAGGCTATGACGCTGACGCGCGCGATCCACGCATAAGTCGGGCGGTCGTAGTTGATCCCGGTTTCGGTGGGTCAGTGGAACCCAAAAGCCTGCAAGGCGCTCTGGCGGGCATAACGCTAGTCAATTTGGGTGATACTGACCGTCTGAGCGCGGCTGACGTGGGGCCGAATGGAAACAATCTGGCAGGCCGACTGCCTGATGCAACTTATGTCGAAATTGCCCCGGCCAACCATTTTACATTTCTGGGCACTTGCAAGCCGCGCGCGGCGGAACTTTTGCTAGAAGAAGGCGATGATCCAATCTGCACCGACCCCTTAGGAGCAGACAGGGCAACGGTTCACAGACATCTCGTTGACATCATCGCTGAGGGTCTAGGCCTGTAGGGCAAATAAGTTATCTAAATGCTTGAACCTGCGTGGCATGGCCAGAACTCAACCGGTTTTTGCCATGCCTGATAGACCTCTTTAAATAACGCACGACCGTCTAGATTGTCATTCGAGTGGGCGCAGCGAAAAATATCTTAGCCACATACCTGCAACGTAGCCGACCCTCTTCACATATCTCAATCTCGACTAGATCGAAGGGAGCCCGAACGCCGCGCACCAGCGCCGAAAGGGCGGCTTTCGGCCCACGCTTGGCCCACGTTTCAAGCTCCGGCAAGCGTCAATGGTGGGGCATAACGGGAATGAACGTGGGGTATAGGGAGAACATAGGATCTGTAAGAGTTCTCCGAAGGCAGAGGTCTGAGGTTCGATTCCTCATGGGTGCGCCAACAAAATCAATAATTTAGGGAATCGAGCGTTTCGCTATACCAGTGGCGCTGGTGGGCCAGAAGAAGTCTAGGGAGCGGGGCAGGTGCTCTGCGTTTGGCTGTCACGCGCTCGCTGTCACTCATGCGATACATGAGGCCTCGCTCAAGATCGAACCAACCGCCGACCGTGTTTGGCTCGAAAGCCATGCGCAAGATCGCATGCTTGCGGGAGTGGTGTAACGTCAATCAGAATTTAGTCCCTTCAAGAGTAACGGAGCCCCTGGCGTTTTCTTGCGGAAGAATTTTGTATTCATTGCCAAAAAGGGATTGCCTCTCGAATGGAGAAGATCGAAGATATGTTTCCGTATTATATTAAATGCAAATAATTTATTTAATTGAAAGGGTCACCAGAAGTGACACTCCCTCGTGTGCTCCTCGCTGCGCTGGCGTTAGCCTTAGCACTTCCTTGGCTTACTTTAGAGGCAGCCCGCGCAATCGTGCCGGGGGCACAAGGCCCATTGATAGAAGAGGCGAAAATCAGAGGCGCTTCATTTGGACGTAGCAAAGCTTACAGGGCGCCTAGAAACCTTGGCGAACAGCGGCTTCTGCATATGCCTAGATTTGGCGCCTTTGGCGATCAGATATCCAGAACCTATTACACTCTTGGCGCCCAATCCTCAAATGAACGACCCGTGATAATCCTTCTTCACGGCGCGGGTCGAGACGGACGAGCGATGCTAGATATGTGGCAAGGGGTGTTGGACGATCATGACTTTATTCTGATCGCTCCGAACTCAAAGCGCGCCCAAGGTTGGAATCTCATCGAAGACGCTGCATTTGTTTCGGCGAACTTACTTGAGGATGCGGCTAGGTTTTATAAAATTGATCGAAATCGCGTCTTCCTAGCAGGGCATTCTATGGGTGGGAAATTTGCGTTGCGCCTAGCAAATCTCGGAATTGGAGACTGGGAGGCCGTATCTGTACATGCCGCGAGTTTGTGGCAAAATTCAATTTGGCCGTCGAAAAACCGTATACCTGTTCAAATGTTTTTTGGTGACAAGGATAGGGTTTTTACACCTAGCTCGGTTCGGTCGACCGCGAAACGCCTTTCTCAAGCGGGTCACAGTGTGCGGTTGATTGAGGTGTCCAACCACACGCACTGGTATTATTCGATCGCACCACAGTTGGCACTTCGCTCCATAGCATTTTTCAGATGAAGAACTTCGGGTGCGGAAGTATCCTCTGCGCAACCTTAAACTACGTCAGTACCCATAGGGCGAGACGGCCGTCATAGACATCCTTACGAAGCCCAAGCGAGGTTGAAGCATTAACTGATTTTTGTGCTTGGCGCAGCATCTGTCAGAACGGGTTCATTGGCGAGGTAGATTCCACCGCTGAGGATCATTTGCTCGCCAAACGGTGGAAATACGAGAAGTTGCTTGAGACACCCGCAGAGGTAAGGGCACCCGCTCCAGGGTTCGCACAACACCGCAGACAGTCTCAAAGATAGGGCACCGCTTTGCATCCGGTTGCAAGACGCGCCTGGCGGGTTTGCAAATTTGTCCAACTCCACTGCGAACTTTTTGTGGATCAAATGTAATTTGAACTAATTCACCCACGGTTTTGCAGCGGATCTGGCAAAAATTCCTAGAGCTACTCGTCTGCCTTCGACTGTATCCTTTCGTATAGAAAATCGACGCTTTAGGTGCGAAATTAGCCAAAAGATAGCGGTTTGGGGCAGTGATGCTCCCCTTTTTTCCGCGTTTCGTTCACACATTCCAAAAGTGTAATTAACTGATGTGTAAGCTTTTTTGAGCCATCTCTCTGCCCGTAACAAGATGTTTGTCGCGTTTTGCAAAACGGACACCTGGAGGACGGTAATGCCAGCTAAGACTATGCTCTCATTTTGGAACCGAATGGATTTGAAGTGGAAAATGCCACTTCAGATTGCGGTACCAACAATCATCATCGCAATCGCCGTGTCCTGTGTCAGCTTTTTCCAGGCATCGCAGACTCTGGTGCACCAGCGGGATGCGGCCTTCAACTATCTCATCCACGCCAAGGTTGAGGCATTGGAGGTCTGGCTTGAGTGGGTCGAGGCCGACATTGATATCTTGTCCGAAGATCAGGCCATTTCCGAGGCGACTGCGGCCTTCACCAAGGCATGGGATGAGCTGGGGGGCGGCGCCGCCGAGCAACTGCAGAAAACCTATGTCACCGACAACCCCCATGATGCGGGTAAGAAATACGAGCTGACCGATGCAAAGGTGGATACGCTCTGGAACAAAGAGCACATTCATTATCATCACAGCTTTCAGCGGTTTCAGCATGATCGCGGGTATTATGATCTGTTTCTGTTCGATACGCGCGGCAACCTGATCTACTCGGTGTACAAAGAGGCGGATTTTGCCACGAACTTCGTGAACGGACCCTTCGCAGACAGCGGTCTTGGGGATGTGTTTCGACAAGCAATAAAGGCCGAGCGTAACCAGATCGTTTTCTCGGATTTCGCCCCCTATGCCCCAAGTGCGGGAGCGCCCGCCAAGTTCCTGGGCGCGCCTGTTTACAATGAACAGGGCACGCGCATTGGTGTTGTGGCGTTACAGATTGATGTGGAAACACAGGTCACCCATATCCTGTCGAAATCAGAACTGCTTGGTGAAACGGGTCTGGTCTATATGGTCGATGATGAGGGTCGCGCCTTGTCCAGCTCTGCGAAAGAGGGTGGGCATAAAATATTTGAGAAGCTGCCAGACCTGCCGCACATCGTTGCGGCGCAAAACGGCGAGCATGTTGAAGGCGAAGGTGACGCTGGTCTTTCGGGGAACCCGGTCATCGTGCGCTCAGACACCTTGGTGCGGGATGGGACCAATTGGCATATCGTTCTGGAACAGGATCTGAGCGAAGCCAATGCAGAACAAACCTCGCTGTTTTATCTGACCCTAGCGCAGGTTGGCGTTACGCTGTTGCTGGTTCTGGGTGTGTCCTTTGTTGTGGCGCGCCTGTTGACCGGCCGTGTTGCCGCTCTGGCTGAAAGCGTTGAGGGGATTTCAGACGGGGATTACGACACACCTGTGAATGGTCTGGCCTATTCGGATGAACTTGGGCGCATCGCGGGGTCTTTGGAAGAGTTTAAAGAGACGCTTGAGGTGGGCGAAAAAGCCAAAGTAGAGCGCGAACGCCGTGCTGAAAAGCAGGCGCAGGTCGTTGGACGTTTGTCCGGGGCTTTGCAGCAATTGGCCGAAGGCGATCTGGGGTCACAGATCGATGAACCGCTGGGCGAAGAATACGAAGCCTTGCGAGAAAACTTCAACCGATCGGTCACTTCGCTTGCCGCAATCATTGGTGAGCTGCGTATGAGCGCCGAAGCCATCGATGAAGATGCCCGTATTCTCGTTGACGGTGCAGATAGCCTGTCGCAGCGGACCGAAAATCAGGCGGCGACGCTTGAAGAAACCGCAGCGGCGATGGAAGAGATCACCACCAGCGTGACCTCGAATGCCGAAGGTGCGAAACAGATTGTTGTAGCGGCGGCGGCGGCGCGCAATCAGGCCGAGCGCGGCAAGGAGGTGCGTGAGCGCGCAGTTCAGGCGATGGGGCAGATTGAAAATTCGTCGGCCCAGATCAGCCAGATCATCGCAGTTATGGAAGACATTGCCTTCCAAACCAACCTCTTGTCGCTGAACGCAGGTGTTGAAGCCGCACGGGCGGGGCAGGCCGGGCAGGGGTTTGCTGTGGTGGCCTCTGAGGTGCGCGGGCTGGCCCAACGATCCTCTGACAGTGCCGCAGAGATCCGCAATCTGATCCTGAGCTCAAACAGCAATGTAAGTGAGGGTGTGAACCTCGTGTCCGACATGGGCGCTGCGATAGACCAAATTCTAGACGAAGTGGCGGAAGTATCCAAGCTGGTCGACGACATCGCCGCCGGGGCATCGGAACAGGCGCAGGGATTGTCTGAGATCAACAACGGCATCACCATGCTGGATCAGGTGACCCAGCAAAACGCCGCCATGGTTGGCGAGAACGCCTCGGCTGGCCGCGAGTTGCAGGAGAAAGCCGTTGGTCTGCGTGAAATGGTTGCGCAGTTTGCCGTAGATGACAGTGCACTTGGAGAACCTGTGATGCGCAAAGCCGCGCAAGAGCCGGTTCAGTTCGAAGCGCAGGATCAATGGGAAGCGCCCGCAGTGGTTCAGCCGACCGAGCCGAAGCAGGCTGCGAACTCAGCTTGGGCAGATTTCTAACGGTTCACTTGTTGGAATGGGAATTCAGAAAAACCGCGTCAGGGCCCCATCGGGGCCCTGTTTGTTGTCATGGTCCTTCAGACCTCAATCGTCTCACATCATTCTCTTGCGACGCTCTTTGATCTTCTCATCGGCCGCGACAGTACCGTCATGAAAGGAACCGAACCATTTGTCCCACGGAATTTCCAGGCTGCCGTAGTTACATTCGAAATACCTGTGGTGCATCTGATGGTGAAACGTCCCTAGCGCCAGTCGGTTTTTGTCACTCAGCAAAAGCCCCTGATACCCGGTGTGCGTGGTGATGGCGGTTAGGAAGTAATACTGGAGGTGGAACAACAGGTGGATCGGATGCGCGCCGATCACGAGATGGATCAGAACCGACCCCAGAAAGATCAGCTGCTCGACCGGGTGCATTGACATACCGGACCACGGGCCAACGTTGATATTGCGATGATGTAGCGCGTGGATGTGCTTGTAGAGCACCGGAATATGAAGCGCCCGGTGAATGACGTAGAAATACAGGCTTTCCCATATTGGAATAAGCAGGAAGATGGCGACAAACCAAACCGGGTTTGCGGCAAAGGTGATCAGGGTGATATGGCCGTTAGCCAAAGCCCAGAACATCAACACCTCATATGCGGTCCAGATCGCAACACCGCTGCCCAACGTCCAGAACATATTGTCCCGGATTTGCCCGCCCAAGGTGAACTGCCTGCCGTTGACCATCAGCGGGCGCGGATCATATTTGAGCTTCTGGCCCTGGGCAGACAGCGTGTAAAACCACGTATGAAGCGATCCGGCGACCAGCAGCGTCAGGATGATATTGCGCGCATACATCTGGGCAATCCAGCCAAACTCAAAGCTCTTGACCTCTGCCAAAGAGGGCTGGAACCAGACGTAACAGGCCACAGCGATACCCAGCACAATCAGCTTTTCGGTGAGCAGCAACCAAGAGTTCCAGACCCATTTCACCATCTCTACGGGCTGCAGAGGCCAGATGAAAAAGGGGGAGGTTTTAATCGGGATTTCGGGCAGATGATGCCACCCCTTAAGTTGCTCGTCAGACATATCACCCTCGCGTTCTGTGCTAGGCCTAAGATTGACAGCTACGACTTCCTGCAACAAACAGAATGAATAGAGGAATAAGCTCGGAAAAACAGGGTTAGGATGCCAATTTCGCTCAGATCCATGCGCTATTTTAACAGGGCCATCGCACATGGAAGTATCGCGCGGGCCGCCGAAGAGCTGAACATCGCCGCCTCTGCGGTCTCTGCGGCGATTGATCAGGTGGAAGAGACCCTCGAGCTGACCTTGGTCACGCGCCAGCGGTCTCGCGGTATTCAGGCCAATGCCAGTGGCAAGCTGATTGCGCAGAAGTTTGAACGTCTTCTGGAAGATTATCGTGCCATTCTTGCCGAGGGGGCCGACCTGAAACACGCATTGGGAGGCGTGCTGCGTGTGGGGTATTATGCGCCGGTGGCGCCCGCCTTTTTGCCCAGTATCTTCGGTGACTTTCTTCCCCCTGAAAACGACGTAGTGCTGCATCTTGAGGAATGTGACAACGACGCAGCGCAGGCCGGGCTTCTGAACGGAACCTATGATGTCATCCTGTTTGTCAGCGAAGGCGCGCAACCCTCGATCGACTATGATGTCTTAGTTTCCGCACCGGCCTATTGTCTGGTGCCCGCAGGGCACGCCCTGGCGCGCAAACCCAGTGTAACCCTGTCCGAGATCGCCCGCGAGCGATTGGTCGTGCTCGACCGACCCGTTGCCTCGGCCTATTATCATCAGCTTTTTGCAACTCAGGATGCCCAGATCACCGTTGCGGCATATGCCAATTCTACCGAAATGGTACGTAGCCTTGTTGGGGCAGGGCAGGGCTGTGCCGTGCTAAATATGCGGCCCCTGACGGCTCAGACCTATGGCGGAGGGGAGGTTGTGTGCCTGCCGATTGAGACCGATGTCCCGCCGCTGACGCTGGCCATCGGCTATGACACGTCCCAGCCGCGTCGCCTTGTTCAGCACTTTGTCGAAGCCTGTCGCGCGCATTTCGAAACGAGTGGTGATCAGCGCTGTATCGTCGAAGGTTGAGCCGCCTATCCGCTGACCTGTGTTCATTTGTGATCAGGCACGGTATGAGATCGGGGATTAAACCAATCTGAGGCCGAGCATTTGGAATTTTGGATTGCCGCCGGGGCCGCCGCGTTTTTGATGGGATTGTCCAAAGGCGGCGTGCCCATGATTGCGCTGCTGTCAGTGCCTTTACTGTCGCTCTACATGGATCCTGCTCTCGCTGCGGGGCTGTTGCTCCCGATTTATATCGTCGCGGATGCCTATGCGGTTTATCTGTTCCGCAAAGCCTTTTCGCGGCGCAATCTGATGATCCTGCTGCCCGGCGCATTGGTGGGCATTCTGGTTGGCTATAGCGCGGTGTCTTTGGTTCCGGGGGATGCCGTTAAACTGCTTCTGGTGGGGATTGGGCTGTCGTATCTCTTCACGGCTTTGCGCCAAAGGATATCGAAAACAGAGGTACCCGCCCGTCCTGCGGATGTTCCACGCGGGATTGTGTGGGGGACATTGGCCGGCCTCACGAGCTATATCTCACATGCTGGTGGTCCGCCGTTTCAGGCCTATGTCCTGCCGCAGAAGCTCGACAAGATGGTCTATCTCGGCACCACCACAATCTTCTTTTCTGTGGTGAACCTTGTCAAAGTTCCGCCCTTTGTTCTGGCGGGGCAGATCACTTGGGATAGTTTGGGACAGGCCGTTTGGCTTGCCCCGCTGGCTTTGTTGGGGGCCTGGAGCGGCGCGACTGTGTCACGCCTGATGCCCGAAAAGCTGTTCTTTCTGCTGGTCGAGTTGGCACTGGCAGTTGTGTCGCTCAAGCTCCTCTACGAGGTGGTGGTGGGCTAATCGCCCCGCCTTATCCGGTGATGCGGGGCCGCCCCGAGGCCTCTGCCGTCACCTCGGCATCAAAAAACACCTTCTGGTTTTCAACCTGAGCGGTGCGCATGTCGCGGTGAGTGCTAACATGGATGTCTTCCGCGCCCGAGGCTTCTGCCGCGCTACGGGCGGCCTCTGACAGGGTGCTCTCCAAGAAACTCATAGCCGCCTCAACGTCGTTGAAATCTTTGGGGCCGCTCTCCAGATGTGCCCGAAAAAGCCCTTCGGACGGACTGGTGAGCGAGGCACTGCGGCGCAGGGTGATCCGCCCAACCACAGCGCCGATGGCATTGGCAACATGGGCATGGCTTGGCAACGACATGGGGCAATGCAGCATCTCGCCCACGGCGGGATAATAGGTGGCTGCAGAGGCGCCCAAACCAATAACAGGCAGGTTGAGGCCAGCATTTAGTTTTAGCAATCCGCGGTGTTCGGCCAACCCCCGGTGGGTGAGAACATGGCGGGCCAGATCCTGGGCGGGCAGGCCAAAGTCATGCGCGTCTTCAGCAAACGCGGTTTCCAGCAGGGCAATGCCGGTTTGATGGGTCAGCTGGTTGATAATGCGTTCCGCCAATTCTTTTGCCGATCCCGCAACCATGGCGCCGGTTCCTATGCGTTGACGGGCGCAAAGTTCTAGCGCCATTTCAGCGGCCTTTGTATCCCAAGCATCCGCCCGCCCAAGCACATGGCTCGCGTCGGTGGGGGTGATAAACGACACCTGCACCAAGCCCCGTTCGATCAACCGTTTGAGCGAGCTTTGCTCAAGCCGGGTCTTCAATACGGCCCCAAGCGGGTGGATCTGGTCGCCAATCCGCTCAAGAAGTGCGCTGTCACGGGGACGCAGGCCGTCTTTACGCGCGCCGGGCACCGCTCGCACAAAGCGGGCGTAATGCTCGGACAGGGTGGTGCTGCGCAGCTGGCGATCGAGTTCTTCGTGGACCAGATCCGGAGCCATCATCGCCATAAGCGATGTAGGCAAGACGCGGCGTGGTCCAAGGGTCAAGCCACCTTGCAACCCTTCGGTCACAATGTGCACCTCGCTGTCACCGCCAAGACCGGTCGTGCGCATCGCAACCGCCTCGACCATGGTGCGGTAGGGGCCGACGCGCGCGCCTTCTGGGTCAATGGCTGGACGACCATCGCGCAGCACGGCCACATCCGTGGTGGTGCCACCAATATCTGAGACAAGCGCATCGGTGGCGCCGGTCATCCAGCGCGCGCCAACAATACTGGCCGCCGGACCGCTAAGAATGGTCTCAATCGGGCGTTCCAACGCAAACTCTGCAGAAATCAACGCGCCATCGCCACGCACCACCATCAGCGGGGCGGTGACGCCCAGCTCTCCCAGCCGGGTCTGCGCCCGAGTGATCAGCCGGTCAATCATACCGATCAGGCGTGCGTTCAGAACGGCCGTCAGCGCGCGTTTTGGACCGTTTAACTTGGCGCTAAGGTGGTGAGAACAGCTCACCGGTTTGCCGGTGATCTCACCGATCATATCTTGCACGCGACGTTCGTGTGCCGTGTTGCGAGTGGCAAACTGTGCCGCCACCGCAAATCCTGACACATCGTCTTTATGGGCTTCGAGCCAGCTGCGCAGCGCGTCTTCATCCAAAGGCGTGGCCTGATTGCCCGCATGATCATGGCCACCATCAATGATGCAAAACGGTTCATCGCCCAAGGCATCCGCCAGGCCATGCCGCTGCATGTTATCTTCGGTGAAACCCACCAGAACCAAGCCAATGCGTTCGCCTTGACCTTCGATCAGCGCGTTGGTGGCAAGTGTGGTCGAGAGCGAGGCAAGAGTGATCTTTGACGCATCAGCTCCTGCATCTTTGAGCACGGTTTCAACAGCCTTGCCGATCCCCTCGGCCAGATCATGGCGGGTTGTCAGCGACTTGGCCGCCGCAATCACGGTTTTCTCGTCTTCGATCAAAACAGCATCCGTATAGGTGCCGCCGGTGTCCACTCCTAGGGAAAGTGCCATGCTCGTCCTCGTTCTGCGCGGGCTCGGCTTACAGCGCGCGCGGGGGAATGTCTGTTTGAATTCGACGACGTGGTGTCGTTTTTGCAGGCTTGTAACCCTGCGTCAGAATCTGTGTGGCGCAATTGTTGACTGTAGGTGGCGCCGCTAGATTGCGCGTCAGCACACAGGTTTCGGAGGCTCCCCATGACAGACACTTCTCATACCGCTGTTTTGGGCGCGGGGGTGATTGGGGCCAGCTGGACCGCGCTATTCTTGGCCTCTGGCCGATCGGTTACGGTGTTTGATCCAGATCCCGAAGCCGAGGCGAAGGTAAGGGCTTATGTCGAACGCGCCTGGACCGCGCTTGAGGATCTTGGGCTGACACAACGGGGCAACCCGGAGGCGATGAGTTTCCATAACAGTGCTGCGGCGGCCGTTGAGGGCGCGGGTTTTGTTCAGGAAAACGTGCCAGAGCGCTTGCCAATCAAACAGGCGACATTTTCTGAAATCGAGCCCGTCTTGCAGGAAGATGCCATCGTCGCCAGTTCGGCGTCTGGCCTGACGCTGACCCAGATGCAGACCGGGTGGCAAAACCCGGCGCGCTTTGTGCTGGGGCATCCTTTTAATCCGCCACATCTGATCCCGTTGGTCGAGTTGATGGAAAACGCACGCACCGGGGCGGGTGTTTTGGATGCAGCAGAGGCGTTTTACCAAGATGTCGGCAAAACCACGATCCGGCTGAACAAAGAGATTCCCGGCCATGTCGCAAACCGGCTGCAGGCGGCCATCTGGCGCGAGGCGATCCATCTTGTCGAAAGCGGCGTCGCCAGCGTGGAAGATGTGGATAAGGCGGTTTCGGCCGGTCCCGGCCTGCGCTGGGCGGCGTTTGGGCCAACAACCACTTTTGGACTGGGGGCAGGGCAGGCAGGTCTTGCCGGGTTCTGTGATCATTTCACCGGCATGTTCAACGGGTGGTGGCAGGATATGGGCCAACCAACCCTGACGCCGGACACCATCAAGCTTCTGGTTGAGGGGTTGGACGAGAGTTTGCAGGGCGCCAATGTGAACGACATGGCTGCGATCCGCGATGCGCGCATTGTGGCGATGCAGAAAGCGTTGAACGAGGCCTAGGTGAATTTGCGGAACAGGCGGGTCTGATCGAAGGCCTGTTCCAGCGCATCGGTGCGCTCTTTGACCGTTTCCCAATGTTCTTCCTGCACGGCGGCAATCAGGGATTCGACCAAGAGCATCAGGCTCATACCGGAATCCCATGCCGAGGGGACGGAAATGCGCCCTGCCAGTGTGTGATCGGCTAAACGGTCCAGTGGGGACCGCCACTGATCGGTGAACAACACAAGCTTGGCCCCGCGGTTATGGGCCATTTCCCCCATGGTCAATGACTGGTTTTCATAGCGGCGGATATCAAACACCACAAAAACATCGCCGGGTTTGATGTCGAGAATGATATGCGGCCACGAGGCCTCGCCGGGGATCAACACCACATCCGGGCGGATCATTTGCAGGTGCAAATAGAGGCTGCGGGCCAGAGTGCTGCTCAGGCGGCCGCCGGTGATGTAAACGCGTCGATTTGGGTCGGCCAGCAATCCGCAGACCCCGTCAAAATCCCCAAGATCCATGTTTTCCAGAGTACGCCGGATATTGTCTTGCGCGGCTTCGGCATAGCGCGACAGGATATGTTCCTGCGGTAGGTGGGTTTGCCAGGTTTCTCTTTTGGAAACAGGGTCTTGAATCATTGCGCCTAACTCGGAACGCAACGCTGCCTGAAAGGTGGGGTAGCCCGCAAATCCAAGCTTTTGCACCAGCCGCGCCACGGTTGGCGTCGAGACGCCGGCCGCCGCCGCAAGCTCGGTTGTGCTGCCCAGTCCTGAGATCGGGTAATTGTCCATGATGACGTCACTCAATTGCCGTTCCGCGCGGGTCATTTCTTCTTTTCGACTGATCAAGATTTCCGCAACGGTGGCCATAAGTGCCTCATATGAACGCATGTTTCTGAAGCGAAACTAACACTGACACGCATTCTGAAGCAATAGTTTCAGAAAAATATTGACGTGACACACATCCCTGAAGAAAACTCTTCACCATGAAACACGCCGAAACAGATTCGCTCTTTTCCGAGCCTGTGCATGTCGACCCCAAACCCGGGGCCGGTATCGTCATCTTGTGTGAACATGCCTCAAATCGCATTCCTGAAGGGTGTGATCTTGGGCTTACGCCTGAGGTGGCAACAAGCCACGCCGCCTGGGACCCCGGAGCGCTGGGAGTGGCCAAAGCCTTGGCTGAGCACCTGAAGGCGGCGCTGGTCTATGGCGGGTTGTCGCGTCTGTTGTATGACTGCAACCGCCCGCCCGAGGCGCCGAGCGCCATGCCCGAGAAAAGTGAAATCTACGAAATCCCCGGAAATCAGGGGCTGTCGGCTCAGGATCGGCAGACGCGGGTGGATGGGATCTATGCCCCGTTCTGTGCCGCCGTCGCGGAAACATTGGCCCAGTCCGACCGCCCGGTCATCGTCACCATGCACAGTTTTACCCCGATCTACAAAGGCGCAGAGCGCGCGGTAGAAATTGGTGTGTTGCATGGGCGGGAACCGGCGCTGGCTAAGGCCATGATGGAGCGGTCCGACATGGGTACGCCGTTTAATGTGCAGCTGAATGAGCCCTATGGCCCGCAAGACGGGGTGGCACATTCGCTGGATCTGCACGGCTCAGACAATGGGCTGCGCAATGTGATGATCGAAATTCGCAATGATCTGATCCGGACGCCAGAGGAGGAGCGCAGGCTTGCTGCGCTTTTGGCGCCATGGATCTTACAGGCAATCGCCGATCTGCCGCAAAGCAGGGGTGAGGGGGGATAACCATGACAGGCGCCATGCACGCCTTTATTCGCATCGTTGATGCGATCAATTACCGGATTGGCCGGGTTACCATGTATGGCATCTTTGTCATGATGGCGATCCTGCTCTGGTCGTCGATTTCAAAGACCTTCTTCAACCCCACGCTCTGGACTCTTGAAATGGCGCAGTTTGCCATGGTGGCCTACTACATTCTGGGCGGGCCCTATTCGATCCAGATGGGATCAAACGTGCGGATGGATCTGCTGTATGGCAACTGGAGCAACCGCCGCAAAGCGGCCATCGACACCATGACGGTGCTCTTCCTGATGTTCTATCTCGGCGTGCTTCTTTATGGCGGTCTCAGCTCGCTGGCCTACTCCTTTGGCTACTGGGGCACGGACCCGATTGCCTTCTTCACCGGATTGGTCACAGGGACCGAGGAAATCGGACGCATGGAGCGCTCGTCTACCGCATGGCGCCCCTATATCTGGCCCATCAAACTTATCATGGTCATTGGTGTCTTCCTGATGCTGCTGCAGGCCATTTCGGAACTATTCAAAGACATTCTGCGCCTGCGCGGAGAGGAGATCCCCCATGTCGTATGAGGTGATCGCGATCGCCATGTTCGCGTCGATGATGGCTATGCTGCTGTCGGGTCAGCGCGTGTTTGGCGCCATTGGTTTTGTGGCCGTGATTGCGGCACTGGCCCTTTGGGGGGACCGGGGAGGCTATGACATCGCCTTTTCCTCGGCCATGAAGCTGATGAAATGGTATCCGCTGCTGACTCTGCCGATGTTCATCTTCATGGGCTATGTCCTGTCGGAATCCAAAATCGCCGACGATCTCTATAAGATGTTCCACGTCTGGATGGGGGGCCTTAATGGCGGCCTCGCTATCGGGACTATCGGTCTGATGGTGCTGATCTCGGCCATGAACGGTCTATCAGTGGCAGGTATGGCCATTGGCGCCACCATCGCACTGCCTGAGCTTTTGAAACGTGGCTATGACAAACGCATGGTCACGGGGGTGGTCCAAGCGGGATCCAGTTTGGGCATCCTTGTCCCGCCGTCGGTTGTGCTGGTGCTCTACGCCATGATCGCCCGTCAGCCGGTTGGCCAGCTGTGGCTTGCGGGTGTGGTGCCGGGTTTGATGATGGCGGCGATGTTCATCGCCTATATTGTGATCCGCTGTAAGCTGAACCCGACGCTGGGTCCGGTTCTGCCGAAAGAAGAACGTGACATTCCGATGAGCGAAAAGCTCGCCCTCCTGCGGGCTGGTCTGCTGCCGGTCGGAATTTTCGCGGCCATGATGGTGCCTTTTGTCAATGGCTGGACCTCGCTTGTGGAAAGCTCGGCAATTGGTGCGATCACGGCCTTTATGGCTGCGGTTGTGAAGGGGCGCATGACCCGCGAAGTGTTCGAGTCCTCGGTGCGCAACACGCTTGGCATCTCCTGCATGTTCATGTGGATTATTCTGGCGGCGCTGGCCTTTGGCGCGGTGTTTGATGGGTTGGGCGCGGTCAATGCGATCAAAGACCTGTTCACCGAACAGCTGGGCCTTGATCCCTGGATGATCCTGATCCTGATGCAGCTGAGCTTTATCCTCATGGGCACCTTCCTCGATGACACCGCGATGCTGGTGATTGTCGCGCCGCTCTATGTGCCGCTCGTCAAGGTGCTTGGCTTTGATCTGATCTGGTACGGCGTCCTGTATACTATCACCACCCAGATCGCCTATATGACGCCGCCCTTCGGTTATAACCTCTTCCTGATGCGGGCCATGGCCCCGAAAGAGATCACGCTGAAGGATATCTACGGTTCGATCCTGCCCTTTGTCCTCGTGATGACCCTCGCGTTGAGCATCGTGATGATGTTCCCGCAGATCGCGCTGTGGCTGCCGGGCTATGTCTACAACAATTAACCAGAGCTCCGGCAAGGGGCCAGATTTCAACCAACTAGGAGTTAAACCATGACGACAACGAGACGTAAGTTTCTGACCACCGCAGCGGTGGGTGCTGCGGCGGCGCCTTTGGCCACCCCAGCCATCGCACAGAGCCAGATCAAATGGCGCATGCAGACCTATGCTGGTTCGGCGCTGGCCGAGCATGTGGTCAAACCCGCGATTGACAAGTTCAACCAGATCGCAGGCGACCGCATGCAGATCGAGCTGTTCTATGCAGACCAGCTTGTCCCAACTGGTGAACTGTTCCAGGCGATGCAGCGCGGCACCATTGACGCGGTTCAGTCGGATGATGACAGCATGGCGTCGCCCACCGATGTCACTGTGTTTGGCGGCTATTTCCCCTTTGCCTCGCGTTACTCGCTCGACGTGCCTGTGCTGTTCAACCAGTACGGCCTGAATGAGATCTGGGACAAAGAATACTCGGCCGTAGGTGTGAAGCACATCAGCGCCGGTGCCTGGGATCCCTGCCATTTTGCCACCAAAGACCCGATCCGCAGCCTTGCAGACCTGAAAGGCAAGCGCGTCTTCACCTTCCCAACAGCGGGTCGGTTCCTGTCGCAGTTCGGCGTGGTTCCTGTGACCCTGCCGTGGGAAGACATCGAAGTTGCCATGCAGACAGGCGAGCTTGACGGCATCGCATGGTCAGGCATCACCGAAGACTACACCGTGGGTTGGGCTGATGTGACCAACTACTTCCTGACCAACAACATTTCGGGTGCATGGGCGGGATCGTTCTTCGCCAACATGGGCCGTTGGGAAGAGCTGCCTGCGGATCTGCAGACCCTGTTCCGTGTCTGCTGTGACCAGTCGCACTACTACCGCCAGTGGTGGTACTGGGGTGGTGAAGCCGACCTGCGCGTCAATGGCCCGAAAATGGAGCTCACTTCGATCCCCGATGAGGAATGGGCAACCGTGGAAGAAGCGGCATACAAGTTCTGGGATGAGATCGCAGCGGAAAGCCCCACCAAGGCCAAAGTTGTTGAAATCATCAAGAAGTACAACGCTGACATGCAAAAAGCAGGCCGTCCCTACCGCTACGGCTAAAACATCTGGTGGCGCCCCCGTGGCGCCACCTTTCCCGAAAGGTTGATCCAAACGTGACGTTTTGCGCTATCATATCGCTGGACATTGTATATACATGCCCGTCATCCGACGATGAAAGGGCAGTATAATGGCGATTGCAGGCTTCCTGTTGCAAATCTTTGCGGCAACCATGTTGTTGCTGTTCGCGGTGCGTTTGGTGCGCACCGGGATCGAGCGACGCTTTGGATCTTTGTTTCAAAAAGTGTTGGTTGGTCACAATAACCCGGTTCTGGCCGGTGGCGCGGGGCTTGGCCTTGCGGTGATTATCCAAAGCTCGGCGGCCGTGGCTTTGCTGCTGACAGGGTTTGCCGCTGCGGGCATGGTGCCCTTTGGCATTGCCTTGGCGGGTGTGCTGGGTGCGGACCTTGGCAGCGCGCTGGTGATCCAGATCCTCTCTGTTGATCTCAGCTGGCTTCAGCCCGTGCTTCTGGCCGCTGGTGGCTGGATGTATCTCAAGGCAGATCGCTCAAACGTGCGGCTGATTGGGCGCATCTTGCTGGGCGTGGCCTTTATTCTTATTTCACTGCAATTCCTGCGGGATGCAGTTGATCCCATTCGCAACAGCGCCTTTCTGCCTGCCGTTGCGGGGTATCTGGCAAATGACTATGTGACCGCCTTTATCGTCGGGGC
Organism: uncultured Pelagimonas sp.; assembly: GCA_947497905.1. Taxonomy (GTDB): domain Bacteria; phylum Pseudomonadota; class Alphaproteobacteria; order Rhodobacterales; family Rhodobacteraceae; genus CANMIH01. The sequence goes on from CANMIH010000001.1 coordinate 485,520, forward strand.
GGCACTGGCCTTTGTCATGCATTCCTCGGTTGCCGCCATCCTGATGTGTGTCACGCTGGTTCAGGTTGGCGCCTTGCCCTTTGAGGCCGGTCTGTCGCTGGTCTTGGGCGCGAACCTTGGCAGCGCTTTGATCCCGATCTGGCTCACCCGTGATCTTTCCGTTGGCCCGCGTCGGATACCGGTGGCCAATGCCATGGTCCGTGGGTCCGCCGCCTTTGTTCTTCTGCTAGCACTAAATCTATCCGGTATGGCCGCGTCTCTGATGATTGCAGGCCCCGGTCAGTCCTTGGTTCTGGCGCATATTGGCTTTAACGCGCTTGTGGCCGTGCTGTTCATCGGGTTTGCCAGCACGCTGGAACGCCCATTGACGCTGTTGATGCCGCAGAAGGCAGAAGAAACTGATCCGCTTGAACAATTCAGACGCCCCTTGAGCCCACTTGTGGACGCGGGCGACGCGCAGGCGGCTGTTGCCATGTCGTCGGTGCGTCAGGAGCTGTTGCAAATGGTGACCCAGATCGAGCGGATGTTCCGTCCGGTTCTGGATCTCTATGAACAAGATGATGCGGATGCGATTGCTGCGCTCTGGCAGCAGGATGATCTGGTCAACGACCAACTGGATGAGATCCGCAAGTTTGTCGCCCGAATGCCGCATAAGAAGATGAGCAAAGACGAAACCAAGGCCGCGCGTGGCTTGGTGGAATATGCCATCCGTCTGGAAGCCGCTGGTGACATCGTCTCACAACGCCTGACGCGGATCATTCAACGCAAACACAGCGAACGGGCGCAGTTCTCAACCACTGGCTGGAACGAGCTGGCGGACCTGCATGGGGAAATCCTCAAGAGCTTTGCGCTCGCCCGGCATGTTCTGCTGGTGGATGATCTGGAATGCGCGCGCCGTTTGGTGCTTGAAAAGGCTGAAGTCAAACGCATGGAGCGCGCCAGCCGTAAGGCGCACCTGCGTCGGTTGGAAAAAGGCACCAGCGAGAGCTTTCAAAGCTCTGACCTGCATCTCGAAACACTGCGCGCAATGCGCGACCTGCATGGGCATGTCTCAGCGGTTGCTTATCCGCGCTTGTATAAAAGTGGCCAGATTCTGGAAACACGTCTGGTTGTTGAAATGGAAACCGAAGACGCCGATCCGACATGACGGCATAGGGGTCGGGGGATAGCCCCCCGGCCGGAGGAAAGGGAAAGCACATGAGCGAACACATGGCTCTGGAACAGTTGCGCGGTCAGGTGACCGAGGGTGACATCGATACGGTTCTGGTCTGTCTGGTGGACATGCAGGGCCGCTTGATGGGCAAGCGGTTCCACGCTGAAGCTTTCCTTGAGATGGCGGAGGGCGAAACCCATTGCTGCAACTATCTGTTGGCCACCGATCTGGTGATGTCGACACCCGAAGGGTTTGCCTCGACCAGCTGGGAAAGCGGTTATGGCGACTACGTCATGAAACCTGATCTGACCACGATCCGCCCGGTGCCATGGCTTGAAGGCACGGCCATGGTGCTGTGCGATATTCTCGATCATCACACCCATGAGCCCGTACCCCACGCGCCGCGCCAGATGCTGAAGAAACAGATCGCGCGTGCCACTGAGATGGGGCTAACGCCAATCATGGCCACCGAGCTGGAATTTTTCCTGTTCAATGGCACCCATGACGAGATTGCCAAGAACGGGTTCAAGCTTGAACCGATCTCGAACTACAATGAAGACTACAACATCTTCCAGACCACCAAAGAAGAACATGTGATGCGCCCGATCCGCAATCACCTGCGCAAAATGGGCATCCCGATTGAGGGCAGCAAAGGTGAGGCAGAGGCCGGTCAGGAAGAGCTGAACGTCAAATATGCCGAGGCGCTGGACACCGCCGACCATCACACCCTGGCCAAACATGGTGTGAAGGAAATCGCTCATATCCACGGCCATGCCGCCAGCTTCCTGCCGAAGTGGAGCAAAGACCGTGTAGGCAGCGCCAGCCACGTCCACCAATCGCTTTGGAAGGACGGCAGCAACGCATTTTTTGATCCCGAACGGCCGCTCGCAAAATCCGAACTGATGGATCAGTACATGGCCGGTCTGATCAAATACGCCAGCGATTACACCTATTTCATGGCGCCTTATATCAACAGCTACAAACGCTTTGCCAAAGGCAGCTTTGCTCCAACGCAGGTGGTCTGGTCGGTTGACAACCGCACCGCGGCCTTCCGTCTGTGTGGCGACGGCACCAAAGCGGTGCGGGTGGAATGCCGTATTCCGGGTGCGGATATGAACCCCTATCTGGCACAGGCGGCCATGCTCGCGGCAGGTCTGAAAGGGATCGAAGAAGGTCTGAGCCTTGGCGAGGCCTTTGCCGGAGATGCCTATTCGGACGACGACAAAAAGCACATTCCACGCACCCTGCGCGATGCACGCGAAACGCTGAACACGTCGGCCATGCTGCGTGAGGCGATGGGCGAAGATGTCATTGACCACTATGCCCGTGCGGCCGAATGGGAAATCGAAGAGTTCGATCGGGTTGTGACCGATTACGAAATCGCACGCGGGTTCGAACGCGCGTGATCTGACACACCGGGGAGGGGGCACGCCCCCTCTGCGACCCACTGGGTTGCGGTTATCCGGGGACGTTTTTGGCCCGAAGTCGCTTTAGGGGCCGTTTTCAACAAAGGAGGTTTGGCATGAGCCAGACGCTGAAATGCATCTCGCCGATTGATGGTTCGGTCTTTGCCGAACGGGCGGTTCTGTCACAAGAGGCCGCATTTGACGCCGCTGCACGCGCAAAAGCCGCTCAGGCGGCCTGGGCTGCGCGTCCGTTGCAAGAGCGCGTCGACCTGGTCATGGCCGGTGTCGCCGCTGTGGGCGAGATGAATGATGAGATTGTGCCGGAGCTGGCCCAGATGATGGGACGTCCGGTGCGCTATGGTGGTGAATTTGGCGGCTTTAACGAGCGCGCCAGCCACATGGCATTGATTGCGGCCAATGCGTTGGCCGATATCCAGGTGGGCGATGACGCAAGCTTCAAGCGCTACATCAAACGTATTCCCCACGGCGTGGTGTTTGTTGTCGCCCCCTGGAACTATCCTTATATGACCGCGATCAACACCGTGGCCCCTGCGTTGATTGCCGGCAACACTGTTGTGTTGAAACACGCGACCCAGACCCTTCTGGTGGGCGAGCGTATGGCACAGGCGTTTCACGCCGCAGGTGTGCCCGAAGATGTGTTCCAGAACGTCTTCCTGAGCCACGATGTCACCAACGCGCTGATCGCAGGCAATGCCTTTGACTTTGTGAACTTCACCGGCTCGGTCGGTGGCGGTCAGGCGATGGAGCGTGCAGCAGCAGGTACCTTTACCGGCGTCGGCACCGAGCTTGGCGGCAAAGATCCTGGCTATGTGATGGAAGATGCCGATCTGGATGCGGCGGTGGACACGCTGATCGACGGCGCCATGTTCAACTCCGGCCAGTGCTGCTGTGGCATCGAGCGGATCTATGTCCACGAAAGCCTCTATGACGATTTTGTCGCCAAAGCGGTTGAGATTGTAAAAGGCTACACCCTTGGCAATCCAATGGACGCCGCGACCACCATTGGCCCAATGGCCAATGTGCGGTTTGCCGAAGAGGTGCGCGCGCAGATTTCCGAGGCGGTGGCCGCCGGTGCCGTGGCGCATATCGAAACCATGGCCGCAGATGATGGCGGAGCGTATCTCACACCGCAGATTCTCACCAATGTCACCCACGACATGCGCGTGATGCGCGACGAAAGCTTTGGCCCGGTTGTTGGCATCATGAAAGTGTCGTCGGACGCTGAGGCGATTGCACTGATGAATGACAGTGAATTCGGCCTGACCGCGTCGATCTGGACCAAAGACCTCGACCGCGCCGCCTCTGTTGGCGATCAGATCGAAACTGGCACCGTCTTTATGAACCGCGCCGATTATCTTGATCCGGGCCTGTGCTGGACCGGATGCAAAAACACCGGGCGCGGCGGTGGTCTTTCCGAGATCGGGTTCCACAATCTGACCCGCCCCAAATCGTACCATCTGAAGAAGACCGCAGGCTAAACTGCTTCTTCTTTTCGAAAATACTCCGGGGGTCCGGGGGCTGCGCCCCCGTTCCGCCGTTCACACACAGGAGGTTGTACCATGACCCTTACCGCAAACTGGTCGTATCCGACCGCAATCAAATTCGGCGCAGGCCGCATCAAAGAACTGCCCGAGGCCTGCGCTCAGGCGGGGATCAAACGCCCGCTGTTGGTGACCGACAAAGGTCTGGCCAACATGGAAATCACCCAGAACACGCTGGACGTGCTTGAGGCCGCAGGTCTGGGCCGCGCGCTGTTTGCCGATGTGGATCCCAATCCAAACGAAGCCAACTTGGACGCCGGTGTGGCCGCTTTCAAAGCGGGTGATCATGATGGTGTGATCGCCTTTGGCGGTGGCTCCGGTCTTGATCTGGGCAAGATGGTGGCCTTTATGGCCGGTCAGACCCGCCCGGTATGGGATTTCGAAGACATCGGCGATTGGTGGACCCGTGCGGATGCCGATGCGATCTTCCCCAATATCTGCGTGCCAACCACCGCCGGCACCGGCTCGGAAGTGGGCCGCGCGAGCGTGCTGACCAACTCGGAAACTCAGGAAAAGAAGATCATTTTCCACCCGAAGGTGCTGCCAAGCGTGGTGATCTGTGACCCTGAGCTGACTGTTGGGATGCCCAAGCACATCACCGCAGGCACCGGTATGGATGCCTTCGCCCATTGTCTCGAAGCCTTCTGCAGCCCGCATTATCACCCGATGAGCCAGGGCATCGCGCTTGAAGGTCTGCGTCTGGTGAAAGAGAACCTGCCGCGCGCCTATAACACCCCGGACGACATCGAAGCGCGCGCGCATATGATGTCGGCGGCGATGATGGGGGCGACTGCGTTCCAGAAAGGGCTCGGCGCCATTCACTCGCTCAGCCATCCGATTGGCGCGATCTATCACACCCACCATGGCACCACCAATGCGGTGGTGATGCAGGCCGTGCTTGAGGCCAACCGCGATGCGATCGAAGACCGTCTGGCCTTGGCCGCGAACTATCTCGGCATCGAGGGCGGCTATGACGGGTTCTACGCCTTTGTAGGTGAATTGAACGCAGCGCTGGGCATTCCGGCAAGCCTGTCGGCGATGGGTGTGACCGATCCAGACAAAGAGGCGATTCTGAAAGGCGCGCTTAAAGACCCAAGCTGTGGTGGTAATCCGGTTGAAATGACCGAAGCCTACACCCGAGCCCTGATCGATCGCGTTTGCGTCTGATCTAGTCCAAATCCTGATCAAGCCCGCCCTGCGCCAAAAGCCAGCGGCGGGCTTTTTCGATCCGGCTGGTGCCGACTTTGGCCTGCGGTGTCAGCAGATAATAGGCGCTGGACGGGGTGCAATGATGGGGATGCGCCAGCCCCAACTGCCCTTCTGCCAATTCACGCTCAACCAAAAGCGCGGGAAGAATGGCAACACCCGCCCCATAGCGCGCGGCTTCGATCAGCATTTCAAACTGCGAAAACAAAGGGCCGGTTGGGCGATGGGGCAGGGGTTCTCGAAGATCATCAAACCAGATCGGCCAGCTCAGCGGGCGTGTGCGGTGCTGAAGCGCAGGAAATTCGAGTAGGTCCTGTGCGCTGACAGGTGTGGCGATCAAGGCCGGGGCGGCCACTGCAATCAGAGTTTCCCGCATCATGAGATCTGCGCGATAGCCGGCAAACGGTGGATCCCCTTGTACAATCGCCAGATCGACAAGGCTCGGGTCGACCTGATCATTGTCGAGATAGGTGATGGTGTTCACGGTCAGGCGCGGCTGGCTGCGTGACAGATCCGCCAGACGCGGCATGAGCCAGCGGCTGCCCAGTGTCGGATATGTTCCAATGTTCAGCGCGCCATCGGGATTGTCGCGCGCTTTCAGGCGATAAAACGTCGCCTCCATGGCCTCAAGTTGCGGCGACAATTCACTTAGCAACATCTGCCCTGCGCCCGTCAGGTGAACCCGTTGTTTCACCCGGACAAACAGCGCCTGTTCCAGCTGCGCCTCAAGCGATTGAATTTGACGGCTGAGCGCGCTTGCAGACATGTTCAACTGCTGCGCAGCCTGCGCAAAATTCTGGGTGCGCGCGGCGGCCTCGAAACATAAAAGCGCCGAGAGGGAGGGTATGTTACGACGCATGGTGTTGCACTTTCTGCATGAAGTCTTGCGAAAGATCGGCTTTATTGGCGCAATTTGCAATCTAAACTGTCTTTAAACGCACCACTGCCGCAGGACAGAACCATGACCTTTACCCCTCAGATCACCGACACTGACGTCGAAACCATCACGCGAACCATCGCAACCCCCGCTGAAACCCAAAGCGTGGCGCAGTTCAAACCAGGACCGGGAATTGCGCGTCTTGAGCTGAAATTCGATATCGACAAGCTGCGCGAGGCGCTTGAGGAATGTCTGCGTCGCGAGGCCTTTATGGGCGAGATGCAGGATCAGGGCTTTGCGGCACTGCCATTGACCCAAAAACCCGGCCAGACCGAGTGGACCACCAATGACCTGTCCGGGCGCTATTGGCTGCGGGCGGACGATCGTTACACCGAAGAACCGCGCGAAGATCTGGTGCCCGAAATCAATTTTTCTGAGTTCAATCCCAAATTCGCGGGCACCTATTTCGAACAAGTACACGCGGAACTGACCAAACGCTTCCCGATTGGACGCACCCGGATTCTGTCCAAGGGTCTTTATAACTGCAACTCGTGGCACCGTGACCCCGAGCCACGTCTGCATATCCCGATCATCACCAATCCCGGATCGCTCTTTGTGGTCAATCACCACGTCACGCATCTTCCTGCAGATGGATCGGTTTACTTCACCGATACCCGTGCCTACCATACCGCGCTAAATGGTGGAGAGACCCAGCGTGTGCATATTGTGGCGGCGCTGGCTTATGATCAGGTGACAGAATGAATCAATATGCCGGTTCCGCACGGGCCGACCGGGGCAATGCCGTGGTCTGCGATTTGCGCAGCGATACAGTAACGCAGCCCTGTGCCGCGATGCGTAAAACCATGGCAGATGCCGAAGTGGGCGATGATGTCTATGGCGAAGACCCGGTTGTGAACCGGCTTGAGGCCACTCTGGCCGAACGCCTTGGCAAAGAAGCAGGGCTGTTTGTGCCCTCCGGCACCATGAGCAACTTTCTCGGCATGCTGGCCCATTGTCAGCGTGGCGAAGAGATCCTTATTGGCGAAGGCTATCACGTCAATGCCTATGAGGCGCAGGGGGCGTCGGTGCTCGGTGGCATCGCGCTTAGCACCTTGCCCGTGGCAGAGGATGGAGCACTTGAGGCGGATGTTGTTGCTGGCGCTGTGAAAGATGACGACAGTCATCTGGCCATCACCAAGCTCCTGTCGCTGGAAAACACGCATAATGGTATGGCGGTCTCGCTGGAACGCACCGCCGCTGCGGTCAATGCCGGACGGGAACACGGCCTGTCGACGCATTTGGATGGTGCACGGTTTTTCAATGCCATCACCTCGCTGAACTGTGCAGAGACAGATCTTTCCGGGATGTTTGACACGGTTTCGATCTGCCTGTCCAAAGGTCTGGGTGCGCCGGTTGGGTCGGTTCTTGTTGGGCCGAAAGATCTGATCAACCGCGCGCGACGCTGGCGCAAGATGGTCGGCGGCGGTATGCGGCAGGCCGGTGTTCTGGCGGCGGCGGGGCTTTATGCGTTGGACAACAACGTGGCCGGACTGGCAGAGGATCGCGCCCGGGCGGCACAGCTTGCACAGGAACTTGCGGCCCTTGGGGCTGGCACCGTGACACAGTCGACCAATATGGTGTTCTTCACCCCTGACGGGTCGCAAAACGATGATCTGCGCGCGCATCTGGCAGGACAGGGCGTTGTGATCGGCGGCGGTGCCCAGGGCGCGATCCGACTTGTTTTGCACAAGGATGTCGATGACGAGGCTTTGCGCAAAACAGTGGACGGGTTCCAGAGCTTTTTCGCCTGATAGATCATCGTTTTCTACGAGTTCAACATCACCCCTGCCTGTTCAGAGAAACGGGCGGGGGTGTTTTCATGTGGCGTCTCACATGTGGCCCGCGCCTCTCGTTCTGATTTGGCTTTGCTCTCTTGACCTTGGGCGGTTTGGAGGCTCTTCTGCGGCGCGAACACGAGGATAAACAGACATGCTGGACAGCACATTTGTTCGGGCGCAATTCCCGGCATTTTCAGAGCCTTCGCTTGAAGGTCAGGCGTTTTTTGAGAATGCGGGCGGGTCCTACACCTGTGCGCCAGTGATTGATCGGCTGACCCGGTTTTATCGCGAACGCAAGGTGCAGCCCTATGCGCCTTACGCTGCCTCTCAGCTGGGTGGCGCCGAGATGGATGAGGCGCGCAGCCGGCTTGCGGGCGTGTTGGGTGTGGACACAGATGAAGTGAGCTTTGGTCCCTCAACCACGCAAAACACCTATGTGCTCGCGCAGGCATTTCGCCAATTCATGAAACCGGGTGAGGCGATTGTCGTCACCAACCAGGACCACGAAGCCAACACTGGCCCGTGGCGTCGGTTGGCCGACGATGGGATCGAGGTGCGTGAATGGCAGATTGATCCGGATACTGGTTTTCTGAACCCCGAAGATCTTGAAAATCTGCTCGATGAAAATGTGCGTCTGGTGTGCTTCCCGCATTGTTCCAACGTGGTGGGCGAGATCAACCCTGTGGTTGAGATCACCGCCCTAGCCCATGCGGCGGGGGCTTTTGTCTGCGTGGACGGGGTGAGCTATGCCCCCCATGGTTTCCCCGATGTGGGTGACATGGGGCCGGATATCTATCTGTTCTCGGCCTATAAAACCTTTGGTCCTCATCAGGGGATCATGGTGATGCGCCGCGTTTTGGGCGAAACCCTTCCCAATCAGGCCCATTATTTCAACGGTGAAACGCTCTACAAACGCTTTACCCCGGCAGGGCCTGATCATGCTCAGGTCGCGGCCTGTGCGGGTATGGTGGATTACATGGAGGCGCTGGCCGCGCATCATGGGATCGAGGTCTCGGGTGTGCATGATCTGATGCGTGCGCAGGAGGTTAAGCTGTTGCAGCCGTTGCTGGATGCGGTGAAAGACCGCAATTCTGTGCGGCTCTTGGGGTCTGACAAGGCCGAGACCCGCGCGCCCACGGTGGCGCTTCAATTGACCCGACCAGGGCTTGAGGTGGCGACAGAACTTGCTCAGCACGGGATCATGGCCGGCGGCGGTGATTTCTATGCCAAACGTGCGCTTGAGGCGATGGGGATTGCGCCAGAGCACGGCGTTTTGCGGCTGTCGTTCACGCATTACACCTCGGAAGAAGAGATCCAGAAGCTGATCTCGGCGCTCGATCAGGTTCTCTGACGTGACTTTGCGGTCTTCTGCCTTAGATGGTCTGGGATAGGAGAGCGCAATGACATCATCCCATTCTGTTGCCCCGGTTTTGGTTTGGATCCGTCGGGACCTGCGTTTGCAGGATCACGCCGCCTTGGTCGCGGCGGCGCAAACGGGTCAACCGGTGGTTCCCGTGTTTGTCTGTGATCCTGAGGTGGACAGTCTCGGGGCAGCAGCACGCTGGCGCTTTGGCAAGGGTATCGAGGCATTCGCCGCGCGTCTCGTAGGCATAGGCAGTGGTTTGGTTCTTCGCCGCGGGGAGGCCGCTCAAACCCTGTCCGCGCTCGCCTCCGAGACAGGTGCCAGTGCGGTTTACTGGCAACACAGCTACGATCCAAAAAACTCCGAGGTTGAAAAAGAGGTCAACCAAGTTCTGAAAGATCAGGGGGTTGCGACACGTCGCTTCCCCGGCCAGTTGTTGTTCGATCCCTGGTCCGTGGTGACCAAAACTGGCGGGCCCTACAAAGTCTTCACGCCGTTTTGGCGGGCTGTGCGTGGTCGTGATGTCGTACTGCCTTTGGCAGCACCGGATCATCTGCGTCGACCTGAGATATGGCCCAGCTCAGATCCGCTGAGCAGTTGGGGAATGGGAGACCGGATGAACCGCGGTGCCGATGTGCTTGCGCGGTACACGACCGCCGGAGAACTCTCAGCTCTGGCGCAACTGGACAGCTTTGTTGATGTGCGATTGGCCGACTATGGTCGCGCCCGAGACGTTCTGGCGGAGGACGGCTGTTCAGGGCTCAGTGCCGCACTGACCTATGGTGAAATCAGCCCGGCGACCATCTGGCATCGGGTGAGCCGGGCGATGCATAGGGGTAACCCAGGCGCAGAGGGCTATCTACGTCAGTTGGTCTGGCGCGATTTCGCTTGGCATCTCTATTATCATGATCCGAAGCTACCTGAACGTGAGTGGAAGCGGGATTGGACGCGGTTCAACTGGAATTCCGAACTCACCCCCGAAGTTGCGGCCTGGCAAGAAGGGCGAACAGGAATTCCCCTCGTGGATGCCGGGATGCGAGAGCTCTACACGACGGGGCATATGCACAATCGCGTCCGCATGGTGGCGGCCTCATTTCTGACCAAACATCTGCGCGCGGACTGGCGCATTGGACTGAGCTGGTTTCAAGAGTGTCTGGTGGATTGGGACCCGGCCTCCAACGCGATGGGCTGGCAATGGGTGGCCGGATGTGGCCCGGATGCTGCGCCGTATTTCAGGGTGTTCAATCCCGAAGCGCAGGCCGAGAAATTTGACCCGGACGGCAGCTATCGCCGCCGCTGGATTGCTGAAGGGCAACTTGCACCTGAGCAGACCGCTTTGGATTTTTTCGATGCAGTGCCCAGACGGTGGAGCTTGTCGCCGAACAGGCTGTATCCGCCGCCCGTTGTGGATCTAGCCAAGGGGCGTCAGGCCGCTTTAGCCGCATATGAAGCTTGGAAAGCCACATCAGCAAACGCTTGATTGCATGCATCCGACATGTCGGCGGCTTGCCTCGGATTGCGATCCCGGATTAGGCTGAGGCAAGAGTATAATAGCGAGCAGACGTTTACCTATGCCAACAGCCGCAAAACTAGTTGCCGCCGTGTTATTGGCCCTTCTGGGGGCTGCAACATCGGAAGTGATCAAAGATGTCACCACGGAAGAGATCAACTTTGGCTATTTCACGCTTGTGAACCTCGTCTTAGGGGTGGCCTGTGGGTGGATCATTGTTGGGCCGCGCGCGGGGTATGGCTGGTCTTCGGCAATCAACAATGGGGTCACCGGCACCGTAGCCTTGGTGTTCTGGGGGCTGTTTGTTCAGGGCGTGAACGAGATGGTCCGCCTGTCCTTCAAAAGCCGCTATGACAGCATTTTTGAAGCCACGGGCAGCGTTTTTGAGCTGATGGGCAAATACGGTCTGTTCCTCTTGGATGCAAATGTGATTGTTCTGCTGGTAGCCGGTGCCTTGGTCACCGGATTCGCAACAGAAGTCGCCGAACGGCGCTGGGGGTAACTCTGTCCGATTTGTTTTTTTATGGCACGCTGCGGCATATGCCGTTGCTGCGTCTCGTGTTGGGCCGGTCCGATGCGGATCTGGTTCAGGCGACATTGTCTGATCACGCGGTCTATTGGGCCAAAGATCAGGCGTTTCCCATGATTGTTGCTGAAACTGGCAGCACCGCCAAAGGCGTTCTGGCGCGCGGATTGTCTGAAGAGGATGTCGCGCGGTTGAATTATTATGAAGGTGGCTTTGCCTATGATCTTGCGATCATGGAGGTCGCCACCGACATGGGGTCTGAAAAGGCCGAGGTGTTTTTCCCTCAGGCCGGGATTTGGGAAAAAGGCGAGCCATGGTCACTGGCGGATTGGCAGATCCGCTGGGGGGGCATCACCATGGGGGCGGCTGAGGATGTGATGGCGCGCTATGGTCATCAGTCTGCGGCTGAGATCCAGCGCCTGTTTCCCTATCTGCGGGCACGGGCCTGGGCTGGGGAACTTGCAGCAGACACCGCCCCGCAAACTCTGCGCCGAACGCCAGAGGCCGGTGATTTTGCCATTGTGAAAGACAGGCCCGGATTTGATGGATTCTTCCGCATGCGGGCTTTTGATCTGCAATACAAACGGTTTGATGGGTCTCTTAGCGGCGATGTTCCACGCGAATGCCTTTGGGCCTTTGATGCGGCGCTTGTGTTGCCATACGACCCCAATACCGATCAGGTGTTGCTGGTTGAACAGTTGCGCTTTGGTCCGGTGGTGCGCGGGGACAAGGCACCTTGGGTGCTTGAACCCATTGCTGGTCTGGTCGATGCCGGAGAAGATCCCGCAGACACCGCGCGGCGTGAAGCGATGGAAGAGGCAGGGATTGCCCTGACCGATCTGCGCCCCATGACCAAGGTGTACGGCTCGCCGGGCTATTCGACCGAGTTTTTCCATTGCTACCTCGCGGTTTGTGATCTGTCTGAGGTGCAGGGCGGGCAGGGCGGTCTTCCTTCTGAAAACGAAGATATCCGCAGCCATGTTGTGAGCTTTGACGCGGCCATGGCACTTGTCGATAGCGGAGAAGTGAACGCAGGTCCGCTTGCCATGATGTTGCTGTGGTTGGCACGGGCGCGTGAAAGCCTACGTTCCACCTCTTGAGTTCGCCGAACGTCGGACCTACACCAGAGTTAATATGTGATGAAAGGACGTTGGAATGCGCATCGCCAAGGATCTTGAGCAGGCTGTCGGAAACACACCGCTTATCCGTCTGAACAAAGCCTCGGAACTGACCGGGTGTGAAATTCTCGGCAAAGCAGAATTCATGAACCCCGGCCAGTCCGTCAAAGACCGTGCCGCGCTGTTCATCATCAAAGATGCCATCGCAAAAGGCCAGTTGAAGCCGGGTGGCACCATTGTGGAAGGCACCGCCGGCAACACCGGTATCGGTCTTGCGCTGGTTGGGGCGTCGATGGGATTCAAAACCGTGATTGTGATCCCGGAAACCCAGAGCCAGGAAAAGAAAGACATGCTGCGTCTGGCGGGCGCTGAACTTGTGCAGGTTCCCGCAGCCCCATACAGCAACCCCAACAATTACGTGCGCTATTCCGGGCGGCTGGCTGAGCAATTGGCCAAAACCGAACCCGCCGGAGCCATCTGGGCCAACCAGTTCGACAATGTCGCCAACCGTCAGGCGCACATCGAAACCACAGGTCCGGAGATCTGGGAGCAAACCGGCGGCAAATTGGATGGGTTTGTCTGCGCAGTGGGATCTGGCGGAACGCTGGCGGGTGTTGGTGAATCTCTTCAGCCCAAAGGGGTGAAGGTGGCCTTGGCTGACCCCGAAGGGTCCGGCATGTACAAACTCTATACCGGCGAAGAAAACCCCGGCAACTCAATCACAGAAGGCATTGGCCAGGGGCGGATCACGGCCAACCTGGAAGGGTTCACGCCGGATATGAAATTCCGCATTCCTGATGCGGAATCGCTGCCGATTGTGTTCGATCTTTTGGCCGACGAAGGCCTGTGCCTTGGTGGCTCGTCCGGCGTCAATGTTGCGGGCGCAATCCGCATGGCTAAGGAAATGGGACCGGGCCACACCATCGTGACGGTGCTGTGTGACTATGGCACCCGCTATCAGTCCAAATTGTTCAATCCTGAATTCCTAAAAGAAAAAGGCCTGCCCACACCGGCATGGCTGGACCGGGCACCGGCCAGCATTCCGGGGGTTTTTGAAGACGTATGACCCTGACATTCCGCTGGTTTTTCGCTGGGGCTCTGGCCCTGTTTCTAAGTGTTTCTGCGGCGCTTGCCCAAGAGCCGCTTGATTACGAGAGTTGGGAAAAACTGGCGGGACGAGCCGAGCGTGTCCTTCTGGCCGACCGTGCCTCGGATAGCTCGATGGAATCGCTGCGCAGCGAGGTTGTGGTCTGGAGAGACCAGTTCCTCGCGGCACGCGATGGCAATGCCGCGCGTCTGAAAACGCTGCAATCACAGCTTGACGCACTTGGCCCAGCCCCGGAAGAGGGGCAGGAAGAGGCCGAAGATCTTACGGCGCGACGCGCTGAGTTAACCGACCAGATTGCGACACTGACCGCGCCGGTGAAGCAGGCGGAAGAAGCCTATTCCCGCGCCGACGGCATCATCAGCGAAATTGACACCACCATTCGAAGCCGTCAGGCCGATGCCTTGATGCGTTTGGGGCCGTCCCCTCTGAACCCGGCACATTGGGCGGCGGCGGCTGATGATCTGCGAGATTCGATCCGACGCTCGTGGACCGAACTGGTCGACAATATCAAATCTGATCTGGTTCGGGCGGATGTCAAAGAAAACGCCCCGGTTATTGTCTTATTTGCGGTTGTTGGGATTCTGCTGCTGGGACGCGGGCAGCATTGGGCACGTCGTGCCAGTGAAAAGATCGACATCAACACCCGCCGTGGTGCGGCTGTCTGGCGCTTTGTTGTGTCGCTGGGACAGATCATTTTGCCGTGGCTCGGTATTCTCTCACTGGTTGTCGCGATTGTTGGTGGCGGGTTGCTTGGGCCGCGCTGGACATTGTTTGTCGAGCAGGTGCCGTTCTGGGCCATGCTGTTGCTCGGGATCCATTGGTTGGCGGAGCAGAGCTTTCACCCCGATGACCGTATCGCCACGCTGCCGTTGGAGCAGGATGACCGGCGTCAGGCCCTGCGTCTGGCCGATATTCTGGCGTTTCTCTATGTCGCGCGCGACATGCTGGACACACTGACCCAGTTTGATCGCTATCCGCAGGAAAGCCTCTCGGTCATTCAGTTCCCATTGTTGCTGCTGTCGGCCTATTTCCTTGTCCGTCTGGGACGGGTGCGCAATGACGCCGTCGCCATCGCCGGGGACACCAGCACGCCGGATGTTGGGCTGTTTCGCATGCGCATGGCCCGGGTTCTGGGCCGGGCGGCCATCATCATGGGCACCGTTGGCCCCATTTTGGCGGCCATCGGCTATACCCGCGTGGGAGAGGCGCTGATCTATCCCGCCATTGCTACGCTGGCTGTGACCGGATTGGTTCTGGTCCTTCAGCGCTTTGTGAATGATCTCTATGCGTTGGCCACACGCAGTGACGACAAAGATAGCCTTCTGCCGGTGCTGGGCGGGTTTGTTCTTGTTATGGCGGCGGCCCCAATTCTTGCGCTGATCTGGGGGGTGCGCGAAGCCGAACTGTTTGAGCTCTGGACCAAGTTCCTCGAAGGGTTCCAGCTTGGCGAAACCCGCATTTCCCCAAGTGATTTTCTTGTGGTCGTAGTGGTCTTCACCATTGGCTATATGATGACACGCCTGTTTCAAGGGGCGCTGCGGAGCTCGGTTCTGCCAAAGACCACTCTGGACAAAGGTGGCCAGACGGCAATTGTCTCGGGTGTCGGCTATATCGGCATCTTTGTCTCGGCGGTGATAGCGATCACCATCGGTGGACTGGATCTGTCGTCGCTGGCGATTGTCGCCGGTGCCCTTTCCGTGGGTATTGGTTTCGGTCTGCAGAACATCGTGTCGAACTTTGTCTCGGGCATCATTCTTCTGATCGAGCGCCCGATTTCAGAGGGCGATTGGATCGAGGTTGGCGGCACTCACGGCACTGTCAAAGAGATCTCAGTGCGTTCGACGCGGATTGTGACCTTTGACCGCTATGAGATGATTGTGCCCAACGCCGACATCGTATCGGGCACGGTGTCGAACTATACCCGTGGCAATTCGTTGGGGCGGATCATTGTGCCGGTGGGCGTGGCCTATGGCACCGATACACGGCGGGTAGAAAAGATCTTGCTGAACATTGCACGCGATCATCCCTTGGTTCTGATGAACCCGGCGCCCTATGTTGTGTTCCGCGGCTTTGGGGCCGACAGTATGGACTTTGAGATCCGCGCCATTCTGACCGACATCAACAACGGTCTTGGGGTGCGCACGGAAATGAACCATCTGATCGCCGAACGCTTTGCCGAGGAAAACATTGAAATTCCCTTTGCTCAGCGGGATGTTTGGCTGCGCAATCCCGAAGCGCTTCGGGGAGAGGCCGCAGAGGCGGCACCGCAAATTGTCGTGGCAGATGGGACCCCTGCTGCGGCGTCTGAGGAGGAGAGCAAGGCATGACGACCGACCCGCTATATCGCATCGATCCCTATCAGCGTGAGGCAAACGCTGTTGTTGTGGGCCACACAGACGAAGGCGGTGTGATTGTGGACCCGGCTTTGTTTTACCCCACAGGGGGCGGACAACCCGGTGACAGCGGGTGGCTGGAATGGGACGGTCAGAAACTAGCTATTGCCACGGCTGTGAAGGGCGACGACGGCCTGTCGGTTTTGGTGCCCGGCGAACCCGCTCCTCTGCCACCCAAAGGGGCCCATGTGGTTCAGGTTCTGGATTGGGAACGTCGGCACAAACACATGCGCATCCACACCACTTTGCATTTGCTAAGCGTGGTGATCCCGCTTCCGGTGACGGGTGGTCAGATTGGGGCGGGCACCGGGCGTCTCGATTTCAAGATGCCAGAACCGCCGACCGACAAACAGGCCATCGAAGATGCTTTAAACCGTCTGGTGGATCGGGATCTGATGATCACCGAGGGCTGGATTTCAGAAGCAGAGCTGGATGCCAATCCCGCATTGGTGAAAACCATGTCGGTCCAGCCACCGCGTGGGTCCGGTCGTATTCGGCTTGTTCGGATCGGCACTGGCAGCGAGCAGGTGGATCTTCAGCCCTGCGGCGGCACCCATGTGGCGCGCACCGCAGAAATCGGCGCGTTGAAGCTGGGCAAGATCGAGAACAAAGGCAAACAGAACCGGCGCGTGAGCATTCAGCTCGTCTGAGCCGCACCGCCGGTTCCAGAAGGAACGCGTCCGCGTTCTCTTTCTACATGTAACCGGTAGGTGACGTGCCCAAGTCAGGTGCCGCAGAACGTGGCCTGGACAACTTCGTCTTGCTCTGGCGGTTGCCTGAGGTCCACATAGTCTCGATTTTCGACAAAGGGTTTGGCAAGCGCTGTGTTCAAGCGGTGAAACGGCGCATCGTTTCCACCAACGGCGGCTTGGATCATTGCTTCAATCTGGTGGTTGCGCGGAATGATCACCGGATTGCTTTGAGCCATAATCTCCGAGGCATCCGCAGATCTGCGCACCTGCCAGCGGTCGGACCACGCGTCAAAATCGGCCCGATGGGTGAGGTGATCCGCGAGGGTGCCGTCGGTCAAGGCGCGGAAGCTATTGGTGAAATCCGCATTTTCTCGCTGCATCAGATTCAGAAAGTCACCGATAAGCTCTGCATCCTCTTGATCCGCATCAGAGATCCCAAGTTTGCGCCCAAACCGTTGGACCCATTCCCGGCGGATCAGATCGGGCATGGCGTGGATCTGGTCGGTAAACTCTGTGATTGCAGTGTCGGTATCCTCAACCAAGGGAACCAAAGCGGTGGCAAGCTGGGCCATGTTCCAGACAATCACATCGGCCTGCGCCGCATAGGCATAGCGGCCAAAGCGGTCGATCGAGGAAAAGACCTTATTAGGGTCATAGGCGTCCAGAAAGGCACAGGGGCCATAGTCGATGGTCTCACCTGAGAGCGTACAGTTGTCCGTGTTCATAACACCGTGGATAAATCCAAAGGACATCCACTGGGCCACAAGCGCGGCTTGTTTCTGGATGACCTCCTGCAACAGCTCGGTGGGGGAGGTAACATGGGGATAGTGCCGCGAGACGGTGTAATCGTAGAGCGTCTGCAGCTTGTCCCATTGTTTGCGGGCAGAGAAGATCTGAAAGGTGCCGACACGGATATGACTGGCTGCGGTGCGGGTCAGTACAGCGCCGGGCAGGGGGGTATCGCGAAACACCTCTTCGCCGGTGCGCGTCGCTGCCAGCGCACGAGTGGTGGGAACGCCAAGCGCGTGCATTGCTTCTGAGACCACATACTCGCGCAGCACCGGCCCAAGCCAGGCGCGGCCGTCCCCACGGCGTGAAAAGGGGGTGGGGCCAGATCCCTTGAGTTGGATATCCCGACGGGTGCCGTGGAGGTCGATCACCTCGCCCAACAGGATCGCCCGCCCATCGCCCAGCTGTGGGTTGTACTGACCAAACTGGTGACCCGAATACAGCTGGGCCAGAGGAGAAGCGCCTTCGGGCACAATATTGCCTGCAAAGATGCCGGCTAGGTCTGCGCTGTCTGCCCCCGAGATCTGCAGATCAGCGGCCAAGGCTTCGTTGAAGGCAATAAGCGAGGGACGCGCAACTCTCATAGGTTTTTGCGGGGCGAAAAAGCCTTCTGGGAGGCGGGCGTAGCTGTTGTCGAAGGGAATGTGCAGGGTCATGCCTGATAGATAGGGCGTAGATACCTGTTTGTCATCTGGGCAATGTCCGTGCCTGTTGCCGATGCGTCGCAGGTGCAGATGCGCATCTCAATGCCCTCGACCGATGCGCAGGTGAGTGTTAGCGTGGTTAATAGAAAACAAAAATTTTAGAACCCGCACAGGGTCGCATATAGTCGAGCAGGCGTTTGGACATGGTTTTACTCGTAACCACGGTAAAAAATGAGGGCCCCAATATTCTTGAATGGGTGGCCTATCATCGTCACATCGGATTTCGAACGATCCATGTGTATCAAAACGATTCCGATGACGAGACCGAGAAATCCCTGAGGACGCTGGATCGCATTGGTGCGATTAAGTATTTTCCAAACAAGTGCCGTCGGGGGCAGTGGCAAAACAAAGCCTATCGACGGAGCTCGTTTCATCCCGATTATGACGCGCATAAATGGTGTATGGCGCTGGATGGGGATGAGTTTCTCAATGTGAAAATTGGGTCGGGGCGGGTGCAGGATCTGGTGAGCGCGTTTGATCACGCAGCAGAAATTCGCATCAACTGGCGCAATTTTGGCAGCGGGTATCACCGCGACCTTTCCGATGATCTTGTGATCGAACGTTATACACGCGCCGATCCTGCTGAGCGTATTGGCACGGTTTGGCAGGGGTATAAAACGCTGTTTCGAACCGACAGCTATCAGCGCCCCGGCATTCATTCGCCTTCGGCGCCGCTACGTGACGATGTGATCCGGGTCAACGGATCGGGTTTGAATTGGGATGCCATCCCGTCGCCGTCCTGGCGCAGTGTTGATCCTGGGCTTCGGGCGATTGCGCAGATCAACCACTATCCTTTGCGCGATCTCGCGAGCTTTCTGATCAAGCGTGACCGCGGCAGCGCCTCACATGCGGATCGCGATGTCGGCGTGAGATACTGGAGCAAGTTTGAACACAATGACGCTGAAGACCTGACGATCCAACGTCAGATCGAAGGCACCAAAGCAGAAATGGCGCGTTTGAACGATCTCGCAGGGCGCGACCGCCTGTTCATGTTAAAGCGTCGATCGCTCGAGCTTTGGCAGGAAAAGTATACGCAGCTTTCGGCACGCGCTGACATGCAACAGCTGCGCAATATGATCAGCGAAGATTTCAAATGGGCCGCTTAAAGCATGCGGGTCATCAAGCTGTATCTGTCGCGGATCTGGAACCGGGCTCGCGCGTAAAACCGCTGTGTTGTTTCGTCGGTGGTGACGACCTCAAGATGCAGCGCGTGCACACCGCCCTCTGACAGAGCTTTGGCAAGACCCTGGACCGCTTCGTGGCCCATACCGCGTTTGCGCACGGCGGGTCGAATGTAGAGCTCGTCAATGATGGCATCCATGCCACCAAATTCGATCGACCAGCCAAAAGACACGGCGATATAGCCCACGGGCGCGCGGCGCGGTCCAATCAACCAGATGGCGCCCTGAGGCAGACCAGCCAGCAAGGGGGCAACTGCGTTCAGGCGGTGATCTTCAGAGCTGTCGATGCCCATTTCTGCGTGAAAAGCGGCCACCAGAGGTAGCAGCTTTTCGATGTCGGCCTCACCCGCGAGGTGCAGAGATCTCATAGAGTTGCCAGACGCTCGGCCAGAAGAGCAAAGAAGCCATCCGCATCCACATCGCCAATAAACAGCGCATTGGCCGGGCGGTCAGTGACGTGCCACCAATCGGCGACGGTCATGCCGCGGGTGAGATCCGAATGGGTCTCGATCTCGACGTTGATGTGACGGCCCGAGAACAGCTCAGGTTTGATAAGATAGGCTGTGACACAGGGGTCATGCAGCGGGGCACCGTTTGAGCCGTATTTCTCTTTGTCGAAGCGTTCAAAGAAATCGGTCATTTCCGCAACGGCGGTGCCGACCTTGCTGCCTATGGCGCGGAAGGCATCGTTGCGGGGCTTGGTGACAAGCGCTTTGTGGGTGACGTCCAGCGGCATGACAACGATCGGCGCACCGCATTTGAACACGATATCGGCCGCTTCGGGATCAACATAGATGTTGAACTCTGCCGCTGGCGTGATGTTTCCCACCTCGAAATAGGCGCCGCCCATGAGGATGATTTCCTGAATGCGGTCGGCGATATCGGGGGCGCGTTGCAGCGCAGTCGCGATATTGGTCAGCGGCCCCAGCGGGCAGAGTGTCACCGTTTTTGGGTCATGCGCGCGCAGGGTGTCGATGATGAAATCCACCGCATGTTGTTCTTGCAGCGGCATCGTCGGATCAGGCAGAACCGGGCCGTCCAAACCTGTTTTGCCGTGAACATGTTCAGCGGTGACAAGATCATGGGCCAAGGGGCGGTCACAGCCTGAGAAGACCTTGGTCTCGGGTTTACCCGCAAGCTCACAGACAATGCGGGCGTTTTTTTCGGTCAGGGCTAGAGGCACATTGCCCGCAACGGCGGTGATGCCAAGCACATCAATGTCTTCGGGAGAGGCCAGAGCCAGTAGAATGGCAACAGCGTCGTCCTGTCCCGGGTCCGTATCGATGATGATTTTGCGCGCGCTCATGTCTGGCCTCTTTTGGTGCTCTCTTGTGCGAGTGGTCGCATGCGAAGGCAAAGCACGCAAGAGAGAGGGGGGGAACTATTCTGGAAAACTCCCGAGCCATCGGGATGACAGTTTTGATATTCACGCAATGTCCGTGATGGAATAGTGAATGTGTAAAGAGTACAGTTTAAGAATGACGATTAAGATTTTTACCTGCCGGGCCTGTAACCATACCAATCGTTTTGGTCGCTCTACCTGTTCTTACTGCTTTCGGCCAACAACCCTTCTCAATCGCTGGGTGACATGGGGCGTGCTGGCTCTGTTTGCAGGGCTACTGACTTATTTCTCCTTTTTCTGATCAGAAACCTCTCCTGTTCAGCCTTCGTGACGGTTGGATGGGCTGCGTCTGTGGCCTGCGGCACTTTTTTTGCCGCTGGCATTGCGGTACGCCACATCATTGTTAGACTTTGCTGAAAGATTGGGGTACGTGAACCACGAGTATTTCGGTTAGCGCTAACAGTACCTGCAAGAAAGGCCCAGCCATGGTTTCACGCGTTATTCCAGTTGACCCCTTTGATTTGGTTATCTTCGGCGGCACCGGAGATCTGGCCCGGCGTAAAATCCTGCCCGGATTATTCCGGAGGTTTTGCAGCGGCCAGATGCCTGACGGCGCCCAGATTATAGGCGCGGCACGGTCCGACATGGATGACGCCGGGTTCCGTGCCATGGTCGGTGAGGCTATCCGCGAGTTTGGTGGCGGACGTCATTGCGAAGACGGCACGCTTGACGCCTTTTTGGAACATATCGGTTATGTCACCGTGGATGCGCGCGGCGACGGGGGCTGGCACGATTTGAAGGCGCGGTTGCGCGACGACAAAGTGCGGGCCTTTTACTTCTCGGTGGGTCCCGGCCTGTTTGGCGATCTGGCGGAGCGTCTGCGCGGCTTTGGTCTTGCTGATGATGAAAGCCGTGTGGTTGTCGAAAAGCCATTTGGCAAAGATCTCGCAACAGCCAAGGCGCTCAACGCCACGCTAGCCCAGCACTTTGACGAAACACAGATCTATCGCATCGATCACTATCTGGGCAAAGAAACGGTTCAGAACCTGATGGCGGTGCGCTTTGGCAATGTGTTGTTCGAGCCGCTGTGGAATGCCCAATACGTGGATCATATCCAGATCACCGTCGCGGAAACTGTGGATGTGGGTGGTCGTGGTGGCTATTACGATAAATCCGGCGCCATGCGGGATATGGTGCAGAACCACCTGATGCAGCTCCTGTGCCTGATCGCGATGGAGCCCCCGGCGCGGTTTGAACCCGACGCCGTGCGGGACGAAAAACTCAAAGTGATCCGAGCGCTGGATCCGGTGGATTACCACCACATTGCCCGGGGGCAGTATGATGCGGATGAACACCAGCCGGGCTATCGCGAACATGTGGGCGATCCGCGTTCAAAAACCGAGAGCTTTGTGGCGTTGAAATGCCATATCTCCAATTGGCGCTGGGCCGGCACACCGTTTTACCTGCGCACGGGTAAGAAACTGCGGGCGCGGACCTCGGAAATTGCCGTGGTGTTCAAAGATGCGCCGCATTCGATTTTTGGCGCGGACGCGGGTCATCACCGCAATGTTCTGGCCATTCGTTTGCAGCCCAATGAAGGCATGACGCTGGACGTGACCATCAAAGAACCGGGACCGGGGGGCATGCGTCTGGTGGATGTGCCGCTGGACATGAGCTTTGCCGAGGCTTTGGGGCCAGAGGTGGAAGAGGTGCCAGATGCCTATGAACGTCTGATCATGGATGTGATCCGTGGCAACCAGACGCTGTTTATGCGCGGAGACGAGGTCGAGGCAGCCTGGGCTTGGACCGATCCGATCATCGAAGGCTGGCAAAAGCGGGGCGAAGTTCCCAAACCCTATGATGCAGGGTCCTCGGGTCCTGAAGACGCGCTGATGCTGATGCATCGCGACGGGCGCAAATGGCGGGAGATCAAAGCATGAGCTATGAATTTATCGAATACGCCGACCGTGAAATGTTGGTGATCAATCTGGCGAACCAACTGGCCGGTGATCTAGAGGCGGCGTTGCTGCATGAGGATCGCGTCGCCTTTGCGGTGCCGGGTGGGACCTCGCCGGGGCCGGTGTTCGACGATCTCTGCGCCGCCGATCTGGATTGGAGCCGCGTTGATGTGCTGTTGAATGACGAGCGCTGGGTGCCGGAAGATCACGAACGGTCCAACACCCGCCTGTTGCGGGAACGTCTGTTGGTCGATCGGGCCGCTGCGGCGGGATATCTGCCGCTTTACGCACCTGCAGAACACCCCGAAGAGGCACTGGATGATCTGGCTAAAGCGCTGGAACCTGAGTTGCCATTGGCGGTTTTGCTGCTGGGCATGGGCAGCGATATGCACACGGCCTCGCTTTTCCCGGGCGCGGACAAGCTGCATCAGGCCTTGGCCTCAGATGCTCCGATTTTGCTGCCCATGCGGGCACCGGGTGCGCCCGAGCCACGTATCACCTTGACGGCGCCTGTCCTGAATGGTGCGCTGAGCAAACATGTGCTGATCTTTGGGGCGGAGAAGCGCAAGGCATTGGAAGCAGCCAAAGGGTTGCCGGCCTCAGAGGCACCGATCAATGCGGTGTTGTCGGGTGCTAAAGTTCATTGGGCGGAATAGAGTATGTGGTCAGATTTGACAGCACAGGCGGCGCGGGTTTCTGAACGCCGGATTGAAGATTTGTTTGACGACAGCTCACGGGGCGCGCGGTTTAGCACCGAGGCCTTGGGGCTGTTTTTCGACTATTCCAAGACGCAACTGGATGACGCGATCTTTGAGGACCTGCTGAAACTGGCGCGTGATACGGATGTGGCCGGACGGCGCGCGGCGATGTTCCGCGGGGACAAAATCAATGAAACCGAAGGGCGTGCGGTGCTGCATACCGCTCTGCGTAATCTCGATGGCGGTGCCATTGAGGTCGATGGCGCGGATGTCATGCCTGAGGTTTTAGACACCCTGGGGCGCATGGAAGATCTGGCGCGTGAAATCCGCGCCGGTGAGTTCACCGATGTGGTGAATATCGGAATTGGCGGATCGGACCTTGGACCGGTGATGGGGGTGCTGGCTCTGGCGCCTTATCACGACGGGCCGCGCTGTCATTTCGTGTCAAATGTGGATGGCGCGGATATTGCCGATACGCTGCGCCGCTGTGATCCGGCAAAGACGCTGTTTATCGTGGCGTCCAAAACATTCACCACCATTGAAACCATGACCAACGCCCGGACAGCCAAAGCCTGGCTGGACGACAAAGGCGTATCGCATGACGGGCGTTTTGTTGCGCTCAGCTCGAACGTTCCCGGTGCGGCTGCCTTTGGCATTCCCGCCGAGCGGGTCTTTGGCTTCGAGGATTGGGTGGGTGGCCGTTATTCCATGTGGGGGCCAATTGGCCTTTCGATGATGCTTGCCATCGGCCCCGACGCGTTCCGTGCCTTTCTGCGCGGCGGTCAAGAGATGGATCGGCATTTTCAATCCGCCGAACTTGAGGAAAACCTGCCTGTGCTTTTGGCGCTGGTGGGGCTGTGGCACCATCAGGGGATGGGATATGGCACCCGCGCGGTTCTGCCCTACGACAACCGGTTGATGCGTCTGCCAGCCTATCTTCAACAGCTTGAGATGGAGAGCAACGGCAAAGGTGTCTCGATGGATGGTGCGGATCTTCCGGGGCCGTCAGGACCGGTGGTCTGGGGCGAACCCGGCACCAATGGACAGCATGCCTTTTATCAGCTGATCCATCAGGGCACTGCTGTGATCCCCTGCGAGTTTTTGGTGGCCGCCGAAGGGCATGAACCGGATCTGGCACATCATCATCAGCTTTTGGTTGCCAATTGTCTGGCCCAGTCCGAGGCCCTGATGCGGGGGCGCTCGCTGGATGAGGCGCGGGCGAAGGTCGCGGACAAATTTGATGGGCCCGAGCTGGAACGTCAGGCGCGTCACCGGGTGTTTGCGGGCAACCGTCCGTCGACGACCCTGATCTATCCCAAGCTGGACCCGGAAACATTGGGCAAAATCATTGCGCTCTATGAACATCGCGTGTTTGTCGAAGGGGTGATCCTGGGGATCAACTCGTATGATCAATGGGGTGTTGAGCTTGGAAAAGAGCTTGCCACCGCACTTGGACCTTTGGTCAGCGAGGACGCGCCCAATGAAGGCAAAGATGGCTCAACGGCCCAGCTCTTGGCCTATGTTCACCGCCACGCGGGATAAGAAAATTGGGGGAGGGGGCAATGCCCCCTTCCGCTGGTACGGCCCCCTCGGATAATTTTCGATTTGAGTGGGATTTACGGGATATCGAAATCCGGCTCTGCCAGCTCAAACCCTTCAAACTGAAATCCGGGGGATACGGTACAGCCCACCAGCGTCCAGTCCCCGGTGGTTCTAGCGGCCTGCCAGTCTCCCGTTGGCACGATAAGCTGTGGGCGTTGCCCGGCCATGAGGTCAGGGCCCAGCGTGTGCTCCTGTTTGGGGCCGGTATCCGTTTCAGAAATCGACAGAATAAGTGGCGCACCTGCATAGTAGTGCCAGATCTCGGCCGCATCGACGCGATGCCAATGGCTGTTTTCACCGGCTTTCAGCAGGAAATAGATACTTGTGCCCGAGGCGCGCCCTTCGCCCTCGGCCTGCCATGTCTGGCGGTAATAGCCTCCCTCAGGGTGAGGGGCCAAATCTAGCATCTTGATAATGTCATTTGCGGTCATAGCGCACGCTCCTGTCAGAGAGGATTAAGCTCGGGCTCTCACCCTTTGGCGCAGTGATACAGGCATTGCGAGAGAGAGACCAATGGCAGTTTTCAAACATGACGTGCGCCAGATCGCGGATGAGATTGTGGCGCGTGAAGGGGGCTATGTGAACGATCCGGATGATCCCGGCGGGGCGACGAAATATGGCGTGACCATTCACACCATGCGGCGATTGGGACTGGACCTCACCGGGGACGGCGCAGTAACCGCACAGGACGTGCGCCATCTCAACCGGGATCAGGCGGTGGATATCTTTATCGATCACTATTTTCAGCGTCCCCGGATTGGCGAGCTGCCTGTCGCGCTTCAGTCGACGGTGTTCGATATGTATGTGAATGCCGGGTCCAATGCGGTGAAGATTCTGCAACGGTTGCTTAATGAGATGGGCGCGCAGGTCTCGGTGGATGGGGCCATTGGGCCAAAGACCATCGCCGCCACGGCGCAGGTCTGGGCGCGGGCGCAGGATCATCTGGTGGATGCCTATGGGATTGCGCGGCGCAATTATTACTTCCGCTTGGCTGATCGACGCCCGGCCAGTCGCAAATATGCGCGTAGCCGGGTCGGAGGCAAAGGTGGTTGGATCAAACGTGCGGAAGAATTCATTTCACCACGCTATCACCTGAGCGACACACAGTTTGCGGCTCGGGTGGCGTCATGGGGCTGATTGAACGCATGATCAGCGTCATTTTTGGTGGCGGGCGCAACATCGTGGCCGAGACGGCGCAGGTGTTTCGGGTCAATGCCGAGGCACAGGCCGCGCGCGGGCATGAGATGCAGGTCGCGGCACTGGGGCAATTTGCTCAGGAATTTCAGGTGGTTCAGCGTGGGAGCTTTGATCGGTTGATGGATGCGCTCAATCGCATTCCACGCCCGGCCATGGCGCTGGGCACACTTGGGTTGTTTATCTCGGCCATGGTAGACCCCATCTGGTTTGCCGCGCGTATGGCGGGGATCGCTCTGGTGCCAGAACCGCTGTGGTGGCTCTTGGCGGCGATCGTGAGCTTTTACTTTGGTGCGCGCCATCAGGCCAAGGGGCAGGCGTTTCAACGCGATCTGGCAACGACGATGGCCGCTGTGCCACAGGTGGTTGAGACGCTCAAATCTGTTGAGGCGCTGGCTGAACCTACCGCACCGGAACTTGACAATCCTGAGAGCCCCAATCCGGCGCTGGAGGCCTGGAAACAGTCACAGAGATGAACAGGCGGGCCTCATATGAGGCCCGTTTTTCCAAGGTCGCACAGCAACCCGCGACATAGTGAACCCACCCCAGACGCAAACCATTGGAAGCGCGCGTGGGCGGGACTATAGTTGGCGCATGATTACAGAACTCGGTCACTTCGCCCTGATCCTCGCCTTTTTGACCGCCATCGTGCAGATGGTGGTGCCCCTGATTGGTGCCCACAAACGTTGGCCGGGATGGATGGCGGTGGCCGAACCCGCGGCCTCGGCGCAGTTTGCTCTGACAGCGACCGCCTTTGGCGCGCTGACCTATGCCTTTGTGGTCTCGGATTTCTCGGTGCAGCTGGTCTATGCCAACAGTCATTCTTTGAAACCGATGCTGTATAAGATCAGCGGTGTCTGGGGGAACCACGAAGGCTCGATGCTGTTGTGGGTGTTGATTGTGACCCTGTTTGGTGCCATGGCCGCGTGGTTTGGGGGCAATCTGCCGCCGACCCTGCGTGCGCGGGTGCTGTCGGTCCAATCGGCCATCGCCGTGGCGTTCTTTGCCTTCATTCTGTTCACCTCAAACCCGTTTATCCGTGTGGCGGTTCCGCCGTTTGACGGCACGGATCTGAACCCACTGTTGCAGGATCCGGGTTTGGCTTTTCATCCGCCGTTTCTCTATCTCGGCTATGTGGGCCTGAGCATCTGTTTCAGCTTTGCAGTCGCCGCGCTTATCGAAGGACGTGTGGATGCGGCCTGGGGCCGTTGGGTCCGCCCTTGGACCTTGGCGGCCTGGGTGTTTCTTACCATCGGCATCGCGTTGGGCAGCTGGTGGGCCTATTACGAGCTGGGCTGGGGCGGGTTCTGGTTCTGGGACCCGGTGGAAAACGCCTCGTTCATGCCATGGCTCTTTGCGGCGGCGTTGCTGCATT
The DNA here is from genome assembly GCA_947497905.1 of uncultured Pelagimonas sp. GTDB lineage: Bacteria > Pseudomonadota > Alphaproteobacteria > Rhodobacterales > Rhodobacteraceae > CANMIH01. The sequence goes on from CANMIH010000001.1 coordinate 513,115, forward strand.
CGGCAATTGTGGTCGAAAAGCGTGAGGCGCTGAAAAGCTGGACCATGCTTCTGGCGATTATGGCCTTCGGCTTTTCCCTGATCGGCACCTTCATTGTGCGCTCGGGTCTTTTGACCTCGGTACATGCCTTTGCCAATGATCCCGAACGCGGTGTCTTTATTCTTGCTATCTTGGTGTTCTTCACCGGTGGCGCGCTGACGCTGTTCGCAGCGCGCGCGCAGGTGATGGAGGCCAAAGGCGTGTTTGGCGTGGTCAGCCGCGAAAGCGCGCTGGTGGCCAACAATATCCTTCTGGCGGTTGCCAGCTTTGTGGTGTTTGTCGGCACCATGTGGCCGCTTGTGGCCGAGATGTTCTTTGAGCGAAAGCTCTCGGTCGGCGCGCCGTTTTTCAATATGGCCTTCACGCCCTTTATGGTGCTGCTGGGGCTGCTGTTGCCTGTTGGGTCCATCCTCAGCTGGAAACGCGGTAAAATTGGCAAGGCTTTGAAAGATCTAGCACCTGCGCTGGCACTCGCACTTGCGCTGATGGCACTGGTCTGGGTGCTTCAGACCGGGCGCAGCATGTTGGGGCCGGTGGGTGTGTTCCTGGGCGCATGGCTTGTTGGCGGGGCGGTTGTCGATCTGCTCAGCCGCACAGGGCGCAAGCGCGACTATAGCCGTTTGCTGCGCCTTCCGCGCGCAGATTGGGGTAAGGCCGTGGCGCATGGTGGTCTGGGGATCACAATGCTTGGCATTGCAGGGCTGATGGCTTGGGAAGAAGAAGACATCCGGGTCGCTTATATTGATCAGCCCTTTACCGTGGGCCAGTTCGAGTTTGAGCTAAAAGGGGTCGAGCGGGTGCGCGGGCCGAATTATTTCTCAGACATGGCGGATGTGATCGTACGTCGGGGCGGAGATGAGCTTGTGCGTGTGGCACCAGAAAAACGCACTTATCCTGTGGCGCAGATGCCGACCACAGAGGCGGCGATCGACTATCGGTTCCTGCGTGATATCTATGTTGTCATCGGTGACAAACAGGACGACGGCGGCTGGGTCATGCGGGTCTATATCAAACCGCTGGCGAACTGGATCTGGGGCGGCTGTATCCTGATGTCGATTGGTGGATTGCTGAGCCTGTCTGACCGGCGCTACCGTGTTGCCGCCGGGGCAAAGAAAAGCCGCGCTGTCGGCGTTCCAGCGGAATAAGGAGAGCGGGATGCGTGGATTGCTGACAGGCGCGGCTCTGGCCCTGACTTTGGCTTTGCCGGTTGGTGCAGTGGAGCCGGATGAAATTCTGGATGACCCCGTGCTTGAGGCGCGGGCGCGGCATATTTCAGACGGTTTGCGCTGTCTGGTGTGCCAGAACGAAAGCATCGATGAATCCAATGCGTCGCTGGCAAAGGATCTGCGTATTCTGGTGCGCGACCGTCTTTTGGCCGGGGATGCGGACAGCGAAGTTGTTGATTTCATCGTCGACCGCTACGGCGAGTTTGTTTTGCTACGTCCGACAACTGGCGGCTGGAACTGGGTCCTCTGGGGCTCGGGGCCCTTGGTCTTCATTCTGGCTCTGGGCATGGGGATCACCTATGTGCGCCGCCGTTCAACCGCGACGCCCGTTGGGGTCGAAGGGTTGAGTGACGCAGAAAAGGCACGGGTGAAAGAGCTGCTGGACGAGTGACTTGTCTCTGTTGATCTTGCTCGCTAAGTTGCGGCAGGGTCGGCAGAACCCAGGCTCCGCCATGCGCTAAACCTGCCATATTTTGATATCATCTGATTGCTGTCAGGGATGTCTTTGGACAAGGGCGGACCTCCTGACCGGATCTACCGGGTGCGACATCCATATTGGAGACGCAGATGAGCCGTGACACCATTCAACTGACCATTCCCGATCTGAGCCGCTTTGCCAAAGCTCTGCGGGCCGAGCTTGAGACCCCACCCAGCCATCTTGAGGCACTTGGGCTTCTGGCCCGCGCGGCGGGATATCGCAATTACCAACACCTGCGGGCGGCGCATGAACCGGCACCTTTGGCCGATCAGAAACGGGTCGCCCGGGCGCTGGCGCATTTTGACGGGCAGGGGCAGTTGATACGCTGGCCCGGTAAAACGCAGATACAGGCGCTGTGCTTCTGGGCGATCTGGGCGCAGATCCCGGCGCGCGAGAGTTTCAGCGAACGCCAGATCAGCACCCGCATAGACGCCTGTTGTCTGTTCAAAGATGCGGCGCAGATCCGTCGGAGCATGATCGAGAACCGCCTGCTCACCCGTACGCGCGACGGGGCGGTCTATTCTCGTCTTGAGCAGGCCCCCAGTCCAGAGGGCAAGTCTCTGATTGCGCAGTTGAATGGCCGGAAATAACGCTTATCTCGGTTCAGGACAAATGACGCGGCGTAGGTGTTTGCCAACCAAGGGGCAGGCGTGTTTGATGCGCCCAAGAACCCGAGGGAGAGCTCAATGCAGTATGATACCATCACCTATGCCGTAGACGACGGTGTGGCCACAATCACTCTGAACCGCCCGGATGTGATGAACGCGCTGAATGCCCAGATGCGTGCCGAGCTGGCGGACGCGGTGGCCCGGGCCGGACGAGAGGCGCGGGCTCTGGTTCTGACCGGTGCGGGGCGTTCATTCTGTTCGGGGCAGGATCTGGGTGACACAAAGAACATCCGCGATCTGGATCTGCAGCGCACGTTGAACGAGGAATATGTGCCGCTGTTGACGGCGATCTACGAGTGCCCGATCCCAACGATTACGGCGGTCAATGGTGCTGCGGCGGGGGCAGGGGCTAATTTGGCACTGGCTGCGGATGTGGTGATCGCCACCGAGAGCGCCTATTTTGTGCAGGCCTTCACCAAGATCGGATTGATCCCGGATGCCGGTGGCACCTGGTATCTGCCACGCCAAATGGGGCTGGCTAAAGCCATGGGCGCCGCACTGTTTGCCGAGAAAATCACCGCACGTCAGGCAGATGACTGGGGCATGATCTGGGAAGCTGTAGCTGATGATGCATTTGCGGATCATATCGCCAAACGGGCAGCGCATCTGGCGAATGGACCAACCTTGGCCTACCGCAAGGTGAAAGAAGCCATGCGCGCATCGTTTGACAATGAGCTTGGAGATCAGCTTGCGCTGGAAGCCAAGCTGCAGGGCGATTGCGGCAAAAGCCGCGACTTCATTGAGGGTGTGATGGCGTTTCTGGAAAAACGCCCGGCCGGCTACGAAGGCCGTTAAGGCGCAAAACAGACCGTTCTGAAAACCAAAAGCCCCACCACAGGTATCTGCGGTGGGGCTTTCGATTCAGCGAGTCAGATCAGCCAACCATGTCGGCCAGATCGTCTTGGTTCTGATCGGCGTCTGCCTCGGCTGGCGTGTCATCCTCGGAAGGTGGCGCCATGATGTCTTCATAGGTGACCGCATATTGATCCGGCCCGGACGAACCTGCATCATCGCCAGCCTCAACAAGGCTGATATTGTCCAGCAAGGGACCGGTACTGTCATTTTCCGAGGCCAGCTCGCGGAATTCCACGCGGTCCATACCGCCGGTGCCGGTCACATCAACCGAGAAGCTTTCCCAATCGGTGTCATCGGGCGACACGGTCTGAACCAGTGTGTCGTTCCAATAGACCTCGATGCTGTCGCTATCATGACCCCGCTGAGCGGCATCAAAGGTCAGCGTATAGGTTTCCCCTTCGCTGGTCTGAACATCCTGATGGATGCGGTCGATCTCCTGCCCTGAGCCATGGCGGTCCAGCTCGACAAAGCTGCGACCCTCTGAGGCCTGATTGCCGAGGAATCCATTGCCCCAGGCCTCGATGCCGCCATTGTTGCTTGTCCAGCCCTCAACGTCGCCATTTGGTGTCCAGGTGCGGTCAGCGACCGAGCTTTCCAGCCCACCATTGACCAGAAGGTTGGTGGCGTCGGTCTCTTCCAGATGGATGTTGTCCAGCAAGGGGCCGGTGCTGTCGTTTTCTGAGGCCAGTTCACGGAACTCCAGACGATCCATAGCGCCGGTGCCGGTGACCGTGACCGAGAAGTTTTCCCAATCCGTGTCCTCAGGCGAGACGGTGCGCATCAGGGTGCCGTTCCAGTAGACTTCGACATGATCGCTGTCGTGCCCACGTTGCGCCGCATCAAAGCTCAGCTCGTAGGTCTGGCCTGCCTCGGTTTGGACGTCCTGATGAATGCGATCCACTGCCTGACCTGCGCCGTGACGGTCCAGCTCGATAAAGCTGTCACCTTCGCTGGCGTCATGGCCACGGAACCCATCGCCCCAGGCTTCGATACCGCCATTGTTGCTTGTCCAGCCAGCGACATCGCCATTGGCGACCCATGTGCCTTCGGCCACCGAGCTTTCCAGCCCACCATTGACCAGCAGGTTGTCACCTTTGACATCCACCATTTCGGTTGCACGGATCTCGACATTGTCGATGCGCACCTGTTCATTATAGGCCGACATGTCCGACACAAAGCGGAACTGAACATTTTCTGAGGCGCTCTCAAGCCGACCGCCGGTATAGGTCAGGCCCGACGTTTCAGAGGTGATGGTCTGGCCCGTTTCCGATCCCACCAGCGCGGTGCCCGCATCGTTGACCTGAAACTCGTCCAGCAGAACCCAGTCGCCCCCGTCGACCTGAACCTCGACCCGCAGGCTGTCTTCATAACGGCCCGAGTTTTCAAACTCGCGGATGTTCACGCCACGGGCGTCAAAGGCAAATTCGACCGGACCATCGGTTGAAACCTCGTCGAACACCAGCTGTCCGTCGTTGCGCCCGTCTGTGTGCAACTCGCCGTGGCGGACATCCCAGCCATCGGCGCGGACAACGTCGTCGCTCTGGGTCGGGTTCCAGAGGCCGTCAAAATCCTCGGAGTGGGTGACCACGACAGGCACCTGTGCCGGAGCCGAGCCCGCGCCTGTGGTCAGGGCCTGACCGGCACCGTTGTCCGAATTGACCACCACGGTCAGATTGTCGAGATCGATGCTGTCGGCGGTCAGATAACCGCTGCCGCCATCCACCCAGAAGGTAAAGACCGCAAGATCCTGATCACCGGCGGTGCTGTCGGGCTCAGAGCCGAACTCGACCTTCACATCATAGCTGTCCTGCAGGGTGGCACCGTTGCTGACCTGATTGAGCTGTCCCGGGTTGACCTCAAAGGCGGTGACCTGATCAAGATTGACCGTCGGATAGATGGTCAGGGCAGGCACATCAGCGGCATTTGTCAGATTTAGAAAAATCGCGTCAATGTCGGTTTCTTCTGGCTTATCTGCAATCACCTGCAGCAGAAGGTTGCCTTCGTCCTCTGTCACCCGAAGCGTGACCTGCGGATCAATCCCCAACAAAATTTCGGTTGGCATGAGCGGTTCCTCTACCTGAATTTCACAATGTACCCGCCCGCAATGTCCTGATTTTTCCGCGAATTCTCCTTAATTTTGCGCAACACATTGTTTCCGCCCAACTCCCGCCACAATTGGCGTCGCGTTGTTCTCGATCTGGAAACAACCCGTGAGGTTGTTCCGCATTCTCAAAATTTGAAAAACACGCAAAACCAAAAGAAAAACCCGGCCCACAGCGGTGGACCGGGTTTCTGTTCAGCGATTCGAGAAATTCTTAACGGTTCTCGATATCGGTATAATCGCGGGCGGTTTCGCCTTCATAGAGCTGACGCGGACGACCGATTTTCAGCTGTGGATCTTCCAGCTGTTCTTTCCACTGCGAGATCCAGCCCACGGTGCGCGACAGCGCGAAGATCGGGGTGAACATCGAGGTGGGGAAGCCCATCGCCTCGAGAATGATGCCCGAATAGAAGTCGACATTCGGGAACAGCTTTTTCTCAGCGAAATACGGATCGGCCAGCGCGGCCTCTTCCAGAGCTTTAGCCGTGGCCAGTACCGGGTTGTTTTCCACACCCAGCAGATCGAGAACTTCGTCCGCCGACTGTTTCATCACGGTCGCGCGTGGGTCAAAGTTCTTGTACACGCGGTGGCCAAAGCCCATCAGACGGAACGGATCGCTCTTGTCTTTGGCGCGGGCGATATACTCAGGAATGTTCTCGGGCGAGCCGATTTCCTTGAGCATTTCGAGGCAGGCCTGGTTGGCGCCACCATGCGACGGGCCCCAGAGGCAGGCGATGCCCGCCGCGATACAGGCAAACGGGTTTGCACCCGAAGACGAGGCCAGACGCACGGTCGAGGTCGAGGCGTTCTGTTCGTGATCCGCATGCAGGGTGAAGATGCGGTCCATGGCGCGCGCCAGGATCGGATCAACCACATATTCCTCGGCAGGCACGGCAAAGCACATGTGCAGGAAGTTGGCCGCATAATCGAGGTCGTTGCGCGGATACACGAAGGGCTGACCAATCGAGTACTTATAGGCCATCGCAGCGATGGTCGGCATCTTCGCGATCAGACGGTGCGACGCGATTTCACGCTGAACCGGATCGGCGATGTCGGTGCTGTCGTGATAGAAGGCCGACATGGCGCCCACTACACCCACCATGGTTGCCATCGGATGCGCATCGCGACGGAAACCACGGAAGAAGTTGTGCATCTGCTCGTGGATCATGGTGTGGTTGGTGATGGTGTCTTCGAACTTTTCCAGTTCGGCCGCCGAAGGCAGTTCACCGTAGAGCAGCAGGTAGCAGACCTCGAGATAGTGCGATTTGCCTGCGAGCTGATCAATAGGGTAGCCACGGTGCAGCAATTCACCTTTGCCGCCATCGATAAAGGTGATGGTGCTGTCGCAGCTTGCGGTTGAAGTAAAGCCTGGGTCGTAGGTGAAGACACCCGCCTGGCCATACAGCTTGCGAATGTCGATCACGTCCGGGCCAGCTGAGGGCGAGAGAACGGGCAGATCATAGCTCTGGCCATCCAGGGTCAGCGTCGCGGTTTTGGTCGGTTCAGCCATGCTGTTATCCTTCTGTCAGGAACCTGCGGGGCCGAGGATACGGCCCGCGCCTGTTGTTTTCACATGACCAAAGGAAGCCGAGACCAAAATGCTTGGCTCAGTGCTCTCCTCCGGTCGCAGCCTGGGTCAGACGGGCAAGCGTCTCTTCACGACCCAGTACGAGCATCATGTCAAAGACGCTCGGCGTAGCGGCTCGGCCGGCCAGCGCCGCCCGAAGCGGGCCTGCCAGCTTGCCGAACTTGGTGCCCTGAGCTTCTGCAAAGCCGTTGAGCACTGTCTCTAGTTCATCCCGTGTCCAGCTAGCATTTTGCAGCTGCGGCGTCAACGCGCTCAGTATACCACGGGATACCGCATCAAGATTTTTTGCGGCCTTCGGTTCGGGCTCGATCACGCCTTCGACAAGCGCAAAGTGAGCTTTTTCAAGTAGTTCCGGGAATTTTTTTGCCCGTTCTTTCAAACAATATATCGCGTCACCCAACCGCTGCGTCTGAATGTCCGACAGGGCAGGCAGGCCTGTGACCTCACGGAACTTCACGATCTCATGCAGCAATGCAGCATCTTCGGTGACAGCTATGTGTTGCCCACAAATGTTTTCCAATTTCTTAAAATCGAACCGCGCGGGCGATTTGCCGATTCCGTCGGTATCAAACCATTCTTTTGCCTGCGCGTCAGTAAAGAACTCGTCATCGCCGTGGCTCCAGCCCAGACGCGCCAGATAGTTCCGCATGCCTGACGCCGGATAGCCCATGCTCTGGTATTCTTCGACACCCAGTGCCCCATGGCGTTTCGACAGTTTTTTGCCATCCGGGCCATGGATCAGCGGGATATGCGCATAGGTCGGCAGATCCCAACCCATGGCGGTGTAGATGCCCATCTGACGGGCGGCGTTGTTGAGGTGATCGTCACCCCGGATCACATGGGTGACGCCCATGTCGTGATCGTCGACCACAACCGCAAGCATATAGACCGGCGTGCCATCCGAGCGCAGCAGGATCATGTCGTCGAGGTTTTCGTTTTTGATCCGAACCGAGCCCTGCACCTCATCGGTGATCACGGTTTCCCCTTCTTTCTGGGTTTTCAGACGCACAACATAGGGCGCATCGGGGAAGGTGGCCGGGTCGGCATCGCGCCAGGGGCTTTGGTAATGTGTCGAGGTGCCTGCGGCCCGCGCATTTTCGCGGAAGGCTTCGATCTCTTCCTGTGTGGCGAAACATTTGTAGGCGGCACCCTTGGCCAGAAGTGCGTGTGCCACTTCGGCATGTCGGTCGGCCCGGTCAAACTGGCTCACCACCTCACCGTCATGGTCCAGTCCAAGCCAGGCCATGCCGGTTAGAATGGCCTGAGTGGCCTCGGGTGTCGACCGCGCGCGGTCTGTGTCTTCGATACGCAGCAGGAACTTGCCACCACGGGCGCGGGCATAGAGCCAGTTGAACAATGCCGTGCGCGCGCCACCGATATGCAGGTAGCCGGTGGGGGAGGGGGCGAAACGAGTGACAATCTCAGCGGACATCGTGGTTAACCTTTTGATAACGGTCTTGGGCCTAGCGTTTGAGGGTGCATAACCAGTGGTCGGGTTCGGGGCAAGCATGCGAGCGCCCTTTCAGTTTTTAGTCAGCGCGATTTTGGCGCAACGTGGATATCTCTTTCCTTGGTCTCCGGTGGCATTGGCCTTGGGGATCGGGATCTACTTTGCCCTGCGATTTGAACCGCCAGACTGGGTGTTCTGGACCTGCGCCGGGGCAAGTGTTCCAATCCTACTCTTGCAACGCCGCTTTGGTGCTGTGGGCGGGCCTCTGGTCGCGCTCCTTGCTTTGGCGTCGCTGGGATTCGCACTGGCGGGGGGCAAAGCCCGTCTGATATCGGCGCCCGTGATTGAATACCGGTATTATGGTCCCATTCAGGGGCGGGTCGTCGGCATGGACCGTTCGTCAAGCGACGCCCTGCGGATCACGCTGGATCAGGTTGTTTTGTCACGTATGGACCCGGGCCTTTCGCCAAGACGCGTACGGGTGTCACTGCATGGCGACCAATTTATGTCACCTGCGCCGGGGGATGTGGTGATGATGACCGGCCATCTGTCACCGCCGTCAGGTCCGGTCGAACCGGGGGGATTTGATTTTCAGCGACATGCCTGGTTTCTGCGCCTGGGAGCGGTCGGATACACCCGCACGCCGATGGTCCTGTGGCAGAGAGCTGAGCACGGTCAGAGGGTGTTTCGCCTCCGGATGGATCTGTCGCGGCAGGTACAAGAGCTGTTGCCCGGTGAACGCGGGGCGTTTGCTGCGGCGGTCATGACAGGCGACCGGTCAGGTATGGGGCAGGAGACATTACAGGCGCTGCGTGACACCAATCTGGCGCATCTTCTGGCGATTTCAGGGCTGCACATGGGGTTGGTGGCCGGATTTGTCTTTGCCGCTCTGCGGGTTGTCATGCTGTTGGTGCCCTATCCCCGGCACTATTGGCCGATCAAGAAACTGGCGGCCGGAGCCGCGTTGATCGCCGCCTCGGGGTATCTGTTGTTGTCGGGGGGTAGTGTGGCGACACAGCGCGCCTTTGTGATGGCAGCTGTTGCTCTCGTGGCGGTGATGCTTGATCGGCGGGCGCTCAGCCTGCGCAGTGTGGCCATGGCGGCACTTGTTATCTTGATGTGGCAACCGCAGGCCTTGCTCAGTCCGGGATTTCAGATGTCGTTTGCGGCGACAACGGCCTTGGTGGCGGTGTTTGAGCGTTTGAGCGCTTGGCAGGTGCATCGCGAAATCCCCCGTTGGTTGATGCCCTTTGTCTCGTTGCTGGTGTCCTCCGCAGTGGCCGGGGCCGCCACTGGGCCGGTGGGCATGGCGCATTTCAACCAGATCTCGCAATATGGTCTGCTCGCCAATCTGTTGGCGGTTCCGGTGATGGGGTTGATCGTTGTGCCCATGGCCGTTCTGTCGGCGCTGTTGATGCCCATTGGCTATGAGTGGATTGCTTTGTGGGTCATGGGTCTTGGGCTTGATTGGATCCTCGGTGTGGCCAACACCGTGGCACAGTGGTCAGGGGCAATCCGGCCCGTCGTGGCCCCCCAGGCGGGGGTATTGCCGTTTTTGGCCTTCGGGGGCTTGGTGTCATGTCTCTGGCAAGGGCGGGGGCGCTTGACCGGGGCGGCTATCATGGTCTTCGCCGCCGTGTTTTGGATCACCTCAACACGTCCTCATATTCTGATCGCGGACTCCGGAGGATTGGTCGGAGGGTGGATCGATGGCCACCGCGTCCTGTCACGCCCCAAAGGTGCGCGTTTTGTTGCAGAGAGCTGGCTTGAAAATGACGGCCAGGCGGGCACACAGGCCGAGGCCGCGTCGCTTTGGCCAAATGCCGTGACAGGCGGGATTTCAAAAGCGGAGTTTGCAGGGATTGAAGTGATCCATGCCAAAGGCAAACGTGCGGCTGCAACGGTGCACAGCTGCGCCGAAAACCAATGGGTTGTGTCCGACAAAGTGCTAGATTTGACCGGCCCCTGTCAGGTGTTCACGCCGGATGAATTGCGCCAAACCGGATCTGTGGCACTCATCGTCACGAAAAACGGGCCGCAACGTGTGACGGCCCGGGATCTATCTGGGGTGCGGTTGTGGCACCCCCAATGGCAGTAGCGCGCCCTAGTAGGTGCGGATGAGCCCAACCAAACGCCCCTGAACCGAAACAGAGCCTTCGGGCAAGACGCGGGGTTCATATCTGGGATTGGCCGCCTCAAGGACAACCATGCCACCGCGACGGCGGAACCGTTTGAGCGTGGCCTCATAGCCTTCGACCTGCGCCACCACGATATCCCCTTCATCGGCCAGATTGGACTCGCGGATCACAACCACGTCGCCATCATTGATACCGGCCTCGATCATGGAATCTCCACGTACCTCAAGGGCGTAATGTGGGGCATTGCCCTGAATCATCTGACCGGGAACAGCGAAGTTTGGGGGCGATTCATTGATGGCTTCAATCGGGCGACCGGCTGCGATGCGACCCATCAACGGTAGGTTGGCGATGCCGCTTTGGATCACCGGAATGGCTGAGGCAGGCGTGGACGCCGGTGCATCGCCTTCGATCACCGTCGGGGTGAACCCGCTTGGCGCGCCCCCCAGACTTTCGGGCAGTTTGACGATCTCAATTGCGCGGGCGCGATGGGCTAGGCGGCGGATGAACCCTCGTTCTTCCAACGCGGTGATCAGGCGGTGAATGCCAGACTTGGATCGCAGATCCAAAGCATCCTTCATTTCATCAAAACTGGGCGGTACCCCATCACGTTGCAACCGCGTGTTGATGAAATTCAACAGATCGAGCTGTTTTTTCGTCAGCATTGCCGCCCTCCATGCGTATCTCGTTTTGTTCTACGCATGTTCTTGGTTTGTGTCAACCTGAGGCTGTGGATAACTCAAGCGTCAAAGCGGGATATACGAAATTTTTGCGCCTTTTTTGCGTTTTGAATCATGGGGTGGACGGACAACAAGGGCGTTGGCCTGTTGCAATACTCCCAGAAGGCTTGAGTCCTGGCGTTCAAAAACCGTCAGACCGTCGGCTCCAAGATGCGCCCGCATGTAATGCTCACGCGGTCCGTTCTCGCCCAAATCCGCCGCCAAAGGTGCGCTCAGCTGTGTGGCAGGCGCGGCCTGCAACCCCAGCATGGCACGGATCACTGGCAGGACAAAGACATGGCCACAAACCATTGCCGAGACCGGATTGCCGGGCAGGCCCATCATCATCGCCCCCCCCAAACGACCCGACATCAAAGGTTTACCCGGACGCATGGCGACTTTGTAAAAGGCGCGGTCCATGCCCAGATTTTCGGCCACTTTTGCGACGAGATCATGATCGCCCACCGAAGCACCGCCAATGGTGATCACAAGATCAGCGTCATCCACCATGCCGAAAACCGTCCGCAAGGAACTCTCGGAATCGCGCGCAATGGGCAACACGCGAGGCAGGGCGCCATGGTCGCGCAGCAGTGCCTGAAGGCCAAAGGTGTTCGAGGCGATGATCTGGTCAGGGCCGGGGTTTTCGCCCGGCATGACAAGTTCATCTCCGGTTGAAATCAACGCCACCTTCGGTTGGCGCGCCACGGTCACCGTCGGGATATTCATCGCCGCGAGCAGGGCGATGTCGTTGGGCGTGAGCGTTTTAGGCACGGGCAGGGTCTGACCCGCATGGAAATCGCCACCGGCAGGGCGAATATTCGTACCGCGATCAAGATCATTGAGTGTGATCTGATCCCCTGTGCGCGTGACATCCTCTTGGATCGCAACATGGGTTGCGCCGGCGGGCACTGGTGCCCCGGTGAAGATCCGCACGCAGTCCCCGGTGCCAACCGTGCCGTCAAAGGCATGCCCGGCGGCGCTTTCGCCAATCACCTTATAAACTTTGCCCAGATCAGGTTCAGCTAGCGCATAGCCATCCATCGCCGAGGCGGCAAAGGGCGGCTGATCGCGGCGCGCAACGGGCGCTTTGACCATCACCCGGCCATTGGCCTGCGCCAAAGGCACCTCTTCGGGCTCCGTCACCCGAACCAGATCAAACAGTTTGGACAGGGCGTCGGAGACAGGGATCATTTTGCTTCGTACCGTCCCGATTTGCCGCCGTCTTTCAGGATCACGCGGACGCCGCCGATTTCCATGGCTTTGTCGACGGCTTTGACCATGTCATAGACGGTCAGGGCGCAGGTGCTGACGGCGGTGAGGGCCTCCATTTCGACCCCGGTCTGGCCGGTTGTTTTCACGGTGGCTTCGATGCGCAGGCCCGGCAGGTCGGGGTCCTGGGTCAGATCGACCGAGACTTTGGTGACGGGCAGGGGGTGACACAGCGGGATCAGATCGGGGGTTTTCTTGGCCCCCATGATCCCGGCCAGACGTGCAACGCCCACCACGTCGCCTTTCTTGGCGCGCCCCTCGGTGATCAGAGCGAAGGTCTCAGGTGCCATTTTCACCCAGCCCTCAGCGGTGGCCACGCGCGAGGTGACGGCTTTTTCCGACACATCCACCATATGGGCCGCGCCGTTGTCATCGAAATGAGTCAGGTGATCGCTCATGGTGACCTCTTATGCAGGAACTGGGTTGGCCAGAAGGCTTTCGGTGGCGGCGCGCACATCGTCTTTGCGCATCAGGCTTTCGCCGATCAGGAAGGTGCGTGCGCCGGTCGCGGCCATATCGGCCAGATCCTGAGTGGTATTCAGCCCGCTTTCTGAAATCAGGTGGCGCTCGGCGGGCACCATCTTTGACAACACGCGGGTTGTGTCCAGCGTGGTTTCAAAGGTTTTGAGGTTGCGGTTGTTCACACCAATCAGTGGCGACTTGAGCTTGAGCGCGCGCTCCATCTCTTCGGCGTCATGGGTTTCGATCAGAACATCCATGCCCCAGCCAAAGGCCGCATCTTCCAGTTCCTGTGCTTGGGCATCCGAAACCGACGCCATGATGATCAGTATACAGTCGGCCCCCAAAGCGCGGGCCTCAGCCACCTGATAGGTGTCATACATGAAGTCTTTGCGCAGGGCGGGCAGATTGGTGGCCGAGCGGGCCTGAACCAGAAACTCTTTGGCGCCCTGGAACGATGGGGTGTCGGTGAGCACCGACAAACAGGTTGCACCGCCGTCCTCATAGGCCTTGGCGAGTTTCGCCGGTTCGAAATCAGCCCGGATCAACCCTTTGGAGGGCGAAGCCTTTTTGACTTCGGCAATCAAACCATAGCCCGATTGTGCCGCTGTGATCAGCGATTTGGCAAAGGGGCGCACGGGAGAGGCGTCGCGCGCGGCGGCTTCGACATCGGCCAGCGGGCGGGCGGCTTTGTCGGCGGCCACTTCCTCAAGCTTATAGGCTTTGATTTTGTCCAGGATGGTCGTCGTCATGGCGTTGTCCAATTCACTTCACTGTCCCCATTGGCTTTAAGCCACTCATTGACGCGGGAAAAGGGGCGCGAGCCGAAAAAGCCGCGTCGGGCCGAGAGAGGGGAGGGGTGGGGGCTTTCGAGTATCAGGTGATGCGTGCCGGTGATGTGTTTGGCAAATCCCTGGGCGGGTTTGCCCCAAAGCACAAAGGCGCGGGGGCGGGTTGAAAGGTCTGCCATGACCTGTTGGGTCAGTTTTGACCATCCCAGCTTGGCATGGGCCCCGGCCTCGCCCGCGGGGACACTGAGCGCGGTGTTGAGCAACAACACACCCTGTTTAGCCCAGAACCGCAGATCGCCATTCAGTGGGGCCTGTCCCAGATCCTCGACCATTTCTTTGTAAATGTTGCGAAGTGAACGGGGCAGGGCAATGTCGGGTTCAACCGAAAAGGCCAACCCATGTGCATGGCCGGGCGTTGGATAAGGGTCTTGTCCCAGAATGATCACGCGGGTGTTTTCTGGCGAACAGGCCTCGAGCGCGGCAAAGGTCTGATGACGCGGGGGCAGGATTTCGCGGGTCTCGGCATCCAGCGCGGCAAGGATATCGGGAAAATCCTCGCGAAAAAACGGCAGGTGCGCCCAGGCGGCAGGAGGCGTGAGGGTCATATGGGCTCCAAAAGATAGAGCGCGGTGCCGCCGCGCGACAGGTGTTGGCGGGCGCACCCGGTGTCAGGTGCGCGCCTGAATTTAGGCTTGGGTGATTTTTGCCATGGCTTCAAGCTTGGCCTTGGCCGCACCGCTGTCGATGCTGGTGCGGGCCATCTCGACACCTTCGCGCAGATCCGCCGCTTTGCCTGCGATCGTCAGAGCCGCTGAGCTATTAAGCAGAACGGCGTCACGATAGGCGTTTTGCGCACCTTCCAACAGCGCGCGGAAGGCGCGGGCATTGTCTTCGGGCGACCCACCAACGATGTCCTCAAAGGGGTGCTGAGGCAGACCGAAATCTTCTGGATGGACCTCGACGTCCCGCACGCTGCCGTCTTCTTCCAGTGCAGCAACCCAGCTTACACCTGTGATGGTCAGCTCATCGGTGCCGTCCGACCCATGCACGAGCCAGGCGCGTTCCGAGCCAAGCTGACCCAGAACTTCGGCCATTGGGCGGATCAGATCGCGGGTGAAGGTGCCTGTCAGCTGACGCTTGACCCCGGCCGGGTTGGTCAGCGGGCCCAGAATGTTGAACATGGTACGGGTGCCAAGCTCGGCACGGACCGGTCCCACATGGGCCATAGCCGGATGGTGCATGGGTGCCATCATGAAACAGATCCCAGCCTCAGCCAGCGCTTTTTCCACCACGTCGGGGCCAACCATGACGTTGATGCCCATCTGGCTTTGCACATCGGCGGTGCCTGATTTCGACGACAGGTTGCGGTTGCCGTGTTTGGCCACAGGCACGCCGGCCCCGGCCACTACAAAGGCGGTGGCGGTGGAGATATTTAGTGTGTGTTTACCGTCGCCCCCGGTGCCAACGATATCCATCGCCCCTTCGGGCGCGCGGACCTTGTTGCATTTGGCACGCATGACAGCCGCCGCCGCAGAATATTCATCCACGGTTTCGCCGCGTGTGCGCAGGGTCATCAGCAAACCGCCGATCTGAGCCGGGGTGGCGTCGCCTTCAAACAGGATGGTAAAGGCGGCTTCAGCCTCGGCACGGGTCAGCGGGCGTTCCACCGCCGTGGCGATCAGTGATTTGATATCCCCGCTCATGCCGGAGCCTTTGCGAGATCTAGGAAGTTCTGCAGCATCTGATGGCCATGTTCCGAGCGGATTGATTCCGGGTGGAATTGCACCCCGTGGATCGGCAGGCTTTCGTGGGCGAGTCCCATGATGGTGCCGTCTTCAAGTTCCGCCGTGATCTTCAGGCAGTCGGGCAGGCTGACGCGATCGACAACCAGCGAATGATAGCGCGTGGCCTCAAAGGGTGTCGGCAGTCCTGCAAAAACGCTTGTGCCAGTGTGGTGCATATTGCCCATCTTGCCATGCACAATTTCCGAATGGCGCACCACTTTGCCGCCAAAGGCCTGTCCAATGGTCTGATGGCCCAGACAGACACCCATAAGCGGGGTTTTTGTCTCGGCCGCCGCTTCGGTCAGCGCAAGACAGATGCCCGCCTGATCCGGGTCACAGGGGCCGGGAGAGAGCAGGATCGACGAAGGGTTCATCGCCATCGCCTCTTGCACATCCAGCGCATCGTTGCGGCGCACCACCACATCCGCGCCCAATTCACCCAAGTAATGGACGAGATTGTAGGTGAAGCTATCGTAGTTATCTATCAGAAGAAGCATAGTGATTACGTCTCAGGGCTGGCAGAGGGCCGGTTGGTCGCGGTATACATGCGCAGGCACGCGCGCTGGCGTCAAGGCTACAAGCCAGATAGGGTGAGCCGAAAGGCGCGATTACAGGCGCAAAGGGCAGAGGAGCAGGGAATGGCACGCGGATTTTTGTCAGGAGCGGTCTGGGGGGTGGTGGTCACCGGCTTAGGGGCCGGAGCCTTGTCGTTGTCTACGAAATTGCCTGATGATGTACCGGTAAATGCAGTGACACCCGCACCGGAACAGGGGCTTGCGGCGCCAGATACGTCCACGTCACTGGCGCCTGATGCCGTTGTGCCTGAAACTGCCGAACCCTCTGAACCATTGGCCACGGATGCGACCGTGAGTGAAGAGCCCCCCCGCCAGCCAGTGGGGCGTGAAGTTGCGGCTACGCCAAGCCCCGCGCCGGAAGGCCCCGCAGATTCGTCCCAGCCCGGTCGTCGCCCTGCGCCGGAAACTGAGGTCGAACTGCCCACCGCCTCTACCGAAGACTTGACCACACCAGACGCGCCGGACGCAGTTGGCGCCGACACAGATACCGCCGCAAAACCCTCAGAGGTGGATGCACCGGATGTGACCTCGGATATTGAAACTGAGACAGGGGCAATCGTTGCCTCAGGCACCGATACGCCGCCGACGCCTTCCACTGTGACATCCACGCCGGATGCGCCGAGCGCTGGAACGTTGCCTGCTATTTCAACGGATACCGCGCAGCCTCCTGTACCGCCTGTGCCCGAAATTGGAACGGCTCTGATCGAAGAGGCGCCTCAGGCACCGGCCACCGATCTGCCTGACGTTCAGGACAAACCCGAACAAGTGGCGCTTGCAACGCCCGAACCGGCCCCAGCGCAGGAACCTGTGCCGGAGGTCGACACAGAAACTGGCCCTGCTCCAAAACCCGAACCAAAGCCTCTGATTGTCGCCAAACCCACGCAAGACAGCTCGGACCGCCCAACCATTGGCAAACCGGCGACACCGCTGTTTGAGCGTGCGGGGAACACGGCCAAACTGCCTCGGATTGGCGAGCCTCGTGTCGTTGATCAAGCCAGTACGGATGTCGGCGAAACACCTCTGGCGCAGTTTGCCGCCAGCTCGGATGCGGACCCAAGCCTGCCGCAAATCGCAATTGTATTGATTGATGATGGCACAACACCCTGGGGGCCAGAGGCGCTGAATGGGTTTCCTGTTCCCGTCAGCGTGGCGATCCCGCCCTCTCACCCGGATGTGAGAGGCACCGTAGAAGGGTATCGCGCGCTGGGAATAGAGGTGTTTGCTTTGGCAGGTTTCCCCGATGGGGCACAGCCTACGGATATCGAAGTAACCTTGGCGGGCACATTGGCGGCTGTGCCGCAGGCCGTAGGGGTTTTGGAAAGCCCCTCAGCCTCACTGCAGAGTAGCCGAGCGGTGTCAGATCAGGTCGCAGCCTATCTGGCGGAAAGCGGTCATGGGCTTGTCATGCAGCCCAAGGGGTTGAACACGGCTCAGCAACTTGCAGCCAAAGCCGGTGTGCCCTCGGCGACGTTGTTCCGGGATTTTGACGGAGACGGTCAGGATGCCGGTGCGATTCGCCGCATTCTGGATCAATCGGCCTTCCGCGCCCGGCAAGAGGGGGCTGTGGTCATGATGGGTCGCCTGCAGGCCGAAACGGTCTCGGCACTGGTCCTCTGGGGCCTACAGGACCGCAATGCCAATATCGCGTTGGTGCCGGTCTCGGCTGTGTTGTTGGGAGAACAAAGCTAACCTGCTCGTCCGGCGGAGTTCAGACCGTCGCAGTGTCTTCTGCGGGGCGCAGATAGGCGCGGAGCTTGGATTCCAATGTAAGACGCAACCGACGCGGTTGATGCAAGATCGCTTGTTCAAACACCGTGTCGAGAACACCCTCTTTTTTAAGCCGCTGGGGGACGTTGTGGTGCGTATGCGGCATGATGAAATGTCTGAGATTATCCCGTCGCGGAAACCGATCCCGTTGCGGGGCTTCGCGCCCGTGGCGGCCATGTAGCACAATATAGCGGGTGTCGGAGTTTAGGTGATCTTCGATGGATCGAATGCGGTAGTCCTGAATACGGTCTCGGTACATCATCCAGCGGGTTTCGTCCGGAACAATCTCGGGGTGGACAGACATCTGTGGTGCAAAGGCCAGAACCGTGTCGACTTTGACAAAACCGGGCAGGGCCAGCGCGCTAAACCCGCCCATCGAATGCCCGACTGAGATGACCTGACGGGCGCCCACAGCCGCTCGAAAGTTTTCAACCTCGTCGCAGATCTGATCCAACACACCGGGACCATTGAGCCAGGTGCGATTGGGATCTGCGATGAAAAGCGTGTTGTACTGTCCGTTCTGCGTCGCGGATCGCGCAAATTCATAGGGCGGTGATTGCTCGGGATCTGTGCCAATGCCCGAAAAGCAGACCACAAGCGTATCGCTTGGACCACGGTGTTCCCAGACCGTCAGGTCCTTGCTTTGTTTGCGAGGTGTGATGGCGAGAGAAGACAAAGCAGCAAAATCCGGTGAAAATGAGTGGGGTCAATGTGACGGTGTGCATGTGGTGCGTATAGAGGAAACCGGTAGTTTCCCGACCTCTGTCGCCTCGAAACCACAGTGTTTACATGACCTTGAGGCCAAGCTCCCCCAGTAAAATGGCGGCCTGCTGTTTGGAGATCACAGCACCTTTGAACCTACGGGCGTCGGACAGTCGAATGCCGCCCAAATCCGCCCCGCGTAAATCAGCATTCTGAAAACGACCATCGACCAGATGCGCATCACGTAAGGAACAGTCCTCAAAGACCGTATCGCGAAAATCGCAGGACCGCATATCGGCGTCACTAAAGTTGATCTGGCGCAGGGTCATCTTGCGGAAGGAAAGCTTTGGCAAAATGGCCAGAACAAACAGCACCTCCTCCAACGTGATGCCAAGAATTTGCGCCTCGGTCAGGTCCGCGCCCGTCAGTTTACAGCGTCGCAGGGTGGTATCAGTGAGGGTGGTGCCCCGCAAATTGGCATTGCTGAAATCACAACCCTCCAGGTTGGCATCTGTCAGATTGGCACCCTGAAAGATCACCCCGGCGCCCCGGCATCCGGAAAACTGTGCCTCGTCCAGACGCGTGCCGCGCAGCACACAGCGAGCCATCTGGCAGGTGTCAAATGTCCAGCCGCTCATATCCAGACCAGACAGATCGAGATCATCCAGACGACAGTTGGCTAACGTCACCACACGGCCTTCGGCGCAGAGGCGGGCCAGTTCAGCGCGGGTCGGATTCTGATCGGTAAGGGGGGTCTGTGTCATACCCTGTCCATACCGGGCCTGACCTGCGATGCAAGTCTGATCAAATGCGCCGACACTCGGTCAGAGATCAGGGCGTGTCGCGCTGAGACCAGTCTGCGATGGTGGTTTCCAGATCGCCATACCCGGTGCGCCGGTGCTCAAAAGATAGCCCCATACGCGAGGCCTGTTCCTGGGCCATCTCTACCAGTTTGGGATCATCGACCTGAGACAGATACACCAGAGCTTCGTAATTGCCGAAATACATCTCAAGCAGGGCAGGGTGTTTGTCGAGGCCGAGCGGTTTCCAGATGAAGCTGTCGAATTGCCGAACCAGAAAATCGGTCAGGTAGAACGAAGTCACCTCACCCCGGTCCTCAAAGGCCTGCACACCGTCGAAAAAGGCATAGCAATGCGGCCCAACGACCATTTCGACGCCCATCTCGTCACAGGCGGCTTTGAGCAATCCACCTGTGCCGCAATCGGCATAGACGACAAAGATCTGGTCATAGTTGGGCCGGTGTTTGTCGACGGCGGCCCGCACGGCGTCCGTGATCTTGTGGGGACTGTTGTGCAGGATCGCAGGCAGACAGGTGAGATCCATGTGATCCCAGCCGTTGCGTGTCTTTATATCGATGATTTCACGGGCCAGAGCACCGCAGGCCAACAAAAGGATCTTTCCCTCACCGCTTGCGGCAAGGCCATCTGAGGCAAGTTGGCTATCGTCTGGAGTATCAGGGATGGCTGTCGTCATGGGGCACATGTGCCAGCGCCCAGCGGGCCACGAGCACCAAACAAAGGAGGATCGGGACGATATTCAGGAACCCCCAAGCCGACATAGCCCAGACAGTCAGTGCCGCGGCACCAATGACGCTTAGGATCAATAGGGCAAAGGTTGTTACTGGCATACCGATCTCCTCCTTGGGTCAGTATGTATCAGATATGGGTAAAGAAAAAGGCCTCTTCAAGGGAAGAGGCCTTTTCCGCAAAGTCTCGCGGATCAGCCCGCCATCTGGTTGTGCTTGCGCGCCACGAACTCTTTGGCGGTTTCCACGGCCACTGCAGCATCGCGGCAGTAGGCGTCTGCGCCAATGGCTTTGCCGAACTCTTCGTTCAGCGGGGCACCGCCCACCAGGACAATGTAATCGTCGCGTTTGCCCTGTTCGACCATGGTGTCGATTACGACCTTCATGTAAGGCATCGTGGTTGTCAGCAGGGCCGACATGCCGAGAATGTCTGGCTTGTGCTCTTCCAGAGCTTCCAGATAGTTCTCAACCGGGTTGTTGATGCCGATGTCGACAACTTCAAAGCCCGCGCCTTCCATCATCATCGAAACAAGGTTCTTGCCGATGTCGTGGATGTCGCCCTTAACGGTGCCGATCACCATCGAACCCATGCGCGGGGCGCCGGTTGCGGCCAGCAGAGGCTTGAGGATGGCCATGCCGCCCTTCATTGCGTTTGCCGCTAGAAGAACCTCAGGAACAAAGAGGATACCATCACGGAAGTCGGCGCCCACGATGGTCATGCCGCCAACCAGAGCTTTGGTCAGAATCTCATAGGGCTCCCAGTTGCGTTCCAGAAGGATGTTCACGCCCTCTTCGATCTCTTCTTTGAGACCGTCGTAGAGGTCGTCGAACATCTGTTGAACAAGCTCTTCGTCGTCCAGTTCGGAGAGGATGATATCTTCTTCTTCTGACATGAGCGTTTCCTTCATGCGGGGGCATGCGTCATGCATGCAGTGTCTTTCATGCGACTATTCTGCATTTTTATGCCGGGTCAATTGGCGGAATGCGACATCGAGTAAAGTTCTACCGACCATTCGTCTTTTTTCGGACGAATTATTGCGTTTGTTCATGGTTTGTTCTAGTTTTGTTTCATGTCAAATTCTCCCCGTTTCGTCGCCTTTGAACGCCGCCCGGCACGGGCCGCCGCAAGCAATACTGGCGGACGCTTTGAAAAATATACCAAATCCGACGTGCATGACGGTTGGGACATATTTGAGGATTTGCCGATTCTCAAAACCGAGGTGCGCGATGAACGCCCCCGGTCTGTTGTCAACTATGTCCGCTCTCCTGACCTACCTTTCGATCGGTCGCTCAATCCCTATCGCGGGTGCGAACACGGTTGTATCTATTGTTTTGCCCGCCCGACCCATGCCTATCTAGGGCTGTCACCGGGGCTAGACTTTGAGACCCAGTTGATCGCGCGCCCGGAGGCGGCGCAGGTTCTGGACCGCGAGTTGCGCAGCAAGAGCTATCAGGTGGCGCCTTTGGCGATTGGCACCAACACCGATCCTTACCAACCGATTGAACGCGACCGGGGCATCATGCGTGCCTGTCTTGAGGTGCTGCGGGCCTTTCGTCATCCCGTGGCGATTGTGACCAAAGGCACCTTGATCGAGCGGGATATCGACATTCTCGCAGATATGGCGGCGCAGGGGTTGGTGCGTGTTGGGATCTCGGTGACCGCACTTGATCCGGTGTTGTGTCGCAAGATGGAACCCCGTGCGCCTTCGCCGAAACGTCGGATTGAAATCATACGTCGGCTGACCGGGGCGGGTATCCCGGTGCGTGTCATGGCCTCGCCCATGGTGCCAGCGTTGACCGATCCCGAGCTGGAAGCAATCCTGGAAGCGGGGGCCAGCGCGGGGGCTGAGAGCGCCAGCTATATCATGCTACGCCTACCACTTGAGGTGGCTGATCTGTGGCGGGCGTGGTTGGCAGAACACTATCCCAATCGGCTCAATCGCGTGATGGGACATATCCGCGAGATGCATGGGGGAGAGGACTATGCGGCAAACTGGGGCGCACGGATGCGCGGAGAAGGTGTTTATGCCGACCTGATCGCCCAAAGGTTTCAGCGCGCGCGGCGGAAACTGGGCCTGGAAGAGCGGGTTGCGCCGCTGCGGTGCGACTTGTTTCAGCCGCCGCTGGCACGAGGGGCGCAGATGGCGCTGGATCTATGAGGAGGTGGTGCCGGTATTGTCGACCGCAAGCCGAATATGAGGTTCTGCGCTAAACCCTTGAGGGGACGTCAATTCTTGTTGGGCAACTGCGCGCGCGTGTTGGAGAGCTGCGAGAGTGCGGGCGGAGGCGTTGTCTTTCAAAGCGCGCTCAACGTCGAGAAGGACGTCTGTGACCCAATTGAAGTGTGCTGTGGACATTGGTGATCCCGATACTAGTTATCTACCGATACCCAGACATGGTAAACTGTTCGTTAATCAACCGTGACCTGACAAAAATAGATACGGGTGACGCTTGGTCACCCGTTTAGATTTTATGATTTTTTTACGGTGTCAGCTTTTCCGGCGACGGCCACGGCGCTCGCGCTGAGGACCTTCATCCTCACCTGTGCCATCGCTGTCCGAGCTGAAGCCGCCCAACTTTTCTGCAATCAGGTCAAGCGTTGGACGCGCCCCTTTGGGGGTTTCATCAAGGGCCTTGCGCATGGCCTCGAGGTGCACAGGCAGGGTGCCACAGCATCCACCGACAATTCGCGCACCCGCGTCGCGGGCCAGAACGGCATATTCGCCCATCAATTCAGGTGTGCCATCGTAGTGGATATGCCCATCGACGTATTTCGGAATGCCTGCATTGCCTTTTGCGATGATGGGGCGCTCAGTCCCCTGCGCGGCAAAGCCCAGAACGGTGCGCATCAGGTCAGACGCGCCAACACCACAGTTGGCACCAAAGCCAATCGGTGGGTTGGGCAGGCTTTCCACCAAAGCCGAAAGATCCGCCGAGGTCACACCCATCATGGTGCGGCCCGCAGTGTCAAAGCTCATGGTGCCACACCAGGGAGCGTTCAGATTGGCAAAGGCTTCGGCTGCGGCGCGGAATTCCTCTGGTGCCGAGATGGTTTCAACCCAGAGCACATCTGCGCCACCGTCCAGAAGGCCTTTGGCGGTCTCTTCGAACATCTCAACTGCGGTTTCGTGGCTCAATGTGCCTGCCGCGCCCATGATCTCGCCGGTTGGGCCAACGGATCCGGCAACGATCACCTGACGACCAGCCGCATCCGCCACTTCGCGCCCCAGTTCAGCCGCGAGTTTTGAGAACTCATAAGCTTTGTCCGCCGCATCATGCAGTTTCAGACGCGAGGCATTGCCGCCAAACGAGTTGGTCAGAAACAGATCCGACCCGGCGTTGACCGCATTGCGATACAGGGTGCGGATTTTCTCTGGCTCGTCCCGGTTCCAGAATTCCGGTGCGTCGCCGGATTGCAGGCCCATATTGAACAGGTTTGTACCGGTGGCGCCGTCCGCCAGTAGGACATCGCGCTCAGCCAGCGCTTTGGTCAGTGCATCGCTCATGAATCTTGCCTTTGCTCAGGTTGCGCGCGGTGTTTCATACACAGCATTCCATAGCAAACTCATAATCTGCATGATGGTTATGAGCTTTGTGCAAGGATATGCGGTTAAAGTCCGGTGACCTTGTAGTCGCGCGGGATGCCGTCACTTATTTTGGCCCAGTCCGAGCCACCGGCACGGGTTTGGTGTGCCTCGAAGGCTGCGGCATCGGTGAACTCTTCCGCCACATCAAATCTACCAACAATGTCAGGATGTTCTGTGACTGAGAAACTCAGGCAGCCGGGTTCAGCGCGGGTCAGGCGGATATGCTCAGGTAATGCGGCGCGTATGTCCGCAATGCGCTCCGGCGGCACCTGGATGTGTCCAGTTAATACAACGGTCATGGTGGTCTCAGTGCAAAAGGGTTTCAGCGTTGGCAACGCCAAAGGCGTCTGCGGCAAGGTAAACAGGGAATCGCGCGAGGTTAAACCAGATTGCGAGGGTCTCGCGTCGTTTCCAGGCGGCATCGGCACGGGACGACGTGGCCACCAATGTGATATCGCGCGCGCCCACCAGTTTGAACGAAATCCAGCTGCGCGGCAGATGGAAGGCGTCTGAAACCAGAATCACCGAGGCGGGATTGTCGAGCATCGGCAGTGTGAACAGCGCGTTCTGAAGCGTCGATTCGGAGTTTGGCTCGACGACCATCGCCTGTTCAGGAACCCCCCGCGTGCGGGCATAATCGGCCATCTGTGTCGCGACATCGCCAATCGGGCTTTCGCTGGCGGCGCCCGTAAAGGCCAGTTTCGGAGCTTTGCCGGCCAAGTAGAGATCAACGCAGGTTTCAACCCGCTGCTGGCTGTTTGGACCCAGCTCTCCGGTGGTGTCTGTCACGCCCGCACCCAAACAGACAATGACATCCGCATCAGACACTGCCGTATGACGTGGCCAATACCGATCGACGGCCTCCACCGAGCCTTGGGTGAAAAGTAAAAGGCCAGCCCCGATCAGGACTGGCCAAATAAGTTTGCGGATCATTCCAGCTCGATGGTCCCGGGAGGTTTCGATGTGACGTCATAGAAGACGCGGTTCACACCTTTCACCTCGTTGATGATGCGAGTCATGGTCTCGCCCAGGAACTCGTGGCTGAACGGATAGTAGTCCGCCGTCATGCCATCCACCGAGGTCACAGCGCGCAGGCCTACCGCGTAATCATAGGTCCGGCCATCGCCCATCACACCAACGGTGCGCATCGGCAGAATGGCGGCGAAGGCCTGCCAGATCTCATCATAAAGACCATGCTTGCGGATCTGGTCGATATAAACGGCGTCGGCCTCTTGCAGGATCGCCAGCTTTTCGCGGGTGATCTCACCGGGGCAACGGATCGCCAAACCCGGTCCGGGGAAGGGGTGGCGGCCAATAAAGCTGTCCGGCAGTCCAAGTTCGCGACCCAATGTGCGCACTTCGTCTTTGAACAACCCGCGCAGAGGTTCAACAAGCTTGAGGCCCATTTTCTCTGGCAGACCACCCACGTTGTGGTGCGACTTGATGGTAACCGAAGGACCGCCCGAGAAGGACACGGATTCAATGACATCGGGGTACAGTGTACCCTGCGCCAGGAATTCAGCACCTTCGATCTGGTCGGCGTATTTCTGGAACACGTCGATGAAGAGCTTGCCGATGGTTTTGCGCTTGACCTCCGGGTCGCTGACACCTTCCAGCTCACCCAGGAACAGGTCGCTTTCGTCGGCGGCAATGAGGTTCAGGTTGTAGTTGTTGCGGAACATGTCCACAACTTCCTGCGCCTCGTTTTTGCGCAGCAAACCGTGATCCACAAACACACATGTGAGCTGATCGCCAATCGCCTCGTGCAGCAGGATGCCCGTGACCGAGCTGTCCACGCCGCCAGACAGGGCACAGATGACCTTTTTGTCACCCACCTGATCACGGATGCTCTGAATCATCTCTTCGCGGTAGGCGCCCATGGTCCAGTCACCCGAGAACCCGGCCAGTTTGACAAAGTTCTCATATAGCTTCGCACCGCGCGGAGTGTGGTGTACCTCGGGGTGGAACTGTACCGCATAGAAATGACGGTCGGTGTTCGCGGTGATGGCGTAGGGTGCATTTGGCGACGTGCCATAGACCTCAAAGCCGGGGGCGATTTCGCTCACGTGATCGCCGTGGCTCATCCAGACCTGTTCGTCACCTTCGGTGAACCAACCGTCGAGAATATCCAATGTGTTCTCAGGGGTCACAAAGGCGCGGCCGAATTCCGCAGTGCCATGGCCGCTTTCGACCTTGCCACCCAGCTGGTGCATCATCACCTGCTGGCCGTAGCAGATGCCAAGGATCGGCACGCCGTAGTCAAAGATCTCTTGCGGCACGCGGGGCGATCCCTCGCGTGTCACACTGTCAGGGCCCCCGGAAAAGATCACGGCCTTGGGCGCGAGGTCGCGCACAAAATCCATCGTGACATTCTGATAGGGGTGAATTTCGCAATAAACATTCAGTTCACGCAGGCGACGCGCAATCAGCTGCGTTACCTGAGAACCGAAGTCGATGATGAGGAGGCGGTCATGCTGCTGTGTCATGTGCCCAGTTATGCGGGCGGACGGGCCTTTGCAATACTGTTTGTGACAGGATGACTGCATATCTGCCAGTCGAAGCGGGCAGGGCGGGGCTGAACCTCTGCCAATCGACGGGATCGTGGCGATCTCGGGCCTGCGCTGTACTTCGGTACAGACGAAGGGCACGCCCCGTCACGGGTCACGTGACCTGAAATCATCCAACATTCATCTGAGTTTGAGGCCGCACTTTTACGCAAAGCCGACAAGGATGTCGTTTTTTCACGTGAGGCGACGGAAACGCGGGGTGGGGTTTGGTCACAGCCGCTAAATTACTGAAAACGGTTCGGGCCCCGGCGGGCCTCTCTAAAACTATGAGGAAGATACCATGTCGGAAGGTGCAGCGCGCAAACGGACTCGCGGTGGTGGAGGTGCAGCACGACGTGCGGCGCGGACGGCGGTTAGTGTCGAAACCGCGAAATATATCGAGCGCAATATCCCGAATTTCGAAATCCTGTCGGAAGAGGCGCTTGATATCATCGAGACCAACGCCGAGACCATTCTGGAAGAGGTCGGTGTCAATTTCGTCGATAATCCTGCGGCTTTGGCCCGCTGGAAAGAAGCCGGTGCAGATGTTCAGGGCGAGCGCGTGCGCATTCCCCGTGGCTTGGCGCGCGAGCTGATCAAAACAGCGCCCAAATCCTTCACCCAGCACGCCCGTAACCCCGAGCGCAGCGTTGAAATCGGTGGCCGCAACATGGTTCTGGCCCCGGTTTACGGCCCGCCCTTTGTGCATGATGCCGAAGGTGGTCGTCGTTACGCGACCATGGATGATTTCCAGAAATTCGTGAAACTGGGCTATATGTCCAAGTGGCTGCACCATTCGGGGGGCACAGTTTGCGAGCCGACCGATGTACCGGTGAACAAGCGCCACCTCGACATGCTCTATGCGCACATGACGCTGTCGGACAAACCCTTTATGGGCTCGGTCACCTCGCCCGAGCGCGCGCAGGACAGCGTTGACATGGCGTCGATCCTGTTTGGTGAAGAGTTCGTTCAGAACAACACCGTGATGACCTCGCTGATTAACATCAACTCGCCGATGCAATTCGACGATGTGATGATGGGTGCGCTGGAAGTCTATGCGAAAAACAATCAGGCCTGCATCATCTCGCCCTTCATCGTTGGCGGGGCCATGGCGCCGGTTTCGGTGGCAGGTACGCTGACACAGGTTCTGGCCGAAGCTCTGGCAGGCATCGCCTACAGCCAGATCATCCGCCCCGGTGCGCCGGTGATCATGGGCGCCTTTGTGACCTCGATCGACATGGGCTCGGGCGCGCCAACCTTTGGCACACCAGAGGCGTCGCACATCACCTATGGCGCTGGTCAGCTGGCCCGCCGTCTGGGTCTACCCTATCGTTCGGCAGGGTCGTTCAACGGCTCGAAACTGCCCGATGCGCAGGCGGCCTATGAAACGTCGAACTCGCTCAACATGGGCCTTCTGGCCGGTGTGAACTTCATGCTTCACTCCTGTGGCTGGCTTGAGGGCGGTCTGGTGTCGTCCTTCGAAAAGTTCGTCATGGACGCCGATCAGCTTGGCACATTGCACCACCTCGCGCGTGGCGTATCAGTGGATGAAAACGCCCAGGCGATGGATGCGATCCGCGAAGTTGGACCGGGTGGTCACTTCCTCGGCTGTGCCCACACGCAGGCGAACTTCAAAGATGCCTTCTGGAAATCCGAACTGCTGGACTACAAACCGTTTGAGACCTGGGCAGAAGAGGGCAGCCGCGACACCATGGCGCTCGCCACGGCCCGCGTGAAGTTCCTGCTCGACAACTATCAGCAGCCGCAGATTGATCCTGAAATCGATGCCAAGCTCAAGGCCTTTGTGGCTGAGAAAAAGGCCTCGATGCCGGATAGCTTCACCTAACGCACCCACAACTTAACGTGGTGGTTGGATTGACAGCCCTCGGTTTGCCCCGGGGGCT
Source organism: uncultured Pelagimonas sp. (assembly GCA_947497905.1). Classification (GTDB taxonomy): domain Bacteria; phylum Pseudomonadota; class Alphaproteobacteria; order Rhodobacterales; family Rhodobacteraceae; genus CANMIH01. The sequence goes on from CANMIH010000001.1 coordinate 541,304, forward strand.
GTTTTACCTTCTGGGGGTGGGTGTCAAAAGCTGTGCCTCGCCCATAAGGGCAATCAGCACCTCAACATGACGTCGGGGGGTATAATCAGCACTCCCCCGTAACCGCCTGTCATTCAACTCAGCCTCTAAGTTGAAGAGCCGCAGCGCCGCCTGGCCGGATTTTCGCGGGCAGGTGTCACCCAGAATGCGGGGGAGCAGTTTTGCCCGGTCATATTGCACCACGCCAGCGCGGGCGGCAGATGTCAGAAGGCGCGGGCGGCGCAGAGTTTTAAGAAGGCCGAGAATATCTTGCATGAGAACGCTCCGATGGTGAGTTGTCTGAAGCGATATTCCCACAGGAAATTGGGGTGTTGCCCTGTTTGCGGACGTTGCGCACGGCGGATTTAGGATCGTTTAGAATTTTTAGTAAATTGTTTACGACGGGTGACACCGTTAACGGATCGGTAAGAAACACCCGTCTAAGTTGCTATAACCCTCTGGGGGTAACTCTGTGGAAAGCCTGTGGATTGGTGGGCACAGAACTGTGTAGGAAAGAGTGACATGAGTGCGATTAATCTCCCCGGCTGGGTGCCGGATGCAGCCCGCGTTTACCTGGCTCATACCGAAACCGGCTGTTCGATCCGCGAACTTGCCCGCGAAAAAGGCTGCCACGCCTCGACAGTTCTGCGGCAGGTCCGGAAAATTGAAACTCGGCGTGATGACCCTTTGGTGGATGCGGCCCTGCGGGCGCTTGGTACGGCAAAGGCTGCCGACCCTGATACCGCTGTGGTTGTGCCGTTGCGCAACCTTGCCGATCTCAAACCCAATTCCCCTGGCATCCCAGATGAGGTCACACTGCGCCGTGAAGCGCGCCGGGTGTTACGCCGGATGTGTGAGGTAGGCGCGGTTCTTGCCGTGGCCGCCGAGATGGACAAGGCGGTGGTCGTGCGGGACACAGGTGAAGGGGGCGCTGCGCGGACGGCAGTGGTTGATGCGCCGATTGCAGAAGCCATGGCGCTGCAGGATTGGATTGCCTGTGACGCACCCGGCCGGATTTCACGCTATCGCATCACCCAGGCGGGACGATCCGCGCTGAGCCACATGGTGGCAGAACAGGAAAACCGCATCCGGGGCATGGCGGATACGCAGATCAACGCAGACACCGGACGCGAAGCCGAGGCTGCGCTCGACGAGGCTGACCGCGATCCCCGTGCTCGAAAAGGGCGGTATATGCTGGCGGAAAGCCCCCTGACGGTGTTGTCCCGGCGCAGCAACAAAGACGGGAGCCGGTTCCTGACAGACGCTTTGGTGACGGCGGGCGAACGGCTACGCGAGGATTTTGAGCTGGCGCAGCTCGCACAAGGCGATGTGTCGAACTGGGATCAGATCATGGGCGGGCAGGGCGCGGGGCCTGTGCCCGAGGAGCTTCGCGGATCCGAGGCTGCGGGCTGGCGGTTACGCTCAGCTTTGCGTGACCTGGGGCCGGGGCTGGGCGATGTGGCGTTGCAGTGCTGTTGCTACCTTGAAGGGCTTGAAGTCACCGAAAAGCGCCTGGGGTGGTCTGCGCGCTCCGGCAAGATTGTCCTGCGCATCGCGTTGCAGCGGTTGCGCCGTCACTACGAGACCCTCGCCGCGCAGGGAGGCGATTTGGTAGGATAGTCCCAAAAGAAAAAGACCCGCCAGTGGCGGGCCTTTCTGAGTCACGCGTGACGTGAAGCTTAGGCAGCCGAAGTTGCGGCCTCGTCCAGGTGCTTCATCACGTTTTCCGGGCTCGACACGCCATAGGGGTCTTCGCCGTGGTTGTCCGACAGGCCGGGCTCTTCGAACCATGCTTCTACAACACCATCGTTGATGATGGCGGCATAGCGCCACGAGCGCATGCCAAAGCCCAGGTTGTCTTTGGCAACCAGCATGCCCATTTTGCGGGTGAATTCGCCCGAACCATCGGGGATCACATCAACATTTTCCAGCTCTTGGTTGCGCGCCCAGGCGTTCATCACAAAGCTGTCGTTGACCGACATGCAGTAGATGGCATCGATGCCTTTGGCTGCGAAATCCGCAAAGCCTTTTTCAAAGCCGGGCAGCTGGTAGGTCGAGCAAGTCGGGGTGAAGGCACCCGGCAGCGAGAACAGCACTACGCGCTTACCTTTGAAGTAATCCGCAGTGGTCATGTCCTGCCAGCGGAACGGGTTGGGGCCTTCGATGGCCTCATCGCGAACGCGGGTGTGGAAAGTTACGTCGGGAAGCGAAAAACCGGTTTTCATCGGACACCTCTAAGCTTGTTTGGAACGATTCCAAAAAGGGCGTAACCTGCGGGCATAAGATGTGCAAGCGGCTTTCGCGGCGAAAACAGAACAGGTTACGACGATCGAAACAAGATCGGCAAAACGCCGCGAACCGGTCGAAATGTGGGGCTGGTTTTTGGGCAGGGCAGGGAGGACTGGTTACTGTCTGGGGATGCGCCGCTGAAAGACAGCAATGCTGCACTGGAAACTCTCCCTGCAAACCCTTAATACAAAAGGACAGCCAAGCTTTCGCGGGGAAAAAATAGTGCGTGATCTCAAAATCCCGTCCGAACGTCATCCGGAAAAGGCCCATCGGCCTGACAATGCTCAGCCAAAGAAACCCTCGTGGATCAGGGTAAAGGCACCGGGCGGTGAAGGGTATAACGCCACGCGTAAGATCATGCGTGACAACAATCTTTCCACGGTCTGCGAAGAGGCGGGATGTCCCAACGCCGGGGAATGCTGGAGTCAGGGTCACGCCACCATGATGATCATGGGCGAGATCTGTACCCGCGGATGTACCTTCTGCAACGTGGCCACGGGCCGACCCGACGCGCTGGACCAGTTTGAGCCGGGCCGGGTGGCCCTGGCGGTGCAAAAACTGGGTTTGAAACATGTTGTGATCACCTCGGTGGACCGCGACGACCTGAAAGACGGCGGGGCCGAGCATTTTGCCCAGACCATCCGCGCCATTCGCCACCGCTCTCCGGACACCACCATCGAGATCCTGACCCCGGACTTCCTGAAATGTGATCCGTCGGTGCTTGAGATTGTTGTTGAGGCGAAACCGGATGTGTTCAACCACAATCTGGAAACCGTGCCAAACCTCTACCTCGAGGTGCGCCCCGGCGCGCGCTATTTCCATTCGCTGCGTTTGTTGCAGCGGGTGAAAGAGATGGATCCGTCGATTTTCACCAAATCTGGCATCATGGTGGGCCTGGGCGAAGATCGCTCGTCGGTGTTGCAGGTCATGGACGATATGCGCGCAGCGGATATCGATTTCCTGACCATCGGGCAGTACCTACAACCCACCCCCAAACACCACCGGGTTGATCGTTTTGTGACGCCAGAAGAGTTCTCGTCTTATGAGAAAGCTGCCTATGGCAAAGGCTTTTTGATGGTGTCGGCAACACCTCTGACCCGGTCGTCGTATCACGCCGGGGATGATTTTGCGCGCCTGCGTGATGCGCGTGAGGCCAAACTGGCCAAAGCGTAAGAGCGTTGAGGGTAATGGAGAGCCTGGAGGGATTCGGGTTCACCAAACCGGCCCCGCATGGCTATTGCGGACCTGAGGCCAGCCCTCTCCCAAATCGGCCCTGCCACCCCCTGTCCTGAACGGCCCAGGGTGAGGGGTGGCTCCGAACTGGAATGCCTGAACTGACTTAGGGCGCGGTCAGCGCCTTGACATAAGCGGCAACCGCAATGCGGTCTTCTGCGCTCAGCTTGGCGAAATTGTCGACCACTTCCGCCATATGACCCCCGACGCTGTCGTAGTCCGGCGTAAAGCCGCTTTCGAGATAATAGGCGATGTCCTCGGCTGACCAGTCGAGTTTATCCGGGGTCAGCGCCGGAATAGTGCCTTGACCGCTGGGGTTTGGCGCACCGGCCATCCAGCGGGATTTATCCAGACCACCCAAGGCATTGCGTGGGGTGTGGCATTCAGCGCAATGGGCCAGAGCCTCAACCAGATAGCGGCCGCGTTCTTGTTCGGCATTGGCCTCTGTTACCCAGTCCTCGCTAAAGAAGAGGAACTTCCAGCCGCCCAGACTGCGGCGGATGTTGAAAGGAAAGCCCACGTCATGGGGTTTGGACGGTGTGGCGCTGGCGGGAATGGTCTGCAGGTAGGCATGCAGGTCAACCAGATCCTGATCCTTCATCTTGGCGTAAGATGTATAGGGGAAGGCGGGGTAATAGTGCTGGCCTTTTGGGGACACCCCTCGGGTGACCGCATTGGCGAGATCTTCAACGGACCAGCCACCGATACCCTGATCCGGGTCAGGCGAAATATTCGGGGCGTAGAAGGTTCCGAAATCCGACGGGAAGGCCATGCCTCCGGTTAGAATCAATTTGTCCTCAGCCTTGGGCTCGTGATGACACGAGGCACAGCCAGCGGCGGTAAAGATGGTTTCCCCGCGTGCTGCATCCCCGGTGAGGGTCGAAAAGCGCTCTGGGTCCACACGGTCTGGTGCGGTGATCCAGAGGCCGACCCCGGCGCCGATAACGGCAACCGCGGCCAGCAGTTTCACTACACCGCGCATGGGTTACTGCGGTGCGCGATAGGAGTCGTGGCAGCCTTTACAGCTTCCGCCGATCTTACCCATGTTCGGGCCAAGTGCTTCGCGGCCGGTGCCCGCTGCGGCCTGCATGGCTTTGGCGCCTTCACCAAAGGCAGCCCAGCTAGCAGCGAAATCATCCATGTTTTCCCAGATGTTGGGCTGTGCACGGGTGCCGTCGATCGCCATATTGTCACTGCCCTCAGGCCAAAGTGCGGCCTGGTCGATCATCGAAACGGCAACAAGCGAATCTGCGGCGGCCTGCGCTTTTGCGGCGTCATATTCGACAGCGCCTTTGGCCATGCCTCCCAAAATACCCAGATTGATCGCCATAATGCGGAACTGGCCCTGACGGGCTTTCACTTCCTGCGGAACTTCGGCGACAGCTGCGGAGGCGGTGAGCACGGCAAGTGCAGCCAACGTGGCAAAGGTTTTGGTCATTATGGAACTCCCTATTCACACAAATATCCAAACCACTATGCCACGGCCTTGCAACAAAACCATGCCGAATCCTATCAGATGACAGAATTGCCGGGTCGTTTGGGTCAGTCGGTGAAGCGGACTTTGCCGATATAGGGGAGGTTTCGGTTGCGCTGGGCGAAATCGATGCCATAGCCCACGACAAATTCATCGGGGATCTCAAAACCAATCCAATCGGCGCGAATATCCACTTCACGGCGGGTGGGTTTGTCGAGCAGAGCAATGGTTTTCAACCGTGCCGGATTGCGTGACTGCAAGAGTTTGATCACGTGGGTCAGGGTGTGCCCGGTGTCGACAATATCTTCGACAACCAGAACATCACGCCCTTCGATCGCACCGCGCAAGTCTTTGAGAATGCGCACTTCTCGGCTCGATTCCATGGTGTCGCCGTAGGAGGAGGCCTCTAGGAAATCGACCTCAACCGCAAGGTCCAGCTCGCGCACAATATCTGCGATAAAGACAAAGGATCCGCGCAACAGGCCAACAACAACAAGCTTGTCGGTATCGCTGAATTCGGTGGCAATTTCGCGGCTCAGATCTTCGATCCGCGCGGCAATTGTCTTGGCCGAGATCATTTCATCTACGACATAAGGACGCTTTGTCATGGCTCAGCCCTTGATTTTCTTGTTTCAGGATACGACATCGGCGCGCAACCTAGTTAAAACCCCGCCGTTGTCACGGATTATTTACGGTCAATCCGTCGCGGTCCAAATGAGAGTGCCATGCCGAGCCATTCCGAGACCCGCATTCTGCCCCATAGCGCGCAACAGATGTATGAACTTGTGGGCGATGTGGCCTCTTATCCCAAATTCCTGCCCTGGACCGCAGCGGCGCGCATTCGGTCGCGTGAGGACAAGGGGGATCACGAGGTGATGCTGGCGGATCTGGTGATCAGCTTCAAAGTGTTTCGCGAACGGTTTGGAAGCCGGGTGGTCCTGCGCCCAACCGAGCAGATCATCGAAACCGAGTATCTCGACGGGCCGTTCAAATATCTCAAATCGAACTGGCGGTTCACGGATCACCCTGAGGGCTGTGAGGTGCATTTCGACGTGGATTTTGAGTTCAAGAATGTGATCTTGCAGAAGGCGGCGGGGCTGTTTTTCTTTGAGGCGATGCAGCGGGTTGTTAAGGCCTTTGAGGGGCGCGCCGAAGAACTTTACGGCAAAACCTAATCTCGCCTTTCAGGGCGAAATAAGAAAAAATACATAAATTACAAAGCGCTGTGCCAGTTTTTGGCGCAGCGTTTTTTGTTGTGCATTTTAGGCAACGTTAACCATTGATTATCATTTGGGCCCTTTAGCCACATTCTCGTCAAATTTGATCGAAATGATTAAGGTATTCGAGACAAACACCACAGGATGCCCCGCTGATGACCCTTGTTACCAATGCCCCCGTCTCGCGTATCGTTCCGGCTCGGGCTCCTGTGGTCTACACTCCAACGCGTGTTGATCGTGATGTGGCCACAACAGGTCATATCCATATGGGCGCCTATACCACGCCGCTGATGGTGGCGCGGGCGGCGATGGCGCAGGATTGCATGGTGGTGCCCAGCAATGACAAACCCATAAGCCGCGTAGAGCGTCTGTCGCGGGCTTCGGCGCAGGCCAACCGCACCTATGGCCATGAAGTCCAGACCCCACCAGCGTCGCGGCTGTCCCGCGTGGCGTAATCCTGCTTCTGGCTTGACCGTAGGCCATCTGAACGGCATGGCTGATCCACACCAGAATGGATCGCCTTATGACTGCCCTTATCGACTCCCTTATCCCTGACTTTGCCCCAACCGACGCCGCGCGAGACATCATGCGTTTGTCGTTGTTGGATTGGTTGGCCTGTGGGATCGCAGGCAAGGACGAGCCGGTGGCCGAACTGACCCGCGCCATGGTGCGCGAGGAGGGCGGTGCAGAGCAGGCGAGCCTTTTTGGTGGCGGTCGGGCCCCAATGCGGGCCGCAGCCATGGTCAACGGGGCCACCAGTCATGCACTGGATTACGATGACACACATTTCGCTCATATCGGTCATCCGTCGGTTGCAGTCCTGCCCGCGGCTATGGCTGTGGCCGAGCATCATGGCCGGGATTTTGAAGACCTGATCGAGGCCGCGCTTTATGGCTGTGAGGCCTCGGTGCGTATGGGGCTTTTGCTGGGGCGGAGTCATTATCAGGTCGGATTTCACCAGACGGCTACGGCAGGGGCCTTTGGGGCGACGGTGGCCGCCGCGCGCCTGATGGGTCTGGACGAGGATCAAACCCGGCACGCGCTGGCGCTGGTGTCGACGCGGGCCTCAGGCCTCAAATCGCAGTTCGGCACCATGGGCAAACCTTACAACGCCGGGATTGCGGCCTCAAATGGCGTTGAGGCGGCGCTCTTGGCCTCCAAGGGATTCATTAGCAACCCGGATGCGTTAGAGGGCGAAAATGGGTTTCTGACGACACATCACGCCGACGTTGGATCTTTGCCGCAGGAATGGATGATGGCGCAGGTGAGCCATAAGTTTCACGCCTGCTGTCACGGCTTGCACGCAACATTGGAGGCGCTTGAAAGCCTGAAACCACTGGATGTCTCGGGCATCACAGCGATCAAGATCACCACGCATCCACGCTGGATGACGGTCTGCAACCTGCCAGTGCCCTGTACCGGGTTGGAAGCGAAATTCAGCTACCGCATGGTCACAGCGCTCAGCCTTATGGGACATGCCACCGCCGCGTTGGCGACCTATGAAGATAGCCTGTGTTCCGACCCACAAGTGATCAGCCTGCGGGACAAAGTCACGGTTGTGGCAGATGACATGCTGTCCGAGACCGAGGCCATGGTGCAGATCGAAGGCGCGACGCCGCTGATGGCCCATCATGATCTGAGCACGCCCCTGTCGCCGGATGAACGGGCAGAGAAACTGCGTCACAAGGCGCAGGTGCTATTGGGGGATGATCGCGCATGGGACAGCGTGCAGTCCGGCCATCTCGGCGCGCTGATGGCGGTGATGAGCTTTTAACTCAGATGTTGATCAACCCATCACGCACGGCCAGGGCGACGGCTTGGTCGCGCGTTGCGGCGCCAAGTTTGCGTTTGGCCGAGATCATGCGTTTGCGGACGGCCGCTTCGGTGATGCCAAGGGTTTCTGAGATAGCGCTATAGAGTTTTCCGGCCGCGAGGTAGGCCAGCACATCTTGCTCAGACGGCGTCAGACGCGGAGAGGTGAACCGGTGAAGCGGCGCGCGCGAGGCCGCGTCCGGGGCGCCAATGAATTCACAGGTGATCGCAGCCAATCGAGAAAAATGGGCCTGATGATCCAAGCCACCTAGGCCGATCAGCGAGGTGTCTGCCGCAATCGAAAGCCCTATGCGCACGCCTTTATGCGCCCCTGGAAACGTCTGAGCCAGAACAGAGCGAAATCCAAATTCATACAGGTTTCGATCCATTTCGAGGCGGAGAGAAGATGAGCTAAGATCGGGACGCATCACCCCGGTGTCGTAGGTGATGCGGTTAGAGGTGATTGCGCCCTGAAGTAGCACTTCATCGACTTCGTAATATTGCTGCTCTGCATAGAGCTCCATCCAGTGTGATGGATACGAGGAAACCAACCAATTGAGGCCCTTGGTCTCAATATCAATCTCGCCAATATTGACCCCATTGGCACCCTGATCGCCAAGGCTTGTCTGTGCGAAGGTCAGTCTGTCATCAAAGGTGGGCGCGGATTGAAACCCATCAATGAGATCGATCAAAGTATTCAATTGAAACATGAAACAAATACCAAAATGAACTTTTTCACGAACAAACACGTCGGGCCGGGAACTGTTCGGCCGCGCACCAAAATCCTGCAATATTTCTAAGGTTGGAAAAAGATAAACCCTAGATGTCAATCAATCTATCACGCACGGCAATGGCGACAGCCTGTTCGCGGGTTGCGGCGCCCAGTTTGTTGCGAGCCGCATTTAATCGTTTGCGCACAGCCACTTCGGTGATGTTCAAGCGATCGGCGATCTGATCGTTCATCAGCCCAGACGCCAGATATGCCAGCGCGTCTCGCTCTTTGAGCGTCAGCGGGTAGGTGTCTAGGAAATAGCTATCGGGCGTGTCTCTGTTGGGGGTGCCGATAAAGGCTGCAATGACGGAAGACATGCGTTTGAATTTCTGCTGAAATTCATCGCCCCCCAGATCTGAAATGCTGTGATCTGATATCAGGGTTGTCACCAGTCGGTCGTGTTCGGTCGGCGCTCGAAAGGACTGGGCTATTGACCCTCGATATCCTAGGTCGGCGAGATCGCGGTCGATGCGCAATTCGGTATCAGACAGGGCAAGGGTGGTGGTTTTGGTGCCGATGTCTTCGGAGATCATCTCAAAAGATGTTCGGGCATGCCGAAGAATGACGTCTCCACGGTGATAGGCACGCTTGCGATAGCGCGTGCGCCATTCCGACGACATGGTCGAAACAATCAGGTTTTGCCTATCATGAGAGGTGTCAAAGAAGCCGATATTGAAATCGATGCCACCAATGCTTTGAATGGCACTGCGGGCGGTCGCCCAGCGTGCTTCAAAATCGTGACTGGCAATAAAACCATCAACGAGGTCTATGATCGAATTTGACGTTTGCATCTACAGCGTCAGTCTAGGATTTGAAAATAGAGGGTTTCAAGAATGAAAGTGCTTGAATTGCCCTGATAGTTGTAAAATTTTGATGTCGTAAGCAGCTGTGTGCTGTGTATTTTCTTCTTTGCAGAATTTCCACATAAGAAAACTGATATAATTATCAGGTGGCGTAAATGCGAAATGCAATAAGCGCCTTTTGCAATTTTTTGAAGGCACCGAAAATGAGGTCTGCTGGACCGAAAGAAGGCCCTGACCGGAGAGGGTCAGGGCCGGAAGCGATGTTTAGCTGTTGTGGTCGTAGGCGCGCTCGCCGTGCACCATGATGTCCAGACCATTGGTTTCAGTTTCCAGATCAACCCGCAGCGGGGTGATGGCTTTGACCACATAGATCAGCACCAGAGTGACCACGGTGGTGAAAACGCCAACAATCGCCAAACCGCCGAGCTGTGCCGCCCATGATCCCGCGCCGAAGGCCGCGATCATGATGGTGCCGAAGATGCCGCCGACGCCGTGCACGGCAAAGACATCGAGCGTATCGTCGATCTTGAGAGTGTTGCGGATCAGGTTGACCGCTTCCTGACACAGGATGCCTGCGATGGCGCCGATGACCAGAGCTTCGATCGGTCCGACAAAGCCGGACGCGGGGGTGATCGAGGCCAGACCCGCGATGGTGCCGGTGACAATACCCACAAGCGAGGCTTTGCCAAATTTGATCTTTTCCCACAGCGCCCAGGTGAGCGAGGCGGTTGCCGCTGAAATATGTGTCACGGTCAATGCCATGGCTGCACCGCCATCTGCGGCCAGCTGCGACCCGCCATTGAAGCCGAACCAGCCAACCCAGAGCATGGCCGCACCAATGAAGACCATGCCGGGATTGTGGGGTGGGGTGGTCTGATGTTTGCGCGGACCCAGAACGACGGCGATCAGCAAGGCCGCCAGACCGGCGGTTTCATGCACCACAATGCCGCCCGCAAAGTCCTTCACACCGGTCTCGCCAAAGATGCCACCATCCGCCAGAAAACCACCGCCCCAGATCCAGTGGGTGACAGGTGCGTAACACAACAGCATCCACAGCGCCGAAAACAGCAGGACAAAGCCAAAGCCGATGCGCTCGACATAGGCCCCGACAATCAGCGCGGGGGTGATGATGGCAAAGGTCATCTGGAAGGCAAAGAACAGGATTTCGGGGATGGTGCCGGTGAGGCTGTCAACGGTCACACCCGCGAGGAAAGCCTTGCCAAGCCCGCCCCAATAGGCGCCGCCGTCTCCAAAGGCGATGGAATAACCAAGCGCCAGCCAGAGCACGCTCATCAGGCAGGCAATGGCATAACACTGCATAAAGACGCTCAACACATTGCGCGCCCGCACCAGCCCGCCATAAAACAGCGCCAGCCCCGGCAACGTCATAAACAGCACAAGCGCCGTTGCGACAATCATCCAAGCGGTATCCGCTCCAACCATGGGTCCGTCCTTCCCTATGTATCCCGTTGCGTCGAGAAACCCTGAAACAGGTGACGGAAAAAGAGGCGGTGGCGGTGAAGGATTGGGCAATTCCAAGATTGCCTGAAATATAGGCGAGAAATGCACCAAATGCCGTGATCTTGGGCGCCTATGGGGCGGGGCGGATTTACGGGAAAATGCGTTGAAAGTGGCCATCTACACGGTCTGTGGCCGCTTTCCTGCGGCATTTGCAGCCACTCGGCACGCAAAAGGCGGGCTTGGCGACAGCTCAAACCGGGGGTGTGGACCGCGCGTTGCCGCTTTGTCAGTTGCCGGAATTCAAGGCAGCAAGGATCAGCGACAGGGCATGGTCGCGCGCCGCTGCCCGGACATTGGGCCGTCCAACAGCACCATGTTCAACGGTTTCGGTGCGCGTGCCGTCTGAGGTGGCAAGCGCGTAACAGACCCGGCCTTCGGGTTTGAACTCAGACCCGCCGGGTCCCGCGATGCCGCTGATCGCCACGGCAATATCGGCGCGGGCGGCTGAGAGGGCGCCAGTGGCCATCTCCCGCGCCACCTCTTCGGAGACTGCGCCAAAGGCGTCGAGCGTGTCGGGGCCTACGCCGAGCATCTCGATCTTGGCGACATTGGCATAGGTGACAAAGCCACGCTCAAAAATTGCCGAAGATCCGGCGATGTCGGTCAGCGCGGCGGCCACCATGCCGCCGGTGCAGCTCTCAGCGCAGGTGATGATCTTGCCCTGCGCTTTGGCGGCGGCAAGGATCTGCTCGGCCAGCGCGCTCACATCAGCACCCCATGATAAAGCGAGGCCAATGCAATGGCGCCCAGAGCTGCGAAGACCCCGGCAATCACATCATCCAGCATGACGCCCAGGGGCGTGCCCATCCGGTCGGCCCAGCCGACAATCCAGGGTTTCCAGATATCAAACAGCCGGAACAGGACAAAGCCCGCGATCCAACCGGGATAGAGGCGCAGGGTGTCGATACTCATCATCATGGCGCCGTAGCTGACCGGAAAAAGCGCAATCCATTGGCCGACCACTTCGTCGATCACCACCCAGCTGGGATCGTGGTCGCCGTCACGGGTGACCACGGCCGTGGCCCACCAGCCCAGAGCGAAAACCAGCGTTGTGGCCACCACCAAAAGCGTAAACCCGCCAAGCTGATGCAGCGCGTAGGCAAAGGGAATGGCGGCCAGCGATCCCCAGGTGCCGGGGGCCGGACGCAGGTAACCGCTATAAAAAAAAGAGGCGATCAGTTTCATGATTTCACCAATGTGGCTGTGGCGATCGCGGCGATGCCTTCCTCACGGCCGGTAAAGCCCAATCGCTCGGACGTGGTGGCTTTGATCGACACGCGATCGGAAGGCAGATCCATAATCCGTCCCATCTCGGCCATCATGCTCTCGGCATGGGGACCAACCTTGGGGCGTTCACAGATCAAGGTGCAATCGACGTTTGAGATGGCATAGCCCCGCGCGCGCGCCAGATCGCAGGCATGTTTGAGAAAGATCTCGCTGGCAGCGCCCTTCCATTGTGGATCGCTAGGCGGGAAATGACGGCCAATGTCGCCCTCGGCCAGAGCGCCATAGATGGCATCGGTCACCGCATGCATGCCCACATCGGCGTCTGAATGGCCTTTGAGCTTTTTGCTATGCGGGATTTCGACGCCGCAAAGAATAACGGCATCGCCCTCTTCAAATGCGTGAACGTCGTAGCCATTGCCCAGACGAATATCCATGCCAGTCCTCAACAGTGTCTCAGCCCGAGCGAAATCTTCGGGCGTGGTGATTTTCAGGTTCCGCTCATCGCCCGGAACGATGGCAACGTCCAGCCCCGCGTCACGTGCGACCTGCACATCATCCGCCGCGCCGCCGGGGTGGGCACGATGCGCAGCCAGAATATCGGCATAGCGAAAGCCCTGCGGTGTCTGGGCGCGAAACAACCCGCTGCGATCGCGTGTGCCGGTGACTTTGCCGGCCTCACCGGTCCAAAGCGCATCGCTGACTGCTAGGGCAGGGGCCGCACCGGGGTGGGTTCTCAGCGCCTCTTGCACCGATTCGAGAAGAGCAGGGGGCAGGCAGGGTCGGGCCACGTCATGGATCAGCACCAGATCCGGTGCATCCCTCTCCAGCGCCTCAAGCCCCAGCCGCACCGAGTCTGCACGCTCATGCCCGCCATGCACCAGACGCACAGGCAGGTCACGTGCCGCCGCTTCGGCCAGCCCTTGGTCATCGGGATGAATGACCATGACCACCTGATCCAGATGGGCCAGTGCCTGTAGCGTGTGGCGGGCCACAGGGGCGCCTGCAACCTCTTGCCATTGCTTAGGAAGCGGGCCTCCGGCTCGGCGGCCACGGCCTGCGGCGACGATCAGAGCGGCTGTTGTCATTCGGCTCTCCTTGCTTTGGCCAAGGTTTAGGCTGTGCCACTGGTTTCAGCAACAGACCTAGGGTCACTGCCTAAAAAATAGGCATTTGACTTTTCTGGGGCGCGAAAACCGCGTGGAAACATTGTAGGGTATCGGGCAAAGACCTACCCCAAATGTAACTGCACAAGGAATAAGCGTTTGAGCTTTCAACTCGGACATCGTCAGATCAGCCCCCCGGTGCTTCTCGCACCGCTGGCGGGAATCACTGATCTGCCGTTTCGCAATCTGGTTTCTTCTTTCGGCGCCGGTCTGGTGGTCTCCGAAATGATCGCCAGCGGCGAATTCCTGACCGCGCGCCCGGGCACCCGCGAAAAGGCGGAACTTGGGGCGCAGCTTGAAAACACCTCGGTCCAGATTTCGGGCCGCGAACCCGAGCCTATGGCTGAGGCTGCCAAAATGGTGGCCGATATGGGCGCGCGGGTGATCGACATCAATATGGGCTGCCCTGCGAAAAAGGTAACGGGCGGCTGGTCGGGCTCGGCTCTGATGCAGGTGCCGGATCATGCGCTGAAACTGATTGAGGCCGTGGTTGCGGCGGTGGATGTGCCGGTGACGCTGAAAACCCGGCTGGGGTGGAATGACGACTCCTTGAACGCGCCCGAGCTGGCGGCGCGGGCCGAAGCGGCCGGGGTGCAGATGGTGGTGATCCATGGCCGAACGCGCTGTCAGTTCTATAAGGGCAAGGCCGACTGGGCTGCGATCCATGCGGTGCGCGATGTGGTGACCGTGCCGCTTGTGGCCAATGGGGATATCGTCGACGCCGCAAGCGCGCGGATGGCTCTGGCGCAGTCGGGCGCAGATGGTGTGATGGTGGGGCGCGGCGCGCAGGGGGCGCCCTGGAGACTCGCGGAAATCAGCGCCGAGCTTTATGGCACCGCAGCGCCAACAATCCCTACCGGTCGGGATTTCATCGACATGGCCTCGGGGCATTACGAGGCCATGCTGGGGTTCTACGGGACAATATTGGGCAATCGCGTCGCCCGCAAACATCTGGGTTGGTACATGGATAGGGTGGGCACGCCCGCCGCGCTGCGTCAGCAGGTGTTGACCGAAAAAGATACCGATGAAGTTCTGGTTCTGTTGGCGGACGCCTTGGCGGATCATCGCGAGGTCGCTGCATGATGGATGCACAGATCTGGTCATCGCTGCCTGTTCCCGCCGTGTTGATTGATCCGCAGGAAAACATCGCGGATGTGAACCCAGCGGGCGAAGGATTTCTGAACGCCTCTGCCAAATCACTGCTCGGGGCGCCGATCTGGGACAAGCTGGCGGTGGATGCGCCGCTCGAAGAAAGTCTTGAGCGTGCCCGGGCTCACGGGACACCCCTGTTCGTCAATGATGTGGATGTGGGGCCGGGATCGCGCCCGCCTCTGGTGTGCAACCTGCAGATCGCACCGATGCAGGGGCGCGACGGCTATATGCTCATGCTGATCTCTCCGCGCGAATTGGCGGGGCGCATGACGCAGAACCATTCGGTCAAATCGGCGGCGAAATCTGCGATTGGCATGGCTGAGATGCTGGCGCATGAGATCAAGAACCCGCTGGCGGGTATCACCGGCGCGGCACAGCTGCTGAGCATGAACTTACCCGCGGAAGATCTTGAATTGACGGATCTTATTGTGGGGGAAACCCGTCGGATTGTTAAGCTGCTTGAGCAGGTTGAGCAGTTTGGAAACCTGACTGAGCCTGAACATCACCCGGTGAATATTCACGATGTGCTCGACCGGGCGCGTCGTTCGGCCCAGCTTGGGTTTGGCGCTCATATGACCTTTGTTGAGGATTATGATCCCTCGCTGCCGATGGCGTCTGGAGATGCGGATCAGCTGCTTCAGGTGGTGCTGAACCTTGTGAAAAACGCCTCTGAGGCGGCCCCGGAAGGCGGCATTGTCCGTCTGAAATCTTATTACGAACATAGCTTTCGCCTGCGCCGCTCGGACGGCACGGGCCAACCTCTGCCACTCCAGATCGAAATCATCGATGACGGACCGGGTCTGCCGCCGGACATTCGCGGCGACGTGTTTGATCCGTTTGTCTCGGGCCGCGAGAACGGCACCGGACTGGGGTTGGCTTTGGTGAGCAAGATTATCTCTGACCACGGCGGGTGGATTTCGGTGGACTCTGTCCCCGGCCGCACCGTTTTTCGCATCTCGTTGCCGCGGGCCGCGACCTAACCCAAGGAAGACACACCCATGGATGGCACAGTCCTAGTTGCTGATGACGATCGCACCATTCGCACCGTTTTGACCCAGGCGCTCACGCGGGCGGGCTGTAAGGTGCATGCGACCAGTTCCCTGACCACGCTGATGCGCTGGGTGGGGGAAGGCAAAGGGGATGTGGTCATCTCAGATGTGATGATGCCCGATGGCAATGGGCTCGAAATGCTGCCGAAGATCGCCGAAGATCGCCCTGAACTTCCGGTGATTGTAATCTCGGCCCAAAACACGATCATGACCGCCATTCAGGCGGCTGAGGCGCAGGCCTATGATTACCTGCCCAAGCCCTTTGATCTGCCGGATCTGATGAAACGCACCGCCAAAGCGCTCGAAAGCTCGGGGCAGGGTGCGCAGCAGGATGCTCCTGTGACAGGTGGCGACAGCAGTGAAGAGCTGCCTCTCGTTGGCAAAACCCCTGCGATGCAGGCGCTTTATCGTCTGGTTGCGCGGGTGATGAACACCGACCTGCCGGTTCTGGTCACCGGTGAAAGCGGGACGGGAAAGTCTCTTATCGCGCGGGCGCTGCATGATTTCTCTGACCGTCGAAATCTTCCATTTGTGACGGTCACCGCAGCGGAGCTGACCGATCTGGATGGTCCCGCCAAGGTCATGGCGCGGGTGCGTGGGGGGACGCTGCTGATTGATGAGATTGCTGATATCAACGAAGAGGTTCAGGGTCGCATTGTCCGCATGATGGATGGTCATGGAGATCACACACCCCGGTTCATCGCAGCCTCACAATATGCGCCAAATGCCCTGATCGAAGAGGGCCTCGTGCGCAAAGATCTGTTCTACCGATTGGATGGCGCGGCAATCGAAGTGCCTTCTTTGCGCGAACGCGTCGAAGACATTCCGCTGCTTGTTGAGCATTTTCTCGGCCGTGCGGTACGGGATGGGGCGCCACATCGGCGACTTTCCGCTGGTGCGGAAGAGCTGTTCCGGCTCTATTCTTGGCCCGGAAACGTTCGTCAGCTTGAGCATGCGGTGCGCCGTCTGGGGCTGACAAGCCGGTCAGAAGAAATCACACGCTCTGAGGTTGAGGTGATCCTGGGCAACCAGCCCGAGACGGGGCCGATGCTGCGTGGGGGCGAGGCAGAACGGCTTGGGGACAGTGTTTCAAGGCATTTACGGCGCTATTTCGACCTGCATGGTGCGCTCTTGCCTCCTCCCGGTTTGTACAGCCGCATCCTCAAAGAGATCGAAGTGCCACTGATTGAGATCGCACTTGAGGCCACTGGCGGCAATCAGGCGAAATGTGCCGACCTTTTGGGAATCAACCGCAATACCCTTCGCAAGAAAATTACGGATCTCGATATTCGCGTGACACGTCGCCGGAAGTTGATGTAAAAGGGCCACATAACTGTGGCGGGCTTGCCCCAAGGTGACCCAAAGACCACAGATTTTGCGGTCGCAGCCCAAGGAAACCCAAGGGCTGCACATCAGTGAGAGGTTTGGCTGTGGCCACTCGGGCACGCTCGTTGAATTGGAGCCGGATTTCCCGGCTGCGCCGTCAGAGGCGCGTACAAAACGGATTTACCCTGGTGCTGGTGGCGCTGGGGCCTCTTCTCGCTTTCGCAACGTTTTTGATGCTGGGTCCCTGGGGCGCAGGTGCAAGCTCGCTTGTGCTGCGATTTGTCCTGCTTGCTGATCTTGTCTACGTCTTGGTGGTGGCGGCGCTGGTTCTGGCGCGCGTCGTGCGGATGATTGCGGATCGCCGCGCCAAATCTGCCGGGTCTCGGTTGCACCTGCGGTTGACCGGCGCCTTTGTGATGATGGCGCTGCTTCCAACCATTACGGTCGCGATTTTTGCGGTTTTGACCATCAATGTCGGCCTTGAAACGTGGTTTTCGACCCGTGTGCAGAACGTGGTGAGCGCCTCACTCACAGCGGCTGAGGCCTATGAAGACGAACAACGCCAAGGGGTTGTCGAAGATGTCTGGGGGTTGGCGCGGTTCATCGATGCCTCGCGTCGTGCGGCCATCATTCAGGATGACGGTCAATTGCGTCAGGCCCTGAGCCAGGGGCAAGGTCAGATTCAACGTGGTTTGTCCGAGGCCTTTGTCATTGATGCGGCCGGTGGCATTCGGGTGCGCGGTGAGCGCAGCTATCTTTTTGACTATGAACGCCCCTCTCTCGAGGATTTTGTTAAGGCCCGCGATGAGGGTGTCGCGGTGATCCGCGATTGGCAGAACAATGAACTGCGTGCGCTGGCCCCGCTGCAGTCTTATGCAGACGGGTTCCTGTATGTCAGCCGCGAAGTTGATGGGCGTTTGCTCGCGCTCCTCGATGAAACCAAGGAAACGGCGCAGTTCTATCAACAGCAGGAAAGCGAACGCGGACGGCGCTTGTTCGATTTTGCGCTGTTGTATCTGGGTTTTGCGGTGCTTCTGATCCTCGCGTCAACCTGGGCCGGGCTTTGGTTTGCAGAACGCCTGAGCCGCCCCGTGGGGCGTCTGACCGGCGCGGCGCAGCGTGTAGGGGCCGGTGATCTGGACGTTCAGGTTCTCGAAGACGAAGGCGACGACGAAATTTCGATGTTGGGGCGGTATTTCAACCAGATGACCCGTCAGCTGAAGGGGCAGCGCGATACCCTGTTGGACAACACCCGTCAGATTGAGCGCCGCCAGCGCCTGTTTGATTCCGTGCTGACCTCGGTCACCTCCGGTGTTGTTGGGTTGGACGCGAATGGCAAGGTGACCTTTGTCAACCGCTCTGCCGAGCGCTTGTTGGGGTGGCAGGAAACCCATCGCGCCGATCCCATTGCGGTGGCGGTGCCTGAGTTTGGCTCTTTGTTTGAAACTCTGCGATCTGAGGGAGAGGAAACCCGACAGGAAGAGGTGAAGGTCAGCCGCGAAGGCCAGCTTGAACACCTTTTGGTGCGCCTCTCAACCCGTCGTCGTGAGGACGCGAGCCTTGAGGGGTATGTGATTGCCTTTGACGATGTCACCACCCTTGTCAGCGCGCAGCGCATGGCGGCCTGGGGCGATGTTGCGCGTCGGATTGCACATGAGATTAAGAACCCGCTGACCCCGATCCAGCTCTCTGCGGATCGCATCCGTCGCAAGTTTGGTCGCCAGATCACCGATGCAAAAGATGCGCAGAAACTGGAAGATCTCACCGGTGTGATTATTCGCCAGACCGAAGATCTGCGCCGCATTGTGGATGAGTTTTCAAAGTTTGCGCGCATGCCAGAGCCCGAACGCAAACCTGAGGATGTGGGCGAGCTTTTGCGCGGGGCAATTTTGCTTCAGGAAGCTGGTCAGCCAGAGGTTCGCTTTGAATCCGACTTGCCCGATTGCGAACTCCCGTCGCAGTTGGATGCAACAATGATTGGTCAAGCTTTCACAAACCTGATCAAAAACGCAGGTGAGGCCATTGAAACGCTTCAGGCCGAACAGGCCCCTGAGGGTTTGGTGCCAGAAGTGCGCATCACAGCGTCGGTAGTCGAGGAAAACCGGGTTGAGATCCGCATTATGGACAATGGCATTGGCCTGCCCGAAGACCGCGCGCGTCTGTTTGAGCCCTATGTCACAACCCGCGAAAAGGGCACCGGTTTGGGACTGCCCATCGTAAAGAAGATCATCGAGGAACACGGCGGCACGCTGGCATTGGAAGATGCGCCTGTCTTTGCCGAAGGGGCCCATTGTGGCGCCATGGCCGTGATCCGACTGCCGTTGATGTGCGAACGGCAGCAAGAAGAATTTGAACGCAGTGAACAGGTGAGGAAGGTGTTAGCCCATGAGTGATATTCTGATTGTCGACGATGAACGCGATATTCGCGAACTGATCGGTGATATTCTCGAGGACGAAGGCTTTACCACGCGGCTGGCAGGCAACAGCTCGGACGCGATGGCAGAGGTCGAAGCCGAGACCCCAGCGCTAATGATCCTGGATATCTGGCTGAAAGACAGCAAGATGGATGGGATAGATATTCTGAAGGCGGTCAAGCGGGACAAACCCGAAGTGCCCGTTGTGATCATTTCCGGACACGGGAATATCGAAATTGCGGTCGCTGCGATCAAACAGGGGGCATACGATTTCATCGAAAAGCCCTTCAACATTGATCAGCTTCTGGTGGTGATCCGCCGCGCGATGGAAACCTCACGTCTGCGTCGCGAAAACACCCAGCTGAAACAGGGCGATAGCAAACCTGCTGAAATGATTGGCGATTGTGCGCCGTTCCGCGGGCTGACAAGCCAGCTTGATAAAGTGACCAAATCCAATGGTCGTGTGATGCTGACCGGGCCTGCGGGGGTCGGGAAAGAAGTGGCCGCGCGGTATATTCACGCCGGGTCGAACCGGGCAAGCGCGCCTTTTGTCACCGTGAATTGTGCGGGTATGGAGCCCGAGGTCATGGAGGCCATGCTGTTTGGGCGCGAAAGCTCAAAACGCGGGGTTGAGCCGGGCTTGCTTGAGCAGGCCCATGGTGGGGTGATCTACTTCGACGAAGTGGCGGATATGCCGTCGGGCACGCAGTCCAAAATCCTGCGCGTCCTTGTTGATCAACAGTTCACTCGTGTGGGTGGGGCCGACAAAGTGCGCGTTGACCTGCGCGTGATCAGCTCGACCAATCGGGACCTCAAACAAGAGATCGCGAATGGTACTTTCCGCGAAGAGCTTTACCACCGCCTGAACGTCGTGCCGATTGCGGTGCCGTCTCTGGAGGAACGTCGCGAAGATATTCCGGCTTTGGCGCGGCACTTTATTGAACAGTGTAACCAGTCTCAGGGGTTGCCCCTGCGCGAGCTGTCGACGGATGCCATCGCATTGATGCAAACCATGACCTGGCCGGGCAATGTGCGTCAGTTGAAGAACCTGATCGAACGCGTGCTGATCCTTGGCGAAGGCACCGGTGCGATTGAGGCCAAAGAACTGCCGCAGGAAGGTGGAGCCGCCCCAGAAGACGATGGACGTGTGGTTCTGTCGGGCACATTGGCGACCCTGCCTCTGCGTGAGGCGCGCGAAGCCTTTGAGCGTGAATATCTGCTGACCCAGATCAATCGATTTGGCGGCAATATCTCGCGCACAGCGTCGTTTGTCGGCATGGAGCGCTCGGCGTTGCACCGCAAGCTTAAGTCGCTCGGTGTGGTGACCTCACAAAAAGCCGGCGCACGAGTGGCGCGGGTTGAAGACGAAGCGGCGATCGAAGAAGCGTCCTAATTGACCACTTGATTGGCAAGAGGGCGAAGCCGCCCTCTTGAAACGCAAGGCGTTGACGGGCTTGTGATGTCGTGCCATGCCGGGGACGGACTGACAGGGAAGACGACATGAAGGTCATTATTTGTGGCGCCGGGCAGGTCGGCTGGCAGATCGCGCGGCATTTGTCGGGTGAGCGCAACGACGTGACGGTGGTCGATAACAACCCTGATCTGGTGCGCCGCGCCACGGATACATTGGATGTTCAGGGTATTGCGGGGTTTGCCTCTTATCCTGATGTCTTGGAAAAGGCAGGTGCGCGCGACGCCGATATGGTCATTGCCGCCACCTATTCTGATGAGGTCAATATGGTGACCTGTCAGGTGGCCCATTCCGTTTTTGATGTGCCCCGGAAGATTGCGCGGCTGAGGTCCCAAAGTTATCTGACGGCGATTTATTCAGATCTCTACCGTCGCGATCACCTTCCCATCGATGTTGTGATCAGCCCGGAACGTGAAGTTGCCGAAGCGGCTCTGCAACGCCTTGCTGCCCCAGCGGCTTTTGATACCGAACAGTTTCTTGACGGCGGCGCCCAGCTTTTGGGGCTCTCGATTGATGAAACCTGTCCTATCGTGAACACGCCGCTGCGCCAATTGTCTGATTTGTTTTCGACGCTGCGCGCGGTTGTGGTTGGCGTGCGGCGCGAAGGCACACTGTTTGCGCCCGAGCCCGGGGATCAGCTTTTTGTGGGTGACAGCTGTTATCTGATGACCCATGGGGATGACACGCAGCGCGCTTTGGAAATCTTTGGCAAAAGTCATAAAAAACAGGAACGTGTTGTTCTGATTGGTGGCGGGAACGTTGGCTTGGCCGTGGCGGACCGGCTGGAAAAAGGCCCCAACCGCATCCGCGCCAAGATGATCGAACGCAACCGCAAAAACGCTGAAGTGGCCGCCGAAGCGCTGGAACGAACAATTGTTTTGCACGGCGATGGTCTGGATGTAGCGCTTTTGTCGGAGGCAGGTGTGGACCGCGCCGATGCTGCGTTGTGTGTAACCGACGACGATAAGACCAACATGCTGGCAGCGGTGCGGGCGAAGGCGGCGGGCTGTCCTATGGTGATTGCCCTGATCAATGACCCGACTCTGGCACCCCTGATGGAGCCTCTGGGTATCGACGCCTATATCAACCCGCGCGGCACCACGGTAAGCTCAATCCTGCGCCATATCCGCCACGGGCGGGTGCGGTCGGTCTATTCCATTGGGGATGCCGAGGCGGAAGTGATCGAGGCCGAAGTTCTCTCGACCTCGCCCATCGCCGGTAGCAAAATTCGCGATATTGATTTTCCAGAAGGCGTTCTGGTGGGGGCGGTGCGCAAAGGGGATCAGGTTGTCAAACCCACAGGGGGATTGCGGATCGACGAGGGGGATCTGATTGTTCTGTTCAGCCTGACCGAGGATGTGCCCGAGGTCGAGCGGCTGTTGCAGGTTTCGATCGATTTCTTCTAAGCCATGCCTGCGCTGACCAAACTTCCGTTTTTTCTGGTTCTGTTGGGGATCGCGTCGCTTTCGACGCTTACGCCCGCAGCCTATGGCTATGCGATTGGCGAATATCATGATTCCCGGACGTTCCTGTATGCAGGCCTGATTGGACTGATCCTGACGGCCTTTGTGGGATTGGCGCTGGGCAATCGTCCGCGTGAAACCACGGCCATTCGTCAGCTCGTTGCGCTTCTGGCCGGGTTTGCCACGCTGCCTGTGTTTCTTGCCGTTCCGTTTCATGAGGCGGTGCGCAACACATCGTTTGTCAGTGCCTATTTCGAGATGGTCTCAGCCCTGACCACCACGGGGGCAACCCTGTTTGACGCGGCGCGCCTGTCGGGGCCCGAACATTTGTGGCGGGCTCAGGTGGGATGGTTTGGTGGCTTGCTGATGTGGGTGTCGGCCTCGGCCATCCTCGCACCTTTGGCACTTGGCGGCTTTGAAGTGACAGCCAGTGGCGAACCGGGACAGAATGAGGCCCAGGGGGCGGCGCGAGGTGGCCGTATCGATCCGCGCAGCCGGTTGCTGCGCAGCGCACAGGAGCTCGCCCCGATCTATGTCGGTCTGACATTGGCGCTCTGTATCATGCTGTTGATGGCCGGTGATCCGCCTCTGGTGGCGCTAAGCCACGCAATGGCCGTCATGTCGACCTCTGGGATTTCACCGATTGGCGGTCTTGAAGGCGCGGCCAGCGGGCTGGCGGGCGAAATGATCCTGTTTTGCTTTCTGTGTTTTGCGCTCTCGCGGCTGACATTTTCGGGCGACACCGGGCAATCGACAGGCAATGGCCTGATCTATGATCCAGAATTCCGCATGGGGTTGGCTATTATCGTGGTCGTGCCTGCCTTGATGTTCTTTCGCCATTGGGTTGCGGCCTTTGAGGTGGGGGAAGAGCAGAACTGGATTGCGGGTCTGCGCGCGCTTTGGGGGGGCTTGTTCAACGCGCTTTCGTTTCTGTCGACCACAGGATTTGTCAGCGCCGACTGGAGTACGGCGCAGGATTGGTCGGGCCTTTCGACACCGGGCATTTTCCTGATGGGGCTCGCGCTGATTGGCGGGGGGGTGGCAACCACTGCCGGCGGGGTGAAACTTCTGCGGGTCTATGTGCTTTATGTGAATGGCGCGCGTGAGATCGAAAAGCTGGTGCATCCGTCGTCGGTGGGGCGATCTGGCCTGATGATGCGACGGATTCGGAAAGAGGGGGCCTTTATCGCCTGGGTCTTTTTCATGCTGTTTGCTGTGACATTGGCCTTGGTTGCCCTTGGGCTGGCCGCATTTGGAGTTGGCTTTGAAGAGGCCATCACCCTGACCATTGCCGCGCTATCCAACACCGGACCACTGATTGTCATGGCACCCTCAACCCCTATAGATCTCTTGTCTTTTTCCTCTGAAGCCAAACTGGTGATGGCCGTGGGCATGATCCTGGGGCGGCTTGAACTCCTTGCGATTATCGTCATTATCAGCCCTGAAATCTGGCGCGGCTGACACGCCTGCACAAAAAGCTGAAACTTTCGTCTGGAAACTCCGGGCGACGCACGACATACTCATCCCGAATGAGGGGGCCCGGGTATTCGGGGCATGACAAGAACAAAGGCAATTCAATGGCTTCGGACAGACAGAACCTTCAGGACGCATTTCTAAATCACGTCCGCAAAACCAAGGTTCCGGTAACGGTTTTCCTGATCAATGGTGTGAAACTGCAAGGTGTGATCACTTGGTTCGACAATTTCTGCGTGCTGCTGCGCCGCGACGGTCAGTCGCAGCTGGTGTATAAACACGCGATCTCGACCATCATGCCGAGCCAGCCCATCAACCTGTATGATGGCGAAGACGCTAATTGAACGAGCATGACGCGCATGTGACCCGCGCTTGGGTCCTGCATCCCGATATCAAATCCGACAGGGACCGTCGCGACGCTGCGATGGCTCTGGATGAGGCTGTGTCTCTGGCGCACGCGCTTCCTGAATTGGAAGTGGTGGGCGCCGATGTCGTGTCTTTGCCAAAACCGCAGCCCGGAATGCTGTTTGGATCTGGCAAGATCGAAGAGCTTGGGCAGCGCATCAAGGCAAACGATGTGGAACTGGTGCTGATTGACGGCCCGGTGACCCCCGTCCAGCAGCGCAATCTTGAAAAGGAATGGAAGGTCAAACTGCTTGACCGAACTGGCCTAATTCTTGAGATCTTCTCGGATCGGGCCGCCACCCGCGAAGGGGTGCTGCAGGTTGAGATGGCCGCGCTAAGCTATCAGCGGACCCGTCTGGTGCGGGCCTGGACCCACTTGGAACGCCAGCGGGGCGGTTTGGGCTTTGTTGGTGGACCGGGTGAGACGCAGATCGAGGCCGACCGCCGTGCCATTGATGAGCAACTGGTGCGCCTGCGCCGTCAGCTTGAGAAGGTGGTCAAAACTCGCGAGCTGCACCGCAAGGCACGGGCCAAAGTGCCTTTTCCCATTGTGGCGCTTGTTGGCTATACCAATGCCGGAAAATCCACGCTGTTCAATCGGTTGACCGGGGCCGAGGTTATGGCCAAGGACATGCTGTTTGCCACGCTGGATCCGACCATGCGGTCGGTGCGTTTGCCCACAGGGGCAGATGTCATCCTGTCAGACACCGTTGGATTTATCTCTGACCTGCCGACCGAACTGGTGGCGTCCTTCCGGGCGACGCTGGAAGAGGTGCTTGTGGCGGATGTGATTGTGCATGTGCGCGATATCTCGCACCCGGAAACGGAAGAGCAGGCCGAAGACGTGCGCACCATCATGGATGGTCTGGGCGTCGATGAGCGGACCCCGCAGGTTGAGCTGTGGAACAAGATGGACCGTCTTGAGGGCGAAGAGGCTGATGCGGCGCGTCTGCGGGCCGGTCGGGATGATGCCGTGTTTGCGGTCTCTGCGCTGACAGGGGAAGGTCTGGATGAATTTCTCGAAGCGGTGACCACCGCTTTGGGAGAGGAAAAGCGCGAAGAGCAGCTGGTGCTGGGCTACGATCAGGGACGTCAGCGCGCCTGGTTGTTTGAAAAAGGTCTGGTCGAGCAGGAAGCGCAGACCGAGCATGGCTATGAGCTGACCCTGAGATGGTCCGCCAAAGATCGGGCGAAATTCGAAAGCCTATAGAAAGTTCCCCGGTGGCATCCGGCACATCTCGAGTGGCCCGCAAGGTTCTCTTGGGGAAGATGAGCGTGAGTATAAGGATGCCACCGGGGTCGTTATGAAACCACGCGCCCAACGTGATGTTACGCTTTGCCTTTCGGCAAACGGTCTATTGGGGATAGAATGCGGGCGTGGGGTTTCACACCTGCGGTCGGGGCACTTTGGGTGATTGGGGAATCGCGCGCTTGAGAAACCTTTGATCGGTTTCGCAGTAAGCTTTGCCCAAAGTGGGCCTTTGGCAGATGATTTGCATGACTATTTACTCAAACACTGGTTACAGGATCAGCTTGCCCCTTTTCGTCTTAATTTGAAGTTAAATTCCTACCTCTTTGAACGATTTTATATACCAAAGGGTAGTCAGGGCGCCTTCTGGCACCCTGAGAATTGGTATTCCCGTTTGAAGTCAAAGGTTTGTCTCTGCCAGAAATGCGTCAGGACTATCGACCTCTTCCAAACGTTTTCCACGAATCCACCAATACCGTGTGCCTGTCTTGCGCAGAAAATAGCGGTCGTGGCTGACCAATACACAGGCAGCACCCGCCGCAACAAGCTCCTGCTCAAGCGCCTCTTGGCCGTCAATATCGAGATGGTTGGTGGGTTCATCCAGCAGGTAGAAATTGGGTTGGGCCAGACGCAGCGCAAGCAGGGCAAGCCGGGCCTTTTGACCACCGGATAGCGCGCGGATTGGCGTGTTCTGTAGATCAAATGAAATACCCGCTCCGGCCAGAGTTGACCGGGCGCGCTGGTCGCCGATGTCAAATTGTGTGGTGATGCAGGCAAGCGGAGTGTCGCGCGCATCAAACTGGCTCAGATGCTGATCGGCATAGGCGGATTTGATCGAGGCGGCGCAGGTCACCGCGCTGGGGTTTCCCTGCAACGCTGCCTGGATATGGCGGATGAGCTGGGTTTTTCCGGTGCCATTGGCCCCAAGCACCACCACCCGATCACCGGGAGAAATCCACTTTTTGCCTGTGCGGTACAACAGCCGTCCGTCTGGTGCCGTGACTTCGATATCATCAAGGGTGACCAAGGCCTTGGCATGGCTGCCGCTGTTTGACAGCCGGATGTCTCCTGCGCCGCGCTCCTGATGCGCCGGTTTTGCCTGTGCTTCGATCCTCTCCGCGCGTTCGGTCAATTGCTTTTGTTTGCTCAGCAACAGATCCGACCCGGAGTTGATGCCAATGTTGTTTAGCTTGGCCGCCTGTTTGCGCAGTTGATTGGCCTGTTTCAGATCATTGGCGGCGCGGCGGGCCTCGGCCTCGTCTTGCTCGGCCAATGCTGCACGGGCAGCGGTGAAGCTTAGCGGAAACTCAACGCTGTGCTCGGGGCGTAGAAACAGCGTGCGCTGGGTTGTGGCATCCAGAAAGGCCCGGTCGTGTGAAGTGATCACTACAGGTGTGCTTTGGGGCAGAGCACTGAGCCACTTTTGAAGCAAGGCTATGCGATTCAAGTCCAGATGGTTGGTGGGCTCATCCAGCAAAAGAAGATCCGGCTCGGTGACCCATGTCGCCGCCAAGAGGGCCGTGCGCTGCCAGCCGCCGCTGAGCTCGGTCAAGGGCCGCTGTTGCAACTCATAAGGGACCTCAAGCTCGGCCAGCACCATGTCCACACGCCAGGCCTCGTAATCGGCCTGTTCCGGCGGAAGCGCGGCCAGAACAAGGTCATAGAGGGTCTGTTTCTGGTGCGTTTCGGGAATGTGTTGCTGGACATAACCCACACGCAGGCCCCGGGTTCGGGTGATGTCACCGGCGGTGGGCTCATGTGCGCCTGACAGACAGGACAGAAGCGTTGATTTCCCACGCCCATTGGCGGCGACAAGACCAATGCGGTCGCCTTTGGCGATGGTGAAGCTGAGGTTGGAAAACAAAGGCGTACCAAGGGTAACAGCCAGATCTTTGACGGTCAGAACGGTCATATGTCTCTCGAATATTTCGGAATTAGCCGCGATGCGGCAAAAGGACAGACCGTCGAGAGAAAAGGATCAGATGTCTCTTGGGTCAGCCCTGCAATCGGATGATGTGCAGGGCATGACGGGGACCGTGCAGAAGTAAGTGCGTCTCTTGCGTGTTCTGCATGGTGCCCTCCCGTTGTGAGTGTTGATCCGTTGGGCAGAGCCTAGCGGGCCGGTGTCGCACAATCAATAGGCATATTTGGTGTTCAACAGCGACGGAATGGTGCGCAGCAAAATCCACAGGTCAAACCATAGGGTGCTGTTTTCGATGTAATAAAGATCGTGCTCAACCCGGCGCTGCAGGCGTTCTGGGTCGTCAATTTCACCGCGCCAGCCGTTGATCTGTGCCCAGCCGGTGATGCCGGGCAAAACACGATGGCGCGCGGCATAGCCATCCACCAGATCCTCAAACGGCGTGGTTTCCGAATAGACCGCATTCACAACATGGGGGCGGGGCCCCACCAGCGAGAGATCACCGGTGACCACATTGATCAGCTGGGGCAGTTCATCCAAAGACCAGCGGCGAATGAACCGTCCCACTGGTGTCACCCGCGGGTCACCTTTCTGAACCACGCGGCGGGCACTTTGATCTGCGCTCTCCACATACATTGAGCGAAACTTGAAAATCTCTATCTCGGTGTTGTTATAGCCATGGCGTTTTTGTCGAAAGAATACGGGTCCCGTGCTGGTGAGCTTAACCGCCAGAGCAACTGCCATAAGCAGGGGGGCGAGCAGAATGAGCGCACAGCAGGCGACTGCGGCGTCGAAAACACGCTTGGCCATCGCCCGGCCGCCAGTGATCGGACGGTGCGACAGGGTGATCAGATCGGCGCCGCGACCCTCTGCGGCGATGCTGCTGGCGAGGCCAGATAAATGCACATCCACGGGCAACACACGCAAAAGCTCGGCGGTTTCGCGAATGCGGCGCTTGGCCGTCAGAGGAAAGGCGATGATCACCACGTCGATTTGCGCCTGACGGGCAAAGGGCACCAGATCCGCTGTCATGCCCAGTTTCGGCACGCCCAGCACAGCGTCCGGCGACCGCGCGTCGGTTCGGTCGTCAAACAAGCCAACCACACGTATGTCGCGCACATTGTTTGCTTGCATGGTCTCAAGCACGGCGGCAGCCTCTTTCCCGCCCCCGACCAGCACCGCAGATCGGTCGGTCAGGCCAAAATCCTGGGCCCACCGGGTGATCAACCCAATCAAAGCATGGCTGGCCAGCAGGCTTATGGCGAGCAGACCCGCCGCCATGACAAAAAACGATGAATGAGGATAGGGCCAGAGATCGATGGGGGCAACCGCCAGGGTCCAGAGAACGGCCGCGATCCACACGTATGCTGCGCTGAGCAGGGGCTGGCGCAAAGTGCTGAGCCGATAGGCCCCCGCCGCCCAGAGGCTGGCGCAGGTCAGAGAGGCTGTCGCCATAGCCAGCCCCATCGTAAGCCCGGGCTGGTCCAAAACACCGGCTGTCAGATAGGCCGCAAACCACACCGCAAGCGTCAGAACAGCCGTGTCAATCCCCACGGCCAGCATCGTAAAGGCCACAGCAGGCACAGCAGGGCGTTGCAGCCCGCGCGCTACTCTGTCGGCGGTCGAACGGTAGTTCGTCCTGCTAAAGGTGCCGGTGTCCATCAAATTCTCAATCGAATCACAGTCTTCGCAAAGGATGCGCGAGAAGAGTTTCGACCGGGTTACCGTTTGGACGTGCAATAGGACGAGCGTTGCGTAGGGTGGAGATGCGACTTGGGCCAGAAGCCAGCCCGCAGCACGCGCCTTACTCCTCCTGCCACCAATCCTTTGGTTTCATCCGCTTGGCCCGGTCCGACTTTGTGTCCCATGCCAGCGCCCATTTGCGCCAGGGTGAGAGCGCCAGTTTCAACCAGAGCCGATCTTTCCATGTGGTGAAATCTCGATTGAACGGGCAGACCCGCATGCAAATCGCGCAGTCGGATTGCAGTTTCGCCCAATAGCCGAAACAGGCTTTGGCGTCTGAGGTCCATTTCTTGACGCCACGGATCGCCGATACCGCCTCGGGGGCGCTGGTTTCCTTGGGGCCAAAGGGGAGCGCCTTGGCGGGGCAGGCGTCGGCGCAGGCGGTACACTGGTTGCAGAACTCTTCCACACCCAGTTTGGCGGGCGCATCATGGGCCAGAGGCAGATTGGTGAAGATCTTCGAGAACCGCAGACGCGGACCAAACTCAGGCGTGATGACCATCTGATTGCGGGCATATTCACCAAGGCCCGCCTTGATCGCATAGGGGATAACCAGCCCCGTGTCATTCATCGAGGCCACTGCCTCATAACCAAGATTGCGGATATAGGCCGCAAGCTGGATCACAATCGCCGCCTCATGGCTGTATTCCCGCCCGGTTGCCGCGCCTGCAAGCGCCGAAGGATAGGTGGCGACAAGCTCTTGGTCCATCTGGTGGCCCAGAACAATCACACTTGTCAGCCCCTCGGGGAGATCGTTTTCGGCCTCGGAAAAATCGCGGGTGTCGACGCGGGACTGATAGAGCCAACGGGTGTCCATGTCGGTGATTCCGGCAAGATCCGCCCCAAAAAACTTGGCGATGCGTTTGACCTCATCCGCCATTTTCGCCGGATCGTCGATTTCAACCTGTGCTTCGGCGACGGGCGTGTCGCAGGCGATGGGCGCCTGAAACCCCTCACGCCGCCCCTGATCGGCGCCGCGGTTGGAAATGATATCCGAGATCAGCCAGCTTGCGTTGCGCAGGGCAAAATCCTTTTGCCGAAATCCATCTCCTTTGCGGTACTTCGCCTTCATCCGATAACTTTGAAAGAACCCATCGGTGAATTTGGACCGCACGGTGTCATCCCAAAAGGCACGGGTGAACATATCGTTGCGTTGAATGAAGGGGGCGAAGTCTTCAGTGGTTTCGATCCCCGCTGCCGCATCACTTTCCGCATAGCGGTCGGCCCAGTCTTTGCGCTGTTCCTCGGTCACTCCGGAATTCGATGGCCACGACATGCTGTCTCTCCCCTTTTTCCTAAAGGGACCTTTGGCGGCAGATCAGGTCAAGTGGACCGGTCAAGTCGGCATAGTCGACATAACCGGAGAACAGGTGCTAGCGTTGTGTTGCCTAACTGGGCGATTTTTTCAGTTCTGATTGGGGACATGACATGGGTGGCGAATTTCAACCCTACATTCAGTTGATCACCGGCGGTGCGGATATGCGTGCCATGGATCAAATGCATGGTGTGCCGGGAACCGGCTATTTTCGCTATCCAGATCCAGCGCGCGGGCATTTCATGCAACATGCGGCGCAGACCGCCTTTCCCGCCGGGGTTATTCGCAATCTACGGGTTCGGTTTCGGTTGGACCGCAAGCCTGAACAGGGCAAAGCGACAATCGAAATCCACTCGACGTCCCTGACAGATGATAAAACGGGTACGGGCCTTTTGGTTCAGATCGATATGACGGGGCAGGACAAGTTGATCTTTTCTGGTGAAAAGCTTGGATATGACGTTCGGGTGGAGGAAAACGATGCAATCAGTATCAAGGCCGATAACTCGCTAATTGGGCCGACGCTGATTGGTTTCACCTATAGCTTTGAGTTTGAACCAGCCTGACTGATGGCCTTCAGGTGATCAATCAATAGCCGCAATGGCACCATTTGACGGTATTCGCGTGGGAAATAGATGTGTACGCCGGGCAGGGGGGCGAGGTGTTCGGTGAGCACTTCGGTCAATGTCCCGTCCTGCAAGGCTGTGGTGCAATAGTCGCGAAAAGTGAAGGTGAGACCGAGATCCTGCTTGGCCAACTCGATCGAGGCCGGTTGGGTGTTGGTGATTGAGCTGCCTTTGACATCAACACTATAGGCGCCGTCAGGCCCCTGAAACTGCCAGGGCGCAATCTGTCCCGAGCTGTGGAACCTATACCGCAGACAGTTGTGGGTCAGCAGTTCATCCGGGGTCTGCGGCGTGCCGTGTTTGGCAAAATAGGCGGGGCTGCCCACCACGCAGGACCGCAGCGCTCCGGTGAGATTGATCGCCACCATATCCTGCGCCACAAAACCCCCGAGCCGAAATCCGGCATGAAACCCGTCCTCCAGAATATCGGCCATGGCGTCTGAGATCGAAAGTTCCACTTCGATCAAGGGATGGCGTTTTTGAAAACGGGCCAGCCCCTCGCGCATCAAAAGCGTATAGGCAAATTCGGGGATCGCGAGTTTCAAGCTGCCGCTGGCATCCTGACCTGCGGATTTTGCCCCGTTAAGGCCGGTCTCCAGCTGCTCAAAGGCAGGGCTGGTGCGCTGATACAGATAGCGCCCGGCTTCGGTCAGGCTGACGGTGCGGGTTGTACGGATAAACAGCGCGGTCCCGGTTTGATCTTCCAACGCTTTCAGTTGGTGACTGATTGTTGAAGGGTTCACGTCCAGAGCCCGCGCGGCCCCTCGTAGAGACCCGTCTCGTGCTATGGCGTTGAAGACTTCAAGAAGAGTCAGGGGAAGGCGCATTGATGCACTCACTGCAACTGAATGGTGAAAATTGCGAGTATAGTTGTTATCAGTGAGATTATTTAGCTTGAGATCAGTTGTAAACACCGGCCGATTGCTCGGCCCAAGCGGAGCCCTCAGATGACCAAAGCGCTGATCCTTGTGACCAACCACACCACCTTTTCATCCCCTGAAGTTCAGCCCACGGGGCTGTGGCTGTCTGAGCTGACGCATTTCTATGATGTCTTTGCCAAAGCCGGGATCGAGATGGTGATTGCCAGTCCGAAAGGCGGCAAGATTGAGATCGATGCCCGCAGTCTGGCGTGGCCTGTGTTCGACAAGGCGACCCGCAAACGGTTTGACGCGCCGCAGTTTATGGCGTTGCTCGACAACACGCCCGCGCTGGGATCGCTGAATTGGGATGAGTATGATGTGATCTACCTCGCAGGAGGGCACGGGGCGATGTGGGATTTTGCCGAAGACCCCACGTTGCACCGTCTGATTGCCCAGAGCTATGAGCAGGGCAAAGTGGTTGCGGCGGTCTGCCATGGGGTGGCGGGGCTGACGAATGTGCGCCTAAGCTCGGGGCGATATCTGCTCAACGGCAAACGCGGCACCGGATTTGCCTATTTCGACGAGACCATTGCAGGGGTGAAGCATCTGGTCCCTTATAACCTGCAGGCTCGGCTCAAAGAACGCGGGATGCGCTATTCCAAAGCGCTGTTGCCGCTGATGAGCCATGTAGTGCGCGATGGTCTGCTGATCACCGGCCAGAACCCCAACTCGGCCACGGGCACCGCCAAGGCGGCGCTCGCAGCGCTGGAGGTCAGGGTTTCACAAGCCGCGTGATGCCGACGCTGGCGGCGCGGGCGAGGTCAATGTCGAGGGACATTGGAATGTATTCGCCCCGGCGCCAGAGTTGCCCTTGATCATCGTAGTGGCGCGACAGGAAATGCCCCGATTGCCCGGTGGAGGAAATGAACACCGAGCTGTCGGGATCGGCAAAGTCATAGACGCCGCGATAGCCCGCACCATGCACATTGGCAAAGGGTGTAGGGTCCTCGCCAGAGCTGCGCCCGCGCATCAGTGTATGGTCTCCACCAGAGGTGCTCTGGCGGATGTTCACAAAGCTGCTGAGCAGCGGCACCTCACCCAGAACGGTGT
Organism: uncultured Pelagimonas sp.; assembly: GCA_947497905.1. GTDB lineage: Bacteria > Pseudomonadota > Alphaproteobacteria > Rhodobacterales > Rhodobacteraceae > CANMIH01. Next base: position 574,407 of record CANMIH010000001.1, read on the forward strand.
GTTCGTGCACCGCTTCGTGCGCTGTTCCCCACTGAAGGCTTTCCAGCTTGGTGCCATAGGTTTCATCGATCCAGACAAGCGCATCGTCCAGCGCCATGCGGGCGATGTCGGAGCAGGTTTCAACCCGTGCCGAGCGGATCACGTCACACCAGACCGAGGCCCCGCCGATGTCGCGGAATACCCGCTCGATGAACAGTGGTTCGACATGGTTGAACTTATCCGCAAGTGGCCCAAGGTCGTCCCGGATCAGCCGTTCCTGCAGTGCGCGCAGCCAAGCCGAATAGATCAGCGGCTCGGGCATGTGTTCGTTCATCTCACCGGTCCAGTTGGCCAAAAGCTCAAGCGCGCGCTGGCGGCGTCGCTCGGGTGTGCCTTCTGCGGCGGCTTCGCCTGTATACCAGAGGTCTCGCCCCATCAGCGGCAAAAGGATGCGCGCCGCCGGTGAGACGGTATCAAGCTGGGCTTCGATAAAGCTGTCGCGGGTGTGAACCTTGCGCCCCTGCATCAGCGCCTGCCAGCGTTGCACCCGCTGGCTGTCGCCCCATTCATAGCTGACATGGTTGGGGAAGGGCGCATTGGTGATTTTATTGTTGGTGTTGCCAACAATGCCGCCTTCGGGGGCCAGAAACTCGGGGTTTTGCGTATAGGGCAACATCCCCTGCCAGCGGTTCTGTTCCAGCCAGCCGGCGCTGGGCAGGCGACCGCGGCTTTGATGGGCCGGATCGCGGCGTGGCATGGCCCCTACCAGTTTCATGGCTACGGTGTCGGCGTCGATCAGGGTGACGTTTTGCGACGGCGCAATATAGGCCCGCGAGGCGTCGATGGCCTCTTCGACACTTTGGGCCATCATCAATCCGATGGCCCCAGAGATTGAAGTGTCCTTCGGAGACAGGGCGGTCCAGCCCAATGTCATCACGTGACCCGGAGGGGTGACCGCGCCGATATCAAACTGGCTGCGGGGCAACACCGGACCATTGTCAGTCCAGCGCAGCGTGACTGTGACCGGGGCTGCGTCTTTGATGGTGATGATGGATTTGCGCGTGCGAAAGGGTTTGTAGCCCTCAGGTGTGCGGTATTCTTCCGGATTGTCCGGGTTCAGCTCTTCCAGAAACAGATCCTGATCATCGAGATACGACGACGTCAGCCCCCAGGCGAGATTTTCCGAGCGACCGGCCATAATCGTGGGGATGCCGGGAATAGACCCACCGATCACACCACCGCTCTGCAGTTCCATCCGTGCGAGATACCATATCGCCGGAGCGGTGAAGCCCAGGTGAGGGTCATTTGCGAGAAGCGTGCCTTTGCTGGCCGAGCGATCTGGTGAAGCAGCCCAGGCGTTGGATGCCCCGGCCAACCCGCGCGGGGCGACCGGGTTGAGAAACTCGTTGCGAGGCTGGCTGGCGGCAAAGCGCGGCAGGCCACCGGGGGCCAGATCGGCATAGCGAGGCAGGGCGGCCACGCCCGTGCCGGGCATATCGGGCAAGATATCGGACAGGCGCTGGGCGTCATCCAGCAAAAGCGAGGTACGCGCGCGCAGCACTTCGTCGCTGATATGGCCCGACAATTGGAGTGCCATCAGTTTGACGATGGCCACTGAATCGGCGGGTTGCCAGGGCGCGATTGGAGCGTTGAACACAAAGAATTCAGGAGCACCGCGACCAAGGCTTGCGCTGTTGATTTCAGTAATGCGGGCATTCACTCCGGCGGAATAGGCCTCAAGCGCATCCAATGTCCGGGGGTCTTGCGCAGAGACGGACGCAGTGGCGAGGGTGTAGAGATCCAACCGGCGCAGAAGGGTGTCGATGTTGACCGTTCGTTGACCAAAGATCTCGGACAACCGCCCTTGAACCGTGCGCCGCATCAAGGTCATCTGCCAGAGACGGTCCTGCGCATGGGCATATCCCAATCCAAAAAACGCATCTCGATCGGACACCGCCATAATGTGCGGTACAGCGGTGTTGTCGCGGATGATCTCGATATCCGCCGTGATCCCCGCAACGGGCAGGGTTTTCTCGTAGTCGGGCAGGGAGCGCGAGGCGAGGAAATAGGTGGCAATCAATGCCAATACCGCCAGTGCAATAATCCCACTGGTTGCCCGGAGAAGCCATTTAAACAGAACTGCCATTTCCCTCACCTTCACCATGCGTTAGTTGGTGTCTAAGCGGGCTTAGCCCGCCGGGCGGCTCTTGCCAAGGGACGTGCGGCGTGAGCGCTAGGTCAGAGCCAAAAGTCGCTGGGAGGATGTTATGGCAAAAGTCGCGTTTTTGGGTATGGGTGTGATGGGATACCCCATGGCGGGGTATCTGGTGAAGGCAGGGCACGAGGTGGTGGTTTATAACCGCACCAAGGCCAAAGCCGAGGCCTGGGTTGCCGAACATGGTGGGGCCTGTGCCGATACGCCTTCTGAGGCAGCCAAGGGTGCGGCTTTTGTCATGGCCTGTGTTGGCAATGACGATGATCTGCGCGGTGTTTGTCTGGGCGAGGATGGGGCATTCGCGGGTATGGACGCGGGCGCAACCTTTGTGGATCACACCACGGTTTCGGCCGATGTGACGCGCGAACTTTATGCAATTGCGGCGGAAAAATCGATTTCCTTTGTCGATGCGCCGATTTCGGGTGGTCAGGCCGGTGCCGAAAATGGTCAGCTTGCCATCATGTGTGGCGGCGATCAAAGCGCCTATGACGCGGCTGAACCGATGATGGCAGCCTATGCCAAGATCTGCCGTCGTCTGGGGGAAAGCGGCGCGGGTCAGCTGTGCAAGATGGCGAACCAGATTTGTATCGCCGGTCTGGTTCAGGGCCTGTCGGAAGCCCTGAACTTCGCCGAGAAAGCGGGCTTGGACGGTCGCGAGGTGGTTGACGTCATTCACGGAGGGGCCGCAGGCAGCTGGCAGATGGTCAATCGTCATGAAACCATGATCGATCGCAAGTTTGACTATGGCTTTGCGGTGGATTGGATGCGCAAGGATCTCGACATCTGCCTGAAGACCGCAGAACAGGTGGATGCACCGCTTCCGGTGACCGCGCTTGTCGATCAATTCTACAAAGATGTGCAGAAAATGGGCGGTGGTCGCTGGGATACCTCGAGCCTGATCGCACGCCTGCGCAAATTCGACGAATAATCCACAGGCAAAAATTCAAGCGTTTTCAACGAAAGCCCCGGTATATCCGGGGCTTTTGGCTTTTTTTGATCGGCAATTGCCATTGTATTTACCCACAGAGTGCATTTATGCTGACCTGTAGGCCACATGCGCAGATCACCCTATGATTGACGCATCGCCAGAGAGTTTCGCTGGAAGATACGGGGTTCCCCCTGTCTCACAGACCGATTGGGCCGCAAGGCCACAGTACGCGCCCGGACCGCGACCTACGCGACGGGCCTTAAATGGGCGCCACCAGACCCCGTGTCTGGATGTGCGTCGGAGAAGAACCGCGATGAAGCGCGCGACACATATGAGGCATCGGGCTGGGAACACGCTTTCCCGCCATGCCCGCGCGCATCCGCTCGCCCTGACAAGACATGCTTACCTCACCTCTGCCCCGCCAGGGAGCGGGGGCGTTGTGGCGTGCACTAGGACAACATGGCTAAGAAAATGCTTATCGATGCCACCCACGCGGAAGAGACCCGCGTCGTGGTGGTTGACGGAAACAAGGTTGAGGAGTTCGACTTTGAATCTGAAAACAAACGCCAGCTAGCTGGCAACATCTATTTGGCCAAAGTCACGCGGGTTGAACCCTCGTTGCAGGCGGCCTTTGTAGACTACGGCGGAAACCGCCACGGGTTCCTCGCCTTTTCCGAGATCCACCCGGATTATTATCAAATTCCCGTCGCTGACCGTCAGGCTCTGATGGCAGAGGAAGAAGCTTTGGCTGCGGCTGCAGCGGAAGACGACGAGAAAGAAAAGCCCAAACGCACGCGTTCGCGTTCGCGCAAAAAGCCTCGGACCGAGACCAAAGCGGATAGTGCTGAGGCCGAGGCGCCAACTGCTGAAACATCTGACGCCGATCAGCCCAAGGTGGCAGATGCCACCGTTGCAGCGGCGCCGTCGCGTGAAATCAGTGGGATGGAAACCATCGATCTGAGCGATGAGGACGATTCTGAAGCCGCTGACACCGGTGCCGGTGCGCCGGGTGAGGGCCTGTCGCCGATGGAAACCGTTGCGGAAACGCCGGTTGCGGAACCCGTTGATGCACCCGAGGCCGAAGAAGCACCTACTGCAGCTGCCGAGGATGCACCGAGTGAGGCTCCAGCAGAAGACGCCGCTCCAGTAGAAGAAATTGCTTCTGTCGAGGCGACGGCTGCGGAAGACGTCACAGTGGTTGCCGAGGCCGCTGCTGAAGATGCTCCAGCCGTTGAGGCACCTGCAGAGGAACCGGCGGCTGAGGTTGCGGCGGAAGAGACCCCCGTTGACTCGGCAGACGAGACTGTTGCCGAGGCTGAAGAGGCTGATGAAAATGCGCCCAAGCCACGTCCAATGGCTGAAAGCAGCAACGAAGACACGGTCAGTGTTTCGGCGGACCCCGATGAAGTAACCGGCGAGCCCGAAGCAAAGGAAGAAGCACCGGTAGAGAGCGCAGCAGACGCTCCTGTCGAGGCTGAGGCGGCTCAACCAGAAACCGCAGAGGCTGAGCCTGTTGCCTCTGAGCCCGCTGCCGAAGTTGCTGAAGAGGCACCTGCGGTAGACGCCGCGGCTGAAGAGGCTCCTGTCGCTGAGGCCGCTCTGGCCGATGCCGAAGACGCACCTGCCGCAGCGGAAACCGCAGCGGAGCCGGTTGAAGAGGCGGCTGCCGAAGAGACTGCGCCCGCAGCGGACGCCGCGCCTGAGACGCCTGCCGAGCCTGCGGTTCCCGCATCGGAAGATGTGATCGAAGGCAGTGCCGTCGACGTCACCGAGGAAGCTACCTCAGACGACGATGCGGACGAGGCGAAAGAAAGCCCGAAGAAATCTGCAGCAGCGCGTGACAGCAGCATCGAATCTGTTGCAGATGACGATACCGAAGAGGACATTCGTCCAGCCCGCAAACCACGCCCCCGCCGTTATAAAATCCAGGAAGTGATCAAGGTTCGCCAGATCCTTCTGGTGCAGGTCGTTAAAGAAGAGCGCGGCAACAAAGGCGCGGCTCTGACCACCTATCTGTCGCTGGCTGGCCGCTATTGTGTCTTGATGCCAAACACCGCCCGTGGTGGTGGCATTAGCCGCAAAATCACCAATGCTGCCGACCGCTCCAAACTGAAAACCATCGCCAATGAGATCGATGTGCCCAAGGGCGCAGGTCTGATCATTCGGACCGCTGGGGCCAAGCGCACCAAGACCGAGATCAAGCGCGACTACGAATATCTCCAGCGCCTGTGGGAACAGATCCGCGAGCTTACCCTGAAATCGGTGGCGCCTGCGAAGATCTATGAAGAAGGTGACCTGATCAAACGTTCGATCCGTGACCTCTATAGCCGCGAGATTGACGAAGTTCTGGTCGAAGGTGAACGCGGCTACCGCACTGCCAAAGACTTCATGAAGATGATCATGCCGTCGCACGCCAAAAACGTGCAGCAATATACCGACGCCATGCCGCTGTTCGCGCGTTATCAGGTCGAAAGCTATCTGGGTGGCATGTTCAACCCTACGGTTCAGCTGAAATCCGGCGGCTACATCGTCATCGGCGTGACCGAAGCTCTGGTGGCCATCGACGTGAACTCGGGGCGTGCAACCAAAGAGGGCTCGATCGAAGAGACCGCAACCAAGACCAACCTTGAGGCCGCTGAAGAGGTGGCCCGCCAGCTGCGTCTGCGTGATCTGGCCGGTCTGATTGTGATCGACTTCATCGACATGGATGAGCGCAAGAACAACACGGCCGTTGAGAAACGCCTGAAAGACAAGCTGAAAACCGACCGCGCCCGCATTCAGGTGGGCCGCATCTCGGGCTTTGGTCTGTTGGAAATGTCGCGCCAGCGTCTGCGCCCGGGCATGATCGAAGCCACAACTCAGCCTTGCTCGCATTGTCACGGCACCGGATTGATCCGTTCGGACGATAGCATGGCGCTGCAGGTTCTGCGCCAAATCGAAGAAGAGGGCACCCGCCGTCGCACCCGCGAAGTGTTGGTCAAATGCCCGGTCTCGATTGCCAACTATCTGATGAATCAGAAACGCGAACATATCGCACAGATCGAAGTGCGCTATGGCATGTCGGTTCGGATCGAAGGGGATCCGCATCTGGTTGCACCAGATTTCTCGATTGAGACCTTCAAGACCGCAACACGCGTTGTCCCTGTTGCACAGGCGCCGGTGGTTTCGGTGGATACCTCGCTGATGGATTTGATCGACGAGGAAGCGGCAGAGACCGAAGAGGCTGAGGCCGCGTCAGAAGCGAAAGAGGCAGCGCCTACGCCTGAGACCGACGAGGGAGAAGGTGAGGGCGATCGTCCGAAGAAACGCCGCCGTCGTCGTCGTCGCAAAGGCAAGCCAACAGATGCCGTTGAAGGTGCAGAAGAAAACGGTGACGCAGCGGGCGAAACCGCACCTGCGGCAGATGCTCCAGCAGCAGATCAACCAGCCACCGAAGAAGGTGCGGCTGACACCGCTGCGCCTGAGGGTGCCGAGGGTGAGGACAAGCCGAAGAAACGTCGCCGGTCACGGTCGCGGTCGCGTCGTAAGTCGAACGAGGTGAAGTCCGAGGATCAGGTCGAGGCGGCGGACGCGCCGGCCGAGGCTGGCGCGGAGCAAGCCGAGGTACCGGCGGTAGATGCTGCGGCGTCGGATGCGCCGGTTGCTGAAACGCCAGCTGTGGAAGCCGTGAGCGAGACCGTTCAGGAGGCCCCCAAGGCGGCTGAGGCTGAGGTCAAAGCAGACGAGGCCCCGCAGGCTGCGGAAGCTGCACCACAGGTGGAAGAGCCGAAGGTCGAAGACCCCAAGGCGCAGGAGCCTGTTGCTGAGGCACCAGCGGAGCAAGCTGCGGCCGAACCGGTTGCGGAGCCAGAAAATGCCAAGCCCAAACGCACCCGCGTCAAGGCATCGGATGTGATTGCTCAGGTTATGGCCAATGTCGAACCTGCGGCTGAAGCGCCTGTTGCGGAAGACCCCGCGCCAGAAGCGCCGGTTGCAGAGGCGGCAGTTGCGGCCGAGCCAGAACCGGCCAAAGCCGAAGAGGCCCCGCAGCCCAAGCGCAAAGGCTGGTGGTCGCTGGGTCGCTGATCCAACGCTAAATTACAAAAGAAAACGCCCTGCGGATGCGGGGCGTTTTTTTGTGCTGGGTCGGTTTGTAGGCCAATCTTAGGTGGAACCGGGTTTTGCATTCCATCCTAGGGAAAGGCGGGCGAAGCAAAACGCCAATAGGATGCCCACCGGGATACGAAGCGCCAATCCGAGTGACGATGGAGGCTCCAAAAACCAAGTGATCATCATGATGTTCACCAGCGCATGATAAGTCAGGCCAGCTCCGAGGAGACGCAAAACCCCCTCAACGGTCACAGGGAAGATCTGCCAATCATTGCGTTTCCATCGCAGACTGACTTGCGCAAACCCTAAGAACGTGAGGCTCCACCAGATTACCGCGATGAGAAACAAGAGGGGGTCCTGCTAAATGAGGCGCGCCTCGTACCAAAGGTGCTCGTGAAAGGCGACCTTGCGCGAGGAAAAGCCATAGGACGCGGAAAGCTCTTCAGGAAAGGGCAAGCCGGTCTTGTTACCGGGGGGACGAATGAGAAGACTGCGTTCCCAGTTTGTCGGTTCAGGCAGATACAGCAGACCCAGAGATCGGTTATACCCGACAAAGGGTTGCGGTCTTGAACGGGTTTCGAAAAGCTCAAGAGAGATCGAAATTTCGCTGGTCGCGAGCAGAAGCCCGTCGGCGTCCATCACAACAAGCCGCTTTGGATTTGGGCCAAGAATCCCATCACCACTCAACATCCCTACGGAGATCTCGCCCCAATCGGCATGCTCAATCGTGACTTCGTTGGAGAGGTAGGGAGAATCCGCTGCCACAGGCGCGGGTAAAAACAAGGCAAAGATCAAAAAGAGAAAAGGCATTTTGGATGGTCACACACACATGTCACGGGAACGGTACCTACGCTTAAAGACACTGACACGTTACCCCACTTTGCGGATAGTCCATATCATCTGGTCACCGTCCTGCGCCTGATTTTCGAGAACATGGCCCGATTCATTGCAGTAATGCGGCATGTCGATCACGGCGGCAGGATCGTCGGTGCGCACGATGATCAGGTCGCCCGGTGCAAGGGCACCCAGACGTTTGCGGGTTTTCAGAACGGGGAGGGGGCACAAAAGCCCCACGGCATCAAGTTCATGGGTCATACCCTTCAGGTAAGCGAGAAGTTTCTTGCCGTCCACAATGATGTGACCGGCTGACCCGGTGACGCGCCGACAAATATCGCCTAAGTCCAAAGTATGTTTGGAATCGACATCATCGACGCGTCACTGCTCCCCGCTATGTTTGTGGCTCTGGCCGCTGGGATTATCTCATTTCTCAGCCCCTGCGTGCTGCCCATCGTGCCGCCGTATCTGGCCTTTATGTCTGGCATGACGGTGGGCGAGATGCAGGAGGGCGGAACCGCGCGGGCCAAAGTGATTCTGGCGGCGCTGTTCTTTGTGCTTGGTCTGTCGACGGTATTCATTTTCTTAGGCTTTACAGCGTCTTGGATGGGGTCCTTTTTCCTCAATAACCAAGAGATCCTGTCGCAGGTCTCGGGTGTGGTTGTGGTGATTTTTGGCCTGCATTTCCTCAATGTGTTTCGCATCCCCTTTCTGGACCGTGAGGCGCGTATGGACACCGGTGAAGCGGGTGGATCGGCCTTTGGGGCCTATGTGCTAGGGCTGGCTTTTGCCTTTGGCTGGACGCCCTGTATCGGGCCGCAGCTGGGGGCGATCCTGTCGATGGCGGCAAGCGAGGCCTCGGTGTCGCGCGGGACTGTGTTGCTTGGGGTTTATGCCGCTGGCCTTGGTATTCCGTTCTTTCTGGCGGCAGTGTTTCTTACCCGTGCCATGACCCTGATGAACAAGATCAAACGCCATATGGGGTTGATCGAAAAGCTGATGGGTCTTCTGTTGGTGGCGGTTGGTCTGGCGCTGATCACAGGGGCCTTCACGGCTCTGGCCTTTTGGTTGCTGGAAACCTTCCCGGTGCTCGCCACCTTTGGCTGAGGAAGGCGTGTTCCGCAGGTCAGCTGCGCCATAGAATGCGGACTTAATCTTGCCGAATTGCGGTGCTAGGGTTGGTGCATTGGCAGGCAAGGCAGGACCATGGAGCAGACCGTCAAACGGCGCCGGGTGTTTTACATTCCCGGCTATGATCCCATCCATCCCCGGCGATATCGGGAGCTATATCGCAAAGAGGGCGCAGCGCAGGCGGAGATTTCCGGCTATGAGATCGCGCTGGCTCCAAAACAGACCAAAGGCCCTTATGGTTGGCATGTCTCCAGCCAGATAGACGCTGCCGAGGTGCAGGCCGATGTCGAGGTTCTGGTCTGGTCGGATATTGTCCGCGACAGCATGTCCAACAGCATCCCCGCCACCTATGCGCAACTGGCGCGCACCGCCTGGGAATATATTGCCACGGGAGCTTTGTGGCGCCTGATGAAGCTGCGTAAAGGGCCGGTCATGGCCGCGCTCTATCCGGTGGGCGCCTTGATTGTGCAGCTTATTCTGGCGCTACTGCTCGGTTGGGCCGGCTTTGGGTTGGTCGGACTGGCTACGCCTTGGATTGGTGTCGTGGCTTTGGTTTTGGGCGCCGTTGCTTGGGCCGCGATTTCGGTCTTTGTGCTGCGGTGGTTCAAAGCCAAAGACGGCAAGACCTTTGTCTATTACCTGATGCATGACTACGCCTATTCGGCGCGCTATCGCGGGGCCAATCCGCCTGAACTTGATGCGCGCCTGGCGGAATTTGGCGATGCCATTGCCGAGGCGCTGACCGGCGATGTGGATGAGGTTCTGGTGGTGGGGCACAGCTCGGGCGCGCATCTGGCAGTGTCGATCCTCGCCGATCTGATCCGCGCAGGACGGGTGCCCGATACCGGTCCGGCCTTGAGTTTTCTAAGCCTCGGTCAGGTGGTGCCTATGGTCTCGTTCCTGCGTGACGCCCATCGTCTGCGCGCCGACCTGCAGTATCTGAGCACCCGCGCCGAGCTGGCCTGGGTGGATGTGACCGCGCCCGGCGATGGCTGTGCCTTTGCGCTATGTGATCCGGTGTCAGTCTCAGGGGTTGCCCCAGAGGGCAAACGCTGGCCCTTGGTTTTTTCGGCGCAATTCACCAAGTCGCTGAGCCCGGAACGCTGGAAAGAGCTGCGCTGGAAGTTTTTCCGCCTGCATTTTCAGTATCTTTGCGCCTTTGATCGTCCGCTGGATTATGATTACTTCCAAATCACCGCCGGGCCGATCACTTTGGGTGCGCGCTATGCCGATAGGCCGCCATCCAGCAGCCGGATTGACCATGCGGTGTCGAAATTTACGAGTGTTGCCGCATGAAACCACCCAAACCTGCGGCGCGGCCCGATCGGGTCTCGCTGTGGCGCTATGTCAAACTGTTCCGTCAGGATATTCTGTCGGCTCAACCTGCCCGATTGTATCGCGCCTGGATGGCAGAATTCCGCACACCGTTTTTCCGGTCGTTTATGGTCAATCAGCCGGATCTGGTGAAAACCGTGCTCAAAGACCGGCCCATGGATTTCCCAAAGTCGGGTCGGATCAGCGAAGGCCTGCGGCCTCTGCTGGGGGATTCGGTGTTTTTGACCAATGGTGAGACATGGCTTCGCCAACGTCGCATCATTGACCCGGCGTTTGAGGGGGGGCGGCTGCGCGATACCTTTCCCGCGATGTGGGCCGCGAGCTGTGCTGCGCGCGACAGGCTGGCAGAAAATGTCGGGGCAGAGGTTGAGATTGAAGAGATCACCAGCCATGCCGCCGCCGATGTGATCTTTCGCACGCTGTTCTCCATTCCCATCGAACATGAAGTGGCCTCAGAGGTCTTTCACGAATTTCGCGCCTATCAGCGCAGTCAGCCGATCTTGAACCTTGCCGCCTTTGTGCCTTTGCCGCGCTGGATGCCGCGGTTTTTCCGCAAAGATACCAAGCAGGCGGCCGAGAAAATTCGCGGTTTGATCGCGCAACTGACAATCGACCGTATGGCGGCAATCAAAGCCGGAACCGCCCCGGATGATCTGGCGACCAAGATCATGACAACGGTTGATCCCGAAACCGGTGAGACCTTTACGGCGGAAGAAATGGTCGATCAGGTCGCGATATTTTTCCTTGCTGGTCATGAAACCAGCGCCAGCGCGCTGGCATGGGCTCTGTACCTTATGGCGATCAATCCCGATTGGCAGGACAAAATCGCGGCTGAGGCACAAGGTTTGACCGGAGATTTTTCTGAGGTTTCGAAACTGCGGGTGACACGCGATGTGTTCCGTGAGGCACTGCGGCTGTATCCGCCTGTGCCGATGATGGTGCGCGAGGCGACAGGCCTGGAACGTTTCCGAGACCGCGATGTGCCAGTCGGGTCGCAGATGGTATTGAGCCCCTGGCACTTGCATCGGCACGAGCGGATCTGGTCCGACCCGGATGAGTTCAAACCCGAACGCTGGCAGGGGCCTGAAGCAAAGACCTGTGGCCGCGATGCCTATATGCCGTTTTCTGCCGGGCCACGCGTCTGCACCGGGGCGGGGTTTGCCATGGTTGAAGGGGTGTTGATGCTGGGTTTGTTGCTGCGGGATGTCAGGGTTACACCGGTCGACGGCAAGGTGCCGGTGCCCGAGGCGCATCTGACCGTGCGGTCACGGGAGGGGATACATCTGAAAATCGCGCTGCGGGAGAAACCGAATTTTCTTGAAAATTCGGCGGGTGCGCGTCGAGATGTGTGAGCGGAGACCTGCGAATTTTCGTTGAAAATTCGTCTCTGTCAAATCGTTAGCGCTAAAACCTTTCGCTCAGATCTATTCAGCAGCAAGCGCCTCGGTTAAAGGGAAGCGCAAAGACCTTTAGACAAGGACGTGACATGGGACAGTTTGATCAACAAAAAGACCAGATGGTTGCCGGCAAGGGCTTTATCGCAGCTCTGGACCAGTCGGGTGGGTCGACCCCCAAGGCGCTGGGTCTCTACGGTGTGACCGAAGATATGTATGATGGTGAAGTGGCCATGTTCGACGAAATCCACGCGATGCGCAGCCGGATTATCCTGTCGCCTGCTTTCACCAAAGACAAAGTCATCGGCGCAATCTTGTTTGATCGCACCATGCGCGGTGAAATCGAGGGCAAGCCTGTGGCCCAGCTTTTGTGGGAAGATCGCGGCGTGGTACCTTTCCTGAAGATCGATAAGGGGCTGGAAGATCAGGCCAACGGCGTTCAGATGCTCAAGCCGATCCCGGGCCTGGCGGACATGCTGAGCGACGCCAAAGGCTTTGGCATCTTTGGCACCAAAGAGCGTTCGGTCATCCACGAAGCCAATGCCGAGGGCATCGCCGCCGTGGTGGCGCAGCAGTTCGATCTGGGCAAAGAGGTTTGTGATGCTGGTCTGGTGCCAATCATTGAACCGGAAGTGAACATTCACTCAGAGAGCAAAACCGAAGCCGAAGCGATCCTGAAATCCGAGATTGCAGCACAACTTGATACGCTGGCGGACGGTCAGAATGTGATGCTCAAGCTGACCATTCCGAACGAAGATGGACTTTACGACTCGCTGGCCGATCATCCGCGCGTGCTGCGCGTTGTGGCGCTGTCGGGGGGGTATTCGACCGAAGAGGCCTGTGACCGCCTGACCCGTCAGCCGAAAATGATCGCTTCGTTCAGCCGCGCGCTGACCGAAGGTCTGGCCAAACAACAGTCGGACGACGAGTTTAACGCGGCGCTGGGTGGCAATATCGAAAAGATCTTCCAAGCATCGCTCTAAGGCGACAGCATTGCAAAGACATCGGGCCTCGCATCTGCGGGGCCCTTTTTTTGTTGCTGAGCTAGAAGGCCCTTCGGAAGGCGGGTATTCACAACTGCCGCAGAACCAAATGCGAGGTGGCGCTGGCGATCAACGGGTTGGAGCCAATGGTGTCGTTCAATCGGCTGAGGTGACCAGCATCGGCAACATGACACAGCAGCAGGGCGTCAAATTCCTCGGAAATCGACATGACCTGATGCACCTCAGGCAGTGACGCCAGCCAGTTCAGGGCCGGATCGCAGGGTCGGCTGGTGATCTTGACCGTCACCACCGCCTGAAGCGGGAACGCCTCGCTGGTCGTGATCTTGGTATGATACCCGGCGATAGTGCCATTGGCTTCCAATCGGGCGATGCGGTCCTGAACGGCGGTGCGCGACAATCCAATGGCCCGTCCGACCTCGGCAAAGGGTATGCGGGCATTGTTGTGCAGAAGCGCCAGAATGCGTTTGTCGGTCGCGTCCATGCAATTCCCCCGGTGCGCAGGCAGATAACGTCGGAACGCAATCTGGCGGGCTTTGTCCAAATGGTCGACATCTTTTCAGGTCAGAAAAGGATGTGACATGCAGAAAATCACCGCAAAAGACTTCACCGCCCCACGTGCCTGGGGCGCATTGGATATTGATCAGATCGACGGCGCCACGGTGCGGCTCCACTGGACCGACGCGCCTTATGTCTGGCACGTAAACGATGGGGCAGAGGTCTTTGTGGTGCTGGACGGGAATGTTGACATGCATGTGCGCGAGGCGGGGCAAGAGCGGGTTATCCCCTTGACCGTTGGCGATATTTTTCACGCTGAAGGCGGTGATGAACATGTCGCCCATCCCAGAGGCGCGGCGCGGGTTCTGGTGATTGAGCGGGCAGGCAGTGTTTAAGCCCCGCGATAATCCACCAGTGTTTTGCCCGGCTCATCCACAAAAAGACCGGGCAGCGGCGCAAGCGATGTGATCCGGTCGACCCGTAGGGGAAGGAAATCGCGATTGGTCTCGGACCAGCAAATGCAGGTCCAGATCCGTCCCCAATACTCAAGATGCAACGGGCGGATGTCCTGCTCGCTGTCTGCGGTGGTGATACGCAGCTTTTGCCGGGCACGAATCGCCGCGCGGATGGCCGGCATATGGGCAAATCCACGGGCCGCTTCGGCAAAGCTATCGGTGGCAAAGCCAAACGGGGGCGGGGTGGTGCCGGTCTCTTCTGGTAAAACCGCGTCAATCTTGTTGGCTAGACTGCGGGCATCGAGGCTCAGTTGATCCAGCTCTGCCGCCCCCAAGGTGGCCAGCGCCAGATGAAGCGCCTGAAATTCGCCCTCGGTCAGGTTCAGCGGGGGCAGGGTGATCGCGGCGCCGATGGTGTACCCATAGCCTCGCGCACCTTCGACGGGAACGCCGGATGACGCCAGAGTTTCCATGTCACGATAGATTGTGCGCACGGACACATCCAGATCCTGCGCCATGGCTTCGGCAGTATGAAGCTGCCCATCCCGCAGACGTTGCATCAATTGATAGAGGCGGTCCGCACGTTTCACGCGAGTCTCCTGACAAAATCCTGACAACTGACAGTCTCATGACAAATTGTCCTGTGCAAGATTGCGCTTTGGTCCTTTTCGTCCTTGGCCCCCGGCCTTAGATAGAGGTCAGGACAAATGCGCGGGGGCTTCCCCGCTCTGACTGGGCGCAGGCCCGACCAAGGAGAAGAATTATGGGTATCGGAAACATTGGCCTACCGGGCCTTCTGCTGATCGCTGTTGTTGTGCTGGTGCTGTTTGGCCGTGGCAAAATCTCGTCGCTGATGGGCGAAGTGGGCAAAGGCATCACCGCGTTCAAAAAGGGCGTGGATGAAGGCAAGCAAGAGCTGGAAGAGCAGGCGTCTGCCGAGGCAAAAGACGTCACCCCTGCGGACGAAAAAGACAAGGCGTAACCGCGAATGTTTGATCTCGGATTTGCCGAGCTGTTGGTCATTGGCATTGTGGCGCTGATTGTGGTCGGCCCCAAGGATCTGCCTGTGCTGTTTCGTAAAGCGGGACAGTTCATGGGCAAGGCCCGGGGCATGGCACGCGAATTTAGCCGGGCCATGAATGACGCAGCGGATGAGGCCGGCGTGAAGGATGTGACCAACACATTCAAAGCCGCCACAAACCCGGTTGGGACGGCGATGGATGGGGTCAAAGACGCAGCCAAGTCGATCACCAACCTCGACCCGACAAGCGAGACCGGCAAACTGGCCGCTGAGCGGGAAGATGCGCGGAAAAAGATCGAGGCGAATGCGGCTCGGGCCGCTGCGGACCGGAAAAAGCGCGAGGCTGATGAAGCTGCCAAAAAGGCGGCTGAATTGGAAAACTCGCTCAGGCGGGACGATGGCGGTGACGCAGACGGAGGCGATGCATGAACGCGACCAAAGACGATATCGAAGACAGCTCAGCCCCGTTGATCGAACATCTGGCTGAGCTGCGCACGCGGTTGATCCGGTCGGTCATTGCGTTGTTGGTCGGGATCTGTGTCTGTTTTATCCCGATCCATGGTGAGTTTATCGCGGCGCATATCCTGCAGTTCCTGCTGGAACCCATCGCAAATGAGCTGCGCGCCCTTGGCGATCCAAACCCAACGCTGCAATACACAAGCCCGCAGGAATACCTGTTTGTGCTATTTCGGATCAGCATGGTGTTCGGCTTTGCGCTGGCCTTTCCAGTGATCGGTTACCAGATGTGGCGCTTTATTGCTCCGGGTCTGTACAAGTCTGAAAAGAATGCGTTTTTGCCATTCCTCGTGGCGTCACCGGTGATGTTCCTTTTGGGGGCGGCTTTTGCGCATCTGGTGGTCACACCGCTTGCGATGGCCTTTTTCCTCGGGTTTGCTGACTTTTCTCTGTCTGCGGGCCTGGCCAATCTGGTTGAGCTGGAAATCGAAGCGGGCACCGGGGCTGCGGTACCGCAGTCTGGCTCGGGTGCAAACATCACCTTCTTTGGTAAGGTGAACGAAAGCCTGCAAACCTCGCTGGTCTTCATCATGGCCTTTGGGTTGTGTTTTCAGCTGCCGGTTTTGTTGACCCTGATGGGCAAAGCCGGTCTGGTTTCGGCAGAAGGTCTGGCCAATGTGCGTAAATACGCCATGGTTGCGATCCTGGTTCTGGCCGCGGTTGTTACGCCCCCGGATGTTGTGACGCAGCTTATTCTGTTTTCAGTCGTCTATGGTCTTTATGAAATCTCCATCTTGCTGGTGTCTCGTGTCGAGAAAAAGCGGGAAAAGGATCTGCGGGCACAGGGCCTGTGGTTCGAAGAGGACGATGATGAAGATGATCCGCTGATGGCGGAGTTTGACGAGGACGAGAAAAAGAATGACTGATCCGATGGAACGGATTGCAGCGGCGCTGGAGCGACTTGCTCCGGCACCTCTTGAGGCTCCCGATTTTTCGGGGGCCGAAGCCTTTGTCTGGCAGACCACACCGGACAGACTTGAACCCATTGATAAGATTAGCCGGATTGAATTGCCGTTGTTGTTGGGGGTGGACCGCGCACGCGATACGCTTCTGGCCAATACCCGTCAGTTCGCCAAAGGCCTTCCGGCAAACAATGCGCTTCTCTGGGGCGCACGGGGTATGGGGAAATCCAGCCTTGTCAAAGCGGTACATGAAACTCTGCGCGACGAAGGCCATGATCTGAAACTGGTGGAACTGCAGCGCGAAGATCTGCCCTCGGTTGGTCGGTTGCTCGATCTGCTGCGAGCCGCCCCTTATCAGTTTATCCTGTTTTGCGACGACCTGTCCTTTGGTCATGACGATCAGCATTACAAAAGCCTCAAGGCCGTTCTGGACGGTGGCGTGGCGGGGCGGCCGGACAATGTGGTGCTTTATGCCACGTCGAATCGCCGCCACCTGATGCCACGGGACATGATCGAAAATGAACGCTCGTCGGCCATCAACCCGGCAGAGGCCATTGATGAAAAGGTCTCGCTGTCGGATCGCTTTGGTCTCTGGCTAGGCTTCCATGCTTGTAACCAGGATGATTATCTGGCGATGATCCGCGGCTATTGCGGTGCCTATGGTGTCGATGTTGCAGAAGACGAATTGCGGGCCGAGGCCATCGAATGGCAGGCGACGCGAGGGTCGCGCTCTGGCCGTGTGGCCTGGCAGTTCTTTGTGGATCTTGCGGGCCGCAAAGGGGTATCACTGACCTAAGCCTTGGAAATGGTTTTAGGTTTGATGACCCAAATTGACGTAGATGTATTGATTGTCGGCGGCGGCCCTGCGGGGCTCGCCACCGCAGCGGCCCTGCCGCAATCGGCCAAGGTGCTTGTGGTGCATCAGGACCGCGAGATCGGAAAACCCGTGCGCACCTCAGGGGGCAGCTGGATCAAAGATCTGCAGGCACTGGGGGTGCCGCCCGACCTTTACCATCCCATCTCTGAAATCGAATTCCGCTCGGACAATGAGCGCGCGTTGCACAAGCTCAGCCGCCACCGGATGGCGGTGTTGGATGTGACCGGGCTCTACCAATGGCTGGCCGAGGCAGCAGAGTGGCGCGGCTGTGATATCCGCACCGGCGTGAAATTTCTCACGGCGAAAGAGGACAGCGGCGGGTATCTTTCAACGCTGCGCGGGCGTGACGAAGGAGAGTTCACCGTCAGATCACGCTATGTGATTGATGCTTCAGGGCAGGCCCATGCGGTGGTCAGTGCGCTTGGGCTTGGCCCCAAACCCACCCGTCAAGGGGTTGGTGTTGAATATGAATACGAGCTCATCGAAGGCATAACACGGCGCGCGGTTTTGTTTGTCGGAGAGACTGTCCTCGGAGGCTATGGCTGGATTTTTCCTGCGCCCCATGGACGGATTCGTATTGGCGTAGGCGTGATCCACCCGGATGTTGAGACCTCGCCACGTGAGATAATGGAGCAGTTGATCACGCCGGAATTCCTCGACAGCTATGGCCTGACATTGGGTGAGCTGGTGCATGCCAACGCCGGTATTTTGCCCTCCGTGGCCTATGACCCGCGTCTTGTGCATGGTGGGGTGATCCGCGTTGGAGACACCGCAAATTTTGCCACACCAACCGTCGGGGAAGGCATCCGCCAGGCGATAGAATTTGGCCGTGTTCTGGGTGCGGCGCTTGGCAAAACGCTTGAGATGGGCAATGCGGCCCCTTTGCGGCGCTATGAAAAACTCTGCGCGCGCGCGTTCAAACGCAATTACCATTTCGGGTTCCGGGCCAATAAGCGTATCGCGCAATACGGACCGGCGGAGTGGGATCGCAGTGTGCGCCGGCTCAAACGGCTGAGCGAACCTCAGATGGCCGCGCTGCTGCGCAGTGAATTCAAGCTTTCGATGCTGATGAATTCCGCACTCACCTATGTGCGACGTCGGGTCTTTGGGGGCTAACAGCCTCTGTGCGCTGGCATGGGTTTGCCTTTGGGCCGATCTGGGCTAAACCATTGGGGCATTTCATGAAGGAGCCCCCTATGTCCCGGCCTGTCGTTGGCATCATCAGCAATTCCTATCTGGTCAACGATTCCTATCCGGTGCACGCCGGGGGCACGATGACATCCGAGGCCGTGGCCAGCGTGTGTGACTGCCTGCCGCTTCTGATTCCGGCGGACCCGCGCTTTGTTTCGGTGGAGGAACTGCTTGAGGCCTGTGATGGCTTTTTGCTCACCGGCGGACGTCCCAATGTGCATCCGGAAGAATACGGTGAAAGCTATACCGAGGCCCACGGCGACATGGACCGGGCGCGCGATGCCATCACCCTGCCTTTGGTGCGGGCCTGTGTAGATCGCGGCCAGCCGGTGTTTGGCATTTGTCGTGGCTTTCAAGAGGTGAACGTTGCCATGGGCGGATCGCTTTACCCAGAAATTCGCGATTTGCCGGGCCGCATGAACCACCGCATGCCCCCCGATGGCACTTTGGAAGAGAAATTTGCCCTGCGCCACTGTGTGACTTTGGAGGAGGGCGGTAAATTTCATGAGGTGTTTGGCGCGACCGAGGTGATGACCAATACGCTGCACGGGCAGGGGATCAACCGCCCCGGTGCGCGGATTGTCATCGAAGGACACGCCCCAGATGGCACGCCAGAGGCGATCTATGTGAAAGACGCGCCGGGCTATACCATGTCGGTGCAATGGCATCCGGAGTGGGATGCGGCCAATGACCCGGTCTCGCGCCCTCTGTTTCAGGCCTTTGGTCAGGCCGTGCACAGCTTTGCCGCCAACCGCCGCTCAGTTCCCCAAGAAGCGCAGGACCTAGTTTAGGCCGCCAGTTCCTGGGCCTGGGCGCGTAGGGCCATAACCGCCTGTGCTTCGTGTTTCTTCAGGCAAGGGCGGGCGGTGGGGCCATAGCTTGCGGGATCGGTCTCGAACTGGGGGAAGGTTTCAAAGAGATCCGCGCGTGCGCGCGGGTCCATGGATCCAAGTGCCTGCGCACCGATGAAAAAGCTCTCGGTGGCCATACCCTCGGCAAAGATCACCTGATGGCGGTCCAAGAGCAGATGGATGTAGGTCACAAGACCACCTTCCTCGCGGGTGACACCGGGCAGGTCCTCGAGATGGGTGGCCGCCGCAAAAACCTCGGGTTCCCCAAACATAAGTTCCGCCTCATAGCCGTCGATCAACATGCGATGCTGGGGCGACACGCGCAGCGGGCGTTCGCCGCCAAACACCTGCGGATCAATGCGCAACGGCGCGGATTTGCCTGCGGCCAGTACCGTGCGTTCGCCTTTCCAGCGCAGGGGCTGGAACCCTTCATCCTTGGTGGCGATCATGTCCCCGACCTGTAGCGTTTCAATCGCGCGATACCCCGTGTCGGTCAGAATGCGGGTGCCGGGGGTGAAGCAGATAATGTCGTCGATATTGGCAAAGCTGACCAGCGTGCCGTCGAACATCTCAATCGTGCCAGCCAGCTCACCGCCGACATTGGAGGTGATGTTCAGCGTGCCCCGGTCGGCCACACCGTTCAGATCCAGAACATCGCCGGTGCCATCCTGATCGGTGGTGGTGCCCTCGATGGAGATGGTGCCGCTGCCAGCCTCGTTCAGATCAACAAGGGTGATGGTGTCGTCACCGGCACCTGCGTCAATGGTGTCGCCCTGGGCTGCAAAGAGAACATCATCCCCGTCGCCGCCCAGAAGACTGTCTGCGCCGGTGCCGCCAATCAGCGTGTCATTGCCGCCTTCGCCGTGAATGGTGTCGTCACCTGCGCCGCCATCCAGCGAGTCGTTGCCATTGGCAACAGGCACCACATCAAACTGCACATCCGTGACCCAGATGGCCTGTGTTCCGCCCTGGCCATTGGAATAGATGATTTCGACGCTGGACACAGGTCCGGCGATTTGCACCAGAACCGAACCGTCCGCATCTCCCGGTGAGTTTGCGACATTGTTGGCGGTGATGGTATTGCCGACGATGGTTTCACCACCTGCCGGGGTGAGGGTGACCGTGACGGGATTTCCGTCTGCGTCAAAGGCGTTTACGGTGACTATATCCGTGTGGTTGTTGTTGCCCCAGTCGATGTCATTGATGCGGAAGGTGACGTTTTCAACCTCATCGGCAACATTTGCACCGCTGCTTGCTGCAAACGACATGGTTGCGGTGGACGTGGCCCCATCGCCATTGCCGAACATGTACAGAGAAGACCGGGCGGCAAAACCACCCGCGTTGTATTGGGTGTCGTTGGTATCAACCTGAAACGTGGGGTTGTTGTTGCCGTTGTTGGCAAAGCTGAGCGTGACGTCAATTTCGCCTGTATCTTGTGTGAACCCACCCGCAAGATTGGTGCCGTTTCCGCCCTGTTGGGTCCAGTTCAGATCCTCAGAGATGCGGTAGCTGCCATAATCTCCGTAAATCAGGTCATCGCCGCTGCCGCCGTCGATGGTGTCATCGCCGCGCGCGCCAATGGCGGTGTCATTGCCGGCCCCGGCCTGAATATCGTCGCCCAGATTGGCGGCGTCATCGTCAACCTGATCACCGTCACTGTCGTTGAAATCGGGATCAATCAGGTCATTGCCCGAGGTGCCACTGACCACACCATCACCTTGGGTGAAGCTTGGCGCAGAAATAACGGTGGAGGTTGTGAGGGTGGTGACCGGCCCATAGGCGGGGATGAAATAGACATTGCCATCAGTGGCAAGGTGATAGGCGCCGGGCTCTTGCGTGTTGGTATAGGTCGAGCCGCCGTAGGTGCCGCTCCAGACCCAGTTGCCACTTCCTAGATTGGTGTCCGTGGTAAAGGTAATCAGGCCGCCACTGATTGTGTCGCCCGCATCAAGGGAACCATCCCCCAAAGTTACCAGATAACCACTTGGCATCTCTCTGCCGCTCCTGCTCGGACGTGTTTTCACGTCTTTGTTCAGGATATGGATACAATCGCCCTGCGGCGGGAATGGGTGTCAATTGAGGCAAATTTGGGAAGACTTTGATGGAAATCTGCGAGATTGCCACATTGTCTTCATATTTCAGCGAAATTTCGACCGAAAGAGGCCTTGGAAGACCCGCTGGATCACAGATTTGATCCCACTCACCCGAAGGGAGGCGTGATCTTCCGGTGCGAATGTTCCGGTTTCAGCAACACCAAACAGCGCGCGATTGAGCTCGATGCGCCCGGTGCTGGTGAAATGGATGTAGATGGGCATGACACAGAGCGCACAGCTGGCCCGCTCTCCGGTGTGACTGCTGCGGCGAAACACCAGTTTTCCATCGACCTTAGGGCCGTCTTCACAGGGGATGCCTTGCCATGATACGCCCTGCCATCCTCGACAGCTGTCACAGTCGCAGGTGCGAAACACAGGTCTTAGCCGGGCCATGACTGACACGGCCCCGCAGGTGCATCGCCCTGTCTGTGGTGTGATGTTAGATTTCTCCGCCACTGATCTGTATCGCCTGTCCGTTGACGCTTTCTATCGCCGGATTGCACAGCCACAAAGCGGTTTCAGCCACTTCCTGCGGGGAAATCAGTTTGCCATGCGGATTGACATCAACCATCAGAGCGCGCGCGTCTTTTTCTTCCAACCCGGTACGCTCCATGATCGAGCTCACATTCCGGGTGATGATCTCGGTGTCGACATAGGCCGGGCAGAGGGCATTAAACGTATAGGGCTTGGTAGCATAGTCGGCGGCAAGCGCGCGGATCATGCCGATCATTGCGTGTTTTGAGGCGCTGTAACAGGGCGCGCCCTTAAGCCCGCGCAGACCGGCAATCGAACTGACCGCCACCACACGGCCCCAATCGGTTTGGGTCATGCTGCGTAGGGCCTCGCGTATGGTCAGAAAGGCGCCATCCACGTTGATCGCCATCATATTGCGCCACCAGTCCAGATCGGTCTTTACCAGCGCGCGCCCCTCAGCGATCCCGGCATTGGCGACACAGATCTGAATGGGGCCACGTGCGTCAACGGCGGCCTGCATGCCGTCAACCACCGAGGCCTCGTCGCGCACATCCATCACGAGGGGATGGATTGCGTCACTGGCAGCGGCCTCCAGAACCTCGGCACGGCGTCCGGTGATGGTGACCTGCGCCCCCTGGTCGGCCAACCCTCTGGCAATTGCCAATCCAATGCCCGTGCCGCCTCCGGTGACGATCGCGTGTTTTCCACTCAGCATAATAATCCTCCCTCAATAGGAGGGAGGCTAGTCGCGAAAATTCTGCGCGCAAAGAGTGACGCCGGGGCTTGGCAAATTTATTCACACATGTGAATGTGTGTCGAAATTGGAGGAAGTCATATGATCCGCACCGCCCTTGCGTTGTGTCTGAGCGCAGGCATCGCCACAGCCAGCGAAGATATTGCCGACAAATACCCGCAGTCCGAACTGTATGAAAAACCGGTTGAGGTTATCCCCGGTGTGTTCTCGGCCATTGGCGCCACGGCCCCGCCGACCTATGAAAACTCGGGCCATAACAACAACCTGTCGTTCATTGTGACGGATGAAGGAGTGGTTGTGATCAATGGCGGTGCGTCGGTGCGTCTGGCCGCGGCGCTACATGATGAGATCAAGGCCCTGACCGATCAGCCGGTTGTTCTTGTGATCAATGAGAACGGGCAGGGGCATGCCATGCTGGGCAATGCCTATTGGATGGATCAGGGGGTCGATATCCTTGCCCATGTGGATGCGATCGAGGCCTTTACGTCCGAGGCGGATTTCATCCTGCAGGGGATGGAGCGGTACAACCGCGACAAGGCTGAGGGCACCCGCACGGTGACACCCAATCTCAGCTTTGAAGACAGCTATAGTCTCACGCTGGGTGGTGTGCAGATCGAGGTCATGCATATGGGCCCGGCCCATGATCCCGGCGATACTCAGGTCTGGCTGCCGCAGCAAAGCATGTTGATTGCCGGGGATATCGCGTTTCATGAACGGATGCTGCCGATCTTTGAAGGCATCTGCACCTCGTGCTGGCTTGAGACCTGGGAAACCAAGATGGAGCCGCTGAACCCGACCTATATCATTCCCGGACACGGCCACCCGACCAACCTCGCGCAGGTTCGGCGGTACACCTATGACTATCTGACGGATCTGCGTGAAAAGATCGGTGCGCATATCGACGAGGGCGGTGATCTGGCCGGGGCCTATTACGTCGATCAGGCGCGCTGGGCCAATCTGGATACCTTCGAAGAACTGGCCACCAAAAACGCAGGCCGCGTGTTTGAAGAAATGGAGTGGGAGTGACCTGGATCACGCCACTTTGCGATAAATTTCAAAATAATGGCAGTGATGCTGCCATTATTTCGTGCCTTTAGGCTCACGCTTTCCGATTTTGACCTGAAAAATCTGTGATTGCGACAATTGGGTCATTGAGTATGCCCCATCCACATCCCTAACTGTTAAACAACTGTTCACCGTCGGGCCACTGTGCGCGACCGCTGCCAAATGGGGACATGACATGAAATGGATTGATCTGCCGCCGGTTTGGCTGATTGCGGCGCTGGGCGTGGCGTGGTGGCAAAAGACATCCCTCTCCATGGGGCTGAGCTTTGGACCGGTCTGGGCGGACCTTCTGGGCGGTCTATTGGTCGGGGGCGGGATCATCCTTGCCGCACTGGCCGTGTTTGAGATGCGCCGCATGCAGACCACGATCATGCCCCATCAAATTGCCGCGCGTCTGGTGACCAGCGGTATTTTCAAACGAAGCCGTAACCCCATCTATTTGGGTGATGTTTTCATCCTGACCGGGTTTATCCTGTTTTGGGACGCGGTGCTCGCGCTGCCGTTGATCCCGATCTTCATCTGGGTGTTGGAAAAACGCTTTATTGAGAAAGAGGAAGGAAATCTAAGGCGCAAGTTTGTTGCCGATTTTACACGCTATGCGCAACAAACGCGAAGATGGCTTTAATCGAGGTGATGGCTGTGATTTACAGCCCCACGCCGCCCGTCGCTGCGGCGGTCTGCTGACGCGGACCAAATGCGAATTAACGCCTCATCAGGGGCGTAGGAGTACCTGAACAAAGGGGAATATCGTGAAGATAGGAACGCCAAAGGAACTAGAGGCGGGGGAAAATCGCGTTGCGATGACACCCGACTCGGCGCGCCAGCTGCAAAAGCTGGGCTATGACTGCGCCATCGAAACCGGAGCAGGTCAGGCGGCAGGATTTGCCGATGCGGACTATGCGGATGCCGGTGTGACGGTGGTGGATAGCGCTGATGCTCTCTGGTCCGAAAGCGACATCATTGCCAAGGTTCGCATCCCGCTTAAGGACGAGCTAGAGCGCCTGACGCCGGAGAAGACGTTGATCACGTTCTTCAATCCGGGTGGCAATGAAGAGGGATTGGAATTGGCAAAGGCCAAAGGGGCCAATGTCATTGCCATGGAAATGGTGCCACGGATCAGCCGGGCCCAGAAGATGGACGCGCTGTCGTCCATGGCCAATATTGCAGGCTACCGAGCTGTGATCGAAGCCGGCAACAACTTTGGCCGCTTCTTCACTGGTCAGGTGACAGCCGCCGGTAAAGTGCCCCCTGCCAAGGTTCTGGTCGTGGGCGCCGGTGTTGCCGGTCTGGCGGCGATTGGTACCTCGACCTCGCTCGGGGCCATCACCTATGCCTTCGACGTGCGTCCCGAAGTGGCGGAACAGGTCGAATCGATGGGCGCCGAGTTTGTCTACCTCGACTTTGAGGAAGAACAGCAGGACGGCGCCGCCACCGGCGGCTATGCGGCTGTATCAAGCCCAGAGTTCCGCGAGGCGCAGCTGGCCAAGTTCCGCGAGCTGGCCCCAGAGGTGGACATTGTCATCACCACGGCGCTGATCCCCAACCGCGAGGCCCCCAAGCTCTGGCTGGCGGATATGATCGCGGCGATGAAGCCGGGTTCGGTCATTGTTGACCTTGCGGCGGAAAAAGGTGGCAACGCCGAAGGCACCGTGATGGATGAGAAGGTGGTCACCGACAACGGTGTCACCATCATCGGCTATACCGACTTCCCCAGCCGGATGGCGGCCCAGTCCTCGACGCTGTATGCCACCAACATCCGTCACATGATGACCGATCTGACGCCGGAAAAAGACGGCCAGATCAATCATGACATGGAAGATGACGTCATTCGTGGCGCCACCGTGGCCTATCAGGGCGAGATCACCTTCCCGCCGCCTCCGCCCAAGGTGAAGGCGATTGCCGCCAAACCCAAAGAGGTGGTGCCGGAACTGACCCCGGAAGAGAAACGCGCCCAAGAGGTTGCCGCCTTCAAAGCGCAGACCAAACAGCAGGTCACCCTGCTGGCGGTGGGCGCGGCTCTGATCCTTGGTGTGGGCTTGATCGCCCCGGCAAGCTTCATGCAGCACTTCATCGTGTTTGTTCTGTCGGTCTTTGTTGGTTTCCAAGTGATCTGGAACGTGTCGCATTCGCTGCACACGCCGCTGATGGCGGTGACCAATGCCATTTCCTCGATCATCATTCTGGGCGCGCTGATGCAAATCGGTTCGGGCGGAGCGCTGGTGGTCATCCTTGCTGCCATCTCGGTCTTCTTTGCCGGGATCAATATCTTTGGTGGCTTCCTCGTGACACGGCGCATGCTCGCCATGTTCCAGAAATCGTAAGGGGGCAGGGACTATGGATTATGGATTTACCACAGCAGCCTATGTGGTTGCGGCTGTTCTCTTCATTCTGTCGCTGGGTGGCCTGAGCGGTCAGGAAAGCGCCAAGCGGGCGGTCTGGTATGGCATCGTTGGCATGGGGCTTGCGGTTGTTGCGACCCTGATTGGACCGGGCAAGGGTCTCTGGCTCCTGTCGCTGATCCTCATCGCGGGCGGCGGGGCCATTGGCTTTATGCTCGCCAAAAAGGTCGAAATGACCCAGATGCCCGAACTTGTGGCCGGGATGCACGCGCTGGTTGGTCTGGCGGCTGTGTTTGTCGGCTATAACGCCGAGCTGGTGATGAACTCGGTCGGCGCCTTGCAGGCGGCCGGGGATGACGCCGGTCTGGCGGCACTCAAAGGCTTTGCCGCCAAGGTGGCGCAAAAAACACCGGTTGAGATCGGCATTCTGAAGGTCGAAGTTTTCCTTGGTGTCTTCATCGGTGCGATCACCTTCACCGGGTCGGTCATTGCCTATGGTAAGCTGTCGGGCAAGGTCACCTCGGCGGCCACCAAACTGCCGGGCGGTCATCTGCTGAATGCAGGTGCGGGGGCGCTGTCGCTGATCCTGCTGGTCATCTACATGAGCTCGGGCGGCGGTTGGACGCTGTTGCTGATGTCGGCGCTGGCCTTCTTCATCGGGTATCACCTGATCATGGGCATCGGCGGCGCCGATATGCCGGTGGTGGTGTCGATGCTGAACTCCTACTCGGGGTGGGCCGCGGCCGCGATTGGCTTCTCGCTTGGCAATGATCTGTTGATCGTTGTGGGGGCGCTTGTTGGCTCTTCCGGTGCGATCCTCAGCTATATCATGTGTAAGGCGATGAACCGCTCGTTTGTCAGCGTGATCCTTGGCGGCTTTGGTGGCGCGGCAGGCCCGGCCATGGAAGTGGAAGGCGAACAGATCGCCATCGACGCCGATGGTGTGGCCACCGCTCTGGATGAGGCCGACAGTGTGGTCATCATTCCGGGCTATGGCATGGCCGTGGCGCAGGCCCAGCAGAACGTGGCGGAGCTTACTCGTCGTCTGCGGGCCAAAGGCAAAGAGGTGCGTTTTGCAATTCACCCCGTTGCCGGGCGTCTGCCGGGGCACATGAATGTGCTCCTGGCCGAAGCCAAGGTGCCCTATGACATCGTGCTGGAAATGGATGAGATCAACGACGACTTCCCTGAAACCGACGTGGCGATTGTGATTGGCTCCAATGACATCGTGAACCCGGCAGCTCAGGAAGATCCGAACTCGCCCATCGCTGGTATGCCTGTTCTGGAGTGCTGGAAAGCGAAACAGGTGTTTGTCTCGAAACGCGGTCAGGGCACTGGTTACTCCGGTATCGAGAACCCGCTGTTTTACAAAGAGAACACCCGCATGTTCTACGGCGACGCCAAGAAATCGCTCGACGATCTGCTGACCCGCATTTCGTAAGACCGTTTCGGCATCACTAGAAAACACACCCCGTCCGGTTCCACCGGGCGGGGTTTTTCTTTGCGCGGGATGCAGCTCTCCTGTCACCACGGTGAGAGGAGCCCTGTGGTGAAAGAGCCTCACACACACTGTTGAGGAAGAAAGACATATGAAACGCACAGCCGTGAACCCCTGGGATTGGTCGCTCAAGCTTGGCTACAATCAGGCAGAAACCATCGAAGGCGCGACGCGTCAGGTGATCTGCGCCGGGCAAACTGCGGTGGATGCCACCGGGGCGCCACAACATGCCGGGGATATGCGGGCGCAGATCGCGCTGGCGCTGGACAATCTCAAGGCGGTATTGGCAGAGGCCGATATGGGGGTCGGACATGTCGTCCGGCTTGGTATCTATACCACAGATGTCGATGCCGCTTTGCAGAACTTCGATCTGATGGGGATGACTTTTGGTGCGGCAGGTGTCGCCCCACCTATGACATTGCTAGGGGTGTCGCGGCTTGCGCTTCCGGGATTGATGTTCGAAATTGAAGCGGTGGCCATGGCCGCCTGATCCCGCGCTCTTTCGCGCCACACCCTACGTCCTGAAGAAAACGGATGATCCAGAAATGCGTCGTGCCGAAAGATTATTCCGTCTGGTCAATGAGATGCGCGCGCGGGATCTGAGTAGATCTCAGGACCTTGCCGCGCATTTCGAAGTCAGCGTCAGCACAATCTATCGCGACATTGCCCATCTTCAGGCCTCGGGCCTGCCAATCGAAGGAGAAGCGGGCGTGGGATATGTTCTGCGCCCGGGGTTTGATCTGCCCAGCATGACCTTCACCCATGATCAGATCGAAGCGTTGGCGGTTGGGCTGTCGTTTGTCGAGCGCACAGGGGATCCTGCGTTGATCGCAGCGGCGCAGGAGGCGCGGGCAAAGTTGCAGGCCGGGCTGCCCGATCCTGAGGAACGGCGTCTCAGCCATGCGCCCTATTACAATCTGCACCCCAAAAAGGGCGAGACGGCGCGGCTGGGGGCCATGCGAACGGCCATTCGGCAGCAACAGATCGTTGAGATCAGCTATTGCAATGCTCAGGGCGAAGCCTCCCAGCGTCGCGTGCGCCCCTTGGTGATCTGGGATCTTGTAGATGGTTGGATGGTCTCGGGGTGGTGCGAGCTCAAGACCGATTTCCGCACCTTTCGATCGGACCGCATGCAAACGCTGGACGTGACCGGTGAGCGGTTTCAAGACGATGAAACCACCGGGTTACTTGCCTTCATGAAGCGCGAAACCTGTGAGACACATCGTCGGTGAAAACTACGATGCATTTTACCGGGTAACGGGCTGTAAAATATATGGTGTTAGGGATGTCCTGTGCGAGTAGGAATCCCTTTTATCGGTAGGCAGAATGGCAAATACAAAACACAACTTTCCGAAAAACGGTGTCGAGGGACGTGGCCGCGAACGCTATGTCACCAACATGCCCTGTTTCTTTGAGATTCAAGGAAACGTGGTCCCCGGTTGGGTGTCTGATCTGTCTGCAAAAGGGGCCCGGCTTGAGTTCAGCACCGAACAGCGCCCGTTTGAGACGGGTCTCAGCACTGTGGTCAACATCGAAGGCTTGGGGCAGTTCGACGCGATTTTGCGGTGGATTGCTCCTGGGCAGGCCGGGGTAGAATTTACGCTTGATGAGGCTGGGCAGGCCAAACTGGAAGAACAGCTCATCGACCTTATGTCGGATGAGCTATAAAGCATCCAAATGCCACATAGGGCGACCGACGATTTAGGTCGCCTCTAATGCGGGTTCGGGAAATCCTTTCTCGGGCTCCCACCCCATCTCCCCCCATTTCAGTGCCACCTTATTGAGTGCGGCAAGGGCCTTGTGCAGATCCTGACCTTCGCTGGTCAGTTGATAGCTCACCTCAGGCGGGATCGTTGGTTTCTGCGTACGCAGCACCAGCCCATTTTTCTCCAGCATTCGCAGGCGATCAGTCAGGACCTTGGCCGATATCTCGGGCATGAGACCCATCAATTCACCAAACCGCAGCGGGCCTTCGCTCACGAGATGCCACAAAATGCTGGTGGTCCATCGGCCGGTGACCACGCGCAGTACGGGGTCCATCGGGCAGCTTCCTGGGGTGGTGCACATGATCAGGTCTCACTTTCCTTTTGGTAACTGGTTACAAAATGGTAACGACTTACCTTTTGTAAGTAGGGGTGCCATCTAGCTGATGCAAGACAAAATCAGGAGGCCGTGATGGCAACTATCGAAATCATTTATTTCTCGGGCTACGGCCACACTGCAAAACAGGCCGAGGCCGTGTTGGAAGGCGCACAGCGCGCCGGTGACGCGCGCCTCTGGGCCATCCCAGAAGATGGGGTAATCAGCGACGAGGCCTGGGCCGCGTTGGATGCCGCCGATGCCATCGTCTTTGGCGGGCCAACCTACATGGGTGGCGCCCCATGGCAGTTCAAACGCTTTGCGGATGAAAGCTCCAAACGCTGGTTCACACGGGATTGGGCTGACAAAATCTCGGGCGGGTTTACCAACTCGGCAAGTGCCGTGGGCGACAAAGGCGAAACACTGAACTATTTCCGCGTCTTGGCGGGCCAGCACGGGATGATCTGGGTGTCGCTTAACCAAGCACCTGCCAACGCGCTGGCCAATGGTCCTCAGGATCGAAACTGGGCAGGGGGAAGTGCGGGCGCCATGGCGATCTCACCCGCCGATGCCCCAGCAGAAGAAGCCCCACGCGCCGGCGACCTGGAATCTGCGCGAGACTACGGCGAACGTCTTGCCCGATTTGCTCAGGCGCGTCAGCGTTTGGCGGCATAGACAGAAAACCCGCGCCGTTTGGTGAAACGGCGCGGGTTTTTTTGTGTAACAAACGATCTTAGTCGACGGGGCAGGCGAGCTCGGTTTCGATTTTTGCACCCTGTTCGAGGGTCCGGTGCACCGGGCATTTGTCAGCGATTTCCAACAGACGGTCACGCTGCTCAGCGCTGAGATCTCCTTGCAGACAGATGCGGCGCACAAAGCGGTCGATACGCGTGGCTGTGCTGGTTTCCGCATCCTGCGCATGCACCTTGTCATGGGTCACATCCACGGCAACATGGCTCAGCGGCCAGCCCTTGCGACGGGCGTACATGCGGATGGTCATCGAGGTACAGGCCCCAAGCCCCGAGGCCACAAAACCATAAGGCGACATGCCCTGATTGGTCCCGCCATAGGCCAGGGGCTCATCGGCCACCGCGTGGTGGTGGGGACCGTTCTGGATATCTTGCAAAAACCCCGCGGCATCGGCCTCGGAAATCCGCACAACGCCTTCGGGTGCACCGATTGGTGGGGCAGGTGGGGTCAGCTCAAGATACCGCCCAGCCCAGGCCGAGATCACCTCGGCGGCATATTCGGCATCTTCGGCGCGGGTGATCAGGTGATCGGCATCGTCCAGCGTGACAAAGCTTTTGGGGTGTTTCGCCGCCAAAAAGATGTTTGAGGCGTTTGACACATCCACAATGTCATCGAGCGGCGCATGCAAAACCAGCAGCGCTTTTTTCATCGTGCCGATGCTCTCCGCGAGCGAGACGGCCTCAACATCCTCAACGAAATCACGGCCAATGGTGAAGGGACGGCCGCCAAGCGAGACCTGAGCCTGTCCGTCGGCACGAATATTGTCGAGACTGTCGGCGAAATTGTGGGTCACATGGCCGGGATCAAAGGGCGCACCAAGCGTCACCACGGCCTTGACCGTGTCGATTTCAGGCGCTGCGCGCAAAACGGCTGCACCGCCCAACGAGTGACCGATGATCAGCGATGGCGCCATGCCACGGCCCGCCAGATAGGTGGCGGCGGCTTTGAGATCATCGACGTTCGAGTGGAACGTGGTGTTCGCAAACTCGCCTTTGGAATGCCCCAGGCCGGTGAAGTCAAAGCGCAGCACCGCGATTCCCATCGCGGCTAGTCTGGCGGCAATCCGCCGCGCCGCCGGAATGTCTTTGCCGCAGGTGAAACAATGGGCAAAAAGAGCTGTGGCCAGATGAGGGCCTTCGGGCAGGTCAAGCCGCGCGGCAAGAGGTACGCCGCTGTGGCCCTCGAAGGTGATACGTTCGGTGGGCATGAGGAGTCCTTGGACGTTCAGAAAGAATTTCGGGTTGCCTGATAGAATGTGCGTCCCTTGTGCTTGGCGCAAGTGATGTGACCATGAGTTGACGGGAAGGTGAGTGTATGCGCGTTTTGGTGATCGGCCTGGTGGTGGCTTTGGCGCTTTTGGTGGCGGTCGGATACACAGGGGCGTTTCATCCCGCAGGCGACAGCTTTGCGGTGTTCCGACTGCCTCTGGTGGTTCTCTTGGCCTTGACGGTGATCTGGACCCCGTGGTCGCGACGGATTCGCTGGGCGATATCCGGTCTTTGTCTGATCATTCTTGGGCAAGCTGCGTGGAATGGGGTCGAACGTCATCCATCATCGACCGATTTGACGCTATTGCAGCACAACATTCTGTTCAAACGTCAGGGTGGGGAAGACTGGCTAGGCTATGTTGCAGCTGTTAATCCTGATGTCCTGACGCTTCAGGAGGTGTCCGTTGCCAATCTGACCTTGGTCGATCAACTGAGCGAAAGTTATCCCTACCGCCAGCATTGCCCGTTTCGGTCCCATCTAGGGGAAACGGTTTTGTCGCGGTATCCAAAGATCGAAGGCACAGGGTTCTGTTCCACACGCGATGGGCTGGCGGGCATGCGGGTGGAAACGCCCAAAGGTCCAGTCTGGATTGTCTCGCTGCATGTCAGCTGGCCCTGGCCCTATGGTCAGGCACCACAGATTACACAGATCCTGCCACATCTCGAAAAACTCGATGGCCCGGTGATTTTGGCGGGGGATTTCAATGCGGTGGCCTGGTCCCATGCGGTGGACCGGGTCGGGCGCGCCTTTGGTGGCACCCGGATGGGGGCCTGGGTCAACACCTTTGATTTGCCCAAAATCGGCTTGCCCGTCGGGATCGATCATGTTTTGGCCACGCCCGAGCATTTTGCGGTTTCCGTCACCGCGCAGCCTCGTCTAGGGTCCGATCACAAAGGGCTATTGGCGCGGGTGACTTTTCTTGACGACAACTGAAATTTCCGGAATTGGCCGGTTTGAACCACGTGATGTACGCGACCGCGCGGAATGGGCACGACTGGCCGAATTTGTTGCGGCGCAGGGCGTTGCGGCGTTTTCCCGTGATCCTCTGATCGGTGGGCATGTGACCGGGTCAGCCTTTATCCTGTCTCAGGACGGCTCTGCGGTTTTGCTGACCCATCATGCAAAGTTGGACCGTTGGTTGCAGTTGGGCGGACATTGTGACGGGATCGCCGATGCCAGGTTTACGGCGCTGAAAGAAGCCTACGAGGAAAGTGGTTTGGCGCGCATTCACCTGCTGTCAGATCGGGTGTTTGACGTCGATATTCATGAAATCCCCGCCGGAAAAGAGCCGGCGCATCTGCATTATGACGTGCGCTTTTTGATGCAGGCCGACGCGGGTGACATCGCAGTCTCAGAGGAATCACATGATCTGGCCTGGGTGCCGCTTGAGCGGTTGGAGGATTACACCTCGGCGCAGTCCGTGTTGCGCATGCGGGACCGGCTGAAAAAAGGCGGCGGGGTCTAGCCCCGCCAAGTGATGTGGCGCGGATTAGCGCCCCATCAACCGATCATCAAAGGGGTATGAGGTGAGGTTCTCGTATCCGTCTTCGGTGATCAGAACCTGATCTTCCAGTTTGATCGAGAAGTCGCCGCCAACCTCACCAACCAAGGCTTCGACGCAGAGCACCATGCCGGGCTGCAGCTCATAGTCGAAGGCACCGGCCACTTCTTTGTCGGGATAGGCCACCAGCGGCCATTCATCACACAGACCAACCCCATGCATCATACAGCCGTATTTCTGCGCCTGATATTTGTCATCCAACGGATGGCAGTTGGCGACCAGTTCGGGGATCGTCACGCCCGGCTTCAACAACTCCATATTGTGCTGGATGTGCTCGTGGGCGTGCTGCATGGCATAGATCATGTCAGGGCGGGGGTCTTCGTCGCCAATCCACCAGCTGCGCGAGATATCGGTGCAGATGCCATAGGCCCCGACCAGATCGGTATCAAAGCTGATGATCTCGTTCTGCTGGGTGATGCGCGGACCACATTCCTGGAACCAGGGGTTGGTGCGCTGGCCTGAGGCCAGCAGCCGGGTTTCAATCCATTCCCCGCCGCGACGGATGTTTTCCGCATGCAGAACCGCCCAGATGTCATCTTCTGAGGTCTTGCCATTGCCAACATTGGCCCGCGAAAAGCGCTCCATTTCATGCACCGCCTGTTCGCAGGCATGGATCGAACAGCGCATGGCCTTGATCTCATCCGGGCCCTTGATCGAGCGGCATTTCTCGGTGACCTCTTCCCCTTCCATGATCTCAAGGCCCTGCGCCTCAAGCGCGCGCAGCCCGGCCACCATGACCTTGTCGACCGCCAGACGCGTATTGCCGCCGGCATGTTCCGCCAGAATTTGGCGCACATCATTGGAGAACACATCGGCTGCCACGTCGATCTTGTCGCCGCGATCAAAGTAGAACAGATCCGCGCCCGAACGCACTTCGCGCACCAGCGGGTTGAATTCACTCAGGAAGGGCGAATTCTTGTAATCCCACAGAACCATATATCCATCGGCACAGAGCAACAGCGCGCGAAACGGATTATGGGTGTTCCACAGCTGCATATTGGTGCTGTCGGTGGTGTAACGGATGTTCAGCGGATCGAACATCAGCAGACCGGCATAGCCGCGATCGACGATATGCTGGGTCAGCCGTTCCCAGCGAAACCGGCGCATGGCCTGCAGATCGGGCAGCTCAAGTCCGGCTGCAGCCCATTCGCCAAAGGCCAGTTGGGTCGGACCGATTTCAATGCGGTTGTTGTCGTTGGGGGTATTGTCGCCAAGGGTGGTGCCTCGGGTCGGATCAATTTTGCGAATGTCGCGATAATGTTCGTTCATCTCAAGTCTCCCTAAAGACCAGAGTGACCGAACAAAGACGCCCGCGGCGCATCCACGGGCGACATTTTAGACTGTCGTTTTCGACCTCGGGGTCGGTTTAGCGCAAAAAGTAGCCCATGATCTCATGCAGACGATCGGTTTTCTGCAGCACTGCAAACAGGGCCGTGACCGAAAGGATCTGCGTCACCAGTCGAAAATCCAACCCACGGCCAAGACCAACCACCGCCGTAGCGACGCCAATTGGGGTTGCAACCACGGACAGAACCCCGGTCATGAACCAGCTGGCCAATGTCAGCCGTTTCTCAGGCCCCGAATCTGGGGCGGCGGTGGGTGCGGTGGGCAGGCTCGAATCCATATTTGGGGCGATTAGCAGGGTTTCAGGGGCCTCAAACGCATGTGCCTTTGGAGCTGCTGTGGGCATCTCGGGAACAACAGGCGCGGGCTTTGTGGCCCGGCGCGGGGAGACATAGCTGCGCAGACGAATGAAATCTTCCGAGGATAGCAAGACATCCGGGGCATACCATTCAACGATATCGGCAGAGGACCACTGCAGCGACGCAAGAACTGTATCGGAAAGAATCTGCGCCGCCTCTTCCTCGTCAGGCAATTCGCCATCGGCGCTCAGCACCTCAATGACAATGCGCGGGCCATAGTCGCTGTCTTCTTCTGCCGTGACACAAACCCCGAAACGTCCACCAAACAGGGTCGCACCATTGTCGGAGACATAAGGCACACCTTTTGCGGTGGGATCGAGGGCAAGTAAAACCGCAGCGGCTTCATTCAGGTAGCGTGTGGCGTCCAGATTTTGGGCGTCAGGCAGAATGAGACCAGCATATGGAAAATCGGCGCGGTTCATCAAAATCCTCATCGGCAGTCTAAGGTGTCGTTGAGGAAACTTATCTCGCCCGAATTGGGTAACATTCGGGCGAAACAATGGATTTGCGTATCTTTTTCCTTAACTGCCGTTAACTTTTAGCAAGTTTATGGAAAATATGATCTTTTTTGAGTGCAGCTCAGCGATCTATCCGAACCGCCGAGGCCGCAATCGCCTTTTGGTAGACCGTAGCGGCGTTCCATTCATTGAGGACGCGAAAATTGGGCTCCCCCTGTTGGTACCCCTGGCCGGGTTTCCACCCCTTTTGGCGCAGGAAGTTGGCGGTCGAGGCCAAGGCATCCCACTGATTGTAGAAATCAACCTGACCGTCGCCGTTGCCATCTACGCCATATTTCATCGCGTTGCCGGGCAGGAACTGGGTATGACCCAGCTCGCCATGGTAGGCGCCTTTTTGATTTGGGCTGAGCATGCCGCGATCCACCATCTTGAGGGCGGCAATGGCATGCGGTTCAAAGAAATCGGACCGGCGACAATCATAGGTGACGGTCAGGATCGAGGACACCACAGTCGGCGCCTTTTTGGGCCACATGAATTTGCCATAGGCGGTTTCCATGCCGTGGATTGCCAGAATAATGCCTGCGGGCACCCCATAGCGTTTTTCCAGATTGGCATAGAAGGACGGGTTCTTGGCCTTCCGTTTGCGGGCAGTTTTGGCAAAATAATCAAGAGAGCCAAGGCGGATCTTCACAAAATCCTCGAACGAGTACTTCACACCCTTTTGGTTGCGGTCGGCGCGAATGGTCCCAGTGGAATAGCTGGCCCCCATCAGGGCGGCGATGCCCGCCTTACGCACGCCTGCAGCCTGTGCTTCGCTGGCAAACTCTTTTTTCCAGGCATTAAAGCCCGAACCAGTGTTGCCACAGCTGGCGGCATAGGCTGGCGCGGCGGTGATGATGGAAAGACAAAGGGCGGAAATAATACGGCGCATCAGGGCCTCCGAGAAAAGACTATCTGCGCTTACACTAGCTGCAATTCGCTCTTTGGCAAAAGGGGGAATGCTGACAGGTTTCCTTCCCTAGACGGCAGGGCACGTCAGGAGGAGCGCAACAACCGTGAGGTCAGCCCGCGCAATCCTTTTGGACGGTCTGGCAGCGCCACACTGGGCGGGACAGACGAATCCATAAGAGGTGCGAGGTTGGAGACAAAGCGGTCACTGGGCAGGCGGATGTCGGTTCCGGGCCAGATCACCGCTTGTACCGGAGTGTCAGAGGCCAGGGCATAACAAAGCCGCGCGAGACGTGCCTGTGAAACCTCTTCTTCGGCACCGGGGTGGCCGCTTATGCCAAGGGCGATCTGAGTCTCTCCATCTACAAAGGCCATATCCAAACCGGCCAGATAGGCGTCACAGAGCACAAATTGCCCGGTCAGAATATTCTCACCCAACATAACCCCGGTCTCGCCATCGTCCAGCATGCGCGACATCATAACATCCGCCAGACGTCCTAGCGACAAAAGCCGCTCGCCCTTGAACAAAAGCTGCGCCACATGTTCCATCCGATCAATCATCCGATGCCCTCCGGTGTCCCATCTATTGCCGCCACATCTTTGGTGCGCGGGCGTCTAATTTGGCGGGAAAATAAGGCAAACTCGGGTCAGCGCGCGGCTCATGTCATTCAGGTTTTTCTCAAATCTCACACTCTCAAATTGTTAGGGAAATCTGCACAAAACCACCGCGTCAAAACAAAAAGCGCCCCAGAGGGGCGCTTTTCAAAACTTTGAAATCCAGCTGAATTAGCAGCTGTAGTACATGCCGAACTCAACGGGGTGCGGCGTGTGCTCGTAGTGCTCAACCTCTTCCATCTTAAGGGCAATATAGCCTTCAATCTGGTCTTTGGTGAACACGTCGCCTGCCAGCAGGAAGTCGTGGTCTGCCGCGAGGCATTCCATAGCTTCGCGCAGCGAGCCACATACAGTTGGGATATCTGCCAGTTCTTCGGCGGGCAGATCATACAAGTTTTTGTCCATGGCTTCGCCGGGATCGATCTTGTTTTTGATGCCGTCAAGGCCAGCCATCAGCAGAGCTGCGAAGCACAGGTAGGGGTTCGCTGCCGGATCGGGGAAACGGGCCTCAACGCGCTTGGCTTTGGGCGATTCGGTCCACGGAATACGAACACAACCCGAGCGGTTACGAGCCGAATAGGCGCGCAGAACGGGGGCTTCGAAACCCGGGATCAGGCGCTTGTAGCTGTTGGTCGAGGGGTTGGTGAAGGCGTTCAGCGTCTTCGCGTGCTTCAGGATGCCACCGATGAAATACAGCGCTTCCTGCGACAGATCCGCGTATTTGTCGCCTGCAAACAAAGGCTTGCCGTCTTTCCAGATCGACATGTTCACGTGCATGCCGGTGCCGTTGTCGCCGTAGATCGGCTTGGGCATGAAGGTGGCCGATTTGCCGTAAGCGTGGGCCACATTGTGGATCACATATTTGTACTTCTGCAGCTCGTCTGCCTGTTTGGTCAGGCTGTCAAAGATCAGACCCAGCTCGTGCTGGCACGACGCCACCTCGTGGTGGTGCTTGTCGACCTTCATGCCCAGACGTTTCATGGTCGAGAGCATTTCCGAACGCAGGTCCTGCGCGTCGTCGACTGGGTTGACCGGGAAGTAACCGCCTTTGAGGCCAGGACGGTGACCGGTGTTGCCCATCTCATATTCGGTGTCGGTGTTCCACGACCCATCAACCGCGTCTACTTCGTAGGAGACTTTGTTGATGGTGTTCGAGAAGCGCACATCGTCAAAGACGAAGAATTCGGCTTCCGGACCCATGTAAGCCACGTCACCGATGCCCGAGGACTTCAGGTAAGCTTCTGCTTTCTGGGCGGTGCCGCGCGGGTCACGCTCATAGGATTCGCCAGTGTCCGGCTCAACGATCGAGCAATGGATACACATGGTTTTTTCCGCGTAGAACGGATCAACATAGGCGCTGGTGGTGTCGGGCATGAGTTTCATGTCCGAGTTCTCAATCGATTTCCAGCCGGCGATCGACGACCCGTCGAACATAAAGCCTTCTTCGAGGAAGTCTTCGTCAACCAGGTCAACATCCACGGTCACGTGCTGCAGCTTGCCGCGCACATCGGTGAAACGAATATCGACGTAAGCGACGTCTTCTTCCTTGATTTTATTGAGCAGATCTTGTGCGCTCATATCGCTGTTCCCTTGCTAAGGTGGTCTTGACAGACAGTGAGATTAGAGTGCGTCCGAGCCGGATTCACCGGTACGGATGCGAATGGCTTGTTCGACAGGCGAGACAAAGATTTTGCCGTCGCCAATTTTGTCGGTCTTGGCGGCTGAGGTGATGGCTTCGATGGCGGCGTCGACCATATCGTCGTCGAGCACGATTTCGATTTTCACCTTGGGCAGAAAGTCGACCACATATTCGGCACCGCGATACAGTTCGGTGTGGCCTTTCTGACGGCCAAAGCCTTTGACCTCGCTCATGGTGAGACCCTGAATTCCCGCTTCCTGAAGCGCTTCTTTCACTTCGTCTTGCTTGAAGGGCTTGATGATCGCTTCGATCTTTTTCATGGCCCGGGCTCCTCTCCTGAGTTCATCTGAAATGTGGCAGACCACTTCTCACGCCCGGGAACAATCGGATAGGGTGTCGTGAAGGGGCTTGGCGCGGGATGTTTGCGCACATCTGCCTAATTTTTGTGCAATATGCACGATTGATGAGCGAAATTGAATCCGGGCAGGGGCCGAGCAACCATGACTGAGCTTTTGACAGCTGCGCAAATGCGGGCAATTGAGCAGGCGGCCATCGCCTCAGGCGAGGTTACCGGGCTTGAGCTGATGGAGCGCGCGGGCCGTGGTGTTGTTGAGGCGATTTTCGAAGAGTGGCCTGAGCTTGCAGACACGCCAGTGCGGGAAGGCGCCGAAGGGCCAGACCGTTCCGATTCTGGGAATCGCAGGGCGGTTGTACTCTGTGGGCCGGGCAATAATGGAGGTGACGGGTTTGTCGTCGCGCGTCTACTGCACGAGCGTGGCTGGCACGTGGATGTCTTTCTATATGGCGACCCGGACAAGCTGCCTGCGGATGCGCGGACGAATTATGAGCAATGGAGGGAACTGGGGGAGGTTTCCCAGCTTACCGTTTCAGCCATTGAAGGCGTGCAGATGCGACCGGCACTTTTGGTTGATGCGATGTTCGGTACGGGGCTCTCTCGCGCAATTCCTTTGGAGCTGGCACATGTGTATCATCAAGTCAAAAAGATGGAGTTAGGGCCACGTCACCCCTGGCTTATGCCTTTTCACACTGTCGCAATCGATTGCGCCTCGGGATTTGATTGCGACAGCGGTAAGTTCCTTTTGCCAGAGCCCCCAATAGAGACAGGCGATGAGGAGATTGATCTTCAGGCGTACTGGAACTGGTGGGAGAACGACGCAAGTAAACGCTTAATCCATCCTGATCTGACGGTGGTCTTTCATCGCAAGAAGGTCGGTTTTTGTCTGACGGAGACAAAAGGCGCAACAAAGATTGTAGATATTGGCCTGGGAGAGGAAGATCATCATGCGGCTCACCTTATTCGTCCAAGGCTTCCAGATCGACTCATCCAACTAGATTTTGAAAACACCAGTAAACGGCCCTCAAGAACTTGGCCCGGTAATGATCTGAAAAAACACTCTCTGAAGTCTGCGCACAAATACGAAAACGGTCATGCGCTCGTATTGAGCGGAGCTGGAGGCCAAACCGGCGCGGCGCGTCTGGCGGCGCGGGGGGCGTTGCGGATTGGAGCGGGACTTGTAACCCTCGGTGTGCCGCCTGCTGCACAGCGGGAAGCGGCTGCGCAGCTTACCGCCATTATGCTCAAGCGAGTAGGGGATGCGGAAGCCTTGACGGAAGCCCTGCAAGACAAGCGCGTCAATGCGTTGTGCTTGGGCCCAGCCTTGGGGCTGGAGCGGGCGAAGGCGCTTGTTTGTGCCGCCTTGGATGCCGGACTGGAAGCCCGGCCTACGGTTTTGGATGCAGATGGGTTGAGTGCATTTGAGGATGATCCCGGTGCCCTGTTTGAAATGTTACATGAGAACTGTGTGCTGACGCCCCATGGGGGCGAATTTGCGCGGCTTTTCCCGGATATTTCTGAAAAACTGAATGCGCTGCCCACCCAAGGCCCGGCCTATTCCAAGGTCGACGCCACACGCGAAGCGGCCAGACGGGCGGGGTGTGTCGTGCTGTTCAAAGGCGCTGACACAGTGATTGCTGACCCCGAAGGATGCTGTTCTATCAATTCGGCGTATTATGAACGTGCGGCCCCCTGGCTGGCGACGGCTGGCTCTGGCGATGTGCTGGCAGGCTTCATCACCGGGCTTCTGGCGCGGGGTTTCGCGCCGATGCAGGCGGCGGAAACCGCCGCCTGGCTGCATGTGGAATGTGCACGGAAATTTGGCCCGGGCCTGATCGCCGAGGATCTGCCCGAACAACTGCCCGCTGTGTTCCGCGATCTTGGGCTTTAGGCGAGTTCCGGCGTCAGAACACCCGAGGCAAGCTCAAGACCATCCGCGTAGATCACATGGGGAGCATCAAACAACAACTCAATCAGATCAAGCTGTTGCACCCCAGTGTGGCGGATGAATTCCCCGTCCACCAGCCGCGCGGCGGGCACCATGGCGACCTGCGCCCCAAACAGCGTTTCGGCACGCCAGTCCCGGAGCAAGATCTCTTGATCTGCGGGGAGGGTTACATCGCGATCGGGCCGCATGGTGCCCATGACACCTTTGCGAATCTGCACTGTATCAACACGCACCGTGCTATGCCGAAGGGCACGCACAACGGACACGCCGCTGTCACGGGTGATCACCCGATCTCCTGCGTTGATGAATTCAACCGGCAATGCCCCATCCATAGTGAGCACAACCGTTCCTGCCACAAGGGCATTTAACGTGGAGCGCGACTCCACGTGGCGGGCAGGGTGCACCCCTGCCGAACGCCGGACCGCTTTCGGTTCCATTGGCGTAATCCTGTACTGTTCTGCCTCGTTTTTGCCACAAAGGTACTGCCAAACCGTTTGATTGTCGCGCCTTTTCTCAGAAATCGTATCAGAATTTAGATAATTGCGTTTTTCCTCTCGCACTCCGGAAAAAGCTTTGTTATGACCCGCCTCACGCCGGGCAAATCACCCGGTTTGGATGCGGGTGTGGCGAAATTGGTAGACGCACCAGATTTAGGTTCTGGCGCCGCAAGGCGTGGGGGTTCAAGTCCCTCCACCCGCACCACTTTGATTTTCTTCTGAAAACTTCTCATCTTTGGCAGTCGCTACAAGATCGGTCGATTGTACGAGGCAATAACGCTGGCGCTGTTCAGAGGTCGCGCCAGGCTGCGTTCGCAGAAGAAGATTTCAGGCAAGCGTCGATAAAGCGCATGCCTTCCACCGCCTGCTTCAGCCCCTGACTGGTATCTGCCCTATTAGAACCGTCGGACAGGATGTCCTCTGCGGCTTCACGATAAAGCGTAGCGAAGGCTTCGAGATATCCCTCTGGGTGACCTGCTGGGATCCGCGAGACCGCATTTGCTGCCGGGCCTGCCCCTGCGCCGCCGCGGGTGATGCGCTGTTCCACCCCGTTGAGTTGGGTGAAGATAAGCTCATTGGGGGTTTCCTGCGACCAGAACAGCCCGCCTGCGTCGCCGTGAATGCGCAGGTTCAGGCGGTTTTCGGTGCCAGTGGCCACCTGGCTGGCAAGAAGCGTCCCTCGGGCCCCCGATGCATAGCGCATCAACACGGCGCCATTGTCGTTGACCTGTCGTCCCTCCACAAAGGCCCCAAGATCCGCAGACAGCGCGAGCGGTACCTCCCCGGTGACAAAGCTGGCCAGATTAAAGGCATGCGTGCCGATATCTGCGATGGCCCCACCACCACCTGTGCGCCCGGGATCGGTGCGCCACGCGGCCTGCACATTGTCCGGATCCGCCGGGGCAGCCAGCCAGTCCTGCAGGTATTCAACATGGATAAGCCGGATCTGCCCCAAGTGTCCCTTGGCCACCATGTCTCGGGCCTGACGGACCATCGGGCTTCCGGTGTAGTTGTGGGTCAAAAAGAACCGGGCGGTGTAGTGTTTGCAGTCCTCAGCAAAGGCCAGAGCCGTTTCAAGATCTGTGGTCAGGGGTTTATCACAGATCACATGAATTCCGGCCTTCAGAAAGGCACGTGCCACCGGAATATGCATGTGATTGGGGGTCACAATCGACACCGCATCAATGCCATCGTCACGGCCTGCTTCGGCCTGGGCCATCTCCTCATAACTGGCGTAACTGCGAGACAATCCAAGCGCCTCTGCGGACCTTGCGGCTTTTTCAGGGGTGGAGGAGAGACAGCCCGCTGTCAGCTCCCAGGCCCCATCCAGACGGGCGGCCATACGGTGGACAGCGCCAATAAAGGCCCCTTCGCCGCCACCGACCATCCCAAGTTTCAACGGGCGTTGTGTCATGTCATAGCCCCAGCATTTTATGAATGCCCTGACGGTCCATGCCTGTCCCTGCAAAGTCGTCAAAGGCTTTGTCTGTCACTTCGATGATGTGATTGCTGATAAACGGCGCGCCTTCAGCGGCGCCCATAGCGGCGTCTTTGAGGCAGCATTCCCATTCCAGCACGGCCCAGCCGTCATACCCGTACTCCGCCATCTTGGAGAAGATCGATTTGAAATCCACCTGACCATCGCCAAGGGAGCGGAACCGGCCCGCGCGTTTGAGCCAGGGCTGGTATCCCGAATAGACCCCCTGACGGCCGCTGGGCAGGAACTCGGCATCTTTGACATGAAAGGCCGAAATGCGGTCGTGGTAGATGTCGATGAAGGCGAGATAGTCCAGCTGTTGCAGCAGGAAATGCGAGGGATCGTAATTGATCATACAGCGTGGGTGGTTGTTCAACCGCTCCAGCAGCATCTCAAAGGTCACCCCATCAAATAGGTCTTCGGAAGGATGGAGTTCAAAGGCGATGTCGACCCCTTCATTGTCATAGGCATCCATGACGGGCTTCCAACGCCGGGCCAGTTCATCAAAGGCCTCTTCGATCAACCCTTCGGGGCGCTGGGGCCAGGGGTAGAGGTAGGGAAAGGCCAAGGATCCGGAGAAAGAAACGCTGACATCAAGCCCAAGCCGGCGCGAGGCTTTTGCTGCCATCAGAAGCTGGGATTCGGCCCATTCGGTGCGGGCCTTGGGATTGCCGCGTACATGCGACGGTGCAAAGGCGTCGAACTGTTGGTCGTAGGCCGGGTGCACCGCAAGCAACTGACCCTGAATATGTGTCGACAGCTCAGTCAGCTCGAGCCCATGATCCGCGAG
Organism: uncultured Pelagimonas sp.; assembly: GCA_947497905.1. Lineage (GTDB taxonomy): Bacteria > Pseudomonadota > Alphaproteobacteria > Rhodobacterales > Rhodobacteraceae > CANMIH01. The sequence continues at coordinate 617,936 of CANMIH010000001.1, forward strand.
CATACCGGTGACATCGTCACAATAGGTTTGCGAATTCGCAGCCGTTTCCAGATTGAACAACCGGGCATCGCCTGAGGGCACCTGAACCCCCTTGTACCCAAGGTCAGAGGCCCAGGCGGCTATGGTAGAAAGCGCATTGAACGGGGCCTCCTCTCCGGCGAACTGTGCCAGAAACAGGGCTGGGCCTTTGATGTTTGCGGGCATTACGCTGTCTCCTGTTTGATCAAGGCACTGGCCGCTTTGGCATCAAGCGGAGCAGGGCGATCACAACCGGTTGTGATGGCAACAGAAGACCCGGTTTCAGCCGAAGTAAGAATGGCCCCCATCACGTCAACCGCATGCAGCGCGATTTCATCATTGCAGCGGTGCACGCGCCCGTCACGTATAGCCGCTGCCATATCCGCAAGTCCGGCACCCCGGTAATTGGCGTTATCCCCGTCGTTTGGCTCGGCAAAGGGGTGATCGTCGAGTGCAATCGTCTCACAGCGGCCCCCGGTGTCGTGGCGCAGGTCACCTGCGAAGAAGTTGGGGTCGGGCACAAACAGGGTGCCGGTTTCGCCGTAGAGTTCCATGTTCGAATGCGCATGGGCCTGAACGTCCCAGCTTGTGCCGTAGCTGATGATCGCGCCATTCGAGAACTGCAGCACCGCGTGTACCGTGGTGGGGGTTTTCACCGGAACCTGCTCACCCTCACGCGGGCCATTGCCGATGGTGCGGTGGCTGCTTGGGGTGCTGCTCATTGCGGTGACACGGGCCAAGGGGCCCAAAAGCTGGACAAGGTTGGTGATGTAATAGGGGCCCAGATCGAAAATAGGACCGGCTCCGGGCAGAAAGAAGAAATCAGGATTGGGATGCCAGCTTTCCATGCCGTTGCTCATCACATGGATCGTGCCTGAGGTGACTTTGCCAATGGCACCTGCGTCAATCAGAGCACGGGCTTTCTGATGGCTTGCCCCAAGGAAGGTGTCCGGTGCAGATCCGATGCGCAATCCAGACTGAGTGGCAATCTGGTTCAGCGCGGCCCCTTCGTCTTTGGTCAGAACAAAGGGTTTTTCTGAATAAACGTGTTTCCCGGCCTGCAGGATGGATTTCGACACCTCAAAATGCGCCGCAGGGATGGTCAGATTGACCACGATTTCGATCTCTGCATCCGCCAGAAGATCGTCGACACTTAAGGCCGTAAGATCAAACTCGGCGGCGCGGCTCTCAGCCAGGGCCATATTGAGATCGGCGCAGGCCGTGACGGTGTAATCTTTGAAAAAACTGGCCATGCGCATGTAAGCCGCGGAGATGTTGCCGCAACCGATGATGCCGACCTTAACGGGGTGGGTCATGCTCAGTGCCCTTTCAGATTGGAGATGGAGACCCGTGCAAATCGCTCGGGGTCGCTTGGGTTGTCATGTTCGGCAACCAGATAGGCCTCGGGGGCCTTGGCGCGGATCAAGGCGATAAGATCGGGCCAGGGCAGAACACCGACACCGATATCGGCCCAGCCGTCTTCATCCTTGTTCTCGCCAGATGGGGCGATGTCTTTGACATGCACCGCGATAAGTCGTTCGGCGTGTCGGGCCACACTTTCCGCAGGATCCAATCCGGCACGGGCAATCCAGGCCAGATCCGCTTCCCACTGGATCGACGGGGCCTCAGCCAAAAGGATGTCCATCGGCAGGGTGCCATCGGGCAGGGCAACAAACTCAAAATCGTGGTTGTGCCAGGACAGGGTGATGTCGTGTGATTTCACCTTCACCGCAAAGCACTCAAGCTCGCGGGCCAGTGCCTGCCACCCAAGGGCGTCGGTCGGGCGGTCTTCAGGGTTGAGGAAGGGCACAATGATATGGGCCACCCCCAGTGTCTTGGCCAAAGCGATGGTGCCGTCGAAATCCTGACGCAGGCTGTCGAGGGCAAAGTGACCGCTTGGCATGGTCAGACCTGCCTCTTTGAGTGCTGTGGCAAATCCGGGTGCATCTTCATAAACGCCACCGAACCCTTCGACCGAGGTGTAGCCCAGTGACGCCAGAGTACCCAGAAATGCGGTTTGGCTGGCGGTGTTTCTTGATGAATATAGCTGAAAGGCAAAGCCCATGGTGTGTCTCCTAATCCGACCGTCAAAGACGGTTTTCGGTCTGTTTGTCAAAAAGTGAGCCCTCGGCTGGGGAAAAGCCGATGGTGATATCATCGCCTGCGGTGACGCGGGCCTGGCCGCTCATGCGGAACCGGAAGGGGGCGCCTGCAACATGGGACCAGACCAAAGTGTCTGCGCCCATCGGTTCGACGAGGTCCACATGGCAGGTTGTCGTGAAGGGTTGGGACGCGGCCTCAGGACCGGTCACCACCATTTCAGGGCGAATTCCAAGCCAGCCTTCACCGGGACGTAAGGGCGCGCCCGCCGTCTGATAGCCGGTCAGATCAAAGGTTGCGCCACCTGACGCAAAGCGGGGGCTGTCGGTACCCTCGATCCGCCCTTCGAAGAAGTTGATCGAGGGGGAGCCAATGAAACCAGCGACATATTTGTTGCTCGGACGGTTGTAGATTTCGTCTGGGCTGGCGATCTGCTGGACAACTCCGCCGCGCATAATGGCAATGCGATCGGCCAGTGTCATGGCTTCGACCTGATCATGTGTCACGTAGATCATGGTGTTTTTCAACCGCTGGTGCAGCAGTTTCAGCTCGACCCGCAGATCTGCTCGCAGTTTCGCGTCGAGGTTGGACAGTGGTTCGTCAAACAAGAAGACGTCGACATCACGCACAAGCGCCCGCCCGATGGCCACCCTCTGGCGCTGTCCGCCGGAGAGGGCGGCGGGTTTGCGCTTGAGAAGAGGGCCGATTTGCAGAATTTCGGCGGCCCGCTGCACACGTTCGGTGATCTCTGCCTTGGGCATGCGGGCATTGCGCAAACCAAAGGATAGATTTCCCTCAACGGTCATCTGCGGATAGAGCGCGTAGGATTGAAACACCATGCCGATGCCTCGGTCGCTGGGTTCTTCCCAGGTGACATTGCGGCCCCCGATATGAACCTCACCTTCAGTGATATCCAGCAGCCCGGCGATACAGTTCAACAACGTTGATTTCCCGCATCCGGAGGCCCCCAGAAGCACCAGAAATTCGCCCTGAGGAATGTCGATATTCAGTTGATCCAGAACCCGGACGGCCCCGAATTCAAGTGTCAGATCTTTGACAGCTACAGTGGTCATGATCAGCCCTTTACTGCGCCCGAGGCAATGCCGCGTACGAACAGTTTGCCTGAGATGAAATAGATGGTGAGTGGAACCAATCCAGTCAGCAGCGTCGCTGCCATATTGACGTTATACTCTTTCACGCCCTGGACTGAGTTCACGATGTTATTGAGCTGCACGGTCATGGGATAGATATCCGGCTTGGTGAAAATCACCCCAAACAGAAAGTCATTCCAGATGCCGGTGATCTGCAGGATCATTGCCACAACAAAGATCGGCAGTGACATCGGCAGCATGATGCGGAAATAGATCCCCCAGAACCCGGCACCATCGACCCGCGCGGCCTTGAACAGTTCTTCGGGAACCGAGGTGAAGTAGTTACGAAACAGCAGCGTCAGGATTGGCATGCCAAAGATTGTGTGGACAACAACCAGCCCGCTTAGTTTGCCCATGAGACCCGCTTCGCGCAGCAAAATCACAATCGGGTAGATCATCACCTGATAGGGGATGAAGGCCCCGAAGATGAGGATGGTAAAGAACACTTCCGCGCCGCGAAATTTCCAGTTCGCCAGAAAATATCCGCTGACCGACGCCACGATGATCGAAACTGCGACGGAGGGCAGCAGGATCTGGATCGAATTCCAGAAACCACGGCTTAGCCCATCGCAATTGAGACCTGTGCAGGCGGTTGACCAGGCTTTCACCCAGGGCTCAAACGTCACCTCGACGGGGGGTGAAAAGATATTGCCCATCCGTATTTCGGGCATGCCTTTGAGCGAGGTCACAACCATCACATAGAGCGGCAGGACGTAGTACAGGCAAACCAGGATAAGCGTGCCGTAGAGCATGATATTGCGTCCGGTGATCACCCGACGCGGGCGCGGCCCATTGGGGATAAGCGACTTACTTGTCACGGCGGCGACCTCCGAACTCAAGATAGGCATAGGGGATGAGGATGATCAGCACGGACACCAACATCATCGTTGAGGCGGCAAATCCCTGTCCAAGGTTCTGTTTCGAGAACATTGCGTCCATGACGTATTTGGCAGGCACCTCCGAGGCGATGCCGGGCCCGCCCTTTGTTTGTGCCACAATGAGATCGTAGACTTTGACAATCCCCGAGGCGATCAACACCAGCGCGGTGATGAAAACCGGGCGCATCATCGGGATCACCACATAAAGATAGGTTTTCCATTTCGGGATGCCGTCGATGCGCGAAGCTTTCCAGATCTCGCCATCGATGCCTCGCAGCCCGGCCAACATCAGCACCATGATCAAACCAGACCCTTGCCAGACCCCGGCGATCAGAACGCCAAAGATCACAATCTCGGGGTTGAACAGGGGGTCAAAGGTAAAGCTTTCCCAGCCAAGGTTGCGGACAATGAACTGGATGCCGAAATCGGGATTGAGGATCCACTGCCAGACCAGACCGGTCACAACAAAGCTCAGCGCAAAGGGAAAGAGGATGATCGAGCGAAAGGTGTTCTCAAACCGGATTTTTTGATCAAGCAGCGCGGCAAGAACAAACCCGATCACAAGGCTCAGCACGAGCATGCACAGACCGTAAATGGCGAGGTTCTCAATCGAGATCAGCCAACGCCGCGTGCTCCAGAGCCGCTCGTACTGATCCAGACCGACAAAATCCATTTTTGGCAGAAGCCGTGATTTTGTGAAGGAATGGACAACGGTCCAGACCGTGCAGCCGACAAATATGACAGAGGCGATCAGGATCATGGGGATCGCGGCAATCTTGGCGTTCAGATTGCGCAGCAGACCAGAAGGCCGTTTAGACCGTGGCATCGAAGTGTCCTAGCAAATTGGAGGGGGAAGGGGCTCCGTCCGCCGTGCCGGGGCAAAGCGAACGGAAACAGGTCCAACGAGAGGTTAGTCTGCGCTTGCGATGATATCGGCGTAGCGTGCCTGTGCATCCTCAGGCGTCATCGACAGATCGCTCCAGAACTCCACAAACAGGTCTTCGATCTGACCGGTGGTGTCCGAGGACAGCACCTGATCCCCGGAGGGAAGAACGCCACCCGCCGCCAGGATCTCAAGGCCTTTCTGCATACAGGCATTGGCCGCCGACAGGTCGATGTCACCGCGCACAGGCAGGGACCCCTTCTTCAAGTTGAAGGCCACCTGCGCTTCTTTGGAAATCATAATCGACGCCAGCTCTTTTTGCGCCGCAGTGATCTCAGGATCGTCCACCTTTGGGAAATAGAAGGCATCGCCCCCGGTTGAGATCACCTCGTTCACACCCAATCCGGGCAGACAGGTGTAGTCTTCACCGGCGATTTTGCCTGCGACGGCAAATTCACCCTGTGCCCAGTCCCCCATGATCTGCCCACCGGCTTCGCCATTGATGACCTTTGCGGTAGCAAGGTTCCAGTCGCTGACGTTGCTGTTGGCGGACATCTGGCGCGCCGTGTCGGCGGCGGCAAAGACCTTGGCCATTTCCGGGCCAGCCGCGGCTTCGACGGATTTGTTGATATTGATCTCGGACCACAGATCAGCGCCGCCAACGGCCACCTGGATCACACCAAAGGCGCCGTTTGTCTGCCAGCCCTGCTGACCAACCACCAGTGGCAGAATGTCTTTCTCCTGCAGGGCGGGGGCGGCGGCTACAAACTCGTCCCAGTTGCTGGGCACATCCACACCGGCTTTTTTGTAGGCCTCATTGCTGAGCCAGATCCACTGCCAGGAGTGGATGTTCACCGGCACGCAGTAGATTTTGCCGTCTTGGGTGCAGCTTTCCAGAAGGCCCGGCGGGTTGACGATGTCTTTCCAGCCCTGCGCTTCAGCGATGTCAGTCAGGTCAAGCATCAGACCTGCCTCGATCAGCTCTTCTGCCTGACGGCCATGATTGAGCTGTGTGGCGTGCATCGGATCACCGCCGATAATGCGGCTTACGATGATCGGTCTGGCTGTGCCGCCGGACCCGGCAATGGCCCCATCCACCCAGTTGTGGCCGGTCGCATTAAAGGCATTGGCAAATTCCGCAACGGCGGCGGCTTCGCCTCCGGATGTCCACCAATGCGTCACTTCCAGATCAGCGGCGTAGGCTGTGCTTGCGATACACATCGCCACCGTCGCGGGGATGGCAGTAAATTTCGTCATGTCGTCCTCCCAAGAGAGCGTCTTTGCGCTCATTGATGTAATCGATTACATTTTCGGTCAAACATGTTCCGCATCTGCAGACCCATTCGCTCCTCTCGAAAAGGTCCTCTGCGGTGAAGCTTGTTGTAATCGATTACATAGAGGTATATCGGTGACCTAAATCGAGTCAAGATCATTTCGAGAGGTCCGCAAAGATGAAAACCTCGGCCCCAAAAGTGAAAGATGTGGCCCGGATCGCAGGGGTGTCTACGGCCACGGTGAGCCGGGCTCTCAATGACCCGGACAAGGTGTCTGAGGCGACCAGAACCGCAGTCCTTGAGGCGGTGAAACAAACCGGTTATCGGGTCAATCAGGCGGCGCGCAACCTTCGGACCAACACCACACGCACGATCCTTGCTTTGGTGCCCAATCTCGCCAACCCTTTCTTCTCCAACATACTTTCCGGGTTGGAGCGAGAGCTTGCTACGGCGAATTACAATCTTCTTGTGACTGACAGTGCGGGGGGCAAACTAAGCGCCTCAGACATTGGTCGGTTGATTGCGGCGGGGCAGGCCGATGGCTTGATCATTCTGGATGGTAACTCGTCCCGCGCGGATATCGAACAGGTGCAAGACGAATACCCAGAATGCCCTCTGGTCTATGCCTGTGAATGGGTCGAGGGATTTGCGGGCCCGTCGGTGCGTGCGGACAATGAAGGGGGGATTCGCCTGCTTGCGGACCACCTCTGGGACCACGGACACCGGTGTTTTGGCCATGTGACTGGACCGGCAGACAATATACTGTCGCGCTATCGACGCCACGCCTTTGAGACGCGCCTTCAGGAGCTCGGAGGGACGGTCAAAGACAATTGGATCATTCCCGGGGATTTCTCCATTGCCTCAGGATCTGCAGCGGCCGAGAAAATTCTGCAGATGACAGACCAGCCGACGGCTTGGATCTGCGCAAGTGACACAATGGCCTTTGGGATGATCTCAACATTCACCCGCGCGGGGCTGGATGTGCCGGGGGATGTCTCGGTGACCGGGTTTGATAACATTGAAATGACCGAGGTCTTTAATCCTCCCCTGACCACCATCCACCAGCACCGCAACAAGATGGGCCAGCAGGCGGCCAGATGTATGTTGGATCGGCTCGCCAATCGGCCCGCAGCTAAGACGCAGGGCGTGGTGATGCCGGTCTATTTGATTGCTCGCGGAAGTTCGGGACCAGTACGGGAAAGGTGATTGGCGGGACTGCGCTGAAATTGGTTTTCTGTTGGCCGGGACGCCTCGCAGGTTAGGAGTCGTATTTTCGGACAAACCCGCATTCGCGCGGAAATTGGCCCGGAATTCCAAGATAAGGCCCGCAATCTGACGCCAAGAGGCGCTTGAACGCAGGAAACTCCTTGCACGGGCTCGCACTCACGCATAGAAGAGCGCAGATTTTACATGCGGCGCCAGCCTATCCTAGGTGCGTGCCCAAGCGGATGAGGAATAAGATGCAGGTCACCGAGACCCTCAATGAAGGCCTGAAGCGCGGTTACTCGATCACCGTCTCTGCTGCCGAGCTGGACGAAAAAGTAAACGCCAAGCTGAAAGAAGCCCAGCCAGAAGTAGAGCTGAAGGGTTTCCGCAAAGGCAAAGTGCCGATGCCGCTGCTGAAAAAGCAGTTTGGTCAGCGTCTGCTGGGTGAGTCGATGCAGGAAGTCATCGATGGCGCCATGAACAAACACTTCGAAGACAGCGGCGACCGCCCTGCGCTCCAGCCTGAGGTCAAAATGACCAACGAAGACTGGAAAGAAGGCGACGACGTTCAGGTTGAAATGTCCTACGAAAAACTGCCGGAGATTCCGGAAGTTGACCTGTCGGGTGTTGAGATCGAAAAGCTGGTTGTCAAAGCAGACGACGAGTCGGTTGAAGAAGCCCTGAACTCGCTGGCCGAAACCGCCAAAGAGTTCGAAGATCGTGACGAAGGCGCAGCATCGGAAGATGGTGACCAGGTTGTCATCGACTTCTTGGGCAAAGTTGACGGCGAAGCCTTTGAAGGCGGCGCTGCAGAAGACTATCCTCTGACACTGGGTTCGGGTTCGTTCATCCCGGGCTTCGAAGAGCAGCTGGTTGGCGTTAAAGTTGGCGACGAGAAAAACGTCGAAGTCAAATTCCCTGAGGAATATGGCGCCGAGAACCTCGCCGGCAAAGACGCTGTCTTTGAGTGCAAGGTGAAAGCCGTAAAAGCAGCGAAAGCCGCTGAGCTGAACGACGAGCTGGCCACCAAATTTGGTGCAGAAGATCTTGCGGGTCTGAAAGCTCAGATCTCCGAGCGTCTGGAAGCCGAATATGCCGGTGCCGCACGTCAGGTGATGAAGCGTGGCCTGCTGGACAAGCTGGACGAGCTGGTAAGCTTTGACCTGCCGCCGTCGCTGGTGAAAGCAGAAGCCGATCAGATCGCGCATCAGCTGTGGCACGAAGAAAACCCAGAAGTTGAAGGCCACGATCACGACAAGATCGAGCCCACCGACGAGCACAACAAGCTGGCCGAGCGCCGCGTGCGTCTGGGTCTGCTGCTGGCAGAGCTGGGTCAGAAAGCCGAAGTTGAGGTCTCCGAGGCCGAGATGACTCAGGCGATCATGAACCAGGCACGTCAGTACCCGGGTCAAGAGCGTCAGTTCTTTGACTTCGTACGCCAGAACGCTCAGATGCAGCAGCAGCTGCGCGCGCCGATCTTCGAAGACAAGGTTATCGACCACATCGCAGAAGGTGCCAAAGTCTCCGAGAAAGAAATCTCGAAAGACGACCTGCAGAAGGCTGTTGAGGCTCTGGACGAAGAGTAATCTTCTTCTGAGCATGTATAGGAAGGGCTGCCCACTGGGCGGCCCTTTTTCGTTCGCGGGCTGGTTTCGTAGGGGGCGGTAGGTGTCTTCCTGTCTGGGCGCGGCGAAGCTTTTTCTTTCCTTTCCAATCTTTGAAAGGCAGGGTGCGCGGTATTGGAGACGCGCATGACCAGCCTGACATTTCTGCATCAAAACGCCCGTTGGCTCAGCGTGGGCGGGATGATGATGTTTCTGTCCTCGTTTGGACAAACCTTTTTCATCTCAATTTTCGCCGGGGAAATCCGGTCTGAATTTGGCTTAAGCCATGGAGGCTGGGGCAGTCTTTATGCGATAGGAACGCTGGCCTCTGCGGTTGTGATGGTCTGGGCCGGGATGCTCAGTGACCGATTGCGTGTTCGCGTTCTTGGCCCATGTGTTCTGATTGGCCTCGCACTGGCCTGTCTGCTGATGGCGGGCAATCACGCGGTCTGGGCCGTGCCGGTCGTGATCTTTCTGTTGCGATTCTTTGGGCAGGGCATGGCCAGCCACGTGGCACAGGTTGCGATGGCGCGCTGGTTTGCACGGGCGCGGGGCAAGGCGCTTGCTGTGGCCACCATGGGGTTTTCTGTGGGGGAGGCGCTTTTGCCGATGATTGTTGTGGCGGCACTGGGCTGGATGCACTGGCGTGGTGTCTGGGTGGCGGGTGCGCTTGTGCTCCTCCTGCTGATCCCAGTGCTGATGTGGCTTCTCAAAGAAGAACGTACACCCCAGTCTCTAGCCACGCAGGAAAGCAGCACAGGCATGGGCGGACGGCATTGGCGACGCACCGACATGCTGCGCCATCCACTGTTTTGGATGTTGCTGCCCTATCTGATGATGCCCCCCTGTTTTGGCACCGCTTTCTATTTTCAGCAGGTGCATATGGCTGAGGTGCGCGGCTGGACACACGCTGAGTTTGTGGCGCTTGTACCGCTCTACACGGTCACCGGGCTGGTCGCGATGATGAGCTATGGCTGGGCAATCGACCGCTTTGGCAGCCTGCGCCTGCTGCCGCTGTTTCAACTGCCCTTTGCGCTGGGGTTTTGGGTCCTCTCAAGCGTCGACAGCGCGCAGGGGCTGGCTCTAGTCTTTGTCCTATTCGCTCTGATGACTGGGGGCGCTGCTACGGTCTTTGGCGCCTTCTGGGCCGAGTTCTACGGCACAGGGCATCTTGGTGCGATAAAATCCTTGGGCAGCGCGGTGATGGTTCTGGCTTCGGCCCTGGGGCCGGGGATCAGCGGCACGCTGATCGACGCTGGGTATGATTTCCCGAGCCAGGCTCCGGCAATTGCCCTTGCCATTCTGTGCGCATCAGCCTTGGCCGGGTTTGGGGTTTGGCGGACCCAAAAACAAGAAAGCAGTCGTTCCGAAGAACAACCGCTTTCCTAACATCCGGCTTGGTAGAGGCCGGGGAACTTATCCGACAATCGCGTGACCGCGGTTCTGCATGCAGCGGATCACCACGTTGCGCTGTTCGTCGCGACGCTCATCCTTGGCGGCAGCGACACCGGCCACCGCACCAATTGCAGCCCCGACCAAAGCGCTATCTCCGCGATCGTCCTCGTTGTCCAGGGCCCCAAAGACCGCGCCACTGGCAGCGCCAACCATTGCGCCTTGGGTTGGTGCCTCTGAGCGATAGGTGCCCGCAAGCGTCTTGCATTGGCTCAGGTCCGTTGCGAACATCGCATTGCGTGGTCCATCCACGGTATAGCGGCGCTCCATGGGGGCTGTGCAGGCGCCCAGAATAATCAATCCAGTCAAACAAATCAGTTTTACGTTTTCCACGAAACCGCTCCTCGAAAATCCTACGGTGTTTTCTTCTGCGGCTGATCTATCGCGTCTCGACGGACTAAGACATTGCCCGGATGTGCAGGGCATCTAGACAAAAATGAATGGATGAACTGCGGTCAGTATTTGGTGGAAAACAATCACGAATTGGTCTTTGCGCTAAGAGAGGACGCACGTGCGTGCAGAACAGGCACAAAAAAACCGCGCGAGTTGCCCCGCGCGGTTTCGATCCAACCTTGGAAGGTTAGATTATTCTTCGTCCGAAGCTTCCGCTGCGGGCGCGTCGTCGTCGTCCGATGCGGCCGAGCCGATATCGTCAAACAACTGCGACACTTCGAATTCAGCTTGCGCTTCTTCTTCAGCCGCCAGTTCCTGGATCGACTTGCCGGTTGCCTGAAGTTCAGCTTCTTCCGCCGAACGTGCAACGTTCAGCGCGATGCTGACGGCTACTTCGGGGTGCAGAACAACGTCAACGGTGTGCAGGCCGAGAACCTTGATCGGGTCACGGATAACAACCTGTTTGCGGTCGATCGAGAAACCACCTTCGGCCGCAACTTCAGCTGCGTCACGAGTGGTCACCGAACCGTAGAGGTTGCCGCCGTCTGATGCCTGACGAATCACCACGAACTGCTGACCGTCCAGGCGTGCGCCCAGATCTTCAGCTTCTTTCTTGGTTTCCAGGTTGCGTGCTTCAAGCTGAGCTTTCTGCGCGTCAAACTGGGCCAGGTTCTCTTTCGAAGCGGTCAGCGCCTTGCCCTGCAGCAGCAGGTAGTTGCGTGCGTAACCGGCTTTAACGTCTACGACGTCGCCCATCTGACCAAGCTTGGCCACACGTTCCAGAAGGATAACTTGCATATCAGTCTCTCCTTATTTCACGGCGTAGGGCAGCAGGGCGAGGAAGCGAGCGCGTTTGATGGCACGAGCCAGTTCACGCTGTTTCTTGGCCGAGACTGCGGTGATACGCGAAGGCACAATCTTGCCGCGCTCAGAGATGTAGCGCTGCAGAAGACGGGTGTCTTTGTAGTCGATTTTCGGTGCGTTCTCGCCCGAGAAAGGGCAAACCTTACGACGGCGGAAAAATGGTTTTGCAGCCATGGTTTAACTCCTTACGAACGATCACGACGCTCACGGCGTTCGCCGCGCTCGTCTTTTTTCTGCATCTGGACCGAGGGGCCTTCTTCGTGTGCGTCGACCTTGATGGTCAGAACACGCATCACGTCGTCATGCAGACGCATCAGGCGTTCCATTTCCTGAACAGCCGACGACGGTGCATCGGTTTTCAAGAAGGCGAAGTGGCCTTTGCGGTTTTTGTTGATCTTGTAGGCCATGGTCTTCACGCCCCAGTACTCCGACTCAACGACTTTGCCGCCGTTGTCTGCAAGTACGGTGCCGAAGTGTTCGACGAGGCCTTCGGCCTGCGCGTTGGACAGGTCCTGACGCGAAATGAAAACATGCTCATACAGGGGCATGAGTTCTCCGATTCACAATGGGCGCATTTCAAAGGGTCGGGTGTCACCTTCCGCCCCGGCCCACGAGAGCTGCGCAGTTCAAGAAATCTGCGGAAGGAGCGCTTCGTATACACGGGTTGGCCCATAATGCAAGGGCCTCAGGAGGTCAGGCCAGGGGCACAGCAATTTCACGGAAGTGCCCCATTCCTGCCCTGATCTGCCGACATGGTTAATGCAACCTGAATAAGCAATCAAAATGGCGGCGCCTGAGCATATGACCGCCGGAGTGGAGAGTACCATGACCCAGTCGAGTGTGATGACAAAAGCCCTGCAATATGTGATGGGCGTGGCCCTTGCGGTGGCGGCATTGGGTCTGTGGTTTGTCCCTGGCTCGCTGGCCGGTGATCCTGTTCAGGGGCTGATCAAACTGGGTGTGACGCTGGTGATGGGCCTGATGGGGCTAAGCCTGCTGGCGCTGGGACGCAGTCACCGCTGAAATCGACCGATCATTGAGATAGAAAAGCGCCAGTCTTTGCTGGCGTTTTTTTGTTGGGGGAAAGAGATAGGAGGGCGACGCGGCGGTCCCAACCACGCAATCGCGGGTTTAGTGGTCTGGCGTGCGATGAGGGCGCTGAGACAGCGAGATTTTGCGCGCCTAAATTGAATTGCGCGCAAATTTGCCGAGCTCACGCTTTCGTGTGTGAATTTGCGCACCGAGCCTGTGGGATTTGTGCGAATTGAGTGAATCGCCGTTTGAGGTGAGATGTAGCCCATCACAGACACACACCTCACAAAGGCTAAACCGATGAAATCCATGTTCTTTGCCGCGGCACTCGCCGCTCTGCCGATGACCGCTGCAACCACCGCAATGGCGGCGGACAACTATGTGCTGGACGCCAGCCACAGCCAGATCCTGTTCAGCTACAACCACCTGGGCTATTCGACCACCTGGAACATGTTCTCGGGCTTTGACGGCACCATCTCGTTTGACAGCGAAAACCCGGCGGCCTCGTCGGTTCAGGTTGAGTTTCCGCTGAGCACCCTGTTCACCGGTTGGGAAGCTCGCTTTAACCACTTCATGGCAGAAGATTTCTTTGGCGCCACTGGCGATGAGACCATCAGCTTCACCTCGACTGGCATCGAAGTGACCGGCGAGACCACCGCGCTGATCACCGGCGATCTGACCATCAATGATGTGACCAAATCGGTGGTTCTGGACGCAAAACTGAACCAGCAGGGCGAGCACCCGATGGCCAAAAAGCCGTGGCTGGGTTTTGACGCCACCACCACCATCCTGCGGTCGGATTACAACGTTGGTAACTTTGCGCCCTTCGTCAGCGACGAGCTGGATGTGAAGATCTCGATCGAGGCGATGAAAGCCGAGTGATCTGACGCAGATCGCGATCAACGCGCCCCGGTTCTGAAAGGAACCGGGGTTTTTTGTGCGTCGGGCGTGCGTGTCTCGGTGCCGTCTCTTCTGATGCGCCTATGACGCCCAGACCTCGATTTGTCGCGATGGAAACGGGCGGCCGGGCAGGCAGGTCGTTGGCTGAACAGGGTTGTACTGTCATCCAAAGAGTTCCGCGCAGGCAGGCGAACGCAGTGTGCGAAGGGGCCGGCCTTGATGTCTGGGAACCCAGCCACTGTGGGCTAGGCTTTGAGATGTGATTGGGGGCGTCGATCGCGACCAAGGATACAGCGGACGCCGTGGGCATGAGATGTGCCGCTGGTGTCGAGCCGGTCCTGACGAGCCGAAGCTTTGCCGCCCACCATTCATAATGCGTTACACGCGTAACGCTGGAGTTAATCTCAACCTTATGTCTCTGGTGCTTTGAGACAACTCGTGCCCGGGCGGGTGAATTCTTTAGATCGCCAAACACAAAAAAGCCCCGACCGAAGTCGGGGCTGTGTCTTAGTCTTTTGCGGTTTTAGCGCGTGGCGGTCAGGGTGATGTCGACCGTCACCATTGGTTCAGGCTGTCCAGCGGCGGTGGCCTCTCCGCCAATGCCAAAGTCTATCCGGTTGAGCGTCAGGCTGCCCGCCATCTCAGCGCGATCGCCGTCCAATTCCAGCGTGAAGGGCAGGGTGGTTGGCACGCTTGCGCCTTTCAGGGTCAGGGTGCCCTGCGCTTCATAGCCATCTTCGGCTCTGACAATCTTGGCCTCGAAGGTCGCCACCGGGTGGGTTTCAGCATCAAAATACTCGGTTCCCAGCGCCTGAGACGTGACCGACCCCAAGGTCAGCGACCCTATCGAGATCTGCGTGGTGACGGTGCCCAGCGGCCCCTCAGTGATGGTATCGTCAAAGCTGATCGCGGCGGTCCAGTCTGCGAAACTGCCTGCAATGTCAGAGCCAAACTGGCGCACGCCAATGTTGATCGCTCCGGTTTCGACCACCCACTCGGTTTGCACTTCCTCAAGCTGAGCCGCTTCGGGGGCCTCGGCCGCATGGCTGAACAGTCCGGCCTGTGCGCCAACACCAAAGGCTGCAACATAGGCCACCACGGCGGCGATCAGGGGCAGGCGGCTGTGCGCCTCTTGCGTGGCGGTGCCTGCCTCAGTCGATCCGGGCAACATGCGGCGCAGGGTGGCGTCGCGGTCGATGACATGGTGCTTTAGCGCGCCGGCAATATGCAAGAGCAGCGACAGGATCAGCAGGCGTACGGCGACTTTATGGGCCCCCGCCATGAACTCTGCCAGTGCGGGGCTATCTGGGATCAGGGGGAGATCCTGACCAAAGGGCCAGAGAATAGGGGCAAAGCCCGTGGCGGCGGCATGTTCGATCCAACCGGTCAGCGGTACCAATGCGAGCGAGGCATAGAGCAACACATGCACGGTTTCTGCGGCGAAAGTTTCAAGTTTGCGATCGGGGTGCAAGGTTACAGGTTTGGGCTGGGTGACCATCCAGACCAGACGGATCACTGCAAGAATGAACAGCACCACACCAATGGTCTTGTGGATCGAAAACAACTGGGCCTTCTGCGCCAGCAGGTCGGGGGTATCAAACCCCATATCATTGGCGATTTTGCCAAGTGGGATCATGGCGAGAATGCCAAGCGCCATGGTCCAGTGCATCAGCTTGGACAGGCTGCCATATCGGGTTGCGGTGTTTCCCAGCGCCATTTCGGGCTCTCCTGAATGTCTTTGTTGACGCACAGATATCAGGATCAGCCCCGCAATAAACGCGCATGGGCGCACAGAAGCCGTGCGTCTTGGCGTTGTCAGATGGGATTAGTCCTAGTATGCGCCTCAGACGACAGATATGTGATGACAAACATTGTTGAAGGAGTGGGGCATGACCCGAGCGTTCATTTTTCCAGGTCAAGGGGCACAGGCGATTGGTATGGGGCGGGATCTGGCCGATGCCTACCCGCAAGCGCGCGCTGTTTTTGACGAAGTTGACGAGGCGCTCGGCGAAAAGCTGTCTTCGCTGATCTGGGAGGGGGAGATTGAAAACCTGACCCTGACGGCCAATGCTCAGCCGGCGCTGATGGCGACCTCGATTGCCGCCATGCGTGCGCTTGAGGCCGAGGGCGTGACCATCGAGGCCGCGTCTTTTGTTGCGGGGCATTCGCTGGGGGAATATTCGGCTCTGACTGCGGCGGGTGCGCTAAGCGTGGCCGATGCTGCGCGTCTGCTGCGCAAACGTGGCGAAGCCATGCAGGCGGCTGTGCCTGTGGGGCAGGGTGCTATGGCGGCGGTTCTGGGCCTTGATCTTAAGGCCGTGCGCAAGGTGGCTGATGAGGCCGCTCAGGGTGAAGTTTGTGCGGCTGCCAATGACAATGATCCAGCTCAGGTGGTGATTTCAGGCGCCAAAGCTGCCGTTGAGCGTGCCGTTGATCTGGCCAAGGCGGCAGGTGCAAAACGCGCGCTGTTGTTGCCGGTGAGCGCACCGTTCCACTGTGCGCTGATGGAACCCGCGGCAGAGGCCATGGCCGAGGCACTCAATGACGTAGATATCAATGATCCGGCTGTTCCGGTGGTGGCGAATGTTCGCGCCGCTGCAGTGTCGAACCCGGCGGTGATCCGCTCGCTTCTGGTCGAACAGATCTGTGGCTCGGTACGCTGGCGGGAATCGGTGCTAGCTATGGTCGAAGAGGGTGTGACCGAGTTCTGGGAAATCGGGGCTGGCAAGGCGCTGTCCGGCATGGTGCGTCGGATCCACAAACCTGCCGCCGTGCGCAACATCGGCGCGGCCGCGGATGTGAAAGCTGCGGTCGAAAGCCTGCAGTGATCGTAGCGCTCGAGTTGCGCCGCCGGTCTGATGAGGTGATCTATCGCTTTGAGCGATGTGTCATCGATGCGCGGGTCACATGGCGCCGTAGCGACCGCGATCTGTATCTAACCTGGCGTCCCGGATTTGGCTGGGGCGCCTGGGACGGGAATGTATTACAGGGGCGTCCGTGGGATGTCCCTGAAGCCCTTCAAACATCGGATATTCCTCCTGAGGGGCTCTGGGTGTCGCAGAAGGGCGCAAAATCTTATAGTTATGACCTTGTCCATCTGTAAGCGACGCTGCGAATTTTCTTGAAAATTCGTGTGACGCAAGAATTGTTGAGTGTCGCGGCATTTAACTCGATGAAAGTGCAGAAATTCAGACTTCCTGTCGGGCTTTGTCTTGCCGTGACGGGATGTGGATGCAATACCAATGCAAAATTTGACGTAGCAGGAGCCATCCATGTTCGATCTGACAGGTAAAACCGCGCTAGTGACCGGCGCTTCGGGCGGTATCGGCGGTGCCATTGCCAAAGCGCTGCATGGCGCGGGCGCGAGCGTTGGTCTGTCCGGCACCCGGGTTGAGCCGCTTGAGGCGCTGGCCGCCGAACTGGGCGAGCGCGCGCATGTTCTGCCCTGTAACCTCAGCGACAGCGCTGCGGTTGACGCGCTGCCGAAAGAGGCCATCGCGGCAATGGGTGGTCTGGACATTCTGGTCAACAACGCGGGCATCACCCGCGATCAGATCTTTATGCGCATGTCGGATGAGGAATGGCAGTCGGTGATCGACGTGAACCTGACCTCGTCCATGCGGCTGTGCCGGGGTGTTATGCGCCCCATGATGAAATCCCGTTGGGGCCGGATCATCAACATTTCGTCGATTGTCGGCGCGACCGGGAACCCCGGTCAGGTGAACTATGCCGCGGCCAAGGCCGGTCTGGTGGGCCTCACCAAATCAATCGCCTATGAGGTTGCCAGCCGGGGTATCACTGCCAATGCTGTTGCACCGGGGTTCATTGCCACAGCAATGACCGACAAGCTGAATGACGAGCAGAAAGCCGCCATCAACGGTAAGATCCCGGCCGCTCGCATGGGCACACCGGAAGAGATCGCAGCGGCGGTTCTTTATCTTGCCAGCAACGAAGCCGGATATGTCACCGGGTCCACATTGCATGTGAACGGTGGCATGGCCATGTTGTAACCACCTTGGCGCGCCAAAGAGCTGCGCAGGTAAGAAAGGTATACAAAGCGTTTGCCATCCTTTCCGCCTGTGTTATAGGCGCGTCAGTCCCGGTATTTGCCGCACCCCAAGCTGGGTGCCAGATGCCCGCCCTGCATGTCTCTGTGGCATGTTCGGGCACTCGAGCCGCCCGCGAGGGCAACATACGCCTGTCCAGCGGATAGGGCAGTGAAGGCCAGTTGGCCGTCAGAAGTGAGGAAGAAACATGAGCGACATCGCAGATCGCGTGAAGAAGATTGTGGTTGAGCACCTGAGCGTTGAAGAAGACAAGGTCACCGAGGCCGCGTCCTTCATCGACGACCTGGGCGCAGACAGCCTGGACACTGTTGAGCTGGTTATGGCGTTTGAAGAAGAGTTCGGCATCGAGATCCCGGACGACGCTGCTGAAACCATCCAGACGTTCGGCGACGCGGTGAAGTTCATCACCGAAGCATCGTAAGCGATCTGATCGTTTTAAGGGAAAACGGCGCCTTTTGGCGCCGTTTTTTCGTTTTGTGACTTTGCGACGTGCCGTGTTTGGCTGATAAATTGCCGTGCGCCTTGCCGTGATGCGCTGTTTTGCTGCTACGCTGTCCTTACGTGTTTAACGATAGGGAGGGCCGAATGCAGATTATTCCTACACTAGAGCTTCAGAAAGGGCGCAGCGTAAGCCTGCGCCGGGGCCGGATGGACGATGCCATGCTGTGGCATGTTGATCCGCTCGACACTGTTGCCGCCTGGGTGGCCGCCGGCGCCGACAGCCTGAGTGTAACCAACTTTGATGCGCTGGCCGGAGATGAAGGCAGCGATGGGTTGATCGAAGAAATCATCCGCAAAGCCGGTGTGCCGGTGCAGGTCGCAGGAGGGATTCGCACCCGTGAACGTGCAGAACACTGGATCGAACAGGGCGCTGCACAGATCGTGATCGGCACACTGGCCACCCAAATGCCGGATGAGGTGAAAACCCTGGCCACGCACTATCCGGATCAGGTGGTTTTGGCGGTGGATGTCTGGCAGGGCAAGCTGATGACCCATGGGTGGGGCACCGAAAGCGCGCTGGATCCCGCGCGTTTCCTGGAATCCTTTGCGGTTACGCCTCTGTCAGGCGTCTTGATCACCGACATCGATGGAGATGCAGAAGAGGTCGATAAACATCTGGGGGTGATCTCAGCTCTGGCTGGTGCGACGCGCCATCGGGTGATTGCCAGCGGGTTGGTCGACAAACTC
Organism: uncultured Pelagimonas sp.; assembly: GCA_947497905.1. Classification (GTDB taxonomy): domain Bacteria; phylum Pseudomonadota; class Alphaproteobacteria; order Rhodobacterales; family Rhodobacteraceae; genus CANMIH01. The sequence goes on from CANMIH010000001.1 coordinate 636,946, forward strand.
GATGATTTGTCGAGCCTGAAATACGTCCCGAATATTTCTGCAGCCATCGTTGGCCGGGCCTTGATGCGCAAAGAGTTCTCTTTGGAGGAAGCGCTTGAGGTTGCGAAGCCGGAACCAGAGCTGACAGCGGACTTTCAGTAAACAGATGTGAGTCGAAGAAGGGCGCGCAAATTGCGCGCCCTTTTGTATGCTGTCGATGTGGTTGCTGACGCCTATGCCCCGGCCGGTTGTGCCCGGTTTTCCTGTTGCAGCAGATAGAGCGAGGCGCCGACAATCAATGTCGCTCCGATCCAGAGCGCGCCGGGGGGCACCCAGCCAAACACGATCAGCCCCAATGCCACGTTGAACGGCAGTTTGACGTGGTCAAAGGGCTGGAGAAAGGCCGCATCCGCGAGGCTATAGGCGCGGGCAATGGCGTATTGCGCAACCGCCGTCAAAATACCCATCACCAGCAGCAGAGCGCCTGATGCGGCCAGATCGATGGCCAGACCGTCACTCAGAGCCAGCACCGCATTGGCAGGGGTGAGCAGCAACAGCAGATAGAAAGTCAGGGTTTCTGAGCTGTCCACGGCGCTGATTTTCTTGGTCAGCAGCGAAGTCATGGCCCAGAAAAACGCCGCGCCAATTGGATAGAGCGCATAGGGGGTAAAGCCGTCGGACCAGGGGGCAAGGATCACCATGCCGCCGGCAAAGCCGATGAAGACCGCCGCCAGCCGTGTGGGGCTGATGGTTTCCCCAAGCGCCAGACCCGCCCCGAGGGTGACAAAGAAGGGCGACAGCATGATCAATGCAATGGCCTGCCAGATCGGTACATGGGCGAGCCCCATGGTCCAGAGCTGAACCCCGATCACGGCGCAGGCCACGCGGGTCAGATGCAGGGACAGCTGACCGGTGCGCATGGCGCTGCGCCCGCGGCGGATCAGCCAGGGAAGGGCGGTGAGAAAGGCAATGAGATATTGCCAGAAGGCGATGCGAGAGGCCGGAAGGCCGTGGGTCATGGCGCTGTATTGCACCAGGGTATTGACCACCGCAAAGAGAAGCCCGGCGGTGACCATCAGAAGGGCCCCGGAGACGAGGGGGGAGAGACGAGTCATGGCGTTGTCCTTTTTCCTACGCACACAACTCAAGGCAAACAGGCCTATTGGGGCATGCAAGATGCCCAATATCCCGTTCTCTTTCATCCGGACTATGACCGTCGGCTCTGGAGTTGCACCAGATCTGCTGACCCTCAGATGTGAGGCGCTCGCGGGCTGTGCATTTCTGCTTACCGCCGGTGGGGAATTTCACCCCGCCCTGAGAACAGCGGTGAGATTGCGCGGAAACTGCAGGGTGTCAAGATCTGTCGTCGCGGGACGATGGGCGCTTGTGCTGTGCACCTCGCCCCGCCCACCATCCCGCAAAGGAAAAGCCGCGCCTGAAGCGCGGCTTTGGTGTGTCAGTAGGGTGATCGACCAAAGGCCAGATCAGCTTATCATCCATCAAAATCCACTTCTTCGATCAGGCGCAGCGCGGCTTTGCGGTTGCCTGCGAGGGTCATCAGGTTGACATCATCTGCGGTGAAATCACCCCAGCCTTTGACCACCTCTGTCGCTTCGGTGCCCGGTGCAATCGGGTATTCGTAGTTTGCCGAGGCATAGACCTCCTGCGCTTTAGAAGACGCAAGGAATTCCATCATTTTCAACGCATTGTCGCGGTTGGGCGCCGCTTTGGTCATCGCCACACCGGAAATGTTCACGTGGGTGCCGCCATTTTCAAAGGTCGGGAACAGCACGTTGACGGAATCAGCCCAGGCCTTTTGCTTCGGATCGCTCAGCATTTTGCCCATGTAATAGGTGTTGCCGAGGCTGATGTCGCATTCGCCGGCCCAGATGGCTTTGACCTGTGCGCGGTCGTTGCCCTGAGGTTTGCGCGCCAGATTGGCTTTGACGCCTTCAAGCCAGGTCTTGGTGTACTCTTCCCCGTGGTGCTCAAGCACAGCCGAGACCAGCGCGACGGTATAGGCATGGGTGCCGGAGCGGGTGCAGATACGGCCTTTCCATTTGGGATCGGCGAGATCTTCGTAGGTGGTGACTTCACCCGGTGCAACGGCGTCTTTTGAGGCGTAGACAATGCGCGCGCGGGTGGTCAGGCCCCACCAGTGACCGTCCGGGTCACGGTAGATTTCCGGCACATTGGCGGTCAGCACGTCGCTTTCTACGGGCTGGGTCACACCGCCATCCACAACAGCCGCGAGCCGCGAGATATCCACGGTAAACACCAGATCCGCAGGTGAGCGTTTGCCCTCGGCCTGCAGGCGTTCCACCATGCCTTTTTTGAGATAGGCCACATTGACCTTGATGCCGGTCTCTTCGGTGAAGGCATCGGTCAGCGGCTTGATCAGCTCGGGCTGGCGATAGGAATAGACATTCACCTCATCGGCAAACGCGGGCAACGCGGCGCACAGCGCAACAGCAGCAGTGGTCAGACGCAGGAACATGGCAATCTCCGGAACATGGACATGTGTTACTGCTGTCTTTGGCTGACGATTTTTGTCAGGTCAATACCTGAGCGCAAACATCAGGTATCACTTTTTGTCACTTTGTCTGCCAGTCGGATTTCATTCCACAGCCCGTCCATCTCTGCCAGATCGCTTTGGGCGGGTGTTTTGCCGCGCTGCGCCAGCTGATCTTCGATATATTCGAAGCGGCGGGTGAACTTTGCATTGGCGGCCCGTAGGGCGGCTTCGGGGTCGATGTCCATGTGGCGCGCCAGATTGGCCATGACAAAGAGCAGATCGCCGAATTCTTCGAATTGATCTTCGGCATTGGTGGTTTCACGCAGCTCGGTGACCTCTTCGCTGACCTTGTCGAGGACCATATCAATCTCCGGCCAGTCAAAACCAACCCGTGCGGCGCGTTTTTGCAGTTTGACTGCGCGCAGGAGGGCCGGAAGACCGGCAGCAACCCCATCGAGTACACCGGCCTGTGCCTTGGCGGCGCGTTCGGCGGCTTTGATCTTTTCCCAGTCCTGGGTTTGCTGTTCGGCGGATTTGTCCGGGCTTTCGTCGCCAAAGACATGTGGATGACGCGCGACCATCTTGTCCGACATGGTGTCGGCCACATCGTTGAAATCAAACAACCCCTGTTCGCTGGCCATCTGCGCATGAAACACCGATTGGAACAGCAGATCCCCCAGCTCGCCCTTTAGTTCGTCAAAGGCCTCGCGTTCAATGGCGTCTGCGACCTCATAGGCCTCTTCGATGGTATAGGGCGCGATGGTGGCGAAGGTCTGTTCAATGTCCCAGGGGCATCCGCCCACGGGGTCGCGCAATGCGCGCATGATTTCGAGCAGGCGCGGCATGCCGCCTTTGGGATTGTGGATTAGGTCGGTGTTTTGGTTATCGCGCATTGCATCCCCCGTAGGTCCTTGGCTAAGCCATGGGGCAAGAGACAAGAGGAGTCCAGTCATGGCTGTTGTGAACCGTATTGCCGGCTTTGCCGAAGAAATGGCGGGATGGCGTCGTCACCTGCATATGAACCCGGAACTGGGGCTGGATTGCCACGAGACCGCGGGCTTTGTTGTCGAGCGCCTGAAAGAGTTCGGCGTCGATGAAATCCACCCCGGCATCGCCACCAGCGGTGTGGTTGCGGTGATCCATGGCAAAGGGGAGGGGCCGGTGACGGCTCTGCGCGCGGATATGGATGCGTTGCCGATGGATGAGGAAACTGGCAAAGACTGGGCCAGCACCGTGCCGGGCAAAATGCATGCCTGTGGCCATGATGGGCATACCTCGATGTTGCTGGGGGCGGCGAAATATCTGGCCGAGACCCGCAATTTCAAAGGCAAGGTTGTCTTGCTGTTCCAACCGGCTGAAGAGACCATCGGTGGCGGGCGCATTATGGTGCAGGACGAAAAGGTCATGGACCGGTTTGGGGTGGAAGAGGTCTATGGCATCCACACCGACCCCTTTGCCGAATTTGGCGAATTGCGCACCGGGCCGGGGGCGCTGATGGCGGCGGTGGATGATTTCAACATCATTATCAAAGGCAAAGGCGGCCACGCGGCCTTTCCGCATGAAACCATTGATCCGCTGCCCTGTGTGTTTGCTCTTGGATCGGCGTTGCAATCGGTGGTGTCGCGCAATGTGAACCCGATGCAATCGGCGGTTTTGTCTCTGACGCAGGTGCATGGCGGCTCGGCCATGAACATCATTCCTGAAGAGGCGGTGATTTCAGGCACGCTGCGGACCCTGTCGCCTGAGATGCGCGAAATGGGCGAACGCCGCATTCGCGAGATGATTGCGGGCCAAGCGGCCAGTTTCGGGGTTGAGATCGAGCTGGACTGGCAGGCGGGCTATCCGCCGACCATCAACCACGCGGCGCAGGCAATGTTCGCGGCGGATGTGGCGCGCGGCGTAACACCCGACGTCGTCGATAATCTGGCGCCGGAAATGGGGGCCGAAGATTTCTCATATATGCTTGAGGCGCGGCCAGGGGCATTTCTGTTTCTGGGGCAGGGGATTGGCCCCTCGGTCCATCACCCGGAATTCGACTTTAACGACGAAGTTGCCCCGGTGGGCGCAAGCTTTTTCGCGCGGTTGATCGAGACGCGTCACGCGATTTGATCATATTGGCTCTTGCCAAACCATGGGTTTCGCCTCAGCCTGCGCGCGAAGGAGAAACCCATGCCTATACTCAATTCGATCGCCGCTCTGTCAGACGAGATGACCGGGTGGCGTCGGCACCTGCACCAATACCCGGAACTGGGTTTGGATTGCCACAAGACCGCGGCCTTTGTTGTTGAAAAGCTGAAGGAATTTGGCATCACCGACATCCACGAGGGCATCGCGCGCACCGGTGTTGTTGCGATTATCGAGGGGCAGGGTGAGGGGCGCTGTATCGGGCTGCGCGCCGATATGGATGCGCTGCCCATGGAGGATTTGTCGGGTACGGATCATGCGTCGAAAATTCCCGGCATGGCGCATACCTGTGGGCATGACGGCCATACCACCATGCTTTTGGGGGCCGCGAAATATCTGGCGGAGACCCGCAATTTCAGTGGTAAGGTTGCGCTGATTTTCCAGCCTGCGGAAGAGAATGAAGGCGGCGGGCGCATCATGGTCGAAGAGGGCATGATGGATCGGTTTGGCATCGACGAGGTCTATGGCATTCACAATATGCCCGGTGAGACAGCGGGGCAGATGCACACCAACCGGGGTGCGCTGCTGGCAGGCGTCGATGAGTTCACCATTACGCTCAAAGGGGTCGGCGGCCATGGTGCCATGCCCTATGAAACCCGCGATCCGGTGATCGCCGCAAGTTCGCTTGTACTGGCGCTGCAGTCGATTGTGTCGCGCAACATTGATGCGCTGGACCGGCTGGTGGTGAGCGTGACCCAGATCCACACCGGGACAGCGATGAACATCATCCCCGATCAGGCGGTGTTGAATGGGACCGTGCGCTATTTTGACAAAGAGGTGCAGGCCTTGGTCAAGGCACGTATGGCCGAGATCGCCGAGTTCCAGGCCAAGAGTTACGGGCTTGAGGCCGAACTGGTCTATGAAGAAGGCTATCCGCCGACCATCAACCACCCCGAGCAAGCCGATTTCGCCGCTAATGTGGCGCGGGAGATTGTTGGAGATGAGGCGGTGAATGGGGATACCAAGCCGATCATGCCGGGCGAAGATTTCTCCTATATGCTTGAGGCACGTCCGGGGGCCTATCTGTTCCTGGGGCAAGGCGATACGCCGACCTGTCACCACCCGGAATATGATTTCAACGATGAGATCTCACCGGTTGGCGCAAGTTTCTTTGCGCGCCTGATCGAAACCGCTCTGCCCGTGAAATGACCGGTGGGGCGATGTCCTTTGCGATGTCGCCCACCCGCCCACCCCGATACCGCAAAGGACATCGCCATGAGCCTTGAAGACGCCAAAACCCAGATCGACCACGCTTTTACCCGCGAGGATTTCAAAGGGCCCTCCTTTGAAAACGTGTTTGCCGGGGCGGCTTCGTTTCTGCGCCGCAAATACAGCAAAGCGCTGAGCGGGGTTGATATTGCGGTGACGGGATTGCCCTTTGATCAGGCGGTGACCAACCGGCCCGGCACCCGGCTTGGGCCGCGTGCCATTCGCGAGGCGTCGTTGTTGCAGCCCTGTGATGCGCCCTATGGCTGGGGCTATGATGTGCTGAGCGAATTTGCCATCGCGGATTATGGCGATATGGCGTTTGACTATGCCCGCCCGGATCTGATCCAAACCAATGTCCAAGAGCATATCGCGGGTATTCTGGCGCAGGGCGCAGCCTGTGTTGCGCTGGGGGGAGATCATTCGGTGACCCATGGGGCTTTGCGTGCCCATGCCGAGAAACACGGGCCGTTGAGTGTGATCCAGTTTGATGCCCACACGGACACCTGGGAAGATGATGACACCACCCGCGTGGATCACGGCACCTTTATGTATAAGGCGGCCAAAGAGGGCATTGTTGTGCCTGAGAGATCAGCGCAGATCGGTATTCGCACCGACAATCCGGATCCCATTGGGTTCAATATTCTGGATGCGCGACAGGTGCATCGCGAGGGGCCAGAGGCCATAGCGGCGCGGGTCAAAGAGATTGTGGGCGACAATCCGGTTTATCTGACCTTTGACATTGACGCGCTGGACCCGGCCTTTGCCCCCGGCACGGGCACCCCGGTTTGGGGTGGGTTGACCAGCCATCAAGCGGCGGTTTGCCTGCGCGAACTGGCGGGGATCCATCTGGTTGGGGGCGATGTGGTTGAGGTGTCTCCCCCCTTTGACACCACCGGCGCCACGGCTGTGGCTGCGGCGCATGTGGCGACCGAGCTTTTGTGTCTCTGGGGCTGGACCCGCCGCTGAGCGGAAACTGGCTTTGCCCGCAGATTGCGCTTTTGTCCCTCTCACGGGCATGGCATCCCTGTGTCGCGACATATGCGGCATGGGGGCCTGAATGCGCATGGCACTGTATCTGATCTTGATTTGCTTAGTAGCGGGGCTGGCCTGGATCCGGCTGGCACCCTCTGATCCCGCCCGGTGGCATGTGGACCCACAGGTCACGGCCGATCAGGATCTGGCAGGGGGCGTGCGCCGCAAGATTGCCTTTGAGAGTGGGGGCTTGGCGCAATTGCATGCGCTGATCCTCGCCACACCACGCACCCTTGTTCTGGCAGGTGCGCCCGAAGAGGGCCGTGTCACCTATGTCACTCGCAGTGCCTGGTTTGGCTTTCCTGATTACACCACGGTGCAGGCTGGGTCGGGAATGATAGAGATCTGGGGGCGGTTGCGGTTTGGTCAATCCGACCTTGGCGTGAACAAAGCCCGTGTTGACGGATGGTTGGCGCAGATGCGTGAGGAACAAGAGGGCGCTTGACCCCGCCGCCTGAATGGGCAATGCAACCAGAATGATCCCTTCTGACCGTTTGCACCAAATCAAAGACCGGCTTGAATATGTCGAGGCCTGCATGGCCACCGGCGATGGCGATATCGCCGCGCTGGGCAAAGAGTATTCCGAGCTGAAACCCGTCGTCGATCAGATCGCCGAGTGGGAGCGCATTGTGGCCGATATTGCCGAGGCCGAGGCCATGCTGGATGATCCCGACATGCGCGAACTGGCGGAAGACGAACTGCCCGGTTTGCGCGCGCAATTGCCCGAGGTGGAGCGTCAGGTTCAACTGGCGCTGTTGCCCAAAGATGCCGCCGATGGCCGTCCGGCGATGCTTGAGATCCGTCCGGGTACGGGCGGGGATGAGGCGGCGCTGTTTGCCGGTGATCTGGCGCGGATGTATCAGCGCTATACCGAGGCGCGCGGCTGGCGCTGGGAGGTTATCGAGGAACAGATCTCGGATCTGGGTGGCCTGAAAGAACTGGTGGTGCGGATCGAAGGGGATGGGGTGTTTGCTCGTCTGAAATACGAATCCGGCGTACATCGGGTGCAGCGGGTTCCGGAAACGGAATCGGGCGGACGGATCCACACCTCAGCGGCGACTGTCGCGGTCCTGCCCGAGGCTGAAGCCGTCGATATCGAGATCAACGCCAATGACATCCGCATCGACACCATGCGCAGTTCGGGCGCGGGGGGGCAGCACGTCAACACCACCGACTCGGCGGTGCGGATCACCCACTTGCCCACCGGTGTGGTGGTGACCAGTTCCGAGAAATCCCAGCACCGCAACCGCGAGATCGCCATGCAGGTTCTGCGCGCGCGTCTGTTTGATATGCAGCGCCAGAAAGCGGATCAGGAACGTTCTGCCGACCGGAAATCACAGGTGGGGTCGGGCGATCGCTCGGAACGGGTGCGCACCTATAACTTCCCACAAGGCCGCATGACCGATCACCGGATTGGCCTGACGCTGTATAAGCTGGACCAGATCCTGCAGGGGGATCTGGATGAGATCGTCGATGCGCTGACCGCAGAACAGCAGGCGGCGCAGCTGGCCGAGATGGGCAGTTAAAGCATCGGTGGTGCCCGAGCGGCACCGGGAAACATGGTGAGGATATCATGCGTGGATCTGAACTCGTGGCGCGTGGCACGGCTCGGCTTGTTGAGGCGGGGGTGCCAGATGCCGGGCGAGATGCGCGCCGTCTATTGGCGCATGTGCTGAAGGTGGCTCCGGGTCGGTTGACCCTGTTTCTGCCGGAAGAGATCTCACAGGAGCTACAGATCCTGTTTGACGCAGTGATTGAACGTCGTGCCGCGCGCGTGCCAGTGAGCCATCTGACCGGGCACCGACAGTTTTATGGGCGCGAGTTTCAGGTGACGTCAGATGTGCTTGACCCGCGTCCAGAGACCGAAACGCTGATCGAAGCGGCCTTGGCCGAACCCTTTGGCACGGTCCTGGATCTGGGCACCGGATCGGGATGCATTTTGCTGACGCTTCTGGCAGAGCGGGCGGACTGTATTGGTGTTGGTGTTGATTTAAGCGCGCAGGCGCTTGAGGTGGCCAAAGCCAATCGGGATCAGCTTGATCTGGCTCATCGGGCAGCCTTTGAAGAGGGCAGTTGGTTTGCGCCTTTGGATCAGGTGAAACACCGGTTTGATCTGATCGTCTCAAATCCCCCTTACATTGCACTGGATGAGATGGCGGGGCTGTCACCTGAGGTGAGACACCACGAGCCGCGCATGGCGCTCACGGATGAAGGCGATGGTTTGGCGGCTTATCGTGTGATCTGCGCCGAAGCGGGCGTGTATCTTGTTGAGGGAGGTCGCCTTATGGTGGAGATCGGTCCGACGCAGGGCGAGGCTGTTGCCGAGATGATGCGACAGGCCAACCTGACCGGGGTGCGTGTCATTCAGGACCTGGATGGGCGAGATCGCGTGGTTTTGGGGCATTCACCGGCAAAAATACACTGAATTTTATGGCAAAGGGCGAATTTAACCCCTTTGCCTCTTGTTTCTGCGCGGCGCCTGTGGTTATTCAAGCCTGTCGGAAATGACGATGGCAGGTTTCACTTGCCCGCCCGACACCAAGCCACACATCACAGGCGACAGATCCGGATTGGCGCAAGAAGTGCTACAGGGGGTCGCCCGCAGTCGCAAATCAGGCTGGATACAAAAAAGAATGCGTTCCTCAAAATCCCGTTCGCGGAATAAGAACAACCGCAACCGCAACAATTCGCTGGGCAATGTCGTCAACCGCGTGTTTGACAGCTCTGGCCCCGAAGGCAAGGTGCGCGGTACCCCGCAACAGATCATAGATAAATACAATCAGCTTGCCCGTGACGCCACTTTGGCGAACGACCGTGTTGCCGCTGAAAACTTTCAACAGCACGCCGAGCATTACATGCGGATGCTGAGTGAAGCCCAGAAAGAACAAGACGCACGTCGCGAGCAGCAAGAGCGCGACAACCGGGAACGTCAGGCTCAGCGTGATCGCGATCGTGCCCAGCGTGAGGCGGATCATCGCGCCCGTGTTGAGGCCGAGACGCCTGTTCAGCCGACACAGCCCGTGCATGTGCCCAGCGAACAGCCGGATGTTCTGGATGTGGTGACGCCCGAAGACGACACCGGTCTGGTCGAAACCCCGGAAAGCCGTGGTGATGCGCAGCCAGAGCTGCCGATGCCCAGTGCGCCCGAAGCGGCTCCGGTGGTTGAACAGCCCGCGCCAGCAGCAGAAGCCGAGGCGCCCAAGCCTGCCCGTAAACCTCGCGCGCCTCGTAAGAAGCCCGAGGCCAGCGGTGAGGAGAAACCCAAGGCACCGCGCAAGCCGCGCGCCCCGCGCAAAAAGCCCGAGCCCAAAGCTGAGGCACCGTCGCCTGCACCGGACGCACCTGCGCCGGATGCAGCAGAGTAAGGCCCAGCGCCTGGAAAGATTTGACCCCTGCCGGAAACGGCGGGGGTTTTTACTTTTGTGATGTTGGCGTGGTGCGGCTGTATTGTTTACGCCCAACGTGAGGCGGGCCGACCCAGGCCTTTTGATCCCAGTGCGCCAGTTGTTCCAGAACCCAATTCTGCACCGGACCCGTCACGGGTTTGTTGGAGGTGACGACGCCAACCGTGTCGAGGATGGCGTTTTGTTCAAATGCATATTCCATCACGGCCAATGTCCCATCTGTGACGAGCTCTGTGACCATATCCACCGGGCATTCAGCCCAACCCAAACCAGAGACAACACACTCAAGCTGTGTCTGCGGGTCTTCAACTGTCCAGATTTTTGGACTGAGCGCGCGACGGGTTGTGGGCACATCCGGGCCTGAGGGCCCAACAATATGCCGGTGCCGTTTCAGATCTCCGCGTGAGATTTCCCGGGGCACCGAAAGCGGATGATCCGATTTGCAGACAGGCACCAAGCGCTGAAACCCAATGCCACGGGTGCGAAACCCGCCCTCCATACGATCCGCACCGGTGATCAGAGCCAGATCCACCTGAGAGGTCCGAAGCGCAGAGACAATTGCCGGGCGCGGGAGGTGGGCGAAATTAAGCTCGATGGTCGGAAAGATCTCGGCAATCCGCGCCACCAGGTCCCACATACGCGGCACCATGAGACCCTGTTCAACAAACAGAGAAAACCTTGGTTCGGCCTGATCGTTGAGCGCCTGCGCATCCACGTGAAGCGCGTTGACCTCTTCCAGGACAGATTGCGCATGACGCAAAAGCCGTGTGCCGGCTTCTGTCAACTCCGGGCGATAGCCGGTGCGGTCAAAGAGGCTGATGTCTAGGTCGATTTCCAGATTGGAAATTGCTGTGCTGACGGCCGATTGCGCCTTTCCCAATCTTCGGGCCGCTGCGGAAAACGATCCGGTTTCTACAGCCGCGACAAAGGCTTGGAGCTGTTCAAAATCTGCCATGCCTCATCTCTATCAGACAATCAGATAGAGACCAACTTTCTATACCCAAATTTTCGGTGGATACGCGGCGTGACACCATCGTTTCGGAGACAATATGCAAATGACGAACACCTATATCGCTGTGGGGCTGTTGTGCCTCGCACCCCTGACCGCCACTGCACAGGAGGCGGCCTGCGCGACGCAGCTGGATATCGATATGCCTGCGGCTTGTAATCAGATAGAACTGTCTCATCCCGTAGGAGCCTTGAGCAATTTCCGCGAGCTTGTGACCCCGGATCAGGGCATCAAGCCCGGGGTGCTCTTTCGCTCAGATCAGTTGGATGCCCTGACCCCGGCGGACCAAGCATATCTCGAAGCGCAGGGCATTGAGACGATCATCGACCTGCGCGCGCCAGATGAGCTTGCAACGCATCCCAACAAACCGCTGCAGGGCGTGGATTTTAACGTCAATCTTCCGATTGGATCGGATCCTGCAGATATTGCCAAGATCATGCCGGTTGAGGTCGCCGAGCGGATCCGGCCGCTTTGGTTTGAGGGCAAATTCCATGAAATTGATCAGCTGTTGTCCGATCATGACGTCGACCTCGCGGCAATCCGCATAGACCGCTATCGCGATTTTGGAACCGATTTCAGCACTCAGGTGTCGCGCTTCCTGCATATCCTGGCAGACGACAGCAGCTATCCGGTCCTCTTCCATTGTGCCGGAGGCAAAGACCGGACGGGGTACCTCGCCGCAGTGACATTGCTGGTGTTGGGGTACTCAGAAGAAGATGCTTTGAGAGATTACCTGACCACCAATCTTTTCACCTTTGGTGAGTTGGAAAAACTGGTGGGGCACGGGCCCAAATCCCTGCGGCCCGCTTTTGGTGCACACCCGGAACAGATGCAGGCCGCGCTTCAGGCGGTCAAAGACCAATATGGATCCTTCGAGACCTATCGCCGTGATGTGCTCAAAATCTCGGATGCCGAGGTTGCGGCAATTCGGAGCAACCTCTTGCGCTAGGTTTCTGCGCAATGGCGCCCGGTCTACTCCGGGCGCAGCCTGATCAGGTTTTTTCGAACTGACGGGCCAGCGCGCAGAAGGCCTCAAGCGAGACCTGTTCGGCCCGTTCAGTCGGTTTGATGCCCGCGGCAACCAACCGATCCTCCACATCCGGGGCCAGCCCTTTCAGCGCAGCCCGCAGCATCTTGCGGCGCTGGTTAAAGGCCTTGGCCACCACACGTTCCAGAACCTTGGCATCGGCGGGATAACGTGGCTCTGGCAGGGCGGTGAGATGCACCACGGCGGAATGCACTTTGGGTGGAGGTGAAAAGGCCTCGGGCGGCAGGGTCAGGGCAATGCGGGCATCGGTGCGCCACTGCGACAGGATCGCCAGACGCCCATAGGTTTTTGAGCCGGGCTGCGCCGTGATGCGCTCCGCCACTTCCTTCTGAAACATCAAAGTCAGTGAGTTCCAGACCGGGGGCCATTCCTTGGGCGTCAGCCAGCGGATCAGTAGCTCAGTTCCAACATTGTAGGGCAGATTGGCACAGATCGCGATGGGTGGCGTCAGGTGTTCAAGCGGGTTCACCTCAAGCGCATCGCCTTCAATCACCTGCAACCGGCCGTCATACAGGTCCGAGATCTGGGCCAGAGCGGGCAGACAGCGGTGGTCTTTCTCAATCGCCAAAACACGGCGCGCGCCCTCGGCCAAAAGCCCCCGGGTGAGACCTCCGGGGCCGGGGCCCACCTCAAGAACATCGGTGTTTGACAGATCACCGGCAATACGGGCGATGCGCGAGGTCAGATTGAGATCAAGCAGAAAGTTCTGTCCCAAAGCTTTACGAGCCACAAGCTCGTGGGTCTCGATAACGTCGCGAAGGGGCGGAAGGGAATCAATCTGGCTCATACGGGCGTTTTAAGCGCTATTGCCCGAGAGGGACAGGGGCAGTGGGATGCGGGAGCGCGCAGATCGCAAAGGGAGACTTATGTGTGGGAAGCTAGCACTGTAGGTCCAGCCCTCAGGCGTCGGCTTTGCAGGACCTTGCTGCCATCCGCGCCTTTCTATCAAATGTCCGTTTTGTAGTGCGCCATGAACATCGCGACACAGTCGTCCAGTACTTCCTTCGGCGTTGGGGTTTCGCCAAGAAAAAACTCTGGCCAGAAGTAGAAGTTCTTTACCAGCGCCAGAAGCTGGCTGGTGGCGTAGGCGGGGTCAGTTTGGCGGATCACTCCGGCCTGCATTGCCTCGCTGATCAGAAGCGTGATGGGATAGTCGTGGGTTTCGCTCTCGCTGAAAAACGCGCGGGAGCGATCCAGGTCACGGATCAGTTCGGAAATAACCATGCGGTTCAGGCCGAGGGCGGTCTCATCGGTGATGACCTCCACGTAACGCCATAGCGCGTCTTTCAACTGTTCGACAAAGTCACGGTCAGGATCATAGGACACCGGTTCCATGCGGCGGTTCTGTTCGAGCATGATCTCCGAAATCGCCTCAAACAATGCTTCTTTGCTCTCGAAGTGATTGTAGAGCGTGCGACTCGATACACTCGCTTTTTTGGCGATCGACGTGGTCTTGGCCCCCAGAAACCCCTGTTCACGGAACTCATCGATCGCAGCATCGATGATATCTTTTCTTTTCTTTTCAGTGCGTTTCACGGTTTTCGCCTCCATAAGTAAAAAATATAGTTTACATTTTGCGCCTCCCCACAATAAGTAAATGAGGAAGTTTACTTTAGCAACTTCTAACACAACGCCTGAAAACGCGGACCATGACAATGATCAAACTCACAAGACGCCACATTATCCAATCCGCCCCTGTTGCCTCCCTGATGACCCTTTGGGGCCGGAGCGCAACCGCCAAGCAACCATCACCTCCCATCCATGCAGGAGACACAGACATGACCTTCAAACCCGGCACAAACCCCGTCACCTTCAAATCCTTTGGTCTCGATCTTGTAGGAGACCTGTACCTGCCCGAGGATTTCGATCCGGCCAAAACGTACAAAGCCATTGTGGGGGCAAGCCCCTTCCCACAGGTCAAAGACCAGATCCCTGCGACCTACGGCCCAGAAATGGTGGCCCGCGGCTTCATCTATCTTGGTTTCGATTACATGGGCATGGGCTCTTCCCCGGCGCTGCCCGGTGAGCACATGAAATCGCGCTATATGTTCCGCTTGATCGAAAACACCTGGGATGCCGTTTCCTATCTTGGAACCCTGCCTTTTGTCGAAGAAATCTACGGTCTCGGAGTCTGTCAGGGCGGCTCAATCATCGCATCTGCCGCCGTAACAGACCACCGTATCAAGAAAATCGCCTTGGTCTCGGGTATGATGGCCGCAGATGCCTTCCAGTGGACAGATCCGAACATGGCCCACCAGATGATCGCTGCAGCAAATACGTCGAAGCAGAAAATGTATGAAACCGGTGAGCCGGTGTATGTTGATACCTTTGGTCTGGATGATGAGATTTCCCGTGAGGATTTTGTTGCGGCAGCGCCATTCCCCTCCATGGCTGAGGCAAGCTACGACTACTATGGTCGCACCGGGGTCAAAGGGCCGGAAGCGGTTCCGAATTTCTCGAACATGCACATAGCAGACCAGAGCATGCAGTCCCTGTTTTCCCTAGCGGAAGCCTATGCTGACAAGATCACCCAGCCCACGCTGACGATCTATAGCTCCACCGCCTTCACCGCACCGTGCTCCACCCAGTTTGTCGAGAAGCTGACCAACGAGCATAAAGAGTTGGCCTTTGACGAATTTGGCCACGTGGATTTCTACTACGAGCCCGAAGCCGTCAAAGCCTCGACCGACGCGGCGGCCGCGTTCTTCAACGCGTAAACCGATTGGGTAGAGGTCGTGCTTCTACGACTTCTACCCGTTCTCATCAAGAAAACGGACCTGTGAGGCCTCGCAGTATCCGTCAAAACGCGCTATTTTCGGACCTTCGCCGAACCTTGAGTGGATGTCGGCATAGATCTGTTCCTCGCTCTTAGACTTCCACTGAATAGCCGCTATTTGGTGCCTGACGGGAAGAATAGCGGGCCGATTTCGACCTTAGTTTCTCGACAGTTTTGCGGCCAGTTTCAGCGCTTCGATGGTCGAGGTGGGGTTGGCTATGCCCTGGCCTGCGATATCAAAGGCGGTGCCGTGGTCCGGGGAGGTTCGGATGAAGGGCAGGCCCAGGGTCACGTTCACCCCTCGGTCGAAGTCCAGCGTCTTGATCGGGATCAGCGCCTGATCGTGATACATGCAGATCGCCACGTCATACCCCTTGCGGGCGCGGGCGTGAAACATGGTGTCGGCGGGCAGGGGGCCTGCGATCTCTAGGCCGTCCGCGCGGAGCTTGTCCAGCACAGGGACGATCACCTGCATGTCCTCAAGACCCATGCGGCCACCTTCCCCGGCGTGGGGGTTCAGGCCCGCAACGGCGATGCGGGGACGTTCCAGACCGAACTGGGTGGTGAGTGCCGTATGGGTGATCCGAATGCGCTTTTCCAAAAGCGCGGGCGTCAAGGCCGCTGGCACATCTGCGACCGCGATATGGATGGTGACGGGCACCACGCGCAGCTGATCCGAGGCCAGCATCATCACCACCTCATCCACCCCGCCAAGATGGGCGAGAAATTCGGTGTGACCGGGATAGGCAAAGCCCGCGCCTTCGGCCAAAGCCTGTTTGTGGATCGGCAGAGTACAGACCGAAGAGGCCTTGCCCTGTTTGACCAGATCTACTGCGGTTTCAATGGATTGGATGACACCCTTTGCATGGGCGGGCTGGGCCGTGCCACAGATGCGCGGGCCGTCAAAGGCAAGCGGCAGCACCGGCATGGCCTGCGCGTTCACCTGGGCCACCTCAGACGGATCTGAGATGATGGCATGGGGGGCGGTGCCGGGCAGATGTGCCGGATCGCCGATCCAGAAAAATGGGGCCTGTGCGCCGGTAAGACGCCAGGCCGTTTCGGCCAGTTCCGGACCAATCCCCGCCGGTTCACCACAGGTCAGGGCAATCGGCGGGGGCGTTTGTGTCTCGGTCATTTACTTCTCGATGATGCGGGCGTCGGCGCGCAGCTGCTCCAGATACCCCTCGGCTTGCGAGGTGATCCGTTGATTACGCAGGCCCAGCGTGATCTGGTCCCGATCCGGTGCGTCTTCTGAGATCTGGTTGGTCCGGCCGCAGAGCATGAGGAACACAAGTGTCTGCCCGCCGGCGCGGGTCAGTGCGGTTGACACCTCACCGGGATCAAGCTTGGACAGCTCGTGGGCGATATCTGTTGGGATATCCGCCGGAGGCAGGGTGCCTCGATCGAGAACCTCAGCAGGCTGTCCTTTGGCAATGCCGTAAAGATCATCACAGCGGTCGACTTTGGACTTCAGCACGCGGGCCTTGGCCAGAGTTTCAGGAGACCGGCCACCGGGCATGTAATAGGCTGCATAATCTACAGCGGCGACTTCGGGCGCTTTGTACCCGGTTTCCTCAATGTCGCGCAGTTGGAACAGTGCAACCGCACCATCAAGTGGCAGCGGATCGGTGACTTCACCGGGTTTCAGCCCAAGGATGATGGGGCGCAGCCCCGGAGGGAATTCTTCCAGATCACGCCACGGCAGCCGTCCGCCGTTCCCGCGTGTCGCGGTGGCGGAATGTCTGCGGGCTTCTGCCGAAAAGGCACCGGTGGTCTCCAGCGTAGCGATGCGTTTGGCGCGGTCCTGAACAGCTTTTTCCTGGCCGGGAGGCATGGGGATGATGATTTCGGACATCAGCACGCGCACAGAACTGCCGCCGCCCTGCGCCGAAAGCGCCCGGTCGACTTCGGCCTCAGAAACGGAGGTCCGGCTTGCAAATCGTTGACCGACGAGCTGTCGCCAGGCGACACCGGCGTGGACGAAATCCCGGAAGGTCTCGGCGGCTACACCGCGCTGACCAATGGCTTTGATGAATTGTTCAGTGTCCAATCCCGCACGACCCGCGAATTCCGACATGCCGTCGGCAATATCCTGTTCGCTCACCACAATGCCGGCGTCGCGTGCGGCCTGAAGTTGCAGACGGTCATTGATCAACTGTTCCCGTGCCAGTCGCTCGGGATCTCCGGGAGCCCCAACAACCTTCATCATTTCAATGCGTTGTTGTAGCTCGTATCCGGTGATCACCTGCTCATCGACAACAATCACGGGCGAAAAAAGCCCCTGTGCCTGTGCGCCCATAGGGGACAAACCCAAGATCAGCGCGGTGGCCAGAGGTGAAAAATAACGTGTCAACTGCCGCATGTGCGTCGATACTCCTTGGCACTGCCGCCGGTGCTGAACCCTTTCAGCGCGACGGTCAGATTGAAATCGGTCGAGGGTTCAAGCAGGGTCGAGGACGCATATTTGCGCGTCGCTTTGAACTCTACCTGAACACATTCGTTTTGGTATTGCAGGCCTAACCCAAGCCGGTCAAGCCGCTGATCCGCAATGTCGTATCGTGCGAGGCTGGAGCTGGTCCAGTGATCCGTCATACGATAGCTGCCGTCGAGGCTCCATTCGGATTGTGTTTGGGTGCGATCTTCGGCGGGATCCTGCAACTGTAGAAGATAAGATGCACCCAGATCCAGCCGTGCATTGGACCAGGTTGCGCGGGCCTCGGCTTTGGAGGCGCCAGATCCACCAAAGAGGCCGCGGGCCTGAAGGCTCAGACCAAATGGCGCACTCAGGCCCCCGGAGACAAGCCAGTCCGAGGTGGTGTTCTGCAAGCCAGATGACAGAGAAAACGCGGGGTCGGCGGTTTCATGCCAGACGCGCCCGAGGGTCAAGGAGGAGGCCCAGCCATCGGCGCCAATGTGGCGCCAACGCAGACCCGCGGCGAGCTGTTGTCCGTGTTCGCGTCGGTCTGGGCCGGGGAACCGTGTCAGCGACAGCAGGTTACCTTCGTCAAAGTCTACGCGTGTGCTCTCTTCATTGGGATTTTGCGCGCGCTCGCCACCAACCCAGCCATATTGCACAATGGGTTCAATCAGAGTGCGGCCTGATCCGCCAAATGATCCGGCAAAGGGCCAGCGCAGTTCTACCGCGACACCTGGTGTCAGGGTGCTAACAGTTGATGGCGCTGTGCTGTCTTGCGAGATGTTAAAGTGATCCAGCCAAAGATGTGTCGAGACCCCTGCGCGCAGGCCTAAGGGCAGGGTCCAGCGATTGCTCCAGCTCAGTTCCGCATTGGCACGAGAGAGATCGCGGCCGTCGATATCGCTATCCGTGTCGGGCCCGTCGACATCAAGTGTCGATACACGGTAGATCGCTTGCGTTTCGCCTTTGATTTCGAACTCGCCCGCAAGGCCAGCAAAGGCAAAGCGCCGTTCATATCGTGCCCCAGCGAGAATCGAGGGCTGGGTCTCATTGTCTTCATCCGAGCGAAGCGAACGGAAGTGTCGCAAATCCATCGAGATACGTTCATTGGTTCGAACGCGGGACACAAGCAAGGTGCTCGCCAAGCGGTCCGCCTCATCGATGTTATAGTCATCGAGGTAGGTGTCATCCGTTGTGGTTTTGAGATCAAAGCTCAGACGGAAATCACTTGGGATTTCAAATCCGCCAACCGCATGCAGATACCCACGCGTTTTGTCCCTTTGGATTTCATCGCGGCTGACGGCGCCATTCACTTCGATTTCGCCGGTATGAAAAGCACGGCGATAGCGGAATTCGAGTGACCGGCTGTTGGTGGCCAGAAACGGGGTCAGGGTCAGATCCTGATGATCGCCAAAAGGAATGAAATAGGGAATTTTTAGACCAACGCCCAGCAGGGTTGAGCTGTGCACCGAAGGCGTGAGAACGCCGCGCGCACGTTTCAATGTGGGGTCAGGCAGGCGCAGGCGCGGCAAATAGGCGATCGGAATGTCCAGCACGCGAAGCTGGGCATGATCGAAATAGAGTTGCTGGCCTTTCTGATCATGAATAACACGCGAGGCACGGATCTGCCAAAGTGGGGTTTGATTGGCACCGCAGACCTGACAGGAGGTCACAGCCACTTTGCTCAGCTGGGTGTAGCGTCCGTTGACCCGGTGCGCCTGAACCGAGGCCAGTTGCAATTGCTGGTCAAGCACCATCCGGGCGCCCATCATCAGACCGTTCTGCAACCCTTGATCCAGCTCGGCCTGATCTGCGGTGATGATCACCTCGGTGCCATTTTCGGTCACGCGGATCGGACCTTCGATAGACAGGGTGCCGGTGGATTGATCATAGACAATACGTTCGGCGACCAGGCGGGTTGATCCTTGCAGGGCTTCAACATGCCCTGTGGCGATCAGGCGGTCGTTGCCCTCCACAAACACACGGTCCGCCACAAGCATTGCGGGCGCGTTTGCAGCCTCTGTGTCCTGTGCCAAAGCGGGAAAGGACAGAGCAGCGCTGAGTGCGAGGGCGGAAAGGGTCAGACGCATCATCCGTCCTCCATATGCAGGATCAATCCCAATGCAAGCAATACTGCAGCGACGGGGGGAATCCAGGCAGCCATAATGGGCGAAAGCTGGCCGCTTTCCCCAAGAATCTGAGCGAAATTACGCACATAGTAGAGACCAAACCCCAGAAGAACGGCGGAGAGAACAGCCATACCAGTGCGGCCCAAACGCGCGGGCCGCATGGTGAAGGCCGCGCCGACAAGCACCATAGCAATCAGAAACAGGGGGCGGGCCAGTTCCATCTGGAACCAAACAACATGTCGACGGGCAGAGAAGCCAGCCTGCTCCAGATCTGCAATGAACCCCGGTAGGTCCCAGATCTGAATTGAAGAGGTTTTGCCGAACCGATCCCGAATGCTGTCGCGGGTGAGGGTGGAAGGCAGGGTAAAGGTATCATGACGACGTGCGCCGTCTTCGGAGTTCAATCCGGGACTCAGGGGCCAGGACTTTACAGTTTTTAAGGTCCAGGCACCCTCGCCAAGCGTCGCGCGCTCTGCAGAGAACCGGGCTACCGGTCCCCCATTCGGGGCGTAAGAGACGATTGAAACATTATAGAGGGTCGTAGCGTCGGGGCTGGCCCGTTCCGCGTGGATCACAGATTGCCCTCGGGGATCACCTTGTCTGAGCCAGAGCCCTTCTGGTCCAATCGACAGGCTGGAGCGCGATCCGTTCAGCAGCGTTTCGCGCACTTCGGAATAGCGTTTGGAGGTCGCGGCCACGATGGGGTTCATCATGGTCACAACCAGCACACCAATCAGCAGGCTGACCACGACGGGGGCCATCAGCACCGCCAGTCCAGAGCGGCCAGACGCGCGCACTACCACCAACTCGGAGGTTCGCGCCAATCCGATGAACAGGGCAATAGTCGCCAGGATCATCACAAGCGGAAGGATTTGATACATCCCTTCCGGCAGTTTGAGACCTACCAGTCTCAAAACGGATGTGAATCCTACCTCTGGGCCAACCCGGCGCATCTCATCGATGAGATCCAACAACCCCTGAAACAGCGCAAACATCGCCATCAACGACAGGAAGATCCAAAGGAACCGGCGCGCAAAGTAATAGTGAAGCTTCATGAGGTGGCCTCACGTCGACGGCGCGGGCGGAATGGGCGCGCCGCCTGCCACAATAGGGCACCAACCATGCCCAGCCCAACAAGAGTGGGCATATAGACAAGGAACCACAGTGAGGCGTCTTTGCGCACGGAATCTGTCATGGCGCTTTCGACCACTTTGATGACAACAAGCAGGAAAATCGCAAAGACAATCTGTTTGGTGACCCCAAAACGGGAAAATCCTCCGACCATCAGCGCGGCATAGCCGATCAGGGCTGCAACGAGGCACAGCAGCGGTTTTTGGAACCGGCCATGCAACTCATCCAGGACGCGCGCCAGAGGAACACCGGTTTCTGCTACAACGGCGGGAATATCCGTGACCATCTGCGCGGTGGTGAAATGGCGCAGATCGCGGTTTTGCAGGGTCTTGGGCACGATCAGCGAGGATATGTCATAGGTGAGGTCGGAAAAATCCGTCGTCGAAAGCGTTTGCTCGGTCAGGTTCATAGTCTGTGCCAGCCCGGACACCATAGCCAACTTAGTACCTTCGTCATCGCGCAGGATATAGGCCACGTCAGCGGTATAGGTGATATCCCGTCCCTCTTGCCGACGATCGGTTAGCAAGATGTCGCGCAACTCCCCTTCTGGGGTGATGTCACGGATATAGAAGGTCACACCTTTGCGGGGGTGCAGAAACGCACCTTCGCGGAGCAGGCGGGCGCTGACGGATCCTGAAATCTCGGTTTCGCGGATCGCCAGACGTTCTTTCGAGGCCGGGATCAGAATATGCGACAGCAAGGACATCATCACCGCAACCAATATGCCAAAGGCAAGATAGGGCCGAGCGAGTCGCCAGGGGGAATACCCCGTGGCCTGAACAACGGTGAGTTCGGATTCGTTGGACAGTCTGTTGGTGACATAGACCGATGCCGCAAAGGCCGCCATGGGCAGAACAAGCCCCACCACATTGGGCAGCGTCAGGGCCGTAAACTCCAAGAAAACATCAGCGGAATGGCCGTCTGCAATCAGGCGATCAAACAACAGGACGGCCCGGTTCACCCAGTAAACTGATACCAGCACTAGAGCAAAGAAGCCAAACAGCACCATAAGTTGCGACAGCACATATCTGTCGAATCTCTGCAACCTCGTGTTCCCCCCAGAACCGAATTTCTCCGCCACCCTAGAGGATTGTGGCGGCGGGGAAAAGGTGGCTCTGGTCAAGAGCCCCTCTGACAGCTAGGTCTTGGGCAAGGTTCAGCCAAAGGAATGTAGAATGACCGAGTTGCGCAAAATTGATTTCGCCGCCGTTGATTTGGAGACATTGGCCACTGCGGAGGGTCGCGTCGCGATTCTCGTACCCAAGGAAGGCACCATGAGCCCGGCTGTGCGCCGCGTGAACCGCCTGACCAAAGGTGCCGTTGCGCGCATGCTTGAATCCGAGGCCTGGGAAAAGGCCAAATCCGGCAGCGTGATTTCTCTGGCCTATCCCACGGGCATGGCCGCAGAGGCCGTTGATGTGGTCTGTGTCGAGCGACGCGCATCAGTGGAGGAGGCCCGGAAGGCCGGTGCGGCTCTGGCCAAGCTAGCGGGCAAATCGACTATGACCGTGATGGCGGAAAATCTGCAGCGTCCGGTTGAACTGGTGCTTGGGGTGGCGTTGCGCAGCTACGCCTTTACCGCGCGGAAATCTGAAGCGGCGCCTGAAAATGGTGCGGTTTCCGTTCAGGTCAAAAACCACGAGGAAGTGGCGGAGCAGGCAGAGCAGGCCATCGCTGTGGCGGAAGGAGTTTTCTTTACCCGGGATCTGACCGCTGAACCAGCAAATGTGCTGACCACTACTGAGTTTGCTGATCGTCTGGTGGCGCTGAAAGAGCTGGGCGTCGAAGTCGAAGTTCTTGAAGAGGATAAACTGGCCGAGTTGGGTATGGGTGCACTGTTGGGTGTAGGCCAGGGTTCGGACAGCCCGTCGAAAGTGGTTGTTATGCGCTGGAAAGGCGCGGAAGGCGCGCCTCTGGCTCTGGTGGGCAAAGGGGTTGTCTTTGACACCGGGGGTATCAGCCTGAAACCCGCAGGTGGCATGGAAGACATGACCATGGATATGGGCGGTGCTGGTGTTGTGTCGGGGGTGATGAAAACCCTCGCGCTGCGCAAAGCCAAAGCCAATGTGGTTGGTCTTGTCGGACTGGTCGAAAACATGCCCTCGGGCAATGCACAGCGTCCGGGTGACATTGTGACCTCGATGAAAGGTGACACCATCGAAGTGATCAACACCGACGCCGAAGGCCGTTTGGTTCTGGCAGATGTGATGTGGCACGCGCAGATCTCGGAGCAGCCCTCGGCCATGATCGATCTGGCCACGCTGACCGGGGCGGTGATCATCGCTCTGGGACATGAAAACGCCGGTGTGTTTTCAAACGATGATAGCTTTGCCAATGATTTCCTCAAAGCCGCCGCTGCCGAAGGTGAGGGCGCGTGGCGTCTGCCCTTGGGGCAGGCCTATGACAATCAGATCAAGTCGCAAAAAGCGGACATGCAGAATGTGGGTGGTCGCCCGGCGGGGTCGATCACAGCGGCACAGTTCCTGCAGCGCTTTGTGAAAGAGGGCACGCCCTGGATTCACCTCGATATTGCTGGTGTGGCGCAGGTCAGCAAAGACACGACGCTGGCGCCCAAAGGCGCGACCGGCTGGGGCGTGATGGCGCTGGATCGTCTGGTGCGTGACCGTTTCGAGAGCGAGTAAAGCAATCGGCCTCTGCCTTTTTTAGGGCAGGGGCCTTGATCCGGGGGAACTATGGGCGCTGCGTATTTCTATCACCTGACCCGGCATTCGCTGGAGGAAACCCTGCCGATGTTGTTGGACAAGGCCATGGGAGCGGGATGGCGCGTGGCGGTACGCGGTGTTGATCCGGGCCGGATGGAATGGTTGGATCAAAAGCTCTGGCTGGGGCCCGAAGAGGGGTTTCTGCCGCATGGGCTGGCGGGGGGCAAACATGATGCCCATCAGCCTGTCTTGCTGACAACCGGGCAGGCGGGGAATGACCCGGCCTGTCTGATGACCGTCGATGGGGCTAATGTGACCCCGGACGAGGTGAGTGCGCTTGAACGGGTGTGTATTCTGTTTGATGGCCACGACATGGAGGCGGTTCAACATGCGCGTGGGCAGTGGAAAGCCCTGACCGATGCGAAATGCGCCGCGCAATACTGGTCGGAAGAAAGCGGTCGCTGGGAGAAGAAAGCCGAAAGCGCGGGCGGCTGATGCCGCAGTCTGCGACTGTCTGATATGGCTACCGCTCTAGAACCAAAGTTCCACTGTTGATCTGAATGCTCGGGTAGCGTTGAAGATAGCTCATCCCTAATAGCGACGTGTCCATCTCACCGCCGTTGACGTAGGCAGGTACACGCGTGTCGCTGAAGGGGCCAAGCGCAACTGTATCAAGCGTGACAGGCGCGGTTTGGACCGAGCCGTTTGCGGTGCGGGCTTCGCTGAGAAACACGAGATTTTCCGGACCCAAGCCAATCCGCATGGCGTCCTGACGGGTGAGCACAACCGATGTTGCGCCGGTGTCGACGACAAATTCCACAGGAGCGCCATTGATCTGAAGGGTCACGTAGTAATGGCCGTCCTGCGAGCGGGGCAGTTCGATGCGACCTTGATCTTCAAACACGGTCTGACGTGGAGATAGGGTGCCGCGCACATCTTCCCACAGACCAATGCCCGCAATGACGCCCAGAAAGATCAGCCCCCAGGCCAGACCATATTGCGCCATCTTGCCAAGGTTCGCCCGGTTCTGGGCGATGAACCAGCCCCCAATCGCCAGCAGCAGAAGCGCCAGATAGATCATCTGTCCAAAGTCTTCGCCGTCCATCATCACCTCTCCACTCAATAAGGAGAATATAGGAACGCCGGGGTTGAATGTCAGCCCGTGCCGATACCGAAGTCACGTAACCCGTCGAGTACAAATTGCACAGACAGAGCCGCAAGGAGCATGCCCAAGAGGCGGGTGACCACAACAATGCCGATGCGGCCAAAGGCGCGCTCGATAGGGGAGGAGAGCAGGAACAAGACCATGCAGATGGCCAGATTGGCTACCATGACCAGCAACACACCAATGGTGTCGAGGGTGGTCTGTGCCTGACCCATAAGCAGAATAATGGTGGCAATTGAACCTGGTCCGGCCACAAGCGGGATCGCCAGCGGAAAGACCGAAGGATCAGGCAGCGTGTCTTCCTCATCCGCCTTGTCTTCGCGGCGTTTGGTGCGCCGTTCAAACAGCATATCCAGAGCGGTGATGAAGAGCAGGATACCACCCGCAATGCGAAAGGCGCTCATCGAGATACCGATAAATCCAAGGACGGATTCACCCAAGAACGCGAAGAGCACCAGCAGACCGCAGGCAATAAGACAGGCGCGTAAACCGACGGCCCGACGATGGGCGCTGTCGGTGCCCTGAGTCAAGGCGATGAAAATCGGGGTTAGCCCAATCGGGTCAATAACCACAAAAAGCGTTGCGAAGGCGGTGATGAGAAACGTTGCGTCCATCATCTTTTCTTAATGAGCTCAGCCTGAAAGGTCACGCCAATTTCGTGATCATGGGGCTTTGCCTTTAGCTGGGATGAAACTAGTGGTCCAAAAGGTTTGGGCCGTCTGGTCGATGTCAGGCAAACGCGCGGCTTCGAGGCGCCCCCCGCCTTTCCATCCCGTGCCAATGCCCAAGCAATGATAGTAGTGTCGGCCCGGAAGTTCTTGTAATTTCTCGAGAATGTTGTGTTCCAGATTGTGGCATCGCCATTGAAACCGACCCAGTACGCCCTGCGGATTTACGCACCAATTGTTCACGGCGAGATCGTGTTTGGTTGGGGTGTAGACGTGATCCGAGAACTCAAAAGGTCCTTCCTTGTCAGGAGGGGGAAGGCGATTGGAGCCGTAAAAGAACACGAACCCCAAACGCGCAGCCTGGGCTTCGTCGAATACGGTTTTTGCGCCCTTTGGCGTTGTCATGATTTCATCCGTGTCTATCCGCAACACACCACGTGCCTTCGACAAAAAGCGAAGCCGGGCCAGATTATAGGCAGCGGTCTGCAGGTAGAGTTCTCGATTGGGGGTGGTTTTATTCAACGCTCCCCACTTGAATGGCATCGAGATGAGAACGGCTTTCTTCAGATTGACCGAGGTCAGGACCTCTTCAAGTTCGTACAGGCTGTAGGCGGTTGATCCATTGTCGATGTAACAAACGGCTTCGACGCCACAGTTTTCGACATGGTGGGTCAATTGTTGGCGGATCCACTCAAGATTGTTGTCTTTTGAGATCGTCATCTGGCAGTTCAATCCCGCCAGAAAATCGGTTTCGTCCGGGGCGATCAGGGTTTCGCGGCGCGTGCCATCGGGAAACTCGACGCCGAGTGTTGTGCCGGGTGGAATGCGTTTGAACCGAATGATGGCATGCCGATAAAAGCTATGGACTTTTGGGCGGCCAAGCTGTTCCCCGTCGACGTCAAACCTTGCGGCTTTAAATAGTGCGCGAAAGTTCAGAAGTTTTGGCGCGATCAACACCAGCCCGTCCCCTGAACGCACGGCGTGATAGAAAAACGTATCAAAATCGTATCTGAGGTGGCTGGTCTCTGAGAGGCCAGACGGGGCAACGGCTCTATCCCGCCTTGTCCCCTCAGGAACTGTTACGCGCTCAATGTCGGCTCGAAGAAGTGCGGTCATATGCTCATCAACCTGGAAATGTTCGACGTGGTTAGAGCTTATTCGGTGGCAATAATCCAGCGATCAGTTTGTGGCGAGCAAACGCGCTACTCAGGAGACGACCAGTGGGTTTAGTCAAACAGAGTGCGACGTTGAATCAGGCCGCAAAAGACATATGCGGAGCGGTGACTGTGTCGAACGCCATCTGAGCTGAGGTAAACTCGCGCTTGGCGGTGTGCATCGCCTGAAGCTCAGCGGTGGAATAGATACGCTGCGGAGCAGGCTTTGCGGCTTTGCGTGCGGCCTTGGCCTGGGCCTGACGCTTGATCTCGGCCTGACGGTGCGCGTGGGCGCGTGCTTTGGCGGCCTGATGCGCGGCCTCGCGCTGGGCCCGTGCTTCGGCAGCGGCCTTTTCAGCCTGCGCCTTCTTCGCCGCGTGTGCGTCGAACGAGGTTAGGATAATCGGTTC
The DNA here is from genome assembly GCA_947497905.1 of uncultured Pelagimonas sp. Classification (GTDB taxonomy): domain Bacteria; phylum Pseudomonadota; class Alphaproteobacteria; order Rhodobacterales; family Rhodobacteraceae; genus CANMIH01. The sequence goes on from CANMIH010000001.1 coordinate 663,838, forward strand.
GTGGTTGCGCAGCTTGTCATAGGCCGCATTCACAGCAACCAGACGATCGGTTGCGGCGTCACGGTCAGTCGGATTTCGGTCGGGATGATTGGCTTTGACCAGCGCTTTCCATGCTTTGCGGATCTCGGCCTTGGTCGCGGCCGGGGAAACTCCAAGAGTTTCGAACGGGGACTGACGTTTGATACCGGACATGGCGAAGCCTCTCTATTCGTCTCAGCGTCGCTCTGGCTGCCCCCGCGGCCTGTGGCGCTGTTGAATTAAGGCTTAAATGAGGCAGGCCCTGCCGCATAGTCTAAAAGTAAAGTAAAGGTTAACGCAAAAGCGCGTATTCTTCTAAAGACTTTAGGATCTTTGAAGGGTGGTGGACGTTGCGTTGTATTGTAAGTGTTTGAAAGGAAACGAAATCACCTTCTATCCTTTAGGTCATAACATTGACCTAAAGACGAGCGGTGTCGGCCAAAAAAGACGCGCAATCGCGTCAATTTAAATTGGGCTGAAATGTGGCGGGCTGCCTCAATTGGGGCAATTTTGGTCAGATTACACGCGTTTGACAGAGGTAAGACAGCGCGTTTACGTGGGAATAAGGCACAAAAAAGGCCGCCCTCACAGGACGGCCACATTTCAGATTGGCAGAGAGATCACCCGTTGGCGGCATCCAGCTTTTCAACGGCGGTTTCCCAAAGGGCTTCGGCGCGCGACAGGCCCTCTTCGATCTCAGCGAACTTGCGGTTCCAAACTTCGAGGTCGTTGCGCCGGCTCTCATCGTAGAGATCGGGATCGGCCAGCTTCTCTTGCAGACGAGCTTTCATCTCTTCGAGCTTGGTGATGCGGTCTTCGCATGTGCGGACCTCGGTGCGCAGTGCGAGAATGTCATCCCGCGAGGCGCGCTTGGGTTTGGGCGCTGCTTTGGTGGCTTTGGCGGGTTTCTCGGGCTTGTCCTGTGTCAGCAGGAACTTGCGATAGGCGTCCAGATCATCGTCATAGGGTTTGACGGTGCCATCCCCAACCAGCCAGAGCCGGTCGGCCGCCATACCCAAGAGGTGCATATCGTGTGAGACTAGCACCACAGCACCGGAGTAGGTGGTCAGCGCTTCGACCAAAGCCTCGCGGCTTTCGATATCGAGGTGGTTGGTCGGTTCGTCCAAAATCAACAGGTGCGGCGCATCCAAGGTGGCAAGCAGCAGCGACAGACGGGCTTTTTGACCACCCGATAGGCGACCCACCTCTGTATCGGCCTGATCCGCACCGAGACCAAACCCGGCTAGCTGGGCCCGAAGTTTGGGGGGCAAGGTGTCGGGGCGTTCGCGCTGGAGGTGTTGAAGAGGTGTCTCGTCGAGATGCAGCTCATCCACCTGATGCTGAGCAAAATAGCCAATGCGCAGCTTTGATGACCGGTTCATAGACCCGGCTTGCAGCGGGAGACGGTCGGCAAGCAGCTTTGACAGGGTGGATTTGCCCTGACCGTTGCGGCCCAGAAGCGCGATCCGGTCGTCCTGATCAATCCGAAGATTGAGGCGCTTTAAGATCGTGGTGTCGCCATAGCCTGTTTCGCCGCCTTCAATGTTGATGATCGGCGGGGACAGCTGATCGGGTTGAGGAAAGGTGAACACTCGTTTCGCCACATCTTCGGGCGCGGTGATCATATCCATCTTTTCGATCATTTTCAGGCGGGACTGGGCCTGTTTGGCTTTGGTGGCCTTGGCGCGAAAGCGATCCACAAAGCTTTGCAGATGCGCGCGGCGGTCTTCTTGTTTTTTCGCCATGGCGCTGGCCTGCGCACGCTTTTCCGCGCGGAGCTTGGTGAACCCATCATAGGGGGTGCCATAATACGTAAGCTGGCGGTCTTCGAGGTGCAGGATGCTGCCCACGGCGCGGTTCAACAGGCCACGGTCGTGGCTGATGACGATCACAGTGTGAGGATATTTCGCCAGATAGCTTTCGAGCCAGAGCGCGCCTTCGAGGTCGAGATAGTTGGTCGGTTCGTCGAGCAGCAGCAGATCGGGCTGTGCAAACAGAACCCCGGCGAGCGCCACACGCATGCGCCAGCCGCCAGAAAAGTCTGAACAGGGGCGCTTTTGCGCTTCATCGTCAAATCCAAGGCCTTTGAGAATGGACGATGCCCGGCCTTCTGCGCTCCAGGCATCGATATCGGCCAGTCGCGTGTGTACCTCGGCGATGCGGTTGTTGTCGGTGGTGGTTTCCGCTTCGCGCAACAGAGCTGCGCGTTCCGTATCGGCCTCAAGAACCGTGTCGATCAAAGACGTGTCTGATGAGGGCACTTCCTGACTGACGCCGCCAATCTTGGCGCGGGGCGGCAGGCTGATGTTGCCGTTGTCCAGCGTCAACTCGCCCCGGATCAGGCGAAACAAGGTGGTCTTGCCCGCACCATTGGGGCCCACAAGACCCACCTTATGCCCTTCGGGAATGGTGGCAGTGGCCCCTTCAAACAGTGGACGACCTTCGACGGAATAAGCGATATCTTGGATGCGTAACATGGGCGCTGGGTGCCAGTTGGACGACGAGGTGTCAATCTCTGGCGTGTGCCTGATTGGGGTCGAATGGCAAGAGTTTGGCTTTGGAGGGGCTTAGGGGCTTTTCAAAATTTTCGACCCATGTTAACGCCCGGCGCAATGGATATCGTCGGGCGTGGTGCCCGGCCTTTAACTTAGATGGAGCTATCCCATGGCCCTTGAGCGCACTTTCTCGATCATCAAGCCCGACGCCACCCGCCGCAACCTGACCGGCGCAATCAACGCCAAGTTCGAAGAAGCTGGCCTGCGCGTTGTTGCTCAGAAGCGTATCCACCTGACCAAAGCACAGGCTGGTGAGTTCTACAAAGTACACGCAGAGCGTCCCTTCTACGACGAACTGTGCGAATTCATGGCGTCGGCTCCGATCGTTGCTCAGGTTCTGGAAGGTGAAGGCGCCATTGCAAAGAACCGCGAAGTTATGGGCGCAACCAACCCAGCAGACGCAGCAGCCGGCACCATCCGCGCTGAGTTCGCTGAATCGGTAGGCGAAAACTCGGTACACGGTTCGGACGCTCCCGAAACCGCAGCCGTAGAAATCGCGTATTTCTTCTCGGGTCTTGAGCTGGTTGGCTAAGCCCACCGGTCACATGTGACCTTAGAGATTTGGGACCGCTCTTTGATGGGGCGGTCCTTTTTTGTGGGTATGTTCAGGCTGATCGTTTCATGTCCACCTGAGGTGAGGTCGCCCGGTCTGCTAGACCGCGCAGATTGGCATCGAGCACTTTGCGCATCATCAGTTTCATCATGGTCTGGCCCAGAACCCAGCCAAGCGGGCCAAATTTAACCTGATATTCCATGCTCCAGACAACGCGGGTTTTGCCGGGCTCAGCCGGGGTTATCCGGATTTCGGCGGCAGCCTGGCGCAGCGGCATCGGCGCAAAATCAGACAGTTGAACACGGTAACTTTGACCAGCGCGCCAGTCGGTCACTTCTTCGACCAGAGAATTGCCATCTTCGAAATGACAGCGACGTTGAGAGCCGACACCGATGTCGCCTGAGGTCAGCGCATCAACTGAGGCAATGAGCGGCGCAAACTCGTCGATCTGCATAAAACGCTCAAGGACGTTCCACACGGAGGTGGGACTGGCGGAAATTGTGAGGCTGCGGGAAAAGCGGATCATGGGATGTCTCATCTGTTCAAGTTGCGTTGAAACAGGTGATACCGTTGCCCTGCTGACAGCGTTATGGCAGTAGTGTGGCGGCAGGGGTCAAAAAATGCGCCGCACAGAACGTCTTTTTCAAATTATTCAGATCCTTCGCGCCCATCGTGGGGCGGTGACTGGGAAAGATCTGGCGGAGGAGCTCGAGATTTCCCTGCGCACTCTGTATCGCGATATGGCGGAATTGATGGCGCAGAGGGTGCCGATCACCGGAGAGGCGGGCACGGGCTATATGCTGGAAGACGGCTATCACATGCCGCCTTTGATGCTGACACCGGATGAATTGGAGGCGGCGGCGCTTGGGGCAACTTTGGTTGCAGCGCAGTCTGATCCGTCTCTGGCGCGCGCGGCGCGCGATCTGGTGACCAAATTGTCTGCCTCGATCCCGGAAGAGCTTCGACCGATTGTTTTAGATGCTGGGGTGCGGTCGGTGGCACCTGCGGCGCAAAACTCCGAGGCGTTTGATGGCGCTGAGCTGCGGCAGGCCATTCGCACGCGGTCAAAGCTTGCTCTTCGCTATGTGGATCAAAAAGAGGAGGTGACAGACCGGGTGATCTGGCCTCTGCTGATCGCTTATCTGGGGCGGGTCAGATACATTGTGGGATGGTGTGAAACCCGGCAGGGTCTTCGGAATTTCAGAACCGATCGCGTTCGGGCGCTGACGGCGCTGGCCGACCGGTATCCGGCGCGCCGCAAACAGCTGCTAGATGAATGGGACCGTCAGATAGCCGCGCGGTATCGCGCGCGCTCAGATGGTTCGGACACGTCCTAGAGCGGTTTGAGATCATCCGGGCGGACGCGGACCCCTATGGCATCGAGATCCGCAACAATGCCCGTCAGGGGCGACGCCTTGTTTTCACGTTTCAGAGCGTCGAACTGAACACGCAGAGCGTCTTTTTCTTTGCCTTTACAATCGTTCCAGGGGCGGCCTTGAAGCGACATATGCAGGACGTAGTACCAGATGAAATGCGGTTTCATCCCATTCATCAGCAGCTTGCGATAGCTCTCATGGGCCCCTAATTCGCGCAGCGTTTCAGCATCCATGATGCCCGCCTTTGTGCATTCTTCTTCAAAGGCGGGGCCAAGGCTTCTGAGGGATGAAACCGGGGTGCTCATGCGTCAGCTTTGGTAAGTGATTGTGCGAAGTCACACAGCGTTTGCACCGCCGAGACAAGTTTGCTGTCTTCGATGGTGAGGGCCAGGCGGATGTGGCCGGCCGCCGAGGTGCCAAAGCTTTCACCTGGCATCACCGCGATGTGGTGCGCGTCGAGCAGGGCATTGGCAAATTCTTCGCCAGACATGCCGGTCTTGCGGATATCAAGCATAAGATACATCGCGCCTTTGGCGGGAATGGCGGAGATGAAATCCTGTTTTGCCAGCACATCCAGCAAAAGATCACGCCGCCTGCGGAAGGGCTCGGCCACCTTGCTTTCCAATGCCTCGCCCTGTTGCAGAGCGAAAAGTGCTGCATCCTGAATATACCCGGGCACGCCATAGGTGGTGTTGGTGGCCAGATCAATCAGGCTGTTGATCACGGGGGCAGGGGCAACCACCCACCCCATGCGCGAGCCTGTCATGGCGTGACTTTTGGACATCGACCCAATGAGCAGGGTCCGCTCGGCCAGACCCGGAAGCGCGCGGGGGCTGATATGATCGCCATCCCAGACCTGGGTGTCATAGACCTCGTCCGAGATGATCCACATGTCATTTTCTTCGCAGACCTTGCCAATCTCAATCAGGTGCTCACGTGGGTAGACCATGCCGGTGGGATTGTTTGGCGAATTCAGCAAAAGGCTTTTGGCGCCGGTTTCTTTGGCGAGGCGATCAATCACCTCGGGCTGGGGCAAAAAGGCGTCGCGAGAGCGCGTAGGTACAGGAACCGCATTCAATGAGGTTGACCGTAACGTGCCGGGATAGGTGACATAGCAGGGATCGACGTAAAGGGCGGTGTCACCGGGCGAGCCGATCGCGATGTGGCAGGCAAAGAGACCGGACTGACCTCCAGGAGTGATGATCACGTTTTCCATCTCGGTCGGAACACCTGTCGAGGTCGCCAGACGTTTGGCAATTTCGCGGCGCAGCGCGTGAATGCCCGGCACTTCGGGATACCCGGTGTGGCCGCCGCTGGCGGCTTTGTGCATGGCGTCGAGAATGGATTGATCGGTACCAATGTCATGTTCACCGATGGTCAGTTCGGTGACATCCACACCAGCATCGATCATCCGACGCGAGCGATAGAAGACCTCCCAGCCATCTGACCCGCCGGTGTTGATGGATGTGATGCGTGAAGACAGTGTGGGCATTGGCGTATCCTTGTTCCTTGCGGAATTGATGCCAGAGCGGCGAAGGCGGGGCAAGTGCGAGACCTATTTGAAATGATTAACGGTTTCAGCTCTCTGCGCACGTCGCCTGAAAACCTCCGTAACAGATCCGGGCTTAGTGTCTGAACTTGCTGGACATGGATGGCGCACGGCGCGGCATGCGTCGTGTGTTCGTCCGCCTGCGGAGGGGGCTCCTACAGGCAAGAAAGGTGTCGAGCATGGCCGACAAAGATGACGACCCGGTTTTGATCCGGGCTCAGGCGGAAACGGACTGGTTGGAACAACAACGCGAGGAAATCGCGGAAACTCTGACCGAATTGGTGAAGGAACTGCGCGATCTGCGGCGGCGGGTGAGCCAAGGGAACGCGGAGAGAAAGAGCGACTCTGGCAAACTGCTGGGGGATCTCAGGTTTTGGCTGCGAGCGGCCAGAGATACGGAGGCTGAACTCGATGCAATTCGACGCGCAAACTGTGGCATCACCGGAGAATATGGACTTGACCTTGAACAGGCCCGATCTGAGATCGGGTGCCGCCTGGCTCGCCTCCGTACCTGCTGTCACGCGGACGGAGTTTCTGAATAAACTAAAAGACGGGGAGCGCATGGCGCTCCCCTATCTGTTTGAGTTCTGGGCTCATGACCATCAGCTTCCTCCTGATGTCACATGGCGCAATTGGGTAATTCTTGGCGGACGTGGCGCAGGCAAAACCCGCGCTGGGGCAGAATGGGTACGGTCGCAGGTTGAGGGTGCGCGCCCTATGGACAAGGGCCGGTGTCGTAGGCTGGCCTTGGTTGGAGAAACATATGATCAGGTGCGCGAGGTGATGATCTACGGGGATAGTGGTATCATGGCCTGCTCCCCACCGGATCGGAAACCCAAATGGGTGGCCATGCGCCGGTGTCTTGTCTGGCCAAATGGGGCCGAAGCCATGTGTTTTTCAGCCCATGATGCCGAGGGGTTGCGCGGGCCGCAGTTTGATGGGGCCTGGGTGGATGAGCTGGCGAAATGGCCAAAGGTGCGTGAGACTTGGGATATGCTGCAATTTGGTGTGCGTTTGGGCGACGATCCGCAAATCTGTGTGACAACAACACCGCGCAATGTGCCTGTTTTGAAAGAGCTGCTTGAGCAGGACACGACTGTGGTGACACGGGCCAAAACCGAGGCAAATGCGGCCTATCTTGCGGCCTCGTTTCTGACGGAAGTGCGTGGGCGCTATGCGGGAACACGCATGGCTCTGCAGGAGTTGGATGGTGTGTTACTGGACGAGGTGGATGGCGCGCTTTGGACGCGGGCCCTGCTGGAAGAACGGCGTTCTGGGCAGCTGCCTGATCTGGACCGAATTGTTGTGGCGGTTGATCCGCCCGCAGGGGGTGGCAAAGGCGCGGATGAGTGCGGGATTGTTGTGGCTGGTGTCACATGTCAGGGGCCCCCGTCGGCGTGGTCGGCCTATGTGCTCGAAGATGCCAGCGTGCAGGGTCGCACGCCATTGGGATGGGCCGAAGCCGCCGTTGACGCTGCACAGCGGTGGGGGGCGGATCGGGTTGTGGCCGAGGTCAATCAGGGTGGCGATATGGTCGAAACCATTCTGCGACAGGTGGATACGATGCTGCCGGTGCGCAAGGTTCATGCCACGCGCGGCAAAGCGGCCCGTGCCGAACCGATCGCTGCGCTTTATGAGCAGGGGCGGGTGCGACACCTGCCCGGTTGCGATGCGCTTGAAGCGCAGATGTGTCTGATGTCTCAGGCCGGGTATCAGGGCCCCGGAAGCCCGGACCGGGTGGATGCGCTTGTCTGGGCGTTACACGAGTTGATGATCCAAGCAGCGCAAGGCCTGCGGCCTGCAATGCGGTCGATTTGAAAATATCGTATTGTTCACACGCTGAGATTGAACGTTTGAAAGATGGCCTGTAAGCCTTGAGGCAGATTGCTTTAAGGAACATAGGTTTGTCGATTTTCTCACTTCGAACATTGCAATTTTCGGTGGTTCTTGGCGCTGTGGCGCTTGCGGGCTGCGCAGGCCCGCCGGGGCCCTCTGTGCCAATGAAACCGGGCAGCGATCTTGCCACCGCGCGTCGTGCAGTCCAGGTCTGTTCGCGGCAGGGCCCGCAGGGGGGACGCAATGCGCTCACCGGAGGCTACATTGCAGGCGTGGTGTTTGGTGGTCTGGTCCTAGGTCCGGTGATTGTGGCGACAAATGCCCGTGCCATCCGGGATGACGGGGCGCGGGCCGCGGTGGACAAATGCCTGAATGACAATGGGTTCCAGCGTCGCGAGTTGAGCTTTGAGGAAGTGGATTCGCTGAACCGATTGGATCGGTATCAGCGTCAGCTTTTGCTGGACCATCTCGTGGCAGGTGGATCATTGGCGGGTTTCCGGCAGAGCCAGCAAAGATAGGATACTTGCAATACGGGGGCTGGCGTGCGCGCCAGTCTTTGTAACTTCCAAATACTTGTGTGTTTGCTAGCTTCGCCTCTCACGTGTTCTCCCTCTCTTCAATAACTTCAAGTCTGATTGATGCGGTGTTCCAACGGATGCCGCATTTTTCGCTTTTGGAGATTGGCGTTTTGCTGTGTTGCGTCGCTGGCGCACGCTGGTGTCAGAGAGGATCAAGACCACAAGATTAGGTTTCTTTCAACGGCAAGACACAGTGCTTGCCCCGGTGAAAGGAGCATAAGCGCGATGGTTTTCGATTTCCTGCGAAAGTCCAAGGTGACGGAGGTGCCCGAGCAGAAGGCTTCGGTCACAGGGCGCGTGATGGCGCATATGTCGGCGGGGCGCGTGGCCTGGACACCGCGTGATACGGTGTCGTTGACGAAACAGGGGTTTGCGGGCAATCCAGTCGGATTTCGCGCGGTCAAACTTATCGCCGAGGCGGCAGCGGCCCTTCCTTTGGTGGTGCAGAACGCCGAAACACGTTTCGTCGAGCATCCCGTTCTGGGGCTTATCCAGGGACCAAATCCGGCGCAGGGGCGGGCGGATCTGTTTGAGGCGCTTTATGGCCAGATCCTTCTGTCTGGCGATGGATATCTTGAGGCGGTGTGTGGAGACAGCGGCACACCTTTGGAATTGCATGTACTGCGTTCAGATCGTATGCGGGTGGTGCCAGGGGCAGATGGTTGGCCCATGGCCTACGAATATGCGGTTGGTGCGCGCAAACATCGCTTTGATATGACCGGGGATCTGGCACCGATCTGTCATGTGAAGGCGTTTCATCCGCAGGACGATCATTATGGGCTGTCGCCTTTGCAGGCCGCTGCACAGGCGGTGGATGTTCACAACAGTGCGTCGCGCTGGGCCAAGGGATTGCTGGACAATGCCGCGCGGCCCTCGGGGGCCATTGTCTGGCGTGGGGCCGAGGGACAGGGGCACCTGTCGCCAGAGCAATACGACCGGCTTGTCTGTGAAATGGAGAGCCATCACCAGGGCGCGCGCAACGCAGGGCGGCCGATGTTGTTGGAAGGTGGATTGGATTGGCGCCCGATGGGGTTCAGCCCGTCTGACATGGAGTTTCAGAAATCCAAAGAGGCCGCAGCCCGCGAGATAGCCACGGCCTTTGGCGTGCCGCCGATGTTGTTGGGCATCCCGGGCGAGGCCACTTATGCCAATTATGCCGAAGCTCATCGGGCGTTTTATCGCCAGACCGTGTTGCCACTTGCGACAAAGGTGACCGCGTCGATTGGACGGTGGTTGGCGGGGTTTCTGGACGCGCCTTTTGAGTTGAAACCGGACCTGGATCAGGTGCCTGCTTTGGCCTCGGAACGGGATGCGCAATGGTCTCGGGTGGTTGGCGCGGATTTCCTGTCAGTGGCCGAGAAGCGGCGCATGTTGGGATTACCTGCCTTGTCCGAGGAGGTGGGAGATGCGTGATCATGAACCTTTTGCCTGTGCACCAGCCCTGCGACTGGAAGCGCATGAACGGGTGAGCAAGCTGCAAAATGACGCGCTGAAAGAGCGGTTTAACCGGCTCGATGCGGTGTTGGAACGTCTGGAGCGCAGGCTTTGGTTGACGGTCTACGGTGTCGCCGGGGTGATCCTGGCAGAAGCGATTCAGGGATTGATGAGTGCAGCCCCATGACGGGCCAGTTGGGAGGTGAGATGGAGCTGGAACACAAGTTCTGTCGTTTTGACGGTGAGTTGGCTCTTGTTGATGGGGCTGTGATCGAAGGCTATGCCTCGCTGTTTGGCGAGACCGATCAGGGCGGTGATGTGGTGGCGTTGGGCGCCTATGCCTCTAGTCTTGTGCGGCTGGCGGCTGAGGGGCGGCAGGTGAAAATGCTCTGGCAGCATGATCCGGCCCAGCCCATCGGCATCTGGGATGTCGTTCAGGAAGACAGCCGCGGGCTCTTTGTCAAGGGTCGGTTGCTCGACAGTGTGGCCAAGGGGCGCGAGGCGGCTGCGCTCATCGAGGCGGGGGCCATCGACGGGTTGTCGATTGGCTATCGCACAGTGAAAGCCAGCAAAACCGATAAGGGCCAGCGGCTCTTGCAGGAACTGGAGCTATGGGAGGTGTCTTTGGTCACATTCCCCATGCTGCCCAGTGCGCGTGTTGCGTCAAAAGGGGATAGCCCGGGCGACGACAATTTGCGCGATCTGGCGGAGACCTTGGAAGAGGCCCGTCGCACATTGGCGCGGGGCTGACGCGCGCGTTTCTGAGGGAAAATGAGTGATGAAAACATCTGAGACCGCGTCTCGGACAGGGGAAGATCTGTCTCCGGTTGCCCGCGTTGGCTCTGCTTTGGCGGGCCTGGTGGCGGATTTTAAGACCCTGCAGACGGACTTGCAGAACAAACTTCACAAACAGGAAGAGCGATTGACCATGCTTGATCAGAAATCGGCCCGTGTGGCCCGCCCGGTTCTGTCCACCCAAATGGATCTGGATGCTCCGCATCAAAAGGCATTTGATGCCTATCTGCGCAATGGCGATGATGAGGCGCTGCGGGGACTTGAAATCGAAGGTAAAGCCATGTCGGTGTCTGTAAACGCCGATGGCGGTTACCTTGTGGATCCGGTGACCTCGGATACGATCAATTCGGTGCTAAGCAGCACAGCGTCGCTGCGCTCAGTTGCAAGTGTGGTGCGTGTCGAAGGGGCGAGCTTTGACGTTTTGATCGACCAGAACGACATCGGCGCCGGTTGGGCGGACGAGACATCGGCCTCGGCCGAGTCCGCGACCCCGACCATCGACCGGATTTCGATCCCGCTCTATGAGCTTAACGCCCTGCCCAAAGTATCGCAGCGTCTGTTGGATGACGCGGCCTTTGATGTCGAAGGCTGGTTGGCGGGGCGGATTGCAGAGAAGTTTGCGATTTCCGAAGCCGCGGCTTTTGTCAGCGGAGACGGTGTGGATAAGCCCCGTGGGTTTCTGACCCACCCAACCGTCATTGAAAGCGGATGGAGCTGGGGCAACCTAGGGTATCAGATTTCAGGTGTCTCAGGGGATCTGGGAGATGGTGACGCGCTGATTGACCTGGTTTATGCGCTGGGCGCGCAGTACCGTGCCGGGGCGAGTTTTGTGATGAACTCGCGTACGGCGGGAGCGGTGCGCAAGCTCAAGGATGCGGACGGTCGCCATCTGTGGAGCGATGGGCTCTCGGCGGGTGAACCTGCCCGTCTTCTGGGGTATCCGGTGTTGATCTGTGAAGACATGCCGGATGTGGATGTCGATACCACTCCTGTGGCCTTTGGCAACTTCCAGTCGGGATATACCATTGCGGAGCGGCCTGATGTGCGTGTGCTGCGGGACCCCTTCAGTGCCAAACCCCATGTGCTGTTTTATGCCAGCAAACGTGTCGGCGGTGACGTGAGCGATTTTGCGGCCATCAAGCTGCTGCGCTGTTCCACCAGCTGATTTTGTGATCGGGGATGAGAGGCGGGGATCTGCCTCTCAGCGGGTGTGCGTCCCGATGTTGTCCAGCTGTTCCCCTCCGTCCGTGCGGCGTGGGCGGCGTGCACCCGCGATTTGCCGAGACCTCAGGTCGTGAGGTCGGATGGGGCAGTCCAACGCCAATCGGAGTATTGAGTATGATGTTGGTTGAAGAAACACAGGTGCCGAATGAGGCTCTGCCGGTTGAGGCGTTGCGGCGCCAACTGCGTCTGGGGACGGGCTTTGCGGAAGATGACGTGCAGGATTTGGTTTTGGCGTCTTTTCTGCGCGCAGCCTTTGCCGCGATTGAGGCGCGCACCGACAAGATTTTGCTGTCCCGGGGGGTTGTTCTGACGCTGCACACTTGGTCAGACGATGTTTCACAGCGGCTGCCGGTAGCACCGGTGTCGGCCTTGACCTCGGTGACGCGTGTTGATCGGTTTGGTGTGTCTCAAGAGCTTGATCTGGCTGGGTTCCGGCTGGTTGCGGATGCGCAATCTCCGCGCCTGATCTCGGTTTCTGGGGGGCTACCTCGCGTGCCACCGGGTGGCACACTTGAACTGCGCTTTACTGCAGGCTTTGGTGCCAGTGTTGAGGATGTCCCGGCTGATCTGATGCAGGCGGTTCTGTTGTTGGCGGCGCATTACTACGAATACCGCGATGCCACAGCGCTGGGGCAGGGATGTATGCCTTTTGGCGTGACAAGTCTTTTGGCGCGCTATCGCCCCATGCGGCTGGGGTTGGGCACATGATGCGGATCGCCTTGAACCGTCGCCTGATTTTGGAGCAGGCCGTGCGCAGCGATGACGGCGCCGGGGGCTTTGTTGAAAGCTGGGTCGCGCTTGGCACGCTTTGGGGGGAGGTCAAACCGAGGACCGGGCGATTGGCGAGCGGGGAAACCGGGGCGCTGTCGGTGACGGGATTTAAGATCACTGTGCGTGGCGCCCCTGTTGGGCAAAGTAACCGCCCTCAGCCAGGCCAACAGTTTCGCATGAATACGCGGGTTTTTAGGATCGAAGCCGTGACCGAGCGGGACGGTTCGGGTTTGTATCTGTTGTGCCACTGCGAAGAGGAGCTTGCCCCATGAGCTATGCGATCTCTAGTGCGCTGCAGGCGGCAATTTATGCGCGCCTGGTTGGTGATGCCACCCTGTCGGCTTTGGTTGACGGTAAGATATTTGACGCCTTGCCAACCGGCGTGCTGCCCCCGCTCTACGTTGCGTTGGGCCCCGAAAAGGTGCGCAGCAGTGGCGATGGAACCGGGTCTGGGGCCTGGCATGAGTTTCAGGTCTCGGTGGTGACGACGGTGGCCGGGTTTCAGGCGGCAAAAGAGGCGGCGGGTGCAATCAGTGATGCGCTGCATCTGGCACCGCTGACCCTCAGCCGAGGTGTGTTGGTGGGGCTTTGGTTCCAAAAGGCCCGCGCCAATCGTGAACCGGGCGGGTTGCGGCGGATTGATTTGACGTTCCGCGCGCGCGTGGACGACAGGGTTTGAGTTTTGACCGGCGCCGGGAGGTGCCCCTTCAGGAGTGACAAGTATGGCTGTTCAGAATGGCAAAGATCTTTTGGTGAAAGTAGATTTGACGGGCGCGGGGGTGTTCGAAACATTGGCTGGGCTGCGGGCCACACGGATCAGTTTCAATGCCGAGCAGGTCGATGTGACCACACTGGAAAGCGATGGTGGATGGCGTGAGTTATTGGCGGGGGCCTGGGTGAAATCCGCCAGTATTTCGGGATCTGGGGTGTTTCGCGATGCAGCGACGGATGAACGTGCGCGCCAGATCTTTTTCGACGGTGAAACCCCGGCATTTGAGGTGACGATCCCCGATTTCGGACAAGTGTCGGGGGCGTTCCAGATCAGCAGCATTGAGTATGCAGGAAGTCACAACGGTGAGGCGACCTATGAAATTGCGCTGGCCTCTGCGGGTGCCCTTACGTTTGAGGCGCTGTGATGGGCAATCCGTGGCGTGGCGACGTATCTTTGACCCTCGACGGTCAACGGCACGAAATGCGCCTGACCCTTGGGGCTTTGGCAGAACTTGAGGCGGGCCTGAAGGCCGACACTCTGGTGGCTCTGGTCGAGCGGTTTGAGGGCGGGGCGTATCGTTCGGTGGATGTGCTGGCGTTGATCGTGGCGGGGCTTCGGGGTGGCGGGTGGCACGGCGCCGCTGAGGATCTGTTGCATGCCGAGATTGCCGGTGGCCCGGTTGCGGCAGCTCGGGCGGCGGCGGAGCTTCTGGCCCGTGCCTTTGTGGTGCCCGAGGTGGAACATGGCGCGGATTGATTGGCCGGGCCTGATGCGGGCAGGGATCTCAGGACATGGATTGCGACCGGATGAGTTCTGGGTGCTGACCCCGGCCGAACTTCACCTGATTTTGGGAGATCCGATCTCATCGGCGCCGTTGGGGCGCGGTGGGTTGGAGGCCCTGATGCGGGCCTATCCCGATACGCCTTATGGTAACAACGAGGATCAAATCCATGACAGCCTTTGAAGATCTGGATGAGTTGGGCGCTGAGTTTGATGCGCTGGAGGGAGAGTTGGGTGCGGCGCGTGATCTGACCGCGGCCTTTGGGGCTGAGCTTAACCGGATGCAATCTACAATGGCGGCCACGCAGGGCACCGCGATGAAGCTGGATCGTACGCTCAGCACGGGGGTGAGCCGGGCCATCAATGGAGTGGTGTTGGACGGCATTAAAATGTCAGACGCGTTGCGGACGGTTGCCCAATCCATGATCGATGTGGCCTGGAAAAATGCGATCCGACCGGTTTCGGATCATATCAGTTCGGCCTTGGTGTCCGGCGCCTCTGCGATCTTTGGAGAGTTCTCGCCTTTTGAGAAAGGCGGCAGTTTTGCCCAAGGTCGGGTGATGCCCTTTGCCAAAGGTGGGGTGGTTTCTGGCCCAGCCGCGTTCCCGATGCGGGGAGGTCGGGGTTTGATGGGTGAAGCCGGACCAGAGGCGATCATGCCGCTAACCCGAGGCCCGGATGGTTCCTTGGGGGTGCGGGCCGCCGGTGGCGGCGGTGCGGTCCAAATTACCATGAATATTCAAACCCCTGATGTGCAAGGGTTCCAACGTAGCCAATCACAGATCGCGGCACGAATGAGCCGTGCTTTGGGGGCGGCTGCGCGTAATCGGTAACAGGAGGCAGGTTATGGCCTTTCATGATGTGAGATTTCCAACAGATCTGAGCTTTGGCTCGGTGGGTGGTCCTGAACGGCGCACAGAAATTGTCGAGCTTGTCAGTGGGTTTGAGGAGCGCAATACGCCCTGGGCCCATTCGCGGCGGCGCTATGACGCGGGGCTCGGCATGCGATCGCTTGAGGACATTGATCAGTTGATCGCCTTTTTTGAGGCGCGCCAGGGACAGCTGCATGGGTTTCGCTGGAAAGACTGGATGGATTTCAAGTCCTGCGCAGCCTCAGCTCAGGTGACGGCTTTGGATCAGCAGATCGGGGTGGGCGATGGGGTACAACGGGTGTTCGCCCTGCGCAAAACTTACAGCTCTGGTGGGGTGACGTATCAGCGGAGAATTGCAAAACCCGTTGTGGGCACTGTGCTGGTGGCCGTGGAGGGCATTGCCCAATCGCATTCTCTGGATGGTGACACCGGTGAGATCACCTTTGATGTGGCACCTGTTGTAGGCGCGGCTGTGACCGCAGGATTTGAGTTTGATGTGCCGGTGCGCTTTGACACAGACCGGATTGAAATCAGTGCCTCGGGCTTTCAGGCCGGGCAAGTGCCTGATGTCCCTGTTATTGAGGTGCGGGTCTGATGCCGGGGGCTGCGCTGTTAGACGCGCATTTGCAGAGCGGTTGTACTACGGTTGCCCGCGTCTGGTCGGTGAACCGCAAAGACGGTGTTGTACTTGGCTTTACTGATCACGATCAGGATCTGACCTTTGATGGTGTGATCTATCGAGCGGATACCGGGCTCAGCGCGCGGGCAGTTCAGCAAAGCACAGGGCTATCGGTTGATAATACCGAGGCCTTGGGCGCATTGAGTGCTGCGGCGATCCGCGAAGCAGATATCAGTGCGGGGCGCTATGATGGGGCCGAGGTGCTGTCGTGGTTGGTCAATTGGAGTGATGTGGCTGCGCGCAAATTGGTGTTTCGGGGTCACATCGGTGAATTGCGTCGTCACGGTGGGGCCTTTCATGCCGAGCTGCGCGGGCTGACCGATGTGCTGAACCGTCCGATGGGGCGGGTGATCCAGAAATCCTGCTCTGTGGTTCTGGGAGATGGCGCCTGTGGCGTCGATCTGAACGCGCCGGGGGTGTCCACTCTGGCTTTGGTTCATGAGCTCGCCACATCCAACCGATTTGTGTTGAGCGGTGTCGAAGGGTTTGACGAATGTTGGTTTAGGCGCGGGCGGTTCCACGTGCTCACCGGTGAGGGGGCGGGGTTATCTCACGCCATTCAAGACGATCGGCAAAACGGTGCCCTGCGTGTGATTGACCTATGGGAGGCGCTGCGCGTGGATATCCATCCCGGAGATCAGATCCGCCTTATTGCGGGCTGTGATGGGTCGATGACACAGTGTCAGTCCAGATTTGGAAATCTCCTGAACTACCGTGGTTTTCCCGATGTGCCGAATGAGGATTGGCTGACCGCCATGCCAGCTCAGACTGCGCAACGTAGCGGCGGGAGCAGACGATGACCCGGCAGGTTGCGCTGGCGCGTGCGTGGATTGGCACACCTTATGTCCATCAGGCTTCGTCCAAGGGGGCAGGGTGCGACTGTCTGGGGCTTGTGCGCGGTATCTGGCGAGAGCTCTGCGGAGAGGAACCCGTCAAGGTACCGCCCTATAGCAAGGACTGGTCAGAACCTCAGGGTGAAGAGAGGTTATGGCGAGCGGCAGACTACCTGCTCTGCGCCAAACCCCTGACGGATGCGGCATTGGGGGACGTGTTGTTGTTTCGGATGCGGGCTGGATCTGTGGCCAAACACCTAGGCATTCAAAGCGCTATCGGATCTGAGGCGCGATTTATCCATGCCTATTCGGGGCATGGCGTTGTGGAAAGCGCGTTGGGTCCAGCCTGGGCGCAGCGCGTGGTTGCACGGTTTGGTTGGCCTGAGGGGTATGAGTGATGGCAACGGTTCTTCTGTCAGCTGCAGGGGCAGCGCTTGGAAGCTCTATTGGCGGTTCGGTTCTGGGGCTGTCCATGACCGCAGTGGGGCGATTTGCAGGGGCGAGCCTTGGCCGCCGCATCGATCAGGCGGTGCTGGGGCAGGGGAGTGAGCCGGTTGAGACCGGGCGGGTGGACCGGTTTCGTCTGACAGGCGCGGGGGAAGGCGTCGCGATCTCGACGGTTTTCGGACGGGTGCGCATCGGTGGGCATGTGATCTGGGCTTCGCAGTTTTCAGAGCATGTCACCCGCCGGCGGGTGTCCGGTGGCGGTAAGGGGGCGCCGTCAACCAAAGTCGATGAGCACAGCTATAGTGTCAGTCTGGCCTTGGCGCTGTGTGAGGGTGAGATCGCCGGTGTGACCCGTGTCTGGGCGGATGGGGTGGAACAGGATCTTCTAGATCTCAATATGCGCGTCTATCCCGGAACTGGGGATCAACTCCCTAATCCGGCCATCGAAGCGATTGAGGGCGCAGGCACAGTGCCGGCCTATCGGGGCACCGCCTATGTTGTGTTCGAAGATTTGCCTCTGGGGCGCTTCGGCAACCGCGTGCCTCAGTTCAGTTTTGAGGTGACCCGACCGGATCTGAGCCAGGAGAACGCGTTGCCTCTGGCGGTGCGCGGGGTGGCGATGGTGCCGGGGACAGGGGAATATGCCCTAGCCTCGGAACTGGTATATCGCAATCACTCGGGCGGTCCTGCGGCTCTGTTCGCGGATGGGGGAAATGTGGCGCCCAACAACAACACTCCCAATGCGCAATCGGATCTTCAGACCTCTCTGGATCAGATGGAGGTTGAGCTGCCAAACTGTGGGGCGGTGTCGCTGATCGTCAGTTGGTTCGGCGATGATCTGCGGTGTGGCAGCTGCCAGATCCGGCCGAAGGTGGAGCTGACGAGCTATGACGCGGAGACCATGCCCTGGCGGGTCGCAGGCCTGAGCCGGAGTGAGGCTGACACCGTTCCCACGGATGGGGGCAACCCCGTGTATGGCGGAACCCCCTGTGACCAATCGGTCATGCAGGCGATTGCGACGCTCAAGGAACGTGGACTGGGGGTGATGTATTATCCCTTTATCCTGATGGACCAGATGGCAGGTAACACGTTGCCTGATCCCTGGAGTGCGGCAGGCACTCAGGCGCATCTGCCATGGAGAGGGCGGATCACGCTCAGCACCGCACCGGGGCAAAGTGGGACACCTGATCGGACAGAGGCGGCCCGCGATGAAGTTGAAGCCTTCTTCGGGGCCGCTTCTGCCAGCGACTTCGTTCTTTCCGGCTCTGAGATCCAGTATACAGGCCCTGAGGAGTGGGGGTATCGGCGTTTTGTCCTGCATCAGGCCGCCCTTTGTGCCGCTGCAGGTGGGGTAGAGGCTTTTTGCATCGGGTCCGAGATGCGTGGGCTGACCCAGATCCGAGACGATCAGGGATTTGTCGCCGTTGAGCAACTGCGCCAATTGGCAAGCGAATGCCGCGCATTGCTGGGCGCCTCGGTCAAAATTGGCTATGCGGCAGATTGGAGCGAATACTTCGGGTATCACCCTCAGGACGGTTCAGGAGATGTCTATTTCCATCTCGATGCGCTTTGGGCAAACCCAAACATCGATTTCATCGGCATAGACAATTACATGCCCCTGTCGGATTGGCGTAAGGGAGAGAGCCATGCCGATGCACACTGGGGGGCAATCCATAAACCAGAATATCTGAGGGCGAACGTCGAAGGCGGGGAAGGGTACGACTGGTACTACAGCTCAGAGACCGACAGAGAGAACCAGATCAGGACGCCCATAACCGATGGAGCGTTTCACGAACCTTGGGTCTGGCGATACAAAGATCTGCGCAATTGGTGGGGAAACGCACACCACAATCGCATAGATGGGATCCGCGATAGTCAACCGACGGATTGGGTGCCGCAATCCAAACCGATCTGGTTCACCGAAGTGGGCTGTGCCGCCATCGACAAGGGGGCGAACCAGCCCAGTAAGTTTCTTGATCCAAAATCCTCGGAAAGCGCGTTGCCTTGGTACTCCACGGGGCGTCGCGACGACGCCATGATGCGCGCCTACCTTGAGGCCATGCTTGGGTATTGGGCCGAGAACAATCCGATCTCCGAGAGCTATGGCGAGCCTATGCTGGATCTGGAGCACAGCTTTGTCTGGGCCTGGGACGCACGGCCCTATCCCTGGTTTCCCGCGGCCAACGAGATGTGGAGCGATGGGCCAAATTATCAAACCGGCCATTGGTTGAATGGCCGGGCCTCTGGACAGGCGCTGGGCTCTGTGGTTCGACAGATTTGTGCAACGGCCGGGCTCACGGAGATTGATGTTTCGGGTCTTTATGGTGAGGTGCGCGGGTATGTGGTGTCCGATGTCGGTGACGCACGGCGCGCGCTTCAGCCTTTGATGTTGGCCTACGGGTTTGATGCAATAGAACGCGACGGGGTGTTGGTGTTTCGCATGCGCGCAGGGAAGGATGCGATCACGCTTGACCCGCAAAGCTGTGCCGTTAGCCCCGAGCTAGACGCCGATCTGATTGAGACACGTGCTGGAGACGGCTCGATGATTGCTCATGTACGGCTTGGATTTGTTGAGGCTGACGGGGACCATACCTTGGCAAATGAAGAGGCGCACTGGCCGGGTGAAGATCGGTTGTCAGTTTCGGAAAGTGAGATTGCCCTGACGTTGACACGCAGCGAGGCAAAATCCATCTCCGAGCGCTGGCTGGCGGAAAGTCGAGCTGCTCGTGAGACTCTGCGCTTTGCCCTGCCACCGTCGCGTGGTGCGCTGGGCGCTGGAGATGTGGTGCGTCTGGCGCTGCCGCAGGGGGATGTTCTGGCGCGCATCGATCAGGTCGAGGTTCAGGATCATCTGGTGGTTGATGCGGTTCGGATTGACCCCAATGTGTATCAGCCCTCGGTCAGCCCAATGACTGCGGCATCTGTCCAGAAACCGTCGCCTGCGACGCCAGTTACTCCAGTGTTTCTTGATCTACCACTCCTGACGGGGGACGAGGTGCCTCACGCGCCTTATATTGCTGTCGCTGCCGATCCTTGGCCGGGTGAGATTGCGGTGTACGACAGCGAACAGGACGCAGGATATACCCTAAACACCAGGGTCGAGGCCCCAAGCATTCTTGGCGTGACGGAATCCGAGCTGCGCTGGGCACCCTGTGGTGTGATCGATCGGGGGTCACCTCTTAAACTCCGTCTCAGTGGATCTTTGCACTCCATTTCAGACACAGCGTTTTGGTCTGGGGGGAATGCACTCGCCATCGGAGATGGCACTGGCGGGGATTGGGAGGTGCTCCAGTTTCGCGACGCTGAGTTACAGCCCGATGGCAGCTGGCACGTGTCGCATCGTCTTCGGGGGCAGGCGGGCACTGATGCTCTGATGCCGGAGGTCTGGCCGAGCGGATCAGTAGTTGTGCGGCTGGATGGCACACCAAAGCAAATCGCTTTGTCCGAGGCTCAGCGTTTCACGGAGCGACATTTCAGGATAGGGGCCGCCCATCTGGGATATGATCACCCAAGCTATGTGCACCAGAGTGCTCAGTTTGCGGGCGTCGGTTTGCGGCCCTATGCGCCGGTGCATTTACGCGCCCAGCGTGTTTCGGGGGATCTGCAAGTAACTTGGATACGGCGAACCCGTGTTGGTGGCGATCATTGGCATGGGTTGGATGTGCCGTTGGCGGAAGCTCAGGAGCGCTTTCTTGTGCGGATCGAACACGGTGGGACTGTGCTCCACGAAGACAATCTGACTTCGGCGCTATGGACCTATCCTTTGGCCCAGCAAACTGCGGATGGTGTTAGCGACGGAGCTGAGATTGCAGTGGCGCAAATTTCAGACCGGTTTGGTCCAGGTCCTTTCGCACGTATTGCGATGCCCGCATGAGACCCATTCAACATGGCGATCTCACGGCGGCTGCACGGGCGCTCTTGCCTGTCCCTGTAGCGCATCGGGCCCGAACAATTCAGACACTGCTTCAACAGGCAGAGGCTGCTGATCGGTTTCGGAAAAGATTGGGACGGGTGCACCCCAACTGGGGCAATGGCACGCTTATGGCCGCGGCTCTGGCACAGCCCGTTCCAAACGAGCCGCGTTTGGATGACCCGGATTACCTCAATTGTCAGGCCCATGTCATCGCGGCTTTGATGACGCGGCGATCCATCACAAATCAAGATTGAGACCATAAAGCATTTGCGTTTTCCCACACGGTGACTATCTGCTAAATTGCCTGTGCAAGGGAGATCCCAGATGGCTGAAACACGCGCAAAACTCACCGAGCTTGACCCGGTTTGGGCCCGCATCATGACAGAGGCGGAGCAGGCTGTGGCAGACGAACCGCTTTTGGGCGGCTTGGTGCATTATTCTATTCTTCATCACCCCACCATCGAGCGGGCCTTGGGCTATCGTATTTCGCTCAAGCTGGCCAATGGTGAGATGACCGAACAGATCCTGCGTGAGATTTGTGACGAGGCCTATCGGGCAGATCCCGATCTGGCCATGGCGGCCCGTGCCGATATCGTGGCCACCAATGAACGTGACCCGGCCTGCCATCGGTTCTTGCAACCGATGTTGTTTTTCAAAGGGTTTCAGGCGGTTCAGGCGTACCGTGTGGCGCATTGGCTCTGGAAACAGGGCCGCAAGGATCTGTCGTATTTCTTCCAGATGCGCAGCTCTGAGGTCTTTGGCATCGACATTCACCCGGCGGCCCGTATTGGGCGCGGTATTATGATCGACCACGCCCATTCCATCGTGATCGGGGAAACCGCCGTTGTGGGCGACAATGTTTCGATGCTGCATTCCGTGACACTCGGCGGGACCGGCAAAGAGGAAGAAGACCGGCACCCGAAAATTGGCGACGGTGTTCTGATTGGGGCCGGGGCCAAGGTTCTTGGCAACATCAAGGTTGGCAATTGTTCCCGCGTCGCTGCGGGCTCGGTGGTGCTGAACGAAGTGCCGCCCTGCAAGACCGTCGCAGGTGTACCCGCACGCATTGTCGGCGAAGCAGGCTGTGATCAGCCTGCCCTGTCGATGGATCAAGTGGTGCCTGGAGGCGGCGCACGCGACTGATCTGCGGGTGCAGGCCGTGTGCGTTTAGGCAGAACGAGGGGTTGGTGCCAGTGGCGCAAACTCCTCAAACGCCTCAAATGTGATTGCGGCCTCTTCGGCGCTTGGAGCACTACTGTCATGGCCCGTGAACCCCTCTAGCAGCACCGACAATCGGCTGACACGGGCGTTCAGGGTTTCTATAGACCCGCGCGCCTCTTCCACCAAAGACGTGCTGTTGTGGGTCGAGCGATCCAATTCTGTCAGGCTTTCATTGAACTCGGCGAGATTTGCAGCTTGTTCTTCGGCGGACACCGAAATCTCTGCAATTTCGTGCGACACCTCACCAACCTGCTGAGCGATCCGCAAAAGACGATCTCCGGCGCTGCGCACCAAGGCCACCGCCTGTTGCACACTCTCTTCCGAAGCAGTGACCATGGCGCGGCTGTCGCTGGCTGCATCTGCGGCCTTGTTGGCCAGCCCGCGAATTTCGGTTGCCACCACGGCGAACCCTTTGCCCGCCTGACCGGCGCGAGCGGCTTCAACCCCGGCGTTCAGCGCCAGAAGACTGGTTTGAAAGGCGATACTGTCAATCAGATCAAGCACCTGAACGATCTGGCCTGAATTCTCTTCCAGCTTATCTATGGCGGCAATCGCCTGTTGCATAATTGGCGTACTCAGCTCGGCTTCGGTGCGGGCGCTGGCCGAATTTTCATCCGCCACACGCGTCCGATTTGCTGTGGCACTGACCGAGGTCGACAGAACCTCGATTGTTGCAGAACTTTGTTCCAGCGTCGCGGCATTGGCGGTGCTCTGGTGGGACAGATCGTCGGTGATATGTGAGATATCGGAAACCGTTTCGCTCAGCACACGCCCCAGATCGCCAAATTCACGGAACGCGGCGTCAATGTTTTCGACCGCGCCGTTGAAATCCTCACGCAGCGGTTCGTAATCCTGCGCAAGTTTGTCGTTGATCCGGACCTCCAAACGGCGGTTGTGAAGCTCTCGCAACCCCAGTTTCAAGGCGTCAATCGCTTCGGTCAGCGCAAACTTTGCCTCTTCTTGGCGGTCGCGTTCCCGTTCGGCATTTAGCTGATCCTGGCGCAACTCCTCAAGCTGTTGCGCCAGAGCGCGCATCTGCCGAGAACGGCCCGTTAAGGCCAGCGGCTCAAAATACTCGCGCTCTTGCAGGCGACGAAGGTCGTCCGACAGGTCTTGTATATCCCGGCCAAGGGTGCGCGACAGGCGCCACCCGAAGAGGCCCACAGCCGTAAGGCCGCAAATCAGGCCGAGCAGCCCCAGAAAGAGAGGCGTGTTGGAGAGAGATCCAAAAACCTCACCTAAGACTGTCGTGTCGCGCGCATATTCGGCGATCGCGACGGCCACGCCCGCAAAAACAGATCCTATGACTGCCATCAGGCAGGCAGTGCGAAAGATAAGCCCCTGAGTCCAGTTTCGTAAACGCGACAGCGCTCTCATCGTATGTTCACCCCAATGTCCCCATGTCTGGTCACACTAAGGCAAAGAGGTTTTCAGAGGTTTTAGAAAGGGAGCAGGCCAGCCTGTTGATTTGTGGCAAAGGCCTGAAATCTGTCGCCAATTTTCGACGAACTGATCAAGATCTTTTGCGAATTCAGGAGAGACAGATCTTGCAGAGAGAGAGTTGACCCGGTGATCTGTGACCATCACCGGGCCAAAAATTTAGGCCAATAGCATCATCGGCGCTTCGAGGCCCTGAACGATGGCGTCCAAAAGCTGCGCGCCCAGTGCTCCGTCAATGACCCGGTGATCGACGCTGAGAGTGACCGACATCATGGTCGCGACACTCAGATCCCCGTCACTGTTGACCACCGGCTTTTTGGTGCCGGCACCAACGGCCAGAATTGCGCCATGAGGTGGATTGATCACCGCGTCAAAGTTCTCGATGCCAAACATCCCGAGGTTTGAGATGGCAAAGCTCCCGCCCTGATACTCATGCGGCGCCAGCTTTTTGTCGCGCGCCCGGGTGGCAAGATCTTTCATCTCTGCCGAGAGTGCCGACAGCGATTTCTGATGGGCATCTTTCAGGACAGGGGTGAACAGCCCGCCCTCGATAGCAACCGCCACGGCCACGTCTGAGGGCGTCAGTTGCAGGATACGATCCCCGGCCCAGACCGCATTGGCCGCAGGCACCTGTTGCAGCGCATTTGCGCAGGCTTTGATGATGAAATCATTGACCGAAAGCTTGGTGCCTCGCGCCGCCAGCTGAGCATTCAGATCACTGCGGAAGGCCAGAAGCGCATCAAGATTGATCTCACGCCGCAGATAGAAATGCGGAATGGTCTGTTTGGCTTCGGTCAGACGTGCGGCAATGGTTTTGCGCATGCCATCCAAGGGCACCTCAGTGTAGTCCCGATCCTCGTACATCCGCGCCACGGCATCGGACGAGGGGCCAGTGGCAATTGGGGTAGGCGCTGCGGAGGGTGCCGCCTGAGGTGCAGCAACCGGGGTTGGGGCTGCGGCGGGCGCAGGTTGGGCGCTTGCACTTTCAACATCCGCCTTGACGATACGACCTCGTGGGCCCGAGCCACTGATCTGGGTCAGATCCAGCCCCTTTTGCCCGGCGATGCGGCGCGCGAGCGGAGAGGCAAAGATGCGTGTACCGTCTTTGTTTGGCGCTGCTGGGCTTGGCGCTGCGGGCGCTGGCACAGAGGCGGGGGCGGCTTTCTCGGCGGCCCCGGTCGGGGACACCTCGTCAGCCGCGGCAGACGCCTGAGGCGCTGCCGGCGCAGGTGTCGAGGCTGCGCCAATATCTGAGGCGCTTTCACCCTCTTCCAGCAGCACAGCGATGGGCGTGTTGACTTTGACATCGGTGCTGCCTTCGGCGATCAGGATCTTGCCAATCGTGCCCTCGTCAACGGCTTCGAACTCCATGGTGGCTTTGTCGGTTTCAATCTCGGCGATCACATCACCGGATTGCACCGCATCGCCTTCTTTCACCAGCCATTTGGCCAGCGTGCCTTCCTCCATGGTCGGAGAGAGAGCGGGCATCAGAATTTCAATCGGCATGTCGCGTCTCCTTACTCGGGCGCCAGTGTCAGTATCCAGAGCGCGGGGAAACAGGCAAACCGGTCCGTGCGCGCGCTGGAGTATGTGAGGTCAGAGAAGCGACCTAACGATAGGTCACGTCCTTCACCGCCGCGATGACTTCTTCGGTGGTGATCAAAGCGTGTTTCTCAAGATTGGCCGCATAGGGCATGGGCACGTCTTTGCCGGTGCAGTTGATCACCGGAGCGTCGAGGTAGTCAAAGGCGCGCTGCATGATAGTGGCAGACAGATGATTGCCGATCGAGCCGACAGGCCAGCCCTCTTCGACGGTGACACAGCGGTTGGTCTTCATGACGCTGGCCAGAACCGTGTCATAATCGATGGGGCGCAGGCTGCGCAGGTCGATCACCTCGGCGCTGATACCCTCTTCGGCCAGTTTGTCTGCGGCCTCAAGCGCATAGGTCATGCCGATGCCAAAGCTGACAATGGTGACATCACTGCCCTCGCGCCAGATCCGCGCCTTGCCAAAAGGTACCGTGAAATCATCCATGACAGGCACGTCAAAGCTACGGCCATACATGATTTCATTTTCGAGGAAGATCACCGGGTTGGGATCGCGGATCGCCGATTTCAGCATCCCTTTAGCATCGGAGGCCGAATAGGGCATGGCGACTTTCAGGCCGGGAATCTGGGCATACCAGGCGGCGTAGTCCTGGCTGTGCTGAGCGCCGACGCGCGCGGCTGCTCCGTTGGGACCCCGGAACACCATGGGTGCCCCCATCTGGCCACCGGACATATAAAGCGTCTTGGCGGCGGAGTTGATGATCTGGTCGATGGCCTGCATGGCAAAGTTGAAGGTCATAAACTCGACAATCGGGTTCAGCCCACCAAAGGCCGCACCCACCGCGATACCGGCAAAACCATGTTCGGTGATTGGTGTGTCGATCACCCGTTTGCTGCCAAACTCATCCAGCAAACCCTGTGAGATCTTATAGGCGCCTTGGTATTCGCCAACTTCCTCGCCCATCAGGAACACATCGGGGTTGGCGCGCATCTCTTCGGCCATGGCATCGCGGAGCGCTTCGCGGACGGTCTGCTTTTTGGTGGGCGTGCCTTCGGGCCAGTCGGGTTCGATTTCAACCGGCGTGATGGGGGCGGCGGCAGTGGCCGCAACCGGAGCGGGGGCTGCGGCGGCGGGCGCGGGGGCCGCTGCTGGGGCTGGGGCCGCAGCAGGAGAGGCAATCGCATCTGCGCTTTCGCCCTCTTCCAGCAAAACCGCAATCGCGGTGTTCACCTTCACATCGGCAGTGCCCTCAGCGATCAGGATCTTGCCGATCACACCTTCGTCGACCGCTTCAAATTCCATTGTGGCTTTGTCGGTCTCAATCTCGGCGATGATATCGCCGGACTGTACGCTGTCACCTTCTTTCACCAGCCATTTGGCCAGAGTGCCTTCCTCCATGGTCGGAGACAGGGCGGGCATCAGGATTTCAGTTGCCATAATTGTTGTCCTCTCTCAGGGAGTTACACGTCTGCGTAAATGTCGGTCCACAGCTCGTCCAAAGACGGCTCTGGGCTTTCGCGGGAGAAATCAGCCGCCTCATTGACGATGGCTTTGATCTCTTTGTCGATGGCCTTCAGATCGTCTTCGGTGGCGTGTTTGCCGGTCAGAAGCAGATCGCGTACGTGATCGATGGGATCACGCTCTTCGCGCATTTTCTGAACCTCTTCGCGGGTGCGATATTTTGCGGGATCCGACATGGAGTGGCCGCGATAGCGGTAAGTCTTGATCTCGAGAATATAGGGGCCTTTGCCCGAGCGGCAGTGTTTGACGGCCTTTTCGCTGGCGGCTTTGACCGCCAGAACATCCATACCGTCCACAACCTCGCCTTTGATCCCAAAGGCTTCGCCGCGGGTGTAAAGCTCGGGTGTAGAGGTCGAGCGTTTCTGTGCGGTGCCCATAGCGTATTGGTTGTTTTCGATGACAAAGATCACCGGAAGGTCCCAAAGTGCGGCCATATTGAAAGTCTCATAGACCTGGCCCTGGTTGGCGGCGCCGTCTCCGAAATAGGCAAAGGTCACGCGGCCGTTGCCTTTGTATTTGTCGGAAAACGCGAGGCCTGCGCCCAGAGGCACCTGCGCGCCAACAATGCCGTGGCCGCCGTAGAAATGCTTTTCTTTCGAGAACATATGCATCGAGCCGCCCTTACCTTTGGACAACCCGCCTTCGCGACCGGTCAGTTCAGCCATCACGCCACCCGGATCCATGCCACAGGCCAGCATATGACCGTGGTCGCGATACGAAGTGATGCGCTTGTCGCCTTCTTCGGCTGCAGCTTCGAGGCCAACAACCACCGCTTCCTGGCCGATGTACAGGTGGCAGAACCCCCCGATCAGTCCCATGCCATACAGTTGTCCGGCCTTTTCTTCAAAGCGGCGGATCAACAGCATGTCGCGGTAGAAAGACCTAAGCTCATCCGGCGACACATTGGGTGTGGCAGATGTTTTACGAGCGGCCATGACCTCTCCTCCCCTCCAGAAGTTTAACGTTAAACCAATTTTGGCATTGGTGTTGCGTTGGAGCGTAGCCTGAGGGGGATGCGACGTAAAGTGCCTGATGAGACGCTTTTGAACCGGCTTAATTTACCACGATTTCATCGGCGCGGATGAAGCCAAGCACGTCGCGCGCCTGTTGATCCAACAGATCGAGGTCCAGAAAATCATCCGAGAGGCGCAGTGTCATATTTTCCATGCGAGCCACTTCGGCGCGCAGTGTTTCAACTTCCTGCTCCAGTTTTTCGGCTTCCACAGCAATTTCAGCGCGTCGGAACAGCCCAAAATCCCCCTGCACAGCGGCAAAGGTGAAATAGGCCGTCAGGCTGAGGGTGATCGTAAAGAAGATCCAAACCCCAAGGGAAGGACGCGCACTGCGGGATGTCATATATCTGCCTCTATCTGCATCTCTTTGCGGATGCATGTGCTGAAAATGACGTAAATACGCGCCATCTTGAAGAGGGCGATTCGTCAGAGGCGCCATTGAAGTCGGAACCGTTGCATGGTTGCAAGGTTTTCTTAACGCTCTGGTAAGAAGTCGACCCCTGGGGGAGTATCAGTTGTGACCTTGAAGCGATTTGTTGTGATGGTACTGCTGGCGGGCCTGACCGCCGCCTGTTCCCCGCGCGGGATGATCAGCTATCTGCCGTTGCCTGCGGCGGCGGGAGAAGAACTGGTCCGAGTTTTTGTGGCCACCAATCGCAACAGTTTCAAACATGATGATGTTGAGCTGGTCCGTCAGCAATTTGGCGACCGGCGCTCAGATGTGCTGCGCTTTGGCCAGATTGATATCTCGATCCCGCCGGTTCATGAGCTGGGACAGATCGAATGGCCTGGCCATGCCACCCCTGATCCTCAACGGCATTTTGTCACTAGAAACGGGCAGGCCTATGAAACGCAGGCCGCGTTTTTGCGCGATGTGCGCGCCGAACAGGGCGACAGCAAGGAACTGCTGCTGTTCGTGCATGGGTTCAACGTCAATGTCTCTGAATCAATCTATCGTCTGGCGCAGCTTTCGTATGATTACGACAGCGATATGCCGGCCATTGCCTACTCCTGGGCCTCTGCCGGGGATCCGCGCGGTTACGTTTATGACCGTGACAGCGTGATTTTTTCGCGCGACGGTCTGGAAGAGGTTCTAACGTTGTTTGCCAATGACCGTTGGAACATTCATCTCGTGGCTCATTCCATGGGCAGCCAGTTGGTGATGGAGACCCTGCGCCAGATGTCGATCTCTGGAAAACAGAGGGTTCTGAAACGTATCGAAACACTGGCGTTGATCAGCCCCGACATTGACGAGGATGTCTTTGTCCAACAGGCCAGCCGGATTGACCCCTTTCCTGAACAGACGGTGCTAATGGTGTCCTCAAAGGACCGTGCTTTGGGCCTATCTGCCTGGTTGACAGGGACGCCCCGGCGCTTGGGATCTATTGCCGATCAGGATCTATTGGGGGACCTGCCTGTCGAGGTGATTGATCTGTCTGACATTGAAGGCGGGGATAGAACGGGGCATTCAACGGCCTTCACCGCCCCTGTGGCCATCCGCCTGT
Organism: uncultured Pelagimonas sp.; assembly: GCA_947497905.1. Lineage (GTDB taxonomy): Bacteria > Pseudomonadota > Alphaproteobacteria > Rhodobacterales > Rhodobacteraceae > CANMIH01. Next base: position 693,012 of record CANMIH010000001.1, read on the forward strand.
TACGCCGCCTACAGAATGCCACTCTGTCCGCGCTGACGCCTTGAGATTTATTCGGTTGCGTGTCGGGTTTGTCCAAAACCTGCACATGTTTGGTGTTGGGGCCACATAAGTTCGCGGATCTATGACGCCTCAGCCATTGCGAATTGACCGCCCTTTGCTCTGGCTATGAATTCTGAGAACCCGTGCAACCCAATCCTCAAGCAATGGGATGTTTGCTGAATCTGGATTGAGTGACTTGATTTTCTGGAGATCTCTTATCGCAGCCTGTGCTAGGTCAGGTCGTGCATCACGTTCCGCTAAGAGCAATAAGAGACCTGCGCGTTGTGCCAGGTAAGAGGCCCTGGGGCGTTTAGCCGTCAGCGCGATGGCCTGTTCAATATCTGCCAGAGCAGGCTCGTACATCTGGCGTTTCATATACAGCATTGAACGCATATCATACAGCGCTGATAAAGTGTGATCCAATCCTATGAGATAGGTTAAACCACGAAAAGCTTGGTCTTCATGCGCTTTGGTTAATCCGTTTTCATACAAGTGTAGGGCACGACGGAATCTTGGAAATTCTTTATTCTGTTCCAGAAGAACGTAGGCATCACATGCAGCGGTTCGTTCTGCGAACGACAACTCCCGCTCTTTCGGGTTTCGCTCCGTTACGGGTGCGATGCCAACGATACAGCCTTCCATGGCGATTTTCAGTTGAGGACTAGTTTCCTGCGAGGGAGCTTGAGAGCGTTCTTCTCTGCCATCATACGCTGATGACGTATGAGGAAACATGATCACAATCAGCGCTGCGGTCAGTATACCACCAAAAGGTTTTTTCGGAAAAAGTGACTGCGTCTTTTTTCTGTATGTCAAAGCCAATACCCAACGAACAAAAGAAATCTAATAGTATGAAGCCTATAGCCTATGGATGGCGAAAGTGTGGCGTCCTGAGAATGCAGCGGGAAAAAATGCTATCGACGTGGCTTCCAAAGCGCAGGCAAACGGAACGAAAGTAATTTTCGTATTTCAGGCAAATAGTGTGAAGGCCGATACACTTGGATCTCAACAAAAACACCCCCGCAGATATCTGCGAGGGTGCTTTCTGTTTCGGTCAGTGTTTTGGGATCAGCCAAGGGCTGCCACGCCGGGCAGGGTTTTTCCTTCCATCCATTCCAGAAAGGCACCGCCTGCGGTGGAGATGTAGGTGAAATCGTCTGCGGCTTCAGCCTTGTTCAACGCGGCCACAGTGTCACCGCCCCCGGCAACCGAAACAAGCTGACCGGCTGCGCTCCGCGTGGCGGCGTGTTTGGCGGCGGCATTGGTGGCCGTGTCGAAGGGAGCGATCTCAAAGGCGCCCAAGGGGCCATTCCAGATCAGGGTTTGAGCGGTGTCGATGGCGTCGCTGACCGCTTTGACCGCCTCGGGGCCTGCGTCGAGAATCATTGCATCCGCAGGGCAGGCATTGGCCGCGACGGTCTCGTTGTCCGCGCCTTCTTTGAATTCACGCGCCACAACCACATCGCTGGGCAGCAGAATTTTGCAGCCCGCACCCTCGGCCTTGGCCATGATCTCACGGGCGGTGTCAGCCATATCGTGTTCACACAGCGATTTGCCCACATCGATGCCCTGCGCCGCAAGGAAGGTGTTGGCCATGCCGCCACCGATCACCAACATATCAACCTTGCCCACAAGGTTGCCCAAGAGATCCAGTTTGGTTGACACCTTGGCGCCTCCCACCACAGCCAGAACGGGGCGTTCCGGGGTGCCAAGTGCGTTCTCTAGGGCCGAGAGTTCGGCCTGCATCAGACGACCGGCACAGGAGGGCAGCAACCGTGCCAGACCTTCGGTTGAGGCATGGGCGCGGTGCGCTGCAGAGAAGGCGTCGTTGCAATAGACATCGCCCTGTTCTGCCATCTGTGCGGCCAGATCCGCATCGTTTTTGGTCTCACCGGCGTGGAAACGGGTGTTTTCCAGCAGGGCAATCTGACCGGCGCCAAGCCCGTCTACGGCGGCTTTGGCGGCCTCACCGATGCAATCGTCGCCAAACACAACGCTGACGCCAAGCACGGATTCGAGCGTCGGCACCAATTGCTTGAGGCTCATGTCATCGCGGCGTTCGCCTTTGGGGCGGCCGAAATGTGCGAGAAGAACCGGTTTGCCACCGCGATTGAGAATATCCTGTACCGTGGCAGCGATACGTTCGATCCGGGTGGCGTCGGTAACCTCGCCATTGTCCATCGGAACGTTGATGTCGACCCGGCACAAAACGCGTTTGCCATCCAGATCCATGTCGTCGAGGGTTTTCCAGCCCATCCCAAATGCTCCCTTGCAGTTAGGCAAAGCTCTGCCCCGATCTGCACCAATCGTCAACGGCGACTTGGCATTGGGGCGCGCAAGGGCTACGTGAGGAAGAGATTTTGCAACGGAGAGAGCAATGGCCGAGATCAAGGACCCGGAAAACACCATCCTGATGGAGCTCAAAGACGGCACCGTCACGATCGAGCTTCTGCCAGATGTGGCGCCCAAACACGTTGAGCGCATGAAAGAGCTGGCACGTGCTGGCAAATATGATGGCGTGGTGTTCCACCGCGTGATCGATGGTTTCATGGCCCAGACCGGCGATGTCGAGCACGGCAACTCAAACGAAGACAGCTACAACGCCCGCCGCGCCGGCACCGGTGGTTCGGATCTTCCGGATCTGCCTGCCGAATTTTCGAAGCTGCCACACGACCGGGGCACACTGGGCGCTGCGCGCAGCCAGATGCCGAATTCGGCCAACTCGCAGTTCTTCATCAACTTCAGCGACAACAACTTCCTCAACGGTCAGTACACCGTGTATGGCCGCGTAGTGTCGGGCATGGAGCATGTTGACGCGATTGTACGGGGCGAGCCACCTGCGAACCCCGACAAGATGATCAGTGTCAAGGTGGCCTCAGATGCGTAAACTGGCGTTTGTTCTGGCGCTGATGGGCGCTCCGGCCTATGCGGCCGGTTTGAAGATCGATGTTTCTGGTGAAGATGGTTCGGGCAGCGATGTTGCCAAAGGGTCGATCATGATCGACCTGCGTGAAGATCTGGCGCCAGAACACGTCAAGCAAATCACCGCAATCGCCGAAAGTGGGGCCTATGATGGCGTGGTGTTTCACCGCGTGATCGACGGCTTCATGGCGCAGACCGGGGATGTGCAGAACGGCAATGTCAATGCCGATGGATTTGACATGCGCATGGCGGGCACCGGGGCCTCTGAGTTTCCGGATCTGAAAGCCGAGTTCACCGAGGCGCCGTTTGAGCGAGGTGTGGTGGGTATGGCGCGCTCGCGCAGCCCCGATTCGGGCAACTCGCAGTTTTTCATCATGTTCGCTCCGGCGCCGCATCTGAACGGTCAGTATACCGTTGTGGGTGAGGTCACCGAAGGTCTGGACGTGCTGGACGCGATCAAGCTTGGCAAGGGCCGCAATGGCGCGGTTCTTGGTACACCTGATCGTATGAACAAGGTCACGGTCACCGAGTGATCTAAGAGCCGAGTGGCCTAAGACTGGGGCGCGCGCCCGCGCGGCGCGCGCACACTTTGGACTGCGTTCAAGGCACGCAGCCTTTGGGGGCAGGCCCCCAAACCCCCCATCCCTAAAATCTCTGACATCTCATCACGTCTGCGTCACTCTGACTGTGCAGCGCGGCGGTTCTCGCGCAGACTGACAGCGGGAGGAGATGTCTCATGCGTGTGATTGCCACTTTGGCGGCTATGGTGTTTGCGGGATCGGTTGCGGCGGATCCGGGGTTTTGGAAGCACGAATGGCCGAAGACCGATTTTGCCCAGACCAGTATCACCAACTGGGTTGAGATCATGTCTGGCGGGCCGCCTAAAGACGGCATTCCGGCGCTGAGTGATCCGCAGTTTATCGAAGCGGCGCAGGAACAGCGCATTCAGCCGTCGGAACCGGTGATCACCGTCAAGATCGAGGGAGAACGCCCGCGCGCCTATCCCATCCGCTATCTGACCTGGCATGAGATTGTGAACGATCAGATCGGTGATCTGCCTGTGGCGGTGACCTTCTGCCCCCTGTGTAACTCGGGCATCACCTTTGACCGTCGGGTGCAGGGGCGGGTGCTGAGTTTTGGGGTGTCGGGCAAGCTGCGCAAGTCTGACATGGTGATGTATGACCGCGAGACCGAAAGCTGGTGGCAGCAGGCCATTGGTGAGGGGATTGTGGGGGAGATGACTGGCGTTGAACTAGACACCTTGCCGAGCTGGATGGAGAGCTGGGCCCAGTTCACCGCGCGCAATCCGGATGGGCTGGTCATGGCCGAACCACCGTGGAACCGCCCCTATGGCCGCAATCCCTATCGCGGCTATGACAGTTCGCACCGTCCGTTCCTCTATTCAGGAGAGATGCCGCCGCATGATATCCCGCCTCTGATGCGGGTGGTGCGTGTGGGCGACCGGGCCTGGACCATGGCGCGTCTGGCGAAAGAACAAGAGATCAGCGAAGCGGGCGTGGTCCTGTCTTGGAAGCCCGGTCAGGCCTCGGCGCTGGACACGGACAGTATTGCCAAGGGGCGCGATGTGGGCTCGGTGCGGGTGAAGGACGGGCAGGGGCGGGATCTGCCCCATGATGTTATGTTTGCCTTTGCCTTCCACGCCTTCTGGCCCGAAGGCACCTGGATGCTCAATTAGGCCACAAGCGCGGCGGGCAGACGCCGCGCGATCGGGGCAAGGGCGCCGTAGTGCAGCCATGTACCCGCCAGACGGTGCGCGCGGGCGCCGGTGCCCAGTTTGAACCGGGCCAGCCCGGCGGCATCGTCTGAATTGATGATACCAAGGTCCAGCGTGTCATGCCCCTGATCCGCCAGCCAGCCTATCATCTGCCACAGCACTGCATTCATGGCATTTACCTTGCGGCCCTGATCGGTGCTATGGCCGATCTGCCAGGTGGCCATGCGCCCATGCCGCAGCACCACGGCGGCGGCGACAAGCTCTTTGTTGTGGCGGGCCTCAAAGACCACGGCCTGACCGGGGTTGGCGCGGGCGTAACAGGCGGAAAAGGCCGGGGGCAATCCGCGATAGCCTTTGGTTTTGGCCTGTTCCAACTCGCGGTGTAGCACCCAATGCCCATCGCTGAGCGCATGCCGGGTCACCTTGACGCCCAAGGCCTCGGCGCGGTTCAACCGGTTGCGCCACTTTTGATGCAGACCTGCGCGCATCTCGTTGGGTTCACCGAGATCAAGCATCGCCAGAGTGGCGGGGGTCATCAGGGGAAAAAAACCGGCGCGTTTCAGGGCCGAGGCCTGCATGCCGTCTGCATTCAACAGCATTGGCCGCCCGTCATGCCAGCGATCCCAGCGTTCAAGCCAGCGCGCCACATCCGCGGGCGTTCGTCCAACTGGACCCCGCGACACCATATCGACGCGGCCCAGAACAGGTAGCTTGCGTGATTGTACCTGCCATAGCAGGTTGATATCGCCGCCGGTTTCACGTTTGCACAGGCGCAGCTCAAGCCCCATGGCTTTGCAGGCTTTGGCGTATTCTGGCGATTGCGGCAAAGGAAGAAGAAGGTCACGCATAGCGCCATTAACCCCACCGAAAGTTTCTGGGTGGTTAACTATGTTTATGAAACCTGATTCTTTGCGCCAGATCGCCCCCCGCTCGCATCACAAGGTCTCTGCCATGGCCCTGTCGCGCCCGCGCCCAACCGCCGCTTCGGCACTGTTGCTGGCAGTGGTGTTGTCGCTGCCGTTTATCGCGCTGAGCGTTGTGCAGGTTTTGTTTTAACGCTCATAGTTGGCGATCCCAAAACCGAGCTGAATGTTGTGCAAGCTAAGTGTAAGTCAAAGCTTTCTTAGGGTGGCTGTGCCTCTGGGCGGGCCTGTCGATTGGCTTGTGAGGGTCCGACCAACGCCTGATGCTTCCGTTCCCGCCACAAAACGCGTTTTCCGGACACATCGGGCGCTGGGGCTGTAGCCTCGCAGCAAGTTTTTGCTGTTCTACTTAGGTTCGGATGTTCTATCCAGCGGACGTGTGCTTGGCACCAATGGCTGTCCCCATGCAAGCGGGGCCTGATTAGAGTGGGCAAAACTGATGAATGTCTCTTTGGTGCTTTGTTAACAACTTCATTTTGTGGATATTGTGAGATCTGTAAAAGCATCTAGAAACTAGCTCATTAAAAAGTGGACGATAGAATGAACTCACTCGCTGTCGATAGGGAAATTTTGCGAAGCAACATCGAACATCACGTGGAAGTATTCAAAAAGAAGGTTTTCCGAGATCGACGCAGAACAACAGAGGTGGAAATATTTAAGGGAACCGCAGCTGCGGCCACCACTGCACTATTGGGTATTGGCCAACTTAAGTTTTTTCACGATGTCAGCGATGCGTTTCAAGTTCTGGCGATAGTTTTGACTGCGCTATTGGCAATTGTCACCGCATGGGACGGGCTGTTCCGGCATAAGGCGCTTTGGATTCTAAATATTTCGGCGCGCAATCAGTTTTTTGAACTGAGGGAGGATTTTGATCATGCTGTGGCGACGGATACGCTTTCAGACGAAATGCTGATTGAATTTTATGCGCGATATAAAAAAATCCTTAAAGCGACTAACGACGGTTGGGTCAGTATGAGGAAGTCTGAAGGGTAGATAGAAAACAGATGAAATAGACATGCGAAGTGCTAGCACTATTTCTGGCTAAGACAGAGCTGAGACAAGAAACGCAAGGTCCAAATAATTGCAGACCACGGGTGCGGTCTGCAACTGAAGTTTCTAAATAGGGCCTCGCGGCCCTGCCGATCAATCGGCCAGTTTCACCAGCGCGTGGCGCTTTTTCCCGGCGCTGAGTTTCACCGGCGAGGCCAGTGCGGCGGCGTCCAGAACGATGCCGGTTTCGCTCACTGGCGCGTCGTCCATCTTGGCGCCATTCTCGGCAATCAGACGCTTGGCGTCTTTGCCCGATTTGGCCAGACCCGAACGCACAATTAGCTGCACAATCGAGATGCCATCGCCAATCTCCTCGCGCGACAGCTCAAGTGTTGGAAGATCGTCACCTACGCCGCCTTTTTCAAAGACTTCACGCGCTGTCTGCTCTGCTGCTGCCGCCGCCTCTGCGCCATGGCACAGGGTGGTGACTTCGTTTGCCAGAATGATCTTGGCGTCATTGATCTCGGATCCGGCCAAGGCGCCCAGACGCTCACATTCCTCGAGCGGCAGCTCGGTGTAGAGCTTGAGGAAGCGGCCGACATCGGCGTCGGTGGTGTTGCGCCAGAACTGCCAGAACTCATAGGGCGAGCGCATGTCGGCGTTCAGCCACACCGCACCATCCTGCGATTTGCCCATCTTCTTGCCGTCCGAGGTGGTCAGAAGCGGCGAGGTCAGGCCGTAGATCTGGTTGTCGATCACCCGGCGGGTCAGGTCGATTCCGTTGACGATATTGCCCCACTGATCCGATCCACCAAACTGTACAAGACAGCCATAGCGGCGGTTCAGTTCGAGAAAGTCATAGGCCTGCAGAATCATGTAGTTGAATTCGAGGAACGACAGCGACTGCTCGCGATCCAGACGCGATTTCACCGATTCAAACGACAACATGCGGTTGACGCTGAAATGGCGGCCGATGTCGCGCAGGAACTCAAGATAGTTCAGACCATCCAGCCACTCGGCATTGTTCAGCATCAGCGCCTTGTTTGGTGCGTCTGTGTCGTAGTCGAGGTATTTGGCAAAGACCTGCTTGATGCCGCTGATGTTGTCGTCGATCTGATCGGCGGTCAAAAGCGGGCGTTCATCGGCGCGGAAGGACGGATCGCCCACCTTGGTGGTGCCGCCGCCCATCAGGGTGATCGGCTGGTGACCGGTTTTCTGCAACCAGCGCAGCATCATGATCTGGATCAGCGATCCGACGTGCAGCGATTTGGCGGTTGCGTCAAAGCCGATATAGCCCGGAACCACCCCGTTGACCAAAGCCTCGTCCAGGTTTTGATAATCGGTGCAATCGGCCAAAAAGCCACGCTCGATCATGACGCGCATGAAGTCCGATTTGGGATGGTAGGTCATAGGGTCACCTCTTTATACTGCGCCGCAAGCTATAAGTAAGTCAGAGGCCGAGGGAAAGAGCATGTTGGGGCAGGGGGCGTTGAATGTGCTGGGGGCGATGTCCGGCACCTCATTGGATGGGGTCGATGCGGCGGTGATCCGCACTGATGGTGAGCAGATACTGGAATTTGGCCGGTCAGAGTATCGGCCCTACAGCGATCCTGAGCGCGCGGTGCTGCGGGCGGCGCTGGGGCGCTGGCAGGAGGATGACGTTGCCGAGGCGCGCGAGGTGATTCACAGCGCGCATATCGATCTGTTGTCCCGCTTTGACGATGTGGATCTGATCGGGTTCCACGGCCAGACGCTGGCCCATGATCCCAAAGGACGTGGCACCCATCAAATGGGCGATGGCGCGGTTCTGGCGCGGGCGCTTGGTGTGCCGGTGGTCTGGGATTTCCGCAGCGCGGATGTGGCACTGGGGGGCGAAGGCGCGCCGCTGGCGCCGTTTTACCATTTTGCCTGCGCCAAACGTATCCAGGCCGATACGCCCATCGCCTTCCTCAATCTCGGTGGGGTTGGTAACATCACTTGGGTGGACCCCCGCAAAGAGACCCCGCAAGAGCCCGGCGCGCTTTTGGCCTTTGACACCGGGCCGGCCAATGCGCCGATCAATGACCTCGTGGCCGAACGTCTGGGGCTCGATTGTGATCTGGATGGCAAGATTGCCGCCAAAGGGCGGGTTGAGGACGGCGCGCTTGAGCTGTTTCTGGCCGAAAGCTATTTCCGCAAGATGCCACCCAAATCCCTCGACCGGGATGATTTTTCGCTGATGATGGATCTTGTGCGTGAACTCAGCGACGCAGATGCTGCCGCCACAATGACCGCCATGGCCGCCGCCGCTGTGATGCAGGGGATCGAACACTGTCCCAGCCTGCCCTCGCGGCTGCTTGTCACCGGTGGGGGGCGCAAAAACCCAGTGATGATGAAAATGTTGCAGGCCGGATTGGATTGTCCGGTCGACGCGATCGAAACCGCCGGATTGGATGGCGACATGTTAGAGGCACAGGCCTTCGCCTTTCTCGCCATGCGCGTGGCCCGTGGATTGCCAACATCCGCGCCCTCTACAACGGGCGTAGCCGCTGCGGTAGGCGGCGGGCAGAAGAGCCTGCCAGCGACTGAGAGCTAAGAATGGCACCGAAAGCGGTTATGTGTCCGGCCTAGGTTGTCTTTGACCTAGGGTGTTGTGCTTGGTCGTGGTTCCGTCATTGTTGCAGGCATGAGTACCGACATTGATTTTTCATTCACTGTATTGACGGGTCCGGCGCGACGACACATTCGGGTGTTTCAGATCCACCAGTTTCTTGACCGGTTTGCGATGGGGTTGACCGTTGCGGTTGTTGCTTTGGCACTGACCGACCGTGGTATGGATCTTTTTCAGATTTCGCTCCTCTTCGGCGTCTATTCGGTTACGACCATGACGCTGGAGTTGCCCTTTGGCGGGCTCGCCGACAGCATTGGACGTAAGCCGGTCTTTTTTACGGCGGTCGTCGCAAGTTTGATCTCTCTGGCGCTCTTTCTCGCAACACGTAACTTCTACGTTCTGGCGCTGTCATTTGCGTTTATTGGGTTCGGACGCGCGCTCCGTTCTGGCACGCTGGATGCGTGGTTTGTGGAGACCTTCAAAACCATCGCGCCAAATGTGGATGTTCAACCCGCACTCGCCAAAGCGCAATCGGCCAATGCCATGGGCTTGGCCTTTGGGGCCATTCTGGGCGGTCTGCTGCCTGATATCTTGGGCTCCGTCGCGACACGTGTCGGTTTCGGCATCTACGATGTGTCCTATGTTGCAAGCTTTGGTGTGATGCTGGGCGTGTTTGTGTTCACCATGGTCGCGATCGTCGAAGCGCCGCGCCCGACGAGTGGCAGGGCTCTTAGGCAGGGGTTCGCAAATGTCCCACGGGTGATCAGGGAGGCAGGCCGTCTCGCCTTGAAACACCCGATATTGTCGGTTCTTTTGACAGCGCAGGCCTTCTTTCTGATGGCGACCAACCCGGTCGAGGTTATCTGGCCAACGCATGCCAAGCCAATGATAGATGCGGATTACGCAAACACCCTCATTGGCGTCCTGACGGCGACGTATTTCTTTTCCAACGCTCTGGGTGCGTCAGTGTCGCCGCATGTCAGTCGGCTGTTCAAACGCCGGCATGCCGTGACACTCGCGGCGACATTCGCGTGTTTGGCGGGCCTTCAGATCCTATTGGCGTTGCAGGGCCATATCATCGGCTTCCTGTTGGCTTTCATTGTGTATTCGGTGTTTTTGGGCGTGAGCGAGACACCCGAGAGTAGCATTTTACATCGCTGTGTCGCAGACCGTCAGCGGTCCACCATGCTGTCGTTGCGGTCATTGATCAAACAGTTGGGCGCGGCCGTGGGTTTGGTTTTGGTCGGAGCCATCGCCGACGTCTACTCTGCCCCTGTCGCGTGGAGTGTCGGGGCGATTTTTCTTGTCATCGCCGTCATTTTGACCTTGGTTTTGGTAATACGATTGGAAGTAGAAACCGGCTAGCTGACACGGATGAGGCGCGCACCACGCGTGTCTGCCCATCTACCGGCTTTCGGTGCATTTCTGGCCATATTCGCAGGCCTTTCAGCCAAGCACACAAGTGAAACACTCTATTGGGGGGCGGTTTAGCTATCTTACAGACGAAGGAGCGCGCAGGCTTTTTGGCCGGGTGCGCCCTTCGTTGCGATTTTTCTTGAAAAATCGGGGGCGAGATCAACCGCCGGTGTGGCTCATGTGGCGCATCATTTTGCCGTCGGCTTTTTGACGTGAATAGTCAAAATCATGGCCCTTGGGTTTGTGGGTGATGGCCTCGCGGATGGCGGCCTCAAGGGCGGCGTCATCGCCGGGATGATTGCGCAGCGGTGCACGCAGATCGGCGTAATCTTCCTGTCCCAAACACATAAACAGATCGCCGGTGCAGGTCAGGCGAACGCGGTTGCAGCTTTCGCAGAAGTTATGGCTCAGCGGCGTGATAAAGCCGATACGTTGACCGGTTTCCTCAAGACGGACATAGCGCGCAGGCCCGCCGGTGCTGTCCGGCAGGTCCGTGACTGTGTATTGATCCGAGAGCCTTTCGCGCAGGTCGGTCAGTTTCCAATACTGATCCAGGCGCATTTCGCTGCCGATATCGTCCCCCATGGGCATGACTTCGATCCAGGTCAGATCAACACCCCGGTCGGCGCACCATTCGGTGATCGAAAACAGCTCGTCTTCGTTGAAGCCTTTGAGTGCCACCGCATTCAGTTTAACCCGCAGCCCGGCCTCAAGCGCGGCATCAATGCCACGCAGAACCGCTGGCAGGCGGCCCCAGCGAGTAACCTTGGCAAACTTCTCTTCGTCGAGTGTATCAAGAGAGACATTCACGCGGCGCACACCAGCGGCATAAAGATCTTTGGCAAAGCGGGTGAGCTGTGACCCATTGGTGGTCAGGGTCAGCTCTTTCAGCGCGCCGCTTTCAAGATGCCGGGACATGCCGTGGAAGAATTGCATGATGTTGCGGCGCACAAGCGGCTCACCGCCGGTGATCCGCAGCTTTTCGACCCCCATATCGACAAAAGCCGTGCAAAGCCTATCTAACTCCTCCAGCGTCAGGAGTTCTTTCTTCGGAAGAAAGGTCATATTCTCAGACATGCAATAGACACACCGAAAGTCGCATCGGTCGGTGACCGAGACTCTCAGATAGGAAATCGGGCGCATGAACGGGTCGATAAGAGGTGCTGTCATAACGAAGAACCTAGTCATCTGCGGTGAATTCGGCAAGGCTGGGGGTACGAGAGTTTGGAGGCGACCATAGTCGTAGTATGATGAGCGTAAGAATTTTGATCCCCGCCGTATTGATTTTGTCGGCCTGCTCGAACCTGCCTATTCAGGCGGATAAGCCTGAAACCACAGAAGTAATTGAACCAACCCGCCCTCAGGCCCGGCCAGAAGCGCTGGCTCCGGCACCGCCTGCAGATGCGCGGACGGTGGAACAATTTGACACAACTACGGCATCTGAGCGGGCCGAGGCCGCGGCGGCTCCCGCGAAATCTGGTGAGATCAAACTGGGCGAGACCGTCGCCAGCCTTGGGGATCCGACCAAACCTGGTTTCTGGCTGGAGACCCCGTTGGTGTCTGAGGCCACAACCGGGCGGGTGCGGTTTCCCGGATCTGGCCGGTCTGCGCAGGTGGACCTGATCCCGATTGAGGGAGAAGCCACCGCCGGTAGCCGGATTTCGCTGGCCGCGATGCGCATCATTGAGGCACCTTTGACGGATCTGCCCACCCTTCAGGTGTTCACAGGAGGATAAACTATGCGGTTTCTACCTTTCGCTTTTGCTCTGGCGGCCTTGCCCGTTTGGGCGGATGAGATGGAGGATGCCTTTGTTGAGGCGAACATGCTCGGGATTTTTTATCACGAGCTGGGGCATGCTTTGATTCATTCCGAAGGGGTGCCGATCTTTGGGCAAGAGGAAGATGCCGCAGATGTGTTTTCGATCTTTCTGATCGACACGCTTTACGAAGAAGAAAGCGCCGTATCGCTCGCTTATGATGCGGCGCTAGGCTTTCTGGGTGAGGCAATAAATAGCGAAAGCCATGATGTGCCGTGGTGGGATGTGCATGGCCCCGATGAACAGCGGTTTTACAACACGGTCTGCCTGTTTTATGGCGCAAATCCGGATGCCCGCGGCGAGTTCGCCGCAGATATGGAGCTGCCGATCGAGCGGGCGGACTATTGTCCAGAAGAGTTTGATCAGGCCTGGAACAGCTGGGGCATGATTTTGGATGAGCTGGCTGAGCGAAAAGATGGCCACCAAATCGAGTACAAAGGGGAACCCGGTCTGGTTGGCGAAATGTTGGCCGAAGAAGTGGCGGCGTTAAATTCCGAATTTCAGCTGTCTCACCCTTTGACCGTGGTGTTTGAAGACTGCGGCGAAGCCAACGCCTTTTATGACCCCAATGTCCGGCAGATCACCATGTGTCGCGAATTTGAGGGACACCTGCGCCAACTGGAAGACTACTTCCAGTGATATGACAGCTCACTAGGGCGGAGCATCATCTTCGAAAGTTCTGCGCAAGATGATGCCCCGCCCTTGAAGTCAGGCTCGTTGACTGGGTCAGACGGTGATCTGATTAGACCGCGCGGGTGAGACCCCCATCCACGCGCAGGTTCTGCCCCGTCATATAGGTGCCGTTTTCAGAGGCCAGCCAGCCAATCAAAGAGGCCACTTCCGCCTCTGTGCCATAGCGTCCCATCGGGATCGCTGCGCGACGGGCTTCGGTCTCGGGCAGACTGTCAATGTAGCCCGGCAAGACGTTGTTCATGCGAATGTTTTCCGAAGCGTATTTGTCAGCGAACAGTTTTGAGAACGCAGCCAAGCCAGCGCGGAACACCCCGGATGTTGGAAACTGCGGGTCCGGTTCAAAGGCCGCAAAGGTGGAGATATTGAGAATGGTGCCGCCGCCCTGCGCCTGCATGATCGGGGTGACCATCCGTGTCGGGCGAATGACGTTGAGCAGGTAATAGTCCATGCCCAGATGCCAATCGTCGTCCGAGATCTCAAGCACCGGGCCTTTCGGGCCATGGCCTGCAGAGTTCACCAGGACATCAACCCGGCCCCAGCGTGACATGGCGCCGTCGACCAGCGCCTGAAGATCCTCAACCACCAGATTGGACCCGGTGACGCCAAACCCGCCAAGTTCCTTGCCCAGAGCCTCGCCTTTTCCTGAGGACGACAAAACGCCGACGTGGAAGCCATCTGCGGCCAACTGCCGGGCTGCTGCGGCCCCAAGCCCGCTGCCACCTGCGGTGATTAGAGCTACTTTTTCTTGTGTCATTGGAGAAATCCTTTTCGAGATACCCCATCATGTCTGGTGTTTCTCCAATTTGCGCGACAGAATTGCATGTCAGAGACAGTAGAAAAAATTGTGGCTTATGGATGATCTCCCCCCTCTCAACGCCCTGCGTGCTTTTGATGCGGCCGGGCGTCATCTCAACTTCCGACGGGCGTCCGAGGATCTTGGGGTGACACAGGGCGCGGTGTCGCAACATGTGCGCCAGCTTGAGGCGCATTTGGGGCTGGTGCTGTTCGAGCGTCTGCCTCGAGGGCTGGCCTTTACCCCGGAAGGGCGCGCCTATCACGTTGAGGTGTCAGAGGCGTTTCAGGCCTTGGTTGCCGCCACCCAGACGCTGAAACCGCAACCGGGCAAGGTGATGGTCAGTGTGACCCCCACCTTCGCCGCCAAATGGCTGATCCCCAATCTCGGTGCATTTGCCGAGGCTCACCCGGATATCGATCTGCGGGTGATGGCCACAGAGGCGCTGTCTCGGTTTCACAGCGATGGAATTGATCTGGCCATCCGGCAGGGCCAGCCACCCGCGCGCGCGGCGTTGGATGTCGATCTGCTGTTTCGTCAGGATATCGTTGCGGTCGCCAGTCCTGCGATGATTGCCGCCCATCCCTCAGTGTCCGAGATGCCAAAACTCCATGACGCCCATAACCTGTGGCCCGAGTTCCTCAAACATCTCGGTCTGACAGATAGTTCCGCGCGCAATCTCCACTTCAATCAGACCGCGCTGGCGGTGGATGCGGCGGTGGCCGGGCAGGGGGCGGCGCTGGTGTCCCGATTTCTTGTGGCGCGTGAACTAGCGTCAGGGCAGCTCTGTCAAACTGTGCCGGATCATCTGAACGGCGGACAGGATTTCTATCTTCTGGCGCAGCGCAGCCGCAAAGCGGGCGGCGCCGTTGATGTGGTGCGGGATTGGTTGCTGGCACAGGCGGATTAACGCAGGTATTTGCCAGCCTCTTTGCGGGCAAAAGCCTTCATGGCGCTGCCGTGCTCTTCGAGAAAGGCCTCAACCCGCGATGTATCATGCTTCGACAGCTCACGTAGCCACCAAGCAATGGCCTTTTGAATGAACCAATCGCGGTCAGGCACATATCTCGCGGCCCATCCCAGAACCCGGTCTCGCACCTCAAGATCCTGTTCTGTCGGGAAATTCTGTTTGGTCCAAGGCAGGGTGATCACCAGTGCCGCGCGGCGGGTCCACATGTGCTCGCTTGTGGTCCAGGCCTCAACCTCATCAATCCGGCTCGGATCGGCAACCAGACGCCGTGACCCGGCGGAACAGGCATGATCTGCAATTGCCCAGGCATCAAAGTCAGGCACCCAAGAGGCAATCAAGTGCCAGGCCGCATCATCGGGCCGAAGCCGGGCCTGTGTCAAAAGCTTGGCGGCGGCCACCCGCGTCTCGTGAATATCTGTCTGCCAAAGGCCCTCGGCCAAGGCTACGCGCTCTTCAACGCTAAGCTCACGTCGCCAGACCGTGGTCAGCGCATTGATATCCGGATTGGACACCCCGAGATAGGTGCGGGGCACCTTGTGATAGGCGGCTTGCCCCTCAACCTTTTCAGGGACGGCCTTGGCCTTCAGTGCCTCAAAGGCGTCCTCAAGTGTCATCATCGATCACCACATGCGTCGGCATGCCATCAAGGGTTTCGGTGTTGCGGGTGCGCCAATAATCCTCGATCCCTTCGGGACCTTTGTCTTCGGCCCATTTGTTCAAAACGTCCCGGTCGCTGTCATAGGTGAAGAACGGCACGGAATAGCCGCAGGAACTCTGCACCAGATCGACCGACACATCATAGATCTGTCGGGCCCCGACGTGTTCAGGAAACAGCGCATTAAGCTCTGCAAACTCTGCATCCCGAGGATGCAGGGTCCGGGCCGTGCCATAACACCTTAGAATAATAGGCCGCGTGTCAAACGAAGCCCACATCACCGTCATCCGATTGACCCGCGCAAGATGCCCCGCGGTTTCGTTGCCCGAACCGGTCAGATTGCGCCAGACAAGACGATTGGGCCCAAGCACACGCAGGGCATCTCCCCCTTTGGGTGAGATGTTCACGCGTCCTTCTTCGGCGGCGGACCCCACAAAAAAGATCTTCTGATCTTCGATGAATTTTTGATGCGCCGCAGAGATTTCATCAAATTGTTTGCCCATATCACGCCCCCGGTGCTTCTTCTTTTCGACAAATACTCTGGGGGTGAATGGCCCGCAGGGCAAGAGGGGGCAAAGCCCCCATCTCCCGCCGTTATTCCACGGTGACGGATTTGGCCAGATTGCGCGGCTGATCCACATCGGTGCCTTTGGCGATGGCCGTGTGATAGGCCAAAAGCTGGGCCGGGATTGCATAGAGTAACGGGCTCAGCACCTCGGGCACGGCGGGCATGGTGATGGTGCGCCAGACATCGGCGCCGGCTTCTTTCACCCCGGCCTCGTCCGTGATCAGACAGACCTTTCCACCTCGCGCCATGACCTCCTGCATGTTCGAGATGGTTTTCTCAAACAGGCTGTCGCGCGGGGCCAGAACCACAATCGGCACATGTTTGTCGACAAGGGCAATGGGGCCATGTTTCAGCTCGCCCGAGGCATAGGCTTCCGCATGGATGTAGCTGATTTCTTTGAGTTTCAGCGCACCTTCCAGAGCCAGTGGATACATCAACCCGCGTCCAAGAAAGAGAATATCCCGCGCTTCGGAGATCTTCTTGGCGGTGGCCGCGATATCCGCATCGCGATCCAGCGCGGCGTTGAACAGGCCGGGCATGGCACGCAGCGCGGTCAGGGTGTCCTGTACCTCGTCGCGGGTCAGGCGGCCTTTGGCTTCGGCAGCTTTGAGCGCCAACAACAACAACACATTGAGCTGACAGGTAAAGGCCTTGGTTGAGGCCACGCCAATTTCGGTGCCCGCGTGGATCGGCAGGGCCAGATCACTTTCCCGCGCAATCGAGCTTTCCGGCACATTGACCACCGAGAAGATGTTGTCAGCTTTGCCAGCGCAATAGCGTAGCGCCGCAAGTGTGTCGGCGGTTTCGCCAGATTGGGAAACAAACAGCGCCGAGGTGCCGGGCATGATGGGTGGTTCGCGGTAGCGGAACTCGCTGGCGACATCGACTTCCACCGGGATGCCTGCTATTTTCTCAAACCAGTATTTGGCCGTAAAGCAGGCGTAATAGGCGGTGCCGCAGGCGACCATCACCAGACGGTCGACCTTGGTGAAATCAATGCCGGGCTCGGGTAGGGCGATGCCCTCTTCGGTCAAATAGGCCTGCAACGCGGAGGACAGCACCTGGGGCTGCTCGGCAATTTCTTTGGCCATAAAGTGTTTATAGCCACCTTTGTCGACGCGGGCGGCATCCACCTGAAGTTCGCGCATCTCACGGGTGACCGCTGCACCAGTTTCGTCGAAAATCTCGACCCCGGCACGGGTGACGACGGCGCGGTCGCCTTCATCCAGATAGGTGATGAGGTTGGTCATCGGGGCCAAGGCGATGGCGTCCGAACCTACATACATTTCCCCGTCGCCATGGCCGATGGCAAGTGGGCTGCCTTTGCGGGCGGCGACCAGAAGATCGTCGTGGCCTTCAAAGAGGAAACACAGCGCAAAGGCCCCATCCAACTGTTCGATGGTCGCCATCGCGGCCTCAACTGGTGTTTTGCCCGACGCAAGGAATTGCTGCGCGAGCAGAGCCACGGTTTCTGTGTCGGTTTCGGTCTGTGGGGTGATGCCAGCTTTGGCCAGATCTGCGCGCAGATCTTTGTAGTTTTCGATGATACCATTGTGGACCACAGCCACCGAGCCCGCGCGATGCGGGTGGGCGTTGGTCTCGGACGGAGCGCCATGGGTGGCCCAGCGGGTGTGGCCAATACCGGCTTTGCCTGCCAATGGATTGTGCACAAGATGATCCGAGAGGTTCACCAGCTTGCCAACCGCGCGTCGGCGATCCAGAACGCCATCCTGAAGGGTTGCAATACCCGCGCTGTCATATCCTCGGTATTCCAGACGCCGCAGCGCCTCAACCAACATTGGGGCGACTTCATGTCCGCCCAGAACCCCTACGATTCCACACATGGCTACGTCCTCTCAATCGTTCAACAATCCGCGCCTTACTGGCGTCTTATTGGTCTTACTGGTTACTTTTTCTGCGCTTTTTTCGAACGCAGCATATCAAACAGCTTGGTGGCAAATCCAAGTTTGTTGTCTTGCCGGGCACGGCCAAGGGCCAATGCGCCTGCAGGAACATCTTTAGTGATGGTAGAGCCTGAACCGGTCATCGCGCCATCGCCAATTGTGACAGGGGCAACAAGCATGGTATCCGAGCCGATAAAGGCGTCGCTTCCAATCACGGTGCGATGTTTGAAGAACCCGTCATAGTTGCAGGTGACTGTGCCCGCCCCGATGTTGCTGCGCTCGCCAATCTCGGCGTCGCCAATATAGGTCAGGTGATTGACCTTAGCCCCTTCGCCCAGCGTGGCGTTTTTGATCTCAACAAAGTTGCCAACGCGGGTATCTTCCGCCAGCTCCGCACCGGGGCGCAGGCGCGCATAGGGGCCAACAACGGCGCCGCGCGATACATGCGCGCCTTCGAGATGCGAAAAGGCGCGGATGCGCGCGCCGCTTTCGACGGTGACATCCGGTCCAAAGACCACATTGGGTTCGATCTCGGTATCGCGTCCAATCACAGTGTCCCAGGCCAGATAAACGGTCTCGGGGGCCTGCATGGCCACGCCGTCCTCCAGAAGATCTTGACGTTTACGCTGTTGTAGCAGCGTTTCGGCGGTGGCCAGTTCTGCACGCGAGTTGACGCCTAGAGTTTCGCTTTCGTCACAGCGCACCACAGTGGCCGATAGCCCACGCGCGCGGGCAATGCCTACGATGTCGGTGAGATAATATTCGCCAGCCGCATTGTCATTGCTCACGGCGGACAGCAGATCAAACAAGACCTCAGATTTGACGGCAACCACGCCCGAGTTGCACAGGGTGATGGCGCGCTGCGCTTCGGTTGCGTCTTTGAATTCGACGATTTCCTGCAATGCGTCCCCGTCAGTCAACAGACGGCCATAGCGGCCGGGGTCTGCGGCCTCAAACCCCAGAACAACCACATCATGGGTCTCACGCGCGGCGGCCATGGCTTCGAGGGTTTCCTGACGGATAAACGGTGTATCGCCATACAAAACGATGGCGTCGCCTTCGAACCCTGCCAACGCTTCTTTGGCCTGAGACACCGCATGGCCCGTGCCCAACTGTTCGCTCTGCAGAACAACCTGAATTTCGGGATCATAGTCTTTGGCCGAGGCCTCAACCAATGCGGCCTCGTGACCGGCAACAACCACACAGTGGTCGGGTTCAAGCGTCTGACCTGCGCGTAACGCGTGCCACAGCATCGGAGCGTGGGCGATCTTATGCAGAACCTTCGGAAGATCCGACTGCATGCGTGTGCCTTTGCCTGCCGCGAGAACAATTAGCGCAATACTCATGCTTTAAACCCATTTGTCATTTCGTTGATGTCGTTTTATCCGTCTAGGGCACTAAGACAAGGATGTAAAACTCACGCAACATTACGGGGCGTGGCAGGGGAGGAGCCCGTCGTGACGGCATGTGTGATTTTTGATCTGGATGGCACTCTGGCAGATACCAGTGGCGATCTGATTGCGGCGGCCAATGTATGTTTCGACGAAATGGGCATTGTGACGCGGCTTGATCCGGTGGCGGATGCCGGTGTTGCGGTGCGCGGTGGTCGCGCGATGCTGACCCGGGGTCTGACCCGCGAAGGCGCCATGTCGGAGGAGACCGTGACGCAATGGTATCCGCGTCTTCTGACCGCCTATGCCGAGGCCCTGTCGGTGCACACCAAGATGTACGACGGGGCGGTGGATGAGATCGAAGCCTTGCGCAGCAAAGGCTACGCCGTTGGGATCTGCACCAACAAACCTGAGGGTTTGGCGGAGCAATTGATGCGTGAGTTGGGGGTGCGGGATTTGTTCGGGTCGCTGATTGGCGCGGATACGCTGCCAACCCGCAAACCGGATGTTGCGCCCTATTGGGCGGCCGTGGATGCCTGTGGCGGTACGCGGAGCCGATCGCTTCTGGTGGGCGATACCGAAACCGATCGGAGCACCTCAAAAGCGGCAGGTGTGCCCAGCATTTTGGTGACCTTTGCCCCCGGCGAAAGCGACGTGCACGCGTTGGAGCCTGACGCGGTGATCGACCATTTCCACCAACTTCCCGGCGAAGTGACCCGACTGATTGGCTAGGTGCGCGGTGGGGCTTAGGCCCCACGCGCGCGTATTTCGATTACACCGGGCGAAACAGCAGCTCGGTGAGTTCAGACAGGGGCCGTGTCTCCAATTCTGCAACAATTCCGGCGATTTCCCGCGCACGGTCTGGCCCCAACACCGGATCGGCCAATGCGTGATACTTGTCGCGCATCTCCTCCGCTGTGGGTGGCGAAGTTGGATCCCACTTTGGCTGCATCCAGTCCGAAGTGACCGAGCGCCCGTCTGTCAGATCGAGTGTAACCCGGGCATAGCGCGTGCCGGGGAAGGCGTCATTGGCCTTGTCGGACTCTGTCATCTCTAGCCCGGTGGACAGGCGCAGAATTTCGGGGTCGTTCAACGCGTCACCATCCAGATCGTCAGGGCCAAGGGCGCCACGCACCAGCGCAACAGCCGTCGGGAACGATGTGGAATACTGCGCCTCTTCGGTGGTTTTCGGCTCGGATGTCGCTAGACGCACGGATTCGTGGAAGGTCTCAACACGGATCTTGGCCACATCCTGCGATGACAGATTGTGTGCGCGACGCAGCGCCAGCACGCCTTCAACCGGCGCCTGTGCCCAGCGACAAACCGGATAGGGCTTGATGTATTGCTCAAGGATCAGCCAGCGCTGGCCAAGCGTATCCCAATACTCCGGCGCTTGTTCGACTGTGAGGGCCGGAGCGCCCGTAAAGCCCCGTCGGGCCAATTGCACTGCTGAGACCGCACAAATTGCGCCCCAGCCTGATCCATCTTTGACCATCGTCGGGTAATCGATACAGCGCATCATCTGGCTGCGCGGCCCGTGATACTCCGCAAGCCCCAGAGCATGGCGGGTGGTCTCAAAGTCCAGCCCGGCCAGACGCGCGCCACCTGCAGCCCCGGCCACAGCGCCCCAGCTGCCCGAAGTGTGATAGTCAGGCACGGTGCCATGTTGCGCCACAGCCGCGCGGCTGCCAAATTCGTATCCCATGACCAAGGCCTCAAGGAAGTCCCGGCCTGAGACCGCGCTCTGATGGCCAAACACCAGAAGAACAGGCAGCAGGGGACAGCCCACATGGCCCTTTGCCGGATTGTACCCGTCATGGCCATCAAGGCTGTCGATGGTATAGCCTGCTGCCATGGCCGCTGCTCCGGCTGCTGCTCCCCGGCCATCAAACAGGATTGGCACGGGGCCGGTCAGATCTTCGGCCGCATGATCGCGGCTGATCTGGCTCATCTTGGTCGAAAGCCCCCCCGCCGCGATGCAGATTAGGTCCAGCAACAGTGTCTTGGCGTGTGTCTGAACATGCGAGGGCAAATCGTCCCATGTCAGATCATGAATGAAAGTCAGCGGTGTCATATCCTCAGCCTGCGGCAGAGAATCGACGCTTGAAGTGATAAAACCGACAGAAACGCGTCGCGGTCAGAACAGGATGCTGAAAGCCGTGATTGACCAAGCTCGAAAGCTATCGCAATCATGCGGCTATGACCCAAAAGACACCTGATATCTTCACTGGAAATTTCACCCAGCAAGAGCCCATCCCGCAAGAGGGGATCGAGGCGGCGCTGGCGGTTCTGAACTCTGGCCGGTTGCATCGCTACAACGTGGCCGAGGGCGAACTGTCCGAGACCGCGCTTCTGGAGCAGGAATTTGCGGCGCAGACCGGGGCGAAGTATTGCCTTGCGGTGGCCTCGGGCGGCTATGCCATGGCCTGCGCCCTGCGCGCGATTGGGGTGCAGCCCGGTGATGCGGTATTGACCAATGCCTTTACGCTTGCACCTGTGCCGGGCTCCATCGCCAGTGTGAATGCCCGTCCGGTGTTTGTCGGGGTGACCGAGGATCTGGTGATTGATCTGGATGATCTCGAAGCCAAGGCAGATCAGGCCAAGGTTTTGATGCTGTCACATATGCGCGGGCATCTGTGTGACATGGATCGCCTGATGCAGATCTGTGACGACAATGGCATCACCGTGATCGAAGACTGTGCCCATACCATGGGGGCCGCCTGGAACGGAGTGCCGTCAGGGCGCATGGGAATGGTGGGCTGTTACTCGATGCAGACCTACAAACACGTCAATTCCGGCGAAGGTGGGTTTTTGATCACCGACGATGAAGAGATCGCCGCCAAAGCAGTGATCCTCTCGGGGTCCTATATGCTTTATGAACGGCACCTTGCCGCGCCTGCGCCCGAGGTGTTTGAGCGGGTGAAATATGTGACCCCCAATGTATCGGGCCGCATGGACAACCTGCGTGCGGCCATTCTGCGCCCCCAACTGCGGGATCTCGACACACAGGTGCAGCGTTGGAACGAACGGTATGTGGCGGTGGAAGAGGGGCTGCGCGGGACACCGGGTCTGCAGGTGATAGAACGCCCAGAGCAGGAAACCTATGTTGGCTCGTCGATCCAGTTTCTTCTGCTCGACTGGCAGCCGCACAAGGTAAAGGATGTGCTGAAACGCTGCGCGGAGCGTGGGGTTGAGCTCAAGTGGTTTGGTGGGGCGGAACCTAACGGGTTTACCTCGCGCTATGACAGCTGGCGCTATGCCGAGAGCGCGGCCATGCCCACAAGTGACCGGATTTTGGCCGGTATCATCGATATGCGCCTGCCACTGACCTTTAGCGTTGCGGATTGCGAACAGATCGCAGCGATCCTCAAAGCCGAAGTCGGCGCGGTGTATCAGGCGGCGTAGGGCAGGGCGTCCATCTCAATCACAGGTCGGCGGTTTTTGCGCATCCGTTCCGCAAGCCGCTTTTGTTTCGGCAGGGGTGGGATCATCCGCGCGCTGTGTTGGTTCATGAGATGCGGAAACCTGCGGCGCAGTTCGGCCCGAGCGGCGGGCGACAACGCCATCAGCGACCGATCGGTGGCCAGCAGGCTTTCGCTGGGGGTGTCATTGGCCCAGACAATTTCATGGGCGTCAAACAGCATGTGATAATAGCTGATCTCCTTCACCGAAGTGTCAAAGCTTATACCCGGCAATCCAACCAGTTTATTGGCGGATACCAGGACCTCAGGCGTGCCAAACATCCGTTCCACCAGAGGGGAACGGGCGAGCATGCGATGCTGCCGCGAAACGCGCAGGGTTTTATGCGGCAGACCCGCCCCCAAAGCTCCGGCCTTGATCCGCACGGGCGACAGCTTGGGATCCTCGACCAGCTCATCAACAGAAATCACCCGTTTGCCGATCCAGCGCAGGGGTTTCAGTCCCGAGAAGGTGGCGACCATATCGCCTGCGCGCAGCGTCTCAATCGGGCGGCTGTCCCAGGCGGTGCGGATCAGCGTGCCTTTGCAAAAACACACCAGCATTTCGACATTGTCGATGATCGCCCCAAGGCTGTTGTCCGGGCCAAGTTCCGTCAGGCGCAGGGTATAGGTATCGGGCGCGGGGAAGGTGACATCCAGCGTGAAACTCTGAAAGCTGTTGGTGGTGGGCAGAACCGTCATAGCGCCAACCACCACGCCCGTACTGTTCAACACCTCAACCGTAAACCCCTCGCTGCCCGCCTGTCCCAGCGAGGCATTGCGCAGCGCGGCGTCGATGCTCAGCGTATGGGTTGGGGCATTGGGGTCTGTGATGACAAAACTCTGCTCCATGACCGTGGTAAACCCGCTGCGCCCATCCATTTCGGCCACACGGTTGTTGGACCCGTTCCCGAGATAGGCACTTTCGCGATAACTGGTTTCCAGATCAACACCGCTCCAACCGGTGGAGCCGGCATTAAAGGTGCCATTGACGATCAGATTGGTGACGGGCATGGGGCGACTTCCAACATAACGGGCGTACTGGTTAACGAAACAATGCGGCTCAAATTTGCCGAAACTATGAGAAATCAAGGAAAGGCCCGCAAACACGCCAAATCCATCGCCTGTGGCTCTGGCACGGGTAACCCCCTGATCCCATATAGGTTACAGCCCTGTCCCTACAAAAGGTTTAAGCTGTCCGGACACGAATTTGCTTGGCGCGGGACACGAAACCATTGGAAAAGGAAGCAGGGCTATTCCAGTTGGTTTGTCACGCTTCCAACGACGTGAGCATGAGATGAGCAAGAAAACCGTCAGTATCGAAATCCGTATGTCACCCGAGGAAAAACAGGCCTTGGCCAAGACCTGTTCGGATCGTGGGGAAACCATGAGCAGCTATGTGCGCGGATTGATGCAGGCGGGATCGTCTGAGGATGCGGGTGACAACACAACTGGAGACACTCACATGGCCCGCTTTACAAAATCATTCCCGACCCGCGCCGGATTGGCGACCCTTCCGGTCCTGGCGCTGGCTGGTTTCTATCTGGTCAGTGGCAATCAGGCCGCCGTGGCCTCGACCGATGCCCGCGTGGCCTTCGCCGAGCTGGACACCAATGGCGACGGCATGCTGAGCCGCGCCGAATATGAGGCCGAGCTGAACATGGAGCTGCCCGATCCGGCCGAGATCATGGCGCCGCTGCCCGAGGTCTGCCAGAGCTTTGAAGCGGTTCTGACCGAGGCGTTTGACGAGACCGAGTATGAGCTGTTTGACATCATGTCGGCGGACACCGACAAGGACAATCTGCTGTCTTATACCGAATTCGCCCGCGTGCTTCAGCGCGAGCGGGTCGAGATCTTTCTCGGCATCGACGCCAACGCCGACGGGGTAGTGACGGTCGCCGAAGTGATGGCGGACATCCCGGCCGAGATGGTTGAGGACGAGGCGAAAGAACTGGGTGTCAGCACCGAGTGTATGGCCGCTTTGATCGCGGAAGAGGACAAGCTGCTGCAGGCTGAATTCGCCGAAGAGGCGGGTGAAGAGATCAGCGAAGAACAGGCCGCCCGCATCTTTATCGCCGAGTTCGACAGCAACGGAGACGGCACCCTGACCCTCGACGAGGTTGCGGTGGAATAAATCCGCTTAGAAAAGGGGCAGGGGCGCTCACGCGCCCGCCCTGTGCCGCGCAATAGGCCTGAGAATTCAGCCTATTTCAACGGGTGAATGTCCAAACATAGAGCTCAAATTCATCGCAACTTTGATGCCGAATTAGCCTCATCTGTAGATGGGAAATGGCTTCATGCATATCATCAAAGCCTGTGCCCATTCGGGTGGCTGCGACGTCAAAAACAGTGTCGTCCAGTCCCCCTGAGCCATCAGGCGCGAAGGCGCTTTGGGGGATGCCGGGATGTCGCACTGCAGCTGCGATTGTTGCCTGTTTAAGGCCGAAAAAATTTTGTCAAAGCCGGCTAACGTAGACACGCCATGAAAGGCTTCGCGCCATTGGGGCACGCTGTCCACGCGGTCTGAATTCTTATGCCGCCACTCCGAGTAACTGCTAAGCGCAAAATCCTCGCATTGGGCGTCTTCGATGTCTCGGTCGAAGCCAGGTCTTGGCATCGTCCATTGCGTCGTCGGATTCGAGCGCTCTCGGATGAGGAGTTCCGCCTCAAAGGGGCCAAGGCTGCGCAATTCTAGGTAGGTTTCAGTTCCCACCGATGATGCCGCAATGACATCCTGAAGGTACCAATGAAGATTAAAGAGCGGAGCTCCGGCGGTTAGGGGCGACGGAGATAGAAGCAAGGCGGCGATTGACATTAGCGCTTTACTGAAATGTCGTTCCATCAAGGGGGCCTCTCAGGTTGTCTTTTTGGTCACGCAGGTTCCTGATCAGTGGAGCATTAGAGTAAGTGTCTTCCAAGGAATTTGGAGCGGGCATTTCTACCCATTGTCTCACGCCTATTAGACCGTGCTGAGATAGGGGGGGCGGCGGCGAGAGCCAGATCAGTTGAGCCATTTTCTGTCCGCTCTCAAATGCAAGGACATAAATTTCCACGCTGGAACGAACAGAAAAACCCCTTTTACTACGCGACGTCACAGGGGGTGCCAGCCGCGCCCCTTTCGTTTTGCGCGTGCCAGCCATTGACCCGAATCCGGGTTTGTGACTAGAAATGAACAGATGTTCAATAAATGGGAGGCCACCGCATGTTTCTGGCGTCGATGAATTTTGATCTGGGCGAAGATGTAAACGCACTGCGCGAGATGGTGCACAAGTGGTCGCAAGAGCGCGTCAAACCGATGGCGGCTGAGATCGACAGCAGCAATGCCTTCCCCAACGAGCTCTGGCGCGAGATGGGCGAGCTGGGCATGCTGGGCATCACCGTGCCCGAAGAGTTCGGCGGCGCGGGCATGGGCTATCTGGCGCATACGGTTGCGGTGGAAGAAGTGGCGCGGGCCTCGGCCTCGGTCTCGCTGTCCTACGGAGCGCATTCCAACCTCTGCGTCAACCAGATCAAGCTGAACGGCAACGACGAGCAACGGGCCAAGTATCTGCCGGGTCTGGTCTCGGGGGAGCATGTGGGTGCGTTGGCGATGTCCGAGCCTTCGGCCGGGTCCGACGTGGTGTCGATGAAAATCCGCGCCGAGAAAAAGAACGACCGCTATGTTCTGAACGGCAACAAATACTGGATCACCAATGGTCCGGACGCCGATACCTTGGTGGTCTATGCCAAGACCGACCCGGATGCGGGATCAAAAGGCATCACCGCCTTTCTGATCGAGAAATCCATGACCGGTTTTTCGACCGGCCCGCATTTCGATAAGATGGGCATGCGCGGATCGAACACCGCCGAGCTGATCTTTGACGATGTCGAAGTGCCGTTTGAAAATGTGCTGGGTGAAGAGGGCAAAGGCGTGCGCGTTCTGATGTCCGGTCTGGATTACGAACGTGTGGTGCTGGCGGGCATTGGTCTGGGCATTATGGCGGCCTGTATGGATGAGGTCATGCCCTATCTCGCCGAACGCAAACAGTTTGGTCAGCCCATCGGGAACTTCCAGCTGATGCAGGGCAAAATCGCGGATATGTACACCGCGATGAACTCGGCCCGCGCCTATGTGTATGAAGTGGCCAAAGCCTGTGATCGGGGGGAAGTGACCCGTCAGGATGCGGCAGCCTGCTGCCTTTATGCCAGTGAGCAGGCCATGGTGCAGGCGCATCAGGCGGTGCAGGCCTTGGGCGGCGCCGGCTTCCTCAATGATGCACCGGTGGGACGGTTCTTCCGCGATGCCAAGCTGATGGAGATCGGCGCGGGCACCAGCGAAATCCGCCGGATGCTCATTGGTCGTGAGCTGATGAACAAGATGCTCTGAGGCAAGGGATATCTGACCTTGGTGAAAACAGAAATCCGGGGCACCATCGCGCCGGATTGATGTTTCAGCAAAGGAATTACCATCATGCGACTGTCTCTTGCTCTTGGATTTGTTCTCGTTGCCGGCTCCGCGTCAGCTGAGGACCTGATTTACTCCAATGATGCCACGGAAATCTGCCTCAGTTCCGGTGGTGGGGAAACCTGCATCGGGATTGCCGCAGATAACTGCATGGAGGCCACACCGGGTGGGTGGTCGACCTATGGCATGTCGGGCTGTCTGCACAAAGAGTGGGAGTATTGGGACGCAAAGCTTAATGCGGCCTACAAAGTGGCGATGGCCAGCGCCAAGCAGCTTGATTCCGAGCACAGTGGTCACATCAAACGCGCCGAAGCCCTGCGCGCGGCCCAACGGGCCTGGATCCCGTTTCGCGATAAAACCTGTGAGTTTGAGTACAGCCAATGGGGCGGCGGCACCGGTGGTGGCCCGGCCTCGGTTCAGTGCCAGATGGTCATGACTGGCAAACAAACACTCTATCTGCAATCTGTATCGGGGGGCTGATGCTCACACCTGCCACATCTTATACCGCGTTGCGCGACGGGTTTTCCTGGGATCTGCCAACCCGTCTGAATATGGCTCATCAGGCCTGTGATGCCTGGGTTGAGACGGCGCCTGAGAAGGTCGCGATCATCGATCTGAGCGGTGAGACTCGGCAGGACATCACCTATGCCGACCTGCAACGCCTGTCATGGCGGGTGCAGGCGGCTCTGATCGCTCAGGATGTACAGCCCGGCGACCGGGTTGGTGTGCTTCTTGGGCAATCCGCACTTTGCGCCGCGTCGCATATTGCGATCTGGCGTATGGGCGCGATCTCGGTCCCGCTGTTCAAGCTGTTCCGTCATGATGCGCTGGAAAGCCGTCTGGACGATAGCGGCGCGCAGGTTGTGATCTCTGATACTGAAGGGGCCGAGATGCTGGCCCCGTTCAAGCTGAGCGTGGTGCAAGAGTACGACCTGCAGGAGGCCGCTCCCCAAACGCAGGCCGACACCGGCCCCGAAGATCCCGCGATCATCATCTATACCTCTGGCACCACCGGCAAAGCCAAAGGCGCGCTGCATGGGCACCGCCTGTTGACCGGCCATATGCCAGGGGTGGAGATGAGCCATAATTTCCTTGGCCAAGACGGGGATGTGCTCTGGACCCCGGCGGACTGGGCCTGGATCGGCGGATTGTTTGACATCCTGATGCCCGGTCTGGCGCTTGGCGTGCCGGTGGTGGCTGTGCGGATGAAGCGTTTTGACGTTCAGGAATGCCTGCGCATCGTCCGCGAAGGCGCTGTGAAGAATATCTTTTTCCCGCCCACGGCCCTGCGGTTTCTCAAAGCCGAAGGTGCAGAAATCCCTGGATTGCGCACGGTGGCCTCGGGCGGCGAACCGCTTGGAGCCGAAATGCTGGCTTGGGGGCGTGAGGCGCTTGGGGTTGAGATCAACGAATTCTACGGTCAGACCGAATGCAATATGGTGGCCTCGGCCTGTGGTGCACTGTTTGACGCGGTGCCCGGCGCCATTGGCCGCGCCTCACCGGGGTTTGAGGTTGCAGTGGTGGATGACGCGGGCGAGGTGACCTCTGACGAAGGTGATATCGCCATTCGTCGCGGCGCAGGATCGATGTTTCTGGGCTATTGGAACAAACCCGATGTCACTGCCGAGAAATTTCGAGGCGACTGGATGCTGATGGGCGATCGCGGCGTCCTTGAGGACGGTGTGCTGCGCTTTGTTGGCCGCGATGATGATGTCATCACTTCGTCGGGCTACCGCATTGGCCCGGCGGAGATTGAAGACTGTCTCATGACCCATCCGGATGTGGCCACTGTGGGCGTGGTCGGCAAACCCGACCCGGTGCGCACTGAGATCGTCAAAGCCTATGTGGTGCGCAAACCCGGCAGCGATGTCCGCGAAGAGGATCTGGGCGCCTGGGTCAAAGACCGCCTCGCAACCTATTCCTACCCCCGAGAAATCACCTTTCTCGACGCGCTGCCGATGACCGTCACCGGCAAAGTCATCCGCAAAGAGCTCAAAGCCCGCGCTGCGGCGGAAACGCCGTAATGCCCTGTCTTTTCATATTTTCCCGTATCACAGCGACCGACCTGGAGGTTCTATGAAACTCAAATCCCAAGCCATTGCCTCCTCGGACCAGTTCAAGGCAAACACCAAGGCGCATCTTGAGGCGCTGGATGTAGTGCAGGAGGCGGCGCAGGCGGCCGCGCAGGGCGGTGGTCAGCGCTCGCGTGATCGTCATCTCAGCCGGGGCAAGATGCTGCCGCGTGAACGGGTGGCCAATCTGCTTGATCCCGGCTCACCCTTCCTTGAAATCGGCGCAACCGCCGCTCATGCGCTTTATGGCGGTGCCGCCCCTTGCGCGGGTGTGATTGCGGGGATCGGTCAGGTGCAGGGCCGTCAGGTCATGGTGGTCTGCAATGATGCCACCGTCAAAGGCGGCACCTATTACCCGATGTCGGTGAAAAAGCACCTGCGGGCGCAGGAGATTGCCGAGGAAAACCATCTGCCCTGTATCTATCTGGTTGATAGCGGCGGTGCGAACCTGCCCAATCAGGATGAGGTCTTCCCAGATCGCGACCACTTTGGCCGCATCTTCTACAATCAGGCCCGCATGTCCGCCAAAGGCATCGCGCAGATCGCTGTTGTGATGGGCTCGTGCACCGCCGGGGGCGCCTATGTGCCCGCCATGTCGGATGTGACCATCATCGTAAAAGAACAGGGCACCATCTTCCTTGCCGGTCCGCCCCTGGTCAAAGCCGCAACCGGTGAAGTGGTGAGCGCCGAGGATCTCGGCGGTGGCGATGTCCACACCCGCCTGTCCGGCGTGGCGGATTATCTGGCCGAGGATGACGCCCATGCTCTGGCGCTGGCGCGACGTGCCGTGAATTCACTGGGGCCGGTTCTGGGCGCCCATGTCGATCTGCAATCACCCGAAGCTCCGGCCTATGACCCCGCAGAGATCCTGGGCGTGGTGCCCGGTGATCTGCGCACCCCCTATGACATCCGCGAAGTGATTGCGCGTATTGTCGATGGCTCGCGATTTGATGAGTTCAAGCCACGCTATGGCGAGACCCTTGTGACCGGCTTTGCCCATGTCGAAGGCATGCCGATTGGCATCATTGCCAACAATGGGGTGCTGTTCTCTGAGGCGGCGCAGAAAGGCGCACATTTCGTCGAGCTGTGCAGCCAACGCAAAATCCCACTGGTCTTCCTGCAAAATATCACCGGATTTATGGTGGGTCGCAAATATGAAAACGAAGGTATCGCGCGCCATGGCGCCAAGATGGTGACCGCCGTGGCCACCACCAGCGTGCCGAAAATCACCATGCTGGTGGGCGGCTCTTTTGGGGCAGGCAACTACGGCATGGCCGGGCGCGCCTATCAGCCGCGTTTCCTCTGGACCTGGCCCAATTCGCGCATCTCGGTCATGGGGGGCGAACAGGCGGCCGGGGTTCTGGCCACCGTCAAACGCGATGCGATTGAACGCGCCGGCGACAGCTGGTCCGCCGAGGAAGAAGCCGCCTTCAAACAGCCCACCATCAATATGTTCGAAGAACAGGCCCACCCGCTCTACGCCTCGGCGCGCCTGTGGGATGACGGTATTGTCGACCCGCGCAAATCCCGCGCTGTCCTCGCTCTGTCTCTGCGCGCCGCGCTCAACGCACCGATCGAAGACACCCGCTTTGGCGTGTTCCGGATGTGATCTAGACCTGCCGTTCGGGCTTCTTCTTTTCAAAAATACTCCGGGGGGCTTGCCAGCGGCAAGCGGGGCAGAGCCTCCAACACGGTTCAGACAAGGATACACACATGTTTGATAAGATCCTGATTGCAAACCGGGGCGAGATTGCTTGCCGCGTGATGGAAACCGCCCGTGCCATGGGGGTGAAAACCGTGGCTGTTTATTCGGATGCTGACCACGCGGCCAAACACGTGGCTTTGGCGGATGAGGCCTGGCATATTGGCACTGGACCCGCGCCCGCAGACAGCTATTTGCTAGGCGATGAGATCATCGCCGTGGCCAAGGCATCGGGTGCGCAGGGCATTCATCCAGGTTATGGGTTCCTGTCGGAAAACCCTGAATTTGTGGATGCGGTTGAGGCGGCGGGGCTGACCTTTATTGGTCCCTCGGCCAAGGCGATCCGCGCCATGGGGCTGAAAGATGCGGCCAAGGCGCTGATGGAAGAGGCGGGGGTGCCCGTGGTGCCCGGCTATCACGGCGCCAATCAGGATGCGGAGTTCCTTGCCGCTCAGGCTGAGGACATTGGTTATCCCGTGCTGATCAAAGCGGTTGCCGGCGGCGGCGGCAAGGGCATGCGTCTGGTCGAAGCCGCGGATGAGTTTGCCGAAGCGCTGGCCTCGGCTCAGGGCGAGGCGCAGACCGCATTTGGCAACCCGGATGTCCTGATCGAGAAATACATCCAGAAACCGCGCCATATCGAGGTGCAGGTCTTTGGCGATGGCGAAACCGCGGTGCATCTGTTTGAGCGGGATTGCTCGCTACAGCGCCGCCACCAGAAGGTGATCGAAGAGGCCCCCGCGCCGGATATGCCGCTTGAGGTCCGTCAGGCCATGGGTGAGGCGGCGGTGCGTGCGGCTGAGGCGATCGGCTACAAAGGTGCGGGCACGATCGAATTTATCGTCGATGGCTCCAATGGTCTGCGTGCCGACGGGTTCTGGTTTATGGAGATGAACACCCGTCTGCAGGTGGAACATCCGGTAACTGAACTGATCACCGGTGTGGATCTGGTGGACTGGCAATTGCGCGTGGCCAGCGGAGACCGGCTGCCAAAATCGCAAGACGAGCTGTCGATCACTGGCCATGCCTTTGAAGCCCGTCTTTATGCTGAGGACGTGCCCGCAGGGTTCCTGCCCGCGACCGGCGTGCTGACCCATCTGTCGTTTCCTGAAAACTGCCGCGCGGACAGTGGCGTGCGCGCAGGGGATGCGATCAGCCCGTGGTATGACCCGATGATCGCCAAGGTGATTGTCCATGGTCCCACCCGCGAGGTGGCTCTGTCGCGCCTCTCAGACGCATTGCGCCAGACACAGGTGGGCGGCACGGTGACCAATCTGGCCTTCCTTGGCGCATTGGCCGCAGATGCGGGCTTTGCGAAGGGCGAAGTGGACACAGGGTTGATCGCGCGTGAGATCGATACGCTGGTGGTCGCGCCGGTGGCCACGGCAGAGCACAAAGCCGCCGCCGCCATGAAGGCGCTCAACCTGATCGATACCCGTTGGGATACCGGATTTTCGCTGTGGCAGGACCTCAAGACCTCCGCCACGCTCATCTGGCAGGGCGAGCCCTTTTCGGTGAGTGTTGAGGTTGAGGGGCCGGATCGTCAGATCTGGGAGATCGAAGGCGAACAGGTTATCTGCAACCGCAGTGGTGCCCGTTGGTTGGTGGGGGGCATGTGGCTGCCCGATGTGGCGCGTCACGACAACACCATCACCGTGTTTGACGGCTATGGTCTGAGCTTTGAGGTGGTGGATCTTTTGGATCAGACCAGCGGCGCGGGCGGCGACGGCACTGCGATCGAAGCGCCCATGCCGGGCTTGGTCAAGGCGGTCTTCGCCGAAGCCGGGCAAGAGGTGAAAGAGGGAGATCGTCTGGCCATTCTTGAAGCCATGAAGATGGAACACTCTTTGTTGGCGGCACGTGATGGTGTGGTGGCCGAGGTTCTGGCCGCGGATGGCGATCAGGTCGAGGCCGGTGCGCCGCTGATCCGTCTGGAAGAACAGTAAATCCGGTTCTGATCGATCCTAATTTCAGGCCGGGGGAGGGCCGTCACATGTTCAAACTACACCATGTTCAATATGGGCGGTCGTTCCGTATCCTTTGGGCTGTCGAAGAGATGGGGCTTGAGGAGAAACTGGGTCAACGCCTTGAGGTGGTGGAATACCAGATCGGCTCAAAGGAGATGCGCGAAAGTGATCTGCCTCGCGTTTCCCCCGCCGTGCGCATTCCTGCGATCGAGCTGAACGGTCTGGAGATGAGCGAATCCGGCGCGATTATGGAATATCTGGCGGAAACCTACGCGCCGGATCTGGGCCGCGCGCCGGGGCATGTCGAGCGCCCGGCTTATCTGCAGTGGATCCATTACTCGGAAACCATGGCAAGCCTGATCGAGAACCTGAACCTGCAGATGGTGTTCCTGCGCCCACCGGCGGCGGCCAGTCCCGTGGTGTTGAAGATCACCGTGGCGCGGTTGCGGGCAACGCTTGCGGGGATGGAGGCCCGCATGGGGGATCATGACTGGCTCTTGCCCAGCGGGTTTTCGGCGGCGGATCTGATGTTTGGCTTCAATCTGTTTGCGGCACCTTACTACGTGCATCTGGACGAGTTCCCAAAGCTGCGGGCTTATAAAGCACGGGTTGAGGCGTTGCCGTCGTATCAGCGCAGCTGCGCGCGCGAAGGGGAACAGCGGTTCTATGCGCAGGCGTTTTATCCGGTGCCTGAGGTTTAAAGCGGGGCGCAGCCGGAGGGGGCTTCCGGCGGGAGTATTTGGAAAAAGAAGAAGCGAGGGCCGGGATGGATAAGGTCGAGATTTTCGAAGTGGGTCCACGGGATGGGCTGCAGAATGAAAAGGCCGAGATTGCCACGGCGGATAAGGTGGCTCTGGTCGATTGTCTGAGCCGCGCCGGGTTTCGCCGGATTGAATGCGCCAGTTTTGTCAGCCCGAAATGGGTGCCACAGATGGCCGACAGTGCCGAGGTTCTGGCGGGCATTACCCGCGCCGATGGCGTGTCTTATGCGGCACTGACCCCCAATATGAAGGGGCTGGAACGGGCCATTGCGGCCAAGGCGGATGAGGTGGCGATTTTTGGTTCGGCCTCGGAAGGGTTCTCGAAGGCCAATATCAACGCCAGCATTGACGAAAGCCTTGAACGGTTCAAACCGGTGGCTGAGGCGGCACAGGCAGCGGGTCTGCCGGTGCGAGGCTATGTCTCTTGCGTGGTGGAGTGCCCCTATGATGGCGCGGTTGCGCCTGAGGCGGTTGCACGGGTGGTCGCGGCGCTTCGCGAGATGGGCTGTTATGAGGTCTCATTGGGCGACACCATTGGTCGCGGTGCACCGGAGGCGGTGGATGCCATGTTGGGCGCGGTGACCCAGGAAATGGACCCGGGCAAGCTTGCTGGACATTTTCACAACACCGGCGGCCGGGCCTTGGAGAACATCGAGGTGAGCCTCGCGCGCGGATTGCGGGTCTTTGACGCGGCGGTTGGCGGCCTTGGCGGCTGTCCCTATGCGCCCGGCGCGGCAGGCAATGTGGCCACCGAAGAGGTGGCAGAGAAGGTTGCGGCGCTTGGCTATGACCATGGGCTGGACATGGCATTGGTGACGCAGGCGGCAGAGATGGCGCGCAGGATGCGGGGATGACCGGCGGGGCGGATCATTGGAATGCGGCCTATGCCATGGGCGACGGCGGGGTGAGCTGGTTTGAAGAGCGGCCCGAGCTGTCGCTGGATTGGATCGCGCGTGCCGGCGGGGCAGAGCAGGGCGTGATCGACATTGGCGGCGGGGCCTCGGCTCTGTCTGCCGCGCTGTTGCGGCAGGGGTTGTGTGATATCTCGGTTCTGGATCTGTCGCAGGCCGCGCTGGAGATTGCCCAAACCCGTCTTGGGGATGAGGCCGCTGAGGTGTGTTGGATCTGCGCGGATATGACCCGCTGGACGCCAAACCGAACCTATGGGGTTTGGCATGACCGGGCGGTGTTTCATTTCATGACAACGCCTGAGGCGCGCGCGGCCTATATTGCCGCCATGCGGGCGGCTTTGCCTGTGGGGGCGGCGGCGGTCATGGCCACCTTTGCAGACGATGGCCCGGACAAATGCAGTGGATTACCGGTACAGAGATATAGCCCGGACCAGCTGGCCGAAACGCTGGGCGCGGGATTTGTTCTCGAACAGAGCGCGCGGCAGGTGCATGTGACCCCGGCCGGTCGAGAGCAGAAATTTCAGATAAGCCTGCTGCGGCGGGTTGAGGAGGTCTAATGGACTTTATTCGTGAAACCCGCGATGACCGGGGCGTGGCGACTCTGTGGCTGGCGCGGCCCGACAAACATAACGCCCTGTCGGCACAGATGATGCAGGAGCTGGAAGATGCGGCCAATGCCCTGGCGCGCGACGAGAGCGTGAAGGTGGTTGTGCTGGCCGCCGAGGGCAAGACTTTTTGCGCCGGTGGCGATCTGGCCTGGATGCGGGAACAGTTCGAAATGGACGCCGCAACACGTCGAACAGAATCGGCCCGCATCGCCACCGCCCTGGGTGCGTTGTATAACCTGCCACAGCCGCTGATTGGGCGGGTGCAGGGCAACGCCTTTGGGGGTGGGGTTGGCTTGATTTCGGTCTGTGATGTGATTGTAGGTATTGAGAGCGCCAAGCTTGGGCTGACCGAGGTAAAGCTGGGCCTGATTCCGGCCAATATCGGCCCCTATGTGATCGCCCGGATGGGGCATGTGAAGGCGCAAGAGGTCTTTATGAATGCGCGGATCTTCGGGGCGGAGGAAGCGCAAAGGCTGAGCCTGTTCAACCGCGTAGTTGCGGCCGAAGATCTGGACGCGGCGGTAGAGGCCGAGGTTGCGCCTTATCTGATCTGCGCACCTGGGGCCGTGAAAGACGCCAAGGCGCTGCTGCGGACCCTGGCCGGATCGGTGCAGACGGAACAGGTCGAGCATGCCATTGATGCACTTGCGCTGCGGTGGGAAGGGGACGAGGCCCGTGAGGGGATTGCCGCCTTTTTCGACAAACGCCCGGCACCCTGGGCGCAGTAAATCGATCACATTGAACGGTTTGCAAGCAAAACAGGACAGAATGTCCGGTTGAAATTGCGGGTGAGGTCGGGTGCCTTACCCGCATGACAGTTCAGATCGCACATCTTTATGCCACGCTTTGTCTTGGGATCGTCCTTTTCCAGATCGCGCTGATCGTTGGGTTGCCTTTGGGGGAATATACCCAAGGCGGCCAACACAAGGGCGCCTTGCCCCTTTCGGGGCGGATCATTGCGGTGATCTCGATTCCAATCGTTGTGTTTCAGGGGCTGGCCATTTTGTCCGCCGCTGGATTTCCCGGATTGGGGTTTGCGCGATGGACCGGTTGGGTGGCTTTGGGTGTCAGTGTGATCTCTTGTGTTTTGAACTGGATCACGCCGTCAAAACGGGAACGTGCGGTCTGGGGGCCGGTGGTGACGGTGATGGCTGGGTTTGCCGCACATGTGATGATCGCAACGCTTGACGTTTCCTAAACGCGCCCGCGACCCATTTACGCAATCCAAGGCGCTGAAAAATCAGTGAAAATCGAACATCCTATTGTTGGGTAAAGGAAATTCACCCAATGAAGGACAAACAGCGATTGTTTTCAGTGCCTTGAAAACCCCTCCGCTGTGTTGACCCCGCCCGCAGAGCGGGATAAGCCACCTCTAAGCCTAAAAGCGCGCCATGCGCCAGCCGAAGGAGCCTACTCGTGGACGAGATGCTGCGGGAATACCTTCCCATTCTTGTTTTCCTAGCCATTGCTATTGGTTTGGGACTTGTTTTGATTCTTGCAGCGGTTGTTCTGGCCGTGCGCAACCCTGATCCTGAAAAAGTATCGGCCTACGAATGCGGATTTAACGCGTTTGATGATGCCCGGATGAAGTTTGATGTCCGGTTCTATCTGGTTTCGATTCTCTTCATTATCTTCGATCTGGAAATTGCCTTCCTCTTCCCGTGGGCCGTGGCCTTTAAGGATGTGAGCATGGTGGGCTTCTGGTCGATGATGGTGTTCCTCGGGGTTCTGACAATTGGCTTTGCCTACGAATGGAAGAAAGGGGCTCTGGAATGGGAATGATGACCGGAGCAAACACCGCAGGTGCCGACAAAGAGGTTGTCACCCGCGCGATCAACAACGAGCTGCAGGACAAGGGCTTTCTGCTGACCTCGACCGAAGACATCATCAACTGGGCGCGCACGGGTTCGCTGCACTGGATGACCTTTGGTCTGGCCTGTTGCGCGGTTGAAATGATGCATACGTCAATGCCGCGTTATGACGCCGAGCGTTTTGGCATCGCACCGCGCGCTTCCCCCCGTCAGTCCGACCTGATGATTGTGGCCGGCACGCTGACCAACAAAATGGCCCCGGCGCTGCGCAAAGTTTATGACCAGATGCCCGAGCCACGCTATGTGATCTCGATGGGGTCCTGCGCCAACGGCGGTGGCTATTACCACTACAGCTATTCGGTCGTGCGTGGCTGTGACCGCATCGTGCCGGTTGATGTCTATGTGCCGGGTTGCCCTCCGACCGCTGAGGCGCTGCTGTATGGCCTGATGGCGCTGCAACGGAAAATCCGCCGCACGGGGACAATTACACGATGACCGAAGCTCTGACAGAACTAGGCGCCTATATCGAAGCGAAACGCCCCGATTGCGTCATTGGCTGGGATATCAGCCATGATGAGCTGAACGTTGATGTGGCCCCGGCCAACATTCGCGGCTTTGTCGAGTTCCTGAAAAGCGATCCGACCTGCCGCTTCAGCTCGCTGATCGACATCACCGCTGTGGACTACCCGGAACGCGCCAAGCGTTTTGACGTGGTGTATCACTTCCTGTCGATGTACCAGAACCAGCGCATTCGCCTGCGTGTCTCGGTACGCGAAGACGAAATGGTGGCCTCGGTTGTTGACGTACACCCCTCGGCCAACTGGTTTGAACGCGAAGTCTTTGACATGTTCGGCATCATGTTCACCGGACACCCGGATCTGCGTCGCCTTCTGACCGACTACGGTTTCCGCGGCTATCCACTGCGCAAGGATTTTCCGACCACGGGTTATACCGAAATGCGCTATGATGAAGAGCAGAAGCGCGTTGTGTATGAACCGGTGTCGCTGGTGCAGGAATACCGCCAGTTTGATTTCATGAGCCCATGGGAAGGCGCGCAATACGTGCTGCCCGGGGACGAAAAGCAGGAGGCGAAATAATGGACGGCTCCAAAGGTTTCGAAGACGCCCTTACCGGCGAACAGAAGATCCGCAATTTCAACATCAACTTCGGCCCCCAGCATCCGGCGGCGCACGGGGTTCTGCGTCTGGTTCTGGAACTGGACGGTGAGATTGTTGAACGCTGCGACCCGCACATTGGCCTGCTGCACCGTGGCACCGAAAAGCTGATGGAAAGCCGCACCTACCTGCAGAACCTGCCGTACTTCGACCGCCTCGACTATGTGGCGCCGATGAACCAGGAACATGCGTGGTGTCTGGCGATTGAAAAGCTGACCGGCACGGTTGTGCCGCGCCGTGGGTCGCTGATCCGGGTGCTGTTCTCGGAAATTGGTCGTATTCTCAACCACCTGCTGAACGTCACCACTCAGGCGATGGACGTAGGTGCGCTGACGCCGCCTCTGTGGGGCTTTGAAGAGCGTGAGAAGCTGATGATCTTCTACGAGCGGGCCTGTGGCGCGCGCTTGCACGCCAACTATTTCCGTCCTGGTGGTGTCCATCAGGATCTTCCGCCCGAGCTTCTGGCGGATATCGAAGAGTGGTGCGGTGAGTTCCCCAAGGTGTTGGATGACATCGACGGGCTGCTGACCGAAAACCGCATCTTCAAACAGCGGAACTGCGACATCGGTGTAATCTCCGAGCAAGAGATCCTCGATTGGGGCTATTCCGGTGTGATGGTGCGTGGTTCGGGTCTGGCTTGGGATCTGCGTCGTGCGCAGCCCTATGAATGCTATGACGAGTTTGAATTCCAGGTGCCGGTTGGCAAAAACGGCGACTGCTATGACCGCTATCTCTGCCGCATGGAAGAGATGCGCCAGTCGGTGAGCATCATCCTGCAGGCGATCGAAAAGCTGCGCGCACCGGAAGGGCAGGGCGATGTTCTGGCCCGTGGGAAGGTGACACCGCCGAAACGCGGTGACATGAAGACCTCGATGGAGGCTTTGATCCACCACTTCAAACTCTACACCGAAGGCTTCCACGTGCCGGAAGGTGAAGTTTACACCGCCGTCGAAGCGCCCAAGGGTGAGTTCGGCGTCTATCTGGTGGCTGACGGGTCGAACAAACCCTACCGCGCCAAAATCCGCGCACCGGGATATCTGCATCTGCAGTCGATGGATCACGTAGCCAAAGGTCACCAGCTGGCCGATGTGGCGGCGATCATCGGCACCATGGACGTGGTGTTCGGGGAGATCGACCGCTGATGCTGCGCGCTCTCGCAATGACTGTTTGCCTTGTTGCCGGTGTGACACCGGCGAAGGCAGCCCCTTCGACAGAGGCCGAGTTTATTGCGGGGTTGGAAGGTCTGCCAGATGCAGGCTTTGGCGTTGCCATAGAGGCGGCCTTTCGGGCGCAAAACTGCGTGTTCGATTTCACCAAAGGCGAAGATCCTTTTCTACGGTCTGTAGCGGTCGAGCTGGCAAAGACAGCCGGATACAAGGGTGCTTTGACCCAGAAATCGGTCGACGCTGTTGAAGACCTTGGTGAAGACGCGATTGATGCAATGATGGAAGATGGGCGTGTTGTTGTGGACCGATCTGCAGGGACTGCCAGTTTGAAAGCGTGCAAGTAAGGGTGCATTTTCGCCCGTATGTCCAAGTATGATCAGAAAGGCTTGCCAATGAAAAAAGTAGTTTACGGCGTTGCAGCGCTCGCCCTGACCTCCGCCTGTGTGATGAAGCCTCAGGGTGTGACCGACGAAGATCTGGTCAGCTTTGATGCGGCCGTCGCATCGATAGGCTGTACGCTTGAAACCGAACGCCATTACCTGCCGGTTGAACTTCAGACCGGTTTGACCCGTGAGCTGCTGACCGAGGTTGCGCAATTCCGTCTGGCCCGCGAAGAGGCTGTCTCGACCGAAAGTGGCGGGATTACACTGACAACTGGGCTCTGCGAGTCCAAAACTGAAACTGCCGCTGCAACCTGAGCCACCCGTACGGGGCAGCCATAGGGGCCAACTTGAGACCACTCCGCGCCAATACGATCCTTGCGATCTCTACGCTGGTCGCCACAATCTTTGTGGCGCTTCAGGCGTGGTATGCGCGTGTGGCCTATGTGTCGGCGGCGGAAACCCGGTTGTTGGAAGACAAGCTGGACCTGTGTTTTGACAACTTTGATGCCGCGGCGGCCTTGGATGCTGAGCTGCGCTCACTCACACCGGGATCGGGGGCTGATGAAGAATGGCCCCCCCGTATAGATGTGATGTCTGGCGCGCATTTGGCGGCGCTTCACAATCAGATCGTTCCTTTGTTGAACCGGCTTGAGACCTCGCTTGCCAAGGCATCTATCCTTGGTGAGCCGGATCGGTTTCGCCTGTTTTTGACCGGACAAATCAAAGGTCTGGCCCCCCGATTGATGGCCCTGTCGCCCGCTCGGATCGGAGAGCCTGAGACCAATGCTGAACTCGATGAAATTCTCACAACGCTAAGCGATTTTCTGGGCGCGCAGTATGCCGTATTCGAAGGCTGCCGTCTGGTCGCGGAAGGAGACAACTGATGCTGCGCCGCTTGCACACTGAACAACCCGACAGTTTTGCCTTTTCTCCGGCCAATATGGTTTGGGCAGAAAACCAGATCTCGAAATATCCTGAGGGCCGTCAGGCCAGTGCGGTGATCCCGCTGTTGTGGCGCGCACAAGAGCAAGAGGGCTGGCTGTCTCAGAAGGCCATCGAAGGCGTGGCGGATATGCTGGGCATGGCCTATATCCGTGTGCTTGAAGTGGCTTCGTTCTATTTCATGTTCCAGCTGCAACCGGTTGGTTCTGTGGCGCATATCCAGATCTGTGGCACCCTGTCCTGCATGATCTGTGGCGCCGAAGATCTGATGGCAGTCTGCAAAGAAAAGATCGCCGAGAAACCGCACACGCTTTCGTCCGATGGCAAGTTTTCCTGGGAAGAGGTGGAGTGCCTCGGCGCCTGCACCAATGCGCCCATGGCTCAGATCGGCAAGGATTACTACGAAGACCTGACGACAGACGGTTTGCGTCAGCTGTTGGATGATCTGTCGAACGGGAAGGTGCCGCAGGTTGGTCCCCAAAATAGCCGTTTTGCTGCTGAACCCGATGGGGGCATCACCTCTCTGACCGAATTCGTCAATGGGTCGATCAAGCTCAATGCTTCGGCGCAACTGGCCACGGATATCGGTGACACCGTAAAGCGCATCGACGGCACCGAAGTGCCCGTTGTGCAGGGCTGGGAGGATCAGTCCAACGGTGGCGCGGCCAAGGCTGTGGGCAAAGATGCCTCTGAGGCTGTTGCCCCGGTTGCCAAACCCGCACCGAAGGCCGAGGCAGCTCCGACGTCGTCAGAAGCCGAGACAGGAACTCGTCCCGCAGCTCTTGAAGCGGCCCGCGAGACAGGCGCAGATGACCTGAAGCTGATCAAAGGGGTCGGGCCAAAGCTCGAACAGCTTTTGAACAGCCTTGGGTTCTACCATTTCGATCAGGTTGCAGAGTGGACCGCAGACGAAGTGGCCTGGGTTGATGCCAACCTTGAGGGCTTCAAAGGCCGTGTGACCCGTGACGATTGGGTTGCACAAGCCAAAGTCCTTGCGTCAGGCAGCAAGACTTAATTTGCCAACCGGCCCCATATCGGTGTTATCTTTTTCGTATAAACACCAAATACGGGACTGGGAGGGAAAAAATGAAAGAAAGCAACTCTGGCACATGCGCCATGAATTGCTGGCTAGCGGCGGCAGGCTTTGGCCTGCTGTCAGCCGTTTTGGCCATCGGAGTATCTGGAAAATCGGTCATCACCGGCATTCTGCTTGGGGCACTGAC
Organism: uncultured Pelagimonas sp.; assembly: GCA_947497905.1. Lineage (GTDB taxonomy): Bacteria > Pseudomonadota > Alphaproteobacteria > Rhodobacterales > Rhodobacteraceae > CANMIH01. The sequence continues at coordinate 735,038 of CANMIH010000001.1, forward strand.
CTGCGTCATGGTTGGGGTGTTGTTGCGATGGCTCTTCTGCGCGCCGGTGCCAAAACTCGGCGAGAGCAAAACATCGACACCCGAAGCCAGCGTCGCTCCGGTTGCCACCACACCTGTCGCGGCGCCAGCCCCGGAAACCAGCCCCGCGCCGACAGCTGAACCAGAAGCTACCACTGAAGAAGCGCCCATTGCGTCCGAGGTGGTTGCTGAGGAACCAACTCCCGAGCCCGAGCCCGAGCCCGAGCCCGAGCCCGAGCCCGAGCCCGAGCCCGAGCCTGTGGTTGAAGAGGTGGCTGCCGAAGAGGCACCGGTTGCGGAAAGTGTGATCCAACCGTCGAAAGAACTGCCGGGTCAGAATGAACTTGCTAAGAAAAAAGGCAGTTGGACCTATACGGCCCCCGACGCAGAAGAGACCGCGTCTGAACCCTCGGCACCTGTCGAAACGGCCGCCGCTGAACCAGCAGCTCCGGCGAGCGCCGACAAAGGCGAGGATTATGACAAAGACGGGAAGCTGGAAGGCACCGATGAGGGGGAGAAACCTCAGACCCTCGATGCACCTCGCAATGGGCAGGCCGATAACCTGAAGGAAATCAAAGGTGTCGGACCGAAACTTGAACAGGTTTGCTTCTCGATGGGCTTCTACCACTTTGACCAGATCGCCAATTGGACCGATCAGGAAGTGGCCTGGGTCAATGCCAATCTGATTGGTTTCAAGGGCCGTGTCACCCGTGACAAATGGGTGGAACAGGCCAAGGTTCTGGCCGCCGGTGGCGAGACCGAATTCTCCAAACGTGTGGATCAGGGCAAGGTTTACTAACCCCTGCGACACCACTTTGCCTTGCATGCTGCACTGCAGTATGCAAGGCATAACAGGGCACTGTTGGGGAGGAGCGGCGCTTGTTCAAACGCGGTTTGACCGCGTATTTTTGCGTACTGGAATGGAGCGAAACCGTGACCATGACGACCCCCAAATTTCCCCTCACCCCTGATTTTACACCTGTGGCCCGCTTGATGGGCATGCAGGCGCGCATCGCGATGCAGACCAGCGAAAGCGTGATGCGACTGGCCTATTTGCCTTGGAAAAGCTGGAGCACCAGTTTTGGCTCGCTTCGGGTTAAGCAGATGATCGTTGAAGCCGCGACGCCGGCACCGGCCGATCAGGCTAAAGAACCCGAGCCGACGGTGGAAAACAACACCGCAACCGCAGAGATCGTTGAACTGACCCCGGTTGCGGCCCCAGAAGTGATTGAGCCAGTGGCAGAAACCACCGCGGCTCCGGTTACCGTCGGCACCCAACAGGATAGGCCTGAACCAGAGACACAGACAATCTCTGAAGAAGAAATCGTCGCGACGACAACCCCGCCTACGGTTTTGGACGCCCCGCGCGATGATGCCGCAGATGACCTAACGCTTCTGAAAGGGGTTGGCCCCAAATTGGCGGTTGGGCTAAACAAGGCCGGAATTTATCATTTTGACCAGATTGCCGCCTGGACCACGTCCGAGGTGGCCTGGGTCGACGAAAACATTGCCGGTGTGCGGGGCAGGGCCTCGCGCGATGGCTGGGTTGATCAGGCTAAATCCCTGATGACAGCCTGATAACACGAGGGCGGGAATGAACAATTCTGACGATCTTACACGACGCGGGCGTCGAACGGCGCTTTTCATTGCGGCGATTGGGGTCTATTGGATATGTGTAACCGCCCTCGGCTCGGCCCTCGGGTGGAGCCAGCAATTGCGCCTCTTGTTCGACCTTCTGGCTTTGGTCTGGTTCGGACTGGCGATCTGGATGATTTACGGGCTCTGGCGGGATCGCCAGAAACACAAGGACTAGGTAGGCATGCTTCAAGATCAGGATCGGATCTTTACCAACCTTTACGGAATGCACGACCGGACCCTGGCGGGCGCTCAACTGCGTGGCCACTGGGACGGAACAGCCGGGATCATTCAGAAGGGGCGCGACTGGATCATTGACCAGATGAAGGCCTCGGGTCTGCGTGGTCGTGGCGGCGCAGGGTTTCCCACCGGTCTGAAGTGGTCCTTCATGCCCAAGGAAAGCGACGGTCGCCCGTCCTATCTTGTTATCAACGCTGACGAATCCGAGCCCGGCACCTGCAAAGACCGTGAGATCATGCGTCATGATCCGCATACGCTGATCGAAGGGGCCTTGATCGCCTCTTTCGCGATGCAGGCGCATACCTGCTACATCTATATCCGCGGCGAGTACATTCGCGAGCGTGAGGCGCTGCAGCGGGCCATTGATGAGGCCTATGACGCGGGCCTTCTGGGCCGCAACGCGGCTGGGTCGGGCTGGGACTTTGACCTGTTCCTGCACCACGGCGCGGGCGCCTATATCTGCGGTGAAGAAACCGCGCTTCTGGAAAGCCTTGAGGGCAAAAAAGGCATGCCGCGCATGAAGCCGCCATTTCCGGCGGGTGCGGGTCTCTATGGCTGCCCAACCACCGTGAACAACGTCGAATCGATTGCGGTTGTACCGACCATTCTGCGTCGTGGGCCCGAATGGTTTGCGGGATTTGGCCGTCAGAACAACGCAGGCACTAAACTTTTCGCGATCTCAGGGCATGTGAACAAACCCTGTGTTGTCGAAGAAGCGATGTCGATTTCCTTCGAAGAGCTGATTGAAAAGCACTGCGGTGGCATTCGTGGCGGTTGGGACAACCTTCTGGCGGTGATTCCCGGTGGTTCGTCCGTTCCCTGTGTGCGCGGCGAAAAGATGCGCGATGCGATCATGGACTTTGATTACCTACGTGGTGATCTGGGATCCGGTCTTGGCACCGCAGCTGTGATTGTGATGGACAAACAGACCGATATCGTCAAAGCGATCTGGCGTCTGTCGAAGTTCTACAAACACGAAAGCTGTGGTCAGTGTACCCCCTGTCGCGAAGGCACCGGCTGGATGATGCGTGTTATGGAGCGTCTGGTGCGCGGCGAAGCGGATCTTGAAGAGATCGATATGCTGTGGGACGTGACCAAACAGGTCGAAGGCCACACCATCTGTGCTCTGGGTGACGCGGCGGCATGGCCCATTCAGGGCCTGATCCGCAACTTCCGCGAGGAAATCGAAGATCGCATCAAAGCGCAGAAATCGGGCAAGCTGAGCGCCATTGCGGCTGAGTGATGTCAGACATTGATTGAAGATACAGGCGTCGCAGGTTGCGGCGCCTTTTTTGTATTGAGGGTATTATGCACCTTGTTGAGTTTAACTGGGGCGTTCTGCGCTACGACTGGGACGATCCGCGCGTGGCAGATTTCGCCAATGGGTTGGATCGGGTGAACCAGATCGCCGCGCGCTCGGACGGGTTTATCTGGCGATTGGGCGACGACGATATGGAGGCGGCGCAGACCGACCCCAGCGGCGCCATGGGGGGAAATCCACGATTCGCGTCGACCCTCTCGGTCTGGCGCGATTTCAAATCGCTCGATCATTTTGTCTGGAACACGCTGCACAAACATTTTTTCGCGCGTCGCGAGGAATGGTTTGCACCGGGGCAGGGGCTGCGGCTTGTGATGTGGTGGGTTCCAGAAGGAGAGATCCCCACAATAGAGGAGGCCGTTGCACGGGCGGAGCATCTGAAAACCCATGGCGATAGCGCGGATGCCTTTGGCTGGGCGTATCTGGTGCAACAACAAGCGTCGGGGGCTGGCTGATTCTCGGCAAAGCTTTTCCGGTGTCACGTATTCCCGGTTGACGGGGTGTTTTCCTCTATGGCACCGCTTTGGGGCCGCGTTTCGGCAAACGATTGAATTTTTAGGAGACCCCCGATGACCCGCATTCTTATGATCGCCATGATCGTCCTTGCCGCGACCGGCTGTTCACGTTTGGGATTTGGTCAGGGCGGGAAACCTCTTTTCGATGGTCAGTCTTTCCGCGTGTCGACCAAATCGGAACGCTCAGATCGTCAGGGGTTCACTATCTCGGTGAGCCAGGTGAGCAAATCGCCCAAAGGCGCGGTGGAAGCTGCGAAGTATGAGGCGGTGAGCCACTGCATCGAGTACTTTGGGACCTCTGATTACACATGGTCCTTGCCTGAGATGACGGGTGAGGAGGGCGAAACCGCATCCCTGCCGATTTCGAATGACACCCTGACAGTTTCGGGAACTTGCGGCGACATTTAAGCGGCTTTGCGCCGGTTGTGGTGGCCATGCGGGCCGGGATCCGCGCGATTTTGCAAGGGAAACCCGGTGGATATTGAATATCACCGGGCTTTGCACCCAACTATCAGGCGATGACATTGTAATGGAGGTCGCCGATGCGGCTGCTTTTGACCAGTTTGGTTTGTGTGACATTGGCTTTGCCTGTAGTGGCAAAGCCTGCGCTGCGGGATGTGGCGGAAATCGATGATGCCTTGATGGCGGTGGCGATTGCGGATGAACTTCGCAAAGACTGCGATGGGATTAGCGCCAGAATGCTGCGTGCCCTCAGCCGTCTGGAGGGGTTGAAAGGGCGCGCGCGCGACCTTGGCTACACCAAAGAAGAAGTCAAAGCCTATGTGACGTCGGATGCGGAAAAGCAGCGCATGCGGGCCAAAGCCACGGCGTGGTTGGCGAAGCAAGGGGTCGATCCAACAGATTCTGTCGGGTTTTGCGCCTTTGGCCGCGATCAGATCAAAGCCAAGACCGCCATCGGCTCGTTGCTGCGCTGACTCGCCTAAATGATTAAAAATGGGCCGTCGCCGGTTAACCAAAATCCGGCTGGCGGCCCCTTTTTGTGATCACATCACGGAATCTTGGTAACTTCTTGACCAACCGCGTCGATTTTTCCACCAAATCGGTGTTCTCTTATCTTTCAAAGGACAGTTAGTCGCGATAGAACCCGAACGACCGCAGTGCCTTTTTCTGGTGCTGTGCCAGCCAAGAAGTTGGGAAAGGCCGGGCATGTCCGATTTGCGCAAGATCATCATCGACGGAAACGAAGTTGAGGTGGATGGGGCGATGACGCTCATCCAAGCCTGTGAAGATGCAGGGATTGAAGTCCCGCGTTTCTGTTATCACGAGCGTCTCTCCATCGCAGGTAACTGTCGGATGTGCCTTGTTGAGGTTGTTGGCGGACCGCCGAAACCTGCGGCCTCTTGCGCAATGCAGGTGCGTGACCTGCGCCCCGGACCGGAAGGTCAGCCACCGGTTGTGAAAACCAATTCGCCCATGGTGAAAAAGGCCCGCGAAGGTGTGATGGAGTTTATGCTCATCAACCACCCGCTGGATTGCCCCATCTGCGATCAGGGTGGCGAATGCGACCTTCAGGATCAGGCCATGGCTTATGGCATCTCGGACACCCGGTTCAAAGAACCCAAACGCGCCGTCGATGACCTTAACCTCGGGCCGCTTGTCTCGACCACGATGACACGCTGCATCAGCTGCACGCGCTGCGTTCGCTTTACCAGCGAAGTGGCCGGCATCACTCAGATGGGCCAGACGGGTCGTGGCGAAGATGCCGAAATCACCAGCTATCTGAACCAGACGCTCGATTCGAACCTGCAGGGCAATATCATTGACCTGTGCCCGGTTGGTGCTCTGACGTCCAAACCCTATGCCTTCACGGCTCGCCCGTGGGAACTGACCAAGACAGAAACCATCGATGTGATGGACGCGCTTGGCTCCAACATCCGTGTCGATACCAAAGGACGGGAAGTCAAACGTATCATGCCGCTGAACCATGACGGTGTGAACGAAGAATGGCTGTCAGATAAATCCCGCTTTGTCTGGGATGGCCTCAGACGACAGAGACTGGATCGACCGTATATCAGGGAAAACGGTCGACTTCGCCCCGCCACCTGGCCCGAAGCACTGGGCAAGGCAGCTGGGGCCATCAAGGGCGCAACCAAACTGGGCGCACTTGTGGGCGATCTTGCCCCGACCGAAGCTATCTTTGGCCTCAAACAATTGATCGAAGGCCAGAACGGAATTATTGAGTGCCGCACCGATGGCGCGCGTCTGCCTGCTGACAACCGCTCGGCCTATGTCGGCACCGCGTCGATTGAAGACATCGACACGGCCAAAGCCATCATGCTGATTGGCACCAACCCGCGCGAAGAAGCGCCAGTTCTCAACGCACGTATCCGCAAAGCATGGGCCGCAGGGGCGACTATCGGCGTGATTGGTGAAGCCGTCGACCTCACCTATGAATATGCCCATCTGGGAACAGATCGCGTGGCTCTTGCAAAGCTGCTGGAAGGTGGTCACGAAGGCGCTCTTGGCAAAGACACGCTTGTTATTGTTGGTCAGGGCGCGATCAGCGAAGCCGATGGTGCCGCTGTTCTGGCAACGGCGCAGAAGTTTGCCGAGCAAACAGAAAGCAAATTCCTGGTTCTGCACACCGCCGCCGCTCGCGTGGGCGCGATGGATGTCGGCGCAACCAACGAAGGTGGTCGCAACGCGATCTCGGAATGTGATGTCATCTATAGCCTTGGTGCGGATGAGGTCGAAATCGGTGACGGCGCCTTTGTGATCTACCAGGGCAGCCACGGCGATCGCGGCGCGCATCGCGCGGATCTGATCCTGCCGGGCGCAGCCTATACCGAAGAAAACGGTCTGTTTGTGAACACCGAAGGCCGTCCGCAACTGGCAATGCGCGCCGGGTTCGCGCCGGGTGAGGCCAAGGAGAACTGGGCCATCCTGCGGGCGCTGAGCGGTGAGCTTGAGGCAACCCAGCCTTGGGACAGCCTTGCACAGCTGCGTCAGGCGCTTGTCGCCGAAGTTCCACATCTGGCGGGCATCGATCAGGTTCCGGAAAATGACTGGGTTCTGGAAGAAACCGACGCACTGGGTAAAGCGGACTTCCGCAATGCCGTCCGTGACTTCTATCTGACCAACCCGATTGCCCGCGCCTCCGAATTGATGGCCGAATTGTCGCGCGGTGCAAAAGAGCGCGCAGCGGCTGTTGCTCAGGCTGCGGAATAACGGGTGCGTCTGGCGGTCGCCATATCCGCACTGACTTTGGTTGGTGTTTTGCAGGGCTGCGAAGAGGTGCAGCCCGCGCAGGAGGCGTTCAAACCGGAATATGCCGGTGTTGAGACCCGCCTGCTGGATGGTGATCTTGTGAATTTTCTCGTCTCGATGCGCGGTGCGCGCACCGGGGCGGATGTCGAGGGTTATGCCGAATGCGCAGCGGCGCAATATGCATTGATCCGAGGTTATGGTTTTGCGCGTCATTTGCGCACGAATGTGGAACTTGAGGGCGGCCTTTGGCATGGAGATGCGATTTACACCATCTCTGAATCGCTGCCCCGTGGGCTAAAGACGATCGACGCCGAAGTCGTCGCGGCGGCCTGCGACGAAAACGGAATACCCAAGGTGTGAGGACCGGATGGCAGACTTTATCAGCACTCCCCTAGGCACGTTTGTACTCATCCTGGCGCAATGCCTGGCCATGGTGGCCTTTGTGATGATCAGCCTGCTGTTCCTGGTGTACGGGGACCGTAAGATCTGGGCTGCGGTTCAGATGCGTCGGGGCCCGAACGTTGTTGGCGTTTTTGGCCTGTTGCAGTCGGTGGCCGACGCGTTGAAATACGTGGTCAAAGAGGTGGTGATCCCCGCGGGCGCAGACCGGTCGGTCTTTATCCTCGCACCAATCACATCCTTTGTTCTCGCGCTGATCGCCTGGGCGGTGATCCCGTTCAACGACAACTGGGTGATCTCGGATATCAACGTGGCCATCCTCTATGTTTTTGCTGTGTCCTCGCTTGAGGTTTATGGCGTGATCATGGGCGGTTGGGCGTCGAACTCAAAATACCCCTTCCTTGGCTCGCTGCGCTCTGCCGCGCAGATGATTTCCTACGAGGTCTCGATTGGTCTGATCATCATCGGTGTGATCCTGTCGACCGGATCGATGAACTTTGGCGACATCGTGGATGGCCAGCGAGGTCTGGGTGCACTGAGCTGGTATTGGCTCCCGCACTTCCCGATGGTCTTCCTGTTCTTCATCTCGGCTCTTGCCGAAACCAACCGCCCGCCGTTTGACCTTCCCGAAGCGGAATCTGAACTGGTGGCGGGCTATCAGGTGGAATATTCGTCGACCATGTTCCTGCTGTTCATGGCAGGTGAATATATCGCGATCTTCCTGATGTGCGCGCTGATGACCCTGCTGTTCTTCGGTGGTTGGTTGTCGCCTGTGCCCTTCCTGCTGCCCGACAGCCCGCTGTGGATGGTTGGCAAGATGGCCTTCTTCTTCTTCCTCTTCGCCATGGTCAAAGCGATCACACCGCGTTACCGCTATGACCAGCTGATGCGTCTGGGTTGGAAAGTCTTCCTGCCATTCTCGCTGGTTTGGGTTGTGTTTGTTGCCTTTGCCGCAAAGTTCGGCTGGTTCTGGGGCATCTATGCGCGCTGGACCGTAGGGGGCTGATATGTCGGATCTGAAAGAAGCTCTCTTGGATGCCCGTTACATTGACATGATCTCGCTTGCGGATTTTGTAGTGCGGGACTGTGGTCTGCCAGACATGAATGCGGATGGCACACTTGCCCCGCAGGCAAATGAAATCGCCGCGTCGCTCTTTCGTTGGGCGGCGGGAGCCACCGAGGCCCACGAGGCCGACAATCTGACCGTGGCGGATGACACGCCCGAGACAGATGCAGAGGAGAGCGAATAATGGCGAACATCGATTATACCCGTGCTGCCAAATATTTCCTGCTTCAGGATTTCTGGGTTGGGATGAAACTGGGCCTGAAGTACTTCTTTGCGCCCAAGGCGACCTTGAACTATCCGCACGAAAAAGGCCCGCTGAGCCCGCGTTTCCGCGGCGAACATGCGCTGCGCCGCTATCCGAACGGGGAAGAGCGCTGCATCGCTTGTAAACTCTGTGAAGCGATTTGCCCGGCGCAGGCGATCACCATTGACGCGGAACCCCGCGAAGATGGCAGCCGTCGCACCACACGCTATGACATCGACATGACCAAGTGTATCTACTGCGGCTTCTGCCAAGAGGCCTGCCCGGTGGATGCGATTGTCGAAGGACCGAACTTTGAATTCGCAACAGAAACCCGCGAAGAGCTGTTCTACGACAAAGCCAAGCTTTTGGAGAATGGTGAACGCTGGGAAGCGGAAATTGCCCGCAACCTCGAAATTGACGCTCCTTACCGGTAAGACCTGACGATGACATTTCGCCCGCTTCTGACGCTAGCTTTGATCTCTGCCGCCTCTTTGGCGTCCGCGGGGCAGGCACCTGTGTCATCCGGCGATCCGATGGAACGCCGCGCGGCGTTGTTTTCATCGGTCTGTATGGCTGCGGCCCCTGGGTTTGAGCAGTTTGAGACATTGGCCTCCGACGCGGGGCTGAGTGACGGTGTTCAGGGGTGGAGCGGCGGTGAAGACTATCTGGCCGGCTTGATTGAGCACGATGGCTTCTGCAGCTGTTTCATGACGATGAAAGCCTCGGATCAGGTGGCTGCGACGCAGAGTTTGCATGCGCGTCTGATGGCGGATTACGGTACGAGCTACACAGGCCCTGAAAACGGTCTAGCATCGGTTGCTCCATTCGACCGAGACGGTGTAGAGGTCGTGTCGATCATCGAACCGCGCAGCTTTAATGACCAGCCCTGGTTAGCGGCGCGTATCTCGGTGTTTGGTGCCTGTCCTGTGCAGGAGGTAAGCGAATGACCGATCCCAAATCACCTTTTGAGCTGATGATGGCGCAGGCGCAGGAAATGGCGAAGGCCTTTAACCCGGCCATGACAAGCTTTGATCCCAAAGGCTTTGAAACGCTGTGGCCCACCATGCCCAAGGACGCCATGGAGATGTGGTTTGGCAAAGGCATGTCAAAGAATGGTCTGGATGCAAAAACGCGTCTGTTGATCACGCTTGCTGGTCTGACCATGCAGGGCGCGCAGGCCGAGACCCCGTTTAGAATGACCGTGCGCCACGCCCTCGAAGCGGGTGCCACACAAGATGAGATCGCCGAAACCATCGCGCAGATGTCGATGTTTGCCGGTATTCCCGCCATGACCCGAGCCATGGATCTGGCCCGTGAGATCATGGACGAACGAAAGGATGATGAGACATGACTGTCTTTGCTTTCTACCTCTTTGCAATCGGTGTGATTGCCGGCGGGTTGTTCACCGTCATCAGCCGGAACCCGGTGCATTCGGTGTTGTGGCTGATCCTGGCGTTCATTTCGTCCTCGGGACTGTTTGTCCTTCTGGGCGCTGAATTTGTCGCCATGCTGCTGATCATCGTTTACGTCGGGGCGGTTGCCGTTCTCTTCCTGTTTGTTGTGATGATGCTGGACGTGGACTTTGCCGAGCTCAAAGCGGGCATGGCCCAGCATATGCCGCTGGCGCTGCTGATTGGGCTGGTGCTGTTGATGCAGCTGGCCTTTGCCTTTGGCGCGTGGGACGCAAGCCATATGGCGAGCGACCAACTGGTCAACCCGATCCCCGGGGATATTCAGAACACCGCCGCGTTGGGCCTGATCCTTTATGATCAGTACTTCTTGTTGTTCCAACTCGCGGGTCTGATCCTGCTGGTGGCGATGATTGGTGCGATTGTTCTGACCCTGCGCCACCGCCAGGACATCAAACGTCAGGATATTCTGGCGCAGATGTACCGCGACCCGGCCGAGGCGATGGAGTTGAAAGACATCAAGCCGGGGCAGGGGCTGTAAGCCTGTGCCGCTGGTGCGAACCATACATACAGAGTGCCTGGCCCTGATCGGGGCCCTGCACTGACTTTGGGAGAGTATTGAGTGACCGGGTTGCTGGATGTTCTTTTGTCTCCCTGGGGGATCGCAGCCTATGTGCTGTTTTGGATCTTCAAGCTGATGTGCGGGGCCTGGGTGCTGCGCAAATTGGTCGGACTGTTGCCGGAAGGCGCACAGGGCTGGATTGCGGCCCGATTTGGATTTTTGGGTTTGGAGAATGACCGTTAGGTCCTCTGGCCCACCGCGTTCCGCCTAGGCCGAGCGCAACAGATAGAGCCGCGCCTGCGCCCATGTCGCATGCAAGGCATTTGGTACTAACCCAACGTGGGGCGTAGCCCCGCAAATAGGACGAGGGACATGATCGGACTGGAACATTACCTGACGGTGGCGGCAGTGCTGTTCGTCATCGGGATCTTCGGGCTCTTCCTCAACCGTAAGAACGTCATCATCCTTTTGATGTCGATTGAACTTATGTTGCTTGCGGTCAATATCAACCTTGTCGCGTTTTCGTCTGGTGTCGTAGGGCACGGCGATTTGACGGGCCAGGTCTTTACACTCTTCGTTCTGACGGTCGCCGCAGCGGAAGCAGCCATTGGTCTTGCGATCCTCGTCTGCTTCTTCCGCAACCGCGGCACAATCGCCGTGGAAGACGTCAACGTGATGAAAGGCTGACGCATGGAAAGCATCATCCTCTTTGCTCCCCTCGTGGGCAGTCTGATTGCGGGCTTTGGCTGGCGCTATGTGTCGATCCGCGGCGCACAGTGGATCACCACAGGCCTGCTGTTCCTCGCCTGTTTCCTGAGCTGGGCGGTCTTCCTTACTCACGGTCCTGAAACACAGCACATTCAGATCATGCGCTGGATCGAGAGCGGAAGCCTCTCGACCGACTGGTCGATCCGTCTGGACCGTCTGACCTCGATCATGTTGATTGTTGTCACCACAGTGTCCTCGCTGGTACACCTCTATTCGTTTGGCTACATGGCGCATGACGAGAACTTCAAAGAGGGTGAAGAGAGCTATCGCGCTCGGTTCTTCGCCTATCTGTCGTTCTTTACCTTTGCCATGTTGATGCTGGTGACATCCGACAACCTTGTTCAGATGTTCTTTGGTTGGGAAGGTGTGGGCGTTGCCTCTTATCTTCTGATTGGCTTCTACTATCGTAAACCTTCGGCCAACGCCGCAGCCATGAAGGCCTTTGTGGTCAACCGCGTGGGTGACTTTGGCTTTGCGCTGGGTATCTTTGCCCTGTTCATGCTGACCGACAGCATCAAGTTCGACGACATCTTTGCCGCCGTGCCACAGATCGCCGAAACGCAGCTGCACTTCCTCTGGGGCACCTGGAACGCCGCCGAAGTGGCCGCGATTCTGCTCTTCGTTGGTGCCATGGGTAAATCGGCGCAGCTGATCCTGCACACCTGGTTGCCCGATGCGATGGAAGGCCCGACCCCTGTGTCGGCTCTGATCCACGCCGCAACCATGGTAACCGCCGGTGTTTTCCTCGTCTGCCGCATGTCGCCGCTGATGGAGTTTGCTCCAAGCGCCACGGCGTTCATCACCATCCTTGGTGCAACAACAGCGTTCTTCGCCGCGACTGTTGGTCTGGTGCAGAACGACATCAAACGTGTAATCGCCTATTCGACCTGTTCACAGCTGGGCTACATGTTTGTTGCCGCAGGTGTGGGTGTCTATTCGGTTGCGATGTTCCACCTGTTCACACACGCCTTCTTTAAGGCGATGCTGTTCTTGGGCGCGGGCTCGGTGATCCACGGCATGCACCATGAACAGGACATGCGGAACTATGGTGGGCTGCGCAAAAAGCTCCCCGTGACCTTCTGGGCGATGATGCTGGGTACACTGGCCATCACAGGTGTTGGTATTCCGCTGACCACCATCGGCTTTGCGGGTTTCCTGTCGAAAGACGCGGTGATCGAAGCGGCCTTTGCAGGCACCAATGGCGGCTATGCCTTTTGGATGCTGGTGATCGCGGCTCTGTTCACAAGCTTTTATAGCTGGCGCCTGATGTTCCTGACCTTCTACGGCAAGCCTCGTGGCGATCATCATACACATGAACACGCGCATGAAAGCCCGATGGTCATGTTGATCCCGCTGGGGGTTCTGGCTCTGGGTGCTGTGTTCTCAGGTATGCTTTGGTACGGGTCGTTCTTCGGCAAAACCGACAAAGTGGCCGAGTTCTTTGGCGTCCCCTATCACAATGCGGCGGAAGCTCATGCTGATGCGGGTCATGGCGATGACAGCCATGGGGCGGCAAAAGACGATCACGCCGATGATGGGCATGGTGAAGCCAAAGCAGACGACGGCCACGGCAAAGCCAAAGATGATCACGGTGGCAAGCCGCATTACGTTCTGGCCGGTCATCCGGGTGAGGGCGCGATCTTTGCCGGTCCGGACAACGACATCCTGAACGAAGCGCACTATGTCCCCAAATGGGTCAAGCTGAGCCCCTTCGTGGCCATGCTGATCGGTTTCGGAACGGCGTTCTGGTTCTATATCGTCAACCCGTCGATCCCTGCCAAACTGGCTGAAAGCCAGCGACCGCTGTACAACTTCCTGCTCAACAAATGGTACTTCGACGAAATCTACGATTTCCTCTTTGTCCAGCCTTCCAAAGCTGTTGGACGGTTCCTGTGGAAGTTCGGTGATGAGGCGGTGATCAAAGGTGGCTTGAACGGTCTTGCCATCGGCATCGTCCCCTTCTTCACCCGGCTCGCGGGCAAAGCTCAGAGCGGTTACATCTTTACCTACGCCTTCGCCATGGTGATCGGCATCGTTGTCTTCATCACCTGGATGACGCTCAGCGGAGGAGCGCACTAATGGATAACCTTCTTTCCATTGTCACCTTTCTGCCTGCGCTGGCAGCCATCATTATGGCGGTCTTCCTGCGCGGCTCTGATGACGCGGCACAGCGCAATGCCAAATGGCTGGCGTTGATCGCCACGTCCGCGACCTTCCTGATCTCGCTGTTCATTCTGGGGCAGTTTGATGCCTCGAACACCGAGTTCCAGATGGTGGAAGAGCGCGACTGGTTGATGGGTCTGCAGTACAAGCTGGGCGTTGATGGGATCAGCGTACTTTTTGTGATGCTGACCACATTCATGATGCCGCTTGTGATTGCCGCAAGCTGGGACGTGAAGCACCGTGTCACCGAATACATGATTGCTTTCCTCGTGTTGGAAACACTCATGTTGGGTGTGTTCATGGCGCTGGATCTGGTGCTGTTTTACCTGTTCTTCGAAGCAGGCCTCATCCCGATGTTCCTGATCATCGGTATCTGGGGTGGCAAAGACCGCATCTACGCCTCGTTCAAATTCTTCCTCTACACCTTCTTTGGCTCGGTGCTGATGCTGGTGGCGATGGTTGCCATGTTCTACGACGCGCAGACCACGGATATCGTCAGCCTGCTGTCGCATAACTTTGCCTCCGATGATTTCGAGATCCTCGGCATTCACGTCGTGGGCGGTTTGCAGACCATGCTGTTCCTGGCCTTCTTTGCGTCCTTCGCAGTGAAGATGCCGATGTGGCCGGTGCACACCTGGTTGCCTGAGGCGCACGTTCAGGCACCGACTGCTGGGTCGGTTGTTCTGGCGGCGATCCTGTTGAAGATGGGCGGCTACGGCTTCCTGCGCTTCTCACTGCCGATGTTCCCTGTGGGCTCGGATGTGATGGCAAACTTTGTGTTCACCCTGTCGGTGGTTGCGATCATCTACACCTCGCTGGTGGCTCTGGTGCAGGACGATATGAAAAAGCTGATTGCTTATTCGTCGGTTGCGCACATGGGCTATGTCACCATGGGCATCTTTGCGGCAAACCAGCAGGGTGTGGACGGGGCGATCTTTCAGATGATCAGCCACGGCTTTATCTCGGGCGCTCTGTTCCTTTGCGTGGGCGTGATCTACGACCGTATGCATACCCGTGAGATCGACGCTTATGGCGGGTTGGTCAACCGGATGCCGGCCTATGCGCTGATCTTCATGCTCTTCACCATGGCCAACGTCGGCCTGCCGGGCACCTCAGGCTTTATCGGGGAATTCCTCGTGCTGATGGGTATCTTCCAGGTCAACACCTGGGTGGCGGCTGGTGCGGCCACGGGTGTGATCCTGTCGGCAGCCTATGGTCTGTGGCTCTATCGCCGCGTGGTGATGGGCGATCTGATCAAGGAAAGCCTGAAAACCATCAAAGATATGTCCACCCGGGAAAAGGTGATCTTCGCGCCGCTGATCGCGATGACCATCTGGATGGGGGTCTATCCTGCGCCAATCCTCGACCGCATTGGTCCGAGTGTTGAGGCGCTGCTGGACAACTACGACACGGCCATCGCCGATGCAGGACGCCTTGAGGCCCCTGCGACCGATGTCGCCGAAGCGAAATCTCATTAAGGGGGCGGGGGTATGATCTCGGCTGATCTCAATCTCATCCTGCCGGAAATTTTGCTGTCCGTGTATGCCATGGGCGCGCTGGTGGGTGCGGTCTACACCGGCAAAGACAATCTGGCAGGCACGCTTGTCTGGACCACCTCGGCGGTGTTTGTGGCGCTGGCGGTCTGGATCGCCTCAAGCGGAACTGGCGCGCAGTCCGGCTTTGGTGGCCTGTTGGTCAATGACGGCTTTGCCCGCTTTGCCAAAGTTGTGATCCTAGGCTCGGCGGCGGCGGTTCTGCTGATGAGCGAAGGCTATATGCAACGCCGTGGGTTGCTGCGCTTTGAATTTCCGCTGCTGATTGCCCTCTCGGCTGTTGGCATGATGATCATGGTGTCTGCGACCAACCTGATGACCCTGTATATGGGGCTCGAGCTGCAGTCGTTGGCTCTGTACGTGGTGGCGTCGTTGCGCCGGGACAGTGCGAAATCGACCGAAGCGGGCATGAAGTACTTTGTGCTGGGCGCGCTAAGCTCGGGCCTGCTGCTCTACGGGGCGTCGCTGATCTACGGCTATACCGGCACCACAGCCTTTGACGGCATCATAGCTGCGGCCAAGCACGGTGAAGTGGGTCTCGGCCTGCTGCTGGGTCTGGTTCTGTTGATCTCTGGTCTGGCGTTCAAGGTTTCGGCTGTGCCGTTCCATATGTGGACTCCGGATGTCTACGAGGGCTCACCAACCCCGGTCACTGCGTTCTTCGCAACCGCGCCCAAGGTGGCGGCGATGGCTATGTTTGCCCGGGTGATGTTTGACGCCTTTGGTCAGGCAGTTTCGGACTGGAGCCAGGTTGTTGCGCTGCTGTCGCTGCTGTCGATGTTCCTTGGTGCCATCGCAGCCATTGGTCAGCGCGATATCAAACGCCTGATGGCCTATTCGTCGATTGCTCACATGGGATATGCCCTGATGGGGCTGGCCTCGGGCACCGAGCTTGGCGTGCAGGCGATGCTGATCTATATGGCGATCTATGTCACTATGAATGTCGGCACCTTTGCCTTCATCCTGTCGATGGAGCGTGACGGACAGCCGGTCACCGATATCGACAGCCTTGGCATGTACTCGACCCGCGAACCGGCCAAAGCACTTGCGATGCTCGTGCTGTTGTTCTCGCTGGCTGGTGTACCTCCGCTGGTGGGTTTCTTCGGCAAGTTCTATGTGCTGCGCGCGGCCTATGAAGGTGGTTTGGCTTGGCTGGCTGTTGCCGGTGTGATCGCCTCGGTGATTGGTGCCTTCTACTATCTGCGCATCGTTTTCTTCATGTACTTCGGTGAAGAAAAGGACGAGGTGCTGGACAAAGGCAAATCGCCTGTTCTGACCGGGTTCCTGCTTGTCTCGGCCTTCTTGATGGTTGCGGGTGTGGTAAATCTGTTCGGTATCGAAGCGCCCGCAGCGGCCGCTGCAGCATCGCTCTTGCAGTGACCCCTGTACATCTGATGTAACCCGGACGGCGCGCCATTGGTGCGCCGTCTTTGTTTTACCTCCAACACCAAGGAGTGGCCCATGGCTTGGCCCCAAGGATACGGCCGCCGCGTGTTGGCCGAGGTTGACAGCACCAACGCTGAAGCGGCGCGGATCGTTTCAGGCCTTTCAGGGCCGGAATGGATCTTGGGCCTGCGCCAAACCGCAGGACGGGGTCGGCGCGGTCGGGCGTGGACTGATCCGTTGGGGAATTTTGCCGCCACGTTGGTGATGCGCCCAACCGAGACACCCGATCTGGTTGCTCTGCGCAGTTTTGTAGCGTCACTGGCGCTGCACGAGGCGTTGGCCAAGCTGATGCACACCGATATTGGTCTGGCGCTGAAGTGGCCGAATGATGTGCTTTTGAATGGCGGGAAGGTGTCCGGAATTCTGCTGGAAAGCATCGGAGGGCCCGGGGGGCATCTTGCCATTGGGATTGGTGTCAACCTGATCTCGGCGCCCGAGGCCGCAGAGGTTGAGGCAGGTGCCTTTGCTCCGGTGTCAGTGTTGCAGGAATGTGGTCAGCGCATTGCACCTGAAACTCTACTGGATACCCTGGCTGAGGCCTACGCCAAGTGGGAAAACAGCTTTGTCACCTATGGCTTTGCTGCGATCCGCCAGCCGTGGTTGGACCGCGCCGCCCGCATCGGCGACGAGATTGTAGCCCGCACCGTAACGTCGGAAACCCGGGGGACCTTTGAGACGGTGGACGACAGCGGCAATCTGGTTTTAAAGACGCCCAAAGGCCGCGTGGCGATCACGGCGGCAGATGTATTCTTCTAAGGGGGCCGTGGAATGCTTCTGACCATTGACTGCGGAAACACCAACACCGTCTTCTCAATCTGGGACGGAACCGAATTTCTGTGCACCCTGCGCACCTCGACCCACCATTCACGCACGGCGGATGCTTATTTCACCTGGTACTCGACGCTGGTGAAGCATTATGGGCTGGATCTGGACATCACCGATGTGATTATCAGCTCGACTGTGCCACGTGTGGTGTTCAACCTTCGGGTTTTTGCTGATCGGTTCTTTGGCTGCCGTCCACTGGTTGTGGGTCGTCCTGAGTGCCTGCTGCCCCATGCACCGCGCGTCGATCAGGGCACGCAAGTTGGCCCGGACCGTCTGGTCAATGCAGCCGGTGCGTATGACCGGCATGGCGGCAACTTGATCGTGGTCGATTTCGGCACTGCCACCACCTTTGATGTGGTGGATCACGATGGGGCCTATGTCGGTGGAGTGATTGCGCCGGGGGTGAACCTGAGCCTTGAAGCCCTGCATATGGCCGCCGCTGCACTGCCCCATGTCGACATTGCCAAACCACAAAAGGTGGTCGGCACTAATACCGTTGAGTGTATTCAGTCCGGGGTCTTTTGGGGCTATACAGGACTGGTGCGGGAAATCTGTGATCGCATCAAAGGCGAACGCGATTGCAACATGAAGGTGATTGCCACAGGGGGGCTTGCCCCATTGTTCCAGCAACACAGCGACCTATTTGATACTTTCGAAGACGATCTGACCATGCATGGGCTGACCGTCATCCACGACTATAACAAAACCAAAGGTGGAACCGCATGAGCGCGGAGCGTCTGATTTACCTCCCATTGGGAGGCGCCGGCGAGATCGGCATGAACTGTTATGTATACGGCTATGGTAAGCCGGGCGAAGAGCGGCTGATCGTGATTGATCTCGGCGTGACCTTTCCAGACATGGATGGATCGCCCGGTGTAGATCTGATCATGCCCGACATCACCTGGCTGAAGGAAAACCGCAACCGGATCGAAGCGGTGTTCATCACCCACGCTCACGAAGATCACGTGGGCGCGGTGGGGCATCTGTTTGAGCATCTGGGCGCGCCGATCTATGCGCGGGCCTTCACGGCGAATATCGCGCGCGGCAAGCTGTCGGAATATGGCGTCGACGGTGGTGCGGTGCGCACCGTGTCCAAATATCCCGAGACCGTGCAGGAAGGGCCGTTTACGGTCAGCTATCTGCCGATTTCGCACTCAATCCCCGAAAGCAGCGCGCTGGTGATTGATACGCCCGCGGGCCGTGTGATCCACACCGGTGACTTCAAGCTGGATAAAACTCCGCTTGTTGGTGAGGCCTGGGATCCGGAGCTTTGGGCCGAAGTTTCGAAATCAGGCGTTAAGGCGCTTGTTTGCGATTCAACCAATGTGTTTTCCAAACACGAAGGTCGTTCGGAAGCCACCGTAGGTCCTGCGGTAGAAGAGCTTGTGTCCAAAGCCCCGCACATGATGGTTGCAACGACCTTCGCATCGAACGTAGCCCGTGTGAAAACACTGGCCGAGGCGGGCGACCGGGCAGGGCGCTCGATCTGTCTGTTGGGTCGTGCCATGCGGCGTATGATCGAGGCCGGGATCGAAACGGGTGTGCTGGACTCCTTTCCAAAGGTGGTTGCCCCGGAAGATGCGACGCAGATGCCGCGGGAAAACGTCATGTTGATTGTCACCGGCAGTCAGGGTGAACGCCGCGCGGCCTCGGCGCAATTGGCGCGCGGTAAATTCCACGGGATCGAGTTGAAGGAAGGGGATCAGTTCCTGTTCTCGTCCAAGACCATCCCGGGCAACGAAAAAGGTGTCTCGCGCATTCTGAACCAGCTGTCGGAAAAGGGCGTGGATGTGGTGACCGATGCGGATGGTGACTATCACGTCTCCGGTCACGCAAACCGCCCTGACCTGATCACCATGCAAGAGGTTGTGAATCCCAAGACGGTTGTTCCCATGCACGGCGAGCACCGCCACCTTCGGGAGCATGTGAAGCTCACCGAGGGGCTGGGGCGTCAGGCGGCGCTGGCAGTGAACGGCATGATGCTTGATCTGACCGACGACACACCCAAAGTTGCGGAATACATCGAAACCGGGCGTACCTATCTGGATGGGTCTGTGCAGATCGGGGCGATGGACGGCATTGTACGCGATCGGATCCGCATGGCGCTGAACGGGCATGTGCTTGTGACGGTGATCATCGACGAAGATGGCGAAGTCCTGGGAGATCCCTGGTGTGAAACCATGGGCCTGACCGAAATTGGCCGCAACAACGTGCCCTTGGTAGATGTTTTGGAAGAAGACCTGTCGCAGTTCATGGGACGGGCCAAAGCCAAAACTCTGATGGATGATGACAAGCTTGAAGACGGTCTTCGCAAGGTCACGCGCCAGAGTTCACAAAATGAAATCGGTAAAAAGCCAGAAGTCACCGTGGTGATCAGCCGTTTGGCGTGATGAAATTTGGAGCAGGCTGGCCCTGAGCGGTCGGCCTGCTTCGGGTTTGTCAGGTTTTAAACGATCCCAATAAAAAAGCCGGCGCAGTGCGCCGGCTTTTTCGTCAAATTCTCTGGTCGCTGGATTAGCTGGCGCGGCGTTCTGCAAAGCTCAACGCGATAAATTCGGGCATGTGATCGCCCATGCCAACCACGTTGTTGTCACGCCCACCACCTTTGCGGCGACGATCGTCCCGGCGATCGTCCTGACGCGGACGGTCAGAGTTGGCGCCACGTGCGTTGCGCGCAGGTTTCTTCTCGACCGGTGCCTTGTCTGCCGCACCCGCGTCAGCCACTTTTTCCGCAGGCTTGGCACGTGGTGCAGGTTTGGCGACCTTCACAGGATTTTCCAAACGCGGAATCTGTTTCTGAATAAGCGCTTCGACGTCGTCAAAGTTCTTTTCGTCACGGGGCACTACGATGGTAAAGGCCTTGCCTTCACGACCGGCGCGACCTGTACGGCCAATGCGGTGCACATAGTCTTCGGCATGGCCCGGTACATCAAAGTTGAACACATGGCTGACCGATGGCACGTCAAGCCCACGCGCGGCCACATCCGATGCAATTAGCAGGCGGATCTTACCTTCGCGGAACCCGTCCAAAGTGGCCATACGTTGCTTCTGATCCAGATCGCCATGGATTGGCGCGGCGTCATAGCCGTATTTTTTCAAAGACTTGGCGACAATATCTACATCTACCTTGCGGTTGCAGAAGATGATTGCGTTGGTGCAGCTGTCGCCTTCTTTGTCGATCAACGCCCGCAGAACCCGGCGTTTCTCGGTGCCTTCGCGATCTTTGCGTGAGGCTTTGAAGACAACAGCGGCCTGCTCAATGGTCTCCGAAGCCGTGGCCTGACGGGCCACTTCGACACGGGCCGGGGCCGACAGAAAAGTGTTGGTGATCCGCTCGATTTCCGGCGCCATGGTGGCCGAAAAGAACAGGGTCTGGCGGGTAAATGGGGTGAGGCTAAAGATCCGCTCGATGTCAGGGATGAAGCCCATGTCCAGCATACGGTCGGCTTCGTCGACAACCATAATCTGCACACCAGTCAGCAAGAGCTTGCCGCGCTCAAAATGGTCGAGAAGACGGCCGGGGGTTGCAATCAACACGTCGACACCTTTGTCGATCAGTGCCTCTTGTTCCTTAAAGCTGACGCCACCAATCAACAGCGCTTTGGTCAGCTTGAGGTGTTTGGTGTAGGTGTCGAAATTTTCTGCAACCTGCGCCGCCAGTTCGCGGGTCGGGCAGAGAACCAGGCTCCGCGGCATCCGGGCACGTGCGCGGCCACGGGCCAGCAATGTGATCATCGGAAGCGTGAAGCTTGCGGTTTTGCCTGTGCCGGTCTGGGCAATGCCCAAAACGTCTTTGCCTTCCAAAGCAGATGGGATTGCACCCGCCTGAATTGGGGTGGGCGTTTCGTAGCCCGCCTCATTGATGGCTTTCAGGACTTTGGGGTTCAGGTTCAGATCTGAGAATTTGGTCATACGTGTCCGGGTTTTGTGCGGACACTTTCCTGGCCCGCGCGTCTGGTCTTCGGGGCAGGTCCGTTTGACCTGGCTTGTCTAGGCAGCATTAGTCCCCTGCCGCCTCCCATAAGGAAAATGGACTCAAAGGTCAATTGTAGGTGAGCTTTGGTGCAGCAAGAGGCCGGTATTGTTGCCAAATGCGAGACTTTGGCATCAGAATGCGCGGATTTTCTGCGCAGAGTTGGAAGTGTTTCGTTGGAATGAGGGGCTTTGGTGGCCGTCTGGGGCTTGGCAATTTGAGACACATGCGGCAAAGGAACGGAATGGCTTTGACATCGTTTGAACTGAAAGCCCGGGATGGTCGGGCACGCACTGGGGTGATCAATACACCCCGAGGAGAGATCCGCACACCGGCGTTTATGCCGGTGGGAACGGCGGCAACCGTGAAGGGGATGATGCCCGAAAGCGTCCGGGCCACCGGCGCAGATATCCTGCTGGGCAACACCTATCACCTGATGCTGCGTCCGGGCGCCGAGCGGATTGATCGCTTGGGTGGATTGCACAAGTTTATGAACTGGGACCGCCCGATTTTGACGGATTCAGGGGGGTTTCAGGTGATGAGCCTGTCGGGTCTGCGTAAGCTCACCGAAGAAGGCGTGACGTTCAAATCGCATATTGATGGCTCAAAGCATCACCTGACGCCGGAACGGTCGATGGAAATTCAGCGGTTGCTGGGCTCTGACATTGTGATGGCCTTTGACGAATGCCCCGCGCTGCCTGCGGATCGCGACCGGATCGCGAGCTCGATGCGGATGTCGATGCGGTGGGCGCAGCGGTCGCGCGATGCCTTTGGCGATCGTCCCGGACATATGCTGTTTGGCATCCAGCAGGGTGGCTTGGAACAGGACCTGCGGGAAGAAAGTGCCAAAGCGCTTACCGATATTGGTTTTGACGGTTACGCCATCGGTGGTCTTGCTGTAGGGGAAGGTCAGGAGGCTATGTTCGGCTGTCTTGACTACGCGCCAGATATGCTCCCGGTCGACAAACCGCGTTACTTGATGGGCGTGGGCAAACCGGATGATATCGTCGGTGCGGTCAAACGGGGCGTGGATATGATGGACTGTGTTCTGCCGTCCCGGTCTGGTCGCACCGGTCAGGCCTGGACCCATCGCGGACAGGTGAACATCAAAAATGCGCGCCATGCCGATGATCCGCGTCCTTTGGACGAGAACTGCAGTTGCCCGGCCTGTTCGAACTACAGCCGCGCCTATCTGCACCATGTTATGCGGTCTAACGAGATGATCTCGGGCATGCTCTTGACCTGGCATAACCTGCATTACTTTCAGGAGATCATGCAGGGTATGCGCGATGCGATCTCAGAAAGCAGGTTTGATGCCTGGGAGGCGGATTTCCACGCCAAACGCGCTGAAGGCGATATAGCGCCCTTGTAAGCATTTGGGTTGGGGGCCACGCCCCCCCCCCCCAATCCTCTCTCGTTTGGGACTGAAATGAGCGCGTTTTCTCATCGATTTTATGTGGCGCGCGCGGAATTTTCATACCTTTTTGCAAACAAAATCTGTGAATAACCTCTGTATTCTCACCAGATAGTTGTCTTTTTCGACTATTCGACCGTTTGGATGCATTTTGAGGGCGGGTTGCTCAGGAAGCGCGGTCGCCAATTCCTCTGAACGAAAAGCACCCTCAAAACGGCCAAGTTCTTAGCGTCCTTCCATGAACGCCTTGGTTTGTCTGAGCTTCCATCGGTAAATGTTTAAGTAAACGACGTTTTTTCGCCCTGCGGGTGGCGGTTTCTTGGCGGATCTCACTGGTAGGCCTTTCTCATCATTTTTCTACGAGTGGAGGCCAATTATGGTGACCTGGGTACTACGCGAAAAGACATTGGTGATGACCTTTCCCGACCTTGCAGCACGCATTGCGCTGCGTCAAAGACGAGAACATCGCAAAGCCACAGACATGAACTGATCCTAAGTCACAGGCAGGCCGCCTTGCCGGCCTGCCTCAATCCTTGACGGGACACCTTTTGAATTTGATGGCGGCAATTTTTAGGCTGCTGGCGGATAGGTTTCCCACCTTAAGGCCGTTCTTCTCGACGTTGTTCCCTGTTTGCTGGCAACAGGTGAATTTTGTGTCTGACACAAAGAAAACTGCCGCTGTTCAATCTTTTCAAAACATATGTGCCCGATAGTCACCAGATGCTCTTGCACCCCATGGGGATGAGGGCCATTGTGATCACCCGAGGACGGGGCAGAGCTTGAAACGCCATGTTTAGACCCCAAGTTAAGCCTCTATGCCGGAGATGGCCAATGCTGCCGCTAAGCGGGGCGCGGTCATCTTGCCAAGAATAGGAAATGCGAGCATGAAACAGCCTCTCAATCCATCTTACCCCGTGCTTCCGCTGCGCGATATTGTGGTTTTCCCACATATGATCGTGCCGTTGTTCGTGGGCCGTGACAAATCGGTCCGCGCGCTGGAAGAGGTGATGAATGACGACAAACAGATTTTGTTGGCAAGCCAGATCGATCCAGCCATGGATGATCCGGAAACCGATGGAATTTATAAGGCCGGGGTTCTGGCCAATGTTCTGCAGCTTTTGAAGCTGCCCGATGGCACCGTCAAGGTTCTGGTCGAGGGCCAAACCCGCGTGCGTATCACGGACTATATTGAAAACGAAAACTTCTTTGAGGCCAGCGCCGAATACCTGACCGAGATGCCAGGCGATCCTGCAGCGATCGAAGCCCTTGTTCACACGGTTGCGGAAGAGTTCGAGCGCTATGCCAAAGTGAAGAAAAACATCCCCGAAGAGGCGCTGAGCGCCGTTGGGGATGCGACTGAACCTGCGCAGCTGGCCGATCTTGTGGCCGGGCACCTGGGTGTTGAGGTTCCGCAGAAACAGGATCTCTTGGAAACCCTGTCGATCAGCGAGCGTCTTGAGAAGGTCTATGGCCTGATGCAGGGCGAGATGAGCGTTCTTCAGGTTGAGAAAAAGATCAAAACCCGCGTCAAAACCCAGATGGAGAAGACCCAGCGCGAGTATTATCTGAATGAGCAGATGAAGGCCATTCAGAAGGAACTTGGCGATGGTGAGGACGGCAGCAACGAGCTGGCGGAACTGGAAGAAAAGATCGCGGGCACCAAGCTGTCGAAAGAGGCCAAGGAAAAGGCAGATGCCGAGCTGAAGAAGCTGCGCAACATGTCTCCGATGTCGGCCGAAGCGACCGTTGTGCGCAACTATCTTGACTGGATGCTTTCGATCCCATGGGGCACGCGCAGCCGGGTGAAAAAGGATCTGAATCGCGCGCAGGATATCCTCGATGCGGATCACTATAGCCTTGATAAGGTGAAAGAACGCATCGTTGAGTACCTCGCGGTGCAGGCGCGGTCGTCGAAACTCAAAGGCCCGATCCTGTGCCTTGTGGGTCCTCCGGGTGTGGGTAAAACCTCGCTGGGCAAATCCATGGCCAAGGCCACCGGCCGCGAGTTCATTCGCATTTCGCTGGGCGGCGTGCGGGATGAAAGCGAAATTCGCGGTCACCGTCGGACCTATATCGGGTCGATGCCGGGCAAGATCATTCAGGCGCTGAAAAAAGCAAAAACCACCAATCCGCTGATCTTGCTCGATGAGATTGACAAGATGGGTCAGGATTTCCGTGGCGATCCTGCCTCGGCGATGCTTGAGGTGCTGGATCCGGAACAGAACGGGACCTTTGTGGATCACTATCTTGAGGTCGAATATGACCTGTCGGATGTGATGTTCGTGACCACCTCAAACAGCTACAACATGCCTGGGCCACTGCTGGATCGGATGGAGATCATTCCTCTGTCGGGTTACACCGAAGATGAAAAGCTTGAGATCGCCAAACGCCACCTTTTGGGCAAGCAGGTGAAAAACCACGGTCTGAAAAAGGGCGAGTTCGAAGTGTCGGACGAGGCGCTTCTGGATGTGGTGCGCTATTACACCCGTGAAGCCGGTGTGCGGAACCTTGAGCGTGAGATGGCCAAACTGGCCCGGAAAGCTGTGACCAAGATCGTCAAGAAAGAAGATGAGAAAGTCGCGGTAACTCCCGAAAATCTCGATGATTTCCTTGGTGTAAAGAAGTTCCGTCACGGTCTTGCTGAAGAGGAGCATCAGGTCGGTGTTGTGACCGGTCTGGCCTATACATCGGTAGGCGGTGATCTGCTGCACATCGAAGCGCTGAGCCTGCCGGGCAAAGGTCGAATGAAGACCACCGGGAAACTGGGCGATGTGATGAAAGAGTCGATTGAGGCCGCGTCGAGCTATGTGCGCTCGATCTCGCCGCAGATCGGGGTCAAACCGCCCAAGTTTGACAAGCTCGACATCCACGTTCACGTGCCGGATGGCGCGACGCCCAAAGATGGCCCCTCAGCGGGTCTGGCAATGGTGACCTCGATTGTGTCGGTGCTGACCGGCATTCCGGTGCGCAAAGATATCGCCATGACCGGCGAGGTGTCTCTGCGCGGAAATGCGATGCCCATCGGTGGGTTGAAGGAGAAACTTCTGGCGGCGCTACGGGGCGGGATCACCACGGTCTTCATTCCGCAAGAGAATGAGAAAGATCTGGCTGAGTTGCCGGACAATGTGAAAGACGGGTTGAAAATTGTGCCTGTGAAACATGTTTCCGAGGTTCTTGAGGCCGCATTGACCGACGCACCTGAGCCCATTGAATGGGATCAGGAGGCCGAAGAGGCGGCGGCCGCTGCGGCGGCGCAGGCCGGGAAACACGAACCGGGTGCCATCGCGCACTAAGTTTTCGGGTTCGTTGAAATAGAAAACGCCGCAGGAAACTGCGGCGTTTTTTTGTAACTTGGACCGAGACTGAGCTTAGTTCAGAACAGCAGGGCTAAAGGCCGTCAGAACGATAAGTGTCATCACAAGCGCCGGGCTTGGTGCGCTTGAGCTTTGCGCATCTTCGATAATTTGAACCGTGGTCACGGGCGGCGAGACGATCGGATCGGACATGGACCCGGCTGTCGCGCTGCCTGCAAATAGGGTGGCTGCGATAATAAGTGACGCTTTTTTCATTTTTCAGTCTCGTTGGCAGATTCGGCGCAAAGCATATTGAAAGATGTGTCACCTCTGTCAAGGAGGGTAGGAAAATGGTTAATTGACTGTATGCTAGGGGTAGTAGGGGAATACCCCAGAGCCACCAGACATGGCCAATCGATAACATCGAGCAGAAAGAGGCATCCATGACCAACAAAGGTAAATCCACGGACGAACAAACGTCTTCGACCAATGTTGAGGATGTCATTGAAAAGGATGTGGCCGCTTTTGATCCCATCGAAGAACCGGTTAACGAGATGATAGATCCGGTGCTGGATGCAGACCTTGATGACGACGTAGATGATGACCAATCGTCGGCCGAGTCTGAGTTGAAGAAAAAAGAACTGATTGACCTGGTTGTGGCCCGCAGCGGTGGCAAAAAACGCGATGTGAAACCGGCGGTTGAGGCCACCCTGGCCGTATTGGGTGAGATGTTGGCCGAAGGGCGGGATCTCAACCTGCATCCCATGGGTAAACTCAAGGTGACACGCACCAAAAGGACTGAGAATGCCCGGGTTTTGATTGCCCGCATTCGTCAGCGCGAAGAAAATGAAGTTTCCGCTCCGGATCCTCTTGCGCAGGCCGCAGAGTGACGATAGACACCGCTCTACCGGGTGATTAGCTCAGTTGGTAGAGCGCTTCGTTTACACCGAAGATGTCGGGAGTTCGAGTCTCTCATCACCCACCACTTTCCGAATTCGATACCAGAACGACGATGCGATGCATCGTCTTTTTTTCGTTTATGCGCACCCGTGGTCACGGCACCAACAACGATAGTTATGCTGTGTCGCATTTCGGGGCTGAGCGGGCTAGAGCGATATCTCTCAGATTTCACATTATCGGATGTCAAAGCAATTGGGTGCAATTGCCGAAACAATCTAGGCAAATTCTTGATGTGTTGGGAGTGGTGCTGCTGGAGAGAATTGAACTCTCGACCTCTCCCTTACCAAGGGAGTGCTCTACCTCTGAGCTACAGCAGCAACGTGAGGGCGCTTCTAGACGGACTGTGGAGTGGGTGCAAGAGGGAAGAATGGGATTTCTTTGCATCGCGAGGAAATTTCTATTTTTCTCTATTGGTTGCTCGGGGAGGGCGATCAGATTTGAAGTACCGATACCAATTTCATGGAGCTGAGCGCAGGAGAAATGCCACTTCGATCCATAAGAGCGTTTCTCAGCTTGGCCACGCCAGTTTCGGCCGTGGGTTCCCTTAGGTTAGTTCAGTCGATTCGTGATTCTTTCAGGAGATTCGGAGGGATTCGGTCCAATCTTTGGGTTTCTTGAGTATTGGTGCCCATATGAAAACAGCCCCGTTTCCGGGCTGCGGCTTTCACATCGCACTGTTTTGTGAAGGATCCTCATTTTTACTGTTCACGGGTTTCGAACAATGGCGCAACCCAAGGGTGATTTCCTGCAAAATACTGCTAAAAATTGCACCAATTTCTCATTGATCAGGGAAACAATAAGGGTGGTTTTGTCTAAAATCCCCCACATCTTCGGTCATTAAAATTGTATCGAATGTGCGCATTCCTGACTGGTTCCTGCCTTTTTTTCTTTTCCAGTCACCGTCTAAAAGGCTAAAACGGTTCTAAGCCCATCTGGGGGGTGAAGACTGCTGGCCACGGGGGCGGCCACTGAACTTATTTGTGTCCTGTTGGGCGCGAAAGGGATGTGCGGGTGCGTAACAGCGCCCACGCCGCGATGCGATCTTTGCTGACTCACATAAGAATGTGGGCCGCAGGTTGAGGCACCCTTTCTGCATCTAACAGGCATGTTGAAATCGAGTTTTGGCGCGATGCATTGGGCATTGCCGTCGCGCTTGTGGCTGGGGTCGTGACCCCAACTGACTGGTAGAGGGTCGATAATATGGCTGATTTGATACTGAACTGGGGTGATGTTGCACCTTATAACACATCGCTTCCGGATACGGCTCCGACCGATGTAACCACCAGCGTCGATACCGGCGGTGTTGCTGTCGATATTACATTTGACGGGCAGGACGTTGGCGCCGAGGCCTTTACCTTTGCGACAACCGGATATGTTGCGCCAGGTGAGACCTTCAATCCCAACTCGCATCTCAAATTGGTTGGCCAGGGTGGTGACGTTGACGCGCCAAGCTCGCCCACCTCGACCACCGTTTTGGACTTCCGCGCCACAAACACAGATCTCTACACTGACAATGTCCAAAACGTCAGCTTCCGTCTGAACGACGTAGATGCGGACACCATGGGCGATCTTGGCGGTGGCGGCGATGGCTTTGAGGACATCCTGTCGGTCACAGCCTATGACGCAGAGGGCAATGCCATTCCGGTGACTTTGACCCCAGCTGGCACAGCCACCGTTTCCGGCGGTGACGTTGACGGCAATTCCAGCACAGGTTTTGCGGATCAGGACGGCTCGGTTCTGGTTGAGATTGCGGGCCCAGTTTCGCGGATCGAGATCAACTATGCCAATGGCGACACGGGCGAGCAGGCGGTTCTTGTTTCCGACATCGAATTCTCGACCGTTGATGTGGTTGTAGAAGATCTGCCGCCGGTTGCGGAAGATGATACAGCGACCACGCCAGAGGACACAGCCGTCATCATTGATGTGCTCGACAACGACAGC
The DNA here is from genome assembly GCA_947497905.1 of uncultured Pelagimonas sp. GTDB lineage: Bacteria > Pseudomonadota > Alphaproteobacteria > Rhodobacterales > Rhodobacteraceae > CANMIH01. Next base: position 764,008 of record CANMIH010000001.1, read on the forward strand.
GATCCAGAAGGTCAGCCTTTGACCGTTACGGGCGCGACCGTTGATGAGGGCACCGTTGTGGTGAACCCCGACAACACCGTGACCTATACTCCGCCCGCCGATTACAACGGACCGGCGACCATCACCTACACCATCGAAGACCCCTCGGGTCAGAGCGACACCGGTGAAGTGTCGGTGACTGTGACGCCGGTCAATGATGCCCCTGTGGCTGTTGATGATGTGGCAACCACCGATGTGGGCACGCCTGTCACCATTGATGCGGTGGCCAATGACACCGATCCAGATGGCGACACGCTCACCATCACCAGCATCGGCGCGCCGACCAATGGCACCGCGACGCTGAACCCCGATGGCACCGTCACCTACACGCCGACCGGCGATTTCACCGGTGATGACACCATTTCTTATGTCGTTGATGACGGCAATGGCGGCACCGATACCGGTGAGATCGTTGTGACAGTCGCTGAGCCGGACAATGAGCCGCCGGTTGCCGTGGATGACACCGCAACCACCGTTGAAGGCACACCTGTTACGATTGATGCGGTGGCCAATGATACCGATCCAGATGGCGACACATTGACCATCACCAGCGTTGGCACGCCGACCAATGGCACCGCGACGCTGAACCCCGACGGCACAGTCACCTACACGCCGACCGGCGATTTCACGGGCGAAGACACCATTCCTTATACCATCGACGATGGGAATGGCGGCACAGACACCGGTGAGATTGTTGTGACCGTGACCGATCCGGAGAACCGTCCGCCGGTTGCAGTGGATGACACCGCAAGCACCGTTGAAGGCACTCCGGTTGTGATTGATGCGCTGGCCAATGACACGGATCCCGATGGCGATACCGTGAGCATCAGCACAGTTGGGACACCCAGCAATGGCACCGCGACGCTGAACCCGGATGGGACCGTGTCCTATACGCCAAATGCAGATTTCATTGGTGACGACACCATTCCTTATACCATCATTGATGGGAATGGCGGCACGGACACTGGTGAAATCGTGGTCACCGTCAGCGAAGATGACCCTGATCCACGCATCGATACAGATGTGTTCCCGGTTGCGCCCGGTCAGCAGCCGCTTGACCCGCTCAATGGCAATGACCAAGACCCTGATCCAACCGATGACCTGGACAGCGTTGAAGGCACAAGCGGTGGCGATCTGATCGAAACCGGTGACGATGCTGATACCATCGAAGGGCAGGGCGGTGATGACACCATCAACCCGGGCATCGACGATGACATCGTGCATGGTGGCGGTGGTGACGATCTGATCACCGACATTCAGGGCTCGGACAGCATCTATGGTGGTCAGGGCAACGACACCATCAATGCCGGGACCAACACCTTCAGTGACTACGAGAATGATGATGCGGCCTTTGCGGCGGGCACACCTCTTGCAGGACTGGGTTTTGACCGGGATCCGAACCAGGATGATGGGCGCGACTATGTCGAGGGCAACCGCGGCAACGACGTGATCAACACCGGCGATGACCGCGATACTATTGATGGCGGTGGTGACAATGACACCATTGATGCGGGTATCGATGACGACCTTGTCATGGGTGGTCAGGGTGATGACTCGATCATCGGTAGCCACGGTTCGGACACGCTCGACGGTGGTCAGGGCAACGATTACATCGACGGCTCGAACCTCGCGACGCTGGAACAGACAGACGATGTCGACGTCAACACCGAGAATGACCGCGACAGCATCTTTGGTGCCAACGGCGACGACACCTTGCTGGGTGGCGACGACGATGACACCCTTGATGGTGGTCAGGGCAACGACAGCATCGATGGTGGCATCGACGAAGACTCGATCGAAGGCGGTGCTGGAGACGACACGCTGATCGGTGGTCAGGGTAACGATACTCTGAACGGTGATCAGGGCGACGACAGCATCATGGGCGGTGCAGACCGTGACGTGATTGTGGTCGACAGCGCGTCGGACGGCATTGGTGACACCGTTGATGGTGGCGCGGCAGGCGACGACTATGACATTCTCGATCTGACCGGCGTCGGTGTACGCGGCGAAGACTGGCGTCTGGTTGACACCTCACCTGACAGCAACGGCAATGGCCTCGACGGGACTGTTGAATTCCTGGATGATGACGGAGACGTCACTGGCACCATGGACTTCTTCGAGATCGAAGAGATCGTGCCCTGTTTCACACCGGGGACCTTGATTGCCACACCGCAGGGCGAGCGTCTGGTTGAAGATCTGCAGATCGGTGACCGCATCATCACCCGTGACAATGGCATTCAGGAAATCCGCTGGTTGGGTCGCAAAGACCTGAGTGGCATGGATCTGGCGCGCAAGCCGCATCTGAACCCTGTTCTGATCCAGAAAGGTGCGCTTGGGAACAACCTGCCAGAGCACGATATTCTGGTCTCGCCAAACCACCGTGTGCTTGTCGCCAATGACAAAACCGCGCTGTACTTTGAAGAGCGTGAGGTTCTTGTCGCTGCCAAACATCTGACCGGTCTGGACGGTGTGGATGAGGTTGAGGCCAATGGCGTGGGCTATATCCACTTCATGTTCGATCAGCACGAAGTTGTCCTGTCGAATGGCGCCTGGACCGAAAGCTTCCAGCCGGGTGACTACACTCTGCAGGGAATCGGTGATGCGCAGCGCGAAGAGATCTTTGAACTCTTCCCTGAGCTGGAGCGCGAAGAGGGTCTTAAGGCCTATGGCTCGGCCCGCCGGTCGCTGAAGAAACACGAAGCGGCCCTGCTGACCAAGTAAAACGCCCGGGGTTAAATCCGGAACGGAGTATGCAGCCCGTTCCGGTGCCTTGGGGGCAATCTTGGCACGGAACGGAACACAGGAAACGGAGCGGTCCCTTGAGGCCGCTCCGTTTTCGTTTTGTTAAGGTTTAGGTAACTTCCGATTAACCTTTTAAGACAAATTTAGACGATTTTAACCTGTGATTCTGGTACCTTGTGTGTGGGTAGACAACACAAAGGGGATGACATGTCACAGCAAGACAAAGTCTGTCTCATCGTTGATGACAACGAATTTGAGCGAGCAAAGATGCGGCGTGTGATGCGCGCCTACTGTCCAGAAATGCAGATGATCATTGCACGCAGCGTGGCGGAAGCGATGGAAAAACTGGAAAAACGGGACGTGGCGATCATGTTCCTCGAGAATGATCTTCCAGACGGCAACGGCACCGAAATGGCGATGCGTTTGGCATCGGACAAAGATCTCGGCACCACGCCGGTGATCTTGTTTGGCGACAATCCAACTCCGTTTATGTTCGCCAAGGCCAAGACCGCGCGCAATGTGCGTGAGATCTGGAAAAAACGTGATTTCTCGGGGCCAGGTGTTCAGCGCGCGCTTGAACAGCACGTGCGCCACGCGAGCTAATTGGTTAGGCGGGCTCCTGCGTTGACTGACGCGCCCGCCAAGCATCCCAGGCCTCGGGTGTATCGAGATCGATCAAAGCCCGATCGCCCGGTAGCTTGACCAGACGCAGCCGGTTTTTATTAGCCTGCACCACCTGCCGGGCGCCTTCGTCGCCAGTCAGCTGTTGCAGCGCTGGAAAGCAATCGGCAGGGAAAAGTACGGGATGTCCGGGTACGCCGTCTTCGGTTGTTGCCCGATGTAAGGTGCGGCAGAAATTGTCGCGAAAGGCCTTGATCAGATGCTGAATATCTTCAGTCTCCAGATCAGGCATATCCCCCGGAAGCACAATCACGGCCAGCATGCCGGGCGGAAGCAGGGCAATCCCGCGTCGCAATGAGGCGGACATGCCCTGATCGGCGTCGGGCACAGCGACCAGCTGTACCGGCAGTCCGGCGAGAATTTCGGCGCGGGGATGATCGTAATCAGGCAGCGTCACCAGTACATGGGCATGACTGGCCAATGCGCGTTCAACTTGACGGCGCAGCAAAGGCACGCCGTCAATCTCTTGTAAAAGCTTGTCTTTACCCCGCATCCGTCGGCTTGCGCCGGCGGCGGGAATCAGAATGGCGATGTCTTGCATGGCGTCAGTGTACCCCAGCCTGCGCAAATCGTGCAGGAAATTCTGGAGCATTCTGACGCCAAATGGCATCACCCCCGCATGCGCGCGCCGTCGGCATCAAAGAGCACGTCGGTCAACATCTTGGCTTTGCACATCTTTCCAAGGATCTCAATCTCGGCACTCAGTCCATCCTGCGCGAGGGCACGAGGCACCAAAGCCATAGCGATGGATTTCCCTGCATAGTGCGAATAGCCCCCCGATGTGCAGAACCCCTGAACCTTGCCGCCAATCCAGACCGGTTCATAGGCGTTGACGTCGGTGTCCTCGGCCTCGATCTCAAAGGCAACAAGACAGCGGTCGGGTGCGGTGTCACGCTCGGCTTCGACGGCGGCGCGGCCGATGAAGGCGGTGTTCTTCTTCCACGAGATAAACCGATCGAGGCCCGTTTCCGCCGGTGTATAATCGGGCGAAAACTCGCGTCCCCAGCTGCCAAAGAACTTATCCAACCGCAGGCTCATCATGGCGCGCATCCCAAAGGGGCGCATTCCATGTGGCTGACCGGCGGTCCACAGGGTTTCCCAGAGCTGACGCTGCGCCATGGGATCACAGAAGATCTCATATCCCAGATCACCGGTATAGCTGACGCGTTGAACGATACAGTCGGTCATGCCCACGGTGATTTCGCGCACATCCATAAACTTCATGTCGCTGATATCGGCACGGGTGCAGGCGGCCAGAACATCGCGGGCTTTGGGGCCTGCAATTTGGAAGCCGTTCAATTTATCCGATGTATTTTCAATGGTTACGCCGTCTTCCTGATGTTGCAGGAACCAGCGCATGTGATAGGCCTGCGCGCCATAAGAGGCGGTCAGGCGGAACTCGGTCTCGGACAGGCAGGACACAGTGAAATCCCCGATGATCCGCCCCGCAGGCGACAACATCGGCGTCAACGACAGGCGGCCGGGTATAGGAATGCGACCGGCCATGATGGTGTCCAGCCAGGCGCGCGCATTTGGACCGGTGATGCGATATTTGCCGAAGTTGTGGGTTTCGTTGATGCCCACGGCTTCACGCACCGCTTTGACCTCACGCGCAGTGGCCTCCCAGGCGTTTGAGCGGCGGAAAGACGGAGTTTCGTAACGCGGCTCATCGCCTTCAGCGAAATAGTTCGGCACCTCCAGACCATATTGCGCACCCCAGACAGCACCCATCTTGTCAAAGATGTCATACATGGGGGTTGTGCGGTTTGGCCGTGCGGCGGGCAGCTCTTCGTTGGGATAGCTGACCGAGAAACGTTTCTGATAGTTTTCAATGACTTTTGGCAGGGTGTAGCCCGGAGAAATCCAGTCACCAAAGCGGGCCACGTCCATGGCGGCGGTGTCGCGTTCACATTCACCCTCAACCATCCATTGCGCCAGCATAAGGCCAACGCCGCCGCCCTGACTAAAGCCCGCCATGACGCCACAGGCGCTCCAGTATCCGCGCAATCCGGGGATCGGTCCCACCAGTGGGTTGCCATCCGGGGCAAAGGTGAACGGGCCGTGAATGACCGACTTCACACCGGCGCGTTCCAACACGGGGAAGCGTTTATAGGCGAAGGCAATCGACTCTTCGATTTTGTCAAAGTCATCGGGCAAAAGCTCATGGCCAAATTCCCAAGGCGTGCCGTCGACGGCCCAGGGGCGGCAGGGCTGTTCGTAGAACCCGATGCAGAGCCCGCGACCTTCCTGACGCAGATAGCTTTCGCCTGCGGGGTCCATCACATGGGGATGCTCTTCGCCACGGTCGTAAATCTCGGCGATGTCATCGGTGACCAGATACTGGTGCTCCATCGGGTGCAGCGGGAGGTAAACCCCCGCCATCGCGCCCACTTCACGCGCCCAGAGACCACCGGCATTGACCACATGTTCGGTGTGGATGGTGCCCTTGTCGGTCACCACATCCCAGGTGCCATCGGCGCGTTGGTTGGTTTCGATCACCTTGGTGTGGGTGACAATCTCCGCCCCACCCATACGGGCGGCTTTGGCATAGGCGTGTGTGGTGCCCGAGGGATCAAGGTGACCATCCAGCGGATCATAGAGGGCGCCCAGAATGCCGTCGGTGTTCACAATCGGCGCGATCTTTTTGATCTCATCGGGGCCAACGATCTCGGTTTCCAACCCCATGTAGCGGTGCTTGGCCCGTTCAGCCAGCAACATGTCAAAGCGTTCCTGATTGTCCGCAAGGGTGATGCCACCGACGTGGTGCAGCCCACAGGACATGCCGGTGATCTCTTCCAGTTCTTTATAGAGCTTGATGGTATAGCCCTGTAGCGCCGCCATATTTGTGTCGCCGTTCAGAGTGTGAAATCCACCTGCCGCGTGCCAGGTGCTGCCCGAGGTCAGCTCAGACCGTTCCAACAGCATGACATCCGACCAGCCCAGTTTTGTCAGGTGATACAGAACCGAGGCGCCGACGACGCCGCCTCCGATAACGACAACGCGGGTGGTGGTTTTCATGGGAGACTCCTGCTGAAATTTATCTTTAGACATATGTGTACAATACAATTCCCGCACTGTCAGCCAATCTGCGACACGCGATGTCGTGAATGATCTGTCATGTCTTGTGAAAGGACGAATTCCCAATGTGGGCTACTCTTTATGCATGACCCGAGTTCTGACATTGATCCTCATCTTTCTTGCCGCCAGCGTATCTGCGGCGCCGGAAAGCTACACTCTCGTCCCGAAAAGATCCGAGATTTCATTCACCTACAGCCTGAGCGGCGCACCAACCAAAGGTAAAATGGGGGTTGGTAAAACCCAGATGGTCTTGGATTTTGAAGATGTTTCCAGATCAAAAGTCGACGTCACACTGGATCTGTCGAAGGCACGGGCGGGGCTGGTGTTCGCAACGGATGCCATGCGCAGCGCTACGGTTCTGAATGTGGCCGAGTTTCCCAAAGCACGCTTTGTCAGCACATCAGTTCGGCGCACATCGACAGGTGCGCGCCTTGCGGGCAATCTGACACTTCGTGGTGTGACCCGTCCTTTCGAGCTTGATGCACGCATATTTCGTGCGCGGGGGAGCGACCCCGAAGATCTGAGCGAGCTGAGCATTGTTCTGACGGGTCGGATGAATCGAAATAACTTTGGGGCAACCGGCTATCCGGATCTTGTCGGGCCGAATGTAGATTTGCGTATTACGGCGCGGGTTATTCGAAACTGACGCTGGCGGACAGGGTTTTGTCGGGATCAAACGGCAGGGATATCGCAAACCCCTGCTTAATAGGTTCCGCAAAACCCGGAGGCCCATTCCCATGAAAACCAATGCTCAGGCCGTCGTTATCGGCGGTGGCGTCATTGGATGTTCGATCCTGTATCACCTGGCCAAACTTGGCTGGTCGGACGTCGTCCTTCTCGAACGAGATGAACTCACCTCAGGATCAACCTGGCACGCGGCGGCAAATATTCACGGTCTGCACGACAGCACCAATATTAGCCGCATCCAACACTATACGATGAACCTGTATAACGCGCTGGAGACCGAGACCGGCCAAAGCTGTGGCGTGTTTCAACCCGGTTCGCTCTATCTGGCGCAGACCGAAGAGCGTGAGCACCAGCTGCGTCTGCAGGCGGCCAAGGCCAAACTCTATGGCATGAACTTCTATGAAATCAGCCGGGAAGAGGCCGAGCGCCTGCACCCGATGGTGAATTACGAAGGTGTGCGCTGTATCATGTATGAACCCGATGGCGGCAATGTTGACCCCTCGGGTGTGACGGCCGCCTATGCGGCGGGTGCGCGGGCCATGGGGGCCGAGATTCATCGGTTTACCCCGGTCACCGCAACAGAAGAGCAAGAGGACGGCACCTGGATCGTCAGAACCCCCAAAGGCGACATCCAGACCAACTGGGTGGTCAATGCCGCGGGGCTCTGGGGGCGCGAAGTGGCGAAACTGGCGGGTATCCACCTGCCGCTGCAGCCGACCGAACACCAGTATTTTGTGACCGAAACCATTGACGAGATTGATGGGCTGGACCGTCGACTGCCCTCTGTGGCTGACCGGGATGGTGAATACTATCTGCGCCAAGAAGGCAAAGGCCTGCTGATTGGCGCCTATGAGAAAGACGTGCGTCTGTGGGCCGAAGAGGGCACACCGCTGGATTTCGCGCATGAGCTTTTTGCCGACGATCTTGAGCGTATCGAAGACAATATGATGCGCGCGATTGACCGGGTGCCTGCGGTGGGCGAGGCCGGGATCAAACGGGTGATCAACGGCCCGATGATCTGGTCGCCGGATTCCAACGTGCTGATGGGGCCGGTGCCTGAGAAAAAGGGCTATTTCTGCTGTAACGGCATTATCCCGGGCTTTTCACAGTCCGGGGGCATGGGCCTGATGGCGGCGCAGTGGATCATCGAAGGCGAAACCGAATATGACATGTTCGCCTGGGACATGGCGCGCTTTGGTGAATGGGCCAGTGATGATTTCACCAAAGAACGGGTGAAAGATCAGTACGCGCACCGGTTCAAAATCCACTTCCCCAACGAAGAACGCGAGGCAGGCCGCGCTGTGCGCGTGCGCCCCGCCTATGAGCGTCAGAAAGAGCTGGGCGCGGTCTTTGGCCTGAACTTTGGCTGGGAACATCCGCTGTATTTTGATGCCGAAACCAAGGAAACCGCGGGCTTCACCCGTCAGGATTGGTGGCATAGCGTCAAACGCGAGTGCGAGATGCTGCGCGAGAACGCAGGCATTATCGACATTTCCAACTTTGCCAAGTACCGCGTCAAAGGGCCGGATGCCGAGAACTGGCTGAACGCAATCTTTGCCAATACCATGCCGAAAACCGTGGGCCGGTCCTGCCTGACGCCGCTGATCTCGGTGCGTGGCGGGATTGCCGGGGATGCAACCGTGACCCGCACCGCTGAGGATGAGTTCTGGGTGGTCAGCTCCGGCATGGCCGAGCGTTATCACAAACGCTTCTTCGATATGGTGCCGGTGCCCGAAGGCACGGTGTTTGAAAGCATGACCGAAGCCATGTGCGGCTTTAACGTGGCGGGGCCCAAATCGCGCGAGCTGTTGCAGCGTTTGACCAATGCGTCGCTGGCCACCGCCGATTTCCCGTTTATGCGCAGCCAGATGATTGAGCTTGCAGGGGTTGAGGTTCTGGCGCTACGGGTGTCCTTCACCGGGGATCTGGGCTGGGAGCTGCACTGCAAAACCGAAGATCAGCTGCGTCTCTATGAGGCTCTGCTTGAGGCGGGTCAGGACTTTGGCGCCGGGCCGGTGGGTGGTCGTGCGCTGATGAGCCTGCGGGTCGAAAAGGGCTATGGCTCGTGGAGCCGCGAATACAGCCCGGAATACTGGCCGCAAGAGGTTGGGCTCGAGCGTCTGTGCAAGCTGGACAAAGATTTCCTCAACAAAGAGGCGCTTTTGAAGGTCATCGACAAAGAGCCGCGTGAGGTTCTGACCATTCTGGCGCTGGATGAGGCGGATGTGACGGCGTCAAATGCCGATGCGACCGGTGGTGAGCCTGTGTTCAAAGATGGCGAAGGGATTGGCCGCGTGACCTCGGGCACTTATGGCTACTCAGTAGGTGCATCGCTGGCGCTTGGCTATCTCAAACAGGGCGCGGCCCAGCCGGGGGATGTGGTTGAGGTTATGGTGCTGGGTAAACCGCATAAAGCGACCGTTCTGGCCGAGCCGCCGTTTGACCCGAAGGGTGAAAAGCTGCGCGCCTAACCCTAGGCTGCACTGATCAAAGAAAAGGCGCTCATCGAGCGCCTTTTTATTGGGAGTATACGGTTTGGGCCTGACTTGCGGGCTGCTTAGTGCAGGTTTGCGGTTTCCAAGGGGCGCACTTTCAACTGGGTGATGCGGTTGTTTTCCCGCTCCACCACCTCGAACCGGAAGCCGTGGAAAGAAAACACCTGACCCGCGACCGGGATCATCTGCGCCTCATGGATTACCAGACCGGCCACGGTGTTGGCCTCATCATCTGGCAGGGTCCAGTCGGTGGCGCGGTTGAAATCGCGGATCGTCATAGCCCCTTCGATCATGTAATTGCCGTCCTCGCCTTTGCGGATCGGATGATCGGCGGCGGGATCAAATTCATCGGCAATTTCACCCACGATCTCTTCGAGAATATCCTCAAGCGTGATCAGCCCCTGTAGCGAGCCATATTCATCCACCACCAGCGCAAAATGCGCGCGACGGCGCAGGAACTGGCGCATCTGATCATCAAGCGCCGTTGTGTCAGGCACAAAGTAGGGTTTCATCGCCACATCGGTGACTTTGAAGTTTTTGAACGCAGCACTCGAAGTGTCTGCGGTATCTAGCAGCTTGTACATCGACCGCAGCAGGTCTTTGGCGTGGATGACACCGATGATGTTTTCGGGATCGTTCTGATAGACGGGCAAACGAGTGTAGTTACTCGCCAGACATTGTTCGAGAATGTCCTGTGGCTCGCTGTCGACATCGATCATTTCGATGTTCGAGCGGTGCAGCATGATTTCTTCCACGGTCCGGTCGGACAGATCCAGCGCGCCCAAAATCCGGTCGCGGTCTTCTTTTTCAACGATGCCTTCAGAATGGCCAAGATGAAGCGCTCCGGCGATCTCTTCGCGCACAGCAAGGATATGGCTGTCTGGATCGATTTTCACGCCAAACAGGCGGAGCACACCACGCACCAAAAGGCGAACCGCGCTCACAATCGGGGCAAACAGGCGGACCACCAAACCAATGGGCCGCGCAACGGTCGACGCCGCGGTCTCGGGGTTGGTGATGGCATAGGTTTTCGGCAGCACCTCGGCAAAGATTAGCACGAGGAAGGTCATGACCAATGTCGCCAGGGCCACACCGCTTTCGCCAAAGGCGCGGGTGAACAGGGCGGTGGCCAAAGAGGTGGCCAGAATGTTCACAAGGTTGTTGCCCAGCAGGACCGAGCCAATCAGGCGTTCGCTGTCTTCGGTGATATCGAGCGCGCGTGCCGCACCGCGCGATCCCTTGTCCTGCGCCGCGCGCAATTTGCCGCGTGACGCTGCGGTCAACGCCGTTTCCGAGCCTGAGAAAAACGCAGACAGGGTCAAAAGCGCCAGAATAGACGCAGAGGTGATCCAAAAGGCGGCGTCAAGCACGCTTGTCTCGGCTTCCATGGGGTAGGGGTTCCTTCAACTCAGGCCAATGTGACACGGCCAAAAACCTATGAGGGTTATGGGCATGGCAGGACCTTGGATCAAGGGGGTCTTGGGGTGAAACCGGGAAGAGGTTAATCGTCGGCCAGGGGGTGGTGGTCCAGAACAAGCTCGCTGAGCCGTGCGCTTAACACATGGGTGTAGATCTCGGTCGTGGCCAGATCTGCGTGGCCCAGAAGCGTCTGGATCGCGCGCAGGTCGGCTCCGTTTTCCAACAGATGCGTCGCAAAGGCGTGGCGCAGTGTGTGGGGCGTGACCTTGTCTGGAGAAACGCCAGCCGCCACCGCAAGATTTTTGATCAGAACATAAAAGGCATGGCGGGTCAGATAGCCGTCTTTGCCCCGCGACGGGAAAAGAAAGGGCGAGGCGGGTTTGCCTTTGCTCCGCGCCGCGGCGTCGATGGTGTCCCGCGTTGTCAGCCAGGTTGCCAAAGCCTCACGCGCAGGGGGCGACAGCGGCACCATGCGTTCTTTGTCGCCTTTTCCTTTGATCAGGATAAGCCGTGGGTCACCACGAACAGCCGCCACCGGAAGCGAGACAAGCTCAGTCACGCGCATACCCGTGGCATAGAGAAGCTGCATCAGACAGGTGTTGCGTTCGCGATCATGCACCGCGTTGCCATAGGTGGTTGCCGCCTCTAGCAACCTATCGACCTCTTCGATGCTCAGCGTCTTGGGGAGCTTTTTGTCACGCCCGGGTCCCGCGATTTGTACTGCGGGATTGTCGCTGCGATATCCTTCTTCAAAGGCGAAGAGATAGATTTGCTTGATTGCGGACAGCCGGCGGGCCCGTGTGGCGCGAGACAGGCCCTGAGTTTCACAGTGGATCAGATAGGCTTCGATGTCATCGCGGTCGGCATCGGCAAACGAACGCCCCTGTTCTGTTAACCATGTTTCTACGTGATCAAGGTCACGTTCATAGGCGGCAAGGGTATTGGCGGCTGCGCCGCGTTCTGCGGCAATTGCCTCAAGAAACACACTGATCCACCGATTGCTGGTCATCTGAGCGCCCGTTCCGTGTCGAGAACAATCAACTGAAGCGTCGCCCGTCGGGCGGTGTCCTCAAGGCCGATGGTGCGCAGCGTCACAATCGCATCGGTCAGATCACGTCCATTGCCCTGGGCCCCGCTGGAAAACAGCGCCATAGCCCGTAGGATAACTTCACCCAGACGACCCTGTTGCAGTTTTTCCTGAAGAATGGTCGGCAGGGCCGCATCGGTAAAGCCCAGGCGCGCGGCCTCGGCATGGGGCAGGTCTGGGGTGGTTTCGGGCAGAGTGCCCTGTGCTATCGCCGTGAGAAAGCGGGCTTCGTCACTTGTTTGCGGAACTGTTGCGGCGTGTTGTTCATATCGGGATGACAGAAAACCTGCACGCATGGCCATGGTCTCTGCACGCCCATGTAGTTGAATTTGGTCCAGCTGTTCGGTGAACAATTCGGCAAAGGGTACCAAAAGACGGGCCGAGACCATCTGGGGCCAGGCCTCTTCCAACGTGTGCGAAACACTGTCCCGGTTGCCACCGGTCAAAGATTTCTCAAAGCTCTGGAGTGCGGATACTCTATCCCAGATCCCACCCGAGGCCGCAGGTTTTCGCAGCGAATAAAGCCCCAACAGACGGTTTGCGGGCAGAGACCCCGCCCGCGCTAAACGTTCAGCGGCTTCGATCTGCGCGCGCCAGCCGTTGTCCCCGTTCAGGTCAAGAACCGAGAAGGGCAGTGGCAGGGGGGCGGTTGGGAGTGGTTCACCCAAAGCTTCGAACAGGCGGAACTCCAGCGGTGTGGGGCGCACAGGCGGCAGCAGGGCGGGGCTGTTTTCGTGAACTTCCGGATCAAGGAAACGATGCAACAAGTCGGCTTTGCGCCCCGATACGTCGCCCAGCGTTTCGGCACTGCGCAGCACCAGAGCCGCACGCCGCCAATCGCCGGACCGCGCGGTGCAGAACACCCGTAACGCCAGATCATCGCTCAGATGTGGTCGACGTTCCCAGGCGCGGCAAACGCGATCCCCTTGTCCCAGCAACAGGCCAAGATCGGTCCAGCGCGAAAACAACCGTCGATCTTCGATCCCGGAGATGTCGAGAAGCGCCAGCGCCTCTTCAACGGCGCCCTGTTGAACCAGCCAATCCAAACGCAGCGACAGATGTGTGACACCATCGGTGTTGGCCAAAGGCGGATCCGCTTCGGCCAGCATCAGGCTGCGCATCAACCGTCGCAGGGCTGGCAAACGCGGATCAACCGCTTCGACCAGTGTTTCCAGAGTGCCGGGATCGGATCCCAGCCAGATGGTTCCGGGTAATCCAGTCACCGACGGCGACAACAGTCCAGCAGATCCAGGTCCAGGCGCTTCTAAGGGAACAGATTCGACCGCAGGCGGCGTCGCACTGCTCGAAACAGGCGCGCTCTGCGCCACGGCAACAACAGGCAGCGCGCTCGCCAGAAGCGCAAAAAGGTTACTTCGCATCCAAGTCAACAGGTACAACAATCTCAGTTTGTGGCGGGCTGAAATCCGCGCCAAAGAATGGGCCGACATAAGCATAGATCACCAAAGCGATCGCGCCCAGTACCAACAGGTAAAACAGCCATTTGATGATGCGACCCATGAATATGCCTTCTGCCTCGTGTTTTTTGAATCTTATACCTAGCCTTTTTGTCGCGATCACGTCATTCACGCAACGAAATAAGGAATGGGCAAAAGATGGCCGAGGAAAAACCTCATAATCAGCTGGTCCTTCGCAAGACGATTGTTTTGGTGGGTATGATGGGCGCGGGGAAAACCGCTGTGGGTCGCACATTGGCGGCGCAGCTGGGTGTTCCCTTTCTTGATTCGGATCACGAGATCGAGGCGGCTGCGGATCGCAGCATCGCCGAGATTTTTGAGCGTGATGGCGAACCGTTTTTCAGACAAAAAGAAAGCCAGGTCATCGAGCGTTTGCTGGATGGCACACCCGGTATTCTGTCGACCGGTGGGGGCGCCTATATGTCGGATGTGAACCGTCAAATGATCACCGAAAAAGGCGTGGCAATTTGGCTGGATGCGGATATCGAAGTGCTTTGGGAACGGGTGCGCAACAAAGACACGCGCCCCTTGCTCCGCACCGATAACCCCAAGCAAACACTGACAGATTTGTTCAACGCCCGTGTTCCGATCTATCAACTGGCTGACCTGTCCGTGAAATCAGCCGGTGGGATATCTTTGGAAGAAATGGGTCGTCGGGTTCAAGCGGCGCTGGCCGAAACCCGCCCGGATGTTTTGGAGACTGTGGCATGACTGAGATTGTCGAAGTACCCCTTGAGGGCCGTGAATATCAGGTGCGGATTGGAGCGGGTCTTTTGGCGCGCGCCGGCGTCGAAATTGCGCCTTTCCTGCACCGTCCACGCGTCGCAATTGTCAGCGATGAAAATGTCGCCGCTCTGCATCTGGGGGCCTTGCAATCTGCCTTGTCCGCAGAAGGGATCGAGAGCACAGCGCTAACCCTTCCCGCCGGAGAATCCACCAAGCAATGGCCCGAGTTCACCCGCACCGTTGAATGGTTGCTTGAGCAGAAGGTGGAACGTCGCGACATTGTGATCGCACTGGGTGGCGGTGTCATTGGTGATCTGGTGGGGTTTGCGGCTGCGGTGTTGCGTCGCGGCGTGCGCTTTGTACAGATCCCAACCTCGTTGCTGGCGCAAGTCGACAGCTCGGTAGGCGGCAAAACCGGGATCAATGCTCCACAGGGCAAAAACCTGATTGGTGCCTTTCATCAACCGACTTTGGTACTGGCGGATATTGGTGTTCTTGGAACTCTGAAAAAACGCGATTTTCTGGCTGGCTACGGCGAGGTGGTGAAATACGGTCTGTTGGGGGATGCAACCTTCTTCGACTGGCTGGAAGACAACGCGACAGCGGCGGCGGAAGGCGATCTGGCCGCACGGGCCTATGCCGTGAAACGCTCAGTGGAAATGAAGGCCGAGATTGTTCTGCGCGACGAGACGGAGCAGGGCGACCGCGCGTTGCTTAATCTTGGGCATACCTTCTGTCACGCGTTTGAGGCGGCAACAGGATATTCGGATCGCCTGTTGCATGGCGAAGGCGTGGCGATTGGCTGCGCCATGGCGTTTGAGCTGTCCTCGCGTCTGGGTCTGTGTTCTCAGGAAGATCCAAGCCGGGTGCGCGCGCATCTCAAAGACATGGGGATGAAGGCGGATCTTTCTGATATTGAAGGCGATTTGCCTGATGCTCAGACACTGCTTGATCTGATGGGGCAGGACAAAAAGGTCGTCGACGGTCAGTTGCGCTTTATTCTCGCGCGCGGGATTGGCGAGGCTTTTGTCACCTCGGATGTGCCACAGGATAAGGTTCTGACCCTGTTGCAAGAACAATTGGCCGCGCGATAGATCTTTGGTCTTTCCACTATGATCCAAAATGAAACCGGTGGGGCAACCTGCCGGCTTTTTTTTGATGTCTAGCCTGTGGAGTAAGTCGCAAACGAAAAAGGGGCCGGATGACCGACCCCTTTGAAATTTACGTGTTGCGTGACCCTAGAACGGGATTTCATCGTCGATGTCACGGGCCGGAGCGCGCGAACCGCCGCCCTGACCACCGCCGCCAAAGCCACCGCCTTGATCGCCGTAGCCGCCACCTTGGTCATAGCCACCCTGATCGCCGCCGCCGTAACCGCCGCCTTGGCCACCACCGTAGCCTCCGCCACCACCACCGCCGCCATCGCGACCGTCAAGCATCACCAGAGAACCGCCAAAGCCCTGCAGCACAACTTCGGTGCTGTAGCGATCCTGACCGCTCTGGTCCTGCCATTTGCGTGTCTGCAACTGACCTTCGATGTAAACCTTTGAGCCTTTGCGCAGATATTGCTCTGCAACGCGCACCAGACCTTCTTGGAAAATCGCAACCGAATGCCATTCGGTCTTTTCACGGCGTTCGCCGGTGTTGCGGTCTTTCCAGTTTTCCGAGGTGGCGATGCGCAGGTTGCAAACCTTGCCCCCGTTTTGAAAGCTGCGCACTTCGGGGTCACGCCCCAGATTGCCAACCAAAATCACCTTGTTCACGGAACCGGCCATGCTGTCCTCTTGATTCTATTTTGGGCGAGTGTCTGCTGACACTACACGTTGTTTGCGCAGACTATAAAGACCCCAGCGACAGGCCACTAGCGGTTTTACAAAAATCCACTATATTCTCCGGCAAGCATTAAGCAGAAGGTGTGTGGGGCATGAGTGTGACGCGTGGAATAGCCTTGGGGCTGGTCTTGTCCTTGGGGGCGACGACGGCCATGGCTGAGGTGCTTTCAAGCAAAAGCCGGGCACGGCTTTTTTCCAGTCAAACCGGCGTTTTAGACAATCGCGCGGCCCAGCAATACAACAATTCGGTGCGCCTCAAACCGCGTCGTGTGGTGACGCCAACCAAATATGGCGACGACAGCGCGACGCCGGTTTATCGCGGGGCCTACAAGGGACCATACATTGCGATGGCACGACAGGCCGCGCGCAAACATGGCGTTCCGGAAGATCTGTTTCTGCGCCTTGTCAACCAAGAATCCCGCTTTAACCCCAAGGCAAAATCACACGCGGGCGCCATTGGGCTGGCTCAGTTGATGCCCGGCACGGCGCGGCAGCTCGGCGTGGATCCAACAGACCCCAAACAGAACCTGGAAGGGGGCGCGCGCTATCTGATGGAGCAGTATAAAACCTTTGGATCGTGGAGGCTGGCTTTGGCGGCCTATAACGCGGGCCCGGGCGCTGTTCGAAAGCACAAAGGCGTGCCGCCTTACCGCGAAACAAAAGACTATGTGAAGAAGATCTGGGGCAGCTGAGAAACCCCTTTCTTAACTAGCAGTTCATGCCCTCGCGCTAAAGATAGATTCCAAAAACAACTCTTGTGGGATCTGGAATGCGCTTTCCAAATTTCTTGGCCGCGATCGGTCTTGGGGCGGGTCTCGCCCTTGCGATTGGACCGGTACCGATGGCCTCAGCACAACAGGCAAATTGTGCCCTACCACAAGAGATACATGCTCTGGCCACAGGGTTGGCCATGTTGCCTGAAAACGGTCGGGTCACGCCCTCTCAGGCACAAACCATTGATCGACGTCTGAGAAATATCAACGAAAACAGTATCCTTCAGGAGCTTCAGCGGTCGGGCCTTGAGACGGTGTCACCGGTTGTTGTCGATCTATTGGCCGAGGCTCAGCGGATCGCGTCCAACTCCACCCTGCGCAACAATGGCTCGCTGCGAGAAACTCTCTACCGGCTTGAACAACAGGTCGCCATGGCCTGTCTTCCCGGCGCGCAAACCATGTATCAGAAAGTTCAACAAGCTGCGGTCTCCGATATCTTTCGCGGGGAAGAGGTCGATTGGGAGGAAATTGAGCGGATCCTGCAAGAGAACAAAACCGTAAGCGCCAGCGCCCTGCTTGTGGCGCTCGCGGGGTTTATTGTTGTGCTTTACATCTTTGATGTGACGTTTCGTTGGATCATGGCTCTGGTCTACAATCGCAAGATCTGCCGGATCCCGGCGGAAATCGCGGTCGACGGGCGCATTATGCGTGGCCATGTTGTGACACTGGGGCGTGGAGGATGCCGCTTCTATGTCCGCGACACTGCGATTTTTGAGGATGTGCATGTCGCGCTATTGCGTGATGGGGCGACACTCATCGTCGGTGAGGCGGCCGAATTCAGATTAGAAATCTTGGGGCGTAACATCCACGAACTCGCTGTGGATCTGGCATTTGATGAAAACCTCACGCTTCGTCAGCAACGCGAAATACTCAAGCTGTCTTCTGTAACGCCTTACCATGTCACGAAATCTCGTGACGGTGGCCATGAGATCACTGATGCTCTGGGGCAAGAAGATGACGCTATAGAGGACGCGTCTGACACTCCCGTGGGTACGACCTAACGTGAGACATTCGCTCGGTAGGCGAAGACAAAAGTCCGACATATTCTGACATTCGAAAGTTTTTTTAACGGATGTTTCAGCTGAATTGCGTAATTTTCTTACAGGAACGCGCATTTAGCCGGAGCTGAAATGCGACTAAGTGATTGTTATCTTGCATCAGTCCGTGTGCTGGTGATTGTTTTAGGTTTACACGTCGGGGGATTTTCTCCCAGTCCGGCATCTGCTGAGACGTGTCGAATGCCAACCTCGGTGTTTAATCTGGTTTCCAGCATTCTGATGTTACCAGAAGAGGGGGACGTTCCCCAATCGCAGATCAATCTGGTTTCGAGCTATCTGAATCGTATCGATCGGCATGAAGTGATCACCGTGATGAATATGAAGGGCATGGATGGTGCCAGCCCGGTGTTGAAGCAGGTGTTCGAAAAAGCGGACCACGTCATCGAACACCGGCACATTTTGCCAAAAGACCGATTGCATGAAACGATTTTCGAATTGCAGCATCGCGTCCTTCTTGTGTGCAACCCTGGCGTATCAACGGGGTTTCAAGAAA
Organism: uncultured Pelagimonas sp.; assembly: GCA_947497905.1. Classification (GTDB taxonomy): domain Bacteria; phylum Pseudomonadota; class Alphaproteobacteria; order Rhodobacterales; family Rhodobacteraceae; genus CANMIH01. The sequence goes on from CANMIH010000001.1 coordinate 782,593, forward strand.
CGCAGCAAAGTCGATGGACAGCGGTGTTTCGTGGTGAGGAAATCAATTGGGATGAAGTTGAACGTCTCTTGCGCGAAGACAAGGTTGTAAGTGGCGGCGCTTTGATGATCGCCTTGGCTTTGTTTGCTCTGATTATCTACTTAGGTGACCTCGCCTTTAGTTGGTACATGTCCTTCAAATACAACCGAAAGGTCTGCAGGATCACTGCCTATCTTGAGTTTGGGTCACTTCGGTTTGATGGGCAGGTTGTAACGCTAGGCCGCGGTGGTTTCCGATTTCACCCCTGGGAGCCGGATCGACTTGCCCAAGGCATTCCTGACAAAAGCGACGCGCCGGTTGAGATCGTGTTGCCGGATCTGGAAGATCTGCGACTTGTGGGGTGGATCAGAAAAAAACACGAAACAACGGCGGATTTTGCGCTTGATGAACGGTTGAGCCTTTGGGAGCAAAGGAACATTTTAACCCATTCGAAAATCACACCTTATTCAGCCCGTAAACAACGCAATGGCGGGCATGACGTGACCGATAATGTAGCCCAGTCAGACGGCAATCTTACCTGACAACTCTCTTCCAGAAGTCCTCGCCGCCCTGAAGCCTTTCGGCACATCAGTGCGGTCTCTTAAGAAAAAAAGCCCCGAGATCTGATCTCGGGGCTTCTGTGTCACTCGGCGGCGATTTTGATCACCGGCTCCATGCGTTCGAGGATTTCATCAGCCAAGTGGCATTTAACCTGATGGCCGTCCGCAAGGTGTCGCACGGGCGGCACCTCTTTTTCACACAAGCCTCCTGGAACCTCAGACTTCCAACGGCAGCGTGTCTGGAACGGGCAACCTGATGGCGGGTTCATGGCCGATGGAATGTCGCCTTCCAACACGATGTGCTGTTTTTCGATCGAAGTATCGGCGATGGGCACCGCACTCAGCAACGCTTCTGTGTAAGGATGATAGGGCGGCGCAAAGACCTGATCGGTGGTGCCAAGCTCAACCACATGCCCCAGATACATCACCATCACCCGGTCGGAGAGATAGCGAACAATCGATAGATCGTGGCTGATGAACAATAGCGTGGTTTTCTGCTCGCGCTGGATCTCCATCAACAGATCCGTCACCGCCGCCTGAACTGACACGTCAAGCGCCGAAACGGGTTCGTCGGCGACAACAATGCGTGCATCCCCAGCAAAGGCGCGGGCAATGCCAACCCGCTGTTTCTGTCCGCCGGAGAGCTGGCGCGGCATCCGATCCGCAAAGGCGCGGGGCAGTTTTACCAGATCCAAAAGCTGAAGCATCCGGTCCCGGCGTTCTTCATCCGAATTACCAACATCGAAAATTTCCAGCGCGCGAATGATCTGACGCCCAACCGTCATCGACGGGTTCAACGTATCAAACGGGTTCTGGAACACCATTTGCACATCCGCGATGGTGCCCGTGTCACGGTTCTCAATGGGCGTGCTTTGGATCTCGCGATTGTCGAGAATGATCTGCCCATCCGTGGCCGTTTCGAGCCCCATCAGAACCTTGGCGAAGGTCGACTTCCCACAGCCAGATTCCCCAACGATGGCAAGGGTTTCAGACTCGCGGGCTTCAAAGCTCAGCGTTTCGTTGGCCTTCACCACTTTGGTTGTGCCAGATCCCCCAAAGAGCGCATTGGCCGCCACCTCATAGTATTTCTTGAGGTTGTCCATCTTGAGAACAACGCGACCGGGTTCAGCCTTTTCTTTGGCGTCAGAGACCTCCAAAGGCGAATTCCAGTCGATCTCATTGTATTTGAGACAGCGAGAGAAGTGACGCTCATTGCCTTCAACCGCAACCATTTCGATCTCTTGTGCGTCACAGCGCCCGGCCTCGAAGTAATCACACCGTGGCCCAAAGTTACAGCCTGGTGGGCGTTCGTGGGGCAGGGGGAAGTTGCCCGGAATAGCGCGCAGCGGGCGTGCGTTTTTATCGGCACCGGGAAGCGGGATCGAACGGAATAGAGCCTGTGTATAGGGATGCTGCATTTCGTCGAACACATCGTGGATCGATCCGCGTTCCACAGCTTCACCGGAATACATCACGCAAAGTCGGTCACAGGTTTCCAGAACCAGACCAAGGTTGTGCGAGATAAACAGCATCGACGTGCCGTATTTCTTGCCAAGCTCTTTGACCAGCTCAACCACAGCGGCCTCGACGGTCACATCAAGTGCGGTTGTCGGCTCGTCCAGGATCAGAAGTGATGGTTCGGCCATCAGGGCCATGGCAATCACGATCCGTTGCTGCTGACCACCTGAAAGCTGGTGCGGATAGCTGTCCAGAATACGTTTGGGATCAGGCAGTTTCACATCGGTGACCACCTGAAGCGCGCGCGCATAGGCGTCTTCTGCCGAAGTCCCTTTGTGGATCATCGGCACTTCCATCAGCTGTTTGCCGATCTTCATAGCCGGGTTCAGCGAGGCCATGGGTTCCTGATAGATCATCGCAATTTCGGACCCGCGAATGTCGCGCAGCTCTTCCATGCTCATCTGACCCAGATCGCGGCCTTTGAATTTGATCGATCCGCCAACAATCCGACCGTTTTTGCCAAGATCCTGCATCACGCCAAGCGCAACTGTGGATTTGCCACAACCGGATTCACCAACAAGACCAACGGCTTCTCCGGGCATCACACGCACCGAAAAATCCATAACGGCGGGGATTTCACGTAGGCGGGTGAAGAACGAGATGGACAGATTGTCGATCTCTAGGATCGGGCCATCATAATCGTCTTTCATATCTTATCTCCCTGTTCGGGCAGCTAGATCAGCACAAGGCCTCTTCTGGCTGAAAATATCCTCGGGGGTCCGGGGGCAGATAGCCCCCGGTCCGATGTCTCATCAGTCGCGCAGGCTTTCTTCACGCAGACCATCGGCAAGAAGGTTCAAACCAAGAACCAGGCTCAGCAGGGCAATCGCAGGCGGCAGGGCCGGGTGCAGATAGACCGACAGAAGCTTACGCCCTTCGTTGATGGTCGACCCCCAGTCTGGGCTTTCTGGTGGCAGGCCAAGGCCAAAGAAGCCCAGGGTGCCCAGAAGGATGGTAGTATAGCCAATCCGCAGACAGAAATCGACGATCAGAGGGCCACGTGCGTTGGGCAGGATTTCCCAAAGCATGATGTACCACGGACGTTCGCCTCGGGTCTGTGCGGCGGCAACATAGTCGCGGGTTTTGATGTCCAGCGTCAGGCCACGCACAATACGGAACACCGTAGGCGAGTTGACGAAGACAACCGAAACAAACACCACCAGAGTGCCGCCTGGAATGTCGAAGAAATCGAGCGGCCAGAAGGCGATCTTGGAACCGCTTTCATTGATCAGCGACATGTAGATCAGGATCAATGGGATAAGCACAATCGCCAGACGCAGAGCGTTCTTCGACGGTTGAGTGCGGTAGCGCGAGTGGATCAACACGCCACAGAACACCAGTGGGAACACAAACAGAACCACAGCCATATATTGCGGCAACCCGGTTGCGACGATCTCTGGTGTCACCAGAAGATAGAAGAGCAGAATAACCGGGAAGGCGAGGATCAGGTTGGCGAGGAACGACAGGACCGTATCCAGCCGACCACCGTAATAGCCTGCGGGCAGGCCCAGAGTGATCCCAACCATAAAGGCAAAGAGTGTGGCAAGCGGGGCAATGGCAACAACAATCGCGCTACCTACAACCATGCGCGAGAACACATCACGTGCGAGTTTGTCTCCACCCAGTAGGTAATGCGCATAGTCACCATCCCCGGGTTTCGGCAGAGGTGTGCCGGGTACTTTGTTCTTCATCCGCGACACCTGGGCCAGCGGATCATGCGTGTAGATCAGATCAAACACGGTCGAATAGAAGGCCGTGAAGACCCAGAACATCACAAGCGCGAACCCGATCATGCCGATGGTGCTGTCGAACAGCTTACCATAGAGGCCAAGTTTGCGTTTGTAGGTGATTGAGACCGCAAACAGCGCGATCAGCGAAATCCAGACCGGCATAAACTGCCAAAGGATTGCAGAGGTTACTCCGCCGAAGCTCAAAGGTTCCATCTCGCCCTCCTTATGTCACGCTAATGCGTGGGTTGAGGTAGACATAGCCGATATCTGAAATCAGCTGGGTCACCAGAACCACCACGACCGAGACCACCGACACCCCAAGCAAGAGTTCGATGTCGTTGTTGCTGGCTGCCTGAACAAGTGTCCAGCCAAAGCCTTTGTAATTGAACAGTGTTTCTACAATCACCACGCCATTCAGCAGCCATGGGATCTGCAGCATGATCACCGTGAAGGGGGCGATTAGCGCATTGCGTAGTGCGTGCTTCATTACGATGTTGCCAAAGGAAACACCTTTCAGACGCGCGGTGCGGATATACTGCGCGGTCATGACTTCCGCCATCGAAGCGCGGGTCATCCGTGCAATGTAGCCCATTCCGTATAGGGAAATGGTCAGCACCGGCAGAAAGAAGTTCTCAAAGGTTGGATCTTCCATCGCCTTCGTAGCAGAGCCTTTGAACCACTTCAGGCCTACTGCCGAACTTGCGAAAACCGCGATGAAGATAACGCCGGACACGTATTCGGGGGTCGCTGTGGTGGTGATCGAAACCGTTGAAAGCGAGCGGTCAAGCGTCGAGCCTTCGCGCATCCCGGCAAGCACACCGATCAAAAGCGCCGAGGGCACCATGAGCAACATGACGCAGAGCATTAGGAAGCCGGTCAAACTCAGGCGCGTTCCTACGATTTCGCCAACAGGTTTTTTGAAGACCGTGGACCAGCCCCAATAACCTTGCAGAATTCCGCAGAAGCTAGGCGCATCTGCCGCCTCGACACCGGGTGGGATACAGCGGCCAATTTCTGTTCCATCCTCAAGAACGGTGCGCTTGGAGGGGATAACCCCAATCCATTCGGCATATTTCTTAGGTGTGGATTGCAGATACCCGCGATCATCCAGCCAGCTGGCGACAGCTTCGTCCGACATTCGGAAGTTGCCCTGCGTTTTCGCAAGCTTCTCCAAATTCGGATAGAGATTGGTCATGAAGAACACGACATAGGTCAGACAGAGCGCGGTGAGGAGCATAACCCCCACCCGCCGTAGGATAAAAAGTCCCATGGAGGCCCCTGTTGGTGGCTAAGTGGAAAGTCGAGTTCCCACATGTCACGGCCTATCGGCTGGCCGATTTTATAAAGGGGCACACCCATAGGTGCGCCCCCGATGGACAATGAGGGACTTAGGCCTCAAAACCCCATTTGTAGATCTGTGGCAGATAGGCGATGTGCATCTCTGTACCAACCAGACCTTCGATGTGGTGACGCTGGATCGAGCGCCAGTACGGCTGGATGGTAACACCCTCTTCGATCACGATGGCCTGAATTTTGCCCATCACTTCACGGCGCTTGTCTGCATCCGCAAGGCTGTTGGCTTCGGCCAGCAGCGAGTCGAACTCGGCGTTGGACCAGCCAAACTCGTTCCAAGCTTCACCGGATTTGTAAGCCAGACCAAGAACCTGAGTGCCCAAGGGACGGTGGTTCCAGTTGGTCGAGCTGAACGGGTATTTGGTCCAGTCGTTCCAGAAGGTCGAGCCGGGCAGAACCTTACGCTCTACCTGAATGCCGGCATCGCGCAGCTGTGCGGCCACGGCGTCGGTTGTGTCCTTACGGTAGCCATCGTCGATCGAAACCAGCTCGTGAACAAAGTCGGACATGCCAGCTTCTGCCATGAGTTCAGCCGCTCTGGCCGGGTCATAGGGCAGGCGTGTAACCTCGCCATCATGCTCGGGGTGCATTGGGCCAACGTGGCAGTTGTCCGCAGGGATACCCAGACCAGCATAGCCGAGCTCGAGGCAAACTTCGTTGTCGACAGCCATGGCCAGAGCCTGACGGACGCGTTTGTCGGCATAGGGTTTCTTGCCGTCAACTTCCGCAAGCTGGTTCGGACGCACAACGATGGTTGCACCTGATGCCACTTCGCTGTTCACCAGACCAAGACCGGTCAGGATGTCAACGAAATCGCCCTGGCTTTCCCAGTTCATATCGATTTCTTCAGCTTCATAGGCTGCAACAACGGCGGCCGGGTCGGTGCCATAGTCGATGAACTCGATGCGATCCAGGTGACCACCTTTGCCAGCGGCATAGCCCCACCAGTCGTGGCCTTCGTTCCGTACCAGAACGCCTTTTACGCCAACTTCGTGGCTCTCAGGCAGCATGTAGCCCGTGCCAACCGGGTTTTCGAGCATAGTATCGGCATTGTGCGAGCTGTGCACAATCGCCGCCGGATAATCGGCCATGCCCGGAATGATGGTGATGTCTGGCGAGCTGGTCTTCAGCTTCACAGTGTGGCTGTCGACAACGGTGATCGCGCCATCGGCGGCTTTGCCCGAATCGGCATCGATCAGGGTCGCCATACGGCCGGCCATCGAGTTGCCTTCAACGCCTTTGTCACACCACATGGTGATGTTGCGTGCCACGTCTTCAGCAGTGAAGTCGTCGCCGTTGTTCCACTTAACGCCTTTGCGTACGTTCAGCGTGTACTCGGTTGCATCTGCGTTGGCTTCCCAGCTTTCCAGCAGCATCGGTGCAAACGAACCGTCGCTGTTGTACTCGACGAGGTATTCAAGCCAGCCGGCAGAGAAGGTTGCGATCTGGGTCCAGTCATAGGTCCGCGGATCTTTGAGGCCGCGCACTTCCATTTCCATGCGCAGAGTGCCACCGCGCTTGGCATGGCCATCCGCCATAGCTGGGCTTTGCAGACCACCCAGGGTGTAGGCGGCGGTTGCGGTCAGACCAAGGGCTGTGGTGCGGGCCAGAAATTCGCGACGGTCCATAAGACCCTTTTTGAATTCGTCCGCATACATCTCAGCCGATGGGTGAACCGTCTGCAAGTTGGTGTCTGAAGTCATCATTATCTCCCTGTGACTTTCAACGCAATTTTTTGGGTCGTTTGGTCCAAAGGCTAATTGACTAAAAAGCCTTCAAACATGGTGCCCCGCGTTCGTCCCCCATTTGCGCATTAGAAACTGCGCCACGTCAACGCTCGCTTTCGTCGTTTTGGGGTCCGATTGCGACATGTCTCTAATTCAAAAGCGACACAGGGCTTTAAAGCAAGCAAGATATTTGCTTGACGCGCGGATTATCACTAATTTTTGTGCGCGGATTTTCGGGCTTTTTCGGCGGATCTAATACGCGAAGGAGGCTGTCCAAGATGTGTTTGAATAAAGCGGGAAAAGTAGGCTGGAGTGGAAAAACCTAGGTCTTCTGAAATTTGTTGAACGGATGTGGCAGACGTCGTCAAAGCAAGTCGGGCGGCATGAAGTTTTCGTTCGTTCAAAACATCGGCGGCGGTCTTTCCACAGCTTTTGCGCACAACGCGGGTCAGGTAGGTCGGAGTGACATCCAGAGCATCGGCATAGTCCGCAACGTTGCGCCGTGTCTTGAAATCGCGCACGACCATTTGCGCAAAACGGCGCATCATGCGATTGGCGGCATTGTCGTCAGGATGATCCACCAGATCAGATTTGATCTGACGCTGAAACCAGACTCCGACCAATTGAAGATAGGCGGAGAGAGCATCCTGAACATGCGGGCGATCTTGGGTGATCTCGCGGCTCATCGTGTCGATCAGGCCGGTTAATTCCGCCTGAGCAAATCCATCGCGGATACGCAGAAGCAGCGCTTCGTGCGGCAAGCGAGAGGTCATCGAGACAGGGCTTTCAAGGCTCAACGCCTGAACCGTCGGTGGGATATCGAGCGAAAACAGCGTTCCGGCGGGCAAATAGAGCGCGTTGTGCATGGAAATGCCCCGGCGAATGCCATTCACGACGACGCGGCCCTGTCCTCGTGTCATCCAAAGCAGAACATTACCCGGCCGATCATGCAGCATGGACCACTGCCAGGGAGCGGATTGCGCGCGCAGCGCAAATGACCCACAGCGAATCTCACCTTTGGGGGCCGCGGGTGCGGTGCCCATGGGTTTTCGCAGAAAGGCCGGCGTTTGGTTCATCACATGTCGTCCGGGGTCAGATGGGTCCAGTCTTTCATCCGCGCCCGAAACCAGGTGCGCTGACGTTTGGCAAATTGGCGGGTTAGGATCGAAGACCGTTCGATCACTGTGTCTATATCCATTTCGCCACGTAAATGTGACATCAATTCGGCGGCCCCAATGGCTTTTGCCGAGGGCAGGGTGGGGGACCATGTGTCGAAGTTGGCTTTGGCCTCATCCAAAGCGCCACCGTCAATCATGAGCCGAAACCGCTTTTCAATGCGCGGTGTCAGCCAGTCTTTCGGGGCATCGAGCACAAAACAGGCCGCGTCAGATTCGGGCAAAAGCGGCGGTGGGGTGCTGTCCTGCCAGTCCGCAATTCCGCGACCTGTGGCCTGCAGCACCTCCCAGGCTCGGGCGATTCGCATCGGGTTCTGCAAATCAATCCGATCTGCACTCGCCTGATCGAGTTCGGAAATCATCTGTGCCAGGCCACGCTCGGCCACAAGCTGTTCGCCTTTGGTGCGAATCTCAGGTGGAGTGGCGGGAATATCCGCCAGTCCTTGGGTCAGTGCGGTGAAGTACAGTCCCGTTCCGCCTACAATAATCAGGCGGTCAGGACCGTTCAAAAGCTCAGCGACCTCGCGCAACCAATGTCCGGTGGAATAGGCGAATGTCCCGGGGACATGCCCATACAACAGATGTGGTGCCAGCGCCTCATCTTCGACCGAAGGGCGTGCGGTGAGCACGCGCCAGTCATCATAAACCTGAATCGCATCACCGTTGACGATGACACCGCCTTGCTCCTGCGCAATCCGCAGCGCCAAGGCCGATTTTCCGCTGGCTGTGGGGCCTGCGATCAAAACCGGTTGGGTTGGATCTATCTGTTTGAGATCCAGTGCTGCCGTTTGCGTCATTTTTCCTGCCCGCCCGGTGAGGGATTTCTGTCTGCGCCATTGCATCGAGGCGCTTTTTCCGCCAGATATGCGCGCGATCATATCCCCCAGTTACAATGGAGCGCAACATGGCCAACACTGAAGAGCCCGCCGCAACCTTCAATCGTGTCATGTTGAAGATTTCAGGGGAGGCCCTGATGGGAGATCAGGGCTTTGGCCTGCACCCGCCCACCGTTGAGCGCATCGCCCGCGAAGTGAAATCCGTGCATGACATGGGTGTTGAGATTTGCATGGTGATTGGCGGCGGCAACATTTTCCGCGGTCTCTCAGGCAGCGCACAGGGCATGGAACGCACCACGGCCGATTATATGGGCATGATGGCAACCGTGATGAACGCGCTGGCGATGCAGTCTGCTCTCGAAGGGCTGGGTGTGTTCTGTCGCGTGATCTCGGCCATTCGGATGGATGAAGTGGCCGAGCCTTACATTCGCCGTCGGGCCGTGCGCCACCTAGAGAAAAAACGGGTCTGTATCTTTGCCGCCGGAACAGGCAACCCGTATTTCACCACCGATACAGCCTCGTCTCTGCGCGCCAATGAGATGGCCTGTGAAGCGATCTTTATGGGCAAAAACGGCGTGGATGGGATCTATGACAAAGACCCAAGCACCCACGAAGATGCCAAGCGCTATGAGGATGTGACCTTTGATGAGGTTCTGGCTAAGAACCTCAAGGTGATGGACGCCTCTGCTATCGCGCTGGCGCGCGACAACAATCTACCGATTATCGTCTTCCCATTGGATGAGCCGGGTGGCTTCCGCGGTATTCTTGCGGGCAAGGGGACCTATACCCGCGTGCATGGTTAAGCGGCCATGATGTGACTGCGCGCGGCGCGACTTGCGCGCGGCGTGGTTTGGAAATGCAGCCGATAGGCACGTGTAAAGGCGGAGGGTGACGCAAAACCCGCCGCCTTCGCTATTTCCGACACCGGAAGTTCGGTGTTCTGCACAAGCTGTTCGGCGCGTTCCAAACGGGCGATCTGGTACAATTGCCCTGGCGTCTGACCGGTGGCCGACACGCTGCGACGGCGCAGTTGTTTCAGGCTAAGCCCCAACGAAGACGCGATCTTTGTCAGTGGCAGGCCCTTTTCCAGATTGGCCATCATGATCGCCTGCATACGGGTAAGCACAGGATCCATGGTTTGTGGCTGTTCCTGAGGGGTGTCAGGGCTGTGTCCCATGGCATGTGCCACCTGTAGCGCCAGCGCGCGGCCTTGTGTTTGATCCACCCAGCTCAACATCATGTCGACCACTGCCAGCCCAGTTGGCAAGCGCACCGATCCGGGGTTGAGGATGCTGCCGATTTTGGCGATCGACGGCCCAATGGGCAGGCCAAGCGAGGCCAGCAATCCAACGCCCTGATCCAAGCCATCCAACACAACGTCCGCCTGCTGGGCCTGAAGGAGAAAACTGCGCATGCCCAATGGTAGGTGCTGAACAGGTTCGCTCCCTGCGCACAACAGGATCAGATCAAATTCCGCAGCCCCCTGCCATCCAGTGACATCAGGTGCGATTTTGGTGCCATCAGAGGATTGCACCGGTGTGCCGGTGGCGGTGCGGCATTCCCAAGAAAAGCTCTCAGTTCCGAGGCAGTCATTGGCGGTGCGGAGGGTTTCTCGGGCAAGCACCAAGGACAGGTTCGACATTCCGGGCAGGAGGAGAAAGCAGGTTTTCATGTGGCACTTCCGGCGTTTGATGTGGCATCCATCCGCCTTCTGGCGGGTTCTGGGCATTTTTCGCACGAAATTGGCAAAGAAATTCTTACCGGAGGCCAACAAGTGGGGGAATTCCACAAGCCGGGCGCACTATACAATTGCGGCTCAAGCGCTTAGAACAAAAGAAATCGGAAACAAAATACAAATACCGAGGGCCGCATGTCCGAAGACTTTGAACTCGACACAGATGACCTGACCCGCCGTATGGATGGGGCCATGGCCAATCTGAAAACAGAATTTGCCTCGCTGCGGACGGGCCGTGCGTCGGCTTCGATGCTCGAGCCGGTGATGGTCGATGCCTATGGCTCGATGACCCCGATCAATCAGGTGGGCACCGTGAACGTCCCTGAGCCTCGCATGGTCACCATCAATGTCTGGGACAAAGCTCTGGTTGGCAAAGTTGAGAAAGCGATTCGCGAATCAGGTCTGGGTATTAACCCACAGTTGAACGGCACCATCATTATGCTGCCGATCCCCGAGCTGAACGAAGAGCGTCGTCGCGAGTTGGGCAAAGTGGCCGGTCAATATGCCGAACACGCCCGCGTGTCGGTACGCAACGTGCGTCGTGACGGCATGGACCAGATCAAGAAGGCGAAAAACGACGGCATGTCGGAAGACGACCAGAAACTCTGGGAACAGGAAGTCCAAGAGATGACTGACGCCTTCATCAAAAAGGTCGATGCCGCGCTTGAGACCAAACAAGAAGAAATCATGCAGGTCTGATCTGCCTTGTGGGGCGCACGTTGTGAGATGCGCCCCCGTTTTTCGGTATCTGGTGTTTGAGAACCGTGTTTGGTTCAGCTAAGCGCTCTGCGCCGGAGCCGTCCACATTTAAAGAGGACATTTTTATGGTGAACCCCATCGGTGATAGCGGAGGTCCGCGTCACGTTGCGATCATTATGGACGGCAATGGCCGTTGGGCGACGCAACGGGGACGACCTAGATTGTTTGGCCATCACGCGGGTGCCAAAAGGGTGCGTGAAGTTGTGAGCGGCTGTCCTGAATTTGGTGTGAAATATCTGACGATTTTCGCCTTCTCGACGGAAAACTGGAAGCGGACGCAGGTCGAAGTCAGCGGATTGATGAGCCTGTTTCGCCGATATATTGCCCGCGAAACCCGCGCGCTGTTTGAGAAAAATGTGCGTGTAAGGTTTATTGGGGATCGTGTTCAGCTCGACGACAAACTGGTTCAGTTGATGGATGATCTGGAACAACAGACCAAGTCCTGCACTGGTGTAAACCTGACCATTGCGTTGAACTATGGCGGACGTGATGAGGTGGCGCGCGCCACCAAACGTCTGGCCGAAGATGTTAAAGCCGGTAAGCTTGACCCTGCGGATGTGAACGAGGAAACCTTGCCGCGTTATCTTGATACGCATGTGTTGCCAGACCCTGATCTGGTTGTACGCACCAGTGGTGAGGCGCGGATTTCCAACTTTCTGCTCTGGCAATCGGCCTATGCGGAATATGAGTTTGTCGACACGCTCTGGCCGGATTTCACCGCAGAAGAACTTGGCCGGCTTGTGGCGCGATATGGCACGCGCGAGCGGCGGTTTGGTGGCGTGGCCGTATGACCGGAAACTGGCGTGATCTCGGCACCCGGGCTGTGTCGGCTCTGGTGCTCCTCTCTATTGCTGCGGGGGCTGCGCTGGCAGGCCCAATCCCGTTTTCTCTATTGATTGCGGTGATTTCCGGGCTGATGTTATGGGAGCTCGCCGGGATGCACAGCCCGCGTTCCGCTATCGGCCAGATCGGTTTTGCTGTGATCGGAGGGGCGCTCGTTGTTGCGCCGTTTTTCTTGCGAGGCACCCATGGGTTGGCAGATCCGCTGACACCGATGGCGGCCTTGTCGGTTCTGGGCACTTTGGGCGTGAGCCGGGATAAAGTGTTCTTCGCGCTTTATGCCTTTGCCATTCTGATCACCGGCAGCCTCTTGTCAGGCCTCTATTTTCGCGCACCTGAGCTGGTTGGGTTTCTACTGGTGGTGGTTATCCTGACTGACGTCGCAGGATACTTCGCTGGCAAGTCGATTGGGGGGGCAAAATTCTGGCCCGCTATCAGCCCAAAGAAGACTTGGGCGGGGATTATCGCGGGGTGGTGCGCTGCGGCCCTGCTTGCTGCCATTCTTGTGGCCTTTGGCATCACCGGCCCACTGACGATCTTTGTTGCGGCCTGCATGAGCTTTGCATCGCAGCTTGGGGATATCGCAGAAAGTGCATTGAAGCGCCGGGCAGGGGTCAAAGACAGCTCGAACCTCATTCCCGGACACGGTGGGTTCCTTGACCGGTTTGACGGTGTTGTAGGCGCGTCACCCGTACTTCTGATTGCACTTCTGACGCTTCTGACGTTCTAAGACGCAAACCTCCTATCGAACGATCCGGGAAAGGACGCCTTCGTGAGACGCATTTCGATTTTTGGTGCAACGGGATCTATCGGGCAAAGCACCATTGATCTGATCGACCGGGATCGGGAAAGCTATGAGGTTGAGGTTCTTACCGGGGGGCGCAACATTGACCAACTGGCGAAAGATGCCCGCCGCCTGAATGCCAAGCTGGCCGTCACGGCAGATGAAACCCGTCTGGACGATCTACGCACTGCCTTGGCAGGATCTGGAGTTGAAGTCGCGGCGGGGCGAATTGCGCTGACCGAGGCGGCCTCGCGCCCTGTGGATTGGTTCATGTCCGCAATTGTTGGCGCGGCGGGGTTAGAGCCCGGTCTGCGCGCGTTAGAGCAGGGCGCAGTTCTTGCGTTGGCAAACAAAGAAAGCATGGTCTGTGCCGGCGGGCTGATGTTGCGCACGGCAAAGGCGCATAACACACGGATCTTGCCAGTTGATAGCGAACATTCGGCGGTGTTTCAGGCCCTTCTGGGTGAAGATATCACCAGCGTAGAAAAGGTGACCATCACCGCCTCAGGCGGTGCCTTTCGCGATTGGCCAATTGAAGATCTCGTCAAAGCCACCCCACAGCAGGCTGCGACCCATCCCAATTGGGACATGGGGCAGCGGATCACAATCGACTCTGCATCCATGTTCAATAAAGCGCTTGAGCTTATTGAAACGAAAGAGTTCTTCGATCTGAAGCCCTCGCAGGTCGAGACCGTCGTTCATCCGGAATCCATGATCCATGCCTTGGTTGGGTATCGGGACGGGGCCTATCTTGCCCATATGGGGGCACCAGATATGCGCCATGCCATTGGCTATGCCTTACATTACCCCGAGCGCCGAGACCTTCCTGTTGCGCGCATGGATCTTGTTGCGCTTGGCCAACTGACGTTCCGCAAACCTTGCGAGATCCGCTGGCCTGCGCTGCGGCAAGCTCGTGAAGTCATGGAAGCGGGCGGTTTGATGGGCGCGGTGTTCAATGCCGCCAAAGAGCGCGCGCTTGACGCGTTTATCGACGAGCGTATCCTATTCCCGCAAATGGCCGAGGTTGTTGACACTGTGTTGACCCGCCTTTCGGCCCAAGCGGGCCACAATACTGCCGAGATTACACTTGATAAAGTGGCCGAGGCAGACCATCTCGCACGGCAGAGCGCCGATGCTGTGATCGCAGAAAACACCTGATAAAAGGGCTAAGCTTTGGACCTGACCACTTTGATTCCGCAATTCGGCGGCCTGATCTGGACGCTTGCGTTCTTTGTTGTCGCACTCTCGGTGATCGTGGCGATCCATGAATATGGCCACTATATCGTTGGGAAGAAAACCGGGATCTACCCTGAGGTTTTCTCATTGGGCTTTGGGCCCGTGCTGTGGTCACGACATGACAGCTTTGGCACCAAGTGGCAGATTGCGGCCATTCCTTTTGGGGGATTTGTAAAATTCCGAGGCGATGCCAATGCCTCTGGTGGGATCGATGGCGACGCGATGGACGGCATGAATGAGGCGGATCTACGCAGCACCATGCATGGCGCGCCTCTTTGGGCGCGGACGGCAACTGTTGCGGCGGGGCCGGTCTTCAATTTCGCCCTGTCGATTGTGATCTTTACCGCTGTGATCCTGTTCAAAGGTGTGGTCGCAGATCCTCTGACAGTGGGTGAGTTGCGGACCTTGCCGGTGACGCAGGAGTTGCGCTCGGGCGATCAGATTGTTGCGATCAACGGTGCGGATTTGCCAGCTTTCGAAGACCAGGTGGCCTACGAATCCTACATGCGCAGCCTGCCGCAGGAGGCGATGCTGGAATATACCGTCCTGCGTGACGGCGCAGAGCAGGTGGTGCAGGGACCCTATGTCTATCCACCTCTGGTCACTCAGGTGGCGCCGCGTTCGGCGGCCGGAGATGCGGGTATCAAACAGGGCGATGTGATCACCGCGATCAATGGGGATCCGATCTTTGCCTTTGATCAGCTCAAACAGGTTGTTGAAGGGTCTGAGGGGGCAACGCTTGCTCTGACCCTGTGGCGCTCGGGAGAGGCCATTGATGTTGAGCTGACCCCCAAACGCATCGACGAACCTCAACCTGACGGTGGGTTCAAGACATTCTATCGAATCGGCATTATTGGCGGCATTCTGTTTGAGCCCGCGACGCAGACGCCGGGCTTTGGCGAAGCAATCTCTGCCGGTGTCGGTCAGGTTGGGCGCATTATGCAGGGCTCGATCTCGGGCCTGTGGCACATGGCCACCGGCGCGATCAGCACCTGTAACCTGTCAGGACCGATTGGCATTGCCGAAACCTCGGGAGATCTGGCCAGCCAGGGTACAGTCAATTTTATCTGGTTTATCGCCGTGCTCTCAACCGCCGTTGGCCTGTTGAACCTCTTCCCAATTCCGGTTCTGGATGGCGGACATCTGGTGTTTTATGCCTATGAGGCCGTCACGGGCCGTCAGCCAAGCGAGAAGGTGTTGCAGGTTCTGATGACCCTCGGCCTGACTGTTGTGCTTGGGGTGATGATTCTTGGATTGAGCAGCGATTTGTTCTGCTAAAGGCAACAATCCTCCGCAATGCGGTCTAAATTCGGTCAGAATCCTTGGCTATCTTAAAGGCCAAGGACATTAACCAAGGACCGAATCTATGAGCACTCTTCAGGCCGGTTACAGCAGCGTGAGCCTTTTGGTTTCCATCAATTGGGATCGGTTGCTCTATGTTTTTACCATTGTTGCTGCCTTGTTTATGGGGTCGTATCTTGGGGCTTTGGTCCTGTAACCCCACAAGACCTTGGGGCAAAAAGCTGCTGATGCATCTTGAAAAGTCTGCTTCAGCCTTTTGACAAGTCAGGTTATTCCCGATAGTCACACTCTGAGGGATGTCGGAGTGGATTGCGAGAATGGCTAAAGTCATTTCCGCGCGGAAAGCGCCTATGAAATTTAAAAACAATCGAATTGGGCGCGCAACGCAAGCTGTTGCCCTGTCCATGGCCTTGTCGGCCGGTGTGGGGATCGCGACGCTGCCAAATGTCGCTGTGGCCCAGAGCTATGCATTCAACAGTGTGTCGATCGAAGGCAACCAACGGATCGAGGCGGCGACAATTTTGTCCTACGCCGGGATCGGTCGGGGCCAGCGCGTGTCTGCTGCGCAGTTGAACGATGCCTATCAACGCATTTTGGGATCCGGTCTGTTTGAGACTGTTGATCTGGTGCCGCAGGGCTCGAAGCTTGTCATCAAGGTCACCGAATACCCGACCGTGAACACCATCGCGCTTGAGGGCAATCGCCGCCTGAAAGACGAAGATCTCACCGCGCTGTTGAAGACTCAGTCGCGTCGCGTGTTTAATCCACGCGTGGCCGAGGCTGATGCCCAGCTGATTTCTGAGGCCTATGCGCAGCAGGGGCGTTTGGCCGCGCGTGTCGTGCCCAAAGTGATCCGCCGCCGCGACAATCGTGTTGATGTGGTGTTTGAGATTTTTGAAGGTGGCGTTTCTGAGATTGAGCGCATCGGCTTTACCGGGAATGGCGTCTATTCCGACCGTCGTCTGCGCCGTGTTCTAGAAACCAAACAGGCCGGTCTGCTGCGGGCCGTGATCCGCAAAGATACCTTTATCGAAGACCGGATTGAATTCGACAAACAGCTGTTGCGGGATTTCTATCAGTCCCGGGGATATGTCGATTTCCGTGTTCTTGGTGTGAATTCCGCAGTCGCACAGGAACAGGATGGCTATTTCGTCAGCTTCAACGTTGAAGAAGGTCAGCAGTTCAAGTTCGGGGCCATCACCGTCGAATCCGACCTTCCAGAGGTCGATCCGGAACTCTTCCTGAACAAAGTAAAACTGCGCGAGGGTAAGACCTATTCGCCGTCTTTGGTTGAGAACGAAATTGCCCGTCTTGAACGTCTCGCGCTCAAACAGGGGTTGAATTTTGTTCGGGTCGAGCCGCGGATTTCGCGCAACGATCGTGATTTGACCTTGGATGTTGAGTTCACGCTGACGCGCGGTGATCGCGTGTTCATTGAGCGGATCGACATCGAAGGAAACACCACCACGCTGGACCGGGTTGTACGCAATCAGTTTACCGTGGCGGAGGGCGATCCTTTCAATCCGCGCGCCATCCGGGAAAGCGCCGAACGTATTCGGGCGCTTGGGTTCTTTTCAAATGCCGATGTCCAGGCCCGCGAAGGCTCAACGCCTCAACAGGTAATTGTTGACGTCGATGTTGAAGAACAGCCTACAGGTGCCTTGAGCTTTGGTGCAAACTATTCGACGACCGGCGGTGTCGGCCTTGCCATTTCATTCAGCGAGCGTAACTTTCTGGGGCGTGGCCAACGGTTTGCCTTTGGGGTGAACACAGCATCATCGTCCAAAAGCTATAGTTTGAGCTTTGCTGAACCGCAGTTCTTGGGGCGTGACTTGACGTTCGGCATCTCGACGAACTACACGGAAACCAACAGTCAGAACGCGGATTTCGACACCACTTCAGGTGTGTTCCGTCCGTTTCTTGAGTTCCCTGTTGCTGAAAACAGCCGGCTGCAGCTGCGCTATACCTTCAACTATCGCAAAATCGATCTGAACGCGGGTGCTACCGTCGGTGGTATTGTCACAAGCGAAGCCGCTCTTGGAGGCCGGTCTGATAGCTCGATTGGGTATACCTATAGCTATGATACGCGTCGAACTGGTCTGAACCCCAATGCTGGGTTCTTGCTTGAGTTTGGTCAGGATTTTGCGGGCGTGGGGGGCGATGTCAGCTATGTCAAAACCTCGGTTCGTGGTGTGGCACAGACCAAGGTGTTGAATGAAGAGGTCACTCTGAGAGCCTCGCTGAATGCAGGATCGATCAACTTTCGGTCCGGCGATACCAGTATCACCACCGACCGTTTCCGCCTGACACCCGACACCATGCGTGGCTTCGAGTTCGGTGGTATTGGACCGCGCGAAATTGGCACCGGCGTGAACGACGCAATTGGGGGTAACCAATTTGCAGTTGCGAGCTTTGAGGCCGAATTCCCGCTTGGCTTGCCGGAAGAATATGGGATCTCGGGCGGCGTGTTTTACGATGTCGGCTCGGTGTGGGGGGTGAACAGCAATGCCGCCGCTCTGGCAACCGGCGCTGGCAACACCTTGGTCTCATCTGATTTCGAGCTGCGTCACGTTGTTGGCTTCACCGTGTTTTGGGATAGTGTTCTCGGGCCGCTTCGTCTGAATTTCTCGGAACCCCTGAAGAAAAATGCCAACGACCAAGTTCTGAACTTCAACCTTTCGATTTCTACCAAATTCTAATCGATGGGTTGGGGACGCGGACTTTTGGTATCGCTAGGTCTAGCTGCCGGAGCATTTTCTGCTTCGGCGCAAGACGCGTCTCGCTTCCCGATCGGCGATGTGCAAAGTTCCGTTCTTGTGATCGAATTTGATCGCGCTTTCTCCGAAAGTGATTTCGGCAAGCGTGTCTCGGTTGAAATTCAGGCCTTGGGCGCGGAGATCGCGGCGGAAAATCGCCAGATTGAGGCCGAGTTGAGCGAAGAAGAACAGCGTTTGACCGATTTGCGCAGCACCATGAGCGCAGAAGACTTCCACCGCTTGGCCGACGATTTTGACTCTCGCGTCCAGGAGCTTCGGCAGGCTCAGGATGCAAAGGCCCGCGCTTTGGGGAGTCAAAGCGATGAGGCACGTCGCCTTTTCCTCTCGGTGGCGCAACCCGTGTTGCGCACGATATTGCAGGAACGCGGAGCCGCAGTTATCCTCGAACGCCGCACGGTTTTCGCCTCGATCACGGAAATCGACATCACCAATCTGGCGATTGCGCGGATTAATTCTGTCATCGGAGATGGTTCCCAGATGGACCAACCCTGATGGGCTTGCCCTAAGGCTCTGTCATTGTTAGGACCAAGCCAAACACAAAAAGGGTTTCGTTCATGACTGACACGCTTCTCAGCGCCGACATCCAGCTTATTCAACGCATCATCCCACACCGCTATCCGTTCCTCCTGGTGGATCGCGTTGAAGAGATTGATGGGTGCAAAACGGCTGTTGGCATCAAAAACGTCACAATGAATGAACCGCATTTTCAGGGCCACTTTCCGGGGCTGCCGATTATGCCAGGGGTGACCATTGTTGAAGCCATGGCGCAGACTGCTGCCGTGATGGTGGGAACCACGCTTGAGATGGCGGATAAAGACATGAAGGTTTACTTCATGGGCATCGACAAGTGCAAATTCCGCCGCAAGGTTGTTCCCGGTGATCAGCTGAAAATGCATCTGACCACCACCCGCGGTAAACCTGGCGGAAAAGTTTGGAAATTCAGTGGTGTGGCGACAGTTGACGGTGAGATGGCGGCAGAGGCCGAGTTCACGGCGATGATGGAGCTGCCCGCGTGAGTGCGGCCCAGATACATCCTTCCTGTGTGATCGAAGAGGGGGCGGTGATCGGCGAAGGCTGTGTCATTGGTCCGTTTTGTCACATTGGTCCTCAGGTTGTGCTCGGGGCGAATGTCGAATTGATGAGCCATGTGGTGATCAAAGGCGACACGCATATCGGGGATGACACCACGGTCTATTCCTTCGCGGTGATTGGTGAGATCCCGCAGGATAAAAAGTTCAAGGGTGAGGCGTCCAAGCTCGTCATCGGACAGCGCAACCGTATCCGTGAACATGTCACCATGAACCCGGGCACCGAAGGCGGCGGCGGCATCACCAAGATCGGTGATGACGGATTGTTCATGGCAGGCTGTCACGTGGCGCATGACGTGATCATCGGCAACAACGTGATCTTGGTGAACAATTCGGCCGTGGCCGGGCACTGCGTCATCGAGGATAACGTTATCGTTGGCGGACTGTCTGGCGTGCATCAATTCGTGCGTATCGGCCATGGCGCGATCATTGGTGCGGTCACCATGGTCACCAATGACGTGATCCCCTATGGGCTTGTGCAAGCGCCTCGCGGTAAGCTGGATGGTCTTAATCTGGTCGGCTTGAAACGTCGGGGGGTAAGTCGCGCGGATATCACGGCTTTGCGGGCTGCGTTCCAGATGTTGGCGCAAGGCGAAGGCGCGTTTCAGGATCGTGCGCGCCGTTTGGGTGAAGAAACTGAAAGCGACTACGTCAAGGAAATCACCGAGTTTGTGCTGGGTGAAAGCGACCGCTCGTTTCTGACACCGGGTTAAACCATGCTTGCATTGATTGCAGGGCGGGGCGATCTCCCCGCCGTTTTGGCAAGCGCGCGACCCGCGCTTGTCTGTGCCTTGGACCACTGCCTGCCAGATAAAGTCACACCGGATCATCTGTTTCGGGTGGAACGGTTGGGGCCTTTTCTCAAATGGTTGAAGAAACAGGGCGTGACCCAGATCTGCCTGTGCGGCGGGATTGACCGCCCGCAGATTTCGCCGTGGAAGATGGATCTGTCGACCCTGATGCTTTTGCCCAAGGTCCGCCGCGCGCAGAAGCGGGGTGATGATGGGGCGCTGCGTATCGTGATCGGCATTTTCGAGCAGGCCGGTTTTGAGGTGCTGGCAGCGCATGAGGTATTGCCTGACCTTCTGCCCAAAACCGGTGTTCCGACAAAGGTTGCTCCCAGCGAAGAAAGCGAACGGTTGGCACAGATTGGCGATGAGACCAGTCTGGTGCAGGGGCGCGAAGACTTGGGGCAATCCTGCGTGATACAGCGCAATGGCAAGGTCGTGCGCGAAGACAATGCCGGAACCGACGCCATGTTGGCCGGCCTTGGCCCCGACGCCCGGTCTGGTGTGATGTACAAAGCGCCCAAACCCGGTCAGGACCGACGCGCCGATTTGCCCGTGATTGGTCCGGGCACAGCCGAAGGGGCTGCCAAAGTTGGCTTGGCCGGAATTATCATTGAGGCAAACGGAGTCATGGTGTTGAACTATGACGAGACCCTGCGGCGGCTTGATGCTGAGGGGCTGTTTTTGTGGGTTCGGGAAAGGCCGGAATAATGCGTGTTTTCATCACTGCGGGTGAGGCCTCGGGCGACAAATTGGGCACAGCTTTGATGGCGGGCCTGAAAGAGCTGGTGCCAGATATCACCTTCCGCGGTGTTGGCGGCGAAGGCATGATGGCGGAGGGGCTCGATAGTCTCTTTCCCATGGATGACATCGCGGTCATGGGCATTGTTGAAATCCTCAAAGAGTACCGCTTTCTCAAATCGCGTATCCGGGAAACCGCAGAGGCGATCATTGCGGAAAAACCCGATGTGCTGATCACCATTGATGCGCCCGAATTCTCGTTGCGGGTCTCGCGGATGGTTAAGGCAGTGTCCGATATTCGCGTGGTGCACTATGTGGCGCCGACCGTTTGGGCCTGGCGTCCGAAACGCGCACAGAAGATGGCCGCCCATGTGGATCAGGTTTTGGCGCTTCTGCCGTTTGAGCCACCCTACATGGAACAGGCTGGCATGCAGTGTGATTTTGTGGGCCACCCGGTTGTTACGGATCCTTTGGCGACAGATGAGCAGGCCACGCGGTTCCGCTCGGACCATGGTCTTGTCGGGCCATTTGCCGTGGTTCTGCCGGGGTCACGTCGATCTGAGGTGGGCCGGTTGATGCCGACCTTCAAGATCGTTGCGGAGGAGCTTGCTCGTACCCATCCCGATTTGAAGCTTGTGATCCCAGCGGCGAAACATCTGGTTGAGACCATCGAAGAGGAAGTCAAAACTTGGCCCAACAGGCCTGTGGTGATTGATCCGCGCAAAGATGAGGATGGCACGGCCAAACGCGCGGCGTTCAAAGCCGCAGATGTAGCTTTAGCGGCCTCGGGAACTGTTTCGCTTGAGCTGGCGGCAGCGGGGACACCGATGGTGATTGCCTATGACATGGGTTGGCTGTCGCGCCAGATCATTGGCCGCATGTTGCTGGTGGATACGGTGACCCTGGTCAATCTGGTCTCGGAAAGCCGTGTGGTGCCCGAGTTTATCAATAAGGATTGCGAACCGCTACCTATTGCGCGGGCGATAGAGGATGTTCTGAACAACCCTGAGGCGCAGACTGAGGCGATGGCGCTGACCATGCAGCGGTTGGGGCAGGGCGGAGATCATCCGGGTTTGCGTGCAGCACGGGCGGTTCTGGCGCGCCTCCCTACGGGTAACACACAGCACTAAGCACAGGGTGCAGCGAAAACTGAGTTTCGTTGAAACCGCTTTCTTTGGCTTCGGTCCCATGTATAGATTGCGCTAACAATCAAGCGAACAGGCCGATGACATCGGCCGGGACCATCTCACATGCAAACTCTTAGAACTCCATGGCGCGCCGTGTCGGCCATGTTCATCCTCAATGGTGCATTGTTTGGCATCTGGGCCTCGCGCATACCTGCGGTGGCCGAGATCCATGACCTTAGCCCGGGGCGACTTGGCGCCTTGTTGCTGTTGCTTGCCGGAGGCGCGATTGTGGCCTTTCCGCTCGCCGGACGTCTTGCGGATCGCCTCGGCGCCTACCGCGTAACCTGGGGTATTTCCTACGCCTATGTTGCCGCGCTGATCCTGATTGGGCTTGCACCGAATTTTTGGTCTTTGGCGGTGTCACTGTTCCTATTTGGTGCAACGCATGGTGCGATGGATGTGACGATGAACACCTGGGCCAGTGAGGTGGAACGCAAGCTTGAGCGCCCCATGATGTCGTCATTCCACGCGATGTTCAGCCTTGGCGCGGGTCTTGGAGCCGGAACCGGGGTTCTGGCCGCCAGCTATGCGCTGGGTCTTACGGCACATTTTGTGACGGTCTTGCCGGTGATCACTTTGTTTACGCTGTCCATGGCGAAAATAGGATGGGTCTCGGACACCAGCCAAGGTACTGAGGCCGCGCCCGTTTTCATCTTCCCCAAAGGCCCGCTTTTGGCTGTAGGGTTTGTCGCCTTCTGTTCGTCGCTGGGGGAAGGCGCCATGGCGGATTGGAGCGCGATTTTTCTTGTGTTGACCGCTGAGGCAACTGAGGCGCAGGCCGCGTTAGGCTATAGCGTGTTTTCGGTGGCCATGGTGGTGATGCGCCTGTTGGGAGACCGCGCCACACATCTGTTTGGCCCGCAGCGCACGGCGCAAACTGCAGGCGTCATCGCCGCGACCGGTGTTTTATGTGCCGTCCTGATGGGGTCGTATCTCTGGGCGCTGTTTGGGTTTGCCCTGATGGGGGTCGGCTATGCCGTGATTATGCCGCTGGCCTTTGCACGGGCGGCCAATGATCCGGTTTTGGCACCGGGGGCCGCGATCGCCAGTGTGTCGACCCTTGGCTATGGGGGGCTCTTGCTGGGGCCGCCGGTGATCGGGTTCCTCTCAGAGCTCACCTCGCTGCGCGTTGCGTTTTTCCTTTTGGCCATTCTCGCCGGTTTGATGGTTCTGTGCAGCGGGGCGCTTCGGCGTCAAAACTGAAGACATAAAGACCGTTGATGCGGTATATGATCAAAGCATCTGACAAAGAAAAACGCCCCGGAAAACTCCGGGGCGTTTTTGTATTCAGACTGTGATGCGGATCAGAGCAGAGCTTTGACTTTTTCCGCAACATTCTCGGCGGTGATGCCGAATTTTTCGTACAGCGTGCCTGCCGGAGCGGAGGCACCAAAGCCTTCCATGCCAACAAAGTCGGATTTCTTGGCGCTGCCACGCTCGCCGCTCAACCAGCGGTCCCAACCCATGCGGATCGAGGCTTCGACAGCGACGCGAACCGGGCCTGCGGGCGGCAGAACGCGGCGGCGATAGCTTTCGTCCTGCTGTTCAAACAGTTCCCAGCACGGCATCGAAACAACGCGGGTGCCAATACCTTCGGCCTGCAGCAGATCGCGGGCGGCCAGAGCGATGGCCACTTCCGAACCGGTCGCCATGATGATCGCCTGACGCTTGCCTTCGGCTTCGGCCAGAACATAGGCACCTTTTTCCACCAGGTTGGCGGTCTTGTGCTCGGTGCGCACGGTCGGCACACCCTGACGGGTCAGCGACAGGACCGAGGGAGTTCCGGTCTGGCGCAGCGCGATTTCCCAGGCCTCAGCGGTTTCAACCGCATCCGCAGGACGGAACACCATAGTGTTGGGTGTCGAGCGCGAGATGGCGAGATGTTCCACCGGCTGGTGGGTTGGGCCGTCTTCACCCAGACCAATCGAGTCGTGGGTCATAACAAAGACCGAAGGGATCTTCATCAGAGCCGCCAGACGCATCGGTGGGCGGGCATAGTCGGTGAAGGCCATGAAGGTGCCGCCGTAGGGGCGGATACCGCCGTGCAGCGCCATGCCGTTCATTGCCGAGCTCATGCCGTGCTCGCGGATACCCCAGTACACGTAACGACCTTTGCGGTTGTCGGTGTCAAACACGCCCATATCGGCGGTTTTGGTGTTGTTGGATCCGGTCAGGTCTGCCGAACCACCACAGGTTTCCGGCATGATCGGGTTGATCGCTGCCAGAGCCTTTTCCGACGCGGCGCGGGTCGCCAGTTTGGGCTGCTCTTCGCTGATCGCCTTTTTGAAGGCTTTCACAGTGGCCGACAGCTTTTTGGGCGCTTCGCCGGTCATAGTGCGGGTGAATTCGCGCTGACGGCTTTCGCTTTGCGCGGCAAAGGTGGCTTCCCACTCTTCGCGGGCGGCTGCGCCACGGCTGCCAACCTCTTCCCACCAGGTTTTGATCTCGGCAGGCACTTCAAATGCGCCCGAGGTCCAGCCCCAGTTGGCTTTGGCTGTGTCGTTCTGCTCACCATTGGTCAGCGCGCCGTGGCCCTTCGAGGTGTCCTGAGCGGCGTGACCCAATGCGATGTGGGTTTTGCAGGCGATCATCGACGGACGGCCGTCTTTCTTGGCAGCGGTAATGGCGGCATCGATTTCGGCGGCGTCATGACCGTCGATTTCCTGCACGTGCCAGCCTGAGGCCTTGAAGCGTGCCACCTGATCGGTGCGATCCGACAGCGACACCTTGCCGTCGATGGTGATGTCGTTGTTGTCCCAGAAGACAATCAGGTTGCCCAGCTCATAGCGGCCGGCAATACCGATGGCTTCCTGGCTCACACCTTCCATCAGGCAACCGTCGCCTGCGATGACATAGGTGTGGTGGTTGACCAGCTTTTTGCCAAAGCGGCCACGCAGCATTTCTTCCGCCATGGCGAAACCAACCGAGTTGGCGATGCCCTGACCCAGTGGGCCAGTGGTGGTTTCAACGGCTTTCAGCAGGAAGTTCTCGGGGTGACCGGCGGTTTTTGCGCCCCACTGGCGGAAGTTTTTCACTTCGTCCAGTGTCACCTCGGGATCGCCGCAGAGATAAAGCAGCGAGTAGATCAGCATCGAGCCGTGGCCCGCCGACAGGATGAACCGGTCGCGGTCGTGCCATTCGGGGTTCTTGGCGTCGAATTTCAGGTGGTTCGAAAACAGAACCGTGGCGACATCGGCCATGCCAATTGGCATACCGGAGTGGCCCGAATTTGCGGCGGTCACCGCATCCAGGGTCAGGGCGCGAATGGCAGTTGCGCGCATCCAGTGATCAGGGTTGCGGGTACGGAGCTCTTGGATATCCACCGGGTCTAGATCCTTCAGCAGGGTGTGGGTCTGAGGCTCAATAGCAGTGTTGCGAAGAAGATCAAGCATCGGCGCTAACAGAGGCGGATTAACACCTTTAAGGACCGCTCATAAGGCCTTGGAACATATAGGGGGGCGCATTTTACTTGTCTGCTTGATAAACTTTGTTGAAAGGCGCCGTGGGCGATTCGCGGAAATGGCCAAAAGATAAGGCGTCAGAGCGGAAGAGAGGGCAGAATGACCCAGATAAACGAATTACAGGGCCGGATCACAACCGCTTTGGATCGGATCGCGCAGGGGCTTGATAGCTGGGACCCGCAGGCCGCTCAGGCTGTGGCCACATCCGAAGTGGCGGCACTGGAAGAGCGGCTGGCGACAACTGAAGCGGCCCTGGCTGAGGCGCAAAGTGCCGTGGCGGCTGCCGAAGCGCAGATTGCCGAGGGTGGAGATACGACAAGCCTTGAGGCGCAGATCACCGATCTGAACACCTCGCTGGATATGGCCACCGAGGCACGTGAAAAAGCCGAATCCGAGATCGAGCTTGTGCGCGGTGATGCCGAAGGCGCGCGGGCAGAGATCGAAACGCTCAAGGCACAGCTGGCCGAGCTTGAGACCAATGGTGCAAACGATGCTGCGGTTGCGGTGGAACGGGCGCAGGCCGAGGCAGAGGCTGCAATTTCCGAAGTCTCCAATCTGCGCTCAGAACTCGATGAGCTGAAGGCGCAGGCTGAGGCGGCTCCCGAAGAAGCGGCGACGCCTGCGGTCGATCCAGCCCAATTGGACGAATTGACCGCACAAGTCGCCGCATTGAATGCAGATCTTATAGCTGCGCGATCTGAGGCCGACATGGCCCGCGACGGCATCACCGCTGCAGAAAAACGGGCCAATCTGGCGGAAGCCCAGCTGGCCGCCGCGCAACAATCCGACGATGAGCCTGTTGAGCCAGCGACGGAGGACAACTCGGCCCAGGTTGCTGAATTGACCGACCGTCTGGCAGCGCTTGAGGCCGATCTGCAGGCCGCACGCGCGGTGGCTGAGACGGCCCGCGAGGGTGCCAAAGCGGCAGAAGAACGCGCGACACAAGCCGAAGCTCAGCTGGCGGACGCGGCTGCGCAGCCTGTTGCAGATGAGGCAGCGGACGGCTCCGACGAAGGGCAGGACGATGCAGGATCCGCCGATGTGGCTGCGCTGCGTGAAGAGCTTGAAGATGAGAAAATGGCCAACGCGCAGTTGGAAGAACGTCTGAAAACCCTGCGTAAGCAAATGGCCGAAGCTGCATCAGAAACTGCGGATACTCCGGATGCACCCGCCGAAGAAGTGAGTGACGCCTCTCAAAACGAGGGACAGGGTGCTGATCTTGCTGCGTTGGATGCCGAGCTTCATCAGCTGCGCTCGGCAAATGCCGAGCTTGAAGCATCAATTGCCGCACTGCGGGAAGCGAATGCCCAAGGGGTTGGCGATCCGCATCTGATCAACAAGGCGATGATGGCGGAGCTGGAAAGCCTGCGCGCCTCTCGCAAAGTCGAGGCCGCCGAGGCGCAGGCCGTGTTGGGGGCGCTCGAACCGCTGTTGACCCAAGCCACCGGGGAGGCTCAGTAAATGTCACAGATCGAAGTTGAAATTCACATCGGTGAACGTGTGTTCGAAGTGGCCTGTCAGGAAGGCGAACAGCAATATCTTCAGGCCGCTGCTAAACTTCTGGATGCTGAGGCGCAGGTTCTTGTGAGCCAGATCGGCCGCATGCCCGAGCCGCGTCTTTTGTTGATGTCCGGCCTGATGTTGGCGGATAAAACCGGAGGCTTGGAAGAACGCCTGCGCGCCGCCGAAGACAAGATCGGTGCGCTTCAGGCCGAGCTTGATGAGTTGAAGGCGCAACCCCCTGAGCAGGTCGAGGTGGCACGCATTCCAGATAGCGTCAATGAGATGCTGGCCGAGCTGGCGGCGCAGGCCGAATCCTTGGCCGCAACCGTTGAAGAGAAAA
This sequence comes from uncultured Pelagimonas sp., assembly GCA_947497905.1. Taxonomy (GTDB): domain Bacteria; phylum Pseudomonadota; class Alphaproteobacteria; order Rhodobacterales; family Rhodobacteraceae; genus CANMIH01. Next base: position 810,051 of record CANMIH010000001.1, read on the forward strand.
CCAGCTCGGACGGTTAAGTCTCTTAGACGGCAGTTTCGCAAAATAGCAAAAGGCGGGATCATGTGATCCCGCCTTTTGCTTTAATTACCACTTAGTAGATCTGGCGAAACTTCTTACGCGTTGGCTTCGCGGATCTTGTCCGCCGCGTCTTTGTCGTAGGAAATGCCGTTGTCGTCGAACATCTTGTCCAACTCACCAGACAGGGTCATTTCGGTGATGATGTCACAACCGCCGACAAATTCGCCTTTGATGTACAGCTGGGGAATGGTGGGCCAGTCGGAGTAATCCTTGATGCCCTGACGGATCTCTTCATCAGCCAGAACGTTCACATCGGAGTAATCAATGCCCATGTAGTTCAGCACACCGGCCACGCGGCTGGAAAATCCACACTGCGGCATGGATTTGGTGCCTTTCATGAACAGCACCACGTCATTGGCTTTGACGGTTTCGTCGATCTGAGTTTTTGCGTCGGTCATGTTTATAGTCCTATCGGCATGTGAGCCGGTTACACTCATTTTGGGCAGTCAAACGGAGACTGCAAATGTCAGTCAGGGGCGCGGGTAGTCAGTGCAAGGGCGTGGAGCTCGCCTGACGGGCCGTCCATTTTGCCTTTGAGCGCGGCGTAAACAGCACGCTGCTGTTGCACGCGGTTTTTACCGCGAAAGCTTTCATCGACCACCATGGCCGACATGTGAACGCCGTCGCTTCCGGCGACCTGGATTTCCGCATCAGGAAAGCTTTCGCGCAGAAGGTCTTCGATTTGCTGTGCATGCATCGGCATGGCGCCCGACTCCGGTAGTTTAGATATATTCTATATAGAGGTAGTGCGGCCAAGCCTGGGGTGCAAGGCAATTGCCTGCGACGGATGTGTTTCCGCGGCCTCTGGGGGATCTGAAAGAAAACAAAAGCGCCCCGGTGTGGGGCGCTTGGATTAGATCGGTCAGATCGAGCGTATCAGATGTCCAGCTCGATACAGACCGGAACGTGGTCAGAGGGTTTTTCCCCGGCGCGAGTGTCTTTTTCGATCCAGCAGTCCCCGGCCAGATCGGCCGCGGCAGGGGTTAGAAGGATGTGGTCGATGCGAATTCCATTGTTGCGTTGCCAGGCGCCGGCTTGGTAATCCCAGAAGCTATAATGGCCTGGGGCGGCATGCTGGGCGCGGAAGGCTTCGGTAAAGCCAAGATTGAGGATCTTGCGATAGGCTTCGCGGCTTTCGGGACGAAACAGGGCGTCTTCGGTCCAGCTTTCGGGTTTGGCGGCATCCTCCGCCTGTGGGATGATATTGTAATCACCGGCCATCAGCGCGGGCATTTCATCGGCCATCAATGCCTGAGCGCGATCATAGAGCCGTTCCATCCAGGCAAGTTTGTAATCATATTTGGGGCCGGGGGCTGGATTGCCATTCGGCAGATAGAGCCCACAGATGCGGAGCGCCTGTTTCTCACCAACAACCGTGGCCTCGATCCAGCGCGCCTGTTCGTCGCTGTCATCGCCCGGCAAGCCCCGGGTGACATCTTCTAGTGGCAGTTTTGACAGTATGGCGACACCATTAAAGCTCTTCTGGCCATGAGTGTGAACATTATAGCCCATGTCTTCAAAAATCTGACGCGGAAACGCGTCATCAATTGATTTGATTTCCTGAAGGACTGCCACATCTGGCTGCGCGCTGGTCAACCATTCGACAAGCGCAGGGGTCCGGGCTTTGATACCATTGATGTTGAACGTTGCAAATTTCATAGGGCGCCTCCGTTTGGATTCGTATCGCCCAGCGACCGGATCAGTGCAAGAAGAACCTCTTGATTCGCGAATTTGCAACCTTGCAAACCGAAAAACTCTGCAAATTCAGAAATCTATCCACAAAAATTAAGGCGCTGTGGATAAAGCGTATTAACGAATTGGTAACGGAATATGCAATTCGACCCTAATGTGGATAATTTGGCAATTGCACAACCTTAGCAAGAAAAGGGCTTTTTGGATTCCCAGTAGGCGAGCAATTTGAGGGGGTAATTCACACCAATTCTCACAGGGAGAAATTCAATGTCCGCTCAACTGAAGCACGAAATTTCTAAACAAAGCCTTTCTTTCGTTAATAAAAGCGCCCTGACCGGAGAGGGTGTTGAAATGTTCACCTCATGGTCGGGACCAGCTGAGGGTGAAATCGAAACCGGCGATGCGATCGAGATGTTTACCTCGTGGTCGGGTCCAGCCACCGGAACAACGGAACAGGGGGATCATGTTGAGGCCTTCACGTCGTGGTCGGGTCCGACAACCGGCACTGCCGAGCAGGGTGACAATGTTCAGGCGTTCACCTCATGGTCTGGACCAGCCATCGGCACCACAGAACAGGGTGACAATGTTGAGGCCTTCACGTCGTGGTCAGGTCCGACAACCGGCTCGGCCGAGCAAGGCGACAACGTTCAGGCCTTTACCTCATGGTCGGGTCCGGCGTCCGGCACCACAGAACAGGGCGACAACGTCGAAGCTTTCACGTCGTGGTCGGGTCCTGCAATCGGAACCGTCGAACAAGGCGATAATGTTCAGGCCTTCACGTCCTGGTCGGGTCCGGCCAAAGTCTAACCCCTGAGAACCCGGGCGGGGCGACTTAATACGCCTTTGCCAATAGAAATAGAGGAGTGGTGTTGTGAGTAATGTAATCCAATTGACCGTCCCGACCCGGATTAAGCCCACGGAGGCGCGGATTACCGCGCTTCTGGCCAGCTTTGCCAAATCACGTCGCATTTCAGATGACGTCTTTTGGCTAAAAGAAAATGCTGAAGTGTTAAATATTCTGGAGTGCACCGGGCAAAAGATCCCCGCTGATGCGCTTTCGGTTTATTCTGAGTTTTATGAAAATGCCGCGAAACGGCTTTCATTTTTCCCGCAGTATTATCGGTTTCTGCTCTCCCTCGTTCTGGATCTTGAAGATCTGGGGATGCCGGGGAATCAGTCGGAAAAGATGATCAACTTTGCCGTGCAGCAGGGAGTGGTTGGGGCCGAACTTTCCGATCTGCAACGGGCAGAAGCACGTCGTTTGATGCTACGGCGCGGTGTGAACCCAACTCGAGATGAAACGCTCGATGACAGATTGCGGGATTTTACGTCGCGTCATCAGACCTTTGCGCTTCCTAATAAAAAAGCCGCGTATGAATTGACACATATTTCATTCTACTTGAGCGAGTATGGTCGACGCGATCCAAAACTTGGCGTAGATAGTAAGCAGAGCCTGCACTTTGCTGGACTGACCGCATTTCTGGATCAGAACGCTGATTTGTTGGCAGAAATCTGTATCGCGCTGCGCTACGCCGGGGAGGAGCCGCCCAGAACTTGGACGGACTGGCTTGTTGCAGAGACGGCATGTTTTGAGATCGAGGAGGGCGAGTACGTGCCTTTGAACGACGAATATCACGCGTTTCTGGTGTGCAACTGGCACCAGGCCGTTGTTGATGCGCCTATATTCCGCCACGCCATGTCCGGTGGGCGGATGCGCATTGATCGCCCTGCTGGGCAAACGGCGCTGCGTGAGATCAGTCAGGTGATGCTTGGCCTGGATCAGAATCGCAGCGGCGATTGGTCTGTGATGCGCCGCCGTCTTGAGCCCTACCTCTCTCCCGAAGCCCACACCGTTTTAGAAACTGCTGCTGAGAGTAGCCCGCAGTTTGAGGCCTATTTCGAAGGGTTCGCCCGGGCAGGTGCGCAATGAAAGGCGCGGGCATAGGGGTTGTATTGGTGCTGGTTTACACCGGCATGATGGCTGCTGCTGATGGGATCACCAAGTTTATTGCGGGCGGCTATGCTGCCCCGCAATTGTTTGCGTTGTCCTCAGCTCTGGTTGTGCTGATGGCTTATGGCGGATCCAAAACCACCGTTGCCGGACCGTTGAAAGTGATCTCGGTCTGGCCGATGGCGATACGGTCCGGTTTGACCGTCGTTGCTTCGCTGGCGTTTTTCATGGCCTTTCGGTTATTGCCGTTTGCCGATGTGTTTCTGTTTATCGGGTTGATCCCATTGATTGCGGCGGCGCTGTCGGGGCCGGTTCTCAATGAACCTCCGCGTCCAATGGCCTGGGCCGCGCTGATCTTGGGTCTTGGCGGGATTGTCTTTTTGATGCCCGGTGGTCTGAGCGACATGCAGGCCGGGCATCTTTGGGCCGTATTGGCCGCGGTGACAGGCGGTGGGTCAATGGTCGCAGCCCGCTATATTGCCAAAGCCGAGCGGGTGCCGATGGCGCAGGTGTTCTGGCCGAACCTCGCGTTGCTTGTGGTGATGGGGCTGACTTTGCCCTTTGTTTGGAAACCGATGAGCCTGACTGATCTTGGCTGGGTTGGAGCCTATGCTGTGGTGCTGTTTGGCGCGCGCTATGTAGTGGTGGAAGCCCTGCGTCTCTTGCCAGCTTTTGTCGCCATCCCATTGATGAACCTACAATTTGTCTGGATGGTGGCGATTGGCGCGTTGTTCTTTAGCGAACTGCCGACACTTGGAACTCTGCTTGGCGTGATGATGGTGGTGGCTTCGGGGATCTGGCTTGTGGTTGAGGAGACCCTGGGCAAAATCCGCGACATGCGGCGGCAGGTCACTGCGGCAAGCGCGACACCCGCAGAATAATCTGACCCAAAACAAACGCCCGCGCATGAGCCGGGCGTTTGTTTTTGTTTTGTTGCCTGATCTGCGTCAGTGGCAGGTCACATCGAGAAGGATGTGCCGCATCCGCATGAGCTTGACGCATTTGGATTTTCGATGACAAAGCGTGCGCCGATCAATTCGTCGGTGAAATCAATCACTGCTTCGGCCAAAAACGGCAGGGACACAGGGTCGATCAAAACGCTTTCGCCTGAACCGCTTAGCACAAGATCCTCATCTGCGACCTCATCCAAGCGAATGTCATATTGAAAACCAGAACATCCGCCACCTTCAACAGCAATCCGAAGCGCCTTACCATCGGCGGCAGCGCCAATTTCATGCAGGCGGGCAAAGGCGCGGTCTGTGACTTTTGGTGGCAATTGCATAGCCAACCTCATGGTTTATTTCGCTTTGGAATTGCAATATATGCGCCTTGAGCAGAGGGGACAAGGAGCGCAAGTGATGCGCGCAGATTTTGCATGTGACCCGCAGGCACCGTCGCGGCGCCTATACGAAGAAGATCACAGCGCACATCGGTCGTGTTATCAACGGGATCGAGACCGCATTATTCATTGTTCGGCCTTTCGGCGGCTCAAACATAAGACGCAGGTTTTTGTTGAACATGAGGGTGATTTCTATCGCACCCGTCTGACCCATTCGATCGAAGTGGGGCAGGTGGCCCGGACCATCTCAAATGCACTGGGGCTGAATACCGATCTGGCTGAGGCCGTCGCCTTGGCGCATGATCTGGGACACACGCCATTTGGACACACGGGCGAAGATGCTCTGGCCGAGTTGATGGCCCCCTATGGGGGCTTTGACCACAATGCGCAGACCATTCGCATTGTCACCTCGCTTGAGCGGCACTATGCGGCCTTTGATGGGCTGAACCTGACGTGGGATACGCTTGAAGGTATCGCCAAACACAATGGCCCGGTCACCGGTGACATCCCCTATGCCTTGGGGGAATACAATGCCCGGCATGATCTGGAGCTACACACCCATGCCAGTGCAGAAGCACAGGTTGCGGCACTGTCCGATGATATTGCTTACAACAATCACGACCTGCAGGATGGCCTCAGAGCCGGGTTGTTCACCGAAATCGAAATTCAAGACCTGCCGATGATCGGTGAGGCCTATCACGAGGTGGATCGCACCTATCCGGGATTGGACGCTTATCGCCGCCGCCACGAAGCTTTGCGCCGGGTGTTTGGTGTCATGGTCACGGATGTTCTGGATACCTCACGTGCGATATTGGCCGAGGTCAAGTGCAGATCGGCGCAGGACATTCGCGAGCTGGGGCATCAGGTCATTGCCTTCTCTCCGAATTTTTGGAGTGATTTGAAAGAGATCCGGTCGTTCCTTTTCAAAAACATGTACCGGGCCCCAAGCGTGATGGAGCAGCGCCGTCGCGTCACCATTGCCTTGAACGAACTTTTCCCTGCCTATTTGGACGATCCCTCTCATCTGCCGAAACGGTGGCAGCCTGAGATCGAACAGGCGCAAAGCAAAGAGCAACTGGCAAGGCTTGTTGCGGATTACATAGCCGGGATGACCGATCGCTTTGCGCTGCAACAACATGCGCGTTTGACGGGGACAGATGTTTTGATCGACGGCTAAGCCGTTTGACATAAGAAGGAAAACGCGATGGCCGTGGCAGAAACATCTGGATTGGATCCTGTCTTGGCCTTCGCGGTTGTTGGGGCTTTGGGGGTCGGTAGCCAATGGCTAGCCTGGCGCCTGCGCCTTCCTGGTATTGTGATCATGTTGACGGTTGGGCTTTTGGTTGGGCCGATCTTTGGGCTGTTTGACCCCAAGGCCCAGTTTGGCGACATGCTTAAACCCATGGTCGCGATTGCTGTGGCCATTATCCTGTTTGAAGGCGGGCTCACGCTGAACCTGCATGCACTATCTGATGCCGCAAAGGGTGTGCGGAGGTTGGTGGTTGTTGGCGCGCCTTTGGGGTGGCTGGCCTCGACCTCGGTTCTGCACTTTGTTGCTGGCCTCAGCTGGGAGGCCTCGGCGGTTTTCGGCGGCATCATGATTGTCACTGGACCCACTGTGATTGCGCCGCTTCTGCGACAGGCCCGGCTTCAGCGTCGACCGGCAAATCTGTTGCAATGGGAGGCCATCGTCAATGATCCGGTGGGGGCCCTGGCGGCGGTTCTTGCTTTTGAGGTGGTTGTGGTGATGCAAACCGCAACCGGCGTTGCGCATGCGGTGCAGGTCTTGCTGGTCGGGATTTTGGTGGCAACCGTGTTGGGTGTTGCCGCCGGTTGGGGCATTGCGCGGGCGTTCCGCGGCGGGTGGGTCCCGGAATACATGAAAGTGCCCGCGCTATTTGTTGTGGTTCTGGCGGTGTTTGCCCTGTCAGATCATGCGCTGCACGAAAGCGGACTTCTGACGGTGACCATCATGGGGCTATGGATCGCCAATGCGGATCTGCCAAGCTTTGTTGAGCTGCGCCGATTTAAAGAGCACGCCACGGTTTTGCTGGTTTCGGGTGTGTTCATCCTTCTGGCGGCAGGCATGAGCCTAGACACGCTGCAGACCCTGGACTGGCGGGCAGGGGCCTTTGTGCTTTCGGTGATCCTGATAGCACGCCCCGTGCCGGTGTTGATTGCGCTGGCCTTTTCCAATGTGCCGTGGCGCGAGCGTCTTTTGGTGGGGTTCACCGGACCACGCGGCGTTGTTCTGGTGGCGGTTGCGGGCTTGTTTGGGGAGCGGTTGGTAACTTTAGGTATTGCGGATGCATATCGCATCGCACCTTTAGCCTTTGCGCTGGTGGCGACCACGGTGGTGTTACACGGGTTTACCCTTACCCCGTTGGCCCGGTTGTTGGGATTGACCGCATCAACACGGCCCGGAGTGATCCTTTTGGGTGGGTCTCGCTGGACTGTTGGACTGGCAGAGGCACTGCAGTCTATCGACGTGCCGGTTGTGATTTCCGAGCGCAATCATGCCTACCTGCGTCGCGCCCGCGAGGCGGGGCTTTCGATCTATTATGGCGACCTTCTGTCAGAAGACGCACACCATCGTCTGAATCTGGTGGCCTATGAAAAGCTGATCTGTGCCACCGACGATGATGCCTACAACACGCTGGTTGCAACGGATCTCGCACCCGAGTTCGGGCGGCAGAATGTGTATCAACTCAAACGCCTCAAGGATAACAGTTCACGTCATAGTCTACCCAACACTTTGGGAGGTCAGCCGGTAGGCGACGACGAGACATTTTTCGAAACCCGGTCGCGCATGTTGGACGGCTGGGGGTTTCGCGTGACAACCCTGTCCGAAACCTTTGGCGTAGAAAACTGGCGCGAAACGCATCCCGATGCGATTCCGGTGGCCCAGGTCACAGCCGGGGGCGCTGTGACATTGATATCATCGGTTGAGGCCTTGCGAAGCGCCGAGGGGACACGGCTTATTGCCCTGACCCCTCCGAAAATCGCATCCTGACCGCAATCCCGTCCTTTAGCCGATTTGACCCCACGCGCCATCATGGTAGACGGGGCGCAAGTTTCGGAGCCAATCAATGAACCTCTTTACTGATATTCGCGAGCTGGTGCTCGCCTCGATCCACGCCATGCAGGCCGACGGTGCGTTGCCCGGTGAGCTAAACCTTGTCCCGGTGACGGTGGAACCACCGCGTGATCCGGCCCATGGGGACATGGCAACCAACGCCGCTATGGTGCTGGCAAAACCTGCCAAACAGAAACCACGTGACATCGCCGAGGCACTGGCGGCACGACTGGCAACTGATCCCCGTGTGGCAAGCGCCGATGTGGCGGGGCCGGGGTTCTTGAACCTGCGGCTGGACCCCTCAGTCTGGCAGGGGCTGCCCAAGGCCATTCTGATGGCGGGCAAAGACTATGGTCGCTCGACGTTTGGCGCGCAGCAGAAGGTCAATGTCGAGTTTGTCTCGGCCAACCCGACCGGCCCTATGCACGTGGGCCACACCCGCGGTGCGGTTGTGGGCGATGCGCTGGCGGCTTTGCTTGATTTTGCTGGCTACGACGTCACGCGCGAATACTATATCAATGACGGTGGCGCTCAGGTCGATGTTCTGGCGCGCTCGGTCTATCTGCGGTATCTCGAAGCCCACGGCGAGAGCGTCGAGTTCCCCGAAGGCACCTATCCCGGGGATTACCTTGTGCCCGTTGGCCAGAAGCTGAAAGAGCTGAAAGGCGATGCCTTTGTTGGCAAAGGGGAAGAGGTCTGGCTTGCCGAGATCCGTGAGTTTGCCACCGAAGAGATGATGGAGCTGATCCGCGAAGACCTTCGGGTTCTGGGCGTGGTGATGGACAATTACTATTCGGAAAAGTCGCTGTATGGCACAGGTCGGATCGAAGCTGCGATTGCGGATCTCGAGGGCAAAGGGCTGATCTATGACGGCGTGCTTGAGCCGCCAAAAGGCAAAAAGCCCGAAGATTGGGAACCACGCGAACAGACCCTGTTCAAATCGACCGAACACGGCGATGACGTTGACCGTCCGATCAAGAAATCGGACGGCAGCTGGACCTATTTCGCGCCTGACATCGCCTATCACTATGACAAGGTGACCCGCGGCTATGATCAGCTGATCGATATCTTTGGCGCCGACCATGGCGGCTATGTCAAACGGATGAAGGCGGCTGTATCGGCCCTGTCCGGTGGCAAAACACCCCTGGATATCAAGCTGATCCAGTTGGTGAAGCTGTTCAAAAATGGCGAGCCGTTCAAAATGTCCAAGCGGGCAGGGACCTTTGTCACCCTGCGTGACGTGGTGGATCAGGTGGGCGCAGATGTGACCCGATTTATCATGCTGACCCGCAAAAACGACGCGGCGCTTGATTTCGATTTTGACAAGGCGCTGGAACAGTCGAGCGAAAACCCCGTGTTCTATGTGCAATATGCGCATTCGCGGATTTGTTCGGTGCTGCGTAATGCGGCAGAGAAAGGTGTTGAAACCTCGGATGCTGCACTGGCGGATGTGGATCTGTCCGGTCTGGATCATCCGACTGAACTTGCCCTGATTGGAAAGCTGGCCGAGTGGCCCCGTCTGGTCGAAACCGCCGCGAAAACCCACGAGCCGCACCGCGTGGCGACCTATCTGCAAGAGCTGGCAAGTGACCTTCACGGGCACTACAACCGTGGCAATAAAGAGGTTTCACTGCGGTTCCTGCAGGATGACCCCAAAGTCACACAGTCAAAAATTGCGCTCGCCCGGGCCGTAGCCGTTGTTATTTCGGCGGGACTTGGTATCCTTGGCGTAACTCCTGCGGAAGAGATGCGTTAAAATAAGACGCACCTTCGCCGGATGTATCAGGCAGGCGCGGGGACACTCGCGCCAAAACACAGAGCAGAACGCATGGCCGGCAATGAATCGGCTGTGCCAGACGAGGCAGTTATGGCGGATTACACCTATGAAGGGGCCTCAATGGCCCCCGCATCAGTGAAAGTGGCATCTCTGGGCAATTGGCTAGGAGCTGCGGCTTCGATTGCTTTGATTGTTGGTGTTGGCATGTGGGGCTATCGTGTGATGGCCCGTGATGTTGCCGGGGTTCCGATCGTTCAGGCGATGGGCGGCCCGATGCGTGTGGCGCCAAGTGATCCCGGTGGCGATGTGGCGGACCACCAAGGCCTGTCTGTGAATGCCATTGCGGGTGTAGGTGCGGCTGCTGCGCCGTCAGATCGGTTGGTTCTTGCGCCTGTGCCTGCTGGCCTCGCTGCGGAGGATGTAGCGACCGGCGATCTGATAGCGGCCCCCCAAAGCCCTCTGATGCCGCTGCAGGCGTCGCTCGCGGATAAAGCAAGCGCGCTTGAACTCTCTGTAGATGAAACAGATCCCATTCAGGTGCTGGCCAATCAGCTTGCCAGCGGTGCGACGCCATTGACGGCGTTGGAGCCTGGATCGGACAAGCCCGTGATCACCGGAGTGACCGATCTTGCCGCGACGGGCACTACACCTAGCGTGGCTCCTACACCGCGCCGTGTCGAAGCTCCGAAACCGGGCAAAGGTCTGGCGCGGTCTTTGCGCCCACGCCTGCGGCCTGTTGGATTGCGCACCGCGTCACTTGGGGCGCAGCCTGTAGATGTGAGCAAAGCCACCAAAGAAATCGATCCAGCAACCCTGCCGTCGGGCACACGTCTGGCACAGATCGGTGCCTTCGACAGCCCCGAGACTGCGCGCAAAGAATGGGCGCGTCTTGAGGTGCGGTTCGGTGATTATCTTGAGGGCAAAGACCGCGTGATCCAGCGCGCCAACTCCGGAGGCAAGATTTTCTATCGCCTGCGGGTGCATGGGTTTGCAGACGTCGCCGAATCGCGTCGGTTCTGTTCCGCCTTTGAGGCGCAGAACATTGATTGTATCCCCGTAGGCTCGAAATGACCCGTCTGGGCGCAGCAATCTTCGGCTGTGAGGGCCTGCGCCTGACCTCAGAGGAGAAAGACTTTTTCTCTCAGGTCTCGCCTTTCGGGTTTATCCTATTTGCCCGCAACATTGATACAGCTGAGCAGATCAAGGCCCTGTGCGATGACCTGCGCAGTGCCGTGGGTTGGGACGCGCCGATTTTCATCGATCAGGAAGGGGGGCGGGTTCAGCGACTGCGTGCGCCTCTGGTGACTGACTGGCTACCGCCACTCGATGATGTGGCCCGCTACGGTGCCAATGCGGTGCTCGCGATGCGTCTACGGTCGCAGATTATTGGTCTTGAACAGCGCGCGTTTGGCATCGATGGCAACTGCGCCCCAATGCTGGATGTTGCTCGCGCTACCACACATCCCTTCCTGCGCAATCGGTGTTACGGCGAAAGTGTCGAATTGGTCACGCAGATTGGCCTTGCTGTGCAGCAGGGGCTAATGGATGCCGGTGTTCTGCCGGTGATCAAACATCTGCCGGGGCATGGTTTGGCGCAGCTGGACAGTCACCTTGAGCTGCCGCGGATTTCAGACTCCAAAGCCAGTTTGGATCAGGTTGATTTCGCGGCGTTCAAACCTTTTGCCAACGCGCCGTTGGGCATGTCAGCGCATCTTGTGTTTGAAGAGATCGATCCGCAACCGGCAACCATCTCTGAAACCATGATCCGACTGATCCGTGACGAGATCGGGTTTGGCGGGTTGTTGATGACCGATGATATCGGCATGGAAGCCCTGTCTGGCGGAGCGGGAGACCGCGCGCGCGCCTCATTGGATGCGGGATGTGATGTTGTTTTGCACTGTAATGGCAAAATGCCTGAGATGCAGGCCGTGGCCGCCGAGCTGACCGAGTTGCAGGGTGCGGCGCGAAAACGTGCCGATCAGGCGCTTGCCTCGCGTCAATCCCCCCTAAGTGAGGACATCGCGGCCTTGCATGATGCGCTTGCCGAGGTTACGCCCCTCGGCACCCATGACTGACGATATTCAAGATACTCCTCCCGAACCGCTCTCTGTGACCGACCGCTTGTCGGCCGAGGCCTTGGTGATTGACGTGGCCGGTTATGAAGGCCCGCTTGATCTGTTGCTGACGATGGCCCGAACGCAGAAGGTGGATCTGCGCGCCATTTCGATCCTTGATCTGGCGCGCCAGTATCTTGGATTTGTCGAAGAGGCCAAAGCGCTCCGGCTTGAACTGGCTGCGGATTATCTGGTGATGGCGGCCTGGCTGGCCTTTTTGAAATCCCGGTTGTTGCTGCCCCCCGATCCAACTGAAGATGGCCCATCGGGCGAAGAGCTTGCGGCGCATTTGGCGTTTCAACTAGAACGCCTACAAGCCATGCGGAACGCGGCAGCGCAGCTGATGGCCCGCGACAGACTGGGGCGTGATTTCTTTGCGCGCGGCGTGAGTGAGGATGTGACCAAAATCCGCCGTGTGACCTATACTGCCAATCTGGTTGATTTGATGCAGGCCTATTCCCGTCTGCGCACCAAAGAAGAGTTCCGGCCTTTTGTCATGGACCGTGATAGCGTGTTTACCATGGAAGAGGCCCTGACCCGCATACGCGGAATGATCGGCTTTGCAGGCAGTTGGACCGATATTCAGGCCTATCTGCCCGAGGATTGGAAAGACGATCCGACGCGCCGCCGCTCGGCCACAGCTGCCACCTTTGCCGCCTCACTTGAGCTCGTGAAAGAAGGCAAGGCGGAGATCCAACAGGACGCAACTTTTGCCCCCATTCTCCTGCGTAGAAAGGAAACGCCACGTGACTGATCAGAACGCGCAGACTGAAAGCCTGTTTGAAGCCCCTGACCTGGCTGAGCAGCAACGCATGATCGAAGCGATGCTGTTTGCCTCGGTTGATCCCATTTCAGCACGTGATCTGAATGACCGTATGCCACATGGCAGTGACGCGGCCGAAGCCTTGGTGGCGCTGCGCAAACACTATGAGGGCAGGGGTGTTCAGCTGGTCAAAGTGGGCGAGGGCTGGGCGTTTCGGACCGCGCCCGATTTGGCCTATTTGTTGCAGCGTGAGGTGGTCGAGAACCGCAAACTATCCCGTGCGGCGATCGAAACTCTCGCTATTGTGGCTTATCATCAGCCGGTGACTCGCGCAGAAATCGAGGAAATTCGAGGCGTAAGTGTCAGCCGTGGCACGGTGGACCAGTTGCTTGAGATGGAGTGGATTCGCTTTGGACGTCGGCGCATGACGCCGGGCCGCCCAGTGACATTTGTGGTCACCGAAGGGTTCCTTGACCATTTCGGTCTCGAATCCGCACGCGATTTGCCAGGTCTGGCAGAGCTACGCGCGGCCGGTCTGTTGGAAAGCCGGGCCATGGCCGATACGCCGCGTCCGGGTGAAGGTGATGTGGACGCGGACGAGGCATCGACCGTCGGGCAGAGCGAATTGTTTGAAGACTAACCGTTTTCCGACCTGGATAGCTCCCTGTTAACCACTTGTTAACCTTTTGACCGGATCGTCGCGCGAAATGCAATTTGCAGCGCAATTATCTGGTTTCCAACAATGCGATTTTTACCGGCCAAGAGCAGCGTCTCTTGGGGGGAGTTCTGGCAAACTTTAAAGTATTCCGACCGGTCGGCCAGTTTTGTGCGCCGCATGCCCAGCTACCGATTGCGACTGCTGCTGTTTCTCATTGTTTGCGTCGCTGTTCTTTGGGGGTTGATGGGGCGCGAGGACAAAGTTGGGCTGGTGTTTCACCCGTATTTTCCGGTTGTTGCGGGACTTAGCCTTGCGGTTCTGGCTGTTGCAACGGTTCGCATCCAATTTGCGGTGTCCTGGCATCTTTGGTTCGCCACCGGTTTGGTTGGCATTGCTGGAGTTGTTTCAAGTTTAGTGCCGCTCTCGACACTGTCGCATTGCGCTTTGGCGCTAGTGTGCTTGTCACTGGGACAGCTGATGTCACGTCCTTACAAAGATCTGGCATTCTTGCTGACACTGGTTGGCCTCACATTGCCAGTAGTAGGGGTGCAGAGCTATCTGCTTGGGTTGGGCGCAGGTCATACACAACTCGGTACGTTGCTTCATTTCGCGCTGGCCGCCTTGGGGCTTTTGGCTTTGTCAGACTTCATTCGTCATCCCCGCTTGCGTGCGCTGCTGCGTAGCACGCCAGACGGGCGGTTGTTTCGACTGCAGTTGAAACTTTGGCTCTGTGTTTCTCTGGTGTTTACCGTGGTGCTCTGGCTTGATGTCGGAACCACGGCACAGTTTCTGCCAATCTATCTTGTCGTCTTGCTGTTTTTGGTGCTGGCTCAAATCGTCAGCTTTTCCAGCCGTTATGCGCGCCTGCTTGACCGGTCGCGTCGCGCGCAGGCCCAGCTCTTGCAGGATTTGGCGAGAGATGACCTGACCGGCGCTGCATCCCGCCGTGCCGCCGTTCATGCCTTTTACGAGATGTCTGACACTCATCGCCTGGGGGTCATTTTGATGGACCTCGACTATTTCAAAGCGGTCAATGACACCTACGGACATGAAACCGGGGATGATGTGCTCAAACGGGTTGTCGTGGCGCTGAAAGACGTTCTGGAACCCGGAGATGTCCTTGCGCGTTGGGGGGGCGAGGAGTTTCTGGTTCTGACGCGGTACCAAAGCCAAAGAGCACTCTTGTCCAAGGCGGATCGGTTCGGTGCAGCCATTCGCACGGTGCACATCCATCCCGATCACAGCTATCCCCTGACAGCGTCCATAGGCGTGCGTCTGGTGGATCCGGACAATGACCTAGATCTAGAAGACCACGTCGCGGCCGCTGACCATGCGATGTATGAGGCCAAAGCCTCCGGCCGCAACCGGGTTGTGCTGAGCCTTAAGGAACAGGCCGAGCGGGATGGCAGCAACGCCTGAGTTTCGCCATAAACTCCTGCTAGGGTGTAGCCAAAGCAGGAGAAAGCCATGTCATCGGATAGATTGATCAGAATGATCATGCGTCAGTTCGGGAACCTGATTATTCGCAAGCTGGTCACCAAATTTGGCAGTGGGCCCAATGCGGGGCGCCAGATCAACCAGATGCGCCGCATGATGCGCTGGATGCGTTAAACCGATCCGCTGCGAAAATGCTTTGAAAGCTTCAGGCCCTGTCCCTGATAGTTGGAGGCAATGCCAACGCCATAAAGCTGTTGCGGCACCTCTGACATGTGCTCATAGACCAAACGGCCAACCGTCTGGCCATGTTCGAGCACAAAAGGCGCCTCGTGACAGCGCACCTCAAGCACGCCACGTGCGCCTGTCCCGCCGGCTTGAGCGTGACCAAAACCCGGATCAAAGAACCCGGCATAATGAACGCGGAATTCCCCGACCATCGCCAGATACGGCGCCATCTCGGCGGCATAGCCCGGCGGAATATGAACCGCTTCGCGGCTGACCAGAATGTAAAACGCGCCCGGGTCCAGAACCAGTTGACCTTTGGTGGTGCGCAGGGGCTCCCAGAATTCTTCCGGCGCATAATGCCCGATGAGATCGAGGTCGATCACCCCGGTGTGCGGTTTCGCGCGGTAGCCGACCAGATCGCCCTCAGCGGGCTCTAGATCGACGGAGAAGCCCAACCCCTGCGAAATCACCGCTGGACCGCCAGCAACAAGCGTGTCGCTGTTGTGTAGAGTTTGCAATTCACCGTCGGTGAGAACAGCCTGCCCCTGACGGAAGCGGATCTGGTTCAGGCGCATACCGGGACGGACCAGCACAGAGAAGGAGCGGGGGCAGATCTCGGCGTAAAGCGGCCCCTGATATCCCGCCGGAATGCGATCAAATTCGACACCGCCATCGGTGATCACGCGCGTCAGGAGATCCAGACGCCCGGTTGAGCTTTTGGCATTGGCGATGGCCTGTGTGGCGGAATCCAAGTTGAGGTGTTCGCACAGCGGCACCACATAAACCGCGCCTTTTTCAAGCACCGCCCCATGAGTGAGATCGATGCGATGCATTTCAAACTCTTCTAGACGGCCCGCGACGCTACGCCCTTCTCCGGCCAGAAAGGAGGCGCGAACGCGGTAGGCGATGTTGCCCAGGCGCAGGTCAAGGCTGGCGGGTTGGATCTGGCCGTCAACAAAGGGGGTCGCGGCAGACAGCGCGCCCGAGGCGATCAATGTTTCGATTTGTTGGCTTGCCAAAACACCGGTCATGTCGCGCTCCTAGATTGGTTGTCTGACTGAATAACAACCGTGCTTTGGAACGCAACAGAATTTGAAAGTCTTTCAAGTCTACAACGAAAAGCGGCAGAGGCGGGTGCCTCTGCCGTGCTTTAGGATCAAAGGGCAAGTCCTTGACAAGTCGGTGTATTTGGTCGGGCTAGCAGGACTCGAACCTGCGACCTTCCGTCCCCCAGACGGACGCGCTACCAGACTGCGCCATAGCCCGACTTGTCCGCCTGTCATACTATTATTACCGACGGGGGCAAGCCCAAAACTGAACTTTTTTAGTCTAACGGCTGAGTTGGTCGCTGATAATGCTGCGCAAGAGACCGAACCGCGACAAGATGCGGGAGAAGGTCCTGTTTGTGCTGTTCGGAAAGGGGACCAAGCTTGGACAAAAGGGTCAAAACACCTGCGCTGCGCTCGGGAGTTTCGACCTCGTCTTGATCAGTATCTGCTTCCGCCTGCAAAAGAATCGGATCTTGCTCAGGCTCAGTCTCAGTCGAGACTTCCAGAGCGTCGTCCGGTGTTTCCAGGGCGTCGGCTGGCACGTCTAGATCTTCAGATGTGGGCTGTTCGAAGACAAGCGTATCAACTTGGTCCGATGTCTCGCCGGGCACTGGTGGTTCAGCGAGAACCTGCACGACGTCCTCAGCCTCAGCCTCAACTTCAAGCTCAACCTCTGCCTCAGGTTCTGCCAATTCCGTTTCCGTAACAACCTCGCTCAGCGATTCAGGCTCTGAGACTTGATTTTCCAGCTCGATGTTCCCGCCATGAAGTTCACCTTCATCACCGGCGACAGGCTGAGGCATGTCATTTTCAGCTGTATTGCCTGTTTCCTCAGAAACCTGAGGTGTTCCGACACTGTCTTCCGGAGCGCGAGGAGATCCCAACCAAGGATCATCTTCCATGTCGATTAGGTCATCTGATTCCGCAGAGATCGAATGCACCGCGTCCAAATCCGCAAACAAATCAGGCGTATGAGGTTCGGTCCGCGTAGGCTGGCGTCGCTGTGTCTCTTCCGACGGAAATGAGACAACTTCGCTCTCGTGATCGTCGATATCGACCTCTGTGTAGGGCGCATCTTCGATCGTTGCGCCGTCACCCTCGCTCAGATGCGCGGAGAGACCCGCGACGTGGCGCACCCCTTGCTCACGCAGGATTTTCTGCACCCCTTTGATGGTCATGCCATCTTCGTGCAGTAATTTCTTGATCCCGCCCAGCAACTCCATGTCGCCGGGACGATAATACCGACGCCCGCCCGCCCGTTTGACCGGTTTGACCTGCGAAAACTTGCTTTCCCAAAAGCGCAATACATGCGCAGGCGTGTCGAGCCATTCCGCAACTTCCGAAATTGTGCGGAATGCTTCGCGGGATTTCGCCATATTTTATGCCTCAGCTTTTATTGCCAGCCGCCACACGATCTTTCATCAGATGTGAGGGGCGGAAGGTAAGCACCCGCCGCGGCTGGATTGGTACTTCTTCGCCGGTCTTCGGGTTACGCCCGACGCGTGCGGCTTTGTCACGAACTGAAAACGTCCCAAAGGACGAGATCTTGACCTGTTCTCCGTCAACCAGTGAATCCGACATATGCTGGAGAACCGACTCAACCAGATCGGCGCTTTCGTTACGCGATAACCCAACTTCGCGGAACACGGCCTCACTTAGATCCATGCGCGTCAAGGTCTTCTCACCCATTACAATCCCTCCCGGTTTTCCTAAGAGCTTAGGCGACAGGCAAAAGCCAAGTCAATATCAATGACTTGGCTAAAGGCGTTTGAAGCGCGTGAATATTGCTCAGAAAGCGCTTTACCAGCGCAGGACGACAGCACCCCAGGCCAATCCACCACCGATTGCTTCGGTGACGATCAAATCGCCGGGTTTGATCTGCCCGCGCTGCTTGCCAACGGAAAGCGCGAGAGGAATCGAGGCCGCCGAAGTGTTGCCGTGATCCTGAACCGTGACAACGACATTATCCATCGACAGGCCCAGCTTTTTAGCAGTACCCGCAATGATCCGGATATTGGCCTGATGGGGCACAATCCAGTCAATGTCATCCGCACCCATATCTGCTTTTTCCAAGGCAGTACGGGCAGTTGAGGCAAGTTTCTCAACTGCGTGACGGAACACTTCTTTGCCCTGCATACGCAGGTGTCCGGTGGTGTTTGTGCTGACGCCGCCATCGACATACAGAATGTCTTTGTGACGACCGTCCGAGTTCAGATCTGTCGACAGAATGCCGCGATCGTCTTTTGTACCTGCGCCGTCCTGTGCTTCCAGCAAAAGCGCGCCTGCACCGTCTCCAAACAGCACGCAGGTGCCACGATCGGTCCAGTCCATAATGCGCGAGAATGTTTCTGCACCAATCACCAGCACACGTTTGGCCTGACCGGACAAAATTAAGGCATTTGCATTGGTCAGAGCATATACAAAGCCCGCGCAGACCGCCTGAATGTCAAAAGCAAAGCCGCGAGTAATGCCCAGTTTGGCCTGAACCATGGTGGCAGAGGAGGGGAATGTCAGGTCGGCAGTAGAGGTCGCGACGACAATGGCGTCGACATCATCAGGCTCAAGCCCCGCATCTGCAAGCGCGGCTTTGGCGGCGTGAACGGCCAGATCTGAGGTGGTCTCCCCGTCCGCCGCAAAGTGGCGACGCTCGATACCAGAGCGGGCACGAATCCATTCGTCGCTGGTGTCCAGCGTCTTTTCAAATTCCGCATTTTCTACAATGCGTTCCGGCAGATAATGCCCAACCCCGATAACGGTGGCGCGAGTCGTCATGATTGCTTCTGGTCCTTTTGATCGGCGCCATCCTGCGCAAGCTGAGTGGCAGACGCAACCCGTGCTGCCAATCTATCGCCAAAACCCGCCTGTGCGAGCTCAAAGGCCAATTTCACAGCTGCAGAAACCCCTGTGGCGTCAGCTGAGCCATGGCTTTTGACCACAGTGCCGTTCAGCCCAAGGAAAACGCCCCCGTTCACACGGCGCGGATCGATACGCTTTTGCAGGCGACGCAGCGAAGTCAGTGCCAATAGAGAGGCAATGCGCGAGAGCGGGGAATAGGCAAAGGCCTGACGGAGCAAGTCGCCAATCAACGAGGCTGTGCCTTCGCCGGTTTTCAGCGCGATGTTGCCGGTAAACCCATCGGTGACAATCACGTCACAGCGGTCGCCCGGGATGTCTCCACCTTCAACAAAACCTACAAATTCAAATTGGCCGCGCTCTGCATGATTGGCAATCAGGTCATGGGCTTCTTTGAGTTCAGCCCGGCCTTTGTGCTCTTCGGTTCCGACATTGAGCAGGCCAATACGCGGTGTCTTAAGCTCAAGGCCATTGCGGGCATACGAGGCCCCCATCAAGGCATATTGCAAAAGATCCTGTGCATCGGCGCGAATATCGGCGCCGACATCCAGCATGACATTAAAGCCCTGCGGGTTGCGTGATGGCCAGAGGATCGCGATGGCAGGTCGGTTCACACCGGGCAATTTGCGCAGGCGGATCATCGACAGCGCCATCAGGGCACCGGTATTGCCACAGCTGACAGCGACGGTGGCCTCACCGTTGCGGACTGATTCCACAGTCGACCACATCGACGTGCCTTTGCCATGGCGCATGACCTGGCTTGGCTTGTCGTCCATGGTCACGACACCCGCAGCATCGCGGATCTCGCAGCGGCCGTCCAACGCACGTTTGCGCGCGACCAGTTTCTCTAGCTCGGCCTTGGGGCCGTGCAGCAGAAAGGCAAGCTCAGGATTCTTCTTGGCAGAATGTGAAATGCCGGCGACTACTGTCGCCGGCCCCCGGTCGCCGCCCATGGCGTCGACGGAAATCACGATCCGGCCCGAGGTGCTTGCCGCTTGTGAAGGTGTCTGATCCTTCAAAGAGGTCATAATACTGGGCCTGGATTGTTTAAATTATGCCGCGTCTTCGTCCAGCTCGACTTCATCAGCCTGAGCTACGATTTCACGATCTGCATAGTGGCCACACGAAGGGCACACGTGGTGGGGGCGCTTAAGCTCACCACAGTTGGTGCATTCGTTTGGATTCGCTGCAACCAGAGCGTCGTGTGCGCGACGGTTGTTGCGGCGCGATTTCGAAACTTTGTTCTGCTGAACAGCCATGTCTCAACCTCATTTATTGTGCATGGGGCAGGGACAACTGCCCGATTTTCGGGGTGTTGCGACGCCCTAGTGTAAAGTGCGAAACAACACAAGGTGTTTCATCTCATGAAGGCGCGAAAATACGCAGAAACGTTAAAAGAGCAAGAGGTAAATCACACCTCATCATCGTCTGAGCGCATTTTTTCTCGCAACCCGGCCAAACCGGCAAATGGTTTGATCTCGTCTTCTTCTATAGGGGCTACGCCATCTTCCGTAAACTGCGCCGAGCCAAGGTCAGCCCCCTCTTTGCGGGGATAGCTGGGCAGAGCAAGTGAGAGCGCCTCAGTCATCACCATGTCCAGATCAATTGCGTCTTCGAGAACTTCGGTGCTGTCGTCTTCGGGCACTTCAGTTTCGGATCCGGCTTCGATGTCTTCCAGTTCGCTTTGGGGGACAAAGTGGCGCAAAACCTCGGTGTCGATCCGAGTCGTGACCGGTTCGAGCGTGACAATGCAGCTTTGAACGACGGTCGCGCCAAGTTTACCAGCCACTTTCCACCCTTTTTTGCCCTTCGGCGTAATTTCACCGACGAACCGCAGTTTGCGCACGGATCCGATGTCCAAATCACGTGCCAAAGCCTGTCTTGCTTCGGCATTTGGCTCGAGCAAGAACTGAGTTGCACTGGTGTTGCGCAGCTCTGAAACGGCGAATTTGGTGGCGGTGGGGCGAGTTGCAGGCATTGTGGTGGGGTTTTCCTGTGCTTGAACGGCTGGCTATCCTTATGTAAGCGAATAGGTGGCGAATGAAGCCAAGGCAAGAGGTGCGGAAGATGCGCAGCGTAAAGAGAGCAGCAAAACTGTCAGTGGCCGGTCTGGCGATTGTGGTCCTGGGAGGATGCGCCGCGCAGGTGCGCCAACATGGGTATGTCCCGGAAGAGGCAGACCTTCAGCAGATTGTGCCGGGTGTCGATACCCGCGCCACCGTAGAGGATCTGGTCGGGGTTCCAACCTCTGCCGGGGTCCTGAATGATTCCGGATTTTATTATATTCAGTCTCAGGTACGTCACTACGGATGGAACCGCCCCGAAGTGATCGATCGCGAGGTCGTGGCCGTAAGCTTCGATAGCGCAGGGGTCGTCGAAAACATCACCACTTATGGCCTGGAAGACGGTAAGGTGGTTGCATTGAACCGTCGCGTTACCAAAAGTGGCGATGGTGAAATCAGCTTTATTCGCAAGCTGTTTGGCAACATTGGTGGCCTGAGCCTCAGCGGTTTGACCGGAAACTGATCCGGGACCAGAACCTGTCATGAGAGTGTCACAGGTCACGGGCATTGGGGCGCAAGCAATTGAGCCACAGCGCGAGACAAAGGATGCTCTTATGATCACGCTTCATCGCGGACGCTATCTCGCGCGTCTGGCCCAGGGGCCAGACGACATCGCAGCGGCTCAGAGGCTGCGGGGCATTGCCTTTCACGGTGAAGATCGGGTGGACGCGGATGCGTTTGACCTTGCTTGTGACCATGTTCTGGTCATCGACACCCGCACCGATGAACTTGTGTGTTGCTTTCGATTTTTGCCTTTGCCCAATGGCGCAGAGATCGGGCGAAGCTATTCGGCGCAGTATTACGAACTGTCCAGTCTGAAGGATTTTTCGGGGCCGATGGTTGAGATGGGGCGATTCTGTATCCACCCGGACAACTCGGACCCGGATGTCCTGCGTGTCGCCTGGGGCGCGATGACGGCCTATGTCGATGCGCAGGGGGTCGAGCTTTTGTTTGGCTGCGCCTCGTTCTCAGGGACGGACGCGAAACAATATTATGATTCTTTTGCGATGCTCAAAGCCCGGCACCTTGCTCCGAAACGGTGGCTACCGCGGGTCAAAGCGCCAAATGTTTTCCAATTTGCCCAAAGGTTGCGCCGCAAACCTGATGCCAAGCAGGCCATGCTGCGGATGCCACCTTTGTTGCGCACCTATCTGATGATGGGGGGCTGGGTCAGCGACCATGCGGTGGTGGATACGCAGATGAACACCCTGCATGTTTTCACCGGGGTTGAGATCGCTCGCATTCCCCCGGCCCGGAAACGGCTGCTGCGCGCAGTTGCGGGTTGACGTGAGCGCGCGGCTTGCCTAGCTCCGGCACATGGCTATGACACCGCTTTTGCAACTTTCGCAGATCTCGCTGACTTTTGGTGGCGATCCCGTTTTTGATGACCTGTCTTTGACTGTCCAGCCCGGCGACCGCGTGGCGCTTGTGGGCCGGAACGGTTCGGGAAAATCCACACTGATGAAGGTGATGGCCGGTTTGGTCGAAGCCGATCGTGGCGAACACGTTGTGCCCTCAGGCACTTCAGTGGGATACATGGAGCAGGAGCCGGATCTGTCGGGTTTTGCCACTTTGGGCGATTTCGCAGCGTCAAGCCTTGCGCCGTCCGAAATGTACCGGGTGGAGCGCGCGGGCGAGGGGCTTAAGTTCGATCCTGAACGCGCGGTTGAAACCGCCTCAGGTGGGGAGCGCCGCCGAGCTGCTCTGGCCAAGCTGATGGCGGAAGAGCCAGATCTGATGTTGTTGGACGAACCCACCAACCACCTGGACATCGAAGCCATTGGCTGGTTGGAAAATGAGCTGAAGACCACGCGGCGCGGCTTTGTCCTGATCTCACACGACCGCCGGTTTCTGACAGAGCTGACCCGCGCGACGTTATGGATTGATCGTGGCAAGGTGCGTCGTCAGGAACAGGGTTTTGGCGCCTTTGAAGCCTGGCGTGACAAGACCTGGGAAGATGAGGACATGCAGCGGCACAAGCTTGATCGTAAGATCAAGTCTGAGGCCCGTTGGGCGGTCGAAGGCATCTCTGCGCGTCGCACCCGGAACCAGGGACGTCTTCGTGCACTTCAGGACCTGCGTAAAGAGCGTGCCGGTCAGATCAAGCGTCAGGGCGCGGCGGCAATGGCGCTTGCTGCGGCACCGAAGTCTGGCAAGAAAGTCATCGAAGCAACTGGATTAAAACACGCTTTTGGCGACAAGCAGATTGTCCGCAATCTCACGCTGACGGTTCAGCGCGGGGATCGCGTGGCCTTTGTTGGCCCCAACGGTGTTGGCAAAACCACCCTGATCAAGTTGCTGATGGGAGAGATGCAGCCGGATGAGGGTACCGTCAAACTTGGCACCAATCTGATGCCGGCTGTGTTCGATCAGAGCCGGGCGCAGCTTGATCCCGATCGCTCGCTCTGGGAGAACCTGACCGGCGACAAAGACATGCAGGTGTCGGGCAAAGCGGATCAGGTGATGGTGCGTGGGCAACCCAAACACGTGGTTGGCTATCTCAAAGAATTCCTGTTCGACGATGCGCAGGCCCGTGCGCCCGTCCGGTCTTTGTCCGGGGGCGAGAAGGCACGGTTGCTACTGGCCAAGCTGATGGCGCGTGAATCGAATCTTTTGGTGCTCGACGAACCGACCAACGATCTCGACGTTGAATCTCTCGATCTGCTGCAAGAGATCCTGGATGACTACGACGGCACCGTGATGTTGATCAGCCACGACCGGGATTTCCTGGATCGTGTTTCGACAACCACCATTGCGATGGAAGGCCGGGGTCAGGCCGTGGTCTATGCCGGGGGCTGGAGCGATTATCAGTCCCAACGCAAAGCGGATGAGGCTACAACCAAGGAAAAGTCCAAACCCAAGAAGGACAAAGCGGCGCAGGACAGCAAAGCGACCTCTGGTTCAGATGGGCTTAGCTTTACCGAGAAACATCGGCTTGAGGCTTTGCCAGGTGAAATCGACCGTCTAACCGCCGAGATTGCCAAGTTGGAAGAGTTCATGGCCGCGCCGGATCTGTTCACCAAAGAGCCAGTGAAATTCCAGAAAGCAACCGAAGCTTTGGTCGAACGTCAATCCGCCCTGGATGCGGCCGAAGAAGAATGGCTGATCCTTGCGGAGAAAGCAGAAGGCTAGGGGCTAGCGCAGCCCCAACCATTTTGACAAAACCGTCAACTCCACCACCGTCATCAAAATCCGGGCGATGTGGTGGAGGCTGACCAAGGCAGGATTGGCCGCAAGACTGAGCGCGATAATTGACATCTCGGTGACGCCGCCCGGCGCAAAACTGATCAAAAGCACCAGCACGTCGATCCCCGTGGCGGCATGCAGCACAACTGCAAAACCAAGGCCCAGCAACAGCATAAAGCCCACAGACAAAAGGCTAAGCCAGAGCGCCCGACGCAGCAAAGCGCCATCGACCCCGGCAAAACGCAACCCAAGGCTCGCGCCAATCACCATTTGAGCCAGTGCGATCAGCCAGATGGGAAGATGGAGATCCACCACGCCGCTCAGATTGATCGCCGCCGCCAAAACCATCGGACCAATCAATTGTGAGGCGGGTAATTGGATCAAACCCGCCAGATACAGGCCCGCCAGCGCCGTTAGGGCGATCATAATCATCGTGCCAAACGCCACCTCATTTGATCCGCTGCTCTGCATGCCCGCGGCACTTCCAACCGGTGTGCCCAACCAGAGCGATATGGCCAGAGGCAGCACGCTGACCACGACGATGATACGCAGGAACTGTTGCATCATCAGTGCCTGCATATCTGCGCCGGCTTTTTCGCCAAACAGGATGCTCTCCATCAACCCACCGGGAGTACCCGCAAAAAAGGCGGTGGGCCGATCTAACCCGCCAATGCGTTGAAAAATAGCCATATTGCCGAATTGCGCGGCGAGGGTGAATACCACTAGGGCTGCGATGGTTAGCGGCAGTTGCGCCGCCATCATCAAAAGATCCGCGGTCACCTGCGTGCCAATCATTACACCAATCAAGCCGACAAAAAACGTGCGAAACGGCAGGGGGAAGGCATAGCCCTCCAACACCTGTGGCGGGCGCGTGAGCACCAATGCGGCATTACCTAAAAGCGGTCCAAGCATCCAGGGCATGGGAAGGCCAAGAAAGACCGCGATGCAGGCACCCAAGGCACCAGTGGCCAAAACAAGGAGCGTGCGAAGGACAGTTGAAAAATCAGGTCTATATAAAATGGGCATAGCCCTGTCATACGTGCATGCCGTCTATGTCACAAGCGTGAGGGAGTGGACGGCGGACCAAGGTGTGCTACATCCCGTGCCACCCGACTCAACGCGCCATTTCCTCACCGCCACGGGTGGCGCTCAAACTGGAGACCAAATCGTGCCCACCCCAGTGACACACGCCGCCCGCCTGTCCGTCGCCCCGATGATGGATTGGACCGATGCACGGTGTCGTTATTTGCATCGTCTGATCAGCCGTGAGACGCTTCTTTACACTGAGATGGTGACTGCGCCTGCTTTGGTGCGGGGTGGGGCTTTGCACCTGCTGGAGTATCACCCTGAAGAACACCCGGTGGCGTTGCAGCTTGGGGGATCCGATCCGGTTGAGCTGGCGCAGGCGGCGAAATTGGGCGCGCAGGCGGGATATGACGAGATCAATCTGAACTGTGGCTGTCCCTCGGACCGGGTGCAGTCTGGCACCTTTGGAGCTGTTTTGATGAAACACCCTGAGCTGGTTGCCGACTGTGTCGCCGCTATGGGTGAGGCCGTTGATGTCGAGGTGACGGTGAAATGCCGCATTGGTGTCGATGATCAGGATCCAGAAGTGGTTTTGCCCGAGTTTCTGACACGCATTGATGCGGCGGGTGTGAAACGTGTGACCATCCATGCGCGAAAGGCTTGGCTTCAGGGCTTGTCGCCCAAGGAAAATCGCGATGTTCCGCCACTGGACTACGATCTGGTCAAGCGGATGAAACAACAGTTCCCGCATCTGCATATCTCGATCAACGGGGGCATTGCCGATTTGGACACGGCTGAGGCCTTGCTAAACAGCGGTCTGGACGGTGTGATGATTGGGCGTGCGGCCTATCACCAGCCCTGGGATATCCTGGGCACGGCTGACGCACGGATTTTTGGTGTCGCGGGTGAGCAGAACGCCGAAGATATTGTACGCCAGATGCTGCCCTTCATCGAGGCTCATATCGAAGACGGCGGCAAGCTGCATCAGGTGACCCGGCATATGCTGGGACTTTTTGCGGGGCGACCCGGCGCGCGGCGCTGGCGGCAAATTTTATCGACGGGAGCAACGCGCAAAGGTGCAGGCACCGATGTGGTGGAAGAGGCGCTTGGCGCTGTAACAACTGAGCAGGCTGCCTGATTATGCAGGACTTTATGTCGTTTCTACCGTTCCTTGGCCTTCTTCTTGTGTCTTCGGGCTTTGCGGGCGTTCTGGCCGGTCTTTTGGGCGTTGGCGGCGGGATCGTCCTTGTCCCTGTGTTTTTCTACATCTTTGGTGGATTGGGATATGACGGGCCGATGTTGATGCAGGTCTGTCTGGCAACCTCTTTGGGCACCATCATTGTTACCTCGCTGCGCTCGGTGCAGTCCCATAACAAACGCGGTGCTGTTCAGTGGGATATTCTGCGGGGCTGGGCCCCGGGTATTGTTCTGGGGGCGGTGATTGGCGTGTTGATCGCGGCTCAACTGCGGTCAGATGCTCTGGTGGTGATCTTTGGCGTGCTGGCCGGGATTATTGGTCTGTATCTGGCCTTTGGCAAAGATAGCTGGCGTTTGGGGAATGCGATGCCCGGCGGTGTCGGGCGCATGACCCTGTCGCCGCTGGTTGGCTTCATGTCCGTGTTGATGGGGATCGGAGGTGGCAGCTTTGGGGTCCCGCTCATGACGTTGTTTGGCGTGCCAACCCATCGGGCTGTGGCCACAGCCGCAGGCTTTGGCGTGCTGATCGCTGTGCCGTCGGTGATCGGATTTTTGTTTCTTCAGGTTGCAGAGGCACCGCCCTTTACTTTGGGCGCGGTCAACCTCCCGGCCTTTGCCATCGCGGTGTCGATGACGGTGATCACCGCACCGTTGGGCGCCCGGTTGGCCCATGCGCTTCCCGCCGCTCGGTTGCGGAGGATCTTTGGCATCTTCCTGCTCGCCGTTGGGGCGAATATGTTGCGTAAGGCCGTTTGGGGATGAGCGTGTTCGAAACCCGTGGGTGGGTCAAATTTCCCTATGACCCAGATATCTATGCCTGGAGCCGGGCCGCCTATCAGACTGGATTGGTGGCGGTTGAAGATCCTGCGATCAGAGAGACCTGGCTGGATTGCGAGGGCACCTGGTTTATCGGTGTCGATGCTTTGCCAAATGACGCGTTAGGGCGTTTGGGTGATGTGCCTCTGGCCGGGGCGGCGGTTGACTATCTGGGAGACATGCCCCCGCTGCACAAAGCGCAGCTGTCGGTGACCTATCCCGGCTATCCGCGCCCGCGCAAAACCGAAGGTGAGGCGGCCTTTCGCTATCGGGCCAAACGGGATGCGGCCCATGTCGATGGCATTCTGCCCCACGGACCCGACCGTGTGCGGCAGGTGAGCGATCCGCATGCCTTTGTCTTGGGGCTGCCCGTGACTGAGGCCAGTGAAGACGCCAGCCCGCTTGTTGTCTGGGATCGCAGCCATGAAATTATGGGGCGGGCGTTTCGCGATACGTTTCTACAGCACGACCCCGGTGAGTGGTCCACATTGGACATCACCGAAGCCTATCAGGCGGCGCGAAAACACTGTTTCGAACACTGTGATCGGATCACACTGCCTGCCCGACCCGGCGAGGCGATTTTGATGCATCGTCATTGTTTGCATGGGGTTGCGCCATGGGGTGATTCTGCCGTCGCACCGCCAGAGGGACGGATGATCGCCTATTTTCGTCCCGAATTTCAAAACGGAATAATGGACTGGGTCTCTGAAAAACCGTTCTGATATGTAAATTTTCCGCTAAAACCTAACACCGACCGTTCGCGTCAGTGAACCAATCGTTTGGGATGATCACGATTGTTCTGGAAGGGGAATATCTATCTGATTTTAGTAGATTTGCGCTGATTCTTCTGTACCGTTAAAGGCGAATTTGGAGAATCGATATGCTGCTTTTAATGATTGCTGCGCCGCTTCTGATTGGCGCCGCGCTGATTGGTCTGGACTTCGGAGATGACAATTCAAGCTCGTCTTCCTCAGGTCCAAGTGGAACCCCAACAACGGGGAATGATGTCATCGACGGTGGAGCTACCGGCGATTTGATTTCATCTCTGGCCGGCAACGACCTCGTGAATGGCAATGGTGGCAATGACACCATCAATGGCGCCGAAGGCAATGATAGCCTGCGTGGCCAGGCCGGCAATGACAGCATTGACGGCGGCATTGGCAATGACCGGGGCTATGGCGGTGACGGCGATGACACCGTTATCGGCGGTGCCGGTGATGACACGGTTGCCGGTGATGGCGGCAATGACCTTATCCAGGGTGGCGAAGGTCTCGACCTTCTTGAAGGCAATGCAGGCAATGACAACCTGCAGGGCGAAGCCGGTGCGGACCGTCTGTTCGGTCACGCAGGTAACGACACGCTGGATGGTGGCGCCGGGAATGACACCCTGTATAGCGCTGAAGGCGACGACAGCCTGACCGGTGGTGCCGACAATGACGAGCTGCGCACCGAAGCTGGCTCGGACACGCTTCAGGGTGGTGATGGCGAAGACACGCTGGCCGCCGTGACCAGCAGCGACACCAATGCGGACTCCTTCTTTGGTGGAGCAGGGAACGACGTTCTGACCGGTAGTGCCGCTACAGGCAACACGTTGGACGGTGGAACCGAGAACGACACCATCACCTCTGCTGGTGCAAATGACACTGTTCTGGGCGGAGATGGGGATGATGTCATCACCGGAAGTTCGGGGGGCAACAGCTCGATCGACGGTGGAGCAGATGATGACACCATCACGACCTCGGGCGCAGGCGATACTGTGACGGGTGGAGCTGGCAACGACACCATCACCTTCTCGGGCACCTCAACAGATGCTGCGAAAGACATCGACGCGGGTACAGGCAACGACACGGTGAATGGCTCAGCCGCAAGCGCGGTTGTCGCAACCGGAGCAGGGACCGACACCGTCACCTTGTCCGCTGGGGCGACTGCAACGCTGACCCTGACCACTGGTGATGATGCTGATACCATCAGCGTCTCGGGGTACACTGGCACCATTGATGCGGGCGCAGGCGATGACAGCTTCACAACCACGGACACCGATGCGCTGTTCACTGGCGGCACGGGTGCGGATACGCTGACAATCACCGGCGACACGGCTGATGCAGGCTCGGCCGCCTTTGTGGACTTTGTTTCGGGTGAAGATGTGCTGGTGTTTAACGTGCCAGCTGCAAGTGTTGGAACCTCGGCGGTCGCGGTAACACCTGACACCTCCGGTCCTTCGGGCACCGCGTTCCGCGTGGATGTAACCATCGGTGGTACGGTGGCTGCGTCGGTCTACACCAACGTCAGCCCCATCGCGTCGGACTATTCGATCGTTGGCGTCTAACAACAACACACCCCTTCAAATTCGAAAGCCCCGGTCATTGCCGGGGCTTTTTCTTTGGAGCAGGCACAAAATTTTTCGCGTTGCTAGCCGTTGCCGAAGTTTACTTCCGAGCCAGACGTGCCGCGCGGCCTCCGCGACGTTGGCTCAGCTGTGGTTTACGCTCAGGCAGCTCATCCATGATTTCACGGCGTTCATCCGGGTGCATTTTGGACCAGCGGCGGATCTCATCAACCGAACGAAAACAGCCGGTACAGATCTTGGCCTGCGGGTGAACCACGCAAAGCTTGACGCAGGGGCTCTCGATTTCGTTACGGCTCCAGACGTCGTCTTTCATGTGGTCTCCACCCGCTGTGCTGGTCATTCGAAGTTGCGCATCCGATCAAGCGCTCCTTGAAGGATAAAGGAGGCGGCGATGTTGTCGATCACCTCTGCGCGACGTTTTCGTGTCGCATCCGCCTCCAAAAGCGCTTTTTCAGCCGCCACAGTAGAGAGACGCTCATCCCAGAAGGAAATGGGACCCTCCCAAAGTTTGCTGAGATTACGGGCAAAGGCGCGGGTTGCCTGCGAACGCGGTCCTTCGCTGCCGTCCATGTTCAAGGGCAATCCCAGGATCACACCGGCCACCTCGCGTTTGTTCAAAATCTCGATCAGCTGTTCCGCATCCAGCGTGAATTTCTTGCGCTTGATGGTTTCCAGCGGGCTTGCCACGCCGCGAAAGCTGTCTGAGACGGCAACACCAATGGTCTTGGTCCCCAGATCAAGACCGACAATGGCGCGCATGGGGGGCAGGGCCGCGTGAAACTCGGCGATGTCATTTGTGATCATTTCAATCCTGCCCGCTGTGCGGCTGCGTTGATAAGGGCGATGCTCTCGGCGTTCTGAGCAAAGACAGACTGGGCTTCTCCCCAGATGGCTGCGGCGCGTTCGGTTTCCCCCAATACACCCAAAGCATTAATAAGTCGGGCCCATTCCTCGGCTGACCCACCTTCCTCTGCCAAACGTTCCGAAAGCTGTGAGACCATGCCCTGGATCATCTGCATGCGCTCTTCGGGCGTTAGCTCGGCGGCGGCGGCAACATCGTCACCTGAGGGGCCAGGCGCCTGAGGCGAGGCTGGGGCAGGGGAGGTGGGCAGATCCGGTAACTGATATCGGGACTGACCGGCAAGATACGCCATGTCCTCGATTTGATCGCGGATGGGCGGAACCCACGGGGCATCTGGTGGGCTGTCGCGCAGCAGGCTGTCCCACAAGCGAAACGCCACATCGGGGCGTCCGGTTTGGGCCATCATCAAACCACCGTAGTACCGGGCCACACCGTTCTGACCGTCGAGGCTCAGCGCCATCTCAAGGGCGTCTTGTGCTTCAGGCGACACATACCCATTGGCAGAGAGGATCATCATATCGGCAAGATCGGTGTAATCTTTTGCATGGGCCTGGTCGCCCCGCAGAGCAATCACCTTTTCCTGTGCTTTCCAAGCGGCCGCATAGTTGCCCAAGGCGGCCTCGGAGCGGGTCAACAGAATATGGCCCTGAAGATCATCCGGGCGCTCAACAACCGCTTTGCGCAGCTTGGTGACAAGCTCGACATATTCAACAGGCGCATCTGGCGAAACGGAAACAGGCAGTCTTGCTTCGACCTCGGCCTGACCCGGACGGTTGTCCCGGGCCTCGGCGGCATTGGCGATACGGGTTTCCAGTGGTAGATCCGGCAGGTTCGGCGCGCCAAGCTGGGTATAAAGGCCAAAACTGCCCCCAAGCACGCAAACCGCCATAAGCGCGGCAATCGCCATTCCAGTGGATCTGGGCTGGGTCTCCGCAGATGTCGCCGCCTGTGCTTTCGCATCCGCAGCCAACAGCCTGCGTGAGATTTCAACCCGCAGGCGCTCGGCTTCGTCCTGAGCGATCACGCCACGTGCGGTGTCGCGGTCAATTTCTTTCAGCTGATCGCGATAGACCTGCAAATCAAAGCTTTCCGCCGGGCCGGTTTCGCGTGTGCCACGCAAAAGCGACACCACCAAAAGCGCCACCAAAGCCAGCGCCAGCGCGCCAGTGAGGATCCAGAACACCATCATGCCTCCGTCAAGTTGGGTTATGATCTAATGCGCGATGGGTCAGATCAAAAGGGCAAATGGCGCATCTGTCACCCCATGTCGCAACAGCATCCCATTGTGGCGGTTGCAGAAGGAGCCATTTGACGGAAACGATACATAAATCCCTATGACACCCAAAACCCGGATTCGAGGCCTATGAAACGCTACTCAGCCTTTGCTATCGCCCGCGAAGCCCTTCGCGATCACACCGGGTGGGAACGTGCCTGGCGCCGTGCCCAGCCGAAAAAACGCTACGATGTTGTTATCGTAGGTGCCGGTGGCCACGGATTGGCAACCGCCTATTACCTTGGCAAAAATTTCGGCATCACCAATGTCGCAATTATTGAAAAAGGTTGGTTGGGCGGCGGCAACACAGGCCGTAACACCACCATCATTCGGTCCAACTATCTGCAGGATCCATCGGCGGCGATCTATGAAAAAGCCCGCTCGCTGTATGAGACCATGTCGCAGGATCTGAACTATAACGTGATGTTCAGCCCGCGCGGCGTGATGATGCTGGCGCAGACCGAACACGAAGTGCGCGGCTATCAGCGCACAGCCCACGCCAACGCCCTGCAGGGCGTCTCGACCGAGTTCATCTCGCCCCAGCGCGTGAAAGAGCTCGTGCCGATCATCAATCTGAACGGCCCACGTTACCCGGTACTGGGCGCGCTGTGGCAAGAACGGGCCGGTTCGGCGCGTCACGACGCCGTGGCCTGGGGCTATGCGCGCGCCTGTTCGGCGATGGGCATGGACATCATTCAGAAGTGTGAAGTCACTGGTGTGATGCAGGAAGGTGGCAAGGTCACGGGTGTGAACACCTCTAAAGGTGATATCGCCTGTGACAAGCTTGGCATCGTTGTGGCCGGACATTCGAGCATTATGGCTGAAAAGGCCGGTTTCCGACTGCCAATGGAATCTGTGCCGCTGCAGGCGCTGGTCTCGGAACCCATCAAGCCTTGCATGGATGTGGTTGTGATGGCCAACACCGTACACGGCTACATGTCACAGTCCGACAAAGGTGAAATGGTGATCGGCGGCGGAACCGACGCCTACAATGGCTATACCCAGCGTGGCAGCTATCACCACATCGAAGAAACTGTGCGGGCCTTGGTCGAAACCTTCCCAATGGTGTCGCGCCTGAAAATGCTGCGCCAGTGGGGCGGGATCGTAGATGTCACCGGCGACCGCTCGCCGATCATCTCGAAGACCCCGCTGGAAGGATGCTTCATCAACGGCGGCTGGGGCACGGGCGGCTTCAAGGCCATTCCGGGCTCGGGCTGGGGCTTTGCCGAACTGATGGCAAAAGGTCACTCGCCGCTCACTGATGAATTTGGCCTCAACCGTTTCAGCGAAGGCCGGTTCATCGATGAATCCGTCGCCGCTGGCGTTGCGCACTAAGGAGAGACAAAATGCTGATCCTTGAATGCCCCTACTGCGGTGTGAAAGCCGAAGAAACCGAACTGGCCGCTGGCGGCGAAGCGCATCTGAAACGCTTTGGCCCCGGCTCGTCCGATGACGAGTTCGAAGGCTATATGTTCACCCGTGAAAACCCCTTGGGTGTACACTTCGAACGCTGGCGCCATGTCAATGGCTGCGGCAAGTGGTTTCATGCGGCACGCTGCACCCAAACCAACGAAGTCTTTGCCACCTATACCGCGCAGACCTCGATCCCTCCCAAAGAGGTCATGGATGCAATCACCGCCAAACGGCCCGGCTGGTCCTGGCGTGAGTTTGCCTGATGCTTCTTCTTTCTAAAAATACTCCCGCCGGAGGCTTCCCCGGCCTCGTCACGCGAAAGGGCCCGAACACATGAGCACCCGTCTCGCTAATGGCGGTCGTTTGGTCGACCGCGGCGCGCAATATGAATTCACCTTCAACGGCAAACGCATGAAGGGCCACAAGGGCGATACCCTTGCTTCGGCTCTGCTTGCCAATGACCAGATGTTGGTGGGGCGCAGCTTTAAGTATCACCGTCCACGTGGCATCGTTGCCTCGGGTGGCGAAGAACCCAATGCGCTTGTGAACCTTGGCAGCGGTGCCAAGCACGAGCCGAACCAGCGGGCCACCACAACCGAGCTGTTTGATGGTCTCGAAGCAACACCGCAGAACGTCTGGCCAAGCCTCGATTTCGACATCGGCGCAGTCAACGGATTGGCGTCGCGTCTTCTGACCGCTGGCTTCTACTACAAGATGTTCATCCACCCGCGTCCGTTCTGGAAGCACGTCTATGAACCCTTCATCCGTCAGTCGGCGGGTCTGGGCAAGGCGCCAGAAAAGGAAACGCAGGATCCTGACACCTACGAGCATTTCTATGCTTTCGTTGACGTGCTTGTTGTTGGTGGTGGTGTTGCCGGTCTTCAGGCCGCGAAATCGGCTGGTGAAGCGGGCGCCAAGGTTCTGCTTCTCGAACAGACCGCCCATTGGGGCGGCCGCGCACCGGTAGATGGTGGTGAGATCGATGGCAAATCGCCGGAGGTCTGGATTGATGAGACACTGGCCGCGCTGAAAGCCATGCCAAATGTCACCATCCGCACCCGCACCATGGGCGCGGCGGTCTATGACCATGGCTATGTGCTGGGCTATGAGCGTCTGACCGACCATGCGCCGCATGTTTCCGGCCCGCGTCACCGTATGTGGCGGATCCGCGCGCAGCAAACCATCACAGCAACCGGT
This sequence comes from uncultured Pelagimonas sp., assembly GCA_947497905.1. Classification (GTDB taxonomy): domain Bacteria; phylum Pseudomonadota; class Alphaproteobacteria; order Rhodobacterales; family Rhodobacteraceae; genus CANMIH01. The sequence continues at coordinate 844,443 of CANMIH010000001.1, forward strand.
GCAATCGAACGTCCGCTGAGCTTTGCGGGCAACGATATCCCCGGTGTGATGTTGGCGGGTGCGGTGCGTGACTATGTGGTCAACTACGGCGTGTCTTCGGGCGATCGCACGGTTGTTGTCACCAACAACGACGATGCCTATCGCACTGCGATCACTTTGAAGAAAGCCGGTCTTGATGTGCCCTGTGTCATCGACGCCCGCCCCGAGGGCGGTGGTGCGTTGATGGACGAGGCCAAGGCGCTTGGCATTCGCGTGGAAACCGGCAAGGGCATCGCCAAGGTGCATGGCGGCAAGCGTGTCAAAAGCGTGGACCTGTGCAATCAGGCGGGTGAGGGCGCTCTGCTCGAAACCATCTCCTGTGACGCGGTGGCAATGTCCGGCGGCTGGTCTCCGGTGGTTCACCTGTGGTCGCATTGCGGTGGCAAGCTGAACTGGGATGAGGAACAGGCCTGTTTCCGCCCCGACGCCAGCCGCGCCCCGACCGATCAGGATGGCAAAGCCTTTGTCATCACTGCCGGTGCGGCCAACGGTTTTGCCAATCTGAACGACGCTCTGGCAGATGCCGGGGCTGCGGGCAAAGCGGCTGCGGCTGTGGTGGGGGCGACCGACCCTGTGTCGGCACCTGCAACCGCAACCGATCCCGTAACCAAACCCATGGCACCGGTCTGGCTGATGCCGCAGGGCGCGCATTATGGTCTGCGTCTCAAAGCCTGGTTGGACTATCAGAACGACGTGAAAGTGTCGGATGTTCAGCTTGCGGCCCGCGAAGGCTATGAAAGCGTTGAACATACCAAGCGGTATACCACACTGGGTATGGCAACCGATCAGGGTAAGTTGAGCAACATCAACGGTCTGGCGATCCTGTCGCAGGAGCTGGGTCAAGAGATCCCGCAGGTGGGCACAACCACCTTCCGGCCGCCCTATACACCGATTTCGATGGGTGCCATTGCGGGTGAAGCGCGGGGCGAGATCTTCCAGCCAGTGCGCAAGACCCCGATGTATGAGTGGAACGACACAAACGGAGCCCATTGGGAACCGGTCGGCCACTGGCGCCGTCCCTATGCCTATCTGAAAGGCAATGAGACCGTTCATCAGGCAGTGGACCGCGAGGTCAAAGCGACCCGAGAAAGCCTTGGCCTGCTGGACGCCTCGACACTGGGTAAGATCATCGTCAAAGGCCCCGATGCTGGCAAGTTCATGGACATGATGTACACTAACATGATGTCGAACCTGAAAGTCGGGAAATGCCGCTACGGTCTGATGTGTACCGAAAACGGCTTCCTCACCGATGACGGCGTGGTTGCTCGGATCGATGAAGACACCTGGCTCTGCCACACCACAACCGGCGGCGCGGATCGCATCCACGCCCATATGGAAGAGTGGCTCCAGACCGAATGGTGGGACTGGAAGGTCTACACCGCCAATGTGACCGAGCAATACGCGCAGGTCGCTGTGGTTGGCCCCAATGCCCGTAAGCTTCTGGAGAAGCTCGGTGGCATGGATGTGTCGAAAGAAACGCTGCCCTTCATGGAATGGCGTGACGGCACTCTGGGTGGTTTCCCGGTGCGCGCCTATCGCATCTCGTTCTCGGGTGAGTTGTCGTATGAAATCGCAGTACCTGCCTCGCTGGGCCGTGCTTTCTGGGACAAGCTTCTGGAAGCGGGCGCAGAGTTCAATGCAACACCCTACGGGACAGAAGCGCTGCACATCATGCGGGCCGAAAAAGGCTTTATCATGATCGGCGACGAGACCGACGGCACCGTGATCCCGCAGGATCTGGGGCTGAACTGGGCAATCTCGAAGAAGAAAGAGGATTTCCTCGGCAAACGCGCCCAGCTGCGCAGCCATATGGCTGATCCGAAGCGCTGGAAGCTTGTTGGTTTGGAAACCTTGGACGGAAGCGTGTTGCCGGATGGGGCCTATTGCATTGCTGACGGTGTGAATGCCAATGGCCAGAAAAACACCCAGGGTCGTGTGACCTCGACCTATCATTCGCCAACCCTGAACAAGGGTATTGCGATGGGTCTGGTGTTGCATGGGCCGGATCGCATGGGTGAGGTGATCGAATTCGTCAAAGACGACGGCACCACACGCATCAAAGCCAAGATCGTCAACCCGGTCTTCTTTGACCCGGACGGGGAGAAACAGAATGTCTGATCTACGGACTGCCGCCAACGGCGCATATTTCGACGGCCTGGTTCAGGTCAAAGAGCTGGGTCCTCAGGGCATGATCACCGTACGTGGCGATTTCGCAGATGCGGGCTTTACCGGGGTGCTCACCGAGTTGGTGGGCGCCGAGATGCCGGGGCAGCGCGAAACCCGTCTGAATGGGGATCGTGGGATCCTCTGGATGTCTCCTGACGAGCTTTTGGTGCTCTGCACCTATGCTGAAGCGCAAGAGCTGGCCGATAAACTGGCTGAAGCTCTGGCGGGTCAACATGCTCTGGTGGCCAATGTGTCGGATGCGCGGGCGGTCTTTACCCTGTCCGGTGGCGACATCCGCGAAGTGATCGCCAAGGTGGCGCCGGTGGATATGTCCCGTGACCAGTTCACGACCGGCATGATCCGACGCACGCGACTGGCGCAGGTGGCTGCGGCCTTCTGGCTGGAGGACGACAACACAGCACGCATCGTTTGTTTCCGCTCGGTCGGTGAATACATGTTCAACTTGTTGAAAACCTCGGCAACACCGGGAAGTGCGGTCGGGTTTCTCTGAGAATAGCTTTAAGATCTGGGAAAAGGCACCTTCGGGTGCCTTTTTTCGTCACTGACGGTGCGCCCCTAAGTGCTCCGCACATCTGATACGCTTTTATGAAAAAACGGTCTTTGTTCGCTTGAAACCACCTGCGTAAGCGTTTTTAAGAGCCTGTGACGCTACTTTGCGTCAGATCTGGAGGGGAAGACAGTTGAAGCGTTTAATAAGTCTGGCGATTGCATGCGCTGTGTTTGGCGGTGAAGTTGCTGCTGAGAACTATGGATATGAATGTCGTGTCAAAACGGCATCGGCGCAACTTGGATGGTTGCCTGAGTTTTTGTTTATCGGCCACGACGTCGAAAAAAAGGAAGTGACGGTCTCAGACCCGATTATCCTTCAGTACAATAGTCGTAAGCCCGTTCGGGGCAAACTTGTGCGGGACAATGCTTCACGCTCAACATTCGCGTGGGAAGTGAAAACCCGAGATCGGTCAGGCCAGCGCGCCACCATTAAGTATCGCGCCACCTATCTCAAAGCCTCCGGCAAACTCTCGATTTCTGCCAATCCTCTGGGCTATGGCAACAACTTTGTCGGTGGTGGCAAATGCGAGAAAAAACCCATCAAGTGATTTGAGCGCTTTCTCTTGACCTTGGGCCGTCTAAGCGCCAGTTATAGCTCAACCAAAATCGTTGCGAACAAGGGGCCTTATCATGGCATTTGAACTTCCCGATCTTCCGTATGCACACGACGCTCTGGCCGGCAAAGGCATGAGCCAAGAGACCTTGGAATATCACCACGACCTGCACCACAAAGCCTATGTCGACAACGGCAACAAGCTGATTGCTGGCACCGAGTGGGACGGCAAGTCGATGGAAGAGATCATCAAAGGCACCTACGACGCCAACGCGGTTGCCCAGAACGGTATCTTCAACAACATCTCGCAGCTGTGGAACCACAACCAGTTCTGGGAAATGATGGGTCCGGGCGAGTACAAAATGCCGGGCGAGCTGGAAGCGGCCATCAAAGAGAGCTTTGGCTCGGTTGATGAGTTCAAATCGCAGTTCGCAGCTGCAGGCGCAGGCCAGTTTGGTTCGGGCTGGGCATGGTTGGTGAAAGACACCGACGGTGGCCTGAAAGTGACCAAAACTGAAAACGGTGTGAACCCGCTGTGCTTTGGTCAGACCGCTCTGCTGGGCTGTGACGTATGGGAGCACTCGTACTACATCGACTTCCGCAACAAACGTCCTGCCTACCTGACCAACTTCCTGGACAACCTGGTGAACTGGGAAAACGTGGCCTCGCGCCTGGGCTAATTCTTAGTCAGATTGAGATTTGGAAATGGAGGGCCAAGGCCCTCCATTTTCGTTTGAGGTGTTGCGATTGCCGTGGCACGGGTCTAGGCCTGAGCCACCACCGGTTTTTTTGGTGGTGAGGAGACCCAATTCATGAACAAGACCTGGCAGGGCCTGAGTGCCATGGTGCTGGCCTGCACTATCTGGGGGCTGTCGCCAATTTATTACAAGGCGTTGGCCCATGTGCCGCCGGGTGAGTTGTTGGCGCATCGCACGCTTTGGTCATTGGCCATTTTTGCGGGTCTGTTGCTGTTTCAGGGGCGGATTTCGGCCCTACCCAAAGCCATGGCCTCGCGGCGGGCTTTGATGATCATTGCCTTCGCGGCGCTGATGATTTCCTCGAATTGGGGCGTGTTCATCTGGTCCGTGCAGGCGGGGCGGGTCACGGAAACCTCACTGGGGTATTACATGTTCCCGCTGTTCTCTGTTCTTCTGGGCGTCACTGTCCTGCGCGAACGGTTGAGTGGGCTTCAATGGCTGGCCATTGTTTTGGCCACCTTGGGCGTGGTGCAACTGACAGTAGGGGTTGGCGCAGCCCCATGGTTGTCATTGTTTCTGGGCTTTACCTTCGGGCTTTATGGCCTTGTGAAAAAACAGCTTTCCACCGGGCCCGTGGTTTCTGTCACGGCTGAAGTGTTTCTTCTTGCACCCATAGCCGCGGTCTGGCTGATCTGGGTGCATGCCTCTGGGGAGGGGCAGTTTGGCGACGAGTTTGTCACAACTGTCATGCTGGCCGTCTCGGGCCTGATCACCGCGCTGCCGCTGATCCTGTTTTCCTTTGCGGCGCATCGGGTGAACCTCGCCACGCTGGGATTGATGCAATACATCAACCCCACGTTGCAGTTTTTCTGCGCCACGGTGGTCTTTGGCGAGGCGCTTACGGTCTATCACATCATCGCATTTTCAGCGATCTGGATCGCATTGGCGCTTTATTCCGCAACCGCGATGGCTCAGGACAAGGCCCGGCGCAAAAGCGCCATGACCTCGTCTACAGAACCGCCGATCTGAACAAAATCCAGCAGCGACGCGTCGGCAAACCCATTGTCGACGATGTGGGTCAGAAGTCCCTTCAGGGGGCCCCAATAGCCATCCACATCAAGCAGGACGATGGGTTTATTGTGCAGGCCCAACTGGCGCCAAGTCAGCGCTTCAAAGAATTCGTCGAGAGATCCGGCACCACCGGGCAACATCACCACCGCATCCGCGTTCATCAGCATGACCTTTTTGCGTTCATGCATGGTTTCGGTGATAATGAAGGTTGAGAGATCTCGCTTGCCGACCTCCATATCCATGAGGTGGGTTGGGATCACGCCAAAGGTGTCACCACCGGCGGATTGCGTCGCGCGGGCTACGGTGCCCATCAGTCCCACATCCCCGGCGCCATAGACCAGACGCCAGCCTTCGGTGGCAATCGCCTGACCCAGTGCCTCAGCCTGTTGCGAAAATGTCGTTTTTTTGCCGGAACGTGCGCCGCAATAGACACAGATCGAAGTTTGGGGCATCAGGGGCTCCGTAGTTGTGTGCAAACGTGTTTTGACCCCTGATATCCTGTGAGATATACACGCTCAACTGTCGTATGTGCCGCTGGGGGGCGGCAAATACGCCTGAGACGACGAAAGGCTGCCATGAGCAAGATTGCCCTATATTCCACCATCGCGGGCGCAGGCACCGTGGGTGCGGTTGTTGTGGCCGTTGTGACCGGGCTGATTGAATGGCCCGCCAATACGCCCGACGCGCCGGTGGCCGTTGTCCAAAACGCGCCCAAACCTGTCACACAAGCGCCAGACACCGCGGCCACAGCTGAACCAGCGTCAGATACTGATGAAGCTTCTGAACCCGCTGCGGTGCCTGTCCAAGCACCCAAGTTCGATCTGGTACGAGCTGAAACCGACGGCAGCACCTTGGTTGCTGGTGTGGCGATGCCTGGTGCTGAGGTCGAGGTGCTGGTTGATGGTGAAGCGGTTGCCATGGCGCCGGTGGGCGGCGATGGCAAGTTTGTGGCCTTTGTCGATTTGCCGACCGAGGGAAATGCCTCGGTGATCACGCTACGCACAACGCAAGACGAACAGCAGATCGTTTCGGTCGAAGAGGTGATTGTAGCGCCTGTGGCGAATGAGCCTGCGGCCCCGAAACCAGATGTTGTTGCTGCGTTGGATGCGCCTGAAGGCGTCGATGTTCCAGAGAGCTCCAGTCCTCAACCGGTTGAGGTGGCGGATGAAACCCCTGCAAAATCCGATGCGCCAGATGTGGTGGAGACCACTACCGACGCCCCGGTGCAGGTCGATGCGACTGATCCAGAGCCCGAACCCGGTATGCCTGCCGCATCCGAGGGCACAGGGATCGCGCAAGCTGACGCAACGCCTGTTGTTGCAAGCGAAACAGATACCACAGCAGTGGCATCGCTTTCCCCACCCGCCGCGCTGCCTCAGCCAGAGGTTGGTGCTGGTGAAGGGCCCTCAGCATCGAGCGAGGCCCCGAGCGTTGGGAAGGTTGATGTTGCAGCAGTGACACCAGAGATCTCTTTGGGGCAGGACACAACCGTGGTTCAGACAGATCCCAAAGACGTGGAAGACCCATCCCCTGAGTCTGCGCCCACCCAGGATGTGGCTGTGGTCCAGCCCGCGCCAACGGCCGATGTCACCACAGATGTTCTGACGCCTGCTGCGGCGGCGGGCGTCGCTCCCAGCACAGACACACTTGTGGACGGGGAAAATCCTGTGGTGTCGGCAAGAAATGAGCCTGATGTCACGCCGGAACCTGCACAGCCGCGGGCGCCTGCGGTGCTGATCTCAAGCCCGGACGGGGTAGAGGTTTTGCAGGCCTCTCCGCTATCGCAGGGTGAGGTCGCTCTGGACTCGATCAGCTATGACGCCGAAGGCGAAGTTCTGTTGTCCGGCCGGGGAGAAGAGGCGGCCTATGTTCGGGTTTATCTCGACAATACCCCTGTCACCACGTCGCAGATCACTGAGGATGGCAAATGGCGCATCGAACTGCCCGAGGTCGACACCGGCACCTACACCCTGCGTGTTGATCAGGTGAACGAGGCCGGTGCGGTAACGGCGCGGGTCGAGAGCCCGTTCCTGCGCGAAAGCCCCGCCGTTCTGGAGGCCGCACGCGGAGACGGGCAGGGGCCGATACGTTCGATCACGGTTCAGCCCGGCAATACGCTTTGGGGCATTTCCCGCAGCCGCTATGGTCGCGGCATGGCCTATGTCAACGTGTTTGAGGCTAACAAAGATCGCATCCGCGATCCCGACCTGATCTATCCCGGCCAGATCTTTGATCTGCCCACCGAAGTGGCAGCGTCAGAATAAGGCCTAAGCGCCGACTTGATTGAGGGACGATCTTGCCCCTCTGCCTTTTGGACATTTGGTCAAGACCTGAGACGATAGAACCCTGAGGCGGTGCTCCGTCTCAGGGTTTTTCTTGAGCCGCCGAGATGCGTCTTCTCACATCATCAAGGCTTTGTTCACCATGGCCTGTTTGTCCGGGTATAGAGAGACATCAACGCCAAGGTCTGAAAGCGCCTCACTCAGCTCCTGTGTGCTCAGCGCTTCGATGGCATCGCTTGTCATCCTCATAAAGTTGATCCGGCGTTTGAGAGGGCCATTGGTTTCCCCAAAGAGATGCCGATCCTCAAAGGCAAACTCATCGGCATATTTGGTCATGAAATGGGCCAGAAACGTATTCAAACTGATACGCACGCGTCGATCATCCGTCATCAGGTCGGCGGAGGTATCCAAGGTTTCACGCATCAGGCTCACCCAGCGTTCTGCGCCTTTGTCGTTCATCAGCGCCATAGCATTATGGGCATGATGAAAGCTCAAGCGGTATTCAGCCCCGTGATAGTAGGGGCCGCCCCCCATGACATCGATCCACATCGACGCCTGCGTGGTGATATGATGGGCAAGCCCGCCGACACGTTCAAAGACCGACCGAAACCATGGCTCATCCGCAAAGACCCGTTCGTAGAATCTCTGCACGATGCCTACAATGGGATCCTGACCCAGAACCGAGTAGAGTTGCCAAAACTGGATGGGTTTCGACAGATCTTCTGGTGCGGTCAACGTGACCACTTCTGGCATTCTATGCGCCTCTTTCGGCAAAAGCCCGGAGTCAATCGCCTTTGCGATGTAGGCTTCCTGTGTCCGCTCGCTCATGTAGCCATGGCGTGTCGGGTATTTGGGTAGGACAACGTTTTCCATGATGTGTGCTCCTTAAAGAGTTCGGCCTCTTTGAGGCCGGGCACAGTCGATTTTTTGCAGGGCCAATACCCCACTAACGCGCAGCGAGACGGGGGATTACCTAGCGCGGTAGGCCAAAGGCCTTGCGATACTTCGGGACAAAGAGGTCTTTGCCTTTCATTTTGCGCGTGACCCAATCGCCCAGCGTTGCAAACAGCCAGCTATTGCCAATCTTCGGGCCAAGCGGCACGAGAATTGGGGCCATTTTCCAGGGCACGTAGGGTTTTTGCGCCGCGACGGGTGTTCCTTTCATGACCTGCTTCAGCATTTTGATGAGCCAAGGGTTCTGCCTTGAAATGGCAACAATGGTCATGCCGTCACCTGCGTCTGCGATATCTCCTGCGACAAAGACATTTGGATAGCTTGAGGGACGCAGCCAGTTGTCGGTTTTCACACGACCCGAGGGGGTGATCGTCACATCAGGCAGGCTCTGCACCAAGGTCGTGTTCGGCTTTGACCCAATGACCGGAAACACCAGATCAGCCGTGACAACACGACCATCACTCAGGGTCACCGATCCGGCATAGGGCCGGTCCATGTGCTGCAGATCCTGCGCCCGCAGGCCCAGCACAACCGAAACACCTAGGCGTTCAAGCTTGCGCTTCAGGTCAGCACCAAACTTCCTCGGGTACATCGGGAACAAAGTCTCGTCCGACGAGATCAGGGTGATCTCCTTGCCTGGCTGTGCTGCCGCGATTTCTCCTGCAAGTTCGGACCCGACCGCTCCCGCACCAACAATGGCGATGGATTTGGCCGACGCGATCTGGGTGCTGGTGTCTCTGCTCGCCGTGCGAAAAGCCTCGATGCTGTCGCCCGAAGGTTTGAAAGGCGCGGCATAAGACGAACCAGTAGCCAGAACGATATAGTCCGCCGGATAGGCCGTCCCGTCTTCCAAAGTGACCTCGGTTTCTGTCACAGCGCTTGCGCGACCACGGATAACCCGGCCGTTCTTTAGAAGGTTGTCGTAGGGCAGGATGATCTGATCCAACAAAGACGGATCCAAAAGCGCACGAATGGCAGCAGGAGGTTGCACAAAGGCGTCACGCTGTTCGATCAGCGTTACATGTGCGTGTTCATCCAAGGCTTTGGCGACTTCAAAGCCAACATATCCGCCGCCAACGATCACTACATTTGTCATGGCTTTCCTGTTCCTCGTTGCGTTTTTCTGGGCTGGTCCGTAGTTAGAAATGCAAGATCATTCCTACAAGTACGGTCATTTGGGATACTGCCATGAGCCAAGCCCCGTCCGAGGAGAACTGCCTCATCGAGCCTTTGATTGATGCGATCTCTGGCAAGTGGAAACTGTTGATTATCTATTGGTTGTCGCAGGAAACATCGCGTTTCAATCAGCTTCAGCGCAACCTTGGCAAGATCACCCACCGCACATTGACGCGCCAGCTGAACGAGATGCAGGAGGCGGGGTTTGTGTCGCGAAAGGACTTTCAGACAATTCCACCTCATGTGGAGTATAGCCTGACCCCTTTCGGTGAAAGTCTGATCCCATTGCTTCAGGTCATGCATGATTGGGCCGCAACAAATGCAGACAAGCTTTCAGTTCCCAAATCGACGGATGGAGAGTGAGGCATAATCCTATGCAGGCCAGAGGGCATTTAGGAGGGTGTCTCGGAACCCATTGGGCAAAATTAACCACCTAACCGCAAGCGCTCGGGCTGGTTTCTTTGTGGGCGGGATACTAAGTTGCATTCTGCACAGATGCAGGAGCTGACCGCCAATGCCGCCTGAAACCAATGTCACCGCACAAGACGAACGTCGATCCGGGTGGCGCACTATCAAAAAGGTTGGACCCTACCTTTGGCCAGACGGTCAGCTCTGGGTCAAACGCCGGGTTGTGATCGCTTTGGCCTTGCTGGTGATGGCCAAAGTCATCGCTGTGACCACGCCGGTGTTTTATAAACGTGCGGTGGATGCGCTGTCTGGTGAAGTGCCGGATCTTGCGATTGGCGCCATTGGTCTGACCGTTGCCTATGGTATGGCACGTTTGATGACGGTCGGCTTTCAACAGCTCCGCGATGCCGTGTTTTCGCGCGTCGGACAGCGGGCGTTGCGCGCGCTGGCGCTTGAGACCTTTACCCACATTCACAGGCTGTCATTGCGCTATCACATCACCCGCAAAACTGGGGGGCTCAGCCGAATTGTTGAGCGTGGTGTGAAAGGTGTCGAGTTTCTGCTGCGGTTCTTGTTGTTCAGCATCGGCCCGCTGTTTCTTGAGCTGTTGCTGGTGGGGCTTGTTTTGGCCTGGCTGTTCGACATCTGGTATCTGGTTGTCGTCGGCGGCGTTGTCGGGCTCTATATTGCCTATACGTTCAAAGTCACCGAGTGGCGCGTAAAGCTGCGCCGCGAGATGAACACTCAGGATACGGACGCCAACCAAAAGGCGATCGACAGTATGCTGAACTTTGAAACTGTCAAATATTTCAACGCCGAAGCGCGTGAAGCTAAGCGCTATGATGCGGCGATGGAGGGCTATGAACGCGCCGCTGTCAAAACCGCAACATCGCTTGCGCTGTTGAACTTTGGTCAGACCCTGATCATCACCAGTGGCCTTGTGGCGGTGATGGTGATGGCGGCTTATGGTGTGCAAAACGGTACATTGACCGTGGGTGATTTTGTCATGGTCAATGCCTACATGATTCAGATCACCATGCCGTTGAACTTTTTGGGCACTGTCTACCGTGAGATCCGTCAGTCGCTTGTCGATATGGGGGAGATGTTCGATCTGCTGGAGCAGCCGCGCGATGTAGATGACAAACCGGGGGCAAAGGGGCTTCAGGTCGACGGGGGGCAGGTGCATTTCAAAGATGTGCAGTTTGGCTATGAGGCAGAGCGCGCCATTCTTAAAGGTGTCGACATCTCTGTTGGTGCCGGGGAGAGCGTGGCCTTGGTTGGCCCCTCTGGGTCCGGGAAATCGACCATCGGCCGTTTGTTGTTCCGTTTCTATGATGTCGGCGAGGGATCGGTCACCATTGACGGTCAGGACGTGCGTGACGTGACCCAGACCAGCCTACATGCGGCCATCGGCGTCGTGCCGCAGGACACGGTGCTGTTCAATGATACGATCCGCTACAACATTGCCTATGGTCTTGATCACGCAACCGAAGATCAGATCATTGCTGCCGCGAAATCAGCTCAGATCCATGAGTTTATTTCATCCCTGCCGGATGGCTATGACACCATGGTGGGCGAACGCGGTCTGAAGTTGTCCGGGGGCGAAAAACAACGGGTGGGCATCGCGCGCACCCTGTTGAAGAACCCGCCGATCCTGTTGTTGGATGAAGCCACCTCTGCGCTTGATACCGAGACCGAGGCATCGATCCAAGAGGCGTTGCGCCGGGCCGGGGAAGGGCGCACGGTGATCACCATCGCGCACCGCCTGTCAACCATTGCCGATGCGGATCGAATTGTGGTGCTGGAAGCAGGTCACGTGGTGGAAGAGGGCACGCATGAGGACCTGTTGAGCAAAGGCGGACGTTACGCCCAGCTGTGGCACATGCAACTGTCCGAGGATGATGTGGCGGCCTAGGGGCCGCCACCACTTGGCTTACAATTTGCGCGCCAGCAACACGCTATGCTGGGCGCAGTCCGGATCATTGGCCAGAAACCCGGTCATGACCATATCATTGGCTTCGAGAATGCTGGCATATTCGGCTGGAGACAGGCTGGCGTGATAGACCACTGCGTCGCCCACACAGCCGGTGACCTCTCCGTTGCCATATCCGACCGTGACCATCAGATGGCCACCGGGATTCAGGTGACGGGCCAGACGCGGCAGGCAATCCCGCTGTTCCTCGCGGGTGAGATGAAAAAAGCTGTTCCAGGCGACAATCCCGTCAAACTGATCCGCTAAATCGATCTGACGCATATCCCCCTGACGCCAATCCATATCCGGCCAGCGTCCGCGCGCGATCCCCAGCATCGCCTCGGCAATATCCATCCCGGTGTATGTGAACCCTTCCGCAATGAGCCAGCTCGCAATTGGCTCACCTGCACCACAGCCGATGTCCAGAACACGTCCGCCCTGAGGCAACCCATCCGCAAAGCGGGTCAGCCAGCGCGCTTCGAACAGTTTGCGGCTGCGTTCGCGGTCAAACAGCTCGGCGTTTTGCTCGTAGATGTCGCGGGTCGAGGCGGCAAGTTCGGGGGTGGGCTGGGTCATGATCGGATGTCCTTTGGTTGGGGATCAGTGCGAGGGTTCGCGGCGATCCTGCGCAGCTCCGACCAGAGGTGCAACCCGATTTTAAGGAGCAGCGTGGCTCTCGAGTTTCCATTCCAGATTGGCTTTCACAGCCGGCCATTCCGGCGCGGTGATAGAGTAAACGGCGGTGTCCCGAAGCGTGCTATTGGCCATCACCATATGTGACCGTAACACCCCGTCCAATTTGGCGCCCAGCCGTTCAATGGCGCGGCGGCTTTGATGATTTAGAAAATGGGTGCGGAACTCGACGGCGATACAGTCGAGCTCTTCAAAGGCATGGCGGAGCAACAGCAGCTTGCATTCAGTGTTGAGAGGTGAGCGTTGAACCGACTTGCGGTACCAGGTCGAGCCAATTTCAAGCCGCCTGTTTGGGGCATCGATGTTCATATAGGTGGTCATGCCCACCGCTTTGCCGCTGGCCTGTTCGACGATCGCGAAAGGTCGCATATTGGCCAAGGACAAACGACGCTTGATTTCATCCGCCATACCATCGGGCGTTGGCACCATGGTGTACCACAGTTTGTGCAGATCCCCGTCCGAGGTGGCTTCGACCAGATCATCAAGATGGTCCATCGACAGCGGTTCAACCGCCACATAGGTGCCTTTGGCAGAAAACGGGGTGGGCCAGTCTGACATCAGGAGCTCCTCATGGTATGGCGCAAGTGTCTGGATCCATGTTGAAAAAGCAAGCATGAGAATGGAGGAAAAAATCCGCGAGCGGATCATCAGAAATGAACCCGTAGTGATAGTTTGGGTAATTCCGGTTCACCGTTGGTTTTGTGATTTGCTGCGCATCGGCGGGCGTCTGTGTGGGTCTGGGATTGTAAAACCTCTCACGCACCCAGGAAATCACCGATATGCCATGGGCACACACGACGCTTAGATCCTGATCTAAAAAGGGTGGATAGGCTACACACCAATAGACCTCAGACTGTCCTGAGTTGCAGGCCTCCCTGAAACCGTCGTCCGGATCAACTGACGGCTGATCACGTAACAACATTCAAATTGAACCACACCGGTAAGGCTGGAGAGTAAGATAAGTTCGATATGGCAGGCGGCGGAGGTGATATGAGTAAAACTTATCAACGATAACAGTGCCTTGCTGAAACCTTGCTCTGTAAGCTATTCTTCTAAGGCCTTTGCAACCGCCTCAACCAGTTCCTTTCTCATCACTGGTTTCGTCAAATGAATATCATCACGAAGTATGCCGTTACCTCCACCGGCGTTTTCAGGTGCATATCCCGAAATGAATACAACTGGCAGGTCAGGCTTCCTTTCTCGTAGTTTGCAGGAAAGCTCAACGCCCTGAAGCTGACCGGGCATGACAATATCGGTTACCAACAGATCGAAGTGTATTCCGTCACCAAAAATTTTGTTCGCGATGTCACCAGAAGCTGCAGAGGTTACTGAATACCCAGCTTTCTCAAGTATCTTGACCAAAACCATTAAGACGTCTTCCTGATCCTCAACGACTAAAATCGCCCCTTTGTTCGGAGATTTGATCCCTTCAGCAATAAACTTTTCGCTCTGCCCAGACTGTGCGGTGGCCGTTGCTTTAAAGTAGAGAGTAAAAGTTGTTCCAACATCCGGTTCCGAGAAAACTTGGATAGAGCCACCAGACTGTTCAATAAAGCCCTGGACCATTGAAAGGCCCAAACCGGATCCGGCTCCCACAGGCTTTGTTGTGAAAAATGGCTCAAAAATTGTTTCGAGCTTTTCTTTAGGAATGCCAATTCCGGTATCAACGACGGAAAGCATGACATACTGACCGGGTAAGAGCTCGCCGTGCTGGGCTTTACTTTCGCCATCTTCTACCCGGACGTTAGCGGTTTGAATTGAAATACGCCCGTAATCAGGCAATGCATCTTTGGCGTTTAATATCAGGTTTAGAAGTGCGCTTTCCAAGGATGCTTTGTCGACCTCAGCCTGCCATAATCCTTCGGCCAGAGATACGTCCAGTTCGATCGATGCCGGGAGGGTGCGAACTGACCAGTTTCGTACTTCATCAACAACACTGTTGAGGTCTAAAACTTGGGGCACCAATGGCGCCTGTTTCGCAAAAGCCAACATATTGCGCGTAAGTTCTGCGCCCCGGATCGTCGCATCCATACAGTTCGTGACTAACTTAAGGTGCATCTCATTCGACATGTCATCTCTGAGAAGCTCTAGATTGCCAAGAATAACCGCCAGCAAATTATTGAAATCATGGGCCACGCCACCGGTCATTTGACCTATTGCTTCTGTTCTTTGCGCCTGTTGAAGCCGCTGTTCCGCCTGCTTTTGTTGGGTGATGTCCCTGAATGACGTAATGGTTGCGGCTTCACCGTCCCAAATTGCTTTCGCAAGGGTACACTCAAGGTGAATGACGCTGCCATCTTGCTTGATGCCGTCAAACTTAAAAGTCTCCGATTCAGACTTGCCGCTCAGAACGTCGATGCGAACAGAGTTAACCAGACTTTGGTCAGCCTCTGCAATAAATTGAGGTGTGCCTTGGGAGCTCAAAACGTCTGACACACTCTCGTAGCCAAACGTTTTGGCGAATTGCGTGTTCGCGTAAACAATCTGGCGGTCGGAGTTGGCGATTGCCACGCTTTGAATGGAATTTTCGACCAGCATACGGAAGTTCGAGTTGCTGATACGAAGCTGCTCAAGTGTTTCGGTCTGTTCGGTAATGTCTCTGGCCAGAGACAAAAGCTTAGTCTGGCCAGCAACTTCAATCTTGCTGACCCGAACCTCTACCGGGAATTCAGAGGCATCCTTGCGGCGGTGATATCCCCGCCGTGTACGTTTCTCACCAGGCCGCAGGTCTTGAAGTCTCTCCATGACCTCTACTCCAACATCGGCGCCGACGACGTCGCGGGCTTGCATCGAGATCAATTCTTCTCTGCTGTAGCCAAGATCGGATACGGCCTGCTCATTCACATGTTCAATCCGACCGGACACAGCGTCAATCAGATACATTGCTTCTGCCGCTTGTTCAAAAACTTGCCAAAGCTCTTCGCCGCTCAAGAGCGCTATCTGATTTCGGTTGTCCATATTGATCAAACTTGTCTCGTACACTGGTAAGTTCCTAGGCACGCTAACATGAGAATAGCTGCTTCCGAGAGCGGCTTTTGCAGTTACTAGAAACTAAGTGGAAAAGCGCCATTTACGCTATAACTTACATCCAGTTTCGCCTTGTTTGTGCGCATCAAGCTAAACCTCCCACGTGTTGCGACGAAGGTCAGGAATGATCTAAAACTTCGACCCGCCTCGCGGCGGTAGAATAGGCCATTCGTGCCTCGTGCGGCAAAAATTAGGCCTCGAAATCCGGGGGCATGGAAAAGTCTGATGACGGACACCGTCCACGTGTCGTGTCGCAACAGGTTCTTTGCCGTCTTTCAAACGCCTACTCGTGACCATTGAGTTCGGAGAGTTTTGCTGCAGCCAGTCTGAGTGGCTCAAGAAACGCCAACATGTCATCGGGCGAGCAACGCATTATTGGCGCGTGCGTAGACAAGGTGGCCAAAAGCCTGCCGTTGGGGCTTAGGATAGGCACTCCAATTGCGATCATCCCAACCATGAATTCTTCATTGTCTGTCGCATAACCACGTTGGCGCGTTTTTGTGAGCTCTTCACGCAGCTTATCTGCTGATGTTATTGTGTGTTCTGTTAACTCTTCTAGTGACCCGGCTGACAGAACCCCGTTTAAGGTTTTTGCACGCAGGGAGGACAGGTACAGTTTACCACTTGCCGTGCAATGAAAGGGTACTTGCGTGCCAATGGGCAATTGGATTCGAAGAGGCCACTTGGTCTCGACCCGGTCAAGATAGGTCATGCCCTCTCTGTCCGGGGTCCCGAGATTGATAGTTTCCCCGATTTCCTCGGCCAAACCTTTCAAGATAGCAAGGCGCGCTGTGCGTACACGCTCTGATGACATTGCATTGGCCACCAGAGTGCGCAGCCGATCGCCCGGGCCGTAGGAGCGGCCATCAAGATCTCGTTGCAAAAACCCTTCGGCCTCCGCAGTTTGCATCAGCCGGTGGATGGTCGGTTTTGGAAGGCCAATTGTATCAATGAGATCAATTGGCCTGACAGACACACCACGCCGCACAACTTCTTCGATTATCATCAAAAGCCGAAGGTTGGTCGGGATTTGGCTATCTTTTGAGAGATCCTGATCATCGGGCATTTTCCATACCTATCTGTTAGGAAGTAGGATCAACGCTAGCTCTGGAACAAGTGACACAAACACCCAAACGCCGATCAATGCTGCAAGGTAAGGTACCGTATAGCGTAGCAATCTGAAGTAGGGAACACCCGTAACGCCCGACGCCACATAGAGATTCAACCCGTAAGGCGGAGTAATGAATCCAATTGAAGCGCCAACTAGGAAGATCACCGAAAAATGGATCGGATCAATGCCAACCGAGGCGGCGATAGGAGCAAGGATCGGAGCAAGGATGATCGTAACCGGCAAGCTTTCCAGCACCATGCCAGAGAAGAATACGATGACCATCGACGTGAAAAGAACCGCGTAATAGCCGCCCATAGACGTCACAAAATCCCCAATGGTTTGCTGCGCACCAAGCAAAGACAAGATTTGCTGCATCACCACAGACACGGCGATAAGGGGGGCCAAAATACCGGTGATCTGCGCCGAGCGTACAACGATGGATGGGATCTGTGGGATGGAGAACCCTTCTACAACGAACATCTCCATATAGCTTTTTTCCGTCGCAGGTTTGTCTTTGTCCGCCCCCATGATTTTGTTTATCGGGTAACTGAGCAAACCTGCGATGATGCAGAAACCAACGGTCACACCCGCGGCTTCGGTTGGTGAAAACTTGCCTGTGTAGATGCCCCAGAGAACCAGCCCGATGGCAAAGAACCCAAGCCATGCGCCAAAAGCGGTTTTTAGCACTCGGTTCAGTTGCAGCGGTATCAGATAGCCCCAACCATTGATGCGACAGATGATCCAACAGGCAAGCTGCATACCCACCACCATCAACGCCCCGGGTAAAATACCGGCAACAAAGAGATCCGAGATCGGCAGGTTCAGCAAAAAGCCGTAAACGATAAAGATGATTGATGGTGGAATGATGATGCCAACGGTGCCGCCTGCTGCGGCGGTTGCAGCCGAGAAACGCTCATCATAGCCACCTTTGACCATCTCAGGATGCAGCATCGAGCCAATCGTGGCCGTTGTTGCCGAGTTCGATCCAGAAATCGCAGCAAACAAACCACATGCTCCAAGTGAGGCCATGGCAAGCCCGCCGCGCAACCACCCCAAACATGAATAAGCAAAGTCGGATAACCGACGCGCAATTCCGGATTGGTTGATCAAGTCACCGGTGAGAATGAAAAGAGGCATCGCAAGAAGGGCAAACCCCTTGTTGAACACGTTGAGCAATTCTGCCCCCATGTTGTCGAGCGTAAGGCCAAGCACAAACGAACAGCCAATGACCCAATAGGCAATGACTAGCAGGACCGGCACGCCCAGCAGGAACAGGAGTGTCACTCCAAATGATATCAGTGTTACCAGTGTCCCATCGGTCATCACACATCTCCTCCGATCACGGCCTGTTTGATCAGCGGCGCACCACTGCGAAAGTTTCTTAGGTCTTCGAAGAAGTTCTCAAACACCCGCGCTGCCATCAGGACAAAAGCCATCGGTGCGGTAATAAGGAACCACCACTGCATGACATTGTCGGTACCAAGAACAATCTGAAAATTCGAAGCAGACAAAGCCGTTACCCGCGTTGTCGTGACGAGAACGATGACGGAGAAAATGAACCAAAGAACGGCGTCTAAAGTCAGGCAAGCCATTTGTCCGGAACGCGGCATTAGTGTCCGAAATTCAGCAAAGCTGAGATGTGTCCGAAGTCTCACGTTAAAGGCCGCACCAAACCAGGCCATGATCATAAACAGCAGCGGAGGGATCGTCGTTGACCAGGGCTGCTGGCTAGAAAAGATGAACCGATCAATGACGCCCCAGAAGATGATCAAAGCAATCGCAAGATAGCTGTATACCATGATCGTGCGTTCCAGATGGCGATCAAGCCAGGGCACTTTCTTATAGATCCACATCACCAACAACCCACTTACCGCTGTGGCGACCGTACCAACCACCCAAGCGGCATTTGATTTCAGGGCATTTCGAATTTCGAAACTATCCTGAGACGCAAATGCGCTGAGTATGTCACCGATCTCTGACCAGATTGCCATATTTTCCTCCCTGTCGTGTCTGTCGGTATGTTTCGTGGTCAGACACGTATTGCGGGCCGCCGCGATACCGGCGCCGGCCCCTTTTGGTTTGGCTTGGATCAGCTTTTCCACCAGCGGCGGGGCTCAACGTTTTCTGGCTTCATATCTTTGGGAACTTGACGCGCGATGTCATAGATTTCTTGATACGTGTCGATGCCACCGGCCCAACCGTTCAGACGCTCACGCCATTTTTCCCAAAGCTGTGGTTGGAATTCAGGCGAACACATTTCTTCAGCCATCTTGATCTGGTCGTCGGCTAGGAAGGCATTGCGGACGTTGTTTTCCGCAAAGATGGTTCCGGGCATCTGCGGATCTGAATGCCCAACGGTTTTCACAAGAGCGGCTTCATTTGCCGCCTGAACGTGGGTTTGGGCCCAGTAAGACGATTCCATAACCGCATCTTGCAGATGGCCATCAAGACTGTCGAAGACTGATGCGCTCATCGATGTATGTTCCGTGCCGCAGAAGAACTTCAGGTCAACAGACTGAGATACAACAGGCGACATGTTGGCGTAGGCCACAGCCGATGCCCATGTTTCCGCGCCATCGATCAACCCTTGCTTGAGGCCGTCCAGCGTTTCTTCCCAAGCTACAGGAACCGGGTTCAGGTTCAGAGCTTGCATCGCGATGCGACCCAGCTGGGTGCCGGTAACGCGGTTTTTGGTGCCGAACAGCTCTTCCAGCTTGGTCACTGTGGGTTTCTCGGCCCATCCCAACCCCAACTGAATGCCGCGCAACTCGCAGTGGCTAAACAGGAATTTCAGGCCGTGTCGTTTTTCAAGCGGATCACGCAGGATACGTTGTGATTCCGGGCTGTAGAGGAAGTGATACTGAGACGCGCGTCCTGGGAACATATAGGCATAGTCCAGAACATTCAGATAGGGTGCGCCCCCTGCCGAGTTTTGAGTGGATGCAGCATAGATATCGACGATACCTTGCTGGGTCTTCTCGACACAGGATGTCTGACCACAGATCTGATTATCCCCAATAAATTCAATGCGAATTTCACCGTCGGTTCGGCTTTCGAGGTCACGTGCAAATTCCAACGCACCCGCGCGTTCAATCAACAGGTTCCGCGCGTTGAAGCCCGAAGCACCAAATTTCAAAGTGTGCTTCGCAGGTTTTGAGAAACGTTTTTCGTATGTTGATTCTGCCGCGCTTGCGAGGTTCGCAAGGCTCATCGCCCCGCCAAAACCGCCTGCCGCCAGAAGCGTCGAGCTCATGCCATATCGGCCTGCGACCCGAAAAAGGTCGCGGCGTGTAATGCCACGCAGATTGTTTGATGTACTCACGTCTTTCCTCCCTAAGTGCAATTATTGAGACTTGCGATCTCATTAATAGTGCATTAGGGATTTTTGAGGCAAGAGAAATCTCATTTCCCGTTCGGTAGGGCTTGGAGGAAACGCATATGTCGCAGAAAAGAGCCGATTTTCTGATTGTAGGGGCTGGGTCTGCGGGATGTGTTCTGGCGAACAGGTTAAGCGCCGACCCCATGAACCATGTGATTCTTCTTGAAGCCGGGGGGCGTGACATCAATCCTTGGATTCATGTGCCAGTGGGGTATTTCAAGACACTGCACAATCCAAACACGGACTGGTGTTACAAATCCGAACCTGAACCCGGGCTCAACGGTCGTTCCCTTGATTGGCCTCGCGGGAAGACACTTGGTGGCTCAAGCTCCATCAACGGTTTGTTATATGTGCGTGGTCAAAAGGAAGATTACGACCGTTGGGCACAGTGCGGCAATCGCGGATGGAGTTATGACGATGTCCTGCCGCTGTTCAAACGATCTGAATCTTATGAAAAAGGCAGTGACGACTATCACGGCGCCGACGGCGGCCTTTCGGTTTCGATGATCCGCGCAAAAAGCGATATATCGCAGGCGTTCATTGATGCCGCTGTCGAGATGGGGGTTCCACGTAACTACGACTATAATGGCGAACAACAAGAAGGCGTTAGCTATTTTCATCAGACCGCCCGCAACGGTTTCCGCTGTTCAAGTGCCAAGGCCTTTCTGAACCCGGTCAAGAAACGTCCAAACCTCGAAATACTCACGCATGCCCATACGGAAACTTTAATTTTCGAAAACGATGAGTCCCGTCGGGTCATTGGCGTGCGCTATTCCCGTAAAGGACAAACGCACGAGGTGATGCTAAAGCCGGGCGGAGAGGTCATTCTATCGGCGGGGGCCATTGGATCGCCTCAGATCCTCGAGCTGTCTGGCATTGGTCGTGGTGACGTGTTGCAGAAGGCGGGTGTCAAGCTGCGCCACGAGTTACCTGGCGTGGGTGAGAACCTTCAGGATCACCTGCAGATCAGGCTGGTTTACGAAGTGAACAGTCAGACCCTTAACGACGCGATCAACAAGTTTGTTCCGCGTATGGGGATCGGATTGAATTATGTTTTGTTCCGCAAAGGTCCGATGAGCCTTGGCGCCAGTCAGGTTTGCGTCTTCGCCAAATCGATGGAGGGACTTGAAACGCCCGATATTCAGTTCCACTTTCAGCCGCTGAGTGCCGACAAACCGGGCATCGAGATGCATCCGTTTTCCGGGATCACATCTTCGGTCTGTCAGTTGCGCCCCGAAAGCCGGGGGCACATTCATATCGCGTCCCCGAATGCCGCGGACTACCCCAAAATCGTGCCGAACTATCTGTCAGCAACAGCAGATCAGCTCTGCGCCATCCGGGCCGTTAAATTTGCGCGCGCGATGACAAAAACGAAAGCACTTAGTCCGTTCATTGTGCGCGAACATGTGCCAAGCAATGACCCTCAGACGGACGAACAACTTCTGCAATGCGCCCGTGACATCAGTCAAACGATCTATCACCCGACTAGCACATGTCGAATGGGCAACGACGATATGGCAGTGGTTGACGACAGACTGCGGGTGCGCGGCATTGCCGGACTGCGCGTGGCAGATGCGTCAATCATGCCCGACATCGTCTCAGGCAACACAAATGCCCCAACAATCATGATCGGCGAAAAAGCAAGTGATCTGATCCTTGAAGATCGACTGATGAAAAGCTGACCCCAAACCAAACGAAAGCTTTCACCAAGGGACATGAAAATGACCAGGATAGAAGCCTTTGTAAAAGTGCTTCAATCGCATGTGCATCGCCAAAACTGTCGATCATGCACAGGCGCTAGAAAATGTTACGTCGCACTATTGCCTGACAGAAACCCTCTCGCCTGACAGAAACCCTCTCAAACGGTAACAGGGCCCTAGAACGCCGCATATTTTTGATCGCTTTCGTTAGGGGGAAAACCATTTGAGTTGTCGATTGAAGCAGGGACATCTTCCCAACCCGTGTCGTTTAAAGTTGGTGGCGTTGAGGAGGGGGCTTCAAACCCCTTGTCTCGCAACGTGAACTGGCCAACAAGGTTGTTCAATCCAATGGCCTCACCGTTCATGGAACTGATAGCCAAACCCGTTTGTTCCACCATGGCCGCATTTTGCTGGGTTACGCTGTCCAACTGCGCGACACCAATATTGATCTCATTTAGGCCTTGTGCCTGTTCGACGGCTTCACTGGAAATGCCCGAGACCAATTCAGCGATATTGGCCACCTGGCTGACCACCGTTGCGAGGGCTTGGCCTGCGTCGTCAACTTTCTGGACACCTTCCTGGACATGGTCCGAACTTGTCCCGATGAGATGCTTGATTTCGTTGGCTGCTTCAGAAGACCTTTGCGCCAAGGCTCTGACTTCTGAGGCAACAACGGCAAATCCTTGTCCCACTTTTCCTGCCCTAGCTGCCTCAACTCCAGCATTCAGGGCAAGCAGGTTGGTCTGAAAGGCAATATCGTCAATCACGCCGATAATCTGCGAAATCTGTGATGAGGAGCTTTCGATTTCGTTCATTGCTGTAACCGCGCTCTCCACAACCTCGCCACTGCGCTCTACGTCTTTACGGGCAGCTTCCACCGCGGATTGCACTTCTCGCGCGTTTTTGGCCGCTGATTTCACACTCGCCGTCATCTCTTCCAGCGCCGCCGCTGTTTCCTCAAGCGTTGCGGCTTGGGTCTCAGTGCGGGAGGATAGGTTGTCTGAGGCGGTTTTGATGTCGTTGGATTGATGTTGGATTTGCCCACCAGAGCGGACCACATCGGTGAGGAGAGCGTTAAGATTGTCGACGGTCTCGTTGAAATTCACGCGCAGAGAGTCATACCCGCCACCAAAGGGCTTTTCGATTTGGGTGCTGAAATCGCCTTTTGCCAAGCTTTGAAGCCCCTGCTGCAGCCGTTCAATGACCTTCTCGTTTTCTTCTCGCAACGCGTTTTGCTCCTCCAAAGCCGCAATCGCCCGATCCGAAACCGCGTCAATATCTAGTGCAATTTCGCCAAAGTCGTCTGAACGCATCCGGTCTGCGACTTTTAACCCCAAGTCACCCTCGGCAACTTCGCGCAACGCTTCACGCAGCCGTTGAATGGGTCGCGTAATGGTCAAAGTCGAGCTGCGTACATTGCGGGCCATTACGAGGAGCGCCAGAACCGAGAAGCCAATCAGCAGGTAAAGCAACTGCATGTCATGCGCCCGAGCCGCTTCAGCTGTTTCAGTGGTGAAGTCTTTGATTTTCTTGCCAAGCGGGGTCAGCAGTTGAGTGATCGCTTCATATTGCGTTTGCAAAGCGGGAAGCGCTGCGTGAGCGGCCGCACCATCCGTCAAAGCCAAGGTCATGACAGTTTGTGACGCTGCCACAAATTCATCAATTACTGGCACCAAGTTCTCGATGTCAGAACGAATTTCCTCTGACAAGTCGACTTTCCTCAGTTCAGTGACAGAATTCTGCAAGGTCTGGATGTCATCCGCTATCTTGGCTTTGAACTTGTCCGCGTGTGAGGTTGATTCTTGTGGTCCAAGCAGCACCAATTGGAGGACACTCGCTTCAATGACCCCGGGCATCTTGTCCACGCTCAGCTCGTGGCGAATGGCGTTTGTGGCATTAATCTGCCGTTCGAGTTCCAGCTCACTTTGCCAGAGGCTATAGATCGCTGTAATAGACAGAAATAAAACGGAAAAAATCGAAACCCCACCAGAGATGAGTAGCCGTGTTTTCATCGGGACGTTGCGGAACATTGTAACCTCGAAAAAAGTACGTAATTGGCAATGGTTGATTCCCACATTCTCTCGATTGAGTTAAGAAATTCACCAACGCTTATCGTGCGAATATCAGGTTGTTTTGGTAAGGTTGGTAAATTTGAATCAGAGTGAAGGGTGGTTGTGTCCTGATAATGTTTCTCACTAAGTCTCGCGTTAATTCAGTTAACGCGAGACCTGGTGTGATTCACCTGAGTTAAATCTCGTCGGCCAGCAAGTCTATAATTCGGTTTTCCAGGTCAACTCGCTGCTGTTCATTGAGAACAAATTCGACACCAAATTTTCCATCAGATCGCCACCTGATCTTTGCTACAAAATCTCCAAGACGGCTTACAGTGAGCTCTACATATGCACCTAATTTGACTGGCTCAGCGCCCTCAACTCGGGCCCCGTTGCATGAGATGTTGGTTATAGTACCTTTGAACTCAAACTGGGATGACTTTATTTGGCACGGAAGGTTTGCGGAATACCGAGTGAAACGACGGGCCTCCTTAAAGAGCGTAGTGGGATCGGTCATTAGGTCTTGAACCATTCTTTAGACGTGTTTTGGGGAAACCGTATTTTGGTACACACGCGTACTGATGTAGCTCAGATGGCGCCTACGAGATGAATGTATAAAGAGGCGTTAGATGCTACGTCGATCTACCTTGAACGGTTACAGTATGCGCTACGCGTCCAACAAGCGCGCAAAAGGCGCTTGAAATAAACCAAAGTATAGGCGGTTTTATTTCACTTATGAGAACATTCAAAGTGCTTTGTATATGTGAAATTATTTTTGACCGAACAACTTTCAAGAAGAAGGGAATGGTTCAACTTTAAAGGCTTGAATGGGTTTCCGGCAGGTCGGTATGTTAAAGGGTATCCGAATTGTGAAAGGTACACCTATTGATTTTATAACCAGAATGTGGCGGTTTTTTGTAAGTTGTATAGGGGCATGAAAGGGAGTGATACGTTGCTGGACGCCTTGTATTTGTTGCCGCCATCTCGGTTGAGTGAGACATGCCGCTCGGCTTCAGGGATGTATCTTGAGCTATCAAATCTGGTTGGCCGACGAACAGGCGGTGCGTCATTGGCCTGACTTCCCGAAGAGCCATGGCAAACCACCGGGTCATAATCGACGTGTTCTGAGCGGGATTATCTCTATCAATTGGTTGCTCCCAGGGTGGCATGACAACAAAGCGGCACGCCGTATCAGACTTTCCTGGGATCGCCCCATTCGCTTTTCATATTGGCTGGTCGGGTTCGCGAAAACAGTCGTTCCAGTGCTTTGGCGAATAATGTTCCATTGGCTGATTGGCGACTGCGCGCGCGCGGCGATGATGCGGATTGGGCTGCGAAACCCAAACAGACAAGGGAGTATAGCTCTGCTTGCCTGGCAGGAAATCACGTGAAAAGCCTAAGGGCTGGAGATAGGCTAGAGGCCCTGTGTGTGTGACACGCTTGAACAGGATGAGAGTCTTAGGAGGCGTTGGTGACCTGTCGATTCCAAAATTGGGCTGGCGATCTACAGACACCTATCTCCACCCGGCGTTGAGGAGCAGCCCACTAGAATCCTCTTGAGACCTCACGGGAGCGGACGTGCGAGTAGGCGGGTGGGTGCGCGGGTTTACATTTCGCACACGCTTTGGCGCAAAGTTAAAACGATCGTGGGAATGCTCGGTATTATAACCTGTCTCAGGAAGATCGAAGATCCTATTCGGTTTTCGCTGACAAGATAAAATGCGCCTAATTGCCAAACACAGAATCTGACAGACAAGAAGAAGCGTGTCAGATATTTGGCAGAGTGTGAGTGGTAGTAGTGTAAACCACCAACCTTCGATTTTTTTCTTTGTTTTTCAGCGGATTTGCACTGGAGCGGGTAACGAGAATCGAACTCGTAACTAAAGCTTGGGAAGCTGCCGTGATACCTTTTCACCATACCCGCGCCGGTGATGTGGTTGCTATCCAAAGCGCTCTCGAGCGTCAAGAGCGCTTTGGCCGCAAACGGGTTTATTCCTGAAAGGGGCGCAGGTTGGGGGGATCATAGTTCGTGGCAGGATCTGCGCGGCGGGCAAAGGCTGAGGGGTGGATTTTGGCGTTGGGCGGAATGTAGCGGTATTGCCCGAGGGGCAGGTAGTAGCCAAAGACGCCAGACTGCCCCGGCCAGCGGCTGCGTCGGGTGAGGCGAGGCAGGATTTCTAGCAGGCCCCAGGGTTTGGGGAAAACCAGCTGACTGTGCAGCGGCGCGCTGGGATCCGGGGCGGAGATAGACAGCTCCATCTTTTCTGTCACCTTGTCTTTGGCTCCCATAACATACCGATTGTAAAAGGTTTTACGGAAGGCTAAGCCATCCTCGCCCAGTGCATCCAGCTCTTCTCGCATCCAGGCCAGCGTGAGTTTTGACAGGCCTGCCTCGGCCTCAGGAATGCTGCCCGCCACATCGCTGTGCGTGCCGGGGAACCAGACCTGTTTGACGTCCTGCAGCGGCGGCTCGGTTTTGCTTCGAAAGCGCGTGCCGTGATAGGGGCGGCCTTCCTCCCACATCTGATGGCGGAAAAACCGGCGGCGTTCGTCGATTGACAGAACATGGCGCACGGATTTGACGGAAGGATTGTCATCCACGCTTGAATGGGTGCCGAACTCCAGAAACGTTCCGGGTTTCAGGCGGATTCGGATCATCGAACTGACCGTGTCCCACAGTCCCAGAAAACGGATCGATGGGTGCTGGATATGGAAAAACTGTTCCGAGATGCGCAGAGGTGCAAAAGCCTTGCGCGGGCTGTCCTTGCGCAGTTTGCGCCAGGCTTTGAATACCGGGCCAATCAGATGCAATTCATGTGGCGCCACAAGGCCAAAGTCGTTGATGAACCCGGCAAGCACGCGGGCGGTATAGGCCCCGCGGGAATAGCCAAAGAAATAGAGCTGATCGCCCGGTTGATAGTTCTCGCATAAAAATCGGTAAGCATGCATCACATTGGCCTCAAGACCAATGCCGGCAATCAATCCAAGCACCTGTTTGCTGCGGGCAAAGAGGGTTTGGGCAAAGGGGCGGGTGGATAGAGTGCCAACGCCGGGTTCGTAATAGGCGAGCTGGCTATCGTCATGTTTGAGGCATTTGTACAGCCGAAGAATATTACTTTCGTTCTTTTCGACCTCGTTGCCGGTGCCATCCAGACAAACGATCAGTTTGCGCGCCTTTGTGTCGGTCATGAAAATCTCTCTTTGCCAATTGCGGCAGAGCCTAATGCATTGGCAAAGAGAGGCAATATGTGAATGTTACCCGCGACGACGACGCCTGCGACGGCCGCCTTCGGCACCGCCTTCATCTCCACCATTGGTGTTGAAGCTGACATCGGGCAGGGTGGTGATACCGCGCAGGATCGGGAAGGGATCCGTGGCGTGGGGAATGGCATTGGCGTTGACGAAATGCTCTTGGAACTTGGGTTCAATCGCGGTTTCGACTTTGGTGATTTCACGCACAACACGTTCGATAGTGCGACGCGACGACAAATTGCACAGCGCGATGCGGGCCCCGGTACCGGCGGCGTTGCCTGCGGATTGTACTTTGTCGAGCGGCACATCGGGGATCATGCCCAGCACCATGGCGTGCAGCGGTGAGATATGCGCGCCAAAGGCCCCGGCCAGGACAACGCGGTCGACCGTGTCGGTTTCGCGGGTGTCCATCAACAGACGCGCCCCGGCATAAAGGGCCGATTTCGCGAGCTGGATCGCGCGGATGTCGCCCTGAGTGACCGTTACACGCGGTCCACCGTCGGCGCTGCCATCATAGATCAGGTACGCGTTGGTGCGCCCCTCGGCCTCACAGCGGGCGGTGCCGGTCTGCTCGGAATTGCCGATCAGACCTGATGGATCCAAGAGACCCGCGATGCGCATTTCGGCCACGGCCTCGATGATACCCGAACCACAGATGCCGGTGATGCCGGTGGCGGCAGTTTTCTCGGCAAAGCCCTCTTCATCCGACCACAGCTCACAGCCAATGACACGGAAGCGGGGTTCTTTGGTGATTGGATCGATGCGCAGTGCTTCGATGGCGCCGGGGGCGGCGCGCTGGCCCGAGCTAATCTGAGCGCCTTCAAAGGCGGGGCCGGTGGGCGACGAACAGGCCAGAACGTTTTTTGTATCGCCCAGCAGAATTTCCGCGTTGGTGCCCACATCGATGATCAACACGAGATCCTCGGATTTGCCGGGTTCTTCCGACAAGGCCACGGCCGCCGCATCGGCGCCAACGTGTCCGGCAATGCAGGGAAGGACATAGATACGTGAGGAAGACCGAAGGGCTTTGAGCCCAAGCTCTGCGGCGCTGATCTGAACCTCGTTTGAGGTCGCAAGCGCAAAAGGCGCCTGACCCAGCTCAACGGGGTCAATGCCCAGCAACAAGTGGTGCATAACCGGGTTACACACAAAGACGGTTTCAAGGATCAGATCGACATCGATCCCGGCCTCGGTGGCGATTTCCTGCGCCAGCGTGTCAATCGCATCGCGCACGGCATTGGTCATTTCTTTGTCACCGCCAGCGTTCATCATGGCGTAAGAGACGCGCGACATCAGATCTTCGCCAAAGCGGATCTGAGGGTTCATGATGCCGGATGAGGCCACAACCTCACCGGTTTCCAGATTGGTCAGGTGGGCAGCAACGGTGGTCGAGCCAAGGTCAATTGCCAGACCATAAAGCCCGCCTTCGTGCAGACCGGGCCATACGGCGGTGATGCGTGGTGTGGCGTCGGAGGACAGTTTGTTCAGTGCAACTGTGATCTGCCATTTCCCTTTGCGCAAAACGGTTTGCAGGGTTTTCTGAACGTCAAAATCGATCTCGATGGAGTCAATATCCCACTGCGCCTTCAGCGCGTTTGCCACACGCTCAAGATCGCCGGTGGGCTCGTGCATGTCGGGCTCTTCCACCTCGATGAAATAGAGGCGCGTGGCCGGATCCATCTCAATCGCGCGGGCGGTTGCCGCTTTGCGCACCACTTGACGGTGGACCTGACTTTCTGGTGGGACGTCGATGACGATGTCGCCCTGAACAGTGGCCTGACAGCCCAAACGACGCCCGGGTTTCAGACCTCGTTTGTCGTCATAACGCTGTTCGACTTTGTTCCATTCTGACAGCGCGCCGTCTTCAACGGTCACTCCGTGTTTCGGGAAATCACCGTAAGAGGGCGTGATCTGACATTTCGAACAAATGCCACGGCCGCCGCAGACCGAATCCAGATCCACACCCAGCTGCCGCGCAGCTGTCAGAACCGGGGTACCCACGGGAAAATTCCCGCGTTTGCCTGAGGGAGTGAAGATCACGAGAGGGTCTTTGGTCATGACAGTCTTTCCTATTGCGCAGGTCGAACATAGACCTTGGGTCAGAAAGGAAAAGTCGCAGACCGTCATGCGGTTGATGGAAAACGTCGCAGATCGACAGTTTCTCAGGCCGGTGGACCGTATTTGTTGGCTTTAGTAGAGAAAACAAATCCTAGTTTTTTGTCACACTCTCTCTGAACCACATCGAAAAAATCACTGTTTTGAAACTTCATCCAACCATCGCAGAATTTCACCGCGATTGCCATCAAGGTCCGGGGCCGGAGGGCGGGTTGTTGGGTCCGGGGCTCCGGTCATCTTGATCGGATTGCCCGCGGCCTTGTAGGCGGCGCGACCGCTCTTATCCAAGACATCAACGACCATGTTGCGGGCAAGAATTTGCGGATCTTCCAACGCCTGGGCTACGTTTTGGATTGGGCCGGTAGGAATGCCCGCTGCGGTGAGTTTGTCGATCCAAAAGCTGCGGGTGTTATCTAGTGTAACTGCTTCTATCAACCTCTTGAGAAGGCGCGCGTTTTCGCATCTTGCAGGGTTGGTGGCGAACCGTGCGTCATCTGCCAGCGGCAGATTTAGGGCGATACAGAGTTTTTCAAACAGTTTGTCGTTGCCTGCCGCGATGACAAACAACCCGTCTGAGGCGTGAAAGGTTTCAAAGGGGGTGATCGACGGATGGCGGGCACCGGAGGGGCCTGGGGCCGTGCCAGTGACCGAGGTGATCGCCACCGCATGTTCCAGAATGGCCAGTTGCGAGTCCAGCATGGCCACATCCACTTTGCGCCCCAGCCCGCTGCGGTCGCGGTCCATCAGCGCGGCCAGCAGGCCCTGACAGAGAAACATGCCTGCAATGATATCGCCAATCGATGCACCGACGCGCACCGGGTCGCGATCTTTTTCGCCGGTGATTGACATCACGCCGCCACGGGCCTGCACCACCATGTCATAGGCCGGACGCTGAGAATCCGGCCCGCTGTGGCCAAATCCCGAGACCGCGCCATAGACAAGCCGGGGAAAGCGCATATGCAGCTCTTCCCATCCATAGCCCAGACGTTCCATCACGCCGGGTCGGTAGTTTTCGACAATCGCGTCAGATTTTTCCAAAAGTTGTTCGAAAACAGTTCTGTCTTCGTCTTTCTTTAAGTTGAGCGCGATCGATTTCTTGCCGTGATTGATGGTGGCGAAATAGGCGGATTTCCCATCTTTGAACGGCGGGAAGGCGCGGGTGTCGTCCCCAGCCTCAGGGGGCTCGACCTTGATGACCGTCGCACCAAGATCCGCGAGCGTCATGGTGCAGAACGGCCCGGCAAGAACATGTGTAAGATCGAGAATGGTGTATCCGGCTAAGGGGGCGGTCATGGGAACCTCAATGTTTTTCCTGCCTATGACCGCATTGGAATGACACAGGTATGACGCAGGTCAAATGGACCCGGCGATATTCTGCCAGAGGGGCGGGGGATCAGTCTTCAACCGGGCGTGAAATTTCGCGGAAAATATGCAGTGGAATCTCGTCAGCAGAGAATAAACCAACACGCCGCGCCACGGAAACGGGATTTGCCTCGGCTCCCTCAAGCCGTTGAAACAAAACGCGTGACATGCGGCGCAGCGACGGAGATGGACCACGGCAGGCCATCGAAAATCCGGTGAAGTTGTCTGGCCCTAAAGAGGGATCTGCCCGGTCGAGGTAGAACACGCTGTGCATTCTGTTCTCACCTTGATGCACAAAGAAGATCACGACGCCTTGCGGCTGACCCAGAACAGCGCCTCTGAACTCGCGTTTGTGTGTCGGGGGCAGATAACCGCGATCAAGCAGGACCTTGAGATCATATCCTCTGCACACTTTGGATTGCCCATGCATGAAGACCCGCACAGGCATGCAGATAAACTTGCTGCGGTCTGCGAAAGAGGCGCGCCAAAACAGATAAAGACCGTTGGGCAGAAAATCCGGATCGGAATCAATCGGGCCATCGCCGAACAGAAAGCTCATGGCGTCTTCCTGAGCGGGGGTGGATTGACCGCCAAATCGGTCGTTGGAGGGAGTATGGCCATTGGGGGAATAATATTCTTCAGTAATTGGGATCAAAACCACCCGCCCATCGACGCCAAAATAGTCGCAAATCCGTTGCAACAGCGCCGGTTTGGGGTGGGATGTGCCAGCCAGAAAGCGGCTCATCTGAACTTTGCTCAGATCAAGCGCGCGCGCGACATGTGCGATCGAAGGGTGCTGGTCGCACAGTTTTCGCAGGTTATGGGCAAACACTAGGTTTGGATTCACACCAAAGCTCACCTTACCAAGACCAATGGTCTCAGGGTACACGGTTCGATTAGCTGACGCTAGATTACGGTTTGCAAACCTGCGTCAACCTGACGGGCTGTGAGCTAGGCTATGGTTCCTATGTCCTTTCTGGCTTGTGCCTCACGTAGTCGCGCGGCGGTTGAATGGATGTCCTGAGAGATAAGTAAGAGGTGCGCAACGCGACTTGAATGGATTTCACCGGCCATATTATAGGCAACAACTTCAACAGCTTGTGAGATCTTGCTAAGCTCGTGGGCGGCCTTTTGAAGTCGGATGGTTTTGGCACATGGCTGTGCGTCTGGTTTGCGCATTCCTGTCTCCCAAGGCCCGCTTATGCAGAGCGGGCCCAAACTTGTCTTCGATACTGAAACTGAAATTACCAATGGGCGGCGCCCCTGCCGAGAATCAAAAATGCATATCGTAGGTACATTTTTGTGAACGCCTTGAAATTGAGCAGTTTTGAAACGAGTTCACAGAGGGGCAGATATTGGCCTTTCCCTTCCCAAACATTCATGCAATAGGGACGTGCCAACCGATATCTTCCCAAGGAGTAGCCGCCATGAAGATTCGCGAGGCCCTGACCTTCGACGATGTTCTGCTTGTTCCTGCCGCCTCAAGCGTGTTGCCAAACACCGCTGAGACGACGACGCAGGTGACGAAATCCATTGCCATGAATATTCCGCTTTTGTCCTCTGCGATGGACACCGTGACGGAATCGCGCATGGCCATCACCATGGCGCAGGCGGGCGGAATTGGTGTGATCCATAAGAACCTGACCGCCGAGGTGCAGGCGCGCGAAGTGCGCCGGGTCAAACGGTTTGAATCCGGGATCGTTTACAATCCTGTGACGCTGACCGCCAACCAGACCCTCGCCGATGCCAAGGCTCTGGTAGAGCGCTATAACTTCACCGGGTTTCCTGTTGTCGATGACGAAGATCGTGTTGTCGGAATTCTCACCAACCGGGACATGCGCTTTGCCCAAAGCGACGACACGCCGGTTCATGTGATGATGACCTCGGAAAACCTGGCCATGCTGCAGGAGCCTGCCGAGCTTGAAGAGGCGAAAAGCCTGATGAAAGCGCGCCGGATTGAAAAGCTTCTGGTGCATGATGGTGCGGGCAAATTGACCGGCCTGCTGACCCTCAAAGACACGGCGCAGGCCGTGTTGAACCCGACCGCCTGCAAAGACGATCTGGGTCGTCTGCGTGTGGCTGCAGCGTCGTCCGTGGGTGACAGTGGTTTTGCGCGCTCCGAGCTGTTGATAGATGCGGGTGTCGATATTGTTGTTGTTGATACCGCGCATGGTCATTCGGAAGGTGTGATCGAAGCGGTGAAACGCATCAAAGATCAGTATAGCGATATTCAGGTGATTGCGGGCAACGTGGCCACCGGGGACGCGACCAAGGCATTGATCGATGCAGGTGCGGATGCGGTGAAAGTCGGCATCGGGCCGGGGTCGATCTGTACCACACGTATGGTGGCTGGCGTGGGTGTGCCCCAGCTGACCGCCATCATGGACTGCGCCGAGGCTGCAGGCGATGTGCCGGTGATTGCGGATGGCGGGATCAAATTCTCAGGCGATTTTGCCAAAGCCATCGCCGCGGGTGCGTCCTGTGCCATGGTCGGCAGCATGATCGCAGGCACCGACGAAAGCCCGGGCGAGGTGATCCTCTATCAGGGGCGCTCGTTCAAAGCCTATCGCGGCATGGGCAGCCTTGGCGCCATGGCGCGCGGCTCGGCGGACCGCTATTTCCAGAAAGACGCGGCCAGCGACAAACTGGTGCCGGAAGGCATCGAAGGTCAGGTGCCGTACAAAGGCCCGGCGGGCACCGTTGTGCACCAGCTGGTGGGCGGTTTGCGGGCGGCCATGGGCTATACCGGCTGTGCGACTGTGGCAGAGATGCGCAAGAACTGTAACTTTGTGAAAATCACCGGTGCTGGCCTGAAAGAAAGCCATGTGCATGACGTTCAGATCACCCGTGAAGCGCCGAACTACCGGATCGGTTGATCAAAGCGGAATGTGAATTCTGACACCAGAGTGGGAAACCACTCTGGTGTTTTTCGTTTTGGGCTTGCTTTGACGTGAGGAAGACCGCTCGTGCTGTGATTGTGCCGAGGCACATCTCGCTTCTCGGTCTGTGCTAGGGTAGGGAATGCCCAACACAGCCCAAGCAGGATCGCAACATGACACCAGCCGCCCGATATCAAGCCGCCATCGAAGTGCTCGACCGTATTCGGGATGGCGTTCCCTCTGAAAAGGCGCTGGTCAACTGGGCGCGGTCGTCGCGGTTTGCCGGATCCAAAGACCGCGCTGCGGTGCGGGATCACGTATTTGACGTGGTTCGGCAGTGGCGCAGCACCGCAATTCGCGGAGGTGGTGACAGCGGACGTGCGCGGGTCTTGGGGTTGTTGCGTGCACAAGGGGCCGAGCTTTCCGAGGTCTTTAGCGGGCAGGGGCATGCACCCAAACCTTTGACCGAGGATGAGCTGGCGTCCGGTGCGCTGCCAGACGGCAACGATGCGCTGGATCTGCCCGATTGGATTGCGGATCGGTTTCGGGACAGTCTGCAAGACCAAACAGCCGAAGTGGCAGCCGCACTGCAATCGCGCGCCGATGTGTTTTTGCGGGTCAATCTGAGAAAAGCCTCCCTGGTGGAAGCGCAGGAAAAGCTCGCAGGTGAGGGGATTCTCACCGAACCACATGATCTTTCCTCGACCGCTCTGCGTGTCACCGAAGGTCCGCGCAAAGTTGCGCGCAGCGAGGCTTTTTTGACAGGGATGGTGGAATTGCAAGACGTTGCCAGTCAGGCCGTGGTGGATGCCCTGCCGCTGAGCGACGGCATGAGGGTTCTTGACTACTGCGCCGGTGGCGGCGGGAAAACGCTGGCTATGGCGGGGCGTGTGAAAACAGCTCAGTTTGACGCCCATGACGCCAACTATCAGCGGATGTCAGATTTGCCGGAGCGGGCCAACCGCGCTGGGGTCTCTGTTGATCGCGTGACCGAGATCAAAGGTGACTACGATCTGATTTTATGTGACGTTCCCTGTTCGGGAAGTGGGTCGTGGCGACGGGCGCCGGATGGAAAATGGCGATTTGATGAACAAGATCTAAATAAGATCTTAACCATTCAGAGCGAAATATTAGAAAATTGTAAACACCACGTCACAAGGAATGGGGCACTGGCCTATGCGACCTGCTCGGTTTTGGCCGAAGAGAATTCACAACAGGTCGCGCGCTTTCTCAAAAACAACCCTGAATGGAATTGCGCGCTGTCCAGACAGTTCTTACCCGTTGATGGTGGTGATGGTTTCTTTGTGTCTGTGTTAAAACGGGTATGATCCACCCGTTGGGCCGGTGCGCATCGGGGTCATACAAGACTGAAATATAGGGCTATGCCGACCCCAAGAAGGGTTGGCGGCTGAAACGTAAGATTGAGGCAAACAGTGACCGCACTGCCAAAGAACACCCAAGGCCTTCTGGGGACAACGCTGTCCTCTCGGGGGCCTATCCTGTTGATGGCGCTCGCCTTTGCGAGCATTGCCGGGTTCTTTCTAACCGACATTTCCACCGTTCAGGCAGCACTTCTTGCAGCCGGGATTGTCTTTGCCACGCTGGCCATACTCTGGGCCGGGGTCGCGCTGATGTCACGTGCACGAGGCTCGCGGACGGCTGGTTTGCTGCAGGATTTTGTCGAACATGATGCTGACTTTTGTTTCCTGACATCAGGTGATGGTCAGCTTCGCGGTTCAAACGCCGCTGCGCGTGAGCGGTTTGGCGCCGACCTGGATCGGGATCTGGCCGAGGTGCTGCGCGATGTTTTCGCAAGTTCAGAAGGTATCTTGTACCGTCTGGCCCACAAGGCAGGCAGCACCGGGCATGCATCGGAAAATGTGACGTCACACACTGAAGGGTTTGGGGTGTCGGTCCAGATGTTCCCGGGTGATCTTCAGTTGTGGCGGCTGACGCCGGATGCCAATCGTCCGGGGCAGGGGCCGCAGGTGGAAATTCCGCTTATGTCTCTGGGGCGCAACGGCACCATTTTGTTTATGAACAAAGCCGCGCGCAGCCTGATGGGGCAACGGGCAAAACTGCTTGAAGAGGTGATCGAAGACCTGCCGCTGCGTCCGGGTGGTGTCCATGTTCTCAACAGTGCGGATGGCCCCCGTCGTGTTCTGGTGCAATGTACCGAGACTGGCGCCGCTCGGTTGGAGCTGACCATGTCGCCCATTCGTGAAGAAGAGGACACCAACAATCAGGTGGGCGGATTTGACCGTTTGCCGGTGCCATTGATCAAGGTTTGTCCGAACGGCACCATTCTGCGCGCCAACCCCGAAGCGCGCCGTATGCTCGATCTTCCCGATGAGAAAACCGGCAATCTGACGGAATATATGGAAGGCCTGGGTCGCGCATTGACCGACTGGCTGAAGGAGGCCGCTGAAGGGCGCGGTTTGCACCGTTCAGAATTCTTGCGTCTGACCCGTGCAGATCAAGAAGTTTTCGTCCAGGTGACGTTGAACCGCGTTTTGGAAGATGGCGTTGCCTCGCTTATTGCGGTTCTAAATGATGCAACCGAGCTGAAAACGCTTGAGGCACAGTTTGTGCAAAGTCAGAAGATGCAGGCCATCGGCCAGCTTGCGGGTGGCGTTGCCCATGACTTTAACAATCTGCTGACGGCCATTTCCGGTCATTGTGATCTTTTGTTGCTGCGTCACGATCAGGGTGATCCTGATTATGGGGATCTGGTTCAGATCAACCAGAACGCCAACCGTGCAGCGGCGCTTGTCGGTCAGCTTTTGGCCTTTTCCCGCAAGCAAACCATGCAACCTGAAATCATGGACCTGCGTGATACCCTGTCCGATCTGGCGCATTTGCTGAACCGGTTGGTCGGGGAAAAGGTGCGCCTGACCCTACATCATGATCCGGTTTTGCCGCCCGTTCGGGGGGACCGTCGTCAGCTTGAGCAGGTGATGATGAACCTTGTGGTGAATGCGCGTGACGCGATGCCCGAGGGTGGCGAAATCGTTATCGAGACCGAACGGCGTGTTCTACGTGAACCTTTGAAACGTGACCGCGCCGTGGTTGCAGCTGGAACCTATGTGTCCGTGCGGGTCTCGGATCTTGGGGTTGGTATTCCAGTCGACAAACTTCAAAAAGTGTTCGAGCCGTTTTTCACAACCAAGCGTACTGGCGAAGGCACAGGGCTGGGACTGTCCACGGTATATGGGATCGTCAAACAGACAGGCGGGTATATCTTTGTCGACAGCGTTGTGGGCAAAGGAACTTGCTTTACACTGATGTTCCCGGCGCATGATCATGTGGTCGAAGCCGCGCCTGAAGTTGAGGTGGTGAAAGAGAAAAAGCTGCCGCAAAAAGGGTCGGGTGTCATTCTTCTGGTGGAAGACGAAGCTCCGGTTCGTGCCTTTGCGGCCCGTGCCCTGCGCCTGCGTGGCTATACGGTGATTGAGGCAGAAACGGCGGAAGATGCTCTTGAGCTTCTTGAGGATGAAGAACTGGCTGTTGATGTCTTTGTGACGGATGTAGTGATGCCCGGTATGGATGGCCCGACATGGGTGCGCAAAGCGCGGGTGACGCGCCCGGATACCAAGGTGGTCTTTGTATCTGGCTATGCCGAAGATGCCTTTGGTGAAGGTAGTGAAGAAATTCCGAACTCGGTCTTCCTGCCCAAACCCTTCTCACTGTCTGAGCTGACCGAAACGGTGCACCAGCAGTTCCACTAAAGGCAGGCGTATCAGATTGCGCTGTCCCAAAGTTTGAAATCAGCTGCACGGTGTTGGTGCAGCTGATTTTTTGTTTCTGGGGTCAGATGAAGGTCGATTTTTGGCGACACATTGACCTGATCCAGCATGAAATTGGTCTCGAGCCGTTCCTTGAGAAAGCGGTTCATTTGCCACTGGTTCTCATATTTGAACAGCTGCGTTACGCCGGGCTCACCCGCGTCGGTGCGGAAAAACTGTGCCTGACTGCCCACGCGAGCGTGTTGGGGCCGGGGCGATTTCAGGTAGTCGCGGCAAAAGGCGTCAAAGCTCAGGCCTTTGGTCGAATTCTGATGTCCATCGAGGTAATCCCTCTGACGGTATCTGAACCAGGACCCCAACCAGCTGATCGGGTCGCGCACCATGGCGACAATTTCAAAATCCTCGATATTGCCTGCGTGTTCCATCATGGGGCGGTGGAACCTGTTGAAGTTTGCGACATTCATGTGTTTGAGCGCCGGTGGGTGCGTAACGCTCATCGTCGCATGGCCTTTTAATGCCTTGTGATAGGCCGAAGTGCCTGTTTTTGGCACCGAAAGCAGCACCAGCTTATGTTTCCAGAAGATCAGCATCGCGGCGATTTATCATCGTCACCGAGGTGCAAAACAACCGCAGATTTTGACGCAGGTCGATTTTATTATTGAAATGTTCTCATTTTGTGCTCATAACGTTTGAGAACATGAGGTGAACAAAGCAGTGATTGCTGCGCACAGCAGTGTGTGGAATAAGGATCTCAACGATGGCAATGGCAGATCTTCTGGCGATGGATAACAAGCGTACCGCAGACAAACAAAAGGCGCTGGATAGCGCTCTGGCCCAAATCGAACGTCAGTTCGGTAAGGGCTCGATCATGAAGCTTGGCGATGATAACGCCATTCAAGAGATTGAGGCCACATCAACCGGGTCGTTGGGGCTCGATATTGCCCTTGGCATTGGTGGTCTTCCCAAGGGTCGGATCATCGAGATCTATGGCCCTGAAAGCTCGGGTAAAACCACGCTGACGCTGCACTGTGTGGCCGAAGAACAGAAAAAGGGCGGCGTCTGTGCGTTTGTTGACGCAGAACACGCGCTTGACCCGCAATATGCCAAAAAGCTGGGCGTTGATCTGGACGAGCTGTTGATTTCGCAACCCGATACCGGCGAACAGGCGCTTGAGATCACTGATACACTCGTCCGGTCGGGCGCGGTGAACATGGTTGTGGTCGATTCCGTTGCGGCTCTGACCCCAAAGTCCGAACTTGAAGGCGACATGGGTGACAGCAACGTTGGTGTTCAGGCCCGTCTGATGAGCCAGGCAATGCGTAAACTGACCGGGTCGATCAGCCGTTCGAACTGTATGGTGATTTTCATCAACCAGATCCGGATGAAAATCGGCGTGATGTTCGGGTCTCCTGAAACCACAACCGGTGGTAACGCGCTCAAGTTCTACAGCTCGGTACGCATGGACATTCGCCGCATTGGCGCGATCAAGGACCGTGACGAAGTTGTGGGCAACCAGACCCGCGTAAAGGTTGTTAAAAACAAAGTTGCGCCCCCGTTCAAACAGGTTGAATTCGACATCATGTATGGCGAAGGCATTTCAAAAATGGGTGAGCTGCTTGATCTGGGCGTAAAAGCCGGTGTCGTTGAGAAATCAGGCGCCTGGTATTCCTATGGCGACGAACGCATCGGTCAGGGACGGGAAAACGCCAAAAACTTCCTGCGCGAAAACAGCCGGATTGCGCTGTCGATCGAAGATAAGATCCGTGCCGCGCATGGGCTTGAATTTGACATGCCCCCCGATGATCCGGACCTTGTCGATGATGAGTAAGATTGAGGCGCCTTCGGGCGCCTTTTTTCTTGAATTGAGTATTTACCTGACTTAAGTCAGCTTTATGACTTTGGACCAGATTTCCCGCTTTCGCCGCCTATCCCGGGCTGTCACGACACAAACCGGCGCCTTGGACAGTTCCTTTCTCGGCCTTGGCCGCCCGCTTGGGGTGGCTCGTGTGTTGAATGCCATTGGGCAGGGCAAACAGGATGTTGCAGAGCTTCGGGCCTATCTTCAGCTCGATTCAGGTCTGATGAGCCGACTGTTGCGCACTCTTGAAACAGAGGGTGTAATCGCAACCAAAGCCTCAGACCTGGATGCACGTCGCCGTGTGGTGTGTTTAACAGCTTTGGGTGAGGAAGAGTTCTCCAAATATGAAGAGCTTTCAAACCAGTCGGCGCTGTCAGTGTTGAGCCGCTATTCGCAGACCGAAGTCCTGCTTGAGGCCATGGATCTGGTGGCGACGGTTTTGGGGCGCGATCAGATCGAAATTACGGTGGCCGACCCCGAAGACCCACGTATCCAAAGCTGTGTTCAGGCCTATTATGATGAAATCTCTGAGATTTTTGGCACACGTTTTGATCCGGTGCTTGGCGGTGACCCCGAAGCCGATGCAATGCGGGCGCCGCGCGGTGTCTTTCTGCTGGCGATGTCAGACGGTCTTCCCATCGGATGCTGCGCACTTAAAAGGCAGGGTGGGGCCCTGGGCGAAGTCAAACGTATGTGGGTGTCTCCGGCGGCACGGGGGCTTGGCCTGTCGAAACGTCTCATGACCGAAATTGAAACCCATGCGAGGCAACTGGGTCTGACGACGCTTCAGCTTGATACAAATGGCAAGCTGACTGCCGCGCGACGGTTGTATGAAAGCTCAGGATGGCGCGAAATTGAGCGCTATAACGACAACCCTTATGCGGAACATTTCTTTGAAAAGCATCTAGACCCCGCATGAGGCTGGACGACCCATGGACAGCGGCGGGCACTACGGGTAGATCATTAGAAAATTTCTGCCCAAGTGAGGCCGCGAAACCATGGCTAGTCTGAACGACATCCGTTCCACATTTCTGAACTATTTTGGCAAGCAGGGGCACGAGATTGTGCAATCCTCGCCCCTCGTGCCGCGCAACGACCCAACCCTGATGTTCGTGAACTCAGGCATGGTTCAGTTCAAAAACCTGTTCACCGGAGTTGAAACCCGTGACTATCAGCGCGCGACAACCGCGCAGAAATGTGTGCGCGCAGGCGGCAAACACAACGATCTCGACAATGTGGGCTATACCGCGCGTCACCACACTTTCTTTGAAATGCTGGGCAACTTTTCGTTCGGAAACTATTTCAAAGAAGAGGCGATCACCTTTGCCTGGGAGCTGATCACCAAAGAATTCGGCATTCCGAAAGAAAAGCTCTATACCACCGTCTATCACACCGATGACGAAGCCTTTGAGATCTGGAAAAAGGTTGGCGTGCCCGAAGATCGCATCATTCGTATCGCGACCTCGGACAATTTCTGGCAGATGGGGCCGACCGGCCCCTGTGGTCCGTGTACCGAGATCTTCTATGATCACGGCGATCACATCTGGGGCGGCCCTCCCGGCTCGCCCGAGGAAGATGGCGACCGGTTCATCGAAATCTGGAACGTCGTTTTCATGCAGAACGAACAGTTCGAAGACGGTTCGATGCGTGCGCTCGATATGCAGTCGATCGACACCGGTATGGGGCTTGAGCGGATTGGCGCGTTGCTGCAGGGCAGCCACGACAACTATGACACCGATCTGTTCAAGAACCTGATCGAAGCCAGCGCGCATGCCACCGGTGTGGACCCATACGGCGACAAAAACGTGCATCACCGCGTGATTGCCGACCACCTGCGCTCGACCTCGTTCCTGATTGCCGATGGCGTGATGCCTTCGAATGACGGCCGTGGCTATGTTCTGCGTCGCATCATGCGCCGTGCCATGCGTCACGCGCATCTTCTTGGCGCCAAAGACCCTGTGATGCATCAATTGGTGCCCTCGCTGGTTCAGCAGATGGGCCAAGCTTATCCCGAGCTGGGACAGGCACAGGCAATGATCGAAGAAACCCTGCTGCTGGAAGAAACCCGGTTCAAGCAGACTTTGGATCGTGGTCTGAAGCTTCTGGACGACGAGATTTCGGGCCTTGCGGATGAGGCACCTCTGCCCGGCGCCGCTGCATTTAAACTGTACGACACCTACGGGTTTCCGCTTGATTTGACGCAGGACGCGCTGCGTGAAAAGGGCCGGACCGTGGACACCGATGGCTTTGACGCGGCAATGGCCGAGCAGAAAGCCAAGGCACGGGCCGCATGGTCGGGCTCGGGTGAGGCGGCGGATAACGCTGTTTGGTTCGACGTTCTGGACACCGCTGGCACCACCGATTTCCTTGGCTACGATACCGAGAAAGCCGAAGGTCAGGCCGTGGCTCTGGTCACGGACGGAGCGTTGGTTGATGCGCTGGCCGAGGGTCAGAGCGGCTGGATCGTGGTCAACCAGACTCCTTTCTACGGTGAGGCCGGTGGTCAGGTTGGAGACACAGGTGTGATCCGTCGCCTCGACAACCGTGATGATGCGGCGACCGTGGAAGACACGAAAAAATTCGCTGACGGCAAAGTTTATGCCCATAAGGTCACCGTGGAACGCGGGATCTTTGCCAAAGGCGAGCCGGTTGAGCTTGAGGTGGAACATACCCGCCGCAGCGCGATCCGTGCCAACCACTCCGCAACTCACTTGCTGCACGAAGCCCTGCGCAATGCGCTTGGTGAGCACGTGGCCCAGCGAGGCTCGCTCAATGCGCCGGACCGTCTGCGGTTTGACTTCAGCCACGCCAAGGCACTGAGTGCCGAGGAATTGGCGCAGGTTGAGGCCGAAGTGAACAGCTATATACGCCAGAACAGCTCGGTCAGCACCCGGATCATGACGCCGGATGACGCGCGTGAGATTGGCGCACAGGCCCTGTTTGGTGAGAAATACGGTGATGAAGTGCGTGTTGTCTCGATGGGCGTTCAGTCCGGATCGGGCAAAGGCAACGATGGCCAGACCTATTCGCTGGAACTCTGCGGTGGCACCCATGTGCGCCAGACCGGTGACATCGGCGCCTTTGTGACGCTGGGCGACAGCGCATCAAGCGCAGGTGTGCGCCGGATCGAAGCTTTAACCGGGCAGGCCGCAATGGAGTATCTGGCAGGCCAAGACCGTCTGCTGGGCGAGGTTGCACTTGAGTTGAAAACTCAGGCCTCGGATGTTCCCGCGCGCGTGAAGGCACTGATGGACGAGCGTAAGGCACTGGCCAATGAAGTGGCACAGCTGCGTCGCGAGCTGGCTATGGCCGGTGGCGCAGGCCAAGGCGGTGGCCAAGACATCCGCGAGATCAACGGCGTGAAGTTTGTGGCACAGGTGCTGTCCGGTGTATCGGGCAAAGACCTGCCGCCTTTGATGGATGAGCACAAGGCGCGCATCGAATCCGGTGCGGTTCTGTTGATTGCCGACACCGGTGGCAAGGTCGCGGTTGCGGCGGGTGTCACCGATGATCTGAAAGGCAATCTCTCTGCCGTTGATCTGGTGAAGGCCGCTGTTGCCGAGCTTGGCGGTAAAGGTGGCGGCGGTCGCCCGGATATGGCGCAGGGTGGGGCGAAAGACGCCACCAACGCTGACGCAGCAATCGCGGCTGCCGAAGCAGTGATCGCGGGTTAAATTGACACAAAGATTTTTCAGAGGCCCTTCCGATCTGATCGGGAGGGCCTTTGTTTTGAGAACAGAGGACGTGTCATGAAAACACTTGCAGATCTTCGTAAGGGGTTTGCCCAAACGGGGCAGGTGACCTGGATTGGCCTTAGGCCTGAGCGCAAAGCAGATCTCATGAGCGTTGATAGGGCGATGGTGGCAGAGACCGGGCTCGTCGGGGATCACGGGCGATCAGGGAAACGTGCCGTGACCCTGATCCAAGCCGAACATCTGCCGGTGATTGCGGCTCTGAGCGGCGCAGAGGTGACCGCAGATCTCTTGCGCCGGAACATTGTCGTGGCGGGGATCAACCTGACCGCCCTTCGGGAATACCAGCTGCAAATCGGATCTGTGCTTTTGCAAATCACCGTGCCCTGTGCGCCCTGCTCGCGGATGGAGACGCTACTGGGGAAGGGCGGCTACAATGCCATGCGCGGGCATGGTGGATGGTGTGCGTCTGTGATTTCAGGAGGTGAAATCGCCATCAGAGATGCAGTGACCCCAATTTTCGGATCGGCGTAATGTCAACAGATCCGGGCGTCTGACCGTTTGGTCAAAGAAAAGACTTGGCCTTTGGGGATTATTCCGTAAGGTGCCGGGAAGACATACACTTTCGGGAGGCTGCAATGCCCGCACTTTGGATTGCTCATGTGACTGTTACCGACGCTGAGGCCTACGGCAAATATGCCGAATTGGCTGGTCCTGCTGTGGTAGCGCATGGTGGCAAATTCATTGCACGGGGTGGCCGCTTTGTTCAGCTGGAGGGCAAAGAACGCCCCCGCAACGTTGTCGCCAAGTTCCCGTCCGTCGAAGCCGCAGTCGAGTGTTACAACTCGGATGCATATCAAGAGGCGCTCAGCCATGCGCGGGACGCCTCGGAACGCGAGCTTATGGTCGTCGAAACCGACGAATAAGCCCGCCCAACTTTAAGAGTAACACGAGAGAGCTGTTTGCGGCGATATGCTGCCGATCTCGTGTTTTGGTTTTCTGTTCCCAATCAATGTGTCGACCAAGGTCAATGGGCCTTCCCAATGTGTACTCAGCGGGAAGTGGCCAGTTCTCCGGGTGGATCGGCAAGCAAAAGCCTGTCAAACCATTGGTGTTTGACGGGCCTTTGTTGATTCGAAATGCGGCGTTATTCTTCCATAAAAACGACCAAAGTTGCAGGATTTGCAGTTTTGTTTCGAATTGGGAAACGGTTAACCAAGTTTGCACAGCTTTGGGTTGTGGAGGTTCTTGGTCCGCAAAAACGGAAAAGTGTTTTAAAACAATATGATCCTGATCTGGCTTCGAAGTTTCTGAGTACCAGTCAGGAATACCAGTCGCGCCGAACTCATTGCCTTGGCTAAAATTCTTCCACCTTAATTTATTTTGGGAGAATACAATCATGAAGAAGCTCATTGCTGGCGCGATTTT
The DNA here is from genome assembly GCA_947497905.1 of uncultured Pelagimonas sp. Lineage (GTDB taxonomy): Bacteria > Pseudomonadota > Alphaproteobacteria > Rhodobacterales > Rhodobacteraceae > CANMIH01. The sequence continues at coordinate 888,625 of CANMIH010000001.1, forward strand.
CGCCACGACTGCTCTGGCCGCACCGGCATTTGCCTGGGAAGGTCAAGTTGTTGCCTGTTACAATAAAGTTTGGGTTCCGGCCCAATACAGCACCACAAAAAAGCTTGTGATGGCTGCACATACCGAGTGGGAGCACCGCAATGGCCAGATGGTCAAAGTGTGGTATCCGGCCGTGTATAAAGAGTCAGAGCACAAGATTTCTGATGGGCACTATGTGGCCCGCAAAGGCGCCTGCGTCAGCCCGGCCCAGAAATAATCTCTGCCCAAGAGATAGAAGGCGCGGGGGCTGCCACTCCGCGCCTTTTCTATGTCCCGAGGGGGGCTTGCCATAACAGGAGCATGGTTAATCCCTTTTTCTGCCAGATTTGTGGATAACTTTACTTGCATCCGAGCAGTCAATGGAGACCAGGATGCGGAGTATAGTAATTTCAATGACGTTGGCCCTATTTGCGGCCACAGCGGCATCAGCAGGAACCGACACAAAAGGCCAACCTCGCGTGATTGCCTGCTACAAAGAGGTTAAAGTTGGCGCGCAGTATTCTGTGAAAAAGGTGCTGATCCAGCCAGCTGAGCGGAAGTACCTGAAGAAAGGCGATGTGATCCGTCTGGTGGAATATCCGGCCGTGTACCGCGAAGACCGCAAACTGATCAAACCTGAACACGTGGTGATGAAGGAAATTCCCTGCCAGTAAGGGAGGATCCGCTCGGATAAGAAAAAGCCCCGGCGAACCGGGGCTTTTGTCGTTTACTGGTTCTCACGCGCTTTGCGCTTACGCTCGTGCGGGTCAAGATAGCGTTTGCGAAGACGCACGGCATTTGGGGTAACTTCCACCAATTCGTCGTCGTTGATATAGGCAATCGCTTCTTCAAGGCTTAGCGTGATCGGTGTGGTCAGACGCACCGCATCATCCGATCCAGAGGCGCGCACGTTGGTCAGCTTTTTGCCTTTCAACGGGTTCACTTCCAGATCGTTGTCACGGCTGTGCTCACCGATGATCATGCCCTGATACACGGGGGTCTGCGCGCCGATCATCATCTTGCCACGCTCTTCAAGGTTCCAAAGAGCATAGGCCACGGCCTCACCGTTTTCCATCGAGATCAGAACACCTGCGCGACGGCCCGGGATGGCCCCTTTGTGCGCGGTCCAGCCGTGGAATACGCGGTTCAGAACGCCTGTGCCGCGGGTGTCAGTCAGGAATTCACCGTGATAACCGATCAGGCCACGTGAGGGCACATGCGCGATGATGCGGGTCTTGCCTGCGCCGGCGGGGCGCATCTCAACCAGTTCACCTTTGCGGGTGCCTGTCAGCTTTTCGATCACGGCGCCGGAGTATTCGTCGTCCACATCGATGGTGGCCTCTTCAACAGGCTCCATCATCTGACCGTCTTCTTCGCGCATGATCACCTGCGGGCGCGAGATCGACAGCTCAAAGCCTTCGCGACGCATGTTCTCGATCAGAACGCCCATCTGAAGTTCGCCACGACCCGACACCTCAAAGGCTTCGCCACCGGGGGTGTCCGCGATGCGGATCGCCACGTTGGATTCGGCTTCTTTGTACAGGCGATCGCGGATGACGCGGCTCTGAACCTTTTTGCCGTCACGACCAGCCAGGGGGCTGTCGTTGATGCCAAAGGTCACGGTGATGGTGGGCGGATCGATCGGCTGGGCTTCGAGAGGATCTTCTACAGCCAGAGCACAGATGGTGTCGGCCACGGTGGTTTTGGTCATCCCGGCAATCGACACAATGTCACCGGCTTCGGCCTCTTCGATGTCCTGCATCTGCAGGCCGCGGAAGGCCTGAATTTTGGTCACGCGGAACTGTTCGATTTTCTGGCCAATGCGGCTGATCGACTGAACGGTCTGGCCAACTTTAACCTTACCCGATTCAACACGACCGGTCAGCAGGCGGCCAACAAAGGCGTCGCTGCCAAGGGTCACGGCCAGCATGCGGAAATCGTCTTCGATTTTGGCTTGCTGACGTGGTCTTGGAACGTGGTTGACGATCAGGTTGAACAGCGCGTCAAGGTTTTCACGCGGACCATCCAGCTCGGCGTCACACCAGCCCGAGCGACCCGAGGCATAGAGGTGCGGGAAGTCGAGCTGATCTTCGTTGGCGTCAAGGTTTGAAAACAAGTCAAACACTTCGTCCAGCGCACGATCGGGCTCGCCGTCTGGTTTGTCGACTTTGTTGACCACAACAATCGGACGCAGACCCATGGCCAGCGCTTTCGAGGTCACAAATTTGGTCTGAGGCATGGGGCCTTCGGCGGCGTCCACCAGAAGAACAACACCATCCACCATGCTCAGGATACGCTCAACCTCGGCGCCGAAGTCGGCGTGGCCGGGGGTGTCAACGATGTTGATCCGCGTGCCTTTCCATTCCACCGAAGTGGCTTTTGCCATGATGGTGATCCCGCGCTCGCGCTCAAGATCGTTGCTGTCCATGGCCCGTTCGGCCACGGCTTGGTTGGCGCGGAATGCGCCGGACTGTTTCAGCAGTTCGTCAACCAGGGTCGTTTTGCCGTGGTCAACGTGTGCGATGATCGCGACGTTGCGCAAATCCATGGGTCGTTTCCTTTTGTCCCGGAGTTGGCGCGGGCGTAGCGCCGAATTGCCCAAAAGGCCAGAGGAAATAGGACGCAGGGGCGCTTACAAGGCCTGCACACTGCATTCTTTTCCCGATGCGCTGGTTTTAGCGCATGAAAACGTGAGAATTCGGCGGGTTTTCTCACGTCTAGGTCACGTCCCTTGGAGGGGCGTTGAAGCGCAATTGGCGCTGCATATCTGCCTTTTGTTGAGCGCGGACTTCTCAGCCGCGCCCTGGAAAAGGACAATGAATATGACATCGAGCATCAAATCGGCGGCCCTTGTGGCCCTGACCTCGGCCAGCGCAGTTGCAGGCACGTCCGTCATGGCACAGGACGGAAACTGGACCGGACCCTATGTCGGTCTGAGCTTTGGCAGCGTGACGGCCGATCTTGGCGCAGCGGATCAAACCGAACAGCTTTATGGTGGCTTTGCCGGCTATGACTATGATTTGGGCCAGTGGGTCGTGGGGGCGGAACTCGAGTTTCAGAAAGCCAACGACCTGACTTTGGGTGGGACCGAAATCGAAGACTTCACCCGCCTGAAACTGCGCGGCGGGTATGATCTTGGCAACACGCTTGTCTATGCAACGCTGGGTGGGGCGCAGGTCAACACGAGCCTTGGCAATGAGAACGGGTTTCTTGGCGGTATTGGTCTGGAGTATCGCGTGACCGATCAGTTCTCGGTCGGCGGTGAGTTCCTGTCACATCGGTTTGAAGATGTCGGCTCGAATGATCTGGATGCCAACACCATTTCGCTGCGCGGGACCTTCCGCTTTTAAAGCAAACAAGGCGCATCGCGTTTGCGGTGCGCCTTTGACCATCAGTGGGTGGCCGTGTTCGAAAACAAGTTGATCACGAGGATGCCGGACAGGATCAGGACAATTCCAAGTATCGCGGGCCAGTCAAGTTTCTGGCCAAAGGCGACAAAGCCGATTGCAGCGATAAAGACGATCCCAAGACCCGACCACAACGCATAGGCGATGCCAACCGGAAAGGTCTTGAGCGCAATACTCAAGAGATAAAAAGCTGCGGCATAGCCGATGACAACAATCAGCGAGGGCAGGGGTTTGGTAAACTGCTGGCTCGCCTGAAGCGCAGTTGTCCCAATGGTTTCGGCCAGAATGGCCAGGGCTAATAGAACATAAGGCATAAGAGCTCCGCCAAAGTGATGTCTTCTGCCTTAGCGAGAGAACAGGGGGCTGACCAGCCCCCTGTTTGCCGCGCCAAACTCTTAGCTTGGCAGGTGGATGTTGAACTGGCTGCGCAGGGCGGCATCCAGCTCGGGATCAAAGCGTGCCTTGCTGCGCGTTGCCAGAATTTCTTCCTTCTTCGCAATGGCCTTTTCGATCAGGTCAGGCTTGTCGTTTTCGGCCCATTCTTTGGGTGAGGTGCGATCTCCAAGTGCTGGATAAACATAATCTTTCTGCATCCGACTTAGGGTTGCGTCTGTGCCCAGATAGTGACCCGGCCCGCCGAGGCAGACGTCACGCATCTGATCAAGGGCCAGCGTCTCATCATCCACTTCAATGCCGCGTACACAACGCTGTGCCTGACCGATGAGGTCGTCGCTCAACACGAGGCTTTCGAGGCAGAACCCGAGAAGTGAGGCATGCATGCCCGCCGCTTCATACACCATGTTCAGACCTGACAGACCGGCCATGACGGCGGTGTTCATCTGCTCCCAACCGGCCTGCATATCCGGCAGCTTGGAATCCGAGGCACCCGCTGCAGCACCGCCGGGAAGGCCATAGAAATTATGCATCTGCGCGCAGCCCGCGGTCAGAAGCGCCTGTTCACCCGATCCAACCGTCATAGCGCCGGTGCGCAGGTCCAAACCAAATGGCCAGGTGCCAAAGACCGCCGGGTGGCCGGGCTTCATTGCGTTGACGTAAATCATCCCGGCAAGACATTCCGCCACGGCCTGCGTGATGGCACCGGCGGTGGTGGACGGCGCGGTTGCACCCGCCATGCCCGCGCTCAAAAGCAGGATCGGCATCCCACCTTCGATGCAATATTCCATGGCCTCACAGGATTCTGTGGCGAACTTCATCGGTGGAACAACAAAACAGTTGGAGTTCGACACAAAAGGGCGTTCGCGATATTTGTCTTCGCCGCCGGCGATCGCATAGAGCATTTCCATGCCCGCTTTGACGTGAGATGGATCAGAGAACGACGTGCCTATGTGCTTTGTTGTGCCTGCGGTACAGGCGTAGATGGTGTTCAGATCCATCTCGAGATTGTCGAGAATGTCCCGAGCGACCATGGGGCGCTGAACAAAGTGGATGTTATCCAGAACATCGCAGATGCGGCTGGCGTCGTGGATATCCTGCAAGGTGCTGTCGCGATATTCTCGACCATGGACATCCACAAGGCTCACGGCCGCACCAGCCGTACCATAGTGCACGCGCTGGCCTGACAGGTCCATGTCATGCGCTGGATCACGCCCATGCAGAACTACATTGCGATTGGCTTTGGTGAGCATGTCTTCGACGAGGGCGCGCGGGAACCGCAGGCGGCCGTCATCGCCTAGAATGGCGCCAGCACCGGTCATGATCTCGATACCAGATTGCGGTGCATCCGCCAGACCGATTTCTTCCAGCGCGGTCAGGGCCGCCTGGTGAATTTTTTCCATGTCGAGATCAGACAAGGGACGATAGGTGCCACCGGTCATGCCGGGGCGTACGCCACGCTGGTCTTCGGTCAAAGCTGAGGAGCGCGCAGCAACGCGAGCGGCGCGGCCGCCGGAACGGCCCGCACGGCGGGAGGAAGGAGCATTCATTGGATGTGTCCTGTCAGAGTTTAATACTGTGATGTGCGAAGTCGTGGATCGACTACGGACGCCCACGCGCCGCCCGCCCGCGGCGTGCGCCGATCACAATCAGGATCCGGCCAACTGAAGATCTTTCAAAACTCATGTCGCTATTTTCGCTGATCGAGTCGCACTTGGTCTTTTCCGATTGCGACATTGTGTCGTTTTCCGACGCTAACGGCACAAAACGGGATCACAGAACGGTGGGCTATCTCTTTACGCCTTATCAAAAAACCAGCAAAACATGCCTGCCGGACTATGCCTGAGCGGCCAGAGCTTTTGCGAAAGGGACCAAAATGCCGAACCCATTGTATGACACCCTCTTTGGCCGTCACGCGGGCAGCACGGATGTTTTTCTCTATACCGCCGATGGGGGGGAACTGAGCTATAAGGCATTTCTCGAACAAACGGCTCAGGTGGCCCATGCCCTGACGCATCTCGGTCTGCGCGCCGGAGATCGTGTTGCGGTCCAGATCGAAAAATCACCCGAAGCTCTCGCGCTATGTGCGGCCTGCGCGCAGGGGGGCTTTGTGTTTTTGCCGCTCAACACCGCCTACACTGCCACGGAACTGCAGTATTTCATTGAAAACAGCGGTGCGGCTCTGGTGGTTTGCGACAGCTCGGGCAAAGCGGCGCTGGCGTCGGTTGTTGAGGACACGGGCGCAAAACTAGAAACCCTTGATGGTAATGGCAGCGGAAGTCTTATGACCCTGGCTCAGGGACAGCCAACCGAGTTTGACACTGTTGACCGCGACGGCGAGGATCTGGCGGCCTTTCTTTATACATCGGGGACCACCGGGCGGTCCAAGGGGGCCATGCTTTCGCAGAACAATCTGCTGTCCAATGCCCAGACGCTTGTCAAGCAATGGCGGTTTACCAAAGACGACGTGCTTCTACACGCATTGCCGATTTTCCACACTCATGGATTGTTTGTGGCAACCAACGTCTGTCTGGCCGTGGGGTGCAGCATGATTTTTCTGCCCAAGTTCGACACTGAACAGGTTCTGACGCATCTGCCCAATGCCACCAGCATGATGGGTGTGCCGACATTCTACACCCGCCTTTTGGACGATGCGCGTTTCGACAAGGCGCTGGCCTCGCATATGCGGCTGTTTATTTCTGGCTCGGCGCCTTTGTTGGCTGAGACACATATTCGGTTTGAAGACCGCACCGGGCACCGCATTCTCGAACGCTATGGGATGACCGAAACCAATATGAACACGTCGAACCCCTATGAGGGTGAACGCCGTGCCGGGACTGTTGGATTTCCATTGCCGGATGTCGAGCTCAAGATCACCGACCCAGACACTGGTGAACCCGTTCCGCAGGGGGACGTCGGTATTATCGAAGTGCGCGGCCCAAATGTATTTCAAGGCTATTGGCAGATGCCCGAGAAAACCGCCGCTGAACTGCGCGAAGATGGATTCTTTATCACCGGCGATCTGGGGCGCATGGATGAGGACGGTTATGTCACCATCGTAGGGCGCGGTAAGGATCTGATCATCTCGGGCGGTTTCAATATCTATCCCAAAGAGCTCGAGCTACTTTTGGATGATCAGCCCGGCGTGTTGGAAAGCGCGGTGATCGGCGTGCCTCATGCGGATTTCGGCGAAACGCCGGTTGGCATTCTGGTGGCCGAGAGCGGGCAGACCCCTGATGTTGCTGCAATTATGACGGCTGTTCAGGCTGATCTGGCGCGGTTCAAACATCCCCGCAAGCTAGTGGTGATGGAGGCGTTGCCGCGTAATACGATGGGTAAGGTGCAGAAAAACGTGCTGCGTGACCAGTTCAAGGATCTGTTTGTCGGCTGAGCGGCATTCACCTGAGGCATGTCGGTTTTTGCAACCGGATTTCGGTATTGGCGACGTTTTGTGTGACCAGACAGGCGAGACTTCTTAAAAAGAGGAGTTGACCCATATGGCCACACAAACCGCGACCCGGAGCCGATCTGGTGGGCGCAGCGCCCGCCGCGCGGCGCGCACTGCCCCCGTTTTTGATATGCTGCCGGGACTTGAACGCAATATACCGGTCTGTGAGGTTATGAATGGATCTCAGGTCGAGCGCATTCACAATGCCTCGATGGATATCCTCGAAAATGTTGGTGTCCAGTTCCGTGATCCAATTGCTTTGGAGGACTGGAAACGCGCGGGCGCCAAGGTTGTGGGTGAGCTGGTTTATCTTGACCGCGATCTGGTGATGGATCTGGTCCGCACCATCCCCTCAGATTTCACCTATCACGCCCGCAATCCGAAACATAACGTGCGGTTGGGTGGCAAACATTCGATCTTTGTGCCCATGACCGGCGCGCCTTTCCTGCGTGACCTTGATGATGTGCGGCGCAATCCGACGTTGGATGATTTGGCGATGTTTCACAAGTTGGCGCATATGTCACCCGCATTGCACAGCTCGGCGCATCACATCGTTGAACCCTATGATCACCCGATCAGTCAGCGACACCTGCGCATCACCTATTCGTCGATGAAACATTCGGACAAAACCTTTATGGGCATGACCACGTCGCCCAAAAATGCCGAAGACGTCATGGATATGTGCGCCATTCTGTTTGGCGAAGAGTTTCTTGAAACCAATCCTGTCACCACCGGCAACTGCAACGGCAATTCGCCTCTGGTCTGGGATGAAACCATGCTGGGCGCGATGCGGGCCTTCTGCAAACGCAACCAGCCAGTTCTCTGCTCACCCTTTGTGCTGGGCGGCGCCAATACGCCGGCCAGCGTAGCTGCCTCGGTGGCACAGCTGAACGCCGAGGCGCTGTCGGCACTGGCCTATACGCAGGTCATTCGGCGTGGGGCCCCGGCGATTTACGGGCATTACCTGTCCACCGTGTCGATGAAATCAGGCGCGCCCATGGCCGGGACCCCTGAGATCAGCCTGATGAACTTTATGATTGGTCAGATGGCGCGGTATTACGAAGTGCCGTGGCGGACCTCGAACACATTGGGTGGGGCCAAAACCTTCGATGCGCAGGCCGGGTACGAAAGTGCAACGACCCTCTCATCGGTTATTCATGCCGGAGCCAACTATATCTGGCACTCTGCGGGCTGGAACGAGGCTGGTATGCATTGCTCGGTTGCGAAATTCATTGTCGATGCCGAGCAATGCGCCATGGCCTATCGCATGGCGCAGGGGCCGAACTTTGATGACTTCGATGAGGCCGTTGCCGCGGTGCCGGACGTAGGGCCCGGGGGGCATTATCTTGGGCACCCGCACACGCAGGAAAACTTTCAAACCGCGTTTTTCATGCCGGAGATGTTTGACAACAACTCGATCGAGCAGTGGATCGCCGAGGGCAGTGTCGAAATCACGGAGCGCGCCTTGAACCACGCCCGCAAACTTTTGGGCGAGTATCAGGAACCCAAACTTGATGAGGCTAAAAACGAAGAATTGCTCGCCTATATCGCCCGACGCGAGCAGGAAATCCCCGCCGCTGACGAGTTGAACCAAAGCTATTAAATTCCACGGTCACTCCCCAAGACTGACCCGTCCTCACTTCAGGGCGGGTCTTTTTTGTTTGTTGAGGTCGGTTTTCTGCAAGTTCCTCCCGCTGCGCTGCTCTTAGCCTGAAGGGAATACAAAGGGCGGAGGGCACATGCGATTTGAGGGTAAGACTGTTTTGGTCACAGGGGCGGCGGGCGGCATTGGTGCGGCCATCGTTGCCGGATTTCGGGCAGAGGGCGCGCGGGTGGCCGTCGCCGATCGTGACACAGGGGGAGTCACAGCCGAGGCGCATCTCGATGGGGATTTGCTTGAGGCGACTTACGCCGACACGCTGGCTGAACAAGCGCATAAGGCGCTGGGAGGGTTGGATATTGTGGTCAATAATGCGGGTGTCATCACGCGCGGCCCGGTCACCGATACCTCTGATGCCGATTGGGATTTGTCTTTGGGAGTGAATGTCCGGGCGCCGTTTCGGATCTGCCGTGCGGCCATTCCTATCCTTGCCGAACGGGGTGGCGGTGTCATCGTCAACACCGCATCTTGCTGGGGCGGCAAAGCGCCGGGGCCCAATCATGCGCTTTATTGCATGACTAAGGCGGCGATTGCCTCCTTGACCCAATGTATGGCGATGGACCATGCGCATCAGGGCATTCGGGTCAACGCGGTTTGCCCCAATGAAGTCAACACGCCGATGTTGCGCAGTGGGTTTGAAAAGCGCGGGTTTGACCCGGATTCTGCTGTGGCCGAGCTTGGGAAATCTGTTCCACTCGGCCGCATCGCAGAACCGGAGGATATCGCCGATGTTGTGTTGTTTCTGGCCTCAGACGCGGCACGCTATATGTGCGGCGCATTGGTTGAGGTGAATGGTGGGAAACCGGTGGCATGATGCGGTTTGAGGGAAAAGTGGCGCTTGTCACCGGTGGTCGCAGCGGCATCGGCCGCGCCATTGCCCAGCGCCTGAGCCAGGAAGGGGCGCGGGTTGTGACGGTTCAGCGCGGTGCGGATGATCAGTTCGAAAGTGTCTGCGCGGATTTCAGAAACGCCGATAGCGTTACAGCCTGCATCGATACGGTTGTCGAGCGGGAAGGGCGGTTGGACATTCTCATCAACAACGCAGGCATGATGCAAGAAGCCTCTGTTGAAGAGATGGATCTGGAGGATTGGAACCGCAATCTGATGGTCAATCTCACCGCGCCGTTTCTCACGATCAAAGCGGCCTTGCCGCATTTGCGCGCCAGCCGGGGCAGCATCGTCAATACCGGGTCCATTGAGGGATTGGGCTCCAATCCGGGGCATGCCAGCTATTGCGCCTCAAAGGCGGGGCTGCATGGTCTGACCCGTGCGGTTGCGGTTGACCATGGGCATGAGGGTATTCGGTGCAACGCGGTGGCGCCGGGATGGATTGATACGGATCTCAACCTCGAATTTATCGAGAGCATGCCAGACCCAGCCGCGTTCAGGCGTGACATTGGCCGCATTCATCCGGTTGCGCGCACCGGGCGGGCCGAAGAAGTAGCGGCGTTGGTGGCCTTTCTCGCCTCAGAGGAGGCGAGTTTTATTACGGGGCAGATCTATACTGTGGATGGCGGGCGTATGGCGAAGCTGAGTTTGCCCTAATGCGCTGCGCGCGATCACTCGTCGCGCGCACGCCATTCCTTCCAACGCAACACCGCATTTGCCCCCCATTCGCGAAACGGCTGGGGGGGCAGTTTCTTGGGCTGTGCCTCTGCTTCGAAATGGCGCGTCACCTCGCTTGACACACCTAGGGCAAGTTCGGCGGCACCGATACCGGTCAGCGTGCCTCGAGCCGTGCCCAAACCATTTTGAACACAGCCGGAATAGAGGCCCTGTTCTATTTCGCGCATCATGGAAACACTGTTCATGCTTAGGCAGAGATGACCAGCCCATTGGTACTCCATGTGAAGGCCTGCCAACTGAGGGAAGCGTTGGTCAAATTTGCGCTGCATCACTGCGGCGGCGCGGCGCAGATCACCCGCTTTGGTCCGCATGCCGGGCCGTAGGGTGGCGCAGGTGCGCGTGATAATGCGGTTACCGCCCTGTCCACTGTCGATGCGCCGCATGGTAGTGCCCATTGGATCAGAGGGTGTTACCCCCCAACGTGAGTGCCCGCCAAGCTTGCCCAGCGCATCGCTGTCCAGCTCGGGTGTCATGACCGCAAATAGAAACAGCTGCATCAGGCGTGCGGTGGCAACGCCAAAGCTTTCTAGGTGACCATTGACCGTCAGGATCACCGCTCCGGTCGCGACACGTCCCTGTTTGGTTAGCACCTCCCACGAGGTGCCTGATTTCTGAAATCCGGTCACGGGGCTTTGTTCAAAGATCGACACACCATCCCGGATCAAGCCTTCCGCAAGACCCCGAATATACCCGGCCGGTTGCAACATCACAGTGCCGGGGGTGTACAGTCCCGAGGTGTAGTGACGCGAGCCTGTCAGCTCATACATCTGTTGCGGATCAAGCGCTTCGCTTGTTTCTCCAAGGCTTGCCAGGTGTTTGGCATAGCTGTCGTTATGCGCTTTGGCGGTTGCACTGACGGCGCCATTGACCTTGCCCATGGGCACAAAATAGTTGCCGTCGATGCCGTAATCTTCCACCGCGAGGTGGGCGAAGTCTATCGCCTGTCGGTTCAGCGCAATGGTCGCTCTGTCATCGCCTGCACCGGCGTAATCGTCCGAGGCAAGATCATGGGGTAGATCGATCATAAACCCCGAATTGCGACCCGCGCCTCCTTCGGCGATCTGACCTGCCTCAAGAACAACAACCTTCGCAGTGGGGTGCAACTGTTTAAGACGGCGCGCCGCCGATAGGCCCGCGAACCCGCCGCCGATCACCACAAAATCTGCAGTGAGATCGCTGTCCAGTATCGGGCGCGACGGGGCAGCCCCCAGAATGGCATTCCAGGCTGCCGGCCCCCGTTGGACCGGCAGGGATTTGGCACGGTAGGCCGTCACGCGACGGCCTCATCATCGTCATCCGCCAGATCAATCCAGATGGTTTTCAGCTGGGTGTACTGGTCATGGGCGTGAACCGAGTTGTCGCGCCCGCCAAACCCCGACTGTTTGAACCCACCAAACGGTGTGGTGATATCACCTTCACCAAAGCTGTTGACCGTGACTGTGCCCGCTCGCAATGCGCGGGCGCCGCGAATGGCACGTTTGGTGTTGGCGGTGAAGATCGAGGCGCATAGCCCGTAGTCTGTGTCATTGGCGATGCTGATCGCTTCATCATAGCCCGAAACTTCGATCACGGACAGGACGGGGCCAAAGATCTCTTCGCGGGCAAGGGGGTGACCGTTGCCGGGCACTTCAACCACGGTGGCCTCGACAAATCCGTTTTCGGCTTTGCCGCCCAGAACTACGGTTTCAGCCTGATCAAGATAGCCACAGACCTTTGAGAAATGCGCATCCGACACCAGCGCCCCCATGCGGGTCTCGGGGTCAAGCGGATCGCCGATGTTCCACGCGCGTGCATGGTGGGCAATGCGGTCCAGCAGCTCGGATTTGACATCCTTGTGTACGATCAGGCGGGATGAGGCAGAACAGTTTTCGCCCATGTTCCAGAAGGCCCCGTTGACGATGTGCTGGGCCACACGGTCCAGATTTTCGGCGTCGTCCATAACAATGGCCGGGTTTTTGCCCCCCATCTCAAGCACAACCTCTTTGGCATTGCTTTCCGCCGAATAGGTGAGAAAGCGTTTACCGGTCACGGTTGAGCCGGTGAAGGACACCATGTCGATATCCATATGCCGCCCAATGGGTTCGCCCACCTCGGCGCCGCCACCGGGGACAATGTTCAACACGCCTTTTGGCAACCCGGCCTCTGCGGCAATCTCGGCCACACGCAATGCGGTGAGTGTGGTTTCCGCAGCGGGTTTCACAACCACGGAACACCCCGCCGCCAGCGCCGGGCCAATTTTCCAGGCCAGCATCAACAGGGGGAAATTCCACGGCAGCACGAGGCCAACAACGCCAATGGGTTCGCGCACCACCATGGCAATGTGATCATCAGAGGCCGGGGATACCTGATCATAGATCTTGTCGATGGCCTCGGCGTGCCATTTCAGACAGTGAATGGTTTCCGGCACATCGACGGTTTCACAGTCAAAGATGGTTTTACCGCTGTCCAGACTTTCCATTACTGCCAGTTCGCGGGCGTTGCGAGTCAGAAGCTTGCAAAACCGGATCAGGATATCTTTGCGCTCAGACGGATGCATCTTCGACCAGCGGCCGTCTTCAAAGGCCTCGCGGGCTTTTTCTACTGCGAAATCAACATCCTCTTTCCCACAGGCGGCAATCTCGGCCAGAGCCTCACCGGTTGCGGGATTGACCGAAGTAAAAGTCTTGCCCGAGGCTGCAGGGCGATAGCCTCCATCGATGAAGGCATTGGTTGGCAACGTCAGACCGGCGGCAATGGCGCGGTATTCTTCTTGTGTCAGCAGATCCATGTCTCTTACCCCTCGGCCTGAATATCGGCGATGGTGCGTTTGAGCACGCGGATCACCTGTTCCAACGCGCGTTTGTCATCTTTGTTCAGCCCTTTGAGCGGTGGGCGCATGGGGCCGGTGCCAATGCCGTTCAGAGTGACCCCATGTTTGATGCATTGAATGAACTTACCGCCCTGTTCCAGCACGCGCATCAGGGGCATCATCGCGCTCATGATGCGGCGGCCCTTGTCGAAATTGCCCTCAACGGCACAGGCCTGATACAGGGCGACGTGTTCTTCCGGCAGGAAGTTCGAGCCGCCACAGACCCAGCTGCGCGCGCCCCAGGCGAAGAACTCAAGCGCCTGATCATCCATGCCACAGGACATCTGGATATGCGGGTAATCCCGCGCCAGAAGATGCACGCGATTGATATCGCCCGAGCTTTCCTTGATGGCACAGATGTTGCGGCTGCGGCCCACACGATCGAGAAACTCTTCGCCCATGTGTACGCCCATCCGGCCGGGATAGTTGTATAGCATCACCGGCAGATTGGCCGCCTTGTCGATGGCCAGCGCATTCAGCGCATTCTCGCGCTCGGTCGGCACGGAATAGGGCGGGGTGGCCAGCAAAATAGCATCTGCGCCCATGTCGCGCGCCCCGGTGGCAAGGGCAATCGAGTCCGGTGTCATCATCGCGCCTGTGCCGACAATCATCGGCAGGCGACCTTTGCTGCGCTCCCGGGTGAATCGTGCAATCTCAAGGCGTTCTTCGACGCTTTGCGCATAGTTTTCGCCGGTGGACCCGCCCGAGATCAACCCGTGCACGCCTTTGTCGATCAGATTGTCGATCACATCGGCCAGGGCATCCCAATTGACGCAGTGATCATCGGTGAAGGGGGTCACGACCGGCGTGTAAATCCCTTCGAATGTGAAGATGGGGGTCATGTGGTCCTCATGCTGGGGTTTTGCGGGTCACGGAGCCCAGAGGCACGTCAAGCCCGGTGGGCATGACGAACAGTTCGATCTGGTCGCGTGACAGGTTCCAATGGTCGATGGCCAATTGAGCGGCAGCGGTCTCATCGCGCGCCTCAATGGCGGCAATGATCGCGTCGTGTTGGGCGCTGGCCTCGTTCAGGTTTTCGGCCATGGCGTTGTCTTGTGGGCGGTAAAAGGTCATGCCGATCCGGGCATGGTCGATCAAAAGCCGGTTGAACGACGGGAGGAGATAGATGTTGTCCGACATCTCTCCGGTGATTTCATGAAACAGATTGTTTGCCATGGCCCGATCGGCCCCTGACCCCGTGCGCAATGCGGATTTGAAATCCTGTTGGGCGTCTTTCAGCGCCGCTATCTGACCGGGTTTGGCATTCATGGCGGCCAGTCGCAGGATCGCGCCATACATCATAGGGGCAGCCAGAAAGAAGTCGCGCAGTGTGGTGTGCGACATCTCAGAGACCCGGGCACCGCGATTTTCGCGTAGGTCAACATATCCTTCACCAGCCAATTGCCGCAGAACTTCGCGCAACGGGGTGCGGGAGAGTGAAAACTCCTCGGAGAGGGTGGCCTCATCCAGATCGGCCCCCGGCTGCAGATCAAGCGTCATGATCGCCGTTTTTAGGTGATCGTAGAGAACTGATTTTTTGCGCTTGGCCGCGTCTTTCATGGGCTCACCTTGATAGTTGGTCTGAGAAAAGACTCAGATGTGCAATCTGTGTAAACTGAAAATACAAGTTGTGTACATTAAAAAGTTTGCGATAGTACCCCAGACGACTGCCAAACACGAAAGGAGGCCAGGATGACCCGCACCCAGCATATGGTTTTTGTGTTGATCGAAGAGTTTTCGCATCTGGCCTTTTCCTGTGCGGTTGAACCATTGCGCATCGCCAATCTTGTCAGCGGTCAGGAGCTTTATAGTTGGTCCTTTGCGTCTGAGGATGGAGCGCAGGCGGTGTGCTCCAATGGATCGGTCACCTTGGTCCACCATGATTTGAGTGATATTCCTAAATGTGATCAGATGTTTGTCCTGTCCGGCATTCATATGAAAAATCATGTGACAAAGCCGGTTCTGGCCTTGCTGCGTCGGGGGCGAGCGCAGGGGATCAAGATAGGGGCGCTGTGCTCAGGCGCATGGATACTGGCCGAGGCCAGGATGTTGGATGGATCGCAGGCAGCCATACACTGGGAGTATCACGACAGCTTTTCTGAGCGCTTTCCTGAGGTCAATCTGGTGCGCAATGTCTTTGTTGCAGATGAAAAACATATGACCGCGTCGGGAGGAACAGCCACCGCAGATCTGATGTTGCATCTGATTGAGGCAGCGCATGGCTATGACCTTTCGGTCGCTGTGTCCGATCAGATGGTGTACAACGCCGTACGCCATGCCACGGCAGAGCAACGCGTGTCGCTGCAATCCCGCAACGGCATGCGCAATCCGCATATGGCCAAGGCCATTCAGATGATGAATGACAATCTCGAAACCCCCATTTCACCGGCTGTGATCGCGGCAGATATCGGAATTTCTCCGCGCCAGCTTGAACGGCTTTTTGGCAAGTATTTGAACACCACGCCGAAGAAATTCTATATGGAAATGCGGCTTGAGCGGGCCCGTAACCTGTTGGTGCAAACGGAATCCTCGGTCACCGAAATTGCACTGGCCTGTGGTTTTGAAAACCCGGGTCACTTTTCGCGGGTTTACCGCACAAGCTTTGGGGTAACACCTCACCTGCAGCGGACTCGTTTGGGTTAGGACGTGCCCTGTTGCATACGGGTGAAACTCATCGAGATATGGGCGCGCTGAATATGGGCGGCGGCCTGCATGTCACCAATTTCCAGCGCCACAAGGATGTCTTCGACCTCGCGATTGAAAATCTCATACTCGCGTTGGGCATCGAGCACGGAATCGAACAGGGATGTGAGCCAGATGCGTGTGGTCTGAAAGTAAAGCCGCTCGGAAATCTCACGCAGGGGCGCATTGTCTGTCAGGGCGAGAAGCGCCAGGAAGAAATCCATGATCAGCCGTGCAAAGGCGCGCGGATCTGGAGTGTCGATCAGGGCTTTGGCCCGGTTTGAAATCTGGCGAAACCCGTCTAGTTGATCCGGCGTAGGCCGCATAGGGGCCAGACGGCCGGACAGTTCGGCAAGCTCCATGCGCAGCCTGTAAACTTGCTCCAGCTCGTCGATAGTAGCGTCGGTTACAAAGGTGCCCACGCCCTGAACAGAATGCAAAAGCCCCTCGGCCTCAAGCCGCGCAAGAACCCGCCGCATGGGCGTGCGTGACACACCAAACTCTTCAGCCAAAACGGTCTCTGACAGCCGTGTGCCCGGCGCGTAATCCAGCAGGCAGATCCGGTCACGCAATTCCTGATGCAAGGCATCAAACCGGTCGCGGGCTGGGCCTGAGTTGGTATTGGGATCCGGGCTTGGCACGTGGGATGTCCTTTAGATGAGCTTGCGCGACAGGTCGTGCAGCATCTTCAGGCAAAGCTCAACCTGATCAATGGCTATGAATTCGTCGGGCTTATGGGCCTGCGCAATCGAGCCGGGACCACAGACCACAACGCTCATGCCGAGGTCCTGAAAAATTCCGGCCTCGGTGCCAAAGGGCACAAGATCCGCGCCATTTGCCCCTGTCAACTCCATAACCAGATCGCGCGCCGCATTGTCCTCCATGGGGACAAGCCCATCCACCTCGCCAATGACCTCGGTGTGAATGCGGGCCTCGGGGTGGATTGCCCGCATCGCCGGCAGAAGATCCTCTTCGCAAAACCGCTGAAGCGTCTGTTTTGTATAATCCGCATCCGATTTCTGAACCGGCCGCATTTCCCAATCGACCTGAGCTTTGCCGGGGATCACATTGTGGGCGGTGCCGCCGATCAGACTGCCGGTGTTTATAGTGGTCCAGGGGGGCTCAAACCGGCTGTCTTTGGGCGCGCGTGCCATCAGGTCGGATTTGATCTCCAACAGTTTGCTCACGTAACGCACCGCATATTCCACCGCATTCACCCCGTGATCCGGCGTGCTGCCATGGCCTTCTAGCCCGGTGAAATGCGTGGAATATTCGTAACAGCCCTTGTGCCCCTCAATGATCTGCATTGAGGTGGGTTCGCCGACAATGGCCACCGCCGGGGAGAGCCCCTTGGCCTTTAGACTTTTCGCCAGTGCCTGACCGCCGAAACACCCCACCTCTTCGTCATAGGTAAAGGCGAAATGCACGGGTCGTTTCAGATCAAGCGTCGCATAGTGCCGGGCCATCACCGTGGCGGCGGCGATAAAGCCTTTCATATCGCAGGTTCCGCGTCCGACCCATGTATCTTCACGTTGGATCATCTCAAACGGATCGCTGCTCCAATCCTGATCGGCCACGGGAACCACATCGCTATGACCGGACAGAATAATCCCGCCGTCCTGCATTGGGCCAAGGGTGGCAAAAAGGTTGGCTTTGGTGCCGGTCTCGTCGTGCCAGATCTCAACGCTGGCGCCGAGGTCCTCGAACCTCTGCGCCAGATGATGGATCATCGCCAGATTGCTGTCACTCGACACGGTTGGGAAGGCGATCAACTCGGCCAGCAGGGCGCGGGTCTCAGCGAGGAAATCCACCGATCAGTCCTTGATGAACAGTTTGCGATCCACCTGACAGAGCGCTTCAGCCGGGCCATCTTCGGTGATCAGAATAGTTTCTGTGGTCTCAAGTCCCCAACTGTCCATCCAGAGCGCAGGCATGAAATGGAAGGTCATGCCGGGTTCCAGAATGGTCTCATCTTCCGAGCGGATCGAGGCCGAGCGTTCGCCCCAATCGGGCGGGTAGGAGAGGCCGATGGGATAGCCCATGCGGCCTTCGCGCGAAATGCCGTGTTTCGCCAGTACATCCATAAAGGCATTGGCGATGTCGCAGGTGCGGTTGCCGGCCCGCGCCATGTCTAGGCCCGCCGCGATGCCTTCAATTTGTGCGGCCTCGGCATCTAGCATCTCTTGGGGTGGTTTCCCCAGATAGACGGTGCGCGACAGCGGTGCGTGATACCTGCGATAACAGCCGGATAGTTCAAAGAAAGTGGCTTCACCCGCTTTCATTGGGGCGCCGTCCCAGGTCAGGTGGGCCGCAGTGGCATCAAGCCCCGAGGGTGTCAGAGGCACAATCGCGGGATAGTCGCCCCAATCATCGTCAACACCGGTGATGCCAGCGTGATAGATGTCAGCCACCAATTCGTTTTTGCGCACGCCGGGCGCGGCGCGGTCAATCGCTTTGGCAATGACCTTTTCTGTGATCCGGGCGGCCTTGCGGATGAACCCAATCTCTTCGTCGGATTTGATCAGTCGTTGCCAGTTCACAAGGGCTGTGGCGTCAACAAGAGTGGCCTCTGACAGCTCCTGGGTAAGAACCGCATGGGCTTTGGCGGAGTAGTAATAGTTCTCCATCTCAACGCCGATGCGAGCGGATGCACCGCCCAGCCGCGTGATATGTGTGGCCAGATCCTGCATCGGGTGGCGCACGGTGGATTGCACGTAATGATCGGCATAGCCCACCACGTTCTCATCTGCCATCCAGCAGGTGCGCCGCCCGCCAAAGGCATCCATATTGCGGCCCCACCAGACCGGTTCACCTTCTAGCCCGAGGATTACCCCCTGATGCACATAGAAAGACCATCCGTCGTAACCGGTCAGCCAGGCTTGGTTTGACGGATCGGTGACAAACAGGAAGTCCAAACCGGCCTTGGCCATGGCCGCACGGGTTTTGGCGATACGGCGGTCATATTCGGTCTGACTGAACGCGGCGTTGGTGATGGGCATGTACGCTCCTGTTGTTGTGTACATCGAGTGACGTGTTTTCGGTAATAGGTTGGGATTCGCAGTGGAATTCAATGAAAAATGTCTGCACGCCCCTTTGACCAACCTCATGATGTATACAATAGTGGCGACGCGAACTGAAATGGTGGTGTGGCGCGGTGATACGACTGGATGATCGGGATCTTGAGATTTTGCGTGCGGTGTCACAGGACGGGCGCATCACCAAGGCGGGCCTGAGTGATCGGGTGGGGCTGTCGCCCAGTGCCGCCTGGGATCGGTTGAAAAAGCTGGAGCGCGCGGGTCTGATATCCGGCTATGGCGCGCGGATCGCACTCAAAAAGATCACGCCGCATGTGACCGTCTTTGTTGTGTTGGACATCGGGGATCATACGGCGGCGAGCTTTCGAAATTTCGAGACCGGAATTCAGGCCTTTGATGAGGTCACGGGTTGTTGGGCCTTGGGGGGCGGTCTGGATTATCTGCTGCAGGTGCAAACCCGGGATATGGACAGCTATCAAAGCTTTATCGACGAGATGCTGGATGCCGGAATCGGGGTGCACCGCTATTTCACCTATGTGGTAACCAAACTGGTGAAGTCGACGACGGCACCGCCTTTTGAGCTGCTGTTGGGGGCAGGTGACCGTCCATTGGACTGAAATCTGCTAAATTTCCGGACAATGGTCGATGAGGCTTTGCAAGACTGCGCAAAACTCTGATCAGGATGTGCCATGTCGACCAATGACTATCTCACCCAGTGGGATCGCGAGAACTTTTTCCACCCTTCGACCCATTTGGCCCAGCACGCGCGCGGCGAAAGCCCGAACCGGGTGATCAAAACCGCAAGTGGTGTTCATATCGAAGACCGGGACGGGACCAGACTTCTTGATGCCTTTGCGGGCCTGTATTGCGTGAACGTAGGCTATGGTCGAAGCGAGATCGCCGATGCGATTTCCGCTCAGGCGCATGAGCTGGCCTATTACCATTCCTACGTCGGGCATGGGACCGAGGCCTCGATCACTCTGTCAAAGATGATCCTCGATCGCGCACCCAAAAACATGTCCAAGGTCTATTTCGGGTTGGGGGGCTCGGATGCCAATGAAACCAACGTCAAACTGATCTGGTACTACAACAACATCCTCGGGCGGCCTGAGAAAAAGAAAATCATCTCGCGCTGGCGTGGCTATCACGGCTCGGGACTGGTGACGGGATCGCTGACCGGGCTGGAGTTGTTCCACAAAAAGTTTGATCTGCCGCTGGGCCAGGTGGTTCATACCGAGGCGCCCTATTACTTCCGTCGCGATAATCTGGAGCAGAGTGAAGAGCAGTTTGTGGCGCATTGCGTTGCCGAGCTCGAAGTGCTGATCGAGCGGGAAGGGGCGGATACCATTGCCGCCTTTATTGGTGAGCCCATTCTGGGCACCGGCGGCATTGTTCCTCCGCCCACAGGGTATTGGAAAGCCATTCAGGCCGTATTGAAGAAACACGATATTCTTCTGGTGGCGGATGAGGTTGTGACCGGATTTGGCCGATTGGGCACAATGTTTGGCTCCGATCATTATGGCATTGAGGCCGATATCATCACCATCGCCAAGGGGCTCACATCGGCCTATGCGCCGCTGTCCGGATCTATTGTCTCAGACAAGGTTTGGAACGTTCTAGAGCAGGGCACGGATGAGAACGGCCCGATTGGTCACGGCTGGACCTATTCCGCCCATCCGATCGGCGCGGCGGCGGGTGTTGCGAACCTTGAACTGTTGGACAAGTTGAACCTTGTGAGCAATGCGGGTGAGGTCGGCGCATATTTGAACACGTCTATGCGCGACGCATTGGGTGATCACCCAAATGTGGGCGAAATCCGGGGGGACGGCATGCTCTGCGCTGTGGAGTTCGTATCGGACAAATCAGACCGCATGTTCTTTGACGCATCTGCCAAAATCGGACCACAGATCTCGGCCAAACTGTTGGAGCAGGACAAGATCATCGCGCGGGCCATGCCGCAGGGCGATATCTTGGGCTTTGCGCCGCCGTTCTGCCTAAGCCACGCGGAAGTGGATCAGGTGGTGTCCGGCACCGTGCGCGCGGTCAAAGCGGTGCTTGGCTAAACCGCAGGGGTTAGAAACAAGAAAGGGCCGACAGATCTGTCGGCCCTTTTGTCATCTCGCTTATGCAGCGGAAGAGGGTTTACCGCGACGGCGGTTGCGCGACGGCTTTTTGCCTGCCCCACCGCCCTCAGAGCCCTTCGATTTGGGTTTGCGGTTCTGACCACCCCCCGGACGCCCCCCGCCACCAGACCGGCCGCGTGGCTTGTGATTGCCGCGCCGTGTGCCGCCGGGTTTCGGTGTGGGCCCTTCGATGCTGTCAGGCAGGACGAAAGGACCTTCACCCACAACCTCAATGGCATTGCCAATCAGCTTTTCGATATCGCGCAGCTGTTTGATCTCACCCGGATCACAGAAGGAAATTGCAGTGCCCGAACGCCCGGCGCGGGCGGTTCGACCGATGCGGTGCACATAGGCTTCGGGCACGTTGGGCAGGTCGAAGTTGACCACATGTGAGACATCATCAATGTCGATCCCACGTGCCGCAATATCGGTCGCAACGAGAATGTTGATTTCCCCAGTGCGGAAGCCGTTCATCGCGCGGTCACGCTGGTTCTGGCTTTTGTTGCCGTGGATGGCCGCAGCAGTAATGTTCGCCGCCATCAGCTGTTTGCAGACCCGATCCGCGCCGTGTTTGGTGCGGGTGAAGACGACGGCGCGCTGAATGTCAGGTTCGGATAGGATTTTGACAAGCTCATGCCGCTTGGCCTGTTGATCGATGTGGCGCACGGTCTGGGCAATGCGCTCAACTGGTTTGGACACAGCGGCCACTTTGACCGACGCTGGATCGTTCAGGAAGTCATTGGCAAGCTTGCGGATCTGCGTGGGCATGGTCGCCGACAGAAGCGCCGTCTGACGTTTCTGCGGCAGCTTTTCCATGATCTGGCGGATGCTGGGCAAAAAGCCAAGATCGAGCATCTGATCCGCTTCGTCGATGACGACGGTATGGGTCGATGTCAGATTGATTGCTTTGCTGGACAGGTGATCCAGCAGGCGACCGGGGGTGGCAACCACAATGTCCACGCCACCGCTTAGAGTTTTGATCTGCGGGCCGGGGCGAACCCCGCCCACAATCAGTGCGACCGAAGCGCGGCTGTATTTCGAATAGGCCTTGATGTTTTCAACAATCTGCGCCGCCAGCTCGCGGGTGGGCGTCAGAATGAGCGCCTGGCACTGCTTGGGCACGCGACGCGCGTTGGTTTCAATCAGGCGATGCAATGTCGGCAGGACAAAAGACGCGGTTTTGCCGGTGCCGGTTTGCGCGATGCCAACCACATCACGGTTGGCCAGCATCAAAGGAATAACCTTGCCCTGAATCGGGGTCGGATCGGTGTATCCTTCGTCAGAGATGGCTTTGAGAAGGGGATCGGCAAGGCCGAGGGTGTCGAATGTGGTCAAAACTGGGTTCCCGGAGTTGGCAGAAACGAGCCGCCAACAGGTCTGATCTAACGGTGAGTGAGGGGCCATAGGCCCGGTGGATGTGGTCGCTGGTATTCGGATCGCCGATCTGGCTTTCCATAGAGTGACTAAATCCTCGTTAGATTTAGTGGCGGAGAGACAGGGATTCGAACCCTGGGTCCCCGTGAAGGGACAACGGTTTTCGAGACCGCCCCGTTCGACCACTCCGGCACCTCTCCGCGGGGGGTGAGGGAGCGTTTAGTCTTAGCCGTGGATGGACGCAACCCTAAAAAACCGGTGGACCATGAATTTCTCTCACATGAGTCGAAAGATGAGACTTTTCCTGCCGGACATCATCAGGGATGCCGGAATTGCCAGACATAATCTGGCAATCCGGAAACCTTGATTTGTGGCGGCGGTTAAGGAGCGAGTGTTTTTGCTAAGGTTTCGGCTAGCGCTTCTTTGGCGTGGTCGAGAAGGGGAGTGCCATGGGAGGGCAGAAGGTGTCGAAATGGAAGCGCCGCAACCCGCTGGAATTCGTTTGGGTCCGGGGCGCAGAAACGCATCCATTCTGGCCCGATATTGGCAGGTTTGAAAAAGCCAGCTTGCCCCATGCGCTCGGCTGCGATGTCACTGAAGAAGGCGTCTGGCTCGGTCCAGTTTTGCAAACTGTCAGCCGAGATCAGGATGCCGCCTTCACGGTTCAACACAAACAGACCTTCCGGCAAGTTGGATGTTTCGTAGCGGAAGAACGACAGGTCAGCTAAGGGCATTTCTCCATCCACCTGCAATAAATGATCCGTGGTCAACCCACCCTGATGCTCCATACCTTCGAGGGCCCAGTACTTGGCGCCATATCTGTCCACGTAAAACGGATCATCCAGACCGTTTTGCGCCCCCAGATGGTAGGCGCCCAGCTTGACGATGTTCTCGACACGCCCCAGAGCGTCGAGGGCGGTCAAGCCTTCAGTTGACAGGCGGATCGGGCTGATGAGGGTCAGGGAGGTGCCTTCTCTGAGTATGGTCATTGCGCGGCTGATCCGCATGCCTGGCATCATGTCAACACTGCCGGTCAGGTGGAAGACGTCAGGGAAGATCTCGACAATCTCACCATGGGGTGTGGCGGAGGGGAAATCATACGACACGGCGTGATCCTTCGTTGCTGGGGTTGGAATGAGACAGATACCAGTCGACCAAGGCCTGCCCGATTTCATGCGGGTAATCCTCCTGCAAAAAGTGCAGACCCTTGCCGAGGTCGACGCTTGTCAGATTAGGGAAATTTTCTTTGATCCAGAGCACATCCTTTTGCCGGATCAAGACACCGGGATCCGCGTGGAGAAACAGTTTCGGAATAGGGGATTCCGTGAGCCACTGGGAATAGGCTGCCACCGCGCGTGAAATATGTACCGGTTTGCCCTCGACCGGAACGTCGCGCGGGAAGACATAAATCGGTTTGCGGCTTTTCACAGTTGGAAACGGCGCAAGATACGCCGCCATTTCTTTCTGGCTCAGATCGCGCAAAATCCAATCGGGCAGCATCTGTTTCACGAAACTGTTCATCACACCCAGCATCAGCCAGCTGGCGACAGGCGCACGGATCATTTTCATCAGTAGTTTGTCAGACCGGCTGAGAGCGGCGAAATCGATCTCACAATGCATCGCTTCCATAAAAACGATGCCCTTTATCTTTTCGCGATGTTTGTTGGCGAAGTGGAACCCCAGCCCAGAGCCCCAATCTTGCACCACCAATGTGATGTTGGTGAGGCCAATGGTCTCGATAAATCCCTCGAGATAGGCGTAGCTGTCATCAAAGCCGTAGGAAATGTCGGGTTTGTCAGATTTGCCAAAGCCGATCAGGTCCACCGCAATCGCACGGGTATGCGGGGAAACATATGGAATGATATTGCGCCAAGTGTAGGACGAGGTCGGGTTGCCGTGAAGAAACAGGACTGGATCACCAGTCCCTTCGTCGATGTAGTGAATCCTGCTGCCTTTCACGTCGACAAAGTGTGAGGCGAATGGAAAGTCGGCGGAAATGTCTGGGTTTGTCATGTGGTCGGTCCGCGTTTGAAAGGTCTGACTTCGACCTAGTCACGCGGGGCGTCAGGAAAAAGCATAGCTTCATGACTGGAATGGTCAGGAAATTAGACCGTGCTCATCCGAATGCAGCTGAGCCTCTGCGCGCGGGCCGATCTACGCTTAGAAGTAAAGGGAGCTCTCGTGGGGAAAAGGAAGACCACAGACGAGGAGTTCGAGGTGGACGCCGCCGACATGATAAGGCTGATCGTGCTCATGGCAGGGCTGAGGTGTCGAAGTTGCCTATTCTTTCCCAACTGGCGGCTTCGTCAGATAAAGATCGGCGCGGATGCACACGACAAGAGCTCAGCGGATGTACGATGATTTTAGGTGGGGAACCCGAAGGGGTATGGCGGAGAGACAGGGATTCGAACCCTGGGTCCCCGTGAAGGGACAACGGTTTTCGAGACCGCCCCGTTCGACCACTCCGGCACCTCTCCGCGGTCTGGTGAGGGAGCGTTTAGAGATTGGTCTGGGGGGATGCAACCAGAAAATAACAATTTTTTGCCAGTCTCCGCGCACTTGGTTTTTGGCCCGGCAAGACTTAGGTTCTTGGGGCGTTGCTATTGGAGGTGTCGAATGCTTTCTCGTTTGGCCATGACATGCGTTTTGACTGTGCTGCCGATGGTCGGCTGGGCCGGTCCGCATCAGGACTTGTATAATGCCATGCGCCTGGATGAGTTGCTGCAGGTCATGCGCAATGAGGGCGTCACCTACGGGGATGAACTGGCCTCGGATATGTTCGCAAACGGAGGCAGTGGGTCCTGGGGCGCGCAGGTCTCGGATATCTATGATATCGACCGGATGCGCCGTTCTGTAACGCAGGGGCTTGAGCGTTCGATTGCCGAAGATGATGCCGCGCGCATGACGGCGTTTTTTGAAACCGAACTTGGCGCCCGGATCATCGGGCTTGAGATTTCTGCCCGCGAAGCGATGACAGATTCTGAAATCGAACAGGCGGCGCGGGCGGCCTTTCATACCGGTGTGCGTGCGGAAGATCCCAAGATCGATCCCATTCGCGAATATGTCGAGGTGAACAATCTTGTTGAGGCCAATGTCGAAGGCGCGATGAATTCGTCGTATCAGTTCTATCGCGGATTGATCCAGGGCGGCGCGTTGGATCAGACCGAAGAAGATATTCTGAGCGAGATTTGGTCAACCGAAGGCTTTACCTATAATGACACCGAAGAATGGGTCTATGGGTTTTTGATGCTGGCCTATGGCCCCCTGGCCAAAGAGGAGCTTGAGACTTATACGGAAATCTCAAAGTCGGATGCTGGACAGGCCCTGAACAGAAGCCTTTTTGTGGCCTTCAACGGCATGTATGATGATATTTCTTACGCTATGGGGCTGGCCGCCGCGCATCATCTGTCGGGGCAGGATCTGTAGAGTGATGCACGCCCTGTGTAAAACTCTTGACTTTAAGGCTTAAGCGAGTAGATATCGCCCTGTGAGAGACGGGGCTTTTGGCCCCGCCTTTTCGTTTTTGCTTAAACAACGTCCCTAACGGGTCGCGCGGTTCGAGGCGGCACTAGCCAAAACTCCTGTCTGACGGGGGCCGTAGAACGCGGGAGAGAAAGGAACACGCGAATGTTCGCGGTAATGAAGACTGGTGGCAAACAGTATAAAGTACAGGCAGGTGATATCCTGCGTGTTGAGAAGCTGGCTGCCGATGCGGGTGAAACCGTTCAGTTCAACGAAATTCTGATGGTTGGTGGCGACAAGACTGTTGTCGGCGCACCTCTGGTTGCAGGCGCAGCGGTTCAGGCCGAAGTCGTTGACCAGATCAAAGGTGACAAGGTCATCAACTTCGTCAAACGTCGTCGTAAGCACAGCTCGCAGCGCACCAAGGGCCACCGTCAGCAACTGACACTGGTTCGCGTGACCGAGGTTCTGGCTTCGGGCGCAGACGCAACTGGTGTTAAAGCTGCTCTGGGTGCCGGTTCGGCTCCTGCCGCTGCTAAAGCTCCGGCTGCTGCCGCTGCACCTGCCGCCGCCGCTGCTGCTGACGATCTGACCCAGATCACCGGTGTAGGCCCCGCCGCTGCCAAGAAATTGGTAGACGCAGGCATCAACACCTTTGCCCAACTGGCTGCTGTTGACGTGGAGACCTTTGAAGGTACCAAAGTCAAGCCTGAGTGGGTCGAGCAAGCCAAGTCGCTGGCATAAGGCTATAGGAGAGTAACTCATGGCACATAAAAAAGCAGGCGGTTCCTCCCGCAACGGTCGCGACTCAGCTGGTCGTCGTCTTGGTGTGAAATTGTACGGTGGCCAGGCGGCCAACCCGGGCAACATCATCGTGCGTCAGCGCGGCACCAAGTTCTGGCCGGGTGAAGGCGTAGGCATGGGCAAAGATCACACCATCTTTGCAACCGAAGAAGGTGCAGTCACCTTCCGCAAAGGCCTCAAAGGCCGAACCTTTATTTCGGTCCTGCCAGTGGCGGAGGCCGCTGAATAAGCCGACCTTTAGGTTTCTAAGACATAGGGGGATCGGCGACAGCCGGTCCCTTTTTCTTTTTGTTTGAAAAGTGTGGCGTGCTCACTTTCTGAGTAGCCTTCTGGTATCCCGCTTTTCGCGCCTTATTTGTACAGGCAGATGCACATGAGGAGAGTGCAGATGAGCCTTGATAGTTATCACAGTCAGCCGGTTGTCGAGACCGAGCGTTTTGACCTGCGTCCCATTCGGAACTCGGACCTTGGGCTGTTGGAGCATTACGCCGGCGATATTCGCGTGGCGCAGATGACCACCTCGATTGCACATCCGGTGCCACCGGGGGCAACCCAGGCCTTTATTGATCGCGTGACGGCCTCTGAACGTGACGTTGATGTCTGGGCTATGGATTCCACGCGCTCCGGCGGTGAGGAGTTGATTGGCGTCATTTCGCTTCAGCGCATGGATCGCAATCAGTCTGAAATCAGTTTCTGGGTCGCTCCTTTCTTCTGGAACACTGGTTTGGCATCCGACGCAGTACGCGCGCTTGTTGAAGCCAACCCGATGCAGAACCAAACCATGTTCGCCAGCGTGTTTCAGGACAACCCGGCCTCGGCACGTTTGTTGGTGAACTGTGGGTTTGAATACATCGGGGATGCAGAAGCCTTTTCAGTCGCTCGAAACGCCGCGGTCCCGACATGGACCTATGTGAAAAAGCTCAGTTAAAGCGGGAAAAAAATGACGATCCAAACTGCGCGCCTCACTTTACGACATTTTGAACCGGGCGATGCAGATTGGATCTTCCGCGACATCACCAATCCAAATGTGGCGAAATGGCTGACTGCGTTGCCTTGGCCCTATCGCCGGCAAGATGCGGAGAGCTTTGTCGCGCAGTACATGGCTGATCCCGGGTATCGCGTTATTGTTGCCGATCAACCCATAGGCGTGGTCTCTGTTGCCGTTAGAAATGGTGTGCCTGAGCTTGGGTACTGGTTGGCGGAACCTGCCTGGGGGCGGGGCTATATGTCAGAAGCCGCAAAGGCCATGTTGACCTGGACCTTTGAACAGGGATTTAAGCGCAGTGATAGCGGTTGGGTGCTTGGGAATGCCGGATCCGAGAATGTACTGACGAAACTGGGCTATGTACCCACCGGGGAAATCAAACCTACAACCTGCGCCTTTCACCCTGAACCCGTCCCTGTCAAACGGGTGACTTTGACCTCTGACGTCTGGCAGGCCCGTCAAACCGCCTGAGACTGCACCAAATACAGGGCAGATATGCTGAACCTAAGCTTGAGACATCAGCCAAAGGCAGCTAAACCGCCCGTCACGCCACAAATGGAAACCCGCCCATGAAATTCCTCGATCTCTGTAAGGTCTATATCCGCTCCGGTTCGGGCGGCAACGGTTGCATCAGCTTCCGCCGCGAAAAGTTCATCGAATATGGTGGGCCGGATGGCGGCGATGGCGGCCGTGGTGGCGACGTCTGGGCCGAGGCCGTGGACGGGCTCAATACGCTGATCGATTTCCGCTACCAGCAGCACTGGTTTGCGGGCAACGGTCAAAGTGGCATGGGCAATGGGCGTACTGGTAAAGATGGCGCTGAGATTGTGCTCAAGGTTCCCGTGGGCACCGAAATTCTGGACGAAGACGAAGAGACCGTCATCGCCGACCTGACAACGCTGGGACAGCGTGTTCAGCTTGCCAAAGGCGGGAACGGAGGCTGGGGCAACCTGCACTTCAAAACATCGACCAACCAGGCGCCGCGCCGTGCCAATCCCGGTCAGCCCAACATCGATCGCACCCTGTGGCTGCGTCTGAAACTGATTGCGGATGTGGGATTGGTTGGTCTGCCGAATGCGGGTAAATCGACCTTCCTCGCGGCGACTTCAAACGCGCGTCCAAAGATCGCCGATTATCCCTTTACCACGCTGCACCCCAATCTGGGTGTGGTGTCGGTCGACAACACCGAATTTGTGGTTGCGGATATTCCGGGCTTGATCGAAGGCGCGCATGAGGGCCGGGGACTTGGTGATCTGTTCTTGGGCCATATCGAGCGCTGTGCGGTGCTATTGCATCTGATTGACGGCAGCTCAGGCTCGCTTCTGGAAGATTACAAAACCATCTGTGATGAGCTTGAGGCCTATGGGGCCGGTCTTGCGGATAAAGAGCGTGTGATTGTTCTCAATAAGATCGACACGTTGGACGAAGAAGAGCGTGCCTTCCTGAAAGAAGAGCTTGAGGCCGTAGGCGCAACCAATGTTCTTCTAATGTCAGGTGCCAGCGGTGAGGGCGTGCGCGAGGTTCTACGGGCTCTACGTCCGCATGTGGATGCGCGCCGCGAAGCTGATCGCCCAAAGTATGAAGACGACGCTGGTGAGGAGGAGGGCGGCGCGTGGCATCCCTAACCGCGACGTCTCTGTCAAACGCCAAACGGATTGTTATCAAAATCGGCTCGGCGCTTTTGGTGGATCGCAAAACCGGCGATCTGCGCCGTCCGTGGTTGATTGCGATTGCTGAGGATATTGCTGAACTTCGCGCCCGTGGTGCTGATGTTGTTCTTGTCTCGTCTGGATCTATCGCACTTGGGCGCGGTATTCTTGGCCTGCCCATGTCCGAACTGCCGCTGGAACAATCTCAAGCTGCCGCAGCTGCGGGTCAGATCAGTCTGGCACGAGCCTGGCAAGAGGCTCTTGCCCCGCACGGCCTGACCACGGCGCAAGTTCTTGTGACGCTTGAAGACAGCGCGGACCGCCGTCGCTATCTCAATTCTCGGGCCACCCTGTCGACCTTGCTAGGCTTCGGTGCGGTTCCGATTGTGAACGAAAACGATACTGTGGCCACGGATGAAATCCGCTACGGCGACAATGACAGGCTTGCCGCCCAAGTGGCGGCCACGGTTGGTGCGGATCTGTTGGTTTTGCTCTCGGATGTGGACGGTCTCTATACCGGTAATCCCAATACTGATCCGACTGCGCAACATATCGAAGCGGTGGACAAAATCACCCCCGAGATTGAGGCGATGGCGGGTGATGCCGGGTCTGGATTGTCAAAAGGTGGCATGAAAACCAAGGTGTTGGCGGCCAAAGCCGCCACTGCGTCGGGCTGTGCTATGGCGATCACCCATGGAGCCGAGGCACACCCTTTGCGCCGGTTGGCAGAAGGGGCACGCGCCACGTGGTTTACCCCACAACTTGATCCGCATGCGGCGCGCAAACGCTGGATCGCTGCGATGAAGCCGCAAGGCGTTTTGACCATCGACGCAGGCGCCTGTGAGGCTTTGGCGAAGGGCAAGTCGCTCTTGCCGGCTGGGCTTGCAAAGGTCGAAGGGCGTTTTGGACGAGGTGATCCTATCACCATTCAAAGCGAAAGCGGCGAAACACTGGGGCAGGGGCTTTGTCGCTATACCGCCAGTGAGGCCACACAGATTGCCGGACGCCAAAGTTCTGAGATCGAGGCTATTCTGGGGTATCCGGGTCGTGCCGTTTTAATTCACCGTGATGACATGGCGGTTTGATCGCCATCCTGCTTGATTTAACCTGATTTTCAAATCCAACGCTCTGAAAAGGAACCCGTCATGAAAGACCTGACTGACATTCCCGCCCTGATGGCTGATATCGGCACCCGTGCCAAAGCCGCCTCTGCCGAGCTTGGATTTGCCCCGGCCGAGGCCAAGCGCATGGCGCTTGAAGCAGCGGCAGATGCCGTCTGGGCCAAACGGGCTGACATTGTCGAAGCAAATGCCAAAGATCTGGACTATGGCCGTGAGAAAGGCCTGTCCGATGCGATGATGGATCGGCTGTTGCTGACCGAAGATCGTATTCAGGGTATTGTTGATGGCTTGCGGGCTGTCGCGGCGCAGGATGACCCTGTTGGCAAAGTGATGACCGAATGGGAGCAACCCAGCGGTTTGACCATTCAGCGCGTGCGGACACCTCTGGGCGTGATTGGTGTGATCTATGAATCGCGTCCAAATGTGACCGCAGATGCCGGGGCGCTGTGCCTCAAATCGGGCAATGCAGTGATCCTGCGCGGCGGGTCCGAGAGCTTTCATAGCTCAACCGCCATTCATGCCTGTCTGATTGAGGGATTGAAGGCCGCGGGCCTGCCCGAAGATGCCATTCAACTTATCCCGACACGTGACCGCGCCGCGGTGCGTGAACTGCTGACCATGGTGGATACCGTTGACGTGATTGTGCCGCGTGGCGGCAAGGGGCTTGTTGGGTTGGTCCAGCGCGAGGCCCGCGTGCCCGTCTTTGCCCATCTCGAAGGCATCGTACACATCTACGTCGACAAATCCGCAGATCCGGTCAAGGCACTGAGCGTCATCATGAACGCCAAAACCCGTCGCACTGGCATTTGCGGCGCGGCGGAATGTCTGCTGATCCACAAAGATGTGGTCGACACGATTGGTCAGGGTGTGATCCGTGCCCTGATGGATGCGGGTGTTGAGGTGCGCGCAGACGAAACCCTGCGCAGCATTGAGGGCACACAAGAGGCAACCGACGCCGATTGGGGCTGTGAATACCTCGACAGCATCATCGCCGCAAAGGTGGTGGACGACATTGACGGGGCGATTGCCCATATCCGGCAGTTTGGATCTAACCACACCGACTGTATTCTCGCGGAGGAGGATGCGGCGGCAGATCGGTTCTTTGAACGGCTCGATAGTGCCATTCTGATGCGCAACGCCTCTACGCAATTTGCCGATGGCGGCGAATTTGGCATGGGTGCAGAGATTGGTATTGCCACGGGCAAGCTGCATGCGCGCGGCCCCGTTGGGGCCGAGCAATTGACAAGTTTCAAGTACCTGGTGCGCGGCGACGGCACCGTCCGGTCTTAAACGATATCGATACGAATGCCGTCATCGTTCGCGGTGGCGGCAACTTTGCGCCCACGGGCCTCGGCAAGAATGGGCAGCATCAAAAACTGAATGCGCGAAGCGGGGATATCTTCACCGTCAGTTTCGCCGCGCAGGTGCGCCCAAAGCGGCTCGTCGAACTTGTTTTTTCGGCCCGTTGCCGTCAGAGACCAACCTTTTCCAACTGCATCGATCTGAATGGATCCACCAACCGGGAGCGCAGCTTCACAGCATTGAAACGCGAGATAGGCAAGCTGGACATCAGAACGTGGCGCGTCTTCGGTTGATGTCCAGTTCGCTTCAAGGCGAGTTCCCTGACAGATACCGTCCAGCGTTTGCAGGATTTCGCGGGTGCCCACGTTCTGGCCCTCGCTGGACCCGCCAAACGCCACCCGAAAGAATTTGATACGCGCAGCGGCGCTTGCGCAGCTGTCTTTGATCAGTGACATTTCTGCCGAAATATCCCCGCCGCTGCCAGCCATTTCCAAAAGTTCCAATCCATTTTGGATTGCGCCGATGGGGCTGATTAGGTCATGACACATGCGCGAGCCCAAGAGGGTGGCGAGAGAAATGTTGGTATGGGGCATTCAGTGCTCCGAATTCTTCAGAAAGTGCGATATGGGCGATTTGAACTCGATACTCGAGCCGGGCATGTTGGTCCAGCATCCGGATAACCCGGAGTGGGGCACGGGACAGGTACAGTCGAAAATCAATGGCAAGGTCACTGTGAATTTCCGCGAGGCCGGTAAGGTTGTGATTGACGGGAACCGGGTCTTTCTGATCCCGATATTTGATGGTTAACATATTCTGAAACTGGTTTCTGAAGTGTTAACCACGCCCTCCGGTTGCCAAAGCTTTTGCCTGATCCTACAAGCAGGAAAACGGTTAAGACAGGATCTGAGATGAGCGCAGACACGCAGGCATTTACCGTGCGACTCGCCCAGGACGAGGCGGATGTGCAGGCGGCTCAAAGGCTGCGCTACGAGGTGTTTGTCGAAGAGCTTGGCGGGGATGGCCCTTTGGTCGATCATCAGGCGCGGCTTGAGAAAGACCGTTTTGATCCCTTTTACGATCACCTGATTGTCTCGGATGACAGTCAGAACGACAAAATCGTTGGTGTCTACCGGTTGTTGCGGGAAGATCAGGCGCAGAAGGCCGGTCAGTTTTATTCTGAAGATGAATACGACCTGACAGCGCTGCGCACGAGTGGCCGAAAATTGCTGGAACTGGGGCGATCGTGCCTGCATACGGACTATCGCGGTGGCGCGGCCATGTTTCATTTATGGCAGGGCCTTGCGGACTATGTGCTGCAACATGACATCGAAGTGCTATTTGGCACAGCCAGTTTCCATGGCACAGATGTTGACGCTTTGGCACCAGCCCTGTCGTTGCTTCACCACCGCCATTTGTCACAGCCTGACTTGCGGGTTAGGGCGCGGGATTATCAAGAGATGAATCTGATTGCGGAAAGCGACATCGATCGTCGCGCGGCGATGTTACAGGTCCCGGCTCTGATCAAAGCCTATCTGCGATTAGGGGGCTGTGTTGGCGATGGGGCTTATATCGACCATGCCTTTAACACCACTGATGTCTGTCTGGTGATGGATACGGAAAAGATGACCGCGAAACAGCGCAATCTGTATACCAAGGACCGCCGGTCATGAGCCCAACCTGGCATGACGAAAACTATCCGCAGGCTGAGAAACCAGGTATCATCGGCTGGATGTTTCTCATCTTCCGGGCCCCAATTGTCTTGATCGTTGTGTTTGGCGGTTTGTTGCTGTCTTTGCTGGTCCGCTTGATTGAACGGCGCATTTATGGCCTGCAGCGTCCGATCACCCCATGGATCACCCAAGCTGTGTGCCGCACGACACTCCGTGTGCTGGGGCTGCGCGTGACTGTTCTGGGGCCGCGTATGAAAGGCCCGGGCGCAATCGTGGCCAATCACTCGTCCTGGCTTGATATTTTTGTGCTCAACAGCCGCAAGAACATTTACTTCGTTTCCAAAGCCGAAGTGGCCAAGTGGCCGGGGATCGGATGGCTTGCGCGGGCAACCGGGACGATGTTCATCAACCGCGATCGACGTGAGGCCAAGGCCCAGACCCAGATCATGGAAGAACGTCTGATGCAGGGGCATCGGCTGTTGTTCTTCCCAGAAGGGACCTCAACAGACGGCCGGCGGGTGCTTCCGTTCAAAACCACCCTGTTTGCGGCGTTTTTTTCCGATCGTCTGAAGCATGAGCTACAGCTGCAATCGGTCAGCGTCTTGTATCATGCCCCCATGGGGGAAGATCTGCGCTTCTATGGATGGTGGGGCGACATGGATTTTGCCCCAAGCCTGCTGAAGTTCTTGGCGCAGGCCAAACAGGGGCATGTGGAACTGGTGTACCACGATCCTGTGCGTGTCGACGATTTTGCCAACCGCAAAAGTCTTGCCGCCTTTATGGAAGCGCAGGTGAAACAGGATTTTGATCGGTTTCTAGCTGAGGGGTAACCCTCAGCCCATCGCAGAAATCAGGCTGTTCAACTCTGCCAAAGGATCTTCGGTGTTCCAGATTTCTTCACCGATGGCGAAAAAGTCGGTGACCGGAGCAATCTGGGTGACAACCTCACCGGTCACGCCTGCCTCTGCAACAACGGGAACTTCGATCATCTTCGACCACCAGTCGAAAAGTTCCACCTCAGCCAGACTGCCATCGCCAAGCGAGCCCGAGACAGGACCAAAGGACACGTAGTCTGCGCCTGCTTCCCCTGCGACCATGCCGTCGTGGCGGGATTGGGCACAATAGGCGCCGACAATGGCATCAGGCCCAAGTGTTTTGCGGGCCGCAGCAACCGAACGGCCACCGTCCAACAGATGCACGCCGTCCAACCCAAGACGCTGTGCCAAGACAACATGAGTGTCGATAACCAAGGCCACATCCGCCGCATGCGCAACTTCGCGAATGGCATCCGCAGCGCGGGTCAGGCGATCTTCGTCATGTGTCGCCATGCTCAGGCGAAGACAGGAAATGTCGGCACCGTTCAATACATGCGCAAGCGTTTCAGGAAACGACCCAAGATCAAACTCGGGTGGGGTGACAAGATAGATCTGCGGGCGGTCTTCTTGCGCCATGACGGTCTCCTGCTTTGGTCAGAGGCTCTCATACCCTGCAAATTCGCGTTTGGCTATCAGGATTTGCCCGGTTTTGGTGGCAAAGATCGCACAAATCCAAGCGCCATTTGGGTCAACTGGGCGCGCAGGCCATCGTCTGCAAAGTCCTCTGGAGCGACTTCAACCATGCCCGACATGGGGCGACCGGTGAATTGCATCTCGCGCACACCGGGAAGACCAAGCGCCGCCGGATAGTGTTCTTTGCCCACGCGGTACATGGCCCCGTCTTTATGGACGCCACAGACCATGTGTCCAAACGACAAAAACGCCAATCCGCCAAACATGCGCTTTTCTTCCAGACCGTCGAGATCGATCAGATCATCGCGCATCAATTGGGCCAACCCTTCGTCTATCGCCATAACGCCAACTCCATGCGGTTCATTGCGTGTAGAATGCTTGTTCCCACCCGCGGAAAGCATTAGGGCAGGGCGGATCTTTAGGAGATGTAGCATGGCAACGGGAATTGCGCAGCCGGCCTTTGTGCTGGTCCGTCCGCAAATGGGTGAAAACATTGGGGCCGCGGCCCGGGCAATGTGGAATTTCCGGCTTGACCGGATGCGGGTCGTCGCCCCGCGTGATGGTTGGCCAAGTGAACGCGCCGTGGCCATGGCCAGCGGTGCAGGGCGGTTGCTGGATGAGGCGGTTCTCACGGATGATCTCGCAGGGGCACTGGAGAGTTCGCATTTTGTCTTTGCCACGACCGCGCGTCCCCGTGACATGACCAAACCGGTCTACACGCCGGAAAAAGCCATGCAGGAAGCCCGCGACAGGATCGCATCGGGTCAACGGGTGTCTGTCATGTTTGGGCCAGAACGTGCCGGATTGGAAAACGCCGATATTGCTCAGGCCAATGCTATTATCTCTGTTCCGGTGAATCCTGACTATGCCTCGCTTAATCTCGCGCAATGTGTGTTGCTATGTGCCTATGAGTGGCAACGCGCCACGCAAGAGACGCCGGAGATTATCGAAGAACTGGCAGGCACCGAGTGGGCCAATGGCCAGGAGGTTGAGCATCTTGCGAAACATTACGAAGATCGCATGGACGAAGCCGGGTTCTTTTTCCCTGAGCATAAAGCCGACGCAATGAAGCTGAACCTTCGCAATATGTGGAGCCGCCTGCCGCTAACCCGCGCAGATGTTCAGATGATGCATGGCATGATGCGCCAGATGGTGCGCTGGAAAGACAAATCCTGATCACAAAGAAACGGACCGAGTGACACTCGGCCCGTTCCTGACATCGTCAGACAGGGAGGAAGCTGACGGTGCGGATCAGTAGTTGTTATAGCGTGGGGTGTGCTTTGGTTTGTAGCTATGGCCACAGGCACTGTTGCGCAGGTATTTCGAGGATACCCAGTAGTAGCTGTTGTTGAAGGAGACCTTGGCCCAGCCATTTTTGTAACCAACAATATGGACACGGGTGCAGGGATCAAAGGTGCCAAGCACATCGTAATATGTACCGGGTCCGGAGCGTGCGTTCAGATGAACACCGTGCTGAATCCAGGCGGATGTGGCGGAAGCGGCTGAAGCAGTCAGAGCGGTAGCGGCAAGAACGGCGGCGGTCAGAAGGGTCTTCATGGCTGGTGTCCTTTCAGAGGCATTTGGCTAAGGGCAGTGCGTCAACTTGTACACCTAAGGTACCCCATAACGGCATTTGCTCTAAGTCTGGAAAGCCTGACTGAGGTTTTCCTTACCTCAATACGCGGCATTTCGGGTGCTTGAAGCCCCGGATATCTGCGCATAGTGTCGCGCGCAAATGGAGAGAGCCATGGCGGAAAAACGCAAGCTATTCGAAGAGGTATCGGGCGACGCCCCGAAGCCCGTTCAGCCGCAGGGCGGCATGATTGACGCAGGAAAAGGCCATGCGCGCAAAGGCATTCGTGCCTGGTTGATGGTGTTGTTTGCCATGGTTGTGGTCATGATTGTGGTCGGTGGCCTTACCAGATTGACCGACTCAGGCCTGTCGATCACCGAATGGCGTCCTGTCACGGGGGCGATGCCTCCGCTCACGACGGAAGCCTGGGAAAGCGAGTTCGAGAAATACCGCGCGATCCCTGAGTATCAGCTTGAGAACAAAGGCATGAGCCTGACTGAGTTCAAGTTCATCTATTGGTGGGAATGGGGCCATCGTCAGCTCGGCCGCGTGATCGGTCTGGTCTGGGCCTTGGGTTTTGTCTTCTTCTTATTGACCAAACGCATTCCCACTGGCTGGACCGGACGCCTTGTCATGCTCGGAGCACTTGGCGGGGCACAGGGGGCCGTTGGCTGGTGGATGGTGTCCTCGGGGCTTGTGGGCGAAATGACCGATGTCGCCTCTTACCGTTTGGCGACCCATCTTGGTCTGGCCTTTGTCATCCTGGGCTTTATTGCGTGGTATATCTATGCGCTTGGCCGCGAAGAGCGCGAGCTCATGCAGGCCCGCCGCAGCGCCGAGCCCAAGCTGTTTTCGATGTCGACAGGTCTGTTGCACCTGGCGTTTCTGCAGATCCTGCTAGGGGCATTGGTTGCTGGGATTGATGCTGGCCGGAGCTACAACGACTGGCCTTTGATGGCAGGGAATATTTTGCCGCCGTTTCCCTTTGATCTGGAGCCGGTCTGGCGCAACTTCTTTGAGAACGCCGGGTTGGTGCAGTTCATGCACCGGGTCTGTGGCTATCTGCTTATGATCTTCGGCATCGTGGTCTGGCGTCGGGCGCGCAAATCTCCGTCAACAGATACGCAGTTTCGCTTTAATGCGCTATTTGCCATGCTGGTTGTTCAGATGGTTCTGGGCATTGTGACCGTTCTTTATCTTGCGCCCTGGCATGTGGCGATCCTTCACCAATTGGGGGCCGTGATCCTATGGGCGCTGATTTTGCGCGCCCGGTTTGCTGCGCGCTATCCCATTGCACAATCTATCCGAGGAACCGTTTGATGACTGCATTTTCCGACCTGATGAGCTTTCAGCGTGACACCGAAGCGCTGGGGCAGATTGCCGGGCGTCTGAGCTGGGATCAGGAAACCATGATGCCGCGTGGTGCTGCCGAGCAGCGCAGTGACGAATTTGGCGCTGTGGAATCGATCCTGCATCAGCGGCGCACTGACCCGCGTCTTGGCGAATGGTTGGCGGCGATTGACGAAAAAACGCTGACCGAGACCGAAGCCGCGCAGCTACGGCACATCCGTCATGGCTATGACCGGTCGACCAAAGTGCCAGAGCGTCTGGTCACAGAAATCGCACGCACCGTCAGCCGCGCGCATCTTATCTGGGCAGAGGCCCGCGCAGACGACAATTTCAAAGCCTTTGCTCCGGCGCTGAAAGAGATTGTTGCTCTGCGTCAGGAAGAAGGTCAGGCGCTCGCCGATGGAGGCGACACCTATGATGCGTTGTTGGATGGGTATGAAACAGGGGCCAAAGCGGCGGATCTTGAGGCGATGTTTGGTGCGCTGCGCCCGCGTCTTGTTGCCCTGCGCGAAGCGGTTCTGGGGCAGCCTAAAAAAGCCCATCTGACCACAAGCTTCCCCGAGGCCGGTCAGATGAAACTGGCCATCAAGCTGGCGGAAAGCTTTGGCTATGATCTGACCCGCGGACGGCTGGACAAAGCGGTTCACCCGTTTAGCTCGGGGAGCGGCAATGATGTGCGTATCACCACCCGGACCGCCGAGCTTGATCCGTTCAACTGTTTCTACTCGACCATCCACGAGGTGGGGCACGCCTGTTACGAGCAAAACATCGATCAGGCCTATCGCCTGACACCGCTGGGCTGTGGCGTGTCGATGGGGGTTCATGAGAGCCAAAGTCGGATTTATGAAAACCAGCTCGGCCGGTCACGCGCCTATACGGGGTGGTTGTTCAAACAGATGCGCGACGAATTTGGTGATTTTGGCATTGCCGATGAAGAGACCTTCTATGGCGCGGTGAACAGCATCAAAAACGGCTATATCCGCACCGAGGCCGATGAGGTGCAGTATAACCTGCATGTCTTGTTGCGCTTTGATCTCGAACGCGCAGTGATCTCGGGTGATCTAGCGATCGATGATCTGGAGACAGCATGGAACGACCGCTTTAAGGCCGACTTTGGCTTTGCGGTCGACAAGGCGTCAAACGGTGTGTTGCAGGATGTGCATTGGTCGGCGGGCTATTTCGGCTATTTCCCGACCTATAGTCTTGGCAATGTCTATGCGGGTTGTCTGCATGAGGCGCTGCGTAGCGCTGTTCCTGATCTCGATACCCAGCTTGCCGAGGGGAACACCCAGGCAGCTACCACTTGGTTGAAAGACAATCTTCAGCAGTATGGCGGGCTGTATCAGCCACGTGAGGTGATTCAGAAAGCCACAGGCAAAGCGCCATCGGAGGCGCCATTGCTGGATTACCTTGAAGCCAAATTTGGCGATCTCTACGGGTTGTGATCCGTTAAGTGGCATGAGGGGCTTTGCCCCTCTGCTGCGCATTCACCCCAGAGTATTTTCGAAAAGAAGAAACCCTTTAGGTGCGCGCTGGTTCGGTGGACCTACGCCGTTCTATAGGAGCGCCATGCGCTCGGCGCGTTCTGGATCGGGGAAGGGGCGATAAAGACCAAAATCGGCCTGCAGGATTTGCTCATGCACCGCGCGATACAGGGTTTCGATATGGTCATCCTGTTCGCCCAACATGCGAAACGCCTGATCCAACTGGGCCAGATTTTCGACCTGAATATGCAGCAGAAAATCCCGGTGGCTGTCTGACGCGAGGTTGAGCTTGCGGCGAAACAGATGCCAGTTGTGGATCACACCTTTGGTCATCAGGTGGTCCATCCATTGTTCGACAGCATGGGCAAATGAAATCGCCTTGGCGTCGTTCTTTAGATCAATAGAGCAAGTATATAAATTCATAGCGGGCCTCCCTTGGCCCGCTACTCATGGCATATTTGAGTTGAAGAGCGCTTAACCCTCGCCACCCTCGGTTTCGACGGCGGTCTCTGCCTCGTCTTCTTCGCTCTGATCCGCAATCCAGGCAACCGAGACAACCTCTTCGCCTTTGCCTGTGTTGAAGACCTTCACTCCGCCTGCGCCACGTGATCGGAAGGATATCCCTTCGACGGGTACCCGGATTGACTGACCAGTTGAGGTGGCCAGCATGATCTGATCCGCAAGCGAGACCGGGAAGTTGGCGATCAATGGGCCACCGCGCATGGATTTCTCCATGGCCGTAACACCCTGACCACCGCGGCCTGAGATCCGATAATCATGCGACGAGGTCAGTTTGCCGATGCCGCCTTTGGTGACGGTCAGGACAAGTTCGTTTGCCTCAAGCATCTCCTGATAGCGGGCCTCGGACAAAGTGCCTTCTTCGCCGGTGTCTTCGACGTCATCGGTGGTGTCAGTTTCTGTTGCGTCACCGCCCAGGGTGGCGCGGAAGCGCTTGAGGAAGTCATTGCGCTCCCAGGGTTCGGCTTCGAAATGTTTGACCACAGACATTGAGACAACTTCATCGCCGTCACTGATCAGTTTGATGCCGCGCACGCCGGTTGAGGCGCGCGAGTTAAAGACACGCACATCGGTGACAGGGAAGCGGATAGCACGGCCGCCAGAGGTGACCAGCATCACATCATCGTTCTCGTCACAGATCCGCGCGTTGATCAAGCGGGTGCCTTCGTCCTCGCCCTCGAACTTCATCGCGATCTTGCCGTTTGATTTCACATTTGTGAAATCGCTCAGACGGTTGCGTCGCACCGAGCCCTTGGAGGTGGCAAAGACAATCTGCAAATCGTCCCATTCATTGTCGGGACGATCAACCGGCATAATGGCCGCGATCGATACCCCGGCGGGGATGGGCAGAATGTTGACGATGGCCTTGCCCTTGGCCGTGCGACCGCCTAGCGGCAGACGCCAGGTTTTCAATT
This sequence comes from uncultured Pelagimonas sp., assembly GCA_947497905.1. Lineage (GTDB taxonomy): Bacteria > Pseudomonadota > Alphaproteobacteria > Rhodobacterales > Rhodobacteraceae > CANMIH01. The sequence continues at coordinate 929,580 of CANMIH010000001.1, forward strand.
TGTAGGCCATACCATCGGTTGTGAAGAACAACAGCTGGGTGTGGGTATTGGCGACAAACAGTGTGGTGACCACATCGTCGTCTTTGGTCGACATCCCCGAGAGACCTTTGCCACCGCGTTTCTGGGCGCGGAAATCGGCAAGGGCGGTGCGTTTGATGTAACCGCCAGAGGTGATGGTGACGACCATATCCTCGCGTTCGATCAGATCTTCGTCGTCCATGTCGCCGGCCCAGTCAACGATCTGGGTGCGGCGTTCCACGGCGTGATCATCGCGCATCTGGCGCATTTCGTCGCCAACGATGGTCATGATGCGTTCACGCGACGACAGGATGTCGAGATAGTCTTTGATCTTGGTCGCCAGATCTTCCAGTTCGTCGGTGACTTCTTTCACACCGATCTGTGTCAGACGCTGCAGGCGCAACTCAAGAATGGCACGGGCCTGTGTTTCGGAAAGGTTATAGGTGCCGTCTTCGTTGGCTTTGTGGGTCGGATCGTCGATCAGCTTGATATAGGGCAGAATATCATGCGCGGGCCAACGACGGCTCATCAGCTTTTCGCGTGCTTCCGCAGCATCCGCCGAGGCACGGATTGTGGCGACCACTTCGTCAACGTTTGAGACGGCAACGGCCAGACCACACAGAATATGGCTCCGCTCACGCGCTTTACGCAGCAGATAGGCGGTGCGCCGGGCGATGACATCTTCCCGGAAATCCAGGAAGGCGGTCAGGAAGGCGCGCAGCGTGAGCTGTTCGGGGCGACCACCGTTAAGCGCCAGCATATTGCAGGCAAACGAGGTCTGCATTGGGGTGTAGCGGAAGAGCTGGTTCAGCACTACCTCGGCTGTGGCGTCCCGCTTGAGCTCGACCACCACGCGCACGCCATCCCGATCAGATTCGTCCTGGACATGGGCAATGCCCTCGATTCGCTTTTCCCGTGCGGCTTCGGCGATCCGTTCGATCATCGTCGCCTTGTTCACCTGATAAGGAATTTCGTCCACGATGATGGCGTAGCGATCTTTTCGGATCTCTTCGACGCGAGTTTTTGCGCGAATAATCACGCTGCCACGTCCCTCGGTATACGCTTTGCGCGCACCAGTCCGACCCAGGATCAAACCACCGGTCGGGAAGTCAGGGGCAGGGATGTAATCGATCAGCTGTTCGCTGCTCAGATCCGGATTCTCGATCAGCGCAAGTGTGGCGTCGATCACTTCCCCCAGATTGTGGGGCGGAATGCGGGTGGCCATACCCACCGCGATGCCCTCGGCGCCATTGACCAGAACATTTGGATAGCGCGCGGGCAGAACCGTCGGCTCGCGCTCTTTGCCATCGTAGTTGTCTTGGAAATCAACGGTTTCTTTGTCGATGTCGGTCAGGAGGCCGAGCGCAGGCTTCGCAAGGCGGGCCTCGGTATAGCGCATCGCAGCCGGGCTATCGCCGTCCATCGAACCAAAGTTGCCCTGACCGTCGATCAGCGGCAGCGACATCGAGAAATCTTGCGCCATACGCACAAGAGCATCATAGATCGCGCCGTCGCCGTGCGGGTGATAGTTACCCATCACTTCGCCAACAGGTTTCGCGGATTTGCGATACGATTTATCCGGGGTATAGCCGCCGTCATGCATCGCATAGAGAATGCGGCGATGAACTGGCTTAAGCCCGTCACGGACATCGGGGATGGCACGGCTCACGATTACGCTCATGGCGTAATCGAGATAGCTGTTTTTCATCTCCTGCTCGATCGTGATCGAGGGTCCGCTATATTGGGGCGTATTTTCTTCTGAAATATCAGGAGTTTCTGGCGTATCGCTCACGTGAGAAGCCTGTCGTTAGGTCCGGCATATCTAGTTGAAAGTTTTATAACAGAGACAGGATGTAGGGTGCAATGCTTCGCTAACATTACCTTTGGCAGCCACCTCGGTATTCTGCTAACATATTGAATTTATTGAAAAGTAAGAATTGCTCTGGCACAGTGTTCCTCCACCTAAATAAGGAGGCAAACATGCAGGAATGTGAAACTGAACTGATGTTGAAAGGATATGGGCTCACCACGGCCGAGATGTTTTACCACATGCCGGACTATCCCCATGTTCTCAATAGCTTCATTTGGCAGGGGTATGATCTGGCCCCAGATCACGATCGACTTTTCAAATTCATCGAGTTTTGGCAGCGCGATATTGAGGGGCCGCTACATTCGGTGCGGTTCACCCACCGTAAGATGATCAGCCCCGGCGAATGGCGCAATGTGGTGGGGGAGTTCACCTACCACTGAACAAAACGCCCCCTGACGAACAGGAGGCGTGAGGCGTTCTACTTTTGTGCGTGTCGTTCTTAGGGAATGATGCGCGAGTACTTTACGCCTTCCAATGTCGCACCAGCCAGCAAACCCGACTGACCAAAGATCACGGCAATGATCGGCGCCAGCGAGGTTGTGGTTTCTGCTGCGAGGCTTTCGCCGCCTGTTGGGACGGTGATCTCGGCAGCGGCGCCGGCGGCAAAGCCCGGCGAGGCGCGGAAGTTGGTCAGGGCGGATTGGGTCATGAAGAACAGGACGTGCGCATACTGCTGGGCGCCGATCTGAAGGCCACCGCTGGCTTTGATCAGCGAGTAGTAATCAACTGTAGCGGAGCCCACACGCAAGGCGCCGCGACCATAGCCACCGCCAAAGCCAAATCCGGCCTCGGTCACAACCGGCATCACCAACATGCCTGCGGCTTTGTTGGCCAAACCGCGGGTGCCGGGATATTGGGCGTACATCTGGTTCAGGGTTGAATCGACGCGCGCATCAATGGTTGCGCTGCCGCTACCGCCTACGCCGTTGCTACAAGCAGCAACCAAACCGGTTGCACCCAAACCAAGGGCAAGATTGCGTCTATTGATATTCATGGTCTGCTCTTTCCGCAAAATCTCTAGGATGCCTCTGTCCGGCTGTTTCGCCGGTTGGAGTTGGGTATAGGTGAGCACAGGCGTTTTGTCACGCCTCTGCCCATATTTGCGCAAAAGCTTGCCGGGTTAGCCGTTGAGCAGGCGGGCGGCCGCTGGTGCGAAATAGGTCAGGACGCCATCACAACCCGCGCGTTTGAACGACAACAGGCTTTCCATCATGATCTTTTCGCCATCCATCCAACCGCGCTCGGCGGCCCCCATGAGCATCGCGTATTCACCTGACACCTGATAGGCAAATGTCGGGACGCCGAACATGTCTTTGGCGCGTCGGCAGATGTCGAGATAGGGCATGCCGGGCTTGACCATGATCATATCGGCCCCTTCCTGAAGATCCCGCTCGATCAGGCGCATGGCCTCGTCCGAATTGCCTGCATTCATCTGATAGGTTTTCTTGTCGCCCTTCAAAGCACCAGAGGCACCAACGGCGTCGCGGAACGGACCATAAAAGCCGCTGGCATACTTCGCCGAATAGCTCAGAAGCGCGACATTGTGGTATTGCTCTGTTTCCAAAGCGTTGCGCAACGCGCCGATCCGACCGTCCATCATATCCGAAGGCCCGATGATATCCGCACCTGCGGCAGCCTGCGACAGGGCCTGTTTGACAAGCGCTTCAACCGTGCGATCGTTGACGACATAGCCATCTTCGACAAATCCATCATGGCCGTTGATGTTGTAGGGATCCAGCGCAACATCGGTCATCACGGCGATGTCTGGCACAGCTTCTTTGATAGCCCGAGTGGCCCGGTTCGACAGGTTCTCCGGGTTCCAGGCTTCGGCGCAGTCCTCAGTTTTCAGAGCTGGGTCCGTATAGGGAAACAGACAGATCACCGGAATGCCCAAAACATGCGCTTCGCGGGCGGCCTCAACCACGAGATCCACAGATAAGCGGAAAACACCTGGCATTGACGGAATGGGCTCTTTAACGCCTTCACCATCGCGCACAAACACCGGCCAGATGAAATCGGCGGGGGTCACAGTGTTTTCCTGCACCAGATCACGCAGACCTGCAGTGCGGCGCAAACGACGCAACCGGGTGGCGGGAAAGGGAGCTGTGGTCGGTTTCATGGCGTGGTCCTTGTCAATTCTTGCTCTGGGTGGCATGGAATGACGGATCGAACAAGACCCCCACACCGTCGCAGGGCGATGGGCTTTGCAGGAAAGAGCTTCAATTGAACGTTTACGAAACTCTCACTGACGTTATTGATTTGCGGTCGTTTTCCAATCTCTGGTTCTGGATTGTGCTGGCGGTGGTCTGGTCCTCGATCAGTCACTGGGTGATTGGTGTCCCCTTTGATATGCTCACCCGCGCCCGGCAAAAGGGCGGTCAGGCTGAGCAGGATCTTGAAGACCTTGTTCGGATCAACTCCAATCGCATTCTGTTTATTGTCGATGAAGCCGGGCTCTGGATGGCTGCGATCATGTCGGCGATTTTGACCACGCTTGCCTTGCTCGGCTTCATATATGACGTCGAGCTTGCCCAAGCGGTGTTTTTGCTCGCCTTTCCGATGACGGGCATCGGGTTGCTGAGCATCTATACCGCGCGCAAGGTGCAGGACGGTGAAGGGCAGGGCGAAGCCCTGTGGCGTCGGATGCGCCTGCATCGTCTTGCGACCCAGTTTATCGGTATGGCGTCGATCTTTGTGACTGCGATTTGGGGCATGTATCAGAACCTCTCTGCGCAAATCATCGGCTAAGCCCCCAAGCAAGCTTGACCTCGCCGCGTGGTAGGGTCATGTCACGCCTATGGCAGGACAAATTTTGATCACCGGCGGCGCGCCGGAGGGGTTTGACGCACAGCTTGTGCTGAATGAAGTAACGCGGGCCAAGGGCCCCGTGATCCATGTGGCGCGCGATGACAAGCGGCTCGCTGCGATGAGAGATGCGCTCTCTTTCATTGCTCCGGACATGCCTGTGGTGGTTTTCCCGGGTTGGGATTGTCTGCCTTATGACCGGGTTTCGCCCAATGCCGATATCTCGGCCATGCGGATGGCAACTCTGGCAGGCCTTGTGCACGGCATGCCCAAGCAGTTCATTCTGCTCACCACCTTGTCTGCAGCCATGCAGCGTGTACCCGGCCGATCCATTCTACGCGAGGCCGCCTTCACCGCGCGCGTTGGTGACCGGGTGGACGAAAAAGATCTGCGTAACTTTCTGGTGCGCATGGGGTTCACGCAATCGCCAACCGTCATGGAGCCGGGCGATTATGCCATTCGGGGCGGGATCATCGACATCTTCCCCCCTCGGCACAGCGGCCCGGTTCGGCTTGATTTCTTTGGGGATGTTCTTGATGGCGCGCGCCATTTTGACCCGGCCACGCAACGCACAACTGAAAAGCTTGATCTCGTCGAGCTGGCACCAGTCTCCGAGGTCATTCTGGATGAGCCCTCGATCCTGCGGTTCCGTCAGAATTACCGTATCGAGTTTGGTGCGGCCGGCACGGATGACCCTCTTTATGAGGCGGTAAGCGCCGGGCGCAAGCACCAGGGTGTTGAGCATTGGTTGCCCTTTTTCCACGATACCCTTGAGACGCTTTTTGATTATCTGCCTGACGCGCCCGTTTTGATGGATGATCAGCTCACCCCGGCGCGACTGGCGCGCTGGGAGAGCATCGAAGATCAATACGAAACGCGCAAACATGCGCTGAGTCAGAAAAAAACCATGGGCAGTGTCTATAAGCCTGTGTCCCCCGGTTTGCTCTATCTCGATGACACCGCGTGGGAGGCCTCGCTTGGCGCGCGTCGTGCGGTTCAGTTTCATCCCTTGCCGCAGGCCTCTGGCCCCGGTGTGGTGGATGCCGGTGGTCGCATCGGTCGCAATTTCTCGCCCGAGCGGCAGCAGGAGAATGTAAGCCTGTTTGGGGCTTTGGCGGATCACGTCAAAGCACGGCTGGCCGATGGTCCGGTTCTGATCGCCTCCTATTCCGAAGGGGCGCGCGAACGTCTGACCGGCTTGATCGAAGACGAAGGTCTGGCCGAAGCGATCCCGGTGAACCACGCGACGCGGATCGACAAACACGGGCTGTACTTGGCGGTATGGGCCTTGGATGCGGGGTTTGTGGCGCCCTGGGGCGATCGCAAACTAACCGTTATTTCCGAACAGGATGTATTGGGGGATCGTTTGATCCGCCAACCGCGCAAACGGCGCAAAGCCGAGAACTTTCTGACCGAGACCCAAAGCCTGACACCGGGCAATCTGGTGGTGCATGTGGATCACGGCATTGGCCGGTATCTGGGCATGGAGGTGGTCACAGCCGCAGGCGCCGCGCATGAATGCCTCGTGTTGGAATATGCCGAAGCGTCAAAGCTTTATCTGCCTGTAGAGAACATCGAACTTCTCAGCCGCTATGGCCATGACGAAGGCCTGTTGGATCGTTTGGGCGGTGGCGCCTGGCAGGCGAAGAAAGCCAAGCTGAAAGAGCGCATCCGCGAAATGGCGGATAAACTGATCCGCATCGCCGCCGAACGGGCCTTGCGCAAGGCTCCGGTGATGGACCCACCACCGGGGGCCTACGAAAGCTTTGCGGCGCGGTTCCCTTATCAGGAAACCGACGATCAGCTGCGCGCGATTGGCGATGTTATGGATGACATCCACTCGGGCCAGCCCATGGATCGTCTGATCTGTGGTGATGTCGGGTTTGGCAAAACCGAGGTGGCCATGCGGGCGGCGTTTGTGGCCGCCATGTCGGGTGTGCAGGTGGCTGTGATTGCGCCGACCACGCTTTTGGCCCGTCAGCATTACAAATCTTTCGCCGAACGGTTCCGAGGCTTTCCACTTGAGGTGCGCCCGCTATCGCGTTTTGTCACCTCAAAAAATGCTTCGGCAACGAGAGAAGGGATTTCTAAAGGCACCGTCGATATTGCCGTGGGCACCCATGCGCTTTTGGCCAAGAACATTCGTTTTGATCGCCTCGGCCTGTTGATCATCGACGAAGAGCAGCATTTCGGAGTGCAGCACAAAGAGCGTCTGAAACAGATGCGCTCGGATATTCACGTGCTGACCCTGACGGCGACGCCGATCCCGCGGACGCTTCAGCTGTCGCTGACTGGGGTGCGGGATCTGTCGGTGATTGGCACGCCGCCGGTCGACCGTCTGGCGATCCGCACCTATGTGTCCGAATTTGATCCAGTCACTATACGAGAAGCTTTGCTGCGCGAGCATTATCGCGGCGGGCAGAGTTTCTATGTGGTGCCGCGTGTCAGCGACCTGCCTGAGATTGAAGAATTCCTGAAAGAGCAACTACCCGAGCTGACCTATGTCGTGGCACATGGTCAGTTGGCGGCGGGTGATCTGGATGAGCGCATGAATGCCTTCTACGACGGCAAGTATGATGTGCTTCTGGCAACAACCATTGTTGAAAGCGGCTTGGATATTCCCACCGCCAACACCATGGTTGTGCATCGCTCAGATATGTTTGGTCTGAGCCAGCTCTATCAGATCCGTGGCCGGGTCGGGCGTTCAAAGACACGGGCGTATTGCTATCTGACCACCAAGCCGCGTGCCAAACTGACCGCCACGGCAGAGAAACGTCTGCGGGTGCTTGGGGCGATTGATACGCTTGGTGCGGGTTTTAGCCTTGCAAGTCAGGACCTTGATATTCGCGGAGCGGGTAATCTGCTGGGCGAAGAACAGTCTGGCCAGATGCGCGATGTGGGTTATGAGCTATACCAGTCGATGCTCGAAGAGGCGATTGCCAAGATCAAATCCGGTGAGGCCGAGGGGCTTGTGGATGATGATGGACAGTGGGCACCGCAGATCAATCTGGGCGTGCCTGTTCTGATCCCCGAAGACTATGTGCCCGATCTGGATGTGCGCCTTGGGCTGTATCGCCGTTTGTCGTCGCTGACCAAGAAGGTCGAGCTTGAAGGCTTTGCCGCTGAACTGATCGACCGGTTTGGCAAATTGCCGCGTGAGGTCAACACGCTGATGCTGGTCGTGCGGATCAAGGCGATGTGCAAACGCGCGGGCATTGCGAAATTGGATGGTGGGCCCAAGGGAGCCACGATCCAGTTCCACAATGACAAATTTGCGCGCCCCGAGGGGCTTGTCGAGTTTATGAAAGCGCAGGGTGAGTTGGCGAAGATCAAAGACAACAAGATCATCGTGCGGCGTGATTGGAAGTCAGACAAAGACAAGATCACAGGAGCCTTTGCCATTGCACGTGATCTTGCAGAAGCGGCCGGAACCGTGAAGAAGCGCAAATAATTCACGTTGTGGAGCCGGAAAGGAAAATCTAAATGTCCGTTATTACTCAATAAACGGACATTTAGATGAAACGATTGCTTTTCCCGGCTCTCATTTTGATGGCGTCGACCGCTTGGGCAGACCTGAACGATAAAACACCACGTGAACGGATTGATGCCTTTCGGGTGGCGCAGAGCTATGACTGCCGAAATGTAAGCTGTAAACGCCTCAGATCTTGCGATGAAGCCTGTTACAAACTGATCCAATGTGGGCAGAAAATCCGTGACGGCGACAATGATGGCATTCCGTGCGAAAACCTGTGTCGACGCCGGTGTCGTTAGGTTTTGGGCAACAAAAAAGGCGGGGATATCCCCGCCTTTCTGTATCGATCTTAGTGCGAGTTAGCCGCGACGGCGACGACGGCCACCACGACCACCGGCTGCTTCGTCAGGCGACTTGTTGAAGGCGATCCATGCTGCGCCACCGTCGTCGTTGTTGGTCAGGAAGTTGGCGGCGCGGATGGCCTCCATTTCCTTGCCCGGACGCGCTTTGGTCGAGCCGAGGCCAAACATTTTGCAGAAGGCTTCGTCGTCCATATCGGCGGGCAAAACGATACCAGCGGCTTCAACTTCGGCCTTTTTCTCGGCCAGTTTCTTTGGACCGACGGGCAGGGCAACGGGGTTCATGATCGCCGAGGTCATACCGGTCGCCATAGCCATCGGCAGGAAGGCGTTGTTGATGCCGTGACGGTTGGGCAGACCAAACGAGATGTTCGACGCACCACAGGTGGTGTTCACACCCAGTTCGTTGCGCAGACGACGGTTCAGTTCGAACACCTGCAGACCGGCGGTGCCCATGGCACCAATTGGCATAACCAGCGGGTCAACCACGATGTCATGGGCTGGGATGCCAAAGTCTGCTGCGCGCTCAACGATCTTTTTCGCAACCGCAAAGCGGACTTCTGGGTCTTCCGAGATGCCGGTGTCGTCGTTCGAGATGGCCACAACCGGAACGTTGTACTTTTTCACCAGCGGCAGAACCATTTCCAGGCGCTCTTCTTCGCCGGTGACCGAGTTCAGCAGCGGACGGCCTTCAGCGGCTTCGAGGCCTGCTTCCAGAGCGCCGGGAACCGAGCTGTCGATACACAGCGGGCAATCGGTGACGGACTGAACACGTTTCACCAGCTCACGCATCAGATCGGGCTCAACAAAGTTGTTGTCCGCATAGCGGGGGTCTTCGGCCATCTTGTTGGAGAAGACAGCGCCCGAGTTGATGTCGAGAACTGTTGCACCGGCGGCAACCTGCGCCAGAGCGTCGGCTTCTACGCGGCTGAAATCGCCTGCTTCAAGCTCAGCGTTCAGGATTTTGCGCCCGGTGGGGTTGATGCGCTCACCGATAACGGTGAACGGCTGGTCAAACCCCATGATGGTGGTTTTTGTTTTTGATTCAATGATGGTACGGGTCATTGCTCGTCCTTAGTTGGCGTTGACAGGCGCAGTATTTTCGCCGCCATTGTCGATGGCCCAGTTGGCATTGGTTTTGATCCCGCCCAGCGGGAAGAAATGCACTTGGGTGATGTTGAAATCCGGGTTTGCTGCTTTGTGCGCCGCCAGATCGGTCAGGATCTCGGTTGGCTCATGGGGCAGAAGAAGTTTGGTCACGTCCTTGGCCCGTTTCTGAAGCACTTTCAGCGAGGGGCCAACGCCGCAAGCGATGGCGAACTTGATCATGGTCTGCAGTTTGGCAGGACCGGCGATGCCGATGTGCACCGGAATGTTCAGGCCGCGCTCTTGCATTTCATTGACCCATTCGATGACGGGCTGGGCTTCAAAGCAGAACTGGGTTGCCAGCGCCATCTCCGCATCCGTGCGCTTGGAAAACTCCTGTTTCCAGTCAAGCGCCGCGTAGGTGTTGGCACGGCCCCCTTCAGGGTCGATGTCGAGGTTGGGCTCGGGGTGGCCGGCCACGTGCAGGTTGGTAAAGCCTGCCTGATCAAACAGGCCGGTTTCCAGAAGCTGCATCGAGCTATCAAAATCGCCATGCGGTTTGGCCACGCCTCCCGCCAGGATCAAGCCCTGTTTGACGTCAGCTTCGCCCTGATACTGGGCAATCCAATCGGCCAAAGTGGCTTTGTCTTTGATGATACGTGCCGGGAAGTGCGGCATGACATCAAAGCCTTCGTCTTTGATGCGCTTGGCGGTCGCGACCATATCCTCGATCGGAGTGCCTTCGATGTGTGCAATGTACACACGGGTGCCAGCAGGCAGAAGGTCACGGAAATCGTCGACCTTGGCCGCGGTGCGCGGCATCACTTCGATCGAATAGCCTTTCAGAAAGGCCTCGAGCTCGGCGTTCCCTGCGCCGGTCTTCTCTTCGCGCTTGCGAAAGTTGAGCAATGCCATGATGGCCTCCCTAAGTCTCATTGGGCCCTTAGGCCCGTCCATCGTTTGCAATCAGCACTTTGATACGATCTTGATCGTATTCCGCATCCAGACGTTCAGCTTCGGATTTTGCGACCTCATTTGGGTCACCTTCGACCGCCCCGATCACCTCTTTGCGCCATTCGGCCAGGTAATCGTCGGTCTCGGCTGCACCGGATTTCATCGCAGCGCGGTCAATCGCTTGTTCGAACCGTTCAGGCAGCTGAACTTTGGCACCACGACGACCTTTGCCCACAATGACCTGGGCTGGGATGTCGCGCCAATAAACGATGGTGACGTCGGGCATGCGGTGATTCCTTGTCTGGTTTTCGCAATCTTTAACGGCGAGACAGCAGGGGACGCAGTCGATTTTCGACTTGTGCCATACCGTGAGCGACAGGGTAGACATGTCGGAAGATTTCTCCAACCGCTTCGGATCAGCTAAGTTTTCAGAAAGAATATGAATTTGGTTCATCAAGTTTCGCTATTACTTGACGCTCACTTCAAGTCGGCACTGCCCCAAAGACGTTAACGAACGCGGGTGAGCCTAGTTTTCTGGCTTTGCAGCCCAGCGAACATTTCTAGCGCCCATGCCCTTCGTGAAAAATCCAAAGCTTCGACAGTATCGAGTTGCTTGCGCGGGACAGATAGCCCGCGTATCGTGAACTCAAGTTGAAATCGGAAAGGCGCAATACGATGGCGCCAAAGCGTCCCAAGGCTGCGGGCGCGTTCCCGAAACCGGTAGAGAGCCCCGCGCCCGCTCGGCCAGACCCGAATGCGTTATACGCTGCGTTGGATCTGGGCACGAACAGTTGCCGCATGCTGATTGCCCAACCAAAGGGCAGTCAATTCCATGTGGTTGATAGCTTTTCTAAGTCCGTCCAGCTTGGGCACGGGCTCGAAAAGACTGGCCGACTAAGTCGTACGTCGATGGCGCGTACGATCTCAGCTTTGCACGTGTGTCGTCAAAAGATTGACCGGCATAAAGTAGCTCGGATGCGTTTGGTCGCAACCGAAGCCTGTCGTCGTGCCAAAAATGCCCGTGATTTTATCCGTCAGGTGCGGCGTGAGACGGGCCTCAAACTTGAGATTATTCAGCCCGAGGAAGAAGCGCGTCTGGCGGTGATTTCTTGCGCGCCTTTGGTTTCAACCAAGACCGAACAGCTACTGGTTGTTGATATCGGGGGCGGCTCGACCGAGCTTGTCTGGATCGACATCAGTGCGGTGCCCCGGCGCGATAGACCACGTGCTATCATGCGGTTACATGCCGGATTTCATCCACCTGAGAGCCCGTTTCCAGCCGCGAAAGTTGTGGACTGGATCAGTGTGCCGCTAGGTGTGGCCACGTTGCGTGATCAATTCTCGGATGTGGCGGATGATGCTGCACGTTACGCTTTGATGAGCTGGTATTTCGAAGAGCATCTGTCTGATTTCGCGCCTTACGCGGATGAACAGGAGCGCGAAGGTTTTCAGATCGTCGGCACAAGCGGTACGGTCACCACAGTGGCCGCCACGCATCTGGGATTGCGGAGATATGACCGTACCAAAGTGGATGGACTTCGGATGAGCTCTGACCAAATTGAGACGGTCATTCAACGCTATCTTGAAATGGGCCCCACCGGGCGTCGGCGGGATCCTCGGATTGGGCCGGATCGACATGCCCTGATTATGTCAGGCTCTGCGATTCTTCAGGCGCTTCTTCGGCTTTGGCCCACTGATCGGCTGTCGGTAGCGGATCGCGGTCTGCGTGAAGGTCTGCTATATGCGCAGATGTCGGCGGATGGCGTGTTGGAAGACGGCCCGCTATAATGTTTCGGCGGATGCTCCGCCTCAAATCAAAAAAGAAGAGAGACCCATGGCGAAAGGTCCCAGTAAAAACAGTTCAGGACGCGGTCAACGCGACCTGAAGGTAAAGGTCAAAACCGCCCGTGGGCGCAAACTTAGCTCAACCCTTTGGTTGCAGCGGCAGCTCAATGACCCCTATGTCAAACGGGCAAAAGCCGATGGGCTTCGCGGAAGAGCGGCCTATAAGATTCTGGAAATAGACGACAAATACCGTTTTTTGGTTCCGGGCGCGCGTGTTGTTGACCTTGGCTGTGCGCCGGGTGGCTGGAGCCAAGTGGCGGTAAAGCGCGTCAATGCTTTGGGCGAACGGGCTGGCAAACGGGTTGGGACGGTTCTTGGTGTGGATCTTCAGGAAGTTGATCCGATTGCCGGTGCTGAACTGCACCAGCTTGATTTCCTCGACGAAGGTGCGGACGACAAGGTGAAAGCCTGGCTTGGTGGCGAGGCGGATGTTGTGATGTCCGACATGGCTGCCGCGTCTTCGGGTCACAAACAGACCGATCACCTGCGGATTATTTCTCTGTGCGAAGCGGCCGCCTATTTTGCCTTCGACGTGCTGGAAGAAGGCGGCACCTTTGTCGCGAAGGTTCTGGCTGGTGGCGCGGAAGGATCGCTTCAAGCTCTGTTGAAAAAGCGCTTCAACAAAGTTGCGAACTTCAAACCCCCGGCAAGCCGATCAGATTCGTCAGAGAAATTTGTGGTAGCCACCGGATTTCGCGGACGCACGGAGGACGAGACGGGCGACGAAGGGTAATTTCGGCCGCGCGTTGAACGAGTTGCAGGCCGTTTCTATCAAAGATGCGGCGACTGTTTCAGACAGAACCTTTTCCCGGGAGTAAGGCTTTTGGGCCTTACTCTGACCAAAAAGCGAAAACAGTTTTGCGCGCTGATGACTGCGCGCAAGCGAATTTAGATGTGTCACAGTATCGGGCATGGCAGCGTCCCTTGGCAGAAGAACATGGGTCGAAAGTGGCAGAGCATTGCGTCAGAACCGGACCCATGCGGAGGCAAGAATCTGGCTATGACCAATCTGACCCGAAATCCTCAAAGAATTTGCTTTCAGCAGCTGTGCAAATTGCCTTTAATTTTAGGGATCTTCGCTCTGCTTCTGGCGGGCTGCGGCGCAGAGTCGGTGTCCAATAGTACATCATTTCGAGACCCCGGGCATCCGCTTGGGTCTCAGGCGGATGTTACACTTGACCGATTGAAGGGAGATTGGCGGATTGTGCATAGTTCTGATCCGAAATGGACCGGAAAGCTGACATTCTCCGCATATTCTTTGTCTACTGAACAGACGAACCTGTCGCTGTCCCAGATCGGGCCGGGGCGGTTTGATCTGCACGGGCGTGAAGTTTGGGTGCATTGGATGGACGGCGGCAATCGAACCGCCGCGATCGGTGCACAGGATGGAGGTTTGGTGTGGATCATGGATCGGACTGGTCGCACCAATGACCGCACATCTGCGGCGCAAGAGATTTTGGACTGGTACGGGTATGATCTTCATCGGATCAACCGGCGCCCTTAAGAACGTCACGGGGAGAACGATATGACGAAAACAGCAGCGATCATCGGAGGGGGTGTCATCGGCGGTGGCTGGGCCGCGCGGTTCCTTTTGATGGGCTGGGATGTTCGGGTGTTTGACCCGGATCCGGAAGCCGAGCGTAAGATTGGCGAAGTGATGGCCAATGCCGAGCGTGCGCTGCCAATGTTGTACGAAGCGCCACTTCCGGCACGCGGTACGCTGTCGTTTCACGCGACCATTGCCGAGGCTGTTGAAGGCGCTCAATATGTTCAGGAAAGCGTGCCTGAGCGCTTGGATCTGAAACTCAAGGTATATCAAGAGCTTCAGGCGCATTGCTCAACCGATTGTGTGTTGGCGTCGTCCACCAGTGGCTTTAAACCCTCTGAGCTTCAAGAGGGTTCCAACCGCCCCGGTCAAATCCTTGTCGCGCATCCGTTTAATCCGGTTTATCTGCTGCCCTTGGCAGAGCTGGTGCCCGGCCCCAATGGGGATCCAGAGGTGATTGAGCGAGCCCGCACCGTTTTGACCGAGATCGGCATGCATCCCTTGCACGTCAAAGCCGAAATCGATGCTCATATTGCCGACCGTTTTCTTGAGGCGGTGTGGCGCGAGGCTCTTTGGCTGGTCAAAGATGGAATCGCCACAACCGAAGAAATCGACGACGCCATCCGATATGGCTTTGGTCTGCGGTGGGCGCAGATGGGGCTGTTTGAAACTTATCGCGTGGCCGGTGGCGAAGCAGGTATGAAACATTTCATGGCACAGTTTGGCCCGGCCTTGAAATGGCCCTGGACCAAGTTGATGGATGTGCCAGAGTTCAATGACGAATTGGTGGATCTGATCGCGGGCCAATCCGATGCACAATCGGGTCATATGTCGATCCGAGAGTTGGAGCGTCTGCGGGATGACAATCTTGTCGCAATGATGCGGGCGCTAAAAGGGCAGGAGGCGGCGGCCGGAAAACTGATCCTCGATCACGACGCCACATTGCGCAAACCGCTTGGTGATGATGTGCCGCTGGTCACGGTGCGCCGAAAAATACCGGTCGATTGGACTGATATGAACCGGCACATGAATGAAGGGCGCTATGGTCAGATCTTTAGCGACGCCTCGGAAGAATTTATGACACATGTCGGCGCCGACCGGGCCTATGTGGATGCCGGGAACAGCTATTTCACTGCGGAAACCACAACCAAGTTTCTGGCGGAAACACTCGCCGGTGAAGATGTGATTGTGGAAACCAAAGTCACGCTTGGCGAAGGGAAAAAGCTGCGCCTCTGGCATGAAATGAAACGCGCAACCGATGGTGAACTTATGGCAACCTGCGACCAGTTCCTGTTGCATGTGTCGTTGGAAACCCGCCGGTCTTGCCCACCCTTACCGCATGTTCAGTCCGCGATTGAGGCTTTGGCCAAGGCTCACTCTGAGGCATGATCCTGAAACCCGGCGCGCCAATCAGGGCGCCGGGTTTTCACCCGCAGATTTGTTGTACCCATAGGTGAATTTCTGACGTAACCTGCTTGAAACAAAGCGTTTCAAAATCGAGCGGGACAATTTCATGCAGACAGCAGCGGCACTGACGATGGTGCGGGATGATACGTTTTATCTGAAAGCCTGGCTGCGCTACTATGGGGGCATGTTTGGCCGCGAAAACTGCTATATCGTGAATCACGGCCGAGGCGCTGAAGTGGCTCAGCTTGCAGAAGGCTGCAATATCATCGGTATACCGGGTGAACCTCATCCAAATTTCGATATGAAGCGCTGGCGGATGCTCAACAATTTTGTGCAGGGGCTGCGCAGTTATTACAAACACGTTGTGGTGGGCGATGTTGACGAACTTGTGGTCGTCGATCCGATCAGAGAATGCTCTTTGTTGGAGTTTCTGGAACAGGTCAAACCCCGCCGCGTGCTGACACCTGTCGGATTGGAAGTGATCCATCGCACCGATCTCGAAACGGATGTGATCGACGATAAAATCCTAGGCCCGCGCCGCTATGTTCGGCTGGCGCCCCATTATTCAAAACCCTGCGTGATCAGTATGGGCACCAAAATTGCGCGCGGCGGGCACTATACCCAGTTTGACCAGTTGTTGACCCCGGACGGTCTTTTTCTCTTTCACCTCAAATACTGTGATTTTGAAAACTATGTGCAGGTGATGAACGCCCGCAACAAAGTCACACAAGACATTGGCGTGGACGTGAAAGATGCGGCTATTGGTGGCCACTGGTTTCCTGAATCTCGCGGAGAAGATCACGCAGTGTTTCAGGCTTTTCAGGGGCTTGAGCTGAAAGAGGGCTTTGATCTTGGTTGGGTGCGGCGGCGTATGCACCGCAGTTTTGCCCCGCGCGGAGATACCGGTTTTTATAACTTCAAACGGCCTGACTATGACGGGCAATATTTGCTCCCGGACCGTTTTTCCGGGCTGTTCTAACCTTAGGGTTTGATGGCCGACAGAAAGGTGATGTTAATCTCGTCAAGTTTTGGCAGGGCGGATTGGATTTCGTCTTTTTCCTGCTCAAGATAGGTTTGAACGGTCTGATCAATCTGCGCGGCCAGTGTGACCCAGGTGTCTTTTGGCACCAAAGTGAGGGCAAAAGCCGTACTCGCTCCGATCACCAGACCAAGTGAGTTCCCGCGTCTTGGCCCGCGTGTGATCAGGGTTTGAACCGCATGCGCCCCCATTTTGACCATAGAATAGGACAAAAACACCGTGCAGCCCGCAATGGCAATAAACTGTCGATAGGGTGAAAGAGAGGCCTCTGATAAAAAGCTTTCAATGCCAGATCGGTTGTAGGCAAGAAGCAAACAGAAACCGGCCCAGACAAAACCAAAAATGGCGAGACGGAAGGCGCGGGGCTCCACTTCGGGATAGGCAGATCGCCAACCGCGTTGCTGCGAAGGATCAACGCGCAGGCTCCGCCGGTAGAAGTCAGTTTGGTCTAGTTTTCGGTGGCTCGTTGTCATGAATTGGGACCCTAGAGGGCAATTCCTGACGAAATCCGAAATGGGCGCATGTGATTTGCTTAGAAAACAAATCACCTTGTCTCGAGTTCAAGGGGGCGTTCAAAACCTTCAAACGCCCCCAAATGGTTAGCGTGTCATGGCGTCCAGGATACGCGCCCAGCTGCGAATGCCTTTGTGGAAGCTTTTCACGTCGTACTTCTCGTTAGGCGAATGAATTTGGTCGTCGTCATTGGCAAATCCGACCAACATCGAATCAAGTTCGAGGATGGATTTGAAGAACCCAACAACCGGGATCGATCCGCCCATGCCGGTGAACACCGCTTCGCGGTCCCATTCATCCGACAGCGCGCCGCGTGCGGCCTCAAATTCGGGGCGCTCCAGATTCATGACCGAGGCGCGCGATCCTTCAAGATCGTTGTCCCAAGTCACCGAGATATCGGTTGAGAGGCGATCTTCGACGTGTTTGCGGATTTTGTCACGCAATGCGTCAGGATCCATGTCACCCACAAGACGGCAGGTGATTTTACAATGTGCCTTCGACGGCAGAACGGTCTTGGACCCAACACCGTTATATCCGCCCCACAAACCGTTCACTTCGAGCGTTGGGCGAGTCCATTGCTGTTCCAGCGTGGTGCGGTCTTTTTCACCGTGCGCTTTGGTGTAACCGACAGAGTTCAGATAGTCGGCTTCGTCAAAGCCGCAGTTTTCCCACTGGCGCAGCTGTTCATCCGAGACATCATGCACGCCCTCATAAAAGCCCTCGACGGCGATTTTGCCGGTTTCGTCGTCATAAAACGAGGCCACAATGCGCGACATTTCCCGCAGCGGGTTCAGACCGGGGCCGCCATAATGGCCAGAATGCAGGTCAATGCGTGGGCCGGTCAGGGTGAACTCGTCTTTCAGCATGCCGCGCAGCTGTGATGCAATCGACGGTACGCCGCGCGAAACCATGGAGGTGTCACAGACCAAGGCAATATCGGCCTTCAGTTCGTCTTTGTGCGCTTCCAGGAAGGGGATCAGCGACGGCGAACCGGATTCTTCTTCACCTTCAAAGAAGAAGGTGATGCGGCAGGGTAGGGTGCCATGAATGTCTTTCCAGGCGCGGCAGGCTTCGACAAAGGTCATCAACTGGCCTTTGTCATCAGACGACCCACGGCCTCGGATCACCTGACCATGTTCGGTCTCCTGCAGCTGAGGCTCAAAGGGCGGTGTATCCCAGAGATCAAGCGGATCAACAGGCTGCACATCATAGTGACCGTAGAAAAGCACATGTGGACCATCACCTTCGATGTGCCCCACAACCATCGGATGGCCAGGGGTTTCGCGCTTTTCTGCTGTGACACCGATGCTTTTGAGATCGGCCACAAGCCAATCGGCCGCCGCGTCGCAATCGGCTTTGAAGGCTGGATCGGTGGAAATGGATGGAATGCGAAGCAGTGTCATCAGTCGGTCAAGCGACTGTGGCAGTTCGGAATCAATGCGGGACAAGACGTCATTCAACGACATTTATGGCTCCTATTGGAAATTTGGCGCGAGCCTATCAGAGCACCGGGCAGTGTCCAGCGGGCCGCGTTGTTTCCGATATGCGTCGCAAAAGTGTCGTCTTGAAACTCAAAGTCAGTTTAGACTTGATACAAATCAAAGCTGCGACGGTTCGTCCAAGCTTAGACCGTTGTTTAAAAGATGCATGGTATGTATCTATTCTCGAAATTGAATGCGGCTGGTGTCGTGTTCTCGGGCCCCCAGCCCACTCTCTCGACTCGAAGGAGACGCCCGGTGGATTACACTGTGAAACTCGACGAAGCCCTGACCCGCCTTCATGACGAAGGCCGGTACCGGACCTTTATTGATATCGAGCGTAAGCAGGGGCAGTTTCCACATGCCACATGGACCCGTCCGGACGGCACAGAAACGCCGATTACAGTGTGGTGCGGAAACGACTATCTGGGCATGGGGCAGCACCCTGTCGTGTTGAATGCGATGCACGACGCAGTGGACGCAACCGGTGCCGGATCGGGCGGAACGCGTAATATCTCGGGCACAACCGTGTATCACAAACAGCTCGAGGCCGAGTTGGCGGACTTGCACGGAAAAGAAGCCGCTTTGCTGTTCACCTCGGCCTATATCGCCAATGATGCAACACTGTCGACTTTGCCAAAGCTGTTCCCGGGCTTGATCATCTACTCAGATGCACTCAACCACGCATCGATGATCGAAGGTGTGCGTCGCAATGGCGGCGATAAGCGTATCTTCCGTCACAACGATGTCGCGCATCTTCGCGAACTTCTGGAATCTGATGATCCTAATGCGCCCAAGCTTATCGCCTTTGAATCGGTGTATTCCATGGATGGCGATTTTGGTCCCATCGAAAAGATCTGCGATCTTGCCGAAGAATTTGGTGCTTTGACCTACATCGACGAAGTGCATGCTGTTGGGATGTATGGACCGCGTGGAGGTGGTGTGACCGAGCGTGATAATCTTGCGCATCGGATCGACATCATCAATGGCACACTTGCCAAAGCCTATGGGGTGATGGGGGGCTATATCGCTGCCTCGGCTAAGATGTGTGATGCCGTCCGTTCATATGCACCGGGCTTTATCTTCACCACGTCTTTGCCACCGTCGGTTGCGGCTGGGGCTGCGGCCTCCGTAGCGCATCTCAAGACAGATCAGGATCTTCGCGATCAACATCAGATGCAGGCGAAAATTCTGAAAATGCGTCTGAAGGGACTGGGACTTCCGATCATTGATCACGGAACACATATCGTACCTGTGATTGTCGGAAACCCGGTGCACACGAAAAAACTATCGGACATGCTGCTTGAGAATCATGGCATCTATGTCCAGCCGATCAATTTCCCGACAGTGCCGCGTGGCACCGAGCGTTTGCGCTTTACCCCTTCGCCAGTTCACGGTCCGGGTGAAATAGACGCACTTGTACACGCTATGGATGAATTGTGGAGCCACTGTGCGCTGAATCGTGCCGAGCTCGCCGGCTAAGCCTCAGTTCTGCTATAAAAACTCTTCACATGTGTTAATCTGGCATCAATAAGAGGGTTGCGCGAGTCGCGTGGCCTTCAGCCAAGAAGGCAGTGAACAGGGACGGAAGACGGGGCAGGCGACATGATCGGGCGTAAATCCGAGGAAAAGCCGAGCGCGGACGTGGACGCGCCGCAGGGCTTTGATGATTTCACCGTCAACTTGGGTGATCTCATGCGTGGCGAACGGGCCACGTTGGGCAAGTCCCTTTTAGATGTTCAGCGCGAATTGCGGATCCGGGCAAGTTACATTGCCGCGATCGAAAATTGTGACCCTTCTGCTTTTGAAACACCGGGCTTCATCGCCGGATATGTGCGGTCTTATGCGCGCTATCTAGGGATGGATCCTGAAGAGGCGTTTAACGCCTTCTGCCGCGAAAGTGGTTTTATCGTTGCGCACGGCATGTCCGAACAGGCTTCGACCATTCGCAAGACAAATTCTGCCGACACGAAACATGTCGCACGCGATCCACTTGCTCAACCAAATTTGCCCTTCGCGCCAGCGCGTGAATCCTGGCTGTCGAGGATCGAGCCCGGTGCAGTTGGGTCGTCGCTTGTGCTTTTGGCGTTGATCAGTGGCTTGGGATATGGCGGTTGGTCCGTTCTGCAAGAGGTGCAACGCGTTCAGGTTGCGCCCGTGGATCAGACACCTGCCGTGCTGAGTGAACTTGATCCCTTGGATGCCGCAACAACTCAGATAGACGTTGCTGATGGGGCAGGGGTGTTTACTCCTCCTAGCAACGAAGCCTTTGATCGGTTGTATCGCCCCGAAGCGCTGGATGTGCCTGTGCTTGTGGCCCGTGATGCGCCGATTTCCACCCTTGATCCCGCAACTGTTGGCGTCTTTGGAGCAAATGCCCGAGGCGGACTGCCTCAGATTCAAGACAGCAGCCTTGCGGCCGTGGCCTTGGCCGAAGGCCTCGCGCGGACACCGGGCGCCAGTGTCGCAACGCCATCCGAAACCGTAACTATTGTTGCTGCGCGCCCATCTTGGGTTCAGATTCGCGATGAGAGCGGCGCGACACTTCACAGCGGTATCCTGAATGCCGGTGACACTTTCGAAGTTCCGAAATCCGCCGGGGCGGCAAGCTTGCGCGCGGGTGAGTCCGGTGCGCTCTATTTTGCGGTGAACGGCACAACCTATGGTCCGGCTGGGGCGTCGGGGCAATCTTCGGATGTCTCCTTGGCCTCCGCCGATATCACAGGTGCCTATTCACAGGCGTCTCCCGGTGCAGATGAAGACCTGATGGTTGTCATGGCAGAGCTTGCGGTGAAAGCGCAGCTTGGCGATGGGTCCACTGTTGTCGCTGGTGTGGCTGCCCCCACCGTTCCTCAGGTTTTCGCTGAGCCAGTGCCTGGCATAGTAATCGTGGCGACACGAGAAGCGTGGGTTCGGGTGAAGTCTCCATCAGGCACAAGCATTTACGAAAAAGTGATGCAGCCCGGTGATACATTTCGACTACCTCAGACTGACCAACCGCCCACCATCCGTACAGGGGATGCCGGTGCCGTGTTCTTTGCGGTCAATGGTCAGACCTATGGCCCCTATGGGGCCAATGGGGCGGTCAAAGACAATATGGCGCTGACAGCCGAGAACGTGGCAAATAGTCTGGGCGCTGCGGATTTGACCAACAACAAAGCACTTCAACGCGTTATTGCCGAGCTTCGTGCCGCACAACGTTGAGCTCAAACTATGAAGATGCTTCTTTGTCGCGCTGGAACCCAGCGCACATTCGGCTTATATCCCTGACAAGAGTTTTGTTAGCGGGATCGCAACCATGAGCCTCAATCACATCCGTCCCTGGCGCAATATCTATCGCAGAAAGTCGCGCCAGATCATGGTGGGCTCTGTACCCGTGGGCGGCGATGCACCGATTAGTGTGCAGACGATGACCAACACGGTCACCACCGACATCAAAGGTACCATCGGTCAGGTTTTGGCGGCCGCCGAAGCCGGTGCCGATATTGTTCGCGTGTCAGTGCCGGACCAAGACAGCGCCGTCGCGCTGAAAGAAATCGTACGTGAAAGCCCGGTGCCGATCGTTGCGGATATTCACTTTCATTACAAACGCGGGATCGAAGCCGCTGAGGCCGGAGCTGCGTGTCTACGGATCAATCCCGGCAACATCGGTAATGCAGATCGGGTGAAAGAGGTCATTCAGGCCGCGCGGGATCACAATTGTTCTATCCGGATTGGCGTAAATGCCGGGTCTTTGGAGAAACATCTGCTCGACAAATATGGCGAACCGACACCGGATGCCATGGTCGAAAGCGGCATGGACCATATCAAGATCTTGCAGGACCACGATTTTCACGAATTTAAGATCAGCGTGAAAGCCTCAGATGTGTTTATGGCGACAGCGGCCTATCAGCAGCTGGGGGATCTAACCGACGCGCCCATTCACCTTGGTATCACCGAAGCGGGTGGCCTGACCTCTGGCACCATCAAATCCGCTATCGGTATGGGAAATCTGCTTTGGATGGGGATCGGCGATACCATCCGCGTTTCTCTTTCGGCAGATCCTGTCGAAGAGGTCAAAGTTGGCTACGAGATATTGAAATCTCTGGGGCTGCGTCATCGCGGCGTCAATATCATCTCGTGCCCCTCCTGTGCGCGGCAGGGGTTTGATGTGATCAAGACCGTAGAAACCTTGGAGAAGCGTCTGGAGCACATCAAAACTCCGATGAGCCTGTCAATTATTGGCTGCGTGGTGAATGGACCGGGCGAAGCGCTGATGACGGATGTAGGGTTTACCGGCGGTGGTGCGGGATCGGGCATGGTCTATCTTGCGGGCAAAGCCAGCCACAAAATGTCCAACGATCAGATGGTCGAGCATATTGTCGAAGAGGTTGAAAAGCGCGCGGCGCAGATCGACGCGGAGACCGAAAAAGACGCTGCTGAATAAATCACATGCCCACGATTTAAGACAAAAAAGCCCCGGAAATCCGGGGCTTTTGCGTTCTTCTTAAAGAGCCTTAGTTGGCTGCACGACCCTGGGCCACGATGTTCTGCATGGTTGGCAATGGGGCATAGCCGCGTACCATCTGATCACCGAAGACAAAACTTGGCGTACCGCTGATCTGCATCCGCTGTGCCAATGCGCGTGTTTCTGCGATGCGACGGGTCACCTCTTCACTCGACATTTCAGCAAGGATCGCGTCGGCATCCAAACCAAATGTCTTTGCCAAACGTTTCAATGTGGCTTCGTTGGGGTTGCCATCGAGCGTCATGAGAGCGTCACTGACAGCTTTGTAGGCATCGTTGCCACCAATGATCTGAGTGGCAATAGCAAAACGAGAGGCGATAATCGAAGCTTCACCGAGAATAGGGAACTCTTTGACGATCAAACGAATGTTGCCATCGCTTTTGATCAGTTCGCTCACCTCTGGGTGCGCTTTGCGGCAATAGCCACAGCGGTAGTCGAGGAATTCGACAACGGTGTAATCTCCGTCAGGATTGCCACCAACCCAGGAATAACCATCGTTGAACAGGGCGTCGGCATTATCCGACACGATGCTGAGATCAGCTTGCGCCTGCTGCTGCTGTTCGCGCTCTTCCAGAACCGCAACGGCTTCCATGATCACCTGCGGGTTTTCCAGCAGATACGACCGCACGGCGGCACCAAAGGCCGCTTCCTGCGCCGGGGTCATCTTGTCCAGATCAAATACCGTGTCAGCGGCCTGCGCCTGAGCGCCCATCAACATCACGGCCGACGCGACAGTCGCGCGCAGGGCATTGGAAAGGGTCATCTAAAATTCTCCGTTGTCATTAGCGCCGGCGTTTCCGCTGGGCCTGCTTAGCTGCATGTAACACGTCTTGCGCGCGTTGCCATGGGCCTGAACCGCGCGCAAGTTGATCTGACGCGCGTTTGGCATGGATACCGGCATCTTTCAGCCGTCCTTGCAAGGCATAACGTTCCGCTGTGGCAAGCGACGCCATCCCATGTTTCTTTTGACGCGCGTAGGCGACTGCCAGATCGCGCAAGATCCGTGCGTCAGAAAAATCACGACTTCTCGCGGCTTCCAGAGTGCGCAGGCTTGCTTTGTACTGTCCTGCGGCCAATTGTGCCCGCCCCAATCCACCAAGGATAAGCGCGTTGCGCGGAGCCATTTTTGCCGCCTGGGCGTAGACGGCTACCGCCTGATCAAATTTGCGTGATTCCAAGAGGATCTGGCCTTTGAGGTCACGCAAGTACGGATCTTTGGGCCGAATAGCGATGGCGCCGTCAATCGCCTTAAGCGCCTTGGACAGATTAGATTGGCGATGGTGGGCGGCTGCTTCGCGCATCAATCGGATGTCTTGGGACAGGCTTTCTTTTGACCGACGCAGCGTCCAGCTTGGGGCGCGTTTGAAGGCAGAGAGCTTCCCTCTGGCACGGGCAAACCAATACTCCGTGGATGCGTTTTCCTGCCCACCCGGATTGCCGGCAACTAGACCTTTAAGCGCTCGCAACCGGTCACGGCTGAGTGGGTGGGATCGCATATAGGGGTCTTGGCGGCTCTCATGCAAAAGCTCCTGTCCGCGAAAGATTTCCTGCACATCAACGGCGCCCTGGGGGTCAACACCGGCCCGTTTCATGAAACGCACCGATGAAATATCCGCCGCGGCTTCCTCTGCGCGGGTATGCGACAGAAACAGGCGCAAAGCGGAGCCCTGCGAGCCTAGAGCAATGGCCGCAGCCGCCTGACCATTACCAGAAGCGGCCCCTGCGACAGCGGCCAGGGCGGTGCCCAGCCCGGCGGCGGTGCGTGCCGAACGCATATTTGCGGGACGCCGCGCCAGATGACCATTGGTGATATGCGCCGCTTCATGCGCGATAACGGCCTGCAGAGATGCAGCCGTCTTGAGCTTCATGATCAACCCAGCGTTCAGAAAGATATGCTGACTGTCGATGACAAAGGCGTTGAGCCCATTGTCGTCGACCACAAGAATTTTGACTTGGGTTGGGCTAAGACCAGCGGCGGTCAAAATGGGTTTGGCCACCTGTCGCAGCGCGTATTCCATATCTGCGTCACGCAGCAGAGAAATCGCATGTGCCGGATTGGCCAGGCCGATGACCAGAGCGAAAATTATTGAAATCAATCGGGGAAGGATCATTGACGTTCTGCCTGTCTCGCTCATAAGCCCATGAGACGACACATTAGTGAGGGCGACATGCGGAATTCAACCCGTGGATCGGTAGATCCGTTCATTGTGATGGAAGTGATGGAAGCGGCGCGTCAGGCCGAAGCCGAAGGTCGCCACATTATTCACATGGAAGTTGGACAGCCCGGCACACCCGCACCCGCCGCCGCACGGGATGCTTTGACCAAAGCCATGGCAAATGACTCGCTTGGTTATACGGTGGCCCTCGGTCTGCCCGCGCTTCGCGAACGTATCGCAAAGCTTTATGGGGATTGGTATAATGTCGATCTTGATCCCGCGCGTGTTGTTGTGACGCCGGGGTCTTCGGGCGGATTTGTTCTTGCGTTTTCTGCGCTGTTCGATGCTGGAGATCGGGTGGCCCTTGGTGCACCGGGGTATCCGTCATATCGTCAGATCCTCAAAGCGCAGGATCTCGTTCCCGTTGAGGTGCAGACATCGGCGGAGAACCGCTTTCAGCCCACACCTGAAGACCTAGCCGGCGTCGACTATCAAGGGTTGATGGTGGCCTCACCTGCGAATCCCAGTGGCACCATGTTGGGCAAATCGGAGCTGACGGCCCTGATTGATTGCACTCAGGCCCGTGGCGCGACATTCATGTCGGATGAAATCTATCATGGTGTCGAATACGAGGCCAAAGCCATCAGCGCTCTGGAGATCTCTGACGATGTCTGTGTGATCAACTCCTTCTCGAAATATTTCTCGATGACAGGGTGGCGACTTGGCTGGCTTGTCCTGCCAGAACCTCAGGTGCGTCAAGTTGAGCGCCTTGCGCAGAATATGTTCATCTGCGCGCCACACGCCGCACAGATCGCCGCCCTTGCCGCCATGGATGCGGACGAAGAGCTGGAACAGAATATGACGGTGTATCGGAAGAACCGTCAGTTGATGCTGGAAGGGCTGCCGCAAGCTGGATTTGATCGGATCGCTCCGCCAGATGGGGCGTTTTATGTCTATGCGGACATCAGCCACATCACAAACGACAGCCGGGCCTTTGCGCAGGACATCCTTGATGAGGTCGGGGTCGCGGTCACACCGGGGTTGGATTTCGATCCCATCCGTGGCGGCGGTACGTTGCGCTTTTCTTATGCACGCTCAACCGAGGATATTGCCGAGGGTTTGGAGCGTCTCACCCGCTTTATGGCGAAACGCCGCTAGCCTGGGGCAGGGGGTGAGGTTCTCTCTTTCCTCGAGTTGCAAGGCCGCTAAACTAGGCACCAAAATGGTGGGATCATGAGCAAGTTAACCTGTGCCCTCGCGGCGCTATTCTTTTCGACCACAGCATCACTTGCGCAAGAGACCTCTGGTCTGGCGCATTACATCGGTGGTGGGTTCGAAGACAGGTTTCTTGGAGGCACCGAGCTTACGCTTGATCTGACACAGGGCGTTCCCTGGCGTGTCTTTACGTTGGACAACCCCAAACGCCTTGTGATTGACTTTCGTGAGGTGAATTGGCAGGCCGCCGATCCCCTGTTGATGGATCAGAGCGACCTTGTGTCTGAGCTTCGCATGGGCGGATTGCGCCCCGGGTGGTCACGCCTGGTGGCGGTTTTGGAGTCTGCGGCAAAGGTCGACACGGCTGAGGTGAAGATCGATCCCGAGACGTCGCAAGCAAGATTATCGCTTTCCCTAAGCTCTGTCAGTGATGATGAATTTGCCAAAACCTCTGGTGCGCCATCAGATACGGGGTGGACCAACCTCCTCCCGGAAACAACTCAGGTTGCGCCGGTGGACGATGGCACGCTGCTTGTCCTGCTTGATCCTGGACACGGTGGTATAGATCCCGGGGCAGAACGCGGGGCGGTGAACGAAGCGGATCTGATGCTGTTGTTCGCGCATGAACTGCGCGATGTTTTGCTCCGCACCGGTCGGTATCGGGTTGAGCTCACACGAACGACAGATCGGTTTGTTTCACTTGAGGGGCGGATTGCTCTGGCCCATGATCTCAATGCAGATCTGCTGATTTCACTGCACGCAGATGCCCTTAGCGAAGGGATTGCCCATGGTGCGGCTGTCTATACCCTGTCGCAGGACGCCTCAGACGCCGCATCGCAGGCGCTGGCGGAACGCCACAATCGGGATGATCTTTTGTCAGGCGTTGATCTGAGTCAGGCGGATGATCAAGTGGCGCAGGTCCTGCTAGGGATTGCGCGTCTCGACAATACTCCGCGCAGCAAAGCTCTGGCGCGTCAGCTTGTGGGTGGCATTCGCAATGCTGTTGGAAAAGTGCACAAACGCCCGCTCAGACAAGCCGGCTTCTCTGTTCTGAAGTCCGCCGATATCCCATCTGTTCTGATTGAGCTTGGTTTCCTCTCGACAGATCAAGACCTGCAGAACCTGCAGGATCCGATTTGGAGGGCAGGCATGGCCGCAGGAATCCGTGACGGGATCGAGGCCTGGGCCATCGAGGATGAGGCGCTTTCGCGGCTCAGACGGCAATAGAGCAAATCGTGATACCCCCAATCGGCAATTCCCCGCGTCTTGCACTTTTGACGGCGCGCGCTTTGACGTATAGTGAAGCTTCAAATTCTTAATGAGGGTCGGCTTGTGACCAGGTTCATCTTCTCCTTCTTTGGCGCCATTTTCTCGATGATCACCATGGGTACCATGATGGTCGCGCTGACCATTGGCGCGGTTTTCTGGATTTATGGACGTGATCTGCCAAGCCACGAGCATCTGTCACAATATACGCCGCCAACCATCAGCCGGATTTACTCGACCGAAGGTCGCGTGATTGACGAGTTTGCCCAGGAACGCCGCCTGTTTACCCCGGCGGATCAGATCCCGCAGCTTGTCAAACATGCCTTCATTTCCGCAGAAGACAAAAACTTCTACACCCATCAGGGATATGATGTGCGGGGCATCGCCTCGGCGGCGGTTGAGGCAGCGCAATCTCGTGGCGGAAGCCTGCGCGGCGCCTCGACCATCACACAACAGGTGATGAAAAACTTCCTGCTCTCGGGTGACCGGAAACTTGAGCGGAAGATCAAAGAAATCATTCTGGCGGCACGAGTTGAAGGGGCGCTGGACAAAGAGAAAATTCTTGAGCTCTACCTCAATGAAATTTTCCTTGGTCAAAATGCTTACGGTGTGACTGCGGCGGCGCAGGTGTATTTCAACAAGACCCTGACCGAGCTGGCCCCCCATGAAGCGGCGTTTCTCGCGTCACTGCCCAAAGCCCCCTCTCAGTTCCACCCGGTGCGCCGTAAAGAGCGCGTGACCAACCGCCGGAACTTTGTTCTCAAAGAAATGTACGAGAACGGCTATATCACCTTTGACACCTATCAATCTGAACGCGAGATGCCTTTGCGCTCGGTTCAGAACGGTGATTTCGAAACCTATAAGCAAGCGCTGCCACCACGCGATTACTTCACTGATGAAATTCGCCGACAGCTGAGCCGGGACTTTGGGGAGGATCAGTTCTTCTCAGGCGGATATGCTGTTCGGGCGACATTGGATGCAGAAATGCAGGTTGAGGCCGCACATGCACTGCAGCGGGCTTTGGAAAAATATGACCGTGGTTTGGGTGTCTGGAACGGAACCGGCAAGACAATTGAGGCCGAAGCGCTTACTTCCGAAGAGAGCTGGCGTGAGGCTCTGTCAAACACCCGCGTTGCCCGCGATGTGACCTTTGGCGGAAAGTGGTATCCTGCCGTTGTTCTGGAGGTGCGCGATCAGGAGCTTGTGGTTGGCATCGAAGGCATTGCTCAGGACGATCCGCGCGGCAATCTTGTGTCGCGCAAAGACACCTCATGGTTCAAAGGCAACCTGTTTGACAACTTCACGCCCGGTGACGTGATCCATCTGCGCGAAATGACCGAAGATGGTTCTGGCGAATTCATCCGCTGGACCCTGCGTCAGGTCCCGAAAGTGCAGGGCGGGTTCATGGCGATGGATGTGAACACCGGCCGTGTGATCGCAATGCAGGGTGGCTTTAGCTATCAGAACTCGGTGTTCAACCGCGCTACACAGGCCCAGCGTCAGCCCGGATCAAGCTTTAAACCCTTTGTCTACGCCTCAGCTTTGGATAGTGGTTATACGCCCGCGACCATTGTCGTGGATGCACCGATTGAGATCGACACGCCCTATGGTGTCTGGCGCCCCAAAAACGCGTCAAACCAGTTTTACGGACCAACGCCTTTGCGCACGGGGATCGAGCGCTCGCGAAACCTTATGACCATTCGTCTGGCCCAGGAGGTTGGGATGGAAGTGGTCGCAGATTACGCGGAACGTTTTGGTGTCTATGACGAAATGGGGCAGGTGCTTGCCAACTCGTTGGGGGCGGATGAAACCACGCTTTATAAAATGGTCGCGGCCTATGCGATGTTTGCAAATGGCGGCGAACGGGTGCAGCCGACGCTGATTGACCGGGTGCAGGATCGGTTTGGTGCGACGATTTACTCGCATGACACCGAAGAAGGAAATCGCCGTATCTGTGTGGATTGCAACAATCCCAACCTGCCACAGGGGCGCAGCCCCCGTATTGTCAATGACCGGGAGCGGGTGATGAACGGCATCACCGCCTATCAGCTGACGTCGATGATGCGCGGTGTTGTTGATCGTGGCACCGCCAGCAAAACGGTCAACCTTCCGGTGCCGACAGCGGGTAAAACCGGCA
The DNA here is from genome assembly GCA_947497905.1 of uncultured Pelagimonas sp. Lineage (GTDB taxonomy): Bacteria > Pseudomonadota > Alphaproteobacteria > Rhodobacterales > Rhodobacteraceae > CANMIH01. Next base: position 959,253 of record CANMIH010000001.1, read on the forward strand.
CAACCAACGATGCAAAAGACGTTTGGTTTGTGGGCTTCACCAGCAATATCGTAGCAGGATGTTACATTGGCTATGACACCCCCAGAAGCCTTGGTCGCGGAGCCTCGGGCGGCGGTATGTGTGGTCCGGTTTTCAATCAGTTCATGAAGAGAGCCATCAAACGTTATGGCAGCGGCGAGTTTAAGATCCCCGAGGCTTGTGAGTTCATCAAAATCGACCGGTTCTCGGGCGCGCGCCTGCCCACAGATGCCTCTGGTCCAAATGTTGTGTCAGAATGCTTCCGCGAAGACGAGATCATCGATTTCGGTATCATGTTTGACGGCGGGTTCTCGGTTTCAGGCAGCTTTGACCTGATCACACCGGAAGGTGACACCCGGTCACGTGAGGTCACCACTTCTACAGGGGACCGTGCCATTGTCGGACCAAAGGCGGGCTTTGGCACGCTAAGCTCGGGCGGATTGTTCTGATCAACGCTCAGTTAGGCTAAGAAGCAGATCCAGCAGGTCTGCTTCTTTGTCGGCTTTCAGCAGACCTTTGGCGCGCCAAGCGATCGACAGCGCACATTTCGCCGCGGCCCATTGGGTCTGTTCGGTGGCCGTAATGCCCATGGCATTCGCAAACTGTGTGATGCGGTGTGTTTGAAATTCGGCATTCAGAAGATGCCCTTCGGCACCTTTGGGATTGCGTACAGCATTGGCAAGTTCATATCCTCGCGCCCCAAACACACCTTTTGCATCGATGGCACGATATCCATCTGCGCCTTCGAGAACATTGTCATGGTGCAGATCACCGTGAAGCGGGCGCCAGTCGGACTGTGGGCCGCTGACTAGGGTCTGCGCAAGCCGAGTGGCACGCTCCATGTTGTGCCTGAGAGCCTTAGGGCAATCCGCATGGAGCGTTAGATTGAAAAACGCCTCAAACCAGAGATCGAGTGTCGGAAGGGTATCCTGAACGGGCAGGGCAGTGGCATGTGCGCGTAGCGCAAGGTGAGACAAGTGACGATCGGCCTCATCTCTAAACCCGGATCGAAACAGATCACCAAGGGTGTTTCCGGGGAGGTGCTCCATCAGAATGGCGTTTGGTATTGTGGCCACGATCTGGACCGCCGTCTCAGGCCAGCTTTGCAACAACAAGACGCCGCTTGCCTCGCTTTCCATCGTGTCGCCATGATAGAGTTTCAGAACCCGGCCGTCGTGGGTTTTCCATAGTGAGGCAATCGCGGTTTCGGTCAGTTTCTCGGGCAGGCCATCAAGTTCAAAGGCTTTCATCGCCTGTTTGAGCCGATCCATGGTTTGCCTCTCTTGCCGTGCCTGCACGCAGTTGGTATCACGCAGCACCTTAAAGTCATGAAACAGGATCCACCATGCGCGCCGAAGCCCAGAACAATGTGGACAAAATCGAGAAATCGCTAGAGCTTTTGGCTCAGCGACTGGATTGGGACACAGCCCATCACCGGCTGGAAGAATTCAACGCGCGTGTTGAGGATCCGAACCTGTGGGATGATCCTGCCGCAGCGCAAAAGCTAATGCGCGACCGTCAGAACCATGTCGATGCCATGGAAACCTACAGCTCGATGAAGCAGGACATGGAAGACCAGATAGAGTTGATCGAGCTGGGTGAGATGGAAGAGGACGAAGAGGTGATCGCCGAGGCCGAGGCCGCTCTGGCCGCGCTCACCGACAAGGCCGCCACCAAAGAGCTTGAGGCGCTTCTGGATGGCGAATCCGATGGTAACGACAGCTTCCTTGAAATCAAATCTGGGGCAGGCGGCACCGAAGCCTGTGACTGGGCCTCGATGCTGGCGCGGATGTATGTTCGCTGGGCCGAAAGCCGGGGCTTTGAGGTTGAACTGCAGGAAGAACAACCGGGCACCGAGGCCGGCATCAAATCGGTTACTTACCAGATCAAAGGCAAAAATGCCTATGGCTGGCTGAAATCGGAGAGTGGCACACACCGTCTGGTGCGCATCTCGCCGTTTGGTAAAGGCACGCGGGAAACCTCGTTTGCGGCTGTTGGCGCCTATCCGGTGATCGACGACAATATCGAGATCGAAGTGAACCCCGCCGACATTCGCATCGACACCTATCGGTCGTCCGGTGCCGGTGGTCAGCACGTGAACACCACAGACTCGGCTGTGCGGATCACCCACCACCCGACCGGCATTGTTGTGACCAGCTCGGAAAAATCGCAGCACCAAAACCGCGATATTGCGATGAAAGCGCTGAAATCGCGCCTGTATCAGATGGAAATGGACAAGCGTAACGCCGAGGTGAACGCGCTTCACGAAGCCAAGGGTGACGCAGGTTGGGGTAACCAGATCCGCTCGTATGTTCTTCAACCCTACCAGATGGTCAAAGATCTGCGCACAAGCTTTGAAACCGCTGATACGCAGGGTGTGCTTGATGGTGATCTAGATGGCTTTATGGCGGCAACTCTTGCGCAGAAGGTTGCAGGCAAAAGCCGCGCAGACGCCAACTCAGAAGATTAATTTTCAATACACCTAAGTGATTGGGAAGGCCGGGAAATTTCTCGGCCTTTTTGTTTGCTTGGGTTGCACTATTTGATCACATTCGTTTTACTCAATGTCGACGGACAGAATTTTCCATAGGGGATAGCTATGCCCGAGCAAATACCCAAACTGGGCGTGCCAGAGTTTGCGCCGGTAAAGTTACATATTCTCAAAACCGCGCTTTCGCGTGGGTGGTCGGATTTCAAACAGGCTCCGGGCTTTGCTCTGGTGTTTGCGGGCACATATATTTTGGGCGGGTGGCTTATGTTGTGGATCACCTGGTTGACCGGCCAAAGCTATTGGCTTGTCTTTGCCGCGATCGGTTTTCCGTTGATCGCACCATTTGCAGCGGTAGGCTTTTATGACGTCAGCCGTCGGATTTCAGGCGGCTATGCTATTGATTGGATGCAGATCTTTTCCGTCATCCTGCGTCAATCCAAACGCCAGTTGCCTTCACTTTGTGCGATCATCATCGTGATCTTTTTGTTCTGGTTTTTCCTGGCTCATATGATTTTTGCATTGTTTCTGGGCCTTTCAACTATGACCAATGTGTCCACCTCGATGGACATCTACTTTACATCAAATGGGTTGATGATGCTGGCGTTTGGGAGCGTGATAGGTGCGGGTTTTGCCGCGTTGCTCTATATGATCACAGTCCTGGCACTGCCACTGTTGCTTGATCGGGAAGTGGACTTTGTCAGTGCGATGATCACGTCATTCCAGTATGTTCTGACGCATCCTATCCTGATGTTCGGCTGGGCGCTGTTCATCGGCTGCGTGACGGTTGTTTCTATGCTGCCAGCCTTTCTGGGGCTGTTTGTGACCCTGCCTTTGCTCGGGCACGCGACCTGGCATTTGTATGATCTTCTTGCAGATCGAGAAAACACCTGAGCAAGAATTTTGGGCCGCTCGATCTCTCGGCGGCAAGAACGGGTTGTGTTCAATCAAAAGAATAAAATGGGGGAACCGCGGCTCTCGTCAGACGAAGCTTTCGTCGACCTTGAGCAAATTGCGGTGATAGGGAAGAAGATTGTCCAGCGAGCAGAACCCTGCTTCACGGGCGGCTTTTAGAATGCGATGTGTGTCATTGCCGAGGTGTTCATAAACAAGGCGTTCGACACGTCGTCCGGCAACATTTTCGCGCACCGTCCGGGTCACATAACCAACCCAGAAGTTATTCTCAAATGAGGGGATGCGCGCGAGGTAGTTGAAGGATGTGGTGATCGCGCCTTTTCGTCCAACCAATGCGGCTACACCGTCTTCCTGCTGCAAAATAGCGCCCCGAAACTCACGCGTCACAGGGTCTGTAGGAAGGCCTTGCTGGCGCATGGCATCTTTCGCTTCGAACCCTTTTAGAAACGTATTCTGGCCACGCCGAAAGACATAGATCACCCCCTGGAGGAACATCTCTTCATCCAGAAAGCTTCGACGGGTAAAACGATAAAACCCACTCGGGAATTCGGTTTCATTCACACCGCGGGCTGCGTTGCTCACGAAATCAGAGACAGCCGGGTCCCCTAAAAGACCCGGAGATTCACTGTCAATATTCTCGACAGGTTCCAGCAAGATCCGTGCATCAACGCCGAAATAGGAACAGATCCGATGCAGTACATCCGGGCGTGGAAAGCTCTCGCCAGCCAGATAGCGATTGAATTGAGTCCGATTGATTCCCAATTCCCGGCACAAGGCCGAAATTGAGGCAGATTTTTTCGACAATTGACGCAGGTTCGCGCCAAGCATGCTGCGCAGTTCTGCAGGGCTTGGACGACGTTCTGTCATCGTAGAGGTGTCAGAGGTCATGGTTCCTCTCTTTGATGGGTTGTATCGCAGATGCAAACTTATGCTACCGTCTACCTGTCACATTTTGAAGATCGACCTGACGCGAAGTTGCGTCAACACTGATGCTCTTCCGCGACAGAATTGCAAATTTGTGTCACAAAAATCAAGTGACCGACGCGGGAAAAACCATGTTTCCGACAAAAACTTTGCGCCACCTTAGGTCAGCAGCAAGTGAAGTGAGCGTCATGGAAGAGAAAATGTATGGCGTCGTCCTATGGACAGATGCAGCAGACAAAAAAGCGGTGATCTGGTGCGAAGATCATGGAAATCTTGCGTATTACTGCGAAGCTGAGCCAACGGTGCATACCGGGGCAGGCCTAGGGGCAGGGGATCTTATCGCCTTCGATATGACGGAAGAGCGCGATGTCAGGACTGCGCAGAACCTAAGGCGTGTAAATGCCTCATATGCGCCAACACTGGCGCGTAAGTTAAATGCGGTGCAGCCCAAGCAGGAATTGAGCGGCAACGTCATTCCATTTGGTCGACGCGTACATCAATGACACGGGCCACCCGTTACACAAAACAAAAGGGCGTCTTCATGGAAGACGCCCTTTGTTTTTAGTTCAAGTTTATTGGCTTCAGACTCCGCGGGCCAATGCCGCTACGCCGGTTCGGGCAACCTCGTCCAATCCAAGGGGTCGCATCAAATCGGCAAAAGCATCGATTTTGTCCGGAGTGCCGGTCAGCTGAAAAACAAAGCTTTCAAGTGTTGAGTCCACAACCTGCGCGCGGAAAATATCCGCAAGGCGCAGGGCCTCGACCCGTTTATCGCCAGAGCCATTTACCTTCAACAACGCAAGCTCACGTTCAACAGAAGGACCTTCAACCGTCAGATCATGCACATCACGTACCGCAACGATACGCCCCAGCTGGGCCTTGATCTGTTCAATAACCTGCGGAGTACCAGTTGTGACGATTGTGATCCGGCTGAGATGGCCTTCATGATCAACCTCCGCCACGGTAAGGCTGTCGATGTTGTAGCCGCGACCAGAGAACAGACCAATCACACGAGCCAACACGCCGGGTTCGTTCTCGACGAGGGCTGCGATGGTATGTGTCTCTTGTACATCTGAAAATGTTGGACGCAGGTTGTAGGCTGAATGCTTGCTCGAGCCTTTCTTGATTTTCAGCGGTGACATGGCAGGCCTTCTCATCACGGTGTCAAATTTATCTAGACGACTTAAACAATAATTCATGTCCTGGCACCAGAGTGAAAGGTGACTGACTAAACAAATGATCAGGGTGGGTTATGGCTTCAAATGAGGCCCCAGGTGTAGAGGTTCGTGAGATAGAAACGGCGTTGGGGCAGATGCCTGAGGCGCTGTTGGATCTGACCGATCAACTTCCTCTCTGGATCTGGCAAACCGACGCGGATCACAACTTCTCCTATTTCTCAGACAATTTCGAGAAGATCACCGGCAAACCCAAATCATGGGCTCTGGGTCGGTCACGCAAGCTTATCTTGACCGAAACGGTCCGTCAAAACGCTCAGACGCTTCAACATCTTGAAGATCTGGATAAACACGAGCGATTTGATAATTTCCTCTATCGCCATAGGTTTACCCCCGAAAAGTCCGATTGGATCCGCACCAGTGGTCTTCCTCTGTTCGACGAAAACAATGTTTTTAAAGGTTATCGCGGCACGGCGATGTTGGTCACCGAAGTTGCCGTAGGATCTAAACTTGCTCGCGAAGCTGAGAGTGAACTCTTTGAGCGCACAAGAGAACTTGAAGACATTATTGCACGGCGGACAAATGAGCTTGAGCAGTCCAATCACCTTTTGAATGAAATTCTGGAGGCAATGAGTGAGGGGATTATGGTCACCAGCGGCGAAAAAGGCGCCGGTGGGAATTCAATCCTGCGAACCAATCCTGCGTATCGGGCTCTGTTTGACCTGCATGAAGATGATGTGCCCCCGAAGATGCTCATCCGAGATTTTCTCAAGTTGCTCGAAGAGCGCGGACAAGAAGTCCAGGTTCTTGAAAAATTTGAGACCGTCGAAGAGGCGATAGATTCAGGTCAACCTACGCTTATGCGCCTGTCCGGCAGTAACAAAATCTTCAATGCAACAGCGTCCAAGCGCCCTTCAGGGGGCTTGGTTATCATGCACTCGGATGTGTCTGATCTTCACGAAAGAAACCAAGCGCTTGAAAAAGCGCGGGACGCCGCAGAAGTCGCGAATAAGGCCAAGTCCAACTTCCTTGCAACCATGAGCCATGAGATCCGCACACCGATGAATGGCATTGTCGGAATGTCCGAGCTTCTGGCGGATACGTCCATGTCGACCGAACAAGAGGAATATGTCGAAACAATCCGCAGTTCTGCTTTGGCGTTAACGGGTTTGATTTCAGATATTCTGGACTTCTCAAAGATCGAAGCCGGTCGCATGACCATTCTTCCTGCGTCCTTTGATCTGCACCAATTGTTGCAGGAGGTCACCGACCTTATGAGGGCAATTGCCAGGGACAAGAACATCGAGCTCCGGCTTGAAATGTCAGAGGAGGTCCCGCGACGCGGTGTGACAGATGCCTTGCGGCTACGGCAGATCCTGTTGAATCTTCTCGGGAATGCGTTGAAATTTACCGAAGATGGCAATGTGACCCTGTGGGTTACCGGTCGTTCGGACCTATGTCTTCAGATCATCGACACCGGTGTCGGGATCCCGGCAGATCAGATCGATGATATTTTTGTGCCCTTTGAGCAAGCGCAAACAGGACATGCGCGCCGCTTTGAGGGAACCGGACTTGGTTTGTCGATCACGCAGGAATTGATCACGTCGATGGGCGGTTCCATCGGCCTGACCTCCGAGGTTGGACAAGGCACGATCGTTACGGTTCAACTGCCTTTGGAAGAAACTGCGGATGAGGTCGGAGAGACCGATGGCGTGACTAGCGGCAAAGGTCTTCGGCTTGATGAAATTCGTGTTCTATTGGTGGAAGACAACATCACAAACCAATTGGTGGCACAGCGCATGCTTGAAAGGCAGGGCGCCACAGTTGATGTGGCCCACAATGGTCAAGAGGCCGTCGCGCTATTTCATCCAAGCCTTTTCGATGTCGTTCTGATGGACATGTCGATGCCAGTCATGACGGGCGTAGAAGCAAGCCGTGCGATTCGAGAGAGGCAGCAGAAAGAAAACTGGTGCCATCGACCGATCATCGCCCTGACCGGCAATGCCTTTCGGCAGGATGAACAAGAGGCGCTGGCAGCCGGTATGGATGGGTTTTTGACCAAACCGATTGCGCGAGATCCGTTGCTGCGATGCATACACAGACACCTGCGCCGTGACCCACCCTATGATAAGGGATCTGCAGCTGGGAGATCGAACCTGCCTCCGACACCATAAAAAAACCCGCAGTTTCCTGCGGGTTTTTCTCATCTTTGCGTTCGTTGATCTTTTAGACCAGAACCGCGCCGGTGTCGCCAATCGCGCCTTCGGTCGAGGCTTCACCCAGCAGCATTTTGTTGTGCGGGGCGCCCGATGGGATCATCGGGAAGCAATTTTCGTGCTTTTCAACCAAACAGTCAAAGATAACCGGGCCATCGTAGTTGATCATTTCCATGATCGCGTCATCGAGATCTGCCGGATCACTACAGATGATCCCTTTGGCACCAAAGGCCTCTGCAAGCTTTACAAAGTCAGGCAGGGATTCAGACCAGCTGTGCGAATAGCGTTCACCGTGCAGCAGTTCCTGCCATTGACGCACCATGCCCAAACGTTCGTTGTTCAGGATAAACTGTTTCACCGGCAGGCGATATTGAACCGCTGTGCCCATCTCTTGCATGTTCATCAGCCACGACGCTTCGCCAGCCACGTTCACGACCAGCGCGTCGGGGTGGGCGATCTGCACACCAATCGACGCCGGGAAACCATAGCCCATGGTGCCCAAACCGCCCGAGGTCATCCAGCGATTGGGGTCTTCGAACCCAAGGAACTGTGCGGCCCACATCTGGTGCTGGCCCACTTCGGTGGTCACGTAACGGTCCATGCCCTTGGTCAGAGCTTCAAATCGCTGAAGGGCGTATTGCGGTTTGATAACCTTGCCCTTTTGCGAGAACTTGAGGCAGTCTTCTTTTTTCCACTCTTCGGTCTGGGCTGACCAGCGCGCCAGTGCCTCGCGGTTTACTTTCCGACCACGGGCTTTCCAGATCCGCAACACGTCTTCCAGAACATGCGCGATGTCACCCACAATCGGAATATCGGTTTTGATCACCTTGTTGATCGAACTGGGATCAATGTCGATATGAGCTTTGATCGAGTTCGGGCTAAAGGCATCCAGACGGCCGGTGATGCGGTCATCAAAGCGAGCGCCGACGTTGATCATCAAGTCACAGCCGTGCATGGCAAGGTTGGCTTCATAGAGGCCATGCATACCGAGCATGCCAAGCCAATGTTTGCCAGAGGCAGGGTAGGCACCAAGACCCATCAGGGTCGAGGTGATTGGAATGCCCGTGGCCTCTACCAATTCACGCAAAAGCTGCGACGCTGCTGGGCCGGAATTGATAACACCACCGCCGGTGTAGAACACCGGGCGCTCTGCGTTTTCAATGGCCTCAACCAGTTGAGTGATGGTTTCCTGATCACCTTTGACCTGCGGCTGATAATGCGCGGTGTTGGCGGATTGTTTGGGCTGATACTCGGCGCTGGCGAACTGAACGTCTTTTGGGATGTCGATCAGAACCGGACCGGGACGGCCCGATGTAGCCACATGGAAGGCCTCGTGAATGGTTTCCGACAGACGGTCTGTTTCTTTAACGAGCCAATTGTTCTTGGTGCAAGGACGGGTGATGCCTACGGTGTCGGCCTCTTGGAAGGCGTCCGAGCCGATCATAAAGGTCGGCACCTGACCGGTGAGAACAACAAGAGGGATCGAGTCCAACAGCGCATCGGTCAGGCCGGTCACCGCATTGGTGGCACCGGGGCCGGAGGTGACAAGCACAACACCGGGTTTGCCAGTTGACCGGGCATAGCCTTCAGCGGCGTGAACCGCACCCTGTTCGTGGCGCACCAAAATGTGACGAATGTCATTTTGCTGAAAGATCTCATCGTAAATCGGTAGGACAGCCCCGCCAGGGTATCCGAACACGACGTCCACACCCTGATCTTTAAGGGCCTGAACCACCATTTTCGCTCCGGTCATCTGACGTGTCATTGTTCCATCTCCGTTCACGACACAAAATTATGTACACATACAAAAAAGCCCCCGAAGAGTTTCGGGGGCGCATGGGTCCTATTCAGGGGTCCGTTACCGGTCCATGCGCCTATTTCTCACAATGACGACTAGGGCGTCCATGCTTAAGCTCCTTGATGCGTGCGCGGAAACTATGGGACCGGGGGCAGGGCGTCAACCTCGAAAACAGGAGAAATATGCCGCGGGTGCAAAATTGTTTTCCGGTTATTGCGCGCAGTGGGGGGAAATCGGACATTTTCGGAAAGAATTTGAAAGATGGGCGTAACGGATTAGGTGTGCGTGACGGAAAATTGCGCTGAGGGTGCGAACAACCCCGCCAGAAAAGTTCAAGGTGTTGCACAAATCCTGCGCAAAGATGCACAGAGTTAGGATTTGAAGTTCGGACCGTTCGCCGTCACAACCCCCATAGAGCGTCTTAGAAAAGGAGCCTCTCATGCTGCGCAGTCACAAATTCCGCGATTTCAATTCCTGCAAAGCAGTGTCGCTGATCGCTTTGATGCTTGTTGTCACTGCACTACAGGCCACTGCCTAATTCCAACTTGTCCAGTCGGGATTGCCTAACCATGGCAAATTGCTGCCGATTTTGCGGTGGGGCGGCAAGATATGGCCAGATGTTGCGGTGATTGCAACAATCGCGCGCGCCAACGTGAATTGTCATGCGTAGGTGAAATCTGCCAATATACAAGCAGGTTGATCCAGAAAGGGAGCAGCACCATGGCACGACATATCTTCTACCGCGACTTCACGCCTCTAAAGGCTGCAGCGTTGACTGTGTTGATTGCAGTTGCCGCCATGGCCGGTGAAGCGGAAACCACTGCAACAAACGACATTGACAATGTCTCGGGGAAAATGCGGTTGATCCCAGCTGTGTTTGAAGCCTTCATCAACTGCGACAAGACCGTCGAAGGTATTGAGCTCTGAGAGGATAATCAGATTACAGGTCTCGATCAGGGCGGGTTTCCCGCCTTTTCTTTTGCCTGGTGTTTATCTGATCCCACCTTGCAAGACACCATGTTCTAGAGCGTAGCGGGTCAGGCCTGCGGTTGAACTGATCCCAAGCTTGCGCTTGAGGTTCTTTCGATGCGTTTCGACGGTCCTGACGGAAATATCCAGTTCCAGCGCCACATCTTTGTTCGATTTACCCTGCGCCAGCTGTAGCAAAACCGTTTGTTCGCGGTTGGTCAGCTGTTCACGTGCATTTATCTGGGGTTCAAGGGCGCCCTCTGCTCCGGTGCACAGATACCTTTCACCTGCAATCACCGCATCAACGGCGGTTTTGATCTCATCTGTGGGCACATCTTTGAGGACGTAGCCGCGCGCGCCATGAGACAGTGCAGTGGTGATGTATTCCGGTGAATCGTGCATCGACAAGATGAGGATGCGTGTTTCAGGCGCCCGTTCGAGGATCATCTCGGTTGCCGACAGCCCGCCCAGACCCGGCATATTCAAATCCATCAAGATCACATCGGGACGCAATTCAGTGAGCTGGTCAATCATGGCCTGACCATCTGACAGTGTCGCAACCACATCAATGTCGTCATAACTCTCAAGGATCGCTTCGATCCCTTCGGCTACCATGGGATGATCGTCTACTACGACAACACGGGTCTTCTGAGTCATGCCTTGGCCTTTGACTGCGGGTCTTTGTCTTGCGGGGGTAACATATGTGCTAGGGGCAACCTGGCTTCTATCACGGTACCGGACTTTGAAGAGAGGACACGGAGGTGCCCGCCAATCTGTTCCATACGTTCTTGCATATTCCGCAATCCAATACCATGCCCATCCCCCTTGGGGGCCTGTTCGACGCCACAGCCATCGTCCGAGATGTGCAGAGTGGCCCCAGCGCGGTGCCCGCGCAGGTCTACCAGAACCTGTGTTGCCCCCGAATGGCGTTCAATGTTGGTCAGTGCCTCTTGTGCAATGCGATAGAGCGCAATTTTCGCTTCCTGGCTCAGCCGGTTGCGAAAAACCACGGTGTTGAATTGAGTGTCGATCCCGGTTCGAACCCGAAAATCGTCTGCAAGGGCTTTGATTGCGGGGCCAAGACCTAGGTCATCGAGCACACCGGGGCGAAGATCGCGGCTGATGCGTCGCACTTCCTGAATGGCGTCTCCGAGGTTCTCAATCCCATTTTCCAATGTATCTTCAGCGCGCGGGTCCTCTTGACGGATGCGCCGTCGAGCAAGGTCGAGAGCGAATTTCACCCCGACCAAGATCTGACTGATCCCATCATGCAACTCACGAGCCACGCGCCCGCGCTCTTCCTCTTGGGCATCAAACACGCGTTGGGTCAGTTCCTTCAGCTTAGCATCCGCCAGTCGCCGTTCACGAATGTTGATGAACAACCCGGAGGCAAAGACCAGAAACAGAGCGGCCAAGGTGATCCCCCCAATATAAAGAAAGGTCTGGCGAACGCGCGCTTCCACCTCGGCCTTTGAGGCCGCAACCGTGGCCACAACGTCATCTATAAAGACACCGGTACCAACAGCCCATCTCCAGGACGGGAACGAGGTGACATAGGTGATCATATGGGCATCCTCGCCAGTTGAGGGTTTGGGCCACATATGTTCAACATAACCGGCACCTTGCCGCGCGGTTTCGATAAAACTTGCCACCACCAGCTTGCCCGAGCTGTCGCGATGATCGATCCAGTTCTTGTTGATCAGATCGGTCTGACGCGGGGACACGAGATTTGTACCATCATATTCATAGACAAAGAAAAAGCCTTCATCGCCATAGATCATCGCGGCGAGGATCTGCATGATTTGTTCTTTGGCATCCTGATCATTGGGATCTGCCGAACCATAGACAAAATGAAATCCATTCCGTGCCTGGGTCACATAGTTCCGCAATTCACGCTTTTTCGCTTCGATCAACTGGGTTTCAAGGCTCTGAATCTCACGATCTGCCAGTGCACGCGACTGGACCGCCACCAGAAAAGCGATGGCGGACACCGCAAGGATGAGCGGGACAGAGGCCAAAAGAAACAACTTTTGGCCGTATGAGATAGGGATCCGAGGTCGTTGCCGGGTCATGGGCTGCATAGAAAGCAGGTTGAGGTGCAAATCGAAAGGGCTAAGTGGTCATTTGTGCATCACCACACCCTGCGTCACAATCTTTGGGTTAGTTTAGGAACTGGAAACTACCTTTTGCCGAGATTTTCGCTCTTTTGGAGTGGAATATTGGTCGAGGATTATAGCCAATTCACCGCAAAAGGACCGTTTTTTGCGCATTCTACGTAGCACTGGGTATTTTATTGCGTGCCAAGCCTGCCTAGTCTGCGATCACCTGAAACGATCCGCATGTGGTGGGGAGCCACGTGCATCCAATATGGGAGGATATCCATGGATCGCCGTTCATTCCTTAAGGCATCGACTGTCGGTGCAGGCGCAGCAGCAGCAGCGTCGACTCTGGCAGCTCCGGCCTACGCTCAGGGCAAGCGCACCCTGACCATGGTCACCTCGTGGCCACGTGGCTTTGCTGTTCTTGATGACGCAGCCAGCTACATGGAAAAAATGGTTGCTGAGATGTCCGATGGCAGCCTGACCATCGACAAAAAAGCTCCGGGCGAGCTTGTTGGCGCTCTGGAAGTCTTCGACGCTGTGTCGTCGGGCCAGGCCGACATGTATCACTCGGCTGACTATTACTACATCGGTCAGCACCCAGGTTACGCCTATTTCACCGCAGTTCCCTTCGGCGGCACCGCTCAGGAAGTATCGAACTGGTACTACCACGGTGGCGGCGAGCAGCTGCACGACGAACTGGGCGAAATCTTCAACCTGAAAGGCCTGCTGGCCGGTAACTCGGGTTCGCAGTCGGGCGGTTGGTTCCGTAAAGAAATCAACTCGGCAGACGACTTCAACGGTCTGAAATTCCGTATGCCAGGTCTGGGCGGCAAAGTGCTGACCAAACTGGGCGCATCGGTTCAGAACATCCCAGGTGGCGAACTGTACCAGGCGCTGTCGTCGGGTGCTCTGGACGGTCTGGAGTGGGTTGGCCCGATGGCTGACGAACGCGCCGGCTTCCAGGAAGTTGCAAAAGTTTACTACACTGCGGGCTTCCACGAGCCAGGTTCGGCTCTGGCGTCGTCGGTTAACCTTGACGTCTGGAATGAACTGTCGGACCAGCACAAAGCGATCCTGCGTTACGCTTCGATGGCCACCACTCAGTTCCAGCTGGCAGAAACTCTGTCGAACAACGGTGCTGCTCTGGCCCGTCTGCAGGCTCAGGGTGTGAAAACTCTGCAGTTCTCGGACGATGTTTGGGATGCCTTCGGTCGCGCGTCGGCAGAAGTCATGGACGAAAACATGGGCGACGAGCTGTTTGCGAAAATCCGCACATCGTTCGAAGCTTCGCTGGCAAACTCGGCGGCTTGGATCAACAAGTCGGACGGTTACTACGTACAGCAGCGCGTTCGCGTTCTGGGTGGCTAAACCAAGCCAACGACCATCAAAAGGCCCCTGCAAGTCGGGGGCCTTTCTCTATAGGGCGGAAGGCAGTGTCACCCGCCCGAACCTGAGACACGAACCGGGCCAACCCGGGTCACAAGGGGGACATCATGGAAGAAACAGGCGGGTCCGTATTGGGCGCCGCGGGGGAGTGGATCGTCTGGATCGCTCAAAACATCGCCCTGGCGTTTTACAATTTCGGCTATGCGATTACCCATCCAACAAGCTGGTTGGATTGGGTCATCTGGACCAATAGCACCGAAGACAAAGAATCTCTGCTACGGTTCGTTTACTACGGTGCGTCGGTTGAGTTTTTCTTTGTCGCCTTCATGTTCTTTGCGGTTATCTTCGCGTTTGGCATTTGGAAGAATACCTTCCTCTGGAACGTCGTCAGATTTCTCGAAGGCATCGGGAACACCGTTGGTCGCTTTGCTGCCTGGGCCGGTCTGGCCATGGTGCTGCAGCAGGTAATCATCGTGTTCATGCAGCGGATCTTCACCCGTCCGGACATCGTGTTCGGCTTTGGAGTGCCGTTGGATTTTGACATTTCGTGGTACGCAGAAGAGCTCAAGCTCTACAATGCCATGGTTGTCGCGCTCTGCCTGACCTACACATTTGTGCAGGGCGGCCACGTGCGCGTTGACCTAGTTTATTCTGCCGTAAGCCACCGGACCAAACGCGTCATCGATATGTTTGGCTCTATGTTCTTCATGGTCCCGATGGCCGTGTTGATCTGGCTGTATTCGTGGTTCTTCATGTGGCGCGCTCTGATGAGCCCCGTTGTGAATGCCACCACCGATCTTGATAAGATGATGCGCAAAGCGCGGGTCGTGAAGTGGAAAGTCGAAACCATCGGCTTTAGCCCCTCCGGCTTCAATGCGTATTTCCTGTTCAAGGTTCTGATCATTCTGATGGTTGCGATGCTGTTCATTCAGGCATGGGCCTTCCTGTACCGCTCGTACCTTGAGTGGAAAGAAGGCGAAGAATCCGAGAACAAATATCTCGACAAAGACGTGCTGGAAGAGGGCGAAGAGCCCTACGACCACGCGGAATTCTAAGGGGACCGACACATGTTGTTTGGACTAGACGGCGTCGAGATCGGCCTGATCATCGTCTTCTTGACGCTCTTCTCCGCGATCCTCTCCGGCTTTCCGGTGGCCTTTGCCATCGGTGGTGCGGGTGTGATCTCATTTGGTATCATCGCAGCACTCGACAGTGCGGGTGTGCTTATTCACCAGGCAATCGATACGGGTTCAGACGCCTATAACGCCTTGCTTGCCTCCGGTGTTCCTGCAGAAAAGATTTCGATCTTTAGAAACCCGGATCTCCCACGGTATGCGGCTGAATCAATCTTCCCAGCCGGAGATTGGGAAGGCGCGCTGAAACGCACCATCGCGGGCATCACAAACCGGATCAACGAGCGTGTGATCGCAGGTCAGTCGATCGAGACGCTGCTGGCGGTTCTGATGTTTGTTCTGATGGGCATCGTTCTTGAGCGCTCCAAAATCGCAAACGATCTGCTTACAACCATGGCGCGCGTCTTTGGCCCTCTGCCGGGTGGTCTGGCCGTATCGATTGTTGTTGTGGGTGCCTTTCTTGCGGCCTCAACCGGGATTGTGGGGGCCACTGTTGTCACCATGGGTCTGCTCGCGCTGCCGACCATGCTGCGTAACAACTATTCACCAGAACTTGCGACGGGTGTGATTGCGGCCTCAGGTACATTGGGACAGATCATTCCGCCGTCGATTGTGATTGTTCTGCTGGGCACTCTGGCGGGCGACCTCTATTCGGCAGCACAGGAAACGCGTGCCGTCGAAGCCGGGTGTACAGATGCTCTGACATACCTGGGCGAACCGGCGGTTGTTTCTGTTGGCACCCTGTTCCAGGCGGCGCTGCTTCCTGGTGTGTTGCTGGCAGGTCTTTATGCGGCCTATGCCTTTGGCTTTGCCATGCTGAACCCATCAAAAGCACCTGCGGTTGCTCTGGGAGAAAGCTCGGGCGAGCCGGTTACACGTAGCGAAGCCTTCACCTGGTATCTGGGTGTTCCCGTTGCTCTGATCGCTGGCGCAATGTTGCTGGCTCAGGTTGGTGTCGTTGGCAGCCAGTCAACACAGGTTGACAGCTTCTCTGACGTTGGTCGCTCGGCAAGCCTGCGCACCAATGTTGGCGCAGAATGTCAGGCATCGATGATTGAGCTTCACGGCCAATCCGCTTGGGATGCGGCTGTGGCCGAGCAGGCTGAGATCGATGCGTCCGGGGGTAGTCAGGCAAGTGTCCGTTTGAGCGAAGAAGAGATCGCAGCCAAACTTGAAGCCAAGATTGCTAACGCGGCGCCAATCGGCACCGGTGTTATCATCCTGACTGTAATGATGGGTCTGATCCTGGCGGTTGCACGCGGCGTTTCGCCATCCTCCGACCCCAAGCCATTGGCAATCGGGGCAGGCGCATTGGCTTTTGGCCTTTTGATCGATGTATTCTTCATCGCGCCCAACACATCCTCCGGCGTCACCGTTCTGATGTTGATCATTCCATGGGCTGTCGCAGCCTGGGGATGTAAGAACGCCATGATCCGTCTGACACAAAACGAACTTTTGCGTGTGGTTTTCCCACCTCTGGTTCTGATTGTGGCTGTACTTGGCTCGATCTTGGGCGGCATCACCAACCCGACACCTGCCGCTGCGCTGGGTGCTGCTGGGGCGATTATGCTGGCCGCGTATCGTAAGCTGGCGGAGCAAGATCGTTCGCCCAAGGTGATCTTGAACTCGACCCTCGCGGTTGTCGTCATGATCCTGATCGGCGTGAACTTTGACCTTCGGATCAACACCAACGAAGTAAGCTTTGAGAGCTGGGTTGCCTTTATCTTTGCCTATGCAGCCTATCTCTATGCGCTGTTTGGTTTGCTGTTCAGCTGCTGGATCTTGTTCAAAGCGGGTGTTCTGACGCCGGCCGTGCGCGAGACCGCCAAAGTGACCAGTATGGTTTTCACCATCCTGATTGCGTCGCAGTTGTTGAACCTCGTGGTGATCTCCTTTGGTGGCGAGCACTATATCCAGCAGTTCCTCAAGAGCTTTGATGACGTGCGGACCGTGTTCCTGATCGTGATGCTGGTGCTCTTTGTGCTGGGCTTTGTGCTCGACTTCCTTGAGATCATCTACATCGTGGTGCCGATTGTTGGCCCGGTTATTTATGGCGCACATTTCGATCCGAAGTGGGTGACCATCATGATCGCGGTGAACCTGCAGACCTCGTTCCTGACCCCGCCGTTTGGCTTTGCGCTGTTCTATCTGCGTGGGGTTGCGCCGAAAGAGGTCACAACAGGGCACATCTATCGCGGTGTTATCCCGTTTGTTTTGATCCAGGTTCTGGGCCTTGCGCTTCTCGCGACCTTCCCGGGCATTGTGACGATCATCCCAGATCTGATGCCGAACTGATCTACAAACAGCGATTAAACTAGATAGGGCCGTCTCTTGCGAGGCGGCCCTATTCCTGTTTTCATGCCACACCTTTGCCGTGAAATGACACCAGAGGTGCCGTCTTGAAAGCCTTAACAAACCGTAAACCCATCACAGGATCGATCCCAGGCATGGGGATGCCACCGAAAAGGGAGAGAGACAGTATGGCCGGATCACGGATGGAAGCGCTTAGTCGCCAGCACGCCCACAGGCAAAACAGAACAAAATTTGGGGAGAGGCAACATGAGCCCTATAGCGGGCACGTCGGTTATGCCCGAGCAACCAGCCCGGTTTTCCGGCACATAACACGACAATCGCAGTCGAGCGTAGGGTCACACCTTGCTAGACAGCCCAATTCCCGGCAATCTGCTCTAGGTACAGTGTGGCGAGGCATACAGCGCATTTTTGGTGGGGCAATCGTCGCATCCGCAGGGGGTTAGGTCCCGGAGCGTTTTTCAGGAAATGAAATTCCCGCCACTTGCTCCGCTATGGGATCGGTTGAAAGTGGGTGGAATTCTTCTTCATAGTCAGCGGTTTGGTCCATGCGGACCCACTGATTTTGGCGATAGATTTCCACCGCATCAAACTGGGCCTTATAGCCCATCTTTTCGCTGCCAGGCACCCAATAGCCCAGATAGACATAGGGCAGTCCAGCCTCTTGGGCGATTTTGATGTGATCCAAAATCATCCAAGTGCCAAGGCTCGATTTGGCAAGCTCAGGTTCATAAAAACTATAAACCATCGACACACCATCGTCGAAAATATCGGTTAGACAGACCGCGATCAGATCACCGCTTTCTACGTCGGTATATTCGATGACCCGTGACCGAATTGGGGTTTCTTCAATCATGGCCGCGAATTCGAAGACATCCATATCGGCCATGCCGCCATCAGCATGGCGACTGTCGAGATAGCGACGGAACAGATCGTATTGTTCGTCGGTGGCCCAAGGGCTTGTGGCCCGACGTTCAAGGTGTTCGTTGCGTTTCCAGGCACGTTTCTGGCTGCGAGATGGCTTAAACCGAGACACATCAATGCGCGCAGACAGGCAGGCCTGACAGTTCGAGCAAGACGGACGATACAGCACGTTTTGCGACCGTCGAAACCCTTGTTTCGACAGGCTGTCATTCAGTTCCTGAGCGCCGTCCCCCTGAAGAGAGGTGAACAACTTCCGCTCCATTTGGCCATCCAGATAAGGACAGGACTGAGGGGCGGTGACATAGAACTGAGGTGCAAGAGGCAGCGAATGGCGCATGGTCATCCGTATTTAGTTAAATCTTGCTGAAAACGGTAACAATATATGAGGCGCGGGCCAAGCCTCAGAATGCGATGAGGCCCCGATTCACGGGGCCTTTCTGTTCTAAAGGTTAACGCCAGCTTCAATTCGTCTTTCCGACCTTTTGAAATTGCGGCAACTTTAAATTAACGTCTGCGATTGAGCGCAACCGTGCCCAGCACAAGATCGCTCAGGCCCTGGCCTCGATCTGTCGCAAACATGGCGCCAATCGACCCGAGTTGCAGCAAAACAGTCGTCATTGTCACAAAATACCCAACCGTATGAAGCAGTGCCTGGCCGCCGTTCAACCGTTGTCCGTAGGAATCACGGAGTTCGATAGCCATGACCCGCATACCCGGCGTTGCAGATCCACCTGCGATAGTAAGCCAACGGTAAAGAAAGCTGATTGTGGCATACATCAGCGGCAGAATGAACAATCCAACGATCGTGAAGGTCGACACCAGTAGGGTGATAATAGAAATAACGACCACGTCGATCACCCAAGCGATGCCGCGTTTGGCCGTTACGCCGTCATAAAATTCCTGCTGATAGCGGGGATCGGGCAGGTGGGACAGCGGTTCGGAATACATCTTTGTCTCCTCGGATAGCGGTGCCCGGAACGAAGCCCGGGCAAGGTTTATCAGGCGTCTTCGGTTTCGCGGGCTTCTTTGGCACGTTTTTCACGGTCGTCCATGAACTGGTCGAACTCAGATTTGTCTTTGGCCTCGCGCAGGCGCTGCAGAAAACCTTCGAATGCCTCTTGCTCTTCTTTCAGGCGACGCAGTGTGTCGGTTTTGTAAGCATCGAAGGCGGTGTTGCCACTTGGTTTCATTGCGGCCCAGGCCTGACGGCGTTTGGTGTGGTGTTGCGAGTGGCGGCAAGATTTTCCGAACATACGTTTGCTCCAGATCATATAGGCAAGAAGGGCAAGGCCAACAGGCCAGAAGAAGACGAAGCCGAGGATCATGGCAGCAATCCAGGCGCCTTTGCCTTTCTGGTCCAGCCAAGCCTCACTTCGCGCAAGCCAGCCAGAGTTGGCGGGAAGGGTTGCGGAATAAGCTGCGGTGGTCATCGTTTGTCTCCGTCGTTGATGAATGTGAATACCTTTCACATCAAACGATATCGTGATGATGACGTGTTTCTACAAGAGGGTATGTGAATGTTTTTTACATTCACATAAATTATTGTTATTTGCCAGTCAGTTAAGGTTGGCGAAAATTCAATCTACAACGAAATTCTCTGTGGGTGCGCCTGTGATGTCTATCAAATCTGTGGGTTTGAGAGCGAAAACATGACGTGGCGTGCCCGCTGCGGCCCAGACGACGTCAAACTCCAATAGTCGTGGATCAACCCAGGCCCGGATAGGGTTTAAGTGCCCAACAGGAGAAACCCCTCCTATGGCAAAACCGGTTTGAGACCGAATGAGACCGGCATCGGCCTTACCTAATGGCTCGCCGGTCAAAGCTTGCGCTTTGTCGGCACAGACCTGATTGCTGCCCGCGGTGAGAAACAAAACCGCTTCTCCCGAGGTGTCGGCGCGAAATATGATAGATTTGGCGATTTGATCCAGCTCACACCCGATCGCATCTGCTGCATCCTGTGCCGTACGTGCATCTCCCACTTCTTTGATCTCGGGCTCAAACCCACATGCGGTTAGGGCAGTTTTCACCCGTTTGAGACTTTTGCTCATTCTACTCTCCCTCAGTTCTGCGTGAACTTGCCGCGACACTTCACCCCTGACAAGAGGAGTTGCCCTTTGGGCGCTGTCGTGGCCATGTCATTGCATGAATATCGAGTCACGTATCACCCGCCTGCCGCGCCCGTTTGATCCCGACCATGGAGAGGAAGCACTGACATTTGCCCCTTGGGCCTCTGGTGACACGGCCAAGCTTTTGTTTGGCATGTGCGGGTCGAGCCCTTATTTGCGTGGTCTGTTGCAAAAAGAGGGCGATTGGCTCGAAACTGCCCAGAATGATCCCGAAAAAGCCATTCAGGATGAAATGTCAGCAATTTCGTCTGGGTCTCTTGATCACATTGATCGCGACCTAAGACAGGCCAAACGCCGTATCGCCCTAATCAGTGCAATCTGTGATCTTGGTGGCGCTTGGGAGCTGGAACAGGTGACCGGGACGCTCACCGATTTCGCTGACTTCTCAGTACAGATGGCTTTGCAAGCCTCGGTTGGACGTGAAATTCGACGTGGTAAACTTCCAGGACAGACCGAAGACGACATTGTCTCGGCCGGAGGTATGGTCGCGCTCGCTATGGGTAAAATGGGGGCGGGGGAGCTCAATTATAGCTCAGATATCGATCTCATTTGCCTGTTTGATGAAACGCGGTACGACCCTTCGGACTACCATGATGCCCGAGCCTCTCTTGTGCGAGCCACACGCAAAATGGCGTCGACTTTGAATGACTTAACCGGCGATGGTTATGTGTTTCGAACCGATCTGCGATTGCGGCCTGACCCTGCGGTCACCCCTGTTTGCATGGCAATGGAAGCGGCAGAGCGGTATTACGAAAGCCTCGGACGCACCTGGGAACGGGCCGCCTACATCAAAGCCCGTCCAAGTGCTGGTGATCTAGACGCCGGAGCTCGGTTTCTGAAAACCTTGACGCCGTTTGTCTGGCGCAAACATCTTGATTTTGCCGCGATCCAAGATGCCCACGACATGCGTCTGCGGATCCGCGAGCATAAAAAGCTTGGCCGTGAGATGGCTCTTGAAGGTCATAACATGAAGCTTGGGCGTGGGGGCATTCGTGAGATTGAGTTTTTCACGCAGACCCGTCAGCTCATAGCCGGTGGTCGTGACCCAGATTTGCGAGACCGGCGCACCGTTCCTGGGCTTCGCATTCTTGCACAAAAGGAATGGATCCCGGAGGATGTGGCCGAAAAACTTGCAGAGCACTACCGGGCGCATCGCGAAGTTGAACATCGGATACAGATGATTGGTGACGCTCAAACCCATGATTTGCCAAAGTCTGAGGAAGGTTTCGAACGCCTTGCCTGCCTGATGGGCCGGGATGTTGCAGAGTTACGTAAAGATCTGACCGATCGGCTCACCGAAGTTCACGAACTGACCGAAGGATTCTTTGCACCCGACGGAAGCGACAGCAATATTCCAGATGTCATGGCGAACAGCGAGATCCCCTCGCGTTGGCCAACCTATCCGTCGTTGCGATCCGAGCGTGCGATGGAAATCTTTCGTCGGTTGCGCCCGGAAATTCTTCGCCGGTTGGGTAAGGCTCCAAAACCCGAAGATGCGCTTTTGGCCTTTGATGGATTTCTCGCGGGTCTTCCTGCGGGCGTTCAGCTGTTTTCTTTGTTCGAGGCCAATCCACAGCTGATCGACCTGATGATCGACATTGTCGCGACATCACCTGATCTCGCGCGGCATTTGTCACGCAACGCCAAGGTGTTTGATGCCGTCATCGGAGGGGATTTTTTCAGCGCCTGGCCGGGACGTTCCGCACTTATTTCGGAACTTTCCGCACATTTAGAGGCGGAATCAGATTACGAGCGGCGTTTGGATTTGACCCGGCGTTGGGGCAAAGAGTGGCATTTCCGCATTGGGGTGCATCTATTGCGCGGTTTGATGGAGGCCGAAGAGGCCGGCAGCGCTTATGCCGATTTGGCCGAAGCCACGCTTTCAGCTCTATGGCCTGTGGTACAAGAGGAATTCGCACGTAAACATGGCCCTATGCCGGGTCGGGGAGCCTGTGTCGTTGGCATGGGATCGCTTGGGGCACGGCGGCTTCACGCCCTGTCTGATCTGGATGTGATCGTTATCTACGATCCCGACGGCGTTGACATGTCAGACGGCCGGCGTCCTTTGGCAAGTCGGGTTTATTATGCACGCCTGACGCAGGCTTTGATCACGGCTATGACGGCCCCAATGGCCGAAGGTCGCCTGTATGAAGTGGATATGCGGTTGCGCCCCTCAGGAAATCAGGGACCTGTTGCAACCTCGTTGACGTCGTTCAAAGAGTACCAGCGCAAAGAAGCTTGGGTCTGGGAGCATCTGGCGCTGACACGGGCCCGTGTTGTGGCCGGATCGCCCGAACTTGCGGCAGATATCGAAGCATTCCGTAGCGAACTTTTGGCTCAGCCACGCGACCGAGACGCAATACTCGCTGAGGTGGCTGTGATGCGGGCGCGAATTTTCGAAGCAAAAGGGCCCTCAGGTCCCTGGGCTGCAAAACTCGGGGCTGGACGCCTTCAGGATGTAGAATTGTTTGCGCAGGCAGTCTCTTTGCTGGCTGGCAAGGGCACACGACAGGCGGCGCGTGCATTGCGAAGCTCGGATTGGTTGAGTGCAGAACAGAAATCCGCGTTGCTTGCTGCATATCAAACCTTCTGGTCCATGCAGATTGGTGCGCGCCTTGTCTCTGAAACCCCGATCGATCCCGAGGTTTTGGGCGAAGGCGGGTGCGGTTTTCTGGGACGCCTGAGCGGCACGTCGGATATGGAAGACCTGCGGTCGGAACTGGATCAGAAAGCCTGCAACGCCGCAGCAATCATCAACGATATATTGCCAAAGCTGGAGACGCAGGCGTGAGAAAAGGTGATGACCTGGATCCGAAAGGATTGATTGCGGAATCCTACAAAATTGAAGGGATTACCGCCGCTGAATGTCGATCAATCTTTTTGGATTGGGCTCTGTCGTTGCCAATGGATTGCGACAGCAAACCTTTGATCACAGTTCTTATCGAGAGACATGGCGATGAAGCGCATCCGATGACAGAAGTCCTGCGCAATGGTTTAACCTCGATGGATAAACCCAAGCGGCGCGGGGGCTTTCGGTCTCGCCCCCGTCCAGAGTAACGCAGGGGGTATCCCCTGCAAACTGCCTTAACGTGCGAGCTGTGAGGCTTCGCGCGCGAGGTCTTCGATAGCTTTCCAGTCACCGGCCGCCACAAGATCTTTGGGAGCAACCCAGCTACCGCCTACGCAAAGCGTGTTAGAAAGACCAAGGTACTGCGGCGCATTTTTGAGAGAGACACCGCCCGTGGGGCAAAACCGCACCTGCGGGATCGGCGCGCCAATCGATTTCAGCGCAGGAGCCCCACCATTCGCCTCTGCTGGGAAAAACTTTTGAACGGTATACCCACGCTCCAAAAGACGCATCGCCTCGGACGAGGTTGCAGCCCCTGGAAGCAGTGGCATGTCGGCCTCTTCGCAGGACTGTAGCAAGGTGTCCGTCGCGCCGGGTGAGACACCGAAACGCGCTCCGGCAGCTTTGGCTGCCAAGACATCGGCGGGTTTGAGCAATGTGCCCGCACCCACAATACCACCCTCAACTTTCGACATCTCAGTGATGGCTGCTAGCGCCGCAGGTGTTCGCAAAGTCACTTCTAAAACCGGCAACCCTCCGGCCACCAAGGCTTCAGCCAGGGGTTGTGCGGTAGAGGCGTCATCGATCACCAAAACCGGAATAACAGGTGCCAAGAGACATAGTTTTTCCGTTTCGATACTTGCCTGTTCTGGGGTCATCTTAATGTCCTTCGATCAACTTAGACCACAACCGCAGCGCCATCGGATGCAAGTCCAACGGTCTGGCGGAAGCTTTCAAACAATTCGCGCCCGACACCCGCACGGTTCGATGCAAGGTCAGCCGTTACCGGTGTACGAGATTCAAAATCCTCAGCCAGACATGTCAGTGTGCCGCTGACGGCGTCAACTTTGACCAAATCACCATCCCGCAGGCGAGCCAAAGGTCCGCCATCTGCGGCTTCGGGGCTGATATGGATCGCGGCAGGCACTTTGCCCGACGCGCCAGACATGCGACCATCAGTGACCAAGGCAATTTTCAATCCGCGATCCTGTAGGACCGTTAAAGCGGGGGTCAAAGCATGAAGCTCTGGCATGCCATTGGATTTTGGGCCCTGGAAGCGAACGACTACAACCGTATCGGTGGTGATCTCTCCGGCCTGAAACGCCGCCTTGACGCTGTCCTGATCATGAAAGATGCGGGCAGGGGCTTCGACAATGTGACGTTCGGGGGCAACCGCCGAAACCTTCATCATGCCTGTGCCCAGATTTCCGGTCAGTTTCTTAAGACCACCTGTGCTTTGGAAACCATCTTTGGCTGACCGCAGGATTTTTTCGTTAAGGCTCTTGCCCGGACCCTCATGATAGACAATCTCATCATCCACCAGTTTCGGGTCTTGGGTGTATCTGCGCAAGCCATCCCCAGCGACAGTTTTGACATCGTCATGCAGCAGGCCCTGATCCAAGAGGTCGCCAATCATGTATTGCAATCCACCCGCCGCATGGAAGTGGTTCACATCGGCCAGACCGTTTGGATACACCTTGGCCATCAAAGGTGTCGCGGCTGAAATCTCATCAAAATCTTCAAGAGTGAGAATGACACCAGCGGCACGAGCCATTGCAGGCAAATGCAGCACAAGATTGGTGGATCCTCCGGTCGCCATCAGACCAACGATGCCATTCACAAAAGCTTTGGCGTCTAGAATATCGCAGACCGGGCGATACTCATTGCCTTGATGCGTGATTTGCAGCGCCCGTTTGGTTCCCGCGAGCGTAAGCGCGTCACGCAGGGGCGTGTTGGGATTGACAAAAGAGGCCCCAGGCAAATGCAAACCCATGATTTCCATCAACATCTGATTGGAATTCGCAGTGCCGTAAAAGGTGCAGGTTCCAGGCCCGTGGTACGAGGCCATTTCGGCTTTCATAAGCTCAGCGCGCCCAACTTCGCCGGTGGCGAATTGCTTGCGCACTTTGGCTTTTTCATCGTTGGGCAAACCGGAAACCATAGGGCCCGCAGGCAAAAACAGACCCGGAAGATAGCCAAAGGTCGCAGCGCCAATCACCAACCCGGGCACGATTTTGTCGCACACACCCAGATAAAGCACTGAGTCATAGGTGTTGTGAGAAAGGGCAACTCCGGTGGCCAAGGCGATGACATCGCGCGAGAAAAGCGACAGCTCCATGCCGACCTGTCCCTGGGTCACACCATCACACATCGCAGGCACGCCACCGGCAACCTGAGCTGTTGCGCCATTGGCACGGGCAAAGTCACGGATGAGTTGAGGATACCGTTCATAGGGCTGATGCGCCGAGAGCATATCATTGTAGGCAGATACAATCCCAATGTTAGGCGCACGCCCAGTAGCAAGCGCATCTTGCGCTTCGCCCATGGCCGCATAGGCATGGGCCTGATTGGAACAAGAAAGATGGGCGCGTCGGGGGCCATCTTCTGCGGCACGGCGCATGCGATCTAAATATGTGCTGCGCAGGTCCTGAGAACGATCTTCGATGCGGGCGGTGACTTTGGCGATGGTATCATGCAACGGCATGAGAACCTCCGGGGGCTGACCTAGGTTGAGGCCTGTCTACATAGGTTAGCGCTAACAGTAAACCGATAATCGGAGTGTTTTTGGGGCAAACCGGCAAAGAATCACCAAGGGTAGGCCGCATTTTAGGCACATTTGACCGATAGAAGATGGTTAACAAAGGCTGAATTGGCCTGGGGCACCTTATCGGCAGAAAGGCCAGTCATATGATCTCGTTTCGTTTGATTGCTTGTACAGTTGCTTTGTCCGCGGTTTCCGCATGTGGATCGTCACAGTTTGCGTCCCGCAATGCGCCATTCGAACTTATTCCCGGCGATCAGTTTGAACAGGTTACGCCCGCTGTTGCCGTATCCCCTGAGGCTCTGTCTCAGGACCTGCCTGCTATGAAACTTGCGAGCTACGCCATTAAGGTTCCTGAAGATCTGACTGTTTCAGAAGCCAATTTGTATTACCCCATTGCGGATATCGTTTGGCGCGGTGATCCCATTGGCGATCGCAAAGATCAGATTGGCTACATCTTCCAAGAGGCGGTTACCCGCACACGCAGCCAGATCACAGAAGGGCGCCCGGTGATCGCCGAGATCGAACTTGAACGCTTTCACTCGGTCACAGAGAAAACCCGGTATTCCGTAGGCGGCACCCATTCCATCAGCTTTTTCCTGACGCTGCGGGATGCGGAAACTGGCCAGCCCCTGGTGAACAACAAGCGGATCAAATCTGACCTCAAGGCCTTTGGCGGCCGTCGCGCGATCGAAGCGGAGCGTCAGGGATTTACCATGAAAGAGCGCATTCTGAGCCACTTGAACCGCGTTCTTGCCGCTGAGCTTAACCAGAACGGCGGATGGACGGATCCAGATCCAAAAATCGAACAGGCCATCAACGCCATTTGATTGGTTTCCAATATCTCAAAAGCAGGATAAGGCGGGGGCATGACAGCTCCCGTTTCCGCATCAGATCGCCCCGTCCTGCGCCTCAAGCCCAAAGCCAACGCCCGTGCCATTCGCCGCGGAGCACCTTGGGTCTTTGACAATGAATTGGTTCTGGACCGCCGGTCCAAGAAACTTGCCCCTGGCACACTTGCCATCCTTGAGGATGCCGAGCGTAAACCGCTGGCCTTGGTGGCGACAAACACCAATTCTCGTATTGTTGCGCGTGTCTTGGATCGCGACTTTAACGCTGACATTAACGTAGACTGGTTTGCGGCACGTATTCGCAAAGCGCTTGATCTGCGTGAACGCCTGTATGACGCCCCATTTTACCGACTTGTACACGCTGAAAGCGACGGCCTTCCAGGGCTGATCATCGACCGGTTTGGCGACACCCTGGTTGTTCAGCCGAATGCAGCCTGGGCTGATCGATTCCTTGAGGATTTGACACAGGCTCTGATCGACGTAGTCGGTGTGAGCAATATCCTGAAAAATTCAAGCGGCCGGGGTCGTGGTCTTGAAGGGTTGGATGACACGGATCTGGTCTTGCACGGCGCCGCGCCTAACACTCCGGTCGAAGTCAAAATGAATGGTGCCATCTACATGGCGGACCTGACCGGAGGTCAGAAAACCGGCCTGTTCTATGACCAACGTGACAACCATGGATATGCTGCTAAATTTGCCAAAGATGCCCGCGTGTTGGATGTGTTTTCTCACGTAGGTGGATTTGCGCTGGCTGCTCTGGCAAATGGAGCGGCATCTGCGATGTCGGTCGATGGATCTGCCTCCGCGATTGCCTTGGCGGAAGAAGGCGCCAAGCGCATGGGTAAGGTATTGGACACCCGTCAGGGCGATGCCTTTGATACATTGTCGGCGCTGAATGATGAGGGTGCGAAATTTGACGTGGTGATTTGTGATCCCCCCGCCTTTGCCCCGTCTAAACCCGCTTTGGAAAAGGGGTTGCGCGCCTATGAACGCATTGCGCGTTTGGGCGCCAACCTTGTTGCTGAAGATGGATATCTGGTTCTGTGTTCATGCTCGCACGCCGCAGATATGACAAGCTTCACCGGAGCATGCCTGCGGGGTATTGGGCGGTCTGGCCGTCGGGCGCAGTTGCTGCACACCGGTCAGGCCGGTGCGGATCACCCCTTGATGCCGCAACTGGCTGAATCGGGTTACCTCAAAGCGCTGTTCTTCCGACTGTGAAAATCCTGCTCGACACCTGCGTTCTGTACCCCACAGTGATGCGTGAGATGCTGGTCAAGGTGGCCGGGCAGGGGCTCTATATGCCGCTTTGGTCTGCGCGCATTCTTGAGGAATGGGCGCGGGCCGCGCGCAAGATTGGGCCAACGGGGGAACCCCAGGCTCGTGCTGAAATTGCCCTTCTTCGTGCAATTTTTCCCAAAGCGGAGGTCGTATGGCCGCCGTCGTTGGAAAGCCGCCTATACCTGCCGGATGAAAATGACATCCATGTTCTCGCTGCAGCGATAGCGGGCAGCGCCGAAAGCATCGTCACACTGAATGCTTCGGACTTCCCCAAACACACCCTCGCCGAAGAAGGGCTTCAGCGTCACGATCCGGATGGGTTTCTTTTGGATCTCTACATGAAAGACCCCGACAAGGTCTGTTTCGCAGCGACACAGGTTTTGACCGAAGCACGCCGCATGTCCGATGAGGATTGGACAATTCGTCGTTTGCTCAAAAAAGCGCGCTTACCGCGTCTTGCCAAAGCCTTGGCCAAAGATCTGGATACTCGCGAGGCGGGTTGAAGTGGTCCCGCTGGGCTGATACCCCTGATCTGCAATCCCGACCCGTTCTCTCGGAATTAAAGGCACGCCGGTTTGACGATCTCCACCACTCCCCGACTTGAAATCCGCAATCTTGTTCGCGTCTTTGAAGGGAAGCGTGTGGTTGATGATGTGTCTTTGGCCATTCAGCCCGGACATGTGACCTGTTTGCTTGGCCCGTCGGGCTGCGGAAAATCAACTACCCTTCGCATGATCGCCGGGGTGGATATGCAAAACAGTGGCGAAATCTATGTGGATGGTCAGCTGATCTGCGACACGGTGTTTCGCATCCCCCCAGAGCGTCGCGCAATTGGCCTTATGTTCCAGGATTTTGCGCTGTTTCCGCACCTGAGCGTGGGGGAGAACGTTGCCTTTGGTCTGACGGGGTCCGGATCCGAGAAAAAGGCGCGGGCCAAAACGCTTTTGGATCGTGTGGGTCTGGCGCATTTCATCGACGAGTACCCGCATCAGCTTTCGGGCGGAGAACAACAACGTGTCGCATTGGCGCGGGCGCTGGCGCCAAGCCCCAAGATCATGTTGATGGATGAGCCGTTTTCAGGATTGGACAACCGTCTCCGGGACGGCATTCGTGATGAAACTTTGGACCTTCTGAAAGAAGAAGGGGCGTCGGTGCTTTTGGTCACTCATGAGCCGGAAGAAGCGATGCGCATGGCGGATGAGATCGCGCTGATGCGTGGCGGTAAGATTGTCCAGCGCGGCGCGCCGTATAATATTTTCAATGCGCCCGCGGATCGGGATGCTGTTGCATTCTTTAGTGATATCAACACCCTGAAAGGGAAAGTTGAAGGCGCGCTGACTGACACGCCCTTTGGTCAGTTTCTGGCACCCGGAGTGCCAGACGGTGCAGAGGTCGAGATCGTGTTTCGGCCTCAACACGTCCACATCGATTTCGACCGTCAGGGCAAAGGGCCCAACCCGACCCAGATGGCCGGTACGCCAGCGCGTGGCATTGTGCGCCGCGCCCGATTTATGGGATCTGAGAGTTTGGTCGAATTCCGTATGGATCATGACGGTCAAACCTTGAAGGCCACAGTGCCAAACGTCTTTTTGCCCGCAGAGGGCACGCCATTATGGCTGACGGTGCGGCGTGATCGGTGTTTTGTCTTTCCCGTGACGTGATCAGGTCTCGCCAAGCGCCTCACGAAGAACATAGACACGAATTGAAGACGCGAGGCCAACTTCCGGATCACGGTTAGCATCAATTTCGGCGGCCAGAGCATTGATTGGGATGGATTTATCCGCAGCAATCCTGCGAAATTCGCGCCAGAAGATATCTTCCAACGACACAGAGGTTCTATGACCGCTGAGGGTAAGAGAATGTTTGACCGGTCGGCCGCTCATTCGGGTTTATGCCCATCCAATTCACGGGCAGATTTCTCGGCCTGTTTCTTCTCCAGAGTTTTCTGAGATTTGGTGCGACCAAATTTAACCGCGTTAACATCGGCCTGTTGGCGTTTGTTGTCACGGGATTTGGCTTTGCGAGCCTGATTGAGATTGATGACATTGCTCATAATCATAGGCTAACGCGTGATTGGGCATAAGAAAAGGGGGCGTTGCCCCCTCACCGCGAAGCGGCTCACCCCCAGAGTATTTCGTAAAAGAAGAAGCTCTGGAGGTGATGTTTCTGATCAGGCTTTGGGGCCGATCATCTGTTCAGGACGGACAACCGCATCAAATGTGGCCTCGTCCACAAAACCAAGCGTGATGGCCTCTTCTTTCAAAGTGGTGCCGTTTTTATGCGCGGTCTTGGCAACGGTGGTCGCGTTGTCATAGCCGATGGTGGGCGCCAATGCGGTCACAAGCATCAACGATTCCTTCATCAGCTTGTCGATGCGGGGCTCGTTGGCTTTGATGCCGTTAAGCATCCGCTCGGTAAAGCTGTCGGCTGCATCTCCCAGAAGCTGGATGGATTGCAGAAGGTTGTAGGACATCATCGGGTTGTAGACGTTGAGCTCAAAATGTCCCTGCGACCCGGCGAACTTGATCGCCGCGTCATTGCCCATAACGTGGGCAGCCACCTGTGTCAGCGCTTCGGCCTGAGTTGGGTTGACCTTGCCCGGCATAATCGACGAGCCCGGCTCGTTCTCAGGCAGGATCAACTCACCCAGACCCGAACGCGGACCGGACCCCAGGAAGCGGATGTCGCTGGCGATTTTGTAGCAGCTGCCCGCAACCGTAGCCAAAGCACCCGAGAGGAAGACCATGGCATCATGGGCGGCCAATGCTTCGAATTTATTCGGTGCAGTGACAAAAGGCAGGCCCGAGATCTCGGCCATGTTGGCGGCGACCTCTTCGCTCCATCCCGGGGCGGTGTTCAAGCCGGTACCAACGGCGGTGCCGCCCTGCGCCAACTCGTAAATTCCGGGCATGCAGGCCTCGACACGGGCAATGCCCTGACGGATCTGATGCGCGTAGCCGGAGAATTCCTGACCCAGTGTCAGAGGCGTTGCATCTTGGGTGTGGGTGCGGCCGATTTTGATGATGTCTTTGAATTCTTCCTGCTTGGCCTCGAGACCAGCAAGAAGTTTTTTCAGACCGGGCAGCAACACGTCGCGGACGCTTGTCGCGGTGGCGATATGCATAGCGGTGGGGAAGGTGTCGTTGGACGACTGTCCCATGTTGCAATGATCATTGGGGTGTACCGGATCTTTGGATCCAATCACGCCACCAAGGATTTCGATCGCACGGTTGGCGATGACCTCGTTTGAGTTCATGTTCGACTGGGTGCCTGAACCGGTCTGCCAAACCACCAGCGGGAAGTTGTCGTCGAATTTACCCTCGATGACTTCGCCGGCGGCCTGAATAACCGCATCGGCAATTTTCGCCTCCATCTTGCCATTGGCTTTGTTGGCCATGGCGCAGGCTTTTTTGATCACGCCAAGGGCGCGTACAATGGCGACCGGCTGTTTTTCCCAGCCGATAGGGAAATTCATGATCGAGCGCTGGGTTTGCGCGCCCCAATATTTGTCCGCGGGGACTTCCAAAGGACCAAAACTATCGGATTCGGTGCGAGTCTCTGCCATCTCGGGCTCCTGCTTGGTATGCAATTGCATGCCGAATACCTTTAAGTGGCATGGCACACAATCGGATAGATGCGCGCAGGGTTATAACAGGTTCCGCCGAAAGGCATAGACCCGAGCGGGCGGCAGGTTGACCCATACCTTGTCACTCTTAGTCCAAGTCAACCCAAGGGCATTTCGAACCCGCTCGGCAACCGGAGGATTGGGGCCATAGGTGAACTGAACAAACACGCCCTCGGGGCCCATTGCGCGAAAGCTGGCACGCAGAATGGCCAGTTGGAGATTTTTTGGAAAGGACAGAAAGGGCAGGCCGCATACAACGGCCCGGACATTGTTCAGCTTGAGTTGGCCCATGGATTGGGCAGGGGCATGATGGACGTGGATCCTAGGGAAACCGTCACGAAGACAGTCAACAAAATCACCATTCAACTCAAATGCATGCAGGTCCTGTTCAGCAACACCGGCGTCCAGAAGAGCTTGGGTAATTTTGCCTGTGCCGGCCCCCAATTCTATCACGGGTCCCCCGCGCTCTTCCGGGAGCGCCGCGGCCATCTCACGCGCCAGAGCTTCGGACGATGGGGCGAGCGCAACAACGCGGTGGGGACGACGGATCAGTTGCCCCAAAAACAGCGGTAATGCAGACATGAAACTGTACCTTTGAGTATATTCATTGGCACATTGAGCACAAAAGTAACGCGCGACAACCCTAGGGTGCCGCGCGTTACCGAAACTTCATAGTATTGACCGGGCCTTACTTGCGGAAGCGGTCCAAGCTGACCACTTCGGCATCTTGATGCGGTGCATCCTCAACAGTCCCATCTGGATCATCGTCCGGATCGGTTGGATCGTCGTCTTCGACGTCATCATGGGATTCAAATCGAAGGCCGAACTCAACCGATGGATCGACAAAGGTTTGGATCGCGTCATAGGGGATTGCCAAGCGCTCGGGTGTTTCCCCAAAGTTGAGCGTGACCGCAAAACCATTGTCGTCAACCTCGAGATCCTCAAACCAGTGCTGGATCACAACGGTCATTTCGTTGGGATACCGCTCGCGCAGCCACGGCGCGATCTCAACATCCGGGAAACCGGTGTCGAAGGTGATGAAAAAATGATGTTCCCCCGGCAAGCCATCTTTTTGGATGCTCACCAAAACTTCTTGGATGAGGCTGCGCATCGCACGATGCATCAGCTTGCCATAGTCGATACCCGAAGACATAGATCCGCCCTTCTTATTTGCGCTCAGCATATTGGAATTGTCGCGGAACGAAAGGGCAGAAATCCACCGCTTAAACGAGAAACCAGCTTAGTGCGGCACAAACCAGCAGTGTGGTCAGGACGCCAAGACGCAGCATCACCAACATCACCGTGGCGAGAGCCAAAAGCGGTAGGATCTGCCAATCAAAAGACGACAGCACAGGCGCGGGCAGGGTGAGGGGCCCAGCCGACCACGTACCAATATCCGCAAATGCCACATGCAGTGCAAACCAAAGCGAAAGATTTAGGATCACCCCTACAACAGCAGAGGAAATCGCCCGCAGCGCAGCACTTAGGCGCGGACGGCCCAGCAGGGTTTCGACATAAGGGGCCCCGGCAAAGATCCATAGGAAACAGGGCACGAAGGTCATCCAAAGCGTCAACACGCCCGCCACAAGCGCGAAACCCAAGCCACCTTGAACATATCCGGTCAGCATTCCGACAAATTGGGTCACGAGAATAAGTGGCCCAGGGGTAGTCTCTGCCAGGCCAAGCGCGTCAACCATCTGCCCGGTTTCAAGCCACGCGCGGTTTTGAACAACCTCTTGCGCCATATAGGCCAGAACGGCATAGGCACCGCCAAAGGTAACAACCGCGAGTTTTGCAAAGAAAGCCGAGAGCTCAAACAAGAGCGTCTGGTCGCAGAGCCAAAGAATAGGCAATGGGGCAAGCCAGGCCAATGCCCACAAAACAAGGACTGAAGGTTTGGTTTTCCCTGTAACCTCAGGCACGTCCTCGGCGACATCATTTTTGCTCGTCCAATATCCAACGGCGGCACTGAGAGCGATCACAAGCGGAAATGGGGCGTTCAGGGCAAAGATGGCAAAGAAGGATCCAAGCGCAAGTGCAATAGCCGTTAGAGAGCCCAGCGCCCTTTGTGACAGACGGATTAGCGCTTGGGCGACAATCACAATTACGCAGGCTTTGACACCCAACATAAGCGCTTGGGTTTCGGGACGTGCCCCAAAGGCTCCATAGGCCAAAGCCAAGGCTGCAATCACCAAAGCGCCGGGCAGCACAAAGAGGGCACCAGCCAACACCCCTCCGGCCACGCTGCGAAGCCGCCACCCCGCATATGTCGCCAACTGCATCGCCTCTGGCCCGGGCAAAAGCATGCAAAAGCTCAGCGCGCGGAGGAATTGATCCTGAGACAGCCAGCGCTGTTCATCAACCAAGACACGTTGCATCAAAGCAATTTGCGCCGCCGGTCCACCAAATGAAGTGATCCCGATCTGGCCGAAGGTGCGAAACAAAGTGGAATAGCTGGGTGTTGTCATGGGCATGGCTTGCCCCCCATGACAGAGGAATGCAACACTCTCTTGACGGTCTCAGCTGAGTTTTGTGCCTGACATGCACAGAAGGGCCGCATCCTCCGGGAGCAGCCCGAGATCTTGAAAATATGTCATCATATCGACCTGGATGTGCACCCGGTTCAACAACCCATCACGTGTTTCAATCATGATGACGCCTGACTGCGTCGCAATTTGTTCTGTTGCCAAATTGCGAATATCCATCTCGATCAGATAGGCAGATTTTCCCGAGAGATCATTGAGTGTCTCGTTGATGCGATAGCTTTTGAGAAGGGACAATTCGCGCAGCTGTTCGGCCATTTCGCGATAGTCCTGAGGGCCGAGTATGACGTTAGGGACCAATCCGGTGATTTGCGCCTCGGGATGAAAAAGCCGATCGACTGCAGTGGGGTCATCGGCGATCCAAACTTCGTCAAGAACTTTTGTAAGCAGAACCAAGGACAGAGATGTATCATTCGCCATTCGAGTGTTCTACCGGCGCGAGCTTTAACAAATTCTGAAAGACAATTGATTTGCCTCTAAGCGATGTTAGCATCCTCCAACAGGTAGTGAGTTAGGGAGCAAGATGTCAGATCCAATTTCCTCGGTTACAATTGTCGGAGGCGGTACCGCCGGCTGGCTCGCAGCTCTCTTGCTCAACCATACTCTGGGTAAGAATCCGAAAACCGGCAAACCCATCAAGGTCACATTGATAGAGTCGCCCAACATTCCAACCGTTGGAGTTGGCGAGGCCACGGTACCCGGCATGCCTCGGACACTCAAAGAATGCGGGATCTCGGAGCAGCAATTTTTCAGCGCCTGCAACAGTTCGTTCAAGCTTGGTGTGTTGTTCGATCATTGGAATGTCGATGAACACGGCAAACCCATCCAGTTCGTCAATCCCTTTGAATCTCCGCCTCCGCTCAAAGGTCTGGATTTGGCCAACTATTTCCTAAGGTTCGGCGCCGGAGATCTAGATTTTGTTCACCTGAGTGCGCCCTGCTTGGACTTACGCGAAGGGATGCGCGGCCCGCGTGGGTTTCGCGCCCCAGAGTTTCAGCGCGATGTAAACTTTGCCTATCATCTGGATGCGGGTAAATTCGCCGCGCTGCTTCGCGACCAATGTGTGGCCAAAGGCGTCGAGCATGTGTTGGACAATCTTCAGAACGTTGAGCTGAATGAGGAAGGCTATGTTGCCGCGCTGCATCTCGAAAAAGAGGGGCGTCGTCCCGTTGAACTGGTTCTGGATTGCACAGGGTTTCGCGGCTTGATCATCAATCAGGCTCTTGGCAGTGAGTTTATCGATTACTCCCGGTATCTTGCCAACGACAAAGCCATGGCAGTGCAAATCCCGCATCAAAGTGACCAGATTGAGCCGATGACACGGTCAACAGCACTTGGGGCAGGGTGGACATGGCGAGTCCCGCTCTATAACCGCATCGGTACCGGATATGTCTATTCGAGCGCCCATCGCAGCGATGAACAGGCCAGAGAGGAATTTCTAAACTGGCTGGGTCCGGCAGGTAAGGATGCCGAACCTCGGATTATTCCTATGCGGGTTGGCCGCAACCGCGAGCTTTGGGTAAAGAACTGCGTGGCGGTTGGTCTCTCAGGTGGATTCATTGAACCGCTTGAATCGACGGCCATTCATATGATCGAAATGGCGGTGCGGTTCCTTGTCACCTATTTCCCAGACACCAGCTATGCCGAGCCCTTGCGCCAAAGGTTCAATCAACAGATGGAGAACCTCTACGATGAGGTGCGCGACTTCATTTGTTTGCACTACACACTGAACAACCGCACGGACAGCGATTATTGGATCGACGCGCGCGAGCAATTGGAAGTTCCCGATACGCTGGCCGAAAACCTTGAGCTTTGGCGCCACGTCCTTCCCGGGCACTACGATCTCAAGCATGACTCGCTGTTTTCCGTCTACACCTATCACACCGTGCTTCTCGGCAAACGTGTATACGAGATGGGGTATGCGGCGCCCAATTTCGGAGCTGTCTTGGATCTCGATGAAGATGCCTGGTGGGAATTCGTTGCGAACCGTCGCGCCCATTTTGCTTCGATCGCCGAAAAATCCGCCGATCACAGGCATTTGCTTCGCGACATTCGCGGAGAATTAGGCAGCCGTGAGAGGCGCACACTGGAACGCGGTGGTCAGCTTGAGATGCCCATCATGTCTCAACATGACCAGGCAGAATCCGCATTGCTGTAGAGGGCAGTGGAGGTTTCTGTTGCCAGGTACCTCCGAACCCCGCCTCACGCGGCTAGGCGAAAGGACTTAAGTTTCGATCTCTCGAACTGCTTACGCAGCCAGAGCTACCGGAGCACGATTGTCGTTTGCAATTGTACTTTCTGAACCGATAACGGTGGTATCTCACCGAAGCAAAGCTACGTTTTTACGCGTTCGTCGATCCTATTTCGTCCCCATGATCCTCAAACGAAGGATGATTGGTGGAGACGCCGGGTACCGCCCCCGGGTCCGATCCGTTTATTATACGCGCGTTTATGCCCATAGATCCCGAAGGAACATCTCTCACATAAGGTTTCTGACGAGGGATGCAAAGGGGTTTCGGAAATTTTTCTGGCGCCTTTTGGCTGTTTTCCGTTTTCGGTCAGCACGTGAGGCGCGGATTCCTTGAATGCATCCAGAAAGTTAGCTTAAGCGTTTTTCAAGGGCCGCAAGACCTGACGGCATGCAGCAATCATAGGATCATGGGTCTCTTTGAGGATCTGAACACGGTCAAACCTGTCGGGGTCGCGTGTGACAGCCGTGCGAAGCGCGTCTCCAAAGGCGAGACGCAGCTCTGTCCCGATATTGAATTTGCAGACATTCGACCCCGAAGCCAGTGATCTACGTTGCGCTATGGGTACCCCCGATCCGCCATGTATGACCAATGGTACCTGAGTGACGGCTTCAATCGCTCGAATGCGGGGCTCATCCAGCCCGCCCTGTTTCTCCTGTTGCAGGTGCACATTCCCAACAGAGATCGCCATTGCGTCGACGCCTGTGTCTCGTGCGAATTGAGAAGCCTCATCTGGGTCGGTTCCAGCTGAACTTTCGCCTCCGGAATAGCCAACAAAACCGATCTCACCTTCACAGGACACACCCGCAGCATGGGCCATTTCAGCTATAGCGGCCGTTTCATCAATATTCTGCGCAAGCGGTTTGCGAGATCCGTCAAACATAACAGAGGTGAACCCGCAGTCGATGGCGACGCGGCAGTCTTCGGCGCTATAGCCGTGGTCAAGATGTGCAACCACTGGCACCGAGGCCGTTTCGGCCAGATGCCGGAACATTTTACCAAGCACCGGTAAAGGCGTGTGTTCACGGCACGACGGGCCAGCCTGTAGGATCACAGGGCAAGCTTCGGCCTCTGCGGCGGTGACAAAGGCACGCATGTCTTCCCAACCAAGGGTGACAAGCCCCGCGACGGCATATCCGTCGCGCAGGGCGGGCTGAAGCACATCAGAAAGAGTGACAAGCGTCATTTGAACTTGGCCACCATGTCCATAATTCCGGGAATGGTGTGCAGCTGTTCTTCATGGGTTGGCTGGAAGTACTGCTTCAAAGACCGCTGACTAAGCCCGCCCAGAATTGTGAAATAGTACATTTCATATCCAGGAAGTGCGGCACAGGGATGATAGCCCTTGTCGATCATGATCGTAGAGCCATCCATGATATGATAGGCATCGCCGGGCTTGTTGTCTTCGCGCTGCAACATCTGAAGGCCGGAGCCATAGTTAGGCTTGAAGCGGAAGTTATAGGTTTCGTCGTGCCGCGTTTCATCCGGCAAACGATCGGTGTCATGTTTATGACTGGGGAAGCCAGACCATCCGCCTGCGCCAACGGTGAAAAGCTCGCTCACCAGAAGACGGCCAACTTTGTCGTGATGCTGCGCACCAAGGATGTGTTTGATTTTACGATGCGTTTTGGTGTTGTCGGAGCCATATTGCACCAGATCAATGTCGTCGCCGCGCACATCAAAAGGCTCAAGCACCTTGTCGTATTTCGCCCCGGCGATAAAGGTTTCGGTGTCATCCGTCAGGCAAGTGATGCGCACTTTGGCACCGACGGGCACGTAAACGCCCTCTGGCTCACCGCCCCATACATCACCTGATCTGTTGCCAAGTGTATCAAATACGGCACCATCAACATCAACAGTCACTGTGCCAGTGGCCGGTACAACGCAGGTCTCATAGCCCGGCACATTGTATTCAAAGATCTCGCCTTTTTTCAGCTTGATAATGTTGAAATAGTTCAGGGGAACAAGGTCGTGATCCACATCAACGATGGGTTTGTTCTGGTTATCGTGAGGCGCGATATGCATGGGCCTCTCCTTTCATGTAGCGGTTGGGCCGGGGTGCTCTTGCAAAAATGCCTCCAACTCTGCCGTTGTCGGCATTGAGGGTGCACATCCCGGTTTCGAAACGACGATGGAAGCACAGGCAGAGCCACGCAAAACGGCGCTTCGCAGGTCATGTCCCGTGGCAAGTGACGCAAGCAAACCAGCCATAAAGCTGTCGCCTGCGCCGTTTGGTTTGACGGCCGTGACGGGGTAGATGCCCGTGCGAATTTCTTGCCCGTCAACAAGGGTGATCGCACCCTCATGACCCATCTTGTAGATCACCATTTTACCTGAGGCCGCGAGCTCGCGGGCTTTGTCCAAGCCCTTTTCGATCCCACCGGCCATAAAGCCGAATTCCTCATCATTGCCAATGATCAGGTCGCTTTCCTCACCGGCACGCGAGAGCACCTCGGCTGCGACGTCGGAAGAGGGCCAAGAATAGGGCCGGTAGTCGATATCAAACAAGATCGGCACGCCGGCCGCGCGTGCATTCTCAAACGCCCGGAAGGTCGAGCTACGCGAGGGGTCCGCCGCAAACACCGTGCCCGCAGTGATCAGTGCGCCGAATGAGGCATAGTCGACGCGGTCAACATCCTCATTGGTCACCTGAAAATCGACCGCATTGTTGCGATAGATACAGAGTTGAAAGTCGTCCATGGTGCTTTCGTAGACCGCAAGAGAGACACGGTGTTCGCCATCCAGAACTTTCACATACTGAGTATCTACGCCGTAGTGCTTTAGCTTGTTGGTGCAAAAACGGCCCACAGTGTCATTGCTGACAGAAGTGATCAGTGCCGATTGCATCCCAAGCTTACACAGTCCGGCGCAGATGTTTGCAGATGATCCTCCCAGATCGGCACGGAACATGTCGGCATGTTCCGCTTTGGTGCCCTGAGGATCTGCGAACATATCCATGCCCGTGCGACCGAAAACAGCAAAGTTTCCTTTTCGAATTCCGTCCAACAAGGTGCTCATCAGACCCCCCGACGCTGTTTTGAACGTGAGGATTCCCATTCAACATGAGCCTTCCGAACGGTATCGTCGTCGGTGATATGCGGTGTGCCGACCTCCCACCAAGTATGGCCTTCGGTGGTCCAGCCCTCATAGGGATCAACATCCATGACAATCACATAGGTTTTGTCTGAGGCTTTGGCGCGCTTAAACGCCTCGCCAAGTTCCGCAGGTGTCGCCACCTTTTCTGCAGACGCCCCCATCGAGGCGGCATGGGCCACAAAATCGACGCCAAACGCTTCTGGAATTGTTGGACAATCCTCAAGCAGGTTGTTGAAACTCTCATTGCCTGTGTTGTTTTGCAGCTTGTTGATGACTGCGAAGCCGCCGTTGTCGAGCACGAGGACGATCATCTTCTGACGGCTTAGAACACTAGAATAGATATCTGAGTTCAGCATCATGTAAGAGCCATCCCCACAGAAGGTGATGGTGTCTTGTTCGGGCTCTTGTTCGGCCTGAGCAATGCGTGCGCCCCAGGCTCCGGCAATTTCATACCCCATACAGGAAAAACCGAATTCGACGTCGACAGTGCCAATATCAAGCGTGCGCCAGTTGGCCGTCACTTCGGCAGGCAATCCGCCAGCAGCGGCAACAACGCGATCACGAGGATCGCACAGCGCATTCACGACGCCGATGGCCTGCGCATAGGAATTGGGGCGGTTTCCATGTTCGACGTTTTTGGCAACATAGGCGTCCCATTTGCTGCGTTCCGTCTTGGCGAAGGCCTCCCACTCCGTCGGAGCACGATAGTCGAGCACCTCAGAGAGAGCCGTCAGTGACAGTTTGGCATCCCCCACAACAGGCAAGGACATGTGCTTTCCAGCGTCATGTCGGCCAGCATTGATTGAAATGAATTTCGCGTCCTGATCGAAGGCCGTCCAGGACCCGGTTGTAAAGTCCTGAAGACGGGTGCCAACAGCGACCACCACATCGGCCTTCTCGGCTATTGCGTTGGCACTGTTTGAACCGGTCACCCCAAGAGGTCCGATGTTTAGCGGGTGTGTGGCCAACATATTGGCCCGTCCGGCGATGGTCTCGACCACCGGAATGTTATGCGTCTCAGCAAACTCAGTGAGTTCGCTGACGGCCCGCGAGTATTGCACACCTCCGCCCGCAATAAGCATCGGGCGTTTCGCGGTTTTCAAAAGCGCAACGGCATCGGCGATCTCGGCGCTGTCAGGGCTTTGTCGGCGAATACGGTGGAGCTTCTTCTCAAAGAACTTTACCGGAAAGTCGTAGGTCCACCCCTGAACGTCTTGCGGCAGGCCTAAAAATGCAGGTCCAGAATCTGCTGGATCAAGGAGTGTCGCGATGGCCGCGGGCAAGGATTGGATCACCTGCGCAGGATGGGTGATCCGATCCCAATAGCGGCTCACTGGTTTGAACGCGTCATTTACACCAAAGGTTGGATCGTAGAAATTTTCCATCTGCTGCAACACCGGGTCGGGCAGACGGGTAAGGAAGGTGTCACCACACAAAAGCAGCATCGGAAGCCGGTTTGCGTGGGCAAGGCCTGCGGCGGTCAACAGGTTGGCGGTGCCGGGCCCGGCGCTTGCGGTGCAGAACATAAAGCGCTGGCGCAGCCATTGTTTTGCGTAACCTGCTGCAGCAAATCCCATGCTTTGTTCATTCTGCCCACGGTAAAGGGGCAGGGTGTCGCGGTGGCTATTGAGCGCTTCTCCAAGGCAGGTCACATTGCCATGGCCAAAGATGCCAAACCCGCCTCCACAGAGGCGGTGTTCTTGGCCGTCAATCTCAATGAACTGATTGGAAAGCCATCTAATAATTGCCTGCGCGGTGGTCAGGCGGATCGTGTCGTGTGAGGTCGTCATATCTGCGCGGGCCCTTTGGAAAATCCGGCCAATTGCCGAATGCAGCTTGCGAGTTTTCGATTCTCAAGATACAAGTTTTGCAACCGGTTGCAAACTGAATTTCAAAACAACGAGGCACACAGGATGACTGAGATCGGAATCGGCATTGTTGGTGGCGGATACATGGGCAAGGCGCACGCTGTGGCCATGTCTGCTGTTGGTGCTGTATTTGATACAAAGCTGCGGCCGCGCTTAGAAATGGTGTGCGCCTCTAGCAAGACAAGTGCCGAGAGGTATCGTGCAGCTTATGGATTTGCCCGAGCAACCGATGATTGGCAGGTTCTGGTGAATGACCCAAAGGTCGAAGCGATCGTCATCGCCTCACCACAAGAAACGCATCGTGAGATAGCAGAAGCGGCCTTCGCGCTTGGGAAGCCGGTTCTTTGTGAAAAGCCACTCGGTGCCTCTCTTGACGATAGCACAGCCATGGTCGCTGCGGCTGAAGCCTCGGGCGTCACAAATATGGTAGGTTTCAACTATATTCGCACCCCCGCAAGCCAATTTGCCGTGAACCTGATTGCGCAGGGAGAGATCGGGGAGGTCACCTGGTTTCGAGGCGAGCATACGGAAGATTTCTATGCGGATCCCTCTGCCCCAGCCTCTTGGCGAACAACGGGTATGGCGAACGGGACAATGGGGGATCTGGCGCCACATATGATCAATGCGGCTTTGGCCCTGATTGGCCCGATTGATCGTGTGATGGGTGTCGTAGAAACAGTTCATAAAACCCGCCCCGGTGGCGAGGTTACAAATGATGATCAGGCCCAGATGATGTGCCGTTTTGAAAATGGCGCCATGGGGCATCTGTTTTTCTCACGCGTCTCCACGGGTCGCAAAATGGGCTACGCCTATGAGATCACCGGCACCAAAGGCGCCATACGTTTTGACCAAGAAGACCAAAACGCAATCTGGTTGTACCGGATGGATGGCCCCGAAGCGGAACGCGGCTTTCGCAAAATCCTGACAGGTCCAGAGCACCCAAACTATGCGCCGTTCTGCCAGGGACCGGGGCACGGGACCGGTTATCAAGACCAGATCATCATCGAGGCCCGGGATTTCCTTGAGGCTATCGCGACCGACAAACCTGTCTGGCCAACATTTCGCGATGGGCATGAGGTCAATCGCATCGTCGCGGCGGTGCTTGCATCGTCAGACGACGAAGCTTGGAAAACTATCAATCGTTTCTGATTATCGGAGAACAAGAAATGACCATCAGAATCGGGAATGCCCCCTGTTCATGGGGTGTGGAATTCGCACAAGACCCACGAAACCCAACTTGGCAATCTGTCCTGAAAGACTGTGCTACAGCAGGGTACAAAGGGATCGAGCTTGGGCCGGTTGGCTTTATGCCAGAGGATCCAGCGGTGCTTGCCGACGGTCTGGCCGAGCACGATTTGCAACTGATCGGCGGCGTGGTGTTTCGCCCGTATCATGACCCTGACGCCTGGGAAGATGTCCTCGATGCGACACATCGAACGGCGCGGGCACTTAAGGCGCATGGAGCCGAGCATCTGGTTTTGATCGACTCCATTTCGCCGCGTCGTGCGCCGACCGCAGGTCGTGCCGGTGAAGCCGAACAAATGGACAAGGCTGAATGGGTAGCCTACCGCAACCGTATCGCCGAGAGCGCGCGCATCGGTGCTGAAGAGTATGGTCTTACCGTCGGTATTCACGCCCACGCGGCGGGTTTCATGGATTTTGAACCCGAGTTGGAGCGACTGCTGAGCGAAGTCGATGAGAAAATTCTCAAGATCTGCTTTGACACCGGACACCATTCCTATGCAGGCTTTGATCCCGTTGCCTTTATGAAGCGCAACATTGGGCGCATTTCCTACATGCACTTCAAAGACATCGATCCAAAGGTGAAATCCGACGTGATCGAAAAACGAACCGGGTTCTATGACGCCTGTGGTCAGGGCATTTTCTGCAATCTCGGGGAGGGCGATGTGGATTTCCCTGAGGTTCGAAAAGTCCTGACCGATGCCGGGTTCGAAGGCTGGTGCACGGTTGAACAGGATTGCGACCCAACACTTGACCCCGATCCCGTTGGCGATGCGCGCATCAACCGCGAATACCTTGAATCTATTGGCTTCAACTAAGGAAGGCCGAGACATGAGCAAACTAAAATGGGGAATGATCGGCGGCGGTGAAGGCAGCCAGATTGGTCCCGCACATCGGCTTGGCGCCCTTGCAGACGGACAT
Organism: uncultured Pelagimonas sp.; assembly: GCA_947497905.1. Classification (GTDB taxonomy): domain Bacteria; phylum Pseudomonadota; class Alphaproteobacteria; order Rhodobacterales; family Rhodobacteraceae; genus CANMIH01. The sequence goes on from CANMIH010000001.1 coordinate 1,003,022, forward strand.
TTTGAACTTGCCGCTGGCGCGCTGGATCACCGACCAGAAGTGGGCCGGGAGTATGCGCAACGGTTAGGAATTGCCAGTGACCGGGCTTATGGCGGTTGGCAGGAGATGCTGGAAGGTGAGCGCAACCGCGATGATCGGATTGATCTGGTGACCGTCGCCACGCCAAATTCGACCCACTTTGAGATCACCAAGTCCTTTCTCGAAGCTGGGTTCAATGTGCTTTGCGAAAAGCCGATGACCATGACAGTTGAGGAAGGCGAGGAAATTGTTCGTGTTGCCGAGAAAACCGGCAAGATTTGTGCGGTAAACTATTGCTACTCAGCATATCCCATGGTGCGCCAAGCACGTGCTATGGTGCGGGCGGGCGAGCTTGGGAAAATTCGCTTGGTGGTGACCAACTTTAGTCACGGACACCATGGCGACGCCACCGATGCCGATAACCCTCGTGTGCGCTGGCGCTACGATCCAGCCATGGCGGGTGTCTCCGGTCAGTTTGCAGATTGCGGCATTCACGCCCTGCACATGGCCAGCTTCATTTGTGATGATGAAGTGTCCACACTCTCTGCAGACTTCGCGTCCACCATCTCAAGCCGAGAGCTTGAAGATGATGCGATGGTGAACTTTAGAATGGATCGTGGGACAGTTGGGCGCCTCTGGACCTCTTCTGTGGCCATTGGCAGACAGCATGGTTTCGATATCCAGATCTTTGGGGAAACAGGCGGGTTGCGTTGGGCATCGGAACAGCCCAATCAACTTATTTATACGCCTGTTGGTGGACGCACCCAGACCATCGAAAAAGGGGAGGGTGGTTTGTACGAAGACGCCGAACGCCTTTCGCGCGTGGCGATCGCACACCCAGAAGGATTCCCTCTGGCCGTCGCAAATATCTATTGTGATTTGGCGGATGCGATCCGGGGTGAAACGCGGGATGGGCTACCAAAAGCTGCCGATGGGCTACGCTCGATGGCGGCGGTTCATAACGCGGTTGCCTCGGCCAAAGCCAACGGTGCCTGGGTTGATGCACGCCCACCGATGTTTCGCACCTAAGTAAATAATAATGCAGCGGGCCTTGGTGTTAGCAGGGCCCGCCTGTGTATTCGCGCAAGGCGATCATCAGACTTTCGTTCGAAGGGATCCTCGTTCGATCAAGGTACAGGGGAAAAGCCGTGCCTCGGGATGACGCTCAGGATCATCTAACAGTGAAACCATAAGGTCGACCGAAGCAGCTGCAATCTGACCAATCGGCTGGCGGATCGTTGTCAGGTTGATATTGTCCCAACCTGCCATTTCAAGATCATTCAACCCCAAAAGACCGACATCCTCAGGCACCTTGAAGCCGCGAGACTGCAGAGCGCTAAGCGCGCCAATTGAAATGATGTCATCGGCCCCAAAATAGACATCCGCCAGATTACCTTCATCGATCAGGCGCAGCATCTCAGCACGACCAGCATCGAAGGAATACTCCTCGGAGAAAGAGTGTGAAAACCCGAGGCCCTGGCTGGCCATCTCTGCCGAAAACCCCTTGAGACGATCCGTTGTTGATACGGCGGTCTTAGGGCCCCCAAGATATCCAATATTGCGATATCCGCGTTCGATCAGCAGACGTGCCGCGAAAGAACCTGCATGCTCGTTGTCAATCCCAACCACGTTAGAGCTGTCGCTGCCTCGGTACCGAGCAAAGGCAAACACCGCAGGAATACCTGCTTTTTCGAACAAAGTGGCGAAGCTTGGCGGCACAGTAGACGAGGCGACGATGACACCATCAACCGAATACTGCCGAAGCATTTGTGCTGCCTGGTCCGGATCCGGCATGGAGGTAAGATTGACGAGAAGGGGGCGTAGATCGCGCGCCTGCAATCCAGAGGTGAATACGTCGAAGGCTTTGAGGAAAAAGGGGTTATGGAAATTGTCGGAAATCAGACCGATCAACTTTGTGCGCCCGGTTGTCAAAGACGAGGCAAGCGCATTGGGGCTGTAGCCAAGCTCCTCTGCGGCCCTCTCAACTTTGCGGCGCATTTTTTCGGATACAGATGCGCCATTGGTGAAAGTGCGCGACACGGCTGAACGCGAAACGCCCGCCCGTTCTGCAACCTCTTTCAATGTTACGGCCATTCTCCGAGTTCCCCGTCGAGTTTCAAAGACGATGTTTTAGCGTGAAATTCCTCAAGACACATCATGAAATTTACCGAAGCGTTTTGCAACCGGTTGCAAAAAATCTGACGATGTGTTTAATCTTGAGTCGGAAATGCGGGCATCTACCGCTTTCGATCTCGATTTGTGGATCTTGGGAGGAACACATGACATCACTATTTAAGAAATTGACGCTGGCGACGGCCATTGTTGCGGCGCCACTGCTGGCTGCGACCACTGTATCGGCTGAAGGCGAAAAATACATTCTTGTGAGCCATGCTCCGGACAGCGACAGCTGGTGGAACACCATCAAAAACGGCATCGCGCTTGCGGGTGACCAGATGGGTGTTGAAGTGGAGTATCGCAATCCGCCTACCGGTGACCTTGCCGATATGGCGCGGATCATCGAACAGGCCGCTGCGTCGGGCCCACATGGCATCATCACAACGTTGGCCGACCCTGAAATTCTCGAAGGTCCCATCAAAGCTGCAGTAGACAGCGGTGTCGACGTTATCATCATGAACACCGGCACACCGGAAAAAGCACGTGAAGTGGGTGCTTTGATGTATGTAGGTCAGCCTGAGTATGACGCAGGTTATGCGGCGGGTCTGCGCGCTAAAGGCGACGGCATCGGCTCGTTCCTCTGTGTGAACCACTACATCGTTCAGCCGTCGAGCCAGGAGCGTTGTCAGGGTTTTGCAGATGGTCTGGGTATCGAATTGGGAAGCCAGATGATCGACGCCGGGCAGGATCCGGGTGAGATCAAAAACCGTGTGCTTGCCTACCTGTCCGCCAATCCGGAAACCGATGCAGTTCTGACCCTTGGTCCGACCTCTGCGGATCCGACGCTGCTTGCGCTGGAAGAGAATGGTCTTGCTGGCGATATCTACTTTGGCACTTTTGACCTGGGTGGCGAGATCGTCAAAGGCATTAAATCTGGCGTTATCCAGTGGGGCATTGACCAGCAGCCCTTCCTGCAGGCCTATCTGCCGGTTGTCGTGATGACCAACTATCACCGTTATGGCGTTCTGCCGGGCAACAACATCAACTCGGGTCCGGGTTTTGTCACAGCAGATGGTTTGACCAAAATCGAAGAGTTCGCGGGCGAATACCGCTAATCTTATGCGGAGGGCGCCGGGAAAGCGGCGCCCTCTTTGTATCAAAATTCCGGAAAATCTAGTCACTTAGGGGAGATGTCGCATGCAGGACGCGACCAAACCCACGGCCCAGACCGATGAACGCATCAAAGAAATTTCTGCGTTCCGAAAAGCCCTAATCCGCCCAGAACTGGGTGGTATGGTCGGTACAATCGCCGTGTTTACCTTCTTTCTACTGTTTGCGTTCGACAGCGGTATGTTCAACAGCCAGGGCATCATGAACTGGTCGATTGTATCTGCTCAGTTTATGATCATCGCCGTTGGGGCGTGCCTTTTGATGATTGCAGGCGAGTTTGACCTCTCTGTTGGCTCCATGATTGGCTTTGCCGGCATGATGGTGGCGATTTTCTCGGTTACCTTTGGATGGCCAACCTGGATTGCGATCCTTGTCACTTTTGCACTGTGCATCGCTATCGGCGCACTGAACGGATGGATTGTGATCCGAACAGGTCTCCCCAGCTTTATCGTGACGCTTGCATTTCTGTTCATCCTTCGGGGATTTACGATCTTTTTGCCGCAGGTCATTGAGCGCAAGACAATCATCGGTGGGATCAAAGATGTCGCAGAAGGCGATTGGCTCGCAGCCATCTTTGGCGGAAAAATCCTGCAAGGGGCCTTTGTTTGGCTGGGTGATGCCGGACTGATTGCAACCTTCGAACGTGGCACCCGCAAAGGCCAACCTGTGGTCGACGGTGTTCCAATGTTGATCGTCTGGGCCTTGGTTTTGATTGTCATTGGACATGTTCTTCTGACCAAAACAAAATTTGGGAACTGGATTTTTGCCTCCGGTGGCGATGCAGAAGCGGCGCGCAACTCCGGTGTTCCCGTGAACAAAGTGAAAATCCTGATGTTCATGTTCACGGCCTTCTGCGCCACGGTTTTCGCCATGTGTCAGGTTATGGAGTTCGGCTCTGCCGGTGCGGATCGCGGGTTGCTCAAAGAGTTTGAAGCGATCATCGCGGTGGTCATCGGTGGCGCGTTGCTGACCGGCGGTTATGGATCGGTTTTGGGGGCTGCCCTTGGCGCATTGATCTTTGGCGTCGTGCAGCAGGGGTTGTTCTTTGCTGGTGTCGAAAGTTCACTATTCCGCGTGTTCTTGGGTGTGATCCTGCTGGGCGCCGTCATCCTGAACACTTACATTCGTCGCATCATCACAGGGGAGCGTTGATATGAACCCGGAAAAAGCTCCTATCATTCAGATGAAAGATATCCAGAAACACTTTGGCAGTGTGATTGCACTGGCTGGTGTCTCCGTGGATGTGTTTCCCGGCGAATGTCATTGCCTTCTAGGCGACAACGGTGCGGGCAAATCGACCTTCATCAAAACCATGTCCGGCGTACATCAACCGACCCACGGTGAGATTTTGTTTGAAGGCAAACCCATGCACTTCAACGATCCACGGGATGCGATCACCGCGGGCATCGCAACAGTGCACCAACATCTTGCGATGATCCCACTGATGTCGGTCAGCCGAAATTTCTTTATGGGGAACGAGCCAGAACGAAAAGTTGGACCAATTAAGTTCTTCGACCATGAATATGCCAATCGCGTGACCATGGAAGAAATGCGCAAAATGGGGATCAACCTGCGCGGCCCGGATCAGGCTGTGGGCACGCTGTCTGGCGGGGAACGGCAAACCGTGGCCATCGCGCGGGCGGTGCATTTCGGAGCGAAGGTCCTTATCCTCGACGAACCGACTTCGGCGCTTGGGGTCAGGCAAACTGCCAATGTGCTTGCGACCATCGACAAGGTTCGCAAACAGGGCATCGCCGTTGTGTTCATCACACATAACGTGCGCCACGCGCTGGCAGTAGGTGACCGCTTTACGGTTCTGAACCGAGGGCAAACTCTGGGCACTGCGCAACGTGGTCAGATTACGCCAGAAGAGCTCCAGGATCTGATGGCAGGTGGCCAAGAACTGGTCGCACTCGAAGGAAGTCTTGGCGGAACCGTGTAGCCAGCGCCCCACAAAGGTTCGATAGTTAGTACGGCGTGTTGCCAATGGCCGGTTTCGTAATCACCGATCAAGGTGTCTACGGAACCGGCAAAACGATATGATGAGGTTCTGTTGAAGGACACAGCCATTCAAAATGGTTTTCATGTCCCCCAAGGGCAAAGACGTTCGACCTCTTGACGGCCCAGAGTTTTCAAATTTTTTATGTTATCTAAATAGATTTTCTCAGGGTCTGAAACGTGAGCAAGGGCTTTCGTCATCTGATCCTGACGCAGAAGGTGAATGGTTGGAAAGGGCGAGCGATTGGTGAAATGGCTCAAATCATCTGACGCCACACCCTCGAACTGATATCGCGGATGAAAAGACGCCAATTGAACATGCTCTGTGAGGTCTGCCTGCTCCAATAGCTGTTGAAACCAATCGAGCACGTCGAGGTAATCGTCAAACTCATCCAGACCTTGGGTGAACACGAGCAAGCTTGTGGCAACGTCGTTTTCGTTCGCTACCAACAAAAGCTGTAACTCACTCAAATAGAACTGCTGCAACTCTGCATCGGTGGTGGCATCACAAACGGCATAGCGCACTTGATCTCTCGCGATGACGCTTGAGGAAAATGGACAAAGGTTCAAACCAACCACCATCTGGTCGAGCCAGAGGCGGGTGGTTTCAACCACATCTTGGTGAGCTGTTGACGGCATGTTGAGGGCAACCTTTTTGATGCGTAGGTCCTTAGCTGCTTGAATAGCTTAAAGCAAATTTGGCGAAAGCCCTATTGCGTCGGCAAAAATCAAAATCCCTCGAGCTCGCGGAGTCACCGAGAACAAGCTGTACTGATCACCCGGTCATACTCTTGCGCTGGCCATGCCTTCAACGCGGTCAAGGGCCAGCGCAACTGTCTGCTTCAGGTAATGTGAATAGACTGGATTTCTTCGTGCAGAATCGCGCGGGAAGGGGGGCACTGCACACAATCCTGCCTTAACTGTAACACGCGTATCTTCTCTCCCCGGTTCAGCCGCTACATCCCTCGCGGAGGATATCCGCAATAGGCTCAATCGAGAAAACCTCCAGACCCTCCCGGCCAATCGGAAGCAGTGGCGCAATCTTCAAAGCATAGTCTCGAAGCCCTTCTCCGAGCGTTTCCACCGGAAGTTTGCGCTTTTGAATGGCCCAGACAGAGACAATAATCTCGATGGTCAGAACCAGCCGGGCCGCCTCGAGCATGCGCTCAAAATCGGCGACCGAGTGCAGCGCGTGGCTGGCAGTGTCCTCGACACCATCGGCCAGCTGGCCCACGGAGAGCAGCAGCGATGGCGCGGCCCAGATCTTGATGGAGGTGATCAGGGAAGACGCCAGATGGCCGAGGTTTAGGAACTGAACTCCACCCAGCGGGCTGTTTTCGTCAGCAAAGCCAGTTGGCAGGTCCGAGAACTCGCGCCACTGCTGTTTGTGCAGCCGCTCGCCTGCGATGTCCAAAGCCTTGGCCAGAGCCTGCCGCAGCCCGTCTATGCTCAGGGTCATTCGAGTGGAATCCATATTGCCGTGCGATCGGACGCATTGGGCCTCTGTATCGACAATCGGATTGTCGGTGACCGAGTTTAGCTCTTCGTCCCAAACGCCTGTGGCGCGGTCCAAGAGTTCCTGCACAGCGCCATGGATCTGGCTCACGCATCGAAAGCTAAGGGGATCTTGGATGCGGCGGGCCTCACCTTCTTCCCAGAGCTTGCTGCCCCGCAGGAGCCTGCGGATCTCGGCGCTGGCCTGTGCCTGCCCACCACGTTGGTGGGCGCGGTTTACTGGCACACTGATGGCGTTGAGATTGCCGCGAAAGGCTTCAAGCGCAAAGGCTGCGGAGAGATTGGCCAGATCCAGAAGCGCGCGCGCCTCCACCAGCGCCTCGGCACCGGCCGCTAGGGTGACCGCATTGGTATTGATCAGCGACAGGGTTTCCTTGGGGCCGGGAATGCCATGCGCCTGAGCTGCAGGTAAGTTTTGCAGCCAATTGGCAATTTGCGACATCGGGATCAGATCCGCCGCTCCCACGGTGCCATAAGACGAGATCTCGGGCATTTCTGCACCGTTGATCTGATCAAGTATCAATTGCACCAATGGTTCTGAGACTCCGGAAAGGCCATGCGAAAACTCATTGGCCAGAATGATCAGGGCGGCACGCACCCGGCTTTTGGGAAGAACCTCGCCGCCCGCATGTGTCGCATGCGCTCGCGCTAGTCGCCGGTTGTAATCCTGCACATTCTCCGTCGCGACCTTGAAATCCTTCTGCGAACCAACACCGGTCGTTATACCATAGCCCTCGGTGCCATTTGCCACCACGTCTTCTACCACTTGGCGGCCACGGATAATTCTGTCGCGCCCGCCTTCGACCAAGACCACGTCAGATTTATGTGTCACTGCGGCCACCAACTGGTCACAGGTCAAGGAAGAGCCATCCAACACCAGGCGTTCGCCATGGGAGAGGAGATGTTTTTCAGTCATGCAGAGAGCCTTTAACAGGAAATGGTATTAGCGCTGGGATGAGGGCTAGATCTCTTCCCAAGGGAAACTGTCGAGCCGCTCAAACCCGGTCTCGGTGACCAGAACCTGAGTTTCCAGCTTGACGCTCTCCGTATTTTCTTCGGCGATCAGGCTTTCGATACACAGGACCATGCCCGGTTCGATCACGCCGGAGGCGGCATTCTCGTCGAAATCCACATGAAGGGGAATACAGGGCCATTCGTCCGCCATACCGACACCGTGAACTGCCAATGAATAGCGATAATCGACATGTGTCGCCGGAATCTTCCAGCTTTTGCGATTGTATTCCTCAAAGCTCATGCCCGGACGCAGGATCTCTAGGTTGTGGTTGATCTGCTCCAATGCGGTGCCGTAGATCCGCTTTTGTGTTTCGGACATCGGCGTGTAACCACAGGTCCAGCTGCGCGAGAGATTGGCGCAATAGCCATAGGGTCCGATCATGTCGGTATCAAAAGAAATCATTTCTCCTTCCCGGCAGACCCGGTCAGAACATTCTTTATACCAGGGGTTGGTATTGGGGCCGCAGGTCAGCAGCTTCGTCTCCAACCAATCGCCGCCGGATCGGGCATTTTCAAAATGCAGATGGCCCCAAAGCTCGCGTTCTGTGACGCCAGGACGCGAGTTTTCATAGATCCGCGCCATGCCCGCTTCACAGACCCGGATTGTCCAGCGCATCAGCTCGATTTCTTCAGGCGACTTGATAGAGCGGGCGCGCTCAGTCAGTTCCGCGCCCTCGACATAGGTAAACCCTCGGTTTTCTAAGGCATGCAAGCCGGGGCCGTCCAGTTTGTCGGCTGCAAAGCGCTTGTTACCCCCACCGTATTGACGCAGCAGATCGGCAATTTCATCTGCCCATGTTTCAACGCCGGCAGCGGCTTTATCGCCTTTGGACATGAACATCCAGGAGATCGCGGTGCGGAGTTCATCAATGCCCGTCAACCCATCGTTCAGGTGTTCGCATCCCTTGAATTCCCACAATATTGCCGGACCGTCGGCTAGGATCATTGCATAGCGCACGGGGTTGTGGCTGGTCCAAACCTGCATATTCGAGCTGTCAAACGCGTAACGGATGTTGATCGGATCATAGAGGATCAAGCCAGCCACATCATAATCCGAGATCATTTTACGGAACCGGTTCAGCCGGTAGCTGCGGGCCTTGTCGAGGACGGCGGCACTGACCGGGCTGATCAGTGGTTTATCCGCCCCTTCGCTATTGAGATATGTCAGCTTGCGGTCATCTTTGAAGGCATTTTCGGTCTGGGTCATCATTTCGTCCGTAGGCAAAACGCTTGTGAGGTTGGCCAGACAAACGCTTGTAATGAATGGGGGGATGTCCTCCGCCAAGCGCGGATAGGCAGGAGGTGATCAGGCCAGGGTGCGTCCGTAAAAGCCCATCTGCTCTTCCTCAGAGAACACAACACCCGGGCGATCAAAAAAGGCGAAGATGGCGATCATCCGATCAATTCCACCTCTCATCGGAACAACCCGGTGCGCGGTGTTGACGCCGCGAAACACGTTCAGCGCGCCCGCTTCCGGCATGATCTGCTTGATCTCCGGATCCTTACCGAGCAACACATCAGCCACGCCGTCATAGTTCTGGTCGTCAGCGGTGCGCAGGTTCTTGCGGTATTCCAGCTGGCCCCCTTCTTCAGGGGCTTGAAGCAAGATTGTTGTGGTGAACTCCGAACGGTCAAAATGCCAGTTCAGCCCTTCGCCGTCGCGGGTGGCCTGCAGGTTCACGCGGGCCAGCTTGTCATCCATCGTGTAGAGTTTGTCCTTCCCCATGGCGGCCGCCAGGAATGCCGCAAAAGGCGCCCATTCATAGACGTCAATGACGGCGTTGCCCTGCAGCTGATCCGCACAAAGGGCGTGGTTTACGGTCTTGAGCTTTGTCATAGCAGGATGGTCGTCGGAAATCCCCGGCATGGTGTCCTTAAAATAGACATTGTGGCGGCGGGCATGGCGAAAGGATTCCGTTGCCATTTTCGGGTTCGCGGCATCAGCAGCGGCCTGAGCAACACCCGGTTTGAAAAAGCCGGGTAGGTTGAACATGCCTTCAGCGTCCAGATCCTCTTGGCACTTTTTCACCAGCGACGCGTATTCGGGGCTGTCCGGGCGATCCAGTGGGTATGTTTTCAGATCGAGCAAATGATTCATCAAACGTCCTCCTGCGCTCTTTTTGAGCGCAGCATCCGTTTGTTTACAACTATATGAATTATTGGGTATCATAAGAAAATTTGTGGGGAATGAATGTACAACCTGCCATCCTTGAACGGCCTGCGCACCTTCGAAGCCGCCGCACGCTGTGGTAGTTTTGTTCTTGCTGGACAAGAGCTTGGCGTCAGTTCAGCCGCCGTCAGCCTTCAGGTCAAAAGCCTTGAGGAACACCTGGGAAAGAAGCTGTTTCTGCGCAAAGGCAATCGGATTTCTCTGACCGATGCCGGAGAAGAAATCTTTCCGAAACTTGTTCAGGCGTTCAGTGATATTTCAGACGCTGCGCAACTGTTGAGCAACGACCGGCGGGGCAGGCAACTGGTGATCAGCGTGCTGCCCTCTTTGTCAGATCTCTGGCTGCTTCCTCGGATTTCCAGCTTCAGAAACGAAACCGGTGTGGCGCTGGACATTCGGGTTCAGGAGGATCCGATAGACTTTGAACGCGAAGCCATTGATGTGCGGATCACCTACGGGCCAACGTTTTATGAGGGTTATCGCCAATTGCCGTTGTACTCGGACGTTGCTGTTCCGGTCTGTTCTCCGCAGTTCTGGCACCAGTATTCGGATACCGAAGGGACCCTAGAGAATGTTCCGGAAGATCTGTTGATTCACAACAATTGGGGGGCCAGCTATTCCAGCGAACCGAGCTGGCGTGAATGGATGCAGCGGAACCAAGGGAGGCCGGTGGATCTGAGCAAACCGGGGCTGACCATCAGCGACACGTCTTTGGCCATTGCGGCCGCCAAGGCCCATTCTGGAATGGCTCTGGCCCCATTGGCCATGGTCCAGCAGGACATCGAAGCAGGTTTTCTGGTGCGTCCGGGAAAAGCGTCTCTGAAGATGAAAAAGGAATATCTTTGCGTGTTTCCCCACGCCCGTTCAGCTTACCCTTTGCTGCGTAAATTCCTACGGCATCTCGAAATACCTCTTCCATCTTCGGATTAGTTTTTTTGCTCTGGTGCACAATTTTGAAATGACAGGGTCCCATAGATGGCCTCCTGAGCTGGAGTGCCGAAGGTGAAGAAAAACGCAAGCCGCCTGTCATATATCTGAAAGCCCCGTATGACACACTCCGCCGGAGCGGTTTATGTCTACCATAACAACAACTTGAGTGAGCAAGGCTCCGGCGGTTGGGAGCACAGCCATTCCTGTCGACCTCATAGGTGCCTGTTTCAAAATCTAATCAGGCGCTTTCATCCGCAATGGTGACGCAGTCTGGTGGAGCGCAAATACGCGCTTTCATAGTGAGACATCAAGTGTCTTGAACAGAAAACCAAGGGCAATTTTCCTTGGATTTGCTTCGGGCAAGATAGGTAATCCCTCCAATTTATTGAGGGATGCGTCAGTAGAAACTAAGCTACTCTTTGCTCTTGCTACTCGGGGTAGCAAGTTTCATTTCTCATCCAATTTGCATTCCGACACCGGAGTTCAATTGGTCTGTCGCAATTTTGGGTGCTGGACATTGAAACAAGCCAGGCTACGCTGATCATGATGATGATTGGAGAAAGTTGATGAAATCGGTTTTGCCCGCCGTTGCCTTTTGCCTTTTCGCTTTTCCATCTCTGGCCCAAGAGCTGGTTGGATTTTCTCGCGACGATTTTGGAAAGGTCGTGCTGGCCCAAAGACAGTTTGCTGGCGACCGTAACTTCGAAGCAGCTTTTGGTGACTACAACAACGAACCGATCACAAGCTATTCTGAAGATTCAATTTTTTCTCAGATGGGGCGATCTGTAGGTCGACTCGACGTGTTGACAGACAAAGGCGTTTTCCCCTGCACGGCCTTCATCGTTTCTGAAAAACATATCGTTACAAACAATCATTGTGTGCCTGGAATTCTGCAGGACGCTCGGGTGGAGGCAACACGCATTGAAGCCGTTCAATTCGTAGCTGGCTATGTCCTCGAAGGCGTTGAAGAAGGTACACGAACCTACAGTGTCAGTTCCGTACCGGTTGAGACCGACAAGGCTCTTGATTATTCGGTATTGGAAGTTTTTGGAAATCCCTCAGCTGAGTGGGGTGCGCTTGAAATCGAGGCACGTCTTCCGAAACCAAAAGAACCGTATTGGGTGATTGGGCATCCAATGGGTGAGGCACAAAGGATCAGCCGCGAAAAGTGCCGGGCCGCCGAACCGGCGATTAGCGGCGGCGCCTTGCGGCATACCTGTGACACTCTGCCGGGCAATTCCGGAAGTCCGGTCATTGACGCCTCTCGCCATCGGGTTGTTGCGCTGCACCACGCAGGAAGCCGCCGCAATTCAGTGAATTATGCCATTCCTATGGCGCATATCTTGGAGGTTTCTCCGACGCTGGCGGCGTTGCGCGCAAAAAGTCCGGAGGAAGACCAAGCAGAACAAGCGGCCCGTCTGCAGGAAATGAACCAACTTGTTGATACTCTGCGGGCGCAAATGGATGGAATTCGCCAAGAAGCTCAAAACACCGGGGCAAATGCGGATGCACGAATTTCGGCGCTTTCTGAACAACTTGCAGCCGCGCTATCGCAGCTGGCGCAGGAACAGAATTTGTTGAAGGGCGCCGTGACGACGAATGCTGATCAAGCGCAGGAAATGAAAGCATTGCAGCAACAGCTTGCGAGCATGCAAAATCAGATGTCTGAGATTGATCGCTTGCGTGAGGAAAGAAGCCAAACGGCACAGGCCCTGGAACGTGAGACCAACGAGAAGAATGCGGCGATCGCATTAACAGAAGCGCTGATCATTTCCGAGAAAACCGAGCGACGTCTGGCGCTTAGCAACGTGGCCCAAGAATTCGCAGATACCGGTGCTGCCCAAAAGGCCGTAATGGCGATTGAAGCCATCGACAGCGCGCCAACATTCATTGCAGAACCGTTGTCACCAGAAATGCAAATGCAACAAGCCCGGCTTCGGTGTGTGTTGCAAGCTGCGAGTCCGTATGATCCGGACCGGGACATCGGAACACCTGGTGTCGCTTTCGAGAAAATCGACACCCAAGCAACACTCGCACTCTGTCAATCACCCGAAACGCGCGCGCAGGGCGACGCCAAATCGAGTTTTGCTCTGGGGCGGGCCTATGAAGCGTCAGGTCAATTTGCCGAAGCTAGGGCGAATTACCGGGTAGCACTAAATCTCGGGTCTGTGGCGGCTGGAACTGCCCTCGGTCGATTTGCACGAGATGGCAAAGCGGGCGAGCGCGATGTTGACGAAGCGATTACACTGTTTGAAGAGAGTGCGAAGCAAGGCGATCCCGTTGCCATGACATTCCTTGCCGATCTTTATAGCGTCACTGGTGGGTTAACGCGCAGGAATTTCTCTGCTGCTCAGCGCCATCTTGAACTCGCTGTCTCGCTAGAACACCCGCAGGCGGTCTATGCTCTTGCGAAAGCGTATGAAGCCGGATCGCTCTACCCCAAAGACCCTGAAAAGCGTGTTGTTTACCTCTCTCAAAGTGCTCAGATGGGAGATCTGCGCGCGCAAATTGATTTGGCCGAATTGTATTGGGAAGGGCTGAATGGCGTCATTGAGGTTGATCTTGCCAAGGGATTGGAGCTCATGATCTCTGCCGCAGAAACCGGAGACACCCGCGCACAATCCCTTGTCGGCGTTGCCTATCTTAAGGGCAAAACGGCACGGAGTGGTCCGAACATTGCGCCAAATCCGGGAAGAGCCCTAAGCTGGCTCGCCCGTGCGGCGGAAGGCGGATATGTGAATGCGCAGATGGCGCTTGGCAAGGTGTTTGAAAAAGGCGGCGATGGAATCGAACGCGATGCCAAAGAGGCCCTTCGCTGGTATGAGTTGGCGGCGAAACAGGACTATGTGCGGGCGTTGGTTGTAACCGCTGAGATGTATGAAACAGGTACGGGAACTGACAAAGATCCCCGGCAAGCAGCATGGTATTGGCTGCGCAGCCTTGAGAAGGGTAACAAACAGGTCATGCGCCGCCGGAACTGGCCCCGCTCGGTTGCATTGGAAATTCAGAGCCAACTACGTGATAAGGGTTTTTACAGTGGGCCAGTCGATGGTGCAATTGGCCGCGGATCCAGATCTGCCATGAATGCTTTCTTCGAAAAAAGCTGGCGTAACCAGACATATGCTTTTCCTGAAACCCCTCCAGTTCCGCGCGTGAACGAAGGTTGGGTATGCCAATGTTGAGGGCCGTTTGGCCCGGCCAATATTAATCTAACCTTGATGCCACATCTCGCCTCGGAAAAAGCGGATCCAACTAGCTGGTATAATGCGTCTCTTCGAAAGCATTTTTTTCACCACTAGGTATTTAGTCCCAGTGGGCTTTGTTGGACAAATCGGATTTGGGATTCACTGCATGAATCCAGCTTGATAGCCGGAAGGAATGAGCAGTTGGTCCCCTACGAAGTACAAGACCAAGAACTGGTCGGCTTACAATGAAGCATTGAAGCGACGTGGTACGCTGATGATCTGGTTTGATCCCGAGATGGAATCGCGACCACCTTCGGCCAGCAGGCGTGGCCGCCAGCCTGATCCTCCTCCACTGAAGTGGTCCGCACCTATAGTTAGGAAACGGAGGATCATAGATGGGCATCAAGCGACATTAAAGGGCGTTCCGCCATTGGTCCAATAATCAATAGCTTTCGTATGTCGCGCTGACCCATCTTCGATGTCCGTCCCAACCGTAATTTACCGCCATGGAATGCTGGCGAGGAACCAGTCCAATCCATGCAGAAAAATCACACCCGCATCTAAAGTCTGCCATGGCAGGAGCGAAGGCTTCTATCGCCAGCACAGTTATCGGCCCAACGCCTGGTGCCGTTTGCAGACGCTTCAATATCTTCGATGACTTTGAAGCTGCTCACGTCTTTTCTTCGAGTTTGGCAATATGGGTATCAAGTGTGACTATCTGTTCGAGATATTGACGTCCGAATTCACGTACCATCTCGGGCATATCGACCTCTTCGCAAGTCACGGCGTCAGCCAGTGCTTTGAGATGCACTCGCCCCTTTGGCGTAACTACGCCAAACTCTGCCAAGTGTCCGCGCAACGCATTGATTACTTGGGTACGCTGACCGAGCAGCATTTGCCGGGTCCGGAAGAGCATTGCACGCGCCTGATGAGCCTCACTCTTCACGGCGACAAATCGCATCGTCGGACGAGACGCTGCCTCAACACTCGCTTCAGCATCGGCCGCGTCATTCTTCTGACGCTTCACAAACGGTTCTGCATAGATGGGCGCGATCAGCTTAACTTCATGGCCTAGTTCCGCGATATGGCGCTCCAACTATGCGCCGTAGCACAGGCTTCCATGGCGACCACACACCGAGGTTGCTGGCCGAGAAAACTGAGAAACGGTGCTCGATTTACTTTCTTTCGAAAAGCAACAGATCCATCGGCGTGGGCGCCGTGGGTCTGAAAAACGTTCTTTGCTAGGTCGACACCAATAGTGCTAACTTCTGTCATGGATGCTCCCTCCTTCGAAGTGATACTTTGCAAAATATCACTTTGGCACATTACGATGCCGTTTGGCGGGGCATCCACGCCAGCACTAACAATCAAACCGGACCACTCACGTGCGGCTGATCGCTGCGCAGCGAGGTTTTAGCCCCGAGCGCGGCAATCGCGATGATCAGCAGCCATTTGGAGACCCGCGCGGCCATCTCGGGCATCTCTTGCGTCAGCAGCCCGGTGTTGGCGGCTATCCCCGGCGCAAAGAAAACCAAAAAGAACATCGGCACCGGAGTTTTCTGCGCCTTCTCCCGCCCGCCCGACGCAGTGCAGACCAGGATCAACACGCACAGCACCACGGGCAGCAGGCTGACCCGCGCCATTTTCACCAGCGTCGCCAGTTCTGCGGTTTCTTCGGAAATGGAGAGCCCCGCGCCCACAACCTAGGCGACATCATGGATTGACGCGCCAAGGAGAAAGGCAATCTGCGCTTCGCTAAAGCCGAGCTGAACCAGGAGGATCGGATAGAGGATCATCGCCAGCGCCTCCGACGCGCCGCAGATTGCGACGGCGCCGCCAGTCAGCATGCCGACCTGCCAGTCCCGGCGCGACAGCAGCAGGCCGAGCAGGATTGTCCCGGCCAGAAGCCATATCACTGACGCTACCCCGCACGCCCAACAAGGTGACACCCGCGTGCAACAGTGTTTTTGCGGTGAAGGTTATACCGTGGGCCGTGGCGGGCTCTTCGGCAACCGGGTTGAAGGTCATGCCGACTAACAAGGCCAAGAGCATGACCGGCGTGCCGAAATGATTGGAAAGAAACACTGTAGCCAGCCCTATCACCGCAGCCAGGACTATACCGGGATAAAGCTCCCGTGTTTGCGCCAAAAGGGTGAAGGCTGCGCGAAGGCAATCTTGTTCAGCTAAGCCAGCATTCAGATCTCGGTCCGGTAGTCGGTTTCGAAGGGAGACATGACGACGTAGACGGATTTCAGCTGGCTGAAAGGCACGACAACCGCGCGAGCGTTTTCCCGGCCGATGCCGGACTGCCCGACACCAAGCCGGTCAGCGAGACCTTGGCGATGCCGGGATGGCTGGTGAGCATGGCACCAGTGTCCTCCATCCCCTGCACCACATTGAACAGCCCCACTGGGGCGCCTGCTTCGGTCAGGAGTTCAGTCGGTTTCAGCGCGGTTAGCGGCGTCAGCTCGGAGGGTTTGAAGATCATCGCGTTACCACAGTCCAGAGCAGGCGCTGGTTTCGGAAAAAGACCTGCCAGTGCTCAGGGTTTCCAGAACTGACAGCTCTTCGTCGCGTTGGCGGATCAGATTGGCGGCGCGGCGTAGCACACGTCTCCGTTCGGCCGGAGCCGTTGCGGCCCGGGCGGCCTGCGCGTCGCTTGCGCAGGCCACGGCCCGTTCCACAATGGATGGGGAGGCACCCTGCAGCCTGGCAATCACATCCCCTTGGCCGGGTTGATGCAATCAAAGGGAACGCAAGCGGGATCGTCCAGATACCTCCCACCGACATAATGGAATGCTTCGGGCTGGCATGGAAAATCGGGCATACTGGCGTTCCTTGTCTTCAGATGTGCACGAACAGATCGCTGCCTTCGACGGATACGTCGAAGCGGCGGGTCTTGACCGAAGGATCGACCAAGAATTCACCCGAGCGGATGTCGAATTCCCAACCGTGCCAGGCACAGCGAACGATTTCGCCTGCTCGGTCGTAGACGAACTCGGTGGAATCCGTTTGTTTGGTGGTGCCGCACACCGGGCCTTCACACAGCGCCGCGCCCTTGTGTGGGCAGATGTTCAGCAGCGCGTGGTAGCCGTCTTCCAGCTTGAACACGCCAATCGGCATATTGGAAACGGTGACGATCTTGGCCGCGTCCTGCGGGACTTCGTCTGCCTTGCAGGCAAAATGCTTGGTGGTCATCGCTGTGGCTCCTTATTCTGCGGCCTGGGCTGCTGGGCGCGGCAGGCGGGTATAGACGTCCAGCGCATTGAGGCCGAAGATCTTCTCGCGCCAGGCCGGGGGCACGTGCAGCTTATTGACGTCATCGTAATCCCAATGCGGGTAGTCGGAGGCGAACATCAGGGTATTCTCGCCGTCCATCGCCTCGAGTGTGGCCCACAGGTGCTGGATATTCTTCGGCTGCTCCAGCGGCTGGGTCGAAAAGCGGAAGTGGTCCTTGAAGTATTCAGACGGCAGACGCTTCAGCCACGGGGTTTCCTTGCGCAGCGCCTTGTAGTTGGCGTCCAAGCGCCAGAGAACGGAAGGCACCCAAGCAACACCACATTCGATGACGACCACCTTTAGCGAAGGCCATTTCTCGAACACACCATTGGCAATTAAGCTGGCCATATGGGTCATCGCAGTCTGCGGCAAAATCGCGTGGGTTTCCCAGAAGAAGGTCGACGGACCGGCCCCGATCGGGGTCGAGTTAATGCCGCCCTGGCCGCCCAGATGCATGGCAAAGGGCAGGCCCATTTCGGCGCATGCCTCATAGATCGGGTGATAGAATGGATCGCCGTAGGGGCGCGCGGCGCCGTGGCTCACCAAAACCTGAACTATACGCGGGTGGCTGCCCACGCGGCGGATTTCAGCGGCGGCCAGATGCGGATCCTGCGGCGCCACCACGATGGATCCCCAGAAGCGGTCATCTTTGGGCAGCCAGTAGTCGATCATATAATCGTTGTAGGCTTTACACAGCGCGTTGGCATAGTAGGGATTGGCCAGTGTCGAGGCTTCGATCGGTTCATCACCGGTCAGGATCGCAACATCGATATTGTATTTATCGAGATGCTTTTCCTTCATGATCAGGTAGTTGTCGTCTTCCTCGATGGGGTTGACGTCATGGCGGGCGAAACCTTCCGGGTGGAACCAGGGCCGATGGCCGTGGGGGAACGCGCCGCGCGGGCCGGTGCGTTCGCCGCGGACGAACATGTCCTTGAAAAGACCATCCATATACGGTTCCAGAACCGTAGCGCTGCACCAATAGTTATGGCAGTCGCAATCGACGATAAACATGCGCTTCTCCTCTCGCTAGTCCAGTTAGGACGGGCTGTCGTCTCTGTTTGCTAAGTCTTGATAAGAAGCGGAGATGCGCAAATAAATGCAATTGATATACCGCTTTCAATCGATATTATTGATTGAATGAACCGACACCTGCTTCTTACCTATATGGATGTTCTGGAGACCCGGAACTTCAATCGTACGGCCGAACGGTTGAACATCACCCAGTCGACCGTCAGTGCGCGGATACGCCAGCTCGAGAGTGAACTTGACACGCGGCTCTTTGAACGTGGGCGGGGTGGGGCAGATCCGACGGCAGCAGGGCGGCGATTTGAAACCCATTGCAGGTCGCTATTGGCAGCGTGGAGTTTGGCCAAACGGGATGTGTCTGCAGGGAGTGGACTAAGCCGACCACGGCTTAGAGTGTCTGTACAGTTCAGTCTAGCACAGTCAATTCTGGTCGAATGGGCCAAGCAGATCCGCAATCAGGTCCCAAAGCTCGATCTGTATCTTGAATCTAACTTTTCCCAGCAAATTCAGCGTGATGTTTTAACCGGAGAGACTGATATCGGCGTCGTTTTTGCGCCACAACAGTTTCCCGATGTGCATGTTGCTGAGTTCGGGTCTGAAAACTATGTGATGATGTCGACAGACTATGACAACTTCTGCGATGTGAATTGGTCTCGTTATATTAAAGTCGCCTATACATCGTATTTTGATCGTCAGCACGATGAAGTGTTTCCCAACCTTGCACATGTTCAGACGGTTGTCGGTAGCGATGATCTCGCGGTTAGTTTCTTGAAAGAGGAAGGTGGAACCGCTTTTTTGCCAAGCTTGGCGGTGCCTGCCTTGATGCAAGAAGTCCCGAGTCTGAGGCCGGTTGAAGGAGCCCCGGTTATTCCGCAACCCCTCTATTCCATCGTTCATACTCGAAAACGGCATGATCCACTTGTGACACAGGCTGTGTCACTGATACGCAAACTGGCAACCGAGCATTCCATCGACGATTTCGATTAAAGAGATATTTCTATCGCATTTTTGTAAGGGGGTCGTCGTCGATAGTTTCCCACGAACTATATCTTGGAGGCAACCAAACTATGCTTGTCGCTATCGACAGCCCGTTTTCCCTGAGCACAGCTAATACACAGCCCTGCTATGGCGGGGGGCCAGCGACGCTGGTCTGCAAAGCCGTGATCGAAGAAACACACGACTGCAAGACTTTCGTATTCGAAGATTCCCAAAGCCGCAGCTTTGATTTCAAACCTGGTCAATACGTTTCGTTCAAGTTCGAAATCGAGGGGCAGACGCATGTGCGAGCCTATTCCATTTCGTCCACGCCGACCCGTCCGCATAACATTCAGGTGACGGTCAAACGTGTGCCCGGTGGGCTGGTCTCGAACCACTTGAACGACGATGTGCAACCGGGCACTGAAATTGAAATCGCCGATGTTTCCGGGTCGTTCAACTGGATCGACATCCCTTGTGACAAGCCGCTGCTTTTGTCCGGCGGGTCAGGCGTGACCCCGGTGATGTCGATGCTGCAATACATCACTGACGTGACCTTGGCCAAAGATGTGACCTTTGTTCATTTTGCGCGCTCCCCCCGAGACATCATTTTTCGCGACCAGCTGGAATTCCTGCACAAGCGTTTTGAGAATGTGACAGTGCACCTGGTAGTGGATTCTAAAGATGATCTGCCGTTTGACGGAGAAACCGGACAGCTTTCAGCAGATCTGCTGCGACGGCTGGTGCCGGATCACGCGGAACGCAGCATTTTCATGTGCGGTCCCGAAGGTTTCATGAAAGCCGCACGCACCGTCGCGTCCGAGATCCCTTTCGCGGCCCTGCACGAAGAAAGCTTTGGTGAGAAGATCACCATTGAGGAAAACTCGGGCACTGGCGGAGAGGTGTTCTTCTCGCTGAGCGGCAAGAATGGCCATTGTGCAGAGGGCGAAACTCTTTTGCAGGCCGCATTGAACGCCGGGATCTGGATCGACTCGGCCTGCCAGCAAGGTGTGTGCGGAAACTGCAAGGTTTTGCTCAGTCAGGGGCAGGTAGAAATGCAGGATATGGGCGGGCTTCAGCCCGGAGAAGCTGAAGCAGGCTACGTGCTGACCTGTTGCAGTTGGCCAAAAGGTGCCGTTGCGCTCGAAGCGTAATTTCGCAGTGAGAGGCACCGGCTGAGGAGACCTGCGCCTCTCATTCCCACAAGGCACGTCGCTGCCACCCGGCAGCTCGCACTCAATCAAAACGGGAGGAAAACTATGTCTAAAGAAAACAAGATATTGGAGGCACCATTACGGGAGCTTCCGATCAAAACCGCCGACAGGGGATTTTATTCAGGCTTCAATGTCGATGTGACCGTCACCGGAAAATTGGTGGTGGCGGGGCTGGTCCTGTGGGCTGTAGCGTTCCCTGATCAGGCGGGCACGGTTCTGGCCGGGTTCAACAGCTTTATTCTGTCCCATTTTGCGGCCTGGTACACCTATGTGATGGCCGCTTTTGTTCTGGTCTGCATCGCACTGGCGGTATGGCCGTCTGCCGGACGCCTTAAGATTGGGCGCGACGAGGACACCCCGGAATTTTCCAACTTTTCTTGGTTTTCGATGATGTTTGGTGCCGGAATTGGCGTCGGAATGTTGACCTGGGCCGTAGCCGAGCCGGTCTATCACTTTAAGAATAATCCTGATGTCATCATGGGGCTGGCGACAGGTAGTGGTGAAGACAATATCGTCAATGCGTTCAAGTGGTCCTATCTGCATTGGGGGTTCTCGGCTTGGGCAGCCTATGCGGTGGCGGGGCTGGCGCTTGGGTTCTTCTCCTATCGCCGTGGTCTGCCGCTGACCATCCGCTCTGCGCTGACCCCGCTTTTTGGCAGTCGCCTGTCAGGCTGGACCGGGCATCTGGTGGATATCTTTGCAGTGATTGCTACCATCCTTGGTGTGGCGCAGACGCTTGGCTTTGGGGTTGAGCAATTCGTCGCTGGCTTGTCCCAAATCGGCATTGGAGGCTGGTTGCTGAATGCCGAAGGCAATGCTTCAACCATGGGTATTATTGTGGCGCTTCTGGTGATCATGGGGGCGTCCACGCTATCCGCATTGTCGGGGGTAGGGCGCGGCATCAAATGGTTGTCGAACCTGAATATGGGTCTGTCCTTCTTTCTGTTGGCCTTCTTCCTGATCTTTGGAGCCACCGGTTTCGGGTTGCGGGCATTGTTCGTCGGCCTTTGGGACTATGTCATTGCACTGCCCGAACTGCTGTTTACCGTCTATCGCGGTGATGGAAGCGGCGGTGTCACAGACAAGCTGGAAGGTTGGCAGGGCGGCTGGTCCGTATTCTACTGGGCGTGGTGGGTTGCCTTTGCCCCCTTTGTTGGCCTGTTTTTGGCGCGCATTTCCAAGGGTCGGACCATTCGAGAATTTGTTCTGGGCGCTGTATTTGTCCCGGCGATCATGTGCTTTGTCTGGTTTGCCTTTGCCGGCGGCACGGCGGTCAGCCTTGAAATGACCGGAGGCGCAAACGGAGTGATCTTCGGTGCCTCCGACGGCGGCAAGATCTTTGCCATGACCGGTTTCATGCTGGGCGATGTGCTGGGCTGGCTGATGGCAGTGGTCATCGTAGTGCTGCTGATGACCTATCTAGTGACCACGGCCGACTCCGCGGTGCTGATCGTCAACACCATCAACGCCGCTGGCGACGAAGGGCCAAAGGCGCGCCCCCATATCATCTTTTGGGGCGTGGCACTCAGCCTTGTGGTGGCGGCATTGCTGCTGGTTGGCGGGCTTAAGGCGATCCAGACCGCGATGGTCATCGGCGCCTTACCCTTCTCCTTTGTCATGGTGCTGATGTGCATTGCGCTGATCAAAGCCATCCTGCGCGACAGCATCCGTTCATCGCAGCAGATGCAGGAAACCACTTCCTAAACCATGTTACTCTCCGTTGCGCCGTTTCAGAACGGCGCAACGGTCACTTCTAAATGTTTGATCCCAGCTTTTGTTGGTGCGATTTTTCCTCGGAATGGAAACCAGCCCTCATGCTGCAATGCACACCAATGCCGTAGAAGGGCTGGCTGCTGTCATCTGGCAGCCTGGGACACGTGCGAAATTCCAGAAACCTTGCTTCCGCATCGCCGCTAGGCAGCTCCGAGCCCAAATTGCCGTATGCTGCGTTATGCACATTAACACCAGAACCGCTGAAAGCCGACATAGGTGCTGGAAGCAATCGCACAAATCTGACTTTCCAAATGGCCTGGGCGGAAGTTCAGCCTACAGTTAAACCCTCAGCCTTTTCCAATTAACTCGGTGGGGTCATGAGACTTTTGTTCACCTTGTGGAAACGAGCATGTTTGTTCGTGGGCAACAAGTCTCCACTTGACATAACGCGCTCTTTTTCTGACACAGGCGTTGATGGTTCCCGGGACACTTACACTGGGATGAAAAGGGAATTTGGTGCGAGCGTGAGCTCAAATCCAAGACTGCCCCCGCAACTGTAGGCGGTGAGCAACCTGTCAAAGCCACTGGGTCGCAATGACTTGGGAAGGGACAGGACGCGATGATCCGCAAGTCAGGAGACCTGCCATCATGGAATGTAACCAACCGGGCGGAGGGCCTGCGGAGGACATGATGACAGATATATTTGGACCAGATCCAATGCGCTGCCTGCCTCCGTTTGTGGGGCAAAGATGGACGCGTTTATCTACATAGTTTCGGCAAGCTACGTGAGCGAAGGCAAGTTTCGCTCCCTTGCAAATAAACTTATCACAGCGGCCCCTTGCCGCGCTATGGCGGTGCGTCTGGAGGCATCAGGGGAAGGGTTTTGGCATGCGCTGGATCAGCTATCCGCCGAAGGTGCGAGCCGGATTGAGCTAAGGCCGATCGGTTTACCGTTTTCACAAAGCCTTGAGAAATGGATTCCAAAAGCGGCTGGAAGCTGGCTCGACTCCTATGAAGGCAAACCTCCCGCCGTCTTCTTTGCTGAACCGCTGCAATCCGACGGTGAATTTGTAAAACACGCAGCCCGTGCGACTGTCCGGCACAAACAGATCGCTCCCCTACCAAACGGAGAATTCGGTAAGGGGTGGGATGATCCTCCCGCCTTTAAACACCACTTGCTCGTCTGCACTGGCCCGAGATGTCATTTGAAGGATGCGCCCAAGCTCCTCGCAGCGTTGAAGGCAGAGCTTGGGCAGGCACGCCTCACTTCGGACTGTCTCGTCACCTCAACTGGATGCCTTTTCCCCTGCAACAGTGGTCCTGTGCTTGTCCATTACCCCTTGGGGAATTGGTACAAGATCACCGATTTGACAGACCTTAGAACATTTGTGTCTCAGGCACTGCGCGCTGGAACAATTCCGAAAAACTTACTCATTCATCAAACAGGAGACACCCATGAAACTGCTTAAATTCCTAGCGCCACTTGCCGTCATGGCCGGCGTTGCACAAGCAGACCCTGTCACTATTCAGGGCTGCGATGCGGCGTTTACTTTCGAAAAGGTTCCATCCCGTGCCATCACGCTGAACCAACAGGCCACCGAGGTTATGTTGGCGCTGGGGCTAGAAGGTTCCATGGTAGGTACCGCTTATCTGGACGATAAGATACCAGCGCAGTGGGAACAGGCATTTAACAAAGTTCCAGTCTTGGCCGAAAAATACCCGGCGGCCGAAGTCGTCATGGCCAATGAACCAGATTTCCTGTTTGCGGGCTTTGGCTCCGCCTTCTCCGAAGACAATCTTGGAGAAGCACAGAAGTGGCATGGTCTTGGCATCGGAACGTATCTTGTGGATGCATCCTGTAAGGCGGCACATCCGAAGAACGTGCCTCTAACCATCGATCCGATCCTAAAGGACATAGAAACCATCGGTGCGATCTTTGACGTTAGAGACGAGGCTGCCGCTCTGATCGCAGAAACCAAAGCGCGTATCGAAGCTGTGAACAAAAGCCCAGCAGGAGCAGGTCGCACAGCGTTTATCTATGACAGCGGGACCGACACGCCGTTTTCCATCGGGTGCTGTGGCGGACCGGCGCTTGTTGCCAAAACCGCTGGCCTGCAAAGCATCAGCGCTGATGTTGAAGGCACATGGGTTGACCTCGCCTGGGAACGCGTCGTGGCTTCTGATCCGGACGTCATCCTGCTGATAGAAGCCGGTTGGTCCACCGCGCAAGAGAAACGTGAGCACATGGAGAACGATCCGGTTCTGTCTCAACTGACCGCTGTGAAAGAAGGGCGTTTTGTTGTGGTTCCTTTCTCTGAAACCTTGCTTGGCATGCGCTTTGCCGACGGTGTTGAAAGCGTCAACGCGCAGCTTGCGGCGCTGAAGTAAGTGCAATCCCGGTTCCCGATCCTTTTTCCCACGGTCCTTTTGTTGATGAGTGCAGCCGCCATCGCAGGGGTACTTTGGGGAACGGCGGATATTAGTTGGTCAGACCGGCTGGCGATCCTGATGCAACGCGAGGATGCGCCCCGTGGGCTGTCTTTGATCGTGTGGCAGTGGCGTGTGCCTCGGGTTATTGCCGTCGCTTTGATTGGGGCCGGTTTGGCACTCGCGGGGGCGTTGATGCAAACGGCCCTGCGCAACCCTATGGCAGACCCATATTTGATGGGCCTGTCCTCTGGCGCGTCAGCCGCCGCTGTCGCGGCGATCATATGGTTGCCAAGCTATCTTACAGAGTTATTTGGTGTCCCACTGATCGCCTTCGCAGGCGCGGCGCTAGCCTTTTTGATGACGCTCGGACTATCGCAACGTCGGGGAAAGGCCATGGACCCGCTTGTGGTTATACTTGCAGGCGTCGCGGTTTCGTTGATGTTTCAGTCTTTAACGGCTTTCTTTCTTTACGTCGGCGACCCTCAT
Source organism: uncultured Pelagimonas sp. (assembly GCA_947497905.1). Taxonomy (GTDB): domain Bacteria; phylum Pseudomonadota; class Alphaproteobacteria; order Rhodobacterales; family Rhodobacteraceae; genus CANMIH01. The sequence continues at coordinate 1,028,263 of CANMIH010000001.1, forward strand.
GCCACGCGCAATGCGATCGGCTGGCTTATGGGAACGGCCGCAGGGACCGAATGGAGTGAAATTCCCCTGCTTGCAGTTGCGGTGGTGTTGATCGCTATTCTATTCATGGCAAAATCCAACGCGTTGGATGCGACTTTGTTGGGTGAAGAACGTGCGCAGGCCTTGGGAGTTCGTACAAATCGCATCCGGATGGTGATTTTTTTCGCGACGGTTTTGCTAACGGGCCTCGCCGTGTCGGTTGCTGGAATCGTCGGCTTTGTCGGCCTCATTGTGCCCCATATGGCGCGGCTCTTGGTTGGAGCGCGGCATCACGTGTTGCTCCCAATGACAATGGCCCTGGGTGCGACCGTTCTTATTGCGGTCGATCTTCTCTGTCGGACTTTGCTGGCACCCGAAGAGCTGCCTCTTGGCGTATTGCTCGCACTTTTTGCAGCCCCGCCGTTCATTTTAATCTTAAGGGGGCTGCGCCGTGCCGCTTGAGCCTGCTCTTAGCCTTACAAACGTCACCGTGGATATTGCTGGCAAGGCCTACGTGCGTGACGTGTCAGTGAAAGTCCCAAGGGGTGAAATCCACGGTCTTCTTGGGCCAAACGGTGCTGGTAAAACCACGCTCTTGCGCTGTCTTTATCGCGCGGCAGAGGCGGCGACCGGGCAAATTCAGGCTCAGGGCAAAGAGATAACCGATTACACTCATCAGGAATGGGCAAAAACCGTTGGTGCGCTTGTGCAAAGCTCCGGTCTTCTGGCAGGCTTAACACCGCGCGACGTCGTGGAAATCGGTCTTTCTGTGCTGGATCTGCCCGCAAATGAATACGCAACTCGGTGTGATGAAGCGCTGAGTTTGGTCGGACTTGCCGACAAACAACACCAATCCGCGAGCGCCTTGTCAGGCGGCGAGCTGCAACGCTGCTACTTTGCACAATTGTTGGCCTGTGATCCAGATATCTACGTTTTGGATGAGCCGACCAATCACCTTGACTTACATTACCAGCTTGTTCTGCTTGATGAGGTGAAACGCCGGGGGCGCACCGCGCTCCTCACCATCCATGACCTGAACCTAGCCGTCCGCTATTGCGACCGGGTTTATCTGATGTCGGAGGGCGAAATTGTGGAACAAGGTGCGGCGCTGGACGTGCTGACGCGAGACAATCTGATCAGACACTATGCAGTGGATGGGCAATTTGTTGGTAAAGCTCTGGAGTTGGCAGGGCCCATCCTGGGCCAGCTCGATCAGCTGAAAAACGGCTGAACGAAAGGAGGTGCGCGAACTGAGTGCGCCGCCTGTCGAGGCAAAAAACTCCAGTATCCGTCTTTCGTCGCATTTGCCTTGCTCATCACATAGGATGAGCCAGACGCAGAGAAAAAGTCATGGTTCTCACTGTCGGTGGAAAGAGCGCCTCAAACCCAAGGTTTTGCAGCGCCTTATTGACGTTTCAATGCAAAAACACTCTTTCATAGTCGGTTATTCAAGCACGATGCCGCGAACCTCGGCTATCCGTTCGATGTGTCTTTCACTACGTTCGCAATGCGCACCGAACGGACCTTGGATCGATGTCTCTGAACGGCAGCAAAGTTCCGCGTTGCAGACCTCCATGTAACCGAAATGTTGCGCGATGCGAGAATGGCGGTTATAACGGGCCGCGCCGCAGCTTGGGAAGAACTAACTTAAGGTCTGCATTGGGCCGGTTGAGCGCATCTGGCATGACCGGTCGCGCCAAATTTGCTTATGTCGTTATCTGCGCAGAGCCGACATTAGATGTGGGGCCGCCATTGGATGAGCAGACTACTCCACGCCGTGCACAGAGAGCTCACCAATGTTATTGTGGAAGAGCTACTTGTACGAAGCATTTTCAGTGAAACGAACGTCTTCAGAGCATTTGAGTTGCTCTCTAGCTTTTAATCCCGAGGTTCACATGTAAGCCGGAAAGGGTTGACGGGCCCAACACGCCGCCATGATGGGCGTGTCTTCGGTTCCTTAGGAACCCAGAAGATACGTCCGCAAGGACGAGGCGATGTCTGGGGCAGTCAAGCTGCAGCGTGAGGCTCCATCGCACCAGTGAATTTAGGGGTCTTGCGCGGGCGCGTGACCGTGCAGGACCCAAATTCGATGGGAACAGAAATCCTCCTTGAGGGGGATTTCTGGGGGATGGATGCTGCTGCGACCCTTTCCTGACGAACCGGAATTACATTCAAGGACAGCGTGCTTGTCGCCGTTCAGCTCGCGGGACCTAGGCGTTGTGGTGCATCCATTGGAGGAGCAGCCTACGCGCTGAGTTTGACGCTTATCCTTGGTAGGGTGCTGATTGCGGCGAGTTTCTCTTGTAGTGTTGCGGTGTCGGTATAGCGTTCGGCGGTGATGCTGCCGCCAACATGCCCGACGATATCTTTGCGGACGTTCTCTGGCACCTCACGGTTTCTGCCTAGCTCGGTGATCACGTAATGGCGGAACGATTTGATGCTCTTGCCGTCACGGCCTGTGCGCAGCTGGCTGTCCAGCACCTTGCGGAACCTGTAATCCAGCTTGCCACCCCAGCGCTCCTTTGTGCCGTCTTTTGGGCGAATATCCGGGAACAGATCGGTTTCACCCCGCTGTCGCAGGGCTTCGACGTGATGCAGAAAGCCCAGCTCCATTAGCTGCGGATGGAGGGGCACGTCCCGTTCGGAACCGAAGGTCTTGATGCTGCGGTTGGCATTCTCACGGATGCGGATTGCGGGAATGCCGTCGAGGATGTCCACGTCCACAATCTTCAGGCCTGCGATTTCCGCACGCCTGGCACCTGTCAGCGATGCAATGAGTGGCACCCAGAATAGGGCGTCCTTGACCAGATGGGTGCCGGGAGTTTGCCAGTCGCGTTTCGAGGCCGCGCCGGTCCAGACCGGGTGCTGAAAGATGTGCTGCACATCCTGTTGCGAGAAGGGCGGGCATTCATCTCGCTCTCGCGTTTTCTTGCGCAGGCGCAGGGCGTCGAGATCGATGGCATTGGGTTCAGCGAAGCCCTCGGCCTTGGCTTTCCGCAGCAATTGCCCAAGATAGTCGAGGTTGCGATTGATGGTTGTGACCGACAGACCCTCCGCTTGGCCGCTCTTTTGGGCGACCTTTAGGATCTGGGACAGGGACATCTTCTGCGTTTTCGGAGAGCGGCGGTAGTGTTTGGGCAGCTGATGCAGCACATCCACATATTTGGCCACATGCGATTGTCGCAGCTCGTGGATCGTGTCGATTTCAATGGCTTCCACAAAGAGCGCCAGGGTCTTGGAGATCTGTTCAATCATCTGACCCGAGACATTCTGACGGCGTTTCTGCTCCATGAGGCGCTCAATCAATGCAACGAGCCGCGGATCATAGGGCGAGGGTGCGGGGGGCTGTATTGGCGCGACGCGTGCCACGTGAGGTGTTGGGCTGGACGACGGGGTGGGTGTGGAGATCGGCGTAGTTTCCCTGCGAGGCAGTTCCGCTTCTGTCGTTGCCAGCTCCTGAGCCAACTCCATGGCTTGATCAAAGGATGGATCGGTGGTCAACGACGTCAGGCGGCCAGCACTCCGACCTTGTAGGTAGAGTTTCCTGCCCTGAAGCGCCTCCAGATTAGAAAAATCCTGTCGGCCGAGGCTCTCTGACATAAGCTGTTTGACCGGTGCATTGGGACCTTGAAGCGGAGGGTGGGAGAACTTCTGCGCTTCTGCCTCCAGAACGTGTTTCAGTCGCGCGATATCCTTGCTTGAGCGCCCCTCGGCCTGAAGCTCCGCCAGATCAGCATCACTCAGCTCACGTCCGGACACTCCGCGCGAGGCCAACAGCTGCAAGGCTTTGCCCGTTGCCCAGTCATGACTTCGATTGTCCTCCCAAGAGAGAGGGCAGGGGTTATCGGCTCCGGTCAGGCGCTCAAGCTCAATGCGGCGTAACTCACGCTGGATCACAGCGGTGAGCAGAGTGCGGGCATCGTCTTTGGTCAGAGTTTGAGACATCATAGCCCGGTACATGTGCCAAGATTCTGAAGTTACAACCGGCGCGATGCGTTTAGCGATGTCAGGGTCATTGGTGCGCAGGCTGATTTGCATGAGCTTGCCGCCCAGTTGCGCGGGCAAGCGCCGCCGCCAGGCATATGTCGCGCCCCGGCGGATCAGGTTGGATTGTAGTCCCATAGGTGGCCTCCTGAGTAGGAGCACCGAAAGTGACTGAACACGCAAGCTGACTGTCATATGTATGACAGTCTCGTATGACACACCCCGCCGGAGCGGTTTATGTCTACCATATCAACAACTTAGGTGAGTATGGCTCCGGCGGTAGGGATCGAACCTACGGCCAATTGATTAACAGTCAACTGCTCTACCGCTGAGCTACGCCGGAATTGAGGGCTGTATAACTATAGCTTTTTCGGACGTCCAGAGGCTTTTTCATGTTTTTTGACACTTTTCCGAACCTCCACCTAAAGCGACTGAAAAATGCAGTTTCGCGACAAGGCACCCTGCGGTTTGATCAGTTTTCTTTCCGTAAGATCAATGAGATGGGCCAGTACATTTCGGGTCGCGGCGCCCAGAAGTGCAGGGGGCGTGTCGATATAGATATCTCGTGCCAGGGCCTCTGCGGTTGTTGGTGCATTGCGCACGCCGGACAGGATCGCCTCTTCGCGTGACAGGCGGTGACGCACAAGCTCGGAGATCCGTGCATTGGGGGCGGTGACCGGAGCACCATGGCCGGAATGAAACACCCGCCACTCGTATTGTGCCAAACGATGAAGGGAAGCCATGAACGCCGTGAGATCGCCATCTGGCGGCGACACCAATGAACTGGCCCAGCCCATCACGAGGTCTCCGGAAAACAGGGCATCCCCCCAGGCCAAACTGATGTGGTTAGACATATGGCCAGGAGTATGCAGGACTTTGAGTGCCCAATCCGAGGTTTCGATCACGTCTCCGTCTTTCACCAAAAGATCGGGGGAAAATTCTTCGTCGACGCCTTCTCCGCCTCCAAGTTCTCCCGAGGCAGCCAGCTGCTGCATCAGATCACTCCGTCCGGCATCTGCAGGGCCAAATCCAACAATCGGTGCACCGGTCTGCGTCGCAAGCCGTCGCGCCAGAGGAGAGTGATCCAGATGGGCATGGGTGACGATGATATGCGACAGCTGAGCCCCGTCGCAGGCCGTTAGAATCGCCGATAGGTGGGCGTCGTCATCGGGTCCGGGATCGATCACAGCCAGGGTACTCTGCCCAAGAAGATAGGTATTGGTGCCTCTATAGGTCATAGGTGAGGGATTCTGCGCCAGAATTCGCCGCAATCCCGGTTCCAATTGCTTAACTTCACCGGCGATGGGGCAGAACTCGGGTTGCGGGTCGATCATGTTGTGCTCCTTTGCCGTGGCGGCCGGGTGTTTCTTTGACTAGGCTTAGCGCATGTTATTCAAATGGCTCAAACACTATGTCCCACGTGGGTTGTATGGTCGCGCTGCGCTCATCCTCATTTTACCCGTCGTGACACTTCAGCTTGTGGTCTCGGTGGTGTTTATTCAGCGTCACTTTGAAGGCGTTACCGAGCAGTTGAGTCACGAGCTCGCGCAGCTTGCGAATTTGGCTCTGGAAACCCCTGAATATGCGGAACGCCTCAGGTTTGAATTGGAGGAAATATCGCCCGACGACATTCCACAGGCGCATGTCCGCAGGTGGTACGATTTCACCGGAATCGTCGTTATTCGCCAGTTGTCTCAAGATATTGACGGTCTGGAGCGCATCGCGATGCCGGACGACGACGACCTTCTGCTTTTTGCAGAGCGCAACGGGATACACTACAGATTGAAAACCTATCGGGAACGTGTGTCTGCGTCGAACCCGCATCAGCTATTGGTGAACATGGTTTTCTTCGGTGTTCTCATGACCTTCATCGCCTTTGTTTATCTTCGAAACCAGCTGCGACCGATCACTCGATTGGCCCATGCAGCAGAATCTTTCGGGCGCGGGCAGTCCATCAGCTACAAACCCTCAGGAGCACTTGAAGTTCGGGCTGCAGGACGGGCCTTTTTGAATATGCGTGCGAGGATTGAACGTCACATCGAACAGCGCACAATGATGTTGTCCGGGGTCAGCCATGACCTCCGCACGCCGATCACCCGGCTACGACTGGGCCTATCTTTGCTTGATCGCGAGGATCGTGAACCGCTCGAACATGATGTGGATGAGATGCAGCGGTTGATTGATGCCTTTCTCGATTTCGCACGGGGGGATGCACTGGATGGCGATGCAGAACCTGTCGACCCATTTGAATTGGTGTCTCAGATTGTCAAAGATGCACAACGAAGCCAGCAGGATGTCTCTTTGGTTTTGCAAAAAGGGCAGGGCGAAATCCCACTCCGTCCTAAAGCCCTTCGTCGAGCGATCGAAAACCTCACCGGAAATGCGGTACGGTATGGCACGAAATGTGAAATCTCGGTCATTTTGACAGAACGCAGCCTTCGAGTTTGTATCGAAGATGACGGTCCTGGAATCCCGGATGAGGAACGAGAAAAAGCGTTGCGTCCCTTTGTTCGACTTGATCCTGCGCGCAATCAAAATCGCGGTTCGGGTGTTGGGCTTGGTTTGGCCATCGCAGCTGATATTGCCAAGGCCCATGGTGGTGTCCTGCGGTTGGGCGAGAGCCAATCTCTAGGGGGATTACGTGCCGAGATCGTCATCGGCCATTCGGTTGGACTTTCGTAAAACCGTCTCGAAACGCCACTTTTCCGCCACAGAGATTTCATGCCGAAGTTTTCGTTAACGGCCAGATTGCACTCATCCCAGTGATCTGACCCGTAAACGGAGAAACCTATGACCCTGACCGCACTCGCAGCTCTTGCAACGATTAGCCTTTCTCCTGTGCAGGACATTCCCGCTCAGAAAGATCTCATCCTGAGCCAGGCACAGCCTTTTATTTCGACACAGGGTGCCGCAGTCCAGGGCGGCAACTACATGACCACCGCCCAGGGGTGCACTTATCGCAAAACACAGGCTCCGGGCTATCCAGCGCGCTGGATCTTGGTGTTGAACCCACACCATATTGGAAAGCCAAACTCTCCGCGTAACTGCAAAGGCATGATGTAATCTAAGTCGAATTCTTAAGTTGGACCGCCACATGGCCGAGGAACGCTCGGATCTTGTGGCGGTCCAATGGTTTTGGAAGAAAATCAACACCAAGCTCTTTACAATCATTACGTAAATAGCGCGAGCGATCCGCCGAGATGATGGCGCAAGGCAATTTCCCCAATCGATCGGAAATTGCGTGATAGAGACCAAGGCCCGACAGTCCTGAAGACAATTGATAATCAATCAAAAGCGCATCAGGGGTGAGTTGAAGTTCCTCCAGCAACTCTAATGCATCAGGAGCGTTTTCAGCTTCGATGACGTGGACGCCCCAAGCCTCAAGCATGGCGACCAAGGCGCGCCTGAGCTGACGATCATCTTCAACCAGTAGAACGATCATCCCAGCCTGAGACAGGGATTCATCGTTTAGGAATCCCTGATCAACGGGTTCAGGTGTAGGGCCAACAATTGGAACGTTCACCATAAAGCAGCTGCCGCGACCAATCTCTGACCACAAATCAAGGTCATGCCCGAGACGTGCACAGGCGCGCTCGACGATAGCAAGACCAAGTCCCAAACCTTCGTTTGCACTGCTCCGCGGATTGAGGCGCTGAAACTCCTCAAAAATTACGCTTTGATCCTCGCAGGCGATACCAGCGCCAGTATCCCACACTTCGATCCGAACCGAACCGCCGTTGCGGCGAACTCCCAGTAAAATCTTGCCGGCGTCGGTATAGCGTACGGCATTGGCGAGAAGGTTCTGAATGATCCGTCTGAGATAGTTTGGATCCGTTTCCACCCATAACCCGCTATCGACAAAGCGTAATTCAACATTCTTTTGAGCGGCGAGCATTTCGAACTCATCGCGCAGAGGGCCTAAAACATCGCGCAACAAAACCGGTCGCACATCCAACCCAACATCGTCTTCGGAATCGAGTTTGGAAATGTCCAGAAGTGCCTCAATGATATGCTCGGCGCTGGTTAGGGCGCTCTGCGTTTTGGTCACGATTTGTGCCTGGGCTGAATCCAAAATAGACCCTTCAAGGGTTGAGAGGAACAATTTGGCCGCCGAAAGAGGTTGTAGCAAATCGTGGCTTGCGGCAGCGACAAACCGGGATTTCGTCGCATTTGCACGTTCAGCCGACGACAGCGCATCCTCAAGCTCTAGCGTTCGTTCAACGACGCGTTTCTCCAAAATAGCGTTAATTTCGAAAAGCTTCTGCGCCGCTTCTCGCTCGGTTGTCACATCAGTGACCGATACCACAAACCCCTGATCTGGCATGCCTCGACCGAAGATTTGCAGCACAGACTGAAATCCGTGACGGATTTCAAAACTGATTGGCGGGCGCATTTTTGGCTCATGTGCCCATGCCCGAAACCCCTCGCGGTCCAGACCTCGTGTAAAAACCACGTCTTTATCTAGCTGATCAATGAGCGTGCCAAATGAAACACCCATCTGAAGGAAGCGCGCCGGAACCGAAAGCAGTGTTCCAAATTTTTCATTCCAACCAACTAGCCGCCCAGCTTCATCAAAAACACAGACCCCTTGGTTCAGGTGGTCAAGCGTGGCGCGGATCATACGGGTTTGTTTATCGCGCAGCCTTTCGCGCTCTTGCCGTTCAAGCAGCACCAGATCAGTTACGTCCGTCTGGAGGACAACTGTGCCACCATTGGCCGTGCGATGTTCGGACACCTGCAACCACCGGTCCTTGTGAAGTGCTACATTGAACAACGCGTGTTGGTCTTGGTGGTGGCGATACCTTTGCGCCGCCCAATCTGCGGGCGAAACATGAGCGGGTAGGGAAAGATCCTTGGATTTGCTGATTTCGTCTACATAGCGTTCAAACGAAAGGCTGGGTTTCAGAAGGTCACGCATCCCACTAAAATCGCGACAAAATCTGGAGTTGCACATCACCAGATGATCGGTGTCATCAAAGAGAGCAAACCCTTCGGAAACAGTTTCAATCGCGTCTGCTAGGTTGCGACGTGCCGCCTCTGTTTGCTGGTTCGCATCTGCAATTTGGGCGTTGGATTGGTGCAAAAGATCAAGCGCATGCTCGAGCTCAAGCGTCCTCTCCCGCACCCGCTGTTCTAGCAATGCGGCCCGCTCAAATCTTGCGTAGGCCGCATTCGACGGCTCACTGCCATGCTCGACACGTTTCATCAACGCCTCTGCAATGGTCAGCAGCTTTTCATTCTGCCGTTCTAACGAGTCATTGCTGTCAATCAGAGACATCATCCGACCTTGATTTTGGAGGGTAAAGCGCGACGCCCGTGAAGGTTTGATTGACGTGCAGGCCACCAATCTGCTCCCCATAGGTGGAAAACCCAACTACGTTGTGTCGCCTAAGCGTTTGCGACACATCGAAGGTTTGCTGGGTTTCCTCGGCCTCAAGCCGCCGGAGCATACAGTCACAGCCCAATATCATCTCGGGGTGTCGAGGCCCGCGCGCAAGGTCGGCAAACCCGCTTTCCAAATGTTGCGATATGACTTCTTTGTCAGCCAAAGTAAGTACCATGCCCTCGTCGACAGCTGAGAAAAACACCAACTCTCCCGTGTCGGTCACGCGTTGGATAGCGCGGACGTGATGGCTTTGTCCTAAACGGACCACCACAGGGTGAGCTGCAAAAACAAACGGGGTCAGCTGGTTTGGATCTTTCCCCAAAAGGCGAGCATATTCGCGCGCCGCGGGTTCAGCATTGATCTGTTGAACGATACGGCGCTCTGGGTCGGCCTTGGTGACGACCATACGTGTCGTTGTCGGAACAAAATGATCGAGGCTAAAAACCTCAATCTCACAGCGCGACCGAAGCAGTGCGAGAATGGCGCCATTGTGCAGGATCTTCCCATTATACGACAAAAACGTACTTTGAAAGTCCATGCCATCACCTGCAGAACCACCAAAAAGTGGCATAGGCCCTAAACCGAGCGACAACACACCGGTTAAATGCTCTTCACGCTGACTCAGACCATCGACCATCAGAAACGCAAACTCAGACGCCATATCGGCGGCATCCCGTGTCAGGTGCATACGTCTTTGGATCAGCTCATCAATAAGAGCAGGTTCATCTAAAGCCTGAAGATCTTCGATTGGAATTGTTTGAACGCAGAAAGATTCTCGCGGGAACCCAATAGCAATGATCTGGCCACTTTCGTAGCCCGCGTATCCCAGTTCTCCGGCAGTGGTGCAGGCCATGACCTCTGCTGACGGATATTGCGACTTTGCCGCACGGGCCAAGTCATTGAAATCCGCCATGGGAGACACAAACAAACACACAAGTGAGAAGGGCCCATCCCCCAAAGCGCGTTTTATCTCGGAAACTGGATCTGGGGACGCCGCAGAAACCTGTGCTTGTCTAATCATCTGCCGCGATGGATTATCATCCCGGGTATCGCGGCTTGGTGCTTTCACACTTATTTTCCTGCATTTTGATCTTCGCAATCCTGCAAGCTTACGGCTGCACACCTTCGCTTGGCAAGACACTGGAAAACTTGGTTTCTTGGGCAACCAAAACTGCCTGGGTGCGCGATTGCACGCCAAGCTTACGCATAATCGCGGTGACATGGGCTTTGACGGTTGTCTCTGCAATGGAGAGATCAAACGCGATCTGCTTGTTCAACTTCCCTTCGCAGATCAGCTGAAGAATACGTGCCTGTTGATTGGTCAGCGTCGCAAGCCGAGCGAAAGCATCCTGAGAATCTGAGAGACAATCCTGCGGTTCGATGTACCCATCTGGAACAAAGCTTTCCCCACGATCGACACATTCAAAAGCCCGGCGAAACACCTGACTTTGCGAGTGTTTCGGGATAAACCCATTTGCGCCTGCTTTGAGCGCGCGACTGATCATCCGATTGTCTGCCATGGACGATGCGATCAGAATTTTGGCCTTGGGTGCAGCGCTGCGCAGACGCAGCAACCCATCTAACCCGTTCACATCAGGCAAATTCAGGTCGAGAAAAACCCATGCCACGTTCGGGTCAGTTTGAAGCCTCCCAAGGGCGGCTTCAAGGTTTCCGGCAACGTGGATGTCTCTGAAATCGGCAATCGCCTGCAACGTCAGAACCAGCGCATCACAAAACAGCGGGTGGTCGTCGACCACAAGAGCGGAGGGCAATTTTCGCGCAAAAGGTCTGGGATCTGAATTCATGAGGTCATCTCTTTCGTCAGCATACCACAAAGATAAAGACCCGGAAGCTCCGGGTCTTTAGGCGAATAGTCTTAGATGTTGATGAGGTCGAGATCAGTTTTCAGACCACCAGACATCGGGTTGCCAGGTGAACCAATCGCCGTAAATAGGCAGCTTTTCAGGATGTTTAAGACCCTTGGAATGGGCCAGACGCGAGACCGTGAACTGATACACTGGGATAACATACCGGCCAGAGGTCAGAACGCGATCCAAAGCACGTGTTGCAGCGATAAAGTCATCGCGTGATTTGGCATTCAGAATCTCGTCAATCATTGCCTCAGCAGCAGGAGAGTTCATGCCCATCCAGTTACGGGTTCCCGGCTTGTCTACGCCCTCGGACCCCCAATACAGCTTTTGCTCGTTGCCCGGGCTGAGCGACAGGCCACGCCAGTAGGCGGTCATATCAAAATCGTAGCCGTTGGTGCGTTCTTTGTACTGCGCGCTATCGATCTTGTTGATGGTGACTGTCACCCCTAGACGCTTCAGGGCTTCAACATAAAGCTCGGCCATTTTTTCGTTTCCGCTGTCCCCTTGACGCAACAGAAGTTCGAACGTCAACGCCTGGCCATTGGCATTTTTCATGACGCCATCCTGGACTGTCCAACCGGCCTCTTCCAACAGGGCCAAAGCTTTGCGCAGGTTCTTACGATTGCGTTCACTGCCATCACTGACCGGAAGGGCATAGCCTTCAAGAGCACCGGAAGGCAGTTCACTTTCAAAGGGTTGCAACAACTCTTTGACCCGACCCATCGCAGGCCCGGCTGCCATGCCCAGTACCGAATTGGAAAAATACGACGTGATCCGGGGTTGTTTGCCGCCGGTCATGGTTTCATTGATGAACTCGAAATTGAAAGCGTGCAGCAGAGCGTCCCGTACCCGGATGTCATCAAAAGGTGCACGCCGACTGTTCATGACAAATCCGCGAATGCCAGAGGGGCGTTCATGCGGGATAAGGGATTTCACCATGTCTCCGGATTGGATCGCTGGGAAATCATATTGGGTTGCCCATTTTTCAGCGTTGAACTCTCGGTTGGAATTCAAGATGCCAGCCTTGAAAGCCTCAAACATCGCTGTGTCGTCGCCGAAAAACTCCATGCGGATTTCATCGAGATTCTGAGTACCGCGGCGGAATGGCAGATCTTTGCCCCAGTAGTCGGGGTTGCGTTTGAGAACAACCACACGGCCTGGCTCAAAGCTATCGATCACATAGGGCGCGGTGCTCAGCGGAATAACATCCAGACCAGAGGCTGCAAAATCCGCATCCTCCCATTGCGCCTTTTTCAAAATTGGCCGCATACCGACAATCAACGCCAGCTCGCGGTCTTCTACATTGAAGTCAAACCGCACAGAGCGTGGGCCCGTTTGCTCCATTTTGTCGATTTTGTTCCAGACTCCGTGATAGCGCGGATGCCCGGCGGTGCCCAAGGTTTCATAAGACCACATCACATCTTCTACCGTGACGGGACTTCCATCCGAGAAGGCTGCCTCTTCGCGAAGGGTAAATTCCACCCATTCACGATTGGGTCCTGTCTCAATCGATTCGGCCAGAAGACCATAAAGCGAGAAGGGTTCATCCCAATTGCGGCCCATCAGGCTTTCATATGTGAGAAACCGAAGCGCCCAGGGAACCGACCCTTTCAGGATATGCGGATTGAGGCTGTCGAAGCTTCCGACCTCACCCGTAGCGATATGGCCACCCTTTGGCGCATTTGGATTTGCATAGGGGAGTGACACAAAATCCGGTGGTAGCTGAGGCTCACCATACATAGCGATGCCATGTTTCGGCTCAGCTTGGGCGAATCCACCGGCAAGAATCAGCGCACCAAGCGAGACTCCGCGTCGTGCAATCTGGAAAAAATCAAACTTCATTTTGGCAACAATCCCTGTTCACCCTTGTTTTATTGAGATTCAACGTACCTGTGGTTCTCAGGGTTTTCAAACTTTTAGCTTGGACTCAGGCAGCGCATTGCTTATAAAGGGATCACTGCTCGATAGGTTTCTTGCCTGTATGAAACCTGCCTCAATGACTTAACCCCGGCTTCGCGCCGGGGTTTTTTTCTTTGCTGGTTTCTCATGTGTGCCTTTGCGTCATTCCCTTAAACTAGCGCATCAAGTGACGTGCATGATGCATGTGCAGCATGCTATGCTGCAGCGCAATTTCAGCAGGAGGGGCAGAGATGTCATTGAAAGGCAAAACCGCCGTCGTCACCGGTTCGAATTCGGGCATTGGTCTGGGCATCGCAATTGAGATGGCCAAAGCAGGTGCGGATATTGTGATCAACTCGTTCACGGATCGAGATGAAGATCACGCGCTGGCCGAGAAGATCGCCAAAGATCATCAAATCACCGCTCGATATATTCAGGCCGATATGTCCAAAGCCTCTGACTGTCGTGCGCTGATTGAGAAAGCAGGCCAGTGCGATATTCTCATCAACAACGCCGGTATCCAGCACGTCGCGCCAATTGATGAGTTTCCGGTTGAAACATGGGACGCAATTATCGCGATCAACATGAATTCGGCCTTCCACACAACCGCCGCCGCGTTGCCGGTGATGCGCGCTGCGGGATGGGGCAGGGTGATCAATATCGCGTCGGCTCATGGTCTGACGGCGTCACCATACAAATCCGCTTATGTTGCAGCCAAACACGGTGTTGTTGGCATGACCAAAGTTGTTGCTCTGGAAACCGCACAGGAACCCATCACCGCCAATGCAATCTGCCCCGGATATGTTCTCACTCCATTGGTTGAGGCTCAGATCCCGGACACCATGAAAGAATATGACATGACCCGAGAAGAGGTCGTGAAAAATGTGATGCTGACCCGCCAGCCCTCGAAGGAGTTTGCAACGGTAGAACAGATGGGCGGAACGGCTGTTTTCCTGTGCTCAGATGCCGCGGCCCAGATCACAGGTACAACAATCTCAGTCGACGGTGGTTGGACCGCGCTCTAAAGAGCCACTTCACCTTAGCTGAACTTTGGAGGGCGTTTCTGCATATTGGCAAAGACGGCCTCCAACTGATTGGAACTCGCAATCAATTCGGTCTGAAGGTGCGCTTCTAACTTAAGCGTGTCAGCGGGGTCTCCGGTCCAACTGTCGTTGATCAATCGTTTGCCGCGACGGATCGCATCCGGGTTTTTGGTCAAAATCAGCTCGGCCATGGCGCGGGCCTCGGATAGAGGATCGTCGACGATCCGGGTGATCAGGCCAATCTCAGCAGCCTCGCGCGCCTCGACAACACGTCCGGTAAAGATCAAATCCTTGGCTACGTCAGACCGCACAAGACGGGGCAGGGTGCGCGTGATGCTCATGTCAGGGATCAAGCCCCACTTGATTTCCATCACCGACATGCGCGTATTCGGCGCGGCCAATCGAAAATCGGCCCCCAAGGCGATCTGGGCGCCTGCGCCGTACACTACGCCTTGTAACGCGGCAATCACCGGCACCTCGATCTCTTGCCAGATATAGGCGGGCTTTTGAAATGTGTTCGCGACTTCGCCGTCTCCGAACTCCATAATTTTCTTGTTCAGGTCTGCAGGAGACATGCCGCTTGTGAACAGGGAAATATCTATACCTGAGCAAAAGTTATCACCCGAACCTGTCAGGATAATCGCACGAACTGAGGGATCTGCACGAAGCTCTTCACCCGCCTTGGCCAGCCCTTCAAACACCGACATATCGACGGCATTGTGTTTGTCTGGTCGATTGATCCAAACCTCGGCGATTGCACCCTCTCGTTTTATCAAAACACTGTCAGACATGCTCATCCCCCCAATTGTCTCGCCACCATCTTTGCATAGATCCGTGGCGGCCCCAGTGCATCGTTACGTCAAACCAAAGGGTTCCTTTGCGCAAAGGTGAATTGATTTCTCAAGGCGTGCAGCTTAGCTATTTTGCAAGCGCAGCATTTTCACGAGGGCACAATGGTTTGGATCAACTTGGCACTACAAGGAGGGGGTGCGCATGGCGCTTTCACTTGGGGAGTTTTGGATCGTCTGTTGGACGAAGAAGATATCGAAATTGCTGCGATTTCAGGAACTTCCGCCGGAGCCTTAAACGGAGCAGCCTACAAATCTGGATTATTGGCAGGGGGCCGCGACGGGGCACGAGAAAAACTCGATTGGCTCTGGGGCAAGATTGGAGCCTTGGACGACGACCGCCTGCCCGCATGGATGGGAGCTTGGTTGCCAACACCCGGTGCCGTCAGCAAGGCAGTTGAGTATTCGCTGCCCTATGCCTGGGGAGAGGCCTTCTCACGCATGGTGTCGCCCTATGCCTTGGGCCCGCTGTATCGGAACCCCTTGGAAGATATCGTCGATGCCTTTGATTTCGACCGTGTCTGCGCGATTGACGGGCCGGACTTTTATGTCGGGGCAACTCTGGTCCGTGAGGGTAAGATCCGCGTCTTCAAAGGACATCAGATTTCAACCAAGGCCATTCTCGCCTCAGCCTGCTTACCGACGATGTTTCAAGCAGTCGAACTAGAGGACCCAAAGACCGGAAATATTGAGGCTTTCTGGGATGGTGGATATACAGGTAACCCACCTCTGTTTCCCTTTTTCGATCCCAAACTGCCCGATGATTTTGTGATTGTGAACATCAACCCGATGCACCGCGATCAGGTGCCTGTGACACCTCCAGAAATCCAGAACCGGATCAATGAAATCAGCTTCAACTCATCGTTGCTGCGTGAACTGCGCGCGATTGAATTTGTTCAACGTTTGTTGCGTGACGGGGCATTGGCACCTGGCGCTATGAAGGATGTGCGGGTTCACATGATCGCGGATGATGCTTTGATGAATTCGCTGTCCGTGGCCACCAAAACCGTGCCTGTTCCTTCTGTGCTATTGCAACTGAAGCAGGCTGGTCGACGTGCGGCCGGTACCTTTATTGAGCGTCACAAAGCAGACCTTGGCAAACGTCAAACCGCAAATCTGCCCGAGATGTTTGGCTAAAGAAAAAGCCGCCCAGAAAAATCCGGACGGCTCGAACACAGGGCAGGGTGATTGGATTAGCTTGCCTTGCGAAACTGTTGTTCTACAGCATCTTTTGCGTCCTGACCGTTGGGGTAAACCAACCCCGCCGAGATCACCAATTTCGCGGCGTCTTCGATCGACATATCCAGCTCGATCACGTCTTCTTTGGGGAAAAACAGCAAAAATCCAGAGGTTGGGTTTGGCGTTGTTGGCACAAAGATCGAGACCATCGGACCAACAGTTTCTGCGCGCTCTGCAATCTCACCTTTGGCCTCGGTCGAGATAAAGCCGACGGCCCAGATGCCTTTGCGCGGGTATTGGATCAGACAGGCCTTCTCAAAACTGCGCTCGCTTTGGGCAAAAACCGTTTCAGCAAGCTGTTTGATGCCCGAATAAATCGAACGCACAACAGGCGTGCGATCAACAAGGCTTTCAGCAAAGGTGATCATCGATCGGCCAATCAGGCCTTTTGCGATCCAACCCACAATGATGGTGAACAGCAAAAACACCACCACACCGAGCCCACGCACGTTGACATCAATGCGGTTTTCGCCGGTCCAGCCGAACAACCGGTTGATCAGTTCCTCGGGGTGATAAGAGGCAGGCACAAACGGCCAGACAAAGCCGTCAACCCAACCGACAACCGTCCAGATCAACCACACCGTCAATCCCACTGGAGCGATCACAATGATCCCAGTGAGGAATGAGTTTCGCAGGCTTGTAAACACACCTACGCGTTTGGTTTCAGGATCGAACGGAGTGGTCATCGTCAGCGTCGCCTGTCATTTACTGTGTGCAGAACCTAAGCTCTGCACTGGGTCTCTACAATGGGTGGAGGCGTCTTAGCCCGCGTTAACACGCTGTTTGCACATTTCTGTAGCAATCTCAGCTGCCAATCGTGCGTTGTTTAGCACAAGCGCGATATTTGACTCCAAAGATTTACCCTCGGTGAGTTCAAAAATGCGTTGAAGCAGATAAGGGGTGGTGTCTTTGCCCCAAATGCCATGCGCCTCGGCATCGCGGTTTGCCTCGGCGATGATCGGCTCAATCACCTCACGTGCAATCTCGGCTTCAACCGGAATGGGGTTCGCAACAAGTTGGCCACCGGGAAGCCCCAATGTACCGCGCATGATATGCGCCCGAGCGATAGAAGCCGCATCGTCCATGCGCAGGGGCGCGCGCAATCCTGCCTCGCGTGACCAGAAGGCTGGGAACTGGTCCTGACCAAAGGCGATGACAGGAACACCAAGGGTTTCAAGAACTTCCAGGGTCTTTGGAATGTCGAGAATGGCTTTTGCACCCGCTGCGATCACAGTCACGGCAGTGTGGCCCAGTTCCTGAAGGTCTGCGGAAATGTCAAAGCTAGTTTCTGCACCCTTGTGAACGCCACCGATACCGCCCGTGGCAAAGACTTCGATGCCAGCAAGCTGCGCTGCGATCATGGTAGCGGCAACCGTCGTTGCACCGGTTCCGCCTTGAGCCATGCAAACCGCCATGTCCGCGCGCGAGATCTTCGCAACGCCTTTGGCCTGAGCCAAGGCCTCAAGCTGTTCATCGGTCAGACCCGCGTGCAGGGTGCCGTCCAAAACCGCCATAGTGGCTGGTTCGGCGCCACCGGCGCGTACCGTTGCCTCAACCTGACGCGCGACCTCAAGGTTCTGAGGCCAGGGCATGCCATGCGTGATAATCGTGCTTTCAAGGGCGACTACGGGACGTCCTTCGTCCAACGCCTTTGCAACTGCAGGAGAAAGAGTGATGGGGGTGGTCATATTGCGATGTCTCCGGAAACGTAAGATGCAGCGGCGTTCAGAGCGCGTGACAGCGCCTCAGTTCGGGATGCGCCGTCACATTCAGCGGCGATATGCGCCGCCATAAAGGTATCACCGGCACCGGTTACGCGTGTAACCAGCACCTCGGGGGGCGCCTGGGAAATCAGGCCTTCGGTGGTGCCGTCACAGCAGGCGTCGCCACCATTGGTAACCAATACACGCTGAGCACCTCGCTCAAGCAGACGCGCTGCGGCTTGTTCTGACGTGTCAAAGGACGTCTGACACAGCAGGCCAGCTTCTTCGAGGTTTACATAGAGTGTGCCACGCGTCGCGCGCACAAACGGCAGAAGTCGTTCGGCTTTGCCCGGACTTGCCGGAGCCACGCGAAGATCTGCGTTTGAAAACAGAGGACTTACCGCGATGTCTTCGAGAAGAGCGGCCGTCAGGTTGCCGTCAAGTGCAATCAAACCGCCATAGGGGGTTTCTGCGCTGCCCAAGGACCCATCGGCAAGCGGTCGAAGTATTTTGTCGCCAACCGCTTCAAGCGAATGCGCGTCTGCGATCGCAGCAATCAAACCATTTGCGCCCTCGATAGCCATATATCGATCAGTGGGCAGATCAGGGGATCGGTACATAAACGACGTGATCAATCCCCGACGCTCACATTCGCCCACAAGATCATGACCTTCTGCGTCTTCGCCAACGGCAGAAAGCAACGCAGATTTAGGTCCAAACCTCGAAAGGGCCATCGCGATGTTCATTGCTACGCCGCCAGGAATTCGAGTGATCCGGCCGGGCACATCAGATCCGGCGCGCATATGAGTGGCGCTGCGTCCGATGACATCCCACAAGACGGAACCAACGCATAATATCTCAGGTTTCTGTGTCATATAGGCCTTGTGACCTGCGACCGTGACGCATGCAAGTGCTGACTTTAGAGGTTGTTCTTGGAAATGTTTGGCCAAAGGCCGACATCCGGGTCGCGGAGGTGATAATCACGGCAACTGTAAGTAGGTAGCTTCAAATGGTACGGAAGTTGCGGTCACGATACACCTATAATCGGTATTATGTAATGTTTGATGCCCGCAAAAACTCGATTGTTTCCACCTTAGTTTCATCTTTTGGTAAGCACTTTTCTACGTGTCCGCAAATGCTCCGTCAATACTCAGGTGAATAGTTTCTGACACAGAAACGGTCAGGCGCTGAAAGGTTAAGGCAAAATCAGCAAGTTACGGGCCTTCTTTTCAGCGACAGACCAAGCAACGCCGCCTGACGCAACGATCCCGCCCGCGATTGCCTCCGCTGCCGCTTGATCCGCGTAGCCTTCAGACAAGAGCCAACCGCCAATGATGGTTGCGCCGTGCCGGATCACTGATCCAACGATTTTTGAAAGAATGATAGATTTCAGCATTTTATGCACCTTTCCAAACGTGCCGTTCTAAGTCCCTCACACGCGACACCAGCCGCGTATGATCTTTTTCTTGGGTTTCCTGTCCGCGAAGGACGCCACCAAGGCGAAACCAGATGCCCCCGACGCCACAGGCCGCGAGAAACGAAAATGTTGTTTGAATAATCTCGGGCGTCATTTCAGCGCCCCATAGGATTTGAGCGCCGCATAGCTCACATAAACGCCGCCGCCGATGGTGGCCCATTTCGCAAGCTTGGCGCTGCCTTCTGCGGCGTCTCCGGTCTTGTCCAGCACGTACCCCAGCGCCAGCGCTCCACCGATCCAAATCAGCGGCGCGGCCATCAGCCCCGCGCTCCGGTGATGGTATCCAGAACGCTCTGAATTGAGGTCAGCGATTTGTTGAGACCGTCACCCGCATAATAGCTTTGGCCAGTCGCACGTCGCCCGCGCAGGTCTTTGGTAATCGCTGGCAGGCTGGCCCATTCGCGGCTTAACTCCTGGGCGAATTTCTCAAGGCTAATTTCACCGGATTCGTAGCGGCTAATGCCACGGCCTTCCATAAGGCTATTCGCCAAGCGGTCCTGTGTGGCCTCATCAAAGCGATCGTTCAGCGACACCGTGCCTTGGGCAACCTGTGCCCGCAGAGTTTTGCGAATGATCTGATACCGGCCAGCCGCGCTTGATCGGCTCCCCGCAGCGACGCTGCGATCCTGATAGTTCAGCAACTCGCGGACAGTCATCTGAGTGATGGGTTTAGGTGGCCGAATTTTCGAACCGCCATACATCATATCGTAACCGTGCGGGGCTTCCAGATGCCCGATCATTTGCCGTAGGCGACCGCGTAGATCACCAGTGGCAGGTGTCTTTGACGCGATGGTGCCAGCGCCTGCTTTAGGCAGGTTACGAATGGGCGGTTGCGCGGTGGTTGTTGGTTTGGTTTTGTTGCGGTTCACAGTCGTTCCCCAATGCGGTTGTTTGTTGTTCTGAAGGTGTTTTGTGACCTGCCCCAGCCCCCAAGACAGGAGCGGCGCATAGTCCATTTTTGGTTTGGTGCGGGCAGGTTGAGAAACCGGTACGTAAGCCACTTTCTCGGGCTGTTGCTGGGTCTGGGTGTACAGGTAGTAGATACCCGCACACCCTGCCCCAATGACCAAGGCCCCCAATGCCTTAGCCATCCTGCTCGGCCTCCGCTGCAGCGATCCGTGCGGCTTCTTCTGCTAGGAGCTTTTCATACTCTGCGTTGTGCGCCGCGACCTCTTCAGGCGTCATTTCAATGACTTGATCACCTACAATCTTTTTCATGGTTTCCCCTCAATGACGATGAAAGACGGCCCAAATTCAGGCATTGGAAACCTGCCCGAGTGGTGCGCCTTGATGCGAATTCCCACGATGTTTTTCGTGGTCCAAGTGCGGGATTCTTGCGGGTTCCATGTCCGAGAATCGGTAGCCAGACCATTGGTGGACGCGCGCGTCGTATCGTGCGCGCGGGTCACCCCGTGTGCCTTTTCAATCGTCAAATCAAACAGGAACGATCCCGACGCGAAACTTTCATGGCACAAATGGATTTCTGCGCCCGTATCATCCAGCAAGCAAAGCATCGTCCAATGGTTGTCCCATCTGCCACTCATAGCCCCCCAGAACCTGAGTGTGGACATGCCGTAATCGTCCAAGTTGGGAACGTCAAAAAACAGGCTAGGAGGCATGCCAGCCAAGTCTTGCTTTTTCAGTGTTCGCCAGCCGCTCGGAGCGCTTGAAAATCCGCTCATCACGACCACTCCAATTCACAAGAATTGATGTCCGTTGCGGCGTCTTCTTCGTTGCGCGCCCAGATTGCCGCCGTGGTTTTCAGCGTTAGGGATTGCCCCGGATCAAGTGGCACACCGTGCCCCGCTGTCGTGATTGATGTGCCCATGATGAAAACGGTTTTCAGGCCTGAGTTCACCAAGATCACTTCTCGCCGTTTAGCATTGGCCGCCAGAATAATTCGAGTTTGACCCGCCGCCACAGTTTGCTTCGGCTTGCCATCCAAAACTTCAGGCACACGTTCACGCGGCAACACCGTGTTTTTGAGTTCAACGTCGGCTGTTCCGCTCACGCTAACGGCCTGTGATGGCGGATTTACCACCCGCACCTGCAATTCGGAGTTCAAAACGCGGACGGGCAGTTCGTCGTTCTGCACGTCAACTTTGACTTGCCCACCAAGGGTCAAACGGCTGTCAGTGATTTCGCCGCGGCCAAGAGCAATCGCTACAACAAGCTCTTCGGTGCTTGATGGATTGTGGATCTGCAACCGGGAAAAATCTTCGTCCTGGCTAAAAGTAATTCCGGCTTCAAAGTCGTTATCAGCACCGTCATTCATCGACAGTTTGAAGGGGAAAGACGACGCCAGACAGGAAACAAAAGACGCGGTGCGCGTGACGGGTAGAACCTCTTTGGGTTCAAGCGTGTATTTGTAGGTTTTGTAGCTCGGATCAGCCATATCACTTCCTCAAAGTAGCAAGGGCAATAAAGCCGATCACCGCCGCAGGGATTGCGACCTTGACCAACTGTTCGCCAATTTGACCGGCCTCAGATTTTGAAGCCTGCTGCGTCGAATAGAGCGCGTCTGACAACGTATCAGCGACGACGCTTGCGCTCTTGTCCGCGCTTTGTTGGGCGACACTCAGAGCTTCGGTGAAGGTGTGGCGCATGGCGTCAACAACTTCGTTTGAATTGTGGGTCGCCGCGTCGATTGCCTTTTGATTTGCCAGCGTCACCGCGTCCAGCGCATCACGGCCAAGCTCCCAAGCTTCGTCGGCAACCACGTTCAAGGCAACCGACCCCTCTGCGCTCACACCAATGGCGCCATTGTCGCCAGCTACGCGGCCGTCACGGTTGGTCGAGCTTGTTGCGCTGCTGCTTTTGCTGCTGCTCATGTCTTCAGCTCCATTACGTATCGTTTGGTTGCCCCTGCCCGTTCCAGCTTGCGGACAAGCCCCCGGCGACTGGTCCAAATGCGGACCGCTGAGGCCCCGTAGTGGCGCGCGGTGGTGTGGAACATGTCGAGAAGCCCTTGCGCCACATCCACGCCCCGCACAGGCCGCGCAAAGGCCGCGTTCACGATCACTGCAAAGGTTTTGCCCTCGCGTTCCGTTGACCAGACGACAGAGCCGACCCGCTCACCGTCGATCTGGATTGCAAGTAGCTGCCAACTCTCAAGGCGAACTTGCGCCTTGAAAATTGCCATGTCTTCGGGCGTCACATCCGCGATTTGGGAAAGCTCGCGCTCTGCGACCTCGTTCCAATCTTCGCGTTCAAAGGTCATTTCTTTCGGGTGATGATCCATGCGACCCCCACAAGAGCGACGAGCGGCAAGAGTGATTGCAGCGTGTTGCCCTTTGGTTTGAAGTTAAATGCCCCGGACCCCAGAGCCCCGCCGCCGCTGTTCGCTGTGGCGTTGGATGGTCCCGCACTCAGGCTAAGAGGTGGCAAGCCGCCACCTCCTGCTGCTGCTTCTGGCCCCATTACTTGACCGACGCATAGTAGATCAGCCCAGCCCCGGCCCCAATCAGCGCGATCATGCGCCAGTCAAGAGCCATGCCGCCACCGCCACTCTCAGAGTAAGCTACCGGCATGTATTCGGGCTGTGTTTCCGACTGCCCGCCCATGCCCTGCAAGAGCGCCGCGCCAAGCCCCGAAATGGAGTTCAGGAAATTGGACTGACCGTCGTTGGCCGGGGCCGTGGTCTGCTGGTTGGCTGGGACGCTCTGCCATGCCTCCAGCATGTCAATTCCCCGCTTGGACCAAACCGAGTTAAAGGCCTTGGTTTTGCTGCCAGCGTTGCCGCCGCCAGCCAGTGCAGAACGCCAAACGGCAGACTGCACTTCGTAGGGCGTGCCATCCCAAATTGAAGCCATGTCAGGCCCTTTCGATTAGTTCGGGTAAATGCTCTCGGTGTAGAGCGTGAAATTGCCTGCGGCGGTGAAGTCGAACTTGAACCGCGCGTCTTGCACTGCCATCGGCATGGCCTCCACCAGACGCCCGCCAGAATCGAACCCGATAAAGGTCTGACCTGTTACCGGCTCACGCTTGTTGCGGTTGTAGCTGTTGGCCAAAAGCTGTTTGTCCAACTCGATGATCTTCGTGTTGTTGATCACAACCTCAGAGTTGGCGATTGCATCGGTGTCGAGTTGAACGCCAAGCATCTGGTAAGCGCCGCGCGGGATGTCCGAGATTTCGGCCACGCCCTCAAGACCCTGCTGTTTGCGGAAACGCTGAACGCGCAGGTGAGAACCCCAAGCCAAAACCCGACCGTCGGGAAGCTTCCCCGGTGCCTGCTCTGCGGACACTGACAGGTGCTTGACCTGAATGCCATCTTTCTGCTCGATCTCCATGGTGAAGGTCGAAACACCGTCCCCCGTTTTGTAGGCGGTTTCATCCTGACCACCAGCGGTCTGCGCCCATGGACGCGCAAGGAATACATTCAGCACACCGGGCGTTGCCGCCTGCTTGTGGTGGTTGTTGTAATGCACGATGTCTGCGGCGTCTTTGGTGTAGGTGGTTTCACCGTCAACCACCAAGCGGATTTCGCCCAGATAGTCGCCCCATTTGTCGTTGGGAATGTCCTGTTCTGTGCCGTTGATCACGGCACGCATGCGGATCATGAGCGTCAGATAGGTCAGACCACGCGGCAAGTCACAGGTGCCAGTTTCACCGGCTCCGATACCACCAACGGAAGGCATTTTGCGGATGGATTGCGTCATGTCCCGGCCCCTTAGTAGTCGTAGCCGTTGCGGGCGTCGGAAATGATCGGCGTATCAGTGCCGGCCATTTTGAAAATGTAGCCAGCCGCGATCACGCCAAGCGCAACCAAGCCCACCATTTTCAGGTCAGTTTTTTTAAGCATAGAATTTCCCACTGTTTGAGTTTTGAGCGCTTTCCAGACGCGATTTCAGCAACAGAATGATCAGCCCCGAAGTGACGCCAGCCGCCACAGTCAGGAGAAATGTTTTGCGCATAAGAAAAGCCCCGTAAGTCGTTCACATGGATTGACTAAACGGGGCTTGGGTGGTCTGGCAAACCTACGTTACATTACAGTACGTTACGTAGGGAAATTTCACTTTTTTCGAGTTTTTGGGAACGTGATTTTTCCGGGTGTGATTTCCCCGCCTTTCTCGTGCAGGTAATCGAGATTTTTCAAAGCCTGGACACTTGTCTTTGTGGTTCCAAGTTCCGCCGCCGCTGCCTCAATATCGCGCGGGCCTTTCTGGCGTAGCACAATGGTTTCGGTGCAGTTGTTGCGGAACCGTGTGGCAACCTCTGCGATCCGCTGAGACACCCCGATAACCTCGATCCCGTAATGCCGCCCACGACTGCAAATGTCCGCGAAACCGGGGCATTTCTGAGCGCCCCCAGACACGGGAAAACTGAGGTTCATTTCCTCCACAACCAAGGTCAACATTTTGGCCCCGCGCTTGCCATCCTTAAACGGCTGTTGCGCCGCCATCAGGAGTTTTGACAGGGCAGATAGGGCCGCTGCTTCTTTGCCAGCCGGTGGCACGTAGGCCACCTTGAACCCCGACCAATTGGCTTTCATCGCAAGGCGCACTTTGTCGAGGTCTGAGGCCTTTTTGTGCTCTACGTTACGTAGGCCCGGAAGCTCCGCTGCATACTCCGCCAGAGGATCGAAAACGATCAGGCGTGATCTGTTACGTAAAAGCTGTTTCACCTTGGAGCTTTTGCCGCTGCCAGAGGCCCCCCAGACGCCCACGCGCCCCGCGTTACTGGTCGCCGCCATCAAGCCGCCTCCTCTGCAAGCCATGCG
Organism: uncultured Pelagimonas sp.; assembly: GCA_947497905.1. Lineage (GTDB taxonomy): Bacteria > Pseudomonadota > Alphaproteobacteria > Rhodobacterales > Rhodobacteraceae > CANMIH01. The sequence goes on from CANMIH010000001.1 coordinate 1,053,450, forward strand.
GTCGGATCAGGCACCATCTGATCCGGCGATAGCTCTTCCCCCTGCCCGGCTTTTGGTTCGGGCGCTCGTTTGGTCTGGAAGGTCATTTTTGCGCCCGCCTGTGCCTCGATCCGGGCGCGGCGTTTGCTGTTCAGGATTTCGCGGACAACCATAACCTTTGCCAGCACAAATGGTGCCGCCGCCGCCAGTCGTGCGAACGTATCGCCCTGCGGCATCAGCGCCGCCGGATAGTAGATTTCTAGGATTTCATAGATTGCGTTGCAGGCGTCCCGCGCAATGGGTTCCTCTTCCGGTTGGATTGCAAGCGGCTTCCAGTCAGCTGAGAACATTCCGGGCAATCCGAAAGCATGGCGGAACACCGTGAAAAAGGCCTCTTTGGTGATCTTCTCAACCACCTGCTCAACGCCCTCGGGTTGGATCGGGTCGCCCTTCTCATCCAGCCGCGTTACATCATCCTCGCCGCCGCCTTCGGCTTCCAGTTCAGAGGCCACAAAGCTATCGAGGTGCGCGGCATCCGACGCGGTTTCATTTTCGGGCATTTCGTCGGACGCGCTCAAATTTGCCTCCTGAGTGGCCTTTGGCTTTTTTCGCTCAGTCATGACAGATATTCCTCATAAGTGCCCACGCGGGGCGAATTTGGCGCAGGACGGGCGAATTTTGACGGCTCGTCCGGCTCTCCCTTAAATTTTCGGATCAATTTGGCGGTGTAGGGCTTTCCCCACCGCACTTGATGGGCACAATTCTCGCCCTGTTCGTTTTGGTGGCCGCAAAAGTAATAGGCGTTGCGGTTCTTGTTCAGCTTGATCTGAACCGGCATTCCGCAGCACCCGCATTTGTCAATTCCAAGGATTGGGCGCTCTGTTCCGTCGCTCATGCTCACACCTCGTCAACGTAGGAGGTCAGCTTGTCGATCTGTTCGGCCATCGCGACCGTCAGATTGATCACATCATCCAGCAACTCTGGCCCCTGTTGCATCATCGCCCAAGTGCCCTTGGCTTTGAGGTCTCGGGCTTCCTTCGCTAGTGCATTCGCTTTGTCTGAAATTTTCATCATATACCCCATAAATTACAGGGGTAATATTATAACATGACGCTAGTTTTTCATAGACTTTTCAACAGGTAAGCGAAAATAAATCACCAGAAATTCACGATCTGGAAACGCTTTGTACGCCCCCCGTTCCTCCCCCGTTCACCCCCCGTCCTCAAAATGACAAACCCCCGCACCTTTCAGCGCGGGGGACGGTGGATAAGTCAGACCGAAGCGAAAATATTTTCCCTTCACTTTTCTCAGCGGGCCGAAGGCCCCCTTTTGGTGACCGGTTGCCTTGCGGTTACTCAGCCGCCACCGCCTGATTTGAACGCCAGTCCTCAATCATTCGGCTAGCGGTCGAATAACCGTGCTGGCTTGTCCATTGGCTGAGTAGCTGCAACTCTTCCTTACGGCTTGGATCGGGCACTTTATCCCCTTCACGCCGACTAGGCGTGCCCTCGTTCCCATCTGATAAAGATGGTTTCTTGAAGTGGTTCCCTGTTTTTGGGAGGGGGTCTGCCTCTTTTTTGGGTACCCCCCCTCCCAATTTTTGGGAGGGGTCTTCCCCCGGTAAGGTCATCTGATAGCGGTTAGCCTTGCCCTGACCATCCGACCAAACTGTGCCCCGCCCGCGAAAACCCGCGTAGGTGATCACACCGGCCTTACGGAGCGCCGTGACTGCCTTCTGGATGGTGTTGTAGCCCAACCCCCCCATATCGTCCCCTAGGCTTGTGTGGGCAATTTCCGGGGTCTGGCCTGTGTCGAAATCAATCTTGGTAAACAGGCAATACAAAACGCCCATTTCGTTGCCCTTGCATCCTGCTTGCAACGCGGCTTGGACCGCGCGCCGCTGGAATGAGTGCCCAAATGGTTTGGGAGTAAATGCGGCGTTACTTTTCATCGTCGAACTGCCCCATATCCATAACCTTTTGGGCAATGGTGCCATCGGCACGCATTCTGTCGATCTGACCTTGGACGCCAGATTTTCCCCGGTTAATGATATAGGCAATTCGGCGCACGGAATGACCGTGCTCTAGCAACAATCGGATCGCTGTCCGTTCCTGTTCTGTGAAGTTCTTCCCGCGCATGGCGTTCTACCTGTATTAACAGGTGGTCGCTCGTTGTTTTGCGGACGTAAACAATGTACACATCGAATCAAGGGTGTACCACCACCCCTACTCGCCCTGTCCGCTTTCGTCTTTTGGTAAGCTGTATTAGCGGACAGGGCGTCTCAAATTCCCCTTTCGCTTCAACTGTTTACCGGCGCTAACGGCTAGTCGGTATTATGTAAATTACACGATCATCAACACCGTGAAAAGACACGAAACGCTGGACAGCCTGCCAGTGAAAGCTTTACCACGCTTTTCAGACTTCAGGAGGTTTTATGCGTTCTATTCTTGTCCTCAACGGCCCCAATCTTAATCTGCTTGGCACTCGCCAACCCGAGATCTACGGCACAACTACGTTAGCTGACGTTGAAGACATGTGCGCCGCGCATGCAGAGAAAATTGGTGTTGCTGTCACCTGCGCGCAGTCCAACCATGAAGGCGCTCTGGTTGATCACATCCACGCAGCCCGTGGTGTTCATGATGCGATTATTCTGAATGCTGGTGCCTATACACATACGTCCATTGCGCTGATGGATGCGATCTCAAGCACCGAGGCGACTGTGGTTGAACTGCATCTCTCAAACATTCATGCACGCGAGACCTTCCGACACACATCGTATATTTCACCTGTTTCCGTAGGCTTGATCTGTGGATTTGGTGCAAATGGGTATATACTGGCGATGGATGCGGTGCTGCATCACTTGGAGAGCTGAGCTGTGACTTCTGAATTGCGTGCCTACCTGATCGAGCTAACAAACGCGGAAACGGTCGAAGACCTCTGGGCCAAACACTGTGAACGTATGGCTGATCTGGGCTTTAATCGATTGATCTATGGATTTACGCGGTTCCTGACAGCGAACTCTTTTGGCGATCCAAACGACCTTGTGGTGCTCAGCAACCATTCCGCTGAATACCGCAAAGGATTTGTCGAAGACGGCCTGTATCGCAACGCGCCCATGGTGCGTTGGGCGCTTGAAAATGAAGGTGCGTGCAGCTGGGCCTCTTTGGCGGAAATGTTTGCCAACCAAATGCTCGATTCCAATGCACAAAAAGTCGTCTCTTTCAACATGTCGCACAAGGTGCATGCGGGCTACACCATCAGCTTTAAGTCTGTATCCAGTCGCGCCAAGGGTGCGATATCGCTGTGTGGTCGCGCAGACCTGTCACAGGATGCACTTGACCAGATCTGGGCCGAGCAAGGCGACGACATTGTTCTGATGAACAATCTGGTGCACCTGAAAATCTTGACGCTTCCAATCCCGCTCCAGAACCAGAACCTGACTCCACGCCAGCGAGAAGCTCTGGAATGGGTGGGTGACGGCAAGACCATGCAGGACATCGCACAGATCATGGGATTGACCCAGGCCACCATCGAAAAGCATCTTCGACTGGCCCGCGAAACATTGAATGTGGAAACCACGGCGCAGGCTGTGGCCAAGGCCGCTTTCCACAATCAGATGTTTGTCCTAGAGGCCTAATACGGCACATCCTGTGCAGATATGCTTGGTTTCCCAAGGTTGGACCCAAATCCTGTAGGCCACTGAATTTCATATGTTTTCAGCCAAGGTCAGGAAAACCAGACTGTCTTTGCGCAAGGTAAACTGGATAAATGACCCTACGTTCCGTGAGTGGTGGCTAAGCCTAGGAGCGCGGGGGCAGTATCTGGAATATTCGATCCAGCTCTGATGTCTCTTCCCGACTTTTGTCGGACGCTGGGTGGTAGGGCAATTTGAGCTCGATCATTCCAGCTCTCCCTTCGGGAGGCTGCTAAATCGTATCCCCAATGTCTCGAAAGCAGCCTTCCGATCCCCCTGCCCTAAAATGCATCTCTCAGAAATTCGCGGCACCTGAGCTTGGATTACAACAGTCTCAGTTCTGCTTTTCATAGGTCTCATAGAAAAAGAGCCGCTGTTTCCAGCGGCCCTTTTCCCAATTCAGAAGAACGTCTGGGCTTAGCCCTGAACGGCCTTCGCAACTTCCGCTGCGAAATCTTCTTCTTTTTTCTCGATGCCGTCGCCAACCTGCATGCGAACAAAGCCAACGATCTCAGCGCCGGCGTCTTTTGCCGCCTGCTCAACGGTCACGTCAGGGTTCACAACGAACTGCTGACCCAACAGAGTGATCTCGGCGAGGAATTTCTTCATGCGGCCAACGATCATTTTCTCGATCACGGCTTCGGGCTTGCCCGATTCACGTGCGATGTCGATCTGAACCTGACGCTCTTTTTCAACAACGGCCGGGTCAAGGTCCGCTTCGGAAAGCGACGCAGGGTTCGACGCAGCGATGTGCATTGCAACCTGCTTACCGAAGGCTTCGTCGCCGCCGTTCAGCGCAACGAGAACACCGATCTGGCCCATGCCGGTGGTGGCCGCGTTGTGGACATAGGTCACAACGGTTTCACCTTCTACGGTAGCCATGCGACGCAGCGACATGTTTTCGCCGATGGTGGCGATCTTGTCGGTGATCATGTCGTTGACCGATTTGCCGTCGATCTCAGTAGTCGCCAGAGCTTCAACATCGGCAGCACCCAGAGCTGCGCCAGCGATTTTGCCAACCAGTTCCTGGAATTCCGAGTTTTTCGCAACAAAGTCGGTTTCCGAGTTCACTTCAACCGCAACACCTTTGCCACCGTCAACAGCAACGGCAACAAGGCCTTCTGCTGCGGTACGGCCAGCCTTTTTCGCCGCTTTCGCGAGGCCCTTGGTGCGCAGCCAGTCAACCGCGGCTTCCATGTCGCCGTCGTTTTCAACCAGCGCTTTTTTCGCGTCCATCATGCCAACGCCGGTGGATTCGCGCAGTTCTTTAACCTGTGCAGCTGTGATCGCCATCTTTTGGCTCTCCTCGTATCTCTAAAAGCAAGTCCGGGTGGCTCCCGGGTCAAACCTGGTGCCACCCGCTCATGTCACGCTTTCATGTCGCTTGCGCGACACGAGCTTAAGCTTCGGCGTTTTCGCCAGCTTCTTCGACAACTTCTTCAACCGGAGCGTCTTCCAGAGCGCCCAGATCGTAGCCAGCGGCTTCCATCTGACCGGTCATACCGTCCAGAGCAGCGCGCGAAACCAGATCGCAGTACAGCGCAATCGCGCGGGCCGCGTCGTCGTTGCCTGGGATGATGTAGTCGATGCCAGCAGGCGAGCAGTTGGTGTCAACAACACCTACTACTGGGATTCCCAGTTTGTTGGCTTCGGCGATGGCCAGCGATTCTTTTTTCACGTCGATGACGAACAGCATGTCAGGCACGCCGCCCATGTCACGGATACCACCCAGCGAAGCCTGAAGCTTGGCCTGGTCGCGTTCCATGTTCAGACGCTCTTTCTTGGTCAGACCTTCGGCGCCAGTTTCCATCTGCTCATCGATGGTGCGCAGACGGTTGATCGACTGCGAAACGGTCTGCCAGTTGGTCAGAGTGCCGCCGAGCCAACGGTGGTTCATGTAGTACTGAGCGCATTTCTCTGCGGCTTCAGCGATTGGGCCCGAGGCCTGACGCTTGGTGCCAACGAAGAGAACGCGGCCGCCTTTGGCAACACATTCACGGATAGCGTTCAGAGCCGCGTCCAGCATGGGAACGGTCTGGGTCAGGTCCATGATGTGGATGCCGTTGCGCTGCCCGTAGATGAACTCGCCCATACGGGGGTTCCAACGCTGGGTCTGGTGACCAAAGTGTACGCCTGCTTCCAGCAGCTGGCGCATGGTGAACTCGGGAAGAGCCATGTCTTTTTCCTTTCCGGTTTTCAATCCTCGGCGGGGGATCAAGACAAATGTCTCAACCGGTGGACGTATAGGGATGTCTCCCCCATAGGCCCGCCCCCGCCTGCGGGGTTCGTGAGCGCGCACCTAAAGCTATTTGGAGGGGGCGTCAAGCCTTGCTTGGGATCTAAAGCGAAAGAAGGCGTCAAAACCCGCTTCGGCTTGGTTTTCTCTCGCAATTCCGTGTTTTTCGAAAGCGAGACACAATAAAATCGGCCAGGGCAGATCAGATTTTGTAAGGCTAAATTCCTGGCAGAGCCAGTCATCAAATCCGTCTAAAGGATCCTCATCTTGGGCAAAGGCAAGGCCCGCAATGAAGCCGCAAACCGACTTGATATCAAGATCAGGCACCAGTTGGTCGAGTTGCGACTGAACCTCTAAAAGCTTCTTTTCGAACGTTGGCTGTTGCGTCAAGACACTCTCCCCGTGTGAATTGCCGTACATTGCACATTCAATGTATATACAAACCATCCTACCATGAGATACGTTACATCAGGAAAGAAGAATATTGTGACAGAAGTATTAACGCCTTCATTTTGTCCGAGCTAAAGAGGCTGTCACCACAAACAAGCCTCTTTCAAACACAAAAGACCCCTCTTGAGCCAAGAGGGGTCTGTCGTCTCTTTTAGGTAGGTTAAGGTCTGGTCACCTAACCCAGAGCATATCCAGCGCCCCGAACGGTGCGCAACGGGTCGCCTCCGCCATGTTTGCTAAGGGCTTTGCGCAACCGGCCGATGTGCACGTCAACGGTACGTGTATCGACATAGATATCACGCCCCCACACACGATCCAAAAGCTGTTCACGCGACCAGACACGGCCTGGCTTTTCCATGAAGGTCGTCAACAGACGAAACTCGGTTGGACCAAGTTTCAGCTCTTTACCATCCCGTGTGACACGATGGGTCTCGGCGTCGAGAACAATGTCTTCGTATTCAAGCCGTAGCCCAGCAGCAGCCGGTCGCGACCTGCGCAGCTGGGCGCGAACACGGGCCATAAGCTCGACAACTGAATAGGGTTTGACGACATAGTCATCCGCACCCGTTTCCAGACCTCGCACCCGGTCCACTTCTTCGGAACGCGCAGAAAGCATGATCACTGGCACATTGCGCGTCTCTGGACGCGTCTTGATCTGGCGGCACACCTCGATCCCAGACACATTAGGAAGCATCCAATCCAGCACAATGATGTCCGGATTTTCTTCTTCCATCAGAACCAGGGCCTCTTCCCCGTTTTCGGCCCGCGCGACGCGAAAGCCCTCGGCTTCGAGATTATAACTCAGAACTTCACGCTGGGCGGCTTCATCTTCGACCACCAGAACTGTCGGTTGATCAGCAGGCATGGCATTATGCTCCGTCGGCGGTGTCGTTCGGGCCGAGCGTTGTTGAGGTTTTGTCGAGCTTCAGGCGATCTTCGTCAGGCTTCTGGCCCGATGTCAAAAACACCACCTGTTCCGCAATCGAGGTTACATGGTCGCCCATACGTTCGATGTTTTTTGCAATGAAATGCAGATGCATACAGGCGGTGATGTTGCGCGGATCTTCCAACATAAAGGTCAGGAATTCGCGGAACACGGTGTTGTACATCTGGTCAACATCGCGGTCACGTTCGATGACATCCAGTGCAAGGGCTTCGTCGCGCTGAATATAGGCGTCCAACGCATCTTTCAGCATCAGTTCAACTTCGCGTGCCATACGGCGTAACGCAGTCGAAGTGCCACCGATGGCCTGAAGTTGCACCAGAACCGTGGTGCGTTTGGCCATGTTCTTGGCAAGATCGCCAATACGCTCAAGGTTGGCCGTCATGCGCATCACCGACAGCACAACACGCAGGTCGGTGGCCGTGGGGGCCCGAAGTGCAATCACACGGGCCGCTTCGTCGTTCAGGCTTTCTTCCAGCGCGTCGATCGCCGCATCCGCCGCCCGCACCTTTTCAGCAAGCTCTTCGTCGCGAGTTTCAAGCGATGTCGCGGCCTGCATGATGGCGGCCTCAACGAGGCCCCCCATTTTCATGATCTGCGCCTGAATACCTTCCAGCTCGCGGTCGAAGGCGGTGACAATATGTTCTCTCAATTCGGTCATTAGCCAATCCGTCCGGTAATATAGCTTTCAGTGCGAGGGTCTTCGGGGTTGGTGAAGATTTTGCCGGTCTCACCAAACTCAACTAGGTTGCCAAGGTGGAAGAAGGCGGTTTTCTGGCTCACACGTGCGGCCTGCTGCATCGAGTGGGTCACGATGACCACCGAATAGCTTGCCCGTAATTCATCGATCAGCTCTTCCACCTGCGCCGTTGCGATGGGGTCAAGCGCCGAGCAGGGCTCGTCCATCAAAAGGACTTCGGGTTCGGTTGCAATGGCGCGTGCGATACACAGGCGCTGTTGCTGACCACCGGAAAGACCAGTGCCCGGTGCATCAAGGCGATCTTTGACCTCATCCCAAATCGCGCCACGGCGCAGCGATTTCTCAACGATGTCATCCAGTTCAGCCTTGTTTCTGGCCAGACCATGGATGCGCGGACCATAGGCGATATTGTCATAGATCGACTTGGGGAATGGGTTTGGCTTTTGGAACACCATGCCCACTTTCGCGCGCAGCTGAACCGGGTCCACCCGCTTGTCATAGATGTTTTCGCCGTCAATCAGGATGTCACCCTCAACACGACAGATGTCGATTGTGTCGTTCATCCGGTTCAAGGTGCGCAGGAAAGTCGACTTGCCACAGCCCGACGGGCCGATGAAGGCCGTCACGGTCTTATCTTCGATCTGCACATCCACGTCTTTGATTGCGTGGGTGTCGCCGTAGTAAACTTGGACTTTGTTCGCGCTGATTTTTACGTCTTTTTGGCTCACGGCTCTCTCCGTATGCGGTGCGTCGTACATGGGATGTCCTTTCTTACCACCGGCGCTCGAAACGGCGGCGCAGAATAATGGCAATGATGTTCATGGTGAGAAGGAAGACCAATAGGATGATGATACCACCCCAGGCACGTTCATAGTAGGCCGGGTCCGCCCGTTTGGCCCATTCGTAGATCTGGGCAGGCATGGCCGAGTTGGGATCCAGAAAGCCGCTTGCGAGACCTTCGGGGAAATTGGTGGCGATATAGCCAACCATTCCGATCAAAAGAAGCGGTGCGGTTTCACCAAGGGCCTGAGCCAGGCCAATGATGGTTCCGGTCAGCACGCCGGGCATCGCCAGAGGCAGCACGTGGTGGAAGACCGCCTGCATTTTGGAGGCGCCCACACCAAGTGCTGCATCACGGATCGACGGGGGCACCGCTTTCAAAGCTGCGCGGGTCGAGATGATGATGGTCGGAAGCGTCATCAAGGTCAGAACCAGACCACCCACCAAGGGCGCAGACTGGGGTAGGTGCGCGAACTGGATGAAGACAGCGAGGCCAAGAATACCAAACACAATCGAGGGAACAGCCGCCAGATTAGAGATGTTCACTTCGATCAGGTCGGTAAAGCGGTTCTGTGGTGCAAATTCTTCAAGATAGATCGATGTCGCCACACCGATTGGCAGGGACAGCCCCAACACAACCAGCATCATGAAGAACGAGCCCAGCATTGCGACCCCAAGACCCGCCTGTTCAGCGCGGCTTTCCGAGGCGTCGGCACCAAGGATAAAGTCCAAGTTGAACTCTTTTTTGACCACTCCCAGTGGCACCAGAGCGTCAACCAGATCCAGATGTTCGGCATCGATGTTTTTGTCGCGGGCAACGCTTTCGCGGAACACGCGGCCTTTAAGATATCCGTCTACGCGGCTCGAAGCCAGAATACGGAACTCAACCGTGTCTCCGATGCGATCGGGGTTGGCGATCACAAAGTCACGCACCTGAGCTGCGGCAGAGGCTGAGATCAGCGCTTTCATGTGTTTGCGCTTGGTCAGCGGCGTTTCGATCCCGGCGTCGGTGACTTCTTTCAGCAACGCGTTTTGCACCAGCGGAGCATAGCCAAAGGTCGACACTTTCTTGATGTCATCAAGATTGCGCTGGCCTTTTTTGTCGAGCTTCGCCGGATCGAGATAGACCTCGGTTGTGATAAATGTCTGCTGGAATGCGCCGGTCCCATTGGACACGATTGTTGTCAGCAGAACCACCAGAAACACCAGGCCGGCGGCAATCGCGGCAATGCCATACATGCGGAAACGTGCTTCGGCGGCATTGCGGCGTTTTGTGCGCTCGTCAGTTTCGGTCAAAGAGACCTTACGGCGTGGTTCAGAGGAATTCACAGATGCATCGGTCATTAGTCGTACTGCTCCCGATATTTGCGCACGATGTAGAGTGCGAAGACGTTCAGACCCAATGTCATGATGAAGAGCGACATCCCCAGGGCGAAGGCCACCAGAGCTTCGGGCGACGCGAAATCGGCGTCACCGGTCAGCTGCGACACGATTTTTGCCGTTACGGTGGTCATGGCTTCAAATGGGTTGAGGCTAAGTTTTGCTGCGGCCCCTGCCCCAAGGACAACAATCATGGTTTCGCCAATGGCGCGTGACGCCGCCAAGAGGATCGCACCAACGATACCCGGAAGCGCAGCAGGAATGACGACCTGTTTGATGGTCTCAGACTTGGTGGCCCCCAGGCCATAAGATCCGTCCCGCATCGCCTGAGGGACGGCATTGATGATGTCATCAGACAGCGAGCTAACAAAGGGGATCAACATGATGCCCATGACAAGCCCCGCGGTCATGACTGCTGTGCCTGCTTTCATCCAACCCAGCGATCCATCGCCGAAAATTGAGATCAACATCGGGCCAACGGTCAGCAGAGCGAAAAGACCGTAAACGATGGTTGGAATACCAGCCAGAATTTCAAGCAAGGGCTTGGCAATCGAACGAACCTTGCTGGTCGCATATTCTGAGAGGTAGATCGCGGCGAACAGCCCAATCGGCACGGCCACGACAAGTGCAATCAGAGAGATATAGAGCGTGCCCCAGAGCAGTGGCAGAATACCAAGCTTGGACAGGGGGTTTCCGTCATGATCCAAACCGCCACCAAACGAGGGCAACCAAGTTGGATTGAAGAAAAACTGGCTTGCCGGGTAGAGGCGGAAGAATTCAACGGTGTTGAAGATCAGCGACAGAATGATGCCAACAGTGGTCAGGATCGCAATCGACGCCGCCGCAATGAGCAAGATTTTCACGCTTGCTTCAACGATGTTGCGCGCCCGAAAGTCACTTTGGGTCTCTTTCAAGCCAAAAAGCATGCCGGCAAAGGCCAGAACAAAAACCGCTACGGTCATATATAGCGACCCAGTGGCACTGGATGTCCGGTATTCCTGCGCCGCATGAAGGATGGGCTGAGTGATCGTCGATGTCACCACCTGGCCTGCATCTTTCAGGCGCTGTGTCACATCAGAGATGTCTGCACGCATATTGCTTGCGTCATCTTCATCCATCAGTCCAAGGGCAACAAGGTTGTCGAGACCCTCGGCAGTCCGGCGCACTTCGGCCATCACCAGATTGATGTTTGATCCTTCGGCGATCTCACCTGTTGGGATCAGACCAATCACACGGTTTTCGATGACAAAGGGTTGAACCAACAACCAGATGATCAGGAGAACAAAGGCCGGAACCACAGTTTTGATAAAAAGGTTCGACCCGTAGTAAGACGGGAGCGAGTGCAGATTGCGGCTGTCGCCACCTGCGCTGGCCAAGGCACGTTGGCGACCGGCGACATAGCCAGCCCCTCCAAGCCCAAGCACACTAAGTATCAGCCAGAAAACAGGCATACGCCCCCCGATTTGCTTGTAGAAAAGGTCCTAAAAGTAGGAAAGGGGCAGCCAATACGCTGCCCCCAAAGTTCATACCAAGGAGGCTGGCTTACGAGCCCGAACCCATGGTGTGCTCGTCCGATACCATCGACTGGGTCTGCTCCAGCTCAGGATCCGAAACCAGACCGTACTCGGCCAGAGGGCCGTCACCACCAGCGATTTCTTCCGAAACGAAGAACTCAGCATATTCCTTCAGACCTGGGATAACGCCGATGTGGGCTTTCTTCACGTAGAAGAACAGCGGACGCGACACAGGATACTCGCCGGTTGCGATGCTTTCGGTCGAAGGCGCAACACCACCCATGGTCGCCACTTTCAGCTTGTCGGTGTTGTTCTCGTAGAACGCCAGACCGAAAACGCCGATGCCGTTCGGGTTTGCATCAACACGTGCAAGGGTCTCGGTATAGTCACCGTCGATGTCGACCGAAACGCCGTCGGTACGTACTTCGTAGCAGGCTTTCTTAGCGGCTTTTTTGTCGCCACCGTTTTCGGCAAAGTAGATGTCGTATGCGCCAGCTGCTTTACAGCCTGCAACCATCACTTTTTCTTCGAAAACTTCACGTGTGCCGTGCTTGGTGCCCGGGATGAAGGCGGCGATGTCAGCGGCTGGCAGATCAGCGTTGAAATCAGCCCACTGTTTGTTGGTGTTTTCAACCAGTGCACCGTCTTTGACAACTTTTGCGCCCAGAGCGTTGAAGATGTCGATCGGCTGGAACGCGGTGTAGGCCGGGCCGTCGATCTGTGAGGCAAATACGATGCCGTCATAACCAATGCGCACTTCGATGATGTCGGTCACACCAGCTTCGGCACAGGCTTTGATTTCTTTGTCTTTGATTTTGCGCGATGCGTTTGCAACGTCGATGGTGTTTTCGCCAACGCCTTCACAGAAGCGCTTCAGGCCTGCCGAGGAACCGCCCGATTCAACAACCGGTGTCGGGAAGTCAAAGTTTTCGCCAAAGGCTTCTGCCACGATCGAGGCGTAAGGCAGAACAGTCGACGAGCCTGCAACCTGCACGTTGTCGCGCGCCATTGCGGAAGTTGCGGAAACGGCGGCGATCGCCAGTGCGGAAGCGGTCAGTTTGACGGTCATTAGAAGCTCCTGAGTTATCGGATCTTGATCATCCATTCGATGATCTCCGGGGCAGTGGCTAAGGGTCAGTGACGATGCTTTTGTGACACGTGTGTAACGCTTTTATGACGACCGGACGCCTACCTGACCTTCAATCAGCAGAGCCCCTGATTTTATGAGAAAAATTGATCGAATTCCTGATCGTACCGGCGGATCTTTTTCACAACCAGGGTCAGAGGTTTGAAAGATAACAAGAGATTCCTGTCGCCTAGACAGCAATTGCCACCTGTCTAGGTTGTGTTTTTGCACCAACGATTCGTGATTCTAAGTTTCGGTGGCGGTCGCCGCCGCCCCAATTCAATGGAATGTGACAGACCTGACAGGCACGGCACGCGCCCCGTAAAGACATCTGTTACATTTGCCGCGCTCACTCTGACGGCAAAATCACCGTAAACTTTGTGCCCTCACCAAGCTTGCTTTTGATCCGCATCCGTCCCCGGTGCCGGTTGACGATGTGCTTCACAATTGCAAGCCCAAGGCCAGTGCCGCCCATCTCCCGTGACCGGTGGCTGTCGACGCGATAAAACCGTTCGGTCAGACGCGGCAGGTGCAGCGGGTCAATCCCCTGACCTGTATCTGACACCTTGATCCGGATCCCCTCGCAGCGCAATCTCGCCTCGTAGTTTGGCAAAGACAGGGAGACTTTGACCGAGGCCCCCTGCCCTGCGTATTTCACGGCGTTCTCTGTGAGATTGTTGAGAACCTGGCGCAATTGATCCGCATCGCCACGAATTTCGAAATCCGTGTCAGGCAGATCCACTGCCACTGAGACCCCGGTTTCTTGCATCAGGCGCTCCAGACCGTCGACGGTGCTCTGAATCAACTGCGCAGGGTTGACGCTTGTGGTCGGACGCACGCGCTCTTCCGCTTCAACCCGGCTGAGCGAGAGAAGATCCCCGACAAGCCGGTTCATCCGATGCGCTTCATTTTCCATAATGGTCAGGAAGCGCTCCTGCGCTGCGGGATCATTTTTGGCAGGACCGCGAATGGTTTCGATAAAACCAATCACGGCCGTGAGAGGCGTTTTTAACTCGTGGCTGACATTGGCCACAAAGTCGCGCCGCATTTGGCTGACCTGCTCTTGCGAGGTCATATCTTCAAAACACACCAACACACCCGGTCCGTCGTCTAACGATACAGGGCGAACTGTTACTTTATAAGTTGTGTCCTGCCGGCCGTCACTTGTGAGATATTCGCATTCGCGCGCCTTGGGATCACGCAAACAGGCTTCGATAGTGTCCAAGAGATTGGGTTGGCGAAGCGCGGTGATAAAGTGGCGGCCACGAATGGCCTGACCAAACAGAGACAGGGCTGTTTCATTTGCCGCCTGAATGCGTTCATCCCGACGGATCAGTACCGAAGGCAGCGGCACCGCCGCTACAAACTCCTCTGCATCACCGCGCATGTCCCTACACCTTCCGTGCGGCCTCAAGGCCTTTGTCAAACGCCGCGATCAGAGCATCGGGATCTTCCAAGCCAACCGAAACCCGGAAGAACCCCTCGCTGATCCCCATGGCCGCCCGGTCTTCTGCTGTCATGGCCCGGTGGGACGACGATGGTGGGTGGGACAGGGTAGTGCCAACATCCCCCAAAGTCGGAGCGAAGGCGATGTCTGAGGCGCCCTGTGTCATGGCATTTGCCGCGGCCCGGCCCCCTTCGATTTCAAAGCTGACCATATTGGCGCCCTGCCCATGCAACAGGCTTTGCGCCCGTGCGGCTTCGGGGTGATCCGGGCGCGTTGGATAGATCACGCGCTTTACACCGGGTTGGGTGGCAAGATGATCAGCCAGACGCTGCGCGGTTGCCTGCGCCTGAGCAAAGCGCAGCGGGAATGTCGCCAACCCGCGCTCGGCCAACCAGCAGTCAAACGGGCTTGGGGTGAAACCGGCGGTCACGGCAAAGACACGCATCTTGTCGTTCAACTCAGGGTCCTTGGCACAGACCCAGCCCAAGGTCGCATCCGAATGGCCTGCCAAAAGCTTGGTCACCGAGTGCAACACAATGTCGGCACCATGTTCGATGGGTTTCAGGGCCTGCGGCGTGGTAAAGGTGTTGTCGACCACCAAAAGCACACCTTTGGCTTTGCAGACCTCGGCAATGCCATCCAGATCCGCAATGCGGATGGTCGGGTTTGACACGACTTCGATCAAGGCAAGCTTGGTGTTGGGTTGTATCGCCTCCGCAAAGGCCTGCGCATCCCCGGCGTCGACCAAGGTAGTTTCAATGCCAAAGCGCGGCAGATCTTCGTTCATCAGGCGCAACGACCGGCCATACAGCTGGTTGCCCCCAATCACGTGATCTCCGGACTGGCACAGGCCCATCAGAACGGCACTTACCGCCGCCATGCCTGCCCCCAGAAGAATACCACCTTCCATCCCCTCAAGCGCATCGATGCGCCGGGCCAGCACGTCAGCATTGGGATGTCCCTCGCGAGCATAGGTATAGCCCTCGGCCCGCCCTTCATATTGATCATCCAGCCGATCTGGTGACACCGAGGCATAGACCACCGACGGCATAATCGGGGTCGCAACGGGCGCCGAAATGCCTTCCCGCAGAACTTCTGACCGCATCAATGTCTTTTTCATTGCTCATCCTCCTCAAACCCGCACCCACCGCTGTATCTTCGCGCATCGGCGCTGGGCTTCTTCTTTTCAAAAACCTCCGGGGGAGATCGCCCTAGGCGATCGGGGGCAGAGCCCCGCGCTTACACAGCCCGCAATCCCTTTGAGAACCGTCGCGCGTTCTCTTGGTAATGCAGCGCCGAACGTTTCAACCCGTCAATGGCGGCCTCATCAAGCTGCCTCACAACTTTCCCAGGCGCGCCCATCACCAACGAGCCATCCGGGATCACCTTATTTTCTGTGATCAAAGCCCCGGCACCAATCAGGCAGTTTTTGCCGATCTTGGCCCCGTTCAAAATGGTAGCGCCCATGCCGATCAGCGAATTTTCACCAATGATACAGCCATGTAACATCACTTTATGCCCAATGGTACATCCCGCGCCGATTTGCAGAGGACAGCCTGGATCGGTGTGAAACACACAGTTCTCCTGAACGTTGCTGCCTGCTCCAACCCGGATCTCTTCGTTGTCCCCGCGTAGGGTGCAGCCGAACCAAATCGATGTGTCGTCTTCCAGCACAACATTGCCAATCACGTTGGCATCTGGCGCGATCCAAGCGGTCTCATGCACCTGTGGCGCAATATCGTTCAAAGCATAAAGCGTCATGACAGCTCCTCAAATTCCGCATGCAATCCGCGCACATGTTCCACCATGCCCGGCTGCTGCAACCGGCGCAGACGGGTTGCGGTAACAATGGTTTTCAGCTTTTCAAAGGTCTGGTCTAGATCATCATTGACCAGCACATAGTCATAGCTGCCCCAGTGGCTGATCTCATCCCAGCTTTTCTGCATTCGTTTCGAGATCACATCATCCGCATCCTGCCCGCGCGAAATCAAACGGCGGCGCAGCTCGGTGATTGACGGCGGAAGAATGAAAATCGACAAGGTGCTAGGCCCAAGCGACGAATTCACGATCTGCTGAGCACCCTGCCAGTCAATGTCAAAGATGACATCTCGTCCCTCTGAAATGGCATCCTCGACAGGACCCTTGGGCGAGCCATAGAAGTTACCAAAGACGTGAGCGTGCTCAAGCATCCCCTCTTCCGAGACCTGTTTCTTGAACTGATCTTCTTCCAGGAAATGATAGTGCTCGCCATCAATCTCACCCGGACGCGGCGCCCGTGTCGTGGCCGAGACCGAAAAACTCAGACTGGGATCCCAATCCAACAGACGCCGAGACAGCGTGGATTTACCGGCGCCGGATGGCGACGACAGGATGATCAATAGACCGCGTCTGGTCATGGCTTACTCCACATTCTGAACTTGCTCGCGCAACTGGTCGATGACGGTCTTGAGCGCAAGCCCGACCTGTGTCAACGCCGCATCGCCGGATTTTGAGCACAAGGTGTTGGCCTCACGGTTAAATTCCTGCATCAGAAAATCGAGTTTTCGTCCCACGGCCCCCTCTGTTGCCAACAGATCCTCAACAGCTGCAACGTGACTGTGCAATCGGTCGATTTCTTCAGTGACATCAGATTTCACTGCGATAAGCGCCAGTTCCTGTGCTAGGCGGCTTTCATCAAACGTATCGACATTTTCCATAACGCGCGCCAATTGACTGCGAAGTCGTTCTGACTGACCTGAATTTCGATCGGCTATCGCACCTTCTGCCTGTGTGACCAGATCTTTGATCTCCGCCATTTGGCGTGTCAGGATCTCTTGCAGGTTTTGACCTTCGGTTTTGCGCATGTCGACAAAGCTTGCCAATGCTGCTTCGAAGTCCGCAAGAATAGTTTTGCGCAGCTCAGCCTGATCAACCTCACCGGCTTCTGTGGTCAAAACACCCCGCAGGGCAACAATATCTGATGATGTTGATGGGGCCAGAGATACGCCAGCCGACATGGCCCGCTCTTCTATCAATGCCATCGCCTGAAGCACCGTGGCGAGCTGAGTTTCATCCAGACGCAGCTGACCTTCGGCGCCATCCGAAGACACGCGGAGTGAGACCTGAAGATTGCCACGTGTCAGCGTTTTGGTAAGGCGGGCGCGTAGCGTGGCTTCCAAGCCTTCGATCCAATCGGGCACGCGCAGTCGCAGGTCTAAACCCTTGCCATTCACACCGCGCATTTCCCAGGTCCAGGTGAACCCGAGACCCGCGCCCTGCACACTGGCAAACCCCGTCATCGACTGCCGCATTGTTGTCTCCTGCATAGCTTTGGATCGGGCCTAGCGCCCCAATTCGCATGACGCAAGCGACCTGAAGGTTACGTTAACCCTTTAAACACAATTTGAGCGAAATCCCATACATCCCGTGATATTAAGAGTTCAGTAACAGAGATTACGCAGACTTTAGGAAGTGGGGCCTTTGGTCGAGCGCACAACAGGAGCGACAAAATGCTTGGGAATGGTGGTAACGGTCGGGATATCCTTTCGATGAATCAACATGAAAAACAACGTCGGATGGCACCCCTGCGCAATGTTGAAGCCTATTGGCATGGGCTCTGCGACAAAGACCAAGTGCCGATGCGCAGCCAGGTTGATCCACGCGGGATCGAAGATTCACTGGAAAACGCCTTTTTGATGGAACGCATTGCGCCGTCCATGGCCAAAATTCGCGTCGCTGGGTCACATCTCTCGGATCTTATGGGGATGCAGATCGCGGGCATGCCACTGTCGAGCTTGATTGCTCCGGCGGATCGCGATCGGTTTGGTCAGGCAGTGTCGCGTCTTTTTGCTGACCCCGCGATCATCCGTCTGGAGCTGCGCGCCGAGGGTGGATTTGGCAAACCTGATCTCGAAGGCCACATGATCCTGATGCCTCTGCGGTCCGATTTCGGTGACCTGTCGCGCGCATTGGGTGCAATTGTCACCAATGGCCGCGTGGGCCGGACCCCACGTCGCTTTACCGTGACAAGCATTGATATCACACCTGCGCTTCAGCCCGGTGTCATTGCCCGTCGCCCAGCTCCCATTGCCAAGGAGCCAGCACCCGAGGTCAAACCTCTGCGGAGCCTGCGCGACATGATCAAATCCAACAGTGTGGATGCCACACCTGTTAAGCCCGTGCCCGGGATCAACACTCAGGTTAAAACGCCTGCGAAAAAGGCCCCGCAATCCCGCGGACACCTGCGCCTTATTGTATCCAATGATTAAAATTTTCGACGTGTTTGAGACTAAGGTAAATCGTCTTTCTCTCAAACACGCGAACAACAAAAGATAACTCTGTTTCAAACTGATACGTGAGAGGACCGTCTGTTCGTTGAGCCCCTACAAAAGAGATCTCAGATCCGACAGAGTGGCACCGAGCAGATACAAAAAAGGCCCCGGAGAAATCCGGGGCCTTTTTGAATTGATGTTTGAAACTTTAGGCGCTGGCCGCGAGCGACTTGCTTTCACGACGTTTGGTGAGCTCTTCCGCAACAAGGAAGGCCAGTTCAAGAGACTGGGACGCGTTAAGACGTGGATCACAGGCAGTGTGATAGCGGTCGGACAGGTTTTCTTCGGTCACTTCACGTACACCACCGGTGCATTCGGTGACATCCAGACCGGTCATTTCAAAGTGTACCCCACCAGGGATTGAACCCTCGGCGTTGTGGACGCTGAAGAAATCCTGCACTTCACGCAGCACAGCCTCAAACGGCCGGGTCTTATAGCCCGTTGCCGATTTAATTGTGTTGCCATGCATCGCATCACAGACCCAGGTGACATTGGCGCCTTCTTCCTGAACCGCCTTAATCAGGCGCGGAAGATGCTCGGCGACCTTTCCTGCACCAAATCGGGCAATCAGGGTCAACTTACCTTCTTCATTTTCCGGGTTCAGTTTTTTCATCAGCACCTTGAGATCTTCTGCTGTGGTTGTTGGACCACATTTCAGACCCACCGGGTTAAGAACGCCGCTTGCGAACTCCACATGGGCGCCGTCGGGCTGACGGGTGCGATCGCCAATCCAGATCATATGACCGGACCCAGCCAGCCAATCGCCTGAAATGGAGTCCTGACGGGTCAGCGCCTCTTCATATTCCAACAACAGCGATTCATGGCTGGTGTAGAAATCGACGGTCTGCAGCGTGTGTGCACGGGCGCTGTCGACACCGGCAGCGCTCATGAAATCAAGCGTATCACTGATCCGGGCAGCCATATCGCGGTAGCGAGCAGCGCCATCGCCCTGCGTGAAATCAAGCGTCCAGCGGTGAACCTGATGCACATCAGCATAGCCGCCGGTCGAAAAGGCACGCAGCAGGTTCAGCGTTGCGGCAGACTGGGTATAGGCCTGCAACATCTTCTTGGGATCCGGGACACGGGCCTCTGCCGTAAAGGGCAGATCGTTGATGATGTCGCCGCGATAGCTTGGCAGCTCAACCCCATTGACCACTTCTGTCGGGGCAGACCGGGGTTTGGCGAACTGACCCGCCATGCGCCCAACTTTGACCACTGGCACTTTGGCCCCGTAGGTCAGCACCATGGCCATCTGCAGCATGACCTTGAAGGTGTCGCGGATCGAATCAGCCGAGAACTGATCAAAGGATTCGGCGCAATCGCCGCCCTGCAACAAAAAGGCCTCACCACGGCCAGCCGCACCAAGCGCCTGCTTGAGGCGTCGTGCTTCGCCAGCAAAAACCAGCGGCGGATATTTTGAAAGTTGCCCTTCAACCGCATGCAAGGCGTCGGCATCGGTGTAGTCAGGCATCTGAATGCGGGGTTTGGCCCGCCAATTCGACTTTTGCCATTTTGTCATGGTAATATCAGCCTATCCTCGTCAGCGTTAACACTCGCTCTATAGACAATCCTAAAAAGGCTGACCAGCCTACGATTGACACGAGACGTCTTGACGCCTCCGATCCGTTCTGACCATCTGAACGGCACCAAACGAAACATGGCCACCTGAGTCTCATGAAGGAAGCTGCCAATGCACCCAAAAACCGAGCGTCCGATCAACAAGGTCGACACCGCCCCCGCGAAAACGCGGCGCTTTGTTTTTGTACTTCTGGACAATTTCACAATGTTGTCCTTTGCCGCGGCAATTGACTGTCTGCGCCTGGCCAATCGCATGTCCAACAAATCTCTGTACGAATGGCGTTTGTGGAGCGAATCTGGGGACACTGTGCATTGTTCGACTGGCACAGGGTTTCAGGTAGATGGCGAGCTGGATGAAATTCACCGGGACGACACCATCATGTTGGTGGGGGGCGCGCATATCACGGATGTGACGTCCAAGCGTTTGCTCAGCTGGCTGCGCCGCGAATCCCGCAAAGGCGGACCGGTGGGCGGATTGTGCACGGCCTCCTATTGTCTGGCCAAAGCTGGCCTACTCGACAACAAAAAGGCCACGATTCATTGGGAAAACCAAGATAGTTTTTCCGAAGAGTTCCTGGAAGTTGAACTGACAAAGTCGGTTTTCACCATTGATGGAAATCGTCTTTCCACAGCTGGTGGCACCTCGTCGATTGACCTGTTTTTGCAGATCATTGCCAACGACCATGGCGAAGAACTGGCGAATGCCGTGGCCGATCAGCAGATCTATTCCTCGATCCGTACCGATCAGGACACTCAGCGGCTTTCGGTCCCGACCCGCATAGGCGTGCGCCATCCCAAGCTGAGCATGGTCATTCAGATGATGGAAGCCAACATCGAAGAACCAATCAGCCCGTCGATCCTCGCCAAAGAAGTTGGCATGTCGACGCGTCAGCTTGAGCGCCTGTTCCGTCGCTATTTGAACCGGTCCCCCAAGCGCTATTACATGGAATTGCGCCTCCAAAAGGCGCGCAACCTGTTGATGCAAACCGATATGAGCGTGATCAATGTGGCGTTGGCCTGCGGCTTTGCGTCTCCGTCGCATTTCTCCAAATGCTACCGCGCTCATTATGAGACCACGCCGTATCGCGAACGCGGGGCCCATGCGCAGAGACTGTCTGTCTGACGCCTAATTGGAGTTGGTCGGCGCAATTCTATAGAGAGCGTCGTTGCCAACGCTGAGAAACCACAATGCGCCGTCCGGCCCTTGTCGGACGTCGCGCACTCGGGCGGTTTCGGAGGTTTGGATTTGTTCAACTTCTTTCAGCGGTGTGCCTGACAAACGCGAGATGTAGTCAAATTTCAACGACCCAACAAAAGCATCCCCACGCCATTCCGCTATTTCACCGTCATAGAACGTCATCCCTGACGGGGCTATGGAAGGATCCCAGTAAAATTCTGGTTGTTCCAACCCTTCCTTCTCTGAGCCTTCACCGATTTTCGCACCGCTATAGTGCCTTCCATAGGCAATCACCGGCCAGCCATAGTTGCGACCTTTCCTCACTCGGTTCACCTCGTCGCCACCACGAGCACCATGTTCATTGATCCAGAGCTGACCCTGTGAATCCAATGCCGCGCCTTGAGGGTTTCTGTGCCCAAAACTCCAGATTTCCGGCAGACCCAGCCCTACAAATGGGTTTCCTGGCGCGGGCTGACCATCTTTGGTGATGCGCAACACGCTGCCATTATGAGAGTTCAGGTTTTGTGCTTCTGGCCGATCCCCGCGATCGCCAATGGTTACGAACAGGGTACCATCACGCGCCTCGATCAACCGAGATCCAAAATGACGACCGCCACGTGAGCCGCGCTTGATCTCGAATATTGTTCGCCCTCGGGTCAGTCGCCGACCGTCTTTGCTCAAAGTTGCTCGAAACACTGCAGTGCCAGCCCAAAAGACGCCCTGTTTTTTTGAATAGGTCAGAAAGATCTCACGCGTCGCAGCAAAATCGCGGGGCACCAGCACATCCAACAATCCTCCCTGCCCGTCCGCCTCGACTTTGGGGAGACCCGAAACTTTGTGACGCTGATCTCCTTTGATCCAAAGAAGACGACCGTCCCGTTCGGTGATCAGAATCGCTGCATCAGGGAGAAATCCAAAGGCCCAGGGGGTGTCCAAATCTTCGACAACTGGAAAAATGTCCAACATTCCAGATGCGGTCGAAACCCTATCTGCTTTCGCCGCCTGTACAAAAAGTGCGGATAGCCCCGCTACAATGAAAGCATATTTCATAATTCACCCCGAACCGGACTTATCCTGTGCAAAACCTAAAACCAGCCTAGACCACTGTGACAATACGTGCCAATTGCCCTTTTATTTTCGGAAACCGCCGCATAGGCTCACATCCGGGAAAACCCAACAAGGGAGTTGAGATAATGAAAAAACTGCTTCTTGCGACCGCCGCAACCGCATTGACTGCGGGTGCTGTTGCAGCTGAAGACGTCAAAATCGGCATGATTTTGGGCTTTACTGGACCGATCGAAACACTGACCCCCCATATGGCGGATAGTGCTGAGCTCGCTCTGAACGAAATCAACGCATCGGGCAAGTTCATGGGTGGCAAGACCCTGACGTCGGTACGCGCGGATTCGACCTGCGTTGACGCGGCTGCAGCTTCGGCCGCGGCAGAACGTCTGATCACCACTGACGGTGTTGCAGCCATCATGGGCGCAGACTGTTCGGGCGTGACCGGCGCAATTCTGTCGAACGTTGCTGTGCCCAACGGCATCGCCATGGTTTCGCCTTCGGCGACTTCGCCTGCGCTGACCACCGCAGAAGACAACGGCCTGTTCTTCCGTACCGCACCATCGGACGCCCGTCAGGGTCAGGTTCTGGCTGGCCTGCTGCAGGATCGTGGCATCTCGGAAGTTGCTGTGACCTACACCAACAACGACTACGGCAAAGGTCTGTCGGACAGCTTCATTGCTTCGTTCGAAGCCAATGGCGGCACCGTCACTCTGAATGCACCACATGAAGACAACAAAGCGGACTATGCCGCTGAAGTCGGCGCCCTGGCCTCGGCCGGTGGTGAGCTTCTTGTTGTTCTGGGCTACTCGGATTCGGGCGGAAAAGGCGTGATCCAGGCCGCTCTGGACACCGGCGCATTTGACACATTCATGCTGGGTGACGGCATGTATGGTGACGCACTGGTGGCTGAGCTGGGTGCAGACATGGAAGGCTCGTTTGGTGCCGTTCCTTGGAGCCAGGGTGAAGGCGCCGACGCATTTGCAAAAATCACTGCAGACGCTGGCATTAACGGCGAAAGCTCGTTCACTCGTGAAAGCTATGACGCAGCGGCTCTGATCGCGCTGGCGATGGCCGCGGGTGGCAAAGCCGATTCCGCCACTGTTGCTGCTAACCTGCTGGACGTTGCAAACGCACCAGGTGAGCCGATCCTGCCAGGCGAACTTGGCAAGGCGCTTGATATTCTCGCGTCGGGTGGTGCCGTTGACTATGTTGGCGCAACCGGTGTTGAACTGATCGGCCCGGGTGAGGCCGCTGGCACCTACCGTCACTACGACATCAAAGATGGTGCGTTTAACACAGTCGACTTCAAGTAATCGACATCTGTGAAATCAGGCACAGCCCGAGATCAATCCGATCTTCGGGCTGTTGCCATATTTGAAGAGGGCCACGTAATGGCCCCAGGGGGACATCTTGATCCGGGTGGAAAACCTTCACCGCCACTTTGGCGGTTTCCGGGCTGTTGATGGTGCATCGCTTGAGATCGCCAAAGGCTCAATCACAGGGCTGGTGGGGCCCAATGGCGCGGGTAAGACCACGCTGTTCAACGTTATCGCTGGTGCATTGCCGCCGACCTCTGGCCGCGTCTTTATGGATGGTGAGGATATCACCGGCTTGCCGCCACATGAGCTGTTTCACAAGGGTTTGCTGCGCACCTTTCAGATTGCGCATGAATTCGGCTCGATGAGCTGTCGTGAAAATCTGATGATGGTGCCCGGTGGTCAACACGGCGAAAAACTGTGGAACACCTGGTTCGGGCGCAAGCGTATTGCAGATGAAGAACGCGCGCTAAGAGCCAAAGCCGATGAGGTTTTGGAGTTCCTGACCGTTGAACATCTGGCCGATCACCCGGCCGCCGCCATCTCAGGTGGACAAAAGAAACTGCTTGAGCTTGGCCGCACCATGATGGTCGACGCCAAGATCGTGTTTCTGGACGAGGTGGGCGCCGGTGTGAACCGCACCCTTCTGATGACCATCGCCGATGCAATCATTCGCCTCAACAAAGAGCGCAACTATACCTTCTGCGTCATCGAGCATGACATGGATTTCATCGGGAAACTTTGTGATCCAGTGATTGTGATGGCCGAGGGAAAAAAGCTTGCCGAAGGTACGCTGGACGAGATCAAAGCCAACGAACAGGTGATCGAAGCCTATCTGGGCACCGGCCTGAAAAACAAGGAGGCCTCGTGATGGGTGACAATCCGTATCAGGACGATCACGGCAACAAAGACCTCTCGCTGGGCAACCCAAAGGGAGCGGGCACCTTGGACACCACCGCGAAAAGCGGCAAGACACATCCAGCTCCCGGCGAACCCTTTCTGATCGGGTCGCACATGACCGGCGGCTATGGGAAATCCGGCCCCGACATTCTGCACGACTGTACCATTGCGGTCGAAAAAGGTGAAATTGCTGTCATTGTTGGCCCAAACGGTGCAGGTAAATCCACCGCCATGAAGGCCACCTTTGGGATGCTGAACCTGCGTGAAGGTCATGTGATCCTTGATGGTGAAGACATCACCAAACTCACGCCTCAGGCCCGAGTGGGCAAAGGTATGGGTTTTGTTCCGCAGACGAGCAACATTTTCACGTCGATGTCCGTCGAAGAAAATCTCGAGATGGGTGCCTTCATTCGGACCGATGATTTTCGCTCGACCATGGAGCAAGTGTACGAATTGTTCCCAATTCTGCGCGAGAAACGCCATCAGGCAGCGGGAGAACTCTCAGGTGGGCAACGTCAACAGGTGGCCGTCGGGCGCGCTTTGATGACCCAACCAAAAGTTTTGCTGCTGGATGAGCCCACCGCGGGTGTGTCGCCAATTGTTATGGATGAATTGTTCGACCGCATTATCGAGGTGGCCCGGACAGGGATTTCCATTTTGATGGTTGAGCAGAACGCCAAGCAGGCACTTGAGATCGCTGACAAAGCCTATGTTCTGGTGCAGGGCCGCAATGGCCACACGGGTACCGGAAAGCAGCTTTTGGCAGATCCAGAAGTGCGCGCCAGCTTCCTGGGAGGATGATGATGCGTGCCTTGAACCTGTTCCAGCCGGGCCAAGTGCCCAGCCAGGCGGTCTGTATTGCCGCCAAATCACTGGAGAGAAAGTGATATGGATTTCCTGAACGCCCTTGTGGCGCTTTCTAACTTTGTTCTGATCCCTGCCCTCGCCTATGGTAGCCAACTGGCTCTGGGTGCGCTTGGGGTGACGCTTGTCTACGGTATCTTGCGGTTCTCAAACTTCGCCCATGGCGACACCATGGCCTTTGGGACAATGACCGTTGTCATCTTCACTTGGATGTTCCAATCCATGGGCATCTCGCTTGGGCCGTTGCCAACCGCGCTTTTGGCCATTCCCTTTGGCATTGCGGTAACCGCCCTGCTGGTTCTTGGAACCGATAAGGTGATCTACAAGTTCTACCGCCGTCAAAAGGCCAAACCGGTGATCATCGTGATGGTCTCGATCGGGGTTATGTTTGTCTATAACGGCATCACCCGCCTGATCCTTGGCGCCGATGAACAGCGCTTTGCCGATGGTGACCGCTTCATCATTTCCGCGCGTGAATTCAAAGCACTTACCGGGCTGCGTGAAGGTCTTGCCTTCAAAACCACACAGGGTTTGACCATTCTGACAGCGGTGATTGTCGTGATCTTGCTCTTCTGGTTCCTGAACAAGACGCGCACAGGCAAATCCATGCGTGCGTTTTCGGACAACGAAGATCTGGCACTCCTGTCGGGCATCAACCCCGAGCGTGTTGTGATGGTGACTTGGCTGATCGTCTCGGCTCTGATCGTGATCGCCGGAACGCTTTATGGTCTCGACAAAAGCTATAAGCCTTTCACCTACTTCCAGCTCCTTCTTCCAATCTTCGCGGCCGCGATTGTCGGAGGTTTGGGCAGCCCCGTGGGTGCCATCGCGGGCGGTTTTGTCATTGCCTTCTCAGAGGTCGGCATCACCTATGCTTGGAAGAAGGTTCTGCGCTACCTGCTGCCGGAAAACCTCGAACCCGACAGTTTGGTTCAGCTCTTGGCCACTGACTATAAATTCGCCGTCAGCTTTATGATCCTCGTGATTGTCCTGCTGTTCAAACCGACCGGCCTGTTTAAAGGGAAATCGGTATGACCCAGTCTGTTAAAACGCTCTTTCTCTTTGCCTTTGTCGCGGTTCTGATCATTGGCACCGGCATGGTTCAAAGCTGGAACTCGGCGCTTTTGATTCTCAACATGGGGCTCGTCAGTGCGGTCATGGCTCTGGGGGTGAACCTTCAGTGGGGCATCGCGGGCCTATTCAATGTTGGCGTCATGGGCTTTGTGGCTCTGGGTGGTCTTGGGGTTGTCCTGACCTCAATGCCCCCCGTTCAAGAGGCCTGGTCTGCAGGTGGTCTACGGGCCATCGGTGCTCTGGTGATCATCGCGGCCACGGTTGCAGCTTCGGCCTATATCTGGCGGAACTTCCGCAAAGCATGGCTCGTGGCTGTAGTTCTGATTGGCGGACTTATCCTCTATCGGATGGTGCGCGATCCCGGCGTTGCGGCGATCGAAGCCGTGAACCCTGCTGTGAGCGGGTACCTCGGTGGTCTTGGACTTCCGGTGCTCTTTGCTTGGCCGGTTGGTGGTCTGCTTGCCGCTGGCGGTGCCTGGATCATTGGCAAGACAGCCCTGGGGTTGCGCTCGGATTACCTAGCTATCGCAACGCTTGGCATCTCTGAGATCATCATCGCCATCATGAAAAACGAAGACTGGCTGGCCCGTGGCGTGAAAAACGTGATCGGTCTGCCGCGTCCGGTGGCGCGTGAAATCGATCTGCAAAACAATCCCGGATTTGTTGAGGCAGCTGCGGGTTACGGTTTGGATGCCACAACGGCGTCAACTCTGTACGTTAAGCTCAGCTATTCACTGCTCTTTGCGATTGTACTGGTGATCGTTCTGGTGCTGGCCCAGCTTGCGCTTAAATCGCCATGGGGCCGCATGATGCGCGCCATTCGCGATAACGAAGTGTCGGCCCGCGCCATGGGTAAGGATGTCACCTTCCGCCACTTGCAGGTGTTCATCCTAGGATCGGCAATCTGTGGTGTCGCAGGCGCGATGATGACCACCCTTGATGGTCAGCTGACCCCGTCGAGCTATCAGCCGCTGCGCTACACCTTCCTGATCTGGGTCATGGTGATTGTCGGTGGGTCTGGCAACAACATGGGCGCTATTCTTGGCGGCATGATCATCTGGTTCCTCTGGGTTCAGGTTGAACCTCTGGGCCAGGGCCTGATGAACATACTCACCGCAGGCATGGCAGACGGATCTGCGCTTAAGGAACACCTGCTCGACAGCGTGCAACATATGCGTTTGCTGACGATGGGTTTGATCCTGCTGATCGTGCTCAGGTTTAGCCCACGCGGGCTTCTGCCTGAAAAGTAAAACAGAAAGCCCCGCCAATCTGGCGGGGCTTTTCTTTGATTAACACATTTTCAATACAAGCTGCGTGCTAGCTCAAGCCCTTAGGGCCATATGTTATGCTAAGGACGTGACCCAAAGAATGGTCGCGTCTTCTTGAGACAATGACACAACATTGTGCCCCATGGTGGCATCATAGTAGGCGCTGTCGCCGCGCTTCATTTCCACTGGCTCATAGAATTCGGTGTAAAGGCGCACAACTCCCGTCAAAACATAGAGAAACTCTTCGCCGTCATGGCGCACCCAACCGTCGAACTCTGCCATATCCCGCGCACGTACCCGCGCCCGGTAGGGCAGCATCTTCTTGCGCGTGAGATTTTCGCCCAACAACACATGCTCGTAAGTCGCTGTCGCGTGCTTTTGGCCCTCATCTGAACGCGTAATCGTCATACGGCCATTCACTTTTTCCTGCTGAGGAGGCGTGAAAAGCTGAGGCACAGAAATCTGTAACCCAACCGCCAGTTTCTTCAACGCGTCATACGTGGGAGACATCTGGCCGTTTTCGATTTTCGACAATGTCGAGCGCGCCAAACCGGCCTGTTTGGCGGCCTGTTCAAGTGTCCAGTCCAGCTCTTTACGAAGATCTCGGACACGCTGTCCCAGATCTAATGGCTCAACGCTTTCATCTTCGCCGTTTTCACGTGCGATGCGAATAAGGGATTTGGGATCTTGGGTCATGGGTCCTTGCTATAAGTGCCCGCAGGCAAGCAATCAAGTCAGGGACTTGCACAGCACGCGTCAGAGGCCTAATCCAAACCTATGGTTTCTCTGTTTAACAAAGGTGCCTCCGCGCCCTGTCCCGCTCCTTTCAACCTTGCGGCCCATGTGCTGGCCGCTGGGGAACGCACACCTGACAAACAGGCTTTGGTCGTCATTTCTGAAACCGATGCTAAGGTCTGGACCTATGCAGAGTTGATCAAAGCCGTGCGTGGGACAGCCACCGGACTGTTGGCAAGTGGCCTGAGACCCGGCGATATTCTGGTGATGCGGGTTGGGAATACGGTCGATTTCCCGATCATCTATCTTGGTGCCATCGCAGCCGGGATCATTCCCGTGCCGACCTCGTCGCAGCTCACCAAAGGTGAGGTGAGCAAGATCATAGAAACCCTCAATCCCAAAGCGATTTTACGCGCGCCGGACGTCAGCTGCCCCGAAACAGATGTTACATTGCTGTCGACGGAACAGGCGCTTGAGTGGCGCAGCCTTCCACCCTCGGATTGGGATTTGGGTGACCCCAATCGTATGGCCTACATCATCTACACATCCGGAACATCAGGTATTCCGCGCGCCGTGGGCCACGCTCATCGCGCGATTTGGGCACGCCAGATGATGATGGAGGGCTGGTACGGGCTACGTTCTGACGATCGCTTGTTACACGCCGGGGCTTTCAATTGGACCTTCACTCTCGGCACAGGCCTGATGGATCCTTGGACCAAAGGCGCGACAGCCTTGATCCCAGCGACTGGCACAGATCCATTTGAGCTTGGGAACCTTCTTGCGCAATATGACGCGAGTCTTTTTGCGGCCGCACCGGGCGTTTATAGACAGATGTTAAAGTCAGACCTGCCCGACCTTCCGGCCCTGAGGCATGGGCTTGCAGCTGGCGAAAAGCTCTCTCAAACGATCCGTGATGCTTGGCGCGCCTCCACAGAAGGCGAGATTTACGAAGCCTATGGTCTGTCAGAGTGTTCGACATTTATTTCATCATCTCCTACGCACCTGCATACCCCCGGAACCTTAGGACACCCTCAATCTGGTCGGCACATTGCGATTTTGGGCGAAACCGGCCACCCCGTGGCCCGCGGCGAAGAGGGCACAATTGCAGTGCACAAATCCGACCCAGGCCTGATGATCGGGTATGTGGGTGCTCCTGAAGCAACCCAAGCCAAATTTCAAGGGGACTGGTTCTTGACAGGGGATCGCGCCAGCATGTCGGACAGCGATGCCATCACCTACCTTGGACGAAACGACGACATGATGAATGCCGGCGGGTTCCGCGTGTCACCGCTCGAGGTAGAAGCCTCTCTAAACGGACTTGCAGGAACAAGCGAACTTGCCGTGACAGACATCGCAATCAAAGAAGATGTCCGTATCATCGCATGTTTCTACACCTCTGCTGAAGCCTTGGATGAGGAACAGCTAAAAATTGCTGCACAGGAACGGCTTGCCCGGTACAAGTGCCCTCGTACCTTCATTCGGGTGGATAAGCTCCCGCGCAATCCCAATGGTAAACTTCTTCGTTCCGCGTTGAAAAACCAGTTTCCATCACCGAAATAAGGTGCCATCCGTCGCATTCTGGGTAATCCCCTGCTATGAGACAGGCAAAGAGGACGTGACATGATCCAACTTGATATCTTTTCTGATCCGATTTGCCCCTGGTGCTATATCGGAAAATCACATCTGGACCGCGCATTAGAAGCCAATCCGGACCATCCATTCCAGATCCGCTGGCTCCCCTTTATGCTCAATCCGGCGATGCCTGCCGAGGGAATGGACCGACGTGCCTATCTGGAAGGTAAATTTGGTGGCAAAAAAGAAGCCGTCGATGCCTATATGCCCGTGCATCAACATGCGGAAGCCGCTGGTCTTGCTATGAATTTGGACGACATCAAAACCACGCCAAACACCGTTGATGCCCACCGGCTTATTCACTGGGCCGGGATCGAAGAGGCGCAGACCCGTGTGGTCTCGGGGCTGTTCAAAGCCTATTTTGTAGATGGCCGTGATATTGGCAGTCATGAAGTGCTGGCCGATGTCGCGGATGGTGCCGGAATGGATGCCAGCATGGTTTTGCGTCTTCTCAAAACGGACGAAGACAAACGCGATATCGTCGAGCGCGACGCCTCGGCGCGCGGCATGGGGATCAATTCGGTTCCCACCTTTATTGTCGCAGGAAAACATGCGGTTCCCGGCGCGCAACCACCTGAGCTTTGGGCGCAGGTTATCGAAGAACTGCGCCAGGGCGCAGATCCGAACTCATGAATGCCCTTCGCATCGCCACGATCTTAGGATCTTTGGCCACAATCATTTTGTCTGGAACGGTCTTCTTTCGATTTGTCGAAGGATGGTCGTGGATTGATGCGTATTTTTTCACGGTCGTAACCCTGTCTACTGTGGGCTACGGCAAACTGGTGCCGGTGACTGTCGTCGGCAAAATTGGCACCACGATCTTTATCATGGTGGGCTTGGGTATTTTTGCCGTTGCGGTTCAACAGTTCGGCCATTTTGCCATGCGAAAACGTGAAGAACACACCAATTGGCTTGCCGCCCATCTGGGCGGAGAACCAGAACCGGAACCTAAACCGGCCAACGAAGATGAAGCACCAGATCGTAAATCTGCGCAGTAATGCAGATAGACTGTGCGTTTAAGTTGCGCATGCTACAACTGTTGCAGCTGCAAAGACCTGTTCAAAGGTCCCAAACGCTGTTAGGCAGATGTGTCTCAATTAGAGGTCACCATGCCATCCCTACCCCATCGATATGAAATCATCGCCCTTATGGCGATGTTGACGGCCACCGTTGCGTTCTCAATTGATGCGATGCTCCCGGCATTGCCGGATATTGCTGAAGAGCTTGCACCTGGACGGGACAATCTGGAACAGCTCGTGGTGGCGAGCTTTGTGCTTGGGATGGGGCTCGGCACGCTGTTCACCGGTCCCTTGTCGGACAGATTTGGCCGCAAACCGGTCATGCTCTGGGGCGCAGGCGTTTATGCCGTGGCCTCGATGGTTGGAGCCTTTTCTGAGAGCCTCGAAATCATGCTGGCCGCGCGTCTGGTGCAGGGCCTCGGAGCCGCTGGACCGCGTGTTGTGTCGCTGGCAATTCTCCGTGACCTATACGCGGGTCGTGAAATGGCGCGGACAATCTCGTTTGTGATGATCATCTTCACACTGGTCCCAGCCATTGCTCCACTGATGGGTGCCTATCTCATTGCCTTCGCCGGCTGGACTTCGATTTTCTGGGCATTTGCAATTTTTGCTTTGATTTCATCCATCTGGATGGCGACTCGCATGCCTGAGACACTGGCTCAGGCAAATCGCCGCCCGTTTCGTTGGGCCGCTATTCAAAGCGCGATGGGCGAAATGTATTCCCACCCGGTGACCCGTTTGTCGATTCCGGCCCAAGGGTTTTGCATGTCGTCTTTGTTTGCGATGATCATGTCAGTCCAGCCAGTTTATGACCAAGGATTTGGCCGCGCCGAGAGCTTTCCCTTCTGGTTTGGCATGGCAGCCCTGATTTCCGG
This sequence comes from uncultured Pelagimonas sp., assembly GCA_947497905.1. Lineage (GTDB taxonomy): Bacteria > Pseudomonadota > Alphaproteobacteria > Rhodobacterales > Rhodobacteraceae > CANMIH01. Next base: position 1,085,512 of record CANMIH010000001.1, read on the forward strand.
TGTGTCCGGTTTCCTGAATGCGAAACTGGTGATGCGGCTGGGGATGCGCCGACTAGTCACAGCCGCGCTGGTGTCTCAGATCGCCTTCAGCTGCATCATGATCATTGTCCTGCAAGGGTTTGGCCCAGCGTGGCATTTCCCGGCCTTTGTCATCTGGCAGGTCACGGTGTTCTTCCAGGCAGGTCTGATGCTTGGCAATATGAACGCCATCGCGATGGAACATATGGGGCATATCGCAGGTGTCGCGGCCTCGGTCATTGGTGCGGTCGCCACTGTGATTGCGGTGATCCTCGCCGCGCCGGTTGGCATGTTGTTTGACGGCACCCCAAAGCCACTCGCCTATGGTGTGCTGATTTTCGCAATCTGTGCCTTTGGCCTGATGCGCGCCCTCGCACGCGCCGAAGAGCGGGTGGCAACAGTATAACTTTCAAGGTTTGAGGGGCCCCTGATGGGGCCTCCACACCTGCTGCACCTTGATGTTTGCGCCACCACCATGGCTTGACAGTCTCCTCGATGACTGGCCTTGTGCGCGCAATCCAGAGGAGTCCTTATGCAGAGTAAATTCAATCAAGAACTTGAGACGCGCTTGGTGCGTTACGCGGCCATCGACAGCCAAAGCGACGAGACGACATTGGTTACTCCCAGCACAGACTGTCAGTGGGACATGCTGAAATTGCTGGAAAAAGAAATTAATGAGATTGGTGCTTCTGATGTCGAACTAACCGACTACGGTGTTGTTCTAGCCACCATTCCCGGCACATCACCGGGGCCAACCATTGGATTTCTGGCCCATGTCGACACCGCGCCGCAGTTTAACGCCACCAACGTCAAACCTCGTGTGATCAAAGGGTACAATGGCGGTGACATCACGTTTCCCGATGATCCAAATCTGGTCCTGTCGCCAGAAGAGCACCCCTATCTCGGCACAAAAATCGGCCATGATATTGTCACGGCCTCCGGCCTGACGCTTTTGGGTTCGGATGATAAGGCAGGAATTGCCATCATTATGGCCATGGCGGGCGAGTTGTTGAACAATCCAGATGTTCCGCACCCTCCAATCCGAATTGCCTTCACGCCTGACGAGGAAATTGGCTGCGGTTTTGACAATCGTCTGGCCCGCGATCTCAAGGCGGATTTCGCCTATACGCTCGACGGTGGTGAAGTTGGCGAAGTGGTCTACGAAAGTTTTTCAGCAGACCGCGCGGTTGTCACTGTTTCCGGTGTTTCAATTCACCCCGGACGCGCCAAAGATCAAATGGTCAACGCGATCCATCTGGCGTCGAAGATCATTCAGACACTCCCGCAGGCCACGTTGCAGCCCGAAACCACATCAGGAAATGAAGGGTTCATCCACGCGACCGATATGGAAGGTGGATCTTCGGAGATGGTGTTGAAGTTCATTCTGCGCGACTTTGAACTGGACGGTTTGGAGGCCAAAGGTAACCTATTGCAACAGGTCTGCAATACCGTCCAAGCAACTGAACCTCGGGCAAAAATCACTTGTGAGATTCACCCTCAGTATCGCAACATGCGCTATTGGCTTGAAAAGGATATGACCCCGGTTGATCTCGCGCGTGCGGCCTGCGCAGACAATGATATCAAGGTTTTGTCGGTTCCCATTCGTGGTGGCACTGATGGTTCACGCCTGACGGAAATGGGCGTTCCTACTCCAAATATTTTCACTGGGATGCAGTGCATTCACGGGCCAAAGGAATGGATTTCTGTTCAAGACATGGCTCAGGCCACGGACGTCTGTGTTAGCCTGGTACGCCGCGCCGCATCTAACTGAGTTTACTTCCGACCTTTCGCAAAAAACCAGCCCCAGTTTGCAACTGGGGCTGAAATGTTCAAACCAAGGCACGGACTTTTTCAAGCAGGGCTGCGTTGACCGCCACACCTTCAGACGCGGCACGCTGACGGCACGACAAGCGGCCATCTCCCGGAAGACGCGCGCCCGATTGGTCGCGGAACGATGCAATCAGATCAGCCAGTTTTTCCTGGAACACACCACCGGACGTGGCCGAAGGATCAACTGCAATAAAGAACTGACCTGTTTTAGGAGGACCGCCCGCTGTCCCGGAAAATGGGCTCGCCACAGAGCCCAAGGTTGCGCCGGTCATCGCCGCAGCCATCAGCTCGACAGTCAGCGCGATCCCTACGCCTTTGTACCCACCTGAAGGAACCATGGACCCTTTCAATCCGGCCTCAGGATCTGTGGTGGGCTGGCCGTCCGCGTCCAAAACCCATCCTTCCGGCACAGATTTCCCCTCACGCGCGTGTTTCATAACCTCGCTTTTGGCGATTGTGCTGGCCGATTGGTCGATCAAAAGCGCGGCGTTTCCATCGGCGTCCGGTGCTGCAATGGAAAACGGGTTGGTGCCGACTACTGGTTTTGCGCCCCCCGAGGGGGCAATCGAAGCGGGCGCATTGGTAAAACCAATCCCCAACAGACCGGCCTGTGCCAAGCGTTGGGTATGTACCCCAAGAACGCCACAGTTGTAGGAGTTGTTCACCGCCAGCACCGCAACACCCTGCTCTTTCGCCAGCGGGATCAGTTTTTCAAACCCCTGATCAATCGCGCTATGTGCAAAGCCAGTCGCGGCATCAACGGACACCACCGCCGGGCGTGGATGGCTGACCACGGGCTTGGCAGTTCCGTCGACCTTGCCGCACTCAACGTGCTGCGCATAGATTGGGATATAGGCCAAACCGTGCGAGGACACGCCGTCTGCCTCAGTCATGGCAGTCGCCACAGCCAGTGGCCGCGCATTTTCTTCTGATGTCCCAGCCTTCACCAAAGCGCGAAAGGCCAGATCTTCGATTTCGGAGAGAGAGAGGGTTTCTGTCGCTGTCATGTCGATCTTTCTTTTTATATTAAACAGCCTCTTGTGAGGACTTTCTAAAGTTGTCAGTCGTTGTCGCTTAGACCGGCACCTGCGCCACGCAATCGGCTTTCTTCAGTGGCAGGTGCAAAGGTTCGGTGCGCAAATGCGGCGAGCCGATCCCAACTTTCTTCTGAGACATCTGCACGCAAAACGGGCTCACGTCGTCCGGACATGTCGGCCGGAGCAGAAAAGACAAGTTTTTGAGCCTGACGCGCTTCTAGGGCCTCGGGTGAGGCCTGAACACACAGCTGTTTGCCATCCGTTGCCAGACGGGCACCAACCCACTCTACCGCGACAGGTACGCCAAGACGCAGCGCTGCACCGCCCATGAATGGAACAGCTAAAAGAGGCAGGCTCACATTTTCCATAGTGATTGTTCCCCGGTCCAAAAGCCTGACGGCGCAGTCACTCAAAGACGCGCCTGCAATCAGTGGGCTCATGCGCCGGGCCGGCGCATGCCAAACCTCAGCGCTCAAGGACACCGGTGAGACATCAATCGGAGGGATGCGGTCATTCAATTCAAGCAGATCAGCCAACAATTCGGTGCCTGGGAACCCAAAGGCCGACAGCCAGCGGGTGCCTTTGGCGGCCTCTTCTGCCAATCCCCACGACAGGCCAGCGCCGCGCCCTGCCCGTTTGCTCATGGCCTCGATTTCATTCAACGAGTGGCTCATGCTTTGGCCTCCTCTTGATCCGGGTAGACCCAGAAGTCAGCGTTATCTTGAGTGAGCTCTAGCGGAAATGGTGCGTTGCCATACATGCAGATCCGCACCCAGCGGTCAGAGCGTGGATCGAACTTCGTGGCCCCAAAGAACGCCAGTTTGCAGCGCAGCATATCGATGGGCAGGACGCGGTCCGAAATGGTGTTGTCGCGGATCTCGGCATACGGCGCACGGCCTACAATCTGCGCCCGGCGCAAAACGTGGCGGTGCTCAGGATGGCGAAGCAAGAAATCAGAGACCTGAGCTTCATCCGGCCAATGCGCAAGGGCGTTGAACAACGCGGCCGCATCCCGACCAGGTGCGAGCGGTTGTTCATACTCTTCAATTGGTTCTTCAAAGCGCTCACCCAGCCTAGGTTCAAGCTTTTCTTCCGACACATACCAGGCCCGCGCTTTGTTTTCAGGTGCCGCCCAGTTGGTCTCAATCGCCCAAGTGTACACATCCGCCAGCAAAGCGCGAAGATCACCGATGCTCATGGCGCCTGCGATGCGGAAGGTTGCGGTATTGTCTGCGGCCATGCCTGAAGACATGTCATCCACCAAAGCCCCGTAGGGTTCGAGCATGAGCGATGCTATCCACTCTTGCCCTTCAAGCGACAGAGTCTCTTCTGCCCACCGGTACAGGGCGTCCCACGGATGTGAGGCGCTTAAATCAGCCTGAACGAGATAGCTTGTGACCAACACCACATCGGCGCGCAGCGCGGAAAGCTTATCAATCTGAATAGGATGCTCTGAATGCCAGGTGGCGATGGTTTGTTTGCTGCGGTCCAGTAGGTGCTTGAACAGTGCAATATCTTCGTCTGTTGCCCATTCAACCTGCCGCACCGCCTGAATGGCCTGCTCACGCGCTGCAACCCAGTTGTTGAAAAGAACCGGATGGTTCAACAGAAACGGCGCCATGCCGAGACCCGTTGAATTACCAATTCCCATTGAGCGCGCGAGGTCGGCGTCCAGCTGTTCGGCCGTGGCGCCGGTTTCAGCCGCTCGGATATTGGCCATATGCTGCACTAAATCGGTCACAAACCATCTAGTCAGATAAACCGACAGCATTTCGACCTGGAAAGGTGCATGAAACTCGGGGCGATCGGCAATCATTTCGCGATCCGCCGCTCCAAGTTTGCCAGAGCCATAGACCGCAGTGGTGCGCATCAGGTAACCGACCGCATCGATCTGGTCCGCCGAGGGCTGCTTACCTGAGGCAAGGGCGCTCACAACATGTTCCCAAAGCCTCACCGAGCGATTGGCTCGGGACACGGACAGCTCAGTCCCGCTGACCCGACCGGCCTCTTGCAAAGGAATGTTCTGGGACAGGCGTGAGATGTCGTCTAAGGTTGGAATACCATCGAATAGAGTAAAGGTTGCATCCCACGCCTCTGCGATCACCCGATCAGACCGTTTTTCGGCAGGCAGATCATGGGCAAATGCGATCAGGGAATACGACCGGTCCGGCCCATGGGCCGTGTAAACAGCATGTCCGACACCGGATGCGTCGATTTCAAATGCTGTTTGTTCGAAACGCCATCCTTCACGCGCCATTCGGCGGGTCAGGATGCGCATAAATGAAAGACGCGATTGGTGAATTGATCCAAGGCGCGCTAGGCGCATTACCAAATTGGGGTCGCGGCAGGAGACTTTGGTCATTCAAGGTAGCCTTTGCAATCTGGGGTGTCGCGCGTTTCCGAATGCCCCGCTGTGGGGCGAAGGACTGGGCAAAACTCATCTGCCCAGTCCTAGGTTTTAGCTTTCTTTGCCTTTAGCTAGCGTGATGCGCAGTGCATCCCAGAGCGAGGGCAACAAAATCAACGAAACAGGTACGGCGGTCACCACAATGAAGCTCTGAAGTTTCGAGACACCGCCCGAACCGACCGAGATCAGAATGATCGCCATAACGCCCATAGCAACGCCCCAGAACACACGAACCGCTGCTGGCGGGGTCTCTGCGTCACTCATGGTAGCCGAAATCACGTAGCTCATCGAATCCCCAGTTGTGGCCACAAAAATCGTGGTCAGGATCAGGAACAGAAGCGAAACGATAAAGCCCATAGGCAGGTTGGTGGTGATGGCCAGCAGAGCAGCCGGAAGGTTGAACCCCTCAAACGCTGCCGAAATCGTGCCGGGCTCGGTCAGTTCCATCGAGATCCCTGTCCCGCCGATGATGGTAAACCAGAAGTTGGTTACGATCGGAGCGACAACCGAGAGCATGATGATGATCGAACGGATCGACCGCCCGCGCGAGACACGAGCAATGAACATGGCCATCAGCGGGCCATAGCCCATGAACCAGCCCCAGAAGAACACAGTCCACCAGCCGAGCCAGCCGGGCGCACCAAAGACCGCCGCATCGCCACGGTAAAGAGCCATCTGGAAGAAGTTTCCAACATAGGTGCCAAAGCCCGAGAAGAACGAGCCAAAGATAAAGCCGGTCGGTCCCGCGATCAGAACGAACAGCAAAAGAGCTGCGGCGAGGATCACATTGACTTTGGACAGGATCTGAATGCCACGCGACAAACCGGTCATCGCAGAAATGGTGTAGATGGCCACCAAACCGGCAATCACAGCTGCCTGTGTCGCAAAGACATCAGGAATGCCAAACAGCTCAGCCAAACCATAGCTAACTTGCAGACCAAGAAAACCAATGGGACCAACAGTGCCTGCAACCACAGCAATGATTGAGGATGCATCCGCAATCACCCCGATGGGGCCATGGATCGCTTTGTCACCAAACACAGGGTAGAGCAGCGTACGCGGCGCCAGCGGCAAACCTTTTTCATAGTGATAGTGCATCAACATGACGGTGGTCAGCGATCCAAGGATGGCCCAGGCCAGGAAACCCCAATGCATGAAGCTTTGAGCAATCGCCGGGTTAACAGCAGCTTCTGTTGCGCCTTCAGCACCATAAAGTGGGGGCGAATACAAGAAATGCGCAATCGGTTCGCCGGCTGCCCAGAACACACCACCGCCCGCGAGCAGCGTACACATGATCATCGATCCCCACTGGAACGTGGTGAACTCAGGTGCGGTCAACCCGCCCATAATGGCGCGACCACCGGGCAGCACACACAGCACAAGGCCGATGAGAAAGGTCGCCAGAAGCAGAACCTGCCAATACAGACCAAAATAGGTTGCCGATATATTGAAGCCCCAGTCGACAGCTGCCGACAGTGCGTCAAGATTGATCAAGGCCGCCACGCAAAACAGCGCGATAAAGCCCCCCGAAATCAGGAAAAGCGGTATATTGAGACCGCCTTTCTTCGATGTCGTTTCCAAAGATGCCTGAGACATCTGTCCTCCCACATTTTAAGACTGCACCCACGGTCGGGGTGCAGGATTCTGTTCGCTAAAGTCTGCTGGCGTTACGCTTGCGGGCCGAAGTTCTCGGCAAAGAAGCAGTACCAGTTTCCGCCCATAATTCCGGCCACGTCGGCCTCACTCATACCAGTTGCACGCAGTCCATTTTCGATGTTGCCAAAGTGCCGGTTGTCTTCAAACCAGCTTGGCATAGCGGGGAAACCCGGTGCAGATTTTGATCCCTCACCGTAGTCGATTTCCTTGGTCCAACGTCCCACGCGCATCCACTCAACGACGCTGTCCGGTTGGTCCTGACACAGATCAGTCCCGATCCCGAGATGCTCGACCCCATAGGTGTCTGCGGTCCGCGCAATCATCTCGCAGAAGCTTTGCAAGGTGCAGTCGGATTTATCTTTAAGATGGTGCGGATAGACCGAGAACCCCAACATGCCGCCATTTTCAGTCACGGCGCGGATCACACTGTCGCGTTTGTTGCGCAACGCGGGCGACCAGTCATATGGATTGGCATGGGTGATAGCGATTGGACGCTCAGAAAACTCCGCCGCCTCAATGGTCGACCGATCTGCCGAGTGGCTCATGTCAACCACAAGCCCAACGCGGTTCATTTCCTTGACAACCTGCTTCCCCATGCGGGTCAGGCCCATGTCCTCCGCCTCATAGCATCCGGTCGCAAGAAGTGACTGATTGTTATAGGTCAGCTGCATAAACCGGGCGCCGAGCGTATGAAGGATCTCGACCAAGCCAATATCGTCTTCAATTGGGCTTGGGTTTTGAAATCCAAAGAACACCGCCGTGCGCCCGGTTTCCCGTGCCTTGTCGATGTCCGACGCCCATTGCCCCTTCATGATCAGATCAGGGTATTGCTCAAACCAGCGGTTCCACTTTTCAAAGTTCAGAACCGTTTCCCGAAAGGTCTCGTGATAGGCGATGGTGACGTGGATGGCATCCACGCCGCCTTCGCGCAACTGGCGGAAAATCTTTTCCGACCAGTTGGCATATTGCAGACCATCGATCCGAAGCATCAGACAGGACCTGCGCTGATGTAGGCGGTTTTCACTGTGGTGTAGAATTCAGCCGCAGCTTTGCCCTGTTCGCGTGGTCCGTAGGAGCTGTCACCACGCCCGCCAAAGGGTACGTGATAATCGGTGCCAGCGGTTGGCAGGTTGATGGTGACAACACCAGTTTGTGCGTTGCGACGGAAATGCGTGGCCCGGGCCAGCGATTTTGTGACGATGCCAGAGGTCAGGCCAAAGTTGGTGTCATTGACCGTGGCCAGAGCTTCATCATAGCTGCCAACTTTGATTACGCTGGTCAGAGGCGCAAACATCTCTTCACGGTTGATGCGCATGTCGTTGGTAGAGTTCAGGAAAACACCGGGGCTCATATAGAACCCGTCATGAGGCATCTCAAGGCGAACACCGCCGCAGGCAAGCTCGGCACCTTCCGATTTGCCCAGTTCGACATAGGACAGGTTTTCGCTCAGCTGTTGCTCGCTGACCACCGGGCCCATCTGAGTTCCGGCCTCAAGCGCGTGACCCACTTTCATCGCTTTGGTGCCTGCAACCAGCTTTTCAACAAAGGCATCATGGATGGCTTCGTGAACAATCAGACGCGACGAGGCAGTGCATTTTTGGCCGGTTCCACCAAAGGCCCCACCCAGCGCTAACGTCACCGCAAGATCAAGATCCGCATCATCCATAACGGCCAGAGCATTCTTTGAGCCCATCTCCATCTGAACCTTGGTCAGGTTCTGAATAGCTGCGGATGCGATGCCTTTTCCGACAGGAACCGAGCCGGTGAACGAGATCGCATTGACCTTTGGGCTTTCAACCAAACGTTGGCCGATTGTGCGGCCTGCGCCCATAACAAGGCTGAAAAGGCCCTTGGGAATATCCTGACGGTTGATAATCTCGGTCAGGGCAACTGCCGATGCGGGTGTGATGTTCGCAGGTTTCCAGACAACGGCGTTACCATAACACAGAGCAGGCGCGATTTTCCACGAAGCGGTCGCAGTGGGGAAGTTCCAGGGCGAGATAATCGCCACGACGCCAACCGCCTCGCGGCGCACGTCGATTTCAATGTCCGGGCGCACCGAGTCGGCATTTTCACCAATCTGGCGCAGACATTCTGCGGCGTAGTAGGTGAAGAACTGACCTGCGCGATACACTTCACCTTTACCCTCGGCGAAAGGTTTACCTTCTTCGCGGGCCAACAGAGTGCCAAGCTCTTCCGCACGTGCCATCAGTTCATTGCCGATGTTCATCAGAACGGCCTGTTTGCGTTCGATGCCATAGGCCGCCCATTCGCGCTGGGCAACACGGGCCTGATCCAAAGCTGCCTCAAGCTGATCACCGCTGGCCTGTGCAAAGACACCGACCAGATCGCTCAGATCCGACGGATTGCGATTTTCGATTTCGCCTTCGCCAGCCAGCCACTCGCCAGCAATCAGGTTCTTTTGGATCTCGGTCATGGGTTTCTCGCCTCACAGGGAATTCGTCGCCTGCTTATGGACTCCACGCCCAACTTCAATCAAACTCAAACTATTGAAGATCACTTCAGGAAAAATGAAATGGGGCGATGGCACTCAAAATTGAAATGATGCGTGGCTTTGCAGCAGTGGCGCGCCACGGAAACCTGAGCGATGCCGCTTCGTCGCTTGGACGCACGCCATCAGCAGTTTCCATGATGCTTAAACAGCTAGAAACACATCTGGGCGAGCCGCTGTTTGAAACTGATAGAAAGAACAAACTGACCGCGTTGGGCGAGTTCGTTCTAGAGCAGGCCGAACGCGAGATTCAGCAGTTCGACAATACGGTGAAGGCTATTGAAGGGTTTGCCAATGCCACACATGGCCATGTGAGGATCGCAACTGTTCCATCTGTTGCCGGAACCATCCTGCCACAGGTTTTATCGCGCCATATCAAAGAATTCGACAAGGTTGATCTCCAGGTGCGAGACATGGATTCAGGGTCAATCTTACATGAGCTGTCGCGCAATCGCATCGATATCGGCATCGCGACGCTGGCGAACCGTTCTGTCGCCATGCACAGCCAACTCTTACTGTCAGACGCCTTTGGCGTGATCTGTTCCGAGCATCATTCCTTTGCTCAGGAAACAGGACCAATTGAGTGGGAACCTCTCTGGAACGAAAGATTGATTGCCAATAGCCTGTCAGCAAACATCCAGGTCGAGGCCTCACAACGACTGCATGATCGGGCCTTGCTCTCTGCTCATAATATCACTTCGATTATGGCGATGGTGCATGCCAATATTGGGGTCACGATCCTTCCTGAAATGGCCGTTAAAGCAGCAAATTTCTCAGGTTTGCGGTTTCGGCCTCTGGCGGATGCTTCTGCAAAGCGACAAATTCATCTTCTACGCCGTACCGATTCTGCGCTTTCGCCGGCGGCCAGGCTATTAGAGAAACACATCTTGGACACCACAGCCGAGATCATCGAAGGAGGTGTATCATGAGCCAACCAGATGCGCCGTTAACGCTTGGCATACTTATTTTTCCAGGGTTTCCAATGGCATGCCTAACGTCATGCATTGAACCCCTTCGGGCAGCCAATGAAATTTCTGGCAAGTTGGCTTTTCAATGGAAAGTGGTCGCCGAAAACCTCTCTCCGGTTGCCTCTTCGGCCGGAGTTAGTTTTGCACCGGATATCAGCCTATCTGAGGTAACTGACCTTGATGTTTTGCTGTTCACCGCAAGCCCGAATGCAAGTTTGGTAGACCCATCACGTGCGAATGCCGTGTTGCAGCGACTGATGCGTGGTGCAACCCAGCTTGGTGCTATCAGTGGTGGGGTTTTTGCATTGGCCCGCACAGGTTTAACTGGCGAAACGCCACTATCTGTTCATTGGTGTTATGAAGCGGCCTTTCAGGCCGAGTTTCCCGACATTCCAACGCAGAACACCGTGATTTGTCGCGAGGACAGGTTCACAACCATCTCAGGTGCTTCCGCCGTCTTTGACCATATGCTCACGTTGATCGAAGACCGATTGGGTGGAGACATCATGGCCGAAGTCGCCTGCTGGTTTCAGCACCCTTTTATTCGCAGCGAAGCCATCTCTCAAAAGACACCTGCGATTTCCACTGCCAAAAGTCAGGATCTATTGCCAAAGCAGGTTGCGCAGGCCATCCAACTTTTTGCGGAGCATATAGAAACTCCACTGCAGATCTCAGAAGTCGCTGAATCTATCGGCATTTCAACTCGGTCACTCGAGCGAAGCTTTAAAGAAGCAACGGGCCAGAACCCTCTGAAATACTATCGAAAAATGAGAATGCAGCAAGCACGGCAACTGGTTCTTTATACCAGCGATCCGATTACAGAGATTGCCTATATGGTCGGATATTCAAGCCCAGGCACGTTTCTGAGGCACTATCGGGAAACATTTGATGTCACGCCAATCAGTGACCGGCGCGCCAAGAACTCAATGCGCGTTAAGAGCAGCGATGTGCTGCCCTCAACATAATCAGGCGATGGATTTTGCCGCGCCAATCAAGGCGTGATGCAGTGAGCCCGCAGACGATCTCGGTGCAATAACCGCCATCGTTGTGTCCTCAAGGCGCCACAGGAACACACCCAGATGCTCCAAGGTTCCGCGCAAGGCTGCTCCAGCCGCCATAGACCGGACCGGAGCATTGCAAAGACGCTCAAACATATCGCACAGGTCTTGCCCCGCGACATCAAAGCGGCACCACGCATCGGTCTGTTCGACAACAGAGGCAGTATCACCCACATCGGCCTTCACCTCTTGCGCCAGAAGTTCGTGGCTTTCGTGGGGGGCTGTGATCATCCACTGATCCATGCCCATCCAAAACGCCGAATATGGGGCCTCCATCGTAGACAATCCAACCTCAGGCAGAGAGATTTTTCCTGCCAGCGCAGATTTGACCGCGTCACGCTGATCGTTGCGGGCAGCAACAGATGCCATGGCACAATCCACCACTTCGGTGATCGTCATCGCTCCAATGGTATCAACACGCGGCGTAGCCCCACCGAGGGGTGTTATGGGTTTCAGGTTATGCACGAAGTTTCTCCCCATCCGGATCGACGAAATGCGCACTGACAATTTCGACCATTATATTTTGTCCTTCGAGAGGGTTAACCAGACGAAGTTTCTCCCCCATACGCTCGGCACCGTTTTTCACAAATCCCAAACCGATCGAGCTTTCCAAAATAGGAGAATAGGCAGTTGAGGTGACGTAACCCTGGTCATGAGCCGCATCGACAGGGCCAGTTGCAGACATCAGATGGCCTCCTGCAGGCACAGTCGCTGAGCTATCCACAGGTTTGATACCAACAAGACGATAGGCGTCTTCTGTGTTCATCCCGTCTCGCTCGCTCAACACATTGCCGATACAGTCTTTTTTCTTCGACACCATGCGCCCCATTCCAAGGTTGAGCGCAGAGGTTGTGCCGTTCAGCTCGTTGCCAGCCGCGTGGCCTTTTTCGATCCGCATCACGCCAAGCGCCTCGGTGCCGTAAGGGACAACATCAAATTCTTCGCCCGCTTTCATCATCTCACGCATCAAGGCATCGCCATAACGTGTTGGCACAGCGATCTCATAGGCAAGTTCGCCAGAGAAGGAGATCCGGAACAGCCGCGCTCGCAACCCACCACAGACCGTGATTTCAGCGCAGCCCATGAAAGGGAAAGCCTCGTTTGAAATATCAAACTCAGGATCCACAATTTTTTGCAGAAGTTTCCGGCTGTTGGGGCCAGCAACTGCATATTGCGCCCAGGCCTCGGTGGTTGAGATCAATTGCACATCGAGATCCGGCCACAGGCACTGGCGGGCAAATTCCATGTTGCGATAGACAAGCACCGCATTGGCGGTTGTGGTTGTCACCACATAATGGTCATCGGCAAATCGGGCTGCAGTGCCATCGTCATAGGCCACACCATCTTCGCGTAGCATCAGACCGTAGCGCACTTTTCCAACGGGAAGTTTGGCAAAGGCATTGGCATAGATATTATTCAAAAACTGCGCAGCATCAGCACCTTGCACGTCGATCTTACCCAAGGTTGTCACATCACAGATACCCACCGAGTTGCGCGTCTGAAGCACTTCGCGATCCACCGATTGCCGCCAATGGGTTTCCCCGGCCTTGGGGAACCACTGCGCCCGCAACCAGTTGCCGACTTCGACAAACACAGCCCCTTGCTCTTCCGACCAAGTATGGCTGGGTGTCAGACGGGTGGGATGGAAATCTTTGCCAACAGCACGCCCGCCCAATGCCCCCATCGCAACCGGCGTGTAGGGCGGCCGGAAAATGGTGGTTCCGGTTTCTGGGATGGGCTTACCAGTAAGTTCGGCCATCACGGCCAACGCACCAAGGTTCGAGGTTTTGCCCTGATCGGTCGCCATACCCAACGTAGTGTAACGTTTCAGATGCTCGACTGAAGTAAAATTCTCCTGATGCGCGAGTTTGACGTCTTTGACGGTCACATCGTTCTGATAGTCGAGCCAGGCACGTTTGGCGCCCTTCACATGCCAAAACGGTGTGATGGCAACCGGGCGATCTTCCGCTTCGGGCAGATCTGGCATGGTTGCGGTCACTCCAAGCGCATTCAGAGCTTCAACCGCCTTGGTCGCCCCCCCCATCAACGCTTGATGTGTGCTCAAATCACCGGCAGCAGCGCCCGCCACACTCTGTCCGACGGGCAGATCTGAGGAAGGAACAAAGGCATGAATGTCTTCCTTCCAGCTTGGGCGCCCACGCTGGTGGCAGGTCAATCCGAGATTGGGGTTCCATCCTCCGGACATAGCGACCGAGCCACAGGCGATCTCACGATGCTGACCGTTAGCAAGTCGAACCGTGATCGAGGTCACGCCCAGACGTCCTTTGGTTTCGACAATCTGCGCACCGGCCAAAACCTCTGTCCCCGCACAGTCAGGCGCGTCGCTGCGTACATCGATAATCGCCGGCACGTTGACACCTTTTGCCATAAGGTCACGTGCAGTGGCATGTGCGTCGCCGTTGTTGCCAAAAACAACAACCGAATGCGCAGGGGTCGCAGCCCAGCGGTTCGCGAAGGCGCGCACAGCCCCCGCCAGCATAATTCCGGGCCGATCGTTGTTCTCAAATGCAATCGGACGTTCAATCGCGCCGGTGGCAACAAGTGCGCGTTTCGAATAGATCCGCCAGAGGGTTTGGCGTGGTTTATCGGCTTGCGGGGTGGCCAGATGGTCGGCATTCCGTTCAACGGCACCATAGATGCCATGATCATAAGAGCCGAAAACCGTCGTTCTTGGCATGATCCGGACATTGGGAAGCGCGTTTAGCTCGCCAAGAACCTCAGAAATCCAATCCGACCCCGAGCGGCTCTCAAAAGCATTGGCATCGGCCAGAAGTCGTCCACCGAGTTCGAAGTCTTCATCGGCAAGGATCACCTGCGCCCCTGCCCGACCCGCCGTCAAAGCAGCAGACAATCCTGTTGGGCCCGCGCCGATGATCAACAGATCACAGTGCAAGAAACCTTTGTCATAGAGATCGGGATCATCTTCACCGGTCAGGCTGCCAAGCCCGGCTGCCTTACGAATGATTGGCTCATAGAGCTTTTCCCAAAACGCCTTAGGCCACATAAAGGTTTTGTAGTAAAATCCGGCGGTTAAAAAAGTGGAGAACCGATCGTTGATGGCCATCATATCGCGTTCAAGCGAGGGCCAGCGGTTCTGCGACTGAGCACTCAACCCATCATACAGCTCCGCCACGGTGGCACGAGTGTTGGGTTCCTGACGTCCACCGCTGCGCAGTTCCATCAAGGCGTTGGGTTCTTCGCTCCCCGAAGTGAGCAACCCGCGCGGGCGGTGATACTTGAACGACCGCCCCATCAGGCGGACACCATTGGCCATCAAGGCCGACGCTAGGGTATCACCCTGAAATCCTTGGAACGATTTGCCATCAAAGGTGAAGTTCAGCGGTTTGTCCGTCTGGATAAGTCCGCCCTTTAGCCGATTGCTCTGGCTCATTGCGCAGCCCTCCGCGCTTTGGCCACATCTCGGGCCAGTTCAACATTTAAAATTTCATGGGTGAGCGTATTGCGCGTCACCACAAGCCAGGACCGGTCGCCCTGCTCGTGGAACCATAGTTCACGGTGGTCGCCTGCGGGATTGTCCCGAAGGTAGAGATAATCATGAAACGCCTGCGCTGCGTCCGGTACCTGCCAATCTGGCCGATCCAACAAAGACGCATCGCCAAGATAGGTGAATTCCTGTGCATCGCGCGGGCCCAGAAGAGGATGGTTGATAATCATTGTCTTGGCCTCTTAATGCAGGTTCGGCTGGGCACCCTGGCCCTTTTCGTCGATCATGTGGCCGGTCATGAACCGGTCCAATCGATAGGCAGTTGCGGTTTCGTGCGGCCTGTCCGTTTTCAGGAGGTGCGCGAAACAGAACCCTGCCGCCGGCGTCGCTTTGAAACCGCCGTAGCACCACCCGCCGTTGAAATAGAGCCCCTCGATATGGGTCTTGTCGATAAAGGGCGATCCATCCATCGACATGTCCATGATCCCTCCCCAACTGCGCAACAGACGGGCCCGGCCAAGCGCGGGGATCAGGGACATGCCACTTTCGATCACGTCCTCAACCACCGGCAAATTCCCGCGCTGGGCATAGGTGTTGTACATGTCGATATCGCCGCCAAAGACCAAACCGCCCTTGTCCGACTGGCTACAGTAGAAATGGCCAGCTCCGTAGGTAATCACGCCTGGGATAAATGGCTTCAACCCCTCAGAAACAAAGGCTTGCAAGACGTGGCTCTCAATCGGCAACCGCATGCCCGCCTGTGCCATGACACGGCTGGAGCTGCCTGCAACCGAAACGCCAACCTTCTTCGCGCCGATGTACCCACGCGAGGTTTCCACACCCAAGACCTTGCCATTTTCAATGCGAAATCCGGTAACTTCGCAGTTCTGAATGATATCGACTCCGCGGCTGTCGGCCCCTCGCGCATAACCCCAAGCCACCGCATCGTGGCGCACCGTACCGCCGCGGCGATGCAACAATCCGCCTTTGATCGGGAAACGGGCGTTGTCGAAATTCAGGAACGGATAAAGTTTGCGAACCCCTTCCGTATCCAGCAGCTCCGCGTCAGAGCCATTGAGGATCATCGCATTGCCTCGCCGCCGCGCCGCGTCGCGCTGGGCGTCTGTATGCACAAGGTTCAAGATCCCGCGCTGGCTGACCATAGCGTTGTAGTTGAGGTCCTGCTCCAACCCTTCCCAGAGTTTGAGGGAGAATTCGTAAAACGGTTCGTTCCCGTCCAAGAGGTAGTTGGAGCGGATAATCGTGGTGTTGCGCCCAACGTTGCCGCCGCCGATCCAGCCTTTCTCGAGGACAGCGATCCGAGCACCACCAAACTCTTTAGCCAGATAATACGCAGTCGCCAATCCATGACCACCACCACCAATAATGACGTAATCATAGTGGTCTTGAGGCGCGACATCCCGCCATTGAGGTGTCCACCCCTTGTGGCCGGTCACAGCCTCTTTGATCAGTCTTAGCGCAGAATATCGCATGACGGCTCCTGTTCAGTACAGCTCTATTAGCCCGACTTGCGCATTGGGTTGCCTGTTCGGTTTTGGACAGAAATTCACGTGTTTTCGACAGATCTTGAAAAAGCGAACCGCGATTGCGACATGACAATTATTCAGAGAAATTGAGGAGAATGCGCGTATGCTGCTCTCTTCCGGCCACCCCAAAGCACCTCATGCACACCAAGATCGTCTTCCATTTTCCGGATCGGTACAGCTCCACATACATGCAGGCGTCGCATCTGCGTTTATTCACACGCATCAAGATCTTGGCCGATCACATGAACATACCAGTTGAAGTTCGGCCGCGTGATCAACGTTTGGGATTGGGGACCTGCACACCAGCAGAATTGGATGAAATCCTGGAGTACGACGGGCTACATATCATCGAAAATGGCCGGATTCAGCGTGACAATGTCCTGAACGTCGCCCTGGCTTACCTTCAACCCTTCTATCATCTTGATGCCCAGGGTGTTCTGGCCAATAGCAGCATTTCAAAGCTTGAATTTGATCCCAGCCAAATTGACCCGCGTCTGGCTCAACAGTTTTTTGATCACTTACAGACAGAATTTGTTGCGCAACGCAAAACTCGGTACGATCAACCCCAAGGTGACAAAGATCTGCCCGATGGCTGTATCGCGGTGTTTCTCCAAGGTGCTGGGCCGCACAAATATGGCACCACACATTGCTCCGACGAAGCGATGCTCCGGACAGTTCTTGAACATGCCGAAGGTCGTCCGGTCGTGGTCAAATCACACCCTCTTTCTGCTCCCGGCTTTGACGTGCCCTTGGTGCGGGATCTTTTGTTGGAAGGGCACTCTTTGCACGCTACTGAGGCGAACGTGCATGATATCCTTGCAAAAGCCTGTGTAACCGTGTCCTTCAACTCGGCTGTGGCAGTTGAAGGATTCCTACATCGCGTGCCAGCCATCTTCTTCGGAAAATCAGATTTGCATCACATTGGCGAAATGGTTGAGCACCTGTCCGATTTTCCGCGTGCATTGACGCGGGCCTTGACTGAAACGCGCGCCTATCCCGCATTTCTTCAGTGGTATTTCCGCGAACAATGTTTGGAGATTGGAACTCGAGGTGCCGACCAGAAGATTCTGGATACCTTGTCTAAGTACGGATTTGAACGACAGGTTACAGCTGTTGATGTCACCCATCTTGACACCCGACCCGACGCAACATCTAAGATTTCTGGTGAAATTAGAAACGTCACCGAGTTAATGCTGGCTCAGCCCGGGATTAGGCGTTTCCGAATTACAGAGGTTCTGAAGCACAGCGACCACTCTGCCGTGTTTCGTGCGAGGTTGAATGGAAAACCTGTTGTGGTGAAACAATTTTTCCAATCCAATTCCGCTTCAGAAATTGCAGCAATGCAAAGCGAAATTGACCACCTTGAGGGGGTATTCGACGGCGAGATCTTTCAGGCCAACACATGTCTTCATGCCTGGCCAGATACAGGTCTTGTCGTTCTGAGCTTCGCACGAGGTCAGCGCCTGTCCGACAAAATATCGAGTTCGGATTCCGACCAACGCAGACGGCTGTTTCGCCGGGCGGGCAAGTGGCTGAAACTGTATGGAACTGGACGGCAACAGCAGGGCAGTTTCTCGCCTAGATGGTGGATGGGGCGCCTTCCTAACCCTGAGCATTGTCACATGTCGAATGCATCAGATCGGGCTTTGCTGATTGAACTATTTCATGGGCTTGAGCGTGCGGCGCGAAACTCCATTGGCGCATCGGTCACGCATTCCGCGACACATGGAAATTTCGTCGCAACCAATATCATCTTCCACAGAGGCACACTCTGCGGGATCAACATTAAGGGCGATATCCGACTGCCCGTTGCGCGGGAGGTCGCCCGGTTTTTGGTGCACCAACAGATAAGCGACAGCCACGAAGGAGACGCGCGTCAGCATGGGATTTGGCGGGACGACCTACGCGCCATGATCTCTAGCGAGGTGATCCCAAACGTAGAACGCGATACCACATTGCCATTTTTCATTGGTGAACAGCTTTATGGACGGTTTGTTGAACTCTGCACATCGGATACACAGCTAGCTGATCTTGAGCGATGCAGGCTTGCTATTCACTCTTTCATTGAGGAAGTTCCGTTAACAGGCAGGATTTGACTGCAAAATCCCTTAACTCAGAGGTCGACTTCCTCAAAACAAATCCACCTGGTGAATTGCTTCTAAAACTATAAAAAAGGGCCCCATTGGGGCCCTCTAGTTTCACGGATAAGGCTCGTAATTGGTATACCGCCCGAGTTTTTTTGCCTGCGTCCCTATCCGCGTTTGGGGGCAGCGCACCGCCCCCGAAACAATCAGCTACATCCTGACGTTGATCCACAGGTGTTGCATTTCATACAGGTGCCATTGCGCACCAGCGTGTAGTTTCCGCATTCACCGCAGGCCTCGCCTTCGTAGCCCTGCATCCGCGCGCGATTGACGGCGCTCATACCCATCACCGCTGTATCCCCAGCGGGACTGTCCGCAGTTTCCGGCACCAAAGTGTTCAGCGCAGCAACCGGATCAGTGCCGGCAATGTTTGACCCATCTGCTTGACCGCCTTGCAGCACCATCAGATCCTGTGGAAGACGTTTGCGCAGATAGCCTGTTGAACTGATTTGTTTGAGAACCTCGAGGCTCCGCGAAGCCGCAGTTTCGCTGAGTTCCTTGACGTTTGAGACCGTTTCCTCAGCCCCTTTGCCAAGATCATCGAACGCTGCACCCTCAGGTTTTACATGCGCCAGATCTGTGCGGTCCAGATAGGAAACCGCCAGTTCACGGAAGATGTAATCCAAGATCGACGTCGCATTTTTGATACTGTCGTTGCCCTGCACCATGCCTGCCGGTTCGAACTTGGTGAAGGTGAAGGCATCAACAAACTCTTCAAGCGGCACGCCGTACTGAAGACCAACCGACACCGCGATGGCAAAGTTGTTCATCATGGCCCGAAAGCCCGCGCCCTCTTTATGCATGTCGATGAAGATTTCACCCAACGAGCCGTCGGAATACTCACCCGTCCGCAGATAGACCTTGTGCCCCCCAACGACGGCCTTTTGAGTATAGCCTTTGCGGCGCTCCGGCATTTTTGTCCGATGCGAGCGTTCGATCTCTTTGATCACCACCTTTTCGATGATCTTTTCGGCCAGAACGACGGCTTTTTCCTGAGGTGCGCCACTTTCAAGCACTTCCGCCGCCTCGTCATCGTCCTCAACCAAAGCGGCTGCCAAAGGCTGTGACAGTTTTGACCCATCACGATACAGCGCGTTGGCCTTCACACCCATCTGCCAGCTGCGCTCATAAGCTGCCTGGCAATCTTCGATGGTGGCATCGTTGGGCATATTGATGGTTTTGGAAATAGCACCCGAAATGAACGACTGGGCCGCTGCCATCATATCAATGTGGCTGTTGACCGACAAAAAGCGTTTGCCCTTTTTGCCACATGGGTTGGCACAGTCGAACACGGCGTAGTCATCTTCGCGCAGGTGCGGTGCACCTTCCAAAGTCATTGTCCCACACACATGATCGTTCGCCGCGTCAACATCAGCTTTGGAATACCCCAAATGACGCAGCATATCGAAGGTCGGATCGTTCAGTTTCTGAGTGGTTAATCCTAAGACTTCGGTGCAGAATTCTTCGCCAAGTGTCCACTGGTTAAAGACAAATCGAATATCGAAGGCCGTGGCAACGGCAGTTTCTAACTTGTCGATCTGTGCGGGCCCAAAGCCCTGAGATTTCAGCGTGTTGTGATTGATCCCTGGCGCGTTACCCAAAGTTCCGTGACCAACCGCGTAGGATTTGATCTCTTCAATCTGCGCGCTGCCATAGCCAAGCGACGCGAGCGCCTCGGGAACCGACTGGTTGATGATTTTGAAATAGCCACCACCCGCAAGTTTCTTGAATTTGACCAGCGCGAAATCTGGTTCAATTCCTGTGGTGTCGCAGTCCATCACCAGACCAATCGTGCCTGTAGGCGCAATCACACTTGTCTGAGCGTTGCGGTATCCATGCGCTTCACCCAGACGCAACGCTTCGTCCCAGCAAGACATCGCCAGCTCTACCAGAGTCCCATCCGGACAACCCGCGTGATCAAGCGGCACCGGTTTCACCTCAAGCCCCTCATACCCTTCGGTTTGGCCAAAGGCCGCCGCTCGGTGATTGCGGATGACGCGCAGCATGTGGTCTTTGTTGCGCTTATACCCTTTGAACGGCCCCAGCTCACCGGCAATTTCCGCCGAGGTCGCATAGGCAGTACCAGTCATGATCGCGGTCAGCGCGCCACAGAGCGCACGACCTTCAATCGAGTCATAGCTGTGCCCCATGTTCATCAAAAGGCCGCCAATATTGGCGTAGCCCAGACCAAGGGTTCGGAAGTCATAACTGCGTTGTGCGATTTCCTTCGATGGGAACTGCGCCATGGTGACCGAAATTTCTAAGGTCAGCGTCCAGAGACGCGTGGCATGCATGTATCCTTCGGCGTCAAAATGATCGCCATTCAGGAAAGTCAGAAGATTCATCGAAGCCAGGTTACAGGCCGTATCGTCGAGGAACATGTATTCTGAGCAAGGGTTTGAACCGCGAATCTCACCGTCTTCTGGGCAGGTGTGCCAAGCGTTGACCGTATCGTGGAACTGGATCCCCGGATCGGCACAGGCCCAGGCCGCATGGCCCACCTGTTCCCAAAGGTCACGCGCACGCACCGTTTTCGCAACTTCGCCATCAGTGCGACGGATCAGCTCCCAGTCGCTGTCTTCGCGAACCGCTTTGAGGAACGAATCTGTGACCCGGATGGAGTTATTCGAGTTCTGGCCGGACACGCTTGCATAGGCTTCGCTGTCCCAATCGGTGTCATAGGTCGGAAATTCGATGCTGGCATAGCCCTGACGCGCATAATCAAGCACACGCTTGATATAGGTCTCGGGGATCATCACGGCCTTTGCCGCACGAATAGCGGACTTTAGAGCACCATTGGCCTTGGCATCATAGGCATCGGCCTCTGCACCATCCCATGTGCGGATCGCTTCGAAGATGCGATTGAGCATCTGTTCGTGCATTTTGCTTCCCGCAACAATGCTCGCAACTTTCTGCTCTTCCTTCACCTTCCAGTTGATGAATTCTTCGATATCCGGGTGATCCGCATCACAGATCACCATTTTGGCAGCCCGACGTGTGGTGCCACCTGATTTGATCGCACCCGCGGCTCGATCGCCAATTTTCAAAAATCCCATAAGGCCGGAAGACTTACCGCCGCCTGACAGGGATTCACCTTCAGCACGCAGCGACGAAAAGTTGGTGCCCGTCCCCGAGCCATATTTGAACAGACGCGCTTCGCGGACCCAGAGATCCATGATCCCACCTTCGTTCACCAGATCATCGCTGACAGACTGGATGAAACAGGCGTGCGGTTGAGGATGTTCATAGGCAGTTTTCGATTTCACCAGTTTTCCGGTTTTGAAATCGACGTAGAAATGGCCCTGACTTGGCCCATCGATGCCGTAGGCCCAATGCAGACCGGTATTGAACCACTGTGGTGAGTTCGGCGCAGCCATCTGAGTGGCCAACATATAGCGCATCTCGTCAAAATAAGCCTGAGCATCGCTTTCCGCGCTGAAATAGCCGCCTTTCCAGCCCCAGTAGGCCCAAGCGCCTGCCAAGCGATCAAACACCTGACGCGCTGAGGTTTCGCCAGTGCGGGGGGTGTCACTCTCAACCGCTTCAGAGCGCCACAAGAACTCAGGCACTCCCTCTTCGGGGACACGGCGCAGTTCGGTCGGGACACCGGCCTTACGGAAGTACTTTTGCGCAATGACATCACTTGCGACCTGGCTCCATTTGGCCGGGACATCGATATTGTCATTGCTGAACACCACGGTGCCGTCCGGATTTCGGATTTCCGAGCTTGTCGTTACAAACTCGACACCGTCATAGGCGTCCTGTCCGGCTGTGGTGAACTTTCTTTCGATCTTCATCCTGCTGCCCCGTCAAATGGCGTTGTCCCGATGCGCGGCCCCCCGTCGGGTCATCAGGCAAGCCACGATCCGTCACGCATCAAAGATGCGTGCAGGGCCAGATTTCTCTGGTTTTACTATCGATGTCTTGTGTCTTGTCCCAATGCAGGTGAAATCCACCATATATAGTGGCATCCCTTCCGCCCCCCACAAATTGGCGGATGAACCCATATCGGGTCAACGGATTTTTTACGAAATTCGGCATATATTTGGTGTTGACGTAACATGCGCACACAAGTGGTGCACATCGCCGTCCGATTCATCCACAGAAGGTAAACGAAGGGTTAACCAAAGCCACGCACCCCGAGAAACTGCGGCCTATTCATCCACAGGCTGAATGCAAAAAGCCTCACTTTGTGGACAACTTCGAGAAGCGAAATACAGCCTCAACGCTCGCAGAATCGAATCAACCGCCGATCAATGCGGCTCTGAAACCATAAGATCAACTTCGCCCCCCAATGGGGTGATTTTTCACAATTTCGTTGAAGTGGTCGGGGCGGCGAGATTCGAACTCACGACCTTCTGTACCCAAAACAGACGCGCTACCAGGCTGCGCCACGCCCCGACTGATGGGGGGTTTAATACCCCCGATTGAGAAAGGAAACCCCTAATTTGCACCACAGGGCCAAATAGGTGAAAAAATTGCAGGATGCCTCAGTTGAGCGCCCGGTTTGATCCCCAGTTGAGCCGCCAAACCACCATTGATCTCAAATACATACTGAACTTTGCCCTGCCCCGGAATAGCCGTGAGATCACCGGGAATCGCATTGGAATGCACCTTCACGACACGCCCATTTTCATCCGCAAAGATCATATCAAGCGGGATCAGGGTGTTTTTCATCCAGAAGGTAACCTGCTGGGGATATTCGTAGACAAAGAGCATTCCGCGACTGGCGGGCATCTGGGCCACATGCATCAGGCCCTGTGCCCTCTCAGACTGTGTATCCGCAACATCCGCCCCGAACCGGGCAACACCAAATGGCCCGCGTAGCCAAACAACATCGTCCTGACATTGGTATCTGGAATCAGAAACGGGCAACTCGGCTTTTGCCGTGCTGCCCGTATTCGTTTCTGCAAAGGCAGGGCCAATGGCCCCAACCAAACTTAGTACTATCGCGGTAATGCGGCTTCCCATGCGTTCACTTCCATCGCCATGCGGCCCCGCTTGCCGTCGATCACCCGAACTGCAAGGGCTTCACCCGGCTGCAGATCTGAGAGGCCCGACCGACGCAGGACTTCGATATGAATGAACACATCATCGGATTTTCCAAACACATTTGCAAATCCGAAACCTTTAGCTTTGTCGAACCACTTCACGCGTGCTGGCTCAAGCGGTGTCGCTGCGAGCACTTCGTCATCGACGAAGTCAAAATCTGCCAAGGCTGCACCTTCAGGCGCATCTGGCGGCTGAATGCTCAGCACTTCGGTGGCTTGAACACCGCGATCAGTTTCTTGAATCGCGATCTCGATTACCGCGCCATCAGCGACGGAACTTTGACCGAAATTGCGAAGCACGTTTGCATGCAAAAGAATATCCGGGCCGCCTGTATCAGAGACGACGAACCCAAATCCCTTCACAGGATCAAACCATTTTACCTTGCCCGCTATTCGGACCATATCATTGTCTTGCTGTATCAAACCCAACTTCCAGTGATGAACTGACGTATCCCCACTGCACTCTTGGAGCAAGTAACAGGTTAGTTGCAAGCCATCCTTTAGCGTATATTTTGTGTCAGTACCGTTCACGTGACGTGAAATACACACAATAATTAGTCAACTTATGGTGACAAACGCACAATTTTCCAACTGTCGCTCACATTTTCGCGAACCCAACGGAATCGATCATGAAGTCGAAATTCACCATCGGCCCAGAACTCGATCTCGGAAGGAATCAGGCGATACCCGCCCCAAAAAGGTGGTCTCTTGGGCATCGGACCCTTGGTCGCGGTCACTTTGGCAACTTCGGCCATTAGTGCGCCACGCGAGGAAAGCGGCTGCGATTGTTTGGACGCCCAGGCGCCTAGCCGACTTTTGAGAGACCGTGAGGCAAAGTAGGCGTCCGCCTGGGGGCCGTCTTCGCGCGAGATTTCACCACGCACCCGAATCTGACGTCGCAGACTTTTCCAATGCATCACAAATGCAGCCTTGCCCTGCCCATCCAACTCCTGCGCCTTGGCGCTTCCGTAGTTGGTATAGAAGACAAAAGCATCGTCTTCGATGTCCTTGAGCAGCACCATGCGTGCGTTGGGCAAGCCATCCGCATCCACCGTTGACAGAGCAATAGCATTGGGATCGTTCACTTCAGTGGCTTCCGCTTCGGCCAACCATGTGCGGGCGATGACAAAGGGGTCATCTCCGGCAAAAATCCCAGCTCTATCGCTCATCTGCGCTCTCCTTATTCGTGACGCGATGTTCACCCTACCCGGTCAGAGTTGCAACCCGATTTGCCACCTTTTGATCTATCAAGATGCAGGTCTGTACGTTCGCTCGGAAATTGCTCAATCTAAGGGCCGGGGTTGCGTTTTAGTGGTTCAATGCCATTGCAACGCTTGACCGGTTGAAAGAAGGCTGCTTCACACCTCAATGTCACGCAACGACCCAAGGTATGGAGAGTCTCATGGAATGGACCCACGTCTTTGCTTTTAATGCCGCGCTTCTGGCGGCTATGGCCGCGCCAGGTCCTGCTTTGCTCTTCGCGTTGCGTCAATCAATCTCGGGCGGTTTCGCCAAGGGGTTTTCAACCGGGATGGGGCTTGCTTTCGCGGCGACATTCTGGACAGCTGCCGCGCTTTTGGGGTTGGAAGTCGTCTTCATCCTGTTTCCCTCGACCTATCTCGTGATGAAATTTGTAGGTGCCGCTTACTTGATCCGAGTGGCATATGTGTTGTGGCGTGATGCAAAATCTCCGATCTCGGAAAGCATCACATCACATGGCCGGGCGTTTCGCGACGGACTTCTGGTCAACCTTTCTAACCCTAAATCAGTGTTGTTCTCCGCTTCAGTTCTTGTGGTAATTTTCCCTAGTGGTCTGGTCATCTGGGAGAAAGCGGCGATCGTTCTCAACCACCTGATGGTTGAGATGCTTGTTTACACCTTATTTGCCGCCCTGCTCTCGTCAGCCCCAGCTCGACATGGGTATCTGGCCATGAAGCCGGCAATAGACCGTGTATCGTCTCTATTGTTGGGCGCATTGGGGCTGCGTCTTTTGCTTGCCAAATAAAGCAGTACTTGCCCTAGGGTGGCGCTATATCTTATAGCCGCAAAAACCGATCTAGGGACATGACATGACAACTGCTGCATTTATCTCGGTCGTATTGATCCATCTAATGGCCGCGGTCAGTCCCGGACCGTCCTTTGTCATGGCCCTTCGCACCGCAGCTTCGGAAGGATTTCGCACTGCCGCTGCGCTTGCATTAGGGTTTGGTCTCGGAGCCGTACTTTGGGCCACCGCCGCAATGGCCGGTCTGGCCTTGTTGTTCGAGATTGTCCCGCTCCTGTTTGTCGGCCTTAAGGTCGTGGGGGGGCTGTTTCTTGTCTACATCGCCGTTATGATGTGGCGCCACGCACGCGAGCCCATGGCCGAAAATGATATGCAGGCCCCTCGCAGCGCTGGCGCGGCGGTACGTCTTGGTTTTTTGACATTTGCGACAAACCCTAAGCCTGCCATCTTTTTTGGGGCGGTCTTTGTCGGGCTGGTTCCTGCAGACACGTCACTTGCGATGCGCTGTGCTTTGATTGTGGCCATTTTTGCGAATGAAACGCTGTGGTATCTGTTGGTGGCCCGGATCTTCTCGACCGCGCGAGCCCGCTCTGCCTATGCCCGTATGAAAACTTCGGTGGATCGCGCCTTTGGTGGCCTGATCGCACTGTTTGGCGTTAAAATCGCCCTCACATAATAGCTTATCTGCCAAGAGGACCTCATGACCGATCGTCTGCCCCACGAAAAAGGATTCCATGTCAGCTGGGACCAGCTGCACCGTGACGCCCGCGCCCTCGCCTGGCGCCTGCAGGGACAAGGCCCGGAAGCGGAGGGCACATGGAAAGCCGTCGTCGCCATCACCCGCGGCGGTATGGCACCTGCAATGATCATCGCCCGCGAATTGGATATTCGCCTTGTCGATACCATCAGCGTCAAAAGCTACAACCACCAGACCCAGAGCGAACCCTCTGTGATCAAAGCCCCCGATATGGATGTGATCGGTGATGGCACAGGCGTTCTTGTGATCGACGACCTGGTGGATACGGGCAAAACACTTGAAGTTGTCCGCAAGCATATGCCCAAAGCCCATATTGCAACGGTCTATGCCAAACCAATGGGACGTCCTCAGGTCGACAGCTTCATCACCGAAGTAAGCCAGGACACCTGGATCTTCTTCCCCTGGGATATGGCGTTGCAATACGTCAAACCCTACACGGGCAAAGACGACTAAAAAATCTCAGACCGGGCCTGATCACAGCGCCCGGTCTTTTTTTGTCCGGAACACAAAGGTTTCGCAAAAAATCTTGATCTGCCTCTGGTATCCTGTGCCAGAACCGACAAAGGTGTCGCGCAATACGAATTGATACCGCATGAGACAGATCAACATGACATCGGCAACGCGCAACACGTTTACTCCACCCATTCCAGAATCACGCCGTTGGGTGGAAGGCGTCGCGTTCCCCGCAGATCGTCCTTTGATCAACCTTAGCCAAGCCGCCCCGGCTGATCCGCCGCCAGCCCCGCTTTTGAATGCCATGAGTGATGCGCTCACCCGGGATGACACCCATCTGTACGGGGCCGTTCTTGGCCGTGATGATCTGCGCGCGGGTCTCGCCAAGGCCTGGTCTGGCTTCTACGGCGCAGATGTTTCGCCAGATCAAACTGCTATCACAGCAGGCTGCAATCAGGCTTTTGCCGCCGTGATCGCCGCCACCTGTGGATCTGGGGATGAGGTGATCATTCCAACGCCTTGGTATTTCAATCACAAAATGTGGCTGGACATGGCAAATGTTGCTGCGGTTCCTCTTGCGACAGGCGCGGATTTGCTGCCCGACCCAGCCAAAGCCCGCGCCTTGATCACCGACAAAACCCGCGCCATTGCTCTGGTGAGCCCCAACAACCCATGTGGTGTGGAGTATGCGCCGTCGCTGATCCGCGAGTTCTTTGATCTTGCACGGGAAAACGGCATCAAACTCATCTTAGATGAGACCTATCGCGACTTCCACAGCGTTCCAGGTGCGCCGCATGAGCTTTTAGAGATACCCGATTGGGATGACACGCTGATCCAGCTTTATAGCTTCTCCAAAAGCTTTCGTCTGACAGGGCATCGCGTAGGGGCGTTTTTTGGCAACGCCGATCTCATGTTTGAAGCCGAAAAATTTCTAGATACCGTCGCAATTTGCCCCACACAGTTGGGTCAGATCGCGGCATTGTTTGGGCTAGAAAACCTGTCCGACTGGCTTAGCGAACAGAGACAGGAAGTTCTCGATCGTCGGGCCGCTGTTGAAGAACATTTCGCGCCCCTCGCAAGCAAAGGTTGGCACCTGCGTGGTGTGGGCGCCTATTTTGCATATATTGAACATGATTTTGCCCAGTCGTCGGATGAGATCGCCCAAAGGCTGGTCCATGAAGCAAGCCTTCTCTTGCTACCGGCATCAATGTTCCTGCCCGACAATGACCCTAGCGCTCCGCGCGCCTTCAGAATGGCCTACGCCAATATTGATCGTGCAGGAATTGCCGAAACTGCACGCCGTCTTGCGGCATTGGACTGGCCCCTTGCGGGGGCCTGACAGGCGTCGTAACTAAAGCGGACGACCCGTCCAAGGAGAAAGACATGAGTGAGAAAAAAGGCAAAGTTGGCAAGACAATGGTCTATGGCCTGATGGGCCTGCTCTTTGTTGGATTGGGCGGGTTTGGCGCCACCAATTTCAGCGGTACAGTCCGCAGCGTGGGAAGCGTTGGTGACACAGATATCGACATCACCGAATACTCGCGGGCACTTCAGAACGAAATTCGGGCAGTTGAAGCACAAACCGGGCAGCCGCTGACTTTTCAACAGGCTCAGTTGTTTGGTCTGCCACAGCGCGCCCTGTCTCAGATGGTTGTGACCACAGCGCTTGAAAATGAAGCCCGCGAGATTGGTATCTCGATCGGTGATACGCGTCTGGCCGACGACCTGCGGAATGTTCAGGCGTTTCAGGGTCCCGACGGTCAATTCAATCGTGACAGCTACCGGTTTGCTTTGGACAATGCCGGCCTCTCTGAGCGCGAGTTCGAAGAAGGCCTGCGCTCAGAAAGCGCCAGCACAATTCTGCAAGGCTCTGTTTTGGCAGGCGTTCGCCTTCCGGACACCTATATCAATACCTTGATCGATTTCGCCCAGGAACGTCGCGCCTTTACCTGGGCACGGGTCTCGCTTGAGACACTGACCACCGGCATAACCGAAGCCACGGAAGAAGAGCTTCAGGCCTGGTATGATGACAATATCGACCGTTTCACCATCCCGGAGACCAAACAGCTTACTTATGTCTGGCTGACCCCAGATATGATCCTCGACACCGTAGAGGTGGATGAAGCGTCTCTGCGCGCGGCCTATGAAGAGCGCGAGGCAGAATTTAACCTGCCCGAGCGTCGTTTGGTCGAGCGACTGGTCTTTGGGGATGAAGCCGAAGCCCAGGCGGCGTCTGAACGTTTGACAGCCGGTGAGGTAACGTTCGAAGACCTGGTGACCGAGCGCGGGCTTCAACTGGCTGATGTAGACCTCGGAGATGTCACTGTAGATGACCTTGGTGCCGCCGCAGATGCGGTATTTGCCGCCGAGGTCGGGGCCGTTAGTGCACCCGCCACATCGGATTTTGGCCCGGCTCTTTTCCGGGTAAACGCCGTATTGCCCGCTCAGTCAACGAGCTACGAAGAGGCCCTGCCCGACCTGCGCGATTCTCTGGCGCTTGATCGCGCACGTCGTGTGATTGACGGCCAAGCGCAGAGCTTTGATGACGAGCTGGCCGCCGGGGCGACAATCGAAGAATTGGCTGAGGGCAGTGATCTTGCGCTGGCCACAATGGGCTGGACCGGTGCCAATGCCGAAGACGCCGCCGGTTACGAAGCCTTCCGTGAACTGGCCACTTCGGTTGCTGACGGTGACTACCCAACAATTGGCCAACTTGGCGATGGTGGCATTTTTGCACTTCGCCTGGATGAGATAACTCCCGCAACTCCCCGTCCCTTCGAAGAAGTCCGTGATGACGTTCTGAGCGGTTGGGAACAGAGCGCGCGCCTTACTGCGCTTGTTGAGTTCGCTCAAACTCAGGCGGATCAAATTGAAACTGGTGCCGACTTTGCGTCGCTCAATCTCGAGGCGACTTCGGAAGAGGGTCTTACCCGCAACGCCGCTGGGAATGACATGCCCATCGAAGTACTCGAGGCCGTGTTCACTTTGGAGGCTGGTCAAGCGATTGCACTGGCATCAGGGGATGGCGCCGTGATTGTCAAACTCGACACCATTATCGCAGCCGACCGCGAAGACGAAACTGCACAGATGTTGCGCAATTTCTATGGTGATCAGGCGGCCAATGACGTTTCCGAAGACCTGTTCCGAGCGCTGGCCACCGACATTCAGACCCGCGCCGGTGTTGAAATCAATCAAGCGGCCATAAACGCCGTACACGCCAACTTTCAGTAAGGCAGGTTTATGAGCAACTTGACGCCCAGCTTTGATGAGTTCGCGAGCCGCTATGACGCCGGTGAAAATCAGGTGGTCTATTCCCGCTTGGCGGCCGATCTGGATACGCCGGTTTCTTTGATGCTTAAGCTGACCGGTGCCGCGCGTGACAGCTTCATGCTCGAATCAGTCACTGGGGGCGAAGTGCGCGGTCGCTATTCGATCATTGGGATGAAACCCGATCTGATTTGGCAATGTCACGGCACAGAAAGCCGGATCAATCGTCAAGCGCGCTTCGACCCGGACAGCTTTACGGCGCAAGACGGTGACCCTCTGGCCAACCTAAGGGCCCTTTTGGCTGAAAGCCGGATTGATCTGCCCGAGGATCTTCCACAAGCGGCCGCTGGTCTGTTTGGGTATCTTGGCTACGACATGATCCGGCTTGTCGAACATCTGCCAAACGTAAATCCGGATCCGCTTGGCCTGCCCGATGCCTGCATGATGCGCCCGTCTGTTGTCGCGGTTCTGGATGGTGTCAAAGGTGAGGTGACTGTTGTCTCTCCTGCCTGGGTACAAGACGGTGTCTCGGCACGTGCGGCATATGCCCAAGCTGCCGAACGCGTGATGGATGCTGTGCGCGATCTTGAGCGCGCGCTGCCACAGGCGCGCACCTTGGGCGATGCGGCAGAACTCGGCACCCCAGTGTCGAATTTCACCCATGACGGATACAAAGCTGCGGTCGAAAAAGCCAAGGATTACATTCGCGCAGGCGATATCTTTCAAGTGGTGCCTGCACAGCGCTGGACGCAGGATTTCCCGCTTCCTCCCTTTGCATTGTACAGGTCGTTGCGACGCACCAACCCTTCGCCGTTTATGTTCCACTTCAACTTCGGCGGTTTTCAAGTGATCGGGGCCTCGCCGGAAATCCTTGTCCGTGTCTTCGGCAATGAGGTCACCATTCGCCCTATCGCGGGCACACGTCCCCGCGGCGCCACACCAGAAGAAGACAATGCGCTAGAAGCCGATCTTTTGGCGGATCGAAAAGAACTGGCGGAACACCTAATGCTGCTGGATCTAGGGCGCAACGATGTGGGACGTGTCGCCAAAATTGGCACTGTGCGCCCCACGGAAGAGTTCATCATCGAGCGCTACAGCCACGTGATGCATATCGTCTCCAATGTGGTGGGCGAACTGCACGAGGACCAAGATGCCCTGTCGGCCTTCTTTGCCGGTATGCCTGCGGGAACGGTTTCCGGCGCGCCCAAGGTGCGTGCGATGGAGATCATCGACGAGTTGGAACCAGAAAAGCGCGGCGTTTATGGCGGTGGTGTTGGCTATTTCAGCGCGGGTGGCGATATGGACATGTGTATCGCCCTGCGCACAGCCATCGTTAAGGATGAAAAGCTTTATATTCAGGCCGGTGGCGGCGTTGTTTATGACAGTGATCCTGAAGCTGAATACCAGGAAACCGTCCATAAATCGAATGCCATTCGACGAGCTGCGGCGGATGCAGCCCGATTTACCGGTAACGGCAACGCATGAAAAAAGGGGGCCAAGCCCCCTTTTCTTTTGCCTCATTCGGTAAATTTACCCCTGAGACTGAATCCGTTCGATCATGGCGCGCAACCCGTTTGACCGCTGGGCTGACAGATGTTCATTTAGCCCCAAACGTCCCAGCTCGGCTTTGGCATCGACCGAGGCGATCTCAGACATTGGCAGGCCATCATACAGTTTGTGCAGCACCGCAATCAACCCGCTGACAATCATGGCGTCGCTTTCGCCTTGAAAATGAAACACGCCATCCTCTGGGGTCATATGTAGCCAGACCTGGCTCGCGCAGCCCTCAACTTTGGTGGCAGGCACTTTCAAGGCCTCCGGCAACGGATCAAGCGCCTTTCCCAACTCAATCACCATGCGATACCGATCTTCCCAATCCTCGAGAAACTCGAAATCTTCGACCACTTCTTCGAATGCTGCCTGAGCCATAACCACTCTCCTTTTCCCATCAGTTAGGCGGACAGACGCCAAAGGTCCAGAGGCGCTTTTCAAGTGGTGCAAATTGGGGTAATTCGGATGCAGTCAATGAGGCAGAGCTATGATCAACAAGCCCATTTCCGTTCTGGTCCTTTCGGCGCTGGTTTTAACCAGCTGCGGTACCGTTCGTGAATCCCGTTTGAATCCGTTCAACTGGTTCGGAAACGCAAAATCTACACCGGTAGAGGTCAGCGAAGAAATCAACCCCCTGATTCCACGGCGCCGCGCATCGGTTTTTCGTCAAACGCGCGATGAAAGCTATCAGGGATGGGCTGTGGAAGAGGTCTCTGATCTTCGCATCGAGCGCCGTCCAGGCGGAGCCATTATCACCGCTATTGGAACCCCCGATCGACAAGGTGCCTTCGAGGTAAAGCTGGTCAAGGTTGAGAACGAAAGCGATGCTGCGACCTTAACTTACGAATTTGCAGCGCTTCAGCCAAATGCGCGCACGGGTACTGTTGCCTCACGTCAGGTGACTGCTGCCGTTTGGCTGACGGACAATGAGCTAGCTGGCATCCGTACCATCCGGGTCAAAGCACGACGGAACGTGTTGTCCTCACGTCGTTAAGATCGCACTAAAAAACCGGGCCAAGGCCCGGTTTTGCATCACTTAATTTGTGAATTTCACAGCTCGATCACTGCAACATTTTTACCCTTTGCGGCCAAAGCAACTTCGCCGTTGCATAAGCGCAAGGCATCCTCACCAAACACTTCACGGCGCCACCCGCTCAAAGCGGCTACATCGCGTTCGCCCGCTGCGATCTGATCCAGATCTGAGGTCGTCGCGATCAGCTTAGAGGCCACTCCACTGCTTTCAGTTTTGGCTTTCAGCAAAACACGCAACAGATCGGCCAGCGCAGGATTGACCTGCAGCTTGTCTTTCTCACGTGGTAGAAGGGGCAAGCTATCATTGGGGCGCGCTAGCCCCGCTTTCACCGCGGCCAAAATCCCGTCGGCGATGTCACCTTTGCGCGCTTCTCGCAACAACAGACGCGACCGCCCCAAATCCCCCATATTCGAAGGCTTTGTCGAGGCAAGTTCCACCAGAGCATCATCTTTATAAACCCGATTGCGCGGAATATTGCGGCTTTGCGCAAACTCTTCACGGAACGCTGCAAGCTCTTGAACAATTGCGACAAAGCGGGCCGAGTTCGATCTGGTTTTGACCCGTTTCCAAGCATCCCGAGGACGCGTGACATAGGTATCGGGATCACTCAGAATGGCAATTTCTTCCTGAACCCAGCGCGCCCGCCCAGATTCTTCGATTTTCTTGTTCAGAAACTCATAGATCTGACGCAAATGGGTGACATCCGCCAAAGCATAGGTTTTCTGTGCCTCTGTCAGTGGGCGTCGCGACCAATCGGTAAACCGCGAGCTTTTGTCCAGCTGTTGCTTAGCGATCCGTTTGACCAATGTCTCATAGCCCACCTGCTCGCCAAAGCCACACACCATTGCAGCGACCTGAGTGTCAAACAGCGGTTGAGGGATGACACCATGGTCGATAAAGAAAATTTCCAGATCCTGACGCGCGGCATGAAAAACCTTAACGATGGTCTCATCGCGGAACAAATCCATCAGCGGGTCAAGCGAAAGCCCGTCCACCAGAGGATCAACCAGAACCGCATCATCTGTGTCACGTCCTGGCAGAGCCAGCTGGATCAAGCAAAGTTTCGAATAATACGTCCGTTCACGAAGGAACTCAGTATCAACAGTTACATATGCCTGCCCTTTGGCTTTGTCACAAAAGCTGCGCAGGTCTTCCGTCGTCGTAATGGTCTGCATTCGCAGCCTTTTCGTTGTTGTCTTTGGCGGTCTAAAAGCGACCGGGGCAAAACCAGTTAATCCTGCCTTTCACAAAAGCACAACAGCTAGACGACGCTTAATTTCGTTCAGCAAATGCGCGCAAAGCAGCAGGGTAAAGCTTATGCTCTTCCACAAGAACCCGCGCTGCCAGATCTGCGGGAGTATCCCCCGGCAAGATCGGAACGGGAGCCTGAGCTATGATCGGTCCATCATCTAGCGCTGCGGTGACCTCGTGCACGCTACAGCCGGCCTCAGAATCTCCGGCCTCAATGGCGCGTGCATGGGTATTGAGACCTTTGTATTTCGGCAAAAGTGACGGATGAATGTTGAGCATCCGCCCTTCCCAGTGAGAAATGAACCCCGCCGTCAAGATGCGCATAAACCCGGCAAGGCAAAGAATGTCTGCCTTTGCTGGTTCAAGCGCGGCTTGAAGAGCCTGTTCGAACGCTTCGCGATCCTTACCAAAAGGGCGGTGATCAACCACAGCGGTCGGCACTCCCAAAGCTTCGGCTTTGGCCAATCCTCCGGCATCAGGAAGGTTTGAAAGGACCAAAACCGGTTTGGCGGGATGATCCCCCGCCATGCTTTCCACCAGCTTGATCATATTCGAGCCACCACCCGAAATCAGGATCGCGACTCGTTTCACGAGAGCGTACCGCTATAGGCAACGCCCTCTTGCGCTGTCACAGTGCCAAGCTGAGCAACTGTTTCTCCCGCATCCCGAAGCAATGCGGTCAATGCTTCGGCCTGATCTGCGGAAACAACAAGCACCATGCCGATGCCGCAGTTGAAGGTTTTCAGCATTTCCGAAGTTTCGATACCACCGGTCTGCTGCATCCAGCCAAACACAGGCGGAAGCTCCCAAGAGCCTAGATCGATCTCTGCGCCCAGCCCCTCGGGCAACACGCGTGGCAGGTTCTCAGTTAGACCACCGCCAGTGATATGCGCCAAAGCATGTACGCCACCGGCGCGGATTGCTTCCAGCGCCTGCTTTACGTAAAGCCGGGTCGGGGCCAGCAGCGCCTCACCTAGGGTGCCTTCGCCCCACGGGCAATCAGCATCCCAGCCAAGGCCAGATACGTCGACAAGCTTACGCACAAGGCTGTAGCCGTTTGAGTGAACCCCGTCCGAGCCCAGCCCCAGCAAAACATCACCTTCAACAACACCGGCGGGCAATGCCGTGCCACGTTCCATGGCGCCAACGGCAAATCCTGCCAGATCGAAATCACCTGCGGGATACATGCCGGGCATTTCTGCGGTTTCCCCGCCGATCAAGGCACAACCCGAGCGTACACAGCCCTCGGCAATCCCTTCGACAACACGCGCAGCTGACTCGGTCTCGAGTTTGCCTGTCGCAAAGTAGTCGAGAAAGAACAGTGGCTCGGCGCCTTGGCACACGAGATCGTTGACGCACATGGCCACAAGATCGATGCCCACACCGTCGACAAGACCGGTATCGATCGCAATGCGCAGCTTGGTGCCCACACCGTCCGTGGCCGCAACCAGAACCGGATCGCTATATCCGGCGTCCTTTAGATCAAACAGCGCGCCAAAGCCGCCAAGGCCAGCCATCACACCCGATCGATTTGTCCGTTTCGCCGCAGGTTTGATACGCTCGACAAGCTCGTTGCCCGCATCAATATCCACGCCTGCCTGGGCGTAGGTCAGCCCGTTTTTGCCATCCGTCATCAAAGGATCTCCTGGGTGTTGTGGCCGCTTTGCGCCGCGATAGCCCATCCCGCGACTTACTGCAATCACCCGCTTGACGCCGCCGCCCCGTCTGATACCTAAAACCGCACGGTGGGCCTGTAGCTCAATTGGTTAGAGCAGGGCGCTCATAACGCCTTGGTTGGGGGTTCAAGTCCCTCCGGGCCTACCACTATTCAATAAAATCAATGACTTACCCCAATCGTGGGGCACCTTGACGCCCTATAGGTATCAATGGGTTACAGACAGAGTGCCCCACGGGCAATCGCAGCCCGCGATGAACGACTCTGCATTAAATCAGCCACACTTTTCCAAGTGCATCGCTCAGTGCCCGTCTGAGCCATCATTCCAAATTTCCGTCGAGAGAAAGCTGGGCAAAGTCGTAGAGAAACCTTGTGGGCTAGCGGCCATAGCAAAAACCCCACTCGCCCAATATCGGGAAGTGGGGCCATTGGCTTTTTTCAGTGACGGGATCGTCGACTAGAATGTGAATGTTTCCACTTGGAAAATCACATCCTGATAATCTTGATCGCCACCACCGGTAAGATCTTCAAATCCTACTGTGATTGATTGACCTCCGACATTCACCCCAGACAAGGCATGTTGCACGCCATCGACGTTTAGGGACGAACTATAGCTGTGGAAAACCATGACATCGGCTTCGGCACCATTTACCGCCAATCGCAACGCGTTACCGTCGCTGATGTTACCAGCACTGCTATCGGTACGGTCCACAAAGCTAAGGGTATCGGAGAGTTCGAGATCATCGACCCAATCGGCCCCGTCCTGGATGAGGAAAAATCCAAGTTTGTGTCCGTCCTCAACCGACGTGATGTTAGCCGAGGTCACGCTGCCTTTGACATTCCCAAACAGCACGCGCACATCCACAATGTTTCCCGCACTATCGATCTCATAAACGCCGAGTGAATTGTCAAATCCAGCGCCTGCATTCGCTGGGTCCAAAGTCGTACGGAAGCTTATCGTGCCGTCACCAGTCAGG
The DNA here is from genome assembly GCA_947497905.1 of uncultured Pelagimonas sp. Classification (GTDB taxonomy): domain Bacteria; phylum Pseudomonadota; class Alphaproteobacteria; order Rhodobacterales; family Rhodobacteraceae; genus CANMIH01. The sequence continues at coordinate 1,122,175 of CANMIH010000001.1, forward strand.
AAGTCTTGGTTGTTGATCCCGTTGATAACTCCTGTTTCAACCCCCTGCCCTTCACCGAGTGTTGGAAGATAGGTTTCAAAAGTCAGATAGGTCTGGTCGTCGACTTCAACGGCCATAAATTCACCACCACTGAAATCTCCCTGCACCGTAAATGATGCAACAGAGGGCTGTGGTCCCGTCCCGTCTGGATCAATCGTCACTACAACTGGATCGTCACCGCTGAAGGTGATTTGCCCTGAATCCAGATCTTCAGCATCAATCTGGATCCTGTCTCCTGTCCCGAAACCGGAAATCGTGTCCCCATCAAGCACCTCCGGAGCGCCAAAGAGGATTGTATCCTCGGCTGTCACTTCATGCGTTTCGACAGCGGAACCGGGTTCTGTTGAGCCGGTTGGCCCCTCCTGGACGTTGCTCACATCGATGCGGAATGTTTTGCTAAAAGTGTTTCCAATCCCATCGCTGGTTTGCAGCGTGACATCATGAAACTGAGCAGTTTCAAAATCAATCTCGGCACCGGTTGCGACCGCCAGAGATCCGCCCTGCAACTCAAACAACCCACCTGCATCATCTGTCAGCGTGAGCGTATGGGTGTCGCCGACTGTAGCATCAACTGTCGCGAAAGTTCCGATAACTGTGCCAGATGTACTGTTTTCAACAACATCAGAAGCGCTCAGTGTCAGATCAGTTGGAGCAAAATTGATGGTGACCGACACGGATCGCACGACCTGATTACCGGCCGTATCCTGAGCACGAACCTGAATGGTTTTTGCGCCTTCCGTTGTGTAGGCGGCATCCAGCGTCAGCATCTGAATTCCGCCTGTTGCAACCCCCTGAGCCTGAAACCCGCGTCCATCATCAAAGTCAACGAACAGAGACGATCCGGCCTCAGCCTCGAAAGCAATTGTTGGCGTGGTATCGCCTGTCAGGTTATCGCTATTGGAACTACCTGTATCCGAGCCGTCGACCAAATCGATCGCACTTAACATGGGAGCGGCACTATCAATCACCAGGTTCAACACTGTAGCAATGGCGCTTGTATTTCCCGCCAAGTCAGTGGCTTGAGCTGTGACTTGGTAATTGCCGTCAGCCAAGGTCGTTGCGCTGTAATCCAGCTCCCAATTACCGGCAGCATCTGCATCGACGGTTCCGATTGAGATGGTGTTGAGAAAAACTTCCACCCTTGCGAAAGGCTCCGTTGAGCTTCCAAACAACACTGTCCCATCCGACGTTATCGCATCTGTAGCGGAACTCCCGGTATCAGAACTCACAGTGCCTGGCGTTGGGTCACTAGGAGCCGTTGTCTCGATTGTTACAGATATCGGCGCGGAAATAGGACTTACATTGCCCGCGGCGTCTGTGGCCGTCGCCGTGAAAGTATGTACTCCGGCGCTCAAAACAGAGGTCGTAATCTGCGCCGTGCCACCCGTCGCCACACCTGTACCAACAATGCCCGCGATGTCTGATATCAATGTAACTGTGCTGCCATCTTCTGCGGTAATCGAGAAGGTGGGCGTATCGTCATTTGTCACGTTGTCTGTATCAAATGTTCCCGCATCTGACGCCGACACAAGATCTGGCTGCGAAGGCGCAACCGGAGGCTGTTGATCCATAGACACAGTCAAAATCTGGCTTGTATCTGCACCTGCCCCATCGTCAAAAGCGATAGAAAGATCCACAGTGCCAGACCCACTGCCTGCGTTGCCATATGTCAGGCTTTGAAGAACCTCGTTCACGAGTGCCTGCGTTGCCGGGGTATCGGTACTATTGAACGAAACAACGATCTGACCAGAGGTTACAACGAAACTCGCGAAGACATCGCCACCTGTAGTGGCCACTGTATTGGCAGTCGTGTCGACAACGATATTGCCTCCCGTCGAGATCGACAGAAGATCATCGCCATTGGTTGCTATGTTTCGCCCTACAGTAAGGCTCGCACCGGCATAATCGCCCGCCCCCCCGTTTAGCGCATCTAGGTCTACGTCTGAGATCGTCATGTTGTCATCGAGCTGGACCGTTTGGCCGGCCCGAACTGATGGCGTATTATCCACCCCAGAAATGACGGGCACATCGTTCGCAGGCGTCAAAGAAATCGCCAGACTGTTTGTCAGCAACACGTCTCCAGACCCATCGCCGTCATTCACAGACAACGAGATCTGGGCAACGTTGGGGCCGTTCACATTGGCTGCAGGGGTGTAACGCAGGTTTGAGACACCATCCAAGTATGTACTGATATTAGCCGCGCCTCCCACCAACGTCACGGTGACCGGATCAACCAAACTCGCCACTACACCGCTCGCGGTGCCATCCAGAGGAGCCGACAAAACACCTGAACTTACGGTCACCGTCAGGGTCACCGAAGAGCTGTCGACATCGGTAAGAACCAATGAGGAAAGGTCGACGTTCATCTCGGTGTCTTCAGTGCCTGAAATGGAACTCGGAACACTAGCGCCGGTGGGTGCATCGTTCACGCTGGTTACGTCGATCCCAACAGACCCAAGGACCACATTGCCCGATCCGTCTCCATCATTGGCTGAAATCTGAACGCTTGCGGCATTGACCCCATGAACATTGGCTGGTGGCGTAATTTTCAGATGAGACGCGGTATCGAGATATGCACTGATGTCTGCAGGCGCACCGGTCAACGTAATTGTGCTTGGGTCTTGAAGTGCCGCTGTTACACCACCTCCGAGACCTGCTCCGTCTGCAGGAGCAGCAAATATGCTTGCGGGCGACAAGGTCAAAGTGACAGTGATCTGAGCGCTATCGAGATCTGCAATCGACACGGAAGACAGATCCAGATTGCTCAGAGTATCTTCTGTAACCGTAGCATTTGTAGAAAGGCCGCTTGCGGTTGGTACGTCATTTACAGCCACAACATTGATTGGAACACTGGTCGCGAACACCACATCGCCCGAACCATCATTGTCATTCCCCACAATAGAAAACTGCGCCACACCAACACCGTTCACATTCGAGGGTGGCGTGTATTTTATGTTAGTGGCTGTGTTGAGGTAGGAATCGACATCGTTGGGCGCGCCAACAAGTCTGACAACTGTGGAACTATCCAGCGTCGCAGTCACTCCCCCGCCGACACCAGCCCCATCCACTGGATTGGCGAAAGTACCACTATTGACCGTGATAGTTACCGTGATCGAAGCGCTGTCGACATCGGCGATTCCAATAGAGGAAATGTCAAAGTTGGTCTGAGTGTCCTCGGTGAGAACAAGCGATGTCGGCGCTCCTACCCCTGTGGGGGCATCATTGACCGGAGTGATATCGACGTTGATTGTTCCAGCGTTGGCAACTGGCGATCCATCTAGATCGTCGAGTGTTACAGTAATCGTCGCTGCGGGAGATCCGGTATCGTTCGCAACAGGCTGATAAGACACCGTACTTGTCGCTTTTGCGAGGGCCGCGTTCAAATCCGCCAGGGTGCCTGTAAGGGTCAGGACTGTATTTCCGGCGCTTAAGGACGGTGTCACCCCCGTATCAGATCCTCCACTGAACGTGCCTTCGCTGGCCGTCAGAGTGATGGACATCGTGCCGGTTTCATCCGTGTCACTGATCACAATCCCCCTGAGATCCAGAGCGGTGAGCTGGTCCTCTTGTAATGTAACTGAGGTTGGCAGCGTTGCCGAAGGCGGATTTCCAAAGGAAAAGGCGGTTGTACTTAAAGTTTGCTCGTTGGCAGATATCGTCCAATTTGCTGGATTGTTGAGAGCCGCTTGCAGCGTGGCTTTACTGCCTTGCGTGACACCCGTGTAGATCGCATTGTCCGCCTCGGTCCCCGTACCGCTGGCTCCGGTTCCCAATGCTATGGCACTTGTTCCCAAGGTTAGACCAGTTGGAAGGAGAGACACTCCGGTGTTTTCAGTAAAGGTCGTGTCAAAAACATTTTTGTCGTATTGGACCGCGCCAAGGTTGGTAATGCTTGTACCCGAAGCGTCGGCAGTGCCTTGATAGATCAGGATTTGATCGCCCGCAGAACTCATCGAAAAATTGCTGGTGAAGTGCGCATCTGGCGCAACTGAAATATGCGGGCTGGTGTCCAAGTTTTGGAAATCAATCTGTGTAACGGTTCCAGCCGACATGTCCGAGGGCGCAATCCATTCCAGAGCACCTTCACCTGTACGGAATGTTGTGCCGTCCCAGCCGCCATCTGAGAATTTGATCGAAGTTCCCGCAACAATGTCTTCAAGGATGACAAAGGTAAAACTGTCGGTGCCTGAGGTATTGAAGCCCGTTACTGCAACATCTCCAGCAGACAGACTGGTGCCGCCAGAAGGTGCACGACCGTTGCCGCTAACGGCAAAGGTAAAAATAGCCTCATCGGAGTCACCACTAGGAATGTTTATGGTTGCGCTTCGCGCCCCGCCGGCCGAAGGATCAAAGTTCACTTGGAAAGTAACCGATCCCCCCGCCGCAACTGTGGCGCTGGATGGCTGGGTGATCCCGAAGTCCGCCCCATTTGTTCCGGTTGCTGTAATCGTGCCCAAGGTCAGATCCGCACCACCAGTGTTGCGGATCGTAAATGTTGTTGTTGAGGCGCCACCGGCCACATCCTGATGACCAACGTCTGTATCATCCTGCTTGGCGGGTGTCGTATCACCACTGATAATGCTCAGCCCCGAACCTTCCAGACCAATTTCCGGCTCGGGCGTCCCGATGGTGACCGTTCCAGTCGGCATAACCTGATACGGCGACGCATCAGACCCCGACCAATTGCTCGTGTTATAGATGGCTGAGCGAAGGGTGGCGATATCTGGCTGGGTGGAAACATTCCACGCACCTGAGGCAAAATCGGTCGTCGCATCCTGTCCAAATGCCATCACATTGACGCCATTTGTCAGTCCAGTAGGAACTGCACTAGTCGAGCCACTGGTCGAGTCTGCGTCAAATGTAGTGCCGTCGTAGTGAACTCCCCCGATCGGCGTATAGGTCGCCGGGTTGGCGCTTGCTGTACCTTGATAGATGTAAATCTGGTCGCCACCTGAGGAAGGTGAAAAACCGGAAGCACCGGTAAAATACCCACCATCGGTAACTTGTTTGAAATCGCGGGCGAAGTTGGAAAGTGAACTGTCGTAATTTACGATTGCACCAGCTGACATATCCTGGGGCGCGGTCCATTGAACGGCACCTTCTTCGGCTCGGTATCCACCTGCAGCCTGCCACCCTCCATCCGTAAACTTCAAAACGGTTCCGGCAACTACATCCTTAAGCAGAACAAACGCAAATTTGTCGCCGGATCCATCATAACCAACAATGGCTGCATCCCCGGCGGCCATGGACGTGCCACCAACCGACAGCGCCCCAGAGCCAGTCACGTTAAACGTGTAGGTTCCCTCGTCGGAATCGTCGTTGCTAACAGATATAACTGCTTCATTCACCCCCCCCTGACTTGGGTCAAAGGTCACTTGGAAGGTCGTTGAGGAGGAACCCGCAATCGTGTTTGTGCCTGGCTGAGAGGAAACCGTAAAGGCGCTAGAGCCGCTGACCGTTACCAGAGGAGCCCCAGTCAATGTTAAATCCGTGCCACCAGTATTAGTAATTGTGAAGGTCTTGGTGACCGTCCCTCCGGCAACCTCTGCAGGTCCGAAAGCGGTGTTATCCAGTTCGCGAGGGGTCGTATCCCCCAAGACAATTTCCGTGCCATTTCCAGAGATTTGGATCTCCTGCGGCGACAGCGCTCCACCTATAGTAAAGCTACCCGGAGACGATGCGACAGGAATTGGATCATCACTTCCAGCCCAATTGGCCGGATTATGAATAGCAGCACGGAGCACGGACAAAGGCCCAGATGTGATGCCGTTGTAATATCCGTTATCGTATTCGTTGTTAGCGCCTGTGTTGATAAAATGTAAGGCATTTACACCCTCAGTCAGGCCTGTTGGCAGCTCAGAGTCCGATCCAGACTGGGCTGGCACAAAGCCGTTATCTCGGTAGATAAAGGCCGTAATTGCGGTTAGCGCACCGCCTGCGGTTCCTTGATACGCGATGATCGGATCACCAGAAGAACTCGGACTGAAACTACCAGAAAAAAAACCGCCATCGGTTGTCGTTGCAACAGTCCCAATTGTAGCGGTGGGAAAAGCTGGATCCGAGGCATCCGAAGTACTTTCAATACGCACAACGGTGCCCGCGGTCATATTGGAAGACGCCAGCCATTCCAAAGCACCTTCACCCTGGGTCAGGTTGTTCCCAGCCCATTCCGTATCAGTAAATTTGATCGAGGTACCGGCATCGATGTCCCTAAACAGAACAAATGAGACTGACTCATGTAGACTGGAAGCTGCTGCTTCAGAGGTATAGCCAATGATGGCGATGTCGCCCGCTGTCAAAGTGGTCATCGTTTTCTTCCTCGAAATGGCTTTGATAATCGCCTGTGCAAAATCGTTAATTGTTAACGAAACATACTTTTTGGAAAAAAGGGAGCGAAAATGTTAACGTTCCGTAAACCGCATATGAAAGCTGCCTCTCTTCGCATCAAAAGGTCCGCGTCACTCGTTGTTTTTAAGTGAGGACATCACGCTACCTTGCCTCACTGATCTTCTAGTCAGATGGCTTCTTCGCGGTGGCATACATGGAAGGTCTCCTGTGTTATTCGCCACATGAAAGCGACGTCAGAGCATTTGAGAACGATGCCCCGCACCTCCACCAAAATTACATCAAATTTATATGTATAACTTTACCGAAACTTAACCAAAATGACGCCAGATAGTGTCAGTCGACTTATGTAACGAGTGAAGCAGTAACGAGTACAGACGCTACCTTACTTTCCTCTCTCTGGTGGTGAACTGCGTCTTCAACATAGCTTTGGAAATTTTCGAAGTGATTAGCACACGCGTGGTGAAGCCAGCTCTTAGGCGTTCGAGCAGCTACATCCCGCGTGTGTCCTTTTCTCATCCCAGCTATCCTGACTGTTCTTCAATCCACATCTCCAGACCGTGATCCGTCATCAATGTCTTTGCCTGTGTCATCGCATCTGTGCCGTGCGCAGGCCCATAGCTCATAATCAGAGAACTGATCACTTCTGACACCCACGGCAGTTCAGGCGGGCTTGCAAGCATGTCGACAAAGGACTGTGACAGGACGGTGGAGAGGCCTTTGTGGGTAACCTGGCCCGAAACATCTGTGATGGGGATTGAGTAGACATCCCCCTGCCCCCAGCCCATTTGCGATGCGATCTCGTTGCCCGCTGGAACCAAGGCCAGCGGCAGGATCAGAAAAGCGCGATATTCATTACTCATGACAGACCCTCCATGACCCAGCGTTCAATCAAGGCGCGGTTGTAGTCGGTGAGCGCGCCATTGGCGTTGTCGTGGATGTAGATGCGTGGGCCGAACTGGCCGCGAAACCGGTTCGAATGGCCCGAGATAGCCAAAACCTCAGCCTGCACCGAGGCGAAGTTGACACCCCTGTACCCGATCAATTTCCACTCGCCAGTTGATGCGAGTTGTCGGAACAGATTGGCCTGATCCGGCGCAGGAGCCCCATCGACGTAATGGGTGACAGCCCCCATGCCGGCCGAAACCGCCTGTGTGTTGGTGTCTTTGAACACCCCCAAGTGTGATCCGGCCTGATCCTGACGGGTGTCGATCAAAACCGCCTCCAGATCGGTGGAGCTCAGGGCAACAAATAGTTCTCCGCTCGCGGGGCGACTGGCAGGCAGCGACATCACGATCTGATCATCTAACCCGTCGAAGTCCAGCACACCAGCGGCGTGCCAGGTCGGGCTTTGCGGGATGTTGTCTGAGGCAAAGTGATTGCCTGGGATCTCGCGGACAGAAATGCCTGACACAATGATGTCGGTCACCCCGACGCGCTTGAGAATAGCGGCCTTTGAGTTGCTGGTGATGATCTCTCGCACAGTTCCAGGGCTGTTCCATGTCGCTCCCGAATTGCCAGCCCTAACCTGGCCGGCGGTCACGTTTTCAACGTCGAAGGTCACAAGGTAATTTGTGGTTTCAGTGTCATCCAGAACATTGCTGACGCGGATCGCGCTATAGGCACCGGCCTCGGAAACTATGCGATATCGACCACCACCGAGATCCTGACTGCCTCCCTCAACCAGGACAGCTGCGTCGTTCCATAGCTCAGGCCCTAACCCAAATATCTGATCACCTGATAGGCGCACGCCCTTGGCCATGTCCAACCCAAAGCCAACCGGTGCCCCGGCGGCGATTGGCTGCATTGTCCGAGACTGGAATCCCGCCGCGCCAAAGTCCCACATCCCGAAGGGCTCGAGATCCATGACCCGATCAAAGAGGGATTTGCGCCGCACCCCAAAGGGCGACTGCATGCCGTCCAGCGGCGAATAAAGCCCCATCATGGACCCACCTCATGCGAGACCGACAGCTGCCCGGGCCCAAAGGCAAAGAGATGATCGGCGCCGGGCGTGTCATCGAACATCTCGGCCATGGTTCCTTTGATGCCAATGTAGGGCGCCAGCAGCACGCCACCTGCGGCGGAAGCGGGCGGGTTGTTCCCGACGGTGGGTACGACGAAGATCGCGAATTGCCCAATGTTCTGAACGCGGGCAACACCTGTGATGGCGCCGCTTGAGATCAACTGCGCTTCCCCATCGGCGAGCATCGGATTGTTACGATAAGTGGGCATCTCAGCCTCCTATTTGTTCTCGGGATTGCTGCAATCGTCCCACCAGCAGGACAGAACGGTGAGCAGGATCAGGCCGCTTTCGCGCGCCTCATCTGGCGTGCCATCGGCCAGTTTGCGGGCGTGGTCTTTGGCCAGGGGCTTCGCCCTATCCAATATGGCCGCCGCGCGGGCCTCACTGGGCGAGGTCGCGCAGCCGGTTGCGAATTGCGTCAGGATCAGCAGGCAGATCAGAAAGCGCATCGGTGATGTCCTCATGGGCTTGGGAATGGTCGCGGGCGTCGCGCAGCTCATTGTCTCGATTGACATCGGATGTGGCATCGATACGCGCCCAAATGATCGCCACGACAACGATCGCGGCGATTGAGAGTTCCGGCAGGCGGCGCAGCATCAGCCCACTCCATCCATGCAGAGTGCGTATTCCTCAGCACGGCGGTTCACGAGGCCACGCACCACGCGGCCCCCGGCCTTGTTCCACTAGGTGATTGCCTCGCAGCCGCCAGCAATATCCCCGGCGTTCAACCGGCGGACAGCGGTGCTTTTGCCTGCCCCTGCGATCCCGACATTGAAGGCCAGCGATCCATAGGCCGCGTCACGCTTAGGCGGCAGGCGATTCCAACGGGTGTCGTGGGTGAAATAGCGATGCAGCCCTGTACGATATTCCAGAAGCTCGCCGCGCAGCATCGCGGCGCATTGCTCTTTGGTGTAGCGGTCAGAAAGTTTGACGCCGCGAGTGTGGCCAAAGCAGACGGTAGGCACGCCAACCATGTCGAGATAGGCCTCTGTCCGCATGCCTTCCCATTTGGCCACCAGCGGGAAGGCCTCATCAAGGAAGGCCTTAGCGCTAAGAACGGAGGCAGGCGCAGGATGCGCAGGCGTGTCGGTTGCAGCCACCGCCACCGGCTCAGAGACCGGCGCGGCGGGCTGATCCGCTATAACAAGCCCCAGCGCCAGCACCACGGCAAGCACGGCCACAATCCACGGGCTGCGTGTGGTGTTGCGATCGATCCCCTGATCAAGAAGGCGCCCGAGGATCCCCCAGACGATGGCCCCGGTGCCAAACAGGGTCCAGAGGCGCGGATCGGTATCGATTCCGATACTTTTGTAGATCAGATCCGGCAGGTGCCAGAGCAAGAGGCCGAGATAAAATGCCCACATCGAATGGGCGCGCGCGGCGATGTCTTTCCAGTTGCTTACGAGTTTCATGGGCAATCTCCATGCCAAAAGGCCCGCGGACTGGCGGGCGGTTGAGTGTCAGATTGTGGATTGGGTCAGTGGGCGATCTGCTGTTCCTGCAGACGCAATTCGCGTTTGCGCAGCCGCACCATCTGGATCTTGTGCCAGAGGTTCACCGCAAACCCGGCCAGCGCCAGAAGAAAGCCCCCGATGGCCAGCCATTGCGCGAGGCTCAGCGCCCCGGCGCCTGCCATCACGGCTCCGCTCAGCGTGGACCAGTTCAAGATGTTCGACAGCCGCTCATCTGCCATTGTGATACCCCTCAACGTCACGGCTCAAACCGCTCATCTACAAAGTTAAAAAACGCCCATTCATGATTGCGGCCAGCCTTGAACTGCGGCTCATCATGTCGGGTCTCGTGGTTGCGGATCGTGGCAAAGTGCCGGGCCTCGCCACCAAACTCGGGCCAGCGATCGATGCCGTCGAACTGATGCGCATCAAACAGGTCGAGATCATCCACGCCGTCGAATTCATCCGCAGGATCGCCATGGGCGCAGAAGTTCACATAGGCCCGCCTGCAGGCCCAGGCGCAGCGCCAATCCGCCTCGTAAAGCAGAAGCGTTTCCGCGCTGGTGCCCTGCGCTGACTGCCACCATGGTTTGCCCAGGAAATAGGCCTGTTGGTTCACGTGGCTGGGCGCATCACGTCCGTTGCCGGGCGTGTCATAGCTGAAGAGCCCCAGATAGGCCCTGCCGCCACGCAAGCTGTGTTCGCGACACAGGCGCTCTGCCCCATAGCCATAGAGCAAGCCATAAAGACGCCGCTGCCAGCGGTCGCCCTCGCGCTCGATCAGTTGTGTGCCTGTCACCTGATCCGCCAGGGTCTCGATACCCAGAACCCGCCACCAGTCCACCGGGTTCACCACCTCACGGGCGTTGCCGATCAACCCCGCTTCATTGCTGGCATAGGTCGCCATATAGGGCACATCTGTGGGCCATGTATCATCCAGCACCTGACCTATTGCCGTGTTATGCCGGATGATCTCTCCATCCAGCGCAGGCCAAATGTTCACGTCGCCAGCAACGCTTGTGGAATAGCTACCATCCTCAGCCCAGTCATAGACCCGGCGACGGTTACCAAAGGCCAGAATATCACTCGGGCTTGGTCCAAGGCGCAGAGCTGTGGCAATGCCGTCCTGTTCTGCAATCTCGGCAATGGTGCGGCTTTGATCATAATAGGCCGGGCCGCTCTTGATCAGGTTGCGCCAGAACTGCGCCCCCCGAGACGCGGCCCTCCAACGCGGAGCACGTTTGCCCGCCCCTCCACCGGAATGGCTCATACAGCGATGGAACAGCCCACCCGCATGGGGCATCAGCAAGGACGCCGCCTGTCCACCGGCCGAAGCGCCCTCAAGGGTGACCACATCGGGATCACCGCCAAACTCACGGATGTGCAACTGCACCCATTCCAGCGCTTTAAGGAACACCAGATAGGCGGTGTTGACCTGATGATCCGGGCCAAAACTGGGATGGGTGAAGAAGCCAAAGGTGGAAAGCGGATATTCCACAAGCACCGAGACCATGGGCAACATCTCTCCACCATAGCGCGGCAGATGGCGCGGGTTTTGGGTGTTGCCCCCGCCGTGGATATTGACTCGCACCGGCAAACGCGCGCCAGTATCCATGCGCGGCGTCTGGATAGTCAGGCGACAACAATCCTCATGTTCCCGTGCCCCGTGATCGATCCAATCAAAGGGCTGCATGCCTTCCCCATCGGGTTCGCGCCAGCTCCCACCGCCATAATCCACCGGCCCCGAGGTCTGATGCGCGATATGACCCACGCGCCGCCCGTCATAGCCATCGGGCAGATCGCCAAGATTTTGCAGGGTTGGATCTGTCCAACGTCCCGCCCCCTCCAGGGATGTGGCAAAAGGCAGGTTCACCTCATAGACGGTGACGGTCTTGCCCTTGTTGCGAGCCCGGAACTGATCGGCAGCGGCTGAGGTGTCGCGCGGTGCTGGCATGGGCAGAGGAATGGTCTTTTCCACGCCCTGCAGGCGCTGGCCGGTGCTCAGCTCAAACATCACGTCCCGGCGGTTCATGGGGCCACCGCCAAATAGCTGACCGAGAAGGATAGCGCGAGTTCGGTTCCGGTTGGCAGCGACGACAGCGCATAGTTACGCACCTCTGAGACGAGCCCGGTGTCTTCTGCCTCATAGGCCAGGGCAATCGCATCCGGCCGGTCACCCCGGATCACGCCAAGGGTGCTCTTATGGATGGCCGGGTAGACCCAGTTGCCCGCAGGTTTGACCGTGGCCAGCGCTTCAAAATCACCGCCACCGAGCTGCGCCGCCACGGGCAGGCCCGCGATGTAGATCGGCACCTCCCCGGCGGTGTAATCTACCTGGAACCGCAATGTCCCATAGACATGCACATGCCTATCACGTGACCAAGTATAGCGCCCCTGCACTCCGGACCCGACCGGCGTGAAGACATATCCCGTGGCCCCCGGCGCGATGATCTCCACACCCGGCGGCAGCACACCGCTTTCGCCAAGCTGCATGGAATTGGCCAGCTCTGACACACGTTGATCCACATAGGCGCGCGAGGATACTTCTTGCCATGCGGTCCAGGCACCTGCCACGCCAGCCCGCCACCAGCGCCGCCCGGCATTGCCCGTGGCCTCCCAGACCTCCTGATGTGTGGCCTGCCCATTGATGCGGGTGTTGCTGACCCCTAGGAACGAGGCCGCCCCCGCAGGGCCATCGACCGGATCAGTGATGTAATACTGACCAGCGGCAAAGAGATCATCCAAGCCCCCCGAGGTCAGCGCCAGACCTGTGAAGGGCGAGGCCGCTTCCAGCATCGAGACCCTCAGTTCCATGTCAGCGGCGACATCCGAGACAATCTCGCTGTCTGTCACATCGGTCTGGCTGAGGTGCAGCACCTGGGCGCGCGGCAGATCCGTGCCCCCATTCTGCTCGACACCAACCCGGGCAAACACCGCCTGCGGGTTGTGATGATCCACCCCCGCCAGACCCTCCCCGGCAAGCACCGCCTCAACCGTCACCCAGCCGTCATCGACGCTGATGTGAGTGTTGCCTGCATTTACCGGCGTCTGGGTCACGGTGATGCCCGCCGAGGTCTGCGCCCCATTCAACCAGTAAATCACCACCCGCAGTTGATCGGCGTTGGGATAGGCGCTGTGGGCTGTCCGGCGCATCTTGGCTCGGATCTTCCATTTGCGCCCACCTTCCAGCGACATGGGCTGTGATCTCACAATCTGGCCTGCCCCATCGAGGCGGGCCGCGACCCCAAGCGAAGTGGCCTCGGTGTCATCGGTCGGAAGCTCATCGAGCACCGAGACCGGCCCCTCATAGGATTTGGCATAATGCAAAAGCGCCAACCCCGGCATGGAGGCCTCATAGGTGCTGCTGCGGCCTGCCTCAAAACTGATGACCTGCAGAACCTCATGTTTGAGCGCGGCCAGTTGCTGGGCCGGGATCTTCTTCAGAGTGTCAAACAGATCCCGCACAAACTCGGCCGTGGCAATCTGCGCGCCGCTTGAGCCCTCTGGCGGGGTTGGCGCATAGGCATTGCCCGTCAAGGTCACATCATTGAACGACACCGCGCCAGACAGGCCCGGGGGCAAATCCGCAACCTTGGTCCAGCCCCCAGCGCCGAGGCGATAGACACCCGGCGCAGATCCAAGAAGAACAAAGGCGCGGTCGCCTTCCTCGGTATCAGGCAAGGCTTGGAGGTTGGGCCAGTAATTGACCATGGGCAGCTCTGCCCCTGCCGCCGAGATAGCCAGCAGCTGCTCAATCCGTGCCTGCATCTGCAACAACAGATCACGCAGCTGCGCCTTGCTCAGCTTCTCACCATCCAGCAGGACGCCAAGCGCGCCGCCATTGATCCAGCTCATGCCGTCACCTCACTTAGAAAGTTTCGATTGTCTCTGGGCCGCTCACGGGCCCCACCACGCCGCTGGCATTCACCGGGATCAGCCAATAGGCATGCATGCCGGCAGCCGGGGCGGTATCAACCCACTGATCCACCGCCCCGGGCAGACCATGCTCCGCCTGCACCAGAGCCGCATCGGCGATGTCAAAAGAGCCGGAATAGCCCGCCGTGTAATCCGCCCGCAAAATCCGGGTGAGCTGATAGGGCCCCAACGGCCCGGCGGTGAAGCTGACGGTGACATCCCCTCCGCTCACGGACAGAGCAAAACTGCTGTGCGCATCTGGCGCTGCGGTATTGGCCACGGCCTGCACAGATACCTGATCCGACCATTGCCCGACCCGATAGCCCGAGGTGCGGGCGCGGATCTGCGCCTCATAGGTCGCCCCGTCAATCAACCCGGACTGGATGTGCTCAACTGCCCCCGAGGTCAGCACCACCTCTGACCAGGCTTCCCCGCTCTGACGAATACGCAGGACCGGCGACAGGCTGGCATCCACCGCATCCCAGGCCCATTTGATCTGCGCCACACCGCCTGTGCCATCGACCACAACGCCGGTGAGACCAGCGACAGGAACAACCGGATCATCCTCGCTGACCTCATCGCTGTTATAGGCCGGCGGTTCGGGTTCTTCCGTGGCTGCGTCAAAACTCCAATAACCGGCCGCGCTCTCAATCAGCTCGATCTCACCTGCCCCGCCCTGAGCGCCCATGCGCAGGGCCGAGACCTCAAACGCCACCGGATCAGGCCCGAGCATGGGATGGGCCAATTTGACAAAGCGATGTGCCAGACCCGCTCCCCGGCCCCCGATCACCTCATAAAGCGCCAGACCAATCGCGGCCTTCACCTTGCGCCGCGCCCGACGTGCCAGCCCAAGCGGCTTGGCCACGCGCAGCGCCTGATTGTGGCTGTCGATGCTGTAGATTGCCAGTTCCTGCGTATTCTGCGCCGCTTGCGCATCCAGAACAAAACCCGCGCTTGGGGTTTCCACATAGCCATTCTTAGGCTCGCGGTAGTTGACCACATATTCGGTGACCGGCGAGAGACCAAAATCCCCATCGGTGAAGCTCAGAGAGAACAGGCTATCGGCCGTGAGCGTCAGCTCTGGCTCCATCCAGCGGCCTGCATAAAAATCAACCACCCCATCGGTGCGCTGCCAGATCATGCCATTTGCGGCGCCAAGGAAGGTGGCCAGCGCATCGGCAAAACTCTGATCCGAGGTCAGCGCGTGATTGTAGGTGTAGCGCGCGCGGCTGTGCCCATCGCGATCTGTCACGACCTCATCACAGATATTGGCCTCTTCCGCGACACGGTCCCAATCCACCGGCAGGCCCCAGACCACGGAGAGCTCATGAGCAAAGACCAGCGCCCAATTGTCTGACCAGCCATAGACCCCGGTACGCGGATCAAAGATCGCGTTCCAGCCACGCCAGACCGGGGCATAAGATGGCTCGCGCCCTTGGGTGTAGATCTCAAGCGCCTTGTCCTGGGGCGGTTTCTTGGCCCAGAGCGCGGCATAGCTGTGGCCCGCAAAATCATGCGCCGGGGTGATCCGGTCAAACTGCGCCAACAGCTCGGGATCCGCCGCCTGTCCCCCTGCCCCGGTATAAGTCCGGATGGACATGTGGTCAGTCAGAGGCTCGGTCAGCACGGCGCCACCCCCATCCGTTTCGACCTCGCGCAGGTCCAGCCAATGCGCCACCGGCCCCTCGGTTGGATGCGCAGCCACGGTCACGGTCCAATGACGTTTGTGATCCACAATCCCCGAGCGGAACCCCATGACACCACCCTTTTTGACCGTGCCATAGACACGCTCGTGATAACTCAGCGGCTGCGAGAATGTGTTGAACTGTTCAGAGGGTGCCAGCATCCTTGGCTGTGGCGTCAGCGCAGAGACCAATGCCGAGGCCGCAAGGCTCACCAAGGCTTTGCCGATAAACGTCCCCGTCAGGAACTGTCCCACAGCAAAACCGGCAGACCAGGCACCCACGGCTCCGGTCGCCGCCAGAACACCACCCGCCAACCCGGTGGCCGCGTTGATGACACCTGCCAGAAAGGCCACAGGCCCGGCCTCTGCGCGCGCGGGCGTGAGCGCCGTTGTCGCCAACAGCGCCGCAAAGAGCAGTGATTTATGCAAAGTCAGACCTCCACGGCCCATGCACCCACCAGCTGCGCCGGTCGGGCTTCAATGATCAGATCATGATGTTCAGGCGCCCCACGGCAGGCAAAGACACCAGGCGCAACACAAATGCCCATGGTTGGCAGAATGCGCCCCTGATGCCCGGCCCATTTAAAACAGGCCACATCGCCGCGCGCCGGTGACGGAACCTCATTGAGCCCAGCCAGAAACCGGTCACAGGCCGCACGGGGCTGAGTGAAGAACCCCCATGCCCGCTGGGCGCTGCCGAAGTCATCATAGCTATAGCGCAGCTCAGCCGCCCAATCGCCACCGCGCCTGAAGCTCACCCAATCGAGCACCGAGATACAGCAATCAGACACGCCCCAGACGGCCGGCGATGTCATCCACTCCCGGTTCAGATAGGCAAAGAGAACATCCATCAGCCCAGCAGGCTCCGCTCTGTCCGCGCTTCCGTCGGGATAAATTCGTAACTGGGATTGGCTGCCCCAAGCTGGCGGGCATGGGAGGCGGTGTTATAGACCAGCCGCTTGGCCTGTCCCCGCACGGCAAACTCACTTTCCATATGCAGCGTGACCGATCGCTCAAAAGCCGATGGCGCGTCAAAGCTCAGATGCCGCGCGATCTGTGTGGCAGTCTGGATGGGCGCATAGCGCGGGGCATAGAGCTGGGCCTCGTAATCAAAGCACTGCAGGAAATACGTCACCGGGCGACCGGCCACATAGGCAGAGCCAAGATCCCGCAGCTTGTCTATCACCTCGGCCGGGTTCTCTGGGTCATCGGCATAACTTATGCTCAGGCTCGCGGCCTCAGCCACGCCGCCGAGCCCCACACCCGGTGCCTCACCAGAGAAGAGCGTCGAGCCAATCCAGTCTTTGCCCGTGGCATCGGTGAACACACCATCAGAGCCCAGAAGAAAGCCAAAATCCCCCTCGCTTGTGTTGATGTTGACCAGCTCAAAAACCAGCGCCGTGGGGCTGGTGAAGTCGAAACCATCCGGAAAGAAGCTCATAGCCGCAATGCCTCGCGCAGTTCCAGGACAGGCCGAGCGTGGCGTGCGGGCCCATAACTGGCAGTCCCCGAAGTGTCATCGACAGCCTCAAACAACCCGCGCGCCACGTGGCGCACCTCAGCCCCATCAGCAACATCCCCGCGCAGGCAGGGGCTGCCAATCTGCAACTCATAGGTGGCGGCGTTGATCTCGCGGATCAGCTCAACAACAAACGGGCGGTCATTCGCGCTCATGATCTGGCCCAGCTTGGGCACCAGACCGTTGCCCGAGACATCAACGCGCAAGATCCTGGCACCGCTCTTATGTGCGCCAACGACATGGCACACCGGGACAGTCTCAAACCCGGTGTCATCGGAGAACAACTCACCATCCGACATCGCCTCTCCAGTCGACTGCAGGTCCGACCGATGGAACACGGCCGGATCGATCATCTCTACCGCATAGATCCCGTGCCGCCCCTGCACCTGCGATTGCAGCGCGCGCCATTGGCCAATCTGGCCGCCATGATGAGACAAGGACAAAGAGCCCCTCCAAACCGGGAACTGGCTGTAGCTGGCCACAGAAACACCCGCCAGATTGTTCCCAAGCCCGGTGCCGCGCCGATCAAAACTCCATTCAAAGGACAGTAAGCGCAGCAGCGGACGGGGAATCGTGACTATCGGTCGAGCCATCACCTTCCCCTCAGTTCGGCATCATGCATGTTGGCGCGCAGATCCGTCCGGGTCTTTCTCAGAACGCCAGCGCCTGCCTGTCCCGCGCGATGCCGGGCGGTCTGATCAACAAAGGCCTGAAGATTGCCGTTGTCATCCACCGACACGGTGACATGCACACCCGAGACGCTGCCCTGTGGCACCTGTGGGATGATGGTCCCGCCGGTTTTGGGCACAAACAACTCAGGTCGTTTCTCCCCAACGACATAGGCTTTGCCCGCCGATACTGGACCACCACTCTCGCGAAACCCACCAAACAACCCGCCAAAGAGGCCACCGAGCAGGCCATTGAATGCGGTGCCCCCAGTTTGCCCCCCAAAGGCACTGGAAAATGGTCCTTTGCCAAAGAGCGCATATTGAATGGCTGCTTTCTTCAGCCAACCTAGGAAGTCTTTGACGGAATCTGTGGCACCATCGAAACTGTCTACGAGCGTGTCTTCAAGGCGTTCAGAAATCTCAATCAAACCCTCGAAGCGAACGGCATCATACTCTTCGGTGAGTTTGCTAACCGCTTTGGCATGCTGCTCCGTGGTGAGATATGTCAGACGGTGCAACTCATCGAGATCTTTGAGCTCACGGTTGTAGCGCTCTGTTGCCGTTTCGATGTCACGCAGAACGCGCTCTTTTTCCCGCAGACGCTTGGTATGCTCTTTCTCCGCCGAGCTGCGCCCCCTCTTTCGCCCACCTCGCTTTCGGCGTCCCTTAGGCTTGTTCAGCTGCTCAATCAGATCATCAATTTCGGTATATTTGACGTTAGCCGAGTAATTCTCTCGTGACTGGCTGCCACCTCGGTCGAATTGGCGCGGATCTCCACCGCGGCCAGAATACACCTTACTGCTTTGCAACAGGCTGATTTGCGTCCGAGCCATAATCAGGTTTTTTGCAAGCCGCTCGGCTTCGTCCGCCCCCTCTCCAATGGGAGAAGCTAAATCCGTGCGCGCAAGATTGAGTGCCTCGATCGCTGCGGCCAACAATCGGTCATAAAGATCTTTGCCTTCCTTATTGGCGTCTTTCAGGCCATCCGAGGAATCTCGCACATAGGTTGCCAGATCAAACATTGCCGCAGCTTGCGCACGTGGCCCCTTTGCTTCCCCGATTTCAGCAAACCGCGCCGCAATCTCAGCAGCTTCATCACTGGTTACTCCAAGCGCCTCCGACAAATCATCCAGATTGCCACGCACCGACCCAAGACTATTGATCTGGTCTTTCAGGACGTTGATCGCCTCGAACCTAGATCGCAATTGAACATCAGAAAGGTCCCGCAAGCCTGTCTCCAGATTGCCGACCTCAAGTTTCAGACTGCGTACTGCCTCTTCAGCAAACCGGATCTGATCAGGATCGAGATCAAACGCCGCCGAAGCGCCGAGACCACCAGCGATGCTGCGCGCGGCTTTATCCAGGGCTTCGCTTGCGCGGAAGGTGGCAATCTCACGCTCGATCTCGAAAAGCGCACGCGCCTTTTCAGCCATCTCACCGTAGTCTTCTCGAAGAGATGTCAATGAGGCCGAACCAAGTGAGCGCGCACTGTCGAGACGTCCCATGGCATCGGTCAAGGCCTCCATGTCTTTTTTCAACGTCTTGGCCGACGTGCCCGTGAAGTCCATGGAACTTGCCAGGGTCAGCACTGCACCCGCTGCAGCCCCTGCAACAATGCCAACCGAGCCAAACAAAAGACCGATATCAAATGCTTGGATCCCCAGCGCCTGAAGATAGTTCCCTGTGACTTGCCCCTGCTGTCCGACCTGAGACAGCTGCAACAAGAGTGGTCTGGCTCCGGCTGACAACGACGAGAAGCCCTTAAGTCCGCGCCCGCTGGCACTGTGGAGCTGATCTCCCGTGATCTTTGCCTGATCACCTAACTTATCGAGGCCAACCCTAGCCTGCACTGTCACGCTCACAAATCCGCCGGCAGCGCTGCGCCATCGGCCAGCACTATCTTGAAAATAGCCAAGTGCCTTTGCCGCGTTTAAAGCATGCCCCTCCACTTTCGTGGCGGATGTCGCCACTCGATCCATGTCAGTGCTTGCTTTCTCAGCACTCGAGGCATCGAATTTCATGGCGAGCGTTGTAAGATCCATCACACACTCCTTTGGCTGAAACGGCGCCCATCAGCCGACCCAAGGCGGGATACCGAAATCATCGTCACCGATCTCACGGCCTTTTAGGTAAGCCACTGACATTGAACGGATGAGATGGCGTTCACGCGCGTTGGCCCAAGGCATTGCAGCCGCGATTTCCGTGAAGGGAAGCGGCACAGGGCCAAATCCGGTGTAGTGAAAAATGCCAAGCGCGAGAAACTCGGAGAGATAAACATCAGCACCCACCGGCAGAGGAGGAAGCTCAATTCGCGCCCCCCTCTGCTGCATGCGATTGGAGGACCAGTCCGGTGGTTGACCATGCAAAAAGCCGAGATGTTTTGCCCAAAGGGTCAGGCTGTCTCGGCATTCTTGAAAAAAGAGGCACGGTCTCCCGAAAACTCTGTGATCTGGTCCACAAGCCAGGCAAACCCGGGTTGTTCCAGCAGGCTACATACAGAGGCAACGTCCTGAGTTGCGCCTGACCCGCCGATCACATCGACAACCGCCGCTTTTGCGCGTGCAATCCGCAGATGACGCAGAAAGTCTGCCTGATCGGGCTTTTCCGAAGCCGCGAGTAACTGCCGCGCCGTATCACGCGCAGCCGTTTCAACGGCCTCACTGTCAAATCCCAAGAGAAGCAGCTGCCCTCCCATGGGTTCCCCTGTGCCGGGGTGTAACACATCCATCGGCGCGCCCTGACCGGTGATCTGCTGAAGATCCAAAGTTGAGATATCCATCAGCTGTCCTCGACGCCGGTAAACACTGGGCTGTTCACCCCGATCTTGAAGATATGACCTTTGAATGATGTCTCTGTCTTGGCACGACGTTTACCCGCCAGAAGGACGCCATAGAAAAAGCGCGCGGTACCGTCCACGTCGACATCCTGGAAGGAGATCACCGCGTTGTTGCCGATATTGGCCAGCAGGATTGCCTGTCCGGGATCAGCCTCGACGAAAGTGACCGGAAGTTCGATGACGCCACCATCTACCGCACCGGCCCGATGTTCCGTACGCCCAGTGTCCAAGGTGGCTTCCGATGCGTCGGTATATTCATCCCCCTGATCCGGCCAGTTTACGACACCCTTGAGAACAGCCCAATCAAGCCCGTTGTACCCGGCCTGATCTGCGCTGTTGGGAAGTCCAAGCGCCACCTTACGGACGCCCAGAAGATCCGTGTATTTATCGCCTTCTGCCATTTCATGCTCTCCTAAGCTATTGTTTCAAAGCCCACCCAAACTGGGGTTTCCCAGCGCGCATCTTCTTCACGAGCGGATTTTTCGGTGTTGGATTTGATCATCACGCGGAGCTCGCCACGTGTAAGCTGCAGGCCCACCGGAAAATGCTCCGAGATCAGACCAGCCTTTTCTTCAGCTTCGACCTGATAGGCCTGCAACGGCGAGACCAATGTCAAAACAAGGAAACCGCGGCGCAACTGATCCTGCGCATCGAGATCAACTAGCCGGTTGTCGTTCTTTAGAAGAGCAACACGCACATGTTCATCTTTAGGGCGCTGGCCACCTTTGCGTGGGTGGACGATGGCAAACCCCGGCAGTTCCGCAACGCGCTGCATGAGAGCTGCAACCAGATCTCCGTTCACGCTCATAGCATTTTGACCTCTACACCGATCTGCTCTGCAATCTGGCGAAACTCTTGCGCGGTCAGCGCCACCATACCGGCCGGAGCCTGACCGGAGTGCCCGTCCTCAAGTCTCTGAGCGTAGGGCAAATTATTGGCGAGGTAGATGATCTGACCCGCCTTCAACCCCAAGGTTGCGGCTTGGATTTTGTTAACCGTCGCGGTTCCAGATTTATCTTCCAGCTCAAGCGTACCTGCAGGAACGTTCCCGATGGCGACCTGCCAATTTCCTCGAAACCGACCGCTGTCGACCGGGCTCCGCAAAATCACACGTTGAAAAAGCTCCAACGCCACCTTCCGGATCACCAGATCCATCTTCCCCTTCGAGCGCGCGATTGAAGACCGCACCTCATCCGCGAATTTACCCACGGATCACCATGTCATAGAGCGCCGTCTCACCACCCGAGGCCACTTTCCCAAGCCGCACGATGGTCATTGCTTCACCAAAACTGCAGCTGACTTTGTCCGAAACAGTGATTTCCACGCCAATAGGTTCGACAATGCACTGATAATCGCCAAATCTGATGTTGGTGCCGTCCACACGCTTCTCATCGATTTCAAAGACCGCCATGCGCGCCGAGATTGGATCTGGGAGCACTCCAACCGTACCGCCCGTTGGATCCGCAGGTCCTCCCCCCGTCACAGCGGCAGGTTGCTGAATGAGGCCCATCTGGATCGCGTCGGGCTGAACCTCTTCAATCCGGTCGAAAGCTGCAGTGACATGTTGGCTGATGTCGGTCATCCTCGCACCACCTTTAACTGGCCTGCCCCCGCACCGAGAAGTGGACGCAAAAGGCCTTCAACCTGCTTGATCCGCCCACCGTCGGTTGGCAGCGTTGCGCCACCAATGGAAATCGGACCGATTTTGATGTTTTGAGAGGTCTTGCTATCGACCGGTGCAAAGGGGTCGAAACCGCTTTGGATCAGGTAGGCAAGTTCGCATTGGGCATCCTTCAATCGCTTCGGAATGCCCGCAACCGAAGAGCGGGGAAACGCCCCCTCTTGAGCTGCATCCAAAGGTAACCCCGAATAGGTCCAAAGTCGGTTGAGCGCGTCGAAGGCGCGACGGAGATTGATCTCGTCGATGGCGTCTTCACCTGCCAGCTCCCACCCCCTGTGGGCACCATAGGCCTGGTAGTCGCCTGCGCTGACATAGCTATCCGCACCTGTGACCACCGCGCCAGTTTCGACGATCAGAGGCATGTTACGGCTCCGGATAGAAAATGGCGTTCAGGCGCTTGCGAAGATCCGAGATTTTGCCCTTTGGATCTTCAACGCCATTGGCCTCAAGCAGCGCAATGACGTCATCACGCTCCATATCCTCGATCTCTTCCCGGGTTGGGACTGACGCCTTTTTCCGAAGGCGCATCAAATCCGCGAACCCCAATTCCTGCCCCGGGGCAAACCCGTCTTTGTTCAATTCTGTCATAAACTTTCTCCTACTGAGCTCAGGATGGGGGCCAGAAGCCCAGCCCCGCACCAGAACTCAGTTGGTCCAGAGAAACGCGAGCGGCACGTTTTTGCGCTCAACAACGCGATCCCAGACGTTGGCGGTACGCAGCTCCGCAAGGGTGAACGACATTTCAGCCGGGACACCTGTCTGCTGGTAACCTGCCGGGTGAAGCAGCCAGGTCTTGCGCTCCCAGAGCTCTTCCTGACCACCGCCGCCGCCTTTTCGGGCCGAGCGCTCTACTTCAACCGGTACAATCGGCGAAGCCTCTCCCCAGCCAAATGCTCCGGGCCCAAAAAGAACCGAGAGATATTTGACCCCATCCGTGCTGCCAGCAATGGCCGGAAGACCATCATCAACAATGATCCGGCGCCCGAGATAGGTCTGATAGAGAAGATTACCTTCGCTATCGCGTACGTCCTCGGCACCGTTTTGTTCGGTGATCTGTTTTGCCACGACTGAATGGATGCCGATGGCTGTCACCCCATCGACCTGATCCCCCATGGTGAAGGCGCCTTCGATGAATGCGTTGCGAGACCAGCGCGTCAGACCAGACTGAGCCGCGACACTTTCTGCGGCCACATCATGCGTCATGTCGCCGTTGTCATTGGCAACGTTGTCCGCATAGACACCGCGGGCGGCCGCCATCAATCGACGCTGATGCTGACGCATCCAGTAGGTGCCAAAGCGGTTGCGAACATGCTGGAGCGCATCGTCGCCCATCGCGAGTTCTCGGGCCAGATCCATGGCCGAGTACCCTTTGTTGACAAAGGCTTTGCGGGCGATTTGCTCGCCTTGGTTCACCTTCTCTGGCGTGGCTTCGTCGTCCGGATCATCGTTCGAATAATTCGGCTCAGAGTCCGCATCGAGATCATTCCAGAACGGCATTTCAGAGATTTTACCCTCCGCAGCCGCTAGGGAATCCAAGCCCTCATCGCGCACGACAATGCCGCTCTCATAGAAAGCTGTTTTTTCGGGTGAGTTGACCGGGTCCAGATCCTGATAGACCGTTACATCAACTACATCAGACAGCTGTACGTCTGGCATGTTCTGCCTCCTTCACATTGAGGAACGCGTCGTCAGCCTGCGGCCTTAATGCGTTCATATTCCTTGGGGTTTTCGCGATGGAGCCGAACTTTCTCGCCCGAACTCATCTCGCTCCATTTCTTTGCAGGCGTCCCGCCAGCATTTTCCGGCGGCTTCCCGCCACCGCCCTTTTGCTCCGACTTGAACAAAGAGGGGAATTTCTCGGACGCTTCTTTCACCAGATCGGTGAGCGTAGCGGTTCCGTTGTCAGATGTTCCAGCCAGTGGCGTTTTGCCATCGGACTGCATGATCTCCAGATTGGCTGATCCACCTTCGATGGACACATTGATGCGGCTCACAAACAGACTGGGGAGCGCAGCAATGCCTTCTTCCGTCGCGCCCTGCTTCGCCAGCTCCGAAATGAAAGCACTCTCCCCGGCATAGCTGCGCAGAGCGTTTCGGGCCTCGTCCCGCTCTCCCTCAATGGCAGTGCGTTCGCCGTCCCACTTCTCTTGATGCTGCGCCAGGAGAGTTTTGAAGTCGCCCTCGTCCTTGAGTTTTTGCTGTGCCCGCTGTTCTTCAGCGTCGATCAGCTCCTTTACCTGCTCGGGCGTCAGGCCAAGTTTCTCGTATTTCTCCGCGGATTTGCCGCGCTGGCGCTCGCGGTTCAAAGCAAGTTTCAACCCGCTTGTGTCTTCCTGTTCCGGCAATCCATCGACTGTCAGACGAAACTTGCCGTCCACCTCCTGATAGAGCGCACGATGTTCTTCAGGAACGCTGTCCAGTGAATCGACTTCGAATTTGAGTGCCATGTGCGGCTCCCTTGGTTTCTGGCATCCCGCCAGTGGCCACGGATCTCTCACCCGCGGCGAACCCGTCACAATGACTGGTTTTCAGACTTCAGAGACGTTCTCGCAGCTGCTGGAGTGAGAGTTCACGGCCCTGGCCATCAACGAGCTCACGAAACGAGATGAGGCCTTTACGCCAAAGATCTGCTCGGCCAGCGCCAAGAGCTTCATCCTGTGCAGATTTGGACTTTTTGCTCAGCCAAACTTCGAAAGAGGTGTCAGACGGAACCTGCCCATCCATGCTGGCGCGCGTTGCGTCAGGGAGATCATCCAGCTCAAATCCAAGATCTCGCCAGCTTTTGACTACCGGTGCGGAAGTACTACGACACCCCCAGTGTCGCTGGCCCGGCCCATTCCCCCAAGGGAGGTCATGACCGATGGGTTTGAAGTCAGGCAGGGAATACTGTTTCTGATCTCGGACCGCACAGCCAAGTGTTGTGCGTAAATCCAACGTGCTCGCCCAGATCACGCCATCAAGGACATCTGCATTTCTTTCGTAGGTCGCCTGCCGTGCGCCCTGTGAGACAGCCTGTGTTGCGGATCGCACCAGTGATTCAGCGTGCCGGCGGCTTACATTCAGAAGGCCTGAGATTGGCTCCGCATTTTGAATGCCGCCACGCACGCGCCGGATCAACTGACCGATGGTTTCTCCCTGGGCCATCCCCAGTCGCATCTGATCGGTAAAGCGGTACAATGTGTCACCCGCCTGACGTTCCCACCATTCCGTGACCGGCGCCCCTTGCACCAAAACCCCGTCCGCCAATGCTCCCAGCTCAGCGCGTGTCAGCGCGTTGTCCATGAGCGCAATACCGACCGTATCGTTTACTGACGCCGACGCGAATTTGGCCTCCAACTCAGCCAGTTCTCGCAATTCGCCAATCAGAACCGAGCCCTGCGCGCGATATCCGGCTTTGATCGTGTCTCTCACCTGTCGCAACAGGTCTTCCAAGCGCTGATCCCGATATCGGCTGCGCTGAACACCTACGGGATCGATCTTTGCCAGCAGAGATATCAGCTCGGTCTCAAGCTCCTTCAGAAACTTGGTGACCTCTTTTTGCTGACCCGCTGAGAACCGCTGAAGGTCGAGAGCCCGATCTGTGATCAGATCAAGGATCTGAGCATTCACACCACCGCCGTCAGGCGCCATCAGCTAAGCTCAGTTTGTCGCCCTGCAGATTGGGGGCTTCGTCTTCGATTCCATCCAGATAGGCGCTGGTATCCGTATCTTCCGCAATAAAGCCACGACGCTTCATCTCCTCAACAAACACACGGCGGGGCATATTGCCTGTGTTCACAGCTGTCAGCATCACGGTCAATTCCTGCGGCGTTAGCATCGTCACGCCAAAGTCCTTGTTCACCTTAACTGCGACGTCCTGCTCGTTGCCCTGATACATCGTGAACCAACGCAGCGCCTGTTCCAACGCATCCTTCAGGTTGTCCGCGATCATGGCCAGTGGCGCAGTTTCCTTGGCAGCATCCAGCGAAGCCCCAGTCGCGGTCTCCGTCCCGGCAACCAGCAGCTGCAGGCCAAGAACCTGCATCTGGAACTCGATGTCTTTGAGATCATTGCGACCTGCCTCAATCGCAGCGCCGGTATGCTCAACCCATTCCAGTTTGGCATTTGGATTGCGTGACGTAGTCGCTGTGCCCGCACTCACGACCAAAGCGCCATCATCCGGATCACGGCCCGTCGCATGAAGGATAGGAACCCGAGCCGCATGGAGAATATTGCGTTGATCGCTGGCGCTCTGCCAATGCTCAACGTTTTTGTCCGCCAGGTCTTCAAGTGGCGGCTCAGCGGTTAGAAACCCAGTCCGATTGGCATAGAACGGTACAACCGTAATCTCGGTGGCCTCGGTTCCGAACTCATCAAAGATCGACCACTCTTCCGTTTCCGCGACCCTGCGATAGAGGCGTACATTCACGCGCCCCTCGACCAGCGTCAGGACCCGGACCTGCTCAACGGACACCGTTTTGAACTCATCCTTCGCATCTTGCAGCTCAACGGTTTCCATTATGCGAAATTGCTCGAGCACGGTGCGGCTTCCGACGGTTGTCGACTTCCACCCGAGCACTTCCTCCACTGTCACATGCACAAGATAGGGTCGCAGATTTCCAGCCAGATCCTCCGCTCTGGTTTCAGAACCGTCTCTTGGGGGCGCGTCGACCATGATGAAGGAAAGACCACAGCCACTCAGGCCTGCCTCGAACACATCACGAGCGAATGCGGAGAGGTCCCTGCCCTGCATGTCGATATTGCGATGTTCCTCCTTGAGCGCCTCGCCTTCGATTTCAACTGATTTGGTGAACACGCGCCCAGTCATGTCTTTCACGGTCTTTTTGAACCCATTGAAGAGGAAGGACGAGTTCAGCCGGGCTTGGTAGGCTTCATTGCTTTCTGCCGGGAACCTCGGGAGATAGGCCTGCTCCGCCTGGCGCATGGCTTTGGTTCCGCCCATGAGGACGCGCCCCAAGGAAGCGCTCTCAATCAACCGCTCTGCGGCGGGGGTGGGCTTTGCGACGGAAAAGGACATGCCCTGCTCCTCAGAACTTACGCCGGCACTACAGCCGGAGTTCCTGTCGAATGAAGCTAGGCTTCACCACAGGCATGGTTTGGTGAACGAAGTAGCCACCTGCATCAGGATGGTGATCATGGCCGCCGGATTTGTCAGGCTCGCCATTCTTGTCATAGGCCTGCTGTTCCAAGGCTTCCGCATAGGCTTTGCAACGCAGCGCATTTACGAAGAGCCGCGCTTTTTCGAAAGCCGTATTGACCGCGAGAATCCGATCCTTGACCGGTGGGTTGGCATCTGGTGCGCGGATCGAATGTCCTGCGTTGCGCAACAGCTCAATATCCGACGTGCTGGCATTGACCGTTTTGCGGCTGCCCCCGCTGGCATCCGGATAGATCGTCAAATGATGCCCGGGATACCGGTCTTTCAAAACCTCTATGAGATGCGGCGTATCCTGTAGCCCCTGCAATTCATCCACGGCATGCCATGCCCGGCCGCGCGGGACGAAGACAACCGAGGCCATGTTGCCCACATTGAAATCCTGCCCAATGTGCAAGGGCTCGCGCGGTTGAATACTCTCCGTCGACTGATGCCGCTGCCTGTCATAGCTGCGATAGACAGTACCGCTAGTTAGATTGACGAACTCGCCCATGAGATAGGCTTTGATCAACTCGTCAGGGTAATCCTCCAGAAGTGAGGAGATGTAGTCAGGTGGCAGGAATTCCGCGTTTTCATAGGTACTTGCCTGCACCATAGAGTAGTTGCTCTTGGGATCCCGCTTGAAGCTGTCATAGACAAAACGAAACCCTTCTGGCGTGGTGGTGACGCCGATGCCGTTGACGACACCTGGGATCACCAGACGCATCCGGGCGATGATCTTGCGCCATGCTGCCTGCGCTTTGTCCTTGCTGAGAATATCGATCTCATCGACGAGAGCGCGGGCAATTTTGAACCCCACGATGCCGCCCGGATCATCCATCGACCGACAGATGGTGGTACCGTAGAAGACCTTGCCGCGATAGAGCTCAACCTCCTTATCCGCGGTCTTGATCTTGGTTTTAAATCCGAGCGAATAGGCCGCCTCCTCCATCGTCGGCCAGAAGGTATCCCTGATGTCTCGATAGGTCGGTGCGAAATAACCCTGTGTGGTTTTGGGATGCTGACCCGCAAACAACCCGAGATCCAAACACCCAACATAGGTTTTGCCCGAGCCGAACCCTCCGACATAGGCGCGGAACTTGGTGTTGAGATCGTTGAGATAGATCCCCTGCGGCGCACTAACCGTCAGATCGTGTGACACGCACGTCACCCACAGGGGCTTTGGCGTTGATATTGATCGTCACCGCTGGCGCCTCATCTCCCTCAGCTCCTGAGCCGTTGAGCATGCCCAAATGACGCGCGATTTTGTCGAGTGCCGCCAGCTTGTCGTGCATTTTGACCTTCACACCGCTTTGCGTAAGCGCGACCTCGGACACCGCTGCGGCAGTATCGTCGTCCACCTGTTCACTTGGCACCAATTCCACTGGATAGACACCCAAGCCATTCGGGTCTGCGGCTTCCCCGTCCGAGCTTAAAGGGCTTCGCCCCCAGCGAACGGCGTTGCGGATGTCTGAGAAACCGATCCTGGCCAGCTCCTGCAAAACCCGGTCCTGAGTGATTTCGGTTCGATTTGACCGCTTCGACTGGGCCTCCTGGATTGCAGCTTGAATGTCTGGTTTTGTCAGGTTCTCAGCACCTGTCGCCCGAGCCGATTTCACGCTGTATCCGGCCCTGATCGCGGCTTGTGTGGCGTTCAGGTCGATGAGGTATTCCGCAACGAAGCGCTCTTGCTTTGCAGTGAGCGCCATCTGACATCCTGTCTGGATTATGGTGGAGAATGAGCGTGTCGCTCAGGAAATGCAGTCGCACTGAGGGTGCCTTCCCACCCTCAGTTCTTCCCGATTATACCGCCGGGGACGCCACCCGACCGGAGATGTCCAGGTGCGAGCGCATTTCGGTGTAAATAGCAACAAGTCTACTACATCTAGGAGAAGGTCACAATCTCTTCTGTTCTACCCTGTACTCAAACGCAGTTGAGCTAAAATGTCGTCATTTGCAAATTTCTTACCCGCCCCCAGTTCATTGCAAATTTACTTTTGCATAACACATTTGCTGCCCGCGCATCAGGGAAGAGAAACATGAGAGTATCGCAGTTACTGCAAGTTAAAAAATCTATTGGCGTCAAAGGAATTGATCCAAATTCCACACTGCGGCAGGCCGCACAGTCATTGCTAGATCTAAAGCTCGGCGCACTGATCGTAACCGATCAAAACGACAAAATGGTTGGGATCGTGTCCGAACGAGATCTCGTTCCGGTCGTTGCGAGCACCAATCCGATGGCTGCGGAGGCACTGGTGTCTGAGGTTATGACCCGCTCGGTCATTTGCTGTGCTCCCGAGGATGAAATAGCTTACATTCTGCATCTCATGAACGAAAATTCGATTAGGCATATCCCTGTCGTTCACGATGAAAAACTAGTGGATGTTCTCAGCATCCGCGAGTTGACCAAAGCCTATGAACTCTTGCAGATCGAGGCCAACACGGACCCTCTTACACAGGTCTCCAACCGGCGACCTTTCTTGAAAAACCTCGATGCCGAGTACAACAAGGCCCTTGAGCAGGGTCAGCCAATGTCAGTGGCAATGTTGGATGTGGATCACTTCAAACGCATCAATGATACCTACGGTCACGACGCTGGGGATAAGGCTCTACAAGAGCTGTCTAGAATGCTGATCCGCGAATTTCGCTCAATCGACCTTGTCGGACGACTTGGAGGCGAGGAATTTGCTCTAGTGTTTCCCGAAACGGATCTGGAAGGTGCCTATTCAGCCTGCGAACGATTGCGCGCCATGGTCCAGTCCAGCGAAATTTCAGTCGGTGCGCAAAAGATCAAGCTGACGGTAAGCATAGGCCTTACCGAACTCACTCAAAAAACTTCCGCCTCTGCTCTACTACTAAAACGCGCAGACGAGCTGCTATATGTCGCCAAGAACTCCGGACGAAATCAGGTAACGGCAGAGGGAAGTGTCGAAGTAACTCGCGATGGCCAACTGAAGATGGCGGGGAGCAAGGCTACGCCCGCAATTTCAGAAACTGCGCAAACGTAGCGCCCAAACCTATCCAATAATACCCTCGGGCAATCTCGTTAGGTGGGTCAGGTTAGTCGTATATTTTCGGCTGATCTGCCTCGCCTCGCGGTTCAATACCCGTCCAGGTCAAACGATGCGCTGGGTTCGAGTGCATGTGGTGAAGGACGGCCTTCGCTCGATTAGCACTGGAGACGTTACTTATTCTCCAGATGTGTTTCGCCCCAATCCCCTCCCTGATATGCTCAGGTATGGATTCATTTTGGACAGATTTATTAGACGGCGAGCGCTATGCGTTGTTGTCTACAAGTATCACATACATTCTCATTTTGGCCGCATGGAGCATCATCGTCTGCCTGCGCTTGCGGAGATGGCCGCATACCACTGGAACGCTCATAGAAGATAGTTTTTCATACGCCGGAAGCGCCGAGGACAGAATGCAGTCCGCAAAAGTGCGCTATGAATATACGGTCAACGGCGTTCCTTACACTGGAAAGCGGCTTAGCCCTTTTTACATCTCCGCAACCGGAACCAAAATGGCGAAGTGGCAAAAGGGGGGCATCCTCAGACATGGAGACGACCGCGTTACTGTGTTCTACAATCCCGCCAAGCCGCACAAAGCATACCTGGTAATTCCCTCTATCACCACGATCCTAAGCCTGTGCGCGCTCTACGCCTCTGCAGCGCTTGTTCTATGGTATGGGCTGTGACGTTGGCCACACCCGCGCCGTCTGTCCAAACATTTCAACCACATACTTGACCAGATCGAACCCGCTCCGGGGTCGCGAGCGCGACGAAAGCCCGGAAAAGCTCACACCAACCATAATTATTGAGGTAACCGATAGACCTCCACTTCGCGTTCACAGGTTGGATCAATCGTTCGCCGGTCAAAAATCATGCCGAGCTTTTGCATTATACGTGCCGATGCGCGGTTCTCGATCTGGAATATGCTCACGATATCGGTGATACTCAGTTCGTTGACGCCGAATGAAAGAGCGGCCGCCGCCGCTTCGCTTGCGTAGCCTTTCCCCCAACTCGGCTTAGAAAACCTCCAACCGATTTCGATTGAGGGTAGGACTTCCGGAAGAAACTCAGGCAAAGATAATCCTGTGAAACCAATTAAGTTACCGGATGCCTTTTCTTCCACAGCGAACAATCCGAAGCCCCGCTCGTTCCACTCTTTCTCAAAGGATACGAGGCTTCGTGCGGCTTCCTCAGCGGTTCGCGGTTGCCCAGCTCCAATGTAGCGCATGACATCCCGGTCTGCGCACATATCCGCAAATGGTGCGTGATCAGAAGGCTTCCATCGTCTTAGCAGTAGTCGCTCTGTATTGATCGTGTGCTGTATCATACTGCGCTTTAAGCACATTCACCAATGACTGCAAAGTCAGCAAACCTTTGCCCTACCCCACTCGATCAACATCCAGCGGGTCCACCCGCACCCGCGCTAGCTGCCTAAAACCTCAACCACAGCCAGTTCAAACGGCACGGCGGCAATGTTGGCGCATCCACATAAGGCTGAATATCTAGCACAGGTGACACCGCTCGACCGGAGATGCCCATATGCGAGCACATGCCGGTGTGAGTGACCAAGCTACGCCGCCATTCGTGTTTTCGGCTTCAGCTTTACTCGTTGAATGGCTTCTTCGGCCTGCCTCTTTTTCAAGGTAGGCAAAATGGTATCGGGATATCTCCCAGCGGCATCTATCCTCTCAAGGAAAGAAGAAATTTCGCTTCGTTGCTGATCTGAGAGAGACGAAACGATAGGTTGCTGAAGTAGCAAACTTTCCGAAGCGAGGTTGTTCGCGATCACAACGCTGTGCTCCTTGCACAAGAAGTGGTACCAGGTCATGGTTTTTTTCCCGTGCATAAGCCGAATACCTGGCAAATCGACGAGGGCCTTTGCGGGTACAAAGGTAGGCTGCGAAAAGATATGCTCAAGCTGACCATTGATGCCAACAGCAATCCGATGCTGGCCCGACACAACCAGATCTCGATTTGGTATGCCGTTCGCAATGGCATCTTTCGAAATCAAAACTGGCTTTTGGTGAGGCGCGGCTTCGTCCAGAGGTTGGTCGTCGCACCATATCCAACACACTTCTTCGAGCTTGTTTTCCTGCGTCAGAATGAAGTCACCCACCCTCAGGTCTTCTACACGGGTCTCGCCTTTCTGAGATCGGATACGGGACCCCGGCGCGTAACATGCAGGAATGGTTCCCTTGTTTGTATCATTCTGAACATAGTACGTGTTGCCTCCATCGTCAGATTGAAGAGAACTGCCCATACTGGAGGCGGTACCTACGTCCGTACTCGTCATACCCGCCGCGGGACCTTCAACCGCAGTGACGGTGTTGTCCCAGTGAGAAATAAACTGAACGACATTGCCCGAACCGTCCACTAAGGCAATGGCATCATCAGAGT
This sequence comes from uncultured Pelagimonas sp., assembly GCA_947497905.1. Taxonomy (GTDB): domain Bacteria; phylum Pseudomonadota; class Alphaproteobacteria; order Rhodobacterales; family Rhodobacteraceae; genus CANMIH01. The sequence continues at coordinate 1,154,878 of CANMIH010000001.1, forward strand.
AAATCTCTCCTGCGCCGTGCATTGAGTCCATGCCAGCAGAACTGTCGTCTACCACATAAACATCTTGACCATTGATCGTCGTCTTCAGATCACCAAGGCTATAGCTCTCAACAATTGTGCCATTTCCCTGATAAAGCACGATGGAGTAGGATGACACGTCGGTACCTGTTGGGACAGCAACCTCGATGAACTCGTTGTCCGCCATTCCGTAGTACTGATATTCTGAGATGTATCCGACCATAGTTGAGCTCCTTCGTCTAGGAACCCTGCGTAGCGCCGTGAGCCGTGAAATTGGTTTACAGAACCCAACTAATTGCTTTCAACTTCATTAAAGTTAGAAAAACTTAAGTCTTGGCTACATCTAACCGATTGCCCAGGCAGAACTATCAGGCCAACTCCCACCTTGAAGCATTCTACCCCACCCGCTTAGCATCCAGAGGCCTACCCTCACCTAGGCCTTCTGGCCCAACACTTCGACCTCGGCCTCGACCAGATCAAGCGGTGCTCAATGCTATCGCACCCGTGGCGAAAGTCTGGAAGGAGCCCATTTTTTTGGGTGCTGCATGCTGCAGTAAAGACCAGTTCGCACCCATACCGTGCATCTAAATTGCGCGAGCCCATTTTATGGTTCATGATTAAAGTGCAAAAATATTGGACATATAAGATGAAGATCAAAGTACCCTATTTCGATGATGTCGAGGTCGATCTTTCTGATGAGGTGAGCCGTTCCGATCCCACCCTCATTGAGTTTCTAAGCCGCAATTCAAATGACCGCCTGAAGGATTCTCGGCACGTCTTCAATTACTACAGAGACTTCCACCATGCGGTTGGCGGTGAAGACTGGTTAGATCAAGAAATGGGAATTGTTTCTGATCCAAAGCAGATTTGGATGCACGTGACCCCCGGCCCGGTTTTCATCGAAGGCGGTAGTGGCCCGGACACATGTCGCTATGTAGTTATGGAGGCAGAGTGTGCTTGGGAAGTTGAGCATGGTTTGATGATGGTTTGGAAAGATGGAAAAGTTCTTTGCAAGGTAGGCGGCTATGATGGCCACGTGACAAACGCCGATGCCTATGCCGATGATACACTCAAGAACATCGTTTATTCTGCGGGTAATCAAAAATTCACCACCCTCAACGACGGATAAGATAATAACTGAATAATCACAACCGCCCTTCATTGATCTGGTTTGTGGGGCCGAAAACCTACCATACCCCCACCCGCGCCTTCTGCCCGAACACTTCAGCTCGGCCTCGACTAGGTCCACCGGAGCGCGGGCATTACGCGCGCGGCGAAACTCCGGAAAGATCCCACACAACAGTTGCTACATTCTTTGCTGAACCAAGCATCTGGAAAGCAAACAGCCTTGAAAGTGACAATCTCTACAGCCACAAATCGCGAAACTGTCCACAAAAAAGGGACCGTCATGCGAAGCCGGCTTGAAGCGATCGAACAGGGTGATGGCCCTGTTCTGGTACTGTTGCATGGTGCAGGTGTTGATGCTGCTCTATGGAAGCCACAGATGGATCCGTTCTCGAAGCAGTTTCGGGTGATTGCGGTCAATCTCCCGGGCCATGGGCAAAGCACACCTGTCGAAAGTGTTGAAGAAATGGCGTGTGCGGTACGGGTTGCGTTACAAGAGAAAGGCATCGAGCAATATGCTCTGATCGGACTTTCACTTGGCGGCATGGTTGCTATTGAAATGGCCGGACGGTGGCCTCACGAAGTGTCCCACCTAGTGACAGTTGAATCTGTAGCGACGTCATCAGAAAGCGTTTTGGGAAAAACTTTGGCGAGTTGGGCGATTTTGCTTTTCAAGGTTTTGCCCCCCTCGATGATCGCGGCACTTCCTCCAAGCGCTATGGGCGCAAATTCTAAGGATGCAGGTCAGTACCTTCAGCGCGCGATAGCTAAAATGACATCGAAAAATATCTACGCAGTAATGCGTGCAGCTTGCCGATACGATGGGCGCCCACGACTTCCCAATGTTACTGCCAAAACGTTGGTCATGGTAGGGGCTCAAAACGAAAGAACCCACAGGCAAGCAAATGATATGGCGAACACAATTCCGAATAGTGAATTCGCAATCATTCCCAATGCAGGTCACATAGCCAACCGTGACGCCCCGGACTTCTTCACTAAAACAGTCCTCTCATTCCTAAGTTGAACAACGAACACGGCGGTCATAGGTACGACCACTGCAAAAGCCCGCTCTACCCCACCCGCTTCACATCCAGCGGATCCACTCTCACCCGCGCCTTCTGACCTAACACCTCCTGCTCCGCCTCGACCAAATCAACGGTGCCCGGATGTCGCGACCGCGGCGAAGGTCTGAAGGGAGCCCAAAACGAACACCAAAAGTTAGCAGATTAAGATGGTGAGACTAAGCAGCGGGTGTGGCGGAGCGCATAAGTAGGATTCAATCTAACGCACTCAGAAGAACTGCATCTCCTTCGCACCAAAAGTAATCATTGTTTTTATGGTGGTAGTTGTAGCCATCACCAAAAATCCGCTTGGTACTATAACTCTTTCTTCTTCTTTCACGGTGCCACACGAAGTTAAGTATCCCGTTCGCACCTTTGGATTTCGCGTCTGTAATTAAAGCATCTCGGGCTTCATGAACCGTATAATATGTTCTGAAAAACCCATTCCCAACTGAGACGCGACCCAATTCCTGGGAAACTCTAAATCCAGCGACGGAACCACCATTGATGCACGGGAAACCACTTAGTGTTGGTTTACTTTTTTGTCGGTGTATAGCTCTTGCGCTTTCAACTATCTCTACCCTACTTGCGGCTACGCGTCCTTTTCTATCTTCCTCCGAGACTTGAAACAAAACTACGTCACCTGCTGAGGGTGCGTCTGACCCCGCGACTGCAGTTATGTGGAAAAAAATATCTTTGCCCCCCATACCTACGTGTATGAAGCCGTAACCCTTTTCGGTAGAGTAAAACTTCACTTTCCCTGTGGAAGTTGAGGTCGTCAATTGGTCCGGTCCCATCTGGATAGCGCTCAATACTGGGGCAATATTCTGCGAACTTTCCTTGATAGGCAACTACGTGATCATTGCAACTTCTTTCCTGTCTCCGCTCTGCAACGATATGGAAGCAGGAGCGGTTTCATTTCCATCCGTAATTCGCTTCAAATTCTGGGTCATCCCAGCAATCGAACGGGAAATTCGTCCACCAACCTGCCCTATCCCACCCGCTTAACATCCAACGGATCCACCCTAACCCGCGCCTTCTGTCCAAACACCTCGACCTCGGCCTCAACCAGGTCAAACGGAGCGCCAGCCTCTCGGACACTCCGGCAGAATTCGACGCACTGATCCGCAAAGGACCCGGAGATGATCTCCAGCACGTCACCGGGCTTGAACTCGCACATGGCGCGCTTGTCACCCTCATCGATGATCTTCATCGCCTTGGCGTTGTCGTCATCCAGACGCGCCCGGAAGGGCCGCAGATGCATCTCCGCCTCACGGTTCGGGATCCGCATCAGACAGCGCGCCAACCCTTAGGCTCCAAGCGCCTCAGCGTAGCGATCCGCGGGCACATTCGCGAAAATGTAGTTCGGGCAAAGGTAATCCACCCAGGGCTCTGCATAGCGGTTCTTTCCCTGCCGCTTGAACACGATCTGTGTCGGCACAAAGCAATCCAGCCCTATGGCCCGCAGCTGCTTCTCCACGGCGGCCTCTCCGCGGATTTTCTCATGCCCTGGGAATGGCGAGATCATCTTCGAGGTGGTGATGCCGAGATACCAATTCACGCCTGCTCTCCCGCCTCCTTGGGTGGCTTGGGCAGCTTGCCGAACCGCTTCGGTTCAAACCCAACCTCCTGCAAAATCTCATTCGCGCGCTGCGCAGACATCCGGCGCGGCCGGGGTGACACTGGCGCCGTGGCCTTGCGATCCCTGACCGCGGCCCGTCGTGCGACCTGGATGTTCTGGACGATATGGCCCTCGTTCGGCATCCGGTTTGGGTTGTCTCGCACCCAGCGGGCGCAGGCCGCCTGAACCTCGCTGAGCGGATAGTCGTGCAGCGCATCCATCCAATCGCTGATCGGCCGATCATGAGCCATAGAGCCGCGGTCCCTCTCCCAGCCGAACCGGTCGAACTTCTTGGCCATGACCTCGAGTTCCACCGCCACCATCGCCCGGTGTTTCGCCAAGTCCTGCGATCCGAGCGATTTGCTCAAGGGCAGGATCAACCCGGTTGCTGTGTCGGTCGGATGGGCCATTTCCGGGGCCCGGGTTGGGAGGCGTTCGATTGTCATAGTTGCCCTCCAGGAGCTTGGTGAAATTCTGCGATTTGATCAGCCAGTCGAAGCCAAAGCCGTGCCATGGCGTCGGGGTGCGGGCGCGGCAGAAGTCGCTGTCGAAGGCTTTGCGTAAGGCCACCTCCCAACCCTCAGGCCCGCCGCATTCGGCCAGCCGCGCTTTGAGCTGGCGAGATCGATTGGGGGTGAGCTTTTGAACCCGAGGCCAGCCCGCGGCCTGCGCAGCATCGTTGTAGCGCGCCACGGCTTTGGACTGGTCATTTGCAGGCGGCGGAGAAGAAACATCACTCGAAGAAGCTTTAGCTTCTGAGGTTTCTCTATTCTCCACTTCTCTATTTACTGCGTTTTTGGTGCGTTCTCGATGCGTTTTTGATGCGTTACCTTGCGCGGCAACATCCTGAATATCTGAGTATTCACAGATAGTTACATGCGTTTTCCGTGCGTTCCTTTTGCCATGGACGCTGCGTTTAATTAGCCCGCAATCTTCGAGGCGTTGTAGAAAACCCCGAATTTTTGTGTCTGAACCCCAAGATGTTGTGTCTAGAAAATCCCGGAGGGTGATAAACAGAGAGCCTTTTGGACAATCCAAAATCTCGTTTCCGACCCTGTGAACCGTGTCTTCCCAGGCGGCATTCCGACAAAGCCAGAGGTAAGCCTCGCGCTCTGACATGGGCTCTTTCTTCCACATCGGATCGTCAAATACGGCTCGACTGACGGGGAACCATCCACTCATCTCACAGCCTCCAGATTGATTTTCCGGCCACCCAGTTCCGGGTGCGTTGCAGTCTCACCGCGGGCCTCAAAGACCGTCACGGGGCAGCCATCACTATGGTCAAAGACAAGGCACCAGACGCGGCCCAAGAAGTCGAAAGTCCAGAGCCTGCGACCGCTGCGATTCAAGCGGCAGACGAAGCGCACGTCCGGGTGACGTTCCTCAATGAGCCGGATCAGAATTCTCCAAAGCTCGGGCCCATCAACCTGCGCGCCCATGCGTTCCTGAACCCGTTCGCAGAAGTGGCAGAACATACCCTTCTGGTTTCCAAGGAGATGTCGGAGATGCATCATGCCGCAAACCTCCCGATCTCGTTCCCCATCACGTCCCAGCCGGGGCGTTCTTGACGGCTAAACAGTTCGATCCGGGGAACATCAGGCCTCAGGCGTTCCGCCGCCTCAAACGCCTCGTCTGGCTTGCGGCTGTGCTCTCTCAGTGGGCCCTCAATGACACTGCGGACATTGCGCGCGGTTTGCGGTTTCCCGATCGTCGCCAACAGGAACGGCTCGCCAGCGCAGCGCAGCATGTAGCCGGTGCCAAAGGCTTGTTTGCCGTGACGCGTTTTCTTGGACCAATGCCCAGCGGTTTTGAACTCAAACCCCCAGGCCTTGATGACCTCGAAAGCCTTATCCAAAAGCGGATTTGTAGCCCAGAGCCAGAGAACACAATCGGGCGCCGCAAGATCTCCCACCGGGAGGGATTTCCCCCATTCAAGCGACTGACAGTCATACTGATCTGAGGCGTTCTTGCGACTGCCTGCCTTGGACCAGTTTTCGAAAGTCCAAGGCGGGTCCGCCATGATCATCCCATATCTGAACAAAGGCACCTGATTGATCGAGGAGAATACATTTCCCATCACTCACACCCCGCTCAGAAGATTGCCCTGAATCGGGCGGTTTGGGGCTTTGCGGTTGGCGAAACCTGAAGAGCCTTCAGCTTGGCGCAGATCGATCACTTGCTTTCGCGCGGCCCAATCCCTCAGCCAAAGCTGACGCATCATCGCCTCGTGAATGTCCGGAACAGGCATTTTGCTGCAGATCAGATCGGTGAGATCCTGCACACGCATTCTCGAAGGCGGCGCCAAGCGGGCGCGGGTTGCTAGGTCATGGAGCTCATCACGCCAGAGAGTGCCGCACATGGCCCATGCGCACTGCTGGGAATTCTCGCGGGCCTCATCTGGCTCATAGGTGTCTAAGTCTGGCACCATCTCGCGACGTGAACCGTGTTTGGTTTTGATTAACGGCCCGAGTTTGCGAGCGCGGTTTTCCGGCCGGACCCTGCCGTCATGCAGCTCAAGGTGCCCCCAACCCTTCGGGCGTTTCTTCTCGCAGCGCTCAGCAAGCGTGCCCTCTGGCGTCACCAGCAACCACATTCTGCGGGCAACGCGCCCATAGCGCAGTCCCTGCAGGTCCAAACGGCTGGGGCTATCACCCTCGCCTTTGATCTCAATTCCCACCACCTCGTCGGGCGTGATGGCGGCCACATCGATCAGGGCGCCACCCCAATCGGCCACACTCATCTCCGGAACAATGATGGAGTCGGGATACGCGGTCTTCAACCACTCGATGGCGAGTCCCAAGAGCTCAGGAGCTTTCATTCTGAGCCTCCCACTTTTCGCAGGCGGGCGAGCCCATCAGGATGTCTGACCCACGACCGCGCGTCCAAATCGACTGCGCGAGACCGCATTTGTAATAAACTCGGCTGCAGGTCCGTCGCACCACGTGGCGGCAGGTCTTGCAGGTTTCACCCTCAGGGCCGGTTCCTGGTGGACTGACATAGCCACGCGCGGGCGTTGACTTGCGCTCCACCGGCTCGATCACCACCTCGCCAAACAGATCTACATCCATCACTCATACCTCTAACAACCCACTCTGACGCACGCTCGCCACAATATGTGTAGCGAGAGGTGACGGGCCCGCTGGCTCGATAACGGCAACGGTTCCCCGCATTCCTGGCGTCCAAATTATCTGCACGGATCTCAGCCACTTGCGGCTGTCGTCCTTGATCACTCCGGCGGCGGCGAGAGCATCTGTTGCGGCCTTTTCAACGTTGCCCGCATCCATGCCGCCCACGCCTTTTTCCCCGACGAAGTAGGTGATCTCCACCGGCCCGGTGAACCGGGGCAATGGCGATTGGAAAGAGAGCATCCGCTCGGCACGCCCTTTCCAATCGGCATATTTCTTGGTGGTGACGCGACCGCGCCCCTTCACGTTGGAGTAAAGGTTATTCACGCTGATGGGCTCAGGCATGACGAGCCGCGCGGTCGCATCAAAGGGAAGCATTAGCCGGCATCCCCGTCTTTGGGCTTCTGGTCTCGCTTAGGCGGCAGGATCGATCGCTTGCCCACATGGTCAGCTTCCGAGATCACACCTCGCGCCTCAAGTTCCTCGATGATCCGGGCGGCCTTGTTGTAGCCAATGGCAAAGCGGCGTTGGATAAAGGAGGTCGAGGCCTTTTCCTCGGCCCGGATATAGACCTCGGCCTTTTTCACCAGCTCCTCAAAGTTCTCTGGGATACCGCCATCATCACCGGGGTTCTCGTCCCCCTGATCTGGAAGCTCTGGCTGATCCGGGTCGATGTCTGGCGGCGCCTGCTCTCCCATGAAGTTGGTGGAACCCACCGCGATCAGGATCATGTTCTCGCCGACATGCTCACCCAGAACATCCCGGTTTTCTGCGATGTTGTGGCACTCGATCTTCCCGTCGATCCGGGCCTTGTCACCGCCGATGATCTTGACGTCTTGCAGCTTCACCACTGCTCGCGGGAAATCCCAACCGGAGAGAACGCGCACGGATTTACGCACGAGATCCTTGGCCGCCTGATCCAGACCATTGGCAACGTCGAGCTGCTCTTCCTCGGTCAGCATGGACCATGGGCGCTTCATATCTCGGATGCGCATCAACATGGCGTCCCGCACATCGCCCGACAGGGTGTCGATATGCAGATCCGTCACCTCAACGGCCTCCAGGTCAAAACTGGTTTCGTCTTTCATGAGTGGTTCCTCTTCACTGGTTACGCGGCCCGAGGGCCGAATTGGTTACGTGCCTCAGCGGCTTGCGCTGCGGCGCAGTTGCTTTTCTCGTGAGGCCAAGGCGCTGAGCTCGCCCGCAAAGGGACAGCGCGCGCCGGTTCGAAGCTGTTCTCGCCAGCCCTCGATCTCGGACAGGCTGAGCGCTCGGATGAGTTGGAGTTTGTGGCGCTGCATGGCGGGGGTCATGAGGCAGCCCCAACCAATACAATCGAACTTTTGCAATCGACCGCACGACCGGGTATCAGTTGCGACAACCGATTTTTGGCCATGCCAAACAAGTATTTAACTAAACGATTTCGAAGAGGCGCTCTAAGATGGCTTCGATCACGACCACTTGCCCACACTGCAAAACTAACAACTGCCAATTTCAAATGGTAAGCGAACCGTATCGCAGCGATAATGGCAATTATGGCGGAATTGGTGGATTTGTTGCGCAAGCCGCTTTCAAGTGCGGAAGTTGCAGCCAGTTGATCATTGGAGTGATGGAAGTGACGTCGGCAATGGGCTTCGAGAATTTCAAGGTGCTTTCGCAAAGTGACATCAATTTCACAAACTTCCGTGACCCAGGCAAAACGATCCGCCTGCTTGCCCAGTTCCCCCCTATTCAAAAAGGAACTTGCCCAAGCCATTGCCCCGAAAACGTTGAGCGAGCATTCAACGAAGCAGAAAAGGCTCTGCGAGCTGGCGCGCATTCCTTGGCAGCAGCTGGCTTCCGTAAATCTATCGAAAGAGCGATTTCGCCGTTTCTTCCCGAAGGCAGCAAAGCTCGTATGCTTGGGCCTAAGCTTGGCGAACTCGAAAAATCTAATTTGTTGCCAGAAGCGATGCTGGAGTGGATTCGGATCGTGAAAGATGACGGGAACTTCGCCATGCACGATGAAGACCGGGATTTTGAAACCGCCGAGGAAGTTGAGCCAACGAGACTGTTTACCCACACGCTTCTTCAGTACCTTTTCACTCTGCCTGATGAGCTCAAAGCAGCTCGTGAAAAAATCGAAGCCAGAAAGTAAACTCATACCTCCACCTCCCCCTTACGCGGGGCCATCAGCGCCCACCACTGGAAGGCAAAGCCAGCCCACCAGCTGAACACGTCCCAGACGGAGTCGAACCAAACGAGCGGCATCCAGTCGCCGTTTGGGAGGTCGAAAAACCCTTCCTTAACCAAGATCAGGGCAAGCCCGCCCCAGAACAGAGACCGGGTCCAATCGCGTAGAACCACAAAGCTCGTCACGATCCCGGCTATACCCACATGGGCCAATGTATCGGCCACAAAGTAGGTCCAGTTAGATGCGATGACATCCATCGGTGCACAGCTTAAACTGCTGTGAAGTAAACTCGTTACGCCTGCGTCAGCACTCACTTGCCTTGCCCCATCTCTGTCAGGAATTCTTCTCTGGTTCGGTCGCCGACCATGATCGCCATCGTGGTCCAGACGCCGTGGGTCGCCCCGACGATGAAGACATCTTCAATCGAGGCGCTGTGTGTTTCCGCCAGCCAGTTCAGCACCGTGCGCTCATGGACTGTAAGACGCGGCGCCCAGTGGCGGGCAATCTCGCGATCTGTAGCTTCGGGAAACGGGTGGCGCAGCATCGCCGCAAACTGGCGGCGCGACACGCTCTGCGCTTTCACGCGGTTGGCGGTAAAAGTTTTCCGCCGCTTGCCCGTAAGGAACTGAAACCCCGACCACAGCACCCGCATTGGGGAGCAAGACTTTTCGCGGGGAGCGCGGCTAGGCTGGGAACATGACCTACTCATGCCTCACCGCCTTGGGGCGGGTTCTCTTCGATGTACTGCTGGATCTTACCCGGCGTATTAGAATGCCAGCCGCACCCGCGACGGAGCCGGAACACGAAGTTTGGATCTTTCATCGCAGCCCGGCCAAACGCAGACGCTGTCATGCCGGACTGTTTGAGGTAGGCCTCAACGGTTTCGGGAAGATGGGTCATGAGGCAACTCAGGTAGGTTTAAACCTACATTGTCAATAGGCAAGAACCTATTTGAATCATTTGCGCCCACGAAGGATAAATCCTACATGGATGCTGAAGCTCTAAATCGCCTTTTGGCTTTGAACCTGGAGACCCTGATCGAAGAAAAAGGGCTCAACCCCTCGCGTCTCGCAAAAGACGCCAACCTCAACCACACTGCAGTAAGAGATATTCTTGGTGGCAAGGTCAAAAATCCGACCTACCGCACGCTGGTAAACATCGCTGAAGCAGCAGGCGTTGACATACGTAGGATTACTGTTGGCCCTGATTACGAAGCGACAGGTCGCGACAGCGCTGAAATTGTTGATCTACTGCTGCAGCTAGAACCGTCGGAGCGTCAGTTTCTGCTAAACGCTGCAAAAGCTCAAATCGCTGCACGGGGTTCTCACAGCAAACCAACAGGCGAAGATCCTGAATAACGGGCTTTTTCCCAGCAACTTCCATACAATAACCTCCCCAGGCATCCTTAAACCTACACTAACAAGAACCGCGATTGCGGAAGGTTGTTGGACTGCGGCGCTCTAGCCTCTGGAGCGAACTGCCGACTTATTCTTGGCACTTCCCTCACGTCAGAACAAAGTAAGAACATCAAGTGCAAGATATGGTGTCTTTAAGATCTGAAGCTGGGCAACTCACTGTGGGATACGCAAGATTTGGTAGAATCGCAGATTGACAAACAGACGCCAACAGGCGTCGGCATGGGTTTCTCAAATCGAAGATCCATATGACTATTGGCTGATCACAGACCGAACGAAACATCGGCTATCTGTACCTCTAGAGGATTGCGGTCGTTCGCCGCATCTGCAAGAGGCTCGTGTCAAAGAGGAACAAGCAGCCATTCCTTGACCCTTTGGTCATTGCGTACTTGCGCCACAGTCGGTGATACGCACGGAACTGCCGGTCATTGCGAAAATCTAGGTACCCCTAATCTCGTAAAGGACACACTTAATTCGAACACAGGAGGTGGTGGCATGATGTTTCGAATATTATGGCTCCCTCGCTGGGCAGCATTGACAAGATGAGAACAATATGCGAACAAAAGAGATGGGTTGCTCGCTAGGTCCACTGCGGCGGCAAAAGGGTTTAAATGCGTTGAAACTAGCTCTTTTTTCGCTAGGTTGCGTGAACAGACAGTTACTGACCTAGGATTTAAAAAAGATGATTTCGCAATTCGAGCGGTTTGGGTTCCTCGGCGGGATGAGGGTCTACACATATAAGAATCTTTTCAAGAACGATGTACCAACTGGGTTGGAAATCTTTACGCAGCTTCGCAGCAAACACAATGGAGGTTCAGTTCACGTTATGGGGTCTGGCCGAAAATCCATAAAGATCCATCAATTCGACATTTCTACATCGGGGTATGCAGAAATTCTCTTTCAGTTGACAGACCCCAGCATCCCGGACAACGTGCTTTCCGACCGTAAAAGCGGTGGGTTACGTGTAGCGGGACGTACGGTGACGGAAGACCCAGCTGTGTCAGCCCATATGGTGGTCGACCTCAATTCATCACACGACCTATCTCGAACCTATCCCTCCTGCATTGAGAACATAGATCACTTGTCTAGAAGTTTGATGGTGCAATATTTCAACGAGTGGATGGCTGCAGCGTTAAGTAAGCCCAAGGTAAGGAAGGGCGAAAAAGAAGCAAGGATACACCAACCTCGTTTTGAATTTATCGCGCCGGGTTCTCAGACCATTCAAGGCATCCTCGACGGAGGAGGAGTTTTGAAAGGCGTGAAGTGGGTGGAGGACGAGCTGGTTGAGCAGTCTTTCGGAGATAAAGCTTACCCCGTCGTTAAGCGAACGGACGTCGGAATGACAGTCAAGAACAGACCCACCGGAGCCGCTGCAAAGAAAATACTTAGCGATCTTGCAAATCCGTTACTTGGCAAGAAACCGAAAGCGGTCAAAATTACCATCGAAGACGGAAATGAGAGAACAAAAACAATCGGCATCGACCCCAGTCTAAACAATGTCTTGAGCAATGTGTTCATTCCGCAAGCTCACTTTGATAAGTTCAAGCCCCCCATGGCAATGTGCGAATCTAACACGAGACGTGATCTTATCGATAAGATGATTGAGGCTCTTATACCATGAGACGCGTAGTTGAGCGGACAGTTTTTCTTCGCCCTTTAAACTACCTCCGCATTCGCCACCCCTACGCTCTAAAATACAACTGGCTTTACCCGCTCGTCTTGGGAGGGGTGATTTCCTTTGGCGTATTAAAATTGGGTCTAGCGGTAGACGCCTTCAAGGACGGAGGCTTGATTCTTTCACTGATCCCACTGTTGTCGGTCCTGTGCCCGTTTTACATTGCCGCGCTGGCTGCAGTCTCGACTTTTGCCGGGAACGAGACTGTTGATCGCCCCTTTGAAATGCGTAAGCCAGTTCTGCTTTCCGTTATGGGAGATGGCGGAGACTGGGAAGACATCGAGGTGACGCCCAGACACTTTTTGAGTATGCTATTTGGCTACAGCACAGCACTCTCTTTATTTTTACTATTGCTTGCGATTTTCTCTCCTCTAGCCATATCGGCTTTCCAGAAGGTACTCCAAGGTTACGTTAACTACCTCCTTACCGTCTCCTTGTGCATGTTTTTGTTCTTGTTCGCACAGCTTATTTTAGGGACACTGCTCGGTGTTTACTTCCTCGCAGATAAAATTCATCGGAAGTAAAGAGGCTACTTCCCGCAAAACTACTTGAACTTACCTGCTTAGGGATTTGCCTTCCTGCGTTAATTGATGACCAGCGAGCTTTAAGACGCGCAATTAAGCGAACAAACGTCACAGACGGGGCCGCTTTGATAACGCTGCATCGCTGCAGTTATGCTCTTCGAGGACGACAGTTTTAGGTCGTCCGCCTAACTTTGCAATGTTCGTTACTTGCGCTTCGCTGACATGGGCCAAGCCCGCCTCCGTTCTTGACCGGCCACAACCATTCGGAATGGCGAGTCTCAGCCCTAAGCAGGTATGCGTTTTGCGTACAAAAAGATGTAACACGAGCACGGGTATTATCATGCGTGAAGTACAGATGGCATTTCCCAGCCAAGAGCCTTTACTTCCACGGCCCGATATTAGGTTATGCAGCATTGACTTTGAGTAGAACGAGCGACAACAAATCTGGGATTGCACCAAATAGAATCATTTCTCGCAAAGCCGTACAATGACTAGAATTCGTAACAAAAACTTGTCGAAAAGAGGAAGAACCCCTGAATATTTGGCGGACGCAGATTTATTCGCTGAAATAAACGATGCTGTTCTGGATGCCCGTGTTGGAGCTGTCAGTAGCTCAGTCGTTTTAGTAGACCGAGCCACTACGTTAGAACGCGACTTACTGGAAATGACACCGGCGTCTGTCAATAACACCGCTGGCAACGCCCCCCACATTCCTGTGGTTCCCGATCAAGACCAAGGCCGGTTTCCCAATAGTGTTAGCGCGCCGAAACCAGGCGAGATCCCCTCGACGATACCTGCTGAGTTAAACGATTTAGACGATAATCAGGAGGATGATCCTTATCTCTGGATCGAAAATGAACTATATACAAGAGATGCCTATGATAACGTCGAAGCTCCATCGTTTGAGGAACTATTTGACGTCAATGTTCCTGATATCAATGATGAAATCCATGAGCCAGACCCGTCTCTTACTGAACCGAATCTAGAAACCGACTTTTTAGATACATTGACGCTAGTTGATGAATTTTCGGACACGCCACAAGCCCACTACGAAGATGGCTCCGATCTATTGGACGACTGGCTATTGAATGAGTACGCTATTACGCTGACACAACTGCACCGTTATGTGCACGGTCAACGAAACACTTCAATTTATATACGTTTTTTGGCAGTTTTGGAAGAATTCCCCCATGCCAGTAGTTATCAAGCGATTAGCCGCTTGGTCCAACAAGGCGCAAACATCCAAGAAATTGAAGCTTGCTCGATGCTTAAGTACACATGGCAAGAAGCGCCCTGGTTATGGTTGCGCAGAGCACGTGGCGGCGCACGAACTCTAGAAGCTTACGCCGGGGAGGCGAGCACATCACTGCGTTATGGATTAACTTGGAAGCTTGCGTTCAAGCTGATCAAGCAAGAAGATTTCACTTCGGCCAACGAAGCAATCGAGAATATATGGTTAGATGAATGGCGGATGATGCCTTGGCCCAGTATGAGTGACTACTGGTTCAATCCCAGTGCTCGCGCCCAGGTGGCGGCATTTATGTCATATCCAACATTTCTGGAATGGCGAAATGAGGCACTTAGCTATGAAGATCCAGAGCAATGGTTTTACTTCGACCCAGCAGATCAAAGCCCAAGCCCGCTTCGAATCAACGACGCAGAGGGCAACACATTGTGGAAGTTTACTCCAAAATCTCAACATACAGACTCTGGTTATCTTCATGTTCGGTCGTGGGCTGAACGGCAACAAGACATTGAGTTAGCAAGGCAAGCAGAAGAGAAATTATCCGAATGACAAGAGCTATTCTACCTCCTAGAGGCGCACACGTCACAACACCTAATAATGAGCTAGGCACTATCGTCAGCCTCAATAGCCGCAATTATCCTATTCAGGCCGAAGTTCGGTTGAGTTCCGCTCGGCAGTGGTTCGATATCGCTAACTTAAAACCCCACTTACCCATTAATCGCTTAGTTGAAATTGTAGATGGCCGAGACGATACTCAAGATGTCGGCTATGTCACCGCATCACGTGTTTTGGCTGGTTTCACCCAAATTTTGGTACAAATTGTCGAAACGGGTGAAAGCCGCTGGGTAGACTGGAGGATGTTACGCCCTATCAACTCAGTCGAAGCACTGATGGTCAATCGCAGAACTGGGCGATTTGAGGATCATGCTGAACGGGTACGGTTGCGGATCTTAGCTCGTGCGCTGAAGATTTGGAACGCAAATACTGGTGCCTTTGGTAGATTGGACATAGATCCTTTGCCTCATCAAATTGACGTAGCTCGTAAGGTAGTCACTTCTCATACAGCCCGATGGTTGATTGCTGACGATGTCGGCTTAGGCAAAACGATTGAAGTCGGTCTGATATTGAATGCTTTGGCACAACGGAACCGGTGTCGCCGTGTACTCATCGTTTGCCCAGCGTCATTGACCACGCAATGGAAACAGGAAATGCGAGATCGTTTCAAGCGCCCCTGTGAAATCTATAAACGCGACTTCAGCCCCGAACACGTGGATGAATTGAAACTGCGTGACAACGTCATTGTGTCTTTGGATGTTGCAAAGATGGATCAGCACACTGCAATGCTATTAGCGGTGGGCAAATGGGATGCGATCATATTTGATGAAGCACATCGTTTGGGGCGTGGGGCGTCAGGTGAGATTACGCTTCGCCATAACCTCGCGCGCCAACTACATAAACATACTGATGCCTTCCTGATGCTCACAGCAACACCCCACCAAGGAAAAACGGCTCATTTCGCATCCCTTTTGGAACTTGTGCGACCTGATCTGAAAAGGGAAATCCGAACTTTGAGTTTAAACCCTGAAATTGTCGGGGACATTATTATTCGCAATCGCAAAAGTCGTGTTACCCATGCTGATGGTAAACTTATATTTCACGGACACGACACAATCCGCCACAAAAGCCCAATGACACCTCAGGTCGTCGAAGTAAAATCTGCGCTAGATAGGTATTTAAGACAGGGATACAACGCTAGCTCAAACGCAAGAGATCAGACCATTGGGCGCGCCATCGGGTTTGTTATGACTACGTACCGCAAATTGGCTTCCTCATCATTGGCAGCAATCGAACGTGCATTAGAGCGGCGCTTAGTGCGGCTAAAGCTACAAGGCGAGACAGCTGGCCCTATATTTATGTCTGAGGATGAATTGGAAGGCAATGACGAGTTAGAAAATGTTGCGACCATCAGCAGTGTCGGCGCATTTTTTGAAGACGAAATGGATCAAGTTCAGGCCGTTTTGGATCTTATCAGAAAAGCTTTTCCGCATGATTCGAAGGTCGACACCTTTGTTCACGATGTTCTTATACCTCTGCTTGACAAAGGCGAAAATCTCCTCGTGTTTACTGAATACCGAGCTACCCAAAGTTATCTTTTATCCAAAATTGCAGAGGCAAGACCGGGGCTTGTTGCGGTTCAAATTAACGGCTCGATGTCACTCGATGAAAAGGGTGCTTCGGTACGCGACTTCAACAACCGGCATGCTCGAGTATTGATTTCGACAGAAGCTGGTGGCGAGGGGCTAAACTTGCAACAATCTTGCCACGTGATGGTCAATTACGACCTACCCTGGAACCCTGCTAGGCTAGTACAACGAATTGGCCGCCTTTATCGATATGGTCAAAACCGACGAGTACAAGTCATCAACATGCTATCGGATGACGGTTTCGACAATGCAGCCCTAGTTTTGATGATAGACAAGGTAACCGCGATGGCAAGGGACATGGCAGCTGTAAACGGTGAAAACCGGGAGGCCCTAGAAGCAGACATACTTGGAGAAATCATGTCCAACTTGGACATGGAGAGTATTCTAGAGCGCTCTACCAGTATGAAGTTTTCACAGACTGAGGAAGACATCAATGCCGCGTTGCGCGCCGCACAACTGGCAAGGGAAGCAGAAGTTGACATATTAGAACACGCGTTCTCCCAAACGACATCAGTTTCTGGAGGGTTTGAGCCACGTCACATGGTCAGTTTTGTAAAAGGTATGGCCGAACATGCAGGGATTACTATTGCTGGAGAACTCCACAATGGACGAACTTTAGAGTTAGTGCTTCCTGAAGACACCGTCGGGCGGTGGCCTGAGTTTGGACGCCGGTCGCGTGTACGGTTAACGGTGGACCATGCAATTTCTGATGCCGACCCTACGGTAGTGCTGATGGATTTTGAATCTCGGTTTGTGTGTGATCTAGCTCAGCTGTCAGACGACCGTCATGAGTTCGATGGTTTATACGGAGAGACTGGAGAAGTTGGGGATGAACTACTGACAGTCCACCAAATTCGTTGGCAGGGGTTAACGGGAAACATCTTACAAGAGGACCTCTTGCCGTTAGTAACGAACCAATATGCATCAAAGGAGATGGATCGCGAGGACTTTGCAGAACTGCTATTACACCCGCTAACCTCAAATTGCGCGCCAACGGCTTCGAAGGCGGATGGGGCATTGAACGAGAAGATGCAATCAGCCTTAGAGGAAACTTTGAAGCGCCGTTCAACCTTTGAAATCATGCCGAGCTTGAACCACACTGCAGCCGCATTGCGTTTCCGATAGGTCGCCCTTTCTGAATAACCGATTTCGGAGGTGTACTAAGAAAATCAACAAAAACTGTGGCAGGCATCGTCTAGTTATGGCTACCCGTGAAACGATTTTCATGAACTTCGGCGGCGGGTGATTGCTCTCAACCTAACTATAGCACAGGGTTGCCTGTACAACTATGCAAAGTCCGGATTCTGCGCAAAGCAGTCATCGGTAGGAAACGGGGTTCTCAACCGTTTCCTGACTTGTTTGCGGAACACTGCGGGGATTCGGTTCAGCGTTGCCAAAAAATTCGATGCATCTCATGGAAGTCTCGAAGATAGGTTTATTCCTATCTTCACTGTTGACATAGGTTTTATCCTATCTTAATTTTATCCTCATCAGCCGCCGAAGACGCTTTGGCAGATCGCGGCACATGAGGAATTTTAACGATGAACACTGTTACCGCGAAATTCACCGCCGAGACGCTCGCAGCTGCGACGCCTGTCCTCCCCCTGACATTCACCTGCGCCTGCTGTGGCGACCGCTTGCACCGCGACGATCACATGCTGGGCGTTCCGGCTAAGCTTTCCCTGCGCGATGAGGTGGTGGCCGAGTTTACCGCCAAGTTTGGCGCCCATGTCTGCTACGGCTGCGCAGAAGATCCTGAGAACCTGGAGGGCGCAGCATGAGCGCCGCCAAACTCAGCGCCGACTATAGCGCCCTCATTGCTGACCTCCACGCCGAGCGTGACGTTGTCTATCAGCGCGGCATCGAATTCTCCCGCCAGCGCGCGGTGATTGAAGAGATCCAGCGCACCACCACCGATCCAAATGCGAAGGCTCTGGCAGAGCGCATCATGACCGAGCTGCCCGCGCCCTACCCCGCTCCCTAACACTGCCACCCGCACTTTTCGTTCCCTGTGCGGCAACTCGCACGGCTTGGGGCTTCACCACCCCTGTCTCAAGTCGTGCGCTTTTCTCAAGGATTTCAGATGCTCGACCACACCTCGGACTCCCTCGACATCCACCACTATTGCCACCGGGTTGATCCCTCCATCCCGCGCCTCGCCAGGAAGATGGGCGATATCAAGCGCGCGGAGCAGCTGGGCCAAGACCTCAACAGTCCCCATGGTGGCCGGTTTGTTTTGCTGCTCCAGCGGGTCAAAGCCCGCCGCGTCTGGCTGTGGCGCCGGATCTGGGGGCGCACATGATCCGCCGCCCGACCTCCCTCGCCTCCTCCCTCGCGTGGCACCGCGCCGCTGTCACTGGTGAAGAACCTCCCCGTCATGATGGCCTGCCAGAATGCGGATGGTTCAAGCGCCGGATGATCAAAGGCGGTCCTTGGGTTCCAGTGCGGATCTATCTGGCTCGTCAGATTGACTCGGCCACCGGTGAGCTGACCGAGGATGAGCGGCTCCGCTGTGAGGTCGAGGGTTTGGACGGTGGCGATCCCGCAGAGCACTGGACCTACCTCACGCCCATCACCCGCGAAGAATTCAACCACCTGGTCGATTACCGCCTCCGCGACAGCCGCATGTTGGATGCCCGCCAGCGGATCGACCTCTCTCAATCCCCTACTCTGCCACAAGGAATTTTCTGATGCTTGATCAAACCATTGCTGGCCCCGGCCATAACAATCCCCCCGCCTATGATCCCGAGATCCTCAAGGGGCTGAGCGAGACCACGGCAACCTTCATGGAGGCTTCGCAGGTCTGGCTGGATATTGAGGCCATTGCCACGGAAGAACACGCCTCACAGCTGACCGATCAGATCGACGGGCTGCGCGGGCTTTGGAAGAAAGTCGATGAGGCGCGCAAGACCGCGAAGAAGCCCCACGACGCGGCAGGCAAAGAGGTTCAGGACGCGTTCAATCCCCTGTTGAAGAAACTCAAGACTGCGGGCGACAAACTCAAGCCCAAACTGGCGGCCTATGCCGAGCAGAAGGCGCGGGAAGAAGAAGCGAAACGGGCCGAAGAGCGCCGCATCGCCGAAGAGCAGACCCGCGCCGCCGAGGCCGCAAAGAAAGAAGCCGAGGCCTCCGGCAATATCGCAGCCCAGTTAGACGCAGAGGAACAGGCCAAGGCCGCAGAAGAGGCCGCCAAGCGCGCGGAGCAACCGGTCAAGACGCAGGTCAAATCCGCGACTGGTGCAGGCCGCACCATGGCCATGCGCAAGATCAAGGAAGTGGAGATCGAGAACCCCCGCGTCCTCTTCTTCCACTACCAGAACCATCCCGACGTGATCGACACCCTGCGCCGCCTCGCCACCGCCGATGTCCGCGCCAAAGGCTACGACCCCATGGCCAAGCCGATCCCCGGCATCAAAGTCACCGAACGCAATGTAATGGCCTAATGGGACGCCCGCTCAAATACCTGGAAGGCGAACCCATCGAGACAATTGAGGACTTCGCCGCAGAGATCCAAGCGGGCCGTTACCTCATCGTCCGCGTCACCCAACAGCGCGTGCATCCCAGCTGGGCCGCAAGCTGGCAGTTCCGAATGGCACTCAAAGCCATCCAGTCGCGCAGCCTAGCTCGCACGCACCCAAATCCCGAACACTCAGACAACAAGGTTAAGACATGACCCAACTCCCCGCAAAACAGACCAAAAGCACAGCCTCGTTGCTGATGGACCCGACAAGCTTCGATCAGATGTACCGCGTCGGCAAAATGCTGGCCTCCTCGGTTCTCTTCCCTGATCACCTACGCAAAGGCATCCCAGAACAGGCAGCCGCCAATGGCGCGCTGGTCATGAACATGGCCGTGCGTCTGAATGAAGATCCGCTGACCGTGGCGCAGAACATCTACTTTGTTGGCGGCAAACCCGGCTGGTCTTCTTCTTACATGATCGCTAAGGCCAACCAGCACGGTGTGTTCCAGAACCCGATCAGCTGGGAAGTCACCGGGTCAGGCGAGTCCCTCTCCGTCACCGCCTTTGCCGAGCTGGACGCCACCGGCAAACGCGTTGAGGCGACCTGTGACATGGCGATGGCCAAGGCCGAGGGCTGGACCAAGAACGCCAAATACAAATCCATGCCCGAGCAGATGCTGCGCTACCGCTCCGCAACCTTCCTGATCCGCCTTTACTGCCCGGAGGTCATGGTCGGCGTACCAGCCCAGATCGAAGTCGAGCTCGGTGGTGAGATGCGGGACATCACCCCGCCATCGCCCGCGCAGGCTGCGCCGGTCCATGAGGATGTCAGCCAGGACAAACCGCAGGACGCTGAGGTGCTGCAGGACGAGCCGGAGGAAGAACCCAAGCCTGCCAAAACCCGCGCGAAGAAAAAGCCAGAGCCCGAAGCAGGCGCGGCCAAAGACACGGCACCAGTTGAGCAGAGCTCGCTGTCGCTCGACAGCAGTGACGATGAACAGTTCCGCGGCCTCGCAAACCAGATCAAGAACGACCTGATGGAAGCGCCCATCGAGGACGTGCTCGGCATGTATGGCCCCCAGATCGATCGCATGGCCGAGGTGGCACCCGCCGTTCACAAGGATCTGATCGAAGAGATCGAAGCCCACCGCAAAGCACAGCAGGCGGCGCAGTAAGCGCCCCTACTAAACATTAAAAGCAAGGAATAACCCCATGTTCTACAAAGACGAACGCCTCGCGCTCTTCATCGACGGATCAAACCTCTACGCCACAGCCAAGGCCCTTGGGTTCGACATCGACTACAAACAGCTGCGCGCTGAATTCGCCCGCCGTGGCAAGCTGGTCCGCGCAGGCTACTACACCGCGATCAGGGAGGACGAGGAGTTCAACCCCATCCGCCCGCTGGTCGATTGGCTCAGCTACAACGGCTTCGACCTGGTGACCAAACCAGCCAAGGAATACACCGACAGTCAAGGCCGCCGGAAGATCAAAGGTAACATGGACATTGAGCTCTGTGTGCATGCAATGGAGCTGGCCCCTCGGGTGGATCACATCGTGCTCTTCTCCGGCGATGGTGATTACCGCCCTCTGATCGAGTGCCTGCAGCGACAGGGTGTCCGCGTCTCCGTTGTCTCCACCATCCGCAGTCAGACACCGATGATCTCGGATGATCTGCGCCGACAGGCCGACAACTTCATCGACCTGGACAGTTTGCGCGAAAACGTTGGACGTCCCCCCCGTGAAACTGAGCGCGACGATATGGCCGCCGCCTGATCCCGACGGTCTCTTTCTGTCGCCTCAGGCGGGCGGCAGCGATGGAATGTTGGAGAAACCCAAATGGCTAAAGTCCTGATTGGATGTGAGACAAGCGGAATCGCCCGCCGTGCCTTTGAGGCGCTTGGGCATGATGTGTGGTCTTGTGACATCGAACCCGCGGAGGACGGTTCAAACCGTCATATACGTTGCGACATCCGTGACGGCATCCTGCAAGAGGGTTGGGAACTGCTCGCGGTCATGCACCCACCTTGCACCCGTCTGTGTCGCTCTGGGCGCCGGTGGATGAGCGGCAAAGGTAAATGGACACAACCAAAGCAACTCCCAAAGGGGCGCACCCTCAAGGATCTCCGCGAAGAGTTTGAAACCGGCGTGGATGTGTTCACCACATGCTGGGCAGCCCCCATTGACTGCGTGGCGATTGAAAACCCCGAAATGAATGATCTCGCTTGTGATCGCATGCCGGACAGCCTGCCACGCCCCCACATGGTGCAACCCTTCTGGTTTGGTGAGCCAGCTTACAAAAACACCGGATGGTATCTGCGCGGGCTCCCCCAGCTCAAAGAAACCAACCGCCTGGAAGAGCCGGAACGTGGATCCGATGAGTGGAAAGCCTGGAACCGGATCCACCGCATGCCGCCAGGACCGGAGCGCGCACGCCTCCGCAGCCGTTCATTCCCCGGGATGATGCAAGCCGCCGCAGCGCAATGGGCGCCGCACGCCGTAGCACAACACGCCGAAAGGAAAGCCGCATGAACGACGTTATCTACATCGAGTTTACATCCGACAAATTGGCTGAACAGGCGCTTAGGGCTGCTGGGTTCAGTGTCGGCACCCAGCAGCGCGGTGCACCCCGCGGTATCCTGCATGGCAATTATCTCATTTCGAAATGGCGCAACCTCGACCGTCAACACCGCGAAATGCTGCACGGCGAGATGAACCGTCCAGGCCCAGTCGGGACGCAAACAACCGTCACGCTCATTTCCGGGCGTGTGCCAACCGCCGCCATTACAGCACTAAAGGAGCAAGCCGCATGAACACCGAGTGCAGTGACAACCATATCATCCCGGTTTCGATGGTTCCGGCGGAGCTGCTGGAAGAGATCCGGGCACATACCAAATCGAAGACCACTGCCGAGGTGATCCGCGATGCCGTGTTCTTGGTTCACAAGCTCATGAAGCTGGAAAAGCGTGGGCAGCGGATCTGGGTTCTGGATCCGACGAAGCCTCTAGAGAAGCCCACCGTGCTCTCCATTGGCGAAACGGATCAGGGGTGAGACCATTGAGCAAAACTCGTGAATTAATCGCCCAAGCCCTGTTCGCTGAGGAAGTCCGACGCGATGGAGGCGGGCAAACCAAGCTGACCAACGCTGGACCAAATACACAGTTCAGGTTCAACCAGTTTGCCGACGCTGTAGTCGCAGCCCTACCTGATCTGAAACGAGAGGAAAGCAAGTGTTTTATCCGCCATCGAGCCTTTGAATGCGGCTCATGCGGCGCAGCAAATGACACTTCCAAGCTTATAGAATGTCGCGCTAATTTATCACTAGACGACGCCGAAGATGAAGTTTGAAGGAGATGGAATGAATGGGCACTCCCGAACTGACACCCCGATTGATAACGGCTCCGATCGCAGCGCGCTATCTGGGCATCTCAGAAACGAAGCTCAGGGACTTGGAACTCCCGCGAAAAGTCTTGGGAGGCAAGCGGTTGTTTGATCGTCTTGAACTAGACGCCTTCATCAACGGCCTTGAAACCGAGGGTGAAACCCGCGTCAGTGGCTGGTGATATGGTTCGCATTCATCTGCCTGGTTACTTTCCCGAGACCCTGAAAAGCGGGAACATCCGCCACCGCGTGCGGGTTGAGGGCCAGAAGAAAATCAAAATCACGATCCCACACGGTCCCAGCCATCCGGATTTCTTACGATATTACAATGCTGCACGAGCAGGTATTCGCGTCGAGAAATCCGACAATATTGAAGCGGTTCCGGTTGAAGGCAGCGTTGATTGGCTTGTGCGTGCATACCTCGTGCACCTCTCGCAGCAGGTGGAAATTGGCGACGCCAGTCCCTACACCTTGCGCCAACGAAAAGGTCTGGCAGAGCACCTACTTAATCAGAAAAGCTCGAGCAAAAACTCAAGCGGTAAACTCTATCGCAATCTGCCAATGGCAATCCCGCAGAGCGAGTTGATCATCTACCGTGACAGCCTCATGGGAACGCCAGGCAAGGCAAAGAACTCATTCAAGTTTCTAAAGGCGATGTTCAAATGGGCGGTTGACCGGGGTCACTGCAACGTAAATCCAGCCGAAGGCATCACCGTCAGATACAAGAGCCGAGGCGGGGCTACCCCCTGGACGATCGAGGATCTTGAAAAATTCAAAGCGGCCCATCCCTTCGGCTCCACAGCTCACCTTGCACTAACGCTTTTCATGTTCACCGCTTGCCGTATCGGTGACGCGATTACGCTGGGTCGCGCCAATGAGTTTCCCCACAACGGCCGCATGTGGCTGCGCTGGCAACCTAGCAAGAAAGGATCCAAGCTTGTCGAGATCCCCATGATGCCGCCGCTTGAGCGCGCCCTGAGGGCTCAAACAGTGGTAGGGCCGACCTACATCATGACGGAACACGGACGTCCATTCCGGTCGCCTGAGGGCCTCAGGAACAGAATGGCCACTTGGTGCAAAGAAGCCGAGATAACCGGGCGCAGCTCGCACGGGATACGCAAGGCTGCCGGCCACCTTCTCGCCCTAAACGGCGCGACCCAATACGAAATCATGAGCATCCACGGGCACGCTCAGGCTGCGACCTCTCAGGTTTATACAGATGGGGTCGAGCGAACCCGCTTGGCAGACCAAGCAATGGACAAATTGAAGGGCATGGATTGGTAAAAGTGCCCCACGCGATTTCGGGGTGCCCCACGCGCAAGATTTATCAGATTAATTACAATCACTTAAGCACCCCCGAGTAGTCCCTCCGGGCCTGCCAAATCTCACCGGAGAACTGGTTTTGCGCCGATTGAATCGGCCAAAAAAATGCCCCCGATCCACAAGACCGAGGGCGTAATTTGCACGAAAACAGGATTTTATTGCGCAGCCGCAACCGCTCGTTTGGTCATCACGCCAATCAAATGCGCACGATAAGCCGCTGAGCCATGCAGATCGGTGATCATGCCATCTGCATCCACGGACACCCCGTCCAACGCCTCAGCAGAGAAATTCGCGCTCAGCGCATCCTCAGCCGCGCTCCAACGGAAAACCCCATCCTCTGAGCCACCCGTTACAGCGACCCGCACGCCGTCGGCGTATTTGGCCACAAACACCCCAACCATCGCAAAGCGCGAGGCAGGTTGTTCGAATTTCATATATGCCGCAGCCTCAGGTACCGGAAAGCGCACCGATGTGATGATCTCGCCTTCCTCAAGGGCTGTGGTAAACAACCCATCAAAGAAATCATCCGCCGCAATCTCACGCGTGTTGGTGACAATTGTCGCCCCCGACGCCAGGGCCGCCGATGGATAACAGGCAGCCGGGTCGTTGTTGGCCAGCGATCCGCCAATAGTGCCACGATTGCGCACAGCCGGGTCGCCAATCCCTCCGGCCAAAGCGGCCAATGCAGGGTAAGCCGAAGCCTCTGCTGCGACAGTGGCATGATTGGTGCCGCCACCAATGCTCAGGGCGCCATCTTCTGCGCAAACCCCTTTCATCTCAGCGATACCTGTCAGGCTCACCAAGGTTTCCGGGCTGGCCAGACGCTGTTTCAGCGTCGGGATCAGAGTCTGCCCCCCACCAAGCGCCTGCGCCTCATCTTTGCCCAGAGCCGCAACCGCATCAGCCACGGTGCTAGGGCGTCCTATTTCAAACGAATACATCGTCTTCTCCTCTCTGACCTTTGAAACCAAACGGTTTCCAATGGCCAAAAACCACGTTCGGGGTCCGGGACATCTGCCCCGGACACCCTCTCAAACTCAACCGTGCATCGCCGCCCAGACACGTCCTGGCGAGGCCGGCATGTCCATGTGATCCACCTTAAAGCCGCCCGACTGCATCGCGTCGATCACCGCATTGATCACCGAGGGGGGCGAGCCAATTGCGCCGGCCTCACCACAGCCCTTCACCCCCAGTGGGTTATGGGTACAGGGTGTCTGGCAGGAATGATCAACGGTGTAGAATGGCAAATCATCGGCACGGGGCATGGCATAATCCATGTATGACGCGCTCAGAAGCTGACCATTCTCATCATAGGCGGCATTCTCCAGAAGCGCCTGACCTACGCCCTGCCCGATGCCGCCATGCACCTGACCTTCGACGATCATCGGATTGACAACATTGCCAAAATCATCGGCTGCCGAGAACCGTTCGATCGTCACTTTTCCCGTATCCGGATCAAGCTCGACCTCACAGGCATAGGCGCCCGAGGGATAGGTGAAGTTCGCCGGATCATAAAAGGCGGTTTCTTCCAACCCCGGTTCGATGTCTTCCAGCGGATAGTTGTGCGGCACATAAGCCGCGAGGGTCACATCCCCCCAGGCCACGGATTTATCGGTACCTGCCACACTGAACTGACCGTCTTTCAACTCGATGTCAGCATCTGAAGCTTCCATAAGATGCGCGGCGATCTTTTTGGCTTTGTTGATGATTTTCTCGGTGGCACGCACCATCGCCGAGCCACAGACGGCCAGAGATCGCGATCCATAGGTGCCCATGCCAAAAGGAACTTTGGACGTATCCCCATGCACAATCTCAACCATGCTCTCATCAATGCCCAGCATCTCGGCCACAACCTGTGGAAAGGCTGTTTCGTGCCCCTGCCCGTGGCTATGCGCGCCAACCATCACACTGATCGACCCGGTGGCGTTCACACGCACCGTTGCGGCGTCATAAAGCCCCGCACGGGCGCCAAGCTGTCCCACCAGATTTGAGGGCGCAATACCGCAGGCCTCGATGTAACAGTTCACGCCAAGCCCACGCAGTTTCCCGTTTTTCTCGCTCTCGGCACGCCGCGCAGCAAAACCTGAAAGATCTGCAATCTCTTCCAGTTTGTCCATCGTGGCAACATAGTCTCCGGTGTCATATTCCACCGCCACCGGCGTGGCATAGGGGAACTCAGAGATAAAGTTCTGGCGACGGAGTGCAATGGGATCCACGCCCAGTTCACGGGCGGCTTTGTCGACCACGCGCTCGATCTGGAACGTGGCCTCGGGACGACCGGCACCGCGATAGGCGTCCACCGGGACCGTGTTGGTGAATACGGCCTTCACGTTGGTATAAACCAGTGGCGTTTTATAGTTGCCCGCGAGCAGTGTCCCATGCAGCCAGGTCGGCACAGACGACGCGAAGGTCGACAGGTAAGCCCCCATATTTGCATAGGTATCACAGCGCAACGCCGTGAAATTGTTGTCTGCATCCAGCGCCAGTTCGATCTTGGTCACATGGTCACGCCCATGGGCGTCGGACATAAAGGCCTCAGACCGGCTGGCAGTCCATTTCACTGGCCGGTTGCATGCTTTGGAGGCAAAGGTGACAAATGCCTCTTCCGCGTAGTGGAAGATCTTGGTGCCAAATCCTCCGCCAACATCCGGCGCGATCACGGTCAGTTTGTGTTCTGGAATTCCCAGAACAAAGGCCCCCATCAAAAGACGGATCACATGAGGGTTCTGGCTTGTGGTGTGCAGCGTCGAATGGTCGTTGGCTCGGCTATATTCACCTAGCGCCACGCGCGGCTCCATGGGGTTGGCCACAAGGCGGTTGTTGCGCAGTTCAAGCGTGGTCACGTGGGCTGCGTTTTTGATCGCTTCATCCACGGCCGCGCGATTGTCTTCGACAAAGCCCCATTCGTAACACAGGTTGTCGCCAAGATCGTCGTGAACCAAAGCCGATCCATCCGCCAGAGCCGCCTTCATATCGACAACAGCGGGCAGCTCTTCAATATCCAGCTCAATCGCCTCGGCCGCATTGCGGGCTTCTTCCAGACTGTCGGCAACGATGGCCGCGATCGGATCCCCAACGTGGCGCACTTTTCCTTGCGCTAGAACAGGATGCGCGGGTTCCTTCATAGGTTCACCATGCAGGTCGGTCACCTGCCAGCCACAGGGGATGCTCCCCACACCTTCGAAATCGGCACCGGTAAAAATGCGCACAACACCGGGCATATCTGCCGCGGCACTGGTGTCGATCTTGGTGATTTTGCCATGCGCCACATCTGAGCGCAGAAAATGGACATAGGCCTGTCCGTAAACATTGATGTCGTCGGTATAATTCCCGGCGCCGGTCAAAAAGCGTACGTCTTCGCGCCGCTTTGGACTCGCGCCAATGCCATGATCTTTCGGCATGGTAATTCCTCCCTTGGGTCGGCAGTGTCTGCCTGCCTTGCACAATTACTTTTTTGACGCGGCCTCCTCCTGCCGCGATCAAAAATCACTCAGCTGCGATAGATGACACATCCTGCCCGGATGCGGCCATGATCGCTTTGACGATATTGTGGTAGCCGGTGCAGCGGCACAGGTTGCCTTCCAGATAATCGCGCACCTCGGCTTCGGTGGGTTTGGGATTGTCTTTCAGAAGGGCCGCCGCAGACATCACCATGCCCGGTGTGCAAAATCCGCACTGAAGCCCGTGGTGATCTTGAAAGGCCTGTTGGATCACGCTCAAGGTGCCATCGGGGCTTGCCATGCCTTCGATGGTGGCCACTTCAGCCCCATCCGCTTCGGCGGCAAACATGGTACAACCTTTCACGGCCTCGCCATTTACATGAATAACACAGGCCCCGCATTGCGACGTATCACAGCCAACATGGGTGCCAGTCAGACGCAATTCGTCACGCAAGAATTCGGTCATCAGGGTGTTCCCCTTGACCGATTTGGTGACGGATTTTCCGTTCACCTTTAGTGTAACTTCTACCATTAACTCCTCCCTGGAATTTTATAAATTATGATCTGGGTCAGATGTTTATCGGAAACTCTTCACGAGACGATGCGTTTGATCCATCCCTTTTTCTCCTCAGATCCGTCAGCAGATGCATCATCAACGGCATCCTCTAATGGACCTTCGATAGCCTCTTGAAAGTTGGTGAAAAACTGGTCCGCCATTTTCTTGGCAAACCCGTCTACAATGCGACTTCCGAGCTGAGCTAGCTTACCGCCGACTTTGGCCTCGACGTCGTAATGCAACAGCGTCCCGGTCTCTGTGGGTTCAAGCCGTACATCGGCGCCACCTTTGGCAAATCCAGCGGCGCCCCCTTTCCCTTCACCAGACAGATGCAGGCTTTGGGGTTCGACCAAATCAGACAGGGTTACCTTACCTTTGAAGGTGGCTTTAACAGGACCCACTTTCTGCACCACAACCGCTTCGAACCCGTCCGCTGCATTGCCTGACATCTCAGTACAGCCAGGTACACAGGATTTCAAAACTTCAGGATCCAGAATTGCGGCCCAAACCACGTCGGGCGTGGCATTGATTTCGCGGGAATCGCTCATTTGCATGGGTAAGACCTCTCTTCTCGATGTGAGCTTAGGCGCGGGAACCGGTGTCGCATATAAGACCAATGGCGCAATTTGGCCTGCCAAAGCCAAATTCCATAGCGTTCAGGCCAGTTCTAACGCGCTTTGAACAGGCCACCGAGAATACCGCGCACCAAACGACGCCCGGTGGTGCCGGTCAGTTCTTTGACGACCATATCGGTCATTGCCTCTCCAAAACTGGGCTTCTTACGCAGGCGTCGCGACGTTGACCGGCCAACACGCGCTCCAGAATAGCGCCGCGCAGCCTGATATTCACGCGCCACAGGTTCAAGGTTCTCTTCATCCTGTTCCGAGACCTCAGCAGCCGCGGCGGCCTGTTCGGAGCGTTGTTTCAACATCTCATAGGCCGAGTGGCGATCCAAGGGCGTCGCATATTTCTGATCAAGGTCGGAGCGCTTTATCACCTCGCGCCGAGCTTCGTCGGACAACGGACCAAGCTGGGAGGACGGAGGACGGATCAATGTGCGTTGAACAATGCCCGGGACGCCTTTTTTTCCAAGCATCGAGGTGACGGCTTCGCCCACCCCGACCTCACGTATGGCGCTTTCGGTATCAAATGCGGGATTTTCGCGATATGTCTCAGCGGCAAGGCGTAGCGCTTTACGATCTCTCGCCGTAAAGGCGCGCAGCGCATGTTGAATGCGATTGCCAAGCTGGCCCAGCACGTCCTCGGGAATATCGTCGGGGTTCTGAGTGACAAAATAGACCCCTACGCCCTTGGATCGGATCAGGCGTGCCACCTGTTCAACTTTATCGATCAAGGCCTTAGGGGCGTCATCGAAGAGCAAATGCGCCTCATCAAAGAAAAACACCAGTTTTGGCTTCTCGGGGTCACCAACTTCGGGCAGTTCTTCAAACAGTTCTGACAGCAGCCATAATAGGAATGTCGCGTAGAGACGGGGGCGTCCCATCAAGGCGTCCGCGGCAAGGATGTTAACCTGTCCCTGCCCCATCGCATCCACACGCATCAGATCGGCAAGTGCAAGCGCAGGCTCGCCAAACAGCCGCCCACCCCCTTCGTTCTCCAAAACAAGCAGACGCCGCTGAATGGCACCAATCGAGGCCGTGGAAATATTACCATAGCGCAGTGTCAATTCCTGACGGTTCTCGCCAACCCATACCAACATCGCGCGCAAGTCTGTCAGATCAAGTAGCGGAAGGCCTTCTTCGTCTGACAGGCGGAAAGCAATATTGAGAATGCCCTCTTGCGCCTCTGACAGATCGAGCAGCCGCGCTAGCAGCAAAGGCCCCATTTCCGCGACGGTGGTCCGGACAGGATGCCCCTTCTCGCCAAACAGATCCCAGAAGGTCACCGGGCATTTGCCATATACATAATCAAGGAAACCAATGGTCTGCGCCCTAGATTGAAAGGCATCGTGCAATTTGTGGGTCTGAGACCCTGCCGCCGCCAATCCAGAAAGATCGCCTTTGACATCCGCCAGAAAAACCGGAACTCCGGCCCTTGAAAATCCTTCGGCCATGATCTGCAATGTGACTGTTTTTCCGGTGCCTGTGGCGCCTGCAATCAACCCGTGACGGTTTGCGTATTTCAGATCCAAACACTGCTTTTCGGCATAGTTTTCGCCACCACCACCGAGAAAAAGTTTATTATTCATTAAGATGCTCCGACGCCATTCCCTCCAAAACATACATCCTTAACCAATTCGTGCCAGTCTCATTCCTGTTCCGGAGCAACATGTCCTCTCCGCTCCGGGCAAACTTCCTCCCTGTCAGACTGGCCGCGCCCCTTGGCGCGGCTTTTTTTTCGACAAGCCCCTCATTTTCCCGCACAAACCCTGTTGACCCACACGCAAGACCGTCATAGCGTGTGGCCAATGACAAAGTCGGCCAGTCCGACAGGGAGCGAAATGGAAAGGGGCCTTACGGGCCCCTTTCCTTTTTTCCAAGCGCCCCAATCGCGGCAGCAAATCGCCCATTCTTCAAAAAGTTCAGGTTTTTCGCACCTGACACGCGATTAACTGCGTGTTAATGCAACAGCACAACAATTTCGGATTTCAGGGGAATTCCATGAAAAAATCGCTTCTCCTTGTGTCTTTGGTTGCAGCCATGAGCGCTGCACCAGCATTTGCACAGACTGCGGAAGAGGCAGCACCGGCAGCTGATCAAGCCGAAGGCATCCGTGCCGGCGGCAATATCGATCTTGGCCAGACCGAAGCGCCACAAGGCCCGCGCTCTTACTTCAAAGAAGGTTTCAAAGACTGGAAACTTCAGTGTGTTGAAGTCGAAGGCGCAGAAGAAGACGTTTGCCAGATGTACCAGCTTCTGACCACAGCCGAAGGAGCCAGTGTCGCAGAGGTGTCGATCTTTCAGTTGAAAGACGCCGGGCAAGCCGTTGCAGGTGGTACCTTTGTTGTGCCTCTGGAAACACTTCTGACTCAGAAACTACGCATTTCGGTAGATGGTTCCAAAGCCCGGATCTACGACTACTCGTTCTGCAATCAGATCGGGTGCTATGCGCGCGTCGGCTTTACTCAAGACGATATCAACCGCTTCAAAGCCGGTGCCAAAGCAACTGTGACACTGATCCCCGCGCTTGCGCCAGATCAGAAGGTCGAGCTGAACATGTCGCTCTCCGGTTTCACCGCCGCCTTCGACGCATCAACAGCGATGACACAATAACCAGATCTGCAAAGAGCTGATCGGAGAAAGGCGCGTCCTATGACGCGCCTTTTTGTTTGCGGTGTTAGTGCGCAGCCTTTGTTTTGCCAAAGATAGTGCCCCAAAGTGGCGCGACGATCTTGGTCCCGATCGGGATCAGGATAAGTCCCAGCGCCAGCCCAATTACAAAGTCGATTGCCGCAACGATGGACCATTCGACACTACCATGATTGCCACCATAATCCTTCGCAAAGCCTTTGATCAGGTCTTCGGGCATGTGCCAGCCCATTTCCGCCACCGAATGCACAATAATCGATCCACCGACCCAAAGCATCGCCGCTGTGCCCACAACCGCCAGAAGTTTCAACAGCCAGGGCATGAACTTAACGATATTGCGCCCAATGGCGCGGGTCACGCCAAGCCGCCCAACTCGGGTCAGCCACATTCCCACATCATCCATTTTCACAATGATCGCCACTGCACCGTAGACCACAAAGGTGATCATGACCCCAACCAGTGCAAGCGCGGCCCCTTGAATCCAGAGGTTGTCGCTTTCGATTGTCGACAGGGCAATGGTCATGATTTCGGCGGATAGGATGAAATCCGTTTTAATCGCGCCTTTGACCTTTTCTTCTTCCAGATGTTTGGGATCACCAACTCCATGCGTGCCGTCAGGGCCACCGGAATGGTCATCATGTGGCAAAACCACATGTGCGATCTTTTCCGCGCCCTCAAAGCACAGATAAGACCCACCCAAGATAAGCAGCGGTGCCACCAGCCAGGGCGCAAAGCTTGCCATCAGCATCGCAGCTGGTAGCAGAAACACCAATTTGTTGATCAAAGACCCTCGGGCAATACGCCAGATGATGGGCAGCTCTCGGGCCGGCTCGAACCCCTGTATGTATTTAGGTGTTACGGCCGCATCGTCGATCACAACGCCCGCGGTTTTGGTGCCAGCCTTTGCCGCCGCAGCACCGATGTCGTCCACGGAGGCCGCCGCAATTTTGGCGATGCCCGCGACATCGTCCAACAGAGCCAGTAATCCGCTCATCTGTTTTATCCCTCACAAGTTGTTGCCGAGAGTTTAGCTCATCTCTGGCCGCAACACACCCGGTTTCGCGGATCCGGCAAAGGGGAACTGATCAGTGATTCTCACCTCGTCAGAATGTTTGCGTCACCGTTATCGCAAACCAAATTAGACGTTAGCGCAACCAAGGCAACACTCCGCCAAGTTAACGCTAACATACTGTGAAAAAACAGCTTTCCCTTTGCCCCATCAAGAATTGACGCCTATAGGAAACATTAAATTCTGTCTCAGGAGAGCCTCATGACCGTCACCGTCGGCATCAACGGATTTGGCCGCATTGGCCGCTGCACTCTGTCTCATATCGCCGAGTCGGCGCGCAACGATGTTCAAGTGGTCAAGATCAACGCCACTGGTCCGATTGAAACTGCCGCTCACCTGCTGCGCTACGACAGCATTCATGGTCGTTTCCCCGGCAACATCAAAGTCGACGAAAACTCGCTTGATCTGGGGCGCGGGCCCATGGAGGTCATGTCGACCTACAATATGAACGAGCTGGACTGGACTGGCTGTGATGTTGTTCTGGAATGCACCGGCCAATTTAACGACGGCACCAAAGCCAACCAGCATCTGGAACGTGGCGCAAAATCGGTTCTGATTTCGGCACCTGCCAAAAACGTGCAGAAGACCATCGTTTATGGTGTAAACCACCGGGATCTCGTCAAAGGCGATGTCATGGTCTCAAACGGATCCTGCACCACCAACTGTCTGGCCCCGCTGGCCAAAGTTCTTGATGAGCATATCGGCATTGAAAGTGGCATCATGACCACCATTCACGCCTATACCGGTGACCAGCCCACGCTCGATCGTCGCCATAACGACCTGTATCGTGCTCGGTCTGCCGCCATGGCGATGATCCCGACCTCGACCGGCGCCGCGAAAGCACTGGGTGAAGTCCTTCCGAACCTGAAAGGCAAGCTGGACGGTTCGGCCGTTCGCGTTCCAACGCCAAATGTTTCGGCCGTTGATCTGACCTTCTATGCGAAAAAAGACGTTACAGTCGCTGATGTGAATTCGGTCGTTGAAGAGGCTGTCAACGGCCACATGGGCATGGTGATGGGGTATGACCCCGAACCCAAAGTGTCGATTGATTTCAACCACACCACCGAAAGCTCGATCTTTGCCCCAGATCAAACCAAAGTCACCGGCGGCCGCCTTGTGCGCGTTCTCGCCTGGTACGACAACGAATGGGGCTTCTCGGCGCGTATGGCCGATGTTGCTGCCGCTATGGGACGCTTGACGCACTAATTTCGTAGTAACAAGTACACTCACACTCGCCCGGTCCTTAGGATCGGGCGTTTTACATTGCGGACTATGAGAAAAGAAAAGGGGGCATCCGCCCCCTTCCTCGTCGTTTAGACTGTGTCTGGATTAAGCGAGATAATCTGCCCGTGCCAAACCGTATTTTGCCATTTTCTCATTGAGGGTGCGTCGCGGCAGGCGCAATTCCTCCATAACGGCGGCAATCGATCCCTTGTGGCGGCGCATGGTGTTGTCGATCAGCATCCGCTCAAAGGCTTCGACATATTCTTTGAGTGGTTTGCCCTCGGTGGTCATAACCGGCTGCATCTGATCATGATCACTCATCAAAAGAGAGGCAATGGTCCCCTGCCCGCGCCGAGACTGAAGAACGGCACGTTCCGCGAGATTGATCAGCTGACGCACGTTACCAGGCCATGGTGCCTGAAGCAGTTGCGCGGCCTCCTGCGCAGAGACCTTAGGCGCTTCACAACCATATTCTTCGGCGAATTGCTCTGACAAACGGGTAAAGAGCGCCAGAATATCTTCACCACGCGCGCGCAGCGGCGGCACGGTGATCTTCAATGCAGCCAAACGATAGAACAAATCCGACCGCAGCACGCTCTCACAGGTCCGACCTTCATCCTGCAGATTGCAAATCGCAACGATGCGTGTTTCTGGCGGCGTGCCCTGATCATTAATCACAGAGAGCAACCGCGCCTGAGCGGCATCCGAAAGCGCTTCGATGTCTTCCAACACCAATGTGCCGCCGCGCGCCTCTTCTATCGCTGGCAAACGGCTGTCTTCGGGCTGCATCGGGCCAAACAGCCGTTGCATCAAAGCGTCTTCATCATGTGCGCCACAGGACACGAGAACAAACTTCTTACCAGCCCGTGCGCCCACCGCATGCAAGGCATGGGCAACCAGCGTTTTTCCGGTGCCTGTTTCCCCCTCAATCAGCACATGCCCATCGGCTTGTCCAAGATCTAGAATATCCTCGCGCAACCGGTCCATAACCGGGCTGGCACCAATAAGCTTTTTCATGATCTGACCACCCTCGGCCAGCTCACGGCGCAGTGCGCGCGTGTCCAGAACCAAACGCCGGGCGTTGGTCGCCTTTTTGGCCAGCTCAGACATGCGGTCTGGATTGAACGGCTTTTCAAGAAAGTCAAACGCCCCAATGCGCATAGCTTCTACCGCCATCGGCACATCGCCATGCCCCGTGATCATAATCACTGGAAGTGAACTGTCGGCTCCCATCAGCTTTTTCAGAAGCTGAATCCCGTCCATCCCCGGCATTTTGATATCTGAGATGACAATACCCGGATACTCGGGCCCAACAGTGCCAAGAGCCTCTTCGGCACTGGCAAAGGTTTCAGTGTCATAGCCAGAAAGCGCAAGCCACTGACTGATGGATTGCCGCATGTCCTGCTCATCGTCGACAATGGCAATTTTCATTGCATTGGCCATGTCTGTTACTCCGCTGCCTGTGTTGTTTCGTTTAGCACTGGAAGCTGCACTTCAAAAACTGCGCCTCCGTTTTCGCCATTGCGGGCGGTCAAGCGCCCTCCAAGATCGGTGACAATGCCCGAAGAAATTGCCAGCCCCAACCCGACACCATCGCCAGGTTGTTTTGTCGTGTAGAAAGGTTCGAACAGAGAATTCAGATCCTCAATCCCATGGCCATTGTCGCGCACGCTCAGCGTGGCGGTCTCCCCCGACGCCAAAATGATATCGAGCTGCGGGTCTTCCACTGATTTGGTGGCATCCAGAGCGTTTCGCAAGAGGTTGACCAGAACCTGCTCAATTCGCATGCGGTCGCCCATCACCCGAACGGGTTTATCGGGCAGCAACCGCGAAATTCGAACCCTGCGGGATTTCAACTGCGGTTCCATCATTGACAGTGCCCCGGCAAGCGCCTCGCCCATGTCTACGGGGCTCAACGCCTCCTGCCCTTTGCGGGCATAAGACTTCAACTGTTTGGTGATCGCGCCCATGCGCTCAATCAGATCATCGATACGGTGAAACGCGCTGAGCGCCTCATCTGGACGGTTCCGGCGGAGCAACAACCGAGCGCCCGCCAGATAGGTTTTCATTGCGGCAAGAGGCTGATTCAATTCGTGACTGACCGCAGCTGACATTTCGCCCAGAGCAGCAAGTTTAGAACTCTGCGCCAAAGATTGCTCGGCAACCGCCAGATTTTTTTGTACTTTTTCGCGTTCCGAGATTTCACGCTGAAGCCGTCGGTTCAACGCGCGCAGTTCGACGGATTCCCGTTGGAACAGGGCCATCCGCAGGGCTGTTTTGCGTGACAGGGCGTAAAACACCAGAGCGGCCAGAATGGCAAACCCCATTATTTCCAACGCCAAGGCCGCATTCACCCGCTCGCGGATCGATGCGTAGGTGGTGAAGGTTTTCAGGGTCCAGCCGCGAAATGGAATACGCCCTTCGATCTGCATCACGGCTTCGCCCTGCAGATAGGCATCGGCCTGCTGTGCAGTCCAATCCGAGGTGGCGCGGATCGCCCGTTCAATGGCCCCATCCGCTGGCTGGCGTTCCAATGCGGCATCCGGTGTCAATCCACGCCAACGCGGCTCGGTGGCAAGGATGATTGTGCCTTCCGAGTTGGTCACCATAACGGCATCGGAAATTCCGGCCCACGCCCGTTCGAACTTGGCCAGATCCACTTCGACAACAATCACACCAATCGAGTCATTGCCACTTTCGATCCGGCGGGAATAGGTGAAACTAAATCCCCCCACTTCGCGCGCCTGTGAGGTGAAAACCGTGGTGCTGGATCGGAGGGCGTCGACAAAATACGGCGTGGTGCGATGGCCTTCGCCAAGCCGATTGCGATCAGTGGCGGCTACTGTGCGTCCTTCGCTATCCAGCAACATCAATGATGCCGCACCAATTTCATCCACAAAGGAAATCAGCCGCTGCGAACTTTGGGTGAAGTCCTGAGAATTCAGTGCCCCGATCAGCGCGGGATCTCGCGCCAAAAGTTGAGGCACAATAGCGTTACGGCGCAGTTCGGAAACGAGATTGCCCGAATACAGCGCAAGACGCAGCTCCGCCCGGTTGCGGGTGGTCTCGGTGAACCGTTGCGTCAGAAGATTGTTTGTGAACCAGACCGAGGCAATCGCCAAAAGGACCAGAACAGCAAGCACCGCCCGAACCTTCCATGAAAAAGGTCCAGAGCGGCGGGTTCGGTTTGAAGTGTTCCGCGGTTCTGACATGGGAGGCAGAATACGTCCCTGTCAGAGCAGGCTCAAGTCATGCCTCGGCCAGCATTTCCGTCAAATGGGCGAAAAGGCGCGCACCATCTTCATTGCCATGCGCGGCTTCTGACGCACGTTCAGGGTGAGGCATCATCCCAAGAACACGACGGTTCTCAGACAGAATGCCCGCGATATCGCGCGAGGCGCCATTTGGGTTGTCGGTATAACGGAAGGCAACGCGACCGTCTCCCTCGAGCATATCAAGGGTTGCATCATCCGCGTGATAGTTGCCATCGTGGTGCGCAATCGGCAGAGCAATCTCAGCGCCGGTCTCATAGCCCTTGGTGTAGATGCTTTCACCTTCCACCTTGAGCCCAACTGTCCGGCAGATGTATTTCAGCCCTGCATTGCGCAACAACGCTCCTGGCAGCAATCCGGTTTCTGCGAGAACCTGAAATCCATTGCAGACCCCCAGTACATGGCCACCTTTGTCGGCAAAGGCCTTCACTTCCTGACAGATCGGTGCATTGGCCGCGATAGCACCACAGCGCAGGTAGTCACCAAACGAGAAACCGCCCGGAATTCCGACCATATCCAGCCCTTCGGGAAGCTGGGTATCCTTGTGCCATACCATCTGGGTCTCAAACCCCGCCTGCTCGAAGGCAACAGCCATGTCGCGATCACAATTCGAGCCCGGGAAGACAATGACAGCAGCTTTCATATGGCAGTTCCTTTTCCACAGAGTTCAGACAGGGTGATGAATCACACCAGAATCTGAGGCGCTTTTACCACGTCCCCACCACAAGAAAAGGGTCTGCGACCGGATCAGACAAAGTCTATTGTCGCAGACGAAAACGGGCGTCACATGTGACGCCCGTTGTTTTGGATTAGAACGAAGCCCATTTTCCGGTTTCGGGTTCCGGTGAGGAATAAACATCTGCAGTGGGCTCAGCCACCGGCTCCGGCTCGTCTTCGGTTTGAGGTGCGTCATCCCAAAGCGTGATCTGTTCTTCCGGTGCGCTAACGCTCGGCAGTTCCCATTCACCACTCATGCTTTCCTGGCGCATGCTGGCTTCCTCTCGGGCCCGCCCGATCTCAAAGGTGGCCAAGGTCCCGGTCAGACGTTCAGCTTCGCCATTCAATCCCTGACCGGCGGCATTCAGCTCTTCCACCACAGCGGCGTTGTGCTGGGTTGTGCCCTCAAGCTGCTGCACACCTTCATTGATTTCGCTGAGACCCTTGGTCTGGCTGCGGATGGCTCCGGCAACATTCGAAATCAATTTACCCAAACGTTCGACCTGCGTCTGCACTTCGTTAAGCGAGGAACCTGTTTTCTGGACCAACTCGGCGCCCATCTGCACTTCATCATTGCTGGCCAGGATCAGTGTTTTGATCTCCTGTGCCGAAGCCGCAGCCGTTTGGGCCAGACCACGAACCTCGGAGGCCACAACAGCAAACCCTTTCCCTGCCGATCCTGCGCGCGCGGCTTCTACACCTGCGTTTAGGGCCAAGAGGTTGGTTTGGAAGGCAATGTCATCAATCGCCGTGATGATCTGATTGATCTTCTCAGAGGCCGCTTCAATACGTCCAATCGCTTCAATCGCGCTGTTGACCACCTGACCACTTTCATTGGCCAGCTTGCGGCTATCAACGGCAAGCGTATCTGCGGTTTCCACATCAGCAGCAATCTCTTGACCGGTCATTGTCAATTGGTTCAGCGCTTCGGCGGATTCCACCAGGGTGGCAGCCTGCGTTTCCACACGACGCGCCAGATCGTCTGATGTCGACCCAATCTCGGCGGCAGCAGCACGCACATTGGTCGCCACAAGATCCGCATCTCCAAGCGCCTGCGCCAGATTGCTGACACCTTCGTCAAAGTCGGCGGTCAGTTCCTGATACTCAGCTGAGACATCCGACATATCAATACGCGCAGTCAGATTGTGTTTTGCCAGTTCCCGAATACCACCACGTAGCGCGGATACGATTTTTTCCTGCTGTTCTTGGCGCCAGGTGATTTCCTGTTCGGCTTCCTGGGCATTGCGCAGCTTTCCGCGAAACTCTTCAACTACGCGCGCCGTTGTGCCCAGCTCATCAGATCGATCGGTATGGGAGACTTCACTGTCCAGATCCCCTTCTGACATAGCGACAAGACGATCTGAAATGCTCCGCATTGGACGCAAGGCCCAGGTCACCAGAGCAAGCACAACCGCGACACCGGCCACCAAAGCAATGCTCGCAAAGATCAGCGCCATCATCTGCCCTTTGGCGATCTGCGACGCCACAACCGAGCTATCTACACCAACGTAGAAAATGCCAACAGGCTGTCCCGCCTCGTCCAAAATAGGCTGGTAAACAGTGTAATAGTGCTTACCGAGAATGGTTGCTTCGCCCATAAAGGTTTCGCGACGGAGCATCGACGCGTGCACCGGGTTCTCTTTACCAAGCCAGGTACCAACGGCACGTTGACCATCCGGCTTGACGATATTTGTGGTCAGGCGAATAAAATCGCCCTCTTCCGCATTCCACCCAAACAGTGTCGCAGTCTCACCTGACACACGGCCAACCTGATCAATCAGATCATGGCCACTGATTTCAGGGAGTGACTGCCACGTGACGTCGGCAACATTTCCCGCACTGTTATACTTAGTGGAAATTTCGGGAAACTGCCCCGTGAACTTGTCTACCAACACACGCAATGATGTCATCTGGCGTTGCTGAGCAGCTTCAACTGCGCTCTGCTTACTTTGCTGGCTGAACGACAAAAAGAGCCCGGCGCATATCACGACCAATACAAGGCTGAGACCAATTGCTAGGACGGCCTTTAGGGATGTGAGTACACGTTTCATGGATAGCCCTCTGTGATTGAGATGCATCCACTTGCCGTGAAAACGGTAAACAAAAGTCTTAGATCACCTTAATTCAGGCAGAACGATGAATGAAACGCGTTTAAAATAAGGCAAAGGCCGGAACAGCTACCACTGCCCGGCCCTTGTAACATGCTACATCTAATTACAAATGTTCGATGCGATAGCTTTCGATGACAGTGTTCGCAAGAAGGCGTTCACACATATCACCAATTGTTTCATCGCTTGTGCCATCAGCCAGTTCCAGCTCGATGACCTTGCCCTGGCGTACCGAAGAGACCCCTTCGAATCCCAGAGCCCCCAAAGCGTGGCGCACGGCCTCACCCTGTGGGTCCAGAACACCAGCCTTAAGCATCACATGCACGCGTACCTTCATAATCAGGTTCTCCTATTGCCGCCTAGCGCTTGGCGTTGGAGGAACCTGATTGCGGCAGAAAATGCAAGCCCAAAGCGCGCGCATCTACTCGCGATTGCCACGACGCACGACTTTTCCGGCATCATCTTCGATAAGAAACGCTCCCGCGACATTGCCGCTCAGATCATTTCCTTCATATGTCCCAGCGGCGCCCTCGCGCACGCGGATGGCCTCATAGACATTGTCGTAGATCCGGTTGCCACGCACGATGGGCGTGCTGTTGCCTTTCACCGCCACACCATAAAAGGCATTGCCAAAGATCTTGTTGTCTTCAATGACACCACGCCCTTCGCTGTGGATGTAAACGGCACTCTGCATCCCGTCGCGCATCACATTGTTCCAGACCACCGGGTTGGCCCCGCTTTTGATCTCAATCGCGGTGAAGGTGTTGTTATAAAACTCATTTGTCTCGATCCGAGCCGTGGAGTTTTCAGAGATCAGCAACCCGCCCTGCTGGCCATCATAAATGGTGTTGCCCGTGATCAAGGGATCTTTCTTTGATTTGATCTCAATCCCGGCCAGCCCATTATTATAAATCTGGTTGTTTTCGTAGCGACCGGATCCACCTTCATTGATGTAGATCGCAGACCCCTGACCGCTATGCAGATTGTTGCCACGTACAATCGGCCGCGCGCCGCCTTTGACTTCGATGCCGGCCAAACGGTTGCCATAGATCTCGTTGTCTTCGATCGTGGCCTTGCCGTTATCAAAGAGAAAAATACCGCCCTGTTGTCCGTCATGAATGACATTGCGCCGGATTGTCCCACCCTCATTGCCTCGGATAGCGACGACCCCCAAACCAGCGGAGGTCATGTCGTTGCCCTCCAGGATCATCGACCCTCCGGCCAGATGAACTCCAAAGTACTTGCCGCCATCCTGAATAAGCGTCAGTCCGGCAATGCGCCCTGAGGGGGCAGTCCACTCCACAACATTGTCGTCTTTGACTTTGAGAACAATGTCTTCTCTTGCCCCGACACCGACAATTTCAACAGGTTTAGAGATATCAAGACCAGTTGAGTAAGTGCCCGGGAAGACTTCGATACGCGCACCTGGCTGAGCCGCCGCCACAGCGTCGGCAATGCTGGTGTAATGCCCGCCACCATAGGCCCGTACGGTCAAGATAGATACATCGCCTTCTGACGGGGCGACTGTTGGAACCGAGCACTCACGCTCGATGACGCGACGCGCGATCGAGGAAAAGGTATGTGAGCCACAGTCTTCGACATAGGCCTCATAGCCTGCACATCCCAAAAGCTTGGCCTCGGTCCAAAGTGCCTGACAGCTGTCCAATTCTGGTTTGACCACCGGTGTGGGGACAGGTGTCGGCGTAGGTTTGGGAACCGGGGTGGGATCCGGCACACGTCGGCGCGCCGTACGAATTGGGGCGGTTTCAGCGGCAGAGCCATCAATCAACACAGAACTCTGCGGCAAAATGCGTGTCATTGGGATCGCCTGATTGAACCCCGTTCGACTGTCGCCCGCATGGTGAAGACCAACCACACGTTTGTCGCTGATCCGAATGACCGGCGAACCAGAGTTCCCACCCAATGTATCGCAGGTATGAACCAGCTTGCCTTCTTCAGAAATCGCAGGTGTCGCCGCTGCACAGCCCTCACGGCTGATATGTTGGGCCTGCCCCTGCGGGTGACCGATGATCCAAAGGAACTCGGAATCTTCTGGATCCGCTTCGGCCAGCTCAAGCTTGCCGTATTTGGTGGATGGATTGCCAAACACGCGCAGAACCGAATAATCCAGCTCGCGATTGGTTTCGACAATCTGCGGCGACACCGAATAGCGGTCCGTCCCTTCCGAACGACCCGGGCGAATGAACCCCATCACAAGCTGAGCTGCCTGAACGCCGCTGTCCTGTCCGGTTGGGTCACCGTCCATCCCCGGCACACAGTGGTGGTTAGTCAGAATATGCTGATCATCGACGATAAAAGCCGTACAGAACCCGGTGCGCCCATGTTCAAACAAGACGTCCAACCGGCCGATCGGTCGCCCAAGACGCACTGCGGGGCTGTTTTCACCGTATTCGATGATCGGTTCGTTCTGATAGTCTCCGAAGGCTTGCTCAAGAACAAACCCGCCCCCTCCGCCTGCGGCCTGACGGGGCTGAATAACGATCTTCCCAAAGTCGTTGGGATCAAATTCTGCGGGAGCCTGCGCGCTGACCTGACCGGCCACAAGCGCGAGGGACAATACAAAAAGGCGCATGGCAGTATCCTAAAATGGCTTGGATTG
This sequence comes from uncultured Pelagimonas sp., assembly GCA_947497905.1. Taxonomy (GTDB): domain Bacteria; phylum Pseudomonadota; class Alphaproteobacteria; order Rhodobacterales; family Rhodobacteraceae; genus CANMIH01. The sequence goes on from CANMIH010000001.1 coordinate 1,197,501, forward strand.
CCCCTAGGATACCGCGCATGCACCTTTTGCAACAAGTGTTGAATTCCCTGCCCCGAGGGGCAGGAGATCAGTTGATCAAAGTCGGTTTGGTCGGCTGATGCGACTGCTTGGGCAGAACACCAAGACGACGCGCCACTTCTGTATAGGCATCGGTCAGGCTGCCAAGATCTTGACGGAACACGTCTTTGTCCAGCTTCTGGCCGCTTTCGATATCCCACAGACGGCAGCTGTCCGGGCTAATCTCATCAGCAACAACCAAGCGCTGGAAATCCCCATCAAACACGCGGCCAATCTCAATTTTGAAATCAACCAGACGGATGCCAACGCCGTACATTAGACCGGATAGGTAATCATTCACACGCAGAGCGAGTGCAATAATGTCATCCATATCCTGCTGGCTGGCCCAGCCAAAGGCCGCGATGTGCTCTTCTGTCACCAAAGGATCGCCCAACGAGTCGTCCTTATAGCAATATTCCACAATCGGGCGCGGCAGCTGGGTGCCTTCAGCAATGCCAAGACGCTTCGACATCGAGCCGGCGGCATAGTTGCGTACAATCACTTCCAACGGGATGATCTCACACGACCGCACCAATTGCTCGCGCATGTTCAACCGCTTCAGGAAATGGGTTGGCACGCCAACGTTACCAAGGCCGGTCATGAAATATTCGCTCAGACGGTTGTTCAACACGCCTTTGCCTTCGATCACGTCCTTTTTCTCGGCGTTAAAGGCAGTGGCATCATCTTTGAAATACTGCACAATCGTACCCGGCTCTGGGCCTTCATACAGAACTTTCGCCTTACCTTCGTAGATCTTTTTGCGCCGTGCCATCGGGGCCCTTTCCGTGTCGGGAAATCCGCGCGCATCGCGTGCGCGTGGCGCACACATAAAGGAACCAGGTCGGCGTCGCAAGCGATCCTATGTGAGAAGGCTGCGACAGGCCTCAGGCCCTATTTGTCACGTCTTTCCCCTATACAGCCCGTCGGGTTGTTTCCTACTCTGATCTTGCGACGAGTTAAGGAGTTACATGTCATGACAACCTTCGATGAAAGAGAAACGGCCTTCGAAAACAAATTTGCCCATGACGAGGAAATGAAGTTCAAGGCGCAGGCGCGCTGTAACAAGATGTTAGGGCTGTGGGCCGCTGACCTTCTGGGAAAATCCGGTGATGAGGCTGAGAGCTACGCCCGTTCGATTGTTGCTGCGGATTTTGAAGAACCGGGTCAGGAGGATGTTGTCCGCAAACTGGCAGAGGACCTTGGAGGTCGGGCCACATCAGACACCATTCGCTTAAAGATGACAGAGTTCCTGTTGATCTCTAAAGACCAACTTTTGGAGACCCCCTCCTCTTAAGCGCCTGGGAGATATAAATTTTTGGGATTACATCAAGCCATCCAAGCCAGAGAGCACCCATTAAGATCAATCTGTTAAGCATTGGATAGGAAATCTAAACAACTCAGTAACATTGCTTATGCTACGAAATTTCTGGGGGCACTCTGATTGATCGGTAACGTAAGGAGTGGAATATCATGTCTGTATTCGAAGAGCGTGAACGCGCATTTGAGAACAAGTTTGTGCATGACGCCGACCTAGCCTTTCGGGCGCAGGCACGGAGCAACAAAATGCTTGGGCTCTGGGCCGCGGAGTTGCTTGGAAAACAGGGCGAAACGGCTCAGGCCTATGCGGATGCGATGGTTATTGAAGACATCCAGTCCTCAAACCAAGAAGCTGTTGTGTCCCGTGTGCGAAACGATCTTCGAGGCAAGGCCACCTCAGGCCAGATCATGTCCAAAATCGCCGAATTAAGACTGATCGCCCACGAACAGCTCATGTCCGGCCATTCGTTGCCGTCCTGATCCCAAATCTGACCCAACTTGCCATCAACGGTGCCCCTGTGGCGCCGTTTTCTGTTTGGCCCAATGCTTTGCGCACATCAGATCAAACTCTGTGCATTTTTACTCACTAAAATCCGCGATTTAACGCTTGAGGAACCCCATGCCCGTTATTCAGTTGTACGGCTACTGGGGAGTACGTGGGTGGTCAAATCTATTGACATGCCGTCAACGGCACAGATGAAAAAGATGCTACCGATTGGCTTCGGGGCGCTCTTTATATGGTTGCTTTGGCAAAAATCGGCGACGCTTGATTGGGGCAGCGTAAGTGCTGCTTTTGGATCGATCCCGTTGTGGCGTTGGGGCGCAGCCCTTGCTGCCACCGGCGTCAGTTTCTGGGCCATAGCCCAATATGATGTGATCGCACATCGCCATTTTCAAACTCGCATTTCGGATGCCGCGGCCCGACGTGCGGGAGCCGCAGGCATCGCATTGGGACAAACCATTGGGTTTGGACCCGCCGTCGGGGCGGCAGTACGTTGGCGTTTGATGCCCGACCTGAGGCACACCACGATCCTAAGCCTAACCGGTTTCGTCACCCTCGGATTCATCTCAGCCTGGGCGGTCATCGCGACGACGCTGGCGCTTCCCCTGATTTTTGGTGTGCCAGCCCTGTCTCTTGTGTTGCTTCCAGTCGTCTTGCTGGGGCTTGGCTACATTCTGATGCGTTACCCAAACTTGCGGCTGTTTGGGCATAAACTTGCGTTACCAAGCCTTTCAGCGATGGGACAGATGGGCGCTTTGGCTGCTTGTGATGTCATTTTTGCAGGTCTTGCCTTGCATCTGATGCTGCCACCGGAAATGGCTCTGTCTCTGCCAGTTTTGGTCGCCTGTTTCACTCTGGCTTTGGGGGCTGGTATGCTCGGTGGCACGCCGGGTGGTATGGGGCCATTTGAATTTACCCTTGTCATGTTGCTGCCCGGCACGGAAATGGCGCTCTTGGCGGCCGGCTTGATAGGCTTTCGACTGGTCTATTATGCAATTCCCTGCCTTCTGGCTGCGGCCTATGGCATATTCTCGGCCCCTGCTCAGAAAAACATCAACATTCAACGTGCGGCACCGATGGTTGGCGCGCGCGCAGAACATGGGATTGCGGCTCAGTCCGACAGCCTGGCCATTCATACGCCAAATTCCGAAGGCTGCGCGTTGCGAACACCACAAAGTCTGGCGCTGTTTTTGGGGGCAACCCGTGGGTCGGTAACATCACTTCTGCAGCCACTGGAACAGGAGGCAAAGCAGCAAAATCGGTTTGCCTGCCTGTACAAGCTAACGGCACGCGACGCGGCTCGAGTCCGCGGTGCCGGTTGGAAAACAGCCCCCTTTGCCGTCGAAGCCATCATAGATCCGCAGACATTTGCCCTCGAAGGATCTGACCGTCGCCAACTGCGGCGCCAAATCCGGAAAGCCGAGAAAAGCGGGATAAAAACCCGGCGCATCACAAACCCCAATTGGGGTGAGCTCAGGGCGATCCACGAGGCTTGGGAAGCAAGCCACGGTCAGGAACGTGGTCTGACTATGGGTCGGTTTTGCCCCTTGTTTTTACAAGACAAACCAATCTTTGGAGCGTTTCAGAATGACAAATTGATTGGCTATATCACAGGCGTTTGCAGCGACCGCGCGGTCAGCCTAGACATCATGCGCCATATCCCCAATCTACCTGCGGGCACCATGCACGCTTTGGTGTGTGAACTGATCAGCTACGCCAACTCACAAAACCTAACAGAGGTCAGTCTCGCCGCCGTGCCGCATCCTTCGTTGGTCAAGAGATTCAAAATCTGTCAGGGACTCAACCGGTTCAAAGCCAGTTTCGGCCCACAGTGGCGTCCGGTCTATATGGCGGCTCCAAGTCATGCGGTTCTGGCACTGACGGCGCTCGACATCTGGTTGGCAATCCGCACCCCTGCGCCGATTATCCGAAGCACAGCTGAGGCCTGGCAGGTTGACGCGATGCTGACCGGCGAGACGCCTTTTGCCCCCCCGGAGGAACCGTTGAGACGCGTCGGATAGGCCTTGCTTAGATCCGCGCAATCTGAACAGAATGCGCGGACTATCACGAGGCCATTTGATGAACCCTACATTCCGCGCCTGTATCTGGATGACCGGCGCAATTGTCTCTTTCTCAGCTATGGCTGTCGCTGGTCGCGCGGTCAGCCTTGATCTCGATACCTTTGAGATCATGATGTACCGATCCTTGATCGGGTTGGTCATTGTACTGGCCATCGCGGGCGCAACCGGTCACCTTTCTCAGATCTCGCGCAACAAACTTGGCCTGCATCTTGTGCGCAACCTGTTCCATTTTGCCGGGCAAAACCTATGGTTCTACGCGCTGACGGTCATCCCTCTGGCACAGGTTTTTGCGCTTGAGTTCACCTCGCCGATCTGGGTGTTGTTGCTCAGCCCCCTCATCTTGCAAGAACGCCTGACAACAACCCGCATTCTGGCGGCGCTGATCGGATTTGTCGGCATTCTTGTTGTTACACGTCCGAGCCCCGAAACGCTGAACATAGGTCAGGTCACCGCCGCATTGGCCGCCATCGGCTTTGCGGGGTCTGCGGTGTTCACGCGGTTGCTCACCCGGACGGAAAACATCACTTCTATCCTGTTCTGGCTGACCCTGTCTCAGGCGGTGTTTGGTTTCATCTGCGCAGGTCTTGATGGTCAGATCGCTCTGCCCGACCTCAACACCTGGCCCTGGGTTGCACTGATCGCGGTTTGTGGGTTGATGGCGCATTTTTGCCTGACCTCGGCTCTCTCGCTTGCCCCTGCCGCGATTGTTGTGCCGGTCGACTTTACCCGCCTTCCGATCATTGCACTGGTCGGAGTCGCGTTATACGCAGAGCCGGTCGATCCAATGGTAATTTTAGGTGCGATTCTGATTTTCGGCGCAAACTACTGGAATATTTGGAAAGAAACCCAATCCGCCAGTGTTACAAAAACGTGACGCAACGTAGCCGCACGTCAGCTTACGTTTGGTCAAAGATTGACCGAGCGGAAAATCGCCACGTACCGTTGGCATCGGAGACACCCGGAAAGGGCGAGGGACATGAAAAAGACACTTACAGGGGCCACGCTGCTGGCCCTGACTGCGACAACTGCATATTCGGCCGGGCTTGACCGTTCGGGTCAAAGCACCAGCGCCATTTTTGCACCAAATGGTTCGGCATCGGTCAGCTTTGGCTACGTAACACCAAGCGTGACAGGCTCTGATATTGCGACTGCTACGACAGGCGCACCAGGGCCAGAACAATATGATGTAGGCGAAAGTTATCTGGTGCCTGCCATCAGTTATACCAATGCAATCAATGATAAATTCAGCTATTCGGTGATGTTCGACCAACCCTACGGCGTTGACGTAAGTTACGGCGGCAATCCCGGGGCAAACAATCTCGGCGGAACGCGGGCCGATTTAAATAGTCAAGCCCTTACTTTTGCTGGAAAATACCAAATCAATGGTCGCTTCAGTGTTTTTGGTGGTGTTACAGTTCAACGTATCAACGCAGAAGTGGTCCTAAGTGGTCGTTCTTACTCTACTGCAATTGCAACGGCCGGTGCAGTTCGACAATTCAACCCGATAAGACCAACTGGCACCCCTGAGTTGACATCAGAGCTACTAGGAACAGCGATTGCAACCGCAAACAATGTTAACCTTGCGGCAGGACAGGCAGTTGTTGATGGCGTCTATGGTCTAGGGACCTATGACGCAATCATAGCTGGTTGGGGTACGACAGAGGCAAATCTACGAGCCAATGGTGGTTACCAGTTTGATATGAAAGACACCACTGAAGCCAACTATTTCATTGGTGCAGCTTACGAAATTCCCGATATCGCGCTTCGCTTTGCAGCAACATATCGATTTGAGACCACACACAATTCAACGGCGACCGAAGCCTTTGGTGCTCTTGCAGCAGGTACAAACAATGTCCAGTTTGTGACCCCTCAAAGTTTGAACCTCGAATTTCAGACCGGCATTGCACAGGATACTTTGTTGTTGGCGAGCTATCGTTGGGTTGAGTATTCTGCCGTTGACATTATCCCGGCTGCTTTGGGCCAAGATCTAGTAAATCTTGGTGACAGTGAGCGCTATACGCTGGGTGTAGGGCGGCGTTTTTCAGATAAGTTCTCGGGCAGCGCGACGATGATCTTTGAGCCAGAAGGTGTCGATAACACGGTTTCTCCTCTTGGCCCGACCAATGGCATGTTCGGCATCTCTCTGGCGGGTCAGTACACCACCGACAACATGAAGATTTCCGGCGGTATCAACTACTCTTGGCTGGGCAATGCCTTTGCCGAAGTTGGTGGCCAATCGGTTGCCTCGTTCCAAGACAACACGGCGCTTGGTGTTGGCTTCAAAGCAGAAATGACGTTCTAAGTTCGCGGTTGAGGTTTCAAGCCAATATTCAAACGGGTCGCCTTGGCGGCCCGTTTTTTGTTCACGTCACGGGATCATCGCGCCTGCGCGATTGAACGTCGCGCCATCAGTGGACAGATCGTCATAGATCAACTCAACCGTCACGGTCTCAACCGATCCGAGCGGGAACTCGCGATAGGGCAAGCCGTCGTCTGGCAACATCGCATTGGGGGAATTGGTGTCTTCGTGACAGGCGGGCAAAGGCCACTCCTGAAGCTCGGCCCCATTCACCGAGAACTTCATAGCGACAAGACCACACCGCCATGACCACAGATGGGTAACATAGACCAGATCTTGTCCATTGAACTCGCGCACAGCGACCCAGTTGCCACGCGTGGCATTCAGGATCGGTTTGACTTCTAGGGCCGTGGTAAAGCGGCCCGTTGCCACCTGTTGTTCGGCCACATAGGCAGGTTCTGCGGCAATCGGGGCCTCAACAACCACAGCGTTGGGCGGCGGATCTTCTGACGAGGCGGTCATCGGGTTGGCAACCGCAGTCTCTGCGCCCGTCTGCGTTTGCGTCGCGTCTGTTCCACCTGATGCCAGAGCAATCAGGATCATCAATATGTCAAACATGCACCCCTCCTGTTACGCCAATGCACCAACTGGGCGCATCCACTCTTTCGACCCGTGGCCCGCTGACCTATAGTCGCGTCAGGCAAGAAACGAGTAGTTAGACCATGGCACGCAAGTCGGGCAATTCTCAAACTGTTAATATCCTCATCATTGGTCAGGCAGGCCGCTTGCAATATGAGGCGGTGCTGTTTGCGGCCTCCCTTCGCGCCCGGACTCCCGGTTCACAGTTTAGGCTTTTTGTGGCTGAGCCCCTGCCCGGTCCCCTTTGGCCCTCTGACCCGCGCCTCTCAGATCCAGCGGTGCGTCAGCTGCTAGAAGAGCTCGGGGCTGAGATCATCCAGTTTGAGAGCAAGCACTTTGGGCATGGCTACCCCTATGGCAATAAAATTGAAGCTCTACAGGCGCTTCCCAAAGGTGAACCCTTTGTTTTCTTTGATACCGACACCCTGATAACCGGTGATCTGAATTCGGTTCCGTTTGATTTTGATCGCCCCACTGCCTCTATGCGCCGCGAAGGCACTTGGCCCCAGCTTGAGCTTTACGGCCCCGGCTACACTCAGATCTGGAAATCGCTGTATGACAAGTTCGAGCTTGATTTTGAAAGCTCACTCGATCTGTCTTGGCCAGATGAGTACTGGAAGCGCTACCTTTACTTCAATGCCGGTTTTTTCTTTGGCTCCTGCCCGCATGGTTTTGGCGAGCGTTTTCTACGCTATGCCTTGGCGATACGTGATGATGCACCGGCTGAATTGATTTGCCAGTCTCTGGATCCCTGGTTGGATCAGGTGGCGCTTCCGCTTGTGATCCACTCGCTCGGGGGCGGTCGTGATACGCTTCCCGATGGGCTGCTCGACGGGAAAATAACCTGTCATTACCGGTTGTTGCCTTTGCTTTATGCCCGTGAAGATGACCATGTGCTGAACGTGCTTGAAGAGATCACCGCCCCCAATCGGGTCAAAAAGGTGTTGAAAACCTACGATCCATTCAAGCGCATGATCTATCAAAACCGGGGCCAGAAGGTGCGTGCATTGTTTGACCGCAAAGATCTTCCCAGAAAAGAACAGGCCATCCGCAACAAGATCAAACGCGAAGGGTTCTGGATGCGCTAGAAGCGCCTCCCTCGGACAGGTGTCGTTACATGACCGATCTAAATGATCTGTCACGCGAGACAGCGTTTGACGTGGCAAATCCAGAGGCTTAGACCCGTTTCAAAGCGGAATTGCGGAGCCGAAATGCGGTACGAAAACGAACAGGATTGGCGCTCAGCCAGCGAAAAACATGTAGTCCTTTTTGCCATGTCCGGACTGGGGAAAACGCATGTTTCCAATCTATTGCGCGACAGCGGTGACTGGTTTCACTACTCGATCGATTACCGCATCGGCACCAGGTACATGGGCGAGTTCATCGAAGACAACGCCAAGCGCGAGGCGATGAAAAACCCATTTTTGCGTGAGCTGCTGATGTCGGATTCGATCTATATCGGCTCCAACATCACTTTCGAAAACCTCTCACCCGTGTCTTCCTATTTGGGCAAACCAGGTGATCCCGAATTGGGAGGTTTGCCGATTGCGGAATTTCAGCGCCGTCAGGCACAGTTTGAATGCGCTGAACGTCGGGCCTTATTGGATACCGCATACTTCATCGAACGTGCCAAAGATCTGTACCAATACCCCCATTTCATCTGTGACACCGGTGGATCAATTTGCGAATGGGTAGACCCCGAAGATCCAAAAGATGAAATCCTTTCAGCGCTTTCCAAGGCCGCGCTGATGGTCTGGATAAAAGGAAGCGACGAACATACCGAAGAGTTAATCCGCAGATTTGACCGTGCGCCCAAACCTATGGCCTATCAGCCAAAATTCCTTACCGAATGCTGGGAGCACTATCTGCACGAAACGGGCAAATCTGAAACACGTGTCGACCCCGACGCCTTCATTCGCTGGACCTATGGTCGCGCCCTCGCCCATCGCCAACCTCTGTACCGTGCGATGGCCAAAAACTGGGGGGTCACTGTAGATGCATCGGATATGGCAACTGTGCGTGATACCAGCGACTTTTCTGCTGTCATTGGTGCCGCGCTTGCCAATCGGTAACACCCACGTGTTCACATCCCCCATGACCGCTTGAGAGTTCACAGGCAATCGCCTATCTCATACGTTCATTTCTTAATCAGGACCCCTGAAAATGCCTATCAAGCTTCCATCCGACTTGCCCGCCTATGATGTACTTCGTTCCGAAGGCGTCATGGTCATGTCGGACGATGCAGCATCACGGCAGGATATCAGGCCTTTGCGCATTGGGTTGCTCAACCTCATGCCGAAAAAAATCCAAACCGAGAACCAATTCGCGCGCTTGATTGGCGCTACTCCGCTGCAGATTGAATTTTCTCTGATCCGGATGACCGAGCATCAGACGAAAAACACCGCTGCGACGCATATGGAAACATTCTATCGCCCGTTTGCCGAGGTCGAAGCCTCTGGCGAGCGGTTTGACGGTCTGCTGATCACAGGCGCCCCCATCGAGCATCTGGACTATGAGGACGTCACCTATTGGGATGAAATCGCCCGGGTGTTTGAGTGGACCCAGACCCATGTGCATTCTACCTTTGGCGTGTGTTGGGGTGGCATGGCAATGATCCACCATTTCCACAACGTGCCCAAGCACATGCTTGAGGCCAAGGCCTTTGGCTGTGTGCGCCACAAGAACCTTAGCCCGGCGTCACCCTACCTGCGCGGATTTTCTGACGATATGGTGATCCCCGTTTCGCGCTGGACGGAACTGCGTCGCAGTGAAATCGAAGCCGCTGGCTTGCCCATTTTGATTGATTCCGAGGAAACCGGCCCCTGTCTGGTGGAAGACCCTGATCATCGTGCGCTCTATATTTTCAACCACTTGGAATACGACAGTGGCACGCTCAAAGAAGAATATGATCGCGATGTTGAGGCCAATAAAACCATCAATGTCCCGGCCAACTACTATCCCGATGACGATCCAAGCCGTGATCCCCAGAACCGCTGGCGCAGCCACGCGCATCTGCTTTACGGCAACTGGATCAACCAGATCTACCAGACCACGCCTTATGATCTGAACAACATCGGTCAAGAGTGATCTTTGGCCTGAACTGCCTTGAAATCTTTTCCGAAACTCCTCCTGTGGCCCCAATTTGGTGTCGCAGGATATTTGCGCACCGGACAGGAACATCGCATAGTGACCCAAAGCGTAAGGAGTTCACATGAGCAAACCGTTTGATGGCGCGATCAGTACCTTCTTTGAAACGAAGGCGCCGCGCGACATCCGCAAGGCCATCGAGAAGGCGGGCAAGGACGATATTCTTGATACCAGCTATCCTTACGACGCAGAGCTAAAGCGCAAATCCTATGAAAGCGATATGGAGGCGCTCCAGATCGAATTGGTGAAGATGCAATCCTGGGCTAAAGCTACAGGACAGCGGATCGCCATCATTTTTGAAGGCCGAGATGCCGCAGGCAAAGGCGGCACCATCAAACGCTTTCGCATGAATCTCAACCCGCGTGGGGCGCGTGTTGTGGCTTTGTCCAAGCCTTCAGACACCGAGGCCACTCAATGGTATTTTCAGCGTTACATCGACCATCTCCCCGCCGGAGGAGAGATCGTGTTTTTTGATCGATCCTGGTACAACCGCGGTGTGGTGGAACATGTCTTTGGCTTCACCGAAAATGCCAAACGCGAGCATTTCTTTGCACAGGTGCCCGACTTTGAAAAAATGTTGGTCGATGAAGGCATTCACGTCTTCAAATTCTGGCTCAATGTCGGCCGCGCGGAACAGTTGCGCCGTTTTCTGTCACGTGAAAGCGACCCTCTAAAGCAATGGAAACTCAGCTGGATTGATGTTGAGGGCCTGAAGAAATGGGACGACTACACCGCCGCCATTCGCGAAACTCTCGATCGGTCTCATTCCCCCACTGCACCCTGGACGATCATCCGCTCGGATGACAAAAAACGCGCCCGGCTTGCTGCCATTCGTCACGTGTTGCGGCACCTCGATTATGATCAAAAGGATCAAGATGCAGTCGGCTCTCCTGACGCTCAGATCATTGGCGGCCCCGGACTTTTGAATGCCTAAACGTGGATATCATCACGGTAACCTGCGCCAGGCTCTTGTTGAGGCGGCGCTTCGGTTGATCGAGGAAAAGGGCCCAACGGGGTTCACCCTCTCTGAGGCGGCCAAACAGGCGGGCGTAACCCCTGCTGCTGTCTATCGGCACTTTGCCGGGCGTGAAGACCTGATCGCCGAGGCCGCACGTCAGGGGTATGAGATCTTCGCAGATGTGATGGAATTTGCCTATCAGTCTGGTCAACCATCTGCCCTGGCGGCTTTTGAAGCAACAGGGCGCGCCTATCTCGCCTTTGCACGCAAATATCCCGGTCACTACATTGCCATGTTCGAGAGCGGCATCAGTGTAAATCACTCTCCTGAGCTTGCCACGGTGTCCGCGCGGGCGCGAGGCGTACTCGAACGTGCAGCCATCGAGCTTTCCGAGCATATTCCGCCTGGAAAAAGGCCACCTGCGGCTATGTTTTCAGCGCATATTTGGGCCCTGAGCCACGGCGTTGTGGAACTTTTCGCGCGGAACTCCCCCGGCACTCAGTCACCGTTTCCGCCTGAGGATCTGTTGGAATCTGCCATCGGTGTGTACCTGCGCGGCCTTGGGTTGATCGATCAGGACAATTGACCGCTCAACCAACTAAGGCGCCCTTTCGGGACCAGACCATAGTTATAGATATTCACGCCTTTCCCCCCCAGAGCGCGCAACTGGGCCAAGCGCGCGGCGAACTCTTGTGCTCCGGCATACTCGGGATAGCCCAATCTCAAACCGATTTGCCCGCCGGCCTGCTCTGGAAGTGATTTGGCATAGGTCATCAGCTTTTCGACCTGACAATCCTCCATATCATAAGCACATAACATAATCTTCAGCCCAATCTGCGCGATCGCATGATGATCGCACCCAGCAAGCCACCCCTCCTGTCCATCGATCAACATCAAGTCCACATCTGGATGACAGGCCTCTTTCGCGGCAGCGATCAAAGAGGAAACGTGGATCTTCCGAAGATCAACATAAGCCTTCAACTCATTATCGTTATTGAAAGAATCCAAACCGGCATCATTGAAGTTTGGATAAATCCGTATCGGTTTCTCAACGCTTACCATCTCATCAATCATGTCACGCACACGCCGTTGCACGTCATCCGCATCAATACCTTTGGCCCGCGCATGAGTTTTGCAGCTGTCACAAAAGCAGAGCGCCATGAGAAAATCGCCTTCTGGAGGCAATCCAACCATATCCTTTTCATGGTGATGCTCATGCGCAAACCCCAAGAAGTTCGGGCTTTCCAATTCAATTCGGTTGGGTCGATAGTTCTGGGACAGATCCCGCACCAAATTAACGACATAACCCCGCGCCGCCGGCGTTGACGGACAAAGATTATAGAAGTTCGGATCCCCCCAGGCGTTGCGTGTCACAAGATCGGGATACTGCTCACCCAGTGCAGTGTTGTGCAAACAGACAGTCCAGGCTGATACATCCAAGCCACCGCCATCTCGCAGTTCAATCAACTCGCGGAGAACATCCTGCTCTCGCGCCAAGGAGGATCTTATGGGTTGGATCTGCCGCTCCGACCAGATCTTTGGATCGGGGCGAAAGTAGCAACTGCCATCCTGAGGAAAATAGGCACGACGCTTTGGGCTTCTGACCTGAAGGAACCGCCCCGCATGGTACACCGAAGCCACAGAAATGGCGTCAAACCCAAGAGACTGGATTTCGTCACAGACTTGCGCGACACCAATATCCGCCAAATCCCAAGGATAGGTCCAAAATGCTGACTTCATAAAATCCCACCCTTAGTTCAATAGCTTATCTGAAACGCATCATGCGAAATAAACCATGATTTCCTCACAGGTGAAACGAGAAAGGGCCGCCCGAAGGCGACCCTTTGCATCTTGATCTGAGAAACGAATTAACGCTTCGAGAACTGGAACGAACGACGCGCTTTGCGCTTACCGAACTTCTTACGTTCTACAACACGGCTGTCGCGTGTCAGGAAGCCAGCGGCTTTCAGAGCTGCGCGCAGTTCAGGGTTGTACAGCTGCAGAGCTTTCGAGATGCCGTGCTTAACCGCACCCGCCTGACCGGTCAGGCCGCCACCTTTAACAGTAGCAACAACGTCGAATTCGCCTTCAACGCCTGCAACCTGGAACGGCTGACGCAGGATCAGCTGCAGAACTGGACGCGCGAAATACGTGTTCATTTCTTTGCCGTTTACGGTCACTTTGCCCGAGCCTGGTTTGATCCAAACACGCGCAACAGCGTCTTTACGCTTACCGGTTGCATACGAGCGGCCCAGTTCGTCACGAACGGGCTCACGAGGAGCAACTACTTCAGCTTCTGCTTCGACACCTGCGGCGGCGCCCAGCTCTTCCAGAGAATTGATCTGATCAGCCATTGGTTATACCCGGGTGTTCTTTTTGTTCATGGACTTAACATCCAGCACTTCTGGCGACTGCGCCTCATGCGGATGCTCGGCGCCTGCATAGATGCGCAGGTTTGTCAGCTGCTTGCGCGCCAGACGGTTGCCCGGCAGCATGCGCTTAACAGCCTGGAATACAACGCGCTCAGGATGAGCACCTTCCAGGATTTCGGCTTTGGTGCGCGACTTGATGCCACCCGGGTGACCGGTGTGCCAGTAGAAGTTTTCTTCGCGCTTTTTGCCGGTCATCTGCACCTTGTCGGCGTTGATGACGATCACATTGTCGCCCATGTCCATGTGCGGTGTGAACGACGGTTTATGCTTGCCGCGCAGGCGCATGGCGATGATCGAGGCAAGACGGCCCAGCACGACGCCTTCGGCGTCGACGATGATCCAGTTCTTCTCGATGTCTGCCGGAGTAGCAGAGAAGGTTTTCATGATATATCCCGTTCGATTGGGTTCGTGTAGATGGAGGGACGGCACATGCGTGCGATCCGAAATCCGATTGCGGGGTTATAAACCGGTAGAATTCTCAGTCAATTGCGATATGAGTATTTTATTCGTTTGATTTCAATGGTTTGTAATTAAGGTATTATTTTACCCCACGCAACCTAGGTCAAAATCGCCTCTGGAGGATTGTCCAGCAGCTCGCGCAGCCGCCCAACCGCCTCTTCAAAACTGTTCAGCGACACCTGAGCGTTCACCGCCAGCCGCACCGCATGAGGAGCAAAGCCGTCTCTGGGGACAAAGTCTTCGGCGGTGCGCAGTTGTACCCCCTGCCGTTCAGCCGCACGGGCAAAGGCCGCAGCGCGCCATCCCTGCGGTAGGTTAAGCCAGATATATGGGATATCCGGGTGCCAATTGATGTCATGACCACCTAGGACATTCACTGCCGCCTCTATGTATCTACGCATTTCAAGGCGCACATCATCAATCACATCCTGCGTCTCAGGTCGGGCCAGCAGATCCTCCAACACATAACACAAAGGCTGGGCCAGTCCGAAATACCCGTATTCCGCCGCGCGACGCAGAGCGAGCCGATGCTGTTTCGGCGCCACGGCAAAGCCTACGCGCAGCGACGGGGTCAGGAGCTTTGAGATTGAGGTCACATACCAACCCAGTTCCGGCAACAGCGCACGATAGCTAGGCGCGGCAGGTTCCGATAATGTGTAAGACTCGTCCTGAATAATGTGCAGTCCACGCCTACGCGCCACATCTGCGATCTCACGCCGTCGATATTCAGGTGTGGTCAGGCAGGTTGGATTGTGTATATCGGGACAGGTGCAAAACAGCTGGGCATTGTGACTTGCGGCAATCCGATCCAGCGCTTCTGGTATTACGCCATCCGCATCCATCGGAACAGCCACCAGCTCGGCGCGCATCAGTTCAGCGGCCCGACGAAATCCTGGGTAGGAGAGTTCCTCCACCAAAACCACCGGGCGTGATCCAGTCAGGATAGCCTGAAAGATAGTGATAATTCCGTTTTGGCTTCCATGGGTTAGCGCAACATCTTGTTCTGAGAGCGATCCCAGACCTGCAGGTGCCAACCAGCGTAGCGCCGCGGTTTGTGCGCCCGCCGAACTCGCCCGCCCCGGATAGGTCAACAGATCACTTGGCGGCCGTTCTGACAGTCGTGCGAAACTGTCGTGGATCATAGCCACCTGTCCCATCTCAGGCAGTTTGGGAGCAAAGAGACTAACGATATTGGTGTCTTCTGGCGAAATATGCCGCGACCAGCGCCGGTCTCGTTCGCGATCTCGTTTCTTAGTCACATCCGGATCCGCAACAAATGTGCCGCGGCCCACTTCTGCCTTTAACGTCCCATCATCGGTCAGAAGGCCATAGGCCCGCGCCGCGGTGCCCGGTGTAATCTTCAATGTCCAGGCCAGATCCCGCACCGGCGGCAGTTTACTACCCGGCACAAGCTCACCTGCAACCACCGCCTCGCGCAACGCCTGCGCCAGACGCTGATACTTGGCGCCGTCCGATTGTGACTCATAACGAGTCTGAATTGTATCCATCACAATGTTTTCCTCGACCGACACAATGATACAAGTTATGTCATATGTACCAACACACGTTAAATTGTGTCAATACAATTGAGAGGTACCATCATGGCACAGACCACCCTTCGCCCTGCTATCGCCTATTTGGATGCCGCGCCGTCCTTGCCCCTTCTGGCCAGCGCTGCGGTAAAGGTTGCGGTCACCGTCGCCAAATGGTCCGAGCGTCGACAGAGCCGATTGGCGCTGGCAGATGTGGATCCTAATCTATTGGATGATATCGGAATTTCTCCAGATCAGGCCAACCGCGAAAGCGCCCGACCTTTCTGGCAGGGGTAAGTCCCCACGTTATCCCGGCGGTCCCTCACTGTCTGCCGGTCGCGCCGAGTTCCCCGGCGCATCACTCCGGGTGCGTATCCACGTACCCGGTTTTTTTATGCGACATACAATTTTCACTTGAACGACTCAGATCACGGCCCTAAGTGACCCTCACTTTCGGAACCGATCCCAACCCAGAGAACATTCTGGGGGGCGCTAAGGAACCGACTGGAACGAACTACTGGTCACGAAGGGGAGTGTCATGACAGACGCCAACCTCTTCCAACTGGGGATCGGTCTGGAGACAGGCGCCCAAGAGGAAGATTCCGCCCGCGGTCTATGTGCCGCGAATACTAATGCTGTTGCCCAAGACATCTTTGATGAACAGCGCGATGATCACTTCATCCGCCGCGATGGTGCCGTTTTTGCCGGCACCCATCTGATCATCGAAGTGGTCAACGGCCATGGCCTCGATGAAGAAGATCGCATTCAACAGGCCTTTCGCGATAGCGTGGATGTCTGTGGTGCGACTCTGCTGCATATCCACACCCATAAATTCAGCCCCCAGGGCGTATCGGGTGTCGCGGTATTGGCGGAAAGCCATATCTCAGTGCATACATGGCCGGAAATTGGCTATGGCGCATTCGACGTCTTTATGTGCGGCGATGCCGACCCATGGAAAGCTGTCGAGGTTCTGAAAGCAGCCTTTGGCACGCAGGATGTTCGCGTCAAAGAGCTGCTGCGCGGCGATGGCGTGGTCTCAGAAGCAGGAGTGGCTGCATGAGCGATTGGTTCCGCGAAGATCTTCACCCCCATTATGCCCAGTCGCATAAGGTGGAAGAGGTTTATTACGACAGCAAAACCGAACACCAGCGCCTGCGCGTGTTTCGGTCCGGCACCTTTGGCCGCATCCTGACGCTGGATGGCGTGGTTCAGACCACCGAAGGTGACAACTTCATCTATCACGAGATGCTGACCCACGTGCCAATTCTGGCCCATGGCAATGCAAAACGTGTTCTGATCATCGGCGGCGGTGATGGCGGCATGGCGCGTGAGGTGCTCAAGCACAGCGCGGTTGAACATGTCACCATGGTTGAGATCGACGCAGGTGTTGTCGATTTTTCAAAGGAATACCTGCCAGAGCTCAGTCAGGGCGCCTTTGAAGATCCCCGCCTGAACCTTGTGATCAACGACGGCGCGCTCTTTATGAAAGAGACCGACGACACATTCGACGTGATCATCGTTGATTCCACTGATCCGATTGGCCCGGGCGAAGTTCTTTTCACCGACACTTTCTATGGTCACGCCAAACGTGCACTGACCGACGGTGGCATTCTGGTTACGCAGAACGGTGTGCCCTTCATGCAGGGTGACGAGCTGACCAACACAATGCGCGCGTTCAAAGCGCTGTTTGCGGATGCCTCGTGTTATCTGGCGACTGTGCCCACCTATGCGGGCGGCCCCATGGCCTTTGGCTGGGGCACCGATGGTGAGGCACGTCATGTGTCTGTCGAGGTCTTGCAAGCGCGGTTCGCCGCTGCGGGCCTGACCCCAGATTACTACACCCCCGAGGTTCACAAGGGTGCCTTTGCCTTGCCAGGCTATGTGCTCACGCTGATGCCTGAGTAATCCTGCCGCAGGCACACCTAGAGACTGAGGCCCCTATGGGGCCTCTTTTCGTTTTGGCGGTATGGAATAGGTCAGTGAGGCATTGGCCACCGGTTCGCTCTCACCTTCAGAGAAGAGCAAGACCTGTGTCACGCTCAGAGCTTTGCCCAATTTCAGCACTTTCGCCTCGGCAATAACGTCTCGCCCGGCGGCCGGTTTGCGCATAAAATCTATGCTGCAATGGGTGGTTACGGCCAAAGCTTCACGTCCAACCCGCGACATGGTCGCCACATAGGCCGCCACATCAACCAGAGCAAACATTGCAGGACCGGACACTGTGTTGCCCGGACGCAGGTGGCGTTCATGATGCAGCAAGCGCATCACCAGCAGCTCTTCATCCAGCCGATCAATCTCAAACATGCCTTTGACCTGAGGAAAGACCTCATCCAAAAATTCCGCCATCTCATTGGCGTCTAAGACAATTGGCATACTTTCCTCCCGCATCGCTCGTCGCTAGGCTGACCACCGCAAGGGCAGGAGAACAAGATGGAAATCCTAGAACGTCACGACACTTCGGGCATCGCGCATTTGCGGTTGAATATGCCGAGCAAATTGAACCCCCTCTCGGACGCCATGCTGGCGGCGCTTCAGGCGCAACTCGATTCTCTGAAAAATGACACGGACACGCGTGTGGTGATCATCTCAGGCGCGGGCAAAGCCTTTTGTGCCGGGCACGACCTGAAAGAGATGCAAGCCGGGCGGGATTGCCCCGACAAAGGCCAGGCCTATTTTGCCGATCTGTTTCGCCGCTGTGCCAGTGTAATGAGTGGATTGCAGCGCCTGCCCCAGCCAGTGATCGCCCAGGTCCATGGCATTGCCACAGCGGCAGGCTGTCAGATGGTTGCCTCTTGTGACATGGCCATCGCTGCCGAAGGTACCCGATTTGGCGTGAACGGCGTGAACATTGGCCTGTTCTGTTCAACCCCCATGGTGGCTTTGTCACGCAACATCCCGCGCAAAAAGGCTTATGAGATGCTGACCACCGGGAAGTTCGTCGACGCACATGAGGCCGAACAGCTGGGATTGATCAACAAAGTTGTTTCGCCCGAGACACTTGAAGACGAAACCTTGCAGCTTGCCCAAACTGTGGCGGGCAAACTGAACGCCGCGGTCCGCATTGGCAAAGAGGCCTTCTACGATCAGATCATGCTGCCGCTCGACGAGGCCTATGCCCATACAGGTGCCGTCATGGTCGAAAACATGCTGTGGCGCGACACCGACGAAGGCATTCAGGCGTTTCTTGAAAAGCGAGATCCCGACTGGGCCTGATCTAGGTCTCCTCCAAATGAAAACCGGCTTTGCCACGGCTTGGTCTTGGCAGGGCTGCGCAGGTGCTCTACATCCGGCGCATGACACAAGAACTGCATATTGTTGGCGGCGGAATGGCCGGATCCGAGGCAGCCTGGCAGGCCGCCAATCGTGGTGTTCAAGTGGTGCTGCACGAGATGCGGCCCAAGGTGGAAACCTTTGCCCATCGTACCGGGCTTTTTGGCGAAATGGTGTGCTCGAACTCCTTCCGCTCAGATGATGATGAGCAGAACGCCGTGGGCCTGTTGCATTGGGAAATGCGCGAAGCCGGTGGTCTGATCATGACCACGGCCAAAAAACACCGCCTGCCCGCTGGTGGCGCACTTGCGGTTGATCGCGATCCATTCGCCCAAAGTGTTACAGACGCTTTGACAGCCCATGACAACATTCGGGTTTCATACGAAGAAATCACTACCTTGCCGGATGACGGCCACTGGATTTTTGCCACCGGTCCGCTGACATCGCAGGATCTGGGTGTCGCCATTCAGGCGGAAACCGGCAGCGACCGTCTGGCGTTTTTTGATGCCATTGCACCGATTGTTTATGCCGAGAGCATCGATATGTCGGTGGCCTGGAAACAGTCGCGTTATGACAAGGGCGACACCGAAGAAGAGCAAAAGGCTTATATCAACTGCCCGATGACCAAAGAGCAGTATGAGGCCTTTATCGATGCGCTTCTGGCGGCGGATAAAACTGAATTTCACGAAGGTGAAACCGCCACCTATTTCGACGGCTGCCTGCCCATCGAAGTGATGGCAGATCGCGGTCGCGAAACCCTGCGCTTTGGACCGATGAAACCGGTTGGCCTGACCAATCCGCATGATCCCGAGAACAAGCCCTATGCTGTGGTTCAACTGCGCCGCGACAATGCTTTGGGCACGTTGTACAATATCGTCGGCTTTCAGACGAAAATGAAATACGGCGCACAAAACACTGTTTTTAAAATGATTCCAGGGTTGCACGAGGCTTCATTTGCGCGTCTTGGCGGCATTCATCGCAACACCTTCCTGAATTCACCGACGTTGCTCGACAATCAGATGCGCCTTAAATCGCGGCCCAATATCCGCTTTGCCGGTCAGGTCACAGGTGTTGAGGGTTACGTCGAATCCTCGGCAATGGGCCTGTTGGCGGGGCGCATGGCCGCCGCAGAGATCATGGGAACACCCCTACCCGTTGTGCCACAAGACACGGCACATGGTGCATTGATCCATCACATCACCGGCGGTGCCGAGGCCAAAACGTTCCAACCGATGAACGTCAACTTTGGTCTGTTCCGCCCGGTTGAAGGGTTGAAAGGCGGGCGTCGTGGTCGAAAAGATCGCTATAAGGCCTACACTGACCGCGCAAAAACCGAATGGACCGAGTGGCTGGCGGCGCAAGAGGCTTGACCTCAGCGCCCCTTCAAGGGACGCTGAGCTATGTCAGATAAGTTTTTGGATAAAGTCTATACCAAGCTGAACAGCGATGAGACCAAGGCGATCTACGACGCCTGGGCCGACAGCTATGAGGCTGAGATTGCCGCCAATGGCTATGTCACGCCGCGTCGATGCGCCGAAGCCCTGGCGGCTTGTGTTGAGGATCTCAGCGCACCGATGTTGGATTTTGGCTGTGGCACCGGGTTGTCCGGCCTCGCCCTGCGTCTTGCCGGGTTTTCAACCATCGACGGGCGCGATTTGTCTGATGGGATGATAGCGCAGGCCAAAACCAAAGCGGTCTATCGCACTTTGGAAACCATTCAGGCCGACGAGCCACTGCCCGAAGGCTACACCGCCATTTCAGCGATTGGCGTAATCGGCTTGGGCGGAGCCCCTTTGAACGTGTTGGATCGGATGATCGCCGCGCTGCCCTCTGGTGGTTTGGCCGTCTTTTCATTTAATGATCACACCCTGTCCGACCCAAGCTACGAAGGCAGAGTAGATCGTCTTATCGCCGATGGGATTGTGCGCGAACGGTTTCGCGAATATGGGGAACACCTCCCCAAAAAGAACATGAAATCCACCGTATACGTGATTGAAAAGACGTGACATTCACTACAAGGTTTGCACCTTCCCCAACGGGCCCTCTCCATCTTGGGCACGCATATTCCGCTCTGGTTGGATACGAGATGGCGCAGAATATGGGCGGAACTTTCCACCTGCGCATCGATGATCTCGACCAGTCGCGGGCCCGCGCCAAATGGGAAGACCAGCTCAAGGATGATCTGAGGTGGCTGGGATTGGATTGGTCCAAGCCATGCCGCCGACAGTCCGATGTTCAAGCAGAATATGATGCCGCTTTGAACCGGCTGTGGGATATGGGTCTTCTTTATCTCTGCCATTGTAGCCGTCGCGACATTCGTGGCGCCATGTCAGCGCCGCAAGAAGGCGTTCCAATCCACGGCCCCGACGGTCTCATCTATCCCGGAACCTGTCGGAAAACACCCTCAGGCCCCCGTCCCCACGACGTCACCCTACGACTGGATATGGCGCGCGCCTGTGCAGCCTTGTCCGGTGATATCTGCTTTCAGGAGACCGGTGTATCCACTCAGGAGTACCGCATTTCGCCGCAGGAAATGACAGAGGGTGTAGGCGACATCGTCGTCGCGCGCAAAGACATGGGTGCGTCGTACCATCTTGCTGTTGTGGTCGACGACGACGCCCAGCAGATCACCCATGTTGTTCGGGGCGCCGACCTGTTTGACGCCACCAAAATCCATGTACTGTTGCAAGGCCTGCTTGGTTTGCCGACCCCGATCTACCACCATCATGATCTGATCAGAGACAATGCTGGCAAGCGTCTGGCAAAACGTGACGACGCCAGAGCAATCGCAACTTACCGAGATGATGGCGCAAGCCCGGACGAGCTGCGCGCCATGATCGGGCTTTAGCTCATGGGTTTCATCAGCTCAATTTCTTCACCCTCGGTCACCGAGGTATAGAAACACGTGCGACGGTTGGTGTGACATGCTGCCCCTTCCTGATTGACCAAAGCCAGCAAACAATCGCGATCACAATCGATACGCAGATCAACAAGCTGTTGCGTATGGCCGCTGGTCTCGCCCTTAACCCAAAACGATTTTCTCGACCTTGACCAATACGTTACCTTGCGTGTCTCAAGTGTCTTTTCAACGGCCTCAACGTTCATCCATGCCATCATAAGCACTTCACCGCTTGCAGCGTCCTGCGCGATACAGGGGATCAGACCATTGGCGTCATAGACCAAAGTCGTGGGATCAAATGTCATGGGGCAAAAACCTTTTGCATAGGACAGATTGCACCCTATTTATGAGGCAGCACCATAAAGGAAAACCCATGTCCGGCGAAAACGACCTGATCAAGCTATATTCTGGCAAAATTCTTGAACTTGCCGCCGACATTCCTCACCTCGGGCATCTTGAGGCGCCGCAGGTGTCCGTCAAAAAACGCGCACCGCTTTGCGGATCAACTGTGTCTGTCGATCTGTCTCTGGCTGATGGGAAGGTTGTGGAGTTTGCGCAGGATGTGAAGGCCTGTGCGCTGGGTCAGGCCTCGGCCTCGATCGTAGGTCGCGCCATCCTTGGGCAGACACCTGCGACTATCGAGGCCGCCCGGGACGCGTTGCGCGCCTTGTTGAAAGAAGACGGCCCGACGCCTGCCGCTCCCTTTGATGGGCTCGAAGTGCTGCGCCCTGCAGCGGCCTATAAAAACCGCCACGCCTCTATCTTGTTGACTCTCGACGCGGCCACCGAAGCCGCGCATCAAGCGCAGGCTGCAAAAAGCGCTTAAGCCTTCATTTGCAAACCATGGCGTACCATCACCGTGTTTCGTGATGTGAAGGTATGCCATGCAAATGTCCGCAGATGTCTCTCCCCCTGACCTTGCCAGCGAGCTCGCAAGCTTAACCGAAGCCGCCACCGGGCTGGGGCGAGAAACCGTAGACATCGGTGGGTTTTTACAAGATCTCGACGAACAGTGTCACGAACAACAACGCAACCTATCTGAGGTTGAAACGCAAAGTGCGCATCTGACCGCCGCCGGGGATCGCACGGCACTGGCGGTTCAACGCATGGCGCAGACCGCCGACCAAGCCATTGAGCGCGTAAAGCTTTCTTCAAACACCATCGCGGAAAATTCGCAACGGTCGCAGGAAATGGCGGAATGGGTGCGCGCCCTCCATGAAAGCAGTTCAGAAGTTGAAGACATGCTGCGTGCTGTCCAACAGTCGAACACAGAGATTTCGGATATCGCCTGGCAGGTCCATCTTCTTGCTGTGAACGCCAAGATTGAGGCGGCGCGCGCAGGGGCAGCGGGCAAGGGCTTTTCCATTGTGGCCGACTCGGTTTCTGACCTGAGCGCCAAAACTTCTCATGCTGCCGATTCCATCACCGCAACGGTGGAGCGGTTGACCAAATGGATGGCTGACCTGCACACCGGGGCGCAAACCACCGCACGCAAAGCAGATTCGGTTTTGTCGGGTAGCAGCACAGCCGACCAAGCGTTGCAGGAAATTGAAACCCACGTCGACAGTCTGCGTACCGAAGCGCATTCCCTCTCTAACGACGCAGACCAATCCCAAAGGGCGTCGCAAACCGTCACGCAGGCGGTTCAAGCGCTTCATGACTCGGTTGAGGGCGTGTCTCAGGGTGTAGATGAAGCAACCAAGCGCTGCCTGACCCTCGCGGATACCTCTGAGAATATCATGCAACACGCCGTGGCCTTGGGGGGTGACGGTGAAGATGCCCCGATGATCACCTTGGTACAGGATGTTGCAGGACAGATTATCCAAGCCTTTGAACATGCTCTGGATCACGGCATGATCTCACTTGATGAGATCTTTGACGACATCTACCGCCCAATTCCAGATACCAACCCGCAGCAAATGCTCACGCGGTTCACCAAGTTGACCGACCAAATCCTGCCTGCGATCCAGGAACCCATTTTGGGCAGCGACGAGCGGATCGTCTTCTGTGCTGCGGTTGATCGAAACGGCTATCTTCCGACACACAACAAGAAATTCGCACAAAGGCCAAGCCAGGACCCCGTCTGGAACGCCGCCCACTGTCGCAATAGACGGATATTTGACGACCGGACCGGGCTCAAAGCTGGGCGCAACGAAAAACCGTTCCTTCTTCAGGTGTATCGCCGCGATATGGGCGGTGGCACCTTTGTGATGATGAAAGATCTGTCCGCGCCCATCACACTGCGCGGACGTCATTGGGGCGCCGTCAGATTGGCTTATCGGCTATAAAGAAAAAACCGCCGCTCTTGATATCCAAGGCGGCGGCGCAGTCAGCGTGATATTTGCGGTGGGCAGCGATGCCAGGCAGTGCATCCAGGGGACAGGTTGGCATATCGGGACAGTGATATGCGCACCCACATCATCAAATTACGCAGGCAGTGAAGGTTACAAGACGGGAAGGTGAAGCGCTCCGTAGAGGATAACCGCAAGCGACAGAGCCCCAAGAGCATCTTGCCACAGCGTGTTCTGTTGACGGCGCAGGGCAGTTTTGACTGTGTCGATCATGGCGCTTCCTCCGGGCGTTCAATCTTGTTGCCCTTTTGTTCCCATATCGATGTTCTCGTGTAAAGAACTTTTTGAGAACAAACGTGAACATTTTCAAAATTAGCTCCTAACCAATTGATTTTATTAAGATCAACCAACACCAATTAGTCGAATTGCTTCATCCTGGCGCATCAACCACAACAGATTTCGCGCGGCTTTTCCGCGTGGCCCCGTCAATGATGGGTCATCCGCCAGCAGTTTACGCGCATCGCTTTGCGCTACGGCCATAAGAGAGGCCTGTTTCTCCAGATCCGCGACACGAAACTTGGGCAACCCGGATTGCGCCACACCGATCAGATCACCGGCCCCGCGCATTTCAAGATCGACCTCAGAAATTCGAAACCCATCTTCCGTCTCGCGAAGAGTGGTCAAACGACGCGTCCCGGTCTCGGACAAGGGAGGCTGATACATCAGCAAACAGGTCGAGGCTGCCTCCCCTCGCCCAACCCGGCCACGCAGCTGGTGTAGCTGTGCCAAGCCAAAGATTTCCGCGCGTTCGATCACCATTATCGAGGCGTTGGGCACGTTCACACCAACCTCAATCACCGTGGTTGCCACCAACACGCTGGTCTTTCCTGCAACAAATTGGGCCATTGCTGCATCTTTTTCGCTGGGTGGCATCTGACCGTGCACAAGACCAACAACATCTTCACCAAGCGCCGCACGCAGGGCTTTGAACCGTGCCTCCGCGGCAATCAGGTCACTGCTCTCGCTTTCTTCGACAAGCGGACAGACCCAATAGGCCTGCCGCCCCTCGTCCACAGCCTTGCGAAGATGCGCAATCACCTCATCGATCCGCTCGGTCGAAATCAACGCGGTCTTCACTGGTTTTCGCCCAGGTGGTTTCTCGTCCAATATCGACACATCCATATCGCCGTATTGCGCCAGAGCAAGGCTACGCGGGATCGGCGTAGCGGTCATCACGAGAACATCGGCACCCTGCCCTTTTTGCCCCAGTTCAAGCCTCTGGCGCACCCCAAAGCGGTGTTGTTCATCCACAATGGCCAGACGCAGATCATGAAAAGCAACATCCTTTTGAAACACCGCATGTGTACCAACAAGGATGTGAATATCGCCGCGCGCCAACGCCTCAAGCTTGGCCACGCGTTCCTGCCCTTTGTCACGTCCGGTCAAAATCTCAAGCACCACGCCCGCTTGTTCCGCAAGAGGTTGCAATCCCTCCAGATGCTGACGCGCGAGGATTTCAGTGGGCGCCATCAAGACTCCCTGACCACCCGCCTCAACCGCAACCAAAAGCGCCATCAACCCAACAAGCGTTTTACCCGCGCCAACATCCCCTTGAAGCAGTCGGTTCATCTTTTCGGGCTTACCCATATCTGATGCGATTTCGACGATGGCGCGCTGCTGCGCCCCCGTTGGCCGATATGGAAGTGATGCCAACACCTTACGCTGCAAAGCTCCTGTCTGCTCGCTTACTATACCCTGCCGCACTCGCTGGCTCTGCCGGGCCAAGGCAAGGGTAAGTTGATGCGCCATCAGTTCGTCATAAGCCAGACGCTGACGCGCTTCGGCATGTGGGGCCAGCGCGTTCAGATCCTCTGGAGCATGAACAGAGTTAACCGCCTCTGCCCAATCTGGCCAATTCTCCTGAGCCTTCTGAGTTGGGTCGATCCAATCGTCCAACTCGGGCAACCGGGTTAACGCATCTCGCATCGCGCGCGTCATGGTTTTCTGAGTCACGCCCGAGGTCAGCGGATAAACTGGCTCAAACGTCGGCAGAGTGTCTGCTTGATCGGGTTCGATGATGTGCTCTGGATGCACCATCTGCGCCACGCCATCGAACAATTCGACCCGGCCCGATACAATGCGGCGTTCGCCCACTGGGAGAACTTTGTTCAAGTAATCGGAACGCCCGTGGAAGAATACAAGCTGAAACCGGGTTTGGGAATCGTCCACGTCAATCCGATAGGCGCCGCCACGATTGCGCGACGGGCGATGCGCGGCAACTTCAATCTCAACGGTCACCACCGTTGGGAAATCGGCGCCAACTATCGTGTCACGCAACCGACGATCCACCCCGGAATAAGGCAATGTATACAATAGGTCACGAGGTGAGGTTACACCGGTGGTTTCCAATGCCTGCGCGGTTTTAGGGCCAATGCCATCAAGCGTTTTCAGCTCTGCAAACAAGGGCCAAAGTATTTCTGGACGCCCACTCATCCGCCAATCAGATCCAACCAGCCATCTTCATCCAACAGCGTCAAGCCAAGCTCAAGCGCCTTTTTCTCTTTGCTGCCCGCTCCGGGACCGGCCACAACGATGTCGGTTTTCTTGGACACCGATCCGGAGACCTTAGCACCCAGGGCTTCGGCGCGCGCTTTGGCTTCGGCGCGGGTCATCTTTTCCAGAGATCCGGTGAAGACAACGGTTTTGCCCGCGACAGGGCTTTCAGTGTTTTGGGGACGCTCAGCGGGTTGCACATCAAGCTGCGCCAGCAGCCGATCGATTGAAGCGCGTTCTTCTTCGTTAGCGAGCGCATCCGAGAGAGAGACAACCAAGACCGGCCCCACGCCATCAATGTTTGTGACATCTGTCCAGGCCTCGGTTGAGGTATCCGGCACCTCACACTTGGTAATGATAGCCCGGCGCGTTTCGGTGATTTTGGGACGGCGTCCATCTAATGCAGCACTGCTTCGTTCAGCCAGTTCGGCTTCATCGGCGGCCCGATGTGCAAGAACTGCCGCTCTTGATGCATCAAGAGCCGAAACCAGTGCCTCCCAAGTTCCGAAATGGTTGGCCAGATCGCGCGCAGCGGCCTCACCCACATGTCGGATACCAAGAGCAAAGATCAACCGGGCCAGCGGGATCCTGCGTTTGTCTTCAATCGCTGCAAACAGCTTGTCGGCGGATTTATCTCCCCACCCTTCGCGATTTTTTAGCTGCTGCATGCCTGCACCGTAGCGCTCTTTCAGTCGAAAGATATCGGCCGGTTCCTTGATCCACTCATCTGAATGGAACTGCTCGACCTGCTTTGCCCCAAGCCCATCAATGTCGAACGCCGCCCGCGAGACGAAATGTTTCATCTTTTCTGAGGCCTGCGCCGGACAGATCAACCCACCGGTACATCTGCGAACTGAATCCCCTTCTTCGCGCATTGCGGGCGATCCACATTCGGGACACTGCGTCGGGAAAGAATAAACCACAGCGTCATCTGCACGCTTGCTGAGATCCACATCGGCAACTTTTGGGATCACATCACCGGCGCGGTAAATCTGGACCCAATCGCCTTCGCGGATATCTTTGCCACCTCGTATGGATTGGCCGGTGTTGTCACGGCCAATGATGTAATCTTCATTGTGTAGCGTCGCATTTGAAACCACCACACCGCCAACAGTTACGGGAGACAATCGTGCAACCGGGCTGAGCGCTCCCGTACGGCCCACTTGAATGTCGATGGCTTCAAGGCGGGTCCAGGCCAACTCGGCCGGAAATTTATGCGCAATTGCCCAACGCGGCGTGGTTGAGCGAAACCCCAAGCGCGCCTGAAACCCGAGATCATCCGCTTTGTAGACAACCCCATCGATATCATAGCCAAGCGTCGCACGCTGTGCTTCGATGTCCCGATAATGTGCAAGAACTGCCTCGGGCGTCTCACACAACCGTGTCAGAGGGTTGGTTTGAAAGCCAAACGCGGCAAGTTTTTTAATGGCCCCCATTTGAGTTTCGGACAAAGCTTCCGACACGTCCCCCCAGGCATAGGCAAAAAAGCGCAGCGGACGGTCTCGCGTGATCTCAGAATCGAGCTGACGCAGCGAGCCTGCGGCTGCATTGCGTGGATTCGCAAAGGTTTTGCCGCCACGTGCCTCTTGTCTTGCATTCAGATCCGCAAAATCCGCATGGCTCATGTAAACTTCGCCGCGCACCTCTAAAACTTCGGGTGCATTGGGAATGGTTTGTGGAATATCGGCGATTGTCAGAGCATTTGCGGTGACATTTTCGCCGACCGCCCCGTCGCCACGTGTCGCTGCCTGAACCAGTTTCCCACTCTCATAACGCAACGACAAGGACAGGCCATCAATTTTCGGCTCGGCGGTAAATGCCAAAGGGGCACTATTTTCCAGCCCAAGATATCGGCGCAGCCCGGCATCAAAATCCACGACATCCGAATCTTCGAAGGCATTGGCCAAAGACATCATGCGCACAGCGTGGGTTACTTTGCCAAACCCGTCACTCGGCGCGGCGCCGACCCTATCGGTGGGGCTATCTGCGCGTTTCAGTTCGGGAAACCGTGCCTCAATTGCGGTATTCCGCCGTTTGAGCCTGTCATATTCGGCATCAGAAACCTCAGGGGCATCCGCCCCGTGATAGGCCTGTTCCGCCTGCTCCAAAACGACGGAAAGCCGAGCCAGCTCTTCGCTGGCTTCGGCTTCGTTCAACTGTTCGACAGATTTTTCGGCCATCCCAGCCCCCATTGCGCGCGTTGTCACCTCATGTGATAGGCGCGCTTTGGAGGAAGGGCAACTCAGCCGTTGGCTGCAATCGCAGCAGGCTCGTCCTGCGAGGGTTCTGGATCACGCAGAACATAGCCGCGGCCCCAGACGGTTTCGATGTAATTGTCATCACCAGTGGCTTCGGACAGCTTTTTACGCAACTTACAGATGAAGACATCGATGATCTTCAGTTCTGGTTCGTCCATGCCGCCGTACAGATGGTTAAGGAACATTTCCTTGGTCAGCGTGGTCCCTTTACGTAGGCTCAGCAGCTCAAGCATCTGATATTCTTTGCCAGTCAGATGTACCGGCTTGCCGCCAACTTCAACAGTTTTGGCATCGAGGTTAACAGAGACCTTGCCGGTGCGGATAACCGACTGCGAATGACCTTTCGAACGACGGATGATCGCGTGGATTCGAGCGATCAGTTCATCACGATGGAACGGTTTGGTCAGATAGTCGTCTGCACCGAAGCCGAAGCCTTTGATTTTGCTCTGAGTATCGTCGTCCCCTGACAGGATCAGGATCGGAGTTTCGATACGAGCGACGCGCAGCTGTCGCAGCACTTCATGACCATTGATGTCCGGCAAGTTAATGTCGAGCAAGATCAGATCGTAATCATAGAGCTTTGCAAGGTCGATGCCTTCCTCACCCAGATCAGTCGAATAAACATTCAAATTTGCATGGCTAAGCATCAGTTCGATGCTTTTCGAGGTGGTCGGATCGTCCTCAACCAAAAGAATACGCATGGGCTGTCTCCGAATTAGATCTTCGCGTTAATGACAACTTGATCTAAAAAGGTTAACGCCTAATTACCGAAAATGCTACCTTTAACGTTTCAACTTAGGGTTGACGATATTTTTGAACCCTCGTGGCCTTTAGCGCATCTTCCCCATGCACCGTAGCCGCAGAAACCCATTCCTGTAATTCTTCCGCGCTCAGACCATATCGATCAATCGCCTGATCTTGTGACAAAAGTCCGAATTGCACCGCGCGCACAACCGAAGCTTTGCGTGAGGCAACCCAACGACGGGTTTCGGCCGGAGGCAGATCGGCACGCGTCATCATGCTGCCATCAGGCAAACGTACAGCGCGGGGACCCTCGACCTTCTTCAAATACATTTTTGACTACTCCGTCTCGCTCTTTGCGCCTATGAAGCCCGCTGGGACTTAACACGGCCCTAAAGCAGCCCTTGAGAGTAGTTCGCATTTTCATATATTCCTGTCGGACTTTAGGAGAAACACCATGTCGTCGCCGGAAACGCGCCCCCTCAACTCGCTTGGATTCGCCAAGCCGCCCTCTGAAACACGGGTCGTTGTCGCCATGTCTGGCGGCGTCGACAGTTCAGTTGTGGCAGCCCAGCTCAAGGAAGAGGGCTATGATGTGGTGGGGGTCACCCTACAGCTTTATGACCACGGCGCCGCACTGGCAAAAAAAGGCGCCTGCTGCGCAGGGATCGACATCCATGATGCCCGCCGCGTCGCGGAAGAGATGGGTTTCCCTCATTATGTTCTTGATTACGAAAACATCTTTCAGGATGCGGTAATTCAGGAATTTGCCGACAGCTATCTTGGCGGAGCGACGCCTGTGCCCTGCATTCGCTGCAATGAGCGCGTGAAATTCAAGGATCTTCTCGAGACCGCCAAAGATCTGGAAGCAGACTGCATGGCGACGGGTCATTATATTCAGCGCAAGATGGGCGCCGAAGGCGCTGAGCTGCACAGCGCAGAAGACGCCAACCGCGACCAGAGCTATTTCCTGTTTTCCACCACTCCGGCACAGCTTAACTATCTGCGATTCCCTCTGGGGCATCTGCCCAGCAAAGACGCCACCCGTGAGCTGGCGGCGAAATATGGGCTGGCCGTGGCCGATAAACCGGACAGCCAGGACATTTGTTTTGTGCCAGACGGAAATTATGCCGGTGTTATTGAGAAACTGCGCCCCGGATCAGCCGAACCCGGTGAGATTGTCCATGCGGACGGCCGCGTGCTTGCCCAGCACAAGGGGGTGATTCACTACACCATCGGCCAGCGCCGTGGCCTGGGAATCGGCGGTTTGAGCGAACCGCTTTATGTGGTCAAACTTGACGTCGAGAAAAAACAGGTAGTGGTCGGCCCGAAAGAGATGCTTGCCACGCGCGTCATTCCCGTGCGGGAAATCAACTGGCTGGGCGATGAGCCTTTCACCTCACGCAGCGAATGGCATCTCAAAGTTAAAGTGCGGTCGACTCGCCCGCCTCGTGAAGCCATCATTCGCCCGCTGAGCGACACGACGGCCGAAGTAGAGCTGCTCACTGCAGAAGAGGGTGTGAGCCCCGGTCAGGCCTGTGTGTTTTATGCCGATGAAGGCAGCCGAATCTTCGGCGGTGGCTGGATCTGGCGCGGCCACTAAGACCGAACGTACAAAAAATTTGGAGGGGGCATCGCCCCCTCTTCTGTATTCGTCACTGATGCATTTAGCTGAAAGTTATCTGACAGTGCCGGTGATACCCTGGTCAGACCCGACCAAGCGCCAACACCGCGTTCAACCCGCCAAAGGCAAAGGCATTGGAGAGAACAACATCCACCTCGGCCTCACGCGCTTCATTTGGCACAACATCCAGCGCACATTCCGGATCAGGTTCTTCATAGTTGATGGTGGGCGCAATGATGCCTTCGTTCAATGCCATCAGACAGGCCAGAAGCTCGACAGCGCCGGTGCCGCCAATCAGGTGACCGTGCATCGATTTCGTCGACGACATCATCAGTTTGTCCGCATGCGTGCCAAACACATCTGCAACGGCCGCGCATTCGGTCTTGTCGTTGGCGGCGGTTCCCGTGCCATGGGCATTCACATAGCCAACACGTGTTTTATCGATCCGCGCATCCGCCAAAGCACCTGAGATCGCACGCGCCGCACCCTGTTTCGACGGCATGACAATATCCGCAGCATCCGAGGTCATTGCAAAACCTAGAACTTCCGCGAGGATCGTGGCGCCACGCGCTTTGGCGTGCTCATACTCTTCAAACACAAAGATGCCCGCGCCTTCGCCCTGCACCATCCCATTGCGTGTTGCACTAAAGGGGCGACAGGCGTCTTTGGTCATAACGCGGAGGCCTTCCCAAGCCTTTACCCCGCCAAAACACAGCATAGATTCGGACCCACCGGTGATCATTGCCGTGCACATGCCTGTACGGATCATCTGAAACGCCTGCCCCATCGCATGGTTCGAACTTGCACAGGCTGTCGCAACCGTAAAGCTGGGGCCGCGCAGATTGAACTCCATGCTGACATGGCTGGCTGCGGCATTGTTCATCAACTTAGGGACAACAAAGGGATGAACCCGGTTCTTACCCTCTTCGTAAACGGCGCGATAGTTTTCATCCTGAGTGGTCAATCCACCACCAGACGTTCCCAAAACGACACCGGATTTATTCGCCAGCTCGCCGGAAAACTCGAGCCCGGACTGCGCCATAGCCTGCCGAGCCGCAAGCAACGTAAATTGCGTAAACCGGTCATACAGCGCCAACTGCTGCCGGTTAAACACCGCTTCCGCATCATAGCCACGCACCTGACCACCGATCCGGATCGCCAGCCGGTCAACATCGCGGAACTCAAGCTCACCAATTCCACACCGACCTTCGCGCATGGCTTCTTGCGTCTGCGCGACGTCATGGCCCAACGCGTTAATTGTGCCCGCGCCGGTGATTACTACACGTTTCACGATGACTGCTCTTTGATCAGCGTCTGAATGCCCTCAATGATTTTCGCCACCGAAGAGATGTCAAAATCGCTTGCGGTTGGGTCGTTGGCATTGAAGGGCACGGAAATATCAAACGCCTCTTCAATGGCAAAAATAGTCTCGACAAGCCCAAGACTGTCGATCCCCAGATCTTCTGGGGTGCTGTCGAGTGCTACATCGGATGGTTCCAACATTGCCTGCTCAGCAATGATCGCGATCACCTGGTCTTTGACGTCCATGGTCCTGGCCCTGTGTTGATCTCTGTCACAAGCGATTTAATCGTTTGCCATCAGCTTGGAAACAGCTTTCTTAAGATCTGCTACGTCACGGAAGAGGCGTGGCAGCCGGCGCAGGCCTTTATAAGATTCAACGTGGCTTTCGATTTTCATCGCAGGGTAGCCCAGCACCACCCGACCAGCTGGCACATTTGACAGGGCAACGCTTCCGCCGCCTAGGATCGCACCGTCACCAATCTGGATGTTATCCGCCGCCCCGGCACGCCCGCCGAGAACTGCGTTGTTCCCGATTTTGGTCGAGCCCCCGAGACCCACCTGACCGCACAGCAACGCGTTGTCACCGATCACCACGTTGTGGGCGACCTGCACAAGATTGTCGATCTTGGTGCCGTTGCCGATCTTGGTCGAACGCACGGTCCCACGGTCCACACTGGTGTTTGACCCGATCTCAACGTCATGTCCGATCTCAACACCGCCCAACGAATGGATACGCGCCCAGGCCTGGGTTTCCGCCTCGGTTTCGTCCACCAATGTCTCACGCGCCTTTTCAACGCTCGACACTTCAGGCGTGACAAAAGAAAACCCATCTGAGCCGATACAGGCGCCGGGATGCGCTTTAAACCGATCCCCAATGATCACCCGCTCGGTGATACGAACACCTGCATGTAGAAACGCATTTTCGCCAATCTGGCTGTCCCAGCCAATGAAGCACTGCGGGCCGATGACAGAGCCTTTGCCAATCCGCACGCCGGCGCCGATGACGGTAAAGGGCCCAACAGAGACATCCTCGGCCAACTCGGCGGTGGGGTCGATCACGGCGGACGGATGGATGCCTTTGGCAAACCCCGCCCCCGGATCCATCATTTCTGAGAGCCCCGAAAGCGCAAACCGAGGCCGTGGTGGCAACAGAACGGCCTTCAGACCGTAGCTTTGCCAATCCACGCCTTCCCACATCATGGCAGCTTTGGCCTGCCCGGCGCTTAGATCCTTGGCAAATTCGGGCTTCATTGCCATGGCCAACTGATCTGGCCCTGCATCTGCAGGTTCGGCCACCGAGGAAATCACAAGATCCCCCTGCCCTTCAAAAGCAACACCAAGTGCGTTTGCAATTTCGGCAATGGTAAATGTCATGATCTTTCCCAACCCAAGTCGATGTTCAAGTTGGGAAAGATGTAACAATCAGGCCCTTAAGAGGGAAGTGCGATCAGCTGTTTTCTTGCATCAGGGTCACCCCTGCGGCCTCAAGCGCCTTCCAGATACGTGCATCGCGGCTATAAACGTCGCGGCGGTACTTGACCTGACCTTTGGCTTCGGTGAAGGCCGTGCGATAGATCAGGTGCACGCGAACCGGAGTTTCCAGATCAACCTTCGTCTCTTTGCGGGTGCGCAAGATGCTCTGGAAATATCCCTCTGGATCCGCTTCCTGCTTGGCCAAAAGCGCATAGCCAAAGTCATGTGGGTCGTCCAAACGGATACAGCCATGGCTAAAGGTCCGCACCTCACGTGCGAACAGGCTCTGCGACGGGGTGTCATGCAGATAGATATTGTATTTGTTCGGGAACATGAACTTCACCGAACCAAGCGCATTACGCGGTCCCGGAGGCTGGCGCATGGAGAAGGGGAAGCTGCGCGCTGAATACCGTGAGAAATCTCGACCACGCCCAACAACACGACCCCGGCCATCAATCACTTCTAGATGCGACACCGCACCCGAATTCGCGCGCAACAGAGGCAAATACTCGTTCACAATGATGGAACGCGGCACATACCAAGACGGATTGATCACCATATGGGTCATCACGTCAGAAAACTCTGGTGTGCGCCGATCCAGATCCTGGTGACCGATTACCGATTTGGTTTCAAAGGTCAGCTTGTTGTCATCATAGATCTGAGCATGAAAATCGACGAGATTGACCTTGATATGGCGCTGCCCCAGCCCGTCAGGCATGTTGAGCCAGCGTTCGCGCTCCATAGCAACCATGATGGACTTCAGACGATCCTGAGGGGCGACGTTGATTTCTTTCAGGGTGCCAGCCCCCGCCACGCCATCCGCCTTGAGCCCGTGATCATCCTGAAATTGCTGAACCGCGGTTTGGAGCGAGCTGTCATAGCGCGCGCTCAGCGTGGGTTTCATATAGCCCATCGAGACAAGACGATTGCGCAGAGCAACAACGGCCTCTCCGCTCTGCCCGGGTTTGATCTTGCTGCCACGAACCCTTGGGCCCCACCCACCCTGATCGATGGTGTGCTGCAACCGAAGTTTGGCGCGCATGAGACGGGCATATTCTGGGCTGGATGGTGGAAGACTACGCATCACTGCGCGTGGATCTTCTTCCATCAAACGCGTCAACAACACATCTGCATCGCGATGGGGAGGTTTGCGTTTAATGCCCCCCACAACTCGGCCTGGGTTCAGTTGTCCCGATTGGATATCACGCGCGAAATTCAGGAACAGCTGCGACAGCTCGACCTCAAGCAGCCCCCGCTCCCGATCCGTTGTCGCGTCTGCCAAACGACGCAGCAATGCATCGGCATTATATTTATGTGGCGGCAGACCGTGATCGACACCCATCGAGAAGGCCTCGATAAGCGCCAGGCGTCGCGCTCTGTCTTCGTCGCCACCCCCGGTCCAGATCGGAGCAAAGGCACGTTCGCGGTAGAAAGCTGCGAGATTCGAATCATCACCAACGCTTTCGGCGACGGCCTGGCTGTAGGCGCTCACTTTAAAAGTGAAAGCCGCTTCGGCCTGTGCCGTGCTAGCTGAGGACACGACAAACAGCGCGCTCGCTGTCACGATCCCCCGAACTGCGTTGCGAACAAACCCGCCATCAATCATCTGCATACCATCCTTTATTATCGCGCGCTCGATATATCCAAAAGACATTGCAATCAACGGCCTGCGCCTGTCCATTCACATTTCTGACAGTCCCGAAAACAGATTCGATCTGCGCCCCAAAATCCTCGCCACACCAAAACGGCACATAACGGCCACAGTTATCTCAACTTTGGGCGATAAACTGCCAATTCCCCCTTGATCATTTGGTGTGACGCAAAACTTTCTTTTTTGGTAACTCGATTCGTGTCATATGGTTATCGACATCTGGGGATAGATGGCAGGTGGCGTACAACGATGCGCCCGCAAAACAGGTAACGGCGACTACGGGACAGGCGCTTCACATATGGTAGATACGACTTCTTGCCGCTTTACGCGGCGCGGACTTCTTGGTGCGTTTGCAGCGACCTCTGTTGTTGCGGCCCCCACCTATTCTAATGCGGCTGGCTTCCTGCGCGGCGCAGGGGACGTTCGCCGTCTTCGTATGTACTCGGGTCGCACCGGGGAACGCATCGATATGATCTACTGGATTGAGGGCGATTACCTCGCTGACTCGATCAAAGAGATCAACTACTTCATGCGGGACTGGCGCACCAACGACGTCAAAAAGATCAACACACGCACGCTCGACATTATGGCGGCGGCACACAATCTGATGGATGTGTCCGAGCCTTACATGTTGATTTCAGGCTACCGCAGCCCGAAAACCAACGCCATGCTGCGCAGCCGCTCTAGCGGAGTTGCTCGCAACTCGCGCCATCTGCGCGGCGAAGCAGCCGATCTGCGCCTGTCATCTCGTTCCGTCAATCAGATGTACAAAGCTGCCCTGGCTTGCAAAGGCGGCGGCGTTGGGCGCTATTCCAAATCAAATTTCGTTCACATGGACTGTGGACCGGTACGTAGCTGGGGACGGTAAGCCCGTTTACTTTCCCCACCTGCTTCTATCTTCGAAGAACCACAAGGCGTCCCTAGCGGGCGCCTTTTTTATATCTGCTCTCCTGAGAGATTCGACAGTCAGGAATTCCTGCCCCACGCCTCGCCCTCGGCTACGCCAACACCGTTGAAAATCAGATCGTTACAAACGCAAAAAGCGCCCCAAAGGGGCGCTTTTGCATATGAAGAGTGGCGCGGTTGACGGGGCTCGAACCCGCGACCCCCGGCGTGACAGGCCGGTACTCTAACCATCTGAGCTACAACCGCTCTCTTCAAATTACGCCTGCGTTCAGGAAGGAATGGCGCGGTTGACGGGGCTCGAACCCGCGACCCCCGGCGTGACAGGCCGGTACTCTAACCATCTGAGCTACAACCGCTCTCTTCAAATTACGCCTGCGTTCAGGAAGGAATGGCGCGGTTGACGGGGCTCGAACCCGCGACCCCCGGCGTGACAGGCCGGTACTCTAACCATCTGAGCTACAACCGCT
>CANMIH010000002.1 GCA_947497905.1 uncultured Pelagimonas sp.
TACAGACGTATGATCCATCGAATGAACCAAATCCGCCCACATATCTCTTCAAGTCATATCAATGTCAAATAACGTGAAAAACAGAAAAAAACAGAACCCATCGCCAAATCCCTTCGGCGACAAACCCGCTCAACTGCCTCTCTAGATCCACCAACAACACCTCAGCGCCGCCGGTGAAGGGGGTTCTACGGCTAACTCACACCACCCGCAACCCCCAAATCTAACAAAATTACAAAAACAGTGAGAAAAATGTAAAACGACGTTTTTTCAATGACTTACCCAAGCTCCTGGAGTTCAATCTCTCCAATTAGAGGCGACTGCACAATAAGATGGGTCGACACGCGCGCGTGCTCGGCAATCTCATGCGATTTCAAGACAGGATTCCCAACCAGTACGCCCCCCCTAGGGGATAACAACATTCCCGTCCAAAGCCTGATCAACAGATCGGGTTCCGGCACCTTCAGGCGTGATTGAAAGAAGGTCCGCAATCTGGTGTGCGTTTGATCAGGACCAACTTCGAAAAAGATTTGCACCACCTGCGGAAACTTCGCCCCCTCAGACACCAGCAATCGATAGGTCGCGATATGATCCGGCGACAGATGTGCTTGAATAAATCCCTCCCCAAACCTGATCATCGCCTGCGTCACATCCGCATGATTAAGATGATCGAGAAAGTCCGCATTTGATTCCGCTCCCATCTCTTTCAATGTCGCTTTGAACAGCTCCTCCTTTGAGGGGAAGTACCTGTAGACCGTTTGTTTGGTTACCTCTGCGGCTCCAGCGATGTGGTCCATACTCGCACCTTCATAGCCATCAGACAAAAAGGCTTCGCGCGCAGCGCTCAAGATGGCCTTCCGTTTGAGATTTCGCTTCTCTTCCATCTTTCCCATATCGATCCCCATCGAAAACATACCGTTTGGTATGATTTTGTTGACACCCATGCAAGTCTCACTTTATCACACCGGCCAGTATGATAAATGGGATTCACATTATGACACTCACTCACACCTCAAAACACGACGGCCTCTCTCCCCACATTCGAGGCATTCTGATCACCCTGATGGGCGCCCTGCTCATGAGCTTTGACCCAATTTTCATCCGCCTTTCCGGCGTTGGTGGCTTTGATACCGCTTTTCTCTTTGGCCTGTTCACAGCGGTATCCATGCCCGTCTTCATCCAGATACGAGACAAACGCGGTGTCATTGGCACACTCAAAGAAAGTGGATGGCCCGTTGTCTTGTCTGGTTTACTGATGCTTGGCAGTGCAACTTGCCTTGTCCTCAGCATCAAATCCACGTCGATCGCGAATACCTTTGTGATCCTGTCCACATCGCCCGCTCTGGCGGCTCTCTTCAGCTGGATTTTCCTGAGGGAAATCACGCGACGTTCCACGTGGATCGCTATTGGAACGGTTATGGTCGGCATCGCAATTGTGGTTTCTGGCTCAGTGGGTTCCGGCAACCTCATCGGCGACATCTATGCCTTTGCCGCAGTGACGTTTCTATCGCTCAACCAAACCCTGTTGCGAAAATTCCAAGGCGTGAGCCGTATGGCGAGCGTCGGAATGGGCGGCCTGTTTCTTGCCGTGGTTATGGCATTTTTTGCTGACCCCAGCAGTTTCACAGCGCACACCTGGATCATCATGGGCGTAATGGGCCTATTCACGGCGCCGTTTGGCCGCGTGCTTTCGCAAGTTGCCACACGATACATAACCGCCCCAGAAGTCGGTATGATCCTCATGATCGAAGTTGTGTTTGCCCCGCTACTGGCCTTTGCCGCCTTCGGTGAAATCCCACCGGTCGCGAGCTTTGCAGGGGGCGCAGTGATCCTGATTGCGATTGTCACTTATGCGGTGACCACTTTTCAGAAAGACGGGTAATCGTTTTCAATTGGCCGGGCACCGATGGATGCCACTCCCAAACCCCACTTTAGCCACCGACAAACATGATTAGGCCGCTGCACAAAATGCAACAGGCGCCCGCAAGCGGCGCCTGTTCTGTGTCCT
Source organism: uncultured Pelagimonas sp. (assembly GCA_947497905.1). Lineage (GTDB taxonomy): Bacteria > Pseudomonadota > Alphaproteobacteria > Rhodobacterales > Rhodobacteraceae > CANMIH01. The sequence continues at coordinate 2,006 of CANMIH010000002.1, forward strand.
GAGGGTATTACTTGCCGACAAACGTTAGTTTTTACTCTCGGCGGTGGGCTGCACTTCGACAATTTCGGCCTCAATTGGAGCTTCAGGCGCGCCCTCTTCGATCTTGTCGTCGGCACCCGCTACCACGTCCGGCGTCACATCGACTTCGACCACAGGCTCCTCATCTTCACGCTGATCCTCAAGTGCGCCGACAATCAATGGCAACATATTCGCCCCTGCGGGAAGAACCACTTCTGACTGCGGAGGTGTTGTCCATTCGAGCGTATCGAAGGCTTTGCAGCTTGTGCAGATTGGCGCCCATTCCGCATGGATCGTATTACAGTTTTCACAAACCCATTGGGGCCCACGTGGCGCGGTCAGGGCTTTGGCCAACCAGCCGCGTACAACAGTGTCCGAGCCGCCTTCGCCCCGTTCGACCGCAGCCATGATAGCCAACACACGGGCATCCGGATCGTTTTCCACCAAATCGCCCATAGCACGGCGCGCCGCAGGGAAATCTTCCGCCGCCAGGTTCAGCTCTGCCAGCAACAATTTGGTTTCGCGGTGTTCGGGTTTCACTTTGGTGAGTGTTTCAAACCGCTTCAAACGGGCAGCGGCGTCTTCTTCTGGCTCGATGGCGGCAAATGCCTCTGCCAGATCTGGATGCGGATGCACATCCCAGGCTTTGCGCAACACACGAATGGCATTTCGCTTGCGGCCTTGGGCGACATAGCCTTTCGCGGCCATAGCTGCCGCCGGGATGAGATCCGGCGATGCTTTGTTCGCAGCAATTGCCGCCTCTGCCGTTGCCGCACTTTGATCGCTGTCAGAAATGTCCATCGCATTCGAAAGCGCCAGCACCGCGTCACGCCGCTTGAACACATCACGTGGCATGGCCCCATGCTTGAGCTTCACAGCCAAGGTGGCACGTGCCCCTTTCCAATCTTGCGATTCCGCCTGAAGACGCAGCAGAGTATCCTGCACCTCTTCATGCTTTGGCTTGATGGCGAAAGCGCGCTCCGCGAGCTTCATCGCAGTGTCCGTATCGCCGGCTTCCAGCTTTTGCTTCATCAGGCCCCGAACGCCCACAAACCGCGTGCCCTCATCCTTCAGCAGTCGTTTATAGACTTCTTCCGCCTTTTTGCTGTCGCCCACCATTTCCGCCGCCTGAGCGGTGATCAAATCGGTCAGCTCGGGCTTGTGCAGGTACTTTTGCGCTTTATTCGCCTTTGCAATGGCCAGGCGGCCTTCCCCAGAGGCCAGCGCCATCAAACCCTCAGACAGGGCCTGATAGCCTTTGCGCTCGCGGTTGCGATCAAAGTACCGGCTCATCGCGGTTTCATCGCCATTGATGAACTTCAGCAAAGCAATCAAGAACCCCGCAACGCGGAAAGCCAACCAGAGCCCCGCCACGAGGACAACCAGAACCAAGGCAAGCTTGATGGGCCCAAGGGTATATTCGATGCCGTTGATAACGATCTGTGCATCCGCCAGACCGCGACCATCACTGTCGATCAGGAACCCTGCGCCAAGGGTCAGCGCCGCAACCAGCGCGAAGAAAACAACAATCTTGAGAAGTGACCAAAGCATTCTTCGTGACCCTTACTGTTTATTCAATTCTTGAGCGAGTGCAGCAGCTGCGGCCAATGCGTCGCGTCGCTGGGCCACACGCCCGGCCCAATCCGACAGAACCGCCTGAGACGCGTCCGGCAAAGATTGGATTTCGGCCAGCACGGTCGCAAGGTCGCCAGTTTTGGCAGCAGCCTCGGCCCGGGACAGCACCGCATCGGGATCATCGCCCTCACGAGGCGTCACCGAACGGGCCCCCAACTGGTTCTGGAAGAAGCTCGCCAGCCCCCCTCCACCTGTCTCTGGCTTGGCTTCGCGACGGGCAATGCCCAGCGCTTCGCGTGCCAAAGCAGGGAAATCCGACACCAGCGCCGGCAGGGTTGCCACACCATCACCCGCTACCGAGCTCAACGCCTCTGGAACGGCGACACCATTGGACTGCAACACTGCCAAAGGTGCGGCAAAGGCTTTGCCGTCCTGGGCCAGAGCGGTCAGCTCTGCCAAGGCAGTGCGGCTTGCGGACAAAGCTGTTTGTTCTTCTGCACTGACCTCGGCGGCCCGTGCAGTCGACGCCATCGCTTCGATCTCTGCGCGCTGGGTGTCCATTGCAGATTGCTGCGCCGCAATCGACAGGCGCAATTCTTCCAGCTCACGTTCATAGGCTGCAATCGCCTCAGGGCCGAGAGCCCCAGCAAGCGGCTGTTTCTCCATCGCGGTCAAGCGACTGTCGAACGCCGCAACACTGGTCGCCAGTTCCGTCAGATCAGACTGCTGCGCCGCAAGCTGATCCTCAAGACCTGCAACCGCATTTGACAAGGGTGAGAGATCAAGGATCTCAAGCGCTTTGCTGGTCTGTGCCACACGTTCATTGAGCAAGGCCAAATCGTCGCTCTGTGCTGCCAACGCCGCCTGTGTTTGCTCCTGAAACGGGTCAACAGCATCCGCTGCGCCAAAAGGAAATCCCCCGCCCGTATAGGAGGCGGCTCCAAATCCGATCACTGCGGCGACCACACCACCAAGGGCGGTTGGCACAAAGCCCGCTTTTTTCTCGACGACTGTTTCACGGATGATCTGAGGCTCCTCAACCGCAGGCTCTTGATAAGAGGTTTCGACAGGAGGCACAGAGTCGTCGCCCCCCGAGAGCTCTTGACCTTCGTCTTCGATCATAACCGGCGACACGTCATCCGAAGCCACCTCTTCTGGTGTTTCGGCCTCAGTCTGAGATTCACCTGCCACGATATCGTTCGCTTCGGGCTCAGTGGGCGTTTCGCTCTGCTCGTCAGACTGCGGGGCATCCGTGGCGAGGGCCTCGTTCTCCGGCAGATCAACAGACCCTTCCGAAGTTTCCATGGTTACCTCTTGCACCTCATCCTCAACAGAACCTGTTTCAGGTTGGTCCGCCGTGGGCTTTGCTTTGCCGCGAGGCGCGTTTCTTCTGGACTTTGCCACCTTATGCCACCCTTTCAACACATCCGGTTAGACCCGGGTCAAATCTCTGCTGCTTTTGCCCAAGCCAGGAGATCAATCACCTCAACCCCCATAGCATCCGAGTCGGGCCGCGATGCAATTCTCAATTTCGTTATATGAAGCCCCGAAACAGCATTTGCCACCGCTTGACTAAAGGCCGCGACAAGAAGCGGCGGCTTTGGGCGAAACTCGGCCAGCAAAACAGCCGTTCGTGGCGAAAATAACGGCACAATTACGGGGTTAGCGCCAGACAGAGCCGCCTGCGCCTCATCCGTCAAAGGAATCGCCGGTTGATCATACAACACGGCCTCATCGGTTGGGATGGCGCTATTTGTCAGGGTCTGTGCAACGTTTCCGCGCGCATGGACACCCCGCACATGCAACATTGGTCCGGAGACACGGGCGAGTATCACGCCTTCGATCAAATTTGCGGCATCTTCAAAAACGGACTGCACTGAAAACCCCGAAGCTTGGGCGGCTTGGGCGGTTTTTGCCCCGACAACATAGCACGGTAGGTAAGGCCCATTCTGCGCCACATAGGCCTCGACCCCATGTACCGAGGTGAAAATCAGCGCACGATATGCTTCCATTGGGGGCAACTCCCCCCGATGAACGATGCTAATCAGCGGTGACATGATCACGCGAACCCCCTCCAGAGGCAGAGAGTCCACGAAAGCCTGCGCAGCTTTCGCCGGTCGGGTCATCAATAACACAGGCTCAACTGCCACTCTGGGTGCTCCGGGATTGTAGGGCGCCTTGGGGGGTGGTACCCCTTGGCACCAATCAAAGCAACGGGAAGACCGGATGACATCTCCCCTCATATTGGGTTTGGAAAGCAGCTGTGACGACACCGCCGCCGCGCTCTTGCGGGGACGTGACATTCTATCGTCGGTCGTTTTAGGGCAAAACCAACTGCATGCGGCCTATGGCGGTGTCGTACCCGAAATAGCAGCACGCGCTCATGCAGAGCGTCTGGACGTTGCCGTCAAACAAGCGTTGGACGAAGCACAGGTGAGCTTGGACTCAGTCGATGCCATTGCGGTGACATCGGGGCCAGGGCTGATCGGTGGGGTTTTGTCTGGGGTGATGATGGCCAAAGGGCTGTCGATCGGCCTGCGCAAGCCCCTCATTGGGGTAAACCACCTTGCAGGACATGCACTTACTCCGCGTCTGACAGATGATCTGCCCTATCCCTATCTGATGCTTTTGGTGTCAGGTGGCCACAGCCAATTCCTTTTGGTGCGTGGCCCACAGGATTTCACGCGACTGGGCGGCACCATTGATGATGCCCCCGGTGAAGCCTTTGACAAAACCGCCCGTCTTCTTGGCTTGCCGCAACCCGGAGGGCCATCGGTCGAAGCACACGCCAAAAAGGGGGACGAAACTCGTTTCCGGTTTCCCCGGCCGCTGTTGGATCGCCCCGGCTGTGATCTCTCGTTTTCAGGACTGAAAACAGCTTTGTTGCGGATGCGTGACCAGATCATTGCAGAGAAAGGCGGATTGACGGAACAAGATCGCGATGATCTTTGCGCTGGATTTCAGGCCGCAGTGCGAGATGTGCTGAAGAAAAAAACTGCTCGAGCCATCGCCCTTTATCTGGACGAATCTCCGGCCTTTCCCGCGTTGGCCGTTGCGGGTGGCGTGGCCGCCAACCAAGAGCTACGTGGGGCGCTCGAGGCGCTTTGCGACGAACACGGCCTAAAGTTTACCGCACCGCCGTTACATCTTTGCACGGATAATGCTGCGATGATTGCCTATGCTGGCTCTGAACTTTTTGCCCACGGCATCACCCATGACATGAGCCTCTCTGCCCGCCCTCGCTGGCCCTTGGATAGCAAAGCCGCACCTTTGGTTGGCTCCGGAAAGAAAGGGGCCAAGGCATGAGCATCGCGGTCCTTGGTGGCGGAGCCTTTGGGACAGCTCTGGCAATCTCTCTCGCCGCAATCGGCCCCGTGACACTCTGGGCCCGTGATACCTCTTATCACAAGGCCACCCGCGAAAGTCCCCGATTGCCGGGCGTGAAACTGCCTGGCGCCATCACCATAACCGATGATCTCGCACTGGCCAGTCAGGCAAAAACCCTGCTTCTGGCCGTACCGATGCAAAGCCTGTCAGGATTGTTGGGCAGGATCGAAAACGAGCTAGACGGACGCGCCCTGGTTGCCTGCTGTAAAGGGGTTGATCTGCGCACAGGGCTTGGCCCAACCGGGGTCATCTCAGCCAGCAAACCATTAAGTATACCCGCCGTTCTCACCGGACCTAGCTTTGCCGCCGATATTGCCAAAGGGCTCCCGACCGCGCTCACATTGGCCTGTGCCAACGATACCTGCGGACATGAAATCCAGCACGCACTATCGACGCCCAACCTCCGTCTTTATCGCAGCACCGATGTCATCGGTGCGGAGCTCGGCGGAGCCTTAAAAAATGTCATGGCGATTGCCTGCGGCGCCTGTATCGGTGCTGGTCTGGGCGACAGCGCGCGCGCGGCACTGATGACACGTGGTTTTTCAGAAATGACCCGTTTCGCAGTTCACCGGGGGGCCCGTGCGGAAACACTTGCCGGATTGTCAGGATTGGGTGATTTGGCCCTAACCTGCACTTCTGATCTTTCGCGCAATTACCGCTATGGCCAGTCGCTTGGCTCAGGCGAGGGCTTTGATCCCGCCGTCACCGTCGAAGGCGCCGCCACTGCCCGTGCAATGGCACGCATCGCAATGGATGAAGGCCTGTCCCTTCCGCTCTGCCATGCTGTGGCCGCTGTCACCGAAGGCCGCTTGACCGTTGCGGCGGTTCTGGAACAACTTCTCTCACGACCACTCAAGGAAGAATAAGATGCTTATTGCGTTGATCGCCAAAGACAAACCCGGTGCTTTGCCCATTCGTCAGGAAAACCGTCCCGCCCATGTCGACTACCTGAAATCAACCGGTGTTGTGAGCCAAGCCGGCCCTTTGCTGGATGACGCAGGTGACATGATCGGTTCTCTTGTTATTCTTGAGGTCACGGATATGGCTGCGGCACAGGACTGGGCCGCAAATGATCCTTATGCGAAGGCAGGGTTGTTTGCAGATGTGCAGCTGATCCCGTGGAACAAAGTTATCTAACACAGGTGATAAGATGCGCTACTGGCTGTTCAAATCCGAACCCTCAACCTGGAGCTGGGACCAACAGGTCGCAAAAGGGGAGATCGGTGAAGAGTGGGATGGCGTGCGCAACTATCAGGCGCGCAACTTTATGCGCGAGATGAAATTGGGCGATCGCGGCTTTTTCTACCATTCTCAAAAAGAGAAATCCGTGGTCGGCATCGTCGAAGTCTGTGCGGAAATCCACCCAGACAGCAAAGCCAATGACCCGCGCTGGGAATGCGTCGATATCCGCGCCATAAAACCTCTAAGCACACCCATCTCTTTGGATCAGATCAAAGCGGACCCGCGATTAGAAGACATGATTTTGGTGCGCAATTCGAGACTTTCGGTGCAACCGGTGAGCGACGCAGAATGGGCTCTTATCTGTGAGCTTGGTGGTGTTTCCCCCTAGTCCCATCGCATTTTGCGAGGCATGCTGAACCAAATGGCATGCAGGAGGAGTGGGACACATGCTTGAAATTATCAATGTTTTGGTGGCTTCGGTGGTGGCCTTTGCTGCTGGTGCAGTGTGGTACATGAAATTGGCCGAACCCTGGATGGAGGCGGCAAACATCAAACGCAACGCCGATGGCCAGCCCGAAGGCGGGCAAAACCCCGGGCTGTACGCCTATACGTTTGTGATGCAATTGATGGTGGCGGGCATGATGCGCCATGTCTTTGAGCTCGCCGTGATCGACAGCCCAGTCAAAGGCCTGGTGGCCGGTGTTGGCGTGGGGCTGTTTTTCATTTCACCCTGGATCGCGATCAACAACGCCTATGGACAGCGCCCGGTCAAACTGACCGTGATCGATGGCGGCTATGCCACCCTGGCCTGCGCCCTGATGGGGCTGGTCCTGACGCTGTTCTAAAAGAGTACGGAGGGTCGGCCCCAGGCCTGACCCTCCGCTCACCCACGTGCTCCCTAAACACCACACGTGAAAACGAATTCTTTGGTCCGACCCTTCTAGCCAGTGATTTGAACATAACGCCTTATCCACAACCACGCAAATTGCAAATACCGGCAATTGCACCCAGTTCATTAACACAAAAGGCCCCACCAAGGGGGCCTTCCGAATAGAATAGACGCCAATATTAGCCGTAAACAGCTTCTTTGCCGAAGTGCTTGGTCAGCATGTAATACACAACCGCACGGTATTTATTACGCTCGGATTTTCCATAAACTTCAACAACCTGATTGATCGCATCCATCAACTCAGGACCATCTGCCAGACCCAGCTTTTTCACCAGAAAATTCGCTTTAACGGTTTCCAGCTCGCTGTCCTGCGACGACGCGACAGTCGATGCATCATCGTTGTAAATCGCTGGACCACAGCCGATTGTGACCTTGGTCAAAAGATCCATATCCGGCTCCATGCCGCATTTGTTGCGCAGGTCATCCGCATATTTTGCGATCAGGTCGTCACGTTTGCCCATGTCAAACTCCCTCGTGCCGGGGTTATACCCCCGGTAAGTCATACAATTAACGGGCCAATCCCAGCCCCCGATCGGTAGGTTAAGGGTTATTCAATTTCTGGCAATGGGTAAATCCACAGCCCATTTCCCCGCTCACAGGTCACGTAAACGACCAAACGTCGGTCGCGTGCGAAACAGACGTCACATCCCCACTGCGCAAACCTTCCTAAAACAGGGAGGATATATTGGGACTTACAGAGACAGAAAAAGCCGCCTACGCAAAAGATGGCTTTGTTGCCGGTGTTCCCGCCTTTAGCGCGGAAGAGACGGCCGCCATCCGTGCCGAGATAGAAGCACTGGAGGCTCAGCATAGCGCAGGCGCATCCGGTAGGCCGCTCAATCACTATTTTCGGGTCAATGGCCAACTGGTGATTCCGCTCCTCGCTAAACTTGCCCGCACCCCGGCCATCTTAGAGAAAGTGGCGGATGTTCTGGGACCAAACCTGCTTGTCTGGTCGGTTGAGCTTTTTATCAAAGAGCCGCACACAAAATCCGTCGTCAGTTGGCACCAGGACATCACCTATTGGGGCATGGGGGAAACTGACGAAGAGGTCACCGCCTGGGTCGCCCTGTCGGATGTCTCGGTCGAGGCGGGATGCATGCGATTTATCCCCGGTAGCCATAAAAACAGCATCGTGGATCACGCAGATACATTTGATGAAGACAATCTCTTGTCACGCGGCCAGGAAATTGCGGATGTGGACGAGACGAAATCGGTTCATGGCCCACTGAAACCCGGTGAAATGTCATTCCACCATGGACGATGTTTTCACGCCTCTGGCCCCAACCAGTCCAATGATCGCCGTATCGGACTGGCCATTCGGTATGTCACCCCAGAGGTGCGCCAGGCTGACACCGGACCGGATTATGCGATCCCAGTGCGCGGTGTTGATATGCATCAGGGCTGGATCCCGGTCGCAGGTGCCAGCAGCCTGTTTCACCCCGATGACCTGGCCCTCTATGATCAAGTTCTGAAACACCAATCCACAACATTGGCAGGCAACGCAGATGGCGATGTCGCCCTTTATGAAACCGCAGGAGGCAGCGCATGAGCGAGACACCCACAGTCAGCTTTACCCAGATGAAAGACGGCACCAAAGAAGAATATCTGATGCTGCACGAGCTGGAAAAGCCTTATCACGCGCTCACCGCAGATCGCATTCTCGACGAAATGCGCCGCCAGGGTGAAGTCTCACTGGAAGGCTATAAGATCAACCGCCTTCAACATGGGTTGCAATCCGCCACACGGGCCGAGGCCGATGGCGCCGACATTGATTGGATTGTCGGAGCGCTTTTACACGATGTGGGAGACGGGCTTGCCCCTCAAAACCACGACAGGTTTAGCGCCGAGGTGATCCGTCCGTTTGTGCGCTGGGATGTGTCCTGGGTGATCGAACATCATGGTATTTTCCAGATGCTATATTACGCACGTCATTATGGTTGGGACGAAAACGCTCGCGACCAGTTCAAAGATCATCCTTGCTTCAACAGCTGTGCGGAATTCTGCGAACGGTGGGATCAATCCTCCTTCGACCCAGACTACCCAATGAAACCCCTTGAATATTGGGAGCCGATGGTGCGCGAGGTCTTTGCACGAAAAGCCTATGACCCAGACGTCATCCGTGAGGGATACGTCTCGCCCCTCACAAGTTAAGTCGTGGCGGTTTTCGCGTCACGGCGTCGTTGAAACACATCAGCGATCTCGTCGCGGTTTTCCAATGCCCAGCTATGTAACAACGAGAGCGGTTCAATGAATCGCTCTCCATCGGTTGTCAGCCTGTATTCGACATGCGGCGGCACAACATCATAAACGATCCGCTCAACAACGCCCCAATCTTCGAGATTGCGCAGCGATTGCGTCAGCATCTTTTTGGAAATTCCCTCCAGCCGTTTCGCCAACACTCCCGGCCGCTGCGGGCCAGTTGAGAGTGCGTAAATCAAGCCCGGCACCCATTTTTCTGACATCATCTCGATCAACTGCCGGGTGGCACATTTCTTGTCATAGATATCTTGAGTGATCACCTGCATGCAAAAACCTTCATGGTTACCTTTGGGTGCCTAGTTGAAGCTTAGTGCCCCACCTCCACATCCTAGAGCACAAACAAAACAAAGTGCAAAAGGATCTCACCATGCCCGCATATATGCTTACCTTTCTTCGTGTCGAAGACGCCGAAACACATGCTCGCGACTATCTCCCTGATGCCCATGCGATTTTGCTGAAATATGGTGGAAAGCCCCTCGCAATCACCGAACACTTTGATGTTCTTGAGGGAAATCTGCCTGAGGGGCGTTTGATATTGATGGAATTTCCGAGCGCGCAGGCGGCCAAAGATTACTACCTTGGTCCAGAGCACGCGCCCTATAAGGCCATTCTCGACAAGGTCGCCTCAAGTGATCTGATGGTTTTTGAGGGTCTCCCGGCATAGCAGGCCCTAAAATAGAAAAACCGCCGTCCCGGCGGGGCGGCGGCTTTCCTCGATGTGCTAAGATCGGCCCTTAGTAGCGGTAATGCTCGGGCTTGAAGGGTCCTTCAGGGGTGACGCCAATATAAGCTGCTTGCTCAGACGTCAACTTGGTCAGTTTCGCGCCGACGCGACCCAAATGCAAGGCTGCAACCTTTTCATCCAGATGCTTGGGCAGGATATAAACCTCGTTTTTGTACTGATCGCCGCGCAGGAAGAGCTCCATCTGAGCCAAAACCTGGTTGGTGAACGAGGCAGACATCACAAATGATGGGTGTCCGGTCGCGTTGCCAAGGTTCAGCAAACGGCCTTCAGACAGCAGAATGATCCGGCTGCCCGACGGCATCTCGATCATATCCACCTGTTCTTTGATGTTGGTCCATTTGTGATTTTTCAGAGCCGCGACCTGGATCTCATTGTCGAAGTGGCCGATATTGCCGACAATCGCCATATCCTTCATCTCGCGCATATGCTCGATGCGGATGATGTCTTTGTTGCCGGTGGTGGTGATGAAGATATCTGCATCGGCCAGAGCCTCTTCCAGCAGAACAACTTCAAACCCGTCCATCGCCGCCTGCAGCGCGCAAATCGGATCCGCTTCGGTGATTTTGACACGCGCACCAGCCCCCGCCAGCGATGCTGCCGAGCCTTTGCCCACATCGCCATACCCACACACAACAGCAACCTTGCCGGCCATCATGGTGTCGGTGGCGCGGCGGATGCCATCGACCAGCGATTCTTTACAGCCATATTTGTTGTCGAATTTCGACTTGGTGACGCTGTCGTTGACGTTGATTGCAGGGAAGGGCAGCTGGCCGTTTTTCTGCAGCTCGTACAGGCGGTGCACGCCGGTGGTGGTTTCTTCCGACACGCCCATGATCGCATCTCGGGTTTTGGTGAACCAACCGGGGCTTGCCGCCATGCGCTTTTTGATCTGCTCCTTGATCACAGCCTCTTCTTCCGAGGTCGGAACTGGAATGATGTCTTCGCCAGCTTCAGCACGCGCACCCAGCAGAATGTATAGTGTTGCGTCGCCGCCATCGTCGAGGATCATGTTGGCGCCTTCGGGGAACATGAAGGATTTATCCAAGTAATCCCAATGCTCTTCCAGCGACTGACCTTTGATCGCAAAGACCGGGATGTTACCCGCAGCAATTGCCGCTGCCGCATGATCCTGTGTCGAGAAGATGTTGCAAGACGCCCAGCGCACATCCGCACCGAGGTGTACCAGTGTTTCGATCAGACAGGCGGTCTGAATGGTCATATGCAGCGACCCAACGATGCGCGCACCTTTCAGTGGCTTGCTGTCACCGTATTCGTCACGCAGCGCCATCAGGCCCGGCATTTCGGTTTCTGCGATGTCGAGTTCTTTGCGGCCGAACTCAGCCAGCGAAATGTCCTTGACGATGTAATCTTGGGCCATCGGGTCGCCTCCAAAAGATGTTTGCGTTTGCGCGGGCACTATCATTCCTTACGGAATTCAGCAACGCGCATAACACGCAGACACTCATGAATTGCGGGTAAACGCCGGTCTCTGACCGGATGTGAGGCCACTCGACACAAGGCACATATCTGACGACAATGGGCTCTATGATGTCATCAGATCCATCAGGCCCGAAACATCTCTGTCCTCACCCACATTGATCGTCTGGATGATATGCGAAAGTAAGCATCAGTTAAAAGCGGGCAGCCCTCAACTGGCGATATCGTCGACCACTTTCATTGGGGGCAGATCAAAGTAATCCGTTCCCGAGGCAACGATACAGCTCAGCCCACGGGCATTGGTGATCAACACCGTAAAGGTTCCGGTTTGTTCCGAGCTCCATATCTCGACAACTGCACTGCCTGAACTGCCACCTGCCAGGCCCCCGCCAACCATATGTTCTGTATATTTATCCTTCAGTCGGTCCACGACAATGTCGCGTGGGGCACAGCTTGATTGTGCGAAAACCGGAGGGGCGATCGCGGCCATGCCAAAGACAAGCGCGGCCTTCATCAGTCGCTTGAACATCACAAGCTCCTTTCCTATTGATTTGGGTCTGAAGGGGGCGCAGCAGGAGAGAGGCCTGCGCCCCCCGGATGCTTAATATATGGGAATGCCACAGCCGCGAAAAAACACACATGTGTTCACGAGTTCGGTGGCAGCCGGTGATCCCTACCCATGAGCCTGCGCTGCAATTGTGGCTTTTTCTGGGCAAGTCAATTTTGAGGTGGCATAATGGCAACACAGCTACGGGCATGGCAACGGATGCTGTCAGGGCGCAGATTGGATCTTTTGGATCCTACGCCGGTCGATATCGAGATAGAAGATATCGCACACGGCCTTGCCTTTGTCGCCCGCTGGAATGGTCAGACCCGTGGTGATTTCCCTTATTCTGTCGCCGAACATTCCCTCTTGGTCGAAGAAATCTTTGGGCGGCTTTACCCCAAAGCCACACCAGCTCAGCGATTGACTGCGCTGTTACACGATGCGCCCGAATATGTGATTGGTGACATGATTTCGCCGGTGAAAGCCGCCGTTGGTCCGGGCTATGACGAGCTCGACAAGCGACTGACCGCCGCGATCCACATTCGTTTTGGCCTGCCTGCCGCTGTGCCTGTACGGCTTAAGCAACGGATCAAGCGTGCCGACAAAATCAGCGCCTGGATGGAGGCCACGCAGATTGCAGGGTTCACGACCGCTGAAGCCAACAAGTTTTTCGGCCGCCCCGACCCGGACATCATCACCGGGCTTTCAATTCAGCTGCGTGCGCCTTTGGACGTGCGTACAGATTTCACCCAACGCCACGAAACTCTCTTAGGAGCACTGACATGATCACCGTTCGCCGCGCCGGTATGCTGGATGCCCGCCAAATGGCCGAGCTTTTGAACGCCATCATCAAAATTGGCGGCACCACGGCCATCACTGAACCCGTCCAGGCCGAAGACATGAAATCCTGGATGCAGAGCGATAAATCGATCTGGCATGTGGCAGAAGATGACACCGGCGAGATATTGGGATTTCAGTGGGTCGAGCCTCACGAAAAGCTGCCGCCTGAAGCGACAAACATTGCAACCTTTGCTCAGGTTGGAAAAACCGGGATGGGTATCGGATCATCTCTCTTTCGTGCGACGGAAAAGGCTGCACGTGAGTTGGGATTTCAATGGATCAACGCGGAGATACGCGCCGACAATGAAGGTGGATTGATCTACTATCAAAGTCGCGGCTTCGAAGACTACGCCCGCACAACGGGTGTCACGCTGGCGAATGGGCAGATTGTCGACAAAGTTCACAAACGTTTCAATCTCTGAGGTCCACTTTCCTTCAATCAGAAACAATTTAATCGAATTGTTGCCACATTCACCTGACACACAGGGGACACTCAATTTGACCCTGTGGTGCTGGAGCGACCCCGTGTTTGTGAAGAAATCTGCATATTTTGCCCTTTTGATCCTGACCCTGAGCGCCTGTGGAGCCCAGGTTAAATCACCAATTTCGAGCACAATGGGCAGCACCCCGGTCATCGCTCATACTGATCAGGAACGCGCGCTTGCCGATCAAGCGCATGCGTTAGACCGTCTTTCACGGGATATGGTGCGTAAGTCCACCACCACCGGCGCAGCCATTGGCGCGGTCGCCGGATGTGGTTTGGCCATTGTATCCTCCTCTGCCAAAGCTCAGTGCCTAAAAGGCGCAGTGGCGGGTGGAGTTATTGGCGGTGTTGCCGGGTATGCCCATGGCCAATCACAGGTTCAGAAACGTGTCGAATTGATTTCCGCCAACACATTGCTACCCAGCGTGCGTCAAACGAAAGACCAGCTTGAGGTGGTCAAAGGTGGCGTGGCCTCTGTCATCGCCCGGCAGGACGCCGAACTGATGCAGATGAAATCACAACTTGCGCTGGCGCAGATCAGCCAAGCGCAGTATGATGCACGGATTTCGGCCATTAAGGCGTCGCGGGCCGAGCTTGCCCATGCACTTACCCAAAGCGCCGCCAATGCGGGTCAAGCCAACGCAGCCGTCAAAGACGCCGTGCGCAGAGGTCAGACAGGTTTGGGCTGGTATCTGCTGGAGACCAAAAAAATCCAAGACGAAAGCCTGTCTGCGAGGGCGCAAATCTCACTCCTCTAACCTCGTTTCCAAGCCTCGGCCTCGCCGGGGCTTTTTTCTTGCTGCGCAGAAGACACGCCTTTCGGTACTAATTCTCACTGTCTCCATTAGTGTTGCTATTCAGAGCCCTATACCGATTACTTGGCTCAACTGGATACCCATCCTAAGAGAGACATGATGCATGACGACGACGTGCCTCTTTCACACCATGATGCGATGAGCATGATCCGCAGGCAGTTCCCCGAATTTGCCAGTGAACCCATTGCAGCGCGCAATGGTGCCGGAACCACCAACTATGTTTTCCAAATTGGAGAACACTATGCGGCCAGATTTCCACGCCGCCTGACACGCCCCGATGTTTGCCTCGAAACGCTGCGCACTGAAGCGGAGGCGATGACCGAGCTGAACCGTCATTGCAGCGTTCGCACCCCGACACCCTATGCGATTGGCACCCCATCTGACGCCTACCCAATGCCATGGTCGATACAAAGCTGGATCACCGGAGAAGTTGCCACACCTCACGGTCAGGCAAGTTCCGCATCTTTCACCCAAGATCTGGCAAATCTCATCCTGTCGTTACGCGCAGCAGATTCGCAGGGACGGCCCTTCTGCGGTCAAGGACGCGGTGGAAGCCTGACTGATCACGATGGTTGGATGGAGCACTGCTTCTCCCAAAGTGAGATCCTCTTGAACGTGCCCCGCCTCAGACAAATGTGGTCGTCGCTCCGCACCCTGCCCAATCCTGGATCCGTGGTGATGAGTCACAAAGATCTTATCCCGGCGAATGTACTCATCGCGGATGATCGCCTTGTCGGGGTTCTCGATGGCGGAGGCTTTGACCCCGCCGATCCCGCGCTTGATCTTGTGGCGGGTTGGCACATGCTGGACACACGAAACCGCGACACGTTCCGCCAATATCTCGGTTGTGACGATATAGAATGGCTTCGAGGCGCGGCCTGGGCATTCCAGCAGGCTATGGGACTTGTCTGGTACTACCAAAGGTCCAATCCTGACCTTTGTGACCTTGGGCGCAGTACGCTCAATCGCCTTTCCGAAGACGTATAACTCTAATTCACCCAACCAATCCACCTGCAAAATTTGCACTTGGCAGACAAGAACAAAACGCTAACATAGCGCACATGATCTCAATTATTTCTGCCACCCCCGACCACGCGCTTGGTATGAGCCAGCTGCTTCACTCCATTTTGAAGCGCTGGAACAGTCCACGGCCCTATAGCCCCGAACATGTCCGCGCCTACTACATTAGCCCGGAAGATGGCATCAAATGCTCGGTTGCCCTCAAAGGTGACAAAGTTGTTGGGTTTCAAGCGCTTCTTCTGGCAAGCGAAGGAAATGCATATGAAGTGACCCCGGGATGGGGCATCATTGGTACCTATGTCGACGGGTCAGAGGCAGGCCAGGGCATTGGACGAAAACTGTTCGCGTCATCGCTTGATGCCGCGCGAAAGATCGGGTTACCGGCCATCGATGCCACAATCGGCGATTGGAACGATGAGGGGCTGGGATATTACGGCGCGATGGGGTTCGAAACCTATCGAACCCCGGCTGGCGCCATCAGCAAAAAGTTTACCTTGGCCTAACGCGGGCTGCGTTTTGCCAGGATGCGCTGCAAGGTACGGCGGTGCATATTCAAACGACGGGCTGTTTCGCTGACATTGCGATCACAAAGCTCGTAGACACGTTGAATATGCTCCCAACGCACGCGATCTGCGCTCATCGGATTTTCTGGAGGTGGGGGCAGATCATCGCCTTTGGCCAGAAGCGCATTGGTGATATCAGTGGCATCCGCGGGCTTTGACAAATAGTCGGTTGCGCCGATTTTGACCGCAGCAACTGCAGTCGCGATCGCACCATATCCGGTCAGAACAACCACGCGGCTGTCCGGGCGTTTCTCACGCAGAACTTCGACCACGTCCAGGCCATTGCCGTCTTCCAACCGAAGATCAACCACTGCATAGGCAGGAGGCCGAGCGGTTGCGATGGCTGTCCCCGCTGCGACCGACCCCGCCATTTCGACGTCAAATCCGCGCTTTTCCATGGCCTTTGCCAGACGCCGCAGAAACGGCTCGTCATCATCCACCAAGAGTAGAGATTTATCTTCGCCGAGATCCTCAATACTGCGTTCTGCCAATGCCATCCCTCCAGTCGTTCGAAAACGGTGTTTTACAAACTATTAGCCCTGCACCCTAGGGGCGTCAAATGCCTGATTTACTTTGCATCCATAAAGCAGGCCACTTTCTCAGCCATTTGCTCAGGTGTGACCTCACGGCGGAAGTACTCGACAAATCCTTCTTCTGGCATGACCAGATAGGTGAAGGTCGAGTGATCCACGAGGTAATAGTCATCCTCAGCCTCCTGCGCCTTGTAATAGGTGCGATAGGCCTGACTTGCGGCTTTGACCTGCTCGGCGGTGCCCGTCAGGCCAATCATCTTTTCATGATTGTTGGCTGAGAAATCCGCAACGACTTCGGGTGTATCCCGCTTGGGATCGATCGAGATGAACACCGGAGTGACACTACGCCCGCCTTCGGCCAGTTCATCCACAGCAAGCGAGTTGCGCGCCACATCAAAGGGGCAGATGTCCGGACAAAACGTGTAGCCGAAATATACAAGGCTAGGTTCAGTGATGACATCGGCATCCGTCACCGTCTCGCCGCGTCCATTGATCAATTCGAACGGCCCACCAATGGTGCCCGCACCACCGGCAACGGCCCCGGTACGACACTGAGCAAATTTATCTGCACTGGACGGGCCCGAGGTTGCGTACCAAATTCCCCCAAGAAGGGCGGCAATGGCGACGGAACCGGAAACAGCGACAAGACGCATCATAAGAAGGATCCTTTGCATATCTTTGGCGCAGAGGTAACGATTGTAAATCCAGCCGCAAGTGACGAAAAGGCGCACATGACTGAAAATGAACTGGGCCTGTTTGGCGAAGGACACCGCAGCAACTGGATCCGGCTGCGCACAATGATCTTGCTGCGATGGTTCGCCATCGTCGGACAGCTGTCGGCCATTGTGGTTGCTCAGCACCTCTACAATCTGCAGATCGAGCTGGGCCTTTGCTATCTAGCCGTTGGTGTTTCGATTGTTGGTAACCTGATCGCCATCTTCGTTTTCCCTGAAAACAAGCGTCTGTCGGAGACCGAAAACTTCTTCATGGTCATGTTTGACCTGCTCCAGCTGTGTTTCCTGCTGTATCTGACCGGCGGCCTTCACAATCCGTTTTCGTTGTTGGTGCTCGCGCCGGTCACTGTTTCCGCCTCGGTCCTCACCCTTCGATCAACTATGATTTTGGGAGGGACCGCCTTTTCGCTTGTCACCGCGATGGTGTTTTTCCACCTACCTTTGCGAACCGAAGCCGGTTTTATCCTGCGCATCCCTGATATTTTCATTTTTGGTCAATGGGCTGCGATCACGATCGCTCTGGTTTTCATCAGTGTATATTCTCGCCGTCTGACCTCTGAGATGCATTCGATGTCTGATGCGCTTGCCGCGACACAGATGGCGCTTGCTCGGGCGCAGAAACTCAATGATCTGGGCGGTGTGGTTGCCGCTGCGGCACACGAACTTGGCACACCTTTGGCGACGATCAAGCTCACCTCGTCAGAGTTGATTGAAGAACTGGAAGACCATCCTGAGCTGCGCGAAGATGCCGAACTGATCCGTGAACAGGCCGATAGATGTCGCGATATCATGCGCTCCATGGGCCGGGCCGGTAAAGACGATCTACATATGCGCAAAGCGCCTTTGATCGAGGTAATTCGAGAGGCCGCTGAACCGCATCAGGATCGCGGGAAAGACGTCATCATCGAGGATGGCCCCGGACCCGGTGGGGAATACAGCGCACCCGAGATTCTGCGACGCCCGGAAATCATCCACGGCTTGCGAAATCTGGTGCAAAATGCAGTGGATTTTGCCCGCACCAGTGTCTGGATCGAAGCCATTTGGACCGACGACCTGATATCGATTCGCATTCTCGACGATGGAAAAGGATTCCCCCCCCATCTGATTGGACGCATCGGCGATCCCTTTATGCGGCGCAGGCATGACAGCGACCGTAAATCACGCCCCGAATACGAGGGCATGGGGTTAGGGTTATTTATCGCCAAAACACTGCTGGAACGTTCGGGAGCTGAGCTAAGCTTTGCCAACGGCTCAGACCCATATCAGCCCGCGGCAACAGACGAAGAGCACATCGGCGCCATCGTCGAAGTGATCTGGCCACGTAGCAAGATTGTCCCCGAACGTCCGGAACCCGGAACACCACTGGGAGAAAACCGCCCCTTTGACCTGTAAATAATATCTGGACAGAACCTCGGTTAACGGCAGATTAATATTTCACCAACATCCTTATTTGCTATTGTGGGTGACAAATTGATTTGTGAGTTCTGACATGGTTTGGGCAATTGCCACCGGTATCTTTTTGGCACTTCTTGCAAGTATTTTGGTGCTACTCCTTGTTGTGGTTGCCCCACGCGCTGCTTCAAGTTCGGCTCACTTCAATGACGAAATTAGCTTTCTTTTGCATGACGGCAGTGTCGTTGACGCGAGTGCGCAGGCACGTGATCTATTAGGTCAAACCAAGTTAAAAGATGCTTCTTGGGCTGTCCTGCGCCAAACCTTTTTCCCAGTTTTTCCCGCCGTTCCCGAAGAGATCGCAGAAGGTCGCAAGGTCTACCAATCCGAAGGTATGCCCGGACTTGAACTCGTTATTGATAAGAACCGCCACATTGAACGTGTTGAACTGCATGGCATTTCCCGAAATCCGGGTCACATCCTAAAGTTGGTTGCGGTCCAAAGAGACCATCAAATGCTCTCCCATGTCGCCAGCGTTTCACCGAACCCAAGCTGGGCCATGGACAAAAACAACAAGACTGTTTGGCATAATGCAGCCTATCAAACCCTGTGCAATAGCGTCGGCGCAACACCTGCGGGCACATGCCCATTTGAGCTTCCATACCCTCTGCCACAGACAGTTCAGACCTCGCGACTTGGCCTGATTGACCCCGACGGCGCGCGCCTCTGGTTTGAGGTATCATCCCATCCAACAGCTGAAGGTTGGCTGCACTTTGCAATTCGAATCGATTCTCTGGTGCAGGCAGAACTGGCCCAGCGCAACTTCGTTCAGACCCTAACCAAGACGTTTGCGCATCTGCCCATTGGTTTGGCTGTTTTTGATCGGGACCATCAATTGGTCCTGTTCAATCCCGCCTTGGTCGATCTCACCCATCTCCCGGTGGTATTCCTCAGCTCACGACCGACACTGTTGAGCTTCTTTGACAACATGCGCGACAACCGGATCATGCCGGAGCCCAAAAACTATCCCAACTGGCGGGCGGGTCTCTCAGATATGATCTCGGCGGCTCGAGAAGACCGGTATAGCGAAACATGGAACCTCCCTTCCGGACTGACCTACAAAATAACAGGACGCCCACATCCTGATGGCGCGATTGCTTTTCTCCTGGAAGATATCAGCGCCGAAGTCACTCTGACGCGGCGGTTCCGATCTGAGCTTGAGATGACTCAGTCTGTGATCGACTGTTTCGCGGAATCCGTCGCTGTATTTTCCCATCTTGGCGTCTTAACTCTGTCCAACGCCGCCTATCACCGCCAATGGAACATTCCCCAGGAAGGGCGCGATTCCGAGATTTCGATCATTGAAGCAACTGAAACTTGGGAAGCTGCGTTTGAGCCCTGCGAAATATGGGACGATCTGCAGGAATTTGTGCTGGCTCGCCACGATCGCCAGCTGCGTGAGTGTCTCCTAACCACTAAGAGCGGGCAGGATATAATGCTGACAATCGAACCTGTCTCAGCTGGGGCCACGCTCATTCGTTTCTCACGTCTGGAAGACACCGATACCTTTTCCCCGATGCAAAAAATCGCCAACGGTTGATCCCGCTTGCAGCGAGACGACGGCACGGTATTTTCGGCACATGACACGTCGCCAAATCCTCATGTCGTCACCCGACGCAACCGCACTATTTGCGCAGACCTTTGCCAAACACCTCACCCCCGGTGATGTGATTTTGCTCTCCGGAGGCATTGGCGCTGGAAAAACCCACTTCGCGAGAAGCCTAATCCACGCACTACAGGATCCACCCGAAGATGTGCCTTCGCCGACTTTCACCCTGGTTCAGGTTTATGACACCCCGAAGGGCGAAATCTGGCACAGTGACCTCTATCGCCTAAGCGACCCTGATGAGTGCGTTGAACTTGGCCTGACCGACGCGTTTGAAACCGCCATTTGTTTGGTGGAGTGGCCTGATAAACTTGAAGATCTCACGCCTGAGAACGCGTTGAAAATACATCTGGACACCTGTGCAAACGACGACGACCACCGTCAGATGACCCTGTACTGGACCAACACCCGTTGGAACCTGATTGAGGGTCTGACATGAGCTTTCTCAAAACGGCAGGCTGGTCTGGCGCGCAGCATGTCCCCCTTGCGGGTGATGCCTCTACGCGACGGTACACGCGTCTGAGACTCGGTGAGAAAACAGCAATGTTGATGGAAGACCCCGATGGCGATGTCGGGCGTTTTGCACAACTGGCCCGCCACCTATTGTCTCTTGGGCTAAGCGCGCCACAAATTTTCGCCGAAGCACCGGGGCTCCTTTTGCTCGAAGATTTTGGTGATGATCTCGTCAGTAAGTTGGCCAAAACGTCAGATACAGAAAAGCAACTGTATATCACAGCGACAGATGCGCTGATCGAGCTGCATAAACATCCTGCCCCCGGTACTTTGCCCGTCGCGACACCCGATGCTTTGGCACAAATGACCGATCTGGCATTCACGTGTTATGCAACTTATGCCGGACACCCAAACCCATCAGCTCAGACGGCGACTGTCGCCGCATTGAAGCCACTCCTTGATCATTTTGGCGCACCCGAGAACATCATGATCTTGCGAGATTATCACGCAGAGAACGTTCTATTTCTGCCTGAACGCACAGGCGCCGCGCAGGCGGGTCTTTTGGATTTCCAAGACGCCATGATTGGACACCGCGCCTATGATCTGGTGTCCCTGATCCACGATGCCCGACGCACCCCATTTGAGGGAACCGGCGAGGCCTGTGTGCGTCATTACCTTGATGAAACAGGTGTGGATGAAACGACCTTTCGCACCTCTCTGGCCGTGCTTGGAGCCCAGCGCAATCTTCGCATTCTGGGGATATTTGCGCGGCTAGCGCGGGTGAGACAAAAACCGCACTACATCGATTTCATCCCCACCACATGGGCCCACCTCCAACGGGATCTGGCGCATCCCGTTCTAGCTCCGGTCAAAGCCATCCTTGACCAGCATCTCCCCGTTCCAACACCTAAAATTCTGGACAGGCTCAAGTTATGCCCAACGCCATAATGTTGTTTGCTGCTGGATTTGGCACCCGCATGGGCGCTTTGACCGCAGATCGGCCCAAACCTTTGATTGATGTGGCCGGAAAACCTTTGTTGGATCACGCGCTGGCGCTGACTGAGAATATTCAGACCCGCGTGGTCAACGCCCACTACAAAGCTGAGCAAATCCACTCCCATATCAACGGGTCTGAGGTGCAGGTCATTGAAGAACAACCGCAGGTGCTTGATACCGGCGGCGGGCTGCGCAACGCGCTGCCCGTACTGGGACATGATCCGGTCTTTACGCTGAACACCGATGCAGTGTGGAACGGCCCCAATCCGCTGGACCAACTGCGCAGTGCATGGAACCCGGCCCAAATGGATGCTTTGTTGCTCTGCGTTCCGCTAGAGCGCGCGATTGGCCGCAAGGGCGGGGGCGATTTTTCAATCTCTGAACAAGGCGAGCTGACGCGTAAAGGGGATTTCGTTTATGTCGGTGCCCAGATCGTAAAGACCGACCGGCTGAGCGAAATTGAAAAAGATGTCTTTTCCCTCAATGAACTGTGGAACCTGATGGCCGCTCAAAACCGCTTGTTTGGAACCGTGTATTCAGGCCAGTGGTGCGATGTCGGCCACCCTCATGGCATCACTCTCGCCGAGGAGATGCTTGATGTTTAGCGGATCTGGCCCACGTCTTTTTGCTCTGCCCCCCGGGGTGGACTTTCCAACCGAACTGGCGCGGGGCCTGATCGAACGTGCCGAAACATCTGAGGCACTGGCGCGGGTTGAACTCTATGTGAACACCGAGCGTATGTCGCGCCGCCTGCGCGCGGCCTTTGAGGCAGGACCCGCATCTCTCTTGCCGCGGGTTAAGATGATCACAGACATCGCGGACCCGCTGATCAAAGCGCGCCTGCGTCAACCTGCGCCTGCTCTGCGTCGACGTCTTGAGCTTACAGGATTGGTGGGGCGGCTACTTGAAGCCCAACCCGATCTTGCCCCGCGCTCTGCCCTATTCGATCTGGCCGACAGTCTGGCGACCTTGATGGAAGAGATGCAGGGCGAAGGTGTCGATCCCGAGGCCATCGCCAATCTGGATGTCAGCGACCAATCCGGCCATTGGCAACGCGCGCTGAGCTTTCTGACCATTGTTCAACGCTATTTCGATGGGGATGAAGCTCCAGATTCTCAGGCCTACGCCCGTATGGCGTTGGAACTGCGCATCGCCGCATGGAAAGCCAATCCGCCCCAGCACCCAATCATCATTGCAGGCTCTACCGGGTCTCGCGGGACCACGCATTGGTTCATGACCGAAGTGGCCAAGCTCCCACAGGGCGCAGTGATCCTACCCGGGTTTGACCATGACATGCCCGCCCCGGTGTGGGAACAGCTGGACCAGGCCCTGACTGGCGAAGATCATCCGCAATACCGCTTTGCCCATCTGATGCGCGATCTTGGTGTTGGGCCAAATGATGTTCACCCGTGGACCGACGCCCAAGCCCCTGCGCCAGAACGCAACAAACTGATTTCTCTGGCTCTGCGCCCTGCGCCTGTGACCCACCAATGGATGAGCGAAGGGCCGAACCTGCCTGATCTGCGGCAGGCCACCGAGGGGCTGACACTGGTCGAGGCGCCCACATCGCGGGATGAGGCGCTGGCCATTGCCCTACGTCTGCGACAGGCCGCAGAAGACGGCACCCGCGCGGCGCTGATTTCGCCCGACCGGATGCTGACCCGTCAGGTCACCTCGGCGCTGGATCGTTGGGGGATTTTGCCAGATGATTCCGCCGGGACACCGGCACAGCTGACCCCACCGGGCCGGTTCCTGCGCCATGTCGCAGCGCTTTTCCAGGAGCCCTTGAGCGCCGAAGCGCTCTTGGTTTTGCTCAAACATCCGTTGACCCACACTGGGGAGGGACGCGGGCAACACCTCCTGAACACCCGTGATCTCGAGCTGCACATACGCAAAACCGGCTGGCCCTATCCCCAGCCAGAGGACCTGCGCGCCTGGGGCGTTGCCAATGACCGCGAGGTTTGGGCCGCATGGGTCGCCGACCAATTCTGCGGCAATGAAAGAACGGGCAAGACGCCCCTAGCGGACTGGGTCGAGGACCATGTGGCGTTAGCCGAAGCCATTGCTCGAGGGAGCAACGCGGAGGGCTCTGGCGAGCTGTGGCAAGAGAATGCAGGCCGCAAGCTGACCAAAGTGATCGCTGATCTGCGGGCCGAGGCCGAGTATGGCGCGGATATGGATCCGCACGACTATGGGGATCTCTTTGGGGCCATCATCGCCCAACACGAAGTCCGCGACCGCGATGCCCCCCATCCACACATCCTGATCTGGGGGACGCTCGAAGCGCGTGTGATGGGGGCGGATTTGTTGATTCTGGCCGGATTGAACGAAGGCAGCTGGCCCGAGCTTCCCGGCGCCGATCCGTGGCTGAACCGCAAAATGCGCGCGGATGCGGGGCTGTTGTTGCCCGAGCGGCGCATCGGTCTCTCAGCGCATGATTTTCAACAGGCCGCCGGTGCGCCCGAGGTCTGGCTGACCCGCGCCAAGAAATCAGATGATGCGGAAACCGTGCCCAGCCGCTGGATGAACCGGATCGAAAACCTGATGGCAGGTCTTCCCCAGCGCTTTGGTAAAGAGGCATGGGGCGCGATGCGCGCGCGCGGTGATCATTGGCTGGGTCTGGCCAAAGTCGCCGAAACCCCCATTGCAGGCACGCCTGCACCCCGCCCCTCGCCCTGCCCGCCAGTGACAGCCCGCCCAAAACAGCTCTCGGTGACCGAGATCAAACGACTGGTGCGCGATCCCTTTGCAATCTATGCCAAACATGTGCTGCGGTTGCGCCCGTTGGATCCGCTGATGCGCGCGCCCGACGCCCTGATGCGGGGGATTTTGCTGCATGAGATCCTCGAAGAGTTTGTGAAAACCACCGTGGCAGAGCCGGATCAACTCACGCCCAGCGCCTTTATCGCGCAGGCGCAAGAGATCCTGGGTGGTCCCACCCGCGTGCCTTTCCCCACCATTCGTGCCCTGTGGCAGACCCGGATGCAGCGCGTCGCCAATTGGTTTGTGGAAACTGAAACCTCGCGGCAGGCTCTTGCCACGGCGCATCCGTCAAACTTTGAAATCAAGGGGCAGGCCACGCTACCTGCGCTGGGCTTTACCCTCACCGGCACCGCCGACCGGATCGACATCGACGACCGGGGCGGCGCGCATATCTACGACTACAAAACCGGGGCGGCGCCGTCGAAAGGCGAACAGGAACATTTCGACAAACAGCTTTTGCTTGAGGCCGCCATGGTCACCCAAGGTGCCTTCAAAGATCTGGATCCCCGCCACGTCGAACGCGCCACCTTTATCTCGCTGAAACCCGGCGATCCGAAAGAGGTTGCAGCCCCTCTGGATGAGGCGCCACCCGACAAGGTCTGGGAAGAGTTCACCACGCTGATCAGTGCTTATTTCAGCGCCGAACAGGGTTTCACCGCCCGTCGTGCTCTGATGAAAGACACCGACATTGCCGATTACGATCATCTGTCGCGTTTTGGCGAATGGGATGTGACCGATACGCCCACACGTGAGGACCTGACATGACACGTGATTTGGCCACCCAACGCCAGGTGGACGCCGCCCGTCCCATGGCCTCAACCTGGCTCGCCGCGAACGCGGGATCCGGCAAAACCCGTGTGCTCACCGACCGTGTGGCGCGGCTCTTGCTGGATGGGGTTCTGCCCGAACATATTTTGTGCCTGACCTACACCAAGGCCGCCGCGACCGAGATGCAGAACCGGCTGTTCAAACGGTTGGGCGGCTGGGCCATGCTGGATGACGAGGGTCTGCGCGCCGAACTGATTAAGCTCGGGGTCGAAAGCGATTTGCACGCCGAGTTTTTGCGCAGCGCCCGCACCCTGTTTGCCCGGGCCATTGAAACCCCCGGTGGGCTGCGCATTCAGACCATTCACTCGTTCTGTTCTTCGCTGCTGCGCCGCTTCCCGCTTGAGGCCGGGGTCAGCCCACAGTTCAAAGAAATGGAAGACCGCGCCGCCGAAATGCTACGCGCCGACATTCTCGATCAGATGTCTGACGGCCCTGATGCGCATCTGGTTCAGGCCATCGCACCATTTCTACCCGGCGACGACAGCGAAAGCCTCTTGGCCGAGATGTGCCATATGCGCGACGCCTTTGTTC
Organism: uncultured Pelagimonas sp.; assembly: GCA_947497905.1. GTDB lineage: Bacteria > Pseudomonadota > Alphaproteobacteria > Rhodobacterales > Rhodobacteraceae > CANMIH01. The sequence continues at coordinate 27,726 of CANMIH010000002.1, forward strand.
CCGGTCTTGACGACAGTGCCATTCGCACGGCTTACGGGCTGGAGGACACCGCCAGCCTCGACGCACTGGTCGCCGATGTCTTTCTGGGCGACACAGTAGAGATGTTGGGCGAGCTGGTGCCCCTACTCAAGTCCTCTGGCAAAAATGACCAGAAGGCTGCGGATAAACTGGCTGTGGTTCAAAGCGCGGATGTCAATGCGCTGACCCTCTTGGAATCGGTTCTGTTGACCGGGGCCAGCGCAAAAGAGCCCTTTAGCGCCAAGATCGGAGCCTTCCCAACCAAAGGCCTGCGTGAAGGGGCCATGGCGGGCTATATGGGCCGATTGGAAGATCTGATGCGGCGGGTGGAACAGGCCCGCGATCAACGTCTGGCCCTGCAAGCGGTGCAAAAGGACATTGCCTTGCATCACTTTGCTCGCGTGTTCCTGCCCGCCTATGAAGACGCCAAGCTGCGTCGGGGCTGGCTTGACTTTGACGACCTGATCACCCGCGCCCGCGATCTGTTGAACGACCCGGCTGTGGCGGCTTGGGTGCTATACCGCCTTGACGGCGGCATTGACCATATTCTGGTGGATGAGGCGCAGGACACCTCCCCCGTGCAATGGCAGGTGATCGAACGTCTGGCGCAAGAGTTCACAAGTGGTGAGGGCGCCCGCGCGGATGTCCAGCGCACGATCTTTGTGGTAGGCGACAAGAAACAGTCGATCTATTCCTTTCAGGGCGCTGACCCTTCTGAATTTGACCGCATGCGGGACGAGTTCGCGCAACGCCTAAGCCAGACAGAGGCACCGTTGTCGTCGATGGTGTTGGAGCATTCCTTCCGGTCAGCCGAGCCGATCCTGCGCCTGGTCGACAATACGTTTGAGCATGCGGGGGCTTCGGGCTTTAGCGCCGATCAAAAACACCGTGCCTTCAAAGACCGCATGCCCGGACGGGTGGATCTCTGGCCTCTGATTGAATCCGTCAAAGATGAAACCGACGGTGCATGGTTTGAGGCACTGGACCGTCAGGCCACAACACACCATTCGGTGATCTTGGCCAAACGCATCGCGCGGTTCATTCGTGAGACCATCGAGGCCCAAACGCCCCTGCCCATCGAAAAAGGGTTTAGCGGAGAATATGAAGCCCGCCCGGTGCATGCCGGGGATTTCCTGATCCTCGTGCGGTCACGGTCTCGCCTGTTCAAAGAAATCATCCGTGCCTGTAAACAAGAAGCCCTGCCCATTGCTGGGGCAGACCGGCTGAAGGTCATGGCTGAACTGGCGGTGCGGGACATCATTGCGCTGCTGAGCTTTCTATCGACCCCCGAAGACAGCCTGTCGCTTGCCACAGCGCTGCGCTCTCCCTTGTTTGGCCTGACAGAACAAGAGCTGTTTGACCTCGCCCATCGCCGCACCCAACGCTATCTCTGGGAAGGATTGCGCACGCGCCGCGACGACTTCCCGGCAGTGCTTGAGGTACTCGACGATCTACGCAAGCAGACCGATTTCCTGCGCCCCTACGATTTGATCGACCGCATTCTAACCCGCCACAATGGCCGCAAATTGCTGATTGGGCGGTTGGGCGAAGAGGCCGAGGACGGGATCAACGCGCTGCTGGGGCAGGCGCTAGCTTACGAACAGACCGACATTCCCTCTCTCACTGGGTTCCTGCAATGGGCCCAGGCGGATAATCTCGAGATCAAGCGTGCTCCCGACAGCGCCGGCGAAACGCTGCGCGTGATGACGGTTCATGGCTCAAAGGGGCTGGAGGCCCCTATTGTCATTATGCCCGACGGCGCCCAGCCGGACCGCAAGCTACGCGGCGCATTGGTACGCGACGATCAGGGTGCGATGTGGAAAGGGCCTGAAGCCACCCAGCCCAAACGCCAATCTCAGGCGGTGGACGCCAAGAAAGAGAAAGAGGCGCAGGAACGCGACCGCCTTCTATATGTCGGCCTCACACGGGCCGAACGCTGGCTCGTGGTTGCCGCCTCGGGTGAGCTGGGGAAACAGGGCGACGCCTGGTACGATCAGGTTCAGCGCGGCATGACGGCCTCAGGCGCAAGCGATCACGATTTTGGCTTTGGGACGGGCAAACGTCTCAGCCATATGGATTGGGACGGGTTAGAGATGACAGTCCCTGATGCCAAGGTAGAGGTCCAGCCTGATCTGCCGGACCAATTTGTTCGCCCAGCGCCTGTCCCTGCCGAAGAACCGCAGAGCCGTTCTCCTTCGGATCTTGGCGGTGCCAAGGCCCTGCCCGGTGCGCAGGGTGACAGCGAAGAGCTCGCCAAGGCGCGCGGCACCGCTCTTCATGAGCTGCTGGAAAACCTCGCTCCATTGCCTATCGCTGAACGCGCGACTGCGGCCGATGTTTTCCTCTCACATATTGCCGAGAAAACCGAGGTAGAGGGGCTGGAAGAGCTTTTGCCTGACCTGCTCTCCGAGGCAGTGGGAGTTTTGAACTCGCCCGCGCTTGCCCAATTTTTCGCATCTGATGCCCTGAACGAGGTGCCTGTCACAGCTGATTTGCCAGACATCGGGCGGATCTACGGGATCATCGACAAGCTTCTGATTACACCACAGAAAGTCACGGCGATTGATTTCAAATCCAACCGCGTGATCCCTCAGACGGTTGAGCAGGTGCCGGAGGGGTTGTTGCGTCAGATGGGGGCCTATGCCGCGGCTTTGGCGCAGATTTATCCAGATCGCGAGATTGAAACTGGGCTGATCTGGACCGCAAGCGCACACTACATGCCGTTGCCACACGATCTTGTCACACAAGCTCTCGGGAATGTGTCTTCGCCTTGACGCTCAACCCTGCGCTCCCTAGGTTCCCATTCCAACACAGCTGCTCATCCAAGGAGAGACCTTATGGCCACCGTCGCAGTCACCGACGCCACCTTTGACGCCGAAGTCAAAAACTCAGACATCCCCGTTGTTGTGGATTTCTGGGCTGAGTGGTGCGGCCCCTGTAAGCAGATTGGCCCGGCTCTGGAAGAGCTGGCCGCAGAATACGAAGGCCGCGTGAAAATCGCCAAGGTCGACGTCGACAGCAACCCGAACTCTGCTGCGGCCATGGGCGTGCGTGGCATCCCGGCACTGTTCCTGTTCAAGGACGGCGCGCCGATCTCGAACCGCGCGGGTGCTGCTCCCAAGGCAGCTCTGGAAAGCTGGATCAAAGAAGCGCTGTAATTTCGCTTCTTTGCTAGAATCGAAAACCCCCGTTGCCCGTCGCAGCGGGGGTTTTTCTTTGCTTGCACACCGGGCGCCTAAGACTTGTGCCGCCTCGGCGCAGGTTCCATATAGGCAGGTAAAGACAGGAGGCTCATGTGGCAGAAGACAGTTTTCCCGGATGGCACGGCACAACCATCATTGGCGTTCGCAAAGGCGGTGAAGTGGTCATCGCAGGGGATGGTCAGGTCAGCCTCGGCCAAACCGTGATCAAGGGCACCGCCCGCAAGGTACGCCGCCTGTCCCCCGGCGGGCATGACGTGATCTGTGGTTTCGCCGGCTCAACCGCCGACGCCTTTACCCTGCTGGAGCGCCTCGAAGCCAAGCTTGAGGCCACTCCGGGTCAGTTGCAGCGCGCGAGTGTGGAGCTTGCCAAAGACTGGCGCACGGACAAATACCTGCAAAAGCTAGAGGCCATGCTAATCGTCACCGATGGCACGCATCTTTTGGTGATCACCGGCGCGGGGGATGTTCTGGAACCCGAGCATGATGTGGCGGCCATTGGATCGGGGGGCAACTTTGCGCTGGCTGCCGCGCGCGGCATGATGGACAGCGATAAATCCGCCGAAGAGGTCGCCCGTAGCGCTATGGCGATTGCGGCCGACATTTGTGTCTACACCAATGGCAAACTGACCGTCGAAAGCATCAAGGCCTAACAAAACAGGGTCGGCAACATGCCGACCCAAACAAGTTACGCGACCAACGCACTGGTTATTTCAGGCTGGCAACGCCCAGCGGAACACCGGCAACGTCACACCAGATGAACACTTCATCATAGGCCGACACATCCCAGACCTTAGGCACGGCATAGCGCTGTTTGCCGTTCAGGCTCTGCAGGGCACCAAGATAACCCTCTGCGCCCAGATACTCGCCAGCCTTACCAAAGCCAACGCGTGGGTCGGGACCACCGTCCAGCACAAAGTCATCGCCTAGCTCGACGATGTAGACTTCGCCTTCTTTGTAGATCGACACCGACCCGGTGGTTACGTGGTTCGAGCGGCCCTGAAAGGTGCCGTCGGCTACGGATTTCATCGATCCTGCTGCGGCCTGCGTGCCAACGGTTGCGACCAGTGCTGCGGCGCCTGCGGTGCCAACGGTGCCCAAGAAATTACGACGGTTCATGATTGCGTTTCCTCCTCGTCAATCTGACCCTCAAAATATCAGCGCATTTTCAAAGCGAAATGGGGGCTCACGCGTTGCTCATCTTCCGTGAACGCTTGCACTTGGGACGCGCATTGTTAGGTATCATTCAATGAATCACATAAACCTGATGAACACGAAAAAAGAGGCCTCGGCATGAGCGACATGACCTACACCCGTCTGGGCCAGTCTGGCCTGGTGGTTTCGCGGATGGCGCTGGGCACAATGACCTTTACACATGGGTCGGATTGGATCCCGGGCGTTGCCAAAACCGGCTTGGATGATGCCCAGCGGATGGTGGATTTTGCCCTCGATCGTGGGGTCAATTTCTTTGATACAGCCGATGGGTATTCCAACGGCGAGGCCGAGCGTATCTTAGGTGAAACATTACGCACAAAACGCCACGAAGCTGTGATCTGTACCAAAATCGGCTTTCGTCAGAGTGATAGGATCACCGATGCAGGCCTGTCGCGTGGGCATATTCTGTCCTCGGTCGAGGGATGCCTGACCCGACTCGGCACCGATTGGATTGATCTTCTCGTCCTTCATAAGACCGATTTCACCACCCCGATGGAAGAAACACTGGGGACGCTGCAAACCCTGATTGACGCGGGCAAGGTACGCCACATTGGTGTCTCCAACTGGCCAGCCTGGCAGGTGGCACAGGCCGTTCAATTCCAGAAGGACAATGGCCTCAGCCCCTTCATCACTGGACAGTATCTCTACAACACAGTCGCGCGCGACATTGAAGTTGATGTGCTGAGCATGGCTTCTCAGATGGGGCTGGGTTTGATGGCATGGTCGCCTCTGGCAGGGGGGCTGCTGACCGGTAAATATGATCTGGAGAAACTTGATCAGGCAGAGGGGCGTCTGTCTGAGGGGGATTTCCTACAAATCTCTCGCGATCAGGCCGAAGCCGCCGTGACCACCCTCACCACACTTGCCGCCACATATGACGCCACACCAGCGCAGATTGCTCTGGCCTGGATCCTGGCCAAGTCTCGCACACATACGGTGATTGTTGGGGCAAGTAAGCTGCCACAGCTTGAAACCTCACTGGCGGCAACACAGGTTGCCCTGACCGACAAAGACATGGCCGCGCTTGATGCCGTGGCTGCTCCGGGTCGTCGTTATCCTGAATGGTTCGACGATATGATGACCGATGAACTCTTTACGAAGGCTCTGACATGACCGACCTAACCCCACGCGAAATCGTTTCCGAGCTGGATCGCTTTATCATCGGCCAATCCGATGCGAAACGTGCGGTGGCTGTGGCGCTGCGCAACCGCTGGCGCCGCAAACAGCTATCGGATGATCTGCGCGATGAAGTCTATCCCAAGAACATCCTGATGATCGGCCCCACCGGTGTGGGCAAAACCGAAATCAGCCGTCGTCTGGCCAAACTGGCCCGTGCACCATTCATCAAAGTCGAAGCCACCAAATTCACCGAGGTGGGTTATGTGGGACGGGATGTGGAACAGATCATTCGTGATCTGGTGGATGCCGCGATCATTCAAGAGCGTGAGCTGATGCGCGAGGATGTCAAAGCCCGCGCCTTACAAGCCGCTGAAGATCGCGTGATTGAGGCCATTGCGGGTGCAGATGCCCGCGAAGGGACGCGCGAGATGTTCCGCCGCAAGCTCAAAGCTGGTGAACTTGATAACACCGAGATTGAGCTGGATCTGGCAGAAACCGCTTCACCCTTTCCGATGATGGACATTCCCGGACAACCCGGCAGCCAGATGGGCATGATGAACCTCGGGGATATTTTCGGCAAAGCCTTTGCCGGGCGAACCACACGCAAGCGCATGACCGTGGCTGAAAGCTACGACATCCTGATCAATGAAGAAGCTGATAAGCTTTTGGATGACGAGGCTGTTAAAACCGCAGCTCTTGAGGCCGTTGAACAAAACGGCATCGTCTTCCTTGATGAGATCGACAAGGTCGCAGCACGGCAAGAGGCACGTGGTGGCGATGTCTCGCGTGAAGGGGTTCAGCGAGATCTGCTGCCTCTGATTGAAGGCACCACTGTGTCGACCAAACATGGGGCCGTCAAAACCGACCATATCCTGTTTATCGCTTCGGGCGCATTCCATATCGCCAAACCGAGCGATCTCCTACCGGAGCTCCAGGGGCGTCTGCCCATCCGCGTCAACCTTAAGCCGCTCACCGAAGATGATTTTGTCCGCATTCTCACCGAGACCGACAATGCGCTGACACGGCAGTACACCGCCTTGATGGCCACAGAAGAGGTGGTCGTGGAGTTTACCAAAGACGGGATCGCCGCATTGGCGCGCATTGCAGCAGAGGTGAATCAATCTGTTGAAAACATCGGCGCGCGGCGTCTCTACACTGTGATGGAACGGGTGTTCGAAGAGCTGTCGTTTGAGGCACCGGACAAATCTGGAGTGACGGTAACGGTCAACGAAGCTTTCGTTGAACAGCATCTTGGCGAATTTTCAAAATCCGCCGATCTAAGCCGCTACGTTCTGTAAGACACAAAAAGGCGCCCACCGGGCGCCTTTTTCGCTGGGCAGCGGGCAGGAACCCCCTTACGTTTGCGCAAACATTTCGATACGAGAGCCCCATGAAGCGTTCCCAGATCAATGACATCCTCCGCGAAGGCGATGCCTTCATTCAAAGCTTTGGTTATCGGCTACCTCCGTTTGCCTATCTCTCACCAGAGCAGCTGAAACAATCGGATCATGCAGAGATCAAGCGCCGTCGGATGGGGTGGGACATCACCGATTACGGAGATGGCCGGTTCGACGAAATGGGGCTGTTTCTTTTTACAACGCGGAACGGTCTGAACAACGATCTGGGGCGTAAAAGCGCCATGCTCTACGCAGAAAAGATCATGATCTCGCGTCAGGACCAACTGTCACCGATGCATCGCCATGAGTTAAAGGTTGAGGACATTATCAACCGGGGCGGCGGGAAACTTGTTCTTGAGCTCTTTGCCCGCGATGCCGATGGGGGCATCGACCGCAAGGCTGATGTCCAGGTCATCTGTGATGGCATGCCGCGCATTGTGCCCGCCGGAGGGTTGCTCAAGCTTGAAGCCGGTGAATCGGTCACGTTGTTTCCCGATACATGGCATGCTTTCTGGGGCGAAGGCGGAGACGTGTTGATTGGTGAAGTTTCCACCGTCAATGACGACGAAACCGACAATATTTTTGAGCTTCCGATTGGCCGGTTCTCAAATATTGAAGAAGACGAGGCACCCGCCCACCTACTTGTCTCCGACTATGAGACAAAGCTCTGATAGGTTGATGAAGGGCCCCGTCTCCGGGGCCTTTTCTTTTAGCTGTCTGTGACAACATTGATATCCGACACGGAGAACCCGCTTCCTGCGCCGCGCACAATCATAATCAGCTGACCATTGTTGCGCACATAGGCATCTTCGGGAGCGTCACCGCTTTCAAATCCAACCTGAAGGTTCACATCGGCCCGGTTTTCACTGAGGTAGATGATGTCATCATCCGAACTCTCATAGTCCTCGACAATCACAGCATCGCCGCCTTCAAGCCACTGCCCGGTGACAAACTCGTCGTCTCCCTGCCCACCAGTGACACTATCTCCTTGCCCCAGAAACAACAGATCGTTGCCGCTCCCGCCGCGTATCACGTCACCTTCGGTGTCCGTATCGGTGCTCAAGCTGGTGTTCACGTCATCCGAGATATCCCCGTTGTAGTGCAGAATTTCATGCTGCAACTGGTCGACATCAAAGATCCCGGCAGAAAAGATCACATCGTTGCCGCTTCCGCCATCAATCGTATCCACACCTTCAATATCAACAAGAAGGTCGTCTTCACCTCCACCCTGGATCAGATCATTGCCACCGTTGCCCACGATGATGTCGATCAGGGTGTCACCGGTTAGAATATCCGCGCCATCACTGCCCTGAGTCAGGGTGCCGGGTTTGGCGGTCGAACGGATATCCGTAAATTCGGTTTCGCGGATATCTTCGTGTGAGGTCTCGACCTGCGGTTCGCTGTCTTCGTCATCAGAAACAGACACCACGGCGGCGCCGACTGCGGCGATGCCGAGTAAAGAAATTAATAAAAACATCATTTGCCTCAAAATTAACCTGACACAACCTGTGTCAGCTCATTTGGGCTAAACTATGAAAGAAAACGCCCCACCAAATGGCAGGGCGTTTTTTTTATCATTCACTTAGGAACTTAGGCGTTCCACCAACGCTCCGCCATACGTGCGTTATCCATCTGCCACAGGTTGCCTACGGTGTCGGCGGTGGCGATTTTGTTGCTTACAGCCTGCACATAGTTGGCAAACATCGGCACCAGAACTCCACCATCGTCACGCAGGATCTGCTGCATTTCGGTGTACTGATCGCGGCGCTTGTTGCTGTCGAGTTCAGCGCGTGCAGTGATCAACAGCTCCTGGAAGCGGGCGCTGTCTTTCTCGTCCCACTGACTGTCGTTCCAAGGCACACCTGCTTCATACGCAGTCGAGAACATCCAGTCCTCAGTTGCACGGCCCGACCAATAGCAGGCGCAGAAGCCTTTCTTCAGCCAAACGTTGGACCAGTACCCATCCGCAGGTTCCTGCACCACGTTGATGTTGATGCCACCGGGTTTGGCCGAAGCCTGGTACAGCTGTGCTGCGTCTACCGCACCTTCAAAGGCCGCGTTCGATGCCGAAAGATCGATATTGATCGAATCCAGACCTGCTTCTTTCAAGTAGAATTTTGCCTTGTCCGGGTCATAGGCCGGTGCTTCCATGTCATGGGCAAAGTACTGGTTTGCGGGGCCAATTGGGGTGTCTTTACCCACGGCACCGTGACCAAGCAGAACTTTGTCGACCATTTCCTGACGGTTGATGCCGTGCTTCAGCGCGCGACGCACGTTGACGTCGTTGAACGGCGCAACATCGGTCAGCATTGGGAAGGTGTAATGCTGGTTGCCGGTGACTTCCTGAATGCGCACATTCGGGTTTGCCTTCAGCAGCGCTTCGGTTTTGAAGTCGATGCGGTTGATGGCATCCACCTGCCCGGTCAGCAATGCGTTCATACGCGCGGTGTTGTCGTTGATCGCGATATATTCGATCTCGTCAAACCAACCCGCTTTGCCATCTTTGTAGTGGCTGTCGACACGGGTTGCGACCATGCGTACGCCCGGGTTGAAGCTCTTGACCTTGTACATGCCTGTACCAATGCCGTTGGCGATCGCTTCTTCGATCTGGCCCGCAGGGTACATCAGCAGGTGATAGTCGGACATCAGGTATGGGAAGTCGGCATTGCCGTTTTCCAAAACGAACTGAACCTGATGATCGGTGATTTTCTTCATCTCGGTGATGGCCGAAACGATAGGTTTCGCCGCCGATTTCGCGCCTTCAGCAACGTGCAGCTGAAGCGATTCGATAACGTCATCGGCACCAAAGGCTTTGCCGTTGTGGAAGGTCACACCCTGACGCAGGTTGAAAGTCCAGGTTTTGGCATCCGACGACGCTTCCCAGTCGGTGGCAAGCTCACCCACCAGAGTACCATCCGCCTGAATTTCGGTCAGACCGTCAAAAACCGCACCTTGAGCACTGGCAATCATAAACAGGTCAGAATGCGTCCGGCCGTCCCAGCTGTCGCTTGTGTTCGCGCCACCCAAACCTGCGCGCAGGCGGCCACCGCGTTTGGCAGCGGCGCGCAGCGGAAGGCCTGAGGCGGCCAAAACGCCGGCGGCTGCGCCGGTGGTAAGTAGTCCACGTCTGCTGATTGTGGTCATGTCACATCTCCTTGTTGGACAATTTGACGGTGTTTCCCGTCATTATTTGACGCCCGTTGCCGGGCGATTCTCAATTCATTTTACCCACAGCTGCGTCGCCGATGTTATCAACTCCGCGTTCACTGAGCAGTTTATCAAGCCAATCCGGGTCCATCTCCGGCACCGAGCTCAGCAAAAGATCGGTATAGGGATGGTGAGGCGGCGTGAACATGTCCTGCTTGGGACCCTGTTCGACAACTTCGCCATTTTTCATCACAACCACCTCATCCGCAATGGATTTCACTGTAGCGAGGTCATGTGTAATGAACATGTAGCTCAGGCCCAATTTGTCCTGCAGATCCGCCAAAAGTCGCAAAATACCCTCGGCGACAAGCTGATCCAGTGCACTGGTAACTTCGTCACAAATAATAAACTTGGGCTCAGCCGCCAGCGACCGTGCGATACCGATCCGCTGTTTCTGACCACCGGACATCTCAGACGGCAGGCGATCAATAAACTGGCTTGCGGGCAGCTCGATCTGTTCCAGAAGCTCTTCTACACGTTTGCGTTTTTCACGCCCTTTCAGGCCCGTGTAGAACTCAACTGGGCGGCCAATGATCTCACCCACAGTTTTCCGCGGGTTCAGAGCGGTATCCGCCATCTGATAGATCATCTGAGCCTGCTGCAACTGATGATTGCTTCGCTTGCGATAGTCCAGCGGAAGCATCTCTCCATCCAATTCAATGTGCCCAAGGCGCGGCGGTAGCAATCCAGTGATGCAACGTGCCGTGGTCGATTTTCCCGACCCGGATTCGCCCACAACGGCAACGGTCCGTCCCTCATGGATGTCAAAGCTGACATCTCTCAGAACATCGATTTTGCCATAGGCTGCTGTAACCCCTTGAACAGAGACAACGGGCGTTGCCCCGGTATGTACCGCTGGCTTCTGCGGGCGCTGGAATTCACGTACGGCCCACAGGCTTTTGGTATAATCCTGTGTTGGGTTCGAGAGCATCTCGCGGGTTTCGGCCTCCTCGACCTCATCCCCCTTCAGCAACACTTTGATCCGATCTGCCATCTGCGCCACAACGGCAAGGTCGTGGGTGATATAGATCGCGGCCGTGTTGAACTCTTCGACAATTTCACGAATCGAGGCCAGAACTTCGATCTGGGTTGTCACATCCAACGCGGTGGTCGGCTCATCAAAGATGATCAGATCCGGACGGCAGGCCATAGCCATCGCTGTCATTGCCCGTTGCAGCTGACCTCCGGACACCTGATGCGGATAGCGGAACCCGATTTCATCGGGATTGGGCAGACGAAGCTTCCGATAAAGCTCAACCCCGTCCAACTCGCTTTCAGATCGCCCAGAAACTCCATGTTGAACCGGAGCTTCCGTGTGCTGATCAATCAATTTGTGCGACGGGTTAAAGCTCGCCGCGGCAGATTGCGCAACATAGGCGATGCGCTTGCCCAGAAGTTGGCGTTTCTCCTCGGCACTGGCCGAGAGAAGATCAATGCCGTCAAACATCACCGACCCGCTGGAAATGCGCACCCCGTCGCGGCAAAACCCCATGGAGGCGAGCCCCAAAGTGGATTTCCCCGCCCCGGATTCCCCGATCAGACCCAGAACCTCACCTCGTTTCAGGGTGAGATCAACGCCATTGATGATCGGGTGCCAGGTTTCGTCGCTGCGCCCTTCAAGATACACATTGCGCATCTCGACCAGCAGATCGCTGGATTGCGTGGCTGTGTCGCTCATAGTGTTACTCCTTCAGCCCCGAACTGCGATGCAGCATCCAATCAACCACAAAGTTCACCGCAACAGTCAGCAGCGCGATTGCCCCCGCAGCCATCAAAGGTGCGGCAGAAATCTGTGGTGCAAAGGCGGCGTAGTTGATGAAGGCCGAGAGGTCTTTCACCATGGTGCCCCAATCCGCCAACGGTGGCTGGATGCCCACACCGAGGAAGCTCAGCGAGGAAATTGTCAGGAAGACAAAGCAGAAGCGCAGACCAAATTCAGCAAGCAATGGAGCCGTGGCATTGGGTAGGATTTCGCGGAACACGATGTACCCCAACTTTTCGCCTCGAAGCTTGGCTGCTTCGATATAGTCCATCACCACAATGTTCATCCCAACCGCACGGGCCAGACGAAACACGCGCGTCGAGTCGATGAGAGCCATGATGATAATCATTGCTATCGTCAGACCCGCGCCCTGAACCCAGGCCGACGCCACGGTGATCAGGAGAAGCGCGAAGATGAGCGACGGAATAGCCATCAGCACATCAACGGTGCGCGACAGGATCTGGTCGACCCATCCCCGCAAAGTGGCCGCAAGAAACCCGAGGCTTCCACCAAGGAAAAAGGCCAAAACCGTGGTGACAAACGCAATACCCACCGTGTTTTGCGCGCCATAAATCAGACGTGACAGGATATCCCGGCCAATCTGATCGGTGCCCAGCGGAAAGTCTGGATTGCCCCCAAGAGCGGGGTTGCCACCCGGAACTACGTTCGCCTGGGGAAACACCGTTTCTTGACCATGCGGTGCAATCAGCCCGGCAAAGATCGCAAGGATGGCGTAGATGAGGATGATCAGGATACCAAAACTCGCCGTCAAAGGCATCTGTCGGAACAGTTTACGGGTCGCACCGGTCCCCACGGACCGACCGAACAAGCGGAAGATCCAAGCCGCGATCGCAGACAGGACCAATCCTTGGACCGCCATAACAAAGAAGAAGTATTTGTTGGCGGTCTGCTCATCCATGACAAAGCGTGCCTGCACCCAGGTCCAGATGACCCAGGCCAGAACAGCCACCCCGAGCGCATAGCCAAAGGCCACCGCAAAGGGCATGTCGCGGAATTTCGGTGCATTCCCAGTCAGTTTTTGCCCGGCAAAGCGGAAAATCCAGCCCGCCGCAACAAGGGCCACGAGGACCACAAAGAAAGTTGTCCAGCCGCTCATTTCGGATGCCTCAAACGTGGGTTCGATACAATCGACAGAATATCCGCGGTCAGGTTCAGCAGGATATAAGCCGCCGCAAAGATCAGACAGCAGGCCTGTACAACCGGGATGTCACGGATTTTCACACTGTCCACAAACAGCTGACCAATGCCCGGATAGACAAACACCACCTCAACCACGACCACACCGGTGATCAGATAAGCAAGGTTGAGCGCAATGACGTTGATGATCGGCGCCAAAGCATTGGGCAGCGCGTGTTTGATGATCACCCGCATCGGCGTAATGCCTTTCAGACGCGCCATCTCGATGTACGGCGACGCAAGAAGGTTGATGATCGCCGCACGTGTCATCCGCATCATATGCGCCGTCACAACCAAGGTCAGTGTCAGAGCAGGAAGAAGCGTTTTGTTCAGACGTTCGCTGAAGGCCATTCCGTCATAGATATTCGACAGAGAGGGCAAGATTGGGTTCATCACCGCAAGGAACAGGATCAACACGTAGGCCAGAAAGAACTCTGGTGATGAGATCGAACTGAGTGTGGTGATGTTGGTTGCGCGATCAAATACGGAGTTGCGGTACAGCGCCGCCAGGATCCCCAGAGCAACCGAGAAAGGAACCGCAATTGCGGCGGTCACACCTGCCAAGAACATGGTGTTTGCAAATCGCGGTGCGATTTGTGCGGCGACGGTGGTTCGAACACCACTGTCTTCACCAACAAAGCTGGCGAAATTGGCCTGGGCAAACGAATTGCCCAAATCCCCTTGTATGGCCCCACCCAACCACTGCACGTAACGTGTGATCGGGTGCTGATCGAGACCTAAGTCCTTACGGATGGCGTCGACCGCTTCTGGGGTTGCCCCTTGGCCTAGGATGGCCTGGGCAAAGTCGCCTGGAAGCATATTCACTGCCGTGAAGATAACTATCGAGACAACGAAGAGCGTCAGGACCCCGAGGGCGAGACGCTGAGCGATGATTGTGAGAACTGAGTTCAAGATCCCTGTCGGCGTTTTTTTTCAGTTATCCCTCAGCGTAACCCCTCAGTTTCTCATGTAAAGGGTCCAAAAACGGATCTTAATGTCGGAAACGCGACAGCACGCTAGCGCCATTGCTCTGCAATTGTGTCCATAGCGGAAACCAGCGCCGCACTGATTCCCGGTTCCGACAGCGCGTGCCCGGCGTTTCGAATCATCTTCAACTCGACATTTTGCCACGCCTGCGCCAGCTCCCAGGCCCGCTGCGGCGGACAGATCATGTCATATCGCCCCTGAACAATGATCCCCGGAATCTCAGAAATGCGGTCAACATTTTTGAGAATCCAACCGTCTTCGGACAGGAACCCGGCATTGACGAAATAGTGGTTCTCAAGCCGCGCAAAGGCACGTGCATAATCCCCCGGGGCTTCGCCGCCATATCCGCTTGAATTGACCGAGGCGAGCGCGTTTTCCCAAGCGGACCAAGCTTGCGCAAACTTTATCTCTTCGCGCAGATCGCCCCCAAACAGCCGAGAATGATAGGCCGCTATCATGTCGCCACGCTCATCTTCTGGAATCAGATCGCGGAATCGGGCCCAGGTTTCGGGCCAAAACTGCCCTGCCCCGCCCCCGTAGAACCAATCCAGCTCGACCTGCGTCATCATAAAGACACCGCGCAGCACGAGGTACGACACCCTCTCGGGATGGGAAATGGCATAAATCAGCGCCAGAGTGGCCCCCCAGCTTCCGCCGAACACGATTAACTGGTCGATGCCAAGCTGGGTCCGGATCATTTCAATATCCGCCACCAGATCCCAAGTGGTGTTGTTCACAACACTCGCATGTGGTCGTGAGCGGCCACAGCCACGCTGGTCAAATAAGATGACGCGATATACATCGGGGTCGAAATAGCGGCGCATCGCTGGGCTGCATCCGCCACCTGGGCCACCATGAAACACAATGACCGGCACACCCTTGGGATTACCGCATTGCTCCATGTAAATATGGTGCCCATCTCCGGTATCGAGCACCCTGTAGTCATAGGGCTCGATTGGAGGATAAAGATATTGAACTGCGCGCTTTTGGCCCGGGAATTTGTCCATAGTTACTCTATATTGTGCTTCTCAGGCAAAAGACCATGGGGAACGTCATGACGTCTACAGTCGATCCGTCCGAAGTTGCAAAATTTGAAGCCATGGCCGCCGAATGGTGGGATCCCCATGGAAAGTTCAAACCGCTTCATATGATGAATCCGGTACGGTTGGATTACATCACAACCCAGATCGCGGGTGAGTTTGACCGGGATCTGTCGCAGGAGACACCGTTCAAAGGATTGCGTATCCTCGACATCGGCTGTGGCGGCGGATTGCTGTGCGAACCAATGGCTCGCCTTGGCGCCGAGATCGTTGGCGTTGATGCTGCCGGGGGGAACATTCCTGTGGCGCAGGCCCATGCCGCTCAGTCTGATCTGACTATCGACTACCGCCACACCACAGCCGAAGCGCTGGCGGAAGCCGGTGAGCAGTTCGACATTGTTCTGAACATGGAAGTGGTTGAACACGTGGCCGATCCCCTGGCCTACCTGACCGCCTGCCAACAGCTTTTGAAACCGGGCGGCTTACA
The DNA here is from genome assembly GCA_947497905.1 of uncultured Pelagimonas sp. GTDB lineage: Bacteria > Pseudomonadota > Alphaproteobacteria > Rhodobacterales > Rhodobacteraceae > CANMIH01. The sequence continues at coordinate 43,355 of CANMIH010000002.1, forward strand.
TCTGTGCTCCACCATCAACCGCAATCCCAAAAGTTTCGCGGTCGCTATCGTCGGCGCCGAATTTGTGATGCGCTGGCTGCCCAAGGGTACGCATGAGTGGAACAAATTCATTACACCGGACGAGCTGTATGACCTGCTGCGGAATGCCGGATTGGAACCCGTGGATCGCAAAGGCTATGTCTTTAACCCGATCAGCTGGCGCTGGAGTATTTCAGACCGCGATCTGTCGGTGAATTACGTCACGGCTGCGCTGAAAAGATAGGTCTGCCTGTCTTTTGCACAGGAGGAGGGGCAGCGCCCCCTCACCTCCGAATTTTCTTGAAAATTCGGCTACTCTTCCAACCGCATCCGCATGTCGCGCAGCACGGGGATAGCCGCGCGTACACGATCATCACCGAGATCCTGCACCATCTCATCCAGCAAGGGTGTGATTGCGGCCAAAGCCGCATCTCGGGCTGACTTTCCCGCCGGACTGATCGCGACAAACTTGCGGCGCGCATCATCCCAATCCGGCCGGATATGCACGTATCCCGCCACCTCAAGTTTTCCCAAGGTGTTGGTCATCGCGCCACGTGTCACGTGAAACGCTTTGGCCAACTGTGCAGGCGTTTTCTCGCCTCCGCGCGCCAAATGATTCAGCACCGAAAAATGCGAGATTTCCATTTTGTTGGGCAGCACTTTGGTCAGCTGCGCACGCAACATTTGATCTACTGTCAGGATTTCACTGATCAGCGAAATGGCAAGCGCGCCTTCAGAACTCATTTTGGCCCTCGGAACTCTCGGTCATGGCTCAGCGCAGGCACCTTGCGGCGCGCGTCGCCCACCTGAGATAGGTCAATATCAACGCAATAGACACCCGGCTCGGTTCCCGCATCCAACAAAACCTCGCCCCATGGCGCGACAACCATGGAATGCCCATAGGTTTTGCGTGACCGGCCCTGCGAAATATCATGGGTGCCGGTTTGACCCGGAGCCAGAACAAAACACCCCGTTTCAATGGCACGGGCCTGCAACAGCGGCTGCCAATGCCATGGGCCCGTCCCGGGAGAAAAGGCCGCGGGTACCGTCAGGATTCGTGCACCAGCTTGGGCCAATGCCCGGTGTAAATAGGCGAACCGCACGTCGTAACACACCGTCATGCCAACGGGACCAAAGGGGGTTTCTGCCACAACCGCCTGCTCACCGGGCGCATAGCCATCAGATTCGCGATGCGTCTCTTCCGGTGTAACCTGCACATCGAACATGTGCATCTTGTCATAACGCGCGGCGATCTCGCCTTGGTCATCGATCAAGATCGAACGGTTGGCAAACCGCTCTTCTGGCGGATCGGATTTCAAGGCAAGCGACCCCGCCAAAACCCAAAGCCCAAGCGCCTTGGCTTCCGCACGCAACCCCGCAAGTGTGAGGTCTTCGGCCTCGACCTGTAACACGCTTTGCTGATGTGCCCGGCTCCCCGAGACACAGTTCATCACTTCGGGCGCGAGGGCAAATGCTGCGCCCTGCTCCTTGGCCTCACGCAACATGGCGCAGGCGGTGTTCAAATTCTCTTCGGGATTGTCCGAAGAACACATCTGGAGCAGGGCAACACGCATTACTTATCCAGCCAACAGTGGGTCAAGTTTGCCAGACTGCTCAAGCGCAAACAGATCATCACAGCCGCCGACATGGGTCTCACCAATGAAAATCTGCGGCACGGTATGACGCCCGCCTGCGCGTTCCATCATCTCAGGCTTGCGCTCGGGGCTTGTGAGTACGTTGATTTCACTGAACTCAACGCCCTTCTGGTTCAGCAACCGCTTTGCTGCGTGACAGAAGCCGCACAGAGGCGATGTATAGATTTCGACATTTTGCATGTGACATTCCTAACTTTGAAACCGTTCTAAGGCCAGTTAGGTGTCCTTTGCAACGCGTGCCAGTACGCTCACGGATACGTCAGATGCTCCGGCGGCAAAACAGGCGTCTGTTGCAGCGCTCAATGTGGCCCCGGATGTGAACACATCATCCACAATCAGCACATGTCGATTCTGCATTAGTTCAGCGCGCCAGGGAGAAACTGAGATGCGGCCAGAAAGAGTTTCAAACCTCTGATGCGGCGTCTGGCCATTTAAACTCGGGGTTGGTCGGCGGCGTTCCAAAGCATCGGGGCACCAGTCCAGCCCCAGTTCATCCGCCAAGGCTTCGGCCAGTAGCGCAGATTGATTGTATCGACGCGCAAGATGGCGATGAAGATGCAGAGGAATCGGCACAACCAAGGTCTCGCTTTGAACAATGTCACGACAGCTTCTCGCCATCCAACGGGCCGCGGGCTTTGCGATATCCTGACGATCCCCATGTTTCAGACCCAAAACAAGATGGCGCGCCTTGTCTTTATACAGCAACGCGGCCCGGCCTTGGCTCCAGGGGCGCGTGGTTTCAAGACACTCATCACAGTGCTCTGCCTGATCCGATTCGCCCGGAAGAGGTGTGCCGCAACTGTCACATGACAGACCACCTATAAACGGTGTATCCCTCCAACACGCGCCACACAGGCCAAAATCACTTTCAACCATGCCACCGCAGCCCAGACACCGGGGCGGATACACAAGTTGAACCAATGTTTGCATCCCTGATGCCCAGAACCTATCTGCCAACATATGTCTGATACTCCCCGCCTGACCGATCGCACCGCCCTCACCCGCAACCGAATCCGCGCCCTGCGGGATCCAGCCTTGTTTCTCCATGAGACGGCCTGTGATGAGGCTCAGGATCGACTGAGCATGGTTAACAGGGACTTTACGAACCCCGCAATCATCACTCCTTTTCCTCAAGTATGGGCCACCGTGTTCCCGACGGCACATATCGTTCCCGACACCGAGGTTCTGGACCTTCAGGAGGGTGCGCATGATCTTGTAATCCACGCTCTGGCACTCCATTGGGCAGACGATCCTGTGGGCCAGTTGATCCAGTGTCGTCGTGCGCTGAAACCGGATGGTCTCCTGCTTGCCTTGACCTTCGGCGGGCAAACCCTGCACGAGCTGCGAGCAGCTCTGGGACAGGCCGAGGCGGAAGTCACGGGCGGCATGTCCCCGCGGGTCTTACCTATGGGGGAAATCCGAGAATTGGGCGCGCTCCTGCAACGCGCCGGTTTCGCTCTTCCCGTGGCCGATTCCCTGCCGCTGAACACCAGCTACTCGAGCGCCTTGCATTTGATGCGCGATCTACGTGCCATGGGTGAGACCAACGCCCTGCAGGCCCGCCTGCGTCGCCCAACACAGCGCGCGGTTCTTCTGCGGGCGGCCCAAATCTACGCCGAGAATTTCGGCACAGACGACGGGCGCATCCCTGCGACATTTGAAATGATTACTCTGACAGCTTGGTCGCCCGATGCCAGCCAACCGCAACCACTGCGGCCCGGCTCTGCGTCACAACGTCTGGCTGATGTGCTCAACACCACGGAATTGCCGCTCAAAGATTGACCTATCCCCCCTGCGCGATAGGTACACTCCAAAGACTATTTTCAAAGGACGCCAGATGTTCGACGACAGCCGCCCAAAAAATGCCCCCGCAGACCACCCCAAAGTCACCAGTGGCAAAGTGGGGATCCTGCTGGCCAACTTGGGAACGCCGGACAACTATGACTATTGGTCAATGCGGCGGTACCTTAATGAATTCCTGTCCGACAAACGTGTGATCGATATCGCATCGTGGAAATGGCAGCCATTGCTGCAACTGATTATCCTCACCAAGCGTCCGTTCAGTTCGGGCGAAGCCTATAAGTCGATCTGGAACCACGATCAGGGCGAAAGCCCTTTGATGACCATCACAAAAGATCAGACCGCCGCCATCTCGACAGAGATGCAAAATCGCTATGGCGATCAGGTCGTGGTGGATTTTTGTATGCGCTACGGCAATCCCTCAACCGAATCGAAAGTGCGCAAAATGGTTGAAGCGGGCTGTCACAAGATCCTGTTTCTGCCGCTCTACCCGCATTACGCAGGCGCCACATCGGCAACAGCAAATGACCAATTTTTCCGCGCTTTGATGAAAGAAACCTGGCAGCCCACCGCCCGTGTTGCCGATCCTTATTTTGCCCATCCAAAATACATCGAGGCGCTCGCACAATCCGTCGAACGGGCCTATGCCGAGATGGAGACGCGCCCTGATCTCTTGGTGTGTTCGTATCACGGCATGCCCAAGCGGTATCTGATGCAAGGCGACCCATACCATTGCCAATGCCAGAAAACGACGCGGCTCCTGCGTGAGCGACTGGGCTGGGAGGAAACCGATATTGCCACAACCTTCCAATCCGTCTTTGGTAAAGAAGAATGGCTCCGTCCCTACACTGTGGAGGAGGTCGCGCGTCTTGCGAAAGAAGATGGCAAAAAGAACATCGCCATGATCGCGCCCGCCTTTTCAGCCGACTGCATTGAGACGCTTGAAGAGATCAACGAAGAGATTCGCGAAAGCTTTGAAGAGGCCGGTGGTGAAACCTTCACTTACATTCCGTGCCTCAACGACGATCCTGCACATGTCGATGCGCTTTGCGCTGTGATCGACGAAAATCTGGGCGGATGGGTCAGCTGACCTTTCCCCCCAAACGCCAGACACAAAAAAGGCGGTGCCAAAGCACCGCCTTTTTCTAATCTCGTGGGCAACGATTAGTTGCTCGAAGCTGCCGCGATGATGGCGATCAGCGCCAGCGGGATCAGCAGGCCAGCCGAAGACGACGACTGAGCAGCTTCTTCAACAACAACAACCGGCTCCATTACCACGTCGTCTTTTGCATACGAACCGGCCATTGCGGTCGAAGCGGCAGCAGCGAAAGCGGCGGCGAGTGCGATCTTTTTCATGTCTTACTCCAAAAATTATAGCCATGGCAGCAGAAAACGCCACGACACCCAAGTCTTACCTCGTGACCATTTCATAAACGCGAGAGACAGTCATTGGCAATTATTGCCGAAGCACTAGTCTACTCGCGTGCCAATTTGTCGTCAAATTAGCAACACTTGCGTGCCAACTTTGGCCATTTCAAACAGTTGTGCGATGTGTTCGTTGTACAGACCGATGCACCCGTTCGAGGAACGGCGGCCAATTTTGCGCGTGTCGTGGGTTCCGTGGATTCGGTAATAGGTCCAGCCAAGGTAAAGCGCGTGCGTTCCCAGCGGGTTATCTGGACCTGGCCCAACATAATCCGGCCACTCGGGATTGCGTTTTTTCATCGACGGCGTCGGACGCCAGGACGGGCCTTCTACTTTGCGAACAATTTTTGTACGGCCGCGACGGGTCAAATCTTCGGTCAACGGTACCGAAGACGGGAACAAATGATACGTGCCACTCTCTTCCCAGAAATGTAGTGCGCGCGACGAGATATCGACGAGAATCGCCCCATTGTTGAGGTTCGAGAAATGCGGCTGCCAATCAAGTGTCCGGAAACTTGAGATATTGCGGCGCACCACATTCGAAACATCCCGTTCGATTTCAACGGTGTCGGCACCATCGACATCCTGCGCGACCACGGGCGTTGCCACCAAAGCGGCGGACCCAGCCAGGAAATGCCGGCGCGACAATTTCGCCTTTGCAAAGTGTGTCATGTCCAAGTCCCTTCAAGACTCAATGCAATTTTCCGCCAATCATATGGCTGGAATGTCTCAGTCGCAAATCAAAGCCCCGTTTGGCGGCAAGCTGCCGCTGATGCCGTTTGATTGGTGCAACAGGTTTGGGTAAGCCAATGGACAAACTAAAAGTTATAAGAGACCCGCAATGAACCGCAGAGCATTCCTGACACTGACAGCCGCAGCGGGCCTTTTGGCCGCCTGCGAGACCACCACGTCACAGCCTCGCTTGGCACCGGATGGTAAGCCGCTGCCCACTCTGTACCGCATTGGGCCCGGTCAGGCCAATCGCATTCAGTTCCGTGTTTTGGATTCGGTCAACGCCTTGCGCGCGGCCTCGGGTGCTCAGGAACTGGCCTTTGACGCCAAACTGAACGCCGCCGCTGCAACTCATGCGCGCGACATGGCGCTGCAGAACCGCCCTTGGCACTTTGGCTCCGATGGCTCTTCGCCCGTGGATCGGGTTCAACGAGTTGGTTATGCGGGCCGGCTTGTCGGTGAGACCATCTCAGAGACCTATGAAACAGAGCTTCAGACCCTGAGTGCCTGGATGGAAGCCCCCGACACACGTGCCATCATTCTTGACCCCAAAGCCAAAGATCTTGGCTTCTCGTGGCACCAGGAAACCAATGGCAAAATCTGGTGGACCATGGTTCTGGGCGCCCCAGAGCTCGCCCCAACACCAGGCACGCTCTCGACCGAAGATCTGGCCGCGATCATCGACGGCTAACCTTATAAATACAAATGAAAAAGCCCCCGCCGAGTTTCCGCTCGACGGGGGCATTTATGTTTAGATCTACAGCTTAGAAATCCAGATTTTCCACCGTCAGAGCGTTTTTCTGAATGAACTCGCGGCGCGGCTCAACAACATCGCCCATGAGTTTTGTGAACAGGTCATCCGCTTCTGCCATGTCATCTACGGTCACCTGCAACAGAGTCCGTGCATCGGGATCCAGCGTGGTTTCCCATAGCTGATCAGGGTTCATCTCACCCAGACCTTTGTACCGCTGCAGAGAAAGTCCTTTTTCACCCTCTTCCAAGATCGCCCTCAAGAGATCAAGCGGACCGTTGATAGAAATGCGGCGGTCTTTTCGCTCAAGCACCGACGAAGTGTTGTATGTGTTCTGCAGGCTTTCTGTGAAGCTGCCCGTACGGCGAGCTTCACCCGAGCGCAGCATCGGGCCATCCAGCGTCCGCACCTCTTCCACACCGCGTAGAATACGCGCAAGACGAATACCTTTATCCTGCGTGATCCGGCCCATCCAACCGCGCTCATATTCAAGCGCAATATGGTCCAGACGTGCCGCCACCTTATCAGCGACCCCTTGAAGGTTTGAATCCACAGCCCCCGGAACAAAGGCCCCTGCAATCGCGGCCTGTTCCAAAATGTGACGCGGGTAATGCGTTGGGAAAGCGTCCAAAACGCGACGCAGCTGGCGCGCCTCTTCCACGACGCGGATCAGATCCTGACCAACAATCACCTCACCTGTTGCGAGCTTGAGCTGCGCACCATCCACGCCTTGCTGGACAAGGTAGTCATCAAGCGCGGTCTGGTCTTTCAGGTAGACCTCAGATTTGCCGCGCGCGACTTTGTAAAGGGGAGGTTGCGCAATGTAGAGGTAACCGCCTTCGATCAACTCCGGCATCTGACGATAGAAGAAGGTCAACAACAGCGTTCGAATGTGCGCGCCGTCAACGTCCGCATCGGTCATGATGACAATCTTGTGGTACCGCAGTTTCGATATGTCGAACTCGTCCCGGCCAATACCCGTGCCAAGCGCCATGACAAGGTTGCCAATTTCCTGACTGCCCAGCATCCGATCAAACCGAGCGCGCTCAACGTTCAGAATTTTACCACGCAGCGGCAAAATGGCCTGTGTTTTCCGATCGCGTCCGGTCTGCGCCGATCCACCCGCAGAATCCCCCTCGACGAGGAAGACTTCGGTTTTGGAGGGGTCTTTTTCGGCGCAGTCTTTTAACTTACCCGCGAGGAAATTCACATCCATCGCCGTCTTGCGGCGAGTCAGTTCGCGGGCTTTGCGCGCCGCTTCACGGGCCAGGGCCGCTTCGATGATTTTTCCAACGATCTGCTTGGCTTCATTGGGGTTTTCACCAAACCACTCGCCCAGTTTTTCGTTCATCAGGCTTTCGACAGCGGGGCGTACTTCGGACGAAACCAGTTTGTCTTTTGTCTGCGAACTGAACTTTGGATCCGGAACTTTCACCGACAAAACGGCCGTCAGACCTTCACGTGCATCATCGCCGGTAAAGGATACCTTTTCCTTCTTCGCGATACCGCTTTCCTGAGCATATTTCTGGATCTGACGGGTCAGTGCGCCCCGGAAACCAGCCAAGTGGGTGCCGCCATCCCGCTGGGGAATGTTGTTGGTAAAGGGAAGGACATTCTCGTGATAGCTGTCATTCCACCACATGGCGATTTCAACGCCGATGTCGTCTTTTTCGCCATTGATATAGACCGGATCAGTCATCACGGGCTGCTTTGAACGATCAAGGTATTTGACGAATTCTTTGACGCCACCTTCGAAGAACAACTCGGATTTCAGCGGCTCAGCAGGACGTTCATCTTCCAGGATGATCCGCACACCCGAGTTCAGAAAGGCCAGTTCACGCAGGCGCTTTTCCAGAACTTCAAACGAATACTCGAGATTGGAAAACGTGCCTTCCGGATCTTGGGTCTTTGCCGATGCAAGAAAGCGCACTTCGGTCCCGGTTTCATCACCCGCATCACCAATCACTTCAAGATGTCTGGCGGTTTCTCCGTGCTCGAACCGCGCCTGATGGATCTTCCCCTGACGCCAGATCTTCAACTCAAGCCAAACCGACAGGGCGTTCACAACCGAAACACCCACACCGTGCAGACCGCCAGAAACCTTGTAGGAGTTGCTGTCAAACTTACCGCCGGCGTGAAGCTGGGTCATGATGACCTCGGCTGCGGAAACGCCTTCTTCGGGGTGGATATCGACAGGAATACCGCGACCATTATCGCGCACGGAGATGCTCGAATCCGCATGAATTTTCACGCGCACATAGTCGGCATGCTTAGCCAGCGCTTCGTCGATCCCGTTATCGACAACCTCATACACCATATGGTGCAGACCCGATCCATCATCGGTGTCACCGATATACATGCCGGGGCGCTTGCGAACCGCCTCTAGGCCTTTGAGAACCTTGATAGAATCCGCGCCGTATTCTTCGGGTGCGCCTGCGGGTTCGGACATGCCGGTTTCCTTCGTTATTTTGCTCGTTTTTATAACCCTTTGCGGGGGGGATGTCACGCAAGAGACACAATAATCGCGTGGTTAGCTCATCAATCGAACAACTGCTAAAAGAGATGCCCCAAAAGATCGAGTTTAGCGCTATCAGGCCAAGGGGTTTCACCCAACTCCAGAACCATCAAACAATTGCTCTCCTGCTCCCCGACGTGTCCGGTGTACGACCCTGTCATATCGACATAGCGATAGTGGTTTTTCACCGTGCGGAAGCCCAAGGCAGAATACAGACTGCGGGTTCCAAACAAAAGAAAATAGTCAGCGTTGCTGACTTTGCTTAGCGCAACCGAGCGCTCCAAAAGCTGTGCCCCAATTCCGCGACCACGGGCGTCTGGATGCGCTGCCACGTCACCAAGGCCCACAATGCTCACCAGTTCATCGTTCATACGAATGACACGGTTGAACAATGCCATGTGACCGAGAATGCGCCCATCTTCGCGCCAGATCACGCGGTGGTGCGGGCGCTGCATATAGAAGCTGCGACCGCCAAAATCGGTGGGAAAGCACACCTCAAGCAACCTGGTAATCTGCGCCTCGTCCTCAGAGATCAGCGCCATTTCCGGAATGGTTTCAATCATCTCAATCTGTGCCATGCAATCCATCGGGTTCTACAACAATCGGTCCAAATCAGCGGCGATGTCTTCCGCGATCTCCTGCGCATCCTCTGGACTACGCTCCGCGGTCACACGCAATCCCAACAGATCAGATTGATAGCGCCGCGCCAAGCGCTTTGGATCACGCGATTGACCAATTTGTCCCGCGTCTTGCGCCTGCGCAAAGAGATCCGCGAAAAGCCCTTCCTTTTTGCGCAACATTTCGGCGGCCTGATCCGCTAGGTCATGCCCCTGCCGGCTTAGTTCCAAGAACGTTTTTGAGATCATACAGGCCTTGGAAGCGGAATCGTCGGTGCAAACAATGCGTTTTGGCATCTCTTTCAGCGCATTCAGTGGCCCTATTTCCCGCGCCAATGTCTGAAACACCTGAGAACTCTCTTGGGAGTATCGCTCAAGTGCCAGGCCATACAACGCATCCTTCGATCCAAACGCCGCGTAGAAGCTCCCCGGTTTTAGGTTCAGCTCGCGTTCCAGATCTTTCATCGATGTACCAGCCCAGCCCTGCTTCCAAAATACATCTTTGGCACGGCGGATCAGGTCTTCGCGGTCATAGGACGGTTTACGGGGCATGGTCACCACTTCTTGAACGATCACTCAAATATATACTTGAACGATCACTCAAGAAAGGCCAATTGTAGGTCATCCGTAAAAAAGGAATCGCGACATGACCACTTTCCCATCCCACGATCTCGACACCGCACCCGAAGGCTCCAAGCCATTGTTGGAAAAATCCCAGGCTGCTTTCGGTCGCTTGCCAGGTCTTCACAAAGTGATGGCAGACAGCCCGCAGCATCTTGAAGCATATCAAGTTCTGCACGGTCTCTTCCAAGCCAGCGATTTCGACGCGGACGAACTGACCGTGGTTTGGCAGACCATCAACGTCGAACATGAATGCCACTACTGCGTTCCTGCCCACACAGGCATCGCAAAAATGATGAAGGTGTCGGACGACATCATCGAAGCGTTGCGCAATGAAACACCGCTGCCCTCAGAAAAACTGGAAGCCCTGCGGACCTTTACCCTCGAGGTAGTACGCCAGCGCGGCAACGTCACCGAAGAACAGTTCAATGCCTTCTTTGCCGCAGGTTATTCTCACCGCGCGGTTCTGGACGTTGTGTTGGGTGTGGCCCAGAAAACCATGTCGAACTACGTCAATCACATGGCCCAGACACCTGTTGATCCTGTGATGCAAAAATTTGCTTGGGAACCAAAAGCAAAAGCTGCCGCAGAATAAACACCTCGGCCCCCGGTCAGCCGGGGGTCACCTCAGATACCCCATTGGCATCATCAACAAAGAGCATCTGGGCACGATCCCCAAGTTCCGCAAAAAGCTCTGGGCCTGTGCCTGTCATCCAGGCCTGAGCCCCAAGCGCGCAGATTTCATCATATAACGCCGCGCGCCGGCCCGCATCCAAATGCGCAGCCACCTCGTCCAACAATAAGATCGGCGGCGCACCAAGATCCTCGGTCAAGGCCCGCGCATTTGCCAAAATCAACGAGATCAAAAGCGCTTTTTGTTCACCTGTGGAACACTCAGACGCAGGAACCCCTTTAGCGGCAAAAACACCGTAAAGATCCGATCGATGCGGCCCCACCAGAGTGCGGCCCGCCGCGATATCGCGAAACCGGCTTTCGCCAAAGGCCTCCAAAAGATCGGCCTCGGTCTCAGGCATCGACCCTTCGCTTTGAACCAGCTCAAGTTCCGCTACAGGAAACTGTGTTTCGGCGCCACGCTGAGCCAGCTTGATCCGCTCCAAAGTTGCCATGCGATTAGCATGCATCACTGCACCAGCCGCAGCCAACTGGCCTTCCAGAACAGCATACCACATGGCGTCACGAACTTGTTCTTTCAGAAGTCGGTTCCGCTCGCGCATCGCCTTTTCATAGGTCAAAGACGCTTCGGCGTGGGCCGGGAAAAAGCTGAGCACCAAACGATCTAAGAACCGCCGCCGCCCCTCAGCCCCTTCGATCCAAAGACGATCCATCGCCGGAACAAGCCAGACAACCCGGGCGAGCTTCGCTAGTGCATTCTGAGGTGTGGATTTTTCGTCAATCTGAACCTGCCGCGCCGCACCATTTTGCGACGAAAAGGCAATCTCATGTACACCGTCAGGCCCGTTCAGATGCCCTGCAATCTTCCAGCCAATCTGCTCTGGCCGCCGCGCCATATCACCGGCAGAGGCGCGCCGCATGCCACGCCCCGGCGAAAACAGGGATACGGCTTCGATCAAATTGGTCTTGCCTGCGCCATTCGGACCATAAATGGCCACCGGTCGCGCATCCAGCTCCAACCGCACCAGTTTATGCGATCGGAAATGCGACAAGGTCAGATGGGATAAATACATCTCACCCCACGCTCATCTTCTTTTCCAAAATACTCCCGCCGGAGGCTCTGACTCGCGATCACACGCGCATCGGCATGACGACGTAAACCGCACTTGTATCCGTGCCTTCCCGCATCAGGGTCGGATCGCCGGACGAGTTGAACAGGAACACCGCGTTTTCGCGATCAACCTGGCTGGCGATCTCGAGCAGGTATTTGGCGTTAAACCCAATTTCCAGTTTCTCATCACCATAGGCCACCGCCAGTTCCTCTTCCGCAGCGCCGCTGTCCGGCGCATTGACGGATAGGACCAGACGATCTTCTTCCAGCTGAAGCTTCACCGCACGCGAACGCTCAGAGCTCACAGTTGCCACGCGGTCCACCGCCTTCGCGAAATCGCTGGCATCCACTTCGAGTTTGCGGGTGTTGCCCTGCGGAATGACGCGGGTGTAATCGGGGAATGTGCCGTCGATCACTTTCGAGGTCAGTGTGATATCCGGTGTGGCAAAGCGCACTTTGGTTTCCGAGACAGACACCGCGATATCCATGTCGTCTTCGTCCAACAGCTTGCGCAATTCACCCACGGTCTTGCGCGGTACAATCACACCCGCCATCTCCGCAGCACCTGCCGGCAATGCGGCGTCAATTCGTGCCAAACGGTGCCCGTCGGTTGCAACACAACGCAGAACCTGCCCCTCTTCCGAGGTGGCGACATGCATGTACACCCCGTTGAGATAATACCGGGTTTCTTCGGTCGAAATGGCAAACTTCGATTTGTCGAACAGGCGGCGCAGATCCTGGGCCTTGGCCGAGAAGTTAGTGCCATATTCCGACGATGCCATGATCGGGAAATCTTCTTTGGGCAGCGTGGTCAGCGAGAAGGTTGAGCGGCCCGCCGAAACGGTCAAACGCCCCGAGGCGCTATCTTCATCCAGAGAGACAAGAGCGCCATCCGGCAGTTTGCGGACAATCTCGTGCAATGTCACAGCGGACACCGTGGTACCACCGGCGCGCTCAACTTGCGCATTGGCCTTATCTAGAACTTCGATATCAAGATCGGTGGCCCGGAAGGTGACAGTGTCGCCTTCAGCTTCGATCAGCACGTTGGCCAAAATCGGAATGGTGTTGCGACGTTCGACAACCGATTGCGCTTGCGCCACTGCGCGCAAAAGCGTGGCTCGTTCGATGCTGATTTTCATGACGCGACCCTCTCCGCATAGTCGGAGCGCCACTCTAGACCGACAAATCAGCGGCTCCAACCCCGTTTTTTCTGATTTGTCGGCTGGTTTTGTCGGGGCGTCAAGGGCATGAGGCCGCCCAAAGGCGGCCCCACTGCAAATGTGTTGTGTGAGCGACTCAGGCTTCGAGCGCGCGACGCAGCATTTCCACGTCTTCGTCGATCTGGCCGTCCTGCTGGCGCAACTCTTCGATCCGACGAACGCCATGCATAACCGTGGTATGGTCACGGCCACCAAAACGACGTCCGATCTCAGGCAACGATCGCGCGGTGAGCTGTTTGCACAGGTACATCGCAACCTGACGCGGGCGGGCAAAAGTGCGCACACGCTTGGGACCAATCATATCCGAAAGGCGGATATTGTAGTGCTCAGCAACCTTACGCTGAATCTCATCGATCGAGATTTTACGCTCCGAAGCACGCAGCACGTCTGACAGGCTGTCTTGCACCAGATCCATATTGATCGGCTTGCCGACCAGGGACGCAAAGGCAAACAAGCGGGTCAGAGCACCTTCCAGAACACGCACGTTGGTGCTGATCCGATGGGCCAGAAATTCAAGCACACCCTCTTCGATCACCAGACCGGGATACAGCGCACGGTAACTGTCGACCTTGGTCTGTAGAATGCCAAGACGCAGTTCATAGTCTGTCGGGTGCAGATCAACAACGAGACCGGACTGCAGGCGCGAACGAATGCGGTTTTCCAGATCCTTGATCTCATCCGGTGCCCGATCCGCTGAAATGATGATCTGTTTGTTCTGATCCACAAGCGCATTAAACGTATGGAAGAACTCTTCCTGGGTGGAATCTTTGCCGGCGATGAACTGAACATCATCAACCATCAGCACATCAACCGAGCGGAACATCTCTTTGAAGTCCATCATCTTGCGTTCACGCAGGGCCTGCACAAAGCGATACATGAACTGCTCTGCTGAAAGATACAGCACAGTCAGGCTGGGGTTGCGTTGGGTCAATTCCCAGGCAATCGCATGCATCAGGTGTGTTTTACCAAGACCCACGCCACCGTACAAAAACAACGGGTTAAAGGTCACAGGGCCACCCTCTGCCACACGCTTAGCAGCTGCATGTGCCAGTTCGTTGGGTTTGCCAACAACAAAAGTATCAAATGTAAAACGCGAATCCAGAGGCGCGCCCGGCAAATCTTTCGGAGCGCTATTTGCCGAAGCGGAAGGTTTGGCCACTGGCTCGTTTGTCGGCGCTGCAACAGTATCAGCAGCTTTGACAGGCGCCGGAACCGCTTGACCAACATGAAATGCAATGCGCCGCGCCCGCTTGTCCAACGTAGACATCTGAGACAGCAGCATATCGCCAAAGTTTTGTGACACATACGATCCAAAAAAGCTCGTAGGTGCCTGCAGGCTTACAACGCCCTCATCACTCATCCCCGTAAAACAAAGCGGCTCGATCCAGGTCTTGTAGTTGTTTTGTCCCACCGTTTTGCAGATCTGCTCTTGCAACGCGCCCCATTGCTCTTGTGTCATTTGTCCCCAGTTCCTTACAGTCGTTCCTTCGCCGGTTCGTCCGGCGGCGCGTCACAGCTTCAGGAGGCACGCAGCGATCCGTCCCGTGTCTGCAAGACACGGGCCAAGCCGATGGGCCAAAAATCGTAACCTCACCCTCGCATCCCTTCGAGGGCCGAGTCGTCACGACCCGAATTTCTTATTTTGGACATAGCCAGGTTGTACCGAGCGTTAACGCAAAACCAAAAAAACTAAACTCAACTAGGTAACCCGATCGACCGCTCCGTCACTGTTCGTGATCTTGTGGTCGGAAGCTTGTCCCCCCTGCGATGTGACTCGCCAGAGGAAATTACCAACACCACCCACGACCCGGCAACCGATCTTACCGCTTGACTCGCATGAATCCGAAAAAGAATCTTCTGTGGATAAAATAAAGCCCTAGAAACGCGAAAAGACACCACATCTCGTGGTGTCTTTAAAATTTCACACAAAATATGTGTTGCGTATTAGCCCAGAGCTTTTACGCGAGCCGCGAGGCGAGAAACCTTACGCGACGCAGTGTTTTTGTGGAAAACGCCTTTGGTGACGCCGCGCATCAGCTCGGGCTGAGCAACGCGCAGAGCGGCGGTTGCGGCTTCTTTGTCACCCGAAGCAATCGCTTCTTCTACTTTACGCAGGTAGGTGCGGATGCGCGAACGACGGGCTTTGTTGATCGCAAAGCGGGTTTCGTTCTGACGGGCGCGTTTCTTTGCCTGAGGCGAATTTGCCATGTGAGTCGGTCCTGATATTCAGTGTCTGTTTCCTAGCGCAATGCCGGATCAAACCCGATCAAAGGATCGGACCGATTCTTGCCTTAGCGGGCATCACGCGCATGTATGGAGGCCTCATAGCCAAATCTGGCCAAATTGAAAAGCCCAAAACAAAGGGGATTCAAAACGAATCCCCTCAGCCAGATAATTTAACGATCGCGGAACTGTGGGGTCCGCTTTTCGCTGAAGGCAGCCATGCCTTCGGATTGGTCTTCCGTTGCGAACAGCGCGTGGAACAAGCGGCGCTCATATAGAAGACCCTCGCTCAGCGTGGTCTCATAAGCGCGGTTGACGGCCTCTTTGGCGGCCATGGCCGAAATGATCGATTTCTCCGCGATCTTTTCAGCCGCGCCACGGGCTTCTTCCATCAGTGACTTGGCAGGAACAACGCGGCTCACCAAGCCCGAGCGTTCAGCCTCTTCGGCATCCATGAAACGCCCAGTCAGGTTCATTTCCATGGCTTTGGATTTGCCAATCAGGCGCGTCAGACGCTGCGTCCCGCCAATACCGGCAATCACGCCAAGATTGATCTCAGGCTGACCAAATTTCGCTGTATCCGCAGCCAGAATGAAGTCGCACATCATGGCCAATTCACAACCACCGCCCAGCGCATAGCCAGCAACCGCAGCAATGACAGGCTTACGAGTTTTGGTGATTCCGCTGGTGGCATCGCCGAAGAAGTCCGAGAGGAACATATCGACGTAGGTCTTGTCAGACATCTCTTTGATGTCAGCACCGGCCGCAAAGGCTTTGGCCGATCCGGTGAGAATGATGCAGCGCACTTTGTCGTTGCGGTCTGCCTCTGCCAAAGCATCACACAGTTCTGAAAGAAGCTGGGTGTTGAGGGCATTCATAGCGTCGGGGCGATTCAGTTTGATCGTAGCGACGTGGTCTTCTACTTCGACGATGATCGTCTCATAGGCCATATTTTGCGGGCTCCGGTCGTTTTCCGTCAGGCGCCAAGGCTTATCACTCCCGCGCCGTGGATCAAGTTATCTTTGACAGGACGGACAAAAGAAGCTCGACCGTCCCGATTGCACAACACGTGCGATATTTGCGTCACATCCTTCGGTCACACAGGGCTCCCCCTCACGGCCGTAAACCGCAAATCGATGCTGAAAATATCCAAGCTCTCCATCGGCTTGGCGGAAATCTCTGAGGGAAGACCCACCGGCCTCGATCGCCTCTTGCAGAACCTCTTGGATGATGGGCACCAAACCCGCAATCTTATCTTTCGCGACGTTACGTGCTTTCTCTTCGGGGTGAACACCACAGCGATAGAGTGTCTCACACACATAGATGTTTCCCAGCCCGGCGACGGTTTTCTGGTCTAGAAGCGCGGTTTTGATCGCCGTATTCCTGTGTCCGATGGCCTCAATCAGATACGATTCGTTAAAATCATTGCCAAAAGGCTCAGGTCCAATTGAAGCCAGCAAAGGATGCGCTTCTGCTGTTGCCGTGTCCAACAAATCCATTGCACCAAACCGACGTGGATCATTGAAGGTGACACGCGCCCCATTCTCCATGTCGAAAACCACGTGATCGTGTTTCTCCGGTGCGGGATGGTCGTGTTGAAACTGCCCCAGGGGATCACCTGAAATCAGCATCCGCCCAGACATGCCAAGATGGATCAACAGCGTTTCACCCGTCGACAGATCCGCAAGCACATACTTCGACCGCCGCCGCAGCCGCTCGACACGTGCGCCAGTCAGACGATCTGCCATATTCTCAGGAAACGGCCAGCGTAGATCAGGACGGTTGACCTGAGCACGGGCAATCACCACCCCTTCCATCGCAGGGGTCAAACCACGGCGTACTGTCTCAACTTCAGGCAGTTCGGGCAAAATTCAGGTCCATCTTTGGCTGTTGATCCGCAAAACTTCTTTCAACATCTCGATCAACTCGCGCCGACCATCAAGGTATTTTGACACTTCGACGTGACGACCATCCGAAAAATCCAGCCGATACATACCGTCACGGCGCTCTTCCAACGCCTCAAGCAGCGTCAGGTCAAACTGTTTGCGTCCCACTTCGAGATGGTTCCCGTCAACAACCACCCGCAATGTCCAAGCGTAGTAAGTTGCAAATCCCGCAAGCACCACAAGCCCGAGTGTTAGGATCGAGTTGTTCATTTCGGGCACTATGTCTGTCACCAAGAGCCCCAAAACTATAACCAAAATCCCTGTACATTGAAGACGATACAGCAAAGACCCGCTATAGGCGACGCGCCCGATCTCTCGCCGACCTGTCGGTTTGGCCATCCACATCTTGGGATCAAGGGTAAAACCGCCGTCACGTGTCTGGGGTGTGATCGCCCTGTCACCCAGCATACGGCGCAACCATTTTGGTTGGCTTGCGGACAACCAGACGGCCCCGACAATAAGTAAGACACCGGAATAGTCAAAAATGGCGGTCAATACAGCGGCACCTGAAAACTCGGACACGATAACAACTTTCTGTTTGCGATGATTTGACTGTTTGTTCTTTCGCCTCCACCTCTGTACGAGAGGTGCGACCAAAAGATGACCGAGGCGGATCGAAGTCATGACCGACAGCCAGCAGAACACCACACATTTCGGCTTTACCGACGTTCCCGAAAGCGAAAAAGCCGGGAAAGTACAGGGCGTCTTTACGTCCGTGGCCTCCAAATATGACGTAATGAATGATGCCATGTCCTTGGGTATTCATCGCGTGTGGAAAGATGCCATGATGGACTGGCTCGCACCACGCCCCGGTCAGCGGCTGTTGGACGTGGCTGGCGGCACAGGTGACATTTCATTCCGGTTTTTGCAGCGCGCAGGTCACGGTCACTCCACCGTTCTGGATCTGACCGAGTCGATGTTGGTCGAAGGCCGGAAACGCGCCGAAGCCGATTCCATGGCAGATCAGCTTGATTGGGTGGTTGGCGACGCCATGAAGTTGCCCTTCGCGGATAACACATTTGACGTCTATACCATCTCCTTTGGCATTCGGAATGTGACCCGCCCACAGGAGGCGCTGAACGAAGCTTTCCGTGTGCTCAAACCCGGTGGCCGCCTGATGGTACTGGAGTTCAGCCATATTCCCAACGACATGATGCAGAAGGTCTATGACCTCTATTCCTTCAACGTCATCCCAAAACTGGGCCAGGCCATCGCCAATGATGCAGACAGCTATCAGTATCTGGTGGAATCAATTCGCAAATTCCCCGATCAAGAGACCTTCCTCAGCATGTTGCGCGCAGCTGGATTTGAAAATGCGAAATACCGCAATCTGACCATGGGCATTGCCTGTCTACATTCCGGTTGGAAGATCTGAGAGATGCGTGGACCTCATAATATCTGGCGCCTTATCCGCACCGGCGCCACCTTAGAGCGCACCGGCGCGATGGGTGTTGTGCTTGACGCAATGGATGCCCCGCGCACGCTGCGCATCGCGGCACGCGTCCTAGGATGGCCGTTCAAGTGGCTGGGGTATGAAGGAGATCCTTCGACACCTCCTGCGGTGCGCGCGCTAACCGCACTCGGCCCCGCCTATATTAAGTTTGGTCAGATCCTCAGCACCCGCCCGGATGTGGTGGGCACCGACATGGCCCAGCAATTGCGCGTGCTGCAAGACAAGCTTCCGCCCTTCTCAGTTGAAGAGGCCAAATCCGAGGTGATGTCTGAACTGGGTCGCCCGGTCGATGAGGTTTTCTCAAGCTTCTCTGAACCTGTTGCCGCGGCCTCGATTGCGCAGGTCCACAAAGCCACATTGGCCGAAACCGGCGAAACTGTTGCGGTAAAAGTTCTGCGTCCCGGGATCGAACGCGCGTTTCGAAAAGACATCGACGCCTTTTACCTTGCCGCTGAAATGATCGAGCTGCTCTCTCCAGCCTCTCGCCGTCTGCGCCCCTTGGAAGTGATTTCCCACTTCGAAGGTGTGGTCAACGGCGAGCTGGATCTGCGTCTTGAATCCGCCTCAGCCAGTGAATTTGCCGCCAACACCACCGACGATGATGGCTTCCAACTTCCTGCCATCAAATGGGGGTATTCGGGTCGTCGCGTGATGACCATGGAATGGGCCGAAGGTGTGCAATTGGGGGACAATGATGCATTGGACGCCGCTGGACACGACCGTGTGGCGCTCTCCGAACGCGTGCTACAACTGTTCTTGAACCACGCTCTGCGCGATGGTTTTTTCCACGGCGATATGCATCAGGGTAACCTGAAGGTCGCTGCCAACGGCGATATCATTGCGTTCGACTTTGGCATTATGGGTTACATCGACGAATATACCCGGCGGGTCTATGCCGAGATCCTGTTTGGCTTTATTCGCCGCGATTACAAACGCGTCGCTCAGGTTCATTTCGAAGCGGGTTATGTGCCTGCCAATCAAGATGTCGATGAATTTGCCCGCGCCCTCCGCGCCGTGGGTGAGCCAATCTTCGGCATGGATGCCTCGAACATTTCGATGGGCAAACTGTTGTCCTATCTCTTCGAAGTGACCGAACGCTTTGGCATGGAAACCCGGACAGAACTGATCCTGCTGCAACGCACCATGGTTGTGGTTGAAGGTGTGGCTCGGTCGCTGAACCCCAATATGAACATCTGGACTGTGGCCAAGCCTGTGGTTGAAAACTACATTGCGTCGTCCATCGGACCACGTGCCATTGTCGGTGATCTGATGAAAACCGCCAAAGTGATGGCCCGATTTGGCCCACGTCTTCCGGATCTCGTTGAAGCGGCTCTGCTGCGTCAAACCCAGACACAAGAAAGCGCCAAACCCAGCCCGTGGATTCAGCGCGTCATTTGGTCAGGGATAGGCGGCGCGGGTGTCGCCGCCCTGATGTTCCTGATTTAGCCCAAGGTTGTGGGTGCCCGCAGGCCCTGAATCTGTGAGGCATCCATTTCACTGCCATCCGACAGGCGAACCTTCACGGTGCCATTGTCATCTCGAACTTCAAGGATCTGGTTGTAGGCCATCGCTGGCTTGGTATCGAGCTGCTCGCGGCCTTCAAAGTTCTCAATTTCAAACTTGTAGACGCCGTTCGGCAGCTTGGAGCCGTCCTCCAAAGTCCCATTCCAGTACAGCGTCTCCTGTCCGACCGGGATCTCCATCTTATCGACGATCTCACCATCGGCATCGCGCACCACAAGATTGGCACTGGTGGCATCCTCAGCATACTGCGGACGCATCGATACAAGCTGACCGGTGAACAACACAGGCGCAGGCGCCAGCCCTTCCATGCCAACAAGCGAGCCCATCTGCTGAAGCGAGTTTGAGGCAAAGGCCGAGCTGATTTCTTTCAATGTGTCATTGGTCAGAACCTGCTGTTCCACCGACGAGAACTGGGCCAACTGAGTGGCGAACTCTGTTGATTCCATGGGGTTCATGGGATCCTGGTTCTGCATCTGTGTTGTCATCATTTTGAGAAAGGTCTCAAAATCTGAGTTCAACTTGGTTCCGCTCGCCTCTGGGGGCTTAACACCATTGGACGTGCTGCCTGTTGTGGTGTTTGGGGTTGCTGCTGCGACTGAGGTCATATCTTGGGTCTCACACTCTGATATCCAGACCATCGGTTGCGGTCTGGGGACGCGGTTCTGCATCCTGTTCTTCAATTACCGGCTCGGCTTTGGTCGTCTGACCTTGTCCGCCCGACGCTGAGCCTTGGCCATCATCACCAAAGCTAAATTCTGCTCCCTCGTATCCTGCGGCAGCAAGATCTTGCGCCAACTGATCAATGTTGCGGCGCATCAGATCCAAAGTTTCCGGGCGGTCCGCCTGAATGGTTACAACCATGCCATGTTCGCTTGGTGCCATCTGAAGCCGCACCGAGCCCAATTCTTCGGGGCTCAGACGGATTTCCACGCCGCCGTTGCTCATTTTGTTCAGGTTTTCAGAGACCTGGCGCATGACGTTTGCGGCCTCAGCTCGGGCCTGTTGCTGGGGTTGCTGAGGCGCGGGCGCTGCACTGGTCTGAGTGCTGCGGCTCTCACTGAACTGGGACAGCGCCTGCTCTACCACAGCATCTTCAGATCCATCGGATACGGAGGGATGAATGACGGATCCCGGAGCGGCAGGTGCCACTGCTTTTACTGAGGTTTCGGTACCTGTGGCCTTTGCCATAACCGCAGACATTGAGCTATCGCGTCTCTTGTCTGTCGCCTGCTGAACAACTTGAACAAACTCTGAGGATTTGACCATGTCATCCGCATAACGCGTCGCTGACTGCGGCTCCGCAGTTAACGGCTCTACCTGTGCAGTCTGAGGAGACTGGGTTACAGGCGGTGCTTTTGCAGCATCACTCTGAGTGGCGCTAGGTGCCGTGCGAGTCTCCGCATGGGTGGCCATGGCTTGCTGCGTGGCCTCTATCGACCGCCCTTCTGCCCGCACCGACTGTTCCGTACGACCCAGTGACCGAAGCTCAAATTCGATATCTGTATCGCCGTCAGCCAGGACCGATTGACCATCCGCCCTTGCGGTGTCCGCGGCCGCTGCGCTGGCCGCTGTGGCTGTTGTTTGAGTACTGGTTCCGCCTGAAGGTGCCGAGGGCGCCGTTTCAGGGAAAACAAAACTGGTTTTAGGGGTCTCTGCTGTCATGACAGCAGATTGAGGCGCAGGCATTGGAGCCACCTCAGGCCCTTTTTGCGCCGCATCGCTCACATTAGAGGCTGCAAAAACAGCTTCTCGTACGCTGACTGACGCCGTTTTCAAATTCTGTCGCGAATCAAACTGAACCGTTTCGGCCTTTGGTGTGACCAAGCCACTTTCCCGCCTATCTGCATAGAGACGAGATTCGACTTTCTCCTGAACGGTTTGTTCGCCAAGGCTCGACCCATCCGACTTCGGTTTTCCAGCCCCTGCCAACAGACCAGTTTCTTTTCCAACCGAGACCGGATTTTGCGAACCATCAGGGGTTGCCACTACACCAATCTCCGAGGCAGCAACCTTCGCTGAACCTGGCAAATCCGAAACCGAAGACAGCCCTGCCATCTCTGCTTTTGCTGCCATAACTGCCTCAGTCGGCAGAGGACGGGATTGAACGACCCTCGGTTTGGCGGGCTCAGCAGACGCGGCAGATGTCGCCGACGCTTTCGGATCTGCCACGGTTTCACTTGTCTCTGCTCGCGAAACTTGTCCCTCATTCACAAGAGGAGCCTTTGTCTCAACTTTGGCGACCTCAGGGATATTGTCCGCTGCGCTTTTCGACGCAGAGCCTCGTTCAGCTGGCACGACCAACTCAGGAGTGACCCTCGGTTTGTCCTCCGAAGAGGTCAACACCGCTGTCTTTGCGGGTGCGAGCACATCTTCAGATGTCTCAGACACCTCACCTACAGTCTGCGTAACTGTGTCGACTTTTTGTGTTGTTGATATCCCAACGTCTGCCTTTGCCACATCCGGAGTCGTCGCCGGGACAGGCGTTCCCAGCATCGCTGCACGCAGGGCATCAACCTGAGCCTCTTGAATAGGGAGAGCTGCTCCGGCTGCATTTTTTACAGCGGGGTTTTCACCCTGATGCTCGGCTCCAGTGAGGGTCAAGCCGTCATCCTCTGCATATTCTGGTTCGACCTGGTCCTCATAGTCGTCGGTGGCCCCATAGTCGGCGTCATCATAGTGGTCGGCGTTCTCATCCGAAAAATCAGCGATTTCGTCACCGTCCGGCATATCATCGAGATCAATCTCGGTGTCGTCTCCAACCCCTTCTTCAATCACCGCGTCATCCGATTCGCTTGCATCAGCAGATTTTTCTACATCTTCGGCAAGCTTGGTTTCCGGGTTAGGAGTTTTGGACGCCTTCGCATCCTGACCAGCAAGAATCTTTGCAAAATCAAGGTCATTATCTGTTTTTGAAGTCTGCTGACCCATCTCACCGGTGAGGGGAGTGGGGGCGGCACCAACTGTCGTCATCAATGGGCTAAGCATAGTTGCTCCGGGAATTCTTCCGTTGACGCAACTTAGACTCCACATCCTTACCGGTTCTTTACCGAGATGCAGACAAATTCATTCAAGTGAGTCGAATTGAAAGGAAGAGGCCCGTGGAAATCACAACCACTCCCCCGCTCTCGGGGCCGTCCCAGCGTCAGGACAACCGTCAGGATCAGGCCCTGCGCGAAGCCGCGCAAGAACTGGAGGCGACCTTTCTAGCCGAAATGCTGAAATCTGCAGGTGTCGGCGAAACGCCGGAAGCCTTCGGTGGCGGCGCCGGTGAAGATCAATTCGCATCCATGCTGCGCCTAGAACAGGCGCGCCAACTGGCAGCGACCGGTGGAATCGGACTTGCCGAACACATTTTTCATTCCTTGAAGGAGAACCTCAATGACTGACACCTCTCTCACCACGCGTCTTGAAGATCTGGTTGCCGCAGAACGCGAAGCGCTTCTGGCCGGTGATTTTGAACGCATCGCGGAGTTGATGGACGAAAAAGAATCGCTGACGCAGGACCTGCAGACAGCTGACGAGTTCACAGTTACTGAAATTGCACCCCTGCGGGATGGGTTGCGCCGTAACCAAGAGCTCTTTGATCAGGCGCTGGCGGGGATTCGCAATGTGGCTTCTCGACTTGGGGACCTCAATCGCATTCGCAAATCCATGGATACATATGACGCCTATGGCCGCCGCATGACCATCGACGCACCACATATGAACAAGCTCGAGCGCAGAGCTTAAGGATTTAATTCAAATGTGAATGAAGTTGAGCGGGGATCTTAGGTCGACATTAGGACTCCCCGGTCAATTTACCCCTGCATCCAAACACGGATGGCGCGGTTCAGAACTACAAGCCGCACCCGTCAGAAAGACGTCAGAGATGCCGCTCGCGGCGACCCAAAAACAGCGCAAAAGCGCTTATGAATAAAGGACATAACATGTCTAGCATCCTGACGAACAACGGCGCCATGGTTGCGCTGCAAACCCTGAAATCCATCAACAGCGATATGGCGACCACCCAGAGCCAGATTTCGACCGGCAAAAACGTTGCCAGTGCGAAAGACAACTCGGCGGTTTGGGCGATTTCAAAGGTGATGGAAGCCGATGTAAAAGGCTTCAAAGGGATTTCCGACAGCCTTAACCTTGGACAGTCGACCGTGACCGTAGCACGTCAGGCTTCGGAAACCGTCACCGAACTTCTGACCGACATCAAAGGTAAGATTGTCGCCGCGCAGGAAGAGAACGTTGATCGCGAAAAAATCCAGACCGACATTAATGCACTGCGCGATCAGATTGGTGCGGTTGTTGGCGCGGCCCAATTCAATGGTCTGAACCTACTGTCGAACCAAGAGACGACTGCCGGGTCAGATACCGTAAATGTGCTGGCGTCTCTTGACCGTTCCGGTACAGGCGTTGCTGCCTCGGATATCACCGTAACGAAACAAGACCTCGGCACCAATGCCGCAGTTATTACCGGCGCCGCTCAGGCAACGGGTGGCGCTGAAATGTCCGGTTCCGCTGCGGGCGCGACCCAGGCCGTCGCTGGTGCGGCCACCGCGAACACCACCGATTTCACCATCGAACCAGCTGGCGTTGCAGCCGGCGTTGGCTACAGCATTTCGCTGTCCGCAGGCGCAGGTGATTTCGCAAGTTCGAACACCACCTCGGCCACCGGCCGTCCTTCGGAAATCATGTATGTTGCGCGTGTCGGTGACACGGCACAGGACGTTTTCGACGGTCTGAATGATGCGCTCAAAACACATCTCGCCGGTAATGGATTGGACTCTGACGATCTGTCGATGTCGTTCAATGCCACCAGCGGTGCGGTAACCGTGACCGGTTCGACCACCGTCGGCAATGACGTGACCGTGCGCGCAGATACTTATGCCGCCGCGGGTAACACAATCGGTGGTGGTCTGGGCGAGATTTCCCAGATCGATGTGACCACACAGGAAGGCGTTGATAGCGCCCTGACCGCCGTAGAAGGTCTGATCCAAACCTCGATCGATGCCGCAGCATCCTTTGGTTCGGTTCAAGGCCGCATTGAAACACAGTCCGAGTTCATCTCGGGTCTGACCGACGCTCTGAAATCGGGCATCGGTACTCTGGTTGACGCCGACATGGAAGAAACATCGGCGAAACTTCAGGCCCTGCAGGTCCAGCAACAGCTGGGTGTTCAGGCTCTGTCGATTGCCAACCAGGCACCACAGCAGCTGCTGTCGCTCTTCCGTTAATTCGGAACACTCGGGGGGCCGGACCAACCGGCCCTCTTTGAAACTATGATCATTCAAACCAGAAGGTTATGAAGTGAACGCCCAAACAATGGCCAAACGCGCCTACGCCCAAACCGCTCAGACGACGAAAACGCCCCGCGGCATCGAGTATGAGCTTATCGCGCGAATCACGCACCGGATCAAAGCCGCCGCTGAAGGTGGTGCCAGTGCCTATCCCAAACTTGTCGAAGCCCTCTCTGACAACCACCGTCTCTGGACCACATTGGCCATCGACGTCGCGGATCAGGAAAATGAGCTTCCACAAGAGCTTCGGGCTCAGATCTTCTATCTTGCTGAATTTGTCCAGCAGCACACAAACAAGGTGCTTATGAAAAAAGCCCGCCTTGCTCCGCTGCTTGAAATTAATGCTGCCATTCTCCGCGGGCTTGGTGGCCGGAGGGTTACACGATGAGCGGATTGGTTCTTAAACTTGGTCCACGTGAGCGCGTTCTTATCAACGGCGCGGTAATTGAAAACGGCGATCGCCGCAGCCGGATGTCAATTGTGACACCCAATGCAAATGTGCTGCGCCTGCGGGATGCCATTCACCCGGAAGAGGCTAAAACGCCAGTTCGGCGTCTGTGCTACACTGCGCAGCTTATTCTGACCGGCGATACCGATGCCGAGGATGCCCGCAACCAGCTGTTGCCGCGTATCGAAGAGCTCAGCCATATTCTGGTTGATCCAGACAGCCGTCGCTTGCTGTCGCAGGCCACCGATTCGCTGCTGGGCGATCAGTTTTATCAGTGCCTCAAGGCACTACGTGCTCTGATCCCACGCGAAGATCGGCTTTTGGCGACAGGTGCCCAATGAGCTTTCAGCCCACCATTGTCGGAAGCGGCTTGTTGGGCTGGCAATTCCTGCGGTCCACCATGGACACGCAGGTCAAAGCCTTTAATTCGTCGACAACACTGAACCGAGATATCGACTATTTCAAAGAGAATATCGGTAAGGTGGAATCGCCGGAGGATTTGGTAAACGACCGACGGCTTCTGTCGGTCGCTTTGTCTGCCTTTGGGCTTGAAGACCAGATCGACAGCAAGTTCATGATCAAAAAGGTGCTAGAAGAAGGCGCCGAAGATGACAACGCACTGGCCAATAAACTGAACGACAGCCGTTATGTCGCCCTGGCCAATGCCTTTACCTTCGAAAAAGTTCTTGAACCCAAAACCCAGGAAGCGGGCTTTGGTGAGGATCTTCTCAAAAAATACGAAGCCAATGTTCTGGAGAACATGGAGGCCGGGCTCGCCGAATCGGGTGACACCAACACCAGTTACGGCGATGCGATCCGGACTCAGGTGGCGCTTAACATTGAACGGGACACTGCCGATTTCAAAGCGGCAATCGGCTCGGTCACATCCGCGCAGGATTTGATCGCCAATCCAACGCTTTACCGCGTCACAATGGTGGCCTTTGATCTCGAAGGCAAAAGCCCTGCCTTGATGCAACGGGTTCTTGAACAGGGCACCGATGATGCCACTGATCTCGCCAATGTTCTGGGTGATCAGCGCATGGTTGATATGGCGAAAACCTTTGAGTTCAATCGCCAGCCGGTCTCGCCTTTGGCGGACCCTGCATTTGCCGATGAAATCATCTCGGATTTTCGCAATCACGAGTTTGAGGTGGCTGTTGGAAATGTCGACAACACGTTGCGAACCGCGCTGAACTATGAACGCGCGATGCCAAATCTGGCGACTTCAGAGGCAAGTGACAACACCAAGTGGTATCAGGTTCTGGGAACCACGTCGTTGCGCAGAGTGTTCGAAGCGGCGCTTGGCCTGCCTTCAGGGTTTAGTCAGATTGATCTCGACAAACAGGTTGAGACCATGAAGGAAAAAACCGAAAGCCGCTTTGGTATCAAGGATTTCTCTGAACTGGCGGAACCAGAGAACATGAATCGGGTGATTGAGACCTATCTCATGATGAACCAGGTTCGGGAGTTCCAGGCTGCAAATACATCCTCAGTTGCACTCACCCTGCTACAGCAGATCCCGTCCCCTTCCTATTAAGACAACATCTACTCATTGACAAAAAAGGCCCCGGAATTCGGGGCCTTTTCTTTGTGATGTATTCCGAAGTCACATGGGGACAGACGACCGCCGTGCCGGCGCGGGCGGCGCCGGTCGTTTGTTTGGGCTGGCTTTGGCGCGGCGCAGCAGGAGTTCCAGCTTTTGAAACGCGCCTTCCGGGCCATTTGTGGAATTTTCCGACAGGAACCCATCCAATTCCGGATACACCCGAATGGCCTGATCCAGAACTGGGTCTTCGCCCGCACGGTACAAACCTGCCCGCACCATAGTTTCCGACTTGGAATAGGCCCCGAGCAACTGTCGGGTTTTCATGATCAGTTCATTTTCGGCATCCGTTGCCGCCTCAGGTAGGCTTCGGGAGACCGAGCGCAGCAAATCCACAGCCGGGTACCGGCCGCGTTCAGCAATCTGTCGATCCATCACCACGTGCCCATCCAGAACCCCGCGCAAAATGTCGGCAACCGGTTCATCCATGTCAGATCCCGCCACCAGAACGCTGAAAATTGCGGTGATATCACCGGCATTTCCAGCCCCCGGCCCAGCGCGCTCAGCCAGGCGCATAATCTGATGCGCCACAGAGGGCGGATGGCCCCGCAGAGCCGGCATCTCACCCGAAGCAATCGCCACCTCGCGGTGTGCCTCTGCAAAACGGGTGATCGAATCGGCCAGGAACAGCACATGTTTCCCTTGATCGCGGAAATGCTCGGCGATGGTCATGGCCGCCAAAGGGCACCGACGGCGTTCTAAAGGGGACCGATCTGAGGTGGCGGCGACAACGACACTGCGCGCCATGCCTTCCGGACCCAGCACAGAGCGAACAAATTCCAGCACCTCGCGGCCCCGTTCCCCCACAAGCGCAAGCACGACGACATCCGCTTCCATGCCCTTGGCAAAGTTGGCCAGAAGCGTCGATTTCCCAACCCCCGAGCCCGCGAACAATCCAATCCGTTGCCCCCGTACCACAGGAAGCATCGTGTCGAACAAAGACATGCCGGTTCCAAGCCTTTCTCCCATCGGGCGGCGTGATGCAGCAGGGGGCGGACTGGCCCGAAAAGGTCGCCTGCGCGGCCCAGGCGCCAAAGGCATGCCATCCATAGGACGACCATAGGCATCAACGACTCGGCCAATCCAACCATCATGCGGGGCCAGAGTCGGGGGGCCCATCACGGCAACACGGTCTCCTTTTGAGACCCCTTCCGCCGATTCGTCGGGCAGCATTGCCACCAAATCGTCGCGGATACGAAGCACCTCCCCCCCCAATTCTCCATCGGGTCGAATGAGCCGTAACCTATCACCAATACAGGCTTTTTCTGAAAGCCCGCGTACCCAAATGGCGGTACCGTCTACCGAGTCCACTCGGCCCACGGCCCGCACCGGTTGCATCTGCGCGATCCTCGAGCGCAAGCCCGTGATGTCTTCTTCCATCGGTCGCTCCATTCAATTTTATGCAAACCGTTTTTAAAGGAATCAGGGTTAAGCCTTGGTTGAAGCAATCGAGGGAGAAGCCCCGATGTTCCAAAACTTGGACATCTTCAGAACGGCGATGGCTATGGCGCGACATGCTGGAACCCAGCAGGCGCTCAGCGCACAGAATATCGCAAACGCCGACACGCCGGGATACCGCGCGCGTCATCTCCACGCGTTCGAGGACACCGTCCGCGACGCGATGGTTGGGCAACGCGCGACCCGCTCTGGACATATGAATGGCTCGGTGGACCGGAATATCCAGTTCATCGAAGAACGCGGGGCTGCCGACCCCAATGGAAACGCCGTTTCCCTGGAAGAAGAGATGATCAATGCCGTAGGGGCCAAGCGTCAGAATGACCGGGCTCTCGCAATTTATCGCAGCAATCTGAACATCCTTCGTACCAGCATCGGTAAACGATAAGTCAGGAGCAGGACAATGAGTGCATTTTCAGAAGCCCTATCCGTCACAGCAAGCGGTCTGCGCGCCCAGGCCAGCCGCCTGCGTCTTACGTCAGAAAACATCGCCAACGTCGACACCCCCGGCTATCGCCGCAAGATGGTGCCGTTCAATCTTGAGCAGGGGGACAATGCCCTTGCCCGTGTACGGACAGGCTCGGTCAATCTTGACCGCAGTGAACTGACCAAAATTCACGATCCTGCACACCCGCTGGCAGACGCCAATGGCGAGTACGAAGGATCAAACGTGAACCTGATCATCGAAATGGCTGACGCCCGCGAAGCACAGCGTAGCTATGAGGCCAACCTCAAGATGTTCGAACAAACACGCGACATGTCCAAAGGATTGATGGACCTGCTGCGCCGATAACACAGACTACATAGGGACAGGAGACCAGAATGGACGTCCGATCGCTCTACGCCGCGCAGAAGTATGCGGCTTCGATGCCAGCCATGGAACCGCAGCCCGAGGCGGTTCCCCCGATTGAAAAAGACTTTGCGAAATTCGCAAATGAGTTTTCAGGCACCTTAGAACAGGCAGAAACCACTGCTGCCAACGCCATGACAGGCGATGCAGATCCGCATGCTTTGGTTGAGGCTCTGGCCCAGTCCGAGCTGGCGGTCGAAGCCGTGGTTGCTGTGCGTGACAAGGTTGTCGAAGCCTATCAAGAAATTCTGCGGATGCCGGTCTAAGCCCATGATGACCGAAGCCATCTTCTTTGACACGCTGCGCCAGGGATTGTGGATCGCCACAATTGTTTCGGTGCCTATTCTCACCACCGCCCTGGTGATGGGGGTAAGCGTAGGACTGTTTCAGGCACTGACCTCGATTCAGGAAATGACCCTGACATTTGTGCCCAAGCTTTTGGGCATTGTGGCCGTGTTTTGGATGTCGATGGGCTTCATGACCAAGACCCTGGTGGATTTTTTCCAAAACCAGATCATCCCGATCATCACAGGAGGCTGACATGGAATCAGCTAGCTATACCACACTGTCCCGTCAGTCGGGCCTGTTGCGCGAAATGCAGGTGATCGCAAACAACATCGCCAACGCGCAGACAACCGGTTTTAAACAGGAAGGTGTGATCTTTTCCGAATATGTCACCAGCGGTGACGGCGGTGAAAGCATTTCAATGGCCGATGCCCGTGTTGGCAAAACCTCGTATCTGCAGGGCAACCTGGAACCCACCGGGGGTGCCTTTGATCTTGCCATCGAGGGCGAAGGGTACTTTCTCGTCGATTCCAATGGCGAGCAACGCCTGACCCGTGCCGGTGCGTTTTCGCCCAGCGCGGTTGGCACGCTTGTCACTATGGATGGCCACGCGGTTCTTGATGAAGGTGGGTCCCCCATCTTTGTTCCTCCCGGCGCAGCAGATCTGTTTGTGGCCCAGGACGGCACGCTCAGCGCCGATGGCGTTCCCTTGGGCAAAATCGGCGTCGTGCGCCCCAATGATCCCAATGGCATGATCCGCGAAAGCGGTGTGATGTTTCGGGCGGATGGCGGCTATGAACCGGTTGAAAACCCGCATGTAATGCAGGGGTTCACCGAGGCCTCAAACGTCGACACCATCCTTCAGATGGCCCGCATGGTCGAGGTGCAGCGCGCCTACGAGATGGGTCAGAGTTTTGTCGAGCGCGAAGACGAACGTATTCGTAACGCCCTCAAATCATTTGTGAAATAGGAGAGTACCCATGCGTGCACTTAAAATCGCCGCCACCGGCATGAGCGCCCAGCAGATGCGGGTCGAGGTTATCTCGAACAACCTCTCGAACATGAGCACAACAGGTTACAACGCCCGCAAAGCCGAGTTTGCCGACCTGCATTATCAACAGCTGGCGCGCGCGGGTACAATCAATGCCTCCGATGGTACGGTTCTGCCCACTGGCATTCAGCTTGGTCTGGGTGTGCGCCCCTCTGCCATCGCTGTTCAGCTTGAACAGGGGGCGCTGTCGGCCACTGGCGGCGATCTGGATGTTGCGATCGAAGGATCGGGATATCTGGAAGTGACCCTGCCCTCTGGTCAGACCGGATATACCCGCGATGGTGGCCTGAAGCGTACCGGTGAAGGTGTGATTGTCACCTCGGATGGTTTCCCGGTCTCCCCAGAGATTGTTGTGCCAAACGATGCGCGCAAAATCTCGATCAATGGTGACGGTGAGGTCTATGCCTATTTTGCTGATGCCACCGAGGGTCAGCTCCTGGGGCAGTTTACACTCGCAGGTTTCGCCAACCCCAAAGGTCTCGAGGCTATGGGCTCAAACATGTTCCTTGAAACCGAAGCCTCAGGCCCTGCTCTGCAATCAACCCCAGGACAAGACGGTCTTGGCTCGCTGCGTCAGGGGTATCTCGAAGACAGCTCGGTGGATGCGGTGAAAGAGATCACCGACCTGATCGAAGCCCAGCGCGGCTACGAACTGAACTCCAAGGTCATTTCGGCCGCTGACCAAATGTTGGCCGCAACAAGTCAGGTGCGCTAATGAAACGCCTTGCTCTGATGATGATGTTGATGGCCGGATCTGCTGCTGCGGAAACGGTTGTCGCCATGGCCACCATCCGGCCACAAC
The DNA here is from genome assembly GCA_947497905.1 of uncultured Pelagimonas sp. Classification (GTDB taxonomy): domain Bacteria; phylum Pseudomonadota; class Alphaproteobacteria; order Rhodobacterales; family Rhodobacteraceae; genus CANMIH01. Next base: position 75,378 of record CANMIH010000002.1, read on the forward strand.
AGCTGATCACCGCGCAGGATGTGCGAGTCGACGCGGCTCAGGTGCAAGGCGCGTACAACTCGATGGAAGAGGTCATCGGGAAAGAGGCCCGCGTGGCCATCTATCCCGGTCGCGCCATTATGCGCGGTCATATCGGAGAACCCGCCTTGATCGACCGCAATCAATACGTCGAGCTGGTCTTTAACCAAGGGGGCCTGCGCATCATCGCCGAAGGCCGCGCCCTTGCACGAGGCAGTGTGGGCGAACGTATCCGTGTCCAAAACACGTCTTCCCGAACCGTATTATTCGGCACCGTTGCCCCGAATGGCTCCGTGGTCGTATCCAGATGAGGACCAACATGTTGAAGAAACTCTGCCTGATTGGCTTGATCGTCACCACCGCCGCATGTGCGAAGATGGATCACCTGGGCAAAGCTCCAAGCTTTACCCCCACCACACAAAGCCCAGAACGGGTTGCAATGATTGCCTCAGGCCTGCCTGATGTTGAGCCACCCAAACGGTCATCCGACCGCGCATCGCTCTGGAGCGGCAATCAGACTTCGCTTCTGGGGGATCGCCGCGCGGTCAACCGTGGGGACATTATGACGGTTGTGATTGAGATCGACGAAAAAGCCGAGATCTCCAACAGCACCGCGCGTTCGCGTGGTGGAAAAGAAACCCTTGGCATTCCCGATTTCTTTGGCATCCCCGAACGGATCAATCGCGGCCAGCCCGAAGGCGCATCACTTGACAGTGCCGTCGACATTTCCAGCAGCAGCTCCTCCACCGGCGATGGCAGCGTGAAGCGGAAAGAAAAGCTTACTCTGCGCGTCGCGGCCACCGTGACCGATGTCCTGCCCAACGGGGTTCTGGCTATCGAAGGCCTGCAAGAAGTGCGCGTGAACTTTGAAATCCGCGAGTTGATTGTCTCGGGCTATGTCCGCCCCGAAGATATCTCGCGTCAGAACGAAATCACCTATGACAAGATCGCATCGGCGCGCATTTCATATGGCGGCCGTGGTCAGATCACCGATGTCCAGCAGCCACGCATCGGCCAGCAAGTCGTCGACATGGTTCTGCCCTTCTAAGGAAATGACATGAAGAAACTTCTGCCCATCATCCTTGCACTAATTGGAACGGGCGCCGGTGTAGGTGCCGGCCTGTTCCTCATGCCTGCTCAGGAAGAGCAACATGCTGCGGTCGATTGTGTTGTGCCCACCGAAGAGGTGGCGCACGAGACCGTCGAAGAAGAGGTGAAAGACGGCCCCGCTGAGGGCAGTGAATATGTAAAACTGAGCAATCAGTTTGTTATTCCGGTTCTTGGCCCCGATCAGGTCAACGCACTGGTCGTTGCGTCGCTGAGCATCGAAGTGCCCTATGGAAGCACCGAAGCCGTGTATTCCTTTGAGCCAAAGCTGCGTGACGTGATGCTCCAGGTCCTGTTTGATCACGCCAACATTGGCGGGTTTGAAGGGGCCTTCACCTCAGGGGAACGTATGGACATCCTACGGTCCTCGCTTCTGGATGCCGCCCATGGGGTGCTTGGCAAACAGGTCAGCGATGTCTTGATTACGGAAATTGCCCGCCAGGACGTCTGATCCGACACCTCGAACCAACAAAAAACGCCCGCGAGTCTCATCTCGCGGGCGTTTTTTCTATGCTGCTGAAAAGCAGACAGTTGAATTAGGTGCTGCTCCAATTGCGCATGGTCGACAGGGCATCCAGCGTATCGGCCTGTGTCTCAAGGCGCTTGCGCTTGGCTTTTTCCTGAATCTCTTTTTGCAGTTCCAGCGCAGCCTCAGCGCGGGAATAGGCCTTGCGGGCATCCGACAGACTTTGGGCTTCTTTGGCCCGCGCCATCGCTGTGCGCTGTAACACTTCAGCACGGCGTTGCAGCAACCAGCCCTGCCAGGCGGTATCAGCCCCCACCATCCGGCGGGCACTGATATCCATGATGTCTTTCTGTGCCTCTTCACGCATGTGATCAATCTCACCAAGCTCCTGCGCCAGCGCATGGCTCGCGGCGAGGTTCACACGATGCTTTTCCAAGGCGCGTTCGCGCAGCATCTCGGTCACGGTGATAAGCTCGTCATACTCCGTTTTCATCAAAACCCTCTCTCGCGCGCTTTCTGGCGCATGGCTTCGGCAAACCGGATCGCAGCCGCCACCGGTTCATAGTGGTCAGGATCGATTTCACGTCCGATATCTGTGGTTGCATACAAGGCGCGTGCTGTCGGCGGGTCGGAATGAATGGGCACGCCCGCCTCCGTTGCGGCCTCACGAATGCGCAGGGCAACCTCATCGACACCTTTGGCCACACATTCTGGTGCGGCACCCGGCATACGGCTCCATTTCAAGGCAACTGCATAATGCGTCGGGTTCACAATAATCACATCCGCATTGGGCACTTCGCCCATCATCTGGTTCAGCGCCAGTTCTTGCGCGCGCATCCGGCGATGTTGCTTGAGATGGGGATCCCCTTCGGCCTCTTTGGATTCATCTTTGAGTTCCTTCAAAGTCATACGGTTTTTGCGCGTGTGTTCTGCCTGCTGGAAAAACCAATCCACCCCGCCGATCACCAACGCGATCAGCACAACAATGAAAAGAAACTTCATCATCATGCCGGTCATCATCAGCACCGTTTCACCCGGGCTTGTGCGGATACTGCCGACAATTTCCTCAAGCTGGGCGCGCAGAAACACCCCAAGTAGAACCGAATAGATGGTCAGTTTGAAAAAGCTCTTCGCAAATTCGAACAAACCCTTTCGGCCAAATTTGTTCTTGGCGTTTTCAATCGGCGACAGGCGCGAGATTTTCGGCTGAAGTTTGGATCCCGCAAATACAATGCCCCGTGTCGCAAAGAGGGTGAGCAAAACGAAAATCCCCGGCACCACCATAATTGGCAGGGCCGGTGTCAGAGCCGCTTTCATCACCTGACCGGTGATCGACTGAGCACCATCGCGGAAAAACAGGCTATCCAGACGATCGGGTTGCTCGATCAACGGCAAAACCGCATCGGCAAATCCAGTAAGACTATATCCGCCCACGGCTGTGCCAAACAAAAGCATACCCAGATAGGCCATCGCCGTCAGAAGATCCGCGGCGCGGGGGATGTCACCTTTCTTACGGGCGTCATCCAATTTCTTTTGGGACGGTTCGTGGCTCTTTTCTTCGCCTTCGTCTTTCTCTGACATCCTGTCCCCCTACCTGAACGGCGCTATGAGAAAGGATTCAAAGGCTTCAAACCACACGGTCAGCATCAAAGGCGCTGCAACAAGCAACATCGCCATCGCCCCAAAGGTGATCACCGGCGCACCAACAAACGCCACCATAAGCTGGGGCATCGCTTTGTTGATCACACCTAATGTGAGGTTATAGAGCACCGACAAGATCACAAACGGCGCCGCCAATGTGAAGGCAAGCGAGACGGTTTTAGACACCCGCATGGCACCCGCTTCGGCGACATCCGCCGGATTTGGGAATTCGAGAGCGGGTAGAATTTCATAGGACAGCAGAATGAACATCGCCACTTTCACGTGAAATCCAGTGGTCATCAAAAGCGCAAGCGCCGCCATAAACAGGATCTGCCCGATTGCAGGCAAAGGATCCATTCCCGCCGAACCAAGGATCTGAGACAGAGAGGTGGATTGCGCCGCCATGGCGCCTGCAACCTGGATGGCCATGACAAACATCCGCAACATCATCCCTAGGAACAATCCGGCAATTGTTTCGGTCGCAAGCGCGTATAGGAACACGTTCAACGTGGGTTCCGGCAAATCGAGGTGAGGGGCAACCGCAGGTGTGACAACCGTTGTCATCATCAGCGCAATAAACAGTTTGAACCGCGCTGGGATCATCTGTTCCCCAAGCGCGGGCATTGCCATCATCATTGCGCCCACACGTAGAAAAACCACAAGCCCGATCCAAAACGAGCCTGTGACAATCTCGACCAAGGGCAAAAGCGCCGTCACGCTGCCACCACGCCAACCAAAGACGGTCGCGCCTCAAGCCCAATTTCTTCGAACGACATCACAGGGTTGGTCATACCTTTGGCTGCCATCACTGTGCGTAGGAAACGACGGCGGCGGGCCGATGTAACCACAGCCGGGATAACCCCGCGACTACCTGCTTCGCCAATTTGATTGGCCAGACCCGTGGTCAGTGCCTCAAACCGATCTGGAGGCAGCGCGATATCCAAGGCGCCCGGACCACCTTCGATCTGATAGGCCGAGAATGTATCTTCCCATTCCGGGGCCAGCTGGATCAAAGGAATGGTGCCGTCCTCGCGGCGCATATTGGCAACCAGCTGGAACCCAAGACGTTGGCGCACATGTTCACAGATCGCCTCAGCGCGCGCGGGCTGGCCACGCATTTCCGAGATCGCCTCGAGGATAAGTGGCAGGTTGCGGATCGAAACCTGTTCGTCCAGCAACAGCCGCAGAACCTGAAGCAGAGTATCGATCTGAACCTTCTCTGGGATCAGTTCATCCAGAAGCTTGCGGTTGGCCTCGGCACGATGTCCATTCGATAGGTTGGTCATTTCATCCAACAACCGGCGCAGCGCTTTCAACGTCAGCAGACGACCAAAGTTCCGGCGGATCACCTCGAGCAGATGTGTGGCCAACACCTCAGACGGGGTCACAATCGTCACGCCGGTGATGGCGGCTTTTTCCTGCTCTTCAGGTCGAATCCATCGTGCGGGCGCTCCATAGACAGGTTCGACCACGTCGCGACCGGGTGGTAGCGAACTTGCATCTTCCGGCACAAGCGCCAGCACCAGATCCGCATTGAGCTCACCGCGTGTCATTTCCACGCCATGAATGAGGATCGAATAGGTGCCCGTTGGCAGGGCCGGCGCATCAGTAAGGCGGATCTCAGGCAGAACCAGACCAAAGTTCGATGCAATGTGGTTTCGCATATTCGAAATCCGCACATCCAACCCGGTGCCCGGATCAAGCGCCATATTTACAAGATCGGGCGAGAACTCGACGTGAATGTCGTCCAGGTCCAGAACATCGCCCATTGGACGCGCGGTCGGCGCTGTCGGAGCATCTTCATCCTCGTCTTCGTCACTGACCTCTTCAGGCGGATGGGTGTAGAGCCAATAGGCAGCACCACCCAACAACGCACCACCCAAAATAAAAGGTACAAAGGGAAGACCGGGAACCAGCGCAAACAGCACCATAAGCACCGCAACCGTGGCAAGCGCCGACGGGTGTTTGGCAAGCTGACCAACAATGGCAGAATCGGTCGACCCTGTTGCGCCACCGCGTGCGAGAAGCAAACCCGCCGCAACCGAGATGATAACCGCCGGGATCTGCGAAACCAGGCCATCACCGACAGTCAGAATGGCGTAGGTTTCAATCGCCTCGCCCATAGCCATGCCATGTACGGCCACACCCATGATCATACCCATGACTAGGTTCAAAAGCGTGATAAGCAAACCTGCGACCGCATCGCCCTTCACAAACTTGGACGCACCATCCAACGATCCGAAAAAGGTGGTTTCAAGCTGTTCAGTTTCGCGGCGACGCTTCGCCTCGGCGTGATCAATGGCACCTGCGGACATATCCGCATCAATCGCAAGCTGTTTGCCCGGCATACCATCCAAAGCAAATCGCGCGGAGACTTCCGCCATCCGGGCCGAGCCTTTGGTAATCACCGCAAAGTTCACGATCATCAGAACGCCAAACACCACGAGCCCCAGAAAGACGCTGCCGCCCATAACAAAGTTCGCAAATCCTTGGATCACCTCACCGGCGGCATGCGTGCCGGTATGCCCCTGACCAATAATCAGCTTGGTTGAGCTGACGTTCAGCGAAAGGCGCAACATCAGCGAGGTCAGCAGGATCGTCGGAAATGCCGAAAAATCCAGTGGACGTTCAATGAACAGCGTCACGGTGAAAATAAGGATCGCCAGACCAAAGGAGGCCGCTAAGCCAACATCCAACACCCAGGATGGCACCGGCAGGATCATCATGACGATGACCGCCATAAGCGCCAAGGCCATCATAACAGTGGGATTGAACAGATTTTTATACGACATGTTCATGCGCGGTCCCTCCTAACGCCCTGAGGCGATGGCATGGTCCTTGCGTGTGTCACATCGGGCTTGCGCATTCTGCGCCCTTGGAAATTCGCCATTTCTAGGCCGGTCCCTCAAAGGTTCTTTGAGGTCAAATTAATTTACACTGGTTGATTTTTGGTAACCAAGACGCTGACAGTTTTAAGATTGTTGCTCTCAGCAGAGAAATTTCACCGGCCCGGGACGTGCGCCCGAGCCGGTCAAAATCATCAGTTTTCGTCGGTGATCCGCGTGGCATCCAACAGTGCGCGCAGCGTCTCACGTGAGCTTTCGCTGGCATCAAACAGGGCCGCTGCATCGCGAAGGGTAACCCCTTCAGGTGCGATCTGCGGTCCGTCATTCTGGATCAAAGCAGCTGCAGGAGAGAATGTCGCGTCTTCGCTGTCCTGAACGTTCTGCCAATCCCCCGAAAGCCAGGCCGACTGCAATGCATCGCTTTGCGCCCCAAGTTCATTATAGACCAGACGTGCATATTCATGATCGCCCATCTGACGGCGCGCCTCGGCCCGAAGCGGGGTGATATCATCACCGCTCAACCCGATCAGCGTTATTTCCGCCTCTTCCGGGCGCGACAGATCCAGCAACGCCTGCGCCTTGATCAGACGGACCTCACGCGCATTGTCTGCCCCCATAAGGTCGATGCTATGAAGCGCGGCTTCGGGAAGACCCAGATCCAACATGCGGCGCGCCACATTTTGCGCCAGAAGTTTATTGGGCCATTTTCCCTTTTGAATCCCCTCGGCATAGGCGATCTTCAGGAATGTCAAATCTCCGGCATGGGCAACAAGAGATTCCAAGGCATCTGTACGCGTGTCTTCACGCATTTCTTCGGGAATGCCTTCCACCTCTTTGAGCACTTTGAACGCGGTATCAAACTGGCCATTCGCCAAAAGCGACCGGACATGGGCCTGCCAAAGCTGCGGCCCTTTTTCTGCGTCGTTACGGTGTTCAGTCGCATAAGCGGCGGTAAGCTCTACAATCCGATCTGGCACTGCTTCACCGGTCGCATTGGCAAGCTCAATTGAGGCCGTCAGAGCATCTACCGCCTCTGGCCCTGATCCTGTTGCCAGCTCACGCAGACGGTCCTGCGCTTCTTCGGTTTTGCCCGCCATAACATCCAGACGCGCTTTGCCAAGGGCAATGCTGTTGGTTTCTGTGCCTGTCATGCGCTCAAGACGGCGCAGCATATCCGCCGATGCGCTGGTATATCCGGCTTCGGCAAGGTTCTTAGCCATCTTTGGTCCAAGATACTCGCGCAGGTGACGCGGCAGAGATTCAAACGCCCGCAGCACCGCAGGCTGGTTCACATCCGATCCCGGAGGAAGTGATCCCGAGTCTGCAACCGCCCAAAGCGCGGAATAGCCATCGCACACCGCCTGGCCCTTGAAATGATCCGTGGGATCATCTTCACCATCTACGATATACGACATGGCCCGCAACATGGGATTGTCTTTGCCCAGCAAAAGCGCCTGACGGGCTTCGGCGCCAAAACCGAAATGCAACAGAGACTGAACATGCTTCTTCAGGATCTTTTCGTTGACGCGGTCAAACTCACCAAAAATCCGGCCACGGTAGTCCACCGAAACATCGCCGATATCCGCATCCTCTTTGACCCATTTGGCCAATTTAAGATCACGGTCTTGAAAACAGCTTTCGCCCCCCACGGATATGAACCCGGGTTTTGTTGGCTCTTTGGTCACGTTCGACAGCAGACTGGCTGCATCCAATATCGGATCTGCGGTTTGTGACGGCGCAGGTGATGGCGCAAACTGTGTGTCGTGATCAGACCGCCCTTGATTAGGGTCTAGAATCTCCGGCAGATGCGCCGCATCCAGCAATCCACGTGTGGCCGCAACCGCCAGGTTCTGAGCAATTTGTTCACCAAGAATCGACGGCGGTGGCGTGTCAGGGTCAACAGTCTCTGCGGCTGCAACCTCCTGATCCAGGCGCGGCACCCGTGGCCCAAATTGCAACAATTCAGCGGCATCGTTGGTTGGCCCAACTCCGGCATTACGCCCAACCCGAATGGCCGAAAAATCTGCGGTCAAAGGCGACGTTGATAACACGGGTACTGGCGCAGGTCTGGCCACTGTCGGAGCCAAAGGCAAAGCCGCCTGCTGTTGTTCTGCAGGTTTTTCAGCCGCCGGGCCCACGTCCAGGACCAAATACCGGCCATTCAACAGAAACGGCGTCACGTCACAGTCACACCCCAGCTGGATCTCAACGGCCGATTCCTCGACGGCCGGAGTCAACCCCGTCACACGGTCACGGGTGATCCGAGCAAAGGCCTCTTTGGTATTGAAGGTAAGACCTGATTTACCAAAACGGACTGTGGCCGATTGCTTGTCGGCATTGGGCTCAACATCCCAGACGGTATTGCGCGGTATGCTGAACACAAGACGGGTAAAATCCCCGTGTTCTCCACCACGTACAACAACCGATTGCGCCATAGACGCAACCGGCATTGCCGCAACCACTGCTGCCAATAGGTACTTCATGCGGCCTCCTGTTTGACCGACTTGAGGGCCTCTTCCAAATCCTCGAAACTAGGACGGTGATGCGAAGGCGTGTTCTGACGCCCGACCTCAATACAAATGTTCGTTGCATGGTTGTGCAGATTGGCCACCAAAACCTCACGGATCAGCTGGTAAAACTGCATATCTTCGTCGACCACGGCCTTCACTTTTCCGGCGAAAGGTGCCGCAAGACAGTAGGCCAAGAAAATCCCAAGAAAGGTACCAACCAGAGCGCCACCAATCAGTTTACCCAGAACTTCTGGCGGCTGGTCGATCGATGCCATGGTTTTAATAACCCCGAGAACCGCCGCAACAATCCCCAGAGCGGGCAAAGCGTCAGCCACGGTTTGTAGCGCATGGCTCGAATGTTGGGCGTGGTGCCCCATGGCGTCGATACGCTTGTCCAGAACTTCCTCGACCTGGTGCGGGTCATCGTAGTTCATCGAGACCGAGCGCATGGTGTCACAGATCAGCTCAAGCGCATATTTATCCGCCGACAGCTTTGGATACTTGGTGAAAATGTCCGATTCTGAAGGCGATTCAATATGCTCTTCGATCGCGACAGGGTTTTGACGTGCCAGTCGGATCAACTCAAACAGCAGACACAGCAGATCCCGGTAATCTTCCGATTTCCACTTGGCGCCTTTGAAGACCTTTCCAACGTCTTTCAGCGTGTGTTTGATGGTCGCCCCGTCATTGGCAACCATAAAGGTCCCAACAGCCGCACCGCCGATCATCATAAATTCAAAAGGCAGCGCTTTGATAATGATGCCAAGCTTCCCGCCTGCGGCGAGGTAACCGCCAAACACCATTACAAAAACGACGACGATACCGATGATTCCCAGCATTCGGAGACTCCCAGACCTAATTCACTGTCAAAGTGGCACCGAGCGGTTAAGAAACCCTCAGCGCCACTTCGATTGTCTCTACATCACAACAAATTCAGCATGCAGCGCGCCGGCTGCTTTGATGCTTTTGAGAATGTCGATCATGTCTCGTGGGCTAACGCCCAGCGCATTCAAGCCTGCGATCACCTGGGACAACGACGTCCCTTCAGGCACAACGGCCAAACCGATCCCCGGCTCTTCCTCGATTCCCGCAGCAGTGCGGGGCACCACAACGGTTTCACCATCCGAAAATGGGTTAGGTTGAACCGCAATTGGCGCCTCTTCGATACGCAGCGTTAGATTGCCCTGTGATACGGCCACCCGAGAGATGCGGACATCCGAGCCCATTACAATGGTTCCCGAGCGCTGATCGACCACAACGCGTGCTTTACGCTGAGGTTCGACCTCAAGGTTTTCAATCGCCACAATCGCCCGCGCAGGAGACGAGGTGCCTGTGCGGTTCAGATCCACATTGATTGTACCTGCATCCATCATGGTGGCGGCACGACGTCCTACCGCTCGGTTGATGACTTCCTCGATCCGCGCAGCTGTGGTGAAATCCGGTTCGCGTAGCGCAAGACGCAGCGACGACAGCTTCGAGAAATCAAACTCTACCTCGCGCTCAACCCGTGCGCCCGAGGGAATTACACCTGCTGTTGGCACACCCTGGACAACCTTAGCCGCCTCACCTTCTGCTGCGACGCCACCGGCAATCACGGTGCCCTGTGCAACCGCATAAATCTGGCCGTCCGCCGCATTCATCGGCGTCATGACCAGTGTACCGCCCAACAGGCTTTTTGCGTCGCCAATCGCCGACACGGTGACATCAATCTGTCCCCCTGTGCGGGCAAAGGCAGGTAATTTTGCGGTAACCAAAACCGCTGCAACGTTCCGAGGACGGAATTGTTCCCCCGTCACGTTCACGCCAAGCCGTTCCAGAATGTTCGACATGATGTCTTCGGTAAAAGGCGAATTGCGTAGCCCATCGCCGGTGCCATTCAGACCCACAACAAGCCCGTAACCGACCAAATCGTTCGAGCGCACACCGTCGACCTCAACAAGGTCTTTGATGCGCACAGATTGGGCCGCGGCAGGAAGCGCTAGGGCAAACAAAGCGGTGAGAAGGATCAGAAATCTATGCATTAGAGATACTCCGCCAGCGACAAACGTTGTGACCGGGCGGTGATGGCATAGAGACTCTCAAGCTGCCCTCGGACACTCTCATATTTGGTCGCAGTTTCAAACTCATCCACGCCCACCAGCTCAAGCCGCGCCAGCTGTGTTGATGTGATCTCAGCCGAATTGCGCGCCACGGTTTCTTCAATCCGGCCCTCAAGCGCACCGAGGCTTGCCCGAAGTTCAACGATCGAGGTCTGCGCCCCCAAAAGATCGCGCCCGGACTGAGCAAGAAGTTCGACCTGAACATCACCCGACAAACCCAGGGTTCCGTCTGTGGCAATAGCAGCCATGGCCATGGGCTTTAGAATGTCACGGAATGCCTGATCCGTGGCTTTGATATCCACGCTTGCGGATTCCGTTTCCGAAAGCTGCATGGGCGACAGCCCATTGTTGGATCCCTGATAGATCGTGGTCTCAAACGCGCCACCTGCCCCAAAGAAGGTATCAAGCGTCGTGTTCACATCCGCTGCGGTAGTGGCCCCGGCCAACGCGGTCCGCAACTCATTCATCATCACATCAACACCCTGCACCGCAGGTTGATCCGTTGCCGTCCCCGAGAACAAGAAACGCCCTGCCACCTGACGATTCATACCATTCAGAACCTGAGCCATAGCATTTTCGGCATCGTCCGACATTGTCTTTAACAGAGTCGAGTTGGGCGTCAGATCCGCAGCGATCAGAGTCTGTGACAGGGTTTGTGACCGCTGCTGCATCTCATCCATCGCGTTCTGCATCGAGGTGGTGACATAGGTCGCCTCGGTGGTGTTGATCTTATATGCGTCCAACTTGGCCAGCGTGCGATCAATGGCCAGCAGGCTGGTGGTATCTCCACCCAGCTTTTTGGCGGAATCTTTAGCAAAGCCGGTGGCCACTTCGACAGCAAGCTTATCCATCTGCTGCCGCAGCTGCACTTGGTTGGTTCGCAGAACCAATGACCGGGCCATATCTCCTACAGATTGCATCAAGGTTTCTCCTTAGATGGCCATCAAGCGTTCCATAAGTTCGTCCACTGTGGACATCACTTTGGCGCTTGCGGCGTATTGTTGTTCAACCTGCATCAGACGTTGCAGTTCGCTGTCGGTATCGACGCCTTTCGACATCTCGAGTTCTTTCAGAGCAATGTTCTGCGACGAGGCAAAGCTGCGCTGATTTTCGGCCCGAACCCGTGAACCAGAGGCCGCCGAAGCAAATTCGGCTGAGTGATCGATAAAGCTACGCGAAACAGAGGCAAGATTGCTGGAAGACGGCACGCTTGACGTGGACAAGGCTGCCGAAACCCCCTGCAATAGAGACGCATCGCCAACTTCACCGGGGCCAGCGGCCCCCAGACCATCACGCAGACGCCAGGCTCCACCACCACTGGGGGAAACCAAGGTGTTCAGACCGATGCGGTTGGCAATACCCACTTCATTGGCCGGCACAAAAGCCAACCCGGCATCGGTGAACAATCCCGGATCACCCGCAGCCAAGGTTCCATCCGGTCCGCTGTCATCCAGTCGTTCAATCAGATCCCGTGCGATGCCATCAAGCTCAGCCTGACGCTCCACACCTTCACCATCGCGAATTTCAAAATTTGCAGCCAGAGATCCGCCGGCAAACGGACCGTTTGGTCCGCTATCCAAGGCAAGACCATGGAGCGTTAGACCAGAGAGACCGCCCCCTGCGAGGGTCGTTCCTGCAGCGATAGCATTGGTTTGGGTAAACCCAACCTCGTAGGGCCGCCCATCCAAAAGAGCCGCACCGCCAGCTGTGAACACCGCGATATCCCCGCGTTCACGCTCAACCACGCGCAATGGCACAATTTCCGAAACGGAATCGAGAACCTTCTGCCGCTCATCCAGAAGCGAGGCCAGTTCCCCGCCTGTTGAGCTGGCTTTGATGATCTTGTTGTTGATTTCATCCAACCGCACCATTGCCGAATTCAGGCTATCGACCTGATTGGAAATATTGCGATCTGCGGTTGCCCGCGCGTCTTGAACTTCGGCACCCAAAGCATTGAGTGTATTGGCCAAATCATTGGCCGTTGTTGCAACCAGTTCCAATCGCTGCGTCGACGCGGGGTTTGACGCCGCCGAAAGCAGAGCATTTTCAAACGCGCTGACCCGCCCTGTCAGCGATCCCGGCGCACCGGATTCGCCCACGGCATTTTCAAGCCCTTTGGCAAAGGCATACATACTGTCGGAATAGCCAAGAGAGGCATCCGAATTCTGACGATCGGCCATGACAACCGGATCACTGTGACGCGTCACACCTGAAATGTGCACGCCACCCGTACCGTTCATACCCGGTTCCAACGCCACTTCCCGGCGGCCATAGCTTTCGGTTGTAGCGTTCGAAATGTTCGTCGCGATAATCTCTGCCGCGCGGGTGTTGGCCCGAAGGCCGCTAAACGCGTTGTTAAGAGCACTTGTAAGGGACATTTAGCGACCTCCTTCAGTGGCGATTAGCGTTTGATGTTGGTGGTTTCCTGCAGCATCTCGTCGACGGTCTGAATGACCTTGGCGTTCGACGAATAGGCGCGCTGCGTCTGGATCATCGCGGTCAGTTCGCTTGCCACGTCGGTGGTGCTTTCTTCACGCGCATAGCCAACAACATCCCCTGTCGGGCCGTCACCAGCATCCCAAAGGAACATATTGCCGCTTTCGGGCGATGGCATGTAGATCTGTTTATCCATCGCAACCATGCCGTTGGGGTTCGGCACGTCAACCAGAGGCACCTGGAAAATGGTGCGGGTTATACCGGTGTCAAAATAGGCATGCACAAACCCATTTTCGTCCACTTCAACCGTGGTCATCGACCCTGCGGCCGAGCCATCTTTAGATACGTTGAGCGGCTGGAATTTATCGCCAACCTGGGTCAGGCCTTCGCTCGAGTTGGGCGTACCAATTGTGATTTCAATTGGGTCACCTGCGGCTGGATCATCGTTGACACGCACGGTGATCGTGCCGGTCGCCGGGTCATAGGCAGAACCACTTGCACCCGCGATCAGGGCAACACTCTGCAGCGTACCACCGTTTGCCGGATCGTCATTAAACGTCACTGTATAACGGCCAATCGGGTTGTTGGCGGCCGATGTGGTCGAGTCAGAGATCTCCATGGTCCATTCGTTTGACGAACCCGTCGCTGGAACAGTCGGCGTGTAAGTGATTGTCAGATTTTCCGACCGGCCAAGGTTGTCGATATATTCTACCGGAAGCACCTGTGCTGGGGTGGTTGAGCCTGCATTGGTCGCGTCCGCAGGCAGGTTCACACCCAATGTCACGCGCGTGGTTGGATCACTGGTCACCTGGTTGCGGTTGATGCGAACCGGCTCAAGATCTGCCGAAGTGTCGCGGGCGTACGATGGGATCGAGCCATCGGGATTCGCGGGCCACCCCATAAGCATCAGACCTGATTCGGACCGCAGATAACCATCCGCATCAATCCGAAACGATCCTGTTGTGGTCAGGAACATCTGCGGATCACCATTGCCCGCTTTGACTTCGGTCGCCAGAGCGACTGGCAAAAAGCCTTTTCCGCGCACGGCCAAATCCGTGGCGTTGGTGGTGCCGACCAAAGAGCCGCTTTGGTCAACAAGCCGTTGTGTAGTTGTGCGAACACCACCCGCAGTATAGGTGCCACCGCTGGAGGACATCACCATCGAGGCAAAATCGGTTTCTACCCGTTTATAGCCCTTGGTGGATGAGTTTGCGATGTTGTCAGAAATGGTTCCCAAGCGGGTGGCGTTGGCCGCAAGGCCAGATACCCCGGCATTAAGGGAGGATGAGATCGTCATGGACACGCCTTTCTGCTGTCTCTTCAAATTCAAGACAACAGATAAGACGGATCAGTTTAACGCGGCCCTAACAGCTAAAATTTGCATCAACTGTTTCAACGATTTCTAAGAAAAACCACTTCAATTCGGTTGTTTCTCACGTCCATCCTGTTTCTGCGCGCCGGTTCTCGGTCGGCAAAAGCGGTGACTCGGCGAATCCTATTGGAGGCGAGTCGCTCGGTCATAAGCAGCTCTCGGAAGGCCGCCGCACGTTGCGCTGTAACGCTCCAGGACGGGTTTTCGGCCACCACAATTGGATAGGCAGATGTATGTGCTTCAATCGCCAAGGGATTCTCGACAACTTCGGCCGCTTGAACCAGAACATGCGCCAGTTCTTTCAACAAAGGCGTCGGATTGGCCCCCTCATCAAACAAACGGGCTCCGTCTGTTTCAAAGAACTGCACCACCAACCCCTCATCGGTCACTTCGGTGACAATGTGCTTGAGCGCATCATCTGCAACCATGCTTTCGCCACCGCGCCCCATCAACATTTCTTCGACGGGCTTAAACTGCTCGTCCTGCGCGGCACCATCTTCTTCACCTTCTTCTCCACTTGAGAAGCGGGCTTCATCATCATCTTTGCTGGTTGTCGCAGCAGTATACAGGCTGGTCGAGCCCGTCCCTACGCGCGGCAATGTGTTTTGGGCAAATACAGAATCCCCACCAAGAGCTCCGTTTCCGCCACCTGACACCCGCGCCATCGCAATGGTCGGCGTAAAGTAATCCGCAATCCCTTTGCGTTGCTTCTCAGTTGTCGCATTCAACAGCCACATCAGCATAAAGAAGGCCATCATGGCCGTCACAAAGTCAGCGTAGGCAACTTTCCAGGCACCACCATGATGCCCGTCGCCACCGACGACCTTCTTACGCTTGATGATGACCGGCGCCATATTGTCGCCACTCATCTCACCACCTCATTTTCCCACTGACTTCAGGTGTAAGACCGGCCCATTACCAGCCGCTTAACAATTAAAAATGTTCGGTTAATTGCCAAATGCCCACAGTCTGAACTCAATTCCCATAATCCACGGATCTGATTCTTTAGTCGGCGACAGTTGACGGAGCGTGTTTCCCGCCATATCGATTTATTACTATTTGAGTTCACGTTTATCAGTATCGCGAGACAGTCACCTGTTTCGCCATCCGATTCTGCCGTCGGGGGATGTTTGACATTGCGATTTAGAAATCTTGTTGCCAGCGCAGCAATACTGCTGGCTGCCGCCTGTAGTCTGCCCCGAGGGGCCGCGCTCCACTCAGAAATTCTCAAAGAACACGCGACCGAAACGCCAAGCTTTCAGGTGGTCATGGTCTCGCGCAATAACACCGCTGACATCGCCAGATGGCCACAAACCGGATGGCACGGGCATTATCATTGGCCATCCACCGCTCGTGGAGCCAACTCGCTGGCCATTCGGGCCGGAGATACCCTCGACGTGACAATTTGGGACAGTCAGGAGAACTCGCTTCTCACCAATCCCGGGGAACGCTTTACCAAACTTGAGAACATCACCGTCGACGGCAGTGGCGCAATCTTTCTGCCCTATATCGACAAGGTGCATATTCGTGGGCTGACAACCGCAAGCGCACGTGCGCACATTCAATCTCAGCTGGAACAGATTGTGCCTTCTGCTCAGGTGCAACTCAGCCATCAACAGGGCCGCAATCAATCGGTCGATGTGGTTGGTGGCGTTGCCAAGCCCGGCGCCTATCCCATGCCAGACCGCAACTATCATGTATTGAGCGCGATTGCCGATGCGGGTGGCATCCCCCCTGCCCTGCGCAATCCAACGGTTCGCCTGCTGCGTGGCTCCAAGACCTATGAAATCTCTGCTGACACCCTGTTTGAAAGTGGCTCAAAAAATGCACTTCTCTACGCAAAGGACACTTTGATCGTCGAGGAAGACAACCGTAGTTTCGTGGCCTTCGGAGCGTCTGGCAAAGAAGACCTGATCTATTTCCCTAAAGATGAACTCACTGCGTTAGAGGCATTATCCCTGATGGGGGGGCTGTCCGACACCCGCGCAGATCCCAAAGGCGTATTGGTTTTGCGCGAATACAAAAGCAATCAACTTGGGATAGGCAAACCCGGTCCTCGTCAAAATCAGGTTGTGTTCAACTTTGATCTGACAAGCGCCGATGGGCTTTTTGCCGCACGCCAGTTTGCCATTTATCCGCAGGACACCGTCCTCGCCACCGAATCCCCCGTCACATCGGCCCGCACGATCCTCGGCCTATTTGGCGCGGTCTTAGGGCTTGGAACACAGGCTGGAAACCTCGGTAATTGACCATGAAAAAAGCGCTGGAGAACCTCCAGCGCTTTTTGTAACCACGAGTGTCGCGAAAAATTACTCGCTGACGGCCTCTGCAGCTGGTTCTTCCGCCGCAGGTTCCTCTGCTTCAGGTGCTGGGGACAGCGAGGCCAGGTAGGCGTAAACATCCTCGCCACCTTTTTTCAGGCGGAACGACATTTTCGATTTTGCTTTTTTGCTGTCCAGGAACTCCTGAAGGAATTTCTTGGGGTCTTTCACATAGGCCGCAAAGGTTTCTTCAGTCCAGACAAGCCCAGCTTCACCCGCCGCAACCATGTCCTTACCATATTTGAAACCTTCGACAGCACCAGCCTGCTGACCAACAATCCCAAACAGGTTCGGGCCGGTTTTGCCGCCTTTGACAATGTTGTTGCCGTCAGCGTCTTGGATCATGTGGCAAGATTTGCATTTCTTGAATGCCTTCTCACCGGCCGCTGCGTCACCGCCTTCAGCAAATGCGCCAGTGGCAAGAGTTGTGGCTGCCAGCGCCATTGCGAGCTTCAGTTTCATGGTGGTTCTCCAAATTGAGCGTCTCCCACATGAAAATAGCAAGTCTGATGAGGCTTTGTATGCGACGTTCCGCCCGGGGGTGCTTGACCCCTGCCAAACCGAGCGGCAAACAGCCTATATGACTGACGCACAGACACTGATCCCGACTTGGGTTGAGGGGGCGCTTACGCCCTATGACAAACTTCAGGCACATCTGCAGGGCCTGCGCCACAAAGCCGTTTCGGTCTTTGTCATGCAAGGGGATAAAACGCTGATCCAACAGCGCGCTTTAGAGAAATACCACACGCCGGGGCTCTGGGCGAACACCTGTTGTACTCACCCGATTTGGGAGGAATCTCCTCAGGACTGCGCCGTGCGTCGACTTGAACAGGAACTGGGGATCCAAGGTTTGCACCCAGAGTTTCGCGATCAAGTTGAATACCGCGCACCCGTGGGAGGCGAGATGATCGAACATGAAGTTGTCGATATTTTTGTCGCCCAGGCGCCGTTTGATCTGAGCGTCACACCTAATCCTGCCGAGGTCATGAACTACGACTGGATCACGCTTTCCGATCTCGCCCAACGAATCGAGGCACAGCCAGAGGCCTTCACCCCCTGGCTCAAGATTTATCTGTCAGAACACGCGTCTCGGATCTTTACCTGATCCGCTTGAGATACACGTAATAGGCCCCTGCCCCGCCATGGCGACGATGCGCCTCACTCACCTGCAGGATCAACGGTGCCAGCGGCGCCATCCGCAACCACATAGGGGTCTGGGTTTTCAAAACACCACGCCGCTGTGGCATCGGATCATAGGGGTCTTCGCGACTGCCTTTGCCTGTGATGACAAGAACAAGTCGGAATCCACGGGTGTGTGATTCGATGATAAACCGGGTCAGCGCCGGGTGCGCCTGATCCAAGGTCATACCATGCAGGTCGATCCGAGCCTCAGGCACCAATTTCCCGCGCTTCAACCGGCCAAAGGCCTTGTTGTCCATCTTAACCGGCGCGGCTTTGACACGCTCCGACGTGGTTTTCGGGAAATAATGGGTCTCAGTTTTGACCGACCGTTTGTCCCCAAGTTTGAACGCAGGGATCGGTGCCGGGCGCACCGGTTCAGGCTTTGGATCGAAAACAGGTTTTGTCGTATCGGCCGCAATCGGGGCCGCACGCTTTGGCAGGGGATCTGCACTGCGCGCCACTTGTTGCCAAAGCTCAAGTTCCTCGGGCCGCAGGCGCCGCTTGCTCATAGCGCACTATCCGGCAAAAGCGCATAGGCCCGCTGTATTGGCATCAAGACAACCATTCGACCCGGATCTTTCATACGCCCTGCAACCTTGCCTGCTTCGTCCCCGGTGCCAATAAAGACATCGGCACGCTGAGCGCCTTTAATCGCAGATCCAACATCTTGTGCAATCATCAATCGACGCAGGGGATCTTTGCCATCTTTCTCAAGCCAAACAGGTGCACCAAGCGGCGTAAATTTCGGATCCACGGCAACGGTACGCATTGTGGTGATCGACCGGTTCATCGCACCAATCGGCCCTTTGTCCGCGGGCACCTCGCTCACTTCGCGAAAGAATACATAGGAGTTATTGTGGAACAACAGTTCCCGACCGGCCTCGGGATTGCGGTTGACCCAATTCTTGATCACCGGCGCAGACACCTGATGCACATTGTAAACACCGCGCCGAACAAGTTCTTGCCCGATAGAGCGATAATTGTGGCCATTGGCTCCGGCGTACCCCACGCGAATACCACCGCCATTGGGATAACGAATGCGCCCAGATCCTTGAATCTGTAAGAAGAACAGTTCAACAGGGTCATCCACCCAGGCGATTTCCAGCCCCCGACCTTCCATCACCCCCGAGGTCAAAATCTCACGGCGGGTCAACCAGGGCTGCGACCTGCGGGCTTCCCGCGGCATGGCATAGACCGGATAGCGATATCGTGTTGTTCGTACCGGCGATCCATCAAGCTCGGGTTCAAAATACCCGGTGAACATCGCATCATTGCCGTCTTCAATCAGAACCGGACGGAACAGCAGTTCAAAGAACTGCCGCGCATCGCCTAGGTCTGTATCCTCAGCGGCGGCACAAAGTGTGCGCCAATCGGCATCCTTGAACAAAGAGCAGGTATTGCGAAATACAGAGAGGGCAGAGGCGTGATCATCCTCTGCCCAACCTTCTAAATCTTCAAAACCAAGAATCGCATAGCTTGGCTCATCCGAGGCGGATGCGTGTCCCGTCATGGCAAATATCGCTAAGCTGATGGCGACCCAAAGTGGCTTCATTCTTCCGTTGCAACAAGATGCCAGTTCGGATCCGACGCGCCCATGTTGCGGGCAAAGGTCCAGATGTCTTTTTGCTTTTTCACGGCAGTGGCCGATCCTTCGATAACCTGACCTGTGGCGTCTTTCACGACCGATGTCAGTTCAGCAACATAGCGCACGGTCACTTCGCCCACGCCAGAGGCCTCATCAAAGGTGGCGTCATGCAAAGCAAGTTCACGGATGCCAATGAACTCGGCCTCAATCACCAGACCTTTGTCTTTGCGGTCGGCAACAACCTCGGCAAAGGTTTCATAGACATCATCCGCTAGAAACGGCTTCAGATCTTCAACTTCACCCCGTTCAAATCCCATCAGGATCATTTCATAGGCGCCGCGCGCGCCGCCCAGAAATTCGCCCACCGAGAACGACGGTTCCGCTTTTTTCATTTTGGTCAACGCAGCCGCCGCTGCACTGTCTTCTGCGACATGGTCGATAATGTCGTGATCGGGTCCACCTTCAATGACCTCAAATTCGCGACGCGGCTCGCGGGAGGATTGCGGGGCAGGGGCATTTTCAAAGCCTTCACGGGTGCCAAGCACACTCCGCAACCGCAAAATCAGAAACACAGCGATACCGGCAAGGATCACAAGCGACAGGAACGGCGAATTCATTGGCACCTCATTTGGGGCGAACATGGAATTTTCTTATCTCCCTCCTTATGTAGGTGAGGCAAGCAGGTGTGTCCACCTGACCTACCCGAAAGGAAACCTTCGCAATGTGGCTGTTTTTCGCTTTTCTCGCGGTTCCGCTGATCGAAATCGCACTGTTTATTCAGGTTGGCGGTTTGATCGGGCTGTGGCCAACCCTTGCGATTGTGATCCTCACCGCCATTTTGGGCACAGCTTTGGTGCGCAATCAGGGGCGACTTGCGATGAACAACCTGCGCAACAGCTTTTCTCGTCTGGAAGATCCAAGTGAACCACTGGCCCATGGCGCGATGATCTTGGTGTCAGGTGCTTTGTTGCTGACACCTGGCTTTTTCACCGACGCTGTTGGATTTGCATTGCTGGCCCCACCGGTCCGGGTTGCTGTGTTTCGCTGGCTGAAAGCGCGGGTGAAGGTTGCGAAATTTGAAATGGGCGCGCGCCCCGGTGCGCAGCCGCATCATCCGCATGCGCCGCAGCGTCCAGCCTCAAAAGACGTTATTGATGGAGAATTCACAGAAGTTCCCAACGACAAACAGCCAAATCACCCAGGGTCGGGCTGGACCAGGCATTGAGACCTGGCGTTAGCGCTGATATGCCTTGTCCGAAATTAATTTCGGAGACATCCAATGGCAGAGACCAACGGCGCCGCCGAGGCACCCCAAGCTCCTAAAATGAACGTTCTTGCACAGTTCATTCGCGACCTTTCCTTTGAGAACATTCTGGCACAAAAAGGTGTGTCGGGCGAAGTTCAGCCCGACGTACAGGTTCAGGTGAACCTCGACGCCAAAAAGCGTTCGGCAGAGAACCAGTTTGAAGTTGTGATGAAGCTGAAGGTGGATTCAAAATCCAAAGCCAACAATGAACATCTGTTCCTGCTCGAGTTGGATTATGCCGGTGTGTTCCACATCGAGAACGTGCCAGAAGATCAGATGCACCCGTTCCTCCTGATCGAATGCCCGCGCATGCTGTTCCCGTTTGTGCGTCGCATTGTCTCGGATGTCACCCGTGACGGTGGCTTCCCGCCGCTGAACCTCGAGACCATCGACTTCCTTGCGCTGTATCGCAACGAACTTCAGCGCCGCGCCGCTGCAGAAGCAGAGCAAGCGCCACAGGGCACTGCATAAAACAAAAAAACCCCGGGCCAGTCCCGGGGTTTTCTTTTGCGTGTTGATGACATCAGCTTTTCAGCCAAAGCGCATCCGCACCCATTTTATCGACAAAAGCTCGATGCGCCGTTTGTTCGGCCTCGGTCAGCCGCGAGGGCAGGGGAGTTGGCCGTGGTTTTGGCCGCCAAACCTCACCGCTGTCCCCTACGGCTACAGTGCCACCTGATGACGTCAATCCAAAGTCAGGCTGTTTACCACCAATCAGCTCGAGATAAACATCTGCCAGAATTTCCGAGTCCAACAAAGCGCCGTGGAGCGTTCGTGACGTATTGTCGATCCCAAAGCGGCGACACAGGGCATCCAAAGATGCCGGCGATCCCGGAAAGCGCTTCCGCGCAATCGCCAAGGTATCGATGGCCCGATCAAAGGGGATCTCTGGCAAGCCCATCCATTTCAGCTCGGCATTCAAGAACTTCATGTCAAACGAAGCATTGTGGATCACCAGCTTGCTATCGCCAATGAAATCCAAAAACGCCTGACCACATTTCTTGAACACGGGTTTGTCTTTTAGAATAACCTCACCGGGTTTGGGTGGACGCGGGCTCGCCAAAAGATCAGGTCCAATCCCGTGCACGCCAAAGGCCTCATCAGGCATACCCCGTTCGGGGTTTATGTATTGGTGATAGGTGTTGCCCGTCGGCACATGATTGAACAGTTCAACCGCCCCGATCTCGACAATCCGGTCGCCGCTGAACGGATCAAAGCCCGTTGTCTCGGTATCAAGTGCGATCTCACGCATCGTCTAGCCTTGCTCTGATCTGCTCCACTACGGCCTGCACCTGTGCCTCAGCATGCGCAACCGTATCCGTCATAATGACATAATCCGAACGCGCACATTTGTCTTCATTTGGCATCTGTCGCGCCAGAACCCGAGCCAGATCTGCCTCACTCATTGTGCCCCGATCCAACACACGCTGCTTTTGCAGCTCTGGCGACACCGAAACACAGGCCACCGCATCCATTTCTGCATTCCCACCGGTTTCAAACAACAATGGGATGTCGAAAACGCCAATTTTATCAGTGTTTTGCGCCACAAAATCAGCACGATCCTTCAACACCAGAGGATGAACAATCGCCTCAATCCGGGGCAGGGCGGTTGGGTCATTTGCAATGATCCCGCGCAGCGCATCCCGTGACACGGCTCCCTCGACAATGGCCGTGGGAAAAGCCTCTGACATTGGGGAAACAGCAGGTCCTCCGGCGGAATAGAGACGATGCACCGCCGCATCCGCATCCCAGACAACACATCCCAGTTTGGCAAACATCGCCGCCGTTGTGGATTTTCCCATGCCAATTGACCCGGTCAGGCCAAGTTTGAATCTCATCGCAGAACCGCCGCGCGCGTGGCTTCATCCACCTCGGGACGGGTTCCAAACCAACGCTCAAATCCAGGAACAGCCTGGTGCAACAACATGCCCAATCCATCCACAGTCTGACAGCCAGCCTCTTCCGCCTCTTTCAACAGGCGCGTTTGTAGCGGCGAATACACAAGGTCCGTGACCAACATATCGGCGGTCAACCCGTCCAATGGCACTCGAAAACGAGGTTTGCCGGTCATGCCAAGCGACGACGTGTTCACGACGGTTTTGCACCCTTCAATGATGTTTCCCCCCTGAACCCAATCATGCACCTGAACGCGGTCGCCATATTCTTCTGCCAAACCCTCTGCTCGGGCGCGGGTCCGATTGGTCAGCCGAATTTCAGGAACGCCTACATCCAACAAGGCGGCCAGGATCGCGCGAGCGGCACCGCCAGCGCCAAACACAACAGCGGGACCGGCAGAGGGATCCCAATCCGGAGCATTCTGGCGCAGATTTTCGATAAACCCAAAGCCATCTGTGTTGTCCGCGTGGATCTGACCATCTTTTCGAAACACCAGTGTATTGGCCGCGCCAATCAACTGCGCCCGCTCTGACACGATGTCCGCGATCTTCATCACCTTCTCCTTATACGGGAGGGTGACGTTCAAACCTACAAATCCAAGTTGTGGAAGAAGACGTAAAGTCTCCTCTAACTTGTCTTCCGGCACATCCATCGGAATATAGTGTCCGACAGCTCCATATTTGCGCAACCAATGCGAAAACAGGCGGGGCGACCGGGAGTGCACAATCGGAGATCCGATCACACCGGCCAATGGAATACGATCTTGTGTCATGCTGGGATGATCCCCCGAAGTGACAAATTGTTCAAAAGTTCCAACAGAGGCAGCCCCAGAATGGTGAAATGATTGCCATCAACGCGTGAAAACAACCGGACACCTTCCTCTTCAAGCTTGTACCCCCCTACACTATCTCCAATACCGGGCCAGTTTCTGGTCAGATAGTCTTCAAGATAGTCGTCCGAAAAATTGCGCATCGTCAGACGCGCTGGGGCCACATGGCGCCACACAGGTTCGCCATTTTCGTACAAAACTGCCGCAGAGAGCAGCTGATGCGGTTTTCCCCGCAAAAGTTTGAGTTGATCACGCGCCTGATCCATCGATTCTGGCTTAGAAAACACGCGTCCTTCAAAAGAAAGCACCTGATCGCAGCCCAAAACGAGAGAATCTGGCAATTTTTGCGCAACTTTCCGCGCCTTAGCCTCCGCCAGCGCATCCGCAAGATCCCGAGGCGTGGCCCCTTCCGCCTCCAAAGCGGCCTTAATCAGCTCTTCGTCGACACGTGACGATTCGATTCGAAGCCTCAGACCCGCAGATTCGAGCATCTGCGCGCGAATTTTTGATCCAGAGGCGAGAACAAGGTCGGGATTCATGGGGATAAAACTGCGGGTAACTCTGTGTGGCTGTCTAAGCATGTTTCTGGGGAAAAAGCCCAAAGGTTGCAAGCTTGTGGATAGCTCAGACTTTGTGCCAGCCCTTCAATCCAGATGTTAGGCGAGGGATAAGGAAAACCTGTTCCGGTTGGCAGAATGGCCAAGCCCGTACTTGCTCAGACAGTTATCCACGACAACGGGACTAACCTGAAAACCTCATAGACATATGTTATCATTGAACTTTCCGATCAAAGTTCAAAACACTTCCAAATTTTTCCCAAAAATTACCCAAAGCTTAACGCCATGTGGATAGCCTAGGGGGGGATTCAATAATCCCCAGATCTTGGGCTTACTATCACTTCTAAATCCTTTTCTTTTTCTTAATTTTATAAAGAAAGTTTGATCTCTCTTCGCGTTCCACCTCCGAGATTGACTCACAGCCCAAGAATGCGTTACCCAAACGCCAACTCCAGTCCTGGAGAGATGTTTCCCATTCAAAGAAAGCATACGGCCCATCATTATGGGTCCGTTACGGTATGGCATGAGCGAAGAAAGACTGAATCTGGCCGATCTTAAGGCAAAAAGCCCCAAAGATCTGTTGGCAATGGCCGAAGAGCTGGAAATCGAAAACGCCTCGACGATGCGAAAAGGCGAAATGATGTTCCAGATTCTGCGTGAACGCGCCGATGATGGCTGGGACATCTATGGAGATGGTGTTCTCGAAGTTCTTCAGGATGGTTTTGGCTTTTTGCGCTCGCCTGAGGCGAACTATCTGCCGGGTCCAGACGACATCTATGTATCTCCCGAGATGATCCGCAAACATTCATTGCGCACCGGGGACACCATCGATGGATTGATGCGTGAACCAGAGAATGACGAACGTTACTTTGCTCTGATCACGGTCACGAAGATCAACTTTGAAGAGCCTGAGAAAGCTCGTCATAAAATTGCCTTCGACAACCTGACGCCTCTGTATCCCGAAGAGCGTCTGAAAATGGAAATCGAAGACCCGACCATCAAAGATCGCTCCGCCCGGATCATTGATCTGGTGTCGCCTATTGGAAAAGGCCAGCGGTCTTTGATCGTTGCGCCGCCGCGTACGGGTAAAACCGTTCTGCTTCAGAACATCGCGCACTCGATCGAGAAAAATCACCCCGAGTGTTATCTGATCGTTCTTCTGATTGACGAACGCCCGGAAGAAGTCACGGACATGCAGCGTTCCGTTAAAGGCGAAGTTGTTAGCTCAACCTTTGATGAACCTGCGGGCCGTCACGTAGCGGTCTCGGAAATGGTGATTGAAAAGGCCAAACGGCTTGTCGAGCACAAACGAGATGTTGTGATCTTGCTTGATTCGATCACACGACTTGGTCGTGCTTTCAACACCGTGGTACCATCGTCCGGTAAAGTACTAACCGGTGGTGTTGACGCCAACGCGCTTCAAAGACCCAAGCGTTTCTTCGGTGCGGCGCGAAACATTGAAGAAGGTGGGTCGTTGACCATCATCGCCACCGCGCTGATCGATACCGGAAGCCGTATGGACGAAGTTATCTTTGAAGAATTCAAAGGTACGGGGAACTCGGAAATCGTTCTGGATCGTAAAGTTGCCGACAAACGCGTGTTCCCAGCCATCGACATCCTCAAATCGGGTACCCGGAAAGAGGATCTCCTGGTCGACAAGATCGATTTGCAGAAAACCTATGTTCTGCGTCGTATCTTGAACCCTATGGGGACAACAGATGGCATCGAATTCTTGATTTCGAAGTTGAAGCAGACCAAATCCAATTCAGACTTCTTCGACTCGATGAACACCTAACCCGCTATGGATACCATTTTCGCCCTGGCGACCGCCCCCGGCAAAGCTGGGGTTTCGGTCATTCGGATCTCGGGGCCGTTGGCCTTTGACACGGCGCGCGCTTTGGCAGGTGATCTGCCATCGCCGCGCCGTGCGGCGTTGCGCGTGTTAACTGACAAAAACGACCGACATCTCGATGATGCCTTGGTTCTCCGGTTTGACGCCGGCAGTAGTTTTACGGGCGAAGATGTTATCGAGTTACAGGTTCATGGCAGCGTTGCTGTCATATCTGCTGTTTTAGGTGAGTTAGGGTCGATATCTGGGCTTCGTTTAGCGGAACCTGGTGAATTTACCCGACGCGCATTTGAAAATGGTGCAATGGATCTGACCCAGGTCGAAGCGCTTTCGGATCTGATCGAATCGGAAACTGAAGTGCAGCGACAGCAGGCATTGCGTGTCTTATCCGGTGAGCTTGGGGATCGCGTGGATGGCTGGCGTCGCGATATTGTTCGTGCGGCGTCTCTAATTGAGGCAACGATCGATTTTGCGGACGAAGATGTTCCTGTAGATGTTACCCCCGAGGTGTTCGGCCTCTTAGAAACGGTAACAACTTCAATATCAAATGAACTCAAAGGGTTAAGTGCCTCTGAGCGTGTGAGATCCGGATTTGAGATTGCCATTGTCGGTCCA
Source organism: uncultured Pelagimonas sp. (assembly GCA_947497905.1). Classification (GTDB taxonomy): domain Bacteria; phylum Pseudomonadota; class Alphaproteobacteria; order Rhodobacterales; family Rhodobacteraceae; genus CANMIH01. The sequence goes on from CANMIH010000002.1 coordinate 102,013, forward strand.
CCAAACGCCGGAAAATCAACGTTATTGAATTATCTCGCTGGCCGTGACGCAGCCATCACATCAGATATCGCAGGTACAACACGCGATGTGATCGAAGTTCAGATGAATGTCTCCGGACTTCCAGTGACCTTCCTTGATACCGCTGGTTTGCGAGACACGGATGATGTGGTTGAATCGATCGGTGTAGAGCGCGCGAAGAATCGGGCCCTAGCCGCAGACCTAAGAATTCATCTGGTTCCAAATGGGGAAGAGCCGCTTATTGAGGTATCGGATCAAGACCTCGTTCGGCAGGCTAAGTGTGATGAAATTTCTGATTTTGGCGTCTCAGGCAAAACTGGGGCAGGGGTCCCAGAATTGCTGACCAAAGTTAGTGAGGTTCTTTCAGCTCGTGTGGCGAGATCAAGTTTGGTGAGCCGTGAACGCCATCGACTTGTTTTGGAGCACGGACTTGAATGTCTCACCCGTGCTTTGGAGCTTTTACGACTCGGTCCTGAGGCCTATGATATCACCAGCGAAGAAATTCGCTCAGCTGTCATCAACTTAGAATCTTTGTTGGGTCGAGTTGATGTTGAACATCTTTTGGATGAGATTTTCGCAAATTTCTGCGTCGGAAAATGAGGAATGTTTCACGTGAAACATAACGACTTTGATGTTGTGGTTGTCGGTGGCGGACATGCCGGCACCGAAGCCGCATCCGCTGCGGCGCGCATGGGCGCAAAAACTGCATTGGTCACCCTTAAAATGGGTGATCTGGGAGTGATGTCCTGTAACCCCGCCATAGGTGGATTGGGGAAGGGACATCTTGTTCGCGAAATCGACGCGCTTGGTGGACTTATGGGCCTCGCCGCGGACTATGCTGGGATTCAATTTCGCCTATTGAACCGGCGTAAGGGACCAGCTGTTCAAGGTCCTCGCGCTCAGGCCGACCGTGAACGGTATGCTGACATAATTCAAAAGCTTGTGTCTGAAATTGAAAATCTGACGGTTATCGAAGGCGAAGTTGCGGATCTGGACATCCGCAATGGTAAAATTCTTGGCGTGTCGCTTGCGGATGATTCCTACATTTCTGCCGGTTCAGTGGTTCTAACAAGCGGAACATTCTTACGGGGCGTAATACATATTGGTGACGTCTCCCGACCCGGTGGTCGCATGGGGGATAAACCCTCTTTGCGGCTTGCTGAGCGGATGAAGGCCCTGGATCTACCTATCGGGCGACTGAAAACAGGCACCCCCCCGCGTCTAGATCGCACTACAATCAATTGGGGTATATTGGAAGAACAACCGGGTGATGAAGATCCTGCTCTATTCTCCTATCTTTCAAAGTCCCCGGCTGCTCGTCAGATTTCCTGCGGGATAACGCACACGAACGAAAAAACTCATGAGATTATCCGAGAGAATCTCGATCGCTCGGCGATGTATGGCGGTCATATCGACGGGGTAGGGCCTCGGTATTGCCCGTCGATTGAAGATAAAGTTGTGCGTTTCGCCGAAAAAGAGAGCCATCAGGTGTTCCTTGAACCTGAAGGTATTAATGCCAACACAGTGTATCCCAACGGAATTTCAACGTCTCTCCCGGTCGATATTCAGGATGCATATGTTCGATCCATTGTAGGTCTTGAGAATGTCAAAATCCTGCAGCCCGGGTATGCGATTGAATATGACTATGTCGATCCGCGCGCGTTGGACGCTCGCCTGAAACTGCGGTCTGTCGAGGGGTTCTATCTTGCGGGCCAGATCAATGGCACCACCGGCTACGAAGAGGCGGGTGCCCAAGGATTGGTGGCGGGCCTAAATGCGGCGGCTTTTGTGCAGGGCAAAGAACTCGTGCAGTTCCACCGAACAGACAGCTACATCGGTGTGATGGTGGACGATTTGACGACCCGCGGTGTATCCGAGCCGTATCGGATGTTTACGTCACGCGCGGAATTTCGTCTTTCTCTACGGTCAGACAATGCGGATCAACGTCTCACTCCGATTGCCCAGGAATTGGGTATCATTTCCGAAGTGAGAAAAGAGACCTTTGGCGCGAAGATGGAGAGACTACTCGAAGGAGAGACTCTACTACGTGGGAAATCGTTTACACCAACCCAAGTTCAATCTCTCGGATTGGCTGTGAACAATGATGGTGTACGGCGTTCGGGATATCAACTTCTATCGTTCAAGGATATTTCCTTTGCTCTGTTAAAGGACCTGGACCCTGAGTTGGCTGATGTTAATATTGAAACCGCGCGCCAACTGGAACGTGAGGCCCTTTATGCGAACTATATTGAACGGCAGAAGAAGGATGCGGAGCTTCTCAAGCGTGACGCGGCCATTCTGATTCCGGAGGATTTTGACTATCTGGGTCTATCCGGATTGTCTAACGAACTTCAGTCAAAGCTTCTGGCAGTACGCCCTGCGAATATAGCTCAAGCTTCGCGCGTTGAGGGTATTACGCCTGCGGCACTGACATTGATTTTGGCAAAGGTTCGGCAGCATAAGAAAAAGGCCGGTTAAGTATGAGCTCTGCTAAGGACGTCGGAGTCAATGTTTCACGTGAAACATTGGAGCGGCTGGAACACTATCTGGCTCTTCTGAATAAATGGAACCCAAAGATCAATCTTGTTTCTCCCAACACGTTGGCCGAAGCATGGGCACGTCACTTCGTGGATTCCGCACAAATCTTCAATCTAGCTCCTGAAAACACCACTTCTTGGGTAGATCTCGGGACCGGGGGCGGATTTCCCGGCATGGTGGTTGCCATTCTAGGTAAAGAGTTGAATCCAGATCTCGAAGTTTCCATGGTTGAAAGCGACGTGCGCAAATGTGCCTTCCTGCGAACTGTTGCTCGAGAAACTGGTATCAACGCAACGGTCTACAATAAGCGGATTGAGGCGGTCGATCCCCTTAATGCTGATGTTGTCTCGGCTCGTGCCCTGGCCGCACTGCCTCTGTTACTAGAGTTGTCCACAAGGCACATAAAAAACGGTGGAAAACTGCTCTTTCCTAAGGGAATGCGGTGGAAATCTGAGGTGGAAGAGGCCCGCAAGTCATGGACCTTTGCCCTTGAAAATCATACAAGTGTAACCGACCCCAATGCTGTAATATTGGAAATCGGAGAGATCACACATGTCGGATTTGACGCGTCCTAAGGCACCAAAGATCATTGCGGTGGCTAATCAGAAAGGGGGCGTAGGGAAGACAACAACAACCATCAATCTCGGCGCCGCGTTGTCTGAAATGGGCAACAAGGTGCTTGTTGTCGATCTCGATCCTCAGGGAAACGCATCCACGGGTCTCGGTATTGAGCTGGATGATCGCGAATTTACCACATACGATCTCTTGCTTGATGACGTTGATCTTGACCAGGTTATTCTCAAGACAACCACAAACAATTTATCTTTGATCCCGGCCACGGTTGATCTGTCTTCCGCAGATATTGAGCTTATGGCGAATGAAAAGCGAAGCTTTCTGCTGCATGATGCGCTGAGACAGCATGCCATAGATTCCTTCGCCTTTGATTACATCCTGATCGACTGTCCGCCCTCGCTAAACCTTTTGACGGTCAACGCCATGGTCGCTGCCAATTCGGTTCTTGTGCCGCTTCAGAGTGAGTTTTTTGCGCTTGAGGGCCTGTCTCAGCTGATGTTGACCATTCGAGAGGTTCGTCAGTCTGCAAACCCCAGGCTGCGGATCGAGGGTGTTGTTCTGACGATGTACGACAAGCGGAACAATCTCTCGCAACAGGTTGAAGCAGATGCGCGCAGCAATCTGGGTGATCTGGTCTTTAGTTCCGTTATTCCAAGAAATGTCCGCGTCAGCGAAGCACCGTCTTATGCTGTGCCGGTTTTGTCTTATGACACCGCCTCAAAAGGGGCCGAGGCCTACCGAGCCTTGGCCGTCGAACTGATCAATAATAACGATAAGCTTGCTGCATAAGCGGGCTAAGCACGGAGGCAATAACAATGGCAGAAAAGAAAGAACCTCGCCGCGGTCTTGGCCGTGGATTGTCCGCACTTATGGCAGATGTAGCACCTAATCCCGCCGACGAAGCGTCGGAAGCTCCGCGCCGCCCTGATCGGGTGGTGCCGATTGAAAAACTAAACCCCAACCCCGACCAGCCGCGTCGCACCTTTACGCAAGAACATTTGGATGATCTTGCAAACTCGATCCGGACCAAGGGCATCATTCAGCCTCTGATCGTGCGCCCGGATCCACGCAGTGCAGGGGACTTTGAAATTGTCGCGGGTGAACGTCGTTGGCGTGCGGCTCAGATGGCCAAGCTGCACGAGGTTCCGATCATTGTGCGCGACTTCGATGATGTCGAAGTTCTCGAAGTGGCGATCATCGAAAACATTCAACGCGCTGACCTAAACGCTATCGAAGAGGCGGCGGGCTATAAGCAGTTGATGTTCAAGTTTGGGCACACTCAGGAAAAGCTTGCCGAAGCTTTGGGCAAAAGCCGCAGCCATATCGCCAACTTGATGCGTCTTCTAAATCTTCCTGATCCAGTCCAGGAAATGGTGACAGATGGAGAGCTGAGCGCGGGTCATGCCCGTGCTTTGATCACAGCACCAGATCCTGAGTTTCTGGCCAAGACGGTGGTGGCGAAAGGGCTGTCGGTACGCGAGACCGAGAAGCTTGCCAAATCGGCGTCTGAGCCGTCGAAGCCCAAAAAGCCGGTCGAGAACAAGATGTCGTCTGCTAAGGACGCAGACACCATCGCGCTCGAAGGCGATTTGTCTGCAGCTCTAAGCATGAAGGTCAGTATCGATCACAAGGCCGGTAGCGAAGCCGGTAAAATCAGTATCTCGTACACTACGCTGGATGAGCTGGACACGCTCTGCGCCGTACTTAGCGCAGCGCGCTGATCAGGGCATCAACTCGGGAATAATCGAGTTCAGAACCAAACGGCCACGCGGCGTCGCCCCAAGGGTGGCGCCGTTTTGCCAAAGTAGGCCTAGGTCAATCAGATGGTCTATCTCGTCTTGGGGTAGGGCACTTCCACTAAGTTTACGCACACGCGCCGTATCTATACCATCAAGAATACGAAGCCCCATCATGATGTATTCCGAAGCCTGATCATCCCCGGTCAGTGACTCAAACTCAACATCCGCAGAGCCGGCTTCTGCCATCTCAATCCACTTGCCGGGCTGCATCGCTGCGACGGTGGCATATTTCTGGCCACCCAGTGTCACGCGACCATGCGCTCCTGGGCCAACACCGACATAGTCACCATAGTTCCAGTAGATCAGGTTATGGCGCGATTCTGCGCCGGGACGGGCATGGTTCGACACTTCGTAGGCGGGCATGCCCGCAGCGTCACAGAGCTCTTGTGTGAGATCATACATGTCGGCACCAAGGTCTTCCCCCGGCAGCCCGCGCAGCTTGCCGCGTTGAGCGCGATCGAAGAACGCGGTGCCTTGTTCAATGGTGAGCTGATACATCGACAGATGGTCGACAGCCATGGACAAAGCTTCGGTGAGCTCAGATCGCCAGGCCTCAAGCGACTGGTCTTGCCGGGCATAGATCAGGTCAAAGCTAACCCGATCAAATTGGTTGCGCGCAATGTCAAAGGCCGCGCGGGCCTCATCGACATCATGCAACCTTCCAAGACGCCGCAGATCGTTGGAATTCAGAGACTGAACCCCCAGAGAAACGCGATTGACGCCTGCGTCAGCAAAGCCGCGAAAGCGTGCTGCCTCGACGGATCTTGGATTGGCTTCCAGCGAAATCTCAATGTCGTTCGCCCAGACCCAATCGTCTCGGGTCGCCTCCAACACGGCGTTCACCGTTTCGGGCAACATCAAAGAGGGCGTGCCACCGCCGAAAAAGATCGACCGCAGAACACGCCCTTTGGTTTTTGCAGAGTACCGACGAACCTCAGCGGCCAGGGCTTTGGCCCATCGGTCTTGATCAATGAACCGGGTTACATGACTGTTGAAGTCGCAATAGGGGCACTTGGCCTCACAAAATGGCCAATGGACATAGAGCCCGAAACCGCCCGCTTGCCAGTCTTCAGTCAAAGCAACCCGCCACAAATTTTGCAAATGCATCAGCCCGGTGGCTGATACGGTTTTTCTCGGCCGGATCCATTTCAGCAAAGGTGATGTCATAGCCCTTGGGCTGGAAACACGGATCATACCCGTGACCTTCCGCGCCGCGCATGGGCCAGACGACCTCACCTTCTACAGTGCCAGGGAAAACTTCGTCATGTCCGTCAGGCCAGGCAAGAACCAGAGTGCTGCAAAAGCGTGCAATCCAAGGTTGATCTGATCCACCTTCAACAATCTTGGCGTGGGTCCGTTCCATCGCCATGACAAAGTCGCGACCAGTCTCTGTTTCCGCCCAATCCGCAGTATAGACACCCGGCGCACCGACAAGAGCATCTACCTCGATCCCCGAGTCGTCGGATAGCGCAGGCAGACCTGTGGCCTTCGCCGCTGCATGTGCTTTGATGCGGGCGTTTTCAACAAAGGTGGTACCGGTCTCTTCCGGTTCGGGAAGATCCATCTCTTTGGCGCCAACCACGGTCACCCCAAATGGGGCGAGAAGGGCGCGCATCTCATCCAGCTTGCCCTCGTTGTGGGTGGCGACCAAAAGACGGTCGCCAGAGAATTTGCGGGTCATGCGGTAGCTGCCTTTTGCGCGTCAACCAATTCCGCCACACCTTTTTCAGCCAGATCCAAAAGCTGGTTCATCTGGTCACGGCTATAGGTCGAGCCCTCGGCAGACATCTGTGTCTCGATCAGCTGACCGTTGCCCAGCATGATAAAGTTGCCATCAACACCGGCTTCGCTGTCTTCTGGATAATCCAGATCCAGAACGGGCTGACCCGCATAGATGCCACAGCTTACGGCAGCCACGGGCGAAATCAGCGGATCGGTTTTGATCTCACCGGCTTTCATCAGTTTGTTGACCGCCAGACGCAGCGCAACCCAGCCGCCCGTGATCGAGGCGCAGCGTGTGCCACCGTCGGCCTGAATGACGTCACAGTCGATGGTGATCTGGCGTTCGCCCAGGGCCACGCGGTCAACACCCGCGCGTAGCGCACGACCAATCAGACGCTGGATCTCAACGGTACGGCCACCCTGTTTGCCGGCTGTTGCTTCGCGGCGCATGCGGCTTGTGGTTGACCGGGGCAGCATGCCGTATTCGGCGGTGACCCAACCCAGGCCCGAACCTTTGATAAAGGGGGGAACGCGGGCTTCCAAAGTTGCGGTACACAACACGTGGGTGTCACCCATCCGGATCATGCACGAACCTTCTGCGTGTTTGGTCACACCTGTTTCGATTGAAACGGCACGCATTTCGTTTAATTCTCTTCCCGACGGTCTCATGGTGATCCTCTTGGCTGTTTGGGGCAGGGATAGACGTGGTGGACACCCACGTGCAACCCTATGCTGGCCAAAGGACACAGGGAAAAAGGCAAGGTATGAACGACGCAAGCGCACTGCTGTCGCAAATGAATGATCGCTCACGCGAAGTCTTTCGCCGTGTAGTCGAATCCTATCTCGAAACCGGCGAACCCGTGGGCTCACGGACCCTGACACGCACATTGAATGAAAAGGTTTCAGCCGCGACCATTCGCAATGTGATGCAGGACCTTGAGTTTCTTGGTCTTTTGGACAGCCCACATGTGAGTGCGGGCCGCATTCCTACCCAAGTCGGGCTGCGGATGTTTGTGGATGGGTTGCTAGAAGTGGGCGATCTGGCACAGGAAGACCGGGTCAAATTGGATGCCACCCTGGGTTCGAACGCGCAGGATGTGGGGGGCGTGCTCGACAAAGTTGGCGCGGCTCTTTCGGGTGTGACACATGGCGCCTCTCTTGTGCTAACCCCAAAACACGAGGCGCCGCTGAAACATATTGAGTTTGTCAGTCTCGCTCAGGATCGCGCGCTTGTGGTGATTGTCTTTGCCGATGGACAGGTCGAAAATCGCGTGTTTAGCCCGCCACCTGGCCAAACCCCTAGTTCGCTGCGCGAAGCCGCAAACTTCATCAACGCCCTTCTAGAGGGCAAGACGCTCTCTGAGCTGCGCAAAGTCATGCGCGAGCAGATCAAACTGCGCCGGCGAGAGCTGGATGAAATGGCGGCGCAATTGGTCGAATCAGGGGATGCGATCTGGGACAGTCCAGAAGACCGGTCAGGGCGGTTGATCGTCCGGGGGCGAGCGAATCTTTTGGGTGGGGATGAAGCCGAAGAAGAGCTTGATCTCATCCGTCACCTGTTTGATGACCTCGAACGCAAGCGGGATATTGCCGAATTTCTCGAACTGACAGATCAGGGCGAAGGTGTGCGCATTTTTATTGGCTCAGAGAACAAACTTTTCTCACTTTCGGGTTCCTCTTTGGTGGTGTCTCCATATATGAACGCTGATCGAAAGATCATTGGCGCGGTGGGGGTGATCGGCCCGACGCGTCTGAACTATGGCCGGATCGTTCCCATTGTGGATTACACGGCCCAACTGGTTGGCAAACTCCTTACCAATCGGAGTTAGAGGTGAGACATGGCAGATCCGAACAACAACGATTTTCTTGACGATATCGCCAATGCCGAGGCGGAAGAAATGGCTGTCGAAGCGGAAGAGATTGATGATATCTCGATCCACGTCGAAAAGGTCGTGGCCGAGCGTGACGAATATAAAGACCGCTTTATGCGCGCATTGGCCGACGCCGAAAACGCACGTAAGCGCGCTGACAAGGATCGTCGCGAAGCCCAGATGTATGGCGGCACACGTATCGCGCGCGATCTTCTGCCAGTATATGACAACCTGAACCGCGCTCTGGCGGCAGCGTCCGAGGCAGAGGGTGAAGGGTCAAATGCACTGATCGAAGGTGTTCAGCTGACGTTGAAAGAGCTGATGAATGTGTTTGAACGCCATGGCGTAAAACGCGTCACTCCCGAAGTGGGCGACCGGTTTGACCCGAAAGAGCACGAAGCGATGTTTGAGGCCCCTGTGCCCGGCACCCGTGCGGGTGACATCATTCAGGTCTCGGCGGAAGGCTTTATGCTCTATGACCGCCTGCTGCGCCCGGCGCAGGTTGGCGTAAGCTCGACACCAGCTTAAGGGACTGGCCTAAAGCCAGGTCATAAAGATCGGAAAACGTGAAACAAAGGCGGGGATCTCCCCGCCTTTTTTCATATCATGCTTCAGATAGGTCTTTCAGATCATAGAGCGCCTGAAGCGCCTCGCGTGGGCTTAGATCATCTGGATTGATCCCGGCCAGATGCACATCAACAGCGCTTGGACCTGCAGCCGGAGTTGGCTCGGGGGCCGCGGCAATATTGGCAAAGAGCGGCAGATCATCAATCAAGGCTTTGGGTGAGGTACGCTCGCGCTCTCCCTCTTCCAGAGCATCCAGAACCGAGCGCGCCCGTGTGATCACGGCTTTTGGCAAACCAGCAAGCTGGGCGACCTGCACACCGTAGGATCGATCCGCGGCACCTTCCCGAACCTCATGCAGAAAGATCACCTCTCCTTCCCATTCTTTCACAGCCACTGTGGCGTTTTTCACCCCGTCCAGTTTACCCGCCAGCGCGGTCAGCTCGTGATAGTGGGTGGCAAACAACCCGCGCACGCGGTTGACCGATTGCAGGTGCTCCAATGTGGCCCAGGCGATCGATAGTCCGTCATAGGTGGCGGTGCCGCGTCCGATCTCGTCAAGAATGACGAGGGCGCGATCATCGGCCTGATTGAGGATCGCCGCAGTTTCGACCATCTCAACCATAAAGGTGGATCGTCCGCGCGCCAGATCATCGCTGGCGCCAACGCGACTAAAGACCTGACTGACCAGACCAACATGCGCCGCGCGGGCAGGGACATATGACCCCATCTGGGCCAATATCGCGATCAAAGCATTCTGACGCAGGAAGGTCGATTTACCGGCCATGTTCGGGCCGGTCAAAAGCGTCACGGCTGCGGATTCGCCTTCGGCATTCAGGGCGCAGTCGTTGGCAATAAACGGCTCTCCACTGGCCTGAAGCGCGGCTTCGACCACCGGGTGACGTCCGCCTTCCACGTGAAACGCGCGGCTGTCATCCACGGTCGGACGGCACCAATCCCGCTGCCGCGCCAGTTCAGCCAGACCTAGCGTCAGGTCAATCTCGGACAAGGCCAGAGCCAGTTCAGAAAGCTCAGGTGCTTTATCAAGAATGGCGGCTTTCAAGGCGTCATAGAGACGTTTTTCGATCCCAAGTGCTTCGTTTCCGGCGTTCAGAATGCGGGTTTCCAGCTCAGAGAGCTCAACGGTAGTGAACCGCACCTGATTGGCCGTGGTCTGGCGATGGATGAAGCGTTCAGAATGCGGCGGTGACAGCATCTTATCGGCATGTGTTGCCGTACATTCGATGAAGTAGCCCAGCACATTGTTGTGCTTGATCTTCAGGCTACCAATGCCGGTTTCCTCTGAATACTCCGCCTGCATCGCCGCAATGACACTGCGGCCCTCATCGCGCAGCTTGCGGGCCTCATCCAGAGCGTCGTCAAATCCGGGGGCAATAAATCCTCCGTCGCGTGCCAAAAGCGGTGGCTCGGCGATCAGGGCTTCATCCAGATAGGCCAAAAGATCGTCGTGGCCGCGCAAGGCTGTGGTCGCGCGTTGGATCAGATCGGGCAGGGCGTCGTCAGCCAGTCGATCAAAAATCATCTCGGCCTGAGACAGAGCGTTGCGCAGGCCGGCAAGATCGCGCGGGCCACCCCGATCCAATCCAAGGCGTGACAGAGCACGATCGACGTCAGGCACACGGCGCAGATCCTCGCGCAGCCCATCACTGGCGACACTGTTGGTGCCCCAGGTCACGGCGTCCAGCCGGTCATGAATGATGGACACTTCTCGCGAGGGTGACGAGACCCGCCGTTCCAACAGGCGTGCCCCCCCGGCGGTTACAGTCATATCCACAACCGCCAAAAGCGATCCGGCGCGGCCCCCCTGCATGGACCGGGTGAGTTCCAGATTGCGCCGCGTGGCGGCATCAATCTGCATCAGACGCGAAATGGCATCCTGCTTTGGTGGACGCAAAAGCGGCAGGCGTCCTTTTTGTGTGATATCTAGATAATCAACGATGGCCCCCATCGCGGCCAGTTCGGCGCGATCAAACTGACCAAACCCGGCAAGCGTCTGAACATTGAACAAACCACACAGGCGCGTATCGGCGGACCCGCTGTCGAATGAGGCGGCACCCAACACGGTGGCTTCGATCCCGAGATCGCCCAGAACCTCGCGCAGGATCTCATCAACGGCTTCGCTTACCAGAACCTCAGAGGGCGCGAGGCGCGCAAGCTCGGCCCCGATGCGTGCCTGTCCCAGTGGCATCACGTGAAACGCGCCGGTTGAAATGTCACACCAGCTCAGCGCCCAGTCGTCGCGCACACGTGAAAGGGCGCCCAGAAAGTTGTGGCGACGGGCTTCGAGCAGGCTTTCCTCGGTCAGAGTCCCCGGAGTGACAAGCCGCACAACGTCACGCCGCACCACCGCTTTATAGCCACCGCGCTTCTTGGCTTCTTCGGGGCTTTCCATCTGTTCGCCTACAGCGACACGAAACCCTTTACGGATCAGCGTCAACAGGTATCCTTCCGCCGCATGCACGGGCACGCCGCACATGGGGATGTCCTCCCCCTCGTGTTTGCCACGCTTGGTCAGAGCAATATCCAGCGCTTCGGCCGCTGCCACCGCGTCGTCAAAGAACAATTCATAGAAATCGCCCATGCGATAGAACAACAAAGCATCGGGGTAACCGGCTTTGATTTCCAAATATTGCGCCATCATGGGCGTCACGGTATTTTTATTTCCCTTGTTAGCGCTCACAGCACTTTTCCCCGTCGTTTTCACGTGACATTAAGTCGGTCAATAGCGGTGTCATACCGCCAATCACAAGCCCGGTAGAGAACACGAATGTCCAAACCCAAATTTACCCGCGAAGAGGCACTTGCTTTTCACATTGATCCCACTCCTGGCAAGTGGGAGGTTCAGGCCACTGTCCCCATGACAACCCAGCGCGATCTCTCGCTGGCCTATAGCCCTGGTGTGGCTGTACCCTGTGAGGAAATCGCCGCAAACCCCGAAACCGCATATGACTATACCAACAAGGGCAACCTTGTTGCGGTGATCTCCAACGGGACGGCAGTTTTGGGTCTGGGCAATCTGGGCGCGCTGGGCAGCAAACCAGTGATGGAGGGCAAATCGGTGCTCTTCAAACGCTTTGCGGATGTAAACTCGATCGACATCGAGCTTGATACCGAAGATCCAGATGAATTCTGCAATGCGGTGCGTCTGATGGGGCCGACGTTTGGCGGCATCAACCTCGAAGACATCAAGGCACCAGAATGTTTCATCATCGAGCAGCGACTCAAGGAAGAAATGGACATTCCTGTCTTCCACGATGATCAACACGGAACCGCCGTGATCTGTGCAGCCGGTCTTTTGAACGCGCTGCACCTGTCGGGCAAGAAAATCGAAGACGTGAAAATTGTGCTGAATGGTGCGGGCGCTGCGGGTGTTGCCTGTATCGAACTGCTCAAGCGCATGGGTGCCAAGCACGAAAACTGCATCGTCTGTGACACCAAAGGCGTGATCTATCAGGGTCGTACCGAAGGTATGAACCAGTGGAAATCGGCGCACGCCATCACCACCGAGCTGCGTACCCTTGAGGACGCCATGAAAGGTGCGGATGTTTTCCTTGGTGTTTCGGCCAAAGGTGCGGTGACGCAGGAAATGGTTCAGGCCATGGCCGACAATCCGGTGATCTTTGCCATGGCAAACCCCGATCCCGAGATCACACCCGAAGAGGCCCACGAGGTGCGCCCCGACGCCATTGTTGCCACAGGCCGCTCGGACTACCCGAACCAGGTGAACAACGTTCTGGGCTTTCCCTACCTGTTCCGTGGCGCGCTGGATATTCACGCCCGTGCCATCAACGATGAAATGAAAATCGCCTGTGCCCAAGCGCTGGCGGAACTGGCCCGCGAAGACGTGCCCGATGAGGTTGCACTGGCTTACGGACGTCAGTTGTCGTTTGGCCGCGATTACATCATCCCGACGCCTTTTGACCCGCGTCTGATCTACCGTATTCCCACGGCAGTGGCTCGGGCCGGTATGGATACGGGGGCGGCACGACGTCCGATTGTGGACATGAATGCCTATGAAGAGAGCCTGAAGGTTCGCATGGACCCGACAGCCGCCATCCTGCGGTCGATCAACGCCCGTGCGCGGGCTGCACAGGCTCGGATGATCTTTGCAGAAGGGGATGACCCACGCGTTCTGCGCGCCGCTGTAATGTACCAGCGCTCTGGTCTTGGCAAAGCGCTTGTTGTGGGCCGTGAAGCGGATGTGAAGCAAAAGCTGGAAGAGGCAGGTCTCGGTGATGCTGTGCGCGAGATCGAAGTGGTCAACGCTGCCAACACCCGTCACCTGAAGACCTACAAAGAGTTCCTGTACAAGCGGTTGCAGCGCAAAGGATTTGACCGCCACGATGTGCACCGTCTCGCAGCGCGGGACCGGCACGTGTTTGCCTCTCTGATGCTGCAGCATGGCCATGGCGATGCGATGGTGACCGGGGCCACCCGGAAATCGGCACATGTGATGGAGTTGATCAACCACGTGTTCGATGCGGATGCCGAACATGGTGCAGCGGGTGTGACGGCGCTACTGCACAAAGGACGGATTGTCCTGATCTCGGACACACTTGTGCATGAATGGCCAGATGAGAACGATCTGGCCACCATCGCCGAACGTGCCGCAGGCGTGGCGCGCCATCTGGGGTTGGACCCACGCGTGGCCTTTGTCAGCTTCTCAACCTTCGGCTATCCGGTCTCAGAACGCGCCGAAAAGATGCATCTTGCGCCCCAGGTGCTCGATGAGCGCGGCGTCAGCTTTGAATATGAAGGTGAGATGACCGTGGACGTGGCGTTGAACCCCTCGCTGCAAGAGGCCTATCCGTTCCAGCGCCTGAGCGGACCAGCCAACGTTCTGGTTGTACCCGCGCGGCACTCTGCTTCGATCTCTGTTAAGCTGATGCAGGAAATGGGGGACGCCACGGTGATCGGTCCGATCTTGTCCGGTGTGGACAAATCGATCCAGATCTGTTCGGCCGGGATGACCGCAAATGACATTTTGAACATGGCGGTCTTGGCCTCCTGTAAAGTGGGGTGATCCTAGCCATCCACCGAAAAACACTCTTCATGGGTGTATCTTTGGAGGATGGGACAAGATTTGCGTGAGGGGACAAAATTTTCCCCTGAAAACACAGCGCGGCGTGGCAGCATTCGACTGGCACGCCGCTTTTCGTTGCGCCATACTTGTCTAACGTTTCGTTCGGAGGGGCCATGACTATCTACAATCTCGGGTCAATCAACATCGATCTTGTTTACCGTGTGCCGCACTTACCCGGCCCGGGCGAGACATTGGCTTCGACCAGCTTTAGCAAAGGTCTTGGGGGCAAAGGCGCCAATATGTCCGTCGCTTCTACCCGCGCGGGGGCAACTTGTGTCCACATCGGCGCAATTGGCGATGATGGGATTTGGGCCAAGGACCGGCTTCAGTCATACGGTGTAGAGACCGCCTTCATCCGTGTTTCTGACTTGGCCACCGGCAATGCCATTATTGCTGTGGATGACGCTGCTGAGAACTCGATCATTCTCTACCCGGGTGCCAACCAAGCTTTGACCGAAGACGAGATCTTGGTCGCGCTGGGCACGGCAGGGGCAAGTGACATTTTCCTGACCCAGAATGAAACAAATGCTCAGGTCGAAGGCGTGAAGCTTGCAAAGGACAAAGGGTTGCGTGTGGCCTATGCTGCGGCACCGTTTGAGGCCAAGGCGGTAGAGGCCGTGCTGGATCAATTGGATTTGCTGTTCCTCAACGAAGTCGAGGCCCAGCAGTTGCAAGAGGCAACAGGCCTGTCGCCGGAAAACCTGCCGGTTCTGGATGTGATTGTGACACTCGGGGCGCGTGGGTGCCGCTGGTATCATGGCGGGCAGGTGCTTGAATTTGATGCGCATAGGGTTGAGGCCGTCGACACAACAGGTGCGGGTGACACCTTTACCGGGTATGTGCTTGCCGCACTGGATCGCGGCATGAACATGCCAGAGGCGATCGATCTGGCAAGCCGCGCCTCTGCGCTAATGGTGACGCGCCTAGGGGCTGCAGATGTGATACCGCCCCTGGCTGAGGTGGAAAAGTTCCACCCTTAAATGCAAAACCGCCCCCAACTGAGGGGCGGTTTGAACCAATTTCAAAATCCGACGTACGAAGTGTACAAACTGTACAACATCAGTGCGTGAAGGGGGCGGCGTCTCCCCAAAGGTCTTTCACCCGCGCATCGCGACCACAGGCCTTACGATACCGTTTGTAAGCATCACTTTGGCGCACGATCCCAAAGCGTGTCACAACCCGTTTTTTGCCTTTGTAATAGTCCTGATGATAGTCTTCCGCGTCGTAAAAGGTCCCGGCGTCCAGAATTGGCGTGACAATCTTGCGACCAAGTTCGGCCTGTGCGGCTTTCTTAGAAGCTTCCGCTGCGGCGCGTTGGGCTGGATTAGAGACGAAAATCGCGGTGCGGTAGCTGTCACCCCGATCACAGAACTGACCGCCGGCGTCCGTTGGATCCACCGAGCGGAAGAAGAGATCGTAAAGCTGGCGTGGCTGAAGCTTTGCCCCGTCATAGATGATCTTCACAGCTTCAAAATGACCCGAGCGGCCTGCTGTCACCTTTTTGTAGGTCGGGTTGGGCAAGTGGCCCCCGGTGTACCCAGACACGGCCTCTTTCACGCCTTTCACAGATTCGAAATCTGACTCCACACACCAAAAGCACCCACCTGCAACGACAATCTCGTCGGACATTGCCATCTTGGCCTGAGCGGTCAGCCCCAGCGCAATCAAGAGGGACAGGGCCAGAGGGCGGGTTTTACGCAGCAAACGCATCCAGATTCTCCTACATCGGATCAGTGAGGGCAGACTGCCGCGTGATCTCGAACCGGGCAATCCGATGTCGTGAATTCTCACATCAAGGTGAGGGCATGTGATGGCTTGCATCCGCAACAGCTGCGGATAATGTCGCGATATGACAGAGGTATCGACACATCAGGCGCAGGAAGATGCGCGCAATGACTCCATCCTGATCTGGGTCAATGGAGAGCTGAAACCCCGCGCCGAAGCCACGGTAAGCGTTTTTGATTCCGGTTTTATGCTGGGGGATGGCGTCTGGGAAGGGCTGCGGCTCTATGACGGGCGCTGGGCGTTTCTGGACGAGCATATGGATCGTTTGTTTGAAGCAGCCAAGGCCATTGATCTTGATATCGGTCTGGACCGGGACGCGGTGATTGCCGCGCTGGAAGAAACGCGCAAAGCCAATGAAATGACCAGCGACGCCCACGCGCGCCTTATGGTCACCCGTGGTGTGAAATCACGCCCGTTTCAGCATCCGGCCCTGTCGCAACAAGGCCCGACCATGGTGATCATCATGGAACATTCGCGGCCCTCTATCCCTCGTCCTCTGAACCTCGCAACAGTGCCACATCTGCGTGGGTTGCCGATGACGCAGGATCCCAAGCTAAATTCCCATTCTAAGCTGAACTGTATTCTTGCCTGTATTGCGGCCGAAAAGGCCGGAGCGGATGAGGCCTTGATGCTCGACCTGCATGGCTTCGTGAACACCACAAACGCCTGTAACTTTTTCATCGTTCGCAAAGGTGAAGTTTGGACCAGCACGGGGGACTACTGCATGAATGGCATCACCCGACAAAAGGTGATTGATCTGTGCCGTGCCAATGACATTCCGGTCTATGAGCGCAACTTTAGCCTCGTAGACACCTATGGGGCGGATGAGGCGTTTTTGACCGGCACTTTTGGGGCCCAAACCCCAGTTGCTCAGATCGATGGGCGCCAGATTGGAACCGGTGAAGCCGGACCAATGACCCTGCGGCTACGGCAGCTGTACAAAGATCTCGTCGACGCGCAGTAAGAGGCACCTATGAAAATCGCGATGTGGAGCGGGCCGCGCAATTTGTCGACGGCCATGATGTATGCCTTTGGCAATCGCCGGGATTTCGCTGCCTGGGACGAGCCGTTTTATGCGGCGTATCTGGCGCGCGGGGGAAGTGACCACCCTATGCGAGAAGAGATCATTGCAGCGCATGACAGTGATGCTGCGTCGGTTGCGCAGCAGTGTGCAGGCCCGGTGCCTGACGGCAAGCCGCATTGGTATCAAAAGCACATGAGCCTTCACATGGAGGGGTTTCCGCTCGATTGGGCGGCGACCTGTGTCAATGTACACCTCATCCGTCATCCGGCGCGCGTGATCGCCTCATACTCTGCGAAACGAGAAAATCCGACGCTGGCTGATATTGGCTTTGTGCAGCAGGCCGAGTTCTTTGATCGTTTTCCGGGGCCTGTGATCGACAGCGCAGATGTGCGCCGCGACCCCGAAGGCATGTTGCGCAAACTGTGTGAGACCATCGATCTGGAATTTGATCCTGCCATGCTGGCATGGGAGGCTGGGCCCCGGCCGTATGATGGCATCTGGGCCTCACATTGGTACGGTGTTGTGCATGGCAGCAGCGGGTTTGCAGGGGCCGAGGGGCCCTTGCCCGAGCTTACAGGCGACGCCGCTGCCTTGTGTGAGGCGGCGCTGCCCTTCTACGAAAAACTCGCCAAGCTTAAGCTTTGAGAAGATCTGCAAGCTTCATGGCAACGGCTGGATTGCCCGAGACCTTGATCTTGCCCATCATGACCGCCGTCATGGGGTTCAGCTGACCTTTGAGAAGCTTAACCAGATTGTCGGCGGTCAGAGCTAGCGTGCAATCGGTGTCTTGATCTTGATCGGTAGCATTTCCATCGGCCAACACAATCACACCCTCATCGCCACAGTCGAATTTCAGTGACCCTTCGAAGGTTCGAGTTTGCAGGCCCTCCTGCAGTTTTGCCAAAATCTCAGCCAGCATTTGTATCTCCCATGTCTCACTCTGGGGTAGGCGGCAAAGATTACGTCATCAAGAATAACGTAAAGTAAGCGACGTGATGTCATGAAAAAAGCCCCGGCGCAGAACCGGGGCTTTTTGAAGTTCTAGTCAGGCAGATTAGCCTTTGACGCGTTTGTCACGTGCCGCCAGAAGTTTAAGACGCAGTGCGTTCAGCTGGATAAAGCCTGCGGCGTCGGTCTGGTCATAGGCGCCCGCATCTTCTTCGAAGGTCACATGCGCTTCGGAGTAAAGTGAATGCTCTGACCAGCGGCCCACACAGGTGGCCGATCCTTTGTAGAGCTTCAGACGTACGGTGCCGGTGACATGGGTCTGGCTGGCATCGATGGCGGCCTGCAGCATCTCACGCTCGGGCGAATACCAGAACCCGTTGTAGATCAGCTCGGCATACTTTGGCATCAGCTCATCTTTGAGGTGCATCGCGCCACGGTCCATGGTGATCGACTCGATGCCACGGTGGGCCTCAAGCAACAGGGTACCACCAGGCGTTTCGTAGATGCCGCGCGACTTCATGCCAACAAAGCGACCCTCAACAAGGTCAAGACGGCCACAGCCATGTTTGCCGCCATATTCGTTCAGCTTGGTCAGGATGGTTGCAGGCGACATCGCCTCGCCATTGATGCTGACCGCGTCACCTTTTTCAAAGCCGATTTCGATGAACTCGGGCTCGTTTGGTGCATCTTCGGGGTGTACGGTGCGCTGATAGACATAATCAGGCGCCTGTACTGCCGGATCTTCCAGAACCTTACCCTCGGACGAGGTGTGCAGCAGGTTGGCATCCACCGAGAACGGCGCTTCGCCGCGCTTGTCTTTGGCAACCGGGATCTGGTTCTGCTCAGCAAATTCCAGAAGACGAGTGCGCGAAGTCAGGTCCCACTCACGCCACGGCGCGATCACTTTGATGTCCGGGTTCAGAGCATAAGCGGCAAGCTCGAAACGAACCTGATCGTTGCCTTTGCCGGTTGCGCCGTGGGCCACAGCATCTGCACCGGTTTCTTTGGCAATCTCAACAAGACGCTTGGAGATCAACGGGCGGGCGATCGAGGTGCCCAGCAGGTACAGACCTTCATACACCGCGTTGGCGCGGAACATCGGGAACACAAAGTCACGCACGAACTCTTCGCGCACGTCTTCAATATAGATGTTCTCTTCTTTGATGCCTAAAAGGCGAGCCTTCTCACGCGCGGGCTCAAGCTCTTCACCCTGGCCGAGATCGGCGGTGAATGTCACTACTTCGCAGCCATATTCGGTCTGCAGCCACTTGAGGATAATCGAGGTATCAAGGCCGCCGGAATAGGCCAGCACAACTTTCTTGGGCGCTGTCATGGAACTGTCCTTTGCTGGTATCAGACGCCCGTTACCGTGTTTCGCCCCATATCGCAAGGATGCGTCATTGACGCAGCTTGGCGTCGTGCTAGGGATGCCAACAGATTTTTTGCAAAAGGACTTGGAATGAAGGGTTTTTTGATCTTCAAGCACGCGCTGTTCATGGTGTTTCGCAACTGGAAAGAAGCGCTGATGATCTTTCTGCTACCATTAGTTGTTGCTCTGGGGGCCTTCTTTCTAATTTTTGGGCTGTCTGGCGTGAATCTGATGACGGGTATGCCAATAGATGGTTCGGCCTTTCATGAAGGCGTAGGTCGGCTGATTGGCAAAACTATCTTTTTGGCTGTGATCGGTGCAATTTGCTTTCTCTGGAGTGCGGTAAACTGGCACCGATTTGTGTTGTTGGAAGAGATCCCTACTCACTGGATTCCAGACTTTAAGATCGGTCGCGTGGCAGCGTACCTTGGCCAAGCAACACTGCTTTTTTTCATGTTTCTCTTCATCAGCTTTGTGATGGCGTTCATCTTAGCGTTCATTAGTTCGGTGTTGGTCTCCGCCGCTGGTATGGGGGCACTTTATCCACTGATTGGAATTGGGCTCTTGTGTAACCTTGTTGTTGGTATGTTTTTTTATAGAGTTGCAGCTGTTCTTCCCGCCGCAGCAGTCGGGGAAGAGTTGAGTATCGGCGAGGCCATGGAGGCCACAGACGATGCAAATTTTGCGGCCTTCTCACTTGTGCTCATTACCTTTGCCGCAAACTATGGGATACAATTTCTTGCCGGTGTTTTATTAGGTTTCTCCCATGGGATTGCATTCGGTGTAACCATGTCCTTGTCGCTTGTACTTGGTCTAGCAAACATCAGTATTTTAACCACATTCTATGGCCACTATGTGGAGGGCCGAGAGATTAAGGGGACGGTAAGGTGAAGGGTTTTTTGATTTTCAAACATGCGCTGACCATGGTGCTGCGGAACTGGAAGCAGGCGATCATGCTTGGGGCGCTGCCGGTGGGCATCATCGTGGCCGCGGCGGTTTTGTTGCTTCGCTCCCATATGGATAGCTTTGTCGCCACAGGGCTGAACGAGTTTGAGTTTGCGTCTCAAGGTTCGGGCGCGGGTGCTGCATTTTTCCTTGTCTGGATCATCTCGGTGGCGTGCATGCTCTGGGTCATGGTGAACTGGCACCGCTATGTTATCCTTGAAGAATATCCCAGCGGTTGGGTCCCCCCATTTCACGCTGATCGCATTCTTGGCTATCTTGGCCGTATCCTGCTTTTGGCATTGGTCATGATTGTCGTGTTGATCCCAGTAGGGATCGGAGCCGCCGTATTTGCGGCGATCGCGCCACCTTTGGCCGTTGTTTTCATGGCGGTGGCCTACATTGCGGTGATCATCCTGATGTACCGGTTGGTTGTCATTATGCCCGCCGCTGCCATCGGCAAACCCATCGGGTTGAAAGACGCACTTGAGGCGACCCGAGGGGCCAATCTTGATATTGCGGTTTTGTTGGTGACCCTGTTTCTGGCAAACTTTGCCGTTCAAATCGTCGGCGGCTTGATTGTGTTTCTTGTTCCTGTGGTTGGTATTGTCGCCTTGGTTGTCTGTGGGTTTATCTTTGCACTGACCGGTGTCAGCGTGTTGACCACCTTCTACGGGCACTACATCGAAGGGCGACCTATCGGTTGATCTTGCACTGGGGCGCGCAATGCGCCACAGCTTGCGCATGAGTGATTTTCTGACGTCCGCCAAAGCTGCGGAAGACGCAATGCGCGCGGTCTTCCCAGCCACTCCGCTGCAACGCAATGCCCATCTGTCCGAACGTTATGGTGCAGATGTTTGGCTCAAACGCGAAGACCTGAGCCCGGTGCGCAGCTACAAGCTGCGCGGGGCGTTCAATGCCATGCGCAAACAACCCGATGCGGATCTGTTTGTCTGTGCCAGTGCGGGTAACCACGCCCAGGGCGTTGCCTATATGTGCCGCCATTTCGACAAGCGTGGGGTGATCTTTATGCCCGTCACCACGCCTCAGCAGAAAATCCAGAAAACCGAGATGTTCGGTGGCGACAATGTCGAGATCCGCCTGATTGGCGATTATTTTGATGATTGTCTGATGGCGGCTCAGTCATTTTGCGCAGAGCAGGGGGGGCACTTCCTGTCACCGTTTGATGATGAGGATGTGATTGAAGGGCAGGCCAGTGTGGCGGTGGAGATCGAACAGCAACTTGGGCGTGTTCCTGATCAGCTTGTGGTGCCAGTCGGCGGCGGCGGCCTAAGTTCCGGTGTGTTGAGCTATTTCGGCAATGACACGCAATACACCTTTGTTGAACCCGCTGGTGGGGCCTGCCTTCGCGCCGCGCTTCAGGCGGGCAAACCTGTGGCGCTGCCGGGGGTGGACACCTTTGCAGATGGGGCAGCCGTGGCCAAAATTGGTTCTCGGACCTTTACAGTTCTCAGCGGAGTTGGTCTCGCGAATACTCTGACGATCGCAGAAGACCGCATCTGTACCACAATGCTTGAAATGCTGAATGTCGAAGGGATTGTTCTGGAACCTGCCGGTGCACTTTCGGTGGACGCTCTGAAAGACATGGGCCAGGCGATTCGTGGCCGCACGGTGGTCTGTATCACCTCAGGTGGGAATTTTGATTTCGAACGTCTGCCCGAAGTGAAAGAGCGGGCTCAGCGGTACTCAGGTGTGAAGAAATACTTCATTCTGCGGCTGCCCCAACGTCCCGGTGCATTGAAAGATTTCCTGAGTTTTCTTGGCCCTGACGACGATATTGCGCGTTTCGAGTATCTGAAAAAATCTGCGCGGAACTTTGGCTCGGTGTTGATCGGGATAGAAACCAAAAATCCGGCCAACTTTGACCGGCTTTTTGGATTGCTGGATGAAACGGGCTTCACCTATCAGGACATCACCGAAGACGAGAGCCTTGCCCAGTTTCTGATTTAAGTGTTACGCCGCAAGGCGGTTGGGAAGATCGGCCTGGAATTGCGCACTTGAGGTGTTGAACGTTGTTCGGACCTCATGTGCGGACACAACATCGGGGCGTCCACTGGCCGCAGCTTTCTCGCCCTTCAGACAAATCTGGGCAAGCGCTTCAAATCCAAGGTTCAACGCCGCGCCTTTCAAGAAGTGCATCTGCTCTTCGGTGGCTTTGGCATCTCCTGCCGCCTCTTCCAGCGATCCGATGGCTGTCTCGACTTCCATCAAGAACAGTTCCACAATCTCGCCGAAATCTTCAGCGCCAATTTCTTCTATCAATTCGCTCACGCGGGACCAGTCAATCATTTGGAATCTCCTGCATAACGCGAAACTAGAAGTCAATTCTTAACGGAGTGTTGATGTTACAATTGGCTTCAGTTTAATTTTAGGGTTTAGTGCCCGTTAAGGGCTGGATTGCTAGCAGGGGACCTGACGCTGGAACATAAGCGCGAAAAGGAATCGTTGTGCAACCCAATCCCATCGACATCCCTGATGCCATGACTGGCTCTGTGCGTGTCGTACTTATCGTCGATGATAGCCGGCTTCAGCTGCGCATCATGACGACTATGCTTAAGCGTTGGGGGCTTAAGGTACTCGAGGCCAGTTCTGGCCCCGAGGCGTTGGAAATCTGTGCCAAAGAAGAACCCGACTTGGTGCTCTCCGATTGGATGATGCCCGAGATGGATGGGCTGGAATTCTGTCGTCAGTTTCGGGCGATGAAGCGGGACAAATATGGCTATTTTATTCTCCTGACCTCTAAAAGTGAGAAGGGAGAAGTTGCTCAGGGACTTGATGCAGGCGCAGATGATTTTTTGACAAAACCGGTCAATTCGCATGAGCTTCGCGCGCGGATCAATGCAGGTGCACGTGTTCTGTCGATGGAACGTGAGCTGAATGAGAAAAACCGCCAGGTCTCGGATGCCTTGAATGAGCTGCAGAAGATTCACGAAGCCATCGACAATGACCTCAAGCAGGCGCGCACCATCCAGCAATCGCTGGTTCCTGAACGTGTCTGTGAAATCCACAGTTCTCGGGTAAGCCTTTTGCTGCGGCCCTGTGGTCATGTGGGGGGCGATCTAGTGGGCATGTTCCGCCCTGGATTTGATCGTCTTGGCCTCTATAGCATCGATGTTTCAGGGCACGGCATCACCTCGGCCATGGTGACGGCGCGTGTGGCCGGATATCTTTCGAGCAATTTCCCCGAGCAGAACGTCGCTTTGGACAAGCGTTTTGATCGGTTTTACGCGATGCGCGAACCTGCGGAGACCGCGCGGCTATTGAACCAACGCCTTGCCGCCGATCCCGGTGTCGAAGAATATTTGACGATGGCCTATGTCGCGGCGGATCTGCAAAGCGGACGAATGCGGATGGTGCAGGCGGGGCATTCACCTCCGCTGTTGCTTCGCGCCAATGGCGATGTCCAGTTTATCGGCGACGGGGGCCTACCGATCGGCTTGGTGGATTACGTCGACTACGACCAGCATGAGTTCCGCATGCAATCTGGCGACAGGTTGCTGCTCTATTCCGATGGTTTCACCGAAGCCGTGATGAAAGATGGCGAAATGCTCGGTGATGACGGTTTGGTCAAAATGTTCCGCGAAGCCACCGAGGTGGGCGAAGGGCCAGATCTGTTGGAAGACATGTTCTGGCGTCTGACGTCACAAATGGAGGATTCGACAAAGCTGGGTGACGATGTCTCTGCGGCTTTGCTCGAATTTGATGTGCTGGAACCTGCGGAAGATTTTGAGTTCTAAAGCAACGATCTCAGAAATGCGCGATCTCCGGGGTTGCCCACCAGAGTAGCGGCGTCCTTAAGAGGGCGCCAATGCGCTGTGTGACCTTCTTCGGCCGGCGGACCCAGGCGTCGCACCGGGCGGGCCGTGTAGATCGTGCAGAGTTTTTCTGCCCAAAGATCATATTCCGGCATATAGCAAAACCGTCGGAACGCGCCCAGGCGGCGCGGCGCGCTGATGCTCCAGCCGGTTTCTTCAAAAACCTCGCGATGCAGCGCTGGGATCGGATGTTCGCCGGGATCGATCCCACCCCCGGGAAGCTGGAATTCCGGCTCTGGGTCTTGTTGATGGGTCAATAGAATTTGGCCATCTAACGACAAAATGACGTAGGCTCCGGGGCGAAGCGTGTACTTTTTTCCCGGTTTTACCGATTCTCCGTAGCGCCTGATCACATCTACCCCTTTGCGTTTGCACCAATACTGCCTATATGCCAGCCTTAATTGCCAGTCCAAGGCAGATAAGGAAACCCCATGAGCACCGGCACCAAAATCGCCTGGGACGATACCGTCCTACCTTTTCAGCTTGATCGATCCGATATGCGCGGTCGTGTGGCCCGCCTAGATGGCGTGCTGTCCGGCGTGCTGAAGCAGCATGATTACCCCGAAGCCGTTGAGGCTCTGGTTGCGGAAATGGCTTTGCTGACCGCGTTGATTGGTCAGACCATCAAACTGCGCTGGAAACTGTCTTTGCAGGTTCAAACCAATGGACCGGTGCGGATGATTGCCACCGACTATTATGGCCCCTCCAAAGAGGGCGAGCCCGCGCGCATTCGGGCCTATGCCAGCTTTGATCGCGAAAAGGTAACCAAAGATCTGCCCTTCAAACAGCTGGGCAGCGGGTATTTTGCGATCCTGATTGACCAAGGTGAGGGCAACACACCCTATCAGGGGATCACGCCAATTGCGGGTGAAAGCCTGTCGGATTGTGCGGCGGCATATTTTGCGCAATCTGAGCAGCTACCAACGAAGTTCAACCTGTCGTTCGGTAAGTCGATCGAGCCCGGTGTTGGTGAACATTGGCGCGCCGGTGGCATCATGCTCCAGCACATGCCCAAAGCTTCGCCTTTCGCGCAGGATGGCGGAACTGGTGAAGACGGCCTGTTGCAGGCGCAGGATCTTGTCGATGGTGAGACCGAAGAAAATTGGAACCGTGTGAACTTCCACATGCAGACCGTGGAAGAGCTTGAGCTGATTGGTCCGTCGGTGACGCCGACGACTCTGCTGACGCGTCTGTTCCATGAGGAGAAACCGCGCGTTTATGAACCTCAGCGCATCGAATTTGGTTGCACCTGTTCGGAAGACCGTGTGCGCCAGTCGCTGTCGATCTATTCGGCAAAAGACATCGAAAAGATGACCACCGAGGATGGGCGCGTCACCGCAGATTGCCAGTTCTGTGGGGCCAACTATGATCTTGATCCGAAAACCGTTGGGTTTCAGGCCGAGAAATGACGGTTATCGATCAGATCGCGGCGTTGCGTAAGGCCTGCCTGACCTCTGCAGCGCCGTCTTCGGATTTTGATCTAAACCCTGATGTAAAGCTGCCGCCGGGACGTGTTTTGCGCCCGGCTGCGGTTTTGGTGGCGTTTCAGACCGGCCCGGCGGGGCTGGAGCTGGTATTGACCAAGCGCTCCTCGAAGTTAAAGCATCACCCCGGCCAAATCGCCTTTCCTGGGGGGAAGGTGGATGCGGAAGATGAAGACCTGAAGGCAACGGCCCTTCGGGAGGCGCGCGAAGAGGTGGGGCTTGCCTCTGAGGGTGTCGAGATTCTGGGACATCTTCAACCTCATGAAACGGTGACCAGTTTCCAGGTGACCCCGGTTGTGGCACTGATCCACACCCCGTTCACTCCGGTTTCTGAACCCGGTGAGGTGGAAGAGACGTTTTTTGTCCCCTTCGATCATGTGACAGACCCTCAGAATTTTTCGATCCAGGGGCGTCGCTGGCGGGGGCAGCGCCGGCACTATTACACCGCGCCTTTTGGGCCGTATTACATTTGGGGCGCAACCGCGCGCATTTTGCGCGGGCTGGCCGACAGGATACACGAATGACCAAGGTCACCGGTGACTGGCTCACGCAGCGCGGCACACAATCTGTTTTGACGATGTTGGAAAAGGCGGGACATCAGGCTTATGCCGTTGGCGGCTGCGTGCGGAACGCCGTGTTGGGCGAGCCGGTAGGCGATGTCGACATCTCCACAAGCGCACGACCTGAGCAGGTGATTGACCTTGCCAAAGCTTCTGGATTGAAGCCGGTTCCCACGGGGATTGAACATGGCACAATCACGGTTGTAGTCGACGGTGAAGGCTATGAGGTCACCAGCTTTCGAGCAGATGTTGAAACGGATGGACGCCGCGCAGTTGTACGATTTTCGGATGACATCCACGAAGATGCAATCCGTCGCGATTTCACCATGAACGCACTTTACGCAGATCGCCACGGCACCATTGTCGATCCCTTGGGGGGGCTGCCAGATCTGCTCAACCGCCACTTGCGGTTTATCCAAGATGCAGAGCAGCGCATTCGCGAAGATTACCTTCGCGTCCTGCGCTTCTTCCGGTTCTTCGCCTGGTATGCAGATCCGAACGACGGCATGGACCCCGAGGCTTTGGCGGCCATCGCCAACACCCTCGAGGGGCTGAATACGCTGTCTCGCGAACGAGTGGGATCTGAGCTACTCAAGCTTTTGTCCGCTGCTGATCCGCTGATGTCTGTCTCTGTTATGGCTCAAACCGGGGTTCTCGCGCAGCTGTTGCCCGGTGCTCAGGTTCGCGCCTTTGGTCCGCTGCTTCATCATGAAGAGGCGCTGGCGCTGCAGGTGAAGCCGATACGCCGTCTTTTGGCATTGGGCCACATCGATGGCTCATCACTTCGATTGTCGAAGGGGCAGCAGCGCGAAATGGCACTGCTGCAAAGGCTCATTTCGGGAACAGAGAACCCCGCGGAAATTGCGCATCTGCACGGAGCTTCAACCGCGCGGGATGTTGTCGTGTTGCGTGCTGCACTGCTTGAAATACCCCTCATTGTCCCTGACGACACAGAACTGAAACACGCCGAAGAGGCCAAATTCCCGGTGCAAGCGCAGGATTTGATGCCGGAGTTCAGTGGACCGGCGCTGGGCGCGGTGCTGAAGCGTCTTCAACGGCGGTGGATTGCTTCGAATTTCGCGATGTCAAAAACAGATCTGCTTGATTCACGATATGAGCCGTGACAGCTTCGAATTTATGCGCTAACACAACCTGAGAGCCAATTGGAGGACTCATGATGGTGCTAGTCGGAATTTTTATCAGCTTTCGCTGAGCCGACCTGCGTTGGTGGGTTTGCTTAGCCAATCCACACCCTACATCATGATCATTGCTGTTTGCAGGCTCTTCCTATGTTCCGCTTTTTCGAAAATCTCGTAGATCCCTATTGTGACTATTCGCCAGACGACACGCCGCCGACGCGGTTGTGGCCGTTCATGCTTGAGTATTCTCGCCCGTTCAAATCGGTCTTCCTCTGGGCGGCAATTGTCTCAGTCATTGTTGCCGCCGTCGAAATCTCGCTGATTGGCGTGATGGGGTGGGTTGTGAATATCATGACCGGCGATCCCGCGCAGGTCTGGCAAGAGCATGGCACAGCCTTGATTGCGCTGGCTGTGTTTATCCTTGTTCTGCGGCCACTCGTGCAGATGTCAGGCACCTTTCTTCTGAACCAGACGATCTTGCCAAACTTTGGGACGTTGATCCGATGGCGGTCGCATAACCATGTGCTGAGGCAATCCGTAGGTTGGTTTGAGAACGATTTCGCGGGTCGAATTGCCAACCGCATTATGCAGACGCCTCCGGCTGCGGGCGAAGCGGTGTTTCAGGTGTTCGACGCAATCACCTATTCCATTGCTTATGTGGTTGGGGCCTTTGTCCTGCTTGGCGATGCGGATCCACGGCTGATGGTGCCCTTGTTGATTTGGCTGTCGCTCTATGCGTTGTTGATGCGTTGGACCATCAAACGCATCGGTCCTGCCTCTCAGGCCTCATCCGACGCGCGCAGTTTGATCACGGGTCGTGTTGTCGACAGCTACAGCAATATCCATTCGGTCAAAATGTTCGCCCATAATGACACCGAACTGTCCTATGCACGTGAGGCGATTGAGAAATCGCGCACTACATTTCAACATGAAATGCGCCTGTTCAGCATCATGGACACTGTTCTTGTATTCTTGAACGGGTTGTTGATCGTCGGTGTCGTTGGTTGGGCCATCGCGCTTTGGATGCAGGGTTTGGCGAGTGCGGGCGCTGTGGCGGCTGCGGCGGCATTGACGCTGCGCCTAAATTCGATGACCGGCTGGATCATGTGGGCTTTGACCTCGTTCTTCCGTCAGTTGGGAGTTGTGGCCGAGGGGATGGAAACCATCGCCCAGCCCATTGCTCTGACAGACGCTGAGGATGCACCAGCTCTGACGCTAGACAAGGGTCAGATTGATATCAAGGCACTGTCGCATCACTATGGCCGGGAGGCCGGTGGGTTGGACAACATCGACCTCGCCATCAAACCTGGTGAAAAAGTCGGTCTTGTCGGGCGGTCAGGCGCGGGGAAATCGACACTCGTGAAGCTGTTGCTGCGGTTCTACGATGCCGAAAAAGGCGTGATCGAGATCGATGGTCAGGACATTCGCCAGATCACGCAGGACAGTCTGCGCAGCCACATCGGTATGGTTCAGCAAGACAGCTCACTTTTGCACCGGTCTGTGCGGGACAACCTTCTGTATGGGCGACCCAACGCCACAGAAGAGGAAATGATTGCCGCCGCGAAACAGGCTCAGGCGCATGAGTTCATCCTCGACCTTGAAGATCCCAGTGGACGCACCGGGTACGACGCGCATGTTGGCGAGCGCGGTGTAAAACTGTCCGGTGGTCAGCGTCAGAGGATTACCCTTGCGCGCGTCGTTCTCAAAGATGCGCCGATCCTTCTTTTGGACGAGGCCACTAGCGCCCTGGATTCCGAAGTCGAAGCCGCAATCCAAGATACGCTTTATGGAATGATGGAGGGCAAGACCGTCATCGCCATTGCGCATCGTTTGTCGACCATCGCGCAAATGGATCGCATTTTGGTTATGGATCAGGGACGTGTTGTTGAACAGGGAAGTCATGCGACCCTTTTGGCAGAGGGCGGAATTTATGCCGGTCTTTGGGCACGCCAGTCCGGAGGCTTCCTCGGGGATAGTGAGGCGGCTGAGTGACCTTACAATTTAGAAAGCCGACGTTATGAAAATCGCTGATTTGATCCAACCCTTCCAAGGTACCGACGCGCCACCCCCGGTCACGCTGGGGGCCTTTTTCCGCTGGTCTCTGTCCGGGGCCTGGGGGATGATTGCAGTTGCCGTTGTGCTGTCCGCTTTGGCCGGAGCGATGGAAGCGGCCACGGCCTACATACTTGGGATTGTTGTCGACAAGGCGACTGAGCTCGGCCCCGAGGCGTTTTTCAGCTCTGAAAATGCTCTCTTCCTGACCGGGGTGGTCATGCTTTTCATGGTGCTACGTCCGGCGCTGTTTGGTCTGTCCTCCATCGCCAACAACTATGTGATTATGCCCAATATCCCCTTGTTGGTGATGTCACGCCTCAATCGATGGACACTGGGACAGTCGGCTAGTTTCTTTGACAATGATTTTGCGGGCCGGATTGCGCAGAAACAGATGCAGACGGCCTCGTCGCTTACAACTGTTGTCAGCGAGGGGATCAGCGCCATCGTCTTTGCAGCGGCCTCTTTGGTTGGATCGGTGTTGCTTCTGGCGGCCATCGATTGGCGCATTTTGATTGTTTTCGCTGTTTGGCTTGTTGGGTATTTCGCTTTGATCCGCTGGTATCTGCCCCGCATTCGAGAGCGATCAGCTGCCCGAGCGGGGGCGCGGGCCAACGTGAGCGGGCAGATTGTGGATACCATCACCAATATCAAGACGGTCAAACTCTTTGCGTCAGATCTGCACGAGGAAACTTCGGCACAGCAGGCCATGATGGGGCTGCGCAAGGCTTCGCTGTCCTTTGGAGCGCTGTCTGCCAGTTTCAGGTTCTTTCTCATGCTGCTCGCAGGTGCGCTGCCGTTGCTTTTGGCCGGTGGAACATTGCTTTTGTGGCGTCAGGGGCTTGCGACAACGGGTGATGTTGTTGCTGCGTCTGCTGTGGCGATCCGGATTTCTCAGATGACGGGCTGGGTCAGTTTCACGTTGATGGGACTTTATGCCAACGTGGGCGAAGTCGAAAACGGCATGCAGACCTTGGCACCGGCCCAACGTGTCAGCGACCGAGTAGATGCGAAATCACTGAATGTGACCTCTGGCGAGATCACCTTTGACGACGTTGGTTTTGCCTATGGTGGAGAAACTGGTGGTGTCCAGGGGATCAATCTGAAGGTGAACCCGGGTGAAAAGCTTGCGGTTGTTGGTGCGTCGGGGGCCGGGAAATCGACCCTTGTTTCCCTTCTGCTACGCCTCTTTGATCGCGAAACAGGCGTCTTGTCGATTGACGGTCAGGACGTGGCTGAGGTCACGCAAAATAGCCTGCGCGATGCAATTGGCATGGTCACGCAGGAAACGGCCATGTTCAACCGGTCTGCCATGGATAACATTCGCTACGGACGGCCGGATGCCACCGATGATGAGGTTTTTGAGGCGGCGCGGCGCGCTTCTGCGCATGAGTTTATTTTGCAACTCAAAGACAATGAAGGCCGAGAAGGGTACGAGGCGCGCCTCGGTGAGCGCGGTGTGAAATTGTCCGGAGGTCAACGCCAACGCATTGCCCTGGCGCGCGCCATTTTGAAAGATGCGCCTATCCTTGTGTTGGACGAAGCAACAAGCGCGCTTGATTCCGAGGTCGAGGCCGAAATTCAAGAAGCCCTGGCGCAGGTCATGCAGGGGAAAACTGTTGTGGCCATTGCTCACCGTTTGTCGACCATTGCGCAGATGGACCGGATTGTTGTGCTGGATCAGGGGCAAATCGCAGAAGAGGGGCCGCATGATGTTCTCTTGGCGAAAAGCGGTCTGTACGCCCGGTTCTGGGCACGGCAGTCAGGTGGATTTCTCGATGCCCAAGATGCCGCCGAATGAAACGTGTGATGATTCTTGGCCAACCGGGCGCGGGAAAATCCACGTTGGCCCGGTTGATGGGAGAGAAAACTGGGCTCCCGGTGTTTCACATGGATCTGATCCATTGGCTGCCGGGCTGGGTTGAGCGTGACAAGTCAGAAAAGATTGCTTTGGCCCACGAGGTCGAATCCCGCGATGTTTGGATCTTCGAAGGTGGATTATCGGCGACTTATAACAATAGGTTGTCACGCGCAGATACATTGATTGCGCTGGATTTTCCGCTTTGGCTGCGGGCATGGCGGGTCTTTAGACGAACGTTGAAGGATTATGGCAGGTCGCGTGCAGATTTGCCGGAAAATTGCCCAGAACAATTTGATCCAGAGTTCTGGCGCTGGATCTGGAACACCCGCAAAATCAATCGTGGTCGCATGCTGGCGATAGCCGAAGCCGCGCCGGCAGAGAAACAGGTCTTCATTCTGCGCGCCCCAAGGCAGGTCAGGAAGTTTCTACGCACCCTCGACGTGAGGGAAAAAACCGCGCTATAGGCCCGGTATGGATCGATTGATAATTGAACGACTGGGTCATCGGGGTGACGGGATTGCACCGGGGCCGATCTTTGTGCCGGGGGTGTTGCCCGGTGAAGAGGTGGAAGGTGTGATTGAGGCGGGCGCGATGGCCGCGCCCAAAATCGTCACGCCGTCGCCTGACCGTGTGCGCGCGCCCTGTCGTCATGCAAAGTCCTGCGGAGGCTGTCAGCTTCAGCATGCAAGCGACCCGTTTGTGGCGCGCTGGAAGGAAGGTGTCGTTCGCACGGCACTTGACGCGCAGGGAATTCAGACCGAGATCCGAGAGTGTATCACGTCACCCATCCAGTCACGTCGCCGCGCTGCTTTTTCTGCCAAACGGACCAAAAAGGGCGCGTTGGCCGGGTTCCACCGCAAGGGATCTGACGTTGTTGTGGATGTGCCGGATTGCCAGCTAGTGTTGCCCAATCTCGCCGCGGCTTTACCCATGGTCGAGGCCTTGGCCGTTTTGGGAGCAAGCCGCAAGAGCGAGCTTTCCGTTATGGTCACCGACTGCGCGCATGGGCTTGATGTCCGTGTGACAGGCGGCAAACCCATCGACGCGGAGCTGCGCAGTAATCTGGCCGATGTGGCTCGCGAACACGGGGTGGCCCGGATCACATGGGAGGACGAATCCCTAACGCGCATGCCTCCAAATCAGACGTTTGGAACAGCCGCTGTCATTCCGCCGCCCGGCGCTTTTTTGCAAGCCACCCACGAAGGTGAGGCAGCTTTGCTCAATGGCGTGAAGGAAGCACTGGGAGAGGTCAAATGTATTGCCGATCTCTTTTCGGGCTGCGGAACCTTCGCTTTGCCTCTGGCACAGCAGGCGCGCGTGCATGCGGTCGAAGGTGAAAAGGCTATGGTCCAAGCGCTGGATCAGGGATGGCGCACGTCAAAAGGATTGAAGCAGGTCACCCATGAAGCGCGTGACCTGTTCCGCAACCCATTGTTACCGGATGAGCTTGAGCGATTTGATGGGGTGGTGATCGATCCGCCGCGTGCCGGGGCCGAGGCGCAGGTTGAGCAAATGGCGCGGACCAAAATCCCGCGGATCGCTTTTGTGTCCTGCAATCCTGTGACCTTCGCGCGCGATTGCGCCCGGCTGATCACCGCTGGTTACACGTTGGATTGGGTTCAAGTGGTTGACCAATTCCGTTGGTCAACGCATGTCGAAGTGGTTGCTCAACTGCGGTTTACAGGCACAGACTAAAGGCTAGGACATGGAATTTCGCGCGCGCCTTGGGGAGTGGATTGAAAGCCCCCGGACACAGAATTTTATCATTGGGATTATCTTGCTGAATGCGGTGATCTTGGGATTGGAAACCTCGGGTGCCGTAATGGCGCGCTTTGGGTCGCTGATCCATGTGCTGGATACCCTGTGTCTGATGATCTTTATCGTTGAGATCGCGGCGAAACTGGTCGCACGCGGGCTCAATTTCTTCAAAAACGGCTGGAGCCTGTTTGACTTTGTGATTGTTGGCATTGCTCTGGTGCCAGGGGCGCAGACCTTTTCGGTGCTCCGGGCGCTGCGTATTTTGCGTGTGCTGCGGGTTATCTCGGTGGCCCCAAGCCTGCGCCGTGTGGTTGAGGGGTTTGTCACCGCATTGCCCGGTATGGCGAGCGTGTTTTTGTTGATGACCATCATCTTCTACATCGGCTCGGTTATGGCGACGAAACTGTTTGCGGCGACCTTTCCGCAGTGGTTTGGCAACCTCGGGCAATCGGCCTATTCCCTGTTCCAGATCATGACACTTGAAAGCTGGTCGATGGGCATTGTGCGTCCTGTGATGGAGATTCATCCCTATGCCTGGGCGTTCTTTGTGCCCTTCATCATGATCACAACCTTCGCCGTCGTGAACCTTCTGGTTGGTTTGATTGTGAACTCGATGCAGGACGCGCATGAAAAAGAAGGGGACGAGAAAACAGATGCCTACCGGGATCTGGTTCTTGAGCGTCTTGAGGTCATCGAAAAACGTCTGACAGAGACCGGGCGATAGATAAAAACCGTGATGGCGGGATTGTGACCTGCAATGCGGGTCCGTGTTGCAGTACAAAGCAGAAAAACAGGCGGATCGAGATATGCGGTTCTTAAAGGTACTTTTGGTAATTGTGGTGGCCGTGACTGTGTCGGGCTGTGCCAGCAAGTTCAAAACCTACAACGGCCCCGAGGTGACACAGGTCATCGTCAACAAGGGCGCGCGCAAGATGTATCTGTTGCATCATGGCGAAGTTTTAGAGTCCTATGATTTTGCGCTGGGCTTTGCGCCTGTTGGGGACAAGGAGATTGAAGGCGATGGAAAGACCCCGGAAGGGGATTATCTGATTGATCGCCGCAATCCCAACAGCAAGTTTTATCTGAGCATCGGCATCGATTACCCGAACGAACAGGACATCGCCGAGGCTCTGGCTTTGGGTGAAAAACCGGGTGGCGATATCTTCATTCATGGCCGCCCAACGGGGGTAAAGTTCCGACCCGACCGACGGGATTGGACAGCAGGTTGCATTGCCGTCACCAATCGTGAAATGCGCGATATCTATGCCATGGTCAAAAACGGCACACCGATCCGTATCAACCCTTAGAGATTTCGCGAGGTTTCACGCGAAACATTGTCCCGCTTCACTTGGTGAGGCGGGTTTTTTTGTGTGATGGGGTGGATTTTATAAATTGTCATAGTTGACAATTTATCGAGTGAGGTTATTTGTCAAATGTGACAATCAACGGAGACCCCATGCCGCGCCCCAGTATGAAAGATCAACGCACCGCCGAGATCCTTGATGCCTATCTGACCTGCGTTGCGCGTTTTGGTCTCGAAGGGGCGACACAGGATCGTATCGCGACCGAGGCAGGTGTGAAGCGCCCCTTGCTGCGACACTATCTGGGCAACAAGGATCAGATGGTCATCGAGCTGACCAATCATGTGGTTCAGTGCTACCGCGATGCCGTTGATGGATTGCGCCACGTTGCGCGCTCGGTTCAGACGCCCTCAGATCTGGTCGAGCTGCTGTTCCATGATGAGGGCCCCCGTGATCAACGTGTGGGGCTGGCCTGGCAAACACTGGCCACTGCGGCGCCCGAGATGCCCGAGCTTCGCCAGCCGTTGATCGACAGTCAGGATCACTTTCTTGCTACGCTGACAGAAATTCTTCAGCGCACAACACCCGAGGTTCCAGAGCCTCAGGTCCGGGCGGTGGCACAGGGGATAGCTGCGATATTCCTGTCGCAGGATTCACTCACTCCCCTGATGCCACCGCCTGAATGGGGTGATGATCACAAACGCAGCGCTCTGATGTTGGCGCAAATTCTAGAAACGCAAGCGCAGGAGCCAGCTTTATGACCAAATCTCGTTTGACCAACTACGTCGCGCTGCCAGTGCTGCTGGTGGCTGCCTATCTTGGGATCTATTGGATCTGGGGCTTGATGTTCCTGTGGTGGCTGGTGCCTTCGGTCATGTCTGGTCAGGCCTTGTTGATCTTTCCCATTCAAGCCGACGAAGACCCAATTCTGTTCTGGGCCGTTGTCGTGCTTTGGGCTGTGTTTGGCATCATGATGATCGCCGCCAGCCTCTTCCCAGCTTATGCCATGTGGCTAGTGTAAGGATCTGATATGACTCGTATGTATCATTTGATGCCCGTTGAGGCTTATACCTCGCAAGATTGGTTTGACCGTGAACAGGAACTGATTTTCTCGCGCACGTGGCGCTATGCCGGGTTTGTGGAAGATATCCCTGAGCCGGGGCATTACATCTCTGTTCAGGCTGGTTTGAACAACATCTTCATCGTTATGGGGCGCGATCACAGACTACGCGCATTCCATAACATCTGCCGCCATCGCGGCACTCAGCTGATCCGCGCCGTGGGCAAGACTCAAAAGGCGCTGACCTGCCCCTATCACGACTGGACCTATGATCTTGAAGGCAATCTAGTCTCGGTTCCCGATGAAGAGCGGGAATATCCCAATGGTATCGACAAATCCTGTCTAGGGCTGAAACCTGCGGCCGTCGATGTCTGGCGGGGTATGTTGTTTGTACATCCAGATCCCAACCCACCGTCTTTGGCAGCCTGGTTTGGAGAGGTTGATCCTCATTTGGGGCCGCATAAACCAGAAGAGCTGGTTGAGTACCCCGAGGCGCGGAGCAGCTATGAAATCAAAGCGAACTGGAAAATTGTCGTTGAGAACTACATCGACGTCTATCACCTGAGCCATCTGCATTCGAATACGCTGTATATGTATGATCATGCGAAGGCCAAATACGGCTGGTCCGGCCCGCATTACCATTTCTGGGAACCGCCCACCGAAGAATATGGGGCAAACCTTGAAAAGAACCTGCCATCGCCTCGCGTGATCCCCGAGCCGCATGTGGGCGCCTGGGTTCCAATGCTCTTTCCGGGAATAGGGTTGGGGGCCAGCGAAGAAAGCTGGAATGTGTTTATCATCACCCCACTCGGCCCCAATCTGACGCGCATCGAGAACCGCTCCAAAGTCGCCAATGTGTCGGGGTGGGAATATCAAAAGCAAGAGTGGTCAAGCTGGGGCTTTTGGAAGGATTTCGGAGGTCCGAAATACGAAGGCGATGATGTTGCGAGCGAAGATGATCCGATGGCGTCGGGTGATTTCACCGCAGAAGACATCTATGCCTGTGAACAACAGCAGAAGTCTCTGGCCAGCCCGTTTCTGGAAATCGGTCCAGCTGCGACAGGCGAAAGCCCGATTACCAACCATCAACGCGCCATTCTTGAATTTATGAAGGATCATGAAAAATGACCGTGTCATCGCGGCCAGTCTCTCGTCTCGAGGGGCGGGCGCTGAACTTACGGGGTATTCTTTCTGAGTTCTGGCCAAGAATTGGCCTGACCTGGGCGATGACCCTGATTGAAGTGATGCTGTTTGGCCTGGTGCCTCTGTTGATCGGTTGGGCCATTGACGGGCTTTTGGCCAAGGATTTTACGGCGTTTTGGCAGTTGGCTGGGGTTTTGGCGGCGCTGATCGTCTTGGGTACTCTGCGCCGTGTCTATGACACCCGGGCCTATGGGGTGATGCGTGTTGCGTTGGGCAAAGCCCTCGCGGCGCGCTCGCCTGATGTGCCGGTGTCTCAACTAAACGCACGGATGGATATGGGCCGTGAGCTTGTGGACTTCCTTGAGGAGGAGGCCCCGGAAAGCGCAACAGCAGTGTTGCACAGCCTTGTTGCGATTGTGATTTTGGCCACGATTAATCCGATGCTGGCGCTGTCTGCTATCGCGGCTTTCGTGGGGATGATTGCGATTTATGCACTGGCGCATCAGAGATTTGTGTCCCTCAATAAGGTGTTGAACTCCCAGAAGGAAAAGCAGGTTGGGATCTTGGGCACCCGCTCGATGCCGCGTTTGGGCGCCCATCTTTTGTCCCTGCGCAGGGCCGAAGTACGGGTGTCTGACACCGAAGGAGTGGTCTACGGCCTGATCTTTACTGTGCTGCTCGGGGCGGTGCTTTTCAATCTCTGCTACGCAACGCAATCCATGGTGGTGACCGCTGGTTTGGTCTTTTCCATCGTGGCCTACAGCTGGGACTTCGTTGAAAGCGCGCTGGCGCTGCCGATGACCCTTCAATCTTTGGCGCGACTTTCGGAAATCGTCACGCGTATCAATCAAAATGAGGCTTCGACATGAAACGTGTTTTGGCAACTGGATTTGGAATCGTTCTTGCAACCGGGCTGGCAATGGCCACGCCAAGCGTGTCACCCGAAGATATCGTTGCGCGCCATTATGTGGCGGAAGAGGCGGGTGAAATGTTGGGGAACTGGAAAGACTGGCACCCCGAGGCCACGCAGAAGATCACCATCAAATATGGATTGGGTCAGCCGGATGATGAGTTCACAATCACGATGTCCGACCTGAGCAAGCCTCTGGATATCAAAGATATCCCCTCTACGGAAAAAGACTATGCCGAGCGGACACGTGACCCACGCGAGATCACAGTGGAAGACGCCGAAGGAGAGGTCACCATCACCGCGTCGCAAAAGATCCACTACACCTGGCGTGGCTACGACGGAACAATGGTTCAGACCGATGCGTTTCGGATGACCACGATTTTGGGGCAGCCCAAGATCCGTTCGCTGACAACAACCTTGGATTATCGCTGAGCCGTTTGGTTCGAAAGGTATAGGAGCTTAGCCATATGCCACAGAGTTTCCACCCGCTCACCGTTGCGGACATTCGGTCTGAAATTGATGGATCCGCGACAAGCATAACCTTTTCGGTGCCACCGCATCTGGCTTCTGAATTCACCTGGCGGCCGGGGCAGCACCTGAGCCTGAAGTTACAGGTCAATGGTGAAGAGCAACGGCGCAGCTATACCATTTCAAATCCCCCCGGCGCGCCGCTGCGGATCACTGTGAAACGTGTGAAAAAGGGCTGTGTTTCAAACTTTGTCGCGGACACATTGAAGGTGGGGGATCAGCTCGAAGTGATGGCTCCCAAAGGTCGGTTTGTGCTCGACCCACAGGCGCTTGGGCATCGCACGCATTACTTCTTTGCGGCGGGCAGCGGCATCACGCCAATCTTCTCGATGGTGAATGCGGTTTTGGCGGATGAGCCTTATGCCGTCGCGCATTTGGTCTACGGCAATGTCGAGGCGGGGGATATTCTGTTCGAGGCAGAATTGACTGAGCTTTTGGAGCGTTACGGCGATCGATTGACTGTGCGGCACGTGCTGTCTGCTCCCTCGATGTGGAGCTGGTTCACTCCCTGGCGCAAAGGTCGGGTTGATGCGGAGGCCATTCAAGCCGCCATTACGGAAACGCCACCCGTGGCACAGGATGTGCACTACTGGATTTGCGGTCCCGGCAGTATGAACCAAGATGTGCGGCAGGCGCTTAATGGGCTGGATGTCCCCAACTCTCGTATTCACAGCGAGAGCTTTGGGGGCGAAGGTGCGCAAGATACATCGGTGTCGGGTGTCGCAAGTCAGGTAACGGTGAAATTGTTGGGCCAGACACAGACTGTGGCTGTCGCCGCCGGTCAAACCCTGCTTGAAGCGATGCGTGCGTCCGGGCTTCGTCCACCATTCAGCTGTCAGTCAGGCGTCTGCGGGGCCTGTATTGCGAGAACGTCGCAAGGAAAAGTGCATATGCGGTCACGAGTTGCATTGGAAGATGGCGACATCAGCAAGGGCTATGTTTTGACGTGCCAAAGCGTGCCGACGGCTGAGAAAATGACGCTGACGTTTGAGGCCTGATGGGCCTCAAACAATCCTACCGTGAGCGAATTTATCAGCTCGATGCAATTTTTGGTTGTCTCTCGTTGTTGGTTAAAAAGGCAATGATCTTAGGTAGTTAGAAAGTTCCCCTAGCGTCAGAATTCCGTGAATTCTTTAGAGAAAGATTAACGCAAGGTTAATTGACTTAAACGGCGCTCCCTCCGATGCTGCACCGCGTTATTTATGTATTTTGGTGCTAAGTATGTTTGATTCTACCTATTGGAGCGGTGGTGACACGCGTGAGCTATTGCCGCCCAAAATTGAAAACTCATTCCAGCGCAATTCTTTCAATGTTCTGAAACGTGGCTTTGATATTTTTATGAGCCTCGCTCTGCTTCCGGCACTCGCATTATGCGCTGTGATCTTGCTTGTCCTTAACCCCTTTCACAACAAAGGCGGACTGATCTTTTCGCAGCAACGCATGGGACGTGGGTGCAAACCGTTTGTTGCGCTCAAGTTCCGGTCGATGCGCGCCGCGCCGGAAATTACACGCTCTGCGGACTGTGGTTTAGAGACAGATCGCATAACCAAGCTGGGAGCGTTCATTCGAAAGACGCGTATTGATGAGCTGCCACAAATTCTGAATGTGCTCAAAGGTGACATGAGCCTGATCGGGCCGCGTCCGGATTATTATGATCATGCGGTTCGATTTCTGGAGGAAGTGCCGGGGTATCGGGAACGGCACATTGTCCGTCCTGGCATAAGTGGTTTGGCGCAGACCGAGCTTGGCTACATTGAAGGGGTCGAAGCCACAGGTCGGAAGGTACGTGCAGACCTGTATTACATTGCCCATTCTAGCCTGCGGTTGGAATTGTGGATCTTCCTGCAAACACTCAAAGTAGTTGCCCGTCGCGGAGGGGCCTAACGCCCCAGCTGCGATCTTTCCAAGCACGGAAGAGAAGGGCTGGCATCCCAGATGCCAGCCCTTCTGTTTGAATAAATTTCTCTCGGTGTCGTGTAGCACCGGTCAGGCGCTACACATTTGCGATACTATTTCCCGACTGACGACGTGGCTGTGTTCACCAGCACTGGGAAAAACTGCTGCAAGGCTCGGTTCCATTTTGTGATGGGTTGCTCTTCGATGAAGATCACATCGTTGGGGCGCATTTCCAATTTGGTTGCGACCACCAGATCCGCAGCATTTCTCGCATCTAAATGATAAGCGGTGATGGGGCCAGCTGGTTTTGCGTCTGACGTTTCACGCAGAACATAGATCTGGCTGGGGTCACCTGTTGTGATGTCATACCCCCCTTCCGAAAACAAAACATCTGCCAGGCTGGATTGCTGTTCGAATGGCAGAGCGAACCGGTTTTGTTTGCTCACTTCGCCGGTCAGATAGACATAGTCACGCTTTTCAGCCCCGAGACTGGCGCGCAATTCAAACAAAGAGCGCCGTTCCGTGTATGCTGCACGCTGCAGTTGAATTTCGGTAGTAAGAGCCTCCAGTGCATCCGCTTTGAGCTTGCCGCGGAGCGAAATGACGTCCAGCCGAGATTTGTAGAATTCAAACGCCCGATCGAGATCGTATGTCAGATCTACATAGATCGCATCGCCATCCCGCATCCGTTTGTTCTGTTGTTCGGGCTGCTTGAGATAAAGCTCGAGTGGGACCTCGTAGAGATTGCCGTCGCGATAGATGCGAATGGTCGCAAACTCTTTGTTTGGGGCATTTAACCCGCCGGCGGCGACCAGAGCTTCGGCCAAGGTCAATCCGTTTAGTGTGATGGGCACCAGTGCGGCGTTGTTTACGGCGCCTCCAATCACAACGCGCTGAGAGTTGAATTCAGCAACTTCGAGACTAAACGTTGGGTCGATTTGTTTGGAAATCATCAGCTTAAACAAGGCGTCTTCTGCCTGTTTAACGGTTAGCCCCGCGACAACTATGGCCCCGACATCTGGAATAGAAATGGTGCCATCGTCCCGTACCGCATATCCTTGGCGTTGGTTCTGCGCCGCCAGAAGGCCCGATAGTTCAGCCACCGAGTTGGTGACCTTTGGTGTCGCGAGCAAAACCACGTCGCCTACACCAATGCGGTAGGTTGGTTTGGGGATGTCCGGCAAGGGGCGTAATACCTGCGACTCGCGAGACATATCCGGAAATTGTGGTGAGGCCGGCAGGGCCCCAAATCCAACGGCAGAACCGCCTGCCGGAGCTGCGTGAAAAAAGGCCGCTGGCAGAGCGCGAGGTTGGTATTTTAGTGTATTCGCCTGTTGAGCTGTACTGGCAGACAAAGGCACAACAGAAACAGGTGATCCATCTTCGCGTTCAGAAACGGATTGGCTGTTATAAGTGACACCACATCCAGCCGTTGAGCACATAACGGCAAATGCGAGCGGCCGGACCAAACGTACACTTGGCCGCAAAACAAATTTAGAAAACAAAACTTCCCCCAAAACACAAACAACAGAAGGCAACAAACTAACAAATTGAGCAGTCTGACTGCTCCCGTGAATTTTATAGACCAACACATAGAAAATGCGAAACTATATAGCAAGAAATTGTGTTGGTGGGCGAGGGCGCCAATCCAACCGTGAAGCGGCAATGCCTATCGGCCGGTCCGGTTTGTCAGGAAGCTAACGGCATCGTTTTCAATGTGGGCTGCGGTTAATACACCCGTTGCATAGGCCCCTGTGTCGACGGCAATAGTGCCCTGCGTTGCAAGGCCGTGTTCCTGAATGACATGTCCATACGCAACCCACTGACCATCTTGCCGATCCAACTTTAGAAAATCGGGATGCCCCCAAAGCAGAGTTTTCGCAGCCTGCTTGTCAATCGGAGCGGATGGGTCTGCCCCGGCATGGGTGACAGTGACATTTCCTGAGGTCCAGCTGAGAGGAAGCCGCTTGATCCAGTCGATCAACTCAGCGCCCATAGCGTAGGACAATTGTTGCGCCAGTTGGGACTGCGTGTCACCGGTTTGACGTCCTACGCCATAGCTGGCGAGGGTCTGAAGCCCCCCATGGCGCAACCAACGTGGGCCATATTGCTCGGGGTCAGACAGGAATTTCAGCAGCATGTCTTCGTGATTGCCCTTGAGGCAGATGAAGTGGCGCGGGAAATCGCTGTTGAGCTGAAACAGCCGCCTGAGCAGCGGAGCAACATCTTCACCCCGGTCGACATAGTCCCCAACACAGACAAGTTTGGGGGTCTCAGATTTAGCCTCGATCACCTCGATCAAGTCTTCAAACTCGGTCAAACAGCCATGAAGGTCACCAATGACGAAAAACGCCTCCTCAGGGGTAAGCGGCGCGTCAAAGGAATGTACTTCTGGCGAGGCTTTGCGCCCGAAGAGAGATTTGAAAAATTTCATTTATCTGACCTAAAAGCAAGGCAGTGTGGATCGCGCCCGCACATGCATCTTCAGCTTTATAGTGATTCGCCCGGTGATGTACCGGGATAAAATTGGCGCATCCCATGTCGGAGAATGTGACCCGCGTGCCGGAGTGACAGATCCGAAGGTTGGACTTTTTGTCCTAACTGTCACCAGCGCGAATCATAACCTGCTAAGCACCTGCAAAAAGAGCCACTTGCCCTGTGTCACTGTGTGGTGTGACTTGTCATACTGCGGCTTCAGAACGTTTGGGGGAACCTGCATGACCGACCTGTGGGATGGCATATCCCGCGCCATCTGGATGGTGCTGTCGCTTGATGCCAATCTGCTTGAGATCACACTGCGCTCGCTGCAGGTGACGCTGACAGCCTTGGTGGTGGCCTCGGCCATTGCGCTGCCTCTGGCGGCCTTTCTGTCGGTGCGCCGGTTTCGTCTGCGCCGGTCCGTTATTGCGCTCCTCAACGCGTTGATGGGGTTGCCTCCGGTTGTTGTCGGGCTTGTAGTCTATATTCTCTTGTCCCGGTCCGGGCCTTTGGGCGTGCTGGGCCTGCTGTTCACTCCGACGGCCATGGTGATCGCTCAGGTCATCATTATTGTCCCGCTGATTGCCAGCATCGCACATCAGTCCCTGCGTGATCTTTGGGCCGAATATCATGATCTGTTGATCTCAATGAATGTCAGCCAATGGCAAAAGATCACCACCTTGTTGTGGGACGCACGCCGCGCATTACTGACCGCCGCGCTTGCCGGATTTGGGCGTGCCATTGGTGAGGTCGGAGCAATCATGATTGTTGGCGGCAATATCGACAATGCCACCCGCGTGCTGACCACGGCCATTGCTCTTGAGACAGGCAAAGGAGACTTTGCTCTCGCGTTGGGGCTTGGGTTTGTCCTCATCGCTCTTGCGGTTCTGGTCAATCTGGCAATCCACTGGCTGGGCCGCACCGAACGGGAGGGACGCTGGTGAGTGATATGTTTCCTTTGACAGTCACCGGTGCAGAAACCCGACGTCGCGGCAAAATTCTTGTCGGGCCA
This sequence comes from uncultured Pelagimonas sp., assembly GCA_947497905.1. Classification (GTDB taxonomy): domain Bacteria; phylum Pseudomonadota; class Alphaproteobacteria; order Rhodobacterales; family Rhodobacteraceae; genus CANMIH01. Next base: position 145,288 of record CANMIH010000002.1, read on the forward strand.
GTGGATCTGACACTGGCAGGGCAGGGCAGTTGTGTTGTCATTGGCCCAAACGGTGCTGGGAAAACCAGCTTGCTGCGTCTGTTGCACGGGGCCGCACGTCTGAGCACAGGGGAAATCACATGGGCCTGTGATGTCGAGCAGGCGCACCATGACCAAAGCTTTGTGTTTCAGCGCCCTGTGATGCTGCGGCGATCGGTTGAAGACAATCTCATGTATCCGCTGCGCATTCGCAAAGTTCCCAAAGCTGAGGCACGGGATCTTGCGCATCACTGGGCGGAGAAGGTTGGCCTTCGCGACATGCTCAAACGTCATGCCCCTGTGCTCTCCGGGGGCGAACAGCAAAAACTTGCCCTCGCACGGGCTCTGATCACACAGCCCAAGCTTGTCTTTCTGGATGAACCCTGTGCGGCACTGGATGGGCGGGCGACCCGAGAGATAGAAGAGATCTTAAATGCAGTCCGTGCCACCGGCACGCGGCTCATTATGACCACTCATAATATGGGGCAGGCGCGGCGCCTGGCCGATGAAGTGGTGTTCATGCGACAGGGGCGGGTGCATGAACATGCATCTGCGGAAACATTCTTTGATGCGCCAGCCTCAGAGCAGGCGCAGGCGTTCCTGAATGGAGATATTGTAGAATGAAACGTTTGATGGCGATGATGAGTGCCATTGTTCTGGCAACAGCTGCGCAGGCCGGAGATGTGATGAAACTGGCGGTGACCACGTCGTTCCACAACTCGGGTCTTTCCGATGTTTTGCTACCAGAAATTCAAAAGGATCTCGGTCTTGAGGTACAGCTTCTGGTCGTAGGTACAGGTCAGGCGCTGAAATTAGGGCAGGCCGGTGATGTGGATGCGATCCTGGTGCATTCGCGAAAGGCAGAGGACAAGTTCCTCGCAGAAGGGTTTGGAACCCATCGCCGTGAAATAATGTACAATGATTTTGTGTTCATCGGGCCAGATAGCGATCCCGCGCAGATTTCTGAGGCGGATTCTGCCGTGGCTGCGCTGCAAAAGATCGAAGCTGCAAAAGCCCCGTTTGTGAGCCGTGGAGATGACAGCGGGACGCACAAAAAGGAGCTGGGTCTTTGGAGCGCGGCTGATCTGGACGCTGGTGAATTTGATGGCTGGTATCGTGCGGTTGGGGCAGGCATGGGGGCGGCATTGAACACCGCGTCCGGTATGAATGCCTACATCATTTCCGATCGGGCCAGCTGGCTGAACTTTGGCAACAAAGGCGATCTTGCGCTGCTTTATGCGGGTGATCCTGTGTTGTTCAATCAATACGCCTATCTGCCGGTCAACCCCGACCTCCACAGTCATGTGAAATCAGATCTTGTTGCAGATCTCGAAAGCTGGCTGGTGTCGGACAAGGCCAAGTCGCTCATTGATACCTATAAAATCAATGGCGAAACCCTGTTTACGTTCAACGCGAAGTGAACGACGGGCGCGCGCGGTGTTTAGGCGCGCGCCTTATTTCTAGTCGTCGAGATGGCCGTGAATGGCAAATTGCTCAAGATCGGCTTCAGCACTGTCAATCACACGAAACGATTCACGAACGCCCGCCTCGGATAGCTCACGCGCCACGGTCAACAGCGTATTGGGGTCGTGGTCGTCACAGAGCTCGACCATATGCCCCAGTTCTTCTTGTGCAACCGGGAGCGCAGCCTCAACAGAGGGTGCCCCATAGTATGTCACAAAGTGCTGCGCCAAAATCTGGGTAAGCTCATCCATTTCAGTCTGGGTGATGTCGGTGACGGCGACAAAGGTCACACGTCCACCGGTTTCCAGCCCAAACCAACCATTGGCAAAGGCCTGCCGCGCTTTGCCGCTCAGGTCGCTTTCCGTCCAGTTTGAAAATTCGAACCCACCAGAGATGCACCACTCGCCGGTGCGGGCCGGGATGTGAAACACCCGTTGATCTGACTCGTCAAAATGAATAGCGCGGGCAAGTTTCATGAGGCCTCCAAAAGAGTGGTCAGCGGGATCAGATGGGTGGTGTCATCGTCACGCAAAAGCATGCCGAAATCCTCGTCCACCCCAAGAAACGTGCCGTGTTTTCCGTTACGCTCTGCGGCTTCGCCCATCCCGTGGGATAAACCGCGCCACTCCGCGTGAAGCGGGCGCACGCCCTCGGTGTCCCAGCGGGTGATCCAGTTCAGCGTATGGCGGGCCCAGGCTTCAAGCAGCAAAGGCGCTTCCACATCGGCACAGCCTTCAGCAAAGAGCGAGGTTTTGTCAGGAGTATCACCGGGACGGTCATCTTCAGGCAGCAAGGGCAACATGAAGCCCACCACAAGCCAGTCCGGCACCGCTTTGGGATCAGTGCCCGAGGCCATCACACGGAACCCACCACAGGAGGCCCCATTGATCCTAAGACCGCCGCCCCATTCAAGATGAACCGCCACCTCAGGCGGGGCCAGAGCGCCCAGAGCATTCTGAAAACCAATGCCGCAGAGCGGCAGCATGGCCATAGCCTTTTCAAGCGGCACCTCCGGCGCAAAGACAAGAGCCGCGTCCAGCACAGTGCCATCCATGCGGTAGCAGATAAGGCCTGCATCGCAGCCCAACACCGCGCGCTGGCACGCGGTGTCAAAGGCGGATCCGTCACAGGCTTCACCAGACATCAAAGGTGGAAAGCGCAGCTCGCTCATGCTTTGTCCCAGGCCACAAGGGCATTGGCGATGTCGTGGAAGGCGCGCGCCTGTTTACTGTCGGGAGCGCTGACCACAATCGGCGCACCGCCATCTGCGGCAAGGCGAATTTCCAGATCCAGCGGCACTTCTGCCAAAAGGGGTACGCCCAATTTGGCCGCTTCTGCGGCTACGCCGCCGTGACCAAAGACATGCTCTTCATGGCCGCAGTTCGAACAGACATGGGTCGACATATTTTCGATCATACCCACAATCGGTACGTTCAACTGATTGAACATATCGATGCCTTTGCGTGCATCCAAAAGCGCAACATCCTGCGGGGTTGAGACGACAATGGCGCCATCCACTTTTGCTTTCTGGCTCAGCGTCATCTGCACATCACCAGTGCCCGGTGGCAGATCCACAATCAGGACATCCAGCGCCCCCCACTGCACCTGCATCATCATCTGTTGCAAGGCACCCATAAGCATCGGACCGCGCCAGACAACCGCCTGATCTTCATTGGTCATCAGACCAATCGACATCATGGTCACGCCGTGGTTGCGCAGAGGTAGGATGGTTTTGCCATCCGGGCTTGCCGGGCGGCCTGAAACTCCGAGCATCCGCGGCTGGGACGGGCCATAGACGTCTGCATCTAACAGGCCCACTTTCCGGCCCTGCGCCGCCAGAGCGCAAGCGATATTGGCCGAGACCGTCGATTTACCCACGCCCCCTTTGCCGCTGGCAACGGCCAGAATGCGCTTCACACCGGGGATGCTTTGCGGGCCTTTGGGTTCGGCAGGTTTGGAAGGTTTCAGATCTGGCGGTGCAGCATTGCTGTGCCCGGTCAGCACAACCTGTACCTTTTCAACTCCCTGCGCCTTCAGCCGGTCTTCGGCCTCCTGCCGCACAGGTTCATATAGCTTGGCGTGTTCAGGTGCGATTTCCATCACAAAGCGCACGCCTGTGTCGTCCACGTTCAGCGCGCGCATCACGCCACTTGCTACAATATCATCGCCCGATACCGGATCGGTGATGGATTTAAGTAGCTCGAGAACTGCCTCTCTGCTGCCTGCCACGTCTTACTCCTGCCCTTTGATATCGCCTGTGACCTCATGGCTCAGGCCCAGCTCATCTATGGTGATCACGGCACGTGCGGTAAAGGTCTTGCCGGATGTTTCTGCATCACGCATGGCCTCTTCAATCGCCTGCTGCGAGGTCACACCGACCTGTTTGAGAAATTTGCGCATCGACATGTTGAAATCTTCGCTCATGAAGTGAGTCTCCTGTCAGAGTTGACCAGATCGCAGGTCGAAGGCATCCTTGCCGTCATGCGATGTTTGGTTTGGATAGCTGTATTGTGGCTTGTGCCAATTGGGGCGCAGGCCGAAGATCGCCTTGTGCGGCTGCATGCGCCAGAGGCACTTGTTGAAACGGGACTGTTGAAACACATCCTGCCGCGATTTTCGTTGAAGACCCAAGTGCGGGTTGAGCTTGTCGACGATCTGACCTCGGCCGATGTTGCCTTTGGAGGTGACGGGCGCGCTTTGTTCACGGGCTTGGGCGCAACATGGCATCTGTCGACGATACGCAATGATCATCTGGGCACAGACCGTTTTGTAGGCTGGCTGAATTCGGATGTCGGCCTGCGCACCATCACCGGATTTGCCCCGGACGGCGAGGCGCTGTTCACACCACCGGGTGAGGCCCAGATTGAAGTTGCCGAGCTCGAGTTTGATGGCGACTCGGTGGTTGGCAAACGCGCGGCCCAGATCAACTGTGGTCGGTGCCACGCCATCGAAAGTGGTTCGATGAATGGCATTGGGTCGACACCGAGTTTTCCGGTGCTGCGCAGCCTGAGCGACTGGGAAGAGCGCTTTACCGCGTTTTACGCCCTCAAACCGCATCCGTCTTTTACCCAGATCGAAGATATCACCGCGCCCTTCCCAAAGGACCGGCCGTCGCCCATCGTCCCGATCACCTTGACGTTGGACGAGGTCGAAGCGATCCTGTCGTTTGTGGCCCTGATGTCGCCGGCCGATTTGGGCGCGCCTTTGATCCATCAATGATCCCGGCGCTTGCTGAGGTAATCCTCGGTGGTGCGCGGCCGGGGACGCTCTTTGCCTTCAAATGGATTGTTCTGGGCGTGGAACTGCGCGTTGACGCGACAATCGTCACACATCTGGATCATCTTTAGCGCATCTGGGTTCTGGTACATGCTATGCGCGGCCAGTTTTTCGGTGATGCGTTCGATGGTCGATTTCACACCAAACAGTGACCCACATTCGATGCAGGCAAAGGGCTCTTCTTCGTTCAGAACCGTTTGAGACAGGGCGGTCTCAGTCAGATCCAGACGGGGTTCATAGGTGATTGCATTCTCCGGACAGACCGTGCTGCACAATCCACATTGCAAGCAGGCATCTTCCTGAAAGCGCAGCTGAGGTGCATCGGGATTATCACCAAGCGCACCGGATGGGCAAAGCGAGACACAAGACAGACACAGGGTGCAGGCGTCGTTGTCGACGAGCACGGCCCCATAGGGTGCGTCCTGCGGAAGAGCCAGGCTTTCAACGCCGGGATTAAGAGCTTTGGCCGCCTGACGGGTGATCTGACGGCGCGTGCCCATCGGGCGTACCGGCTGGGCGCAGGCGGCGGGTGCAGTTTCACCATACAAAGCTTCGTCCATCTGATCGGGATCAGAGGTGTCCAAAATGATCACCGAGGCCTCACCGCCAATTGCAAGGGCCAGATCGGCTTGCACGGCAAGAGGATCTCGATCAGTGCCCCGTCCGGGGATGAGCGTGACTGAGGCGAAACCCGCCGCGAGCGCCGCGACCATTTCGGCGTGACCAAACAGGTTCACGGCGGGCACTTCCATCGGGATCACATCCGCTGGCAGCCCTTTGCCGTGGCGTGCTGACATCCGGATCATCTCCGATCCGTGGCTGTCGCTGACGACGAGACGTGGCGCGCTTTGGGCGACATCGCGATAGGCCCTGGCCAAGGTCTGTACGCGACGCATGGTTAGATCAACGGCCGGTGCGTCATAGCTGATGGCGCCTGAGGGACAGGCCGCCGAACAGGCCCCACATCCTGCGCAGATCATCGGATCGATGCTCACGTGATCCCCTGCTGGGGTGATGGCTCCGGTTGGGCAGAGGTCAAGGCAGTTGGTACAGCCGGTCTGTTCAGCCCGCGAGTGGGCGCAGAGAAGTGGTTCAGAGCGCACGTATAGCGTTTTTTCAAATGTCCCAACCATATGCGAGGCCGCAAGCACCGCAGCGGATACCGCAGGTGCGTGCCCGGGATCAGCGCGCAGATACCCTTCGCGTTTTTCCGGCGCCGGGAAAAGAGGGTTATCTCCGCGCAAATCCAGAATGATGTCACAGGAAGAGCGGCCACCGTCCTGCGGTGCCGTCAAGTTCACGCCGCGGCCCCCGGGATCTCGCTGTTGCAACGCATCAATGGTCACTTCGAACTGACTCAGCGCGCCTTTGGCCCCGCGCAATTTTCCCATCACCACATCGTAGTTGCGGGTATCTGGGAGCGCATTGCTCCGCTCTAGAAGAACCGTAACACCAAGGAAATCTTTCAGCTGCTCAGCCGCAGAGAGAGCGACCTCCTCTGGCCCGAGGATCAGGCAGACCCCTTCGGAAATCACATCGCGGGTTTTGGGCGGGTCCGCCTGGATCTGAGACTCGGCAATCAGTGCGGACATTTTGGCCAGTTTGGGGGCGGGATCTGCGCTCCATCCGGCCCGATCCCGCAGGTCGAGAACCGCAGGTGCAGGGCGATCCAACTCATCCGCGAGGGCCTCGAATAGACGCTCTTCCTGGGTGCAGCAAAAAAGTGCATCCCCCTCAGTGAGTGCCCCGGCGGCGTGTTCAATTTGGGTTGTGCAGAGCGCAGAACAGGCAGGACGCACATCAAGACCAGTGGTCTGCGACAGTGCTTCGGTATCCAGTGTCTGGGTTCCTGAACAATCGCATGTTATCAATGGTTTGACCATGGTATTCCCGCATATTTGGGCGCGTGTTTGCGCCCGATTTTTGTGACGTTTCGCCAAAAACCTAGCCGTGATTCGCGCCGCTCGACAACCCGTTTTCTGGCCGGGCGGCGGTGCGCGACGATGGTTTTGGAGGGGCGAATCAGGTTGTGATTCGTCAAATTCGGCAGCGCTCTTTAACCCGATTGATTTTGTCGAATTAGACTTTTCGTCCGTGGCTGTGCCTGCCCTCTAAGCGGGTTGCCCAATTTGTCCTCAAATCGAAAAGAATACCGCCGCATGCCAATTCTCACTTTCAGGCAGCGCGCCTGCTGGGTCACTCTGAGGGTGAGAGAGGACACCAGATTGATCCACAACCCGAACATGTACCGCACCATGCCGCTTGGTGTGGTGTTGCGCAAAGCTCCCGGCGTCACCCGCTGGGTGCCATGGAACTGGACGGCTGTTGCGGTGTTGCCCGGTGCTGCGGATGTGGCGTGGCGGGAGATGCGGCGCGAAGGTGAGGCGATCGAGTATCATGCAGGCACGCTGACGCTTGAGCTGCACGGGGCAGAGACAGAGGCCTACCTCAACGGCCTGAGTTCGGAGACGCCAAGCATCTACGTCGTGATGCGCGAGCAGACAGGTGATTATCCGCTCGAACTGCTTCTGGTAACCGCGTCTCCCTATGAGGCGCAGGATTACACCGACAGCGGTGAAGAGATCGTCGAGAAGGTGCCAATGCCAAGCGGTCTCATCGCTTGGGTTCGGGATTTTGTGGAAGAGTTCCACCAAGAAGAGGTGTTTGTGAAACGCCGTCGCGACAAGAAACGTTTGGATCTTGTGGAAGACGGAATTGGTGACCCGCGCATTTCGCAGGTCAGCGACGTCTATCGGTCGCCAACACTTCTGAAGAAGGGACGGTTGCAATGAGCGATTTCTGGTCCCGCCGACGCGCCGCAGTTTCCAAAGAAGCCGCGGCAGAGCAACAGGCCCAAGAGGCCGCATTGGTCGCGGCCCGCGAAGCCGAGGTGGCCGAGAAGAGTGACGACGAGCTGTTGGAAGAGCTCGGGCTCCCAGAACCTGAGGCGCTGGGCGAGGGGGACGACTTTAAACAGTTCCTCACCGAGGCCGTTCCGTCGCGTCTCAAGACCCGGGCCCTGCGACAGCTTTGGAAGGTGAACCCGGTTCTGGCCAATATAGATGGATTGGTCGACTACGGAGAAGATTTCACCGACGCCGCCACCGTCGTCGAAAACCTGCAATCGGCCTATCAGGTGGGCAAAGGCATGATGGCTCACGTGCAGGAGCTTGCCCGTCAGGCCGAGGCGAAAGCCGCTGAGGTCGAGGCCGACTCTTTGGAAGAGGAAGAGGTTGCTCTGGATCTCGCCGATGCAGATGGCGATGGCGAGGACGTCGAGGTTCAGCCTGAACCTGCGCCCGAACCTGTGGCCTACGTTCCCCCCGAATTTGAACCCGAGCCGGAGGCCGCCCCGCTGGTGCAGCGCCGGATGAGATTCACCTTTGACACCCAGAGGACAGGATGACTGCAGCTGTGGACCATAAGATTGCTGAAGAAGACCGGTTGCGCGCCGATCTGTATAACTATCTGGGCCTGATGCTCGCCAATCCGGCGGATCAGATGCTTTTGGAACAAACCGCTGGCCTGTCTGGGGATGACTCTGAGCTGGGCAAAGGCATTATGACGCTGGCCAAAATGGCCCGCATCACCAAACCCAAAACGGTCGAAAGTGAGTTCAACAAACTGTTCATCGGTTTGGGGCGCGGCGAACTTCTGCCCTATGCGTCTTACTACCTGACAGGTTTCTTGAACGAAAAACCCCTCGCGACCTTGCGTCAGGACATGACAGCCCGTGGGTTGGCCCGAGCGGATACGGTGTTTGAACCTGAAGACAACATTGCCAGCCTGATGGAAATGATGGGCGCGTTGATCGTTGGGCGCTTTGGTCCTCCGGCGTCACTGTCTGATCAGAAAACCTTCTTCAATCGTCACATCGCCCCCTGGGCGTCGTTGTTTTTCTCGGATCTCGAAGCCGCCAAGAATTCGGTCTTCTACGCCTCGGTCGGCACTGTTGGCCGGGCGTTCATGGAGATTGAAACCGAGGCCTTCAGATTGAGCGCGGAGTGATCCGCATGTCGAGTGGCGGGCAACCGTCAGAACCCATCACTTTGGAGGTGATGATGACCAAGGAAACCAAGGCCTCGCGCCGCGAGTTTCTGAAACTGGCAGGAACCACAGCGCCCGCAGCGGCTCTGGCGGTGGCGGCCAGCACGGGCGAGGCCGAAGCCGCTGAACCCGACCTGTCGTCGAATGCGATGCAGGATACAGCGCACACCCGTGCGTATCTCGATTCCGCCCGGTTCTAAGACCCGGACGAAATCATCCGTTTCGGCAACTGGTTGCGTGACGCCCGACCGCCGGAAACGACCCGTCAATTACCAAGCAAGCGGCATTATCCGCACGCAAGGGAGAGAGAAACATGCTTAGGAAAAAGACCAACGGGGTTGCGCGACGCCCCCAGCGGACAAGTATCCTGTCTGAGGCTGCAAATGCTTCAGTAGACCGCCGCGCCTTTCTGCGTGGATCCGGTCTGGCAATCGGCGGCATGGCCGCGATTGCAGCCACCGGCGGCACCGTCCAGCAGGCCAGCGCGGCCACTGCGGCGACCGGATCGGTGGAATTGAAAAAATCGGTCTGCACCCACTGTTCCGTCGGGTGTACCGTTGTTGCCGAAGTGTCAGACGGCGTTTGGATCGGGCAGGAGCCCGGTTTCGACAGCCCGTTCAACCTTGGTGCCCATTGCGCCAAAGGGGCTTCGGTGCGTGAACACGCACATGGCGAGCGCCGGCTCAAATACCCGATGAAAAAAGAGGGTGGTGAGTGGAAGCGCATCAGCTGGGAACAGGCCATCAATGAAGTTGGCGACCAGATGATGAAAATCCGGGAAGAAAGTGGCCCGGATAGCGTCTATTGGCTGGGTTCGGCCAAACACAACAACGAACAGGCCTATCTGTTCCGCAAGTTTGCCGCCTATTGGGGCACAAACAACGTGGATCACCAGGCGCGGATCTGTCACTCGACCACGGTAGCCGGTGTTGCAAACACCTGGGGCTATGGTGCGATGACAAACTCGTACAACGATATCCACAACTCCAAAGCCATTTTTATCATTGGCGGCAACCCAGCCGAAGCGCACCCTGTTTCGCTGTTGCACGTGCTGAAAGCGAAAGAGCAGAACAACGCACCGTTGATCGTCTGTGACCCGCGCTTTACCCGCACCGCGGCCCATGCTGATGAATATGTGCGGTTCCGTCCGGGCACTGACGTTGCCTTGGTTTGGGGTATTCTGTGGCACATCTTTGAGAACGGTTGGGAGGACAAAGAGTTCATCCGCACCCGTGTCTGGGGCATGGATCAGATCCGGGAAGAAGTGGCGAAATGGACCCCGGAAGAGGTCGAGCGCGTTACCGGCACCCCCGGTTCTCAGCTCCGCCGCGTGGCCCGCACCATGGCCAACAACCGCCCCGGCACCGTGATCTGGTGTATGGGGGGAACCCAGCACTCGAACGGCAACAACAACACCCGTGCCTACTGTATCCTTCAGCTTGCTTTGGGCAACATGGGGACCGAAGGCGGCGGCACCAACATCTTCCGTGGCCACGACAACGTTCAAGGCGCGACCGACCTTGGCGTGTTGTCGCATACTCTGCCCGGCTACTATGGCCTGTCAAAAGGCGCATGGGCCCATTGGGGCCGTGTCTGGGGTGAAGACAGCGACTGGCTCGCGGGTCAGTTCGACACGCTGACCGGGGCCGACGGCAAGGAGAAATCGCTACAGAACCTCACCGGGATTCCGGTGTCACGCTGGATCGATGGCATCCTTGAAGACAAAGACAACATGGATCAGCCGAACAATGTTCGCGCCATGGTGCTTTGGGGCCATGCGCCCAACTCGCAGACCCGTATGACGGAAATGAAAACAGCGATGGAAAAGCTGGATACTCTGGTTGTGATCGACCCGTATCCAACGGTTTCGGCTGTTCTGCATGACCGTACCGATGGTGTGTATCTGTTGCCGGCCTGTACCCAGTTTGAAACATTCGGCTCGGTCACCGCGTCGAACCGTTCGTTGCAGTGGCGCGAACAGATCATGGACCCGCTGTTTGAAAGCAAGACCGACCACGAGATCATCGGTCTGTTTGCAAACAAGTTTGGCTTCGCAGATCGTCTGTTCCGCAACTATGAGATGGTCGATGAGAACACGCCGGTGATCGAAGATATCACCCGTGAGTTCAACAGCGGCCTCTGGACAATTGGCTATACCGGACAATCTCCCGAACGTCTCAAGCTGCATATGGCCAACCAGCACACCTTTGACCGCACCACGCTTCAGGCGATTGGTGGTCCGGCAGATGGCGATTACTACGGTCTGCCATGGCCATGTTGGGGCACGGCAGAGATGGGTCACCCCGGCACGCCGAACCTCTACGACATGTCTAAGCCGGTCTCAGAAGGTGGTCTGACCTTCCGTGCCCGTTTTGGTGTGGAACGAGATGGTCAAAGCCTGCTGGCGGATGGCGTCTATTCTGCAAATTCGGAAATTCAGGATGGTTACCCCGAATTCACCATGCAGATGCTGATGGACCTTGGCTGGGACGGTGATCTGACCGACGATGAACGCGCTGCTATCGACGCGGTCGCCGGTCCGAAAACTAATTGGAAAACCGACTTGTCGGGCGGGATCCAGCGTGTCGCAATCAAGCATGAGTGTGCGCCGTTTGGGAACGCAAAAGCGCGTGCCGTGGTTTGGACCTTCCCGGATCCAATTCCGTTGCACCGTGAGCCGCTCTACACCAATCGTCGTGATCTTGTGGCCGATTACCCAACTTACGAAGACCGTAAGTTCTATCGTCTGCCGACCATGTATGCCTCGATTCAGAAACAGGATTTCTCGCAAGACTATCCAATGATTCTGACCTCGGGCCGTCTGGTTGAATATGAAGGTGGCGGGGAAGAGACACGATCGAACCCATGGCTGGCTGAACTTCAGCAGGACATGTTCGTCGAGATCAACCCGCGTGACGCCAACAACCTTGGTGTGCGTGACGGGGCGCAGGTCTGGGTCGAAGGTCCAGAAGGCGGCAAGGTCAAGGTTATGGCGATGGTGACCGAAAGGGTCGGCGAAGGCGTGGCCTTTATGCCGTTCCACTTTGGTGGTCATTTCCAGGGCGAAGATCAGCGTCACAAGTATCCGGATGGGGCTGACCCTTACGTGCTGGGTGAATCATCCAACACAGCGCAGTCCTATGGCTACGACTCGGTCACTCAGATGCAGGAGACAAAATGTACTCTCTGCAAAATCTCAGCAGCATAAGGAGATCAGAACATGGCACGAGCTAAGTTTCTCTGTGATGCCGAACGCTGCATCGAGTGCAACGCCTGCGTTACGGCCTGTAAAAACGAGCACGAGGTGCCCTGGGGCATCAACCGGCGTCGTGTTGTCACCATTCAGGATGGCAAACCCGGCGAACGGTCTATCTCGGTGGCCTGTATGCATTGCTCGGACGCGCCCTGTATGGCGGTCTGTCCGGTAGATTGCTTCTATCAGAACGAAGAAGGTGTCGTTCTGCATTCGAAGGATCTGTGCATTGGCTGTGGCTACTGCTTCTATGCGTGTCCGTTTGGCGCGCCGCAGTATCCGCAGGCAGGCAACTTTGGATCACGCGGCAAGATGGACAAATGTACCTTCTGCGCTGGTGGTCCCGAGGAAAACCATTCGACTGCGGAATTCGCGAAATACGGCCGCAACCGTATCGCGGAAGGCAAATTGCCGATCTGCGCCGAAATGTGTTCCACCAAGGCCCTGCTCGCGGGGGATGGCGACGTTGTGTCGGCGATCTACCGTGAACGTGTGGTGGCCCGTGGCTTCGGCTCGGGCGCCTGGGGTTGGGGCACCGCCTACGATCAGAAGGGCGGTTGATCCACATCAGTTGGGCGGGGGAAACCCCGCCCTTCATTTCTCATTTGACTACGGCTGGCCCCGAGAGGGGATCGCGCCGTCTGATCGTTACTCATCGTAGGAGAACGACCATGCTACGCCATGTTTTGGCTTTTCTCACACTTGTCATGCTGGCCGCGCCGGGGATCACCCACGCGCAGGAGGCAGAGACACCCGCAATCGACCGTAGCGCCACCGGTGGCGCGCAGACATTAGAAGACATTTTGGCCCGTCAGCGCGGCGAGGCGATTGATGATACGTTTCGCAGTAGCGCCACGGGCAATCCCGAAGGTGCGGCGGGCATCGTCAATCAGCTTGGCACACTTGGTGGCGCATCAGATCCCGAGGTCTGGCGCGCGCTGCGCTATGGGTCGGCTGATGTCAAAGTTTCTGCCGGTGGCGAGGTGGCCAGCGTCTTGATGCAGGACGGTGGCATGCGCTGGCTTGCCTTCCGCGATGGCCCGCTGCGCGACTATGGAGGGGGCCTGTTGCTTGCCACCATCGTGTTGTTAGCGTTGTTTTATGTCCTGCGCGGCAAAATCCGCATTGACGAAGAAATGACCGGGCGCACTGTCACCCGGTTTCAGGCGATTGAGCGTTTTGCTCATTGGCTTCTGGCCGGATCATTTATCGTTCTGGCTTTGACCGGATTGTTTGTCCTGTTTGGTCGTATCTTCATCGCCCCCTATGTCGGGCTCGAGTTTAACGCCTTTTTGCTGACCTGGTCGAAATGGGTTCATAACAACATCTCATGGGCCTTTATCCTCGGGCTGGTCATGGTGTTCTTTATGTGGGTCTGGCACAATATCCCGAACCGCACCGACATCATCTGGATCCGCCAGTTCGGCGGGATCATTGGCAAAAACCACCCACCTGCGAAGAAGTTCAACTTCGGTCAGAAGATCATCTTCTGGTCGGTGATTGTCTTTGGTGGATCGATTGCGGTGTCAGGCGTGTCGCTCTTGTTCCCGTTCGAACTGCCACTGTTTGCCAAAACCTTTGCGATCATGAATGATCTGGGTCTTCCCGGATTGGCTGGCATGGAGAGCTTGCCAACAGCGCTTTCTCCGCAGGAAGAGATGCAGCTGGCCCAACTTTGGCACGCGATCATGGCCTTTGTTCTGATGGCGATCATATTTGCCCATATCTACATCGGTTCGGTCGGGATGGAGGGCGCATCGGGCGCCATGACCACCGGTGAGGTGGACGAAGCCTGGGCGCATCAGCACCATTCGATCTGGCTGGATGAGGTGAAAGAGGCCAAAGCCAAGGCTGAAGCTGGAACGGCAACCCCGGCTGAATGATGAAAGCGCTGTGGCTGACATTGTGTCTCTTGGCGCAGCCTGCGCTGGCGCAAGAGTTCACCACCTTGAAAGGACACGGTGGCCCGATCATGGATATCGCCGTGACCTCGGATGGGCGGGTGGCCACAGCAAGTTTTGATAACACGGTTGGTCTTTGGACCGATCGAACTCCGCACTGGTTCGAAGGTCATGACGCTGCGGTGTCACGTGTGGCAGCCACGCCTGAAGGTTTGGTCTCCGGTGGAGATGATTTTTCCGTCATCCGCTGGCCAGACGGCAAGACACTGGGACAGCACGCGGGCAAGGTACAGGCGCTTGATGTGCTTCCTGACGGGCGGATCATCAGCGGAAGCTGGGACGGAACGGTCAAAATCTGGGGAACGCATGAGCAAACGCTGATGTCGCCTCGCGGGAGCGTCAACGCGGTGGGTGTGGGCCCAGATGGCGCGATTTTTGTGGCAACAACGCGTGGCGAGATCTTGCGGTATGATACCCCAGAGGCCGCACCTCTGCCGTTGGTGCAACATGGATTTGGGGTGAACCGCATGGTCGCTGGTGCCGGTTGGCTCGCCTATGGTGCTGTGGATGGCGGTACACGGGTAATCGATGCCAAAACAGGCGCGGCCATCGCCGATTTTACACTTGATCGCCGCCCCATTCTTGCGCTGGCGCATCATGCGGGTACGGGGCAGATCGCGGTCGGAGACGGTCAAGGCTATATCATGCTGATTGATACCAGAAACTGGCGCATCACGCGTGATTTTCGCGCCACTCGGGATGGCCCTGTTTGGGCCTTGGCTTTTTCTCTGGATGGGCAAACAATCTGGGCCGGTGGGCTTGATGATGTGGCCTATGGCTGGCCCGTCGCCGCCTTGGATAGGTTTGACCCCGAAATGGGACAGGAGCGCAGCTTTTTGCGTGCCGCCGACACCATGCCAAACGGTGAACGGCAATTCATGCGTAAATGTTCGATCTGTCACGCGCTGACATCTGACCCCTCACGCAAAGCCGGCCCAACCTTACACGGTGTCTTTGGTCGTCAGGCGGGCACGGTGCCGGGGTATCGATATTCAGAGATCCTTGATGGATCACCAATCATCTGGGATGAGGCCACAATTGACGCATTGTTCGATCAAGGCCCAGACCATTTCATTCCGGGGTCAAAAATGCCCATGCAAGTCATCGCGGGTCCACAAGACCGTTCTGATCTGATTGCATTTTTGAAGCAGGCTACGCAAAAGGACGAAAAACCATGAAATCCATGTTTGTCGGGTTCGCGACAGCGATTGCCATCACCATTGCCGCGAGTTTCGTGCTAGCCCAGATAGGCTTTTCCGCGGAAGACCGCTATTCCGGCGACAATGTGCGCGTAAACTGAAAGGACACCCGTGTCTGATATGTACGGCGGTAGCCTCGCTGGCGCGTCGATCCTCGTGATCGATGACGAGCCTGGAATGCGGAACTTTCTGACCAAAATCCTAGAAACGCGCTGTAAACGCGTGGCACAGGCCGCTTCCCCGGCTGAGGCTACGGCGCAGCTTGATCAGGCGCATTTTGATCTGATCATTCTCGACAACATCATGCCCGGGAAAACGGGCCTGGACTGGGTCACCGAACAGCGCCGATTGGGGTTGTTTGCCGATACAATTCTGATCACGGCTTATGCTGATTTGGAAACGGCGATCACGGCACTGCGGGCGGGTGTGTCTGACTTTGTTCTGAAACCGTTTCGCGCCAATCAGATCTTGAACGCGGTGTCACGCACGTTGGATCGCAAAAACCTGCGGCGCGACAATCGCCTCTTGCGCCACGAGCTGTCTGCGGATGGGACACGGGGTACGCTTCTTGGGGCCTCGCCAGCCTTGGCCGAAGTGCGGGCCATGCTGCACAAACTGGCGCCGCTACCAACGCCAGTTCTGTTCACCGGGGCGACCGGCACGGGGAAAGAAATCGCCGCACGGACGTTGCACCAGCTGTCTGATCGCGCGGAAAAACCTTTTGTTGCCGTCAATTGTGCCGCCATCGCGCCAGAGCGGATCGCGCAAGAGCTTTTTGGTTTGGTCGAAGATTCAGAGCAACGCAATGCCGGGCTATTTCTTCTGGCTGAAGGCGGCACTCTGTTTCTGGACGAAGTGGCGCAGATGCCCGAAGCGCTGCAGGTTGCACTGCTGCGTGTACTTGAGGACCAACGTATTCGCCCTGTGGGGGGAGAACGTGATATCCCACTGAACATCCGTATTTGTTTTGCGACAAACGATGATCTGAGCAAAGCCGTAGAGGAGGGGCGCTTCCGGGCGGATCTCTATCACCGGATCAATGTGATGAATATCACCATGCCTCTGCTGCAGGATCGATCAGAGGATATCGTTGAACTGGCCGCACATTTTACAACTCACTTCAGTCAGGTCTTGGGCATGCCCGCACTTAGCCTGGATGATGAGACACTGCTAAAACTACGTCGCTACGACTGGCCCGGAAATGTGCGCGAGCTGCGCAATTTGATCGAACGGTCTGTGATTCTCGGTGAATTTCCTGAAGAGTTTCAGGGCAGCGGGGCGACAACAGGTGTTCAGGCGATTGAATCGCTGGATCTGGTGATGCAGCGCCATATCCTGCATGTGCTGGATCAATGTGACGGCAACCGGGCCGAAGCCGCGCGGCGACTGGGGGTCTCTCGCAAAACAGTAGATCGTAAATGTGCCGCCTGGGGAGAATGATCACTCTTCGGCGGCAGGCACCCACACGGTGAACTCTGCACCTTGATCGAGATTGCGCGCCGTGATCAGGCCTCCGCATCGTTGAACAAGTGTTTGGCTGATGGATAGGCCCAACCCGGTGCCTTCTGCCTGTTTGGTGGTAAAGAACGGATCGAACACCGCGTTCAGTTTGTCGGGTGGCAGGCCGGGACCTGTGTCGCGGACAACCAAACGCGCACCGGCATGCCCGTCGCGCGTTTCCTCACCGAGCTCAAGCCAGAGTGTACCCTCATCGCCCATGGCTTGAATGGCGTTGACGATCAAATTGATCACCACCTGTTGCATTTCACCGGCGTCAATACGCACAAGAGGAGCGTCTTGCAGATCTGTAACGACGGTAATCTGTCGTCGGCTGAGAAGATGTTCGACAAGGACCAGACAATCGGACACCACCGGCGCCATCTGGGTCATTTCACTGTAGCCAGAAAACTCACTGGGGCGTGCAAACTGCAGCAGTTTTCCAACAATCGCATCGATGCGCGTCACCTGTTGATCCACGAGGTTCAGCTCGGTTTCGACTGATTTGGCGCTCTCTCCTAGGGTTTCTCGCATCACATCAACGTTGCCTTGGATAACTGCAACGGGGTTGTTGATTTCATGGGCAACGCCTGCGGTGATTTCACCAATAGAGGCCAATTTCTCTGACATCACCAGTTGCTTGAAAGTCTGCTCAAGCTTCGCATTGGCGGCTTTTAATTCGGCAGTGCGTTGATCCACACGCTGGTTTAGCTCATCGGCCCAAGCGCGCAGTTTCTGATCGCGCTCTTGTACCTGATTGAGCAAACTGTCCAAATGTGCGCCTACTGCACCGATCTCGTCTTTGGTGCCGAGATCACCATTGCGGGCCGAAAGATCGCCCCGCTCGACCCGGCTCATCACGCGGGTCATGCGTTCGAGGGGAGAGAAAATGCCCTTGGCAAGCCACAGGAATAAGGGCCCCGAGAGCAAAAGCACGCCGACAAAGGCCGCTAGCATCCAGATATAAGCAGCACGTTTTGCCGCGCTAAACGGGGCCTCAAGGAACCCGACATACAGCATGCCGACACGATCCCCAAAGCTGTCGATGATCGGAAGGTAGCCAGAGATATACCAATCGTTGACCACAAAAGCCCGATCAAGCCAGGTTTGCCCCTGATCCAAAACACGCCCGCGCACGGCCGCTGAAACGCGCGTGCCAAGCGCGCGGACATCTTCAAACAATCGGACATTGGTTGAGACCCGCACGTCTTCGAGAAACAGGGTTGCCGTACCTTGCCGTTCCCCGCCTGTAACGGCGTTGAGGTAAACCAATGTGTTGATCGTATCGATAAACTGCAAATTGCGGTTCAACAGAATGCCGCCCACCAGAACACCGTCGTGCCCAGGAAGGCTCACCGGGCTTGCGCTGTGAACAATCATGCCACGGTCTTCTACGGTGCGATTTGTCGGCACGGCGGCCTCGGTGTCGATCAAATCAATACTGGCCTGTTCAGCCATGTCATCCGAGATGTCGGACAGATCGGCATGTGAAAAGATATCAATCTCAGTGCTGTGCCGACCGCCCAAAGCGGTGTCGATGACGGGCCACCGTTTGGCCATTTCCTTGGCTTGATCGCGAGGAATGAAATACAGAAAATCCAGGCCCAGCATATGGCGTTTGGTACGAAAATAGCTGACCTGCGCCGTGACAGAGCGATTGAGCAGATTGGCCATTTCGGTGGAATTTGCGACGCTCGACAGATCCCGCCCAGTGCCATTCATCAATTGTTCGAGGTATTGCTCTGCAATCCGCAGATCGCTTTCGACATTGGCAATCAGAACCTTGTCATAGTCTGAATTCCAGCGCGTCATGCCCAGCAAAAGCAGCAGAGGCATCAAAAAGATCAGAGGCAAAAGCGCAAGGATCAACAGGCGCAGGCGAACAGAGGTCATAGCAATTCCTTTGTCCCGCAGACTATCCAAGCCCGCGCAGTTGGGCAAACCCCACCAAGAGGGGGCTGGATGTAGCGCGAAGGCCGTGCCATGTCTTGCGCAATGGTTTTGAAACATCATCATATCCTTGCGCTTTGCGCTATGATCTTGGCCTCTCAGGTTCAGGCCGAAATCACGGTGTTTGCGGCGGCAAGTCTGAAGACGGCCCTGGATGAAGTGATCGAAACCTACGAAGCCGAGACCGGAGAAGAGGTGCTGGCCTCTTATGCCGGCTCATCTGCGCTTACGCGGCATATTCAATATGGTGCCCCCGCCGATTTGGTGATCCTTGCCAATGTGGCCTGGATGGATGTGCTCGAGCAGGAGGGTGAGTTAAAACCTGACACGCGTGTTGATCTGTTGGGCAATCGATTGGCTCTGATTGGGCATGGCGCTGTTGCTCCTTTTGATATATCGGAACTGCCGGAACATCTTGGCGACGCCCGCCTCGCGATGGCATTGGTAAATGCGGTGCCAGCGGGAATATACGGGAAGGCGGCCCTGACCTCTCTGGGTCTCTGGGACGAGCTGGCGCTGCAGGTCGCGCAGACAGACAATGTTCGCGCAGCCCTGTCGCTTGTGGCGCTGGGCGAGGCCCCTTTTGGCATCACCTATGTTACGGATGCTGCCGCTGAGCCGCGCGTCAGTATTGCGGCGCTGTTTCCTGAAACCAGTCACCCGCCAATTCGCTATCCAGCGGCGTTGACACAAGGGGCCGATGATGCGGCTGCAGGGTTTCTCGCCTATCTGCAATCTGAGACTGCGCGTCTTGCTTTCACGTCTCACGGTTTTATCCCGTTGTTGCCATGATGGAGTGGTTGTCGCCAGAAGAACAACAGGCCGTGCTGTTGTCGCTGCGTGTGGCATTTTGGGCCACCATTGTGTCGTTGCCCTTTGGAGTGTTCACAGCCTATGCGCTGGCGCGTTGGCGCTTTCCTGGCAAGCAGATCGTAAATGGGTTGGTTCATTTGCCTTTGATCCTGCCACCCGTTGTGACCGGGTATCTGTTGTTGATTACCTTCGGTAGGCGGGCGCCAATCGGTGCGGCTTTGCATGAAATTGGCATCACCTTTGCCTTCCGTTGGACCGGTGCAGCGCTTGCGGCGGCGATTGTTGCCTTCCCATTGATGGTGCGGGCCATGCGCCTGTCGATTGAAGCGGTTGACCCGAAACTTGAACAGGCGGCGGGCGCCCTGGGCGCCTCGCGGATCTGGGTGTTTCTGACCGTAACCTTACCGCTTATCCTGCCCGGAGTGCTGACCGGTGCGATTTTGGCCTTTGCCAAAGCGATGGGTGAATTCGGTGCGACAATCACCTTTGTCTCAAACATTCCCGGACAAACCCAAACCCTGCCCTCTGCGATCTACGCCTTTTTGCAGGTCCCCGGAGGTGAGAGCTCGGCCCTGCGTTTGGTTGGGATCTCGGTTGCCATAGCCATGCTGGCGCTGTTGGCCTCTGAACTGCTGGCACGTCGATTGGCACGGAGGATTTCGGGATGAGCCTGTCTGTGCGTCTGACCCACAGCTTTGAAGACCGGCGCTTTGACATCGCCTTTGACGCACCGGGTGGCGTGACGGTGCTGTTTGGAGGATCTGGGTCCGGCAAAACGACCATCGTCAATGCGGTGGCCGGGCTTTTGCGTCCCGAGGCAGGGCGGATTGCGGTTGAGGATCGGGTGCTGTTTGACAGCGATACAGGCACCAATTTGAAACCGCATAAACGTCGGCTGGGCTATATCTTTCAAGAGGGCCGCCTGTTTCCACATCTCAGCGTAAAACAGAACCTTCTGTATGGTCGTTGGTTCGCTCCTAAATCAGCGCTGCCCGCTCGGCTCGAAGATGTGGTGGAAATGCTGGGGATTGGGCCCTTGCTCACCCGTCGTCCCAGTGCGCTGTCCGGTGGTGAAAAACAACGCGTGGCCATCGGACGTGCGCTTTTGGCAAGTCCGGAGCTGATCCTTGCTGATGAACCACTGGCCGCGTTGGATGAGGCGCGCAAAGCCGAGATCCTGCCCTATTTCGAACGTCTGAGAGATGAGGCGCGGGTGCCCATTCTGTATGTCAGTCACTCAGCGGCGGAAGTGGCGCGGTTGGCAACATCTGTTGTCGTGTTGCAAAACGGTAAAGTGGCCCGGCAAGGACCTGCATCCGAGGTGCTGAGCGACCCAAGTGTGGCACCCATGGGGGTCCGCTCGGTCGGAGCGGTTCTTGAGGCCCATGTCAGGTGCCATCATAACGATGGGTTGAGCGAGCTAAACGCAGGTGGTGTGCCGCTGTTTCTGCCGCGCGTCTCAAAGGACATTGGGGATTTGGTGCGAGTGCGGGTGGCGGCTCAGGACGTCATGTTGTCGCGCGACCGCCCCGTTGGGTTGTCCGCCTTGAATATCGTACCAGGCACCGTCGCATCGATCCGGTCTGGCACTGGACCGGGGGCAATTGTCTCGTTGGACACCGCGGCGGGGCGTATTTTGTCACGTGTCACGCGGCGGTCAGTGGCCGACCTTGGGCTCGCGCCCGGGGTCAGCTGTCATGCCATAATCAAAACAGTTTCCGTTTCGCCACAGGATGTGGGTGGCTGAAATTTGGCGTCCACAAGGTGCATTGCCCCTGCCCAGACATGATGCAGATCTAGGCGGGTTAGGCGAATCAAGGAGACCGCAATGACCTTGCCTGTGATTGGTGCTGCACTGAAGGTGGAAGAGATTGATTTCTTTCGCGATTGGTTATTCGAAAAGGATCGCGATATCGAGATCCAGAGCTTTGAGACCCCTGAAATTCTGATTGGTGAAGACTGGCGCCCGCTGGTTGAGGCCGCGAAGGAAAAACTTGTGGGCTGGAACGGACGCCTTGGTATTCATGGCCCTTACATGGGTCTGACATTGGCCAGCCATGACCCGGAAATCCGAGCGGTTGCGCGCAAGCGTATGATGCGCGGGCTGGAGATTTGTGAGGCGCTAGGGGCGACGCAAATGGTGATCCATTCCCCCTACACCACTTGGAACAATTTCAATCTGGATATGATGGACGGCAAACGCGATACTCTGATCGCCGAGGTTCATGACACACTGGACGGTGTGGTTACCCGTGCCGAAAACAGCGGTGTTATGTTGGTTCTTGAAAACATCGAAGATGTGAACCCTCAAGAGCGCAAAACACTGGCTGAGAGCTTTGACAGCGACATGGTCCAGCTTTCTATTGATACCGGTCATGCGGCCATCGCGCATAATGCACCACCCGTGGATTATTTTGTCCGAAGTGCGGGCGAACAGCTGCATCATATCCATCTACAAGACGTTGACGGCTATGCCGACCGTCATTGGGCCGTTGGGCAGGGGAACATCCCTTGGCAGGCTGTGTTTGACGCGATTGGTCAGCTGGAGCAAAAACCGCGCCTGATCCTTGAGATGATGCACGCGGACTCAATCCAGCCCTCGATGGCCTATCTCGAAGCCCATGGTCTTGGGCAATAACATGGGTGTTTGACTTACCGGTCCGAGACGGTGGAAGAGGGCGCTGCCCTCTTCCAGTTCCGGTTAGTTATCCGTGTCAGAGGTCGTTGGCGCAGGTGTCGCTGGTGCGGGTGTGACCGAGGCAGATGAGGTGGTCAGAGCGCCGCCGATCCATTCTCCCGAGGCCTCCTGGCCCGTGGCATAGCGCATGATGCCCTGTCCCTCACGTTTGCCTTTTTCAAAGCTGCCCTCGTAGGTGTCTCCATTGGCATAAACCGCAACTCCCTGACCGTTGATCTCACCGCGATCCCAGTTGCCGGTGTAGGTAAAGCCGCTGGCCATGGTAATGGTTCCCTGACCATGGCGCTGACCTTCGCGGAACTGACCCTCGTACTCGGTCTTATCCGGATAGGTCGCGGTGCCTTTGCCGTGGCGCTGTCCGTCTTGCCATTCACCTTCATACCGATATCCATCGGGGTAAGTCATGACGCCAAAGCCATTGTTGCGGGCATTCACAAATTCACCGGTATACACAAGCCCGTTGGCATATGAGGCGGTGCCTTTGCCGTCGATCACACCATCCACCCAATCGCCATTGTAGGTCGAACCATCGGGGTAGGTGATTTCACCCACGCCATTTGCCAAATCTCCGGCGAACTCACCTTCATAAATCGAGCCATCAGGATAGGTGACTTTGCCCTGACCTTCGATCTGACCGGTGATCCAGTTGCCGTCATAGCGGTAGCCATCGGTACCTGTGAACACACCCTGACCGTGACGTTGGTCATTGTTGAACTGGCCTTCGTAGATATCACCGTTGGCATAGGTGACTTTGCCGCCACCTTCACGGCGGCCATCCACCAGCTCGCCTTCATAGACATCGCCATTGGGCTGGGTCAGCTTGCCATTGCCGTCGATCTGACCGTCGCGCCAGGTGCCTTCATAAATCAGACCATCGGGCATGGTCAGTTTGCCCTGACCTTCCCGATCCCCATCTGCCACACGCCCATCATAGATGGATTGGTCCGGATAGGTGATCTTGGCGCTGCCCTCTTTGACGCCATTCACCCAATCGCCTTCATAGAGATAGCCATTGGGGGCCGTCATGGTGCCTTTGCCATGGTGAAGTGCATTTCGGAAGCTGCCTTCATAGCGCACGCCATTGGCATAGATTGCGATGCCTTTGCCGGTGATTTTACCGTCGTGCCAGGAGCCTTCATAAGTGCCGCCATCAGCAAAGATGATCTTACCGACGCCTTCAGGTTTGCCTTTGGAAAACTGACCCTCGTAGACCGACCCATTGGGGAAGCGTGCCACGCCGTCCCCCTTGATCTCACCCTCGACCCAATCCCCGGTGTACTCATATCCGTTGGGAAGACGATAGGTGCCAATTCCGTGCTGTAGCCCGTCCTGAAAGGTGCCTTCGTAGATGCCGCCATCGTCGTATTGCTTGCTGACGACCTCGCCTTGTTGCGCGAAGGCAAATGTGCCCACAACCAAGGTTCCCATAAACAGCGTGGCTTTTGCGGCTGTCTTGATCTGCATGTCTATTCGCCCCTTTGCCCAAAAATGGGCCCCCTGTTACCGGAAACGTAATAGAGCCAGCGATTTGGGGCAATGGTTTTGCCGCCACACGGGGCAATCGGCGCGGAATTGCGCTTTGTGAGCGAATGTGTGTGGGACAGGTGAGGCCGGTCTGCCCCGAGACGCTTTTCCTCAGATGTGCATCTGCTATGTCAGGGGGGAACAGGAATTAAGGGCCGAGCGATGAGTGATCATTTTCGTCTGACACTGGCACAATTGAACCCCACTGTCGGAGATCTGTCGGGCAATGCTGCTAAGGCGCATGATGCGTGGGAACAGGGCAAATCTGCCCAGGCAGATATGGTGGCTCTGCCGGAAATGTGGATCACCGGATATAATGCACAGGATCTGGTGATGAAGCCTGCTTTCTATCAGGCTGCAATTGCCGAAATTGAAAGTCTGGCCAAGCTTTGTGCTGAGGGGCCAACGCTTGGGGTTGGTGGGCCGTGGTTTGAAGACGGCAAACTCTATAATGCCTATTTCATCTGTCGCGAGGGCCGTGTCGTCAATCGCGTGCTAAAGCACCACCTGCCAAACGAAACGGTGTTTGATGAGGTGCGCATCTTCGATTCTGGCGCGCTGGGCGGGCCCTATAGTGTGGGCAACACCCGGATCGGCTCGCCGATCTGCGAAGATGCCTGGCATGAGGATGTGGCAGAAACGCTTGAGGAAACCGGGGCCGAGTTCCTGATGGTGCCCAATGGGTCGCCCTATTTCCGCAATAAATTCGATGTGCGTTTGAACCACATGGTCTCGCGCGTTGTCGAAACCGGTCTACCGCTTGTCTACCTCAACATGGTGGGTGGGCAGGATGATCAGGTGTTTGACGGGGGCTCCTTTGTTCTCAATCCCGGTGGCAAAATTGCCGTTAAGCTGCCTGTGTTTGATGAAGTTATTGCTCATGTCGATTTCAAACGCGGTGATCAGGGCTGGGAAGCGCAACCGGGGCGGTTTGAGAAACACCCGGATGAATGGGAGCAAGATTATCGCGTGATGGTCGAGGCGCTCCGGGATTACCTACGCAAAAGCGGGTTTTCCAAAGTGCTTTTGGGGCTGTCTGGCGGTGTGGATTCGGCCTTGGTTGCGGCTATCGCGGTGGATGCTATTGGGGCAGAGAACGTCCGCTGTGTCATGCTGCCGTCGGAATATACGAGC
The DNA here is from genome assembly GCA_947497905.1 of uncultured Pelagimonas sp. GTDB lineage: Bacteria > Pseudomonadota > Alphaproteobacteria > Rhodobacterales > Rhodobacteraceae > CANMIH01. The sequence continues at coordinate 170,122 of CANMIH010000002.1, forward strand.
CCTGAGTCTCTGGAAGACGCCGAAGCCTGCGCCAAAGCGCTGGGCGTGCATTACGACTATGTGCCGATCACAGAAGGCCAGACCGCTATTTCCAACACGCTGGCGCCCTTGTTTGCGGGACGCGATGAGGATGTGACCGAAGAGAACATTCAATCGCGCCTGCGGGGGCTGTTGTTGATGGCCATGTCCAATAAATTCGGTGAGATGCTCCTGACGACGGGCAACAAATCCGAAGTCGCCGTGGGCTATGCCACGATCTACGGCGATATGAATGGCGGCTATAACCCCATCAAAGATCTCTACAAAACCCGCGTGTTTGAAACCTGTCATTGGCGCAATGCCAATCATCGGGACTGGATGTCAGGCCCCGAAGGGCTGGTGATCCCAGAGCGGATCATCACCAAACCCCCCTCGGCCGAATTGCGTGAGGATCAGAAAGACAGTGACAGCCTTCCGGATTATCCGGTGTTGGATGGGATCTTGGAGATCCTGGTCGATCGGGATGGCTCGATCGCAGATTGTGTCGCCGCCGGTTTCGAAGAGGCGGATGCCAAACGCATTCAGCACCTCCTGTACATCAGCGAATACAAACGTTTCCAATCTGCGCCGGGGGCACGCCTGACGCTCAAGGCCTTCTGGCTGGACCGCCGGTATCCGATTGTGAACCGCTGGCGCGATCAGGGATAAACCAATAGGCGCGCGCGAAGGACTGCGCGCGCCTGATCCGTCTAAAGCATTAATTGATAGCTGTGTGGGACGTAATGAAACCCATCCCCGCGCGTCTCGGCATACCCCAAGGCCGGGAAGGGCATGTGGTATCCTACAAACGGCATTTTCTCAGCAGCAAGCATGCCCAGGACTTTCCGACGGGATGCGGCTGCCGCCGCTTTGTCGCGATCGAACTTCACCTCCCAATCCGGATAAGCAAGTGACCAGACATAGTGGTTGGCCGAATCGGCCATCAGTAAGAGCTGTTTGCCCTCAGATTCGAGCATGTAGGTCATGTGTCCGGGGGTATGCCCAAACGCGGCCACGGCGTTCACACCTGAGGCAACGCTGTCTCCATCACCGACAAAGCGTGTCTGATCTGCCAAGGGGCGCACTTTGGCTTCAAAGCCATCGTTTTCCATCTTGGCCCAGGCGTCGAATTCGACCTGTCCCGTGACATAGGCCGCATTCTTGAAGGTGGCGCCCTGGTCATGGGTAAGCCCGCCAATGTGATCACCGTGCATGTGCGTGATAACAACATGGCTGACTTGATCTGCAGTGTATCCGGCGGCCTCGACAGCGGCGGTAATCCCACCCGCGTTGAACCCAGTGTCGAACAAAATCAGTTCCTTACCCGTGTTGACTAAGGTCGGGGTGAAAAAGAACTGGGCCTTGTCAGTGGGCAGATGCGCCTCCGCCGATGCGGTTGCAAATGTCTCGGCATCCACGTTCATGCCAAAGATGTTCTGTGGGCCCTCAACGGTTCGGCTTCCAACCAACAATGTGCTGACTTCAAACGCGCCAAGTTGGAAACGATTGACGCGCGGGATCTGCGCGCCTTGCTGCTTTGGGGCGGCGTGGCCGTCCGCGCGGGCCAATTGGGCGGTCAGCGGCAATGTGGCAGCGCCAAGCAGCGCAGCACGGCGAGATAATGTGGGCATTGCATTTCCTCCGGGGTTGAACACCCATGAGGGTAGTCTGTTTTTCAGTCTTGTCCCGCGCAGTCACGAGAGTTTGAAAACCAGTTAGATCAAGGTCAGAGGGTAACTCGCCAACGGGTCATAGATGACACCTCTTTCCGACAAGATTGAGGCATAGAGGGTCACGCTTTGGCACAGATAGGGACCAAGCCGCGCACCGGTGATGGTCTGAAGCAAAGGACCGGGGTCGGCACGTCCAGAGAGACGAGCCAGAGTAACATGAGGACGGAACCGCCGCCGTTCGGTTGCCATACCGGTCCCATGTACCCGGGTGCGGGTTTTGTCATGCAGCTGAACCAGATCGGGGCCACCGTCGGCATCAAGCGCGACCGCCTGCCCATGTTTCCCTCCAAATAGAGAGGGGTTTGAAAGGGTTAGCGAGATGGCCGGATTGCGTAGCGTGGTCATGTTGTCATGCAGCGCTTCTAGCGTGTCTTCGTGCTGATCACCTAAAAAAGACAGTGTCAGGTGCAGATTTTCCCAGTCCACAGGGCGGCCGCCGGGCAGCTTGCGTTGCAGCTCCTCAAGGGCATCGCGTGCGGTATCTGGTAGATCAAGAGCAATAAACAGGCGCATGGTTACAACCGTGTCAGTTTGGTTTGCGATCGCATGTGCATCCAGTCATCGTAGTTACAAAGCTGGGTGCCTTCGCTCAGACAAGCCGCAGCAGCCGCGGCAGAGCCCATACAGAGTGCCTCGGGGGTGGAGTGTTTCTGTTGGAGCCCGAGGACAAAACCTCCGACAAAACTGTCACCTGCACCGATGGCACTGACAACATGGGTGTTTGCGGCGGTGACGTGCCAGAGGCCACTTTCATCGGCCATGACAGACCCATCTTTGCCCCGCGCGATGATGATGGTTTTGGCGACACCTTTCCGACATAGGCTCTCAGCGAAAGACGCGCTTTCACGCTGTGTTTCCAGCATGGATCCGGACAGATCGCGCGCCTCGTGACTGTCCATGCGCAGCACAGCTGGGGCCGGGTGCGGAGCCTGAGCCAAGGCATGCAAATGCGGACCGGATGTGTCGACCACCACATTGCAGTTTGGCAGGGTATCGCAGACCTGGGTCACAAAGCCCGGGGAGACGCCGGGTGGCATGCTTCCGGACAAAATCAGCAGGTCGCCGGAGCGTACAGTTTGTACCATTTGCTCCAGAAAAGTCGCAATCTGTACATCGCTCCAAAGGGGCCCGTTGAGCACAAAGCGGTATTGAGCGTTTTGCGCAGTGTCGGTCACCGCAAAGCTGTGCCGGGTGTCGCCGGGGGCTGGCACTTCGATGAGATCAAAAGGCAAGGCACGCAAGAGATCGCCAAGCGCGGTGCCAGTGGCCCCACCCAATGCCACGACAGCAGTGGCTGTGCCGCCCAGCTGTGACACGGCGCGGGCAACATTTACGCCGCCGCCTCCGGGCTCAGCTGTTTCCGGGCCACACCGCAGTTTTTGATTGGGCACAACCGCAGGGGTTGAGGTTGCCAGATCTAAAGCCGGGTTTAAGGTCACGGTCAAAATACGAGACATGACATTCGCCACTATGGTCAAAACTATGTTAACGCGAGCATGGCAGGAGGGCGGACAGGTTGAAAGCCAGTTTTCCCCGCCCCAACTGGACAAACCGGCTTTGTTGTGAAATTCACGCGGCTTGAAATTGATGCGCCCGCTTATCCGTCGTCTGACAGGAGACACGTTATGACCGTCACCCGCTTTGCCCCTTCGCCTACGGGCTATATCCACGTTGGCAACCTGCGCACTGCGTTGTTCAACTATCTGATCGCCCGCAAATCCGGTGGCCAATTCATTCTGCGGATTGATGACACCGATCCGGAGCGGTCGAAAGAAGAATATGTCGATGCCATCAAGCGTGATCTTGAATGGTTGGGGCTGACCTGGGACCGTGTTGAGCGTCAGTCGGCGCGTCTGGATCGCTATGCAGCAGCTGCGGATAAACTGCGCGAGATGGGCCGGTTTTATGAGGCGTGGGAAACTCCGACCGAACTGGATCTGAAGCGCAAAAAGCTTCTGAACATGGGCAAACCGCCGGTTTACGATCGCGCGGCGCTTGATCTGAGCGAGGATGAGAAATCAGCACTGCGTGCCGAGCGCGGTGACGGTGTCTGGCGCTTTAAACTCGATCAGGAACGCATCAACTGGAATGATGGCATTCTGGGTGACATTTCGATCGACGCGGCCTCGGTGTCGGACCCGGTGCTGATCCGTGCGGATGGTCAGGTGCTTTACACCATTGCATCGGTTGTCGATGACACGGAAATGGGTGTCACCCACGTCGTGCGCGGCAATGACCACGTCACCAACACAGCGACCCAGATCCAAATGATCACGGCGCTGGGCAACATACCGCCTGAGTTTGCGCATCACTCGTTGCTGACCGGCCCACAGGGCGAATCGCTGTCAAAACGTCTGGGTACTTTGGCACTCAAAGATCTGCGGGAGCAGGGTGTTGAACCCGAGGCGCTGTTGTCACTGATGGCGCGTTTGGGATCGAGCCAGCCGGTTGAGCTGCGTATGACTCTGGATGAGATCGCGGATGGATTTGATCTGAACCAATTTGGTTCTGCGCCAACCAAATTTGATGTGCAGGACCTGTTTCCGCTGACTGCGAAGAAACTGCACAATTTGCCGTTTGAGGATGTGAAAGCCCAGATTACAGAAATTGGGGTGCCTGCGGACAAGGCTGAGCTCTTCTGGAAGGTCTGCCGTGAAAACATCACCGTGCGCGGCGACCTTGCAGGCTGGTGGACCTTGTTCAGCGAAGGAGCCGAGCCTCTGATTGCGGAAGAAGATCGTGAGTTCATTTCACAGGCTGTCGCTCTGCTTCCGGAAGGTCCCTTTGATGCGGATACTTGGGGCAATTGGACCAAGGCGGTGAAAGAGGCGACAGGCCGCAAAGGCAAAGGCCTGTTTATGCCGCTGCGCAAAGCCTTGACCGGGCAGGAACGCGGGCCGGAGATGGCCGATGTGTTGCAGCTCTTGCAGGTCATCAAAGCCAAGTAAGACAAAAAAGCCCCGGTGTTTTCCGGGGCTTTTCTTTTACGTGACCAGAATTGTGCTCTTGCAGCTGGCAAGCCAATCATCCACGCGCTCACGCACTGGTGTCGTTAGGGGCTGAGCCCGGGGATACAGAGGTGCGTCGCGGTCATTGAGAACCGGGGCGTCCCATCCGGAAGTGGTTTCAAAGAAATGCTGAGGACCGTCGGTTCCAAATTCGCTGAGGTATCCCGCGATCACCACATCGAGGTATGATAAGAGTATCGGGTGCTCGGGGCCATGTGGCTGCCAGGATTGTTCGGGCACGGCATAGATGGCAGTAGCATGATCTGATCCGGGCACCATGGTGTCATGGCGATCATATCCGGTTTCGCGCGTGTCCAACGCGGCCCAGTCTGCACCCGGCACTTCCGCCACCAGTCCATCAATCGCGCAGGCCTCATCCTTTACCGCTGTGAGATAACAGAGGCCGCGATGGGGTGTTGCCACCCATTGGCGGCGCCATCCGGGCAACCGCGCCATGCGGACCGGCGTGTAAAGATGTGTGTTGCGGTTCACCAAAGAACCGTAGCCAAAAAAATATGCATGTGTCATATGCCAAATATTCAATCAGATTGATGTAAGTCAAATTATTGAATGTGAAGAAATGTAATAACGGTAACCGTCTTTGAGAGGCGGAGGATTTCCAATGCGCGTAACCAAACGAACCAATATTGCTATGCGGGTGCTGATGTTTTGTGCAGCAAACCCGGGCCGTTTGGTCACAAAATCGGAGATTGCTCAGAAGTGCAACGCTTCTGAAAACCATCTGGCTCAGGTGATCAATCAATTGGCGCAGCTGGGGTATCTGCACACGCAGCGCGGGCGCAATGGCGGGCTGGAGCTTGGACGACCGGCCAGTCAGATTGTGATTGGCGATATCTTTCGGGCGCTTGAGGCACCGGTTCCTCTGGCCGAGTGTTTTGCCGATGTGGACAATACATGCCCGCTCAAAGACGCCTGCCGTCTGCGCACGGCACTGAACGATGCCTCAGATGCGTTTTATGCCACGCTTGATCCTATTACGCTGGATGCCCTGGTCTGTGACAATACCCCCCTTATGGATATTCTCGCCCCATCGGTGGCCTGTACTGGTGCTCGGTCGGAGAGCGCCCTTGCAAGCCTGTAACGGCTTGGGCTAGCGTCGGCGCAAAACAGATCTGCGCAAGAGGGAACGCAAAATGAAATTTACTGAAGAACATGAATGGCTTCGGGTCGAAGGCGATCTTGTTGTCGTTGGCATCACAGCCCATGCTGCCGAGCAATTGGGTGACGTCGTCTTCATCGAACTGCCTGACACCGACACCGAGGTTGCGCGTGATGACGAGGTTGTGGTGATTGAATCTGTCAAAGCCGCCTCTGACATTCTTGCGCCGCTGGATGGAGAAATTGTCGAGGTTAACGAGCCGCTGGTTGAAGAACCTGGCAAGATAAACGACGACCCAGAAGGTGAGTGCTGGTTCTTCAAAATGAAGGTCGAAGATCTCTCGGTGATGGACGACTACATGGATGAAGCCGCCTACAAGCAGTTCATCAGCTGATCTGAGGTTTCGAACCAAAAAAAAGAAAGCCCCGGATCTGATCCGGGGATTTTTCGTTAGGCCGTTTCTTTTGCCATTTCTGGGGTTTCAGGAGCCGAGCTCTCTTGAGGACTATCCTGTAGGAAGGCAAAGACGTCGCGCACCTGTTCCCAGGTCTCTTTGCTCCCGGCGCTGAGCAAATATCCTGATTTCAGGTCGCCCCGGAAATCCGATCCGTCGAGCATAGCGCAATAGCCGCCAGCCTGAGTCACTGTTACCACTCCGGCAGGATGATCCCAGGCGGTGACCTTGGCGGAGAGCACAAAATCGATGCTGCCAGAGGTCAGCATGCGCGATTCATGGCAGGAACAACGTAGGCTGGTGACACGGCCAAACCGCGGCAAGGTGGCCGCCATCTGCGCCTGTTTGTCCTTAGGCAGCAGGAACAAGGGCACATAGCCGATCATCTCGTCAAGTTTGCTCCCTTTGAGGGTGCGCAAAGTCCTGCGGCGCAGACGTGGGCCGATGTATTCGGCGGGGCTTTGTTCGTCGGCAATGATGAAATCGTTCATCACCGGATCATACAGCAGGCCAAACACCGGAATGCCAAAGCGCAGGATCGAGATGATCACGCCAAAGGTGGTCAATCCGCGCGCATAGTTCCATGTCCCGTCCACGGGATCGATGGTGAAACAGAGCTCAGCTTCGCCAATTTTGTCGGTGATCTTTGGGTTTTCGGACACCGCCTCTTCGCCCACAATGAGCGCATTGGGGAACATCGACAACAACCCGCGCGCAATCATGGCTTCGGCACCTTTGTCGGCGTCGGTGACCAGATCCTGCGCGTGGGCCTTGGCGCTGATTTGATGCGGCTCCAATTGACGGAAACGCGGCATAATCTCGGCACGGGCGGCGCGGCGCACCAGATTCATGAGCTGCGTACGCTGAGCGTTGCTGAGAGGCGCGGTGATCGGCATGGGCAAAGTTTCGGTCATGAATATCTCGTGCGGTTATGCTGCAATTGCAGAAATCTCCTGCCAGTGCGGGCGATTCTGTTCAAGGTGGCAGGGTGTCATAGGCATGGGTTTCATCAATCTTTTGCGCGCAACACGCGGGCGGGCGGTGTCGCAAGCGGTCGCCAGGCAAAGCCTAAGCCCGCCAGCAGAGTAGCAAGGATACCACCGGTGATGACCCCAAAGGCCGAAGGCCAGATTACGGCAAAGTCGCTTTCCATGACAAAGGTCATCACCGCCCAGGCCCCAGCAATGCCCGCCCCGAGCGCGACGACACCTGCACCAGCTCCGAGCAGAGCCGCGCGCAACGCAAAGCTGCGAAGGATACGGGCGCGGGTGGCCCCAAGGGTTTTCAAAACGGCGGCTTCATAGGTGCGCGCGCTTTCCCCAGCAGCCGCTGCTCCGATGAGCACCAGAAAGCCGGTGAGCAGACTTGCTGCGGCGCCCCAGCGGATCGCGCCGGCGATCCCGGTCAAAAGGTCAGATACGCGGTCAATGGCATCGCGTACGCGGATGGCGGTGATGTTGGGAAAGGCGCCAGCCAGATCTCGTAGGATCTGGGCCTCGGCCTGTTCTTCCGCGTAAACCGTTGAGATGAAAGTATGGGGCGCGCCCTGAAGTGCTGAGGGGTTCATGCTCAGAACAAAGCCAATCCCGGCGGTGGAAAAATCAACCTCTCGGAAACTGGTGATCGTTCCTGTGATGTCGCGACCCAAAATGTTGATGGTCATGGTGTCCCCAAGCTCAAGCCCCATCTCTTCGGCTTCTTCATCAGCAAAGCTAATTTGAGGAGCACCCGAATAATCTTCTGGCCACCATTCACCTGCGGTTACGTGGGTGCGCGCGTCAGGTTGCGCGGCGTAGGTGACCCCCCGGTCGCCTTGCAGGACCCAATGGTCACCCGCAACCTCTTTGGCGTCCTGGCCGTTGATTTTGGTGATGATGCCACGCAGCATCGGCGCGCTGTCGATGCGGCTGACGGCGGGATCACTTTCCAAACGTTCCAGATATCCGGGCATCTGGTCTTTCTGGATATCGACAAAGAAGTAGCTAGGGGCCACATCAGGAAGATCCCGGGCAATCGCATTGCGCAGGTTGCCGTCAATCTGGCCCAGGGCGGCCAGCACCGACAGCCCAAGCCCAAGCGACAGAACAACGGCCCCGGCGGCCTCACCCGGGCCACCAATGGCCGACAAGGCCCAGCGCCAGATCGGGCGTCCCTTGGCCCATCGCGCGCTAAACCGGGCCAGTGCGCGTATGCCTCGAGCGGCGAGAGCCAGAACAATCAACGCGCCTAGAATGCCGCCTGAGGTCCAGAGGGTGAGCATCTGGTTGCCGGAGAACAGCATGGCGGTGCCTACAAGAAGCATCAGCAACATCGCGGTTGCCAGAAGATAGCGGGGGGCGGGCAGGCCGCGGGCCCCCTGAAGAGCATCCCGAAACAGGGTTGCGGCGCGCACCTCTTCGGCGCGGGCCAGAGGCCAGAGCGTAAAGAGCAGCGCTGTGAGCGCACCATAGAGTGCAGCTTCGGCCAGAGGCAGGGGATGAAGCGTAAACAGGGCGGGGATCGGTAAGGCCGCAGAAATGATCGGCCCGAGCAGGATCGGAATTGCAGCCCCAAGCGCCAAACCAATGAGGATACCAATCACCGAGAGCACACCGATCTGGATGAAGTAAGTCTGGAAAATGATCGCACGGGTCGCACCAAGTGTACGTAGGGTAGCGATGACCCCGGTTTTCCGCGCAAGATAGGCCCGCACTGCCGAGGAGACACCGATCCCGCCCACCGCGAGGCCGCTTAGCCCCACCAGCACTAGAAAGCTGCCAAGCCGTTCGACAAAGGTTGCGATCCCCGGTGCGCCATTTCGGGCATCCCGCCAGCTCAAGCCGGATTGTTCAAACCGCTGTTTTGCCTCGGCACTGAGGTCGTCGAGGTCACTGCCATCGGGCAGGTCCATACGATATTTGGTTTCAAACAGCGATCCGGGGGCCAAAAGGCCAGAACCATCTAAATCATCGGTGCGCACTATGGTGCGAGGCCCGAGACCAAAGCCATCTCCGGCATCATCGGGTTCGTGCACTATGGTGGCGCTCAGAGTGAACTCTTGTGTGCCCAGTTTGAACGGATCTCCCACCGACAACCCAAGTCGATCTGCGAGAATGGGCGCCATGACGGCACCGCGATCGGTTAGGGCCTCTGACAGGGAAAGCGGAGGATCCAGCGAGATGTCACCCAAAAGAGGGTAGGCGGCGTCAACGGATTTCACCTGAGTGAGGCCTCGCTCAGCTGTGCCATTCTGGTCGACCACCACCATGGATCGAAAATCGGTCACCTCTGACACGCGATCTGAGACCGAGGCCAGCCAGGCGCGTTCCGCGTCAGAGGCAAATCGATAGGTGAATTCTGCCTGTGCATCGCCGCCAAGCAGGATGGCGCCCTGATCGGCCAATCCGGCCTGAATGGCCGAGCGCACGGATCCCACACCAGCAATGGCGGCGACGCCAAGCGCAAGACAGGCGAGAAAAATGCGAAACCCGCGCAGGCCACCGCGCAGTTCGCGTCGCGCCAGACGGGCAGAGATGCGCCAGCTCATTCTGCGGCTCGCAGCTGTTCGCTTGAAACAAGCCCGTCCGACAAATGCACCGTGCGGTCACAGCGTGCCGCAAGCTCAGGCGCATGGGTGACAAGGATCAATGTCGCTCCATGGCGTTCGCGAAGGCCAAACAGCAGATCCATGATCGCCTGCCCGTTATGACCATCCAGATTGCCGGTAGGTTCATCCGCTAAAAGGATGTCGGGGCGCGGGGCAAGGGCACGGGCCAGCGCCACACGCTGTTGTTCTCCGCCCGACATCTGCGCGGGATAGTGGTCGGCGCGGTGGCCAAGCCCAACGGCCTCAAGTTCTTCTGCAGCCCGGTCAAAGGCGTCGCGGTGGCCTGCAAGTTCAAGCGGAGTCGCGACATTTTCCAAGGCCGTCATGGTGGGGATCAGGTGAAAGGATTGGAACACAACCCCCATGTGATCCCGTCGAAACCGAGCGAGCGCATCTTCGTCCATGTGCGTCAGATCGTGACCAAGGGCCTGTACCGACCCGCTTGTGGCGCGCTCAAGCCCCCCCATCACCATCAGTAACGAGGATTTCCCCGATCCGGAGGGGCCGATCAGCCCAAGCGTCTCGCCTTTTTTGACGCCAAGCGAGATGCCATGCAAAATTTTGACCTCTCCGGCATTGCCACTCAGGCTTAAAGTGACATCTTGAAGAAAGAGAATGGCATTGGTCATCGGGAAGGTCCGCTTATGAGCATTTGGGAAAAATATGGTCTGTCTGCCTTGAGCAACAAGGCCTTGGTCTGCTTTTTAGCTATCGCGGCCCCGGCTCAGGCGGATGTTCACCTATTGGCGCTGGGCGATAGCCTGACACAAGGCTATGGATTGATCGAACAAGACGGCTTTGTTCCTCAGTTGCGCGGCTGGCTGGCCGATCAGGGGCATACGGTGCGCGTGGTGAATGGCGGGGTGTCAGGTGATACCACCGCCGGAGGTTTGGCCCGGGTCGAGTGGGCTTTGACGCCTGAAATCAACGGTATGATTGTCGCTTTGGGTGGGAATGACGTGTTGCGCGGCATTGATCCTGATGTCGTGCGCGCAAATCTGGATGGCATTCTGCAGATAGCAGACAGTAAAGGGATCGAAGTTCTTTTGGTTGGGATGCGGGCTCCGGGAAACTTCGGCACAGAGTATCAAACCCAGTTTGACGCGATCTATCCGGAGTTGGCGCAGAACTATGACACCGAGTATCTGGAGAATTTCTTTGCGGGGCTGAGCCCAAATGGCGAAACGCCTGCTGAACTGGCTGCGTTTATGCAGCCAGACGGCATTCATCCCAACGCAGAGGGCGTTGTGAAAATTGTCGCCACTATTGGGCCAAAGGTTGAGGATCTGATTGCGCGGATCGCGGATTAGGCGCCAGCGGCTGGTCCAAAATCATCGTCGGGCGCGGTTGCGACCGCAAGGATTCCAAGCAGAGTCGATCCAAGCGCACTTCCGATGTAAAACCCAAAGGCGTTCATCAGGGTCATATCCCAAAAGAGCCACCCAAAGATTGCGCCAATCACACCTACGACGCTGCCGAAGATCATTGCCAAGATTGCCATTTGTGCCTCCATCCGCGTCTAGGGTGCGCCTTTTTTCCTTACAAATAGTTAAGACGGTGAAATGTGGCGCGAATGGGGCGCACTTTTGCTCGAATAGGTAGAATACCGTGAAAATTTTGCGCAACAAAAAGGCCTCCATCCTGAGATGAAGGCCTCGAGATTTCTCGCGGAGCAGAGGCTCAGAGCACTGTGACGGTCGCCCCTTTGGGCACGCGGTCATACAGATCGATGACATGATCGTTGATCATGCGGATACACCCGTTTGATACAGAGCGACCAATTGAACGGGGCGAGGTTGTGCCATGAATCCGGAAAAACGTGTCGCGGCCATTTTGGAAGAGATACAACGCGCGCGCACCCAGTGGGTTGCCCGGACCACCTGGCTGAACATAGTCATTGTCGATGAATTTGCCGTAGAGATGCGGATCGCGTGAGATCATTTCGTTGGTCGGACGCCAGGTCGGCCACTGTTTCTTGGCACCAATTTTGGCGGTGCCGGTGAATTCTAGGCCGGCCTTGCCCACCCCCACACCATAGCGCATGGCTTCGCCCGGCGCGGTGATGAAATAGAGGAAATGTGCACGTGGCAGGATCAAAAGCTGACCCGGTTCGAGGTCTTTTTTGATCGATACCTTTTGTGGCAGGTAAATCGGATCGACCTGAAACGCCTGAGCGGGCAGGGCGGCGGTGGCAGCGGCGGCAGCCACAAAGCTACGACGAGAGATCATGACGAAACGAGTCCTGTTGTGGTTAACGGCAAATATCTTGCGCAGGTGAGCGTGAAAATCAATCCCGGCATCGGGGGGCACTTGTCACTTTGACGTGTAGATCACATGTCATTTCTGACATGCGAGGGGAATTCGAATCATGGCGGATCATAAAATCACCTGTCTGAGTTGCGCTCAGGCCAACCGCGTACCCGATGACAAGCTTGGCTCGGGCGCCAAATGCGGAACCTGTGGCGCGAGCCTGTTTCCAACCAAAGTGATCGATGTGGATGCGGCGGTTCTGACCAAAGCCTCGCGCACGGATACCTTGCCATTGGTGGTGGATTTTTGGGCGCCCTGGTGTGGACCCTGTCGGAGCATGGCTCCGGAATTTGCCAAAGCCGCCAGCGCGTTGCGCGGTAAGGTTCGCTTTGTCAAACTGAACACCGAGGAAAACCCCAAGGTTGGACAGCGCCACAATATTCGAAGCATTCCGACGATGGTGCGATTCGCGGGTGGGCGCGAGCGAGGTCGGACAACCGGTGCCCTGCGCGCGCCTCAAATCCAAAGCTTTGCCACAACGAGATAATCCAGATCGCATCGATTATTCTTTTGGCACCTCTGCGTTCCGCCCGGCCAGAACCACGCTGATGGTATAGGCGGCCTGAGGTGTCAGCCCGGCCATGATCGCCGCGGCGGTGTTGGCCTTCATGCGCGACAAGAAACCAGCGGCAAACTGCGGATCCATTGCCTCAAAAAGCGCGGCCGCCTGTTTGGGTTTCATATTGGCATAGACGCTTGTCAGCTGAGTCAGGTCATCCTCTGCGGCATCCGAGGCCAAAGCCATGGTATCGCGCAGTCGGATCTCGGCCTCTTCCAGTGCGGCCAGCTTGCGTTCAATTTCCTGTTCCGCAACCGCAAGGGCTTGCATGCGCACTTCCATATCGGATTCGCGCTTTTTGATGCGGGCTTCGCGGGCGTTCAGGGTTTCGATCAGTGGAAGGATTTCCGAATCATCCAAAGCCGCCATCTGAACACCGGCCGAGGCCGGTTTGTCATATCCATCGGCCGTGGGCTTGGCTGTTTCCATGGTGGTTTCAGCCATGTTAGCCTCAGCCGGGAATGCCGGTTCTTCACGTGCGATCGCCTCACCCGCGCCGATTGCTGCACGCAGGACAGCCGAGGTGATCAGCAAAGCGCCAACCGCCGAGAGCGTTCCTTTGGTCCGGCTCTTGGCCTTGCGCTTGGTTGGCTTTGATTTGGCTTGCTTGGCTTTGGCCATGGTTCACCTCAGTTCCTATGACGCACGAAGATAGGTTCTGCGTTGTCTGGGGTTTGCGCGGCGGCCGGTTGTGGCGTGGCCTGCGGTTGCGGGGCGGCGGTGCTGCCCTGTGGCAGGTCATGCATCGACGCAACAAGAAGTTCGAGACGGCGGGCCACATCTTCGGCACGATCCGTCAACTCACCCAGTGAATTGGACGATTCGCCTGCGGTTTTCTGTGCCGCAGCCAGAGTTTTGCCCAGATCATCAACCTGAGCCGACAGCACGGCCACCGCACCACCAACTCCGTTTTCCAGATCGGTGAACTTGGTCAGGCGACGCGCCAAGATAAAACAGTAAAATCCAGCGCCCAGAGCGCCTGCGACAAGAAGGATATCTGCAATAAGTTCCATTCCCATTCCCCTCAATTCAGCACGAATTCCAGCACAAGCAGGTCGCTAACCCGCCCTTCACCGGCCACCAGTTTCACGCGGCGCAACATTTGCCCGCGTAGTTTGAGCAAAGCGCCAGGGGCCTCAAGATCACGGGGCTCAAGCGCCCGTAGATAGCTATTAAGAACGTCCTGGACGCGTGGAAGGATGCCTTCCACCTCAGATGCATGTTCCGTCGGCACCTCTAGACTGGCGCGGAAACGCAGGTGTTGCGCCTGCGAGCTTGATCCAAGTGACACTACTAAGGGCGGCACTTCGACGAAGGCCACGTCTGGTAGCGGTTCATCGGGTACCACTTCTTCAGCAGAAGCTTTTTCGGTTGATTCGGGGGCTGCTCCCTTACCTCCCAGCATTCCGGATTGAACGGCGAAGAATCCTCCACCACCCCCGGCTAATGCCAGAACCACGCCTATTATTAGCGGCAACTTCGACGGCTTTTTTTCGACGAGTTCTTCGTCGTTGGCGGTTGTGTCAGTCATATTATCCTCTTTCCTGACGCAAATACCTTATCTCAGAAATGGGCTAACCGATTGTTAAGGCGATTGGGGCAATCTGCAGACAACCGAACAGAATGTTTGGAGTGGAGGTCGTCTTGCAGAATGTAATGACAGTCTGGGGTAATCTTGGTGGCAAACAGCGCATGGTCGTGCTGGGCGCTACGGTTGCTATGGTGTTGGCGGTTTTGGGTCTTACCCGAATGGCGTCGGCGCCCAATCTATCACTCTTATATGCGGGGCTGGAGAACGGCGCTGCTGGGGATGTGGTCAAAGCCCTTGAGGCGCGCGGCGTACAGTATGATGTACGCGGTGGCGCGATTTTTGTGCCCGATACAGATCGGGATGCCCTGCGTTTGACGCTGGCCAGCGAAGGGCTGCCAGCAAATAGCGGACAGGGATACGAGCTTTTGGATGGGTTGTCGGGATTCGGCACCACGTCTCAGATGTTCGATGCTGCCTATTGGCGCGCGAAAGAAGGGGAGCTGGCCCGAACCATTGTGGCGAATCCCCAAATTGCCAGCGCCCGGGTACATATTGCCAACAGCAGCGCGAATCCGTTTCAGCGTGATGTCACGCCTTCGGCTTCGATTTCGGTGACGCCAGTTGCCGGAATGGTCTCGCCTCAACAGGCGCGGGCCCTGCGATTCCTTGTGTCATCAGCTGTTCCAGGCCTGGTGCCGGACAATGTCGCAGTGATTGATGGCAAAGGTGGATTGATCGGTGGGGACGCGGATGGATCTGCGGGTCCTACGGCGGAGGACAAGGGCACGCAACTGCGTGACCGGGTTCAGCGTCTGATGGAAGCGCGGGTTGGCGTTGGAAACGCTGTGGTTGAGGTGAGCGTTGATACGGTGACCGAAAGCGAGCTCATTCGTGAGCGCAGCTTCGATCCAGAAGCACGTGTGGTGATCTCAACGGACACTGAAGAACGCACAGATCAGTCGCAGAACGCGGGTGGTGGTGATGTCACGGTGGCGTCTAACCTGCCGGATGGTGCGGCAGGTGGCGGAGATGCGTCGAACTCGTCGAAAAACGAAACCCGCGAGCGTGTGAACTACGAAGTCTCCGAGACAACGCGTGAAATCACCCGGTCCCCCGGTGCGATTCGTCGCCTGACTGTCGCGGTCTTGGTAAATGGTACCTATGAAACCGGTGCAGATGGCGCTCAGGTTTTTGCCCCCTTGCCGGAAAACGAGCTTGGCGCCCTGCGTGACCTCGTGGCCTCGGCGGTTGGGTATGACGAAGCACGTGGGGATCAGATCACACTTCGTTCGCTTCCCTTTGAGCGTCCCGAAGGTCTGGGAACAGGTCCAATTGAACCCAGCATGTTTGCCGGCAGCATCGATACAATGCGGTTGATCCAGATGGGCGTGCTTGGACTTGTGGCCCTGGTTCTTGGCTTGTTTGTGGTGCGTCCGATTTTGGCATCGTCCTCAAATGACACCACAGCTCTTCCTGCGGGTGTTGCCGGAGCTCTGCCTCTGCCTGATCTGGATGACAGCCCCGCACCTGCCATCGATGGCGAACTCGAGCCGCTTGGTGGCTTCGACAACCTTCCGGTGATGGGGGATGGACCGGACTTCAGCGGAATGGGAATGGCCGACTTCGACTCACCAGCTGATGATGATCCGGTCGATCGCCTACGTAACCTGATCCAGGAGCGCAAAACCGAAACCGTCGAGATTTTGCGCAGCTGGATGGATGATGAGAAGGAGAAGGCAGGTTGATTGCTCTGCATGACTTCCTCGAAGACTTCGGTTCGGCCGTAAGCGCAGCAGCGCTGGCCGAACCAGCAGGCCCCGTCGTAGACGAAGCCGAAGTTGAGGGAATGAAACTCGAATCCTTTGAAAATGGCTATCGGGCCGGGTGGGACGACGCGGTTAAAGCGCAATCCGATGACAAAACCCGCATTTCGAGCGCCTTTGGTCAGCATCTTCAGGATCTGTCGTTCACCTATCACGAGGCCTCGCGCCAGGTGATGAATTCGATGACCCCACTGCTGCATGAAATTGTGGCTTCGCTCCTGCCCGAAGTGGCGCGGGCATCGCTGGGGCAACACATCGTGGAACAACTTCAGAACATGGCCGAAGAGCTGGGTGAGCTGGAAGTCGTCGTGGCGGTCTCGCCGAATAATGTTGAGGCGGTTCAACCGCTTCTACAGGGCGATTTCGGGTTCCCGGTTGAGCTGACTGCGGATGATACATTGCTAGAAGAACAGGCCGACATTCGCCTGGGCGATACGGAAAAACAAATTGATCTTGGGGATTTGGTCGCTTCGGTGTCCGAGGCCATTCAGGGCTTTACCCACGATAACCGGAGAAAAGTAGAACATGGATAATGCACAGGCCGCCCGCAGCGATGCTGCCACCCCGTTCACCTCGGTGCCGATTGAGATCACCGTTTCGGTGGGTCGCGCCCGTCCTCTGGTACGCGAGCTTTTGCAACTGGCAGAGGGCTCGGTTCTGACGCTGGACAAACAACTTGATGACCCGGTCGAGCTTTATGTCGGTGAAAAAATGATCGGCATTGGTGTTCTCGAAGTGATCGAAGGCGACGGTCAGGGCCAATTGGCGGTCCGTTTGACCGAGGTTTCGGACCTGAACGGTCCGACCTGATCACGATGCGGGGGTTTTTGACATTTATCTTGCTGTTGGTGGCAGCAGGAACATTCGCCGGACGCGCCGAGGCCCAGTCGATTGCTGTCGAACTGGGCGAAGGCGGGTCTATCTCTGCAACAAGCCTACAACTTCTGGCCATGATCACGCTGCTCAGCCTCGCGCCGGGCATTGCCATCATGGTCACCTGTTTCCCATTTATGGTTACTGTTTTGTCAATTCTCCGTCAGGCGGTGGGATTGCAGCAGTCTCCTCCCAATATGCTGATTGTCAGCCTTGCGCTTTTCCTGACCTATTTTGTCATGGAACCGGTGTTCATGGAGGCCTATGAAACCGGCATTGAACCTCTGATGAACGAGCAGATGGAGATGCAAGACGCGGCTGTGGAAGCCATGAAACCGTTTCGGGTCTTTATGGCCGGGCGCGCTGATCCTGACACCTATCGCGCGATGGCAGATCTGCGGCCTGATGCAGCACAAACCGTTTTGGCACCAGAGGCCCCCTTATCGGTGCTCATCCCAACCTTCATGTTGTCGGAAGTCGCGCGGGCGTTTCAGGTCGGATTCCTGATCTTCCTACCGTTTCTGATCATTGATCTGGTTGTGGCTGCAGTTCTGATGTCCATGGGTATGATGATGGTTCCGCCGGCAATCGTGTCCTTGCCCTTCAAACTGGCGTTCTTTGTGATCGCAGATGGATGGGCGCTATTGGCGGGAAGCCTGGTGCGCGGCTACTTCTAGCCGCCCCAAGATTTAGGTTTGTCTGATGTCGATTGTGGTGCGCTGATGATACGGCGCATCCGGTCGACAGAGGATACTTCCGAAACTGGGCTGATGCAGGGCATCGGGGAAATCCTGCGCTTCGAGGCACAGCCCGGCAAAGGGCGTATGGGCCACGCCAGATGACGGTGCCTGCGCCGAGAGACCCGCTCCGCTGTAAAACTGGAGCCCCGGCCGATTGGTCCACAGACGCAGTTCTTTGCCATTGGGTGCGCTGAGCACCACGTTTGGCCCACTTGTCTTGTCGAGCGCAAAGTTAAGATCATAACCCGCCCGATCCGGATCAATCTCAGACAGCATCTGAGGTTTGCGGAAGTCATACCGCGTGCCGTCGACGGGACTGATGTCACCGGTGGGGATCAGATCAGCTCCGGTAGGCGTGATGTATTGTGCCGAAATCTGAAGGCTGTGGTCACGGATATCAGCATCACCTGTCAGGTTGAAATAAAGATGCTGGGCGAGGTTGATTGGCGTGATCTGATCGACCTCAACATGCATATCCCATGTCAAAGCACCCTCTTTGAGGGTCATTCGCACCTCTATTCTGGCCTCGCCCGGGTAGCCCTGATCAAGATGGGGCGACGTATGGCGCAGGATCACTTCCCGGTCACTGACGGCATCAAGATCCCAGTTAATTTGGCTTAGGCCACCGGGACCCCCGTGGAGATGGTGGGGGCCGTCATTCGGGACCAAAGGCCAGCTCGTGCCATCCAAGTCAAATGTGGACTGCGCAGTGCGGTTGGCAACACGCCCGACAACTGCGCCAAGAAAATGGGCGTTGTGGCGGTAGCTTTCAGGATCTGCAAAGCCCAGCACGCAGTTCTGACCGTCAACACGCCACTCTTTCACAGCCGCGCCCATAGACAGGACCGTGATCTCGGTGTCTGCGTCTTTCAGTACATGGTGTTTGATAAGATCAGACATGCGGGCCCCACCTCAGAATTGCTCTGCAGGCGTGATAGCGCAAACGGGCGCGGAGCGGGACAGTTTTAAGTCTGATTTTGACCAGAAGTTCTACGAAAATGGGAGGCGCATAGCCCCCCAGATTTACTTAGTCGTCGATGACGTCGGCGTGCAGGTGACGTTCGCCACGTGCTTTGGACAGGGCAATCTGCTTTTGCCGCTCGCGGAACCGGGTTTTGTCCTCTTCCGAGGTTTCTTCGATGCAGAGATGGCAGGATACGCCGTGCTCATAGGTGTCGCGGTCGCGATCTTCGGGAAGGATCGGACGGCGGCAGGCGTGGCACATCACATGCGGTCCTTCGACCAAACCGTGGCCAACCGAGACACGCCCATCAAAGACAAAGCACTCGCCGTTCCAGGTGCTGTTGTCCTGAGGTACTTCTTCCAGGTACTTCAGAATGCCGCCCTGGAGGTGGTACACATCTTCAACACCCTGCCCCAGCAGATAGTTGGTGGATTTCTCGCAGCGGATGCCACCGGTGCAGAACATGGCGACACGCTTGTTGTGAAAGCGGTCTTTGTTCTTTTCCCACCAAGCCGGGAATTCACGGAACGTTGCGGTTTCCGGATCAATCGCCCCTTCGAAGGTACCAATCGCAACTTCGTAGTCATTGCGCGTATCAATCACCACAACATCGGGTGACTGGATCAGCTCGTTCCAGTCTTTGGGTTCAACATAGTGACCCACCTTGGCCAAGGGATCGACATCCGGTTGCCCCATGGTCACGATCTCTTTTTTCAACCGCACTTTCATCCGGGCAAAGGGCCGCTCTTGTGCGGTCGACAGTTTCCAGACGAAATCCTCACAGCCTGGAAGGGACTTGATATGAGCGATCAGCGTGTCGATCCCAGCCTTGGGGCCGGCCACGGTGCCATTGATGCCTTCCTTCGCCAAAAGCAGTGTGCCCGTGATCTGTTGATCCCGGCACAGGTCGTGCAAAGGTTGACGCAGGGCTTCGTGATTGTCGAAGCGGGTGAAGTGATAGAGAGCGCAGACGGTAAACATGCTTCGGCATTACGCCTCTGAAAATTGGATTTCAAGACTTGAGTTGCAGCAGAAATGATGTGCCGGATATGCTTATTTTATTGGGCTTCCGAGGCAATGGCGAGCCCATGGACCACTGCGGTAAAGACCTCAGCGGTTTCCTGTCGCGCATCGGGAAGCGCCTGCGTGAGCGCATCTTTGATGACCCCCATCAGGCTGGATCCACCGACAAACACCACCATATCAACGCTGTCGTTGCTGCAGTTCGCATCAGCGAGCGTCTGCAATGCGCAGGCGCCAATTTCATCTGCGTAGCCCTGCAAGGCCGTCTGCATCACCGTGTTTTGGATCTCGGCCGTCAGACCGCGTTCGATGACCGACAGATCAACCTGTCCCATATCCGCACCATTGGCCGTGATTTTCCCGGCCTCGATGGCATAGGCAATATCATGGCCAAGATGGGCTTCTAGCACTTCGGCCAATCGTTCAAACAGAACAGGATCTTGGGCCAGACGCTCCCATCGGCGCACTTCGCGCAGCAGGGCAGGGTCATACACAAAGGCGATTTTCTCCCAGCTGGCCAGGTCGTGGAACATCGCGCGCGGGGCGGCATGGGTGTTTGACCCAAATTCCGCCCCGATCTGCGCGCCATACCCGAGCAGAGGCATGGCGTGGTTCAAATTCAGTACGCGGTCAAAGTCGGTGCCGCCGATTCTCAGGCCGCGACTTGCCAGCACCTGAGTTTTGCCATCTTTCCGATCACAGAGAGTAAAGTCCGAGGTGCCGCCGCCGATATCGACGATCAGCATCCGCCCATTCCCCTCCACGGCCTGCGCCGCGGCTTCAGGTTCGGGGAGAAACGCGACATCTTTGAAGCCAGCAAGATGATAGGCGTCGCGCAAATCGATTTCCGCCTGTGCGTCCCGTTCAGGCGAGGCTGAGTGGAAATGCACCGGTCGCCCTGAGAGCGCGCTGTCGATGGTGAGCCCGGTGAACTTTTCCGAGCGCTGACGAATTTCCGCAAGAAACCGTGAAATGATTTCGATCAGCGTGAGACGCTCGTTCAGAAACGCGCGGCTTTCGCGGGCAAGGGGTGTTCCTAAGATGCTTTTGAGCGCGCGCAGGAAGCGACCTTCCTGACCATCCATCATGGCGCGTGCTGCGGCGGTTCCATAGATGTATTCGCGCTCGGCAAAATCGATGAACACAGCGGTGGGAAGCGTCTGCGCTTCGGGTTCAAGCGGGATCACAAAGGGACGGCCCGCAGCCATCAGACCCGCAGCGGTATTTGAGGTTCCAAAGTCCAATCCCAAGCGTGCCATGCCAAATCCCTGTGTCGCGAAAGCGGGCGAAATACCGGTTTGATATGAGTCGCGCAACGGATTTCTGCTGCGGGTTTTCCTTTTGTGGTGTGCAGGCTAGGTTCGCGACATCAACTAGGAGAGCGCTATGCATGCTTTGATCGTGATTGATGTTCAGAATGATTTTTGTCCCGGAGGCGCTCTGGCCGTTTCCGGCGGGGATGAGATCGTCGCGCCCATCAATGAATTGATGGGAGAGTTCGATGCGGTGGTGCTGACGCAGGATTGGCACCCGTCGGGGCATTCGTCTTTTGCAAGCAGCCACACTGGTAAAGCACCGCTTGAGATGATCGACATGCCCTATGGTCCACAGGTTCTGTGGCCTGACCACTGTGTGCAAGGCAGCAAAGGGGCGGAGTTCCATGCAGGCCTGCAGGTGAACCGCGCTGATCTGATCATTCGGAAAGGGTTTCGCCCCGAGATCGACAGCTATTCGGCCTTCTTCGAAAACGATCAGACCACGCCAACAGGTCTTGAGGGATATCTGCGCAGCAGGGGCATCACCGACTTGACCATGGTTGGGCTGGCGACAGATTTCTGTGTGAATTTCTCTGCGGTGGATGCGGCGCAGCTCGGGTTCGACGTGACCGTGCGCGAGGACCTGTGCCGAGCGATTGATATCGACGGGTCTTTGGCGGCCGCACGTGACGGGATGATCAAGGCGGGAGCCAAAATCCTGTGATCCTGGTGGGCTAGTGGTGTGTCCCGGATCGGGTTGCACCCAGCAGATCATGCACTGGGGTTCTGTTGAACTGGGCACTTAGGAAGGACCCAAGATCAAACCCGTTCCAGTTCAACACGCTTGTGTCAAATTCGGCCAGCCGGTTCTGTAGATCGATGAGAATTTCGGTGATCTTGTCCTGATCCTGAAGGCGGACATGTCCCGGAGGAAGATCAACAGAAGACACGGCCCAAGAGAAGCCGCAGTCCTCGAACGCTTCGCGGATTGTCGAGGCCGCACCATTGAGGGCGTCGATCACCGATTTGTCACGGAACTTGGCCTGGAAACCGGCAGTTTGCGTGTCATCAACACCCATCTCTTCGAGCAAGGCCATCATCTTGGGATCTGCGCTCTTGCGAGGGCTCAGGATGGGTTCAACATCAAAATCATACTGCATACAAACACCCCGGATCGCTTGGGTTAGCGTGCTGTATCTCAGAAATTTACGGCGCAATTGTGCAGAAAGCGGGTAGTTCTGAGGGCGAATGCAACCTTGGGGGAGTACCCCGCACCTATACACAGCTTGTCAGACGTGGTTAAACATCGCGACGACAAGTACGGACAATACACATGGTCGATATCGCCACCCGCGTCTGGAACCACAAATGGAAGATCGATCCGATCGTCCGGTCCCTGATTGATACCGATTTCTACAAGCTGCTGATGTGTCAGTCGGTGTATCGCAACAAACGCGATACACAGGTGACGTTCAGTCTGATCAATCGGTCGTCTCAGGTTCCTTTGGCCAAGTTAATCGATGAAGGCGAATTGCGCGAGCATCTTGACCACATTCGGTCGCTTTCCTTGTCGCGTGGCGAAAGCACATGGCTGCGCGGCAACACCTTTTACGGCAAACGTCAGATGTTCCGCCCGGATTTCATGGAGTGGTTCGAGAACCTGCGCCTGCCGGATTACCATCTGGAGCGGATTGGCGATCAGTATGAGCTGACATTTGAAGGGGCCTGGCCCGAGGTCATGTTGTGGGAAATCCCGGCGCTTTCCGTTCTGATGGAGTTGCGGGGCCGTGCGGTTCTCAACGACATGAAGAAGTTTGAGCTTCAGGTGCTTTATGCCCGCGCGATGACCAAACTTTGGGAAAAGATCGAGAAACTGCAACAGGTTGAAGATCTGCGTATCGCTGATTTTGGCACACGGCGCCGGCATTCCTTCCTCTGGCAGGACTGGTGTGTCCAGGCCATGGTCGAAGGATTGGGGGATCGTTTCATTGGCACGTCCAATTGTTTGATTGCGAAAAACCGAGACCTTGAAGCCATTGGCACCAATGCGCATGAGCTGCCGATGGTTTATGCGGCTCTTGCCGAAGGAGATACCGCACTGGCACAGGCGCCCTATGAGGTACTTGAGGACTGGCAAGATGAGCACGACGGCAACCTGCGTATTATCTTGCCTGACACCTATGGCACCGAAGGGTTTTTGCGACGGGCGCCTGACTGGCTTGCGGGTTGGACCGGTATTCGGATCGATTCCGGTGACCCTGCAACGGGCGCTGAGGTGGCGATTAAGTGGTGGCAAGATCGAGGCGAAGATCCCCGCCAAAAGCTTGTCATCTTTTCTGATGGTTTGGATGAAACCAAAATTTCAGAGCTGTACCAACAGTTTCAGGGCCGCGTGCGCGTGTCCTTTGGCTGGGGCACCTTGCTGACCAATGATTTCCGTGGACTGGCCCCGAATGACGGGCTGGCGCCCTTCTCGCTTGTCTGCAAAGCGGTTGAGGCAAATGGCAAAGCTACGGTCAAATTGTCGGACAACCCGAAGAAGGCCATGGGACCGCAAGAGCAGATCGACCGCTATAAGCGGGTGTTCGGAGTGGGAGATCAGGCCGAGATTGACGTGATGGTCTGACCAACTGACGAAAACAGCCCCCTGCATTTGGGGGCTGTTGATTTTTGACTGTCCTAAATCTTTAAGCCATTGCCAGATTTGAGTGTGCGCTCATCAAAACGGCGATGATCACAATTTCTACGATCAGCGGCGGCACAACTTCTTTCTGCAGGCCATCGGCGATGATGCTGACAACGCGGCCAACGGCAACTGCGCCCAGGATCAATGAAACCACCACAAAGCCCATGGTTTCCCCGGTGATCAGTTCATGCGCCAGGATCACCACGCAAGAGAGAAACAATCCGCCAATCACCGATCGGATGGTGCTCAGACCGGGCACGCCAATGGGTTCGATTGCAAAGTTGCCGATCATTTTACGAGGGGCAAACATCGACATGACGCCGAGGCCGGTCAGCATGAGGGTGGCGGCGCCAACGAGTAGTTTGAGAATAAGGTCGAGTTCCATAGTAATGTTCCTTTCGAGGGGGGGTCGTTTAGGCGAAAGCTGCGATGGCACGGAGTGCGCTGTCTTGAAGAGCGGGCTCTCCCAGGCGGGCATCAACGGTGGTTTGGTCAACGATTGTGCCGGTGGGTGATCCCGCGCGGCTGGCGTAGAAATGACCGCTTTCATATTTTGGGTTCAAAAGACCATCGACATAGCGTTTGGCCCCGGTTTCCAGACCGTGCATCATGCCGAACAGGGGCATCAGCACACCGCCGATGTGTTTGAAGAACAGACGTTTGACGAATGACAGATCGTCAAATCCATTGGTGCCGGTGGTGCCGCCCGGGCTCATGGTGACGAAACGAACATGCGGATGCTGACGGGCCATTGCGCTCATCCACAGGGCCGCCGTCAGCTTGATGTTGGCATAAACAACCAGCGGATCTCCTTCGGGACCAAATTTGCTGCCATCGGCGATGGAGGTGAATTCTTTTGGTTCTTCTGATGCAAGTTCGGGACGGGGGATGCCCATCTTTGGAATGCCCCGTGCGGCCTCGGAGCCGGCATAAAGCACGGATGAGGTGATCAGTTGCCGCTCAAGCATTTCATTGACCAAAACGACATGTCCCAGAACGTTAGTGGCGAAGACATGGGTCACGCCATCCTCTGTCAGCGCATAGGGGGTCCGCCCTCCGGTTCCACCTGCATTCAGGATTACGGCGTCAACCGGAGTTGTCATTTCCGAGACCGCGTTGCGGATGGTGGCTGGGTTCATCATGTCGATCAAAACGATGTCGAAAATCTTGCGCCCTGTTTCAGCTTCCAGCGCCGATTTGGCGGCCTGGGCTTTGTCGGCGCTGCGGCAGGCAAGAATGATCTTCTCGATGCCTTTTTGCTGGGCCAGTTGGCGGGCAGCTTCGCGCCCTAGACCTGCATTTGCGCCAGTGATCAGTACGGATTGAATTGGTGTCATTGTGTTGGGTCCGGTGTGGTGTGTTGCGATGTCTCCAAACTAAGGTGGTTGAGAAATGCTGTGTATCCGGGCAAAGCTGAACATGATGGTTCAAAAATGGAACACGCGAGGATCCGGTGATGACACAGGACGGGCAAGAGTTTGATTGGGATGATCTCAAGGTGTTTCTGGCGGTTGCGCGCGCGGGGACCCTCCGTGGGGCTGCGGAAGCCAGCGGGGCCAATCACACGACGCTGACCCGCAGGCTTTCGATTTTGGAAGATCGCATCGGTAGCCGATTGTTTGACCGGTCAAAGGCCGGGTTGGTTCTTACACAGCTAGGTGAAGACCTGTTGCCCTATGCTCAGCGCGTTGAAGATGAGATGGTTTCGGCCGCGCGGGTGATTGTAGGGCGGGATGCCCAGCCTGCCGGGACGGTTTACTTGACCCTACCCCATGGTCTGGCGATGACATCCTTGATGGACGATCTTTCGCGTTTTGCCGATCTCTATCCTGACATTCATCTGAATATGACATTCAGCAACGACGTCGCCGATTTGACGCGGCGCGAAGCAGATGTGTCGCTGCGCGTGGCCCATGAGGTGACGGATGATGTGGTGGGGCGTAAATTGGTGCAGATGTCCCAGGCGGCCTATTGCACTCGCGAGTATGCCAAACGGGTGCGTGACAACGAAGGCGAGGGCCTCACGCTTATTGGGTGGCATGAACCTGAGGATCAGGTCACGGCGAAATGGGTGCAGGACAGCTATTACCCAAAGGCTCAGCTGAAACACCGCGTGTCCGAATTGGTACCGCTGATCACGCTGGCCGCGTCGGGATTGGGCATGGCCTATCTAGCCTGCAATCTTGGGGATCGGCACCCGGATTTGATCCGTGCCCCGTTTCAGAAACCCCTGCCATATCGCAGTCTTTGGCTCTTGCTGCACCGCGATCTGCGCAACACCGCCCGGGTGCGCCTGTTTGTCGACTATCTGGCGGGTCAGGTGAAAGCGCGCCGCAATGAGTTCTGGGTGGCGGGAACCGTTCCCTTTGTCGGGGCGGAATAGGGATTACTGTACCAATTCGATAATCCGGGTCATGACTTTTGCCGAAGGCATAGGCACCACCAGTGCAACGGTCTCGGGAAGGGTGGCGACTTTGATCGCAGCAGGATCGTTTTCGACGCCAATCAAACCAGTGCGAAAGCCGTGCTGCGCCCAGGCGATGCTCTGAATCTCAGGATCGGCCAGAGCCTCCTGCAACCGGTCACAGGTGTCATTGAGCGCGATCAGCGGGTGCGAGGCAAAGATCGTGGGTTCGGGATAAATCACGCGGATTTTTTCGCGGATGAGATCCGCATATTGCGTGTTCTCAGAAAGAAACTCGACCAGCTGGTTTTCATAGCCAACAATGATAGGGCGTGCGCCCATACCCTGTTTCAGGAAGTTCTCAAAGATATCGCCCGAGCTGGATTCCATATGGCCCATCGCGTCGAAGTAGCCCGTCACGCGCGGCAGCAATGTGGACAGGTTGTCTTCTGTTGGTGGGGTCCCGTTGTTGAACGAGGTGGCCAAAAGCCCGGACCAGATGTTGCCAGAGTTGGATTTCGCGGGGTGGGTCGAGAAGATTTTGAATGGGCCGTAGATGTTCAGACCCAAATCCTCCTGCCAGCGGGCACCGTCTGCGATCATCTCTCCGAGTACATCAACATCCGCCAGAAGTGTTTCACCGTCACGTCGCACGGCCCCTTTGTTTTCAAGCGCATCGGCAACTTGATCCCAGGCATAAAACACGATGGGCGAATTAAAGATCGTCTCGTCGCCTTTCACAGGTTTTCCCGAATTCCGGGCCAGTTCCACCGCCACCATATTGGAGGGCCAAAGACAGTCTTTGCCGGTGCTGGCGAGATTGGTCACCATCTCAATTGACCCGGCTTTGGTGGCGTCCAGCGTGATTTTATAGCGGTCGTTGATGATGCGCGAGACCTCCGGATTGGCCAAAAGCGATGACTTTTCGCCACCGTAATAGATCGACACCTCGACACGCTCGCGTGGGGTGACGTTCCGGGTCAGGCTCGACAGGTCGACAAGAGAGGCGCCGACGGCAACGGCAGCGACACCGCCCAAGATAAGCAGGCCCATCAGGGAACGTTTCATGTCATTCTCCGGCTGAGTTGTGTGCCCAGCGCATCGACTTCGGATTCGAGAGCGGCAAGGTCATTTTCGATACAGGCGCGATCAATCTGATCCACGACCGGTGCAAAGGCGCGGATCTGCGCTCCGAGTGCATC
This sequence comes from uncultured Pelagimonas sp., assembly GCA_947497905.1. Lineage (GTDB taxonomy): Bacteria > Pseudomonadota > Alphaproteobacteria > Rhodobacterales > Rhodobacteraceae > CANMIH01. The sequence goes on from CANMIH010000002.1 coordinate 197,412, forward strand.
TAAGCGGTCGGACTGAGCGCCTTTGGTACGGCCGGTCAGACCCGCATAGGTTTCAACGGTCTGCACCATGTTTGGCAGATAGGTGGTGATAAACCGGCGCGTCAGGCGATAGTCCTCAGGATCTCTGAGAATGTTCTCACGGATAGAGAGAATACGCTGGGCCATCTCTTCCACGGCCGTTGCATCCGCCTTTGGAAGCTTGGTGATTGTGTCGGTCAAACGTTTGGCGCTGTCAGACAAAGCCTCGCCTGCGGATTGCAGATCCGCTTTGCTGGTTTTTGCGGTCAGGATGATCTCGTCAGCGCGGCGCCGGTGAGGGATGACCAACAAAAGCGCGCCATACCCAACGGCCGCCAACACCAGCGCCAGCCACCAGACCAGATTGAGACCAAAGAACAGGCCTAGAAAGAGGATCGCCGCAAGTATCCCCGCCGTGATCTGGCGAGGGCCGTCGTAAAGTGCCATCAGTTGTATCCTTTGGCTTTGCGCAGCGCCGATGCGAGGTCATCACCAGCATGGAACAGGCGACCAATGGAAATCTGCGAAAGCTCGTTGAGTTGCTCTTCATCGGCTTGGCCAAAGGCGATGGCATGGATTGGAATATCTTGCGCAAACGCCGACCGCTTCATGTACCCCAAAAGGCCTTCACGATTGTCGATGCTAGAGGCACCGTCAGTCATGGCGACAATGGCGGGCAAATAGTCGAAAAGTGCGCCGGTGTCATGCCAGTCGCTCATGGCCTCGAAAGCCTCGTAAATCGCATAATAGATATCGGTGCCCCCATCCGCCTGTAGGCCTTGAACCGCGCGCAGCGCTTTGGTGAGTTCCGCCTTTTCCGATCCTTCGATGGTGGTTGGGGGAAGGATCTTGTGGTTGAACGGTAGGACGATCGTGACATCACGAGATGAGGGCTGCAGCAGATTGACCGAGGCCGCCTGTGGATCGAGTAAAAGCGTCATGGCCTGTTTCAGCTCGCTCAGCGGTTCACCCTCCATCGAGCCAGAGACATCAAGCACCCAGATCGTGAGAGAGGGTTTGCGCAGCTCGGTCTGATACAGGCGCAGCGCCTCACCAATCACCTCAGCGCCGGGTGTGGGAATGGGGGCAATGGTGCGGTTCAGATCAACGCCCCACTCGGGGTTCCAGATTGTGGGGTCCGCGCTGGCCGAGCTGAGCCCCAAAAGGCCAGCGCGCCGTCCTAACCCCGTCAGAAGCTCGGTCGCCTCTTTGGTCTGAAGGAAGCTTTGCAGCTGAAGGAACACCTCTTCTTTGGCAGCATCCCCCTTGCTGATATACCCCAGTGGACTGTCCGCAACGGCCAGACCATTGGCGGGATAAATCACGTAGAGCGGGTCCTGACCGACGCGCGTAAGGGTCTGATTTGCTTCGATGACCAATGCCTCATAGTTGAACATGGCGTCGAACGTATCTGGATTGGTGACCAGCGCATCCTTGAGCCAGCCTGAGGAGCCTGAAGATCGGTCCACCTGCGCCAGAAGCGCACGCACACCGTCAAGCGTTTGGGTGTCTTGCAGATCGCTGAGGGTGAGCACATCGGGATTGCCGGCAAGCGCATAGAAAAACCCGAAATAGGCAGAGGCCCCAGAATTGGATTGCGTGGCTGACGTCATCGACAGGCGAAACTTCCCATCTTGCGCGGCCTGTTGGATGTCTTGGATTGTGATATCTGACCGGCCAATCCAGCCGAGATCTTCCGCAATCGATTTACGAAGCCCCAGAACGACCGGCGAACGCAACACAGAGGTGTCGTGTTTCACAACTTTATGGGTGTCGCCCATTTCAATCCAAAGGGAATGTGCGGGCCAGACCGCATCAAATTGGCTGTCTGTGCCCTTGTTCAATTCGCGGGCGATGTCGATGGATCCGAGATAGCTCACCTCAAGATCGACGCGATTGTCGCTGGCCCAATTCCGGATCAGCGGTTCAAGCGCTTTGTTCTCAGACCCGGAAACGATGTGAAGCGATGTGCGCGACAGGTCGGAGCCATAAAAAGCGCTGCGGCAGCGAGGCAGAGCGCGATAAGGGAAAAAACTAGAATACGAGGCTTCATGATACCAACTCTGCAACAGAAACTGTCGGGAGTGTTACCAATTTTGAGGCCTGCGCCTAGCGAACATAAGTGTTTGAGCGCCCTTTTTCATAAAAGTGTCATACGGGCGAGTGTCAGATAACTCAGGCCTGTGTGTTCAAAATGTTCCGCCTTTGCCCCAAGGCGCGGCACAGCGCAGCCCCGGTGGGTTTCCCGCTTTTCTTGACTGCGCAGCTTGGGTAAGCACAGAGCGTCAAGGAGGACGCCATGACCAAGATCGTACCGCAGCCCGGTATCATGGATATTGACCTTTACGTTGGCGGGAAAGCCCACGTCGAAGGTGTGTCGAATGTGATCAAGTTGAGCTCAAACGAAAATCCGTTTGGGCCAAGCGATGCCGCTCAGGAGGCGGTCAAGCGTGTGCTTCATGACATGCATCGCTACCCATCGACAGATCATGCTGAGCTGCGCAGCGCGATTGCAGAGATCCACGGCCTAGAGAGCGACCGGATCATTTGTGGCGCTGGAAGCGATGAGATCATCGCCTTTCTGTGTCAGGCCTATGCTGGCGTTGGGGACGAGGTGCTGTTCACCGAACATGGATTTTCCATGTACCGCATCAGCGCCCTTGCGGCAGGCGCTACACCTGTCGAGGTGAAAGAGCGGGAACGCGTCACCGATGTTGATGCTCTATTGGCGGGATGTACCGAGCGCACGAAGCTTGTGTTTATCGCCAACCCAAATAATCCGACCAGCACGATGATCGGTTTGGCCGAATTGGAACGTCTCGCGGAAGGTCTGCCTGAGCAGGCGCTTTTGGTGCTGGACGGCGCCTATGCGGAATATGTTGAAGGCTATGATGGCGGTGCCAAGCTTGTTGAAGCGCGCGACAACGTCTTTATGACCCGCACATTCTCCAAGCTCTATGGCCTGGGTGCGATGCGTGTCGGCTGGGGCTATGGGCCACGCGAAATTGTTGATGTGCTGAACCGGGTGCGGGGACCGTTCAATCTGTCTTCGGCGGCCCTTGCTGCGGCTGAGGCCGCTGTGCGCGATGTGGCTTATGTTGAGAAATGCCGCTCCGAGAACGCGCGGCTGCGTGCGTGGTTGAGCGAAGCGCTGGGCGAACATGGTGTGTCCTGCGACACCTCCATGGCGAACTTTGTCCTGGCGCGGTTCCGCAATCAGGCCGAAGCCGAGGCCTGCGACACCTACCTGCAAAAACAGGGTCTGATTGTGCGCCGCGTTGGCGGGTATAACCTTCCCAATTGCCTGCGGATCACCGTTGGGGATGAGCCTGCCTGTCGTCAGGTTGCCCATGCTGTTGGCCAATTCAAAGCTGGTGCAACATGAGTGTGATCTACAACCGCGTTGCACTGATTGGGCTGGGGTTGATTGCCTCGTCGATGTACTGGGCTATGAAACGCGACGGCGTAGCTGGTCACGTGACGGGCTATGCGCGATCTGATGACACTCGCGAAACGGCCCGGCGGATTGGCCTATGCGATACTGTCTGTGATAGCGCCGAAGAGGCGGTCATAGACGCGGATCTGATTGTGCTGGCTGTGCCGGTGGGGGCGATGGGCGCTGTGACACGCCAGATCGCAGACCACCTGAAACCCGGGGCCACCGTGATTGATGTTGGATCGGTCAAGCGCACGGTCATCGATGAAGTTGCGCCACATCTTCCGGAAGGCGTACATTTTGTGCCGACACACCCCATGGCGGGTACCGAGCACTCGGGACCGGAATCCGGTTTTGCCACGCTGTTCGACAATCGGCGCAGCCTGATTGTTCCGGTTGAGAATTGCCCTGAAGAGGCCGTGACCCGGGTCGAGACCTATTGGCAGGCTTTGGGCGCGATGACCGACCGTATGGACCCAGAGCACCATGATCTGGTCTGCGCAGTTGTGAGCCACATTCCTCACCTGATTGCCTATACGATGGTGGGCGTGGCAGACGATCTGCGCCGGGTGACAGATCAGGAAGTGATCAAATATTCGGCTGCGGGCTTTCGCGATTTTACCCGCATCGCGGCCTCGGATCCGACCATGTGGCGCGACGTGTTTTTGACCAACAAAGACGCCACAATCGAAATGTTGGGCCGTTTTACCGAAGAGCTGTTTGCGCTGCAGCGGGCCATCCGAACCGGGGATGGTGAGCAGCTTCATGCCTATTTCACTCACACCCGTGCCATTCGTCGTGGCATTCTTGAGGCCGGACAGGATACGGATAAACCTGATTTTGGTCGAGTGAAGGTGGAACGGTGAAACGCATTTTTCTGGGGCTGTGTTTGGCATTGGCGGCTTGCGGTGGTCGGGACGAAACACCAGCGCGCGAAACAAACTCGCTGGATGGGATCCGCAACTATCTTGAACGGGCATTTGCCGACAATGACAGTGCCATAGGTGGTATTTGCGGTGACAGCTCACTGCAAGGGGAGGTGGTCGGAGATGTGCCGGGGCGGATTTCCGGCTGTGGCATTCCCAATGCGGTGCGTTTGACATCGGTTGATGGTGTGGCACTTAGCCAGCCGTCCTTGATGAATTGCGCAACGGCGTCAGCGCTGAAAACCTGGATCAATGATGGTGCGCGTCCAGCGGTGAAACGTCAGGGCGGCGGGATTTCTGGCTTGCGGGTTGCGGCCCATTACTCCTGTCGCACGCGCAACAATCAACCAGGCGCCAAGATTTCCGAGCATGGTCGCGGCAAAGCGATTGATATCTCGGCCATCCTTCTGGCGGATGGATCAGAAATGTCGGTTCTGCGTGACTGGGGATCGGGTAAAAAAGGCCGTGCTTTGCGTCAGATGCATGGGGCGGCCTGTGGTCCCTTTGGTACGGTGCTTGGCCCGGAATCGGATAGATTTCACCGTGACCATTTCCATTTTGATACCGCGAAACACGGCAACGGATCTTATTGCAGATAAGCAAGAGGGCGGGGAAATCCCCGCCCTATCTCTTTTCGCGACTTTGATCAGGCCTGCGCGTTGTCGGTGTCCTCGTCGGCATCAGCGCCGTTGGCCTCATCTGATGCAGGGCCTTCATCCTCACCCATCAATCCCGAAACGGTGCCGTCCATCGACATGCCAAGGTCGTCACCCAGTTTCTTCAAGGCAGGCAGCTGAACGGCCATACCCATGATGGAATCGAGGGCCTGGTTGATTGGGGCTTTGCCACCGTTTTCCCCGTTGCCGCCCGCTGTGCCGTTCTGCAGGCCCCCAACCTGATGAATGCGGATCGAGTCGATCTTCTCGGCAGGTTTGACAGCCTCGGCCAGTACCTTCGGCATCGCCTCGAGGCGCGCGAGATCGACCTTCATCGCGATCAGTTCAGCAGACAGCGCGTTTTCAGCATCGGTGATGGCGCGTTTGCCTTCCGCTTCGGCCAGCATGTCCTTTTTCTTGGCTTCGGCACGGATGGTCAGAGCGTCGGCCTCGGCCTGCGCCTCTTCGCGACGCGCTTCGGCACGGTCAGATGCGGCTTCTTTTTCAGCCTGCGCCGCAAGACGGATCTTGGTGGCTTCCCGTTCCGCCTCGCGAGAGGCTTCAATGAGGGCGATCTGCTTCAGACGCTCTGCTTCGGCCACGTCTTTGGCGGTGGTTACAGCCTCCAGGGCTTTGGTGGCTTCAGCGCGGGCCAGATCGGCAGAAGCGCGCGCGCGGCTTTCCTCTTCTGACTTCTGAGCGATGATGATCTGGCGTTCCTGATTGGCGACCTCAAGCTCACGTTCTTTGTTGATCTCGGCCTCTTGAACCGCACGCTCTTTGGCGATCTCCGCATCACGAATTTTGCGTTCACGCTCAATTTCTGCGGCACGAATGGCCTCTTCACGTGCAATCCGGGAACGCTCTGTCTCACGAACCGAATCTTCTGTGCGCGCAGCAATCTCGGCCTCTTGAGCAACCTTCATGGTCTCGATCTGCTGAATCTGCGCAATCTTGGCCTCTTCCTCATCCCGTTGAATGATCAGCTTTTGCTTTTCAGCCTCCATTGCAGCGCGACGCACGGACACATCGGCATCTGCATCAATCTGGGCGCGTTCCTTTTTCGAAGTGGCAATCACCTCGGCCAGTTTGCGCATCCCGACCGCGTTAAAGGCGTTGTTTTCGTCCAGAGCTTCAAAGGGGGTCTGGTCGAGGGCCGTGAGTGAGACGGATTCAAGGGACAGACCGTTTTTCAGAAGATCCTCGGACACTGTGTTTTGCACTTCCTGTACAAAGTCCGCGCGGTTCTCGTGCAGTTGGTCCATCGACATCTGGGCCGCAACGGCGCGCAGACTGTCAATCAGTTTGCCTTCAATCATCTCACGCAACTGTTCGATGTCAAAGGTACGATCCCCAAGCGTCTGCGCGGCACGGGCCACACCTTCATCTGTGGGTTGAACTGAGACATAAAATTCGACGCCGACATCAACGCGCATCCGGTCTTTGGTGATCAAGGCACCGTCACCGTCGCGTTTCACCTCGAGGCGTAGGGTCTTCATGTTGACGGGGCTGACCTCGTGCAACAGAGGCACCACAATCACGCCCCCATCCATGATGACCTTTTTGCCGCCAGCCCCGGTTTTCACAAGACTGATTTCGCGAGTGGCACGGCGATACAGGCGACCCAACACCAGACCAACAAACAACAGCAATGCAAGGCCGACAACGACCCAAATGAGTAGAAGTTCCATGAAACTCTCCCTGAAAAAATATGTAGTTAGATGTCGCCTAGCGCGACAATGCGATACCCTTCGTCATAGCGCTGTCGCAGGACGATCACCTCGGTGCCTTGAGCAATCGAGACGTTGTCGCGCAGAGTTTCAGCGCGCAGATAATGGGTGTTGCCAAAGCGATCGCTGACGCGGACTTCGGCGGGGCGGCCGCGGGCGGCTGTGCCCTGGCTGACGACCCCTTTGCGACGGCCCAGATGGCGTTCAGACACCGACTGGGTTTCGTCTTTGGGCAGAAGCCGGGCAAATACCGCCCCGAAACGGCCTGCAAACCAAAGCGATCCGATTGCGGCGGGAAGGGCCGCCAACCAAGCGGGCAGTGCAGTTGTGAAGACAGCTGCCATCACCTGCTGGAGCGTGATCCCGGCCAGTCCAAACCCGGCCAAGACGGTTCCCAACCAGATCAACGCGGGCATGCGGCCAAAACCAAGCCAGGCGGATAGGCCCGTGTCGGTCACGGTTGGAGCGTCGATTTCCTCAAAACTGGCAAGTTCAAGGCTATCGATATCCACATCCCCCAGATCCAGATCCAAGTCCCCCAATTCAGGGGGGTCGAGATCCGGCCCGTCGAGGTCAATGTTATCTCCGCCGAGCCCCAAGAGCGTGCCGCCCAGAAGGGCGAAAATCAGTTCTAGGATCAAAAGACCCAGAAAAAGGCCAAGCGAAATGGAAAACGGAAAATAGGCTTCCGTCAGAAGTTGGGTAAACATCGGCCACCCTTATTAGTTGAGTATGCTTTGGTATACAATTGATATGGGGTCCTCACGGACCTGTTACAAGGTTTAGATGCGAATAATTTGCATCTACATATTACCTATCGTTGATAGCCCTAGACCAACTTCTCTAGCAAGAACCCAAAATTAGGAGAGGTGTTCGAACCCCGGGGTGCCTTGGTCTTCCGGGTGCCGCTTAAGATGTTTTGCTTTGATCCCATCAGCCATGTCGCGGCTGTTGTCATGGCTCCAACCAGGGGGCGCTACGCAATACATCAGGCGGTCTTTCAAGGTGAGACCCGGTTTTGACGCATCCCGCCAAATACCGACCCATTCATGAAAGGCCACCCGCAGCGGATTGAAGGTACCGATGTTATGCACAAGGCCGTAGTCGGGTTTGTCGTGATCCTGTTCGGGAACAAAGCTGCCAAACATCTTGTCCCAAATGATCAAGACACCCGCATAGTTACAATCCAGATAACGAGGGTTGCGCCCATGATGGGCGCGGTGGTGACTTGGGGTGTTCATCACTGCTTCGAACCAGCGGGGGAGTTTGTTGATCGCTTCGGTGTGGATCCAGAACTGATAGATCAGGTTCAGCCCGCCGCAGAACAACACCATAGCCGGATGGAACCCCATCAGGATCAACGGCGCGCGCACCACCATCATGAAGGTGAAGGTATAGGTCCAGGTTTGCCGCAGCGCGGTTGTCAGGTTGTAGTGCTGGCTGGAGTGGTGGTTCACATGGCTAGCCCAGACCCAACGCACCTTGTGGCCAAACCGGTGGACCCAATAATAACGCAGGTCGTCTAGCACAAAACACAGGGCAATGATCCACCAGCTGTGCCCAAGGTCAAAGGGTGTGATATCCCAGAGGACCATGAAAAAGCCCCAGGCAATAAACCCCAGCACGATGCCCGACGCCACGTTGCCAGCGCCCATAACCAATGAGGTCACCGCATCACGTGTTTCATAGCGCCCGCCACGTTTGGTGATGGTGATCCATGCCAGCTCGATCAGAATCAGGGCGATAAAGAATGGCACGGCAAGGCTGACGACATCAGGATATGAGATGGTCATGACTGTCCCTCAAGTTTAGCGGCCCAAAGGGCAGTTTCTTCTGTCGAAAGCTCAAGCTTGATCACGGGGGCCGCGTAATCGGCCAACCGCAACCGCAACCCGGTTTTCACGCGTGCTATCTTGGGGCTCCGCAGAATGCGTGCGCAGGTGTCATCCCCCATTGTCCAGACCACACCAATTGAACGACGTGTTTGAATAAGCGCGGCATACCCCGACTGGCTTAGAATGACATCGGTCACACTGCTCGACGGGTATTCGCGCTGCCATGCCGCTTGGGCGTCATCTGCACTTTGAAAGGCGCGACGTTTGGACAGCCCCAGACTGTGGGACAATATCGCGATGCCTGTGATCCCTCCGACCACCAGCACCAATAGTATTTCTAACGGCATGGCTCCTCCTGACGTGACTTTTGCCTGCGTCAGGTGATCTGTCAAAAACGATTCGTGTTTCCGTGGCGGCAGTTGGGGCGGAATTAAGGCGGGGTTGGTTACGTATTGGGCGACAATTTCAGGTGTGATTGGCAAATTGTGCCGCAGGTGAGGGGTAATTGGTGGAATGTGGCGGAAAACCGTTGCCTTGCGCCCAGATTTCGCCCAATTCTGTGTCTTGTAGGTGGGGGCCTACAACCCGGAGTTATCCGATGCGTTCAGTACTGATTGCTTTTGCCCTGTCTCTTTCAGCAACCGCTGGAGTGGCCGATATTTCGTGGCATGCAGATCAGATGGGTGTTGGATCGGTGATGGTCATGAAAGATCCAACCGGGGTTGTTACTCATATCAAACGAGATGCACGCGCCGGGGAACATGCCTTTGACATGTTTCGTGGTGAAGGTCGCGATGCCGCGTTTCTTGGCAGCTACACCACCAATGCCCGTGGTGAGGTGACCCGAACCGTAGCTTCAGATGGTGCGGTAACCCTCTACTCCCCACATCGCTGTACCCGCACACTTGGAGAGTGTTCATTCCAGGTGACCCATGCGGATGGATTTGTTGAACCACGTACCCGTGTGACACGCGCTGTGCGCAATGGATTGCAGTATCAGGAGTTTGGTCTGAACGGATTGGTGGCCGAAGGTGGGCTCAAACTGGATCAGATCGGTGCCGCCTCCGAGGCCTGGCACCAGGACGCGGGCCGCAAAAAGCGCCGCACAAAACGGGTCTTGTTTGCTTTGAAGTAAGCTGATCCGCTTCTCTCTCTCTCTCTCTCTCTCTCTCTCTCTCTCTCTCTCTCTCTCTCTCTCTCTCTCTCTCTCTCTCTCTCTCTCTCAAGAGAAACCAAAACACGAAAAAGGGCGGCCACCGGGCCGCCCTTTTTGTCATTGCCTGTGGCAAAATTTAGCTGCCAGACGGGCGCATCAGTGTATCCAGAAACTTGTAGGCGTGCAGCGACGACCAGTCGGCGTCCCCGGTCAAACGACCCACTTCCTCACCTTCTGGATTGAGAATCACCGTCACAGGCAGCCCCAGAACCCCCATCTCACGCGACAGTTTGCTTTTGGGGTCGCGGTGCAGTGGCAGGTTTTCAACGCCAATTTCTTCGAAAAAGGCTTTCATCGCGGGGGGCGGATTGCGCGAGGTGGCGATGGTCAGAACCTCAAAGGTGTCGCCGCCAAGTTCGGTCTGCAACTCGGACAGCATGGGCATTTCTTTGCGACATGGCGCGCACCAGGTGGCCCAGAAGTTCAAAAGAACCCATTTTCCCTGCCATTGCGACAGGTTAAGCGGTTCTCCTTCAAAGGTCATAAAATCGACGGTGCCCGCCGGTTTGGGTGCCTCATGCAGTACCATTTTGCGCATATCACCCTGTCGGGCGTGCTTGGCCTCTTCGACATCAGCAAGCGCGGGATTTGCAAGGGCAAGCGCAGCAGTATACAGCAGCACAAAGCCAGAGAATTTCATGTTTCCTCCGAAGGACCTCAAATGACGGACACTTCCTCGAACCAGATGTGGGGCGGCCGCTTTGCCGCTGGACCGGACGCGATTATGGAGGCGATCAATGCCTCGATCGGGTACGACAAACGGATGGCGGCGCAGGATATCGCCGGATCGAGGGCCCATGCCGCCATGTTGGCCGCACAGGGCATCATCGAACATAAGGATGCCGAAGCCATTCGGGAAGGGCTTCTCACGGTGTTGTCAGAGATTGACGCAGGTGAGTTTAAGTTTTCCACCGCGCTGGAAGATATTCACATGAATGTCGAAGCGCGCCTGAAAGAAATCATCGGCGAGCCGGCCGGTCGTTTGCACACAGGCCGGTCGCGCAACGATCAGGTTGCGACTGATTTCCGCCTCTGGGTGCGGGATCAGCTGGATGCGGCTGAGAAAGGCTTGATTGCCCTGATGACCGCACTTTTGGGTCAAGCCGAGGCAGGTGCCGATTGGGTCATGCCGGGGTTCACCCACCTGCAGACCGCGCAGCCGGTGACCTGGGGCCACCACATGATGGCCTATGTTGAAATGTTTGGTCGCGATCTGAGCCGGGTGCGCGATGCACGCGCCCGGATGAATGAATCGCCGCTTGGCGCTGCCGCGCTTGCGGGCACAGGGTTCCCGATCGACCGTCATGCGACAGCTGAGGCGCTGGGCTTTGACCGCCCGATGGCCAACAGCCTTGATGCGGTCTCGGCGCGCGATTTTGCCATCGAGTTTCTGAGCGTGGCCAGCATCTGCGCCATGCACCTGAGCCGATTTGCCGAAGAGCTGGTGATCTGGTCCTCAGCTCAGTTCCGCTTTGTGACCCTGTCAGACCGGTTCTCAACCGGCTCGTCGATCATGCCACAGAAGAAAAACCCGGATGCGGCTGAATTGATCCGGGCCAAGATCGGCCGGATCTTTGGCGCGAATGTTGCTCTGATGATGGTGATGAAGGGCCTGCCGCTGGCCTATTCAAAAGACATGCAGGAAGACAAAGAGCAGGTCTTTGATGCCGCGGATAACTGGATGCTGGCGCTGGCTGCGATGGAAGGCATGGTCAAAGACATGAGCGCCAATGTCGCCGATCTTGAGGCTGCGGCCTCCAGCGGGTTCTCAACGGCAACCGATTTGGCTGACTGGCTGGTGCGTGAGACCAACCTGCCATTCCGCGATGCGCACCATGTGACCGGTGCCTTGGTGGCCTTGGCTGAAAAGAAAGGCTGTGACCTGCCGGATCTGAGCCTAGAAGAAATGCAGGCCGAGAACGACAAGATTACGGCCGGTATCTTTGATGTGCTGGGTGTACATAACTCCGTCAAATCGCGCACCAGCTATGGTGGCACAGCCCCGGATCAGGTTCGGGCTCAGGTCGCACGTTGGACAGAGGTTTTGGCATGAGAGTTTTGTTGGTCACCGCAGCTTTGATCCTGCCTTTGGCAAGCTGTGGCGCGGACGGAGATCCGGTGCGACCGGGGGTGTCGGTCAACCAGTAGTCCGCGCGCAGGCCTCGATTTTTCAAGAAAAATCTGCGTCCGACGGCGGGGAAGGTGGGGCCATCGCGTTTGGAAGGGGGCTTTGCCCCCTGACCCCCAGAGTATTTGAGAAAAGAAGAAACCCTTGGCACCAATGTGTGTGGAGGGTTTTTTTGTGTTTCGGAACGCGCTATTGCGGTTCGAATCTTACTTTGGAGGCCGCGTTGGACCATTTCATCTATCGTGACGGAGCGCTTTGGGCAGAAGATGTTCCTGTAGCAGAAATTGCAGCGCAGGTTGGTACACCCTTTTATCTTTACTCCACCGCGACTCTCACTCGGCACTTCAAATTGTTTGATGAGGCGTTGGATTGGGGCCCGCATTTGGTCTGCTATGCCATGAAAGCGGCCAGCAATCAGGCGATCCTGCGCACTCTGGCCGCGGAAGGGGCTGGCATGGATGTGGTCTCGGGGGGGGAATATGCCCGTGCCAAGGCCGCCGGTGTGCCCGGAGATCGGATTGTGTTTTCCGGGGTTGGGAAAACCCGGGATGAAATCCGCGCGGCGTTAGAGGGTGGCATTCGTCAGTTTAACGTCGAAAGTGAGCCCGAGATGCAGGTGATCTCTGAGATCGCTTCGTCCATGGGTACTCAGGCCCCCATTGCCATTCGGGTGAACCCGGATGTGGATGCAAAGACCCATGCCAAAATCGCCACCGGAAAGAGTGAAAACAAATTTGGCATTCCCATCGCGCGTGCGCGTGAAGTCTATGCCATGGCAGCTAAATTGCCGGGGCTGAAGGTGGTGGGGATTGACGTGCATATCGGCAGCCAGCTGACCGATCTGGAGCCGTTTGAGCTTGCCTATACCAAGGTGGCGGAACTGACCGAGGCGTTGCGTGCGGATGGGCACGAGATTTCGCGCCTCGATCTTGGCGGTGGGCTTGGGATTCCCTATGCGCGCTCGAACGAAGCCCCTCCACTGCCGACGGATTATGGCAAGCTGATCCAGAAAACCGTGGGTCATCTGGGATGTGAAATTGAGATCGAACCGGGCCGGTTGATTGCGGGCAATGCGGGTATTCTGGTCAGCAAGGTGATTTATCTGAAACACGGAGAGGGCCGTGATTTTCTGATCCTTGATGGGGCGATGAACGATCTGATCCGTCCGGCGATGTACGAGGCGCATCACGACATTGTCCCCGTTGTCGAACCCGAAGTTGGTATCGAACCCAAGCCCTATGACATTGTGGGCCCGGTCTGTGAAACCGGCGATACCTTTGCCAAGGAACGTCTGATGCCGCCTTTGACCGCAGGGGATCTTGTCGCGTTCCGCAGTGCGGGGGCCTATGGTGCGGTGATGGCGAGCGAGTACAACACACGGCCGCTCATCCCCGAGGTTCTGGTGCACGGCGATCAATTTGCAGTCATCCGTGAACGGCCAAGCTTTGCCGATATGATAAATCGCGATAGCATTCCTGCATGGCTGTAGGGCATTGTTCTCGCAGCGCTTGAGTTGCGAGGACCACCATGCCCCGTAAAGGCATCCAAAACGACGACATGACCCCTTTGATCCGCTGGCCGCTTTGGGCGACCTATGTGGGGCTTTGGGCCGAACGTGTGGTGCGGGCCTTCTGGCCCCTGTGGTCGATTGTTTTTGTGACGCTGGCGGCCTTGATGCTTGGGCTGCAGGATGAAGTTCCCACCGAGTGGGTCTGGGGCGCGGGTGGTGTGCTTGGGGCTGGTGGTCTTTGGGCCATTGTCCGAGCGGCTAGGATGTTTCGACGCCCATCCCGGCAAGAGGCGCTTTGGCGTCTGGATGCCACGCTCAAGGGCAATCCCATTCAAGCCCTACGAGACAGCCAAGCGATTGGTGCCAATGATCCGGCGTCTTCTGCGATTTGGGCAGCACATCAGACACGCATGCGCAGCCGTCTCGCCGAGGCCAAACCCGTCCAGCCCGATCTGCGGATGTCCCATGCCGACCCGTTTGCGTTGCGCTATGTTGCGCTCCTTGCGCTGAGTGTTGCGCTCTTTTTTGGGTCAATCGTTCGGGTGCAATCGGTCACAACGCTGGGGACCGGTGGGGCTGAGTTGGCGCAGGGGCCGGCCTGGGAGGGCTGGATGTCGCCGCCACGGTACACCGGGCTTCCAACGGTTTATCTCAATGATATCACCTCGGCCTCTTTGACGGCGCCTGAAGGCGCGAGTTTTGCGCTTCGAATGTATGGCGAAGTTGGCGCGCTGCAAATTGAAGAAGATATCTCGGGTCTGAGCAAAGACGATGCCGCACGCAGTGCGACCATTCAGGATTTCGAGATTGTTCAGGGAGGGCGCCTTGCGATTTCCGGTCCGGGCGGGCGGGCCTGGCAGGTTGCTATGGTGCCGGATCAAGCACCGAAAGTAAGCCATGATGGCGAGATTGAGACCAGCTATGATGGTGTCACCCAAATCGGATTTGCCGCACAGGATGATCATGGTGTGGTCGCTGGTGTTGGCCGGTTCAGTCTGGCGATGGATGAGGTGGATCGTCGATACGGGCGGGCCATCGATCCTGAACCGCGCCAGGCGCTTGAGCTCCAGCTGCCGATGCCTCTTTCCGGCGACCGCACGGCCTTTACTGATGTCCTTGGGGGAAACTTCTCTCAGCACCCTTGGGCAAACCTGCCCGTGCGATTTGAGTTGAGTGTAGAAGATGCGCGAGGCCAGATTGGGCGTTCAGAACCGCAAGTGATCACATTGCCGGGGCGGCGGTTTTTTGATCCGATGGCTGCAGCCTTGATTGAACAACGTCAGTCGTTGCTCTGGAACCGGGCCAATGCGGTGATGATGTCCCAAACATTGCGCGCGATATCTAACCATCCTGAAGATGTGTTTCGCAAAGAGGTCAATCACCTGCGCCTGCGTCGTGTCTTGGCCAAGCTTGAACTGGCAACCACCTATGGCATCACGGACAGCCAGCAAAGTGCCCTGGCCCAGAGCCTTTGGGATCTCGCGCTTGCCTTGGAAGAGGGTGATCTGGACGATGCGCGCGAAAGATTGCGCCGGGCCCGTGAGCGGCTGGAAGAGGCGATGAAAAACGGGGCCTCGGATCAGGAAATTGCAGAATTGATGCAAGAGCTACGCGAGGCGACGCAGGACTATCTGCGCCAGTTGGGGCGTGAACAGGCCCAGCAGCAAGATCCAAGCGAACAGCAAGGTGATCCTCAGGAGACCATGGAGCTGTCGCAGGACGATATCCAACGCATGATGGACCGTATTCAGGAGCTGATGGAAGAAGGCCGCATGGATGAAGCCATGGAGGCCATGCGGCAGCTGCAAGAGATGCTCGACAATATGCAGGTCACAGAAGGACAGGGGGGACAGTCGCCCGGTGAGCAGGCCATGGAAGGTCTGTCCGATACCCTGCGCGATCAGCAGGATTTGTCTGACGAGGCCTTCCGGGATCTGCAAGAACAGTTCAACCCGGGACAAGGCCAGCGCCAGCAAGGTCAACGCCAGCCGGGACAGCAGCAGGGACAAAACCAGCAAGGGCAAGGGCCGTCAGAGGGCCGTAACCCGGGACAGGGGCAAGGTGACGAACGTGGTGATGGCAGCGAAGGTATCGAACGTTCGTTGGCAGACCGCCAAAATGCGCTTCGGCAAGAGCTCGAGCGTCAACGCGGACAGTTGCCGGGTCAGGGCACCGAGGCTGGAGAGCGCGCCTTGCAGAACCTGAGGGATGCCGATCGCGCTATGGAAGGGGCCGAAGAGGCGCTGCGTGATGGGGATCTTGCTGAGGCCATTGACCGTCAATCCGAAGCCATGGAAGCCCTGCGAGATGGGCTGCGTAGTCTGGGCGAAGCCTTGGCAGAGCAACGTCAGCAGCAAAGCGGCCAACAGGGGCTTGCCGATGGTGCTGTGGGCGGCGAACAGCGTGATCCTTTGGGACGCAACCCGGGACAAAGCGGACGCAGCACAACCGATGAAGGATTGTTGCAGGGCGAAGATACCTATCGCCGGGCAGAAGAGCTTTTGGGCGAAATCCGCCGCCGCTCGGGTGAAAACGACCGGCCTGAAGAGGAACGCAACTATCTCGAGCGTCTACTGGACCGCTTCTAGGCGTCTGGATCCACTTTTCCGCGCAGGGATTTTATGGTGCCGCGGGCTTTTTTGCCCTCAAGGCGACGGCGCTTTGACCCCAATGTTGGGCGGGTTGGTATCCGCCGTTTGGGTTTCACCAGCGCTTTTTGAATAAGCTCGATCAGGCGCTGACGCGCGATTTCGCGGTTGCGGGCCTGAGAGCGGGTTTCATCCACTTGAAGAATCAACGCGCCTTCATTGGTCCATCGCCGACCGGCCAGCTTGCGCAGGCGCGTTTTAACTGGGGCAGGCAGATTAGGTGACCGTTCGGCTTCAAAGCGCAGCTCGACCGCAGTCGACACCTTGTTGACGTTTTGCCCACCGGGTCCTGAGGCGCGAATAAACTGCTCGGTCAGTTCCCAGTCTTCAATGCGGATCTGTTCGTTGATTTCGAGCATCGCTTTCCCCTTGCTTGGGGGGGGTATGACAGGGAATGGGGGAAAACGGAAAGGGTCGCCAAAAGACGACCCTTCGAGAATCCGGAGGCGGGTGCCGGTTAGGCGCGCCAACTCAAAAATCAACGTACTGGGTTTCCCCTAGCAGGTCTCCTTTCGAACTGTTCCGACACCTCTCTCCAATGCTTCTCTTGACACTGGATCACCTCCTTTCAGCTGTGTAACACGCAAATGGTGCTGTCCGCCTAGGGCCTTTGCGCCCGTAGGTTCGCACGCAAGATGATGGTGCCACACCTTCGGTGATCCACAAAGTCTTTTCTTCGTGAGGAGGGAAACTTGAAAATTCCCCTCCCTGTGAGTGGTGGTGATCAGGCCGCTGACCGGGTGGCGAGGACGCGCGCCACGATCAAGCGGAACGGAACCAGCGCGATCAGGGCGAGAGACAATTTGACGCCCCAGTCCGCCACAGCCAGGGACACCCAAAGCGGGGCTTCTGGACCAACAGTCAGGAAGGGTGCAGCACCCCAGGCCCAGTTGATCTCGGCATCTGCGGCAGGACCAAAGAAGGTCAGGCTTGCGGAGAAGGCAATGGTGAAGAACAGCGCGGTGTCCAGGGTCGCGCCGACCAGCGTGCTTGCCAGAGGTGCGCGCCACCAAGCGCCATCGCGCAGGCGATCGAAGATCAGCACGTCGGTCATTTGAGCGCAGAGGAAGCCGATACCGGAGGCAAAGGCCACGCGCAGGGCAACCGCCGCATAGGTGAAGCCATCACCCTGCAACATGATCTGGCTGCCAATCAGTGAGCAGAGAACCCCGGTGACAAAGCCCACCAGAACCACACGACGCGCGGCGTCTGCGCCGTACACGCGGTTCATCACATCGGTGACGAGGAAGGCGAAGGGATAGGTGAAGGCGCCCCAAGTCAGCAGACCGTCAAGCAGCAGGAATTGAACAAGGATGTTCGAGACCACTACGATGGTGGCCATGGCAAGAATGCCGGGAATGTGGATGCGTGTCATGATATGACCCGTTTTAGCAAGGTTGCGGGAAGAACTTGGCCCGACATGGTCGGACAGGCCGCGTTTAAGAGCGTTATCCGCCCCGCGCAAGTGTTTTGAGGCCTTAGCGTCGGGTCACCCGGTACTCAACAAACTCAGTTCGTTGAAAATCATTGAAATTATCATCCGAGATCATCGTCAGCCGAATGTCTCCTTCGGCGTCTTTCCAGACAGACAGGCCCTCAAGGTTATCATGCTGGAGAATCGCTGTTTCAAGCAAGGTTTCTTCGGCCGTGATGGCATCATCATTGAGAAAGAACCGCCGCACGCGGGATTTGAAGCCAAATCCGGTAAAGGCACGTTCCAGCAGATACAGATTGCCCTCGGCGTCAAAATCAGCACCGACAGGTAAAAACCCTCCCTCACGGCGAAGCGCGAAGGGTTGGGTCCATTTTCCTTTGGCATAGCGCCACACTGGAAAGGGACGGGTGAGCTTGCCTGATCGTTCTGGGATCGCATACAGCCGGTCTTTGGGGTCAACGGCGAGCGCTTCCAGCCCGGAGTTGGGTTGAAGGGCTTTGAATTGTTTCGGGCGTGGCAGCCAGGCGGCGGCTTTGAGTGTCAGATAGGCCCAAACGCGGTGCTGATGTTCGAAGGAAACAAAAATGCGCCCGTCGCTGCGCACCGCAAGCCCCTCGGCATCACTGTATTTTCCCCTAAGCTTGCGCCCACGCTCATCACGTAGGTGGCCCTTCTGCTCGGTGACCACATCAGAGATACGCCCGTTGTCCCGGTGCAGCGTACCTGAGACAATGCCCGCCTGATCACTGATGGCGGTAAAGCTCTTTCCGTCGGATGACAGTTCGATCCCTGAAAACCCGCCGAGCTTATGGTCGGCGCGCTTCCATTTGTATGATCCCACAAACTGCGCCTTCTCAGGCGCGGCCGCAGGCAACCCAAGCACGGATGCTGTGACAAAAGCCAGCGCAAACGCAGAGGCTTTACGGAGAGATTTCAGGATCATGAAGGGGTTACTTTGACGCCAGAACACCGGCGCATTGCCCGGGCAGATCACCCATGGTCAATTCGCGGCGCGGTTTGGGCTTGGGCGCATTTGGGTTTGGCGGCGGCGGGTTCAGAATACGGTCGACCCAACCTTCCGCTTCCGCACAGCCGTCACCGGCTGGGATGGCCGCCTGATCGACGCAACCGTTCGCGCTGTCAGGACAGCTCAGCCGCACATGGAAGTGATAGTGATGACCCCACCATGGGCGAATTTTGCGCAGCCAGGATCGATCGCCTTTGGCGTCCTTACACATCTGTACCTTGGCGCCAGGGAAGATGAAAATCCGGGCAACACGTGGGTCACTCGCGGCAGCCTTGAGAATGTTGTGATGCGCGCGGGTCCAATTGTTGTTGGTATAGGCCCCGGAAGACCGGCGCATCGAAATGGATGAGATGTTTTCGCGTTGCTTTTCCGTCAGGTTCAAATCATCCGCCGGGCGCAGCCAGATATCCGCATCAAGACCGATCTGGTGGCTGCGGTGTCCGGTCAGCATAGGTCCACCGCGTGGTTGGCTCAGGTCACCGACATAGAGGCCATCCCAACCCGGTTGGCGGGCGGCCTTGCGTGACAGGTTCTGAACGTAATCAATGAGTTCAGGGTGCCCCCAGTTGCGGTTGCGTGACAGGCGCATGGCCTGCCAGGTTTCCCCGGTTTCAGGCAATTGCACTGCGCCGGCCAGACAGCCTTTGGCATATCCACCATAGGGTGAGGGGGATTGGCCGGATGCGCTGGGTTTGGCACCAAATAGGGCCTTTGCCTCTTTGGTGGCCAACACGGGGTCAATGCGCACATTTGGTGTTGTCGGCGTATGCGCGCGTTTCGCGCTACATGCGGTCAATGCCAGACATAGGCCAAAAACAACAAGATTACGGATCATCATACCTGCTCTCCCAAAGGATTGACCCATCGTAGCAGAATAAGGCCAATAATGAAGAGACCGATCACTGGCAAAAAGGCCAGTTGGTTGCTTTGGGTGAGGTAGGTGAAGAGCGCAATCAACGCGGGCGCGAGCCAGGCCGTGGCGCGACCAGCCAGTGCAAATAGGCCAAAGGCTTCGCCGCTACGGGCTGGATCTGCGTGTCGTACCATGAGTGATCGGGATGCCGAATAAAGCGCGCCTCCCATGCCACCGATCACCGCACCACAGATAAAGAAGATCACATCCGGCAAGGTGGATCCTTCGCTGAGGGGGATACCAAACAGGCTCTCGCGCGACATGCCTACGATAAAACTGCAAACGATAATGAGCAGGACAATCGCACCGATGATCACGGGTTTGGGGCCCAAACGCTGATCCGCAATACCTCCGGCCCAGGTCAGCAGCGCGGCAGCAATGGCTGCGATGATTCCAAAAACACCAATTTGGATGATGCTCCAGCCCAGAACCAATGTCGCATAGACACCGCCATAGGCATAAAGGGCGCTCAGGGCGTCGCGATAAAACAGAGAGGCGAGCAGGAAATTGCGGGTTGAGCGTTGTTGCCCAACTGTGCGGATATTGGCGCGCAGGTCGGCTACCACTCGGCCAAAGGTGACTTTTGATGCGCTGGTATCGGGTTTGTCGACCGTCCACTTGAAGAACGGAATGAGAAAGATAGCGAACCAGATGGCGATAAAGGGGCCGACAAAGCGCGTGCCTTCCCGTGCTTCGGGATCAAGTCCAAAGGCTGGGGACAAGCCGATCAGAGTTTTCCCGGTGTCATTTTCCGCAAAAAACAACAGCATGATAAAGAGCGAGAGCACGCCGCCCCAATAGCCAAAGGCCGCAGCATTGCCGCTGATCCGACCGACATCTTCAGTGTCCCCCAGATCGGGCAGAATGGCGTTGTTGAGATTAAAGGCGCTTTCAGAGGCAACAAAGCCGATCCAAAAGGCGGCTAGGGCAAATATCAATCCGGTGCCATCCGGTTGCAGCCCCCACAGGGAGGCAGCGCAGACAACCGCAATAGTTGCGAGCGCCCAAAACCAAGGCCGCTTGCGCCCGGTCATGTCTGCGAAGGCGCCAAGGAACGGGGCTGTGAAGGCGATGAAAAGGCCAGCAAAAGTTTGAGCCGTAGACCATAGGCCCTGAGCCTCGACTTTAGCGCTGGCGGCATCCGCGCCAAGCGACATGAAGTACTGGGTCGCAACGGCAGCGAAATAGGGGCTGAAAATAAAGGTCAGGCCTAAGGTTGCATAGGGCTGTTGCGCCCAATCAAAAAAAGCCCAGCCCCAAACGCGCTGTTTCAAAGTTGGTTCTGCCATACCCGTCCCCCAATACTGGGGCAGTTGTCCCCTGAGGGGGGACAAGTGGCAAGAGGTTTCACTCTAGATCTTTGGGATCTCGGGCTGTTTCTCTGGGGGCCAGGGGCGCTGAGCTTCGGCGTCGAGCCAGGCAAGCACCCATTCCGGCAGATCCGGGCGCGGCGTGTCCATACCCATAGCCTGCATCACGCGATCCGGTGAGACGATACCGTTTTTGTCAGTCACAGCAGTGCGGTACAGCCCGTGGCTCGTACAATCTCCACGGCTATTCCACATGCTTTGCTCAAGATACACAAAGCGCTCATCCCATCCAATCATGCGTGAATACATGGTGAGCCTGTCAAACATCCGTACCCGCTTGCGGTAGCGCAGGGCGGATCCCGCAACAGTCAGCCCCCAGCGTTCCCGCTTGAGAGTGTCTACGACGCCGGTGCGTTCTGCCAAGGGGATACGCCCGAGATCAAAGATCGTCAGCGTGCGACCGTTGTTCAATTCCATCCACATATCCAGATCCCACGGCCAGCAGATGTGATGCGACACATGGGTGCCCAGTGGCTCCAGCTTGGGCTGGCGCCGGGCGAGGATCATTTCTTTGGCCATACGGATAAAGGGATACATAAGCAGGGCTCCTTTCGCAGCTCACCTGCGCTCCGTTAACCCTGACGTCAACCACGACCTCGCGGCATACTTGCCCTTTACCCTTTACATGCTTAGGTGTGAGGCGCTGACACCGTAACACGAGGCCCCGGATGTATTCGCTTTTCCAGATCCTGATGCTGATCCTGAACATTGTCTGGTTCTTCATCATTGCCCATGTGATCATGAGCTGGTTGATCAATTTCCAGGTGCTGAACGTGCGTCAGCAGCTTGTTGGCCAGATCTGGTATGGTCTGAACCGCATGCTTGAGCCAATGTATGCCAAGATCCGTTCAATCCTGCCGCCGATGGGCGGACTTGATCTTGCGCCGCTGATTGCGCTTGTGGGTGTCTATGCGCTGCAGATTATTTTGGCCAATAACATCGGCTACTTCCTCTGAACTTGTCCAAATCCCCCTGAATGATTTGTCGTTCAGGGGTTGATTCACCGATTCTTGGTATGAGATTGTCGGGATCAGAGCAGATCTAGTAGACAATCGGCAGGTTCCCCTATGCCCCGTGACACCGCGCCCGGAGAGGCGCTGTTGAAGGATATCTTCGGCTTTGATGCCTTTCGCCCCGGTCAGGGGGAAATTGTCGACGCCGTTGCACGCGGTGAAAACGTTCTTGCCATCATGCCCACCGGTGGCGGTAAGTCCCTGTGTTTCCAGCTGCCTGCGCTGATGCGTCAGGGGATTACCGTTGTAATTTCCCCTTTGATTGCCCTGATGCGCGATCAGGTGCGCGGGCTACGCGAAGCGGGCGTGGCGGCGGGGGCGCTGACTTCAGGAAATTCTCAGGAGGAAACCGACGCCGTCTGGGATATGCTTCACGATGGGTCGCTGAAACTTCTCTACCTGGCACCAGAACGACTGGCGAGCAGCAACACGCAACATATGCTGTCACAGGCGGGTGTGTCGCTGATTGCCGTTGATGAAGCGCATTGTGTGAGCCAATGGGGACATGACTTCCGCCCCGACTATCTGCGCATCGGCGCGCTTAGGCAGGCACTTGATGTGCCGTTGGCAGCGTTCACCGCAACCGCAGATCAGGAAACGCAGGGCGAGATTGTAAATCGCCTGTTTGGAGGTGAACTTCCGCAAACCTTCCTACGTGGGTTTGACCGCCCAAATATTCACCTGGCGTTTCAACCCAAAGACAGTCCTCGCAAACAGATCCTGAATTTTGCAGAGGCCCGTCGTGGTCGGTCGGGCATTGTCTATTGCGGCACGCGGGCACGGACCGAAAGCCTTGCCAAGGCCCTTGGGGACGAGGGGCACAACGCCTGTTTCTATCACGGCGGCATGGAGGCTGAGAGCCGCCGCCGCGTTGAAGAACGCTTTGCTACCGAAGATGGGTTGATTGTGGTGGCGACGGTTGCCTTTGGAATGGGGGTCGATAAACCGGACATCCGTTGGGTCGCCCATGCCGACCTGCCCAAAAGCATCGAGGCCTATTATCAGGAAATCGGCCGCGCTGGTCGAGATGGCGCGCCTGCGGAAACACTTACGCTGTATGGCCCGGACGACATTCGGTTGCGGCGGTCGCAGATTGACGAAGGCTTGGCCCCGGCGGATCGCCGCGACGCGGATCACGGTCGGTTGAATGCACTTCTAGGTCTTGCTGAGGCGCAGGGGTGCCGTCGTCAGGTGCTGCTTGGCTATTTTGGTGAGGCCTCGGAAGGTTGCGGTAATTGCGACCTCTGTGACACGCCACCGGAGTTGTTCGACGGCACCGAAGCCGTGCGCAAAGCGCTCTCAGCGGCACTGCGCACTGACGAAAGCTATGGCGCGGGGCACCTGATTGATATCTTGCTGGGCAATGAGACCGACAAGGTGCGCGCGCGCGGTCATGAAAATCTACCGACTTTTGCCGTCGGGAAAGATCTGACCAAAGGGCAATGGCAGGCAGTGTTTCGACAGATGATGGGGCATGATCTAATGCGTCCGGATGCCGAGCGGCATGGGGCTTTGGTGATGACCGATCGTGCTTTGCCAATTTTGAAAGGCGAAGAGCAGATCAATCTGCGCCGGGATGTTGTGCGCAAAGCGGCAGAGCGTCGGCCAGCGGTGAAAATGCTGGTCAATGAAGAAGACATGCCGATGATGTCTGCGCTCAAAGCCAAACGCCGGGCTTTGGCCGAAGCGGCCCGCGCGCCGGCCTATGTCATTTTCCCAGACCGCACCTTGATCGAAATGGCAGAAAAACGTCCCGAGACCCTGGATGAGATGGCCCGGATCAGTGGGGTGGGTGCCAAGAAACTTGAACGTTACGGCGCAGCGTTTTTGGAAGTGATCACCGGCGCCCGAGAAGAGCTCCACCCGATGCGGCGCAAACTGGCGGGGAGCGAGTCCGGGCAATTATATGACGCGCTGATGGAAGCACAGGTGCGTCTGGCGCGGGGTGAAGACGGAACGGGGAAATATCTCAGCTGTACCAATGCGACCTTGGCCAAAATCGCCAAGCATCGTCCCAACTCTCTATCCTCGCTTGAAAACGTCAGCGGCATGGATTCTCAAAAAGCCGAGAGATTTGGACAGGCCTTTCTGGACGTGCTGCATGAGGCCCCCTAAATCTAGCAGACAAGACAAAAAGGAATTGCCATGTTGGTTGTAATCTCACCGGCGAAAAAGCTGGATTGGAGCGAACGCGCGGTCG
Source organism: uncultured Pelagimonas sp. (assembly GCA_947497905.1). GTDB lineage: Bacteria > Pseudomonadota > Alphaproteobacteria > Rhodobacterales > Rhodobacteraceae > CANMIH01. The sequence goes on from CANMIH010000002.1 coordinate 221,473, forward strand.
AGATGACCACCCCGGATTTTCTGAACGATGCCAGTGTTCTTGCAGAGACAGCCCGCGGGCTCTCAGTCGCTGAACTGAAAAAGCTGATGCACCTGTCTGATGATCTGGCCAAGCTGAATTACGATCGGTTTCGCGATTACGCGGAAAACCCAACGCCCGCGCAGGTGCGCCCTGCGGCGCTATGTTTCGCAGGGGATACCTATCAGGGATTGGAGGCCGCGTCGCTTGATGACGAGGAAATGCGCTGGGCTCAGGATCATCTGCGCATTTTATCCGGTCTTTACGGCGTGTTGCGCCCTTTGGATGCGATGCAGGCCTATCGTCTGGAAATGGGCTCGCGGCTTAAGAACGTGCGCGGCAAAAACCTTTATGAGTTCTGGACAACTCAGATTTCAGAAGCCCTGAACCGTCAGGCAGAGGCGAGCGGAGCGAAAGTTTTGGTCAACTGTGCCAGCCAAGAGTATTTTGGCGCGGTGCCGGTTGAGGCGCTGACCCTACCTGTGGTGACGCCACAGTTTATGGAAGACAAAAACGGCACACCGAAAATCGTGAGCTTCTACGCTAAGAAAGCGCGGGGCGCGATGGCGCGTTATATCATTCAGCACCGTCTGACCGAGCCTGATGCTCTGCTGGAATTTGATGCAGGCGGGTATGGGTATCGCGAGGATCTGTCGACACTGGGCAAACCTGTGTTTGTCCGCGATGCCGTCGCCGCACAGAAGGCGGCCTAAGAGGCTTTTTCTTGCAGCAATAGGGCAGTGTAATGGTCGATTTTTTCGCCCAGCTGCGCTTTGCGAAGGGGTTTGGTGAGATAATCATCCAAGCCCGCCTCTAGAATGGCTTCTTTGTCACCGGCCATGGCGTGAGCTGTCACCGCGATAATGGGAACATGATCGCGGTCCCCCTCAAGTTTTCGGATTTCGCGGGTGGCCTCTTTGCCATCCATCTCTGGCATCGAAATATCCATAAAGATCAAATCGGGGCGGCGCTTCTGGTATTCGGCCACGGCCTCAAGGCCGTTGTTGGCAAACCGAAGGTCAACGTCAAAAGAGCTGGCCATTTTTCTGAATACCAGTTGGTTGGTTTTGTTGTCTTCCGCCACCAGAACATCGAGCTTGCTTGGGCTATGCTCGGCTTCTTCTGTGATCTCGTCAGAAGAAGGTGGGGGCATATGCGGCGCTGGCTCCGGCTGCGCATCTATGATCAGATTGCTAGGCTCTTCCGGTGGCTCTATGTTTTCCAGTGCAGTGAAAAGCGCGCGGCGTGGCACGGGTTTCTGCAAAACTGCCTGAACCTCGGCACCTGCTACAGGTCGAATTTGAGCTGGCGTGTCTGACTGTAAGATCACAGGAGTGTTCAAACCCTTGCCGCGAAGTTGCGCAACAAGTTCTTGCCCGGTCATATCGGGCAGATCCTGCTCAATGATCAAGAGGTCTGGCACCGTCTGTAAACTGGTGAGCGCATCAAGGCCCGAAGTGCAGAAATCAGTTTTAAGCCCCAAGATCTCAAGCTGTTTGGACAAGATAGATCTGTTTGCACCATGGTCATCGACCACCAGAACACGTTGGATATGGGCAGGGACATTTGCAGATTCATAGGTGATGGGTTCGATGGTTGGCAGGACAAGGCGCAGCCCGAAACACGACCCGACGCCTAGCTCGGATTCAACCCAGACCTCGCCCCCCATAAGCTCAACAAGTCGGCGGCTGATGGCAAGGCCAAGCCCCGTTCCTTCAAACTTGCGGTTTCGGTCATCCTCGACCTGATTGAATTCGCCAAAGACGTGATCAATCTTGTCCTCGGGAATCCCAATGCCTGTGTCTTCAACGGTGATATGAACCGAGGTCTGGCCCTGTTCATCACAAAATCCGACGATCCGGATAAGCACATGACCTTCGACGGTGAACTTAACCGCATTGCCAAGCAGGTTGGTCAAAATCTGACGCACACGTCCCGGATCGGCCAGATAACGCGTGGGCAGGAACATGTCATAGTCAACCAGAAGCGCGATGTTCTTGTCGCGCGCCGTGGGTTGCAGGAGCATGACCACTTCGTGGATCGCGCGTTCCAGATCGATGTCTTCCGGGTGAAGCTGAAGCTTGTCGGCTTCGATTTTCGAATAGTCGAGGATATCGTTGATGATCACCAGAAGCGCTTCGCCTGAGCTACGGATCGTATCGACATAGAGGCGTTGTTCTTCCGCGAGATCGGTTTCCATCATCAGATCAGCCATGCCCACAACACCATTCATGGGGGTGCGGATTTCGTGGCTCATGTTTGCAAGGAAGGCCGATTTGGCGCGGTTGGCGGCTTCGGCTCGGTCCGAGGCCTCTTTCAGGCGCTGTTGGTCCTTTTTCATCTGGGTGATGTCAATGCGCAGACCAACCCGTCCGCCATCACTCGTCTGGCGTTCGTAGATCCTGATCCACCGACCATCATCCAATTGTTGTTCAAGCTCGGCTTCCGGACCTCGCCGCTGGGCGAGGCGCTCTTCCAGCCATTCTTCTTCGCGCCCGAGCGCTTCGATATACTGGCCCCGCGCAAGGCCATACCGCAGAATTTCTTCGTACGCAGTGCCCGGTACCATGGCTTCTGCACTTGTCGAGTAGATTTCGCGATAAGGATCGTTGCACATCAGCAGACGATCTTCGGCGTCATAAATCACAAAGCCATCAGGCAGCTCTTCAACTGCCGACCACATGCGCATGAGGCCGGTGATATCGACGCAGAGGCTGACAACCCCACCATCCGGTAGTTTTCTATCCTGCATTTTAAGAAAACGACCATTCCACAGGCGCACGGTATGCGGGCGAATCGGCTGCTCATCCCAACGTGACAGCATTCTGGCCTGCCAAGCGGAAGATGATTCCCCCTGAAGGTCGACAATGCCCTCATTGGCCATAAGCTCGATCACATGCTCATAAGAGGCACCCGGACCAACGCTTTCGATGCCATCAAAGACAGACAGGTACGAGGGATTGGCCAATTCGATCCGGCCGTCCGAATCGAATAGGGCAAACCCATCCTGCATGGTTTTAAGCGCTTTCCACAGTTGATCAGTCACCACTTCGATGCGCTGGGTGGCTTCACCCAGTTCGTGGACAACACGCTGATGTTCGTGGCGAACTTCGGCGACTTCAGTGCGTGTGTCTTTGACTTCCTGACTCAATTGCTGCGCATGCCGACCAAGTCGTCGGTTAGCCTCTGACAGCTCAGCTTGTTTTTGAGCAAGCAAGCGTTCAGCAGCCAGTCGTGCGCGCCTTTCTTCGGCCAGACGTGCGGCCAAGTCCATTCGTTGCCCTCCAAGTGATGTGGCACTTTTGACCGGCTATCGTGAAATTAGACTTAAGGCTAAAATCCTACACAACTGGCAGAGGTCTAGTGCTGGAACATTTTCCGGAGGGTATTGACGATGCGACGTTTTCTTTTGGCTTTGGGTTTGGTTCTAACGGCGGGAGGGCCGGTCGTTGCGGACACGGCTATCCCGGAACGTCGGCTGGTGATCACGCGGGATGTCGATTATTACGGAGCCGATCTTCAGGCGGTTTTTGATACCACCATCGATGCGTGCCAAAAGATCTGTCTCGACAATGCTGAGTGTCAGGCCTTTACCTTCAATGCCCGCTCCAACGCCTGTTTTCCGAAATCCGAAGTGACCGATCGCCAGCCCTATGAAGATGCGGTATCTGGCCGGGTCGTAGAGGTAGGGGAGACGCTGCTGCGGCAAGCCAATGATCGTGCTCTGGATCTTGTCTTTGCTGGTCAGGGTGATCTGAACAAAGCTTACAAAGAGGCGGCGTTTCTGGCGCGGCGCCACGGTGGCGGACAATGGACCCCACAGGCTTTGCTTGATGCGGCGGACAAAGCTTATGATGCAGGGAATTTCCGCGATGCGATCCATTGGGTCGGGTCGGCCCTTGCGCAGTCAGATGAACCGCCGTTGTGGCTGCGATATGGCCAGTGGTCGTCAGAATATGCCGAAGCCGTCGAAGGGGCAGATCAACGCAAGTATCGCCAGCGCGCTTATCTAGCCTCAATCAATGCCTATCTTCGTGCAAGTGAGCCCGACCACCTGATGGAAGCGCTGCGCGATATGGCGGTGTCGCTGGAGAAAGACGGGCGCGGACGCGACATGATCCCAGCGCTACGTCTGGCTGAGTTCTATGGCGAACGGGCGGATGTGACCGAGCTTCTGGACAAAGCGATTGGCAAATACGGTTTTCGAATCCGGGAACATACGGTGGAAGCGGACAGTGCAGACCCGCGGATCTGTGTTTCGTTTACCGAAAACCTGATCAGAGCGGGGCAGGACTACGCGCCCTTTGTACGGCTACCTGACCCGCGGATGGCTGTGACCGCTGATGATCAACAGATCTGTGTGACAGGCGTTGAACATGGTGGGCGGTATACGCTGACATTCCGCTCAGGTCTGCCTGCGGACAATGGAGAACGTCTGGTTAGGAACGTCGACATCACCGCCTATGTGCGGGACAGATCTCCTAAAATTGGGTTCCCCGGCCGGGCTTATGTATTGCCGCGTTCGGCGGATGCAGGACTGCCGATTGAGACGGTGAACCTTGATACGGTCGATCTGGTTCTGCGGCGTGTGTCAGACCGGAACCTGCTCCGCGCTATGCAGGAAAGCTATTTCGGAAATCCCCTGTCACGCTACGAAGAGCAATATGTGGCTGAGGATATCGCAGAAGAGATTTGGCGCGGGACTGGGGAGGTTGAGAACACGCTGAACACAGACATGCTGACACGTCTTCCGATGGGGGATGTGGTCGGGGATCTTCCCGCCGGAATTTACGCTCTGACAGCAGGTATCCCGGGCCGAGACGAATACGATGAAAACCGGACCACCCAATGGTTTGTCCTGTCCGACATCGGGTTGACCAGTTTGCAGGGCAATGATGGCCTGACCGTTTTTGCACGTGGGTTGGGCAATGCCGCGCCCCTGTCCGGGCTTGAGGTTACGTTGGTGTCCAGCGCCAACCGGGTATTGCAGACGGTGACAAGCGATGCCGCAGGTGTCGCACGGTTTGATCCAGGTCTGTTGCGCGGGGCAGGAAGTTCGCGTGCGGCATTGGTTGTCGCAAAGCAGGGTGAAGACGATATTGCGTTTCTATCGCTTACCGATCCGGGGTTTGATCTTTCAGATCGGGGTGTGGCGGGCCGCGAGCCGGCCGGGCCGATTGATACTTTCCTGACCACGGATCGCGGCGCATATCGCGTTGGCGAGGTGATCCATGCCACGGCCCTGTTGCGCGATGCCAAAGTTGCTGCTGTGCCGGATCTGGCGCTGACCGCAGTGCTCAATCGCCCGGATGGCGTGGAATATGCGCGCTATGTTTCGGATGGCGGCCTGGACGGTGGGCATGTGTTTACCATGCCACTGGCCCCAACATCGCCTCGCGGCACCTGGCGGCTTGAGATTTATTCTGATCCCAACGGTGAGCCGTTGGCCTCAAATACGGTTCTGGTCGAAGATTTTGTACCCGAGCGGATTGATTTTGATCTAACCTTGCCCGAAGGCGCGCTTAACCCGCTGGATGCTCCGGATTTAGGGGTTGAGGCACGGTATCTCTTTGGTGCGGTGGGTGCGGATCTTCCGATTGAAGGCGAACTGATTGTGACGAGCCAGACCCGTCTGGAGGCCTTCCCGAAGTATCGTTTTGGGAGGTATGACGAGGAAAGCTTTTATCGCACCAACAGTTTTGCCGCCGATTTGAAAACCGGGGCGGATGGCACGGTTGATCTGGCGCTGCCCTTTCCAGACCTCTCGTCGTCCAACCAACCCATGCAGGCCCGGGCGGTGTTGCGCATGTCAGAGGGATCTGGGCGGCCAGTGGAACGCAGCATCACTCGGGCGGTGGCCCCCGCTGTGCCGATTATCGGGGTGCGTCCGTTGTTTGAGGATAGTCTGCCAGAAGGCGCCGAAGCGCGGTTTGATGTGATAGCCGTCGGGCCGGATCTGACACCCCAGACCATGGAGGTGAGCTGGCAGGTCAATCGCGTGCGCACCCGGTATCAATGGTACCAGCAATATGGTCGCTGGAATTGGGAACCCATTACCACACGCACCTCGGTTGCAAGAGGCGAAGGCCTGTTGGGGACCGAACCCCTGCGCGTTTCAGCGGATGTTGAATGGGGCGAATATGAGATTGTGGTGGAGCGCACAGATGGCACTTATCTTGCGTCCTCCATGCAGTTTGATGCGGGGTGGTACGCTCCGGCAGACGCCGCTGAAACACCGGATATGCTTGAGCTTTCTTTGAACAAACCGAGCTATGGCCCGGGCGACACCGCCACGCTGCGCATGGTGCCCCGTTATGCGGGCAAGGCACTTGTGACTGTTCTGTCAGATCGCGTTGTGTCGATGCAGGCCATTGATGTTGTCGAAGGGGAAAACACGCTTGATCTCCCTGTGACCGAAGACTGGGGCGCCGGGGTTTATGTGACGGCACAGGTGGTCCGCCCCATGGATGTCACCGCTGGCCAAAACCCTGCGCGTGCGCTGGGTCTGGCCCATGCGTCTGTTGATCCCGGGGAGAGAAAACTGGATGTCTCGATAGATGTCTCGGATGAGGTTTCTCCACGTGGTCCCCTGAAAGCGGCGGTGCAGATCGAAGGTTTGGCTGGTCAGACGGCACATGTGACTGTCGCGGCGGTTGATCTTGGCATTTTGAACCTGACCGCGTTTCAAAGCCCCGATCCCGCAGGGCACTACTTTGGTCAACGGCGCCTCGGGGTGGACATTCGCGATATCTATGGTCGCCTGATCGACGGGAGCAATGGGGCGATGGGTGCCATCCGTTCGGGCGGTGACGCCGTAGCCGGTATGTCATTGCAAAGCCCGCCACCCACTGAAGATCTGGTCGCGTTTTTCTCGGGTCCGGTCACTCTGGATGAAACAGGTCGGGCCGAGGTCGAATTTCAATTGCCCGATTTCAATGGCACTGTGCGCCTGATGGCCGTGGCCTGGTCTCCGAAAGCTGTGGGGCAGGCCGAGGCGGATGTGGTTGTGCGTGATCCTGTTGTCCTCTCCGCATCACTGCCCCGGTTCCTGGCTCCCGGTGACACCTCTCGTCTGCTGTTGGAGCTGACCCATACCAAAGGTGAGGCCGGTGAGATGCCCCTCAACATCACGGCCAACGGAATAGACCTTGCGGGGCCTGCACCTGTGGCGGTGGTGCTGGATCAGGGCGCCAAGCGCACCATCGAGGTGCCGATTGCCGCTGATCAAGTTGGGGATCACACCATCCGTATCGCACTCACCACGCCGTCGGGACAGGTTTTGACCAAAGACCTGAAGCTGGGCGTGCGCGCCAATGATCCGGCTGTGGGCGCGACGCGGAGGCTGTCTCTGGCTTCAGGTGAGACCTTTACTCTGGATCGCAATATCTTTGCGGGTTTGCGACCGGCGGAAGCGTCGGCGCTTGTCTCTGCGGGGCCATTGGCACGCTTCGATGCGCCGGGATTGTTGGAGGCCTTGGATCGTTACCCCTATGGGTGCACGGAACAGGTCACCTCACAGGCCATGCCGCTGCTCTATATGAGCGCCATTGCAGAGCCCTTGGGGCTTGGCAATAAAGGGAAAATCGACCTGCGGGTTCAGCAGTCCATCACCAAGATCCTGACCCGTCAGGCCCCAAGTGGCGGGTTTGGGCTCTGGCGGGCCTATGCGGGAGATTTCTGGCTTGATGCCTATGTCACCGATTTCTTGGGACGTGCGCGGGCGGCGGGGTATGAGGTTCCTGCTCTGGCATGGCGCAATGCACTGGATAACCTGCGCAATCGGATTGCCTATGCTCCGGACTTTGATCAGGGAGGCGAAGACATCGCCTACGCTCTGATGGTGCTTGCCCGTGAAGGTGAAGCCGCGATGGGGGATCTGCGCTATTACGCAGATGAACGCTCGGAGGCATTTTCCACTACGCTAGCGCGGGCACAGCTTGGGGCGGCGCTGGCGTCTTACGGAGATCAACCGCGTGCGGATCGTATGTTTGCTTCGGCCCAATCGCATCTGCCGTCGAATATTTGGGAGGCCAAGCGGCAGTATCGCGTGGATTACGGCAGCTATATGCGGGACACGGCCGGGCTTTTGTCGCTTGCGGTTGAGGCTCGGAGCGATGCTGTGGATCGTGAGGCATTGACCCGCCATATCGGCGAGGCCAATCGCCCGCTGTCGACACAGGAACAGGCCTGGGCGCTATTGGCGGCACATGCCATGGTTCAGGATCCGACCGTGTCCGGGCTGGCGGTGAACGGTGCGGAACTGGCCGGGCCGTTTGTGCGCAAGTATCAGGCGCAGGGGCTCGACCCGGTCCAGATCACCAATACGGGCACCGCACCAACGGACATCACCCTGACAACCTTGGGCTTGCCTGAGGGAGAGGTCGAGGCCACGGGGTATGGGTACCAGATCAGCCGCGACTACTACCGTATGGATGGCACCACGCTTGAAGGAGACATCCGTGTGGGAGACCGAATGGTGGCGGTGCTCACGGTGCGACCAGGTGACAAAACCCGTGCGCGCCTGATGGTCAACGATCCTCTTCCGGCAGGGTTTGAGATCGACAATCCCAATCTTCTGCGCTCGGGGGATCTGCGTGCACTGGATTGGCTAGATCCGAGCACAACCGAAAATGCCGAGTTTCGCAGTGATCGCTTTATGGCGGCGGTGAATCAATCGGGGGATCGTCGCATTCAGCTGGCCTATATTCTGCGGGCAGTGTCGCCGGGGGAATTCCACCACCCAGCGGCTTTGGTCGAAGACATGTATCGCCCGGACTACCGCGCCACGACCGCGTCTGGGCGGGTGACGATCCTGCCGTGAGACGGCTGTTTGCCCTTGTCATGATCTTGTGGTCCTGCGCCTTTGCGCGGGACCAGTTTGATGCCTGGATCACCGCGACCGAAATCCCGGTGATGGTCCATGCCACCTCGTCCGAAGTGCGAGATCGCAACGGGGAGTTGTTACGGGCCTATACCATTGAGGATGGTCTCTGGCGCATGGAGGTCTCTGCGGATCAGGTCGATCCGCTGTTCTACGACATGTTGGTGGCCTATGAGGACAAACGGTTCTACGCCCATCCGGGGGTTGATCTTGTCGCCACGCTTCGCGCCGCCGGGCAGGCTTTGGCGCAGGGGAGAATTGTCTCAGGCGCGTCGACCTTGACGATGCAGGTGGCGCGCCTTTTGGAAGATGGCACGACAGGCCGCTGGGATGGCAAACTGCGCCAGATGCGCCTTGCGCTTGCTTTGGAACGGCGGTTGAGCAAGGCAGAGATCCTTGGACTTTATCTGCGTCTGGCGCCTTATGGAGGGAACGTCGAAGGGGTGCGCGCGGCCTCTTTGGTCTGGCTGGGCAAGGAACCCAAACGGCTGACGCCTGCCGAGGCTGCGCTTCTGGTGGCCTTGCCGCAGGCCCCCGAAAGCCGCCGCCCAGATCGCCACCCCGAAGCCGCGCGTATTGCCCGCGACCGGGTGTTGATGCGAATGGCGAAAGCGGGCGTTATCAGCAAAGAGGCGGCCTTGGCTGGGCACCGCGACCCTGCGCCGCTGGGGCGCAAACCCATGCCACAGGTTGCTCCGCATTTGTCTGATCGTGCTCTGGCTGAAGGCGCGGGGCGACATGACCTGACACTTGATGCAGGGTTGCAGCGCGGGTTGGAGGATCTTGTGCGTCGACATATGGCAGGGCGGGATGATCGTTTGTCGATGGCGGTGCTGGTGGCCGATTACGCAACCGGAGAGATAAAGGCCTCGGTCGGGTCACCGAATTACGCGGATACCGTGGGGCAGGGATTTGTCGACATGACACAGGCGCAGAGATCGCCGGGGTCGACGCTAAAACCCTTGGTGTATGGTCTGAGTTTTGATCGGGGGTTGGCCCATCCCGAGACCGTGATCATGGACACCCCCGTGCAATTTGGCCGGTATGCCCCACAAAACTTTGATGGTGTGTTTCGGGGTGAGGTGTCCGTGCGTCGGGCGCTTCAACTGTCGTTGAATATTCCGGTTGTCAGGCTGACCGAAGCTTTGGGACCGGCCCATGTGATGGCAGCCCTGAAATCTGCAGGGGTGCAGCCTGGCCTACAGGGGGGCGCGCCAGGACTGGCGCTAAGCCTTGGTGGCGTCGGAGTCACGCTACAAGAGCTTGTACAACTGTACGCCGGGATGGCGCGCGGAGGTGGTGCTGTGACGCTTCAATGGCGACAGGGCGCTTTGGACACTCCCGAAGAGCGCCGGTTTTTGTCTGCTGCGTCCAGTTGGCAGCTGGGGCATGTCCTCGCAGGTGTGACACCGCCGTCAACCGCAGGACCTTCGGGGCGCGTGGCCTATAAAACCGGGACATCTTATGGGCATCGGGATGCCTGGGCCCTAGGATGGGATGGCCAGCATGTGGCAGGCGTGTGGATCGGCAGACCTGATGGAACACCGGTACCCGGTGCCTTTGGTGGGGATCTTGCCGCGCCTCTCCTGTTCGAGATCTTGGGACGGGCGCGGGTTGGCGACGCGCCTCTGCCTGCGCCGCCACCTGATGTCCTCTTGGTTTCGCGTGCGCAGCTTCCAGCCCCATTGCAGCGATTTGGACGAGACGAAGATCGCAGGCCGCTGCAGGTTAGTTTTCCCCCAGACGGGGCACGTTTGTCGCTGTCAGAGGAGGGGGTGCCGGTCAAACTGCGGGGGGGCACGCCACCTTTTACCCTGCTTGCGGATGGGGCAGTGATTGCCCACGGGATGAACCGCAGCGAATTTACTGCGCCTGTGTCTGGGCTTGGGTTTACCACGCTGTCGGTGATCGATGCGCTGGGTCGCGCGGGCCGCGTGTCGATTGAATTGCGATAGATCGTCGTTTGTTGGAGAGCGACGAGGCCTCTGGCGAGAGACTTTGTAAAAAGGAAGACGCCGCGGATTGGGCGGTCACAAAGCGCAGGATCCGGGTCGAGGCACGCTAGGTGGTGCGGCAGATTGCGAAAAACAAAATGGAGTTTTTCGATGATCACCTATACCGGACTGCCGACTGAAGTGGCGCGTTCTTATCAGGCAGCCGGCACTGATGCCTACGGACACGTGCCTGAACAGAGTGTTTCAGATGGTGTGGGCAATCCTTGCCGTCATTGTTTGGGCCATGTGCCTGAGGGGCAGGGTATGTTGATACTGGCCCATCGTCCATTTGGCGCGCTTCAACCCTATGCAGAAACGGGGCCGATTTTTCTCTGCTCGGACATCTGTGAAAAACAGCATGATGCCGCGTTGCCAGAGGTGCTGAAAACGTCTCCGGACTATCTGATCAAAGGATATACCTCTGATGAGCGGATTTATTATGGCACGGGGGAGATTGTGCTGCAGGCCGATTTAGAGAAGGCCATCGCCACCCGGTTTGAAAATCCCCGGGTGGCGTTTGTTGATATCCGCTCGTCGCGCAATAATTGTTGGATAGCGCGGGCGACGCGCGCGGATTAGATCCGCTCGATGGCCAGTGCGATGCCCTGACCGCCCCCGATGCACATGGTGATCAGCGCTTTGGAGCCGCCGATGCGTTCAAGTTCATAGAGCGCTTTTACGGTGATGATCGATCCTGTGGCACCCACCGGATGGCCGAGAGCAATGGCCCCGCCATTTGGGTTCACCTTGGCGGGGTCGAGGCCCAGTGTATTGGTCACAGCAAGGGCCTGCGAGGCGAAGGCCTCGTTGGATTCGATCACATCAAAATCTGCGGCGCTCAGGCCGGTGCGTTTGAGCAGCATTTCGACCGCTGGGATCGGGCCGATGCCCATGACTTCGGGGCGCACGCCAGAATGGGCGTAGCCCAGAATGCGGGCGCGTGGCGTCAGGCCGGATTTTTCCGCAGCTGACGCGCGGGCCAACACCAGAGCGGCCGCACCATCGTTGATGCCCGAGGCATTGCCCGCGGTCACAGTGCCGTCTTTTTGGAAGGCCGCACGCAGACCTGCAAGCGCGTCTGCTGTGGTGGCTTTGGGGTGTTCATCGGTTTCGAAGGCAACCATCTCGCGGCGCTTTTTCACCATCACAGGGGTGATCTGCTCGGCGAAATAGCCTGCTTCGATGGCTTTGGCGGCGCGATTCTGGCTTTCAAGCGCAAAGGCATCCTGCATGTCGCGTGTGATGGCGTTTTCGGCCGCAACATTTTCGGCGGTGACCCCCATGTGGCCAGACCCAAATGGGCAATTTAGCGTGCCGAGCAGCATGTCGAGGGTGCGCACATCCCCCATTTTGGACCCCCAACGCTGGTCGGGCACAATGTAAGGGCTGCGCGACATACTCTCAGCACCGCCCACCAATGCAAAATCGGCATCGCCCAGCATCAGGGATTGAGCGCCTGAGATGATGGACTGGACGCCTGAGCCACAGAGCCGGTTGACGTTCATTGCAGGTGTGCTGTCGGGCACTCCGGCGTTCATGGCCGCCACGCGTGACAGATACATGTCGCGGGGTTCGGTGTTGATAATATGGCCAAAGACCACGTGGCCGATCTGTTCCGGGTCGACGCCGGAGCGCTCAAGCGCCGCCTTTGAGGCCGTTGTGGCCAGATCAATTGGGGGTACGGCCGCCAGAGATCCGCCAAAGGTGCCAATTGCGGTGCGGGCGCCGCCCAGAATTACGATATCGTCGCTCATGATGTCCTCCAAGTTGGAAAGACTATGCATGCTGCAATGCCGCATGTCAGCCGAGACGTCCCGTCAGAGATGGCTAGGCGATTGGGATTGCGACCGGTAAGATGGTTGGAATTGCAACGAAAGGATCTGTTTATGAGTGTGTCACTGCAGGTGATCTACCCGGTTGGTGCGGAAAGCACGTTCGACCATGAGTATTATGCCACCATCCATATGGCGCTGGTGCACGAGCATATGGGCCCGCATATCGCGCAGACTCTGGTGACCAAAGGCAAGGCGGGTGGGCCAAAGGTGCCTCCGGCGTTTCATGCCATTGCGACAATGGTGTTTGCGGATGCAGATGCGATGAAAGCCGCGATGGCTTTAGCTGGCCCGGTGATGGCGGATATTCCGAATTTCACCAATATTGAGCCGCAGATACTCATTGGGGATGTGGTGGCCTAACGCTCGCGCCCGACGTGAATGCGATAGCCAGAGGGGGGCGCGGACGGAGAAGACGGGGTTTGTAGCCCTCGCATGAAGCGCGCCACCCTCTGCCATAGAGAGAGACTGTTCGCATATGTCGGCCCACGCGCCGGTACATGTGGTCCCGTTGCCCCGGAGTAGGGCAGATGGGGTAACACAATAGGGTTTTGATCAGGCTTGGACATCCTCAGACAGTGTCATGGTGTCCCTTGCCAAAATCTTAAAACTCGCCTTGCAGATTGCGGTTCTGTACGACGTGGTAAATGCTTGGGGTTGGGTCTTTATCATTCTGTAAGGTTTCAGACTGAACATCCGCTCCACGGGCGTGAAGAACGGTTACTGTGACCAGCAGGACCGCGATTAGGCCAAGATTGACAAGGTTAAGATCACTGAACATGACACGCTACTAAGCTTGTTGTGGAAGAGAACGACACAAAAGCCTTTGCAGCACTGCTTTCAATGCGACAAAGCGACATGACCCTTTGTTCTGGGGGACTATCCCTTTGTGGTATGTTCGGGCCCCTATGATTGCAGGTATGCGCGGTGACGTAACGGTATCACCTCATCCTGCATCGAAGTTCGATTATGACGGCTCCCTCTTCTCCTCTTGTGACGTATATTTACCTTGAGACTGGCCTTCTGGCCCTGCGTGTGATCGGAGACTGGACCTCACAAACGGGGGGCAAAGAAATTGCAGCGATGGTTGCCTCTCTTGAGGGGAAATCGATCACCAAGGTTTTTGTGGACCTTTCAGGCCTGACAAGTTCAGACGCCAAAAGTGTGAATGTCACCCAAGATGCGATGGACCTTCAGCGCATTGTGGAACAAGGTGTGCAGTTCGCGTTTTATGCGCATGAAGGCAGTTTGGGCTTCGGCATGTCGAGGATTTTGGCGGCCTTCTCTGATCCGGAGAACAAATCTCGCCTGCAGGTCTGGTCGGATGCGGATGGCGCGCTCGAGAGTTTGGGCGTTGCTCATAGCTACACATCATTGCTGAATGAGACGGATTGGTCCAATGCACTGCGCGTTCGACCCTCCAAATTAGCAGGCATGCGATGAGACCAAGGGGTCAACCCGGCTTTTAACGACGCAACTTGGCAGGCGACCCTTGCGAGACTCAGTCAAAGCGCGTATTTCGCCCCTATGGCCAAGTTTCTCAATCTCGGCGACCGCGCCCGTCTGCGCGAACGCTTTTACGGTGTCGCCCGCACCGTTCTGGCACGGCTATACGCGGCCGGCGCCTGAGCGCTTTCTGTAAAGCCACCCCATTTAGCAAATCAGAAACGGGAGAGGACCGCATGTCCCCCAAAACGCTTTATGACAAAATCTGGGATGCCCACGTCGTTCAAGAGGACGAAGATGGCACCAGTCTGCTGTATATTGACCGCCACCTGGTTCACGAAGTGACCAGCGCGCAGGCTTTTGAAGGTCTGCGGATGAACGGACGCAAGGTGCGTGCACCTGAAAAGACCATCGCGGTTCCAGATCACAACGTGCCGACCACCGAAGGTCGTGAAGATCCGGCGCAGATGACCGAAGAAAGCCGCATTCAGGTTGAGGCGCTTGACACCAACGCCAAGGAATTTGGCGTGCATTACTATCCGGTATCGGATGTGCGTCAGGGCATCGTGCACATCGTTGGCCCGGAAAACGGCTGGACCCTGCCAGGCATGACCGTTGTCTGTGGCGACAGCCACACCGCCACGCACGGGGCGTTTGGCTCACTTGCACATGGTATCGGCACCTCTGAGGTTGAGCACGTTCTGGCGACCCAGACCCTCATTCAGAAGAAATCGCTGAACATGAAGGTTGAAATCACAGGCAAGCTCAAACCCGGTGTGACCGCAAAAGACATCACCCTGGCTGTGATCGGCGAAACCGGTACCGGTGGCGGCACAGGTTACGTGATCGAATACTGTGGCGAAGCCATCCGTGATCTGTCGATGGAAGGTCGTATGACCGTCTGTAACATGGCGATCGAAGGCGGTGCGCGTGCGGGTCTGATCGCACCGGACGAAACCACCTTCAACTACGTCAAAGGCCGTGCTCATGCGCCCAAAGGTGCACAGTGGGAAGCCGCGCTGACGTGGTGGAAAACCCTCTACACCGATGAAGGTGCCCATTTCGACAAGGTTGTCACCCTGAAAGGCGAAGACATCCAGCCGGTTGTGACCTGGGGCACCTCGCCTGAGGACGTTCTGCCGATCACCGGCGTTGTCCCACACCCCGAAGAGTTCGAAGGTGGCAAAGTCGAAGCCGCCCGTCGTGCGATTGAATACATGGGTCTTGAAGCCGGTCAGAAACTGACGGACATCGAAATCGACACCGTGTTCATCGGGTCTTGCACCAATGGTCGGATCGAAGATCTTCGTGCCGTGGCCGATGTGGTCAAAGGCAAAAAGATCAAAGACGGGATCCGCGCTATGGTCGTACCGGGCTCGGGTCTTGTGCGGGCACAGGCCGAAGAAGAAGGTCTGGCAGACATCTTTAAAGAGGCCGGTTTTGAATGGCGTCTGGCGGGATGTTCCATGTGTCTGGCGATGAACCCCGACCAGCTGTCCGAAGGCGAGCGCTGTGCCTCGACTTCGAACCGCAACTTTGAAGGACGTCAGGGCTATAAGGGCCGCACACACCTCGTGTCGCCTGCAATGGCCGCCGCTGCCGCATTGACCGGCAAACTGACCGACGTTCGCGAGCTGATGTAAGGAGCCAGCGCTATGGAAAAGTTCGAAAAACTGACCGGTATCGCCGCGCCTATGCCGCTGGTGAATATCGACACTGACATGATCATTCCCAAGGTGTTTCTGAAGTCGATCAAACGCACCGGTTTTGGTGTGAACCTGTTTGACGAGATGCGCTATAACCGTGACGGCACCGAAATCGAAGATTTCGTGCTGAACAAGCCGCAGTATCGCAACACCGAGATCCTGATCGCGGGCGACAACTTTGGCTGTGGTTCATCGCGTGAGCACGCGCCCTGGGCCATCAAAGACTTTGGAATCAAATGCGTGGTGTCCACGTCGTTTGCCGACATCTTCTTCAACAACTGCTTCAAAAACGGCATTCTGCCGATTGTCCTGCCACAAGAGCAGATCGACCTGCTGATGGCAGATGCAGAGAAGGGCGAAAACGCCCGGATGACTGTTGATCTCGAAGCACAAGAGATCACCACGTCCGACGGCGAAGTTGTTAAGTTTGACGTCGACGCGTTCAAAAAGCACTGCTTGCTGAACGGCCTGGATGACATCGGTCTGTCGCTCGAAAAAGTGGCTTCGATCGACTCGTTTGAAGAAAAAGCCGCTCAGGCCCGCCCTTGGGTCTAAGCTGAGACTTACGACGTAAAGAGGCGCTCCGAAGGATTTCGGGGCGCCTTTTTTGTTTCTCGCGCTCAACATTGCCATAATTCGAGCGGGTGGCTGAATAGTGGCACAAAATAGAGCTTCCGCTAAATATTGTGATTTCCCTCAATTTTCACAAAGATTTAAGGGGTTTTGTGATGCAATCGAGGAACAGATCTGCTGGGAAACCGTGGATTTGAGCAAGGCCTAGGTTGTCCCGACAGGCGAAAAGGGGCAAAACTAAGGCAAGAATGAGGCAACCCACCTAACATGGTGGCATCGGGATGGAACAAGGCCACGGCATCGTATCGTGACCGTCCGGAACCAAAGGGCAGATGACTTGATACAACGCATGTTCGGTGCGGCCTTACGGGCTTTCCTTGTCGGGGTGGTGTTTTCCATCCCCGCGTTCCTGTTGCCTCAGGCGAGCCCTGATGCGGTACAGATGGCGGCGGTGTTCTCACTGATTGCAGCCGGTCTGACCTTTGCGGAATACACATCGAACTATCCCAGCCTGATCGAGTTTCGCGAAGCCCCACCCTATAACCGCATGCGGTTTGTCGCCCTTTTTGTGACGGTGCTCATGCTGACGTTGATTGCGCGAGATGCCTCTTACCCCACTGCATTCAACGCCTTTTTGGCGGGACTTGGGCGGGTCGTAGGTGGCGCTATGGATTTTCCGTTTTCTCCCGTGCGTCTGATGGTTTTGCTTGTCCCGGAGGGCGCGGAGCAGGCGCAATTTGAGACCGTGCGTGTCTTCGCAGGTCTGGCTTATCTTGTGTCCTTGCTATCCTTGTTGGTGTTCACCGCCATTGTGCGTTTGCTGGACTGGCCAATCCGGCACGGGGCCTTCAATTTCTGGGTCAACCTGCCGCTGTTTGATCCCACTGCGGGGGGCGATGTGCTGTATCGGCTAAAACGCGACAGTCATGTCAATGTTGCGCTTGGGTTCCTGCTTCCCTTTGCGATCCCTGCTATACTGCAGTTGGCGTCGTCACTGGCCGTTCCCCTGTCGATGAATGACCCGCAGAGTTTGATTTGGATGATGAGTGCATGGGCCTTTTTGCCGGCCAGTTTGATTATGCGCGGCGTGGCATTGATGCGGATCGCCGACCTGATCGAAGAAAAACGTCGCCGCGCCTATGCGCAGGCAGAGTTGCAGGTCGCCTAAGCTTTTTCCTTGTACTGATCTGTCTGGCCTGGCCCCTTTGGGCTGATCCTATTCGGGTGGCCACATGGCACGGTGATTTCAGTCGCAAAGGGCCGGGGCTGTTGCTGCGTGATCTGCGTAGGGGGGATGTTCCAGGGATTGAAGCCATCACCGCGGCAAAGGCGGATGTGATTCTTCTGACCAACTTTGACTACGATGCGGGTCATCTGGCTTTGCAGGCTTTGCGTGAAGTTTTAAGTGCCCAAGGCTTGCACTATCCGCATCTCTTTGCGGAGGCTCCAAACACAGGTGTTCCAACCGGATTGGATGCCGATGGGGATGGGCAGTTTGGTCGCCCCCGGGATGCGCAAGGGTTTGGATATTTTTCAGGACAGGGGGGGCAGGCAATTCTGTCTCGCTATCCTGTACGGCTGATCCAGGACTTCACACCGTTGCTATGGCGAGACGTGCCAGAAAGCCTGATGGGCGCGCTTCCCGGTCCCGAAACACAGCGCCTTTCCTCTTCTGCGCATTGGCAGATTGAGGTCACCACACCAGATGGCGTGTTTTCCCTGTTGACGCTTGCCGCGACGCCACCGGTGTTTGACGGCCCCGAAGATCGCAACGGGCGGCGCAATTTCGATGAAGTGTCTCTATGGCGACATGTTTTGGAGGGACGGCTTGGACAGGCTGTGAGCCAACCTGTGGTGATTGGCAATCTCAACCTTGACCCCAAGCGAGGTGATGGTCGCCGGGAGGCGGTGCAGGCGCTGTTGGATCATGCCCGGTTACAAGATCCGCTGCCGGGATGCGCAACAGTGTTTTGGCAGAAAACCGGCAAGATGCGGGTGAGCTACATCCTGCCGGGTGCTGAAATGGAGGTTCAGCGGGCGCAGGTCATGCGGTCTGTGCCGGGCGCGGGGCCGCACCGTTTGGTTTGGGTCGATCTGAATCTTGTTTCAGAACCGGACTGATCGCCTGTGCAATCGCCTCAACGGGATCAGTGGCACGAAACTTGGGCAGCAGGGTATCAAAACTCTCCGAGCTGAGGTGATGCGGTTTGTCCCAAAGATACCGCATCTCAAGCAGGTGTTTGGCCAATGGCCAAAAGGGCCGCGCGATTTGAATTGGAAGCCAATGCATCCGCCTTAGGCGCAGAGACTGGCCCATGGCTTGTTCGCACAGAGCCAATAGGTCGCGGGCCGTCAGGGTAAAGCCGGGGAACGTAACATCTGTAAACTGCGGGAGCATCTCGCGCCGCTCGGCCAGTTCGACCAATGCGCGGCACATGTCGGGCAGATAGGCCCAGGCATGTTCTGCATCAAAAGCGCCGGGATAGGTCAGTCGCCCTTTGTTCAGGCTGGGGGCGATGATCTGATCAAACCAGTTGCCTGAGGCCTCGGTGTCGAGGAAATCCCCGGCCCGCAATACGATCGTGGGAACACCTGAGTCCCGAAAGGCTTGCTCCATGTCACGCCGAATTTGTCCCAGAGGGTTCTGGGCGGTGTGTGGCAGATGTGGGCCAAAGTCACCCGAGGCATCTGCGCCATAGACATAGACATTGCCCGGGATCATGACGGTTGCGCCTGAGCTGCGCGCCGCATCAATCACCTGTTGGGTCAGCTTTGGAACATCCCGCGCCCAGTCGGTATAAACCGGGTTCCAGCCAAGCACGATGACATCCGCGCCCTGTGCCGCCATGCGGAGATCATCTTTTTTGCGGTCGAACAGGGTGACTTTCCAGCTCGCATTCCAGAAAGCTTCTGCTGCGTTTCGGCCAAACCGGCCGGTGCCGCCCAAGATCAAAACGGTGCCCATTGTGCGCTCCTATGCATTGTCTTGCCCAGATCATGATCTATGCGCGGCATTCTGGGAATTGCCTGAATTTGCAGGGCATGTATTCATGCGTGAATGGAAGCCTCTGTCTCAAATCTTGATTGGTCCTTGGTCCAGGTGTTTCTGGCTGTGGCCGAAACTGGGTCGCTTTCGGAAGCCGCGCGCAAACTGGGGGTGTCTCAGCCCACCATGGGTCGGCAAATCCGCCAGGCCGAACGCGTTTTGGATGTCACGCTGTTTCACAGGCAGCCACGGGGGCTTGCTTTGTCGGAGACCGGACTTGCCCTATTGCCACATGCGCAGGTGATGCGGGACAGTCTACAGGCACTTAGCCTGACAGCTGCGGGCCGGTCTGAGCAGCTCACTGGACCAGTGCGGATCACCGCCAGTGTTTTTACGGCCCATCACCACCTGCCGCCTATTCTGGCGCAGTTGCGTGAGGAAGAACCAGAGATCAGCATTGACCTTGTGCCCTCGGATCGCACCGAAAATTTATTGTACCGCGAGGCCGATATTGCTGTTCGGATGCATCGAAGCGAACAGCTGGATATTGTTACCCGCCATCTGGGTGAGCTTGAGTTGGGCCTGTATGCGGCGACAACCTACCTTGATCGCGTCGGCCGCCCACAGACCCTTGATGATTTCTTTGAGACTGATCTTGTTGGCTATGACCGCTCTGACATGATCTTGCGGGGGCTGCGTGAAAAGGGGATCGACGCGCAACGGGACTGGTTTGCAACCCGATGTGATCATCATGGGGTCTATTGGGAGTTGGTCCGTGCGGGGTGCGGGATCGGATTCGCTCAGACCTGTGTGGCTGATCTTGAGCCGGGCGTGGAGCGCGTTTTGCATGACATGCCCCTGCCTACTTTGCCCTTGTGGCTGGCGGCGCATGAGGCCGTTCGCGCCACCCCCAGGTTGCGCCGCGTGTGGGATGCGCTTGCAGATGGGCTGATGCCCTTCGTCAAAGCGTGATTTCGCTCCATTTCGTTTGATTTATGCGCCACGCAACCTTGTTTTCCTAGGCTGTGTCCCCGCGCAATATTGACCCTTTGGGCGCTGCGCGCTAGGCCCCTTGCGATACATATAGGAGAGCCCGCATGACCACCCCTTCGCTTCTCATCCTGCCCGGCGACGGCATTGGCCCAGAAGTCATGACCGAAGTCCGCAAGATCATCGACTGGTTCGGCACCAAGCGTGATCTGGCCTTTGATGTCAGCGAAGATCTGGTGGGCGGTGCGGCCTATGACAAACATGGTGTGCCGCTTGCGGATGAAACCATGGCCAAAGCCCAGGAAGTTGACGCAGTTCTGCTCGGTGCCGTAGGTGGCCCGAAGTACGACAACCTCGATTTCTCGGTCAAACCGGAACGTGGCCTTCTGCGCCTGCGTAAGGAAATGGACCTGTATTCCAACCTGCGCCCGGCCCAGTGTTTTGATGCGCTGGCGGATTTCTCGTCGCTGAAAAAAGACATCGTGGCCGGTCTGGATATCGTGATCGTGCGCGAGCTGACCTCGGGTGTCTATTTCGGTGAGCCCCGCGGCATCATTGAAGAAGGCAATGAGCGCGTTGGCATCAACACCCAGCGTTACACCGAAAGCGAAATTGCCCGTGTGGCAAGATCTGCGTTCGAGCTGGCCCGTCGTCGCGGCAACAAAGTGTGTTCGATGGAAAAAGCCAACGTGATGGAATCGGGTATTCTGTGGCGTGACGTGGTCAACGAGATCCATCAGGCTGAGTACTCGGATGTTGAGCTGAGCCACATGTACGCAGATAACGGCGCGATGCAGTTGGTGCGGGCGCCAAAGCAGTTTGACGTTATCCTGACCGACAACCTGTTTGGCGATATCCTCTCGGATTGTGCCGCAATGCTAACCGGTTCGCTTGGCATGTTGCCGTCGGCCTCGCTTGGTGCTCCGATGGCGAATGGCCGCCCTAAAGCAATGTACGAACCGGTACATGGGTCGGCGCCGGATATCACGGGTCAGGGCAAAGCCAACCCAATCGCCTGTATCCTCAGCTTCGCCATGGCGCTGCGTTATTCCTTTGACCAAGGTGCCGAAGCGGACCGTCTTGAAGGCGCTGTTGAAAAAGTTCTGGCCGACGGTGTGCGCACTGCAGATCTGTTGGGAGAAGAAGGCGTTACGCCCGTATCCACCACAGAAATGGGTGATGCTATTCTGGCCGCCCTGGACGCGTCCCTCTAAACTTTTCAGATCGTGGCGTTTGCGCGCCACGGTCTTCCCCCTTGTCAGGTGACCGGTTTAGGTTGTATCGCGGTAGCGTTAACACCCAAAATCATAGGTTGCCCATGCCCGACACGTCTTCGGCTCCTCAATCCAATGTACAGGCTGCTTTGTATGCTTTGGCGGCGTTTGGCATTTTTTCCACACATGACGTGTTCATCAAAATCCTAGGCGCGCAGTACTCGACGTTCCAGGTTTTGTTCTTTGGGGCGTTGTTCAGCTTTCCAATGATCACCATCATCCTGATGCGGGATGCGGAGCCGGGCACGTTGCGTCCCCGTAATCCGGGCTGGGTGGCGCTGCGTAGCATTTCAGGCGCCATGGCGGCATTGTGCGCCTTCTATGCCTTTTCCACGCTGCCGCTGGCACAGGTCTATGCCGCGATTTTTGCTATGCCATTGTTGATCACAGTGTTGGCCATTCCAGTGCTCGGCGAAACCGTTCGGCTGCGGCGCGGATTGGCAGTTCTGCTGGGGCTATGTGGCGTTATGGTTGTGCTGCGCCCAGGCGCCGCTGATTTTAGTCTTGGTCACGCGGCCGCGTTGGTCTGTGCCGTCGCCGGGGCGTTAAATTCCATCGTTGTGCGCAAGCTTGGAACGGACGAACGCCCCGTTGTCATGATCCTCTATCCGATGATGACGAACTTCATAGTGGCGTCGATTTTTCTGCCGTTTTTCTACACGCCCATGCCCATTTTGCATCTGGGAATTTCGGCCATCGTTTCGGCCATGGCTCTGGTTGCGATGTTCTGTCTTATCCTTGCGTATCAACGAGGGCAGGCGGTGCTTGTCGCGCCGATGCAATACTCACAGATCCTTTGGGCGATCCTCTATGGGGCGTTGTTTTTCGGCGAATATCCCGACACGCTGACCTATGTCGGAACGGGCATTATCATCGCCAGCGGTTTGTACATTCTGCGCCGTGAATCCAACGAGACGGTTTCGTCTAACCGCCCGGTTTTGCGGACAAGAACCCGCCTTGGACTACCTGTGAGCGTGCGGGTTGGGACCCTGATGAAAAGCGGAAAAGAAAGCCAAGAATAGCCTTGCATCCGGATATGATCGGGCGTATTCCGCCCGCTACGGTCGGAGCGTAGCTCAGCTTGGTAGAGCACTGTCTTCGGGAGGCAGGGGTCGGAGGTTCGAATCCTCTCGCTCCGACCAATAAAACAAGGCGCCTCAGGGCGCCTTTTTTGTTGTCTATCTCGGGCAAAGTAGCGCCTCTAGGCCTGAACCGGGCACTCGAAACCAATCGGTGCCCAGCTCAATTCTTAGCTCATCCCATGGTGAGATTGAGCAGGAAGAAGATCGCAGCGGACAAGACGGCGGCAGCGGGAACGGTGATGATCCAGGCCGCGATAATTGTCATGAAATGAGACCGGCGAACCAGCTTTCTACGGCGGCGTTCTTCTGGGGCAAACTCGGCACGGTTGGGCATGGCAAGGCGCGCTTTTCGTACGCGGCGGGCGGCATCCCATTCGCGGAAAAAGCCCACACCAAACACGGCACCAACCGCGATATGAGTTGAGCTGACCGGTAGGCCAAGCCAGCTTGCCACGATCACGGTGATCGCCGCCGACAAGGCGACACAATAGGCGCGCATCGGGTTCAGTTTCGTGATCTGGCCACCAACCATGCGGATCAGTTTTGGCCCAAAGAGGAACAGACCAAACGAAATGCCAAAGGCCCCGATCACCATGACCCAATAGGGGATTGATACCGCATGTGTGAAGTCACCTGACAGCGAAGCCTGAACAATCGCCGCCAAGGGGCCAACTGCATTCGCCACATCATTTGCGCCATGAGCAAAGCTCAAAAGGGCTGCAGAGACCACAAGTGGAATGCCAAACAGAACTTTGAGCGACTTGTTCCGGTTCTCCAGGCCTTCGGATTGTTTGCGGATCAGCGGGATCATAATGATCCAAACCAGCACACCAACGGCGGCACCAATCATCAAGGACATGGGCAGATCGATCTTGATGATCTTCTTCAACCCTTTAAGGGCCAGATAAGATGCAAATGCGCCGGCCATGATGCCCACGAGGACAGGCACCCAGGTGCGGGCTGCTGCAATCTTGTCTTCGCGATAGATGATGCGTGACTTGATCAACGCGAGGAACAGCGCGGCGACAACACCGCCCAGAACGGGTGAGATGACCCAGCTGGCGGCGATTTTGCCCATGGTTGTCCAGTTCACGGCCGCAAACCCAGCCGCGGCAATGCCTGCTCCCATCACACCACCAACAACCGAGTGCGTGGTCGACACAGGGGCTCCGATCCAGGTGGCAAGATTGACCCAAAGCGCCGCAGATAGCAGCGCGGCCATCATGGCCCAGATAAACACCGAGGCCGTGCCCATGCTTTCGGGTGCGATAATGCCCTTGGCGATGGTTGAAACCACATCACCACCCGCGATCAGGGCGCCTGCGCTTTCGAAAATTACGGCAATGGCGATGGCCCCCCCCATCGAGAGCGCGTTTGCACCCACCGCAGGGCCCATATTGTTGGCTACGTCATTGGCGCCAATGTTCAACGCCATATATGCGCCAAGACAGGCGGCAAGAACCACAATTAGCGTGTTGTTGGTTTGACCAAAGAACAGCATGGCGGCGATGCCCGCGAGAACCACAAACACAAAGGACACGCTCAGGCCAACCATGGGGCGAGCGATCAAGGCTGTCGCGGTCTCTAGTTTGGAAAACCGGGCGAGATCTCGGTCAAGCGTCTCGAGGTGGCGTGGATCGCCTTGCTGTTCAGTCATCGGAATGTCCCCTGAATGTGGTGGGGTTCCTTACCGGGTCGACATGCAAGGACGCAACCGTTCAAATGTCGCGGCGATTGGCCTTCTCAGAATGAAAAATCGACTTCAAACCGGATTCATTGACCAATGAGGCCGCCTTTTCCGCGCTCACCCATTTGCGTTGACGCTCATGGGCTTCGGGAAATTCTTCCGCCAGATTGTTGACCGCAACCGAGTAGACCAGAGTTTTCACTGGAACTTCAAAGCCGTTGGCGCGTTTCTTGTTGTAGGAGTAACTGCCGATTGGTGCATCGTCGACTTCACCATCTTTGACACCGGCTTCCTCCCAGGCTTCACGCATGGCGGTCTCACTCGAGTTCAATCCGCGAATGGGCCAGCCCTTTGGAATAATCCAACGCCCGGTGTCCCGACTGGTCACCAAAAGATATTCTTTCTTTTTGCCTTCCCCACGATGGCACAGCGCGGCCATCTGCAACGCTTTGGGGCGTTGAAGCATAAGAGAAAGAAGATCCCGCCAAAGGGATTGGAGAAGGCTGTACATTCAGAAACTGCTCAGATTTTTTTGGTTGACGTTGTATATAGGGTGTTTGTTGAGAAAATTCAAATAACTGGCTGATTTGATGTCCGAGAGCCTGTTTGAACATTGGTCTCGCGCCTGTTTCGAACAGATCCGGGCGAGAGCAGGTCGAATCAAAAACGGGTGCACCGCTTGCGATACACCCGTTTGAATTCTTTAGGATTGCCCCGAAAGATTGGGGAAGAGCCTTACGCTAGAGCGATGTTGCTCGCGCTTTCGCGGCCATCACGGCCTGCTTCCACGTCAAAGGTAACTTTCTGGTTGTCTGCCAGACCGGTCAGGCCTGCGCGCTCAACTGCAGAAATGTGTACAAACACGTCTTTTCCGCCGCCTTCAGGGGCGATAAATCCGTAACCTTTGGTGGTGTTGAACCATTTTACGGTGCCATTGGCCATTGTCATTCTCCAAGTTAGATGCCCGCGAAATGCGGCATGTCGGCAAAGTCAGTGCTAGATCGAAAAGACTGAACTTAGAGGAGCAGTGTGGCCGATAGAGATAACGTCGCCCCATTCATATGTCATCTTGCCTCCTGAAATACAAGATAGATAGGCGCCTCTGAGTTCTGTTAGCGCCATATACGTATGAAAATAATCGCTGTTGTTGCCGCGTAATAAATTCGGCGAAGCGCTGATTGTTGAGGTGTCATTGCGCGATTATCAGGCGTAAATGTCCATGACATACCAACTGGGCAGAGCGCGGATCTCATTATCAGATTGGCGCGACAATCGACATGCTGAACCAAAGGGATCTGCTGCCAGACCAAGTCATTGCATTGTCTGGAATGTCAGATGTGTGGCGGAGCGGAAGGAATTCCAACCAAGTTTGAGTGAGCATATTTGTCAAAATAAAACAACATGTTCCAAATGGTGAGGTTTGCTCGGTGTGGCAAAAAGTGTGGCAAAATGTGTGGCAAAAATGTGCACCTCAATCTTGCTCGCCAGTGGGGATTTCGTAACTAACGGAACACTGGTTAAACAGATCCACGCGCCACAAATCCACTTTCTGACATCCCGCAAGCCGTGCGATGATTAGCCTAGCATCTGGCATGGGTGTTTCAGCGCCCACCAGCTCCACAAACCGGGCTTTTGAGTAGACACCTCGCCGGCCACATGGCTTACAAATCACCACGACGTGGGCATGGGGGTGGTCTTTTGCCTTGATGATTCCGCTCTGCATACCCTTTCGTAAAGGGTGGAACGTAGGGAGAACATCTGCAATCAGCGAAGTAGGCAAATTCAACTATTGCAAAACCTTCAGCGCTACTGAACACCCTCCTGCTCCGCGAGCGCTGCCACCTGGCGCATTTCCACTTGTCTAGTCACTCGCGTCATTTGAGCGAGCCAACCCCAATCGCGTCTTTGTTTGGAGGCTAACTTACTCAAACTAAACCGTTTTCTAAGGTGCTTGGTCAGAAAATCCACGCTTCAACTTAACCTTGTGGCGAGTATAGTGGATTGTCGAGATAAGTGTTGACACAAGAGGTTCGGCGAATCGCTTTGCGGCTTGAAGTTAATATAAAAAGGACTTGACGCACAAGATGTTGATGGAGCGACCCCAAGAAACATACATGTAGCGATGGATCTGAGTTCATTTTTCGTGAATAACAGTACTACCGAACACCACTTTAACCCTTCACGAACGAACTTGTGACAGGCTTGTTACTGGTTCGAGGGGAATGGGGTCTTATATTTGGACTCTACAGTTTAGGTAAGGAGCAAACATGGCTGCATTGGCCAAGTGCGACGACAATATGCTGAACACACAACGGGCTTTTCCCGCAGAAGCATACGATTATAATGATGATGTTACCGTCGAGGGCGTGGCTTTTTTGCGCGCTAAGGCTAAAGCTGAAATTGAAAATGACGAATGGGAAGTAATTGATGGCATCGGGGACATTTCCGCATCCTAAATGGGTGCTTTCTCCTCCTTCGATGTATGACATTGTAGCTTGCTACTACCCGGAAACAAAGCCCAAGGCCGAGCTTAAGCTCCGGCCTTGCTTGGTTAGAACGGTCCTGCAAAGTAAGAGCAGTGGCTTGCACGCGGTTGAAGTCTACTTCGGAACAAAGAATTTAAAAACTCAGTCCCGTAAGGGCTCAGACCTAATTATTCAGAACACATCGGATCTCGATGAGATTGGGTTGGCAATGGCAACAAGATTTGATCTCGCCGACACTAGCTTCGCCCGTCTACCTTGGAACCCATCCTATTTTGGATGTTGGACAGGTTATGACACTCCAATTATCGGGTTTTTGCCGGAAAGCTATCAGAAAGAGTATGCATATTGCAGGATGAACCGTCTCGGACGTAAGTAGTTTGGTTAGATATTTCGAGACAATAGCGTTTTGATGTCGTTGCGGATTTCTCCTAGCTGCTGATCGATGCTCGCCTCGACGCGCGACACCCGTTCGCGCGTTTCGGCGTTTTGGGCTTTTCGATCTTCCCGCTCACGATCGAGATCCTTTTCAAGGCCGCGGCTTTTCTGGCGGTTGAGCGCCTGGGCAACCTCGAGGCGCACGCTAACCCCCATAAGAACCACGCCGATCGGCCAGACCGTTTTGAGCCATTCGATAAAAGTCATTCGTTCGTGCATCCCTCAGCGCCCGTTTCGTGCACTCTGCACCAAGAGCAAAGCTGATGCCTCTGGCGGGTTCCCCAAAAGTGGCCTGTAAAGTCCGAACGATTTACCTAAAATTAATGCGAATACCGCATGATCTTCTTTAACAGAGGGTTTTATGCTCTTCTGTAGAACTTTCGGCGTTCAATCTCTAATGGTTAGATCTTCTGGTCATAGGTCATGCTCTAGGCCTCCAGAAGATCTAGCCATTTTTTATTTTGGTCAGCTGTCTTCTCTCTTCCCAAGTTGCCTAAAGCTTTATTGGCCTTGTTTACCCCGTGTTAAGCGGGGCGGTTCAAACTAAAGTTGTAACGATTGAATCGTGTAACGAGTACGAAAAGTATCAGTGACCGAGTAACAAGTGGTTGGTTGTGAGTTCATGTGTAAAGAGTAGATTTGTTTGTCTTTTCGTTTGCTCGTTTTGAAGCTCGACGCCATCCCGATTTTTTCGGGGTGGCGTTATTCTTTTAGGTGAACGCTGGGCTTGGTGAGGGGCGTCCTCATTCGCAATTTTCAAGCTTGAGGCGTGGCTCGAGCTGAGGTTTTGTAACCCGCGGATGAGATCTCATGCGTGACCGTATCCACAAGCCAAACCCCATCCGCCGCGGAGCTGCATCCGGTCAAGGCGAGTCGCCCCTCAGCGACTATCGAGGGGTTCCCAGGCATTTCTACCTCGAGGGCTTCTTTCGCGCGCCCAGCGCGGCGGGCTTCGGCATCTGCCACGGCGCGGGCCTCTTGCTCATCGCGGAACCTTTGGCGGAGCCGGCGCACGGGTTCTTTGTCGCCGATCTTAACCTCGACATCCTCACCTTTTTCGAGATCTCGATAGGTGGCAATCACCGTGCCAGTGATCTCGCCCAGACTGCGCCGCATCGCCCAGCGCGAGAGATCGCTTTCAAAGATCCGCACCGTGGACGTGGGTTGCCCGGAGGCCTTAATGCCAGCGCCACGCTCGCCAATAAACAGCACTCCACCCGCGGGTTTGGCGATCAGGTCAAAGCGCGCTGCGATCCTTGTCAAAACGGCGATGTCGCTCTCGTCAATCTGATCGATGTGGCCGGGGATAAGCGCGCCGGCTTTTTCCGTCACTCCTGGGCGGAGGCCATTCTCGCCCGCAATGGTCTCGGCAATGGCCTTAAGGCTCATCCCTTCGGCCCAGGAGCGCGTTTTCTGCTGCTGTAGCGGTGCCAAGCCCCCTTTGGTTGACCCTTGCGGCTTGGCGCGTCCTGTGACGCGGATTTGCCGCGGTGGGCTGCTCTCCTCCACCTCATCGGCCACAAAGAGCCCCATGTGTTTAAAGTCGCCCAGATAGCCCAGCTCGATCAAGATCTCGGCGCCTGGTGCCGGCATCGCGAACGTGTTGAACATCGAGACATTTGCCCAAGTGATCTCCGCGGTGTCTGAGTAGATTCCGGCGGTATCTGTGACGCGGCAGCTAGTGATTTGCGAGAACGCCAAACCAGAGAGCGGGATCCCATTGATCGACACGCGCAATAGTGGCCGAAAGTCTGTAAGCTGGCTTATCAACCCCATAGCGAGACTGTCTCCGCGCTTTGGGCCTCATCGATCTGAGGCAATGCGATCTTTAGGCCGGCATCATAAACAGGCCCCTTGGACGCGAGCCCAGGGTTTGCCGCCAACACTTGGCCGATCTTGTCGCCCAGGGTGTCGCCATAGTGGTTTTCGATGATGCTATCGAGCACGTCACCGTCTGAGGTGACGTAGGAATGACCGGAGCGAGCCGCCATATTTCTCAATCCCCAATGTGAAGGTTTGGCGGCGCGGTACGCCGGCCTTTGCAAAAATTTCTTGGCCCTCGCCGATCGAGGTGATCACCCAAAGCCCAAGGATCTTGCCGGTTCCAGAGACGAGCGGCATCGGGATCCCCAGACCGGCTTGCGCGCGCATCTTGTCAATCTGCCCAACACCCCCGCGGAAATGTGGATAGATCACGCCCTCGAGGTCGATTTTATCGGTCCCGTATCCAGTGAACTGCAAAGCGTCATGGGATCCGATTTGCGCCTGTCTGGCCCATCGATATTCGGTTGATCGGGTGAGGGATTGATAGGCGGCGTTATCGATCGAGAATTGATAGCCGCCAAGCTGCATCATCACATTAGGCATGGTTATCTCCCAAACTCGCCAAGGGCCGGCGTCCGGTCAAAAAGACCATTTCCGGCGGCGCGGCGCTCGCGCTCCTCGAGGAGGCGGATCAATTCTTGAGCATCTGCGCCGGCGGCGTGAATGTGGTTCGTGATATGCTGCACAACCTGTTGAGTTCCGCCGGCCGGCGGCGCGGAGAGCTGTTTGATCGTGTCAGTGAACCGGCCAGATTTTGCGGAGGTCTGCGCGCTGCGCGCCTCCATAAAGGCGCCCACGCGATCGGCATATCCGGCGAGCTGGCGCATGGCGCGATTATTGGCGACGTAGCCGGCACGGCTTTCAAATTTCAGCTCTGGGCCGGCCTCGCCAGTCAAAAGCCACCCAGGGCGGAACCCGCCCCCAAGCGCCCGCTTTTGAATTGGTGGCAGTTTGTCCTCTGGCACGCCCAGCTTGCGGAGGCGCGCGCGCTGCGCGGCCTGAACACTGGCTTGCTGTCCCCGATCTAGCCCGCTTGCACCAGGTGCGCGCGCGTTGTCGCTTGCCTCTTTGCCTAGATCCGGGCCGGCGGTGCCGATGCCAAGCGCGCCGGCAACCGCGCCCACTGCGGCGGTGCCGTTCTCATAGGTCCATTTGAGCGCATCGATCACGGGGGAGATAAACGCCATGACCGCGGCGAACTTGTCGCCGATCCATGTAAGCACGGGATCGAGGCCGGCCTTTGCGGCCTCCCAAGCTGCGCCAATGCTTTCGGTCGAGCTGAGGCCAGTGATCACCGGGCTTACATAGGTTTCCCAGGTATCCGAGAAAAAGCCCCCGATCGCGCCAAAGATCTCGCCGATTTTGACCTTTGCCCCAGTCCAAGCGGCCTCGATCGGTTCGGTCACGCCAAGCGCATCGGTGACGGGTTTGATTACGTTGTCATAGGCATATTTGAAGGTTGAGCCGATGCCATCCCAGAGGGTCGAATAGACGCCCGTCAATCCATCCCAAGAGGTCTCCAAGCCCTCGCGGGCGCGCTTCATGTCACCAGTGAACACGCCACCGATAAAATCAGAGATCCCGCTAAAATAGGTTTTGGTCTCATCCCATAGCTCACCAAACCAAGGGCCGACGTTATCCCACTCCTTGTAGATGAGCGCGGCTCCGCCCGCGATTGCGGCGATGGTCAATCCGATCGGGTTTGCAATCAGAGCGGCGCCGATCGCGCGGATCCCGGTCGCGACAAAGGGCGTTGCCGCGGCGAGCGTAAACATCGCGCGGCCCAGGCTAAAAACTGAGGTTCCAAATTTGGCGACCGTGAGGAGGGTTTTCCCGGCGAGAACGGTCCCAACCACAACACCAAAGTTTTCCCAACCGCCAACCATTTCGGCGGTTGCACCTACGACATCCCAGACCACAGAGCCAATTTGCCCGATGCCGGATGCAAGCTCGATAGCCTTTGGCAAAGCGTCCTCGACGCTATCGGCAAAACCCTCAGACCACGCCTCAACGGATTCATGGTTATCAATGATCGCGTCGCCAACTTGCTTCATTGCCGTTGTGACAACCGGCATCAGCGCGGCGCCCACGGTGTTTTTCAGCCCAGACACGGCGAGTTGTGTGTCGAGCAATGTGTCCTGGAAGACCTCGGCATCGCGCGCGGCTTTTTCTGAGAGCACGTAGCCGGTGCGTTGCGCATCTTCGCGCAGCTGCGTGAGCCCATCGGATCCGCCGCGGAGCATGTTGACCATACCAATGCCGGCACGGCTGAACAGGCCGGAGGCAACCGCGGCTTGCTCTGCGGGGCTTTCAATATCTTTGAGGCGCTCGGCAATGAGGGCGAGCTGCTCCTCTGGCGCGAGTTTCACCATGTCCTCGGCTTTGAGGCCCAGTTGCTCGAGGGCTTTCTTGCCGGCGCCAAAGCCCTGCGCGGCCTCGCCGACGCGCTTGGTCAATGCCAGCATCGAAGAGTCGAAAGTGCTGGTGGCAACGCCTGATCGCTCGGCGGCATAACGCAGCTCTTGCAAGCCCTCGATGCCAAAGCCCAGCTTGTCGGCGCTTTTGGCGACATCATCGCCCAAAGAGGCGGTTGAGGCGGCGAGGCCAAAAATCGCCCCACCGGCGGCAACGGCTCCGATCGAGAGCCGGCGCATCTGGCGCCCCATGTCGCTTGTCATGTTTCGGAAATTGGCACCAACGCGAGTCGATGCGGCGGCGGCGCGGTTCCATCGCTCTTGTGCTTTGCGCAGATCCTTTAGGGTGCGCTCGAGATCTTCATATTCCCGATCGAGGTGGGACACGTCTTGCCCCTGGCGGCGCAGCATTGAGCGTTGTTTGTCGAGCTCCTTTTGCCGGCGCTCGACATCTTTTATTCCATTGCTGACCTTATCGAGCCCAGAGGTCAAAACGCCGATGTTACGCTTGACCGAATTTTCGAGAACGCTCCCGATAGTGATCGATGCGTTGTAGTTTTGGCGTTTGCTCATTTCTTGGGAAGGCCTTCAATCCACCACATAAACTTGCTGACTGGCATCGCCTCGATGTCAGAGACGGGCCATCCGGTGAAACGGGCGAGGAACAAAGACCCCGCCCGCACATCATCAGGCGTCAGCCAGTTAAAAAAGACAGTGCGGCCTGACATCGCCCGTACTGCCGCATTGTCAGGCCCCCGACGGAGTCGGGAGCGATTTCGCAAAGGTTGGCGATCAGTTTGATCTCAGCTTCGCCGGCGTTTGCCGATCCCTGCCGTGATGCCATCTGATCGCTGACAAGGGGCTCGCGCATGGTGAGCTCTTTGACCTCGCCGCCATCGATCGTGGCAGGGCGATCGCCAAAGTCGATGATCATGGAGCCGTCAGCGTTCTCGGTGAGAAAGTCCGGCAGGGCTGCGGCAAGAGCGGCAGCGGCAGCGGCGGCGGGGGATACAATAGCTTTTGTCAAAGTGGCTCTCCTTATAGGCCGATGTTTGCGCGGTGCTCTGCGAGCTGATCCACGCCGTTGATGATGCGGATCATGTTGATCGCATCGATTTCATGAAGGACGTGCCCCGCCTGTTCCTCGCGGTAGTATTGGAGGCTCATGGTTACGGTCATGGCGGGCTTTTTGCCGGATCCCCAGGTCCCACGGGCGAGCGAGGTGATCTTGCCGCGCATGGCGTGCAAAACGGCCTTTGTAGAGCCATCGAGGCTTTCGAGGGAGCCTTTCGCCGTGAAGGGCAAAGTTGCACCCTTACGAATTCCCCAGAGCGCCAAAAGATCCGCGTCATAGGAGGGGATCACAAAGGAACAGGTCATTTTTTCCTGCCCCATGTCGATGTCGATTGGCACGTCCATTCCGCCAGCGCGGAATTCCTCAGTCGACACCACGAGATCGGGCGGGCTGTATTCCTCGATCTTGCCGGCATAGCCTTTGCCATCAACGATGAGGTTGAGATATTTCAGGATGTCGTCGGCGGCCATTATGCAAACACCTCCTCGATGTAGTCATTCACCAGATGCGAGCGGAACACGACGTGCTCGGCGGGGTAGACTGGTGTAAAGTCAAAGTTGAAATAGACCTTGCCCAACTGGACGTTGGCCGCGGTGTTGAGCTCGGGATCCGCCCAGCATTTGCCGCCCAGGATCGCGCCCAGCGCTTGCAGGCCCGAAAGGTAGGAGTTGACGCCCTCGGTCACGCTCTCATTGTAGTTTCGCGTGATGCCGCGATCCACGGCCCAGAGGTGGGCGCGCAAGAGCGAGTCGTTGATGATGTCAGCGGTCCGGCGGACGCAAAGGAAATGCCATTTGCTGTCTGCTGTCAGGCTGCGATTGCCCCAGGTGCGATAACCGTTTTGCCGGATCGTGGTTCCGACCTTGGCCTCGTTCAACAGGTTTGCGCGCGAGTTTTTATCGCCCAGAACAAAATCAACCGGGCGTGAGGTTCCCACGATGCCGTTGATCAGCTCGTTAGAGAGCGATTTCCAGAATCCGACCTCATTGTCGGCTTTCGCCTGGATCCCGGCAAGCGCGGCGGAGGGTGGCCGATCGATGATATTGCCACCCTGCAAAACCTTATGCCAAGGATCGCTCAGATAGATGCGATCAGAGCCAAAATCCTGCGCCCACTGGATCGCTGCGGCATCGTTGGTGTTGGGGCCATCGGCAAACATGACCGCGCGCATGCGCTCGCAAATACCCTGCGCCTCGGCAACAACCGGGTTTGCGGCATCGGCTGGGCGCAGGTGTGTGAACCCCGGCGCAATGATCATACGAGGCTGGGCGCCAAGGATACTTTCGGCACCTTTGAGTGCGTGAAGCCCCTCAAATTGGCCGGTGTTGGCATCTGCGCCGCCGATCACATTGGCGAGCTGTGTGGTTGTGTCGGCATCTTCTGCCACGCGCACCACCACAACCGCGGCGCCGGATTGGTCAAAGATCCCATCCATGGCGCCGCCAAGGGTGCCTTTGCCGTTGCCGGTCATATCCAGCTTCGCGGCCTTGGCACGCGAGCCGGCAACCATTACCGGGGTGTTGAGCGGGAAAACATCATTGTCGGCATCGGGCGCGGTGCCAACCACGCCGATCACCGACGATTTTACCGTTTGAATTGGGCGCGGGCCGGCGTCAATTTCCATGACTTCGACGCCGTGCAAGAACTGTGCGGACATGCGGGCCTCTCTGCAAAAGTTGCTGTTGAAGCCACTATTTCACGGTTCGTATATCGGTTCCTCTGGCGGGTTCCCCACTGGCGATTTCTGCGCCGTTGTGGGGAACCTGAAGGCTTAGAACTTGGCGGCTTTAAGCCACATTTCGTCTAGTTCTGCGGAGGTGAGCCCGATCGCGGTGGAGAGATCGATAACTAGACTATCCTCGCGATTGAATTCCCTCGTGCGCTCAAGCTTGGCCTCAGCAACGGCACGCGCTGTTTCATCTGGCATTGCCGCAATCGCGGATTTTACGGCACCCTCGAGGTTCGCAAGTTTGAGCATCGCGTGAAACTGATATTGCTCAAGCGGCACGAGATTTTGCGCCGGCTCGGAGGCCAACCATTTTTCGCCATCCCATGTAGCCCCCGCATCAGGCGGGGCGCTTTCAACGGTGTATGACCCGCCCGGGCATGTTTCAGGAATAGAGGGGCCGGGATAGCTGGCAATGTATTTGCCGTTCGGTTCACAGACGTGAATTGTCATTAGTATTTCACTCCTATGACACGGTTAATTCGGCTGTAATATTCGCTCTCTAACGTCAATGTAGTCGCGCTGGTGTAGATCCAATGAGCCGCCCAACTGCTGCTCCCAAGGTAGATCTTATGTCCCTGAGGGGTGAGCGCGCGCGGGAACTCCCAATACCGGTGATGAGTGGCCCCGAGATTGTAATGAACAGCATCCCATATCAGACTATCAAAGTTGGTCATTGGCTGGCTCAGGGTTATCGTGCCATCATACTTTCGCGTCGGATATTCCGCCAGAACGGTGTAGGTGGGCTTGCGCTGTTGCTGGGCTTGAATTGCGCTCGCCAGCTCTGCAAGCGTGTTGAGGTTAGCAGGCGCGCCCGCAACCAAGTTGTTGTAAGTGGTTTGAACGCCGGAAATTTGCGAAACCAGAGCTGCGATGTCGCTGTCATTGCCCTGCAACGCCAGTGCCAGTTCGCGCAGCGTGTTCAGCGCCGCCGGGGCACCATCGACGATGTTATTTATCGCCGCGTTGATCTGCGCCGTGACATCGATGTTATTCACCGAGTTTTGCATCGCTGCGATTTGCGACACCAAAGCAGCGATCTCGCTGTCATTGCTTTGCAGCGCGACCGCCAGCTCGTTCAACGTATTTAACGCCCCCGGCGCGCTGTCCACCAGCTCGTCAAATTTTGCCTGAATTTGTGGGCCAAAATCGATGTCGGCGACACTTTGGGACAGCTCCGCGATTTGTAGTTTCAACCAAGCGGTACGGCTAGCAAGTTGCAAGGCCTGTACATTGCTGATCCCTTCACCTTGCGCGAGATCTGGCGGGCCACCAACAACGGGATCGTTTGTCTCGATCTGGTAAATGCCGGGTGTCCAAGTTTGGGTTTCTTGCAAATCTGCCATTAGGCGACTCCATACGTGTACTGCCCATCATGCGAAACGCGGGCGTTGAAGGTGTTGAGAGCTTCCGTGAATTCGAGCGCCTTTAGCCGGCTGCGCGCCGGCGCGACCTTCTCGAGGATCGCGCGCACCTGGGCGGCTTGCTCGATCGTAATCGGACGATTGAGGCGCACCCGATATTCGGCCCAATGGTCGGGCGTGCTATAGGTGGGCGTGCCGTTGTAGGTCATGGCGCCATTGTGCTTTTCCCAGCCATGCCGCTCGATCACCTGGGCGTCACCAAAGCCAGCCGATGCAAGCGCATCCTTGACCGCGCGCACGGTGCCTTTGCGGCGGTGAACCGCGATCGCATCGAGGAGCACTTTCCGGCGCTGTGTTTCGGGCCAATCGTCTTGCCAGTCATCGACCGAAAACGCCCAGGCGAGATAGGGGAGCAAATGAGCTGGGCATGTCTCAGCATCCCAGAGCGTGGCAATGCGCTTGGGAGCCGGCGCGATACGCACGGGAAAGAGATCAAGCGATCGCTCGAGAGGCGTGGCGTTGTTTGGCAAAAGGCTCGGCGCGTCAGACATCGCGACCCCCGATCGTCACGGATACAGAGGAGCAATAGGCGGCGTGTTCCGGCGCGATCACGATGTCGGCCAGAGGCGCTTGCAAGGTGACGTTCTGCACGCCCGGTTGATGCAAAGCCGCATGCAGGCCGGAGATTGTCACATCATGCCCCAACCGATGCCGATCCTCGACATAGACCCGCAAAGCGGATTCTGCGGCGGCGCGGGCGATCTCGCCATCTGGCCCCGCGTAGAGCGTAAGTACGGCTTGCACCTGATAGGTTTGAACCGTGGCCGGCTGGACAGTGACGAGATCCGTGATCGGGCGGATCTCCTCATCATTCAGCTTTGCCCGCACGACATCGAGGAGCGCCGCGTCTGGCGTACCGTCGCCAACATTCGAAAGGACAGTGACCCGCACCTCGCCGGGTTCCGGCGACTCGATCCCAACATCCTTTACATGTGGCGAGGCGGTGAGCCCCCAGAACCGATAGGATCCACGCGGGCCGGCTGTTGTGGCGCCTTCAAGTGAGAGCTGAACCCGCAAGCGAAAGCGATGGTCCTCCTCGAGGATCTCAGGCACCGGCGGAAATGCGTCGGGATCCGCCTCCTGGACAACCGCGCGCCGCACCCCAAAGAGCGCGGCGAGGTGGTCGAGCTGGGCGCCGCGGGCAAAGGCAAGCATGTTGCCGCGGCCTGCATCATCAAATTCGGCGCGGAGGAGTGTCTCGCGGTAAGCCCAAGCCTCGAGGATCTTGAGCGCCGGCTCGCTCTCGAGCTCGAGAACGGGCGCGAGCGAGGGATCCCGGGCGATCAGCCACGCTTTGAGCTCCCCAAGGATCGCCTCGGCATCTTTGCGGGCTACGATCGACGGCTCTGGGAGCTCGGCGAGTGGAATGGCGGAATAGGCGCTCATGTGACCTCGATTCCCGAAAGCGTCACCGCGCGCCCATCGGGCAGATAGCGCCCAATCAGCTCGAGAGTGATCTTGCCGGGGTGAAAACTGGTTAGATTGATTTGATCGAGCTCGATCCGCTCTTCCCAAAGCATGAGCGCCTCGGCAGTTGCGGCGATGATCGCGAGTTTCGTCGGTTGTGAATATGGTTTGTCGATCAGCTCGGGCAGTCGCGAGCCATAGGGGCGGCGCAAAACGCGCGCCCCGATCGGCGTGGTCAGAATATCGCGGATCGATTGCCGGAGGTGATCAATTCCGTCGAGCTGGCGCCCTGTTTGTGCATGTGTCCCAATCATAGCCCCAAGATGGACTATCAGGACGCAGAGTTCCTCTGGCGGGTTCCCCGCGATCGCGGGTCTTTAACCTCCGCTTCAAGGACACATAGGTCATGTTGACAAAAGACGGACCCAAAGGTGGATTGATGTGATATCTCTGAAGCCAAGGAAGCTCTCGGCTGTCTTATCGTAGCGGGTTGCGACACGACGCGCGTTTTTCAGCTTGTTGAAGCACCGCTGGACGAGGTTGCGCAACGAATACGGCGAATGATCCACACCGACGCGCATCTTTCGTGACTTGCGCATGGGAATTTGGGTAAGCACGTCTCGCATCTCCATCTTTTTACGAATGCTGTCAGCCTCATAGCCTCTGTCGGCCAACAGGACGCTCGGCATT
Source organism: uncultured Pelagimonas sp. (assembly GCA_947497905.1). GTDB lineage: Bacteria > Pseudomonadota > Alphaproteobacteria > Rhodobacterales > Rhodobacteraceae > CANMIH01. Next base: position 259,423 of record CANMIH010000002.1, read on the forward strand.
GTCCTCGGACCAATGGGGGATCAATACCTCGCCGTTGACGCGGAGATGGATCTTGGTCGTGAAGCCACCACTTGAGCGGCCAAAACCCTGTCGCGGAGTTCCCCTTTTGCGCCCGCTGCCTGATTATGGGCGCGGGTGACGGTGCTGTGCGCTGCCCGGCAGGCGGCTTTGCCGCCGAGAGGGATCATTTGAAGGGCATCTGGCACGGCCCCACTAAGGGCATCCATGATGTCTTCCCACAACTCCGCCAGCATCCAGTGCCGGAACTGCCGGTATACGCTCGACCATTTGCCGAACTCTTCGGGTAAGTCCCGCCAGGTGGCGCCAGTGCGGGCGATCCAGAAAATCCCATCAAGTAAATGCCGGTGGTTGGTCGGTTTGCGCCCATTCAGGGCGCGGACAGCCAAGATGAACTGTTTAAAGAACGCCCATTCCTCGTCCGACATCAAGTCTCGTGCCAAGCTGATCTCCATCGCAGATACCAGCTTGAATCACGATCAGGCGGCGATGGGAAACCCTTTTGTCAACACGGCCTAAGCAGAAGAAGAGCTGTCAGGTGATGAATCGCACATTGTTTTGAGCTGAAGATCCAAGTCGGTGCATGCTGCGTCCAATGAATGGAAATTCTCCATCTGCCGGGTATCCTCATAGCGAGACCCCAAAACATCACCTCTGCACATTTTAACAGTCGTCCAAAACTCAAGGCTCTGGTTTTGGTAATGATTGATTTGAAAAACATCGTTTCTTGTATACGTGCGTGAGGAACAAGCACCTTTCACCTTATGAACTTGAACGGCATTCCGAGAACTCAAAACATGCGTACGTGCAATCCATTTTGTTCCCCCATCAAGCGAACCTAAAGGCTTCTTCCGAGTTAAGCGCAACCTAAGACTATCAGGATGGTTTTCGTGCCCTGCACTGCCAAACATCGTCCAATTGGCGTAGATTACATCAAGATCGTCCATCTCACCAAGCTGGGCCGACAAAGATTTACCGTCCTTACAAAACCAAAACTCGTCAAGATCAGCGATCAGCAACCATTCACAGTGTTTACGTATCTTAAATTTTTCAATTGCGGTCCAATAATGCTTTGGCTGAGCCCAAATCTCCGTCAGTGAAATGAGCTCGACAATGCCAGCTTCTATCCAAGGCTTAACCTTTTCAATCGTATTATCAGTGCTGCCGTTATCAATTAGATAGATCTTACCCGCACCTTGCCATCGGTAGTGCCGGATCCATTCATCCACATTGAGCGCTTCATTTTTCATAATACCCAGGACGCCGAAGCGGTGGTCATAAACAGTGCGACCTTCTTTCTTGGAGTTAATCCGATCGACACGTCGAAGGTTCCACTCGACAAGCCCCTTTGTCAGCTGACTCTGAGCAACGAGTTCTTTGAGAAAGTTAAAATTCATATCGTACCAGGAAGTTTAATGTTTCGGCTCGTTGTAGATGTAACATCCGCTATCAACAAGACTGCGTTCTAGCAACTGTATTTCTCAAATCGTCTGAGCGTTCCACTTCTGCCGAGATTTGCAGAGTGTATTGACGATTTGAGAAATACAGTTGCTAGCTCATTTTGGCCCCTCCGTATCCGCCGTCCCCGGCAAGACCCCCTTGTGAACATGCCCCACAAGGCTAATTTCAGACGCGATCACGTCGCCGACGCCGGTGATAGTGCCGGCAAAATTTCCGGTCGGCACGCCGCCGGCAAAGGGGCCGGGGAATATCACGCCTTTGGTGGTGTCACCACCGGGCGAGATCACAACCACCTGTGTTCCTTTGCTGGGTGGGATCCAGAATTTCAGCTCCTCGGATCCGAGCTGTGCAATCTTGAGCCACGCGCTCGGCGTGTCATTGCCCCAATCGACCTTTGCCCGATCGCCATCACGCTCGATCACGGTCGCGATGCGTATCAGGTTTTCGATTTTCTGCATGAGTTGAGCGATCGCATAATCTGACATCAGGTTGCCTCTGCGGTATACTGGGCCTCGTGGTCTGGGCCAGTCTCAGGCGCCCAGGAGGTGAGGATCTCGCTTGGTGTCTTTCCGCCCTCATCATCGAAGTGTGTGGCGCCAAGGTGGGCGCTGTGCCCCCATTCAACGCGCCAGATCTCAAACCGATCGGATCCCGGCGCGAACTCATCCGGTTCGACTGACAGAACGGCAGCGGGCCCCCACGCCACGCCCAGGCGGTTAGAGTGCAGGAATGTCGCCACGGCGCCCGCGGCCTCGGCAATGTTGCGGCGCACCTGGGCATTGCGCGCGCCTAAAACGACCTGCGCCTCGAGGCGTATTATGCAGGGGAATTGCCCGTTGTGACCGTCCTGATCGAGATCCGGTTCAATCTCGGCGATGCTCACCAAAATTGCCGGCACGGGCAAATCCTTGTCGATCTGATCCTCGCCCGCGGTGGTGTTGAATGTGGGGAATTGGGCGCCGATCGAGGCGATCACGGTGTCGAGCGCTTCACCCAAAGCAATTGGCTCACTCATCGCTTGTATTCTCCGATTTTGAGGACCGTCGCGGCGCGGATCTCGTGGTTGAAATGTCGAAAGAAAATCGCATCGATGTCCACAAAGACGTTTTCCTCGAGAAAGGTCATCATGCGATCGGCAACGGGGAGCGTTGCCTCGGCGATGCTCCACCGGCCTTTGGGATCCGTGCGGACCATGACGCGGCGTTTGCCCTGCATCTTTGAGAAAAACGCCCCGTGAATGGTGGTGTCGCCAACTTGGACGCCCCCCGAAACAGCTCTTGGCCGGCCCTTGAATGAGGAGATTGGCAAGTCGTTTGCGCCGCACCAGAGCTTTAGGGCGGATCCACCTTTGCCGACGCGGTACTCTTTGAGCCGGCGGCGCAGGGCTTTGGCATTGCGCAGGCCCAGCTCACTTTGAAGCCCTTTCGAGGAGAGCTTGCGCAGGGTGGCCGCGGTACGTCTTAGCGCGCGATGTTGCGCGAGCCTGACTTGTTTTGGCGTGGCATCATAAGCCGCGGTGATCTCGTCAAACTTCTCGTCATCGAGATCAAATGCCAGCATTGTATTTCACGGTAGGCTTTCCGAGCTTCACGCTCGCGAGCCCGGTCCCGTCCTGTTCTGGCGGCTCGAGCACATCATAGGCTTTGCCCCTGATTGTGAGCACGTCATGACGACGGATCTCAGGGGTAATGTTCAAAGGGTAGAGAAACACCGGATCGAGATCGGTGTGTTCAAAGTCGGCGAGCTCTTTTTGCTCGCTGGGATCGGTAAACATGCCAAAGATCTCACCGATCATTTGGTCATTCCTTTCGAGCTCGCCGCGATCGGCAAACTCGTCAGGATCAAAAAACTCGGTGAGATCTTCCCAGGCTGGCATGAATTAGGCGGCTTCTGCCGCGTCGCGGATCGCTGCGATCACTTCCTTTTTGGTCATCTTGTCAGCGCCTTCGATTTGATAATCTTCCGCTTCGGTGCGCAGCTCCTCGAGGGTCATGTCTTCAAGCGCCGGCGCGGTGTCTTCGTCGCTTTCCTCGCCGGTGTAGAGCTCAACGCGACCACGCTCGAGCAAGTTTTTCGCCTGGGCCTCGGGAACCCCATGGAGGACCTCCCCGGGCATGACGATTTTGCCACCCATGCCAAAGGCGGCGGTGACTTTGATGTTCACTGTGTTTGCAGGTTTGGACATTGTTACTTTCCCAAAATGTGAAGTTAGGAAAAGGCGGGGATTACCCCGCCTCTAGTGAGATCACGCGGCTTTCTTGCCGAATGCGAAGCTCTCGACATGGCGATAGGCAAAATCGAAGTCTTGGAAGGCGACGATACGCACGCGGCCTTTCTTCGAATTGCTGTAAGGATCGACGGTCAGGTCGAGCCCGCCCCAGGACGCGATAACCATGTCAGCAAAGTTGCCGTGGAAGAGATCGCCATTCGCAACCTGGTTGGTGATTTCGGAGCGATAGCCGTTCACGGTATTGCCCGATTCCCAGATTGTGCGCCCAGACGAGCCCGCAAATTTCTCGGTCGATTTGCAGTGGCCGCGGAACTTCGAGTTGCCGATATAGGCCATGCTCGCAACATCCGCGTTGTCAGACGAGATCTCGGTCTCGAGCTGCACAATCTCTTGCCAGTTGGGTTGGACCTCGGCAAATGGCACGGCGTTGATCCCAGGAATGTTCTTAATCCCAAGCGGAGTTGTTGGGGTGCCGGCACCATAAAACCCGGTGTGATCCACTTTAAGTGCAATGGCGCGCGCCAGCTCACCGCGGAGCCATGCCTCAACATCCAGCGACGATTGCTGAAACATTTTGCGAGTGGCTTCGGTGAAGGCGCCCAGGGTTTTCGGCGACATGCCCAGCATACGCAGCTCGGCGCCGGTTTCTTGCGCGTCCTCGTCTTCACCAAGCCAATAGGCGTTCGCGCCCGATGCTTGGCCGGGAATGTCAACATTGCCCACAAGGCCGCCCATCGGGGTCGCCATGCCCAACAACACAGAGCGATTGCGGAGCTGGTGAATAAAAGACTGGGCAAGCAAATCGGTCGCCACCGCATAGCCCCCTGTATCGCCGGCAGAGGCGCCAGAGGTCGAGGTGTTCAAAGCGCGGCGCAGCACATCAGGCGGAACCATAAGGCCCTGCACCGATTGGCCAGTGCTGCGGGCGGCGGCGTCCGATGCCTCGATCTCAAATGTTGCCGCGTCCCAAGCGCTGCGATCGTTGGGATTGCAGAGCGCATTGACCGCACGAACAAAGCTATAGTTCTGGATCTCATCATCCGACATGCCAATGTCGCCATTGTCATCGAGCGGCTGATTTCCGCGCTGGCCGCCATTGTTCTGTACATGATCCAAAAGCGAGCGGGTGAACTCGTCAACGCTGGTGTTATCGCGGATCGCGTTCGCCGCAAGCGATTGCGCCGAATACTGTTCGCCCAGCTCGAGCAAGGCCGCGGTGCGCTGCTGTTCCGCGCGCTCAAGGCCAAGAGTGCCAGCAAAAGAACGCGTCGCCTCTGCGCTTTCCAGCACTTCGACAACTTCGATCACATTGCCAGCTTCGTCAACTTTTGCACGTACCAGCGCCCCATTGTGGCGTAGAGTTTTGAGCATTCGTTCAGATCCCTCTGTAAGGTTAAGTCTGTTTCTGGGACCAGTATCCCCGATTGTTGGATCCGGTTCCTCTGGCGGGTTCCCCACCGACCGCCCGACGCCGACCGTTGGATCCGCGGGAACGCTCGTCATTGAGATTTCGTAGGGTTCCCATTCGGTGATTGTGACCTTATCGCGCTGGCCTTCGCGCTCCTCGGTCTTGATCGCGCGGATGAAATACCCGACCGATACGTGCCGAATTACGCCATCGACAATATCGGCCCAGATCTCGGCAGCGCGCCCCGATTTCGAGAACCGCAACTTTGCGCGCCCGGTGCGATCGCCATCAATGCGGGATTCCTCGACAACACCGATTTGCACGTCTTTGTCATGGTTCCACAGAACCGGCGCCCCGTTAGACAGGCGCTCTTGCGACATCGCGCCGGGACTGTGATCGAGAACCTCGTCACCAAACCAACGCGGCACAGGTGTTTCCGAGCTAAAGGCCACCTCAACCGTGCGGGCCTCCTCATCGATCACACCAACCGTTGCCGTGCGTCGCATTGGCCCTTGGCTGCGATTGCCGTTGATCTGCTCAACGGTGAGTGCGCGCGTCAGGGATTGGCCGATCAAGGCGATGTGTTTAATCGGTTTCGTCATCTGGAATGCCCTCTTTTTTCTTGGGAGGCGCCGGCCTCGGCGCGATCGGCCCACCGTTTTTGAACAGCGTTGCCATGATGATGTTTTCGGGAATGTTGGCCTGTTTCATCGCCTCGATGTCGGCGGCGAAAGCCTGCCAAACCGCCGTAGGATCACGCCCGCTTTTGCGGATGATCTCAGAGGGCGAGGTCAGCATGCGTTCCATCGCCGTTACTTCGGCGCTGATGTCTTTTGTAGGATCCACCCAGGCCCACCGGCGGGGTTGCCACAACACGTTGCGATATTTCGCTACCCGCTCGGCCCTCAACCGGATCTTGCCATTCGTAACGATCCCCTTGAGGAGGGCGATTTCAAGCGCGGCCTGATAGGCTCGATCGACAAGCGTTTCGATCAACCACTCTTGCAAATCCATCCAATGTTCACGCTCGTTTAGAACGCCCTGGCGAATGGAGCTGAAATTCACGCCCTCGAGGTCATTGGCAAAGTTGACATAGGCAACACCCATGCCGGCGCCAGCACCGCGCAACATCGCCTTATGAAACGGGGTAAACTCACCAGAGGGGTAACGGCTATCAAATGACTTGTGACGCAAGCCGGGGGCGAGCTCCTGGAATACGCCTGCCTCTGGCTCGAGAAAGGTTTCCTCGTAATCCTCGCTGTCGCCCTCATCAATCGCGGGACCTTCGCCTTGATCCCATTCGAGGAAGCCGCCGACGCTGGCACCCATGCGAGCATTGACGAGGGCGGCTTTTTCAAACTCATGAAGTTGGTTTAGGCGCCAAAGCGAGGTTGCCGCCCAGGGGATCCCGCGACGTTGGCCCTCGATCTCCTCGATAAAGCCGTGAATGATCTGATCCGCCGGTACGCGCTCGAGGCGGTGCTCGGTTGCTGTGTATTGGCTATGGGATTTCGAACGGAACCAATAGGCGACTGCGCGCCCCTCGCGAGTGAACTCGATACCCTGGCGAATAAACCGCCCATTTTTCAGGTTATCGACGTTGTAATCGACCGGGCAACGCTGTGGGTCGATGGTTTGCAGTGCGTACCCCATAGGCGCCGCGCGCCCGCGGATCTCGCGAAACATGAACTCGCCATCTTTGGCCGCGGTTTTGATCGCCGCCTTGCAGAGCATGCGGAAACTGCGCCGGCCTTTGATGTCGCAATTCTTGCCCAGCGACCATTTCCGCCACCACGCTTGCAGGGCTTCATTGGCCGCAGCGTCAAGCGTTCCACTTTCATCCTTTGCCTGGGCGGAGAGAATGATCCCTTTTGGCCCTACGACATTCAGATCGCAGTTGCGGATAAAGGATTTCAAATAGTCGTTGTTGGCGGCTTGCTCACGCGATCGCGCAACCAACACCGCCTGATTGCGATCGATAATCTCATCGGCAGTCAGGGGCGTTTTCGTCCACCCTGTTGTGTGCCGATCAGAGCCGCCCCCGTCATAGTAGCGGCGCCCGCGTGATCCCGGTGCAATTGTGCGGCGCCGCGCAATCTTTGGGATCGAGGACTCGCGAAATTCAGGTTCGGCACGTTGCGGAACTTGCGCGGGCTCGGCGGTGCGTTTGGAAAAGGGCCACGCCATCACATACGCACCTTAACCGTGCGACCCAAAAGACGCCGGCGTTTGCCGTGTAGCTCGCGCACCTCTTTGCGATAGGTTGCGCGCAACTGCAAAAGATCCGCGAGAGGGGTCCGTGAAAGCGATCTGCCGTTGATGGTATAGGCCATCTGATCTTTCGAGGCGCGGCTCTCGATCACGCTCTCGATTGCCGCGAGCACCTTTTCGGCGTGCTTGCGAGGATCATGGCCCTCGGCAGCGCCCGCCAAATCGGCGATGATCTCGAGTTGGCCCTCCTCGAGCTCTTGCACCTCGGAGCCATTTGTCGCCCGTAGTGACACAGAATAGAGCCCGGGCTTGTAACCTGCTGTTGCCGCGCCGTTTTCGGCGAACTTATGGACCCTACCTGTTCCGGCCGCATTGAGATCCAGCGCCGCGGGACCGCGCAAAATCGCTGTGACGGTCCAGTCAGGCGCAGGAAATTCAGGGGCGGAGATCTCCGCATTGAGAGAGAGCCCCGCCTTTATTTGGTTAGGAAATTGTTTGAGCATTCACCACCCGACGCCAATAGATCCCGGCGGCGCCCGTCGCGGGCGTCGCACCTTTCGGCGTCTATTCTTGCGCGGTTTGGATTTTGGTTCCTCTGGCGGGTTCCCCACCTTGGAACGGGCGACGGGTTTCTCGTCTTCGTCGGCATCATCCGGCTTTAACCGGGCGAGCCGTTGCGAGATATTTGGCTTTTCAAGTTTGAGCGCTGCATAGGCATAGACCCGGCAATCGAGCGCCTCGTTTCGCGGGCGTGATTTGTGCCACTCGCGCAAGGGGAAACCTCTGATCATCTTTGTGACCAGTCGCTCGGCGGTCAATTGTTCAAAATATTCGACATCGCGATCGGTCGAAAAGACACAGGATCCCGGCCCAGTTTCGAGCAAGAAGCGGCGCGCGATCACGAGCTTGGCCTCGTCGGTCCCTACGGTGAACAGTTTCACCGGGCGCCCTTTATTGCCCGACTTGGTGGGGCGCGGCGCGGAAACGATCGGGCGATCCCAGCCGCCTTTACCTTTGATCGCAAAAATCTTGCTACGATGTTTGCCGGCGAGCCTCTCATAGGCCGCGGAGGTCATGCCCTTGTGACCGCCAGTATCGACGCAGGTCGAGGAGATCTTGAGCTCGGCGCCGCTCTCATGGGTGAAGGTCTGGCGGAGATACTCAAAGAGCTCTTGCCAGACTTCATTCTGCGTCACATCACCCCAAAAGACTTGATAATCGATGTTCCAACTTGTCTCGCCAAGGCCCCAACCCACGACCTCGACCTCGATCCGGTCCTCTTGGATATCTGCGCCGGCAGTGAGCACGCCAACATCCATCGGCACCGGCGCGGGATATTTGCGCGCGCGTTTCGCCAGGACATCGGCCTCGACCTCTTCGGCCTCCTCGACCCATGTCTCGGCAAGCGACACGTTGACGAATGTTTGCAGGTCATTCGCCGCTTTCTTGTCCAGAAAGGATTGCACGATCTCGCCCAGCTCGCGAAAGCAAGAGTAGAGTTCGTTGAGGTGAAAGGAGGCGTGACCGCGGAACGGTTTGGCGGCTTTCCATCCCGCGCCATCGGCCTCGGCGGAGCGGATTGCGGCGATCCGATCGGCATCGGTTAGGCGTGCCTCGCATACCTCACCGGTTTCGGCGTCATGCCCTTCGCAAAGGTAATAGGCGGTTTTAGGAAGGTGCTCGCCATCCTCGTCTTTGTCCCAGCGAACATTTTCCCATTTGAGGGTTTGATGTGTTCCGCAATGAGGGCAGGCAATGTGAAATTGCCGCTGATCGCCATCCTCAAAGGAGCTATCGATCCGGCTGGCGCCCTTGATTGTGGGCGTACTGATTTCAACCTGGAGCCGTTGATCGCCAAAGGTCGCGGCACGCTGTGACAAGAGCTCGACCGGGTGGCCCTCTTTGGTGTGATCGTATCCGTCCACCTCGTCGCAGATGATCTTTGGCGCCGATCGGCCACGCATGGTTTTGGGTGAGCCCGACCACGAGAACATCATGAACCCGCCGGGGTAAGATTTCATGCGTTGATTGTTGACGCCATCGCGCCCGCGCGGCTTGGCGATCGCCTCGCCCAGGGCGTCAGAACCCTCGACCATGGGGTTAAACTTGGTCTCGAGCCATGTTTGCAAATCGCCCTGACTGGGCTGCATCATGATCTGAGAACACGGATCATGCGCGATAAAATACCCCTGACCACAAAGGGCCAAGAGAGTTTTGCCAACCTGGGCACCCCACTTGAGCGTGATCCGATAGCAATCGGGATCCGCCATAAGATTGAGGGGCTCACGCTGGTAGGGCGCATTGTCGAAACGCACATATCCCGGCACCGCATTGCCCACCGGGATTTTCACGTTCCTTTCGGCCCATTCGGAGGGCTTTAGTTTTTCGGGTGGCTTGAGATAGCGCTGCGCACGTTTCAGCGCACGGCGCAAGCCGCGGCTATTGGCAAACTCTGCACCGACATCAAAGGGGGCGTGGGCCTGTATTCTAACGGGCGCATTCAATCGGATTCCTCGGCGTCATCATCCTCGGGATCGATGTCGAGATCCGCCTCAGTAATGAGCTCGTCATCGCTCAGAGCCTCGAGGGCTGTGTCGATCTCATCCAAGAGGATCGCCTTGATCTTGCTCGCGTCACTCTCCCCGATGAGCCGGCGCGCGGCTCGAGCCGGCAACACATTGCGCAGGCTGGCGCGCACCTCGCCGAATGCTTTGACTAGGAGGCGCTCTGTCTGCTCGATCGGCGCGACAAGCTCGGCCTCTTTGGCAAACCCCAACTCAGCAGACGCCACATCCGCGGCCAGTTTTCGTTTTATCAGCTCCTCATTCGTGGCGACTTTGGTGCCGGTTGATTGGGAACGAATGTCATCCTCGCGCCACTTGTGAACCTCGGCGGAGTTGATTTGCCACTGAACGCCACGGGATCCGCGCTGCACAACCGGACAACCGCGGCGGATCCAATCATCGAGCGTGGTGGCGGCAATCCCAAAATGATTGGCGGTTTCGATGCGGTTTAGAATGATGCCGCGCCCGATTTTATTGCTCATGTTTGCCCCTGGGAGAAATAGTAGTAGGCCAAGGCCTCAGAGCCCTCGCACACATATTTTTTTGCGACCGTGATTACCCACAGGGCTTCCCCCCCGGGGAAGGACCCGTAGATTTACGCGCGCCGGCTTTCTTCTTGCTCAGACCTGCCCCCTTGCGCGCTGCGATCGGCAAGCATGCGATGCGCGGGTTGTCCTTTGGCATGGTATCCGCAAATTGATCCGCCAGATCACGCGATGAGTGAGCCGAACCGCTCCCGCTCTGATAGAAGTTGACCCAAAGAGAGCGCGTCTGTTTACAGCAATCGGGCAGGATAGATCTCGCGCTAGTCATGGGTGAAAACCCAGCGCAAAAGGGCCAAGGCACCACCAAACGGTAAGCACGCTACCGAACTGTTTTTCGTAGGTAACGTGACGACCTAAGAGCCATTCACTCGGGGCCGGAGAAAACGCAAAGCTCCAATCGTAATATTCTGATCCCCACATCTATTTCACCGCCCCGATTTGCTTCCGCAGGACGCCATAATCGGCAATCATCACCGCGATCGCGCTATCGGCGGGCAGCGCCTCGAGCTCATCCGCAGCACGGTTTAGGAATGGCTGGCTGTACTTTTTGACAAAGCCGTCGAGCGGCGGCGAGGCCTCAAAAGAACCCCCGGCGCAACTGCTCAACAACATCGCTGCGATCGGTAGAAGTGCGAGAACCCGCATCTTGCATCCTTTTCAAGTTTTTGAGTTGTTCGTGCGAGATTTGGGCGCGCTCGATGTCGCGCCCGTCTTGCTCTTTGGATTGGCCCCATTTCGCCAAAACAGCAAAAACGGCGAGCGCGGCCACAATAGCGCGCCCGACCCTCGAGCGCGCTAAACGTCTAGCAAGAGCGCCGATCATGCGGCGAGATTCCGGTTTTCGCGCGCATCACTCACTTGGCGCTCACGTGCGCGTATAGTGATCGCGCGCAACCCTACCCAGCCGAAAATGGCCAAAGCGCAAGCCGAAACTAAGAACCAATTGTCGCCTAAGATAGCGGCAATGCGCACAAGCCCCCCATGCGTAGTTTCGATCGCGTCGGATGCCTCTTTGACCTGCGAGGCAAGAGCTCCGATCGATCCAAATCCGATGAGGTTCCCAGCTAGGTTAGTTAGCTTGGTGTCTTGCACCGCGCCGGGTGAGCCCTCGAGATCCTTCTCGGTAATGTCTCGAGCTTTACGCTTGGGCGCCGTGGAGAGTGTGCTCCACGTGGCAGGGCCGGCAACGGCATCGGTTGTAAGCCCATTGTCAGCCTGGAACGCCAAGAGCGCGGCGCGGGTGAGCTGGCCGAACTTCCCATCACGGCGCCCGCTAAAATAGCCAAGGCCGGCGAGATCTTCTTGCAGGGCCGAAACATGCGCGCCCCGCGCGCCAAAACGCAAAACCGGGTGATATTCGGTCGGGGTGACATCATCGCCCACATAGCCGGAAACGAGCTCGCGCATATGATCGCCAACCGCGCGGGCGCCCTTGATGTCGCTGCGCCAGGGCAAGCGCGTGATGTCCCATTTCCCGCGCTGTTTTACCCCGAGATTGGGCTCAACCTCGGCGTGGGTCAAAACCGTTTCGGGCGTCACGGGTATGCCGTACTCGATGCACAGCTCGGCAATGAGGCGGCAGAACCGCTTGAACTGATTTTCATTGATCGGCGCATGACCGGCCAAAAATGGACGCTCTTTTGCGCCGGCCATCCCGCAAAGGGCCACGCCGATCGAGGCGGTGTTGAGGTTCAGCGTATGAGCTGCATAGTCGCCATCTGAGGTCACGATATTATCGGCAATTTCCTCGGTGCCGAAAGCGATAGATCCATCAGCCTGCACCAGCCGGTGATAATGCTCGAGGTCTTTTTCAGAGGCGAAACCAAGGCCCCCGGTCCAATGGCCGATGATCCGTTTCATCTGTTTCATGGCGTACCCTTTCGAGGTCAAATGATTATCTCGATTAGGTGTATCGTTATCGCCGCCCGCGTTCCTCTGGCGGGTTCCCCGCGAGGATCTCGCGCACGCGGTAAATTGAGAGATCCACGTCTCGGGCGATCTGGTCGGCATAAATACCTTGGCGCCCCATTTCACGGATTCGCCGATCGCGCACCGCACGGGCAATGCTTCGGCAATTGGAGGGTTGCAGGATCTCGCCGGCAAAAGCGTCGGACAGTTTGCAGGCATCTGCCCATCCGAGAATTTGCACAAGCTTATGATCTCTCGGCAGGCGCTCCTTGGGAATGTAGATGCACACGCGCCAGGAGCGAGAGCCCGATCGAGGAAGGGAGCCGATCAGGTGCAAGGCTTTATCGCGCCCGATAACCTCGGCGATTTCCATGACCGATTGAGGAAGGCGAATTGCGAGGCTGTTGCTCACGCCGCAACCCTCCCGTGAAAGGTGGCCGGCGCATCATTGCGAGCGTCAAAAAGATACCATGCGCAATTGTCTTTCCCCGTGGTCTTGGTGCCCTCGATCCAACACATGCGCCCGATCGCGACCACCTTGCTCAGTCTGGGCATGAAAGGTGCGGCCTGCCCGGTATAGAGCCAATCAGCATCGAAAAGGAGCCACGTGGGGCGGATGTCTGAAAACTGTTCTATCATCGGGTGAAGCAATTCCCGCGACCACGGCGGATTGGTGATAATATGCGTTGCGCCAGTGCTTTCCACGTCCTCGCGCGTAGCGGTCAGCGCATCGGAGCGAAAGATCCTCTCGTCACCGGGCATGACATCGGTAGCAACCACGCATTGGGCGCCATAGCCCTCGAGCTGATATATCAGATCGCCACGACCGGCGCAGGGTTCCCAGAACCGGCAACCGTAGGGCAGAAACGGTTGGATTGCCTGCCCAGCGCGTCGATCGAAAGTAAGATAGCGATCCTTGGCGCGGCGTTTGAAGTTGCTACGCTTGCCCATATTCAGACCTCAATGATCTCGTAACCCATGGCCTCGGCAACCGCCTTGCGGACCTCATAGTCGCGCGTGGGGGTGCCTTTCGCGTCCTCGTAGACGGTCAGGCCGGTTTTGTTGTTCTTGTATGTAAAATCCACGGTAAGGCGCATCTGGCGCCCGGTGCGGGAGAGTAGGGGGCCCTTCTGGCCCACCAGCATAATAGGGACTTGGAGCTTGATCTCTGAGATCTCGCCAGCCCTCTCGAGCAATCGCAACTGCGCCCAGCGCTGGGCCTCGCGCTTACTGTCAAACGTGATGCCCTGAACGACGGTCTTTTGCGCGCTGTATTTGTTCCCGCCCTTTGGTGCGGTTGTTTGCTCTTGGTATTCCGCCGCAGTGAGCCTTTCCATGGGTTACGCCATCCCCAACGCGGCTTTGTACATGTCGAGAATTGCCTCCTCCTCGGCGATGTCGTCGGGTTCTCGTTTGCGGAGCGCTATGATCTTGCGCAGAACTTTGGTGTCGTATCCGCGCCCTTTGGCCTCTGCCATGACTTCTTTCTGCTGATCGGCCACCGCTTGTTTTTCGGCCTCGAGTCGTTCGTAGCGCTCAACAAACTGTTGCAGCTCACCAGCGGCGACCCCGTATGCTGTATCTCGCACGGCTTGGTCTTCGGCTGTTTCTTTCATTGGTGGGGTTTGGTCACTGGGTTGCAGCTCTGGAAACTCACCAATTGCGCGAAGTGCTTCGGCAAACACGGCTCGAGCGTGATCCTCTCCCCCAAGCGCTATAATGCTGTTCGAGATTTCCAGTGCTTGGGCGATTTCTTCCGGTTTGCGAACTTCGCGCTTTCCAATCTCATTGGCTTTGCTGACGATGCCCAGATCCTCGAGCTTTTCGATCAACCGTGAAGCTTTGTTGTAGCCAATCCCCAAACGTCGTTGAACGAACGAGGTTGACGCCTTGTTTTCATTCCAAACGAGCAACGCGGCCTTGGTCAGGTTCGAGTCGTCATTCACCTCGGGTGTGGCAACAGGAGCGGATTTGACATCGCCTTTAAACGTGACTGGGCCCCCAACGCGCATGCTCATCTGATCATTGAACTTAGCGTGGCTAGGATCATCAGCCTCAATAGGATCAATTAGGCGGCGGATCACCTGCCCTTTGTCCTCAGCGGCTTTGATGTTTTCCCATTCTGGAACTAGCGCAGCCCAATATGCGTTCACCTCTGGCATGCGCCCGATAAAATCCAAACGTAAGCTTGGAACATCGGTTAGCAGTTTCTCACAGCGCTCAAAATCGGCCCCATCGCTTGGGTAAAGGCCTGTTTTCTCACCTACGCTCGCGATTTCAGCAACGATTGCGCGAGCACTTGCGCCGGTGTGACGAGAGCCAAGCCATTCTGTCAGGCCTTTGTGTGTCATGGGATCATCAAGCACAATTTAACCCTCCTTTAGTGCTTCCAGTAAGCGCGCTGGATGTCGGAGCGCTCGGCATCGCTGTTGCTATGGTTGGCATCCGCAACGAGAACCTTTTGCGTTTGGCCGGATGCGACGGAGCGGGAAATTCCCATTCGAGCCCCAACCTCTTTCGATGTGAGGCCGATCGATCGCAGGCGAACCATTTCGAGAAGGCGCTCGTCTTGCTGGCGTGAGGGGACCATTTCTCAACCCTCCCCGATCAGGCCGCGAGACGGGTTTGAAGCCCGTACTTGCTCGAGGTTTGGTTGAACTTCTCGGCAACGGCTTGGCCGGCATCAATGCCCAGCGCGTGGGCGATTGAACAAACAACATTCATTGCGCTAGCCAAGCGTCGGTGGATGTACTCGACCGGCTCGAGGTTGCCTTGTACGTCTGCCTCTCCATTCAGCTTGCACAAAACGCCATAGCTCAGGTTTCCGATCGCACTATCGAGGGACAGGACGAGTTGGCCGGGTGTGGCCTCGTCAAAAAGGCACGCATGGGCAGGGAGCTCGATTTTCAACTCGGCGGCGAGGAGATCCATCGAGATCACGGTGTCGCCGATCTCTTGCGCCACATTCTCGAGGGTCATGGTTGAGCCGGCAATGCCGCGCTGGGCGCGAAGAACTTTCTTCACGGCGCCGGCCAGCTCTCCGGCCTCGTCTGCCACCTCGATCGCGCGAAACTCGAGATCCGCCTTGTCTTTGCCGGCCCATTCCTCTTGCCGTTCCATGTTCGCCGCGCGCAGGCGCTTTAGATCGATGCTCATCGCTTCTTTCCTTCCTGGTGGTTTTTGAGTTTCAAGCCGGCGAATTTGATGGCCTGGGCCATGTCGCGGGCGGTGGTGTTCTGGGGGTCTTTTGCAAAACGGCGGGCTTGCTCGACGTAGGCGCCGCGCAGCTCGTCTAGGCTGTGAAACCGGGCGGATTTCTTAACCGGCATAACCGGGCCGGGTTGCGGCGCACGGATCACGCAATCAAAGCGATCGAGATCCACGGTAACAACGACATCGCCGAACTTCACGCCGTGCGCGTCTGGGTTGCCGTGGATGTCGCTCACAGATCCAACCCCGCGGCTTTGCAGTCCTTGGCGGTCACAAGGCCCATCTGCACCAGCTCCCCGGCTTGATGGGCCGAAATGGCGCCGACCACCCAGCTTTGCTTTGCTTTGATCGCCTGGGCGCGACCGGCGAGAATGATCTCGCGCTTTTCAGTTTCGCTCTGAGGTTTCGGGTAAGTCTTCCAACGCATACCGCGGAGCCAGTTTTCCGACATCGCGATGTATTGCGCCTTATTGCCTTCCTGCTCATCTGCGTATGCCTTCGCGGCGGCTATGAGGTGCTCGGGATCTTCGCCGGCATCGATCAACTTACTCAGCTCGGCAATCGTCAAATCTCGGTTGCCGGTGCGAGGGAAGACCTCGAGGAACAACTCGCAAAAATCATCAAAAATCAAATCCGAACTGTGCGAGGCGGAAGCCGCGCAAGGTTCTATTACGGGTTTAATTACTTGGTTTATGTCTCGATTTGAGACATGGTTTTCGCCATTTTTGAGACATGGCTCTTGCGGATTTTGAGACACGGTTTCCGTGTTGCAGTTTGAGACACGGCCCTCGCCCATGTTCTTGTTTTTCCCCCGCCTTTTCCGTGTCTCAGTTTGAGACTTGGCATCCATGTTGCACTTTGAGACATGGGCCTCGGCGGCGGCTATCTTTTGCCGTGTCTCAACTTGCGACACGGCATGCTCAACCTCGGGCGGGTTTTTGAAGTCCAAGCCAAGGATGTAGTGCGTGACGAGTTTCTTTTGCGTCACGGGGTGCTGGCGCGGCACGCGGACCAACAAGCCCAAGCCCTCGAGCTCCTCTAAGCGTCGGTTCACCGTGGCGCGCGACATGTTGCAATCATCGGCAATGGTGAGCTGACAGGGGCTAACCTGTTTCGTGTCTTTGTTGTGCCGATCGCCAAGCTGGATCAACACGACCCAAGGGCCGGGTTTGAGGTGACGCTGTTCTAGCGCCCAATTAACGGCTTTGTGGCTCACGATAATGCCTCACAATTTCGAGTGGGGAACCCGCCAGAGGAACCGACGTTAGTTTTGTGAAAGTCTGGGTTTGGGCAGCAATTCCGCTGCCTGAAACCGCGGGTGCGCGACGGGGAAATACCACTATCCCCGCCGCGCTTAATCATCCCGCCATACCGAGGAGAAACGGGATGAAAACCGTTGTCCAACCGCATGTTGCGGCCAAACAAACCATTGGTGAAACCTTCGAGGCTATGCCCCAAGTGGGTCAGGTTTTGGAGAGATCTCCAGCCATCGGAGACGTGCTGGAACGGCTCAATGATCGGCAGATGGGCTAATCCCCACCTATAGGATGCCACCATGCGCCCAGCTGTACGGCCAGCGCTTCGGATCCTGCCAAACCGGCGGTGTTCTCCTAGTGGGGAACCCGCCAGAGGAACGGCAAGGCGAACTCTGCCAACATAGGCAGACATAGAGATTGAAGGTGCACGGCAGGGATATCCTAACCCCCCTGCCGTGCGGTTCCATCTTGATAACCAAAAGAGAAAGATTATCAAAATGAATAAGTTAGACGCCGTCCATGGCATCTTTAAACTAGTGTACGCAAAGCCAGCGCTTACCGTCGTTTTGTGTGGGACGATTTCGCTCGTCGCAATAGCGGTGGTGGTCACAAGAATCACACCGTTGCTGTAATTAGTTGACCTAAAGAGCTTCATTCGACCATCCAGTCGAAGTGAGCAGCATGGTTATGCAGCGTGAGCCTTGATAGTTCGCGCAACACCTCTTCTGGGCCGCTCATTGTTCTTGCGGCCTCAGAGGCCAACCGAACCGGAATGGAGCAACGAGTTGCGCCGTTGCGCCAGTTCTCAACGGTTGATACCGAAACCTTCATTCGTCGGGCGACAACAACGTTTTCCGCATGTTGGCTTGGCTTGTTTGGTGCGATTTTCTTTATGGCGAAATCTACGACTTCATGCGGATCCAGGGCGTCGTTGAGGTAATCCACGACATCAAGCATCTTTTCCCAAGATGTTGGGTACGCGGTGCTGCTAACTTCCCCGTATGCAATTCCATCAGACATTTTCCGAGTCCTCAGTCTTAAATTTGAAAAGACCTTCTGGGCATTCGATGCCGTACTCGAGACAGAGCCTGCGCATCACGCTGTACCAACTTGCAGGAAAAACTCCTCGTTCCCTCGCCAAGCGCAGAGAACGCGGCTTTACCGAAACCCGATCGCAAATGATGTCGTGAGGGACCGCATCTAGAATTTTTGCTACACTGAAATTTTCCATGCATCCGGATTGCCATATTTCATGGCAATCCGCAAGCCATACGTATACATCTTTTGCCAAGATTTATGGCAGGCTATATTTTGAACATGCCTAGCACCGATAAACCATACGCTGAAATAGCTGAACGCATTCAATGGCACAGAACGCTTATGTCTCTGAGCCAAGCTGAATATGCTGCCAAAGCTGGCGTTAAGCGTTCTCAGTTGTCCAACTGGGAGAGTGGGGCGCAGAGAGTATCAGTTGATGGTGCCATTGCTTTGCGAAGAACGTATGGGTTGTCGTTGGACTTCATATATGAAGGCATCGCGGATGCGCTCCCGATGACCCTCATGCAAGCATTTCGTGAGAGGCCTCTAGTTAGAGCTTCCAAGTAATCTATTGTAAATCCTGATATTTTGGCGCCCTCGATGAGCAACTCGAGCCGTTGATCATCGCTAAAACTCATTGCGCGCATTCCAAAAGCACCCTGACATCAATCACTTCCCTCCAGGAACAAAATAAAATTCAGACGCCGTCGAGGCGCGTCATTCGTTCGGAGGAGAGCTCTAGCCTTGATGGCGAGCGTCCTTATCGCTCCTGGCAATTCCATATTGCAGAACAAAAAGAGAACATCAAGCATTCACGTTCTGGTAGGCTGGAAATCGCACGAGATGAAGCCGGTAGCGGAGTAAGGGGCTGTGCTTGACGGGTAAGCGGCGATTGCATCATGTGATTTGCCATAAAATATGTCAATCCACAGTTGACATGCCATGTTTTATGGCATTACCTTGGCGGCGAAACTAACGCCAGCCTCTTAATTTAAAGAGCTGGCTAGTAGGAAGTAGGAGCCAAGCCAAATGCGGATCTCGGAACAGTCCGACCTAACGGGATGCAAGTCCTCACCTACCTTATGCCTCGAGGCGCTTCCTCTGGCGGTTCCCCCGTCGAACTGGAAAGCAACTGAAACCGAACTGGCCGAAAAGGCCGCTCGCAACCGCCTGTGTGTCAAGCTGGGCGCTCTCGCCCGCAAGAGCATCAACTAACCCCAACCGTTCCCCAACCTCGCCCAGCGCGAGGCACCTTGACCTGCCGGCGCCTGCGCCGCGTCGGCGGGCTCTTTTCTTGCGACCTGCCGCCAACCGAAAGGATCACCATGTCGAAAAAAATTTGCATCTATCACGCCAACTGCGCCGATGGCTTCACCGCCGCCTGGGCGGCTAGAACCCACCTCGGCGAAACAGCGCAGTACATCCCCGCCAGCTATGGCGATACCCCGCCAGACGTTACGGGCGCGGATGTGACGATCGTTGATTTCAGCTATAAGCGCCCGGTCCTCGAGGAAATGGCAGAGGCGGCGCAATCCATTCTCATCCTCGACCATCACGAGTCTGCCGAACGTGAACTATTTGGCCTGCCTCTTGCGGCACCAACTGTTGATCAGCACGAGCTTGCCCCGCGTATCTCCGCGATCTTTGACATGAGCCGCTCGGGAGCCCAATTGGCTTGGGATTTCTTCCGGCCGGGCTTTGGCCCCAAGCGTCCCGCGCTCATTGACTATGTGGCCGATCGAGATCTCTGGCGCTTTGATCTCCCAATGAGCCGGGAAATCAATGAAGCGATTGGGGTCCTCGATTTTGACTTTGACACCTGGTCCGACCTTTCCGTCTATATGCAGGTTCAGAGCCATTTGTCCTCACTGGCCCGCTCAGGTGCGGACCTCATGAAGCGCACTAGCCGCGATGTCACTCAGATCATCAACCTTACCGCGCGCGACATGAGGATCGGAGGCCACGTTGTGAAGGTTGCCAATTGCCCGAAGCGATTGGCGTCTGATGTTGCGGGCGAGCTGTCTCACGCTGGGGCTTTTGGCGCTTGCTATTACGACGGGCCAAGCGGGCGCGTGTTCTCCCTGCGGCAACGATCCGATGGGATCGCGGTAAATGCAATTGCAGAGCTTTACGGGGGCGGGGGCCACCCCAAGGCCGCGGGCTTCACTATGCCGATCGGCTGGGAAGGCGATAACTCCCTCTCATCGATCAAGATCCCCCATCGCGGCGAGATCGCCTTGGCCGAAAAAATCCTCTGAACCGAACACCTTTCTTGGATTGCCGCCCAGCGCGGGCGGCAACGCTGGAAAGTTGGAGATTTTAACATGTTTGATTTTGCATCCGAAGAATACGGAGTTTACCCCTACAACCTTGAGCGCCGCCGCGCGCTTTGGGCCTTTGCTGACCACAAGATGACTATCGAACATGACGATGGGGTTTTCCGCAGTCTTGTTTTCGCGCGCCCCGGCACCTCGATTTACAAGTTTCGGATCTGCACTTGGCCTGGGCATCTGGCTATCACGGGCGATCTGAACAGCTATGTCTTTAGCCGACTCTACGACATGTTTGAGTTTTTTAGCCACGACAACGATCCAGCCAGTATGCGGCTCGAGATCAACGCCGATTATTGGGCCGAAAAACTAGATGCAGCGGCAACACGAAGCGACTTGAGGGGAAAGGCGATCGATGTCCGCCACATCAAGCGGGAGGTCGTTCAAGCATTTCGTGAGTTACCAGATAGCCTTTTTGCCTCAAAGCTCGAGCTCGGCGGCGCAGAACAGATGACGCCCGAGGGGAACCGTCGAACAGAACGCTTAGACGCTTTTCGGGATCTGCGCCTCGAGTTTCTCGACAACTTGCACGAGGATGATGACGAGGTTTCTGTCCGCTCTGCGCTGCAAAATTTAAGCGTCTCGTCGCTCTATACGCGCGAATACCAAGACCAAACCCTCATTTATGATCCCTGGGACATGCACGTCGCATCCAGCCACTACAACTTTGGATACCTTCTAAGCTGCTATGCCATCGTATGGGGCATAAAGCGCTATTACCAAGCCAAAGAAGGCCGCGACACCGAAACCCAGATGCAGCGCATCTTGCGGGGTGAACTATGATTGGCATGACCCTTTGCTCAGGCATTGGCGCCCCGGAACTCGCCGCCCCATGGGTGGATTGGCGCTTCGCCTCTGAGATTGAGGCATTCCCGCGCGCGGTTCTGCAAGAGCGGTTCGGCTACAATGTACCCGAGGATCAGAATCAGGGTGAGCCCCTTTTGTGGGGCGACATGACTGAAGTCTCGCCGGATCTCTTGCGGGCCCGTGGCATCCCCCTGCCTGACCTAATTGTCGCGGGCACGCCCTGTCAGGCCTTCTCAGTTGCGGGCCTTCGCAAAGGCACAGCCGACGCCCGCGGCAATCTCACCCTAAAATTTGTGGAGATCCTTCATGCAATCGTCGATGCTCGACCTACTGGACAGCTCGCCTCCGTCTGGGAAAACGTCCCCGGCATCCTCTCTGACAAAAACAACGCCTTTGGGTGTTTCCTGGGCGGAATTGTCGGCGCAGTGGATGCCCTCGTACCAGGAGCAAAGCCAAAGGCCGGAAAATCTAACCAGTTTTGGAAATGGGTCAAAGCCGGAAAAGTCGCCATCGAAGACGACGACGGAAACCCAACCGACGAATTCGAAACCGTTGAAGCCCACCATCGATGCAGCTGGCCCAGTGAGGGTATGGTGTCGGGGCCAAGGGCACGGGCTGCATGGGGCGTTCTTGACGCGCAGTGGTTCGGAGTGGCGCAGCGGCGCCGCCGCTTGTTCGTTGTCATCGATTTTGGAAACTGCATCGATCCCGCAGCGGTTCTACTTGAGCCCGACAGCCTGCGCGGGAATACTCCGCCGCGCCGAGAAACGGGGCAAGACATTGCCGCCAGCCTTACAGCAAGCACTGGCGGCTGTAGCGGAAAAGATGCCCCAGAAGGCAGAGTGATATCAGCCCGGATGACCGCTATCGGTGAGTACACCGACGATGATACTGCCAGCGCATTAAAGGCGAGAGACTACAAGGATGCTACCGACCTCGTAGCTCACGCCCTGCGCGGTGAAGGCTTTGATGCGTCAGAAGACGGAACCGGTCGTGGAACACCAATCGTCCCGGTTGCAGGTGCCATTTGCCGCGACAGCTTTGCAGGCGGGCCCAGTGGTCGCCCCGAGGGGGCAGCGGCGGGCCATTTTGTTCCTGTGGCGTTTTCTTCAAAGGACTATGGCGCGGATGCAATGAGCGATCTTTGCCCGACAATCCGCGCCGGTGGTCATGATGGTTCGCATGCAAATGCCGGGGTTCCACCTGCTGTTGCATTTGATTTGCGCGGACGTGAGGGCGGCGCCATGCCGGAAGGCCCTCACGATACTGCGAATATTCGTGCGGCCTCTGGAGGCTCGTCCCGATCCTATATCGTGCAATCGTGGGCGGTTCGTCGCCTGACGCCGACCGAATGCAACCGTCTGCAAGGCATGCCCGACGATCACACCCGGATCGAGTGGCGCGGGAGGCCCGCCAACGAGTGCCCCGATGGGCCCCAATACAAAGGCATCGGCAATAGCATGGCCGTGCCCGTCATGCGCTGGATCCTCGATCGCGTGAAGGTCTCAATCGAGGAAAGGAAAGCCGCATGAGCGGGATTAGCGCAGCATCGAGGCGCGGAACCATGACCTTGCGTCGAGCTGGCCGGAAACACGTCAAAAACAAACCTAAACCGCAAAAGAAAGCCGTTGAGACAATGACACCAAAAGAGAAACTGGCAGAGCTAGCGAAGGCCGCACTAGAAGCGACTGACGGCTTTCTAGCTTCTGCCAACCTGACCCCCGAACAACTGGAATTGCACAATCAAGTCATGATGGCCGGATGCTATGCCGGCGCTGCGTATGATATGTATCTCCCTAAAAGCGGCGGCGAATGTCACGCCGTGACACGGGCATTCCTGATTGCCCTGTTCGACACGCTTCACCCTGATCTTGACTATCTGAGGGATGACCCGGCATCGGGGGCCAAGGAGCGAGAGAAAGCCCAGCGGGGGCGAGCATCATGAGCGCCGATAAACTCCCCTCGATTCCTTTGGCTCGTCAGGCGATCGATGCCCATATGTTAAGTGTAGCATATAACGGCCTCGACATCAGAACCGGCGAAACGCACTCTTATTTTCCCTTCTGTGCCTTCATCACTCAGGGGTTGACCAGAGAGATTGTGCGCGGCGTTCTGCGCGATCTAACAGATAGCGGGCTTTGTGAGTATCGCGCCGGCCTTTTTAGAAATGATGGCGAGGTCGGTGGCGCCGGTTACGGCATCACTCAGCGCGGGGCGAAACGATATTTCGAGCTGGCTGGTGAGGAGGCGCCGGAGGGTGTCGGCAAGTGGTGGTCCCAGCTCCACGAGGTGGCGGCATGAACCTACGCCAATACAAGAAAAAGGCCAAACGGGCGAGAGACCTGCTGATCTCAGAATATGGATTTCGAGAAAGTAGCTTTCACTACATCCGCCCTCGTGACCGTGATGAGTATTCTATTTGCGTTTCAGAGCCGATGGATGCGCACCTTCTCGATTTCGGGCACTCGATTTACCCACTGCGTGGAACTCCTTTTCACCTGCCTGAGCCAGTGGATTATTACGGTGAAGCCAACGATCCAAGGTGCTGCATTGACATGCTTTACCATGTGATTTTTTGGGAAGCTTGCGGCAACAGCATTGGACGCCGGTCAGCTAGGGAGGATGCGGCATGAGCTGGTTTCTCACACGCGCCCATATGGGCATGACCAAGCCGCAACTTAATGAGATCTGGGGGCGGATCCCGGGCAAGTCGCCCCTAACCGGGCAGGCTTACAAATCCACGACTAAGGCGCAATTTGTCGAGGAGATCGAGGAGCTGAGGCGCGATCAATTGAACCGCTCGCACCAAGAGGCGCAAAGCCGGCCCAAAGCTCAGAGCTCACTTTGCGAGATCACCGCCAAGGAGGCAAACGAGTGGTTGCAGAGCCTGCCGCCAACACCCCCCGCTTACGATTTGCCCGACGGGACAACCAATGGCTACTAAATCGCCAATCACCATCGAGCGACTCGAGTCTGCGCTCGCCAAGCTGGATCTGATCGAGGACGCCGACATGACCCCGATCAGGATCCGCTTGCAGGGTGAGCTCACAATGCTGTTGGCAAAAGAAGATCGCGCAAGTCGGCGAGCGGCAATCCCGAGCCGTACCGTTGCCGACCGCCCAAGCTATGCCCCATTAGGTCTCGCCTAACTCGCTCGTCCACCTGGGCGGCGAGTAGGCGATCCTCAAACGAATGGCGCAGCGAATAGAGCACATGATCCTTGCTCTCAGTCAGCCCATTATTTCGAATATACTTGTTTGCGATCGCGGATAGGCCGGGATTGTCCCAGTATCGCGGAAACCCGTTAGGGTGTCGCCGCGCTGCATCCAAAGAAACCCCCACAAGAGGAATGATCCGCTCAGACGTGGCGTTCTTAATCTGCCGACCGATCGGCTCAATTGAGATATAGGGCACCTTGGCGTCGATGTGG
Organism: uncultured Pelagimonas sp.; assembly: GCA_947497905.1. Classification (GTDB taxonomy): domain Bacteria; phylum Pseudomonadota; class Alphaproteobacteria; order Rhodobacterales; family Rhodobacteraceae; genus CANMIH01. Next base: position 283,839 of record CANMIH010000002.1, read on the forward strand.
ATTGTCTCAGGTTTTAGGCCGGCGATCTCGGAGGGGCGCGCGCCGGTGTTAATAAGCATCAAAATGATATCTCGCGCCTCCTCATTCAGTCGACAATCTGCACCAATTAAATGTGGTATGAATGTCTCGCGCAGGAACTTGTCAGAGAATGGTGGGCGGACCTTGTTGCGCCAGGTTGCTCCTCGTATCGCGAAGCCAGAAACGGGCGGCTCAAAACCAAGTCGCATCTTCTTGCAGACAAGACGTAAAACCGTGGCCAAGTGAGTGAAGTCTTTGTTTGCAGTGCTTGCGCCAACCGCCCCGCAATCGATTCTATCAAGCCACCAGTCCTGAAAGTCCTGCATATCTTCCGGGCGAATATCGGCGACATCGATGTCGCCAACCACATTCACAAAGTTTTTGATCGCCTTTTTCTTTGGGTTCTCCCATCTGCGGATCTGATCATCGGATTTGCCAACCTTGCTTGAGGCCGCAAATTCCCAAAATTTTTCTAGGGCTCGTGACACGGTTAAACGCGGAGGCTCCACCGCTCCCAGGAGGGCGCTTGCGACATCCTCATCAACACCGCGGGCGGTGACGGGAATCGCTTCAATTCTATCGATGAGGTCGGGCAAGCGAGCCTCATCGGCGAGCTCTTTCATCTGACGATATCGAAAGCCGCGCGTCTGGGCGATTTTGCGCGCGGCCTCGAAACGCTTGTCTCCATCATCGGAGCGCCCATCTAGCTTGTCTTGCCAGCCCTGTTCCAGCTCATGCCAGAGAGCGGCGGCTTTCTTTTCGGCCTCATCAAGGCTGTCGGTCTTTAGTGAGAGCTCCACGAATTTCGAATCGTGAACACTCGAAAACTGAACGGGAACGCGCCGCTTTAAATAGTACGTTCCCTTTTTTCCACGTGGTCTAAGCATGCCGCATATTCACCCTTACAGGGAAAAGCTCAAGGGCTTTGTGTGGCAAGATGTGTGGCAAAATGTGTGGCAAAAATCAATAAATCAAATCCCTATGGGGTGGGTTTGATTGGTTAGGCCCTTTATTTAAAGGGGTTTATGCTGATTTGAAAGTTGGGGTTTCTGGCGGAGCGGAAGGGATTCGAACCCTCGAGACGGTCTCCCGCCTACACACTTTCCAGGCGTGCGCCTTCGACCACTCGGCCACCGCTCCGCTGACCCGTTTAGCGGAAAGAGCAGGGGGGCTGCAAGTCGAAACCCGCAGCCCCCCACAACTTAGTTGCAAAGATTGTCTGACCTTAGCCCGAAACCTGTTCTCTCAGGATCGATGCGGTCAGGGAGACCATCAGATAGGCCCCTGCAAAGACCAGAAAGGCCAGAATGGTGTTTTCAAAGCTGCGGGGATAGGCGGGGTCTTCTGACACCACGGGTTCGACCGAGGTGGTGAGGTACCGCGCCTGAGTCGCAGCTTCCCGACGGGCTGATTCGAGCGATTGCAGAGCGGTCTGCAGCATGAGATCGCGTGTGGCCAAATCGGCTTGGGCCAGTTGGATCTGCGCGGCTTTCTCTGCCAGCGACCCTTCGCCTGTTGTCGCACTGATCATGCGGGTGTTGAGCGTTTCCAGAAGGGTTTCCAACCGGCGGATGTCACCACGGGCGCCGTCCACTTTGGCGCGGTTGGGCCGGGCATTGTCCAGCAGGGCCTGAAGCTGAAGCTTCTTCTCTTGAAGCTGAAGCTCGTAGGTGTTGATTTGCGAGCGCAGCGCCGCAATCTGAGCTTCGGGATCAACCGCATTGCCTTCCTGCTGCAGGCGGACAAGACGTTCTTGCGCAGTGCGACGGGCCTGTTCTGCATCATTCAACCCCTGTTCGGCGTCCTGAACGGCATTGGATCGTTTGCGCAAAGAGAGATTGTCGACACGTTCTTCTGCATAGCCAATCAACGCCTGGCTGATACGCTTGGCCAGTTCCGGATCTGCAGCGATCACTTCCATTTTGATCACGCCCTCGGTGGGGTCAAACCCGATCACCACATGACGTTTATAGAGCTTATACGCCTCTTCATTGGAGGGATTCGGTTCAAGGCGCTGAATTGGATCAATGGCATCGCTGCTGAAGTGATCTTTAAAGCCTTCATCTTCGTCCAGCCGCAGCATGGCGTCTTTGGATTGCAGATAGCTTTGAACCGCGATGGCATCGGTTGCCGTTGCAAAGGGCGAACCCGCAAACAGGCCACCGGCAGCGCTTCCGCCCCCATCATTTTTGATGATCAGGAATTCGGATTTGGTCGAATACATCGGTGTGGCGACGGCATAGAAATAGTAACCAGCGATAATCGCAGGCAGAAAAACAAAGGCCGCCAGACGGGCCATCAACAAGACCATCTTCCGGCGGCGACGCTTGGCGATCTCCATCTGAATTTGGCGAATTTCAGCGGCGCGTCGGTCTGCCGGGTTGGCGACTTCGGTTGAGGGAAGTTGCTGTTTTTTGTCGGTGGGAACTGTCTGGGGCAACTGCATGCGGGGCTGCGGTTTTCTAGCACCCGCAGCGGCGCCTTCCGGCTTCACCAGTTCAAGCATATTGGTGCGCTGGAACGGATCGATGCCCCTGGCACGCAGCAGGCGCACCGCGTCGAAATCGGATGTTGGCGACAGACCATGTTTGTGGGCGACACGTCGTGCCATACGCAACTGGCGACCTGTCAGGCCCTCTTGGCGCACGGCGTCGATATCCACGTCAGACGCAACCTGTTTGGCCGAACTCACTTCACCCGAGCGCGGCGCGTCAGACTGAGCGGGCGCGGCAGGCCGCTGAGGGGCCGCCGGGCGTTCGGCCCCAGGCGTCGTCGACTGAGCAGGCGGCTGAGGCTGCGCATGGGACGCAGGCTGCTGCGGGGCTTGGCCTTCGGCGGCGAAGGCGGCTTCTGCGGCAGGCGAACGCCGGATACGGAACTTTTTAGCCTTGGGTTTCGTAGTCATAGAGCTGTTTCGCTTCTTCCAAGGTATCAAACATGTGCAATTTGCCATCCAAGAGAACGGCGGCCTTGCGGGCGAATTTTTCGAGGATCTTCGGCTGGTGTGAGACAATGATGATTGTCGTTGTGCGCAACCGTTCGGCCAGAACCTCACCGGCCTTTTTGTTGAACTCGGCATCTGTCGAGTTCGGCATGCCTTCGTCGATCAGATAGATGTCGAAATCCAGTGCGAGCATCAGAGAAAACGTGAAACGCGCGCGCATGCCAGATGAATAGGTTCCGATGGGCTGATCGAAGTATTCCTTCAATCCACACAGCCACCGGCAAAAGGATTCAACATAGTCGGGGTCCAGCCCGTACATCTTGGCGATGAAGCGGGCGTTTTCTTTGGCGGAGATCTTAGGGATCACACCACCCATAAACCCAAGTGGAAATGAGACGTTACAACCACGACGCACTTCACCCTCGTCCGGTTTTTCCAGACCCGCCATCATTTTGATCATGGTGGTCTTGCCGGTGCCATTGGGCGCGAGGATTCCAAGAGACTCGCCCAGATCCACGCGGAAAGAGGCCCGATCAAGGATCACCTTACGCTGTGTGCCGGTCCAGAAGGACTTGCTGACCATGTCGAACTCTAACATTGGGTTTCCCCGAATCTGCACGTTGTTGCCACTTTGGGTTCACCCTCTGAAGTAGGCGGTGATTGGGGCTACATTATGACCCGATCGGGAAACAAAAGCAAAGAAGGCCCCGATTGGGGCCCACTTCGTAAACAGTCTTTAAAGGTTGGATCACAGATCCTGCTTTTCGACCCGCGTGACTTTACCCGCGATAATGGAAACAATCGCGGCGGCAAAGCTGAATAGCGCGCCCATTTTGGCGGCATCCTGCACTGGTCCTGCGTCAAATGCGACCGTTGCCACAAAGAGCGAAACGGTAAAGCCGATGGCGGCAACAAAACCGATGACCACAAGGTCAATCAAGCGCATGCCCTGAGGTATGCCAAGCTTAAGCGGAACCGCCGCTATCCAACCCATGATGAAGATACCAATGGGTTTCCCGATCAACAGGCCCGCCAGAACCAACCAGGTCGCGTCGCCCATGGACGAAAATTCAACACCTGCATTACAAAGCCCAAAGAAGAAGAGCACGATCTCAACCGGGTGTTTCAGGGCGTGCTCGATGGTGTTGAGCAGGTCATGCAGATGCGTTTCGGCCTCACTGAAGATACCAAACGACCGATCCGCATGCGGGATGGTTGGCACGATCGGCAGCAGACCCAGAGCGGGGTGCAAGCCTGACATCATAAAGCCATACCAGCTTGCGCAGGCTGCGAACAGATAGGGCCAGAATGAAAGAGTTTTGCGCACCCAGGTCGAATTCGGGCGGTCTTGTTTGTGACGGTCCATGCGACGCGGCAGCCAGTTGGCGAGGACAAACACGGCCACAGCGGCGCCCAGCGAAAGCAATAGCCATTCCGGTGCAAGTTCACCAGAGGGGTAGAAAATGGCGAGAATGATCAGCCCTGCGGCGTCATCGGCAATGGCCAGAAGCAGCAGGAAGCGCACCGCAGGGTGACCCGCACCAAACACGAGGCGGCCTACGAGATAGCTAAAGGCGATGTCTGTGGCCGTAGGGATGGCCCAACCATTGGCCACGGCATTGTAGGTGTCCGAACCGAGGAACAATGCCAAGCCCAGATACACGCCAATGGGTCCAAACATGCCGCCTGCTGTTGCAAACAAAGGCGTCGCGGCCCGTTTGCCGCGCAGGGACCCGTTTTTGAGAATAACTGCTTCCCAAACTTCTTTTGCAGCGATGCCAAAGAAGAAGGCCATCAAGAGATCGTTGACAAGATAATGGAGCGTGAGCGTGCGGTGCCCATCATGCAGGTGCCCGATCGGCGCATGATCCCAGATCACAAACTCAACAAAGTTGTGGTAGGCATTGGCCCAATAATGGGGATCCCCGGCAACAGGGGAAAGTACATCCATATTCGCCCAGATCAACGCGGTCACAGCCCCGATGATCAACAGGAGAGAATAGTTCGTCAGGAAATTCCAGACACGATACATGGGGCCTCCTCGGCATGTCGTTCTGTTTCTAAGTGCTGGATTTACCGGAAGCTGACTCACAGAGCAATGTTTGCCGACCCAACACGGATAACAATGGCTTGGGCGAGCTATTTTTGTGCAGCTGGCGGGTATTGAGAGATGTGCCAGTGATCAATGTAGGATGCAACTCAAAGAAAACCCCAGCGCGGGCAACGCTGGGGTGAATTTTGGTGGCTGACGTGTCAGGCCCAAAGGCCCCAGGCGAGGCCAGCTAGTACAGCGCCGGTGACTGCAAATGTCAGATAGGCGGCAAAGACACGTGGCTTGACCAAGGCCCAGACGGCGATTGCGGCGGGAATGCTGCTGACACCACCAGCAATCATAAAGCTCATGGCCGCACCCGGGGCCATGCCCATCGCCAGAAGCTCGTTGACCAGAGGCACCGCGGCATAGCCATTGAGATAGGCGGGCATGCCGACAAAGGCCCCCAGCAGGATCGGCATTAGACCAGAGCCGCCCAGAACCTGCGCCACCAGCTCAGCGGGAATATAGCGCACCATCAAGGCTTCGATCACGTAGGCAAGGGTCAGCCACTTCAAGAGGAATAGGGCATTGGTAAGCGCAGTATCCCGAAAGATCGCATTGCGCGGGCCCTCTTGCCAAAACGTCCACAGCGGCTTGCCCTCAAAGGGCTTCTTGGCGCCGCAACCACAGCCCACCTGAGGGGTTTCCTTCAGCGGATCTGCAAAAACGGGGCTGGATTTCAGAAGTTTGGTGCCAAGGCCACCGAGAATGCCGACGGATACCGCAGCCAGTACTTTGGCCAAGGCAAATTCAAACCCAAGAATACCGGCGGTGATCGAAAACATGGCCGGATCCATAAGAGGCGAGGCCAACCAGAAGGCCATAACCGCGCTCAGCGGCGCCCCCACCGCCAGAAGTGCGGCGATGAATGGGATGACCTCGCAGGAGCAAAAGGGAGACAATCCTCCCAGGAAAGCCGCAAAGACGATCATACGTAGTTCATTGCCTTCAAAGGCCCGCGCCAGCAGGGTCTCAGCCCCGGTGGCTTTCAGATACGCCACGGCAAAGACCGCGAAGGCAATGAAAGGCAGGGTGCCCAGCAGCGCGCTCCAGGCAAAACTGACCACCGACATAAATTCTGTTGGGTCAAATACGGCCACGGCGACAAGGATCAACAAGCTGGTTGCCCAGGCTTTTGAGATTGTGGGCCATCTGTGGCCCTGGCCCGAAGTTACGTCAGCCATCGTTGTTCTCCTTTGGCTCACAGATTTCATCTGCACAGCAATGGCGGAGCAGATATTCGGACAGCGCCTGCACCTCGGCGATGTCAGCACCTGCGCAGATCATGCTGCGCCCGTGTTTGGTCTGGGTCGCCAGCCCGGCAGCCGCGAGAATTTTTAGGTGATGGGTGAGCGTGGATCCGGTGATCCCGCTGCGCTCGCCCAGATCGCCCATGCTCAACCCCGATGGGCCGGCACGGACAAGAACATGCAAAACCTGCAGGCGTTGCTCGGACCCAAGGGCAGCGAATTTTGAGGCGGCTGTTTCCAGCGTCAGGGCGGGGGTGTCCATCATTTTCATGATTCTGAAAATATCGAAATGATAGAGTTTGGCAAGTTATATTTCGATGATTGTGAAAATAACGAAAGGTACCTCAAAAACAGATACCTGCGCCCGCATTGGCGCAGGTATCAATGGTGTTCTTGGCGAATTAGAATTTGTACCGAACACCGAAATTCACATTGAGACGATCCAGATCGTCACGCACACGAGCCGTGCCACCAGGGGAAGTTCGAGTGCTTTCAACGTCAAAACTGCGAATAAAGCGTGTGTCCGCAAATAGTGAAACGGACTCGTTGATGTCATAAGACGTGCCCAAGATTAGCTGTGCGGCCAGCGCCTGATCCGTGCCTGTGATGGTAACGCCCGAGCCATAGACGATATCGTGATCCACGAAGTCGACCCCCAAACCAAATCCCGCGTAGGGGGTAAAGCTCGACCCTGTATTGAAATCGGCGATGACGTTGGCGAGCACGCGGGTGGACCGAACTGAGCCCCCGGCGTTGGCTTCTGCACCCGCACCGTTGCCAGAAAAATCGACGCTATCCACGTCGTTTTCGCCAAAGGACAGCTCTAGATCGCCACGCAAAGAAAAGGCACCATCGCCAAACGTGCCAAAGCTGCGCCCAAAAGACAGGCCAAGCGAATACCCATTGTCAAAATCAGTGTCGACACTCTGAGGACCTCCGCCGATGGTCCCAGAAAACGAACTGTCTCGGAGGTTGCTGTAACCGCCAAAGATCTGACCGTAGGTGTCTTGCGCGAACGCCGGGGCAGAGAGGGTTGTGAAGAGAGCAGCAAGTGCCAAATTGAGTTTCATGGATCCAGTCCTTTCAAAGGTTTCTGTATCAGCGATGCCATTCTGAAAGGCGTTGGTCACATCAACTGCGCTCAAATTAGATTTGTCGGATGTGAATGAATAAACGAGGAGTTGAGGTGTGGCAGATGTGGGAGCGGGCTATACTGAGAGGATGGACACTTTTCTATCTGACATCCGCGCCTGCTCGATTTGCGCCGATCGCTTTGCCGCGACCGAAACGGCCCATACCCCAAGGCCAGTGTTTCAGGTCTCTTCAACGGCAAGGATTCTGATTGCGGGTCAGGCGCCGGGGATGAAGGTTCATCTGTCGGGTCGCCCCTTCACTGATCCATCGGGGGATCGGTTGCGCGACTGGTTGGGGATCGGCGCGGATCTGTTTTATGATGCCTCGCGCGTGGCCATCGTGCCAATGGGATTTTGTTTTCCGGGGTATCGCAAAGGCTCGGATCTGCCCCCACCCGCGATCTGTGCCAAAACATGGCGACAGGATCTATTGGATCACATGCCAGACATTGGCCTGACCCTGTTGATCGGAGGCTATGCCCAGAAGTGGCACCTTGAGAAACCTGGCTCGGTGACCGACACCGTAGCCCAGTGGCGCGACCATCTACCCAGCGCGCTGCCCTTGCCGCATCCGTCGTGGCGCAATACAGCATGGTTGAAACGCAATCCCTGGTTCGAGGCTGAGCTTTTGCCGGTCCTGCGCGCCCGGGTTCAGGAGCTGTTGCATGACTGAGACCCTACTGGATACCGCCTTTGCCGCCATGCAGGCTGCGCCTGACGACGACACCGCCCGCCTGCGGTTTTACGACCGTCTTGCCGGGTCTGAGCTGTTTTTGATGCTGGCGGAAGAGCCGGTCGGTGAGAACATCACGCCAGAGATCTTCGATGTGCAGGACGCCAAGTTTGTTCTCGTCTTTGATTTGGAAGAGCGGATGACCCAGTTTGCAGGGCGGGCCGTACCCTATGCGGCTTTGCCCGGACGGGCCTTGGCTCAGATGTTGGCGGGACAGGGCATTGGCATGGCTTTGAACCCTGAGGTCGCGCCGTCTGAAATCCTCTTGCCACCTGAGGCAATCACTTGGCTTGTGGGCACCCTGGACAATGCGCCGGAAGAACGTGAGGCCCGCCCAGAACGGTTGGCAGCCCCGCGCAACCTGCCTCAGGTGCTTTTAGAGGCGCTGGACAGTAAACTGGCCTCGACCGCGGGTTTGGCGCGCAGCGCCTATTTGGCTGAGGTCACCTATGAGGGTGGCGGCATCGGCCATGTTCTGGGTTTCGTAGGTGCCTTGGAGGGTGCGGAACGCGCGCTGGCGGGGGCCATCAATGAGGCGCTGATTTTCTCTGGGCTTGAGGCCGGTGCGCTGGATGTGACCTTTGTCAAAGACAGCGACCCGTTGGCCGCCGAGCTAGCGCGTGTGGCGCTGCGCTTTGACCTGCCTGAACCGGAGAAACCGGCCGAGATCAAGCAGGTGGCACCGGGATCCGACCCGGATAAACCACCGCTTTTGCACTAAAGGCCTAGCTCGTCACGCAACGTTGGCAAGGTGTCCCCCGGTGCGGAGGTCGCCTCCCAGACGGCGCGGGCAATGGCCCGGGTTAGACAGATGCTTGCGGCGTGGCCCAATGCCGAAAGCTGGATTGCGGGATCAGCCAGAGGCTTTTCCCCTGTGGCGGCTGCAAAGACCAGATCGCCATCCATCGGGGTGTGAGACGGGACAATCGCCCGCGCCATGCCATCATGTGCGGCCACAGCCATGCGGTTGCATTGCGCTTTGTCCAGCGCCGCGTCGGTGGCAACAATGGCGATGGTGGTGTTGCCGAGACTGGCCATGGCATTGACTTTGCGGCTGGGCGGTAGATCAAATCCGGGTGTGGGATCAGTGCCCAATCCTCCAAACTCGCCATTCATTTCAAATTGCGACGCCCAGAAATGCCGCCCCGAGGGTGTGGTCACGCTACCCAATGGGTTCACCGCAACCAAAGCGCCGACCGTCACGCCTCCGTCGAGCACAAGACTGGCAGAGCCGAGGCCACCTTTGTGCATGGCGGTTTGCGCGCCTGTCCCAGCGCCTACGGTGCCAAGATCAAAGTCCTCCTTGGCGTTCAATAGGGCCTCGCGCCCCAGCGCAGGGTAAGGATTTGCATCCCAGTCTTTGTCGCCCGCATTGAGCAGGTCAAACAGGATCGCAGCAGGCACCAGAGGCACCCGGGCGGAGAGAACCGGAAAGCCGCGGCCTTGTGCATGCAGAGTGTCCATGACCCCTTGGGCCGAGGCGAGACCAAAGGCGCTACCGCCTGAGAGCACCAGAGCATCCACACCCGGTGCAGATTTGTCTGGTGCCAACAGATCAGTTTCGCGCGTACCCGGCGCGCCACCTTGCACCGCGACCGAGGCGGTAAAGGGCGCGTCCCCTACAAGAACCGTGGTGCCAGATTTCAGGGTGGTGTCCTGTGCATTGCCAACCCGCAGGCCGGAGATGTCGGTGATCAGATTGCGGGGGCCGGGGCGCATGGGCAGTCCTTGTCAGTATTTAAGAGAAGGCCGGGGGAAGGGGCAGTGACCCTCTTGGAGGCGGGCCCTCAATTCTCCCCGGCGTATTTTATCAAAAGAAGAAGCAGGTCAGATGCAGCGACCGCCATCGACCTCCATACAAACGCCAGTGACCATGCTGGCCTCGTCAGAGCAGAGATAGAGCGCGGCATTGGCCAGATCTTCGGGGGTCGAGAAACGGCCCAGCGGAATGGTCGAGAGGAATTTCGCGCGAATTTCAGGGGTGTCCTCGCCCATGAAACTTTTGAGCAGCGGGGTTTCACCGGCTACAGGATTGAGGGCGTTGACGCGGATGCCAAAGGGCGCCAATTCGACCGCCATGGCGCGGGTGGCGGTGATCATCCAGCCTTTGGAGGCGTTGTACCAATTGAGGTTGGGGCGCGGAGAAACACCTGCGGTGGAGGCGACATTGAGAATTGTCCCTGATGATTGTGCCTTGAAGGCCGGTACAAGGGCGCGGGCGGCGAGATAGACCGATTTGCAGTTCACCGCAAAAACCCGGTCAAACTCCTCGTCTTCGATCTCTTCCATCGGGGCGGGAAGATGGGTGATGCCTGCATTGTTGATCAGAATGTCTGTACCGCCAAAGGCGGTGCCGGCGGCCTGAACCATCGCGGTGACACTGTCGCGATCGGCCACATCCACGGTGCAGGCAATTCCATCGATTTCCGTCGCAACCGCCTGTGCGGCCTCGGTGTTGATATCGGCCACCAGAACCTGTGCACCTTCTGCGGCGAAGCGACGGGCGATGCCTGCACCAAATCCAGATCCAGCGCCGGTTACGATGGCGCGTTTGCCTTGCAATCTCATGTAAAATCTCCTGAACGAATTTGTAGACGGCGTGCGCGCCAAATCGAGAGCAGCGCCAAGGTAAGGCCCAAACCCGCCCCCAGATAAGCTCCTTCGTGCATCAGTGCGGCGCGGAGGAACCCCTGTGGATCAGAGCTCGGTAGCAGCGGTAAGCTGTGAGTAAGGTCGGGCATCCAAACCGCGAGGGCGAGACCGAGGAAGGCGCAGATGAGGGCTGTTGCCATGACATAAAACACCCCGCGTAAACAAGCGCGCAGATAGGGGCGCGCGCCTTTGATCAGCAGAGCAGGCAGCGCGAGGATTGGCCCCATAAGCGCCCCCATCCACCAGCTCGCCTGCCAGCCGACAAGCGCGGCGCCTGTGCGGTTGTGCAGGGGGGCGGCCACACGAAACTGGGTGAATTTGAACTCATAAAAATAGACGGAGCCGACGGAGTAGCTGATTTGATTGTGCACCATGCCAAACAGGCCCGCCGCAAGCACAGCTACGACAATGATGGCGAGGCAGCTTAGAGGCTTAGCCATGGTGGGCTGCGACCGTTTTCAATGTGGAAAATCCATAGAGCGCTTCGAACCCTTTTTCGCGGCCGTGGCCGGATTTGCCCACACCGCCAAAGGGCAGCTCAACGCCGCCGCCAGCCCCATAATTGTTGATAAAGACCTGTCCCGATTTTAACCGCTTGGCCAGCCGCATTTGCCGGGCGCCGTCGCGGGTCCAGATGCTTGCGACAAGGCCAAACTCGGTGCCATTGGCAATGGCCACGGCCTCATCCTCGGTGTCAAACGGGATGATCACCTGTACAGGGCCAAAAATTTCTTCCTGCGCCAACGGGTGATCGGGCGACACGGGGCCAAACAGACAGGCGGGCACATAATGTCCGTCGCTGGCTGGCGCCTCAATCCGCGCCAAACAAGGCAGGTCAGCTGCACGTTGCAGATAGGTTTTGACACGGGCCTGCTGGGTGCCATTGATCAACGGGCCAATGTCGGGATCGCTGTCTGCCGGGCCAATGTGTTTGGCCTGATAAGCCTTGACCATCTCGTGGGTGACCTCTTCGAGCCGGGACCGATGGACTAGTATGCGAGAGGAGGCCGAACAGGTTTGCCCGGCGTTTTGCAGTCCTGCGTTCACAAGAAAGGGGAGGGCCGCTCCGATATCCGCATCTTCAAACACGATCTGCGGAGACTTCCCGCCCAGTTCCAGCGTCACTGGCACAACATTTGCCCCTGCCGCGATCTGAACTGCGGCGCCGGTGGCGACAGAGCCGGTGAAGCTCAGGTGCTGAATGCCGGGGTGTCCGGCCAGCGCCGCCCCTGCCTCTGAACCCAATCCAGGCACCACGTTTAAGGCCCCTGCTGGCAGGCCAGCCTCTTGTGCCAGATGGGCAAACATCAGAGCAGTCAGACAGGCATCTTCGGCGGGTTTCAGGACACAGGCATTGCCCATGGCGAGAGCTGCCCCAACCGAGCGGCCAATGATCTGCATCGGGTAGTTCCACGGCACAATATGCCCGGTCACCCCATGGGGTTCGCGCATCGTATAGACGGTATAGCCATCAAGATAGGGAATGGTCTGGCCGTGAAGTTTATCAGCAGCCCCGCCATAAAATTCGCAATAGCGCGCCAGCGCCAGGGCATCGGCCCGCGCCTGTGTGACCGGTTTGCCCACATCCAGCGTTTCTAGCTGGGTCAGCAGCTCGATATTCTCGGTCACCAGTTGACCCAACCTGGTCAGGACGCGCCCACGCTCAGTGGCCGTAAACCGCCCCCATTCGCTGTCGAGGGCAGTCTGCGCCGCGTGAATAGCGGTGTCGATATCCGCAGCTGAGCCCTTTGCGATCTCGGCCAGTGGGGTCGCAGTCGAGGGGTTTTCCAGTGTGAGTGTGTCTGCGGCCGCATGCCATGCGCCGCCAATCAGCATTTTCGAAGGATCAAACGGCAGCGTTGGCAGCATGAGGGTCTCCAATATCGGGTAGGGTAGGAGCGGCGCCTACCAAGGTTTGTGTATAAATATGCTGTGGATCATCCAGCACCTGTTTGGTTGGGCCGGTTTCGACGATCTCACCTTGCTGCATCACCAAAACGCGGTCTGTGATGGATCGTACCACAGTCAGGTCATGGGTGATGAACAGATAAGACAGCCCATACTCTCGACTGAGATCGGCCATCAGATCCAAGATTTGCGCCCGCACCCGCACATCGAGGGCAGAGACAGCTTCGTCAAAAATGATCAGTTCGGGGCGAGTGATCAGCGCGCGGGCAATGGCGATCCGTTGGCGCTGACCGCCGGAAAATTCATGGATGAATTTGGTTTGCTCACTGGGTGCTAGCCCGACAGCAACTAGCGCCTGAGCAATGGCTTCCTGCCGAGCGGGGCCTTGCGGCGCATCCGGCAAAAGATGAAATGGTTCGGAGACAAGCCGATCTACCCGGTGGCGAGGATTGAAACTGCCGTAGGGGTCCTGGAACACCACCTGGATCTTGCGCTTTGTGTCGGGTCCTGCGGTGGCAATGGGAGTGCCATCTAGTGTGATGTGACCTGACTGAATGGGGTCGAGACCAAGAATGGCACGGGTGAGGGTCGATTTTCCGCATCCCGATTCACCGACCAATCCAACTCGTTCCCCTTTTGCGATTTCAAAACTGACGCCTTTGACGGCCTCAAATCGCGGGCGTTTGGCAAAGGGGTGCGGGCGTGGGAGCGGATAGCTGCGTTTGAGATCTTGAACCTGCAGCAACGGTGCCGCGGAGACGGGGGCTGGTAGGTTGGCCTGATGGCGGGAGGCCTGAAACAGCGCTTGGGTGTAGGGGTGGCGCATTTCGGAGAAAAGCTCGTCCGTTGCCCCTTCTTCCACGATTTCCCCATGCTGCATTACCGCAATGCGGTCGGCCATCTGAGACACCACGGCCAGATCATGGGTGATCATCATCAATGCCATGTCGTCGGATTTGGCGAGACTGAGCAGCAGGCTCAGGATTTGCGCCTGGGTTGTGACATCAAGCGCCGTGGTGGGTTCATCGGCGATAAGCAATCTTGGCCGCAGGGCAATGGCCATGGCGATCACCACCCGCTGTCGTTGGCCGCCTGAAAGCTCATGGGGGAAGCGTGACAGGGGAAACTGGTCCGGCGGCAGGCCCACGCGGGTCAAAACATCACGAGCCCGCGCACGCGCCTCTGCCTTGCTACCAGCACCATGGATCAGGATAGTCTCCATCACCTGATCGCCGATACACTGTACCGGATTCAGTGCAGTCATGGGTTCCTGAAACACCATGCCAATGTCGCGCCCTCGGATTTCGCACATTTGGCCTTCGGACAGAGACAGTAGGTCTTTGTCCAAAAGATGGATCTGGCCCGATGCCTCGGCGCCCTGGGCTAGAAGGCCCATGGTGGCAAAGGCCGTCATGGATTTCCCGGAACCGGATTCCCCTGTCAGGGCAACAACTTCGCCGGTGGCAATGTCCAGCGAAATGCCCTTGAGAATATGTTTCCCGTGGATCGTTAGGGACAGGTCTTGGATTCGAAGCAGGCTCATGTGCGCATCACCCGCAGTTTCGGGTCCAGTCGGTCGCGCAGCCCATCTCCCAAGAGGTTCAGGCCCAGCACCATAGAGACAATCGCGAGGCCGGGAACAATCGCCACATGCGGGGCAAGGGCAACCATGGTCTGCGCATCTGCCAGCATACGACCCCAGCTTGGGGTCGGAGGCTGGGCCCCAAGCCCCACATAAGATAGCCCGGCTTCGGCCAGAATCCCGAGGGAAAACTGGATTGTACCCTGCACAATCAGCAAATTTGCGATGTTGGGCAGAATATGTTCGGCGCTGATCCGGGTGGTGGATTTCCCGGCCACCCGCGCGGCAAGAATAAACTCGCGTTGCCACAGAGACAACGCCGCGCCCCGGGTCAAGCGGGCGAACACCGGGATATTGAAAATACCGATGGCGATAATGGCGTTGATGGCGCCCGCGCCAAAGCTTGCGGTGATCAAAATTGCAATCACCAGCGACGGGAAGGCAAAGATCAGATCGTTGCCCCGGCTGATGAACTCGTCAATCATACCTCCGCTGTGCGCCGCCGCCGCGAGCCCAAGCGGAACCCCAGCGCCCATGCCAATACCAACGGCAACAACCGCAACGGCGATAGAGGTGCGGGCACCCACCATAATCATGCTTAGCAGATCGCGGCCGAAATGATCCGTACCAAGCAGATGGTGAAAGTCAGGCGATTTCAACCGGTTCGGTATGTCCATTGCCCCCACATCTGCTGGGGTCCAGACAAAGGATAGAAGCGCGCCAAGCAAGAAGATCGCGCTCAGGCAGGCACCAAGAAGCAAAGACCGGTTCATGCGCGGCTCCTGAGACGGGGATCTACCAGCGCGTAGGCAAGATCAGTGAGGAAATTCACCACTATCACCGCGAAGACCAAAAGCATCACGACGGATTCAACGACAATCAAATCGCGCTGGGTGATACTCTGAAAAATAAGCCGTCCGAGCCCCGGAAGGTAGAAAACCTGTTCGATGATAATGGCTCCGGCGAGGAGGAAGGAGAACTGTAGCCCAAGGATGGTGAGCACGGGGATCAGGGCATTGCGCAATCCATGGCGCCAAAGCGTTTGTCCGCGGGTGAGCCCTTTGGCGCGGGCGGTGCGCATGAAGTCTTCGGAGAGCGTATCAATCAAAGCGGAGCGCAGCACGCGGGTGAGGATCGCGGCCTGAGGCAGGGCAAGTGCGATAGCAGGCAGTGTGAGAGATTTAATTGCTGCCATAGGGTTATCCCAACCGGCAAAACCACCTGCGCTGACCCAGCGGAGCTTGATGGCAAAGAGCAGAACCAGCAGCATGGCAAACCAGAAATTTGGAATGGCGACACCCAACTGCGTTGCGGCCATCACACTGACATCACCGGCTTTTCCACGTTTGGACGCCGCCAGAAGCCCGGCGGGAAAGGCAATCAGCGCGGACAGCGTCAGGGCCATCAGTGCAAGAGGCAGTGAGATCCACATACGGTCTGCGATCATCTGGGCCACAGGCGCGCGGTAGGTGTAGGAGGTGCCAAAATCACCGGTCATCATACCGGTGACCCAGCTGAAATATCGCTGTAATTTCGGTTGATCCAAGCCCAGTTCGGTCCGCAGGGCGGCGATGGTGTCGGGTTGGGCGTTTATTCCCAACATATAGCTCGCGGGATCGCCGGGGGCGACTTCGACAACAAGAAAAATCACCATCGACGCGACGACGAGGCTTAGAAAAAGTGAAATCAATCTGCGGGTTAGATAGACCAACATGCCCATAGGTTAGGCGCGGGATTTGCCCCGGTCCAGTGGGGAATGCCGCAGAGACGCGCCATTTGCGATACCGGAACCGCGCACAACCGGCCAAAGTGTACCATTTGTACACATTGTACGGGCCTCAGCGCGCTTTGTACCACATCGGTGACGTTGCGTCGGACTGAGCTTAATCGTCATGATCGCAGTCCCTTTCCCCACCTTTGACGGCGCAGGCATAATGCAGGGTGTGACATTGCGCCTTCCATGAGGGGGATTTGGGGCTGGCGCTTGGCAGAGCGGCGTCGCAAGGTGCGCGCAAAGGAGCCCAGCATGAGCATTTCACCCGACATCGAGATCAGCGCCCGCAGCAATTTGATTGGGGCGATCTGGATGGTGGTGGCCATGGCCGGATTTGCCGTCGAAGATGCCTTTCTCAAGGCCGCGTCAATCAATCTGCCGGTGGCGCAGGTCCTGATGATGTTTGGTGCAGGTGGCGTTGTAATCTTTGCGCTCTGGGCGCAAGTGCTGGGGCAGCGCATGATGCCCCCTGAGGTTCTTTCAAAGCCGATGCGCATTCGCGCGTTTTTTGAGGTGATTGGGCGGCTGTTTTTTGTGCTTGCGCTTGCGCTGACGCCCTTGTCGTCGACCACGGCCATTCTTCAGGCCACACCCATTGTGGTTGTTCTGGGCGCGGCGGTTGTGTTTGGAGAAAAGGTCGGCTGGCGTCGCTGGAGCGCGATCTTTGTCGGGCTTGTTGGCGTTTTGATCATTCTGAAGCCCACAGGAGATAGCTTTTCGCCTTTGTCGATCCTTGCGGTGCTGGGCATGCTGGGGTTTGCGGGGCGTGATTTGGCCAGCCGGGCCGCACCAAAATCGCTCAGTGTGCAGGTTTTGGGCATCTGGGGATTTGCGGCGATCATTTTTGCCGGTGCGCTTTACATGGGGTGGGAACAGAAAATGCTGGTGATGCCCGCCCTGCGAGAGCTGAGCTTTCTTGTGCTGGCCTGTGGCGTTGGGGCTGGGGCCTATGTGGCCTTAATGCGGGCGATGCGCACCGGTGCGGTGGCCTCGGTCACGCCATTTCGCTATTCACGGCTGCTGTTTGGTCTTGGTCTTGGCGTGTTTGTTTTTGGCGAAGACATGGATCAAAGCATGTTGCTTGGCAGCGCAATTGTTGTCCTATCGGGGCTGTTTATCCTCTGGCGCGGCAATCGGGCCTAAACTTGGGTCTAATATCGCGCAATATCGCCGGATCTGCGCTGGAACTGGGACGGAGGGTCGTTAGATTGGGGGCAATCTGAGGAGATACCCATGCGCCCATTTGGACTAGCCGTCATTGCCGCCCTTTTGCTTGCACCGCTTTATTGGTGGCCCGCGCTTGCGGCGACTTCCCCAGCGGGGGCATTGTTCAGCCAGTATCTGGGGCTTTGGGCGTTGATCGCGATGGGTTTGGGGCAAATCATCGCCACCAAACTGCCGCTGATCGAGACTGTGTTTGGTCCCATGGACCAGAGTTATCGCCTGCATAAATGGCTGGGCATTGGTGGTTTTGTTACGGTCCTGATGCACGACACAATTGATGCCGAGATCACCGGTATCCCCGCAGGCGCGTTGGTCGATCTGTCCGAGACCATGGGCGACCTGAGCCTGAACGGATTGATTTTCTTCCTTGCGGTGACGGTGCTGACCTTCATTCCCTATAACATCTGGAAATGGACCCACCGCCTGATTGGCATCTGTTTCTTGATGGGGGCGTTTCACTATCTGTTCACCCAAAAACCGTTCGCCAACACCGATCCTTTGGGGATCTACATGTTGGTGATCTGCGGGCTGGGGACTCTGGCCTATATCTACACTTCGGCCCCGCGTGTTGTGCGCCCTTTCAGGGACTACAAAATCACCAAGCTTGAGCCACAAGGCGCGGGGATGGCCGTTGACTTGGCGCCTGCGGGGAAGCCCCTTCGTCATGAGGCGGGACAGTTTGCTTTTGTCTCTTTTGTTGGGGCAGGCCTGACCGAACCGCATCCCTTTACCTTAAGTTCCGCACCTAATGAGGATGGCACATTGCGGGTCACCATTGCGCCATTGGGGGACTACACCAACCGGGTGCTTGGGCGCTTGAAAGACGGGGGCGCTCTGCGGGTTGAAGGGCCCTTTGGCCGATTTGGGCGCGGTGTGCGGGGACGCCAGATCTGGGTCGCGGCAGGGATTGGCGTGACGCCATTTGTGGCGCTGGCCCAACGTTTGCGCCCTGAGGACGGAGAGGTGACCCTGATCCTGTCAGCCAAACACGCGGCCGACGCGCCGCATGCCTCTGAGCTTCAGGCTTTGGCAGCGGAGAAAACCAACCTTGAGCTGGTGATCTGGGAAAGCGCGAGCCGGGGGCGTCTGGACGCTGCGGCGGTCGCGCAGATTGCAGGGGATCTCAAACAGGCCAAAGTTCTGTTTTGCGGACCGGTACCAATGCGCAAGGCGCTGGGCGCAGGATTGCGCGCGCTGGGCGTGCCAGCGCGGCGGTATCACTATGAACAGTTCGAAATTCGCACCGGCATCGGGCTACAGTGGGTGCTGAACTGGCTGTGGGCGCGGCGCGATGTGGTGCTGAAACGAAGGCGGGCCTAACCCGCCCTTTGGGTCACGGCAGCAAATCGGCGATTTTAACCGCAT
This sequence comes from uncultured Pelagimonas sp., assembly GCA_947497905.1. Taxonomy (GTDB): domain Bacteria; phylum Pseudomonadota; class Alphaproteobacteria; order Rhodobacterales; family Rhodobacteraceae; genus CANMIH01. The sequence goes on from CANMIH010000002.1 coordinate 302,517, forward strand.
AGCGATCTGTCATGCCTGAAACATAGTCACACAGAGCATGCAGCGCATCGCTGGGCGATTGAATATCGCGTAGATCCAGTTCCAGCGCGCGGGCAAGTTTCTCGTGATGGTCGCTGAGCTTGGTCAGTTCCCAGTCTTGCGCGTGCAGGTCTTCGAACACCGGGACCACACCGCTTAGGATTTTGCGGATCACATTGCGGCCCATCAGTTCAAGCTCTGTTTTGCGGCGCGCGGTAAAAATGCGGGTGTTGGCAATATGGGTGATCTTGTCAAACTCACCTGCCACATCACTTGCTTCGATCAGTGAACGGGAGAAGGTGCCATCCATGATACTGTCATAGTTGTTCTGGAAGGCTGCAACAGCATTGCGGATGCCGTTTCCAATGGCCTGCGCTCGCAGATGGGTGATGTGTTCCGCCTCGGTCGACTGGGCGTCGCGGGATGACTTGGCCAGAGGCGCAAGCGCCTGACACACTGTGTCAAAGCTCAGATCCCCGGCGGTGAACGCATCTTCGAGATCGAGGATCTGGTAACAGATGTCATCGGCGGCCTCGACCAGATAGACTAGGGGGTGACGGCGGTACCATGGTCCAAATACTGACGCTTCGCGGATCAAACCGGTGGCCTCTGCCACCTCGTCAAACAGCGCGGCCTCTGAGGCAAACAATCCCGGTTTCTTCAACCCGGAATAGGCAACCTGGCCTTTCAGGTCTTTCTGCACATGGGCCGCAACCGGATATTTGGTAAAGGCCCCCAGCACGCCGTGGGTCAGACGCATGCCGCCCTGATGGCGGTACATCTCCAGACGGGTCAGGATGCGAAAACCCTGAGCGTTGCCTTCGAATTTGATGAATTCATGACGGTGTTGGGCGGGCAGAGCGGCAAACAGGTCGCTCGGGTCGTCAAACCGTTCGGCAAACCATTCGCCAATGGTGTCTTCGCCGGAATGGCCAAAGGGTGGATTGCCGATGTCATGCGCCAGACAGGCTGCCTGAACCATACCCGCAATGGTATAGCGTGTGCCCGGTTCAATCGCGGCCTGTTCTTCCAGCCAAGCCCCAATTTCAATGCCAAGACTGCGCCCGACACTGGCGGTTTCCAGCGAATGGATCAGGCGATGGTGCAGGTGGTCATGGTCATACAGTGGATGCACCTGTGTCTTGTTTGCCAATCGGCGAAAGGGCGCGGAAAAGGTGATCCGATCCGCATCCACCTCATAGGCCGGGCGATGTGGGTGCTGATGTGCGGAGGGGTGTTGCAAACGGCCCGCAGAGAGCAGTTTTGACCAGTCCATTTGTGCCATGCGGGTGCCCTTTTGTGTTTTGGCAGGCGTAACATAGCGGGGCAGGCGGGGGAATCCCCCTCATATCTCGTAGGAAGGCCCGATGCGGTACGACAGTTACATCATCTGCACCAGCCCACGCAGCGGCAGCACACTCTTGTGCCGGATGTTGCAGGACGCAGGCGCGGGGCACCCGGATTCACATTTTCACACGGCCTCGCTTGCGGATTGGCGTCGGGCGCATGGGGTGGAGTCTGGGGCAGATCTTGCAAAGATTGTTCAGGCCGCGAAACGCACCGGATCTGGCGAGGGTGATCTGTTTGGCATGCGGCTCCAGCGACACAGCTTTGAGTTCTTCATGCATCAATTGGGTTTGCTAAACCCTGAGTGTTCATCAGATGTAGCGCGGATTGAGGCGGCGTTTGGCCGAACTCTCTTTGTGTATCTCAATCGGACGGACAAGCTCGATCAGGCAATTTCCTATGTGAAGGCCCAGCAATCGGGCCTGTGGCATCGCGCACCGGACGGGACCGAGATTGAACGGATGGCACCACCCGCAGAGCCAGAATATGATGGCGCGCGGCTGGCACTACAGCGCGACACATTTACCGGGATGACTGCCGCGTGGGAGGCATGGTTCAGCGCGCAGGGCATAGCGCCTTTGCGGATCAACTATTCGGATCTCTCCAAGGCCCCTTCACATGAAGTGAACCGTGTTTTGACGGCGCTAGGTCGGCCTGCGGTTGAGATTGCTCCGTCGGTTGCGCGGCTGGCGGATCAGGTCAATCGGGACTGGGCGCAACGGTTTGCGGCAGAGGGGCGCTGAGACAGCTCTGCAACTTTGGGATTTGTCTAAAAACTGCAATCTCTCTGTCATGTGATCGTTAACCAAAACTCGTACCCAGCCGGTCCAGGTGCCCGACACCTCTTACGATTTACCGATTTTGGAGACGATCATGACCCAGGTAGACCCCAGGGATCTGTCCTTTGACGATTGGGACGAACTGCACTTCCCGCGTTCGGACGAACAGGAATTTGACCAGGTGGTTGAGCGTGCCATCTCGCGCCGCGGGTTCCTGAGTGGCATTGTGGCCTTTGGATCCGGCGCTGCTGTTATGGGGACTGGTCTGTTGAAGGGCAGCACCGCCATGGCGGCGCAAAGTGATCGGTTTGCCTTTACTCAGCTTGCCGCCCAGACAGACGGCACTGTGCATGTGCCCGAGGGGTATAACTGGGATGTTCTTGTGCGTTGGGGCGATCCACTGTTTTCCGACGCGCCCGAGTTTAGTGCCGAAACTGGCCATGGCGTTGTGGGGTCGGACCGCGTCTTTGGCGAAAACACCGATGGCATGGAGCTGTTCAATGTTGGGGGCCATGAACTTCTGGTTGTGAACAGCGAATATGTGAACACCAAAGTGAACCTGCCTGCGGCACAAGAGGGCAAAGTGCAGTCGGCGGATGATGTGACTTTGCTGCAGAACCTGCAGGGTGTGTCGGTCATGGAAGTGGCCGAAGGTGAAAACGGCTGGGCCGTGGTTGTCGACAGCCCGTTTAACCGCCGCATCCACCACCGCACCGAGATGGTTCTGGATGGCCCGGCGGCGGGTCATGACCTGTTGAAAACCGAGGCCGATGCCACCGGCACTCAATCGCTGGGCACCTTCAACAACTGTGGGTCGGGCCGCACACCTTGGGGCACCTATCTGACCTGCGAAGAAAACTTCAATGGCTACTTCGGCACCACGGCCGAGCTTGAGCTGGACGAAACAGTGGCCGCCGGGTTCAAACGCTATGGTGTGCGCACCAAGGTGGATGAAGGGCGCTATAACTACCACGGGTTTGACGCACGTTTTGATCTGTCGAAAAACCCCAACGAACCGCACCGGGCGGGCTATCTCGTTGAGATCGATCCGGCCGACCCAAACGCAACCCCCGTCAAACATACCGCGCTGGGCCGCTTCAAACATGAAAACGCCGCCTGTGCTGTCGCACCGGATGGCCGTGTTGTGGTCTATATGGGCGACGATGAGCGTGGCGAATTCATGTACAAATGGGTGTCGCGTGACGTTTATGTGCCGGGGGGGGATACCTCGACCCTGCTGTCCGAAGGCCAGCTGTTTGTCGCCAAATTCAACGACGACATGACCGGTGAATGGGTGGCGTTGACCCCGGCCGCGACGGGGATGGAGGCCGCAGAGATCGCGATCTTCACCCGAACCGCCGCTTCGGCTGTTGGGGCCACCACCATGGACCGCCCCGAGTGGATCGCGGTCAACCCGACCGCGATTGAGGCCTATTGCTGTTTGACCAACAACAAGAACCGCGGTGTCAAACCCAACGCTGGTGGCGACGACACGTCGGTCAATGCAGTAAACCCCCGCGAGGCCAACAAATACGGTCAGATCGTGCGCTGGCGTCCACATGGCGACAACCACGCTGCGTCCACCTTTGACTGGGATCTGTATGTGATGGCGGGCAACCCGACCGTGCATGACGACGCCCGCAAAGGTTCGGCCAACGTCAATGCGGGCAACCTGTTCAACTCGCCGGACGGGATGCAGATCGACACGACGGGTCTGTTGTGGATCCAGACGGATGGCAAAGACAACAACGAAGGTGACTTTGCCGGGATGGGCAATAACCAGATGCTGGCAGGTGACCCGGTGACCGGCGAAATCCGCCGTTTCCTGACCGGCCCAAAAGGATCGGAAGTGACTGGCCTGACCTGGTCGTCGGACAAACGCACCATGTTTGTCGGCATCCAACATCCAAAGGCCCCCTTCCCAGACGGAGAAGGCGCGCTGCCGCGTTCGTCGATTGTTGTGGTCAAACGCGACGACAACGCCAAAGTGGGGTAATTCCCGGCTTAGACCTGAGAAAAGGCCTCGCAGATGCGGGGCCTTTTTTGCTTCACAATCACAACCTCAGATTGCCTGATTTTGGCCAGAGACTGCAGGAAAGATTTACCTTTCCAGTATTTGAGAAGGTTGCCGATTTTGACGTATGTGGTTCTCGCGCTTATGGCCGCACTTGTTTTGGTTCTGATTTTTAAACGAAGTTCGATGGGGTCGGGTGATCCTGTGAATAGAGGCGGTTCCAAACAGCATTCAAGTGCGGCATCACGCTCTGATGAAGAACATTCTAGTTCCAAACACCCTAAAACCGCAGGCGAAATTGCAGCAGAGGAATTTCTCGCTCTGGCCGGAGACGAAGATCGGGCCAATGAAATTCCAGCGCATTGGATGCAATTGTGGTCGGTTGAGCGCAAAGAGCGCGAGATAGATGAGGCACGGTCATGGATCGGCGGTGTTCCCCGCGCGCCCGAGGGCTTTGAGTGGCCCAAAAGTGGCACCGGCAAACGGCAACATTTTCTGGCCCAGATCGATCTGGCGGATCTGCAATCCGCTACCGCGCATGGCGTGCCTGCGACCGGTGCCCTGTTGGTTTTCTTTGGCATTGATTTCGACGTCTCGGGGGCGGCACACAGCTATACCTGTCTCACCCTGTCTGAAGGCGAGATGGCACAGGCCGTACCGCAGGCGATCCCAGAAGATTTACAGGCACTGGACGAGGTTGGGTTTTTCATTCCTGAGCCAGTGCTGCGCAAATGGCCCGTGGATTTGGTGCCCTTCCTTGATGATGGCACCTCGCCCCCTGCGGCTTTACCCCAAACTTTCGCCGAGCCCGAATATTGGATCACCACATGGGGGCTCGCGGCGCCTGAGATTGGCATCGCTGTAAAGCGGCTTGAGGCCAGTCTGCAGTCTTTGCGGGGCGAAAAGGGGGCCAAGCGCCTGGCAGGCCTGCGCCAGCAGATGGAGAGATCCCCTATTTCGTCATTCTACGCCCGGGAACTGGCGCGCGCCGAACATACGCGGGACCACGGCCCCAATTTGTTGGAAAGGCTATTGGCGTGGCAAAACCTCGCGGAGTCCAAACCCGGAGAAAGGGCTGTGGATCAAGTGGCGCTGAGCGCAGTGTTCAAGGCGCGCAGGGCCTATGCCGAAGGGTTTAAGGGGACCGAAGTTGACCTGATCCGCGATGGTCATCCAACCCTTGTCTGGGACGCCATGTGTCTGAAAGAGGGGGCATTTCGGCGTGGGCAGAATTTTGCGGCTTTGTCAGAGATGTACCGTGATTTTGCCGAGAAACAGGTAGCGGCGTGGCGGGGGCATCGGGTGTTTGGCATCGAGCCACCATTTCCCAACAATGGAGAGGACTTTCGCGGGCAGGACTGCCTGATCAGTATCGCGTCTGACCCTCTGTTGGGCACGGAAACGGATCACAACTACGGCATGTCCGTCTGGTGTCCGAGAGATGAGATGGCGAAGGGGCAGCTGCAAGAGGGACAGTTTGTTCTCCACTGCGCCGTCTAAGAGTAGGGCGCGCCCCTGAGGTCGCGCCCAATATCGTCACTGGGTCCAGCGCACATTGGTCAGGTCGGTCGCCTGCGTGGGCGCGTTCTGCCACAGCCCTTCCAGACGCGCATCGGCGATGGTTGGGAAAGCCAGCTGGAACAGGTAGCCATTCACATAGTCGTTGCTGATGGTTTCCTGCGCGGTGGCAAGCAGGGCCTTGCGGGCCTCTGGGTCGGTGGTGCCGGTCAGTTCGGTGATCAAATCCTGGAACGCAGGGTTGTCATACTGAAAGTAGTAATCCGGGCGGGCATAGATGCCGATGTCAAACGGCTCGGTGTGGCTGACGATGGTCAGGCCAAAGTCTTTGCCGCGGAACACTTCCTCAAGCCATTGAGCCCATTCCAGATTGCTGATCTCGGTTTGAATGCCAACTTCGCGCAGCTGGGCCGCGATGATTTCACCACCTCGACGCGCGTAAGACGGGGGCGGCAGCTTCAATGTGGTGGTGAACCCATCGGGCAGCCCCGCTTCTGCCAAAAGCTCTTTGGCGCGGGCCGGGTCATAGGCCGATTTTCCGGTCAGATCGACATAGGCCGGGTTGTGGGGCGCGAAATGTGTGCCAATAGGCGTGCCCAACCCAAACATAGCGCCATCGATGATGGCCTGCCGGTCGATGGCATGTGAGATGGCTTCGCGCACCAGAACATTGTCCAGCGGCGGCATTTTATTGTTGGTCGACAGAATGGTCTCACCTTCGGTCGATCCGACAAGCACTTTAAAGCGCGGATCGGCCTCAAACATCGGCAGGTTTTCAGGGGCCGGGAAGCCCGCGAAGGCATCGACATCCTGCGCCATCATGGCGGCAAAGGCCGCAGTTGGGTCCGAGATGAATTTGAACGTCGCTTTGGTCAGCGCAGGTTTGGTGCCCCAATAGGTGTCGTTCTGGCTCAGCTCGATGCGGTCGCCCTGCACCCACTGGTCAAACTTGAACGGGCCGGTGCCAATCGGGGTCTGTTTGATGCCCTCGATGCTCTCGGCGGCCACAATCACCGCATCGCCCCAGGCCATGTTGAACAGGAAATTCCCGTCGGGCGAGGACAGGGTGACTTTTACGGTCTGAGGATCAACGACGGTAACATCGCTGATGCCCGCAAACAGCGCTTTTTGCGCATTGGCACTATCATCGGCGCGGGCGCGGTCAAGGCTGAACTTCACATCTTCGGCGTCCATGGTGGTGCCGTCATGAAACGTGACGCCCGAGGCGAGATGAAAAGTATAGGTCAGGCCGTCGTCGGAAATATCCCAGCGTGACGCCAATCCGGGCACCACAGCCCCGGTTTCGGTGAACTTGGTCAGGCCTTCAAAAACATTGGTGTAAAGAACACTGTCGATGGCTCCTGCGGCGGCGGAGGTTGGGTCAAGATGTGGCGGCTCAAGTTGCAGGGCAATGGTCAGATCCGTTTGCTGGGCCTGAACCGCGCCTGCCAAAAATGTGGCGGCGAGTAAGCTCTTGGAAAAATAGGTCATGGTCTCTCCCTGAAATGCTTTTTGTTTTGCATCTGTCAGAAGTGTTCCCCGAACCTGCTTCACAATCAAGCTTTTGCATCATTTAACGTTTGGTACGTCCAACAAAATTGCCTAGAAAGATCGGCTAAAAACTGTGCTTTAGAACAATATTTTGCCTGTGTTTGGTGCCTGTGTTCGCTACTGCGCATCAGATCGGGCGCATTTTTCATTTGCGAAATGACGCTGAATAGAGGCTGGTTCTGCGCTGCAGCAAATGCTACATCCCCGCGAAACATTATTGCGCGGAGGAGCTGCAATGAGTGCAACGGCGAAGAAATCTGCCCCCCTGCCCGATGACATTCGGGCCCGTAAGGGTGGTGAGCCTCTGGTTAGTTTGACGGCCTATACAACACCCATGGCCCAGCTGATGGATGCGCATTGCGACTTTGTTCTTGTGGGCGATAGCGTGGGCATGGTGCTGCATGGGCTGCCTAGCACGCTTGGCGTGACAATGGAGATGATGATCCTGCATGGTCAGGCGGTGTCCCGTGGTCTGAGCCAATCGATGATGGTCATCGACATGCCGTTTGGATCGTATGAGGAAAGCCCCGAGCAGGCGTTCCGCAACGCTGCGCGGCTGATGCGCGAAACCGGTGCCGCGGCGGTAAAGCTGGAAGGGGGCGTTGAAATGGCCCCCACCATCGCGTTTCTGGTCAAACGCGGCGTGCCGGTGATGGCGCATATCGGGCTGACACCGCAGTCGATCAACACGCTGGGGGGCTATAAGGTGCAGGGGCGCGGGGCAGCGGGTGAGGCCTTGATGGCAGATGCGCGCGCCGTGACCGACGCGGGCGCCTTTTGCGTGGTGCTTGAGAAGGTGCCGGAGGTTCTGGCCAATGCGATCACGCAGGACGTCGACATTCCGACCATCGGGATTGGTGCCTCGGCAGACTGTGACGGACAGATCCTTGTGGTTGATGACATGTTGGGGCTATTCACCGCCTTCAAAGCCAAATTCGTCAAACGCTTTGCCAATTTGGGAGAGGGCGCAGAAGCTGGGATCGCGGCCTACGCCGCAGAGGTTCGGGCTCGCAGCTTTCCTGCCTCTGAGCATGTGTTTGGCGATACCGCACCGGAGACAAAGTGAATGGTCGAAATCCTGCGTACAAAGGCCGAGCTGCGCGCTCGGGTGGCAGAGTGGAAAACTGCGGGTGACCGGGTGGGGGTGGTGCCGACGATGGGCGCGCTGCATCAAGGGCACCTGAGCCTTGTCAGCGCCGCAGGTGAGGCCTGTGATCGGGTGATTGTGACAATCTTCGTGAACCCAAAACAGTTTAACACGCCCGAGGATCTTGAGAACTATCCCCGGACCGAGGAAGATGATGCCCGCAAACTGGCAGGCTATCCTGCGGATGTGATCTATGTGCCTGATCCTGATCAGATCTATCCCGATGGCTTTGCCACAAATGTCTCAATCTCAGGCCTGACCGAAGTGCTTTGTGGGGCGCATCGCCCGGGGCATTTCGATGGCGTGGCCACCGTTGTGACCAAGCTGTTTACCCAGACCTGTGCCGATATGGCGTTTTTTGGGGAAAAGGATTTCCAACAGTTGCAGGTGGTGAAACGTCTGGCGGCGGATCTGGATCTGATGATCGAGGTTGTGGGCTGTCCGACTATTCGCGAAGAAGATGGGCTAGCGATGTCTTCGCGCAATCTTTTGTTGTCGGACCGGTCGCGGATCAAAGCGCCGGTGCTGAATGAGGTCATGGAAGAGATGGCCGAAGGGCTTCGGCAAGGTGGGCAGGCTTCTGATCTGAGGGCCAAGGCCGAATCGCGCCTGAATGCGGCGGGTTTTGGAGAGGTCGAATACATTGATCTCCGTGCCTGTGATGACCTCTCGGTACTGGAAACTCCCGAACGCCCCGCGCGTCTGTTGGCAGCGGTCTGGTTGGCGGGTGTCCGGTTGATCGACAATATTGCCGTGTGAAGGCGTTGAAAACGTGAGATAAAATGCCTGCATTGAAGTGGCGTTGCAATGGGGGTGCTTAAGGCGCCTCTATTCTATAGTATAGGTGACGTAACCCAAATCGCGGGGATTCAACCTCTGGCAAGGTTTTTGGTGTTTTTTGCTTTTCAGCGTCTGGAAGGCCGGCGCGACAAGACAGGAAGCGCCAATGCCGAGAAAATACCCATCCTACCCGTATCATGAGCCCGTGCCATGCGGCATGAATGATGAAGAAATTCATGAGGTGGTGCGGGATTTGATGTCTCAAAACCCAACGCTGACTCTGCGCGATGGTGGTCCTTTGGATCCGCTGTGTCGCGCGTTGAATGTCGATCTGGAATATTCGGATATTCCGAACGAAGTGCTGCTGGAAGTGCCCGTCGACAAAAAGGCGGTGATCTGGCTGGGCAAAAATGGCAAACCACGCCATGATCGGCTGGCGACCGCCATTGGGGTTGGGCACTGGATTTTGCACGTTCCGGTGTCGATCGAAAAAAATCCGGGCTGCGGTATGCAGGCGCTGTATTCTCCAACTGAGAAAGAGGCACAGCAGGAGGCCAAACGTTTTGCGCTTGCGCTTCTGATGCCTCAGGAATCGTTCAAATCCCTGTGGTACGAGGGCAAGGCCCAGCTTGTGGCGGATACGCTCAATGTGCCGACTTTGGCGGTGTATGACCGGGCCAAGATGCTGCGGCTTGATGTGGATGGTGACCACAAATCTGACTCCGCAGGGGTCAAGGTTGTGGACCCCCGCGGTATCCTGACCTCTAAGGAAGGAGCAGCTGCTGAAGGCTCCGCCCCATAACACGGGCTGAATCCAGCATGTCGGTCACACCGACCCATTCATCCGGTTTATGGGCCAGTTCAAGAACACCTGGCCCATAAGCGATACAATTCTGAAGCCGCCCAATCCGGTCGATATGCTTTTGATCGTAAGATCCCGGCGAGGCGACAAAATCAGGATCCTGTCCCAAGACATCGCGAATAGCCTGAGCCACGGTGGCCACCACCGGCGCGTCTTTGTCGGTCATCGACGGGATTACATGATTCAATTCGCGGATTTCGTAATCAAATCCGGGGCGGCGGGCCTTGAGGTCGTCGAGCAGCGCAATCACCTCGGCCTGAACGTTTTCCAATCCTTCTTCGATCAGAAACCGCCGGTCGATCACAATGCGACAGCTGTCTGGCACACAATGCGCAGGCAGGCCTGTGAAATCGGCGGGTTGCTCGGGCTGACCGCCATGGATTGAATTGATGTTCATCGTCGATTGCCGCGCCCCTTCGGGCACAACGGGCATCTCGGTGTGACGTGACGCCATGGCGGGGTAAAGCTCGGCCTCAAATTTATCCAGAACCGCCGCCATATGGCGCACGGCGCAATCCCCAAGAAACGGCATCGACCCATGGGCAATCTCGCCTTTGGTTTCAATTTCGGCCCACCAGCCACCTCGGTGCCCAAGGCAAATGCGGTCTTTGTTCAACGGTTCGGGAATGATGACGTGCTGCACGCGCTCTGGGTCAAAATACCCTTTTTCCGCCAGATAGGCGACGCCGCCATAGCCGCCGGATTCCTCATCCGCTGTTGCGCTGATCTCAATTGCGCCCGCAAAGTCGGGGTGTTCTTCGAGAAACGCTTCAACCGCAATGATCGAGGCGGCCAGCCCGCCTTTCATGTCACAGGCGCCGCGGCCATAGATTTTGTCGTCTTCCAACTCTCCGCCAAAGGGATCACGGGTCCAGCCTGCGCCGACTTCGACAACATCGTGATGTGAGTTGAAATGCACACATTCCCCAGGGCGGGGGCCCTCACGACGGGCCACAAGGTTCCAGCGGGGATAGGCATCGCTGTCGCCCGGTGCGCCAAAGGCCCGGATCAATTCGCAGCTAAACCCTTTGGCCGACAGCCGGGTTTCAAGGTATTCACAAATGGCGAGATAATTTTCGCCGGGGGGATTCAAAGTGGGGATGCGGATCAGATCCTGGGTGAGTTTGATCAGATCGTCGCGTTTGTTTTCAATGCGTTGGTGTAAAGTGTCGGACATCAGGTTCTCCTCGGCGCCAGTTTTGACGCCGATCGGAGTTCACGCAAGCCCCGATTTTGGGAACGCAACGTTGGTCGGAAAAGCGCGGACCTCTCCAACCTGCGTGCGGATCAGGGCAGTTGTAGGCGCGGGGCTGTTCCCAACGGAATGGGGCCAAGCGCCGCTTTGCCGCGATTCAAGGTGAGCGGAAGATCCAGAGTATCTGTGCGACCGCTCAAACCCGACAACAGGCCAAGGCCCTGTTCCACGGTCTTGGCCAATCCCGCAGGAATGCGGTCTGCAGATTGTGCAGCTGTCAGCATGTCACGCCAGTTGTCGGCCCGCAACGTCAGACGTCCGGTGGCCTGACCGTCGCGATCTACGTCAAGATCTCCAGCCAAGGCTAAGAGCAACCCATCCAAACTATATTGGGCCTGACGAAGATCGATTTTGCGCGGCTGAGGGCGTTGGTGTGCGGCCTCTAAAGACCAGGGGTGATCAAATTCGATCTGTGCCTGAACTTGCAGGCTGTCGGAGACACCTTCCTCCAGTGTCGGCAGCGCGGTGGCCTCTCCTGCAATAGATTTGGCGGCTATGGCCAACTGATAGGTGGTGCCCGAAGTATGGCCAAGCGCAGCGCGTGCGCCCGCAAGCGCCAAGTTCTGCGACCCCGAGAGATTGAGGGTTTCGGCCTCGGCATTCAGGCGCAGGATGTCGCCGTCTGCGGTATAGACAACACTCGCGCGAAGCCCTGAACCAGTGATTTGGGTTTGATTGAGAGTTTGGCTGTCTGGCCAGATCAGAATTTTGTGACCGGGTTTATAAGACAGGCCGAGGATCTGGAAAAATGGTGCTTCCCAGATCAATCCCGTGTTGGGATCGGCCAGCATGACATCGGTTAGGGTGATATCAAGGCGATTGGGAAAGCCACGTAGTTTCAGGTCACTATAGCTGGCTTCCCAGCCTTCAAGCTGGCGCGCCTCGAACCATTGGGCGATCTGCGATTTTGTGGCGCGGGCCTCCCACATCCAGAACAGCCCCCATCCCAGAGCCGCAGCCATTACCACTGCAATCAGCCGTTTCATGCCACGCCCCCTTTTCCTGTCGCGCCGGATGGTGTTTACAGCGCTCGCACAACAAGGACCAGAACCATGTCGCTTTGGGTATTTGGATACGGATCACTGCTTTGGAACCCCGGCTTTCCGGTGGCGGAACAGGCCCATGGCCGTTTGGCGGGCTATGCGCGTAGCTTTTGTATGTATTCCATCCACCATCGGGGTACAGAAGAAGATCCCGGTCTGGTTCTGGCGCTGGATGCCCATGACGAAGCCGTCTGTGATGGTCTTGCGCTGCGGGCAGAGTCGGGCACCGAGGAAGAAACGCTGGCCTATCTGCGCGAACGTGAATTGGTGTCTTCGGCCTATCTGGAAAAACACGTGCCGGTGCAACTGTCTGATGGACGTGTGGTCGAGGCGGTCACGTATATCATTGACCCAAACCACGTGCAGCACACCGGTGGATTGGCGCTGGAAGAACAGGCGCAGATCATTGCGCGGGCCCATGGTGGACGTGGGCCAAACACCGAATATCTTTACAATACGGCGGCGCATTTGGATGAGTTGGGCATTCCTGACCCTGAATTGCACTGGTTGACGGACCGCGTAAAGCAGATCTGTGGATAACTGCTTGGCATTGCAGGTTTAAGAAACTAGGCTCGCCTCAGATTAACCAAACGCGTCAGGTGTCCAATGGACCAGCCCGACCTCGAGGCCGAGCCACATTTTAGCCAACCCGTGCGTCAGGTGTTCCTGATGCTCTCAGTGATTGGCCTTTCCGGCGCGGGTGCCTTTATGGCGCTTCCGCGTGTGTTGCCCGTTTTTCAGTCGAACCCCTATCTGAACGGGTTCATCCTGTTTGTCTTTGCCATTGGTGTTGTGGCCTGTTTCTGGCAGGTGGCGATGCTGATCTATTCGGTGCGCTGGATTGAGAGCTTTGCCAAAACCCACGATGGCGGTGCAGCTCCCCAGCTTCTGGCGCCTCTGGCAACGCTTCTGCGACGACGCGACAAGCGGATGCAGATCAATACGGCATCCACCCGCTCCATTCTGGATTCGGTGGCGACACGGATTGATGAAGCGCGAGAAATCACACGATACATTGTTTCCTTGCTGATCTTCCTGGGTCTGCTGGGCACTTTCTACGGTCTCGCCACCACGGTGCCGGCGCTTGTCGACACCATCCGGGGCCTGGCTCCGCGTGAAGGCGAAGAAGGCGTGGCGGTGTTTAATCGCCTGATGACCGGTTTGGACAGCCAGCTTGGCGGCATGGGTGTTGCCTTTGCCTCGTCTTTGCTGGGGTTGGCCTGTTCGCTGGTTGTTGGGCTGTTGGAACTTTTTGCCGGACACGGCCAGAACCGGTTCTACCGCGAGCTGGAAGAGTGGCTGAGCTCAATCACCAAACTTGGCTTTTCGCATGGCGAAGAGGGTGGCGCCGATATGGGGGCCGCGGGGATTGTTCTGGATCAGATGGGCGAACAGATGGAGCGGTTGCAGACCCTCTTTGCCCGATCCGAGCAAGGCCGCGCCGACGTGGATGCCCGTCTGGGGCAATTGGCGGATTCGCTGGAGCGTATGACCGAGCGGATTGAAGCGACCTCGCCCTCTGCCAACTCACTGGCGCGGATTGCCGAAGGTCAGGAACTTTTGGCCGAAGCCATCCGTGAAAAAGAAAGCGCCGAAGGTCTCGATGCCGAGAGCCGCATGCGGTTGCGCTCGATTGATGTGCAGATGTTGCGTATTCTGGAAGAGATCAGCGCGGGCCGTCAGGAGAGCATGGCAGAACTGCGCACAGAACTTTCATCGCTTGGGCGCAAGATGCTTCAGCCGCGCGCCGCGAGACCCGAGGAGTAATCCATGCCCCTGTCCCGCCGCACCGGTGCCCGGTTCCAGGCCTCGATCTGGCCCGGTTTCGTGGATGCGATGACAGGGCTTTTGCTGGTCCTGACCTTTGTTTTGTCGATCTTTATGGTGGTACAATTCGTCCTGCGCGAGACGATCACCGGACAGGAAAGCGAACTGGACACCCTGTCGTCAGAGCTCTCTGCTTTGGCGCAGGCCTTGGGTGTACAGGAACGGCGCAACACCGCTTTGAACACCCAGTTGGGTGAGTTGGAGGCCACGCTGAGTTCAACAGAACTGCGTCTGGCCGAACAGCAAAGCATCATCTCAAGCCTCACCTCACAACGCGACCGGCAGGCGGCGCAGCTGGATGAGGCATCGACCCGCATCGCGTCGTTTGAGGCGCAGGTTGCCACGTTGCTATCGGAACGCGACGAGGCACGGGACACGGTGACCCAACTTGAATCGGCACGGGACGAACTTGTCTCCGAGCGAGATGCGTTGAATCTGGCGCTGGCGCAGGCACGCAGTGAAATTGATGAAGGCGTGGAGGCGGCTCGGCTGGCGGCAGCGCGCCGAGAGGCATTGGAAGCGCTGATCACCGATTTGAAGGCGCAGAACGCGGATCGGGATGGACAGATCGGCAGCCTGTCTGAACGGGTGGCCGAGCTTGAGACCGAGCTCAGCGCGGAAGAAGCGCAGAAGCTTGCCGAAGCCGAAGCCGCGGCGGCGCTGCGCAAACGTCTGGAAGAGGCGGATGCGGAACTGACGGCAATGACGCTGACGCTTGAGGCGGAACGGCAAAAGGCGGAAGAAACACTGACGCTTTTGGCGGCGGCGCGTGAGGTCGAATCCGATCTGAATGCTCAACTGGCTGCAGCTTTGGTTGCGGGGCAGCAGCAAAGCACCAGCTTGCAAAACCGGATCGCGGAGTTGGAGCTAGCACTGGCGGCCTCGAATGATCGATTGGCAGCGGCTCTGCAAGACAGCGAAGCCGAAGCGCAGGGGCTTCAGGCACGGGTTGCACAGCTTGAAGCAACTCTTGCCGACAGCGAAGCGCAGGGCGCGCAAACGGATGACCGCCTGAGCCAGTTGCGGGCTGATTTCGACGCTGAAATGGCCGCGCGCAAGGCGGCAGAGCAGGCATTGGCCGACGAAAAAACCGCGCGTGCCGAAGCAGAGCGAACCTTAGAACAAGCCACGGCGCGGGCCGGAGCAACAGAGACACGGCTGTCAGATCTGTCGGCGCAACTGGCCACGGCGTTGGCTCGGTTGGACAGTGCCGAGGCGCTGGGTATGGAGTTGAGCACGCTGCGCGACCGCAATGAGCTTTTGGTGTCGCAACTGTCGACGGCCACAAGTCAGGCCTCGGATCGCGCGGCGGCGTTGCAGGGATTGCAGGCCGAAAAAGAGGCCGTGGATGGGCAGTTGTCGCAGGCACTTGCGGATCTGAACGAAACCCAGAAGGTTCTGGATCGTTTGCGGGCCGAGGCAGCGACCTTGTCGCGTCAGGTGGCGGACGCTCAGACCCGAGACGGGGCCCAGACCGCTGAGCTTGAAGCCTTGCGTGGCGAACGCGCCGTGCTGCAGGCGGATCTTGAGGCGCTCCAATCCCGAGACAAACAGGCGACGCTGCGGATCGCTGGGCTTGAGGCGGATACGGCCGAGTTGAATGCGAAATTGGCGGCAATTGGCGGGCAGGCTGCGGAACGAGGGGCCGAGCTTGATGCGCTGCGCACGCAGGTTGTGCGGCTTGAGGCGGCTCTGACCGCTGCGCAAGAACAGGCGATTGCACGCGCTACTGAACTTGCAGGCCTGCGCCGGGCCCTGGCCGAAGCGCAGGCTCGTGCGGTGGGGCCGGGTGAGGCCGAAGTTGAGGCTCTGCAGGGCGAGCTGGCACAGTTGCGCAGTGAATTGGATACGGCCAGCAGCCGTGCCTCTGAGCGGGAAACGCGGTTGAGTGGCCTGCAGTCTGAGCTTCAGACCCTGAACACACGACTGGCCGCTGCTGATGGTCGGGTGGCCTCAAGCGAAGCGGAACGTGACATGCTGCAAGCGCGCGTGGATCAATTGACCGCGGATCTAGAAGCGGCGTCCTCTCGCGATGTGCGGCAGGAAAGTGAACTGACCGCCCTGCGTCGGTCATTGGCCGAAGCGCAGGCCCGCGCGGCCGAAGCCTCTGATGATACACGGTCTTTGGAAGAAAAACTTGCGGCGGCGCTGGCCGAACGTCTGGCGGTAGAGACCACGGCGCAGGAAACCCGCGAGAAGCTGACCGCCGCTTTGGCGGCGCAAAAGGCGGCGGAAGCCGAGCGGGATACCGGTCTGACGGCTGCGGAAGAACGTGAGATCTTGCTGGCGCAGGCGCGGGAAAAACTGGCGCAAAGCGATGAGCGTGCAAGCCAGGCGGAATTGCAGGTTGAAGCCCTGAACCAAAGCGTTGGGGCCCTGCGTACGCAGTTGGGTGAACTGCAGGCGCTGTTGGATGATGCCAAAGTGCGCGATGTCGAGGCCGAGGTTCGGTTGCAGTCACTCGGGTCGGAACTAAACGCCGCCGTTGCCCGTGTGGCGCAGGAAGAACGCCGCCGCCGGATCGCCGAAGAAGAGCGGCGTAAACTGGAAGAGGCCGAGCGCAAACGTCTGGAAGCCGAAAAGAAAGATCTCGAACGTTATCGGTCTGAATTCTTTGGCCGCGTGCGTGAGATCATCGCAGACCGGGATGGGGTTCGGATTGAAGGCGACCGGTTTGTCTTCTCGTCAGAGGTTCTGTTCGAGGTTGGTTCAGCGGATCTCTCGCCGCTTGGGAAACGTGAGATTGCCAAAGTTGCCAATATTCTGCGCGCCATTTCCGCAGATATTCCCGAAGGCATTGATTGGGTGATCCGGGTTGATGGCCACACGGACAACGTGCCGATCCGGAGCGGGGCCGAATTTGCCGACAACTGGGAGCTGAGCCAAGCGCGCGCATTGTCAGTGGTGCGGGATATGATCCAGTCTTATGGCATCCCGCCTGAACGCCTGGCAGCCAATGGTTTTGGTGAGTTCCAACCGGTGAATCCGGCCAATACCTCAGAGGCGCGCGCGCAGAACCGCCGGATCGAATTGAAACTGACCGAGAAATAGATCGCCGATGCGTTAATCGATGGTCACTTCGGCGAACCGATGTGCAATCACACGAGCATTTCGGGTGAGTATCGCGCGGCCGGTGTAGGTGCCCTTGGGCCAGCCCGCGGCAGGAGGTTTGCGACCAAAGGCCTGCATCTGGCTGACTTGCGGGTGCTTTAGCAGAATTTTTCGCTGGAAAACCTCTCCATCCGGGCCGGCCGCCGAGAGGGTCAGCACATCCCCATGCTCTGCGTGGCCCGCATGTCCATAGAGAACAATCGGTTGATCTGGCCTTAGCGTGTGGCGGCGTGCTTTGCCGGTGGTAACCTGCGGCAATGAAGGGATCGCATCGGTAAATCCGGCAGTGATCAGGCTGGCGCGGTCATACGCGGGGGGCTCAGCCCACAACATTTCCTGCTCTTCCCCGCAGCTGGCCGTTGCGTTTGGGCGAAACGGGTCCACGAGAGCGCCGTTGTGATAGACGCTGAGGTGCAGATGCGGGTGGGTGGTTTTCCCGGATAATCCAATCTGCCCAAGAGGATCACCTGCCGTAACGGTGTCGCCTGGCACGACGCTAAGCGACCCTTGTTTCAGGTGGCAATAGAGTGTCCGCCATCCTTGACCGTGGTCGAGGAAAACGGCGTTGCCGCAGGCGTTGTCGTCGGTGACATTTGGCATCTTCGGATCGTCAACCATGCCATCCCGCACGCGCAGGACCACAGCATTGGCCGCGGCGCGCACCGTGGTTTGCGTCTCAAAACTGAGCAACGCGATATCGGTGCCCTTGTGCCCATCGCGTGATTTGATGCCGCAGGCATAGTCGGATTGCCGACCATGTGCGGGATCGGTATCCACATAGTCTTCGATATAGCAGGTGGTTCCCAGCACACAGTCAACCGGCCAATCTAGGACGATAGGTTGCGCAAGAGCAGGCAGTGGCAAAAAGGCCCCTGCAAGAGCAAGGGCCTTTGATAGGGTCATTCTGCAGTCAGAAGCGGCGGCTTCTTCTTGCTGCTGATCCGGGGTTTGTCAGGGCCATCCAGATCAAGCACCAGCTCACCGTCTTTGACCGAAACCTTCACAAGGCCACCCTTGGCAAGCTTGCCAAAGAGCAACTCTTCCGCCAGCGGCTTTTTGATGTGTTCCTGAATGACACGGCCCAGAGGACGTGCGCCCATGCGATCATCATAGCCTTTGTCCGCCAGCCATTCGGCAGCCGGGCGGGTCAGCTCAATGGTCACGCCACGGTCCAGGAGCTGGGCTTCAAGCTGCAGCACAAACTTCTCGACCACCTGCAGGATCACCTCTTTTGGAAGTGGGCCGAAGCTGATGACCGAATCCAGACGGTTGCGGAACTCAGGCGTAAAGGTGCGTTCAATCGCGGCGGTGTCTTCTCCGGTCCGACGATCGCGACCAAAGCCAATGGCAGCCTTTGCCTGTTCGGCGGCACCGGCGTTTGAGGTCATGATCAGGATCACATTGCGGAAATCAACCGAACGCCCGTTGTGATCGGTCAGGGTGCCGTGGTCCATGACCTGCAACAGGATGTTGAAGACATCCGGGTGGGCCTTTTCGATCTCGTCGAGCAACAGAACGCAATGCGGGTTCTGATCAACTCCGTCGGTCAGAAGACCACCCTGATCAAAGCCGACATAGCCGGGAGGCGCACCAATCAGGCGGCTGACGGCGTGTTTCTCCATGTACTCGGACATGTCAAAGCGCAGCAGCTCGACACCCAGGGTGCTTGCCAGCTGTTTGGCGACCTCGGTTTTACCGACGCCTGTAGGTCCGGCAAACAGATAGTTGCCAATGGGTTTCTCAGGCTCACGCAGACCGGCACGGGCCAGTTTGATCGCCGACGAAAGCGCTTCGATGGCAAGGTCCTGACCAAAGACCACGCGTTTGAGCGTCTTCTCCAGATCTTTCAGAACCTCAGCATCGTCTTTCGACACGTTTTTCGGCGGGATGCGGGCAATTTTGGCCACAACATCTTCGATCTCTTTCACGCCAATGGTTTTGCGACGTTTGGATTCCGCCACCAGATGCTGGGCCGCACCGGCTTCGTCGATCACGTCGATGGCCTTATCGGGCAGTTTGCGATCGTTGATATAGCGCGACGACAGTTCCACAGCCGATTTGATCGCATCGGCGGTGTATTTCACGCTGTGGTGCTCTTCGAAGTAGGTTTTGATCCCTTTGAGGATCTTCACCGCATCTTCGACCGTAGGTTCGCTCACGTCGATTTTTTGGAAACGACGCGACAGAGCGCGATCTTTCTCAAAATGCTGACGGAACTCTTTGTAGGTGGTTGACCCCATGGTGCGCAACTTGCCGCCCTGAAGCGCTGGCTTCAGAAGGTTGGAGGCATCCATAGCCCCACCCGAGGTGGCACCAGCCCCAATAACCGTGTGGATCTCATCGATGAACAACACCGCATCAGGATGCTCTTCCAGCTCGGTCACCACAGCCTTGAGACGTTCCTCAAAGTCACCGCGATAGCGGGTGCCTGCCAGCAGTGCGCCCATATCCAGCGAATAGATCGTGGTGTTGGACAGAACCTCAGGCGTTTCGCCGGCCACTACCTTGCGGGCCAGCCCCTCCGCGATGGCGGTTTTACCGACACCGGGATCACCCACCAGCAGCGGGTTGTTCTTGCGGCGGCGGCACAGCACCTGAATACAGCGTTCAACCTCATGGTTGCGGCCGATCAGGGGATCGATGTCACCTTCGCCAGCCTTTTCATTGAGGTCGACGCAATATTTCGCCAGCGCAGATTCCTTGTCCTGACCCGATGGTTGGGGTTCGACATGCGGGGCCTGTTCTTCGGCCTCTTCTGCGCCCTGGATGGGGCGGCTTTCGCCATAGGCGGGGTTCTTGGCCACGCCATGGGCGATAAAGTTGACCGCGTCATATCGGGTCATGTCCTGCTCTTGCAGGAAATAGGCCGCGTTGGATTCGCGTTCCGCGAAAATGGCGACCAAAACATTGGCGCCGCTTACTTCGGTCCGGCCCGATGACTGCACGTGGATTGCCGCGCGTTGAATCACGCGTTGGAAAGCCGCGGTTGGCACGGCCTCGGATCCTTCGACATCGGTGACCAGATTGGTCAGATCGTCGTCTATGAAATCCACAAGCGTGGTGCGCAGTTCCTCGGTGTCGACCGAACAGGCCTTCATCACGCGCACCGCATCTGGTTCGTCAATCAACGCCAAGAGCAGGTGCTCTAGCGTTGCGAACTCGTGGCTGCGTGAATTGGCCAAAGCAAGGGCCGCATGAATGGCCTGCTCAAGTGTGGTCGAGAATGAAGGCACGGGCGTGCTCCTCTTTTTGTGCGCCGTCTTTCTGACAGCATTGCCTCATAGGGTTAAAGTTTGGTCGATTAATGCCGGTCTTCAAGTGTTTTCTCGTTTCACGGTCATCACAACTTGCCCCATTTCTTGTTTCAAGCCCTCAGATTAGAAGGCGTCTTTGCGAGCGCGGATTTCGGCAAAAACTTCAACATTTGAAGCACTTGCCATGCCGAGACTTGTCTTTAGGTCTTCATCGGAGGCCCGCAAAAAAGGATTGGTTTCCAGTTCCAAAGATAATGGCACCTGAGCGGTTGGAAGCCCCGCTTTGCGCGCCGCTTCGATATCACGAACCCGAGAGATAAGGTTTTGGTTGTCGGGGTCAATGGTCAGAGCGAACTTGGCATTGCCCGTCGTATATTCATGACCCGAGTAAACCATGGTCTCGCCCGGTAGTTCGGCCAGGCGTGACAGCGAATCCCACATCATCTCTGGTGTGCCCTCAAACAGGCGTCCACAGCCCAGGGCCATCAAGCTATCCGCAGTGAAGACGGCTGGGCCTTCGGGGTAATAATAGGCCACATGCCCAAGCGTGTGCCCTGGCACAGGGATGACCTGACACAGGCTGTTGCCGCTGCCGCCGGAAAATCCGTTGGGAAGAGCAAAATCAAGCTTGGGCAGTTTGTCTTCTTCGGCCTTTGGGCCCATGACCATACAGCCGTATTTTTCCTTCAGCTCATCAATGGCCTGTACATGATCCCAATGGTGGTGGGTCAGCATGATCACACCGGGGGTCCAGCCCCGGCTGTCGAGGGCGTCGATGATCGGAGCGGCTTCGGGTGCGTCAATGATGGCCACGCCATCCGTGCCATTGACCAAATATGCGTAGTTGTCTTCGAGGCAGGGAATGGTCACGATCTCAAGGGGCATGGTCTTTCCTTCTCGGCTTTGACAAAGTGCCCCCAGAGTGACCGATCCTGCGAAGGGCTGCAATGCATCTGGATGTACAGGTTTTGCGAGATTTCTATTACCGCAACGCGTTGGGGCGTGCGGCGCAGAAGATCATTCGCAATCAGGTTCTGGAATTCTGGCCTGAGGCCAAGGGGCAGACCGTTGCGGGCTATGGTTTTGCCGTGCCTCTGCTGCGCCCCTATCTCAAAGACGCCCGGCGTGTGATCGGGCTCATGCCCGGACCGCAGGGGGTGATGCCCTGGCCTGCGGGTATGCCAAACGTCAGCGTCCTGTGTGAAGAGGCGCGATGGCCGCTAGAGACGGGACGTGTGGATCGACTGGTTCTGATGCATGGGCTTGAGACATCTGAAACGCCAACTGATGTGCTGGACGAAGCCTATCGTGTGCTGGGTCCGGGCGGCGAGGCGTTGTTTGTGGTGCCAAATCGCACAGGGGTTTGGGCGCGGGCGGAACGGACGCCCTTTGGATATGGGCGCCCCTATACTCTGGGTCAGCTTGAGGCGCAGCTGAAGGCACATGACTTTGTGCCCGAGGCCCATCTCTCTGTTCTTTATCAGCCCCCCTCAACGCGGCGGTTCTGGATGAAGACCGGATCCTTCTGGGAGAAAACCGGTCGGGCTATTCCTGCAGTGATGGCCGGAGGTGTGATGATGGTGATAGCCTCGAAGCGAAATCCACCCCGTCGGAAGGGGCTGGGGCAGGCGGCGCGTGTGCTCAATCCACTGGATGTGTTGGGCCCGAGCAAGGAGCCCAAGACCGCCTATGGGACGGACTGGCGCTCGGGTCTTTGACCCATCGCCCCACCCTCCGTCCCACGGCGGTGCCCCCCTTAAGAGATTCGTCTGTGGCGACGAGGGATCCAGAATTAACCTGTTTCGTGGCGGGAAACACACAGGTGAATGTCGTATTTTGTGGCGCGAAACACATGCGGCTTTCGCAAAGTGAACTCCCCATGAAAGCGAGAGATTCTCTTGGAAATCAGCTAATTTCTTAAAAAAGCACCAACTTTTGCGGCACTTTTTTATGCGCAGAACGTCGCACTTTGCCCGAAGCCCTTGAAATTAGGGCAATCCGGCCTGTGAGATTTCGACGCTAACTTGTTGCTTGGTGCAAGGGGCTCTGCTACATCCGCGTCGATTTATGTCGCTTGATGCAAATCAAGTTCTCAAAACGCCTCCGGGTGCTCGGGTTTCCGCAGCGCCGCGGGGGCTAATATCGGAAGGGTGGACGTGTCTGAATCAGCATCGATTTCCTCCGGCATCGCCGAGCGCTATGCCACCGCTGTCTTCGAGCTTGTGAAGGAAGCCAAAGAGCTACCTAAACTCGAGGCCAATCTTGACGATTTCGCTGCTGCGCTGGATGACAGCGCCGATCTGCGTGACCTGTTGGTTTCGCCGATTTACAGCCGTGATGATCAGGGATCGGCCGTGACAGCGATTGCCCAGAAAATGGGTATGATCCCCGCGATGCAGAACGCGCTGGCGCTTATGGCCGCCAGGCGCCGCCTGTTTGTCGCACCGCAGCTGATCGCAAAACTGCGTGATCTGATCGCGGAAGACAAAGGTGAGGTTACAGCAGACGTGGTTTCGGCCACCGCCATGACCAACGCCCAGGCCAAGAAACTGGCCGAGACGCTGAAAGCCAGCGTCGGCAAAGATGTTAAGATCAATGCCTCCGTCGACGAAAAACTGATCGGCGGGCTTGTAGTTAAGGTGGGCTCGAAGATGATCGACACGTCGATCCGCTCCAAGCTCAACTCTCTCCAGAATGCAATGAAAGAGGTCGGATAAATGGGTATCCAAGCAGCAGAGATTTCTGCGATCTTGAAAGACCAGATCAAAAACTTCGGTCAAGACGCCGAAGTGGCTGAAGTTGGTCGCGTGCTGAGCGTTGGGGACGGTATTGCCCGTGTCCACGGCCTCGACAATGTTCAGGCCGGTGAAATGGTCGAATTCCCAGGTGGTGTTATGGGCATGGCCCTGAACCTGGAAAGCGACAACGTTGGTATCGTTATCTTCGGTTCCGACCGCGACATTAAAGAAGGCGACACCGTTAAACGCACTCAGTCCATCGTGGACGTGCCTGCGGGTGAAGCGCTTTTGGGTCGTGTTGTTGACGGCCTGGGCAACCCGGTTGACGGCAAAGGCCCGATCGAAGCTGCTGAGCGTCGCATCGCTGACTCGAAAGCACCGGGCATCATCCCGCGTAAATCGGTTCACGAACCGATGGCAACCGGCCTCAAAGCCGTTGACGCGATGATCCCAATTGGTCGTGGCCAGCGTGAGTTGATCATTGGTGACCGTCAGACCGGTAAAACCGCCGTTGCTCTGGACGCGATCCTGAACCAGAAATCGTACAACGACGCCGCAGGCGACGATGAGTCGAAGAAACTGTACTGCATCTACGTTGCTGTAGGTCAGAAGCGTTCGACCGTTGCTCAGCTGGTGAAGAAGCTGGAAGAAACCGGTGCGATCGATTATTCGGTTGTTGTGGCCGCGACCGCGTCCGACCCGGCTCCCATGCAGTTCCTGGCACCCTACGCCGCGACCGCTATGGCAGAATACTTCCGTGACAACGGCAAGCACGCGCTGATCATCTATGATGACCTGTCGAAGCAGGCTGTGTCCTACCGTCAGATGTCGCTGCTGCTGCGCCGCCCACCCGGCCGTGAAGCTTATCCTGGCGACGTTTTCTACCTTCACTCGCGTCTGCTCGAGCGTTCGGCGAAGCTCAACGAAGACAGTGGTTCGGGCTCGCTGACCGCGCTGCCGATCATTGAAACCCAGGGCGGCGACGTTTCGGCGTTTATTCCGACCAACGTGATCTCGATCACCGACGGTCAGATCTTCCTGGAAACCGAGCTGTTCTACCAGGGCATCCGTCCCGCGGTGAACACCGGTCTGTCGGTTTCGCGTGTTGGTTCGTCGGCTCAGACTGACTCCATGTCGTCGGTTGCTGGTCCGGTGAAACTGTCGCTGGCTCAGTATCGCGAAATGGCGGCCTTTGCTCAGTTCGGCTCCGACCTTGACGCCGCGACCCAGCAGCTGCTGGCACGTGGTGCGCGTCTGACTGAGCTGATGAAACAGCCTCAGTACTCGCCGCTGACCAACTCGGAAATCGTTTGCGTCATCTATGCAGGCACCAACGGGTATCTGGACAACGTAGATCTGAAAGACGTTGGTCGCTTTGAAAGCGAACTGCTGTCCTTCCTGCGCACCCAGAAAGCTGACTTCCTGGCTTGGATCACCGAAACCGATCCCAAGTTCAAGAAAGGTGAGCCGGTAGAGAAGATGAAGGCAGTCCTCGACGAATTCGCTGCGAACTTCTCGTAAGGAGATCCGGCGATGCCCAGTCTCAAGGACCTAAAAAACAGGATCGAGTCGGTCAAATCGACCCGCAAGATCACAAAGGCTATGCAAATGGTGGCCGCCGCAAAACTGCGGCGGGCCCAGGATGCAGCCGAGCAGGCGCGCCCCTATGCCGCCCGCTTTAACGCTGTAATGGCATCGCTGGCCGCGTCTGTGGCCGGCAGTGATACCGCACCGCGCCTGCTTGCAGGCTCGGGCAAAGACGACGTGCACCTGTTGGTTGTCATGACCGCAGAACGTGGTCTTTGTGGCGGCTTCAACAGTTCGATTGTGAAACTTGCCAAGGCGCATGCTGAAAAGCTGCTCGAGGCAGGCAAGCAGGTGAAAGTGCTCACCGTCGGCAAAAAAGGTCGTGAACAGCTGAAGCGTGAATTCGACAACCTGATGGTTGGTCACGTGGATCTGTCCGAAGTCAAACGCCTTGGTTACAACAACGCACAGGATATCGCCAAAGATGTTCTTGGCCGTTTTGACGCCAATGAGTTTGATGTCGCAACGATCTTCTTCAACCGCTTCCAGTCGGTGATCAGCCAGATCCCGACAGCACAGCAGATCATTCCGGCCTCGTATGAGACGGAAGAAGGCGCGTCGGAAGCGTCGGCCTTGTATGACTACGAGCCCGACGAAGAAGCGATCCTGGCTGACCTGCTGCCGCGTGGCGTGGCGACACAGATTTTCTCGGCTCTGCTCGAGAATGCGGCCTCTGAACAGGGTGCCCGGATGTCTGCCATGGATAACGCAACGCGGAACGCGGGCGACATGATCGACAAGCTGACCACCGAATTTAACCGGTCGCGTCAAGCCGTGATCACAAACGAACTGATCGAAATTATCTCGGGCGCTGAGGCGCTCTAAGAACCGGAGACAGCAACAATGGCAAATGCACAAGGCAAGATCACTCAGGTGATTGGCGCCGTGGTCGACGTGCAATTCGATGACCACCTGCCAGAAATTCTGAACGCGTTGAACACCGACAACCAGGGCAAGAAACTGGTTCTGGAAGTGGCTCAGCACCTCGGCGAGAACACCGTTCGCGCCATCGCAATGGACGCAACCGAAGGTCTGGTTCGCGGTCAGGCGGTGGAAGACACCGGTGGCGCCATCATGGTACCCGTGGGTGAAGCCACCTTGGGCCGTATTCTAAACGTGACCGGCGATCCGATCGACGAAAAGGGCCCGGTTGAAGCAACCGAAACCCGCGCGATCCACCAGCCTGCTCCCGACTTTGCCGATCAGGCAACCGAAGCAGAAGTTCTGGTCACCGGCATCAAAGTTATCGACCTTCTGGCGCCTTACGCCAAAGGTGGTAAAATTGGTCTGTTCGGCGGTGCGGGTGTTGGCAAAACCGTTCTCATTCAGGAACTGATCAACAACATCGCGAAAGTACACTCGGGTCTCTCGGTGTTCGCGGGTGTTGGTGAGCGGACCCGTGAAGGGAACGACCTGTACCACGAGATGATCGAATCGGGCGTTCTGACCCCCGACAACTTGGTTGACTCGAAAATTGCTCTGGTCTTCGGCCAGATGAACGAGCCTCCCGGTGCGCGTGCACGTATTGCTCTGACAGGTCTGACCCTGGCGGAACAGTTCCGTGACGCAACCGGTACTGACGTTCTGTTCTTTGTCGACAACATCTTCCGCTTTACTCAGGCGGGTTCGGAAATGTCGGCTCTGCTGGGTCGTATTCCTTCGGCGGTTGGCTATCAGCCCACTCTGGCGACCGACATGGGCGCCATGCAGGAACGCATCACCTCGACCAAAAACGGCTCGATCACCTCGATCCAGGCTGTTTATGTTCCTGCGGATGACCTTACCGACCCTGCGCCGGCAACAACCTTTGCTCACTTGGACGCAACCACCGTTCTGAACCGTGCGATCTCGGAACTGGGTATCTACCCGGCCGTTGACCCGCTCGACTCGACCTCGCGTCTGATGGACCCGCAGATCGTTGGTGAAGAGCACTATCAGGTTGCACGTGACATCCAGGGTATTCTGCAGCGCTACAAGTCGCTTCAGGACATCATCGCGATCCTGGGCATGGACGAACTGTCGGAAGAAGACAAACTGACCGTTGCCCGCGCCCGTAAGATCCAGCGTTTCCTCTCGCAGCCGTTTGACGTTGCGAAGGTCTTCACTGGTTCGGACGGTGTTCAGGTTCCGCTGGAAGACACCATCTCGTCGTTCAAAGCTGTTGTGGCTGGTGAATATGACCACCTGCCCGAGGCCGCGTTCTACATGGTTGGTGGCATCGACGAAGTGCTGGCCAAAGCTGAGAAAATCGCTGCTGAGGCTGCCTAATCCACCGGTCAGGGGGCGCATGTCCGCGCCCCCGGCTTAACAGGAGGACATCATGGCAGAGACCATGCAATTCGATCTGGTCAGCCCCGAGCGCAGCTTGCTGTCCGAGCAGGTCAAAGCGGTCCGTATTCCAGGCTCCGAAGGGGATCTGACAGTGATGCCAAACCACGCATCGCTGATCACCACCCTGCGTCCCGGCGTTATGACTGTTGAAACCGAAGCGGGTGTTCAGGAATTCGTTGTCACCGGCGGCTTCGCTGAAGTTGGCGAAAACCTGTCGGTTCTGGCTGAAAAAGCTCTGGCGGCGTCGGATCTGGATCAGGCGACTTATGACGCTCTGGTGGAAGAAGCCCACGAGGCATATCACCAGGCCAAAGACGGATCCTATGAGGACGTGAACGCCGTGGACGAAGCAGCCAAGCTGCTGATGGACATGGTTGCGATCGGCACTCACATCGGTCTGGACCCGAAAACTCCGTCGCTCTGACGCCGAGTTTGACCACAAAAAAGAAGAACCCCGGTGACCAAACGGTCTCTGGGGTTTTTTGTTGTTTCGCGAATTGGAAAAGGCTCGGCAGAAGATATCATCGAGCGTTGCCAGCGAAGGATGTCAGCTTTGTGGGATCTTGCTGCCATTCGATATCCGGGTAAGTATATGCTGATGAAACACAGCAAACTCCACGGCATCGCCCACAATTTTGCAGATTCTCTTGCAGGAGGATTGAGTTTCGTTGTGCCAAATCATGTAATTCTCACTCATGTTTTTGCAGAAGCGGCTTCAAACGTGGATGGCTATTTCGTTGCTGACTTTCTGACTGGGAAAGCAGAGGGGGCTTGGCCGCATGGAGAAGTCGAATACGCCTTGCCATTGTTTAGAAATGCTTTTCCCGAATTTTGTGAGAAACATGGCGTTGAGTTTACGGACTTCAAGGCGTTCTTAGTCCGCTTTGTCGCAGGAAAGGGTGGCAACAGTTACGTCATCACAATTCAGGATCGCAGCGGACGTAGATCTTCGCGCGAGTATGTTGGCAACGCGGGAAAACGTTCAGAGACTTTAGACGACCTTGGAAGGCGTCGTCCGAAAATACTAGACGAACCTTTAGACTGAGTAATCTAGTTAGATTGGACATCAATGATGCCGATGCACTTCGAGCTTTCTCGATTCTCCCCCTCAGCATCTACGGTACAAAAAAGGGGCCCGAAGGCCCCGATTTCTGTTATTTGCGTCGTGTTGGGCGTGCATCCCCACCTTTGCGGGGCGGGCCTAGGCGTTTGCCGGGGGAGGCCGCTGCGGGTGCGCCTTTGCCACCCGGTTTACCGCCGGGCTTTTTGCCTTTGGGGCGGTCGCCGCCAAAGTCACCTTTGGGTTTGCGTTGTTTAAAGGCCTCTCCGTCGGGACGTGCGCCGGAGCCGGGCTTGCCGCTGTGGCGGGGTTTGCGCGCGCCACGGTCCTCGTCGGAGGGGCCATCAAACTTTTTTGCGCGGAAGCTGCTTGGCTTTGGCACTGCGCCTTCCGAGCGATCTTCGCGCGGGGCGTCACGATCAGGCTTGGGGCCGCGATCGGAACGGTCTCCACGGTCAGGACGATCCCCACGGTCGGGGCGCGGGCCACGATCAGGACGGTCACCCCGATCAGGGCGTGGACCACGGTTTGGGCGATCTCCACGGTCGCCGCGATCTTGACGCGGACCACGGTCGGTGCGGGGGCCACGATCCGGGCGCGGGCCGCGTGCATTGCGATCGGGCAGCTCGGGCGCCTCGTCCATGATGCGTACCTTGATGTCGTCCTGCAGAACATCATCGGTGAGTTTGCTCATGAAGCTTGGCACAGCGGCTTCGGCCAACTGCACATAGGTCTCTTTCTGCGCCACCTTGATATAGCCGATCTGTGCCTTATCGAGGCCACCCACGCGGCAGAGCATGGGCAAGAGCCAGCGTGGCTCGGCGCGGTCACCGCGTCCAACCGACAGTGCAACCCATTTGCTGGGGCCGAAGGGCACGCGTTCTTTGCGCTCGGGACGGGCGTTCGGATCCTGCAGCTCTTCCGGGGCCGAGAGTTTCGACTGGGCCAGCGCAAAGAAGGCCGCTGCGATGCGCTCGGGGCTGTGCATGTCGAGCAGCTTGGCGGCAAAGGCCTGTTGGCTTTCGGTGATCTCATCGGTCCAGAGATCACTTGCTAGCAAACGTTCTTCGTCTTTTGCACGAATTTCTTCCGGGCTGGGCGCGGCGCCCCATTCGGCCTTCAGTTTGGCCCATTGCAACAGGCGGCTGGCTTTCTTGCTGATTTTCGGGGTCACGATCAGGGCCGAGGTGCCCTTTTGTCCTGCGCGACCGGTGCGACCCGAACGGTGCAGCAGGGCCTCGGTGTTGGTGGGCAGGTCCGCGTGAATGACAAGTTCGAGCTTGGGCAGGTCAATCCCGCGCGCGGCGACATCTGTGGCCACACAGATGCGGGCACGCCCGTCGCGCATGGCCTGAAGCGCGTGGGTCCGTTCGGATTGCGACAGCTCCCCCGATAGCGACACAACCGAAAGGCCCCGGTTGGCAAGACGGGCGGTCAAACGGGCGACAGCGGCGCGGGTGTTGGCAAAGACAATGGCCTTTTCCGCGTCGTGGAAACGCAGCAGGTTGATGATGCCGTGTTCAACATCTGACTGGGCCACCTGAACGACCTGATACTGAATGTCGGTGTGCTGCGAGCCCTTGGAAATGGTCGAGATGCGCTCGGCGTTACGTTGATACTTTTCGGCTAGCTTGGCGATCATCGGCGATACAGTGGCCGAAAAGAGCAGCGTGCGGCGCTCTTCCGGTGCTTCACCCAGCATGAATTCGAGATCCTCACGGAAACCCATGTCGAGCATCTCGTCTGCCTCATCAAGAACAACAGCGCGCAGATCCCCCAACTGCAACGCGCCTTTCTCGATGTGGTCACGCAGACGGCCCGGCGTACCCACCACAATATGCGCCCCGCGCGCCAGAGCACGGCGTTCGTCACGAATGTCCATGCCGCCCACACAAGAGGCGATACGTGCCCCTGCGTTCTCATAGAGCCAACCCAGCTCGCGTTTGACCTGCATGGCCAGTTCGCGGGTGGGGGCAATCACCAGAGCTTGTGGCAGGTCTGCAGCGCCAAAGATCTCTGCGTCCTCCAGAAGGGTGGGCGCGATGGCCAAACCAAATCCAACGGTCTTACCGGACCCGGTTTGCGCCGAGACGAGCAGGTCGGCGTTTCCAAGTTCGGGCTGAGTGACAGCCTGTTGTACATCGGTGAGAGTGGAGTAGCCGCGCGCGTCTAGGGCAGCCTGAAGGGTAGGGATCATGACAAAGGGTCCGGATGCTGGGGGTGGCGAGGACTGCGAAAGACGAAGGGACCTCGCAAGCCGTGGCTCTTATCGGGAATCATTCCAGAAGTATACGTGAAAACGCCCCTCTGCGTCAGTTTGCATTGAGAATTCCCAAGCGGAGCGAGGAGCGCTATAAAAAAGGAAATAGATTTGAGGCAGCTATGCGAAAATATGTTGGATCGCTGATTGGCGTGGATGATGGCAACGAGGAGGTTTTTTCCGATTTTGCCAGTGGTGGCTCGATGTGGACCGGTCAGGGGTCACGGGAACGCCGTAAGAAGATCACGTTTTCCGAACCTTTTCTGACCCCACCTACGGTTCAGGTCTCTCTTTCGCTTTGGGACATGGATCAGGGGGCCAATGTGCGTGCCGATATTCTGGCGGATAAGGTGACAGCCAAGGGGTTTGATCTTGTATTTCGCACCTGGTCCGACACGCGGGTGGCCCGGGTGCGCATGAGCTGGATGGCGATTGGGGAAGTGCGGAGCGAAGACGATTGGGACGTCATGTAGGTTTTTTGAATAGCCGCCCGATTTTGGGCGGTGTTGGATAAACTGGCCTGCTAGGCAGAGACATGATGTTTGACCTGCCCGACCACAACACCCTTTATACCGCTTTGCTTGCGCGCAACACCGACTATGACGGCCGAGCCTATGTCTGTGTCACCTCGACCGGTGTGTTTTGCCGGCTGACTTGTCCGGCGCGCAAACCCAAACAGGAAAACTGTCTGTTCTTTGCGACAATTGGGGAATGCATCGAAGCGGGGTTTCGCGCCTGCAAACGCTGTCATCCCCTTGCGCCTTCCGCAGAGGCCGATCCAATGATTGCTGCGCTTCTGGGGGCTCTGGATGCGCGACCTGATGTGCGGTGGACCGAAACCCATGTGGTTCGGATGGGATTTGATCCATCCACAGTGCGCCGCAGTTTCAAACGCCAGTTTGGTATGACCTTTCTTGAAATGGCCCGGCAACGACGTCTGAGGGAAGGGTTTGAAAGCCTTGGGGCAGGAGAAAAGGTGATCACGGCACAGCAGGATGCCGGATTTGAATCGCCAAGTGCCTTTCGCCGCGCCTTTGCCCGATTGCTGGGATGTGCCCCGGCTGGGATTGTCAAAGACGGGCTGCTGCAGGCGGATTGGATCCCGACACCGCTGGGCGATATGATTGCAGTCGCCGACCGAACCCATCTGCATTTGCTGGAATTTGTTGACAGGCGGGCGCTGCCAACCGAGCTCACCCGGCTGCGCAAAGCAGTGAAGGGTGATCTTGGGATTGGTCATACCGAACCTATGGACCAGATGCGCGAGGAGTTGGATCGGTACTTTTCCGGCGAAAGCGCAAAGTTTGACACGCCGCTGGTGATGCACGGCACAGAGTTCACCAAAGAGGTCTGGCGGGCGCTGATTGAGATCCCCGCAGGCGAGACGCGCACCTATACCGAACTGGCGCAGGCCATTGGAAAACCTGGATCGGTGCGTGCAGTGGCGCGGGCCAATGGGGCCAATCAGATCGGACTTGTGATTCCCTGCCACCGTATTCTGGGCATGGATGGTGCGCTGACCGGCTATGGGGGCGGGCTGTGGCGGAAACAAAGCCTGATTGAGATTGAACGACGCTATGCCAAACCTGAAACTGGAAGAACCACATGACCTGGGACGACAAAGCCGCTGAATTCCGCAACCTTCATACCCAGAGCGCGCCTTTGGTGCTGTTTAACGCCTGGGATGCAGGGTCGGCCAAAACCATCGCCAAAGCCGGAGCTAAAGCCATAGCAACGGGCAGTTGGTCAGTGGCTGCGGCGCAGGGCTATGACGACGGCGAAGACTGTCCGCTGGAACTGGTGTTGGGCATCGTTCAGCGAATCGTTGAAAGCGTTGACGTACCTGTCAGCACCGATTTTGAGGGGGGCTACGCGGAGGCACCTGAGGAGGTCGCAGGGCATGTTCTCCGGCTTGTGCAAACGGGTGTGGTTGGATTGAATTTTGAAGACCGGGTGGTGTCGGGGCGTGGCCTGTATTCCATCCCGGATCAAACGGCGCGTATCCGCGCCATCCGCAGTGCCTGTGATGCTGAGGGCAAAGTTGTATTCCTAAATGCGCGCACCGATCTGTTCTTTGGCGGGGTCCGGGATGTCGCGCAGGAGGACCTTGTGCAGATGGCGATTGAGCGGGGGCAGGCGTATCACGAGGCTGGGGCTTCGGGCCTGTTTGTGCCGGGGTTGCTTGACCCAGAGGCTCTGGCGCAGATCGCAGAAGCCGTACCTCTGCCGCTGAATGCCATGGCGGGTTCCACCGCCGCGCCTGATGCCGATTTGCTCGGCTCTGGGATTGCGCGGCTTAGCTATGGGCCATTCCCCTATATGGGAGTGATGAAATCCTTGGGCGGAATGGCTCAGGTCTAATGAAAAAGGGCGCAGCCATCGAGCGCGCCCCTTCCTAACTTTCTGAAGGATCGTTTTACAGGATGCCTTCGTAGATTGGCTCAAGAGTGTCGGTCTCAAACAGCGACGACACGCTGGTGCCGTTCCAGATGTTGAGGATCGACTGCGCGAACATCGGAGCGGTGGGCACGATGCGAATATTCGGTGCGCCCATAACTTCGTCGGTGGGCTGAATCGAATCGGTCAGGACCAGAGACTTCATTACCGAGTTCGACACACGCTCAACCGCAGGGCCCGACATAACACCGTGCGAGATATAGGCGTGTACTTCGGTTGCGCCATGTTCCAGCAGAACTTCAGCGGCTTTGCACAGGGTTCCGGCGGTGTCGCAGATGTCGTCGACGATGATACATTTCTTGCCTTCAACGTTGCCGATAACCGTCATCTCAGCAATCTCACCGGGCTTTTCACGGCGTTTGTCGACGATCGACAGCGGGGCGTTGATGCGTTTGGCCAGCTCACGGGCACGGGCCACACCACCCACGTCAGGGGATACAACCATGACATCGCCAAGCGAACCTTCGAACTGCTTGAGAATATCCAGCGCGAAGATCGGCGAGGCATAGAGGTTGTCGACGGGGATATCGAAGAAGCCCTGAATTTGCGCGGCGTGCAGATCCATGGTCAAAACGCGTTCAACACCGGCCTCAACCAGCATGTTGGCAACCAGTTTGGCCGAAATCGGGGTCCGGGCCTTGGCGCGGCGGTCCTGACGGGCATAGCCAAAGTACGGCATCACGGCGGTGATGCGCTGAGCGGACGAGCGGCGCAGCGCGTCGGCCATGATCAGCAGTTCCATCAGGTTGTCATTGGCTGGGTTCGAGGTGCTCTGGATGATGAACATGTCCTCACCGCGCACGTTCTCAAACACTTCGACGAAGATCTCGCCGTCATTAAAGCGCTCGACACGGGCGTTGATCAGATCAACGGGACGGCCGCGATAGATCGAGGTGCGACGCGCAATGGCCTCGGCCAGGGGGCGGTTGGCATTGCCTGCGATCAGCTTGGGTTCGACGACGGTGGGCATAGGTTTGGCTCTCCGAGAGGATGACGGATTCGTGACATTGCGGCCCGCTTAACATGGGCTTAGATTCCGTTCCAGTATCACCAGCAGGAGTTGAGCTGTGTCTCACATCGATTATTATTTCTCGACGCTGTCACCCTTCACTTATCTGGCCGGTCAGCGCCTCGAAGAGATCGCGGCCAAACATGGCGCGAGCGTGAAATATAAGCCGCTCGACATTATGGCACTCTTTGCGCGCACCGGAGGTGTTGCCCCAAAAGATCGCCATCCCAACCGCATGGCTTACCGAGCACAAGAACTGGCTCGGATGCAGAAAAGCACGGGCATGGCATTGAACTTCAAACCCGCCTTTTGGCCAACAAACGCCGCACCCTCGGCCTATGCCATCATCGCTGCACAAGAGGCAGGTGGCGGCGATCTCGGGCTTTTGACACACAGCATCTTGCGTGCATGTTGGGCCGAGGAGAAAGATATAGCGGATGAGGCGGTGGTGCAGGATTGCCTTGAGGCCTCAGGGTTCTCGCGAAATCTCACCATGAGCGGTCTTCTCACGGGGGCAGAGACTTATGCCCGCAATCTGGAAGAGGCTGTTGATGCCGGTGTCTTTGGCGCTCCGTTTTACATCACTGCGGATGATCAAAGGTTCTGGGGCCAGGACCGGCTTGATGATCTAGACACACATCTGTCGGCGGGCTGATGACCTTGGATTTGGATAAAAACACCCAGATTTACTCGCGCGACCTGGGCCATGGCGACGCGCCTGCATTGCTTCTGCATTGCAGTCAGGGACATTCCGGTATGTTCCGAGTGATTGCCTCAAAATTGAGTGAACAGTTCCATATGGTTGCGCCGGACTGGCCGGGACACGGTAAAAGCGCGGATTGGGCACCCGATGTGGCCTATCACAGTCAGGCCACGGACATTGCTGCGGGGTTGCTGGAAGAGGGTTCGCTTGTCATCGGGCACAGTTTCGGTGCCACGGTGGCATTGCGGATGGCGCTTGAACATCCGGGCAAAGTGAAAGCTCTTGTTTTGATTGAGCCCGTTTTGTTTGCCGCTGCCCGGGGCACACCGAATTATGACGACGGTTTGAAAGGCCAGATGAAATTGGCCAAAATTCTCGAGGAAGATCCTGCACTGGCGGCGCGGCTGTTCAACAAGGCCTGGGGTGGTGCGAAATGGGACAGTTTCTCCGCCGAGGCGCAGGCGCTTATGGCGCAGCAAATGCGCTTTGTTGTGGGGACAGGGCAAAGTCTATGGGAAGACGAGCATAATATACTGGCCCCCGGTCGGCTTGAGACACTGACCTGCCCTGTCCATTTCATCCGTGGGGCAGAAACCGACGGGATCATCGAGTGTATTCACGCCTATCTGGCGTCACGCCTGCCCAATGCCGCCGAGACGATAGTTCCTGAGGCGGGGCATATGGTAGTGCTCAGCCACCCTCAGGCGGTGGTCGATGTGGCGCAGGAGGCCTGGTCCGCAGCGCAGAACC
Organism: uncultured Pelagimonas sp.; assembly: GCA_947497905.1. Classification (GTDB taxonomy): domain Bacteria; phylum Pseudomonadota; class Alphaproteobacteria; order Rhodobacterales; family Rhodobacteraceae; genus CANMIH01. The sequence goes on from CANMIH010000002.1 coordinate 337,918, forward strand.
GTAACAATGATTGATCACGTTACCATAGGCGTTGCGGATTTTGCGCGCTCCACCGCGTTTTACGACGCGGCCCTGGCGCCCTTAGGCGTGAGGCGCCTGGTCGATGTTCCGAAAGAGGGGGATGAGGTGAACCTCGCCGGGTATGGCAAGGATCACCCGTTTCTTTGGCTGGCGGAAGAAAACCCGACATCTGGGATGATGCATATAGCTTTGCAGGCGACGACCCATGTCGACGTTGATGCCTTTTATGCGGCGGCGCTGCGTGCAGGCGGGACAGACAACGGGGCACCGGGCCTGCGCCCGCATTACCATCAGAATTACTATGCCGCTTATGTTCTTGATCCCGAGGGACATAACATCGAAGAGGTGTGCCACCTTCCCGCTCCCTGACCAACGCCCCGTCCGAGGCTATGGCAGGTAGTGAGCGACCAAAAGCACCGCAGCACCAGATCCCATCGCGGCGATGACGTTCTTGGTCCAGAAACCAATGAACAAGGTCGCGGCGGCGGCCAGCACGCGCATCGGATCTGTTTCCCCGCCATTGGCAGCGGGCCAGACAACCAACGGTGCGACCAGCGCAGGCAATACGGTGACGGCGGTATAGCGCAGATGGCGCAACAGCCACGGTGGCATGGGTCGGTCGCCGATAAAGCCGAGGAAAAGGAACCTGAGCAGAAAAGACCCAATGCCAAGCGCGACAATGACAAACCAGATTTCAGTTTGTTCGATCATAGCCCGTACCTCCGCTCAATTTCTGCGCCGGTGGCCATACCGCCCAGGGCGGCAATGATCAGGCCGAGATTGAAGGGAATCCATGTGAGGCACAGAACCAGAATGACCGAAACCGTTGCGGCCGCACGGTGGGCATTGGTCCGAAGCGCCGGAGCAATCATGGCGATAAAAGCAATGGGCAGCGCAAAATCCAAACCAAGTTCAGGTGGAATGGCCGCGCCAACCAGTGCCCCGGCGGCGGTGAGACCATACCAAAAGGGCACGATGGGCAGTACAACACCGATGAAATAGGCAAACTTCACAGCCGGGCTGGCATCCGGATCGCGCTCATATTCCAAGATCGACACGGCGTAGGCCTGATCGACAAGAAAATAGGCCACCAACCCGCGTTTCCAAAGCGCAATGCCGCCCAAATGCGGGGTGAGAGACGCCGAATACATGACCATCCGCAGGTTGACGGCGAGCGCCGACAAAAGCACCACCCAGGTTGGGGCGTTTTCCCCCATCAGCTGCAGAGCCGTGAACTGAGCCGCGCCGGCGATCACAACGACAGAAAACGCCAGGGCTTCGGTCACATGCAGGCCCGCTTCGGCGGCAATGACGCCAAACAAAAGCGCAAAGGGACCAACCACAAGAATAAACGGCACGCCATGCCGCACCCCGCGCCAAAAGCTTGACATCACATCACTCTGCGCCATGACTTAACCCCCGTTCATTCATAACTGCCGTAGCTGGGGAACCACCAAGATGCAATCGCTGCCAAAGGACTATTTGATCGCGCCTGACCCCAATGCGCCGCGCCTGACCCGGCCTGTTTCAGGCGTGGATCACACCGGTGCGGTGGTCGAGATTTCGGTGGTCGAAGAGCGGCCGCTCACCATCTACCTGAACCGTCAGGAAATTGTGACAGCGATGACCATCGGAGATTACCCCGAATATCTCGCGCTCGGATTTCTGCGCAATCAGGGGATGCTGTCGGACGAAGAAGAGATCACCGGCGTTGACTACGACGATGAACTTGAAGTTGTTGTTGTGCGCACCGCGTCGCAGACCACCTATGAAGAGAAGGTGCAGAAGAAAACTCGCACCAGCGGCTGTGCGGTGGGCACTGTGTTTGGGGATATGATGGAAGGCCTTGAAGGGCTGGAACTGCCACACACCGAGTTGCGGACCTCTTGGCTATATTCACTGGCGCAGCGGATCAACACAACGCCCTCTCTCTATCTCGAAGCCGGGGCCATTCATGGCTCTGTCCTGTGCCATCAGGATCAGCCTTTGGTCTATATGGAAGATGTCGGGCGTCATAATGCGGTTGATAAGATCGCGGGCTGGATGGTGTCCGAGGGGGTCTCGGGGGGCGACAAGATGATGTATACCACCGGGCGGCTGACGTCTGAGATGGTGATCAAATGCGCTCTGATGGGGATTCCTGTTCTGGCCTCGCGATCTGGGTTCACAGCCTGGGGTGTCGAGATTGCCCGACAAATTGGCCTGACCTGTATCGGGCGCATGCGCGGTAAACGCTTTGTCTGCCTGTCGGGAGAGGAACGCTTAGTGCGGGATATTGACCCAGATAGCGTTCCTGAAGAGTCCCGAAAATCGCGTCGCAAAGGGGCCGAGTGAAGATGAGGCACCAATTGGACGTTCCAGCGGGCTGGGTTCTGGTTTTCATCCTGATGGCAACACTGCTGATGATGTGGCGCTATATCTGTCAGGCTCGCTATTTCGGGCTCATGACGGAGCTGCCGCTGGACGAGCGCCATCGGTTCGGTTGGGACCGTGACAATCCCGTCGAAAAACCTTTTACACGTGGAGGCATGGGCGCAAGACGATTGACCGTGCGTCTGACACTCTGGGGGGCACCTCCGGGGTTGCGGCATTCCGATGCGGCGCTGACCGCTCTGCGAAGACTGCGTCTGAGCAACGGTCTTATCTCTCTGGTAGCGCTTGGTTTTTTGGTCATGTTTGCCGATCAGCTTGGATCCATGGTGCCGCTGCTGACGGTTGTACTTGGCATCAACCTGATTATCCTGCGCCCAACCCCTTGGGAGAAAGGTTAAACCCATGAAAAAACCGCTTGGTGTGATTTTGGCCGGTGGACAGGCGCGGCGTATGGGGGGCGGCGACAAGGGCGCGCTTGTTGTGGATGGGCGCAGCATGTTGGACCGTGTGATCGATCGTCTGGGCCCTCAGGTCGATCATCTTGTGATCAATGCCAACGGTGATGCCGATCGGTTTATGGAATACGGTCTGCCGGTCTGCGCCGATACGCTGCCGGGGTATCCCGGACCTCTGGCTGGTGTGCTGGCGGGCATGGAGTGGGCGGCGGACAAGGGCTTTACCCATATCGTGACCGCCGCTGCGGATACGCCGTTTTTTCCTAAAGATCTGGTTGAGCGTCTGCAGCGCACAGCGGAGACTGCATCGACGCCTATCGCCCTTGCGGTGACCCATGAAGAGGGGCGCACCAATCGCCATCCTACTTTTGGGCTATGGCCGGTAAATTTGCGGGCAGACCTGCGGGTCGCGCTGCAAGAGGGGCTGCGCAAGGTGGTGCTTTGGACCGACAAACATGGTGCCGCCTCAGCCGCCTTTGACGACGGCGCGTTTTTCAACGTCAATACCCCCGAAGATCTCGCCGTGGCAGAGCGCCTGGCGCAGGAGGCACGCGGATGAGGGTCTTTGGTGTCACTGGGTGGAAGAACGCGGGCAAAACCGGGTTGGTTGAACGGCTTGTGACAGAAATCACCGCACGCGGATTTTCGGTCAGCACCATCAAACATGCGCATCATTCGTTTGATGTCGACCATGACGGCACAGACAGCTACCGCCACCGTGCGGCGGGTGCGCGTGAGGTCATTCTGGCCTCATCCAAACGTGTGGCGCAGATGTCCGAGATCACCGAAGAGCCGGGGCTGAAGGCGTTGCTGGCACGTGTGGCACCGGTCGATCTGGTGCTGATCGAAGGTTATAAACGCGAAGCGCATCCCAAGATCGAGGCCTTCCGCAAAGAGGCAGGCCATGCGCTGATCGCCCCCGGTGATGCCACCATTCGCGCCATCGCAAGCGATTGCCCGCTAGATGTGGATCGCCCGGTTCTGGATCTTGATGACACCGCAGGTATTGCCGATTTTGTCTTGCGCGAGGTGGGGTTGATAGCACGTGAGGCCGCCGCGCCACTTGCTCCACCGCCCCTGACCAATGATTGTTTTGCCTTGCCACCGGGTGTTGACTGGACCCCTGTGGATGAGGCTTTGGCCGCGTTGAAAGAGCGGCTGCACTGTGTTGTAGGACAAGAAGAATTGCCGCTGATGGGGTGTGCGGGCCGCGTGTTGGCCGAAGATCTGCTGGCGCTCCGGTCCAACCCTCCGCAACCTAACACCGCTGTGGATGGCTATGGCTTCGCGGGTCCGGCGTCTGAAGGGCCAAACGCCCTGACCTTGGTTGAGGGGCGTGCTGCGGCGGGTGTGCCCTATGGGGGGACCGTGCCACAGGGGCAGGCCATTCGCATCCTGACCGGCGCGGCACTGCCCGAGGGTGTGACGACCGTTGTTCTGGAAGAGGATTGCGCCGTCGCAGAGGGTCAAGTGGCCTTCAACGGCCCTGTCAAACAAGGCGCAAATACCCGCAAAGCGGGCGAGGATGTGGCCGAGGGTGAGGTGGCTTTGCCCAAAGGTCGGTTGCTCACCCCTGCGGATCTGGCTTTGGCAGCGGCGGTGGGGCATGGACGCCTGCCGGTCTATCGCCCTCTGCGGGTTGGGGTTATCTCAACCGGTGATGAATTGATCGAGCCGGGTGGCGAGGCGGGGCTGGGTCAGATCTTTGACGCGAACCGCCCCATGCTGCTGAATATGGCGCGACGCTTTGGCTATGAACCTGTTGATCTGGGCCGGGTTGCAGATGACCGTGAGACGTTGCGCAAAGCTTTGGACAAAGCGGCGGAAGATACCGATGTGATCCTGACCTCAGGTGGGGCGTCGGCGGGGGACGAAGACCATGTCTCGGCTCTGTTGAAAGAAAGCGGGGCGCTGGCCGAGTGGCGCATAGCGCTTAAACCCGGACGGCCTCTTGCCCTGGCGGTGTGGAATGGCACGCCCGTGTTTGGCCTGCCCGGCAATCCGGTTGCGGCCTTTGTCTGTGCCCTGATGTTTGCCCGACCGGCTTTTGCCGCGCTGTCAGGGGCCGGTTGGCAAGAGCCCGAAGGGTTTGATGTGCCTGCGGCCTTTGAAAAGCGCAAGAAACCGGGGCGGCGGGAATATCTGCGCGCGCGCCTGCGCAATGGGCGGGCCGAGGTGTTCAAATCCGAAGGATCGGGGCGCGTGTCGGGGCTAAGTTGGGCCGAGGGGCTGGTTGAATTGGGCGATGGTGCGGCGCAGATCACTGAAGGCACACCGGTGCGGTTCATTCCCTTTGGCAGTTTCGGGTTATAGGCATGGCGCGGTTGCTTATCCTCTATCACTCCCGCACCGGCGGTTCGCGCCAGATGGCCGAGGCGGCCTTCGCGGCGGCGCAAGAGGAATGTGACGCTGTGTTGTTGACCGCCGATGAGGCCAGGCCAGACGATCTTTTGGCAGCAGATGGTTATATCTTTTGTGCCCCCGAAAACCTCGCGGCCATTTCGGGCGCGATGAAGGAATGTTTCGATCGCTGCTATTACCCCGTGCTTGGGCAGATCGAAGGCCGTTCCTATGCGGTGATGGTCTGCGCGGGGTCAGATGGGCAAAACGCCGTGCGCCAGATGGCACGGATCGCCACCGGATGGCGTCTGAAAGAGGTGCAAGAGCCGATCGTGATTTGTACCCATGCGCAGACGCCCGAAGCCATACTGGCCGAGAAAACCATCGCCCCTGCAGATCTGGCACGCTGTGGTGAATTGGGCGCGGCTTTGGGCGCAGGTCTGGCGATGGGGGTGTTCTGATTGCAGTCGCGCGGCGGGGCTGCTAAGCGGCTAAGGCATCCCTTCGAGAAGGAATTGTAGATGTTGGAGCGTGTTTCAAACCACTGACGGTCTCGGCTGATCGGGCACCGTCATTCTCTCATCCGGCGCGTATCGCGTGGATGGGCTGTTTTGATGTGGTTCAAACAGGCAATACAATGAACATCTCAAAGAACGAACAGCGTGTGTTGCACGCGTTGGCGCAGGGTGGCTTCGTGCAATACGACCGTGCTGCAAATGGTAAGATCACCGATATCACATGCTTTACGCGCGAGGGCTATGTCCTGAGCAATTGCACCATGGATGTCTTTACCAAGCTGCGCCGCAAGGGGCTGGTGGCGTCGCGGAAATCCGGAGCCTATCGAATCTCTGATCGAGGGCGTCGGACCGTAGGTGCCCAACTGGACAATCGGTGAGACAGGGAGACATGACCATGATCCGTAAAGAAACCGCCGCAGATCATGCGGCTATTCGCAAGCTCACCATCGCGGCCTTTGAAACAAGCCGTTTTGGCTATCAGGGAGAAGCGGAGATTGTAGAGGGGCTGCGCACAGCCGGGGGTCTGACACTGTCACTGGTGGACGACCGCGACGGGGCCATTGCTGGGCACATCGCGTTTTCCCCGGTTACGGTCGAGGGTAGGCCATGCGATTGGTATGGTCTCGCGCCGGTCTCGGTGACGCCTGATCATCAAGGGCAGGGCATCGGCGCGGGGTTAATCCGTGAGGGGCTGGCACAGCTTAAGGCGCTGGGTGCGCAGGGATGTGTCTTGCTGGGCGATCCTGCCTACTACGGCCGCTTCGGGTTTCAAAACGATCCGCGATTGACCCTCGCGGGGGTGTCGCCTGAGTATTTTCAGGCACTCCCCTTTACCCAGGAGGTGCCCAAGGGTGCGGTGGCGTTCCATGCGGCCTTTGGCAGCTAAAACAAAACCCCGGGCGCGTGCGTCCGGGGTTCCTTTTTCGTACCGTTGAGAGGTGCTAGTCGAAGGTCCCGGCGATGCGACCCAAGAGCATAAAGGCGCGGGCGGTGCGGGTGCCAGCAAAGGCGCTGATCTCAGCATCCGAGGCGTTTTGCTCGAAAATCGTGTAGTTGGTATCAAACCGGCGCAAAAAGTGATGCGCGGCGTCGCGGAAAATAGGATCTTGCTTCATCCGGCCTGCTGCCAATGCCAGCGACGAACGATCCCGCACCCCACCAAGCGCTGCAATTTCACGCCCACGGGTGCCCTGAGCAAAGGCACGCCAGATTTCAGGGCGGGCCAGATCGGGGCGCAGATCATCCATATAGATGCCGTCCTGGCTCAGCAGGGTCAGAACATCCTGTGCGGCCTGGATCAATTTTGCAGTTTGGCGATCTTTCAACGCCCTGCGCAGCGCAGAAAAGCCCTCGGTGTCCTCTGCCGTCTCTGGGAAGTGCAGGGCGCGAATGAAATCTTCGGTGGCCAGTGGCGCGGCCATATCTTCCGCTGAGGTGCCCAGTGACAGGGTGGGCTGTTCGTCGTCTGCCTCAGAAGGCGCCACATTGGATGTGAGTTGCGCCTGCGCCGTTTCGGCCTGACGGACCCCGCCCAACATGGCCAGAGTGGCCTCGAAATTCCGCTGGGTGCCTGCGATTTCATCAAGCCTGCTCAGCAGGGCGGGATGGGGCGCGGTGCTCTGGCCGTTTTGCGCCTGTGTCACATAGGCCTGACGGATCGCATCAATCGCGGCGGCAAGACGGGCGCTTTCTGAGCGCATGACCCGCGACGACCGAATGGTGATGGCCGCCACCCAGATCAGCGCGATCGGCAGCACAATCACCATAACGGTCAGCAGGAAAAGCAGGCTGTCGCTGCTTGCTCCAAAGCCAAACAGAAAGTACCCGCCCGCGATAAGCAGCCAGACAAGCGTCGCAATCGACGCTGCAGCCTCGATTGCTGAGACGCCGCTGCCTGCGGAGCGATCATAGAGCCCCGGACCGGGGCGGCGGGTTTCTTTGGGCTCGGCCATAACGCGCCTTACTTGTACTCGACTGAGAGAATTTCGTAGGACTTGATGCCGCCCGGAGCGCGCACCTCGACGCTGTCACCCTCTTCCTTGCCGATGAAAGCGCGGGCGATGGGGGATTTGATGTTCAACAAACCTTTTTCGATGTTGGCTTCGTGTTCGCCAACGATCTGCCAGGTTTTCTCTTCGTCGGTGTCTTCGTCGACGACGGCAACGGTCGCACCAAATTTAATCGATCCCGACAGAGAGGCCGGGTCAATCACTTCGGCGCGGCTGATGATGGCTTCAAGCTCGCCCACACGGCCTTCGATAAAGCCCTGTTTTTCACGTGCCGAATGATATTCGGCATTTTCCTTCAGGTCGCCCAGCTCACGTGCCTCGGCGATGGCCTGAATGATGGCAGGGCGCTCAATGGTTTTGAGCTGCTTCAATTCTACTTCCAGCGCGTCAAAACCCGCGCGGGTCATCGGGATCTTTTCCATAGGATCTTTTTTCCGTCGTTGTCGGGGCCTGTGGTTTGTCCACGGCCCGGTCCCTTTATGGCTTCACAATGTGCCCAAGCCCCGGTGCATTGCAACAGGGCAAAACGGATGTCCAGCAAAACCCTGCTGTTAGCGCTCGGGACACCCCGTTCCGCCTATTCCGTCGTCACCAATGTCGCAGTCTTCCGGCGACAGGGCCTCTTCCGCCATGATGACAGGTTCTTCCAAGACAAGGGTGTCTTGCCTTGGAACGGCACAGCCCGCGAGGGCCAGTCCAAGAAAAATGCAGAGAATGCGCGTCATTCAGAGCTGTCCTTTGAGGAATAGGCATAGCCGCCGAGGCGAATGCGGTGGGGCGATCCGGCGGGTGCCTTGGCTTTTAGTCGAGCGGCCTCAGCATTGAGATCGGTCAATAGTGTCATCTGCGCCTGTTCGAAGGTCTTCTTCAATTGAGCAACCCCCTTTTCTGTCAGGCCTGTGTAATGCAGGGCACGTTCAAAATGCGGAGGCTGCTGGGCATGAATGTTTTCCACTGCGGCCAACAGGTGGTCGCCTGCATTCTCTGACAGATAGGATACCTGTTCTTCGCTGCCACCCGGTGGTGTGTAGGCCCGCTTGATCAAAGTGATCGGATCTTCGCCCTCGACCATACCGGCCTCATGTAAGCCATCCAAAAGGGTGCGCGGGTGGATGTCCTGACGCACCTCACGGGCGAGACTGTCGAAGGACCCGATTGGGCCAGAACGGGCAAGGGCGCGCGGTGTACCGTGATCGGAATAGTCCGGATGCGTCTGCCACAGGGCAACCAGCCGGGTCAGCGGATGAGGTTTGGGGGGCTTGCGCTCGAAGGCGCGCAGGCGGGCGACGTCGCGGCGCTGCAACCCTGTCATCACCGAGAGTTTGCTGTCGGTCTGCTTGCCGTCCAACTGTCCCATGGCCGCGGCCACGTAATGCCCCTTCAGGCGCTCGGCCAGTTCGGGAAAACCAATGCCCTGCGCCACCATCAACTGCGCCAGTGGGCCAAGGAGAGAGTCAAATTTATCCGCCATATGTGTAAAAAGCACATTTTTCTTGACGAGGGCAATGTGAATCGTGAAATGTGCAAAAAACACATTTTTTGCGGAGTGAGTATGAAACAGAGCTGGATCAAAGCCCTTTGTTTGGGTGTCGGGCTTGCGGGGTGCGACGCAGCGATAATTAGTGAGTCTCCGGTCGAACCGGCCATCGTTGCAGACACGCCGATGGCGGAGGTGATGATTGAACCGGTCCTTGTCGAAGAGCGTGCCAGCGTGAGTCTGGGGCGCCGTCCCGCCCGCCAAGGCGTTGTGACGGCGGGCGACATCGACGACACGCTTAATCTTGCGGCGTTCTCGCGCTATCAGGCACGGCAAAGTAAAGCTCTGGGTCTGAAGCGCGCCAATCTGTTGACACCGGTGCAAATCCAATTGGTTGGGCACAACAACAAACCCCTGCCGGGTATGCATTATACCCTACGCAAACCCGGCGCGGCCGAGCCGTTTCACAGTGGCTATGCGGGCGTCGACGGGCGGATTTCGGTCTTTCCCGCCAGTCTGGGACAGGGGCGGCTCAATAAGGTTGAGCTGCGCACCTTCTCCGCGGATGGGGCAATGCGGCAGGAGATCCTCTCAACAGGGAAAGGCTGGCAGCGGGTCACTCGTGAGGAGACCGTCCGTTACAACCCCGAGTTTGTGGATCTCGTCTTTGTCTTTGATACAACCGGCAGCATGGGAGATGAGCTTGCTTGGCTGACAAAAGAGTTCAAAGGCATTGTTTCCCGCGCAAAGCGCGCCGCACCGGGGGCGGATTTCCGGTTTGGTCTTGTGGCCTATCGCGACAAAGGCGACGCCTATGAGGTGCAGAACTATGGTTTCACCCTCAAACAAAGCCAGATGCAGCGCTGGCTGCGAGGCCTAAATGCAGATGGTGGTGGCGATTACCCCGAAGCGGCAGACCGGGCCCTGCGGGCAGCTGTGGATCTCAACTGGAAACGCGGCAAAGGTGAGCGCCTGATTTTTCACATCGCAGACGCGCCACCCCATAAGAGCAACAGTCTTGCCTATACCCGTGCGGCGCAAGTTGCGGCGGGGAAAGGTGTGCAGATCTTTGGCCTCGGGGCCAGTGGTGTCGGCGACGAAGCCGAGTACCTGATGCGTCAGGCGTCCTTGGTCAGCGGCGGGCGCTATCTGTTTCTCACCGATGATTCTGGTGTGGGGCAGGCCCATGCGGAACCTAAGGTCGCCTGCTATCGTGTGACTCGTCTGAAAGCTCTCCTGTCCCGCGTATTGGCCAGTGAATTGACCGGAAAACGGGTTGAAGCGGCCCGAAGTGAGGTCATACGGTCTGTTGGTGTATATTCTGACGGATTTTGTCAGCAATGAAATTGCGCGGGATGCGGCAGAAACTGACGTATTCTGTCGCATTCCCGATAGGTTTCGCCGCGTACCGATTGACCCGTGCTGCACTGCCGCGCTAGGTCTGGCCGGACAATTTTTGCCTGGGGCCGGGAGAACTCAGATATGAGCGACGTACAGCGCGAATCGATGGAATATGATGTGGTGATCGTAGGCGGCGGACCGGCTGGTCTGTCTGCGGCGATCCGACTGAAACAGCTGGACCCCGATCTGGAAGTTGTCCTGCTGGAAAAGGGCTCGGAAGTGGGCGCGCATATCCTTTCGGGTGCCGTGCTTGATCCCTGTGGTCTTGATGCGCTGATCCCGGACTGGAAAGAAAAAGGTGCGCCGATCAATGTGGAAGTGAAAGAAGACAACTTCTACTTCCTCGGTGAAGCGGGCAAAATCCGCATCCCCAATGCGCCCATGCCCAAGTTGATGAACAACCACGGCAACTACATCGTCTCGATGGCGAATGTCTGTCGCTGGATGGCAGAACAGGCCGAAGAGCTGGGTGTTGAAATTTTCCCCGGCATGGCCTGTTCAGAGCTGGTCTATGGCGAAAACGGCGAAGTGCGCGGCGTTGTCGCCGGTGAGTTTGGCAAAGAAGCCGATGGCAGCCAGGGTCCCGCCTATGAGCCCGGCATGGAGCTTTTGGGCAAATACGTCTTTATCTCGGAAGGTGTGCGTGGCTCGCTCGCCAAAGAGATCATTGCCAAATACGACCTTCAGGAGGGCAAAGAGCCTCAGAAGTTCGGCGTTGGCATGAAAGAAATCTGGGAAATCGATCCTGCCAAACACAAAGAAGGCACTGTGACCCACACCATGGGCTGGCCTCTGGGATCGAACGCCGGCGGCGGGTCGTTCATCTATCACCTGGACAACAACCAAGTGTACGTCGGCTTTGTGGTTCACCTGAACTACAAGAACCCGCATCTCTTCCCCTACATGGAATTCCAGCGCTTCAAGCACCACCCGATGGTCGAAGAGCTGCTGAAAGGCGGCAAGCGCGTGGCCTATGGCGCGCGCGCGATTTCGGAAGGTGGCTACCAGTCGATGCCGAAAATGGTGGCACCTGGCGCGGCGCTGCTGGGTTGTTCGGTGGGCATGGTCAACGTGCCGCGCATCAAGGGCAACCACAATGCGATGCTATCGGGCAAAGCGGCGGCTGAAGCGGCCTATGACGCGATCAAAGCCGGACGTTCTAGCGATGAGCTGACCGCCTATGAAACCGAAGTGCGTGAAGGCGCCATCGGCGATGACCTGAAAAAAGTACGCAACGTCAAGCCGATCTGGTCGAAATGGGGCCTCACCGCCTCGCTGGCGCTGGGCGGCATGGACATGTGGACCAACGAGTTGCTGGGCTTCTCGTTCTTCGGGACATTGGGCCACGGCAAAAACGACGCGGAATCGACCGAAAGCGTGTTCAAACACAAGCCGATCGACTACCCGAAACCGGATGGGGTGATCTCGTTTGATCGCCTGACCAACGTGTCCTTCTCGTTCACCAACCACGAAGAAAGCCAGCCCGCGCACCTGCGACTGGCCGATGACATGGTGCCGACACTGGTCAACATCCCGCAATACGCCGAACCGGCCCAGCGGTATTGCCCGGCGGGTGTGTATGAGGTTGTTGAGAAGGACGGCCATCAGGAGTTTGTGGTCAACTTCCAGAACTGCGTGCACTGCAAAACCTGTGACATCAAAGACCCGAGCCAGAACATCACCTGGACGGTTCCACAGGGCGGCGACGGTCCGAACTACCCCAACATGTAATCGCATCTGCGACCCTCGATTTGCGACGCCGGGAAGAGAGATCTTCCCGGCGTTTGTCGTTGGTCAAATTTGTTCCAAAGATTTTAAGGGTTAGCGCTGGGTTTAGAAATCACTGGCATGGTTGTCACCACAGACGACACAGGTGATCTATGAAACCGCGCGCACAACGTTGGCCCAGCCACTGGGCTTTGAATATTGAAACGGATCAGGGCGAGTTCCCGGTTAAAATTATGAATGTCTCGGAGACGGGGTTCAAATTTATCGGCGATCTGCCCGCGGATGTGGGGCAGACAGTTCGGCTGCGGGCTATGGGTCAAACGGTGCGCGCCGCCCTTGTACGCCGCGAGGAGACCGGGGGCGCTTTCACCTTCGAAGGGGAAATCAGCGCCGCACAGCTGGCCAACCTGCGTCAGTACCGCGATTATTTCTAAACCGACCACTTTGGGGTCAGGAATGACAGTCTTGTCAGACTTGTGCGATTGCCTTGCCATCTGTCGCACTCTAGGCTTTGATCACCAGATCCCTGAGGAGACAAAGCACAGTGGCATTTTGGGCTAACACAGTTCGCGCGATGGTGATGGCAGCAGGGCTTGCTCTGCCGCAGATGACCGCCGCAAATGGAATTTCCGGCGATTATCTTGCCGCACGGCAGGCCAGCTTTGAGGGGGATTTCAAAGCGGCGGCGCTCTATTATGGGCGGGCGTTGATGTTTGAGCCCGGAAAACCCGAGCTTCTGGAAAACGCCATTCTCGCCAATATCGCCCTGGGTGAAATCGATCTGGCTTCGGTTCTGGCGGATCGTCTGGTCGAGCAGGGATTGCCAAGCCAACTGGCGCATATGGCTTTGGTCAGCCGCGATGCGGATTCCGAGAACTATGCGGCCATCCTGAAAGCCATCGAAGACAAACGAGGCCTTGGGCCTTTGGCTGATGGGCTTGTGCGTGCCTGGGCGCAGCTTGGTCAGGGTGATATGAGCGCGGCTCTGCTCGATTTTGATGCGGTGAAAGAGGTTCAGGGCCTTGCGCCCTTTGCCAGTTATCACAAAGCGCTGGCTCTGGCGTCGATTGGGGATTTTGAAAGCGCGGATGCGATTCTGGGCACCGACGGGGCGGGTGGTCTTGGCCTGACGCGCCGGGGTGTAATCGCCCATACCGAGATTCTAAGCCAGCTGGACCGCAATGCCGAGGCCGTCGCGCTGTTGGATCGCGCCTTTGGCAGCAATGTTGATCCGCAATTGGCAGAAATTCGCACCGCGCTTGAGGCGGGGGACAAACTTCCCTTCACCCACGTGCGGTCGCCACGCGACGGCATGGCCGAAGTTTTTATCACCATCGCCGGTGCGCTTTCGACCGAGGGCAACGATGAACTGACATTGCTCTATGCGCGTATGGCCGAGCATCTCAATCCCGGCAGCGTGGATGCAATGCTGTTGTCCGCCGAAGTTCTGGAAAGCCTACGGCAGTTTGATCTCGCCGTGGCCGCTTATGCGCGCGTTCCGGCGGATGATGTATCGTTCCACGCCGCAGAACTGGGGCGCGCCGGTGCGCTGCGTGCTCAGGATAAGCTGAGCGAGGCAACCGATGTGCTTCGCGCATTGACCGAAACACACGGGCAATTGCCCATTGTTCATTCGACATTGGGAGATCTGGAGCGGCAGCAAGAAAACTATGCAGCGGCCAGTGCATCTTATACGCAGGCGCTTGACCTGTTTGCTGAGGTCACGCCCCGGCAGTGGTATTTGTATTACACACGCGGCATTTCCTTTGAGCGTCAGGGTGAGTGGGACAAGGCCGAGGCCGATTTCCGCAAGGCGCTTGAGCTGCGCCCGGATCAGCCTCAGGTGTTGAACTACCTTGGCTATTCTCTGGTCGAGAAGAAGATGAAGCTTGATGAGGCGCTGGATATGATTCAGCGCGCTGCGGCGGCTCAGCCCAATGCGGGCTATATCATCGATAGTCTGGGCTGGGTGCTGTACCGCCTTGGCCGTTATGAAGAATCGGTGCCCCAGATGGAGCGCGCAGCGGAATTGATGCCGATTGATCCCATTGTGAATGATCACCTAGGCGATGTGTATTGGGCGGTTGGCCGAGTGCGCGAAGCCGAATTCATGTGGAAACGGGCTCTGTCGTTCGCCGATTGGGAAGAGGCTTCGGAAGAGGCAGATGTTGATCGGATCCGCCGAAAAATTGAAGTCGGCCTGGATCAGGTTCTGGCCGAAGAAGGCGCCCCCCCGTTACAGGTGGCCAATGGCAATTGAGGTCTTTGCACCCGCCAAAGTAAATCTGACACTTCATGTCACAGGACAACGGGCAGATGGATACCATCTGCTCGATTCCGTTGTGATGTTCGCGGATTTTGGGGATCACCTGCGTGTGACCAAGGCCGCCAAAATGTCGCTGCGGGTCACGGGGCCCCTTGCGCATGGGGTGCCCGAAGATGCCCGAAATCTGTGTTGGCGTGCGGCCGAGGCCTTTGGTGAACCGGTTGCGATCGAGTTGGACAAACACCTGCCTCATGCGGCTGGTATTGGTGGCGGATCATCAGACGCGGCGGCGGTACTGCGTGCGATGGAGCAGCTTTTTGAGCGCCCCTTTGGCGGTAATCCTCTTGAACTGGGCGCAGATATCCCGGTCTGTCTTCATGCCACTGCGGCGCGTATGGCCGGGATTGGTGAGGATATCACCGGGCTGAGCTTGCCTGCCGTACATGCGGTTCTGGTCAATCCACGGGTCGATGTGCCGACACCTGCGGTGTTCAAGGCGTTGCCAACCAAAGACAATCCGCCAATGGGGGCGATCCCAGAAAGCGAATACCTTGCGTGGTTGGCGTTGCAGAGGAATGACATGGAAGCCGCGGCGGCAGGGCTCGCCCCTGAAATTCAGATCACGCTCGATGCCTTAGCGCAGATGCCAAAGCAGTGCCTGACACGCATGTCTGGGTCTGGGGCCACCTGTTTTGCGCTCTTTGAGACACGTGCGTTGGCCGATCATGCGGCGCAGATGCTCGCGACCCAATACCCCAACTGGTGGGTGCAAAGCGCGACACTGACGTAATCGGTCCCAGAAAAAGCCCCGGCAGCGTGATCGCTCCGGGGCTGTATTGTTCTATAAGGGCATGCCCATTGCGGCTCAGCTCACACGGGCAACAACATAGTCGTTCACGTCAATCAGCAGATCGCGCATTTCGGACTGTGGGAAGACCTGCAGCGCGGCTTTGGCCTTGGCCGACCAGGCAAGTGCCTCTTGCCGGGTGTCTTCCAGAGCACCGTGCTTGTTCAGCAGGGCAATGGCGTGCTCAAGATCGCCCTCGCGTTGGTCACCTTTTTCGATGGTGCGCGACCAGAAGGCACGCTCGTCCGCGTCACCTTTAGCGACGGCTTTGATCAGCGGCAGGGTCAGTTTGCGTTCCCGGAAATCATCGCCGACGTTTTTCCCCGTAGCGTCAGATCCCCAATAATCCAACAGATCATCGACAATCTGGAACGCGATCCCAAGCGCATCGCCATAGGCATACAGCGCCTGTGTTTCCGCATCCGGGCGGTCTGCGATCACGCCGCCGACTTCGGTGGCCGCCGAAAACAGGGCTGCAGTTTTGCCGCGGACAACCTGAAGATAGATCTCTTCAGTCGTGGCCAGATCCTGCGCAGCCGTCAGTTGCAGAACTTCGCCCTCGGCGATGGTGGCCGACGCGTCCGACAGGATGCGCAACACGCGCAGGTTGCCGGTGTCGGTCATCAACTGGAAGGCACGCGAGAACAGATAGTCACCCACCAGAATCGACGATTTGTTGTCCCACAGCAGATTTGCGGTGGGGCGGCCGCGTCGCTTGGCGCTTTCATCCACCACGTCGTCATGCAGCAGGGTCGCGGTGTGGATAAATTCCACTGTTGCCGCCAGATGCACGTGATAAGGGCCGTCATATCCTGAGATGTTTGCTGCCGCCAAGGTCAGCAATGGACGCAAACGTTTGCCACCTGCCTCAACCAGATGTGCGGTCACTTCCGGGATGCGCGGGGCATGTTTTGAGGCCATCCGCTCGCGGATCAGCGTGTTCACCGACGCCATTTCATCCGCCAATAGTTCGGCCAGACGTTCATGCGGCTTGCTTTTCACTTGTTCCACGCTCATCACACCCCCGTGTGCGGCTCGACATTTCGACCCGCTTGATCTTACATCGCTGTCATGGAAGAGCTCTTGCGCACAACCGACATCACCTTGATCCCGCTGGCCCAGACCCTTCTGGATGAGGCGGGTATAGACAGCTTTGAATTGGACGTAAATATGAGCGTGCTGGAAGGGTCAATCGGCATCTTGCCGCGTCGGCTTATGGTGCCGCGTGATCAACTTGCGCGGGCACGCCACGTGCTTTGGGAATACGGGGTGAAATTTGAGACTTGAGGCTTTTGCCGACAGCGATCTGTCGGTGGATGCAATGCTGGGAGGGTTGGTACAGGTCCATCAACCGGTACAGGGGTACCGCGCGGGGACGGATCCTGTGCTTTTGGCCGCATCAATCCCAGCCCACGCCGGTCAGAGCGTGCTTGAACTTGGGTGCGGGGCGGCGCCGGGGTTGTGCTGTCTTGGCGTGCGCGTGCCGGGGCTCAGGCTGCGCGGGATCGAATTACAGCCGGGATACGCAGATCTGGCGCGGCGAAATTTGGCCTCAAATGGACTCGAAGGTGAGATTTGGCAGGGGGATCTTTCCGACCCACCTGCGCAGATGAAGGCCGAAAGCTTTGACCACGTGATTGCGAATCCCCCTTATTTTGAGGCGGGAAAACGCATTGTGGCCGAGGACGGTGGGCGTGAAATTGCACTGGCCGGAGAAACTCCACTGACCTCTTGGGTTGAGATTGGCGCCAAGCGTCTTAAGCCACGTGGCTATCTGACGATCATCCAGCGGGCTGAGCGTCTGCCGGAGCTGATGACCGCGATGCAGACCCATCTGGGAGCGATTGAACTGCTGCCGCTCGTGCCGCGCGTCGGCCGCCCACCCCGGCTTATTCTGATCCGTGCGCGCAAAGATGGGCGCACGCCTTTCCGCTTCCACGCGCCGTTGATTCTTCATGACGGCGAAAACCATGGCGACAGCGAAACCTACTATAGTCCACGGGTCGAAAAGGTGATGCGGGATGGTGCGGCATTGGATTTTCCCGCCTAACGAGCAAAAATCTGCCGGATTGTCATAATTCTTTTGCATCTGCGGCGTGACAGCTGATCGGGAATGTGCTGCACTCAACCTGTACACAATGACATGGAGGATCCCGATGAGCTTGAGTTCGCATTTGCAGGAACTGAAGAAGAAGCATCAGACGCTTTCGAACGCTGTTGAGGAAGCACAGCGCGCGCCGGGAATTGACGATCTGCGAATAGCAGACCTGAAGAAACAGAAACTCCGCCTGAAAGAAGAAATCACGCGCCTTACCGTGACGCAGTGATCCTTCGCCATTAGGCTAGGCATCGTAGGGGTCTGACCGTTGGGTCGGGCCCTTTTTGTTTATTCATACTCCGCCTCGTCCAGTAAAAGCTTGTCCTCAAGCCCTGTTGGCAGTTTGTCCAACTCTGACACCAGCCAACTGCGAAAGGCAGCGACCTGCGGTCTGTTTTCGGTGCCATGTACGCAAAGCACCCGAAACCGGGCGCGGGTGCGCAGGGCAATCGGGTAGGGCGCCACAAGCTGACCTGTCGCCAGGAGGCGGCGAGCAATTGAACTGCGCGAAAACACCACGCCGCTGCCCGAAAGGGCCGCATCCAACGCGTGATCGGCCTGTGAAAATCTGGCGGTTGGGTGTGGGGTGAAGGTCAAACCGGCAGCACGCACCCAGCGATCCCAGTGTGAAGCACTGGGCAGGTTGATTAGCGAATCGTCGTAGATCAGGGGCGCCTGGATTAGGCTTTCCGGAGTGGGAAACCGCCCGGCCAGTTCCGGCCGCATAAGCGGCATCGCGGCCTCTTCCATAAGCGGCTGGTTGAACAGGTCCTCTTCGGGATCAAGGCTATAGCGGACGGCCACATCCACTTCATCGCGCTGGAAATCCATGCGGCGCAGGCTTGCGGCGAATCGCAGCTCGATTTCTGGATGCGCCAGGGCGAAGGCATAGAGATTGGGGGCAAGGATTTTGGCGGTAAAAGCCGGGCCTGCTGTCACCGACAACACACGACTGTCCTGCAACCGTCGCGTTGCGCGCCAGGCCGCTTCCAGCCGCTCAAATCCTTCGCTTGCCCCAGGCGACAACAGCCGCCCGGCTTCAGTCAGGTCAACCGCGCGGTTGAGGCGGTGGAACAGCGGCTGGCCAAGATGCTCTTCAAGGTTCTTGATCTGGAACGACAGGGCCGCAGGGGTGACATGAAGTTCTTCAGCCGCTTTGGCAAAAGACATGTGGCGCGCCGCAGATTCAAAGGCGCGGAGAGCAGTGAGAGGCGGGAGGCGCTCTGCCATGGATTAGTTTTCCTTAACTGAACTTCGATGAAGTCTCGTTTGTCGCCCGCAACCTAGGACGCTAGGTTGAGGACAGTCAAGGAAAGCTAAACTTATTCCAGGAGGCGAACATGTTTGAAGTTGCTCAAGATACCCGCCACGCCAAAGCGATTCAGGCGGCCCACACAGCACGGGGTGCGATGGTCGTCGATCTCTGGAAGATGATTTTTGCGCGTAAACGAAGCCGCAGGATGTATCCCGCCGGTATCTGACGCGCATTTCAGGCATCCCCGAACCGTATGAGGCTGCGGGGGTGCCTGAGCTTATACCCGACCGGGTCAATTGCAGCCCGGGCATCCCTGCAGGAATGTGCGCAGCGCGGCAAATTCTGCCTGTGTGATTTCATGTCCCCCCCGGTGCCAGAGATCGTAAACTTCGCAATCTTGCGCTTTGAACCAGGCCATCAGGTCGCGGGTGTTGACCTCGGGACAAATCGGGTCCCGCTCTCCTGCGGCAATCAAAACGCGTGTACCTGCGAGATCTGGCTGAGGGGCGGGATCCCACGGAATCATGGGGTGCAGCAATGCCAGGTCGTCAAAGAGATCTGGATGACGCATGGCTATTGTGGTGATCAGATTTGCGCCGTTCGAATAGCCAATGGCAATCACACGTTTGGGCGTGAGACGCGCTTTGGCCTCGGTCACAAACTGGGACATGGCGGCAATGCGCTGATCCAGATCTTCCATATCATAAAGAGCACAGCCCTGCCGTTTGAAGTAGCGCCGCGCACCATTTTCAAGAACATCCCCGCGTGGGGAAATCACATGTGATCCGGGAAACAAGGCTTCTGCGATGCCATGAAACTGCTGTTCATCTCCACCTGTGCCATGGAAGGTGAAGATCAATGGCGCATTCTCTGTGCCTTGTGTTTCTTCAAAATGATAGGTGGTCATGAGAGGGCTCCAAAAGCGTGTGGGCTTAAAGATAGGCAGGTAAACTGATCGGTCATATGCCCAAGAACGCGCCGGGTCTGTGCATCATCGCGCAGGTGTCCGGGTCATGCGCGCACTGCCCCAGGCCGCCAATCCCGCACCCCCTGCAATCAATCCGGCTGCGATCAGTAAGGTCAGGCCCGCCTGCGTGACACCGGCGGCAATCAGCGCCAGCGTCGAGAGCAATGGGGCGGCGTAGCTGGCGGTGCCCAGCAGTTGGATGTCGCCGCGTTTGACACCAATGTCCCAGACATAAAACGCCAGCCCAACCGGGCCCAACCCAAGCGCAAGAACGGATCCCCAACCGATTAGGCCCGTGGGCCAGAGGGTTTGTTCGAAGAGAAGATGCGCCACTGCGGACAGAATTGCGGTGGCCACGCAGAACACCGCGACGGATTCTGTTGGTACATGCCCTAACCTGCGGGAGAGAACGGAATATCCGGACCAGGTCAGTGCGCAAAGCAGGGCGAGGCCAAGACCGGGAAGGGCGGCACTGTCAAAATCGGCGCCACCGCGCAAAACAATCAAAGCGGCCCCCGCGAAAGCCACCATGGCCCCTAGAATATGAAGGGCCCCCAGACGCTCGCCCGGAAGAAGCCCTGAGAACAGAACAATCAGCAGCGGCCACAGGTAGGCGATCAGACCCGCTTCGGCGGGGGGCGCAAGGCGGAGCGCAGAGAAATAGAGCGCGTGATAGCCGAACAGGCCAAATGTGCCAAAGGCATAAACCTTCCACGGCGTTTGGCGGAGAGCGGGCCAGCCTCTGGTTGCTGTCACCCAGATCATCCCAAGACTGCCACCGACCGCAAAGGTGAGCGCGTTGAGCAGGAGTGGTGGGGTTGGCGCAGAACCGACGGTGAAAAGAGCCAGAAGGGCCCAGAGCAGGACGGCGATGAAGCCAATGGCTGTGGCGGAACGACGTGTCATGCCTAAGGGGGTAAGGGGATTTGGTGTAAAGAGAAAGAGGGACGGTGCGGCGCTTGTTTCGGAAACCGAAACCTCGCCCCGCCCACCGTCCCGTTGCGGGCGCGCGATGAGGGTCGCGCGCCCTAAGTCACATCAAACGAAGAACTGAGCGCCGTTCGCTGAGATGGTTGACCCGTTGATAAAGCCAGAATCGTCTGAGGCGAGGAACGCCACACAACGGGCGATCTCTTCCGGTTCCCCCAGACGGCCAGCCGGGATCTGGCCGATAATGGACTCGCGGACTTTCTCAGGCACCGCCATCACCATCTCGGTGGCGATGTAGCCGGGACAGATCGCATTGGCGGTGATACCGGCACGCGCGCCTTCCTGCGCCAGAGATTTCACGATGCCAAGGTCGCCGGCTTTGGTGGCGGCATAGTTGACCTGAGCGAACTGACCTTTCTGACCGTTGATCGAGCTGATGACAATCACGCGACCGAATTTGCGTTCACGCATGCCGGGCCAGATGGGATGAACGGTGTTGAACACGCCGGTCAGGTTGGTGTCGATCACCTCTTTCCACTGGTCCGGGGTCATTTTGTGGAACGGAGCGTCGCGGGTGATGCCCGCGTTGGCGACAACCACGTCGATGGGACCAAGATCTGCTTCGACCTGCGCAAGACCGGCTTTGGACGCCTCGTAATCGGCCACGTTCCATTTGTAGGTCTTGATACCGGTGGCTTCGGTAAAGGCGGCAGCTTTTTCATCGTTGCCCGCATAGGTCGCGGCAACCTGATAGCCTTCGGCTTTCAGTTTCTTGGAAATCGCTTCGCCGATGCCGCGGCTTCCGCCGGTAACCAGTGCAACTCGTGTCATGATATTCTCCGTAACTTGGAAGTCTCTTGGTAATCTTGTTATCCGCGAAACACTGGTTGCGCAACAAAGTTTCGCGATGAAATTGCCGCAGCGCGGCGTTTTGCCATAAAAAAAGGCGCCTCAGCGGCGCCTTTGATATGTGTTTGGGCGGGGCGCTTATGGGCGCTCCACGCAGAGGGCGACGCCCATGCCGCCACCGATGCAGAGGGTTGCGAGACCTTTCTTTGCATCGCGGCGCTTCATTTCGAACAGCAGGGTGTTGAGCACCCGGCAACCCGAGGCGCCGATGGGGTGACCGATGGCGATGGCGCCGCCGTTCACGTTCACAATGGCTGGATCCCAGCCCATGTCTTTGTTCACGGCACAGGCCTGAGCAGCGAAGGCTTCGTTGGCCTCGACCAGATCCAGATCGCCAACCGACCAGCCGGCTTTGTCCAGTGCTTTGCGCGACGCGTAGATCGGGCCAACACCCATGATCGATGGGTCGAGACCGGCAGTGGCGTAAGAGGCGATGCGTGCCAGAGGTTCGATGCCGCGCTTTTCGGCTTCGTCTGCGCTCATCAACAGTGTGGCGGCGGCGCCGTCGTTGATGCCCGAGGCATTTGCCGCGGTGACCGACCCGTCTTTGGTGAAGGCTGGGCGCAGTTTCTGCATGGCCTCGATGGTGGCGCCGTGACGGATGTATTCATCGCTGTCCACAACGATGTCACCCTTGCGGTGCTTGACGGTGAACGGGGTGATCTCGTCGGCAAATTTACCTGCCTTCTGAGCGGCTTCGGCCTTATTTTGCGAGGCAACGGCGAATTCGTCCTGCATGTCGCGCGAGATCTGCCACTGGGCGGCAACATTCTCGGCGGTCTGCCCCATGTGGTAGCCGTTGAAGGCATCCCAGAGACCGTCACGAATCATGGTGTCGATGTATTTCACATCCCCCATTTTGTGACCGGCGCGCAGATGTGCTGCATGGGTCGAGAGCGACATGTTTTCCTGACCGCCCGCGGCGACAATCGAGGCATCGCCCAGCATGATGTGCTGCGCACCCAGAGCGACGGCCCGCAGACCCGACCCACAGACCTGGTTGATGCCCCAGGCGGCGGCGTCCTGCGACAGACCGGCATTGATATGGGCCTGACGTGCGGGGTTCTGACCCTGAGCGGCGGTCAGAACCTGCCCCATGATGGTCTCTGACACCTCACCCTTTTCGATGCCGGCGCGGGCGACAACGGCCTCGAGCACAGCGGCACCAAGATCATGTGCAGGGGTGGTGGCAAACGAGCCACTAAAGCTGCCCACGGCGGTCCGTGCGGCGCTTGCGATTACAACATTGGTCATGTGGTCCTCCAGCCAAGCCAAAACGACGGCGCAGCAGCGAGCCCACGATAAGACGGGGCAAAATGCGCGCCTCTCGAAGCCTGTGGATAGACTAAGCTGCAGTGCAGCGAAACCCGACAGGGTGTCTCAGGGTAAGATAGATCAGGCCTGTCGCTTTTCGGCCTCAGCCCGCCAGGCGGGTTTTGTGGTTGGGGCGGCGTAGTAATACCCCTGCAAACAGTTGGCCCCAAGCGCGCGCAGACATTCAGCATCTGCAGCAGTTTCAACCATTTCCGCGACAGTGAACATGTCAAACTGTTCCGCGATGGATAGCATGGCCGAGACCAGAACCTGATTGTCCGGGTCATTGGCGATGTTGCGCGAAAACTCACCATCAATTTTCAGAATATCAAATCTGAAATCTTTGAAATGACGCAGCGCGGTGTATCCGGCGCCAAAATCATCGATGGCAAAACTGATTCCCATGGACTGCAACTCGTCCATAAAGCTGATCACCAGTTCGGGCACCATCATGGCCGAGGTTTCGGTGATTTCGAGAATCAGGCGTTCGGCGATGGTTTTGTCCAAGGACAGCCCGCGTTTGAGCGATCGCATCCATTTGGCATAGCCGATCGATCGGGCCGACATGTTGATAGAGAGCCTGAGATCAGGCACGCGATGCAACTCGGCGAGCCCTTTTTCCAGGGCGAGACAGTCAAGCAAGCGCCCGTATTCCGTGTTTTCAACGGTTTCGATGAATTCGCCCGCAGGAATGATGCGGCCGGTGTCGTCGAGGACGCGGATCAGACCTTCGTAGAAGGCTGCGCGATCAGGGGCGTTTGCCTGCACGACAGGCTGAAACGCCAACATCACGTTGCGGTGCTGGATCGCGTTGCGCACCATCTCTAGCGTATTTACATCGCGAGAGCTGATCGCATGATCAAGTGCGTTAAGCGGGTTGCCGATTGTGTCCATAAGGATGATTGCCGTAGCTGTACCGTGTCGAATCTGATGACAGTTTTGCGCCTTATGGATGAATCCTGCCTTAACAATTCGATTTGTAGCCAAGTAGAATATCTTGGAATTTAGTCTTTTCCGATTTGTGGGCGTTGACTCTGGATCAAACCGGCGTATAAGCGCGCCTTCATTGGTGTTGGTGGCCCTCGCAAGAGGATGCCTGTCATGGGGGAGACCTCAAGAGGACAACGCCCTTCGAAACACATAAACGAAGGAGATCAGCCGTGACCAAACGCACGTCTGCCAAGTACAAAATTGACCGTCGCATGGGCGAAAACATCTGGGGTCGCCCCAAGTCGCCTCTGAACCGCCGTGACTACGGCCCGGGTCAGCACGGTCAGCGCCGCAAAGGTAAAATGTCGGACTTCGGTCTTCAGCTGCGCGCCAAGCAGAAGCTGAAAGGCTACTACGGCGACATGACCGAGAAGCAGTTCCGTCGCATCTACGCCGAAGCTGAGCGTGTAAAGGGTGACACCGGCGAGAACCTGATTGGTCTGCTCGAGCGTCGTCTGGACGCGGTTGTGTACCGCGCCAAGTTCGTACCAACCGTTTTCGCAGCACGTCAGTTCGTAAACCACGGCCACGTGGAAGTGAACGGCAAGCGCGTCAACATCGCGTCCTACCGCGTTAAAGAAGGTGACGTTGTTTCGGTTCGCGACAAGTCGAAGCAGCTGGTTGTTCTTCTGGAAGCTGTTCAGCTGGCCGAGCGCGATGTGCCTGACTACATCGAAGCCGACCACTCGAAAATGACCGCGACCTTCGTTCGCACCCCAGGTCTCTCGGACGTACCATACCCGGTCGTCATGGAACCGAACCTGGTTATCGAATACTACGCTCAGAACTAAGTCTGAGCCGACCCAATACGAAAAGGCCGCTCCTTACCGGGGCGGCCTTTTTGCATTTGATGCGGGCCTTTTGTCTTGGGTGACATGCGATCTGATGCGACCTATCCCTAAGCGATAGATAGGGAGAGACGGATGAGCCTGACGGACAAGATGCATTCTGGTGAGCTGTATCAAAGCGGCGATGCGGAGCTGGTCGCAGAGCAACAGGCATGCATGGAACTTTTGTATGACTTCAACCACGCGCGTCCGAGCGAAGGGAAGAAGCGGCAAAAGATTCTGGCACAGTTTCTGGGAGCCCTCGGAGACAACTGCCACATTGAGCCACCGTTGCAGGCCAACTGGGGGCGGCACACTCATCTGGGCAATCGGGTTTATGTGAATTTCAACCTAACCCTGGTCGATGACACGCATGTGCATATTGGTGACGATGTTCTGATTGGGCCAAATGTCACAATCACCACCGCTGGGCACCCGGTCGAGCCCGAGCTGCGCAAGTCAACGCACCAATTCAATATGCCGGTACACATCGGCAACAATGTCTGGATTGGCTCAAATGCGGTTCTGCTTCCCGGCGTATCAATTGGAGAAAATTCGGTCATCGGTGCGGGCAGCATTGTGACAAAAGATATCCCCGCCAATGTGGTGGCGGTTGGCAACCCGTGCCGCGTGTTGCGCGAAATAGGCGAACACGATCGGACTTATTACTACAAAAACAAACGCATACCGGGGTAGCGTCACAGGCTGCGTAAATAGTCGTTGAACTCTTTGCCTGGTTCCCGTTTGAACCGCTGGTCTGTGATCTCAAAAGAGGCGATCCGGTCTAGCCGGAAGTTGCGAAAGGCCTCTCGGGTCTCACACCATGCGGTCAATACCCAGACCGCCTCAAAGGCGGTCAGACCGAGCGGGCGCACGACACGCTCACTGAGCTGGCCGCGATCATCTTTATAAATGACCTTGGTTTTTAGCCGCCTCTGAGTTGCGGATTTCAGGTCCGTCAAACCTGAACTCTTCGCTTGCCGCGGCCCGGCGCCCACGGCCAGAAGTGGCTGATTTAGTGAAGTTTCCGTGTCGCCCAGCACGGTTTCGATCTTGCTCAACACACGCGCCGCTGCGGCGCCAAGAGTGTCGTCCCCCCGCGCCGTGACCATTCGAATGCCCAACAGCAAGGCATCAAGTTCGTCCTGCTCAAAATGGAGCGGTGGCAGAAAGAACCCTGCTTCGATTTGATAGCCTACGCCACCTTCCCCCCGGACCGGTGCGCCCATGGACTGCAGCGTGGCAATGTCGCGATAGATCGTGCGCACCGAAACGCCCAGGCTATCGGCAAGCACCTGTGCCGACACAGGTCTTTTGCGGCCGCGTAGAACATCGAGGATCGAAAACAGACGGATTGTGCGCATAAAACACCCTGACAGAAACTGACAATCAGGTGGTCTATCTCCGGGGCCAACGTCAAGTTGAAAGGATCAAAGATGTTGAAGCGAGACCTCGGCCCCGTCACCGTCATGGGCTTTGCCCGCTACCGTGCCAAAGAGGGTGTTGACCCTGCGGATCTGATTGCCGCCGCACGGGTGTGGCAGCGCGATTTTCTGGCCCACCAACCCGGCATCGCCATGCATTGTTTTCTGGGCAATCACGCGGGTGACTTCGCCGACGCCATTCTGGCCACCGACCCGGCGAGCTTTATGGCTATGGCCGAGGCCCATGCCTCAGCGCCCTCGTCAGGGACATTCATGGAGCTTTTGGACCGAGACAGCATCCGTCTGACACAGAACATGTTGTTGGGTGGTCCACAGCATGTGCCGCAGGGGTTTGCCTGTATCGAGTTTGGCAGCTTTTCACCTAAGGAAACGGATGTTTCAGATGATGCGATCCAGTTGGCCGCAGAGCGGATCAGGCAGGACTACCTGTCTCGCTTTGACGAGTCCAAAGCCCATTTTATGGCGCGTATCGACGACACAACCTATTCAGAGATTGCCTTTGTCGAAACGGAAGGCGCGGCGCGTGAGATCTGTAACGGATATTTGGAGGAACCTGCCTGCTTACCGTTACTGAACATGTTTGATCCGGCTAGCGTCGATCTGGATTTCTGGCACGTCTTGGCCTGACGATTTTGACAAGCCAGGTCGAGTGTTCGAGACAAAGCGCCCACCTGGCTATTTCAACGCAACATTTCCTTCGATCAACGGATCAAACTGCTCTTTCGGCAAGAGGCGGAACCGGGTTTCTGAGGTCTCGATCCCCTGAATGCGGTCGCAGCGAAAGGTGCGCAGATCATTACGCAGATGGTCGAACGCCAGAACATACCAAACGGGATAGTTGAGCAGAATGTAATGCGCCTCGATCTCGCGTTTTGTGATCTCACCTGTTCCGCCCTGGTAAGTAATTGTAATTGTTCTGAGATCGAGAAAACTCTGGTGCAGTTTCTGAATGACCCGATTGTTCGCGGTGTCCAACGACCCCTGCACCATGGTTGAGGCCGTTGAGCCAATCAGAATGCGCGATTTGAGCCCCTCCACCCTCTCTCGTTTGTCGGCGGAAAAGGAGGCAATCAACTGCCGCCGTGTGGACGCCAGGTTGGCCAGAAATAGCGGCGATCCCATCTGTTCCGCCACCGCAATGCTGATCAACAGGTCAACCGCTTCGGCGTAGTTCAGATTGAGACGACCGACGCCCCAGTTGCGCTCTAGCCGAACGCCGCCCCCGCGACCACGTTCAGTTTCTATGGGCACACCCCGGTTTCGCAACAGTTCGATGTCACGGGTGATCGTGCGTAGGCTCACCCCCAACTCATCTGCGGCATCGCGCAGGATCAACGAGTCGTCCGATTTCAGCCAGTGTTCAAGTCGATCCAGCCGTTCCATGCGAGAGAGAGTTTCCATCCAACTAATAGGACATAAATTGTCGTATTAGTGAATAGACATCGAGAGGCAGAGATTCTGAATGAGGAAAGAATAATGTCTCAGGAAATTGTAGAGCTGGCCCAGATCCGTCTGGCCCCGGGCAAAACCGAAACCGATCTGTTGGCCGCATCAGAAGAGTTTCAGGCCGCATTTCTGAACGGTCAGGATGGGTTCAAAGGGCGCGATCTGGTGCGACGTCGGGATGGGACCTATGTCGACATCATTCGTTGGCAAAGCCAGGCCCAGGCCGATGCGGTGTTTCAGCGGGCGCAATCGTCCGAGGCCGCAGGTCAGTATTTTTCGGTGATGCAATTTGATCCCGACAATATGGAAGAGGGGGTCGAACACTGCCCCTTGTTGCGGTCGCACGGTGCAACCGTCGGCTAAAGCCCCACGATCTGTGGTGCGGCAGCGTGCAAGACGTTTCGCGGGTCTCGCCTCAGCGGGTGTCAGAAAAAGAAAAGGCCGCCCCAACCGGAGCGGCCTTCCACGGATCAGAGTACACAATCGGATCCGCGTTTTGCCTGTCTCTCACTTCAGACAAAAAATGCACTGCGGTAGGCGCCCAGTGGGACGGAGCCGCGATGTTGCTCATAAGGAATGTGTTTCGGGCTTTCGTCGATGTCCTGCACCTCTGCCTTCGCCGATCGGGTGCCGAACATCCCACCAATCAGGGTGGCAAAAAACGAGCGGTGTGGCGTGGGCTGGGTCATCGAGAAACTCCTTCAACATTTTACATCATCGATTGTTCCAAGAAGACGATCCAATTCTTAACCTAACCTTCGACGCGGGGTTCGGAAGTGCGCAGTTGTTTATGAAACTTTAAGCCAAACGCCGTGCGCCGATGCGATTCTCGTATAGAAATATGAAGTCGGCAGGGGGAATGGGCCGGTACTTTCCTGTGCATTCATGTGGCGGTTTGCATGTTGAATGCACGTTTTGCGGGAATTGTGTTGTGTAAGACTTAGACAACTTCCCCCCGAATTGGCCTGTCACAAAACTTTAGCGGTTCCGTCACAGTAGGTTTAACACGGGCCAATAGCTGACCCCCCAGACGACAACAGGGGGCGCTTGTGCTTCGGATCGAAAATCTCACCAAACGTTTTGGCAGCAATAGCGCTGTCGACAATGTCAGCTTTACCGTCGACAAACCGATGATGATCGGCGTGATCGGCGCATCGGGCGCAGGCAAGTCGACTATGCTGCGCATGCTGAACCGTTTGAACGATGCGACCGAAGGGTCGATCTTTTTCAACGATCATGACGTGACCCGCCTGCAGGGCAAAGCCAAACGTGAATGGCAGTCCGAATGCGCGATGATCTTTCAGCAGTTCAACCTGGTGCCACGTATGGATGTGGTGTCAAACGTACTGCACGGGACGTTGAACAAGCGCGGCACGCTGGCGACGCTGTTCAACCTCTACCCCACCGAGGACATTCACAAGGCGATCGAAATTCTCGACCGTCTTGGCATTGCCGAACACGCGCCCAAACGTGCCGAAGCCCTGTCGGGTGGTCAGCAACAGCGCGTGGCGATTGCCCGCGCCCTGATGCAGGACCCGCAGATCATTCTGGCAGACGAACCCATCGCGTCGCTGGACCCGATGAATGCTCAGATCGTGATGGAGGCTCTGCGCCGCATTCACGAAGAAGACGGGCGCATGGTGATTGCCAACCTACACACCTTGGACACCGCCCGCCGTTACTGCGACCGCGTGATCGGCATGCGTCAGGGCCGCGTGGTGTTTGATGGCACGCCCGAACAGCTCACCACCGGTGTCGCCCGCGACATCTATGGCGCTGGTGCTGGTTTTTCCGAGGCCGCGACCTCGACCGAAATCGAAGCCCTGAACACGCCTGAGGCGGTTCCGGCCTAACCCCAAGTTTTCATCGCTCCGCTGGGATGGCGGGGCTCAGTCAACGGAGAGAACGACGATGAAAAAGATCCTTGCAGCCCTCGTGGCAACCACTGCTCTGGCCGCACCGGCAATGGCAGCTGACACAATCACCGAGTTCCGCATCGGCCTTCTGGGCGGTGAGAACGCTCAGGACCGTCTGAACAACAACGAATGCCTGCGCGCCTACACCGAAGAAACTCTGGGTGTTGAAACCAAGCTGTTCGCCCCTGCGGACTACGCCGGTGTGATCCAGGGCCTCGTTGGCGGCACCTTGGACATGGCATGGCTGGGCGCATCGTCCTACGCGGCGACCTACCTGCAGGACGCAGATGCCGTTGAGCCAGTGCTGGTGAAAATCAACCTCGACGGTTCGTACGGTTACCACTCGATCGGTTTTGCCCGCAAAGACAGCGGCATCACCAACCTCGACGAGATGGAAGGCAAAGTCTTTGGCTTTGGCGATCCGAACTCGACCTCGGGTTACCTGATCCCATCGATCGAGATCCCCACCTACAAAGACGGCATCACCATGGAAACAGGTGAGTACTTTGGTGAGGTGAAGTTCACCG
This sequence comes from uncultured Pelagimonas sp., assembly GCA_947497905.1. Classification (GTDB taxonomy): domain Bacteria; phylum Pseudomonadota; class Alphaproteobacteria; order Rhodobacterales; family Rhodobacteraceae; genus CANMIH01. Next base: position 367,977 of record CANMIH010000002.1, read on the forward strand.
GTGGTCACGAGCAGACCATCGTAGCCGTTAACAATGGCGACATCGACGGTGGTGTAACCTGGGCCGACGGTCAGGGCGCATGGGAAGATGGTTACAACTCGGGCGCTCTGCGTCGCGCGGTTGATGCCGGTTTGGTGGACATGAACGATCTGGTGCAGATCTGGAAATCCAAGCCAATCCCAGAAGGCCCGATTGTTCTGCGCAAATCGCTGCCTGCTGACGTAAAAGCGAAGATGGTTGCTCTGGTTGACGGCCTGCACGAGGCAGACGCCGATTGCGCCTACGGTGTTGCGGCTGGTGAATCGCTGGGCTTCGACCCGATCACCCACGACGCCTATGTTTCGATCATCGAAGCACGTAAGGCAAAATCGAACTAAGTCGGTTCGATCTTTAGGGCGGGTTCCACTGCGGGCCCGCCTTTCGCTTTCGAATGCCCGTCATGGCCTTCAGATCTATCCTCCCGGATCTGCTGGCTCTGTCGCTCCCTCATTCGAAAGCTGCGCCCATGTCACAGTGGGCGCCTTCTTTTCACACCACATCACCGGGCTCTCACGCTGGTGACACAAGAGGCAGGCATGGCCGATCTGACGCAACATCCCGGGCGGGTAAACGATATCCAAGCGTCCTATATGGCGCAGGTGGGCCGCAAACGGCTCTATTCCGGCATCACGATGCTGGTTTTTGTCCTGCTGATGATCTCGGGCTTCAATCTGGCATCGTCGCGCAACGGCGGTAGCTTTTGGGGCGGGATCGACAATTTCTTTGATTACCCTAGTGAAGTGGTGGCCGAGGCCGCAAGCAAGGCCGCGGAGATGCCTGCACATTTCGCCACCTATTTCCCAGCTTTGCTTGAGACCGTGAACATTGCCGCCGTGGCCACTTTGATCGGCGCGCTGATGGCGATTGTGCTGTCGCTTCTATCGACCCGAGGTCTCGCACGCTTTCCGCGCCTGATTGGCCTGTTCCGTCGGGTGATGGACATCACCCGCGCCGTGCCCGAGATTGTGGTCGCGCTGATCCTGATTTTCGTGCTGGGCGGTGGCCCGGTGCCGGCGATGATTGCGATTGCCATTCACACCGCCGGTGCGCTGGGCAAGCTGTTCTCGGAAGTGAATGAAAACGCCTCGCTCAAACCGCTCGAAGGTCTTGAATCCGTCGGCGCCAACTGGACCCAGCGCATGTTGCTGGGGGTTGTGCCACAGGTTGCTCCCAACTGGCTGAGCTATGCTTTGCTGCGCTTTGAGATCAACATTCGCGCCTCGGCCATCCTTGGCTTCGTCGGCGCGGGTGGTCTGGGCTACGAGCTCAAGGTTGCTATCCAATGGGGGCAGGGCCGTTTTGACGAGGCCGGGGCCATGTTCATCATGCTGTTTTTGACCATCGTCTTCTTTGACCAGATCAGCAGCCATTACCGAGACAAACTGGTGCACGGCGCCAAGGGCAAGGAGTAAGACCCATGACCATGCTCGACGCGACCCAGGATTTGCGGGCCCAAACCGAAAGCATCTTTCGCCGCAAACGTCTGTTCACCTTCGCCATCCCAGCGGTCATTCTGGCCTATCTGACCTATATCTTCTTTGCCTTTGACGTGCCGGGTCTCTGGGCGCGGGCCAATGCCGATAATGCACGCTCGCTGGTCTCTGACCTCTATAGTTACAAGACCCATGTGACCCGCGACAACCGCTCGGGCAATGTGTCGGTGGCCATCGAAGGTGAGAAGAAGGGTCGCTATCCCGAAGGCACGGCTCCGGCCTGGGTCGAACTGGGTGAGACCACGGTGATTGACCTCGAAGACGGTCATATCATCACCTATGGACCCAAACTGATCACCTATGATGTGCCTGACTTTGGCCTGATGACCTTTGAGGTGTCCCGGTCGCGCGGCGTTGTGGCCGATTATCCGGTGGATGTGCTGCCGGAGTGGATCAATGCCTCAAAGAACCGCGTGGCGATCACCACCGAAGCGGGTCGTCTGAGCATCACCCGCAACCGCACTGAAGTGTTCCGGTATTTCACCGGGTGGGAGCTGTTCTTCTTCACCCTCGACAGCCCCTATCACGGCATGGGCTTTGGTGAACTGGCAGGCAAATTTGTCAGCGGAGAAGCGGGCGCCATTCTTAGCGACATCTGGAACAACAAGATGTGGCGCCACAAGGATGTGGTCTGGGCGATCTTTGAAACGGTGCTGATGGCCTTCCTCGGCACCATGGGCGCGGCCTTGCTGGCTTTGCCACTGGCCTTCCTTGCCGCGCGCAATTTTGCCCCGCTGGTGGCCGTCCGCTTTGCCACCCGCCGTTTCTTTGACTTCGTTCGCGGCGTTGACGCGCTGATCTGGACCATTGTTCTGACCCGCGCCTTTGGCCTTGGGCCTCTGACCGGTGCGCTGGCGATCTTGATCACCGACACCGGGTCGTTTGGCAAACTATTCTCGGAAACGCTTGAGAACGTGGATGACAAACAGATCGAAGGCATTCGCTCGACCGGGGCAAAGCCGCTACAGCGCTATCGCTTTGGGGTCATTCCCCAGATCACGCCGGTTCTGCTGAGCCAGATCCTCTATTACCTCGAATCCAACACACGCAGCGCGACGGTGATTGGCGCGATCACCGGCGGGGGGATTGGCCTGCTGCTCACACAGGCGATCATCACCCAGAAGGATTGGGAAGAGGTGACCTATTACATCACGCTGATCGTGCTTGTGGTGATCTTCATGGATTGGGTCTCGGGCCACCTGCGCCGCCGCCTGATCAAAGGGGATGAGAGCGGGCACTAAGCGCGCCTTTCAAACACCATTCTCAAAAGGGGGCCGGATTTCGCGGGAAATTCGGCCTCATCGATTCTGAAGGGAGCCTGACATGGCAAAACTCTCGGCCACCGAACCCACCCTGAAACCCGGCTGTGCCATCACCGACAGCACATTCGGCGCCTATACTGAAGTGGGCGAAAACAGCCGCGTCGCCTATTCCGAGTTTGGCGATTATTCCTATTGCGACCGGGTGTGCGATATCGCGAATGCCACCATTGGCAAGTTTTCCAATATCGCCAGCTTTGTCCGCCTTGGGGCCACGGATCATCCGCTGGACCGGGCGAGCCTGCATCACTTTCTCTACCGCTCAGCGTCCTACTGGGACGATGCAGAGGACCATGCGGAGTGGTTCGAAAAGCGCCGCGCCCGTCGTTTGGTCGTGGGGCATGACACCTGGATTGGCCACAACGCACAGGTCAAACCCGAGGTCACAATCGGCAATGGCGCGGTGATTGCCTCGGGCTCTGTGGTGACCAAAGATGTGGCGCCCTACACCATCGTGGCGGGGGTGCCTGCAAAGCCGGTACGTCTGCGGCTGGCCTCTGATCTGGCGGACCGGGTGCAGGCGCTGGGCTGGTGGGATTGGGACCATCAGGCTTTGCGCCAAGCGCTGGAGGATTTCCGTGCTCTGCCGGTTGAGGCTTTTCTCGAGAAATACAACGGCTAGGCGCCGTATACCCTGACGGTAATTTGGGCGGCCCGAAGACCGCCCATTTTTCTGCTAAAAAACACTTTTTACTCAATACTCGAAGCCGTGTTGCGCTGACCAAATTGTCAGATCCCGGCGTCTCACTCACAGGGCTATGTTTAGAGCTTTGCGGTGACGGATTTGTAACGCAGAGGTATGTTTTCGTGTGAATACCGCGTGAATACCGGCTTATTCAGCCGCAATTTGCAGGCATTCCCGCGCCCCTAGAAAGCGCTGTGCGGCCTCGCCTGAAAGGTGTGTGATTCTTCCCTGAGACAAGGTTGCTTCCACGCAGCGCGTTTTCTGACTGATCACCACAAGATCCGCGCGGCGCCCATAATCAATCACGCCGCGATCTGGCATGCGCAGAATATCGGCCGGGTTCTTTGAGATCATCTCCCAGGCGGCCGGCAGGTCCATCAACCCGTCATCAACAAGCTTGAACGCCGCCTGATGCAAAGCTGGATAGTAGTAGTCCGACACCAAAGCGTCGCAGAGCCGGGCGCGGATCAGGTCAGTGGCGGCGATATTGCCAGATTGCGATCCACCCCGCACCACATTGGGTGCGCCCATCAGAACCGGATCCCCAACAGCGCGTGCCAAAGCCGCAGCAGACCGATGGGTTGGAAACTCACAGACCTTTGCTCCAATCATGGAATACATTTCACGGGTTTCGCCGTCGCCATCATCGTGGCTGCCATAGGTGACGCCAAGGGTGTCAAAGGCTTCGGAGAGGCGGCAGAGATACCGGGGAACATCGCGGTCCTGATCATGCGCCGCGCGAATATTGGAGAGATGCTCTTGTGGGGTATGCCCCGATTTTCTGGCCCAGAACCCAAGCTGTTCCGGGTCACACGCTGCGAGATGGAGTGCCTCATCCAGATGGTTGTTGAACACCACATAGTCGACCTGATGCCGCCGGATCGCCGCCAAAAGCCGGTCGCCGCTGTCGACGGTGTGGGTTTCACAGCGGATCTGGACCCGCAGATCGGTCAGGGCTTCAGGCGCGTAATCGTCAACCGCCCGTAGAAACACTTCACAATGATCCGGCCCGCGAAAGCCCCCCTCCCAGCTCCAGCTGTGCGCCATCCAGGCGGTGGTGATGCCATTGGCAGCTGCGTCATGTGCCGTGGCCCGCAGCGCCGTGCGGATCGGGAACGGGGCAGAGGGGCGTGGCGCAAGATGGCGCTCAAAGGCGTCACCATGCAGGTCAATGATACCCGGCAGAATATAATATCCGCGCAGGTCAACTTCGGGCAGAGGGCCTTTGGAGATGCGCCCCTCTTCAATCGCCACAGAGCGGTTCTGTAGCGTGCCATCACGTAACACGGTTGCGCCGGTCAGACGCAGAGAGCAGGGTAACAAAGACATGGATCATCTCGGAACGGGAAATGTTCCGCTTGTCTAACCAGTCTATATGTCGTGGCAGTGACATTTGCGCTGAAACTCGATGTCAAATACCTGTCTGCGCTGTGACGGGTGCGCCTTTGAAGAAGAGAGAACTCAAAATGGGGCACTTGGCCGAAAGAAAAGCGCCCCAGTGTGGGGCGCCAATGTGTTGAGCGTTATTCGATGGTGCCGACCATGGCCTCTTTTTCAAGCAGAGCGCCATTTTCAATTGGTGTCAGGCGCACCTTGTCGTCGGAAATCGCCACACGCATGCAAACCTGCTTTTGTTTGTCATTCTCGATGCAAAGGTCATTTCCCACCGAGTTATAGGGCAGCTCGCCGCCAAACGGCATGGGAAAGCCCGAGGCGCTGAGGAAGCCAACGGTCACGGTGCTGCGTGTCTCGAATTCATAGACGGTTTTGCTGCCTTTCAGGCTGGGGGACGGGGTCTCGTCCTCAACGGTGATCACACGACCAAAGAGCTTTTTGGCCAGAACACCGTCGAAGGTGATAACATCACGTAGCGCCTCACCCTGTTTGTTCACAAAATGCATGTTCATAAGACGACCTTCGCCGTCTTCGCTTTGCTGACGCAGGACCAGCTCGTGTTCGGTCAGTTTAAGGACGTCAAAGCAATCGGTGTCCTGGTCACTGATTAGGCACAGGTCTTCGCCCTGAACGGTCCATTGGCCGATCAGATCCGGAATGCCCGGACGTTCCCGCTTAAGTGCGCCACCCCGGCGAAACGTCATAAACCAGCCCTTGGGGGCATCGTCGCTCGACACGCGTTTGCCTGAAAGTGCCTTCTCCAATGAGACCGGTGTCGTCGATGTCGAAGTGGTGTCCGCCTGCATGCACTGCGCACATGTCGCCAAGATTGCGGTAAAGGCCAATATTTTTTTCATGTAGTATGTCATTCGTTGTTTGGTGATCGCACTGAAATGGCACAAACACCAGGTACTGGATAAAGGCGCGCTATCTCGCAGCCATGGCCGGGGTGTAGGTCTAAGGAGGGCACACGTCAAACAGGTTTGGTGCGCATCTTTTCTGCCAAAGGGTTGTTAGTTGCCCTGTCCCAGTGGCTACAAGAAGTTGATAGGTATCAGAACCTTGCCGTCTGATACGCTCGCCATGTCAGGACGGTTGATCAGTTCGCGAGAGTGGGGGCTGCACGTTGTGTGTTCCATCTGGAAATTCATCCTGATTGGCGTGGTTCAAGGCAATTTCAGGCTGAAATGGAAAGAGGCGCTGGGGCGTAGGATTGTTTCGGCGAAATGCCGTCATAGCTCCACGGTCAGGGTCACGCGGTCTCCGGCGAACCAGGTGTGGCCGTATTCGATGGGCACGCCATTAGGGTCGACGTTGATGTTCACGGTGCGCAGGATCGGGGCGTTGTCGCGCAGGCGCAGGTGTAGGGCCTGTGTCGGTGTCGCGAGTTTGGCGGTCAGGCGGGTGGAGGCGCGGGTGTAGTCGCTGATCCCGCAGCGTGCCAGCGCATCGGTGACCGAGCTGACGTCGTTAAGTACGGACAGAATATCGGGCACGCGCGCGGCGGGAAACACGCTGCGCCCCAGAGCGATGGGTTGGCCGTCTGCTTTGGACAGGCCTTCATAGACATGCACCGGATCTCCTGGCGCGATATTGAGCGCCTCGGCCTCGCGGACGTCGGCACCACGGGTTTCAAGTACGATGATCTCGCGGCTGGCGCTGCGCCCGGCGGCGCGCAGGTTCTGGGTAAAACGCACCCGGCGACCAATCGGGTAATCCGCTGGTTTGGAGGCCACAAACACCCCGGCACCCCGGCGCGAGAGCACCAGTCCCTTTTCTGACATGTCCTGCAGCGCCCGGCGCACGGTGTGGCGATTGACCCCAAACCGCGCTGAAAGTTCCGCCTCGGTCGGCAGTTTATCTCCGGGTGCATATTTGTCGCCCGCGATGTCAGTCGTCAGGCTGTCAGCAATGGATTTCCAGATCGCGCGGCGCGTCATGTCATGAAACTTTCACTCAAAGATGCTTGCTCAGAGTGGGACTGAGCGACTACAGACTTGTCTAGTTGTATAGTAATTCAGACAAATAGGCAAGGTGTCTAGATGGTCGATCAAACCGCCAGAAAAGATTGGATGAGCCTCTTGGCCAAAGCGCCTGCGGGTGTCCTGGCCGAGCTGTGGCAGGGCATGGAAGATGCGCCCGAGTTTACCCATTTGCGCGCGCCAGAGATCGGTGCCGCGATGGTGCGGGGCCGCATGGGCGGTACCGGCGCCCCGTTCAACCTTGGGGAAATGACCGTGACCCGCTGCTCGCTACAGCTCGGCTGCGGCACCGTTGGGCATGGCTATGTGCAGGGGCGCGACAAGGCCCATGCGGAACGGGCCGCTTTGGTGGATGCGCTGATGCAGACCGAGGCCGCCGCTCAAACCGACATGACGCTGTTGCAGCCCCTGCGCGCCAAGATGGCCAGCGCCCGCACAGCCCGCGCCGCTAAAGCGGCGGCGACAAAGGTGGATTTCTTCACCATGGCCCGAGGAGAAGACTGATGCAGGCAGAGGTTTTGCAAGGCGGTTTCGCCAAGGCGCCAATTGATGCGGCTGTGGCCTTTCGGGCCGCGATGCAGGTCATGGCGCGTCCTGGTTGTATTGAAACCGTGAGCGGTGGAAAGCCCCCGGCGCCGATGTCGGTTGCGGCGGGTGTGTTGGTGCTGACGCTGTGTGATCCGGAAACGCCCGTGCATCTGGCGGGCGCGTTGGATTGCCAGCCGGTGCGCGACTGGATCACCTTCCACACCGGTGCCCCCTTTGTCGACGCCGACACAGCGATGTTTGCCATCGGACGTTGGGCGGACCTGACGCCGGTCACGCGCTTTGCCATCGGCACGCCCGAATATCCCGATCGCTCGGCCACGTTGATTGTGGAATGTGATGCGCTGGGCGAAGGCCACAGGCTCAGCGGCCCCGGCATCAAAGACACCGCGTCTCTGGCCCTGCCCGAGGTTGAAGTGTTTCAGAACAATGCTCTGCTGTTCCCGCTGGGGTTGGATTTCTTCTTTTGCGCCGGTGATCAGGTTGCCGCGCTGCCACGCACAACAAAGGTTGAGGGCTAAGCGATGTATGTAGCCGTAAAAGGTGGCGAACGTGCCATCGACAACGCCCACGCCTGGTTGGCCGAGGAGCGTCGCGGGGATCTGAGCGTGGCCGAGCTGTCGGTCGATCAGATCAAAGAGCAGCTCAAGCTGGCGGTGAACCGCGTGATGGCCGAGGGCTCGCTCTATGATCAAGATCTGGCGGCGCTGGCGATCAAACAGGCGCGCGGCGATATGATCGAGGCGATCTTTCTGATCCGCGCCTATCGCACCACCTTGCCCCGCTTTGGCAACACCAACCCCATCGACACCGGGGCCATGGAGTGCATCCGCCGTATTTCGGCGACCTTCAAAGACGCGCCCGGTGGTCAGGTGCTTGGTCCGACCTTTGATTACACGCACCGCCTGCTGGATTTCAAACTGGCAGCGGATGGCGAGGTGCTCGAGGCGCCCGTAAGTGCGCCGCGCACGGAACCCACACCGCGCATTGCCGACTTCCTTGGCCGCGAAGGATTGATTCAGGAAGAGGCCGAGAGCGACGACACCCCGCCGGATCTGACCCGCGAGCCGATGGAGCTTCCGGGCAACCGCGCGCTGCGCCTCCAGTCGCTGACCCGCGGCGATGAGGGCTTTGTACTTGGCATGGCCTATTCGACCCAACGTGGCTATGCGCGCAACCACGCCTTTGTGGGTGAGCTGCGCATCGGGGATGTGGCGGTCGAGATGGAAATCCCCGAGCTGGGCTTTACCATTAAGATCGGCGAGATCGAAGTCACCGAATGTGAGACCGTGAACCAGTTCACCGGCTCCAAATCGGAACCCCCACAGTTCACCCGCGGTTATGGTCTTGTGATGGGCCAGTGCGAGCGTAAATCGATTTCGATGGCGCTGGTGGACCGGGCGCTGCGCTGGCGCGAGCTGGGCGAAGACGACATGGGCGCCCCGGCGCAGGACGAAGAGTTTGTTCTGTACCACTCGGACAATATTCAGGCGACCGGCTTTCTTGAGCATATCAAACTGCCGCATTATGTCGATTTCCAGTCCGAGCTGGAACTGGTGCGCAAGCTGCGTCGCGAAGCCGAGGCCAATGTGGCGGAGGCGGCAGAGTGATCCGCAGCTTCTGTCATAAAAGTGTCACAAACGACATCGGAGTGGTCCATCCGGGCCAGACCTCCGGCTGTGACTGCGTTAGGAGAGCGGAGACTTCTCCTTTCCTGACGCGAGGCACAGGGCGTGACTGTTGGCATCTTCATGACGGTTCTATTTGCGGCCCTGTTGCATGCGGGCTGGAACGCCTTGGTCAAGGGCGGGGCCGAAAAGGGCGCGGCCATGATCGCCGTGTCCATCGGGCAGGGGATTGCCGGTCTACTGGTTCTGCCCTTTGTCAGCTGGCCCACCGCCGAAGCCATGGTCTATCTGCCCTACAGCATTGCGCTGCATGTCGGATACCAGAGCTTTCTGATCGCGGCCTATCGCATGGGCGACTTTACCCAAGTCTATCCGATTGCGCGCGGTGTGGCGCCTCTGTTGGTCACGGCCGTGTCCATTGTGCTCCTCGGAGCGAGCTTTTCGTCGGTACAGTTGATGGCCATTGGCCTGATTGCTGTTGGGATCATGTCGATCTCGCTGGTGCGCAATGGCGAGGGCACGTTTCAGTGGCAGGGCGCTGTGCTGGCGCTGATCACCGGGGCCTTTATCGCGGGCTATTCCGTTGTCGACGGGCTGGGGGCGCGCGCAGGGGGCACCGCCGTGGGCTACTTCGGGCTTCAGGCCGCCATCAATGGGGTGATCTTTACCGCACTGTCCCTGATGGTGCGGCCCGCATCGGTGCGCAGCGCATTGCGCCTGCCAACCCATCTTGTTCTGGGCGGAGGCGCGTCGTTTGTGGCCTACGCTCTGGTGGTCTACGCCTTCATGTTTGCGCCCATCGCCATGGTCACCGCATTGCGCGAAACCAGCATCATCTTTGCGCTGATCATCGGATCGGTGGTGTTTCACGAGCGGGTCAATATCCGCAAAGTGGCCGCCGCCATGTCGACGATCTGTGGCGTGATCGTGCTGCGGGTCTATCGCGGCTAGGGCTTCCCACTCTTCTACAGTTTAAACACGCGTCGGGTTCAGAAGGTGTCCGGCGGGCTGTTGCGATCATTGTCGCGTCGCGCCGTGATGCGCGCCCGTGTGGCATGTGGTTTGGTCTTTTTTGCGGGGCTCCGCAGCGAGAGCCACAGCACGCCACCAACAACGACAATTCCCAAAACTATGGAGCCGAGGGTCACAATCAGATCTTCGCCCATCTCTCAAATCTCCCAAAACAAAATACAACGGCTGAAAGGACCAGCCATGTCTGATTATAACTTCGCCTATCTGGACGAACAGACCAAACGCATGATCCGCCGCGCGATCCTCAAGGGTCTTGCCATTCCGGGGTACCAGGTGCCATTTGCCAGCCGCGAAATGCCAATGCCCTATGGTTGGGGCACTGGCGGTGTTCAGGTTTCGGCCGCGACACTGACCCCCGATGATCAGTTCAAAGTGATCGATCAGGGTGCCGATGACACCACAAACGCGGTGTCGATCCGTAAGTTCTTTGAGCGCACCGCCGGGGTGGCTACTACCGAGGAAACCACGAAGGCCACGGTCATCCAGACCCGCCACCGCATTCCGGAAGAGGACCTGACCGAAGATCAGATCCTTGTCTATCAGGTGCCAATTCCTGAACCGCTGCGCTTTTTGGAACCCTCAGAGATTGAGACCCGCAAGATGCACAGCCTTGAGGAATACGGGTTGATGCATGTGAAGCTCTATGAGGACATCGCCCGCCACGGTGCGATTGCCACCGCCTATGCCTATCCGGTGAAGGTTGAGGGCCGCTATGTCATGGACCCTTCGCCCATTCCGAAATTTGACAACCCAAAGATGGAAATGGCGGCGATCCAACTCTTTGGTGCGGGGCGCGAACAGCGGATCTATGCGCTGCCGCCCTACACCAAGGTGGTCAGCCTCGATTTCGAAGATTTCCCGTTTGAGGCCAGCAAAGCCGATGCCTGCTGTGATCTCTGTGGCGCGGAAGACAGCTATCTCGACGAGGTCATCACCGATGATCAGGGCGGACGCATGTTTGTCTGTTCCGACACCGATTACTGCCGTTCGCGGCGCGAAGCCGGTCATGTGGGCGCACTTGGCATGGCGCAGGAGGACGCAGCATGACCCCTCTGTTTCAGGTCAAAGGCCTTTCCAAGAATTACGGCACTCACATTGGCTGTCGCGATGTGAATTTCGATCTCTATCCCGGTGAGGTGATGGGGATTGTCGGTGAAAGCGGCTCGGGAAAGTCGACGCTGCTGAACTGTATGGCCGGGCATCTGACCCCGGATGCCGGACAGGTGATGTTCGACACGCGTGCCGAGGGCATGAAAGACACGCTTGAGATGTCGGAACCCGAACGCCGGATGCTGAGCCGCACCGACTGGGCCTTTGTGCATCAGCATGCCCGCGATGGGCTGCGCATGAATGTCAGCGCCGGCGGCAATGTGGGTGAACGCCTGATGGCGGTTGGGGCGCGTCACTATGGTGAGATCCGCGACACCGCCATTGACTGGCTGGACCGGGTGGAGATCAAGGAAAGTCGCATCGACGACCGCCCCAGTGCCTTTTCGGGGGGCATGCAGCAGCGCCTGCAGATCGCCCGCAACCTCGTGACCGGCCCGCGTCTGGTGTTCATGGATGAGCCCACCGGCGGTCTGGATGTCTCGGTTCAGGCGCGCCTGCTCGACCTGCTGCGCAGCCTTGTGCGCGAGATGGGGCTCAGCGCCATTATCGTCACCCATGATTTGGCGGTGGTGCGTCTCTTGGCGGACCGTCTGATGGTGATGAAAGACGGCCATGTGGTGGAAAGCGGTCTGACCGATCAGGTGCTGGATGATCCGCAGCATGGCTACACCCAGTTGCTGGTGTCCAGCGTTCTGCAGGTCTGAGCCGAGGACTGGGGCATTGCCCCAGACCCCAGAGTATTTTCGAAAAAGAGAAGAGACGATGATCGAGATTTCGAACGTTTCAAAGACCTTCACCCTGCACAATCAGGGCAGCGCGGTGATCCAGGTGATGGATGGGGCGCAGCTCAGTGTGGCGGCGGGCGAATGTGTGGCGCTGACCGGATCGTCCGGCGCGGGCAAATCGACCCTGATGCGGATGATCTATGGCAATTATCTGGCGGCCTCGGGTCGGATCCTTGTAGGGGATGTGGACGTGGCCACAGCCGAGCCGCGTGAGATCATCCAGTTGCGCCGCGAGGTTCTGGGCTATGTGAGCCAGTTCCTGCGGGTGGTGCCCCGCGTGGCGACGCTGGATGTTGTGGCCGAGCCCCTGTTGTCGCTGGGGGTGCCTGCGGAAGACGCCGAGGCGCGCGCGCGGGATCTTTTGGCGCAGCTGCGCATCCCCGAGCGGCTCTGGAGCCTCTCCCCCACCACCTTTTCAGGCGGTGAGCAGCAGCGTGTGAACATTGCCCGCGGCTTTGCTCATACCTATCCGGCGATGTTGCTGGATGAACCCACAGCCTCGCTGGATGCGCAGAACCGCGAGACGGTTTTGTCGCTGATCGAAGAGGCGAAATCGCGCGGGGCGGCCATCATCGGGATTTTCCATGATGAGGCCGCGCGCGATCGGGTCTGTGACCGCGAGATCAATGTTTCTGACTTCACCCCAAAGGCGGCGGCGTGATGGCAGAGGGGCGGTTCATCGCGGTTGTTGGGCCGTCGGGGGTTGGCAAAGACAGCGTCATGACGGCGCTGGCCGCTGCGGACCCTCGGTTTGCTCTGCTGACCCGGGTGATCACCCGTGATCCCGAGGCCGGTGGCGAGGACTATATTCCGGTGACGGACGCGGAATTCCTGCGCCGTGAAGCTGCGGGTGAGTTTGTGTTGAGCTGGCGGGCGCATGGGCTGTGTTATGGCGTGCCAAACACGGTGCGGGATCAATTGGCAGCGGGGCAGGATGTTCTCGCCAATCTGTCGCGTGGCATGCTTGTGGATGCTGATCTGCGGTTCAAGCGGTTTTGCGTGTTGTCTCTGACCGCACCGGACGAGGTTCTGGCCGCGCGGTTGGCCGGTCGCGGGCGTGAAAGTGCCGAGGATATTGCGGCACGGCTGCGTCGGTCGCGGTTCGATATTCCAGCAGGCCTGCCGATCATCGAGATCGACAATTCCGGCCCGCTGGATCAGACGGTGCGCGCTATCCGCGACGCGCTTCAGGCTGAGAGGGTGTAGCGGTGCAGCTCGTGGAACCGGCCCTGTTCGTCTTCTCCGCAGAGCGTCAGAGCATCGACGCGGAAGGGGTCGACGAGATGCGGGGCCAGATGCGGCAGCAGCGCGGCATGGGTCTGTTCCGCGTGTTGTTTCGTGAGCCTGCCGCTCAGCGTGATGTGAAATTTGAATTGGTCCATCACGTAGGGGTAGCCCCACTGGGTCAGAAGCGCGTCCTGACGTGGGCTCAACCGGCTTTTGCGGCGCTTCTCAAGCTCTGCTTCGGTGGGCGCGGCGCGGAAGCGGTCGAGCGATTTGACCATGGTCGCGGCCAGATCGGCCAGCTGGGTGGTGTCGCCGGTGGGAATGAGCGCAAGGAAGCTGCCCAACCGGGCCAGTTCAAGCGGGCCGGTGGTGGCCGGATTGCAGGATTTGCACAGCGCAGCAAAGGCGCCGTTCAACTCTTCATATGTCGTGCCCTCCGCCAGCCGGAAGGGCGGTTTGATCGTGCCATGCAGCCCGTATTTGCGGGGCGTGGCGGTGATGTCATGCGCGGGGGCGGGCAGGCCGTCCACCTCGGGCGCAACAGTTTCGCGGCCTGTGGCGGCATCCCAGCCAAGCCAGGCCGCACCAAATTCGGACAAGGGACCCTCAGGCAGGGTCAGATAGATGGCGTAACGGGAGAAATCCATGACAACCTCGGTTCTTGAAGCCCCCGCAGCGGCGGCAGGCAGTTCGGCCAACGGCACATCGGTGACCGCTGGATTTGTTTTGGCGAATGCCACACTGGTGTTGCCAGAGGCAACCATGACCGGCTGGGTACAGGTTGAAGGTGACAGGATTGTTGCACTGGGCGAGGGCCACGAGGTTCCTGCCGGTGCCATCGACTGTCAGGGCGATTTTATTGCCCCGGGTCTGGTTGAATTGCACACCGACAATCTGGAGCGCCATATCGAGCCACGTCCCGGTGTTGACTGGCCACATGCCTCGGCGATTGTGGCGCATGACGCCGAGCTGGCCTCGACCGGGATCACCACGGTGTTTGATGCCATGCGCGTAGGATCGATCCCACGCGGCAAGGGGCGCTATGTGAAATATGCGCGGTCGCTGGCCAGTGAGTTGCTGGAGTTGCGGGCCAAAGACATGCTGAAGATCAGCCATTTTCTGCACCTACGCGCTGAGGTCTGTTCTGAAACACTGGCGGAGGAGCTGGCCGAGTTCGGCGAAGAGGATCGCGTGGGTCTGGTTAGTGTGATGGATCACACGCCGGGGCAGCGGCAGTTCCGCGATATCAAAAAGCTTGAGCAATATGTCAAAAGCAAACGCGGCATGAGCGACGATGAGTTTCTGGAGCACGTGGCCGAGTTGAAGGCGATGCGGGACCGTGTGGGCGAGCTGCATGAGGCCGCGGCGGTGGCAGAGGCCGGGCGCTTTGGCGCGACCCTTGCCAGCCACGATGACACCACACGAGGGCAGGTTGAAACCTCGGCCCAATATGGCATCAAGCTGGCCGAGTTTCCGACCACGGTTGAGGCAGCGCAGGCCTGTCATGATCATGGCATTGCAGTGATGATGGGGGCCCCAAACCTGATCCGGGGGGGATCACATTCCGGCAATGTGGCGGCCTCTGAGCTGGCCGAGCTGGATCTGCTGGACATTGTGTCATCGGATTATGTCCCTGCCGCGCTGCTGCAAGCGGCGGTGAAGCTGGGTGACATCTGGCAGGATCTGCCGCGTGGGATTGCCACCGTGACCAAGACTCCAGCCGAAGCCGTTGGCCTGACGGATCGTGGTGTGGTGGCGCCGGGCATGCGTGCCGATCTGATCCGTTTCCGACTGGCCGGGACCGTGCCGATGCTGCGTGGGGTCTGGTCGCGCGGTGTGGCGGTGGCCTGAGCCCGTCTGAGGGAGGGACGGACGCTTGTTGCCTGTGGCAACCTCGCCCCGCCCACCCTCCCCCTCTCACCGGTGCATGTGGGAACGCCGCCGACAGCCAAAGACTGCGGCGGTGTTGCCAGTTTAAGGAAAGCGGTGGCCACCGACGGGGTGGATCAGGTTGCGAGGGTGCCAAGTCCCGCGCGCTCAGGGCGTCCCCCTGCATGAGATGTGCACATCTGACAGGCCCCTGAGCGGGGAATGATCCGATGTTGTTTGGTACCGGGGGAGAGTTTCTGTGAGTGCGGTAAAGGGAGGATTTGGCCGCCGTGCGATGGTCAGGGAACGCCTTCCCCCGCGATACTATCTTTTCCAGGCAGGTGCCCATGTGATCTGGTCAAGACCCGCAAATCGGGCGACGCGGGTAAGCTCGGCTTCTAATCTGCTCTGACGCGCATCGCCCCAGCGCACCCCGGTCTCAGGCCAGAGCGCGGTGACATTAAGCGCACCTGTTTTGCGGTCTGCGCTCATGTCGATCCGCCCGACCAAACGATCCCCCTCCATGAGCGGGAAAACATAATAGCCATATTGGCGTTTGGCGGCGGGGACAAAGATTTCGATCCGGTAGTGGAAGCCAAACAGGCGTTCGGCGCGCTTGCGGTCGCGCAGGGCCGGGTCAAAGGGGCTGAGCACGCGCATGCGTTTGGGTGCAGTCGGTGCCTCTTCGGCTGCTGAGACCACATTGGGACGGGCCAGAGCGTTGCGCTGAGTGCCGTCTGTCCCCGTAATCTCAACCTCGATCAACCGACCGGCGGCGCGTTCCCTCTCGGCCCAGGATTTGACCTCCGCTGGGCGCAGGGTGTCCCAGAAGGCGGCGAGCTCACCCGGCGTGGCAAAGCCCAGTCGATCAAGGGCGGCGTTGTTGAGCCAATCCGCAGCCTGATCTTCGGGGGGGAGGTTTGTGTGCTCGGTGGGGATCACCCGTTCGGTCAGGTCATAGATCTTGCGAAAGGCCTCGCGGCGGGTCACCGCCAGCGATCCGCTGCGCCAGAGATATTCCAGTGCGGTTTTTGACGGGTGCCAATCCCACCATCCGCCAGATTTGCGTGTTTCACCTTCGCCCACATCTGAAGACGAGCAGGGGCCGCCGTCGCGGATGCGGGTCAGAACCTCGTCGAATTTCTGGGTGAACCCCTCACGCCGGTCTTTGCTCCAGCGGCGTTGCAGGCGTTCGGCATCCCGTGCAAAGCGCATCTGCCAATAGGGGTAGAAGGCCATGGGGATCACAGCCGCGTCGTGTGTCCAGTGTTCAAACACCGCGCGGTCGCGCTCCAGAAGCGGTGCAAGATGCGCAGGGCGATAGGACTGGCGACGTGAAAACAGGACCATGTGATGCGCCCGTTCAACGGTGCGCACGCTGTCGAGCTGAACAAATCCCAGACGGGTGATCAGATCCGCAAGATCCGAGCCTTTGGCCGGGCCGGTGGGCGGTTCGGCCAGCGCGTGTTTGTGCAAGAACAGGCGACGCGCCTGGGCATTGTCCAGACGCAGCATGGATTATCGACGTTTCAATGTGTCGCCATGGGCGATGGTTGGGGTCAGTTCGACAATCGGGTCGAGCTCTACCTTTGGATCTTCGACGCGCTGGGCAATGATCTGCGCCGCCCGCATGCCAATTTCGCTGCGGCAGGCATCCATGGTCGCCAGACGACGGGGCAGACCTTCTAGCAATTCAACCCCGTTGAACCCCGCCAAGCCAACGCGTCCGGGGATGTCGATGCCTTTGTCGAGCAGGTGCAACATGCCGCCCGCCGCAATCATATCGTTGGAATAATAGAGGAAATCCAGTTCAGGATCGCGCTCCAACATGGCTTCGGTCATCTCGCGCCCTTTGGCCAGAGCCGAGCCACCGGAGTAGAACTCCTGATCTGCGATCTCGACGCCTTCTTTCGCCAGAGCTTCGGTAAAGCCCTCAAACCGTTTGCGGGCGCGGTGATCCAGCGGCATCTTAGTGCCCATAAAGCCAATGCGCTGATAGCCTTGCTTCAGGATCGCTTTGGCCATCTCGCGGCCTGCGCGGCGATGGCTGATGCCCACGGCGCTGTCGATCGGATTGCCATCGGTGTCCATGATTTCAACGACCGGAATGCCGCTGGCTTTCAACATGGCGCGTGAGGCCTCGGTGTGTTCCAGACCGGCCACAATCACACCGGAGGGGCGCCAGGACAGCATCTCATACAGCACACGTTCTTCTTTTTCCGGCATATAGTCGGTCACCCCGACTACGGGCTGAAGATCGGTTTCTTCCAGAACCTTGGAAATCCCCGACATCACCTCGGGGAACACCATGTTGCGCAAGGACGGGATGACCACCGCCACCAGATTGACCCGCTGACTGGCCAGAGCGCCGGCGATCTTGTTGGGGACATAGCCAAGGGTCTTGGCGGCTTCGAGCACCTTTTCGCGTGTGGCCTGAGAGACATCGCCGCGATTGCGCAGCACCCGACTTACGGTCATTTCGGAAACGCCAGACGCTTCGGAGACATCGCGGAGCGTTAGCGGACGGGTGGCATCGTTCGGCACGGGCAAAATTCCTCTTGTACTCGAAAAACCGTAGCGCATTCAGTTGCAGAGTTACAAGATGACGAATACGCCACAGAGGCGGGATGACAAGCTCTGAATGTCCCGTTAGACAGACGGTTGGACGGTCCCGTGGCTCAACTGGATAGAGCAGCCCCCTCCTAAGGGGCAGGTTGTAGGTTCGAATCCTACCGGGATCGCCAAAATATCAATTAGTTATGATCGATTTAGGGTTTTCCCTTTGGTTCGGTGACCCGAAGTTGGAACTTTCCCGATCCGCGATACTCCAAAAGGCTTGCTAAGATACCTTCGTCTGCCGGGGGGCGTGCTCGGGGGGCGGAACTGCGTTTTTAGTAGTTGCAGAGAGTGCTGAGTAGAGAGACGAGTAGCCTAAAACACTCTTGAAATTAGTCTAAACTGAGTAATTGAATATTCAATTCGACTGTCTCGTGCGACTTTTTCCTTGAGTTTTTTCTATAATATGGGTTTATAAAAACGGCTTGCCCGTCTGCTACACAGGCAAGCCGCTGAAGGGTCTCCTTGAATGTGAGTGAAGAGGACTTTTCTAATGCAAGAGTGATCCTCGGATTGCGAGGATCACTTTACAAAGCGATTTGCCGCGCCTTTTAAGCTCCTTGTTAATCGTTGCATCATCTCGGGCGTATACTCTAATATTCGCTCGACGATGTTTGCTAGAAGATCTCCAGCATATTTGTTTGCAAGCGTCTGTAAGATCCATAAAAATAAAGCTTTTACCATGGGTGGGTTTTTGTCTCCTGTGTTGCTTCTGCGGTAGAGTGATTTCTCTATACACAGAAGCAACATAGCCGATTTTCCGACCGGATGCTATTGAAGGATAATTCTGTTGGCTACTCACCAGAGTGCAGTTCTGGTATATATATCCTAAAAATGTGTCAGCGAATTTTTTTGATCGTCGGTAGGGGTTTGGTTCGAGGTCTTAATGCAAAATCGCCCGTACAAATTTGAGAGTTGTGGATAACGTTGTTGATAAGTATTTCCGACTTTTTCCCGCCGGGGTGAAAATTTGAACAGTCACTTGTGGCGTGAGATCATCAATTGCGAATCGATTGATCCCGAATTGTATCTGTGATGTTTCAACAGGTGAGGTGGATATGCAGTGCCTTTCGTTTGGGCCAGCCTTTGTGCCTCTAACCTTCCAAATACGGGTTCACGAAGGGGCACCATACCGCAGGCCGGCTAACTAACGTGAGATCTCTTCCTGTTTTGAAAATCTTGAAATCACGCGGTAGGCGGATCAAAGAACTTCCAGATATGGGCCCCGACTGGGCCAAGATCCTGATGGCTGCGTTTGCTGATGCAGATCGGTAAGGTGATGTCGCCCAACGTTGGCAAAACCATCAGATCCCCCTGCGCAATTTCCTCGGCAATCATGTGAGAGGGAAGTCGTCCCCAACCCAGACCGGCGCAGATCAGATCTTTTTTCGCGCCAAGCTCGGTCACAAACCATTTCGGCGCATCCTCCAGAAGTCCGGTATCCGGGGATTTCTCATCGGTGGATTTCACAACAACCTGTGGATGCTGGGCCAGATCTTCGCGTGTCACGGCCTGCGGATCACAGGGTATCACGTCCTTGGCGATCACCAAAGGCACCTCCATTGAGGCAATCTGCCGGTATTCCAGGGCCATATTGCGCACAGGGGCGGCAAAAATTGCCAGATCCACCTGTTCGGACAGCAACAACCGTTCACCCGAGGCCACCTCGAATTCTAGGTGCAGGGTGGTTGCTGGAAATTGCGATCGCAGGGATTGAAGCAGGCCCGAGAGGCGTGCCACGGGAAAGATGCTGCTGACCCCCAGGCGCAGTTCGGTTTCATTTTCTCCTCGAAGGTCTTGCACAAATCCCTCAAAGCCACGGGCGTGTTTCAACAACTGCCGGATTTCAGGCAGCATGGCCTGTCCTTCCGGTGTCAGGCTGGGCCGATAGTTTGACCGGTCAAAAATCTGCACCTGCAGATGCTCTTCCATTTGTTTGACCGAATAAGACACGGCCGAGCGTGCCTTGTTGAGCTTTTCGCTGGCGAGTTGAAAACTGCCCGTGTCGATGATGGTGGTGATGACGTTGAGGTGGTCTAGATTGATCATGGTCAAATTCTACGACCAACTTGGTCGGAAGGCTATGCTTTTTTGTGACGCTTTGCCGACTTAGCTCTGGGTCAACGCAAATAGATCGACGGAGCAGATCATGAAAAAGATTGTTGTAATCGGCGGAACCGGGCTTGTGGGGTCCGGCATTGTGACCCAGCTGCGCGCAGATGATCACGAGGTGATTTCGGTGGGGCGCAGCGGGGGAGATCGTCAGGTGGACATGACAGACACCAAGGCATTGTCAGAGTTTTTCAGCGAGATTGGCCCAGTTGATGCCATCATCAGTGCGGCGGGTGATGGCACCTTTGGTCCCTTTGATGCCGAGGATGACACCGCCTACAATATGGCGCTGGACAGCAAAATCCGAGGTCAGGTCAATCTGGCGCGGATTGGTCACCGGCATCTGACACCCGGTGGGTCGCTTACATTGACCTCGGGCGCCGTCACTCGCCATCCGATGGCCCAGACCGCGGCCATTGCCCTGGGCGCCGGTGCAATCGAGGCCTTTGTCGCCACCGTTGCGCTTGAGCTTGAAGAGGGCAAACGGATCAATGCGGTGAGCCTGCCCATGGTGAAAGAATCTGCGCAGGCTTTTGGGTTGGATGACAGTGCATGCCCCTCGGTGGCGCAAGTTGCTCTGCATTACCGCGATCTCGCACTGGGAGAGGTCTCGGGTCAGGCAACTGTGCCCCAGACCTGAACCAACAGGTCACACAAAGACACCCGCTCTGACATCAGAGCGGGTTATGCTTTAGGATCCACGGTAGGTCGAATATCCATAGGGCGAGAGCAACAGCGGCACATGGTAATGCGCCTCGGCATCGGCCATGCCAAACCGGATGGGGATCTGATCGAGAAACAGCGGATCTTCGGCGGCCTGACCGGTTTCGCGCAAATAATCACCCGCAAAGAAGATCAGCTCATACGTGCCCGTCGCAAACTTCTCTTTCGGCAGGATCGGCGCATCGGTGCGGCCATCCGCATTGGTGACTGTTTCCGCGATCTTGCGATGTGAGTTGCCCGAAACTTTATACAGGGCGATTTTGATACCCGCCGCGGGGGTGCCTTTTGCCGTGTCGAGAATATGTGTGGTCAGATAGCCCTCGGCCATGATGTGATCTCCTGTCAGCCCAGAATTTGGGCCTTTCTATCTGGAATCAGAGCAAAACGCGTGCATCTCAGGTCTACAAGTCCTTTCGGTTTTTTTTGACAATGTTTCGCGATTATCTGGGTATTCTTGGTGATCATCATCCTCGAGGACACCCGATGACCCGCTACACACGTGATATGGTTGGCTATGGCCCCAACCGCCCCGATCCGAAATGGCCCGGAGAGGCCAAGATCGCTGTTCAGTTTGTGCTGAACTATGAAGAGGGTGGGGAGAATTGCCTGCTGCATGGCGATAGCGGATCAGAAGGGTTCTTGTCGGATATCCCAGGCGCCGCGCCCTGGCCTGGTGCGCGTCATTGGAACATGGAATCCATCTACGAATATGGGGCTCGGGCCGGGTTCTGGCGGCTGCACCGCCTGTTCACCGGTGCCGCTATCCCGCTGACAATCTACGGCGTGGCCACGGCTTTGGCACGCTCCCCGGAACAGGTCGAGGCGATGAAAGACGCGGGCTGGGAGATTGCCAGCCACGGGTTGAAATGGGTCGAACATCGCGACATGCCCGAAGAGGAGGAGCGCGCCCAGATCGCCGAGGCCATCCGTCTGCACAGCGAAGTGGTCGGCGAAGCCCCACGCGGCTGGTACACCGGGCGCTGCAGCATGAACACCGTGCCACTCGTGGCTGAAACCGGCCAGATTGCCTATATCTCAGACACCTATGACGATGATCTGCCCTATTGGCGCGACATCGACGGGCGGGACCAGCTGATCATCCCCTATACGCTTGAGGCCAACGACATGCGTTTTTCCGGTGCGCCGGGGTGGGTCACTGGGCAGGATTTCGGTGATTATCTGATTGATGCCTTTGATACGCTTTATGCCGAAGGTGAGGCAGGGCGACCTGCGATGATGAGCGTCGGGCTGCATTGCCGTCTGGTGGGGCGTCCGGGCAAAATGGCCGGTCTGAAACGTTTCCTGGATCACATCGCCCAACACGAGGCCGTCTGGTGTCCGCGCCGCGTTGATATTGCTGATCACTGGGCGGCCACGCATCCGCCTCAACGCAAACCGCGCGCGTCACACATGGATCGCGAAACCTTTGTCGGGACCTTTGGCGGAGTGTTTGAACATTCGCCCTGGATTGCGGAGCGTGCTTTTGATCTGGAACTGGGGCCGGCACATGACCGTGCCGCTGGTGTACACAATGCGCTGGCCCGGATGTTCCGCAGTGCCAGCCACGAAGAACGTCTTGGTGTTCTGAACGCCCATCCCGATTTGGCAGGCAAGCTGGCGCAGGCCAAACGCCTGACCGCCGAATCCACCTCAGAACAAAGCAGCGCCGGTCTGGATGCTCTGACCGATGAGGAGCGCACACGCTTTACCGCGCTGAACAGCGACTACACCACAAAACACGGCTTTCCTTTCATCATTGCCGTGCGCGACTACGACAAGGCGGGCATTCTTGCCGCCTTTGAACGTCGCATTTCCAATGACACTGACACCGAATTTGCCGAGGCCTGCCGTCAGGTTGAACGCATCGCACGCCTGCGCCTGGAGGATCTGCTATGAGCGACCAGAACATCGGCCCCCGCAGCTATGCCTTTCCCCCCGGCGGCCTGCCCGACCAATCGGTGAACCCCGAAGGCACCGCGATTTTCACCGAGGCCTATGCGGTGATCCCCGCCGTCACCATGCGCGATATCGTGACATCGTTTTTGCCCGGATGGCGCGACACCCGCGTCTGGATCATCGCCCGGCCCCTGTCTGGCTTTGCCGAGACCTTCGCCCAATATGCGGTTGAGATCGCCCCCGGAGGCGGCAGTGAGACCCCTGAACCGGACGCTGCGGCGCAAGCGACGCTTCTTGTCACCTCGGGCACGGGCCATCTCACCCTCGACGGGACAAAACACAGCCTCAACACCGGCAGCTACGCCTATATCCCTGCGGGCTGCGCGTGGGAGATCGAAAACTCTGGCACCGATCCTCTGTGTTTCCACTGGATCCGCAAACGCTGGGAGCCCGCGCCGGGCATCGAGAAACCCCGCGCCTTTGTCACCTCCGATGCCGAGACGCTGATCAACTGGATGCCCAACACCGATAAATGGGGCACCACACGGTTTGTCGAACCGACAGATCTGCGCCACGACATGCATATGAATATCGTGACCTTCCACCCCGGTGGCCGCATCCCCTTTGCGGAAACCCATGTGATGGAACACGGGCTCTACGTCCTTCAAGGCACCGCCAAATACCTGCTCAACAAAGATTGGGTCGAGGTTGGCCCCGGTGATTTCATGTGGCTGCGCGCCTTCTGCCCGCAGGCCTGTATCGCCACCGGAGACGAACCCTTCCGTTACCTGCTTTACAAAGACGTCAACCGACACCCGAGCCTGACCCTCTAAGCTTCTTTTATTATAAATACTCCGGGGGTGAATGGCCCTCGGGGCCTGAGGGGGCAGCGCCCCCTTCCGCCTTGAAAGGACACCTGATGGCCCAGATCCAAGCCTTGCCCCTGACGGCCCGCGCCTTTGCGCCATTTGGTGATGTGCTGGACTGTACGGGGGATCCCGACAAGATCATCAATCAGGGGCTTTGCGGCCGGTTTCATGACCGGGCCAAATTGGATTTTGGCCCGGAGGGTCGCGCCGGTGTCAGCCTGTTCAACGCCGAGCCCCGCGCGCTGCCTTATCAGCTTGAAATGGTCGAACGGCACCCCGAAGGTTGTCAGACCTTCATCCCGATGCATCAAAATCCCTGGTTGGTGATTGTGGCTGAGCCGGGCGATGTCCCCGGTCCTATCCATGCCTTTATCGCGTCCCCCGGTCAGGCGATCAATTTTCATCGTGGCACCTGGCATGGGGTTCTGACCCCATTGCAGGCGCCCGGGCTGTTTGCGGTGGTGGACCGCATTGGCGAGACCCCCAACCTGCAAGAATTCTGGCTGAAGGAAACAGTCAGTATCACCGGGCCCTAGGCCCACCCCCGTGTGGATCACCCCAACAAAGAGGGCGGCCGCACTTACCGACAGTGGAGTAAACTATGACACATGCATCCTCGCTCGGCACGCCCGAGCAGTTGGCTGACCCCAACTACACACCTCCCTTGGGACAGGCCGTCCCGCTGGGCATCCAGCACGTTCTGGCCATGTTTGTCTCAAACGTCACGCCCGCGATCATCATCGCCGGGGCGGCGGGCTTTGGCTTTGGCTCAGATCAGGGCGCGCTGGGCTTTCCGGACATGACCTATATGATCCAGATGTCGATGCTGTTTGCCGGGATCGCCACACTGTTTCAGACCATCGGTATGGGTCCCGTGGGGGCCCGTCTGCCGATTGTTCAGGGCACGAGCTTTGCCTTCCTACCGGTGATGATCCCCGCCGTGGCCGGGCAGGGCACCGAGGCCATGGGCGGTCTGATGGCCGGTGTGGTCATTGGTGGTGTTTTCCACTTTCTGCTCGGCACGGTGATCGGGAAAATCCGCTTTGCCCTGCCGCCGCTGGTCACGGGTCTGATCGTGCTGATGATTGGCCTCGCTCTGGTCAAAGTGGGCATTCAGTATTCCGCAGGCGGCGTGCCGCTAAAAGGTAAACCGGAATATGGCACATGGGCCATGTGGTTCCCGGCGCTGGTGGTGATTGCTGTCACCCTTGCGCTCAAGTTCTTCACACGCGGCATGCTAAGCGTCGCGGCGGTGCTTGTCGGCATCATTGTCGGCTATGTGGTGGCCCTGATGATGGGGCAGGTGAACTTTGGCAATGTGGGCAAAGCCGCACTGTTTGCACTGCCCGAACCCTTCAAATGGGGCTTTGAGATCAATTGGGCCATTGTCATCGGTATGGCCTTCATGGGCATCATCTCGGCGATTGAAACCGTAGGTGATTGTTCGGGCATCACCAAAGGTGGCGCGGGCCGTGAGGCGACTGACAAGGAAATCGCCGGGGCAACCTATGCCGATGGTCTGGGCACCGCCATTGCGGGTCTGTTTGGTGGTCTGCCGAACACCTCATTCTCCCAGAACGTGGGCCTGATCTCGATGACGGGCATCATGAGCCGCCACGTGGTTACCATTGGCGCGCTGTTCTTGATCATCTGTGGTCTGGTGCCCATGGTTGGCGCCATCATCCGCACCATCCCAATCAATGTGTTGGGCGGTGGTGTGATTGTCATGTTCGGCATGGTGGCCGCAGCGGGTATCAACATGCTGTCTGACGTGAACTGGACACGCCGCAACATGGTGATCTTTGCCATTTCGCTGGCCGTGGGTCTGGGGCTTCAGCTGGAACCCGATGCGCTGCAGCATATGCCCAGCACGCTCAAGATCCTGCTGACCTCAGGCCTGCTGCCCGCAGCCGCGCTCTCGATCCTTCTGAACCTGATCCTGCCAGAAGATCTCGAGTGATCTGAACCAACAAAGGGGCCGGTCGATTTGGGCCGGTCCTTACACAAAAAGAAATGAGGCCGGATGATGATATCTTCCCCAAAGCCTTGCAGGGGGCGCGTCGCATAATTGCGCGCTTTTCTTCTCAAAAGCCGTGATTGACTGCAACGGTAGCATCACAGGTTGGCGATTGAGTACTTTCAGTTATTAAGAGAAACAATTGATAGATATAGCTTATTGATCCTCGCCATTGTACTTTCAGTCCTTTGGCTCTCCGTGCTGGTCGAACTGAAGTATTCCCATGCCACTTTGCTATATGGAATCGTTGCGCTGGTATTGGCTCCTATAGCTATCCATAAAGTTCCCCGCGTTAACGGCGCATTGGGCCTACTTCTGGGCTTGGCAGTTTTTGCCAGTTTCCCCTTTAAGGAGCTCTTTCAGCTGGATGGATTGGTTCAGAAGGTTTCGGTTACCCTCGCATATGGAGGGATGCTCTGGCTCATAGGTATGGGTTGGAAACGGAGCTGGAAAAAAGAGAAGTAACGATCAATAACCAATGGGCAAAGACGACCCCCGGTGCCCTGATCTGTCAGGGTCCGCTTGAACTTTGGGTGCGGCGGGTGATCTGGTAGTCGTTGTCGCGCAGGCGACGCCCCAAAGCGTTGACAGTCCAGAAAGTGGCTGTTTGTACTGAGGTAGCTTTTCTTGCAAGATCCTTGGACCCGGTCGCCTATGCCCTCTGCTGAAATCCTTTTTGCCTTCTTTCTTGTCACAATGGTTTTTGCCTATATGCCGGGGCCAGCCATGCTTTATGCGGCGGCGCAAACCATGGCGCGCGGTAAAAAGGCGGGGTGGCTGGCGGCGATCGGAATCCATATTGGTGGCTACGCCCATGTCGCGGCGGCCTCGCTTGGGTTGGCGGTGTTGTTTGACGCCGTTCCGGTGCTGTATCTGACGTTGAAATTCGCCGGGGCGCTCTATCTGATCTGGTTGGGCATCAAACTGTTTCGCGCGCAGACATCGGTTGAAGAAACGAGCCTGACGGTCGAAAGCAAAAGCCCAAAACGCGCGTTTTGGGAAAGCGTGACGGTCGAAGTTCTCAATCCGAAAACTGCCATTTTTTACGTTGCTTTCCTGCCGCAGTTTACCGACCCGACCGCCGGTTTGCCGCTGTCGGTACAGTTGTTCATTTTGGGCACCGTTGTGAACATCATGTTCTCAAGCGCCGATGTGGTCTGTGTGCTGCTGGCCGATAAGGTCACCTCGGCCCTGCGAAAGTCGCTGCGAGCGGGGCGCATGGCCCAGCGTCTTGGCGGCAGCATCTTGATTGCACTTGGGCTCAATGTGGCGCTGAACCGGCACTAGCGCACAAAGAAAAGGGCCCCGGTTGAGGCCCCTTTCAAGTGGGGGGAAAGGACGACCCCCGGTGCCCTGATGTGTCAGGGTCTGCTCGAACTCAGTTGCGGCGGGCGATCTGGTAGCCGTTGTTGCGCAGGCAGCGCACGTTGTAGCCGCGGCGCTGGTTGCCGTTCACGCGGAACTTGGTGCGACATTGCTGCGGCAGGCTATGCACCGCACCGTAGTTGCGCTTGAGGCAGCCTTTGCCCATCACGCGGCGCTCGTTGCGCCCTTCGGTCCAGCGGATGCAGTGACGTGGCAGCGGTGGCTTGGCCCAACGGTCGGGCTGGGGCTGGGGACGATGGGTTTGTGGGCGCCGCCGGTCGTCATTGGCGTCTTCAATAATCTTGCCAATGATAAACAGAGTTGCCGCCGCCCCGAGGATGGTGCCGATTTCTTTGCTGCGGTCACGGGCCTGAACCTGAGCCGTGGACAACATGGTGATGGTCGAGGCGATGATCAGAACGCCGGTGATAAAACGTGCAGACATTGGGGTTTCCTTTCTCAGGATTCGCAAAGTGTGGACGCTGGCAGTGCGCCTTGATCCAACCCTGGCCCCGAGACCCAAAATCGCTCAATATCAGCCACTGGTTATCGAATATCCGCCGTGAAACCCCTGCCTGTTATTGAATTTCCTGCCCTCGCACCGCAGTGTGGGGACATGAGACACTCCCTTGCCCCCCTCCTGTTTGCCCTCGTTGTTGGTGTGGCGTTGCCCAGCACGGCGCTGGCTGATTGTTACGTCGAATACAAAGCCAAAAAGGACAATCCGCTGCGGTTGCACTATGGTATTGTCGCGCTGGATGGATCCTGTCCTGCCAGCGGGGCTGCTGCTCAGCAGGCCGCACGCCGTGTCGCCGCCGGTGGCTGGACTTTGCTGAATGTGGTGGGATTGTCGGAAACAACGCCCTCGGGCAACAAGAGGGCAAATGCCGGTGACTACTACCTCCGTTTCTGAGAGCCTGCGTTCAGGATCCCGTCTCGTCACGATTGGCATCGGTGCCATCGTGGCGATTTTGGCTGTGGTGGGCACTTTGCTTGTGCTGACGTTGCCGGATGCCAATGCGTTTAATGCCCGTGTCGAGCGGATCTTTGTCGAGAATGACAATCTGACCGCACAGCCCGTGGTGAAATTGCTTGAGATTCTGGCGCAGTCCGGCACCGCCTTTGGCGACACGCTTACAAGCTACCGGATGGTCATCTTTGTTCTGTTGGTCTTTGCCGCCGCGATGCTTGTGGCCGCCCTGGTGTTTCTGGTGATGCTTGTGGGATTGAACCGTCGCATGGCCCAGATCGAGCGTTCAGGTATCGAGGTCAGCTCGCTGGTGATTTCCCGCGAAGAGAACAAAGTCTATCTCAACACGATGGGTTTTAAGCTGACCGATGCCATGATGGAAACGCTGGCGGTTCTGGCTGAGGCCCGCATGGACGATGACATCCTGACCGGTGTCGAAATCGAAGCTGTGATCTCAGGGAAGGCCGAGGGAGATTGCGAAGAGGCCGCAGGCGCGACACGGATCAAACGTCTGCGCGACGGGTTGGGCAATCAGATGGTCAGTGAACTGCTCGTGAAAAACATTGCGCGCCGCGGGTATGTGCTCGCCATCGACAAGAGCGTGATTGAAGTAGTTTAGGTAGCGCGCGCGGGCTTAGTTGGCAGTCTGCGGCGTGATGCGAAATTGCCGAAGAAACTCGGGGGTAACTTTTGTCAGCGCGCAGGCCTCTTCTGTGTCGTCGGTGATCGTCATCTCGATTGGTGAGGTTACCGACAGGGCCGACTCTAGCATCCGACCAACGCCAAAAGACGTGGAGTTACCCACCAGGATCACACTGGACGCGCCTTTTTCAAACTGGCGGAGGAGCTTAGGCATACCCATCAGAGCTTTGATAATGTCAGCAAAGCTGGCTTCTATCTTAGTCACGCCGGTTGCATCGGTGAACATGCGGTGCGTGGGGTCGAAATCAGGATGCGATGTGTAATCAAGGAAAAGCTGCTTGCCGTCGCGGACAGAAATGTTGCCATCCATGCGAAACAAGGCGATGTTTTCGTCTGAAAAGATCTGAAAACTAGTTGGCATTCTTGACCTTTTCATCAATCACTTGAGTGGAGAAACGGATGGCGGCTTTTAGATTGGTCGCTTCGGCGATGCTGACCCTGACTTCTCGGTTGTTGTGACAATAGTGACTTTCATCGAGTTCAGCCAGACTTCAGTGTTGTTTGTAGTCGCAGAGTTTATCCGTCACCGGCTCTGTACACTGTCGTGTTGAGTGATTATCTACCTCTCCCATGGCTAAGAAACCCAAGTCCGACCCGAACTACAAGATCATCGCTGAGAACCGGCGGGCGCGTTATGATTACGCGATCGAGGATGATATTGAATGTGGGATTATTCTGACCGGATCTGAGGTCAAATCCTTGCGGGAAAACTCGGCCAATATCGCGGAAAGCTATGCTGCGGTGGAAGAGGGTGAGCTTTGGTTGGTGAACTCGTACATCGCCCCGTATGAGCGGGCGATGTTCCGCCATGAAGAACGTCGCCGTCGTAAACTCCTGGCCTCGAAAAAAGAGCTGTCGCGCATGTGGAATGACACCCAGCGCAAAGGCATGACCCTTGTGCCGCTGGTGATGTATTTCAACCATAAAGGCATGGCGAAGCTGAAGATTGGCATCGCCAAGGGCAAAAAGAATCACGACAAGCGTGAGAGTGACGCCAAACGTGATTGGGGTCGCCAGAAGCAGCGCCTGCTCAAGCAGGGTTAATCCTTGTTCGCTGCGGGGAACCAAAGCGCAAGCTTCCCGTAAATCAATGTCTCTGATGCACCTATCTTGGTTATGCCGATCACTGGGATCGGTGCTTAACGAGGGGTGGAACGATGGAACTGTTGATTGGTCTGATTTCAGGAGCAATTGGGGGCAATGTCGCTGGCGGTGTTCTTAAGAATATCAATCAGGGCACTTTGATCAATTCCATAGCTGGGATTGTGGGTGGCGGGCTGGGAGGGTCGATTCTCTCGATGCTTGGCGCACCGGATCTTGCGGGGGCAGCGGGCGGTGCGGCCGGTCTCGATTTCGGCTCGATTCTCACTCAGATTGCTGGCGGCGGCGTGGGGGGCGGCGCTGTTTTGGCGATCGTCAGTGTCGTGCGCAACATGATTGCAAAATAATTGTGAAAATCGGGCAGGCAAAGGTGTCTGCCCGACTTGCATGAACTGCCGCCCGGGCCTATTCATCAAACGTCTATTTGCTGGGGGGAAGCGACATGGCCTTTGATGATCCCAAAACACTGGTGTCCACCGAGTGGTTGGCTCAGCATTTGAAGGATCCGGATCTGCGGTTGCTGGATGCAAGCTGGTACCTTCCAGCGATGAACCGCGATGCCAAGGCCGAGTATGACGCCGCCCACATTCCCGGCGCGCGTTATTTTGACATCGACGATGTGTCGGACCATCGCTCCGAATTGCCACATATGGCGCCACCCATTGAAAAGTTCATGTCACGCCTACGGGCCATGGGGGTCGGAGATGGCCATCAGGTTGTGGTTTACGACGGCATGGGGCTTTTCTCTGCGGCCCGCGTTTGGTGGATGTTCCGCCTGATGGGGCAGGACAATATCGCCGTTCTGGATGGTGGGTTTCCGAAGTGGCAGGCCGAGGGCCGTGAGATCGAAGATCTGCCGCCGATGATCCGCGACCGCCATATGACTGTGCGCCGTCAGGCCCATCTGGTGAAGGACGTGACACAGGTGTCGGCTGCGGCGAAACTGCAGGACGCCGAAATCATTGATGCCCGTCCCCCGGAACGGTTCCGCGGTGAAGTGGAGGAGCCGCGCGCAGGACTGCGGGCCGGTCACATTCCGGGTTCGAAAAACGTGCCCTTTACCACACTGCTCAAAGCCGACGGCACCATGAAAGATGAGGCCGCACTGCGCGCCACCTTCGAGGCGGCCGGTGTGGATCTGGCAAAGCCTGCCATCACCACCTGCGGTTCGGGCGTCACCGCCGCAGTGCTCAGCCTTGCGCTTGAGCTGATGGGCAAGCGTGACCATTCGCTATATGACGGGTCGTGGACCGAGTGGGGGCAATTCCCCACACTGCCCGTCGCCACCGGAGAAGAGTGATGTTCGAGACTCTCAAAGAACAACCCGCAGATAAGATCCTGCAGCTGATGCAGATGTACCGCGAAGACCCACGCGAGACGAAGATCGACCTGGGTGTTGGTGTCTATAAAGACGCCAGTGGCAACACCCCGGTGATGCGCGCGGTGAAGGCCGCAGAAAAGCAGCTGTGGGAAGTTCAGGACAGCAAGGCCTATACCGGTCTGGCGGGTGACCCTGCCTTTGCCGATGCGATGATCGGTCTGGTTCTGGGCGAGGCAGTTGCGCGTGAGAACATCGCCGCCGCCGCTACACCCGGTGGCACTGGTGCAGTTCGCCAGGCCTTTGAACTGATCAAAATGGCCAACCCGAAGGCCCGCGTCTTTGTCAGTGATCCGACCTGGCCCAACCACCTGTCGATCCTGAACTATGTTGGCATCGAAACCGTCACCTACCGCTATTTCGATGGCGAAACTCGCGGCGTTGATTTCGATGGCATGATGGCGGATCTGGCCGATGTTACTTCGGACGACGTGGTGCTGGTGCATGGTTGCTGTCACAACCCGACAGGCGCCAACCTGAACCTGACCCAGTGGCAAGCGGTCATTGACCTGCTGCTGGAAAAAGGCGCGACGCCGATGGTCGACATTGCCTATCAGGGCTTTGGCGACGGTCTGGAAGAAGATGCGCAGGCCGTGCGCCTGATTGCCTCGTCTGTTCCAGAATGCCTGATTGCGGCGTCCTGCTCGAAGAACTTCGGTGTGTACCGCGAGCGCACGGGTCTGTTGATGGCGATCAGCAATGACAGCAGCCGCAAATCGCTGAACCAGCAATCGCTGAATTTCCTGAACCGTCAGAACTTTTCGTTCCCACCGGATCACGGCGCACGGGTTGTGACCATGGTTCTGAACGACCCGGCTCTGCGTGCAGATTGGGCGGCTGAGCTGGAAGAAGTACGCACCTCGATGCTGGGTCTGCGCGAACAGATGGCGGCAGAACTGCAACGAGTGTCGGGTTCGGATCGCTTTGGTTTTATCGCCCAGCACCGTGGCATGTTCTCGCGTTTAGGCGCGGCCCCAGAGCTGGTGCAGAAACTGCGCGAGGATCATGCCATCTACATGGTCGGGGATTCGCGACTGAACATTGCCGGTTTGAACACGCAGACCGTGCCAATCCTGGCCGAAGCTATCGTCAAAGTTGGAATGTAATCCACCACTTGTGGTTCACTAGACATCTAAGGGGCGCTTTTTGCGCCCCTTTTTCTATACCTAACAATATTGGCTGGTACTCTGGGCGAGGGGTCTTCCCCCAAGTGAGAACAGGAAAGATTTCCAGTTAGCGTTTCGGCTTGCCAATGACAAATTTGATTGCAGACGCCTTTGAAAAAATCGCGGCAACGCAGGATCCGGATGCCAGGTGGGCAGAAGCGGTCAAGTTGAGTGAAGCCTTGGGATTCACGAGCGTCTTGGTCGCAAAAGCCAATGGGACGTTGAAAGACATTCATTGGATGAACACAAATATGCCCGCTGACTGGATCGAAGAATACATCACGCAAAGCTATGTGGATGTTGATCCGTTGGTGTCAAAATTAGCCCATGGATCGGCTTCGATGGCGTTGGCAAGCGGCCAGCTATCGCGCGAGGATGCACCGTCGGAGCGGGCTTATGATTATGATCATGGCCTGAAAGGTGCCGGTCTTAGCACTTTGATGTGTACACATTTTGGACAGGCCAATGTGCCGGGCACCTATGTCACGCTTTGTTCGGATACCGATATCGTAGACATGCAGCGTCAAAGTCCAATCGATCTCAAGCTGTTTTCAGCTTTGTTGTCGATCGTCATTACCGAGCCGGTGAAAGGTGTACCAAACAGCACGTTGCTTCAGACTGAGGTGGAGCTCACGGTGCGCCAGCGCGAGGTATTGTCGTTGCTGGCGGATGGGTATCAAAACGTTGGGATCTCAGAGAAGCTCGGCATAACGGAGGTTGCCGTGCGCAAACATTTTGCCGCTGCCCGGCAGGTTCTGGGGGCTGCAACGCGAGAGCAGGCCATGGCCATCGCGTTGCAAAAGGGATTGCTGTTCTTGTGACCTAGCGATGCGCCGCCTTGCTGTCTGTGGGAACCTCAGCGCGATCCTCTAACGTATAGTCGCGCAAAACCTGTGCCACGCGTATACGGTAGGCCTCGAAAATTCCCCCACGGCCTTTGCTTTGGGCGGTGCGGTGATCCGAGCGGTTGCGCCAGTTGGCCACCGCTGCTTCATCTTCGAAAAAACTTAGCGACAGAAGTTTTCCCGGGTTGGACAGGCTTTGAAACCGTTCAACCGAGATGAAGCCAGGCACCTGTGCCAGTTCGTCTTTCAGGCCTGCGGCGATATCGAGATAGCTGTCCATTTGCCCGTCTTTGGGGTGAACTTCGAAAATAACGGCGATCATGTGGCTGTCCCATGTGGTGAAGAGGCCAGCTTTAAGAACGTACGATCCTCACGCAAGATGAACTTCTCGCTCTGCGCAAATTCATAGTTTTCGCGCCCAAGTGGATCTTGGGCCAAACGCGCCCGGTATTCTTCGTAGTCTGCGAGGCTGGCAATGTTATAGATGCCGTAGGCCAGAGTGCTGGAACCCTCGTGTGGGGCATAATATCCGATTAAGTCGGCCCCGTTGCGCGGAATGGCTTGCCCCCAGTTCTGGGCGTAGCGCTCGAATTGAGCCCGTTTTGTCGGGTCGATCTGGTAGCGAATGACACAGGTCAGCATGGAAGATCCTTTCGAAAGTAAGGTCTAGGTCGGATGCCGGTATAGGTGGTTGCGCGGCGCAAATGCTTCGGTCATGATCGAAGTATGAAAGCAGGCCCAAACATAGCGATGGTCGCGGCGTTGATCGGGGATCCGGCGCGCGCGAATATTTTGACGGCATTGATGTCGGGCAAAGCTCTGACAGCGACCGAGCTTGCCAGCGAGGCAGGCATAACCCCGCAAACCGCAAGCAGTCATCTCGCGCGGTTGGAAGACGGGGGACTCGTGGTCACACGGCGACAGGGCCGCCACAAATATGTGTCTCTGGCCTCGGATCAGGTTGCCGCTGTTCTTGAAGGGTTGATGGGGCTCACCGCCCGAGCAGGGCACCTGCGCACGCGCACGGGACCCAAAGAGATGGCGCTGCGCGAGGCGCGGGTGTGTTACAACCATCTGGCCGGGGACCGTGGTGTGCAGATGTATGATGCCCTGTTCGCCTCAGCCTATCTTCGTCTGGAGCATGAAGAGCCTGTTTTGACTGAGGCCGGCGCCGTATGGGCCACAGAGTTTGGAATTGATCTGGGAAGGCTGCGCAAATCCCGTGCGCCGCTTTGCAAATCTTGTCTTGATTGGAGCGAGCGCCGCAGTCACCTTGCCGGAAGTCTGGGGCGCGCTTTGTTTTCGCAGATGAGTGAACGAGGCTGGATGCATCGCGATGCCAACAGCCGAGTGGTGCGATTTACACCCATCGGGCGGCAGTGCTTTGATCAGATGTTTCGAATTTCTTCCGAGACGGCATTGGATTGATATGCCAGCGGCGGTTGCACGGGGCCTAGTGTAAAAAGGGATTTTGTCCTAAGGGGGCAGAGGCCTACCATGTGCAAGGATCTATGATGACGAAGCCATTTTCTTTCGTAACGGTCGTTCACTCCGGTGAAGTGCCCCTGCTGAAGTTGCAGGCACGCGGCCTTGCCAAACATCTTGCACCTGATCTTGTGGAGGACATCCTCGTCTTGATTAACGATCGAGACGAAGATGCGGTGCGCCGCGAGATCGAGCCTTTGCGGGCCGCCTATGGAGATCTCGGTGAAAAGCTTCGAATTTTGGGTCCAAAAGATGTATTTGGCCAAAAGCCTCTGCGTCTGAACCTGTCTCAGCGGATCCGCCTTTCGATGGCTCAGTCCAATCTGTTTGCCCCCTTCCGCGTTTGGACGGGCTGGAAGGGGAATTGGGGATGGGCGGTACAGCAGGCGATGAAGCTGGCGGCAGGATATGTGGCCGACGGTCGCTATTGCGTCATTCTCGACTGTAAAAACATTCCTGTGCGCCCCCTGACGCTGGATGATTTTGTGGCACACGATGGACGCCCCAAGGCACATCTGCAGACACCTGGAAAGCTGCACAACCGCTGGCTCCCAGCGTCTCTGCGAGCAGTGGGGCTTTCGCCAAGGACGCAGGCCTATACGCCTCTGACGCAGTTTGTGACCCCCTGGGTTGTTGAGACTGAGTTTCTCAAAGACGCCTGTGCCCACGTCGAGGCGCGCCGTGGGCCAATCGAAGCGCTGTTCAGTGTCCGCAGCATGAACGCCGCCCTTTGGCCAGTGTTCAATTATACCGAGTTCATGATGCTCAACGCCTATGCTTTCCTCTCAAATCCCGGCGGGGTCGAAGCCGTGTTTGCGGATGATGTTTTGCTCAGCACCGGCGTACACGCCGCATCGTCAGAAACCGAAATTGACAACTGGCTGACCCAAGCGGCTCAGCCAAGTACAAAGATGATCGGGTTACACTCCGGTGTGGCCGGCGTGTTGGCTGAGAAAAACACCAAGCGCCTATCCGGTGTGTTGATCGATCAAGGTGTCATTGAGGAACCGGGGGAACTCACAGTGGTTCTCAACGAACTCCAAAACCGCAACAGCAAGCGGATCAAACAGGCAAACAAGCGCCGGGCGGCGTAAGCTGCCCTGCCGTCATGTCACAAAACCAGCGTAAGACTTGGCTTGCTATCCAAATGCGACGATAATAATTTGACCACTTGGACAAAATCTTTCCACCTCCTGCGGAACTGATGAAGGAGCGGAGCATGCAGAACCTAAAGGTTCACGACATATCCAATGCGTCGGGCGAAACGGCGCACGATCACGTTGCGCGAAATCCGGGCATTGCCCTGGATATGGATTGGGTGATGCGCGCCCGAGCCAACCGTTCGGCGATTGAGCGTCGTGCCGCCACATTGCCGGGCCGTCGTTCGGTCAAAAAAGACTATCAGGCGGCCTGGCTGGCACGGGCCATTTCGTTGATGGATCTGACAACGCTGTCAGGCGATGACACCACCGGGCGCGTGCTGCGTCTGTGTGCCAAAGCACGCCAGCCGGTGCGCGCAGAT
Source organism: uncultured Pelagimonas sp. (assembly GCA_947497905.1). Taxonomy (GTDB): domain Bacteria; phylum Pseudomonadota; class Alphaproteobacteria; order Rhodobacterales; family Rhodobacteraceae; genus CANMIH01. The sequence continues at coordinate 403,854 of CANMIH010000002.1, forward strand.
CTGCTCGAGGCCATCGGTCTACCCGATCTAACTGTCGGAGCTGTCTGTGTTTATCACGATATGATCGAAACTGCGGTGGACGCATTGAAAGGCACAGACCTGCCTGTTGCCGCTGTGTCGACCGGTTTTCCTGCGGGGCTCTCGCCGATCCACCTGCGGGTGGCGGAGATCGAAGAAAGCGTCAAAGCAGGCGCGAAAGAGATCGATATCGTGATCTCGCGTCGGTTGGTTCTGTCGGGCGATTGGCAGGGTCTCTATGACGAAATGAAGGCCTTCCGGGTCGCCTGTGGTGATGCGCATGTAAAGGCCATTCTGGCCACCGGTGAGCTTGGCACATTGCAGAATGTGGCCAAAGCTTCGCTGGTTTGCATGATGGCCGGGGCCGATTTCATCAAGACCTCGACCGGCAAGGAAAGCGTCAATGCCACGCTGCCTGTGTCGCTGGTGATGATGCGGGCGATTCGCGACTACTACGAAGCGACAGGTCATTACGTGGGGTACAAACCCGCCGGTGGCATTTCGAAAGCGAAAGATGCGGTGACCTATCTGGCGCTTGTGAAAGAAGAACTTGGGGATCGCTGGCTGCGCCCTGATCTGTTCCGCTTTGGCGCGTCTTCGCTGTTGGGCGATATTGAACGGCAACTCGAGCATCACGTCACTGGCGCCTATTCCGCCAGCTGGCGCCATGCAATGGGCTAAGCCACGACACAAGACGACATTCTGGTATGGCCCCCTCGCGGGCTATCGAGTGACAAGGACCCACTCATGACCATCAAAGAGATCTTCGAGACCATGGATTACGGCCCCGCACCGGAAAGCGCCGGGGATGCGCTGGCTTGGATCACCGATCAGGGCGCGCGCTTTGGTCATTTCATCAACGGTGCCTTCACCGAGGCGGGCGACGGTTTTGACAGCCGCAACCCGGCCACCGGTGAAGTGCTGGCCACGCTAACTCAGGCCACTCAGGGTGATGTGGACGCAGCGGTCAAAGCAGCACGCACGGCCCAGCCGGGCTGGGCCAAGATCGGCGGCAAGGCACGGGCGCGTTATATGTACGCTCTGGCGCGTCTGTTGCAAAAACATGCCCGCCTGTTTGCGGTGCTGGAAACCCTCGACAACGGCAAGCCGATCCGCGAAAGCCGCGACATCGACATCCCGCTGGCGCAGCGTCATTTCTATTATCACGCGGGCATGGCCCAGCTGATGGACAGCGAATTGCCGGGCCGTGAGGCGTTGGGCGTTTGTGGTCAGATCATCCCGTGGAATTTCCCACTTCTGATGCTGGCGTGGAAGGTCGCGCCGGCGCTGGCCATGGGGAATACCGTGGTGTTGAAACCTGCGGAATGGACCTCGCTGACCGCGCTGGCCTTTGCCGACATCTGCCGTCAGGCGGGACTGCCCAAGGGCGTGGTTAACATCATCACCGGTGACGGCGCCGTGGGCGAGATGATCGTCAACGCAGAGGTCGACAAGATCGCCTTTACCGGCTCGACCGAAGTGGGCCGCAAGATCCGCCGCGCCACCGCTGGCCGGGGCATTCCGCTCACACTCGAGCTGGGAGGTAAATCGCCCTACATCGTGTTTGAAGACGCCGATATCGACAGTGCCGTCGAAGGTCTTGTGGATGCGATCTGGTTCAATCAGGGGCAGGTCTGCTGCGCGGGCTCGCGACTGTTGGTGCAAGAGGGCATTGCCGAGGCATTTTATGCCAAGCTCAAAGCCCGCATGGACAAACTGCGCATCGGCAATCCGCTCGACAAATGCATCGACGTAGGAGCCATTGTCGACCCGGAACAACAGTCGCGCATCGCCGCGCTGGTCGCGGGCTCCGATGGTGACGTCTATCAGGCGGCCTGTGATTTGCCCGAGGGTTGTTTCTATAAACCGACACTGATTTCCGGCCTCTCGCCGGCCTCGCATCTGATGCAGGAAGAAATCTTTGGCCCTGTACTGGTCTCGTCGACCTTCCGTACCCCCGCTGAGGTGGTCGAGCTGGCGAACAACACCCGCTATGGTCTTGCGGCCTCGATCTGGTCCGAGAACATCAACACCGCGCTCGACATCGCGCCCAAGCTGGTGGCCGGTGTGGTCTGGGTCAATGGCACCAATATGTTTGACGCCGCGGCCGGCTTTGGTGGCGTGCGTGAAAGCGGCTTTGGCCGCGAAGGTGGGTGGGAAGGGCTTCAGGCCTACACCAAACCCATCGGCAAGGCCAAAGCCCTAAAGCCTGTTGTGGCCTTCACTGGTGATGCGGCGGAACCGCAGCCCGTGGATCGCACTGCCAAGCTCTATGTTGGTGGCAAGCAGGCGCGCCCGGATGGCGGTTATGCCCGCAATGTCTATGACAAACAGGGCAAGCTGATTGGTCAAGCGCCTATCGCCAACCGCAAAGATGTGCGCAACGCCGTTGAGGCGGCGCGTGGTGCCAAAGGCTGGACCGCCGCAACCGCGCATAACCGCGCGCAGGTGCTCTACTACATTGGTGAAAACCTGATGGCCCGCGCAGATGAGTTCGCGGCCACCATCGATCGCATGACTGGCGGCAAAACCGGCAAGGCCGAGGTTGAGGCTGCGGTGAGCCGTCTGTTCACCTATGCGGCCTGGGCCGACAAATTCGACGGTCAGGTGAAGTCGGTGCCGCTGCGGGGCGTGGCCATGGGGCTGCGCGAAGCCTGTGGCGTGATTGGGGGCTTCTGCCCGGATGATCAGCCGCTTCTGGGCCTGATCTCGGTGATGGCCCCGGCGATTGCCATGGGCAACCGTGTGGTGCTTGTGGCCTCGGAAGCCTTTCCGCTGGCCGCGACGGATTTCTATCAGATCCTTGAAACCTCGGATGTCCCGGGCGGTGTGGTGAACATCCTCACCGGGTCACATGCAGAGCTTGCACCAACTGTTGCGCAGCACATGGATGTGGATGCGGTCTGGTCCTTCTCTGGGGCGGATATCAGTGGTGTGATTGATGAGGGCGCGTCCGGGAACCTCAAACGCGCCTGGGTCAACAATGGCCTGGCTCGTGACTGGTTGGGAGATGCCGGTGAGGGGCGTGAATTCCTTGAGGCCGCAACCGAAGTGAAAACCGTCTGGGTGCCTTACGGCGCCTGACGTACCCGAATTTTCAAGAAAATTCGGACAACCGCCCGCTGAGAGGGTGACATTGAGATTTCCCGGGGCCGATGCTATATTTGGTATGGCCCGGCACCGGGGCTTTGACGGTGTATGACGTATAGGAGGACTATGTCCTGTCTTCGATGGCACATGCGGCGGATGCCGCAGCACAGGGGGAACCGATGAGCGGTACACCTCAGGTGAACTCCACCAGCGGTGATATTCTCGCTGTGGTTATGGAAATTCTCAACGATAACAAGGCTGAGGAAATCGTGCAGTTTGATCTGCGCGGCAAAACCTCTGTCTGTGATCACATGGTGATCTGCTCGGGTCGGTCGTCACGTCAGGTGGCGGCGCTGGCTGAGATGGTGATGGATGCGCTGAAGACCCGCTGTGGTGTTCTCTCCAAAACCGAAGGCAAGCAGGCCGGTGATTGGGTGCTGATCGATTCGGGTGATGTGGTGGTGCATGTGTTCCGCCCCGAAGTCCGCGAATTCTATCAGCTGGAAAAGATGTGGCAGCCCGGCGCGGCGCCAGCGACACGCGCCTAAATGCGGGTCCATCTCTGCGTGGTGGGCCGCCTTCGGGCGGGCCCCGAACGCGACCTTGTTGACGACTATCTCAAGCGATTTGATAAAACCGGGCGGGCCCATAGCCTTGGTCCGGTCAAAGTGCATGAGGTTGAGGACAAAAAAGGCGGTGGAATGGCCGCCGAAGCCGTTTTGCTGCGCAAGGCGCTGCCTGCGGGGGCGGTGATCTGCGCCATGGATGAGCGCGGCGACGTGATGTCCTCACCTGACTTTGCCGGACGACTGGAAAAAATCCGCGATGGCGGGGCTCAGGATCTGGCCTTTATCATTGGCGGGGCAGATGGCATTGACCCCAGTCTGCGCTCAGACGCGCGGATGATGCTGTCCTTTGGTAAAATGGTCTGGCCGCATATGTTGGTGCGGGTGATGCTGGCAGAGCAGTTGTATCGCGCCGCTAGCATTCTGGGCGGTAGCCCCTATCACCGCGTGTAACTCACCCGAAATGCACCTTTAGGTGTAGGCAATCCCCAGCAGGATCACACCCAGAATGACGCGGTAGATCACGTAGGGCGTGAAACTGACCGACTTCAGCAGGCGCATCATCAGGGTCAGCGCGGCCAGAGCTGCGATAAACGAAAAGACAGCAACAATCGCGCCATCCCGGGCCGCAGCGGCATTGGCGGTGCTGGCCACTTCAAGGCCAAGCAGGGTGCCGGATGCGATGATGGTGGGAATCGACATCAGCATCGACAGCTTTGCCGCGCTTTCGCGGTCATAGCCGAGGTGCCGCGCCCCTGTAATCGTGATGCCGGACCGCGAAGTGCCGGGGATCAGCGCAATCGCCTGCCAGACACCCATGATAAGCGCGTCTTTGACGCTCCAGCTCCGGTCGGTTTTGATCTCGGCGCGGCGTTTGTCGGCCCAGTAGAGGACCAGACCAAAACCCAGCATGGTCCAACCAATGACGGCGATTCCGCGCATGGCATCATCCAGACCTGTGAGTTTGAGAAAGACGCCAAATAGGACCACCGGGATGGTACCGAGGATCAGGCAGAGCGCCAGAAAGGCACCGGAGGTGTCTGCTTTTCCGGTCATCAGGCGGGGCAGGCCGGCGGCCGCGCCTTTCACGTCTGACCAGAAATAGATCACCACGGCAAACAGCGTTCCGATATGTGCGGCCACATCAATGACCTGACCCTGATCTGCCATCCCTGCCAGATTCGGCAGGAGAATCAGGTGACCCGACGACGAGATTGGCAAAAACTCGGTAATCCCTTGGATCAATGCAACAATCAAAAGGTGGGTAAAGGTCATGTGGCGGCCCCGGTACTGAAAACTGAGATTTGTATAACGCATTGAAATTTTGTCGAAAGCGGAAAGATAAATCCGATCCGGACCTAAAAAACACCCATCTGCGACAAGAATGTAGGTGCGGGCCGAAAGTAAATTGAATATAGGTCAGCATGAGTGACTTTTATTTCCGAGCGCCGCCGGATACTCAGGCGGCAGCAACCTAACACGCAAAGAGGCAAGCCAATGGCCAAGCAGCCCATGCTCAAATTCGTGAACGTGAACCGCGAGATGCCCGAGAAGCGCGACGCTGGACAGCGCCGTGAAGACTTTGACGAAATCTATGCCGAGTTCGCCGCCGCAAAGGCCGAAGAGCAAGCCAGCCGTTGCAGCCAGTGTGGTGTGCCCTATTGCCAGTCGCACTGCCCGCTGCACAACAATATCCCCGACTGGCTGCGCCTGACCGCAACCGGCCGTCTGGAAGAGGCCTATGAAGTTTCGCAGGCCACCAACACCTTCCCGGAAATTTGTGGCCGGATTTGCCCGCAGGACCGCCTGTGTGAAGGCAACTGTGTGATCGAGCAGTCGGGCCACGGCACCGTGACCATTGGGTCGGTCGAAAAATACATCACCGACACCGCCTGGGACAAAGGCTGGGTCAAGCCTGTGGTGCCTTTGGCCGAGCGCAGTGAAAGTGTTGGAATCATTGGCGCCGGCCCCGGTGGTCTGGCCGCAGCCGATATGTTGCGCCGCGCCGGTGTGAAAGTCACCATCTATGACCGTTATGATCGTGCCGGTGGTCTGCTGACCTATGGCATTCCGGGCTTCAAGCTTGAGAAAGACGTTGTGATGCGTCGCAACCAGCTTTTGGCAGATGGCGGCGTTGAGTTCGTAATGAACTGCAACATTGGCGAAGACATCTCGTTTGATGAGATCCGAGCCAAACATGACGCCGTGATCATTGCCACTGGTGTTTACAAAAGCCGTGATCTGCGCGGGCCCGGTGCCGGTGCAAAGGGCATCGTCAAGGCTCTGGATTATCTGACCGCCTCGAACCGCGTTGCGAACTTTGGGGATACCGTGGCCGAGTACGAAAGCGGTGAGCTGAATGCCGAAGGCAAAAACGTTGTTGTTATCGGCGGTGGCGACACCGCGATGGACTGTGTGCGCACAGCTATCCGTCAGGGCGCAGAAAGCGTGAAATGCCTGTACCGTCGGGACCGTGCCAATATGCCGGGCTCACAGCGGGAAACCCAGAACGCTGAGGAAGAAGGCGTTCAGTTTGAATGGCTGACCGCTCCGGTCGCGTTCAAGGGCGATGCAGTGAACGCGGTTGTGGTTCAGAAAATGCGCCTTGGTGCCCCGGATGCATCGGGCCGTCAAAGCCCCGAAGTGATCGAGGGGTCGGAGTATGACGAGCCTGCGGATCTGGTGATCAAGGCACTTGGGTTCGAGCCGGAAGAGGTCCAGACCCTGTGGAACCAGCCTGAGCTGGAAGTGACCCGCTGGGGCACGGTCAAAGCCGAGTTCACCACAGGCCGTACCTCGCTGCCCGGCGTCTATGCCGTAGGCGACATCGTGCGCGGAGCCAGCCTTGTGGTCTGGGCCATCCGTGACGGCCGCGATTGCGCGGATGCTATCCTTGCGGATCTGAACGCCAAAGCGGCTGTGGCCGCCGAATAAGCGCCGGTCGTTCCAAACGCAGATTGCACAGAATTTCGGTCCCGCCAGAACGGGACCAACATAAGACACAGGTCGCCCGGAGCGACCCCCATGGAGGGTAAATGCCATGACCAAATATGACGCAGACTGGGTCAAAGCCGAAGAAGCCAAGCGCGCATGGATGTCGCAGAACGGGCTGTATCACGAGAGCGAAGAGCATTCCTCCTGTGGTGTTGGCCTTGTGGTCAGCCTTGATGGCAAGAAAACACGGAGCGTGGTGGACGCGGGCATCAACGCGCTGAAAGCGATCTGGCACCGGGGCGCTGTGGATGCGGACGGCAAAACCGGCGACGGTGCTGGCATCCACGTCCAGATCCCCGTGAAATTCTTCTACGACCAGATTGAGCGCACCGGTCACACGCCGCGCATGGATGAGCTGGTTGCGGTTGGTCAGGTGTTTTTGCCGCGTACTGACTTTGGCGCACAGGAAACCTGCCGGACCATCGTGGAAACCGAAGTTCTGCGCATGGGCTACTACATCTATGGCTGGCGCCACGTGCCTGTCGAAGTGGGCTGTCTGGGCGAAAAAGCCAACGCAACCCGTCCTGAGATCGAGCAGATTCTGATTTCGAACTCAAAAGGTGTTGATGAAGAAACCTTTGAGCGCGAGCTCTATGTGATCCGCCGCCGGATCGAAAAAGCCGCCGCCGCCGCTGCGGTGCATGACCTTTACATCGCGTCGCTGTCGTGCCGGTCGATCATCTACAAAGGCATGATGCTGGCCGAGCAGGTCGCAGAGTTCTACCCCGACCTGATGGACGAGCGGTTTGAAAGCGCCTTTGCGATCTACCACCAGCGCTATTCGACCAACACCTTCCCGCAGTGGTGGCTGGCTCAGCCCTTCCGCATGTTGGCGCACAATGGTGAGATCAACACGCTGAAAGGCAACCTCAACTGGATGAAAAGCCACGAGATCCGCATGGCCTCGGGCAGCTTTGGTGACTACGCCGAAGACATCAAACCAATCGTTGCGGGCGGTGCTTCGGATTCGGCGGCTCTGGACGGTGTGTTCGAGGTTCTGGTGCGCGCAGGACGCAGCGCACCGATGGCGAAAACCATGCTGGTGCCGGAAAGTTGGTCCAAGCAGGCGGTTGAACTGCCGCAGGCCTGGCGTGACATGTACTCCTACTGCAACTCGGTGATGGAGCCCTGGGATGGTCCCGCCGCCCTTGCTATGACCGATGGCCGCTGGGTCTGTGGTGGTCTGGATCGCAACGGCCTGCGCCCGATGCGCTATGTTGTGACCGGTGACGGTCTGCTGATCGCGGGCTCTGAGGCGGGTATGGTGCCCACCGATGAAGCCACCGTGCGTGAAAAAGGCGCGCTTGGTCCGGGGCAGATGATTGCCGTCGATATGGCCGAAGGCAAACTGTATCGCGACACCGAAATCAAAGACAAACTCTCGGCAGCTCAGCCGTTTGGCGAATGGGTCGGCAAGATCTCGGAGCTGGACGGGGCTCTGGCCGCCGTCACCGAAACCGCATTGTATTCCGGTAGCGAGCTGCGTCAGCGTCAGATCGCGGCGGGTTATACCGTTGAAGAGCTAGAGCAAATCCTCGCACCCATGGCTGAGGATGCGAAGGAAAGTCTGGCTTCGATGGGCGATGACACCCCATCGGCGGTTCTGTCCAAGAAATATCGCCCACTGTCGCATTACTTCCGCCAGAACTTTTCGCAGGTGACCAACCCGCCGATCGACAGCCTGCGCGAATTCCGCGTGATGTCGCTCAAGACCCGGTTCGGCAACCTGAAGAACGTGCTGGATGAAAGCAGTGCGCAGACCGAAATTCTGGTTCTGGATAGCCCCTTTGTGGGCAACGCCCAGTTTGATGAGCTGCAAAAGCAGTTCAACGCCACCTGCGCGACCATCGATTGTACCTTTGCAAAAGGGCAGGGGTCGCTCAACGCTGCGCTTGAACGCGTGCGTTCGGAAGCCGAAGATGCGGTGCGCTCAGGCGCGGGCCACATTGTTCTGACCGATCAGGGCGTGAGTGGTGACAAAGTTGCCATGCCGATGATCCTTGCGACCTCGGCTGTGCACAGCCATCTGACCCGCAAAGGTCTGCGCACCTTCTGCTCGCTCAACGTGCGTTCCGCCGAATGTGTTGACCCGCATTACTTTGCGGTTCTGATTGGCTCGGGCGCGACAACCGTCAACGCCTATCTGGCCGAAGACAGCCTTGCCGATCGCATCGAGCGCGGGCTGTTGGAGATGAGCCTGACCGAAGCTGTGGCGCGCTACCGCGATGCCATCGATCAGGGTTTGTTGAAGATTATGGCCAAGATGGGCATCTCGGTGATCTCGTCTTACCGCGGTGGTCTGAACTTCGAGGCCGTGGGCCTGTCGCGCGCTGTGTGCGCCGAGTTCTTCCCGGGTATGATCTCGCGTATTTCCGGGATTGGTGTCAGTGGCATCCAGACCAAGGCGGAAGAAATTCACGCGCAAGCCTTTGGAGCCGCGACCAATGTGCTGCCGATGGGCGGGTTCTATAAAGCCCGGAAATCGGGTGAAACCCACGCCTGGGGTGCGCAGACCATGCACCTGATGCAGTCGGCCTGTGACCGTGCGAGCTATGAGCTTTGGAAAACCTATTCCAAGGCGATGCAAGCGAACCCGCCGATCCATCTGCGTGACCTGCTGGCGATCAAGCCTGTGGCCAAGCCTATTCCGCTGGAAGAGGTGGAAAGCATCACCTCGATCCGCAAACGGTTTGTCACTCCGGGTATGTCGCTGGGAGCGCTTAGCCCCGAGGCACACAAAACCCTGAACGTGGCGATGAACCGGATTGGCGCCAAATCGGACAGTGGCGAAGGTGGCGAAGATCCGGCGCATTTCGTGCCAGAGCCCAATGGCGACAACCCCTCGGCCAAGATCAAACAGGTGGCGTCGGGCCGGTTCGGTGTGACCGCTGAATACCTGAACCAGTGTGAAGAGCTAGAGATCAAAGTGGCTCAGGGGGCGAAACCCGGTGAGGGCGGTCAGCTGCCGGGCATGAAGGTCACCGACCTTATTGCGCGTCTGCGTCACTCGACCAAAGGTGTGACCCTGATCTCACCTCCGCCGCACCACGACATCTACTCGATCGAAGATCTGGCCCAGCTGATCTACGACCTCAAGCAGATCAACCCGCGCTGTAAGGTGACCGTGAAACTTGTGGCATCTTCGGGTGTTGGCACCATCGCCGCAGGTGTGGCCAAGGCCGAAGCGGATGTGATCCTGATCTCGGGTCACAATGGGGGAACCGGTGCATCGCCTGCAACCTCGATCAAATACGCGGGTCTGCCGTGGGAAATGGGTCTGACCGAAGCGCATCAGGTTCTGGCGATGAACAACCTGCGCGAGCGGGTGACTCTGCGGACTGACGGTGGTTTGCGCACAGGCCGGGACATTGTCATGGCGGCCATGTTGGGGGCCGAAGAATTCGGTATCGGCACCGCCGCTCTGATCGCGATGGGCTGTATCATGGTGCGCCAGTGTCAGTCGAACACCTGCCCGGTGGGCGTCTGTACGCAGGACGAAGAACTGCGCGGCAAATTCACCGGCAACGCCGACAAGGTTGTGAACCTGATCACTTTCTACGCACAGGAAGTGCGGGAAATCCTTGCGTCGATCGGCGCACGTTCGCTGGAAGAGGTGATTGGCCGTGCCGATCTGCTAAGCCAGGTATCGCGTGGATCTGAGCATCTGGATGATCTTGACCTCAACCCGCTGCTGATCCGTGTCGATGGGTCGGACGACATCACCTATGACCGTGATCGTCCGCGCAACCCGGTTCCCGATACTCTGGACGCTGAGATTGTACGCGACGCCGCCCGCTTCCTTGAAGACGGTGAGAAGATGCAGCTCTCCTACGCGGTGATGAACACGCACCGCACCGTGGGCACCCGTACCTCGAGCCATATCGTGCAGAAATTCGGCATGCGCAATGCGCTGCAGCCCGACCACCTGCACGTCAAACTGACCGGCTCCGCAGGTCAGGCTCTGGGCGCTTTTGCAGCACCGGGTCTCAAGCTTGAGGTGTCGGGCGATGCCAATGACTATGTCGGCAAAGGTCTGTCGGGTGGTACAATTGTGGTGCGTCCTCCTCTGGTCAGCCCGCTGGTGGCCTCGGAAAACACCATCATTGGTAACACTGTCCTCTATGGCGCCACAGATGGCTATCTGTTTGCGGCAGGTCGTGCCGGTGAACGCTTTGCGGTACGCAACTCGGGCGCCAAAGTGGTGATCGAAGGCTGCGGCAGCAACGGGTGTGAGTACATGACCGGTGGTGTTGCGGTGATCCTTGGATCCATCGGGGCCAACTTTGGTGCGGGTATGACCGGAGGCATGGCCTATCTCTATGACCCCGAGGGCAAGGCACCGGCTCTGATGAACATGGAAGGTCTGGTGACCTGCGCCGTGACCCAAGAGCACTGGGAAGCCCAGCTCAAGGATCTTCTGGAACGCCATGTTGCCGAAACTGGAAGTCGCAAGGCCGCCGATATTCTGCAACATTGGGATCTGGAACGCGGAAACTTCCTACAGGTTTGCCCAACAGAGATGCTTGATAAAATCTCGCACCCGTTGGGAGTGGAGGCCGACGCCATTCCGGCGGAATAAATCAAACGAATGCTCCCAAGGGCGGGCTGAACCCGCCCTTCACGAACCTCACTGTGCCCCCGTCCTTCGTGGCGGGGGTTTTTTTGTGCCCGAAGCTGACCGCAATGAAAGGGGCATGACACCGGGGATGTGTGACCCCTGAAAGGTCTATCGGTCGTTTCCGAATTCAATTTACCAAAATGCCAAAGCTGCGTATGGCTGGCGCAGAAGCCTTCTAAGAGAAAGTCCGCATATCCTATGGCAAAGCCGTGCTTGAAAATTGTCTTGGTCACACCAGAAATTCCATACAACACCGGTGCGATTGGGCGGACCTGCGTTGCGCTGAATTTGGAGCTGATTTTGATCAAGCCCTACGGGTTTTCCATTGATGAGAAAGCCGTGCGGCGGGCGGGCACAGATTATTGGCAATACGTCAATCTGACCGAATATGACAGCTGGCAAGAGTTTCTGGATGAACAGAAACCCACGCGCGACAATCTCTTTTTCTTTGAAGAGCACGGCTCTCAAACGATCTATGACCCAGACTATCCTGAGGATGGTTTTTTAGTGTTTGGCTGTGAATCAAAAGGCCTGCCCAAGGATCTCTTGGATGGGAACGAAGATCGGATCTTTAGCTTGCCAATGCTCGATTCCCGGGTCCGGTCGCTCAATCTGGCAAATGTTGCCACAGCGGTGATCTATCAGGCGATGCGCGGGCAACTCGGCGGCTGAATTCCAACGAAGTGAGGAGGGGAATGATGTTCTGCGCAGGCATCGCACTTCCCTAGTGTCCCACAAGAGGATCTTTTTTGCCTGCTTGGCGAAGGGGGCTTGGCTGCGATAGAACAGAGACATGGCAGGCAAGACCAAGAGCAAATCCAAAAAGAAACCCGCTAAGGCGGAAAAACGGGGCTGGCTGGGCTGGCGAACGTGGACACCGGTGCACTGGATGCGGCGGATGCTGCGCCGTGCCTTATGGGGAGGATTGGCCGTGATAGTTTTGGCCGTTGTGATGTTTTCTGTGCTCAATCCACCGACCACGCACACCATGTGGTCTGAAGGGATCCGGATCGGCGAACCCGTGGACCAGCTCTGGGTCGATGCCGAAGATATTGCCCCGGTGATGCTGCGGTCTGTTGTGGCTGCGGAAGACGCAAACTTCTGTGAACACTGGGGGTTTGATATGACGGCCATTCGCGCGGCCATTGCTCAGGGGGCTAAAAGGGGCGGCAGCACGATTTCGCAGCAAGTGGCGAAAAACGTTTATCTTTGGCAAGGGCGCAGTTGGGTGCGAAAGGCGCTTGAGGGGGTGTTGACGCCCGGTGTCGAACTGTTCTGGTCAAAGCGCCGTATCCTTGAGGTCTATCTCAACGTGGCGGAATTCGATGAGGGTGTTTTTGGTGTCGAGGCAGCGGCGCGCCATTACTTTGGCGCAGGCCCAGATGAGCTTTCGCCACGCCAGGCTGCGTTGTTGGCCGCAGTTCTCCCTAGCCCGAAAAAGCGCAATGCGGCGCGACCCACGGCGTTTTTGAACAAACGCGCCCGATCCATTCAAGATGGGGCAGAAACCATCCGCCGCGACGGGCGCGCCGCTTGTTTTGAAGACACTTAGACGATCATCGTTCCGTTCGAGTATCCCCTGTTTTGGAGGTCACATGCGAGTACTCAGTTTGGCACTAGGCCTGGCCACGAGCCTTTGGTTGCCCCTAAATTCAGCCGTGGCAGAGGGCGCATCCCTTGATTTGACCACCCGTCTGGCGCTGTTCCAATCGGCCTTTCCTGAGGCCATCCTTGGCCATGCCGCCAATGTGCTTGTGATGCGCGACGGCACCGAAATCACCATCGACGATGGCCAAGTCAAAAGCCACGCCGAGGCGCTAAAGGGTGCTGATATCGAAGACATGTTGTCTCAGATTTATCCTCTAGGCCGGTGCTATACCGGTGCGCCCCCAGCAAAGAACTTTGATCCGGGCCGCATCCGCAACGACGCCTTTTTCAAAAGCCTGTATGGCGCGGATGCCCGGGCAGTGTCTGCCGATATGGAGCCGGTGGGCTGGTTCAACACCTCTGTGGCCTTTTCCCGTCGCCATGGAGCGGCGGCGGCACTTGCTCGGGTTGCCCGAGATCTTTCTTCGCCAACCCAAGATGAGGCCAAGTTCCTCAACACCCTCGGCGGTACCTTCAATTGGCGGGTGATCTCAGGCACCAAGCGACTATCAGCACATAGTTTTGGCGTCGCGATCGACGTCAATCCCAAACACAGCACCTATTGGCGCTGGAGCGGCGGTACGCCCGGCAACGTCCCCAGCTATCAAAACAAGGTGCCGCATTCGATTGTCGAAGCCTTTGAACGGCACGGATTTATCTGGGGCGGGAAATGGTATCATTATGACACCATGCATTTCGAATACCGCCCCGATTTGATTGCCATTGGCCGTCAGGCTGAGGCACTGGGGTGTGTGGATTAACAGCCGTATTGACGCTCGAGACGTTTGATGCGGTTGACCTCGGCCATGCCCGCGCTTGACGGCGTGCCGCCCGTGCATCCGGCATTGTTGAAGTAAGACTGGGCTTTGCTGGTTTTGAAACAGTAGCCCGCCTGATCAAAAATCAGATTTCGCTGATACCAGAGATCATGACATGAGGGGCGGGCCGTTTGCGTTACCTGTGGCGCAGGTGTCGGGGCCGCTGAAGTGGTGGCTTTGAGCTCTTCGATCTGGCGGCGTAGCGCTTCCAGTTCCGCTGCCGCCTGCATCTCTTTCACTTGTTGCCGTAGCGCCGCCAATTCCGCCTCATCCGCCGAGGTTTCCGGTTGCGCCGGTGCTGGTGCCGGTGCGGTCTGCATCGCCTGAATCTGTTCACGCAAGGCCGTCAGTTCATCCGCCACAGCCTTGGGAACCGCGTGTTGTCCGGCTTGTTGCACGGGCTGTGGAGCCATCTGCCCGGCAGAGGCAGTCAAAATGGCGCTGGCGGCCAGAATGTCACGCATCGGCACAGCATAATTGACGTTGCTGGCCCGCGACCCAGCGTGGTGCAGAGCCACAACCTGTTGCAAACCGGCGTCAATGACCGGAGAGCCTGAATTGCCCGGCATGGTATCACAGGTGTGACGCAACCGATTGCCCGCCACAGCCGGCGCATCTGCCTGACATTGCTCGCGGCTGATCCGCTGAGCCTCGCCCAAAGGATGGCCGATCACCCAGAGTGGCGACCGATCTTCGATCTGCACATTGGCCAGAGGCAAGGCGCCAAATTCGGCATTGGCATCGCCAATCACTTGCAGAACCGAGTAATCCAGATCTTTGTTGGTTTCGAGCGGTACAGGATTGACGAAGAATTGTTTGCTCCCCGCTTCAACGCCATCCACGGTGTAGCCTAGTGTCAGCTGGGCCCCCAGAATAGAAGTGGCGCCTTGCTCTTTCAAACCCGGATGCTCAAGCACGCCAGGAATGCAGTGGTTGTTGGTCAGGACGCGGTTGTCGCTGATCAGAAAGGCGGTGCAGGGCACGCTGCGGATGTTGGTCAGAACATCCAGCCGCCCAACCGCGCGACCCGTGCGCACAAAGATCGAGTTTGGGCCATAGTTGGAGATAAATTCGTTTTTGTAATCGCCGATCTGAACTTCGAGTTGAATATCTCCGCCTAGGGATTGTTTGGCTGTCGGCAACACGGTCTTGCCAAAGGCCGTTGGGTCAAATGTCAAAAGTTCCTGAGCCTGTACCGCTGTTGTCGCGACCAAGGCCAAAATTGCGAAGCCAAATCGAGTCATAAACCCTCCAAACCAATACACTGGTTGGAGGGTATCATGCATTCTCACACAACGGGAGAGTTTCCCGGATCTGAGCGCTTGCCAGGCCAGCCAGGTGGCCAGCTCTCAGGCCACTTGTGCGCGGTCTTCATCGCCATCCCAGACAGTGCCCGACACAGGATCTGTGGTCTCAAACCGGCTGATAAGACTGTTCAAAGAGGTGGCGTTTTCGCGCATGGTATGCGCGGACGAGGTTGCCTCACCCACCATCGCGGCATTTTGCTGGGTCACACGGTCCAGATTAGAGATGCCAACATTGATCTCTTTCAGACCCGTGGCCTGTTCGCCTGCACTGGCGGCAATGGTCGAAACCATGCCAGAAACACCGGCCACCTTGTCCAGCACCTCATCCAAGGCACCACCCGCCTCTTCGACCAGACGCACACCGGTGTTGATCTGCTCACCCGCGCCGGAAATCAGCGCTTTGATCCGTTGCGCCGCGTCGGCGCTGCGCTGCGCAAGTCCCCGCACCTCGGTGGCCACCACGGCAAACCCTTTGCCCGATTTCCCGGCCCGAGCCGCCTCTACACCGGCGTTCAGCGCCAGAAGATTGGTCTGGAACGCGATGTCATCAATCACATTGGTGATGTCGCTGATCTCTTCCGAGGATTTCTCAATAGCGCCCATGGCATCAATGGCCGACTTCATCACCGCCCCATTGCGTTCGGCAATTTCACGGGTTTCGGCGACATAATCTTCGGCCTGTTTGGCCCCTTCGCTGGCCGAGTTGACGCTGTTGAGCAGTTCCTCAAGCGCCGCAGCCGATTCTTCCAATGTGGCGGCCTGGGTTTCGGTGCGGCTCGACAATTCGTCTGACGAGGCCGCAATGGAATTGGCGCTGTCCAAAAGGTTGTGCGTATTACCCGCGACCTCGTTGATCAGGTCACGCAACTGGCGCACCGCCCGGTTGTAGTTGTCGCGCAGCGCGGCATAGTCCTCTTTGAACTCAACGTCGATTTCCTGATTAAGCACACCTTCCGCCAGAACGTTCAGGCTTGCCCCCAGTTGGGTCACCACATCGGCCTGATATTCGGCCTCTTTGGCGCGTGCCTCTTCTGCGATTTCGGCGGCGCGCAGGCTTTCGGTCATGGCAGCAAGATGCACACCAATCGCGCCAAACTCATCCCGACGGCCGAGCAAGAGATTGTCATCAGTAAAATTGCCAGCTGAGATCTGCTCTACCGATCCGGTGATCATCCGCAAAGGCCGGCCGATCACGCGTTGGAATAAGAACACCGCCCCCACCATCATGGTCGCAAACACCACAGCGGCGGATATCAGAATTTTGATCTTCTGCACCTGCGCAGCGGCCAAAGCTGAATCCGCGTTCCAGGCCATCGCCATTGCCCCAACCACGGGCCCCTCGGCCTTGGCAAAGACTGGCGCGGCAACCCACAGCCCGCCTTCTGCCACCACATGCGCACCCGAGGCCATGGCCGCATTGGCCAACTCAACCAGTGCGGGGTGAAGCTCGGATCCCGCCTCTGATTGTCCAATCTGCGCGCCCTCTGCGTCGACAACCACAAGCGCGCTGCCGTATTCGCCTGCCGCCTCCATTGTGCCAGTGACCGTTTTGACCACCATGCGCTCGGCGTTGAACCGAAGGGGTTTGACCAAAGCCGCAGCGGTCTGACCTGCTTCCCGCGACGCCCGGTCCACGACACCTTGGGTGGCCAGACCACCAATCAAGGACATGGACTGCACCGTCAAAACGGTGGCCACCACAATTGTGATGATGGCCGCAATCCCGGCGCAGCGAACAAAGACGGATCGATGGCCAATGCGATTGCGTTTGGAGCGGGTTTTACGCGCCATGGCGGGCTTCCTTATATGTCAGACGCCCGCTATGGGGCGCCACGTCGGATCAACAAACAACGCCATACCGGCGTCTCAAGACATCAGCCGCGCCTTCACCAACCTGCGACCTGGAGGTCTCACAGTCGGTCAGGTGTCGCTGCACATTTCTGTTGGATTGTAGGGTCGCGGCTAGGGGTTTCGCATTTCTTACGGAAACGCCGTTAAATTTCGCAAAAATTCGCGATATACTCGCATGACCTCGCGACCAAAGCTGAACTTGGTCACAAGCTGTTGAAATTTCAAAGAACTGTGCTTGATGCCAAGTTGCGTCCCCCGTCACGCACCGCGCAACGTCATACGGGAAAACTTGCGGAAGATTTGAAACACTCGAACGCGTGCCTCAAGCATTTCAACACTTTGGTTTAGATGTTATATCCAAAAGGATAGGGGCGATGCGATCTAAAACGAAACGGCGCATCGATGATCCTAGCGAATCGCGCAAGAGATAGAGGCGATTTTCAAAGGTATATTGAAGGTGTACCTTGCCTGATTTTCTCTTGATGCGCGCTAACAAGAGGCGTAGAGCGCCGCGATGAAACTTATTATTGATACCGATCCCGGCGTGGATGATGCGATTGCCATCGCGCTGGCCCATGCCCTGCCACAGATCGACTTGGTTGGGTTAACGACTGTCTTCGGCAACACCTTTGTGGCGCAGTCGAGCCGCAATGCCCGCTATCTGGCCGATATGCTGGGGGCTGATGTGCCCGTCGCGCAGGGCGCGGCCCTTCCCTGGGGGGCTGAGAGCTATGTGCCTTCGGCCAATGTACACGGACCCGAAGGCTTTGGCGAAATTGATGTGGTGCCGGAGATCGGCCGCAATATCGATGAAACTGCAGCTGAGTTTCTTGTGCGCATGGCGCGTGAGCATAAAGGCGAGCTTGTGGTTTGTGCGATTGGCCCGCTGACCAATATCGCGGATGCGCTCAAGCTTGATCCCGAATTTGCCCAGAACCTGGGCCAGCTGGTGATCATGGGCGGTGCCTTTGAAGCGCCAGGAAACATCACCCCGCATGCCGAAGCCAATATCTATCACGATGCCGCGGCTGCAGATTTTGTCTTTGCCTCTGGTCTTTCGCTGATCATGGTTGGGCTGAACGCCACGCTGCAGACGCTTTTGACGCCGGAAGAGTTCGCGGAACTTGGGCAGGCTTCGCAGAAAGTTGGCGGGTTCCTTGAGAAGATCTCGCATTTCTATCTCAGCTTCTACCGCTCTGTCGGCATAACAGAGGGTTGCCCGATGCATGACGCGCTGGCGGTCTTAGCTTGTGTGTTTCCGGAAAAATTCACGCTCGTCGAGGCCGGCCTGCGCGTCCCAGTGGATGGGGATGATCTGGGGGCGACCTTGAAAGATGATAGCCGTCCAAAGGTGCAGATTGCGATGGGTGTTGAGGCCGCATGGGCCACTGGCCTGATGAAGCAGTCTATCTCAGCCCTTTAACGCGCGACAGTTTGCGTATTGCAACGGGCGGGTGTTGAACCCCGCCCATTTTCGCGGCAAACAGGTCGTGTTTCACCTTAGGATCATTGTCCCGCATGGCTCGCCTCTACCACGTCCCGCTCTCTCCGTTCTGCCGCAAAGTGCGTCTTAGCCTGGCTGAGAAGAAGATCGAGTGTGAGCTGGTTGAAGAGCGCTATTGGGAGAAAGACGCCGATTTTCTACGGCGCAACCCGGCGGCCAAGGTGCCGGTGTTGAAAATCGATGACAAGGTGATGGCGGAGTCTTCTGCGATCTGTGAATGGATCGAAGAAACCTATCCCGAGCCGTCTTTGATGCCCAAAAGTCTGGATGCCCGGTATGAGGTGCGCCGTCTGGTGAGCTGGTTTGATGACAAGTTCCACCACGAGGTCACCTCAAAGCTACTCTATGAGCGGGTGAACAAGAAAATCCAGAAAGCTGGATTTCCTGACAGCGGAAACGTCAAATCCGGCGCGCGTGCGATCAAGTATCACCTGGATTACATGACCTGGCTTCTGGATCACCGGCGCTGGCTGGCGGGGGATACCATGACGCTGGCCGATTTTGCCGCCGCTGCCCACCTGTCCTGTCTGGATTACATCTCAGATGTGGATTGGAACCGATCCGAGGTGGTGAAAGACTGGTACGCCAAAATCAAATCGCGTCCGGCGTTTCGCAGCATTCTGGCGGATCAGGTGTCTGGCTTTCCACCACCGGCCCATTACACCGATCTCGATTTCTGAGCTAAGCTGATCTTGGGGCGTTGCCCCCGACCGCCGGGATGGCGGTCTCCCCCAGAGTATTTTTGAAAAGAAGAAGGGGTGGATGTGACCGATCTGAAGGCACAGCTTGTTGCGATGGCTGAGGAGGTGGGGTTTTCCGCCTGCCGCATTTGCCGCCCCTCGGATGTGCCCGAGGTTATGGAACGGCTGCAGCATTTTCTTGATCAGGGCTATCACGGGCAAATGGGCTGGATGGCGGAACGGGTGCATTGGCGCGGCGCGCCGGATGTACTCTGGCCCGAGGCGAAATCCGTGATCATGCTGGCGGAGAACTACGGCCCCGACTTTGACCCGATGGAGGTGGTTGGCCAGCCTGATCGCGGTGCCATCAGCGTCTATGCTCAGAATAAAGATTATCACGATGTGGCCAAGAAGCGGCTGAAGCGGCTGGGACGGTGGCTGATCGAAACGGCTGGCAAAGCTGGAGATGAGGCGCAGATCAAAGTCTTTGTCGACACCGCACCTGTGCCGGAAAAGGCGCTTGGCATGGCGGCGGGGCTGGGATGGCAGGGCAAACACAGCAATCTGGTCAGTCGCGAGCTGGGCAGTTGGTTTTTCTTAGGCTCGATCTTCACAACGCTTGATCTTGAGGTGGACGCACCGGGGCGCGACAGCTGTGGGTCTTGTCGGTCCTGTCTCGATGCCTGTCCAACCGACGCTTTCCCGGCACCCTATCAGGTGGATGCGCGGCGTTGTATTTCCTATCTGACGATTGAACACAAAGGCCCGGTGGATGTGGAGCTGCGGTCGCTGCTGGGCAATCGAATTTACGGCTGTGATGACTGTCTGGCCGCCTGTCCGTGGAACAAATTTGCCCAAAGCGCACATGAGATCAAATATCATGCGCGGCCCGAGCTTGTTGCGCCGAGGCTGGCAGAGCTGGCGACACTGGATGATCCGGCGTTTCGGGCGCTGTTTTCTGGCTCTCCGATCAAGCGCATTGGTCGGGATCGCTTTGTGCGCAATGTGCTTTATGCCATTGGCAATTCAGCAGATCTTGCGTTGAAACCCGTGGCGCAGGGGCTGTGTGACGACGCCGATGACACCGTACGCGATGCCGCCCGCTGGGCCGTGGGGCGGTTGAGCTGATCATATCGGATCGGGAAGTTTGGGTTCGGTTATCTCGGAATGAGGTTGAAAAACAGCGCGTTGTTCTTTGGGTCCATTTTCGTTGAAATGCCCAACGAAGAAAAGACCCGGATAGAAGCGCGAGGCAGGGTAGGAGAGATGTGCGTCTTGTGTTTTCTCCAGCCAGGCGAGACCTGGCGCGCTACGACACGAGACTTCTGAAGGTGTGACCAAAGATGGCGGAGTTGTATTGAATTCATAACAGCCGTCTTGCCCTTCGTGCAGAACCAAGGTGCCTGACAGTGTGAGGTAGAGGTTGGATCCCCGCCACCAGCCAGTGTCTTCTGAGATGTCAAAGTCAAAGCTTCGGGTATTTTGCCTGATAGTTAAACTGCGCGACCAGTCGCTTTGAAGAGACAACATCGGCCGCAGTGTGAGGGTCACATCAAGACCCTGCTCTAGCTTTGCAGTGGCGCGATATGCCGGGCGGTCACAGCCCGAAACGCATAGGGCAAGGCAAAGGCCTGCACCCATCAGATTTGTGAGTTCCATTGGCTGTTGGCTCAAGTTGAGTGTTCGAGACTGCAAGGCCTTTGTACTCTAAAAACAGGGTGACCCGAAGGCCACCCTGTTCCGTGAGTGGTTTGGGAGAGAGCTTGGGCGCCGCGCTGCCATCGCGACGCCCCGAACAAAAGCACCACAAAAAACTGCGCTGTGTTCAAATTGTAGATGGGAGGAGGGAACCGAGCCTGCAACACCTGCGCAAGCGGATGTGAACCATGTGTCATCGCGCTTTGTTTCCTGCGAAAAGGCCCCATTTAATCTCTGTTGCGCGATAGGTGATCCGTGAACTGATCCGGTGAAATGAAATTTTCGGTTTCACACCAAATTGGGAGGTCATGTTTTTCGGATTGCGCTATTTAGGACAGAACACATCAGGAGGGTGCCCATGGCCAAATATGAAAAACGTGCAGAAGTTGTTGCGGCTCTGACCCCGGAACAATTCCATGTCACACAAGAGAGCGGCACCGAACGCCCCGGTACAGGCGAGTATCTGGATAACAAAGAAAGCGGCATCTACGTCGACATCGTGTCGGGCGAGCCGCTGTTTGCTTCGGCCGCGAAATATGAAAGCGGCTGTGGCTGGCCCAGTTTTGTCAAACCCATTGAGGACGACAATATTGTCGAGCTGCGTGACACAACCCACGGCATGATCCGCACCGAGGTCCGCTCGCGCCATGGCGACAGCCATCTGGGCCATGTGTTCCCGGACGGACCTCAGGATCAGGGTGGATTGCGCTATTGCATCAACTCCGCCGCCTTGCGCTTTATTCCAAAAGACGAGATGGAAGACGCAGGTTACGGCCAATATATCGATCAAGTGGAGGATCTGGCATGAGCGCACGCGCAGTACTGGCGGGGGGATGTTTCTGGGGTATGCAGGAGCTGATCCGCAAGATGCCCGGCGTTGAAAAAACCCGTGTGGGCTATACCGGCGGGGATGTTCCCAACGCCACCTATAAAAACCACGGCAGCCACGCCGAAGGTATCGAGATCATTTATGATCCCGAACAGACCAGCTATCGCAAACTGCTTGAGTTCTTCTTCCAGATCCATGATCCGACTACGGTGAACCGTCAGGGCAATGATCTGGGCATGAGCTATCGTTCCGCAATCTACTACGTGGACGATGCGCAAAAACAGGTTGCTCTGGACACCATCGCCGATGTCGATGCGTCGGGTCTGTGGCCGGGCAAAGTGGTCACCGAGGTGGAACCGGTGAGCGATTTCTGGGAAGCGGAGCCTGAGCATCAGGATTACCTGCAGCGTCTGCCCAATGGCTATACCTGCCATTTTGCGCGCCCTGATTGGGTCCTGCCCAAACGGGCCTGATCCGCTGGGATCCATGCAAGACTGCATAGAATGTCTACAAGATCGGGCGGTTTATGACCGCCCGTTTTGCGTTATCTTTCGCCATGAAATTGGCAGGAGATGACAATGACCGCGCATGCACTTTTTTGGGATCGGATTGCCGAGAAATACGCAACAGATCCGATCCGGGATGAAACATCCTACGAAGAGGGGCTGGCCCGTGTGCGCCATTGGCTGCGTCCCGAGATGGAAGTTCTTGAGATGGGCTGTGGCACCGGGTCTACCGCGTTAAAGCTCGCCGACAGTGTGATGCGGTACGAGGGCACGGATCTGTCCAAGGAAATGGTGCGGATTGCCAATGATAAGGTGTCAGGCGTCGATAAGCTTAGCTTTCGCACGGCAGGGGCCGAAGAGGTGACAGGGCAATGGGACGCGGTGCTGTGTTTTAACTTGCTGCACCTTGTCAGCGATCCGGCGCTGGTGACACGTAAAGTGCGCGCGACCTTGCCAAAAGGCGGGCTGTTCATTTCCAAGACCCCCTGTCTGGCAGGCAAACCCTGGTTCGGACCGTTGATCTGGGGCATGCAGGTGATTGGGAAAGCGCCCAAGCCGGTGCATATGCTTAGCCCCAAAAAGCTTGAGGCTATCCTGCGGGGTGCGGGTTTCGAAATCGTCGAAACAGGGGGCTATCCCAAGAAGCTCCCCAATCATCTGATCGTGGCCCGCGCGATCTAGGCCTTGTCGAAGCTGATCACCGTGGAGCCATCGGTGGGATCGCTCCACGTCATGATCCCGTTCTGAACCACATAGCCATAGCTGGTGTCCGGCGCATAGGGCGGATCAAGTTTGACCTGCCCGGCATGGGTTGTGACCGTGGCCCGAAATTCCTGATAGGCCAGTTGATCTCCGACAAGCTGGTAGTGGCCAAAATACTCTTCGGTCGAGGACCAATGCACAGTCACGCTTCCGTCGGCCCGAAAGTACCACTCATCCCCATCGCGGCGATTGCGCCAGATGCCGATCAATTGCCCCGGCGTGCCCATATGGTGATCATATTGAATGCCCCCCCAGTCCATGGTGAGGCCATCGGCGGAGAAACGAACCGGCGATGGTGGCCCCCCAATCAGAAAGGCGCATTGGGCGGTGATTTCGAACGTAGATGTGGGTGGCACGGTGCCTTCGCGTTTCCAGACCCCAACCAGTGTTGGGTCAATGCCAAAGGGAACATGTTTCTGATTGGTGCCGGACGGTGCAAACATGGCGCTATACTCCACTGATATCCGCAGGGTGCCCGGACGTCATGCCTGTGTCAAATTGCTCTGACGTGACGTAGGCGGTGACAGCGTAAACAGCTTTGTGGTGTCTTGCAGACAAACGGAGGAGCGATATGAGCCACTACCCGAACCTGCTGCGCCCGCTTGATCTTGGGCATACCGTGCTGAAAAACCGTGTTCTGATGGGGTCGATGCACACAAATCTCGAAGAGCGCGGCGATTGGAACCGGGTGGCGGAGTTTTATGCAACACGTGCCCGGGGCGGTGTTGGCCTGATGGTCACCGGGGGCATCGCCCCCAATCCGGAAGGTGGCGTCTTTCCCGGCGCAGGCGGGCTGTATTCCGATAAAGACATGGCGCATCACCGCATGGTCACCGACCGCGTGCATGAGGCTGGGGGCAAGATTGCGATGCAGATCCTGCACGCCGGGCGCTATGCCTATGGCCCTGATTGCGTCAGCGCCTCGGCGGTCAAATCGCCCATCTCCCCCTTCCCGCCGAAAGAGCTGGATGAAGAGGGCATCGAAAAACAGATCGCTGATATTGCGGCCACCGCAGGCCGCGCCAAAGAGGCGGGCTATGATGGGGTCGAGATCATGGGGTCCGAGGGCTATTTCCTCAACCAGTTCCTTGTGACTCACACCAACAAACGCACAGATCGCTGGGGTGGATCGTATGAAAACCGCATGCGCCTGCCGATTGAGGTGGTGCGCCGAGTGCGTGAAACGGTTGGAAAAGACTTTATCGTCATTTTCCGTCTGTCGATGATCGATCTTATTCCCAATGGCTCGACCTTTGATGAGGTGGTGCAATTGGCGCAAGAGGTTGAAAAGGCCGGGGCCTCGATCATCAACACCGGCATCGGCTGGCATGAGGCGCGAGTGCCCACAATCGCCACCAGCGTGCCGCGACGTGCCTTCGCCTGGGTGACCCAGAAACTCATGGGCAAAGTGTCGATCCCGGTCATTACGTCCAATCGCATCAACACGCCTGAGGTGGCCGAACAGGTGCTGGCCGAGGGCTGTGCCGATATGGTCAGCATGGCGCGGCCCTTCCTGGCTGATCCGGATTTTGTGGCGAAGGCCGAGGCCGGACGCGGCGATCTGATCGCTCCCTGTATTGCCTGCAATCAGGCCTGCCTCGATCACACGTTTCAGGGCAAAGTCTCAAGCTGTCTGGTCAATCCCAAGGCCGCCTTTGAGACCGAGATTGTGGTGGAGAAAGCCCAGACCGTTAAAACCGTCGCCATTGTGGGGGCCGGGCCTGCGGGCCTGTCCACCGCGATCACTGCCGCGGAGCGTGGCCATAAGGTCACCGTGTTTGACCGCGCCGGTGAAATTGGCGGCCAGCTGAACATGGCCAAACAGGTGCCGGGCAAAGAGGAGTTCTGGGGGCTTGTCGACTGGTTTCGGGCCATGGTGGCCGAGCTGGAAATTGAGGTTCGGCTCGACACGACAGCAACCGCAGAGATGCTTGAGGGGTTTGACGAGGTGGTGATTGCCACCGGTGTCACGCCGCGTGATCCGCAGATCCCCGGACAGGATCATGCCAAGGTGTTGAGCTATATCGATGTATTGCGCCACAAGGCACCAGTGGGGGATCGGGTCGCTGTCATTGGTGCGGGCGGCATTGGCTTCGATGTGTCCGAGTTCCTTGTGACCGGGGAAAGCCCCACCGAAAATCTGCCCGACTGGATGCGCGAATGGGGCGTGACCGACCCGGCCGAGAATCGCAGCGGTCTGGCCCCCGAAGGCCCACAGCCTGAACCAGCCATCCGAGAGGTGACGCTCCTACAGCGCAAGGCCGAAAAACCGGGCAAGCGCCTCGGCAAAACCACCGGCTGGATTCACCGCGCCAGTCTGCAGATGAAAAAGGTGCAGATGAAAGCGGGCGTGAACTACGAGCGCATCGACGATGAGGGGCTGCATATCTCCTTTGGAGAGGCCCGCGAACGCCCCGAGGTGATCGTCTGTGACAATGTCATTCTCTGCGCCGGTCAGCTGAGCGAACGCAGCCTTGCGGATGCGCTTGAAGCCAAAGGCGTGGCCTGCCATGTCATCGGTGGCGCAGATGTCGCCGCCGAGCTCGACGCCAAACGGGCCATCGACCAGGGCGTGCGACTGGCGGCAGGGCTATGAATTTAAAAAGAGACCTGCGCAAAGGTGTAGGTCTCTTTCCAAGGCCTCACATCTGACGGCGGTTTTTCTTAAGCTTGAACTTCATCAACCTCATCTTCGACATTCAGTTGCAGCGCGTCATTGAAGCGGTTGAAGGCGCCGCAGAGGGCGATGCGCCAGGTCAGTTCGACAATCTGTGCCTCGTCGAACCATTGCCGCAGGTCGCTCACTTCGGCGTCTCGCATACGTCCGGCGCGATTGTTTACCGCCTCGGAATAGCGCACAACAGCCTTGTCGCAGTCATCCAGCTCTGGGTGGTTCTCGACCTCTGGCAACCGGTCTACCCCTTCGGGGCTCATGCCCGTCACCTGAAGATGCGGAGCGTGATGGGACACGCAATAGGTGCAGGCATTCAGCTTGGACACTGTCACCATAGCCAGCTCCAGCGCCCGACGCGGCAACACATCGTCGTCGCGCAGTTCGGTCAGCATTTCTGCGACATGGCGCAGGATCGGGGCGCGACGTCCGGCAATGCGTGACCAGTTCGCAAACGACCCATAGGCCTCGAGCGTATCAAAGGCCTTTTGAGCAACCTCATCCATTTGGTCATAGGGCAGTGGCGGAATACGAGTCATCTGAGGGCTCCTGATCAAGTCGTGCCATAGTGAAATAGGTCCGGCCCGGTGTACATGCAGCCTTTGATAACAAAGTGGCGATCATTTCCGTCGTTATGACGGCATCTCGCCAATTCGTGGACAGTCTGCGTGAGTTTTCTGGCGAAATTCCAAGATTTCATCTTGCTCCTTGCGCCAACACCTCCGATGTTCCGGCAAGTTTCACATATGAGCCCGAGGTCCCATGAACGGTCCCAAGACACATCTCTGGATCCGCGCCGAAAGCCGCCCGAACGAAGAGCGCGTCGGTATCACCCCCGCCGGGGTTGCCTCGCTGATCGAGCGCGGATTTCGCGTCACCATCGAAGACAGCGCCACGCGCGTGATGCCCGCTGCCGGTTTTGTTGAGGCCGGCGCCGAGCTTGCTCCCGAAGGCAGCTGGCCTGAGGCACCGCGCGATGCGATTATCTTTGGTCTGAAAGAACTTCCCGAGGCCGAGACGCCGCTGGTGCACCGCCACATCATGTTCGGGCATGCCTATAAAGGCCAGGAAGCCGGTCAGCGTCTGCTCAAGCGGTTCGCCCAAGGTGGCGGGGCGCTCTATGATCTCGAATATCTGGTGGCAGAAAACGGCCGCCGTGTCGCGGCCTTTGGCTATTGGGCGGGCTATGCCGGGGCGGCTGTGTCGCTCTTTGCCTGGGCAGACCAGAAAAAAGGCGGCACCTGTGCGCCTGTATCGACCTGGAAAAACTCAGAGGCGCTGCAGGCGGATCTCAAGGCTGCGCTGGACAGCGCGCAGGAGACCCGTCCCAATGCCATCGTAATCGGTGCACTGGGTCGTGTGGGCACCGGGGCCAGCGATCTGTGCGAGCAGATGGGCGTTGAGGTCACCAAATGGGATATGGCCGAAACCGCAAGCGGCGGTCCCTTCCCCGAGGTGCTGGACCACGACCTATTCTTCAACTGCATCTTGGCCGCGCCCGGTTGTCCGGTGTTTGTGCCTGCCGAGGCCAAAACCGCGCCGCGCCGCCTGTCGGTGATTGGCGATGTGGCCTGTGACCCGCAGAGCGATTTCTCGCCGGTCAAAGTCTATGATCTGGAAACCTCGTGGGAGGCCCCTGTGGTGCGCGCCCATGACGACCCAGTTCTGGACGTGATGGCCATCGACAACCTGCCGTCGCTGCTGCCGCTGGAATCGAGCGAAGATTTTGCCGCGCAATTGCTGCCACATCTGCAGACACTCAACGCAATTGATGACGGGGTCTGGGGCCGCGCCTTTGCCACCTATTTAGAACACAAACCGGAGGTATCCGCATGACAATCCATTGGTGTGGCACTGGCCTGAGCGCCGTTCCCGGCCTGCGCCGTCTGATCGAGGCGGGCCAGGACGTTGTGGTCTGGAACCGGACAGTCGAAAAGGCCCAAGAGGCCGTTGGTGATCTGACCGACAAGATCCGCGCCTTTGACATCGACACGCTGAGTGCCGAGCTGGCCGCAGAGGATGTGGTTGTTTCGATGCTGCCCGGCGATTGGCATGTGCCGCTGGCCGAGGCGGCAATTGCGAAAAACGCGCATTTTGTTTCGTCGTCTTATATCGCGCCAGAAATGCGCGCGCTCGACGCCAAGGCCAAGGCCGCCGGGTCGCGTGTGGTCAACGAAGTGGGTCTTGATCCGGGCATCGACCACCTGATGGCGCATGATCTGGTTGCAGCCTACAAGGCTTCGGACGCCTATGACGCGGACAACGCGATCAGCTTTACCTCCTATTGTGGCGGTGTGCCGAAGATCGCCAATGCCTTCCGCTATAAATTCAGCTGGGCGCCGGTTGGCGTGCTCAAAGCGCTGCGCTCGCCGTCGCGGTCGATCCGTCAGTTCTCGGAACTCAACGTGTCCAAGCCTTGGGATGCGATCAGCCGCTATGACGCGCCGCTGGCCACACCAGAAAGCTTTGAGGTCTACCCGAACCGCGATTCACTGCCGTTTATGGAAGATTACAACTTTGGTGCGGACTGGAAGGTCAAAGATTTTGTGCGCGGCACACTGCGCCTGAATGGCTGGGCTGAGGCTTGGGCCGATATCTTTGCCGAAGCGGGCACCGCAAGCGATGAACGCTTGCAAGAGATTGCGGATCAGCTGCTCAAAGAAAACGCCTACGACGAGGGTGAGCCGGATCGCGTGGTGCTCTGTGTGGCACTGCAGGCGGAAAAAGAGGGCACACCGGTGTGGCACCAGACCTGGGTTATGGATGCCTGGGGCGACGAGCGCAGCTCGGCCATGGCGCGTCTTGTGTCTTACCCTGTGTCGATGGCCATTGAATCGGTGATCAACCGCGAGATCGAACCGGGCGTTCACGCAGCCCCCTCTGATCCCAAATTGGTGAACCGCTGGATGGATGAGATTCAGACGCTGGCACAGCACCTGATGAAGGTCGATCATCTGGCCTGACTGGACCGACGATCCTAGAATGCGAAAGGCGGGGCAGGGCTCCGCCTTTTTTATTGTCAGGCCAAAGTGGCCTTATTTGTCTAGATGCCGATCTGATCTGACGTTCTGGCACAAAAAAGCCGGGACAGTGCCCGGCCTTTTCAAGTCTGCATGTTGCTTGGCTTATTCGCCCAGCTTTTCGTCCAGAGTGGCCGAAAAATCAGCATAGTTCATGTTGCTGTATTTCTGACCATTGATGATGAACGTCGGGGTCGAGGTGATATCATCGGCCTGAGCGTTCTGCTGATACCAGGTCACCAATGCGCGCAGCTTGTCACCATCGCTCAGGCAGGCTTCGAGATCGTCTTTGCCCACACCAGCCAGCAGGCCAATTTTGCGCAGCTCATCCGCAATGGCCGCCTCAGAACCGGCACGGGTCCATTCACGCTGACCTTTGTAGAGCAGATCTGTGATGCCAAAGAATTTTTCGGGGCCACCACAGCGGGCAATCATCGATCCCCACATGCCGTATTTGTCGAAATAGACCTCGCGGTAAACAAACTTGATTTTGCCCGTGTCGATGTAGTCTTTCTTCAGGTCTTTGTAGACGCTGCTGTGAAAGTTGGCGCAGTGCGGGCAGGTGTAAGAGGCATATTCGATCACCTCAACAGGTGCGTCAGCGTTGCCCTGAACCATTTCAACGATGCCCGAGATATCAACCTCACCGCTTGACTGGGCTACGGCTGCGCCGGGCAGGGCAAAGCCGGTCTGGGCCGGGCCGGTGCCTTGGGTGAAATACCAGGCGCCGCCGCCGATCAGTGTGACCGCAACTGCGGCTGCCGAGATAAACCGTTTCATGGAGTCTTGCCTCTGCTTAAAATTTTGTGGGCCGGGCTTTCGCACGGCTTTGTTTCGATATGACATTTGTTGCCAGCCGTTCAAGCGCCGCGCGCAGGCTGTCATCTCCGACATCCTGTGTCACCTCGCGTGCCCGCGCCTGAGCGGCGGGATCTGGCTTGGGCTGAGCGGCTTTTGGCCGATGTACAAAATCGACCTGCCCCTGGGCAAAGCCGGTTGGGGCGGTCTGCGTGACACGGATGCGGGCAATGGCGCGATAGCCATAGACCGAATTGATGCGTTCAAGGATTTCGCCCAGCTTCATCTGCACCAAAGGCGCGTTGGCGCCGGTGGTCAAAACCACAAGTGTCGCACCAAAACCGCCTTTTCCTCCGTAGCTTACCTCAACGGGGCGGGTCATGGCGGCGGTGTCGGGGCCGACGATTTCTTCCCAATGGGTCAAGACACGCGACTGGGCGAATCCACGCGATTCCGTGACCGAGCGCACCCGCGACTGCACCAGCTTTGAGGTGCGGGCAAAGCCATATGTTGTGCTTTTGCGCTTGGACATGTCTTGCATCCTTTCGTCAGGCGCTATCTTAGTGGCCAAAGTTCCGGGTGCCAGCCCCAATTGCCCGCTTTAGAGGAATCTCACACTTGCGTGAACAGGCCACCGCAGACGCCCTTTTAGAGTGGTATGACCACAATGCCCGTGTGTTGCCCTGGCGGATCAGCCCGTTGGATCGGGCGCGTGACATTTGGCCCGATCCTTATCGGGTTTGGATGTCCGAGATCATGCTGCAGCAGACGACTGTGGCGGCGGTCAAAAGCTATTTCGAGGCGTTCACTACCCGTTGGCCCACGGTCAAAGATCTGGCGGCGGCGGAAGATGCTGATGTCATGGCCGCCTGGGCCGGTCTTGGCTATTACGCCCGGGCCCGCAATCTGTTGAAATGCGCCCGCGTCGTGGCACAGGAGTTTCAGGGTCAGTTCCCGAGAGATCGCGAAACGCTTTTGACCCTGCCCGGGGTTGGCCCCTACACCGCCGCCGCCATTGCATCGATTGCCTTTGATGCGTCAGAGACCGTGCTGGACGGCAATGTCGAACGGGTGATGGCGCGTCTGCATGATGATCACAGCCCGCTGCCCGGTGCCAAAGCCACCTTCACTGAGTATGCCGCCGCGCTGACACCAAAAGAGCGCCCCGGCGATTATGCACAGGCGGTGATGGATCTGGGGGCGACGATCTGTTCACCCAAGAACCCGGCCTGTGGGTTGTGCCCGTGGCGGAGATCCTGCGCCGCGTGGGAAGCCGGGACAGCGGCTGAGCTGCCCAAGAAAACCCCGAAGAAGAAGAAACCGACCCGGCTTGGCATTGCCTATCTTGCCCGGCGCGTCGACGGCGCGTGGCTTCTGGAGACCCGACCAGAGAGCGGATTGCTGGGGGGCATGCTGGGCTGGCCCGGATCTGAATGGGGCGAAGAGCCCCCCGTCGAGAACGCCCCCATTCGGGCCGAGTGGAAAACTCTGGAAGGTGAGGCTCGGCACACCTTCACCCATTTCCATCTGAGGCTGACGGTCAAAACGGCGCTTGTGCCAATGGAGCGTGCACCACATCGCGGGGCGTTTGTGGAAGAAGAGGAGTTTGACCGCGAAAACCTGCCCACGGTGATGCGCAAAGCCTTTGATCTGTTGAAAGGCTAAGCTCATGTCGTGGCGATGGGGGATATTTCTCTGCGCGATGATCCTCGCCACCATTCTGGGGGCGACGGCATTCAAACCCTATGTGATCTCGGGATATGGGCGTTTGACCGGTGTGCCGAGAGAAATAACTGAAATTCGCGCGAGGGTGCTGCCTAAGTTGCAGCGCGAGATGCGGGCGAAGGGTCTGACCCTTGGAGCGCCCAGTTTTATCCGCATCTTTAAGGAAGAGAACCAGTTGGAAGTCTGGATCGACGCCGGGGCCCAGTATCAGCGGTTCAAAACCTATGAGATCTGCAATTATTCGGGCGATTTGGGGCCGAAACTCAAAGAGGGGGATGGCCAATCCCCCGAAGGGTTCTATCGTGTGAGTGCCGCGGCGATGAACCCAAACAGCAGCTATCACCTGTCGTTCAATCTCGGCTTTCCCAATGCCTTTGATCAGGCCCAAGGGCGTACGGGTAGTTTTCTGATGGTGCATGGCGATTGTCTGTCGATTGGCTGCTACGCCATGACAGACGCCGGTATCGAAGAAATTT
This sequence comes from uncultured Pelagimonas sp., assembly GCA_947497905.1. Classification (GTDB taxonomy): domain Bacteria; phylum Pseudomonadota; class Alphaproteobacteria; order Rhodobacterales; family Rhodobacteraceae; genus CANMIH01. Next base: position 435,432 of record CANMIH010000002.1, read on the forward strand.
ATCTGATCGTCGAAGCCGCACAACAGGCCGGGCAGACCGAGGTGCCGGTTCATGCCTTTCCTTTCCACATGACGGCTAAACGTCTGGCACGTGAGGCGGAAAACCCGTGGCTGGGATATTGGCACACCCTGCAAGAGGGCTACGCGCTGTTCGAGATCCACAAACGCCCCCCGCAGGTGACGGTTGTGGGGGCGGAGTATCGGTTCGACGTTGGGCAGTAGCGGCAAACCCCGTGCCCGGATGCAGGCCGGGCAGCCCCCGACCGCCCCCATGGGCGGGGGCTTCACCCCCACCCGCGGTCAATGGCTTCCCTAAGTGGCGATTCATGACCTTGCAACAAGGGGTAAGCCGCGCAATTGATTTGACCTTGCGCAAGGCGTAAAAGCTTTTCTTGGGAGATATCTGTTACCACGTTACACTGCGGCAAAAAATCGGAGCAGTCCCATGATCCCGGCCCAACAGGTTGCACGTTTCTCTTCGGCCTTGCCGTTTTTCCTGTCTGTTATTCTGATCCCTCTGGTCTGGATCGGTGCGATACTGGGCGGATGGTGGGTGATCGTCACGCCTTTGGTGGCGTGGTATCTGTTTTCGGCCATTGATCTGGCGGTGGGATTGAACACCGATGACGCGGATCTCGAGACAACCGAAGATCAGCTCTATTGGTACAAACTTATCACCCAGCTTTGGGTGCCGTTGCAGTTTGTGACCCTCTTTGGTGTGATCGCCTATATCAGCCGCGCAGCCCATCTTGGGGGATGGGAGAGTTTTGGTGTGATGTTCGGTATGGGCGTTATGACTGGCACGGTGGGCATCGTTTACGCGCATGAACTTTTGCATCAGAAGGGCAAGTTCGAGCGCCGCCTCGGGGATCTATTGCTGGCCATGGTGCTGTATTCGCATTTCCGGTCGGAGCATCTGCTGGTGCATCACCGCTATGTGGGCACACCGCGTGATCCGGTAACCGCGCGCTACAACGAAGGGTTTCATCGGTTTTATCCGCGTGTGCTAAAGCAATGCTGGCATTCGGCGTTCAAAGCGGAACGCGATATGCTCGCCCGGAAAAAACTGCCCTGGCACCACAAGACCAATCCCTTCTGGCTCTACTGGGGTTTGCAGGCGGGCATGATGGGTTTTGCGCTGATTGTTGGGGGCTGGTTTGGGCTGATGCTCTTCGCGGTGCAGGCCGGCATTGCGATCTGGCAGCTCGAGGTGGTGAACTATGTCGAACACTACGGTCTGACCCGCAAACATCTGGGCGATGGTAAATACGAACATGTCCTGCCGCGCCACAGCTGGAACGCGGCACATAAGGCGACCAATTGGCTGATGATCAACCTTCAGCGCCATTCGGATCATCACTACAAACCCGACCGCCGGTTCCCCCTGCTGCAGAACTATTCCGAGGCCGAGGCACCGCAACTGCCGCATGGGTATCCGCTGATGGCGATTGCCGCGATGATCCCGCCGCTGTGGAAGAAGATCATGAACCCGAAAGTGCGCCGCTGGCGGCAGATGTACTACCCTGAGATCACCGATTGGAAGGCCTACAATAAAGCCCAAAATCCTATGCCGCGCTGACTTATGTCGATGCCGAACCGGTGTTTATCGTGAATCTAGCGTAATTTTCTAGGGAATGCGTTCATTCCAGAACACAGTTTACGGCTCAAGGTCGCAGAAGGCCTCTAACGGGGTGACAGACCCTGCCCCGGGCGCTATGAGGCGCGCAAAACCGGACATTCTGTACGAGGACTGAACATGACCACCTTGGTATTTGGCCACAAATCCCCCGACACCGATTCCACCGGCTCGCCGATCATCTGGGCGTGGTATCTCAACGAGATCAAAGGCGTCGACGCCAAGCCTGTGCTGCTGGGGGAACCCAACACCGAAGCGGCCTTTATGCTGGAGCACTGGGGTTTTGAAAAACCCGAGATCATCGCCGATGTGGCGGATGATGCGCCGGTTGTGATCGTGGACACCAACAACCCGGCCGAGCTGCCTGCCAACATCAATGGCGCCGACATCCGTGCCATCATCGACCACCACAAGCTGGTGGGCGGTCTGGAAACAAAAGGCCCGATTGACATCCGCATCGAGCCTCTGGCCTGCACCGCCACCATCATGCACAAGATGATCGGCGACGATCTGGCAAAGGCGCCTGAGTCCATCAAAGGTGCGATGCTGACCTGCATCCTCTCCGACACTCTGGAATTCCGTTCGCCCACCACCACCGACGAAGATCGTGCCGTGGCCGAAGCTCTGGCAAAAGATCTGGGCATTGACCTGGGTGAGTTCGCGGCACAGATGTTCGCTGCGAAATCCGATGTTTCGGCCTTCTCCGATGCCGAGCTGATCCGCATGGACAGCAAGGAATACGAAGTCGACGGCACCAAGTTCCGCGTGTCGGTTCTGGAAACCACCGCACCTGAGATCCCGCTGGGCCGCAAAGCCAGCCTGATGGAAACCTTCGCCTCCGTTCAAAGCGAAGATGGTGTGGATCAGGTTCTGCTCTTTGTGGTCGACATCCTCAAAGAAGAAGCAACCCTTCTGGTGCCCAACGATCTGGTCAAAGGTGTGGCCGAGAAGAGCTTTGGTGCGACTGTCGACGGGGATAGCGTTGTTCTGCCCGGCATCATGAGCCGTAAGAAGCAGATCATCCCGAACCTGAAGGTCTGATTATTCCAGTGCAAAGGCCGATGCTTGGCCTCTTCCTGAGCTCTAATCAGCTGAGATAAGAAAATTTAGGGGCGCTGGAACGGTGCCCCTTTTTCGTTGATAACCTTCCAGATTTTCGCGCGCCGTTTGACGTCATGCACCGGAGCGTATCAGCTCACGTATTTTCACGGCTTTCTCAAAATGATCCAGCTTGTGGGTTTTGATCCACCATTCCGCCATTTCCATAAGGGCGTCCGGGTCGTCGTTCTTGTTGGAGAAAAAAGCGTAGAATGACAGGCCGACGGTCTCGCCTTTCTTGGCAATCTTCTGATCGCAGATAGAAATCGCTTTGGTTCTCAACTGTGCTCGCATGGTGCCTCTTGGTGTGCTGCGGTGAGAGGTGTTTTTGCTACTCGGGATCGTGGAAGGGCAGGGCGCACCCCAGCGTGATTTCCTCAGGGGTGATATCACAACAGTAACAAAGGACTTCGACACCGGCGGACCGTGCTGAGGCGAATGCCGCCGCATAAGTCGGGTCAATGTCGGTTGCCAGCGTCACTCGACTGCAATCTGTACGCTGGACCAGATAGAGCATCACCGCACGGTGGCCATCCTGTGCCATTTTCGCCAGTTCGCCTAGGTGTTTTGTGCCCCTGGCCGTAACGCTATCGGGAAATTCGCCCAATCCCTCCTGTCGTGAGAGGGTCACGGATTTGACCTCGACATAACAATCAGGTTGCCCCGCCTTTGTCAGAAGGAAATCGATACGGCTGTTTTCACCATATTTCACTTCAGGCCGGACGAGATCATAACCTGTCAAACCTGCGACCTCACCCGCCATAAGCGCGGCTTTCAGAACCCTGTTGGGCACGGCGGTGTCGACGCCGGTGAAATGGCCGCCCGGATGTTCCACCAGACGCCACGCATATTTCAGTTTGCGTTTGGGATCATCGTTTGGCTCAAGCCAGATTTTTTGCCCGTCATCTTTCAGACCAAGCATGCTGCCGGGGTTGGCGATATGGGCGGTGATTTCGCGCCCATCTTCAAGCCGACAGTCCGCGAGAAACCGTTTGTAGCGGCGCAGTAAGGTCGCGGGAATAAGCGGTGTGACAAAATGCATGCAACTCTCCGGCGCAGGGTCGAAAGAAAACTTGACGTAGGGGCAAACAGCCCCCCAACATGTCGGCGATCGGATCAAGGTGTCGCGTATCTTTGATCTTATCGCAAAGGAAAATTGTGATTTTTCAATACTGTTTTTGAACGACGGCGAAGATACGACAACTTATGATGGATATGACACCGGAAACCACCAGCATCTTGGATGCCGCCGAAGCTCAGATCCGCGATGGCGGATATGGGGCGATCAATATTGCACAGATCGCAGAGATTACGGGGCTGACAGCAGATCAAATCCAGACCCATTTTAGAGACATCGAATATCTGGCCACGCGCGTCTCAGAACGCTATCGGCTCCGGTTTATCGGCGCTTTAGGGGCTGCAGAAGCAGAACCCGCTGCGGACCAGCTGGCAAAACTTGTGGCTATGGTGCGCTTTGCTTTGGTCGAAGAAGACAAGATGTGCCTGTGTGGCATGTTCGGGGCGCAGATTGCGGTTCTGCCACCAATGGTTGCCGAGGAAATTCGCCATTTCTTTCATCAGGTTTTGGATTGGGTGACGGATGTTTTTCGGCAAACAGATGTGGAAGATCCCCGCAAACGGGCCCGTGAAACCGTCGCCACACTTGAAGGCGCAATGATCATGGCGCGGACTTTGGCAGAGGTTCAGGCCTTTGACGATGCGGCAGAGGCTGTTTTGCGCAGCTGAACCGCTTGCGGGTGGCGTCAGGCGGGCTATTCTTGCGCCAAAGCACGGATGCAGGAGGGACGTATGACAAATCCATCAGCCGCGATGCTGGTCATCGGGGATGAAATCCTGTCAGGCCGCACACGCGACGCCAATATGCACTATCTGGCGCAGGAGTTCACCAAGCACGGGATTGATCTGCACGAGGTCCGTGTGGTGAGCGACAATCGCCCGGCCATCGTCTCTGCGATCACTGCCCTCAAAGACAGCTATGACATCGTGGTGACGTCGGGGGGCATCGGTCCAACCCATGATGACATCACCGCCGATTGTGTGGCAGAGGCCTGTGGCGCGTCGATCGATGTCCGCGATGATGCGCGGGCGCTCCTTCAGGCGCATTATGACCGGCAGGGGCAGGAGTTGAACGAGGCGCGTTTGCGCATGGCCCGCATTCCAGAGGGGGCAACATTGATCGACAATCCGGTGTCGATTGCGCCGGGCTTCAGTCTTGGCAACGTGCATGTCATGGCAGGCGTTCCCACGGTCTTTCAGGCCATGGTGGCCAGCCTTTTGCCCAATCTGACCGGTGGCACACCCCTGCTGAGCCAGACGCTTCGGGTCCAGCGCGGAGAGGGGGATATCGCCGCGCCTCTGGGGGCATTGGCAGATGAATTTGCGGATCTGCAGTTTGGGTCTTATCCGTTCCAAAAAGATGGCGTCTATGGATCTAACCTTGTGGTGCGAGGCACAGATGGGGCGCGGATTGATGCGGCTATGGCGCGATTGGCGGCGCTGTTTCCCGCATGACCAAGATGACCGACAAGATTTTTGAGGTGCTCGAGGCGACCTGGCCTGCGGCTGCACAGGTTGAGGCCGGCCCCTGGACCCTGCGTGAGGGACGTGGTGGGGGCAAACGCGTATCTGCCGCAACACTGAATGGTGTCTGGGCCCCGGAAGATCTGGGCGCAGCAGAAAGTGCCATGCGCCTGATGGGGCAAGATCCGTTGTTTCAAATCCGCCCCGGCGAAGAGGCGTTGGATGCGGCTCTTGCTGAGCGGGGGTACGAGCTAGTGGACACAACCCATCTCTGGGTGGCGCCGATCGGCCAGTTTGTCGACAGAAAGCTGCCCCGCGTCACGGCCTTTACCATATGGGAGCCGCTGGAGATCATGAAAGAGATCTGGGCCGAGGGAGGCATCACCGAAGCGCGCCTGAGGGTGATGGACCGTTGTAAGCTCCAGAAGACAAGCATGTTTGGCCGTGTTTCCGACCGCCCGGGCGGCGCCGGGTTCTGCGCGCTCTATGAAGGGACCGCGATGGTACATGCTTTGGAGGTGCGAGAAGAGCACCGAGGCAAAGGGATGGCCGGTTGGCTGATGCGGGCGGCGGGCCTTTGGGCCGAGCGTAAAGGCGCGCATCAAATGGCCGTGGCTTGCACCCAGGCCAATGTCGCGGCAAACGCGCTCTATGCTTCCTTAGGCATGGAGCTTGTGGGGCAGTACCACTACCGTATTCTAAAAGATCCTGAAGGCGACCTATCGTGACACAGAAATCCATGCCCACCGCGCTTGACCTGCCGATGGTTGATCCCCTGCCCGAAGATACACAGAAATACTTTGATATCTGTCAGGACAAATTGGGCATGATCCCAAATGTGCTTCAGGCCTATGCCTTTGATATTGCTAAGCTGAATAGCTTTACCATGCTCTACAATGAGCTGATGCTGGCCGATAGCGGTTTGTCCAAGCTGGAACGTGAGATGATCGCTGTGGCCGTCTCAGCTGTGAACCGCTGTTACTATTGTCTCACTGCGCATGGTCAGGCGGTTCGGGCGCTGTCTGGGGATCCGATCCTGGGTGAACAGATGGTGATGAACTGGCGGGTGGCAGATCTCAGTCCGCGCCATCATGCGATGCTTGGCTTTGCCGAAAAGATGACCAAAGCCTCGTTTGAAATCACCGAAGAAGACCGTCAGGCGCTGCGCGATGCTGGGTTTTCGGACCGCGATATCTGGGACATCGCCAATGTGGCGGGCTTTTTCAATATGACGAACCGCGTCGCAAGCGCGACCGATATGCGGCCAAACCCTGAATATCACAGCCAGTCGCGCTAAACTCAGAGTATGACGACGCACCACATACTCATCGGGGCGGGCTTGGCGGCTTTGATCGCATTGCCGGGCTTTGCTCAGGATTTGGCACTGCCCCGTGGGGCAGAGGAAACGCTGAATGTGGTGCAGGATCAGGGGGCCTATGCGGTGCCACTGGGGCCGTGGAGCTTTGACGACGGTGTGCCGACCCAGCGCGTTGAAGGGCAGGTACGGGCCCAGTCCTGGCGTATTCCGGGAGGTGGAGCGACCCCGTTTCAGCTTTTGAAGCCTTTGCGCGATCAGCTGACCGAGGCCGGGTTTGATATTCTGCTGGATTGTAGCGCAGATGTCTGTGGCGGCTTTGATTTCAGGTTTGCCACTCTTGTGCTGCCTGCTCCGGGGATGTTTGTCGATCTGGCCGGTTATCACTTTGTCTCGGCGCGGTCTTCTGCGGGTGACGTCGCCACGGTGCTGACAAGCCGCGATGATTGGGCTGGATATATCCAGATCATACGAGTGGGGGAAGATCTCGGGATCACCCAAACGGAGGGTCCCGCGGTTGATACGCAGGTCACTCCAGATCCTACAGTTGAAGCGGGTGTACCTGTGACCGACGCGGCACCAGTGCAGGTCCCCGTTGAGGGGCTCATTGCGAAGCTTGAGCAACAAGGCCACGTGATCCTGACGGACATGATGTTCAAGTCCGGGTCGTCAACGCTGCGCGCCGGATCGATTGCGTCATTGGATCAGATTGCGGCCTATCTTGCGGCCCGACCTGAAAGACGGATCCTGTTTGTGGGGCACACAGATGCGGTGGGCAGCCTGTCGAGCAATCAGGCCCTGTCACGCAAGCGGGCACAGGCGGCCGTGACCTACCTGCGCCAGATCCACAAAACCCGCAAATCTCAGATCGGGGCGGATGGGGTCGGCTATCTTGCACCGATGACCACCAATCTGACGCCTCAGGGGCGTGACGCCAACCGCCGCGTCGAAGCCGTCCTTATCTCAACTGAATAATTTCGGGCAGCCATAGCCGGGACGCGCGCCTTAGAGCGACATCCTCAGTTCATATTGGCCGATCATCTCCTGCGCGCCCATGTGAGAAACCCACTGACGAAAAGCCGGGTCGCTGTCGCAGATGTTGATGAAGCGCATGGCGCGGCCCGGCATCTGCGTCTGAAGGGCCGCAACAAGGGCGCTTGCGATCCCGGCGCGACGCGCGGATCTGTGCACGGCAATCTGTTGCACGGTCCCGGTTTGGCTTTGTAGGGCGGCAAAGGCAATCAGATCCGATCCATCTAACAATGACAGGCAGGCGACCTGTTCGGGCAGTGCGCTGAGCGCGTGTCTGTCGTTTTGCCAGGATGGCTCCCACTCCAACAGGGCTTGGGCCTTGGGGGCGATTTCATCCCAGGTGGTTTGCTTGAACTGAAATTTGGGTGGTTCAACATGATCCGGCGCCGAGAGGCTGTAGCAATCCAGCTGTCGATGCCGGGTCATGCCCAAGGAACGATACAAGGCCTCTGCCGTGTCGTTGTTGCGTAGAACTTCGGTCTGAAAGGATCGCACTCCAACCTTTTTCAGATGTGCTAGATTTGACGTGGCCATGGCACGGGCTAGGCCCTTGGAGCGATGTGCCGGACGGGTGCCGCTTGAAATCAGATAGGCTCGGTTGTCTCGGATGGCGGTCAGCCAGATAGCCGCAACCTGTCCCTCGACAAGCGCGATGCGGGAGCTGGCCAGATCCAGACCACGCTGGCACATCATATCGGCAAACTGTTTGGTGCTGAGCTGCAACGGAATCGCATAATCCGAAAAGGCATCCAACATGGTCTCACAGAGCATCTCCATGGATGTCTCTGATGCGGGGAGGATCGTCGGGGCAGACATTGCGGGTTCTCCTGCTCAATGTGCGAAGCTGGTGCTGAAATCAAAAGATGAATTGCAGAATTCAGTCTACCCAACCGGGCGAAGAGGAAAACAGAGAAAACGTTTCGCAATGAATCTGTATGATACGTCTTCCAAAGCGTTGCGGATTGAATCAAAACGCCCAGTCACCATTGAGGCGCTGGGCGTTGCGTTAAGCGAGGTTCCTGACAGGGGCTTACCAGACCAGCGGGCCTTTGTCGGCAAAGGCATGGGCAAGGAAATCGATAAATGCGCGTACTTTGGGCTGGGTAAAGCGGCCCGGTGGGTAAACGGCATAGACGCCTTGTGTTTCCACCGGCAGATCCGGGATGGCGTCTTCGACCAGACCGGCCTCCATGGCGTCATGGTACAAGTACGACGGCAGATAGGCGATGCCCAGACCAGCGGTGCAGGCGTTCAGCAGCGATTGACCATCATTGACGGTCAACCAACCGGCCGTGCGCACCTGACGCTTTTCACCCGATGGTGCGGTCAGTTTCCAGACATTGCCCGAGGCCTGGTTCGAATAATGCAAAAGCTTGTGTTCATTCAGATCGTCGATGCGCTGCGGACGGCCATATTTCTCAAAATAGCTTGGCGCGGCGATCATACGTTTCGTTGTCTCGGTCAGCTTGCGGGCCCGCAGCGTGCTGTCTTCCAGCTCACCAATGCGGATCGCCATGTCAAAGCCTTCCGAGATCAGCTCAACATAACGGTTGTTGAGCACCATGTTCACTGTGATGTCGGGAAACTCTGCCAGAAAATCGCCCAAAACCGGCGACAGATGGTTCACTCCGAAATCGGTGGCGACCGAAATCCGCAACAGGCCTGACGGCGCGGATTGCATCGAGGTGACAAGCGCATCTGCTTCCCCGGCATCGTTCAGCACGCGGCGGGCGCGGTCATAATAGGCAAGGCCAATTTCCGTAGGGCTCACCCGGCGCGTCGTGCGGTTCAGAAGTCGGGCGCCGAGACGGGCCTCAAGCGATGACACATGTTTGGATACTGCGGATTTTGAGATCCCCATTTTCTTGGCGGCATCGGTAAAGCCACCTTGGTCCACCACAGTGGCAAATGCTTCCATTTCGGTCAGGCGGTCCATGCTCAGGTCCTCAATTCACGTTTGTCTTGCAGCTTGTATGGCGGCGAAAAAGGGCGCGATTGGGGCAGTGGACAGACAATACCGGGGAATTTAGACGGTCTGTTTGAGATTGCGAAACAACGAATTGTTAAGACTGTGCGCAAACCGTGGATAGGCTAAGGTATTGGAAACAAATCAGAGCGCTGCAGCAAACTGTTGGGCCGCATTCTGGACAAATTGGGCATCGGTGCCACCAATCAAAAGAAAGCGGTGGTTCTGGTCTGCCCAGCTGGCGGCCTGCATGCCTGCCAGTTGCTGTGCTTCGAGGTCTGTGGCGTCGCCTGATTTATTCAGGATGCACAGAGCATAAGGGACGCCATCGGGACCGCGATACGCGATCTGGATCAACACACGCCCCTCAAACCCCAGAGCTTGGGCTCTGCGAAATTCAAGTTGCGGCACATCGGGCAATCCGGTCAGGTCCCGTCCTAAGGCATCAGACAGGCGGGCCAGATCCGCAGCCCCATCCGCAGGCACCGATGCCAGCGTCTGTGGAATATAGAGTGCCTGATAGGCGGCTACGTCCTGATGCCAGGGTTCGATCGCGTGGCTGCGCCAAAGCATGGGGGCAACGGCCAAGAGAAGACCGGCGGCCAACCCGATCAATCCACCGGCGATCCATCCAGATGACGTTCTCTGCGTTTGAACCGGTAGCGAGGGCATCGGAGGGGCGAGCTGTAATGCTTCTGCAAACATAGACTCGGCCAGCGCGCGCCCACCGCGCAGCTCTGCTAGACGCGCTTGCAAAGCAGGACTGTCCGCCGCTTTGATCCGCTGGGACAGGTCTCCGGAGGCTTCGCCATCCAACCAGGCCGTCAGATCTTCGTCAGAGAAGGCGTCCAGCGTCATGTACCCTTTTCCTTTTGTTCACCTGCCAGAGTGGTCAACCGTTTGCGAGCGGCGGCCAGACGGCTCATCACGGTCCCAATTGGAATCTCGAGCACCTCGGCGGCCTCGGCATATCGGAACCCTTCGACATAGACCAGTAACACCGTCACGCGCTGTGCTTCGGGCAGCTGCTCTATAAAGGAGAACACCTCTCGGGCCAGAATATTCACTTCTGTGGATGAGGACGTGTCAGGAAGATCCACGTCTTCAACGGGCACCAGACCACCCCCCTGTCGCACACGCCGCGCGCGCAGTTCATTGAGCCAGAGGTTATGCGCCATGCGAAATAGCCAGCGGTCCAGATGGGTTTCGGGATCGAAGAGATGCGCTTTTTCCAAGGCTCGGATCGAAGTCATCTGGGCAAGCTCATTGGCCCAATCACGTTGACCGGTTTGTGCCAAGCAATAGCGCCACAGTCTGGGAAAGACCTCTTCCAGCCCATCCCGTATCCGTTGTTCTCCAGTTTTTTTGAAAAACTGCCGAATAATACCCGTCTCCCTCGTGTTTGTTTCTATAGGACGCGCAAGCCGTCCCGAGCAACAAAGGGAAACAGACCTATGAAAAATGTGATCGTAGCAGTAGCTGCAACATTTATGACCGCAACCATGGCCTTGGCCGGTGAAACACCATCGCCCGAGGGGGCAGAGGTTTATTTTATCAATCTCTCAGATGGGGACACTGTGCAGGGCAAGGTCTCTGTGGTGTTTGGTCTGAAGGGCATGGGCGTGGCCCCCGCTGGGACCGAGAAGGAAAACACCGGGCACCACCATCTCCTGATTGATCGCGTGCCCTTTGGCGAAGGTGCTGAGGATGCGGATATGACCGCCGATGGCCTTTATGCGGATGACAATCACAAACACTTTGGCGGTGGCCAGACGGAAACCACGCTTGATCTGGCGCCGGGGACCCATACGCTCCAGATGGTGTTGGGCGACATGTACCACGTGCCGCACAATCCGCCGGTTGTGTCCGAGGTGATTACAATTACCGTGACCGAATAGGGTCAGAAGGTCAGTTCAATAAGCGTGATCCACAGCGGCAAGGTCGCTGCGCTGAGCAAAGTGGATTGCGCGACAAGGGTCGCGGAGAGCTCGCGATCCGCACCAAAGCCCGCCGCCAGCACATGAGAGGCCGAGGCGGTGGGCAGGGCACCAAACAAGACCAGAGTACGGGCCAGAACCGGATCGACCTGCAACAGAAGGCAGGCGGCAAAGGTCAGGGCGGGCAGAATAGCAAGTTTGGTGGCGACGAGAATACCACTGAACCGATCCAACCGCGCCAGGGCCCCCCAGTTCATCGTCGCCCCCACGGAAATCAGCGCCACAGGAATCGCGGCAGTGGCCAGCATTTCAAGTGGAGCCATCAGCGGGGCCGGGATCTGCAGGCCCGAAACCCCTACAATCACCCCAGAGACTGAGGCGATCAGGAATGGATTGCGCAGCACCTTGATCAGGGTTTGACCCAGGCTGCCCTGACCACGCGACAGAGCAGACACCGCAAAGACATTAGCCAGCGGAATCGCCATGCCCACCGCCACGGCCAGCTCGGCCAAAGGAGGCTCGCTCAGCGTTGCCGCCGCGACAAAGGCCAAGGCGGTGTTGAAACGCCAGGCGGTTTGCCAGGCCCCGGCGAAATCGACAAAGCGGTCTGGCCCAAATCGGCGCGCGGCATAGCCGATCACCAGTGCCGCGGTGAGCATGGCCCAGACCGCAGGGCCAATGCTGAGGATGTCGCGTGGGGCAATGGGACGGCCTGAGGCTGCCACAAAAATCAGGGCAGGAAAGAGGATTTCAAAGTTGAGCTTGTCCAACCCCTGCCAGGCGTTCACGGAAAGACGTTTGCGCACAACGCCACCCAGCGTCACCATCAACATGCTGGGCATCAGTCCCAAAAGGATTGTTAGAAATACCATTTGCCCTATCCGCTCACGCCCACGCGCTGACGGGGCTTCGAAATCTGCGCCAGTTTTAGCGGCGCAGATCCGGGCGGCAAGGGGTTATGCCTCTTCGTCGGGTTTTGCAGGCTCTGGCCAGGGCAGTTTGCGTTGGGCCGTGGTTTCAGGTGCCTTATCTTTGGGCGGTTTGACCTTCTTGGGCTTTTCAGGCCCGTACCAATCCTCGTTGCGGGTGGCGATCATGGTCACGGCTAGAGCCAGGAAGGCCAGTGTCGATCCAGCCAGAAGTGCGTAATCTGCGGACTTCAGGATGAGATAAAGCACGGTATAGACCACAATCAGTGCGGCGCTCAGAACCCAAACCCGTGTGCCCATCTTCAGGCCAATGATCCCAAACAGCGTAAGCAGGGCAATCGTGGCGCCCGAGGAAATAAGATAACTCAGCTCAAACCCCAGATGTTCGGCATAGGCGACCATCAACAGAACAAAAATCGTCTGGGCCAGACCCACGAGGATATACTGCACCGGGTGGGTGGGCTTGGCGCTGGATTTCTCGGTCAACAGGATGGTGAGAAAGGTCAGCGCGATAAAGAGAATACCATAGCGCGCCGCACGAAAGGCCTTTTGGTAAAAGTCATTTGGTTCGATCAGGCGCACGCCAAAGGTGATCTCATGCGACCGCGCCCGGTGATAGCTGTCATCGCGGCTGACCTGCGGCAGGGTGCGGGCCAGATGCGGGATGCTCCAGTTGGCCGTAAACCCCTCGTCGGTGATGTCACGGGTGTTGGGTAGAAACCCACCCGAGAAAGATGGATGCGGCCAGTCGCTTGTCAGGGTGATGTCGCTAGAACGACCCACGGGCGAGACAAAGATCTCCTGTGCCCCGTTAAACCCCATCTTGAGCTGATAAGATGTTGTCTCGCGCGGATCCTGTGCTGCTGCCACAAATCCGGCACTCTCAGTGAGCGGTTCAGAGGACAAAACCCGCCCATCCGCTGTCATCTCGGCCACACCCCGCAGGGCCCGGTTTGCGCTGACATGGATGTGGATTTCCGCCAGATCCCAAAGCACGCTCTCATTGTCCTGCACCACCCGCGAGACGGATGCCGTGTCGAAATCGAACTGCATTTCGGCCTGCGCTGTATAAACCGGCGCGCGGAAAATGCCGCGGCTGCGGATCTCGGTTTCACTGTTGATGTTAGCTGTAAACTGATCGGGGTAGAGATAGATCGGTTTAACGCGGGAAATCCCAGTTTCCTCATAGCGCTCGACCAGTTCTTTGCCAGTTGTGGCATCGATCATGGCCAAACCGGTGGCTGGATCGATTTTGGGGCGTGTTTTGACCTGCGTATAGGGGCGTTCCACGGGAATCACCATCACGGGTCCAGACAGGCTTTGCCGACCGCCCCATTCCTGTCCCACCGTGTCGATGGTGGATTGGGAATAGTGTTTGCGGGCGTTGATCACCTCGGCGGCGAAAAACAGCGGGATGAACATGATCAGGGCCAGAACCCCAACTATGGCAAAGCGCATACCGGTGGATCGAAGCATGACGGACCTTTCGTTTTGTCGAGAACATAAGGCCTGAGCTCGGACTGGTGGACCAGTCAGGAAAACCAGTCTCGGCAAGGGGTTGCCGATACCCCCTGCCTTGCAGCTCGCATTAGGCCGTTAGGTTTCAATAGAAATCTCATGGTTTGGGGCTATGGTTGTTTCAAGACCTGCTCACGGAGCCTGCATGGCCAAATCAGACGATGACACCGCCCTGTTTCAAAGTATTGCGGAGAGCATACCGGGATATATCTTCCGCTACCGTCGCAATCCTGACGGAAGTGAGGGGCTGGACTATGTAAGCCCCGGTATCAAAACCATCTGGGAGCCTATCGAAGGGGAGGACATCGGCGATCCTGCAAAGCACTGGAACCGGATTGTGCCCGAGGATCTGCCGGTTCTGTCCAAATCCATTGAGACGGCCATTGCGCGCGGTGGCGACTGGGATGTGCGCTATCGCATCCTAATGCGGGATAAGACGGTGAAGTGGTTGCATGGCCGGGGCAAAGTGGTGGCCCATGACGACGGCACGATTATCGGTGATGGCATGATCGTTGACGTCACCGAGCAGGTTGCCACCGAAACACAACTGCGCGCCACCATGATGCAATTGGGGCAAGCCCAGAAAATGGAGGCGATTGGGCGAATTGCGGGTGGCATCTCTCACGATTTCAATAATCTGTTGGCGATCATCAGTGGCAACGCCGACCTGATCGGCGAAATGGACGAAGGTGAGACCCCTGAAACCTATGCCGCTGAAATTGTTCATGCCTGTCAACGCGGTGGGGAATTGACCCGCCGGTTGCTGAGTTTTGCGCGTCAGGCCAAGCTCGAACCCGAAGTGACAGATGTGAATGCGGTCATCAGCCAGATCTGTACGATGTTTGCCCGGATCATCCCCGCACGTATCAAGGTGGATACCATTCTGACGGCTGGGGTCTGGCAGGTTGAAATTGATCCTAACTTTCTGGAATCCTCACTGCTCAATCTCTGTATCAATGCGCGTGACGCCATGCCCGATGGCGGGCGCCTGACCATTGAAACCAGCAATATCCGTATTTCGTCTGATTATGTGGAAGAGCGGGCTGAAGAAATTGAACCGGGTCGCTATGTCATGGTTGCTGTCTCGGACAATGGGGTTGGCATCCCGCGCGATGAGCTCTCCAAGGTGATAGAGCCATTCTATTCGACAAAGGGTCCCAATGAAGGGTCGGGCCTTGGGCTCGCCATGGTGGACGGCTTTGTTCGCCAATCGAAAGGCGCGATGCGGATCTATTCCGAAGTGGGGGTGGGGACGACCTTCAAAATCTATCTCCCGGTTGCAAACAGCGAAGCCATCGATCTGCTACGTGCACGGCAGCAACCGAGCATGCCTGTGGCAGGTACAAGTCAGGCGCGCCTTTTGGTGGTTGAGGACGAGCCGGCGATCCTGACTCTGTTAGAGCGGATGTTGACTGCGGCAGGGTATGATGTGTTGACCGCCACCTCCGGTGATATCGCCTTAGCGCAGTACCAAGAGGCGATTGCCGATATTGATGTTCTGCTGACCGATGTTGTGGTGCCGGGCAGCGTTCAGGGGCCGGTGCTGGCCCAGCGGCTGTCTGCGTTGAACCCTGAGCTCAAGGTTGTGTTTATGTCCGGCTATCCCAATGAGGCGGCGGTCAATGGCAATGGGCTGCGCCCCAATGATCGTTTTCTGATGAAACCGGTGCTGCGCAAGGATCTGCTGAATACAATTGCAGCTGCTGTTGCTGAGACAGAAAAGGGTTGAGCCGGTGCCATAGGGCCATGGATGAGGCCCCAGGCATCTGTCTCGTCAATCAAATATGGGTGCGGGCAAAGGCGCGTTCTGGTGTGTCGAGGTGCGGCAGAGCGTTGAATTGGGTCAGGACCAGTCCGGTCGACAGCGGCTGGATGCGGTGCAGGGATGTGTTTTCAATCGCCAGACAGGCATGCGCCCAGGCCGTCAGATCCAGACGCATGGTCAGACGCATTGCCATGCCGATCCAACCGCCAGAAGTGACCACCATCGCGCGGCCCTCTCCGGCGGCAATCTCATGCAGTGCATCGCGTGTGCGGGCTTCAAACTCGGCACATGTTTCTGAGACGCCTTCAAGCTCATTTTTCTGCCATTTGTCGAACATCAACGGCAGATGCGGGATAAATTCTTCGCGGTCTTGAGGAACTTTGGCGCCGTGTTGTTCTTCCATCAGTTTGGCGAGATCAAAATAAGGCATCTCGTTCAAACGGGCATCTCGCACCACCTCGATCGGGCACTTGGCGCCGATCTCTTCTTCGGTCTGAATATGGCGGGTCATGGTGCCGGTATAGATGCGGGCAAAGACCTCGCCGGTGCCTTGAAAATACTCGCCCAGCCATTTCGCCTGATTGCGGCCCAGATCAGACAGCCGGTCATAGTTGGCTTCGTCCCGCGCTGCGGTATTGGCCTGACCGTGGCGGACAAGGGTGACATGTGACATGGGCGGCGCTCCTCTTTGTCGAGCAGTCTTAGGGGGCTTACTGACTGAGGGAAAGCAGCAGTTGTGCCCTCTGGCAAATCCGGGGCAGAGGCGCTAGATATGCAACAAACCCGAGTAGGAGCATACCTTGAACGATGATTTGAGCGGTCGCACCACGCGCGACGGTATCCGCATTTATGAACCCGGCCATTACGCTGGCATGGCCCGCGCGGGCGCATTGGCGGCACAGATCCTCGACGAGGTGGCTGACTTGGTTGTGCCCGGTCAAACCACCGGAGCCATTGATGATTTCATTCGCAACCGTGTGGAAGAGGCTGGCGCGAAATCGGCCACCATCGGCTACAAGGGCTATCAGCACGCCAGCTGTATCAGCGTGAATCATGTGGTGTGCCACGGCATTCCCGGTGAGAAAAAGCTCAAGGACGGCGACATTCTCAACATCGATGTCACCGTGATTGTCGATGGGTGGTTTGGGGATACAAGCCGCATGTATGTGGCGGGCAAGCTGAGCCGCAAGACCGAACGTCTCATTCAGGTCACACATGATGCGCTGATGAAAGGGATTGAAGCGGTCAAACCCGGCAATACCTTTGGTGACATCGGTCATGCCATCCAGAGCTATGTGGAAGCACAGCGCATGTCGGTGGTGCGCGATTTCTGCGGTCATGGTCTGGGTCTGGTGTTCCACGCACCGCCAAACGTGCTGCACTATGGTCGCCCGGGCACCGGGCCGGTTCTGGAAGAAGGCATGTTCTTCACCATTGAGCCCATGGTCAATCTGGGCCGCCCCGAGACCAAGGTTCTGGCCGATGACTGGACCGCGGTGACCCGTGACAAATCTCTCTCGGCACAGTTCGAACATTCGGTGGGGGTGACCTCAGACGGTGTTGAGATCTTCACGCTCTCCCCCGCAGGCAAGTTTCATCCGACTTATCCCGTCTGATTTTGCCCAGATGACTGATGACACAGCCCAGCCTTTTGGCTGGGCTTTTTCGTGGTGTGGAGTGCCGGTCAACTTTTTCTACCATATGTGGCGAAAAGCTATTCTTTTTTGTGACGATGTGGAGCGGTAACTCAGAGACAAGTTTAATCTTGTCAAAAGGATCACCCACATGTTTTCGACCCTCATCAAAACCGCAACCACAGCCCTGGCGTTGACTGTCGCCGCGCAGCCAACCCTTGCCGCCGAGCCCACCGCCGGATCTGACTTGTCGGGCACGTGGTTTGTCGAAGTCTCTGGCGTGCTGCCCGATGGCGGCGCCTATCAGAATATCATGAACATCAGCGCCGATGGCACCGCCGATGTCGTGGGCGGATGGATGTTTGGCGCCGGCGGGCTGAAGTTCACCGACAGCCCGGCCAGCGTCACAAAGCGGGAGGGAGAGAGTTTTGAAATTCAGATGTTTGCCTTTTTGGCAGATGCAAAAACGGGTGTACCAAACGGTTTGAACGTGACCGTTTATCGTGGTGACTTAAATGCTGATGGCGCTGGCTTCTCCGCCGAAGCGGACCTTTACTATCTGCCCTGTTCCCCAGCCTCCTGCCCCGCACCGGACTTGGTCTCCCTTGGTGCCCCCGCAACAGTTGCACAGGTGACAGGCACCCGGCTGGCACGGCCCGCCAAATAACCGGACCGTTCAGGTGCCCTCGCAAATGCGTTTTGGAGGGTACCTGAACGGTCATTCCGGCTTACACCGCTGTGCAACTTATAGGATGGCGTTTGGAGGAAGCAGCCTTCCATACGCAGTGTCAAAGTTGCAATTGCCCACGATGATTATACCGCGAAGGGCAAGCCGGTAGGTTATGATTCGTCTAGCATCCGATGGAAGCAGCTACTCGAGGCGAATGGGTGCACCGTTAAAGAGGTTGATCTCTCAAGCAACGAAATTCTAGATGAGTTGGAGGACTGTGATGGCTTCATGTGGCGGTGGGCTCATTTTGGAGGTATGCACCGTATCGCCAGACGCTTGCAGCCCGTCGTTGAAACTGAAATGGCGCTTGCTGTTTATCCGGATCAAAATACTTCTTGGCATTATGATGATAAAATTGCGCAGGCAATGTTGTTTCAGGCAGCGGATATTCCCTCGCCTGAAAACAAAGTCTTTTCAGCAAGGAAACGGCTTTGGAGTGGATTGAAACTGCCAAGTACCCCTTCGTTTCAAAGCTAGCCACCGGTGCTGGATCGGAAAATGTAGCTTTAGTTCACAATAAAGCGCTGGCAAAGAAACACATATCACGAAAATTTCGCCACTTTGTTCTCGATTTAGATGTCAAACGATCGCTTGGTGTTTCAAAACGCATTCTGTCCCTCATTTGGAATGTCATATATGGATCCAGAGAAACACTTCGGTATAAAGAGTTTGAGCCGCAGGCAGGGTATTTCCTTTGTCAGGAATTTCTTGCGGGAAATGAATTCGATACTCGAGTAGTTGTCATCGGGAAACGTGCATTTGCGTTTCGCCGTTTTACAAGGAAGGGTGATTTCCGTGCAAGCGGAAGCGGTGTATTTGACGCAAACCCCGAAAATGTTGACGAAAGATTTATTCGGTTGGCGTACAAAGCGGCTAGAAAGCTAGGTATGCAATCCTGTGCTCTAGATGGCATGTATCGCGGAGAGGAGCCGGTGATAGGAGAGGTAAGTTATACCTATGTCAGCGGTGTAGTATATGATTGCCCGGGCCATTGGGAGTTGGATGGAGATCCGGAAACTGGCGCGCTCACCTGGGTTCCGGGCAATATGTGGCCAGAGGAAGCGCAGGTCGAAGATTTTCTAGAACGGCTTGAAACCGCAGCTCGTACTTGAAGTCCTACCGTTTCAGGGGAGCTGCAGTGCCTTCAAGCGCTGCAGCATCCATCATGCGTTGAGAATTTCCCACATCGGTCTGTTTGGCGTGACGGGCTGTTTTGGCAACGCATTGTGGCAGAGGTGCACCGCTTGCGTTCTGGGGGTAACAATATCCCTTAGGGTTAAACCGTCCTCAAACAAAAGTTGGGTATGGTTATAGTGCAATGGATAATACCTATCGATTGGTGACGTTTTGGGTTCCAGCCCGAGAGATTTGACACAGTGCGTGATAAGTTTAGGGCCCCACACCCCCCAACCCTGCTTTTCAACTGATTTTGGGAACCCTAGGTTTTTGCGCAGCACTGCCGCTTTCTTTTTGATCGGCTTGAGGTGAGGCGGTATAACATATTTTCCCGAAGTGGCGTTCAGGAGCATTTTCGACATCTCACTGCCGGTTGGGTAGTAGAGGATGGCGCCATTGAAAGTGTCTTTATCTTCCTGGCCGATGATGTACTCGCTCGGCTGAATTGGATGTAGGCAATACATATCGCAGTCACAGTATATACCCATGCCTGCTTCGATCAGCCGGTATCTGTATCTGTCACTTCCAAGGGCAACACTGCCCGTTATTGAATTGGAAATGAGTTCTTCGACAGGCATTAAACGCGAGGCATCAAACAATTCGACTCCCTGAGGGGCATCTTCAGGAGAGGCGTAGCAATGAAGGCGTACGTGATGACCCTGACGCATAAATGAGCGGATGCAGGCCACATGAACCTCGCCTAGAGGGCCAGAGTTCCAGAACATATTGATCGTTGGAAGCATTACTTGACCTGATTTCCGTAGGTCCAAAAAGGAGTACATTGGGTTGTCCAAGAGGTCTGTTTACGGAAATAAAACAAAGGGTCAAGCCGTTGAGTGAATGAAAATAGCTTCGTCTCTCATCACTTTGATAGGGTGGGCACAAACGGATGGGTCTCGCCTGGCACATGATCTGTTCCACGCCGGGGGGAAGTCATAGCACAGCACTGCGTTCGTGGCTCTTACGTCGCCGCGAAAGTGATGGCAGAGGGCGCAGAGTGCTGACACTTTGTCGGTACAGCGCTTTGGCTTAAGAGTTCAAAATTTCCTGCATCAGCGTATGCGAGTAAGCTTTGTTATTGGGCATAGCTTTGTGACACAGATGAAAGGCTTGCGTTCTTGGGAGGGGCGATGCCGCGCAGTGTCAGGCCTTCTTCAAACAACAGCGCGGCATGATTGTCGCGCAACGGGTAAAAGTGAACCATTGGGGAAACTTTGGTTTTCATTCCCAATAGGCCCTACGTTGTGCGTGATTAATATTGGTCCCCACACGCCAGCCCTGTTTTCCAACGGTTATCGGGAAATCCAGAGTTTTACGATATGTCGCGGTTTTCCTTTTGAGCGGTATTCGGAGCTTGGGGCGATTCAGAGCCGCACTCTTCTGTTCGAAGCCTATCGCTGATCTCAGGTCGCAAATTGACATATGTTTCGTGACAGCCCGGGCTAAACTGGGCTGCCGTCTTGTTGAGCGTAGTTGATATGGTGCTTTGATATACTGCCGAGAGGGGGCCTTTAAGCGGAGTTGGCGTTCCCTTAGATCCTTACCATTTCCACGCCGCGGGCACAAAACGATAGGCTGCGCCGTCGCGCATGACCTGCCCCACGCCGGGGAAGGGGAAGTGGTAGCCGAGCATCACCATATTGTCGGTCACAGCCATATCCAGAATGCGGCGGCGTGTGGCCGCGGTCTGAGCGCCGTCCATGTCAAACCCGTTGACCCAGTCGGGATGGGCAAAGTTCATGAAGGCGTGATTCATGGCATCGCCAACGGCCATCAATTGCTGGCCTTGGCTCTCCACCACCACCGCTATGTGGCCTGGTGTATGACCGGGGGTGTCGATCACACGGACGCCGGGTACAATCTCCTGTTCATGGCTCAGCAGCTGCCATTCGGCGCCATCCACATTGATCGAATTCTGTGCTCCGACGACAAACTGTTGCATCTCGGCAGGCACCTGGCTGGCCAGACCCTCCTGCATCCAGAAGGCATGTTCTGCGCCACCAATGAAATATTCGGCATCAGGGAAAATGGCTTCGTCAAAGTCATCACGAATCCCCCAGATATGATCGGGGTGCGCGTGGGTGATGGCGACGTGAGTGATCTCATCCGCCGCGATGCCCGCCGTGTCGAGGTTGTCCATCAAGCGACCTGCGGTGTCGAGAAACCGATCACCGGACCCAACATCAACCAGAATTTTGGCATCTCCAAGTTCGATAAACAGGTGGTTGGTGTGGTTGTAATTGGTGGTGGGCGACAGGAAGTGACGCGCGAGAAAGGCCTGCACTTCGGCAGGGTCGGCATTGACGCCCAGGCCACTTGCAGGCGTTTCAAGGTGGCCGTCCGAGATCACGGTCAGCTGAGCGTCACCTAGGGTGAACCGGAAGTATGCGGGATTGCCGGTGATAGGCGCGCCAAGATTTGCCAGGGCTTGACCGGGCAGGGTCAGCGCCGGCATGGCGGCCCCCATTTTGAGCAGGTCACGACGGGTTGGGGCAAAACGGGACATGCGGCGCTCCTCCAAATTCACGCATTTGAATGTAATGATATCAATTTATGACGGGGAAACCAGCATGGAATTCCCGGTCTGCTTGGAACTCTGTTCTTTTTCACGGTGATACAGCGCTATCATCTTGGCTGAAAACTCAGGCAGCCTTGCACCATTCACCTTATTTTCATAGGTCTTTCGCGTCTGCCGCACCGCAGTGAAGGCCCGGCAAAATGCCCGGCCCAGAATGAGGAGACCGAAGATGTCTAACCCGTTCCGCACCTCTTTGATGGCCGCAACCCTAAGCTTGATTGCAGGATCAGCTTTGGCTCAAGAGGTGACTTTGCGCTTTCAGCATTTCGTTTCGCCAAATTCGGCGAACCCTAAGTACTTTATCGAGCCCTGGGCCGAGAAGGTCGAAGCCGAATCGAACGGGCGCATCAAGGTGGAGATCTATCCTTTCATGCAGCTCGGCGGAGCGGCCCCTGAGCAGTTTGACCTGATCTTGGATGGCGTGGTTGATGGCGGCTGGGTGATCCCCGGTTATCAGGCGGGTCGTTTTCCCGAAGCCGAGGCGCTTGAGCTGCCTTTCATGACCCCGAAATCTGGGGAAGAGGCCTCGCGCGCGGCTTGGGAGTTTACCCGGAAATACCTGTCGGATGATTTTGCCGATGTGCAGTTGATCGCCGCGCATATGCACGGTCCGGGCATTGTGCATAAAAAAGGTGCTGCACTTCAAGGTGTTGAGGATCTCCAGGGATTGAAGCTGCGTGGCCCCTCGCGCCCGGCGACACTTTTGTTGGAAAAACTGGGTGCGAACCCTGTGGGGATGCCTGTGCCTCAGTTCCCAGAATCCCTCTCCAAAGGTGTGATCGACGGTGGTGTGATCACCTGGGAAATGTCACCGTCTTTGAAACTGGATGAGCTGACCGACAGCCACACTGATGTGGCGGGTGAGGATGCGCTGTATAACCTCTTTTTCATCTGGGCGATGAACAAAGACGTATATGAGAGCCTGCCGGACGATTTGCGCGCTGTGATTGACGCCAACTCGGGTTTGGAAACCTCGGCCTGGGCGGGGCGCGCTCATGATCTGGGGGATGCCGACGGGCGCAAGGCCATGGAAGCCTCGGGCAATGAGATCGCCACGCTGTCTGAGGATGCGACGGCCAAAATCAAAGCGCTGGGCGTCGAGGTGACACAGGACTGGGTTGCTGAGATGACCGAGCGTGGGCTGGATGGTGCTGCTCTGGTGCGCGACGCTCAAAATGCTGTTGCAGCTGCCCGCGGCACCGCAACCAAATAAAGTAATCCGGCGGTGAAAGCCGCCGGAGGTACCGCCAGTGATTGATCCCATCGAAGTGGCGGGCTAGGGGTGGTTCTGGAAAACTGCAGGACCGCCTCCATGTCTGATCTCAAGACCTATGTTGTCGCTTTGGCCACGGAGAATCCGCGCCGGGCTGAAATCGCTGGCAAGTTGGATAACCTGGGGATCGCTTTCGACTTTTATGATGCTGTCGATGGGCGCAAAGGCCTGTCCAGTGACTGGGAAAGCCAGATTGATCGACCCGCGGCGACACGCGCTATGCATCGGCCGATGTCAGACGCGGAATTTGCCTGCGCCCTGTCTCATCGGGAAATCTATCGGGCCTTTTTGGCCAGTGACGCCAAGTTTGCCCTGATACTTGAAGATGATGCCTTGGTCGATAGCACTCTTGCTGAGTTCCTCCAAAACGGGGGATATCGCGCTGCACCGATCTTGCTCCTGCACCATCTGAATGCGCGGGTGGTGGGGGCAGAACGAGCTTTGGCTGGATCGCAAAGCAAAGCGGCACGTCTGGCAATGTCGGCGTTTCGTACGGCGGCTTACACGTTGGACCGGCACACAGCTGAACGCCTGTTGAATGCCCTGTCACCGGTGCAGCACACCGCAGATTGGCCGATCGATCTGTTTGATCTGGGTGCGTATGCGGCGACCCCGGAAATTGTTGGCCATCCGCCTCTCGTGTCCGGTAGCTCAGCAATTGAGGCCAGTCGCAGCAAAGCCAAACGCCCAGTGTCAGAGCTGCTGAACCTTAGCTATCTGCGGCGCAAATGGCGCAAGGGCCGCTCCCGGAAGGTCAGCTGACCAAGCTTAATCCGCTTCTAGAAAGGTCACCCATGTGTCGCTGTAGCGTTTGTGGTCCAGCAAGCTAAACCCCTCGGGGGCATCTTGCGCGGCGCTTTCTTCCCAGACAATCAAGGCCTCTGGGGCAATCCATCCCCCCGACCGTGCGGCCTCCAGCGCTTTTTCTCCCAACGCTTTGCCATAAGGCGGATCAAGGAACACAAGACCGCACGGCGCCTCTGCGGCGGGGAGGCGGGTGGCATTGCTTGAGATCAGCTTGGCCCGGTCTCGGCAGTCCAGGGTTTTGATGTTTTCGCGGATCAAGCGCCCTGCGACACGGCCATCGTCGACCAAGGTCACATGCGCGGCACCGCGAGACAGGGCCTCAAGCCCCAAAGCGCCGGTACCGGCAAACAGGTCCAGCACGCGGTGATCTTCTATAGGGTCCCCAAATCGGCCGCCGTTCAACGTGTTGAACAGGCTTTCGCGCACGCGGTCGGTGGTCGGGCGCAGATGCGCGCCCGGATCGCCTTTGCCAACGGCCGCCAGCCGCCGTCCACGAAATTCGCCGGCTACAATTCTCACGCTTTCAACAGAGCCTTGAGCTCGGTCTCGGGGTTCTCGACGGCCTCGGGGGCGGGGGATTTCCCGGCTTCGATCAAACGTTTGCCAACCATATAGGCGCGGCCATCGTTCATGGCATCCAGCGCAAGCAGGGTCTCACCGGCATAGTACCAATGCGACCGGGCAGACCCGGTGTCGCGCACAACAACGCGGTCGAAGCCGGTGTTCAGCCCAGCAATCTGCAGTTTTACATCGTATTGATCCGACCAGAACCAGGGTTTGATCTCATAGCTGCGATCAGCGCCCATAATGTTGTCGGCCACAAGTTCGCCCATATCGATGGCATTGCCCACGCTTTCCAGACGCATCTGGCCGTCAGCTCCGGGGAAGGAGGCACAGTCTCCGGCGGCCCAGATGGCCTCATCCGATGTGCGGCCCTGTGCATCGACCTTGATGCCGTTGTCGATGTCGAGACCTGCGGTCTCAGCGATCTTTGAGGCCGGGGCAATGCCCACACCGACAATCACGAAGTCCACATCCAGCGTGCTGCCATCGGTCAATTCGGCGCCGCTGACATGGCCCTCACCCGTCAATTTGACCAGACCACAGCCTTCGCGCAGATCGACCCCATGTGATTGATGCAGCGCGCGGAAATAGTCAGAGGTGGCAGGGGAGGCAACACGCTGCAGGATACGCTCGGCCGCTTCTACCAAGGTGACGTTCAGGCCCAGCTTGGAGGCGACCGCAGCCGCTTCGAGCCCGATATAACCACCGCCAACGATCAAAACGCGTTTGCCCTCTTGGCACAGCGGTTCCATGGCGTCGGCATCGGCCAGCGTGCGCACAACAAGGACACCGTCCAGATCACCGCCGATAGAGGCCGGAAGGTGGCGTGGGTCCGACCCCGTGCACAGCGCCAGGTGGTCGTAGGGCACAGCTTCGTCACCCACGTGAACAACCTTGGCCGCCCGATCAATGGTTTCAACACGGGACCCGAGCTTCAAGGTCACATTGTTTTCCGCATACCAGGCTTCGGGGCGCAGAAACATGCGTTCAAGCGCCATATCTCCAAGAAGATATCCTTTGGACAGGGGAGGGCGCTGATAGGGCGGTACAGCTTCTTCACCGATCAGGGTGATGCCGCCCTCAAACCCTTTGGACCGCAGTCGCGCCACCAGAGATGCCGCTGCCTGCCCGGCGCCAATCACAACCACGTTTGTCATGCGTCCCCCGCTTTCCTTTTGCTGCGGGCACACTATCGTTGCGGCGACAGGGAACGCAATCAAAGGAACGACATAGAATGACGATTTCAGTCGGAGACACACTGCCCGCCGCCAGCCTGCTTCAGATGGGTGCCGAAGGTCCCGCCGCCGTTGATCTGGCCGCGCGTGTCAAAGGCCGCAAGGTGGTGATTTTCGCTTTGCCCGGTGCCTATACCGGCACCTGCACCACGGCGCATGTGCCCAGCTTCATGCGCACCAAAGACCAGTTCGCCGCAAAAGGTGTGGATGAGATCATCTGTATTTCGGTCAATGATCCTTTTGTTATGCAGGCTTGGGGGGAATCGACAGGTGCCACTGAGGCAGGCCTGACTTTCCTCGCCGATGGTGATGCGAGCTTTACCAAAGCCATGGGCATGGATTTTAGCGCCCCTCCCGTGGGGCTGATCGACCGATCCAAACGGTATGCTCTGATGGCAGAAGATGGGGTGGTCAAAGTTTTGCAGGCGGAAGAAAACCCCGGTGTCTGCGAAACCTCGGGCGGCGAGGCCCTGCTTGAGGCGATCTAAGTGACACGATTGGGCCCGCTCCTTGCGGCGGGCCCAGCCTTTGAACGGATCTGCCTTCATGGGCGCAAATTTCGGGCCAATTTGGGAGCCTGATTCCCCCTTAGATCAGTTGTCGGGTGTCCCGCTGCGGCGCAAAGCTTTCTCTTCCCTTCCCCAGCATGTTTGGTAATCTTTCCCGACCAATCACCACGGGGGCCTTATGCCGTTCACGCCGGTCAAACCTGAAAAACTGTCAACTGCTGTCGTCGATCAGATCGAACTTCTGATCCTGCGCGGGATCTTGCGTCCGGGCGAACGACTGCCCTCAGAGCGAGAGCTGTCTGAGCGGCTTGGGGTGTCCCGCCCCAGTCTGCGCGAAGCGGTGGCGGAACTGCAGGATCGCGGTCTTCTGGAAAGCCGCGCTGGCGCAGGGATCTTTGTCACCGAAATTCTGGGCTCTGCCTTTTCCGAGGCCCTGATCACCCTGTTCGCCAGCCACGATGAGGCGGTGTTTGATTATCTGTCATTTCGTCGGGATATGGAGGGGCTCGCTGCTGAGCGTGCGGCCACCTATGGCTCTGAAACCGATCTGAGGGTCATTCAAGAAATTTTCGACAAGATGTGCGCGGCCCATACCAAGCGCAACCCATCGGACGAAGCGCATCTGGATGCGGATTTCCATCTGGCGATCATCGAAGCAAGCCACAATGTCATCATGCTGCATATGATGCGCTCGATGTATCAGCTGCTGCGCGAAGGGGTGTTCTACAATCGGACAATCATGTTCCGCCAGCGCACCACGCGGGATTCCCTGTTAGAGCAGCACCGCGCGATCAATGATGCGCTGCAGGCCCGTGATCCGGCGCGGGCGCGGGCCGCCGTTGAGGCGCATCTGACCTATGTGGAAACCGCCTTGTTCGACAATCGCAAAGCTGAACAGAACGAAGCCATCGCCAAACAGCGGCTTCAACGTGAGATTGGCAAGACTTAAATGCTTTGAGCGTCTCACGCGCACAAAACAGGCCCGAGGGGATCCCCGGGCCTGTTTTAGTTTTAACGCGGGTCGCGGTTAGCCTTTCGAGAACTCTGGGTAGGCTTCCATGCCCAGCTCAGCCATGTCCAAACCGTTGATCTCATCCTCTTCTTCAACCCGGATACCGGTGGTGGCTTTGAGGATGTACCAGACGATGCCTGAGGCCACGAAGGTAAAGACACCGATGGCGAGAATGCCCATGGCCTGCACACCGAACTGCTGCATCACGGTGCGGGATACACCTTCGCTGATCTCGGTCTGGGTGTTCACGGCGACAATCAAGGTGCCCCAGATGCCTGCCACGAGGTGAACAGGGATCGCACCCACCACATCGTCGATTTTCAGCTTGTCGAGCAGAGGTACGGTGAAGACCACAATCAGACCACCCACAGCACCGATCCAGACTGCGTCAAACACCGACGGGGCCAGAGGTTCAGCGGTGATCGACACCAGACCGGCCAAAGCGCCGTTCAGGATCATGGTGAGGTCAGGCTTTTTGTACATGAACTGGGTCAGCAGCAGGGCAACAACAGCCCCGGCCGAGGCGGCCATGTTGGTGTTGACGAAGATTCGCGATACGTCGGTCACATCACCCACAGTGCCCATGGCGAGCTGCGAACCACCGTTGAAACCAAACCAGCCCAGCCACAGGATAAACGTTCCCAAAGTGGCAAGGGCAAGGTTCGAGCCGGGCATAGGCACAGTGCGACCATCTTTGTATTTGCCGATACGCGGGCCAAGGATCAGAGCGCCTGCCAGAGCCGCAAAGCCACCGGCCGCGTGTACGAGGGTCGAGCCTGCGAAGTCAGAGAAACCCGCCTCCGACAACCAGCCGCCGCCCCACTGCCACGAGGCTTCGATTGGATAGATAATACCAGTCAGCACAACCACAAAGATCAGGAACGGCCAGAGTTTGACCCGTTCGGCCATGGTGCCCGACACAATGGATGCCGTTGCCGCGCAGAACATCAACTGGAAGAAAAAGTCCGAACCTGCGGAAGCATAGTCCAGCGACGCCGCATCTGCGCCAAGCCCCACTGGCTCTAGCGAAGCGACCGCAAAGAAGGGCCCCAGCCAGCCTTCGATCAGCCAGTCGCCGGGATACATGATGCCATAGCCCACCAGCCAGTACATGATCGCTGCAATGGAAAAGAGCGCGATGTTTTTGGTCAGTTGCATGGTGACGTTTTTCGAACGCACCAGACCGGCTTCGAGCATGGCAAAGCCTGCTGCCATCCAGAACACCAGAAAGCCGCCAATCAGGAACAGCAGAGTGGTGAAGATATAGGGGTTGATGTCGGGGGCGGCGGCCGCCTCTTGGGCGAAGGCCGGAGTTGCAAGCGCCGCAAAGGCCCCCAGAGCTGCAAGTGTTTTGATCGGTGTCATCTGTTTCATTTCCCTCTCGATCCGGACGCGTTACAGCGCGTCGGCATCGGTTTCCCCGGTGCGCACCCGCACCGCCTGTTCCACATCCAGCACAAAGACTTTGCCGTCGCCGATTTTGCCGGTTTTTGCGGTGGTCTTGATGGTCTCAACCACCTGCTCTGCCATCCCGGCCGAGACCACGAGCTCGAGCTTGATCTTGGGTACGAAATTCACCGCGTATTCCGCACCGCGATAGATTTCGGTGTGCCCGGATTGCGAGCCAAACCCTTTGATTTCTGTGACCATCATGCCGCGCACGCCGATCGAGGTCAGAGCTTCGCGCACCTCTTCAAGCTTGAACGGTTTGATCGTTGCAATGATCAGTTTCACCTTGTTCCCCTTTGTGAATTGCGCCGGCCGGGAGGAGCAGGCCAGTGCGCTTTGCACCTGCAGAAAAACCCGGCAGCTGCCGCGCAATGAAGCTTTTCGAGGGGGAAAGAGGCGCGAGAATCTGCGTTCGCGCACAAAAAACGCGCAAATTAACTTGATTGCTCATTTATTGAACGGAAGAAATACGCCGATAGCGATTTGAACAGGTCAACATTCCTGATGGAACCGGTTAAAATCGGCGCAAAAGCACACTCAGGCGGGCAGATTTATGAGTACTTCAGGACGCAAACCGGGGCGACTCGTTGCCGATAAGCGCTATAGCAAGGCCGCAAGCACCGGTGCAAAACCCAGTAAGAAAAAGCCAGCTTCGCGTAAACCCAAACGCAAACCCACACGGCGTCGTAACCCGATTGTGGCGTTCATTCTGGGGATCTTCCGATTTTTCTGGCGCCTGATCTGGCGGGTGACGGTCTTTGCTACTCTGGTGGTTGCCCTGATCCTCGGCACCGCTGTCTATATGCAACGTGCTGCCTTGCCCGATCTCTCCGCGCTTTTGGATGGCCGCGCACGCGGGTCGGTGACCATGCTGGACCGCGACGGGCGGGTTTTTGCCCTGCGTGGGGATCAGTTCGGCGGCGTGGTCAGCGCGACGAGTGTGTCTCCGCACCTGAAGAACGCCGTTGTCGCTACCGAGGACAAACGGTTCTATGGCCACTTCGGCATCAGCCCGCGCGGTGTGGCCAGCGCGGTGCGCATCAACCTGAGTGAAGGGCGCGGTCCTCTGTCTGGCCACGGCGGGTCAACCATCACCCAGCAGACCGCAAAGCTTTTGTGTCTGGGTGTCGAATTTGACCCGACCCAGTGGGACAGTGAACAGGATTATGTGGCCGATTGCCGACGGTCCTCGATGGGACGCAAGATCAAAGAGGCGATCTTTGCTCTGGCGATGGAGACCAAATACAGCAAAGACGAGATCCTCTCGATCTATCTCAACCGCGCCTATATGGGTGGCGGGGCCTATGGGGCCGAAGCCGCCGCGCAACGGTACTTTGGGAAACCGGCCTCAGCGCTGAACCCCTCTGAGGCGGCGATGATCGCAGGTCTGTTGACCGCGCCGACCCGTCTTGCGCCCACGGCAAATCTGAAACGCAGCCATGATCGCGCCGCCACCGTACTGCGTCTGATGAATGATCAGGGGCTTTTGGACGATAAGAACACCACCTTCTATCAGCAAAATCCGGCGCAGCTGTCGAAAGGGTCAAAATCGCTGGGCGGCGGGTATTTCGCCGATTGGGTCATGCGGTCGGGACCAGAGTTCTTTACCCGCGACACCACCGAAGACGTTGAGATCCGCACCACACTGGACCCGCGCATCCAGCAAGCCACCGCAGATGCGGTCAATCAGGTGTTTGAAACCAAAGTGCGCAAAGGCTCTAAGGCGCAGGTTGCCGTGGTGGTCATGTCCGCCGATGGCGCCGTGCGCGCCATGGTTGGCGGACGCGATACCGATGCCTCAGGTCTGTTCAATCGTGCCACACAGGCCGTGCGCCAGACCGGTTCTGCCTTCAAACCCTTTGTCTATGCCACCGCGCTTGAGCTGGGCTATGGTCCGCTCGATGCGGTGACGGATGAACCCTATTGTCTGGATATCCCCGGATCAGGGCGCTGGTGCCCGGAGAACTACACCCGGAACTATAAGGGCCGGGTGACGTTGGTCGATGCGCTGAAACAGTCGCTGAACATCCCGGCGGTGAAAGTGTCCGAGGCCGTGGGGCGGCCTCTGGTCAT
Source organism: uncultured Pelagimonas sp. (assembly GCA_947497905.1). Classification (GTDB taxonomy): domain Bacteria; phylum Pseudomonadota; class Alphaproteobacteria; order Rhodobacterales; family Rhodobacteraceae; genus CANMIH01. The sequence goes on from CANMIH010000002.1 coordinate 466,208, forward strand.
GCGGGTGGCGCGGGACTTTGGTATTCCCCGAGATCTCAAAGACACCCCGTCGTTGGCGCTGGGGGCCTCTGAGGCGACCTTGCTGGAAATGACCGGCGCCTATGCCGGTATTCTAAACGGTGGCTCGTCGGTGACACCCTATGGTCTCGTGGAACTGTCGCTGCGTGGTGACGACACGCCCTTGATGGGGGCCGGGGGCGGTATCGGGGAACGGGTGATCCAGACCAAAGCCGCGCAGGAACTTGTCTGGATGATGGAAAAGGTGGTGACAGAGGGCACCGGGCGCCGCGCGCTTCTGGCGGATGGGCGTCCTGCGGCGGGTAAAACCGGCACCAGCCAAGAGGCGCGGGATGCTTGGTTTGTGGGCTTCACCGCCGATTATGTCACAGGCGTCTGGATGGGCTATGATGACAACACACCTCTGAGCGGTGTGACGGGTGGCGGATTGCCAACCGAGATCTGGAACGAGGTGATGACCCGGGTGCATGAGGGCATGCCGATCAAACCGCTGCCCGCACGCGCCCCGCAGCCCGTGGCTCCGCCTGCGCCAGCCGCGCCGCAACCGCGCAATCAACCCGAAGACGTGATCAAAGATGTCGCCGAAGATGTTCTTCAGCAGGTGCTGCGCGACATTTTCAACGGCAACTAACCTGTGTTTGGGGGCCATTGCGCCCCCAATCTTGTCTTAGGCTTCGGACAGAGGACGCACGGAATTCTGTTCGCGCAGCACCTGCCAGCGCCCGTCTTCAAAACGCCACTCAATGTTGCACAGCAACAGCATCTCTTCGCCGTTCATGCCATTCGGCCCATGTGTTCCCCACCCGCGCAGGGTTTGAGCCACACGAGCTGAGCGATGATCTTGGGTTTAGGGCAGGGATGGTGCTGCACGGTGATGAGACCACCCGCAGCACCTGAGAGGTGACGTTACCCCGCCTTTTTCAGATCGTTGATCATGGCGTTGATGTCGCCACGGCGTTTGTCCAGCATGGCGCCAATTTCAGTCCGTTCGGTCAGAAGCAGATTCACGCCTTCGATATACATGTTGAAGAACAGATCCTTGCCTGAGCGATCCGAGACATGGAACGACACTTCAAACGGCGACTGGCCACGCAGCTTTGCCAGCGTGGTCACGGCGTAGTAGTTTTTAACCTTCTTGACCTTGGTTACTTCAAGCTGACCACCGATAAACTCGCGAAACCGTTTGCCGTATTTACGGGAAATGTAACCAGTGAACGCGGCGGTAAAGGCCTTTTTCTGCGCAGCTGTCGCACGGCGACCATCAGAGCCCATTGCATAGGCCGCGACATATGACAGGTCGGCATAGCGGCGGAAAATCTGCTCAAATTCGCGGATCATGCGCGCTTCGGACTTGCCGGAATCGATCACTTTGTTGATGGCGCCAACAAGCCCGTCCACCAGCTTGCGCGCCTGACCTTCGTTCAACGCCCAGGCCGTAGCGGGGGTTGTGGCCAATGCCAGGGCACCAAGGCCAAAGCTTCTGCGTGTCATACCAAGACGCATCGTCAAAATCCTTCTGTGTCGAGCGCAAGCGGATCAATCTCTTCGCCCGGTGCTTCTTCTCCCAACTCATGTCGGCGGTTTTGGAGATAAATCAACCTTAGCTGGGCATAGGAATCCGCACTTTCGTACAAAATTGGATCGATCACATCGGCATATCGGCCCCGATCACCAATCTGGTCGGCCACTTTGGCGACGGTTCCAATGTGGCTTGCGGGTTTTTCAAGGACTGATCCCAAGGGGTTAAACGCCAGATCCACAACGGTGCCGACCGCATCACGTTCATTTGACGGCCCAAGCACCGGCAAAACCACATAGCCACCTTCTTTTGCACCCCAGCTTGCCAGTGTGTCGCCAAACCCGGTGGAATCCTCGGGTAGGCCAAAGTCGGTTGCGGGATCAAGAATACCCCCAAGCCCCAGCGTGGCGTTCAGGGCAAAGCGCACAAGGTTATAGGTCGCATCCCCCGGACGGCCCTGCAGCAGGTGGTTTACCGCCGATCCGGGAATCGACAGGGTCGCGGCCATATTGCTGACCCCGGCCTGAACGGGTTCGGGAACCGCGCTGACATAACCCTTGCCCGCGGGGCGCAGTAGAGCTTTGTCCACGGTTGCGTTAAAGGCATGCACCTTGCGGTTGCGGGCCTCATAGGGGTCATACACCCCATCCGGCGCGTCGCCGGGGCCAGGCACGCTGCACCCTGCCATCACTGCTAAAGCGGCCACAGCAAAGATCATTTTGTACGCGCGCATCGCGAGATACCTTCCGTTATCCATTATTCTTCTATAAGCGACCTGCTGTAAGTATCAGGATATGGTACTGTACTTATAGCTGTAGAAGGTTACTTAATTGCATTTGTTCAGACACCCAATGGTGTCCCCGCTATTCCCGCACGCTGTGTCACAATCGTGACAGAGTGTGATCGACGATAACCATCATGATCCGGATCTTGGCACCTTTGTCGAGAGCCGTTTGTAGAAGACAAATATGAAAAACCTCCCCACTGGGCTGGAAGAGCTCCGTACCGTCCGGCGAAAAAGCCGCCCCTATTTCTGGTTTGTCGCGATCTTCAGCGCAGTCGTCAATCTGCTGATGCTGACAGGCCCCCTATACATGATGCAGGTGTATGATCGGGTTTTGGGCTCTCGGTCCGAGGCTACCCTCGTGGCCTTGTCCGTACTGGTGCTCTTTCTTTACGGTATGATGGGCATCTTGGACTATGTCCGGGGGCGGGTGATGGGACGTGTCGCAGCGCGTTTTCAGAAAGATCTGGATCTGCGGGTGTTTGATGCGGTGATGCGTCGCTCGGCGGTACAAAATGATGAGCTGGCGCAGACTGGTCTGCGTGATCTCGAATCGGTTCAGCGCTTTATGTCGTCACCGGTTCTGTTGTCGCTGTTCGATGTTCCTTGGACCCCTGTGTTCATCATCGGGATCATGATCTTTCATCCCTGGTTGGGCTATCTCGCTCTTGTGGGGGGAGCGGTTCTGATCATGGTGACTGTCTTCAACCAGCTTGTGACACGTGATCCTACGTTGAAATCGAACCAGATGGTGATGCAGGCGGAACGCGTCTCGGACCAGATCCGCACCGAAGCGGAAATGGTGCAGGCGCTTGGCATGCGTGGCCATGCGTTTCAGCGCTGGATGACCGCACGGGCACAGGCCTTGGCAGGGCAAATCGGATCGGCTGACCTGACCGGGACCTTCTCGACGCTGACAAAAACCATTCGGATGCTGCTGCAATCCGCGATGTTGGGTCTTGGTGCCTATCTCGTGCTGCAGGGCGAATTGAGCCCCGGTGCCATGATTGCGGGCTCGATCCTGATGGGCCGGGCTTTGGCGCCGATCGAACTTGCGATTGGTCAATGGCCGATGGTGGAGCGGGCGCGTAAGGGGTGGAGCAATGTTGCGCAGCTTTTGACCGAAATCCCAGAAGAGCCAGCACGCACAGCTTTGCCAGTCCCCAAAGCTAAACTGGATGTGCAGCAATTGACCATCGTTGCCCCCGGCGAGCAACAGGCGGCACTGCGGCTGGTGTCCTTCAACGTGGCCCCAGGGCAGGCTGTGGGCGTGATTGGTCCGTCTGGCTCGGGCAAATCCACACTGGCCCGCGCCCTGACCGGCATTTGGCGCCCCGCGGGGGGTAAAATCCGCCTCGATGGCGCGGCTTTGGATCAATATGGCCCCGATGTCTTGGGTCAGCATATCGGGTATCTGCCGCAGCGCGTGTCTTTGTTTGATGGCACAATCGCCGAGAACATCGCGAGACTGTCTCCACAGCCAGATGCGCAAAAAGTCGTCGAGGCCGCCAAACAGGCCGACGCACATGATATGATCCTGAAGCTGCCCAATGGCTATGACACTCGTGTCACGGCCAACGGTGGCCGTTTGTCCGGAGGACAGATCCAGCGAATTGGCCTCGCCCGCGCCATGTACGGCGATCCGGTGTTCCTTGTGTTGGATGAACCCAACTCAAACCTCGATAACGAAGGTTCAAAGGCAGTAAACCGGGCGATTAAGAACTTCAAAAGTCGCGGAAAGTCCGTGTTGATTATGGCGCACCGGCCTGCGGCTATTCAGGAATGTGACACGCTCTTGATGATCGAGAACGGCACTCGCACGGCCTTTGGGCCCAAAGAAGAAGTGTTGAAGCAGGTTGTGCAGAACCATCAGCAGATCAAACAAAACTCCGCCCCCGGAGGTGTAAAATGAGCGACCATAAAGAGTTTTCGCTGCGGTTCCCGATGACACTAGGGCTGTTGACCCTAGTGGTTCTGCTGGGCGGTTTTGGCTACTGGGCCGCCACGACAAATATCTCTGGGGCGATCATCGCTTCGGGATCCATCGAGGTGGATCAAAACCGGCAGGTTGTGCAGCACCCTGATGGTGGTGTGGTGGCTGAGATTTTGGTAGATGAAGGCGACACGGTGACCGTGGGCGATGTGCTGCTGCGGCTGGATCCCACTCTGTTGCAATCTGAGCTGGCCATCGCGGATGGGCAGTACTTTGAACTCGGTGCCCGCCGGGCGCGGCTGCAGGCTGAACGGGATGAGTTGACCACCATCAGCTTTGATGAAGATGTTCTGGCGCGGGCCTTGATTGATGCTGAAGTGGCGGACCTTGTAACCGGTCAGCGCAATCTGTTTTTCGCGCGCCGCGAGTCGATGTCGCGGCAGAAAGATCAGCTGTATAAACGCAAAGAACAAATCGCGGATCAGGTGACTGGGGTTGAGGCGCAGCAGACCGCGCTGGAAACCCAGCTGGGCTTGATCGAAAAGGAACTGGCAGATCAACAGTCGCTTTTGGACCGCGGATTGGCACAGGCCAGCCGGGTGCTGTCGTTGCAGCGCGAACAGGCGCGTATTTCGGGGCAGGTGGGTGAGCTAACCGCACAGCGGGCGCAGGCCGAAGGGCGCATCACCGAGATCGACATTCAGATCCTGACACTCGACACCCAGCGCCGTGAAGAATCGATCACCACCCTGCGGGATTTGCAGTTCCGCGAGCGTGAGCTGGCCGAACAGCGCCGCGCTTTGCAGGAACGGTTGAGCCGTATGGAGATCACCGCACCGGTATCCGGTGTCATCTATGGCCTGACGGTCTTTACCCCACGCTCGGTGATCCGACCCGCAGACCCGGTGCTGTATCTGGTGCCTCAGGACCGACCGCTGGTGATTGCCGCACAGGTGGAGCCGATCCACATTGACCAGTTGTTTGTCGATCAAGAAGTGAGCCTGCGGTTCTCGTCACTGGATCAGCGCGAAACACCTGAATTGTCCGGCAGCGTTGTGCAAATCTCGGCGGATGCCTTTGAAGACCAGACCTCACGTGTGCGCTATTACCGGGCCGAGATTGTCATGAATGAAGGTGAAGCAGAGCGCCTGCCCGAAGGCGCGACCTTGATCCCGGGCATGCCGGTTGAGGCCTTTATCCGCACCAAAGATCGCACCCCGCTGGCCTATCTGGTGAAGCCCTTCACCGATTACTTTGCCAAGGCCTTCCGCGAAGGGTGACGCTGTCACAAGGGGCGCTGACGCGCACCGAATGAGGCGGCCCTTTGGGGGCCGCCCGTGGGCGCGCGCGGCGCCGGTCACAACAAACTCAACAGATGGCGGAATGTGAACGCAATTGGCCGGGCTCAGGCTTTTCATCTGCGCCGTGTCACATTAGCGTCTCGGCAAATCAGTTTAAGCAGCTTTGGGCCCTGTGCCCAGTGGAGGACATGCTATGAGCAACGCAATTGAAACCCGCCTGACCGAACTTGGCCTGACACTGCCGGATGCGCCAGCACCCGCAGCAAACTATGTGCCCTATGTTCAGACCGGCAACACGCTCTATGTGTCCGGCCAGATCAGCATGAACGCAGACGGGTTTATCACCGGGAAGGTGGGCGCAGATCTGAGCGTGGAAGAGGGCGCCGCAGCGGCCAAAACCTGTGCTCTGAGCCTTCTGGCGCAGGTGCGTGCGGCCTGTGGTGGGGATCTGACCCGGCTGAAGCGCGTGGTCAAGCTGGTGGGCTTCGTCAACTCGCACGGTGATTTCACCGATCAGCCCAAAGTTATCAATGGCGCCTCTGATGCCATGGTGGAAATTCTCGGAGACGCTGGCCGTCACGCGCGGTCTGCCGTTTCAGCGGGGGCCTTGCCCTTTAACGTTGCCGTCGAAATCGAAGGCATTTTTGAGATCGAATAAGACCTATGTCCAAGCTTCCTGCCGCGTTCTTCAACGCCCCGATCAGCCATCGTGCTCTGCATGACATCACCGATGGTCGTCCCGAAAACTCACGTGCAGCGATCCGTGCAGCGATTGCGGCGGGATATGGCATCGAGATCGATCTTCAGATCTCAAAAGACGGTCAGGCCATGGTGTTCCATGACTATGACATGAACCGCCTGACCGAGGCGACCGGCGAGGTGAGCGATTATACCGCGGCTGAGCTCGGGGAAATTGCGCTGCGGCATGGGGAGGAAGGCATTCCAACCTTTGCCGAGGTGCTTGAGCTTGTGGCGGGGCAGGTGGCTTTGCTGGTCGAGATCAAAGACCAGGACCGTGCTATGGGCCCCAACGTTGGGGCACTGCAGGCGGCTGTGGCCAAAGATCTGACCGGATACGAAGGCCCGCTTGCGCTGATGTCGTTCAACCCGCATGCAATTGCCGAAATGGCCGAACTTGCGCCGGATGTGCCGCGTGGCCTTGTCACCTATTCCTTTACCGGTGACGAAGCCAAAGATCTGCCGGAAGACTATCGCAAACATCTGGGTGAGATCGCAGATTTTGACCGCACGGGATCGTGTTTTGTTTCGCATTATCAAGCGGAACTGGACAGCGCACCGGTTGCGCGCCTCAAGGAAAAAGACGTGCCTGTGTTCTGCTGGACCATTCGCTCCTCCGAGGCCGAGGCCACAGCCCGAAAAATCGCGGATAACGTGACTTTCGAAGGCTATTTGGCTTGAAGACCCTGCGCCATGGCCCACATAGTTGAGGGCCATGGAAGCCGCTGTTTCAATATCCGTCCTGACCTCGCTTGCACAGGTTGCGCCTGAGGATTGGGACGCCTGTGCCTGCCCCGAAGCGAACGACGGGCGGGCGCGTGACCCCTTCACCACCTATCGTTTTCTCAAAGCTCTGGAAGACAGCGGGTCGGTGGGGGCTGGGACCGGCTGGGATCCCCGGTATCTTGTGGCAGAACAGGAGGGGCAGGTCATTGCCGTCGCGCCCCTCTATGCCAAAGGGCACAGTCAGGGCGAATATATCTTTGACCACAACTGGGCCCATGCGCTGGAAGGCGCGGGGGGGCGCTATTACCCCAAGCTTCAGGTTGCCGTGCCTTTTACACCAGCTACAGGTCGCCGATTGCTGACCCGGCCGGGGCATGAGGTGATGGGGCTCTCAGCTTTGATCCAAGGGGCGGTACAGCTGGCCGCCGAAAATGAATTGTCCTCGATGCATATCACGTTTTGCACCGAGGCCGAGGCTCTGGCGGGGGAACAGATGGGCCTCATGCGCCGCCAGACCCAACAATTCCACTGGCTCAACGAGAGCTACGGTGATTTTGATGGATTTCTGGCGTCGCTCAGCTCGCGCAAACGCAAGAACATTCGCAAGGAACGCCAAAAGGCTCAGGCCTTTGGTGGCACAATCCGCACGCTGACCGGAGATGAGATCAAGCCAGCGCATTGGGATGCCTTCTGGCGCTTCTATCAAGACACAGGCGCGCGCAAGTGGGGCACGCCCTATCTGACGCGGGAGTTTTTCGAGATTGTGCACCGCGACATGCGCAACGACATCGCCCTCGTGCTGGCAGAGAGGGACGGGCACCCCATTGCGGGAGCGCTGAATTTCATTGGTCGCGATGTTCTGTTTGGCCGCTATTGGGGCTGTCTCGAAGATCACCCCTGTCTGCATTTTGAGGTCTGCTATTATCAGGCCATCGATTTTGCCATCCGCAGCGGGTTGGCGCGGGTTGAGGCCGGGGCTCAGGGCGAACACAAGCTGGCGCGGGGGTATCTGCCTGCCCCAACCCATTCGCTGCATTGGGTTGCGGATCAGGGCTTTGCAGAGGCGATCAAACGCTATCTCGTGGCCGAACGCGCAGCCGTGGAAGAGGATATTGAGATCCTGACCGCCTATGGGCCCTTCCGACGCGACACCCAGATCGAACAGGACTAAGAGACAGCACCTCTAAAAAGAGGTTCACAGATCACCAGCGATCCAGCGCAGCCTCATCTTCGTCTTTGGCCGCGACCCAATCGGCCCCTTTGCCCACATATTCTTTTTTCCAGAACGGCGCGCGGGATTTCAGATAATCCATCAGAAATTCAGCGGCTTCAAAGGCATGAACCCGGTGGCGTGAGGCGGTGGCCACCATCATGATCTTATCCCCGGGCACCATGCGACCATAGCGGTGGATCACTAAAACATCCCCCAGCGACCAACGCTCAGAGGCCTCGGCGGCGATCTTTTCCAGCGCCTTTTCGGTCATGCCGGGATAGTGCTCGATCATCATGTGATCCATGCCACCTTCGACATCACGCACAATACCGGCAAAGCTGACCACAGCGCCCAGATCATCGCGTCCGTCGGCAAAGGCGTTACATTCGGCGCCATAGTCAAAGGGCTGTTCCTGCACCACAATTCGCATGGGTCAGCCCCCGGTCATCGGTGGGAAAAACGCCACTTCGCGCGCGCCTTCGAGTGAGGCATCAAACTCGGTCAATTCCTGATCGACGGCCACACGCAGCGCTGAGAGATCAGCAAAGGCAGCGGCATAGCGGTCTTCACGCGCACGCAGCTCTTCTACAAGATCCGCTACGGTTTTGGCATTTGTCTCGACACTCTCCTTGGGAACTCCGATCCGTTCCCGCACCCAGGCGAAATACAGCACGTTCATCAGCGATCTTCCTTCAGATGTGGCAGGGCCTTGCGGAAGTAATCCCAGCCTGTGATCAAAGTCAGCGCAGCGGCGACCCACAACAGAGCCAGCCCGATGTCCCCGGCCCAGAGCATACCAGCGTGTTTCCAACGCAGCCCCAGAACATCCTCTTCGGCCCCGTTCATGATCGCCTCAAACATGGCGTGGTCCATGCCAAAGGCGGACATGCCCAGATAGTGCTCAAACACCCCTTGGGCAAAGAGCGTGGCAATGGCCACCATCTGCGCCGTGGTCTTCCACTTGGCAAGCTTGGTCACTTTGAGCGTGCCAGCGGTATCGCCCAGAAACTCGCGCAGCCCGGATACAAAGACCTCGCGGAACAGGATCACGGTAGCAGGGAGCACCAGCCAGGGGGACATCGAGGAATAGCCGACAATCACCATCAGCGCGATGACAACCATGGCCTTGTCGGCAATGGGATCCAGCATTGCGCCCAGCTTGGTTTCCTGTTTCCAGGCACGGGCGAGATGGCCGTCAAACCAATCTGTGATCGCTGCGCCGACAAACAGCAGCAGCGCGGCCCAATCGGCAAAGGGGCGGTGGAAGTAAAGAAACATCACCGCCACGCCGGGAGCGGCGAGCAGGCGAAGCACGGTCAGCAGGTTGGGAAGCGTCAGTTTCATCACCCCCTTCCTAGGCGGTGCGGTTTGGGCATGTCCAGACATGGCAGGAATTTTCCGGTCTATTGTTCACGATTGTCGCAGGTTGTGCGGCTCAGATCTTTGCTTAAACGTTCCAGCGCCTGAAATTTGTCGCCCATTTGCATCTCGCCCCGCAGTCCCGTGCTTTGAAACCCTTCGCGCAGCCAAAACGCCCGCCCGCGCGGGTTTGCTTCTAAGACCGCGAGATAGAGCCATCTTGCGCCTGCCTTGGCCGCAAGCTCTTCGAGATGGGTTAGAAACACCCGTCCGTTTCCAGATCCGCGGGCCCAATCGCCCAGCATCATGAACCCCAGATAGGCATCCTCTGGTTCGGGGAAGCCAAACGAAAGCTCTGCCAGCCCCGATAACTGATCGCCCAGAAACAGGCCCAATCGATGGGACCGAGATACATCACATCCGGGCGGCCCGTCGGTGAAAAATCTCTGGGCATACTCCAGCCCCGGCCGCCGCCCTTCGGCCATCTGCCAATAATCCGGGGCGTCGCGGTAAAACCCGACAACCCGGTCAAGATCGCTCACCGGATCCAAGGGGCGAATGCGCATGGGGAACCTCCTCAGGTGTGTCTTTAGGAAAGGTCTGAAACGACCCAAGTCAACCCGGCCCCTTGCTGAATCTGGGGAATATGCCCAGATGTGATGCAATCGCCAAAAGGAAGTCTCATGCGTCTCGCTCTGCTGCCTCTCGCCCTTCTGTCACTGACCGCCTGTCGCGCGGACGAAAGCCTGCATGCCTACGGGGCAGGGGGACACATCTGGCATCTGATGAGTATCGACGGTTCCGCCACCGAGATGCGGGCGACGCTGGAGTTTCCCAAGCCGGGGCAGATTGCGGGGCAGGCACCCTGTAACCGCTACAGTGCACCACAAACGGCCCCTTATCCCTGGTTCGACCTTGGTCCAATTGCGGTCACGCGCATGGCATGCCCCGACCTGAACTCTGAAACCCTCTTCTTTCATACGCTCGAGGCGATGACCCTGTCGGAAGTTCTGGACACCACGTTGGTCCTGTCAGACGAGACCGGGCGCGAGATGGTATTTGCCACCCAACCCTAGCGCGCGTTGTTGTGGTCCACCCTGAGGCGTAGCTGGTCGACAAACCCCGCGCGGGCGGCGGGCAGTGCGCCGTCTTTCAGGTCAGGCGCGATGCGGGTGGTCATGAAATGCCCGGTGGTGCGCAACCCCTCCAGCACCTGCGCATCGTCCTCAACCGCGAGACCTTTGAGAACCGGGGGCAGCGGCAACAGGCGGTCGGCAAATTCACCGGCCCCCTCTGCGGTCACGGCCCGCCCGGTTCGCGGTGAGACATAGACCAGCCCCTGACGGCTGCCAGTCACCGCGCAGCTGTCGAGCTCAAGCCCAAAACCCATCTGCTCCAACAGGGCCAATTCCCAATGCAGATAGGCCACGGGCCAGACCTCGGGCTGGGCCAAGAGATCCAGCAAGGCCTCAGTCTGGGCATAAAACTCAGGATAGGGCGCGCGCTCAGGCAGGCATTGATGCAACAGCGCCACCACCGTGTTCAACCCCGCCAAAGCCACGCGGTCCTCCATCACAAAGGCTGTGCGGGATTTTAGCGGTTCAATGGTGAAACTGCCCAACTGATCTTCAAGTCGGGCTTTCCAGGTCAGATCAAGCTGTGCACCGGGTTGAATATGTGGGCTGATCTTGCGCGAAATGCCCCCGCGCAGCAAACCACTGTGGCGACCATGCTGCGGCGTGAAAACCTCAAGCAAGACCGAGGTTTCTCCGTGTTTTCGGGTTGCCAGAACCAGACCGGTGTCACGCCATTCCATGTGGGTAAACTGGCCTCTGCCTAGGGTTTACACAAGGGGATTTCCCACCGGGGATCTTACCCAAGCCCCTCTTCGTCAAGCATATGGCGACCGGCGCGATCTTCGACCTCAATCACCCAAAGATCGGGATCAAAACTGCGCTGCCGAGAGATGGCCTCGTCCACATCGCGCTCCGGGCCATTTGACAGCTCCTGCCAGATGCGGTCGCCGCTCATCAGATCAAACCCGCGGGTATAGGCGCAGGCCTGACCATCCAGAGTGTTCAGCTTGACCAGAACCGCACCGGCGGTGTCATCGCCATGGGCGACAACAAAGGCTGCGATATCAACAAACCGCAGCCGTGCAAGATAGGCGTCGACCCAGAACCGTGCCGTCAGGCGGGCCATCAGGCATTTCCGTCGCGGAAATCCAGACCCATTTCGGAATAGCGTTCCGCTTCTTCAAGCCAGTTGGTCCGCACCTTCACCTGCAAAAACAGGTGGATCTTGCGACCCAGGAATTCTTCCAGCTCGGCGCGCGCGGATTGGCTGATGGCTTTGATGGTTTCACCTTTTTTGCCCAGAATGATCCCCTTGTGGCCGTCGCGGGCGACATAGATCATCTGGTCAACACGGGCGGACCCATCTTTGCGCTCTTCCCATTGCTCGGTCTCAACAGTCAACTGATAAGGCAGTTCCTGATGCAGACGCAGGGTGAGCTTTTCGCGGGTGATCTCGGCGGCAATCATGCGCAGCGGCAGATCGGCAATCTGATCCTCGGGATAGAGCCACTCGCCTTCCGGCAGTTCCCCCGCCAGCCAGACGCGCAGGTCATCAACCCCATGGCCCTTTTCGGCGGAGATCATGAAGGTGTTGGCAAAGCTATAGCTCTCGTTGAGCTCCTGGCTCAGCGCCAGAAGATCTTCGGCCTTCACGCGGTCGATCTTGTTGATTGCAAGTGCCACGCGGCGGCCTTTGGGCAGCTCTTCGAGACCTTCCAGAATGCTTTTAACCCCGGCGGTGATGCCGCGATGCGCCTCGATCAACAGAACAATGATGTCCGCATCCGCAGCGCCGCCCCAGGCTGCCGCAACCATCGCCCGGTCCAGACGACGGCGGGGTTGGAACAATCCGGGGGTGTCCACAAAGACCAGCTGGCTGTCGCCCTCGATCGCCACACCACGAATACGGGCGCGTGTGGTTTGCACCTTGTGGGTCACAATCGACACCTTGGCGCCAACCATGCGGTTGGTGAGGGTGGATTTGCCCGCGTTGGGCTCTCCGATCAAAGCGACGAATCCGGCGCGTGTGGTCATATGATTTGGTCCTGCTTGCAGATCAGCCCCACTAGCGCGTTTTCGCCGCAGGGGCCAGAGGTCAATTTCCGCCCTTTTTTGCTCCATATCATGGAAAGCACCAATATTGCATGTCAATGTGCGCATAGCCGGTCCAGCCTTTCTGCCCGACCGAAATTTCAGACAGAGGTGAGAGATGAAACGACGTGCGTTTCTGTGTGGATCTGGAGCCGCGATGGCCGCTGGCGCTGGAGGCTTGGGTGTGGGCCTGGCCTGGCCTCAGCTGGGGCAGGCGGCGGCACTGTCCCATGATCTGACGATCCAGCCCGCGCGCTATGCGCTGCGCGACGGGGTGATGACCGACGGGTTGGTGAGCCTGAGCGCCGATGCGCCACCCCCGGTAATCCGTGGTAAAAAGGGTGTGCCCCTGCGATTGAACGTGACCAATGCCATGCCGGATTACACGGCCATGCATTGGCATGGGCTGCGTATCCCAAACGGTATGGACGGCGTGCCCTATCTGACCCAGTTTCCCATCGCCGAAGGGGAGACCTTTGCCTATGAGTTCACACCGCCGGACGCGGGCACCTATTGGTATCACCCTCATTGCATGACCATGTCGCAGATGGCACATGGTCTGACCGGAGTGATGGTGATCGACGAAGAAAGTGATCCCGGTTTTGACGGGGACGAGGTGGTAAACCTGCGCGATTTCCGTCTGCAGGAGGATGGCAGTTTTCTGCCCTATTTCACCCCACGTGGCGCGGCTCGGTCTGGGACATTCGGCAATGTGCAGACCGCCAATTGGCTGCAGCAACCGGTCTATGATCATCCTGCGGGGGGGCTGGTGCGGCTGCGGGTGGTCAACACCGACACAACGCGGATTTACAAACTTGTGTTGAGCGGGGCAGAGGCCAAGATCATCGCCTGGGATGGACATCCCACGCGGGTCGATGTGCCGATGCCCACCGCAGACGATCCCATGCTCCTGGGCCCCGGTCAGCGCGCGGATCTTGCGGTGCGCATGCCTTCGGGCGAGGGGCAGCAGGTGGATCTTCTGGCGCAGCTGCCGGGGTATGTCACGAAACCCATGGCAAGCCTGCGTGCAATTGGCGCGGATTTGAACCGCTCGCTCAGCGATCTGGCACCGCTTGAGGAGAACCCGGTCAATCTGCCGAACCTCGATCAGGCCGAATTGCATGAGTTTGTCTTTGGCTGGACCCCGGAAGGGGATGCGCCCAATGACGGGCTGTGTGGCACGTTGGGCTATAGCTTCTGGTCGATCAACCGCACCCCCTGGGCCGGAGATGCGGCGGAAAATGTGGGGCCTTTGGCGACCTTGGAACGTGGCAAAAGCTATGTGCTGCGGCTGCGCAATGAATCCCCCAACCTGCATCCGATCCATCTGCACGGGCTGGTTTTTGTGCCACTTAAGTCAAACCAACGCGATCTGCCGCCGCTTCTGACTGACACCATGTTGTTGCTGAAGGATGAGGTGATCGACATTGCTCTGGTGGCCGACAACCCCGGTGACTGGGCGTTCCATTGCCATGTGATTGAGCACCAGAAAACCGGTCTGGCCGGGTACATCCGAGTGACATAAGCGAAAAGGGGGGCGCCGAGCCGCGCGGCGGTTCGGCGTTCCCGATCTCAGGCCATGTCCGGCCGTTTGGTCAGCAACAAAAGCCCACCAAAGACAATCATGCCAAACCCCGAAGCACGCTGGAAATAATGCAGTTTGTGTGAGGCCGCGCGAGCCGCGAAATGGCCCACAGAGGCATAGACCGCAATCGCCCCCACTTCGAGCAGCAGGAATATCGCGCCCAGTGTCAGATAGCTCTGGGCATAGGCATCCACATCCACAAACTGTGGAAAGAAGGCGGCAAAGATCAAGATCGCTTTGGGATTGCCCATGGCCACCAGCCCCTCACGCCGAAAGGCATCTTTGAACCGCACTGGCTCAGAGGAGACATCGGCAGAGCTGGCAGCCCCTGAGTGACGTAGCAGTTTGATCCCCAGCCAGATCAGATAGGCGGCCCCGCCCAGTTTGATCGCCGTGAAGACAAGGGCGGAGGTCGACAGAACCACGCCAAGCCCAAGGGCCGAAATCGCAATCATCGGCGCAAAGGCCATAATCCGCGAACTTGCCGCCAGCACGGCAAAGCCCACGCCCCTTTGTGCTCCATTTGTCAGAGCCATCAGGTTGTTTGGCCCAAACGCGAGGTTGAGCGCGAAACAGGCAGGGATAAACAGCAAGAGATCGGTCATGGCGCGCCTCGTCTTTGATCAGCGGGACAGTCGTAGCCGTGATTCTGGCCTGCAATCAATCATTGTTTCGTGGTAGCGTGACGGAATTATTCGGGAGACAGAGTTTGAGTATTTCACGACGCAGCGCATTGAAACTGGCCCTGAGTGCCAGCCTGATCGGTATGGGGCGGGCCTCGCAGGCGCTTGAAGGCAAGACCGTGGTTGTGGTCGGGGCGGGTTTGGCGGGCCTTGCGGCGGCGCAAGAGCTGCAGACCGCCGGGGCGCGTGTGATTGTACTTGAGGCCGGGGACTATGTCGGAGGACGGGTGAAAACCGATCTGACACTGGGCGCACCCTTTGAATATGGGGCGGGCTGGATTCACGGTCCAAGTGCGGACAACCCGATTCAGCAACTGGCCCAACAGGTTGGCGCTCCAACGGTTGTGACAGATGACGACAGCATCGATCTTTTCACGTTTGACGGTGAGGACCTGACCGAAGCCGATTGGGCGCGGTTTGACGACATCTATGATCGTCTTGATACCCTGATGGCGCGCAGCTATCGCATGCGGGGGATGAGCCTGGCTGAGGCGGCGCTTGAGCTCGACCCCGAGCTTTTGGGCGACCCCATCGGGCGCTGGATGCTCTCGGCCTACGCTGAGTTCGATTTTGGCACGGCCATCGAAGATATCTCGGCGGATCTGGCCTTTGAGGATGAGGCTTTCGACGGGGCGGATGTGGTCTTTACCACCGGGTATGATCGGATCCTTGAACCTCTGCTCAAGGGGCTGGATATTCGCCTCGACACGCCGGTGTCAAAGATCGCCTACTCAGATGATGGGGTGACGGTGGCCGGGATCAAAGCCGATTATGCCGTCTGTACGGTGCCTTTGGGCGTGTTGAAGACGAAAACCATTGAGTTTGACCCGGCTTTACCCGCGTCGCTGCAAACCGCGATTGATACTCTGGGCTTTGGCACGGTTACCAAGCTGGCATTGAAATTTGACAGGGCTTTCTGGGACACGGACACGCAGTATTTTGGCATGATGACCGAACCAAAGGGGCGGTGGAATTATTGGCTGAACTACCGCACCTTCAGCAGCGAGAACATTCTGCTGGGGCTCAGCTTCGGGCGTTATGCGCCTGTGGCGGATCGTATGACGCAGGACGAAATGGTGGCCGATGCCCTGCCCGTGCTGCGCTCGGTCTGGGGGGACGATGTGGGCAAACCCACTGCGGTACTCTCGACACATTGGTCGCAGGATCCACTGTTTCGCGGGGCTTATAGCTATCCTCAGGTGGGCGGCTCGGTCGAAGATTACGAGATCTTTCAGACCCCGGTGCAGGATCGCGTGTTTTTTGCCGGAGAGCACACAATCTTTGAATACCACAGCACCACCCATGGCGCGCTCATGAGCGGCCAGCGGGCGGCACGGGGTATTCTAGATCTGTAAAGTAAGGGGATCAGCCGTTGAGCTGATCCAGCAACGCCCTGGCGGCGGCCTGTTCGGCCTGACGCTTTGAACCGGCTGTGGCCTCGGCACTTGCGCCGTTGTCCAGCTGGGCCTCAATGGTGAAGACCGGAGCATGATCGGGGCCCGAGCGCGACTTCTGTTCGTAGCGGGGTGGTTTGAGACCTCGCGCTTGCGCCCATTCCTGTAGAGAGGTTTTGGCGTCTTTGGCGTCATCTTCCACGCTGGACACCCGCGTGCCCCAGAGGCGCAGGATCAGCGCCTGAGCCGCGTCAAACCCGCCATCCAGATAAACGGCGGCAAGCACGGCTTCCATGGCATCGCCCAGCAAGGCAAGCTTGCGGCGGCCGCCAGACAGCTGCTCGGACCGGCCCAGTTTCAGCGCGGCGCCGAGATCAATCTGGCGGGCGACGTCGGCGCAGGTCTCTTTACGCACCAGCGCGTTGAAACGGGGGGCCAACACACCTTCGGTGGCGCTGGTGTCTTCTTCCAAAAGCGCCTGCGCCATGACAAGCCCCAGCACCCGGTCCCCCAAAAACTCCAACCGCTGGTTGTCCGAGCGGCTGGGGGAGGACATGGACGAGTGGGTGATGGCCTGCCGCAGCAGATCGGGCTTGGAAAAAGTATACCCAAGCCGGTCCTGCAGTGCGATCAGTTCAGCGGATTGCTTCATTCGACGGCCTTAAAGAAACGATCTCCACGCCATGTCCAGAAGAACAGCATAGAACGACCTGCAGAAGAGAACATGATGCGATCGGCCCGGCCAATCAGGTTTTCATAAGGAACAAAGCCCACACCATTCACAATATTCGGCACGCGGCTGTCCGAGGAATTGTCGCGGTTGTCGCCCATAAAGAAGTAATGCCCTTCTGGAACAACATAGGCCGAGGTGTTGTCCGACGGTTGGTTCCCAATGTTGAGAATTTTGTGTGAGCTGCCACCGGGCAGGGTTTCGGTGAACCGCTGTTTGGTGCAGGTGCCACCTTCGCCCACTGGGCCTTCGGAACACCGGGGCGACAGACGCTGTGGACCCTGCGGTCCGGCAAGCTCAACAAAATCGCCTGCGGGCTCAAGTTTGACCGGAGTGTCGTTGATGTGCAGCACGCCGTTTTTCATCTGGATACGCTCACCGGGCAGACCGATCAGACGCTTGATGAAATCGCGTCCCGAAACCGGGTGGCGGAAGACCACAACATCGCCACGCTTGGGCTCAGACCCGAACAGGCGTTTGTTGTCGCCATCGGCCCAGCCACAGAGATCTTTGGCATCGATGTTGAGACCCACACTTGGTACGATCACCGAGGGGCAGGAGGCATAGGAGTAGCCATAGGCCATTTTGTTGACGAAGAGGAAATCGCCGATCAACAGCGTGTCCTTCATCGACCCGGAGGGAATCCAGAAGGGCTGGAAGAACAGGGTCCGGAACACACCCGCGATCAACAGGGCGTAGACCACCGTTTTGACGGTTTCCAGAAAACCGCCCTTCTTTTCTTCTTTCGCCATTGGTCTAGCCTTTTGCCTCAATGTTCTAAGGCTACATGAGCGCCTCAGGCGGTCGTGTCAACCCGCGGTACGGGATGTGAGGGGGCGTGCCTCGATAACCACAAAGGCCTGAGCCCAGGGGTGATCATCGGTAAGCGTGACATGGATGATGGCTTCATGGCCCGGCGGGGTCATCTCATCCAACCGCTCTTTCGCCCAGCCGGTGACTTGCATTACCGGCTGGCCGGTTTTGAGGTTGCTGACCGACATGTCTTTCCACGAGATGCCCATAGCCAACCCAGTGCCAAGCGCTTTGGAACAGGCCTCTTTTGCGGCCCAGCGTTTGGCATAGGTCCCCGCCACATCTTTGCGCCGCGCCGCTTTACGCTGTTCTTCGTCGGTGAAGACGCGGTTGCGAAAACGGTCGCCAAAGCGATCCAGTGTGCCCTGGATGCGTTCGATATTGGCCAGATCGGTGCCGATGCCTAGGATCATGAGATACCCCCGTTTCCCATTGGCCTAGCCCCGCCACAGCGGGGGCGCAAGTCAGTTCACGTGACCGGTGATCTCGCCCGTGGCCTGATTGAGCCGAAACCACAGAGTGCCGGGTCCATAGCTGTCGTTCTCTGAGTTCCACACCTGAATGGGGACCGTGAAATCAAGCCCGGTGGCAGGATCATAGCTTGCGCTGAGCTGATCGAAATTCATGCCAGCAAAGCCCATGCCGTTGATCCCAAGTGTGCGACACTGACGCGATCCCAATTCATCGTAGGGTGGCGAGAGGACCAACATGCGCACGGCCCCTGCTGCCGGTTCAATGGTGTCCAGCATCGCCAGCCGGGTTTTTCCGTTTGAGAAAGTGCGAGTGTAGTCCTCCCACGGCTCTCCCAAATTGCGCGCACTGGATTCCCAGTCGCAAAACGACACGTCGATCGGTTGGGACAGGGCTGGCAGCGCTGCAAGACACAGTGTTGCGGTAAGCAAAGCACGCATGAAAAATCTCCACATCAAATTCTGAAACCAGCCTAACAGGGATCGGCGGATTTTCGATGGTGGAATTCCCGACGCCGGGATCTCGCTTGTTCGTCCCTCAACTTGCAGTAGCATAGGGACAGACCGCTACGATGAGGGGCCGAGATGGTTGAGAGTAAAGAATTTGAGTTTCAGCGTAGCCTGGCCGGACGGTGCAACAATGCCGCCTGGGATCTGATTGAACGCGCGCGTAGCACCAAGGAAGATGTTGAAATGCTTGGGCTGGCACATACGGCGGCCTATCACTGGAACCAGATCGGCAGTGAAATACAAAAGCGCCGCGCCAAGATCCTTGTGGCGCTGGCGCATGGGGTGCTGGGCCACGGGGTTGAGGCGCGGGTTCTGGCCGGAGAGCTGGTTGAAGATCGCGATGGCCGCAATGACATCCCAGACTGGGAAGAGGCGCAGATCGAGATTGTCATGGCCTTTGCCACCCACGCCATGAGCGATTTTGCCGGGTTTGTGCAGGCGCGCCACGCCGCAGAAAAACGGGTGGCGGCGATTATGGATGACACCGAACGCGAGATTGTGGCGCGGCTGCTGCGTCGATTGCCTGCGGGTTAAAACCCAAGCCGCTGCAACCGACCAATCACCTTGCGAAACACCACCGGTGGCAGGATGTCCTGCAACCGCTCGGTGCGGCGGGTCTGACGATCCACCTGATCCACCGTGCCGGGGCGCGGTTTGAACAGCGTGGTATGCGCCTTGCGCGTGTGATCCCAGGTGGCGGTGTAATAATACAGCGCCAGCGACATGCGCGGCTCACCCTCGGGGTGGTTCACGGTTTCGGGGTTGCCATGCCAGGTGTCGGACCTGGTGTTAAAGCAACACATGCGGTTGAATTCGGGAACAAAGCTCGCGACCTGTTCGGTCATATCGGTGTTCCAGATCTCAAACGACCCGCCGTATTCTTTTTTCCAGTCCTTGTTGAGGTAGATCAGGATGTTCAACCGGCGCTCAAGGTTGAGCTTGGCATTGTGGTTGAAATCGGCGTGGATATCGAGATGCCCGCCATTGGCCACAACATGCACACCACCCCCGGCGAAATAGGGATCAGGGATCAGCCCGTTGATGCCGGTCATTTCTTCGAGAAAGCGGATGAAGGGGCGCGAGTTCAGCACATAAAACAGATTGCGGGTATAGGGCGGCAGGCGCTCGGGGCTATAGCTGGTTTTCAGCTTTTCCTGAGGGCGGTTGAACATGTCTTCCGCCTCGGGCAGGTCGCGCAATTCCTGTAAAACGCGATCCAGCACCGCCTCAGGCAGGAAATTGTCAAATCCGCCGTAGGGGTAGGGCGATTTTGACCGATAACTTTCCGCCACCGCGGCCCCTGCCGCCGCGGCTTCACTGGAGGAAATTTCCAGTGTTTCGGGATCCATTTGAATAATCGACATGACCTGCACCTTTTCAAAACTTAACCCCACCCTAACGCCGGATTCGGGCGAAGGCGTGACCATTTCGGTGTCAGAGCGTGTCAAAAGGCCAGTTCAATGGGGTTTCAGAGCCGCGCGGTGAGGATTTTGAAGCTGGCGACACCAAAGAATCCGGCAAACAGCAGGTCAAACCACCGCGACAATCCGCGATACAGGCGCACCGCCTGCGGGGATGAAAAGAGCACCGCATAGCCGAGAAAAACGCAGATCGAGGCAGAGAACAGCAGCCCGAAATAGCCAAACAACGTAGCGACTGAGGCCTCTGCCGGGGCGGCAATGGCATAGATCGATCCCCAGCCGATAATCGCTTTGGGGTTGGTCAGATGCACCAGTGCGCCTTTGGTGAACAGCCGGGAGAAACTGCCCTGATAGGGGCGGCTCAGCGCGCCGTGTTCCGACGGCTGGAGCACTCGTTTCAACGCCTTGAGTGCGAGCCACATCAAGTAACTGGCCCCGGCATAGCGGATGATCTCAAACACCCAGGCATTGGCGAGCATCAGGGCTGAGACCCCAAGCGCCGCCGCGATGCCCCAACTGGCCGATCCCGCAAGAATGCCAAGTGCAAAGCCCAATCCGGCCCGGCGCCCCCGCGCCATGGCTGTGCTGGCGATGCCCAATGTTGCCGGACCCGGTGAAGCGCCGGCCAGGGTCCAGGCCAGCCAGATGGCGAGAAACTCAGGAGTGATCATGTGCTTGCCTTTGTGCCGAACGTGCGCCCCAGAACAGTCCAAGCCGTAGCACAAGCAGGATAAGGAAGAGTACAACACCGCCAAACACCATCAGGAAATCCGCCGGCACGGTTGCAAACATCTCTTGGACAACCGCGTGGTTGCGGAACAAAAACAACTCTCCAACGCCCAAAGCGGTGTTGATGCCCAACATCACAAGCGCCGCATACCAGCCGCGTTTGCCGTTCAGAATAGTCCCGGTTTTGCGGTAGACTTGGGTTGCTTCAATCATCGCCGCAAGAAAGGGGATCAGAACCATCGCTGTGCCAGTCGGCGGTGCAATCACAAAATTGGCGATCAGCAACATAACAGCTTTGAGCAGAATAAGCATGCTGGTGAAACGCAGAAGATCAAATGGCATTGCGGCGGACCCTTTCAAACTTTGTCGCCACCCTAGCGTGCAAATTGCCGAAGCCAATGAGATTTTGCGATGATGAATGGGCGTTTTAGCGCGCCGGATAGGCGGCGCCCGCGCACCGTTCGTGTCACCAGAGCGTCATCTCGCCAACAAGGATCCTGTTCGGGTGCCAAGGAATAGCGCAACCCGCAGCAGGCCATAAAGGCCGGCAACCGCAATCAGAAGAAGCAAAGTGAGCATGTTGAACTGCAGCACGAGGCCAACTTCGCGAAGGGCAAACTCATTTGGGTAGAGGACGAGACCCGTGGTCGAAATCGCTGTAGTGATCGCCAACATCGTCAAGGCGACTTGTCTTGCAGTAGCAGTGTAGGGCGATGACCCTACTCCACGTCCTCTCATATAGGCCTCGATCACGGCCGCGAGAAACGGAGGGACAATGAACAGACCTGCCAAGAACAGAGGCAGGATCTGGGTGTGGATGCCCCAATATATGGCCTGAAAAACGACCAAGAGGCCGAGAAACCGCACACCGTAGAAGGGGCGCTGTGAGTTGAAGCGATCTTCAGATCTCGTTCGGTCGAATTGCCATTTTCCAAATGTCATGCCGAACCCCAGACCCAGACGGGTGACACCCAGTAGACCCAGCGCAATCACGCCAAGTGTGACAAGGACCCCGGCGATCTGGAAATGCTGCGGCCCTCCGCGCATGGCGAACCCCTGACGAGCGGTGAAGCCCTCGTCCATGAAAGCCAAGGCTGTTGCGAGCAAAACAAAAACCACGACGAAGCTCAGACAAATCAACCGGGTGAGCGTCAGACTCTGGCGCCAGATTTCTCGCTGTGCTGGCATGATGCCTGTGCCGATGGTCTGCGCGCGTCCTTGATCCAGAGCGGCAATCAACGGCGGCAGAAAAAACCGCAATGGCTGAGACTCAACGAAGATACCGCTTATGCGAAGTCCAATGATCAGGAGCACGCTGGCCGCAAAGGCCAGCGCATATCGCTTGTAATTTAAGGTGGTCATAGGGGGCGC
Organism: uncultured Pelagimonas sp.; assembly: GCA_947497905.1. Taxonomy (GTDB): domain Bacteria; phylum Pseudomonadota; class Alphaproteobacteria; order Rhodobacterales; family Rhodobacteraceae; genus CANMIH01. The sequence continues at coordinate 488,672 of CANMIH010000002.1, forward strand.
CCAGAATGAATTCAAATATCGGGCGCACTGTAAGAGTTTGATCTGGCGACACAATCAGAATTTGTCGGCCTGAGGGCGTAGAAACTTAGGCGAGATAGAGGTGGTCAGCCAGACACCGTTTTCAGAGATCCAGAATGGTTGCCCAGCGGCGTGGGCTGCTTTGGCTTGGATCTCAAGAACAACCGGGCGGCCGTGGCGCTGGCCGACTTGGCGCGCGGTAGTGGCATCTGACGAGAGATGTACATGCTGACGGCTCTGGGGTTTTAGCCCCTCGTGCAGTATAGCTGGAACGGAAATATCTACCGTGCCGTGAAATAGCGTTTCTGGAGGCACTCTGGGTTCCAGCCCCAGATCTACCGGCACCGAATGGCCCTGTGCCGCGCGGAGCGACCGGCCATCGGCGCTGATTGTAAAACGCTGTTTGTCGGAATTGGCAGCGATCTGCAGGATCTGATCGCGGGTGAGAGGCTGACCCATGCGGGTGGCCCCCTGAATCAGATCCTCGATCAAGACCCATCCGGCGGCATCCAAAGTGATGTCTGCCGCTGCCGGGTCATGGCGCAGGACAAGGCTGAGAAACGTGCTGAGGTGTTTCTCGTCCTTCGGGGTCACGCGCGGGCCTTGTCCATGATGTCGCGCATTTCTTTGATTGCGGGTTCCAGCCCCCGGAACATGGCCTCGCCCATCAGGAAATGCCCGATGTTCAGCTCCCTCACCTCGGGGAAGGCGGCAATTGGCGCAACAGTGTCATAGGTCAGACCATGTCCGGCATGCACCTCAAGGCCTAGGCCATGGGCAAAGGTCGACATCTCGCGCAGACGGTCCAGCTCGGCATCGCGTTCGTCAAACCGGCCTTCGGCGTGATAATCACAATAGGCCCCGGTGTGCAGCTCGATCACCTCGGCGCCAATGCGATGCGCGGCCTCGATCTGGGCACGGTCGGCGGCGATAAAGATCGACACACGGCAGCCCGCCTCGCGCAGGGGCGCGATGAAATGCGCCAGTTTGTTTTCCTCACGCGCGACCTCAAGCCCGCCTTCGGTGGTCTTTTCCTCGCGCTTTTCCGGGACGATACAGACCGCGTGGGGTTTGTGGCGCAGGGCAATCGCCTGCATTTCATCCGTCGCGGCCATCTCAAAGTTGAGCGGCACCGTCAGCGCCTCCATTAGCCCATCAATATCGGCATCCAGAATATGGCGGCGATCTTCGCGCAGGTGGGCGGTGATGCCATCCGCTCCGGCGGCTTCGGCCAGTTTTGCGGCGCGCACAGGATCGGGATAGGCGCCACCCCGGGCATTTCGTACGGTGGCAACGTGGTCGATGTTCACGCCCAGGCGCAGGCGTCCGGCAAACTCGGTCATGGCAGGTGGCCCCTTGGTCAAGTGTTGCGGGTGACGCTAGGGGTAGCCGTCAAAAATGAAAACCGCAATTCCGGCGGTGGGCCAAAAAATCGCGGTACCAAAGGGTTTGTCCAGTCCAATTTCGGCCCAAGACAGCAGGCCAATTTGGCGGGTCTCTTTTCAGAGGTCCTGTGCTTTTTTCTTCTTAAGCGAAGCAAGTTTGGCCTTTAGCGCGCCTTTGCGACGGTTCTGATAGGCCGTGATGATCGGAAGAGTGACAAAATACCCGGCCAGGCCAAAGGCAATGCCCGGAAGGATGCCGCCAATCATATAGGGGTAGAACACTTCATCGTAAAAGATGCGCAGGTCGCTCCAATCCGCCGCGTGGTCTGAGAAAATGGCAGTCATGTTCTGCCACAGATCTTCACCCGCTTTGACGAATTTATGCCCCAGCCCACCGTGTTCATAGTTGGCCTCTAGCCCAAGCAACCAATAACCGGTTTTCATCGAGATGACACCGATAGGCACATAGGTCAGCGGATTGCCAAAGAAGGTGGCCAGAATGGCGGCAAGAATATTGCCGCGCATGACAAAGGCCAGCAGAGCCGCAATGACAAAATGCAGCCCGTAAAACGGGGTAAAAGTGGTAAAGACCCCGGCGCATATGCCACGGGCAATGCGGTCGGGCGGATCAGGAAGCCGATTTACCCGGTGTTTGACGTACATAGCAGCACGCCCCCAGCCACCCTTGGGCCAGAAGAACTCAAGCAAGACCTTCCAAATCGGTCGCCTGTCGCGTCGTTTAAAGACCACGAGCTGCCTTTCTCATCCATCGGTTGCATGCGGCGGCCCCGCAAGCGCAGGGTCCCGACGACGTTCAACCGAGGCTACGTTGCTTTCTGCCTCGACTGCCGAAGACACCATGTGCAAGTGTTCGGCATCACGCAAATCAACATCAATCACCAACCGGTAAAAATCCGGTTTGCGGTCGATGAAATTCAAGTCCGAGATATTGGCCTTGCACTCACCAATCAATGTGCAAATACGCCCCAGGACCCCGGCGTCGTTGCCGATGGTCAGTTCCAGGCTCACGGTATAGACAGGCGGATGGTTGCCTTCGGCCCAGTGCAGATCGAGCCAACGGTCCAAATTGTCTTCAAAATCAGCCAAAGCGCCGCAATCAATGGCGTGAACCGCCACACCTTGGCCGCGATGGGCGATGCCGACGATGCGTTCACCGGGCAGGGGCTGACAGCATTTTGCACGAGCGAAACCTTGCCCATGCTCCAGACCAACCACTGCGCGCTGGGCTTCGATCTGGCCGTCGTCACGGATGGCAAGATCCGGATAGACTGATTCGACAACCTCACGGGTCGAAAGCTCGGCACTGCCCAAGCGGGCCAATAGGGTCTCTGTGCTATCGAGGCGCAGCGTACCCGCAGCCATCTCAAGCACCTTGTCGGTGGCTTTTTTGCCGTGGTTCTCAAAGGCCGCGCGGGCCAATTCCAGACCCAGCTTGGCATAACGATCCCGGTTAGCTTCGCGCAGGGACCGACGGATATGGGTGCGCGCCTTGCCAGTGGTGGCAATATCAAGCCAGGTGGGCTGGGGGGTTTGACCTTCGGCGGTGATGATTTCGACCGACTGGCCGTTTTTCAGTCGGGTCCAGAGCGGAACGCGCAGCCCATCTACTTTGGCGCCCACACATTTCGACCCGATCCGGGTGTGGATCTGATAGGCGTAATCCAACGGTGTGGCCCCTTTGGGCAGCTTCACAACATCCCCTTTGGGGGTGAAGCAGAACACCTTGTCGGAATACATCTCAAGCTTGACCGCTTCGAGGAAATCCTCGTGATCGTCTTCGCCGTCGAATTGTTCGGTCAGCGAGGCGATCCATTTGACCGGATCGACCGCAAATGGGTTTTCAGCGCGCTGGCCGTCTTTGTAGGACCAATGCGCGGCCACACCGGATTCGGCCACTTCGTGCATCTGCCGGGTGCGGATTTGGACTTCAACCCGTTTGCCATCGCGCCCTGAGACCGTGGTGTGGATCGACCGATAGCCGTTGGATTTGGGCTGGCTGATATAGTCCTTGAACCGCCCGGGCACCGCGCGCCAGCGTTGGTGTATCACTCCTAGGGTGGCGTAACAGTCGGCGTCGTCCTGGGTGATGATGCGAAAGCCGTAGATGTCGGACAGGCGGGAAAAGCCGATCTTCTTTTCCTGCATCTTGCGCCAGATCGAATAGGGCTTTTTGGCGCGGCCATAAACCTCAGCCGAGATCCCGACCTTATCGAGCTCTTGCCGCATATCGCCGGTGATCCGATGGATCACATCGCCGGTTTCTTTTTGCAGCGTGATGAAACGACGGATGATGCTGCTGCGGCCTTCGGGATTGAGCACACGAAAGGCCAGATCTTCCAGCTCGTCCCGCATCCATTGCATCCCCATGCGCCCGGCAAGAGGGGCATAGATATCCATGGTTTCACGCGCCTTTTTCACCTGTTTCTCAGGTTTCATGGCGCGAATGGTGCGCATGTTGTGCAGCCGGTCGGCCAGCTTGACCAGGATCACGCGCATGTCCTTGGACATGGCCATGAACAGCTTGCGGAAGTTTTCCGCCTGCTGGGTCTCGGTGCTCGACAATTGCAGATTGGTCAGCTTGGTGACGCCATCCACCAGATCCGCAATTTCGACACCAAATTTCTCGGACACCTCAGTATAAGTCGAGCGCGTGTCTTCGATGGTATCGTGCAGAAGGGCGGTGATGATGGTGGCATCGTCCAGACGTTGTTCCGTCAGGATTGCGGCCACCGCCACGGGATGGGTGAAATAGGGTTCGCCGGATTTGCGAAACTGCCCATCGTGCATCTCGCGGCCATAGTTATAGGCCGCGTAGATCAGTTTTTCATTGGTCTTTGGATTGTACTCACGAACCAGAGCAACAAGGTCTTTCGCTGCAATCATCCGTGGCCTGTCCTTAAAGTGGCGCGGGTCAGCCCTGACCCTGCGCTTCCATCAATGCACGAAGCAGTTTTTCTTCCGACATGTCGTCCTCTTGAGGCTTGTCGGATTCCGCACCCATCAGAAGCGCCATAGCGTCTTCTTCTGGCTCGTCAACTTCGATCTGCGACTGGTTCGACTCGATCAGGCGTTCGCGCAGATCGTCGGTCGACTGAGTTTCTTCGGCGATTTCACGCAGGGCAACAACAGGGTTTTTGTCGTTGTCACGCTCTACAGTCAGCGCAGCGCCGGCCGAAATCTCGCGGGCCCGGTGTGCAGCAAGCATCACCAGCTCGAAACGGTTCTGAACCTTATCTACGCAGTCTTCTACGGTTACGCGGGCCATGGGGCGCTCTACCTCGGTCTGGATGCATCAGAAAGTGTGCTTTTATCGGGGATGCTCCGGAAAGGCAAGCTGTTATCGCGCAATCGGAACAACCTCGGACAGGTGCTCGGCGGGCAGGGAATCGCGCATTTCAAGCACGGTTTTTCCCAGCACGGGGTGCCGCCAGTCGGGGGCGACATCCGCCAGGGGCACAAGCACAAAGGCGCGATCTTGCAGACGCGGATGGGGCAGGATCAGTTGATCGGGGCTGGCGGTCATCTGCTCCTCGAGGGACAGGGAAAGCCACTGATTGTGGGTTTCTGCGTCCGGTAACACGACATCTGCCATGGCAATCAGATCAAGATCGAGGGTCCGGCTGCCCCAGCGCTGGACGCGAGCCCGGCCAAAATCGGCTTCGATTTCGTGCATGATTCGCAAAAGTTCATCAGGGCTCCCCTCTAGGTTGACGCGAGCACAGGCATTGACGTAGTCTGGACCGGCTCCTGCAGGAAAGCAGGGGGTCGCATAATATCGACTTTGCTGCACCACGGTTGCGCCACGGGAGACCAGTTCGGAGAAGGCCGATTCGAGTGTGTCCAGCGGGTTGCCTGAGGTTGACCCTAGGTTCGATCCAAGGGCGATCAAGAATTCTTGTACCATAGAGCGCGCTTCTCTATCCTTTTGAGATTGCGAGCGTGCTTGAACACGCTTCAATTTCAATTATTTTGTTTCAACCGATACTGCCAATGCATTTTTTTACACTCACACCGCATGGCAGTCATCATTTGGGTGAAAGGACATTTGATGTTTTACAAAGACGAACGGCTGGCGCTGTTTATCGATGGTTCGAACCTTTACGCAGCGGCAAAATCGCTTGGCTTCGACATCGACTATAAACTGCTTCGCCAGGAATTTGCACGTCGCGGAAAGATGGTGCGGGCGTTCTACTACACTGCCCTGCTGGAAAACGACGAATACTCACCGATCCGTCCACTGGTTGATTGGCTGAACTACAATGGGTTCACCATGGTGACCAAGCCCGCCAAGGAATACACAGACAGCCAGGGCCGTCGTAAGGTCAAAGGCAATATGGACATCGAGCTGACGGTTGATGCCATGGAGCTGGCACCCCGTGTGGATCATATCGTGCTGTTCTCGGGGGATGGTGATTTCCGCCCCCTGATTGAATCGCTGCAGCGTCAGGGTGTTCGGGTGTCGGTGGTTTCGACCATTCGCAGCCAGCCGCCGATGATTGCCGATGAACTGCGCCGTCAGGCGGATAACTTCATCGAGCTTGACGAGTTGCGTGAAGTGGTCGGTCGCCCCCCGCGGGAAAACCCGATCGAGCGCAGCTTTGAGGTCGCGTCAGGCGAATAAGCACTTAGCTATCTTATTGTTAGACAGCCAGAGATCGAGGGCCATCCGCTTGGATGGCCCTTTTGCTTTTGAAGCACCGGTTTGAGTTCAAGCCCTCACTCGGCCTTCAGCTCAGATGAGATATCGACAACCAGCGTGCCAACCGGCAGGGCAAAACCCAGCGACGAGGTGTCAATCTCGCCTGTGGCGCGGAAAGCGAGCCAGTCGCCTTTGTAATAGTCTATGAACTGCGCCAGTGGGTGCGCGCCCTGATGGGTCAGGTCCACTTTCAGCGTGGTGGGAACGGCAACGCCGCGCACCACAACGTCGCCTGTCACATCCGCCGTGGTGTCGCCGGTTAGGGTGACTGAGCTTGAGGTGAAGCGAATGGTTGGATGCGCTTCGACCTCAAGGAAATCAGCGTTTTTGACATGATCGTCGAGGGGGCCAAATCCGGTCGACAGTGATGTTGCGTCGATGGTCACCTCAAGCGAGGCCGACGCGGGATCGTCGAGATCAATGGACAGCTTGCCTTCGGCGCGGTCAAACTCACCGTGTTGACGGCTGACGCCCGCGTGGTCCCAACCAAAGCGCACCTCGGTGTGGCCTTGATCGGTGGCATAGGTGCGGGTCTCGGCCAGGGCTGGCAGGGCCAGGGCGGACATAAGAAGAGTGGTGGTGATAAGGCGCATCGTGTACTCCATGTGCTGTAAGAGAAATTTAGTTGACGTTGTCATGTAATTCCATGGCGGCGTGAATTGCTAGGATGAAGAATGCGCACTCACAAAGACGTGACGGATTTAGAAGAGACCGTGGTCCCCGATCCCGACCCAAGCCATGTCGCGATCTGGGTGGCGTTGAACAAGGCACGCCTCTCGCTGATGCGGCAGGTGGACAAAAAGCTGCGCGACGCGGATCTCCCCCCGTTGAAATGGTATGATGTGCTATGGGCCATCGAACGGCGCGGCGGCACCGCGCGCCCCTCGGTTGTTGTCGAGGATCTTCTCTTCGAGCCGTCCGCGCTGTCGCATATGTCAAAACGTATGGAGGCGGCGGGGCTGTTGCAGATTTGTGTGGCAGAAGACGATCGACGTGGCCGAGTTCTGCGGGTCACGGACAAGGGGTTGAAAGCCCGGGCCGCCATCTGGAAAATCTACGGCAAAGCCTTGGAGGTTCAGTTGCGTCCACTGGCCCAGCTTGACGATCCGGCATCCGTTGCGGCGGCCCTGACCGATGTTGTTACGGCGCAACCGGAATGATCCCTGTGAACTCTGGTCGCGCCGAAGTTTCTTTCACAGTGTCTCTCATCGGCGTTGGGGCAGCTTTTCGTCCCTTACCTCTGGACGCAGAGACCGCAAACCACTAGCTCTGCCCCAAAGGAGCGCATGCCAATGACCAAGCTGACCCTCTATCTTGCGGCCCCTCGGGGCTTTTGCGCCGGTGTTGATCGGGCAATCAAAATCGTCGAGATGGCGATCGAGAAATGGGGGGCGCCGGTCTATGTGCGCCACGAGATCGTGCACAACAAATTTGTGGTCGATGGTCTGCGCGACAAAGGCGCGATTTTTGTGGAAGAGCTGGAAGATTGTCCCGATGATCGCCCGGTGATTTTCTCCGCCCATGGTGTGCCCAAATCGGTGCCCGCCGCAGCGCAGGCGCGCGAGATGGTCTTTGTGGATGCCACCTGCCCATTGGTCAGCAAGGTGCATATCGAGGCCCAGCGGCATGCGGATGCCGGGTTGCAGATGATCATGATCGGCCACGACGGCCATCCTGAAACCGTGGGCACCATGGGGCAATTGCCAGAGGGCGAGGTGCTCTTGGTGGAAACGGTTGAGGACGTGGCCACGGTTGAAGTGCGTGACCCGGATCGTCTGGCCTTTGTCACCCAGACCACCCTGTCGGTGGATGACACAAAGGGCATCGTCGCGGCGCTGAGCGACCGCTTTCCCAAGATCGTTGGGCCGCACAAAGAAGACATCTGTTACGCCACCACCAACCGGCAGGAGTCGGTCAAAGCCATTGCGCCACATTGCGATGCGTTGCTTGTGGTAGGCGCGCCAAATTCGTCCAACTCAAAACGTCTGGTAGAGGTCGCCCGCAAAAATGGCTGTGACTATGCCCAGCTGGTGCAGCGTGCCACGGACATTGATTGGCGCGCGCTTGAGGGGATTTCGTCGGTCGGCATCACGGCTGGGGCTTCGGCCCCAGAGGTGCTGATCAACGAGGTGATCGACGCATTCAAAGCGCATTATGATGTGACCGTTGAACAGGTTGAAACCGCACAGGAAAACATCGAGTTCAAAGTGCCCCGCGTGCTGCGGGTTCCGGCCTAATCGTCCAGCCGGTTGGTGTCGTATTGGGCGGCATCCGGGCAGGGGCTGAGCCAGTTCTCCCGCCGTGAGATCCAAAGTTCGTACTCTGGCGTGAATTGGCTGGGATGATCCAGCGCGCCCAGATGCAGCTCGGTTTCATCACCGGTCACCGCAAACACCGAAGAGCCGCAGGTTGGGCAGAAATGCCGCCCCTGATAGCTCTGGGTTGTGCCGGTGATCTGAACGGCTGAAACATCATACACTGCAGCTGCATAAAACGCGGCACCATGGTGTTTGCGACAGTCTAGGCAATGGCACAGGCCCACCCGCTTTGGTGCACCCCGCGCCAGAAAACGCACCGCGCCGCACAGACATCCGCCTTCGATTTCTGACATGACAGACCTCCTGATCCTCTCAGCCCAGACTATGCGCAGGGCTCGGATTTGAAATCCTGAAAATTTGCAGAAGCGCCTTGCCAGATCCCGGAATGACGATACCACTGGAGCCATTGAAACATGTATGGATTTGGATGGACCATGGGCAAGTTTTGGATGTGCGTTATTGCGGGGATCTGCAGCGCAGGCATGGCGCAAGCTGAGTTTTCTTTGTCTTTTGAATGGGGGGATATCCCCCTGTGCAAAACCGGACGCCCGAACACTGTCGGAGCTCCGGCATTTGTTCTGAAAGACCTGCCAGTGGGCACCGCGCGGGTGGATTTTCGTCTGAAAGATCGGAATGTGCCCAGCTACAACCACGGGGGCGGCAAGGTGAAGATCAGCACCGGCGGTCAATTGCCGTTTGGCACCTTCAAATACAAAAGCCCCTGCCCACCCTCCGGTAGCCACACCTATGAGTGGACCGCAACCGCACGATCCGCCTCTGGCAAGGCGCTGGGCAAGGCGCGCGCGCGTCGTCCTTATCCCGAATAACCAGAGCGGCAACCCCGCTCAGCGATAAGGCTGGCAGGGGGCGGCGGCGATGTTTGCCAAGGTCGTACACTGTAATCGAAGATCGGCGCTGTGCCCCGTAGGGCGGACTGTGGCGCAGAGGGCGTAACGCTCTGCGCACCCGGGTGAGGGGCCGGATGGGGTCTCTCAGGAATCCAATGGGCGGATGACCACTGGCCATCCCGGATCGTCATCTTCGGCGTTGCAACGGGGGCAGGTTAGAAAAACAGGGTTGGCAAATACTTGTGGCACCGTACGGTGGCTCTGTTTTGATCAATGAGGTCCCGATGATTTCGCTGCAGTTCCTTCTCACCGCCTTTGTTGTTGTGCTCGCTCCGGGAACGGGGGTGATCTATACCCTTGCGATTGGTCTGGGTCAGGGGCGGATGCCCGCGCTGATGGCGGCGTTGGGCTGTACCCTTGGGATTGTGCCGCACCTGGCGGCGGCAATGCTGGGTCTGGCGGCGGTGCTGCACAGTTCGGCGGTGCTGTTCACCCTCGTGAAATTTGCCGGTGTGGCCTATCTTCTGTGGCTCGCCTGGCAGTCGCTGCGGTCGGGCGGGGCCTTGGCGGTGAGCGCCGAGCGGAAAATCGATGTAGGTCTGAGAGTGGCCTGGCGCGGGGCGTTGATCAATATCCTGAACCCGAAACTGTCGATCTTCTTTCTGGCGCTGTTGCCGCCGTTTCTGTCCGGGGATGCGGGCGCGGCGGGCACCGAGATGATGGTGCTAGGCGGTGTCTTTATGGCGATGACCTTTGTGGTTTTTGTGGTCTACGGTCTCTTTGCGGCGCAGGCACGGGATTGGATTCTGGGCAGCGCGCGGATCATGCGCTGGCTCAACCGGTCCTTTGCTGCAATTTTTGCCGCTTTGGCCGGGCGGCTGGCATTGGAAAGGGCGTGATCAATGAGCGATCCTGATACCATTCGCGTCTATGACACCCGCGCCGCAGATTATTCCAAAATGACGGTCAGCGACAAAGCCGGACCCATCCTGAACGCCTTTATGCAGCTGTTGCCAGCGGGGGGACGGGTTTTGGATCTGGGCTGTGGGCCGGGAACGTCGTCGGCACATTTTGCCAAGGCGGGGTTTGTGGTCGAGGCCTGGGATGCATCGCGGGAGATGGTGGCTCTGGCGGCGCAAATCCCTGATGTCATGGCCCGTCAGGCGGTCTTTGCCGATCTGGACGCCAGAGGGATTTATGATGGAATCTGGGCCAATTTCAGTCTGTTGCATGCGCCGCGTGACGAGATGCCCGCGCATCTGTCAGCTATCAAACAAGCCCTCAAACCCGGGGGCAAATTCCACATAGCGGTGAAAGAGGGCGACGGCAGCAAGGTTGATCCCATTGGGCGGCGTTATACCTATTACACCCAGGACAGCCTGAGCGCGCTGCTACAGGCGGCGGACCTGACCCCCGGCCCCTATGCGACAGGGGCGGACAACGGGCTTGACGGCGTGCGCGCAGCATGGATAAGCACCACGGCCACAGCATGAAAGCCTGATATGCCTGATCTTTTTGCCTATACCGATGGTGCCTGTTCCGGAAATCCCGGCCCCGGAGGCTGGGGGGTGCTTTTGCTGGCCAAAGATGGCGAAACGATTGTGAAGGAACGCACGCTTGAGGGCGGTGAAGCGGATACCACCAACAACCGCATGGAGTTGATGGCCGCGATCATGGCGCTGGAAACCCTGGCCAAAGCCTCCTCCATCACAGTGGTGACCGACAGCGCCTATGTGAAAAATGGCGTGACGGGCTGGATCCATGGCTGGAAGCGCAACGGCTGGAAAACCGCCGCTAAAAAGCCGGTGAAAAATGCCGATCTGTGGCAGCGGTTGGATGAGGCGCAGGCGCGCCATGACGTGACCTGGAAATGGATCAAAGGGCACGCAGGCCACGAAGAAAACGAACGTGCGGATGAGCTGGCCCGTGCGGGCATGGCGCCGTTTAAAACCTGACAAGGTCATGGGACGGCACGGCGCTCGCTTGTTCCAAGCCTCGCCCCGCCCACCGTCCCATCGGGCGCTCTGCTTAGATATGTTTGGAGTCGCAACTTGCGTTGAAGCAAGCTGCCGCGTGTTCTACCGTCCCCGCTTACCCTCGTGTCTGCATCGCCATCAGTGCCTGATCCTCTTCAGAGATTTTGACAAAGGCGGGGCGTTTGGCGCAGCGGGTCACCCAGTCTTTGATGGCGGACCGGTCCGGGGTCATGGCGGCAAACCAGATAAAGGGCGCTGCGATCAGGACATCTGCAGCGGTGAAATCGTCGCCCATCAGATAGGGATGTTGGGTCAGTGTCGCGTCCAACCGATCCGCCATGGCCTCGGTATCACGAAAGGTGGTGGTGAAAAGCTCGGATGCGGGCTGGCCGCCAAAGGTCTGGGTCAGAACGGGTTCCATCACGCCACCTGAATAATGCAGCCAATTGAGATAGACCCCGCGCTGTGGATCGTCGGGATGCGGCGCCAGCGTGCCTGCACCATGGAGATCTGCGAGATAGCCGATGATGGCCCCGGATTCCGTCATCTCCCCAGCGCCTGTGTCGAGGCAGGGCACCTTGCCCTCGGGATGGGGATTGCGCGGGTCTGCCAAAGTGCCCCGTGGTTCAGAGGCAATGGTAACGGTTTCGACCGCAACCTTATCCCGCGCGTTCAATTCTTCCAGCAACCAGAGCACGCGGGAGGACCGGGTGTTGGGGCAATGATAGAGCTTCATTTGGGATCTCCTTGTCTTTTGCCCCTGAGCTACGCAAGTGTCGCGCGCAGGTATTGGAAAAACACGCAGATGATCACTTTGATAGAACGCCAAACGCCGCTGACGGGCGGTGTGGTTGCCCCTGTGGATATGGCGCGGCATCTGACCCTGCGCCAGTTTGTGCCACGTGATCCCGAGCGCCTGCCGTGGTTTCGCCATGTCTGGTGTGTCGAATGGGATCTGCCAGAGGGGGTGAGGCATCGCCAGCGGACCCTGCCCTATCCGGGGTTCAATCTTGTGGCGGATCAGGCCCGGGGCACCGCCTTGTTTGGGTCGATGCGTGCGCCGTTTGACTATCCTCTGATGGGGCAGGGGCGTGTGGTTGGATTGCGGTTGCGGCCGGCAGGACAGGGGGCGCTTTGGCCTGCTGAAGCCGTGGCGCTTACCGATCAGGCGCGTGCGGTGGCGCAGCTTGGGGTGCCGGAGCTGGCCGAGGCCCTGACGGATCTGGTGATGACATCCCCCACGACCGGTGGGGCGGAGCAGGCGGTTGGGCTTTTGGCGCATGCGGTGGGAGAGATGCCCACCCAATTGCGCCGACTGTCCGATCTGGTCGACTATGTGCAGGACAATCCAGATGTGTTTCGCGTCGCCGATCTGGTGGCGCAGTCCGGCATTGGCCTGCGCAGCCTGCAAGATCAGTTTCGCCGCTTTGTCGGGCTGAGCCCGAAGACCGTGATCAACCGGGCGCGGCTGCACGATGTTCTGGCGGCCCTGCGAGACAGCTCGCGCCCCGATTTCGCCGATCTGGCGCTGCGGTTGGGCTATTATGATCAGGCGCATTTCATCGCCAGTTTTCGCAAACAGATTGGCATGACGCCACTGGCCTATTGGCGGGGCGAACAGGATGAGGGTGGGGCAGGCTGACGTGCCTGCGTCACTTGCCATAGAGAATGCGGTCGAGTTGGGCCTGGGTTATGCGCGGAGGGTCTTCGGTCAGATAGACACCGCCCGTCGCGTCGACCTCAAACTTGGGGATCGCAAGGTTTTGGAGTGCCCTGCCTTTGTGGTAGCGTCCCAGAATGTCAAAATGGGCGGCGTTGCGCATGCAGAACCAACCGGACCTGGCTCCGGCTTCGTAAAGTGGCATGGGTTGAAAAGAATCGCATCGGCCGTCGAAAACAAACACCGGCCCATTCCAGTCGACGGTGCGATTATCCAGGGTTGCGGGGGCGTCCGGCGCAAGATTGCGATTGCGCGCCACGGGATCGGTTAGGGCGGAGGTAGGGCCACTGCTGCGGATGGTCTCGATCTGTGCGTCGGTCAGACGAAGAAAAACGAGGGCGCTGTCTTTGTAACGGCGTGTCTGAGGCTCGCCGGGGAGGAGGGACCCGAGGTTGAGTATCGGGGTTTGCTGTGCGTGAACATCGGCGGAGGGCTGCAGGCTCTGGATCAGCGCAAGCATCGCGACACCCACCAAACCGGTCACGTAAAGCGTCGTCAGCCATGGCAAAAACGAAACTGGGACCACACGGGCCATATCAACACCCTCGACTCATCACTCTGAGGGTATCTTAGCAGCGAGACTTCGAAAGTCTGCCTTTCTTGGGGTCGCAGGGGTTAGTGGATCCCGGCGGTCATGGCGCGCACCAGAGGGCGTTGTAGAACAATGACAAGAACGGTGGGGGGCAGGAGCGCGAGAAACGCCAGCGCGAGGCCTGAGCGTCCGCCAAGCCCGGCATAGGCCATGCCGCGCACCAGAGTGTCATGGCTCTGGCTGGTGGTGGTGACCATGATCGGCCAGACATATTGGTTCCACCCCAGCGCGAAGAGGATCACAAACAGGGCGGTCATCGCGGGCAGCGACATGGGGATCACCACATCGCGCAGAAACCGCAGTGGCCCGGCCCCATCCATCTGGGCTGCCTCCATCAATTCCGGGGGCAGTTGCAGCAGGAAACGGCGCAGCACCAGAACCCCCAGTCCGCTGGCGGTGATGGGCAGGATCATCCCGGCATAGGTGTTTTGCAGACCCAGCTCGGTGGTGACTGCAAAGGTCGGAAGAATGCGGGCCTCGATCGGAAAGAACATGGCCAGCAGGATGGCGCCAAAGAGGATGTTGGCACCACGCAACCGGAAACAAACGAGCGCATAAGCGGCCAGCATTGACAGGGCGCATTTTAGAATTGCGATCCCAAGTGCGAGCACCATGGAATTCCACATCATGGCAGAGGCGCCGATGCTGGTTCGGCTGACCCCATTGATCCAGAGATCAGCAAACACCGCCCAGATCTCGGCCGGGTTCAAACCCACCACCAACCGCCAAAGCAAAATCAACATGGGCCCGGTCATCACCACAGCCCCACAAATCAGGATCACATGGTCAGAGAGGCGGGGTTTCGGCACGGGGCTGGTCCTTAGCTGGGGCGAACCGGCGCACTCTGACAGAGGGGGGCGAAGCGGGCAATGGGCAGACGTGCAAATAGCATTTCCCTTCCCCCAGGGCCGGGCTAGGTTAGCGCCATGACGATGCTAGATTTTCTCGACTATGCCAGTGTGCTGGTCTTTGCGCTGACCGGCGCTTTGGTGGCGAGCCGGGCGCAGCTTGATATTGTGGGCTTTGCCTTTTTCTCCTGCCTGACCGGGCTGGGCGGTGGCACGCTGCGGGATATCCTGCTGGACCGCACACCGATCTGGATCGCCAATCCGATCTATCTGGGGCTGGGCTGTGGCGCGGCGTTTGTGGTGTTCTTCACGGCGCATCTGATTGAAAGCCGCTATCGCGCGATCCTCTGGCTGGATGCGGCGGCTTTGGCCGTAGCGGTGGCGGCAGGGGCCGGTGTGGCGCAGGCGCTGGGCCAACCGGCGGCGATTGTGGTGGTCATGGGCATCGCCACGGGCTGTGCCGGTGGGCTGATGCGCGATGTGGTGGCCAATGAGGTGCCGCTGATCCTGAAACAGGGCGAGCTTTATGTCACCTGTGCCTTTGCCGGGTCGCTTGCGATGTTGCTGGCACCGCGCATCGGCGCGGATCTGGCGGCGCTGGGCTGTGCGGGGGTGGTCTTTGCCCTGCGCGCGGGGTCGCTCAGTTTTGGCTGGAGCCTGCCGGTCTACAAATCCCGCCCGCCTCGGGTGTGATGCCCGACGCCGGTCCGAATTAGACGCGCCTAAAGGGATCTGCGCTAGACTGGCCGGGTTTGTATCTGTGTGAAGGTGTGTGATGTTTGGTCCAATGCGTCAGCTGGCCTATGGGATCTGCCTTATGGGGCTGGCCTGTTTCGGATGGGTTGGCGCGGCAGTGGCCGAGCGCACGGTCTTTATTCTGGATGCCTCGTCCTCGATGGAGACCGAACTCAACGGTGAGACCCGGCTGATTGTGGCCAAGGCTGCGGTGCGGTCGGCGATCGGCACAATCCATCGCGGGTCGCCTGAACATGAAGTGGGGCTTGTGTCCTTTTATGACGGCTGCTGGGTGCATCCGATGGCACCGGTTGCGCCACTGGCCTCGAACCGGCACGCGCTGTTGCAACACGTTGCGGGGCTGGCGACACGCGAGTATGGCCACACGCCAATTGCCCGCTCGCTCGAGATTGCGGCCGAGCAGCTTGAGGGCAAAGGCGGCAGCATCATTCTGGTGTCCGACGGCGAAGAGACCTGTGACAAAACCCGCGACATGTGTGAGATCGCGCAGGATCTGCGCCGGCAGAATGTCGAGCTGAAGGTGCATTTCATCGCCCTGACGTTGAATGACGCGCAGCGTGAGGCGATGCTGTGTATTCCCAAAACCACCGGCGGCACCTTTGTGGCGGTCGAAACCAGCGCCGATCTGAAAGACGCCATGCAGATCGCCGCCGAAATGGCCGCACAAAGCAGCTGGGACCGTTGTTATGACAACCGAGGTGGGTTTTTACACCGGTGGTGTGGGGAATGAAGATGTGATTTCAAGATCTGGATGTTTAAATTTCAAGGAATACCTAGAATAGCATTCGGGCCAAACGACCATCAATTGTTTGATCTCGGGGGGCAATTTGAATTCGGAATTTTTTGAAGGAGGTCTTATTGGCGTCAAGTAACCCGCTTGAACCTGTTTTTGAAGCAACGCTGTACGTTCTATCGCGCGTGTTTTATGTTAAGGGTGATAAATCATCTCTGTTTGATGAGATGTCTTAGTTGTGGATGGGGTGTTTATTCTTACTTTTGCTCGCCGTCACCCTGAGAGCTCATATTCAGAAAGCTTTTGATGGCAAGTTTCCCGATGAGAAGGGGGCAAGATTGGTAGGCAATTGCATGCCTTGATGTATATTCTATGGGGCCTGACCATCTTGGCATTGTTCATGTCGCGATTTGGCGGGATCATCTGACGAGGTTTTCCGCAATGCCGCGGATGTCGGCAATCAACGGAGTGGGCAATGGGCATGAACCGAGATAAGTAATTGAACACAACTTCCACGAATGAGACCGTTTTGCCAACACAAATCGATACATCACCTTGGACGCTGTCGGGATGGCTCTGGGGGGTAGTGGGCTTATGTGCCGCAATGCTCTATCTGATGGGGTGGTATTTTCTCTTTGCGGCGCCCTTACTGTTAATTTTCGTAACGCTCGCGGCAATAGTCTTTTCTTTTACTGAGAGTTTTGAAGCTTCTTTGAGTTTGGCCGCTTTAGTCATGAGCCCCCTCTCAATCTGGTTCCTCATATGGCAGTTCTTTTACTTTGTAGGGCCAGCTTACATCGATATCCATCGTTCGGTAGGCTTCTTCTTGCAGAGGGCACAAAGCCTGACACCGATATCGGCCATAGCTATGATGAGGCAAAGGCGGAGGCACGCATCACAACATTTAGCAAGCCTTTTGCTTTGGCTACCTTTGCCATCGATGAAGGGCCGATCATAAACATGCAGCCTTTCCAAGACGCCTGTTTGTTGAGCCGAAGGAATTGTTATCGTTTTGAGCTGGGGTATTGAAAGCGCTCATTGGCGCCAGTGTCGCGAAATTGCGCTTTGTTTGAGCCACATTCATTCCAAAAATCTGAAACGAATACTGTCGCTTAGAGAAAAACACCGGGGCTTGCATTGCCCCGGCGTCCTCAGTTTGTCTTTATTGCAGATCGGCAAAGGCCTTTTGCAGGCGCTCGCCCGCTTCGATCACGCGGGCGCGGGGGGTGGCGAAGTTGAAGCGCAGGAAGTTCTCGCCGCCCGAGCCAAAGCTCGGCCCGTGGTTGGCGGCAATCCTGGCGTCCTGCTGAACCCGCTTTGTAAACTCGTCCGCAGACATGCCGGTGCCCGAGAAATCCACCCAGGCCAGATAGGTTGCGGCCATCTCCATCGACTGCAGGCCCGGGATGGCGTTGATTGCCTCGTCCAGAATTTTGCGGTTGCCATCAAGGTAGAGCACCAGCTCATCCACCCAGGCCGCGCCTTCGGGGGAATAGGCGGCTTCGGCCATGAACAGGCCAAAGGAGTTGGGCGAAATACCCAGACCTGACATGCGCGCGGCGAACCTGGCGCGCAGGGCTTCGTCCGGGATGATCACATTGCCCAGATGGCTGCCTGCGATGTTGAAGGTCTTGGTGGTGGCGGTCATCATCACCAAACGCTCTTCGATACCTTCGAACTGGGTCATCGGGATATGGGTGTGGCCGGGCATCACCAGATCGTGGTGAATCTCATCGGAGACCAGCACAAGATCATGACGTTTCGCGAAATCGGCCACGCCCTGCAGCTCGTCACGGGTCCAGACGCGCCCACCGGGATTGTGCGGCGAACAGAGAATGACCATGGTCTCATTGCCGGTCATCTGTGCGTCGTAGGCGTCGAAATCGAACTCGTAGCGGCCATTGGTGTTGACCAGATCACATTCCACAACCTCACGACCGGCGGCGCGAATGGTGCGGGCAAAGGCGTGATAGACCGGGGTGAAGAGCACAACGCCTTCGCCGGGTTTGGTGAAAGCGTCAACGCACAGACCGGTGCCATTGACGAGACCGTGGGTCGAAAAGACCGATTTCGGGTCAATCTTCCAGTTGTGGCGGGTTTCCATCCACCAGGAGATGGCCTCAAGGTAGGACTCTTCCTGACCGTAATAGCCATAGATGCCGTGGTCGAGCATGCCCTGCAGTGCCTTCTGCACGCTTTCCGGCGGGCGGAAATCCATATCGGCCACCCACATTGCCAAGCCATCTTTGGCAGGCACGCCATAGATGCCCTCCATGCTGTCCCATTTCACGGAATGGGTGCCAAAACGGTTGATGTCTTCGTCAAAGCGGCTGGTCATGCTGTCCTCATAAATCTGATGCGGGCGACGCTAGCGGTTCAGACGCTGGGCGCAAGAGGGAATGGCGCCTGCGGCCTTGCGGGTCTTGCCACAGCGCCGGGTTTTCCGTACATCCAGCGCCATGAAACGCTCGATCCTGATCCATCCCGACCCCCGTCTGAAAAAGATCTGCACCGAGGTGCCGGATCTCTCGGATGAGCTGCGCACTCTGGCTGATGATATGCTGGAAACCATGTATGCCGCCCCGGGCATTGGGTTGGCCGCGCCCCAGATCGGCATTCTGGACCGGTTGATTGTGCTCGATTGCGTCAAGGAAGAAGACGGTCCGGCGCGGCCTCTGGCGATGTTCAATCCCAAGATCATTGCCTCGTCTGACGAAGAAAACGTCTATGAAGAAGGCTGTCTTTCGATCCCGGACCAATATGCCGAGGTGACCCGCCCAAAGATGGTGCAGGTGGAATGGGTTGATCGCGATGGCAAGATCCAGACCGAAGAGTTTGACGGGCTTTGGGCGACCTGCGTTCAGCATGAGATCGATCACTTGGATGGCAAGCTGTTCATTGATTATCTCAAGCCGCTCAAGCGTCAGATGATCACCCGCAAGATGCAAAAGCTTAAGCGTGAGCGGGCGCGCGGGTGAGCGTGCTGCCCATCCTGCAGTGGCCTGATCCGCGATTGAACACGCGTTGTGACCCGGTGGGGACTGACGATATATCCGCGCTGATCGCCGATATGTTTGAGACCATGTATGCGGCGCCGGGCCGGGGCCTTGCCGGGCCGCAGGTGGGCGCCATGCTGCGCGTGTTTGTGATGGATGTGGGATGGAAAGACGGGGAGAAGACCCCGATGGCCTGCATTGATCCTGAAGTCACCTGGCGCTCTGAGGAGATGGCCACCGGCCCCGAGGGCTGTTTGTCGATGCCAGGTGTACTGGCTCAGGTGACGCGGCCTGCCGAGATCCGTCTGGCGTATACCGACCAAGGTGGCGTGTTGCGCGAGGATCACCTGACCGGCTTTGCTGCCATCTGCGCCCAACATGAATTTGACCATTTGAACGGCACCATGCATTTCGCGCATCTGCCTGAGACAGAGCGGGATCGCCTGCTTGCCGACTACGGAGCCCTGTCATGACTGTCCGCCCCTTTGTGCCTTATCCTGACAAACGCCTGCGCACCGCGGCCGAGCCGGTGGCGGAGATCACCGACGAGATCCGTGAGATCTGGACCGATATGATCGATACCATGGATGCCATGCCCGGTGTTGGGCTGGCGGCGGTGCAGATCGGCGTGATGCAGCGTTTGGCGGTTGTGGATTGCTCGGAAGAACGCGGGCAGGCGGTGCGCATGGCCAATCCCGAGATCCTGCACGCCTCGGTGCAGCCGCGTAGCCACGAAGAAGCCTCGCCCAATCTGCCGGGGGTGCATGCCAAAATCGAACGCCCGCGCGCTGTGACCGTGACCTATCTCGACGAGACCGGTGCGCAGGTGGAAAAGGATTTTGTCGGTCTCTGGGCCACCTCGGTTCAGCATCAGATCGATCACTTGAACGGCAAAATGTATATCGACCACCTGAGCAAGGTGAAGCGCGATATGTTGGTCAAGAAATCAAAGAAATTCCAAGGCTAAGCTAAGGCCCTATCAAAGGCCCGCCGTCCCTGGGCATAGGCGTGCGACTGTGGCTCGGTGTAAAAGGCATGGCCTGCATCTGGGATCAGGTCATAGCTTTGCGGGACCTGGTCAAGCCAGTCTTGACCGGGTCGGCCCGGATCGTCTTGGCCAAAGATCACATGATGTGGCGTGTCGATGGGGCCTTCGTCGCGCAGCCGGGTCGAAGACACGCAGATCAGTCTTGCCAGTTGCATCCCCTGCTGCACCGCCTGCCACAGCGCCGTGCCGCCTGTGCTATAGCCGATTGCGAGTGTATCCTTGTTGGAAAACGGGATGAGCGCTGCGGTGACCTGCGCTAGCCCCTCGTCCAAAAACAGATGCGTATGGAGCGCCTCACCGCTGAGATCGGGGCGGTTGCAGAGATCCGCCAGATGCAGATACCTCACCGGCTGCGTCTTGCCCAATTCGGCGGTCAAGCAGATCTCGGGGGAGGGGGCGCGGTGAATATCGGTCACAACAAGGATGGTCATAGGGCGTTCCTAGCCGGTGTGAGGGCAGAAAACCATGGCTGCGGGTTTCAACCGCAAGATCAGACATATACATACAGCGCAAAGGCCGGGGCCGCGCCCAGCCAATGGCGATAGGAGACTGCGATGCGTTTGATCTTTATGGGTACCCCGGATTTCTCGGTTCCTGTGTTGGAGGCCTTGGTCGCAGCGGGTCATGAGATCGCCGCCGTTTATTGTCAGCCCCCTCGCCCGGCGGGGCGCGGTAAGAAAGATCGCCCCACTCCGGTCCATGCCAAGGCCGAGGCGCTGGGCCTGACCGTGCGCCATCCTGTGTCGCTGAAATCCGCTGAGGCACAGCAGGAGTTTGCCGACCTCAACGCCGATGCGGCAGTGGTTGTGGCCTATGGTCTGATCCTGCCGCAGGCGGTTCTTGATGCGCCAAAGCTGGGATGTCTGAACATTCATGCTTCGCTGTTGCCGCGCTGGCGCGGGGCCGCGCCGATCCACCGCGCGATCATGTCGGGAGATGCGGAAACCGGCATTTGCATCATGCAGATGGAGGCCGGGTTGGACACCGGGCCGGTGTTGTTGCGCGAGGCGACGGAGATTGGCGCAGAGGAAACCACCGGCGGTTTGCATGACCGTCTGTCCGAGATGGGCGCGCGCATGATTTGTTCGACGCTGGACCAGCTGCCTGATCTGACCGCCGAGGTGCAGCCCGAAGAGGGCGTGACCTACGCTAGCAAAATCGACAAAGCAGAGGCGGCGATTGACTGGTTCAAATCAGCGGATGAGATTTCGCGCCAGATCCGTGGCCTTGCGCCATTCCCCGGCGCCTGGACTATGCATGGTGAGGACCGGATCAAGCTTTTGAGCGCGCGCGTGGTCGAGGGATCCGGTAAGGCAGGTCATACCCTGGATGACGGCTTTGTCGTGGCCTGCGGTTCTGGTGCGGTTCAGGTCACCCGGGCGCAACGTGCGGGTAAAGGCGCGCAGGACACTGAGGTCTTTCTGCGCGGCCACCCCCTGCCCAAAGGCACAGAACTTGGCTAAGCTCAGCGCGACACACTAAGAGGATCGACATGTTTCCCATTCTGATCGGCACCGTGGTGATTGCGGGGATCATTGGCTATGCCTCTGAAAAGATGGAGTTCACCCGGAACGGCTATCTGCCCAGCATCATCATCTGCGTCGGTGCGGCCTTTCTGGCCTATTTTGTGAAGATCATGTTTGGCTTTGGCTTTCGCATGCCGGGCCTGAACGCGGCGGCGGCATCGGTTGTGGCGCTGTTTCTGATTCCCGTGAAACGGAGAAAATGATGCCTTTTGTTTTTCTGATCTTAGTTGGGGCCGCCGCCGGATTTCTGGCGACACGGTTTATGAAACTTCAGACCGGCGTGATTGAAACCATCGGCATCGGTATCGCCGGGGCGCTGATTGGTGGGCTGGTTATCCGGTTTTTGCTGTTTGTTTCCGGATTGTTGGCCGGGTTGGTGGGCGCGGTTCTGGGCGCGATGTTGTTGATCTGGGTCTATAAATCCTTCACCGGGAAGTGACCCCACCGCGATGTGATGTGCATTAAGGCGCGAATGATGCGCGAGAATGTGCATTTATGTATCCGGCCTCTCCTCATAGGTTCCCGTCAACGCAAGCGATGCAGGAGACGGCACAATGGGCCTTTTGGTCGACGGAGAATGGCACGACACTTGGTATGACACCAAAGCCAGCAAGGGGCGCTTTGTGCGTCAGAACGCGGCCTGGCGGAACTGGATCACTGCAGATGGCAGCGCCGGCCCGTCGGGTGTCGGTGGCTTCAAGGCCGAGGCAGGACGCTATCACCTCTACGTCAGCTATGCCTGTCCCTGGGCCCATCGGACCCTGATCTTTCGCAAATTGAAAGGCCTTGAGGATCTGATCACCGTCAGTGCGGTGCATCCCGATATGCTGAACGATGGCTGGACCTTTGAGGCCGACGACAGAGGTGCCACAGGGGATACACTCTATGGCCTGCCCTTTGCTCGTGACATCTATCTCAAGGCGGATCCAACCACCTCGGGCCGGGTGACGGTGCCAATTCTGTGGGACAAAAGGCAAGAGACCATTGTGTCGAATGAATCCTCTGAGATCATCCGCATGTTCAACTCAGCCTTTGATGGCATCACCGGCAACACGCTTGATTTCTGGCCTGAAGAACAGCGTGAGGCCATCGAAAAGGTCAACACCCGGGTCTATGACACCTTCAACAACGGCGTCTACCGCGCGGGCTTTGCCACAACGCAAGAGGCCTATGACGAAGCGATTGGCCCGCTGTTTGACACGTTGGATTGGATGGAGACCCGTTTGGGGCAACACCGCTATCTGGCGGGGGACCAGATCACCGAAGCGGACTGGCGTGCCTTCACGACCCTGATCCGATTTGATGCGGTGTATCACACCCATTTCAAATGCAATCGGGCGCGAACTGTCGATTACCCCAATCTTTGGGGCTATACCCGCGAGTTGTATCAGGTGGCGGGTGTTGCGGAGACTGTAAATTTTGACCACATCACGCGCCACTATTTCTACAGCCACGATAGCATCAACCCACACCGCGTGGTGCCAACCGGCCCGGTTCTGGATTTGATGGCGCCCCACGGTCGTGGCTAAAATTGAGCCTGCAACAAAGCAACGACCCCTGCCACAGGGACAGGGGTCGTTGCTTATACCGATGTAAACTCGTTTTAATGTACAGCTGCCTGAGCGTAGTGTTCAACCATGGTGGCGAGGTCCGCAGGTGGCGTTGAGCTTGGTAGAAAGGCGCAGGCGTTTGCGCTTACCTGAAAGATGGATCCGTCAGAAAAGAAACTCGTATTTGTTACAAAGATGACGCGCGCCTCTGGGTGACGGTAGGAGGCAAAGTCGGAGACGGCCAAAGCGCTGCCGTTGTCCAGAACGAGATCCAGGATAATTGCCCCGAAGTCGTCCTGCTGTGCGAGCAGATCAATTGCCATTTCCTGACCCGTTGCAACCTGGACCTCTCCTCCAAGTCGCTCAAGGTGACGCTGCCAAACCTGCGCCAGAGCCGCGCGACTCTCTACTATCAGAACCTTCAAGGAGGCCTCCTAAGTGTTGGTCGTTCGCGTAGCTTTACGTTTGGTTCGGAATTCTAAACAAAGTGTTAAAGTAATTTTGAAAACTGTGGATAAACTCGGCGTAAACACGCTTTTGACGATTTGCCGTGCTTGTCCTGCAACGTGACGCTGTTAATCTACACGTCAAGATACTTTTCGGGGGCGGGAATGCGACTGATTTCACTTCTGGCGGCTATGCTGATCGGCACGGCGGCCACGGCACAAGATGTGCCCTGCGGCGGCAGTTTTTCGAGTTTTGTTAACGGTCTCAAGGCTGAGGCCGGCGAGCTGGGGCATGACGCAGGGGCGATCAATCGTTTCTTCGCTGGGGTGCAGAAAAGCGAAAGTGTCCTAAAGGCCGACCGTCGACAGGGGATCTTTCAGGATCCGTTCATCACCTTTTCACGTAAATTGATCAGCCAGTCGCGGTTGGACAAAGGGCGTCGTCTGTCGAAAGACTATGATGCGATCTTTGACCGGATTGAGCGTGACTACGGTGTTTCGCGCGGTGTGCTTCTGGCGTTTTGGGCGTTTGAAACCGACTACGGCAGCTTTCAGGGCAACCTGAACACGGCCAATGCGCTTGTGACACTCGCGCATGACTGCCGCCGCCCGGAAATTTTCCGCCCCCAGGTCTTTGCGGCTTTGTCCCTTTATGAGCAGGGTGACTTTGATCCGGCCACCACCACCGGTGCCTGGGCCGGTGAAATTGGCATGGTGCAGATGCTGCCAAAAGACATTCTGGAAAACGGCGTGGATGGTGATGGCGATGGGCGCGTCACGCTCAAAACCTCCGCCCCAGATGCTTTGATGTCGGGGGCAAAAATGCTGTCGCATCTCGGATGGCGTCCGGGCGAGCCTTGGTTGCAGGAAATCTCACTGCCGTCGGACTTCGATTGGTCTCAGGCGGGTTTGCAGACCGAGTTGAGTGTCGCAGACTGGGAGCGACTTGGTGTGCGGGCCCGGACTGGGCATCTTGATGACGGTCGATTGGCGGCCTCGGTGATCTTGCCACAGGGGCGCAAGGGGCCAGCCTTTTTGGCCTATCCCAACTTCCGTGTTTATTTCGAGTGGAATCAGAGTTTCACCTATGTGCTGACGGCGGCCTATTTCGGCACGCGCCTGCGTGGTGCGCCGGTATATGAGGCGGGCAACCCGGAGCAGGGGTTGAACGGCGATCAGATGAAACGCCTGCAGGCCAACCTCGCCGAGCGCGGCTATGACGTGGGCAAAATCGATGGCATTTTGGGGGCTGGCACCCGCGCGGCTGTGCGGGACATGCAGCAGAAACTTGGCCTGCCTGCCGATGCCTGGCCCACTGTGGATCTGCTCAACCAGCTATAAGATAATGTAATTTGCCCGAAGGATGGTTCGGGCAAATATGGGGTTTGGAGTCTGCGATTTTTCATGAAAAATCGTTTTCTCCTTACCCAATGATCTCAAATTTAGTGACATCGACCATACCCCGGTCGGTGATTTTCAGCGCCGGAATGACAGGCAGGGCGAGGAAGGCCAGCTGGAGGAAGGGTTCTTCTAGTGTGACCCCAAGTTCTTGGGCTGCGGCGCGCAGCGGGATGAGTTGATCGCGCACGGTTTCATAGGGTTCAAGGCTCATGAGCCCCGCAACTGGCAAAGCAAGTTCCGCCAGGACTTTGCCGTCTTTGACCACAACAAAGCCGCCCTCGATTTCACCCAGACGATTGGACGCCACGGCCATGTCTGCGTAATTTACGCCGACGCAGGCAATGTTGTGGTGGTCGTGGCAAACCGTTGAGGCGATGGCGCCAGCCTGCAAACCAAAGCCGCGCACAAAGCCGCTGGCGATATTGCCGTTTTTACCATGGCGCTCGATCACCGTGATGCGTGACAGATCACGTGATACATCGGGGCGTTTGTCGCCGTTGTCTGGCGTAATCTCTTCGGTCAGGTGGTCGGTCAGGATCTGACCCTCTCGGATGCCGATTACCGGCGTTTCAGCCCGGTTGCCGCCGTAGCGGAAATCTGAGGCGCTGACTTTGGGGGCTTTGACCGAGTTGCGGCCCACCGGATCAATTGTGCGACGCGCCGCAAAGGCCGTGTCGTTCACCACTGTCCCACCAGCCAGAACCAGCTGCGCGTTGCAGGCTTCAAGACTGTCGAGGGCGACAATATCCGCGCGTTTGCCCGGCGCAATTTGCCCGCGATCTTTCAGACCAAAGGCCTCGGCGGCGGAGAGGGAGGCGGCGCGGTAAACCGCCAGCGGAGAGGATCCGAGCGCGATCAGGGTGCGGATCATATAGTCCAGATGACCGTGTTCGGCGATGTCCAGCGGGTTCCGGTCATCGGTACACAGGCACAAATAGGGTGAGGTGATGTCAGTCAGCAGCGGTTGCAGCGCATGCAGGTCTTTGGAGACCGAGCCCTCGCGGATCAGCACCCGCATGCCTTTTTGCAGTTTTTCTCGCGCTTCCCCGGCGCTGGTGGCCTCGTGTTCGGTGCGGATGCCCGCCGCAATATAGGCGTTGAGATCTTTGCCTGAGAGTAGAGGGCAATGGCCATCGATATGGCCGCCGTCAAACAGGGCCAGTTTCTCAAGGCAGTCGGGGTCGCGGTGGATCACGCCGGGATAGTTCATAAACTCAGCCAGCCCCAGTCCCGAGGCATGGCCGCGCAGGGGGGCGAGATCCGCAGCGGAGAGCGCTGCGCCAGCGGTTTCCATATGAGTTGAGGGTACACAGGAGCTGAGCTGAACTTTGATGTCCATTAAGGTATGCTCAGAGGCCTGCTGAAAATACCGTATGCCCGCCGCTCCAATCACATTGGCAATTTCATGTGGGTCGCAGATGACGGTTGTTACGCCGCGCGGCGTAACACAGCGATCAAATTCAAAGGGCGTCACAAGCGATGATTCGATGTGCAGATGGGTATCAATGAAGCCTGGCACCAAAATTTGGTCCGTGACGTCAATTTCTTCACGGCCCTCATAGGTGTCGCCAATACCGACAATCGTGTCGCCACAGATCGCAACGTCTCCGGGCAGAAGATCGCCGGTCATCAGGTCGAAAATGCGGCCTCCTTTCAGAACTTTATCGCAAATTTCGTCGCCGCGGCCCTGCGCGATCCTGTTATCCAAATTGTGCATGATCTATGCTCCACATGTGCTTGGCCCCAGCCTAACGCGCCTTTTGGGGTGATGTCAGGGCCAATCGTGTAACAATCTAGGTGTTGCTTTTTGAAGGAAAACTGCGTTGATTGACTGACCAATCAATAAAAGCCCGTCAGAGGCACCTAACATTCTCAGGGAGAGACCGAATGAAAACCACCGCAACAGCTATGGCCCTGTGCCTGTCCGCCGGTATGGCCAGCGCCGCATGTGACAGTGTGACCTTCTCGGATGTGGGCTGGACCGACATCACTGCAACCACCGCCGCCACCACTGTTGTTCTGGACGCGCTTGGCTATGACACCGACATCAAAGTCCTGTCGGTTCCGGTGACCTACATCTCGCTGGCTGAAGGCGATGTTGACGTGTTCCTGGGCAACTGGATGCCCACCATGGAAGCCGATATCGCGCCCTACCGCGAAGCGGGTACCGTTGAAGTGGTCCGCACCAACCTGGAAGGTGCGAAATACACGCTCGCCGTGAACAAAGTCGCCGCAGATATGGGCATTGCCGATTTCGCGGATATCGCCAAGCATGCGGATGCGCTCGAAGGTGAGATCTACGGCATCGAGCCCGGCAACGACGGCAACCGTCTGATTCAGGACATGATCGATGGCGACAATTTTGGCCTGAAGGGCTTTGAGGTTGTTGAAAGCTCGGAGCAGGGCATGCTGGCGCAGGTTGCGCGCAACAGCTCGTCGGACAAACCGATTGTCTTCCTAGGCTGGGAACCCCATCCGATGAACGCCAACTTCGACATGACCTATCTGTCGGGTGGCGACGATTTCTTTGGCCCGAACTTTGGCGGTGCTGTGGTTGACACCAACACCCGCAAAGGTTTCTCCGCCGAGTGCCCGAATGTTGGCACCTTCCTGCAGAACCTTGAGTTCTCGCTGGCGATGGAAAACGAAATTATGGCCGCCATTCTGGACGATGGTGAAGATGCCGATGACGCGGCCAAAGCCTGGCTGAAAGCCAACCCGTCGGCCTATGCCGGTTGGTTGAACGGCGTGACCACGAAAGACGGTGGTGATGCTGCCGCTGCCGTTGCCGCTGCGCTGAACTAAGACCAACGATATATCAAACAAACGCCCCGGCCACAGTCGGGGCGTTTGCGTGTGACCCACGCAATACAAGAGGAGATCAGGCATGTTGGAGTGGCTCACCGAGGAGAAGATCCCGGTCGGCAAGACGTTCAAACAGGCGTTTGAATGGCTGCGTGACAATGCCCGTTGGTTCTTTGACGGGGTCGAAGCCATCCTGAATTGGATGATCGACATGACCCTTGTGGTGCTGCAGTTCCCGCACCCGCTTGTCATGATTGGCATTTTTGTTGCCATCACCTGGGGCATCCAGCGCAACTGGAAGACCTGTGTTCTGGTGGCCTTGGGGCTCTTGTTTGTGGTCAATCAGGGCTATTGGGAAGAGACTACCGAAAGCCTGACGCTGATCCTCTATGCCTGTGTGGTCTGTATGGCCATCGGTGTGCCGGTGGGGATCATGGCGGCGCATCGGCCCAAGTTTTACCGCGCAATCAGCCCGGTGCTTGACCTGATGCAGACCCTGCCAACCTTTGTTTATCTGATCCCGATGATCGTCTTCTTTGGCATCGGCATGGTGCCGGGTCTTGTGGCGACGGTGATCTTTGTGGTGCCCGCGCCGATCCGATTGACCCATCTTGGGGTCTCATCGACGCCCAAGGCGCTGTTGGAAGCGGCAGAAGCCTTTGGGGCAACCCCACAGCAGACGCTGTGGAAAGTGGAACTGCCTTATGCCTTGCCGCAAATCATGACCGGTTTGAACCAGACCATCATGCTCTCGCTGTCGATGGTGGTGATTGCAGGCCTTGTGGGCGCGGATGGTCTCGGCGTGCCAGTTGTGCGTGCGCTGCAGCAGGTGAACGCAGCCAAAGGCTTTGAAAGTGGGTTGGTCATCGTTGTGGTGGCAATTGTCCTGGATCGTATGTTGCGGGTGGAGCGCTGATCATGAGTACAATCACCAATCCTTCGGAAACCGCAGGTATCGCGGTTCGTTTTGACAATGTGTCGATCGTCTTTGGGGATGAGCCGGAAAAGGCGCTTCCACTGATGGATGCAGGCCAAGACCGGGCCGAGGTGCAAAAGGCCACCGGTCAGGTGCTGGGCGTGCACAATTGTTCGCTGGATGTGCAAGAGGGTGAAATCCTCGTGCTGATGGGCCTGTCGGGCTCGGGAAAATCCACTCTGCTACGGGCGGTCAACGGCTTGAACCCGGTGGTGCGTGGGGCAACCCATGTCTGTGACGGCAATGTGTTGGTGGATGTGACCAACGCAGGCAAACAGACCCTGCGTCGCATTCGCTCGAACCGCGTGGCCATGGTGTTTCAGCAGTTTGGCCTGCTGCCCTGGCGCACGGTGCGCGAAAACGTCTGGCTGGGACTGGAACTGGCTGGCATGCCCAAAGCGGAACGCAAAGAGCGCGTCGATGCTCAGCTTGAGCTGGTGCATCTGTCGGACTGGGCGGATCGCAAAGTGGGTGAGCTTTCGGGCGGGATGCAGCAACGTGTGGGGCTGGCCCGTGCCTTTGCCACTGAAGCGCCGATCCTGTTGATGGATGAACCGTTTTCAGCGCTTGATCCTCTGATCCGCAACAAGCTGCAGGATGAGCTGCTGGAGCTGCAATCCACGCTGAAACGCACCATCATCTTTGTGAGCCACGATCTGGACGAAGCTTTCAAGATTGGCAATCGCATTGCCATCATGGAAGGCGGCCGGATTGTTCAGTGCGGAACGCCGCGCGACATTTTCTCGAACCCAGCGAATGAATATGTGGCGGATTTTGTGGCCAATATGAACCCGCTTGGGGTTCTGACCGCACGCGACGCGATTGAACCGGGTGAAGGGGACGGCGCGACCGAGGCGGAAACGCCGATCCGAGACCTGATGGCCAAACTGGCCGAGGGGCCGCTGACGGTTACAGAGAATGGCACAGCGATTGGCCGGATCTCGGCGCAAAGCGTCGCCGCACGTCTTTCTGCTTAAATCTGAGGGCGGGGGCTTCCCCCGCCTTCACACTTTAGATCAAACCGGATGAGTTATCCGATCAACCGTTTGATTGCCGTGGCATGAGCGCGGTCAGCGCCAAGCGTGTCAGCGGTCAGCTCTTTTGCCATCTCCAACACATCTCCATCGACCACACGGTTCACCAGACCCCAGGTCAGGGCCTCGTCCACCGTGATTTTTTGACCGGCCATCAGGATCATTTTGGCCCGCGAGGGCCCCACCAGCGCCGCCAGACGTGCAGGATCTGAGGGCTGTGGTAGAAAGCCAAGTTTCATAACCGGATAAAATACCTTGGCGCCGGGCACCGAAATGCGCAGATCGCAGGCCAGAAACATGCCCATGGCTCCGCCCGCCACAGTGCCGTTGAGCGCACAAATGGTCAGCGCATCCAACCGGGCAATGGCCCCTGAGAGCCGTTCCCAAAGCGGAGACACCGCCAGACCGGCTTTGGCCGCATCCAGATCGGCCCCGGCGGAAAACACCTTGCCCACCCCAGTCAGGATCAGCACACGCGCATCACGCGCGGCTTCAGCGATCTCACACAACTGGGTCAGCATGTCGGCGGTCAGCGAATTGGCCTTGTCTGGACGATCAATTGTGACCGTCCAGATGCCGTCATCAGATTTCTCGCAATGGATCACGCGGAGACGCCCAATTTGGTACGAATGCCTTCGTCACGAAGCGAGACCTCATCCCCCAGATAGCCATCGGCGTCATCCGAACACATCCAGACCAGGGCTTTGGCAACCCATTCGGGCGGGATATGATCGGACCAGTCCAGCTGGCTCACCGGGTTGATGCCGCTGGCTTTGATGTCGCGCTGCATCTGGGTGGCCACTGTGCCCGGCGACAGGGAAATCGCGCGGATACCTTTGTCGCCATATTCCTTATGCGCCATCTTGGTGAGCATCAGAGCGCCCGCTTTGGAGGAGCAATAGGCGGACCAGGCCTCAACGGGGCCATGGGCCGCGCCCGATCCGATGGTCAGGATGCTGCCACCCCCGGCCTCGAGCATCACGGGCAGGGCTGCGCGCATTCCGTGGAACACGCCTTTGAGGTTGATGTCGATCACTTCCCCCCAGGCGGCGGGATCGGCGTCTGCCAAATGGGTGATGGGCTCAATTGCACCGGCGTTGTTGACCACAATGTCCAGGCTTCCGTGGGCGTTGACGCAGGCCTGAATGGCCT
Source organism: uncultured Pelagimonas sp. (assembly GCA_947497905.1). GTDB lineage: Bacteria > Pseudomonadota > Alphaproteobacteria > Rhodobacterales > Rhodobacteraceae > CANMIH01. The sequence continues at coordinate 519,520 of CANMIH010000002.1, forward strand.
GTTCCATTTCCCAGTAGCGGGCGATGTCGCAGGGAATGGCAATTGCAGATTCGCCAATCTCACCCGCCAGCTCGGCAATCGCTTCGGCACTACGGGCAACAAGCGCCACTTTTGCGCCTGCTTCGGCGAATTCTCGCGCAGCAGCGGCCCCAATTCCGCGACTAGCCCCTGTAATCAATACGGTTTTTCCGGAAAGACCCATGGTTGTTCCCCATTCTGTCACTTAGATAAATGTCAGGCTCCAAAGTAAGGAATCCTGTCCCTTGACCGTTCTAGGGCACAGGCGGACACTAGGGCTATCTTTTATTATCATCATGAGGTGTATCATGAAGACATTTACTGGCGTTTCCGTGCTGGCGCTTTGCGCAGCCACAACACCCGCGTTTGCCGAGCTTTCTCCACAGCAGGTTTGGGATGAAATCAACGCCTATGCCGAGATTCAGGGCTATGCGATTACCGCAGTCACTGAGCAAAGCGGCGACACTCTGCGTCTGAGCGATGTCACCTATGTGATCCAGATTCCCGAAGAAGAGATGGATATCTCGGTCATGATGGGTGATCTGGATCTGATCGGGAATGGCGACGGGTCTGTCACCATGGATTTCCCGGATCAATCGCAGATGATCGTCGAGATTTCTGAAGGCGGCGAAGCCGGTCAGATCCTGATCGACATGGGGATCATGAACGATGTGATCGCAATTTCGGGTTCGCCTGAAAACATGATCTTCGACTATACAATCGAGAAGATGACGCTCGCTCTGAGCGACGTTATCGAACCCGGTGGTGATAGTCTTCCCGAAGGTATGCTGAGCGCGAATATTGCTCTGGGCCCGATTGCGGTCAAAGGCGGCATGCAGCGTATGGCGGACATGCTGAGCGCAACTCAGAATGCAACCTATGGCGATCTGTCCTACAACGTTGCCTTCAATGACCCGGATTCGGACGATGCCGGCAGCTTTACAGGCGGGTTCAAAGGGCTTTTTGCCAACAGCGAAACCGCCATGCCCGAAGGCATGAGCTTTGCTGATCCGCTGGCTCTGTTCCAGCAAGGCTTTGGTCTGATTGCCAAGATGGGCCATGCCGGGGGCAGCCACGAGTTTGCTGTCACCGAACGCCGTGGGGCCACTACGGGTGCGGTGAGCTCAACTTCGGGTGAGTTTGCATTGGATCTCTCTGATGCGGGTCTGACCTATTCGGTCAGCGGCTCGGGCACCAAGCTTGATCTGCAGAGCCATGAAATTCCGCTGCCGATCAGCGCGGAAATGGCTGAAAGCGGCTTTAGCCTGACAGTTCCATTGAAATCCGCGGAAACCCCGCAGGACGCCAAGATCGAAGTTCTGTTGGGTGGTTTCAAAATGGCCGATCTGCTCTGGGGTCTGTTTGACCCGGCGGGCAACCTGCCACGCGATCCGGCCACCATCTCGGTTGCTCTGGACGCCAAGGTGACCCCGTTTATTGATCTGATCGACATCGAAGCGATGGAAGAGCTCGAACGCAGTGGCGAGATGCCGGGTGAGCTGAACTCGGTAACCCTGCGCAAACTTCTGGTCGAAGCTGTAGGTGGCAAAATCTCGGGTGAGGGTGCCTTTACCTTCGACAACAGCGATCTGGAGAGCTTTGACGGCCTGCCACGCCCCGAAGGTGCGCTTGATCTGCAGGTTGTTGGTGCCAACGGTCTGATCGACAAGATGATCGCCATGGGCTTTGTCGAAGAAGGCGACGCCATGGGCGCGCGCATGATGATGGGGATGTTTGCCGTTCCGGGTGAAGGCGAAGATACTCTTAACTCGAAGATCGAAGTCAACGCTGAAGGCCATGTTCTGGCCAACGGTCAGCGTCTCAAGTAACACTTCCTTGAGTTGGTAACGGAAGGGCGGGATTTTCCCGCCCTTTTGCGTTTCTTGGGATCAGCTGCGCAACGCAGGTAGGCCGACCCCAGTTGAATCAAAGCCACCGTCCGCGGCCAGAACCTGACCTGTGACATAAGAGGCGCGGTCAGAGGCGAGGAAACAGATGGCCTCGGCAATCTCACGTTCGCTGCCATAGCGGTTCAGCGGGATCGCATCATGATAGGCATCGATGATCTCCTGGCTGTGCACCGCCATGGCCAGTTTGGTGCGTACTGGGCCGGGGGCGACACAGTTCACCCGAATGCCGTATTCGCCCAACTCTGCCGCATATTGTTTGCTCAGCTGAATGACCGCCGCCTTTGACGTGCCATAGGCCACCCGTAGGGTTGAGGCCCGTAGCCCGCTGATCGAGGCGATGTTCACCACCGCGCCTTTGCTGTCGCGCAATGCCGGCGTCGCGGCTTGGGTGCAGAGGAACACACCGTCCAGATTGGTGTCCATCACCCGGCGCCATGTGGTGAAATCGGTTTCTTCCACCGGACCGAACTCAGCCACACCGGCATTGTTGATCAGGGCATCCACCCGACCGCCCCAATTCAGGGTCTGCGTGACAAGCGCGTCGGCTCCTTCAGGTGTCGAGACATCCTGCGCGACGGCCAGAACACCCTCGCGCTGAGAGGCTTCTTCCTGCAAAACATCGGCGTCGCGGTCGACCATGGCGACGCGCCATCCCATTTCGCGAAACAGATCTGTGGTGGCAAGCCCGATGCCGCGCGCGGCACCAGTTACAATCGCTACTTTTTCAGACATTTTGGTCCTCCCAAATTCGGTATTCACGGCGTCTTTGGGCCAAAATATCCCCGGGGGCGCCTCAGGCGGGGGCCATGCCCCCATCCATCACCCCGTTACAAAATCACTTCATCAGATCGGGCAGATCCCCGGTCAATCCCGCCGCCTCGCGAATGAAATTGCGCCGCAGCGCTGGGGTTTTGCCAATCAGGGCCATGCCCAGGTCGCGCCCGGCCCGCAGCAGCGAGTTGTCGTTTGAGAACAAACGGTTGAACAGATCTGTCGCGGCCGCAAGTGATGCGGTGTCAAAGCGTCTCCAGCTTTGATAACGCTCTAACGTGATAGGCGAGGCAATGTCTTCGCCGCGACGCACCGCGTGGCTGAGAACATGGGCCAAGGCGGCCACATCGCGCAGACCTGCGTTCAGACCCTGACCCGCAATTGGGTGCATGCCGTGGGCTGCATCCCCGACCAGCGCCATACGATCCGAGATAAAGGAGTTTGCGAGGGTCAGGTTGAGCGGATAGGTAAATCGATCTCCTGCAACGGAAATCTCGCCCAGAAAATCGCCAAAGCGCGGGCGCAGAATCTCGAGATATTGCTCTTCTGGCAGGGCGTTCAACGCACGGGCCTGCGCATCGGTCTCACTCCAGACGATCGAGCTGCGGTTGCCAGTCAGAGGCAGGATCGCCAGAGGACCGGGCGGTAGAAACAGCTGATGCGCCACGCCACCATGGGGTTTGTCATGGGCGATGGCGCAGACGAGTGCGGTCTGACCATAGCTCCAGCCGGTGCGGCGGATCTTGGCGCGGGCGCAGGTGCCGCTCTGGCGCCCATCCGCGCCGATCAGCAAACGCCCACTTACGCTGCCGCCACTGGCAAGGCTGACCTCGACCCGGCGCGCATCCACATCCTGGGCAATCACCGTTTCCCCGGCCATATGGGTGATGCGTGGCTCCGCATCGAGGGCGTCCATCAGGGCGCGGCGCAGAAACCGGTCTTCGAGCATATAGCCCATCGGACCTTCTTCAATTTCGGCGCTGTCAAAATGCAGCCCCAGAAAGACCTGAGCATCATTCACCCGCCCGTCCGAGACTTTGATCTCGTTCATGGGCTGGGCGTGTTCGGCCAAGCCATCCCAGAGCCCCAGCGCCGCCAGCATCCGTTTTGATGCCAGCGCCAGCGCATAGGAACGCCCGTCGAATTTGGTGTCTTTCCGCACGTCGCGCGCAAGCGCGTCGATCACGGTGCTTGTCAGCCCGGCCTGTGCTGCGGCCAGGGCGAGGGCGGGCCCGTTGAGGCCGCCGCCAACTATAATCAGATCGCTGTCCATATCCGGCAATATGCCGTGCCGCGCGGGATTGTCCATGCGTTTCACTGCCGCTAGGCTTTGGCAAAAATATGTGGGAGAGAGGCATGAATTTCAGCACGATGAGCGCGGCTGATCTGGGGCGTGGTATTGGCCGGGGAGACATCGATCCGGTGGCGCTGACCCAGTATTTTCTGGATGCTATCGCCGCCCATCCAATGGCCGATCGGATTTATGCGCGGGTGACGCCTGAGCGCGCGCTTTCCGAAGCGCGTGCTGCCGCAGATCGCGCAAAAAGCGGGCGGCGCCTGTCCCCGCTGGATGGTGTGCCGGTCAGTTGGAAAGATCTTTTTGATACCGCAGGTGTCGCCACCGAGGCGGGGTCTGCGCTTTTGAAGGACCGCGTGCCTGAGGCGGATAGCCCGGTTTTGCGTGTGGCCACGCAAATGGGTCTGGTCTGTCTCGGAAAGACCCATATGTCAGAACTGGCCTTTTCTGGCTTGGGGTTGAACCCGGTTACTGCGACATCGCCCTGTATCAATGATCCCGAGGCAGTGTCGGGTGGCTCGTCCTCCGGTGCGGCGGCCTCGGTGGCGTTTGGTCTTGCGGCGGCGGCAGTGGGATCGGACACCGGCGGATCGGTGCGTATTCCGTCGGCGTGGAATGACCTTGTCGGGCTGAAAACCACTTCGGGACGGATCAGCCTTGACGGTGTTGTTCCTTTGGCCAAGCGGTTTGATACGGTTGGCCCGCTGTGTCGCACGGTGGAAGACGCGGCGCTTATGTTGGCGGCGCTGGAAGGGCGCGCGGCCCCCGATCTGGCGGGCGCGTCTCTCAAAGGGTGCCGTTTTGCGGCGCTGCAGACCATTGTGATGGATGATCTGCGCGACGCGCCCCGGCAAGCGTATGAGCAGGCACTGGACCGTCTGCGCGCTGCGGGGGCCGAGATTGTGCCGCTTGAAGTGCCCGAGCTTCACGGTCCGATGAACGATGCGGGCGTGCTCTACACCACCGAGGCCTGGGCGCTTTGGGGTGACGAGATCGAAAAACAGCCCGATGTGATGTTTGGCCCGATCCGCGAACGTTTTGAAAGCGGCAAGGCCTATTCAGGCGCTGAGTACATTCGCGCCTGGGACCAGATGGAACAGGTGCGCGAGATCTGGGCTCGGGCCACCGCAGGCTTTGATGCAGTTCTCAGCGCGACCGCACCAAACCTGCCCCCAAATGCCGAACGCCTGATGGAAGGCGGTGAGTATTATCTGACCGAAAACCTGCTTGCGCTGCGCAACACTCGTGTGGGCAATCTGATGGGGCTTTCGGCGGTGACCCTGCCAACCGGTGTTCCAAGCTGTGGTCTGCAGCTTATGGGCGCACCGATGGGTGAAGATGCGCTGTTGCGGATTGCCGCAGCGGCCGAGGCAGCGCTGGCGTCGCCCGCGGCCTGAACCCTGCGCCGAATGTTGCAACCTGCGACATTCGCGCCACATACCGAACCCAAGAGGGCCGGATTCCTCGACAGAGTGGCCCTCTTTTCCGTATCCTGCGCCCAAGCGGGGCGCGAATGATCCCGTAAAATGAGGCAAAATATGTTCCCCGAGCGGTTTTCGAACCTACCGGCCTATGCATTCCCGCGTCTGCGCGCCCTGTTGGACGTACACGAAGCCGGAGGGCCGGTTGTCCATATGACCATTGGCGAGCCGAAACATGCGTTTCCGGCTTGGGTCACTGATGTGATCGCTGAAAACGCGGCTGAGTTTGGCCGGTACCCTGTCAACGAAGGCACGCCCGAGCTGCGGGGGGCGATCTCGGACTGGATCAAACGCCGCTATGACGTGGCCGTTGATCCCGAAACCGAAATTCTGGCGCTGAATGGAACGCGTGAAGGGCTCTATAACGCTGGCATGGCGCTCTGTCCCGAACGCAAAGACGGCAAACAGCCAACGGTGCTGATGCCGAACCCGTTTTATCAGGTCTATATGATCTCGGCGATTTCGGTGGCCGCAGAGCCGGTTTTTGTCCCTGCCAATGAAAGCACCGGACATCTGCCGGATTTCAGCGCGCTGTCCGAGGACGAGCTTGACCGAGCCGCGCTGTGTTACGTCTGTTCCCCAGCCAACCCTCAGGGCGTGATGGCGACCGAGGATTATTGGGAACAGTTGATCACGCTGGCCGAAAAACATGATTTCCGCATTCTGGCCGATGAATGTTATTCCGAGATCTACCGTGATGACGCCCCTGCGGGCGCATTGCAGGTGGCGCGGCGCATGGGGGCCGATCCTGAGCGCGTGTTGATTTTCCATTCGCTGTCGAAACGGTCGAACCTGCCCGGGCTGCGGTCTGGGTTTGTGGCGGGGGGACCTGAGTGCATCAAACGCATGAAGCAGCTGCGCAACTATGCGGGTGCGCCTTTGCCAATGCCGCTGCAACGCGCAGCGGAAAAGCTTTGGGCTGATGAGGCGCATGTGGAAGAAAACCGCGCGCTCTATCGCACCAAGTACGACATGGCGGATCGCATCCTTGGCAATATCCCCGGATACATGTCACCGCGCGCGGGCATGTTCCTGTGGTTGCCCGTGGAAGACGGTGAGGCCGCCGCGCTGAAACTGTGGAAAGAAACCGGAGTGCGGGCATTGCCCGGCGCCTATCTGTCACGCGACACCGAGGCAGGCAATCCGGGCAAGGGCTATCTGCGGGTGGCTCTTGTGGCACCAGAAAAAGAAACCGAAGATGGGCTGATCCGCATCCGGGATTGCCTGTTTAAGGACGAATAAAAAGAAGAAACGAGGCAAGGCATGGCATCATATCAGGCACGGGGCCGAGACCCCCTGTTCGACAGCAACACGGCATTGGCCCTGGAGAAACGCAGCAAAGAGCTTGCGGGTCTCGGGCTGATCCTTGTTGGTCTTTTGCTGGGCCTTGCCTTTGGCACCTTCAATCATAGCGACCCGTCGTTCTTTGCCGCCACGGATGCGCCGGTGCAGAACTGGCTGGGTGGTCTGGGTGCTACCATCTCAGCCTTTGGGCTGGTTGTGCTGGGCCTGGGGGTCTGGGCTGTGGTGGCTGGGTTTGTGTTCTGGGGCATGCGCCTTGTTCTGCACCGCGCCGATATGGGGATCTTTCTAAGCCTGATCCTTGCTCCGGTCTGGGTCTTGCTGTGCTCGGCCTATGCCGCCGGATTGGACCAAACGCCAAGCTGGAGTGAAACCGCCGGTATGGGTGGTTTGATCGGTGATGTGATCCTTGGCCTGATGGTCAAGCTGATGCCGTTTTCGCTGGGCGTTGGCTTGAAGCTGTCACAGCTTATCCTTGCGGTGGCGATTTTTGCGCTTGGCTGCTTTGTGCTTGGATTTAACAGGTCCGAGCTGCGCAGTGTGGGGCGGTTTATGCTGGTGGGTGTGGTCATGGTCTATGCCACATTGGTGTCTTTGGTGGGCCGTGGAGCTTCGGGCGCTGTTGGCGCCGCGCAACGGGCAAAGGCCGCAAAAGCCGAGCGCATTGCTGAGCGGACTGCGGCACAAGACGATGTCGTGGCCTATGGCGATGCGCCTGCGGTTCCTGCGCCGCCGCTTGTTCAGCGCGCGAGCTATGAGGCCGAGGCGCCGGATCTCGTGGATGATGAGGATTTCGAGGATGAGCCTGCGCCCGCGAAACAGGGGTTCCTGTCGCGCATGCCCTCGCTGATCCGACGCCCCGAACCGATGCCGGAACCTGAACTGGTTGATCACTTTGTGGATCATGACGTGGACGCGCCTGAAGACGATCGTATTCGGGCCAAGATCGCCGATGCGGTGAAAACCCGTCGCCGTGTCAGCCCTGTTGCAGCGCGCCCGTTGGAGGATCCCAATAAACCGCTGACCAAAGGCCGTGGCCATGGTCCGGCGCCGCTGATATTCAAACCGAAATCGGATCTGCCGGCTGAGCCTCCGCTGACCTCGGGTCTCTCAGATCTGCCGCCTGCGCCAAGCCTGACTGCGTTTAAACCGACGCTTGCGGATTTGCCTCCAGCGCCCGATTTTGCGGCGGATGACAGCGGTGACGCCTATACAGAGCTGCGCGACTTCGACGATTATGGCGTGGATCACTTTGCCCCCATGTCTGAGCCTGACGCAGAACCCGTCCCGGAGTTTGAACCAGGACGGCGTTCTGATTTCGCCCCGGAATACGTCTCAGATTTTGATCCGACCCCGGAGCAGGATGCACCGCACGAGCTCGCGTCTTTGCCAGAGATTGACGATCCGATCCCGCCGTTGGATGACGCGGATGACGAGGTGCAGAGCTTTGCGCCCGCTCCGGTTGCAGCACCTGTGGTGCCTATTCATCGCGGGGGTGTTGTTCCGGCTCCTGAGCCTAAGAAAGTGGTGCAGCAACCCCAGCGCAAACCGATTCTGCCGTCGCGCCGGGCCAAGGAAGAGGCCCAGCCTAAGCTGCAGTTTGACGAGGCGACGAACGAATTTGAGCTCCCTCCACTGGGGCTGTTGATGTCGCCAGATAGCATTGAGCGCCATGTCCTGTCTGATGAGGCACTGGAAGAAAACGCGCGGATGCTGGAAACCGTGCTGGATGACTATGGTGTCAAAGGCGAGATTGTCAGTGTCCGCCCCGGACCCGTTGTCACCATGTACGAACTTGAGCCCGCGCCGGGTCTGAAAGCCAGCCGTGTGATTGGTCTGGCCGATGACATCGCGCGCAGCATGTCGGCCCTATCGGCGCGTGTGTCCACTGTGCCGGGGCGTAGTGTGATTGGCATCGAACTGCCCAATGAAAAGCGCGAAATGGTGTCGTTCCGCGAGATCATGTCGGGGCGTGACTATGGCGACGGCAATCACAAACTGCCGTTGGCACTGGGCAAAGACATTGGTGGGGACCCGGTTGTGGCCAACTTGGCCAAGATGCCTCACCTGCTGATCGCGGGGACCACCGGTTCGGGTAAATCGGTCGCGATCAACACCATGATCCTGTCGTTGCTTTATAAGCTGACGCCGGATGAATGCCGGTTGATCATGATCGACCCCAAGATGCTGGAACTGTCGGTCTATGACGGCATTCCGCATCTGCTCTCCCCCGTTGTGACCGATCCGAAAAAGGCGGTTGTGGCCCTGAAATGGGTCGTGGGCGAGATGGAGGATCGCTATCGCAAGATGTCCAAAATGGGTGTGCGCAACATCGACGGCTATAACAGTCGGGTGAAAGACGCGCTGGACAAGGGCGAGATGTTCTCGCGCACGGTGCAGACCGGCTTTGACGATGAGACGGGCGAACCGGTGTTTGAGACCGAAGAGTTCGAACCCAAGAAGATGCCCTATATCGTTGTGATCGTCGACGAGATGGCCGACCTGATGATGGTGGCGGGCAAAGAGATCGAAGCTTGCATTCAGCGGCTGGCGCAGATGGCCCGTGCTTCGGGTATCCACCTGATCATGGCAACCCAGCGTCCGTCGGTCGACGTGATCACAGGTACGATCAAGGCCAACTTCCCGACACGGATTTCCTTCCAGGTGACCTCGAAAATCGACAGCCGCACCATTCTGGGTGAAATGGGGGCGGAACAGCTCTTGGGCATGGGCGACATGCTCTATATGGCGGGTGGCGCGAAGATCACCCGCTGCCACGGCCCGTTTGTCTCGGACGAAGAGGTCGAAGAGATCGTCAACCACCTCAAGGCCTTTGGTCCACCTGAATATGTTTCGGGTGTTGTGGCAGGGCCGGATGACGACAAAGCGAGCAACATTGACGCCGTGCTTGGGCTGAACACCGGGGGCAACACCAATGGTGAGGATGCGCTTTACGATCAGGCTGTGGCGATTGTGATCAAAGATCGCAAATGCTCGACATCGTATATCCAGCGCAAACTGGGTATCGGCTACAACAAAGCCGCGCGTCTGGTGGAGCAGATGGAAGACGAACAGGTGGTCAGCAGTGCCAACCACGTCGGCAAACGCGAAATTCTGGTGCCAGAGCAATAGGCGCCAGAGCCACACGTGGCGTTGTTTCTGTGAAGGCAAAAAGAAAGCGGGCCATTTGGCCCGCTTTTCTTATTTCTGCACCGTTTGTATCGGCTACGCGGTTTTGGGGCCGTTCAGCCCGAACAGACCCAATGACTCTGCGGCCCATTCCTGGACATCGCGCCACTGGGGGGAGAGTTTCAGGACATCTACCATCTGGATGTCATAGGCCGTGACGTCACAGGCCTGTCCCACACGGCGCCAGAAGATATCGAGCGCTTCCAACTGGTCTTCGGTCAGTGGAATGTCACGGGACAATGGCAGATATTCTTCGACCATCCGGATGATGCCCATCGCGCCATATTGGGCGATGGCTTCAAAGGAAGAAGCCAATGAAAACATGTCCAAGAGCCGCTGGCGGATCTGCATTTGGGTCAGATGTGTCGGTGTATATTGCATGCTGACTGAGTTAAGCGATTGTTAAATCCCGAGAAAGTGGAGCGGTTGAGATACATATTTTGTCCACATGCTGATCCCCAAGAATCTGGAAAAGCGCCGGATCGCGGGGCGGTGCAGGCAAGAATGGCGGGGTTTTGGAGGGCTGTGGACGAATCTGTTAAGGAATCCGGGACAGAAATTTCGAAGCGTGGAAACAATAAAACCGGGTGCTTAAGACCCGGTTTTGCCAAGATGGATGCAGAGTGGAGCCAACCGGATTGTAAGCGCCGGACTTCGTCGAAACACAGTGCCCGAAGATTTCTGAGGGACAGCTTCTGTCAACAAAAGGGGGTGGTTAGAATTGAGTGTTCTCGTCGTCTCGGATCGCTTCGGCGATAAAGGCCTCTGGATCTACTGTGAATGATTGATAGAGCTTGAAATGTTGCGTGTCTCGGTAGTCGACTTCGCGGATCCCATGCCGAGTGACCTCCAAAACTCTTGCGTGTGGCAGAGCCATTAAAATCGGCGAATGCGTCGCCATGATAACTTGCGAATTGGCCGCTTCCTGGATGCGGTTCAAAATTCGCAGGAGGTCAAGCTGCCGCTTCGGAGAAAGGGCGCTCTCTGGCTCATCCATGAAATAGATGCCCTGTCGCGACATGCGCTCTTCAAAAAAGCGCACGAACCCTTCGCCGTGGCTCCAGGACAAAAAATCAGGTGGAACATCCCCACCTTCTCGCGCAGCGTCATCAAGGTAGCGCGCGACGGAAAAGAACGATTCCGCTTTAAAAAACCATCCGTTCGTGACTTTAGGCAGCCATCCAGCCCGTAGCGCATCGGCGAGTTCGGCCCCGCTTTTGTCGATGGCATTCGAATGATCAACTGGACGATACCCTTTGCCACCACCAGCCTCATCATAGCCACTCAGCGCAGCGATCGCTTCAATGAGAGTAGATTTCCCAGTTCCGTTTTCACCAACAATTATGGTTACGGGCGTCGTAAATCGAAGTTCAAAATCCTGATCTTTGAGCCATGGCAAGTCGAAGGGGTAACCAGACTTTTCGGCCAACGTGTCTTCCAAAAGAACCAATCTTTGCAAGTATGGCGAAGGTAGGTTTGTTCCGCTTCTTCGACGAGACATTTTCTCAGGTTCCCAATTGGTTGCTCTCGGCAACATACATGCGTTCTTGTCGACGCGGCGACTTTCTGTGGTCGTGTCAGAGAGATTATGAAAACACTCTTGTTTTTTTAGAACAGACCTTCATGCACTGCTCTGCAGAATGCAATTTGGGCTCAAAGCAGCCATTGTGCTTTGAGCCCTTAATGTTCTTACAAGCACCATAAATCGGGTAGGGGCTTGATTTGGAGACCGGTATTGCAGCCGTATTGGACGCGAATAGTTTATTCGGCAGCGAAGGTTTTGGCGAATTTTCCGCACCAGTCGTCCGATTTTACCACAGGCCAAATGGCTTGGATTTCGCTCTCATGCTGGCTTGCCGGTGGGTTGGCGCGGCACAGGCCAGTTGTGTTGGCGGTGTTTTCGAAGAAGGCACAGGAATTACAGGCGGTCGCGGACATCTATCTCTCCGGGATATTGGGAATGAGTTAGCTTGCTGGCGGTGTCGCTGGCTGGCTGCCTGAGATCTGTGTAGCCGTCTGTTTGACGGCGTGCAACAAAAAATCCAATAAAAACAAATACTTGATCGAAGTTGTCGGGAGTTGAAAGACGATGATTTTGCTCGGATTTCGATAGCAAAACACTCGGGAATAGCTAAGATTGTGAAATGCTTGAAGTTTTCAGAAATTGCGAAATTAGACAGTTTTGCTAGGGAATTGCGCGGAAATTCACCGGAAGGGGCTCTTGATCTGCGATGACCCGCCACTGATATGTGAAAAAGCCGGGCTGCTATCGCATAACATGCCCGCCCATGCGACAACATCTGCGAATCGAGCAGAAGGAAACCCGATGGTTCGTACCCTTTTTCTGGCCCTGTTGGCCGTCACAACACTTTCATTGCCAGCTCAGGCGCAAAAACTGAGCCTCAATCAGATTTCGGCTTATCTGAACACGCTGAAATCGGTGGAGGGGACGTTTACCCAGATCAATGGGGATGGGACCATTTCCACCGGACAGATCATGATCAAGCGTCCGGGAAAGGTGCGGTTTGACTATAATCCTCCCGAGCGGGCCTTGGTGCTGGCAACCGCCGGGTCGGTGTATATTCTGGATCGCAAACTAGGGGCCGAGCCTGAGGCCTATCCTCTGAACCGCACCCCTTTGTCGATTATTCTGGCGCGCAATGTGAACCTGTCTCAGGCGGGGATGGTCACCGGACATAGCTATGACGGGACCGCCACCATTGTCACCGCCCAGGACCCGAAGCGGCCTGAATACGGTCAGATCAAGCTGAAGTTTACCGGCGCGCCGGCTCAGTTGCGGCAGTGGGTGATTGTCGATGGGGATGGTGGGGAAACCACCGTTATTCTGGGCGAGTTGGACAATAAACAATTTCCCATCAGCCTGTTCCGGATTGAACCTGAGATTGCCAAACTCAATCGCCATCGCAAGCAAGACGACTAAAACCGTGGCCTCATGGGGCCGTCATGACCGGTTTTCTTAAAACAGGGCCATATGTGGCCCTGTCTTTGTTTCAGTCAAAGCGTGAAAGTTCATGATCGCAGAGCAAAAGGCCAAGCGCCTTCAGACCATGATGGCGGCCTATGAAGGGGCGCGACATACGGTTGTTGGTCTTGGGGTGCAGGGCGACGCCCACGCGGTTTTGGGCGCCGGCGAGCCGGTCCCTGGAGCGTCCTTTGAAGAGGTGATCTTTGAAATCGGCTCGATCACCAAAGTCTTCACCTCTATCTTGCTGTGTCTGTTGGTCGAAGAGGGGAAGGTCGATCCAACTGCCCCGCTTCGCGACTTGTCAGATGAATTGGCGGATGTGCCGGAGCGGATCACTCCTGAGAGCCTTGCCTCACACACAAGTGGTCTTCCGCGTATTCATGTGCCGATGTGGAAAGCCCTGCTCAAACCTTTGCCCAAAGACCCCTATTCCGAGTTTTCACGAAAAGACCTGCTTGCCTGGTTCCAGAATTGGGAGGGGAAATCGCTCGAGTCGAAACGCCGACACGCCTATTCCAACCTTGGCACGGGGCTTCTCGGGGAAGCGATGGCCCTGCGAGAGGGGAAACCCTTTGAGGACTTGCTATCAGAGAAAGTCCTAGCGCCCCTAGGTTTGATCGACACGACGGATCGCCTTAGTCAGGATCAGCTGAGGCGCTTTGCTCACCCACGGAATGTGAAGGGTGTCGATGTTCTGCCTTGGACATTTCAAGCCATGGCCGGGGCCGGGTGCCTGAGATCTACGGTGCGGGATCTGGCGCAGTTCGCCAGTCGGGTGATACAGGCCGTGCAGGCACCGGAGACCACATTGGATCGCGCCATTTGTCGTTCGACCAATCCCATTTTTTGCATGGGACCGCGCGGAGGCCCGGAGCCTGCGGCACAATGCGCGGGTTGGATTTCCATGAAGCTGGATAAGACAGAGCCCCGGTTTCTCTATCATGATGGCGCGACGGCTGGGTCTACCTGCGCACTCTACATTTGCCCAGATCGGGCCGAGGCCTGTGCGATTCTGTCAAACAATGGGATCGAGGCCAACCTGTGGCGCAGTGCCAAGCTCAGTTGGTCAAATCAGCTTCTAAAAGCGCAGGACTACTTTGAAGCGGAGTGATTGCCACGGTGCGAACGTGGCCTATCGACGTTGCTGGTAAAACCATCAAATTGGGCTGGGGCGTGAACCCCAGCGCCTGTTTATCGAGCCGCGCGACAGTTGCGCAGCTGAATGTCATAGGTCACAGCGCGCTGGCCCACCTCTGACGATACGCGCAGCAGCCATGCCTTGTTATTATAGGTGCCGCGGCGATATCCGGTGCGGCCCTCGTGATAGGCAAGGTACTGGTTGCGGGCATCATGTAGCGAGATACCAAGCTGCTTGTTGGTTAGCGACATGTACCAGCCCATGAAATCGGCGGCGTCGCGGATGTTGTCACGCCGGGCATTACGCTTGCCTGTGGCGGCGAGATATTCTTTCCACGTCCCGTCCAGTGCCTGACTATAGCCAAAGGCCGAGCTCTGCCGTCCCATTGGGATCACCCCAAGAGAATAGCGCAGCGGTGTGCGGGCGTCGGATTTGAATTTGCTTTCCTGATAAATCGTCGCCATCTGGACGTGAACGGGGACCCCCCATTTGCGTTCAGCGGCGCGGAAAGCGCGGTAATAGGTTGGACGCTGTTCCAGAATGGAACAGGCGTTGTCTAGGTTGCGCGGTGTTTTCCCAGAGCCTCCGCCACCTCCACAGGAGGCCGCGAGAAGAAGGATCACCATTGCGCGAAGCCACTTGCTCATATGCCTCTCGCGTTTTTGTTGTTTTATTGCGGGTCATTTTATCGCGAAACGTGACAATCGGAAATGACAATTGTGCCATTGCACTCGATTGCCGCCGTGGGTTAACTGCGTTCTGGCCGGTTTCCGCCCATGTCACTGTTGGCCCCTGCTTCACAGAGTGTTTCCACTCTATTAAGGGGCAAATAATGGACAAATGCCATGGATTCACGGTAAAACGGTTCAAAGAGGGTCGCTATGCAACACAAACGCGCTAAATATCACCTTGGCCAGGTTGTCCGCCATCGCAAGCACCCCTTCCGTGGTGTGGTGTTTGATGTCGATCCTGAGTTTTCGAACACCGAAGAGTGGTATGACGCCATTCCTGAAGACAGCCGTCCAACCAAGAAACAGCCGTTCTACCACCTGCTGGCTGAGAACGATCAGAGCTTTTATGTGGCTTATGTTTCAGAACAGAATCTGGTTGCGGATTACTCAGGTGAGCCTGTGGATCACCCGGATATTCCTGATCTGTTTGGGGCGTTCAACGATGGCAGCTATGAGCTGCACTTCCAGATGAACTGATCGAGTTTCAGATCTGTGATGTAAGAGGCGAGCCAGTGGTTCGCCTTTTGTGTTTTGGGATCAGGTCGGTTCTTCGATGATGTGGTATTCCCAGTCATCGTCGCTGATCTCAAATTCGGGCACGGTACGGCCCTGCATGCTCACACCAGCTTTGTGGACACTGTCGGCTTGGCCTGACACCAGCGGGTGCCAGTCATAAAGCGGTTCGCCCTTCCACAAGAGTTTATAGGCGCAGGTTTCGGGCATCCAGTAGAGGTTCTGCTCGATATTTGACGGGCGCAGGACAATGCATTCCGGTACAAACTGGTGGCGAATTTTGTACTGTGAACACAGGCAGGTCGCATCATCCAGCAGGCGACAGGCCACATTTGTCAGGGCAACTTCGCCGGTTTCTTCGTCTTCCAGCTTGTTGAGGCAACATTTGCCACAGCCGTCACACAGTGCTTCCCATTCGCGGTCGTTCATCTGGGTGACTTTCTTTGTCTCCCAGAACCTCTGTGTCAGGCCTGCTCGGTCAATATCGCTCATGCGGAGGCCAGAATGTCACGGGCGGTGTCACAATCGGCATCCATCTGCGTGATCAGCGCATCCAACCCTTCAAATTTCAACTCGGGACGGAGGAATTCGACCAAGCCCACCGAGAGTGTCGCGCCATAGAGATCGCCTGTGAAATCAAACAGGAAGGTTTCGATATTGGGGTGATCGCCGTCAAACATCGGGCGGACCCCAATCGAGGCCGCGCCGTGATAGCTTCCCTGATGAGGTCCGTCGAGGACATCGACCAGAACGGCATAGACGCCAAACTTGGGTTGATGCAGGCCATCGATTGACATGTTGGCGGTAGGGAACCCCAGTTCACGGCCCCGTTGTTCGCCGCCGATCACCTCACCTTCAATGCGGTGCCAATGGCCCAGCAAAGTGGCGGCGTCGCGCGGACGGCCTTCGCTAAGTGCCTGACGAATAGCGGTTGATGACACTTGAACCCCTCCGGTTTCCAAAAGCTCGGCCACGGTGACTCCAAAGCCCATTTCCGCTCCGAATGACTTGAGATCTTCTACCGTGCCAGCCCGACCTTTGCCGAAACAAAAGTCAGCCCCAACAACGACATGAGACAATCCCAGACCATCGCTGATGACATTTTGGGCGAACTCGCGTGGTGAGAGACCCGCGAGTGCCATGTTAAAGTTCAGCTGATACAGGCGTTCGACGCCAATTTTCTCAAGCCGTGAGGCACGGGCCTCGGCATTTGTGAGACGAAACGGGGGTGCGTCGGGCGCGAAATGCTCGCGCGGGTGGGGTTCAAAAGTCAAAACCCCGAGCGGTGCATCTGGTGCAGCGCGACGTGCCTGTTCAATCACCGCCTGATGGCCGCGATGGACGCCATCAAAGTTTCCAATCGCAACACTGGCGCCGCGATCTTCTGGGGTGACAAATTGGTAATCTCGTATGATCCGCATACGGGTGGGTTAGCGGGCCTGCGTCGCTTGTGCAAGCGCCGCTGCAACACGGGCGACCCCTTCATCGATGCGAGACGCATGGATCGAGCTATATCCAAGGCGATAATAATTGCGCGGCCGGTCGTGCCGGGCAAAAAAGGGAGCACCGGGTTCGATCAAAACACTGTCTTGGCGCAGCCGGTAGGCCAGATCCTGTGTATCCACCCCTTCGGGTGCCTTCATCCATAGCCCCGACCCACCATGCGCCCCGCGCCCTGCAACGGTGAGGCCATGTTCTTTGACCGCCTCGTCCACCAGACGCCGGCGCTCGGTCAGGGCAACACCAATGCGGCGCACCAGTGCATCATAGTGCCCGAGGCTCAGGAAATAGGCGGTTGTGCGCTGCACGTGGCCAGGGGGATGGCGCAGAATTGAGGCCCGCAAGGCCCGAGCTTCCCGAATAAATTCGGCAGACCCGACAAGATAGCCGAGACGTAAGCCGGGAAAGAGCGACTTCGAAAAGCTGCCCACATAGATCACGCGGCCATCCTCATCGAGGCTTTTCAATGACGGGCTTGGGGGTTCAAGAAAGGACATCTCGAACTCGTAGTCGTCTTCCACGATCAGTGCCCCGATTTCCGCCGCTCGTTTCAACAGCGCATCCCGCCGCGACCGAGGCAGGGTGGACGAGGTCGGGCATTGGTGGCTTGGAGTGGTGAAAATCACCCGTGTGCCTTCAGGAATTTCCTCGGGCTGGATCCCATTGTCATCCACCTGCACATGGGCGATGTCGCTGCCGCTCTGCCGCAATAGGGCGCGCAGTGCCGGATAACACGGATTTTCAACAGCCACTTTATGGCCGGGTCCCGCCAACAGCTGAGTTGTCAGCCAGAGCGCGTTTTGAGCGCCCAAGGTGATGAGAATTTCTTCTGGCCGGGCAACGATGCCGCGCCGCGGAAGGGTATGACGCGCAATAAAGGTGACAAGCTCAGGGTCGTCGGTGTCAAACTGATCCTGAGTGAGAGAGACAAAGTCCTTTGCCCCCAGAGCCTGCATGGCGCAGAGGCGCCAGTTGGCGTGATCAAATAGCTTTGGATCCGCTTGGCCATAGATGAATGGAAACCGATAGCTGGCCCAGTCTGCAGGGCGATCCATATTGATCGGACCTTCGCCAGAAAAACGCCGCGCCAAGGCTTTGTCCCAATCCACTTTATCTTCTCGCTCAGCCAAGGGGCCGAAATCAGGAGGTTCAGGCGCATTTTCCGAGACAAAATACCCTGAACGCCCGCGCGAGGTCAGATAGTCATTGGCCAGAAGTTCCGTATAGGCGAGCGTCACGGTGATCCGGCTGACACCCAGATGTGAGGCCAGTTTGCGGGTAGAGGGAAGTTTTTCCCCACGTCGAAATCGCCCAGACAGAATGCCTTCGGCCACCATCTGTTGGATCCGGGCCTGTAGCGTGCCCTGATTGGAAGGATTGAGAAAGAAGGTTTCGACAGGAATAGACATAGGCGCACCCTACGAGGGATGCGCCATTTTCGCAATCTGGACATAAGGCAAGTGAGCCTCTGGCCAGTAAGTGTGATTAAATCTGGACTTATCCCTGCGGTTTGACCCTATCGCCAAAGATTGCCGAGCCCACACGAATATGGGTTGCTCCAAAGGCAATGGCCTGTTCGAAATCGGCGCTCATCCCCATCGACAATCCGGCCAGTCCATTGCGCTCGGCAATCTTGCGCAGAAGGGCAAAATGCAGTGACGGAGTTTCCTCGACGGGGGGGATACACATCACACCTTTGATCGGAAGATCCAATGCGCGGCATTCTTTGATGAAGCCATCTGCTTCGGCAGGCAGAATACCTGCCTTTTGCGGCTCCGCCCCGGTGTTGACCTGAACGAA
This sequence comes from uncultured Pelagimonas sp., assembly GCA_947497905.1. Taxonomy (GTDB): domain Bacteria; phylum Pseudomonadota; class Alphaproteobacteria; order Rhodobacterales; family Rhodobacteraceae; genus CANMIH01. The sequence goes on from CANMIH010000002.1 coordinate 538,156, forward strand.
CAGGTCCGGGCATTGGCCGATCTCCTGCGCGACACGGGCCAGGGTTGTGGCCAGTTTCGGGCGATCCACCGAGTGAATGGCATCGACCAATTCCATGGCCTGGCGGGCTTTGTTGGTTTGAAGTGGTCCAATCAGATGTACGGCAACACCTTCAAACCGCTGTTTGAAATCCGGCCATTTTCCGGCCGCTTCCTGAACGCGGTTTTCGCCAAAGACCCGGTGGCCCTCTTCCAAAACAGCTTCAACCCGCTCGTTGGGTTGGACCTTGCTCACGGCAATCAGTTGTACATCCGCAGGATCGCGCTCTGCGTCCGTACAGGCTTTGTTGATCCGGGCTTGAATGTCGGTCAGTCCCAAGGTGTGTCTCCCCATGCCTCAATAAAGGGCTGCATTTCGGTCTCATACTTTTTCCAAGCGGCGCGCCGACCGGCATGAATGGGTTGGCGCACCTGCGCAAGGCTCAAGGTTTTCACCTCGGCTTTGGAGTTGTGGAAATCAAGGCATTGGTCTTCCCAGTCAAGCCCTGCAGCCTCAATCAATGCCCGGGCCTGTGGTTCCGGATCTGTCACAAGATCCTCATAGCGCACTTCGTGGATCACACCGGGCAACCGGTTCTTCCAATGGGTGACGCTGTGGCGAAACAACTTAATCGCCTCGGCGATATCCGGCAGTGAGTTTGCGTAACGATGGGTTCCCAAAGGAAAATGGTTTTTGAAGATCGAGAGCGCAATATCACGGGGGTCGCGGTGCACAACAATGAGTCTGGCTCCGGGCAGTGCGTGATGGATCAGGCCAAAAATAAGATGCGAGGTGATCGCTTTGTCAGTGATCACACCGCGTGTAGCGCCCGTATCGCGGGAGGCCAGCGCAAGATAGCGGTCGCGCCAGGCTCCTAGCTGGGCCTCTGTCATCTCGGACATGGGCTGCATTTTGGTGCCTTTGATGAACATCGACCAAGCCTCCGCCAAAGCATGGCGGAGCTCACCTCCGGCGGTGGCCTGACTGTGGCTGGCGATGATCTGTTCAACAAGCGTGGTGCCAGACCGGGGCATGCCGCAGACAAACACAGGTGTTAGATCAGATGTTTTTTCGGGAGGCGTGAAATGGGCCAGATCTTGGCCCTGCGTCATGATCTGCCAATCTGCATCGCGAGGGCCGCTGGGCAGAGGGGCTAGACGTTGTTGGGCAGCATTCGCTTTGGCCAGAATTCCAAAGGTTTTTTCGGGTTTCCCGCTGTCTTCCAGCCCCTTAGCAAGCGCAAACCCGATCTGCATCCGGCCTTGGTCGTTCAGTCGTGGATGGTTCCAAAGGCGCGTCATTTGCCGCAAAATGGGATCGCCGGACTTTAGCTTTTTGGTGCCTAAAAAGATGCGATAGAGCTCGGTCTCATCGGGGTGCTTTTTGAGCAGTTTACGGAATAGCGCCTCTGCGTCTTCGAAGTGGCCAAGAACCTGAAGGTATTGAGCTTTGTCGGCCTGTGGTTTGACGTCCTTTGGGGCCAGTTTAATGGCGCGGTCAAAGGCCTTTAGCGCGTCGTTTGCTTTGCCAAAGTGCCGCAACCGCTCGGCATAGGCGAGCCAGAGAGGCACGGAGTTTGGAGCGGCCCGGGTCGCGGCCTCGAGATGGGCCAGGCACGCGGCTTCATCACAGAGTTCAAAGGACACGCGAGACAGCAAAAACAGCGTCTCCGCATGCCCCGGGTGTTGAGACAGAATTTTGTCGAGATCGGACTTGGCTTTGTCCCACTCGTTTTTTGATAGCGCCTGTTTGGCGCGGGTCAAAAGCTCGGCGGGGGACAATGGGCGTAGGTTCAGCATGACACAGGCTCCTTAACCTCTGTGCTACCTGTCACATGCACAAAAGAAAAGAGCAGGCCGAAGCCTGCTCTTCCCTTAACTAGGCTGTTAGGCCGTCGATATTAGAACGACATTGCCACACCCAGCGACCACAGGCTGTCGTCTGCGTTTGCTGCGGTTGTGTGGTCGGTGTTTGCACCGTAGCCGAACTGAGCAACCATGCCGCCGCCGAGGTCGTAAGTCGCTGCCAGGCCGTAACCTGCGCGCTTGCCGCCACCGGTTACGTCATACTGACCCCAGTTCAGACCCAGGCCGATGTTGTTCATCGAGTAACCTACACCGATACCGGTGTGCTTGGTTTCGGTGGGGCCCGAGTTAGCAACCGAGTAGTTAACCGCACCGGTGATGCCGTTGGTCATCGCCGCTTTGGCGCTTACGCCCCAAACGTCACGCTTGGTTGCGCCGCTCATGCCGTTCGACTGGTAGCCCAGACCAACAGTTACCGACGCACCGCCCAAATCGGTCGCGTACTTAGCACCGATGCCGAATACGGGATCGTTGGTGCCTGCGTCGTCAAGCATTACCGATGCGTAACCGGTGAACGAAGCAGCCGAATACTGGAAGGTTGCAACCTGAGCGTCGTACAGCGCGTCGCCGTCTAGGCCTGCGTTGCCGTTGAAGCCTGCATGCGAAGTTTCAGCGTCGTTGATCGAACCACCAACTACGTTGACTTCCTGCATGGCTGCGTCGAACGCGCCGTCGGTGTCACCCATGGTCAGGCGAGCGTTGCCGAACGCAACAAACACGGTGTAGTCATCGGAACCGTCGTCAGTTGCGATCGAAGCGGTGCCGTTTGCGCTACCGCCGTCTTCCAGACCGATCGACGCGCCGAACGACAGACCGTTGTCGGTTTCACCGCTCATGGTGAACGTAACCGAGATGTCGGTGTGGAATTCGGTGTTCTGGGTGGCGCCAGCGGTCTTGTCGCCTTTCAGACCCATTTCAGCGGAGCCCGAGATTGCTACGTCTGCGGCTGCTGCGCCGGCGAATGCAACCAGTGCGGTGGATGCGAACAGGATGTTTTTCATTGTTTCCCTCATGTGTTCAAAGGCACTATCCAGTCGATCGTCCGACTGTGATGCCCTGTCTATGCGCCTTCCACCCCGGGGTTTGCAAGCCGTGCGAAAACCAGATGGCCAACAAGCGGATGAGTGATGCGCAATTGCCACAAGCCTGCGGGTGGGCTCGGCGGGGAATGGCCAGTGCTATAGGATTAATAAGGTAATCCTTGCTTGCCGGTTCGAAAACACGCCTGTATTCAAACCTGAAACAGATCTTAGTGTGGGAGACTGCCAGTGGCACAATCACGAATCTTATTGGGCGTTGCTCTGGTGTCTGCTCTGGGTTTGCAGGCAGGGTGTGGTGTGCTTGGAAACCGAAAGGACCGTGAACCAGTGAACACGCCGTCGGCTGAAGAGATTTCGAAAGAGATTCAAGCTTCGCGCTATAACAGTCGGTCTGACAGCACCATCTGGGATATTTTCAGGTCGCGCGAAGACCAGGGCCAGATCGGCGCGGTCAATAAATACATCTGGAATGCCGCGCTTGAGACGCTGGACTTCCTGCCTGTGCAGTCTGTGGATCCCTTTACCGGCGTGATCACCACGGGCTTTGGCACCCCTCCAGGGGGTGGGCGAGCCTATCGCGCGACGATTCTTGTCACCGACCCGGCGCTCGACGCCCGGTCTTTGAACGTTTCGTTGCAAACAAGGTCCGGCACGGCAGATGCTGCAACCACACGCGCCATCGAAGATGCCATTCTGACACGTGCGCGTCAGCTGCGCGCGCGCGACAGTCGCATCTAAGTCTCCTAATTTATTTAGCCTGCCAAAAGCCCCGCATGCGTGTGGGGCTTTTTTTTAAGCGGAGCTAGGCCGCTTGAGTTGAATTGCTCGGGACAGTGTTTGGGTCTTCAGACAAGAGATCCATAGCCTCCCCACAAAGAGAGATGTTCTTCTCGGAGCCCAGAACGGCGGCTTCGGTGTTTTGCTTGATGCATTGAATCTCTTGTACGATCCCCGCGTAAGACGGCAATTTCTGCCGGGTTTCGTCACTATTACCTGTGATGCGTTCCACTAAGGTTGTGATGTCCCCCTGGATGACATGGGTCATCTTGCGGCAGGATTCGCCGCGTTTCAGGCTCTGTTCTGCGGCAAGTGAAACCCGAGATACAGTTTCCGACAGTTCTGATTGTGCGTCCCTCATGCCCTGAATGCGGGTCAAAATACGTGTTATGTCGGCGTCAGCCATATTCGCAAGTTCGCGAACTTCCCCAGCGATGACAGCAAATCCCCGTCCCGCAGCCCCCACTCGCGCTGCTTCGACACCGGAATTGAGCGCGAGAAGGCGAATGCGCTCTGCGAGGTCGCGGATCGCTTCTGAGGCATTGCCTACCTCAAGCAGTGTTTCCTCAATCTTTTCTACGGGTGCTGCGATGTCGGCGATTTTGCGTGATGTGTGGCCGGTCAGGTCGAGAAACGCATCTATTTCTTCGGTGACGCCACAAACTGATTGGCCAACTTGAGACGCTGTTGTGGCGGATTGGCTGGCCTCGTCACACAGATGTTCAAACCCATGACCCAAATCTTCGGCCTGCGAGATGAGGTTGGAGATAAATTGAACACGCTCACGGGACGACTGATTCACTTTGGTGGCATTGGAGCGGATCGTTTCAATGCAAGCCAGTGCATCCGCTAACCCCGGGGGCGGCAAGATCCGCTCGCGACATACTTCCTGGATAACAACTGGGGTATCTTCTTGGTTCGGGCCAGCCGACGAGATCTCTTGAGGCGTGGGGGCCGCGCCTCTTGCCAGATAGCTGGATACTCCGCCGACGCAGAAGGGAATGACGCCCGTGAAAATTGCCGCCATCCAGTTCAAAGATGCGCCATCTTGAATGGCAGACCATTGGTTGATCAGGGTCAGAACGGGCCCGACAATACAGGCGGCTATCAGGCCACGAGTGAGTGCAAAGGCGAGACGTGAAGAAGCTGGATTGATCGAGCGCATTGTCAGATTACCTTGTTTCTATAGGAAATCTGTACGCATTTGCCCCAAATATTAGGTTAACCCCCTTCGCGCGTGTCAGTCCTGAACCGGTCTGGCATTCAGGGACTCGAGCGTGTGAACCCACTCGACATGTTTCGGCAGGCAGATGGTTTTGAGGTCATAGGTTTCACGCACATAGGCTCGGGCGGTGGCGCCAAGGTTTGTCCGCGCCTCCGGATCTTCCAGCAGGGCGCAGAGCCGGTCGACCAGCGCGTCTTTGTCAAAAAAGTCGGTCAGCCATCCTGTTTCACCATCAACCATCACTTCTTTCACAGGTGAGGTGTCGCTGGCGAGAATGGCGCATCCTGCGCTCATCGATTCGAGCAAGGACCACGACAGAACAAAGGGATAGGTCAGATAGACATGGGCGCGGCCCACCTGAATCATCGACAGGTATACATTATAAGGAACCCGGCCCATGAAATGCACTCGGGCCCAGTCTGCCTCAGAGATCTGATCTTTGACCTCATCAATAAAGATCTGTTTCCAACTTTGCCCGGCCGGGGCTTTGGCGCCATAGGACACCTCATCGCCGCCCAGCAGTACAACATGTGCTTCGGGCCGGCGTTTCAGGATCTCGGGCAGGGCGCGCATGAAAATGTGGTAGCCACGATAGGGTTCGAGGTTGCGGTTGATAAAGGTGATGACCTCATCATCCTGAGTCAGAGTGAGACCCTCTTTGATCTTCAAAGTGGCCAGGGGATTCGGTTTCACCAGATCGGTGTCGATTCCATCATGTGTGACGGTTATGCGGTCACGCCAGCGGTCCGGAAAGGTGTCGGCCTGAAACTGGGTCGGGCTGATGCCCGCGTCCATGATCTCTTCGTGTACCCGGTTGTTCATATTCTTCATGCGAATCCGCAAAACATCAGCTTCGGGATTTTTGCTCGGGAATTCTGGATCGAAGTTGAGCATCTCGGGACCGGTCAGGTGATAGAGCTCGCAATAGAGCCCAAGCCGGGCATTCGGCCAAATGTCTTTGAGAAACATGCTTTCGCCCCAGCCATGGTGGGCGCAGATCACATCCGGCTCAAAGCCCTGTTCCTTCAAGCCCTTTGCGCCACGGTAACACGATGTTGCGCGGATCAGCTTGGTTTCGAAATCCGCGAGCCACGGATGGATTTTTGGGGTGCTGCTGCCTTGAACGGCATAGGGGACAACCTGGACGCCATTCCAGTTGGTGGGCTCTTTGACCTTGCAGGTGAGCGCGACAACCTGATGTCCGGCGCGCACCAAAGCCGGGGCGAGGTGTTTGTACTGTCCGGGGAAATTCTGATGGATAAATAGGATTTTCATCTACGCGGGCCTCAAAAACTCTTGTCGACCTTGTGCCACGATGGCGCATTCAGGCCAAGGCCTGTGCGAAATTCACGCCCCAGACTGGACGCCGCGCGTGCTTGGGCCTATCACCGCATAAAATCCTGACCCGTCAGAGGAAACATCATGTCGCGCTATGACCCCGCTTCGATCGAGCCTAAATGGCAACAGGCCTGGGAAGAGGCCGGAACCTTTCATGCCTCGCGCGAAGGGGATAAGCCGAAATACTACGTGCTTGAGATGTTCCCCTACCCGTCGGGACGTATCCATATCGGCCATGTGCGCAACTACACCATGGGTGATGTGATCGCGCGGTATAAGCTGTCGACAGGTCACAATGTGCTGCACCCCATGGGCTTTGACGCCTTTGGCATGCCGGCCGAAAACGCGGCTATGGCGTCGGGTGGTCATCCCAAAACCTGGACCTATGACAACATCGACACCATGGTTGGCCAGATGAAGCCACTTGGCTTTGGTCTCGACTGGTCGCGCATGTTTGCCACCTGCGACCCGGAATACTATGGCCAGCAGCAGGCGCTGTTCATCGACTTCCTTGAAAAGGGTCTGGTCTACCGCAAAAACGCCGTTGTGAACTGGGACCCGGTCGATATGACCGTTCTGGCCAACGAGCAGGTGATTGACGGCAAAGGCTGGCGGTCAGGCGCCGAGGTTGAGCGCCGTGAGCTGACCCAGTGGTTCTTTAAGATCTCCGAATACTCGGATGAGCTTTTGTCGGCCATCGATACGTTGGATGATTGGCCCGCCAAAGTGAAGCTGATGCAGGCGAACTGGATCGGCAAATCGCGCGGTCTGGAGTTCGGCTTTGAACGCACCGACGGTGAAGAGCCGATCACCGTATATACCACCCGTCCTGACACTCTGATGGGCGCGTCGTTCGTGGGTATCTCGCCGGATCACCCGATTTCGAAACAGCTGGAAGGGGAATTCCCCGAGCTGGCCGAGAAGATCGCTGAGATGCGCAAAGGCGGCACCACCGCCGAAGCGTTGGAAAAGGCCGAGAAACTTGGCGTCGACACCGGTATTCGTGTCAAACACCCGCTGGACCCGAATTGGGAACTGCCGGTTTGGATCGCCAACTTTATCCTGATGGATTACGGCACCGGCGCGATCTTTGCATGCCCGGCGCATGACCAGCGCGACTATGAGTTTGCGACCAAATACGAATTGCCGATCATTCCGGTCTTTGGTGAGGAAGAGATCAACGAGGCCTTTGTCCCGGCGAAAACCGAAAAAGTCACCTATCTGCGTGGGTTTGCGGGTGAGACCGAGCAGACCGGCGACGCGGCTGTCGATGCGGCGGTGGATCAGGCCGAAAAAGACGGTTGGGGCACCGGGGTTACCAAGTTCCGTCTGCGGGACTGGGGCCTGAGCCGCCAGCGCTATTGGGGCTGCCCGATTCCGGTTGTTCACTGCGACGACTGCGGTGTGGTGCCTGAGAAGAAAGAGAACCTGCCGGTTGCTCTGCCGGATGATGTATCGTTCGATATTCCGGGCAATCCGCTGGACCGTCACCCGACATGGCGTGACTGCAGCTGCCCGAACTGTGGCAAGCCTGCCAAACGCGAAACCGACACCATGGACACCTTTGTGGACAGCTCATGGTATTTTGCGCGCTTCACGGCCCCTCGTGCCGGCACCCCGACGGATCTGGCCGAGGCCGAATACTGGATGAATGTTGACCAGTATATTGGCGGTATCGAGCACGCGATTTTGCACCTGCTTTATTCGCGCTTCTTCGCGCGGGCGATGAATATCACTGGTCATCTGCCTGATAGCGCGCGCGAGCCGTTCAATGCCTTGTTCACCCAGGGCATGGTGACCCATGCGATCTTCCAGACCGAAGGCAAAGACGGTCGTCCAGTGTATCACTATCCGGAAGACGTTGAACTGCGTGACGGCAAAGGCTTTTTGGCCGATGGCACCGAGGTGAAAATCATTCCCTCGGCCAAGATGTCGAAGTCGAAGAACAACGTTGTCGATCCGATGAACATCATCAAACAATACGGTGCGGACACCGCGCGTTGGTTTGTTCTGTCCGATTCGCCTCCCGAGCGGGACGTAGAATGGACCGCTTCGGGTGCCGAGGCGGCACATAAGCACCTTGCGCGTGTGTATCGGACCTGTGCCGAGATTGCTGCCGGTGATGTGCCGCCGACCAAAGAAGATGATGCCCTGCTGCGGGAAACCCATAAGGCCATCCGCGATGTGACTTTGGGCGTCGACAGCTTTGGCTTTAACGCGTCGATTGCCAAGCTTTATGCCTTCACCAATGCCGTGGCGAAATCCAAGGCGGGCAGTGCGGTCAAAAAGCAGGCCGCGCGCACCTTGGTTCAGCTGATGTCCCCTATGACGCCGCACTTGGCCGAAGAGCTGTGGAGCCTCTTGGGTGGCGAAGGTCTGGTGGCGAATGCCGCCTGGCCGGTGGCCGATGAAAAGATGCTGGTGGAAGACAGCGTGACCCTGCCGATCCAGATCAACGGCAAGCGTCGTGGCGAAATTGTGCTCGCGGCGGATCTTCCGAAGGAAGAGGTTGAAAAAGCTGCGCTGGCCCATGAAGCTGTGGTCAAGGCCTTGGATGGAGGCCAGCCGAAGAAGCTTATCGTGGTGCCGGGACGTATCATCAATGTGGTTGTCTAACCGAAGAACCTTTTTGCTAGCAGGCCTCGTCACCGGGGCCTGTGGCTTTACCCCTGTCTATGGGCCAGGTGGGGCCGCGTCACGCTTGCAGTCTGCCATTGCTCTGCCCGCGCCCAAAACTGACCGGGCATTTGAGTTTAACCGTCGCTTTGAAGCCCGAATGGGGCGGGGCACGCGGTTTGACATGGAACTGTCTCTTTCCTCTAAGAAGGCTGGTTTCGGGTCAACATCCACCGGATCCACCACGCGGTATCGTCTGGACGGAGAAGCGGCCTATATTCTGCGCGACGCGGTGACCAAAGTGGTTCTGGCAGAGGGCAAAACCACGGCCTTCACCGGCTATTCTACCACTGGGTCGACTGTGGCGACGCTCAGTGCCGAGCGTGATGCACAAGAGCGCCTGATGGTCATTCTTGCGGATCAAGTGATTGATGATCTGCTTCTGACGGCCTCAGACCTTCCCGCATGAAGTTAAACGCCCGCGACGCCAACAATTTCTTTCGCAACCCTGATCCGAAAGTGTCGGGGTTGTTGATCTTTGGCGAAGACACCATGCGCGTGGCGATGAAACGCCAAGAGGTGATCGGCAATATTGTTGGGCCGGAAGGCGAGGCCGAAATGCGGCTGACCCGTATTCAGGGGTCTGAGTTGCGTAAAGAACCGGCGCTTTTGCTGGATGCGGTCAAGGCACAGGGATTCTTTCCCGGCGCACGGGCGGTGCTGGTCGAAGAGGCGACGGACGGTCTGTCCAAAATTTTTACCGCAGCTCTGGGTGAGTGGCGCGAGGGCGATGCGCAGATCATCGTGACCGGTGGCCAGCTGACCGCGAAATCGGCGCTGCGGAAGGTGTTTGAAGGCAGCAAAGTTGCCTTGTCAGCGGCGCTTTATAATGACCCAATGGGGCGCGCCGAGATTGAATCCGAGCTGGCGCGCGCGGGTCTGCAATCGGTAAGCCCGGATGCGATGGCCGCGCTTGAAAATCTGGCGCGCGGCCTCACGCCCGGTGACTTCCGTCAGGTGTTGGAAAAAACAGCTCTCTATAAAATGGAAGACGCCACGCCGCTGACGGCAGATGAGGTCATCTTGAACGCACCCGCCTCGATTGAGGCGGAGATGGATGAAATTTTCAACGTGCTGGCCGAGGCCCGGATGAAAGAGATCGCACCAGTGATGCAGCGGCTTGCGGCGCAAGGGGTTGCCCCTGTGACCCTGTTGATCATGGGGATGCGCCATTTTCGGACGCTTTATGCGCTGGCTTCGGCGCCGGGTGGACCGGCTCAAGGGGTGCAACGCATGCGCCCTCCGATTTTTGGTCCACGTCGTGACCGTATGGTTCGGCAGGCGCAGGGCTGGTCAATTGATCGGCTGGAAAATGCGCTTGGGGTTCTGATGGACACTGACCTGACGCTGCGCTCAGCCGGGCAAAAAGCCCCGGCTTTGGCCCTAGTGGAACGCGCATTTGTGAGGCTGGCCTATCTTGCGCGCCGCTGATCCTGCTTTACCCTGCGCGGGAACAGGAGGATTTTGATGACCTATACAGTTTATGGCGCGGTCCGCACCCGCACCTTTCGGGTGCTTTGGCTGCTGGAAGAGCTGGGCGTTCCCTATACTCACCATGCCGAATTCCCGCATTCACCCGAGGTTTTGGCGCTCAATCCGCGTGGGAAAGTTCCGGTGTTGAAGGTCGGAGATCGCGTGCTGACTGATTCCTCGGCGATGCTCAGCTATCTGGCGGATGCACATGGTGGGTTTACGGCCCCTGCTGGCAGTTTCGAACGCGCCGAACAGGATGCCATGATGTTTCGTCTGCTGGATGAGGTGGATGCGCTGTTGTGGACCGCGGCGCGCCACAGCTTCATCTTGCCGGAAGACGAGCGGGTGGGCGCGGTCAAGCCGACCTGCAAACTTGAGTATCAGCGCAACATAGATCGCCTGTTGAGTGAGATGACCGGGGATTTCCTCATGGGGGATACGATGACCATCACGGATATTGTGCTGTGCCATTGTGCGAACTGGGCCGGGAACGCAGGGTTTCCCGAGCCAGATCCGACCTTTGCCACATATCTGGAGCGTCTGCGCGCCCGTCCGGCGTTTCAGGCCGTGATGGCAAAACTCCCCAAATCTTAAGCAACAGTTTGTAGGGGGAAATCCGAGCGCTTCTGCCCATTGCAATAAGTAAGCACGTGAAAACCTGCAGGGTTCGAAGGGCAATGACCGTGTCGAGCCCGTCTTGCTGAATGTTAAGGGACGGGCCCGGGTAGATAATTCACTGAGTATGTGGTCGGACCAAGGGTGAAACGTGACGCAGAAAGAAAAGCGAGACGCGGCTAGAAGTGAGTTGCTCCGGCTTCTGAAAGGACTGGATTTCTACCGAGATTGGAGAATTTAGAGCATCAAAAAGCTCAAGGGAAACGTTTCTCAAGAGGACCTCAATGAAATTGTGGCGCCGAGCGCCGCACTCCTTGAGAGCTTCGACAACGCGGGTTACCAATACAGACAAGTTCTTAAAATCGTGCGTGAGTGGTACTCCCACACATATTCCCATCTTTGCTATTTGGCCCATGCTGACTGCGAGGATGTCGCTTCCGAAAGCCGCCAATTCCTAAAGGATTTCCGAAACGAAATGGGTTTTGAGTCCCAGTCAGAAGCAGAGCTGGTTGCCACGATCTTGGGCCAGGCGCTCAAGAGGGGAAAGATTAACAAAAGTGGTGAATACTACATCCTAAAAGAGCTTGAAAACGACGTAGGCCAAACTCTTTTAAGTGATGAAGATTTTGACATTGTTTCTGAAATGCTGCGCCGCTTCGAGAACCGCTGAAAGACACAATCACGGTAGTGCTGAAAGCGTAGGAGGCGACGGCTTGGCAAGAACCCCGGGTGATAATGTTTAGCAACGCGGCTACTTGAAGTTTTTTAGGCAAAACGCAGACAGTGATGCAAAATAACCAACTCATTGAAGAAGAATTTGAAACACACGGCCGGGTTTGGTTCAGAAACGCCATATCGGCCTCAGACCTTGCGCTATTTGACGAAGCTACGGCAGAAACTGCGAAAGCGGGACAACGGCTTGGCGCGTCAAGAGCTCTGGATGCGGCGCTATCGCGTGATAGCTCTCTTGGGAATGCAATTCGACGGCTTAACCACAAGGCGGAGCCTGTTCGTGTGGTCGCTTTTAACAAGTCAGAAAAGGCCAATTGGGGTGTTCCCTGGCATCAAGACCGTGTCATCGCGGTCAATGAAAAGACAGACACCGCCGGGTACAGCAATTGGACAAAAAAGTCGGGCACGTGGCATTGCGAGCCACCGCAATCAGTTCTGGAACACATGCTCTTCGTCCGGGTTCATTTGGACGATTCAGATCGGTCCAACGGAGCCATGGAGATCGCGGTCGGAAGCCACAAAGGTGGGGTTGTCTCATCGGCTGAGGCTGAAATGGCGGCGCAGGCCTACCCGATCGAGGTTTGCGACGCGCGAAGAGGCGATGTCCTGATCCTCAAGATGCTCACGTTGCATGCCTCGAAACCCGCGAAAGTGCAGTCTGGACGTCGGGTGCTGCGGGTTGATTATGCCTCGTTCCAACTGCCGTCCCCTTTGTCTTGGAGCATCTAATCTGGACCTAGGAACACGCCCGTTAGCGCTCTCGCTTAAAACTCCGGCGTCGACTTTGACTGATAGGCTTAAAGGCCGTTTGGGGCGAGCAGCACCTTGCCAGACCGGTTGCCTTGCATGGCGTGGGCGAGAGCATCATGAATGTCCTCAAGTGGATAAACGCGCTCAACCGGAGAATGGAGTTTCCCCATAGCAATCAGCGTTGTGAGCTCTTCAAACACCCGGCCAATGTCTTCGGGGGCAGTTGTCCGTAGCCACTGCGTCAGCCAAAAACCTCGCACCTTGATATCCTTAAAGATTACAGTTTGGTCTGGAACAGGTGTGGTTTGCCCCGACAGATTTCCAAACAGCACAATCGTCCCGGAGTCCTGCAAACAATCGGTCAGCCTGCCAAAGGTTTCGCCAGCTACCGCATCGATGGCCAATACGGGCGCTCTATCAAGGTCTGTAGCGACCTGCATAGCAAGATCTGGGCCGTCCACGAATACGGCGTCAGCGCCCGTGGCCTTGACGGCTTCAATGGCACTGTTGCGACGCACCACCGAGGCGACACGTATACCCCGTGCCTGTGCAAGCTGTGTGACCAATTGCCCAACCGCCGAAGTGGCTGCAGATTGAATGATCCAGTCACCCGCCACCAGATCCACGAATTTTGTCAGCAACAGATAGGCGGTTGCAGGATTGACAATCAGCATGGCCAATTGATCAAGATCGGCATCGGGAAGCGGCACAAGCCCGGCGCTCGGAACCGTCTTCTCAGTTGCCCATGCGCCGGGTGGGTTCGGTACAATGACGCGCGTCCCAATATCGAGCCCTGGGCCGTGCACCTCTATCACCTCACCAACACCTTCGAGACCTATCTGTGCGGGTAATGCGGGCTGTGAACCGTAGTTTCCTGCTATTTGTATGATGTCGGATGGGTTGATCGGGGTGCGCAAGATTTTGATGCGCGTTTCGCCGGGTTTAAGTGGCCGAGGCTCCTGATCAATCAATTCAACGACCTCATCCGCTTTGCCATGTGTTCTGTAAATTGCTTGTTTCATTGTCTTTGATCCTGTGGGGCCGCGAAGAAGCCGATGAATTATACTTAGTGAATGATATTCATTACTGTAGCTAGGCGGCACCCCTTGCGCTGTCAACCGTAATGAATAGTATTCAGTAATGGATGCTCAGAAACCCACCCGTGTGAAGCGAACACGCAACCCAGACAGCAAACGCGCCGCAATCTACGACGCGGCAGTTCGGCTGTTCACCGAGCAAGGCTATGAAAATGTTTCGATTGCCAAGATCGCCAAAGACGCGGGCATTGCGGTGGGGACCGTGTACCGATTTCATGACACGAAACTGACCTTGCTTCGGGCGATGCTGGAAGGTGTCGAAGATGCGTTTGTCACACGAATGGCCACGGATTGGGCCTGTGAGGGCACATATGCAGAGCGCATTGAGCGAATATGCCATGGCATTTTCGAGGTCGCCGAGGACAATCTCCCCCTTTTGAAATTGCTGAATATGACGACTGATGTTGTGTTTGCGGACGGTTCTCTGCCAGGGGATCGCATCCAAAACCAGATCCGCATCATGTATACCGATGCTGTGAACGCCGGGGCCAGTCATCAAGGGGACGCCGACATGATGGCCGCGATCGCTCACGGTATGGTGGAGGGTGCTATCGTACGGTGGATGCGCTTGGGCGCGCCTAAGGATATTGACGCGGCCTCGCAGCTCACTCTGGTGTTCAAGGACGGGTTTATGACAAGTGAGGCCTCACAGCTCAGTTAACGCTGCAAGGCGATTGGCCAAAAATGAGTTTCGCGAGTTCACCGCGCCCCTCGCTCAGGTCAGCTGTGAGCTTAAATTGAAAGATTCTGCAGGTTTCGCTACCGTCGGTTCGAGGATTTCGGAGGATTTCTTTTGACGGGTGTTTGGCGACCAGAACGTCGAAACAGACGAATTGGGACCAAGGCATCAGGCTTTTCCAAGTCCAACGACATGCGTATTCCGGTGACCTGGTTGGACAAACATGGGAACTGCTCACTTTACTTTGAACGGCTTGAGAAACCTAGTTTTCAACCCGTCAAAGTAGGGGACAGCCACGTGAAGGTTCTATTTGAGGCACCCCGAGCGGGCTTCTCATATGGGTGTTCGCCCGCCGATATTGTTAACTTGTTGACTGAAGTTTCAAATCTTGTCCCTGCTTTGCCGGACATCGTTGCGTTTCGGCAACCCACCAGAAAACAAAGCCATCAGAACCCTACGTGGGGCCGATTTTTGTATTGCGCAGAGTTTGCCGAGCACCATGGAACGGCAATTGTCGTAGAGGCTCAGGAGCTGGGAGCGCCGTTAAAATGGTCAAAGCGAATGACGCTGGAAGATCGAGCCGAATACGCGCGTCTTCTACGAGATGGGCACGTCTTTGTCGAAACCAAGCGAGATCAAGTGGCTGTGCTCACCGAAGAGGCGGTGCGGAACACGATACTCTACCGGAGTTTTCTGCACGAGCTTGGGCATCTGGCTGATTATCATCAAAAAGTCCTGGACGATAAAACAGCGCTAGACCCCAATCAGGATGCCGCCGAAAATCTCTACTTTTCCAGACCTGCTTCGGAACGCGAAGCTTTTGCGCATAGGTTTGCGGGAGAACTCAGGGAGACGCTGCTTGCAAGCGGTGTGATACCGTTTGCGCCTCTACCTAGGAAAGGTATTCACAATGCAAACTGCTAGTGAGCGTGGACGGGAACTAAGTTTTCAGTTGGACAATGATGCTCTTGATCCCCAAACGGCTTATGAGTGTCTACAAAGTTCAAATCTGACAGACCAATCGCTTGCCTTTGAGGTGTTTACAGGGGCTTCCATACGCACGGTCATGAAAGACCTGTCTCACGATCTGGATATTCCGATGATGCTTCTTGATCATCTGTTGAATTGCATTTCTGCTGATCTACCCGACACCGAAACAGAAGATCTTTGGAATACTGTTTCAAGCAGAGGCGAGGCATTTCTGGACCTTCGCGTTCCTCTTGCCGACGATTGGAGCAAGTATGACTGCTTGCTTGAGGAAGAACGCTACTTTGCGCGGATCGTTGGCTTCCTCAAAGCAGACCCTGACCAGTATTACTCGGAGATCGTCACGCATACCTTGGAGGCATGGTCACCCAAAGCGAAGCCTTTCAAGACCATCATGAAAGAATGGAAAGCTGATCCAGTGCGTTCAAAATACGTTGCTGATCTTGAAGGAATCTTCGCCTGCAGTTTCTAAGATTGCCACGTGATGGAAAGGGTGCTTCATTTTGCGGCAATCTAGGATGTGAGAGGCCAAGCTCGGTTCTGCTTTGTCCCAAACAGGCGACATCTGTTGGCGACAGCGCCCGAAGATATCTGCGGACGCTGCTTTTCTGTTGGGCGTAGCGCTACTGTTTGTCTGTCACATTCTCTTTGAAGGCGACTTCGAATTCAGCTTGTTTGTCGGGGCTCGCCTCGGTTTGATAGTTGGCTTTCCACTCATCCATGGTCATGCCGTAGTAGAGTTCGCGCGCTTCGGTTTTGCCCATCTCGATGCCACGTTCATTGGCAGCTTCCTGATACCAGCGGCTCAGGCAGTTGCGGCAGAACCCGGCAAGGTTCATCATATCGATGTTCTGCACATCGGTTCGGTCTTCCATCAGGTGTTGGCGCAACCGGCGAAAGGCGGCGGCTTCCAGTTCGATGCGGGTTTGATCATCCATGGGTCTCTCCTCAGCTCTCTGCCTGTGCCAGAGCCGCTTCCAGCATGGGGGCAAGCCGGTGACCCCATGCGTTTTGCTGCTCTGTTGTGGCAATCAAATCATTGCGCAGTTCAATAAGTGTATTCTGTCGGCCGTGCTTCAAGGCATGACGATCCACAGAATCGCCGGGCAGGTGGCCGTCATAGGGCTGGTTGCGGCCCACGGTCAGATCATCCTGCGCCTCAAGATCGGCAATCAGCGGGTCGGACAGCCGCGCATCCCAGGCATGTAAGATGCCGATGTGCCACGGACGGGGTGCGCGACCGCGCAGTTGAGGGGTGAAAGAATGCACCGCAACAATCACAACATCCTCTCGGCCGTCGATGATCTGTTCCACTGCGCGGTGGTAAGGCCGGTGATAGGCATCAAGTCTGCGTAATTTTTCAGCACTGTCAGCGGCGCGGTTTCCTGGAATGATGGACCCGTCATAGAGCTTCATCAGAAGGGTGGGGTCATCCTCGCCACGGTTGGGATCAATCACAAGGCGAGAAAAGTTTGTGGCCGCAACGGGTGCGTTCAAGGCCTCACCAAGGGCAAGGCAAACCCCCAAGGCGCCGGGATCAAAGGCGATATGGCGGTTCATGTCTTCGGCGGGAAGCCCAAGGCAACCGCCAAGTTCAGGGGGCACCGTGTTGCGCGCATGGTCGCAGGTGATCAACCAGCGGCTTTTCCGGCTGGCCCCTTCAATGTGATATGGCTCATATGTCATTGTAACGTCATCTCTTGCACGCATGTCATAGGTCAGTTGCGCGGCAAAGGGAAATAGGCAATAAGCAACGCGAAACGTTAGCGGTAACAATGGCGGAAAACGGGATAAATCCAACCCGCCAGTTGGCCGACCCCATCCGCTGCGCCGTATATAAGGAGGCAGGGCACTATGAAACGCTCGAGAAAAGTTAAGATCGTGGCCACGCTTGGCCCGGCATCCACCTCATATGATATGATCCGTGCTCTGCATGAAGCCGGGGCCGATGTGTTCCGTCTGAACATGAGCCACGGCAGCCATGACGAGATTGCCGAGCGTCACAAGATCATTCGTCAGATCGAAAAGGATCTGGACAGCCCGATTGCGATTTTGGCTGACCTTCAAGGCCCAAAGCTGCGGGTTGGTGTTTTTGCAAATGACGCTGGCGAAGAGCTTGTTGCTGGTGAAGCCTTCCGTTTGGATCTGGATGAGGCCCCGGGTGACATTTCCCGCGTGAACCTGCCTCATCCCGAAATTTTTGCCGCTCTGCGCCCAGGGGCGACTTTGTTGGTCAATGACGGAAAAATTCGCCTGAAAGTCGAAGACTGTGGCGAGGATTTCGCAAATTGTGTGGTTGTGACCGGCGGTGTCATTTCGAACCGCAAAGGCGTGAACGTGCCTGACGTGGTTCTGCCTCTGGCGGCGCTGTCGGAAAAAGACCGCGCGGATCTGGAGTTTGTGTGTGAGCTTGGTGTGGACTGGTTGGCTCTGAGCTTTGTTCAGCGGCCTCAGGATGTCTGGGACGCCCGCGATCTGGCTGATGGGCGCGCGGCGATCCTGTCGAAAATTGAAAAGCCCGCGGCGGTCGAAAGCTTTGACGAAATCCTTGCGGCCTCTGATGGTATCATGGTGGCACGTGGGGATCTGGGCGTCGAGCTTCCGGTTCAGAATGTGCCACCGATCCAGAAACGTCTGGTGCGCAAATGCCGGGCCGCGGCCAAGCCGGTGATTGTTGCCACGCAGATGCTCGAATCGATGATCGAATCACCGATGCCGACTCGCGCTGAGGTGTCAGACGTGTCGAATGCGATCTACGAAGGTTCGGATGCAATTATGCTGTCGGCAGAATCGGCTGCGGGCCAGTATCCAATCGAGGCGGTCAGCACCATGGATGCGGTTGCAGTCGAGGTTGAGAATGACCCGACCTACACCGAGATCATTGAGGCCAGCCGCATCGCCAAGCGCCACACCGTAGCGGATGGTATTGTGGCGGCGGCGCGTGAGATTGCCGAGACCACCGATATTAAGGCGATTTGCTGCTTTACCTCCTCAGGAACCACGGCAGCACTGGTTGCACGGGAACGTCCCCGGGTGCCGATCATCGCCATGACAAGTTCGCGCCGTGCCGCACGTCGCCTGTCGCTGAGCTGGGGCACGCTTTGTGTTCTGACTGGTGAGCTGGAGCGCTTTAAACAGGCGGTGGTCAATGCCGCGCGGGCTGCGCGCCGGTCAGGGATTGCCGAGGAAAACGAACAGATTGTTGTAACCGCGGGTGTTCCATTCAACATCCCGGGCACCACAAACATTCTGCGCGTGGCCCCCTGTGACGAACGTTTGATTTATAGCACCGACCCAGAGTAAGCTTGTCCCGGTGTAATAACCGGGAGGCTGATCTGATGAATCCAGATACGGCACTGGTTGTTGGGATGGTCCTGAGTGTTTTGGCGATCCCGGCAATTGTTTCTGCCATGTCAGATGGCCGTTCCCCTCGGGTGGCGGCCGTTGTAGCAGTCATAGGTGCGGGATGTGTGGTCTTTGCGCTGCAGGCCAAACCGTCGGGCTATCATTTGTCTGATATTCCGAACGTCGTTTATAGCGAGCTTGGACGTCTGCTGAATTAGCGCCGGACGGCGAAATTGGTGGAAATCGATGAAATGAGGTAGACTGCTCTCAGCATATAGTGAGGGCCGGTTATGACCAAAACTGCTCGTTTACTGTTTCATCTGGTAAAAATGACCGGAACAGAAACCGCGTTGAACGCGTTTGTTCAAGAGTTCGCTCCACATATTCAAAGCTATATTGTTGGCAAACGTCTGCTTGATCTGATCCGCCAGATCAGTGTGGCACATCACAGTGCTCTAGAGTCTCGCATAGAAAAATTGACAGACGCCGCACCGTCTGTGCCGCCAGTTGGACAAGGGTGGCGTTTTGATTGTGACGAGGAGCAACCGGTTACCTCGGGTCTGACCCAGCTGTTGGGTTTGCTCAATCAACAGGTGGCATCTTATGCCGTTTTACGGGCAATTGCGCTACGCGCCCATGACAGCATTCTAGACGGGCGAGAGAATACCGCGGATCTCGCGCTGGCGCATATGCGGGCCTATGTTGAACAGATCCATGCCGTTTTCCAAATCCTGCACGAGGCCTTGTTGTGGGAGATGGAGCGCGCGGGTGAGTGCTGCACCTGCAGCTGTCCGGCCTGCAGTCATGGCATTTGCCTGTGCGGTCAGGGCGCACGACGCAGTCTCAGTGATGTATGGCAGGAATTTGGTCCCATTTCTCAGGACGATTCGGTTTACCTGCATCCTCCACGTGGCGGCAGCGCGGCGGGAGCCGTGGGTCTTGGGCCCGGTGACCGGATACTTTCAGCGGCGGGTCACCCGCTTAAGACGCATTTTGTGTTGCAGCAGATCCTACAGGCCCATGAAAAAGGGGATCACATTCCCTTAAGTGTGCGCCGTTCAGATGGTGAACTGGAAGATGTCATCTTGCATAAACAATAGCTTAGATGGCGGAAGTGCAGCCAAGAGGCGTCGGGTGCGAGATTTCCGTTTGTAAACCGCGGCCTTTCAGATAGATCGACCCCTGCAGTGGTCAAAGCGATGGGGCGAGGTTTTTACGCCTCATGTCTGTATCGAGCCTTGCCTATTGCACACTTCCCTACTAATGAAGCGGCTTCAACCGCGCGTCCGGCCCATGTGGCATGCCGAGTCGCGCCCAAGTACCGGAGAATGAAATGCCCAAGATGAAGACCAAGTCGAGCGCCAAAAAGCGCTTCAAGGTGACCGCGACCGGTAAGGTCATGGCAGGCCAGGCGGGTAAACGCCACGGCATGATCAAGCGCACCAAGAAATTCATCCGCGACGCACGCGGCACCACCACTTTGTCTGCTCCTGACGCGAAGATCGTCAAGAGCTACATGCCGTACGACCGCTAAGAGGAGATACCACTATGTCCCGAGTAAAAGGCGGAACCGTCACCCACGCGCGTCACAAGAAAATCGTCAAGCAGGCCAAAGGTTACTATGGCCGCCGCAAGAATACCTTCAAGGTAGCGGCACAGGCGGTTGATAAAGCGAACCAGTATGCAACGCGCGACCGTCATAACCGCAAGCGCAACTTCCGCGCTCTGTGGATCCAGCGTATCAACGCCGCTGTGCGTGCGCATGACGAAGCACTGACATATTCGAAGTTCATCAATGGTCTGAATCTGGCCGGCATCGAAGTCGACCGTAAAGTTCTGGCTGATCTTGCTGTTCACGAGCCCGAAGCATTTGCTGCGATCGTGGATCAGGCAAAGGGCGCTCTGGCGGCCTAAGATCTCTTGATCTTCTAAAAGTTTGGGCCGCTCCAGTGTTTGGGGCGGCCTTTTTTGTTGTCGGGCGTGTGCGGAAGGGCGTTGCCCCTCTGCGCCAGCGGCGGATTCACCCCGGAGTATTTTCGAAAAGAAGAAGCCCTGTGCCGGGTCAAGGTGCGTCGGGACGAGGAAGAAACATGCCTTTTCCAAAGCGCAGCACGAAGAGGGCGAAGCCCACAATCCAGAGTGTGGCCGAGAGATGCAGCAATGGCTCAGACCAAACGTCAAGCGCGGAGAGGATCCGTGTGCCTGCGGCGAGGCCGAGCAGAGACAGGAACGTGGTGTCGAGGATTGAGGCTGTGAGAGGACGCCCCGAGTGACCGAGGCTGGCGCGGGTCATGACAATCAAAGTCATGCCGCCCAGAGCACCTGCTGTCCAGGCATGAAGCCCAGCCATAGGGGAGATTGTGCCAAATGCCGACGCGGCGGTGAGGAGATATCCAAGCGGCACAAAGAGATAAGCGACATGGAGCGCGAGGATTAGTGGTTCAGACCCAGTGCGGTGGCCCTGCCAGCGGCTTAGCCTCCAAAGATGTGCAAGGCCGACAATCCCAAGTGCAAAGCCGGTGGTCTGACGGTCGGGGGTGAAGATCCAGAGGATCAGTGTCAATGCAGATGCGGCGAGGACAGCGCCGTCTTTCCGGTTGAATTGTACAGGCAGTTTTGTTGCGTTGTGTTGTTTCAGCCAGTTGGTGGTGAAAATCGGGATGATCCGGCCGCCGATGAGACTGATCAGCAAGATCAGCAGGGAGATGCCCATGCGTGTGCCGTTTCCTGAAGATGCGGGTGACTCAGCGCGAATGTCGAGGTGAAACAGTGTGTTGGCGACGGTAAACAGGGCAACCATAGCAATCACGGGAAGATTGCGACGATTGCCTGCCGCCAAAATATCGCGCGCGGCCAGCAGGCAGACAAGCAGCAAGAACCCGACATCTAACCCGAGAGTGAGCGCCCAAGGCAGGGCAGTCGCGGTGGCCACGCGCCCGATGACCCAGAGCAGCCAGAGGGCGGCCAGAGGAGCGCCAGAGACTGGTGGTCGTTTGGTCCAGTTGGGGATGGCGGTGAATAGAAACCCACAGAGAACCGCGCTGCCGTAGCCAAACAAGAGCCCATGGACATGCCAATCCAGTGCGGGCCAAGCAGGCTCCCAGCTGGTCGAGCCGGTCCAATACAGGATCCATAGGGTCATTGAGAGTGCGGCCCACGCGGCGGCGCTCAGGAACATCGGACGAAATCCCGATGAGAAAAATGCAGCGAGGGCCTGTGCCATGCGGATCTCCTTTGCGGTCAAGCTAGGGATGTTGGGCGCCTGTGCTTTGAGATAAATCAAACGGGAATACTCAAGTATTCAGGCGCCAGACAAGAAAAAGCGGAAAAAATATTTCGGCAATGTCGATTTCGCCAAATCCCAGACGTCTGGTATGCAGAAGGGCATAAGCCTTTCGTTTCAGACATGAGGATTTGACCATGCAATACATGCTTTTGATTTATGGCGCCGAGGGTGCCGATCCGCAGCCCGGTACAGAAGAGTTCGGTGCCTATATGCAGGACTATATGGCTTTCACCACGCGGATGCGCGAGGAGGGCAAGTTTGTTGCCGGTGATGCGCTTGAGTCTGTTTCGACTGCGACGACCGTGTCGCTACAAAGTGGCAAGGTGGAGACCGTGGATGGCCCCTTTGCGGAAACCAAGGAACAGCTCGGCGGGTATTACCTGTTGGAATGCGCCGATCTGGATGAGGCGCTGAAATGTGCGGCGGACATCCCCACGGCCAAATATGGCCGCGTCGAAGTGCGCCCAATCATGGTGTTCGATTAAGCCTTCATGCTCCCCCAGTCCGATATCTCGGGTCAGATCACCCGGCTGATCCGCGAGGATTGGGGGCGGCTTTTGGCTGTGCTGGTGTCCTTTGGCGGGGATTTTGCCCTCGCCGAGGATTCCCTGCAGGATGCCATGGTATCAGCGTTAGAACATTGGCCGAAACGTGGTGTGCCGCGCGATCCGGATGCCTGGTTGATCACCACCGCCCGTCGCAAAGCGGTGGATCGGTTGCGCCGGGCGCGCACGGCCGAGGACAAAGCGGATGAGTTGACGCTATGGCATTGGCAACATGCGCCGCAGGAGGGGGATGGTCGCACGCTGCCAGACCATCGGCTCGAGCTGATTTTCACCTGTTGTCATCCGGCGCTTGAGGAAAAATCTCGGGTGGCACTGACCCTGCGGGCGTTGGGCGGGCTGACAACACAAGAAATTGCCTCGGCGTTCCTTGATAAGCCCGAGGCCATGGCTGCGCGGCTGACGCGGGCCAAGAAAAAGATGCAGGCGGCGGGTATCCGGTTTCGTCTGCCCGATCCCGAAGACTTGCCCGAACGTATCGAAGGGGTTTTGCAGGTCATCTACCTGATTTTCAACGAAGGATATCGCAGCAGTTCCGGGGCGCTATCACGCGGGGATCTGGCGGGGGAGGCCATTCGTCTGGGACGCATTTTGATGTCCTGTCTGCCAGAGCATCCGGAGATCAAAGGGTTGTTGGCGCTGATGCTTTTGGGTGAGAGCCGAAGATTGGCGCGCAGTGACGGGGCCGGGGGCTATGTGCCGCTTGAGACCCAAAACCGCGCGCGCTGGGACCGGGGGATGATCCGCGAGGGGTTGGACTTGGTCGAGACCGCACTACGTCAGGGGTGGGCCCATCCCTATACATTGCAAGCGGCGATCAGTGCGCTTCATGCGCAGGCGCAAGACTTCGCCTCTACAGACTGGGCACAGATTGTTGCGCTTTATTCGGTGCTGATCCACCGCCAGCCCAATCCCGTGCTCTGGGTCAATCATGCGGTTGCGCAGTCTTATGCAACCTCGCCAGACCAAGCCTTACGAGAGCTGGAAGCCAGCGGCGCGGCGCAGCATCTTGCTGGGTATCAACCCTATCACAGCTGTCGGGCTGATCTTTTGGCGCGGATCGGGCAGGGCGACGCAGCCCTCGCAGCTTATGATCAGGCGATTGCGCTGGCACAGGCACCAGAAGAGCGCAGCTTTCTGATCTCTCGCCGCAACCGGCTTGCCACGCGCGCGCCATCAGGGTAACGCTCGGGCGGAACTTCAGGAGGCCCCCGATGGACGATCTGCGCGATAAGTACCTTACGCTCATCAATGACGCTGGCGACGAAGCCGCGCTCGAGGAACTGCGCGTGCAGGCCGTGGGTAAAAAAGGCGAAATTAGCCTGAAAATGCGTGAACTAGGCAAAATGACCCCAGACGAGCGTCAGGTGGCCGGTCCCAAGCTGAATGCGCTGAAAGACGAGATCAACGCGGCTTTGGCCGCAAAGAAAGCCGCGCTGGCCGATGCCGCGCTTGAGGCGCGTCTGTCGGAAGAATGGCTGGACGTGACTTTGCCGGCCCGCCCGCAGCGTCAGGGCAGCATCCACCCGATCTCGCAGGTGACCGAAGAGATCACCGCGATTTTCGCCGATATGGGCTTTGCCGTGGCCGAAGGCCCGCAGATTGACACCGATTGGTATGTGTTCGACGCGCTGAACATCCCAAGCCATCACCCGGCCCGCGCCGAGATGGACACCTTCTACATGCACCGCGATGAAGCGGATGAGCGCGCACCGCACATTCTGCGCACGCACACTTCGCCGGTACAGATCCGTTCGATGGAAAAGCAGGGGGCGCCGATCCGTGTGATTGCGCCGGGCCGCGTGTATCGTGCGGATTATGACCAGACCCACACGCCGATGTTCCATCAGGTCGAAGGTCTGTGCATCGACAAAGACATCTCGATGGCCAACCTGAAATGGGTGTTGGAAGAGTTCGTGAAAGCCTTCTTTGAGGTGGATGATGTTGAGCTGCGCTTCCGCGCCTCGCACTTCCCCTTCACCGAGCCTTCGGCCGAAGTTGACATTCAGTGCAGCTGGGAAGGTGGCGTGCTGAAGGTTGGCGAAGGAGATGATTGGCTTGAGGTTCTGGGTTCGGGCATGGTGCATCCGGATGTGCTGCGCAATGCAGGCGTTGACCCGGATGAGTATCAGGGCTTTGCCTTTGGCATTGGCATCGACCGTCTGGCGATGCTGAAATACGGCATCCCCGATCTGCGCGCCTTCTTTGATGCAGACCTGCGTTGGCTGAAGCACTATGGCTTTGCTCCGCTGGAAGCCCCGGCGCTGCACAGCGGGTTGAGCAAGTAAAAGCTAAATGAAATGCCCGGCCATGCGCCGGGTGTTTTCGTTATGGGGCAGAATAGCCCCTGTTTCAGACACTTTGATGGTCGGGGCCGGGTGTCCTAAACACCAGCCTATCCCCGAATCTCAGTCCGTGGCAGGCTGCTCCTATTCTAGTTTAGGAGTTGACCATGTCCGTCTTTCGCACCGCCGCCATCCTCGCCCTCATTGCGCAACCTCTTCTGGCCGACGAGGTCTGGGACACTGATATGGGGCCGATTGTCTATCAGGCGGAAGAGGCTGGCACGGCGATCTTTACCTTTACCAATGTGGATGCCTATCCCGCGACGCTGATCATTCCGG
Source organism: uncultured Pelagimonas sp. (assembly GCA_947497905.1). Taxonomy (GTDB): domain Bacteria; phylum Pseudomonadota; class Alphaproteobacteria; order Rhodobacterales; family Rhodobacteraceae; genus CANMIH01. The sequence goes on from CANMIH010000002.1 coordinate 563,246, forward strand.
GGCTGGCGGGCAATTATGACAACCGCAGCACGCATGACGCCATGTGGATCGGGCAAGGTTCAGGCGAGTGTGGGACATTCATGTCGCGTTCGGGTGTCGGGGAAAGCAGCCAATGGGGGCGGGCACGTCTGGTGTTTGACAAACCGGCCTACCCGACATCAATGACGGTTGTCTTGGGCTTTTGCATGGACGAACCGCACATTGTGTTGCGGGGTGAGATCCGCTGAGACCGTCGCGCGCTGACCTGCTGCGGTCGGAAACGTCTTTTATACGGTTCTGATTCCAGCATAGGCTTTGACCAAAGGAGCGCGCGCCATGACCACACTTCTGATCCTTGAGGGTAACAGCCCAGAATTCAACGATGCCGGCAACATCGCCGCGCGGGCGTTTGAGAGCCTGTTCAAATGGATCGACCCGGCGCTCGATCTGGTCACGCTGTTTCCCTATCGGGTGGCCCCAACCGAGGCGGATATGTCGGCGGCGGATGGCATTGTCTTTACCGGTGCCGGGGTTGCTTGGTCGGTGGACGGCGAAGAGGGGTTGGCTCAGGTACGCGCGATGGAGCTGGCGCTGCGCAGCGGCAAACCTATCTGGGGCAGCTGTAACGGCATGCAGCTTGCGGCGCATGTGCTGGGAGGCACGGTGGGGATCTCGGCCAATGACCACGAGGTGCCGCTTGCAAAAGAGATGCAGATCACCGAGGCGGGGGCGACCCATCCCATGATGGCCGGACGTCAAAGCGGATTTTCGGTGCCCTGTATTCACCGCGACATTGTTGTGAAACTGCCTGCGCAGGCCAAACATCTGGCGGGCAATGCTCATACCCCGATTCAGGCCTTTGCCTATGAGGCGGATGGCATTGATCTCTGGGCCACCCAGTATCACCCGGAACTGTCTTTGGCAGAAATTGCCGGATTTGTGCGGGCCCGTGGAATTTTTGCCGATCATGCGGTCATGGCCGAGGATTTGGATATCGCCGAAGAGAACGCCGAGGCCGCTGCGCGTCTGGGGGCCAGCCCCGAAGATCTGACCACAGAGGCCCGAACCACTGAGCTGCGCAATTGGGTGACGCATGTGAAAGCGCAGCAGCGCTGAAAAATATCACCACCTGAGACGGAATCTCAGCAAAGCCCACCAGCCCCTTTTCACCTCTGCGCTGATCCGGTAAGGACGTCTCGATTATCGCAGACAACCGAGGCGCCGGCACATGAAATTCACCCTCTCCTGGCTGAAAGACCATCTGGACACCACGGCCTCGGTCGATGAGATCGAAGAGGCTCTGACCGATCTTGGCCTTGAGGTCGAAGGCGTCGAGAACCCCGCCAAATCTTTGGCCACCTTCACCATCGCCAAGGTGAAACACGCAGAACAGCACCCGGACGCCGATCGTCTGCGAGTCTGTACCGTTGACACCGACGAGGGTGAAAAACAGATCGTCTGTGGCGCACCCAACGCGCGGGCTGGGATCACCGTGGTTCTGGCCAAACCGGGCGACTATGTGCCGGGTCTGGATGTCACGCTGAGCGTTGGCAAAATCCGCGGCGTTGAAAGCCACGGCATGATGGCTTCGATGCGCGAGCTTGAGCTGGGCGAAGACCACGATGGCATCATCGAACTGCCCTCGGGTGAGGTGGGTCAGAAATTCACTGACTGGTTGGCTGAAAACGATCCGGCCAAGGTGGACCCGGTGATCGAAATTGCTATCACTCCCAACCGTCAGGATGCGCTGGGCGTGCATGGTGTGGCCCGTGATCTGGCTGCGCGTGGCCTTGGTACGCTCAAAGCGTTGCCAGCGGCACATGTCGAAAGCGGCTTTGCCTGCCCGATCACCGTAACCATTGACGAAGACACCCGTGAAAATGGCTGTCACGTCTTTGCTGGCCGCATGATCCGTGGCGTGAAAAACGGCCCCAGCCCGGAATGGCTGCAGGATCGTCTGCGTGCGATAGGTCTGCGCCCAATCTCGGCGCTGGTGGATATCACCAACTTCTTCACATTTGACCGCAACCGCCCGCTGCATGTGTTTGATGCGGACAAGGTGCAGGGCAATCTGCGGGTGCATCGCGCCAAGGCCGGTGAGACCCTCGTTGGTCTGGACGAGAAAACCTATACCTTCTCGGACGGTCAGGTTGTGATCTCGGACGACAAAGGCATCGAGAGCATCGGTGGCATCATGGGCGGCCTTGAAACCGGCTGTACCGATGAGACCGTGAATGTCTTCCTTGAGGCGGCGGTTTGGGACCATGTTCAGATCGCGCACACGGGTCGCGCGCTGAAAATCAATTCGGACGCCCGCTATCGCAACGAACGCGGCATTGATCCGGCCTATAACATGCAGGCCTTGGAAGATGCGGCGCAGATGATCCTGGATCTGTGCGGCGGCGAAGCCTCGGATGTGATCATTGCCGGTGAGGTGCCCGACACCTCGCGCTCCTACAAGCTGGACGCCAAGCGGGTGATTTCGCTGGTGGGCATGGATATCCCCGAAGCGACCCAGCGCCAGACGCTGACTGCGCTGGGATTCCGCATGGAAGGCGATCAGGCGCATGTGCCAAGCTGGCGTGCGGACGTCAAAGGCGAAGCGGATCTGGTCGAAGAAGTGGCGCGGATTGCGTCACTGACCAAGCTGGAAGGCAAACCTTTGCCGCGCCTTCAGGCGGGCATTCCGAAACCGATTCTGTCGCCGATGCAGAAACGCGAGCGCAGCGCGCGCCGCACCACTGCGGGTCTGGGCTACAATGAATGTGTGACCTACAGCTTCATCGACAAGGCGGCGGCCGAGCTGTTTGGCGGTGGATCTGATGCAACCATGCTGGCCAATCCGATCAGCTCGGAAATGAGCCATATGCGTCCGTCGCTGCTGCCCGGTCTGTTGCAGGCTGCGGCGCGCAATCAGGCGCGTGGCTTTAACGATCTGGCGCTCTTCGAAGTTGGCCATTCTTTTGTTGGCGGTGAGCCGGGTGAACAGAAACTGCATGTGGCGGGTATTCTTGTAGGCCGTACCGGTCCGAAGGACGTGCATGGTGCCATGCGCCCCGTTGATGTCTATGACGCCAAGGCGGACGCCGAGGCGGTTCTGGCCGCTATGGGTGCGCCTGCTAAGGTGCAGATCCTGCGCGGCGGCGAAGGCTGGTGGCATCCGGGCCGTCATGGTCGCATCTGTCTGGGACCGAAGAAAACCCTCGGTGTCTTTGGCGAGCTGCACCCCAAGGTGTTGACCGCGCTGGATATCAAAGGCCCGGCTGTGGGCTTTGTGCTTTATCCCGAAGAGCTGCCTCTGCCACGTAAATCGGGCACCACCCGTGCGGCGCTTGAGCTGAGCGATCTGCAGGCAGTGGAACGTGACTTTGCCTTTGTCGTAGACGCGCAGGTTGAGGCGCTGACATTGGTCAACGCGGCGGCTGGTGCGGACAAGGCGCTGATTTCTGAGGTGCGTGTCTTTGATGAATTCACTGGCGGTGCTCTGGAAGAGGGTAAAAAATCGCTGGCGATCACCGTTCGCCTGCAACCCAAGGACAAGACCCTGAAGGAAAAGGATATCGAGGCTGTTGCCGAGAAAATCGTCCAGAAGGTGTCCAAAGCCACCGGTGGTGAACTCCGGGGATAATCCCGACGTTCATATGAACGAGAACGCCCGGTCATTTGTCCGGGCGTTTTTTGATGGGTGACGATTTTTCGAGAAAAATCGGAGGCAGGTCTAGCTGGCGGTCAGCTCGTCATAGATTTCGAGAGCTTTGCCCGCGTACATCATGCCCGGGCCACCGGCCATTTGAATGCAGGTTGCAAGAACCTCGCCTACCTCGTTACGGGTGGCCCCAAGGCGCACCAGAGCCTCGACATGAAACATGATACAGGGCTCGCAACGCGTGGCCACGGCGATGCCGAGCGCGACGTATTCCTTTTCTTTGAAAGACAGGCTCGCGTCTTTTTTGACGGTCTTGCCAAGCTCGCCAAAGGCTTTGGTGGTTTCAGGAATGGCTTTGTTCAGGCTACGCAGTTGGTTTTTGGTGCCGTTGAGTTTGTCGGTCCAGCTCATGGTGTTCTCACGTTTGATTTTGTTGAGGCTGAGAAACCACAGGGGCGCCGGGTGATCTTTGATCAAGATCATAAAAATTGAATATGTTTGATTGACACAAAAAAGGCCCGCCACTTGGGCGGGCCAGGACTGACCAAGTCAGTTGGGGAAACAGTTTTAGCTGAGCAGGCGGCGGGCGATGACCTGCGCCTGAATCTCACCGGCGCCCTCAAAAATATTCAGAATGCGGGCGTCACAGAGGATGCGGCTGACGGTGTACTCCAGCGCAAAGCCGTTGCCGCCGTGGATCTGCAAGGCGTTGTCCGCCGCGGCCCAGGCCACACGGGCACCCAGAAGTTTGGCCATGCCGGCCTCAAGATCACAGCGGCGACCTTCGTCCTTTTCGCGGGCGGAGAAGTAGCTGAGCTGGCGGGCAATCATAATCTCAACGGCCATCATGGCCAGCTTGCCGGAAACACGCGGGAAAGCGATCAGGGATTTGCCGAACTGCTTGCGGTCCTGGGCGTACTTCAACCCAACATCGAGTGCGGACTGCGCCACCCCAATGGCACGGGCTGCGGTCTGGATACGGGCGCTTTCAAAGGTTTCCATCAGCTGTTTAAAGCCTTTGCCCTCTTCGCCGCCCAGAAGGTTTTCACCTTTGACGTGGAATCCGTCGAAGCCAAGTTCATATTCTTTCATGCCGCGATAGCCGAGCACTTCAATCTCACCACCGGTCATGCCGGGCGTGGGGAAAGGGGCTTCGTCGGTGCCGGGGGTCTTTTCCGCCAGGAACATCGACAGACCTTTGTAATCGCTGGTCGTCGGATCTGTGCGCGCCAACAGGGTCATGACGTGCGTGCGGGCCGCGTGGGTGATCCAGGTTTTATTGCCGGTGACCTTATAGTCGCCGTTGTCGTCTTTGACCGCGCGGGTCCGCAACGAGCCAAGGTCCGAACCGGTGTTGGGTTCGGTGAATACCGCCGTGGGCAGCTTTTCACCCGAGGCCAGCGCCGGGAGCCATTTTTGTTTTTGCTCTTCCGTGCCACCCGCAATGATCAGCTCGGCCGCGATTTCAGAACGGGTGCCCAGCGAGCCGACGCCGATATAGGCGCGGGACAGCTCTTCTGATACCACGCACATCGAAGCTTTGGAGAGGCCCAACCCGCCATATTCTTCGGGGATGGTTAGGCCAAAGACGCCCATTTCGGCTAGTTCGTCGATCACCTCCATGGGGATCAATTCGTCTTTCAGGTGCCATTCATGCGCAAAGGGTTCGACCTTATCCACCGCATAGCGCCGCATCTGTTCGCGGAACATTTCAAGCTCTTCATCCAGACCGGTGACACCAACACCAAGATCGCCGGAGCGTTCTTCAATCAGGGCAACAAGCCGAGTGCGTGCGGCCTGAGAATTGGCCGTAGTGATCAGGGTCTCGATTTCAGGGGTGTTCAGCACAGCGGCTTCTGTCTGGGACACGCCGAGATCATGCAGGCGTACAATCTCACCCTGGTTCATCAAGATGCCGCCACGGATCTGGCTGAGATATTCACCAAAGGCGATCTGGTGCAGGATTTGCTCGACTTCGCCAAACTGACCGTCGGCAACAAGGCGTTCGGCCCAGCCCTGCATCTGGACAAGACTTTCGCGGTAGGTAGCCAGCCATGCCAGCCCATGTGCAGCCGTTTGATTGGCTTCGATAAGCCCGCCAGACACGCGCCCATCTTTGCTGACGAGGGTGCGCACGGCGCCGCGGGCCGCCTCAAACAGGGTCTCAACAGGGGTGAGTGCCGCGCCTGTCAATTTGAGAAGATCAGCGAGGATCACGCCTTCGGTGCCCAAATCCTGTCCGTCATGTGCCATGCTTATCTCCTTGATCGTGTCACAGGTGGTCTACATATTTCGCACTTGCAGCGCAACAAAAATACTAATGCTGCGACGCTTTCGACTTAAAATTACCACGTGAATTGTTGCGGCGCAGCGCGAACTCCCGTGGTAGACCGCATTTATGATAGAGCTGTTTTCACAATTTTCCATTTGGACATGGGGCATTTGTCTGGCGATTGCCCTAGGGGCGGGGGTGATCAAAGGCATGGTCGGATTTGCCATGCCGATGATCTTGGTTTCGGGCGTGGGCAGTGTTTTGGGGCCGGAACTGGCTCTGGCGGGTCTGATTCTACCGACTTTGGTGACCAATGGGCTTCAGGCTTTTCAGCAGGGGCCCAAGGCGGCGCTGACCTCGGTGCGGCGGTTTCGGATTTTTCTGAGCGTTGGGCTGGTGATGTTGCTTGCCTCCTCGCAGCTTGTGACCCTGCTGCCGGAACGCTGGTTTCTGGTTGGGATTGGTGCCCCAATTGTTCTCTTTGCTGTGGTGCAATTGTTGGGCTGGCAGCCTCGGCTGTCAGCGGGGCATCGGGGCACCGAAGTCGGGATTGGCGCCTTCGCGGGATTTATTGGCGGAATGTCCGGTGTCTGGGGGCCGCCGACAGTGGCCTATCTCACCGCGCTTGGCACCGAAAAGTCCGAGCAGATGCGCGTGCAGGGGGTCATCTATGGGCTGGGTGCCGTGGCTTTGACAGCGGCACATATCGTGTCGGGGCTGTTTAACAGCGTGACTTTCTGGATTTCTGTGGCGCTGTTGCCACCGGCCTTGCTTGGCATGGCTCTCGGATCAAAATTGCGCGGGCGCATTGATCAGGCGGGGTTTAGGCGGGCAACTCTGGCGGTGTTGTTGATCGCGGGGCTGAACTTATTGCGCCGGGCAGTGATGGGTTAACTGTCCAGAACCCGACGCAATACCCGCGAAAGCTCGCCTCTTTCGAAGGGCTTTTTCACAAACTCATAGTCGCGCCCTAAGACACTGCGTTGCTCAGGTGTGAGATTGGGGTACCCCGACATCAGGATGATTTTGATGCCTGGTCGCTTGTCCCTGAGCTCGTTGGCGAAATCGACGCCGCTGCGACCGCCGGGCAAAATGATATCCGCCAGCACCAGGTCTGGGGCGGGTCCATGCGCCACGGCCTTGAGTGCGGTTTCGACATCCCCGGACAGGCTGATGCGATATCCAAGCGCTTCAAGGGTTTTGCGGACAGTGGTCTGAACCTGTGGATTATCCTCGAGAAGATGGATGTGTTCGCCACGTCCAGAGACTTGGGCCAAGGGCGGTGGCGATCCATGGGGCTGTGCCGCACCTTCTGCCCGAGGCAGGTAAAGCGTGACGCGGGTGCCTTCGCCGGGTTGAGACCAGATTGTGGTGTCTCCGCCGGATTGCCGGGAAAACCCCTGAACCATCGACAGGCCCAGCCCGCTGCCTTCGCCAACCTCTTTGGTTGTGAAGAAGGGTTCAAAGGCGAGACTGGCGGTGGTTTGTGACATGCCGGGCCCGGTGTCCGAAACCGTTAGCGCGACATAATCGCCGGGGGACAGGGTACTGTCTGGGATCTTCTCAACATCATTGAGCGAGACGTTTCGGCAGCTCAGGGTGATGTAACCAGTGCCGTTCATGGCGTCGCGGGCGTTCAAGCAAAGATTGAGAAGCGCGGCTTCCAGTTGCGAAAGGTCGGCCTGCGCGGTCCAGAGGGTTTTGGGCAAAATTGTATCAAGCGCCACCTCTTCTCCCAGCGTACGCAGAACAGTGTCGCTCATACGCGAAATGACCGAGCCGAGATCAATCTGACAGGGGCGGAGAGTCTGTTGGCGTGAAAAGGCAAGCAGGTGCCGGATCAGCCCTGCGCCCCGTTGCACCGCATCCGTGATGGCGGCCACCAACTCTGTGTCCAATTCATGCAATTCGTCCAACAGCTGAACGTTGCCCTGAATGACAGTGAGGAGGTTGTTGAAGTCATGGGCAATGCCGCCGGTCAGCTGGCCCACCGCCTCCATACGCTGAGACGCCATGAGAGATTGCTCTAGCTCCTTCAGGCTGGAGATGTCTGTCAGAAGGCCGACAGATCGGCTTGGTTGTCCAGCGTCGTCGAGAATAAACATCCCGCGCATCTGATACCAAAAGATCTGACCGGTTTTGTCTAGAAACCGGGCTTCGCGAATAAAAGGCGTTTCGGGCTGGGCCCAGCACCTGTCGAGTTCCACAAGATACTCTGCGCGGTCGTCCGGATGGAGAAGGGGAGCAAGGTTTTGCAGGCTGTCGGTCAACGCCGCAAATTCCTGTGGTGTGTAGCCCAGTGTCTCCAAGAAGTTGGGTGAAACAAAAAGAGCATTGTTTGCGGCGGTCCAATCCCAGATGGCCGCGGCCTGAACAGCCAGCGCATAACGCTCTTCACTTTCGTCAAGACGACGAGAGCTTTGCTCAACCAGTGCTTCCAACGCTCCGTTGAGGGCCTGTAGTTGTGCCTGCAGCTTTTTCTGTTCGGTTATGTCATCCGCGCTGAGCACGATAACGGGATCGCCACTTACCGGATCTCGCGAGCGGCGGCCGGATAGGCGATGCCACTTGCGCCCTTGTTGCGTGAACATCTCTGCGTCGCAGTCCACGTTGGTGTTGTCCAAAACTTGCGTGGCAATGTCACGGGCCAACGCTGGATCGACAAACCGCCGTTCAAGATCTGATCCAGTCCCCCCCAGCGCGGAGGTATCGCCAAAACAATCCAGAGCCGCCGGATTCTGAGCCAACAGAGTGCCGCTCTTGGTGAATGTGCTGACCTGAAGAGCCGTGGCGCGCGCGGCCTCGAGAATACGGCGAGGGCCATCTTGCGGGGCATCGACGATCTCGAGAATTTCAATCAAGAGCCCCTGTCCCTGGTCCTCAATTCGGCAGGGCTTTAGCGAAATGATCACCGTTTTCGGTGTGCCATCGGGGTACAGTGTCCAGGTGTCCTGAACCGACGGGTCGTCTTCTTCACTCTGAACGATTTGACGTAACCGGGTGCGCACGGTTTGGCTGTCGGTGGAAAAGTCGCGCGCGCGCAGGGCCGCTAATGAATTTGCACCCCAAAACCGCACAGCGGCATCGTTGCCCCACCAGATGCTGTGCTGGTCGACATCAAAGATCCAGACCGGTGTCGCAAGGGCTTGCAACAGTGTGAGGTCCGCGTGGGTATGGAACGACAATCGGGACATGCAGATCCTGTTCGGATTTCGTCCACTGAGGTAGCGATTTCAAAGGCTTCGGTCCAGCATCCTGAGCATTTGCGCCTGAGTATGGGCCAATTGCGCCAAAATACTGCTCTGGGTGCACGTTCTGCGTGTGGTGGGGCGAGGTGCTCACCGCAAGGGCGGGCAGATGGAGAGGGGATTCGGCAGTTTACGCAGCTGTGACGAATCGGATGTTCCCAATCAGCACAGGTATCGATCTGGTGGGAATCTTTTCGTCGACCCAGCCGCAGCTGCGACCGGACAACTTCATCGAGACGCAGAGATGTCTCGCTAACTTTTCCAATTGTGTGTATGATGGTGGAGCCTAGGGGGATCGAACCCCTGACCTCTTGCATGCCATGCAAGCGCTCTCCCAGCTGAGCTAAGGCCCCATCATGTTTGCTTCGTTTGCTTGTGCTCAGAAGCAGTGAGCGGGTATCTAAGGAATGCTGCGGGGAGGTTCAAGCGGAAAAGTTCCACCCCGCAGAATTTTTTTACGACTCGTCTTCTTCGGCTGCGACGTCTGTCAGATCGTCCAGCGAAACGTTGTCTTCTTCTTCATCTTCCAGAACGGTGTCGTCGTTGATGTCTACATCAACGTCATCATCGTCCAGCAGATCTACATCTTCCAAATCTTCCGATTTGTCTTTGTTCGAAGCCTGATCCGCCGCGTCCGCCGAAATCATCGAACGCTTGCCGCTATCGGTGTTTACGGTTTCGCCGGTGTATGGGCTTACGACTGGATTGCGGTTCAGGTCATAGAAACGCTTGCCAGTGGTGGGGCAAACGCGCTTGACGCCCCATTCTTCCTTGGGCATGGGTGGTCCCCTTCAACTCGTGGTCTGGTCGACAATCTGGGCCAACTGCCATACCAAGGCGCGCATGTCAAAGGCTTTGACTGAGCAATTCATGGGGCAATCAGCGGTAAAGAGGATATGGGACAGATTCGCCTGCCGGGCAACCCTCCTGTTGACGTCATAGTGCGACGCTCCGCGCGGGCGCGGCGCCTGTCGTTGCGCATGTCCCAATTGGATGGCCGCGTGACCCTGACTTTACCCCGAGATGTGCCCGATTCTGTGGGGGCGGATTTCCTGCGTGAGAAAGAAGCCTGGCTGCGCGGGCACCTTGAAAACCGCGAAGGGCCTGTCCGGGTTGAGCTTGGGGCTGAGATCCCAATTGAGGGTGTTGGACACCGGATAGCAGCGTGCGAGGGGCGACGCATCATCAAGGGTGGTGGGGTGCTTGAAGTGCCAGGATCTCCTGATCAGGTGGGCGTGAAAACAAAAGCTTGGCTGCGCAACCATGCGAGGGTGCGCCTTGCTTCCGCATCTGATCGCTATGCTGCGGCTCTGGGGCTTCCTTATACGCGGTTGACCCTGCGGGACACCCGGTCGCGGTGGGGATCGTGCACCCATGATGGCCGATTGATGTATTCGTGGCGGCTCATACTCGCCCCGGCCTATGTGCTGGAATATGTTGCGGCGCACGAGGTGGCCCATCTCAAAGAAATGAATCATTCGCAGGCTTTCTGGGACGTCGTGGACCAGCTGTATGGCGAATGGAAGCCTGCGCGAAATTGGCTGCATACCCATGGGGCGGATCTTCATCGCTACCGCTTTGATGATTGACCTTGGCGGAGTTTGTGATCACATAACCGCATGCAAGCTCGCCCCCAAGATACCGCCACATCTGCCCATGACCGTGTTTACCGCGGGCTGCGCACCCGAATCATGCATGGACAGATTGCGCCCGGTGAGGCGCTGACCCTGCGTGGGTTGGGGCGTGAATATGAGGTCTCGATGACACCGGCCCGTGAAGCGGTGCAACGTCTGGTGGCCGAGGGCGCGCTGCAGATGTCATCATCAGGGCGGGTTTCGACGCCTGAGCTTTCAAATGATCGGATCGAAGAGCTTGCCGCGCTGCGAGCCCTGCTTGAGGTAGAACTGGCCTCTCGGGCCCTGCCACGCGCGCATATTGCCTTGATTGAACGTCTTCAGAGTATCAACAGTTCGATCGCTGATGTGGTGAGCAATCGCGATGCCGTAGGTTACATTCGGACCAATCTTGAGTTTCACCGCACGCTATATCTGCGCGCACAGGCTCCGGCGATGCTGGCTATGGCTGAGACGGTTTGGTTGCAACTGGGGCCAACCATGCGGGCACTCTATGGCCGTCTGCGCCGCACAGAAGCCCCGCAGTATCATCGCCTAATCATCGCAGCGCTAAAGGCCGGGGATGAACCCGGCCTGCGTTTGGCAGTGCGATCTGACGTGACCCAGGGTCTTAAGATGATCGCCGGGTGATTAACCGGCCGCTGCCAGCGCAGTGTCCATCAGAGCCTTGATGGGCTTGCGGCCTGTTTGCGCAATGATACGCCCAAGCTCTTTGTCGCCTTTGAGTACAACAAGTGTTGAGCGGCGTGGGATGTTAAGTCCACGGGCCAAATCCGAACGTCCGTATTGGTCCCAGTCGACATTGATAAAGGTGATTTTCTGACCATAGGCCGCATTGTCTGATTTCAGCGCACCAATGACCCGTTCCTGGGTGGCGCAGGTGCTGCACCAGCTCGCTTTAAAATCAAGAAATACGGTTTCACCTTTGCTCAGGCGCTCTTGAACGAGGCCGGGGCGATAGTCGAGCACTTCTGCGTGCGCCAAAGCAGGGGCCACGGCGGCAGCAGCGGTGAGGATAAGAAAATGACGACGGTCCATGAGAGGCTCCTTTAGATCGAAACGGAAAGATCAACCAACCACGCTGGCAAAACAGAGAGAAGCCAGCCTTCGATTGGGTGATGCAGGTCAAAAAACAGAACGAGGCCGACCAGAATAAAGACCCCGCCAAGGATGGGACGTGCGCGCACTGCCAGGGCGCGCAGCTGAGCATTGTAACGTCCGACGGCTCCGCGCGTTCCATAAGCCAGACCCAAGATCAGGGTAGAGACCCCAAGCGCAAAGAACACCATGATGCCGGTCGCCTGCGCCAAGTTTTGGCCTTGAGACGCGAGTGAAATCGCCCCGCCCAGTGTTGGCCCGATGCAGGGGCTCCAGACGGCGCCCAGAAGAAGCCCGCCCAGAAATTGACCGCGCAGGGCTGTGCGGTCCAGGGTGTCCATCTTGCTGTCGGCCTGCGCCGACAGGCCTGCGGTTGCGGTCTCCAGATAGGCCCCGGCCTGAGGCAGCAACAATGCAGCACCAAACAGCATCATCAAGAGGGCCGCGGCTTTGGCGATGAGATAGGTGTCGAGGCCAATCAAATGGCCAAAGGCGGTGACGCCAACGCCCAAAGTGACAAAGGACAGGCTTAGACCGGCCGCCAGAACAAGCGGGCCTTTGCGATCGGCCTGCAGGGCCGTTGCGATCACAATCGGCAGAACCGGCACAACACAGGGGTTGATCAGCGTCAGCAATCCGGCAGCATATGCAAAGATAAATTCCATGGGATCTATGTGATCCGATCCCATGTTTCTGTCACTCAAACTTGTTGTGAACTGGGCGCGCGTTGGACGCGCCCAGTCGTTGTATCAAGCCTCAACCGGCGCCCAGCTGCGCAGGTGATCCTCGATTGGGGTGAGTTTCACGCCAAACAGGGCCTCAATCGCATCGGTGTCTATGGTCAGCGCGTCAGGCGCCATGCTGGATAGGGTGGAATAGAGATCGGTGAGTGCAAAGCCAGTTGCGGGGCTTTGTAGCACATCTGCCACCCGCTGGCCGAATTCGGCAGGTGAGACCGGGGCAAATTGCACCTGCCGCCCGGCGTATCCTTCCAACAGGGTCGCCAGTTCCGCCCCCGTCACCGCGCCGGGGGTGGCGATTTCGAAGGACTGTCCTGCCAAATCGGGACGGGTCAATGCAGCAACAGCAATGCGGGCCTGATCATGATGCGATGTCCAGGAAACCTTGAGTGACTCTGGGACCGGCGGATAGTCCAGAACCCCTTGGGTTTTCAGGTGGGGCAGAAACGGGGCGATGTGGAGGTTTTCCAGATAAACAGTGGGTTGCAGCACAATGGCTGGGATGCCGCTGTTCAGTACCGCCTGCATGCCTTGGGTGCTTGCTTCGATCAGGGGAGAAGATGGATACCGGTCGCCGGTCGAGGCGGAGGTGGTGTAAACCAACAGGGGCAGCTTCACCTGATGTGCCGCTTCAAAGAAGTTTTGCATCCAGCGGGCCGGATCTTTGGGGGATTGGGGCATCGGCAAATGCACAAAGGCGGCATCCACGCCGTCTAGGGCTGAGACCAAGCTGTCTTTGTCATCAAAGCTGGCCGAAATCGCGCTGGCTGCCGGATGCAGAGCCCCAATTTTTGCGGCATCTCGTGCCACGGCTCGGACAGTCAGGCCTTTATTCAGGGCTTCGCTGACAACAGGGGCGCCCTGTGCGCCTGTGGCCCCGAAAATCGCAACGGTCTGGTTCATGGTGGTTCCTCGGTGTAGGTTGGTTACTATTAGGAAGCACTAGGTAAGGCCAATCCCATGTCCGAAAAAGAAGGCACCAATTCATGCGATGGGCACACCGAGGTAACCCCCTCGGAAATCAATGGGTTAAACGCCGGTGCCGACGTCTGGGTCGAAAATGAATTCAGTGGCCCCTGTCCGGTACGCGATGTGCTGGACCGGATTGGTGACAAATGGAGCGTCTTGGTGATTCTGCGTCTGGGGCGGCAACCTGAGCGGTTTCGTCAGCTGCTGCGTGCGGTCGAGGGGATCTCGCAGCGCATGTTGACCGTGACACTGCGCGGGTTGGAACGGGACGGTCTTGTTCACCGGGAGGTGCTGGGCACGCGCCCACCTTCGGTGGAATATAGTCTGACCGAACTTGGCCGGTCGTTGCTGGTGCACATCACCGCTTTGACCCATTGGGCGCTTGAGCACGAACCACAAGTCAGCGCGGCTCGGGCGACATTTGAAGGGGATGCAACGTAAAACGGCGACCCAAAGGCCGCCGTCTTGAAACAAGTCAGGAGAGAGCGTTTAGCCCGCCAACCCTTTGGACCCCAGTGCCAGGAATTTTTCGCGGCGGTCTTGGATCAGAGCCTTGGGGGCTTTGTCCGACAGGTCTTTCAGCATCGCCGAGATGGTCGATTTCACCGAAGCGATCGTCGCTTCCGTATCGCGATGTGCGCCGCCCATGGGCTCGGAAATAATTCGATCACAGACGCCGAGCTTATTCAGATCCTGCGCCGTCAGACGCAGCGCTTCGGCGGCCTCACGCATTTTCGTGGCGTCTTTCCACAGGATCGACGCACAGCCTTCGGGCGAGATCACCGAATAAACGGAATGTTCAAGCATCGCGACGCGGTTGGCGGTGGCAAAGGCAACAGCTCCGCCTGACCCACCTTCACCAATGATGATGGAAATCAGAGGCACACCAATCTGCAGGCATTTTTCGGTTGAACGGGCAATGGCTTCGGACTGGCCACGCTCTTCCGCACCTTTGCCCGGATAGGCCCCGGCAGTGTCGACCAGAGTGATCACCGGCAGGCCAAATTTATCGGCCATCTCCAACAGACGCACCGCCTTACGGTAGCCTTCGGGGCGGGCCATGCCAAAGTTGCGTTTCAGGCGGCTTTCTGTGTCATGGCCTTTTTCATGGCCGATCACGACTACGGGCTGATCATTGAAACGCGCCAAGCCACCCATCACCGCATGGTCGTCGGCAAAATTGCGATCCCCAGCGAGTGGTGTGTATTCGGTGAACAGTGCCTCGATGTAATCCTTGCAATGCGGGCGCTCGGGGTGGCGCGCGATCTGGCATTTCCGCCAAGGGGTCAGCTTGGAATACAGCTCTTCTAGAAGCGCGTCGGCTTTGCGGTCCAGCGCGGCGGCTTCTTCCTCGATATCCATATCGTCATTGCCACGTGCCATTGCACGCAACTCTTCCGCCTTGCCTTCAATTTCGGCCAGGGGTTTTTCGAAGTCGAGGTAGTTGGTCATTCGATGCTCCTGCGGTTCAACGCTATATGGCGCGACCGGGCGAAGGATGCAATATCGTCGCAGGCATCTGCCCCATGTAAGTCAGCAAGATTTGTCGCTGGGGGATAGGGCAGGGTGGTTCACGAGCAGAACAGAGGCAAAAGGAACCGGATATGGCAAGTTACGAGGATCGGCTGCGTCGAGTCTTTGATCATATTTACGATCATCCTGATGGGGATCTGTCATTGGATGCCTTGGCGGATGTGGCTGCCATGTCGCGGTTCCATTGGCATCGTGTGTTTCATGCGATGACCGGTGAAACCTGCGCGCAGGCCGTGCGGCGCCTTCGGGCGCACCGCGCCGCCTGTTGGCTGGTGCAGACGGATTGGACGATTGATCAGATCGCCTCTCGCGCTGGCTACGACAATCCGCAAAGCTTTGCCCGGCTGTTTCGCTCACAATTCGGCATGACCCCAATGGCCTTTCGCCAGGCAGGTCAGGCTGGTCCCCCTGATGTTGTATTTGTAGAAGGACAACCCAACATGTTTGATGTTGAAATCAAAGAAAAGCCGGATCTGCGTCTGGCAGCCATGACACATATTGGCCCGTATCCCGAAATCGGACGTGCGTTTGAGCAGGTCTCGGCGATCTTCACCTCGCAAAACCTGTGGGCTCAGGCGCGCGGAATGGTTGGCGTCTATTGTGATGATCCCGCGTCCAAACCAGAAAGCGAGCTTTCGAGCGAAGCCGGTGTGGTCATCGAAGACGGCTTTGCCATGCCGAATGATCTGCATGAGAAACGCCTGATGGGCGGGCGCCATGCGGTGCTTGTGTTCAAGGGGCCCTATTCCGGATTGCGGGCCGCGTACGATCATATGTTTGGTCAGTGGCTGCCGCAGTCAGGAGAAGAGCCTGCCGATGCGCCCTGTTATGAGATTTACCTCAATAACCCTCGCGAGGTGGCTCCGGCTGAGCTGTTGACTGAGATCTGCGTGCCGCTCGAGCCTCGCGCCTGAACGGGATTTTGAACATGGTCTGACCGGTCACCCGGTCAGCACCACCGCCATCGAGGCCACCAAAAGCGCGGCCATGGTCCAGTTGAAGGCCCGCAGGCGTTCAGGCCGTGCCAGCAGTCGCCGGACTCCGGTGCCAAGCACTGTCCAGCTCAGCGCCGAGATGGTGCCCAGCACCGCAAAGCTCCCTGCGACCCAGACAATTGACCCAAAATCGCGCCCGGGCGCATAGAGCGTGATCGCGCCCAAGGCCATCGACCAGGCTTTGGGATTGACCCATTGAAACGCCGCTGCCTGCCAGAAATTCAGCGGTTTGGCTTCGGCGTTTGCTTCCTTAGGCGCAGAAGAATGGGCAATTTTCCAAGCAAGCCAGAGGATATACGCCACGGAGGCGGTTTTAAGCACGAGATAGGCGGGCGGCCACATGTCAAACAGCTGCGTCACCCCCAGACCCACCGGCAGGCACATAAAGGGAAACCCATAGGCCACCCCCGTGAGATGTGGCATGGTACGGCGCAGCCCAAAGTTGGCACCTGACGCCATCAGCATCAGATTGTTGGGGCCGGGCGTGAAAAGGGTGGCCGCCGCAAAAAGCGCGAGGGCGAAAAACAAATCTGGGGTCATAGGTCTCTCATTTCGTCAGACTTGAATATTGTGCCATCTTCGGCGCATTGAAATTGCAATCTACGGCGCATGAGGGGTAGAGTTGCAATTTATGAGCACCCTTGATGATATTGACCACCGAATATTGCACGCCTTGCAGAAAGATGGGCGGTTGAGCAATCTCGCTTTAGCCGATCAGGTTGGATTGTCTCCGTCTGCCTGTCTGAGGCGGGTCGCTGCATTGGAAAAACGTGGTGTCATTCTGGGGTATCGCGCAGTGGTGAACCCGGATGAGGTTGGCGTGGGTTTTGTCGCCTACATCGCTGTGGGTTTGAACGTACACACGAAATCGGCGCAAGAGGCGTTTGAACGCGCGATCACCGCTGCGCCGCAGGTTCGGGAGTGTCACAATATCACCGGGACGGTGGAATATCTGCTCCGCGTCGAAGTGGCCGATCTGGCCGCTTACAAACATTTCCACACCGAAATCCTGGGGACCCTGCCACAGGTGAATTCAATCACCTCATATGTGGTGATGGGGTCGCCAAAAGATGACAGAGCCTAAAACAAACGGCACACACTTTGTTCTGTCCGGCCCTAGCAGTGCAAAAGCCCGCAGGAGCGGGCTTTTCTGTGATCATAGTGGAGGGCGTTAGATGGATCTATGACCCTGCGATCAGCTCTGCCTGTGCCACAATCACTTCGGCCTGTTTGATTGAGGCGATGTCAACAAGACGGCCTTTGTAGACGGTCGCGCCTTCGCCATTGGCTTTGGCCTGTTCCATTGCCGCCAGAATTTCGCGGGCCTCGGTCACAGCCTCTTCGGATGGCGTAAAGACCTCGTTTGCCAACGCAATCTGTTTTGGGTGGATCGCCCATTTGCCCACCATGCCGAGGGTCGCCGAGCGTTTGGCCTGCGCAATGTAACCCTCGTCATCAGAGAAATCTCCAAACGGGCCGTCGACCGGCAGAACACCATGGGTGCGGCAGGCGGCAACGATGGCGGCCTGCGCCCAGTGCCACGGGTCGGACCAGTGTTTCACTCCTTCGCGCAGCATGTAATAGTTTTCCTGCGTACCGCCGATGCCGGTGGTCTGCATGCCCATTGAGGCCGCAAAATCCGCAGCGCCAAGGCTCATCGCGGCCATGCGCGGGCTGGAAGCGGCAATCTCTTCCACATGGGCTATGCCAGCGGCCGATTCGATGATCACTTCGAAGGTGATCTTCTTGCTGCGGCCTTTGGCGGTCTCAATGGCGGTGACCAGCGCGTCCACCGCGTAGACATCAGCCGCACAGCCCACCTTGGGGATCATGATCTGGTCCAGACGCTCCCCCGCCTGTTCCAGCAGATCCACCACGTCGCGGTACCAATAGGGGGTGTCGAGCCCATTGATGCGAACGCTGAGGGTTTTGCTGCCCCAATCCACGGTGTTGATGGCCTCAATCGCATTGGCGCGGGCCATATCTTTGTCGCTGGGGGCCACCGAATCTTCGAGATCAATGTTGATCACATCCGCTGCACTCGCCGCCATCTTGGCAAAGAGTTTGGTGTTCGACGCTGGGCCAAACAGTTGACAGCGGTTGGGGCGGGCCGGGGCGGCGGGCTGGATACGAAAGCTCATGTCGCGGATCCTGTCTGTAAGGAAATTACAAATTGTCTGCGTAATGGGTTATGAAATTACCGCATGCTGCGCAAGCGAAAAGCGGAGTGTTGAGAATTCTGCGTCGCGGCGTGATCGAAGATTGTCCCAAAAACTGGTCTTTTTGAGAAAGAATATTCGCAAGTGGGCGATGGGATGGTGATTATTGCAACCGTTTCCCGGTTTCTGCACGCCACCATTCGCCGACAAAATGAAACGCTCGACTGACTGGGGACCGCCATGATCGAAACACCATATCTCCTCTTCCTCGGCGACGCGCCGGACCAACTGGCCGCGAAAGTGGCCCAGGGTATCAAAGACTGGCGCCCGGAAAACTGTGTGGGTCAGCTGCGTCTTGAGGGCTGTAAAGCGGATCTGGGTCTGACCGATATGACCCTGGCCGAAGCCAAAGCTGCGGGTGCCAAAACCCTGGTGATTGGTGTGGCAAACCGCGGTGGCGTGATCAGCCAGGCCTGGAAAAAGGTTCTGGTCACCGCGCTGGAAGAAGGGTTTGATCTCGCGTCGGGCTTGCACAATCTGCTGCGTGACGAAGAAGATCTGGCGGCTGTGGCAAAAGCCACCGGTCAGACGCTGCACGACGTGCGTGTGCCCGAAGTGGAATATCCGATTGCCAACGGCAAAAAGCGTACAGGTAAACGCATGCTGGCCGTAGGCACCGATTGTTCGGTGGGCAAGATGTACACCGCGCTGTGTGTTGAAAAGGAAATGCGCGAGCGCGGCATGAAGGCCACCTTCCGCGCCACCGGCCAGACCGGCATTCTGATCACCGGTGACGGTGTGCCGCTGGACGCGGTGATTGCCGACTTTATGGCCGGTTCGATCGAATACATCACGCCGAACAATGATGACGACCACTGGGACATCATCGAAGGGCAGGGCAGCCTGTTCCACGTGTCCTATTCGGGTGTGACCATGGCACTGATCCACGGTGGCGCACCGGATGCGCTGGTTGTTAGCCACGAGCCGACCCGCGAACATATGCGTGGCCTGCCGGATTACGATCTGCCGACGCTTGAACAGGTGCGCGACATGGCGCTGTCGCTGGCGAAAGTGGCCAATCCGGCCTGTCAGGTTGTGGGCTATTCGATCAACACCCAGAACATGAGCGAAGACGAAGCCCGCGCCTATTGCGACAAGGTCGAAGCTGATCTGGGCCTGCCCGCCACCGATCCGTTCCGCTTTGGCGCGGGTAAGCTGGTTGACGCGCTGGCGGCTCTGTAAGAGCTAAGGGACGGGGCGACGCTTGATCCGTGCCGGATCGTCGCCCCACCCGCCGTCCCTTGGGCGGCAGATATTGCAACAAACGCACAGATATTGGGGATTGGCATGCTGACGGTCACACGCGACGTTTTCAAATTGGCACAGGTGTTTACCATCAGCCGGGGATCGCGGACCGAAGCCAAGGTTCTCACCGCCTCGGTCGCCCGGGATGGCAAAATTGGCTACGGCGAATGTGTGCCTTATGCCCGTTACAATGAGACGCTGGACAGCGTCGAGACCCAGATCATTTCGTTGCCGGCCGATGTGACCCGTGAGGCGCTCTATGATCTGCTGCCAGCCGGGGCCGCCCGCAATGCGGTGGACTGTGCGTTGTGGGATCTTGAGGCAAAGCTTGCCGGGAAGCGGGTTTGGGAATTGGCTGGCCTACCAGCGCCTAAGCCGGAGATCACCGCCTATACCCTCTCCTTGGACACACCAGAGAAGATGCAGGCGCAGGCGGCCGAAAATGCATTTCGCCCACTGTTGAAGATCAAACTGGGCACGCCGGATGACATGCCGCGCCTTGAGGCCGTGCGTCGCGGCGCGCCGGATGCCAAGATCATCGTGGATGCCAACGAAGGGTGGAGCGCAGAGGTCTATGCCGATCTCGCGCCGCACCTTGTAAGGTTGGGCGTGGCGCTGGTGGAACAGCCTTTGCCCGCAGGTGAAGATGACGCGCTTTTGGGCATGGAACGCCCGGTGCCCGTTTGCGCCGATGAGAGCTGTCACGACCGCACCAGCCTGCCGAAGCTGAAGGGCAAATATGATGTGGTGAACATCAAACTCGACAAAACCGGTGGCCTGACCGAGGCGCTGAAACTGCGCGAGGCCGCTTTGGCCGAGGGGTATGACGTGATGGTCGGCTGTATGGTCGGCTCTTCGCTTGCCATGGCCCCTGCGACATTGGTGGCGCAGGGCGCGCTGGTGACAGATCTTGACGGGCCGCTTCTTCTGGCCGAAGACCGAGATAACCCGCTTTGTTTTGACGCCGCCGGGGTTCACGCACCAGAGCGCGCGCTCTGGGGGTAACCCTGACGACCACTAGATTTGGAGACCTGACATGACCCGCACTGTTTATGTGAACGGCGAGTATCTGCCTGAGACCGAAGCCAAGATCTCGATCTTTGATCGCGCGTTCCTGATGGGCGATGGCGTCTACGAGGTGACCTCGGTTCTAGGCGGTAAGCTGATCGATTTTGACGGCCACGCCGTGCGTCTCGAGCGGTCGCTCAATGAGCTCGACATGCCGCACCCGATGGCCATGGATGAGCTGCTGGAGATTCACCGCGAGTTGGTCAAGGTGAACGAAATCGATGAGGGGATGGTCTATCTGCAGATCACCCGAGGAGCCCCGGGCGACCGCGATTTCGTCTACCCTGATCCCGAGACCTGCAAACCCACTGTTGTTCTGTTCACCCAGAACAAACCGGGTCTGGCAGAGGCGGTCAAACCGATGAAGATCATCTCGATCGAAGATCAGCGCTGGGGTCGTCGTGACATCAAAACCACCCAGCTGCTCTACCCGTCGATGGGCAAGATGATGGCGAAAAAGGCCGGTGCCGATGATGCCTGGCTGGTGATGGATGGCTTTGTGACCGAGGGCACCTCGAACAACGCCTATTTCATCAAAGGCAACAAGATTGTCACCCGCGCGCTGTCCAATGATATTCTGCACGGCATCACCCGCGCTGCCGTTCTGCGGTTTGCCAAAGAGGCGCAGATGGAGGTGGAAGAGCGCAACTTCACCATTGATGAGGCGAAAGAGGCGGACGAGGCCTTTATCACCTCGGCCTCCACCTTTGTTATGCCTGTGGTCGAGATCGACGGTGTTGCGCTGGGCGGGGGAACGCCGGGCGCACGGACCCTGCGTCTGCGTGAGATCTATCTGGACGAGAGCCGCAAAGCCGCAATCTAAGCGGTATGCGTGATCTGTTTGCCATTTTGGCGATCATCCTCGCGGTGGTCGGGTTGGGCGTGTTTCGGGTTCCCGATGAAAACGCGCTGGTGGCGGCTGGCTTACAGGTTGCGGCAGAGCGTGCCACCTATCAGGCGCGTCACCCTTTGCAGATTTCGGTCAAGGGGCGGGAGCTTTCCGTCTCTGGCCGAGTCGAAAGCGAGAGTGAGGGCCAGCACTGGATTGCCACGCTGGCGGGACTCGATGGGGTTGAAACAGTTGTGAACGATCTGACGGTGTTGCCTACGGTAGCGCCGTTTGTTTTGCGCGGATTGCAGAACGACACCCGCCAGTATGAGGGCCATGTGCCGAAAGTCGATCTGGCGCAAGATCTTGCGGTGGATCTACCGATTGCAGTTGGAGCGCCTGATCAGAACTGGGACGAGGTCGCCCGATTGGCAGATCAAGCGTTGGATCTGATGCTCAGTGGGGAGTTCACGCTAAGGGATCAGAGCCTTACCTTGACTGGGCAGGTTCATTTGCCAAGTGAAGTCGCCCAGGTCAAAGCACTCTTTGACGAACTGCCCGAGGGATATAGCACGCAGATTGCCGTTGAGGCGGTGGATGATGGTCTGCCCTATTCTGTGCAGATCGCCCGTGATGCGAAGATGGGGCTGCGCATCACGGGCAAACTGCCCCCAGATTTTGACACAAGCGGTTTCGACAATCTTGGTCCCGTTCAGGTGTTGGATCTGTCCCACGCACCGCGGCCGTTGGAACAATACGGGTTTGAAACGGCGGTGTCGGACATCCTGCCTTTGGCTGCGGCTTTGGATCTGGGTGTTGTGACCGTTGCACCGGGCGTGGTCTCGATCTCTGGCGGGCCTGTGTCTGCCGAGGTCATGGCGCAGGCTGGGGCGTTACGAGGAAAGCTACCCGACGGATATGCGCTTACGCTTGCTTTGATCCCCGAGGATCTTGGGGGTCCTTTGGCCCTTTCGGCGAATTGGGATGGTCTGGCATTGGAACTGCGCGGACGTGTGCCTGCGGGGGTCGAGGGTTCTGATCTGTCAGAGGGGCAACTGGGGGTGGTTGCACTAGAGAAGAGTCCCTATCCGGATTTGCAAGGTTGGGTGGCTCCAGCGCGTGACGCTTTGGCGGCGCTGGTTCTCTTGGAACGTGGAACTGTTGTTTATGAGGAGGGCGGTGTCACGCTCTCTGGGGTCGCGGCAAACCCATCCGTCAGACGTCAGGCACGCGCCTTGGCCGGGGCAATGGTCGCAACAGAGATCCTGCTTGCGGATGACGGTGTGCCACCGGGCTTTACACTTCGATATGATGCCACCTCAGGTGCGTCTGTTGAGGGCAAACTGCCGAATGGATTGCCAGTCCCGTTGATGGTTGAGGCTTTGGGAATTTCCCAAATCCGGGGGCGTCTGACCATGTCTCCGAGCGGTGACGGCACTGACGTGTTAAAGCGCTTGAGCGTGTTACGGGCCAATCTGGATCGTATTGAAGGGTTTGAACTTCAGTATTCCGAAAAAGGTGTCGTCCTCACAGTGCAGCCCGTGTTTGGGCCGGATGCCTCGATTTTACGGGAAAATCTGGCCGAGATTGCAGAAGTCACCGACCCCAAGCGCCCGCTGCCGGGCACGCGCCGCCATCACGCGGTTCTTCAGCAGGCTCAGGTTTTTTCTGATGGGTTCTGGTTCCCAGATCTGGGCTTCGCGCCGAGCAGAGAAAGCTGCGCATCTCAGGCCGATCTCGCGCCGCAGATTCCGTTTTCAGACGGGAAATTCACCGCCGGTGATGACGCGTTCTGGCCGCTTGCGCATCTGGCCGCGCTTGCCCGAAGCTGCACCCTGTTTGCTGGTCTGACCCTCTCGCTCGAAGCCTATGCCGGGGGCGCCGAGTTGCCTGTCCTCAACCGGCAACTGGCGCGCCGCCGGGCCGAAACCGTCAAACAGGCGTTGATCGAGCGCGGGGTTGCGCCGGGACATATTCGCACCTTACCTGCGCAGGCCACCGATGGGCCGGATCAGATCAAGCTCAGCTGGCAATAACGCGCGGGCCAAGAGGGGGCTGGCCCCCGCTGCGTTCCCGGTCGCGGTGTTAGCCGTTCAGAAAACGTGCAGCATTTTGCCCGGCCCAAAGACCCGTGGCAAGGCAGGCGGTCAACAGATATCCCCCCGTCGGTGCCTCCCAATCCAGCATTTCACCGGCACAGAACACGCCCTGTCTCGCGTTGAGCATCAGACCCGCGGTCATCTCGGCAAAGGGGACGCCTCCTGCGGTTGAGATCGCCTCATCCATGGGGCGTAGCCCGTCAAAGGGCAGGGGAAGCGCCTTCAACAGCTGCGCCAATGCGTCGGGTTCGGAGGGCAGTGGCCGTGCCACCTCCATGATCAGGGCCATGACTTGTGGCGACAGTCGCAAAGCTTTGCGCAGATGATTGGACAAGCTCTGTTTGCCACGGGGTTTGGCGAGGCGTGCGGTTAAGGCCGCGTGCGTCAGGTCGGGAAAGAGATCGATATGCAATGCATGCCCGTCGCGCAGCGCGGGGGTCAGTGGATAAAGCCCCCCACCTTCCAACCCACGCGCGGAAATCACCACTTCGCCGCGCTGGCTCAGATCCCCGGCGCTGAGGCAAATGTTCTTCAGCGGCGTGCCAAAATGCTTTGCCATATGGTCAGACCACTGGATGACCAAACCAGCGTTGGAGGGGCCAAAGGGGGCAAGTGGCAGATCCGCGCCCAACCAGCTGGCCCAAGCTCCGTCTGAGCCCAACCGCGCCCAGCTTGCGCCACCCAAAGCCAAAACGGTGACTTCCGGGGTGCGAAGCTCGATGCCGTCCGGCGTTTCAAACCGCAATGCGTCACCCTGCCAGCCGGTCCAGCGCCAGCGGGTGTGGTGGATCAGGCCCTTGTCTGCCAGTCGCGCCATCCAGGCCCGCAACAGCGGTGAGGCCTTCATGACCTCGGGGTAGAGGCGTCCGGACGAGCCAATGAAACAACTCTGGCCCAAATCCTCGGCCCAAGCGCGCACCTCATCTGGCCCAAAGGCCGTCAGCATCGGCTCCAGATCGGCGCGACAGGGGCCGTAGGCCGAAAGAAAGGCCTCACGATCCTGCATCTTGGACAGGTTCAGCCCGGATTTCCCGGCCATAAGTAATTTGCGCCCCAGCGAGGGTTTGGCCTCTGCCAATTCAACAGAGATCCCAGCATCCAAAAGCGCCTCGGCGGCCATCAACCCGGCAGGCCCACCGCCGATCACCAGCGCGGTCATGTTTCACCCGATCCGCGCATTTCGATCACACGCTGCGGCAATGGGATCTGAATGTTGTTTTCTTTCAGCGCGTTCCAGATCAGAAACCCAACATCCGAGGTGTATTTCTTGCGGCCATCGTCGATGCCGTTGACCCAAAATTCGACAGCAAACTCCACACCTGAATCGCCAAAATTGCGCAGCTCGCAATCGGGGGGAAAAGGCGTGTCCAAAACTTCGGGGTGTTTCGCCACCGCCGTCTCGATGATGTCCGGGATCTTGTTGATATCGGTGTCATAGCTGACCCGGAACGGCACCTCATACCGGTTCGAACTGCCCTGATCCGAGTAGTTGATCACGCGGGTGGTGATGAAATCTTCGTTCGGCACCACAATCCAGCGCCCGTCGAACGTCTCCATGATCATCGCGCGGGCTGTGGTCTGCACAATGGTGCCGGCCATACCGTTGTCGAGCTCAACATAATCGCCAACGGTTGCTTGACCCTCCAGGAGCAAGATCACACCCGAGATATAGTTCGACGCAATCTTTTGCAGGCCAAACCCCAAACCCACACCAATGGCACCAGACAGGACCGCCAGCGAGGTCAGCGGAATGCCCACGATGTTCATCAACAGCAAAAACGCCACGCCAAAGATGCCAATCTCGGCGGCTTTACTGGCCAGTTGACGTGCAGCGGGGCGCATGTCGTCCTGTTTTTGGATATAACTGCCGGTCTGATCGTTCGACCAACGTCCCAGCCAGAACAGGATCGAACCGGCAATCACGCCTCGGATCACCGCCATTAGGGTGAACTCGATATTGCCAAGGCTGACTGTCATCTCATTCAGACGCGCGGTCGCCAGATCCAACATGCCAAGTGCATAAAGCGCCATGATGGGCAGCAGGATGAATTTTCCCAACACCCGCAGGAAGCCATCGGTGATGATTTCCTGAACCAGAATGCGCGCAGCCAGGAGTAAAAAGACCCGTTTGCCAAAAGCGATCACTGCGCCAGAGCCAAACAGGGCGCGGGTCATTTGTTCGCCGATCCCGGTGAAAGCCCAGGCCAGAAGCGGCAAGAGCAGCGGAACAAAAACCAGAAAGAAGCGCCGCACCGTGGCAAGGATTGACTCGCGGCCTTCTTCAGGTGTCAGCACATGTTCGAGGATGGGGCGCAGGCGCTTGTTAAGCAGCCAAGAGGCCAAAAAGGCCGCCACAAGCAAACCAAACTGCGACCACGCCGCGGGCGAGAGCAACCAGGTGGCCGCAATGTCCCAGGCCTGGATCAAATAGCCCACCACGGTCTGAATAAACTGTGGTTGTGAGGCGAGGTCGAAATTCATGTCTTGATCCCGTGTGATGCTGTGCAACATTTGCCTCGAGCCGCATCGCGGCACAAGAGGGGCCTCTTATGTCTGATCCGATCTGTCCGCTGTGTGATCGTCCCATTCCACCCGAAGCGAAACAAAGCCTGCACCATCTCATCCCCCGTCTGAAAGGGGGAAAGACCGGCCCGGTGGTGCTGTTACATCAGATTTGCCATTCCGAGATCCATGCCACGCTGACCGAAGCCGAGCTGGCGCGGGACTACCATACGATTGAGGCGCTGCGAGGGCACCCGAGGCTGGCCAAGTTTCTGGCCTGGGTGGCAAAACGACCGCCCAGCTATCATAGCCGAAGTGCCGGAGGGCGGCGCAAACGCTAGACCTCGCTTGCTGTCCCCCCTAGGGTGCTCAAAAAGACAGGAGACAGGCATGCACACTTTTCCCGTGACCGTATATTATGAAGACACCGATATGGCGGGCATCGTGTATCATGCCAATTACCTGAAATTCATCGAACGCGCCCGTTCAGACTGGGTCAAACAGCAGGGTCTGGACCAGCAATCCATGCGCGAGGATGAAGGGATTGTCTTTGTGGTGCGGCGGATCGAGGCCGATTATCTGGCCTCTGCCATGTTCGATGATCAGCTTGAGATCCAGACAACCGTCAAAGCCATGACCGGCGTGCGCCTCGTGATGTTACAAGAGGTGTTGCGCGAGGGCGAGCCGGTGTTCCGCGCTGAGGTGACCGCTGTCTGCATGACTACAAGCGGTCAGCCTGCGCGTCTCCCGGCTCAGCTGCGCCGACGGGTGCACTAAGCCCGGCTGGGGCGGCGCAACTTGGTCATCAGTCCGTCAGAGAACATGATGACGTTGCCCAACATGGTCATTGCCAGTCCGACAAGGGCAGCAGGTTGCCAGACAAAGCCCTCGAAGAGGCTCGACAGCATCAGCGCGATAACAGGGAAAAGCACCGTGGCATAGGCGGCGCGGTCTGACCCGATGCGCGCCACGAGGCTCAGGTAGGCAGTGAACCCGGCGATGGATCCGATGACCGACAGGTAGAACAGCGCGCCCAGATAGCTGGGTGTCAGAGGGAGCGTGATCTCTACCCTGCGCCAGAGGATCACAGCCAGCAAAACACTTGCCCCAATGCCCATTCCCCAGGCGTTGGCTGTGATTGGCGTGACCCCATGGGCCGTATTCTTGCGCGACATCATATTGCCAAGCGAAAACAACATCGTGCCGATGCTGGCCCAGCCAATGCCCTGAATAACACCCCAATCCGGTGAAATCGCAATATCCTCCCAGAACATGAGCACCAGCCCTCCGGCGCCCACGACCCCGGCAAGCACAACACGCGCGCGGATCGTGTCGCCAAAAATCCAGCGGGCATTGAGCGCGTTGAGAATAGTGGCAAGCGAAAAGATGACTGAGACCAGCCCCGAGGGCATAAGGGTCGTGGCCTGATAGAAACAGAGGAAATTCAGGCTAAACAGGCAAAAGGCTTGGGCGAGGACAAATCGCCAAGTCGCGGGCCACCGCAGGCGGCCCAACAGGGCAAGTCCGGCCAGAAACAACGCGCCAGCAAGGGCAAAGCGGTAAAAGACCGAGACAAAGATATCCACCGGACCGATCTGAAAGGTGATGGCGATCCATGTGGTGCCCCAG
Organism: uncultured Pelagimonas sp.; assembly: GCA_947497905.1. Classification (GTDB taxonomy): domain Bacteria; phylum Pseudomonadota; class Alphaproteobacteria; order Rhodobacterales; family Rhodobacteraceae; genus CANMIH01. The sequence continues at coordinate 590,951 of CANMIH010000002.1, forward strand.
ATCAGGACGGTGAGCGCAAAGAGAGGGAGAGTGGTCATACAGGTTCCTTTCACGCTCGACCTACTGAGAAAACCGCGCGCGCTCTTGCACGATCTTGCGCAATTGACAGGGCTGGCGCGTGACAGTGCGCCGCGACGGGAGTAGGGAGAAGACAAGGAGACTGCCCCGTGACCAACCGTGTCTTTGATTATCTCTCAGCCTCAAAACATGCCCGCCATCTGGCCGGGCTGGATCTGGGGCATGGGCGCAAGGCGGCGATCTGGTACAATGACGATGATCAGATGCGCTATGATGCGCCCAAAGGGCATGCCTTTAGCTATTACCTTGCCGGCGGTGAAGGCAGCCTGCGGGTGGATGGCCCAACCCAGCGCGGCTGGCCCGGTGCGCTCTGTGTCTTTCCAGAAGGGCACTCTTCGGAATGGAAACTGACCGAACCGTTTCGGTTTGTGCATCTCTATGTGCCCGATGATCATCTGCGCGCGTCCTTTGCCCAGACCCATGACCGCGATGCGCGGCTTTTGGATGTGCCGGAACGGACCTTTGATGCTCCCCAGACGCTAAGCCGACCCTTGCAGGCCTTGGCCGAGGCGACCGCAAAGGGGGATATTCTGGCGGCGGATGTCTGCTTTGCCGAATTGGTCGCAGCCTTGCCAGAGAGACCGATCCATCTGAAAGGTGGGCTGGCCCCCAAGGTGTTGCGCCGGGTTGACGACTGGATCGAGGCGCATCTGGATCAGGACATCCGTCTGGAAGATCTGGCGGCGCTTGCGGATCTGTCCGAGTTCCACTTCCACCGCATGTTCCGGGCCTCACGTGGTGTGCCGCCGCATCGCTGGGTGATGTTGCTGAGGATTGCTCGGGCCAAGGAGCTCTTACGTCACTCGCCAATCGCGGATGTGGCCGCGGCCTGTGGTTTTTCCCACCAAAGCCATCTGAACCGCGCCTTCAAGGCTGCAATGGGCCTGACGCCAGGTCAGTACAAAGCGGCCCTGCGAAACGCGGCGTGAGGCGCGCAAATTCGCCGAGAATACGGAATTGTGGCAGGTTTGTGCCATAGTATTGGCCTTTGACGTGCAAATCGGTTAGACCTGTGGATAACAAGAGCCTCGAAAAACTGAGGCCATCCAAAAACGAGCAGGTTCATGGAAGCAGAAACGCTTGCCCTGGCGCAGGAGATCGATTTCTCCATGTGGGGTCTATTCGCGCGCGCCACACTGACGGTCAAACTGGTGATGTTGATGCTTTTGCTGGCGTCCATCTGGTCCTGGGCCATCATTTTCGACAAGTTTGTCAGCTATCGGTCTGCGCGCCGCGAAGCTGCACGCTTTGACCGCGCCTTTTGGTCCGGCGAGCCGCTGGACGCACTGTTTGACCAGCTGGGTGTTGATCCTAAAGGGCGTTCTGAGAAAGTCTTTGCCGCCGGTATGGTCGAATGGCGCCGCAGTCACCGCGACGACGGTGGGTTGATTGCCAATGCCCAAAGCCGCATCGACCGCAGCATGGATGTTGCAATCCAGAAAGAGGCCGAAGGCCTGCAAAAGGGCCTGCCGGTTCTGGCCACGATCGGGTCAACGGCCCCCTTTGTTGGCCTGTTTGGCACGGTGTTCGGGATCATGAATTCCTTCATTGAGATCGCTCAACAGCAGAACACATCCCTGGTTGTTGTGGCACCAGGCATTGCCGAAGCCCTTCTGGCCACCGGTTTGGGCTTGTTGGCGGCGATCCCGGCTGTGATCTTTTACAACAAGTTTTCGGCCGACAGCGATCGCATCATCGGCGGCTATGAAAGCTTTGCCGATGAGTTTTCGACAATCCTCAGCCGCCAGTTGGATTCCTGAGCCATGGGCGCGGGTGTGATGAAACAGAATGGCGGCGGAGGCAGCCGCCGCAGGCGTGGCCGTCGCGGCCGCAGTCAACCCATGGCCGAGATCAACGTCACGCCTTTTGTGGATGTGATGCTGGTGTTGTTGATTATTTTCATGGTTGCGGCGCCTCTCCTGACCGTTGGTGTGCCTGTTGAGCTGCCCAAAACCGCGGCTCAGGCGCTCCCGTCTGAAACTGAAGAGCCTTTGACGGTATCTCTGGCTGCTGATGGTACCGTCATTTTGATGACCACCGAAATCAGCCGCGAGGATCTGATCCCGCGCCTGCGTGCTGTTGCGGCGGAGCGGTCGGATGACCGGGTCTATCTGCGCGCGGACGGTACCGTGCCGTATGAAGAGGTGGCTCAGATCATGGGCGCGTTGAACGCCGGTGGCTTTTCGTCGATTGGTTTGGTGACGGATGCCGGTGGTCCGGCGCTGAACGGACCGGATCGCTAGGGCGGCGCGGTGCAACGGGGCCTTTATATATCGGGTGGGGCGCATGCCCTTTTCTTCGCGTGGCTTATGGTCGGCGGATTGTTTGAGCTGTCGACACCCGAGGTGAGCGTGGCGGATGTGACCGTCCTCTCGGAGGCCGAGTTTGCCGCTCTTTCAGGCACTTCTGAACCTGAGCCGGCGCCCGAACCAAACCCAATAGCGCCCGCGCCGGAGCAGCCCATCGAACCTGCGCAGCCCCCTGCACCAGATCCCGTGCCGGAGCCCACACCCGCGCCAACGCCGCCACCCCCTGAGCCGGTTCCGACGCCTGTGCCTCAGCCTCTGCCGGACCCTGTTCCGGCTCTTGAACCCGTTCCCGTACCAGAACCGCCTGCACCTTTGCCCGTTGTGCCAGAGCCGGAACCGGCACCAGAACCTGCCCCCGAGCCTGCGCCGATAAGCCGTGCTCCGGAGACATCGCTGCGCCCAAAACCGCGTCCAGCCCCTCGAGTGGCCCCCGAGGCGACCCCGGAACCGTCACCGGATGCGGTGACTGATCCGGAAACCCGCCGCGCCGCCTCGCCTGATGCCGAGAGCCCGGATGTTGCCGAGACACAGCAGGAAGAAACCGCACCGCCCGAGACGGCGACCGAGATCGTGACCGAGGCGGAAGAACCCTCTGCGCCGTCGCGGTCTTTGCGTCCCAAAGCGCGGCCTCAGCGGGTTGCGGCAGCTGAACCTACACCACCCGTCGCGGCTGAGCCTGAACCAGAACCCGAAGATGAAACCGCAGATGCCATTGCTGCGGCATTGGCGGCTGAGCTTGCTGGTGGCGGAGCCGGAGACCCTGCACCCAGCGGACCCCCTTTGACCGGCGGAGAGCGTGACGCGCTGCGTCTGGCCTTGCAGGAGTGTTGGCAGGTGGATGTCGGCAGTGAGGCCGCCAATGTGACGGTTGTGGTGGGCATGGACATGGAACCGGATGGGCGGGTCGTGACCTCAAGCCTGCGGTTGATCGAATCCAGTGGGGGGTCGGGCAGCGCGGTTGAGGCAGCTTACAGCGCGGCGCGGCGCGCGGTGTTGATCTGCGGCAGCAATGGCTATGATCTGCCAGCGGATAAATACGACCATTGGCGCGAGATTGAGATGGTCTTTAATCCCGCGGAAATGCGAACACGATGAGAGCCTTGTCGCCGATATCTGCACCTAATTGTGCTGCAAACGTGACTCACATGGGCGAAACCCCGCCAATTTCCCCCTGCTCGGGTGTTTTGCCACAAGGAATTGATGGCTATTGTAGCGATGAACAGGCGCAGACCTGTGGTTTCGTGATGCCGAGCAGTTTTGACAGGAGCTATCTCAAATGACCCACCGCCTTATGCAACTGGTGCTGGCTGCGATGATGGCGCTTGTCCATGTCTCAGCCACGGCGGCACCGCTTCGGATCGAGATCACCGAAGGTGTTGTTGAGCCTCTGCCCTTCGCTTTGCCGGTGTTTGTTCCTGAAAGCCCGCAGGCGGCTGAATTGGCGCAGCAGGTCTCGCGTGTGGTGGCGCAGGATTTGATCGGGACCGGGTTGTTCCGGGAAATCCCGTCTGATGCGCATATCAGCCGGGTCAGCAGCTTTGGTGCCCCGGTGGCCTTTGCCGACTGGAAAGCGATCAATGCACAGGCCTTGATCACCGGTGCCGTAGGAACCGATGGTGCGGGGCGTTTGACGGTGAAATTCCGCGCCTGGGATGTTTTTGCGGGCACCGAACTGGTGCCGGGTCAACAGTTTGCATCTTCTGAGGATGGTTGGCGGCGTCTTGCCCATAAAGTGGCGGATCAGGTCTATAGCAGTTTGACCGGCGAAACCCCCTATTTTGACAGCCGCGTGGTGTTCGTCTCGGAAACCGGCCCAAAGAACAAACGTGAGAAACGTCTGGCGATCATGGATTATGATGGGTCCAACGTGCAGTATTTGACCGACAGCAGTGCCATTGTTCTGGCTCCCCGCTTTTCGCCATCTGGAGATCGCGTGCTATATACCAGCTACGCCAGCGGTTTTCCTCGGGTCCACGTGCTGACGGTCGGTGATGTGCGCAGCCGCGTATTGCAATCAAATGAAGGTGTGATGAGTTTTGCGCCGCGCTTTTCGCCGGATGGCCGCACCGTTGTCTATTCGCTGACACAAGGCTCGAACACAGATATCTGGGCCATGGATGTCGCCAGTGGCGCGACCCGCCGGATGACCAATTCCCCGGCCATTGAAACCGCGCCAAGCTATTCGCCGGACGGCAGTCAGATTGTCTTTGAAAGTGACCGTTCAGGATCGCAGCAGCTCTACATTATGTCAGCGGCAGGGGGCGACGCGCGCCGGATCAGCTTTGGTCAAAGCGGTCGCTATGGCACGCCGGTCTGGTCGCCTCGTGGCGATTTGATTGCCTTTACCAAGCAGAATGCCGGACGTTTTCATATTGGCGTGATGCGCACGGATGGCAGTGAAGAACGCCTGCTGACCGCATCCTTTCTGGACGAAGGTCCTAGCTGGGCACCCAATGGGCGCGTGCTGATGTTTGCCCGCGAAACCCAAGGCGCTCAGGGCGCATCCGCGCTTTATTCGGTGGATGTCTCTGGGCGAAATTTGAAGCGGGTGCGCACCCCGGCCGGTGGATCGGACCCAAGTTGGGGGCCGCTGCAATAGGCGCAGAGGCGACACGGATTCCCCCGCACCTCTCGCTGTGGTAGAGTGTGGGCATACATTGAGCAGGACTTGAGAGCATGAAACAGATTACCAAAGCGATGATGCTGGTTGCTGTGCTGGGCGTTGCCGCCTGCACCAACGCCGACCGGTTTGACAATGACTTCGACGCAGGCGCGGGGGCGGGCACGGGCGTAGCTGTACCGGGAAGCGCAGATGACCCAACCTCGGTGGCGCATTTCCAGCAACGTGTGGGCGACCGTGTGTTGTTTGCCGTGGATCAGTCGAACCTGTCTCCTGAGGGTCAAACTGTTCTGGCAGGACAGGCCGCGTGGCTTTTGCGGAATTCAGATTACCTTGCCATCATTGAAGGTCATGCGGATGAACAGGGGACGCGCCAGTACAACCTTGCGCTGGGCGCGCGTCGTGCCAATGCGGTGATGGAATATCTGGTGGCCCAGGGTGTGCCGCAAAGCCGTCTGAAATTTGTGAGCTACGGCAAAGAACGCCCGATCGAGATCTGTTCGCAAGAGGCCTGCTATGCGCAGAACCGCCGCGCTGTGACCATCATCTCTGCCGGTCTGACGGGGTAAGCCATGCGTTTGATCTGGGCCGTTGCATTTGGGCTGAGCGCATCTTTCGCGCAGGCTCAGAATGCTGAAACTTTGGCAGATATCCGGCAGGACATGGTTGTGCTGTCGGTTGAGCTGCAACGTTTGAAGCAAGAGCTGAACACAACCGGATCAAGCGGCGTTGCGGTTGGGGGATCTCAGCTTGAGCGGATCACAACTATCGAAGGTGAACTTCAACGTGTGACCGCGAAGGTGGAAGAGCTTGAGTTTCGCATTGAACGCGTTGTGAAAGATGGCACCAAGTCGCTCAGCAATCTCGAATTTCGCGTCTGTGAAATGGAAGAGGGTTGTGACATTGGCAGCGTCGGGAAACGCCCATTGCTTGGCGGCGGTGAGTTGCCAGAGGGACCAGCCACAGCCATTGCACCGGCCACAGATGCCCTTCCTTTGGAAGGTGAGCTGGCCGTGAGCGAAGAGGCGGATTTCCGGGAGGCCATGCAGGCGCTCAGCAACGATGATTTTGTGGGCGCCGCACAGATGTTCAGCACCTTCCGCGAGATCTACCCGATGGGGCCACTAGAAGCTGCGGCTTTGGTGGGCGAAGGCCGTGCGCTTGATGGACAGGGGGATGTCCGTGAGGCCGCCCGCCGCTATTTGAGTGCTTATTCAGGGTTTCCTGAGGCGAAGGTTGCCGCCGAAGCCCTGTGGCGCCTTGGGGTGTCTCTTGCCGGATTGGGATCTACACCCGAGGCCTGTGTGACACTGGGTGAGGTGGAAGGCCGCTATCCGGGTTCAGAATTTGTTGCCAAAGCTCAACAAAGCCGGATCGATCTCGGGTGCTAACACCGTCAGAGGGGTCACTGGACCAACGTTTTGCCGATGCGATGGGCGAAATGCTCGGTCCAGATTTTCCGAACGAAATTGCACTTGCGGTATCAGGTGGCGGGGACAGCATGGCAATGCTGTCCCTTGCGCACAATTGGACGCGAGTTTGGGGTGTGACCCTGAAAATTGTGACCATCGATCATGGTCTACGCGCCGAAAGCGCCGCCGAGGCTGAAATGGTGGCACGAGAATGTGCGACGTTGGGGTGGTCTCATGACACGCTGCGTTGGCACTGGGACGGGCAGGGCAATCTGATGGATGCGGCGCGCCGCGCACGGCTTGACCTAATCGACGGATGGCGCGGCGCGACCCGACATGTTCTCATGGCTCACACGCGTGACGATGTGGCTGAAACCTTTTTATTACGTCTGAAGCGCGGGTCCGGGGTCGATGGTTTGTCCGCCATGGCCAAAACCCGGGATGTGGGCGGCATGCAGGTAGTCCGCCCTTGCCTTGAGATGAGCCGCGCAGAGCTTCGTCATTATGCACGGGTTCTCAAAACACCCTGGGTCGATGACCCGAGCAACGACAATCCCAGCTATGACCGCGTGAAAATGCGTCAACTTTTACAGGGGCTGGAAGAAGTTGGGCTTGGCATTGACACTCTGTCTTCAACGGCGGAGCGGCTGGGGCGAGCGCAAGTAGCCCTGCGCGCGCGCGCCCATCAAGTTTGGTGTGAACTCGGGAGCGAACGCGAGAGCGGAGACCTGCTGCTGGACACGGATGGCTTTGCCAAAGTTGAACGCGATACGCAGTTGAGGATATTAGCCGAGGGGCTGGGATTTGTGTCTGGGGCCGAATATCGCCCGCGCGCAGATGCGCTTGAGGCGTTGCTTGATCGCGTTTTGAGTGGCGGTGCAGGAACGCTTTCAGGCTGTGAAGTCCGCGCGGAGCGTTCCAAAATCAGGATCTACCGTGAATACCGGGCTGTTGAAGCTCTCACCGCCGAAGCCGGAGACGTTTGGGACGGGCGCTGGAGGCTTGGACATGATACGCTGTCAGAGGTGACTGTCCGCGCGTTGGGCGATGCCGGTTGGCGACAGGTCAAAGACAAACCGGACGCTGCGCCACCCTATCATGCCGCCCGCAGTTTGCCCGCGCTTTGGCAGGGCGATCGCCTTGTTGCCTGCGAGGCAATGGGCGTGGGCCCAAACGCATGCTCCAAAAGGGTGCGGCTTGGTTTCGCGGAACGGCTTCTTTCGCATTGAACCGCCGGGATTGATGTCTATGTTACACCCCAGCGCCGTGACCATGGCGTTTTGAGGTATTCAAAGGAGTTCTCCTCTTGGGCAACGCTCGCAATATCGCCTTTTGGATCGTACTATTTGTTCTGATCTTGGCCCTGTTCAGCCTGTTCTCAGGCAATGGAAATTCCCTTCAGAGCAACGAATCCAGCTATTCTGACTTTGTGCGTGCTGTTGAAAGCAAAGCGGTCAGTCAGGCTGTGATCGATGGCGAGCAGGTGCGTTATCGCACCAGCGACGGAAAAGAATTCGTCACCATCAAGCCGGAAGACGCCCAAGTCACCAATCTTCTGATCGACAACAATGTGCCGGTGAGCGCCGAGCAGCAGGAACAATCGACCTTCCAGTCGTTCATCCTTTCGCTGTTGCCGTTCCTTCTGCTCATTGGGGTCTGGATCTACTTCATGAACCGCATGCAGGGCGGTGGCAAAGGTGGCGCGATGGGCTTTGGCAAATCCAAGGCCAAGCTGCTGACCGAAAAACATGGACGCGTGACATTTGATGACGTCGCTGGCATCGATGAAGCCAAAGAAGAGCTGGAAGAGATTGTTGAATTCCTGCGCAACCCGCAGAAGTTCTCTAGCCTTGGCGGCAAAATCCCGACCGGTGCGCTGCTTGAGGGCCCTCCCGGTACCGGTAAAACCCTTTTGGCGCGCGCAATCGCGGGCGAGGCGGGCGTGCCGTTCTTCACCATTTCGGGCTCTGACTTTGTTGAGATGTTTGTGGGGGTGGGCGCGAGCCGTGTCCGCGACATGTTCGAACAGGCGAAGAAAAACGCGCCGTGTATTGTGTTCATCGACGAAATCGACGCTGTGGGCCGCGCCCGTGGCCAAGGTTATGGCGGTGGCAACGACGAACGCGAGCAAACCCTGAACCAGCTTCTGGTTGAGATGGACGGGTTTGAGGCCAACGAAGGTGTTATCATCATCGCGGCGACCAACCGTCGTGACGTGCTTGACCCTGCCTTGCTGCGTCCGGGTCGTTTTGACCGTCAGGTCACTGTTCCAAATCCGGATATCAAAGGCCGTGAGAAAATTCTGGGTGTGCATGCCCGCAAATCGCCTTTGGGCCCTGACGTTGATCTGCGCATCATTGCGCGGGGGACACCGGGTTTCTCAGGCGCCGAGCTTGCCAACCTTGTGAACGAAGCCGCCCTTAACGCCGCGCGCGTGGGCCGTCGCTTTGTCACGATGGAAGATTTCAACAATGCCCGTGATAAAATCATCATGGGGGCCGAGCGCCGGTCGAAAGTGCGGACACAGGAGCTTATGGAGCGGGTGGCCTACCACGAAGCGGGCCACGCCATCGTCGGCTTGACGCTGCCGAAATGTGATCCGGTCTATAAGGCCACCATTATCGCCCGTGGTTTTGCCGAGGGTATGGTTGTCTCGCTGCCCGAAAGCGACAAGGTGCTGACTGTGAAGGCCGAGCTGGAACAGAAGATCGCCATGACCATGGGCGGCAAAGCGGCTGAGCTGATCAAATACGGCGAAGACGAAGTGTCGAACGGCGCGGGTGGGGACATCCAGCAAGCAACCGCAAGCGCGCGTGCCATGGTTCTGCGTTTCGGCATGTCCGACAAGGTCGGCAACATTGACTATGCCGAGGCGCATGAGGGTTATCAGGGCAACACTGCTGGTTTCTCGGTTTCGGCCCAGACCAAAGAGCTGATCGAATCCGAAGTGAAACGTCTGGTGGACGAAGGGCTGGAAACCGCGCTGCGCATCCTGACCGAACGAAAGGATGAGTGGGAACGTCTGGCCGAAGGTCTGTTGGAGTATGAAACTCTGACCGGGGCGGAAATCGACCGCGTGATCAAAGGCGAGCCACCGCATTCGGATGATGACGATGCGGATGGGGCAGAGGACAAACCCAGCCTGACCGCTATCCCTAAAACCAAACCCAAGGCCAAACCGGCCACCGGCGAGGATGGCATGGAGCCCGAACCCAACGCATGAGTGATCGCGCAAAAGATTGGGATCCGGCGGCCTACCACCGGTTCCAAGGGCATCGACTGCGCCCGGCATTGGATCTTTTGCGCGCTTTGCCTGAAACACCCCAAGGGGATGTGATTGATCTTGGATGCGGGGCCGGCGATGTCGGCCCCGCTTTGCGTGCCACGGGCCTTGAGGGCGCGTTGATCGGCGTTGACCTGTCAGAGGCCATGCTGGCCAAAGCGCAGGATCTGGATGTCTATGATCACCTGCTTCAGGCGGATGTGTGCGGCTGGTCTCCGGCGCGTCCTCCTGCGCTGATTTTCTCAAATGCGGCTTTGCATTGGGTTGACGATCATCGGGCCTTATTTGCGCATTTGGTTGATCAATTGGCCCTCGGCGGCACGCTTGCGGTGCAGATGCCTCATCAAAACAATGCGCCATCTCATCATATGTGGCGCACTCTTGCGGAAGAGTTCTTTCCGGGGCGTTTGGCCAAAACAAAGCTGCCCGGCATTCTGAAACCGGCAGAATATCACCATCTTCTGGCACCACTGGGGCAGGTGTCTTTGTGGGAAACCGAGTATTATCAGCAATTGCCAGCCAGTGATCTGGGCAACCCAGTGCGCCTGTTCACTGAAAGCACCTTTGCGCGTCCGATTTTGCAGATGCTGAACAGCGATGAGCAACGTCATCTGATCCGCGCCTATGAAGAGGTGATCCCCAGCGCTTATCCGGTTGCCAAAGATGGCTCGGTGCTGTTTCCCTTCCGACGATTGTTTTTCACCGTAACGCGAGACTAGACCTGCCATGCCCGCTTTGATCCCCACCGACTATCGTGCAACCGTGACTTGGGTGGGGACCGTCCCCGAGGGGGATGGCCTGCGGGCAGAGGCGGGGAACACTCTGACATTGGGGTGGGATGGACCCGAAGGCGAAAAACATGGCGGGCGCACACGGGCCTCTTGTGCGCGGGTGACCTCGCAATATGAGCGCGGCACTGAAATTGCCAACACCCGACAGCTGAGCGTGGTTTGCGCCACCGAACTTGCCGCGATTGCCGCCGAAATGGGGTTGGACGAGATAAGACCAGAATGGCTAGGAGCGACTTTGGTGATCGAGGGCATTCCGGATTTCAGCTATGTGCCACCATCGGCGCGGCTGCAGGCCGAAGATGGCACCTGTCTGATTGTCGATATGAACAACCGCCCCTGCATTTTCCCCGCCAAGGAAATTGATAAAGATCATCCGGGAATCGGACCCAAGTTCAAACCCGCGGCCAAAGGTCGGCGTGGTGTCACAGCCTGGGTGGAACGGCCCGGAACGTTGAAAATTGGCGACGTTTTGCGACTGCATATCCCGGATCAGCGGGGCTGGGCGCCCGCATTGCCCCTGAAATCTTAGGGTTTTCCGGCAAAAACAGCCATTTTTTCGCTTCGCCGCAAGAACAACGTGAAATGTCGGAAACGCGGTCACTCTGCGTGTCGCAGATCGTTATCCCTAGATGCAATTCGAATTGTATACCAATGGGGACCGAAACCATGGCCTATAAGAGCGACATTGAAATTGCCCGCGAGGCAACCAAGAAACCGATCCAGCAGATCGGTGACAAACTGGGTATTCCGACAGAGCACCTGCTGCCCTACGGCCACGACAAAGCCAAAGTTGGCCAAGATTTCATCAACTCGGTTCAGGACCGCGAAGACGGCAAACTGATCCTTGTGACCGCGATCAACCCGACCCCGGCGGGCGAAGGTAAAACCACCACCACCGTTGGTCTGGGTGACGGCCTGAACCGCATTGGCAAAAACGCCATGGTGTGTATCCGCGAAGCGTCGCTTGGCCCGAACTTCGGTATGAAGGGTGGCGCAGCCGGGGGCGGTTACGCTCAGGTTGTTCCGATGGAAGAAATGAACCTGCACTTCACAGGTGACTTCCACGCGATCACTTCGGCCCACTCGCTGCTGTCGGCCATGATCGACAACCACATCTACTGGGGCAACGAGCAGGAAATCGACATCCGCCGCGTTCAGTGGCGTCGCGTTGTTGACATGAACGACCGCGCTCTGCGTCAGGTGAACCTGAGCTTGGGCGGCGTTTCGAACGGCTTCCCACGTGAAGGTGGCTTTGACATCACCGTTGCTTCGGAAGTTATGGCGATCCTGTGCCTGGCCAACGACTTGAAAGACCTGGAAAAGCGTCTGGGTGACATGATTGTGGCCTACCGCCGTGACCGTTCGCCGGTCTTCTGCCGCGACATCAAAGCAGAAGGTGCCATGACCGTTCTGCTGAAGGACGCGATGCAGCCGAACCTGGTGCAGACCCTGGAAAACAACCCGGCCTTTGTACACGGTGGTCCGTTCGCGAACATCGCACACGGCTGTAACTCGGTTATCGCAACCAAAACCGCGCTGAAGCTGTCGGACTACGTTGTAACCGAGGCGGGCTTTGGTGCCGACCTTGGTGCCGAGAAGTTCATGAACATCAAATGCCGCAAAGCGGGCATCGCGCCGTCGGCCGTTGTTCTGGTTGCGACCGTTCGCGCCATGAAGATGAACGGTGGCGTTGCCAAAGCCGATCTGGGTGCAGAAAATGTTGACGCGGTTAAGAATGGTTGTGCCAACCTTGGCCGTCACATCGAGAACGTGAAATCCTTCGGTGTTCCGGTTGTGGTCGCCATCAACCACTTTGTCACCGACACCGATGCTGAAGTTCAGGCTGTGAAAGACTATGTAGCTGAGCACGGTTGTGAAGCGGTTCTGTCGCGTCACTGGGAGCTGGGTTCGGAAGGTTCCGCACCGCTGGCAGAGAAAGTGGTTGAGCTGGTTGAAGGTGGCAGCGCCAACTTCGCTCCGATCTACCCTGACGAAATGCCGCTGTTTGAGAAAATCGAAACCATTGCCAAGCGTATCTACCGTGCCGACGAAGTTCTGGCCGACAAGAAGATCCGCGATCAGCTGAAGCTCTGGGAAGAGCAGGGCTATGGCAACCTGCCGGTCTGCATGGCGAAAACCCAGTACAGCTTCTCGACCGACCCGAACCTGCGCGGCGCGCCCACCGGCCATTCGGTTCCGGTTCGCGAAGTACGCCTGTCGGCAGGTGCCGGTTTTGTCGTAGTTGTCTGCGGCGAGATCATGACCATGCCGGGTCTGCCGCGCAAACCCGCAGCGGAATCGATCTGCCTGAACGATGCCGGCGAGATCGAAGGCCTGTTCTAAAATCCTGGATGGGAGGCGGGATACCGCTCGTGCCAGAGGCACATCGCCCCGCCCCCATCCCGCGAACCGCGTTTCACATCTGTGATGCGCGGTTTTGCATATTGAAGTTTCGGGTCAGGCACGGCATGGCCCACTCTCGAAAGGAGTTGCCATGCTGGATCCGTCTGACTGCCCTGATATGCCTGTGCTGCGCACACAGATTGATGCGCTGGATCGCGAGTTGGTGCAATTGCTGCGCCGTCGCGCGGGCTATATCGATCGGGCGATTGAGATCAAAAGCGAGGCCGGTCTTCCGGCCCGCATTCCGGACCGGGTGGAAGATGTTGTCACCAAGGTTCGTGCCACCGCCATTGAAGAAGATCTGGATCCTGATCTGATCGAGACATTGTGGCGGCAGCTGATTGACTGGTCGATTGCGCGCGAGGCGCAGCAGATTGACCTCGACTAAAGACCGCGGCCTTCGGGTTGCGACCCCGAGAGGAAAGGGAGCGAGATGACGGCAACAGTGATCGACGGCAAGGCCTTTGCAGGCACCGTCCGTGAAAAAGTAGCGGCCCATGTGGCACGCCTGAAGGAAGAAAACGGCATCACCCCCGGTCTGGCGGTGGTTCTGGTGGGCGAAGATCCCGCAAGTCAGGTCTATGTGCGCTCAAAAGGCAAGCAGACCGTAGAAGTTGGCATGAACTCGTTCGAGCACAAGCTGGATGCGGATACCTCGGAAGAAGATCTACTGGCGCTTCTGGACAAACTGAATGCCGACGAAACCGTGCATGGTATTCTGGTGCAGCTGCCGCTGCCCAAGCATCTGAACGAAGATCTGGTGATCAACCGTATTGATCCGGCAAAAGACGTGGACGGGTTCCACATCTCGAACGTGGGTCTGTTGGGCACCGGTCAGAAATCGATGGTTCCCTGCACACCACTGGGCTGTCTGATGATGTTGCGTGACCACCATGGGTCGCTGTCGGGTCTGAACGCCGTGGTCGTGGGCCGGTCAAACATCGTGGGCAAGCCGATGGCGAACCTGCTGCTGAAAGACAGCTGCACCGTGACCATCGCGCATTCGCGCACCAAAAACATCGAAGAGGTCTGCAAGCAGGCGGATATCGTTGTGGCCGCAGTAGGTCGCCCGGAAATGGTGACCGGTGACTGGATCAAGCCCGGCGCCACCGTGATTGATGTGGGCATCAACCGCATTCCGCACCCCACAGAAGAGGGCAAAACCAAACTGGTTGGCGATTGCGACTACGCAAGCTGCGCCGAGGTTGCTGGCGCGATCACTCCGGTTCCCGGTGGTGTTGGTCCGATGACCATTGCCTGCCTGCTGGCGAACACCTTGACCGCCTGCTGCCGCGCAAATGGCTTGGCAGAGCCAGAAGGTCTGACCGCCTAAGTCACGTCTCCAAGGAAAAGCCTTGACGTATTGCATGACCCTGTCCGACCATCGGGCAGGGTTTTTTGCTTAGCCGGAGGTAGCCATGGCCAAGACCTATGCGGGACAAGACATCGAAATTGAGTTTGAGATGAAACGCTGTGTGCATGCGCGCAGCTGTTTTTTGAAACTGCCTCAGGTCTTTGACCCCTCACGACGGCCTTGGGTTGACCCTGACGCCGCCCCCGCAGAAGAGATTGCGGCCATGATCCGCAGCTGTCCCTCGGGGGCGCTGACTTTCCGGCGGTTGGATGGCGGTGTCGAGGAAACTCCGCCGCAGATCAACCGGGTTGCGGTGTTGGAAAACGGCCCTCTGGCGCTGGCTGGGGATGTGACGGTGGGGGAGGACAAGATGCCCCGCGCCACGCTGTGCCGCTGTGGGAAGTCGGCCAATAAACCCTATTGTGACTATGCGCATGTCAAAGCCGAGTTCACCGCAACCGGGGAACCCACAACTGAGGCCAAACAGGATGAACTGGAGCGCGGTTCCGGGCTTGTCGCGACGGCTATTCCCGATGGGCCGCTTAAACTGGATGGGCCGATGGAGCTGACCACAGGCACGGGCAAAGGCATTGGCAAGATGCGCCGCGCTTTCCTGTGCCGCTGTGGTGCGTCGAAAAACAAACCCTTCTGTGATGGCTCTCACAAAGAGATCGGCTTTACGGGTTAATCCATCTTCACCGGAACCATGGTGCCTGACAGGGTGGCGATATGGGTCTCGACCCCATTGTCTACGGCGTAGACATCGGAGGTGACGATGATCAGACGCCGCCCGGGTTTGATCACTTTGCCGCGCGCAATCAACATGTCGCCACGGGCCGGGGCCAAAAGGTGAATGCCAATTTCTGAGGTGAGAACGGCGTGTTGGTCATCCAGAACCGTCATGGCGGCCCCGCCTGCGGCGGTGTCGCCCAAGGTAAAGGTGAGCCCGGCATGGCCAAAGCCGTTGTGCTGTTTGAAGCCCTCAGAGATGGGGGCTTCTAATTCGACGGTGCCTTTGCCCACTGCACGCACCGAGGCGCCAATGGTTTGCAACATGGTTTGCGAGGCCAGAATGGCCTGAATACGTGGATCTTCAATCATGGGCTGACTGCAGCATGGTCACATCAATCGCACAAGTTTGACGTGGCGTATCAGGTTGGTTTGATCCTCACGCTACGCCGCGCGGCATGGGGATGGCCGCAGGGGTCGCGCCGGTTAGAATGGCTTTGGCGTCAGGCGCCATCAGATCACATAGCAGTGGATCGTCACTGCGCATGCCACCGGTATAGGCACCGTAAGCGGGCATCAGGAGGCGTACGTGATCCACAAGAAAGCAGGGGCGGGACAGGCTTCGCCCCCGCAGGCTCAACCGCGCTTTAGGATGGTAGTGCCCAGAGACTTCGCCCACCGCCTGTGGGGTTGCAATGTGCCGAAACTGAAGCCCGCCCAGGACAAGTTCTGCAAGGTGCTCCCCGCCAAGCGCGACCGGACCGGGATCGTGGTTGCCCTCAATCCAAACCCAGCTGCGCCCGGCTTGAAGTTTGGTGATCCAGAGGCGTTCGTCCTCATGCAAAAAGGCGTCGAGGCCCGGCGCATCAAAACTGTCGCCGAGGCAAATCACCCGCCGAGCGCTGGTGGTAGACAGATCCGCCTCAAGCCGCTCAAGCGTGGCCCGAGTTTCGTAAGGGGGGAGTTGCGCCCCGCCCACCGCCGCCAGCCGTGCCGATTTGCCAAAGTGCAGATCTGACACCACCAAGGTGTCTTGCGCAGGCCAGAACAGGGCACCTGAGGGTAGGGCCTTGAGAGCAGCCCCCTGAAACTGAAAAGCATAAGCGGTCATGGGTCCGTGATGTCGCGTTGCTGGATCAATGGCAAGGGTTATGCCGAATTGCCCAAATCTATTTGCGCCAAACCGCTGTCCTCCATCAGGCGGCTGATTTCTTCCGCCAAAAGCCGCTCTTCCGCTTCACCCTTCACAGGCACCCGCCCATGTTCCAGAAATAGAGGCGCCGCCAGCGGAGAAACGCGATCTAGCTTGATGTGATCAATCCGGCCTGCAATGCGGTGGCACATCTCACGGATGCGCGCAAAGTCCACCAGACCCCGCATGGCCTCTTCCCGGGTGATGTCCAGCAGCAGGTGATCGGGGTCATATCGCATGAGCGTGTCATAGAGAATGTCGGAGGACATCGTGGCCTGCCGTCCCGATTTGCGCTGCCCTTGATGATTGCGTTCGATCAATCCGGCGATGGTGGCCGCACTGCGGAAGGTGCGTTTCATCACGGCGTTGCCCGCAAGCCATCCCTCAAGCCCGGCCTCAAGCGCGTCGAGATCAAACAGGGGCGCCGGGTCAGTGACGGCATCCAGCCCCCAGATCAGAGTGGCGTAATCGGTTGAGACAAAACCCATCGGCGCCAAGCCCATTTCTTCCATGCGCTTGGTGAGCAAGAGGCCGAGTGTCTGTTGTGCATTGCGGCCGGCAAAACCATAGACAACCATCTGATGGCGTCCATCCAGAGGAAAGGTTTCGATCATCAGCCTCCCCGGTTCGGGTAGCTGGGACATTTGCGCTTGAAGGTTTAACCAATCCGCCGTGTGTGCGGGCAGGCGAGTCCAATCTGCCGCTTTGAACATCCGCAGGATGCGTTGTGACAGCTGTGTCGAGGTTGAAAACTTGGTTCCAGAGAAAACCGCGAGTTTCGGTTTGCGGCCCGGATCGCGGCTGACCTCAACCACAAGTTCGCGCAGGCCTTCGTAGCGCACAATATGGCCGCCGATCAGAAAGGTGTCCCCCCGCGTGAGCTGGGCGGCAAAGCTTTCTTCCACTTCGCCCAGGCTGGCACCGCGTCCGCGCCATTTCACCTTGAGGGTATCGCTGTCCTGAATGGTTCCAAGGTTCTGCCGGATACGCCCGGTGGCGCGGGGATCGCGCAATTGCCACTGCCCATCCGGGCGCTGTTGCAGGCGTTGCCATTGGTCATAGGCGCGCAGCGCGTAGCCTCCGGTGGCGCAGAAGTCGAGACACGCATCAAATTCCGTCCGAGTGAGCGCGGAGTAGGCCCCGGCGCTGGTCATTTCCGTATACAGATCGTCGGCTGAAAACGGCCCGGCACAGGCGGCGACAAGGATATGTTGGCACAGCACATCCCGTGGCCCCCGGCCACGTGGATCTCCGTCCAGATCGTGGTCTTTCACCGCCTCAAGTGCAGCAAGACATTCCACAACCTCAAACCGGTTGGCAGGCACAAGCAGGGCTTTGGAAGGTGCGTTATAGCGGTGGTTGGCGCGGCCAATCCGTTGCACCAGACGTTTGACGTTTTTTGGCGCGCCGACCTGAATGACCAGATCGACATCACCCCAGTCAATGCCAAGATCCAGACTGCCAGTGCAGACAATTGCGCGCAGCGTTCCGGCCACCATGGCGGCCTCGACCTTTTCTCGTTGTCCACGGTCCAGTGACCCATGGTGGATGCCAATGGGCAGAGCCTCTTCATTGGCCAGCCAGAGATGATGGAAGAAAATCTCGGCCTGCGCGCGGGTATTGTGAAAGATCAGTGTGGTTTTATGGGCTTTGACCTGTTCCAGAATGGCCGGAATGGCATAGCGCCCGCCCCCCCCGGACCAGGGCGGGGGCTCGGGCGTGTCGAGCATCTGAATATCAGGGTCCGGGCCGGGGTCCGCCTGCAGGATCTCGCAAGGATCGGGATGACGGGCCAGCAGATGTGCAATGGCCTCGGGGTCTTCCACCGTTGCAGACAGGCCCACGCGGCGCATCTCTGGACAGATCTGGTTCAGGCGCGCCAATGCCAGCATCAGCTGATCACCGCGTTTGCTTTCGGCGAGGGCGTGGATCTCATCCACCACCACCCGCTGCAGCCCGGCAAACATGCGCGGCGCGTCTTCGTAACTGGTCAGCAGCGCGAGACTTTCGGGGGTGGTTAGCAGGATATGCGGTGGGTCTGCCCTTTGGCGCCGTTTGCGATGCGCCGAGGTGTCGCCGGTGCGATCTTCGACCCGGATCGGCAAGCCGGCTTCCTCAATGGGCGTTTGCAGATTGCGTTTTATATCCGCCGCAAGCGCCTTCAGCGGGCTGACATACAGGGTGTGCAACCCCTCATACCCCTCAGAGAGTTCTGACAGGGTTGGCAAAAACCCGGCCAGCGTCTTGCCGCCTCCGGTGGGGGCAATCAACAGCAACGCCGGATTATGCGCGCGCTCCAACATCTCTTGCTGATGCGGATGCACCTGCCAACCGCGCGTGTCGAACCAAGTCTGAAGTGAGAGGGGAAGCGTGTTCATGAGACAGTTCTAGCCCGCAAAATCCCCCTGGCGAAAGGCCCTGCGAAATTCTGCAGGGCTTTGACCCGCGAGGCGTTTGAAAATCTTCTGAAAGGCCGAGCTGTCGGTATAGCCCACGGCAAACCCGATCTGTTCAGTGCTGTCGCGCGTCTGCAACAGCAAGTCACGGGCTCGGTCAACGCGCAGCGCCTGAAGATACTCGGTGGGCTTCAACCCGGTAGCGCGGGTGAACCGGCGCAGAAAACTGCGCGGCGCCAGACCAGCGATGTCTGCGAGATCCGCGATTTTCAACGGATCTTGGAGGGCGCTGTCGATGTGGTGTTGCGCGCGTAAAATCTCGGCATCACCATGGCGCAGCTCAGGAAGGAACCGCCGAAAGCGGCGTTGATCGCGCCGGTTGGGGCTGACGATAAAATTGCGCGCCACATCCAGCGCGGCGTCCTGACCGGCCAGTCGTTCAATGATCACCAGAGACAGGTCAATCCAAGCCATCATACCTCCGGCTGTGATCAGATCGCTGTGTTCGATCAACAGGGGGGCCGTGTCGAGGTTGAGTTCGGGAAAGTGGTCGCGAAATCGCTGCTCAAGCCCCCAGTGCGTCGTGACGCGACGGCCCCGGTCCAGCCCCGCCCCGGCAACCCAGCTGAGGCCGGCACAGGCCGAACAGACCAATGCGCCCTGGGCTGTTTGTTGCTGAAGCCAGGGGATGAGCCAGGGGGCTTCATCAAATCCAACAGCTCGCTTAGAGGGAGGCAGGATGATGGCGGCGAAATCCACCTCGGCGTGGTCAGACAGCCTGTGCAGATCCCAGCGCTCCCCTTGCGGGCCAAAACTCAGCATATCTTCGATGCCATACACGGCCGAAGGCAGGGCGCCGGGATAATCTACGATGGCAATGTTTGGTTTTGTCATTTTTGACCACAAAGATGGCATTTGCGCCAATGGTTTTAGGCGGTGTCTTTGGGCACATCAAGGGCAGAGCACAGGAGACCTGATTTGACGCAAACCCATGACCTGACCCTTGGTGACATCACCGTAACAATCCGAAGCGATGGCACCTTTGAACTGCCACGTGCCTATTTTCCCAATCTGCCAGAGAGCGATCCGAGCCCAGAAACGATCCAGATCGGCGCCAACCTATGGGAGGTCAAATCGGGTGAGCGACATGTTCTGGTCGACACCGGTGCAGGCCAGGCGCTCAAGCAGATGTTCCCTGAGACAGGCGCTGCGCTGGAAGGGATTGACGCTGCAAGTGTGACGGATGTCATTCTGACCCATATGCATGCGGATCACATTGGCGGCTTGTTGGGCGACGATCCCTTTCCAAATGCCAAGATCCATGTGAGCCAAGCTGAGTGGGACTTTTGGTCCTCCCCCGCGCTGATCGAGACCGCCCCGGAAGAGATGCACCCGATGATCCAACTGGTGCAATCGATCACCGTCCCCTTGTCCGAGCGTCTGGTCCTGCACGAGGGAGAGGTGGATCTGGGGGATGGCATCATTCTGTTGCCCCTGCCGGGGCATACACCGGGTCATATGGGTATACGCCTTGAGGATGGCGGCGACAGTCTGACCCTGATTGGGGATGCGGTTATTGCTCAGGACATTCAATTTACCACACCACAGGTGAGCTATCTTCTGGATGTTGCGCCTGAGGCGGCGGTTGCGACCCGTGTTGCTCTGCTTGAGCAGCTCGCAGAAAGCGGCGAATTGTTTGCCGCAACCCACCTGAGCTTTCCCGGTGTGGGGCGTGTCCGTCGCGCGGGTGACGGTTTCGCTTACGACCCCGCGTAACTTGTGTCTGGCCCTTCCTTTTCCCCAAGTTGCTGCGCATCGTGGCGGCAGGAGGAGGGGCCATGTTACACGGATTACGTATTTTAGAATTTGAAGCACTGGGGCCTGCGCCTTTTGCGGGCATGCTCTTGGCGGACCTCGGGGCCGAGGTGATTGTCATTCACCGAAAGGGCAATGCGGATACACCGGGCAAAGAAGAGCGCAACCTACTGGATCGGGGCAAGCGCTCGATCGCGCTCGACCTGAAAAATCCAGAGGATATTGCAATTGCGAAGGCCCTGATCCAGAGCGCGGATGGCCTGACCGAAGGCATGCGACCTGGCGTGATGGAGCGACTGGGGCTTGGGCCAGATGTTGCACAGGCGCTTAATCCGCGATTGGTGTATGGGCGCATGACCGGGTGGGGCCAGACCGGTCCCCGGGCGCATCAGGCCGGGCATGATCTCAACTATGTTGGTGTGGCTGGGACGTTGTTCTATGGCGGGATGCCCGGGGCTGAGCCCGGCGTGCCGCCAACCCTTCTGGGAGATATTGGCGGGGGAGCCATGTATTTGGCTGTGGGAATGCTCGCCGGTCTTTTGCGGGCCAAAACCACCGGGCAGGGCACGGTGGTTGATGCGGCGATTGTAGATGGTGCAAGCCATATGTTAGCGCTGCTGCTGTCCATGGGAGGGCAGTTTTCAACCACGACACGCGGAGCCTCTCTGTTGGATGGCCCACATTGGTCCCGCAGCTACCGGTGTGCCTGTGGTGGTTACATGGCTGTGCAGTGTCTCGAGCCGAAGTTCTACGCGATTTTTCTTGAAAAATCGCAGTTGCAGGACGACCCGGAATTGGCGCAGCAATTCGATCAAACCCTCTGGCCGCAACAAACCGCTCGGCTGGTTCGATTTTTCTCAGAAAAATCGCGGGCTCATTGGGAAAAGGTGTTCGCAGACACTGATGCCTGTGTGGCGCCTGTGCTGTCGCCGGAAGAGGCGCAATCTGATCCGCATATCGCCGCACGTGCAATTTGGCAAAATGGCCAACCCGCCGCCGCGCCACGTTTCGATGGGAAGGCACCTATCCCTCCTGCGCCAAGCCCATTGCGCGGGCAGGACAGTGGTGACATTCTGCGCGAGCTGAAGGGTAGAGGATTGTTATGACGCAGGCCGAAGTGTTGTCGTCCATTCTGGCATCGCGCCACTCCTGTCGGGGGTTTTTGGACAAGGCTGTGCCGCAAGAGGTGCTATCCGAGGTGCTGGCTGATGCCCAGAATGTTCCGTCGTGGTGTAACTCTCAACCTTGGCAGGTGCTGGCCTTTGGGTCTCAGGAAACCCGAGCCCTCACAGCGGCGTTGTATGAGCATTCCGGTGTTGCCGGTCACGAAAGCGACATTCCTTTTCCTATGAAATACGAAGGGGCCTATCAGACCCGGCGGCGGAAATGCGGCTGGCAGTTGTACGAAGCTGTGGGTGTGCCCAAAGGTGACCGTGCCGCTTCGGCGCAACAGATGCGCGAGAACTTTCGGTTGTTCGGCGCGTCTAATTTTCTTTTGATCACCACCCCAAAGGCGTTGGGCTCCTACGGGGCATTGGATTGCGGGGCTTTTGTGACGGCTGTGCTCTTGGGGCTGCAGGCGCGTGGGCTGGGTGGGATCGCCATGGCCTCGATCGCCGGATACGCACCGTTCTGGCGTGCCCGATATGACATCGCGGAAGACCGCGACATCCTATGTGGCATCGCACTTGGCTATCCCGATCCAGATCACCCGGCCAATGGGTTC
This sequence comes from uncultured Pelagimonas sp., assembly GCA_947497905.1. Taxonomy (GTDB): domain Bacteria; phylum Pseudomonadota; class Alphaproteobacteria; order Rhodobacterales; family Rhodobacteraceae; genus CANMIH01. The sequence goes on from CANMIH010000002.1 coordinate 613,059, forward strand.
CGCACTGGCCGGGCGTCGGAAAAAGAGGTTGTGACCTGGGTTTAGGTCTCCTCTAGCCGATCTGTTGCAGGGGGTGGTGTGACCCCAAGGTCAGATACACGCGCGTAGAGCGCGTCATCCATGGCGAAGCGCATTCCATCCAGCGACGGCGTCAGCTGAGCAACTGACCGTGCCGACAGGATCGGCGTGGGTTGTGCCGCATGACGCGCGGCCCAGGCCACAGCGAGTGTTGCGGGATGGGTGCCCAACTCCTGCGCCAATTCGGCCAGAGCGCGTGCGGTGTCATACATGCGCGGATCACCATAGCGCGCACCATATCGGTGGTCTTCGGTCAACCGCCCTGTGCCACCTGCGCCGTATTTCCCGGTGAGCAGCCCGCCACCCAATGGGGAATAGGGGATTGCTGCGATCTTTTCAGACTGGCACATCGGCAGGATTTCAACCTCGGCCTGTCGTTTGACAAGGCTGTACATCGGCTGAATGGCGTCAATTCTGGTTCCAAATCTGTGCGCCACGGCTTGTGCCTTCATGACCTGCCACGCGGCATAGTTTGACACGCCGATATAGCGGATCTTTCCGTCAGATTGCAGCTGGGACAGGGTCTCGAAGGTTTCGTCCAGCGGCGTGTCCGGGTCAAACCGATGCATATAGAGCAGGTCAACTACATCCATATTTAGCCGTTGGCGGCATGTATCGAAGGTAGTTAGGATATTCTCTCGTCCTGCGCCCCCGATATACCCCACTTTTGTGGCGATAAAGAGCGCCTCACGATCCTGAGCTGCAAATTGCCCCAAGAGTTGTTCCGAGCGGCCATCGGTATAGACATGCGCGGTGTCAAAATGGGTCAGGCCAGCGGCACGACAGGCATCAAACATACCTCGGCTGGCGGTTTCATCGGCGCGTTCCCCAAATTGCATGGTGCCAAAGGCAAAACCATGTGGGATGTCTCCGGAAAGTGTCGTCAAATCAGTCATCCGCATATCCTGACAGGAACGCATGTCGTGACAATGACAAATTGTGCCTAGGTCATAAAGAACGCGAGAGTCATGGCAGCACCGACACCTGTAACAAACAGACGCAAAAGATCGGTGCGTTTGATTTTGCGGCTTTGTGCGGCGCCGACGTACCCGCCAAGGGTTGAGAACACCATCATGATCAGTGCGGGTTTCCAGACGATTAGACCCGCAATGATAAAGGTCGCAGCTGAGATCAGCGAGAGGATGGCGGAGAGTACGTTTTTCAACCCGTTCATGCCATGAAGATTGGTCCAGCCCAGAAGGCTAAAGGCGGCCAGAAGCATGATGCCAAGACCACCATTGAAATACCCTCCGTAGATCGAAACGGTACCAAGTGTCAGTAACGAGACAAGCGGACCGGCGTCGCCGAATCCACGTTTGCGGACAAAGGCAAGGATCCATTGAGAGGCGCCAAACAGCACGGTTGCCAGCATCAACAGCCATGGCACAACACCGGAAAAGATCTCATTCGGGGTGACGATTAATAGCAGAGCACCAATGACGGCGCCCAGGCAGGCAATGGCATAGATGGATTTCAGCCCAAGGCTGCCTTCCGCCTGCATGTCGTTGCGAAAGCCCCAGGCGCTGCTGATGTAGCCGGGTAGGGCAACAAGCGTGGCGGTGGCATTGGCGGACACAACCGGCAATCCGGCCCAAACCAACGCAGGGAATGTCAGAAACGTGCCTCCTCCGGCAACGGCGTTCAAAAGCCCGGCGGCAAAGCCTGCGGTGCAGAGGACAATCAGTTCCAGCATTCCAGATCTCGTTTGTTGGACGGTCAAAAAAGAGCCGCCCCAACAAGGGACGGCTCGGGTCTTGGTATCCGGGTCCCGATCAGTTCGGGATGTCGCCGGTGATGCCTTCTACGTAGAAGCTCATGCCCGCCAGAGTGCCGTCATCTGCGGTTTCACCCTCTGCCAGCCAGTCGCTGCCGTCCTGCTTTTTCAGCGGGCCGGTGAAGGTGTGGTACTCACCCGAAGCGATCGAGTCTTTCAGAGCCAGAGCCGAGGCTTTGACCTCTGCGGGAACCGCGTCGGAGATCTCGCCGATGCCAACCATGCCCGGGGCAATGCCGTCCCAGGTCGAGGTCGAGGTCCAGGTGCCGTCCATCACGTCCTGAACGCGCTTGATATAATAAGGACCCCAGTTGTCGATGATCGAGCTGACGCGCGGATAAGGCGCGTAGTCCGCCATATCTGAGGCCTGACCAAAGGTGATCACGTTGCCTGCTTCTTTTGCTGCCGCCTGTGGGGCGGTCGAGTCGGTGTGCTGCAGGATCACGTCAGCGCCGTTTTCGATCAGTGCGCGCGCTGCGTCGGCTTCTTTCGCTGGGTCAAACCATGTGTAGGCCCAGACGATCGAGAACTCGACATCGGGGTTTACTTTCTTGGCGTGGATATAGGCGGCGTTGATGCCACGAATAACCTCGGGAATCGGGAAGGAGGCGATGTAACCAATTTTGTTGGTCTTGGTCATGTTGCCCGCAATGTGGCCCTGAACCGCGCGACCTTCGTAGAAACGCGCTGAGTACACCGATACGTTATCCGCCTGCTTATAGCCGGTGGCGTGCTCGAACTTCACGTTCGGGAACTTCTGAGCCACGGCAATGGTCGGGTCCATGTAGCCAAACGAGGTGGTAAAGATCAGGTCTGCGCCCGACAGAGCCATCTGGGTAATCGCACGCTCGGCGTCTGCGCCTTCTGGAACGCTCTCTTGGTAGATGGTCTTGACCTTGTCACCAAAGGCTTCGACCACGGCTTTGCGACCCTGCTCGTGCTCATAGGTCCAGCCGCCGTCGCCCACGGGGCCAACGTAGATAAAGCCAACAGTGGTGGGGTCGTCCGCAAATGCTGCGGTGCCCAGGCCAAATGCCAATGCGGCGGAGGCGAGAAGAGTACGTCTTTTCATGGAAGATCTCCCTATTGTGGTCGTTTTTTACAGTCTTCTTCGGTTTACACAGGTTTGTAGCGCTCTCAAACCCTTATGGATAATGTTGTGGGTCCGAACCACGGGTTCGCTGAAATTTTCGGCACAAAAAAGCACAGGCCAACTGCGTCGACCTGTGCCGTTTTGAAGACCGCAGACGGGCCCGGTGATATGTGCCCGCCTGTGTCATGTTAATGCGATGCGTGGAACGGACGTCCCAGAGCTGCAGGTGCTCCGTGGTTGCCCCGGGCCGAAATCACCACAAGCACGAGGATGGTGATGAGATAGGGCGACGCGGACAGTAGCGCGACGGGGACATTGGCGCCTGCGGCCTGCAAATTGAGCTGAAGCACGGTGACACCACCAAACAGATAGGCGCCAATCAGCACGCGCCCCGCCCGCCAGCTGGCGAAGACCACGATGGCCAGCGCGATCCAGCCTGCACCCGCGGTCATGCCTTCGGTCCATTGTGGCACCCGCACAAGGCTGAGGTAGGCTCCGCCCAGACCAGAACAGGCCCCACCAAACAGAATGGCGATCAGGCGCACGCGCACCACTTTGTAGCCAAGCGCATGGGCACTGTCGTGGCTTTCGCCGACGGCCCGCAAGATCAGACCCGCCCGGGTGTGTTTCAGAAATGCCCAGACCGCCACCACCAGCGCGAGGCTGAAATACACCATGATGTCATGCGAAAAGACCATTTTTCCCAGCACCGGAAGGTCACCCAGCACTGGAATATCCAGCTTGGGCAAGGTGGGGGACTTCATGCCCTCGTAGGGTTTGCCTATCAGCGCAGAGAGACCAAGGCCCGCAAGGGTCAGACCCAGACCCGTGGCCACCTGGTTGGACAAGAGAAACTGCGTGAGGAAGCCAAAGGCAAGGCTCAGCGCGGCACCCGCAATGGCAGCGGCGACAAAGCCCAACATGGGTGAGGTTGTGTTCACCGCGACGGCAAAACCCACCACCGCGCCAGTGATCATCATGCCCTCAACGCCGAGATTCAGAACGCCGGATTTCTCCACCACCATTTCGCCCATGGCGGCCAACAGGATCGGTGTGGCCGAGACCATGATCGAGGCCACAAGCAGTACAGGATTGATCGAAGACAGATCCATTATGCGGCCTCCTTCCGGCTAAGACGGATGCGGTAGTTGGTGAAAACATCGGTGGCGAGCAGGAAGAACAGCAACATGCCCTGGAACAGCTGGATCGCCGCGCCGGGCAGGGACAGCATCAGCTGCGCCAGTTCCCCACCAATATAGGTCAGTGCCATCAGTAGACCGGCCAGCAGAATGCCAATTGGATTCAGGCGGCCAAGGAAGGCAACGATAATCGCGGTGAACCCATAGCCTGCATTAAAGTCGATGCTGATCTGACCCGCCGGGCCGGTGGCTTCGAACATGCCGGCGGCACCTGCCAAAGCGCCCGAGAGGCCGAGGCAAAACAGCACCACGCGGGTCGGGTTCACCCCGGCAAAACGCGCCGCGCGCGGGGCTTCGCCGGTTAGACGGACGTTAAAGCCCTGAATGTGGCGGGACAGAAATACATAGGCGGCGATCACCGCGATAAATGCCGCAACCACGCCCCAGTGCATGCCGGTGTTGGCAATCAGCTCCCCATTATGCGCCGCACCCCATTCTTTGAAATTCCGCGACCCGGGAAAGCCCATGCCCTCTGGATTGCGCAGAAACCCCGAAGCGGCCGAGGCCAGAATGGTTTCTGCCACATAGACCAGCATCAGCGAGACGAGAATTTCGTTGGTGCCCAGCCGGGTTTTCAATACGGCGGGGATCATTGCCCAAGCCCAGCCTCCGGCCAATCCGGCCAGCAACATCAGCGGAAAGATTAGGGGGCTCTCAGAGGGGTAGAAGGCCAGTCCGGCCCCCGCCCCACAGATCGCGCCCATGATGTATTGTCCCTCCGCCCCGATATTCCAGATACCGGCCTTGAATCCAATCGACAGGCCAATGGCGATCAGGATCAGCGGCCCGGCTTTGACCAGAAGCTGTGGGCGGCTGTAGGCGGCGAAATTGGGATGAAACAGCGGATCCCAGAAGATGGTGCGGATCGCCTCAAAGGGGCTGGCCCCCAGCATGCCAAACAACAAACCGCCCACGACCATAGTGAGAAATACTGCCAGAAGTGGCGAGAAGGTGGTCCAGGCCTGCGAGGGTTGTGGCCGCTTTTCAAGTCGGATCATGCGCGACCTCCGATCTGGGCGAGACCCCGAATTTTCTTGAAAATTCGGAAGGTTTTCTCACGCTTAGTGCTCAACATGTGCCACCTCCATGCCATGTGCGCCGCCCATCATCAGGCCGATTTGTTCCATATCCAGTTCGGCGACCGGACGGGGCGCGCTGAGACGGCCCTCGTTCAAAGCGCCAAAGCGGTCTGAGATTTCCATCAGTTCATCAAGGTCCTGACTGATCACTACGATGGCCGCGCCCTTGGCTGCCAGATCAAGCAGGGCCTGTCGGATCGAGGCCGCCGCCGCTGCATCCACACCCCATGTGGGCTGGTTGATCACCAGAACCTCAGGATCCTGCAGGATCTCACGGCCCACCACATACTTCTGCAGATTGCCCCCCGACAGCGCCCGCGCCGCCACATGAGGGCCGGGGGTGCGCACGTCGAAGGTTTTGATCACAGTTTCCGCAAAACCTTGGGCCTTACCCCAGTTGATCAATCCGTTTGACGTAAGGTTTTGCCGTTCCGCCGCCGTCAGAACGCCGTTTTCGGTCAGGCTCATATCCGGGGCCGCGGCATGCCCAAGACGCTCTTCGGGCGCCGAAAGCAAACCGGCGTTGCGCCGTGCCGAGGGGCCGTGGCGGCTCACATCTGCCCCCTTCAGAGCAACAGATCCGGCCTCGGTGAGATATTCACCGGACAGCGCCATGAGCAGTTCATCCTGCCCATTGCCCGCAACACCGCCTAGCCCAAGCACCTCACCTGCGCGCAGCTGGAACGAAATATCGCGCAGAGGTGTACCAAAATCCCCCTGCTGGGGCAGTGACAGCCCTGTCACATCCAGCAGCACATCCCCCAGTTCCCGGTCATGCGCCGCGGGTGTGGCAAAGCTTGATCCCACCATCATCTCTGCCATCTCGCGTGCGGTTGATTCTGCGGGGATACAGGTGCCGACGTTCTTGCCGTGGCGCAGGATGGTCGCGTGGTCGCACAGCGCCCGAATTTCTTCGAGCTTGTGTGAAATGTAGAGGATCGAGGTGCCTTCGGCCTTCAGTTTGCGCAGGGTTTCGAACAGGATTTCGACCTCTTGCGGCGTCAACACGCTGGTAGGTTCGTCCATGATCAGCAGGCGCGGGTCTTGCAAAAGACAGCGGATGATCTCAACGCGCTGGCGCTCTCCGGCTGACAAGGTGCCTACCATCCGAGCAGGATCAAGCGGCAGACCATAGAGTTCCGAAACCTCACGAATGCGCTTTGCCAGATCGCGCGGGGCAGGCGGGTTTTCCATGCCAAGCGCCACGTTCTCGGCCACGTTCAGCGCGTCAAACAGCGAGAAATGCTGAAACACCATGGCAACACCGGCCTGTCGCGCTTCAGAAGGTTTGCTGGGGGCATGACCCGCCCCATCAAAGCTCATGTCGCCTTTGTCCGGGGCCACCAGACCATAGATCATCTTGACCAAGGTGGATTTACCGGCGCCATTCTCGCCCAACAGAGCGTGAATTTCACCTTTTTGAATATCGAAACTGACGTCGTCATTGGCAACGACACCAGGATAGGCCTTGGTCAGGCCTCTGATGCTGAGCAGAGTGTCGGACAAACGGTGGCTCCCTTGAAGTCATGGCTGAGTAGCTGCGAGGCTACACCGATGGCAATGGCATGCGGCTGTTTTCCCAGCTCTTTTTGCCCAATGGGGCAGGTTATGCCCTGAATTTTTTCGTCTGAGTGCCCCAAATTGCGCAATCTGTTCCGGAATCGCGCCCATTTGGTGTCAGAGCCGATCAATCCGGCGAAGGTAAAACCGCGCTGCAATGCGCCGTGGCACAATTGGAAATCAAACTCGTGGCTATAGGTCAGGATCAAATGGGCCGCATGGGTTGGCGCATGGGCCATCAGCAAAGCAGGGTCTTTTGCGGGTAGCGGCGAGACGCCCAAAGGTATCGTATCGGGAAACCGTTCCGGCCCGGTGTCGACCCAGGTGATCGCAAAGCGTTTCAATGGCGCAAGCACGTCTACCAGCGCGCGTCCGACATGTCCTGCGCCCCAGATCCAAAGCTCATTCTCCGGTTTGAGAACAGGCTCGATCATCCAACCCTGGACCAGCTGTGGTTTTGGGGTGATCCCTTGGGCGCGCGCGCAATCTAAAATGCGTTGCACCGTCAGAGGGCGTGACCCCGAACCGCGGGCAATCACGTCACAATCGAGGCTGGCAACACGTGCGGCGTCAAACTGTTCAGTGAGCAGCGTCACCGCACCGCCACAACACTGACCTAGCTCCGGCCCGAGTGCGTGGCGGCTCAACCCTTCATGCGTCAGGGCGCGCTCGGCGGCCTGAAACTCCAAGGTGCCGCCACCAATGGTGCCCGATTGCCCGCCCGGCCAGACCAGCATCGCGGCGCCGACCTCACGTGGGGTCGAGCCAGCGATGTATGCCACCACCACCCGTGCCACGCGACCATGCAGGGACACAGCCTCGGTCAATGCCGCCAGATCAAAACTCATGAAAGCGCCCGCATGGTTGCGTGCAACCGTTCCGGCGTCGCTGGCGCATCCAGTGAGGGATAAGCAGACCCCGTTGAGGCCACCGCATCGGACAGTGCCATCAGCGCGGAAATGCCCAGCATGAAGGGCGGTTCCCCCACGGCCTTGGACCGATAAATCGACTCCTCGCGATTCTCGCCATCCCAAAGGGAAACATTGAACACCTCAGGCCGGTCCGAACAGGCCGGGATTTTGTAGGTCGAGGGCGCATGGGTGCGCAAACGGCCACTGTCATCCCAGACCAGTTCTTCCATCGTCAGCCAGCCCGCCCCCTGCACATAGGCGCCTTCCACCTGGCCAATATCAAGGATTGGGTTCAGGGATTTGCCGCAGTCATGAATGATGTCCGCTCGCAAAATGCGGTTTTCCCCGGTCAGGGTATCCACCACCACCTCGGTACAGGCCGCGCCATAGGCAAAGTAGAAAAACGGTCGACCGCGTCCGGCAACAGGATCCCAGTTCAATTTCGGGGTCGCATAAAACCCGGTCGACGACAGACTGATCCGTGCCTCGTAACAGCGTTTGGCAGCCTCGGCGAAGCTGATCACTCCACCGGGAAGATGCACCTGCCCATCCACAAAGCGCGCGCCCCCGTCCGGCGCCAAATGCGCCGCCATGCGGTCTCGGATCGTGTCACAGGCCGCTTTGACCGCCATCCCGTTCAAGTCTGATCCGCTGGAGGCTGCTGTGGCAGAGGTGTTGGGCACTTTTCCGGTATCCGTCGCCGTGATCCGCACCACGTCCAGACCCACACCAAAGCCCTGCGCAGCCACTTGGGCCACTTTTTGGAACAGCCCCTGTCCCATCTCGGTGCCGCCATGGTTCAATTGGATCGAGCCATCCTGATAGACATGAACCAAGGCGCCCGCCTGATTGAGGTGGGTGAGTGTGAAGGATATGCCAAATTTCACCGGGGTGAGCGCCATGCCTCGCTTCAACACCGGGTTGGCGGCATTCCACTCCGCAATTTTGCGCCGACGCGATTGGTACTCGGCGTCGGATTCCAGACGCGCCACCAGTTCATGCAGCACAAAATCCTCCACCTCCTGCCCATAGGGTGTGGTGTTGCGAGCTCTCTGGCTTGTGTCGTTCTGAGGGGCTGCGGCCGGGTAGAAATTTACCCGACGCACCGCAAGGGGATCTTTGCCAAGGTCATGCGCCACATGGTCCATAACTCGTTCAATGCCCACCATACCCTGTGGTCCACCAAAACCCCGGAACGCTGTGGCGCTCTGGGTGTTGGTGCGCAGCCGGTGGCTTTCTATGCGCACATTTGGCAGGAAATAGGCATTGTCCGCATGCAACATGGCCCGATCGGCCACCGGAAAACTCAGATCCTGCGCCCAGCCACAGCGCACATATTGCTGAAAGCTGATGCCTTCGATGCGGCCTTCCGCGTCAAAGCCGACTTCATACCCGATGCGGAAATCGTGACGTTTGCCGGTGATGGTCATATCATCATCTCGGTCGTAGCGCAGTTTGGCCGGGCGTCCGGTCTCAGAGGCGGCCACGGCGCAGGCGATGGCCAGCGCATTGCCCTGACTTTCCTTGCCGCCAAAGCCACCGCCCATCCGGCGAGTTTCCACCCGCACCGCATGCATTGGCACATGCAGGGCATGGGCCACTTTGTGCTGGATCTCGGTCGGGTGCTGGGTTGAACTGTGCACCACCATGTCGCCGTTTTCCTGCGGCACCACAAGCGCGGCCTGACTTTCCAGATAGAAGTGCTCTTGCCCGCCCATGGTGATCTCACCGGTCACCTTATGGGGCGCGGCTTCAATAGCAGCTTCGGCCTCACCACGCTGCCACAGACGTTTGCCGTTCACGAGATAAGACTGTGCCGCCAGAGCGTCATCCACGGTCAGGATCGGGGTGTCTTCCTCATATGTGATCACCGCTTTGCGCGCCGCATGTCGCGCGGCAAGATGGCTGGTGGCGGCAACGAGGAACACCGGCTGACCCAGATAATGAATAGACCCGTCCGACAGCATGGGTTCATCGCCAACAGAGGGGGAGCAGTCACAGTCCGACGGCAGATCTTCATAAGCCCAGACCGCAACCACGCCCGCGCTGGCGCGCACGGGATCGAGGTTCATGTCTGTAATTCGTCCACGCGCGATCTGCGATTGACCAAAGGCCAGATGTAGACAGTTTGCGGGCACCGGAATGTCATCCACATAGCGGGCGCTGCCGGTCACATGCAGAGGTGCGGAATCATGTGGGAGAGATTTGCGTACGCTCATGCCCGGATCTCCCGCACGTCGGTTAGGGTGCCTTGCGATTCAAGGAAACACCGCTCAAGCAGGTTGGCGGCGGCACTCAGACGGTACTCGGCACTGGCCCGCATATCGCTCATCGGGGTGTAATCCTGTGCGAACAGGGCTTTGGCGGCCTTTATCGTTTCGAGGGTCCAGGGTTTGCCACGCAGGCCTAGTTCCACATGAGTGGCCCGTTTGGGGATGCCCGCCATGCCCCCAAAGGCAATGCGCGCCTCAGAGATTGTTCCGTCTTCAACGCGAATATTGAAGGCGCCGAGGGCGGCAGAGATATCTTGGTCAAAGCGTTTCGAGATCTTGTAGACCTTCAGATTGTCGTCTTGACGCGGGATTGAAATGGCTTCGACAAACTCACCTTTGGCGCGGTCCTGTTGGCCGTAGTCGATAAAGAAATCTTCCAAAGCCACCGTGCGCTGGGCATGACCGTGGCGCAGATGCAGTTCAGCCCCCAGAGCGATCAGCGCAGGCGGATTGTCCCCGATAGGTGAGCCATTCGCGATATTGCCGCCGATGGTGGCCGCGGCCCGGACCTGCGTCGAGCCATAGCGGCGCAGCATCTCGGCATAAGAGGGGTGATGGTCTTTGAGCGTTTCCAGAACCCGGTCCATGGTGACGCCTGCACCAAAACGGATGCTCTCGTCATTCACATCAATGGTTTGAAGATCGCTGCAGCGATTGAGGAAGATCACCGTGCCCAGATCGCGGAACTGTTTGGTCACCCAAAGACCCACATCTGTGGCGCCCGCGACCAATGTGGCCTCGGGGTTGGCGGCGTAAATCTCGGCCAGCGCATCCGATGTCGCCGGAGCATGCACTTCGCCCCCGGAGGTTGCGGCGGCGACCCAGGTCTGGTCTGCAGCCACCCAAGCGGGGGCGGGCGCATCTGCGGCGGCCTCGGCGGCGCGGATGATCGGTGCGTAACCGGTACAGCGGCACAGGTTGCCCGCCAGTGCGTCGTCAAAATTGCGATCGCCGCGCGCATGGGCCGAGGCCATGGAACAGGCAAAGCCGGGTGTGCAGAAACCACATTGGCTGCCATGGAAATCGATCATGGCCTGCTGCATCGGGTGCATGCCACCTTCCGCCAACCCTTCCACGGTCCGCACAGCTTTGCCATGCAGCTGGGGCAGGAAAAGGATGCAGGCATTGAGCGCCTTGGCGCCCATCGCATCTGTCACCATCACGGTGCAGGCGCCACAGTCCCCTTCGTTACAGCCTTCTTTGGTGCCAATCATGCCGCGTGTTTCGCGCAGCCAATCCAGAAAAGTGGCAGTCGACGAAACGTCTGCCAGCTCCACGCTCTCTCCGTTCAGAAGAAAGGTGATGTCCATAGTGTGTAACCCGTCGCGTTACCCGGTTGTGCCCATGGATGCTCTTTCTCGATGCGACGTAGAAAAAGGAGCGGGCTAAATGCTTGCGCAACTATGTTAGAAAACAGGCCCCCACGTTAGCAAGAAAATCTCATTCCGCGATGCAGAATAAAACATGCCCCACAAGGGTGTCTTTTCGCGCGGTTTTTGAATTCCTCATTTTTAACAGGAGCTTGGATCGATTTTTCATTCGAGTTAAGTTGAAGAACCTTCAAAATAAAGCAGATAATGCCTAGGGATCAACCGGTGTTTCCTTTGAAACTGAGAGGTGTTGTTGCCATTGCACCCAGCATGCGGCGGTCTTACTCTGGCGCAATGAGCGAGCCAAAATTCATCCACCTCCGTACCCATACCGAATATTCCCTGCTGGAAGGCGCAGTGCGCCTGAAAAAGCTTCCGGGCCTTTGCGCGGATATGGGCATGCCTGCAATTGCGGTGACGGATACCAACAACCTATTTGCAGCGCTGGAGTTTTCCGTTTCAGCCAGCGGGGCCGGGGTGCAGCCGATTATGGGCTGTCAGGTGGATCTGCGTTTTGTTGATCCGGCACCCGGTGAACGGCCTAAGCCGCCGGCGCCCTTGGTTCTTCTGGCACAGACCGAGGCCGGTTATGAACATCTGATGAAGCTGAACTCCTGTCTTTATATGCGGCAGGGCAGCGAGTTGCCTTATGTCACATTGGATGAGCTTGAGGCCAATTCGGGTGATATCATTTGTCTTTCAGGTGGCCCAGATGGCCCGGTGGGCCGTCTGTTGCGCATGGGCAGCGCCCCCGCTGCGCAATCTCTCATGTCTCGGCTGAAGTCGATTTTCAGGGATCGCCTTTATGTCGAGTTGCAGCGACATCGGGATGAAGATGGTCAACCCCCAGAAGCGGAGCGCCTGACAGAGCGTGGGCTTGTCGAGATGGCCTATGCCATGGACCTGCCGCTTGTGGCGACAAATGATGTCTATTTCCCCAAGTCGGAAATGTACGAGGCCCATGACGCGATGATCTGTATCGCGGAAGGTGCCTATGTCGACCAACAGGAAGAGCGTCGTCGCCTGACGGCCGAGCACTATCTGAAGACACCGCAGGAAATGGCGGTTCTGTTTGCGGATCTGCCCGAAGCACTTGAGAATACGGTGGAGATTGCACAGCGCTGTGCTTTTATGGCCTATCGCCGTGATCCCATTCTGCCGAAATTTGCCGATGACGAGGTGGCCGAACTGCGCCGCATCGCCAATGAGGGCCTTCAGAACCGTCTGGCGGTCATCCCTCACGCGGTCAGCGTCGAAGAATATCAGGAACGTCTCGATTTCGAACTTGGCATCATCGAGGGCATGGGGTTCCCCGGCTACTTCCTGATTGTTGCTGACTTTATCCAATGGGCGAAAGACCACGACATCCCGGTGGGGCCGGGGCGGGGGTCGGGCGCGGGGTCTCTGGTGGCCTATGCATTGACCATCACCGACCTTGATCCGCTGCGCTATTCGTTGCTGTTTGAACGTTTCCTCAATCCCGAACGTGTGTCGATGCCGGATTTCGACATCGACTTTTGCATGGATCGCCGCGAAGAGGTGATCCGCTACGTGCAGGAGAAATACGGGCGCGACAAAGTTGGTCAGATCATCACCTTTGGTGCGCTTTTGTCCAAGGCTGCGGTGCGCGACATGGGTCGCGTGTTGCAGATGCCCTATGGTCAGGTGGACCGCCTGTCCAAAATGATCCCGGTGGAAGGGGTCAAACCTGTGTCCATCGAGCAGGCTCTGCAACAGGAAGAGCGCCTGCGCGACGAGGCACGCAACGAAGAGGTTGTCGACCGACTGTTGAAATACGGCATGCAGGTCGAAGGTCTGCTGCGATCCGCGGGCACACACGCGGCGGGAGTTGTGATTGGCGACCGCCCGCTGGATGCGCTTGTGCCGCTGTACCGCGATCCGCGCTCAGACATGCCCGCGACCCAGTTCAATATGAAATGGGTCGAACAGGCCGGTCTGGTGAAGTTTGACTTTCTCGGCCTGAAAACCCTGACCGTGATCCAGAATGCCATGGATCAGATTTTCCAATCCGGTCGCCCGCTGCATGTGGCGGCGGATGGCACCGAGCTTTATGAGCCCGCCGCAGGGGCCGAAAACCAGATCAACGCCATTCCGCTGGATGATAAGGTCACCTATGACCTGTATTCCAAGGCGAAAACCGTTGCGGTGTTCCAGGTGGAATCCACGGGTATGATGGATGCGCTCAAGCGCATGAAGCCCACCTGTATCGAAGACATTGTTGCGCTTGTGGCGCTCTATCGTCCCGGCCCGATGGAGAACATTCCCACCTATTGTGAGGTGAAAAACGGGCTGAAAGAGATCACCTCGGTTCACCCGCTGATCGACCACATTCTGGAAGAGACGCAGGGCATCATCGTTTATCAGGAACAGGTGATGCAGATCGCGCAGGTCATGGCGAATTACACGCTGGGCGGCGCGGACCTGTTGCGCCGGGCGATGGGTAAGAAGATCAAAGAGGCGATGGATGCCGAGCGCCCCAAGTTCGAAAAGGGCGCGGCGGAAAACGGGGTTCCGGCCAAGAAGGCATCGGAGGTTTTCGACCTTCTAGAGAAATTCGCCAACTACGGGTTTAACAAATCTCACGCGGCAGCCTATGCGGTGGTGTCCTATCAGACGGGGTGGCTGAAGGCGAACCACCCGGTTGAGTTCATGGCCGGTGTCATGAACTGCGATATTCATCTGACCGATAAGCTTGCGATCTATTTCGAAGAGGTGCGCAAAGGTCTTAGCCTGCCTTGGGTGCCGCCCTGTGTGAACCGCTCGCTGGCGACCTTCAATGTGGTCGAGGGCGAATTGGTTTACGGCCTCGGTGCGTTGAAAAACGTCGGCGTCGAGGCGATGAAACTTGTGGTTGATGGGCGTGCAGACAAACCTTTCGCAACGGTGTTTGATCTGGCGCGGCGGGTGGATTTGAAAAAGGTCGGCAAACGCCCACTGGAGATGATGGCGCGGGCAGGCTGTTTTGATCAGCTGGATAAGAACCGCCGTCGTGTTTTTGATTCTCTGGATGCGCTTGTGGCCTATTCCTCGGCCATTCATGAACAGCGTGCGTCGGCGCAGGTGTCGCTGTTTGGTGAAGCCGGGGACGATTTGCCAGAACCCCGCATGTCGCCGGTGCCCGATTGGCTTCCGGCCGAACGTCTGGCGGAAGAGTTTAAAGCTATTGGGTTTTACCTCTCGGGGCATCCGCTTGATGATTACATGCCAGCCTTGAAGCGTCAGGATGTCTTGACGCTGGACGAAGTGCTTGAGGCAGCTCAACGGGGCCCATGTGTGAAAAAATTGGCGGGCACCGTGGCTGGCCGACAGGAGAGGAAGTCGGCCCGGGGCAATCGATTTGCCTTTGCGCAGCTGTCAGATCCAACAGGGGCCTACGAAGTCACTTTGTTTTCTGAAGCCCTCGAGAAATGCCGGGATTTTCTTGAGACAGGCGCCAAGGTTGTGGTCACCGTTGAGGCCACAATGGAATCTGACCAGCTGAAGTTGTTGGGACGGAGCATCATGCCCGTGGAACAGGTGGTGGCCGGTGCCGGGGCCTCAGGGTTGAAGATTTATGTAGAGGGGGCGGAGGTCCTTGGACAACTGGCCTCGGTTCTGACGCGGGCGGCTGAGCAGATGCCGAAAGCGGCGCGTGGACCGATCCATCTGTGCTTTAGCCACGAAAAGCTACCCGGCGAGGTTGAAATGGATCTGCAGCAACAGTTCCCTGTGACGCCCGAGATCAAAGGCGCTGTCAAATCCCTGGACGGGGTGCTGGCGGTCGAAGATTTCTAACCCTTTGAATAGGTTGTCGGCGGTCTTTCGCAGAAAAAGTTATCCACAAGTTTACGTATTATGTATGGTCCGCTAAGACCTCGGTAACTTTTGGGAGAGCGGAATGCGTCAGATCATGATCGGATGTGCGCTGGTGGCAACGCTGGCAGGGTGCTCTAACCCGTTGCAAGATATTCCGAAATTGAGTGATGTCGAAGTTCCACAACAGGTGGGGCAGGCCGATATTGCGGCCCAGCCCGAGGCTTCAGATGAGCCCATCTTAGATACGGTGGCCGCGGCGGACATACCGTTGGACGGCGCAGATTCGGGCGATCTAGAGGTGGCCGTGCCGACGGAACGCGCACTTGTGGCAGAACCGCGTCGCGGGCTGCTAGGGTTTTTCCGCCGCAAAGCCGACGGGGTCACCGAGCAAACCGCGCTTGCTGTTGAGCCGGTCAAAGCGCTTGAAGTGACCGGAGATGAGAGCGTGGCTGAGGCTGATCTCGCGCAGTCAGTGGAAGCGGAGATTCAATTGGCGGCCATGATCCCACAGGAGCCGGTTGACGCGACACCGGCCGCAAAGCCGCGCGGTGTTTTTGGGCTCTTGGGGGGCGGTGGTGCCAAGGCCAAAGCTCTGAACGGTCCCAAGCCGGGCGACCCGGATTATGACCTGGTGGGGGCGGATCAACGCGTCCCTTATGGTGAGATCGCCCGCGCCTGTGAGGTGTCCCGCAGCGACATGGGGCAAAAATCTGAAACCTATAAACAGCTGGGCAAGGCCTTTGCGCTGTATGACACCGCACCTGAGACAACGCAGCAGCGCAGTTTTTATATGACCGGGTTTGCGGATGGTTGTCCGCGCAAATTTTCGGCGGCGCTTGTGATGTTCAGCTCGCCCGAGACCTATGAAGCGATTCACTACAGCTCTGCTGGGGCAACACAGCCGACGTCAGAGACCGACCGTGCCTATGAAAAGATCAAATCCAAGGTCTGCCGGGTGCGTAAGGGCAAGCCCTGTGGGTCAAAAATGAAGACCCTTGCCCGCAATACGGTGTTCATGAGCGTCTATGAACGCTTTGGCAACAGCCCGCGCTGGAAGACTTTCCTGCTGCATGATGGTGCCGTTGTTGCGGTGGATGTGAAGGGCTGATCAGCCCTCTCACGTCCCATCATTCGGTAAGGCTTTATCCAACGCAGATCAGTAATGCGGCGGGCGTTCGTCGCCTAAGACCACACCACCGGTGCCATCTGCTTCGCGCTCGGCTTCGCGGCGCATAAGCATCTCAACCCGACGAGTCAGGATCGCAATTTCGGTGTCTTGGCGGGCGATGGTGTCGGACAGATCATCTACTGTGCGGATCAGATGCGCCAGACGTTCTTCCAGTTCGGTTTGTTCCATGGGCACCGGGCTCCTTTTGCAACGTCACATAGGGCCATGTGGCGCGGGCAGCAAGCCTGCTGTTGCCCCGAAGGGGCCAAAGGGCTAAGGGAGGCGCGACGGATTTCCAAGCCGGATGAGAACCATGGCCAAAGTGAAAAAAGCACCCCGCCCCAAGGCACAAACGCCCAAGGGGTTCCGCGACTATTTCGGAGCAGAGGTCACCGACCGCGCCGAGATGCTGCATCAGATTGCCGAGGTTTACCATCAATACGGCTTTGACGCCCTGGAAAGCTCGGCGGTTGAGACGGTTGAGGCGCTGGGCAAGTTCCTGCCCGATGTTGATCGTCCCAATGAGGGCGTGTTTGCTTGGCAGGACGAAGACGAAAGCTGGATGGCGCTGCGCTATGACCTGACGGCACCGCTGGCGCGGGTCTACGCACAACACCGCAATGATCTGCCGCTGCCCTATCGCCGTTATGCGATGGGACCGGTCTGGCGCAACGAAAAGCCCGGACCCGGGCGTTATCGCCAGTTTTATCAGTGTGATGCGGATACGGTTGGCGCGGCAAGTGTGGCTGCGGATGCTGAGATCTGTGCGATGCTGTCGGATTGTCTGGAACGCGTGGGCATTCCCCGTGGTGACTATCTGGTGCGCGTCAACAACCGCAAAGTGTTGAACGGGGTGCTAGAGGCCATGGGCGTCAACGATGATGCGCAGGCGGCGGATGTTCTGCGCACCATCGACAAGTTCGACAAGGTCGGTGAACAGGGCGTTCGCGAGCTTTTGGGTAAGGGACGTCTGGATGCCTCTGGGGCCTTTATTGACGGGGTAGGGTTGAGCGAAGATCAGGCCGAACCGGTGCTGGCCTTCCTGACCTCGAAATCTGATGATGTGGCAAAAACTTTTGCAAACCTGCGGGGCGCGGTTGGTGGCTCTGCCGTTGGCGCAGAAGGTATCGCCGAGCTTGAGCAGATCGGTGATCTGCTTGCAGCGGGCGGATATGGTGCGGACCGCATCGAGATTGACCCATCGGTTGTGCGCGGCCTTGGCTATTACACCGGGCCTGTGTTCGAGGCCGAGCTGACCTTTGAAATCCTCGACGAAAAGGGCCGCAAACGTCAGTTTGGTTCTGTGTCTGGCGGCGGTCGTTACGATGATCTGGTCAAACGCTTCACCGGTCAGCCCGTACCGGCGACCGGCGTGTCGATTGGTGTTGATCGTCTGTTGGCGGCGTTGCGTGAGAAAGGCCGGATTGGCTCGACCGTGCAGGGGCCGGTGGTTGTGACCGTGATGGATCGGGACCGCATGGCGGATTATCAGGCCATGGTCGCCGAGCTGCGCAATGCCGGTATCCGGGCCGAAGTGTATCTGGGTAACCCCAAGAACTTTGGTAACCAGCTGAAATACGCAGACAAACGCCAATCTCCGGTGGCTGTGATCGAAGGCGGCGATGAGAAAGATCGCGGTGTTATCCAGATCAAGGACCTGATCCTTGGCGCGAAAATTGCCGAGAACGCCAGCCTTGAAGAGTGGAAAGAACGCCCAAGCCAGTATGAAGTGGCACGCGGTGATCTGGTCGCCAAGGTGCGCGAAATTCTGGATCTGAACGCATGAGCCTGACCCAAACCAAAGCAAAGGCCGCCGAGGTGCGCGCGGTTTTTGAACAGGCCGGGGCGCAGGTGGTGGATTGTGCGGTGCTGCAATCGGCTGAGACGCTTTTGGATCTTTATGGCGAAGACATTCGCACTCGCGCCTATGTGACGCCCGATCCGATGCGTGGCGAAGTGATGCTGCGCCCGGACTTTACCGTGCCCGTGGTGCAAATGCATATGGAGCAGGGGGCCGAGCCCGCGCGTTATACCTATTCTGGGGAAGTGTTCCGCCGTCAGGAAGAGCATCCCGAGCGGGCGTCGGAATACCTACAGGTCGGGTATGAGGTGTTTGATCGCACCGACCCCGAAGCCGCCGATGCCGAGGTGTTTGCGCTGTTTGCCAATTACCTTGCGCCCTATGGCACGCGTGCCGTGACCGGGGATATCGGGATTTTGACTGCGGCGGTGGCTGGCTTGAAGGCCTCGGATCGTCGCCGTGCTGCTTTGATGCGTCACATCTGGCGCCCGCGCCGGTTCCGCGCATTGCTGGATCGGTTCTCTGGACGTTTGGCGGTACCCGTCACCCGCAAAGCCCTGTTGGAGCTAGACGATCCTATGGCGGGCGCTGTGCCGATGATTGGGCTGCGCTCACATGCCGAAATTTCGTCGCGTGTCGACGCTTTGCATGCGGATGCCGCAGAGGGGCCTTTAGCCGAAGAGCAGGTTCTGCTGATCGAGGCGCTGTTGAAAGTGTCTGAAACCTGTGAGTACGCCTTAGAGCAATTGCGTGATCTTGCAGTGGATATGCCCGCGATCTCCGAGGCTGTTGAACGCTTTGCCCGCCGCTGTGACGCGTTGCGCGCACGCGGTGTAGATGTGACGACGCTTGAGTTCGAAGCCAGCTATGGCCGCAGTTCGATGGAATACTATGACGGATTTGTCTTTGGGTTCCTGTCGGCGCGGGCCGATTGGCCAGCGGTGGCCACGGGCGGGCGTTACGATGCACTGACCCGACAGCTTGGCAAGGGCTCGGAAATTCCGGCGGTCGGGGGCGTGGTGCGCCCCGGTCTTTTGATGCAGTTGGAGGGCGTGCAATGACCCTGAAACTGGGTGTGCCGTCCAAAGGGCGGCTGATGGAAAAGACCTTTGACTGGTTCGGGGAACGTGGTGTCAAACTGGCGCGGACTGGGTCGGATCGGGAATATTCCGGGGCGGTTGACGGCATTGAGGGTGTTGAGCTTGTCCTGCTGAGCGCGGGTGAAATCCCACGTGAATTGGCGGCAGGGCGCATCCATCTGGGGGTGACCGGCACGGATCTGGTGCAGGAAAAGCTGGTGCTCTGGGAGCAGAAAGTTGCGCCTCTGGCCGAGCTTGGCTTTGGCTTTGCGGATTTGATCATCGCTGTGCCGCAGGCCTGGGTGGATGTGGATACGCTGGACGATCTGGATGCAGCTGCGTCCGGGTTCCGCGCGGCCCATGGGTTCCGCCTGCGGATCGCAACCAAGTATCACCGTCTGGTGCGGGCCTATCTGCACCGTGCGGGTGTGGCCGACTATCAACTGGTGGACAGTCAGGGCGCAACCGAAGGAACGGTGAAGAACCTGACCGCTGAGGCTGTGGCTGATATCACCTCGACGGGCGAGACCCTGCGTGCCAACCACCTCAAGATCCTGGCTGAAGAGCCGGTGCTCCGGTCACAGGCAACTCTGTTCCGCAGCCGCACCGCCGACATGACAGATACCGAGCGGGCGACACTGGAACAATTGGAAGAGATGCTGGGCACCTGACCCACTTTTCCGAGTAATAGAAAAGCCGCCAACGGAAATCCGCTGGCGGCTTTTTCATGTCGGGGTGTGGCCCTGATGAGGGTCAGGACCATCCCGGCACGATTAGAAGACCTTCGACAAGGTGAACTTGATGTTCCGGCCCGGCGCGTCATAGGTGGCAAGATTTGCGCGATAGGTTGTGTCGAACAGATTGTCGATGCCAACCCGCATCTCGAAACCTTCTAACAGGCCCTCTTGCGGTTTGTAGGTTGCGCGCAGGTTATGTGTGGTCCAGGAATCTGTGTCCACAACGGTGGTTCCGGTGAAGGTGCGGTTGTGGCGCTTGGCAGCCGCGTGGTGGGTCAGCTCCCAGCTCAGATCCAGCATGTCACCCCATTTTTTCCCAACTGTCAGATTGACGCTGTCCGACGGCAGGCTGGCCCAGACGCGCGATGCACCGGTTGTCAGCGTTTCGGTCCCGTCCACGATGTTGGCATTCACATCAAAGTAGGTGCCGTTTTCCAACCCATACGACGCCTCAAGCTCCAGACCGGTGCTGTCAATGGTGTCGACATCTCCAGTGACGTCCCAAACATGGGTTTTGTAGAAGTTGCCTCGGATCGAAAGATTGTCTCCGGCTGAGAAGACATCGGTGCTGGCAAAGGAGGCGCCCAGTTCGTAGGTGCGTGACTTTTGCGGCGCATTCCACGCGGACCCGATGCCGGGCAGGGACACCGAATAAGCCGCCGAACCAAAGACGGACAGGCCGTTTTCAAATTCGTACTTGGCGGCAAGCCCGCCCATCCAGGCGTCATGTTCGTAGGTGTCTTCGATTGTATTAGGCACTGGTCGGGCAAAATCACTGGTGCCGACAGGGTCGAGCTTGGATTTTTCAAACCGAAGTGCGGGCGTCAAACTAAAGGTGTCGGTGACGTTGATATCGTCCACGGCAAAGATGGCGATCCGGCGGTTGGTGCCGCCTACGGCCGAGCTTGCTGCATTGTGTGAACGCTCGCGATCACTCACTTCGACACCAAAGGTGAGGTCATGTTTCAGCATGCCGGTGCTGAAAAGCGCGTTGTTCTTCAACAACAGTTTTGTCGTGACATATTCAAACTCGGCGCCATAGAAACCGCTCAGGTCTCCACTGGTTGGGCTTGTGTAGTCGACCCCAGCAATCAGATTATTGTCAACAAAGCGATCTGAGCGCGTGAGCTGTGCGGTGAAGTCGATCAGATCGTTGTCTACTGGGGAATAGGTGTAGGTCAGAGACGTGACTTTATCTTCTTGCACACGGTCAACCCGTCGGAACCTGCCATCCGGATCGATAAAGTCAAAACTGACATCCTTGTCGTCCGACGTCGACTGTTTGTAGCTCAGGGTTAGGGCGTGTTCGTTGTCCTGTCCGAACGTGAATTTCCCTTTGAGAAGCGCGGACGGCATATCAGAGTCGGTCTGGGGCTGGGTCGTACCATCGCCATTTTGATAGTCGTCGCTTTTGCGCAGCACATAGTTTCCAAGAATTTCGATGTTTTCACTGGGCTGCCAAGCCAGTGTTGTCGAGCTTGTGAGACCGTTGCCATTGCTGGAGTACTCAAGCGTTTGGCCAATTTTGAAACCGGGTTCACCGTCGGTAAAGTCCGAGGCATCTTTGGTTTCCGAG
This sequence comes from uncultured Pelagimonas sp., assembly GCA_947497905.1. Classification (GTDB taxonomy): domain Bacteria; phylum Pseudomonadota; class Alphaproteobacteria; order Rhodobacterales; family Rhodobacteraceae; genus CANMIH01. The sequence continues at coordinate 634,573 of CANMIH010000002.1, forward strand.
ATGACCACACCGCCCATGATGCCCGAACCGAACTCAAAGCTGCCAATTGTGCCGCGACGCACTTCAACCGACTTGTAAAGCAGCGGATCGGTGAAGGCCTGGGTCGAGATACGGTAAAGAGGTTCCGCGCCGACGGTCGCCCCATCTTCAAGGAAGACAACGGATTGATCGCCACCGAAGGTCGAATCTGTGCCAAAGCCACGGATGTTTACTCCTGCAGCCTGTGCAGAATAGCCGTTGGCGAGGGTCACACCGGGAATGGTGACCAGAGCCTCAGCCAGGGTTGAGGCCTGACGGTCCTCAAGCTCATCCTCATCCAGAACCGTGGTGCTGACCGGAGAGTTGATCGACACGTCACGCTTGCCGAAGGTTAAAAACAAGGTGCCAAGAAACCCGGCGTCGGCCTCGGCCTCTTGCGCAAGCGCAGGTGTCGCCGCAACAAGCGTCGTCAACAGCACCGCGGTGGTGCTGCGCAAATGGGATTTGGACATAGATCCGCTCCGAATATGTGGGGGGTGCTGCGCTTGCGATCTGCTTGCTGGGCATAGGGCGCCGAGGATCGAAGACTTGGGCTTGGATCAATGTCTGGGCGCGTTTCTAGGCCCGCTTAAATTTTCCTACAATTCTTGTCAAGAATGAGAGCCGACCACCGGTTGCCTGATGGAATTTTGCAACACTCTGTGCTGGCCAAGAAAAAGCGGCCCTCTGGTGGAGCCGCTTCTCTGGTCTGATTTTTTGTTATAGTGCTTTAGACGAGGCCGTCGAAATCTGCGGCGCTGTGACGGTTGGGCAATTTGCCCTCACCCGACAGGTTGACCAGCTTGCCCCGTTTGACTGCGGGTCGCGCGTCGATTTCATCAGCCCAACGGATGACGTTTTTGTATTCATGTACGCTCAGAAACTCACCCGCGTCATAGGATTGGCCTTTCGCCGTGCGGCCGTACCAGGGGAAAATCGCCATATCTGCAATGGTATAGTCGTCGCCCAGCATAAATTGGTTCTCGGCCAAATGGCGGTCGAGCACATCCATCTGACGTTTCACTTCCATGGCAAAACGGTCGATCGGATATTCCATGGGGTAGGGCGCATAGGCATAGAAGTGACCAAAGCCACCGCCTAGATAGGGCGCGCTGCCCATCTGCCACATAACCCAGGACAGCAACTCGGCGCGTTTTTCCGGCGCGCCCTGAAACTCGCCAAATTTCTCGGCCAGATACATCAGAATTGCCGCAGATTCAAAAACCCGCACGGGTTTATCGCCAGAGCGGTCGTTCAATGCCGGGATCTTCGAGTTTGGGTTCAGCTCAACAAAGCCCGAGCCAAACTGGTCACCGTCGCCAATGCTGATCAGCCAGGCGTCATACTCGGCTTCTGAAATGCCCTTTTCCAACAGCTCTTCCAGAAGGATGGTCACCTTGACGCCATTCGGTGTGCCCATCGAATAGAGCTGAAGTGGATGGTCCCCGACGGGCAACTCTTTGTCATGGGTGGCCCCTGCGATGGGCCTGTTCAGCGAGGCCCAGGCGCCGCCATTTTCTTTCTCCCAGCTCCAAACCTTAGGGGGGGTATAGCTCTCAGTCATGCTGTGCTCCTGAATGTCATTGAGGCCAACGTAAGCTTTGTGTCGGGGAATGCCAGTGGGCAACAGAGATGGCAGAGATCAACAAGGTGTCACTGCGGTGGTATTGCTGTATCGAGGTTTTTCTTGCTTCGTTCTCAAAGCGAAACGGAACGACTGTCTCGTTGCAGCGTAGGTAACGTTTCAGGAGCGTCTTCGGTTTGGGCTTGGCACCCCACCTTGGGTGGGTCTTTAGGCCTGAGCGGCCTTCATAAACGCAATCCGCTGGCTTTTTGTCATGTAGTTCCAGGCAATAAAGCGACTAGTCTTCTGTCCCTGAGCCATTTCAACGATCCTGCAATCTGCAACATTGGCCTTTTTCAAAATGCGATTGAGGGGAGGAAGGTTATCTTTCTTCGACACCAGTGACGTGAACCACAGACATTGCTTGGTGAAATCCCTACTTTGCTCAACCATGCGGGCGACAAACTTTATTTCGCCGCCGGGACACCAAAGTTCGGCATTTTGCCCTCCAAAGTTGAGCTTCGTGGACCGCCCTTTTCCAAGGTTCGCCCACTTGCGCTGAGTGCCCTTGTTCGCGCTTTCAAGAGACCCGTGGAAGGGGGGATTGCACATGGTTAGGTGAAACCTGTCGTTGGGCTGGATCACGCCGTGAAAGATGTTCTTTGGGTTGTTTTGTCGCCGAAGGGGGATCGACAATTTGTTCATTTCACATATGTGCCGTGCAGATTTGAGCGCGCCGGCGTCGATGTCGCTGCCTGTAAAATGCCAACCGTATTCGCGTTGCCCGGTAAGCGGGTAGACCAGGCTCGCGCCCGTGCCGATGTCCAAAGCTCTGATCTGATCACCGCGCGGAATATTCTGGTCGTTGCCGTCAGCAAGCAAGTCCGCAAGGTGGTGGATGTAGTCCACGCGACCGGGAATGGGTGGGCACAGATAACCCTGGGGGATGTCCCAGAACTCAATATCATAGTGTGTTTTTAGCAGAGCCCGGTTGAGCATACGAACGGCGCTCGGGTCTTGAAAATCAATCGTCGTCTGGCCCGCTGGGTTGAGGATCGTGAAGGCCTCGAGCTCAGGTGTTTGCGCCACCAAACGGGCGAAATCATAGCCTTGCGCGTGTTGGTTGCGGGGATGAAGTTTCGCTTTGGTGACCATTGGGACGCCTCCATTTGAGTTTTGTGGACGTCACACGCCAGACGATTTTTTGTATTTAGGGCCAAATGCAGCATTAGTAAAATGTCTGTATCTCCATCAGCTCAACCGCAGTGGTTCCCCCACCGATTTCGACGGCTTCGCGGCGCTCTATCTGCGGTTTTTGATGCGAAACGATACATTCCCATCTGAAGCAAATAGGCTTGGAAAACCGATCCAGACCTAAAAACGGCAAAAGCCCGGAGAACTTTTGTTCTCCGGGCTTTTGCGCGTCTATCAGGCCGAAAACTCAACCAAAACACACCTCAGGAAATCAGATGGTGTGACTTCAGGAAAAGGGATGGTGTGCTGGACACCACCCTCTTCTTCATCTCATCCGCATTTGGAGTGGCCGCAGCTGCGGCAGGTCATGCAGCCTTCTACCATTTGCATGTCGAACTGGCCACAGCTGGGGCAGGCTTTACCGCGGGGCTGGTCTAGGTTGACCACTTCGGCCTGTGGGTCCGATTTCAGGGCCATGCCTTCACCGGCAAGGAAGCCAATGGTCACCATGTGGGTTTCCAGGACACCACCGATCGCGGCCAGGATTGAGGGGATATATTTGCCCTGAACCCAAGCACCACCGCGCGGATCAAACACGGCCTTCAGCTCTTCCACAACAAAGGACACATCACCGCCACGGCGGAACACAGCCGAAATCATGCGGGTGAGCGCAAGGGTCCAGGCGTAGTGCTCCATGTTTTTGGAGTTGATGAAAACCTCAAACGGACGGCGTTTGCCCCCAACCAGAATGTCGTTCACTGTCAAGTAGATGGCATGTTCGCTGTCCGGCCACTTGAGCTTGTAGGTGTGACCTTCAAGCGACTGCGGGCGATCCAGCGGCTCGGCCATATAGATCACATCGCCACCGGCAGCTTCAGCCGCCATTTCACCGTTTTCCGCCGGAGTTTTCTCAGAGCTTTCCGATACCGAAAGGACCGATCCGGTCACGTCGTTTGGACGGTAGGTGGTGCAGCCTTTACAGCCGGTTTCAAAGGCTTCCATGTAGACTTCTTTGAAGTCTTCAAAGGAAATGTCCTCTGGGCAGTTGATGGTTTTCGAGATCGAGCTGTCGATCCATTTCTGCGCCGCGGCCTGCATGCGCACGTGGTCCAGCGGTGCGAGGGTCTGGGCGTTTACGAAGTGATCAGGCAGCTCTTTGTCACCGAATTTTTCGCGCCACATCTGAACGGCGTAATCGACCACTTCTTCTTCAGTGCGGGTGCCGTCTTTTTGCAGAACCTTGCGGGTGTAGCTGTAGGCAAAGACCGGTTCGATGCCCGAAGACACGTTACCGGCATAAAGCGAAATGGTGCCGGTGGGTGCAATCGAGGTCAACAGGGCGTTACGGATGCCATGTTCACGGATCGCGTCACGCACATCGTCGTCCATCATCTGCATGGTGCCGCTGGCCAGATAGGCGTCGGCGTCAAACAGCGGGAAGGGGCCTTTTTCTTTGGCAAGCTCGACCGAGGCAAGATAGGCGGCGCGGGCGATGCGGCGCAGCCATTCCTCGGTCTGTTGCGCGGCCTCTTCCGAGCCATAGCGCTGACCGACCATCAGAAGGGCATCGGCAAGACCGGTGACGCCCAGACCAATGCGGCGTTTGTTTTGCGCTTCTTGCGCCTGTTCGGGCAGAGGGAAGCGTGAGGCATCCACCACGTTGTCCATCATGCGGACGGCGGTGCTGACCAGCTCATCGAGCTTGTCCTGATCCAGATCTGCGCCATCCTCAAACGGGCGGTCCACCAGGCGTGCCATGTTGATCGAGCCCAGCAGACAGGCGCCATAGGGCGGCAGAGGCTGTTCACCACAGGGATTGGTGGCTGCGATGGTTTCGCAGTAGTTCAGGTTGTTAGCTTTGTTGATGCGGTCGATGAAGATCACGCCCGGCTCGGCATAATCATAGGTGGCGCGCATGATCTTGTTCCACAGATCGCGGGCCTGAACGGTGTGATAGACCACACCATCATAGACCAGCTCCCAGCTGCCATCGGCTTTGACTGCTTCCATGAAGGGATCGGTGACCAGAACCGACAGGTTGAACATGCGCAGGCGCGCGCTGTCGGATTTGGCTTCGATGAAATGTTCGATATCGGGGTGATCACAGCGCATGGTGGCCATCATGGCACCGCGACGCGACCCCGCCGACATGATGGTGCGGCACATGGCATCCCAGACATCCATAAAGGACAGAGGGCCAGAGGCATCAGCCGCAACGCCTGCAACCGGGGCACCCTTGGGGCGGATGGTGCTGAAATCGTAACCGATGCCGCCACCCTGTTGCATTGTCAGCGCGGCCTCTTTGAGCATGTCAAAGATGCCTGCCATGCTGTCGGGGATAGTGCCCATGACAAAGCAGTTGAAGAGCGTTACGGCGCGGCCGGTGCCTGCGCCTGCGGTGATGCGGCCTGCGGGCAGATACTGGAAATCTTCCAGTGCGCTGTAGAATTTCTTCTCCCATCCGGCCTGATCTTTTTCCACGTCGGCCAATGACCGGGCGATCCGGCGCCAGCTGTCCTCTACAGTCATATCGATCGGAGTACCGTCCTGTTCCTTCAGGCGGTATTTCATATCCCAGATCTGTTCAGCGATGGGGGCAGCAAAACGTGTCATATCAGTCGAATCTCTCCGTTGGCAGGCCAGTGTCTTAACGAGTAATCCGGGCATCGATCAATCCGAAACAGTGGGGCAAGAGCAAAGAAAATCTTGTGCCAAACCGCGCCCCAAACGCAACAGGTTGAATGTTGGGCTTAAACATATACCATATACAGACCCCACGGGGCAAAGATTCCTTTTACAGTCAGGATTGAACCGCATGCCGGATCAGGTGCATCTTGTTAAGCTTAGTGTCGGTACCGAAAGTGTTGATACTCTTGCGGATTGGCAGGCGATGCGGGCCACGCAGATGCCAGACGGACTGCCACGTCATGTAACTCGCATGTGGCCACGCAGGGAAAAAGAACTGTTGAATGGTGGGTCGATTTACTGGGTGATCAAAGGTCAGATCCAAGCGCGACAGCGTGTTGTAAGGCTCGACAAGGTCGAAGGCGAAGATGGCAAAGATTATTGTGCCATTGTCCTAGATCCCGAACTGGTGCGCACCTCTGTTGTGCCACGTCGTCCGTTTCAGGGCTGGCGGTATCTGGCAGTCGAAGACGCGCCGGTGGATTTGCCGAAAGGTCGGGCCACAGAAGAGCCGTTGCCGCGCGAATTGGCAGAGGCCCTTGCCGACATCGGCGTACTTTAAAATCCAAAATATTCCGTATCTTGCTGAGGTTTTGCAGCAAGATTAGGGTCCGCGCTCATTGTGGTGCGGGATTTGGAATGCCAAGTTTTTTGAAGATATTTATTCTGGGTCTCAGCGCATTGGCCGCCGTTCCAGCTGTGGTGGAACCTGATCGTCGATTGGCGGGATACATCGCCTTTGTCGGGCAATCAGATCTGCGCGATTCGTCAGGGCAGCGCCTTCTGGAGCCCTGGCAGATTTTGCTGCGTGACCGAGAAAATTTTCACGTGGAGGGTACAGGCCAGACGGGTGACGAATGGGACCCGTACTTCGACAAACCCGAAATGCGTGACTGTATAGCGATGCTTTTGGCCGAAGGCTCGATTGAACCTGAGGCCGAAAAGCGGCTGATGCAGGGCGCGGGTATGGTCTATGTCCAGCTATACGGGTCTCAAGACAAAATGAGCCATATTGAGGTGACGTTGCTCCGCTAGCGGATCAGTCCCCCACGGCCTCACGCCAATGGCGGCGGCAGAGGCTGACATAGGTCTCATTGCCGCCGATTTGCACCTGTGCACCGTCCTTCAACACATTGCCGTTTTCATCCTGACGGATCACCATATTGGCTTTGCGACCACAGTGACAGATGGTGCGCACTTCACGCATTTCATCCGCCAGAGCCAGAAGCGCGGCAGACCCTGGGAACAACTCGCCCCGAAAATCGACACGCAACCCATAGGCCATAACAGGGATTTTGAGATCGTCGACCGCCCGCGCCAGTTGCCAGACCTGATCCTTAGTCAGAAATTGCGCTTCGTCGATAAAGACACAGGCAATTGGACCTTGGTCAATCCGGGCCGCGACCTTGTCAAAGAGGTTGTCGGCAGTTTGAAAAATATCAGCTTCGCGGGCCAATCCTATGCGAGATCCGATCTGGCCGGTGCCCGCGCGGTTGTCCAGCGCTGCGGTCAGAAGGTAGGTCTCCATCCCGCGTTCATTGTAGTTATGCGCGGCTTGCAACAGGTTTGTCGACTTGCCGGCGTTCATGGTCGAGTAATGAAAGTGCAATTTGGCCATGGCAGAGCTATTGCCGCATGGTGTCGCCGGGGGCAACCCGAATTGAGTGACGTGGCCTAAAGCAGGCGCAAGGTAACCTTTCGCGACCTTTCACTGATCTTCAAGACGATGGATCGGAACGCCGCCGGTGTGCCATGCTTGGGGTATGGTGTTTTCTAGTCCGGTTTTTTTGTTTTTGTTTCTACCGATGACGCTTGGGGCCTATTTTGTGAGCCCGATGGCGATCCGAAATCTCATTCTTTTGGGGATGAGCCTGCTTTTCTACGCATGGCAAGACGAGCTTTATGTCCTGATCCTTCTGGGATCTGTTGTGCTGAACTATGGCACCGGACTGGTGATTTCAGTCACACGTGGGGTCTGGCAACAGGCCGTGTTCTGGCTCGGGATTTCGGCGAACTTGCTGGTGTTGGGTTACTACAAATACATCGGATTTATCTTCGAAAATCTTGGCTTTACCGAAGCTCTGGACGCGGCACCGCTCTTGCCGATCGGGATCTCCTTTTTCACGTTTCAGGCCCTGTCTTACCTGATTGATCTTCGATCCGGTCGGTTTGAGGTGCAACGCAATCCGTTGAAGCTGGCGCTGTATATTGCATTGTTTCCTCAGCTGATTGCCGGGCCAATTGTACGATATGCTGAGATCGACATTGCCTTGACCGAGCGTTGGACGACGCGCGACGACTTCTCATCAGGAATGCAGCAATTTGTGCGTGGCTTGGCAAAAAAGACGCTGATAGCAGACCCCTTGGGGTTGGTGGCTGATCAGATCTATGCACTGCCTCAGCACGCTTTAAGCCCGGAAACAGCTTGGCTGGGTGCGGTGTCCTACGCCTTTCAGCTCTACTTCGATTTTTCGGCATACTCGGATATGGCAATTGGGTTGGGGCGCATATTCGGGTTCTCGTTTCCGAAGAACTTTGACTATCCCTACACGGCGCAGTCGGTGACCGAGTTCTGGCGGCGGTGGCACATGACGCTGTCACGCTGGTTTAGAGATTATCTCTATATCCCGCTGGGCGGGAGCCAGGTTTCCGCACCACGTCTTTATCTCAACCTCTGGATCGTATTTCTGGCAACCGGAATTTGGCACGGAGCCGCGTGGACTTTTGTGGCTTGGGGGGCGTTTCATGGTGTGCTGCTGATCCTAGAGCGCATCGGATTGCAGAAGGTTCTAACGCGAGCCCCACGGGCATTGCGACACGGATATCTGTTGCTCGCGGTTTTGGTGGGCTGGGTGCTGTTTCGCGCCGAAAGCTTTGGCCAAGCAAGGGCCTTTTACGGCGCCATGTTCCTATTAGAACGAGGCAATGCCGCCGAGTTTTATCCGATGGCGCGGTACTTCAGCGGGTATGTCGGCATCACCCTTGTGACTGCTGCCGTGTTTTCCGTCGGGGGCCGGCCAAAGATGAGCGATTTCCTGACACCCCATATGTCGGGTGCGGCGCAGGGTGTTCTGAGCGCAGGCACGTTTTGGGTGCTCTTTGTCTTATCTGTCGTGTCAGTGGGCGCCGCGTCTTACAGCCCGTTCATCTATTTTAGGTTTTGATCATGAGACGCCTGTCTTTCCTCTCTGCGGTACTGGCCTGCTTACTACTAGCAGCTCTGGGTGCGTTGACCGTCGTTGATATTCTGGATGGACCGGGCTCGGATCGACAAGAATTCGAAGCGCGCACGCCACATCGCCCTGATCGTGTCTCGCAGCTGCCCAGATTCATTGCAGATACGCGGTACTATGTGGGGCAACGCTATGCGCTGAAAGAGCACTTTGTCATGTGGCGTGGGCGGATGCATTTGGCCTTGTTTGGGCATAGCCCGCATCAAGAGGTTGGGATCGGGAAACAGGGGTACCTGTTTTACCAAACCGAGGCGCCGGTGGCGCTGGCACAGGGCCACGCGCGATTGACCGAGCAGCAGCGCGCCGAGTGGGATTTCGCGCTCAGTGAGACACGAGCCGAATTTGCAGCACGCGGGATGCGCTATCGTTATCTCGTAGGTCCAAACAAACATACTATCTACGCCGATATGCTGCCCTCATGGATACAAGTTTCCCCACAGGCATCGTCGCAGATAAAAGGTGTTGTTGGTGCAGCCCGGTCCACTTTTGGTGCAGATTATCCTGACGCTAGGCTACGTTTGCTCGACATCAGGAAACAGAACCCGGAGCGCATGATCTACCACCGGTCCGACACCCATTGGACAGAATGGGCGGCTGCGATCGCGGTGCAGGACATGATGGCGCACATGGGGATCGCTCTCCCGGATCCTGAGTATCGCATAGAAACTCTTGAGCGGAGTGGAGATCTGTCACGTATGATTGGTCAGCAGCGCAGGATGACCGTGACCGGGCCACGCCTGCATCGTCGCTGGGTCTGTTCTGATGAGGCGGGGGAGACTGTCGATATTGTCACGATCGACCCGCTCATTCCTTCACCTGTTTTTTGTGGCGCGCCTACCGGACGGCCCGAGCCGCTTGTGGTGTTCCACGATTCTTTTGGAGTTGCAGCAATCCCATATCTCTCGGCGCATTTTCAGGATGTGACATTCATCTGGACAGATCAGGCCGATCCCGTGCGTGCAGAGAGGCACGGTGCGAAGTATGTTTTGCACATTCAGGTTGAGCGCAAGCTGATGCGTTCGGAGCCAGCACTTATGGCAAACGCACCGCGTTGACTGTCTGCGATATGACTAGAAGGGGCTCTTCTGCGCGGAAAACAGACCAAAAGAGCCAAGGCCCAGGGGCTGGTTCTGCTTTCCGTCGCGTCAGAGGCTCAAGACCGACAAACGAGGTTTCTTGCCGCCCAAATTGCCAATCTGGCGTCATCTCAAGCCAAAATTCCGGTCTGGGAGCCGGACACATACTGTTCCGCGAATTGCGAAACTGTTTTGTACATGACATTCTGGCGCGACCCATTTAATGGGAAACAACTTTTGGCGTTCCCCGGGACTGATCGGCTCGGGTGTGAGGGAAATACATGTCAACCGTAGGACGATATCTGAAAAAGCACATCGAAGCCTTGGTAAAAGACGTGGGCATCGAGGCCGCGTGTACGCTGACAGGCAAATCCAAAGCCACGCTTGGCCGCTATTATTCGGATTATCCCGAGCATCAGGATCGCTTTATGCCTGTGGATTCCGTAGCTGCCTTGGAAGAGGCCGCATCCTATCCGCATGTCACCGCCGCACTGGCAGAGTTGAAAGGCATCACGCTGAACTTTGATGACCGCCGCCGCAATGCGAAGCGGGAAAAGGGTGGTGTGAACGCTGATGTTATTGCGCTGTCTCAGCGGTTTGCGATGCTGATGGCGGAGTATAATCAATCCATCGAGGATGGTGTAATTTCAGCCAATGAAGCCAAGCGCCTGTTGAAGGAAACGCTGGAAATCCAGCGTGTCCTGATTGACATGAAACTTCACCTTGAAGACGAGACTGTGTAGCGCCGCGCATTACACCGCGCGCAGCATCACAATCCCATTGTAAGACAGTACCTGCCCTGGCTTCGCTGGGGCACATTCATCTGGGTGCCAGGTGATCCCATAGGTTCCGCCAAGGCCCGTCACATGGGCCCAGCAATAGGCGCCGCCGCCCAGACCCGTGGCCTCGCCTGCTTGAAGAACCACGCCACAGCCCTGTGCCTGTGCGACACCCTCTTCCTGCATCATACCAACCGGCAGATAGGACGGCACGGACATCGGCAGACCAGACGCCTCTTGGGCTGAGATATAGCTGTCGGCATCGTCAAACAGTTCGGTGACATGTGAGAGGATGCAAAGCTCAGCCTTGAATGACTGAGGGGTTGTGACCGCGACATTCACATCGGGTTTGAGAAACTTGGCCGCCAGACCAGTGGGGGCAACGCTGCAGGCCGCAGGAATGTTCACACCGACTACGATTGATTTGGTGAGGGTCTCGCCCTGATCTTTGATTGCGATCTGCCCCACCGATTCGAATGCGGTGAAGGGCCAGTCGCCGTGCTCGACACTTTCCAGCTCGATATCCAGAGCTGAGCCACATGAGAAGAACGGGTTCGCTGTTGCAAACAGGCTTTCGTGTGTGACGCCGGTCCAGACTTCACCTCCGGTCTCGTCACAAAACGTGAACCAGCGACCTTCGGCATTTTCGACCACGGTCTCCTTGAGATCTGTCGCGGTGAACAGAGCTTCGAAGGCGAGCTCGTCTTCCTCACCCAGCGGCATGCCGATCAGTTCGAAATTATCCATCGAAAGCTCCTTAGACCAACTGGCCCCAGAGGTCATATTCGCCAGCTTCATCAACCTCGACGGTGACAATCTGACCCGGCTGCAGGTGATCCGCGCCTTCGTCAATAAAGAGGTTGCCGTCGATTTCGGGTGCGTCTGCTTTGGTGCGGCAGGTGGCAATGCCATCCTCATCCACGTCATCGACAATCACATCGAGGCGCTGGCCGACCTTGGCCGCCAGTTTGGCCTCTGAGATCTGCTGAGCCTTCTCCATAAAGCGTTCCCAGCGTTCCTGCTTGACCTCTTCAGGAACATGATCCGGCAGGTCATTGGATCGCGCGCCGTCAACGTTCTCGTATTTGAAACAGCCGACACGTTCCAGCTGAGCCTCATCCATCCAATCCAGCAGGGTCTGGAACTCGGCCTCGGTTTCGCCGGGATAGCCCACGATGAAGGTCGACCGCAGAACGATGTCCGGGCAATCGGCGCGCCATGCGGCGATCTCATCCAATGTCCGCTCGGCTGCGGCAGGCCGGGCCATGCGCTTCAAGGTGTCGGGATGCGCGTGCTGAAACGGAATATCCAGGTAGGGCAGGATCTTACCTTCGGCCATGAGCGGGATCACGTCACGCACATGCGGGTAGGGGTAGACGTAATGCAGGCGAATCCAAGCATCGAGATCACCCAACTCGCGCGCCAGATCGAGGAAAGGAAACTTGCTGTCGCGGTCTTTCCAATCGGTGCCATAAGCGCTTGTGTCCTGGCTGATGACCAGAAGCTCTTTAACACCGGCCTCAACCAGTTTCTCGGCTTCGCGCAGCACGGCCTTCTGCGGGCGGCTGGCAAGCTTGCCGCGCATGTCCGGGATGATGCAGAATTTGCACTTGTGGTTACAGCCCTCGGAGATTTTGAGATAGCTGAAATGGCGCGGAGTCAGTTTGACGCCGCTTGCCGGAAGCAGATCGACAAATGGATCGGGCGAGGGTGGAACGGCGCCATGTACCGCGTCCAGCACCTGCTCGTATTGATGGGGCCCGGTGACAGCCAGAACCTTGGGATGTACGCCGGTGATGTACTCGGGCTCCGCGCCTAGACATCCGGTGACGATCACCTTGCCGTTTTCATGCAGAGCTTCGCCGATGGCTTCGAGGCTTTCAGCCTTGGCACTGTCGAGAAAGCCACATGTGTTCACAATCACCGCATCGGCGCCATTGTAGTTGGCCGAGATGCCATATCCTTCGGCACGCAACCGGGTCAGGATCCGTTCGCTGTCGACTAGAGCCTTGGGACAGCCAAGGCTGACCATGCCAATGGTCGGCTGGCCGCTGCGGACAGTTTCGGAGATGCGCGCACGCGCGAGGTCGGGGCGAAGGTCTGGCGGATTGCTGGTCATGGCGCGCATATAAACGCTGTTGCCCGTTGGGGGAAGGCATTGCGCCTAGGCTCTGGCCCATTGAATCAAGAAAACTGCCACGAGGCTTAGTAATATGGTGCCCATGACACGCCCGAAGAGCTGCATGCGCCTCGGGGTATGCAGGATTGACCGCAGAGACGTACCAAACGGTGCCCAGATGCCAACACCAACAAAGCAAAGGCAGGTCCAGAGGAGGACAACAAAGGCAAGATCCCATGAATCCGCGCGGAGATTGAACAGCGACAGGGCCGCGAGGCAGGCGCCCCAGGCTTTGGGATTGAGCCATTGCAAGAGCGCCCCTTGCCAGAAGCTCGGAGGTGTTTGGTTTTTAAGGTCATTGGGGGGCTTTGCTGAAAACAAGGGCAAAGCCAGCCAGACAATGAGCGCCGCGCCAAGCCAGGTCATCCCGTCAAGGAGCCAGTTTTCCTCAGAAGGGAGGCTTGTGACTCCCAGCCCAATCAAACACAAAAGGGCCGAGAACCCCAAGGTTGCCCCGGTGACAAAGCTCAAGGTGCGCCTTGTGCCAAACTTCAAACCTGAATGGAGCGTGAGAAGATTTACAGGTCCGGGCAGAACCGACATGAGAAATGCAAAGCTGGCAATGGCGAGAAAGGACGGCATGATCACTCCTGTCTGATCTGTCCCGTTGGTTTATTGCGTCTCACCCATGTTCAGAATATCGTATCAATTGAAAACACTGTTAGAAAAATAGATGCAATGAGTGTTGAGTATCTGAAATCGCTCGGCATTTTTGCCGAGGTTGTGACGCATGGGAGCTTTCGAGCTGCCGCGCGCGCACTGGGCATGACGCCATCGGCAGTGACTTATCACATCCAGCTTCTTGAAGAGAGTGTTGGCGCGCCAGTGTTCTATAGAACCACACGGCGTCTTACATTGACCGAGGCCGGGGAGCAGTTAAAACACCCCGCCCAGATGATGCGAACCCTTGCCAAAGATGGGTTGCGCGCGGCCTCAGTCGGGCAAAAGACGCTTTCAGGTGTGTTGCGTATTGCTCTGACGGTGTCGCTTGTGCGTTCGCCAATTTCAAAGGCGCTGGCAAAGTTTCGGCACGATAACCCAGATGTGGCGCTAGAGCTTTTCTATAGCGACTTGCCGCAGGATCTGGTGGCCGATCGGGTCGACCTGGCATTGCGAGCCGGCGCTTTGGACGATTCGAGCCTGCGCTGCACCCGCATCTGGTCTATGCCGCGCGCGATGGTGGCTTCGCCCGAGTTTCTCACGCGATACCACGAGCTTCTGACACCTGATGATCTGAAAACTGTGCCCTGGGTGAAGCACAGCCATCTGTCATCGCGCCGTAAGCTGATCCACGTGACCAGAGGCGAGGTGGAGATAGAACAGGCGGGGGCACTGTCGGTCGATAACATCGAGGCTATGGTCGATCTGGCCTGCGAGGGCATGGCCATTGCATCGCCCCCTCGCCACTACGTTGCAGATCTTCTGGCGCAGGGGAAACTGGTCGAAATTTTGCAGGACTGGTCGTTGCCGGACATTCCTGTGCACGCGCTTTGGCCAGCCTCCAAAGTTGAGAACCCTCTGACCAAAGCCTTTCTGGCGACGCTAATGGACTAAAAAAACGCCCCGTCGGATGAGGGGCGTCTTTGTTTGAGGCTGAACCCCATATTAGCGGTGCCGTTTTACCGGCGACGGTCGCGGCGCGAGCTCATGGGCTGGAATGCGACGCCTACGTGGGCTTCGCAATAGGGCTTGCCCTGTTGAACGGGCAGGCCGCAGAACCAGAAATCATCGGTGGCCGGGTCGCCGACCGGCCATTTGCAGGTCCGCTCGGTCAGATCCATCAAGGTCAGCTTTTTAGCTTTCTTCTCGACTTCGCTGACGCGGGCCAAAGCTTCGGGGCTGATCTCATTTGCCGAGGGCTGTGGCGGAAGCGGCTGACCGGCTGGAATAATCTGTTTGCGCGCGGGCATCGGAACAGGTGCCGAAGCGGCCGGTGCGGGCTTGGGCGCAGGCTCGGCTTTGGGGGCCGGTGCGGGTTTGGGCACCGGTTTGGGCTTGGCCTCGGCCTTGGGTTTTGGTGCGGCTTTGGCTTCGGTGGCGGCAGAGGCGTTTGACCCCGCGCGATTCGACAGGCCAAGACGGTGCACTTTGCCAATCACCGCGTTGCGGGTGACACCACCCAGCTCCTTGGCAATCTGGCTGGCCGACTGGCCTTCAGCCCACATCTTTTTGAGCAGTTCGACACGTTCGTCGGTCCAGGACATGCAGTAACCCTACTGAAAAAAGCGGCCCCCACGAGGACCGCCTGCGTTTCTGTGATCGGCCCTATTCTAATCATCGTGGAACAAGTTACAAGGCGGGCAAGACAAAGGAGGCCGAATGTCACATTATAACAGCAATACACCCGAGCTTGCACAGGGTGTTCGCCGGTTTGGCGCGGTCAATTGGATGGGCCTGCAAACACTGGCCTCCCGCGAGATCCAGCGCTTTCTTGCGGTCTGGACACAGACGCTTCTGGCGCCACTGGTGACGTCGGGATTGTTCCTGTTGATTTTCACGATCGCAATCGGTCCACGCCGGGGAGATGTGATGGGGGTGGATTTTACCACCTTTATCGCACCGGGCATTCTGATGATGACGGTGATTCAGAACGCTTTTGCCAATACATCGAGCTCGTTGGTCATCAGCAAGGTGCAGGGCAACATTGTTGATACACTGATGCCGCCACTGTCGCCGATTGAGCTTGTGCTGGGATATATGGCCGGTGGCATCGCCCGTGGCTTGGTGGTGGCGGTTGCCATCTCACTTGGCCTCTGGCTGGTACTGGGTATCGTTCCCGCGCATCCCTTGGTGGCCTTGCTCTTTGTACTGGTCGGTGCGGCATTCCTGTCCGCGCTCGGTCTCTTGGCCGGGATCTACGCCAATAAATTTGACCAGATGGCGGCGATCACCAACTTTATCGTCACACCTTTGGCTTTCTTGTCAGGCACGTTCTATTCCGTTGAAGCGCTGCCACCGGTTCTAAACACTCTGACCCACTTTAATCCGGTGTTTTACCTGATCGACGGGGTGCGTTTTGGTGTGATTGGCGTGTCGGATAGCTCGCCGCTGCTTGGGTTCTGTGTGGCGCTGGGCGCGACCATCGCGGTGTGCTCTGTGTCCTGGACGATGTTTCGCCGGGGTTACCGGCTCAAAGCCTGATCCCGGATTGGGCGGCTTTCGTCGTCCAGCCAGGAACGAAACGCCGAGAGCGCCGGATCATGTTCGGTGCCCTCGGGCCAAACAAGATAATAGGCCCCGGTGCTGACGGGGTGGGTTTGCGGCAAAACCACAAGGTTGCCCCGGTCCAGCTCCTGATCAACGAGGTAATCTGGGATCAGAGCCACGCCAAGCCCGGCAAGGGCGGCCCGCAGCATGGTGGCGAACTGATCCACGATCATGGCTGGACGGCCGGGGTCCGCTAACCCGTGTGATTTGGACCATTCCGCCCAGGCCTGTGGCCGCGTTTGCAGCTGGAGCCGGGGCAAATCGGCGGCAGGCGCGCTTTGCAGAAGGGCAGGGGAGGCGGCGGCGACAATTTGTTCGTCCCACAGTTTCAACCGACCCGCGCCGGGCCAGTTGCCGTCACCATAGTGAATGGCCGCGCTGAAATTTTCGCTCGCGAAGTCAAACGGCACAATCCGTGTGGACATGTTGAGGGTGATTCCCGGGTGTGCTCGGAGGAACCCCGGCAGACGCGGGGCGAGCCAATGGGTGCCAAAACTTGGAAGAATCGCCAGATCCAGCACGCCGCCATCGGGATTGGCCTGTAAGGCGATGGTCGCTGTGCTGATTTGGGCCAGGGCCGCGCGGATCTCTTGCGCGTAATTCGTTCCATTGGTGGTGAGATACAGACGCTTGCGATTGCGTTCAAACAGTGGACAGCCCACCAGAGTCTCTAGTTTCTGAATTTGACGGCTGACCGCGCTTTGAGTGAGATCGAGTTCGCGCGCCGCATCCGTCACCGAGCCGAGCCGGGCAACGGTTTCAAAGGCGGTGAGGCAACCAAGTGGGGGCATGTGGCGACGTGACAGAGACATAACATTCCTTTTTGGAATGATGTTATGCCGGAATATCGCTTTGCGGTCCAGTTCTGCGCCGCTATGTCATGAAGTGATAGTTTGACCCGGCAGTTGTGTGGCATCATGGCCCCAACTGATATCCGGTGCTGTGACCTATAAAGGAGCCTCACATGGCGAAAGATCTTGCCCCGCAAAGCCGCCCGCAGCTTGCCTCGTTCAAATGGGACGATGCCTTTCTTCTGGAAGATCAGCTGAACGAAGACGAGCGTATGATCCGTGATGCGGCGCGGGCCTATGCCGAAGACAAGCTGATGCCGCGGGTGACAGAGGCCTTCGCCAAAGAGGAGACCGATCCTGAGATCTTCCGTGAAATGGGGGAAATGGGCTTGCTTGGCACCACTGTTCCCGAAACCTACGGTGGTTTGGGAGCAGGCTATGTGACCTACGGTCTGGTGGCACGCGAGGTAGAACGCATTGATTCGGGCTACCGCTCGATGATGTCAGTTCAAAGCTCGCTCGTGATGTATCCCATCTACGCATATGGCACCGAAGAACAGCGGATGAAGTATCTGCCGAAACTGGCATCGGGTGAATGGATTGGTTGTTTTGGTCTGACTGAGCCCGATGCAGGTTCGGATCCGGCAGGTATGAAAACCACCGCCAAGAAAACTGACGGTGGCTATGTGTTGAACGGATCCAAGATGTGGATCTCGAACGCACCAATCGCCGATGTGTTTGTGGTCTGGGCCAAATCCGACGCGCATGATGGCAAGATCAAAGGCTTTGTTCTGGACAAAGGCACCGCAGGCCTGACCGCCCCAAAGATTGAAGGTAAGCAAAGCCTGCGCGCGTCGATCACCGGTGAGATCGTTCTGAACAACGTGGAAGTTGGCGAAGAGGCCCTGCTGCCCGATGTTGAAGGTCTGAAAGGTCCGTTCGGCTGTTTGAACCGGGCCCGCTATGGCATTGCCTGGGGCGCGATGGGCGCCGCTGAGTTCTGCTGGCACGCCGCTCTGCAGTATGGTCTGGACCGTAAACAGTTCAACAAGCCGCTGGCACAGACCCAGTTGTTCCAGTTGAAGCTGGCCAATATGCAGACCGAAATCAGCCTTGGCTTGCAGGCCGCACTGCGTGTGGGTCGTCTGATGGACGAGGCCAAAGCCGCCCCGGAAATGGTGTCGCTGGTCAAGCGCAACAACTGTGGCAAGGCGCTTGAAATCGCGCGCCACGCCCGTGACATGCACGGCGGCAATGGCATCAGCCAGGACTTCCACGTGATCCGTCATATGGTGAACCTCGAAACCGTGAACACCTATGAAGGTACGCATGACGTTCATGCTCTGATCCTTGGTCGGGCGCAGACGGGCCTGCAGGCCTTCTACTAAATTTAAGACACATGAAGTGAAGGGGGCGTCCAAAGGGACGCCCCTTTTCTGCGTTAAGCTGGTGGCTTAAAACCCCAACATATCCTTTTCCCAACCCGAGACGCGGAGCACGCTGGTGACCGATGACAACAAGACAAACCACTGGCATCTGACCTGTGAAGAACGCTTTTCCGCCCCTCAGCAGATGGGAACTTTGGCCGTTGATCTGGTTGTGATCGGAGGTGGATTCACCGGATTGTCCGCCGCGCTGACAGCGGTTCAGACCGGGGCGCAGGTTGCTGTGATCGAGGCGCGTGAGATCGGTCATGGCGGGTCGGGCCGCAACGTGGGCTTGGCCAATGCAGGACTTTGGATGCCACCAGAGGATATCAACACGGTTTTGGGGGCAGATCAGGGGGCCAAACTGTCGAAGATTCTGGCAGAGGCCCCGGCGCGGGTCTTTGGATTGATCGAACAGTGTCGCATCGACTGTGAGCCGGTGCGAAACGGGACATTGCATTGTGCGCATGCCCCTGTCGGAATGAAAGATCTGGAAAACCGCTATCGTCAGATGACAGCCATCGGTGCGCCGGTTCAATTGCTGGATCAAGATGAGGCCCGCCGCCGCACCGGCAGTGAGGCTGTCTTTGGGGCCTTGTTTGATCCCCGCGCTGGAACAATTCAACCGCTGGCCTATGCCAAAGGCTTGGCGCGTGCTGCAAAATCGGCGGGGGCGCAGATCTTTGAAAACTCCCCGGCGACGGCTCTGCGGCATGAAGGCGGCCAGTGGCACGTCGAAACCGCCCAAGGGGTGATTAAAGCCAAATCTCTTTTACAGGCCACAAATGGGTATCTGGACCCAATCAAAGGGTATCAGGCACCCTCCACCATACCAGTACATTACTTTCAGGCCGCCACAGAGCCTTTGTCCGCCCCGTTGCGAGAGAAAATCCTGAAAGGGCAAGAGGGCTGTTGGGACTCGGCACTAGTTATGTCGTCATGGCGCTTGGACCAACAAGGGCGGCTGATCATCGGTGCGATGGGGCAGCTTGGGCATTTCGCCAGCGGAATTCATACCTCCTGGCTGCGACGCAAATTGACGGCGCTCTATCCTGAGCTCGCAAACATCCGGCTGAACGGCGCCTGGCATGGGCGCATTGCAATGACTACGGAACATCTGCCCAAAGTCCTATCCTTTGGGCCCAATGCGCTGGCTGTTTTTGGCTACTCAGGGCGCGGTATTGGGCCGGGCACCCTGTTTGGGGCGGCTTCTGCCGAGGCTCTCATCGGTGAAAACTTCGACGGACTGCCGGTTGAGGTCAGCCCCAGCCATAGCCTGCCGTTTGCAGTGCTGCGCGGCACATATTATGAAACCGGTGCAACGCTGATGCATTTCATCAAAAACCGCTAAGTCGGAATCACGTGTCTCGCAGGGCGCGTAGGCGGACTTTCTGCGAGACATCGATATGCAGCCGCATCAACCGCTCTGCCTCAACGCTGTCGCGGTTGCGCAGGGCCACCAAGACCTGTTTGTGCTCCTCAACCGCTTCGTCAACGCGCTCAGAGGCGGCCAGCGTTGTGGGGCCAAGGATCATCAACGCCTTTGACAAGGATGCTGTGGACCGATGGAGAAAACGGTTCTTTGCTGCGTTCAGGAGCGTTTTGTGAAAGGTACGGTTCAATCGTCGCGCCGTTTCACCATCACTGGCCTGTGCCATTTCATCGTTGATCGAGTGAAGTTCGCTAAGTTCGATCTCTGAGGCGGAGCGCGCAGCAAGTCGCGCCGCCGTGCCCTCTAAGACGGCCCGCATTTCATAGAGCTCGGTCACTTCGGCGTAGTCGAGTTGCCGGACCGTGGCGCCCGCGCGTGGGACGTGAATGATAAGCCCATCGGTTTCCAAAAGGCGGATAGCCTCGCGCACAGGGGTTCGGCTGACATTCATCCGCGCAGCAAGCTCGGTTTCACGCAGACGGTCACCGGGTGAGAGGCGGCCTGCTGCGATATCGTCAAGAAGCTGAGCGTAGACCTGATTGCCGTGCGGCAGGTCTCCCGTGTCCGAGTTTTTGACAGGCATGGCCGTCCTTTGTCTTGCGCGAGTGGTGATTTGGTGTGGCACGGTGGATGGGAAACAGCAACGAAGAGATTCGTTTTGGGCCACATGTGCCTAGATTGAATTATGGCGCGTTCTTGACGATTGCCAAAGATTTTGCCGCCGTTGGGCGGGATTTGTTAACCTTGTTGATCGAAAGAAATCCCCCGATCGACCGTGGGGACTGTAGGTGGATCTGTCAGTTATACGCCGTATTTTCCCTTGAAAAAATTGGAAAAATCTCATCTTGGCGGCAACAGTGTTGTGATGGTTCGCTGGATTGTTTCCAGGTTTTCCTATCATCCCAAGCTTGCGGCAAGATTGTGGAGATAGGGAAAAACTCGACTAAAATCTTTGCGCAGTATTAGAACTTCGGTGGGTATACCTGTTGCGAATGGAGGGTCGCTCTGATGATCGAAATTTTGCTGCTTGCTGGTCTGTCGGCCACCGCGTTTGCCTTTGTAAGCACAGGTGGTGATGATGCAGAGTCGTCGGATGATGGCTTGGATCCCGCGCCGGAAGACGCGGTAGAAGATCCTTCCTCCACCCTTGAAGAGCCTGCCGAGACTGACCCGACCGCACGTATCGAAGGGCAAACTCAGGCAAGCTGGTCTAATGATGATTTCGAGGTTGTTGGCCCTGAGGATCTTGCGAATGCCGATGAGCTGCATGCCAATCTGGTGGTGCGCAATGAAGAGACCGCCGACACAATAGATGTGACCGGCGCGCACAATGCGATTGTCTATTCCGGCGAGGGGGACCAGGTCTCGGGGGGCAATGACACGACAGATGGGGCCGATTTCGTTTCAGCGTCCTCCGGCGGTGCCACGGTCACAGGGGGCGCTGGTGACAGCACGTTCCTGTCGTCTGGGGAAGGTGACACGATTGATGCGGGCGATGGCGACGATCTGGTCATCGGAGGAACGGGGAGCGCGGATCTCTCGGGGGGAGATGGTGACGACACCATCTACGCCAGCTATCCGGATTATGCTGCGCCGACGGCGACCCAGACTTATGACATGTATACCGACGACAGCGCCGATACGATCAACGGCGGCGCCGGGGATGACGTGATTTATGCCGGTAGCGGTGACATTGTAACCGGGGGAGAGGGGAATGATTCCTTTGCTCTGTTTGGTCTCGACAACACGGTGACCGACTTTGATGCCTCAGAAGATACCATTTCTCTACAACTTCCTTCCGTTGTTGATGGAGTTTCTGTGGTCGAGGAACTGAGCTCAACTAACCTTTCGACTACAGATGATGGCACGACGCTTACCGTTTATTTTAAAGGTGAGGTAATGTTGAGCATTCCCTCGCAGCCGGGAATTAACATTGCTTATCAGAATGATAACAGTTGGGATGCTCAGCAATATAGCGTGGAAGATGATTTCCCAACAGAGAATGCTTCAATTGTAATCTCTTTCTTCACCAATTCCTCATCTTAATAAGTGTTAATTTCATAACAATCTGAAAGATCTATTAAGGCCACCAGGGTCCAAAATTAGGACTTTGTTAGTTCCCTGAGATCAATTTCGCCATTGGGTGTGGGCGTGATTGGAAGGGTGATGTCGTGGTGGCACTTTCCGCGCCTTTGGTAATCGGCGATGCCGTAAAAGATGACGCGTTTGGTGGGAACTTCTTGTTCTCGAAAGACGACGTTGGTGACGCGGGCTCTTATGATGAGCTTGCGAACGCTCTAGGCGTGGATGCAATCCGATATCCGGGTGGCTCCATGACGGAGTACCAGTTTGACATGTCTGATCCAGACAGGTCGCAAGCGTTCAATCCTGAAACGGGATTGGTTGAGGATGTCGTTCCGATATCCGAGTTTATGCAATATGCTGAAACAGAAGGGAAATCTGTTACAATTGTATTGCCGACCAGGCATTTTCTGACATCGAATACTGATTCCAACGGCGACCGCTACGCAGATGTGGACGTTGTCGAACTGACGAAGTTTGTCCAGGATGTTGCCTCAGGTGTCTACGGCGACGTCACAATTGACGCCTTCGAGATCGGCAATGAATACTGGGGATCCGGCGGGATGAGCGCGGTTGAATATGGCCGCGTCGCCAGCGAAATGACCCGCTATATCGACGAGGCCATGGATGAAATCGATGGAGCGCATCCTGACGCGGCCAATATCGATATTGTTGTGCAGACCGGCACAAACTTTATGCATTCCCGTCTGTCAGACGAATATGGGCATTTGTCCAATACCAATGACATTCTTGCGGCGCTGCAGGCGGATTATGGAATTTCATTTCCAGCAGAGTCGGTATATAGCGCAACCAATATGGATTGGACGGATGTAAATACCCGTTTGATCATGAATGAATTCTCCGACCAAGAGGCCGGGGCCGTAGATGGTATTGCAACCCATATCTATACACATGGGTTGGATGACACGAGCCAGCGTGATCACAGTCTGGTCAATATCGAAAACACCTGGCTCGAAGAAAACCCAGATCTTGATATCTACGTTACAGAGTGGAACCAGAAATCATCGCTGCCGGGGTTCGATCCCAATGAAGATTTTGGTCTCAAACAGGCCCATGAAGTTATCAACATCATGGAAGAGTTTGCAGAGCATAATGTGGATGCGGCCCATGCCTGGCCTTTGGCGCAGAATACCAACAACGCGTATAGCCCCGGGTATGACTTCGATTTCCTGACGCCGTCTGGCGCAATGTTCAAAATGATGAACGATGAGCTTCAGGGCACGCGCCTATTGGACTTCTCGGGTGACGGCGACAAAGAAACTGACGTTGATCTGGGCGGTGCGACATTGCATGCCTTTGGCAGCGAAGACAAACTTGTGCTCTATGTTGCCTCGACGTCGGACAATTCGGCGACCCATCAGGTTGACGTGAATGCGCTTTTTGCTGGTGCCGGTTCGGTGGAAGTCTCCTATCTTGGGGTGAAAGATGGTCAGGCTCCGGGGAGCCGCCTGTCTGAGGCCGAGGTCGAGCAAGCCACACAGAATGAGATCAACAACGATATTTTCCAGAATGGAGTGTTTCAGGCGGATCTGGGTCCGCATGAAATCATGCAAATCGTTGTCGAAACACCAAACTGGACATCGGAGCTACAGGCGTTCTGGGATGGTTCTTCAGAGCCAGCACCGGGTCTGGATGATATTATTCCGACCACCCCAAATCCAGAGCCAGAGCCCGATCCTGATGATGAAGACGCCCAAGGGTCCTTTGATGATGCTGGCGGTATGGGCGGCGGAGTTGAAATGATCCTGCTGGGCCTGCTGCCTTTGCTGGGCCTTCTTGGTGGTTTCTGATCCTGATTTGGCCCTTTTGGCCGGATAGGAACGCGTATTATTGGCTCTGTTTCAGCTGTTTATGTAGACAACGCTGGCGAACATCTGCTTAACTTCTAGATGCGGCGCTTTTGGGTTGTGGTTGGATTGGTCATTCGTGTGTGGCGCAAGCAAGTTTGGACCCGTTTCCACCGGGAAATGCGTCTGCTCGCAGCGACGGATGGAACCATAATGAACCGACTTATTATTGCGGAAGACAACAGCGATCTGGCGCGTGTCTTGGCAACAATGTCCGAACGTCTCGGCTGGTCTGTGCAAGTGACCGGGGACGGAGATGAGTTTTTGCGCGCTCTGGCGCAGGAAACCACGCCAGCTTTGGCTCTTATTGATATCAACATGCCTCAACGTGACGGGATCGATGTCATCAATGGGATTGTTGAGACCAATCGGCCGCTTCGCTTACGCTTCATGACAGGTGGTGAAATTTCTTCAATTCTGGCGGCTCGTATGATCGCCTCTGCGCGCGGCCTCTCGGTGGGGCGCAATGTTCACAAACCTATATCGCTCGAGGATTTGCGGAAGGTTTTGTCAGAAGAAGAAAAAGAGCTTGAAGCTCTATGTCAAACTGAGGACATCGACGCCGCCACTTCAAAGTAGCCCGTGTTAAAGGAAGGGGGGGCGATGGACGATCGACTTTCAGGCCAATGGCAATTTGTTTCTGGGGCACTTGGTGGTGGGGATACCACGTCCAACGAAATCCTTCTTCAGATGGCAGCGCAGGTTGCAGGTATCGGCTATTTTCTGTTCGATCTCGAAAATGAGATTGTTGAACTTTGCTCGGAAAGCCATGCCGCGATTTTTGGGCGCTCCGTAGAAGATTATCTATCCCATTCCAATGTGTTAAGCGGCGATATGCCGATGTTGCACCCAGAAGATTTTCCGGTGGTTCGACGGGCCTACGATCGGGTCAAAGAGGGTGAACAAGTTGAATTTGAATACAGATTTTACCGACCGGATGGCACAATGGGCTACATTCGCGAAGTTGTTGCGCCAGAACTGAAATCTCAGGGGGATGTCGCGCGTGCCTTGGGGAGCAGTCTCGATGTTACGCGTCTTCGCCACCAATACCTTAAGGAAGATCATGCGCTTAGGCTCGAGGCGATCGGAACTCTGACCGCCGGCGTTGCCCATGACTTCAACAACACCCTTTCGGTGATCCAAGGGAACGCGGATTTGCTATGCGAGAACCCGGATGCAGATGAGCTGACACAGTCCGTTGATGACATCCGGAGCGCTGTCGGGCGCGGCGCGGAATTGATTGAGCAGCTCCTAGCATTTAGCCGAAAAGCGCCACTTCAGCTTGAAGAGATAGATCTCAACACCGTTCTTCAGGAAATCGCAGCTTTGTTGGAGCGCACTTTGCCGGCGTTTATCGCTGTGCAGACCAGTAAGCAAAAGGACATCTGGTGCATCGAAGCCGATAAGCTTCAGGTTCAAAATGCCATTTTGAACCTTGCCAACAACGCGCGGGATGCCATGCGCAAAGACGGTGTGCTGCAAATGCAGGTGCACAATCGGGAGGTGACTGAGAAACATCTCGCCGAATGTGGTTTGGATCTCGATGTGGGGTCTTATGTTGTGGTGTCGCTCTCTGATACCGGCACCGGGATTGCGCCTGAAAATATCGAGCGGGTGTTTGAGCCGTTCTACACCACCAAACCTCCCGGCCTTGGAAGTGGTATGGGGCTGGCCATGGTGTTTGGTTTGATGCGTCAATTGGGCGGCGGCACACGCGTGGTGTCAAGCTTGGGGGCTGGGACGACTTTTGAGCTTTATTTCCCCGCGTCTAAGCAAGCGGGGCTTGCACCAAAGGCAACGCGCTCCGGCCGGCCCACAAAGAAAAATGCCCGTCTTTTGTTGGTTGAAGATGAAGAGCACGTACGGGAGACCTTGCGCAAGCTTTTGACCAAGCGTGGGTTTGCGGTTGAGAGTGCGTCTGATGGCGTAAAGGCCTTGGCGAAATATGCCAAAGACGGCCCCTATGATGTGGTTTTGACGGATCTTGTTATGCCGGGGGCGTTGCAAGGCACGCACCTTGCCGCCTCAATTCGGGAAATCACTCCGGATGCCCCTATCGTTTTCATGTCGGGCTATCCTCTCGAAGCTGCCATCGGTGAGCATGACTTGAAGGCCGATGACGTGCATGTGACCAAACCGGCTGCGATCGATGATCTGGTTGCCGCTCTGGAAAGCGTTCTTTAGATTGGGTTGCCCTTTGCTGCGTTGAGACGTACCCCTGTCGTCATGGGTACGACACAAACATTTTTCACCGGGCTTGTTGTTGCCATCGTTGGCTTTTTCAGCTCGTTTCCGATTTTTCTGCAAGGTGTAACCACGGTTGGTGCAACACCTAGTCAAGCGGCCTCGGCACTGATGGCGGGGGCAATTTCCATGGGGTTGGCTGGCATTGTTCTGAGCCTTTGGCAGAAGGCTCCTGTCAGTGTAGCCTGGTCGACACCTGGAGTGGCTTTGCTGGCGGTTTCTGCTCCGGATGCCACCGGTTTTGCGGGCGCGATTGGTGCCTTTATCTTTGCAGGCGCGCTGACTGTGATCGCGGGGTTCTGGAAACCTCTTGCGCGTCTTGCTCAATCCATACCGGCGCCGATAACACAGGCGATGCTCGCTGGCGTCTTGCTGTCGATCTGTTTCACACCCTTTCGCGCTTTGGCAGATGCCCCTTGGGTGGCGCTGCCGATATTATTGACTTGGTTTCTGGTTAGTCGGATCTCGCGGCTTTTTGCCGTGCCTGCCGCGGTCTTGGCGACTGTAGTGTTGATTTTTGTACACAACGCCGGAGCCGTCCCGATGCCAGAGGCGGCCTTAACGTCCCCGGTCTTCACAATGCCGACGTTCACGCTGTCTGCGATTGTTGGGCTTGGTCTGCCGTTGTTTATCGTGACGATGGCAACCCAGAATATCCCGGGCATGTCTGTGCTCAACAGCAATGGATACCGACCACCTGCCGGGAAAATGTTCGCGTCAGTTGGCGCGTTTAGCATTCTGAGTGCCCCGTTTGGCTCAGCGCAGACCTGTTTGGCTGCCATCACAGCGGCTATGTGTTCGGACGAAAATGTCGACCCCGATCCTGCGCAGCGTTATTGGGCTGCGGTTTGGTCTGGGATTTTCTATTGCCTGTTTGGGATCTTTGCGGGGGCTGTGACCCATTTTGCCGCTTTGGCTCCTGACTTCGCAGTTGGGAGCCTCGCTGGGGTTGCTCTCTTTGCGGTTTTCATGAATTCCGCCAGTGTCGCCCTGAAAGATGACGCCACACGTGAGGCCGCAGGGATCACGTTTCTCATCACCGCGTCGGGGGTTACGCTGTTTGGTTTGGGAGGCGCCGTTTGGGGCCTCCTAGCGGGCTGTGCGGTCTATCTGGTCCAACGGTGGCGGGGCTGAGGTGAGGTTAGCCCTGCCGTTCAACAAGGACAGAGCCGACAGAATAGCCCGCACCAAATGAACAGATAACGCCGCGATCTCCCGGGGTCAGGTCATCACTGTGCTTCGAGAAGGCGATGATCGACCCGGCAGAAGAGGTGTTGGCGTAGTCCTGTAGAATATTGGGTTGCTCGCCCTGCTCAGGCACACGCCCCAAGACCTTTTTGCCGATGAAATCATTCATGGTTTTGTTGGCCTGATGCAGCCATAGGCGTTTCAAATCAGTGGCCTGCCAGTCTTCGGACCCCATGTGCTCGAGAATGTGAGCCGAAACCATGGGAAGCACTTCTTTGAACACCTTACGACCGTTCTGCATGAATTGCATATCGCGGCGGTCTTCCATTTGGTCGTGGTTGCGGCGCAGATATCCGTTGTTGTTGCGGATGTTGTTGGAAAACTTTGTGGCACAGCGGGTCGATTTGATATCGAACCGAGCGCCTTGCGCATCCTCACTGCGTTCAATCAGAACGGCGGTGGCAACGTCACCAAAGATAAAATGACAATCCCTGTCGCGCCACTCTAGGTGCCCGGAACAGATCTCAGGGCAGATCACCAGGGCACAGCGTACCGAGCCAGAACGCACCATGTCCGCCGCTGCCTGAATGCCAAAAGTGGCGGAGGAACAGGCGACATTCATGTCAAAGGCAAACCCTTGCGCGCCCAGGAGCTCCTGAATCTCGATCGCAATCGCGGGATAGGCCCGTTCATGGTTGGACGCGGCGCAGATGATCAAATCAACATCTTTGCCCTCACGACCAGACATCACCATCGCCTTTTGCGCTGCATCTACACCCATCTCAGCCATGATCGCAGGCTGATCGTCACTGCGCGGGGCGAGGCGTGGGAACATCCGCGTGGGATCAAGCACCCCCTCTTTGTCCATCACAAAACGCTGTTCGATCCCCGAAGCAGAAAAGATGAAATCGGCACTGGAATGGGCCATGGCCTTTGCAGTGCCGGCCTCAATCTCAGCCGCGTGTTCGGTGTTCCAAAGATCAACATAGGCATTGAAGGCCACAACCAACTCGTCATTGGTGATGATCTGACTGGGGGTAAAGACACCGTGGCCGGTGATGGCGGGCTGATACATGTGGGATCCTCCGGGCTTCTTACTACGAAACCCAAAGGATCGGTGAGGTCAAGGGTTACCCAAGCGGCAGCTGCGTCAAACCGCGTTAGGCAAAGGAGCCCCAGCGAAAAAGGCCTTGAGGTTGTCGACGGCCATAAGCCCCATTTCCTCACGCACTTCGAGCGCAGCGGTGCCCAGATGCGGCAGGAGCGTGACATTGTCGAGCTGGCGCAGAGCCTCAGGAACATGAGGTTCCTGTTCGTAGACGTCCAGACCCGCCCCGCCGATTGCTTTGTCTGTCAGGGCCTGGATGAGCGCGGCCTCGTCCACCACATCTCCACGGGCAATGTTGATCAGATGGGCATGGTTTTGCATCGCAGCCAAAACCGTCGCATTGATGATGTGACGTGTTTCTCCGCCACCGGGTACAGCTGTGACAAGCACATCCACCTGCGCGGCTAGCTCGGTGAGATCCGTCACGTGATCAGCCGGGAAGTCGAGCTTTTTTGCGGATCGATTGAAATAGGCTACCGACATGCCAAAGCCAAAATGACACCGGCGGGCGATTGCCTGACCAATGCGCCCCATGCCGACAATGCCAACACGCTTGCCGCTCAGATGTAGGCCCAACATCTGAACCGGGTGCCAGCCCTGCCATTCGCCTGACCGGACAAGGCGTTCGCCTTCTCCTGCCCGGCGGGCCGACATCAGCATGAGTGTCATGGCTGTGTCCGCCGTGGCGTCGGTCACGGCGCCGGGCGTGTTTGACACCGCGATCCCCGCAGATTTGGCCGCAGCGACATCAATGTGGTTAAATCCAACGCCGAAATTGGCCA
The DNA here is from genome assembly GCA_947497905.1 of uncultured Pelagimonas sp. Classification (GTDB taxonomy): domain Bacteria; phylum Pseudomonadota; class Alphaproteobacteria; order Rhodobacterales; family Rhodobacteraceae; genus CANMIH01. The sequence goes on from CANMIH010000002.1 coordinate 663,430, forward strand.
AAAGTTTGGTGCGCGGAGCGTCGACTGCGGCAAAAACCTCGGCGCTATAAAGATCACCTAAGGTTGGCAGGATGGCGTCAAATTCGCTTAGCGAGGCTACCATTTCCTCGCGCGACATTACCGTGGTCTTATCGCGGTAGGTTACATCGAATTGCGCTTGCGCAGCAGCAACCACGCTTTGCGGCAGGTTGCGGGTGATAAGGAGTTTCGTCAATGCATGCGCCCTCCGTTGGGCACGGATTTGTCCGGGCGGGCCAAAACGATGGATCCGTCACTGTCCGAAAAGCCCAGAACGAGAACCTCAGAGCGCACTGGCCCGATTTGACGTGGAGGAAAATTCACAACCGCCATCACCTGTGTGCCGACAAGCGCCTCAGGGTCGTAATGCACCGTGATCTGGGCCGAGCTTTTCTTTTCACCAATCTCAGGACCGAAATCGATCCAGAGCTTGTAGGCTGGCTTGCGGGCCTCCGGAAAGGCCTCGGCTTTGACGATTGTACCGGTGCGGATGTCGACATTTAAGAAATCATCATAGCTGATATCAGCCATTGGCCAGCTCCTTCGAACGCTCAGTTGCTGCGCCGACCGTGGCGCGGATCAGCGGAGGCAGGCCCTCGTCTTCGTTCATCAAAACCTCAAGACCGGCCTGCGTTGTGCCATTGGGAGACGTGACGTTTTTGCGCAATTGGGCCGGTGTTTCCTCGGCTTGCATCGCCAAGGCTCCGGCCCCGGCCACGGTGGCTTTGGCCAGAGCCATGGCAAGATCGCGGGCCAGGCCCTGTGCTTCACCGGCGGCGGCCATACATTCGATCAGATGAAAGACATAGGCCGGGCCCGAACCGCTGACGCCAGTGACGGCATCAATCTGGCTTTCGGCCTCCAGACGCACCACCTGACCGACGGCGGATAGAAGCGCCTCGGCCATGTCCAGCTTGGTGTCGTCAGATTTGGCGTTGCCGATCATCGCAGTGATCCCCTGACCAACAGCGGCAGGGGTGTTTGGCATGGCGCGAATGATGGGGGTTTGGTCGCCTAGAATATCCTCGTAGGTGCCAATGGAAATACCTGCGGCGACAGACAGGAAGGTTGTTGTGCCATTTCCCAAAGCCTGCAGCGCGGGCAGCGCATCTTGCATCATCTGCGGTTTGACAGCGATCAGAACGATGGCCGGATCGGCGGGCAGGCCTTCGTTGATATGCACACCCTGCGCCTTGAGCCAGTCCGAAGGGCGGGGATCCTGAACCCACACCGAGCCTGCGGGCAATCCACGCGCCAACCAGCCCTCAAGCATGGCTGACCCCATCTTGCCGCAGCCCAACAACACCAATCCGCGCTGTGCGATTTCACCGTCTTGCATCATATCCTCCGTCCGATGATCCGGACCTAATCAAAAACAAAAGACCGCTGCAATGCGCGGCGGTCTTCTTCTCGTCCAAATTCTATCCGGCGTGCCTTTGAGACCTCCGAATGGGCGCTCTCAGGCGCGGCCATAGGCCTCTGCGATGGCGATTTTAAGCGCTTCGTCAGCCGTTTTATCCGTCCACGCCATGAGCTGGAATGCGGGATAGTACCGTTCGCAGCTCAGAACCGCCGCGTTGATCAGCGTATCAATCTGCTCAGAACTGGCAAAATTGCCTCCCGCCAGTACGAGGCCATATTTGTAAACCATCAGCTTGGCATCGGACCAATAGCTGAAGGCCCCGGCCCAACACTGGTCATTCACTGCGTTCAATCCCTCATAAAGGACACCCATGCGCTCGGCTGAGGGTTCCATATCAAAGGTGCAGATCATACGCAGCGTTTCATCATACTCGGACCAAGCAAGCGTGATGGAGTAGGTGCGCCATTGCCCCTCGACGGACATGGCAATCTGATCATCCGCAAGACGGTCGAACTCCCACGCGTTATGCGCGGCAATATGTTCGACGATGTCGATGGGATGCAGATCATCCCCTACAAAATGTTCCGACACGGCCATGGCAGCCACCTCAATTTGATTTTGCGCTGGTGGAAAGCAGCTCCCCCAGTGCTTGCCTACTGCTCTACAGGCGGCGGATTGTCCGCTCGACCTTACCATATATGGTGCCTGTGCCTAAGGGGGTAAGTAAAGCGATATTTTCCTGGCCCCCACATTAAGTTGTGGATGAATTCGACCGGGTAGCAGGATATAGATTGGCAGACCGCTGGATGCCCCGGCTACCCTTCAAGGGTCATCGTGACAAGCGGGGCTGGTGCATATTGTTTGGGATAACTCATTCCATCCCCAAGAATTTTCAAGTTTCCCGCAAAAGGTGTGGTGATGTGTTGATGGATCTAAAAGCGCTGGAAGAGAGCATTGAACGCGCCGAACTTCGCGATGGTGCAACGCTGTCGTTTCATCATCACCTGCGAAATGGCGATGCCGTGCTGAATGGGGTTCTGGCGGCCTGTGCCGGGCGTGGGTTGAAAGATTTACACGTCGCCGCCAGTTCCATCTTTCCTGTGCATGCCCCTTTGGTTGACCATATTCAGGAAGGTGTTGTCAGTCGGATCAGTACCGGATTTGTCTCTGGCCCTGTCGCGCAGGCGATTAGTCACGGGATGCTACCAAATGCGGTGCGATTGCAGACCCATGGTGGGCGCGCCCGTGAGATTGATGAGGGTGAGCTTGTGATAGATGCTGCTTTTGTTGCGGCGTCCTCTGTTGATCATGCGGGTAATTTAAGCGGGCGGGTTGGTCCGCGCGCCTTTGGGGCGATGGGATACCCACAATCTGACGTCCGGGCTGCCCGCTGGGTGACGGGTGTGACAGACCACCTATCACCGCACTTACCGGAGGATGTCCCGGCGCTCCACGTGAATCACGTGGCGTTGGTGGATCAGATCGGCGACCCATCCGGGATTTCTAGCGGAACCACGCGACCAGCAACGGATGATGTGAGCCGGGCGATCGGGGAGATGGCGGCACGGGTGATTGCCCACAGTGGGGTCTTGCGAGCGGGCTTTAATTTTCAAACTGGGGCAGGGGGCGTGTCGCTGGTGGCCGCGCGGGCCGTAGGGTGCGAGATGGCGCGGCAGGGCATTCAAGGTGGATTTGCCAGCGGTGGCATAACCGGGACGCAGGTTGATTTGCTGCTGGCCGGTTTGTTTACTCATCTGCGTGACGTGCAATGTTTTGATCTCGCTGCGGTGCGCTCTATTCAAAACAATCCGTGTCACCAAATGATGTCGGCTGCAGAATATGCGGGGCCTCATGTCGACAACACAGTCAATGAACTCAGCGCAGTAATCCTCGGCGCCGCAGAGGTTGATCTAGAGTTCAACATCAATGTCACCTCACGCGCAGATGGCGTTTTGATCGGGGGTTCAGGGGGGCATGCGGATACGGCCGAAGGTGCGGATCTGACTGTGATCACCACACGTCTCTGCGCCGCGGGCTTTGCCAAGATCGTGCCAAAGGTGGGCTGCGTGACAACTCCGGGTCAGCATGTGGATGTGGTTGTAACCGAAGTGGGGGTCGCCGTGCATCCAGACCGGGTTGAATTGGAGGATAGGCTGCGTGCGGCTGGTGTGCCGGTTGTAACGATTGAGGACCTGCATCGCTGTGCCGACAGTCAGGCGAGCCAACAGCGCCCGCGTTTAGAGGAGACGCGCATTGTTGCAGAGAGCTTCGATCGACATGGCAGTTTGCGCGATGTCGTGCGCGCGGTTGTGCGTTAGGATATAACCGCGTTGCCGGAACAGATCTGGTCAATTTCACGCGTGCTGGGCTGGCTCAGAACGTCAAATTGCTGTCGGGCGATCGTAGCGCCGTCCTGAAGTATGCGAAACTCCCAATGCCCCGGCACCAGCTCATGGGGGTACTCGAAGGTAAAAACATTGAGCGACGGTCGGTCCGGGTTCAACGCAGCATCCCAACGTTGTTCGGTCACCTGATTTTGTCCCATTGGCGGATGGGATACGGAGATTTCGATCCGCTGTGGCGGTGTTTCGTCAGTAAATTCCGCGCGGATGCCAAAGCTGAGGCCTAGTTGGGCTGGGATTTGGGTGGTGATAACGTCAAAACGCCGATCCTGATTGATCAGATTGATCCGGCCCAGTTCCGTCTCTGGCGCGCTGCGTTCTCCTTGCGGTGCCAGCTCACAAATCACGCCGTATTCCAGCGTAACTCCGGCAGCCGCAGCTGCATTTGCCCAGAGAAGCGCGAGTGTCGTATATGTCAGTGTCATTAAGCGCATGAGGATAACATGGGTGTGCCTCTGTGCGTGCAAAAGGTGGTAATCTTGGTTGGCATGAAAAAAGGCCCCGTTCCAAGAACGAGGCCTTTGAAAATTTCGGTCGCTGAGATCAGCCGATGGCAACGGCCTTCACGTCGTCATCGATAAAAGGCACATACTGGGCAAAGTTGTCGGCAAACATCTGAACAAGCTTCTGAGCCTGTGCATCATAGGCCGCTTTGTCTTCCCAGGTCTTGCGCGGATCCAGCAGAAGCTCAGGCACGCCTTCGACCGAAACGGGCACTTCGAAGCCAAAGTTGTTGTCGGTGCGATAGGTGGCGGTGTTGAGCGAGCCGTTCAGCGCAGCGGTGAGCAGGGCACGGGTTGCCTTGATCGGCATACGCGACCCGGTGCCATAGGCGCCACCGGTCCAGCCGGTGTTGACCAGCCAGCAGGTTGCACCGTGTTTGGCGATCTTGTCACGCAGCAGATTGCCGTAGGCCTCTGGACGGCGAGGCATGAATGGCGCGCCGAAACAGGTCGAGAACGTGGGTTCGGGCTCGGTTACGCCGCGCTCAGTCCCAGCCACTTTTGAGGTGAAGCCCGACAGGAAGTGGTACATCGCCTGTGCTGGGGTCAAACGCGCGATCGGAGGCAGAACCCCAAAGGCGTCACAGGTCAGCATGATGATGTTTTTCGGATGTCCACCCAAGGCAGTCTTCGACGCATTCGAAATATAGTGCAGCGGGTAGGCGCAGCGCATATTGGCGGTCAGGCTGTCATCTTCGAAATCGAGATCACGTGTCTCTTCATCGTAGACCATGTTTTCGATCACGGTGCCGAACTTTTCGGTGGTCGCGTAGATTTCGGGCTCGGCATCTGCAGACAGGTTGATGGTTTTGGCGTAGCAGCCCCCTTCAAAGTTGAAGGTGCCACGATCCGACCAGCCATGTTCATCGTCGCCGATCAAGACACGATCCGGGTCGGCCGACAGTGTGGTTTTTCCGGTGCCAGATAGGCCAAAGAAAACGGCAGTGTCGATTGGGTTGCCCACGGCATGGTTGGCCGAGCAGTGCATCGGCATGATGCCTTTTTCTGGCAGCAGGTAGTTCAGAAGCGTGAAGACCGATTTCTTGTTTTCACCCGCGTATTGGGTGTTGGCGATCAGGATCATCTTCTTGTCGAAGTTCATCGTGATCACGGTTTCGCTGCGACAATCATGTTTGGCCGGGTCCGCTTTGAAGCTCGGGCAGTTGATGATGGTCCAGTCGGCCTCATAGCTGTCCAGATCTTCCCGATCCGGGCGGCGCAGCAGGTGGCGGATGAACAGGTTGTGCCAGGCTAGTTCCGAAATCACGCGGACATCCACGGCATTGGCTGGGTCTGCACCACCCACCAGGTCCTGCACGTAGTAGTCTTTGCCTTTCATGTGCTCAAGCATGTCGGCAAGCAATGCGTCAAACCCTTCAGGGCTCTGAGCGCGGTTGTTGTCCCACCAGATGTTGTCAGCGACACTGTCGGTTTTGACAATGTGCTTATCTTTTGGCGAACGACCGGTGAACTGACCGGTTGTCACCAGAAATGATCCACCTTTGCCAAGAGAGCCTTCGCCACGTTTCAGAGCGGCTTCGATCAGCGCAGGCTCCATGAGGTTGTAATAGACATTGCCCAGCCCCTCGATCCCTTGATCTTCAAGCCGGAATTGCGGGTTTACCCGTCCAAATGTCATTTGCTTGCTCCTGTAGCAGCGCTGTTCAAGTCATAGGCTGTCAGCCCTAGGCTGGCCGTGAAATGTCTTTAACATGCCGCTTTCCCCAGTGAACAGGACGGAAAAGCACGGTTAGCGATAGCAGTTTTGGGTTTAGCGATACCAAAGCGAAAGCTTGCCGACCTTCGGATAGCGTCAGGTGAGACATTTTAGTCATTCCTTATCAGATTTCGTCCGAAATGTGGCAATGACGGTAGTCTGATTCGTGGTTGGGGATTGTTGTAAAGCATCAATTGACCCATACTGGCCAAAAAAACAGGCAACCAGAGCAGTATAAGGAATGCCCCATGTCGAAAATCGCCCTTGTGGACGATGACAGGAATATCCTGACATCGGTTTCGATGACTCTTGAGGCTGAGGGCTTCGAGGTCGAGACATATAATGACGGCCAAGCCGCGCTTGATGCGTTTAACAAAAAGATGCCGGACATGGCTGTGTTCGACATCAAGATGCCACGCATGGATGGTATGGATTTGTTGCAGCGTGTGCGTCAGACGTCGAAGATGCCCGTTATTTTCCTGACATCCAAAGATGACGAGATCGACGAGGTTCTTGGCCTGCGCATGGGCGCCGATGATTACGTTAAAAAGCCTTTCTCTCAGCGTCTTCTGGTCGAACGTATTCGTGCATTGCTGCGCCGCCAAGAAGCTGTGGCGGGCGAGATTGTTGCCGATACCGAAGAAACAAAGCTGATGACCCGTGGGTCGCTGACCATGGATCCATTGCGCCATGCAGTGACCTGGAAAGGCAAAGACGTGTCGCTGACCGTCACCGAATTCCTGTTGTTGCAGGCATTGGCGCAGCGCCCCGGCTTTGTGAAATCGCGCGACCAGCTGATGGACGTGGCCTATGACGATCAGGTCTATGTGGATGACCGGACAATCGACAGCCATATCAAACGTCTTCGCAAGAAGATGCGCGGCGTAGATGGTGATTTTTCTGCCATCGAAACGCTGTATGGTATCGGGTATCGTTACAACGAAGAATAACCCATGGCATTTGCCGAACGGATGTCGATGCGAAAGCAACCCGAAGAAGATCGCCGGGATGCCGATGTTGTTTTGGGGGACGATTGGGTCGCCCCGGACAGCACGGTCGAGAAAGAGCTGCGTGATACGCGGGCTCGGCGAAGCGTGTTTTCTCTTAATCGATCGCCCCTGACCCGCAAAATCATCACGTTCAACCTGATCGCGCTCAACGTTCTGGTCGCGGGAATTCTATGGCTGAATTCCTCGCGCGATACATTGGCGGTGCAACAGGTCAACGGGTTGCAGTCCGACGTCGAGTTGATCGCGGATGTTTTTGAAGCCCAGCTGACTCCCGGAGAGCCGACCACGCTTGGCACGGCTGATGGGTTGGATGTGGCGTCTCTTGTCGCGGGTTTGGACCTGCGCGATGGGATGCAGCTTTTGATCTACGACACGGCGGGTTTTCTTGTCGGTGAAGCCAAGGGCAATCTGGGCCCAGTTATGTCTGCCAATGGCGACGATGGGCAGCCCACTTTGATTTCGGACTTTTTGAATGGGGTCTGGACCGGCGTTGCCGGGATGTTCACCTATTTCCAGCCGCAGCCCGAACTGATCTTGGAAGACAAATTGCGCCGCATGATCGAGCAGGGGGATGCAAGCGAAACGCGGGTCATCTCCGGGCGTGGTTCTGAGGGTGAAACTCTGTTTCACGCCTTTTCTCCGATCCGCCAAGGGAGCGCGGTTCTGGGAACCGTGGCCTTGGTGTCGACCGCCGCGGAGATTGACGCAGCTGTGAGTGCCGAACGCGAGCGGGTCTTGCAGATGTTTGTCATTGCGACGCTGGTCTCTATCGGTCTGAGCCTTGTCTTGGCTTCAACCATTGCCAATCCGATTTCGGATCTTGCAGATGCAGCTGAGATTGGCCGGGACCGCAACAAACGCAATGTGGCGCCGGGTCGGATCCGTATTCCGGATCTGACGGCGCGTCCGGATGAGATTGGGCGCCTCTCTGGTGCGCTGCGTGGGATGGTTTCGGCGCTTTACGACCGGATCGACAGCAACGAACAATTTGCCGCCGATGTCGCACATGAGATCAAAAACCCTTTGGCCAGTTTGCGCTCGGCTGTCGGGTCGTTGCGGATGGTCAAAAAAGAGGATCACCGGGTCAAACTTTTGGACGTTATTGAACATGATGTCCGCCGCTTGGACCGTTTGGTCAGCGACATTTCAAATGCATCGCGTTTGGATTCGGAGCTGGTCAAAGAGGAAGAGCAAGAGTTCAACCTGATGGAGATGCTCGGAAACCTGTCCGAGTTTCTGGGTGAGGATGCTCGGCAAAAGGGGGTCGAGTTTATCTCGGATCTTCCCTCTGGGCCGATCACGATCCAGGGTCTTGAGCCGCGACTGGCGCAGGTGTTTGTCAATCTGATCACCAATGCCATCAGCTTTTGCGAAGACGGAGATGCCATCCGGGTATGGGCGCGTCGGCGTGACAACCGCATTCTTGTTGTGGTCGAAGATACGGGGCCAGGAATTCCTGAAGAAGCGCTTCAGAAGATCTTCAAACGGTTCTATACCTCACGCCCTCAGTCTGATTTTGGCAACAACTCGGGCCTTGGGCTGGCAATCTCGAAACAGATTGTCGAAGCGCATGGTGGCGTGATCTGGGCTGAAAACATTCGACCAACCGAGGCTGATGTCACCTCCGAGCCGCTGGGTGCCCGGTTTGTGGTCGGTCTGCCAATCTGACCATGATCCTGCACGCAACCACAGTGGCGGTGAACCAGCGGGGGTTGTTGATCAAAGGTGCGTCGGGCCGCGGGAAATCGGGTCTGGCGCTCCAGATGTTGGCGTTGGGCGCGTCGCTTGTTGCAGATGATCGCACCATTTTGGAAAACACGGGCGGTACTCTCTGGGCAACTTGCCCTGAGGGTTTGACCGGTCTGATTGAAATGCGTGGGATAGGTCTGCTGAATGCCACACCTGCGGGGCGCACCCGTGTGGTCAGTGTTCTTGATTTGGACCAAGAAGAACCCGATCGTCTGCCTCCGTTTCGCGAAACTACTCTTTTGGATGTCAATCTCCCCTTGCTTCACAATTGCGCGTCCCCCTATTTGGCTGCAGGCCTGATGCGCTATCTGATAGATGGCAGAAGGGAGTGACCCATGGTTCAAAATGAGCAAGATCGGCAGCGCGTTGTGTTGGTCACCGGCCCTTCGGGCGCAGGGCGGACCACGGCTATCCGAGCGCTGGAGGACATGGGTTATGAAAGCATCGACAATATCCCGCTTAGTCTGATCCCAAGGTTGACCGATGTGAATGCGCCTCTGGCCCAGCCTCTGGCGCTTGGGATTGATGTGCGCAATCGGGATTTCTCGGCAGAAGGTTTGCTCGAACTACATGCGCGATTGATCGAACGCGCCTCTCTGAATGTCGAGCTTCTGTATTTGGATTGTCAGCCAGAGATCCTGTCGCGCCGGTTTTCCGAAACTCGTCGCAGGCACCCATTGGCTCCGCATGAGACACCTATGGACGGCATTCTGCGGGAGATTGCGCTTCTGGATGGTGTGCGCGCGCGGGCTGACATTTTGATCGAGACCAGCGAATTGACTGTCCACGATCTCAAAGCTGAGATGGACAATTGGTTTGCCCCCAAAACCGGACACTCGATGGCGGTGTCCGTGCAGAGCTACTCCTATAAACGAGGCATGCCGCAAGGCCTGGATGTTGCATTCGATTGTCGTTTCCTGCGCAATCCTCACTGGGATCCAAAGCTTAAGCCCTACACGGGGATGGATGCGGACGTTGTCGACTATATTGCGCAAGACGCCCGGCATGCGCCGTTTCTTGAACATGTGCTGAATCTGATTACATTCATGCTCCCGGCCTGTGTCGAAGAGGGCAAAGCGCATTTCACGGTTGGCTTTGGGTGTACCGGAGGGCAACACCGTTCGGTTGCGATGACCGAAAGCGTGGCGGCGGCTCTTGCACATGACGGTTGGCCGGTGTCAATAAGGCACCGCGAGCTGGAACGTCGGGGGCTTCGTGGAGCGTCCGATTCGAAAAAAGCTGGTCTTGGAAAGGGCGCACATTGATCGGTATCGTGATCGTAGCACATGGCGGGTTGGCGCAGGAATATCTTGCGGCGGTTGAGCATGTTGTGGGGCGACAGCCGGGCATGAAGGCGATCGCGATCGACGCAGATTGTAACCGTGGTTTGAAACAGGCCGAAATTTGTTCTGCTGCCGATGAGGTCGATCAGGGGCAAGGTGTTGTTATTGTGACAGATATGTTTGGGGGATCTCCTTCGAACCTGTCACTAGATGCGTGCCGGCCCTGCAATCGTCGCATCGTATACGGAGCAAATCTGCCGATGCTGATCAAACTGGCGAAAAGCCGGAGCAAAGCGGTACCGGAAGCGGTCCGTGCGGCACTAGACGCCGGTCGCAAATATATCGATAGCCAGAATTTTTCCACCGACCTGTCGTAAGCTGATCTCTTTGGGAGGAGACCGAGTTTCATGAGCACTGCAATTTGCCGGAAATTGAGAATCATCAACGAAAAAGGGCTGCATGCCCGCGCCTCGGCCAAGTTTTGCGAGGTGGTTGAGCAATTTGACGCTACGGCAGATGTGGCCCGGGATGGAATGACAGCGGGTGGTGATAGCATCATGGGGCTTTTGATGTTGGCAGCCGCTAAAGGAACCACTATTGAAGTTCAGACTTCGGGCGCTCAGGCCGAGGCCTTGGCGGATGCGATCGAGGCTTTGGTGGCGGACCGGTTTGGGGAAGACTGCTAACCGGCATTGACCGGGTAAACGGAACGGGACGATACTGGTCTATGGTTGATAGCTCGCAAGCCACAGCTGGCCCTAAGGCCACTCCTGTCGCGGAACAGCCGTACGACAAGCGCAAAATCAGCTATTCCAATACCTTCACCAATCCCTGGAAGGCGAACACCATTCGTACCCTCGAATGGCTGACCGGAAAACTCCCCATGCTGCGTATGGTGCGTCGGTTCGAACGCATGGGTCCTGCGGAAGGCCAGAAGTTCTGGACTCAGGCGTTGGACATCATGGGGATCCAGCTCCAGACCCCGCCAGAGCAGATTGCCAATATTCCCAAAACCGGCCCCGTGATCATTGTGGCTAACCATCCTCATGGGTTGGTCGATGGTATGGTGCTGGCGCATCTCATTGGACAGGTTCGCGAAGATTATAAGATCCTCACACGGTCGCTGTTGACCGGCATTCGTGAGATCGATCCCTTTATGATCCCGGTGCCCTTTCCGCATGAAGAGAACGCACGTGAGCAAAGTCTTGATATGCGGGCCAAAGCAATGGCGCATCTCAAAGACAATGGCGTGATTGTACTGTTCCCGTCTGGGGTTGTGGCCTCATCCGATACGATGTTTGGCCCTGCGATCGAGCGCGGTTGGAACCCCTTCACCGCGAAGATGATTCAGCGCTCCGGGGCCACTGTTGTGCCGATCTTTTTCCCAGGTCAAAACAGCCGCGCCTATCAGATTGCCAACCGAATTTCTCCAACCATCCGCCAGGGGCTGCTGATCCACGAAGTGATCCATGCCTGCAAGCGGCCTCAGAAGCCTGTTGTCGGTACTCCGATTACTCCGGAAGAGGTGAAGGCCTTTGACGGGGGGCAGCGTGAGTTTGTGGCCTGGTTGCGCGAAACGACGATCAATCTTCGCTGATCATAAGCGTTTGAGTTCCTGCCGGAAGTGACTGCCAAGCGTTCTTTCGCCGCGCCGTTCTCCGACCATATCTTGACCCATAGCTGATAAGAAAAACTGTAGAGGGCCTCGGGTTTTTTGCCGCGTCGTAAACGGCAGGAGACGCAGAACCGCCCTGCGCACCCAATCCGGTATCCGCGAAATTTTTACGGGCGTTCCAAGGGCGGTAAAGGCCAGCTTTGCGAGATCCTCGTGCGTGAATATCTCGGGGCCTCCAACATCCAGCCAGCCTTGTTCGGCGTCAATCGCTTCGGCTGTAGCGGCGGCCAGATCGGCGCCATGAATCGGGTTGAGCCTGTGCCCTCCTTTGCCAAACAGCCAGACACGCCCTGATCTGGCCATCTGTAAAAAGTCTGACATATCAGAGAAATAGCCGGAAGGTGCGATAATAGTCGAGACAATAGGCGCCGATTGGAGCTCTGTCACAAAGGCGGTTTTGGCTTGGACCAGAGGCACGTCGGGCATGTGGTCCGCTCCCAGAACGTGAATATATGCAAACCTTGGGACATTTGCGCTGAGGGCTTCGTTTAAGAGGTTGAGGTTGGCCTGATAGTCGACATCCCAGTACCCAACCCCCTCTGTTTGCCGGGTGATCCCCAAGGCGGAGATAACCAGATCAATCCCCTGCATCACACCCACCAGAGATTTAGCGTCGGTGACCTGCACCTGTCTCACATGATCGGCCTCTAGATCAGAGGCGCGCGAGGCGTCCCGTACTAGTGCGGTAACTGTCCAACCGCGGGCGGCATATTCGGACACGATATAGCGCCCGAGGTAGCCGGTGGCACCGGCAATAAGAACATGGGGCAATTCGGCCTCCTGACTATTCTGATCTTGTAGACAGGTAAGGCGGGGAGCTCTGCGGGTCCATTGTTTGGAAATGCAGAGCTCCCATACAGGAATGCAGGTTAGCGGGTTGGGACCGGCGTTTCCCCGCGATAGTCATAGAAACCGCGCTGGGTTTTGCGACCCAGCCAACCAGCCTCTACATACTTGGTCAAAAGCGGGCAGGGGCGGTATTTGGTGTCGGCCAGACCGTCATGCAGAACATTCATAATCGCCAGACAGGTGTCCAAGCCGATGAAATCCGCGAGCTCAAGCGGACCCATTGGGTGATTTGCCCCAAGCTTCATCGCCATATCGATCGAGTTCACGTTGCCGACACCTTCATACAGCGTATAGCAGGCCTCGTTGATCATCGGGATCAGGATCCGGTTTACGATAAAGGCAGGGAAATCCTCGGCGCTGGCGGCGGTTTTTCCTAGGCGCTGAACCACACCCAGACAGGCCTCATAGGTTTCCTGATCGGTTGCAATGCCACGAATCAATTCGACCAGCTGCATGATCGGAACCGGATTCATGAAGTGAAACCCCATGAACTTTTCAGGTCGGTCGGTGCGGCTGGCCAAGCGAGTGATCGAAATTGACGAGGTATTTGACGTAAGAATTGTGTTTTCGCCAAGGTCGGGAAGGAGCGCTTCGAAGATTTTGTTTTTGACGTCTTCGCGTTCGGTTGCGGCCTCGATCACCAGATCGGTTTTTGCAACATCGCTCAGGTTCAATGTGGCCGAGATCCGCCCCAATGCCGCATCGCGATCTTCGCCGGAAATTTTCTCGCGACTGACCTGTCGGTCAAGGTTTTTGGTAATCAAAGCAACAGCTTTGTCCAACGAGTCCTGCGAGATATCGTTCAGTTGCACCTGATAGCCAGACAGAGCCATCACATGTGCAATGCCATTTCCCATCTGCCCCGCGCCAATGACGCCGACTGACTTGATCTCCATCTCGCTTCCCCTTGTCAATTTGGGCGAACAATAGGCCCCGTTGTGGGGCAGGGGCAAGGGCAGGTCTTGAAAACTCTAAACGCAATTTAACTTTAGCAACTTGGCAACGGATTTCAGCGAATCTCAGCGATGGGTGAAAGAAAATATGGTGGGCAAAGATGTCTGTTCATGGGGGGGGCCAGAGGGCCCTTGAATATTACCCCTGTCGCTACGGCGAATCCCGGATCTTATTCCGTGGACCGCGTCGCCAGTTGGACGGGGATTACATTGCGTTTCTGGGTGGGACCGAAACCTACGGGCGTTTTATTGAAACGCCATTTCCTGCGATGTTGGAAAAGCATCTCAATGTGTCCTGCGCCAATTTTGGGGTGGTGAATGCGGGGGTGGATCTCTACCTCAATGATCCCTCGACTTTGGAACTGGCGTCTAATGCCAATATCAAAGTGCTTCAGATCATGGGCGCGCAGAATATGTCGAACCGGTTCTATACGGTGCATCCGCGCCGCAATGACCGGTTCCTAAAGGCTTCTGACCGGTTGGAAGCCCTGTATCCCGAGGTGGATTTTACGGAATTCCACTTTGTGCGCCATATGCTTGGGCATCTGGCCGAGATTTCGGAAGAGCGGTATCAGAAGGTCGTAGAAGAGCTTCGTATGGCATGGATTGCGCGGATGAAAAATCTGCTCACCTTGCTGCGTGGCCCGGTGATTTTGCTGTGGTTCGCCAATCATGACGTTCCTGAAGGCCAAGATGCGCGGATGTCTGGCGATCCTCTGTTTGTCACCCGCAATATGGTTGAGGCCATTCGTCCGCGTGTGGCCGGGGTGATTGAGGTTGTCGCGTCTGAACGGGCGTTGAATGAAGCCACCAAAGGCATGGTCTATAGCGAATTTGACGCCTGTGCCGCTGCCGAGCTCATGGGGCCTTTGGCCCACGAAGAAGCGACGGAAGCCTTGTTAAAAGCGATGTCGGAACTTCCGAATCCCAAAGGGTAGAACGGTATTGTCATTTTGACGGGTACAGTGAATCCTCTCGATATTCTCGAGGGGATTTTATGCGTATTCTGAAATGGCTGGCACTTTTGTCTGCGGGTGGCTTCGGCGCAATTCTTCTCCTCGCTCCGCAACTGGTTGTTTTGTGGAGCGAAGGTTTTCCGTCTCCCCTTTGGCCTGCCAGAGGGGAATTTTTTGTTCTGTCTGGCGCGGATAAGCCCCAGAGCGTCTCGGGGCCCGCGCCAAATGCGAGGGCCATGACGCTCTTCGAGGCCAGTGAGGGGCGGGTCCTCCTGGCGGAACGTGACGGGGCCATCTTTGCCGGGGCCTTCGCGACAGGTCTAGACGCCGAAACGCGGCTCAATTCCTATTCGCTGGTCAAATCTCTGGTTGGTGTTTTGGTGGTGAAGGCCGCGGCCGACGGCAAAATTGAAGGGTTGGATATCTCACTCCAGTATTACCTTCCCGAGGCGCCAGACGTTTCCATTCGCTCCGTTCTGATGATGACAAGTGGGCTGTCACTGCGTGGTGAGCCTCCGAAAGATGAAAAGCAGTTTCCTGCAGATGATGCCAGTTTCTCACCGTTTTCACCGGTCGGACGGTTACATGCGTTTGGGATTGAGAGCCTTGCCAGTGGGTTGGTTCCAGATCCAGAATTGCATGGTGTGTTTCACTATCAGAGTGTCAATACAGCACTGCTCGGATGGCTATTGGAAAGCGTTTACGATCAACCGTTAGGCGAAATCCTGACAGAGAAAATCTGGGGGCCTGCTGGGGCCTCAACGGCTTACTGGCGGAGGAACCCATCGAGTGGCAAGGTTTCGGCCTACTGCTGTGTCTATGCCAGCGCATCTGACTGGCTCAAGGTTGGTCGTTTTCTCTTGGACAATGGCGGGGCTGAGCCGTTTTTGCCGGAGGCGCTTTGGCGCGAATGGATCCTTCCAGATCTTTCCGAAAAAGAACGCGCGACAGGTGTCTATGGGTGGCAACTCAGGCATGACATTCTGGATCGCGAGGCCGCAAGCGTTCAGGGCCCTTTTGCCTATTTTGCAGGGCATTCCGGGCAGATTGTGTATCTCTTGCCTGAGCAGAATGCGGTTGTCGTGCGTTTTGGAGCCAAACCTCAGCTCTTGCATTCAACGCTCTATACGCTGTTTGACCAATGAAAAAAGGCCCGCAAATGCGGGCCTTTCAAATACTCTATCCGATAAGCGGGGCTTAGCCCAGTTTTTCGGTCAGTTCTGGAACTGCGGCGAAGAGATCGGCAACCAGACCAAAGTCCGCAACCTGGAAGATAGGTGCTTCTTCGTCTTTGTTGATTGCAACGATGACCTTCGAGTCTTTCATGCCGGCCAGGTGCTGAATCGCGCCCGAGATGCCGATGGCAACATAGAGGTCAGGTGCAACAACTTTACCGGTCTGACCAACCTGCCAGTCGTTGGGGGCGTAGCCGCTGTCAACCGCAGCACGCGAGGCACCAACTGCCGCACCCAGCTTGTCTGCCAGGGTCTCGATCAGTTTGAAGTCCTCTTCCGAGCCAACACCACGGCCGCCCGAAACAACAACACCTGCGGAGGTCAGTTCAGGACGATCGCTCTCGGCGACTTTGTCTTCAACCCACTCCGACAGACCGGGGTTCTCTGCTGCGGCCTGCGCCTCAACAGCGGCCGATCCACCTTCACCAGCTGCATCAAAGTTTGCAGTACGGAAGGAGATAACCTTGGTTGCGTCACCCGACTTGACGGTCTGGATGGCGTTGCCCGCGTAGATCGGACGCTCGAAGGTCGAACCGTCAACAACGGCTGTCACATCCGAGATCACCATCACGTCAAGCAGAGCTGCAACGCGCGGCAGGATGTTTTTGGCAGATGCGGTTGCCGGAGCAACAATGTGCTCGTACCCACCGGCCAGCGACACGATCAATGCAGCGATAGGCTCGGCCAGACCGTTGCCATAGGCCACGTCATCTGCGCACAGAACCTTTGCAACACCGTCAAGCTTTGCAGCGGCTTCCGCTGCGCCACCACAGGCCGCGCTTGCGCACAGAACAGTCACGTCACCAAGGGATTTTGCTGCCGAAACAGCTTTCGCAGTTGCGTCCAGGGCAAGCTCGCCCCCGATCACTTCAGCAAGAAGAAGAACAGCCATTATACAGCCCCCGCTTCTTTGAGTTTCTCGACCAGCTCGTCAACCGAACCCACAACGATACCAGCCGCGCGGGCTTCTGGCTCGGTGGTTTTGACGATCTCAAGACGTGGGCTCACATCAACGCCGTAGTCAGCTGCGGATTTTTCATCCAGCGGCTTTTTCTTCGCCTTCATGATGTTTGGCAGCGACGCATAACGTGGCTCGTTCAGGCGCAGGTCGACGGTGACGATCGCCGGCATGTTCACCTTGATGGTCTGCAGACCGCCGTCAACTTCGCGGGTCACAACAGCTTTGTCACCGTCGATGTCCAGCTCAGAGGCATAAGTGCCCTGCGACCAGCCCAGCAGAGCCGAAAGCATCTGACCGGTGGCGTTCATGTCGTTGTCGATCGCCTGCTTGCCTGCCAGAACCAGACCGGGCTGCTCTTCTTCAACAACTTTGGCCAGAATCTTGGCAACAGCCAGAGGCTCGATGTCAGTGTGAACATCGTCAGCGGCAACAACCAGAATGGCGCGGTCTGCACCCATGGCCAGAGCCGTACGCAGCGTTTCCTGCGCTTGTTTGACGCCGATCGAAACCGCGACAACCTCGTCTGCCTTTCCGGCCTCTTTCAGGCGGATGGCCTGTTCGACGGCAATCTCGTCGAATGGGTTCATCGACATTTTTACGTTGGCGAGATCAACACCGCTTCCGTCCGCTTTGACGCGTACTTTCACGTTATAGTCGATCACGCGCTTAACAGGCACCAGGACCTTCATCGCGTTTCTCTCCTTGAATCGCGCGAGACGGATCTCGCACATAATACTCCTCGCCGCAGTTGATAGCGCGATGGCGCAAGGCGAAACAGAGCAAAATCGTCACGTTACCGCTCGCGGACGTCGCGTTTTGGATTATTTCATGTCGCGATAAGAAACTTTCTGTCGAGAAGACGCCGCGGCGCAGCACCAGCAGCTAGTTTTTGAGAGATTTTCCACGCCGCTCATGAGAATCGCCGCAGATCGATTGCAGGTCACGCCATTCCTTTGGAGTAAGAATGGGTTGAGCCTGGAACCCAGCCGGTTCCGCATGACGCGCCTTTTCAATCCGGTCTCCGAGGGCAGGGTGGGACATGAAATGCGCGGTGATACCGTCGGTTTCCCCACCCAGTTCAAGGAACCGCTCAAACATGGTGCCCAGGGCTGCGGGACTGATCTCGGCCTGCAGCAACATATCATAGGCAAAGCTGTCTGCGGCGGCTTCTGCGCCCTGGCTATATTGCGCTTCAATCAATTGTTCGGTGAGCAAGAGCACCAAAGCGCCACCTGCGAAATCCCCAAAAAGCAACCCCAACACACCGATCGATCCCGCTGAGCGGAGCGCATGACGTGTCGGGTCTCGGCTGGCGACGTGACCAATCTCATGTGCAAACACAGCCGCGATTTCTTCAGGTGTTTCGGCTTTGTCGATCAGACCGCGGAAGAACACGATATGTCCGCCGGGTAGAGCAAAGGCATTGATCATCTCGTGGTCAAGAACATGAACCCGTAGCGGCGTTTCCAAAGCCTGCGCCTCAACAAGTCTGTCTTGCATGCGCTGAAGGGCGCGGGTTCCGTCGGTATCGGTACAGAACGAGATGGGGGCGGCTTCGTCGGTCAGGGCCTCGCGGATTTGGGTTAAGGTGACATCGCCAAGCGCCTGTTCTCCCTCCGGTGGGATAAATCCAGCCAGCTGATTGGCCATCAACGGAACGAGGCCGAAAATGATGATTGCGACCGAGGTCAGTGCCGCAAAGCTCCAGGCCACGAGTTTGCCGCGCTTGGTCACAGGAGGCGTTTTGCGGGCTTTAGGGAGATGCTTGATATAGCTCGGGTCGGTCAGCAATACGCGTGGCAGCGGCTCAGAAGTGGTCCGCAGTACCAGCAAGTCTTTGCCCCCCTGATCGGGCACCGCACGTACGTCGTCCAATTTCCAGTACAGAGTCTTTGCCTCAGTCCGGATCGCCAGCATGTCGGCGGCTTTCTCAATCCAGCATTCGATCTTCTGTGCCTGAGGAATAACCCCATCCAGAAAATAGGCTTCGGTTTGATGCTGGCGTGAAATCTCAGAAGGGCGCAGGGTCATATTGAGGCTCCTACATCCAGAGCCTCGGCAAAGCCTTCGGCTTCAATGTGTTCGTCCCTTGGGCGTTGTCTGACAGCCAGAAGTGCGTCTGGATTGTGCAGCGTCAAGGTCTCAGCATAGTGACGCATCAGCGGGAAGGTGATGAAGGTTTGGGTAAAGATCGACCACATCAGGAAGGCTGAAAAATAGAGGCCGATATTGATGACGATGAGCAACCAGCGGTCTAGGGCGCTGAGCCATTCAAGATCGAGATCAAAACTGTCGTTGCCAACCATTCCAACCATGGCAAAAGCGATCACAAACATCATCATAGTCAGAGGGACAAGCAAGGCAAAAAACGCGAGTGTATAGCCCCCAAGATGTATGCCAAACACGCGCATGGGGCGGGCCTTTAGTACGAGACGTACTCCGTTCATTTCCTTGGCACCGGTCAAACGGCGCAGCGTGTCGACGCGATAGTAGAAACCCCCGAATGTCGTCACCAGGCCCCCGACGAATATCAACAGAAACCAAAGTCCGAATTGGGAAGGTTCGAAATTGATATCGGACAGATCATTGGCCAAGTATCCCGCCCGAACTAGGGGGGCGCCACCACAGGCGGTGAGAAAAACACCTAATATGAACCACTTGGCCGATGGGAACAGCATCTGCCAGCGCCCGCCTTGGGTCAATTGGGCATTGCCCCAACTGGTGCGGTCGGTTTTGTATTTCTCGAGGTAAAACGTCATGCGCGGCCATAAAATACCGGCGGTGACAATCGTCAGAACCCAATGCATGAGCGCGCGTAGGGCGTAACCCCAGGCCCCGGGTTCAAGGCCAAAGCGCAATCCGCGCCATCGGGTCCGCGCGAGCACATAGCGCCGTGCGCGGTACTGGGCATAAAACCAGATCGGAATGACACCCACAAAGCTTGCCAGATAAGCGGCGAAGTTCCCTTGAAACAGGGAAAAACTGGCGAACATCAACAGTAGGTTCACGACACCCACATAGAAAGCAAGGATCACAACGGCGATCAGGAAACCCAACAGTTTCTCGACCGGGTCCCCAACATATTCAAGCGGTAGCCCCCCTACACGGATTGACGACCAGTACCACCGGCGCAGCCGCGTTTTCATCCAGAACCGATAAAACCCCAAGGTTAGAATGGTCAGGACGCCCGTGCGCAGCGCGAGGCCAAACAACCGCCCGCGACGCCCAAGAAACTCACCTTCTAAATGATCTTGAGGCTCTGACGGTGTGGGAGCGGTGGGCACCGGCTCGGGTTTGGGGGCACCCCAGGGTGATTGGTCGCGGGTCACAGTAACATCTCGTCCTTAAATCTCTTCCGCAACCTGACCCAGCTGAGGGCCGGGCGCAAACGAAAACCCCGGCCACATGGGGCCGGGGTTTCAGATTCACGTGAAGCAGAGGCTTCAGTTGAACTTGTTGTCACGGGGGAAACCGCGCGGGGCCATCCGGCCTGTGCCCGCACGTTTCCCGGTCCACTCCGTCAGGTCCGTTTCCGTCCGAGTACGGCCGGCCGGGTCTAGCCAGCTCAGGCCATCGGCGCGGGTAAAGGTCCGGGCATCGGACATGCCGCCATCCTTATACTTCTGCATGCGGACCCCTTTGCCGCGGCCCATTTCCGGAAGTTCATCGAGACCAAACACCAGAACCTTGCGGTTCTCGCCCACGACCGCAACGCTGTCTCCCTCTACGGGTTTGATCACCAGAGCGACGGTCGGCGCTTTGACGTTCAGCACCTGTTTGCCGGTGCGGGTCTGGGCGATGACATCGTTCTCGTTGACGATAAACCCGTCGCCCGCAGACGAGGCGACCAACAGCTTGCGATCGGGTTTGTGGATCAGGATATCTAGTATTTCGACATCGTTGGGGAGATCCACCATCAAGCGCACGGGTTCCCCCATGCCACGCCCGCCGGGAAGGTTGGCGGCAGACAGAGTGTAGAACCGGCCGTTTGTGCCAACCACAAGTAGCCTATCGGTGGTTTCGGCGTGGAAAATGAACCGCGCTTCGTCCCCATCTTTGAACTTCAGCTCACGTTTGAGGTCGATGTGGCCGGTCATGGCGCGAATCCAACCCATTTTCGAACAGACAACCGTGATGGGTTCGCGTTCGATCATGGCCTCGATTGGCACCTCTTCAGCCTCGGAGGCTTCGGCAAAGGTGGTCAGGCGCGCGCCACGGGCGTGGTCTTTGCCAAAGGTCTTGCGCACAGCCCGCAATTCTTCGGCAATTCGCTTCCACTGCAGATCATCTGAGCCGAGCAATTCCACCAGACCGGCGCGTTCTTCTTTTAGGGCGTCCCGTTCCGAAACCAGTTCCATCTCTTCCAGTTTGCGCAGGCTGCGCAGACGCATGTTGAGAATGGCTTCTGCCTGTACTTCGGTCAGGCCAATTTCTTTGCGTGGGGCGGGAGAGACATAATCTGTCTCAGACGTGGCGCGCACAAAATCCCGATCCCAGTCTTCGCGGATCAAAGCGGCCTTGGGATCGTCGTCATAGCGGATGATATCGATCACGCGGTCCAGGTTCAGGTAGGCAATGATCAAGCCTTCCAAGACCTCCAAGCGGTGATCGATCTTTTCCATCCGATGGCGTGACCGACGGCAGAGCACATCCCGGCGGAAATCCAGGAATGCCCGCAGAACTTCTTTCATCGAGCAGACCTTGGGGGTGACCCCATCGATCAGCACGTTCATGTTGAGCGAAAAGCGAACCTCGAGATCAGAATTGCGGAACAGCATGTTCAAGAGAACGTCGGGATCGACGTTTTTGGATTTCGGCTCGAGGATCAGGCGAATGTCCTCAGCGGATTCGTCACGCACATCGGCCAGAATCGGGATCTTCTTGGTCTGGATCAGTTCGGCAATCCGTTCGACGAGCTTTGACTTCTGCACCTGATAGGGGATTTCGGTGACAACGGCCTGCCATTGGCCACGCCCCAGATCTTCGACGGTCCAGCGGGCACGGAGGCGGATGCTTCCTCGCCCTGTTGCATAGGCCTGGGCGATGTTTTCAGCGGGCTCAACAATGACGCCACCGGTCGGGAAATCCGGCCCCGGCACATATTGCAGCAGGGTGTCATCCACAGCGTTTGGGGATTTGATCAGATGCAGACAGGCGTTGATCAGCTCGCCAATGTTATGCGGCGGGATATTGGTTGCCATCCCCACCGCGATCCCGCTTGAGCCATTGGCCAAAAGGTTGGGATAGGAGGCGGGAAGAACCGAAGGTTCCTCGAGACGGCCATCGTAGTTGGGGCGAAAATCAACCGAGTCTTCATCCAGCCCCTGCAACAGGGCCTCGGACATTACGGTCATGCGGGCTTCGGTGTAGCGCGAGGCCGCCGGATTGTCGCCGTCGATGTTGCCAAAGTTGCCCTGACCATCGACCAGCGGATAGCGAATCGTAAAGTCCTGAGCGAGTCGCGCCATGGCATCATAGATCGCGGCATCCCCATGCGGGTGAAAATCCCCCATGGTATCGCCGCTGATCTTCGCGGATTTCAAAAAACCACCAGAGGAGGACAGGCGCAGGCGGCGCATCGCATAAAGGATGCGGCGGTGCACGGGTTTGAGCCCGTCGCGCGCGTCAGGCAGCGCCCGGTGCATAATTGTCGAAAGCGCATAGGTCAGATATCGCTCACCAATTGCACGGCGAAGCGGTTCGGACGTCAGATGCGATGTCATATTTTCTTCGGAGGAGTCATCAACCATGTCGATGGTGATACCGCTCTGCTGCCAGTGGGTAAAGCGTGCGTGAGGGAAAATTAACCTGTTTTTCCCTTAGAGCGCTCAAGTCAAACTGGTAGAACTACTTCATCGCAGCTTAACCACAGCAGCGGTATATGACGTGCGATTTCTTTGGAAGGTATGGGTATGCGGTCGTTCATCTCACTGACATTTTTGGTTCTGGGTTGGTCCTGGTATGAGATGTCGGGCGGCGCAGCGTTTGAGCCGGGTCAACAAGGGGTGACGATGTTGGCCAAGGTTGAAACCCTTCCCAGTCAGGAGCCTGAGGTCACGCGCACCTCTTTGGACATCAGCAGCATACTAACCGTTGAGCCCACAAAAGTTGCGGTTCAAAGCACATCTGCCGTCGGGCAAAGCCGGGTTGATGTGCCACGTGACGATTTGATCATGTCCCCGCAGCCAGTCGCCGAAACGGCGGCGGTCACGCTTGCTGTGGCGGCTTTGACCCCCACTGTTGTCGTGCCAGAGATCGAATATCGCGCGGTGTCCGGCAATCGCGTCAATCTGCGCAGCGGGCCGGGGACAAGCCATGCCGTGGTAACGCAGCTGGTGCGTGGTGAAGAGGTTGAGGTTCTCGTGGATCAGTCTGATGGCTGGGTCAAGCTTCGCGCACTGGACGGCAATGACATCGGCTGGATGTCTGGCCGGTTTTTGATCCCAGCCGAGTAAGAGTTGCGTTTCCGCGTGCGAATCACGGGGAAACCAGCCACGACACTTCTATGAAACAGAAAACCATCCTAGTGACAGGCTGTTCCTCGGGAATTGGCTATGATGTGATCTACCATCTCCGCGATCATGGCTGGCGCGTCTTTGCCGCCTGTAAACAACAGGTGGATTGTGACCGCCTCGCGGGCGAAGGTTTTGAGACCGTCCAGCTGGATTATACGGACACCTCCAGTATTGCTGCAGCCCTCGATGAGGTTTTAAAGGCCACCGGTGGGACCTTGGGCGCGGTGTTCAACAACGGGGCCCATGCCATTCCCGGAGCGGTCGAAGACCTGCCTACGGATGCGTTGCGCGCCATTTTTGAGGCCAATGTGTTTGGTTGGCACGAACTGACACGGCGCGTGATCCCGGTGATGCGGGCGCAAGGATATGGCCGCATTCTCAATCACAGCTCGGTTCTCGGTATGGTCGTGATGCCCTGGCGTGCGGCATACAATAGTACGAAATTTGCCGTTGAAGGCCTGACCGACACCCTGCGCATCGAGTTGCGCGACACTCCAATTCACGTTGTTACGCTCAACACCGGGCCGGTCACATCGAAGATCCGTGTGAACTCCATCCCGCATTTCGAGCGTTGGGTAGATTGGGAAGCCTCTCCTCGCGTTGAACAGTATCGTGCGAAGCTTTTGAAACGGCTTTATGAAGATCGTGGCCCTGACAAATTTGAGCTGCCTCCTTCCGCGGTGTCTGCCAAAGTGCTGCAGGCGCTGACAGCGAAAAATCCACGGCCACGGTATTTCATCACCACTCCAACTTGGATGATGGGGGTTGCGCGGCGTATCCTGACCACGCGACAATTGGACTGGCTGTTGGCCAAAGGGGCATAGGGTAAACCTCTTCAAAATGTTCATGCCGGGGCTCGTCTTTCTGAAAGCCGCTGCTATGTCAGACGAAACGATGGAGGTTTCATGACTAACGATCCGCTTTTCTGGGTTGCTGCAATCGCTATTTTGGCGGTTCTGGCCATCTTGATGTTCGGGATAGGCACCTTTGCGAAGGGTGGTGAATTCAACCGTAAACACGCCAACAAAATCATGCGCTGGCGTATCGTGGCTCAGTTTGTTGCTGTCTTGATTGTTCTGTTGTTTGTTTGGCTGAATAGCGGCGGGGGCTGAGATGGTTGTTCTAAGCAAGATTTACACACGTACAGGCGATAAGGGGGACACGGCGCTGGGCAATGGCGCGCGTGTTGCCAAATATGATGCGCGGGTTGAGGCCTATGGCACGACGGATGAGTTGAACTCGATTGTGGGTCTGGCCCGTCTTCATGCCGAGGGTGAGATGGATGTCCAATTGGGGCGCATTCAAAATGATCTGTTTGATCTGGGTGCAGACCTGTGTCGTCCGGATATGGCGAAAGATGCCGAAGCCGAGTATCCGCCGCTGCGGGTTGTGATGGCTCAGGTCGAACGGCTAGAGGCCGAGATCGACGTCATGAACGCAGACCTTGAACCCCTGCGCAGCTTTATTCTGCCCGGTGGCACGGCCCTTGCGGCCAACCTGCATCAATGCCGCACTGTAGCGCGACGCGCCGAGCGGCTGTCCGTCTACCTGTCTTCGCAAGAGGCGGTAAACGACGCGGTTGTGAAGTATCTCAATCGTCTGTCGGACTGGTTTTTTGTTGCGGCTCGTATTGCAAACGATCAGGGCCGCGCGGATGTGCTTTGGGTTCCGGGCGCAAACCGTGACTAACACATAAGCGGTGGCTGGTCACGGATCAGCCCCGCTTCAATGGTTCCGCGGTGAGCCAAACCCCACCTTCCGGTCGCAATGTGATGATCATCACTGGTTTTGGTTCTTTACCGGGAACCGGGTGAAAGCGGAACTCTGACAAGAGTGTCGCAAGGGTCAGCACAGCCTCCTGAATGGCGAAGGACGCCCCAATGCAGATACGCGGGCCATCTCCGAAGGGGAGATAGCTATATCTGTCCGGCTTGGTCGTTTCCCAGCGTTCGGGCAAAAACGCGTTCGGCTGATCCCAAAGCATGTGGTGACGGTGCAGCGCATAGATCGGCACAATCACGGTGTCGCCCCGACGGATCTCGCGCCCACAGAGTTCGTCCGGCCCCTGCGCCGTGCGCGAGACCATGCCAGCCGGGGGGTAAAGGCGAAGTGCCTCGTCCACCACATGCCGGAGATAAGGCAGGTGCGCCACGTCCCCTCCTGTGGGTGAGCGCCCCAGAAGAACGGTCTCAAGCTCGGAGCGTGCCTTATCTTGCACTCGAGGATCCTGGGCGAGCAAATAGAGGGACCATGCCAGGGTCAGTGCAGTGGTCTCATGGCCTGCGACGATGAAGGTCAGGAGATTGTCGCGCAGCTCGGCCACGGACATCTTACGCCCTGTTTCGGGGTCTTCTCCGGCCAGTAGTAAATCAAGTAAATCAGGTGTTTGTTCGGAAGAGCGGTGGCTGCGGGCCTCGATGGCCTTGTCAGCAACCATCTTCATCTGATCCACGGCGCCTGCAGAAAACATACGCCCCGGGCGTGGAACCCAGTCGGGCATTCCCAGCATGTCGAGCAAGGAGATTTTTCCGGCCTCCGAGATATAGGCATCGATCGCATTGTGTACATTGTTCCGATCAAACCCGGTGTCGCCGGAGAAGGTTACATCGGAGATAACGTCAAATGTCAGCGTCACCATTTCATCGAGAAAATTGACCGCCCGAGGACCCGCGTCATGGATGCGAGAGACAGAGCGTTGGGCGGCCGCGCTCATGATAGGAGCAAGATTGAGCACATTGCGATGAGAGAACGCCGGGGCTGCCGTGCGTCTTTGCCACTTCCAATGGGCACCTTCTGCAATAAAAAGCGATTCACCAATCGCTGGCTTCAAAAGGTTCTTGGTGACGAGAGACTTGGGGTAATTATCGAGGTTTTCTAGCAAGATACGCCGAAGAGCAGCCGGGTCCATCACCATGTGCCACCGTTTCCCAGTGCGACCTGAAACCATGGGTTGCCGAGTGGCGAGATCGGGGATGATCTCAAGCAGATTGTTCCGCGCCGCCTGAAGGCTTTTCCAAAGCCCCATGGGTTTGGTCACCAGGGGCGCATGTACGGGAATTGCGGTGTTTGACATCTCGGCTCCTTCCTCGTTGCGGTAAAGGTAAGGCAGGTCACCCGGTTCGGCAATTGCGTGGCACGCATGGGTGCGGTATCTGGGATCAACGAGTGAGGGGAAGACACTATGATCCGAATTGCTGCTGCGCTGACCTGCGGCCTTCTATTGACGGCATGTGGGAAGGGCCCTGTGGATCTGGAGAAACCGGCGGAGCCGCTTGGTGATTTCGAACTTGGGTTCGCAGAGGTGGTTGCGCCAAATGTGCAAAAGCTTCTGATTTCCCGGGACGTTCCTACAGACGAACTGATTGCGTCGGTTGACGCCGCAGTGGAAGAGAGGTTCCGGCGGTATGAGGGCGGGAAGCTTTACCATTTCGGGATCAGTGTCGAAGCCTATTCGCTGCCACCGGCTCTAGTTCCCGGCAAATCCGCATTGGCGTTGCGGGTGACAATCTGGGACGATGCCAAAGCCGCCAAAATGAACGATGAAACGCATCTGCTTCATGTGATTAAGGTCTTCGAATCACGCATCTCCACCAACCGCGATGCCCAGCTCAAAGCCCTGTCTCAGGATGCCGCTCTCGAGATCGAAAAGTGGCTGCGTGAACAGCAACAGGCTGTCGGCTGGTTTGGGCCTGTTGAGGTGGATGAGCCTGCCTCTGATGCCTCAGAGGGCTAAGCAGGCTTGGCTCTGGGGCTCTGCGCGGGGCTTTTTGGGTTGTCGAGAATTGAGACATGAAAGCCCCTCTTCGCGTGTGAAGGGGGGCTCAGACAGCATCATTGGCTTGATTTCCTGCATTTAACCGAATAAACGGCGCGCGATCCAATCCCCGGGGACTTGTCCCAGCTACCATGAGGCATCTGAGAGATGGCAAAGGAAAAGTTTGAGCGCGGTAAGCCGCATTGCAACATCGGCACCATTGGTCACGTTGACCACGGTAAGAC
>CANMIH010000003.1 GCA_947497905.1 uncultured Pelagimonas sp.
GCGCAGCGTGTCGTTGCCGCTACCGCCGTCAATCACATCGCTCGCGCTTTCAGTGCCGGTGGTCTCAAACAGGTCGTTACCGCCTTGCCCGTCGAGCGTATCTGCTCCGGCACCGCCTGCAATCACATCGGCGCCCTGGCTGCCGGTGATCTGATCTGCGGCACCTGATCCACGCAGACCCGTGGTGTTGACCAGCTGATCCACACCAGAGAGATCCAGCGCACCAGAGCCTGCGATGATCGCACCGCCACCCGCGTCAATCTGCTCAAGGTTGTGCAATGTTGTGCCACCCAGATCCAGATCACCTCCGCCGGAATGGCGCAGCGTGTCATTGCCTGTGCCGCCGTCGATCTCATCGCCTGCGCTTTCAGTGCCGGTGGTCTCAAACAGGTCGTCACCGTCCTGCCCATCGAGCGTATCTGCGCCCGCGCCGCCCGCAATCACATCAGCGCCCTGGCTGCCGGTGATCTGATCCGCAGCACCTGATCCACGCAAACCCGTGGTGTTCACCACCTGATCCACGCCCGAGAGATCGAGTACCCCCGCCGCGCCCGTGGTGATCGCCGCGCCACCGGCATCCACCTCTTCGATTGAGCTGAAGCTCGCGCCGGACAGATCCAGATGGCTGGCCAGATAGCTGGCGCGCACCCGGTCAAAGCCCGCGCCGCCGTCAATGGTGTCGCCTGCGGCGTCCCCCACATCGAGCAGGAAGCTGTCATCGCCCTGCCCGCCGCTCAGGTGATCCGCGCCCTTGCCGCCGGTGATCACGTCGTTGTCCTGGCTGCCGAGGATCTCATCCGCCAGATCGCTGCCGCGAATGCCGCGCAGATTGATGATCTGCGCCACCGAGGACAGATCCAAACGCCCGCCCCCCGTCACCGTCATCAGGCCATAAAACCCATCAATCCGCTCAATCCCAACAAACTCCGCATCCGTCAGATCAAACACGCCACCGGCCTGAGTGTTGCGCACGGTGTCGAACCCTGCGCCACCGTCAAAGCGGGCGGTGCGACCACTGCTGCCCGAGATGTCAAAAACGTCATCGCCCGGCGCGCTGGGATCGGTGGCTGGGGCGTCAAATTCACCTTTCGGGTTCACAGTGACATGTACAGTTGCCGTAGCTGTGCCACCCTGACCGTCCCCGACGGTGTAGGTGAAGCTGTCCTCACCAAAATAATCCGCATCGGGCGTGTAGATCACCCGTCCCTGCGCATCGACGGTCACAGTACCATGGGAGGCGGCACCAACGGAAACCGCGCCCAGCACATCAGTGACATCCACATCGGTATCATTCGCTGCCACCGCAAAGACACCCACCGTGTCCTCATCGATCACATAGCTGTCGTCAGCGGCCACAGGCGTATCATTGACCGGCGCGACATTGACAGTCACCACCGAGCGCAATTCAAATTCACCGTCGCTGACCACCACGGTAAAGCTGTCTTGGCCATTGAAATCAGTCACGGGAACATAGCTGAAAGAGCCATCTGCCGCGAGGGTGACCACACCGTTTGTGGGCGCATCATCTGCAGCCAGTGAGTAGCTCAGATCGGAATCAACGTCGTCCGCCACGATTTGCCCGGTCACGGTGGTGTCTTCATCCCCCGAGACGGTCAGATCTTCGGTTGTGGGTGCGTCATTGACAGGTGTCACATTCACTGAAATCACACGCGTTGTGGTGTGCGTGCCATCGCTGACTTCAACGGTAAAACTGTCGGCGCCAAAGTAGTTTGCACCCGGCGTATATGTATAGAGACCGTCCTCATCCAGCAGGAGCACACCATGTTCTGGCGCGCCACCTTCGGCCAAAGAGAACACCAGGGCATCGCCATCGGGATCTTGCGCCTGCAATGTGCCTGACACAAGGTCATCTTCTTCAAGTGTCAGCGTCCCGGGATCGGTGATTGTCGGGGCATCCGGGCGTGCGGTGACGGTGACAATGCCCGTCGCAAAAGAGCTTAGTCCGGCGTTGGTGGCGACAAAGGTGAAGCTGTCACTGCCAAAATAATCCGCATGGGGGGTATAGGTGTAATCGCCATTCGCCTTCAGGATCAAGGTACCGTGCTGCGGCGCGCCTCCTGGTGCGATGGCGAAGGTGATCTCGCCCGCATTCAGCGCCAAACCATCCAGTTCCCCCTCAAGCGTGCCATCTTCGGCGACGGTGATATGTTCGTTGCGCAGGATCGGCGCATCATCTTCAGCTGAAATGATCAAGGTAACTTCGGCTGTGTCAGTGACGGTGCCGTCACTCACGCGGTATTGGAAACTGTCGGTGCCTGCGTAGTTCGGATAGGGCGTATAGCTATAGCTCCCATCGGAGTTCAGCACGAGCGTCCCGTTGCTCACGCCCTGTCCTGGAACAAGCGAGTAGGTGAGCGTGTCACCATCGGGATCAGTTGCCGTAAGCTGGCCCAGGATCACGGTGTCTTCGGTGCCATTTTTGACGCTGTCAGTGGCCTCAGGACCGGCATTGACAGCAACCGAGATCTGCCCCAGCTGCACATTATGCGCCGCGCCGCCGGTCGCCCCATTGTCGTCGATGAACAGGGTCAGGGTGACATCTGTCCCAGTCACGTCGACATAACGAATGGCATTGAGACGCGAAAACAGGGTGTTCAGATTGGACTGACTGCCGGTGATGGTGCCCGCCGTTGCATCCCCCACCAAATTCAGGGCGCTGAGAATGGCCGCATCAAACTCAAGTTCACCGGCGCCAACAGCACCGACGATGCGCAGCGTCAGATCCTCGTCGCCCGCATCCGCATCCACAAAGGACAACGACGCAAGTCGTAGATCAAAGCCTTCGCTCGCATCCAAAGGCTGAACAGCCGCCAATGCAGGGGTCAGCAGGATCGGAGCATCATTCACCGGCGTCACGGTCAGCGCGATGGTCCCTTCGCGTCGCGCGCCATCGCCGTCAGTCACCGAAAAGGTGAACTGGTCGGAGCCATTATAGTTGCTGTGCGGGGTGTAAGTATAACTTCCCGTTGCCGCATCCAGCACAACGGTCCCATGGGCAGGTGGCTGTTCGACTTTGAAATCAAACGTTGTGTCATCGGGATCCGTGACAACGATTTGCCCGACAATGCTGGCATCTTCGTCCAGGGTATGCGCCCCATCCTGCACCACAGGCGCTTCGTTGGTGCCGGTCAGTACGATCGAGAGCACGTCTGTTGTGCTGAGACCTGCATTATCCTGCAGGGTCACTGCATAATTGAGCGTCAGGGTTTCCCCCTGCTCAAGCTTGGCCAACACCGCTTTGCTGGCCTCAAAACTCCAGTTGACGTTGCCCCCCTCGACCGACAAGGACAAGAACCCGCTGGCCTCTCCGGCGCTGACAATGTCGCTTGGCCCAGTCACCCCTTGGAATGCAGCCGAGACACTATGGGTAGCCCCCGGATCTACATCCGTGAAAGCCAAAGAGCCCTGCCCGCGCGCCACAGGGTCATAGCCGCCTTCGACCACAACGTTATCGATGGTCCAAGGCGCCCCTGTTCCATTAATCAGGCGCAGCTCAACCGGGCTTTGACCAACGGTATGTGCCGAAAGATCAAGCGCTTCTAGGTCAAACAACACACCGGTCTGTGCACCAGATGGCAGATCTTGGGTGTCCACCACCACTCCGCCGACCAAGAGCGCGACAGAGGCGTGCGACGCCGGGGTCATCCCAGCCGTTACATCCATAACAACCGTGAGCGTATCGCCATCCGGCAAGACACCAAGCCCAACCTGCGCAGTACCCCCTGAAGACAGAGACAGCGCCTGCCCCGAGATCCCGCTTCCCAACCCGGAAACAACCCATCCCCCGACGCTCAGCAGATCT
This sequence comes from uncultured Pelagimonas sp., assembly GCA_947497905.1. Taxonomy (GTDB): domain Bacteria; phylum Pseudomonadota; class Alphaproteobacteria; order Rhodobacterales; family Rhodobacteraceae; genus CANMIH01. Next base: position 3,824 of record CANMIH010000003.1, read on the forward strand.
GAGAACGTTCCGTTCACTGGAAGCGTGTTGGTGTTGAGATCAACTTGGGCGGAAAAATCTGCGGACGGCGAAAAAATCGGAGCAGGCATAGTTCAGTCTCTTCTTCACAAACCATGGGCCGCCATCCGGACAAAAGCCGGAGGACGCCACATCGTCAAAATGCAGGGGAACCGCCCCGAAGGGCGGCTGAACAAATCTGTAAGTGTTAGTCGGCGATATAGATCGCTTGCAGCGACCCGGTATTGCCATCGACCAAGAGTGTGCCCGCGACTTCGTCCGGGCGACCATTCGCGCCGTCATAGCCGAAGAACTGACCCGACGATGTGATCGCGTCGTTACCACCGGTGATGCCCAGAGCATTGGCTCCACCCAGCGTAGCGGTCACGGTCCCACCCGAGAAACCAGCACCAGAAACGGTTGCACCGGTGATATTCACTTGGTCAACCACTGCTGTCGCGCCCGCAGCGGGGGCCGTCACACCCGCCATGACAACATCTGCAGTGCCCGCGCCAAAGTTCACGGTAACCGAGGTGTTTGCGCTGTGATGCTGGGTCGTTTCACCGCTGGGAAGGCGATCATTTGTGACGATCATTCCTTCACCTTGGTAGGTGGCGCTGCCCGAAGTTGGCATATCGCCGGCGGTGGTGGCATAGCCTGCCACACCAAGAGAAACCTGAGCTGCGTCCTCATGCCGATAAGGCAGCACATAGTCATAGCTACCTTTTACATACGCTTTGTCGATTGGCGCTAAAGTTGCGGCACCGGCACCAGCGTCCGTCCCGGTATAGGCACCGCTGCCATCGGGGCCACCCGTGCTGGTAAAGGTATCTGTGCCGTTGTTCAAAGCGAGCGATTGGTCCGCGCGTGTCAACGTCCCGGAGACCGAGGAGGAAGACAAAGCCTGCGTGCCTTTGTTGAATTTGATTGCAGACCCGCTTAGCGGAACGGCCGCTGGTGTGGCCGCAGTGGCCGCCAGAGCGCTATACTGGGGCGGTGTGCTTGAGCTCCCCCCACAGGCCGCCAGAAACGAAAGCACGCCAAACGCGCCCAATTTCGCAAAATTGCTCTTCAACGTTGCCCGTTGAGCCATAATTTTCCCACCCCGAATCGATTCGCTTTTGCAGCAAATTCATTGTCTTTTCTTCAATCACCCGGCGTCACTTATTAACGCATCCTTAAAAAACTCAATCTTGCCCTTACGTCACCTTGCAAAACCCCTTGATTGCCGTTGCATCGATACGCCAACGTCCCCCCCGTAGAGCTGCGACCCTGTCATATTTGCCATTACGACAGCGCCCTGGCCCTCAACTACATGATTTCTTGCCCATACTTGTTTGAGCGGCATGCCATGAGCTCTAAAATTTTCAAGGCACGCGCAGTGCAATTCCCCCGCGACCAGATCAAGATAAGGGGCCAAATCCCTTCAGGAGTTTTCAGTGCCTCTTAATTCTTTGCAAACTCTGGCTCTGAAAATCGCAATCCCTGCGTTAATCGGTCTCTGGGGCGCCAGCTCTGCGCCCCCCCTTGCAGCGCAAAGTCTCGACAGCCAGATTTCACAGCTTCTGAGCGCGGGTCAGCTTGAAGCCGCAGAAGAACTGCTGGACCGCTCTCCTTATACCGGAGGAGACAAACAATTCTTTGAAGCGCGCGTGTTGAAGGCGCAGGGGCGATTGCCCGAAGCCATCAAACTACTGCGAGAAACCATCCGCCTTTATCCGGATCATCTAAATGCCCGGCGGGAGCTCGCGCACACCCTTTTGCTGAATGGGGAATTTCGCGCCGCCGAACATCACTTTGAGACCCTGCTTGATGTCGACCAGAACACGCAAATGCGTCGTGGCTATCATCAGTTTCTGACCACCATCCATCAAAACAAGCCAGTGGGTGTCAGTGGCCGGTTGGCCTTTTTACCCTCGACCAATGTCAATCGCGGCACGACCAATACAATCTTTGACACCTCTTTGGGGCAATTTGCCATTGATCCCAATTCTCAGGCCACATCAGGCGTGGGAGTTGAGCTGGGGGTGTCAGGATACTTTCGAAGGATCCCAGACCCGAGCCGACGTGTCACCTTGCAGTGGGATCTCGCAGGCATTCGATACGAAGAAAGCCGTTATAATAAAGCCAGTGCGTCCCTTGCACTCAGCTATGAAAAGCTAACCGCGACAGGCGATTGGAGCCTCGCGCCGTTTTATCGCTATACGTGGCGCGCGGATGACGCAGACAACACGGCGCTTGGGCTACGGTTCCATCACCGCACACGCATTGGCGCGCGGACACAGCTACGCCTGTCCGCCTCGCATGAGCGGCGCTGGTATCCCTCACAAAGCTATCAGAACGGCAGTATTTCAACAGCCGCTGTCAGCCTGTCTTATCAGGTTGCTCCAAGCCTAGGCCTCACGGCAGGTCTTGGATTTGAGCGCGGCACCCCCGACGCCGATCACCTCAAATATGATCACCAACGCGTCTTCGCCTCGGCCACCAAACTCTGGCAGGGCGGCCTGCGTGGGAGCTTGGGTGTAGATCTGGGCAAACGCGATTTTGTCGGGATCTATCCTCTTACCACTGAGGCCCGCGCCGACAGCTATTACAAAGTACAATTTGGCCTAAGCCATTCGCAGATAGAGGTTATGGGCTTTCGCCCAACCCTGAATTGCTCGCATACCCTGAACCGTTCCAACATCAGTTTTTATGACTACGGCGCAACCGAGTGTCAGGCGACTTTGAACCGGAATTTTTGATCAGGCAGGCACCACCGCCCGTTTGCCCGCCTGCTCAATCACCATAAATTCGGTCTCATATAGGTCGGCCAGCCTTGCTTCGGTCAGCACCTCGCGCGGTGTTCCTGTCGCAAAGATCTTTCCGTCTTTCAGGGCCACCACATGATCCGCCCAGCGCGCCGCCGTGTTGATGTCATGCAAAACAACGACAACACTCCGGTTCGCCTCACCCGGACGGCTCAGCTGATGCAGACGCGCCATAAGATCACTGGCGTATCGAGGATCCAGCGCATTGAGCGGCTCATCCAGACACATCCACGGCGTGCCCTGCGCAAAGGTCATGGCCACCATGGCGCGCTGTCGCTGACCACCCGAAACCGCATCCAGGGACCGATCGGCAAGTTCCGTCAGATCAAACGCTGCCAGTGCCTCATTGATCGCAGCTGTATCGGTTGAGGTCGGCCGCCCCTGATGATGGGGCCAGCGCCCAAACCCCACCAGATCACGAATGCTCAAACGCGGCACCACATCCGGGTTTTGCTGCAACAAAGCCACACGCAGGGCGCGGGCGCGATCTTGCAAGGCAAACGGATCTTCCCCGTCGATCTGCACCCGCCCGCCCTGAATAGGCTGCAGGCCTGTGACTGCATGCAACAGGCTTGATTTCCCCGCGCCATTGGGCCCGATGAGCGCCGTGATACCCCCCGCCGGGATTTGGGTCGACACGCCGTGCAAAATCACTTTGCCCTGCACCTGATAGGTCAGTGCCTGAACATCAATCATCAGGGTCTCCGTTTCAAAACCAGATAGAGGAAAAGCGCACCGCCCAGAAGCTCGACCACCACCGCGAGGGTCGATTGCAATCCAAAGACACGCTCAAAGAGGAACTGCCCGGCCACCAAGATGATCGCCCCCATCATGGCAGCGGCGGGCAGGATATGGCGGTGGCGGTGGCTCGGTAAAATCTCACGCGCGAGGCTCGCAGCCAAGAGCCCGAGAAAAGTTATAGGTCCGACCAAAGCCGTCGACACCGCAACCAGCACAGAAACCATTGCAAGCGCCTGCAGAATAAGGCGATCATACCCGAGGCCCAGCCCACGCCCCGTGGTGCGTCCAAGCACCGCCACATCCAGCGCGGGTGACAGGCGTAGCGCCGCCACAAGCACACCCACAAACACCGCAGCCGCGATCCAAAGACGTTCGGGCGCCACAGCTCCAAAGCTGGCAAAGGTTGCGCTTTGCAGCATCGCGAATTCGGATGGATCCAACAGGCGTTGCCCCAGATCCGCCAGGCCACGTAGCAGCGTCCCCAGAATGATGCCGGTCAACACCATCTTCATGACATCGCCGGCATTTTTACGCAGCAAGCCAAAAAACAAAAGCTGCGCCGCCCCTAAGAGTACCAGCGCTTCAAAAACAAAGCTGACCCCATCGGGCAAGCGCGCGTAGCCCAATCCGCCCAGCGTTAAAATCAGCATGGTCTGCAGAAAGACAAACAATGCGTCAAATCCCACAAGACCCGGCGTCATCAACCGATTGCTTGTCACGGTTTGAAACAGGACGGTTGCCACCCCTGTTGCTCCGCCGACAAGCACAAGTGCCGCAAGTTTGGTGCTTCGCAGCCCGAGGATGAACCACACAGGCCCTCGCAGATTCCAGGCCAGAAACAGAAGACAGAGCGCCACCAAGGCGATCCCAAGCCAGAGCAATCGTGTTCTAGCCATTGGCGTGCCGTCCCGGGCGGTGCAGCAACCACAAAAACACCCCAGCGCCGACAACCGCAAACACCGTACCTGCCGGAATCTCATAAGGATATCGGATCAAACGCCCCAGCACATCTGCCGCCAGAACCGCGCCTGCACCTAGTAGCGCAATGGCCGGAAGGTTGGCGCGCAGGTCATCCCCATACAGGCGTGACACAATATTTGGCGCAACAAGCCCCACAAAAGGCAAGGCGCCCACAGTGACAACAACCAAGGCCGTAATGCAGGAGACAATGGCCAGCCCAATCATGCGGGTCTGGGCATAGTTCAATCCCAGGCTGCGCGCCTGTCGCTCTCCCAAAGCAAGCAGAGTAATGCGATCCGCCAGCATATAGAGCAATATAGCAAGGATCGCGATACCCCAGAGCAGCTCATAGCGCCCTTGTACAACGCCCGAAAAATCGCCCATGCGCCAGGCCCCGAGATACTGCAACAAATCGGTAATCCAGGCCGCACCGATCGCAATGGCCCCAAGAATACCGCCATAGACCAGACCAACAATGGGCAGCAAAATAGGATCATGCCGGGGCACATGGCGTGCCAGAGCCAGAAAACCAGCCGTCCCAATCAGCGCTGTGATCGCCGAGGCGACCATCTTCCAGATCAAGGCCGCTCCGGGTGCTACCAGTGTGATCGCCAGCAGACCCAGTGTGGCCGCCTCAGGTGTGCCTGTCAGCGAGGGTTCGACCAACCGGTTCTGCACCGAAAGCTGCGCCACAACACCAGCAAGCGCCAGACCAGCCCCCGCCAAAAGGGCAGCAGCCGTACGTGGAAAGCGGCTGACCGCGATCAGCCAGCCCGCTTCAAGATCGCCCTGCCAAAGCGAGGCGGCCCCAAGAGAGAGGCTCGCCCCTATCAAAAGGACGAGCCCAATCCATGCAATCAGAGGGATCCGCAAGGTGGTTTAGCCGCCAAAGGCTGCAAGCAGCTCATCCACGGTACCCATCATCGACTGCATGCCGCCGCCAGCAATATAAAGCGGGCCTGAGTTCAGATAGATGATCTGACCTGACTGCCCGGCCTTGGTGCCTGCCACCAAGGGGTTGTCCAGCGTTGCCGCTGCGGCTTCACCAGCCTGTCCAATTGCAGCGCCGCGGTCGACAACCAACATCCAATCGGGATTGACGTCTGCCAGGAACTCAAACGAAACCGCTTCGCCATGGGTCTCAGCAGTGATTGCATCATGGGCTTCGGGCAAACCTGTGGCCTCATGCAACCACCCAAACCGCGAATCCGCGCCATAGGCCGAGACCTTGCCACCATTGGTGAGCACGATCAGACCGTTACCCTTACCCTCAATGGCCGCTGCGAGCGTCGCGAGCTTGGCATCCAGCGCAGCATTCAAGGCAGCCGCCTCATCCACTTTGTCAAACACAGCCCCATAGGCCGTGGTCCGCGCCTTGGCCTGACCAACCAAATCTGCGCCCCAGATGGTCATGTCAACGGTTGGGGCCACCTTGGTCAGAGGGTCGAACTGGCGCGAGGATCGGCCTCCGGCAATGATCAGATCCGGCGCCATAACTGCGAGCGCCTCAAAGTCAGGCTCAAACAGGCTACCAACGGCTTTGGCATCCGCGGCCACATCTTCGAGATAATCCAGATAGACCGGAGCCGGCAGGCCATCCACATCAACACCCAGCGCCTCAAGCGTGTCGACCGCCGCAAGGTCAAGCACAACAAGTTTTTCAGGCGCAACCGACACCTCGGCGGCCCCTCTTGCGGTTTCAATAGTGATGGATTCAGCAAAACTTGTAACAGGCAGAGCCACAGCCAGCGCCACAGCCGCAATCAAGGAACGGGTCATCAGAATCTCCAGTCGAGGTTTTTGTCGCTGGCTGACCCAAAGGCTGGCTGAACATCTTTATTCGGGAATTACGTCTTGCCGGATGTGACTGCAACACCTAATTTGAGTGAAACAGTCAGGAAATCAGGCATGACATCGACAACAATTGAGACCGGAACCTTTCAAACCAGCCATGCGAGCAAGTATCTGCAGCAACTGTGCAAGCATTTTGGCCACAAGGTGCCAGCAACCTTTGATGAAACCGCAGGACAGGTCGACTTTATGTTTGGCCCGGCAAAGATGCGGGCCGAGCCGGATGTCTTGCGGGTCGAGATCATATTGGCCGATCCAGAAGACCGAGACCGCGCCCGCGCTGTGATCGACAGCCATCTGGAGCGGTTCGCTTTCCGCGAAGCCTTTAAAACCATGGACTGGCACACCCAGTAAGTTTCCAGGCAAGTTTCTTGGTCTCGCCCCGCAAGAGTTCAAAAAATCTCGACCTAAGTGATTTTTTGCTCTTGCACCCATCTTTGGCTTTGTCTAAATCCCCCTCCACGGCGGGTGATTAGCTCAGTTGGTAGAGCGCTTCGTTTACACCGAAGATGTCGGGAGTTCGAGTCTCTCATCACCCACCATTACTTCCCAAGACACCTGAAACACCCGCCAAAGCCTTGAAGGGCATGGATAATTAGGGTGTTCTAGCTCCTGTTTCGCGACAGTATGAAAGATGGTCTGTAAACACCAGTTTCAAGACCGTTCTGCGTAGTGAGATATTGCCTTTTGCCCATAGTTTCCAAGGCTTTGAGAGGAAATTCAGGGAGAGTTCTAGCGAGGCGCAAAAGTCTCGCGTTGAAGGGGCGGGTTTGGCTTGGTTTTCCTGCAAAATGATCTTCTCTTTTTCGAGTGAATCGATCTTTTTCTCGTAGGCTTTGATTACCGTTGCATTGTCGGCTTCGACAATTCTGTCCAACAGAACATCGATCTGCTTCTGAGCATCGGCAATCTGTTTTTCGTAGTACTTTGCCTCCTGCGCCAATTGTTCGCCTCGGATGTCCCATGCTTTGCGGAACATGGCCATGACCGTGGCAAATACGTTTGAGCTTGGCTCAAGCTGGTGAAGAACTTCTCCTACGTCATCTTCGAGTTTGTCGCGACGGATCGACTTTCCGTAGCTTTCGCAACCTTTCGTCTGACACAGATAGTAGGGATGGCGCTTTGTCTTTCCTTTTGACCAACAAGAACGGAGTGGTGCGCCACAGCCGTGGCATACCGCGAAGCCACGTAGAGCAAAGTCCTCTCCGATGTTTTTGCGGGCAGGTGCAATCGCCCGTTGCTTTCTGCGTTCTTGGATGCGCCAGAAGGTCTCTGCCGAGACGATTGGTTCATGGTGCCCCTTGACCCTTGAGAGGCCCCAAGGTGCATAACTGATCAAGCCGCAGTAAATCTCACGATCAAGAAGCCGAGTGACTTCCTGCTGCCGAACCAGACCATTTTTTCCTTTTGGGAATTCTGGTTTGGTGCTGAGGAAGTTGCGAATATCAACTTGGTTTTGAAACCGACCGCTAGCGTAGCCCTCTAAAGCCTCCTGCACGATGGAGGCTTTAGGTTCGTCCCGCACCAGCATTTTGCCGTGCTCTCGAAACTTGTCGTAGCGATACCCGAAGGGTGCAGCGAAGGTATAGTAGCCATTCTGCATCCGCGCCCTCATCTTTTGCGAAACCTGCCTCCCGTTCTGTTTGCGCTCTAACGCCCCTTGAGCTGCCATGATGGTTTCGATGAACTCGCCCTCTGGCGTGTCCTCGAATTTGAAGTTCAGGCATTCGATGGTCGCACCACGTGCACGGAAGGCTTCTCGCAGGTCGAGGTGAAAGCGCGTATCACGTGCAAAGCGTTTCAGGTCATCGAAGATAACCACGAAATCTTCATCTGGCTGCGCATCCAAATATGACAGAAGGGCCACCATGCCAGGTCTTTTCATGAAGTCGCCGCCGCCAGAAATCGTGTCGGGGAAGACCGCTGCTACCCGATACCCTTTGCTTACGGCGTATTCGCGGCAACGGCTTTCTTGAGATTGGAGGCCGTGACCTTCCAACTCTTGCGACTTGGAAGAGACGCGACAGTAGATGATCGCGTTCGCTTGTTCGTTTTTGGTTGTTACTCCTGCCATTGGTCCTCCTCTGCGCGAGTCTGCGCCCATTCGTTGTTAAACAAGGATACCAAATCACTGGAATCCTGATCCAATGCTTCCTGATCTTCTCCACAGTTTTGCGTTGGGGATTTCAGATCATAGCCGAGATCTACAAACATCACGACAATCGACCAAAGGGATTCGACCAGCTCCTTTTGCTGATCCAGTGGCATATCGCTTGCCTCAAGCATGGCTGCGTAAACCTCCCAGTCAACGGAGAGGCTGGGGCGTTTGGGTATATCAAATGGTTCGGGCGGACAGGTCATGCGCGCACTCCTTTCTTCAAATAGGTTTTTGGGAAAATGTCTTTCTCACGTCGCCTGTTTCGCACGGCGCACGATGAGAACAAATATAGAACATATAACCACATTTCCCTTCGATCACGCAAGGAAAATCTCTGAATGATCCTATGCGCTTAACCTGTCACTAGCATGGCAAGGCTGTGGCTATCTCGGGTGTTCAGAGGGTGAATACGGGTGTATGAGAAAGCATGTCATTTGATCCAAAGAATAAGGCCGACAAGGCAAAACTCTATCCAGTCCTCAAGGCTCTCGCTGATCTTGATCCTCGAAAAACACCTGAACTGATTATGGATGATGCTGTGGGTTATCCCGTTGCACGAGGTCAGGATTATGTGCGTAACATGAGAAGAGGAGATATCGCTGCCACATATGCAACGCTAATCCACCAGTGGCTTACAGAGCAACACTTCGAGTTAGCACATCGCCTTGCTGGTGATATTTTTGCAGAAACGCCAGAACAACGCTGGCAGACGATCCTAGATGAGCGCGCTAGATCCGATAGCTTTAGGCTTGTTCTGGTTCCTCTGGTAATGGGCATCCTTGAACGAGAAAGCCAGTTGAAGCCAGTCGACACGACCATACGGCTAGGCGAACGGTTTTGTTTTGAATTGGAGAGCGAAGAAGAGGGGTTTGTGATCGCTTTGCAGTGCGTGCGGGGCCAATGGCACAACATTACCCTTGGCCCAAATGGCGAAGCCAGTGCACCGATAAAAATAGGTGCAAACCACTTGCCGCGATTGAGTGGGGGACAGCTTGATCCGCTTACTGAAAATCATGACGAAGGACAGCATGAATTTGTGCTGGTTGTAGCGCCAACGGGAGACATTCCCGTAGATATGAAAGACCTCATAGCTTGGGTGGCAGGCAATAGATGCGAAATGCACCGCACTAGAGTTCAGGTATTAAAATGACCACCTAAGATTGGTTTGAGCGCTTCGTTGCAAGGCCATAGCTTAGCCCATTCCTGAGCGCCTTGAGTTTTGAGCTCGTCGTATCGGGATGGATCGCCCAGTTTGACTATCTCCAAGTCTTTGAAGAAATCCTCAGGACTGCCGAGGTCGTTTGCGATGGATGCCGCCCCAGCAGTCTGTGCCAACTGGATCGCGTCGAAGAAACACGGAATGGTCACGTCACGCGAGTAAGCTTGCAGTTCTTTTTTTGCGGGAATAAGTGAAGTATGTCGGTGAACTTGTGCTCGAAGTAAGGGCATCTCTGCTAAATGCCCTAGTAACTGAAAAATGCGCGTCGCAGCATTGGGGTGCGTTCGTCCTTTGAAGCCATTCTTGGTATCTTCAAGTTCAATGAATATCATCACTGTTGAGATTGCAAAAACCTTCTGTCTGAGTTCATGCCATTCGCGAGCCGAATATGAACCCAGAAGCGAATCTGAAGCCTCGTGGTCCGCTTGTAACTCTAAACACTTAGATAGCTCTACAGAGCCATACTTTTGTATGTTTTGTAGAGGAGCTGTTCTGGATAGTTTTTTGCGCGAAACAACATTCAGTTGTGAGGAGAGCTGAAGAAGTGAAAAATGGCCTAAGTTAGCGTGCTCCCACTCATGCCCAAGCACCCAAGCTATAGAGGTCAAACATATCTTTCTTGGAAGAGTTGGTTCGTAACTCAGGGGGGGCTGATCCAAAGCCATTGAAATAATTGAAAGAATTTTCTCCGCCAAGCTCTGTGAAATGATGATTTTTGTTTACCCCTTCTCTTGTCGCACGCAAGCCTCGAACCATGAGTTGCTAAATTCTAGCCAGTCGGGAAGCTGTTCAGTTTCCTCGTTCAGAAGGAGTTCAGCAATGTTTGTAAAGCTTTCGGTATCAATAGCAGTCAAAGTGGCTCCTGCATAAGAGGCAAACATTTGGATGCAAGCTGTGCAATTTGGACATCCTTCTTCCTTAGCTTGACGGGTAGTGATAGAGTTGATTGAATAAAAGAAGAATAAACCAGAAATTGATTATAAATGAATGATGAAACGACGCTAGACCTAAGCAACTTGGATGTCGCTACACTCCTTGAGCAGACCGTTCGAAGCGATGGTAAAGTGACTGACACACACTTGAAGGTCGTCGAGGAGTTCCTGGAAATTGATGGAACACTAACTAAAGCACATTGCTACCGTCTCCCTGTCGATAAAAATCGCAGAGTGCGTTACAAACCCCTAGCTGAGTACCTAAGAGATAGAATAATCGATTATTCAGTTCCACGGCATCGTGTAAACGAAGCTAAAAAGCGGATGGAAAGCTCCGGCTCTACGGCGCTTTTCGTTAAGCTCGAAAGTGAAGCGAAACGGCTCTTCACTTCACTTGGAAATACTGGCGAAGGCGGCGAACTTCTTTTGTTTGCATTCGCTGAAGCGGTATTTGGGCTCTCTCAAATCATCTGTAAAATGAGTCTGAAGACATCGACTGAGATGCACTATCATGGAGCAGACGGAGTATATGCTTCTGGCACACCACAAGGTGAGTTGAAAGTCTATTGGGGAGAGTCAAAGCTCTACGGAGATGCTTCCGACGCAGTAAGGGATTGCCTTAATTCGCTTGCTCCATTTTTGACCGACGAGGAAAGTGAAACTTCTGCTCGCTCCCAAGATGTTTTTCTAATCAATGAATTTGCAAACTTCGACGACACTACTTTAGTTAACTCTCTGAAGCGATACTTTGACCAAGATGACGAAAAGTCTCTACTGATGGAGCATTGCGGGATTGCGTTGGTTGGATTTGATAGCGCGGTTTACCCTGCCTCACCACAGTTAGACTTAATTGAAGATATAGATGAAGCGATTAGAAGTCGGATACCGGCGTGGACCAAGCAGATCAAGAACCGAATTCAGAAAGAAAACCTAGAGCATTATGAAATCCATTTCATATGCGTGCCCATGAAGTCTGTCGAGGATTTCCGTTCCTATTTTCTGAAGTTAATGGAGGTATAGCTTGACCCTTGCTACGCTTCAAAAATGGCTGATTTCACAAGAAGGGCTTCAACAGAAGCTAACCGATTTGCGCGCTTGGTCTGCAGCGAAAAGTTTTGGATTGGAAACACTCTCAGAAACCCCTGAATTATCAGAAACCGATTGGCCGGAATTTCTTCTAGCGGCAAGTATTTTTGCAGCAAGTGAAGAGAAGAATTTCAAGGAATTAGCTCTGATGATTGCCCATTCAGCGGTCTGCTTTGCGACTGAAGAGAAATTCAGAGACGCTGGAGGGCTTATACTTTCAAGGCTCCAGAATCTTCGTGCGATTGATCTAGCCGAAGAACGTAAATTAATCTCAAGCAGTCTTGAGACGAGAGTTGGTATGTTCGAACAAATGTTACTGACGCGGAGACGTTCAAACTCAGTCATTGCCTTCAATCTAGAAGCATCTATGTTTGCCAATCAGTTTCAACGTAATTTGTGGGATGGGTTGAATGTTGCAGACTGGGTTTCAGCGACAGCCCCCACCGCAGCAGGCAAAACCTTTGCTGTATTGAATTGGGTTCTTACTCAAATTTCAGAAAAAAAACTTAATTCAGTCGTGTTCATTGCACCGACGCGTGCCCTAGTGTCGGAAATTGAGAGGCAGTTTAATGATCTCAAGTCACTTCACGGACTCAAAGATTTAAAAATATCCTCCCTTCCTTTACGTGACCTCGGTGCTGGAGGAAAGCCGTTTATCGCGGTCTTCACCCAAGAGAGATTACACATTTTTTTAAATTCTCTTAAAGAACTCCACAGCTTTGATGCGGTAATAATAGATGAAGCTCACAAGTTTTCTGATGAGAGAAGAGGTGTAATTTTGCAAGATGCGGTTGAAAGGGTAGTCCGAACAAACCCATCAACTCGTGTGATCTTCCTAAGCCCACACTCTGAGAACCCAGAGGTTTTGCTCGAGGACGCGCCAAACGCAGCCGAAGTTACGTCCATCCCCAACAACACTTCTACAGTTATGCAGAATTTAGTGGTGGCAGAACAAGTCCCGAGAAGAACTAAAGATTGGACACTTTCCCTTTCTGCCAACGACAAACTGGTTCCTATCGGTAAGTTTTCACTGTTTGACCGCCCAACTTCAGTACGAAAAAGATTGGCGTTTGTAGCGCTGGCTCTTGGTAAGGAAAGTAATGGCACTCTGGTGTATGTGAATACTGCCGATGGAGCGGAAAAAGTAGCGAAGCTGATTTATGACGGATTACTTTCTGAAGAATTCACAGAAGATACCGAACTTGAGGATTTATCAGATTTTTGCAAGAGGATGATACACCCTAAATTTCAGTTGGTTAAATGGGTGAAACGTGGAGTAGCATTTCACTACGGAAACATGCCTTCAATATTACGAGAAGAAATCGAACGTCTTTTTTCAAGTGGAAAAATCAAGTTCTTGGTCTCTACGTCTACACTTATTGAAGGGGTAAATTTGTCTTGCCGCACTATTGTAGTGCGAGGCCCTAAGAAAGGTTTGGGGCGCGATATGACACCTCAAGATTTTTGGAATTTAGCTGGACGAGCGGGGCGCTGGGGGGCTGATTTTTACGGCAACATTGTTTGCGTCGATGTCAGCAAGCGTGATGTTTGGCCTGAAGGAGTTCCCCAAAAGACAGCTTATCCGATTGAGCGAGAAACTGATCGAGTTGTGAGGCAGTTCGACCGGCTAGAGGACTATTTAAAAGATCGTTCCGCGATGAAAACGGATAAAGTCGATGGAAAACTAGAACATGTCGCTGCCTACTTGATGGGGTGGGCCTATCGGGAAGGTACAATCCTCAATTCAGCACCCGTTCGAAAAATTGGATCCAGGCAGGCTGGAAGTTTGGAGGAGCTTGTAAAGCTATCAATCTCTGAAATCGACATTGAGGCAGCTATCGTGGAAGCAAATCCAGGAATTTCGGTGACAGCGCTACAGCGTCTTCTTGACTATTTCCGGTTATTTGAAGGAGACCCCGAGCTTCTTCTGCCTATCCCACCTGAAGATGATGCATCGGTCGATCAGTTCGTTTTCATATTTGATGTTATTAATCTTACATTGGCTCCAGTGTTTGCGCCGGATAAAAGAGTTCTACCTTGTGCACTGACGACTTGGGATTGGATGAGGGGAAAAACTCTAGGTCAAATGATCGCAGCGCGAGTCAAACGGGAGTTTCGAAATGGAGACTACGAAGCAATTGACGAGCTCCCCTATGCAACCTTGATTCGAGAAACAATGGCCTCTGTGGAGGAAATTGCGCGATTTTTAGCTCCGAAATATCTTGGAGCACATCTATCAGTTTTACGTAAATTCTTTGATGAAAAAGGATGTTTAGATCGCTTCCCGGAAGACCTGACCTATGACTTGTACCTCGAGTTTGGGGTCAGCACAAAAACACTTGTTTCTATGATCGGCCTCGGTCTTTCCAGAACAAGTGCCATTGAACTTGGCGATAATATAAGTAGGACAGATTTAAGTGAAGACGAAGTTTTAGAAACTCTTAAAACAGGAGAATGGGAGTCATTGGATTTGCCAACTTTGGTAAAAAGGGAGATTAGAACTATCGTAAAGCGAAGAAGTGAAGAGCGGTCACGGAGCGTAGAAATTAATTAAATATTTTATAAAGGAGGAGTGCGTATTATGGCTAAAGCTCAACCAATTACTATCGGAGAAATGCACTTTCGTAAGAAGGGCGATGCTCTTGTTCACCTCAAGGAAATGTTAAACAAATATAACTTGGAAGAGCAAGTTTCTGAGGAGCTGGATGACACATTCTTGCGTAACGCACTGACTCGCCACCCCAAAGCACAAGAAAAGATTGGTGTGGGTGTAAAGCATTTTTTTGTCCGTCGGTCCGATCATGGCACACGTTGCTTTTGGGTTCGAAGATACGACGATTCTGTTATTAGCTTTTCTTATAAAAATTGCGTTTGACACCAAAGTGACACCTCATGGTATGATATATGAGGTCACCTGATGGACTTAAGTAGTGCTATGATCGGTATGTGTCGGCTTGTGCTCCGTTTCAGGATTGCTATTTTGTTGTGCCGCTAACGGCATTCGGTGGAGTGCTCGCCAGTATAAGCACTCTCTTAGCAACCGATCATTTTCGTTTAAAAGGTCGCTTAAAGAATTCCGAAACTCAGAAAACTCTTGCCTCTCGATTTCAAGCTGTGTGGCCGCGGCTTTCAAGGCCTTCTTAGCCTTCATCGTTTTTGTGGGACTAACCCAACGAAACCAGAGCATTTTGACGTATTCACCTACAATGGCTCGAGTTGCAGTAAGTGCAAGCCAAACAATAGCTGCTACGATTGCTGGAGCAAGGAAGGGGTGTTGAGACCAACTATCAGAAATGCTCTCAACTAACCCCGGGAGGTAAAATTCGGCGGCTTCTACTAACTGTTTCATCGACCTTTCTGCGCTCCGATTTTAAGTCGTGAGTGTTTTTACGCGATGCCTCAGATATAGCTTGAGCCTCGATTTCGATCAATGCCAAAAATTCACTTAAGCTACTGTTTTTGCTTGATTTTAGTCCATCCCCTTTGTCATTTTCCATCTTTTAATTCTCTCTTTTTGTTTGTGCCTTTTTACAATTTTTGTCTAGTCCGCATCGCCCGTGGCACAGGTACTTCCGAAGCAGAATAGATCTCTGTGAGTGATCCGACAGTTGGAGTTTTGCGACCAAACGGAACCAACGCGACTATTCCGATCAACGGTTTGTTTCAGAACAGTATGCTGAACCAAACCGTTGTTACTGGCCATCAAAGGCAAACACTACGAGTTTGTCTAGCCTTCTAGCCCTTTCCGCAGACAGAAACTTCCAGAGATTTCCATCCTACCAGATATTCCAGAGTTTTCCAAAAATTTCGTGTTGCCTAAAGCTCTTGAATAGTGTCTTCTTCGGCAAATTTCTACCTTACCCTTTGAGTGACCCGCATGCCAAAACTTCAAGCTAGAATTCCTGCCGATCTAAACACCGAAATTGTGCGCATTCAGATTGTTACCGATAAGAACAAAGGGAAAACACTCCAGTACTTGGTGAATCTGGCGGTAACCGAGCCTACGTTTGAAAAGCTTGATTTTGGCATTTCGGAAGACGTTAACTGCACTCTTCAGATGTCTGATGCGGAGTACGCAAAGACTTCAGAATACAGAATCCTTCACGGTTTAGGCACTAAGGTATCATTTTTTCGGGACGTTCTTGCGCGAGGAGTATCCATCCACAAGTCGCAGCAATGAAAATTGTTGTTCCGGGTATTCGTGTAACTAAACTCTTGATGACCCAAGATGTGGCCGCCTCCAACCATTCGCTGCGATCCCTGCGGCCACCTTACAGCACTAAGTCGTGCTGCAAGATGTGTGTGGTAGTACCACTCGATCTTGAAAAGGGGGCTGCTGCGCTCCCCCGTTTTATCCCCCAAAGCTGATGGCCGAGATTGGCATTGAGCCAGTCGCGACCATGCAAACATATCGGTGTTTGATCCCTCGCAGGTGAGATTTCACTCTCCCTGCACCCATCGACCTAGGAACGTTCCTGCCCCTTAGAACCCAGATCAACCGTCCGCCGATTGAATGCCGCCAGCTTGTCAAAGCTGAACCCGACAAAGCGACTGCGCGTTTGATCTGCAATCAGGGAGATTGTCCTCTCCCCAATACCCCATGACAACTAGGACTGCCGTCCC
Source organism: uncultured Pelagimonas sp. (assembly GCA_947497905.1). Classification (GTDB taxonomy): domain Bacteria; phylum Pseudomonadota; class Alphaproteobacteria; order Rhodobacterales; family Rhodobacteraceae; genus CANMIH01. Next base: position 20,201 of record CANMIH010000003.1, read on the forward strand.
CGCGCGGTTCAAAGGGTGGGTCCTCGCCATGCTCGGTTCGCTGCGCTGCACCTGCGCGTGGCTCTGGTCCTGCCTAAGGCACCCTTGATCCTTGCACCCCAGCTCCTCGGCGGAAGCCAGACGGTTGCATGCGCAACCCGTCAGATAACAGAGGAGAAAAGACATGCCGCAACTACACGCACAACCATACGACCTAGACGCCATCGGATTTTATTTTGAAAGCTTTGAGGAGTATCAAACCATCTCCAAGCGGCACATGAATGCCCATTGGGAGCCTGTCGAAGAATACGAAATCCAGTTCATCGATGGTGATGACATCGACTGTGCCTTGGCTAAGGCATGGGGCATTAGTCAGGCGAACATCGGAGGATACTTTAAAGCCTGTGAGGACTGGGAAGATTACCAAAAGAAGATTTTCATCATCGCTGTCGGTGAAATCGGGCACCGTTTCGATCCCGAGGATGTCCACCCAGAAGAATTTGATGTGGATCTGTACCACGTGGACAACATGAGGGAGTTGGCCGAGCAGATGGTCGATGAAGGCTTGCTCGGAGAAATCCCTGAACATCTGGAACGCTATATCGACATGGAGGCTATCGCCCGCGATCTGGCGCATGACTACACAAAAACCGAGATCGCAGGCGAGACGTTGATTTATAGAGCTGGCTAAAAGCCTAGGCTGCACAGCAAGTTTAGTGAACCGGATGGAGAAATGGCGTAACGCACCCTTTGAGCGCCAAGACAATCACAATCAAGCTGGCCACGTGATATGCCCACCCCTCTCCAAGCAACATATTGCAGATCAAAAGGCCAAAAAATAGCCCGACGCTGCTACCCACAACGTAGAAAGTTGCTTCTTCCATCGTCATGCGTTGCCCTCCACATGACTGCGTGTTTTAGTTTTAAGAAAGAGCATTGAAACCTCGTTTGAGCGATGGCCGTTCAAAAGGGGTCCCTTTTGTTAAGCATAGCACATCAGCCCCATCGGAGTCCGTCATCACTGTTTTCCACAGTTTTTTTGATGGAGTCTTGCTGCTCAGAACCAATCTCACCGCCGCTTTCAAAGGGACCCCTTTTGCAAAGAGGAAAATCGCCATGTTTGGAGATTGTTTTGACGACCAAACCCCGCACAATCAGGGGATGGGAACGACGAAAAAAGCAGGCAAGAAGGTTGGTTATGTCCGTGTGTCAGACAAGGATCAAACCGAAGCGCTCCAAGTTGATGCGCTTCGGGCCGAAGGGTGCAAAAAGATTTTTAAAGATCATGGTGTGTCAGGGGGCAAGGTTGATCGTCCTGCTTTGAATGCGCTGATGGGTGAACTTAAGGCGGGCGACACACTCACTGTTTGGAAACTTGATCGACTGGGGCGATCAACGATCCATCTGTTACAAATCCTCAGTGATCTGCAAGAACGGGGCGTCGAGTTCCATGCCATAACGCAAGGTATAGACACACGAACAGCTGTGGGGCGTATGATCTATGGGCAACTTGCTGTGTTTGCTGAGTATGAGCGCAACTTGATTTCAGAGCGCACCAAAGCAGGCATGGCGGCTGCAAAAGCGAGAGGTGTGCATGTTGGTCGCCCACGTCTATCGAAGACAATGAAAACTGCCCTTGATGAGTTGGAGCAACTGGAAGTCACATACAGTGCCTCTGATGAAGAAATAGAGCACGGCGTCCAACAGGGCAGCTCGATTATATTGACGCAAGATAGGGCAAAGACAAAGCACTAGCGCTGAGGCATTTCAGCTTAAAGATGACTTGAATTTCGTATGTACTCTGCCAAAGTCCCCACGGTTGATTTTTGACAACCTATTTCAATCTGTATTTTTCGGACTAGTGCCATCATGCAATTTCAAGATTTACCAAGGGGCATTCCGGGATCTCCTGCGAGTCAAGATAGCGCGCCGCGTGCTTTGTGGGTTGATCCAGAAACCATCAAAGCAAACCAAGGGTGGCGCTATGATAAAGACAAGGTGTTTCTGGGCGCTCTCGACAACCAACTGGTTGGTCTCAAGGATGATCGTCACCTTTTGACCATTGCTGGCTCACGGGCTGGGAAAGGCATCTCTGCCATTGTACCTAACCTGTTGCTCTATACGGGATCTGTTCTAGTCATCGATCCTAAAGGCGAGAACGCTCGTTTGACAGCAGAGCGACGGGGGCAAGGTCGAGGTGTTCCCATCGGCGGCTTAGGTCAAGATGTATATGTCATTGATCCCTTTGGTGTGTCGGGTGTCGCAGACGACTATCTGGCGGGCTTTAACCCTTTGGCCGACCTGAACCCATTTGCCGATGACTTCATTGATGAATGTGATGCGATTGCCGATGCCTTGGTTGTCCAAGAAGGTGATGGTGATAACGCTTATTTTTATGACGTGGCACGTCTGGTTCTGCGCGGATACATCGCATGGGTCGTGGGACATGCTGATATTGCTGACAAATCCCTCAATGAGGTGAAGCGTCTACTATATTTGCCGCGTAAAGCTGGTGAAACTTTCGAAGACAACCCAACTCATTTTGATGTGAACGACCCAAGGATGACCTTCAATCAGTTGATTGGTCTCATGATGTTGGACACCCGATTTATCCATGGAATTCCTTACGAAGCCGCATCAACGCTACGATCCATGGGAGATCGCGAATTCGGCAGCGTCATGTCGACCATTCGTAACCAGATCGGCTTCATATCATCTCCGCCAATGGCACGAACACTGTCTGATCATGGACGTACACCCAACCTGCTGGCGTGGAAGCAAGGGCAACAATCGGTCTATCTCTGTCTACCAGCTGGCCGGATGCACCGTCACTTTCGTTTGTTCCGCCTGTTTATCAACCGCCTCTTGAACGCCATAGAGGCAGATGAGAAGAAACCTGACACACCCGCGCTGATGATCTTGGATGAGATGCATGTTCTGGGTCATATGAAATCGTTAGAAACTGCCGCTGGATTGATTGCAGGGTTCGGTGTGCGGATCTGGTCGTTCTTTCAGGATATGTCTCAACTCAAGTCCATCTACGGCGAGCGATGGGAAACCTTTTTGGGGAACGCGTCGATTTTTCAAAGCTTTGGTTTGAAAGATCTTGGAACGCTCAAGTACGTTTCGGAGCGCCTTGGGCAGTCATCCATGCTCAAGATATCCCAAAGCGAACAAAGCACCTCGCAGGCCGCCTCAGGCTTCACGGGGCAATCAAAGAGCATTGAGGCAGCACCTTTGTTGGCACCTGATGAGGTAGCGGCATGCTTTTCTCGTCAGTCCAATAATCAACTGATTATCTATTCAGGTGTCAGCGGAATTTTCCTGCAACGCGTATCTTTTCTCGATCCGATTTTTGACAACGTGAGACTAACCAATGAATGATTTGAAGAGCACAATCATGAGGTTCTTGAAGTACCTTTTGTCTGATCCAAAACCGAAAACTCCGCCTGCTTCCACAGCAAAAGAATCCAATGAGGAACAAAGCTCTAAACCTGCCCCCACATTTGGGAGTGACGCTGTTGTACCAGTCCGCAAATCTCCTGTTGGCACTCGACTGTTAGATCATAGCAATGACCAAGCCATTATGACCGTTCAAACGGCTATTCGTTTTTGGTGTTGGGCTGCTCCAGCGTTATGCATGTCCACAATCATTGTCACGTTGCCCATTGGGATATTTTCTGGCGTTCAAAATTCGTTGGATAGATATGGGCAAGCGAACGTGTTTCTTGGTGCTAACATTTTTTGGGGATGCTTTATTGCCCTGGCAACAAGCGCAAGCCTCACATACATGGCTTACACTTCAACACGCCCAAACGTGCGCGTTGAAGTGACTAAAGACATGGTAAAGTTCGGTTCTTACAACTTTGACCGAAAGTTTGCGAGCGGCCTACGCTCCGGTTACTCTAGCGGAGAAACCGAACTCAAAACCAGCATTGTCCAGCCGAAATTTGGAGTTGCCGCTTTGAGGTTTGGTTACGGCCCTTGGGGTGAGGATTTGAAATATATGGTAGATGCTCACTATGTGGATGACATCTGCATTTGGATGAACCTCATCATTGATTCAGTTGGTGCCCCTGAACCGAAAGAAAACGATGCCCAAGAAGGACGTAAGGTCGAACTGCTTTAATCTCGTTCTTGCTCTTTAGATTTGTAGGCTTCGTTTGAGTGAGCAGCCGCCTCATTGAACGATGCCTGCAAATCCTCTGGTGTCCCACGCGGGCGATTATAAGGGCCATCTGCGTCTGGTGCATCAAAGCCCACCGATTTCGGTGTAGGAGTCTCCCCGCGATCTTTGTAATGCCGGTTCACTTCTGGGTCGTTGGTGGTCTGAAACGGTGTAGAGCCATCGCTTTGCATCATCTGATCGAAGGTGTTTTCTTCGACTTGGGGAGATTTAGCTTCCTGAAGTGCTGCAAGTTCTTCATCCGTCACGGGGACTTCGCCACGTGCGATGCTTTCATTGTCTTGCAGTTCATTGCCCGTCAGAGAAGTAAAGACTGTATTCTCGGGAAGGTTGTTCAGATACTCAGAACGTTGCTCTTCGGGGGTGAGTTCAGGCTGTGGATCAGGTTCGTTTTCTTGAACAATGACATCTACGGTCATGTGTACAACCTTTACACCACCGGCGGCTGTGGGTGTTGGGCCACTGGATTGTGCCCGAATCTGTCCCGGAGGGGCATATCCCTTATCTATGGCGTCCTTTGGCTTGAGTTTAGGTGAGGTGTTATCCCGTGAGTGATCATCGCTATTGTCTGACACTGTTGTAGAGCTCCTGCTGTGGAGTATGCTTTGAGGAAATTAAGTCAAAAATCTGCTAATTGTTCAGGCGTTGCTTTTCCGCACCATGGAGGTCTAGATAATCCAGATTTTTCACGCTGGATGAAGTTAAAGTAGATAGCATTTTGATAAGCTTGATGAATAGTGCCGTGTTCAGGGGTGCGAACCTGATCGACTCCTTCGAAAAACTCTTTGACGTTACCCTTCAGCTCACTCTCCATCCAGTCGATATATGCCCACGAAACACGAGGTAAGATTACGAGAACATCTTTATTGAAAATTCCTTTGACGTATCTACCAATTTCTTCATCTGGATCTTCATCAAAATGTTGGTACCAAGTCTCATAATTCATACCTGATTATACTCGAAAAACGCCCACAAATCAACTTATTGGTGTGATCGTTCTCTTTATGGTGCGAAGCTTGGGCCTGCGTCACGGCGTGACCACCTGACAGATTGCACGGGCGAATTCTGCTGTTGTTGCTTGGCCGCTGGAGGCCTCAGCTTCGAGCGGAGAATACTGGTGATGTCTCGCGCCAAATTCTGCCGTTCAGCCCGTTGTTTGACCTTCATCTTTGCGATCCGATCTTGGAGCCGTTGCCGCTCTTTCATCTGTTCCCTGACCATGTAATCCCGCTGCTGCTGATCACGTTTGGCGGCTTTCAAGGCTTCACGTTCGTTCTGCTGCCTTGTTGCTTTGGACTTTCCAGTCACCTTGTCCAAGAGGCCACGAAGACCACCGTTCAGGCGATTAGACCGAGCCTTGGTCTCATCCGCCCAGCGTCTTAACTGACCTTGTTTCAGTGCTTTTCGCTCTTGTCGGTGTGCCTGAACCATGGATGTGACTTCTTCACGGAGCGGGTGCATTTCAGTTGAATGTCTTTCTTTGGCTTTGGAAATGAAAACACGCATCTGGGAAGAGATCTTTGCACGGACTTGCTGTTCGGTTTGCTCGATTGACGGTAGGGCTTCAGGGGAACCGAGTTTGAACTTCACATCCTTGGTTTTAACGCCCGTCCATTTGGCGATGGCGTGAACATTGCCATCAACATCCAAAGCAACAAACCCACGGCGATCACCGCGAGCGAGGAAATACCCACGTTCTTCCAGTGCATTCCTAAAACTGGTTTGGTTGTCGGATCTGTTCCACGCGTCTTGAAACACTTGTTTGATTTCTCGTGGATCTAGGTCCTGCCGTTTGGCTTGCTGCCATTCTTCCAGCGTGAAGTTCAGAGGTGATTTGTTGCCATAGGTGGCAAGGCCATCAGGCAACGCCCATCCATGATCGAGAAACAAATCACGAGACACATCTCTCAGCCTGTTCTTAAAGTGCGGTAGGTTGATTGCCTTCATCTCGTTAACGTCAATGCGGGACCACACTGCATGCGCATGACGACGGCCATTTTTCTCGTGCACAATAATGGCGTGCGGCTGATCATTCAGTCCAACGGCGTTCGCCACCCGATCCGCTGCATCACGAAAATCATCATCCGTGGCGACGGCCTGTTCGGGCGGGTTTAGAGAAACTGAGAAAAGGAATTGCTTACACTGTGTTGCTTTAGAAATCGCATGGGCTTCCTTGAATGCTCCATGGAGATCGTTCTCCATGAACCCGTCGATCTCGATCACTTCAACATGATCATTGTCTCGGTCATTCATCAAATGGTCAGCGAGCGCTACGGCGCCAGATCGTTGTGAGGCTTTGACAATCATTGGGATACCCCCAAAGCTTCCATCAGCTTTGTTCGCATCCAAGCGACTTCGGCCACGGCTCGTTTAAGATCCGCTTCTAAATCTGGATCGACAACCAGCGTACCTTGGTTGAGGTGTTTGGCAATTTGGTTGAGGTTATTAGCCTGACGTGATTGCCCAAGACGCGCCAGAACCTCAGCCAAGAGCTGTTGCTCCGCAACAGGTGGTTTCCGCCGCTTCCGATATTTGGGAGCTTCAGCGGCCAAAACCACGGACTTAATGTAGGACGCAAGCGGCATCGCCCCAGCTTGGGATTCAAGCTGCTGGCGCTCTTCAGGTGTTAGGCGAATAGAGAAGGGAGCGGGGCGGGTCATGGCTTCGGCCCTCGCAACTTCGGTGGAGAGAGGTTGGGATTGGGTGATCGAAGCTCTTCCTTTAGGTCAGGTTGGACAGAGAGTTGAGCTTCCCATTCCTCTAACGTCTCAAGAAGTTCTTCAGCGTTCGAGGGTTCTAGGTTTGCAACCTCACGTCCACCACCCCCCTTGCTTTATTATTCGTAGCGCATCCAGAACACGGCTGATCTGCAACTTTCCTTTTGCAAATCACCAACCTGCGGCATGCTCACATGTGGAGCAACCACAAATCGCAACCACCGCGCCCTCCCAACAGATCAATGCAAAAAAGCACATTTTTGCCCTTGCACCCTCCTGCGGCTTTGTCTAAATCCCACTCCACGGCGGGTGATTAGCTCAGTTGGTAGAGCGCTTCGTTTACACCGAAGATGTCGGGAGTTCGAGTCTCTCATCACCCACCACCTTTCAAAAATCGATATGCTTTTGACTTAGATATCCGTTGATTGTCGGCCATTTATGTCACTTTAGACGGCGTCATTCGTATTTGCGCCCACCTACTGCTTAAACGAAATTGTGGGATCACCTCCCAACACAAAAGCACCAGTTCCCAAGCAGAGCCACCAAGGCGATCCCCCAAACAGAGCAACCAGTTGAAAAAATGGGAGCACTCACTGGGCCGCAGCCAGTCGCGACCTCAAGCTTCTGAAGATCAAAGAGTTGTGGCGGAGGCTCAGGGATTCGAACCCTGGGGACGCTCTCACGCCCAACGGTTTTCAAGACCGCCGCATTCGACCACTCTGCCAAACCTCCGGTCCGGTCTCCTTAATACCCTCAAACTGATTCTAAAAGCACCTCTTGGAGGAAAATCCGCCGATGCCGTGACAGCAGGCTTTTCATAACTGCCCCGAGCCGTTAGTGTTTTGTTCAAAATGAGCCAAAATCGGCTTAATGAGGCAGTATTCCGGGTCCAGTCGCTCAAAATGCGTTGGGTCCCTTGTATGAGGCAAAAAGATGAGCGGATTTCTCCCGACACCTCGCAGCGCGTTTTTCCTCTCGGCTTTGGTTGGCCTAACGGCCTGTGCTGAGGGACAAATGCCCGGTTTCCTGCAACCCAAGGACACCGCCGCATCGGCAGCCCCTGCCAGCACCGGGTCGGTTCGGACAACCGAACGTGACATCGAGGCCCCTGAAGTGTTCCAAACCTCAGAAGCCGGTCTTTGGGATGGACGCCCGTCGCTGGGTGGCGTCTGGGTTGCCCATCCGGATGTCGCGGAACCCGATCGCGCGATTATTCGCAATGAAAGCAACGGCAAATTTGTGATTGGCGCCCTGTTTCGACGCGAACGCGAAACCCCCGGTCCACGCCTCCAGATTTCCTCTGACGCCGCCGCCGCCCTTGGGGTGCTGGCCGGGCAGCCGACAAACCTGAATGTGGTTGCATTGCGCCGGGAAGAGGTTCCTGTCGAAACACCCGCGGCCACCGCCGCTGCTGTGCCGGAAGCCACGGAGGTGGACGCCCAACCGCTTGACCCTGTTGTCGCCGATGCGGCACAGGCCATTGAAACCGCCCCCGTTTCGACACCTACTCCGGCTCCTGAGCCAAGCTCTGCGCTCGCCAAACCCTATATTCAGATCGGCATCTTCAGCGTTGAGCAGAATGCCAATAACACCGCGGCCACCATGCGCCAGGCCGGCATGGTCCCGACCGTCAAGAAACAGACCTCGGCTGGCAAAACTTTCTGGCGTGTTCTTGTTGGTCCGGCGCAAAGCAAATCTGAGCTTGCAACCCTGCTGAAGACCATCAAAGGCACCGGGTTCGCCGACGCCTACGCGGTGACCCACTGAGCATAGGCGGAATTGCGTCGTGCGCCTGAGTGGCACGTGACAGTTCTTCTGCTTTCAGGGATAAACAGATTGACGTTTTCGGCATTGGAGTCGCGACATGTTCTTTTCCCCGCGCCGCCTTTTGATGGGCGCAGCTACTCTGGCCCTGCTGGCCACTTCGGCACAGGCCTTTGATACACGCGCGCGCGCGGCCTTTGTGGTGGATTACACCACAGGCACCGTGCTTTTGGCCAAGAACGCCGATCAATCCCTGCCCCCGGCCTCTATGTCGAAACTGATGACGCTCTATATTGCGTTTGAAGCCATTCGGGATGGTCGCCTGTCGCTTGACGAGAAACTGCCTGTGTCCAGCCACGCCATGTCGTATGGCGGCTCGACCATGTTTCTCGACACGACAGACCGGGTGAAGGTGTCGGATTTGCTGCGGGGCGTGATTGTTCTGTCGGGCAATGATGCCTGCGCGGTTTTGGCGGAGGCCCTTAGCCCCGATGGAACCGAAAAAGGCTTTGCCCGGTTCATGACACAGCGCGCGCAGCAGCTTGGCATGACAGGATCAACCTTCAAGAACGCAAGCGGATGGCCTGCACAGGGGCATGTCATGTCGATGCGGGATCTGTCGCTTTTGGCGATGCGGATCATTGAAGATTTCCCGGAACATTACGCGATGTTCTCAGAGCGCCGTTTCGAATTTGACGGGCGCGCGCCGGGCAATGTGCGCAACCGCAACCCTTTGCTGGCACTGGATATCGGCGCGGACGGCTTGAAAACCGGTCACACACAAGAGGCGGGCTATGGCCTTGTGGGATCCGCGCAGAATGGGGACCGCCGCGTGATTTTTGCCATCACCGGATTGGGCAGCGAACGCGCGCGGGCCGAGGAATCTGAGGCCATTGTCAACTGGGCCTTCCGACAATTTGCCGAGCGCACAATAGTGACCCAGGACAAAGCAGTGGCCGAGGCTGATATCTGGATGGGATCTCAGGAGAAGGTTGGTCTTGTCGCGGAAAAGGACATTTCCCTGCTGCTCCCAACGCTTAGCGCAAATTCCCTTGACGCCGAGGTCGTTTATACCGGCCCCATTCAGGCTCCGGTTGAGGCAGGACAGAAGCTTGCCGAACTGATTATCCGCCCCGAAGGTCTTCCGGAAACCCGCGTACCTCTGGTGGCAGAGACCTCTGTCGCCGCCGGTGGATTTCTGGATCGTATGATGATGGTATCAAAGGTTTTACTGAAGCGGCTGCAAGATGGCCCACCAACTGATCCTCAGGAGGCATCGTGACATCCAAAGGGTTGTTCATCAGCTTTGAAGGCATCGACGGATCCGGAAAATCAACACAGGCGCGCCGCTTGGCTGACCATCTGACGGCCAATGGCCGCGAGGTGGTTTTGACCCGTGAACCGGGTGGAAGCCCCGGCGCCGAAGAAATTCGCGCCTTGGTGTTACAAGGAGAGCCGGATCGCTGGTCGGCTGAGACCGAGCTGTTGCTGTTCACCGCCGCACGTCGCGACCATTTGGAACGCACCATTCGCCCGGCGCTGACCGAGGGCAAAGTGGTGATCTGTGATCGCTTTGCTGACAGCAGCCGCATGTATCAGGGGCTGCGTGGCGAAATGCGTGAGCGTGTAGATGCCCTACATGATCTGATGATTGGGGTTGAGCCCGATTTGACGGTTCTGATTGACATGGACCCAAGCGCCGGATTGTCCCGCGCCAAAGCCCGCGCCACAGTAGAAGAGCGTTTCGAAGATTTCGGGATTTCGCTGCAAGAACAAATGCGTGAGGGGTTTCTGGCCCTGTCACGTGAATATGCGGATCGCTTTACGGTGATTGACGGCAACCGGGATATGGACGCGGTGGCACTAGATATTCAGGCACAAGTCGAGGCTGCGCTGGCATGAGCACCGAGCTGCCAGAACCAGATCGCATTGAAGGCGCCCCACACCCACGCGAGACCGAGACCCTTTTTGGGCAGGCCCATGCCGAAGCCGAGTTTCTGAGCGCGTTCAACACCGGTAGATTGCACCACGGTTGGCTTTTGACCGGGCCACGCGGTGTGGGCAAAGCCACGTTGGCCTGGCGCATTGCCCGATTTCTTCTGGCCACACCCGAAGCGCAGGACGACGGTCTTTTCGGGGCTCCCCCTCCCCCCGAGACTTTGGACGTGGCACATGACCATCCGGTGTCGAGGCGTCTTGCCGCCCTTTCTGACCCGGGTTTGTTCCTGCTGCGACGCGGGCCAACCGACAGAGGTGACAAACTCGCCGCGGATATTCGTGTGGATGAGGTGCGCAAACTCAAGAACTTCTTTTCGCTCTCTGCCGCAGATGGGGGGCGTCGCGTTGTCATTGTGGATGCCGCCGACGAAATGAACCCCTCGTCCGCCAATGCGATCCTCAAGTTGCTTGAAGAGCCCCCTGCCCGCACCACATTGTTGATGATCAGCCACCAGCCCGCACGGCTCTTGCCCACCATCCGATCGCGATGCCGCGAGCTGCGCCTGGCCCCTTTGGGTCCGGATGCCATGCAGGCCGCTCTGGAACAGACCCAAGCGGACATTGCACCTGAACAAATCACCGCGCTCAATGAACTGTCGCAGGGGTCAGTTGGGGCTGCGATCCGGCTGCTCAATCTTGACGGGCTATCGCTTTATTCTGATTTGGTGAATGTCATGGGCAGCCTGCCCAATCTGAACCAACCGCGCCTGCTTGCCCTGTCAGACAGTTGTGCAGGCAAAGGCAAAGAGGCGCGTCTTGATCTAGCCCTCACATTGATGGATCAGCTCACGGCACGCCTTGCCCGAACCGGTGTCACAGGTCAGCCCCCTCAGGAGGCAGCGCCGGGCGAAACCCAAACACTGATGCGATTAGCGCCAACGCCTGCAACCGGCCGGTTCTGGGCCACAAAAGCACAACAGGCCGGGGATCGGGCGCGTCATGCAAAATCAGTCAATGTAGATCCTGCCGCACTGATGACGGATCTGTTTTTACAGCTGGCAAAGTCTGACTGACCTGCCAGCCGTCTCTATATAATAGAGTGCGCCACTCCCCCGCCCGGTGCAGCAACGCGCCCGGTGGCGAAGTAGTTCAGCACTAAACAATCCCACCTTTGATCAGGCGATCTGCCAGTTGCCCATAGGCCTGCGCCATTGCGCTGTCCCTTAGGGCAATCGGCGTGCCCCCATCTCCGCCAAGGCGAGTGTCCAGATCGATCGGCAATTGCGCCAGCAACGGCACACCCAATTTCTCCGCCTCATCCGCCACACCGCCGTGGCCAAAGATATGGCTCTCGCCACCACAATGCGGACAGGTGAACACAGCCATATTTTCAATCAGGCCAAGCACCGGCGTGTTCAGTGTCTTGAAAGCATCCAAGGCTTTGCGCGCGTCCAACAGAGCCACGTCCTGCGGGGTAGAGACAACAATCGCGCCTTTGACTTCGGATTTCTGACAGAGCGACAACTGCACATCGCCAGTACCCGGCGGCAGGTCGATGACCAGAACATCCAGATCGCCCCACTCGACCTGCATCATCATCTGTTGCAAGGCCCCCATCAACATCGGCCCGCGCCAGACAACCGCCTTATCCTCGGCCAACATCGATCCGATGGACATCACTGTGACACCATGCGCCTTGAGCGGAATGATGGTTTTGCCATCTGGGCTCGCGGGCTTGTCGGTCAGGCCAAACATACGCGGCTGCGACGGGCCATGGATGTCGGCATCCAACAGGCCCACCTTTTTACCAGCCCGCGCCAAAGCAACGGCCAGATTGGACGAGACAGTGGATTTTCCAACGCCGCCCTTGCCGGATCCAACCGCCAGAATGGTTTTCACACCAGCCGGTTTCATCACGCCTTCCTGCGGTTTGGCATGTCCCCCCATTTTCAGCTGGGGCGGTTTCTTCGTCTCATGCGCCGTCAAGGCCACATTCACTGACCCCACCCCCGGCACCTGCGCCACAGCAGCTTCGGCGGCCTGACGCAGTGGTTCCATCTGGCGGGCGATTTCGGGGCTTGGGGCTTCGATCACAAACCGAACAGTGTCACCTTCAACGGTCAACGCTCGAATCATATCGCGGGAAATGAGGTCTCCACCATCGGGCAAAGCGAGGCGAGACAATGCGGTTCGAATCTCGTTCGTGAGATCACTCATGCCTATTCTCCAATCAAGACGCCATTATAACTGGCGCTGCTATGCGCGCGGCGCAAGTCGGAAGGTGAATCTGCCGCATGCCTATACATAAGGAGTAGAAATTAATCACCTATTCCATGCATTTACTGCATAGCAGGAATGCCGATCCGTCCATTGTGCATTCGCAGCATTTCCCCCAAATATACCCCAACAGCGAAACAGGACAGCCCAAGGGGCACGACACAATGGCATACGCAACAGACATCACAGCACGTTCCAACAGCCAGTTTGGCGCCTGGGTCACAGGCATGATCGAAGGTCTGCGCAGCCGTATCGCACGCCGCCGCATGTTCAATCGCACCTACGCCGAACTGGCATCCCTGTCGAACCGCGAACTGGCAGATCTGGGCCTTAATCGCTCGATCATCCGCCGCGTGGCATGGCAGGCCGCCTACGAGGCCTAAAACAGTTTTTCGATCGGGGTCTTCTCCTCCTCCCTGACCCAGATCGAATTCGGCGACGGCACCTCTCCTCCTCCCTGGTGCCGCCGCCGCCAAATACGGGACCTTGTTTCCCGAACCGCATGTCAGGCCCTCTCCTCCTCCCTGGGTCTTTCATCGCACGCGGTGGCGCCTCTCCTCCTCCCTGGCGTCACCGCAGCAGTTTCCGGGTCACGTGACCCAAGAATATGCCGGGTTCTCTCCTCCTCCCTGAGCCCGACATCGTAAGCGGTGATGCCTCTCCTCCTCCCTGGCATCACCGCAACGCAATTCGGACCCCTTTCGGTCCAATGGTATGTGCGGCCCTCTCCTCCTCCCTGGGCCAATCATATGGCAGCGGTGCCGCTCCTCCTCCCTGGCACCGCTGCGCCTAACATCGGACTGATGGCCTGAATGCCTCGTCCACCGCAGATCAGAGCCCCTCTCCTCCTCCCTGGGGCGCTGAAACCAAGCGGCGATGCCTCTCCTCCTCCCTGGCATCGCCGCTTTTTTGGTTTTTGACGCCTGTTTTCTCTCTGTTTTGCTGGCTCCCCTTTCCCTTCCCCCTCACATTCGCTAATCGATAAGACAACGCCCGCTGTGGGCCTTCCGACATGCCGAATACCACCACGAGGAGCCGTCCGAATGGCTATGGAAAAGACCTTTAACGCCGCCGAGGCAGAACCGCGCATCATCAAGAAGTGGCTTGATGCCAAAGCCTTTGCTGCGGGTGCCAACAAAAGCCGGGACGAGACATTTTCCGTCATGATCCCGCCGCCGAATGTCACCGGTGCGCTGCATGTCGGTCACGCTTTCAACAACACCCTTCAGGATATCCTCACGCGCTGGCACCGGATGCGGGGTTTCGACACCCTCTGGCAGCCCGGTCAGGACCACGCGGGCATTGCAACCCAGCTGATGGTGGAAAAAGAACTGGCCAAAACCGGTCAGCCCACGCGCGCCGAACTGGGTCGCGAGAAGTTCCTGGAGAAAGTCTGGGAATGGAAAGGCGAATACGGCGGCACCATCGTGGAACAGCTCAAGCGTATTGGCTGTTCCTGTGACTGGGATCGCAACGCCTTTACCATGGCCGGTGCCCCCGGTGATCCGCGTGTCGGCCACGAAAACAGCCCGAACTTCCACGATGCCGTGATCAAGGTCTTTGTGGACATGTACAACAAGGGCCTGATCTATCGCGGCAAGCGTCTGGTCAACTGGGACCCGCATTTCGAAACAGCTATTTCCGACCTCGAAGTGGAAAATATCGAGGTTGCGGGCCATATGTGGCACTTCAAATACCCGCTGGCTGGTGGCGCGACCTACACCTACGTCGAAAAAGACGAAGACGGGAATGTCACGCTTGAGGAAGAGCGCGATTACATCTCGATCGCAACCACACGCCCCGAAACCATGCTGGGTGACGGCGCGGTTGCCGTTCATCCCTCGGATGAGCGTTACGCCCCCATCGTTGGCAAGCTCTGCGAGATCCCGGTTGGCCCGAAAGAGCATCGCCGTCTGATCCCGATCATCACCGACGAATACCCCGACAAGGACTTTGGTTCGGGCGCCGTGAAGATCACTGGTGCGCATGACTTCAACGACTATCAGGTCGCCAAGCGCGGTGGCATTCCGATGTACCGCCTGATGGACACTCGGGGTGCCATGCGAGCCGACGGTGTGCCCTATGCCGAAGCCGCGAAAATCGCGCTTGAGGTTGCGCAGGGCAAACGCTCCCTGACCGAAGCGGAAACCGACGCCATCAACCTGGTGCCCGATCACCTGCGGGGTCTGGATCGCTTTGAGGCACGCGACAAAGTTGTGGCCGAGATCAGCGAAGATGGTCTGGCGGTCATGACCCAGTCGGATGATCCCCGTCTGGGCGCTCCGAAGAAGAAAAAGAAGGGCGAGGAAGAGCCCGAAGTGATTGCGGTTCCGCTGGTCGAAGCAAAACCGATCATGCAGCCCTTTGGCGATCGCTCCAAAGTTGTCATCGAACCGATGCTGACCGATCAGTGGTATGTGGATGCCGAAAAGGTTGTTGTGCCAGCGCTGGATGCCGTGCGCGACGGCGAGGTCAAAATCATGCCGGAAAGCGGCGAGAAGACCTATTTCCACTGGCTGGAAAACATCGAGCCCTGGTGCATCTCGCGTCAGCTCTGGTGGGGTCACCAGATCCCCGTCTGGTACGTGCCGGGCGACGAAGACTGGTATCCGATCTGCGCCGCCAATGAAGCCGAAGCGCTGGCAGAGGCCAAGCTGCGCTTCCCCGAAGGGACCGAGTTCCGCGTGGTTGCCGACGCTCAAGAGGCCGCAGCCGTTCTCGCCAATGACATCGCTTTGATGGACACACAGGACGAAGGCGCCATCCGCCAGCCTGCGGGTGCCATGGCCATTCCGATGTTCCGCGACCCCGATGTGCTCGACACCTGGTTCTCGTCTGGCCTTTGGCCGTTTGGGACACTGGGCTGGCCCGAAGACACCGATGAATTGGCCAAATATTATCCCGGCGATGTGCTGATCACTGGCGCGGACATCCTGTTCTTCTGGGTGGCGCGCATGATGATGATGTCCCACGCCGTGCATCAGAAAAACCCCTTCCACACCGTGTACCTGCATCAGCTGGTGCGCGACGAGAAGGGCAAGAAGATGTCCAAAACCACGGGCAATGTGATTGACCCGCTGGATATCGTTGATGAATACGGTGCCGATGCGCTGCGCTTTACCAATACGGCCATGGCCTCAATCGGTGGTGTTCTGAAGCTGTCGAAAGACCGCATCGCGGGCTATCGCAACTTTGGCACCAAGCTATGGAACGCCACACGCTTTGCCGAGATGAACGACGCCGTAGGCGCGGGCCACGCCGCGCGTCGCCGCCCGGTGCCAAACGCAACGCTGAACAAGTGGATCATTGGCGAGACTGCAAAGGTCCGCGAAACCGTAGATCAGGCTCTGACCGAGTATCGCTTCAACGACGTGGCCCAAGCGCTCTACGCCTTTGTCTGGGGCAAGGTCTGCGACTGGTATGTCGAGTTCTCCAAGCCGCTGTTCTCGTCGGATGACGCAGAAGTGGCGCAGGAAACCCGTGACACCATGGCCTGGGTTCTGGATCAGTGTATGATCATGATGCATCCCATCATGCCCTTCATCACCGAAGAGCTTTGGGAGCAAACTGCGCAGCGCTCCAAGCTGTTGGTGCATGCGGATTGGCCCGAATACGGCAGCGATCTGGTGGATGCCGAAGCCGAAGCCGAAATGTCCTGGGTGATCGAGCTGATCGAAGGGGTGCGCTCGGCGCGCGCGCAGATGCACGTGCCCGCGGGTCTTTATGTGCCACTGCTTGTCACCGGTTTCTCGGACACCGAGCGCGCCGCATGGGGCCGCAACGAAGCCCTGATCAAGCGTCTGGCCCGTATCGACGATCTGGCTGAGGTGGAGAGCTTCCCCAAAGGCTGTGTCACTGTTCCTGTGGGCAGCGCCACCTTTGGCATGCCGCTGGCCGATATCATTGATGTGGCCGAAGAAAAAGCGCGCCTCGAGAAGTCGATCGGCAAACTGGCGAAAGAGATCGGGGGCCTGCGCGGCCGTCTGAACAACCCGAAATTCGCAGCCTCCGCCCCAGCGGAAGTTGTGGAAGAAGCTCAGGCCAATCTTGCAGCACGGGAAGAAGAAGACGCTAAGCTGAAAGAGGCTTTGGCGCGTCTGGCCGAGATCGGCTAACGCAACCTGCTCTTCGCGACAATAAAAGCCCCGGCACCTAGATCTGGTGTCGGGGCTTTTGAGTATTTATGAAAAGAAGAAGCGCAGCGGGGTCGCCCCCCGTCTGCGCGAGGGTTTAGGCTGTAAGCGCGGGGGTCATGCGTATTAGGGTCGGCCCCTCGGCCTCAAAGGCCGCAAGCAAGGCCTGTTGCAGCTCTTCAAAGCTTTCGGGCTGCTCCGCGCCTGCCCCATAGGCGCGGGCCAAGGCAAGGAAATCAGGGTTCTGTGCCACCACCGCATTTGGAGCGATCTGGCTTTGCACCATGCTGTCGCGGATCTCGGCCAGCGCACCATTGTCCCAAACTAGGATCGGAATGGGCAGTTTCAGCTCAACCGCAGTGCCCAGATCCTGCACCGTATATTGAAAGCCATAATCCCCCATGATCGCCACAGTGGGCCGGCCTTTGCGCGCAACTGCACCACCGATCGCAGCCGGCAGCGCATAGCCCAGCGTGCCAAAGCCACAGGGGTGGTGCCAATGACCGGCGCGCGGCATATCCCAGCCCTCTTTGGCGGCATAGGCAAACTGGGTCATATCCGAATAGATCATCGCATCATCTGGCATCACCGCCTTCAGCGCATCCGCGACCTCGACAATGCCGGGACGTTCCGCCATCACCTCAGCCCGCCAGCGCGCGCGGGTCTCGGCCACTTTATCCGCCGCCCAACGTGGGCTTTGATCGTCTGCGCGGGCGGGAATGGCGATGGCCATGGCCTGCAACAGCGCGGCCGCGTCCCCCAGCACCGGCATATCGCCTGCTTTGCTCTGCGAGAGCATCTCAGGATCGATATCCACGCGGATGGTTGGACAGCCATGGCCTAGCTCATCACGCCAGAGATCCACCTCGGACAGCTCACTGCCAAGAACCACAACCAGATCCGCTTCGGCCGCCACCTTTGCGCTATCAGGACGGGCAAGGTAGCTGCCAAACAACAGGGGATACTCCGCGGGGACAATGCCGCGCCCCGCATAGGTGGTGAAGGCCGCCGCCCCCGTCATGCGCAGCACATCGCCTGCGTGCTCTGCGCCCTGAACCGCGCCGCCGCCAAAGATAAACAGCGGCTTTTTCGCGCTTAAGATCTTGGCCACAATGGCGCTGACGGTTTCGGCATCCACCTGAGGCAAACCAGCGACAACCGGAGCTTCTGGCGCAGGGTCCGCCATGGCCCCCAGTTCGGCGATAGGCACCTGCATGTGGCAGGGCCGTTTGCGCGCGGTCTGGAACTGGGCCAGCGCGCGGTCAATCAACCCATAGGCCGTGGCCGGTGCCCGCGCCTCTTCCGACCATTGGCACACGGTGTCTGCCGCCGCGCGTTGATCCAGCATCTGATGCAGCTGCCCCCGACGCCCGGTGACGTCATCCAGACAGGAGGTCACCGCCAGAACAGAAACACTGTCGGAATAGGCCTGCCCCAGGGGCGTCAGCGCGTTCAATAAGCCGGGCCCGGTGATCAGATAACACACCCCCGGTTTGCCTGTGGCGCGTGCATAGCCATCGGCCATGAACCCAGCCCCCTGTTCGTGGCGCGCCAGAACATGGGTGATGCCAGCCTCTTCAATCCCGCGATACATCTCAACGTTATGAACACCTGGGATCCCAAAAATAACATCCACACCGCGTGACTTCAGCATGTGTGAAATCTGTGCACCCAATGGTCGCTGCATCAATCCCTCCAAAATCGGATCGTGAAAATGGCGAAGACCGCCAGAAGTTCGAGACGCCCCGCCAGCATCGCAAAGCTGAGCATCCATTTCGCTGTATCGTTGAGACCTGCAAAATTGCCCGCCGGTCCGATCTCCTCACCAAGACCCGGACCGATATTGGCAATCGCCGTGGCCGCGCCTGACACGCTGGTGATGAAGTCAAGCCCGGTCAAGCTTAACCCGACGGCCAAGACCCCCATCGACACCACAAAGAACACAAAAAAGGACATGACCGAGCTCATGACCTCCTGGCTCACCGGCACGCCGCCATAGCGCAGCGTAAACACCCCATTGGGCGAGCGGATGCGGCGCAGCTGGGTGCGGATCGAGGCAAAGAGCAACTGATAGCGGAAAATCTTAACAGAACAGGCGGTTGATCCCGCACACCCGCCAATCAGACCCACAAAGAAGAACAGCATCACAAGAAAGCTGCCCCATTGCATGTAGTCAACGCTGGCATAGCCGGTACCGGACATGATCGAAGTGATGTTGAACAGCGCTTCGCGGATAGCTTGCTCAGGGGCATGGGGGAAGAGGAACAGCAGGACAAAGGTCGTGATGGCCACCAAGACGCCAAGCGTCAGCATAAAGGCGCGGATCTGGCTATCGTGCCAGATGGCCACGCGATTGCCGGCAACCATCTGCACGTAGCGCACAAAGGGCAAGGCCGCCAGCACCATAAACACCGAGGCCACATATTCGGCCGGTCCTGCAAAGGTGCCGAAGGAGGCATCGTAGTTGGCAAAGCCCCCGGTTGCGATGGTGGTCATGGCATGCACGGTGGCGTCAAATGCATTCATACCCGCCATCAGATAGGCCGCAGCACAGGCCAATGTAAGGGTGACGTAAATCGATGAGATAGACGACGAAATCTGGGTCGCGCGCGGCAGGATTTTCCCCATGGTGTCAAAGCCTTCCGACCGGAAGATCTGCATCCCACCAACCCGCAGTTCTGGCAAAAACACCATCGCCACAACAATGATACCGATCCCCCCCAACCATTGCAGCAGGCCCCGCCACAGCAAGAGCCCTTTTGGCAGGGTGTCCAAGCCGGACAAAACCGTAGACCCAGTGGTGGTCAGACCGGACATCGCCTCAAAGAAGGCGTCCGTATAGGTCGATTGGGTCGCGCCTAGAACAAAGGGCAAGGCCCCAAAAACAGGCAAAGCAACCCAGACCCCGGTGGTCAGCAAAAAGGTCTGTTGGATCGACAGCCCCTCTTTCACGGCATTGGAGCAGGCCAGCGCGGTCAGTCCACCCGCAAGAAGGGTAATCACAGCGCTTTGCAAGAACACCGGCCATTCACCGCGCCCTTCGGCCAGATCGACCAACAGCGGCAAAAGCATGGCTAATCCAAGCGCAGCGACCAAGAGGCCGATCACATAGGCGACAGGGCGAATATCGAACATGGCCGCAGCCTTGAGGAGTGCGGCGGGAACTGTCAAGCCGTGCGGTGTTTGCACCCCAGATTAGGCCGCGTTTTTCGCCCTAATGCAGCAGATCGGCAAAGACATGGTTCAAGATTTGATCGCGCCGCACACCCTGTTGCGCCAATTGGCGATCCGATTGTAATTCCAACTGAATTATCTGACGCAGGCGCGCACGCCGTAGCCCGTCTGGGTTCACGCCCAGACCATTTTCGGTCAGAAACCAGTCCAGTCTCGCGTTCAACGATCGCCCCAAAGCTATCTGCACGTTGTCTCGTGGCATTTCGGAAACCCCCAAAGGTTGGTGTCATGGTTTCCTCCCAAGCCTCAGCTTGGCACGCGACATGTTACCAGTCGATGAAACACCTCTGCCCTGCCCCGAAAGCACGCGATAAATACGCAAAAGGCGCCACACCTAAAGTGCGACGCCCAAAACGTAGTCAATTCAGATCGGATTATCCGACGTGAAACAAGGTTGAAAACAGCTTGGGGTCCAGGCTCTCATCCGCAAACAGGGTGCCTTCGGTCAGAACTGATACCGCATCATGGCTATGCAGGCTTTCCTGATGGCTGGCCACAACGCGGAAATCGCCAATGCGCGGATCATCTTCGAGCTCTTGCGCAAACAGGCGGGCCGCGTCTTCTACGAAGATCGGGTTGGCCGCATTCAGCTCTGCAAAGGCCTGTTCATCCTCGCGCTTGACCATAACCTGTGTCTCCGTCGGCACAGCGCGGCGGCACATATCAAGGATATCTTCAAACCACAGGATTTTTCCGGGCAGGGCCTCGATCGAAATGCGCGCGACAGAGCGCTGCGAATGGGGCGTGGCGAGCTGGCCGCGCGACGCACGGGCGTGCTCACTCAGCTCCAATGAACAGGGGCAGGTCGAGCTATAGACATAGTCCACGTGCATGATCTTGCGACGTTTGCCCGCGATCTCAACACGTTCAAGCGCGATATCGTAATACTGATACCCTTGAAGTCCGGACCGCAGGCTATCGACGCGCATCGGAAAGGAAAACCGCATCTGAATCCGCGCGTCAAAGCTTTCGAGATCAGTTTTGTAGTCGTCCAGCGCCGCATCGATCACCGATGAGCTGAAGGTCTTTTCCGCATGGGCATAAAACGAGCGCATGATGCGACTCATGTTGATGCCCTTTTTATCGGCCTCAAGGCTCACCGTTCCGGTGACTGAGGTCTCCAAGGTCAGATCACCGCCGTCGCGGGTGTGATAGCGGATGGGCAGGCGAAAGTTCGAAATGCCCACATGCTGGATGAGGCGCTTTGCCCCACGGATCAACGAGGCCGGACCATTTTGCAGATCGGGCAACGTGGCGCGATAGGCAGGATCCACGGTGAAATCGTCAGGGTATTCCCGGTTGAACTCAGGATAATCCTGTCGAAGACGGGCCACAGCCGCGCCCAGATCCGTCTCAGCCGCACCCGCATAGCGCCGCAGCACAGCCAAGGCCTGTTCGGCGTCTTCCCGGCTAGGCTTCTGTTCCAACTCGGAATTATGGATATTCATGGGCGAGGCCCCCTTATCCCGGTCCATCCAGCATTCTCGCTCAGATGCCGCTTTTCACCATCTAAGCATCAAAAACGCTATGTGGCGACATCGAATTGGGCTTGGCCCTTGTCTTGATATCCAACAGATGCGCAAGGCCCCGGTGTACCGAGGCCCTTTTCATCTGGTGTTACACAGCGTCCAGAGCCTGCAGAATATCCTCTACAAGATCCTGTGGGTCTTCAATCCCGACAGAAAGGCGCACCAACCCGTCATCAATGCCCAATTCCGCCCGCAGCTCGGGTGTAAGCCGTTGATGAGTCGTGGTTGCCGGATGCGTCGCGATGGATTTGGCATCGCCCAGGTTGTTCGAGATGATCACAATCTCAAGCGCATTCAGGAAGCGGAACGCCGCCTCTTTGCCCTCTTTGAGAACAAAGGACAGCATGGTGCCGCCTGATCCCAACTGACGCATCGCAAGATCATGCTGAGCGTGGTCCTGCGAACCGGGGTAGATACAGCGGCTGAGCTTGTCATGCCCCTTGAGCGCCTCAGCAATCTTGGTCGCGCCTTCGGTCTGCGCGCGCACACGCAGATCGATGGTTTCCAGACCTTTGAGCATCACCCAGGCGTTGAAAGGGCTCATCGAGCCGCCGGTATGTTTCATATAGGGCTCAACCACGCCTCGGATGTCTTCCTTGCTTCCAAGGATCACACCACCCAGACAACGGCCCTGACCGTCCACGTGTTTGGTTGTGGAATAGACCACCAGATCCGCGCCCTGTTCGATGGCTTTGGAATAGACAGGCGTCGAAAAGACGTTATCGACCACAACCTTGGCGCCAACGCGATGCGCGATCTTTGCAACGCCTTCAATGTCGATCACCTCAAGCGTCGGGTTAGACATGGATTCGAAGAACACGGCCTTGGTGTCTGGGCGCACAGCGGCGTCCCATTCCTCAAGGATGGCACCATCGACAAAGGTCACCTCAACGCCGTAACGCGACAGAATTTCATCAAGGATATAGTTGCACGACCCAAAGAGCGCCCGGGCCGACACCACGTGATCCCCGGCCTTGAGCATCGAGGTCAGAGCGCCATTCACCGCCGCCATGCCACTGGCACAGGCGAACCCGTCTTCGGCCCCTTCGAGCATCGCCATACGTTCTTCGAACATGGCCACGGTTGGGTTGCCGTAGCGGGCATAGATGTATTCGTCTTCACCGGTTTTGATAAACCGCTGTTCCGCCGCCTCGGCGGTCTCATACACAAACCCTTGGGTCAAAAAGATTGCTTCGCTGACCTCATTCCACTGGCTGCGTTTGGTGCCGCCATGCACAAGGTTGGTTCGTTTTCCACGCTCAGACATCTCTGTCTCCTTAACAAAAAAGGCGCCTATCGCGGTCAAGCGAAAGGAGCCCTTCGTCTGACCTTTTAGCGGGATATTTAACGTGGCCCGCAATCCGGCAACAAATCGCCACGTGGCAGGCGGGATAGAGGTGTTGCGGCCACAGGTCAAGGCCGTCACGACGCTGTAACACAGAGTTCATCCAACCGTCGCAGCCTTCTGGCATCCGCATTCCTGAAATGACGTGGAGCGCTGCCATGCCCATGCTGAGTATCACCGCCGACGGATCAACTCCTCGTCTACACGAGGAACACGGCAGTCTTTCTGCCCGTTTTCATCACGCGCTGCTACGCGATGACGGTCCGGTCACCATCATGGTTCATGGCTACAAGTATCAGCCGGGTCATCCCATTCATTGCCCCCACACCAGCCTCTTTGCCTCTACCCCCGCCCCGCATCCGCGAATGGCCAGGCTCGCGCGCATTGTCAGCTGGCCCCGTCATCTTGGATTGCGCGGGCAACCCGGTGAAGGCCTCGGTTTGTCGTTTGGCTGGCACGCGCGTGGGACAATCTGGCGGGCCTATCGCCAAGCCGAACAGGCGGGCGTGGCTCTGGCAGATCTGATCGCACGTCTGAGGCAACTTGACCCCACGCGCCAAATCAATCTGATCACCCATTCTTTGGGCGCACGTGTGGCGCTCTGTGCGCTCGAGCGGTGTGCCCCCGTCAGCGTACAAACCGCCATCTTGCTCGCCCCCGCCGAATTTGCAGAACACGCCCATCGCGTTCTGATGTCAGAACAGGCCCGTACCACTCAGGTGCTCTGTGTCACCAGTCGGGAAAATGATCTCTATGATTTCCTGCTGGAACAATGTGTGTCCGCCCTCAGCAAAGGGGGCCGCGTGATAGGACATGAAGCTCTCCGCCTGCCCAATCTGACCACGTTGCAACTTGATGACCTAGACAGCCTGACCGCGCTGCGGCACCTAGGCTACCACGTTGCCGCCCCGACCAATCGGATTTGTCATTGGTCGCCCTATCTGCGCCCCGGTGTCTTCCCGCTCTATCGCGCTGTCTTGTCGGGGACCCTTGCCCTGCCGCATCTGCGCGCGCAGCTTCCACACCACCCTACGCCGCGCTGGTCTCGTCTGTTGCCCCGAGCCCCCCGCCTTCCCGCAAATGCTCTGGCGTTTGGACGTTAGTCAGAAATGCATCACACCACCATAAACTTAGGAAATCCCCGACAATTCTCTGACAACATGTTGTGTCAGGGGCAAAATTCCTTACTATGGAAGACACCTCCCATCTTTCATGATCCTCTGGACCACAGCTGGTCCCGATCACAGGATCTTTGCCGCGCCTAGCCGCGCATTTTCCCCACCAAGGGCCCCATCCTCGGGATTTTATCGTTCACAACACAGGACCCATATGCAGCATTTCCTTCTCGAAGCCTCCATTTTCCTCGCCGCCGCCGTCATCGCCGTTCCAATTGCCGCCCGAATGGGGCTTGGCTCGGTACTTGGGTATTTATTAGCGGGATTGGTGATTGGGCCGGGCTTGGGGCTGGTAGCCGAGACAGAAGATCTTCAGCACTTTGCCGAATTTGGTGTGGTGATGATGCTGTTCCTGATTGGCCTCGAGTTGGAACCCCGCGCGCTGTGGGATATGCGCCATCGGCTTGTGGGATTGGGCGGGTTGCAGATCGCGCTAACCACCGCCGCCGTGATGGGGGTGGCCATGGGATTTGGGCTGGTCTGGCAAACCTCCCTTGCTATTGGGATGATTTTTGCGCTGTCTTCTACGGCAATTGTCCTGCAAACCCTGTCTGAAAAACGCCTGATGCAGACAAGCGGTGGGCGGTCGGCCTTTTCGGTCTTGCTCACCCAGGATATCGCCGTGATCCCCATGTTGGTGGTTGTGCCACTTTTGGCCGTTCTGCCCGCAAGCTACCACGCCGCAGACCATGACACCCATCAAGCCCTGTCTTTGGTCGAAGGCCTGCCCGGCTGGGGTGCGGCCCTTGTCACCCTTGGCTGTATCGCCGGGATCGTCGTGGCCGGTGTTTATGGCGCGCGCCCCCTGTTTCGCTTTATTCACGCGGCACATCTGCCGGAAATGTTCACCGCTATTGCGCTGTTGATTGTTGTCGGCATTGGCTTTCTGATGATGTCTCTGGGCCTGTCCCCAGCGCTTGGGACCTTTCTTGCTGGCGTGGTTCTCGCGAACTCAGAGTTCCGTCACGAACTTGAATCGGACATCGCCCCTTTCAAGGGGCTGCTATTGGGGTTGTTTTTCATCACCGTTGGCGCCGGGTTTAACGTCACCCGATTGATGCAAGAGCCCGCCACTATTTTCGGACTGGCGATTGGCCTGATCCTGTTGAAAGGCATCATCCTTTTTGCGGTTGGGCGTGTCTTTGGGCTGCGCAAACGCGCCCAGTGGCTTTTCACGCTCAGCCTGGCGCAGGCTGGGGAGTTTGGCTTTGTCCTGATTTCCTTTGCCACCCAACAGCTGGTGCTGGGTCAGGCTCTGGCGGAAACTCTGCTCCTTGTTGTGGCGCTCTCGATGCTGATCACACCCCTTCTCTTCCTGCTCTATGAATTCCTCGCGGTGCGTCTGTCGGACAGCGTCGAAGCGCTTGAGGCGGATGAGATTGACGACCACGGCCCTGTGATCATCGCAGGAATTGGCCGCTTTGGTCAGATCGTGAATCGTCTGGTGCGCAACTCTGGCTTTCCGACAGTTGTGGTTGACCACGACATGGAAACCATTCGCCTGATGCGCAGCTTTGGCTACAAGGGCTTTTTTGGTGACCCCACCCGCCCGGAACTGTTACATGCGGCAGGTATCGACAGCGCTACGGTTCTGGTTGTCACAGTGGATGAGCCCAAAAGCGCCAACAAAATTGTCGCCTATGCCCGCCGGTTGCGCCCAGATCTGCATATCATTGCCCGCGCGCGGGACCGCACACATACTTTCGAGCTCTATCAGGCGGGCGCAAATGACATTGTCCGCGAAATGTTTGACAGCTCACTGCGCGCCGGACGCTATGTGCTCGAAAATATGGGAATGAGCGAGTATGAGGCGGCTTTAGCCGAAGAGACCTTTTACCATCACGACCGCCACACTGTGCGTGAACTGGCGCGTCTTTGGGAACCGGGCAAACCGGTGATGGACAACAAAGACTATGTGATCCGCGCACAAGAGCTTGAGAAAGAGCTGGAAATGGCGCTGTTTTCGGCCCTGGACACCCGCCGCAAAGACGACGCGGCCTAGACAGTGCCCCAATAGAAAAAGCCGCGCTTCTCTTCAGAAACGCGGCTTTTTTGAGATCGAAGTTCGGCTTACGCAGCGCGCAGGCTCAGAACATCTCCAACCTGCTTGGCAGCAGCCACTTCGTCGCCACCGGCAACAGCAGCAACTTCGCGGGTCAGACGCTCAAGCGCAGCTTCATAGAGCTGACGCTCTGAATAGCTCTGTTCCCGCTGGTCATCGGCGCGGTGCAGGTCACGCACCACTTCCGCGATGGCGATCAGATCACCCGAGTTGATTTTCTGCTCATATTCCTGAGCCCGGCGCGACCACATGGCACGCTTCACTTTCGCTTTGCCTTTCAGCGTCTTGAATGCGGCATCCACCACATCTGGCGAGCTGAGCGAACGCATGCCAATTTCCGTGGCCTTGTGCGTGGGCACACGCAGCGTCATTTTATCTTTCTCGAAGGAGATCACGAACAATTCCAGCTCGATGCCGGCGATTTCCTGCTCCTCGATCGACATGATCTGTCCCACGCCATGGGCGGGGTAAACCACGTAATCATTCGGGCGGAATTCGGATTTCTTCGCTTTGGTCATGTAGGTCTCAGTCCTTGCAGCACGCGCCACGATAACATCTCCAAAAACACGACAAACCGACGATCGGGAACCTTGCGATACCCGTCATCCATTTCACATGCAGTCAGATCAATCCCCAGGGCATCCAGATCAGATGTCCCGCCCGTGGCGCTCTCATTTAGAAAATCAGTATATCACAAAATGCGCCCTTCTCCTAGATGCAGGAAAAGGGGCGCAAAATTGATATCTTTCAGACGCTTAGGCCCAACTCACCGCAAACAGGTGACAGCCAAGCGAATCGATCAGCCGCCTTCGCCGGGTGCTTCGGAGAAGTATTTTTCAAGCTTGCCAGCTTCGCCATCTTTTTCTTCAGCACCGGGCATCGGATCTTTTTTCGAGATGATCACCGGCCACAGTTCCGCATATTTGCGGTTGAACTCAACCCAGGTTTCCATGTCTGGCTCGGTGTCCGGGCGAATGGCATCCGCCGGGCATTCCGGTTCACAGACGCCGCAGTCGATACATTCATCGGGGTGAATCACCAAAGTGTTCTCACCCTCATAGAAACAATCCACCGGGCAAACCTCGACACAATCGGTATATTTGCAGGCGATGCAGTTGTCAGTCACGACATAGGTCATGGGCCAAGTTCCGTTTGCTGTTTGGCGTGTAGCTAATCCAGAGTTCAGCTGTCTTCAAGGCGTCAAAAAGGCTCTCCCTTGCGGGAAAGATCAAGAGCCCTTCTGCTTTTCTTATCCGGACGCCCTTTTCCCTCAAAGCGGGGATTTGGTGGAAGAACGTCCTTCTTCTCGGTCATATCAAAGTACAGCGCCTGAGCCTCGGGGGCCGGTCCGCGCCGCTCTCCGGGCGCTTCGACCCGGACAACCCGCACCAAATTCCCCTGAGGAAACGTCAAAACGTCGCCGCGAGTCACATTCTGCGCTGGTTTTGAGATCTTTACACCATTGAGGCGGACATGGCCCGCCCCAACTTGTTTGGCTGCCAGGCTGCGCGTTTTGAAAAACCGCGCATGCCATAGCCATTTGTCGACCCGGATTTTCTCCGGCGTGTCCACTTAGGACTTGTCCCGCAGCCCCATGAGCGCGGCTGCAAACGGGTTGTCAGGATCAATCGGCTTGTCCCGCTTGGGTGGGCGCGCTTCAAAGCTCTTGCCACCACGGTCGCCGCCTTTGGGCCCTTTACCTTTGGGTTTGCCACCTTTGCCACCGGGTTTGCCGCCACGGTCGTTGCGACGTTTGTCACCCTGACCCTGGCCCTGCGCGTCACGACGCTGGCGATTGCCTCCGCCACGACGCTGCTGGTTGCCGCGGTTACCGCCCCATGTGAAGGTGAAGAAAACTTCAACTTCGGGCTCAGCTGGCGCAGCAGCTTCTGCTTCGGCTGCAACAGGCGCATCTGCGACGGCAACATCTGCAGCCTCAGCAACTGTGTCCTCGGCAACGGCTTCAGCTTCAGGCGCAGCTGTTTCGTCTTTGGCAGCATCAGCAGGTGCTTCAGCCACAGCTTTGACCTTGGCGCGTTCACCTTTTTCGGCGCGATAGCCAAGACCCTGCATCAGGTCCGCAAACTGCTCAAGCGTCATGCCCGTGATCGACAGCATGTCGGCCTTGGCCTCAAAACCACCACGGCTGTCTTCGCTGCGCAGCATATCCGCCAGACGTTCCAGCATATCGATACGAATCGAACGTGCGCCCGCTTTGCGGTAACCCGCAAGATTGTAGTGCTGCGCCGGAACCTCTTCGATGTTCGGCACAGTCACCAGTCCGGGAGGTGGTGCCTCGGGGAATTCCTGCAGATCGCTGGCCAGGCTCCAGAGAACCAGACGCAGACGGGTCGGCGCGGGTTTCAGCAGAAGCGGCATAAAGATGGTGTGCTGACCAAAGCGCACACCGTGTTTGCGCAGCAAACCACGGGCGTCCTGATCCAGCGCCTTCACATCATCGGCAATCTCGTTGCGCGGGATCACACCCATCGCTTCGACCAGACGGAAGGCAAAACCACGCGCAAGACCGGTCAGGCCTTCATCGTCACGCATATTCAAAAGCGGTTCGAACAGCGCGGCCACTTTTCGATCGATGAAATGCTGCAGACGGCGTTCCACCTTCTGCGCCACATCAGCACCGGCTTCGTCGTCAACAAAAACAACCACACGCGGCTTAAGCGCGTCGTCACCCTTGGCCAGACGCCCCACAGCCTGATCGCCCCACATAAGGCCACCCTGCTCGGTGAAATCAATTTCGCTATCCGGAGCGTTATAGAACCGGTCCGCCCGCAGGTGGAAATGCGGCGTCAACGCCTGCAGCGATGCCTGACGCAAGGTCTTAGCCTCTTGTCCGGTTGCATCCTTATCCTGACGGAAACGGAAACCTTCCAGTCGCCCGACGAATTCTCCTTCGACGGTGACGTCCCCCTGATCGTTTACTTCGGCCAAAAGGGCCTCCTTCTGCTTCAACCGGCGCAGCAGCACAGATGTCCGCCGGTCAACAAATCTTTGTGTCAAACGCTCGTGCAAAGCGTCCGACAGGCTGTCTTCTACAGCGCGCGTGCGACCGCGCCAATGCTCTTCGTCTTTTACCCAGCCTTTTCGCTGAGCAACATAGGTCCAAGTGCGTATGTAGGCCAATCGTTTCGAAAGTGTGTCAATGTCGCCATCCGTTCGATCAATTCGATTGACTTGGCGGCCCAAAAAGTCGTCAGGAACGCCACCTTTCTCATGCAAGTGGTTGAAAATAACCTGCAACAGCCCTGCATGTTCAGCAGGCGAAATCCCGCGGAAGTCAGGGATTCGGCACACATCCCACAACAATTGCACCGAGGGCGCATTTGAAGCCCGTGCGCGGATTTCCGCCTCAGAGGCCAGAGCACGCAGCGCCCGGAGGTCATCGGCCTCACGTGCTTTGACCAAAACCTCGTCATTTGGGCTGGCGTCAAGCGAGCGCTCCAAAGCATCAATTGAGCCGAACTGAAGCTTGGCACTGCGCCAGTTGAGCTTTTTCAGCGGCGTGAATTGATGCTGACAGATCGCCTCGGCCCACTCTTCGGGAATAGGCCCGGCCTCACCGGTCACCCCAAAAGTCCCATCCGACATGCCCCGCCCAGCGCGTCCGGCAATCTGGGCCAATTCGTTGGGCTGGAGCTGACGCATCCGGTGGCCATCAAACTTGGTCAGCGCAGAAAAGGCCACGTGGTCGATATCAAGGTTGAGCCCCATTCCAATGGCGTCTGTGGCCACAAGGTAATCAACCTCACCGTTCTGATAGAGGGCAACCTGCGCATTTCGGGTCCGTGGGCTCAACGCCCCCATCACTACCGCCGCCCCGCCTTTCTGACGCTTCAGAAGCTCGGCAATGGCATAGACGTTATCAACCGAGAACCCGACAATTGCCGTACGCGGCTGTAACCGACTAAGTTTTCGGGATCCCGTATAGACTAGCTGGCTCATCCGATCCCGTCGGACAAACTCAACGCCGGGCACCAGATCAGCGATCGGCCCGCGCATGGTGTCCGACCCCAGAAACAGTGTTTCACGCGTGCCACGCATCCGCAGCAGACGGTCGGTGAACACATGCCCCCGCCCCGGATCGGCACAGATCTGGATTTCATCGATGGCAACAAATTCCGCACCCATACCCTCGGGCATCGCTTCGACGGTACAGACCCAATATTGCGCGCGCGGGGGAACGATACGTTCTTCGCCGGTGACAAGCGCCACTTTCATCGCGCCGCGTAGCGCAACCAGCTTGTCATAAACTTCTCGGGCCAAAAGCCGCAACGGCAACCCGATCACGCCACTGCGATATCCCAACATGCGATCAAGCGCATAGGTGGTTTTGCCGGTATTGGTCGGGCCGAGAACGGCCGCAATCCGTGTTTCCTGGGCCATGGGGCCGCCTTTTCGTCGTCAGAGCTTGGTGCCAAGCACCTCGCGTTCCAACCGGTCCATGGCCTGGATCACATCCGAGTCATGCGGTCGCATCTCAAGTACACGGCTGTAGGCCTGATAGGCAAGACTTGGTGCGCCAACTTGTTCATTGATGGCCCCGACGCCACGTAAGGCGCCAAAATGATTGGGATTAAGCGCCAAAGTGCGCTCAAGCGCATCCATGGCCGGCCCCATGTGATCGAGCTGAAAATAACTTAAGGCCAGCCCATGCCAACCTTCGGCAAACTCTGGCGCATGATCTGTCAAAGCCCGGAAATGTTCGGCCGCAACACGCCCCTTTTTCAGCTCAAGCGCATCGCGCCCACGTTTAAGAAGCAAATCCATGCTCGGTGAACCAGATTTTGACCATTCTGCGATCAACTGGTTTTCAAGCCGCTGTGCCGCCACCTCGGTCTCAGCCATTTGAAGCTCGGACAAGAGCCTGTCTGCGCGTGATTCCGCTGCCGTAGCGGCAGGTAAGGTAAACATGACTACGGTGGAAAGTGCCGTGAGGATAGATTTGAAAAACATGCGACCCGTGCTCATAACTTGTAACGAGTGTAACGACGTTGCGCTGAAAATCCAGCGCACGATCTTGAGAGGATAAATTATGAGCGACACAATAACAGCAGCCGTAGAGGCCCTGACCGAAAAGCTTGGTGGCGAGGCGTTTGACGGCTCGGCCAAATTTTCGCTGGGCGACGAAGGCAGCCTGATCATTGATGCAGACGGCGTTCGCATTGGCGACGATGACACCGACGTAACCTTGTCGGCAGATGTCGAAACCTTCAAAGAAATCCTGAGTGGTGAGTTGAACCCAACCGCCGCTTTCATGTCCGGCAAATTGTCGGTCGATGGTGACATGAGCGCAGCAATGCGCCTAGCTTCGGTTCTTGCCTAATGAATCTTTCCCCCGCGCCATTCCATGCCGACCTGTCTGAAGGGCCAATCAACAGTAAAGCTTGGTGGATCACCACCAAGGACAAGTTGCAGCTGCGCATTGCTCATTTCCCGAGCGATCAGACCAACGGCACACTGGCGCGGGGGACTGTCCTGCTCTTTCCCGGACGCACAGAATATGTCGAAAAATACGGCCGCGTCGGGATGGATTTTGCCGCCCTTGGCTATGATGTTCTTGCCATTGACTGGCGAGGCCAAGGCCTTGCCGATCGCATGTTGGACGAACCTCTGACCGGTCATGTCAACATGTTCGAAGATTACCAGACCGATGTCGCCGCTATGGTTGAGGCCGCAAACAAGCTCAATCTTCCGCGCCCCTGGCATCTACTGGGGCATTCGATGGGCGGCTGTATTGGGTTGCGCTCGGTCTATGACGGGCTTCCGGTTGAATCCTGCGCCTTTACCGGCCCCATGTGGGGCATCGGTATGTCCGAAAGCCTGCGACCCGCGGCTTGGGTTGTAAGCTGGGGCAGTAGCCGGGTTGGCCTGGGCCATATGTACACACCGGGCACCAAACACGACAGCTATGTGGCCTCCGCACCCTTTGATGACAACATGCTGACCACCGATCCGGATGGCTGGGATTATATGCGCCGTCAGGTTCTCGCAGTTCCCGAATTGCAACTTGCAGGCCCCTCGTTGCAGTGGCTGCACGAAGCTCTGGTCGAAACCCGTGATCTCTATCGCAAAGACTCGCCCAATCTGCCCTGTCTGACCTTCCTCGGCACCAATGAACGTATTGTAGATGTACCGCGCATTTATGACCGAATGCGACGCTGGCCCAACAGCCAGTTGGTCAAGATCTACAAGGGCGAACACGAGGTTCTGATGGAAAGCCCGGAAACGCGCAAAGACATCATTTCTCAGCTTGCCGCACATTTTGATCGGGCCAGTCACACGCCGGCCTTAAGCGCGTGACCGCAAAACGCTGAAATCACGATTAATTTCACGAAATTTGGCGGTGTTCCGAGCCCGGAACGCCGCTTTTCCTTTGGGTGGGTCTTGAACCTTCCCCCTTGGCGCGCTTAGCTTTTGCTCAAGACCAAACAGGAGCATTCAAATGCAGACCACCCCGCTATACGACGCCAATGCCACCGCTGGGGGCGAACCGTTGGGCAACCTGCCGGAATGGGATCTGAGTGACCTCTATGCCAGTGCCGATGCCCCCGAGTTGAAACGCGATCTCGACTGGCTGGAACAGGCCTGCAAAAGCTTTGCTGAAGACTATGAAGGCAAACTGGCCGAGCTGACCGCAGATGAGATGCTGGATGCTGTAAAGCGTCAGGAGCGCATCGACGGCATTGCCGGGCGGATCATGTCCTTTGCTGGGCTGCGCTATTACCAGCTGACCACCGATGCCGAACGCGCCAAGTTCCTGTCCGACTGTCAGGAAAAGATCACCAATTTTTCGACGCCACTGGTGTTCTTTACGCTCGAGCTGAACCGGATTGACGACGACCATCTCGATGCGCTGTTGGCCGAAAACAAAGATCTGGCCCGCTACAAGCCAATCTTTGACAAGATCCGCGCCATGAAGCCTTACCAGCTCTCTGATGAGATGGAGAAGTTTCTGCACGATCTGGGCGTGGTCGGCGATGCCTGGGAACGCCTGTTTGACGAAACCATTGCCGGGTTGACCTTCACCATCGATGGCGAAGAGCTCAACATCGAGGCCACGCTAAACTTCCTGACCGAACAGGATCGGGACAAACGTGAAGTCGCCTCGCGCGAATTGGCCCGTGTGTTCAACGACAATATCAAAACTTTTGCCCGTGTGCATAACACGCAGGCCAAGGAAAAAGAGATCCTTGACCGCTGGCGTGGTATGCCCACCGCACAGACCGGACGGCACCTGTCGAACCACGTGGAACCTGAGGTTGTTGAGGCCCTACGCAACGCCGTTGTTGCGGCCTATCCCCGCCTGAGCCACCGGTATTATGAGCTGAAACGCAAGTGGCTGGGTCTGGATCGCATGCAGGTCTGGGACCGCAACGCGCCTCTGCCGATGGAAAGCACCCGCATCGTCGATTGGGACGAAGCGCAGAAAACCGTCATGGACGCCTATTCCGCCTTTGATCCGCGCATGGGCGATCTGGCCGAGCCGTTCTTTAAGAAGGGCTGGATCGACGCCGGGGTCAAACCGGGTAAGGCCCCGGGTGCCTTTGCCCACCCCACGGTCACCGATGTGCACCCATATGTGATGTTGAACTATCTCGGCAAACCCCGTGACGTGATGACCCTCGCGCATGAGCTAGGCCATGGAGTGCATCAAGTTCTGGCCGCCGGTCAGGGTGAGATGCTGTCCTCGACCCCGCTGACACTGGCGGAAACCGCCTCGGTCTTTGGTGAGATGCTCACCTTCCGGGCCATGCTCGATGGCGCAAAAGACAAGGCCGAGCGCAAGGTCATGCTGGCGGGCAAAGTTGAGGATATGATCAACACCGTTGTGCGCCAGATCGCCTTCTACGACTTCGAATGCAAACTGCATGAGGCCCGCCGCAAGGGCGAACTGACCCCGGATGACATCAATGCCCTCTGGATGAGCGTGCAGGGCGAAAGCCTCGGCCCGGCATTTGACTTCATGGACGGCTATGAAACCTTCTGGGCCTATATCCCGCACTTCGTGCATTCGCCCTTCTACGTCTATGCTTATGCCTTCGGCGATGGTCTGGTGAACGCGCTTTACGCCGCTTATCAAGAGGCCCCCGAAGGGTTCCAGGACAAGTATTTCGACATGCTCAAAGCTGGTGGATCGAAACACCACAAAGAGCTCCTCGCACCTTTTGGGCTGGATGCTTCGGATCCAACCTTCTGGGACAAAGGGCTGTCGATGATCGAAGGTTTCATCGACGAACTGGAAGCCATGGAAGAGTAATCTTCCCATCTCTCAATCAGACAAGGCGCTCTCTAAACCAGAGGGCGCCTTTTTCTATTGCAGCAGACGGAGCACCACTTCGGGCGCACGATTTGCAATTGAAAGCGATTGCACTGCCAGTTGTTGCTGCACCTGAAGCGCCTTTTGTTTGGCTGAGGCCGCTTCCATATCCGCATCCACCAAACGCCCAATTCCCTCGGTCATCGACGTGACAAGCTTTGAGGTGAATTTGGATTGCTGGTCCAACCGTTGCTGATCCGACCCAAGGGAGGCGGCGGCCTCAATCGCAGATCCCAACATGATCTCGGTTGTCACCAGCGCCTTTTGCAAGCCTGCGTCAGAGGTGACATCCAGATCTGCCAATTCGGCTAATTCGCCCGCAGCGACGCTGCCCGCGCTGGCACTTAGGGTCGACACACGTACCTGAAGCGTGTCCATGGCCGTTGTCACATTGGAGCTGACCTTCAGCGACGCGCCCTGCGCCTCAAAATTCAGCACTTCAGGATCAAGATCATTTTCAACGGCATAGACCTGCCAGGTGTCGACCATACCCTTGGCCACATCACTAAGCGTATCTCCGTCGCGTGCCACATAGCCCAAGCCGGTCAAAGCCACGTCAAATTGGGTTGGCACCCAGGTCAGCTGGGTGCGGTAGTCGTTTTGCGCAAAGCTCGATCCGTCGAAATCCGTGCCAAACATCGACAGGGCAAACACCGTGCCCCCTTCAACTGTTTGACCGCTCAGATCGATATCAGCGGATTGCGTGGCATTCAGCGTCGCACTTCCGGCAACGGCGTTGAACACGCCCCCGCCCATTGCAACCGACCCACTGTCCATCGTGAGATCCGCGCGCTCCACGACAACGTCATTGGCCTTCACACCCTCAATCGCACGTGACAGAGAACCCAGGACGGTCATCTGTCCGTCCCCCTCCTGTTGGCCGGCGTGTTTGAGAAGGTTTTGCCCATTAAAGCTCGCGGCATTCACAACCGCGTTGATCTGATCACGCAACGCATCAATATCGGTCTGGATCTTGCCCCGGTCGACGTTTTCTTCCTGCGCCGCAACAACCTTACCTTTGATATCCGTCAACAGATCAACAACAGTCTCAGCCCCCTGCCGTCCCACCGAAATAGTGGATTGCGCAAGGCTGAGCCCCTCTTGGATCTGTTTATATCCTGCCACATCGGCCTGCATGACTTTTGAAATCGCCCAGACCGCGGCATCATTTTGCGCCGTGGCCACCCGTTTCCCGGTGCCGATCTGATCCTGAACCGTTGCCAGACCGGTATTGACCGATCGCAAGGTTTCGAGCGCAGTTTGCGCCCCTGAATTTGTTAAGACACTAGACATTTTTCACGCCCACATCCGTCGGGTGCCGCTTCCTCGCCGCACACCGTGGTCCCACATTGAATTTGGCATTCTACCCAATGCTGACCTCAGGCCCCCGCCCGGTCAGCTCACCCCACAGGCAGATTAGGGCAAAACTCCAAGCCAATGATTAACGCTTTAAGGGCAAACGGGCCGAAATAGCGTTACTCAAAGCCGAATTTAGTGCAAAATTCATTCAGGTTTAAGGCAATCGCTCTGCTACTTGAGCTGACTGTCCTTCGAGCCGCGGCGGTTGATCCCACTGCGCGCTACATACCGCGTGTCACGCTCCTGCTGACAGTCAAGGCAGAGCTTCACCCCCGGACGGGCCTCTCGGCGGGCGCGGGGGATCTCTTCCTCACATTCGGCGCAATGTGTCAGGCTATCTCCAACCGGCTGTTGTCGCGCGCGCATGCGTGCCAACTCATCGTTGACCGTGGCTTCGATCTGTTCGTTGACCGCTCCGTCTCGGGCCCATCCACCAGCCATCTGCCTCTCCTGTGCTCAGACATCCGAAGTTACGTAGGGTTTGCCTCGTTTTCAACGCATTGCGTCGATTTTCCCTCTTTGCCGCGCATGAAACCGGCCTATGTCTTGCTTAAGTCATTCAGGACCTACCCAAGATATCGGATAGATTATCCCTCCTTCCGGTATCCCCTGTCACGACCCGCAAAACCCGGCCAAGTGATTGGCCGGGTCACGCAAATTTCCGAGTTTTTCAAATTTACGCTGCGCGGAGCATGCCGTAAATTTCGTCCTTCAGCGCCGCGCGCTGCTTGCGCAGCTGCTCTTCTGCCAGATTTTCAATCGGTTCAACGTTGGTTTCCGCACGGTGGATCTTGCGGTTCACGTCATGATATTCGTCCGCCAGCTTGGCAAAATGAGCATTTTCCTGCTTCAGCGCGCTCATCTTTTCGACAAATTCCGGGAATTCCGCGGCCAGCTCATGTGGGGTGTTCGACATGCGTCTCTCTCCTGTCTTTCGTTTCGAAAACAGAGTGCCAAACACCCGGCATGGCGACTTTGATATCAATCAATCGAGATGCAGGTTTCGCGAATAAAAACGCGGCCACTTGGGCCGCGTTTCTGAACGAACACTGGAGGTTTAGCGCTGCTCGGTTTCCCAGTTGGGATGGATCCAAGGCGCTGCGTTTTCGGGCGGCAGAGATTTACCCAACACATGATCCGAGATCTTCTCACCTACCATGATCGACGGCGCATTGAGGTTGCCGTTGGTGATGCGTGGGAAGATCGAGCTGTCGGCCACCCGCAGCCCGTCAACGCCAATTACCTTACCCTCAGGATCAACAACCGCCATCGGATCATCCTTGGCGCCCATTTTGCAGGTGCCGCAGGGATGATAGGCGCTTTCGACATGCTCACGGATAAAGTCGTTGAGCTGCTCATCGGTCTGCAGCGCATCACCGGGCTGAATTTCATGACCACGATAATCGGCAAAGGCCTGTTGGCCAAAGATCTCACGGGTCAGACGGATACAGGTGCGGAAATCTTCCCAATCCTCTTCGGTGCTCATGTAGTTGAACAGAATCTTGGGTTTGTCTTCCGGATCGCCGGACCGCAGCGTGATCTCGCCCCGCGACGGCGACCGCATCGGTCCCACATGGGCCTGATACCCATGGCCTTCGGCCGCCACCTGACCGTCATAGCGCACGGCGATGGGCAGGAAGTGATATTGGATATCCGGATACTCAACACCGGCCTTAGACCGGATAAAGCCCGAGCTTTCAAACTGGTTCGACGCACCGGGGCCCGAGCGGCCAAACAGCCATTTCGCCCCAACATAGGCCTTGCCCAGAAGGTTCCAGTATTTCGCCAGTGTCACCGGCTGTGTCGCGGCCTGCTGGATATAGAGCTCCAGGTGATCCTGCAGGTTTTGGCCCACACCCGGACGGTCTGCGACCACCTCAATCCCATGCTCTTTCAAATGCTCTGCCGGGCCAATGCCCGAGTGCATCAATAGCGCAGGTGAATTGATCGAGCTGGCGGAAAGAATGACCTCGGCTTTGGCATTGATCACCTCGATCTTGCCTTTGCGGCGCACTTCGACGCCAACGGCCTTGCCGTTTTCCATCACCACTTTGCGCGCCAGCGCATTGACCACCTGCGCGCCTTTGGCCTGCGCCGGACGCAGATAGGCCTTGGCCGCCGACCAGCGTGACCCTTCCCAGACGGTCATGTCAAAGGGGCCAAAGCCCTCTTG
Organism: uncultured Pelagimonas sp.; assembly: GCA_947497905.1. Taxonomy (GTDB): domain Bacteria; phylum Pseudomonadota; class Alphaproteobacteria; order Rhodobacterales; family Rhodobacteraceae; genus CANMIH01. The sequence goes on from CANMIH010000003.1 coordinate 58,407, forward strand.
CTGCTCACCGTTGTAATCGCCCGTGACAGGATACCCCGCCTGACGGCCCGCTTCTACAAAGGCCTGCACAAGCGGGTTGTCGCGTTTGCCGCGCGTCACATGCAGCGGCCCCTCTTTGCCACGCCAGGAGGCATCACCACCATGACCGCCAGAGTGCCAGTCTTCCTGCCGTTTATAGTAGGGCAGCACATCAGCATAGCCCCAGCCTTCGGCCCCGCTGTCGCGCCAGTGATCAAAGTCAAGCGCATGACCGCGCACATAGATCATGCCGTTGATCGACGAGGACCCGCCCAGAACCTTGCCGCGCGGCGTGGCCAACCGGCGTCCGCCCAGATGCGGTTCCGGCTCGGATTCAAAGCCCCAATCGTAGCGTTTCATCCCCATCGGGTAGCTGAGCGCCCCCGGCATGTTGATGAATGGGCCCCAATCGGTGCCGCCGTGTTCAATGACGATCACTGACTTGCCAGCTTCGACCAAACGGTAGGCCATAGCACAACCGGCGCTGCCTGCGCCGACAACGATATAATCCGCTTGCATGAGCGTATTCCTCAAAACCTTCGCCCGCGACACCTGTTGCGCGGGCGGATGCCTCCGGCGGGAGTATTTGGGAAAAGAAGACGCGGGAGGAGTGGCCCCTTCTAATCCCAAAATACCCGCAGGTGCGACTGTGATCCGCGAGGGATCGTTTAGAAGGGCGACTCGACGTCACCCATACGAACGTAGACCGACTTCAACTGGGTAAAGTGCTCAATCGCTGCTTTGGAGTTCTCGCGCCCCACACCCGATTGTTTCGATCCACCAAAGGGCAGTTCCACCGGCGCATCGTTGTAGGAGTTGATAAAACAGCTGCCCGCATCGATTTTGCCAATCACCCGGTGACCCCGGGTCAGATCCGCTGTGAAAACACCTGCCGACAGCCCCATCTCTGTGTCATTGGCGCGCGCAATGACGTCGTCCTCGTCTTCGAAATCCAGCACCGACATCACCGGGCCAAAGATCTCTTCACGGGCGATGGTCATATCATCGGTGACATCGGCAAATACGGTTGGCTGAATGAAAAACCCATTGCCGTCGATGGCGCCGCCGCCATAGGCCAAACGTGCCCCTTCGGCCTTGCCCTTTTCGATGTAGGACAGAACAATCTCGCGCTGAGATTTGCTCACCATCGGACCAAAGTTTGTTGCCTCATCCATCGGGTCTCCAATCACCGCAGTGTCCAGACGTTCAGCAAGACGCTTGAGGAAGGCTTCTTTGATGCCTTTTTGCACAAAGACCCGGGTGCCGTTTGAACACACCTGACCGGTGGAATAGAAGTTCGCCAGAATAGCGCCGCCCACGGCGTTTTCCAGATCAGCGTCATCAAAGATTATCAGAGGTGACTTGCCACCAAGTTCCATGGTGACATGTTTCATTTCCGCTGCCGCTGCGGCATAGACTTTTTTGCCTGTGCCCACGGAACCGGTCAAAGACACCTTGTCGACCTCAGGGTGTGTCACCAGCGATGCGCCAACGGACCCCATGCCCTGAATAACGTTGTAGAGACCGGCGGGCAGGCCCGCTTCATGCAGAATCTCGGCCACTTTCAGCGCGCAGAGCGGTGTGGTTTCCGAAGGTTTGAAAATCATCGCGTTGCCGCAGGCCAGCGCAGGTGCGCCTTTCCAACACGCGATCTGGGTTGGATAGTTCCAGGCCCCGATGCCGGCGCAGACACCCAGCGGCTCGCGCACGGTATAACCCCAGTCTCCACCGAGATGAACATGTTCGCCGGTGATGCTGCCCGCAAGGCTGCCGAAATACTCAAGCGCGTCGGCACCGCTTGTGGCGTCGACATAAAGCGTCTCAGACATCGGTTTGCCGGTGTCATAGGTTTCCAGCTCGGAAAGGTCGTGGTTGCGCTCTCGGATCATATCTGCCGCGCGGCGCAGAATGCGGCCACGTTCGGTACCGCTCAGCGCGGCCCATTCGGCCTGTGCAGCCTTCGCGCTGGACACTGCGGCCTCGACCACCGCAGGGGTGGCGGCATGAACCTTGGCGATCACTTCGCCCGTGGCCGGATAGACCACTTCGATCACCTCACCGGCGGTGTCTTCCAGATAGGCACCATTTACAAAATGGCTTGCCTTGGGTTGGGTTGCATAGCCCATCTCATACTCCATCTCTTGGCGCGCGCGGCGCCCGATCTTTTGGCCTGTGCCGCCATGAGGCGACGGGGGTGGGCGGGTGGGCCGCGCCTCATGGCGGCCTCCCCTGCCCCAAATTCATTCCCCGCGGGGAAAGCGCTGGTTCTCTTCCACATCGTTGAGATCCATGTGGTTGCGCATGTAGCGTTCCGATGCCTTTTGCAGCGGTTGGAAATCCCATGGATAGTATCCGCCCTGGCGCAGCGCCTCGTAGACCACCCATCGGCGGGCCTGCGATTGGCGCACCTCGGCGTCGAACCGATCCAGATCCCAACGTTTCTCAGATTTGGCCCGCATCGCCTCAAGCGTACCGGCGTGGGCCGGATCTTCCGCGAGGTTGGTCAGCTCATGCGGATCGGCCTCAAGATCAAACAGCTGTTCCGGATCAAGATTGCAGCGGGTGTATTTCCATTTGCCATAGCGCAGCGCCACCAGAGGCGCATAAGAGGCCTCGGCCGCATATTCCATTGCCACCGGTGAGGTCCGTTCTGCCCCATTCATAATCGGCAACAGGCTCTCGCCTTCGGTCCAGGGCATCACCTCGTCCATGCTGACACCCGCCAGATCACACAGTGTCGGACACAGATCGATGGTGCTGACCGGCGCAGGCACCGACTGACCTTCGCCACCAGGCACCGCCACCATCAAAGGCACGCGCGCAGAGCCTTCGTAGAAACACATCTTGAACCACAACCCGCGCTCGCCAAGCATATCACCGTGGTCACTGACAAAGACAACAATCGCCTCCTGGCGGGTCTCTTCCAGCACATTCAGCAATTCGCCAATCTTATCATCGAGATATGAGATATTGGCGAAATAGGCGCGACGCGATTTGCGGATGTCGTCTTCGGTGATGTCAAAGCTGCGCCAGTCATTGGCGTCAAAGATCCGTTTGGCATGCGGATCGTGATCCTCATAGGCCTTTGCCGGAACCTCCGGCAGCAGATGTTCACAATCTTCGTAGAGATCCCAGTATTTTTTGCGCGCCACATAGGGGTCATGCGGGTGGGTGAAGCTGACGGTCAGACACCAGGGACGGTCATCTTTGCCCCGCGCCAGATCATAGAGCTTCATCTTGCCAAAATGGGCGACCTCATCGTCGTATTCCATCTGGTTCGAGATCTCGGCCACACCGGCTCCGGTCACCGAACCCATATTGTGATACCACCAGTCAATCCGCTCACCGGGTTTGCGATAATCTGGGGTCCAGCCGAAATCAGCCGGGTAGATATCGGTTGTCAGGCGGTCTTCGAACCCATGCATCTGGTCGGGCCCGACAAAATGCATCTTGCCTGACAAGGCCGTGTAATAGCCCGCCCGACGCAGGTGGTGCGCATAGGTCGGAATATCCGAGGCAAACTCGGCGGCATTGTCATAGACCCGCGTCAGGCTTGGCAACTGGCCCGACATAAAGGACGCGCGGCCCGGTGCGCACAGCGGGCTGGCGGTATAGGCGTTTTGAAACCGTGTCGACCGTTGTGCAAGCGCCTTGAGATTTGGGGCATGCAGCCAGTCGGCCGGACCATCAGGAAACAGAGTTCCGTTCAACTGGTCGACCATCACGATCAGAATATTGGGTTTAGTCATGCCTTCTCCTCCAACAAGGCCCGAGCCACATGGCGCACCTTTTCGGCGGCGCCCTGCATGCCTTTGCCGCTCAGAGCGGCGCGCAGATAAACGCCATCAATCTGAGCCGCCAAAATTGACGCGATTTCCTGAGGGTCCTTGCATCGATCTTTCAAGCTATGTTTGAGATTGCTGTGCAGACGGCGCTGATAGATTTTCAACAGCCGCGCCGCATCTTCGTCGCGCTGCGCCAGAACGTAAAAGTTCAGCCATGCCGAAATGGCAGCGGGGGTAAAACAGCTGCCGACAAAGTTGGCATCGATCAAGGCCTCAAGCCGCTGCCCAGCAGGGGCTGCGATCAGCGCAAGACGCACCTCTTCAGAATACTCCGCAAGAATATGGCGCATGGCCGCGAGGAAAATCTGAGCCTTGCCGCCAAAGTAATGATGCGCCAGCGCGCTCGACATTCCGGCGCGTTTGGCGATCTGACCAACGGTCACATCCAGGCTACCTGCCTCGCCGATCACATCGACGGTGGCGGCCACCAGGGCTTTTCTACGTAAAGGTTCTTGTCCGATCTTAGGCATAGGACAAGTGCTGCCGGTTATTGACTGACAAGTCAATCAAAATCAACGCGACGCAAATCCACCAAATCTGACACGGTGACATACCGATCAGACCGCTCCGGTGAACCTTTTGAAAACAATAAATTTATCCGATCACACGATCAGATTTGCCATGATACGCCTTTTGTATCAGGCCAGCCCGGGGCCACTCAAATGGCCCCCAAAAGGCCGATCTTACATCTCAAGGGTGCCAAGCACGTGGTTCTGCGGAAGCTTTGCTACTTCAACGCCACCTTCGGTGCGACGCAGATTGAAACCATAGCCGCGCATACGGAAGCGCCATTCGGTTTCGGACAGAACCTTCTCACGCTCACTTAGCAGAAAGGCTTCGATCTCTTGCATCTCTTTGGACATATTCATCTCCATGATCATCGTTAAACTCCATCTTCAGGCTACTCAGGTATGTCCTGAAAAATGGTAAACGAATGCGGCGAGAATACGCTCTCATCAAGGTTAGATCATGAAACAATGAAAACCAATTTGGGCTATTGTTTCGCTTCACCCACCACAGGCGTGACACGTCGCTTCAAAATAGCTTCGCGCCAGGTGATGAAAACAACCGCCGCCATGATCAATCCGCCGCCGCCAATCACCCATGGGTCAATGGCTTCATCGAACAACAGCGCCCCCAATGTGACGGACCACACCAACTGAAGAAACGTCACCGGCTGGGTCACCGTCACCGGCGCCGCTTTGAAGGCCAAGGTCATTGTAAAGTGACCCGCTGTGGCGAAACAGGCCACGCCAAACAGCACCCCAAGCTCCCACAGTGTCGGCCAGACCCAAACCATCCAGGCCAGAGGCGCAAGGCCAATGGTCACAGTCACCGACATCATGCCGACAACCACGCCTGCGGGCACTTCACCGGAGAGAATTTTGGCAATCAAATAAGAGGCAGCAAACCCGCTCGCGGTGACCAGCATCGCAAAATGCCCCGGGTCGAGCGTGCGAAAACCGGGGCGCAGAATGATAACGGCCCCCAATAGCGCCACACAGATCGCCAAAATGCGGCGCACCGCCAGACGTTCACCCAGAACAAAAACCGCAAGAAGCGTCACAAAAATCGGGTTGAGGTAGTTCATCGCCGTGACTTCAGCCAAAGGGATACGCGACATGGCAAAGAACCACATGGCCACTGCGATGGTCTGAAACACGCCGCGCATGGCATGGAGCCGCCATTGCCGTGGCGTGGGTCGCTGCTGTCGCAACACCCCCCACATGGGGATCAAAAACACCAAACCCATCGCGTAGCGCAGAAAAGCTGCTTCGGCAGCAGGCAGCCGCCCCTGCAGGGTTTTCACAAGTGCTGTGACCGCAACAAAGCACAGCCCCGTCACCACCATCCAAAATATCCCCAAACCGGGGCGCTGCTCTTGTGAAATTTGATCTGACATGGGCGCCACACTACGCCGACCAGCCCCAGCCACAAGCCCAGAAGCAGAGCTGTGGCTGAGACTTTCGTTCACCCTAGCAAAAGCTTGGCGGCGATGGCCAACATGGTAAGCCCGATAATCAGGTCAAGCACACGCCAGGCCTCAGGTCGGGCAAAATAGGGCGCAAGCGCGCGCGCGCCGTATCCCAGTGAGAAGAAGAACACAAAGGAGGCCGTTGTTGCGCCAAGCGCGAAACTCAGCCGGTCGTCATATTGCGCCGAGATCGACCCGAGCAGGACAACTGTATCCAGATAGACATGCGGGTTGAGCCATGTCAGCGCCAGACAGGTCAGGATCGCGGCCTGAAGGCTCCCGGCGGCCTGCCCCGCTTGCATGCTTTGCCCACCCTCCCAGGCGCTCTTGAGGGTACGCAGACCATACCAGATCAGAAAAGCCGCTCCGAACAAACGCATGCCCCACTCCAACCCTGGGACCGCCTGCGCCAGCGCGCCAAAGCCTGCAACGCCAGCCGCGATTAGCACCGCATCGCTGATCGCACAGACCAGCACCAAAGGAAGAACATGAGACCGCAATAACCCCTGCCGCAGCACAAATGCGTTCTGTGCTCCAATCGCCAGAATAAGCGAAAATCCCAAGGCAAATCCTGCCAATGCTGTCTGCATATTGCGCACTCCGTAGCTCTGTCTGCCCTTGACTATCTCGGCAAAGCGGCAACAATCAAATTAAACCTACTCACTCTAAGTTAGAGTTGCTAATGTTTGACCCTCACCAGCTTATCGCTTTGGCCTCTGTTCTGCGGCGCGGTTCATTCGACGCCGCAGCGGCGGAGCTGCATGTGACACCCTCTGCGATTTCGCAACGGATCAAAGCGCTTGAAGAACGGGCCGGTACCGCCTTGGTGCAACGGGGCTCCCCGTGCACCGGCACGCCACAAGGCCTGCGTCTGGCGAAGCATGCGGAAGACATTTCACTGCTGGAACAGGCGCTGGCACGAGATCTGCAAACGAACCAAACCCCGCGCGCCCACCTTCGCGTGGCCGTCACCGCCGACAGTCTGGCCACGTGGTTCATTGAGGCCATGGCGAAGTTGCCTGAAATCCTGTTTGATCTCGTGGTTGATGACCAGGATCACTCTGCAGATTGGTTGAAACGAGGCGAGGTGAGCGCCGCCGTCACCGCCTCGCCCACCCTACCCGGCTGTGATGCACATGCGCTGGGGTCCATGCGGTATCTTGCAACTGCCAGTCCTTCGTATGTTGCAACCTGGATGCCCCAGGGTCCTACCCCCGAGACGCTGGCAAAAGCCCCCTGCCTGACCTTCAATGCCAAAGACATGCTTCAGCGCCAGTGGATCGAAACCTATTTCAACACACGGGTCTCACCGCCCAGCCACTTTATGCCCTCCACCCAGAGCTTCCTGGACGCGACGCGCGCTGGGTTGGGATGGGGCATGAACCCAGAACAGCTGGCCCGCCGCTCTCTCAGACGTCAGCGCCTGACCACCTTGCTCGAAGATGCGCCACTCGATGTTCCGCTAAATTGGCAGGTCTCACGGGTTCTCTCCCCCGCGCTGAAACATGTGACCAACGCCGTGGTCCAAACCGCCCGGGCACAGCTTATTCAGCCGCGCGAGCCAAACAGGTAGTCCACCATTAGTCCCAATCGGAACGGCAGGCTGTCCTTTTTGTCGGCCAATTGGCGCACCGTCAGGCGACGACGGCGAATGACTGCGCGGGCCACCCGATAATCAAAGGCCCGTTTACGGCGCAGCACCCGGCGGGGCAACAGCCGTTGCAAAGCCTTCCAGAGCCAGGCCAGCTGCAAAAAGGCAAACATTTTGAAGCCAGACTTTTGAACGCTGCCCCAGATCATCCGCCAGGTCGCTCCCGCCGTCGCGACGATCCACAGCGGCACCTGCACCGAAAACACGATCAACCACAGCCCCAAAGAGGTCACCGAGAGCGCCAGCGTGGCAAAGATCAAGATAAGTGCGGAGACGCCTTTTTCCCATGGGGACAACCGACCGTACCACGCCAAGAGCGCCTGATAGCGGGATGTCACACCGGTCAGGTAACCTTTGAAAAACCCCGAGATGCGGCGCAGTACTGTTTTGCCCAAGACCATGGGAACCACCGTTGTGGTCAGCCACTTCTTCAAAAGTTCGATACGAAAAAAGGCCGAGGCCTGCGTTTTGACCCAGACCAAAAACGCGGGCAACTCAAACGCCACAGCCTTTTTGGCCACGATCTTGAGCTGTACCAAGATCAGCCCCAGAGCCAGCAGAACTTCTTTTCCAAAGTAGAGTGTCGCCGCGATCGAGAGGCCAACCATAAACGCCAATACTATCAATGCGCGCAGCACAAACACCGCTCCTTGAATTGCTGTCAGCCCTCGCCAAAACCACGAGGCGTCATTTATCTAATGTGTTCAAACAGACCGATGCAAGAGTTCGCAACCGGATCGACCGGGCCGAGGTCTCAAGCTTACCAAGCTAATTTTCAGGTCAATTGAGGGTGTTAAGAGAAGTCACGCTCCTGTGAGTGGCGGCAAAAAGATGCATAAAGGATTAGGATTTATTCAAACTTCGTGTTTTGATTATTCAATCAAAGCGAGAAAGTACCGGTCATGCCAGTCCACGCCCGCCTATTGCCCGACTATAAATTGGTCTACTACCAGTTTTCCGGAGTTGTCACCACACAAGAGCTGATGGCTGCCAAACAGGGGGTCGATGACTCACCTCTTGGCCCGGTGGGCTTTGATGAGCTGGCCGATATGCGCGAGGCCACCGATTTTCAGGTGGAATTCTCAACCATGATGATGATGGCAAGCACGGCGGCCCGTGCCTCAGAAACCCGCTATGATGCGCCTCGGCTTTGTATCCTGGAGGGCAGTGATCTGGCCTTTGGCGTGTCGCGCATGTTCCAGAATTTGATCGATGCGCATAACACCGACCTGTCCGTCACCATCGTGTCGACAGAACAGGATGCCTTGGCGTTTTTTGATCTAACGGCGTCAAGTATTTCGGCGCTTGTGCCCGAAAGCTGACATAGAAAAAGGGCCCAAAGGCCCCTTCTCGCATCTCTGATTGGGCCGCCCTTACAGCTGCGCCATAACCTCGTCCGAGGCTTCAAAGTTTGTCGTCACGCGCTGAACGTCGTCGTCATCCTCAAGCGCATCCACCAGACGCATCAGCGATTGCATCCCGTCGAGATCAAGCTCGGTTGTGGTGGTTGGCTTCCAGATCAGCTTGGTCGACTGCGATTCACCCAAGGTGCCTTCCAGCGCAGTGGACACTTCGTTCAGATCCGTGTCAGCACAGATGATAATATGGCCGTCTTCCGAGCTTTCCACATCTTCGGCACCGGCTTCGATTGCCGCTTCCATGATGCTGTCATTGTCGCCCGCGTCTGCGGCGTAGACGATTTCACCCACACGATCGAACATAAAGCCAACCGACCCGGTTTCGCCCAGGTTCCCGCCATTTTTCGAGAAGGTCGAACGCACGGTCGATGCGGTGCGGTTGCGGTTGTCGGTCAGGGTTTCGACAATCACGGCAATCCCGTTCGGGCCATAGCCCTCATAGCGGATTTCTTCGTAATCATCGCCTTCGCCAGCGATCGACTTCTTAATCGCGCGTTCGATGTTGTCCTTCGGCATCGACTGGCCTTTGGCTTCTTTTACAGCCAGGCGCAGACGCGGGTTTTTATCGGGATCGGGATCGCCCATCTTCGCTGCGATGGTGATCTCTTTCGAAAGTTTCGAAAACAGCTTGGCGCGCAGTTTGTCCTGACGGCCTTTGCGGTGCTGGATATTTGCCCATTTGGAATGGCCGGCCATGATATGCCTCTTGTCTCAATACGGTCGTTGTCTGGCGGTCTCTATAAGCCATGCGGGCCCCAATTGCCAAGGCCAGCCACCGTGAAACAGATTTTCGATGAACATTCTTTCGATCTGCACCGAGACCGCGCCGGAATTCAAAGCAATCTGGCCCGCATCACAGCCACGGTCATCTGAGATCACAGAGGCCAGAACACCGGAATCAGACAGGAGGCTAAGATACCCATACAGATGTTCAACGGCAGACCAACCTTGATGAAATCCGTGAATTTGTAGCCACCTGGACCATAAACAAGCGTGTTGGTCTGATACCCAATGGGTGTGGCAAAGCTGCAGGACGCCGCCACCATAACCGCCACCACCAAGGGGCGTGGATCCACGCCAATGGCCTCGGCCAACCCCATGGCCACCGGTGTGACCACCACCGCCACCGCATTGTTGCTCACCGCTTCAGTCAGCGCTGAGGTTAGAACGTAGACCGCCCAGATCAACAGCACGGGAGGCAGAACCATCAGCGAAGGCGCCACCGCATTGACCAAAAGTTCAACTGCGCCGGAAGATTGCAGCGCGGCTCCGATTCCCAACATGGCAAAAATCAGCGCAAGCAACCGTCCCTCAATGAACGAAAACGCCTCGTCCGCATCAATACAGCGCGCCAAAAGCACAACAGCAACCGCAATCACCGCAAGCGTCAATATCGGCGCCACGCCAAGCGCGGCCAGCACAACAATACCTGCCAGCGAGGCCAAGGCCACCGGAGCATGGCCGCGACGAAAGGCTTTGGCCTTGGGTTTACTGACATCCACAAGGTTCATGTCTTCTGCGAGACGCTGAAGATCCTCTGGATTGCCTTCCAGCAAAAGCGTGTCCCCGACCCGCACAACCAGTTGATCCAGCTGCGCGCCAATATTCTGGTTTCGGCGATGCACAGCCAGCGGATACACCCCATACCGCCGCCGCAGGCGCAATGCCCCAAGAGAGCGCCCCACCATCTTGCAACCCGGAGAAATCAGCACCTCTACGGTTGTGGTTTCTTTGGCTGAAACCTGATCCACGCGTTTGAGCGATTTGTTCCGCTGCAGGCTCAGCAATTCGGTCATCCGCGTCCGCAGAACAACACGGTCCCCAACCTGAAGTTCGACGCCCTGAAGATTGCGCCGCAACGAGTCATCGCCTCGGATCACATCGACCAGACGCACGCCTTCGCGTTTGAACAACTGAACGCCAAGCACCTCACGCCCAATCAGGTTGGAATCCGGCGGAATAACAGCTTCGGTGAAGAACTTTTTCTTGCCGCCATCACCAGACAACATGCCCGCCATCGAGGTGCGGTCAGGCATAAGAAACCGTCCAACGGTGGCCAGATAAATCATGCCAAAGACAATCAGGATCAGCGCCAGCGGTGTCACTTCGAAGATGGTGAACCCCTCAAGCCCCTGCCCGCGCGCAACCCCATCCACCAGAAGGTTGGTCGAGGTCCCGATCAGGGTCATGGTGCCCCCCATGATCGCGGCGTAACTGAGAGGGATCAGCAGTTTAGACGGAGATATCCCCAGAACCTTGGCGATCTGCACAAAGACCGGCAACATCACGACAACCACGGGCGTGTTGTTCATAAAGGCCGAGGCCACCACAACCACCGCCAGAATTATCGCCAAGGTGCGTTTGGGCCGTTTGACCACCTGTGCCTGCGCATATCCCGTAAAGGCATCCAGCGCCCCGGTGCGGACCAAAGCCCCCATAACGACAAACATCGCGGCAATGGTCCAGGGGGCCGGGTTCGAAAGAACTTGCAGTGCCGCCTCATAGGGCAGCACCCCCGTGGCCAGCAAAAGCGAAACCCCACCCAACGCGGTGACTTCTGTGGGATAAATCTCGCGCAGAAACAGCGCGAACATGACAACCACCACCGCAATGGCGATACCCGCTTGAGCACTCTGGCTCAGCTCAATGAACTGCATGTCACCTCTGCGTCTTGGACCTCAGCCATTCTGACCGAGCAGAGCACAGCACACAAGTGCGCAATGACGCGGCGGGATGTCCCGCCTACGCCCTCGCGGATCATATCAGACCTCAGGGCCTGACTGCTCCAACCGGCCTCCCTGACGCACCATGGTGATTTTGGTCGCTTTGCCGGTCAGGTCATCGGTTTCAACAACCACACCACTTAGGGTGGCCGGGCCCGTCGCAGGCTGGAACCGGTTTTTCACCATGCCAGTTACAAAGCGGCGCATCGGCTCGGCTTTTTCCATGCCGATCACCGAGTTGTAATCCCCGCACATCCCCGCATCGGTCAGATATCCGGTACCTCCGGGCAAAATCTGCGCATCGCCGGTGGGCACATGGGTGTGGGTGCCGACAACAAGGCTGGCCTTGCCGTCACAGAAATGGCCCATGCCCATCTTTTCGCTGGTGGCTTCGCAATGCATGTCAACCAGCATGGCCTGCGCCTGCCCGCGCAGGCGTTTGGTGACATCTTCGATCGCCGAGAACGGATCATCAAAGGCGCGTTTCATGAACACCTGCCCCAGCACCTGAGTGACCAGAACCTTGCGTCCCCGCCGATCCGGGAAAAGCCCCGCCCCACGTCCAGGCGCCCCTTTGGCAAAGTTCAGCGGACGCAGAATACGCGGCTCGCTTTCGATAAAGCTGAGCATATCTTTCTGATCGAAGGCATGATCGCCCAGCGTGACCACATCCGCACCGGCCGCAAGGATCAGCTTGGCGTGTTCACCGCTCAGCCCCATGCCATTTGAGGCGTTCTCGCCATTGACCACAACAAAATCCAGCTGCCACTCATCGCGCAGCTTTGGAAGGAATTCAGTGATGGCCCCGCGTCCCGCGCGGCCCATGACGTCGCCAAGAAACATAATTCGCATTGCGTGGGAGTACTGTGCCCGGCCCCAAAAGCAAAGTCGAAAATATGCGGTATTTTGGCCAGAAAACCGACGCGCGAATTAGCGGTCTGACGCGTTGCAGGCCAAGGCCTTGGAAAGTGCGGCGTCCGAATAGGGGCCAAGCTTGGTTTGGCTCAAGGCCTTGGCATCAAGCTGGACGGCAACAACCGACCGCCAGCCGCCATCTGCTAGAATCAGCTCGGGCCGCTGCCCCGCGCAGTTTCGCAGCCCGCCCACGATGTAATCCCAACCAATCTGGTGATTGGAGACACCCGGCAGTGATGCAACCTGCACCAGTTTGTTGTTGGAAAGCCGCCAGACCCGCAGCGTTTTCGCCAGATGGGGGCGATCCACATAGGCCACTTCAATCTGTCCGTCACCATCCAGATCACCCGCCCCCACAGGGGCCAACCAGCGGTTTCTCTGTCCGATGTATGGCGTCTGCGCAATCCGGCCCGTCTCGTCATAAATGGCCAGACGTGCCCCTTTGCTCTGATGGCTTTCCACCACCACCACTTCAGGCGCACCATCGCCGGTCACATCCCAAAGCCTGGGCGCAACATCTTCAAACACCAGAGACTGGGGCAAGACCACACGCCACACCGCCCCCTCGGCGGTGGTCAGCTCGAGCGCGCCATATTCAATAGCATCGCCCAAGACTCCATGTGCATAGCGCGTTGTCGGGTCTTGATAGTGCGCCGAAGTGATGTCCGCCGCGGCAGCCCCGGCCAGCCACACACCCGACATCAGCAGCGCGCCGCGCGCCAACCCCGTCAGCGCGCGCACCAGAGGACGCGGCGCCCTGTATCCAAGGCGCCCCGCCATCAGATCTGTTTCTCAGGCATACGGACCACAAGACCGTCCATGACATCGCTGACCTTCATCTGGCAGGTCAGGCGCGAGGTCGCGGGATCGGGCTCAAAGGCGAAATCCAGCATATCTTCTTCCATATCGTCTTTGGCCGGGATCTTCTCAACCCAGGCCGGATCGACATAGACATGGCAGGTGGAACAGGCACAGGCGCCACCACAGTCTGCTTCGATGCCCGGAATACCATTATCCCGCGCGCCTTCCATAACGGTCAGACCGTTGGCGACCTCGACAACATGCTCAGTGCCGTTGTGCTCGATATAGGTGATCTTTGCCATTTCACCGCTCTCCCAATTTCATCCGACCACATACCTAGCGACGCACCCGCCCCTCTGCCAGTCCCATTTGCGTCATTTTCCAAAGTGCGACGTCGGTAGCAGGCGGTTCTTTCCGGTGAACACCCAGGACACAGATGGCGTGCCAGCTTAATCCTCCCACTTTGCAGCTCTAAAAAATCCGGCTAAGTTCCACTCCGATCCGTGGCGAAAGATAAGACCCGAGCAGTGATGACACGCATACCCGCTCTCCTCTGCGCTTTTGCGCTGCTCTCAGGCTGTGACGTACCGCCGTCTCCAGAAGCGCAGTTGGCCGAAACACAAACAGACCAAAATGGAGGCTGTTGGGCCACGGAATCGCTTCCGGCGATTTATGAACAGGTGCCCGGCGAAATTCAGGTTGTTCAGGCCGAGCTTGCGGAGGACGGGACCGTTATCAGGCCCCCCATCTATCGCAAAACCAATGTGCCCCGGGTGGTCCGCCCCCGCAGCAGTCTGCAGTTCGAGGCCCCCTGCCCACCGGTGCTCACGCCTGAATTCATCGCCTCGCTGCAGCGGGCCTTGTCGGCGCGATCCTATTATAGCGGCACGATCAACGGCACCTGGGATCAGGCCACCCGCGCGGCCGTGCGCCTGTATCAATCCGAGCGTGGCTTAAACAGCGACAAGCTTTCGCTTGAGACCGCACGGGCGCTGGGGCTAGTTGCCGTTGTTCTTAAGGAAGCTCAAACCGAATAGGCCCAACCCAAGTAGGCGTGATACGAAACCTGGCACAAAAAAGGGCGCCTCGCGGCGCCCAATTCTTTGGTTCACATCTTTCGACCGACTTATTCGGCATCAAGGCTCAGGGCCACAAACCGGGGATCCCCGCCGCGGCGCACCAGCAGAAGCAAGGACTTGCGCCCACCTTCTTTGGCCTCTTCAACGCGTTTCTGCAGATCATCCAGCTCAAGAACCGGGCTCTGGCCCGCTTCGGTGATGATGTCCCCCGCGCGCAGACCTTTTTCAAAGGCCTGGGAGGTTTCTTCAACACCCACCACAGCCAAACCACGTGCGGTCTCCGACAGCTGAAGCTCAGTGCGGATCTCATCCGTCAGCGGGCTCAGGGTCAATCCCATCAGTTCCAGCTGCTTTGGCGCTTCGGGCTCAGCAGGCGCGGCGGCGGGAACAGCGCCCTGTGCCTCTTCGCGGCGTCCCAAAGTGATTTTGAGGGTCTGTGTTTCGCCATTGCGATTGACAACAACACGCACGGTTTTTCCCACCGGCGCATTAGCCACAACGCGCACCAGTTGACGGGTATCTGACACATCCACACCATCAAACGAGATGATCACATCCCCAGCCAGAACACCGCCGTCTTTCGCCGGTCCATCAGGCACATCAGACACGAGCGCGCCGTTCGCCTCTTCCAGACCAAGTGCTTCGGCCACGTCAGGCGTCACATCCTGAATGCGCACGCCAAGCCAGCCACGGCGGGTTTCGCCAAACTCTTTCAGCTGATCAACAACACGGGTGACCACATTGGAGGCCATCGAGAACCCGATGCCAATCGACCCACCATTGGGCGAGAGGATAGCCGTGTTCACACCAATCACGTCACCATCCATATTGAACAGCGGGCCGCCCGAGTTGCCTCGGTTGATTGCAGCATCGGTCTGAATGTAGTCGTCATATGTGCCGCTCAACGCGCGATTGCGGGCAGACACAATGCCAGCCGAGACCGAAAAGCCCTGCCCCAACGGGTTGCCCATCGCAACAACCCAATCGCCAACGCGTGCAACATCGCTATCGCCAAACGACACAAATTTCAGCGGCTCATCGGCGGTGACCTTGAGCAGCGCAATATCGGTGTTTGGATCTGTGCCGATCAATTCCGCAGGAAGTTCAAATCCTTCGAAAAATTCAATCAGGATTTCATCGGCGCCTTCGATCACGTGGTTGTTGGTGACGATAAAGCCATCTTCAGAGATGACAAAACCCGAGCCCAGCGCCGAACTGCGACGCGGCTGCTCTCCGTCTCCACGTTCCTGAAACTCGCGGAAAAAATCCTCAAAGGGTGACCCTTCTGGCACAATACCCTGGGGGCCGGTGCGTTCCGCCACTGTCGTGGAGGTTGTGATATTCACCACCGAAGGGCTGATCCGTTCAGCCAGATCGGCAAAGCTTTCGGGGGCGCCACGTGCGGCGGCCATGAGAGATTGTGACAAGACCAGAACCATCGACAGCGTGGTCAGCCAGAATAGTCGCATCGGCGTGGCCCGGTCCTTTATCTGCGCAAGGGATTGAGGTTTCACATTAGACTCCTTGTCTCATTCGGGCGGCTTTGCCTCGTCTGCACCGCCGCCTGCCTCTTGTCGGGTAGTGTGACAAAGATAGGTGCGCTTGCGCAACACCAAAGGCGGGAATTGCTGACCTCAAGGAATCGTGAGTGGCGATTGGCGCATTCTCGCCAGTTCAGCGGAATGCCGCGCGTGCTGCTCGTCTTGGATCAGCCGGGTCAGATTGGACACAGCCATGGCTTGGGATAAATGCAGCGGCGACGGACAATCACGCCCCTGCATCGGGATTTGAAATCAAGTATATCACAGTTTTCGCACGGAAATGCGTCTTCATTGTCAGGACAGTTTTACCAGTCAAAGCCAGAAAGCCGCCCCATATTCATCCCCGCACCAACCACAGCAGGACTATACCGGTGGCAAAGGTCATCAACCCAAGATTGCGGCGCGTTTCAATTGGCATCTCGCGTAGTGCTTCAAGCAGGCGTTCAATAAGCGAAGGGGCCAGTGCATAGACCAGCCCCTCGATCACGAGAACCAGAGCGATCCCCGTCAGAATATCCGTTCCCGTCATTGGGCCGGTTTCTCGTCCTTGAAGTACTCGAAGAATTGACCTTCGGGCGTCATAACGAGAGTCGAATTGCCACCGCGCAGCGCCTGCTCATAGGCCTGAAGCGAACGATAGAAGGCAAAGAACTCGGCATCGGCACCATAAGCCTCGGCAAAGATCCGGTTGCGTTCCGCATCCGCTTCACCGCGCACAACGTTGGCTTCACGATCCGCCTCAGATTGGGTCTCAACCACGGTACGATCCGCCAGGGCGCGCACACGCTGGGCCGCTTCGTTACCACGAGCGATTTCATCCGCGGCCTCACGCTCCCGCTCAGCGCGCATCCGGGCAAATGTCACCTCAAGGCTGGTGGGGGGAAGGTTGGTCTGTTTCAGACGCACATCCACCACATCCAGACCCAGCGACAGCGCCTCGGCACGGGCCACATCCCGAATACGGGTGGTCAGCTCACGACGGTCCGACGACAGGATACGATCCGATGTCACCTGATCCGCACCCAGAACTTCCCGAATTTTCGCATTCAGAATGCCCGACAGACGGTCTTCTGCAACACGAATGCCGCCAACACCAACCGCCTGACGGAACTGAACCACATCCGCGATCCGGTAACGGGCAAAGGCGTCGACAACCAGACGACGGTCATCCGACGGGGTCACTTCGATTTCATTGGTGTCGAAGGACAAGATCCGGTCATCATAGCGCACAACCTCTTGGATCAGAGGAATTTTAAATGCGAGACCCGGCTCTTCCTTGACGGCCTTGATCTGACCAAACTGCAGAACCAGAGCCTTCTGACGTTCGTCGACGACAAAGACCGACGACAGAACAACCACCAGCGCAACAACAAAAACTGGCAGGATATAGGTCGACTTACCCATTAGTTTTTCCCTCCGCGGCTGGAGTTCAGCTCATTGAGCGGCAGGTAAGGCACCACACCGCCATCACCGGCCAACGACGGATCAAGGATCATTTTATCCACGTCACCCAGCACGTTTTCCATAGTCTCCAGATACAGACGACGACGCGTCACATCCGGCGCTTTGGCATATTCTTCCAGAACCGAAGTAAAGCGTGCAGCCTCACCCAGCGCGGCGTTCACCTGGCTGGCGCGATAGCCCTCTGCCTCTTCCAAAGTCTGAGCCGCCTGACCACGAGCCTCGGCAACCACACGGTTGGCATAGGCATCCGCCTGACGTTCCAGACGATCACGTTCCTGTTCAGCTTCCTGAACCTTGCGGAAGGCGTTGATAACCTCCGCAGGCGGATCCGCTTTGTCGAGGTTCACACGCACGATGCTGATGCCGGATTCATATTCGTCCAAGGTGGCCTGAATATTTTCCTTGGCCGCATCAGCGATGGCACCACGGTCGCGGTTCAAGATCGGCGCCAAGCGGGTCGCCGCGATAATCTCGCGCATCACCGCCTCAGACACCGCTTCAACCGTCAGCTTTGCGTCGCGGATGTTGAACAGATACTTCGCCGGGTCATTGATGTTCCAGACCACCTGGAAATCGATGTCGACGATATTGGCATCGGTGGTCAGCATCAGACCATCCGAGCGCCCGCCGCCAATGGTTTCCGACCGTTCCGAGGTCACATCAACAACTTCGGCGGTCACAAAGGGCCAAGGCGCAAAATTCAGACCCGGATTGCCGGTGCTGGAGTATTCGCCCAGAAACAGCTCAACCGACTGTTCTTCGGGCTTCACGGTATAGAAGCTGCCAAAGGCCCAGAGACCCGCCAGAACCAAAGCGCCCAACACGGCCGTGCCTTTGGTGAAGGCCGGACCACCAGATCCGCCGCCGGAGCGGCCATTACCGCCGCCCGAACCGCCACGGCCACCCATGAGCACGCGCAGCTGTTCCTGGCCTTTTTTCATCAACTCGTCGATCTCGGGGATCTGTTGATCCTCGGGACGGCGTCCACCACCGCCTTGGTTGCCCCGGCCATTGTTCTGGCCGCCGCCACCACCGTTGTTTCCGCCACCCCCCCAGGGGCCGCCGCTGTTACCTGCCATGAAGTTTCACCCTTCTTTGGTCTTTTGAGTCGCGATCACCTACTAACCTGTACGTGATCACGAAAAATTCAAGCGGTGCGCGTCGGATTGCGCATCGTTACAAGCTCTTCTGCCATGACCGGGTGTACGGCCACAACACGATCGAAATCTTCTTTCGTTGCGCCCATCTTCACCGCGATCCCTGCCAGCTGGATCATTTCACCCGCGCCCGGCGCGACGATATGACAACCCAGAACCTTACGGCTGGCCTGGCTGACAATCAGCTTCATCAATACACGATCGCTGCGCCCTGCAAAACTCTGCTGCATCGGTTTAAACGATGTGCTGTAGACTTCGATGGGTTCCTGCGCCGCCGCGTCTTCTTCCGACAGACCAATGGTGCCCATCTCCGGCTGGGTGAAGATCGCGCTTGGGATCAGCTCGTGATCCACTTTCATCGGCTCGCCCCGGAACACGGTTGATACAAAGGCCATGCCTTCGCGGATCGCAACCGGTGTCAGGTTAACGCGGTCGGTCACATCGCCCACCGCATAGATCGACGGCACGGCAGTCTGGCTGTAGTCATCCACCAGAACCTCGCCTTTGCGGCCCAGTTTTACACCAACCTCTTCCAGGCCCATGTCGTCGGTGTTGGGCACACGACCGGTGGCATACATCACCTGATCAAACACATGTTCCGTGCCATTGGTCGCCTTGACCCGAATGCCGCCTTCAACCTTTTCCATCTCAAGCACATTGGTGCCAAGATGCAGATCCACACCACGCTGGATCATTTCCTCGGCCACCAGACCACGCGCTTCGTCATCAAAACCGCGCAGGATCTGCGCACCACGATAGAACTGGGTGGTTTTCACACCCAAGCCATTCATAATGCCCGCAAATTCACAGGCGATATAGCCCCCGCCCACAATCAGGATCGACTTGGGCAGTTCTGGCAGGTGGAAGATTTCGTTTGAGGTGATCGCAAGATCCGACCCTGGGAACTCGGGCACCGACACACGGCCGCCCATCGCCAGCAGAATTTGCTTGGCGGATTTGCGGGTCCCATCGGCAAGCTCAACCGTATGCGCATCCACAACCTTGGCGCGCTGGTCAAATGTCTCAACCCCCGACCCGGCCAAGAGCTTGCGATAGATGCCTTCCAAACGGTCCAGCTCACCGGCCAGTTTGCCGTGGAAGGTATCCCAGTTGAAATCCCCGGCGGTCATGTCCCAGCCATAGGCCTGCGCGTCCTCCGCCATGTCGCCATAGGTCGAGGCAAAAACCATCAGCTTCTTGGGCACACAGCCCCGGATCACACAGGTGCCGCCATAGCGGTCTTCTTCCGCCAGACCAACCTTGGCGCCGGTTTCGCCTGCTGCCACACGGGCGGCGCGTACACCACCGGACCCACCGCCGATTACAAACAGGTCAAAGTCGAATTCGCTCATTGGGGGCCTCTATAAAGTTGTCTCGCCACAGATATTCCACAGCGCAGATAAGAACACCAGAGCAGGAAGTCACCCATGGCGTGCGCACGCTTTTGTTAAAAGCGTTACAGGTTAGGAAAGTGTGACGCGCGGATCTCTATTCACGATAGTTACTCCCCCGCCTCACAGCCCACATGTCACGTACAGGCAAAACACCAGAGGGTTGCGCCCTAGATATCGCTAAACAGATTATCGCTTTCGACGAACTCCAGACGATCTTCGTTCACCGTGCCTTCGTTGATGTCCCGTACCTCGATGCGGCCGTCGCCATAACCGATCACCACCTGATCGCAGATATCAATGAACAGCCCGTTTTCCACGACACCGGGGATCTGATTGACCACCATTGCCAACTGACGTGCATTGCCGATGCGGCCGAGATGAAGGTCAAGAATATGATTGCCTTCATCGGTGATGTAAGGCCGCGCCCCATTCATGCGCAGCGTTGCCTTGCGGCCCATGACATCCATCGACACCAAAGCCTCTTCCACCAGCGCCTGTGTGGTCTGCCAGCCATAGGGCACCACCTCAACCGGCAGCGGGAAGTTCCCCAGATGCTCCACCTCTTTGGCGGCATCCGCAATCACCACCATCTGGTCCGAGGCCGTTGCCACAATCTTTTCCTGCAACAGCGCCCCGCCGCCGCCTTTGATCAGATTGAGATCCGCGTCAAATTCATCGGCCCCATCGATGGTCAGGTCCAGCCAACGTGCTTCGTCGAGCGACATCACGTCGATCCCCACCTCGCGGGCCAGTTCCGCGGTGCGGGTTGAAGTGGGCACACCTTTGATGCGCAACCCCTGTTCGCGGACCTGCTCACCAAGGCATCGCACCAACCAGGCCGCCGTCGATCCGGTGCCAAGCCCCACCCGCATGCCATCTTCGACAAACTCGACCGCCTTTTTGGCCGCGACGAATTTGGCTTTGTCGATGGGGGAAAGCTCTCCGGTCATGATAACCTCGTTGTGCTGAAATACGCGCTGTCCCTTTGGTTATAAAAGGCACACCGGTATTGCGCGAGGGGCAAATCGCGCGAATTGCGCTGACACAGCGCCTAAACTGCGCCACCCCCGCAAAAATACGACGCGCTGTTTGTCGCGCTTGCCCTTGCTCCTGTCGCGGATATGTTGCACCAAGCTCAGCGACGAATTTCGAGCCCGATTTAAGAGGACACCCCCATGACGGACGGCATGATCGATATCAACGCGAAACCGACTGAAGAGATCTCGGTCCGTGATGTCTTTGGAATTGATAGCGATATGATGGTGCATGGCTTTCCCGAGCGCACCTCGCGTGTGCCGGAAATCGACAGCACCTATAAGTTTGATCCCGACACCACACTGGCGATTCTGGCGGGCTTCCGTAACAACCGCCGCGTGATGATTCAGGGCTATCACGGCACCGGTAAGTCGACCCACATCGAACAAGTTGCCGCGCGCCTCAACTGGCCTACCGTTCGTGTCAATCTGGACAGTCACATCAGCCGGATCGATCTGATCGGCAAAGACGCGATCAAATTGAAGGACGGCAAACAGGTCACCGAGTTCCACGAAGGCATCCTGCCCTGGGCGCTGCGCAACCCAACTGCGATCGTGTTCGACGAATACGATGCGGGCCGTGCAGACGTGATGTTTGTGATCCAGCGTGTTCTGGAAACCGACGGTAAGCTGACCCTGCTGGACCAGAACGAAATCATCAAACCGCACCCGCATTTCCGCCTATTTGCCACCGCAAACACCGTGGGTCTGGGTGACACCACCGGCCTGTACCACGGCACCCAGCAGATCAACCAGGCCCAGATGGACCGCTGGTCGCTCGTGGCCACGCTGAACTATCTGTCGATCGATGCCGAAACCCAGATCGTTCTGTCCAAGGCACCGCACTACAACACCGAAGCCGGTCGCAAACAGATCCGTCAGATGGTGACCGTGGCCGACTTCACTCGCCGCGCCTTTATGAACGGCGAGCTGTCGACCGTGATGTCGCCACGGACCGTGATCGCTTGGGCGCAGAACTCGGAAATCTTCCGCAATGTGGGCTATGCCTTCCGCGTGTCCTTCCTGAACAAATGTGACGAGCTGGAACGCCAGACCGTCGCCGAGTTCTACCAGCGCTGCTTTGACGAAGAACTGCCCGAGAGCGCAGCCAGCGTCAGCCTGGGCTAAACCAAGCCTTCACCCTTTCTTGGGTAGCATCGAGAGCACCATCCCTGCGGATGGTGCTTTTTCTTTGCGTAAAAGGTGCGCCATGTCTGTTCGCCTCTCTCTAATTTGTCTGGCCCTCTGCGCTGCGGGCTGTGCGCCGCGCCCACCTGCAGATGCCAATCCCCATGTGGAACAGCTCAAGACCGAGGTCTGGCGTGACCGTCAAACCGTTGAGTTGAAAGGACAGCGCGTTGAGGTCGCGGTGAGCAAAGACTATGGCTTTGCCTTGGTGGATGTGGGGGATTTTGGTCTGCGCTTTACCGTGGCAGAGGTGGAAACCGTGGCGGAAATGGCCTCGGGATGTGTGGCCAAGGATCAGGGGATCTTTGCCATGTACACCAAACACCCTGACAAAAGCTTTGCCGCAAAAGAGGTGAAGGACCACCTCAAGCGCATGTATGTTCCTCTGTGGTGCATCTAACCCCTCAATCTGACCTCCCCCCCTTTGCATTCAGAGAACCAAGCGCCATAGTCCCGCTGGTCTGAACAACATGGATGGGTCTTATGCATATTGGTCTGATTGGCGGCATCGGTGTGGCCGCGACGCTTGTCTATTATCAGCGCCTGACACAGGCCGTGGGTGGCCCAATGGATCTGACCATAGAACATGCGGATGTCCAAACGCTGATCCAGAACAATCTGGCTGACAACCGTCAGGCGCAGGCCGAGATTTATGCCCGTCACATCGATCGTCTGAAAGCGGCGGGCTGTGATTGCGTCGCCATCACCTCGCTGGGTGGGCACTTCTGTTTTGACGAAACCGTCCCGCTGTCGTCCCTCCCCCTGGTTTCGGCTGTGACGCCGCTGGACGAGTATTTTGCGAAATCTGGTCTGACACGGGTCGGGCTCTTGGGCACGCGGGTTGTGATGCGCACAAAACTCTATGGCCAGCTGCACCAAACCCAGGCCGTTGCGCTTGAGGATGAGATCGACGGTCTGGGTCAAACCTATCAGGATATGGCCGTGGCCGGCCACTGCAGCCCCACCCAACGGCAAATCATGCTTGACGCCGGACGCCGCATGGTTGACGAACACCAAGCGCAGGCCATCATTCTGGCCGGCACCGATCTGAATCTGGCCTTTGACGGACAGGATCCGGGATATACAGTTGTTGACGCACTGGATGTACATGTGTCGGTTCTGGCCGACCTCGCCTCTGGTTGTATCAGCCTTGAAGACGTGGCAGTGAAAACATGAGCAAACCAAGCGATAACCCCGCAGATCCTTTCAAAAAGGCCCTGGCCGAAGCAACCAAGGTCATGGCGGATGACACCGATCTTTCGGTGACCTATACGGTGGATCCCTCGGGCATGTCGGGCGACAACATGCGCCTGCCTCAGGTCAGCCGCCGTATGACCCGCGATGAGGTGATGCTGGCACGCGGAACCGCCGATGCTCTGGCGTTGCACCGCCGCTATCACGACAATTCGACCCATTCCCGCTATGCCCCGCAAGGCGAGATGGCGCGCGAAATTTATGAAGCCATGGAAACCGCCCGCTGCGAGGCCATGGGCGCGCGCGACATGCCCGGCACCGCCGTCAATATTGACGCCAAGATCGGCCATGAGGCCGAGCGTCGCGGCTATGCGCAGATCAAAGAGGCCGCTCAGGCCCCCCTGCCTGTCGCGGCCGGATATCTGGTTCGGCACCTCGCCACAGGGCGCGATTTGCCCGAAGGGGCATCGAATGTGATGAACCTGTGGCGCGGGTATCTCGAACAGCAGGCCGGTGGCACATTGGACGATGTGAACGAGGCCCTGTCTGATCAAGCCAGCTTTGCCAAGCTTGCCCGTCAGGTCATCACCGATCTCGGCTATGGCGACCAGCTGGGCGATGATCCTGATGAGCTGGACGATGAGGCCGAGGACGACAGCCAGGAGCAGGATCAGGAAGAAGAACAGCAGCCTGACAGCGATGGTCAGGACGACGAAGGCGAAGAATCCGACGCGACGCCCGAAAGCTCGCAGGAAGAGACCCAAGATCCCAGCCAGGCGCAGGTCAGCATGGATGATCTGGCCGACGAAGAGCTTGGTGACGAGACCGAAATGCCCGAAGGTGAGGCTCCGGTTGAGCCCCCTGCCCCGGCCCCTTTTTCTGAGGCCGATCCCGACTATGCGGTCTATAGCACCGAATGTGACGAAGAAATTCTGGCCGAAGAGCTGGCCGAGGCGCAGGAGCTGGAACGGCTGCGCGCCTATCTGGACCAACAGCTTGAGCCGCTGAAAGGCGCGGTGTCTCGTCTGGCCAACAAATTGCAGCGCCGCCTGCAGGCGCAACAGAACCGGTCATGGGATTTCGATCAGGAAGAAGGCATTCTGGACGCCAGCCGTCTGGCACGTGTTGTGGCCAACCCCACCACTCCGCTGTCCTTCAAAGTCGAAAAAGACACCGAATTCCGCGACACCGTGGTGACCCTGCTGATCGACAACTCGGGCTCGATGCGCGGTCGTCCGATCTCGATCGCGGCGATCTGTGCCGATGTTCTGGCCCGGACGCTGGAACGCTGCAACGTAAAGGTTGAGATCCTTGGCTTTACCACCCGCGCGTGGAAAGGCGGACAGGCCCGTGAGAAATGGCTCAACGCCGGTCGTGAACAGCAACCCGGCCGTCTGAACGATCTGCGTCACATCATCTACAAAGGCGCCGATGCGCCGTGGCGCCGGGTCCGCGACAATCTTGGTCTGATGATGAAAGAGGGCCTGCTGAAGGAAAACATCGACGGTGAAGCGCTGGAATGGGCGCACCGCCGTATGATTGTCCGTCAGGAACAACGGAAGATCCTGATGGTGATCTCGGATGGCGCTCCGGTGGATGACAGCACCCTGTCGGTGAACCCGGCCAACTATCTGGAAAAGCACCTGCGCGATGTGATCGCCATGGTCGAGAAACGCAAACAGGTCGAGCTTTTGGCCATTGGTATCGGCCACGACGTGACCCGCTATTACGACCGCGCGGTGACCATCACCGATGTGGAACAGCTCGCCGGTGCGATGACCGAACAGCTGGCCTCGCTGTTCGACAGCGATCCCCGCGCCCGCGCCCGCGTCCTGGGTATGCGCAAAGCCGGATAATTCGGCGCGACGACATTCAAAGAAACGCCCACCATCATCCGGTGGGCGTTTTGCTTTGTTCACTCAGCGGCCTGCGCCGGGTGGCGCTTGCCAAACCACATTCGGCGGATCAGCCCATCGCGCAGCACAAACTGGTGATACGCCCAGCCCATCAGGTGAAGACCGATAAAACCCAATAGCGCAGTGGCGATCACCCCATGTGCCACACGCGTCGCATAGACACTGAAGTCCTCTGGTAGGGGCGCACCCGATCCTCCAAAGACAATCGCAAAAAGATCCGCCTGAACCGCTGTCGCCAGACCACTGCCAACCATGGCAAACACCAGCGCATACATCCCCCAATGCGAGAGCTTGGCCCCTGTTTTCAATGATTTTGCACCCGATGGCGCGGGCGGCGATTGGGTCAACAGGCGCATCATCAAACGCACCACCATAAGCACGCCAATCACACCGCCCCAGATCATATGCCCAGTCAGACCAAACAGTTTGTCGGGATGGGTGTTTTCTAGTGCGGCCAGGCCGGGTCCTCCAACCAACAGCGCCATGAGGATCATGAAAGCGGTAAGCCAGTGAAGGGCTACGAGGAATGGATGATAGCGGGACATATGGGCTCCTGTCTGTTGGCAAGGGCCACACCAACCGCGCGGCCCATCACGAGGGGTCACCTGTGTCTATCAATGCGGATGATCTTCAGATATGAAACAAATAGAACGCTTTGTTACATATGAGAAACATGCGCACATTTGATTGGGAACAGCTGCCGCACTTTCTGGCCGTGGCGCGTGCGGGCAGTTTGCGCGCCGCCGCGCAGCTGAGCGGCGCAAACTATGGCACCGTCAATCGGGGCATTCAGGCGCTTGAGGCCAGCTATGGCGCGCGGTTGTTTCATCGCTCCAAACGCGGCTTTTCCCTGACCGAAGTGGGTGAAGCGCTTTTGCCTCTGGCAGAAGAAGCCGAACAGAAAATCATCGCTGCGCGCAAACGCGTTGAAGGATTGGATCGCAGCGAGGTGGGCAAGATCCGGTTTTCCCTGACCCCCACCATCGCCTATGATCTCATCGCGCCGATCCTCGCGACATTCAGCGCGCGGTATCCCGAAATTGATATCGAAGTCAGGCTCACATCCGAGGTTGAATCTATCACCAATGATGAAACGGATGTGTCCCTGCGCGCCGCCCGTGATGTCACCGATGATGTGGTGGCCCGGAAACTGTTTCCGCTTAAACTGGCCACCTATGCCAGCCAGAACTATATCGACACGGTCTTTGCGCGGGCCGGAGCTGGCGGAGAGGGGCTGACATGGATTGGCTCGCCTGACAACGACGGCATAAAAGCCTTCCTCGCGCAGTCGGCCTTTCCCAAAGCCACCCTGCGTCACGTCGTGGCAGACGGCTATATGCGGGCGCGGCTGGTCTCTTTGGGCACGGGCCTATCCCATCTGCCCGTTCTCTTTGAACAGACCCACCCGGACCTGCGCCGCGTGCCCGGAACCGAGGTGTTCTCAGGCCCGTCGCTCTGGATTTTGCTGCATTCCGATCTGCGCAAAACCGTTCGCGTGCGCCGATTTGTCGATTTTCTGGCTGCTGAGTTGCTCAAGTTGAACAAGGCATAAGCATCACAATCCGCGCACCAGCAACACTACCCCGATCCCCACAATCATGGTCAGCGACAGACTGCGCGTCAGGGCGGCAGTGAGCGCGGCCAAGGCACCCGCTATCCATTCCGGGCCCTGCCCTTGTAGCAACAGATAGGTCACCAGCGCCGCAAACAGACATCCCGGCAGCGCTTCAAGCCCACGGGCCCATGGCCCTGTCTGTGGCACGCGCTGGCCCAGAAGATAGCCTGTTAGGCGAATGGCGAAGGTGCCCAACCCAAGGCCCAAAACGGTCAGCGTCACATTATCCATTCTGCGGCTCCTGCTGCAGGCCTCTCACTCCGGCAAGAGCGGCCCCACCGATCCCACCTGCAATCATCGCCAAGGACGGGTCGACACCCAAAACAGACATGCCAATCACCACCACAGCTCCCGACACCAACCACGGCGCCATGTCACCGGCCCCTTTCCAGAGCCCTCGCAACAAGCCAATCGAGGCCGCAGTCAATGCGAAATCCAGCCCCAGACGTTCCGGCGCGGGTACCAGTTGCGCCAGAACGCTGCCCCCAAGGGTCGATATCATCCAGGCTACGTAGACCGCACCGCCGCCTCCCAAATGGTACCAATAGCCTACGGCCCGCCCCGACGCCTGCGCGCCCTTGGTCAAGGCCCAGTTGGCATCGGTTGTGCTTTGCACGCCCAGCGCGATCTGCCACCGGGGTCGCCCGCGCAATTCGTCCTGTAGGGTGGCGGTCATCAGCATCAACCGCAGGTTCAGCGCCACACCGGCAATCACCGCAGCCATCGCAACTGATCCTGAAATGAGCCGTTCCACCGCCACGATTTGCGCCGATCCGCCGTAGACAAGCGCGCTCATCACTCCAACGTCCCCATGACCAAACCCCGCCTGAGGCGCGAGCAGTCCAAAGGCCATGCCATAGACCGTCACGCTCAGCGCCAGAGGCACACTTTCCCGCGCGCCCATGAAAAATTCCGATTTGTCTGACATCTGGCTCGGCATCTGCTGAATTCCCTAGATGAAGCGTGATTCTGAACGTATGTTCGATGTAACGAACGAACCAATAATCCGTCAAGTCGAACGAATGTCCATTTTACCGAACGAACTGATCGCAGCCGCGCTGCACCGCGAACGTGCGCGCACGGGCATGTCACTTTCCGCTCTCGCACGTGAAGCAGGCATTGCGAAATCTACGCTGTCTCAACTGGAGGCCGGGAAAGGCAATCCCAGCATTGAGACCCTATGGCAGCTTGCCACAGCTTTGGGCGTGCCCTTTGCCGCGCTTCTGGAACAGCCCGCACCGGATAAAACGCTGATCCCGCTCAGTGACACGCTGGGCGTGGCTTCGGATCATTCCGACTATATCACCGCGCTTTTGTCCTCCTGCCCGGCCAACGCCCGTCGCGATATCTACCGCGTGATCCTGCAACCGGGTGAGCCACGGGTCTCGCCTGGACATCCCATTGGCACGCGGGAGCACGTGATTGTCTGTCAGGGCGCAGCCGAGGTGGGTGCTCAGAACGCAACGGAATTGCTAAAGGTTGGAGATTACCTTGCTTTTCGCGCAGATCAGCCGCACATTTACGCCGCAACGACCCCCGATACGGTGCTGCTCGTCGTGATGGAATCCGACTAGCCCGCGCGCCGCTTCCCAACAGACAGGAGACGTCATGTTCCAGAGCTTTGTGGAAACCTCTTCGCCCGAGCAGGGGCCAAAGCGCCTCGCTGATCTGCGTGAGGTGATGAGCGAAGCCGGTCTGACCGGGTTTATCGTGCCCCGCGCCGATGCCCATCAGGGGGAATATGTGGCGCCTCGCGATGATCGTCTGGCCTGGCTCACCGGGTTCACTGGCTCTGCGGGCTGGTGTGTGGCACTGAGCGACCGCGCCGCAGTGTTCACCGACAGCCGTTATACTGTTCAGGTCAAGGACCAGACCGCAGATGTGTTCGAAAAGGTCGACTGGCCTGCGGTGTCGCTGGGCGACTGGATTTCCGGCGCAGCGCCAGAGGGCTTGATCGGCTTTGATCCCTGGCTGCTCTCCGTTGACCAGTTGCGGGCCATGGAGAAAAAGATCGGTGCGCGGCTTCAGCGCTGTGCCAATCTTGTCGATCAGATCTGGATCGACCAACCCGCCCCGCCCTTGGGCAAGGTCGCGGCCCATCCCCTCGAGTTTGCGGGCGAACCTCACGCCGAAAAGATGGCGCGGCTTGCGGCGGACTTGAAGGCAGATGCGGCGGTGATCACGCTTCCTGATTCCATCGCGTGGTTGCTGAACATCCGGGGCACGGATATTCAGCGCAACCCGGTGCCGCATAGCTTTGCCATTCTGCACCGCGATGGGCATGTGGATCTGTTTATTGCGCCGGAAAAGCTGACCGATCTAGGCGACCACCTTGGACCGAATGTCCGCACGGCCCCGCCTTCCACGCTCCTGCCGGTGATCGAAGCGCTGACGGGGTCCGTTCAGATTGACCCCGCGAGCTGTCCGGTTGCCATTGTGGACGCCATCAAAGGCACCTGTGTTGAGGCAGCGGACCCTTGTGTTCTGCCCAAAGCCCGTAAAAACGCGGCTGAGCTGTCCGGCTCGCGCGCGGCCCACATCCGCGATGCCGCTGCCATGGTGCAGTTTCTCGCCTGGTTGGATGACCAAGCTCAAGGCAGCCTGACCGAGATCGATGTCGCAACCCGCCTTGAGGCCGAACGACGCAAAGACAATGCGCTGCGCGACATCTCGTTTGACACCATTTCCGCCGCAGGCCCCAATGCCGCCCTGCCCCATTATCGGGTTTCGGAAGACAGCAACCGCACTATTGAGCCGGACTCGATCCTTCTTGTGGACAGTGGCGGGCAGTATCTTGATGGCACCACCGACATCACCCGCACCATCGCCATTGGTGAGCTGGGCGAGGAAGAGTGCCGCGCCAACACCTTGGTGTTGAAGGGGATGATCGCCCTGTCCAAATTGCGGTTTCCCAAGGGGCTGGCCGGGCGCGATATTGATCCACTGGCCCGTATGGCGCTTTGGGAACACGGGCTGGACTTTGGCCATGGCACCGGCCACGGGGTTGGCGCCTATCTCTGTGTTCACGAAGGCCCGGCCCGTATTGCCCGCACCGGACATGTGCCGCTGGAACCTGGCATGATCCTGTCGAACGAGCCGGGGTTCTACAAAGAGGGCCACTATGGCATTCGCATCGAAAACCTGATTGTGGTGCAAGAGGCCCCGGCCCTGCCCGATCAGTCGGTGGCCGAAATGTATCAATTTGAAACCATCACCTGGGTGCCAATCGACACCCGTCTGATAAACACGGATCTTCTGACAGCGGCCGAGCGTGACTGGCTGAATGCCTATCATGCCGAGACCTACGCCCGTGTCGCACCTCATGTCGAAGGTGCCGCGCGGGACTGGTTGTCGCGGGCCTGTCAGGCGCTATGACATTCATATGTTACAAATTGCGTGCCATACGGGTGCGCGGAATAATCAACGAGGGGGATATGGCATGACCAAGCACATTACAATTACGCCTGCCAAAGGCACTTGGGTTGTTCGCGCAGGTGGCGCAGTTTTGGGTGAATCGAGCAACGCACTTGAACTGCAAGAGGGCGATATGGCCCCGGTGATCTATTTCCCTCGCGGCGATATCGGCATGGCATTCCTCGATGCCACCGACCACAAAACCACCTGCCCGCATAAGGGCGAGGCCTCGTATTTCTCGATCGCCTCGAAATCCAAAACCTATGAAAACGCGGCCTGGTCGTATGAAGCGCCCGTCGACGGTGTCACAGACATCAAAGACCACCTGGCATTCTACGAACAAGACGGCGTTGCGGTCGAACAGATCTAAACCGATCCGGGCCTCTGCGGCCTTCAAACCAAACGATCCGAAGGGTCATGTCATCAGACATGGCCCTTTTCTTTTGCCCCTCAATCCCCTGACCCAAAACACAAACATCGGCTATCCAAGGCGCGATATTGCATATCAAACCGGGGCTAACCCACGCTTGCTTCATCGCTTTTCTCGCAATGGAGGCCACGATGCTCCGAGTATTCTTTCTGCTATTCGCGTTGATGTTCGCTAGTGCCGCATCCGCAACCAATTACTATATCAACACGCCCAACGATGGGTTTCTCAACCTGCGCTACGGGCCCTCCACGGGCTACGATGTCATCCGCAAAATGAAACACGGCCAGCGGGTGACTATCCTGCATTGGCCGGGCAAATGGGTCAAACTGCGCCATAATAAAAGCGGTGCGGTGGGCTGGGCCCACAGCCGGTATTTAAGTGAAAGCAAGCCGCGCGCCTATCATCCGCGCCGCGATGACACCTACCACACAGGCGGAACCCGTTGGGTTGATGCGCCCTATGGAGACCTCAACCTACGCCGGGGACCGGGCCGCAATTATCCCGTGCTGCGCATCATGCGCAATGGTCAGAAGGTCAAGGTGCTCGACCGCAGCGGCAAATGGCTTCTGGTACGTCACCGTTCCGGCCTGACCGGCTGGGCCCATCGCAAATACCTCAGCAAACATCGCCCCGAAGAGTATAGCCGAGCACCGCGCCATGACCGGGACCATGATCGGGATTACGGCCGAGACCACCGCCGCGATCCGCATCGGGATCGGGGACACCGCGACCGTAGCTGGGACCTCGCGCTGCAATACTGCCGCCAGTTCGACGGCCCCCTGCGTCAGCTTTGTGTTCAGCACACGCGTCGCTATCTGACCCAGTAACACCACATCCCAAAGGCAGGCTAATACGGCCTGCCTTTTTAGCTGTGCTCTTCCTCCGCCGTGGCCGCCAGGGCCCGGTTATAGGCTTTTAGGGCATCGATATGGAACAACGCCCCCTGCAACACCGGTGTCCCATCCGCGCTCAGTTCAACCACCGGCAGGAAATCCACCCGCGAGCCTTCGAACATCGGCAAAGCCACCTCAAGAGTCGCCTGACATTGTAGATAAAGCCCCTGATCAATCATCTCCTGACAGGTTGCTTCATCTGCAGCCCCCTCATCCATCGGTCGCCGCATCACCCCCTGCACCCGGAACATCGCCAACAGATAGGTTTGCGGCCCCGCTGCCAGATGCACATTGCGCCGTTTCAGCTGGGTCAGGAAAAACGACCGGTCGACAAGCCGCGAGGCAAGTGCGGTAGACATCGAGACCGAGATCATCACCGCCAGTCCGGTCTGCCAGTCACCGGTCAGCTCAAACACAATCAAGGTGGTCGAAATCGGAGCACCCAGCACGGCGGCGGCCACAGCGCCACAGCCGGCAAGTGCATAAAGCGTAAAGGCGCTCGACATCTCCGGAAACAGCCCCGTCGCAATGTGACCAAAGACCAATCCCGTCAGTGCGCCCACCATCAGAGCCGGGGAAAACACCCCGCCACCCATGCGACCACCCATGGTGATCGACACGGCCACCACCTTGAACACTGCAAAGACAAAGGCCTCGTGCAGCATCAAATTCCCGGTCAGGGCAAGGCTTGTGGTTTCATACCCAACGCCAATGATATGCGGAAAGAAGATCGCCAGCCCCCCAAGCAGCAACCCCGCCACCGCCGGGCGCAGCCAATAGGGCAGCTTGAGCCGCTCCTGCAGCGCGGTTTCCAGATCATCCGAGAAAAAGATCGCCCGCATCATGATCACCGCCACAAGGCCACAGACCAACCCAAGCAGGAAAAACGCAGGCAGTTCGAGGTAAAACTCAACCGTCGTTGTCCCCGGCAGCATAAATTCGGTCACATCGCCATAGACCAGACGGTTGATCACCGTGCCGGCTGCACTGGCCACCACAATCGGTGCAAAGGCATGAAGCGCGAAATGGCGCAGGATCACCTCAAGCGCAAACAGCGCTCCGGCAATGGGGGCATTAAAGCTGGCGGACACCGCCGCCGCCACCGCACAGCCCAAAAGATCGCGCCCGGTGATCCCATCGACCCGCAACAGGTTCGCAACCCAGCTTGAGGCCATGGCCGCCATATGCACCACCGGGCCTTCGCGTCCGGTTGACCCGCCCGTCGACAGGGTGATCCAGGAACACAGCGCCGAGGCGACACCGGCTTTCTTTTCCACCCGACCGTCATTGATGGCTGCGCCTTCAATCACATCAGCAACCGAACGCACCCGGCCGTCCGGGGTCATGTGATGTAAGATTATCCCCACCACGATGCCGCCAATCGCGGGGATCAAGAGCACATAGTACCACGGGAGCGTCTCCGCAAAGCTGTGCAACAGGTTCACATTGGGTGTGCCGTAAACCGTGGACTGCAACCATTCGATCGCCGCGCGAAACCCAACTGCTATGCTTCCGGAGGCAATGCCCAGTAGCAACGCGATGAACCAGAACTGCATCTGGCCCGGCCCTTTGTGCCGCAGCAGATCCCAGCCTTTGGAAAGCTCACCCCGATTCATAAACAGTTGCCTGCGCAATTCAGCGAACACTGCGATCTCCCGTCCCTTTCACCCTGCCCCTTGCTTGGAGTAACATGGCCAGACAGGTGAAGGAGACCCATATGCTCATGCAGCAAGCGCAAGACGCGTTGAAAAATGTCCTAGGCGAACGGTTCAGCATGTCCAAGTCCGATTTGGAGATGCATGGCCATTCAGAGTCACATTTTCCGCTAACGCCTCCTGACGCTGTGGCCTATCCCGAAACCCGTGAAGAAGTTCAAAAGATCGTCGAGATTTGTGGGGACAACAATGTGCCCATGATCGGCTGGGGTGCGGGCACCTCGCTTGAAGGGCATGGTCTGGCTGTTCATGGCGGCATCGTGGTCGATTTCTCCCGCATGAACAAAGTGCTTCGGATCAATGCCGCCGATATGGATGTCACCGTGCAACCCGGCGTGACCCGCGAAGAGCTAAACCAAGAGCTGCGCGCCACCGGCCTGATGTTTCCTGTTGATCCCGGCGCCAATGCTTCGATTGGTGGCATGACCATGACGCGCGCCTCGGGAACAACGGCGGTGCGTTATGGCACCATGCGGGACAATGTGTTGGGCATGGAGGTTGTGCTGGCCGATGGGCGTGTCGTTCAAACCGGCACACGGGCCCGCAAATCCTCAGCCGGTTACGATCTGACCGCTCTGATGGTCGGGTCGGAAGGCACGCTTGGACTTGCCACCGAGATCACCCTGCGCCTGCATGGTATCCCCGAAGCGGTTAGCGCAGGGATCTGTTCTTTCCCGGACATGACCAGTGCGGTGACGGCTGTGACCGAAACCATCCAAATGGGCATTCCCGCCGCGCGGATAGAATTTGTCTGTCTCGATACGGTGCGGGCCTTCAATAGCTTTGCAGGCATGGACATGAAACTGGCACCGCATCTGCTGGTTGAATTCAACGGCAGCCCGGAAACGGTCGAGCAGGACGCCGAACGTTTTGCAGAAATCGTTGCCGACAATGGCGGGTCAGAGTTCAAATATTCCTCGAAAGAATCCGAGCGCAAGGCGCTCTGGGCGCTGCGCCACAACGGCTATTACGCCGTGCTGCAATCTCAACGCGGAGCCCGGGCGCTTGTCACGGATATCTGCGTGCCCATCTCCAATCTGGCACAGGCGGTGGAAGAGACACAGGCCGACATTGCGCAAAGTAAACTGTTTGGTCCGATCTTGGGCCACGTGGGGGATGGCAATTTCCACGCCATCCTGTTGGTCGATCCGGCGTTCCCGGAAGAGCTTGCCATAGCCAAACGCCTGTCCAACCGGATGGTCGAACGCGCGCTGGCGCTTGGGGGGACGGCCACAGGCGAACATGGTGTTGGCATGGGCAAGCTGGATTACATGCGCGCGGAGCATGGCGCGGGCTGGGATGTCATGGGCAGCCTGAAACAGGTGCTGGATCCTAAAAACCTGATGAACCCCGGCAAACTGGTGCCTCCGGTCACCACGGAGTAATCCCCCTCGGCACAGACCCCGATTTTTCAAGAAAAATCGCCGGAGAGCTCTGCGGTCCCACTCCACCTCTGAGAGCCCGGAGGTGGAGCGGCATTTCTGGGCTTAGGCCTGAAGCCAGGTCAAAACAGCCTGTGTGGTCTCATCGGGCAGTTCTTGTTGAATCCAGTGACCGCAGTTCAGCGTCTCAATCTCAACATTGGGAACAAAGTCTTTCAGCGTGTCTGAGGGCGGGATCATGTCCTGCGCGCCGTAGATCATCAGTGCGGGGATCTGGATGATCGGATCGACATCCGCCAGAATATGCCAATTCCGGTCGAGATTGCGGTACCAGTTGATGCCGCCAGTAAAACCGGATCGTTTGAAGGCTTCGACAAACACGGCCAGTTCCGCATCCCCCATCACCGGATCTCCCGATGCAACCTCTGCCCGGGCAAGATTGATCATCATCATACCGGGTGCAGGCGGTTCAGGCGCGAGATTTTTGCGAAACAGGTTCCCTAGAAACCGCTCAGGATTTTCATCCAGAACCGCGTCCGCCACACCGGGCTGGCGATTGAAGTGGACAAAATACTGATCCGGACCAAAGACCGCCTCCATAAACGCGATCCACGGCACTTCGGTACGGATCTGGTAGGGCAAGGCCAGATTGATCAGTTTGCTCACGCGGTGAGGATGCAAAAGCGCCATGCTCCACACCACATTCGCGCCCCAATCATGGCCCATAAAGATCGCGTCGCTGTAACCAAAGTGATCCAGAAGCCCGGCCAGATCGCCGGTCAGCTGTGCGATGTCATAGGCCTCAACATCTGAGGGGCAGGATGAGCCTCCAAACCCCCGCTGATTTGGCACAATCACATGATAGCCCGCTGCGGCCAGCGCGGGCATCTGGTGGCGCCAAGAATAGGCCAGCTCGGGCCAGCCATGGCACAATACGATCGGATTTCCGATATTCTCCCGCCCGGCCTCAAAAACCTCAAGCTCGACACCATTTACGGCGACACGCGTGGCAGCCGGAAAGTCGACGGTGCTGGACATAGCATTTTCTCCTTGTTGAATGCGTCATCCGCCGCCTAAAGTACAAAGGTGCCAAAATCTGGCATCTTTGTATGCCATCCCAAACACATGAACAGCCGCACCCGACAAGACGCCATCATCCGAAGCCTGCGCCGCAATGGAACCACGACACTCGACGCGTTGGGGCAGGATGTCGGGGCCTCACGGCGCACCATCTTGCGCGACATCGCAGCCTTACGAGACGATGGGTTTGTCATTCATGCAGACCGTGGGCGTGGAGGCGGGCTTTACCTCGATCCGCAGTCAATCCAGACCACCCCCCGACTTTCGGTGGCTGAGGTCTTTGCGCTGATCCTTGGCATCACTAGTATGCGCGCGGCGGGATATCTGCCGTTTTCCGCTCTGGCCGATGCGGGATTGGCCAAAATCGAAAAGGCACTGCCCTCGGACAAAATCCGTGACCTGCGCCTTTTGCTCGACTGCCTTTATGTCGGCCCACTCGCCCCACAGGTCGACACCTCCAATCTGGGAGAGATGGACCCGGAGCTATTGCCCGCCTTCGAAACCGCGTTTCTGCAACGCCGCTTTCTGTCATTTGGGTATCGCGATGCAAAAGGCGCTGAAACACACCGCACTGTCGAACCTCAGGCGATGCTGATCCTGCCGCCGCTCTGGTATCTCGTCGCCTGGGATCCCGCGCGTCAGGATTTCAGGCATTTCCGCATGGATCGGATCAGCACACCAAACTGCGTTGAAGACACAGGGTTTCGCAGACGTCGGGTGATATTCGAGGCCGGTGTCCGCCCGATCCGATACGTCTAGGTCGGCATGTGCCTTAGGACCGCAGAGGCCGGATCACCCATCAAGCAGCGCCCGAGCCGCAGCCCGCGCGCCGTCGGTGATCACATCCCCTGCCAGCATGCGCGAGACTTCATCTTCGCGCTCGCCATCATCCAAGGGCACCACGGTCGAGGTGGTCACCCCATCTGTCACGCGCTTTTCAACACGCCAGTGATGTCCGCCAAGCGCCGCCACCTGCGGCGAGTGGGTCACAACAAGCACCTGACCGTCCCCGGCCAGCGCCTTAAGACGCCGCCCCACCGCATCGGCGGTGGCGCCACCAACGCCCCGGTCGATCTCGTCAAAGATCATGGTCACGCCAGCATTGCGTTCCTCAGACAGACAGACTTTGAGCGCCAAAAGAAAGCGACTAAGCTCACCACCCGACGCAATCTTGTTGAGCGGCCCAGAGGGTGACCCGGGGTTAGTCGCCACGGTGAAAGTCACCGCATCGCGCCCCTCAGGGCCCTCAGGCGCCTGGGTGACTTCGGTGCGGAAGACCGCGCGTTCCATTTTCAGCGGCGCTAGCTCAGAGGCCACAGCGGCATCCAACCGCGCGGCTGCGGCGATACGGGCTTCGGTCAAAGCAGTGGCCGCCGTATCATAGGCGCGCTCGGCCTCAAGAACCGCTTTGCGCAGGTCATCGATCCGCGCCTCACCGGCGTCCAGCGCCTCAAGCCGTCCCGACAAGGTCTCAGCCAGATCCGCAAGTTCATCCGGCTGCACCTGATGTTTGCGCGCCAACCCCCGGATCGCAAACAAACGCTCTTCGGTGTCTTCCAACTCCGCCGGATTGAACCGCAACGCATCTAGACAATCCGCAACCCCGCGTGCCGCTTCATCAAGCTCAGCCATCGCTCGGGTCAATGCGTTCATCGGGGCATCTAGACGCCCTTCGGCCCCATCAGAGGCGCCTTCCAACCAACGCAGAGCATTGGACATGGCGCCCTCCGCTCCGTCATAACCCAGAGCGTTTGAGGCCTGTGTGATCTCGTCGCGGATGCGCTCAGCGGCCTGCATCATGCGGCGTCGGCTATCCAGCTGCGCCTCTTCCCCGGATTCGGGTGAAAGGTTCGTCAACTCACCAACCGCATGGCGCAAAAATTCTTCTTCGGCGCGCACCTCATCCAGTGCCACCTGCGCCGCATTCAACGCCTTGCGCGCCTTGCCAACATTCCCCCAGGCGCTGCGCACAGCGGATTGTTGGGCATCGGTATTGGCATAGACATCCAGAATGGCGCGATGCCCTTTGGGGTCCAACAGGCCACGGTCATCGTGCTGCCCATGCAGTTCCACCAAAGTGGCCGACAGTTGGCGCAGAACCTCGCCCGAGACACGCCGGTCATTCACCCAGCCGGTTTTACGCCCCTCAGCGGTGTTCACCCGCCGCAGGATAAGCTCATCCCCGCCGGGCAGACCCGCCTCATCCAGCACGCCATGCGCCGCATGTCCCGCAGGCAGATCAAAAACAGCGGTAACTTCACCCTGTGCAGCGCCCGTGCGAACAAGCTCAGCCCGTCCACGCCAACCCAGAACAAAGCCTAGAGAATCCAACAGGATGGACTTACCCGCCCCTGTTTCCCCGGTCAGCACATTGAGACCCGGCTGGAACCCAAGGTCCAGCCGCTCAATGATCAACATGTCACGTATTTCTAGTGCGCGCAGCATTGTCTCGCCACCGGCCCGGTCGCCCGGCCGTCCCTTAAAGCCACTCGCCTTTGAGAACCTGGCGATACACTGCACCCAACCAATTGCCGTCAAACACCCTCGGCTCAAGCCCCCGCCCGGTGAGCAGGTTATAGCCATCCTCATACCAGTCCGTCGACTGATAGTTGTGACCCAGAATCGCGCCAGCGGTCTGGGCCTCTTCGGTCAGCCCCAGCGACAGGTAACCTTCGATCAGACGATAAAGCGCTTCGGCCGTATGAGTTGTGGTCTGGAAATCTTCCACCACAACCCGGAACCGGTTGATTGCCGCACCAAAGTGGTCACGCTTGAGGTAATAGCGCCCAATCTCCATCTCTTTGCCCGCAAGGTGGTCAAAGGCGAGATCAAATTTGAGAATCGAAGACCGCGCATATTCGCTATCGGGATAACGTTCGATCACAGCGCGCAGCGATTGCAACGCCTGAAAAGTTAGCCCCTGGTCACGGCCCACGAGTTCAATCTGGTCGTAATAGCTCAGCGCCAGCAAATAGGCCGCATAGGCCGCGTCGTCATCCGCGGGGTAAAAGTCGATAAAGCGCTGCGCGGCACTGCGCGCGTTCTCATAGTCTTTGTCCTGATGGAAGGCATAGGCCTGCATGATCAAGCCACGTTTGGCCCATTCAGAATACGGGTAAAGGCGTTCGATCTCACCAAAGTAGAACGCGGCATCTTCGTGGTCTTTGGCCTCAAGCTCAAACTCGCCGCGCTCAAAGATTTGTTTCGCTGTAAACGCATCCAGAGGCTGGCCCCCGGGGCCGACGTCTTTGCGTTGTAGTTCGCTGCATCCGGCCAATGCAAACACGGCCAAGGCCACTCCGACCAGAAATTTGCGCGATCCCCCTGCCATGCTCGACAATCCCTTGCTCACGTCCCAGCCCCCGAAGTGGCCCACTATTGACATGGGTCTAGCACAGAAAATCCCGAGGCAAAATGACTTTAGCGGGATTTCATCGGCAGGGAAGCGCCCATATCTGGGCCAAACTCCTGCGTTTCGGACTAAACCTGCCCAAAACCCATAAAATCAGGCGACCGCAGGCATTTCCCGCAGATCAACGCCCGCTCCGGGCAATGCCGCTGACACGGTCTCGTCACAGGTGACGATCCGATAGGCGTCCGGCGTGGCAAAGACTGCGCGCAACAACATGTTGGTGATGGCATGGCCCGCCTTGTGCCCCGTATAGGTGCCGAGAATCGGTGCGCCAGCCAGAGCAAGGTCGCCCACGGCATCCAGCATCTTGTGGCGCACGGCTTCATCCTGACGGCGCAAACCGCCGGGGCTCAGAACCTTGTCACCATCGACAACCACAGCATTTTCATAGGTGCCACCAAGCGCCTTTCCCGCAGCGCGCATCGCATCTACGTCCTGAACGCGACAGAAGGTGCGGCTGTCACAGAGCTCACGTACAAAGCTGCCATTGGCCAGCTTCAGATTTTTGTCCTGCACCCCAATTGCCGGATCGGCAAAATCGATGTGAAACGACATCTGCAGACCCGCTTCGCCGGTGGCGTTGGGGCTCAGACGCGCCCAACCGGCAGCGGTGTTCACCTGTACCGGTGTCAGAATTTCAATCGCCCGCAGCGGCGCCGCCTGACGGGTAACGCCCTGCTGCAGAATGCCTTTGACAAAGGGCGCGCTGGATCCGTCCAGAATGGGGACCTCTGGACCATCAATTTCGATATAGGCATTGTGAACACCACATCCGGCCAGAGCTGCCATGATGTGTTCAACGGTCGAAACCGAAACACCCGCCTCATTGACCAGCATCGTGCACAGCGGCGAGGTCTGCACCAGATCCCAGAACGCGGGCACCTTGGCGTCGCACTCGGTGACATCTGTGCGTGTGAAAAGAACCCCATGGTCGACATCAGCAGGATGGATTGTCATTCGGGCAGGTTTACCGGAATGCAGGCCAAAGCCCTGGAAAGTGATGGCAGAACGCAGAGTTGATTGCACGGGTATATCCTGATGTTACCGCACCTCTATCCCCAACGGGCGCGGCTTTGCGTCTGCAATAAGGCAAAGCGAGGGCAGCGCTCAAATCAAACATTGTAACCACCTGAAACATCACTTTGTAACAATCGGCGATTCCCCGCGCACTCGCCAAAACAGCCAGCTAAGACATTGCAAAACATCAATAATCCAAGAGCTTTCCACAGAAGGTTTACGATTGATTACCGCAAAATGTTAGCGGAAACCCCGGCTTTTCTTCACAAAAAACCCCTTTGTTGCAACAGATGTCACAAAGAAAAAGCGCCCCCAAATGGGAACGCTTAAAGCTTTACCTAGCGTCTGGGCTAAGTCAGTTCGCCTGACGGCGCAGGAAGGCCGGAATTTCGATCCGGTCATCTTCAGGCTCTGCCTCGGCCTGCGGCATCGGAGCAGGGCGCTGTGCCTGCATGGTCGGCTGCTGCCGGCGCGCCGGTTGCTGTGGCTGTTCTGCTGGAGCGGAGTTGCCCGTCATACGGCCGATCAGCGAGTTCACCGAGAACCCAGCTTTCTTCGGCTCGGCCTGCTGTGGCTGAGCTGCAGGAGCCGCAGCTTCAGTGGCTTCGCGCTGATGCGACACGGCGGCGCGCATACGAGCCATGGTCTCAGGGCTTGGTGTGCCTGGGGCCGGAGCACGAGGCGCAACAAAGTCCTGCGGATCAGCTTCAAGGCTATCGGGCTGCGGACGGAACTCTGCTACCTGCGGCTGGTACGCCGGACGTGGCAGACCATCTTCACCCAAGGCGGGCTCATCGTCGAAGATGGTTTCCATCTGCTCTTCTGCAGCCGCGCGCTGAGCGTCTAGTCCTTGAAACAGCGAAGGTTCTTCATCTTCATACTGTTCCGCAACCGGCGCGGGGGCGGCCGGAGCGGGTGCAGGTGCTGGGGCGGGTGCCGCCACTGGAGCCTGAGCCGCAACAGGGGCTGCTGCCACAGGAGCCGCAACCGGTGCAGCTGCTGGAGCGTCAATGGTTTTGGTCTGAGCCGGCTGCGCCAGCGAGCGGCGCGGCAGAGGCGTCTCTGCGTGGCTTTCCACCGCATCGATCCCGGTGGCAACCACCGACACACGCATGTGACCACCCAGAGTTTCATCCAGGGTCGAGCCAACAATGATATTGGCCTCGGGATCCACTTCTTCGCGAATGCGGTTTGCCGCCTCATCCAGTTCGAACAGGGTCAGGTCGTGGCCACCGGTGATGTTGATCAACACGCCGCGCGCGCCTTTGAGGCTGATCTCGTCGAGCAGCGGGTTGGCAATCGCCTTCTCTGCCGCCTGAACCGCGCGATCTTCGCCTTCGGCCTCGCCAGTGCCCATCATGGCCTTGCCCATCTCGTCCATCACGGCGCGAACGTCCGCAAAGTCTAGGTTAATCAGACCGGGGCGTACCATCAGGTCAGTCACACCCTTCACACCCTGATACAGAACATCGTCTGCCATCGAAAAGGCTTCGGTGAAGGTGGTTTTTTCATTGGCCAGACGGAACAGGTTCTGGTTCGGAATGATGATCAGAGTATCGACCACCTTCTGAAGCTGCTCAACGCCGGCTTCGGCCTGACGCATCCGTTTGTTGCCCTCAAACTGGAATGGTTTGGTCACAACACCAACGGTCAGAACACCAAGCTCACGGGCGGCCTGTGCGATGATTGGCGCCGCACCGGTTCCAGTGCCACCACCCATGCCAGCGGTGATAAAGCACATATGTGCGCCCGCCAGATGATCAACGATCTGTTCAATGCTTTCTTCGGCAGCAGCGGCACCAACAGTGGCGCGGGCTCCGGCGCCCAGACCCTCGGTGACTTTAACACCCAGCTGAACACGCTGTTCAGACTGGCTTTGCTGAAGCGCTTGGGCGTCGGTGTTGGCGACGACAAAGTCCACACCTTCCAGCTGCTTTTCGATCATGTTGTTGACGGCGTTGCCGCCAGCCCCGCCCACGCCGAATACCGTGATACGCGGTTTCAACTCTTCCTGACCGGGCATGGAAAGGTTCAATGTCATTTGTCTGTCCGCCTGATTGTTATTTGGGCAAATCCAGGCCTGTCCTCCGCCTGTTCAGCCCCAGATTAGCGCGACACGCTGGACTCGTCACGCGAAAAACGCGTTTTTCATACCAAATGAGGCATGTTTTTGACATCAATACGCAGGATTTCGCCGAACCCCGCAGATTTTGCGATTGATCGGATACGACATACCACAGACAGCAAGTGGCGCTGGACACCCGGCACCAAATCCATGTGGGTCTAAGATGTGGAAAGACCTGCTCGCCCCTCCTGCGCCGCTTGTGTCGGCGTCTGTTAAAAAGGTTTTAACGCCCCTGCCCCGGGCTGTCACTCAAAAATCGAGGGATATCCCCCGTTTTTCCCGGTCTTATGCACAAGAAACCTGTGGATAAAAAAGAGGCCGCCCAAAACAGGCGACCCTTTTGACCTCACTTGGTGACATCACTCACCAGTTGTCGCGGAACCACTGCACCGCGCGCTTCAGGCTGCGGGTTGGGTACTTGTCGACAGGAATTTCGAAGTCCCACCATTCATCCTGCGGATGCGCCGCAAAGAGCGACAACCCCACCGCCCCGGCAAAGCCCGGCCCGGTCGCCGCCTGTGGCAACCCATGGACACGCAACGGCCGCCCAAGACGCACCTGATGCCCAAGGATCTTTGAAGCCAGACCGTCAAGGCCCGGAATCTGGCTTGCCCCCCCGGTGAGAACAATCTGTTTGCTGGGCAGGTGATCAAATCCCGCATTGTCGAGACAGACCCGCACCTCTTCGAGAATCTCCTCAACACGCGGACGCATGATCCCGATCAGCTCGGTACGGCTCACGGTGCGGCGGTCATGCTCCCAATCGCCCGTCTCGCCCCCGGTCTCGATCATCTCACGATCATCCATACCCGTGGCATGTACGCCGCCATAGAAGGTCTTGATCCGCTCAGCCGTGGCCGTCGGCACCTGAAGCCCCATCGAAATGTCGCTGGTGACGTGATCGCCCCCCATGCGCACCGCGTCGGAATAAATCATGTGTTTTTTGATGAAGATCGACACGCCGGTGCTTCCGCCGCCCATATCGATACAGGCCGCGCCCAGCTCCTGTTCGTCTTCCACAAGCGCCGAAACACCGGACACATAGGCGGAAGATGCCAACCCGGCGAGTTCGAGATCACAGCGTTTGACGCAATGGGCCAGATTTTGAACCGCCTGCGCACCCACCGTCAGCATATGCATGTCACACGACAGCTCATTGCCGATCTGCCCGCGCGGATCGCTCAACCCCG
The DNA here is from genome assembly GCA_947497905.1 of uncultured Pelagimonas sp. Taxonomy (GTDB): domain Bacteria; phylum Pseudomonadota; class Alphaproteobacteria; order Rhodobacterales; family Rhodobacteraceae; genus CANMIH01. The sequence continues at coordinate 101,993 of CANMIH010000003.1, forward strand.
AGCGGTGATCCAGCGCAAAGTTCACCGGCTGGGCATGCAGCACTTCACGACCATGGCCGTAGTCTGGCACATCACAGGCCGACAACACGCGCGCCACATCCTGCTCGTCCACGGTAACGCCCATCACATCGACATTGCCCGCAAGCCCATAGCTGCGTGGTCCGCCACCTGAGAAACAGGCAATCACGTGATCCACCCGGATACCGGCCATCTTCTGCGCGGCCTGAACGGCGGTACGGATGGCACGCTCGGTTTCGCCCATGCTGTTGATTTCGCCAAACTTGACGCCGCGCGACCGCGTGGTCGCCGCGCCAATCACACGAAACCCGCTTTGACCCGCCAGGCTGCCAATGCCCTCATCACTTGGATCAGACCCATCAAAGCGCAGCACCAGACAGGCAATCTTAGAGCTGCCCACATCCAAAATAGCCACAACACCGCGTTGCATCGCAGCTTTGCGCATATTGCGCATGGCTCTTTGTGACTCGTAAAGCTCGATCATTCTTATTCTCCACCAGCCTCAAATGCTTTGATCTGCCGCATCTGTTGTGCGGCTTGGTCACTCATACGTAAAACGGGACGATGCGGCAGACGCAGATCCACCGCGACAATGTCCCGCGACATCAATTTGATATTGATCGCCTGATCCATGGCGATCGTGCGCTCCAGCGCCTGCACCGCACCGGTTTCAGGCAACAAAATACGCTGCCCCCGGTCCAGAACCACATCCCAGCGCCGCGCACCCATGCGTTCAAACCCGCGCAACCGACCCCGCAATGGCCCTGTGACGGCATAAAGCTCAAGCGCCTCAGCCACCGCATCATGCGCGCCTTCTCCTGCAATCACTGGAAGGTTTACATAATGCGCCCGCGACGGAGCGGGCCCGACAAGAATGCCCGTGGCATCCAAAAGCTCAAGCCCACGGTCCCCCCGGCGCAACACCGCAGGCTGGCGTTCAACAACATCCACCTGCAACACCCCACCGGTACGGATCTTCACCTCGGCTGAGCTCACCGCATGCAGGGCACCAACGGTCTCAAGGATCTCATCCAGTTCAAGGTCAAACGAGCTCACCGGGAAATCGATGGGCAGCAGCTTGCGGATATCCTCCGCAACACGAGGGCTCGCCCCATCCACCGCCATCAGTTTGACCTGAAATTCCGGCCGCCCGGCAATGGCATCGCGGATTTCTGTGCCCAGATCCGCCACCATCTGGCGGTTCTCAGCAATCGACGCCCAATAGCCAATCGCCCCAGCCACAAGCACAAATGGCAAAACAACCCGCGTGCCAAACCGGAATGCAGGTGTCAGTTTCAGCCGCTCGACCCGGTACGAAAGCCGGGACGGTGCCGGATCATTGATCGGAGGTCCATCGGCCCGTCTCAGCGCACGCATGAGGCATCCTCCACCAACCACGCGCAAAGCTGACCAAAGCTCAACCCCACCGCCTGCGCCTGCTCCGGCGACAGCGACGTGGGTGTCATCCCCGGCTGGGTATTGGTTTCAAGCAGGACAATCCCGTCCAGCCCTTTGGCCTCATCCCACCGGAAATCGGTGCGCGAAATCCCTTTGCAGCCCAACGCCTGATGGGCGCGCAACGCATAATCCTGGCAGGCTTTGGTGATCTCATCAGGCAGCTCAGCCGGGCACACATGACGCGACCCACCGGCGGCATATTTGGCCTCATAATCGTACCAGCCGTCGGTGATGATATCGGTGACCGGCAGAACCCGATCTCCCATAACTGTACAGGTGAGCTCACGCCCTGTGACATAGCCCTCAACCATCACGGTCTGCGGCATCTCTTCCGACAGGATGGGCGGACCATTGGCCGCCTCGTGAACGATATAGATCCCGACCGACGAGCCTTCGTTATAGGGTTTCACCACATAGGGCGGCGCCATCACATGGTCACGTTCAACCGCGTCGCGATCCGCCAGCACGCTCTCGGCCACCGGCAATCCTGCGGCGCGATAAATCTCTTTGGTGCGTTCTTTGTCCATCGCCATGGACGAGGCCATCACACCGGAATGTGTGTAAGGGAGGCGCAGCCATTCCAACAGGCCCTGCACACAGCCATCTTCGCCCCAACGCCCATGCAGCGCATTGAACACGACGTCGGGTTGCACCTCGCTCAGCCGCTCGACCAGATCCTGGCCCGCGTCGATCTCGACAACCTCAAATCCTTCGCCCCTCAAAGCGGCGGCACATTCCCGCCCGGAAACAAGCGACACTTCGCGTTCAGCTGAAGGTCCGCCCAATAATACCGCCACTTTCGGGAGTGCCCTGCTCGACATCCCAAAAACCGCCTCTGACGCGGGGTCTTTGACCCCATTTTTGTTTCAGGGGATGTCCCCTGCTCGATTTCGCCGGGTGTATCCCGGTGCCTTTTACGATCTGCCTGTGATCGCTTTTATTGTGCGGCCTGTGCCTTGGTCTGTTTTCAGATCCGAAAGGTTAGCCCGCATCCGGGATCGGTTCGCCGACCCGCATGATTTCCCATACTAGCTCTATTCCGCTGTTTTGGAAAACCCTTTTTCTCACTTCTTCACCCAAACCTTCCAGATCCGCCGCTGTCGCAGCGTCAGCATTGGTCAGAAAGTTCGAGTGTTTCTCGCTCATCTGCGCTCCACCCAAGGTTGCACCACGCATACCTGCGTCATCAATCACCTTCCAGGCCTTCAACTCATGCGTGTCATCTGCCTGCCCGGTTGAGCTAAAACCGGCGGGATTGCGGAAAGTGCTACCGGCTGTGCGATCCTTGGTGGGCTGGGTCTCGTCGCGCTTTTGCAACTGCGCCGTCATATGCGCGTCAAGCGCCTCAGGCGCGCCGGCCTTGCCCTCAAACATCGCCTCGACAATGACCCACCCCTCGGGCAGTTCACTCTGGCGATACTGAAACTGCAACGCTTCTGCACTCAGGATCTTTTCCTCGCCATCCCGGGTCACAACCCGAATGTGGACCAGATGATCCGCCACATAAGACCCGTAACAGCCCGCATTCATCCGCACCGCGCCGCCGATGCTGCCGGGAATAGTGCGCAGAAAGGTCAGATCGACCCCGGCCTCCGCCGCCTTGCGCGCCACATGCGCATCCAGCGCCGCCGCCCCGGCTGTCACGCAGGTGCCCTCAACCGAAATACCATTAAAGCCACGCCCCAGCCGGATCACCACCGCGCGAATGCCGCCATCGCGCACAATCAGGTTCGACCCAACCCCCATGGGAAACACCGCCACATCCTCGGGAAGCGCCGCCAGAAAGGCCTTGAGATCGTCTAGGTCGGCAGGCTGAAACAGATAATCCGCAGGCCCGCCCACACGCAGCCAGGTCAGACCTGAGAGATCACGATTGGGGGTCAGTTTTCCACGGACAGAAGGCATTTGGGTCATAACAGCACCGATTTTTTGTCGCACAGCGCCCCTGCGCACAGAGCACCGCCCCAGCCTCCTAAGCCAACCCCGCCCCCGGCGCAATCAGGGATGCGGGGGGGGGTGGCAGGGTTACGCTACTTCGCCAACAACTTACTGATCGCCGCCGCAACTGAAGGATCAAGTCCACCCTCATCTTTGACAAGGCCATCGGAGCTTGGCCGGAACAAGGCGCCATACACAATCGCTCTTTGGTCACGAACCTCTTCAGACGCACCATCACCCGAAGCAAGCAGCTCGATATAAGTACCTGCAAACGCCACTCTCTCACGGGCATCCAAATACAGATGTCGCTCCGAGAGATATTCTTTCATTTTGATGCGCGTGACCCACAGAAGAAGCGTGAAGAAGGTCAGAACAAAGGTAACGAAGAGAACCCCCTTAACACCGAACCCGGAGCACAACCCTTGGCTTACCTTCGCCGCATCACATCCAAGCGGCATTAGAAACTCTTCGACTTTGGCAGCGGAATTGATGAGGTATTGAACCCCAAAAACCATTGCCCCCGCCGTCACAATCAGGCCAGCAAGGAACCAGCCAAATGCCCAGTTCCTGGCGGTAGAATGCTCACGCTGCTTCTCCTCCCAAAGCTCAATAGGCTTTGAGAAGATATGTCTTTGCTTCAGTGCCTCTTCAGCGCTTTCAAGCTTGGCGTTCAGCTGATTTTCAAAATCGTCGAGTCTGTCGTCGGCCTCTTTCTTGCGGCCTGTCAAAGCATCGAAGCGCCTCTCTGCCAATTCCACTTTGCTTTCGTATCCCTCAAAGAAGGTAGCTAGCCGCTGCTTACCCTCAAGAACGATGTTAGCGCTGCGCTCACATTGCTGCTCGATATCGCGAATTGACTTAGTCAGTGGGGAAATAGAGGCATCTAAAGAAAGCGTCTTTTCCGACAACGCTCTATAATCGGCCTCCGCGTTGACAAATTTTTCTTCCAAGTTTGTTGAAAGGCTACCTAGCCAAATATCATAGATGTCCTGATGCACCTCTTCTACGGCCCAGTCCTCCACTGACAACCGAGCAACTTTTTCGACTACTGGTAGCTGCACACTCGGTGTGGCACCTCCAAGTATACGATTTAGCCACCAAGTCCAAAAGCGCCAGCGCACCTCAGAATTATCCCGATTGACATATTCGGTAACCTCTCGCCACCCCGTTTGATAGGTATTTGGAACAACTATCGATGTCCAAAAATCCACTTCATTAGCCCTAAACTTATGAAGGTCCGAAACGACAGTGCCCCAGTCGTCGCCTCCTAGCGTAGCAACGTCCTCAATCACGGCAGTTGCACGTTCTATCCCAGTCGTCGCATTTTCAGTTAGAATGGCTCTTACGAGATTTTTAGTCGCTCGAAATGCTTTAGACGCAGATTGTTCCTGAAGGGCACCTTTGAAATGGCTTGACCACTTTTGGTTCCATTCCTCAGTGCCAGACATTCTTAAATGTCGTTCTATTGGAAATCCCTTTTCCCTTAGAGCAATCTGAGCAAAGAACACGTTGCGCAAAAGCGCGAAAGGGGAAGGAGCGTTTCCGTTGTTACGGCTTTGAATCATGTACCAATGCCAGTACTCAACAACCGCTAGAACGGATGTCTTCCATCCCACGATTAACAACATTCGTAATAGAGCTGCTCTGTCTTCCTCTGTTTCTTGCGGAACCGAGTTCACCCAAGCGACAAAGCTTCGACCGTCAATAATTTCTTTTGTGTCCAACATAGGGCAGACAATTGCGCATATCCGTCCGCAAACACAAGGTTATTTCAAACCCAGCTCACGCCGATTCAGCAGGTCGCACCTCGGGGACAGCGCAGCACGCCGACCAGCGAGCCAAGCACACCTCCGACCAGCCCGGGCAGCACCATGGCCCAGAGCATCAGCGAATAGATCACCCCGTCCAGACCCGGCGCGGTCTGGTCCTGCCAGACCACCCAGGCAGTGAAACCAGTGGCCCCGGCAATCAGCGCGCGACCGGTCAAAACCTGTCCGCGCACAAAGGGCAGATAGCCTGCAAACAGGCCGGTGAGAAATGAGAGAAATGGAACAGTGAGCAGCATGATACATCCCCAAGGGCCCGCGTGGCCCCGATATCTCTAATATGGGAATGTGCGCGAGGCGGGTCACGTCACAAAATCTGCACAGCGCTTCAACAAAAATGCAGAGGTCGCGATCAGCCGCTGAACCGTCCGCGCAGCCAGCGCAGCAGATAGCGCAGCGGCCAGCGCAGCACGCTTGCCCCGGCAAAGAGCGAAATCAACCCCACCCAGGGGCCGTTTTCATAGGTGACATAGCCCAGCAGAGGGATGCCAATCGCAATCAGCACATAGGCCCGGCTCCAATGATTGTCACGGCTGGGCAGCATCGCCAGCAGGTTGGCCGCAAGCAGCCAGACAAACACCAAAATCAACGACAGGCTCATACCGCCCCCTCATGCCTTACGCGGCGGGATACTGACGTAACTGTTAACGTCTGACAAGGGGGTTAGTCGTGGGGCGGTGTCGCTTTCCCCAAGGCCCGGCGCCAGAAATAGCGCAACGGGTTGCGAAACATCGACAAAAACCCAAGCAGACAGAGCACAGCAATGGTCCAGCCGTGGCTTGCACCAATCCACAGGATCAACACAGGCGCCGCGACCAGCAAGATCACCCCTGGCACATATTGCCGCCGCATCGGCAGCATCGCCACCCCGGCCGAGGCCAGCGCCCAGAGCGCTCCACTGATCAAGGCCCAACTCATCCCAAGATCCCTCCGATCAACGCCCCCGCTGCCATAAGAAGACCAGCATAGGGCACCCAAAGCGGCACTTCAAAGGGCCCTGCCTCCCCCCGTTGTTTGACCACAATCAGGGCCGCATTGACCAGCACAAACACCGCAAGCAAGACCGTCGAGGTCATCTCCGCCAGAACCGCCACGGGCAATAGCAACGCGCCCAGAACCACGGCGGATCCCACACATAAGCTTGCCAGAACCGGGGTGCCAAATCGGGGGTGGCTGTTGCGGAACACCGCCAAACTGCCACCGGATTTGCCTAGACCGAACAGCACCCGACTGGCCATCACGATCTGCGCCAGCACCCCGTTTAAAGCCGCAAACACGGCGATGGCCGACAAAAACCGCCCCGATCCCCCGGTGGCCTGAGACCAGACCAGCGCCAAGGGCTGCTCCGATCCGCTCAGCGTATCGGCAGGCACCGCCCGTACTGCTGCCCAGCTGACCACGGCATAGAGCAGCGAGGTGATGACAAGAGAGGCCAGAATGGCCCGTGGCAAGGTGCGGCTAGGGTTCTTCACCTCTTCGGCCATATTCACGATGTCTTCGAACCCGATAAAGGCAAAGAACGCCAGTATCGCGCCCGCCCCAATCCCCGCATAGGGCAGGGCCTGCGCCACAGCGGCAACAGGCTCAGCACTGACCCCCGCCCAGACCACAAGCGCCAGACCAACAAGCTCAATCGCGGTGAACACAGCCGCCAACCCAAGGCTCTCCAGCACGCCGAATATTGCCACGCCAACCAAAAGCACGCCCATCGCGACGAGGACCAGAGCCAGAGGCAGATCGATCAGCGCTAGCAGATACCCGCCCCCGCCGCGCAACACGGCGGCGGCGGATATGCTGCCCGCCACAACGATGGCCAATCCCACCAGGATCGACAGCGCCTCACTGCCAAACCCCTGTCGCACATAGGCGGCTTCTCCTGCGGCTTCGGGCACGCGGGTAGAGAATTCGGCATAAGACAGCGCTGTGGGGGCGGCGATCACACCGGCCAACAGAAAGGACCATGGCGCCCAGACCCCGGCCTGCCCGGCCACGGCCCCGGTCAGCACATAGATCCCTGCGCCCACCATGACACCCACGCCATAGGCGGTGAGCAGCCCAAGCCCAATGCGCCGTTTCAACTGGTCTGCCATGTCACCCTCCTGTTCTGCCCCAATGAAAAAGGACAGCGCCATGCGCCGTCCTTGATGCAGAACAAACAGGATGAGTTTCACGCCCCATCGCCGCCCGATGGGGGCGGGGTTTGGGTGGGCGGGAGCCCCCTGAGGGCGGCGGTTACTGTGCCAGACGCGCGGGCAACCCATTGGCCCAGGCGCTGATCGTACCGGCGCCGAGACAAACCACCATATCACCGGGCTGCGCCTGTTCGCGCACCAGACGCTCGAGATCGTCTTCATTGACAATCGCCCGCGCATGGCGATGGCCATGGCGCACCAACCCGGCCACAAGATCATCGCGGCTCGCGCCCTCAACCGGCTCTTCCCCTGCGGCAAAGACCTCGGCGATCGCCACAACATCCGCCTCGTTGAAACAGCTGCAGAATTCTTCGAAATGATGTGACAGGCGCGAATAGCGATGCGGCTGATGCACGGCGATCACCCGGCCCTCACAGGCCTGCCGCGCGGCTTTGAGCACGGCGGCAATCTCAACCGGGTGATGGCCATAATCGTCGATCACGGTGACCCCGTTCACCTCACCCACCTTGGTGAAGCGTCGGTTCACCCCGGCAAAGTTCGCCAGAGCCTCACGGATTTCATCGCCGCTCATCCCAAGATGGCGCGCCACGGCCACGGCCGAAAGGGCGTTGGACACATTGTGGTCCCCCGGCATCGGCAGGGTACAGCCCTCGATCACCATATCCTCGGCCTGAAATGCCACATCGAAATGCGCCACGCCGCCAATGTAGGTCAGGTTAATCGCGCGCACATCGGCCTGCGCGTTAAAGCCATAGGTCACGACGCGGCGGTCGGTGACCCGCCCGACAAGAGCCTGCACTTCGGGATGGTCGGTGCAGCAGACCGCCAGTCCATAAAACGGGATGTTCGAGACAAAATCATAAAACCCCTGACGCAGGTTTTCGATGGTGCCCCAGTGCTCCATATGTTCGGGATCAATGTTGGTCACAATCGCCACGGTCGCAGGCAGACGGTTGAAAGTGCCGTCACTTTCATCTGCCTCAACCACCATCCATTCGCCCTCACCCATGCGGGCGTTCGAGCCATAGGCATGAATGATGCCACCATTGACCACGGTTGGGTCAAATTTGCCCGCATCCAGCAACGTGGCGACCATGGTGGTGGTAGTGGTTTTGCCGTGGGTGCCTGCGATGGCTACATTGGATTTCAACCGCATCAGCTCGGCCAGCATCTCGGCCCGGCGCACCACCGGAAGCCCCTGCCGGCGCGCTTCATCCAGCTCCGGGTTGCCCGGCTTGATGGCCGACGAGATCACCACAACCTCGGCATCAGCAAGGTTTTCAGCCACCTGACCAATCATCACCTTCGCGCCCAGCTCCACCAACCGATTGGTGATCTTCGAGGCCTTCAGATCCGAGCCCTGAACGGTGTAGCCATGGTTCAACAAAACCTCTGCAATCCCCGACATGCCGATGCCGCCAATGCCCACAAAATGGATCGCGCCCACATCACCGGGAAGTTTGGTTGCGCCGTTCATGGTTGCCCCTCGCTCGAGTTCCAGATCTTTCATGTCCCACCTCTGCCTATTCAGGCGTGCTCTTGTTACCTCAGCCCATCGGTCCACGCCGAGGGCCCACCCGTCTTATTCGGCGTTTTGCGCGTCGCCGCCCGCTGCGAAATGTTCAACCATTTCCGCCAATTGCTGTGCCGCATCCGGCTTGCCCACAGACAAGGCGGCATGGTGCATCTTAATGGCCCCCGCCTCATCACTCAGGATCGCCATGATCACGTCTTTCATTGTCTCAACCGTCAGCCGTGTTTCAGGCAGACGCACCGCTGCCCCAGCATCGACCAACGCCTGCGCGTTCACCGTCTGATGGTCACCGGTGGCGATTTTCAGCGGGATCAGGATCGACGGTCGGCCAATCACGCTGATATCCGCGACGCTCGACGCGCCCGCACGGCTGATCACCAGCTGCGCCTCGCTCATGCGGGCGGGCACATCGTGGAAAAACGGTTGCACATCCGCATTGATGCCGTGCTCGGCATAGAACTCGGACACCCGGTCTCCGTCTTCATCCCGCGCCTGATGGCTCACCCGCAGGTTCTGCACCACGTCCAGCGGCAGCGCTGCAATCGCCGGTGGTACAACATCGCTTAGGATACGTGCGCCCTGGCTGCCGCCCATGACCAGGATCGACATGGGATAAGGCCCCGGCGCGATGTATCCCGCTCCGGCGCGCTCCAGAACCTCGGGTCGCACCGGATTGCCAATGTGATAGCCATCCACACCCTCAGGAAGATCAATCGGCATGGTGCCGCAGGCAATGGCATCCACTTTGGTGGCAAAGCCCGCATTGGTGCGGCCCAGCACGCCGTTTTGCTCATGAATGAGGCGCGGCAGTTTCAACAGCCACGCAGCCCCCAGAGCCGGGATCGACGGATACCCGCCAAAGCCCACCACAATATCCGGCTTGTCGCGAAACAACCGCCAGGCCATCGAGATCACGCCCATCCCAATCTTGAATGGCACAACCGCCTTAGCCAGCAATCCACCGCGCGCAAAGGTCGCCGAAGACACCTGTTCGATTTCAACCCCATCAGGGAAACCGCCGGTATAGCGCGCACCACGGTCATCGGTTGACAGTTTGACCCGCCAGCCCCGCTTCAGCATCTCTTCGGCCAAAGCCTGCGCTGGGAACATATGCCCACCGGTTCCACCGGCTGCTATCACCAACAGGGGCTTGCGCTCTGCCATTCTCTCAAATCTCCGTCACCACGATCTGGCTCCCATATACCAGCCCCAACCGCGCGTCTATAAAGGGTTGCTCTCACCATCCGAGCGCTTGCGGCAGAATATCGCCGAGACGGGCATTAAAAAAGGCGGGGAATTCCCGCCTTTCCGTCACCGGACCCGGGCCCGCAGAATATCGTGGATCTCACCCTGAGGCCGCGACCGCGTAAAGGCCAGCAACATGCCCACGGCAATCCCCCCCGCGATCAGTGACGAGCCGCCGTAGCTGACAAAGGGCAAGGTCATGCCTTTCGCGGGCAACAGACGCACCGCAACTCCCATGTTGATCATCGCCTGCACGCCGAAAATCGCCGCCAGACCTGTGCCTGCATAACGGATAAACGGATCGCGCTCGCGCATGAGCCGGATAAAGCTACGCACCACAATGGTTGCGTAAAGCGCAATGATCGCCAGCACGAGCACAAGCCCATATTCCTCCGCCGCAACCGCAATGATGAAATCGGTATGCGCATCCGGCAGGCTCCATTTCACCTGTCCTTCGCCCACGCCAACCCCGAAAAAACCGCCCTCACGGATGGCATTGGTGGCATAGCCAAGCTGGGTGTTCGGATCGACATCGGGGCTGAGAAAGCCATCGATGCGGCGGGCAAAGTGCTCGGACCCGTTATAGGCAACCATGCCGCCCAGAACCACAAGCGCCGCAAGCCCCATCAGCAGGATCATCGGCGCGCCACCCACAAACCACATCACCCCCCAACTGAACAGGATCAGGCTGGCCTGGCCAAAGTCAGGCTGCATAGCCAGCATCAGCACAATCACCACCATCATGACAAAGCTATAGACCCGCCCCGGAGGCCCCCCAAGCTCTTGCCCTGCCCCCATCAGCCAGGCCGAGACAACCACAAACACTGGTTTGAGAAATTCAGAGGGCTGCAGCGAGGCAAAACCAAGAGAATACCAACGCACCGCCCCTTTGCCAAAATCCGTGCCCAGCACGGGCAACAGCGCAAGCGCCACAAAGGCCGCAAGAAAACCAAGCACCGACAGACGCCGGACCAGCAATGGCCCCATCATCGAGGTAAAGACCATCGCGATCATCGCCATTATGCCGAAAAAAGCCTGACGCTGCACATAGTGGAACGGGTTCAACCCATTGCGTTCGGCCAAGGGGGGCGAGGCCGCAAGCCCCAGCAAAATCCCCACCCCGAACAACATCAGGATGCAGCTCAAGCTCCACTTATCAACCGTCCGCCACCATTTCGGTAAAACGGGTTCCACATCGCGCACGGGGGCCGTGCCGTAAACCATCTCTGTCATGAGAGATCCGCCTCAACTGCTCGTTTCGCCCGTTTGCCGGGTCTGGCCCCAAGACTAACCCGGATCGGTCGTTGGAGCCAGTGAAAAGGGGTTAACGGCACAAGCTATCCCCAAATCGAGCTGAGCAAAACTTGTTCCTCACAGGAATAGTTGTTAGTCAATCAGCATTTGCAGCAACACATTTGACAGCATGATATTCTCAGCAGCTTTAGACGACTCAAGCTTGGCTTCTATACGCAAATCGATCTACGTTTTTGCCTCATTTATTGCAATTGTTGCAACCTACGAGGCATCCATTGATTTGTCTGGAAAATGGTTCGGCGTTATTGAGTTCACCCAAAAGCAAACAATCGCACCAGTGTGGATCGTGGGCATAGCCTGCCTGTTTCAAGCTTATCTGACGCTCCGACTGTATATTTCTCAAGAGATATCATTCGCGAAAATTCAGCGTGCCTACGGCACAGATGAGCTACTCCGAGATGACCAGCTCAGCCAACTGGTTTCCGACCTTAAAGACATGGTCGACAAAGCGAAATCCACAACGCCTAAGCAAACAGATTTAAGCAATCTTATTACCGGTCTTGAAGAGGTGCCCGAGCTGGTGGAGCAGGCCAACTTATTGAATTCTGCCGTGCAGGCAGTAGACCAATCTTCGGCGAAAATCTCAACAGACTTGCAAAGCGTCGTAACGAAACTGTCCGCAGTCGACATGAGTTTTCGATCTTATCTCGAACACCTCGCAGGCGGTGGCCCCGACGAGAAAGCACTCAGGCAAGAATTGATGAAGGGCTCATTCGAGACTGAGCTCCACTCTCCGGAAACTAACGAGATCATAATCGGCCCTACCGACCCGCGCGTATCTCCGGACCTACGTGCGACGCTACAGGAACTGCGCCAGCAACTTGAAACCTATAATTTCCGGAAGGACCTGAATGATATTTATCTACTCAATCAAAAGGCCGCGATCTTTGTCTCTGACCATGAACGGATCCAACCCGCACTCGAACAGATAACTCACCAGCTAAAAGGGGTAATCGAGTTTGAACAGACCTTCGACAACTCAACACTGGCCAAGGCGACTAAAGATCTCGACTCTAAACTGATTGACGTCAAACAGAGGCGCGAACGAGAATTCAAGTGGTTTGAGTTCTATCTCCCTGCGGCAATTGCAATTTGTTCAATATCATATGGTTTGTTTCTCAGACCCTACTTTACCCCTGAGCTACGGTGGTGGGAGCTCTTATCGCTTATGCATGTATTGGGTACAAACTAACCCTCTCAAATATTCCGCCCCCACTCCACTGCACGTCTTCGCCCCGCCGGGCCATCTCACGGGCTTCCTCGAGCCAGCGCATGTGCTGGGTGTGCTCATGGGCGCGCCGCTCAATCTCTTGTCTGGACCGGCAATCCACCTCATCCAGAGCATGCAGATCCCAGGGCGTCACCAGACCCGCCACGGCTGTGCCATTGCGGGTGATCAGAAATCGGTCGCCCTGCATTTCCATCTTACGCAGATAAAACGACAGATCGCGCCTCAGCTTGGCGCTGCTCAGTTCCGGTGACTGGAACTTATAGTTAAGGCGTGTGTTACAGCGGTGATTGAATCTCGTCATGCCCCCAGTTTTCTCGCCTGAGCTTGTCAAACCACGCACGTAGCGTCCGCCCCCTGCGCAACAGGTCTTGCCGTTTTGTACCATTTGCGCGTAGGGGCGTACCAAAGGTACAAACGGTACAAAACGCGAGACCCCGATGCAGACACGCACTCTTATCCTTGGCGCCGGTGCCGCCGGGCTGATGGCGGCAGGCCACTGTGGCCCCGACACTCTGGTCATCGACCACGCCAAAGCCCCGGGTGAGAAGATCCGCATCTCTGGGGGAGGACGTTGCAATTTCACAAATATGGACGTGGAATTTAAGAACTTCCTTGGTGGGAATCCGCATTTTCACAAGTCCGCGCTAAGCACCTATACCCAATGGGACTTTATCGAGATGGTCTCGAGCCATGGCATTGCCTGGCACGAAAAGACACTGGGCCAGTTGTTTTGCGATGACAAAGCCACCCAGATCGTCGCTATGCTCTTGAATAAGATAGAGAAAGCCGGTGCCGAACTCTGGCTGCAAACCTCAATCAAAGAGATTTCGCATGGCCCCGAGGGGTTTCGCACGCGGGTTGAGAAAGAGGGGAAAACCCTTGAAATCATATCAGAAAATCTGATTGTGGCCACCGGGGGCAAATCGATCCCCAAGATGGGCGCCACAGGCATCGCCTATGACATTGCCGCGCAATTTGGCCACGCCCTGACCGAAACTCGCCCAGGCCTTGTGCCCTTTACCTTCGACAAAGGGCGCTTCGCAGATATCTCGGGCGTCGCAACCAACTCACGGATTTCAAACGACAAAGCCGGATTTGAAGAGGCGCTTTTGTTCACTCATCGCGGCTTGTCCGGCCCCGCCGTGTTGCAAATTTCAAGCTATTGGCGCGAAGGCGAAGAGGTCATCGTCAACCTCCTGCCAGACACCGATCTTGCAAGCATCCTGAAATCCAAACGCACCAGTGAAGGCCGCAAATCGCTCACCACTGAATTGGGCTATCACCTACCGGCACGGCTGATCGCATTTCTGGCACAAGAATTTGATTTCAAAGGCAACATCGCCGACCTCTCCGATCGCCGCATTGACGAGTTGCAAGCGGGCCTGCGCAGCTGGCCCCTCAAACCCACCGGCAGCGAAGGCTACCGCACTGCCGAGGTCACCCTGGGCGGGATCGACACCGATGGGTTTTCGTCAAAAACCATGATGTCAAAATCCCTGCCCGGGTTCTATGTCATCGGCGAAGCGCTGGATGTGACCGGCTGGTTGGGCGGCTATAATTTCCAATGGGCCTGGTCCTCGGCCATGGCCGCCGCCCGCGCCATCACCGCTTAACCCAACAGTTTTTTGACCTGCGCAGTGAAATCGTCACCCCGCAATTCAAAGTTGTCATACTGATCAAAGCTTGCTGCGGCGGGCGCCAAAAGCACAACTTCGCCCGGTTGCGCCTCCGCTGCGGCCAGTGCGACAGCGGCCTCCATCGTGGTACAAATCGCGGTCTCAACACCCGGCAACTGCAAGGCAAAGGCTTCGGCCTCACGCCCAATCACATAGGCCTTGGCAACATGATCAAATCCGGGTTTCAGCGGCTCAAGCCCCCCTTCTTTCATCAACCCGCCACAGATCCAACGGATCTTGGGAAAGGCCTGCAGCGCCTTCAGAGCCGCATCCACATTGGTGGCCTTGGAGTCGTTCACAAACCGCACCCCATTGGCGTCCCCCACCAGCTGCGAGCGATGCGGCAACCCGCCAAAGCTGTGCAACCCGGCCTCAATCTGGCGCGGCGCGATATTCAACGCCCGACAGGCCGCATAGGCGGCACATGCGTTCTGGTGATTGTGGGCCCCCGGCAAACCCGCTACCTCGCGCAAATCAATCGAAGCCACCTGGCGCCCCTTGCGCCATTCGGTCAAGAAGCCTTTGCGTGCAAAGACCTGCCATCCCGGGCCATTCAACTTGGTGCCCGATGATACACGGATCACCCGATCATCTGCCGCACCTTCGCTCAGCTGATTGGCCATAAACTGACCTTCCATTTCATCCACACCAATCACGGCGCGATCCGGCCCGCCTTCGGCAAACAAGCGGCGCTTGGCGGCAAAATAGCCCCCCATACCGTGATGACGGTCCAGATGATCAGGCGAGAGATTGGTAAAGACCGCCACATCCGGCGTCAGACTACGCGCGAGATCGGTCTGATAACTCGACAGCTCAAGCACCACCACGCCCCCTTCCTCTGGCGGATCAATGTCCAACACCCCCCGGCCAATATTGCCCGCAAGCTGACTTGGCCGCCCCGCTTCTTCCAAAAGGTGGTGGATCAGTGCCGAGGTGGTGGATTTCCCGTTTGAGCCGGTGACTGCAACCACGCGAGGGGGTTGGTCATAGCTCATCCAGGCATCCGACCCAAACGAGCGGAAAAACAACCCGATGTCATTGTCCACAGGCACGCCCGCGCGCAAGGCCGCCGCAATGACCGGGTTCGGTGTGGGGTAAAGATGGGGAATACCCGGTGAAACAACCAGACAGCTTAGCTCTTCGATCCCCTTCCGCAGATCCTGCGCCACAAACCCTTCGGCCTCCGCCTTCTCCCGACCCGCAGCCGCGTCATCCCAGACCAGAACCTCCGCCCCGCCTTCGCGCAGCGCCCGCGCCGCTGACAGGCCAGACCGGCCCAATCCCAAAACACCCACTTTTGCGCCCGAAAATCCCATCACCGGTATCATGCCATCTCCTTCAGTCGCGCCTCAAACCAATCCGCCCGTTCATGTACCGGCAGCTTTGGCAAAAATTCGACCGTATATCCGTGTTTTGGTAAGCGCTGACACAATGCGTCATACTCTGCAAGCGCCGCCTGCAGATCATGCTGCCGTGCCTCATCCTGAACATAGATTTCCGGCCAGGGCGGCGCAAGAAACACCACCTCGTGATAACGCAGCCCCTCAACCGCTTTGGCCACCGGCTCTGGCAAGGTTCGCCCTGCTTGTTCAAACCAGATCACCGCATCCAGAAATGACCGATCAAACAGCGACACCTTCGGCCCCGCTGCGTGAAAGTCCTGCACCGCCAGCGTCACACAGCGCGCGCAAAACCCTGCGATGTCCTCCCATGGGGTAAGCCCCTCCGCCACTACACGGCGCCCGGGTTCGTCAAAACACGCCCAGCCCCGGGCCGCCATTTCCGCCAATAGTGTCGATTTCCCACCGCCCGAACACCCAGAAACCACGACACGCACAGAGATCTCCTCCAATTTCTTCTTTTCACAAATACTCTGGCGTAAATGCCGCCCTGCAAGGGTGGCAAAGGGGCAAAGCCCCTGCCCCGATTTTTATTTCAAAATCGGGTTCTCCAGAAAAAAGGCACCCGAAGGTGCCTTTCTCATCAACGCAGTTTCAAAGTCGCCAGACCGATGATCGCAAGGATCAGAGAAATGATCCAGAACCGGATCACAATCTGCGGCTCGGCCCATCCCTTTTTCTCATAGTGATGGTGGATCGGCGCCATCAGGAACACCCGTTTTCCCGTGCGCTTGAAGTAGAGCACCTGAATAATCACGCTCAGCGCTTCAACAACAAACAGACCACCCACAATGCCCAGAACAATCTCGTGTTTGGTGGCCACCGCAATCGCCCCCAAAGCGCCGCCCAGTGCCAGCGAACCTGTGTCCCCCATAAACACCGCCGCCGGCGGTGCGTTGTACCACAAGAACCCCATGCCGCCGCCGACGATGCCCGCCGTAAAGACAAGGATTTCACCGGTACCCGGCACATAGTGCACATCCAGATATTCCGAGGCATCCACACGGCCAACCAGATAAGCGATAATCCCTAGCGTCGTCGCGGCAATCATCACCGGCATGATCGCCAGACCATCAAGCCCATCTGTCAAATTCACGGCATTGGCGGCACCAACGACGACAAACATCGCGAAAGGAATAAAGAACAATCCGAGATCGAACAACGCGTCCTTGAACACCGGGAAGGCCAGCTGATTGGCCAGCATATCAGGGTGATACAGAGTGGCCCAGGCCGCTGCGACACCTGCTATCACAAACCCCAGAAGCAATCGAACTTTGCTCGACACACCTTTGGTGTTTTGCTTGCTGACCTTGGCATAGTCATCCGCAAACCCGATCAGCGCATAGGCGATGGTCACGAACAGCACCATCCAGACAAATGGATTGTCCAGTCGTGCCCAAAGCAGAGTTGACGTAACCAAAGCACCAATGATGAGTAGGCCACCCATGGTTGGCGTTCCGGCTTTGACAAAGTGCCCCTCAGGGCCATCATCACGGATGGGCTGGCCCTTGCCCTGCTTGCGGCGCAACACATTGATCAGTGGTTTGCCAAACAGGAAACCAAAAATCAGTGCGGTGAAAAAGGCACCCCCAGCCCGGAAGGTGATATAGCGAAACAGATTGAAGAGATCCCCGCCATCC
This sequence comes from uncultured Pelagimonas sp., assembly GCA_947497905.1. Lineage (GTDB taxonomy): Bacteria > Pseudomonadota > Alphaproteobacteria > Rhodobacterales > Rhodobacteraceae > CANMIH01. The sequence goes on from CANMIH010000003.1 coordinate 119,426, forward strand.
GAAAGCCCTGTCAGCCAATACAGCATAAAAGTGTCCCTTACCCGTCCAGTTTTACGGGCGCTTGGCCCATTTTTTTCAACGCGTCAACCACCCGCGCCAGCGCCATCGACAGTGATCCTTTGACCAGAACCACATCACCGGCATTGATATCCTGCCCGATGCCCTGAGTGATTTCGGCGCTGGTCTCGGCCCAGCGACCGCGCTTACCCTCGGGAAGCGCCTGATAGAGATGCTGCATCAATGGGCCAACACAGTGAATGACATCGATATCTTGAACCGCAGCCAGATCGGCCACAGCCCGATGCAACTCGGCTTCGGTGGCGCCCAGCTCTTTCATGTCGCCGATATAGGCCACCCGCCGTCCGCGTCCGGTAAGCCCCGCGCGTACCCCGGTTTCCGCAGCAGCGAGCACTTCCAGCGACGCCGCCAATGAGGCGGGGTTGGCGTTATAGGCATCATCAATCAACTCAAACCGGGCCTCGGCATTGGCCATATCCAACACAATCTCATCGCGCGCACCCCGGCCCTCACCGGGGACCCAACGACCCAGTGCCGCAACAGCCAGAGCCTGATCAAGATCCAGAGCCGCAACCGTGGCAAGCACACCCATCGCATTGATCGCATAGTGGCGTCCCGGGACCGGCACTTTGTATAGAACCGGCGCTCCCTGTGTCTGCCCCTGTACCACGGTACAGTCATCGCGGATCGACACGCCTGTTGCCCGGAAATCCACCTCTGCGCTTTCGCCAAAGCTCAAAACGGTCTCTGCGTGGCGCTTGGCCTCTGAGGTGAGAATATCGCTCACCTCAAGATCACCGTTCAAAACTGCCACGCCTTCGGGTTCGAGCCCCTGATAGATAGAGGCCTTTTCCTCGGCAATGCCCGCAAGGCTCTCAAACGCTGCCAGATGCGCCGGAGCGACAATGGTGACCAGCGCCACATGCGGGCGGGCCATTTTCGCCAGAGGCGCAATTTCACCGGGATGGTTCATGCCAATCTCAATCACGGCAAAATCCACATCCCGCGGCATCCGCGCCAGTGTCAGCGGCACACCCCAATGGTTGTTATAGCTTTTCTCAGCCGCATGCACCGTGCCCTGGGCGCCCAGAACAGTGCGCAGCATTTCTTTGGTCGAGGTTTTGCCAACCGATCCGGTGACCGCGACAACCTTAGCCCGCGTACGATGCCGCGCCGCCATACCAAGGTCTTCCAACCCGGTCAGCACATCGTCGACCAGCAACAAAGGCGCATCCTCGGGCAGGCCGTCTGGAATGTGGCTCACAAGCGCCGCACCTGCGCCGTTCTCAAGCGCCTGAGCAACAAAATCATGCCCGTCGCGCGCCGCTTTGAGCGCCACAAACAGATCACCGGGTTGCAGCGTGCGGGTGTCAATCGACACGCCCGACACCTGCCAGTCCGATGTCGCGCGCCCGCCGGTGGCTTTGGCCGCCTCATCTGAAGTCCACAAATGTGCCATCGTCACAGACCTCGCCCATCCAATGCGGCCACAGCAACGCTAGCCTGTTCCGTATCATCAAAGGGATACACCGTATCGCCGACGGTCTGACCGGTTTCATGTCCCTTACCACAGATCAGCAAGGCATCCCCCGGCCCAAGCGCGTCTACACCGCGCAGAATGGCTTCGGCGCGGTCTCCCACCTCAAGCGCACCAGGCGCGCCCTCAAGCACTGCCGCGCGAATGGCCGCCGGATCTTCGCTGCGTGGATTGTCGTCGGAGACAATCACCAGATCCGCATTATCATGCGCCGCAGCCCCCATCAGAGGCCGTTTGCCCGCGTCGCGGTCGCCGCCAGCACCCACAATGGCCACCAAGCGCCCCATCACATGCGGGCGCAGTGCCTTGAGCGCCGTCGCCACCGCATCAGGTGTGTGCGAGTAGTCCACAAACACTGCTGCGCCATTTTCGCGGGTCGCCGCCAATTGCATGCGTCCACGCACGGTGCCCAGTTGCGGCAACACATCAAAGACCTCGGTTGGGTCCGCACCACAGGCAATCACCAGCCCCGCTGCCAGCAAGACGTTTTCCGCCTGAAACCCACCAATCAAACCCAAACGCTCTTGTCGTACCACACCACGCCAATTGAACCGGACATCCTGCCCAGTTGCATCAAAGCGTTGATTTTCAAGGCACAGATCAGAGGCATCCCGACCAACGGTGATCACTTCCTGCCCACGAGCATGGGCGATGGCCAACATATCCACGCCGCGCGGATCATCGATGTTGATCACTGCCGTACCATCTTCGGGCAGCACCCGAGCGAACAATCCGGCTTTGGCGGCGAAATAGTCGTCAAAACTCTCGTGGTAGTCGAGGTGATCCTGGCTGAAATTCGTGAACCCGGCGGCGGTGAGGTGAACCCCATCCAACCGACGCTGCGCCAGACCGTGGCTTGAGGCCTCCATGGCCGCTTTGGTGATGCCGGCATGTTTCGCCCCAACCAGAAGCTCGTGCAAGGTCACGGGTTCCGGCGTGGTATGGCTTGATTTTGCTTCCCAATCACCCTCAAGACCAGTGGTGCCAAGGTTGATCGCCCGCTCATGCAGCGCCTGCCAGATCTGACGTGTAAAGGTTGCAACCGAAGTTTTTCCATTGGTGCCTGTAACCGCAACCACATGTTCAGGCTGACCGCCAAACCACAGGGCTGCGGTAAAAGCTAGAGCCTGCCGCGGGTCCTCGGCAATCACCAGCGCCGCGTCACTTGCTCCAAGCTCAGTCGCGGCGAGCTCCGCGCCCTCGGCATCGGTCAAAATCGCGGCCGCGCCTTTGCGCAGCGCCATTTCAATGAAGGCCGCGCCATGGATCTGAGTGCCCGGCAGCGCTGCAAACAGAAATCCCTCTGCAACCTCACGACTGTCCACAGCCACGCCGGTGATCTGCACGTCACGCCCGCCGCGCACGGTCAATCCCAGCTCGGCCAGAGTTTTCACTGTTTGACCCATACCTCACCCTCAGCCTTTGTCCTTGAAGCGCGTGCGCCTCAGTTCGAGGTCTGCACGATGGTCTCCAATTGCCCTCGTTTGAACTCGGGGCGCAACCCCAGAAGCGGAGCAATTCGGCCGATCATTTCGGCGGCCACCGGAACAGCGGTCCAACCGGCGGTTCTGCGCGGTTTCTCGCCACTTGTTTCCACAGGTTCGTCCAGTGTGACAACCAAAGCGTATTTGGGATCATGCGCCGGAAAGATCGTGGCAAAGGTGGCAATCACCTTGTCCTCGTAATATCCGCCGCCCCGCTCTTTCGGCTTGTCCGCCGTCCCGGTTTTACCGCCAACATGGTATCCCGGCACTTCCCCAAACGACGCGGTGCCCTCGGTCACAACCTTGCGTAGCATCACCCGCGCCGCCGCAGCCGATTGCGGATCCATAATCTGCATCCCCATCTGCGGACCATTTTGCTTGAGCAGTGTCGGCTCAACCGCGCGCCCCCCATTGGCAATGGCCGCATAGCCCGCCGCCAGATGCAGCGGCGATGTTGAAATGCCATGACCATAGGAAATGGTCACCGCACTCAGGTCAGTCCATTTCTTGGGCAACAAAGGCTTGCCGCCTTTGGCTTCGACAATTTCCAACGGGGTTGGATCGAAGAATCCGAGATTGCGCAGGAACTCCTGTTGCCGAGCCACGCCAATCGCCAGCGCCATTTTGCCAGTGCCCCGGTTTGAGCTTTTGATAATGACCTCTTCGACTGTCAGCTCACCATAGTTTTTGTTCTGAAACTCACCGATGCGGAAGCCACCCACCTTCATCGGTGGCTTGGTGTCGATCACGGTGTTCGGATTGACCAATCCCAGCTGCATAGCCTGCGCAGCCGTGAAGATCTTGAAGGCTGACCCAAGCTCATACACCCCTTGCACCGCTCGGTTGAACAGCGGGCTGTCCGAGGCATTGCCTTCAGTCAACGGATTGGGCCGGTCGTTGGGATCAAAATCCGGCAGGCTGACCAGACTGATAACCTCACCGGTTTTCACATCCATCAAGACACTGGCCGCGCCTTTGGCATTCAAAAGCTTCATGCCCGCGTCGAGCACTTCTTCCGATACGGCCTGAACAGTCAGATCGATCGATAGCTCTAGCGGCGCCCCATCGCGCTTGGTGTCGGTCAGACGCTCATCCATGAATTTCTCAAGACCGGCCGAACCAACGATCTCAGCGGAATGCACCCCTTCTACCCCAAAACGCGTACCGCCCAAGATATGCGCCGCGATTGCGCCATTGGGATAAAGCCGCATCTCACGTGGCCCAAACAACAGCCCCGGCTCGCCGATGTCATGTACTGCCTGACGCTGTTCCGGGCTGATCCGACGACGCACCCAGGCAAATTTGCGTTTGGGATCATTAAATCGCGCCGCAAGCGCCGGCACATCAATATCTGGGAAAATTCGACCCAGCTCCTGCGCCGCACGATCAGGTTCGATCATCTGCTGAGGATGCGCATAAAGGCTATAGGTGCTCATATTGGTCGCAAGAACACGACCCTTTCGGTCCACGATGTCTGCCCGACTTGTCACCACGGGTGATCCCGTCGCGGCGGCCCGCGGCTCTTCTGCCTCACTTGCGGCAATGGTGCCCATACGCGCGCCGATCACACCAAAGGCGCAAAAGAACATCACCCCTAAAACCAACAACCGCCCCTCTGCCCGAAGACGCGATGTGTCTCGCATCTCTTCATGGCGCAGGCGGCGGTTTTCTTTTTCGATATTGTCGGGGTTTTCCCCCTTTTCCCGGGCCTCCAGAACCCGAGCCAAAGGGCGCAGCGGCGTTCGGTTCATGGCTTGGGCGCTCCTGCACTTGTCACATCAATCGGTTCACTCAAATCCACCAAGTTTGGCGGCGGCGGAAAGGCCACTTGGTCTACATCGGCGAAATGGTCGGGACGCAGCGGCAAAAGTCCAAGGCGGGCAAAGTTCAGATCCGCCAGATCGCGCAATCGGTCGGGCCGGTTCAAATAGGCCCACTCCGCACGCAGCATGGCCATACGTTCATGTGCCTGACCAATGTCGCGGCGCAGCGCATCAACGCGATCCAGTTCATCCTGGGTCTGATAATTTTCGTGATAGGCCCAATAGCCTGACCCGATCACCGCCAGCGCACTCAGAAGAAACAAAACCGTTCGCATCAGCGCCCCTCCTTCAGATCCGGCATGGCAATCAGATCCGGCTCAATCTCCCGCGATTCAACTTTGGTACGACGTGCGACACGAAGTTTGGCCGACCGCGAACGCGGGTTTTCTTTCAATTCCTGCGCATCCGGCCCAACGGCCTTGCGGGTCAAAATCTCAAAGGGCTGGGTCTGTTGCTCTTCTTCCGTGGCATAGCGGTTGACGCGCTTTTTCTTCTCACCGTGTTCCTGAAAGAAGCGTTTGACCATACGATCTTCGATGGAATGGAAGGTCACAACTGCCAGCAATCCTCCGGGACGCAACACACGCTCCGCCGACATCAGCCCGCGCCACAACGCTCCGTATTCGTCATTCACTGCAATCCGCAGCGCCTGAAAGCTGCGCGTCGCAGGATGGGCCTGTCCGGGTTTTGACCTCGGCAGGCATTTTTCGATTACCTCAGCAAGCTGCAGAGTGGTCTCGAAAGGCTGCAATTTCCGTGCCTCGACAATGGCACGCGCAATCCGGCGCGAGGCCCGCTCTTCGCCATAGAGATAAAGAATATCGGCCAGCACCTGATCCGACAGCTCATTCACCAGATCCGCCGCAGATCGCCCCGATTGCGCCATACGCATATCCAAGGGGCCGTCGCGCATAAAGGAAAACCCGCGTTCTGCCAGATCAAGCTGCATCGAAGACACGCCCAGATCCAAAACAACGCCATCCACCGCTTCGGCAACGCGGTCCATATCCGCAAAATTGCCTTCGACCATGTCGATCTGAGGATAGGTTCCAATCCAATCCAGAGCCATCTCATGCGCAAGCGGGTCGCGATCAATCCCGATCACTCGCTCCGCGCCTGCATCAACAAGCCCACGGGAATAGCCCCCCGCCCCAAAGGTTCCATCAATCCAGGTGCCCTTCACGGGGGCCACAGCTTCGAGCAAAGGACGCAGAAGGACAGGGACGTGGGGGGCTTTTTCGGGGGTCTCGCCGGAGTGCGCCATCACAGGTCCTCGTCTTCCTCATCTTCGTCCAACAACATCAATGGATCGAAATCATCGTCCATTTCATCAAGGTATTCTTCGGTCGAGGCCAGCTCGTCCTCATAAGTTGACGGTTCCCAGATCTGGAAGGTGTCAACGTTGGAGGCAAACTGGGCTTCTTTCGACAGGCCGATTTTGTCACGCAGCTTGGCGGACAGAACAATGCGACCGGTTTCATCAACGCTTGTGGTGACCGACTGGGTCGAGAACAGCCGCTCAAGAACCCGGCGTTTCTGGCTGCCACGTTTCATGCGACTGATGCGATCTTCCACATCTTCCATCTCTTGGACGGTATAACATTCAAGATATTTGCGGCGATGATCGCCATAGACAATCACAAAATTCGGGTTGAGCCCTTCAGTCCAGTCCGGATCGCCAGCTTCGAGGACACGACGAAAGGGAGCCGGGATAGATACCCGCCCCTTAGTGTCCACCTTGTTGGTGAACTCGCCTCTGAACCTCAGCCTACGGCCCACTGTCCCTGGCCTCGCCATCTTGTCCCCCGGTTGAAACGAAAAGCGGCGGGTTGATCTGCTGCCACTGATCAACCCGCCGCTGACCCGCTGAGCGGGTGTCTCCGACTGCGCGCGCCACCTGGGGGGATGTCTGCTCGCCCGCGCGCCGGATTCTGGTGTCACGATGAAAGCGGCGCCTGTATGAAACCTGCTCTTTTGTTTTTATGAGTTCGTGTCTGGGGTCTTGTGCGCCCCGAGCCGTCTCTCATCGTGTGAACTATGGATGCCATGGGAATTCATGGGTGGCAATAGTTTTTTGTGGGACGCGCAGGGGCGAGATGCGCCTTTGAACGTCGAAATCCAGTTAATAAATGGTTAATTTCCAATGGGGAAGCGCTATTTCTGGCGGGAAGCCCGCAGCCCACACACCAAATATAGGGGCATCAGCCTGCCCCACAAAAGTCCCATAAATTCCCGAAAATTTTCAAACCTACCCCATCAGAGATGCATCATCCCGGTCATCACCTCTGCAATATAGGGTCTTACCCACAGGTTTATCCACAAACTCACGCAAAAAGTGATTCGTTCGGGCGAAGTTTTGCCCAGCAACCCAGGCCATCCCAACTTCGTCCCATACCATCCCACCCCTTGGACCATGCGGTCCCATGAAGAGCCGCACAGATGCTGAAGCGCGCGTGTTTGTAGCGTGACAAAATTTTCTGCAGTGAATTACACAATTTTCTGCAGCAAAACGTTTTGGGTCGAGTTGGCACGCAAACCTGCGGTTTGAGTGGTCTTCAAAATCCACCTCGGCAAGGCGCTTTAAAGGGACATTAAACGGTCCATCCTAAGCACCATCTCCCAAACTCAGGGGTCTCGCTCAGGAGGTAACTTATCCTTAATACTTTTAGGTCCAAATCCAACGTCAGGTTACGGTGCACCTAGCATCGCAACCGTACCTTAAAGGCTAGAAGACACACCTTCCGAAAAGCTCCCGAAGCTTCTCTTGTTCAACAAAGTGTCTTCTAGCCCCTTAAAACATGAGCAGCTAGCAGGGCGTTGTTGGCTGGTGAAGCTTTTGCTCCCTAGGCATCTTGATGTCATGCGATTGACTTCGCGCGACCTCTTATCTCCACAACAGTAAACCAAAAGAAAACATGCCCACCAAACTGAAATTATTGTACTGCGACCGAACATGACGTCGAAGACTAAGCAATATAAATTTCGTGTCGCGTCCGCATATGCCCTGTGCAGGAAAGATGGACATGACCCCGAAGGTCGCGTCGGTGGACGTCCACTCTGGGAAGCCTACTTACCGCAAGTGGACAAGGTACTGAATGATAGCATCCCTCAGTCTGAGATCAGGAAACTCTCTCAAGGAAAAAACACAAGGTGGTGAGACACTCACACGAACTCACCACCTTGCGCGATACGCCTTTGAAGACAGAATCTCCGAATGAATAAGCTAACAAATGCATTCGTATATGCGATTTCCTACGATTGATCGACAACGTCAACCCAGCACTCAGAAAATCTGCATCAAATCCATATTCAGTGCGTTGGATTAACCGAGACTTCACGCCTCTCACCTACCACACCTCTAAGTTGCTAGTGTCTCAGTGTGTTCCCCCAAGGCCCTGGAGGGCGTGGTAAGAAATCAGTTTCAGCGTCAACTCAAACTGTCATTCTCACGCTCTCCAGCTCAACACATTCCAACGCCCAATATTCGTTCCACCTCAATAGCCTCATATGCGGAGAACGCTCATTGTACCTGGAGGTACGCAAAACCCTGCCCTAAGACACGCAGATCAGGAACTTTTGTGTTTGAAAGACACTGTTGATACATGATGCTGGCACTCAGATCATTTAACTGAACGCGGTTAGCCGGTGCGCTCTACCTCCCAAAACATCTTCGCTCCGTGTGATAGAGCTCGCACGGTCTCTTTTCCCCTGAACAGCATATCTGGTGCATTTGTATGCTGAGTTGATCAAGGGGCGACAAAGTTGGGTGACACATGTCTTTACAACACAAACTGATCAAGATGCGCATTAGTGCTGCGTGTGCCCTGTGTCGCAAAGATGGCCATGACCCTAATAAAGAAGAAAACGGTAGCCCGTTGTGGACTTTATACCTCTCGCAAGTGGACAAGGTAATTATGGGCAGCATAAGGCCAAGCACTCTAGAACGTCTGTCGTGGTCAAAAGTTAGGGCGGCAAAGCAGTTAGACAGCCGAGACACGCTAACCTGAAGCAATCACCTCACTTGTACTTCGCTTTCTTCAAAGACACGATCTGTTCCCGAAGGAAATTTTGATTCTGGAGCATTTCATGGAATTCGATCTCAATGCCCTGACACAGGCCCTGAATGTCGCGGGGCAAACTGGCACCAATGTCGGGCATCTTGCCAATGGGATTGGCTCCCTTAAGGCGCTGTTCCAGAAATCTGAGGCGGCGGCAGATGCGGATATCAAACTTGCTCTGAGCGAGCTTACTTCTCAGGTAGCAGATACGAAGCTCGCGAACGCGGAACTGAAGACTATGCTGCAAAAACTCCAAGAGGAGCTGGCTGCACACCAGGCATTTAAATCCGACTTGGAGCGCTACAGTCTCTGGGAAACGCCAGTTGGTTCGATAGTGTATCGCCTGCGAGACTCTGCAAAGGGTGAAGACCCCGTTCACTACCTTTGTCCCAACTGTATAGAGGATAAACGCAAGTCGATACTGCAAGGACATGAGCATAACCGACGATGCCCATCGTGTTCGACGCTTTTTCGCTTTATGCAAATGGACAACCCCCAACCTGTGACACAGAATGCTTGGCTCCGAGGCTCTTGAACGCATATCCATAGCTTATTTTCCTCCGTTATCCCGTTCCGCTTCAAGACTCGTGGTGAGCGTGCCAATCAGCGAATGGGTCACACTTTTGACCAACCATTCCCCGGTCAGGCCGGGGCGCACATCCACCAGATTGACCTTGGCTTCAGCCATGAGCTGAGGCCAGAACCCCGCCAAGGAAAGGGTGATCTTGCTCGACCGTTTGGAGCGTTCCAGCGCACCTTTCGCGGCCTTCTTGGCTTCTGCCTCGGAGGCGTAGGGATGGCGCAAACGCAGCTCCGGGGCCTTATCGCCTTCAGTGTGTTTCTTCACCTGCCCGGTCTTCTTATCGTTCCATTCCGCCGTGACCTTGCCATAGCGCTTGCGCGATCCCTGTTTCCAAGTCCCGCCCTCTTGCATCTGAGACCGTAGAATGGGGATGACCCGCAATGCGCTTCCGTCGCCCGCTTTGCCCTCGCCACGCGGCACAAAAATCAGGCTTTGCCCGGCAGGTTTCGCCACCGCGTCCAGCTCACGAGCAAGCCGGGTCAGAAGGTTCAAATCACTCTCTGACGTTTGGACCAGGTACTCGTAAAACGTGCCCGCCAAAGTGTCGCTGACACGCGGCTTTAGCCCATGTTCACCGGCGATCTTTTCCACGATGTCGCCCAAGGTCACGTCTTTCCAATGGCGGTTACGGCGCGCCCGGATCTCGCCCAACATGTTCGCTGCCTTGGCCGATATCCGCATCGTGGCCGGGAAGAAATCGCCGCCCACCTCATCAACCGTAAAGGTGCCCATATCCACCAAAGCAAAGCCCAGCCCTAGGGCAATTTTCAGCTCAGCTCCCGATTCAGGAAGGGCCAGCAATCCGTCCCGGTCATCCAGTTCAAGTTCCGCTTTATCGGATGTCTCGCCCGCCTCATCTGTGATCGTCAGAGAGACCAGACGGTCGGACAAATCGGCGGTGATGTCAGCGCCATTTGCAAGCACGCGAAAGTTCTGACGCATCACCAAAGCCTCTTCAATGCGACCACCGGGTTGGCTTCTATTTCGGGCAGGATGATTTCTAGGCCCTTGGGCAAAACAGGCCCCAGACGGGCCAACCCCGGATTGGCTTCATAAACAGCCGTCACGTGCTGTTCACTGCCGTAATGGGCCTTGCAAATGGAGTCGATCACATCGCCGTCTATGGTGCGGTAAACTGCCATTTAAGCCCCCTTAAAACAGACCTTTGATCAGCCCGCCCAAGCCCCCCAGCCCATCGGGGCCGTAGGCTTGCAAGGTGACCGTGAATTCGATTTTGCGGGGCGCGCCATCGGACATAAAATAGGACTTGGTATCCGAGACATTGACGATCACCCAGCGCTTCCAGACCCAGCCCATGCCGTCCACCATCATAAAGGGAACGCCGGTACCGGCTTGGGCGCGCATTGCATCGACTTGGCGCAACCCGCCCCGGAAATGCGGATAAATCACGCCCTGCAAACGCATCTCTTCGACGCCCGGCCCGCCGTACTGCAACGCCGGTGCCCGCCCTACCCGTTTCACCGCGTGCCAGCGATAAGGCGAACTGCGCTGCATCTCTTGGTGGGCGTCCTGTTTCATCCCAAAGCGAAACGACCCAAGCGCCATCATAACCAGACTTAAATTCATGCGTCCCAATCCTCACCATCATGCAACCCGCCCTGTGTCATGCGCTGGCGGCGGTCCAGCTCGCGCGACACCATGCGGGCGATCTCTTGCGGATCCACGCCGGGCGGCGGCGCAATATGGATTTGCACGTTGTCACCTTGGCGCACAATCTGGGTCGCCGCGCGGTGGGCCGCCAGCATCGGGCGGCGATCAATGCGCGCATTCAGCGCGGATGTCGGAACCACCTTGCCCGCCACATCTGGCACGAACAATTCGCGGCCCCGCTCGCCCACCATATAGGGAAGACCCGCCATCACCGGGCCGCCGCTATCGCGATAACCCTGCACCGCCTGTTGCTGCACATCGACCGCAACCCGCGCGCCCCGTGGCAAGCCCGCTTGAATGGCCGCGCCGATCTGCGCCGATGCCTTCCGCACCGCGTCCAATTGGGACAACATACCCGCCGCAATAGACAACGTGATTGCCGCCCCTTGGGCGCTAAGATCCATCGCCGCCATGGCTTCCGATATGGCCCGCAAAATGGCCTGAACTTCGGTCAGAACAGTTTGCGCCGCTGCACTCAGCGCCGGGAATTGGCGTTCCAATTCTTCCGCTGCCTTCGCCGCCGCCAGAAGCGTTTTTGGATCTTCAATCTGATCATCACCGCCGAATAGTCCGAAGTTCCATTCCGGCATTTCGGGCAGAAGATCCCAGAGGCCAGCGGCGGCGGCACCAAACCAATCCGTAACGGCGGTCCACGCTTCTTTGATGCCATCAAGATTGATCATCGCATCCCAGTCGATGCTTGGCAGGCTGGCCCAAAGCTCTTTGAACCACTCGGCGATGCCTTCCCAATGGGTATAGATCAGCCCGGCGGGCGTGTAGCTTGCGAGAACGGTTTTCAGGGTTTCCCAAGCGCTGGTGGCGACGCCTGAAAGATCCGGCCACATGGTTGTGACCCATGCCGCCAAGCCGTCCCAATGGGTATAAAGAAGACCGGCGGGCGTGTAGTTCAACAGCGCCGCTTTCAACAGATCCCAAGCCGCCGTGGCCGCCCCGCTCAGATCCGGCCACATGGTCGAAACCCACGCCGCCAAACCGTCCCAATGGGTGTAAATCAAACCGGCGGGCGTATAGCTCAACAGAAGCGATTTCAGCGCTTCCCATGCTTTCAACGCGGCTCCATCCAGATCCGCCCACATGCCCGCTATCCAAGCCTTGGTGCCCGTCCAAGCGCCGCTCAAACCTTCAGCAATCCGGCCCGGCAATTCGGTGATATAGACGACGGTATTGCCCAGAGACTGGCCCACCGCCGTGCCCCAGCTCGCCCAATCCGCTTTACTCGCATCAAGCGGCCCCAGAAGATCCGACAGCCAATTCCAGAGCGATTGCACGGCGGCAATGATGCCGTCCAAAATGGGCGCGGCGGGGCCTAGCGCGTCACGGAAGCCCTGCCAGAGCGCGACAAAGAAAGTCTGAAGCCCGGACCAGTTGTTATAGATCCAAACGCCCGCCATCGCGATGCCAGCAATCAGCGCGCCAATGCCGGTCGAAATGAACGCCACCTTCAGGGCAACCATGGCCCCGCGGACTAGCGCCATCGGGTTCAACAGGCTGAGAAACGCGCCGACCAGGCGCGGCAAAAGGATCAGCATCAAACTGCCCGCGCGCACAAACTGAAGTATCGGCCCCAAGGCCCCAAACAGCGCAAAACGCAGCACGATAGAGGCCACTTTAAAGGCCACCAGACCGGCAACAATGCGGGCGATTGTGCTAACCAGCTCAGGGTTGGCTTCGGCCCACATCTGGACCGCCCGGATCATCGGGCGAATGGTCTCTAGCATCTCAGCGATTTCAGGCAAAAGGATTGCGCCGACCGAAATCGCCAAGCTTTCCGTGACGCTTTGCATCCGCTTCAGAGCGCCCGCCGTGTTGTCGTTCATCTCATTCGCAACGCGCGCCGCCGACCCGGTTTCACGTAAGGCTTGAGCATATTCCAACAGCGCGCCGCTGCCCGCCTGATCCAACAAGACCGTGGCCGCGCTGGCGGCTTCCAGACCGGCAATGGCGGCAATCATGTCTTGCTGTTCACCGGTGCCGAACTTGTCTAGCCCCGCGTCAATCTCGGTCAGGATCGTGTAAAAATCCCGCATGTTGCCGTTGGCGTCCAAGGTATCCACGCCAAGCGCATTCAGCGCCTTGCGGGCCTCTTTCGTGGGCGCGGCAAGACGGCTCATCATCGCCCGCAAACCGGTCCCGGCTTGGCTTCCCTGAATGCCCGCATCGCCCAGCTTGCCCGCCATGGCCGCGACTTCTTCCAGCCCGATCCCAAGCGAATTGGCCACGGGCGCCACGTATTTCATGGTCTCGCCAAGCATCGCCACGTCGGTGTTTGAGCTGGTGAATGTGTTGGTCATCACATCCGCAACACGGATCATTTCTGAGGCTTCAAGGCCAAAGCCGGTCAGGATGTTTGATGCGATGTCAGAGGCCCGGCCAAGATCCGTCGCGCCCGCGCTGGCAAGGTTCAACATGCCCGGCATGGCTTCAACGATTTCGTTGGTTTCAAAGCCCGCCATGGCAAGAAATTTCATGCCTTCGGCGGCTTCAGTCGCGCCCCAGTTTGTGTCGGCGCCCAAGTTCCGGGCGGTCTCGGTCATCAGCGCCAGCTCTTCCGTGCTGGCCTTTGAGACCGCGCCCACGCCATCCATGGCTTTTTCAAAATTAATTGCCGGGCTGAGCATCGCGCCCACAGATCCGACAAGGGCAGTCACCGCGAAGGCTTCGCCCATCAATGCAGATTGCCGCGCTTGGTTTGCGGCAATCTGCTGATTGCTCCACTCTAGCCCCGCCCGGCCAACCCGCTCCGACGTGCCCCCAATTTCCTGCAAGGTTGACTTCACGGCCCGCGCGGGCGCGGTCACTTGGTCAACAAGTTTGAGGATCATAGAGACCTGAAGGTCAGAACTCATTGTCAGGGTCTCCGTGTTGGGCTTCGTGTCTTACGCGGGCTTTTTCCCGCCACCGGGCCAGCTCCTCGATGTCCATGTCGTCCATGTCTCGGGGGGACCAGTTGAACACGACGGCCAAATCGGCCATCGCGTCTTCTACATCATTGGGAAGCTTTAGAGGCTCGCCGCCGCCGCTGTGATTTTGTCCTGCGCCGCCTTCGGCAACAAAAAACTCATGGCCTTTTGACAGAGCGGGCCGAAGTTATCCGCGTCCAGATCTTCCACCACAGCCGGGTCAAGCACCGGCGATGTGATCCGGGGCAAAAGCTTGATCATGGTGTCCACATCCATTTGCAGAACGTTCGCAGTTTGAAGCCCGCGCATCTCGCCCGCTTTCGGTTTGCGAAGGGTCACTTCGGTGATTTCCTTGCCGCCCACTTTGATTGGCGACGACAGGGTCACTGTGTTTGGATTTGCTTTGGTCATTGGGGTTCTTTCTCTGAGTTTAAGAGGGAATTAGAGGGGGCTTTAAAAGCCCATCGCTTGGCGAAGCGCTGCAACCTGGTCGTCGCCGCCGACCACGCGCTTGCCCGCCAGAATGTCGATTTCAAAGATCTCGTCGCCGTTGATTTCCAACCGGAAATATTCGGCCTCAAGACCCAGCTTCATGGGCACATCAGAACCGGGCTTCAGCTCGCCGGGATTGAGGCTAGCCCAGAGGCCGCCAATGGTGGCAATGATGGCGTCAGCTTCACTTGCGACTTTGCCCTGTGCCGCCGGGCGAAGGACAAGGCGCTTGCGGGTGCCAATCAGTTTCAGGGCGGACGGGGTCCACTCCTTCAGGCTCACTTCAGAGCGCATGTCCTCGGTGCCCATGTCCACCGGGGCCGCGCCGTCCATGCCAGCGGCGCGATGCTTCGCAACCTGAAGTTTGACGTCGGGAAGCTTGGCTGTCTCAGCGATCCCGGCGAAACTTACGCTGTCCAGAAAGGCGTTGAAGTTTTTGATCATGCGGGGGTAACGGATCATTGGTGTATCTCCTTATGCGGCGGCTTTGACGGACTGCACGAGGTCCTTGTAATAGTCGCCGTTGCGGTGAGCGCGGAACGTAAGGCGCTCCAACGGCGCTGGCGGTTCCATGTCGAAATCCAAATAAAGTTCACCCGCCTTCAGGGTGACTTCGGTGTTCAGCTCTTCGTCCAGCCAACAGTTGAAACCAAGAAGCGCGCCCTGATTGACAAGGGTCTGCCCAAAGGCCTGCACCCCATCGCGAATGTCACGGATAAGCTGCGCCGAAAACGGACGGTCCATGGCCCAAAGGTGGGCTTGTTCAATGCTTTCATAGATCACGTCGGCGGTGCGGCGCACTGATAGGAAGGCCCACAACGGGTCAACACCCGTGCCCCGGTTCCCCCAAAGGCGGTAGCCATCACGACGGATAATCGTGGCCACTTCCGCTTCATTCAATCGGTTCGCCTCAGTATCGGGCGCACTCAGATTAAAGCTGATTGGGCGGGCAGTGCCGGTGATGCCGCGAATGATCTGGTTGGACGGAGACCACCAGAAACCCTTTTCAACATCGCGCTTGGCAATGAGGCCCGCAACAAAAGCTGAGGCCGGTTGCGTCACATCCGCATTGGTATCCGTGTCAAACACGGTCACAGCCGGATCCACGATATAGAGACGATCTGACCCATAGTTGGCCTTATCCGCCTTGGCGTCGGTTTCGTTGGTGTTGGGGCCATCTTTGACGACAACCGCGCGAAGCTTTTCGGCCACGCTGATCAGGTTCGACACAACCGGGTTTACGCCGTCACCGGGCAGACCAGAAGTAAAGCCCGGAGCCGCCAGAATGCGGGGCGTCATATCCAGAAGCGCCCCCGCATCTTCCAGCGCCCAAACGCCGGTTCGCGCGCTGGCGTCGCCAACCACATTGGCTTTTGTGGCGGCGGCGTCTGCGCCCTCATCCACAATCACCATAACGATTTCTCGCGCGCCCTGCGCATAGACCGCGTTGAAAGCATCCCGCGCCGTACCGCCTGCGCCCAAGCCATCGGCAAAGCGCGGGCCGGATACAAAGAAGGCCTTGTTGCGCGGGTATGAAACCGGCGCGTCTGGCGCGGTCACGACAAGGCCGATAACCGAACTCTTGGCCGTGCGGATTGGACGAATGCCGCCGTCAATCTGGACGACTTCGACACCGTGAAGGAATTGTTGGGACATGTGTTTCGCCTCAATTACTGGTGGGGTTTGTGATCAGTTACGCGGCCTAAAGCTTGGACGCTTCAAGCCACATTTCGTTTAGGTCTTCTGGGGTGATGCCAATGGCGGTCGACAGTTCTAGAACCAGCTCATCTTCACGATTGAATTCAGGCCTGCGCTCTAGTTTGGCCTTCGCCACTGCGCGCGCCTTGGCATCTGGCAACGCCGCAATTGCGGTTTTCACAGCTTCTTCATGACCGGCGAGTTCGAGCATCGCGTGGAACTGATATGGCTCAAGCGGGCGGTACTCGACCGGCTCAGAAGGAACCCACGCATCCCCATCCCACGTTGCGCCCGCATCAGGCGGCGCGGTTTCGACGGCGTATGATCCGCTCGGGCATGTTTCAGGAACAGAGTTGCCGGGATAGCTGGCAATGTATTTTCCGTCCGGGCCGCAAACATGAATAGACATTAGTATTTCACTCCAATGACCTTGACGATTTTGCTGTTCCATTCATGGTGGAGCGAGAGTTGTGTGCTCGAGTGGTAAGTCCAGCGAGAGAACCAATCTTCCCCATCCATGTAAAAAGGCTCACCTTGGGAAACCAACGCCAAGGGATGCTCAAAGAAGCGGCGACAATTTGCGGGCACGTTGTAGTGCATGGCCTCAAACATAAGGCTGTCGAAATTGGTGATAGGTTGGCTCAGAGTGATCGTGCCGTTGTATTTGCGCGTCGGAAATTGAGCCAAAACGGTATAGGTGGGCTTGCGCTGTTGCTGTGCTTGAATAGCGCTCGCCAGCTCTGCAAACGTGTTGAGGTTAGCAGGCGCGCCCGCAACCAAGTTGTTGTAAGTGTTTTGGACGCCGGAGATCTGCGAAACCAGAGCCGCGATGTCGCTATCATTGTCCTGCAACGCAAGCGCCAGCTCGCGAAGCGTGTTCAGAGCCGCCGGGGCACCATTGACCAGGTTGTTGATTGCCGCGTTGATTTGGGCCGTTACATCAATGTTATTCACTGAATTCTGCATTGCCGCGATTTGCGACACCAACCCAGCGATCTGGCTATCATTGTCCTGCAGGGCGACCGCCAGTTCATTCAGCGTGTTCAACGCCCCCGGCGCGCTGTCCACCAGTTCGTCAATTTTCGCCTGAATTTGCGGGGCAAAATCTATGTTTCCCAGCGCGGTTTCGAGCAACGCCAACTGCGCTTTGAGCCATAGCGTGCGGTTCGCCAATTGAAGCGCCTGCACATTTGCGAAGCCTTTGCTTTGGGCCAGATCCGGCGGGCCAGCGACCACCGGGTCGGTCATTTCGAGCTGGTAAATTCCCGCTTCCCAGCTTTCGGTTTCTTGCAGATTTGCCATTATGCAACCCCGTGCGTGTACTGCCCGTCATAGGAAATGTGGGCGTCGTAAAGGTTCAAAGCTTCGGTGAATTCCAGCGCTTTCAGCACCGCCCGCGCGGGCGCAACATTCGCCAAAATGGCGCGCACCTGGTCCGCTTGTTTGATGCTGATTGGGCGGGCCAATTCTAAGCGATACTCGGCCCAGTGATCCGGCTTGTCATAGTAGATAGAGCCGTCGAAATTCGCCGCGCCGTTATAGGTTTCCCAACCGTGCCGTTCTCTGACCTTCGCGTCGCCAAAGCCCGCCGAAGCCAAGGCTTCTTTGACCGCCGCAAGCGTGCCTTTCCGGCGATGCACCGAAACGGACGCGGCGATCACGGCGCGCTTGTTTTCTTCAGACCAGCCATCGTCCCAGAAATCGACCGAAAAGGCCCAAGCCAGCCAGCTCAGCAAATGCGCCGGGCAGGTCTTCGGGTTCATCAAAGTCGCGACCGGCGTCACATCAGGATCAGAGGCGCGCACGGCCTTTTCCAAAGCCTCTTCAACCCGCGTCCGGTTTGCTGGCAACAGGGACGCGCCGACAAATTCTGATTCAGGAATTGGGGCCAAGCGAAGATCAGACATTGCGGCCACCAATGGTCACAGCCACCGCGCTGGCGTCACAAAACGCGGCCTGTGTTTCATCAATCGCAATGTCATTTGTGGGCTGGGTCAAAACCACATTTTGCACGCCGGGCTGGTGAAGCGCCGCGTGAATGCCAGACACGGTGATGTCGTGGCCAATGTGATGGCGGGCCGCCAGATATTCGTCCAGAGCTTCCAGCGCAGCGCCTTCAACCGTTGCCCCGCCCGGCCCCGGAAACAGCGTCAAGGTGGCCTCAATCTGGAACGGCACAACGGCGGCGGCCTGAACCGTGACAAGATCCGTCAACGGGCGGACGTCATCCGCATTCAAGGTGGTTTCAACGGCGCTTAAAAGCTCCGCTGAAGGTGCCCCATTTCCTTCATGGGACAGGACCGTGACAACCACCTGCCCCGCTTCAGGGCTGGCCACGCTGGCATCTTTAACCTTACCGTCTGCGCTCAGCGCCCAGAACTGATAGGCCCCGCGCGCGCCCGCCGTGCTATGGCCTTCCAGCGAAAGCTGCGCCCGCGTCCGCAAGGCGTCGTCGCTTTCTTTGATCTCTTCAATGGGCGGTGAAACGGTATCGTCCGCCTCTTGCACGATCAGCCGCGCAACGCCCCAGAAGGCCACGAGCTGGTCCAGATCCGCGCCGCCCGCCAAGGCCAACATATTGGCCCGCACGCCGTCGTTGAATGCCAGCCGGTCCAAGGTTCGGACATAGGCGCAGACACGCAAGATCTTGGTCGCGGTTTCGCTTTCCAGCTCAAGGAATGGCGCAAGCTCCGGGTGCCATGCTACGGCAACCGCTTTCATCTCAGCCAAGAGCGCGTCCACATCGGTTGTTTTGATGACGTCAGGTGCGGGAAGCTGAGACAGGTCGATGCTGTTAAATCGGCTCATGTTTCGGGCACCTTGCCTAGCTCGATTGGCAAGACGTTTCCGTCCGTATCAATCAGCTCAATTGCCAGAAAACCGGGCGTGGCATCGACAACCTGAACCCGCCCCAAGTCGATGCGTGGTTCCCATTTATCCAGCGCTTCAGCGGTTGCCAAAAACAGGTCCACCAAGGTTTCCCCGTTCATGGGCTGGTCGATCAGATCCGGCACGTCCGACCCGTAACCGCGAAGAGTTGTCATTTCCCCGCGCTTGGTCGACAGCACATCAACAATGGATTGCCCAAGATGCCCGGCGCCATCTAAGGCGCGGCCCGTATGCCGGTTGATCCCGCTCATTTTGCGGCGTCACCCTCAGCGGATGATTTGCGGCGTGATTTGGTTTTCGGAGCCTCGGTTGTGACCGGCTCATATTTGGCCTCGTGCGCGGTCAGCTCGACGGCCTGCCCCTCTTTGACGCGCTCACCCGCGACCCGGCCATCGGCCAGCGCATAGAATGTAGATTTCACCAAAGCTGCAACTGTCTTTGTCATTTGACTGGCTTTCCTGTGTTTGAAGGACCGGCCAAAACGCCGGAATGAAGGTGATTGACCAGGCTAACGCCGCTCGCGATCACATCGCCGGTGACCACGATGTCGCCGTCGACGATCATCTGCCCGCCTGCGAGATTGATCATGGGCACATCGCCGTCCGAACTGGGGGCGTTGCCCGCGTAAATTGAACAAACGATCACGCCTTGGGCGATGTCCCCGCTGGGGCATCCCACAAGGACCTGCTCGCCCTCCGTTGGCATCCACCAGAACTGAAGTCCCCCGGCGCTCAATTGGCCCACTGTCAGATCCGGGCTTTCAAAATCACCAAAGGAGACAACCGCCGTGGCCTCATCCGCGTTCACGCTGGTGACCCGGCCAATGCGAATGACATTTGCAAGGCGGCGTTCTGTTTCGACGGGCTTATCCATCGTCGCCCTCGATCAGCTCAAAATCGCCTTCACTGGGGGCGGTGCCATTGGGCGCGTGCGCCACATAAAGCTTCGCACCAAGCGGGCCGCTTACGGGTTCAAAGAATGTGAAACTCTGTTCCCATGACACAGCCCAAAGAGAGGCCTTCACGTCGCGGGCCTTCGCCGTAACAAGGCTGTGCAAGCGGATCTTTTCTGGCGCGCCAACGAATGTCAGGCCCCATGTATTATTAAAGACAAGTTGCAACAGCGCGGCACCGATATTGGCCGCCATAACATCGCGTTTCAGCCCCAGCGCATCCCGCGCGACAATGTAAGCGGCCATTTCCGCGTCAAAGATGGGCGCGTGGCCGGCTAGGATTTCACCGGATTTCGCGCCGTAGCAGGACACATAAACAGCCGGCGCGGCAACGCTGGTTTTCTTCAGCTCTTCAAGGGTGAATTTACCCTCTATCGTTTTGCAGCTTGTCAGCTCGGGCAAGCGCGCGGCGATGTCATCGCGCACGGCGTCGCGAAGATCATTCAAGAGGGTTGCAGTCATTGCACCAGCCTCCCGAACCAATCTTCGGCCAAGTCTTTCAAGTCGCCTTCATCCTGATTGGAAACGCCAAGGAAGGGACGCGCTGGCACGCCGGTGCCGATCTCTTCGCCACCGAAATGGTGGTGTGCGGCGTAGATCATGCCAGAGCCAACTTCGACTTCGGACGCGCTCGAATAGCTGGCCACGCTTTCCAGAAGGTCGTTTTCAGAAACCAGAAGCGAGTGCTGCCCGTGGTTGCGGGTCTCATCATAGGCTTCTGACCACGCCGCCCATTCCGATCCGTCGGGCGCTTGCTTGGTTTCAAAGCGTTCACGGGTGGAGCTTTCGAGAATAGCCCCCGCATTGTCTGCGAACTCGCCCAGCTTTGCGCCATGCAATCGTGCGGCGCGTTGAATGGCTTCTTCCAGTCCAACGGTGGTCAGGGATGCGGCAACACCGGCCATGCTCAAAGCCCCCGCATTTTGGCGCGGGTGAATTCGCGCTCAGGGCCGCCGCTCACAATCGGGCGCGGGCCTTCCAGCTCAACCGCGTCGCCATCATCGCCAGAGCTTACAGGCGCGGGCAGATCCAGCGCCGCCACGCCTTTTGAAATCAGCTTTAAATGGTCTTTGGCATCGGTGTAGCGGGTGCGGTGCTCTTCTGAGAGCATGTCCCGCGTTGACGCCAACCGATAAAGCGCGATGTCCACACAGAACTGAAGCAACAGATCCGGCGTCGAGGGCAACGGCAGGGTATAGCGCACGCCAATGAATGAATTGATTTCGCCGGTGGCAAGCGTCAGCGCCTTCGCAACGGCGTCGCTATCAATCACGCCGTCATGGTTCCGATCCGCCACAACAAGGGCGTCTTCGGAATACAGTTCAACAATGTCAGCTTGGGTCGCGTAGGCCATAGGTCACCGGGAAAAAGGTGGGCGGCGGCAGAGATACCTAACCGCCCATTCAGTGAGGTGGCGGCGGGAAACCCCGCCACCGGCAGTGATGCTTATTCGTCGCCTTTTTCGGCGTCGGTGCGATTGGCTTGGATTGCGTCCCAAGCCTCATCGCGATCAGCGGCGCGGATCTTGCCGAACCCGTCACCAAGGCGGTCACGGATGGCGTCCACCTTGGGCTTGCCGTCCTGTCCGAAATCCTCCGGCGACAGAAGCTGGATCACTTCAGCAATCCGGGCGTGCAGCTCATTGGGCGGGTTGGCCGCCTCAATCTCCGCTTCCGTGGCCTCAGTGATCCGCACCATCTTTTCGGCCTTCAGGATCTTCCATTGCGTGTCCGAGAAATCATCCTTCGCAACGAACTTGCCTTCAGGCGGAAAATGCGTTCCGCAACGCCAGAACCCGGTTAGGCCAAGGCCGCAAATCTTGATGTCTTTCGTCATCATCCGCGCTCCTTATGCCGCCCAGTCGGTGTCAAGCACCTCGACCGCGTTGTAATTGGAGTTGGACGCCCCGCCTTCACCGAGCATGACCTTGACGGTCTTGTTGGCCCGCGACCGAAGCTTGGGACCGACAACCAGCAGATTGGGTGTGATACCCAACGGACGCCCGTTTTCGTCGCGAAGACCGCGCATAGCTTCGATTGCCACGTCCAAGCTATCGCCGTTCAGTTCAGCATTAGACGCACGCGCCATTTGCCAAAGACCGAAGCCCACGTTGCAACGCCCATCAGCGCCATAAACGAACTCTTTGTTCATGAAGACGTGCCCGGAAAGCTGCGGATTGGTCAGCGACACGAACTGGGGCTTCTTGCGCTCCTGATAAATCAGAGGCTTCAGCGGACGGGTCGTGTCCAGCAGGTACCACCACGGGTTTTCTGCCAACCCACTGGCATCAACGTTAGATGCAGTAATCTGGCCGCCCGCGTCATTGAACGACGGGTGGTCCGTGTCAAAGAAGTATTGCCCGTCGAAGCAAGTCGTGGTGCGGCCCTGCGCCATCAGGCCAAAAGTCAGGTCATCGGGTTGTTGCGCCGCGCTCATGCCCATCTCAGCAAAGAGCGGCGAATAGATCCCGAGGTTGTCATCCTCGATGTCGTTGCGATCTACGCCAACCGTGGCTTCAAAGTCTTTGTTGGCGATGGTGTAGCCATGCGCCGCCATATCTTTGATGACACGTGCGCCGACCCATTCCCGCATTTTGGGGAACTTGCCCAGCCAGCCGTAGGTCTCGGACCCGGATGTGGATTTGATGACGGTCGCCACCTTTTCGAAATCCGACTGCGGGCGCGTCGCGTTGAACGCATCCTGAAAGTTCTTTTTGAAGCCGACCTGAAGGGCCGCAACATTTGCTGGTGTCGTCAACATGGCGCGTTACTCCTGCGCGTCAGCCGCTTTTTGAGCGGCGAAGTCTTCGGGGGAGATGTCCAGAGCGTTGCACACGGCAAGTTCGTCAGCGGACAGGGTGGATGCGCCGGTAGCTTGTCCCGGATCATCGGGCAGTTCCACGTCGCCGCCGATTTCAGGGGTCGCGCCGACCATCTTCTGAAACTCATCAATCCCGCCCGCAGAACGGCACGCGGCGATGTGGTAGTCGCGGCTGGCCGGTGCAATCTTGCCCGCCTTCACAGCGGCCCCAACGGCGTCGGTGATTTCGGTTTCAAGGCGGGTTTCCTCGCCCTTTTCGAATTCCTTCACGCGGTTCAGGGCCAGCTCATAGTCGGCCTTGGGCACGTACTTGGCCGGGTCTGGCGTTTCGGCGCGGTTGCGGGCCGTGGCTTCGTCAGTCTTCAGCTTGGTGATGGCCTCAACAGCGTCACCTTCTGAAGCACTTGAGTTCAGCCCAAGCGCCTCTAGGATTTTATCCATGGGGGTCTCCGGTAAATCGCCCTCGGATTGATTGAGGGCCACAAGATCAAGGTTGGGATTGTTGGTCAGACCCGCCGACACCATTCGAGTGATGGCACCAGAGCGGCGGCCATGGCTGAAGACCGGCGAAAGATAACCGTAGAACCGGGACGTGATCAGCTCGCGCCCCTTCTCGTTCCAATCGACCTTCCCCCAAAGCCCCGAGTTGCGGGCCTCAAGTTCCGTGATCCAACCCATGGCCGGGGCGGGTTCGCCCAATGCGCCTTTGATTTGGGTTGAATGTTCGATGTCGATTGGCAGGCGCACGCCGCGTTCTTTGAAGCCATTCAACAAAGCCGGGGCGTCCTGCATCGACCAAGCGCGGCCATCGGCCCCTTTGATCGTCTTTCCTTCGGGCAAAAGCTGCACCCATTCCGGAGCGTCACCTCCGCCGGAAAAGTTCAACGCCAGAGGCTCGAAAAATATGTGTTGGGTCTTGTCCATGAAAAGGACAATGCCCCGGCGAACCGGGGCATTGCGCCCCGACAGGTGTCGGGGGTAGTTTCGTGCCGTTTCATGAAAATTGAGAAAAGCCGCTCAGAGCACCGCTCAGGGCCTTTAACGCGCTTAGGCTACAGTGCCTCAGAATTTCGCGCAAGCGCGCTCCTAGGGTATTAAATGGGTATTAAATGAGCCTGCTAGGATCTTGGCCCGGACTGCATTTGCCACTTTCCCCGCAGATTGGCCCAAAAACCTTGAATTTCAGCCCAAAAATCGATATTTCACACATGCCTGAGTAAAGTATCCCGTCTAGCCGTCCTTGAGGCGCGGGGGAAGTGACGTCCCCCCAGGCATACTAATCCCTTACAGTTTCCGTTCTCTCTCTAAGCCGCTTCAGGTAGCGCTTGGATTGCGCTCGATAGAGTGTCGAAAGATAGTTTTCCGCGCCATCCGCCGTCCGCTTGATCACAGCCACCCACGGCAGATCCCCGCGACCGATCAAGACCAGGTGCGTCGCACCCTGCAGTCTGATTTCCGCGCCCTCTAACAGATCCGGGATAACCGGGTATCCGCCCGCCTCGATCTCCGGGTGCTTCGCCCGCGCCTTCGCCGCCGTATAGTCTGAGAGCTGCACGACACGCGACTTTGCGCCCAGGCGTTCCGCCAGATCATCGGGCAACATAGCAACCGGCGCGGTACCGCTGGCGCTGCCATCATGGATGCGCTGAACCCGCCAAGAGCTTGCCATGTCCTTTGCAGCGACGCGGGCAATGTCAGGGTCAGCGGTGTTTAAACGCCCCCGGAGATACGCTTCAGCATTGGCCTGACGAAACGCGCCGGGGTTCATTTCCCAACCGGCATCAATGCCAATGGGAATGTCTTTGTATTCCCCGGTGCGTGCCACGAACTCTTCGCGGGTTTCAATGCGCGGGCTTTCCGAGACCCCGCGCCGCTCCGCTTCGCGCCGGGTGATCTGGCGAACGTGACATTTGCAGTTCCAGCCGTTCGGCGGGTACCAGCTTCGCCAGAACGGATCATCAACCGGCAAAACCATTCCGGCCTTATTCTGGTGGTGGGGCCGGTGCTTTTCACTCGGACCAAGTAAATAGACCAGATAGGGCAAGGCAGACTTATTGCGCTCGATGCGATCCCATTGGCCAGCCGCGCGCGCCGATCTCATGTTGGCGCGATAGATCGTCTTCAGGCGGCGCGGACTGCCCAGTTGCACTTTGACCATTTCGCCAGTCACCGGGTCGCGCATCTCCTGCACGCCCCACCAGCCAAGCTTGCGCAAGCGCGGCTCCAGCTCCTTCGCAAACTGATCATAGGGCACGCCCGCTTCCATGGCGTCGCTAAGCGCCGTTTGAATGGACGTTAAAACATCCATCTTCATGGCCTTCGCCACAGTAAACGCGACGGCGTGTTCTTCGGCCTCTACATCTTCCCAGGCGAAGGACGGCTTCAGCCCTTTATTGCGAAAGAAGCTGGTGACCTCGGGCGGCGGGCCGGGATTGAAACTGTAACCCGGTTTGTCCGTCGGCTCAGCCATCGGCCCGATCCCCCAGCGCCCGCGCCTGCACCATGGATTTCACAAGCCCATCTACAAACACGCGGGTGTCCATTTGCGGATAGGCCTGCGCCAAGAGCGATTGTGCATCTTCATAGCTTTCAGCAGTTGCCAACAGATCCGCTACCGGCGCGATCAGATCCCCCATGGTGGCGTCCCAATTCTCGCCCAGGGCATCTTGCACCGCGTCCAGCTCGTCAAACCCGCCCACATCTTCAGAGCGGTTTTTCGCTTCGCTTTCCGCCTCTTTTGGTTGTGCCTGGTCTTTGGCTTTTGCGGCGGGCACTAGGATGTCGTCGTCGTCATCCGGGGTCGAATAGCCAAGCTTTTCTCGGACCTCAGATTGTTTGATCTTCACCCCACGATCCGCCGCCGAAAAGGTGTGTTTCAGGACCAAATCCAGATCTTCAGCTTCTTCAATGAGGATCTTGATTTCGGGGTAATCGGCCTGCGGGCCATAGTGCAGATCAACATAGGGCTTCACCAAGTCGCCGTTGATTGTGCCACTCACTGATCTCGCATCAGACTTGGAAATGTCGTGGCGCACCTCATTATGCACTTCGGCCTGCGCCTGCGACGACCCATTGTCCGACGTCATGGTTTGCCCAAGCACGCCCTTTGACGTTTGCTCATCTGCCCACCGCGCGAACTTTTCAAAGATGTCGTTGCCTGGCCCCGCCCCGATCTGCTCGAAATCAATATCCATGCCCTTGGGCAAAACAGCGGCGGCGTCGGTACCGATATTGGCAACAGCGCGGAACAAGACCTTCACATCATCCTTGGTCGCCTCCGGCCCATACCGGCCCAGCCGCAACGGCAACCCATAGGTTTCAATGAAGGCAATCCAGTCTTTGACCGTATAGGATTTACAGAGGTGCGAGAACGCGGACAGGCGCGCCAGACCGCCACGGAATGCAAGGCCAGTCTTCAGCTTGGCCCGGTGCGAAATCCATTTGTAAGGTTGAAGGGGGATACCGTGGACCGGCTCGCGCTCATCCAGCAGACGGATCTCATCGCCGGTGTCGCGGTCGAACGTGAAGAACCGAGCGTCTGCGTGTTTGAAGCGCTCGATCCA
Source organism: uncultured Pelagimonas sp. (assembly GCA_947497905.1). Lineage (GTDB taxonomy): Bacteria > Pseudomonadota > Alphaproteobacteria > Rhodobacterales > Rhodobacteraceae > CANMIH01. The sequence continues at coordinate 145,935 of CANMIH010000003.1, forward strand.
CCAGCGTTTGGTATCGCGGCCCCAAATGATTTGGACGTTAGAAAACCCCTTGCCCAGGCTGTCCAATAGATCTTCAACCAGATCTGCAAACCCATGATGCTCCGCAATGTTTTCGCGTACATCATCGGCAATCTTCTTGTCCTGCGGGCTATCAGAGGCCGCTTTGACAATCGGTTCCACCCCAGAAATCGCGCGCTTTCGGATGCCCAGCACGGACGCATAGTGCTGGTCGCGCTCTTCCATTTCTTCAGCAAGGGTCAGATAGGCCGCAAGGTCGCCGTCGTTTGCCGCCGCCAAGATCCGTGCCAGTTTCTCCGGTGTCAGGCCGGTGGCAACGCTTTGTTGCCAGACTGATCGAATGGACGTCACGCCCGGTTGCGCCACATCTTCAGTCATCAAAGCTGTTTCAAATGGCCGCCCGGATTGGTCCAGCACTGTGCTTTTCATTTTCATCACCATGCCCCTTTTTGTGCCCGGAACCCGCCGGTTATTTTGATGTCTCGTTCAACCGCCTGCGTGAAATCCGGGGGCACCGGCGTGTACACCATAGGCTGGTACTCAGTTTCAGACGCAGCAACCGCCAAAGCCGCCGCCCAAAATCGGTCGGCGTGCCCATCAGAGCTTCCATCAGCAACAAGGCGGCGAATGCCAGATTGCCCGGTTGTTGATTTGATGGCGTGCAGATCCGCCCGCAATTCCGGCTGGCCTTCGGGAATGAGAACCCGCCGATCTTCCATCCCGTCCTTCAGGCCAGAGGCCAGCGCCAACTTGGATGTCGCGCTAAACAGCACGCCTTCAACCCGGCTTTCGCCGTGGTTGCGCTTGGCATCTTCAACAGGCTTTTCGCCCATGCCGGTTTGGTCCATGGCGCAACGCACCACGCGGTACCGGCGGAACACATCCGCCAAAAGCTCGTCTTGCCGCGCGAAGGTAATGCGCTTTTCTGCGATGATTTCGCGGGTGACCAGATGACCGCCCACCAGCTCCAACACCCAAATGACAAACAGGTCATTGCGGGCGGCGATGTCGACGCCAACAAAGCATGGCCCGCCACCATAAAGGGCCGGATGTCCCGCCAGCCGTGCTTCACACGACGAAATCAATTCATAGGGTAGCCACGCGCTCGCGGCATCCATCCACTTCAGAAGGAATTCTTGATCCCATGCGTCCTGGTCATTCAGCGCCAGCCGCAATTCTTCAGGGTCAACATCAAGTCCCTGTTTAACGGCCTCGTAAATATCAACCACATGCTTGGACCAGTTATTGCCTTCAGTGGTCATCAGCTCGTGGAACTTGTTGCCCTTGCCATTGGGCGTGGAAATCACTCGCAGCTTGTTGTTGTTCCGAATGATCACCGGAAACGCCGACGCCCAGATCCGGCGCGCGTCCGCATGGAATGCAAATTCGTCAAGGATCAGATTGCCGCCGAAACCACGCGCTGCATCAGGTGACGCAGAGATAGCGGTGATCCGCGACCCGGTCGGAAAGCGCACCTCCTGCGCCTTATATGTGGCCTCTTCCACATCAATCAGATGCGTTTGCCCGTTCTGGACCACCTCGCGCTTATGCGCCGGAACAATGAAATCCTCTTCGGAAAACTCAGGCTGGCCCTTCTTCACCAATGAGCCATAGACCTCATAATAGGCCTTGGTCATAGGTTTAATGGCCTCTTCAATGGCCTCTTTAGCGGTGTTCTCAGACCGGCTTAGGATCGTCCAGCGATCACGCACGCCGTTGATTTCGGCCTGAATGCAGTCGTCAACACACTCGCCACATGTGCCAAAGGTCTTGCCGCCCCGGCGGGTCATCTTCCCGATTTTGAATCGGGACTTATCGTTTATCCAGGCCTTCTGATACGGCAGGAACTCAATGACATGTTCACTCATCCGAACCCCATGATTTCACGGGCGCGCTGAGCGGCTTCTCTCTCAATGTCCCCTGCCCCTTCTGCGGTCTCTAGCTTGGCTTCCATTTCCAGCCGCGCCGCCTCTCGCGCCTCTTTGGCGATGCGCTCGCGCTCATCATTCTGGATCTTCTCGCGGATACCAGACGACGCCATTAGATCCTTCAGCATCCGGCCAAGGTTCATTAGGTCCTTGGGTTCAAGGTTGTTTCCCTCTTCGCGGACTGACTGGATCATATGCACGGCGCTGGTGGCGATCATCTGCATAAGCACTTTATGCAGCTCGCCTTCGGCCTCGATGTCCATGTCCGCCAACAAGGTTTCAGCCAGGGAAAAGGCCTCGCGCTGATCCTTCAGAGCCTTCGCGAAATTGCCCACAGCGGTCTTACCGATCGTCAGCGTCTGACCGCTTTCTTCCAGGCGGAAATTCAGCGCTTCGGTGACGTCGATGATTTGACCAAAGCCGCGTTCCGCCAACTCTTCAGAAAGCCAGCGGCGGATCTCATCAGGGATTAAGTCAAGCTTTGCGACTGGGAGCATGTCAGGACCCCGGACGGGGGCGCTTCACGCCGGGATGCTTCACCAGACCTTGGGCCACTTCAACGCCGCGCACGGTAGCTGTGGCCACGATGAAATTGCCATGATCCTTAACCGTCGCAAGCCCCTGTTCTTTGAGCCAATTCACTTCGCTTGTGGTTTGGTCGCGGGTAAACCCAATCCCCATTTTAGGCAGAAGGTTGGTCATCATTGAAACATTCGACGTGTGCTGTGGCGCATCTTCCAACATGCGCAAAATCGCAATACGCGCGTGTTGGCGCAATTCTTCCAAATAGTCGGCCATTGATTAGTTCCGTTGGTTCAAAAGGTGATCTTCATGGCGGGACACAATGTTTTCTAAGCGCTCCATGATTTTGGCGTTGCCTTCCATCACGGCAACGACCTTGCCCAGCCCGCCTGACATGCGCTCCATTTGAAGTTGAAGCCCGTGGATATCTTCGCTTGATGGCGCATTGTCCAAACGCCCTTCAACTCGGGTAACGCGGTGTTCCAGTTCGTCTATTCGATTGTTGAGCGCCGTGAATTGCCGGGTGTTGTTCTTCTGGCGCGACGAAATGAAGGTGTAGAACATGGCCCCAATCGACAGCACGACGCTGGCGATTGATGCCAAATCTTTCAGCTCGGCCAGCCCCATCAAATGGGCCCGCCTTTGCCGCGTGAACTCATGACCAAGTACTTACCCATGTCGGTTGTTTTCCGCGCTTACGCGCTCCGCTTGGTCCCGCTGCAATTCCTCTTCGCGCCACTGATCAATGGCCGAATTGCCCGAAGGTTTCAGCACCGCCGCCGCAAGCGTTGCGTCCTGCCCAGAGCTGGCCGCGCCCGGACTTTCTGAAGACATGGTGCGCAATCGTTTCATAGTCTGGATGACCGCCGGGGCACGCGCGACAGCATCGGCCACCGACCGTTCGAAATCCTGCGCCTTGATTTGCATTCGACCACCAAAGAAGAAGCTGATCACCACGCCCAGCACGCCCCAATATCCGGCGGGCAAAATCGCCAAAGAGGCGATGGCGGCGGCGGCGTGCTCTGGCCACCAGATTGAGGCCGCAATGGGCAACAGAATGGCAAAGGTCAGCATCGGGCGCACCAGCCGGTTCAAGCCGTCTACAAGGCTGTCAAACCATGTCCGTGTCGAGCGTCCCCCGAACTCAGACGCATATTGAGCAAGCGCCGCGCTGTTCAGCTCAGCTTCGCGCACTGCGGATGCTTCAGCATTGGCAACAAAGGCCCCCGCTGTTTCGGTGATGACATTCCGGCCACCGCCAAAAAGTAGTTTCAAAAACCGCAAGGTCTCTCTCCTAGCTTGATCCAGATTTGATCCATGAAAAGGGAAAAGCGCCAATCAGGCGGGGCAATCAGCCCCATCCTGAAACCCGCTCGCGGAACTGCGCGTCAGACAGGTGATAACGCGGGTCCATGAACTCTTCCGCGCGCTTGATCCAACCGCCCTTGCCGCCAGCTCGAGTGCGGGCGTACTTGCGCGATTTGGCGCGGCGATCCGCCAGCCGGAAATAGTAATTCCGCCGCGCAATGCCGTAGGCGTTGAACAGGTAATGACCCGCCCGCTGATACACACGTTGCGCCGCTGCAATCGTTTTGGGGCCAAGCGCGCCGTCAACGGCCACGTTCTCCTGAAACTCATTCAGAAGACGTTGCAGGATCTTCACGGCATTGCCGCCCGCGTTGACGTGCATGTCAAAGACAGTGGCGTGCAGGACCTCGGGAAGTTCCGCGATCCGTGGCCGTTTAAAGTAATGTTCTATGAAGATTTCGACGGCCTGATCATAGGTCAGGAGCTTGACATCGCGGGCGTCAACATCGCCGTCGCGGTCAAGATCCAACCCAAGGCGGCGCATGGTGTGAATGGTCACGCCAAACTTGGTCGCTCCGCCGGGGTCGTCTGGGTCGTTTACATAGCCGCCTTCGCGGGCGACGATGCCTTTTGCAATGCTTGTAACGCTGTCCATAAGCCGCTCCGTTTGTCTCGGACAAACGTAGCGGCGGGGGTATCAGCCATGCCGCCCGACAGGTGTCGGGGGGATGGAGGCGAACTAAACTAGCTTATAATGCGAGCTGATTTGGTTGTCTTGACACTCAATTCTCTCGATTCTTCCCAGTCCCCCTTTAGCAAGAACTCGCCAATAAAAAAATCTTCTCCGACGGTTAACAAGTCTTCCGCGTCAAGAGGTTTCGTCACTTTGACTTCCAACACGATTCCATAATCATAAACTGCCAATTCAGAATACTCTAAATTCCAAGTAGTGGGGCACTTACTCAAAGTAAAAATTAAAAAATTATCGACCCACTTTGGGACAAAGTACTCCTTTCCAGCCTCGTGCAGCCCAGATACAACCGTTACGCGTACAGGCGCCTCAACATTTGAAAATAAACTGGAGACCTCCACCCAATTGAATCCCAGATTTGGCCTTGAGAGTATTTCAGGGTTCTTCTCACCTAGTGCATGACGGCGGCGCTCATGATTTCTTACCTCACTTAAGCAGTTATAAAAATGCTTACACAATTCCGCCTCCTCCGACTGCTCCCATCCTGTAAACTCCAGCATATCAACAATCCCTAACCGCGTTATGTCGGAACGGAAAACAAGTGGATATAAATCACTTTTTAAGCTCTCAGTGGAAATCCCCAATTCATCAAATTTCTGGAGAATTTGTTTTGGCTCATGCGTAAGAACTCGCTCCAGGTCTTCAACAGCCAAAACGATTGGTTTTGGAGACAAAGCTCCCAAGACAACATCAGTGTCCCCCGTTTTAGATGGGACTGCTCTAATGACCCGCGCGGCTAAAACGGCTTCTGTCTTATTTTTGGTATTCTGCAACCCTTTTTCCACCAAATGCTGAACAAGCAATCTAAACGCTTCTTGATGAAATTTGGCGTTTTTGTCGTCATTTGAGAAAACTCGATCCCAAACCCCCTTGAGTTTCCCAGTTAGGTTAACTGGCTGTGGGTCTGTCAGCTGCATCCAACCGCGCCTCACCCTGAGTTCGAACAGAATGCCATAAGGTCCCTTATGCCTTCCGGCGCGAACCTTAAAACAGTCAACATGATCGATAAGTGTACCCTCCAGCGGCAAACCATCTGGGTTTCTATCAATCATGATCTGGTCCGTACCGAACTGAACTTGCTTTGCCTTTTTCCGTCCGGAAATTGAATATTGACCACCTTCTTCTCGGTGTAGTTTTTTTCCCGCTTTGAGATCTACACCAATATTTCCAGCCCCGTTTCCTGGTTTCGCGCTGCCACCCAACGACGTATCAAAATTCAATATCGACGAAGTCGATCGTTTTTCACTAAATGACTGTTCATACTCGAATGCCCCTGTAACGACACATTCTTCAAGCGCATCAATCTCACAAGCATATGGCTTCGCCACAATCATAGCTTTGTGGATCTCACACAAGACCTCCAAACTACCGCCGTCTGACAGCTCGATTTCTACAAAATCGCTCGAAAAGCTCGCAGTTAACGTGACATTCATAGTCTCTGAAATCTTATTTTCAGTACACCTGACGTCAAAATTTGCAACAGCTCTATCAAAAGGCTCTGGTGCAATATACTCACCATCTATCTCAAAATCAGATACGTCGTTCAATTTTTCCTCACAATCATTACTTAGTAACGGTCGAAAATTTGCTGCTGATCCAAAAACTTCTGGTGGCAAGTTACTTACGTTACCCCACCCGCCACCTGCGTTGTTATCACCCGGCTACGCGGAAACTAATTTAGTAAAGCACTCATCATTCTCCGCTCTTCCATTTGTGCAACAACCCCGTCAAAGCCTGGGAATAGCTTTGCAGCCGTAACACCGTGCTTATCTAAGATCCTTAAAAGCTCAAAACACTCATAAACAGGCACTGTGAACTGAGTAAGCACGCCATCGAGTAACTTCTGCCCTTTGAGTGCGCAAATTTTGCCATTTTGCTCCACCGCGTACTGGAGACTATGGTCATCAGACATTTCCTGACCGGCATACTTGTGAGCTGGACTATGAAAGGAAAAACAACCCATCTGAGCGACAATGTTGTGGTTGCTCCGTGTGGGTGGGTAAATAAATGTTACTTCAAAAGGGGTAAGATTTTCATCTGCATATTCTTGATGAGGAAGAGATACAGCGAACTCCGAACTTTGCGAACAATGAGTTTGGAGCAACACCCAAACGGCCAACTTTCGGTTCAAGGTTTTGCTAACATCGCCGCCTTTATCCAATGTTTCATACAAATCCTTAAGGGCACCAGAGGCAGCAAACCGCATCGCTATCAAATGAGACCTAGTCCAATCTTGGAGAGGCGTTTTCAAGCCGTGATGCTGAGCTAACGCCAAGACCTCGAGCACCTCTTCATTGGGCCAAAAGTTCGAAGACATTATCTTCATTTCATTTCGATCGTCTACGAGTTCCGAATGAATGACCGATGGTACTGGAGGCAGCCCTAAACCAAGCTCATTTGCACTTCGATAGAAACTGGCAAGAGAGCCAAGTTCAAGGTTCCCGCGCACATGATGACCACAATCTTTTAGCCATCTTTTTCCCTCTGGTCTCCGAGAGCTTGGCACAAGGTCATATTCAGAGTCACTAATGCCTCGAAACAGCGTCGAACTGTCGGGCTGCAACTTACCGGTTAACTCATGATCCATTGCTCGGTAAAATTCTTGTGCAGAAGCACAGTGTACCTTCAACGTTTCGTACGACAAATTCCTTCAAACCCCTTCATGTATAAGCATAAATGAGGCATATCCCTCAGCCGATGTAAACTGTTTTTGGCGCTATTTTAACCGAAGGGTAACATGGATTGATTGCTCGCTCTCAACTTGGCAACCGTTCGCTCGACTGTACGAATATGCACATCCAGCTCTTCGGCTATTTGACTATGAGACAGGCCTTCCAGGTGCAATGCTTCGATACATCTTTTGCGCCCCGCGTTTCCCGCGAAATCCCCACAGGGAACCAAAAGATCTCCAGCCCCTAACAGATTTGAGAGACGTTGAGCGTTTGCCAGACCGATCTTTCGTGCCAAACGACCGTCCGCTCTTGGTTCCTTCGGCAAATAAACGGCTCGTCCGCCAAAGGACTTCGCGAGCTGCACAGCTATTTCTTCTCCGATTTCTTCCGCGATGTACCCTAAAACACCGGGCAAGTATTTACCCGCCATCATGCACCTCCTGAATGGTCGACACCCGCTCGGTCACACCACGATTTCAGAGCGTTGATCACGTCCGAAATCTGACCGTGGTCTTCCATCGCGTCGACGTCGATCAGAGCAGCGCCCCAGGTCCTGGCAAATCGCTTGCGGATGAACGCATTCAATCCGTCACGTGTTGGGTTCTCCAAGGCATCAGCTTTCTTCAAAAGCCCCCACAGGACATGAATGTAGCGCACGTCAGCGCGCTTGGCCGTTTTCCTCGTGCCACCTGTGCGCGACGGCTTAAAACCCTTCTGTTCAAGCGCTTTGACGACCTTTCGCAGTTCTTCTTCAGTCATTTCCGAAAGACTGCTTTTACCAACCACACGGAGCTGAAGAGATTGACGGGTGTCGTTATCAATGCCCAGCGCGCGGCACGCTACAAAGATCTTGCGTTTGGTTGCGTTCATGCCCCTGCCCTCACGCCTTCGCCAGATCCAGCGCGACCAGGACGTCTTTCTTGGTCGCAGGATCAACTGAATAGAAGCGGATATAGGTGGCGGTTGCGTCGCGGATTGTAGCCTCTTGAATGGCCTTCATGGCACGCTGCCAGAGCGGAGATTCAAACTTGTGCTTCTGCAGTCCAAGGATGCCATCGCGATTGATGCGCCCCTTGCTATTCAAAGCAAAGGCACCGGTTACGATTTCACGGATGACGTCACTGCTGCCTTCAAGCTCATCGTTTAGGAACTCGTCCAGCAACCCCTTGGCCGCTTCTAGTTCTGGACCAAACGACACAAACTTGGCGACGGACAGTTCAACTTTCATCTTGCCGCAAACGGAGCGCAAAGAGAGATTTCCCTCCTGCCCGCCTACGGAGACGTTGTAATCGGCCATCATCATTTCACGATAGGCCTGCATTTCAGACAGGGAAAGCTGCTTCAGATCCGACAGCTCAGCCGCGAGTTTCTCCGCTTTTTGGAACAACTCCGTCACCAGCTCATGTGCTAGCTTCTTTGAAGGTTCCAAGGTTTCCAGAGAAACAAAGCTGCCATCGGGCCGCTCGATCAAATCTGTGGGTACTGCTGTCATAGGATCACCTATTTTACTTAGGTTTTTCTTGGGGATGCGGCGATGGTTATTCCGCCGCCTGCAACATCGTCATGGCTTGGAGCGTCGTAATGTCGAAATCTTCGACGCGGAAATCACGCTTCACACCTTTGTCCAGGTCGACCGCTTTCAGGAACAGACCTGGCTTGCGATGCCACCGGGTCACTCCAAACCAAAAGGCAACGACCTGAAGGTGGCGGCTAGCCGTTTCGCCCTGCCTGTTCTTGTAGTCGCAAACGAATTCAAGTTTCGGAGCGTTAACTGCAATCATTGTGTTCATGATGTGCAGTTCATTTTCTGAAAGCGGCTTTGTATTACCGGGTTTACACATGGTTTAAACGCCTTCTTTTTTCTTGGTTTTGGCGGCCGATGCCGCGACAACCGCGCCCAATCCTTCAGGGCGGCAAAACACAAGGCCCGCCGACGCCAACATCATAGCCATCGCAATTATCTCTTTGCTGGACAGGTCATCGGCCCCGGCTTCGCCGTGGAGATCAATTTGTGTGACTGCCGATTGCGAAAGCGCCACTATTTGTTGGTGTGTCAGTATTGGAAATTCAGTCATTACCGTTGTCTTCAATCTCTTGGTCTGGAAAATGGAGGCACTCGCTGCATGCGCGCGCCATTTGAATCTGAAGGCGATTTGCACGGACACCACGCTTACGCTTGATGCGCCACTGGCGGCATACGTCTTTGCCGATCATGCCGATGAAGGGGCAGTCGATGCTCTCGGACATGAGCGCACCACGCACTGCCATTTCTATGCCTTGGGAATTGGCAACATATTTGTTGCGGATAACCATACTTACTGCACCATTACTATATCCAAGGACCTGAGCTGCCTTGTTCTGGCTGGTACGCTGGCATTCCTGAGCCAATGCTTCAACCCAATCGGGCAATTCATCACCCCAAGCTTCCCGCGCTATCTCTACCGCTGAATACACAGGTGTCATTCTACACCCCCGTGCAGAAAGGCCCCAAAGGTGCCTTCGTTAGGATCAAAGAGGCCACGCAAGCGCATTGGTTTGGGTGCGCGTTCCCCGGTGCGATTGACCAGGTGATAGATCGCTTGAGACTTACGCGGCACCGCCGCCTGACGCACAACAACGTAACCGCCCGCCATCAGGTCTTTGACGTATTGGCGCGCTTGGTGAATGGTCACATTCAGTTCGCCAACACTGGCAATCGACGCAAGATCCGTCAGCGTGAACGTCCGATACCGCAACATGACAATCCACATGGCGTCTTCAGCCGTTTTGCATTCGCCACCGACACGCATGTTTTCGTCGCGCCGCTCGGGAAGAATGTAAAAGCGCTGGTGCCCGCGTTTCTCCGCTTCAACGATCCACCCTTTTTGAAGCCAACGCTTCAGGAATGGGGCCGCCATGCTTTCGCACACGCCTTCCCGAACCAGATAGGTCCGGTGGATCAAAGGAAGCTTGGACGCCTTGTCCCAAGCGGCCTTTTCAACCGGCGATTTGAACGTTTTGTCAGTCATTGGCGGGCCGCCTTTGCGCCAGAGGTGGAGACCAGAGAAACACGGGGCTGAAGCTGTGCTGGTTTGCGCTCCGCTGGCGGCAGTCCGTCGAAGAAAGGCGTCGCGCCCCAGAGCTTGCGAGTGACCACTTCTGCCCCGCGCTGTTTTGCGATTTCGCGCGCCTTGCCCAGCATGTTGCTGACCCGGCGTGTTGCGCCGTTGGCCTTGCTCACAATTTCCGCCAGAAGCTCTTCTTCGACTTCGACGCCCTTGGCATAGATGCTAGCAAGGCGACGCGCGTCGTCCATTTCGCAAGGCTGGGCCCCTTCCCAAACCGCGATCCGATTGTGGATGTTTTCAAACCGGGTCAGGTCTTGGGGAAGAAGTTCTTCGCCTACCAAGATCACCGGCACCAGACCGCCTGCGGTGTTGTAGATGTCACGGGCCATGCCGACCATGCCGCGCTTAATCAGGTAGTGGGCGTCGTCAATAATCAAAGCTCGGTTGGTACGCTCCATATAGCCCGCAATAGCCCGGATGCGCGCCGACACATTGCGCGGTGATTTGACCTGGATCTGGTCGACGATCTGGTCCAGCACATCCAGCTTGGAGGTATTTTCAATGACCTCAATCGCGATCACATCAAAGAGGATTTGAACGGCGCTTACGGCGGTCGATTTGCCCCAGCCTGAAGGACCGTAAAAGCACCCCATGCGCTCTTGGCCGATAGGCGCGTCAATGAGCTGCGAAACCATCGTATTCAGCGTCGACACGTTTGTAAGTTGTGCAATCTGTGATGCCATATTCACTACCTCGTTTAATTTCCGCCGAACGCTTCGCGCATCTTTTTGTGCGCGCGGTATTCGGCAGATGTTTGATAAATTTCGAGCCACGAAATCTGCTCGGCGGTTAGGGTTTCGCCAGCTTCCAGCCCCTCTTCCATCGCCATAGCGCGACCAAAGCGCTCTTCGGGGCGCTCATCCTCGTCATGAACTGGGGCCTTCAAGATCCGCCGATCATCCAAATTAGCGACAGGTGCGGCGGGCGTTTCCGGTTCGATCCGAGCGGGCTTAGCTTTGGCAGGCTTCGGCGCGTTCTTATGCGGCGTCGGAAGACGGACAACGTCCGCTTCTGGCAGATCATCCGCAACAGTAGGCGTCCCGGAGCTGCGCAAACGTGCCGCCAATTCTTCGGCGGTGAAGGCCTTTTGAGCGCGGGCCAGTTCCTTTTGCGCGCGCTCATACTGCCCCCGTTTCCGGGCGATGGCGCGGGCGTCTTCGACCTTGTTAAATCCGCCTTTCACAAGCGCACCGGCAAATCCAAGATAGCCACCGGTCAGATCATAAACGTGGACACCATCATGCAGATTGTCCGGATCAAAACGGGCCACAACCCGCTTTTCCGCAACCCGATACATCCATTCGGACCAGTACCGGTTGCCCATCAGTTTCAGCTCACCGTTACCGGTTTTACCGCGCACTCCTTCAGCCCCAAGCAACCACATGCGAAGCTGTTCTTCGCTTGCCTTGCGAATGGGCGCGGTCTTGTAACCGGCGTTAAACACCTCATCAAAAGACCGCCCATTTGCCACTTCGCTGCGGCGATCACGGCGGGCGTTGTGGTGGGCGATTTCCTCATTCAGAACCGCTTCAAACTCTTCCAACGGAATGGCGCGGCTTCCATAGTTTTCAGGCTTCGCATCAGGGCGATTGCCGGTATACGCGCCCTCAAATGCAGGGTGCTTGGCGACGCGGTCGCATAGGTCTCTAAAGGCCCGCTCAATGGGCTTTGATTGCCCCGAATATGGAGTCGCCCAAATGACCTTCGATCCCATCAGAGGAAGAAGACCAGGAACATCATCATCGCGGATCTTGAAGCGAAAACGGGTTGGGGTTCCGCCGGTGATTGCCTTAGCGGCAAACTCTCGTCCGTTGTCCAGGAGAACCGACTGAGGGATACCCCAATCGCGGATCAAATCGCCAAGGGTCAACTGCACCGTATGGCTATTTGCAGTCAGAGACAGTCGCCAAGCCAGAAACTTGCCGGAATACACATCCGAGAACGCAACCATTTGCGCCCGCACCGGCCCTTCTTCACCCGGCCACTTAATGAACACGTCAAACTTATGGTAGTCACCGCAAACGCATTCCAGCGGCACCAATGCGCTCTTGTCGCGGCCTTGATGCGGATACAAGCGTTTGAGCGCTTCGGCCCCCTTACGCAGAAAGACTTCTGTGGGCTTAGAAATCGTCGCTTTGAAGTGGCTTCGGATCTTCGAAAGAGGCACGATAGCCAACCCTTCGCGCTCCGCAATTCGCACCGCTCGATCATAGCAAGATGAAAGGCTAGGTCCGGAGTGGCGAAGCCAATCAGACTTCACTAGGTTGACGAACTCAGGGTCTAGAACAAGTTGCTGCTTTCGCCCTGCCCCAGTACGCCCAGCAAGGTACGCCAGCCAGCTCTGTTCTGGTTTGTTTTCGACGAGCTCAAGCCAACCCCAAATGGTTCTTTCGCCCACCCCCTCAAGCTTTCCAATTTGTTGGATAGCCAAGGTCCGGGTTACCCCAGCGGCCTGCACTTCGAAAACTGCACGCACAATCCGAAGCCGGTTTTCAGCCTTCGCTTTAACTGAAGCGCTACGGCCCTGGTACTCTTCCCAAGCCGCCTTGCTTTCAAACTCAACGGGCTTTGGATCAAGAGTGTCTTTGGCTTCTGTTAAAGCAAGACGAGCACGTAGCGGAAACAGCGAAAAGTGATACTCCATACCGCCGCCCTTACCCTTGCGGCGACGGATTTTTCCTGCCTGGAGCGCCCAGCCTTCACTAGCCGCGCGCGCGTTCACCTTGCGTTTGGTTGTGGGCAGATCTGGCAGGCAAGCGTCTGCGATTTCCGCAGATGTCCACCAGATCTTGTTGGGCGCATCTTGTGTCATTCAGAGCTACCTTTCAGCTCTGCCAGAACAGCCGATACTTCGTCGCCTTCAGTTTCGAGGAACATCTTTCGGGCAGCCTTGGGGGCACGCCGCCAAGCGTCCAACAGACGGGCAAAGGTCGCGTCTGTATTGTTCAGCGGCGTAGGGCCGTTTCCCAGCTCAGACTGATACTTGCGGCGGGCCTCAGAAGCGTTTTTGACGTCACCATTGCTAAGCAAGGCTACAACACGGTCGCGCTCGCTCACTTCGCCTATTTTGGCAATCTCTGTAAGGTCTTTTAGCGTGACGGGATTAGGAGCGTTTCGCAGGTCATTTGCGTTGCGTCCGCGAAGGACCGAACCGGCTGCAACCAAGCGGCGAACTTGGCGGTCAGAAATGCCAAACTTTTCTGCCGTCGCTGTAGCAAAGGATGCGGTGGACACGATGTCCGTCGCATCGTTCCAGCGCTTTGCCGCCAGTTCCGCGCCTGCTGTTGCTATTGTCTCAGGGTGCAACCGCTCATAGACGTCTTTACGCTCAGCAAGGAAGACGGCTGTATCAAGAGCCGTCAGTTCAGCCCCTGCTAGGTTGTCGTCAATTTCCATCAACCGGGCGAAGCTATCGTTGCAGTCCCAGCAGACCACTGGAATGGTTTCCCAGCCCAATTCGCGGGCGGCGGTCAATCGGTGGCCGCCGACCATCAAAACATAGTTCCCGCTGCGCTTGATCTTGCGCACGTGGATCTTGTCTTTCATCACACCTAGCTCTTCGATGGACGCTTTCAGCGCATCGACACCGGCTTGTGATACCGGTCGCAGACGGTCGCCCATCTGAATTTCATCAACCGATAATTCGGTGATTGTTGGCATAATATTGGACATAGGTTTTCTCGAAAATTAGGCGTCAGATTAAGAGCTGAAAGTCTTCTTCAGCGGTGCGCTCGCGGCAGGAACCACACATGCGATTTTGCTTGCCGTAGCTGTCAAACTCTTCGCCGCAACAGAGGCAGTTTCGACGGCTTTTCTTGAGCTGAAACAGGCGGTGATCTACCGACGCCTCGGCAACATGCTGATTGCTGAACACGCCAGAAATACACACACCGTCGCGGTCAAAAATCGCATAGCCTTCGCCAAGGCGGCTTACATTGAAGACTGACATTCGACACACCTTTCAAATTCTGGGGCAAAGATCAGGGGCAGGAAAACAACTGCCCCCGTCATTGCGATCAGCAAGCAAATCAAGGCGACTACATCGCCCCAGATGTTGTTTGAAAATGCACGCTCGTAAGCGCTGAACGTTTCCCAAGCGGCGCGCAAGCGCGGGAGGATGCACCGCGCACCGCTTGGACGGACCCGACCTTCCTCAGGTCCGTGTGTAGCGCCCAAGCCATCGTGAGTGGTCGGCTTGCCTGCATGGGCGCTTGTTTGAATGGCCGCAAAAGCTTCACCATGTGCCATTGCTTTGGCCTAACTGCGGGTATGCTTCTGGCTCCAGCGGTAGCAACACCATGCCTTGGGCTTTAGCGGCTTCCTTAATCTCGGCCTCAAGCCGCATCGCCCATTCGAGCTTAACAGCGCTCGGGTTCTTCAGGATGTTGTAAACGCGGTTTTTCGCGCCTGGCACACCCTCATCCCGCAAAAACTCGTAGGGGCGCATCTCCAAGTCTGCCATTGCCCGCTTGACCCAAGTCACAAAGGCCTGCGGGTCAGGCAAAATTCTATCAACTGTCTGCTCAGTCATCGCCAACTCCGTTGTGTCGCCCAATCTAAATCATGTCACTTTGTGATTTTCAAGGGTGTTTTGTGATTATCACAACGGAAACCGCATTTTTCATGCCAATTGCAGAAAACTACAGCTTGAGGCTTTCATAGTTTTTCAGGAAAAATGCGGCTAAGTGTGAAACCGGGGGAAACCGTGGCTACAGAAGTAGACTGGGAACGTAGAAGAACGAATTTGAGGATTCGCATGGCGGCACTCGGCACCAACGCGACGCGCGTGTGCCGTGAAGTCGGGCTTTCCCCGAACACTTTGTCTCAATTCACCAACGGCAAAACCGGCTGGCTCAGCGAGAAAACACTATCTAAGATATTGCCAGTCTTGGGCCTTACGTTGCCCACCGACTTGGATGCAGACAACATTCTGGATGACCCACGG
The DNA here is from genome assembly GCA_947497905.1 of uncultured Pelagimonas sp. Lineage (GTDB taxonomy): Bacteria > Pseudomonadota > Alphaproteobacteria > Rhodobacterales > Rhodobacteraceae > CANMIH01. The sequence goes on from CANMIH010000003.1 coordinate 161,186, forward strand.
GCCGCCATCAGGCGGCATCTTGAGGTTATCCCCGAAGAGGATCTTCCAAATCTTCTCCGTGAGCTTCAGGCGCGTTTTCCAGAGAAAACATAGAAGCCTTCCCCGCCAAAATTTCCAGCGCGTTTGCCAAATCTGCTGCCGATAGGCCTAGCAGTAGCCGCTCAATATTGTCGCGGTCACTCATAAATGTGCCATCTTCACTATCATTGTAAAATGTGATTTCTCATGGTTTACTATGATTCACAACCATAAGTGGAGATTGTCATAATGAATTTACCCGTACAAGCAAAATTTGATTCATTTGGTTTCGTCACACTAACCAAAGGGCAGACCCCCGATGATGCAATAACTACATTCCCAAATCAGTGGAAAGCTCTCTATTTCGAGAACGAATTCTACAAAAATGATCCAATTTTCCTATTTGCAAACAATATGTTACGCCGATCTGGCGCTACACTTTTGAGCCCAGATCAAATGAACGGCGACCTATTTGATGCCGCCGAACAATTTGATGCTAATAGCAACTTTGTTAGCGTATCTCATTATGGAGGAAACACGATGGTCTTCGGTGGTGTGAATACCGAACTTGACCATAGAACAATTTCCGACTGCCATAACCTTTGTAGAGCCACCCATCGGCTGGATTTAGCAAGAAAGCTGGCCAATCTAACAAACGCTCAGTTAGATCTAATGGACCTAGCTGAGGAAGGCCATCCCGACAAAGAAATCGCTTCAGAACTAGGGGTTAGCATGTCGGCAGTTGCACAGAGAAAACAGTCCGTTTGTTCTCATGTTGGCGTCAGCTCTTTTCGAGCCGCGCTTCAACTATATTCCCTGGATAAGTGGGGGGGTTTGATCGCAGACAAATCATGCTAGTTTGTGATTTTCATATCCAAGCTTGAGGACCAGCTATGGACTTCAGAACCTCTGTGATCGACTTGAAAGATACCTGCATCGATCATTCTTTATATGTGCAATGCCTTCAACTCCGCAGAGACCTCTTCATCGCGAACATGGGATGGAATCTCTTTGAAAGTATGGGCTGCGAATATGACCAATACGATACGCCCGCTGCCATCCATGTGGTAGCCCATGCAGAAGGACAAGTATTAGGCTGCATGAGGCTTTTACGCACCGACAACGATCAAGGTGCTGTCACATACATGATACTAGATGCCCATCTGGGACGAATTCCCAACCTTCCATCTGGCATCATGACCAGCGAAGTAAGATCAAAAGATGTATGGGAAGCTTCCCGATTGGCAATTTCACCAGCTCTGCCAACTAAGTACCGCAACACTCTGCTATTGCAGCTTATACAACGAGCGGTAACGCACACAGAGCAGCAGGGAGCAAAATCGCTACTGGGCCTGATGAACCCAGCCTTTGAGCGCATCTTTAAACGCAACGGTATAGACGCCTATAAGTTTGGCCCAATTTTGGAACAACGAGACGGCAGAATTTGTGTGCTCCGGCTAGATTACGCCTCAAGCGTTGCGCTCGCTTCAATTTAGCAACGCTACTTAGCAACCCGGCCAAAGCAGAAGCAAGCTATGGCAACGAGGCCTGACGAAATCTCGCTAGGTTGTTAACCAATTCTTTAGCATTTAACGCTTTTCTGGAACTGCACATAAGCTCCTTCCAGTTTGGGTGCATCATAGTGTCAGGCTAGAAGGCGACTAAATCGGGAAGCATATCCCGTTTCGCTCACTACGTCGCTTTCTAGCCGATCTCCCCACCAATGGGCAGAGTTCTATAGTTTTATTTCCAACCTCAAAATACGGATAGATACAAGCACTTGGCATTTTTGGCAGCATTCCAGTGAACCTCACCTTTTGCTTCAGCTGTCAAACATGCAATAGCGCCACACTTTTTATTCATGAAACGGCTCTTACGAGAAACTTCCCTTGCGTGACACTCATCGCGAATACGCTGACTTTAAGAGCGGTCAGCTGGGCGTGCTTGACTGGTGAAGACCTCGCTCCCGAAGCAACTTCACGTCGTGCGACTGATTTCGCACGGCCTCTTTTCCCCTAAACAACCAAGATAGCAATTGGATAAGCCCACTCAGAATTAAACGACAAGGCATCAACACAATGACATCGGAAAAGGTAAATCGTAACTTACGCATAGCTTCGGCCTATGCACTATGCAGAAAAGCTGGGCACGATCCGGAAGCCAACGTCGATGGCATGCCTTTATGGAAATCTTACTTGCCGCAAGTGGACAAAGTGCTGGACGAATACCCCACCCGACACACAGACTTGCCAGCTTCTGGAAAAAATTAAAGCGGCGGGCCACGCACACGGCCCAACCGCCTCGAATGACCTACCACGGAAGGTAAGACCTAAGAATGCCAGGGTTCGCCTGACGTTCCTCTCTCTACGATTTGCAAAAATTGCCCCCACGTCAAGCCTGACTCATCAAAACTTGTATCTAGTAAGTCCCTTTTAACCAAAGGTTGAATAGGGTCGGATACGAGCTGAAGCAGGGCTACCTTCCATTGCTTCTTCACAGTCCGGCTAGAAAGCTTAAGTTAGAAGCGAATGCTACGAACAAGGCTAACTTAACGCTTTCTAGTTCGCTCTTTACGTCCACACCTTCATATACGACTTATTTTCTCGGCAAGTTTTGAGACTGGAAATACGTGGGCGTCCGTTGGAATTTCGGAAAATCAGGTCCCAGTTAGAACAACCGCCCAAACCGTGGGCGGTTTTTTAGTACCCTGAATTAAAACGATAAATCCCGTTCTGGGACCTTTCGCACAAAGTGGGCGGCGCAGGTCCCAGTTCCCAAGCCATCTTCAACTGTTCTTCAGGCTTCAGATTTGGCGTTTAGCGGCCATTAAACCCCTATTTAAAAGGGTTTCAGCCGCCCCGCGGCCTTGGTGCTTGTTGTGGCCCTTGCCCGGCTCTACCGGCCCAAAATCGGCCATTCTACGGATCTACTGCAAAATTTAACATAAGCGGCGCTCTCGGACTCCGCCTATTCTAAACCTTTGAATTACGGGGCCTTCCGACATCTTCCGCTATCTTTCAGGGTCTTCCGGGGTACTGCAATAAATACTGTAACACTACAGCGTGTGTAGGGTTACACAAATAACTGCAGTACCCCGGAAGATCCCGAATGATTGCGGCAAAACATTCTGGGACTGCATGGGAGGCATTTCACCTTAAGTAATGTTCACCCGCCGCACGATCAAAGGTCAGGAGTTTGACGTCGCGGGCGTCAACATCGTCGTCGCGGTCAAGATCCAGCCCGAGGCGGGGCATGATATTGAATGGCCACGCCAAACTTGATCGCTCCGCCGGGGTCGTCTGGGTCGTTTACATAGCCGCCCTCGCGGGCGACGATGCTTTTTGCAATGCTAGTAACCCTGCCCATAAGCCGCTCCGTTTGTCTCGGGCAAACGAAGCGACAGAGTTTTAGCTATGCCGCCTGACAGATGTCGGAGGGGGGCTATTCCTCGTCTGTGAGAAGTTCAGAGGCTTCTGAAATAAGCTGTCTAGCCAGTTCAAGATCTTCATCTGATATGGCCCCAACTGCGTTGTGAACCTCAGCAGAGTGCTGCCATTCGCTCAACATAAGACCGGCAGCTTCTTTACTGTAGCCCAGATCCACAGCTTTTAACACTAATCTTAGGAGGTGAACCCACGTGGCAGCAAAAGAGAAAACCCACTCCCTCAACCCGTACAAATCGTTATCCGACTTGGCATAATCGGCCACTGTCTTCTCACGATCCGCATGAAGCAAAATATTCAAATTTACGATATGGCTGTTAAATTGAACTAGCTGGACGTCTCCATCCGGCTCGGGATCAGATTTGGGAAAGATCAGGACAACTTTCTCGGCAGTATCCACTCTGAAATTTGCGTCTAGTCCATGTTTCCAGATACCCAATTGATCATAGTAGATAGCGATAGCTTCAATTACCTCGGGCCGGGGCGCTAATCGCTCATCGAAGAAGTAACGAAGCCTATCATCTTTGCGAGTAGCCGTCGAAATTAAGTGATTTATCCTTGCTTCCTTATGCGCCGCATCAATCTGTACATTCGCAGCATCAATCTGGGCTTGCATTTTCTTAAGGTTTGCCGCCGCCGCGATCACTGCAAACACGCCTACAAGCGGAGCCAACCAAATTTCAACGCCGAGCGACAGAAGAAACTGAGACCAAGTCTGTTCGTCTGTCATCAAAAACCCCAATGAATATTGAATTGTTTCAGAGGTCTGGGTGGCGACTTCGCCTACAAATTTGACAAAATCTAACAAAAACGAATCTCCGTCTTAAAATTCGCTACCAGATGGCGGTAACTAAAGGAGGTTTGCACGACGAATAACCAACTATCTGCCAGCGTGTTGGCAGATAATCACAGGTTCAAGAACAGCTGTTCTTTGTCACGTAGTCGCGCGGTGGTGCGGCTCACCGTTTTAATGTGGACGCCCAGATGCGCTGCAATCTGTGATTGAATCATGTCCTCAAGATACAGTTCGGCAATGCGGGCCTTACGTCCCGCGGCGTTCGCAACATCACCGACGGAACAAGAAGGTCAGCAGGTCCGACGAGCTTGGCGATTTTCAACGCGTTTTCCTGCCCGAGCTTCTTAGTCAGCACACTATCCGCCTTGACCACTTTAGGAATGTCGATTTAGAGGCCGCCGGAAACCGACTGCGATCTCCCATCGCGTCGAAGTCGAGCAGACCATGTCTTTGTACGGGCGCTTTGAGCGCGTCTCGGGCGCTCTTCCGCACAGTCAAATACAGATCGGTTTCAAACTTGCTCCTACAGGCCCCAACGTCCATACCCCTTGGGTCACCATAGATCGCAGGTCTCTTATGCTCTCGTACCAACATAGCTTTCATGCCGGCAATCTGGCGGATGTTCAGAAACACGCGTTGCTCGCGCAGGCGCTTGATTATCTGACGCGCAAAGACAAACCGCTGTCCTATATCGAAACCCACGCCGGGCGGGGGCTTTATGATCTGGCGGGAGATGAGGCGCAGAAAACCGGAGAAGCGGCAAAGGGCATCGATATTGCCGAGAGCTGGTTTCCAAAGGACCACGCCTATCGCCGTGCCTTGACCTCGATCCGCGCGTTACATGGGGATACATCTTACCCCGGCTCGCCTTTGATCGCCCAGACGCTGCTGCGCGACACAGATAAGCTGCATCTGGCGGAGCTGCATCCGCAGGAATATGCGGCCCTGCGCAGCAACCTGCGCGCACCCAACACCAAGATCTATCAGCAGGACGGGCTAGCGTTGGCGCAGAGCCTGTGCCCGCCCGACCCGCGCCGCGGGATGATGTTGATTGATCCCCCCTGGGAGGTGAAATCCGACTATGACACCATTCCGGTTCAGATGGGCAAACTCGCCCGGAAATGGAATGTAGGCATTCTGATGCTGTGGTATCCGATCCTAACCGATGGCTTGCATCACCCGATGCTGGACCGTCTGGACGAGATGTTTCCAGATGCGCTGCGTCATGAGGTGACATTTCCACCGGCCCGCAAAGGCCATCGCATGACGGGATCCGGCATGTTCATCGTGAACCCGCCCTGGGGTCTGTCTGATTTCGCCAAATCCCTCTCACAGCGATTCGCGAAACTGTGACGCAACGGGCTTCACCTTTTCCTTGGAAGATCGCGTCTTTCTGCTATCCCTTGTAGAAACGCAGACGTGAACCACCAAATCAAGGAGAGGGCTATGCTCGAAGGGTTAATGTCATTCTTTACGTCCAAGACACCAACGCCCGAGCCCTTGCCCGAGCCAGATGCCCGTCTGGCGCTTGGCACGCTGTTGGTCAGGGTGGCCATGGCCGACAAGGCCTATCTGTTTGAAGAGATTGAACAGATCGATCGCATTCTGGCGCAGGCCTATGATCTGAACCCCATTGAAGCCGCCAAGATGCGCGCCACCTGTGAAAAGCTCGCCTTTACAATTGAAGACGACAATGAGATGGCGCAGTTGATCCGGGATTGTGTGGATTACGACCACCGCAAAGACAAAGTAGATGCGCTTTGGAAAGTGGTTCTGGCGGATGGCATCACCGACGATCGGGAGACCGCGGTTGTTCAGCTTGTAGAAGAGGTTCTGGGTGTAGAGCGCAGCGATTCTGAAGCCGCGCGCACCGCCGCCGTCATCCCCTGAGGCCATCCTAGGTTTGCGCCTGCACTCGGGCGCGCCTATATCCCCCTTATGTTTGCAGATTTCCTGTCGCGCTTGGTGCGCCCCGATCCTGATCCTTTGACCGAAGGCGACGCGCGGTTGGCTTTGACCGCTCTGTTGGTGCGCGTAGCGCGGTCCGACGACAGTTATGACGTCGAAGAAACCACCCGCATCGACCGCATCACCGCAGCGCGGTATGGGATGTCCCCCTTTGAAGCGACACAGCTGCGCGGGGAGGCAGAGGTGCTCGAATCTGAGGCGCCCGACACGGTGCGCTTCACCCGTGCGATCAAAGATACCGTTGCTCTTGAAGACCGAATCGCGGTGATCGAAGCCCTGTGGCAGGTGGTTCTGGCGGATGGCGTGCGGGACGTCGAAGAAGACGCGCTCTTGCGTTTGGTCGCAAAATTGCTTGGGGTGAGCGACATCGAGTCAAACAAAGCCCGCAAACGAATCGAGAGCCAATGATAGCCACCCTGCCGATGTACGACCGCCCCGAGCTTATCGAAGCACATGATGCGCTCTGGGCGTCGGTTCGGTCTCAATTGGGACAAGGGCCCGATCACCTGACCCGCGACGGAGACCTTTGGGAGATGTGGCAATCCCCTGATCTGTTGCTCGCCCAGACCTGCGGATTGCCATTCCGAGCCGTATTGCACGATCAGGTCACCTTGGTTGGCAGCCCAGATTACGGCCTCCCTGGCTGCGCCCCCGGATACTACAATTCAGTTTTCATCGCCCATGTCGACAGCGACATCCACCAGCTGAAAGATATTGAGAAACAAAAGATTGCGGTGAATGAGCCGCTGTCTCAGTCAGGATGGTCTGCCCCTTATGAAGAGACAAAAGCGCAGGGTATCACGCTCGGTTCTGTGCATCTGAGCGGCGCCCATCGGGCCTCGGCCCTGGCAGTTGCAGAAGGTCATGCGGCGACGGCGGCCATTGACGCCCACACGTGGCGCTTGGTGCAAAGATATGAGCCCTGGGCCAAATCTCTGCGCGAGATCACCCGCACCACGCCAACACCGGCCCTGCCCTTCATCACCAACCAGCCCCATCTGACACAGGATCTGTTTCAGGCGTTGAGATCCGCAATTTCAGCTATTTCTGTAGAACATCGTGACCTTCTGGGCCTGAAAGGCATTGTAGCTATCCCAGAAGCGGAGTATCTGGCGCTTCCGCTTCCCCCTGAAGTAGACTAACCCTCGGCTAAATTTGGATTTTGTATCCAAACCCGACGTCAACAGGGAATTCTCCGTTGCATCCTGTTAAAATTTCGTCATCCTGCCGCCCAAGCAATAACTGTTCAGGCCTACCGTGACCGATCAAAGCCCCGTCATCGAAATTCGCGACCTTCACAAATCTTATGGTGAGCTGGAGGTCCTCAAAGGCGTCGATATATCTGCCAAAAAAGGCGATGTTGTTTCGCTGATTGGGTCATCGGGATCCGGAAAATCCACGTTGCTGCGCTGCTGCAATTTGCTGGAAGACAGCCAGCAGGGTGAAATCCTGTTTAAAAATGAACCTGTGAGCTGGCGTGGGACCGGGTTGAACCGCCATCCGGCGGACCCCAAGCAGGTTTTGCGCATTCGCACCAATCTTTCGATGGTGTTTCAGCAGTTCAATCTCTGGGCTCACATGACAATCCTGCAAAACGTCATGGAAGCACCGGTCACTGTTCTCGGTCGGGACAAGGCCGAGGTTGAAGCCAAGGCGCGGCAGTATCTCGACAAAGTGGGGATCGGCGACAAATGCGACGTCTATCCCGCCCAGCTTTCTGGCGGCCAGCAACAGCGCGCGGCGATTGCCCGTGGCCTGTGCATGGAACCCGAAGCCCTGCTGTTTGACGAACCCACAAGCGCGCTGGACCCGGAACTCGAGCAGGAAGTGATCAAAGTGATCAAAGATCTTGCTGCGGAAGGGCGTACCATGCTCATCGTGACCCATGACATGAAAATGGCCGCAGATATCTCAAGCCACGTTGTGTTCCTTCACAAAGGCCTGATTGAAGAAGAAGGCGCTCCGGATGCCCTGTTTGGAAATCCCAAAAGCGAACGCCTCAAGCAATTCCTCTCTGCCACAGTTCACGCATAACGCGGATCTGAGCACTGAGATTTAAGACCCAACAAAAAACCAAAGGGGAGCTAACTATGAAAAACTTGATCCTGACCACCGCAGCCCTGGCACTGACCGCTGGCGCCGCAATGGCCGAAACCGTTCGTCTGGGAACCGAGGGCGCCTACCCTCCCTACAACTTCCTGAACGATGCCGGTGAAGTAGACGGCTTTGAGCGCGAGCTGGGTGATGAGCTGTGCAAACGCGCTGAGCTTGAGTGCACCTGGGTCACCAACGACTGGGATTCGATCATCCCGAACCTGACTTCGGGCAACTACGACGCGATCATCGCCGGCATGTCGATCACCGAAGCGCGCGAAGAGCTGGTTGACTTCACCCAAGGCTACACTCAGCCCTCGCCATCGGCCTACGCCGGTCTGACCGAAGGTCTTGACGTGAAAAATGCTGTGATCGCAGCTCAGGCTTCGACCATCCAGTCGGCGCATGTTGCTGAAACCGGCGCAACTCTGGTTGAATTCCCAACCCCAGACGAAACCGTTGCTGCGGTTCAGTCGGGCGAAGTGGATGCGGTTCTGTCCGACAAAGACTTCCTGGTACCGATCGTTGCAGAAACCGATCTGATGTTCCTGGAAGAGGTCCGTCTTGGCGGTGGCATCGGCATGGCATTCCGTGAATCGGATGACGAGCTGCGCGGCAAATTCGATGCGGCCATCGCTTCGATGAAAGAAGACGGCTCGCTGAACGCGATGCTGGACAAGTGGGAAATCGAAGGCAAATTCTGATTGCCTTGAGCATTTCTTGATCTTTGGGACAGGGCTCGCCCTGTCCCTTTCCCTTTCCCCACCCGCGTTCCGTGCTGGAGACGCGCACTAAGGTAAGAGGCCCACCATTTTTTCTTATTGCTCTGACCCCGCCGTGTTGGAAGGTCTGCAGTGGCTTAGCTGCTACCTGACCACCGGCAAGCATATGGGCTTTTACGTGTCCTTTGGCACGGTGCTCTTGCTTTTGGCCATCACTGCGCCTGTGGCGCTTGGATTTGGCTTTGGTGCTGCCATGCTGTCACGGGCGCGCATCGCCCCGATCTCATGGATCGGCAAAGGCTATATCGCAGCGGTGCGTGGTGTCCCTGACATCGCCTTTTTCCTATTCTTTGTCATCGCCTTGGATCAGGGCATCGAATGGCTGCTGCATCAGGCCCGTTGCCCCGAGTGGACCGACCCTATCCGTCAGGGCAATGATTTTGTTGTCTGTGACATTGCCAAAATGCCCCTAGGTACCTCTCCGCAATGGATCCATGAAACCTATGGGTTTGCTTTGGCGGTTTTGACCTTTGCCATCGTGTTTGGCGCCTTCGCAGGCAATGTGCTTTACGGCGCAATGAATTCCGTACCACGTGGTCAGATCGAAACCGCCGAAGCCTATGGCATGACCCATCGTCAGGCATTCTGGCGTATTCTGGTGCCGCAGATGTGGGTTTACGCCCTCCCCGGCCTGTCGAACCTCTGGATGGTCCTGATCAAGGCCACACCGCTCCTGTTCCTGCTGGGTGTTGAAGACATCGTCTATTGGGCGCGCGAGCTTGGCGGCTCGAAAATGGCCCGCTTTACCGACTATCCGCACGGAGACTGGCGGATGTGGTATTTCCTTGTCCTGCTGGTGTTCTACCTCGCCTTCACCCGTGTGTCTGAGATTGTTCTAGCCCGGATCACCACCAAACTGTCCCACGGTCAGGCGACCGTCGGTGGCGAAGCGCAGAGGAAAGCGGCATGAGTTGTTGGGAGACGGTCCAAAAATACGCCTTTCAGTCCATCGGCTATGGCGAACGCGTTCTACCGCGCACTGACATCACCCTCTGCGATCAGTTCACCCTGATTGGCTCGGGCATGATCATGAACCTTTACTTTGGCCTGCTTGCCGTCAGCTTTGGCTTTCTCTTTGCCAATGCTCTGGCCATGGCGAAGTTTTCCGGTGGCCCGGTCACGCGCAAAGCCGCTGAGTGGTTCATTTTCTTGTTCCGTGGGTCGCCGCTGTTCATCCAGTTCTTCTTTGCATACTTCCTGTTTCTCAATCTCAAAGGCGTGTCGCCGGTCTTTGGCCCGTTGAGCGCAGCCTGGTTGGGCGCATTGGTGGTGCTGTTCCTGAACACCGCTGCCTATTCCGGTGAAATCTTCTACGGCGCGCTCCTGTCGATCCCGCGCGGAGACATGGAATCGGCCGACGCCTATGGGTTCTCAGGATGGAAGAAGTTCCGCAAGATCACCTGGCCCACCATGATGCGGCTCGCCTGGCCCGCCTATACCAACGAGGCCATCTTCCTGTTCCACGCCACAACGCTTGTGTTCTTCTCAGGGTTCCCCGTCTGGCGACAACAGGGCGACGCATTGTATTATGCGAAATATATCGCGGACAAAACGTTTAACCCCTTCGTGCCCTATCCGATCCTTGCCGGGTACTTCATCCTGTTGACGCTGGTTGTGATCTGGATTTTCGGCGTGGCCAACAAACGCCTGAACCGGCATTTGCCTCAGGCCAAACGGCCCAAAATCAGATATCGTCCAAAGATGATCAGATAATCGAAACTGGCGGCCCTCGGGTCGCCTTTTTCTTTTCTCCCTTGCCAGGATGCAATTTGTCGGGCTATCCTAAATTTGATCAAATTAGGAGATACCCATGTCGGCCTCGACATCCGACTGGTTGCGTGACCGCCCGCAGGTCCGCACCATTCGCGCCGCAGCCTGTGACCTGAACGGCGTCGCGCGCGGCAAACGCATGCCCATCCCATCCGCCCATAAAGTTCTCAAAGACGGCACCCGCTTTCCCATGTCGGTGCTTAACCTCGACATCTGGGGCGAAGACATCGAGGATAGCCCACTGGTGTTCGAGACCGGTGACAAAGACGGGGCCTTGATGCCCACCGAACGTGGGTTTGTTCCCATGCCTTGGCTCGAAGCGCCAACCGCTCTGTTGCCTCTTTGGATGTTCCACGAAGACGGACGCCCCTACGAAGGTGATCCACGACATGCTCTGGCCCGCGTCACCGAGCGATACAAAGCCAAAGGCCTGACCCCGGTTGTGGCAGTAGAGCTTGAGTTTTTCCTGATCGACGACAGCGGACGCAATTTGCAGGTGCCAGTGTCGCCACGCTCTGGCAAACGCCGCAAAGCCGCCGAGATTCTGTCGATCCGCGCGCTGGACGCCTTTGATGGGTTTTTCACTGATCTCTATGACGCCTGCGAAGCCATGGATATTCCAGCGGATACAGCCATTTCCGAGGCAGGGCTGGGTCAGTTTGAAATCAATCTGGTCCATCAGGCCGATCCGCTGCGTGCCGCCGATGATGCGTGGTTGTTCAAGATGCTGGTCAAAGGTCTGGCGCGCCGTCATGGTTTTGCCGCCTCCTTTATGGCCAAACCCTATGAGGACTATTCCGGCAGCGGCATGCATGCACATTTCTCGGTTCTGGACGACGATGGCAAAAACATCTTCGACAACGGCGGGGATGAGGGTACGGCGGCTTTAAAACACGCCATTGGCGGCTGTCTGGCGGCGATGCAGGACAGCGCCTTGGTTTTTGCCCCACACGGCAATTCCTACGACCGTCTGGTGCCCGGATCTCACGCCCCGGTTCAGCTCAGCTGGGCCTACGAGAACCGCACAGCTGCCATCCGAGTGCCCTCAGGCGCACCCGTGGCGAGACGGATCGAGCACCGTGTCGCGGGGGGTGACGTGAACCCCTACCTCGCATTGGCGGCCATTCTGGGTGCTGCACTGGTTGGGATCGAAGATGAGATCCAGCCTCCGGCCCCCATCACCGGCAACGCCTATGATCTGGACCTGCCGGAAATTCCGGGCTCCTGGCAAGAGGCCATCGATGCCTTTGATCAGAGCGATATGATCAAACGTATCTTTGAGCCGGACATCATTCAGAACATGTTGATGACAAAACGGCAGGAACTTCGTTATATGGCGGAACTGTCCAAACCCGAACAGGTTGAGATCTATCTCGATACGGTCTGACGCATCCCGCGTCAGATCCAACACTATGGTGTTCTATGAAAATCGGCATTTTGCAAACCGGACTGGCCCCAGATGATCTGAAGGCTGACTTTGGCGAGTACCCCGAAATGTTCGCAACGCTTCTGGCGGATCGCGGATTTGAATTTGAAGCATTTTCTGTGGTGCAGGGCCAGTTCCCTGACGGGCCCGAGGCGGCGGATGGCTGGTTGATCACCGGCTCGCGCCATGGGGTCTACGAAGACCACGACTGGCTTCCACCACTGGAGCAACTTATCCGCGACATTGTCTCTGCCGAGCGCCCCATTGTGGGCGTGTGTTTTGGCCATCAGGTGATCGCCAAAGCCCTGGGCGGCGTTGTCGAGAAATATGACGGAGGTTGGGCCATCGGCCCGCAGACCTACGAGTTTGATCAAGGCACCCGCGTCATTCAGGCCTGGCATCAGGATCAGGTGATCACCCCGCCCGATGGGGCGCAAACCGTGGCGCGCAATGACTTCTGCGCCCATGCCGCCCTGCTCTATCCCGGCAAAGCCTATAGTGTTCAGGCCCATCCTGAATTTGGCGATGGATTTGTCACCGGTTTGATCGACAAACGCGGGCGCGGTGTTGTGCCCGATGCAATATTGGATGCGGCCAAGGCAGACATCGGCACCCCGCTGCATCAAACCGAGCTCGCCGATCAATTCGCGCTGTTTTTCCGCGAAGGGAGAATTTCATGAGTGACTGGATGAGTGACCTGCCCGAAGCGGCCCAGCAGTATCTGCACGGCCATCGGCTTGATGAGGTGGAATGCGTGATTGCCGATCTTCCCGGCATCGCCCGGGGCAAGGCGGTGCCCGCCTCCAAATTCGCGCGCCAGAAGTTTTTCCACCTGCCCGACTCGATCTTTTTCCAAACCATCACCGGAGATTGGGGAGAAGCCGCAGGCGACGATGGCTTTATCGAAAAGGACATGATCCTCGAGCCCGATATGTCCACCGCCACCGCTGCGCCCTGGACCGGGGACTGGACCCTGCAGGTGATCCATGACGCCTTTGATCGCCACGGCGAGAAGGTGCCCTTTGCCCCACGCAATGTGTTGAAACGCGTGGTCGAGATGTATCGCGCGCAGGGGTGGGAACCTGTTGTGGCGCCAGAAATGGAATTCTTTCTGATTGCCCGTAATCTTGATCCGGCGCAGGACATCAAACCGATGACAGGGCGCTCAGGTCGACCCGCCGCGGCCCGCCAGGCCTATTCAATGACGGCTGTGGACGAATTTGGCCCGGTGATCGATGACATCTACGATTTTGCCGAGGCGCAGGGCTTTGAAATTGATGGCATCACGCAAGAAGGCGGGGCGGGACAGCTTGAAATCAACCTCCGTCATGGCGATCCGGTCAAGCTGGCGGACGAGGTGTTTTACTTCAAACGCCTGATCCGCGAGGCCGCTCTGCGCCACGATTGCTTTGCCACCTTCATGGCGAAACCCATCGCCGACGAACCCGGCAGCGCCATGCACATCCACCATTCGGTGCTGGACATCAAAACCGGTGAAAACATTTTCTCTGGGCCGGACGGCGAGGAAACCGAGATCTTCACGCACTTCATCGGCGGGTTGCAGCATCACCTGCCCGAGGCCATCGCTGTGCTTGCGCCCTTTGTGAACTCGTACCGCCGCTATGTGCGCGATCACGCCGCGCCGATCAATCTGGAATGGGCGCGGGACAATCGCACAACCGGCATTCGCATTCCACTGGCACCGCCCCAAGCGCGCCGCGTGGAAAATCGCATCGCTGGAATGGACTGTAACCCCTATCTGGGAATCGCAGCCTCTCTGGCCTGTGGCTATCTCGGCATGATGGAAAAACGCGTGCCGTCCGCCGAATTCTCTGGGGACGCCTATGAGGGGGAAGGAGATATCCCGCGCGTTTTGGGACAGGCTCTGGATCGGTTCGAAGAGGCCACTGCCCTACATGAGGTGCTGCATCCCGATTTTGCGCGGGTGTACTCCATCGTGAAACGGGCGGAGTACGAAGAGTTCCTGCAGGTGATCTCGCCTTGGGAACGCGAGCATCTTTTGCTGAACGTCTAAATTCGGATAACAGCCGAAAGAGGATACCCAATGAATCTGCTGTTTTCCAACGACACGCGTGGCGCCTATCCGCAAAGCTGGTACGCCGCGACGGGGCTCGATCTACCGAGTTTTCCGCAGGTCGAGGGTGATCAACGTGTTGACGTCTGTATCATTGGCGGCGGATTCACCGGGCTTTCCGCAGCCCTGCATCTGTCCGAACACGGGGTGCGCGTTGCGGTGGTCGACGCCCACCGGGTTGGCTTTGGCGCCTCGGGGCGCAACGGAGGACAGCTTGGGTCGGGCCAACGTCAGGACCAGCAGGTCTTGGAAAAGATGGTTGGGCAGGATGCTGCGCGCCAGATGTGGGATCTTGGCGAAGAGGCCAAACAGCTGGTCAAAGATCTGATCGCTCGCCATGATATCGAATGTCATCTGAAACCCGGTATTGCCTGGGCCGGCACGTCGGCAGGATCTGTCAACGATCTCCATGACTATGCCGAGCATATGCAGCGGGGCTATGGGTATGCGCTTGAAACGCTAGACCGCGACCAGTTTGCCAAAATCTGCCCGTCCCCCGCGTACCATGGCGGGATCCTTGACATGGATGCCGCGCATCTACACCCGTTGCGATTGGCACAGGGGCTGGCAAAAGCGGCGGCTAAAGCTGGGGCACAGATCTTTGAAAACAGCTTAGTCACGCAGGTCACGCCCGGTGACACAGTCACAGTTCAAACTGAAATCGGGCGCATCACGGCCGATCACCTGATCTATGCCTGTAATGGCTATCTTGGCGGGTTGAACGGAGAGGTGGCGGCACGGGTGATGCCCATCAACAATTTTGTTGTGGCGACCGAACCCCTTGGGGAGCGTGCCAAAGAGGTATTGGCCCGCGACGTCGCGATTGCCGATGATCTCTTTGTCATCAACTACTTCCGCCTTTCGCATGATGGGCGGCTGTTGTTTGGCGGCGGCGAAAGTTATGGCTACCGCTTTCCTAAGGACATCGCCGCGACCGTGCGCAAACCGCTGTCCAAAATCTATCCGCATCTGAAAGACGTTAAGATCGACTACACCTGGGGCGGGACTTTGGCGATCACCATGAAGCGCATGCCCCATATTGCGCGTATTGCGCCGAATGTTCTGAGCGCCTCGGGATATTCCGGGCATGGGGTAGGCAATGCGGTGCAGGCCGGAAAACTGTTGGCCGAGGCTCTGCGCGGCCAGTCTGACGGGTTTGATGCCTATGCCGCCCTGCCCTGCCCTCGCTTCCCGGGCGGCCCTGCGCTGCGCTCTCCCTTGCTCACACTCGCCATGACCTGGTTTGCCCTGCGCGATCGATTGGGCCTCTAAATAGCTGTCACTTTGACGCCACAAACATGGACCGCTGCACCCTCGTGCAGCGGTTTTTTCTTCTGGCTGTTACATCTCTAGATTAAGAGGAGTGAAAGTTAGAATTCAGAAAGTCGAAAACTATGCTGCCAAACATGCATGACGCCGAACCAATTCCCGCCGAAGCCCGCGCTGAAATTGACCGTCTTCTGCAATCCGGCGACTTGTTCCGATACACCGCCCCACAGGATGCACCTGTGGCCCTGCTCGAAGCGGAATTCGCCGCGCAGCTCGGCAGCAAATATGCGTTGGCTGTGTCCAGCTGTTCCGCAGCTCTGTTTTTGTCGCTCAAGGCCCTGGGCCTGCCCCGCGACGCCCGTGTGATGATCCCGGGGTTCACCTTTGCCGCCGTGCCATCGTCTGTGGTCCACGCAGATTGCATTCCGGTGCTGTGCGAAGTGGGTGAAAACTACCGAATTGATCTGGATGATTTCACCACCAAGCTGGAAACCGTCGATGCCGTGATCATCAGCCACATGCGCGGCCATACGTCGGATATGGATGCCATCATGGCACTGTGTAACGCCAGAAACATCCCCGTGGTCGAAGACGCCGCCCATAGCCTTGGCACCACATGGCACGACAAAAACATCGGCACCATCGGCAAGGTGGGGTGCTTTAGCTTCCAAAGCTACAAGATGATCAATGCCGGTGAAGGCGGTATTCTGATCACGGATGATGCGGATCTGGTGGCGCAGGCGGTGATTATGTCCGGCGCCTATGAACACAATTGGCGCAAACACATGGACCGCAAGGACAACAGCGCCGAATTGGAAGAGGCCTTTGGCCGCTGGCAGAACAAACTGCCACTCTACAATCTGCGCATGTCCAACCTGTCGGCCGCAGTTATCCGCCCCCAACTGCCGCATCTTGCCCGCCGTGTGGTCGATGGTCGTCGCAATCACGATCAGGTCGCCGAGCTGATCAACCAAAGCCCATGGATCTCGGTTCCGCCGAAGCTTGATGCAGAAGTCCGCGCCCCGGATTCGCTGCAGTTCAACCTCGACAACGTCAGTGACGCACAGGTTCATGAGTTTGTGGCAGCGGCCTCAGACCTTGGGGTCAAGGTGCAGGTCTTTGGTCTGACGTCGGATAATGCGCGCGCCTTCTGGAACTGGGAATTCATGCCGGAACAGTTTGACCTGCCTCAGACAAAATCAATGCTGCTGCGCGCCTGTGACACCCGCCTTCCCGCGCGGCTCACGGCTCTGGAATGTGATGCGGTGGCGCAGGTTCTGGTGGAAGCGGCAGAAACAGCCTTTGGCGAAACGCGCGCCTTTGGCACCTGATCCAAAAACAAAAGCCCCGGCCAAACCGGGGCTTTCCTGTCTCACAACATCCGGCTCACTTGCCCAGTTTTGAGAGCTTTTCCTGCAGTTCCGCCAGTTGTTTGCGAATCGCATCCAGATCTTCGCCGTCCTCGGGTGCATCTGATCGCGGCGTGGTGCTTGCCGGAGAGGCCATTCCGCCGGTCATGGCCTTCAAAAAGGCCTCTTGCTGTGCCTGCATCGCTTCCAATCCCGGCATATGCGCCATCATCGGATTGATCGTGTTCACGTTTTCCATCCACTTGGACTGGCTGTCGCGAAACATCTCAAAGCTTGCGGCCAGAAACTGTGGCACCGAGCTTCCGGTTTGATTGGTATAAGACCGAACCAGATCCGTCAGAACATTGATCGGCAAAACACTTTCGCCTTTGCTCTCATGTTCGGCAACGATCTGCAGCAGGTATTGACGGGTCAGGTCGTCACCAGATTTCAAATCGATGATCTGAACATCCCGTCCTTCGCGGATAAACCCCGCGATATCCTCCAACGTCACATAGTCCGACGTTTCCGTGTTATACAGCCGACGGCTTGCATAGCGCTTAATCAGCAGTGGTTTCTCTGTCTCCGCCATCCTCGCCTCCCTGCGAATGCAGCATCGCAGAAAACCTTATGCGAGCGCAGAAGAAAAAGAAAGCCTCTGGTTTACCAACGGTTAGAAGAGGCTACCTTGTTCCGGAGGCGGTGTTTTGGCGGTCTTCTTGGCGGGTTTTGCCGCTGGTTTCGACTCAGATTGCCGCGCCTGCGCAGTAATGGGGTGTGCGGCTTCACCAATCTGCATCCGGCCATCCGCAAATTCGATCTCAAGGGACGCCGATTTTCCGGCCGCTGCTTGGGTTGTCACCACCTGTCCATCAGCACGTACAACCGCATATCCGCGTTCAAGCGTGGCCCGATAGCCCAGCGTTTCGCGTAGCCGGTCGGTGGCGTCCAGTTTGGTTTTCAGCTCAGAGATCCGACCCAAGTGTGCTTCGGTCATTCGGCGTGACAACACGGCAAGCCGGTCTTTCTGGACAGTGATTTCACGTGTAATTGGGCGTGGGCTCAAACGATCAACCCGCCGGGCCAGAGCCTCTTTCTTCACCTCGGTCAAACGTGCCAAAGCCGGCTGCAAGCGTTTGGCACGATCCTCCAACCGGGTCTGTTCGGTTGTCATGGCGCGGGCCAGAACCGAAGGACGCAGGGCGCCTGCGTTCTTGCTCAGTTGAAGCCTGCGCTGATCGACGAGCTGCTGCAAGGCACGGGGAAGCCGGTCACCCGCCACATCGAACCGCTGGCGGGGGCCGTCCAACAAGATCTCGGGGCGCGGAAGGGCCCGGCCCAGATCGCGCAAGCGTTGGCCGCGCATTTCAAGGCGTTGCCCCATCACACCGGTCATTCGCGCGCCAAAGTCACGTAGCCCCGCCAGAAGCTCCATACGCACAGGCACGGCAAGTTCGGCGGCCGCTGTGGGGGTTGGGGCCCGCATGTCCGAGACAAAATCAATCAGCGTTGTATCGGTCTCGTGTCCCACAGCTGAGATCAGCGGGATATCAGAGGCCGCAGCCGCCCGAGCCACGCTTTCTTCGTTAAACCCCCACAGATCTTCGACCGAGCCGCCGCCGCGTGCGACAATGATCAGATCCGGGCGGGGCATCGCTCCGCCGGGGGTTAATCGGTTAAAGCCTTCAATGGCACGCGCGACCTCGGGGGCACATTTTGCCCCCTGAACGGCCACCGGCCAGATCAGAACCTTTCGCGGGAACCTGTCGCGCAACCGGTGCAGGATGTCCCGGATCACCGCACCAGAGGGTGAGGTCACAACGCCAATGATCTCAGGCAGATAGGGCAGCTTTTTTTTCCGGGCAGGATCAAACAGGCCCTCAGATTGCAGCTGCGCCTTGCGTTTCTCAAGCATCGCCATCAAGGCCCCCATCCCAGCGGGACGAATTTCTTCTATGACGATCTGGTACTTGGATTGCCCCGGAAAGGTGGTCAGACGCCCGGTGGCGATCACCTCCATACCTTCTTCGGGTTGCGTTTGTTGACGGCTGGCCACGCCCTTCCACATGATCCCGGCGATCACAGCCTTATCGTCTTTCAGGTCAAGATAGATATGCCCGGACCGAGGGCGGCTGACACGACCAACCTCACCGCGCACACGCACATGGCCAAATTCACCCTCAATGGTACGTTTTACAGCGCCAGAGAGTTCCGAAACGGAAAACTCCGGGGCATTGCCCGCATTGGTCTCAGGGCTATCGTCGTCAAAAAGATTCATGAAGGGCGGCCTGTGTTTCGTCTTTTGGCAATCTTAGGAGGTTTTGAAGCCAAGCAAAACCTAACCACTCAAATTATTCCCGGCTCTTCAGGTCCCGCGCCAACTGGGTGTGAATTGCCTCGGCCCAAAGTGTGTAGAGGCCCGGACCGGGGTGAAAGCCATCCTCAGCCATATCAGAAGGATCAAGGCCGAGTTCAAACGGGAGATGACAGGCATTGTGATCCGAGGCCATTTCCTGAAGCGCCGCATCAAAACGTCGGGCTCGCGCGCCCAAAACCGCATTCAACGGCCAGGGCAAAAGTGGAAAATCACCCAGCGGTGGCACCGCAGACAGGTAGATATGTCGCACACCACATTTCAGGCGGAGAAGGTCCAATATTGCGGAATAATTTGCCTTCCAAGCCCTGAGACCCACGCCGTTTTTCACATCGTTCACGCCAAGCGCCAGAACCACGATGTCAAAGGTGCCAAGATCCTCCTCTTGCAGTGACTTCAGCATGCTGACCGAGGTCGCGCCGGTTTTGGCACTCAAACGCCAGCTCACCGTGTGGTTTTGTGCCAAAAGTGCCACCAACTGCCCCGAGAGGGCATCAGACTGCGTTGCCGCGCCGACGCCTGCGGCCGAGCTGTCGCCAACAATCAGGACCCGCAGCGGTGCGCCCTGCCCGGTTTGTCCGGTACGCGCCCCCGCCGCTTCGGGCAGACGTAAGGCCCGTGCGCCAACCCAAAGCCCCTGAGCTAACAAAATCGGAGCAAACAGCACCGACAGAACACGCATCACACCCTCCAACTTATCCCCCCATACTTCACCATGGGAAACAAACCTGTTCCAGAGATGCCGCTGCGGCACTGTCAAAGCGCATTCGCCGCGCCATTATCTCTTTCCCCAAAGCACAGGCTCGCCTAAAAGCGCCCCAACATCAGGCCAGCACACTCAGACAGGCATCGGAGCGCATCTTATGAACATTCTCATTCTCGGCGGCGGCGGACGTGAACACGCTTTGGCCTGGGCAACGCTGCAGAACCCGAAATGTGACAAACTCATCGTGGCGCCGGGCAATGCGGGCATTGCCCAGATTGCCGAATGTGCCAGCCTGAATATTGAAGACGGCGGCGCGGTGGCTGAATTCTCAAGCGAAAACGCCATTGATCTGGTGATTGTTGGCCCTGAAGCGCCTCTGGCCGCCGGTGTCGCCGATCGCCTGCGCGAAGCGGGTATTCTGGTCTTTGGACCTTCTGCTGCGGCTGCCCGCCTTGAGGCGTCGAAAAGCTTCACCAAGGAAATCTGCGCCGCGGTTGACGCGCCCACAGCTGGGTATGCGCATTTCACCGAACTGGCCCCAGCCAAAGACTACATTCAGGCCCAGGGCGCGCCGCTGGTTGTCAAAGCGGACGGTCTGGCCGCAGGCAAAGGTGTGATCATCGCCGAAACCACCGATGAAGCGCTGGCCGCAGTGGACGACATGTTTGGTGGTGCCTTTGGCGGTGCAGGCGCCGAGGTTGTGATCGAAGAATTCATGACCGGTGAAGAAGCCTCGTTCTTTGTCCTTGTGGACGGAGAGACCTGTCTGCCGATCGGCACCGCGCAAGACCACAAACGTGTGGGCGAAGGTGACACGGGCCTCAACACGGGCGGGATGGGCGCGTATTCCCCTGCGCCGATCCTGTCGGACGAGGTGGCGCAGAAAGCTTTGGACGAGATTGTCCGCCCAACCATGGCCGAAATGGCCCGCCGTGGCATGCCCTATCAAGGCGTTCTCTATGCCGGGCTTATGATCGAAAACGGTCAGCCCCGTCTGGTGGAATACAATGTGCGGTTCGGCGACCCTGAGTGTCAGGTTCTGATGCTGCGTCTCGGTGCGCAGGCGCTCGACCTGATGCATGCCTGCGCCGAAGGACGTCTGGATGAGGCCAAAGTCACATGGGCCGATGACCACGCGCTGACCGTGGTCATGGCCGCCACAGGATATCCTGGCACCTACGAGAAAGGCACTGAAATCCAAGGCCTGGGCGATCTGCCCGAAGACAGCTTTAACATGATGTTCCACGCGGGAACCAAAGCCGAAGATGGCAAGGTTCTGGCCACCGGAGGCCGGGTTTTGAACGCCACAGCACGCGGTGCAACCCTGGCAGAAGCTCAGCAACGCGCCTATGTGCTTGTGGATGGCACCACTTGGCCCGAAGGCTTTGTGCGCCGCGATATTGGCTGGCGCGCGCTCTGACGTATTGGGCCAACGCTCTGTCGACTTGAGCGCGACCTGAACAAATCACACGCACTATGAGGGGTCTCAAAAATGAGGCCCCTTATGATTGTCGGAAAACCGAAACACGGGTTGTCTTTGTTGATCACGATGCATGGCTCGGTTTTGCCGCGCATCTTGCCACGGATCGGCGCCGTCATGGCGCTTGCCGCAGCCATCACATGGATTGATACCTATCTGATGCCCCTGCAGCACGCCAATGCCGCAGCCTTCACCGGCTTTGGCATAGCATTGTCTTTGTTCTTAGGCTTTCGCAACAACGCCGCGTATGAACGGTGGTGGGAGGCGCGCAAACTCTGGGGGCAGCTGATTGCCGACGCCCGCGCTCTGGCGCGAGAGGCATTGGTTTTTTTCCCAGACGCCCAGCGCATGGATCTCATTCGAGAAATGCTGGCCTTTGTTCATCTGCACCGCATCGCGCTGCGACAGGTGTCGCCAGACGCAGAGCTGCGCCGATGGAGCACTCTAACAGATGACAGCGCCGTACATGCGCTCAATCGGATGGCTGGCCTTGTGCAGCAGGGATATCGCTCGGGATCCGTGGATGGGTTTGGGGTGAGAAGCCTTATGGAACGTTTGGCCAGCATCGGATTGGCACAGGCCGGGTGCGAACGTATCGCATCAACACCGCTACCCTTTGTCTATTCGCTTTTGGTCTACCGCACATCGGTACTCTATTGCCTGCTTTTACCTTTAGGACTTGTAGAAAGCGCAGGCTGGCTGACCCCGATATTTACCGGCGTTGTAGCCTATATGTTTTTTGGGTTGGCTGCGGTTACTGAAGAGCTGGAAAACCCCTTCGGAACTTCTTTAAATGGGCTATCGCTTGATGCGATGTGTCGGGTGATAGAAATCGATTTGATGCCACAGATTGGGTGCGATGCCCCGGACCCAGCGCAGCCCGTAGGCGGCTATTTGTCCTAAAGGCGGCGCGGTACAATCTATATCCGTGTAGCTAGGCTCGGATTGTCTTAGTCAGATCTGCAATATCTGATTTGTCGATGGGTTTCACGATATACCCCTTAATCGACTGAAACTCCTGCGACTTCAATTTGTCAGAGGGGTTCTCAGACGAAGTGCAGACAATCACCGAACACTCTTTCGGCCCCTGCCCTTCGGCCATCAAGGCCTCCATCCTTTCAACGGTATCAAAGCCGCTCATACGCGGCATATTGATATCCATTAGCACAAGAAGGTGGTCGACGTCCGGTGAGGTATTTGAATTTGCCGAAAAATGATCATCCAAAAATTGAGCCCCGGAAGGCGCTTCCCAAACGTTACAAAAGCCGCCCGCCCGCGACAGGCGTCGTTTGACGACATACCGTTCGGTTTCGCTGTCATCCACGATGACAACTGATACTGTCATGCCTGCGCCTCCTTCACTCCGCTTAGATAGATCACAAAAGTTGTCCCTTGACCAAGAGTGCTTTCAAGGGAAATGTCACCTCCGAGACGTTCCAGATGTTTGCGCACCAGCGCCAGCCCTAGCCCATCGCCCCCTCGGTCGTCGATCCGCTTGAACATTTTGAACACTTCGGGCTGATCCGATTGTGCGATGCCAACACCGTTGTCGCTCACTTTGATAACAAACCTGTCCCCGTCCACGTCCGTCGAGATTTGAACCAGAGTTTGATCCTTTTCTGGGTCTGCATATTTGATGGCGTTGGAAATCAAATTCTCAATGATCGCATGCAAGATGGCTTCCGGCGCAACAATCGGATCTTGGTGTGACAGATCCAGTTTGAGCTGACAGCGCTCTCCCAAGTCTGCGGTGAGATCCTGCCAGATGTTGTCCAATAGAGATCTCAGATCAAATTGTGACTCGGTGATCTCATCCTCTCCAATACGCGCAATGCGCAACAGACTTTCGACTTTCTTGGCGCTCCGGTTTGACACCGCCAGCGCCATTTTCAGGTGCTTTTCCAGCTCGCCGTACTCTCCATCTTCCAGATCTTCCAAACAGAAGTCCACCAGCCCTGAAATTGTCGACAAAGGAGCCTTGAGATCATGGCTTGCGCTGTAGGAAAATTGCAAAAGATCGGTGTTGGCCGCCTCAAGGCCTGCTTCGACCTCACGCCGTTCGGAAATCTCGTTCACCAGGGCCTGACGCACAAACGTCCCGAGGCACAGCATGCCCGTCATTAGGCAAACCGCAAATGTGGTTAGACCAGCGATCGCATAGATTGGTTTTGCAAAGCTTTGAGCACCGGTAAGCAGGTCATCTTCGGCCAACCCCATTGCAACCACCAGAGGGTACTCTTCCACCGAATGATAGGCATACCAGCGCTGCACGTCGTCGACGACGCTCAGCTGGCTATACAGACCAATTTCGCTCTGCCCAAGCTCTTTCCAGATGCGGGATCCACTGATGTCCTGCCCCGGCCCCAATCGCCCATAACTGGATCGGGCGCGCAGTTTTTTGTCCAATCCCACCACCGTTGCCGAGCTCTTGTCGCCCAGATTCAGAGTTTTATAAAAGGCTGTAAACTGGTCTTCGTTGATTGCAGCAAACACCACGCCACCAAAAGCGCCGTCTGGGCCAGTGAGGCGACGCACCAACCGCACCGTCAACTTGCCAGAGTTACGCCCCAGATGCGGTAGCGAGATGTAAACCTCATCACCTGTGCTTTGTTGCTGGTACTTGAAGTACTCTCTGTCTGCCGCGGTTACGCCGGGTTTGAGTTTGTGGCCAGAGACCAAAAGCGGCACACCGTCCGCTCCAATGACGGTCAGATGTGAAATCATATCGTTCTGCGGCAGGGCCTTGGAAACAAAGTCCTCAACATCCCGCACATCACCACTTAGTTCGTAAAGACGCCGGGCCTCCTGCACGTAGGCATCTGCTGTCATAAGAATTTTGCGGGTGTCGCGTTCAAAGAACACGGCCATTTCTTGCGCGCGTTCACTTCCTGCTTCAACGCGTGCCTCATAGTCCGCTTCAAGCACCCGGAAGGTGACAAGCCAAATCCCAAAAATCAAAAGTCCAGCGGCCGCGACAAACAGGATGGACTTCTTCATAGGTGAGTTGAGCAAGAGGTGTTCTCCAAGTTCCAGAGCCGCATCAAGCCCCCTCAGCCGAGGGGTAACTCTATCCGCTATCGGGACTTTGCTAAATTTTTCTAAATTTGTTTAATTCAAAAAACATGTTTGGCACATTGTCGTCTTGCAGCAAGAGAAAGCCGCCTTCTCAATAGAAGACGGCTTGCCCAATTCATGATGATCAAAATCCTTTTAAGGCTCGATAATCCCCTGTTCGGTAATGATCAGATCAAGAGGTTGATCCGTAGGCTCTAGTGGCAGGTCTGAGGCTTCCTGAGCCGCAAATGCAAAGCCAAGTGCCAGTGTCGGGCGCTTGCTGCGCAGCAATTCGAGCGTACGGTCGTAAAACCCACCACCGTAGCCCAGTCGTCCGCCGGCACGGCTGAAGGCCACCAATGGCACCACGACAATCTCTGGTTCAAAAAACTCAAGATTGGCAGGCACCTGCGCTCCGAAGGGACCACTCGTCATGGCGCAGCCCGGCTCCCAACGCGCAAATTTCAGCGGCAGCCCCGCGCCTTCAATCACCGGAACGCCAACCGGGCCATGCGCGGCGGCTTCTTCCATCGCGAGCATCGGGTCAATCTCGGTTCGGATGGGCATGTAGGCCGAAAGCGCCACACCACGATGCCCCGCCAAGACGGTGCTGAGAAACCCAGCCGCCCCCGGCAATTGCGTATCAAAGGCGTGTTTGCGGCGGGCAAACCCGGCTTTGCGGGCCTCCGCTTTGCGTGTTTCCAGATCCATGCTCTGCTCCTACAGCAAGACAACAACTGCAAGGCCCAGAAAGGCAAAGAACCCCACCACATCGGTGACAGTGGTCACAAAAGCCCCTGAGGCCAAAGCCGGATCAACCCCGGCCTTCTCAAGAAGCACGGGGATCGCAATGCCTGCGAGCCCAGCCACGACAAGATTGATCACCATTGCGGCGGCAATCACTGCGCCCAGCGCCGGGGAGCCAAACCAAAGGATGCCGATAACGCCCATGATCACCGCAAAGGCCAACCCGTTCACCAACCCAACTGCCACTTCACGGCGGATCACTCGCGCCAGGTTGGAACCGGTCAGGTCTTTTGTTGCAAGCGCCCGCACCGCCACGGTCAGCGATTGGGTTCCCGCATTCCCTCCCATCGACGCGACAATGGGCATCAACACCGCCAGCGCCACAAGCTGAGCAATGGCCTCTTCGAACTGTGCAATAACCAGCGACGCCAGAACCGAGGTCACCAGATTGACAGCCAACCAAGGGAACCGACGCTTGGTGGTGTCAATGATCCGGTCCGCCAGCGAGCTTTCTTCATCCACCCCTGCCAGACGCAGGATATCTTCTTCGTTTTCCTCATCCAGCACGGCCATAGCATCATCGATGGTGATCACACCGACCAGACGGTTGTCTTCGTCCACCACCGGGGCGGAGATCAGGTGATACTGGTTGAAGGCATAGGCGACCTCGCCTTCATCCTGCGTCACGGGAATGGGTTCGAAAATCTCCTCAATGATCTCTTTGAGCCGCACCTCACGCGCAGACGACATCAGACGACCCAATGTGACATTGCCCACAGGGCGCAGTTTCGGGTCGACCAAAATCACGTGATAAAACTGATCCGGCAAATGGTCCGAGTTGCGCAGATGGTCAATCGCCTCACCGACGGTCCAATGCTCAGGCGCCATAACCACTTCGCGCTGCATCAACCGGCCTGCCGAGAATTCCGGATAGTTCAGCGATTGCTCAACGGCGGCCCGATCACTGTCTTCCAGAGCATCCAGAATGACCTCTTGCTGAGGCTCATCCAGATCTTCGATCAGATCCACAACATCATCGGTCTCGAGATCGCGCACGGCTTCGGCCAGAACCTGCGGCGCCAGAGCGTCCATGACCTCTTCGCGCAGCGATTCTTCAAGTTCCGAAAGGATCTCGCCATCAAACTCGCGATCATAGAGACGGATCAACCGCCCCCGGTCAAACGCATTCACCTGTTCGAGAAGGTCGGCGATATCCGCTGCGTGCATCGGGTCCATCAAGGCGATCAGCTGATCCCGATCACCGCGATCCACGGCATAAAGCACACGCGCGACATCCTTGCGATCCAGCGCATAAGCATCTTCGTCACGATCAATTTCGGCCGTAAGGTTCTGGGTCTCTTGCGACATGCCTGCCCTCCGTGCTTTTGTGGCGCAGCCTATGACAGGACGCGTGCAACTTGTAGAGGGGAAAAACCCTTTCGCTTTCGTTTACCGCGACCGTCTAACCTTGAAATATGAGGACCTCTATGACCGCCACCTTGCATCTGGGCCAAACGCTCAGCTTTTCTGATGATCCGTTCCACGCTGGCATCGACGCCGCGCGACATCATCGGAATGGGGGAATTGTGGTCGAAAACGGAAAGATCGCCGCCGTTGGGTCTGCGGACGAGCTAAAACGTGAAGGTCTTGCTGAGGTTGATCACGGCGACAAGCTTATCGTGGCGGGCTTTGTGGATGCCCATGTACATTATCCCCAAACCGCCATGATCGCGAGCTGGGGAAAACGGCTGATCGATTGGCTCAACACCTATACTTTCCCTGAAGAGAGCCGGTTCAAAGATCGCGCCTATGCCGATGATATCGCCGGGCGGTATCTGGATATTCTCTTGGCCAACGGCACCACAACGGTCTGCAGCTATTGCACCATTCACCCTGAATCTGTGGATGCGTTTTTTACGGCGGCGGAGGCCAGAGGCATGCGGGTGCTGGCCGGAAAAACCTGCATGGATCGCAATGCGCCCGACACTCTGCGCGACACCGCGCAATCGGCCTATGATGACAGCAAACGTCTGTTGCAGCACTGGCACGGGCGTGGCCGCGCCTCATATGTGATCACGCCGCGCTTTTCACCCACCTCAACCCCGGAACAGCTTCAGGCCTTGGGCGATTTGTGGGCAGAACACCCGGACTGTTTGATGCAGACCCACCTAAGCGAGCAAGTGGATGAAATCGCCTGGGTAAAGTCGCTTTTCCCAAAAGCGCGGGATTATCTGGACACCTATGAAGCCTTTGGCCTGCTCGGCACAAACGGGCTTTATGGGCATGCGATCTATCTCGAACCGCGCGAACATGCGCGGCTTTCTGAGGTTGACGCGGCGCTGGTCCATTGTCCGACCTCTAACACCTTTATCGGCTCTGGGCTTTTTGACATGGGTGGTCTCAAACGTGCGGGCATGCGCGTGGGACTGGCGACAGATACCGGGGGCGGATCGTCATTTTCAATGCTGCGGACAATGGCCGCGGCCTATGAAGTGGGACAACTGAAAGACCGCCCACTGCACCCGGCCGAATTGCTGTGGTTGGCCACGCAGGGCTCGGCCCGATCCCTGCGCCTTGATGACACAATCGGTAATCTTGCCCCCGGGCTTGAGGCGGATTTTGTCGTGTTAGATCTGGCCTCAACCCCCGCGATCTCGCAGCGATCAGAACGCGCCGATGACATTTGGGAAGCGCTGTTCCCGACCATCATGATGGGAGATGACCGCGCGATTGCAGCAACCTATGTCGCCGGCGCAAAAGCAGGGGCCTAGCCCCCCCTTAACACCCGTCGGTGCCCAGAACCATCACCCAGATATTGCCCGGTGCGCGCACGAGCCCGTATTCGGTGACCTTGTCGTTGACCATATTGCGTCGATGTCCTCGTGAGGCAATCCACGAGGACATCACCTCGGGCACAGATTTTTGCCCCTTGGCGATGTTCTCGGCGATGGTGCAATAGCGATAACCCGCGGCCCGCGCGCGATCCCCGATAGATCCGCCATCGGTCCCGGTGTGTGAAAAGAACCCATTTTCAGCCATATCCATGGCATGCCCCATAGCAATCTCTTCCAATGTGGGGGACGGCCGCACACCGCCGACCCCATGTTCCGTGCGCAACCCGTTCAAAAGCTGACGCGCCTGTTGCGCCTGAACTGTCCCGACACACCCCAAGATTACCAAAACAACCAGTCCGAGAAGTCGCATAACAGCCTCTTTGTCAGATACGTTCGCTTAGGCGCAAGGTTAGACGATTCTGCTGAACAATAGCCTTATCGAGATCGAATGTCGCAATCTGGCCGTCCCGCACAACCTGTCGTCCGTTCACAATCAGATGCTGGACACGATTGGGGCCAGCAAGCACCAGTGCCGCTGGATCCCAGCTGCCAGCGCTTTCAATCCCAGAGACGTTCCACAGCGCGATGTCGGCGCGTTTTCCCACTGCGATCTGCCCACAGTCGGGACGATTGAGCACTTGCGCCCCACCCCGCGTCGCGATTTTAAGCGCTTCATAGCTGCTCATGGCATCGGCCCCCTGCGAAACACGCTGGAGCAACATGGTCTGACGCGCCTCGGCCATAAGATTGCCGACATCATTGCTCGCAGAGCCATCTACTCCCAGGCCCACCGGCACCCCCGCATCACGCATGGCACGCACAGGCGCAATACCACTGCCCAGACGACAGTTCGAACAGGGACAATGGGCGACGCCGGTGTGGGACTTCGCAAACAGATCAATCTCTTGACCATCCAGCTTCACACAATGCGCATGCCAGACGTCCTCGCCGGTCCAACCCAGATCTTCGGCATATTGCCCCGGTCGGCACCCAAATTTTTCCAACGAATAGGCAATGTCTTCGTCATTCTCGGCGAGGTGTGTGTGCAGCATCACCCCTTTGTCCCGTGCCAACAGGGCGGCGTCACGCATGAGATCACGGCTTACTGAAAACGGAGAACAGGGGGCAATGCCGACCCGCACCATCGCGCCCTCACTTGGATCATGGAAGGCGTCGACCACTCGGATGCAGTCTTCAAGAATATCCGCTTCACGCTCGACTAATGCATCTGGAGGAAGCCCTCCGTTGCTTTCCCCAATGCTCATCGCGCCACGCGTGGGGTGGAACCGGAGCCCGACCTCCGCTGCCGCGTGAATGGTGTCTTCAAGCCGCGCGCCATTGGGATAGAGATACAGATGATCCGAACTCATTGTGCATCCCGACAGCGCCAGTTCGGCCAAACCGATCTGCGCCGAGGTGAACATCTCTTCCGGCCCGAAATGCGACCAGATCGGATAAAGCGTTTTAAGCCAACCAAAGAGCAACGCGTCTTGGCCGCCCGGAACCGCACGGGTCAGGGTTTGGTAGAGATGGTGGTGTGTGTTCACCAATCCCGGTGTCACCACACAATTCTCTGCGTAGATCACTTCACCCGTCGTTTCCAAATCCGGGCCGAGGGCTACAATCACACCATCCCTAATGAGAATATCATCACGTGTGACGTGATCGTCGTCGTTCATTGTCAGAACGGTTTTCGCATTTTTAATGAGCATGTCTGCCATGCGGTCCTCCAAAACCCCTTTTCGGTGAAGGACCCCTCAGGCGCGCCAGAAAAGGGAAGGACACGCGCCAGAGGTTGTGCGGGCGGTCAAATCGCCCGCGCGCAAGATGTGGGAAACTCACATCAAAGACAAGACCTACCCGGCGATCAAAGCCAGGGCCGCCGCATGCAACTCTGGAGTGGCCGCAGCCACAACGGTTCCGCCGTTATGCGCGGGCGCGCCTTGCCAGTTGGTGACGACACCGCCAGCCGCCTGGATCGCGGCAATAGGCGCCTGAATGTCGTAGGCCTGAAGCCCCGCTTCAATCACCAGATCAATCTGCCCCGCGGCCAACAGCGCATAGGCATAACAATCCATGCCATAGCGCACCAGTTTGACCTGATCTGCCACCCGGCGAAACGCAGCGCCCTCGTCTGGTGTGCCCACTTCTGGGAAGGTGGTGAACAACACCGCCTGATCGAGTTCGGTCTGCTGACGCACGCCCAATGGACGTGTCCCTAGCGGGCCAGTCCAATCCGCCCGGCCCAAGCCGCCAATAAACCGTTCCTTGGTATAGGGTTGGTCAATCACGCCAAGCACCGGCCCGGCGTCATCCGCGACAGAAATCAGCACACCCCATGTGGGCGTGCCCGCCATGAAACCACGTGTTCCATCAATCGGATCAAGAACCCAGGTGAGCCCCGAGGTCCCCTCAGAAGCACCAAATTCTTCACCCAAAATGGCATCTTGCGGACGGCGTTGCTGCAATACTTTGCGCATCGCTTGTTCTGCTGCGCGATCCGCAACAGTGACTGGATCAAACCCGCCGGACAGTTTGTTTTCAATCCCGAGGCTTTGTCCGCGAAAATACGGTAAAATTGCCTCGCCAGCCGCATCTGCCAGTGCCTCAGCGGTTTGAATAAGGTCGTCTTTTAAATCAGAAGAAAACTTGGACATGGGCCCCCCGGAGCGATGCATTTTCTGTATCGCTACCGCAGGGATTGATCAGCCTCAAGCCACGTCAGACAAAACACGTGCCAATTCAAACAAACGGCGGCGCTGGTTCTCTGGGATGGCGTAATACGACCGTACAAGATCCAGAGCTTCTTTATCACCCAGGATATCCGCCGGAACATTATCAACCTTTTCGGTGCTTTCACCCGCAGGCTCAATGCCTTCGAAAAAGAAGCTGACCGGGACATCCAGGGAATCCGCGATATCCCAAAGACGGGACGCGCTGACGCGGTTGGCACCGGTTTCATATTTCTGGATTTGCTGAAATTTAATTCCAACACGTTCTGCCAATTGCTGTTGGGTCATCCCAACAAGCCAGCGGCGATGACGAATGCGTTTGCCGACATGTACATCTACTGGATGCGCCATTACGAAATTCCTATTCAATGGGTAGCGACCAGACGAGCCCGAAACGTCACGCGGCCCATTCTATGCCTGCGGCTTGCCTCATCCTGCACGCTTCATAACACATATCGCTACATCAGATTACGACCAAAAATCAAGTCTGACCTCCACCTAGTGTTGGTAAATTTCCACGCAAATCAACACAAAGTTGAGCACTTTAACGTTGTATTCACACCTCGGAAACACAGCTTTGGCCCCCTCCAGCGTTTGACACTCGAGGGTGGATTTGCACAGATGCGCCCAAATCCAGGAGATCCAGACATGCGCGCCCTTTATTTAACCTCACATGACACGCCCCCCACGATTGCCGAACTGGACATACCCAATCCGGGCCAGGGTGAACTGCGTCTACGCATTGCAGCTTGCGGGTTAAACTTTGCGGATTTGTTAATGCGCAAGGGAACCTATCAAGACACCCCCGCCCTGCCCTTTGTGCTTGGGATGGAAGTTGCCGGAATTGTCGATGCCGTTGGACCCAATGTTTCGGACTTTGCCATTGGTGATCGCGTGGCGGTTTTTGGCGGCAAAGGCGGGCTTGCGGAGTACGGATGTTTCCCGGTTGAGCGCGCCGTCAAACTGCCCGATGACATGGGGTGGGCGGACGCCGCCGCGCTCCAGATTGCCTATGGCACCAGCCACCTTGCGCTGGATCACCGCGCGCATTTGCAACCCGGCGAAACACTCTTGGTTCTGGGTGCAGCGGGTGGCGTGGGCTTGACTGCGGTTGAAATTGGCAAACTGATGGGGGCCCGTGTTGTGGCCTGCGCCCGAGGTGCGGACAAACTTGAGGCGGCAAAAAACGCCGGTGCCGACCACCTTATCGATGCCACTAGCCAAGATATTCGTGAAGAAATGAAAGCGCTTGGAGGTGCCGATGTCGTCTATGACCCTGTGGGCGGCGATCAGTTCACCGCCGCCTTCCGGTCCTGCCGGCCCGAAGCACGCATCCTGAGCATTGGCTTTGCCTCGGGGGATGTCCCTCAGATCAAAGCCAACCACCTGATGGTTAAAAACATCTCGGTCCTTGGGCTGTTTTGGGGTGGATACCTAAACTTTAACGCCCCTGCTTTGACCAAGTCTCTTGACCAGCTGATGACTTGGTATAGCGCCGGTCGCATCACCCCACATGTAAGCCATGTGCTGCCGCTTGAGCAGGCGCTCGAGGGTATGGACCTGCTGCGCGATCGCAAGTCCACCGGCAAGGTGGTGATCACGATCCAAGACCTCTGAGCCGATTAAACTGGTGGGGTTTTGCCCCACCAGAATTCGACTATCTCACCGTCCTTCAGCAGCCCAGATACGGTCGATCATTCGCTGGGTTCCCTGACTGAATTCCAGCGAGCACGGATAAGCATCACCATCCAACACCGACCGATTGAAGGCCTCGACCTGCTCCACATAGTGGTTCACCTGCGGAAAGCGCAATTCACGTCGTTCCTGCCCGAGATGCAGTTCAATCCGCGCCTCACCATACACCTGTGGGTTGAACGGGGCGGTTAGTCGCATCACACCTTTTTCACCGTGAAATGTCATATCCTGCCAGGGTGCCGCCCGCATCGATACGACACCTGTATAGTGAAAGCTCGGGAATCGCGCAGTGATATGACTATAAACATCCACATTATTCTCGCGGCGAATCTCATTTGAGAGAATCTCTTCGGGCTCTTCCCCCGTCACAAACCGGGTTGCGCCATAGATATAGACCCCAATATCAGGCACCGCCCCGCCACCCGTGTTAGGCGTGTTGCGAATATTTCCGATGTCCTGACTGTTGTCATAGGAAAAGGCACCGGACACCCGAACAAGTCGTCCAATTTCACCGGCCTGATACAGCGCTTTGGCAGTTTGCCACTGGGGATGATGCACGATCATATAGGCCTCAGCCGCCAGACGCCCACTGGCATCCCGCGCTGCGATCACAGGTTCAAACCCCTCCGCCGCCATGGCCAGCGGCTTTTCGACCAGAACATGTTTTCCTGCCTCAAGAGCTTTGAGCGCATAGTCAACATGAAGATGGTTCGGCAAAGGCACATACACCGCATCGATTTCAGGATCAGCCAGAAGCGCGTCATAGCTGTTGTGAACCCGGAGGCCCGGCACCATGGACGTGAACGGAGCCGCCTTGTCCGCGTTGGATGTCGCCAGTGCGGCAAGCGATCCGCGGCGCGCCAGATGAAGAGCCGGCCCCATGTGTTCGCGGGCAAATTTTGCCGCGCCAAGTATACCCCACCGAACAGTCTCAGACATCGCATCCCCCTTGGTGTTATCGCTAAACTCGGGCACCATAGGTCAGCACATCCCGCCTGTCATGCCGCATTTAAGGAATTCAACATGCCCGCCTCAGATCGCCCCACCCGACTGCCTGAAAGCGCAATTCTCGAAAAGTTCGGTACGCTCCAGGATTGGTCTTTGTCCGACGATCATCGCGTCCTTACGCGACATTTGACCTTCAAGGGGTTTGCGAAAGCCACCTATGCGGCCAATCTTGCGATCTGGCTGGCGGATGCCACCAACCACCATCCCGACATTCAACTGGGCTGGGGGTATTGCAAGGTGAGCTTTACAACCCATGACGTCGACGGTCTAACCGAGCTGGATTTTGACTGCGCCAGACGATTTGACGCCCTGTTGGCCTCTGGGAAATAGCCTCCCCAAACAAGAAAAACCCCGGCAGAACCGGGGCCTTTCGACTTGGGGAGGGAATATTGTTTAGGCCGAAATTGTCATGCCCTGCTCACGCGCCAGTTCGCGCATGCGCTTTTGCAGCTTCTCAAAGGCACGCACCTCAATCTGGCGGATACGCTCACGGCTTACGCTATATTGCGACGACAGATCTTCCAGGGTGACGGCCTGTTCGGCCAGACGACGCTGGCTCAGAATGTCGCGCTCGCGATCATTCAGCACATCCATCGCCTGAGCGAGCAAGGCACGACGTGCATCAAGCTCATCCTTTTCGGCATAATCACCGGCCTGATCCGCATCCTCGTCTTCGAGCCAATCCTGCCACTGCATGGTGCCTTCGCCTTCCGACCCCACGGTCGCGTTGAGCGAGGCATCTCCACCGGACATCCGGCGGTTCATGCTTACAACGTCTTTTTCGGTCACACCCAGATCATGGGCGATTTTCGCGACGTGTTCGGGGCGCAGATCACCATCTTCCAGCGCGCCGATACGAGACTTGGCTTTGCGCAGATTGAAGAAAAGCTTTTTCTGAGCGGAGGTTGTACCAAGTTTGACCAAGGACCAGGAGCGCAGGATATATTCCTGAATGCTCGCGCGGATCCACCACATGGCATAGGTGGCCAAACGGAAACCTTTGTCCGGATCAAAGCGTTTGACGGCCTGCATCAGCCCGACGTTGGCTTCTGAGATCACCTCAGCCTGGGGCAACCCGTAGCCGCGATAGCCCATGGCGATTTTGGCCGCCAGACGCAGGTGAGATGTGACCATCTTATGCGCCGCGCGGCTGTCTTCACTCTCAACCCAACGCTTGGCCAGCATGAATTCTTCTTCCGGCTCCAAGAGCGGGAATTTACGGATTTCCTGCAGATACCGGCTTAGCCCTGCTTCGGGCGAAGGTGCCGGAAGATTTGCGTAGTTGCTCATGTCCCTGAGGCTCCAATGTTACTCTTCTTAACATACCAGATAGGTGGCGCTAACACCCCTTTCAAGGGGCGCTGCTCTAAAAGGTTGAAACATGTTTAAACGCACAGGTGAGAAACAAAAACCCGTAAGGCTGTGCGCTCACGCGGAGGTGCTGTGTGTTTCAGTGTCCGATCTGCTCGATGAGCAACGGCAATTGCGACAGGAATTCCATCCTCGCCCGAGATCCAGCAAACCCCGTTTCTGCGACAGCTTCGCGCCTAAGGTGCACAAATACATATGCCGCGTCGCCCTCCTGAATGAGCCCCACAAACCAACCAGATTGCAGAGGACTACGTGCTCCGTTTTGATCCAATTGCCAAACAGTGCCTGTTTTTCCAATCACTTGCAGGTCACCAACCTCATACCCAGGCAAGGCTTGCCGCAGCTTCTGATGCACCTGGGGTGACACAGCAGTGTCTCCCGCAAAAACCTTTTGCAGGAAATCCATCTGCTCTTGCGGTGAAATCTTAAGCGAGCTGCTCAGCCAAGCATGTGTCAGACCGTTATCCTGTCCGGCGTCTCCGCTCAGGTCTCGATTGCCGTAACTAAAATCATCCACATATCGCTGGAACTGTAACATTCCGAGACTTCGTGTGAGCCGCTGCGAGTACCAAACCACTGAATAGCGCAACCATCTCCGGGGTGTCGTAGCCTGCCGCCAGCTCTTGAACGGAGCATTGAGAGAGGGATCATACGCCCATTCTGGCTCTTGCGCGCTTTTAAGCAGCCCCGCGTCGTAGCCCATCAAAGCCAGCGGGATCTTAAAAGTCGATCCCGGACTTTCGCGCAGATCGCAGGAATCGCCCAGTTGAAGCTCTTTTGACGCCTTCCCCAAAGGCTGAAGCAGCGTGCAACCTGACCCCGCTTCGACCGCAGTTGCCGCACAAAGCGCCGCAACTGCGCAAATCTGTTTTAAGAATCTCATCCCTAAACTCGCGCCTAAATAATCAATGACGCGAGTTCGGCCTACTGCCCCCCAAAGGTCAACTCCGGCGCATCACTCTGCGCGCAAAGCCGCCAACAGCTGGGCCATATCTTCGGGAAGATCGGCTTCGAACAACATTTCCTCCCGCGTGCCGGGATGTACAAAGCCCAGCTCAGCCGCATGCAACGCCTGCCTCTTGAACCCTGTCACGGCTGCATATGCCTCACCAGAAATCGCTTTTTGTGAGACTTTGCGCCGCCCGCCATA
The DNA here is from genome assembly GCA_947497905.1 of uncultured Pelagimonas sp. GTDB lineage: Bacteria > Pseudomonadota > Alphaproteobacteria > Rhodobacterales > Rhodobacteraceae > CANMIH01. The sequence goes on from CANMIH010000003.1 coordinate 197,347, forward strand.
CACGGGGTCACCGATCAGGGCATGCCCCGCATGCGCCATATGCACACGGATCTGGTGCGTACGCCCGGTTTCCAAACGACATTCAACAAGCGCAAGCGCTTCGGGCGCGCCAAACCGCTCAAGAACACGGGCACGGGTGATCGCGTGCCTCCCCTGCCCATCGAAATATACGGCCTGTTTTTGTCGTTCGGTTTTATGACGTGCCAGACCAGAGGTGATGACGATTTCACCATTGCCGCTGTTGGAAATGCCTTTGGATCCCATCAATCGAGGGTCTCCGAGGCTTGGCACACCGTAACAGAGCGCCCGATACGAGCGCCGCGCCGAGTGTTTCTCAAACTGAGCCGCGAGACCGTGATGGGCGCGATCAGATTTCGCCACCACAAGCAAACCGCTGGTGTCTTTGTCGATCCGGTGCACAATTCCGGGGCGCTTTTCGCCACCAATTCCAGACAGATCCCCGCCAAAATGATGCAAGAGCGCATTGACCAGCGTGCCGTCCGGCGAACCCGGTGCGGGATGAACCACCATTCCAGCCGGTTTGTTGATAACAATCAGATCTTCATCTTCATGTACAATGTCCAACGGAATATCTTGCGCAACGACATCATAATCCTGTGCCTCGGGCACAGAGATGTCGATTTCATCCCCCTCTTCGACTTTCAGCTTTGGATTGGTCAATGCGGTGCCTGCCCGTGAGACCGCGCCTTCGGCGATCAGCCGGGCCAAACGCGTGCGCGACAGTGACGCCTCCTCTGGAACATCACGCGCCAGAGCCTTATCAAGACGGGGCGGCGGATCTGCCGCGATGATGACGCGAAGGATGGTCATGACGTCTCCTGAACCTGAAAACCTGCCCGAACCGCCCCAGCTGCGCTTTTTGCGCGTGCTGGTCACCGTTTTGACGGGGGTTATGATTGCCGGGATCCTTATGATCCTCGGTCTCATTTGGCACAGCTATAGCAATGCCCGCGCGCCGCTTCCAGAGGTCATCACTCTGCCGGACGGCAAAACTGCCATGGCCTATACGCAGGGCCCCGATTGGTATGCCGTGGTCACAGACACCTCGCAGATATTGATTTTTGATCGTGCCAGCGGAGAGTTGCGCCAAGAGATTCGCATCGAACCCAAGCAGTAAGACCCAGAGATCAGCCGGCTGGAGGTGGCGTAAGACCCGGTGCCTCCGGCGGGAGTATTTGTGAAAAGAAGAAACGTGAACGAACAGAACGCTGCGTTCTAAGTTATTCTATTCGCGATGATTTTGAAGAATGGTACCGCCTCCCCGGCTCGAACGGGGGACCTCTAGATCCACAATCTAGCGCTCTAACCTACTGAGCTAAGGCGGCCTTGGCGGGGTGAATACCCATGCCCCAGAGGGATTGCAAGAGCCAAATCCAACTTTTGTGACAGCTTCGCAAAATTTCCCAACCCTTGCAACGACAGGGGCTTGGGGCTAGGTCTGAGCCACCGCAAATGGCGGAAATGAGAGGATCCCATGGGCATCAACGACGAACGCGACATCGAGGCAAACCTGCAAATTGGACCTACCGATCAGGGGATGGTTCGATTGTTTATTTCTGCTGGGGACTTAGAAATCCCTATGGATTTCAGCGTTGAAGAAGCCCAGGAAATCGCCGAAGAATTGATGGCCGCTGCGCAGATGGTCAGCAAGAAGCAGCGCTAAATAGCCTTGGGGCGCCACCTATGGCGCCCTAGTCTAACAGACCCGACAGTTTCGGATCGCGCAGGGCCTGCAACCGCCGTGCTGCGTGAAATGCGAATTTTCGCGTAAGTTTGCTTCGCCGTGCCGCCGCCAATTTGGTTGCTTCGGGCATGCGGAGAATTTCCCCCCCGTAGCCATCCGCAATGATCAGCCCACTTTCTGCGGGAAGCAGATCGGTGGGGAACTCAGAATCCACCGCCCAGAAATAGCGATCTGCCCATTCCAGATAGCCCTGCCATTTGGAATCGCTTTGAAAATCAGCCCGGCTTGATTTGCACTCAACCACCCAAAGTTCGCCTTTGGGACCCAAAGCCATCACATCCATGCGCAGCCCCCGGTCTGGCACAAATTCTTCCACCGTTGCAAACCCATGGCTGGCGAGCAGCCTGCACACACCGCGGGCCAAAATCTGCCCCGGCATCATCTGAGTGTCTGTATCCATGGTGAGATAATGAACATTACGTGAACAAATGCAAGATCCGAGGTGAATCAGATCCTGCTTGACATGATACCATATGGTGTCATTTTAAATGATACCAAAAGGTTTCGAATCGAGGACACCATGAGCCCCCTTCAGCCGGCCTTCCGAGCCCTTGCAGATCCAACACGCCGGGATATTTTGCGGCGCCTGTCTGCACGACAAATGACAATCAGCGAAATAACCCTGCATTGCGACATGACGCGGGCGGCGGTGAAGAAACATCTGGTTGTATTGGAGGAAGGCAACCTCATTCACATGCAGCGCCAAGGCCGGGAAACCCTGTCGACGCTCAACGCGGAGGCCCTCAAGCCCGTGGTCGATTGGCTGAGCTATTTTGAATCCTTCTGGGACGAGAACCTGACCAACTTGCACGACCTATTGTCCAAGGAGGACACTACATGACACTGACTATTCGCAAATCAATGTTTTTGCCCGCCACGCCAGATACGGTTTGGGATCATCTGACCAAAGCCGACCTTCTCGGCAAATGGTTTCACCCCGCGGAACAGGATCTGACCGAGGGACAGCCCTACATTTTGAAGTCTGCAAAAGATGGCGATCGGATGTGCTGGGGGACGGTCGAAAAATCCTCTCCTGTCAGCCACATGCAATGGTCGTTCACGGTTGGGCCGTTGAATGGGCACATGACAACCGTGGATTGGCATCTCGCGCCCGCCCCCGGCGGAACGAACCTGACGCTAGAGCATTCAGGATTGCCAGAGGACGGCGCAGCCTACGGTCTGGTGCTGGCGCTTGATAAGGGGTGGCACGGTTTTCTGGGCAATCTTCACGAGATCGACCAACACCACTTGTCGCCCGAGACCGCATAACCTACATGAGGGGTTGGCGGGTTTCTGCCCTTTGCGTGAACGGGTTCATTCCGGTGGCCTTAAGCAAATCCGAGGGAGCTGGCTCTGTCCGGACCGTGGTCCTTTTACCTGGCGCCCACCTGTATATACAGGTCCTCGGGAATGCAAAACCCACACGTCTGCGCGCGGTTCCCGCCACATAAAACAACAAAGCCCCGAGGTTTCCTCGGGGCTGTTTTTTTTCAGTGCTTAGACTTAGCGACGAAACTGCGAAGGCAGATTGCGCGGGCCGTTGCGATCCGTCCGAGTATCCACCCGAACCGGGAGCAAAGCCTGCTCTGTTTTCATTCGCGTGCCACCGGATGGTGTCTTGTCGCTCAAACGCATGATCGACATGGCAAATTGCACCCCGGCAAATACGATACCATTGAACACCCAAAGCATGATCACAGCGACACCTCCGACGTCAGAATTCGCAACCAGTTGTCCAAGCCGCGCCACATCCAAATGAAGCAGCATGGCGACAAACACCGCCGACAGGCCGAAACCGACCAGCACCTGACGAATGTAAAGGCGGATCAAGGTAGGCATGGCAGCGACTCCTTTTCTCTATGATCAAAAGAGTAGACCTCTGATCCGGAAGTGCAAGGGCGATCCGACGGAAACCGGCGGTTCTTTGGGAAACAAACTATTTTCACCGATTTGAATCAAAAAAACCGGCCACAGGGCCGGTTTCCATCGTGTTGAAGAGATGTCGCTCAGAACGCGTCAGGCTGAGCTTCACGCGCCATATGATCCAGCACGGCATTAACAAATTTGGGCTCGCGACCCTCCGGGAAAAACGCCGACGCCACCGAAACAAACTCAGAGATGACAACTTTGGGCGGCGTGTCTGCGGCAATCAATTCGGCACCGGCGGCCCGGAACAGGGCCCGCAGCGTGGTATCAATCCGATCAATTGGCCATTTGGCAACCAGGGCCCGGTCGGTCATCTGGTCAATTTTCGCCTGATAGCTCACCGCTTCCTTGAGAAGCTGATTGAACAGACGAATATCCCCTTCAATCAGCTCTTCCCCGTCGGGCAGAACAGCACCAAAGCGGTGATCCAGAAATTCCTGCGTCACCTTATCCACGCTCTGCTGCGACTGTTCCATCTGGAACAGCGCCTGCACAGCATAAAGGCGCGAAGCTGATTTCATCTTACGTTTCTGGTTACCAGACAGTTCGGTCATGCGGTGGTCGGCCCTTTTGCGTTGCCCGCGATCTGGATCTCATCTGCGCTGGGTTGAAACCCAACACCCGTGCGGGGACCGCCCCACTTACGCGCAAGTGAAATCAGATGCAAGGCCGCAGCGGCAGCGCCCCCGCCCTTATTCATTTCATCCACCTCTGCGCGCACACGGGCCTGTTCGTAGTTTTCAACCGTCAGGATACCATTGCCAATGCATAGCCCCTGCAGGCCCAGCAAGGTGATCCCGCGCGAGCTGTCATTGCAGACTGTATCGTAGTGGGTGGTTTCCCCGCGAATGACACAGCCAAGCGCAACGTAGCCGTCATAATTTGACATCCGTTCCGCGATGCCAATCGCGGTTGGAATTTCAAGCGCGCCCGGCACCTCAACCACCTCGTGGGTACCACCTACAGCCTCAATCTCGGCTTTGGCGCCCGCGATCTGTGCCTCGGCAATCTCTTTGTAATAAGGAGCAACCACGATCAAGATCTTGACCGGCTTATCGAATTCTGCGCGCGGCAGCACGTGGTGGGTGATGGAAGCGGCCATTATCCTAGCTCCGAAATTTTACGTGTTCCGACGATTTCAAGCCCATAGGCTTCGAGCCCCACCACCTTGGGTGTGGGTGAATTGGTCAGCAGTGTCAGCTTCGACAAGCCAAGTGAGGACAGGATCTGAGCCCCAAGCCCATAGCGGCGCAGGGTCTTGGGCGAGCTGCTTTCGCTCGTCTCAAGATTCATCGAGGTGTCCCGAAGCAACACAACCACACCGCGACCCTCATCTGCCACAGCCTGCATCGCGTGTTCAAATTCATGGGCGCGACCTTTGGGACCCGTGCCAACGATGTCCAGCATCGGGTCTTCGGCGTGCATCCGCACCAGCACAGGCGCGTCACCGGAAATATCCCCTTTGCTGAGAACAATATGCTCATCCCCGTGGGTTTCATCGGTGTAGATTCGCATGTCCCAAGCCCCGCCAAATTCCGAGATAATGGTGGTCTCGTCCTGAACTTTGACCAGATTGTCATGGCGGCGGCGATAGGCAATCAGGTCCGAAATGGTGCCAATCTTAAGCCCATGTTTCTGAGCGAAAGGCACCAGTTCAGGCAACCGGGCCATTGTGCCATCGTCGTTCATGATTTCGCAGATCACACCCGCCGGGTTCAGCCCCGCGAGACGCGACACATCAACCGCTGCTTCGGTATGGCCGGCCCGCACAAGAACGCCGCCTGCTTTCGCCCGCAGCGGAAACACATGGCCCGGCGTGGCGATGTCCGCTTCACCCTTGGAGGCGTCAATAGCCACGGCAACCGTGCGTGCGCGGTCAGCGGCAGAGATCCCGGTGGTCACCCCTTCGCGCGCTTCGATCGAGGTGGTGAAGGCGGTTTCGTGACGCGACGAATTGTTGGTCGACATCAACTGAAGCCCCAACTCCTCGATCCGGGTTGAAGTCATCGCCAGACAGATCAACCCACGGCCATAAAGCGCCATAAAATTGATCGCATCAGGAGTGGCCCATTGCGCCGGAATCACCAGATCGCCTTCGTTTTCGCGATCTTCGTGATCGACCAGAATAAACATGCGCCCATTCCGAGCCTCTTCGATGATCTCTTCCGCCGAAGAAATGGCGTCGCGCAGATTTTCTTCCACCGGACCGGGCGTTTCGTAGTCAACCATGTTGCCTCCTTCGCGGCGTCATATCCGTCCGCGCGTCTGGGTCTCAGATCAAAGCAGGTCAAGATGCGCCTGCTGATCCGCTTGTACTATCAAGTCACAAAGAAAAGGTCAGTCGAAAAAATCTTCGATCAGATCAAAGGCTTCTCCAAACAGACTTTTGGTAAAGCTCTTCGATTTCTTCTTTTTCTTCACTTTGCTGGGTTTGCCATAGCCGACTTTCGCGGCTTTGTTTTTTTTGAGCTTTTTGGTTTTCACCTTCCCTGAGGGATGCTCGGCATCTTCTTTCAAACGCTTCATATTATGAAGCGGAGCGCCGCAAGAGGCGCAACACAGCTCGTGGCGATCCGGGGTCAGCACCAAAGCGGTACGGGCCCCGCAGTAACAGCAGCTGGCAATGGTCGTATTGGTCATGAAACCCTCCTCCCCCAGATCTATGATGCCCAAGCGTTTATAAAAGGGTCACGATCACGGTCTTGCGGCATAAAGCGCAACCGCAGCCGCATTGGACACGTTGAGCGACCCGAAACTGCCCGCGAAATCGATCCGCACCAGCTGATCAACGGTTTCCTTGGTTTTTGGACGCAGTCCGGGGCCTTCGGCACCAAGGACCAGTGCGATGGGCTGATCTTTCCGACCTTCCAGTGCCTCTTCGATGGTTTGCTCTGCTTCCCCATCCAATCCAAACACCACATAACCCATGCGCTGAAGCTCGGTGATGGAATCTGCGAGGTTACGCACACGCAGGTAGGGTTGCCGTTCAAGTGCCCCGCTGGCGGTTTTTGCCAAAGCTCCGGTTTCCGGTGCCGCGTGATGGCGCATGCCAATTACGGCCTGCGCCCCAAAAACTTCGGCAGACCGCAGAATCGCACCAACATTGTGGGGGTCACTGACACGATCGAGCAGAATCAATCGCTGGGGTGCGTCACCTGGCGTGATGGCCACATCCTCAAGACGCCCCCAATCGAGAGGCTTCACTTCGAGTGCTGCACCTTGATGCACAGAATTCGGATCAATCGGTGCTTTGAAACGGCGCGGGTCCTGAATTTCTGGCTCCATTCCTGATTCTTTTACCGCATCCGACAGTTTTTCGGCGGCATTTGGGGTCAGAATCAAACGAATCCGATCACGTTTGGGGTTCATCAGCGCGTCCCGCACCGCATGCAGACCAAACAACCAGACCGTTTCTGACTTTGCGGCCCGCTTATCCTGCTCTTTTTTGATCACCCAATCCGGTTTTTTCGCCATGATACCCGCCTTTTTCTATCAGAAGCCCTCCTTGCACCCATGTTCTGTCAGTCGCAAGAAATTTTCCTGTTGACGCCCCCCGAAGCTCGCACTAAACACCGCTCCACGCTGTCTAGCACAGCAAACGGTGGGCGACAGGCCGCAAGGTGTGGCAGGGGACTGTAACTCCCTCGAGGCGACTCACGCCTGGTTCGATTCCAGGGTCGCCCACCATTTTCTCTCAGAGATAACAATGACTTGAGACGCAACCGCCCCCGGGCGGACTGCGTTTTGTCTATCCTGCGCTCTTGACCCGGAGCGTAAAAAGCCCCAGCGTTTTGGGTATCGTTCAAGGGGATTTGCACCATTCGAGCTGTGTTGAATATCATCTGGGCTCTGACGCTCTTTTTTGCGGTCGCGGGGGCAAGTGACGCGGCAGAGGTCTGCGATTCACATGCTTTCATGACCGAATCTCAGATGATCCAGGAAATGATTCCCGACGTCAGCCTTTTCACAGAAGGTTCGGGCCGTGCTTGCGCCGAATCCCCCCGCCATTGCGCGCCCTGTTTGCTCAATACCGCACTCGAATCATCACCACGGGCACGTCATTTTCATCCTCGGGTCGGAAAATTGGCTTGGCGGCCCCAAACGCCTCTCATCGACGATCAATCTCCTCTGCCAGATCCGCCGCCGCCCCGCATTTGACGCGATCAGATTCATCCGATCTCACGTCAAACTGCAGGAAGTCCAATGAAACGATCCCAAATGATCACCGCAATCGCGGTGCCTTTGGCTACGGCCGCATTCTATCTGTCTCAACGTCCGGAAGCGACAGATACCGCTCTTCCACCTGCTCCGGGGGCCCCTTTGGTTCAGGTCACGATGCCAGACACCCTCTCGGCGCAGGCGAAACTCGGTAAAACCGCCTTTGAGGCGGCCTGTGCCGCCTGTCATGGTGATAAGGCCGATGGTCGCAGCGAAATGGGCCCCCCTTTGATCCACAAGATCTACGAGCCCTCTCACCATGGCGACGCAGCCTTCTTTCGGGCTGCAGCCCTCGGAGTGCGCGCGCATCATTGGCCTTTTGGCGATATGCCACCACAAAGTCATTTGACCCGTGCCGAGGTCCAAAGCATCATCACCTATCTCCGGGCCGTCCAACGCGCCAATGGCATCCACTAAAAGGAAATCTGATGTCGTATAGCAAAACTTTTCGCCTCACGAGTCTCGCGCTTGGTCTCACCGCAGGCGTGGCCCTTGCCCATTCTGGGGTGCAAAACCCCGCCGTGATGGCACGCATGGTCAACATGTCCTCCATCGCAGATCAGATGAAGGTTCTGGGTGCGATGGCCAAAGGACAATCTGACTTCGAACTCTCAACGGCCCAGACCGCGCTAAAGGAAATCTCACTCTTGTCTGGCGCCACACAGGCCCATTTTACCGCCCCTGAAACTGATCCAAAATCTGAGGCCCGCCCTGAAATCTGGACCAGTTTCGAAGACTTCACCAAACGGTCTAAAGATCTTGAAGCATTGGCACTGGGTTTGGCGGGTTCTGTGACCGATCTGGAGACACTGCGCGCCGGAATGGGCCAGCTTGGGGCCTCCTGCAAGGCCTGTCATAGCCAGTATCGAGAGTAACCTCAGACACGCAAAAACCGGCCACCCTAGGTGTCCGGCTTCGCGAGAGAGAGAATTTACGAGAGCAGATACATCTGTGTGATCTCCGCCCAAGCGGTCTTGGGCGGAGATCATTTGGTTTAGCGGAACAGGCTCAGTAGCTGCTGTGGCGCACTATTGGCCATCGAGAGCGACTGAACTGCCAGCTGCTGCTGCACCTGCAGCGCCTTCAGTTTCGCCGAAGCCTCTTCCATATCGGTGTCCACAAGCGCACCAATGCCGGACTTGAGGTTGTTCGACAGCTTGTCAACAAAGTCAGACTGGGTTTCCAGACGCCCCTGTGCCGAACCGAACGAGGCCGCCGCATCGATTGAGCCTTGGATCATACCTTCGATGGCCCCAAGCGCCGCTTCGGTGCCATTGTCGGTGGTCACATCGATTTTCGACAGCAGTTCAAGCGAGCCACCGATGGTGCCATCGGTTTCAGACGCCGCGGACTGCGTTGCTTCGGCGGTTGCAACGGTGATGCTCGCGCCGCTGTTGTTGGTCATATCGATCTGACCTGCGGTGGTGCCGTTTTCTGCAAAGGTCACGTCGATACCATCTGCCTGAGCCTGGAAGTTCAGTCGCGCGACCATCTGATCGGTCACGTCCTGAAGTGTGTCACCCTCACGGGCAACATAGGCCACATCAGCAGAGAACCCCATACCGCCGCCAGAGGCCAACTCATAGGAATTACCCGCAGCAGGTGTACCGGTCACGGTCATGACTGCACCAGTTGCAGCGTCAGCAACAGCGCTGTTTGAGCCGATATTCGATCCCATCGTACCTGCAGTCGACGCCCCTGTGCCAAGGTCTTGCTTAGAAATATTGATGTCCGAGGCGGATACACCCGACGAGTTGCGGTCGAGCGATGCCAGAACATTGACACTGCCAGAGCCAGACGTTGTTTCGGTGTTTTGCAGAAGATTTGCGCCGTTGAACGACGCGGCCGCGACAATCGAACCGATCTGATCACGCAGCGATTCGATGTCCGCCTGGATTTTGTCACGGTCAACGTTCTCTTCCTGAGCGGCGACGATCTTGCCCTTCACTTCGGTCAGAAGGTCGGTCACGGTTTCCGCACCCATGCGCGCCACGGACACGGTGGACTGGCCAAGCGAGAGGCTCTCAGAGATTTTTTGAAACCCCTGCACATCGGCCTCCATCGCCTTCGAAATCGCCCAAGCCGCCGCGTCATCAGCGGAAGAGGAAACTTTTTTACCGGTCGAAATTTGATACTGCGTGTTCTCGATACCCATGTTGATGGATTTGAGTGTCGCCAGTGCAGTGGTTGCACCGTTGTTGGTCAGAATGCTGGACATGTTTTGCGCCTTCATTTTGCACAGCGCTTCTGCGCGGGATGTGCCCACCTTGGGCCAAAGACGTCTTTTGACGATGCAGAGGACACCGGCCGCTCCGCGCCACTCTAAGGAGTGCGGCTTAACTTTTGCCCCCTAAACGTTAAGCCCGCTTTAAGAGTTTCCGGCACTGCTCTGACCATTTTCTGGCGCAAATAGGGCACCGACAAATTCAATAAAAACAGTCATATAACCAAGAAAAATGGGCCGCTTTTGCAAGCGGCCCATTTGAGGATGCTGCCTCATCTGTTAACAGATGAAGCAGCGCATTTTCACTTAAGTTAGCGGAACAGGCTCAGAAGCTGCTGTGGGGCGCTGTTCGCCATCGACAGCGATTGAACCGCAAGCTGCTGCTGCACCTGCAACGCCTTCAGTTTCGCAGAAGCCTCTTCCATATCGGTGTCCACAAGCGCACCGATACCCGATTTGAGACTACCCGAAAGCTTGTCAACAAAGTCGGACTGGGTTTCCAGACGACCCTGTGCTGAACCAAACGATGCAGCCGCATCAATCGAGGTCTGGATGAGACCTTCGATTTCGGTCAGAGCAGAATCGACACCGGCGTCTGTGGTGACATCAATGCCCGCTAGATCTTCGAGGCCGCCACCCACGGTGTTGCTCGCGTCCGCGCCCAAAGTCGACACGGTCACGGCCAAAGTGTCCGTCCCGTCAGTTACGGTCGAAGAGATGCTAAGGCCATTACCGCTGGCCGAGATCGACAAAGTGCTGGCGTCGATATTGTTATCCGAGGCATAGGTTTCCCACTTGGATTGAAGCGCCTTAGCAACATCCGCCGCAGTATCCCCATCACGAGCCACATAAGCGAGGTCAGAAGCCGCCATTTGCGCCTGGGTGTTCGCCGAAGCAGCGGTGGTGCGCATATCAGCCTGGGTAAACGACGAATCATCAGCGTCAGTACCGAAGATCTGCAGATCAAAGGCCGCGCCGGCCTCGACGGTCAGGCTGCTCATATCGATAGTACGGCTCTGCGTAGCATCCAAGGTGGCTGTTGCGCCTGCAGCGGCAAAGGTACCGCCAGTGGACGCGATCGCCTGCGCCTGTGTACCTAGATCTTGTTTGCGTACCGCAATGTCCGAAGCCGACACACCTGTGGTCGAACGATCGAGAGAGGCGAGTACATTGACTGTGCCCGAACCTGCGGTCTGATCGGTGTTCTGCAACAGGTTGGCGCCATTGAACGAAGCCGCGGCGACGATCGAGCCAATCTGTTCGCGCAGCGAGCTGATGTCAGCCTGAATCTTGTCCCGATCCACGTTCTCTTCCTGAGCGGCAACGATTTTGCCTTTCACCTCAGTCAGAAGCTCGGTCACGGTTTCTGCGCCCATGCGGGCAACGGATACGGTCGACTGGCCGAGCGAGAGGCTTTCCGAGATCTTCTCAAAACCGGCCACATCTGCTTCCATGGCTTTCGAAATAGCCCAAGAGGCCGCGTTATCCGCTGCAGAGTGGACCTTTTTACCGGTCGAGATCTGGTACTGAGTCCCTTCGATGCTAGCGTTGATCGACTTCAGAGTGGCCAGTGCGGTGGTTGCACCATTGTTGGTCAGAATACTGGACATAGTTGCGCCTTTTCATGTTCTGAAAGCGCTTCTGCGCAGGATCGCCCATCATGGGCCCATCGGCGTCTTTTGACGTTGCGCGGGCATTGACCCAGCGCGCCACTTCAACAAGTGCAGGCCTAAGATGGCCCCCAGGGTATTAATCCGTTTTTAATACTTTACGGCGCGCCACGGGTCATTTTGTGGCCAAAATCAGACATTACCGCCCTAGGGTTGCAAAGCCCCTCACCCCCGTCGCATTCCTCTAAAAAGCATTGTAATTACAAAGAAAATTGCAGCGGAACAGACAATACTTGGGCCCGCCGGCGTATCGAAAATCCAGGCCCCCCATAGCCCCGAAATTGCCGCCAAACTGCCCACCACTGCCGCACCTATGACCATCTGTTCAGGGGTGCGCGCCAAAGGCCGGGCGGCGGCGGCCGGTATAATGAGCAAAGCGCCGATGAGTATGGCACCGACGATCTTGATGGCCACAGCCACCACCAATGCCAAGGCAATCATCAAAACCTGCTTTTCGCGCTCAGGGTTGATGCCCGAGGCCCAGGCCAAATCTGGCGACAGGGTTGCCGTAAGCAGTTTCTGCCACCGCCAGGCCACCAACCCTCCAACGAACGCTGCGCCGCCCCAGATCAAGGCAAGGTCAGATTTGCCAACCGCCAGAACATCTCCAAACAAAAAGGCCTCAAGATCTACGCGCGGGCCATCCACCATCGCCACGGCCACCAGACCAATGGCAAGCGCCGCGTGACTGGACACACCCAGCAACATATCCGCGCCCATGCCACGCCCTGTCAGGCGCGCGACTATAAAGGCCATGGCCAGAGCGATCGACAAGGTGCCCACGAAGATCGGAACCGATAGTGCCAAAGCCAAAGCCACACCGAGGATCGAAGCATGTGCGGTTGCATCGCCAAAATAGGCCATTCGGCGCCAGACCACAAAAACCCCCAATGGGGCCGCTGCCAAGGCAACACCCACCGCACCCAACGCGGCGCGCACCAGAAAATCATCAAGCATGTGAGCATCCATCATCATGGCTATGGCTGTGTTCGTGACGATACAGCGCCAGCGCGCCCTGCGTCCCTGTCCCAAACAACGCCCGGTATTCCTCGGCCTGGGCCACCACTTCCGGCAGACCTTCACAGCAAATATGCCCGTTCATGCAGATCACCCGATCTGAGGCGCTCATGACCACGTGCAATTCATGGCTGATCATCAACACCGCACAGCCCAGCTGATCCCGCACCCGTTCAATCAACCGGTAAAACGCCGCTGATCCCGGTTGATCCAACGCCGTTGTCGGTTCGTCAAGAAACAGCACATCAGGTTTATTCAATAATGCACGTGCCAGAAGAACACGCTGGAACTGTCCTCCCGACAGATCTGCCAGTTGCCGGTCTTCCAAACTTTCTGCGCCTGCCTCTTTCAAGGCGCGCTGGCGTTCGAGGGCGGCAACTTTCACCGGCAGATCAAGAAACCGCCTAACGGTCATCGGCAGAGACGGATCGACATCCAGCTTCTGAGGCACATAGCCCACCCGAAGCCCTTGTTTGCGTTTAACAGCCCCCTGCGTCACAGGCACCGCCCCAATCAGCGCCTTCAACAAGGTAGATTTGCCCGAGCCATTGGGACCGACAACAGTGACAATCTCACCCGGTTGGATCGCAAAATCGACGTGGCTCAGCACCTGCCGTCCACTGCGTTCCACCGAAAGCCCAAGGGCCTCGATCAATGTTGTCATGCTGCGGTCTCCACACAGGCCGGACACAGGCCCTCCGCTTCAATAGCCACCCGCTCCACTTTAAATCCCATGTCGGCCGCCGACACGCTCAGGGCATCCGCTGCCGGGCGCGCAGGCGCTTCGGCCACGGTTTCACAGTTGCGACAGATCAGGAAGCAAGGCGCATGGCGTTCGCCGGGATGGGCGCAGGCAATAAAGGCATTGAGACGCTCGATACGATGGACAAACCCATGTTTGACCAGAAAATCCAACGCCCGATAGGCCACGGGTGGCTGCGAACCATGTCCCGAGGCCCGCAAATGTTCCAGAACCTCATACGCCCCCATGGCCCGGTGCTCCTGCAGCAGGATTTCAAAGGTGCGCCGCCGTGCCGGTGTCAGCTGAATGCCCTGCTCCGAGCATGTGGTTTCGGCCACCTGCAGGGCAGACGCTATACAATGGGTATGGTCATGTTTTTCGAAGCCAATGGGCGACATGGGGATCTCCTGCGCTTTGGGGCTTGATATGTTATGCTGTAACAGAGTACAAGCCCGCGACGTTATACCATAACACGAGATCTTCATGCTGCGCCGCTCTTTGCTTGCCCTGTCCATCGTTCCCTCGGCCGCATTGGCCGATGTCCCAACTGTCGTAACTGACATTGCCCCCATCCATGGGTTGGTGTCCCAGATCATGGGAGAGCTGGGAGAGCCCACCATTCTGGTTCCTGCCGGAAGCTCACCCCACAATTATTCGCTCCGCCCCTCGCAAGCCCGCGCGCTCAGCAAGTCGGATCTGGTGGTATGGGTCGGCCCCGCACTGACACCCGGCATCGAGACAAAGCTTGAAACCCTGGCGGCGGATGCACGGCACATCGAACTGCTGGGGCAGCCCGAGTTGCACACCCACGAATTTCGCGATGAAGCCGTCTTTGGTGGCGGGCATGACCACCATGAGGACGAGCACGAAGGTGAAGCCCACGATGATCACGATGAAGATCATGAAGAGGCACACCATGATGAAGAGCATCATGACGACGAGGCCCATGAAGATCACGCCGAAGACGCGCATGATGATCATGACGATCACAAGGACGAACACGCCGAGCATGACGATCATGGCCATGCCGGTGGTGTAGACCCGCATGTCTGGCTGGACCCGGAAAACGCTCAGGCCACCTTGAAGCTGGTTGCTCAGGCCTTGACCGAGTTGAACCCGGAAAACGCCGCAACTTACCAGGCCAATCTGGACGCCGCGCTCACAGATCTTGAAGCCGCCCAGATTGACGTGTTTGCGTTGCTTGAACCGGTAAAAGGCCAACCGCTGGCTGTTTATCACGACGCCTATCAGTATTTTGAAGAGGCCTTTGGCCTGAATGTGGTTGGCGCGATTTCCAACAGTGACGACCTTGCCCCGGGCCCTCGTCGTCTGGCGGAGCTGAAAGAGCGGTTTGCCGAAAACACACCGGTCTGCATTCTGGCAGAGCCAGCGGCGGATAGCCGCCTTGTTGATGTGGTTGCCGAAGCTGCCAGCGACGGGCTGCGCGAAGTTGAGATCGACCCTCTGGGCGCGCATCTCGACGAAGGCTCTACGTTTTACCCAGCCCTTCTGCGCGATATGGCGACACGTGTTGCTGCTTGCGTAAAAGGCTAACCTCGGAGGGCGGGGTCTGGCCCCGCCCGACACGCCTGTCAGACGGCACCACGCCGTCCATCAAAGGCTTTGACCTCAATGCCAGCCTCTTCCAACTTGGCCCGGACTGCGCGCGCAATCTGCAGCGCTGTTGCGCCATCTCCATGCAGACAGATTGTGTCGATTGCCGCCGGGATGGGGTCACCCGTTTCGGGCAGGATGGCTCCGGCCTGAACCATCTTCACAATGCGCGTGGCAGCATAGTCGGGATCGTGGATCACCGCACCGGGTAGGCTGCGATCAACCAAAGTGGCATCGGCGTTATAGGCCCGATCCGCAAAGATCTCACCGGCCCAGCGACAGTCCATCTGCTCCACAACACGCTGCTGCGCGGTGCCCGCTAGAACCATAATGATGATATCGGGGTCCACCTCAAGCGCTGCCTCATAGCAGGCCCGGGCCATCGCTTCGTTTTCTGAGGTCATATTGGACAAGGCACCATGCAGCTTCATGTGCCGCACCTCGGCCCCTTTTGCCCGCGCCACACCAATTGACGCCGCCAATTGATATTGCACGAGGTTTCGTAGGCTGGCTTCAGACAATTGCAGGCGACGACGGCCAAAGCCCTGAAGATCAGCAAACCCGGGGTGGCACCCGATGCCAACGCCGTTGGTGTGTGCGGTTTGGATGGTTGCGGCCATCACATCAGGATCGCCCGCATGAAACCCACAGGCGATATTGGCCGAGGTGATCACTTCGAGCAGCTCAGTATCCTGACCCATTTTCCACGGACCAAAGCTTTCGCCCATATCGGCGTTCAGATCGACTCTCATGACAGCTCCTCTCCGGCGGTGACGCCGCTGATCAATGTGTAAGACAATAGGTTGGTAATATCTGCCGGGTCACGCACCAGTGGCTGCGCCGCGCGGGACAGCCCGGCCAGATGTTTGCGATAGCCCATCTCCGCCCCCAGCGCTTCTTGCCGATCGACAAAGCGAAACCGCAGTTTAGCCCCCGGTGGACACTGTGCGACCTTGGGCATATCCGCCGGGATCACCGTCCCAATACGAGGGTAGCCTCCGGTCGTCTGGCACTCTGCCATCAGGATGTAAGGCGCACCATCACCGGGTATCTGAATGTCACCCGGAGTAATGATCTCAGACAAAATCTTTTGTCCAACTTTCAGGCCAAACCCTTCGCCCTCCGGCATCAGGCGAATGCCCATGCGGTTGCCGCGCGTATCGCGCGTTAGCGTGCTGGCTTCAAACCGAGCCCGCTCCTCTTGCGAATAGAGATCCGTCTGGAGACTTGGCAGGACCCGAAGGGTGCCTCCGTCCCAGCGCGATTGAGGTGTCAGGGTCAGGCCCGTTTCATCACCCTTGTCGTCTGAGAGTGTGAGTTCATCCCCCGCGGCGAGCGCACGCCCCAGACCCGCGGTCAGATGGGCCCCCTGCCCACCCAGAACCGGATCGGTCGCCAGTCCGCCGCCGAGCGTGAGATAGCCGTAAACGCCTTTTGACGCCCCTCCGATGTCCAGCACGGATCCCGCAGGCATCAAATGTGAGGCGTTCCATACCAAAGGCACGCCATCCAGACTGGCCCGCATCGGCGCGCCGGTCAGCGCAATGCGACAGGGCTCTACCACGCTGAACCGACCACCGAACCCGGCCATTTCGATGGCCGCGCCAACTGGTTGCCGCAACAAAGCCGCCCCCTCTGCGAGCGCCAGACGATCTGCGGCGCCACCGCGCGACAACCCCAAGGCGATGTAGCCGGTGCGCCCCTTATCCTGAACTGTGACCCCCGGTCCGGCCTGCTGAATGATCAGACGATTCATACCAATGCCTCCCGCGTGATCCCGGCATCCGGGGCCTGTTCGATTTGCTCAAAGGCCTCACGGGTAACGGAAGGAAATTCAACTTCATCGCCGGGGCGCAGCAAAAAAGGCGCATCGCGGTCGATGTCGAACAGTTTGGCCGCCGTCTGACCAATATGCCGCCACCCCGTTGGTGCAGTTACCGAAAACAAAACAAACTGACGAATGGCCACAACCAACGCGCCCTGCGGAACCTGCGGTGTCAGAGCTGTTTGACGCGGAATATCCCAGGCCTCGGGCAAAGTGCCAAGGTAGGGCTGCCCCGGCGCAAATCCGAGGGCCGTTACACGCACCCGCGCCTGCGACAGCGAAGCAACCGCCTCCTCCGCCGTTAAACCGGCCACCTGCGCAGCCTCTTCAAATTGCGGTGCAAGATCAGTGCCATATACCGTTGGAATTCGCAGCAGTTTTCGCCCGTCTGGCAAATCGGCGGCATACCAGTCGCGCTCAGACAAAAGCCCCGTCAACTGCATCTCAAGGTCATCATGTGACAGATAGAGCGGGTCAAACCGCAGATAGGTCGACACAAGCGAGGTCGAGCATTCTTCAACCCCATCCCATCCCGACGCCTCTACAGCAGCCCGAAACGCCAAGGCCGCACGGTTGGCCGCCTCGTCCAACTGGTCGCCAAATCGCACCAGAAGACCATCCAAACCAACGGAATCGATACGGGGAAAAGTAAGAGTTGTCTGCGCCATGATCCTGTCCTTATGCCCGGCACAGGATCATGATGGCGCGCCCCTGTCCAGAGGGGCATCGCCTGATTTTTGTCACCCATTAGTGAGGCTTGTGCGCTCCGGCCTCAATGGCATCAATCGCCGCTTCAATGTCATCAGGATCGGTTGAGGGCACCGCATAAGACCCTGTCATCCATTTCGCGAGGTCGACATCGGCGCAGCGTTTGGAACAGAAGGGACGAAACGCCTGATCGGTTTTTCTCTCACAGATCGGACAGGCCATCTCAGGACCCTTTCAGCACAAGCTTAAGCGGCACACGATCGCGCTTGCGCTGGATTTCCATCAAACCAAGCTGGGTCCAGCCGGCCAGAATGGTTTCCGTCTGGTCGCGTTTCAGCGCGGCGCGCAGCACGCCTTCCACCTGTTTGCGGTCTTTTTTGGGACACGGCGCAGGATCAACAATCACCTGCCCGCCCAAACCACGCAGCCGAAGCTGGCGTGGCAGATCCCGCAGTGCCGCCATGTTCACCTTCAACCCAGCAGCGGGCGAGGTGTCATTGCCTGTGTTGATGTCAATCGCCACAAGCGCAGAAGTGGGTTCAATCACCATCGAACCGCTTGCGCCCAAAGACACCCGAGGGCTCTGCAGGTCATCGATCATCTCGGCGATCCCCAGATGTTCGAAACACCCGGCGTCGGTATCAAGGTCAGCCTCTTCCACCCATTCACGCCAGGCCAAAGCATGAGGACCATCGCCCTCAACCAACAGCTCAGGCTCGGCGCCACTGTCGGACAGTACATGCCGCGCCAGATTGGACATCGCCAGGACATCCTCCAAAAGCGCCTCTGGATCAGCATCCGCACAGCTCGACCGCAAAATCAGGCCCGAGTTTTCTGGCAGAGGTGCTTCGGCCAGCGCTTCGCGCGCCACCACCATGATTTCGTCCCGTGCGTCATCATCCTTGATGCGCCGCGAAATATTGATGCCCGGGGCATCCGGCGTGACGATGGCATAGCGGGATTTAAACAGCACACGCTGGGTGACCGGAATGGCTTTGCCCGGTTCGGCATAGCCCGTCACCTGCACCAGCAGAGTTTGACCTGGCTTCAACCCTTTGACCTGACGCAGAAATGCGCTGCCATCGGGGGTTTTCATGAACATGCCGCCCTGCCCTTTGACAGGACGGTCCGCCACAGCGCGATAAATCGATCCCGGACGCGGAAGATCCGCTTCGATCAGCAGATCCTCAAGCTTGCCATCCACCAGCAGAGCTGCGGCTTCGCGACCTTCATAGTGGTCCAGCGCAATGGTGCGTCCCTTCATGCCTGCGGCTCCTTATAAAGTGGGTAGCCTGCTGCGATCAGCAGGTTGGCGGTTTCGGCCAGAGGTAGACCAACAACTGAGGTAAACGATCCGCTGATCCAGGGAATCAGAGCTCCGGCTGGCCCTTGAATGCCATACCCGCCCGCTTTGCCCCGCCAGTCCCCTGAGTTCAGATAGGCATTCAGCTCTTCGTTGGACAGCATTTTCATTTTGACCTGTGTCACGACATCACGTTCCCAGATCTTATCGCCTTTGCGCACGGCCACGGCGGTGATCACGCGGTGGCGCCGCCCCGACAGCAAAGTCAGAAACTTGGCCGCTTCTTTCTCGTCCTGCGGTTTGCCCAGGATACGTCGGCCCAAAGCGACAGTGGTATCCGCGGACAGTACAATCTCATCGTCCGAGGCCGGAATCGCCAAAGCCTTTTCACGCGCCAAACGCACACAATAAGGACGCGGCAGTTCACCCTTTTGCGGGTCTTCGTTGATATCAGGCGGACGAATGTCGCTGGCGACCACCCCCAGTTGGGCCAAAAGATCGCGGCGGCGTGGGCTGCCAGACCCAAGGATAAGACGAGGCGTATCGGTCATATCAAGTCCATCTCAAGAGAAAGGCGGGGTAAAACCCCGCCCTACGTATCGTGTCGTGCCCAACGAGGCGCGATCTTATTTAAAGCGGTAATTGATCCGCCCCTTGGTCAGGTCATAGGGGGTCATTTCCACCTGTACGCGGTCGCCTGCCAGAACGCGGATGCGGTTCTTGCGCATCTTGCCTGCCGTATGTGCGATGATCTCATGGCCGTTCTCAAGCTCGACCCGGAATGTCGCATTTGGCAGGAGTTCCTTGACGACACCAGGAAATTCGAGCGTATCTTCCTTGGCCATGGTCTCTCCTTTAAAAGCCGCCTTCCCGAAAACAGAAGGCGCGCCAGTATATGGGGGGTTTTTGGCCGTTTATCAACCCTCACAGTCAGCGCAAGGGTAAAATGGCCGCAGGTTTTTCTCGCCCCTCTTGATCCGCCCAATGTCGGCGGTTGAATTGCGCACCAGAGTTCCGCGCGGCCTGAACCATCGACAGGTTCACCTCCGCATAGGTCCATCCCGGAACGTTCAACTGTCCCAAAGCTATCACACCTGTGTCAGGAAAGCCACGATCAGGCGGACCAAAGACGCCTCCAGCCCCGACATTTTCATCAACAGCCGGTGACCAATCACAGTCCCCCACCGTCGAGGCCATCACCGTCACACATTGATTTTCCAACGCGCGCGCCATGGCCCCAATCCGCACCCTCCAATACCCTGACAGAGCATCCGTGCAAGACGGGACCAGAATCAGATCAGCCTCTTCCAGTGCCCGCCCCAACAAAGGAAATTCACTGTCGTAGCAGATCAGAATGCCGATCTTGCCCAGGGCCGTGTCAAAGATCTGCAAGGGACCATCGCTGACCACATTCCAATCTTCACGCTCGAAGCGGGTCATGATTTGCTTGTCTTGCTCCAACATCTGGCCAGATGGACCAAAAAAACGTGCCCGATTGCTTGGGCGGTCGGCAACAAACACCGGAGCGGACGCCGCGAGAATATAGACCTGATGCTCCTGCGCCAGCTTGGCATGCAATTTGTCAGCGGCAGGAATATGTTTGGCAACCGCGTGCAAAGACTGCTCCAGGTCCGCCGCACTCTCGCGCCCTTCTAAGGTCGCCAGTTCCATGGCTCCGTATTCCGGGAAAACCAGCAGGTCGGCACCCTGGCCAACGGCCTCAGTCACCCAACGGGTGATTTTGTTTTCATAGGCCTGCCAATCGGGCAGAAAATCCATGTCATAGGCCGCTGTGGCAATTTTCATTTTATCCGTGTCCAAAATATGTTTCTGCATGCCCCACCGCACCATCACAGGCCTCGTTAAACAGCCTGTGACTTCGCTCAGTCTGACGAAGTCGAAAGTGCCTTCTCAACCGCTGCGACAAGATCAGAGCGTCGTGCCGGTTTCATCAAACGGATGTCCTCCGGCCGCAACCCATTGCCATGAATTGTCGCCTCGGCTGCATAGCCGGACAGGAAAACAACCGGTAAATCGGTGCGATCTGCACGCAAGGCTTTGGCCAGATGTGTCCCCTGCAGTTCACCAGGCATCACAATGTCCGTTACCAATAGATCGAAGTTCGCGCCCTTTTTCCAAATCTCATAAGCCATATCACCCGAAGAGGCCGTCGTGACCTGATACCCCACTTTGGTCAATGTTTCCGTCAGCACATCTAGAACCGCAGGCTCATCTTCAACCACAAGCAAATGTGCGTCGTGACGCTGAAAACCATTCTGATCCACCACATCATCAACTTCGCTTGGAACAGATGGCACATTCGCTTTGAAGAACAGTTTGATCGAAGTCCCAACCCCAACTTCAGAGTAGGCACGTACTGCGCCGCCAGACTGTTTCATGAACCCCTGCACCATCGACAACCCAAGCCCAGACCCAGAACCGGTAGGTTTACTTGTAAAGAAGGGCGCAAAGATCTGAGACATGTTTTCCTTTGGTATGCCTTCACCGGTGTCGCTGACCGCCAGCATGACATAGCGCCCCGGTGGAACAGGTTCACCCTCGGTGTCGATGTAGTCTGTATCAATCTGACAATGTGAGGTTTCGATCGTCAGCTTGCCCCCGTGGGGCATGGCGTCGCGAGAGTTCAGGATAAGGTTCAGCAAAGCATTCTGCGCCAACCCCGGATCGATTTCGACCTTTGAGATCTTCTGCCCCAGTGCCAGTTCAATACTGATATTTGCGGGAAGCACACGCTCGGCCCAAGATTGCGTCTCCTCAACCAATTGGTTGAGATCGGTGGGCTTTGGCTGCAACCGCGACTTTCGCGCAAAACTCAGCATATTTTTGGTCAGCTCAGCACCTCTGCGGGTGGCCTTAATTCCCGCTTCAGCAAACCGATTGATTTCTGCGAGTTCGTCCGTTTCCTGGATCAGTTCAAGATTGCCAAGGACCACAGCAAGCAAGTTGTTGAAGTCATGGGCCACACCACCGGTCAGATTGCCGATGGCCTCCATCTTCTGCGCTTGCTGCAGTTTTTGTTCCAGCTCGACCTGTTCGGTCACATCCGTCAGCACACCCGTAGACCGTATTACGCGACCTGCATCATCTGCGACTGCGTGGCCCCGCGCCATAAACCAGCGGTATGTCCCATCTTTGGCCTTTATCCGATATTCGTTTGTAAAGGCAGAGGATGGATCTCTGAGATGATCACGAATCTTCACGTGATGTGCGTGCGCATCGTCGGGATGGATGTATTGCTCAAACGATCCGGATTTGATGGCCGTCATATCCTCTTGCGAATACTCAAGCGATTCCGCAAAACCTGGCGAAACATACAGCGTGTCCGAAACCAGATCCCAATCCCAGATCGTCAGCGTTCGCACAGCCAGCGCGAGCCGTTCCTGGCTTTCGCGCAGCTCCTGATCGCGCTGATATTCTTTGGTGACGTCGCTACCGATCGCAACAATTCCACCGCCTTCAAGCTTTTGCTCATGAAGCCGAAGCGCAACGCCATCAGTTCGGGTTATTTCAAACGGTTTGGAGTCAGGGGCATGGCGGCGTTGCAAACTTTCGGCAATAAATTCTTCTTCGCGTCCAGCAAGACCGGGCAAATGTTCCGCACGAATGCCCGCGCGCAGAAAATCTTCGAACGCTGTCCCGGGTACAATATAATCAGGGATATCCGCATTCAGCTCACGGAAGATCCGGTTGCAAATCACCAGTTTGTCGTCAACATCCCAAAGGCTGAACAGCTCATCCAGGTTTTCAACCGCATTGGCCAGCCGAGCATTTCCTTCCTCGACCTGTGTACGTGATTTCACAAGTTCCGTGGCGTCAGACGCTGTGCCCCGGTACCCTAGAAATCTGTTTCGCTCATCAAAAATCGGCATACCTGAGGCACGCACCCATTTGATTTCGCCCTGAGTTGCGATCGCATAAAGAAAATCTTTGAAACTTCGCCTGTTCTCCAGATCCTCATAATGCCTCTGCCATTTTTCGTCGTCCCCCATGGGCAACCGGAAATCACCCCGAGATCGACCCAAAAGCTCTTTTCGTGGCACTCCGAAAAAATCCTCGATGCCAGAAGAAAACCACGTTGTCCGCAGGGTTTCGTCCATTTCCCAAAACCAGTCGGAGCTGGCGGTTGCAAAATCATGGAAGCGCGCATTGGAGTATTCGAGCTCTAAGCGTCGCCTGATCAAAACCTGGCTGATCACGACGGCACAAAATGTCAAAAGAAACCCAAGGATCAGGATTGCTTCGTCTAGCCGCGACGTGACGCCAGAAGCGGGAAGGCCACTTGGAGACACCTCGATCCGCCAGGTACGTGGGCCCACCTTTAGATCTGCCTCCACGACGAACTCATCCACCTGTTCGGCCTGCAAGGTGGAGAAAAGCAACGTATCTCCATCGTAAACACGAAAATTCAGAGGACCTGTTTCAACGGTGCCGAGCGCATTTTCAATCAAGGCCTTGGTTTTAAACACAACATTTAGAAAACCGGCCAGGTGATCATCGCTCCAAACCGGCAGATAAGCGACGAAACCTCTCCCACCTTGAGCAAGCGTTATCGGCGGCGTGACTTGCAACTCCTCGGTTTCAATCGCCCGATCCAGCGTTGCTGATGGGAGCGGCAACCCTTTCAGGTTCAACCCCAAGGCCGCTTCATTGCCTTGCATCGGCGTGACGATTTGAATGATGCCACTGGCGTCTACCCAGTTCAGCGCCTGCAAATCTCCGAATTTCGTATGAAACATCATCGCCTCCTCAACGAAGGTCTCAAACGAAATCGGCGCATGTTGATCGGTGTGAAGGGCCAAAAGCGAGGCTGCATTCAGACGCGCAGCCACATGCGTTTCAAGCCGAGCGGCAAAGTTGGTACTCACAATCGTGGCGTCCAGCAAACGTCGTTCTTCTTGAACCCTACGCTCTGCAAGATAAACAAGCGCCGTCAGACCGATCATGAGACTGGCCACCGCTACGGGCAGCAAACGCTCAATCCAGGTCGTGCGACGTGTCTTCATGTGGTTCCTCAAATGCTTTGTATAGACAGCGTATTTCAACGACTGTTGTCACACGACCACTCGGCACCCACTCGCTCTTCCTGAGCGTAACCAATTCTTGCCCAGAATGAAGTCAAAATGTCCAATTTGTCGCACTGTTGCGCTTCAACCGATGTGCCCTAGCACACATCGACCGACCAATTGCCCAAAATTTGTGCATATGTCTGGAATATGCCCTTCAGAGCAGCGTTCTCATAGCTTTCCACGAAAATCCACTCTAACCGCCTTCAAAAAATGCGGCTGCTCAATCTAGATCGCGGATCCAGAATTGCAGGGGTTTTGCGGTCTCGGAGGCATGACCCACGTCTTTCCAGCTAAATTGCGCAACCGCACCTTGCAAAGGCTGATACCCACGTTTCCGCCAGAACGGATCGAGCGGCGCATAGTTTGACGGCCTCAATGGATGATCCTTAGGGCGCTGTACGCTGCAAAACACCACCTTCTGACGCCCCAACCTGCGCGCGTGCGCCTCGCGCTTATCAAAAAATTGATGCCCAATGCCGCGGCCACGATATTGGGGAAGCAAGACCGATTCAGCGCAGTAAAAGATCTGGTCCAGCGCAAGATCATGTCCTGCAAAGGCCACCGCAAAATCTTCGGCGTGATCCTCCAGCGGAGTGCCTGTTGCGGCCCCAACCAATGTCTCACCGTCAAAGGCCCCTACTAGGACAGCATTTTCGCTGTCGCGATAGGTTTGGAGATAGGCGCGCTCATAGTCAAACGCGCCATCGTAAAGATAAGGGAACGCCCGAAACACCTCAATTCGAAGCCGCGCAACATCGTCCAATGCCGCCTCCAAAGCGGCACCAGTCAACACTTCGACGCGCATCAGGCCGAAACCTGACGTGTCCAATCCGCCAGATTATAGTAGGTCACGACACGGGTGATCGCGCCGTTTTCCAGTGAAAAGAACGACCCTGCTGGCAGGCGATAGGTCTGGTTCCGTGCCTCCGGCAAACCTTCATCGGTCTGCAGATACGTGCCATTGACGATAAACTCAGCCGAAGCCCGGGTGCCGTCGTCATTCACAAAGATCACCATATCGGTCAGCGTCTCATCGTAGCTGCGGGTCATATGGTCACAAAACGCACGGAATTTGTCTTTGCCGATGCGGACCTGACCTTCATTGACATGATGGGCCACGTCATCAGACAGGCACTCGATCATTTCGTCGGTGTTCTTCGCATTGAACGCATCAAAATAGCGCTGGATCGTGTCGCGGCTCATGTGTTGCCCCATTTCTGCGTCAGCTGAGCGACAATCTGATCGCGGGTCTGACGATAGGATTCAAGTTTCTGGTCTCGGGTTTCCCCAATACCCGTCGGATCCATGATCGGCCAATATTCCACCGTCAGATGGTAAAACCGCGTCAAATCCAACGCCTTGCGTTGCGAGGCCGGAGAGAGCGTAACAATCAGATCAAAGCCCGACAGGGCTTCGCCATACTCTTCCATTTCTTCAAAGCTGCGCGAGCGGTGACGCGACAATTCAACGTCAATTTCCGAACAGACCGAAATTGCAAATCCATCAATCTCGAGATCGTTCACCACCCCGACAGACTGCACATAGGTCTGGGTGCCAAACAGCTTTTTCATAATGCCTTCGGCCATGGGGGACCGCACCGCATTATGGTCACAACAAAACAGGATCGACTGGGGCAGATCGACCACGCTCAGCCCCCGAAATGTAGAACGCAGATCAGCGTGAACAAGCGACGCGACGTGGCATCGTCAATTTCGGCCTTACCTTCGAGACGCTCTTGCAAAATCCGAGCGCCTTCGTTGTGAATGCCACGCCGCGCCATGTCGATGGTTTCAATCTGACTGGGTGGCAGGGTCTTCACCGCCTCGAAGTAGCTTTTGCAGATCTGGAAATAGTCTTTTACGACCTGCCGAAAGGGTGAGAGCGACAGGTGAAATTCTGCGGCCTTATCGTGGGCCGCGGTTTCAAGATCAAACACCAGACGCTTTTCGCGGATCGACAACCCCAGATTATAGGGACCAGCCGGAACCTCGCGGTCCTCCCGCGCAGGCAGCACAAAGCTGTTGTCCTCCATCAGATCGTACATCGCCACACGGCGTTCCTGTTCAATCTCCGGCGTGGGCGGCGGAAGATTGGCGTCATCCAATTCAATTTGCGCAATGCGGGTCATGGGCGCGGTGTCCAGTTCGGCAATGAGTTGCACATTGGTAGAGCGAGAAATCCGTTCGGGCAATGCTATTTCGCAGCTGCGGCAAACCGACTACGGTTCGCCACAGGCGCAGGAATGTCAGCCATTCAGCTTACGCAATCGCGCGGTCACCGAAAGGCCGTGCGCTTCAAGGCTTTCCGAGGTGGCCAGAACTTCCGCTGCCGGACCAATGGCCCGAAGTGCATCCGGGCTCATTTTTGCCAGTGTGGTGCGTTTGATGAAATCCATCACCGACAGCCCTGAGCTAAACCGGGCTGAACGCGCCGTGGGCAGAACGTGGTTGGGGCCGCCGACGTAATCGCCGATTGCTTCCGGGGTCCATTGACCCAGGAAAATCGCACCGGCATGGGTGCATTTTTCGGCCAGCGCATCCGGATCGGCGACACAAAGCTCAAGGTGCTCGGGGGCGATGCGGTTCGACAGGGCCGCCGCCTCATCGAGATCTTTTACGACAATAACCGCGCCATAGTCGCGCCAGCTTGCGCCCGCAATCTCACGGCGCTCCAAGGTTTCGAGACGCGCCTCGACCGCCTGAACCACCTTTTGACCAAAGGCTTCGTCGGTGGTGATCAAAAGGGACTGTGCGCTTTCGTCATGTTCCGCCTGACTCATCAGATCCAGGGCGATCCAATCGGCATCGTTGTCCCCGTCAGCGATCACGAGGATCTCGGACGGGCCGGCGATCATATCAATGCCCACCTTGCCGAAAACGCGCCGTTTTGCCGCCGCGACAAAGGCATTCCCGGGGCCAGTTATTTTATCAACGGCTGGAATGGTTTCAGTGCCATAGGCCAGAGCCGCCACGGCCTGAGCACCGCCAATGCGATAAATTTCATCCACCCCGGCGATTTTTGCCGCCAGAAGAACCGCTGGGTTGGCAACCCCATCCGGGGTCGGCACAGTGATGGCCAGCCGCTCGACCCCTGCAACCTTGGCCGGGATCGCGTTCATCAAAACAGATGAGGGATACGAGGCCAAACCACCGGGCACATATAATCCCGCCGCTGAAACCGCAGTCCAGCGCCAGCCAAGCTCGGCGCCACTTTCATCGACCCAACGATCATCTTTGGGCATCTGGCGAAGGTGATAGGCGCGAATACGCTCGGCCGCCAATTCCAAAGCGGCACGCTCTTCATCTGAGACCTTGGCACATTCTGCGTCGATCTCTTCCGCACTAAAGCGCATAGTGTCCGGCGTCAGGTCCATGCGATCAAATTTCGAGGTCAACTCAAGCACGGCCGCGTCACCGCGTGACCGGACATCTTGAATAATCCCCGCCACCACATGATCCACATCTGGGCTATCTTCACGTTTGGCACTCAACAGCGCGGCAAACTCGGTTTCGAAACCATCAGACAGAGTGGACAGAAAAACGGGCATAGGGGGCTCCTCGTGTTTGGCCCTGCTTAAACTGCCCCTGCCCCAGCCTCAAGCCAGCGCATCACCCATCCAGACGTTTCAGCATAAGCAGATCGTCGCGGGGCACACCGTTTATAAGAACCGAACGCGGGCGGCGGCCAAATTGCTCAAACCCCACAGAGCGATATAAATCGTACGCCCGCGTGTTGGTCTCATCCACACAAAGCTCGACCTGAAGCAAACCGTCATTCTGGGCCGCCTCCAGAACTACCTCCAAAAGTTTGCGAGCCACCTCCCGCCCCTGCGCTTCGGGCAAAACATACAGGGGGCCGAAATCACCTGTATGACGCAACCGTTCAAGCCCGGCGCGTTTCAGACTGGCAAGGCCAACCATGCGCCCCGCATCAAAAGCCCCCCAGTGCTGACCCGCCAAAAGCCCCCCCAATAGCTGAGCATCCGTCACGCCCAGCGCCTCTATCTCGGTTAGCAAAAAAGCCTCAGGAAAGCGGCGCAACCCATCCAACCAAAGGGCGCGATAGGCATGAAGATCATCCGCGTTCAATTTACGAATTTCAGTCAAAGGAACAGGCACCTTTCCGCGTTCATCGCGGAAACTCTGTCTGATTTAGGCGGCGTTCTCAACCAGATAACTGAGCCCCGGCCCCCACAGGACGGTATCTTGTGCAGAACGACAGGCGCGTATGGCTTCAAGACGCTTTTGCTGCATCAGCCGCACAATGCGCTCAGGATCCCCAAGACCAATTGCATTGGAGAACCACCTGGCGACTTCTTCCTGATGCATGGAATGAAACAGCTGTCCTTCGTGACGCAACTCAGCGGCTTCTGCCAAAGCTGTGTACATCCGCATCATGCCGTAAGACCCAAGGCTCCCGACATGAACAGCAATCGGGTAAGTGCCTTTGTCTTCGCCGGTCTGAACACCTTGATTGATGTGTCGGCGAAACTCTGCAAGCGAGGACTCAGTCAATTCAACGTCAGAAATATCCTGAATGACAGGACGGGCCAGACTCGCAACGGTTGCACCCGCATCGAGAAGTCGCGCACGACATTCTTTCATGATTTCGAGATCAAACTCACCATGAGTGTAGAGATAATACATCCCCAGCTCATCGATGTAGTCACAAAAAATCACGCCACCGCTCCAACCTAGTTACACGTCCTCGTTACGCGAACCAGAAGTTATCACAGTTTTGTAACGGCCCCAAATCTGGGAACGGCGGCCACGTCGACGGGACGATCGGCGCACAAAATGCAAAATCGACGCCACGTGAACTATAAGATTAGTTCAACATACCCAATTCTACGGATGTGAATTCGGCCGAATCACTGCGCTTCACTCGGGATGTGATGGCGCCTTGCCTGATGGGGCCAGATAGGGCCGGGTGACATCCTTTAGGCGCAGCTCAAGCGTTTCGACTGATGCCCGCAATGCGCCGTCCCCGGCAAATGTCAAAAGGACATGTCCTGCGCCGTCTTCGGTTTCATCAAAAGCAATCGACAAAAGCGACAGCACTGTTTCGCTATCTCGTTCAATGCCCTGGCTGGCCACATTCTGCACGTTTTCGACAGACAACACCGACTGGACACGTTCCAAGGGACGCCCCGAGCGGTCTGCCGCCTCTTGATCTTCCCAGCGCACGCGGTTGACCAGAAGCCCCAACCGTTTGTGGCGCTTCTGAAAGGCGATCTCGTTTGCGGGTAAAACGGCGTCTTGAACCAGAGAAGAGATCACCTGAATGTCCTCGACATCCATAGCGCCTAGGTTCAGCGGGCGTTCCCCACCATCTTCGAAACGTGCGTCTTCGGTCATTCGCCTTTGATCCGTTCGATTGTTGCCCCAACATTGCG
This sequence comes from uncultured Pelagimonas sp., assembly GCA_947497905.1. Taxonomy (GTDB): domain Bacteria; phylum Pseudomonadota; class Alphaproteobacteria; order Rhodobacterales; family Rhodobacteraceae; genus CANMIH01. Next base: position 226,841 of record CANMIH010000003.1, read on the forward strand.
CAGTTTGCGCACAACATGTTCATAGCCACGGTCCAAGTGATAAACCCGGCTCACCCGTGTTTCACCTTCTGCGGCCAATCCCGCCAGGATCAACGAGACCGACGCCCGCAGGTCCGTCGCCATGACAGGCGCCCCACGCAGCTTTTCCACACCCGTTACGGTGGCGGTTCCACCCGACACATCAATCTGCGCGCCCATGCGCATCAGCTCGGGCGCATGCATAAAGCGGTTCTCAAAGATTTTCTCTTCAAGCACCGAGGTGCCCTCAGCGGTGCATAGCAGCGCCATCATCTGCGCTTGCAGGTCGGTCGGGAACCCTGGGAACGGCTCGGTTGTGACATCCACAGCAGAAATCCGACCGTTTTTGCGCGCAACCTTCAGGCCTTTTTCGGTTTCCTCAACCGAGATCCCCGCCGCATCCAGCTTTTCACAGAAAGCGGCCAGCAAATCGATTTTCCCGCCAAGACAGGTCACTTCACCACCACAAAACGCCGGTGCCAGCATATAGGTCCCTAGCTCGATACGGTCGGTGACAACGCGATGGGTCGCTCCGCCAAGACGATCAACACCTTGAATGGTGATGGTCGACGTGCCCTCGCCCTCGATCTGCGCACCCATCTTCTGCAGGCACTGCGCCAGATCAACGATCTCTGGCTCGCGCGCCGCGTTTTTGATCACGGTTGTACCTTTGGCCAGAACCGCCGCGAGCAGGGCATTCTCAGTTGCGCCCACCGACACAAACGGAAACTCGATCACACCGCCGCGCAATCCACCCGCAGGCGCCTTGGCATGCACATACCCGTCACGCAGATCCATCTCCGCGCCCAGCGCTTCCATGGCCTTCAAATGCAGATCGACAGGACGGGCCCCAATTGCGCAGCCACCGGGCAGCGACACTTCTGCATAGCCAAAGCGCGCCAGAAGCGGCCCCAGAACAAGGATCGAGGCGCGCATTTTGCGTACAATGTCATATTCGGCCCGCTGATGTGGGATGTTATGCGACGACATCGCAAGAACCTGCCCCTCCTGCATGCCCGTCACTTCTGCCCCCAGCGATTGCAGAAGCGTGGTCATCGTGCGGATATCGGACAGACGCGGCGCATTGGTCAGCGTCAGCGGCTCTTCGCTCAAAAGCGTGGCCGGCATCAGCGTCAGGCAGGCATTCTTTGCACCAGCAATCGGAATTTCACCGTTCAGCGGGCCGTTGCCCGTCACCAAAATCGAATCCATGCCTGTCAGTCCTTGCTCTCGTTATCCTGCCCGGAAATGTCTTTTTCCAACGCCCGCGCGCGGGTTTGCGCCTTGCGGCGGGCCAAATTGGCCTTCAACGCGGATTTCAACCGGTCTTCACGGCCGGCATCTTTGCGGGGCTTTTTTGTGGGCGATCCTTTTTCCATACCCCATGCTTTATCGCAGCCACTTTCATCGGTCCAGTGGGCGCACCGCGTTCACAAAGGGGGAGTTTCAAAAGAAAGCTCACCGGACAGAAAAAAATCAAAAAAAGCACTTGCGCGCACCTGATGCTGGGTCTAGAAGCCCGCTCACGCTGCTGCTGTAGCTCAGAGGTAGAGCACTCCCTTGGTAAGGGAGAGGTCGAGAGTTCAATTCTCTCCAGCAGCACCATGACTTCCCTGTCAGATGTTTTGCATTCCTAGGTCCGGTCGCCGCCAGTAGCGCACGCGCCTTACGTCGGTCCGACTGCACTAATACTCTCACGCACGAATACAAAGCTTACGAGCGCCGAGACCTGGTCTCGCCCCACGCCATTTCCATTTTGGAAAAGCATCATAGCCTTTTCTCAGATCCTGCACCCAAGCCAAAACGCGGCTCAGATCGTGTAAATCCTCAACGTAAAGATCACTGAGTGAGGTTCAAAACCACTCGATGGTATAATCGGCATCAACCCCGTGGACAGAAAGATATCTAAAATCGCTCAGCACACCTGAAAACCCCTGACCTTCGTCCACCGAAACAGACTGCGTCAAGACGCCCGTTTCGTCAAAAAAGCCCAGATTTACATGATCCTGCGCATCGTCTGCGATGCGAATGGTTATGTGCTGCGCCCGATCAAACGCCCTAAAATCAAAGAAATCAACATCATCCACACTCACGTGCTCTGCTCTCGCGGTGCCGACGATCGCAGCATCAAGATTTCGCATTTGCAGGGCACCTTCGATGCTATCGCCCGTTCGATCAAAGTCTTTGACTTCCAGCAGAAGGGAATTTCCAGCATCGGCAATAAAAAGAGTGTTTTCCAGGATGGCGACATCCGCAGGCATGTTCAGAAGTTCACCAAAGGCATACCCACTTTCTGCACCCATCAGCGTGTGTACTTTGCCCCCCGCATCAACATATCTAACCCTGTGGTTAAATGAATCCGCAAAGTAGAGTGTTCCATCACCTTCATAGTAGGCCATACCAACCGGCGTATTCAGATAGGCGTCAGTTGCCTGGCCGAGATCTCCCGCAAATGCCCCCTGCCCTTGGTAGCTCCCCTGAATCTGAACCCCGGCATACGACACGATCCCCGCCTCTGTCGAATACTCAACGATGCGGTTGTTCCAGGAATCTGAGATAAAGATACGGCCGGCCTCGGTCTCCAAAACGCGCAATGGCGTATTCAATTTGGCGTTATGGCCTAAGCTTGCTCCCTGAGTGCCATCCCCGGCCAAGATAGAAACGATGCCATCCGCATCAATCATCTTGATGGTATGGTTAAAACTGTCAGCGACCAGCAGCCCGCCATCCTTAGTGGCTTGGACGTCGTAGATGGACTGGAATCGCGCCTCTGTCCGCATCCCCCCTACGCCGCTGTCTCCGCCTTCAATGCTTCCGGCAAACACCTCAGAACTTCCATTCTGGCCGAACTTCAGGATGCGATTGTTTCCTTCCACCACAAAGATATCACCAGCTGCATTTATCGACATCGCATTCGGGTAGTAGAGCGAAGACGACGGGCCGCCGCCGGAATAGTAGGAGTTCACCCCATTTCCAGCAATCACCTCGATCCCGCTATCGGTAAACTCCAAAATGCGGGGTGATTGATTGTCCAGGGCAAAAAGCCTGCCATCGAACACTTCGAGGTCAACAATCGTATCTGATGAGCCAATCTGGGCGCCATAGTTTCCGATCAAAGTATTATCTGTCAGATCAAAGGCATACACGCGGCCAGCGTCAGAATCGGTGATCACGAGAGTGGAATCGACAACACTCATGAAGGAAACATTGGCAAACGACGTATTTAGGGCGACAGTTTCCTGGCCCCCTGTATCCGGGTTGATTTTGAGAACTGTGACATGGTCCCCGACCAGATGATGCCCCGACAAAGGATCGACGACAAGCCCACCGCCAAAGGCCGCGCCCAGTTCGAGGCTGAACACCTGCTGGCCGGTGCTGGTAAACTTTTGATAATACTTCTTTTGAGCAATCCCATCCTGGATCAGCAGATAGACGAAGTTTTCGTCGATAATTGCGTCGACCACTGTAACTTCATTGGCAAATGACGATTTATCATAATGCCAGCGGTACCAGCTTCCATCGTCACTTTGGCGAAGAACCTGTGCCCCATCCGTCAGGGTATACCCGCTGTTAAAATAGTGATCCGTAGTAACAAAGAGATTGCCGCGGTAATCCCGCCCGATATCTTGTACCTCACCAACGCTTATCAGTGCACCGTCTCTGAGAACCACCTCCCGAGAAGACTGCACCCCCCATAATGTTCTGACGTAACCTGTTTCAAAATTGAGCTCACGTATAAGATTGTTGGCCGAATCTGAAAACAGAACTGTGCTCTGCGAATTGGCAAACAACCGCACCGGGGCGTTCAAGGTCACGTCAGATCCGACGCCTTCCTCCCCGGAATACCCCAAAGCCAAACCTCCGGCGACCCGCGTGGCGCTTCCATCTTGATACACGCGCCAGATGTTTCCACCGAGCGTATTGGTCACAAGGAAAGACCCGTCCGGTAAAAACAAGGCGTCTGACGGGTAATTCAGATGCAAATCATCGATCGAAGCAATACGGTCGGGCTGACTCCCCAGAATGTAATCTACTCTGCGATCGTCTGAATGAACTGAAATGTCCTGCCACCCTGATTGGACGCTTTGAAAGTAATTCAGCGTACTTTGGGTCAACTCAAGCGTTTCGGGCACCGCGAACGCACGCCACGAATACTCGCCTTCACCCACATCTATGCTCAGCGTCCCCTTCGTACTCAGGTAGCTTCCAACATTTTTAGTCACACTGTCCCGCAGCTGGACGATGTATTTCTCTGCTCCGTCATAGAAGAACGAAAAATCCAAGCTGGGATCGGCATCATCAATCGGACCAATTTCGATTGCGGCATTCGTGACAACATCAAGCCAGTCCCTCGGATCAACCACGTCGTTGCCCGCCAACGAAACAACTTGCCCCGCTTTTGAAATCAGTTCTAGGGATATCAGCGCACCATTTACGTGTGCAGATATGGTGTTCACCCCATCCTGCAGCGTGAAATTCATCAAACGACCATAGCTATAAAAGGCCTCATTGGCGGTGATCTGCGAGGTTTCCAAGCTGACGTAGAAGGGCGCGCTCACATCTATTTTGTCGGAAAGAACAACATTCACCGAGCCATCTGGGCGCTCTTCGATGACAAACCATCCCCCCGCCTCATCGCCATAATTGGCAAGCAACACCGACACTGGATCACCCGTTTCGGACCTAAGGTGAACACGATACACACCCGCGTCGAGGCCTGACGTCTCAATCCCATCCCTATAGACCCCGGAGGTCACGATATCACCTGCAAGTGTCGCAATCTCATAAAACCCATTGGGTATAACAGATGCCAAAGAGATCGTCTCACTGGGAGAAAACGGAACATCTTCCACAGCAACCACCGCGCCATTTGCAACCGTTGCTGTGAGCGTAATTTGCCCAGACGCCGCAAACCCCGTTATCGTATTCACACCTTCCGCAAGCGTGAACCGAAGCTGGTGCCCATAGCTGTAGTAGCCCGTATTCCCTGCGCCCGTTTCGGTTTCCAGCGCCACATAAAACGGAGAGCTCACGTCGACACTGTCGGAGAGAAAGAAATCAACCGTGCCATCGGACCGCTGATCAACAAGAAACCAATCGCGGCCTCCGTCGCCTGACGGCGCAAGCAACATGGTGCGCGTTGACGATGAGCCACTGGAAAACTGAACCTGATAAAGTCCTTCATCCAAACCGGATGTTTCGATGGAGCCGAGGTAGTCGCCAGACTTCACCACCGCACCGTCAAGGGACATCACATTGAAGGTTTCGAAAGCAAAAGTTGCGGGCAACTGCACTGACTCATTGGCGCCAATCCCGAGGCCCTCAACAGCCACCAATGCACCATTTGCAACCCTCGCCGTGAGCGAAAATTTCCCAGACGCCGCAAACCCGGTAATCGTATTTACCCCCTCCGCAAGCGTAAAACGGAGCTGGCGTCCATAGCTGTAATAGCCCGTATTCCCTGCGCCCGTTTCGGTTTCCAGCGCCACATAAAACGGAGAGCTCACGTCGACGCTGTCGGAGAGAAAGAAATCAACCGTCCCATCAGACCGCTGATCAACAAGAAACCAGCCCTCTCCCCCCTCGCCAGACGGTGAAAGCAACATGGTCTGTGACGAGGCTGTGCCACTGGAAAATTGGACGTGATAAAGGCCGGGTTCCAGACCGAATGTCTCGATGAATCCCGAGTAATCACCGGCCTTCACCACCGCACCGTCAAGGGACATCACATTGAAGGTTTCGAAAGCAAAAGTTGCGGGCAACTGCACTGACTCATTGGCGCCAATCCCGAGGCCCTCAACAGCAACCACCGCGCCATTTGCAACCGTTGCTGTGAGCGTGATTTGCCCTGACGCCGCAAACCCCGTTATCGTATTCGCACCTTCCGCAAGCGTGAACCGAAGCTGGTGCCCATAGCTGTAGTAGCCGGTATTCCCTGCGCCGGTTTCGGTTTCCAGCGCCACATAAAACGGAGAGCTCACGTCGACGCTGTCGGAGAGAAAGAAATCAACCGTGCCATCGGACCGCTGATCAACCAGAAACCAGTCGCGGCTTCCGTCGCCTGACGGCGCAAGCAACATGGTGCGAGAGGACGATGAGCCACTGGAAAACTGAACTTGATAAAGCCCTTCATCCAAACCGGATGTTTCGATGGAGCCGAGGTAGTCGCCAGACTTCGCCACCGCACCGTCAAGAGACATCACATTGAAGGTTTCGAAAGCAAAATTTGCGGGCAACTGCACAGTCTCGTCAGAGCCAAGCGCAAGATCCTCAACAGCCACCAATACGCCATTTGCAACCCTCGCCGTGAGCGAAAATTGCCCAGACGCCGCAAACCCGGTAATCGTATTTACCCCCTCCGCAAGCGTGAACCGAAGCTGGTGCCCATAGCTGTAGTAGCCCGTATTCCCTGCGCCGGTTTCGTTTTCCAACGCCACATAAAACGGGGAGCTCACGTCGACGCTGTCGGAGAGAAAGAAATCAACCGTCCCATCAGACCGCTGATCAACAAGAAACCAGTCCCGTCCTCCGTCGCCAGACGGGGCAAGCAACATGGTGTAGGAGGAGGTCAATCCATCGGAGAATTGGACCTGGTATAATCCGGCCCCCAACCCAGATGTCTCGATAGATCCTAGATGTTCTCTGGATTTCACCACCGCGCCATTCGGAGAGGTTATACTGTAGGTCTGGAATTTCGGGTGAACGGTCGGGAAGATACTTTCGGACGCCACAAACACAGCGTGCACCTCTAAAATAACCTAAAACAATGAAGCTCAATCAATTGCACTCTAAGATTGCTTAGATCTTTGGATTTTTCAACCATGCATATAGATTGGTTTCCTTCGACTCTTAGATACCTGCGCGCCCCTCATGCAGGTCGAACTCTGGATGTCACCCAACCGCGCGCTAATTCCCCATCTCCGGCCTCCGCAACGCGCTCTTCTGGCAAACGGCCGCATGTCTCGGACTTGCCAAACTTGCATTTCCCCCACATCCCGGCCTAAGCCTTCGCATCCCAAAGGAAATGATCTCTGTGTTTGCCTACCGCGTCCTTCTCAGTCTCTTTGCAACCGTAACTTTGTTCAAAGCTGCACGCGCAGGACAGCTCGCTGCGCGAATGGGCCGAGAGACTGCACAGCCCGGCCCGCATATTTGGCTTCACGGCGCGTCAAATGGGGAACTGACATCTGTGCGCCCGGTGTTGGAACAGGTGATCGCGGACCGGCCGGATCTGAACTGGCTGATCACCACCAATACGACAACAGCCCAGACCATGGTCGACGGCTGGAACCTGCCTCAGATCAGCACGCGTCTGGCCCCTGTGGATCTAAGCTATGTTCAGTCGCGGATGATGCGGCGCTGGGATGTGCGCGCTCATATCGCGCTCGAATCCGAGCTTTGGCCCAATCGGTTTCGCCTGTGCCCCGGCCCTGTAATTCTATTGGGTGCGCGCCTTAGCGAAAGCACGGCCCGCGCCTGGTCGAAGCTTGGCGATCTGGCGCAACAGGCCCTCACCCCGGTGGTCTATGCATCCGCTCAAGACAGCGCCTCGCTGGCGCGATTTGATGAGCTAGGCCTCTCCAAAGACGCCCAAGGGCCAGTTGTGGACCTCAAGTCGTTCTACAAACCACCTACTGCGACAGGTGACGGGACGGATTTCACCGAGTTCCCGCGCGGCACAACCTGGCTTGCAGCCTCGACCCATGACGGAGAAGAAGAAATTGTGCTGGCCGCGCATCTCAAGGCGTTAGAAACTCACCCCGAGTTGAAACTCATCTTGGCCCCGCGTCACCCAAACCGTGGCGATGCGATTGCCGACATGATCGAAACAGCAGGACTTCGCTTTGCACGGCGCAGCGCGGGAGAGCCGCCCGCCAATACGCAGGTCTATCTGGCCGACACACTGGGCGAGATGCATCTGTGGTACCCGCGCGCCGGGCGGGTCTATGTGGGGGGCGGTTTGACCGACCGAGGTGGACACACGCCGTATGAACCCGCAGCCTTTGAGGCCGCGCTGATCTTTGGTGCAGACACAAAAAACTTCCGCGCCTCTTATGACCGCCTGCGCGCCGCAGATGCGGCCATTGAAGTCACCAATGTTGAAAGCCTAGCTCAGGCGCTTACAGATCTCGAACCTGTTGACGTGCAACGTGAAAAAGGGGCTTCGGCCAAAGAAGCACTCAAACAGGACGGCGATATCGGCGACCTGATCCAAAGCATCTTAAAACATCTCCCCAAGGTGTAACGAGACTTGCGCGTTCGAGGGATATGATTATCTTGGTTCGAACCTCATTTGCGGCTGAGCATAGATGATCCACTACACCCTGAAATGTGCCAATGGGCACGCCTTTGACAGCTGGTTCCAATCCGCCAGCGCCTTTGACAAGTTGCAGGCCGCTGGACATGTGTCCTGTACCCTGTGCGGGTCATCTGAGGTTGAAAAGGCGTTGATGGCTCCCCGAGTTCAGATCTCATCGAAGTCGGAGACCGCCAAACAGGAAGCTCCGCTAGAAGAGGCCAAACCAACGGATGGACCAGCGTCACCGCCAGCGCCCTCACTTTCAGAACCGCGTTCTGACGCCGAAAAGGCCATTGCCGCTCTCAAAGAGCATGTCGAGAAAAACTCGGATTATGTTGGCAGTGATTTTGCGTCAGAAGCCCGTGCCATGCACACAGGTGACGCGCCTGAGCGCGCCATTTGGGGGGAAACCCGTGGTGATGAGGCCAAACAACTGATCGAGGAGGGCATCCCGGTGGCCCCCCTGCCCTTCATGCCCACACGCAAAAGCAACTAAACCATTTTAATAACGCCATTATGGCGCTAACGCTTGGGCAGGCTTCAATTGAGGAGTGCCCATGTCCAAGACTTTTTTGATCACCGGCGCCAATCGTGGCATCGGCGCTGCCCTATCTCAGTCCCTGACCGATCGCGGCGACACCGTTTTGCGCACCGCTCGCAGCGGTGAGGGGTTTTTGCCCTTGGATGTCACCGAAACAGCGTCGCATCAGGCTCTTGCCAACCAACTGGACGGGCAGGTCATCGATACATTGATTTGCAATTCAGGTGTTTATCTCGATAAGGGATTCGCCCTGGAGGCTGACTATGATGCCGAAGCCTGGGCGCAGACCTATGCGGTGAATGTCACCGGTGTGTTTCTGACGGTGCAAAACCTTCTTGCCAATCTGCGCCTGTCGTCGTCCCCCAAAGTCGCCATCATCGGTTCGCAGATGGGATCAAGCACACGGGCCTCTGGCACAAGTCTGATCTACCGCACCTCCAAAGCCGCGGCGCTTAACCTTGGGTTCAATCTTGCCTCGGCTCTCAAGGACGAAGGTATTGCGGTCGGCATTTACCATCCCGGATGGGTGCGCACCGATATGGGCGGCGATGACGGGGACATCGACGTCGGCGAAGCGGTCACAGGACTGGTCAAAGAGTTCGATGCGCTCTCGCTTGCCTCAACGGGGTGTTTTCGCACCTGGGACGGGCGCGATCACCCGATCTAAGCAAGCAAGCGCATAAAGCCGCGCACCAAACGCAACAATATTGTGTCACAGGGCAGGCTGAGTGCTTGCCCTCTTCGCATCAAAGGCCTAAACCGCATCGGACCTTTAACCCCGGGGGATTGTTATGCCCGTCCTGGTGATGAAATTTGGCGGCACATCTGTCGCCACGCTCGACCGGATCCGCCGCGCCGCCAAGCGTGTTGGTGTCGAAGTAGCCAAAGGCTACGACGTCATCGTCATCGTTTCAGCTATGTCCGGCGAAACCAATAAACTTGTTGGCTATGTCAACGAAACCTCGCCGCTGTTCGACGCCCGTGAATACGATGCGATTGTCAGCTCGGGTGAGAATGTAACCGCAGGCCTGATGGCGCTGACCTTGCAGGAAATGGATGTTCCCGCGCGCAGCTGGCAGGGCTGGCAGGTGCCGGTGAAAACCACCTCGGCCCATGCCTCGGCACGGATCGAAGAAATCCCAACCGACAATATCAATGCCAAGTTTGGCGAAGGTATGAAGGTCGCTGTGGTTGCGGGCTTCCAGGGTTTTAGCCCAGAGGGCCGGATCACCACTTTGGGACGTGGCGGATCAGACACCACAGCCGTGGCCTTTGCCGCCGCCTTTGGCGCAGAGCGCTGTGACATCTATACTGACGTTGATGGTGTTTACACCACCGACCCGCGCATCTGTGACAAGGCGCGCAAGCTTGATCGCATTTCGTTTGAAGAAATGCTGGAACTGGCCTCACTTGGGGCAAAAGTCTTGCAGACCCGTTCGGTCGAACTGGCCATGCGGTACAAAGTCAAACTGCGCGTGTTGAGCAGTTTTGAGGAACAGTCTGACGAAGCCGGAACGCTCGTCTGCGACGAGGAGGACATCATGGAAAGCAATGTCGTGGCCGGTGTGGCCTATTCCCGTGACGAAGCAAAACTGACCCTGGTTTCGGTTGCGGACCGTCCGGGCATCGCCGCCGCCATTTTCGTGCCTCTGGCCGAAGCAGGCGTCAATGTCGACATGATCATTCAGAACATTTCTGAAGAAGGTCGCACCGACATGACCTTCTCCTGCCCCACCGATCAGGTGAAACGTGCAGAGCAGGCCTTGATGGCGCGCAAAGATGCGGGCGACATCAACTTTCATGGGCTGGATGTTGATGAAGGCGTCGCCAAAGTGTCGATCGTGGGCATCGGCATGCGCAGCCACGCAGGTGTCGCATCGAAAATGTTCCAGGTGCTGGCGGACGAAGGCATCAACATCAAGGTTATCACCACCTCCGAGATCAAGGTTTCGGTTCTGGTTGAGCGCAAATACATGGAGCTGGCTGTTCAGGCCTTGCATGATGCCTTTGAGCTCGAAAAAGCCTGATCTCTCTGATCCAATAGACAATGCAACAAGCCCACCGTCTTGGTGGGCTTTTTTGTGGGCCCAGCCTCGCAGAACCCGCGATCTAAGCCCGATGTGTTCGTAAGGCCTGCGGATTAGGCACCACATGTTTCCCGGTTGCGCTCACAACGCATTCTCGCTTCCCCTTTGCCCCAGAACTCGCCTATAGCTGGTGTGAGGACAATCAAAGGGCAGACAGGCATGGGAGAAGGTCTGGAAAGCGAAAGCCGCAAGCTGTTAGGCCGGTTGCGGGACACGATGGCTGAAGAAGCCGCCGGTCAGGAGCGCTTGGATAAAATCACCCATCTTATGGCGGATTCCATGGGCACCGAAGTGTGCTCGATCTATCTGTTTCGCGATGCGGAAACGCTCGAACTTTGCGCGACTCAGGGTTTGAACCAAGCGGCGGTACATGAAACCCGCATGAAGATGGGCGAAGGTCTTGTCGGCCGGGTTGCCCGCTACGGCAAGGTGGTGAACACCGCTGACGCCCCCTCCGCCCGAGGTTTCCGCTATATGCCGGAAACGGGCGAAGAGATTTATTCGAGCTTTCTTGGCGTGCCGGTTCAGCGTCTTGGTGAAAAGCTTGGCGTGCTTGTGGTTCAGTCCAAAGAAAAACGCGAATTCACCCACGACGAAGTCTACGCTCTTGAAGTGGTCGCCATGGTTTTGGCCGAGATGACCGAGCTTGGGGTGTTTGTCGGCGAAGGCGCGGCCCTGATGGCGCGGCACACCCAGCCGGTGATGCTGCGCGGTGGCACCGCACAGGAAGGCGCGGCAATGGGCCGGGTCTGGCTGCATGAACCTCGGGTGGTTGTAACCAACCTTGTCGCCGATGACCCCGAAGTTGAGGCCAAGCGTCTTGAGGATGCCGTCGATACTCTGCGGGTCAGCGTGGACGAAATGCTGGCTGATGCGCCAAACGATTCCGATCACGCACAGGTTCTCGAAGCCTACCGTATGTTCGCCAATTCCAAAGGCTGGATGCGGCGCATGCAAGAGGACATCACTCGCGGCTTGTCTGCCGAAGCCGCTGTGGAGAAAGAACAATCTCACGCGCGGGCCCGCATGTCACAGGTGACCGACGGCTACCTGCGCGAACGTCTGCATGATCTCGATGACCTGTCAAACCGCCTGCTGCGTATCCTCACCGGACAGGGCAATTCTACCGGTTCGGAAATGCCGTCGGACCCCATTTTGATTGCACGCAACATCGGTCCTGCCGAATTGCTGGAATATGGCCGCAGTCTGAAGGGGGTTGTGCTTGAGGAAGGGTCTGTCGGCAGCCATGCGGCCATTGTGGCCCGCGCGCTGGCGATCCCACTGGTGATCCATGCGGAACGCATCACCAATGAAGCCCTGAATGGTGACCAAATTCTGGTTGATGGAGATCAGGGCATTGTGCACCTGCGGCCTGACGAAACGGTCTCAAACGCCTTTCGTGATAAAATGGCGATGCAGGCCAAGGCGCAGGAACGCTATGCTTCGATCCGCGACACTGAATGTGTCTCGCTGGACGGCCATAAAGTCAGCATGCTGATGAACGCGGGGCTTATGGCAGATCTGCCGTCGCTGGACAATTCCGGCGCCGAGGGGGTTGGCCTGTTTCGGACGGAGCTTCAGTTCCTCATCCGCAACCAGATGCCCAAACGGACCGAGCTTGCCAATCTCTATGCCCGCGTCATGGATGCGGCGCACGGCAAACGCGTGGTGTTCCGCACCCTTGATATCGGGTCGGACAAGGTGCTGCCCTATATGAAGCCGCAGGATGAACCGAATCCCGCGCTTGGCTGGCGCGCCATTCGTGTGGCATTGGACCGCCCCGGTGTGATGCGCATGCAGCTTCAGGCGCTGCTGCGGGCGGCCCAAGGGCGCCCCATGACCATCATGTTCCCCTTCATTGCCCAATACGAAGAGTTTCGGCAGGCCAAAGAAGAGGTCAATCGCGTCTGGGCGCGCGAAGAAAAGCTTGGGCATGTCATGCCGGAAAGCCTTGAAATTGGTGCGATGCTGGAAACCCCATCGCTTGCCTATGCGTCTAACAAGCTTTTCGAAGAAGTGGCGTTTCTGTCCATCGGCGGCAACGATCTCAAACAGTTCTTCTTTGCGGCGGATCGGGAAAACGAACGGGTGCGCCGCCGCTATGACACGCTGAATGTATCTTTCCTGACCTTTCTGCAGGGCATCGTGAAACGGTGTGAGGAATCCAACACCGCGCTCAGCTTTTGTGGCGAAGACGCGGGCCGCCCGATTGAGGCGCTCTGCCTGGCCGCTATTGGCATCCGCACGCTCTCAATGCGTCCCGCATCTATTGGCCCGGTCAAAAGCCTGATCATGCGGTACAACCTGGACGAAATCCGCGCTGTTATCGAAGCATCACGAGATCGCGGGGACCAAACGGTGCGGGCCTCGGTGATGGATTATCTCCGTCAAAACGGCTGATCGATCTTATTGAACAGATCAAAGACCTGAGACCGGCATTAATCTTGTTGGTCTCAGCCCGCTCCTATGTGTAAGAAGCGCCCAAGCTGTCAGGTGGGGTCCGCCGTCTGACCATGCTGCCACCACTCCTTCGGAAACGGGACGTCACCTCATGACCACCAACAAACGCATCGTTCTTTCCAGCGACCACGCTGCCATTCCTCTGCGCCAGACGATTGCCAAGCATATCGAAGCCAAAGGCTGGGAGGTGGTTGATATCGGTCCAACCACGCCAGAAAGCACACATTACCCCAAACATGGTCAAGCCGCCGCCGAGCGTGTGGCCTCAGGTGACTGTGAGCGTGGGATCATCCTGTGCGGCACGGGTCAGGGTATCATGATGGCCGCCAACAAGGTCAAAGGCATTCGCTGCGGTGTGTGCTCAGACACCTTCAGCGCCGCGATGATCCGCCAGCACAACAATGCCAACATGCTGTCGATTGGCGCACGGGTAGTGGGCGAAGGGCTCGCGCTTGAGATTGTCGACGCCTATCTGGATGCGGAATTCGAAGGCGGGCGTCATGCGACACGCGTGGATATGATCGAAGAAGCCTAAGCGCATTGGGCCGTGATCAATGCGGCCCTGCACAAAATAAAACACCCGGTTGCGGATTCTGTCCGGCAACCGGGTGGTAGTTCATCGACACCAGTCCTGTCCCCTACCATTCTAGCCAGAGACTCAAATCGCGCATTCTACGCGTATGAAGGTCTGTTTATTACTTGACTGACACTGACGCCGTCTCGGTGGACACGCGTGTCTATTTTCAAGTTCAGACCCAATCGATGTAGAGCGTTTTGCCCTATATCTAAGGTTTAGGCTGACTATCTAAACAAAGCTTTAATTCGTCTCCAGATTTGTCACAAATTTTCTGAAATCTTGCATGACTTGTTCTGCAGGCACTCCATTGCGTCGCGCAAGCGCCAGAAGTCCAAAATGCACATGGGCAATCTGCTGGTAGTAGCTTGTGAAGGCATAGTTTACCGCGGCCCCGGCGGCGGCACCGATCACCGGCACCGCCTGTGCTGCCAGTTTCTGCCCCAGAACAATCGCCAGTCGGGGAGCGACGAAGCTGATCGCACGCTGCACCGTGGCCCCAGTGAGAGCAAGCCGTGCCGTGATGAAACCAAGATCCGCGTTATCGTCCGTGGTCATGGGGCCCGCCGCAGCAAACACAACCAAACATTCCCGCAACGTCTCGGCCTCTGTCGTGTCAAACCCATGTTCTGTTGCAACCGCCTGAATGGCGCGCATCAGCACGGTGGTTGTGACAGGGAGTTCAGCGAGCGCCGAGGGCAATCCGCCCACACCTCCGGCCGCGCCCATCGCTGTCGCAAATGCCGTGTTTAGCCAGGGGCGCTGATCTTTGACAACGCCGCGCGAATGCTGCGCGGTGTGATACGCCACCTTCAGCGCGCCATGCGTGGCCTCTTCCAATCCCGTTTTCACGCCATCCGGCAATTTGTTCACCAGCGAATCCGCCTGCCCCCCCAGCAGATTCAACAATTGGATTCCCGTGTGATTGGCCGCGTGATAGCGATCCGCCAGAGCGGCAAGCTCGGCCGGAAGAGACACCGTGGGTACATTCAGATCGGTCATGAAAAGGCCTTTCCTTAAGAAACACCTATATCACGTGGGTGTGATCCCCGTTCAGATCAAGAGATGCGTTCGACCTCACCCCGGACGCCGTCCCAGGCATGGTCATATAGATTCAGCGCTAAAATACGGTCTGGGTTAGTCGGCGGCGGCATAAAGACACCGCTGATCTGCTCAAACCCAAACCGGCGGTAATAGGGCGCGTCACCCACCAAAAGCACTCGGGCATGACCGGCTTCAACCGCACGGGCCAGCGTGTCTCGGATCAAGGCGCCGCCAAGCCCCTCGCCCTGCGCGGTCGGATGAACGGCCACGGGACCCAGCAACAGAACCGCCGCACCGCCAACCTGAACCGGCCAATAGCGGATTGCACCGCCCATCACACCCATTTCATCGCGGGCCACCACACAGAGTTCTGGCACGGGTGGCACATCTTCCCGCAACCGATACGACGACAAGGCGGTCCGACCCGGCGCAAAACAGGTGTCATAGAGGGCTTCCACCTCCCACCAATCGTCTCCTGTTTCCTGGCCAAGCGTAAACACGGCCGCGCCTCCCCTGAACTCCCAATACCGCGTCCCGAGACTTTCCTCGGTGCATTCCGGTGCCGCGCGGCGTATCACGTCGCAAAGCGCCCTGCAAACAGGAGTTTCCGCAGTGTTTTACCGCCCCGAAGACGGCCACGGCCTTCCCCATAACCCGTTCAACGCCATTGTCACCCCCCGCCCCATTGGCTGGATTTCGACACGCGGCACAGATGGACAGGACAATCTTGCGCCCTATTCGTTTTTCAACGCGGTGGCCTATGTGCCGCCTCAGGTTATGTTTGCCTCAACCTCGGCCAAAAACGACCGGGGCGACACCAAAGACAGCGTCGCTCAGATCCGTGAAACCGGTGTGTTCTGCGTCAATGTTGTCGAGTACGAAGCCCGTGATGCCATGAATGTCACCTCAGGGGGCTGGGACCGTGAGGTCGATGAGTTTGCCAAAGCAGAAATTACCAAAGCCGAGTGCAGCGTGATCAACGCCCCACGCGTTGCCAATGCCCCGGCCAGCCTTGAATGCAAACTCAGCCAGATTGTGAAACTGGAAGGCGAGACCAATTTTCTGGTGCTGGGCGAAGTGGTTGGTGTGCATATGCGCGATGACTGTATCGAGGATGGCAAGTTTGACGTCACCCGCTTTAACCCGCTCAGCCGCCTTGGCTATCGCGATTATGCCACGGTGCGCGAGCTGTTTAGCCTCAACCGCCCCGGCGAATAGACCTCGGCCAGATGTGGCGTTAGGATAGCATATCGCAATGGAGGGTATGATGACCAAGCACCTTTGAAATTCTGCACCATTTCAGCATTTCCAAAGGAGGTCTTATGCCCGTCCTACCTGACGCCACACGCGCCTATCCCATTACCCTGCCAGATGGATCCGACTACACTGGCACGGTGTTTCTTAACCAAGTGATCACACATCCGCAGTTTGACGTGGGTGAGTTCACCTATGCCTCAGATTTCGATCCCCCAACAGACTGGGCCGCGCATCTCGCCCCCTATCTGTTTCCCTTTTCTCAGGAAAAACTGCGTATCGGCAAATTCTGTCAGATTGCCCATGGGGTACGTTTTATCACCAGCTCGGCCAACCACGCGCAAACCGGGCTAACCTGCTATCCCTTCCCGGTCTTCGATACGGAAACACGCGTGGGATATCAGCCAGATCAGCGCGACACAGTCATCGGTCATGATGTCTGGATCGGCTACGGGGCGCAGATCCTACCCGGTGCGCAGATTGGGCATGGGGCCATTATCGGGGCACATGCCGTGGTGCGAGGAACGGTGCCGCCCTATGGCATCGTCACCGGCAACCCCGGCACGCTCCAGCGAAAGCGCTTTGACGAGGCAACCATTGCTCGGCTTTTGGAGCTATCGTGGTGGGATTGGCCGTTGGATCGCATTCAGGCTGCGCTTCCCGCCTTGCTAGAGGGCAACTTAAGCAAGGTCGGAAGCTAGAATTCTTTTGAACTATCCCAGATAGTACAGGAGCGGTCTGAGGGGGCAAACAGCCCCCTCTCTTACAAGGCTTAGTGCCCGCCCAGCACCCCGGTGCGCACCCCATATTCAACGGCCAGCTGGTAATCCGGGTCGTCATCACTGTCGACCATCAGGTGACCCGCTTTGGTCAGGAGCTTGTGGCAATCCCGGCTCAGGTGGCGCAGCTGAAGGCTCTTGCCTTCAGCCTCATATTTGCCCGCAACCGCTTCGATGGCTTGCAGCGCAGACTGATCCACAACACGACTGTCAGCGAAGTCCACAACAACCTTCTTGGGATCACCCGCTGGATCAAACAGTTCCACAAACCCTTCGGACGAGCCAAAGAACAGCGGGCCTTCGATGCGGTAGATCTTCACACCATCTTTTTCTTCCGTGGTCGCGTGAATGCGGCGCGCGTTGTTCCAAGCATAGGCCAGAGCCGAAACGATAACGCCAACCACAACCGCAACTGCGAGATCTTCCATCACGGTCACAACCGTCACCAGAACGATGACAAAGGCATCTGTCAGGGGCACTTTGCGCATGATGTTGAAGGAGTTCCACGCGAAGGTACCGATCACCACCATGAACATCACCCCAACAAGCGCGGCCAATGGGATCAACTCGATCAGGGGCGCGGCAAACAGGATAAAGATCAACAGGAAGATCGCCGCCGCAACACCCGCGATCCGGGTGCGGGCACCGGATTTGACGTTGATCATCGACTGACCAATCATCGCGCAGCCGCCCATGCCACCGAAGAAACCGGTCAGAATGTTGGAGGCACCCTGCGCAATACACTCCTGGCTTGCGCCGCCCCGTTTGCCGGTCATATCTCCGACAAGGTTCAGAGTCAGCAGCGATTCAATCAAGCCAATAGCAGCAAGGATCACCGAATAGGGTAGGATGATTTCCAGCGTTTCCCAGTTGAGCGGCACAGCCGGAATATGGAATGGAGGCAGACCGCCCTGGATCGAGGCCATATCGCCCACACGAGGCACATCAAGATTGAGCCCGATCACCAGTGCAGCGACAATCCCGATCCCAGCCAAAGGCGCGGGTACGACACGACTGATACGAGGCATCAACCAGATGATTGCCATGGTCAACGCGGTCAGACCCAGCATCAGGTAAAGCGGTCCACCGGTGAGCCATTCGCCCCCCGACATGCCATGGCCGGTGTTCTCAACAGTACCGGGCACTTTGAACTGCCCCATTTGGGCGAGGAAGATCACAATCGCCAGGCCATTCACAAAGCCAAGCATCACCGGATGCGGCACAAGTCGAATGAATTTCCCCCACTGCATGATCCCGAAAAAGACCTGCAGGATCCCCATCAGAACAACCGTGGCAAAGAGATATTCAACACCGTGCTGCGCCACCAAAGCCACCATGACAACGGCCAAAGCACCGGTCGCGCCAGAAATCATTCCGGGACGGCCCCCAATCAGCGCCGTCACCAGACCGACAAGGAACGCAGCGTAAAGGCCAACCAGAGGATGCACCCCTGCGACAAAGGCAAAGGCCACCGCTTCGGGCACCAGAGCCAAGGCTACGGTGAGACCTGCCAGCAATTCAATTCGCAGGCGGGACGGTGTCAGCTTTTCGTCCGGCATCAGGCTGAGATCTGTCGCGGCGAGACGCTTGGCGAAACTCGCCAGTAGAGCTCGGGGCATGGAATTTCCTATCTATATTCGCGCAAACGGCGGGTAGCGTGACTTTGGCACTTTGGCCAGTCCGTCGGGCGCATATCCGCTTTGACCGCGCTGTATAGTGCTTTTTACGCCATTTGCACGGGATTTCTGATCACGGGTCGCGGCCGGGTTGGGGCCAAAGCCGACGAAACGTTAGTTGACGAATCTCATCTTGGTACCTAGGTATAATACATGGAAAAAATTGAACGCATCCAGACCGGCCTGCGCCTCGAGAAACGCCTGTTGAAGGTTCTGAAAGGTCTGGCCGAACATCTCGACATCTCAACCGCTGAGCTGATCGAAGCCATGGCGCTGCATGCCTTTGAAGGGAAGACGCCCTTTTCCGAGGATACGCGCGCCAAAATCGACATGTTAAAATCGGTCTACGGGCTTGATCTGACGGCGGCGGACAGCCACGGAACTCAGGAGGACACGCCATGACACTGCTATCCGACTTTCTGAACGATACGCTCGACGCCTCAGATTTTTCACATCGCGCCCATGTCGAGGTTGGATTTGAGATCCTCAGACGCCATCCAATTCAAGACGCCACCCAGATCTATGTGTCCCATCTCAAGGCTCTGGTGAAACGCGCTGGGGCTGAGGACAAATTCAGCCTGCGCACCACTGAAAATGCCATGGCCCTGATCGCAACACGCATGGTGGGCGGAGCACAGGACATTGACGGCTTCTTTGCCGCGCATCCTGACCTTCTGCACTCCGCCACGTTCAAAACTGCCTAATGCAGACAGCGGCTATGACAAGGCGACAACAACCTGAGCCGCAAGATACAGGCCCAGCCCAAAACTCAGGTGTGTGAGACAGCTGCGCCACCTGGTCTGCCAGGGGCGCGGCGTGTTTGCCGCAGCAATCCCAAGCCCCAATCCCGGCTGCAACGTCAGAAACGGCACAACAACCGTGCAAAGACCAAACCCCAGTGCGACACTCGGGTTGGCGGTGTAGGCCCAACCAGCACCCGCAATCCAGGTCAACGCAGCGGCGAAGACAATCCCTGTGGCATAATGCACGCCCCAACCCAAAAGCCATTCGCCACCAATCGGAGCAGCCCGCGCAATAGCCTCGTGCCGAAACTGTCCGTGTGGCATGTGCCCCAACCAGCGCCCGACGAAACGATAGTCTAACCCCTTCTGCCCCGTCAGCCGGCCCCGTGCAGCGCCAATCACATCCATAATCACAGTGGCCATCAAGCCAATCGCCGCCACCTGCACCCAATCCAATTCCGACACATCCGATCCTTTCGCTTGCATATCGTTCGAGGACAGGCATCCTGCCACTTGAAGTTAGCTTTAGGTCAAGCACATGTTTCTGGATATTTCCGAGGTCGCCCAACGCAGCGGCATGGCCGCCTCAACCCTGCGCTATTACGAAAAGCGCGGCTTGATCGAAGCTTTGGCACGAAAGGGGATCCGCAGGCAATTTGAAGCTTCGGTTCTGGACCGGCTCTCGATCATTCGACTGGCGCAAACTGCTGGGTTTTCCTTAGACGAGATCCAAGAGATGCTGCCTGGGACCGGTCCGATTGATCTGTCACGGGACAAGTTGCGCGGCCGGGCGGATGAGATTGATGCACAGATCGCCGAGCTTACCCGCCTGTCCGCTCTGCTGCGGCATATCGCAAAGTGCAGCGCACCGCATCACAGCACCTGCCCGAAGTTTCGCAAGTTGTTGGATGACCCTAAGCAAGCAGTTGATGACGCCTGACAATACGAGGTTTTGCGCGCACCCAAGCCTCGGCGTCATGGATCACACAGTCAAACGCGCCTCCGGGTGCCGAAACAGTCAACCAGTGCGATCGATCCCAAACATCGCTTTGGGAAAAGTGCTCCAGCACGGCAAGCGCCCCTGTGCCACCAGCTGAGTGAGCAACCAGACCATCCGCAGAGACCCAGGCCACATCTACTCCATCAGGCCGCCTTTGACCGACCAACATGACAAGATAGGCATCGGGCACATGGGGCAAATCCAACGTTGAAAGTGGCATCAGCTGTTGAACCGCCTCCGCAACCGCCTGCCCCACCTGAGAAAGCGCCGCGCGGTCGGTCATTGCGCATCCAAGGTCACCAACCTCAGCCACAACATAGATCATCCCAGTATCAACAATTGTAAACGTGAGCGTGCGGCCCAGAACCTCAAGTCGACCACCTGCAGCAAGCACGTTGGGGGGCGCGGATTTCCAAGACACTTCACCGTCGCGCGTCAACACCGCCGACTGCGGCCCCGCCGCGGTGTCAAACTGCATAGAGCGCTCGGATGATGGTTGCGGGTCCTGATCTGCGAGAACAGCTGACGCCGCCATGATCATGGTCCCGGCCACCGGCGCAAACCCGAATTGTGCCGCGACAACCAGGCTCGCTCGGGCCTGTTTTGAAAACGGGGGATACAACAGGCAGGCATTTACGTCTTGGTGACCGCGGGGCGGCTCCAAAAGAAAACGGCGATAGTCCTCATGATCTGCACGAAGCTGACCCAACAAATCGGCCGGGGACTCCACCTGTAGGTCAGGCGCCCCCTGCGTCACCACGCGCAGAACATCTCCGCAAATTTCAACATCGGTCACCAGAGCCTGCATCACACATCTTTCTGTTGCTTTGTCGATCCGTCGCATGCCTCGCATCAGCACACTTGTAATAAAGCGACACCCCGGCCAAAAGAGCCTCACAATATGCATGGGAGCGTAGGATGACTGAAACCATGATTGCCGTCATCGGCGGGTCGGGCATTTATGACATTGATGGGTTGGATGAGGCGACCTGGGTGGATGTCGAAAGCCCATGGGGCATGCCGTCAGATCAAATCCTCACCGGTCGGCTTGGCGGCGTGAAAATGGCTTTTCTGCCGCGTCACGGGCGCGGCCATGTCCATTCGCCAACAACAGTCCCCTATCGCGCCAACATTGATGCGTTGAAGCGTCTGGGGGTAACCGATGTGATCTCGGTTTCGGCCTGTGGCAGCTTCCGCGAGGAATATGCGCCTGGAGATTTTGTGGTGGTTGATCAGTTCATCGATCGCACCTTTGCCCGTGAAAAGTCCTTCTTCGGGACCGGTTGTGTGGCCCATGTCAGCGTCGCCCACCCCACCTGTCCACGCCTCAGCCCGGCCTGTTTGACCGCAGCCACAGAGGCGGGCGTGAAAATCCACAACGGTGGAACTTACTTGGCGATGGAAGGCCCGCAATTCTCGACGCTGGCGGAATCCAAGATGTACCGCGAGCAATGGGGCGCAGACGTGATCGGCATGACCAATATGCCAGAGGCGAAATTGGCCCGCGAAGCTGAGCTGTGCTACGCCTCAATCGCCATGGTCACGGATTACGACAGCTGGCATCCTGACCACGGGGAAGTGGAAATCAGCGACATCATCAAAACCTTGACCGGCAACGCCGAGAAAGGCCGTGCGATGATCCGGGGGTTGCCTGCACAGCTGGGCGCCGAACGTGCACCCTGCCCGCATGGATGTGACCGCGCGCTTGAATATGCAATTATGACCGCGCCAGAAAAACGGGACGCCGAATTGGTGTCAAAACTGGACGCAGTAGCCGGTCGTATGCTGGCATGAGTTTCAGCGCGCGCATCTCTGACGTATCGGTGCGCGCGCTGCCTGCCAAAGCCAGTTGACAGAGCCTCGACGAGATGGCTTTGATCCCGCCATGACTTTCGAAACCTGGCTCGCCTTCTCGGCTGCATCCTTCGCCCTCCTTATCATACCCGGTCCAACAATCCTGTTGGTGCTGTCCTATGCGCTCAGCCGGGGACGCTCTGTCGCCGTGGCCTCTGCTGCGGGTGTGGCCACGGGGGATTTTATCGCCATGAGCCTGTCACTTGCGGGCCTCGGTGCTTTGGTTGCGACATCGGCGCTCTTGTTCACAATCTTGAAATGGGTTGGAGCCGTTTATCTGGTCTGGCTCGGGTTCAAAATGATCCGCTCCGCGCGCAGCGATGGGTTGGTGATTCCGGATGCAACGGGCTCAACACGGGGCGTGTTTTGGCACAACGCGGCCGTGACCGCGCTCAATCCAAAAAGCATCGCGTTTTTTATCGCCTTTGTGCCGCAGTTCATCACACCAGAAAGCGCACTTCTGCCCCAGTTTGCGATCATGATCGCAACCTTTGTCGGATTGGCGGTGCTCAATGCCATGGCCTATGCGCTGGCGGCGGATCGTCTGAGACAGATCATCAAACGCCCTTCTGTGCTGACATGGATCACACGGTGCGGTGGCGCAACATTGATCGGCATGGGGATCTTGACCGCGAGCCTGCGCCGCGCCGCCTGATGTAAACAGGCCTGCCTGTCAAAAATGTTGGATCAGCTGTGCTTCTTCAGGAAGTCACGGATAAACAGACGCACCTCCCGAGAGGCTGAGCTATCCAACTCTTTGCAAATGCTAATAAAAGCGTCGCGATCCTCGCGATCAAGGCGCAGGACGAGCTGTGCGTCTTTTCCCTTGGGCTTCTTCTTCTTTTTCTCGTCCTTGCTCAAGGCACACCCCAGTCTCTTGCACTTACCGCACAAACAACGTATATACAACGCATAGTGATTTAACAGCACACTGCTGTAAAACGAGGTATATGTGATGCATTTGCACTTTGCAAAGACACTATTCGTGCAGGACCAACTTAACTGGAACCGTCCCCACCTGAATTGGGTTGCCAAAAAGCTCTACGGATTTGGGCGAAAACGCCATTGATCGGCTTTGGGGCTTGAATGACAGGCCGCGCTCGGACAGTAGAGAGCCGCAATGTCAGCTTAGAGGCCCCAAGCATGGTAGATCAGACTCAGGTCAAGGATTACATCCGCACAATCGTGGACTTTCCCCATGAAGGCATCCTGTTTCGAGATGTCACCACTCTGTTTGCGGATCCCCGCGGGTTTCGTATGGCGATTGACCAACTGTTGCATCCCTATGCGGGCGTACGGTTTGACAAAGTCGTCGGACTGGAAGCGCGTGGGTTCATCCTTGGCGGGGCGATTGCACACCAGCTTTCCGCAGGTTTCGTACCAATCCGCAAAAAGGGCAAACTGCCCGGTGCGGTGATCTCAGAAGAATACAAACTTGAATACGGTGAAGCGATTGTCGAAATCCACGACGACGCGATCAAACCCGGTGAAAAGGTTCTGGTTGTTGATGACCTTCTCGCCACAGGCGGGACGGCCGAAGCCGGGATCAAACTGATCAACCGCTTGGGCGGCGAAATCATCGGCTGTGCCTTTATCGTCGACCTGCCCGAGCTGGGCGGCCGGAAAAAGCTGGAGGCCATGGGTATGGATGTCCATGTGCTCTGCGACTTCGAAGGGCTCTGATACAGAGCCACGAAGCGTAAGAAAAAAAGGAAGCCACTGGGCTTCCTTTTGCGTTCTTGGGTGAGATCTTACTCAGCTGCAGCTTTGGCCTTGCTGCGTTTTTTCGCCTTTGGCTTCGCTGCATTTGAATCGATGAAATCCAAAACCAACGGGCGAATATTGTTGCGCCAGCTTTTGCCTGCAAAGATCCCATAGTGCCCCGCGCCGGGCTCAACATGGCTTGCCTTTTTCTCATCCGGCAACCCAGTCAACAGATCAAGCGCCGCCACACATTGGCCCGGCGCTGAAATATCGTCTTTGGCCCCCTCCACCGTTTTCACGGCAACCTTGGTGATGGCCGCGATATCCACCTTGTGACCATTGACCACAAATTCGTTTTTGGCGATTTCACGGTTTTTGAAGACACGCTCTACGGTCGATAGATAGAATTCGGCAGGCATATCCATAACTGCCAGATATTCATCATAAAAACGGTTGTGCGCATCATGATCAGAGGCCTCGCCACGACACACCCGCATGATCTGGTCGCGGAACGCTTTGCCATGACGATCCGCATTCATCGACATAAACGACGTCAGCTGAAGCAGGCCCGGATAAACCATCCGCCCCACCCCTTTGTATTTGAACCCGACACGTTGGATCGCGGTCTCTTCCAGCTGCCCCATGGTCACGCGGTGGCCAAAATCGGTCACTTCGGTGGGTGCTGCCGC
Source organism: uncultured Pelagimonas sp. (assembly GCA_947497905.1). Taxonomy (GTDB): domain Bacteria; phylum Pseudomonadota; class Alphaproteobacteria; order Rhodobacterales; family Rhodobacteraceae; genus CANMIH01. The sequence goes on from CANMIH010000003.1 coordinate 251,563, forward strand.
GGGATCAACCGGCCCGCCGATCAGGGTCAGCGTGCGCGGCTGCGCCTCTGGGTCCAGTTCTGCCAGATAAGCGGTAGCCGCCAGTGTGAGTGGTACAGGCTGGCACACAGCAATCACATGCGTGTCGGGCCCAAGCTCACGCATGAATTCCATCAGATAAAGGGTATAATCCTCAACGTCGAACTTGCCGGCCGAGACGGGAATATCGCGCGCATTATGCCAATCGGTGACATAGACTTCGCAATTTACGATGAGTGACTTCACCGTCGAGCGCAGCAAAGTGGCGTAGTGCCCTGACATCGGAGCAACCAGCAAAATCTTACGCGGTTGTTCTTCACGACCCGCAACATTGAAGTGGATCAGATCTCCAAACGGCTTTTCAACAACGGTTTCCACATGCACCAGATGATCTTTGCCATCATCACAGGTGAAGGTGCGAATGCCCCAATCCGGTTTGACGACCATACGCTCAAAGGCCCGCTCGGTCACTTCACCCCAGGCCGCGGTCCATTCCAGCATTGGATTGGGTACCGCTGCAAACATGGGATATGACGCCATGGTCCGCGCAGTAGCGCCCAACCATTGGTTGGTGTTGCGCATCGTTTCCATCAAATCATACGTCGCCATGTAGCGCATTGGGTACCACTCCTCAAACGTTGTGGGGATTTGCGCACAGTCCTGCGCAAAGTGCCCCGAGCCAATTCGTCGCTTTGCCGCACAGGCAAGCAAACGTTATGCTGCATAGCAGAAAGAGTAGGGGGAATTGGTTACGATGACAACAAACGACGTTGCCGCAGGCGAAAGCCGCGCCCGTTTGGAAGAAAATATTCAACGAATTGAAGATCTTTCTCAACGTTTGGTGGCCTCGCTTACAAATCGCAAGCACACACCTCCAGCCCTGAATGGCCCTGAAACGGCGCTTTATGCCAAAGCAGGACAGGCCTATTGGCAGGAAATGGTACAGAATCCTGCCAAGCTTATTGAGCATCAGGTGCAATACTGGGGCAAAACCATGCAACATTTTGCCGATGCCCAGCAGGCCTTGGCGCGTGGTCAACTCAAAGCCCCTGAAAACCCCGGGCGCAAAGACAAACGGTTTGCCAATCCGCTGTGGGACACACATCCCTATTTCAACTTCATCAAGCAACAGTATCTGATCAACGCCGACACCGTCCTACAGGCTGTTGAAAACATTGAAGACCTTGATGATCTGGAAAAGCAACGGCTACGATTTTTCGCCGGTCAGATCACCAATATGTTTTCACCGACCAACTTTCTCGCCACCAATCCCGACGCCTTGGAAAAAGCCATCGCCACCGAGGGCGAAAGTCTTGTTCAGGGTCTTGAGAATCTGGTCAGCGATCTGGAAGCCAATAACGGCGAACTGATTGTGCGCCTTGCGGATGAAAGCGCCTTTGAGATTGGCGGCAATATCGCCACGGCCAAAGGGGAGGTTGTGTATCGCAACCGGATGATGGAGCTGATCCAATACAGCCCCACAACCGAAACGGTACATGAAACCCCAATTGTGTTGTTCCCCCCTTGGATCAACAAGTTTTATATTCTTGACCTTAAAGAGAAAAATAGCCTGATCCGTTGGATCACTGATCAGGGTTATACGCTTTTTGTGGTCAGCTGGATCAATCCGGATCACAGTCATGCCGACATCGGACTCGAGGAGTACATCGAAGAAGGCTATCTGACAGCGATGAACATCGCGCGCGAGATTTGCGGCACCAAGCAGGTCAACGCCATCGGATATTGCATCGCTGGGACCACGCTTTCTCTCACTCTGGCGCTGTTGAAAAAGCGCGGAGAAAAGCTTGTCAAATCTGCGACGTTCTTTACGGCTCTGACCGATTTCTCAGACCAGGGCGAATTTACACCGTTCCTACAGAATGATTTCGTCGACGGCATCGAAGAGGAAATCGATCAAGAAGGCATCCTGCCCTCTTTCATCATGGCCCGAACCTTTTCCTTTCTGCGGTCCAACGACCTTATCTATGGTCCGGCCATCAAATCTTACATGATGGGGGAAACGCCGCCTGCCTTTGATCTGCTCTATTGGAATGGCGATGGCGCAAACCTGCCGGGTAAAATGACCAAACAGTACCTGCGCGGGCTCTGCCAGAGAAATGAGTTCTCGGAAGGCACATTTGAGATCCTCGGCGAGACGCTTGGCGTCAAAGATGTTGATGTGCCGGTCATGTCGATCGCGACCGAAACTGATCACATTGCTGCTGCGCGCGATGTGTATCGCGGTGTGCAGAAAATGGGATCACGGTCCAAGACCTTTGTGCTGGGGCAGTCCGGCCACATTGCCGGGATTGTAAACCCGCCTAGCAAAAACAAATACGGCCATTTCACCAACAGCGACCTGAGCGATGACTTTGACAGCTGGCGCTCTGGTGCCGAACATCATGCAGGATCCTGGTGGCCGCTTTGGGAGGCCTGGCTCAAGAAGCGGTCCGGCAAGAAAGTCCCGGCGCGAACACCCGGTGATTCAAAGTATCCCTCTCTAACCCCTGCCCCAGGCACCTATGTTCGGCTGAAAGCAGCGAAACAAAATCAATAAGTTAGATATTTTATGCTGCGTCGCAGAAATTTCACTTGAAATGCTGCGTCGCAGCAATCATATTGATATCAACCGAAGGACACCGGGGCGGGCCCGGTGCCACGGATCAGAGGATTAGTACAAATGGCTCAGACACAAGATTTTACCGCCATGATGAAAGACATGATGGGTGCATTTCCGGTCGACACCAAAGGCATGGAAGACGCATTCAAAACCACCGCCTCGATGAGCGAAAAGCTCACTGCCGTTGCTCTGGAAGCTGCTGAGAAATCGACCGAGCTGTCGTCGCAGTGGACCAAAGAGACCCTGACCAAGCTGTCGGACATGTCGAAAGCCAAAGCTGAGCCCGCCGATTACGCAAAAGCCATGACCGATTTCGCATCGGCACAGGCCGAAGTTGCCGCCGAAAACATGGCGGCCTTCGCCGAAATCGCGAAAAAAGTTCAGATGGACACCGTTGAGCTGATGATGGCTGCCGGTAAAGACATCCAGGAAGACGCGTCGGCCGCTGTGAAAAAGGCAACTGACGACCTGACAGCTGCGGCGAAAAAAGCCGGTGCATAAGATCAGCTTCGGCTGAACCGGACTGTTGCGCCCTCTCCTCCCAACTTCGGCGCAATGTCCTAGGGCGGGTTCCACTGGAACCCGCCCTTCTTGTTTCCAAAGCTCTGCGGCCCTGCTGAGGTAAGGAAAGTCTGACCAACAATCCTGCCATTTTGCGCGCTGGCGCGTTTCAGGGTGTACTTAGGGTGTCTTTCATCAGCCCCGAGGGCGCTATGCGACACCTGATTTCGACCCTGACCCTGATCATCGGCCTGTCCTGTCCCGCTCATGCACAGGACACCCTGCGCTGGTCCGGTCTGGATGCAGACACGCGTGACACCTTGATGCGGCAGATCGCGGAAAGCGACTTTGACCTACAGGGCATGCGCGCGCTTTCTGTGACCACCGGCACCTGCCCCGCCGAGTGCAGCTTACTCCGCGCGGCCTGCGCCTGTCCAAAGCTCAGCGACACCTGCCCAGATGCGTCACGCCCCAGCGACAAAGGCGCGCTGTGCCTCTCACCCGTGGAAGGGATATTGCTAAATCTTGAGGATGGCAGAACCAGTCCAGCGCTGTCTTTGCCCTGACCCATTTGGCCCAACAAAAAAGGCCGCTGCACAAGCAACGGCCCTTTTCGAATTTAAGCGAGCAGAAAATCAGACGATAGTGGCCTGTGTCGAGGCGCGGAATTCCTCTTCGCTGACACCCTCAGCCAGCTCAACAATTTTCAAACCGCCGTCTACTACATCCATCACGCCCAGGTTGGTGATGATGCGATCGACAACTTTCTGACCGGTGAGAGGCAGCGTGCATTCTTTGAGAACCTTGCTGTCACCGTGTTTGTTGGTGTGATCCATAACCACAACCACACGGCCAACACCGGCCACGAGATCCATCGCGCCACCCATACCTTTGACGAGCTTGCCCGGGATCATCCAGTTCGCGAGATCGCCGTTTTCAGCCACCTCCATCGCGCCAAGGATCGCCATGGCAATCTTGCCGCCGCGGATCATGGCAAAAGACTGGGCACTGTCGAAATAGGCAGTCTGCGGCAGCTCGGTGATGGTCTGCTTACCTGCGTTGATCAGGTCGGCGTCTTCGTCACCTTCGTAAGGGAACGGGCCCATACCCAGCATGCCGTTTTCCGACTGCAGCGTCACTTCTACGCCCTCAGGGATGTAGTTCGATACCAGCGTCGGGATGCCGATGCCAAGGTTCACATACCAGCCGTCTTGCAGTTCCTGTGCGGCGCGGGCCGCCATTTGGTTACGATCCCAAGGCATTATGCATCCTCCCGCTTGCGTACAGTGCGCTGTTCAATTCGTTTTTCGTGATCGCCTTTGATGATGCGATGCACATAGATCCCGGGCAGATGGATCGCATCGGGGTCAAGCGATCCGGTCGGTACAATCTCTTCCACTTCGACAACGCAAAGCTTGCCACAGGTGGCTGCGGGTGCGTTGAAGTTGCGAGCGGTTTTGCGGAACACCAGATTGCCGGTTTCATCGGCTTTCCACGCTTTCACAATGGCCAGATCGGCAAAGATACCCTCTTCCATGATATAGGTTTCGCCGTTGAACTCTTTGTGGTCTTTGCCTTCGGCAATAACGGTGCCAACACCGGTTTTGGTGTAGAAGCCCGGGATCCCTGCCCCACCGGCGCGCATACGTTCGGCGAGCGTGCCCTGCGGGTTGAACTCAAGCTCAAGCTCGCCCGAGAGGTACTGGCGCATAAATTCTGCGTTCTCGCCCACATAGGACGAGATCATCTTCTTCACCTGCTTGGTCTGCAACAGGATGCCAATGCCGAAATCATCGATACCCGCATTGTTCGAGGCAAAGGTCAGATCTTTGACACCGCTGTCCTTGATCGCTTGCAACAGCAGTTCGGGAATGCCGCACAGACCAAAGCCGCCCGCTGCGATCAGCATGTTGTCCGTCAGGACACCATCCAGCGCCTCGGCGGCTGAGCCGTATACCTTTTTCATGGAGTCTCTCCTCTGCTCCGGTGGATGGTCTTAGGTTGTGACGACCGGATTCCGACCTGTCAACAAGTTCGCCGCAACGCAGCAAAGGCGCTCATCAGATCTACCTTTAGTTGTGCAAAAAACTCAAACACATGAGCACGAAGAAATAGAAGCGTACTTCATGTTTGAGCTCTACCTTTGATTGTATTTCCGAAACTTTCCTCAGACAATGAACCTTTTGCGCTGCCAGAGACACTCTTTCATGACAGTCTTTGAGGACATCATGATCGACAAAAAACGAGCATATGAAGAGCTATTGGTTGCCCAGACCCGTTTGGGGGATCGAACCGCAGCTGAGGCGCTGGTTGCCCATCGTGGACCCCGCCTTTTGGTCCATGCGACTCGGTTGCTTGGGAATCGCGACGAGGCATTGGACGCGGTTCAAGAGGCCTGGATCGAGATTTTCAAAGGGCTGAAGTCGCTTAAAACGGACGCTGCTTTTCCGGCCTGGGCGCTGAGAATCGTCAGTCGGAAATGCGCGCGTTTGATCCGGACCAAGCAACGAGATCGCGCATTACCCTTGGAGAATGAGCCTCAGGTGCATGATCCACCTCCGGGCCAATCGCGTGATCTAGCGCGCGCCATTGCCGCGCTCCCCCGTCAACAAGCCGCGGCCATCGCTCTGTTCTATCTCGAAGACCTGAGCCTCGCAGAGGTCTCAATCGCACTTGATATCCCCATTGGAACCGTCAAATCCCGCCTGTCTTTGGCGCGGAAAACTCTAAAATCCACACTGGAAGGAGACAGCCATGTCTGACCTGTTTGAAAAAGATCTCGACGCTCAAATCAAAGCCGCGCTGAGCGGTCAGGACCAGATCATTCTTGAGGCCACACGCGAACTTGGTTGGTTTCAACTGGGCCTGAAACAATTCACCGGCAAACTGGGTTGGGTGGTTTGGGTCATCGTCATGGTGCAAATTGCACTGTTTGGAATTGGCGTCTGGTGTGCCGTTCAGTTCTTTGCGGCCACCGAAGCGGTGTTGGCCGTGAAATGGGGCATCAGCGGTGCTGTGATGATCCTGGCGGCGCTGCAGCTAAAACTCAGCCTGATGCCGCAAATGCAGGCCGACCGCATCATTCGCGAGGTCAAGCGCCTGCAATTGATGGTGGCGTCGCATTCATAACGCGACGCCAATTGAAACGGACGCTCCCGAGATCACTCGGGCGCGTCGTCTTTGGATTTTGCCGCTGCCTTTTTCGCCGGGGCTTTCTTGGCCGCAGTCTTCTTGGCTGGCGCCTTCTTTGCAGTGGTTTTCTTAGCCGCTGCCTTCTTCGCCGGAGCCTTCTTCGCGCCTGTCTTGCCCGCCTTTTCGGCGATCAGCTCAAGCGCCTTTTCCATTGAGACATCTTCGGGTTTGATGTCTTTTGGCAGGGTCGCATTGACCTTTTCCCACTTCACATAGGGACCATAGCGCCCTTCGAAAACGGCAATTTTGCCGCCATCTGGGTGATCGCCCAATTCGCGTAGCGCCTTGGCGGCTGCACCGCGACCCCGACCCCGACCCGGATTGGCACGTTTTTCCGCAAGCATTTCAACCGCATGATTCATGCCCACTTCAAACATCTCGAGATACTGTTTGAAGTTCACATAGACCGGTTTTTCATCATCCGGCAGCTTGTGCATCAAATAGGGACCAAAGCGCCCGAGGTTCGCGCTGATCCGCCCACCTTCTGGATGATCCCCCACATGGCGCGGCAGCGACAGCAACTGAAGCGCCTGCTCAAAGGTGGTTTCTTCCTTGGGCCAGCCGCCATGTCGGGCCTGCGGAAGCGAACTCCGCTTGGGGCGTTTGTTTTCTGGTGTCGCCTCTCCGCGCTGAACATAGGGGCCATAGCGCCCATCTTTCAGCCAGATCTCGTCTTCACCATCGGTGCCCAAAAGCTTCTCTTCGCCTTCAGCCCCCTCCCCCGCAATCGGACGCGTGTAGGTACATTCAGGGTAGTTGCCACATCCAACGAACCCACCAGTGCGTGAGGTTTTCAGGTGTAGCTGGCCAGAGCCACATTTGGGGCAGACCCGCGGGTCGCTGCCATCTTCGCGCGGCGGATAGAGCTGAGGTGCCAGCACATCATCCAGCACATCCAGAACTTCGGAGATCCGCAGATCTGATGTCTCGCCAATAGCGGCCGAGAAATCGCGCCAGAAGCCGCCAAGCAGTTCTTTGTAATCGCGATCGCCTGCGCTGACGTCATCAAGCTGTTCTTCTAGCTCTGCCGTGAACTCATAGCCCACATATTTGCGGAAGAAGTTCAGCAGGAAGATGGTAACGATCCGGCCTTTATCCTCTGGGATCAGACGGTTCTGCTCTTTGCGCACATATTCACGATCCTGGATCGTGGTCACGATGCTGGCGTAGGTCGACGGGCGACCAATGCCCAACTCTTCCATACGTTTCACAAGCGTTGCTTCGGTATAACGCGGGGGGGGCTGCGTGAAACTTTGCAGGGCGAGGATCGCGCCATTTTCGGCCAGAACAGCGGCTTTGCTCTTCTGCATGCCACCGGTGGGTTCGATTACTTCGCCGACTTTCTCAGCTGCCTTGTCAAAGGCGCCCTGCAGTGCAGCCGCGGCAAAGCCCGCAGTTTCGCCTTTCATCACCTGAGGCAGACGCTTTTCGTCGTCTTCAACTGGTTCGTCACGACCTTCTTCATAAATTTTGAGAAATCCGTCGAACAGCACAACCTGTCCAGTTGCACGCAGACCGACCTGGCCGTCGTCGCTGCCGATCTCAACTGTGGTCCGCTCAAGACGGGCGCCCGCCATCTGCGCCGCCAAAGTCCGTTTCCAGATCAGATCATAGATCTTGCGCTGATCATCTTCCGAGAGCTTGAGGCTCGAGGCGTCTTTGGTCATATCCGTCGGACGGATACACTCGTGCGCTTCCTGTGCGTTTTTCGCCTTATTCTTATAGATGCGCGGGCTGTCTGGCACGTATTCCGCGCCATAGCGGTCTGCAATCGCGTCACGGCAGGCACTCACCGCTTCGGGGGCCATATCGATGCCGTCGGTCCGCATATAAGTGATGTGACCGGCTTCATAGAGACGCTGCGCGGCGTTCATGGTCTGACGCGCGCCCATACCAAATTTGCGGCTGGCTTCCTGCTGCAGCGTCGAGGTCATAAACGGCGCCGACGGATTGCGGCTTGCAGGCTTGGCCTCAACATTGGTGATGCTCAGCGCACGGCTGCTGATCGCCTGCACGGCCATTTCGGCCTGAGTGGCATTCTCCAAGTCGAATTTATCAAGCTTGTTGCCCGCCAGCGTGGTCAGGCGCGCCTCATAGCTCTGCCCTCGTGGCGTGGTCAACTGCGCTTTGACGCCCCAATATTCACGCGGATTGAAGGCCTCGATCTCCATCTCACGCTCAACGATCAAGCGCAGACACACCGACTGAACCCGTCCCGCCGAACGTGCGCCCGGCAGTTTCCGCCACAGAACCGGCGACAGATTAAAGCCCACAAGATAATCCAGCGCCCGGCGCGCCAGATAGGCGTCGACCAGAGGCACATCAATCTCACGCGGGTTTTGCATCGCCTCGGTGACGGCTTTTTTGGTGATGGCGTTAAAGGTCACGCGGCTGACATGGGTCGACTTTTTGATCGACCGGCGCTTGGTCAACGCCTCTTGCAGGTGCCACGAAATCGCCTCGCCTTCGCGATCGGGGTCAGTCGCGAGGATCAGTTCGTCATCGGTTTTCAGAGCTGTCGCAATGGCCGCAACATGTTTGCGCGAATCGTTTGCGATCTCCCAAGTCATTGCAAAATCGTCATCCGGATCGACAGATCCGTTCTTCGCAGGCAAATCTCGTACATGGCCGTAAGAGGCCAGAACCGTATAGTTCGAGCCGAGATATTTGTTGATTGTCTTGGCCTTGGCAGGCGATTCCACAACAACGACGGGCATCTACTCTGAACCTCTTGGTGAATTAAATTGGGCCTCTTGATGGCCGCATATGGCGGGGCAGGATGTGGGGCGCAAGGGGGAATTGTCAATGTGAGTGCGTACGCCGCATTGCGGCATTGCATCAAAATCACGAGATGTTACCGTATATAAAGGAGGAATTTTCATGCGTTTCTTTATACTTGCCCTAACTTTTCTAACTGCCCCGATGGCACAAGCGTGGGAAGAGCCCGCGCGCGGCACACAACTTCGAAAAGATTTGATGGATGCCATGCGGCCACACGCGACATGGGCGTTTGGCGCCCCTATCAGCTTTGTGGTCGAAGACCTGCGGGCGGCGCAAGATGTCGGATTCGCCAGTCTGCGTGCCATTCGGCCTAACGGTGGTGAACTGGGCTTCTTTGATCAACGTCCCGAACTTCAACTTCATGAAGAACCTGACTTTTGGGATGGACCACGGTTTCAAGTGCTCTACCAGCGCTCTGGAAACACCTGGGTTGCAGTACACCACTCTCTGGCCGCCACCGACGCTTGGTGGAGCGATCCCGCCTTTTGCCCCATCTGGCACCCCGTCTTGCCTGAGACATGCTAAGGACGTCTCAGCGCAGATCACGAGATACGGGCCGAGCCAGCACGCGGGGCCAATGACAGTAATCCACCGGGTTGGCGGTGCACGCGCCCTTCCAGTTCAAGATCAGTCAGTGCCGGCGCCATTTGCGCCGCACTCGCTCCCAGATCGCGGGTCAACTGATCTTCGGCCACGGGCGACGGCCCAAGGCGATCCAAGATCTGTCGATGCAAATCCGCCGTTTCCCGCAAACTGCGCGTCTGCGGCACGCCTGCAGGGATAACAGCCTGTGGATTGGCAGGTTCCAAAGGCAATTCAGGCGCGGCTTCTTCGACCGGTGCAAGCGCTTCGATGATGTCTTCGACATTGCGCACCAACACCGCGCCATCTCGGATCAAAAAGTTACACCCACTGGCCCGTGCATCCATGGGATGCCCAGGTACCGCCATCACATCGCGCCCCTGATCCAAGGCTGTGCGCGCCGTGATCAGTGATCCGGATTTGGCCGCAGCTTCGACAACAACAACCGCACGCGCCATGCCGGAGACGATGCGATTGCGCACCGGGAAATGCCGGGCCTGAGGCTGCATGCCGATGGGTTGTTCACTTACCAATGCGCCGTCCTGATCCAGAATGTCGCGCGCAAGCTGTCCGTTTTCAGCGGGGTACATCACATCAACCCCTCCGGCCATCACCGCTACGGTGCCGGTTTTCACGGTTTCGATATGAGCGGCAGTATCCACGCCACGCGCAAGTCCAGACACAACGACAAATCCCGCCTCGCCCAGTCCGCGCGACAAAGCCCGCGCCATGCGCGTGCCCAGTGACGAGGCATTTCTGGCTCCGACCAGGGCCACCATCGGGCGGCGCAAAACAGCCGTCCCACCCCGCACCCAAAGCAAGGGCGGCGCGTCCGGTAGATGTGACAGCGCGCTGGGGTAGTCGTAATCCCCCCAACAGACCAACCGTGCACCACAGGCATGACCCGCCTCGACCTCAGCCTGAGCCACATCCATGGGACAGATACGATACCTGTTCACGCCCGCGTCTTTCGCGACTTGCGGCAGAGCCTCAAGCGCGGCATCGACATGTTTATGTTCGGAAAGAAGTCGCCAGAAAGTCGAAACACCAACCCGACGTGATCGCAAGAGACGGAGCCATGACACCCGAAGATCTTCCGTGGTGGGTGGGAGTGGGGGGTGAGTGGAAGAGTAGCTGTTATCGCGCATCTTGACCCCGTCGTCTTGCAACTAATTGGTAGCGCGGGGGAGGTTAATTAGAGGTAAATTGAATTGGGTTTTTACGAAGTTTGATTCCAAACTTATGTAATTGCCTGCAATTTTTTGACCAATCTTGGCTCGGCTGACGCCAGATCACGTCAGCCGCCCAATTTGCAAGGTTATGTGGCAGCGCCACCAACTGTCAAACCACCGATCATAACAGTGGGTTGGCCCACGCCAACAGGCACCCACTGGCCCTGCTTTCCACAGTTCCCCATGCCCGGATCCAGCGCCATGTCGTTGCCAAGCGCGCGGATCTTTTTCAGCGCATTGGCCCCTTCTCCGATCAGGGTCGCCCCTTTGACCGGCGCGCCCACTTTGCCGTTTTCAACGCGATATGCTTCGGTGCAGGAAAATACAAACTTGCCGTTGGTGATATCCACCTGGCCGCCCCCAAAACCAACGGCCCAGATACCATCCTTCAGATCACCGACAATGTCCTTGGGATCTGCGTCTCCCCCCAACATATATGTGTTGGTCATGCGCGGCATTGGGATATGAGCATAGCTTTCGCGGCGGCCATTGCCTGTCGGCGCAACGCCCATCAGACGCGCATTCTGACGGTCCTGCATATAGCCAACCAGTTTGCCATCTTCGATCAACACATTTTTTCCTGATGGCGTGCCTTCGTCATCCACGGAAATTGAACCGCGCCGATCCGGGATAGTGCCATCATCCAGAACGGTGACCCCTTTCGCGGCCACCTGCTGCCCCATTAGTCCCGCGAAGGCCGAGCTGCCTTTGCGGTTAAAATCGCCTTCCAACCCATGACCAATCGCTTCGTGCAGCAAAATACCCGGCCATCCAGACCCAAGCACGATATCCATGACACCCGCCGGAGCCGGAACCGCCTCGAGATTGACCAGAGCCACGCGCAGCGCCTCTTTGGCTTTTGATTGCCAATCTTGTGGATCTAGCAGCCCATCCAAGCTCACGCGTCCACCACCGCCAGCAGTGCCAGATTCGCGACGTCCATCCTGTTCGACAATCACACTGACGTTGACGCGTGTCATAGGACGCACATCTGTGATCAATCCGCCCTCGGGACGCAGAATAGAAATTTCCTGCAACGAGGCTGCAATGGTTGCGGTGACCTGCACCACACGGCTGTCGAGATCACGCGCGAAAGCATCGATTTCACGCAGGGTCTCAATCTTCACTGGAAACAGGACACCGCCGATAGGATCACTGTCTGTATATAGACGTTTGTTTGTGCCCGACGGTGGCGGTGCCATCACACCACCACCATCGCCAATCGCAAGACGTGCGGTCTGCGACGCCCGTTTTAAAGAGGCCTCGTTGATTTCGGTGGCATGGGCATAGCCCGCCACTTCTCCCTTCACGGCGCGCAGGCCAAAGCCTTCGGCGGCGTCATAGCTTGCGGTTTTGACCCGACCATCATCCAGCACAACCGTTTCTGAGCGGCGGCGTTCCAGAAAAAGCTCACCATCTTCTGCACCTTGCAGTGTTTCACGCAAAAGCGCCGTTGTGCGGTCAAGATCGAGGTTTGTCTCGAACGGGCGAAAGGGTGCGTCGGTCATCAGGGCCTCAAAAATTGATCCAGATCAAGAAAAGCGGCGCTTTGCCGCAAGGGGGGTTCTTTATTGGTGCACTAGAATATGATTTTAAGCGACGAGAACGCAATGGGAGGCGAGAGGACAGGTATGGCCTGTGCTCCCCATCTCCCGTTATATGAGATGAATCACAACCGATCTTGGGTGAGACATGCAACTGAAGACAACGCTGATGGGCCTCGCGAGCGCCTTTCTTGCCGCGCCCGCAATGGCGCAAGAACTTGAAATTAAAGGCGCTCCGGTAGATGGTGCCATGGGCTTTCAGCCCGCAGCGACCGAGCTGGCCTCGCGCCTGCAGGGATTGGACAATCTTCTGTTGGTGATCATCACCGTCATCAGCCTGTTCGTCACCGGTCTGATTGCCTACGTGGTTGTGCGCCACAACCGTCGCGCCAACCCGAATCCTGCGAGCTTTACCCACCACACCACGCTTGAGATCGCATGGACCATTGTGCCCATCGCGCTGCTGGTGGTTATCGGGTCCTTCTCGCTGCCGGTTCTGTTCCAGCAGCAGGAAATCCCTGAGGGTGACATCACAATCAAAGTCACCGGTTACCAGTGGTACTGGGGCTATGAATATGTTGGCACCGATCTGGGCTATGACAGCTACATGATCGGCGCACCGGCCACCGGTGGTGACAACCGTCTTAACGCTGAGGTTGAAGCCCAGCTGGTAGACGCTGGCTTCAGCAAAGAAGAGTTCCTGCTGGCCACCGACACCTCTGTCATCGTGCCCACCGGCGCAACCGTGGTGATGCAGGTGACCGGCGCTGATGTAATCCACTCGTGGACCATCCCTGCCTTTGGTGTGAAACAGGATGCGGTTCCCGGTCGTCTGGCCGAGCTCTGGTTCGAAGCTGAAGAAGAAGGCATCTACTTTGGTCAGTGTTCGGAACTGTGCGGCATTGCCCACGCCTATATGCCGATCACGGTTCAGGTGGTTTCGCCCGAAGCCTATGAGGCTTGGCTGGCGCGTTCGGTTGAAGCCGGTGAATACACCGACATTCGCGACGTCCTGACCAACTAAGACACAGGGTGGCTGGCCCACCCTCTCTTTGAACGCCGGGGCGGCAACGTCCCGGTTCTTCGACCCAAGGGGATACCATGAGCGACGCAAGCTTTGACAATCGGCCCATCGAAAACGAGGCCCAGTTTGGTGACTTTTTCGCCCTGCTGAAGCCCCGTGTGATGACCCTGGTTGTCTTCACAGCGTTTGTTGGCCTGCTGGCCGCACCCGTTTCCGTGCACCCCTTTGTCGGCTTCTGCGCGATTCTGTTTATCGCTCTGGGCGGTGGCGCCTCGGGCGCGCTGAACATGTGGTACGATGCCGACATTGATGCCGTGATGCGCCGTACAGCCAAGCGCCCCATCCCTGCTGGGCGCGTGACCCGCGATGAAGCTTTTGCCTTTGGCCTGACCCTTTCGGTCTTTGCAGTTGTCTTTCTGGGCCTCGCCACAAACTGGTTGGCAGGCGGTCTTCTGGCTTTCACCATCTTTTTCTACGTGGTGATCTACACCATGTGGCTCAAGCGTTCGACGCCTCAGAACATCGTCATTGGTGGCGCCGCCGGAGCCTTCCCTCCGATGATAGGTTGGGCAGCGGCTACCGGAACCATTTCGACCGAATCTGTGTTGATGTTCTGCTTGACCTTCCTGTGGACCCCGCCGCATTTCTGGGCTCTGGCTCTGTTCATGCGCTCGGACTACGACGATGCCAAGGTTCCGATGCTCACCGTCACCCACGGACGTCGTTCGACCCGTAAACATATCCTCGCTTATACAGTCCTGCTTGCTGTCTTTGCGATTGCTCTTGGCTTCACTTCAATCGGTGGCCCGGTCTACCTGACAACCGCCGTTATCCTGAACGCTCTGTTTATCAAAGGCGCGTGGGATATCACTCGTCGCGACGAAGACATGTCAGAAGCAGATAACTTTGCTGTTGAGCGCAAATTCTTCAAACTGTCGCTGCTGTATCTGTTTGCCAGCTTCGGCGCGATTCTCGTTGATGCGGTACTGACCCGTATGGGAGTGATGCTATGAGCCTGAGCAAGCAACACGAACTGCACGAACGCCGCAAAGGCCGCAACATTGGTCTGGGTTTGACATTGGCCGCCTTCATGGCTCTTGTTTTTGGCCTGACCATCGTCAAAATCGGTCGCGGAGATTTTCAGGTTGATCCGGCGGAGATGTCCAGTGGCAACTGATCCAAAAACCAAAACGGTCTACCAACTTGTATCGGTTGTTGTGACCATGGGTGCTCTGGCTTGGGCAGCTGTGCCCTTCTACGACTGGTTCTGCAGCGTCACCGGATTTGGCGGCACACCGGGTGTGGCCACGTCAGCCGACTCTGAGATCCTCGACAAGACCATCAAGGTTCGTTTCGACGCCTCGCTCGAGCGGGACATGCCTTGGGAGTTCAAACCCGAAGTCCCCGAGATGACCCTGCGCATCGGTGAAGAGGGTCTCGCGTTCTATGAGGCCTATAACCCCACCGACAAACCGGTGGCCGGTCAGGCAAGCTATAACGTCGCCCCCTATTCGGCGGGTGCGTATTTCTCGAAAATCGAGTGCTTTTGCTTTACCGAGCAGGTGCTTGAACCCGGTGAACGTGTGATGATGCCGGTGAGTTTCTTTGTGGATCCCGAGATTGTCGATGATCCCGAAGCCAAATTCACCAGCCACATCACGCTTTCTTACACATTCTATGAGATCGACCTGCCAGAAGCTGAACAGGCCGCTCTTGAACTGAAATCGGACGACGCAACGTCCCTGAACTAACGCCAGACGAGGACAGAAGATGGCACACGCCAAGAATCACGATTATCATATTCTGAGCCCCTCAATGTGGCCCCTGCTGGCCTCATTGTTTGGTTTCCTGATGCTGACCGGCGCCGTTGTTTGGATGGCTGGTGAAGCAACATTCCTGATGCAAACCGTCACTCTGAGCGGCCCCTGGTTGTTCCTGATTGGCCTTGCGGGCGTACTTTACGTCATGTTTGGCTGGTGGGCTGCCACCGTGGAAGAGAACAAAGTTGGCGATCACACGCCGGTTGTTCTGATCGGTCTGCGCTATGGCTTTATCCTGTTTATCATGTCCGAGGTGATGTTCTTCGCGGCCTGGTTCTGGAGCTTCTTCAAGCACGCCATGTACCCGATGAACACAGAAGGCCTGAGCCCGATGGTGGATGGCGTTTGGCCACCCGTTGGCATCGAGACATTTGATCCATGGCACCTGCCCCTGATCAACACCCTGATCCTGCTGTGCTCGGGCGCCGCGGCGACATGGGCACACCACGCCTTGGTTCATGAGAACAACCGCAAAGACATGGTACAGGGTCTGACCATTGCCATCGTCCTTGGCATGATCTTCACCGTGTTCCAGGCCTATGAATACAGCCACGCGGCCTTTGGCTTTGCTGGCAACATCTATGGCGCGAACTTCTTCATGGCGACCGGCTTCCACGGCTTCCACGTTGTTGTTGGCACTATCTTCCTGTTCATCTGCCTGCTGCGCACCCTGCGCGGTCACTTCACCCCCGAAAACCACCTGGGGTTTGAAGCGGCGGCCTGGTACTGGCACTTTGTTGATGTGGTTTGGCTGTTCCTGTTCGCAGCTGTCTACATCTGGGGCGGCTAAACCCTGCCTTTGAGGTTGAAACCCTCTGCATTGAATGAAAAAACAAGGCGCGCCTCTATGGTGCGCCTTTTCTGTTCAGGAGAGCCCGTGAAACGCATCCTTGCCCCGTTGCTGATTGGTCTGATCGGTGCCGCAATCCTTGTGGCGCTAGGGACGTGGCAACTTCAGCGCCTGACCTGGAAGCGAAGTGTTCTTTCCGAGATTGAAGCAACAATTGGCGGGGCACCGATGCCCCTGCCGCGCCTGATGTCTCCTGCGGATCAGAAATATATGCCCGTGACATTGGAAGGCACCGTAGAAGACGGCGCACTTTATGTTTTGGTGTCTGTCAAGAAACGCGGTGCGGGTTGGCGGGTGATCTCGCCCTTCACAACGAAAGAGGGCCGTCGCGTATTGCTGGACCGGGGCTTTATCAGGACAGACAAAAAATCTGCGCCGCGCATGGCGGGATCTGCGTCTGTTCAAGGCAACCTGCATTGGCCTGACGATCGCAATCCTTCGACACCAGACAATGACGTGGCTGGCAATATCTGGTTTGCCCGCGATTTGGCTCAGATGGCCGAGGTGCTCGATACCGAACCCCTATTGGTCGTAGCGCGCTCGATGTCGCCAGTGGACAGCGGTATGACGCACCTGCCCGTCGACACCGCCGGCATCCCGAATGACCATCTGCAATATGCCATCACGTGGTTTTCGCTAGCCACAATTTGGATTCTTATGACTGGCGTCTGGATACGACGCCGCACAACCGGCATGGAAGGCTGAGACATGCGTTACATTTCCACCCGCGGCAAAGCGCCGTCGCTTTCGTTTGAAGAGGCCATGCTGTCGGGGCTGGCACGGGACGGTGGACTATACGTCCCCGAAACCATTCCCCAGATGAGCGCGGACGAGATTCGCGCGCTTCAGGGGCTGAGCTATGAAGAGATCGCCTTTCGCGTCATGCGCCCCTATGTGGGGGACGGGTTCACCGATGAGGTTTTCGCCGACCTGATCGCAAAAGCCTATTCGGGCTTTGGCCACAACGCCCGCGCGCCTATGGTTCAGCTTGCACCAAACCACTATCTGCTTGAGCTGTTCCACGGCCCGACCCTTGCCTTCAAAGATTTCGCAATGCAGCTGATTGGTCAGCTGTTCCAAGAGGCTTTGGAGCGCCGGGGCGAACGCGTCACAATCGTTGGCGCGACATCGGGCGACACAGGATCAGCCGCCATTGAAGCCTTTAAGGGGCTCGACAATGTGGATGTCTTTATCCTGTATCCGCATGGTCGTGTGTCCGAGGTGCAGCGTCGTCAAATGACCACACCGCAGGAAAGCAACGTGCATGCGCTGGCTCTGGATGGCGACTTTGATGATTGTCAGGCCCGCCTGAAAGACATGTTCAATGATTTCGAGTTCCGCGATGGCGTGCGTCTTGCGGGTGTAAACTCGATCAACTGGGCGCGTGTTCTCGCGCAGGTGGTCTACTACTTCTCTTCCGCTGTGTCGCTGGGCGCGCCGGATCGCAAAGTGTCTTTCACCGTGCCAACCGGGAACTTTGGCGACATCTTTGCAGGCTATATAGCCAAGAAAATGGGGCTGCCGATTGACCGTCTTGTTGTAGCCACCAACCAAAACGACATTCTGCACCGCTGCCTGTCGACCGGGACTTATCAGAAAGATGGCGTTTCGCCCTCGATCAGCCCCTCGATGGATATTCAGGTCAGCTCGAACTTCGAACGCGCTTTGTTTGATGCCTATGATCGTGACGGCACTGCAGTCGCACAATTGATGGATGAGCTGAAAGACGGTGGCTTTAACGTCAGTCAAGGAGCGCTTGAGGCGCTGCGCGAACATTTCGACTCCGGCCGTGTATCGGAAGACGAAACTTTGGCCATGATCACAGAGGCAAACGCCACCATGGGCGAATTGCTCTGCCCGCATTCCGCAATCGGTGTGAAGGTTGCTGAAGACATGCGCGACCCTTCGGTGCCGATGATCACACTTGCAACAGCCCACCCTGCCAAATTCCCCGATGCGGTGGAAAAAGCCAGCGACATTCGCCCGCCTCTTCCCAATCGCATGGCAGATCTATATGAGCGTTCAGAACGTGTGACTCAGGTTCCCAATGACCTGAAGGCACTCCAAGGCCTCATTCAGGAGCGTATCGCCAAGTGACTGTCCAAATTGCCACGCTGTCTAACGGATTCCGCATCGTCACCGAACATATGCCGGGGCTTCAATCTGCCTCACTTGGTATCTGGGTAACGGCCGGAGGGCGGCATGAACGCCCTGAACAAAATGGCGTGGCACATTTTCTGGAGCATATGGCGTTTAAGGGCACCAAGACCCGCAGCGCGCTTCAGATTGCCGAAGCGATCGAAGATGTTGGCGGATATATCAACGCCTACACCTCGCGTGAGGTGACCGCCTATTATGCCCGTGTCCTCAAAGCGGACACGGCGCTTGCGCTGGATGTGATCTCCGACATCCTGCTGAACCCGGTGTTTGATCCCAAAGAGATTGAGATCGAACGCCATGTGATTTTGCAGGAAATCGGTCAGGCTCTGGATACTCCTGATGATGTGATTTTTGACTGGCTGCAGGAAAAGGCCTATCCGAACCAGCCTCTGGGTCGCACCATTCTCGGCGAGACCGAGCGCGTGCGCGCCTTTGGTCGGGACGATCTGGCCCGGTTTGTCGAAGAGCATTACGGCCCGGATCAGATGATCCTGTCGGCCGCCGGGGCTGTGGATCACGATACCATCGTGAAACAGGCCGAAGCTTTGTTTGGCCATCTGCCTGCCCGTACAGCCACACTGGCCGATGCCGCGACCTTCTTTGGCGGAGAAAGCCGTCAGGTCAAAGATCTTGAGCAGGCCCATATGGCCCTTGCCTTTCAGGGGCCGGGCTATCGCGATCCGTCGTTCTATACCTCGCAGATCTACACCATTGCTCTGGGTGGCGGGATGTCGTCGCGGCTGTTCCAGGAAATTCGCGAAAAGCGCGGTCTCTGCTACACCATCTTCGCCCAATCCGGCGCCTATTCGGACACGGGCATGACCATGATCTATGCGGGCACCAGCGGTGAAGAGGTGGGGGATCTTGCCAATCTCACCATCGACGAGATGAAACGCGCCGCGGAAGATATGTCTGACGCTGAAATCGAACGTGCCCGCGCCCAGATGAAGGCCGGACTGTTGATGGGTCTCGAAAGCCCTGCGAGCCGTGCCGAGCGTATGGCGCGTATGGTTCAGATCTGGAACAAGGTTCCACCGATCGAACAGACCGTTGAACGGATTGACGCCGTCACCCGCGAAGATGTGTTGGCCTTTGCCCAGGATCAGGCAAGCAACGCCGCTCCTGCGCTTGCGCTTTATGGCCCGGTTGACCAGGCCCCGGCGCTGGAGGCACTTCAGGCACGTAGGGCTGCGTAATGCTGGCCCTGCGTCGCAAGCTAAGGCTCGAAACCGAGCGACTGAGCCTGCGTCCGCCGGTGCATTCTGATTTTGCGGCCTGGGCCTCCTTGCGCCTCGAAAGCCGTGCGTTTCTCACCCCGTGGGAACCGCAATGGGCGGAAGACCATCTCACCCGGCGTGCCTTTACCAATCGTGTGTATTGGGCCGCCCGTGCCGTGTCTGGTGGCACCGCCCTGCCTTTGTTTATGACCCGCCGTGAGGACAATGCGCTTGTTGGAGCCATTACTCTCGACAATATCCGACGTGGCCCTGCACAGGCCGGGACCTTGGGATATTGGGTTGGCGAACGCTTTGCCCGCAATGGCTATATGCGCGAGGCCATCGAAGCCGTCGTGCATCATGCCTTTGAAAAACTGAACCTCTCACGTATCGAAGCCGCCTGTTTGCCAGAGAATGCCGCATCGCGCGCTTTGCTCGAAAGCTCAGGCTTCAAGTACGAAGGTGTTGCGCAAAGCTATCTGCAGATTGAAGGCCGTTGGCGGACACATGTATTATATGCCGCTCTGCGCGCCGATCGTCGGGGACGCAGCACCGCTGGATTGTGAGGACAGATGTCACTGAAGGCCACGGATCAGACATTTATTGACGGGCTGCGTGCGCACCTCCCCGAAAACACCATCCGAGAGGCCGAAGCACGCCATCTGGAAGAGCCGCGTGGCAAATGGCGCGGCATCTCACGCTGGGTCGCCTTGCCTCGCACGGTCGAAGATGTGTCCGCCATCGTTACAGCCTGCCACAAGGCGCGCGTTGGACTTGTCCCCTATGGCGGTGGTACAGGCCTTGTTGGCGGACAGGTGATGCCCGATGGCCCGGCCCCTCTGCTGATGTCTCTTGAGCGTATGAATGCCATACGTGCGACCTATGCTGAGGAAAATGTCCTCATCGCCGAGGCTGGCGCAGTTCTGGCCGAGGTACAAACGGCCGCAGACGCGGCCAACCGCCTGTTTCCTTTATCCCTGGCATCTGAGGGATCGGCGCAGATCGGTGGATTGCTGTCCACCAATGCCGGTGGTGTTAATGTCCTGCGATACGGCAATGCCCGCGATCAGGTGTTGGGATTGGAGGCCGTGCTACCGGATGGGCAAATCTGGCACGGTCTCAAGCGCCTTCGCAAAGACAACACAGGCTATGACCTGCGGCATTTGTTGATGGGGGCCGAAGGCACTTTGGGCGTGATCACCGCAGCGAGCCTGAAATTGGCCCCTCGTCCCGCACAAACCGGCACTGCCATGTTTGTTGTCCCCTCTCCTGCCGCGGCCCTCTCCTTACTGTCGCTGGCGCGGGATCTTTTGGGAGATGGGCTAAGCGCCTTTGAGCTCCTGCACCGTACTGGCTATGACTTTCTGTCCGAAACGCTCCCTGAGTTGCGCCAACCTTGGGCGGACGCGCCGGAATGGAGCATACTAACCGATCTTTCGCTGCCATTGGGACAAGATCCGACCACGGCGTTGGAGACATTATTTGAGAAAGCCTTTGAGGCCGGGTTGGTGTCCGACGGATTGGTGGCGCAGTCGGAAACACAGGCGCTTGAATTTTGGAACGTGCGCGAGCATTTCCCCGAAGCCAATCGTAGGATTGGCTCCATCTCAAGTCATGACATCTCTGTGCCCTTGAGCCTGATCCCCGACTTCATCGCCGAGGCCCGCGCAAGATTGACCGAACTGGGAAACTGGCGGATCAATTGCTTTGGCCATCTTGGGGACGGCAATCTGCACTTTAATGTCTTTCCACCCAAGGGCCACAGTCGGGATGAATTTGCATCGCAAAGCGCGGCGATCAAATCCTGTGTGCATGATGTTGTTCACGTTTATGACGGTTCGATCAGTGCGGAACATGGGATTGGTCGTTTGAAGGCCTCTGATCTAGAGACCTATGGCGACCCGGTGAAGCTGGCGGCGATGCGCGCCATCAAACAGGCGCTGGATCCGCATGGCATCATGAACCCCGGCGCGGTGCTGCGCTAGGTCATCGCCCTACTGCACCCGGAAGACACACCCATCCGAGATAAGCTCGGGTGGTGTCAGACACAGCCCTTTGGCCACCTGAAACGCGGCAAGCACCTTTGGCACATAATCACGGGTTTCGACAAAGGCCGGCACGCCGTCGTGTTTTCCGATGGAGTTTTCCCCGGCATTATATCCAGCAAGCATCAAAATCGGATCGCCCTCAAACTTCTCATGCAGGAAGTTCAGAAAGGCCACACCACCGCGAATGTTCTGTTGCGCATCCAAAGCGTCTTCGACACCAAAGCGCGCGGCCGTTGCGGGCATAAGCTGCATCAACCCCTGAGCGCCCGCTTTGCTGACGGCATCCGCCCGTCCGCTTGATTCAACCGCCATAACCGCAAGCGCCAGGGCCGGAGATATGTTAGTCCCCACTGTCTCTATTAATAGGCTCCGCCCATGCGCTGAGGCGATGTCCTGCAAATGTTGCAGTCTCGGTGCCGCCACGGCCTGCCCCTGCGGTCCATTGGAGAGGGCAATAAGTGCCGCTTCCAGACGGCCCGGTCCTGCGTCTTCGATTTTGGGGGAGACGGCCTGCCAGTACCAGCCGTATCGCGCATCTGGGTGCGACGGAGGCGCAGCCTGTCCCGAGGGTTCAGGCGTCACCGCAGGCGTTGCTTGCGTGGAGGGGGGAGGCAAAACGGCGGGATTGGCACGCGGCGCGATCTGTACAGTAATCCGTGGCCCCTCTCCTGCCTTTGGCGGTTTGACCCGTTTTGCTGAAAAATCGGGAAAGGCCGACTGCGCCTGACCCGAAACAGGTACTGATAGACAGGTGGCCAAGATCGCCACCAATAAGATTCTCTTTTTAGACACTCTGCTCGATCCCTGTTCCGGGCCTTTTGTCGACAGTGTCTCACAAACAGGCCGTTTTTTCCACAGATGTTGCCAAAGGATGAACAGTTCCACGGCATTTGAGAGGTTCAGTTAACCCCGATTTGGCGGAATTTTCGCACAAACCGAATATAATTACTTTATTTTCAACATCTTACATGAAACACACATTCTCCCTTGTTAAGTTCCAAAATCACTTCATTCCCGACAAAATCTCGCCCCAATGCGGGGGCTATATATCCACATACCGCAGCGGGACAGGCGAAAGAGAGAGCGCCAGCGACTTCCAAACCGGTGAGAGAAACAGAAGATTACGGAGAGAGACCATGATGAAATTCCTTAGCACCTTCCGCAAAGACGAAGCTGGCGCAGTAACCGTTGACTGGGTTGTTCTGACCGCCGCCGTTGTTGGCCTGGCTATCGCTGCATACACCGCGATTGAAACCAACTCGAGCGCACTGATCACCGCCGCTGGTGGCGCTGTCGCCGCTCAGGACGACTTCTAAGTTGATCGCGACCTGAGGGTCGCTGGTCCTTGGGCGCGCAGCCTAAATGCGCGCCAATCAACCTAAATTTTCGCCCCCAGGGGCACCGGAGAAAACCGATGATGAAATTCCTCAGCACCTTCCGCAAAGACGAAGCTGGCGCAGTAACCGTTGACTGGGTTGTTCTGACCGCCGCCGTTGTTGGCCTGGCTATCGCTGCTTACACCGCGATCGAAACCAATTCGAGCGCTCTGATCACCGCCGCTGGTGGCGCTGTCGCCGCTCAGGACGACTTCTAAGTTGATCGCGACCTGAAGGTCGCTGGTCCTTGGGCGCGCAGCCTAAATGCGCGCCAATCAACCTAAATTTTCGCCCCC
>CANMIH010000004.1 GCA_947497905.1 uncultured Pelagimonas sp.
TTGCATCTAATCAATGCGATGGACGGCGGCGATCTGAATGTGCTCGAGATCGAAGAGTTCACCCTGAACACCCATGAGATTCAGGGCACAACCGGCAATGATATCTTTGATTTCACCGGCGTGCGGTTTCTGGGCATGTCCTTCACAGCGGCGGATCTTGAGGTCTCGACCGGGGATGGCCACGACACGGTGACCGGCTCGGATCAGACCGGGACGCAGATCAACAACTTCAACTCAACCCGGATGGATTACGATCTGGGCGCGGGCAATGACCAGTTCATCGGCGCAGGCAGCAACATCGATGTGGTCTTTGGCCGCTCGGGTGATGACACCATCGGCGGTGGCGCGGGCAATGACACGCTTGAGGGTGGATCGGGCGCGGATCTGATTGATGGAGAGGCGGGCAATGACCTGATTGTTGTGCGCGCCGGGGATCAATCCGAGAGCGACACGCTGATGGGCGGTGCCGGGGTGGACCTGCTGACCAATGCGGCGGGGGCGAATTTTGTGTTCTCGACCTTTGACTACGACGGTGTTGGCCCGGTGATGGGCGCGGGTATTGAACAGGTGAGCCTGAACAATGGCACATTGTTTGGCACGGGGGCGGGCAATGACTTTGACTTTGTCGGCGTCTCCTTCCGCACGATCTCGTTCAACGTGGCGGACCTTGAGGTCTCGACCGGGGCTGGAAATGACGTGGTTCAAGGATCGAACCTGACGGCGGTTCAGTCGAACAACTTCAACCAGACGCGGCTGGATTATGATCTGGGCGCAGGCAACGACAGCTTCACCGGCAATGGAACCATGCTGGATGTGGTCAACGGCGGCAATGGCAATGACACCCTAAACGGTGGCGGCGGTAGTGACACGCTGACCGGGGGCGCCGATGCGGATGTCTTTGTCTTTGAGGCGGATGGCACGCAAACCAACTTTGTGACGGATTACCAGGACGGGGTTGATCGGATTGACGTCAGCGCCACCTCGCTGACCAATTTCGCGGATGTTCTGGCGGTGTTGTCGCAGGTTGGTCTGGATGCGCAGATTGCTGAAGGTAGCACAACCATCCGCCTGTCCAATATCAATACGGCTGTTCTGGATGTGGGAGACTTTATTTTCTGAAGCGTCGGGTACTTTTAAACATATCAACTACTGGACCTGTCGCGGTTTGATGCCGCTCCTTTGATAGCATTTATTGCAGCAAAGGTTACAAACTATGAGAATGAAACGGACGGACGAATTCCGGTCTGAAGCGGTGCGGATCGCGCTGACGAGTGGGTTGACAAGGAAGCAGGTTGCGTCAGATTTGGGCGTTGGCCTTTCGACGTTGAACAAGTGGGTCACGGCGCATCGCGACACTGAGGTGGTATCCGATTAAGACTTTGACCCTGTGCGTGAGACTGAGCGGCTTCGACGCGAGAACCGCATTCTCAAGGAGGAGAGGGTTATTCTAAAAAAGGCCGCAGCCTTCGCGAGCCAAAAGCCATGCTCTTCCCGACCACCCGCCTTTGTCAGGTCCTGGATGTCATCGAACGAGGCTTACATGCCTATCACAGCCGCCTGGCCAGCCAACGGCAGCGAGCCGAGATGATCGTTCTGGCGCACATCAAGGAACAATCTCGCCTCAGCCTTGGCAGCTATGGCCGTCCAGGAATGACCGAAGAGTTGAAGGAACTTGGCCTGAACATCGGCCACCGTCGCGTTGGTAGGCTGATGCGTGACAACGAATTACGGGTCGAGAGATCAAAGAAATACAAGGTGACGACCATTGCCGGGCAGGCAATTGCAAAGCAATTTGCCGAGTGGGGGACAGCAACCACGCTTTCAACGTCGCGCCGAGCCTGCTGAACCGGGATTTCCGTGCAGATCAACCGAACCAGAAGTGGGCCGGTGACATCAGCTATGTCTGGACGCGAGAAGGATGGCTCTACCTTGCCGTGATCCTTGATCTGCATTCCCGGCGCATCATTGGATGGGCGGTGATCAATCGCATGAAACGGGACCTGGCGATCCGGGCTTTGAAGATGGCCATCGCTCTACGCCAACCGCCCAAGGGCTGCCTTCACCATACGGATCGCGGCAGCCAATATTGCGCCAACGATTATCAGAAGCTTCTGCGTCAGCATGGCTTCCAAGTATCGATGAGCGGTTAGGGCAACTGCTATGACAATTCGGCCCCTCTCGACAGCATGCTTAGCATGCGCCTGCCGGGCAATGGTCGAGACGTTCTTCAAAACGATCAAGGCCGAGCTCATCTGGCGCAGGTCGTGGCAGACGCGTAGAGACGCGGAGTTGGCCATCTTCCGATACATCAACGGCTTCTACAATCCGCGACGGCGGCACTCAGCATTGGGCTGGAAAAGCCCGGTCGCCTTCGAGCGGAAAGTGGCCTAAACGAACACCTGGGGCGGCACTAAAACGCGACAGGTCCAAAGTGTTCGGGCAGAAGGCGCGAGTGAGGTTGGATCCGCTTGATGTTAAGCGGGTGGGATAGGGCAGGTTTACGGACGAAGCTGCCGTTAGTTCGCATACTCTCAAAGTCTGCTTACAAAGAGAAACCTGTGTGTGTTTGTGGCCGACAGACAGACTTAGCGCTCAATCCATTTCGGCGGGAAAGAGTAATTGGTTCAAGGTAAATGCAATGGACTAGGAAGCTCTATTACTTGGCAGAAGCCTGACTTCTGCCATTGCGACGAAAGTGGTCATAGGCGCCACGGTTGCTCCGAGTACGGCTCCATAGAGAGCGTTGAATAGTACAAAGCCAATCAGCGACAGTTGGTCGATCGCGAGAGCAGAAAATGTCCAAAAGACAAGAAATGGCAGTACCGACACCGCCAGTAGGGTCAAGGCCATGCTGCCAGAAAAAAGGGGGCAATGATATCCTGCTGAGCAGCCATGTCACACAAGGCGAATTTATCTCTGCCAACTCACTGTTCAGTACTTTTTGTGAGATATCTTCGAAACGAAATAGCTGGTGAAAAACGTGAAGAAGAAGGTCGTCGTCATCCGTGAGCCTCTCCAACTGAAAGCCGGTGTCGGCAAGTGGATCGAGTTCTACAACCGCAAACGCCGCCATTCCGCCCTTGGCGGCAAACCTCCGGCCGTGGTTTATTGGCTAAGAAAAGACGAAACTCAACCCGATCAGCAGGACTAGAGAGTAGCTTAAGTTACGCGGAATC
The DNA here is from genome assembly GCA_947497905.1 of uncultured Pelagimonas sp. Lineage (GTDB taxonomy): Bacteria > Pseudomonadota > Alphaproteobacteria > Rhodobacterales > Rhodobacteraceae > CANMIH01. The sequence continues at coordinate 3,177 of CANMIH010000004.1, forward strand.
TTGCCCAAACATTGGGGAGAAGCTCACACAGATCCTGATCCAACAAAGGAGAAAGCGCTACAACACGAAGAGACTCCACAGTGCGTTGAGCCATCGGCCACCAGCCCCGGAAACCATCATACCAATGGAACACAGGCCAATCATGCACTAACAATCAAACCGGACCTGTTAGATGAGGCTGCTCAAATTGAATAGTGAAGTTTTGGTTGCGTCAATTTCAATAATAGGAATGGCGGCCTTTACCATAATGCATCCCCTGAAGCGGTACCGTTTGTTGAAGCTGGGGGTTTGGGTCATATTTTCAGCTCTGGTTCTAGCGCGCTACGTTTACCACCTTTGAAAGTACGCGCTCGGCGGCCTGCGCTACTCAGGTGACAGCTATTGGCACTTAGAAACGCCCGCCGCGCAGTCGTGGATCCGGCGGGCGCGATATTGTTGATGCCGATCTCGATTTGTTTCAGCGTAACTTTTCTTAGCTGACGTGTGAACTTAGCATCAAATACTAGCAGGAACACAACCCATCGAAAGGGCTGAGACTTCCTATGACGGCTGCTCAATGCTCGGGGTTTCGACCTTCCTGTATTTCTCTTTCACGGGCAGGCCATGTTGACGCGATGAAGGCTAAGATGTCCCATATTTCGGCATCGCTCATGGTGTCACCAAAGCCGGGCATTCCACTTGAGAAACCGGTCACCCCCATTCGCGACAGCGCCTCTTGCCCGCCTAGTTTGGTGTAGTTGAACAATTGTGTGTTTGAATGATGCCAGGTATGTCCGGTTTCATCATGAGGAGGCGCGGGCAGCATGCCGTTTTCATCGACCTCACGCCAATTAGGTTGACCCTCTAGATCTCCCCCATGGCAGGCCGCGCAATGTTGGGTGTAAAGGGTCTTTCCGCGGAAGATATCTCGACCTTCCAGCTCATGCCCCGCCTTTGCTTCACCGGCAAGCACCACAAGTGCAATTGCGATGTGCTTCATATCACTTCCACCCATGTTTTCATGCCGGCCGCTTGATGTCCCAGCATATGGCAGTGCAAAAGCCATTTACCCGGATTGTCAAAAACACAAAGAATGTCGCGGGTCTCACCCCGGTTCAACAACGTGGTGTCGCGGAAATCACCGAGTGTCCCTGCTGTTTCTTCAAAGAAGTGATGGCCGTGCAGGTGGATCCCGTGCGGGAAGGCAGTGTCATTGATCAGGCGAATACGCGCCGTTTCGCCTCGATTGAATGTTGCAAAGGGAGTATCGGGAAGACCGGAATGGCCGTTCAGTGCCCAGATGTCGTTGCCAGTGTGGCGCCCACCCATCGCCCCGCCCTCCATGATTAGAGTCAGTTCGTGATCGGGCGTTCCTGGTGTCGTGACATGGGCGGGCGGTAAAGCCGAAATGTCGCCTGTTATTGGCGAGGGATTTTCGCCTTCAACCTCAATGCGCCCGAGTTCATACGGTTCATCGCGTGTTGGAAAATCAAAGCGAAGAGTGTCTGTCACATCGACTATCAAATCTGTGCGTTGTGCTGGCGCCAGTACGATGTCGCTGATATCGCGCGGGGTGGGTAATGGCATGCCGTCTAGAGCCACGACTTTGCCGATTCCACCGGTCATCATTACCGGAAAGACCCGGGCGGTCGCTGCATTGATCAGGCGTAGCCGAAGCCGGTCACCTCGACGGACTTTTGAGACAGACGGAAGAGCACGCGCAAAATTGCCCAACCGACCGGCGTGCGCAAAATCATGGCGGTTGCCAAAACCGCCCGCCAATGTTCCGTCTTCTTGCAAACGCCAATCGTCGATCACCACCGTAATGTCATGATCAACCTTGGGCGGCTCAGCTTCTTCGACGATCAATGGGCCATATAGCCCCTGTTCGACCTGTTCCCAGGAACGGCTGTGTGAGTGATACCAGAAGGTGCCTGCATCTGGTGCCAGAAAGGAATAGTCGAAGTGATCGCCATCTGAAACCGGATCCTGGGTCATTCCAGGTACGCCATCCATGGCATTATCGATGCGGATGCCATGCCAGTGTAATGCGCTGTCGGAGCCGATCTGGTTCTCAAACCGAACATCTAGCCGAGCCCCTTGTGTCAATCGCAATTCTGGCCCAGGGGTGGATCCGTTCAAGCCCAGCATCGCAGTTTGGCCGTCTCCTATGGGCAGGATCTGCGCTACCACGGGTTCGGCTCTCAAGATAGTTGGGGCAGCCAAAGCGATGCGTGGCATTGTAAAGGCTGCTGCACCTCCGGCCAGAACGGAGCGACGCGTCACATTGCGAATGGTCATTTGAGAAACTCCTTTTGGCTAGCTCTGCAATATTCGCCAGGCTGCATCAGGCTGGCATTCAAGTTGTCCCTGGCTTTGACGTGTTGAGCCAACACGAGTGCTGCGGCCTTGGGCTCCAACTCACCAGCGGTGAAATCCTCAATACACCGGCCCACCATAACAGGTTCGGTCATGTTCTTTCCTCTAGTTTAATTTGAATGAATGCCCTCAGGAGGGCGCACATTCTCACAAACGAGGTGGCGGTGGATCAAACCCGATCGAATAGTCGTGGGCTGACGACGTATTGGAAATCTGAACATCCAATATCGTTACAATCGGCTCAAGATTGGGAGAGTGACGGTCGCTTTGTAGCGAGGCACAAGTCAAACAGAGCTGGCAAGCCGCCGCTCTGGCATGATGAGACGCGTCGTCATGCTCTGAACATGGTGTAGGGCAAGGCGCGACATGATCAGCTGTCACCTGTGCTCCGATTGCTGGTGGCGATGTGATGAGAAACATTCCGAGCAAAAGCGTCGTCAGAACCGTCGAAAGCCAAAATCTCTGCGCGATGGACCACATAACATCAGTTTGGCCTTAGCTGCGTGCGTGCACAAGATAAGGTTAGTCACGAATGCCTGCTCTGATGTCGCAGCACACATTATCTTTCGTGAAAACTATAAAGCTCCAAGGTCACGGATTTCGTTTTGATCAAAGCGCTATTGGAAGTTGGCGCCAGTTTCTGAATTAGAGCGGGCACTTGCACATTGACCCCGAGATGTTTTGGAATACACTAGTTCACTAAATGTTCCTGGTGTAGTTTCTGCCCATGGCCGGAAACATATGTCTATGTCGAATGCTGGCTCTGCCCGCATCGCAAAATGATCCAGGAGCCGGATCTTGTTCGTAAGATCATGTCGAACCATCGGCGGAACATATTTCACTGTACCCAGTGCGGGCACGTCGGGCGCATGGGCATTCGGATAGGATGGTTCACCCATTCTCCGCGCTACGCTTCCGGGCAATCAAACGGGTAGGTCCTGAACTGGTTGAAGGTGTGGCGCTAGATGCCACAGTAGTCACCTCAAACGTCGCGGTGCTTGTGATTTGAAGCGGCGATTCTCTTCGTCTGAACCCTCAAAACTCCCGCGGAAGTCTTTGCCAATTTCTTGCCAATAGAGGGGCAAATTCACGGTATGTTCTGGGAAGTGGCGGCTTTGCAGGCACCACAACCGCCTCGGCGGCTGCCATCGTAGCTCTTTGATTTATTTGAGGTTAATGGCGGAGACGAAGGGATTCGAACCCTCGAGACGGTTTCCCGCCTACTCCCTTAGCAGGGGAGCGCCTTCGACCACTCGGCCACGTCTCCGCTGATCGGTATATCCGCGCAAGCGACGGATATACAAGGCCAATTTCACCAAGTTCGTAATTTTTTTTCAAGACAGCGTAACCCCCTTGAAACCACACAGAATAGCGCTGATGTGCACCCAGTTTTGGGCAAGATTTGCTCAACGTTCCCAAGCCCTGCTCTGCTGAAGGTCGGCTGGGAGAACGCTGAATCACCTGCAATACTTCGGGCGGAACAAAATCGCTTCAAACTATTCCGTCCCGAACTGGTCTAGCCCAACTCCTCCTTGACCAGAGGAATGGGCATGAACAACAGCATGACAAGGAGAGAGCCAAACCGCCACTCGACCACGTCTCTGCCGACGCGTTAAGTTGGTCCATTCTAGAGACATAGGTCTTATTTTGGAGGATTTTGATTTTCTTGCGGGTTGCGAGAGTTTGGTTCCGGAGAAATGGTCTGTGATTTTAAAGTTTCGGCTGCAGAGCGCTGTGGCGAGCCTTATGGGCCAAACCGCTGGGGGTCAGTGAAAATCGCGGCTTGGAAACAGGCGTTTGGCCTGATCTCGCGGGTGCATGGCGCGCGGAGCGGGCAAGGGGCGTGGGGCCTGGTCGGTTTCTGGGGTGGTCACCCCCACCATGGCGCCCATTGGGTGTCCCAATTCGGACAGGCGGGCCGAGAGATCTTCGATGTGTTGTGCGATCAGGTGCACCACGATCCCTTCGCGCTGTAGATATCCGGTGACGCGCAACAGTCGAGCGCCCATAACGCTGCGCCGGTAAGTTTCGTAGAGTTTTGGCCAGACCACCACATTGCTGACCCCGGTTTCGTCCTCCAGCGTCAGAAAGATCACCCCCGAGGCCGTGCCTGGGCGCTGACGGGTGATCACGAGACCGCAGACGCTGACCCGCCCCAAGGGGACTTCGGGAAGCTTGTCATGGGGGGTGAGGCCCGGAAGCTTGGGGCGCAACAGTTCCATGGGATGGGCGCGTAATGTCAGGCGCATTGAGACATAATCCTCAACCACCTCTTCACCCAGATGCATCAAGGGCAGTGTGACTTTGGGTTCCAGGATATGTTCGCCATCAATGGGATCATTGAACAGGGGGAGAGGATTAATGCCCTTAATGGCCCGCACTTTCCAGAGGGCATCGCGCCGGTTCAATCCTATATCGGCAAAGCTGTCTGCTTCGGCGAGACGTTCCAGAACCGCAGGGATCAGACCTGCGCGCAGCCAGACGGCCTCGGGGTCGCGATAGCCATTGCCACGGGCCGCGACAATCCAGCCGGCATCCTCTTCGCGAAACCCTTTGATCTGGCGAAAGCCCAGACGGAGCGCCAGATCCCCATCGGCGCGGCGCTCTAGCGTGTTGTCCCAGTGGCTGGCATTGATGCAGATCGGGCGCACTTCGACCTGATGGTCGCGGGCGTCGCGAATGATCTGGGCCGGGGCGTAGAACCCCATCGGTTGAGAATTCAGCAAGGCGCAGGCGAAAACAGTGGGGTGATGGCATTTGAGCCAGGCCGAGACATAGGCCAGCATGGCAAAGGCGGCGGCGTGGCTTTCGGGAAACCCATAATCGGCAAAGCCTTCGATCTGGGCAAAACAACGTTCGGCGGCCTCTTGAGCATAGCCTTTGCTGAGCATGCCATTGATGAACTTGGTGCGATGATCCCCAATGGTGCCCATGCGCCGGAATGAGGCCAGCGACCGGCGCAGGTGATCGGCCTCTTCCGCGGAATATCCGGCGCCAACAACAGCGATCTGCATGGCCTGCTCCTGAAAGAGGGGCACACCCAGAGTGCGGGCGGTGACCGCAGTGAGTTCAGGACCGAAGGGCTCGGGTTCTTCCAGTTTCTGCCGACGCTTGATGTAGGGTTGTACCATCCCGCCTTGGATGGGGCCGGGACGCACAATCGCCACTTCAATCACCAGATCATAAAATTCACGCGGTCTCATCCGGGGGAGGAAGTTCATCTGAGCGCGGCTTTCGACCTGAAATACGCCAATCGCATCGGCCATGCAGAGCATGTCATAGGTGGCTGTATCGCCCTGTGGGACTGTGTCGATGCTCAGGCGCTGCCCGTGATATTGATCGATTAGGTCAAACGCTTTGCGGATACACGACAGCATACCCAGACCCAATACATCGACTTTGAGAATGCCCAAGGTGTCGATGTCATCTTTGTCCCATTCGATGATGGTCCGATCATCCATGGCGGCATTTTCAATAGGGGCCAGCTCGTCCAGACGCCCTTTGGTGATGACAAACCCGCCAACATGCTGGGACAGATGTCGGGGAAAGCCAATGATCTCTCCGATCAGGCGGATGGTCTGAGACAGACGCGGATCTTCGGGGTCCAGACCAAGCTCACGGATGCGATCGAGATTGGCCCCTTCGTTCGACATGCCCCAGATTTGCCCTGACAGTCCCGCGGTGACATCTTGCGAGAGGCCCATGACCTTGCCCACCTCGCGGATGGCAGCGCGTGAGCGGAAATGGATCACGGTGGCGCAGAGACCTGCCCGGTGACGCCCATACTTCTGATAGATCCACTGGATCACTTCTTCGCGGCGTTCATGTTCAAAATCCACGTCGATGTCGGGTGGCTCGCCTCGATGTTTGGACATGAAACGCTCAAAGACCATCGCGATTTGATCCGGGGACACATCTGTAATTCCAAGCAGATAGCACAGAATAGAGTTGGCGGCAGAGCCTCGGCCCTGACATAAGATGCCCTGACTTCTGGCAAATTGGACGATGTCATAGACAGTTAGGAAATAAGCGGGAAATCCGAGATCGGCGACGAGGGTTAGTTCTTTGGTGATCAGGTCGCGGACGCGTTGCGACGCGCCATGGGGATAACGTCGCTTAAACCCGTCTTGGATCAGACGTTCCAGCCGCACTTGAGGTGCTTCACCTTCGGACACTTCATCGGGGTATTCATAGCTTAACTCACTGAGATCAAAGCTGCATCGGGCGGCAATATCCAAAGAGCGACGCAGGGCGGCGGGGAACGCGCGAAACACCCGCTCCATGTCTTTGTGTCCTTTGAGGCGGCGTTCGGCGTTGGGCAAGGCGCGGGTGCCGATGTCATCGATCTTGATCCCGTTGCGCATGCAGGTCAGCACATCCGCCAATTGACGGCGGGTGGCGTGATGCATCAACACATCGCCCACCGCCACCATGGGGGCCGAGGTTCGCAGCGCGAGGGCTGCGCAGGCCTTGAGATAGGCCTGATCGGACCCGTCGTAACGTGGGGCCGCGCCCAGATAGACGTGGCCGGGATAGCGGCGCTGGATTTGCTGGATATCCGCGCCCGCTTTGTGCAGGTCTTCTTGGGGCAGTGCGATGAGGATCATGCCGCAACATCCCGCGAGAAGATCCGCAAGGTCGAGATGACAGTCCCCTTTTTCGGCCCGCCGCTTGCCCAGTGTCAGCAAACGGGTCAGCCGTTGATAGGCAGCGCGGTCGCGGGGCAAGGCAACCCAGTCGACGGTGCTGTCGCGGAGCACCAAACGCGCCCCGACGATCAGTTGCGGCAGCTTCACCTCATTGGGGCGTTCTATGGGGGTGCCCTGATCTATGTCTTGCCGCGACGAGGCGTCGATCCGTTGTTGAGACCGGATGCGAATGGCCTCGTCCGCATCTCGCTGCAGCTCTTTGAGCGCCGAATAGGCGCGGACCACGCCGGCCAGAGAATTGCGGTCGGTGATGGCGAGCGCGGTCAGTCCCAGCTCGGCAGCGCGGGTGACGATTTCCTCCGGGTGTGAGGCCCCGGTGAGAAAGGTGAAGTTGGTGGTGATACAGAGTTCCGCATAATTCATATGAATTCCCCCTGTACAAACCAGCCGGGGGATTGGGGGGTGTAAAACAGCCAAAGCCGCCGCCCCTGTTGGGTTTCAATACGCCAATAATCGCGCAAACCGCTGCGCCAGTTGTCGTCTGACAGCCACCATTCGGGGGCTATGCGCTCGGGGCCCGTGGCGCGCGCGACGGTCAGGGGCATTCGTCGCCAGCGGAAGTGTTTTGGTGGACGGGATCCGTCACCCGCGATGGGTTCCGGGGCAAAAAGCCGTTGTGGGCGTGGTCGCGGGGGGATCCATGGCCCTTCGGGTTCGGAATACGCGGCGGCTGCAATGAGAAAGCTACGTTCGGGGATGTGGCTGTCTGCGGGCAAAAATCTTTGGATATTGTCCAGGCCGATGCGCGTTCCAATGCGGCTGATGAGATCGTCCAGCTGATCCGCGCGTCCTGAGGAAACATGGCTGAGTTGTCGGACGGGGAGGGGTTCAATCTGGGTGGCCTCAAGCCGAAGCTGATCGATCCCATAGCCGGATTCCACCTCACCCACGCCACGGGTGAAGAGGGGCAGGATACGCTGGGCATCACGCAGAGGGCGGGCCAGCCGCAATTCGACGGTCTGAGCCTCCTGATCGACCCGACGCAGGGTCAATTCGAGCACGCGGGCCCCGGCTTCATTGGTTTTGAGCTTGGTGCAGAGCTGTTCCAACAAGCGTGATGTGCCGGCCATCACATCATCAAACAGGCCAATGGGTTCGGGCAGGCTCATTCGCACGCCATAGTGCGGTGGTTCGGCCAGGGGGGTGACCTGCTCAGGCTGACGTCCAAGCGCCTGATCCAGCCGCATCATCAGATCCGGGCCAAACCGGCGTGCAAGCGGCGCACGGGCGGCCTTTTCAAGATCGATGATGCGGCGCAACCCCAACCGTTGCAGCGCGGTGGTGGTTTTGTCATCCAGCCGAAGCGCGGCCACAGGCAGTCGCCCCAGCGCGGCAAGCGGTTGACCAGGGGCGGCCTCACCTGCGCCAAAATGGGCCAGGGCCCAGGCCGCGCCACGCGTATCCCCCAGCCCGATCCGGGTGGTGATCCCGGCCCGCTTCAGACGCTGATACATGTCCGCGACCATGGCAGATTCGCCACCAAACAGATGTGCCGCTCCGGTGATATCAAGCACCAGCCCATCGTCTCCTTCGAGCCCGACCCAAGGACAATAGCGGGTGGCCCAGCGGCGCAGAACATGGAGAAAGCGGCGATCCTCAGTCAGATTGGCAGGCTGGCTCAGCAGGTCAGGGCAAAACGCCCGCGCATCGGCAAAGGTCATGCCGCGGCTTAGGTTTTGGGCTTCGGCGGCACGGTTGAGGCAATACAGACGGTCGGCGTTTGCGCGTTTGAGCGTCAGTGCAAAAGGGCCGTCACAGGGCCGCGCCCGCAGAACCCGGTCGCTTGCCAGCCGGGCAAACCACATCGAAACGACGCGCCGCTGCATTCCATCGAACATGCCAGGTTCCATTTGTTCCCGATTTGTTCTTTATAGTTTCCCAGCTCATCAGAGTCGAGTCATCTGGATCAAAAAGCGGGGTACACAGCCATCGGGTCTCGGACGCATTGCTGCCCATCCCCTCGGGGATGAGGCAAAGCCCGATAGATTTCCCGGCCTTTGCAGCCAGTTGAAGACGCCGACCTTCACGCAGATTTAGAGGGCGAGTGATTTCAAGGACCACAAGCGGGAGAGCGCCATCGCGCAACGCTTCTTCGGCCACCGCCAGCATATCAGTCTGATCTTTTGTCTGGGCCACCAAAAGCTGCGAGGGGTCACAAAAATCAGCCAATCCCAGAGGGTTAAGCGTTTCCCCCTGCCAACTCTCGCGGATCCAGAGCGTTCTGCGCACCAAAGCCATAGTCGCGACGGCAAAGCCCACGCGGCCTGCGCCGCAGGCTTCGTGAACGCGATTGGCGCGCAGGGGCAGGGGTATCGTGGTCCGACTCGTCATCCCGTGAAGAATAGCGCTGGGAAGACGAGCCGTCGACTAGTCCTGTTCCAAGACGTGCAAGACGCCGCGCAATTCCGCCAAACCACGCAACCGTCCAATATAGGGATACCCCGGCGTGCTTGAGACGCGTTGGTCATGGGCCAAAGCATGGCCGTGATCGGGACGAAATGGCAGGGTGCGGCCTTGTGTACGCTCGGCGGCAAGTGCACCGCGGCAAATCGCAACCATATCCACATCACCGCTCAGATGGGGGGCTTCATGAAAACTGATGCCATCCGCTTCACGTCGTGTGCTGCGCAGATGCAGGAAATTCACCCGCGCGCCAAAGCGCGTGAGCATCGCTGGAAGATCGTTGTCCGCGCGCACCCCAAGCGAGCCGGTGCAGAAGGTCAACCCATTGGCAGGGCTGTCGACCATGTCGAGAATTGCAGCAAGATCGTCTTGGGTAGACACCACTCGGGGCAGTCCGAAAATCGGGAAAGGTGGATCGTCCGGGTGAATGCCCAACCGCACACCAACCTCTTCTGCGACAGGTATGACATGGCGCAGGAAGGCCGCCAGATTGGCGCGCAACTCTTCCGCGCCAACGCGGTCATACCCGGCGAGGGCTTGGCGGAAACTATCAAGGTCAAAACTTTCCTCCGCGCCAGGCAGACCCGCAATGATGGTATCGGTCAGAGCCTGCGCGCCGTCGAGTGCTAGCTTGTCAAATCGGATCTGCGCCGCCTGCACCACCTCAGGGATGTGGTCTTGGGGGGCACCGGGACGCGCCAGAATATGGATGTCAAACATGGCAGCGTCGACCGCATCATAGCGCAGGCACTGGGCTCCATCGGGTAGCGCAAAAGAGAGATCCGTGCGGGTCCAATCCAGAAGCGGCATAAAGTTGTAGCAGACGGTCTTCACACCGCAGGCCGCTAGATTGCGGATGGATTGCGCCCAAGCATCGGCCTTGTCCTCCCACCCCGGCGCACCCCGCTTGATGTCTTCGTGGACCGGTACACTTTCGACCACCTCCCAGCGTAGGCCCGCGGCCTCAATCATGTCGCGGTAGGCGGCGATGGCCTCTATCGACCAAACTGTGCCATTGGGCAGATCATGCAGGGCACTGACCACACCTGTTGCTCCGGCCTGACGGATGTCGGCCAAGCTCACCGGGTCATTCGGGCCAAACCAGCGCCACGTCTCAATCATGCTGTCCTCTTTTGTTGTTTTTATAGGGATGGCAGGGGCTTAGCCCGGTGCTGCAATGGGTTGGAACAAATAACCGTCAAAGGCGGGATCATCGACATCCGACAGCGTCATCAGCGTTTCGCGCACATGGCCAAGATGCAGCCACATCGCAGCTCGCGCGCCTTCGCGGTCTTTGTTGCGCAGGGCAGTGAGGATCTGCTGGTGATCCTCCAGCCAGTTCTGGCGATAGTCGGCGTCAAAGATCCGCGTATGCAGCTTGGCCCACATCGGGCTTTCTTCGCGTTTGCGCCACAGCTCATCGACCATATCCACCAGAACCGAATTCTGCGTGGCCTCGGCAATCAGACGGTGAAACAGCTCGTCGCCGGAATGGTCGTTGCTGCCGGCTTCGATGGCAGCGCGCTCCATTTCTAGCGCCTCGCGCATGCGGGTGATGTCATTTTTGGTGACCATATCGGCGGCAAAGGCCGCGATGGAACTTTCCAGAAGCTGACGCGCTTGCAAAAGCTCAAAGGGGCCAATGTCATCCCGTTGCGGCGGCGCTTTGCTGGCAGAAGGGGCTGCGAGATAAATGCCCGACCCTTTGCGCACTTCGACAAGACCGTCGATTTCCAGCATGATCAGTGCTTCTCGCACCAGAGAGCGTGAGACCGAGAGCATCTCGGACATCTGTCGTTCGGGAGGAAGACGGTCGCCTACGGCAAAACCTTCGGATTTGATCACCTCCCGCAGCGCCTGAGCGACATCCTGATATCGTCTGTACTGGCTCATGTGGTGGCTCCTTCCGGGATGGTACGCGCCCGTGTCTCATCCGCGGCGCGTTCGGCATAATAGGCGGCAAGCACCTGAAAGGCCGGTTTCTTGGTCTCTTTGTCGGCGGCAATCAATCCCTTGCGGTTCCATCCGCGCTGAAAAATCCCCTGACGCCGTTCGACCCGGAAATCATAAAGAATCCAGGGCGACATGCCTTTCACATAGTCCAGCTCGCGCAGGGTTGCGATCTGTTTGCGATAAACCTCGTCCTGATAGGCCAGACTGAAAAGCCCGCGTTTGGGGCCATGGGGGGTGTGATCGCCGTCCGCCCCGGTTTCCGAGATCACAACGGGACGGTCGGGGGCCGAATTGCGGCCAATCTCACCCAGTTCGTCAAAGTTTTCTTCGTACCAACCGTAATATTCGTTCAACCCGATCACATCGATGTGCTGGGCTAGCCGATCCTCGATCTTAAGCCGGGCGTGATTGACCAGACAGGCGGCTGAGGTCAGCCGGGTCGGGTCTTCGGATTTGGCGGTTTCAGCCAGCTGGCGCATAAAGGCCAGCCGGGCGTCGGTGTCGGGGTTTTCATTACCAATGGACCAGATGATCACGCTAGCGCGGTTGCGATCGCGGCGGATCAGCTCGCGCAACTGGTTGTCGGCATCGCGCAAGGTGGCGGGATTGGCGAAATCAATTGCCCAGTAGACCGGGACCTCTTCCCACAGCATCAACCCAAGCTCATCAGCCAGTTCTGCGGCGCGTTCGTGATGAGGGTAATGCGCGAGCCGTAGATAGTTGCAGCCGAGCTCTTTGGCGTGGGCAAAGCGGCGGCGTAGGTCGTCTTCTGTTGTGGTCTTGCCCAATGCCTCGTCGTCTTCGTGCACTGAAATGCCACGCAGAAAGATAGGGGCACCGTTAAGCATAATGTCGGTGCCGCGACGTGCGATTGTTCGAAATCCTACGCGGTCGCGGATCTCGTCTTCGCCACAGCGCAGGGTGACGTCATATAGCTTAGGCGTGTCTGGGCTCCACAGCTCCGGTTTTGCCGGAATGCGGGCCTCGGCCACACCATCGACCACAGGGATCTCGGTTGAGATATTGAGTTCGGGGATTTCAAACCGGGCGGACGTGGCATCTCCGTCGATCTGGGCGCTCACCTGAATGGCGTCGCGGTTGAGCCGCACAAACAGATCTCGGACAAAGGTTTGGGGCAGGTCATACAACGCGGTTTCGCGATAGATGCCGCCATAGTTGAACCAGTCGGTGTTGCGCATGGGCACGCGATCAAGCGTGCGGCTGTTGTTGACGCAGAGCATCAGCCAATTCTGACCCGGACGCAGGGATTGGGTCAACTCCACACAAAACGGGGTTGACCCACCATAGTGGTTGCCTAGGAACTCACCGTTCAAAAACACCTTACAGTCATATTGCGCCGCGCCGACGCGCAGGACCTGACGTCGCCCAGGCTGGGGCGTATGATCCAGGGCGCGGGTGTACCAGCTTGAGCCTTCAAAGAAATACCATTTCTCTTTGAGCATCTGCCAGCAGGAGGGCACAGGCACGGTGTCTCCCATATAGGGATCATAATCCCAGGGTTCGATCCGGTCTTCCGGGGCCTCGGGCAAAAGGGTGAACCACTTTTGCCTAAGACCAGTATCCAGAAGATCGACGCAAAAATTCCACTCACCATCTAAGGACTGCGCGGGGCGGCCACGGGTATAGATCAGAGTATCGGCATTGAGCGACTGCGTGTTGAAGGGACGGTCATAGTCCTCGTCATGCAGCGCCTGTAGCGCGTTATCTGCGAGTTCGGATCGTTCTAACATCGGTGCCTGTATCCGTTTTACTGAGCGGCTTTGATGCGGGTGATCAGATCCGCAAGATTGGCGGATTTCGCGGCCACCTCATCATGCATCGGCAGAACCGCCTCAACAAAGGGGGCTTTTTCCACGCTGTGGATGCCAACACCCAGTTTGGCTTTGGCCTCTTCGATGGCCGCATCCGAAGCTGCATTCCACGACGCACGGTGTGCAGCCATGGATTCAAGCGCGGCAGTGGTCAGCGCCTCTTGCTGCTCTGCGGTCATACCGTCCCAGGCACAGTTCGAAATCACAACAACCGACGGGATCATGGTGTGTTCATCCAGCGAGAAGTCACTGACAACTTCGCCATGACGTGCGTTGGTCAGAGCGGTCGGGTTGTTCTCCGCCGCATCGACAACACCCTGCTGAAGCGCGCTGTACAGCTCACCCCAGGAAATCGGGGTTGGGTTGCCGCCCAGCAGTTCAACCATGCGAATGGCCGACGGGCTTGGCTGAACGCGAACCTTCACACCCTTGAGATCGTCGGGCGACATGATGGGCTTTTGCGCATAGAAGGACCGTGCGCCTTCGGTGTAGAAGGCCACGCCACGGAAACCCTGATCGACCGATGCATCCAGAATGTCACGGCCAATCTTGCCGCTGATCACGGTGTTGAAATGCTCTTCTGAGGTGAAGATATAAGGCAGGTTCATTGCCGAATAGCTTTCCTCAAATGCTTCTAGCTCAGAGGCGTTCGAGCGGGCCATTTCCAGCGCACAGTTCTGCACAAGCTCCATCGACTCGCGCTGGGTGCCAAGCTGAGCATTAGGGTAGATCTTGATTTTGATCTCACCGTTGGTCAACTCAGCCACACGGTCGGCCATGATCTGCATTGAAATATGCACCGGATGATCAGGCGGGTTGTTGTGGTTCAGTTTCAGAGTGCCTGCGGTGGCGATGCCTGCGCTGGCCGCAAGCGCCAGAGCCGACAAGGTCGTGGTCAAAAATTTGGTCATGGTTCTCCTCCCAGTGATCCGGTCTGACCAGTTGAAATTGGTCAACCAATGTGGCCGTAAGCTGGGTCGGATTCGAAAATGAGTCAACCAAAACTTTCTGAAACGCGCAAATTTGTGCATCTGCGAATAAATTGGTTGACCAATTTTGTTTCATCAGCGAGGTTTTGGCGCAATACTCAGACGTCAGAGGAGGGAGAGGCCGATGGCACAGCGCGAAAATCCCCTGCACATATGCAGGGTGATCTCATGAGGACTGTTGTTGATCTTGTATTGAAAACAGTGATCTCCGCGATCTTTGTTGTTCTGGTGGCCTGTGTCAGTTGGCAGGTGATCACCCGCTACATCCTTGGCACACCCAGCATCGTAACGGATGAGCTGGCACGGTTCTTGTTTATGTGGCTGGCTCTGATTGGTGGCGCATACACCATGGGTCTGCGCCGGCATCTGGCGATTGACCTGTTGACCCAAAGGTTGCGTGGCACACCTCGGTTGATCTCTGAAAGCTTCATTCTTTTGGCGATCGCCGGTTTTGCCGTGATGGTGATGATCAAAGGTGGCAGCCAGCTTGTCTTCAAGACCTTTTCAAGCGGGCAGGTCACGCCGGCGCTGCAGATCCCCATGGGGTATGTCTATGGCGCCATTCCCTTCGCAGGCGCGATCATTCTGTTTTACTGCGTGATTTTCGCCATCGATCTGATGCGCGGCGGACCGGACGCGTTGGATGACCCTAGCGCAGCCAAGCCTGTTGGCGGACCTCTGGATTAAGGCAAGAACCCCATGACAACTTCAATTCTTCTGCTCTTCGGCAGTTTTGCCGTTCTGATGGCGCTGGGCGTACCCATCGCGTTTTCCATTGGTATTTCGACCACGCTGACCTTCCTGCTGTTTATGGGCGTGGATCAATCGCTGTTCATTGTCGCGCAACAGATGGCGTCCGGGCTGGACAGCTTTACACTCTTGGCGATCCCCTTTTTCATTCTTGCGGGCAACATCATGAACCGTGGTGGCATTGCCATGCGATTGATCAACTTTGCCAAAGTCTTAGGCGGTCAGCTTCCGGGGTCTTTGGCCCATTGCAACGTCATCGCCAATATGATGTTCGGCTCGATCTCAGGCTCTGCCGTGGCGTCGGCGGCGGCTGTGGGTGGTGTGATGGCACCCTTGCAAAAGAAAGAGGGCTATGACCCGGCCTATTCCGCAGCGGTGAACATCGCCTCTTGTCCGACGGGCCTGTTGATCCCGCCGTCTTCAACCCTGATTGTTTACTCACTGATCACCGGCGGCACGTCGATCGCGGCATTGTTCGTGGCGGGATACCTGCCGGGTATCCTGATGGGGCTGGGTCTGATGATCGTTGCAGGCATCATCGCGAAACGGCGCGGGTATCCTGTGTCAGATCGACCTTCGTTCAACGAGGTGTTCGTCGCTGCACGTGATGCGACACTGCCGCTTGGGTTGATTGTCATCGTTATGGGTGGAATCATTTCAGGTGTCTTTACCGCGACCGAGGCCTCGGCAGCGGCGGTGATTTACACGCTGTCTCTGGCATTGATCTGGTACCGCGAAATCTCGTTGAAGGACCTTCCAGCGATCCTGATCGAAAGCGCGGTCACCACATCCATTGTGTTGCTGATGATCGGTGCATCGATTGCCATGAGCCGGGTGATGGCCTTTGGTGGCATACCCTTTGCCATCTCAGATGCTCTGTTGGGGTTGTCGAACAACCCGATTGCCATCTTGCTGGCGATCAACATTGCGTTGCTGATTGTGGGAACCTTCATGGACATGACCCCCGCGCTGTTGATTTTTACTCCCATCTTTATGCCTGTGGTTACTGATCTTGGTGTGGATCCGGTCCACTTTGGCATCGTGATGACACTGAACCTGTGTATCGGGATCTGCACCCCTCCGGTCGGTTCGGCGCTGTTTGTAGGGTGCTCGGTTGGAGGCACATCGATTGCCAAGGTCATCCGGCCATTGTTGCCCTTCTATGCAGTGCTGTTTGGCCTGTTGATGTTGGTGACCTATGTACCCGAAATTAGCTTGTTCCTGCCACGTGTGTTGTTGGGATACGGGGGATGAAGTGGCTCAAACATTGGTCCCTGTCTGGTCGTTCGGATCAGGGCATCGAGCTTTCCGTTGAGGGGCGACACAAGCTTCGGATCACCGTATTGGACGAGACACTGTTTCGGGTGTCTTTACTAAAAGATGCGCAGTGGCGGTTGGATCGAAGTTGGACCATCGCCCCAAACGGGGATGCGCCCTGGGAAGGCCGATCGCGTGAGGATCTAAGTGGATTTGCGTGCCCGGTATTTGAAGTCGCAGAAGCCGACGGCGAGATCATCTTGGCAACCACAAAGATGCGGGTTCGGATTTCTCAACCTCTCCAGATGGTTTGGGAGACTAGAATTGGTAACGCCTGGCAGCAGTTTGCTCAGGATCGCCCGACGGGCGCGTATCACATGGGATTGCGCGATCATGCCCATGCGCATTTTTTGGCGCGATATGAGGGCGACCATGTCTTTGGGCTTGGCGAAAAGGCAGGGCCGCTTGAGCGGTCCGGCAAACGCTATGAAATGCGTAATCTCGATGCCATGGGTTATGATGCGGAACACACCGATCCGCTGTACAAACATGTGCCCTTTACCTTGACGCAGACTGCTGCGGCGGGAGCGTGGTCGGTGTTTTATGACAATCTGGCGGGGTGCTGGTTTGATCTGGGCAATGAGATTGACAACTATCATGCGCCGTTCCGAAGCTATCGTGCACAGGACGGTGATCTTGATTTCTACATGGCTTGGGCGCCGCAACTGCTTGATCTGGTGAAACGTCAGGAGCAGCTGACCGGGGGAACGGCGTTTTTGCCGCGATGGAGCCTTGGGTATTCTGGATCAACCATGTCCTACACCGATGCACCAGATGCGCAGCGGCAGGTCGAAGGATTTCTTGAAAAAATCACCGAAGAGCAGATCCCCTGCGACAGTTTTCAGCTCTCATCTGGATATACGTCGATTGGCGACAAACGGTATGTGTTCAACTGGAACACAGACAAGATGCCTGACCCCGAAGGCATGGCTGCACGTTTTGCCGGGCAGGATGTGCATCTGATCGCCAATATCAAACCTTGTCTCCTGCACGATCATCCGCGCTATGGTGAGGCCGCTGAACAGGGATTGTTTGTTCACGCCAGTGAAGAGGCTGATGCCAATCAGGGGCCTGAACGGTCTGTGTTCTGGGATGACGAGGGCTCGCATCTGGATTTCACCAATCCAGCAACTGTAACGTGGTGGCGGGAGAATGTGACTACGGCACTATTGGATCGTGGGATCGGGTCGACGTGGAACGACAACAACGAATACGAGATCTGGGACCATCATGCGCAGTGCCATGGTTTTGGAAAAGCGGTCGATGTTGGCTTGATGCGCCCGGTGATGCCGATCCTGATGACGCGCGCCTCGTATGAAGCCCAAAAAGCCCATGCTCCTGAAAAGCGCCCCTTTCTGATCAGTCGTTCTGGGGCTCCAGGGCTGCAACGCTATGCGCAGATCTGGAGTGGCGACAACCGAACGGACTGGAAAACTCTACGCTGGAACCAGCGGATGGGTTTGGGCATGAGCCTTTCAGGGCTATTTAATATTGGTCACGATGTCGGAGGATTTGCTGGCCCACGCCCTGATGCGGAATTGTTTGTGCGCTGGGTGCAAAATGGGGTGTTTCATCCCCGGTTCACCATCCATTCATGGAATGATGATGGTACAGTGAACGAGCCTTGGATGTTTCCTGAGGTGACGGGACTTGTGCGCGCGGCCATCCAGCTTCGCTATCAGTTGATGCCCTATCTTTATACCTGTCTCTGGCGCGCCGCCCATCACAGCGAACCTATGATGCGACCTCTGTTCCTTGATTTTGCTGCGGATCCAACGGCCTGGGAAGACAGCGACAGCTTTATGTTTGGCCCTGATATTCTGGTTGCGACTGTTTTGGATCAGGGGGTGGATCAGCGGCGCATCTATCTGCCGCAGCATCTCGGTGGTTGGTGGGGTTTTCAGACAGGCGTCTGGCATGAGGGCGGACAATGGATCGAGGTCCCGGTTGATCTCGCAACGATACCGCTGTTCGTCCGGGGCGGTGCAGTGATCCCGATGTCCGAGGGGACCAAACGGGCCGCACCCAATGCTGAATTCGCCCGCCAACTGGCGCTTTTCCCGTCGAGAGGATCGGCTGAAACCACAAGTCAGCTTTACGAAGACGACGGTATCTCGGTCGATGGGCCGTGGTGTCTGACACATCTGACATTGATCAGCGACGCTGACAGCTTGCAATTGATCACCTCTCGTGAGGGATCAGGCGCACCAACATTTTCAGAGGCTACAGTTAGCTTACCTGCAGGTGAACGCCGTACTTTGGCGAGTATCGCAGATGGAAGGACCCCCTTATGACCCACACACTTATCCCGGTTCCTTACGATACCAAGGTGTTGCGCCCGCGCATATTGCACATCGGTTTTGGCGCCTTTGCCCGTGCGCACCCGATGGTGTACCTGCATCACGGTCTGGAAAAGGTCGGAGGCGATTGGGGCGTTGTGGCCGCGCGTTTGAACTCGGGTGTCGAGGCGTTAACTGCACTGGATAAAGCGGACGGTCGTTATCATGTCGCTGAGGCCGATGGCGAGACAACATGTCTGCGAGAAATTGGGGTGCTGATCAAAACCCTGCATCCAGCCCGCGATGGGGCGACGGCACTGCCCAACTTGATTGCGTCGCCGGACCTTTCGCTGATTCTGCTGACCATCACCGAAAAGGGCTACTGCACCTCCGGTGGCAAATTGGATCTTTCAAACCCGTGTATTCAGGCCGATCTGCGAAGGGATGCCGCACCACAAACTGCCATTGCTGTGATCGTTGCGGGGCTTGCCCAACGTCGTACGGCTGGGGGCGATGGTTTGACGATCCTCTCGTGTGACAATCAGCCCGAAAATGGCGCGCTGACCCGTGCTGCGGTGCTGGGCTTTGCCCGTGAGACAGATAGCGAATTGGCAGAGTGGATCGAAGCTTCGGTGTGTTTCCCATCCTCCATGGTCGATCGCATTGTACCAGCAATGTCGGTTCAGGGACATGCTTTGGTGAGCGAGGGGCTCGGGCGCGAGGACAGCAATGCGATCCTCTGTGAACCGTTCCGCCAATGGGTGATTGAAGACAGTTTTGTTGGCACTCCGCCGCCCTTCACCGAAGGCGGGGCTATGTTGGTGCCGGATGTTCGACCCTTTGAAGAGATGAAACTGCGTATGCTGAATGGGGCGCATACCATGCTGGCTTGGGTTGGGCAGCTTATGGGCTATGAAACAGTATCGGACTGTATGGGAGACGCGACCCTGCGTCGGGCCACGCGTCAACTTATGTTGTCGGAACAGGCCCCTACTTTAACCCTGCCCAAGGGTGCTGATATTGCGCATTACGCTGACGATCTGCTGGTGCGTTTTGAAAACACCCGGCTCAAACATCGGTTGGCGCAGATTGCAATGGACAGCAGCCAAAAGATGCCTCAGCGCTTGTTTGCACCGATTGCAGATAACATCGATGCGGAGCGCGATTGGTCAATGGAAGCCTTGGCCGTGGCCGCGTGGATCGTCGGATTGCGCAATCTAGACCCGATAGCCGACCCCCATCAGGAGGCACTGCGCGAGGCAGCACGTGGCAGTGATCCGGTGGCAGCGGTGCTTGACCTAGTTGGGCCTGGAGAGCTGGACAGTGGTCCCATTCGCGCGGCCTACGAGCGGATTAGCAACCATGGCATGCTGCGCGCTTTGGAGCATAACCTTGAGGAGATGCCCGCATGACCATGTTTCTCGGATCGGACTTCCTGTTGGACACGGCAACAGCGCGTCGGCTGTTCCATGAGGTGGCGCGGGATCTACCGATTGTGGATTATCACAACCATTTGCCGCCCAATGAGATCGCCGAAGATCGCCACTGGGACACATTGGGGGAAATGTGGCTGGCCCATGATCACTACAAATGGAGAGTGATGCGCTGGGCAGGGGTGGATGAAGATCGCATCACGGGTACGGCGAGATGGCGTGAGAAATTTGATGCCTTCGCAGGGGCAATGCCTCGTGCGTTGCTGAACCCGGTGCATCATTGGTCTCATCTCGAGTTGTGGCGGTATTTTGGGCTGGATGGCACCATCCTGTCACCCAAAACAGCGGATCGGGTTTGGGAGACTGCAAATGCGCAACTCTCCGAGCCAGGCTTTGGTGCTCAGGGCCTGTTGCGCCAAATGAATGTGGAGTTGGTCGGGACAACGGATGACCCGATCGATACGCTTGAACACCACGCCGCGATGCGCGGTTCGGACCTGCGTGTTGTTCCCACGTTCCGCCCGGACAAATCGATCCAAATCGAAGCACCCGGGTTTTCAGATTATCTGAAAAAGCTTGAGGCGCACACCCATCCTGTTCAATGCTTTGATGATCTCATAGCGGCGCTAGAGCGGCGGATGGATCATTTTGTTGCGCATGGGTGCCGTGCCTCCGACCACGGTATCAACCAACTGGATGCGGCAGAGATCCCGAGCGCAGCAGTTTTGGATGAGGTGCTGCGCAGGGCGAAGGCCGGGAAAAATGTCTCAGCGGATGAAGCGGCAGGGCACCGTGCCGCAATGTATGACGCGCTGGGCCGGGCCTACGCTAAACGCAATCTCGTGATGCAGTTGCACATGAGCGCGGTCCGCAATGGGTCGACACGTCTGATGCAACGTCTGGGGCCAGACAGCGGTGGCGATATCATGCGCGATGTCGATCTTGCTGGTCCGCTGACCAGAATTCTGGACCGGCTGGATCGGGATGAAGCCCTGCCACGCACCGTTCTTTATGGGCTGGATCCCCAGCGCAATCCCGTTCTGGCCGCGGTGGCCGGTACCTTCCAAGACGGCTCACAGGCGGGCAAAATTCAGGCGGGTGCAGCCTGGTGGTTCAATGACACACTCGATGGCATGGAAGACCAGATGCGCAGTCTTGCAAATATCGGCCTGCTGTCGACCTTCCTTGGCATGTTAACTGACAGTCGGTCGTTCTTGTCTTTCCCACGCCACGAGTATTTCCGCCGTCTTTTGTGTGGGATGGTGGGGCGCTGGGCCGAGACTGGGCATCTGCCAGATGATGAAGACATCTTGGATGGGTTGGTGCGCGGCATCTGCTACGAAAATGCCCGTGACTGGTTTCTGAGTTCATGACCTCTGCGGTAAGGGGGCATTGGCAGGGGGCAAGACCTGCCATATCCAATCTGACATCAATGAAAGTGCACCATTGGCATAGGCCCCTTTGCCGAATGCCATGAATGCAAACTTGCGGGTTTCCGGCCAGCTGGAAAACGTTTGGTAATTGAACCAGCGACTGTCGAGCAGGGCGTGGGTCGCATCGGGCACAATGTGGATTTGTGCGTTGTCTCGAGCGTCCAGAGCCTCGGAATAAATGGCGCTGTTGGAGGCTGGGTCTACATTGAGGTCTTCGCTTCCCCAAAGGGCTAGGAGAGGTCCGTTCAACTGCCCCAAATCTTCCTTGGCGTCGGCACGATAGTTGCGGCGCACAAAGGACTGACGGGCATCCTCGCGTTTTTCAGGTTCTGGGGACAGAAACACCTTGTCGTGGCCCAGTTGATAATCCATGGCGCGCAGGCCTGCTTCGAGCGGGCTCAGGCCTTCGATCTCAAGCCGTTTGCGCGTGAAGTAGATGCCTTGATCGCGCCAGTTCACGGCCCCGCCAATGATCACTGAAAAGGCCGGGTGCCCTTTTTGTGCGGCCACGGGGACAACCCAACCAGCCTGAGAGAACCCGATGAACCCTACCCGTGTTTCATCGATGTCGGGTTCATGTCGAATGGTGTTGAGCGCGGTCAAGGCTTCGGATGCGCGGGTGGTCATGGATTGATCTAGCCAATTGCCACTGCTCTCTCCCACGCCGGGCTTATCCCAAGAAAACACGCCAATCCCAGAATCTAGCAAAGCATTGGCAAAGGGATGTAGCGCCCCGTCCAAAAAGCGTGTTGAGGCGCCGTCACCATGTACAATTACGGCCACTGGAGGGGGCGTATCAGATGGAGGGAGCACCAAAGTGCCCTTCAAAATGGTCCCGTTTGAGATGAACGAGACCGACCGCTGTTCCCATTGGTCGAGTGTGAAATGAGAAAGACGCTCGATGGCCAGAATTCCAAAGGTAACTATGAGGATGGGAGACAGGTAGATTAGGCGTTTCATTGTTTGCCTCCACTCAGACGCACCCATTTCTGATCGTGATGTAACAGCTCTTTCCCGAGGGTCGCGCGGGTCAGATACCAGGTCAGATTGGTCATGCTAACCGGAGCCAAGGCCGCGGAAATCGCCATATCGATGGCTTCATCTTTCATTGGACCAAAATAGATTTTGGCATCGGCGGTTTCATTGGCGCGGAGCGTGAGCTGGACCAACAGATATTCTCCCATGCTGGGGGAGTAGTAGGTGCCTGTATAGGTGCCCTTCTTGTCGGTTTCACGAAGCGATCGCACGATTTGGGTGGTTTGCAACGATTGCCCCCACTCGAACAAATCGGGGTTCATCCAATCAATTTTATCGCTGTCGCCGACCAGGTAATATCCGCAAAACCCGTCAGCCCGTGTGCTTCCACAGGGGGTGATCCTCAGGGGAGGCGTCTCGTCGGTTAGTTTCCAGATGCCCTCAACGGGATCATTCAAAGTCGCAACAGGGTCGTCTTGCGGTCCTCCACAAGAGGCAAGAATTCCGGCAGCGGTTAGGAAAAATATGGGTGAAAAGAATGCATGCGTCATCGGAATGATCCAGAATGTTATTTACAGTTCACATCAGATTTGGAGGCGTGAACCCAGGTCATTGACCGGCCATTTCCCACGGTCATTCGCATCGCGTCTTTCAGAAAATCCACCTTGAGCGGATATTGCTTTTGACTTTCCAGATCGAAGACCGTGCCGTTGATCCAAGCGCCAGAGCTCCGACCGGGTTTGAGCCCCCACATCAGTGGCTCGCCGCAGAGCTGATTTTTCCACGGAGACAGATCTTTCGAATTGACCCCTACAATCACTGCGCACAGCGTGTTCTGCGGGCCGTTGCAGGGCGTGGTCAGGATCGACAGCTCGCCACCGGGGGTGGTCCAGAGATTTTCCGGCGGCTGTTTGGCAATAGCGGACTGGGTGGCCGCCACAAGGAGCGCCACAGAAAGCAGTTTCGATGTCATTTTGTTTCTCGGGTTGTTGGTGCCGTCCCTGTCGGAACGGCATGTTTCAATTGAGTTTAAGCGTGTTGCTTGGTGGAAAAGAGGGCGATGATGTCTTCGGCAATGGCGATGAGAACGGGCACCAACAGCAACATCAGCATGGTGCCGAACAACTCACCAAACGCCAGCGAGACAGCGGCGGGAATAAGGTATTGGGCCTGTTCCGAGGTTTCGGTCAAAAGCGGGATCAGCCCGATCACGGTTGTTGCGGTGGTCAAAAAGATGGCCTGAAACCGTCCAACCCCAGCTTCATGCAGAGACTGAGCAACGGGTTGTCCTTCTTCACGGGCCTGATTGTACCGTGTGATCATCACAAGACTGTCGTTGACCACGACACCGGTCAAAGCAAGCATGCCGAAGAAGGAAAACAGCGAGAGCGAGACGCCCATGATCAGGTGGCCCACAGCCGCCGCCACAAACCCAAATGGCACAATGGCGAGGATCACCACGGGCTGCCAATAGCTTTTGAGCGGAACTGCCATGAGCACATATATGAGGACCGCGGCCAGGATCAGTGCGTTGATCAATCCTCCTTTGATCTCGCCCATTTCTTCAAGCTCGCCTCCGGCGACCACCTTCACGGTTGGGTAGGTGCGTTTCAGTTCCGGGACGAGCTGTTCAAACACGGCCTGTCCAACCTCTTCCGGGGCCGCGAGGCTGCGGTCAACCGAGGCCGCGACTGTGTTCATACGCTGTCCGTCGCGTCGGCGCACAACGCCCGAGACATAGCTGCCTTCGATATCCGCCACGGTGGTGAGCGGCACCCAATGGCCAGAGGTGCTGCGCAGGCGGGTGTCCATCAGGTCGGCGATCGTATCGCGCGCGGTTTCCGCATTTTGCACCACAACGCGCACCTCAGCACCATCACGGCGAATGCGGGTGACTTCGGCTCCGCCAAATCCATACCCGACCTGACTTGCCAATGTTTCTGCTGTAAACCCAAGGGCGCGAGCGTCGGGGCGCAAACGCAGTTTCAGTTCAGGTTGCCCGCCCGCCATAGAGTCTCGGATATTGGTGACGCCTTCGAGGCCGGCCAGAAAATCGCGCATGTCTTGGCTGGCTTGACGCAAAAGATCGTCGTCTTTGGACATCAAGCGGATCTGAAACCCACCTGCCAAGGAATCTGTTCCTGTGAATTCAAGCTCAACGGCTCCTTCAACCTCGCCAACCCGCGAACGCCAGTCACGCACAATGTCCATGACGGGAACGTCGGGGCGCTCAAGCACGGGCAAAAGCTCGGCGTAGAGCTGGGCGTTAGAGGCACTGTTGATGATGGTAAACACGCTTTGAATGGGGGGTGTCTCCATCGCGTAACGCTCCGCAAGCTCGGCGTTCAATTCCTGTCCCAGTGCCTCGATCCGATCCATATTGGATTGGGTCAGCGCAAAGGGCGCGCGTGCATCCATTTTCAGGTTCACAGTGATGATCTGCCCCGGAACTTCGGGGAAAAACACGGTTTTGACCTTGCCCTTATACATCAAGCCAAGACCCAGCGCGGCAGCGGCGACAAACAAGATCAGAACCGCATATCGGTGCCGGACCGACACTTCGAGTGCGGGACGATAAATCGTGTCGCGAAACCACATGAGGCCGCCCTGCGCGCCATCTTGTACTCGGCCCCAGATCCGGCTGGTCAGGTAGCGGCGTTCGCTGTTCAAAGGAACATGGGCCAGGTGGGCCGGAAGGATGAACTTACTTTCGATCAGAGAGAAAATCAGCGCCAGAATGACGATGCCCGAAAACCCTGCAAGGACCTTGCCCAGAGGATTGTCGATCAAAAGAAGGGGATAGAAGGCGGCAATCGTGGTCAAAACGCCAAAGACGGTTGCCACTGCTACTCGGTTCACACCTTTTTCGGTGCCCGCAATTGGGTCTTTTGTTTTGCGACGTTCTTCAAAGACACTTTCCCCAACAACAACCGCGTCATCCACAAGAATGCCAAGCGCGATGATCAGACCAAAAGTTGTGACATCATTGAGCGAATAATCGACCCACTTTGATCCCGATACGGCGATGGCGCCCATAACCGAAATGGGGATACCCATGGCGACCCAAAAGGCCAGGCGCACGTTCAAGAACACCGACAACATCAGCATGACGAGTAACAATCCCTGCACACCATTGGAACGTAGCAATGCGAGACGGTCGGAGATGTAGCCTGCACTATCTGCCCAGACTGCCGCATGAATATTTGGTGGAAGCTGAGGCTCAAACTCTTTGACCACCTGTCGGACGACGCGACTGATATCGAGAATATTCTCAGTTTGTCCGATCAATACTTCCATACCTACGGTCGGGTCCCCGTTGAGGCGGAAAAGAAACTCTCCCTCTTGGAACCCATCCGTGATGGTGGCGATGTCTCCGAGCTGAACGGTTGATCCACTGGGTGTTTCGATAATGGGCAGGGCCGCGTATTCGGGGGCGTATCGGGCGCGGTCGTCGGCGCGCAGAAAAATGGTTCCGCCTTCGGTGCGCAACTGACCGGCTTGAAAATTCAAGGAGTTAGACTGAATGGCATTCGAGACGTCCGCAACCGTAAGCTGATATTGCCGCAGCAAATCGGGATCTACATCGATCCGCAAGTTTCGAGGGATAAGCCCCCAGACCTTCAACCGTGACAGTTCAGGTTGGGCCAGCAGGTCTTCCTTCAGCCGTTGCGCCAGACTTTGTAGCGTTGCGGGATCTGCTTCACCATGCAGGTTGACATAGAGCGCGGGAAAATCGAACCCGGCGGCTTCGATCACTGGACGGCGGGCCTGTGAGGGCAGCTCGGTCAATCCATCAATGCGGATGCGCACCCGGTCGAGAACTTTTTGTAGCTTTTCACCGCCCGCTCGGCGCACTGAGACACTGGAATAGCCGTTGCCAGATACAGACGTGATCGACCGAACGCCCTGAACCCCTTCAAGGGCCTGTTCTACTTTCTGAGTCACTAGTTCGTCCACCTGAGCGGCGGTGGCATTGGGGTATTCGATTGTGATTTCAACGCTTTCCGGTGGGATACGCGGAAAGCCTTCGATGCGGATCGAGAGAGCGGTTTGAACGCCCAAAAAAAGGATCAGTGCCATCAAAAGATTGGCGGCGACAGGGTTGCGGATAAACCAGGCGGTCAACGTATGCATGGATTAATCCTCGACCAGAGTAGGCGTCACCCGTTGACCGGGTAGGAAAGAGGCAAGTGGCGTCGGGGCAACCCGCCAGGGTCCCGCGCCTTGGGGGGCGGCAATGGTAATATGCCTGTCGCTGCGAAAGAGAATGTCGGGCGCGACACGGTTTAGATGGTCATTTTCAACCAGCCAGATATGGCCTGCCCGGGTAAGAGCGGTTTCAGGCACTGTCAGCGTGTCGGGGATCTGTCGCCCCGTGAATTCAACACGTAGGAAATCTCCGGCCAACAGTTGATCTGAGGGTGTGGTCACCTCAAGGAAAACTCGGATTTGCCGTGTTTTGGGGTCGAGAAAGCCGCCACCTTGCCGAATTGTGGCCTGGCCCAGATCCGACCCATCCCGATGACGCAAAGTTGCGGTGGTTCCGGCGATAGGATGATCCAGCAAAGCCCAATTTGCGGGAGTTAATTCAACCGTCAACTCAAATTGACGATCATCTGCGAGATGCAAAAGCGGATCTCCGGGCCCCACAGTTTCCCCTAGGCTGGCCAGACGTTTGGTGACAAATCCCGAAAAGGGAGCTTGAACTTTCGTGTCCGCAAGCTGTTGCTGCGCCACTTTCAGTTGTGCCTTGGCTGCGGTTACTGCACGACGGGCAATGCGTTGTTCTGGAAGGTGTAATGCCAGGTCATTGGGTGGTTGCGTACCATCACGCTCAAATTGGCGGCGGGCCACAATGGTTTTGTTCTCTGCCTGTAAAAGAGCGAGCTCGGCTTCAGCCAGAGCTTGCTCTGCATTGGCCACGTTCGCGAGGTAAGGGGCGGGTTCGATATGATAGAGAATATCGCCTTTTTTGACCTGCGCCCCGGCCAGAGCGGGGTCAAATACCTGAATGACGCGGCCAGATACATTGGCGCGCAGGTCTGTGGCCCATCGGGGGCGCACTTCTGCAAAGACCGAGACACGCGCCTGCGCACTTTGTGAGGAAACTTCGACAACCGATACCGGTGGGGCAGGGGGCGGAGTGGTCGCCTGTTTTACGTCGGCGGTGTCTTCGGCCTCAAAAACCACCAAAACAACAGCGATAAGAACCGCCAGTGACAGTGCGATCCAGATCCAGCGTTTGGGGCGGGTGTGATCTGTTTGGAGAGTGGAATTCGTCATACTTACCTCATAACGCGTCGGGCAGAATCACCTTGCTCCGTCGATTGTCGATAGATATACAGTGAACGATCGTTCGTTCAATATGGGGTGGCAAAAATATGAGTGAGACCGAAAAGGCATCGCCCTCGGTGCGCGACAAAGCGCTGGCGCAACGGCGAATGAAGATCCTTGAAGCGGCTGTGATGTGTTTTTTAGAAAACGGCTATCATCAGACTGGGGTGCGTGACATCGCCAAAAAGGCCGGTGTCAGTCTTGGCAATCTCTATAATCACTTTCCCGGAAAACACGACATTCTGGCGGAAATAGCGGCACTCGAGCGGTTGGAGCTGGCCCCGTTCCTGAGGCTTTTGAACCGAAACTCGGTGGCTCCCAAGCTGCTGGAAAAGTTTATCACCTCTTACACCAAATATGTGGCTGACCCGGATACGGTGATCCTAAGTTTGGAGATCGCAGGCGAAGCTGTGCGCAAACCGGATATTGCAGGTATGTTCCTCGACAACAGAACGTCGCTGGCCAAGGCGCTCAGCGATCTGTTGGACCGGGGGATCGCCCAGGGTGATCTGCGCCCGCTACCCGATACACAAGAAGTGGCATCTTTGATGATCGAGATGATCGAAGGTTGTGCGTATCGGTGTGTTCTGGAAGGCGTGTCGCTGCGGAAATCTATGAAATCACTGAAAGATCTTCTTCTTGCTAGCGTCGCTAAATAGCCTTGGGTTAAGACTTGTTTTTTTGTTCATTGAGCGGTCTGGTGGCGGCATATCCGAAGACTGATCAAAAGGCTGGGCCGTGCGATGAAGCTTGAATTTCACCATATCAATTTTGTGTCCGAAAATGTTGACCGGCTGCATGCTTTCTACACCGAGGTGCTCGGGCTCGATGACATCGCTCAGGACAACTTTCCCCGCACCGAAGCGGAAGGGTCACGTGGTTATACTGGGAAAATTCGCTTTGCCACGGATGGTGGAATGCAGATGCATCTGGCTGAGAAAGAGCTGACAGTCGCCTTCAAGAACGGCCAAGTGATTAACCCAGTGGAACGCGGGCACATCGCCTTTCGCACCGATGACCTTCAGGCGTTTTTGCGCCTTCTGGATGAAAAAGGTATCCCCTACTCCGACTATGGCACCACCTTTGCCAAAGAGTGGCATCAGGTGTTTTTCCAAGACCCCGAAGGCAATGTCATCGAGGTCCATCAGCAGATCGCTTGAGGAGATTTTGCGTCCTGAACGCTGTTTATGGGGCGGGGAAAAGGCCAGAATTGACTTGAATGCGATCTACTCAGGCGGAGGATCTAAAGTGTCTTTTTACCCCCCTCCGTCAGATTCCTGCGCAACACGAAACATGAATTCGGTTGTGGGTGGACAGGATGGCGAAATTTTTCAATTTTTGGACCAAGGGTGAGGGCCTGTTTGGCCGCAAGACCGTGCATATTGCGGATGATCCGGAAGGTGAGATAATCACGGGTGGCGATGGTAAAGACATCGTTTTCGCCAGTGATGGGGCGCATCTGATCGACACCGGAGGCGGACATGACCGGGTGTATGCCGGGGACGGCGATAGCACGATATCAACGGGCGCGGGCAACGATCGTGTCTACGCAGGTGACGGTGCCTTTGATATCGACGGCGGGTCTGGGCATGATCGGATTTCGGTTGGCTTTGGAAACGCGACGATCGCGGGTGGTTCGGGCAATGATCGGATCTTCGCGGCGGGTGGCGACAATCACATAGATGGTGGGACCGGCAATGATCGGATCCGGACCGGGTATGGCAATGACACAATTTTTGGTGGCTCCGGCAACGATCGCATTCGTTCGTTTGGCGGGGATAATGTCATCGATGGTGGTGCGGGGCATGACCGCATTCGAACAGGTGACGGCGACGACTTGATTTCTGGGGGCGATGGTCATGATTGGATCCGCTCCGGTTGGGGTAGTGATACCATTGATGGCGGGGCAGGTGACGACTTCATCGGTGCGGGCAAAGGGGATGACGTTGTCGATGGCGGCGATGGGCATGATGTGATCCGAACCGGACGTGGTGCCGATATGGTTGCGGGCGGATCTGGCGATGACTGGCTTCGCACGGGGCGCGACAATGACACAGCCTCAGGTGGCGCTGGGAGCGATTGGATCGAGTTGCGGCTTGGCGATGACGTGGGTGTCTACGTACTGGCAGACAACATAGGTTCCTGGGATTATTACTCAGGTGGCCGCGGACAAGATACGCTTCGTCTAGAGTTCACCCAAAGCGAATGGCAAAGCGCGGATATTCAGGCCGACATCGCTGGATTTCTTGATTTCCTCGAAGGGGCCGGTGGCCGGGGTTGGTGGCGAACCGACTATAGTTTCCAATCGTTTGACCTTGTTGTGTCCTCGTTTGAAGCGCTTGAGATTTTGGTCGATGGTAGCGCGGTAACGCCCGGTGACAATGCGGTGACCGCTGTGGATGATGCGGCGGGTCTGTCGGAGGGCGGCCAGGTCACCGGCAACGTGCTCGACAATGATCAGGTGCCGGACCAGTTGGATCAGGTGGCTCTGGTCAGTGGCGTGTCTCGCGGAGTGCTGACACTAGATGCACAAGGGACTTATAGCTTTGCAGCAAACGGCGACTTTGATGACCTGGCTGAGGGTGAAATCACCACAGAGAGTTTCATCTATCAGGTGCGTGATCTCGATGGGGATGTCGCGACCGCCTCTGTCACCATAACCATTACCGGCACAAATGACGCGCCAACCTTGGCGGCGGGTGCGGCTCAGGCGGCGGAAGATGGCGCGGCTGTTGAGGTCGATCTGACTGCACTTGGTAATGATACCGATTCCGATGATAGTGGCACGAGCCTAAGTTACAGTCTCGCAGCGCCGCTGGCGGAGGGGGGCGTGATCATTGAAAATGGTGTTTTGCGGTTTGAACCGGGGGCAGATTTCCAAGACCTCGCAGTTGGGCAGTCACGCGATGTTTTGGTTCAAATCACTGCCACAGACGCACACGGTTCACAGGCGTCCAATACAGTTACCATTACCGTAGTCGGCACAAATGACGCGCCGGTTATGGTGCCAGTGACCACAACGGCGACGGAAAATGGGGCAGCAATTGTTGTCGATCTGGCGCAGAGCTCTGATGACGTTGATGACGGAGAAGATGGGACAACGCTGAACTATGCGATTGTTGCTGCGCCGGATGAGGGGATCGCGACGCTGACCGGCCACACTCTGAACTTTGATCCCGGAACGGATTTTCAGGATCTGGCTTTGGGGGAAAGCCGGGATGTGGTCATTTCGGTTTCGGGAACAGATGCGCAGGGGGCGACGGTTCAATCCCATGTGACCGTGACAGTGGTCGGCGCCAACGACGCACCCGAATTGTCGGCGTATGTTGGATCTGCGGTCGAAGACGGCGTCGGACAGACCATAGATTTGAGCACCTTGGCATCTGATGCCGATACGACAGATGAAGCCGCGTTGACTTATTCGATTGCCAGTGCCCCATCTGAGGGTGAGGTCGCTTTGTCTGGCTCGCAATTGAGCTTTGATCCGTCGGATGGTTTTCAAGATCTGGGCGTTGGAGAAAGCCGCACGGTGACCATCGATGTCACAGTGCGCGACGCGCAGGGTGCCGAAGCTACAAATACCATCAGTTTTGTTGTTGATGGTGTGAACGATGGCCCTGTCGCGGAGAATGATACTATCTCGGGTGATGAAGACACCGTGATCACCGGCAATGTCCTGATCAACGACAGCGACATCGAGGGGGATAGTCTGACCGCGACGGCGGCGACCTTGACCACGGATCAGGGAGGAACCGTTGTTTTGCAAGCGGACGGCAGCTTTGACTACACTCCTCCGGCCAATTTTGCGGGCAACGATGGGTTTGATTACGAAATTAGCGATGGCGATGCGACGTCGCAGGGGCATGTGACCCTAACCGTTCATGAGTTGAATGATGCGCCTGTCGTAGCCCCTGCGAATGCGGCGGCGCATGAAGATGGGGCGGTTCTGAGTGGTACCTTGGCCGGTTTGGCCACTGACGTGGATTCCACCAACCTGAGTTTTGCGCTGGTGACACCCGTTGCAGGGCTGAGCTTGAGCGCCGACGGAAGCTATCAACTCGATGCAAGCAATCCGGCCTACCAAGATCTAAGCGCGGGCGAATTGCGCGTTATTGAAGCGACGTTTGCGGTGTCAGACCAAGAGGGGGGCGTCACGCAGGCCCAATTCACTCTGACGATCACCGGCACGAACGATGCTCCTGTTGCACAGGACATGGTGGTAACAACCTCAGGTCCGGTGACCTTTGTGCCGGGGTATACAGATATTGATGCTGGCGACAGTCATACGGTGGCTCTGGCGACGGCTGGCACGCAGGGCGGTGTGAGCTTAAATTCCAATGGCAGCGTAACTTATGTCACGGGGGCAGAGTTTGCGGCACTGGCCTTAGGGGAAGAGGCGCAGGACAGCTTTGGATTTGTTGTCGATGATGGCGAAGGAGGGAGTGATACAGGATCTGTGACGGTCACTCTGGTTGGTCTCAACGATGCGCCGACCCTCGCAGGTCAGAATCTGGCGGCAGATGAAGATGGCGACGTTGTAACGCTCGACCTTGCCGGGCTGGGAGCTGACGTTGATAGCGATGATGATGGCAATAGCCTAACCTACACCATCAGCGGACATCCCGGTGAAGGATCAGCTTCGCTTTCAGGGACTACGCTTAGTTTTGATCCTGGTGCAGATTTTCAAGATCTCGCTGCGGGCGAAACCCGTACCGTTGTGGTCCAAATCACCGCAACGGATCGTCATGGCGCGAGCGCGGTCGCAGATGTGACCGTGACTGTGGCAGGAAAAGATGAACCAAGTGCCGGTGTGAACACCCAAGCTCTTGTTGTTGGTCTGACCGTGCCAAACATAACCATGGTGATTACAGATTTCACCGATACGGACGGTGATGGGGTCCCAGACATGCCCTTTACACCGGCTCAGTCAGTTGGGCTGCCGGATGTGAATGGGTTT
Organism: uncultured Pelagimonas sp.; assembly: GCA_947497905.1. GTDB lineage: Bacteria > Pseudomonadota > Alphaproteobacteria > Rhodobacterales > Rhodobacteraceae > CANMIH01. Next base: position 35,899 of record CANMIH010000004.1, read on the forward strand.
TCGGATTACCGATCGGCCTATGGCGATCTGGATGGGGATGGCGATATCGATCTGGTCATCGCCCAGGGTGACCGCGTGTCGACCTACTTCAACAACGGAGATGGCGATGGCGACGGTGTCCCGGAGTTTCAGCAAGTGGTGCTGAGCAATGCTCAGATCAACTATGGTGTGCATGATGTAGCGGTTGGTGATTTCGACGGCAATGGCATCGATGATGTGGTGTTGTCTGGATACAACGGGCCGACGCTCGTCTTTATGGGGCAGGGCGATACCGATGGCAGCGGTGCGGTTGAAATGGCGGAATATGGCACGCCGGTGAGTGTCGCCAATGCCGCGGGCCAGAACTATGGCACCACAGTCGCTGATCTGAATGGGGACGGACATCAGGACATCGTTCAGGCCAACTATACTGCGGGCCCTATTGAGATCTTGTACGGAGATGGCAGTGGGGGCTTTACCCAGCGCCTGTTCACCGATCCAGGGGGTGAAAATACACTGGATGTCGCGGTTGGCGATCTGAATGGCGATGGTCGGGCCGACATGGTGGCCGCGCGTTCAAATGGTCAGGATGATATTCTCTACCTGAACCAAGGGGACACGGATGGGGATGGTCAGGATGATTTTGCCCGCTCGGTGTTCCACAGCGGTGGTGATAATATGGAGGTCGAGTTCGCTGATCTGGATGGGGATGGCGATCTGGATGTGATCATGGCCGAGTATTCCAATGCAGGCACTGCGATCTTCATGAACGATGGCGATGGTGGCTTGTCTAAGTTGGACCTGCCAAGCGGGGGAGATCCCTATGGCGCCGCGACCGGGATTGCTGTTGGCGATATCGATGGGGATGGCGATTACGACATTGTGGCTTCTCACTGGTACAATGGCACGGGCCATACGGTCCTGTTGAATTCTGGGGGCAGTGATATGGGGCTTGCGCTGACGCGCGCCACCTTGGACAGCACATCCCAGTCCTGGGATGTCGAATTCATCAACATAACCGATGAGCTAATTTTTGTCTGATCACAAAAGAAACAGGGCGCCTGATCGCGCCCTGTTGAAGCCGCTGCAATTACCTGCGGGCCAGATGTATGCCCGCGATGGTGCAGCGAACAGAGCCCCCGGCCATTTCGATGGTGTCAATCGACAAGGGCACCAGTTCCGCATGGGTCTCAATACGTGCCCGTTGCTCTGGCGTTAGGATGTCAAATGCTGTCTGCGAGAGAGCGAGCAAAGGGCCGTTTTTTCCGGTCAGCTCGATTGCATTTCCGGCAAACCCGGCAATTTGCGCCTCACTCAATTCAATCACGTCACGCCCCGCGGCGCGCAACCGATCTAGGACTTCAGCACGCCGTTCAGGATTGGTGATCAATCCTGTGCCAATCAGAGCAAACCCCGTTCCGATGCACATCAGGACATTCGTGTGATAAATCGGTGTTCCGGACTGGTCTGCAGCTGCAAAGACCATCGGTTCATAGTTGAAGTGCGTGCAGAACCGTTCCAGCGCTATAGGGTTGGTGCGGTCACTTTCGGCCGCATAGGCCACGCGGTCGATGTGATCGAGCACCATGGCACCAGTGCCTTCGAGGAACAAACCATCGGGCTCGAGCCCGGAATAGTCGATGATATCCTGAACGCGGTATTCAGCCTTGAGGAGCTCAAGCACATCCTGTCGCCGTTCCAGACGCCGGTTTTGCGCCTTCATTGGATACAGGGCGACATGCCCGCCTGCGTGTGTGGAAAACCAATTGTTGGGGAACACACAATCGGGCGTTCTTGGATCTTCTCCCTCAAACACATGCACCCGAATGCCCAGATCTTTTAGGGTTTGGGCGGCACGGGTATGTTCCTCAAACGCGGCTGTGGTGTGATCCGCGCCAGTTTGCACTTCGGCCTGAAACGCATTGTCTGCGGCGGTCTCGGTGTTGACGGTAAAGTGGTGCGGGCGCACCATCACCACGGCGCTGGGCGCCTGCAGGGTTCCTCGGATCATGTCGCGGCCTCGGAAGCAGGGGTCGCGCGCAATACCATTCCAAACAGATCGCGAGGATCATCGGGGTCGGCCAGCATATCAAGATCCTGGTAAAGGCCAGTCCCCTCCAGCTGATCCCGGATGTAGCGCAGGGCCGAGAAATCTTCTGTGGCAAAACCGACACCGTCAAACAAGGTGATCTGGCGGTCGTCACGACGTCCTTCCGCCTGCCCCGAGATAACCTGCCACATTTCGGTGACTGCGAAATCTTCGGGCATGTTCTGAATTTCGCCCTCGATGCGGGTTTGTGGGGGATATTCAACAAAGACATCTGCGCGGTGCAGGATTGCAGGGGCCAGTTCGGTTTTTCCGGGGCAATCTCCGCCAATCGCGTTCAGGTGAACCCCGGCCCCCACCATATTGTCATTCAGGACGGTGGCGTTCTGTTTGTCTGCGGTGCAGGTGGTGATGATATGCGCGCCTTGAACGGCTTCTTCTGCGGTTTTGCAGGGAACCAATGTCATACCAAGACCGGCCAGATTGCGGGTCAGTTTTTCGGTGGCTTTGGGATCTGTATCAAAGAGGCGCAGGGTGTCGATGCCACATAGCACCTTCATAGCCAGAGCCTGAAACTCGGACTGCGCGCCGTTGCCGATCATGGCCATGGTTGTGGCACCTTTGGGCGCAAGGTATTTGGCCACAACAGCCGAAGTTGCGGCGGTGCGCAAAGCGGTCAGGAGGGTCATTTCCGTCAGCAGAACTGGATACCCGGTATAGACATCCGCCAGCAGGCCAAAAGCAGTGACAGTTTGCAGGCCTTCCTTGGTGTTTTTTGGGTGTCCGTTGACGTATTTGAAACCGTAGGTCTCACCGTCCGAAGTTGGCATCAGTTCGATCACACCCTCTTTTGAGTGCGCGGCGACGCGAGGTGTCTTATCAAACAGTTCCCAGCGACGAAAATCCTCTTCGATATAGGAGGCGATCCCTGCCAGCATAGCCTCAATGCCTATGCTGTGAACCAGTTTCATCATGTTGTCGACACTGACAAAGGGAACATAAGCACGATCAGAGGCCAAAGGAGCAGTCATGAGAATTCCTGAGTAACTGGAAGATGTTGTGCCAAGCATCCCTTAGGCAGAATGTAGTGTGAACGTAAGAATTGTATGTCTTTTTGCGCCCGTTTGTGCAATTTGCTAGGGTGAATTGATAAAAGTGTGAATCTCATGCCTGACCGTCACGGTGCCAAACATATCTTTGACGACCATGATCGCCTCTTGATCAGTCTGCTGCGCAAAGACGGCCGGGCGCCGGTCTCTAAGCTGGCGCAGATCATGGGTGTGTCGCGCGGAACGGTCCAGAACCGGCTTGACCGTCTATTGGAAACTGGCGCGCTGCTCGGCTTCACCGCCCGCGTGCGCGAAGACTATGAGGCAGATCAGATCCGGGCGGTGATGATGATCGAGGTGATGGGCCGTAATACATCTCAGGTGATCCGCAAACTGAGAGGCCTGTCTGAGTTGACCGCGATGCATACGACCAGCGGCAAATGGGACCTTGTTGTAGAAATTGTGGTGGCCAACCTTCAGGATTTCGATCGCGTATTGCGAGAGGTCAGATTGATCGATGGCGTGATGAACAGCGAAACAAGCATCTTATTGTCGTCGATTTGATACGGCGGGTTGGTAGGTCTTTTTTAGATCTAAGGCGGCGATAGCCAAAACTGTAACCTGACTTTTTACCTCAACTATTGCGCGCCCGGGCAAGCTGTGTCAGAAGAAGGGCGTTCGGTCTAGCCAATGTCTCCCAATATCCAGCCAATCGAACACGATACTGGATATTTATTCGGAGACCGAATTCATGACCCCTCTTCGCGCGGCATTGCTAGGTGCCTTTCTGACCCCGCTTGCAGCTTTTGCTGAGACGTCTTTGGATGGTCAACTTTCGATCGAGTTGAATGCCACGCAGGCCGTTGAAAACAGCTGTAAGCTCAGCTTCCTTGTGGTCAACGGCCACGATGCTGCGGTGGATAAGGCCGTTTATGAAGCGGTGCTGTTCGACACAGAGGGGCAGGTCAACCGGTTGATGCTGTTTGATTTCGGGAAGCTGCCAGCCAAGCGCCCTCGGGTGCGCCAATTTGTGGTGCCCCAGCTTGCATGTGATGGATTGGGACAGGTGTTGGTCAATGGTGTCACCCAATGTACCGGAGAGAGCCTGCCCGAAGGGGCCTGCCTGGATAAACTCAAGCTTGGCACCCGCACAGACGTTGAGGTGCTGGGATGATCCAGGTGTTGGAAACCGCCCTGCTTGATATCTATGATATTGGCGGTCCGGTTGTAGTGCTTATGTTGGCCGTTTCCGTCCTGACGCTGGCTGTTGTACTGTACAAGTTCTGGCAGTTCTCAGCCGCTGGCGTTGGACGTCATAAGGCGTTGGCGCGGGCTGTGACGGCGTGGGATGCTGGCGATATTGCGCTCGCGAAACGCGAGCTTCAGACCTCGCGAAGCTATCTGGCCCCGGTCGTCAGCATGGCATTTTCCCGGAAATTTGACCGCAATCGTTTGGAAACCGAGGCTGAGACACGGTTTGCGAAGCTGGAAGGTGGTCTGCGTGTGCTTGATAGTGTGGCGCAGCTGTCACCGCTATTGGGCCTGTTCGGAACGGTTCTCGGGATGATTTCTGCATTCCAGGCGTTGCAGGAGGCTGGGTCGCAGGTAGATCCCTCGATTTTAGCTGGCGGGATCTGGGTCGCCCTGTTGACCACTGCCGTGGGCCTTGTCATCGCCATGCCTACATCCATTGTGCTGAGCTGGTTTGAATCGCGCCTTGATCGCGATCGCGTACTGGCTGGTCAGGCGATCGCGACTATTCGCAGCCCGGGTGTTGTTGAACCTGCAGTTGTTTCTGAGACACGGACCGCCCTGGCACATGCGTAAACGCACCTTACGGAAGCGGCTTTCGATGACGTCACTCATTGATGTCATCTTCCTTCTGCTGCTGTTTTTCATGCTGACTTCAACCTTTACCCGGTTTGCCGAAGTGGAATTGACGGCCGCAGGGCAGGGCGGGACATCTGTGTCTGATAAGCCGCCGGTGTTTCTGCAGTTGGCAGAGGATCGGATCGGTGTGAATGGCCAGCCAGTTGAGCTTGCGGCGCTCGCACAGGTTCTTCAGCAACAAAAAGGTGACGCGCCCAAGGTCTCGGTACTGGTTTCACTCAAGCCAGATGTCACAGCTCAGAGGCTAACCGATCTGCTTGTAACATTGCGCACTGTGACAGGTGTGTCGGCTACTGTTTTGGGGGCGTCATGATCCGCAAACGCCGTAAATCTGAGCGCGAACCCACAATCGCTCTGATCAACATCGTCTTTTTGATGTTGGTATTTTTCCTCGTGGCAGGCACCGTTGCCCAGCCGCTGGATTCCTCTCTAAAGCTTGTGAACACTGCGGATCTTGAAGGGAATGCTCCAGCCAATGCTCTGGTTGTTTTGCCCGATGGTTCGATAACCGCATTGGGCAAGCCCGTCGCAGATGCGACTGAGGCTTTAGAGGCCCTGGAATATGAAGATGGCATATTCCGCATTGTGCCGGACCGGGCCCTCTTGGCGAAAGATCTGGTCAGGCTCGGGGCCGAGCTTCGCGCGGCGGGTGCTGAAAAAGTGGTGATCGTGACAGAGAGGGCATTGCAATGATAGCGTCATCGCGGGTCTGGAAGCTTGGGGCTCTGGTTGTCGCGCTTGGGGCCCATGCTGCTGTGGCCGTTGTGGCGCCATCTGCTCCTGAAACACAAATCGAGGGCAGTTCTGGAAGCGCGGAAGCGCGGCTTGGGTCTAGCTTTGCGGATATGGTGCAAGGGACAGCGTCTGCTCTGGAAACAGAGGACCTTGCTGAACCGGTTGAGGCTGATACTGCGCAAACCCCGTCCGATGCCGAGCACGCCGAAGACGCACCTGTTGAGCAGGTCGATCAGGCAGAGGCCGAACCAGTTGAAGAAGCTGAGCCCGAAACAGCGGTACAAGAGACCCCTGAACAGCCAACCGCTGAAACGAAACCCGAACAGGCCGAGATCGCCAAGCTGGCCCCAGAAACCCCAACGACTGTCGCTACAGTGACTGCAGCGCCCATCGCAGCTGTTGCACCCACTCCTGTGATGCCAGAACCAAGCGTAGCCCCCCACGCTGTAGTTGTGGCGGCTTTGCCCGTGCTCCCCACTGTCGAAGCGGCGATGCCTGTTGTCCCATCTACAACTGAAACAGTGACAGAGAGCGCTGAACCCGCTCAGGCCGCTGACGCGCCCGAAACGGCTTTGACACCAGAAACCGTGCAACCTGTTCAAGCCGAACCAGAACAGGTGACCGCCGACGAACCTGTAACCGCAGCGGTTGCAACTTCTTTGCGCCCGAAAATGCGAACCCCTTCGTTTGAAGAGGCACACAAACCTGCGGCCAAACCCAAACCGGCCCCGCGACGTCAAGCCACCGCGCAGCCGAAACCAAAGAAGCCGAAACCCGCAACACCGGCACCGCGTGGCAATGCAGATCGTAGTGCCAGAGCAGGGCAGGCCACCGGGACAGAACGTGCGTCATCTGTGTCGAGTGGAACGGGAGGAAAAAGCAAATCGGCTGGCAATGCTGCGGCAAGCAACTACCCCGGAATTGTCATGCGGAAGATTTCACGTGTCCGTCGACCGCGCGGTGTCCGTGGAACTGCGACGGTGTCATTTCGCATTTCTTCGAGCGGTGGTTTGGCCGGCGCTTCGATTTCACGAAGTTCGGGATCGGCGAAGCTAGACAAGGCTGCATTACAAATCGTTCGTCGTGCTGCGCCGTTCCCCAAACCGCCTGCCGGAGCGCGCCGAAGCTTTTCTGTCAAGATCAAGGGGAGATAGGCACTTTGCCTAGACCCGTAGGAAAACAAACCTTGCAGTTTGGATTTTAACCTACTAATTCAGTCGGGAAAGCCAGCCCTCACGCAGTTTCGTTTCCTTCCTGCGTGTTGCCAGCAGTTCCTTATCTTCGAAGAGGCACTGCATGGCTGATCTGACCCCCGACCAAATTCGTTCTGCACAAGACGTTTCGAAGAAACGCGCCCGCGATCTGGCTGACGAATTGGGTATTTCCGAAGCTGCGCTGGTGGCGGCTCGGGTTGGTATGGGCGTGACAAAGATTGAAGCACACCCCAATACGCTGATCCCACAGGTAGAGGCGCTTGGCCCTGTTATGGCGCTGACACGCAATGTCAGCTGTGTGATCGAAAAAGTTGGCCCCTATGTGGACTACCGGCCCGGTGATCATGCCGGAATGATTTTTTCGGAAACGATTGACCTGCGTATGTTCCCGTCTCGTTGGGTTCATGCCTTTGCGGTTGAGCAAGAAACAGAGGCCGGACCGAAACGTAGCCTGCAGATTTTTGACGCCGCAGGGGATGCGGTGCATAAAATCCATCTCCGCCCTGAATCCAATCACGACGCTTGGCCCGATTTGGTCGAGACCCTATCTGTCGGGGATGACGATCAAAGTCTGGAGCTGACAGCGCGACAGCCGGTCGAAGGTCCAAAAATCAACCCGGAGAAAGCAGAAGCTTTGCGCGCTGAATGGGACAAGATGACTGATACCCATCAGTTTATGCGGATTTGCTCAAAACTGAAAATCAACCGTCTGGGCGCCTATCACATGGCAGGTGCCCCCTACGCCCGCAAGCTGAGCGTAGATGCTGCGAATGATATGTTGGAGAAGGTTCAGGCCTCTGGGATCGAGTTTATGTTCTTTGTCGGGAACATGGGCTGTATCGAAATTCACACGGGCCCTATCGGCCGTCTCCAACGCATGGGGCCTTGGCAGAATATTCTGGATCCGGGGTTCGACATGCACCTGCGTCTGGATCACATCGCCGAAGTTTGGGCGGTGAGTAAACCAAGCAAGCGGGGACCTGTGGTCTCAGTGGAAGCTTTTGACGCGGAAGGCATGGTGATTTTCCAAGCCTTTGGTGTCGGCTTTGAAGGCCGAAATAGCCGTCCGCAATGGAATGATATCGTTCATACGCTTGAGCCCCTGAAAGACGAGGTGGTGGCATGACCTTTTTCAATTTGAACCGCCATGGTTTGATCGCAGCCTGTGCCGCTATTTGGGGAGCCACTTTGGGTGTGCCCTCTGCGCAGGCTGAAGCTGCTGATACGCTGTCCATTGGTGGCACCGTGACTGAGATTGTCTATGCGCTCGGGCAAGGGCACCGGTTGCGGGCGAGGGATACCACGTCGGTTTTTCCGCCGGAGGCGACCGAGCTGCCAGATGTGGGATATATTCGCGCGCTGTCCCCCGAAGGAGTGCTTTCGGTTGGGGCATCTCTGATTATCTCCGATGAAGGTGCGCGCCCAGTTGAAGCGGTGGATGTGATCCGTGCGGCGGACGTGAATTTTGTTGAGGTCCCGCAGGGCTATACGATCGAAGCACTTTCTCGAAAGATCCGCATCATCGGCAAGGCGCTTGACGTGGATTCCACGGCCGAAGCACTGATTTCGGATGTGACCAAAGATATTGAAGAGGCGACGGCCGTTGCGCAGGCATCAATTGATGAGCCGAAACGCGTGATGTTTCTCTTGTCGGCGCGTGGTGGAAAACTCACCGCGGCTGGTCGGGGCACGGGGCCGGATGCGATTATCCGGCTGGCCGGTGGGATCAACGCAGTGAATGCGTTTGAAGGATACAAACCAATCGCTAGTGAAGCGACACTCGCAGCTGCGCCTGACCTTATTTTGATGATGCAACGCGGTGGGGATCATGCTGCAAATGCAGATGAACTGTTTGAGATACCTGCGCTTGCCCTGACACCAGCGGCGAAAACTAAAGCACTGGAAACGATGGAACCGCTGCTTGTGACGGGGTTTGGTCCTCGGACGGGTGAAGCTGTGCGCCATCTGAGCCAAATTCTCTACGGTAACTGACATGGCACTTGCGATTGACGCGGATCTGGTGCCGGTAGACCGGCTGTCACGGGCACGGAAACTCCATCTACTCTTGTTTGGTCTTCTGATCTTTGTGTCGTTGGGCAGCCTGACAACCGGGGCGACGGGGGTCGCGTTGATGGATGTGCTCTGGAAATTGCTGCAAGGACAGGAATTGAGCCAGGTGGAGCGGATTGTGCTTTTTGACATTCGCATTCCGCGTCTTGCGATGGGTCTAATGGTTGGAGCCTCATTGGCCGTGGCCGGTGCGGTGATGCAAGGATTGTTCCGCAACCCTCTGGCGGACCCTGGGATTGTGGGGGTCAGTGCCGGAGCAGGGCTTGGTGCGATCATGTCGATCGTGTTGGGGGGGCTTCTGCCTCTGGCCATTCTGGAAAGCGTGGGACGCCATCTAACACCAATAGCCGCGTTTTGTGGGGGCTGGGTGACCACAATTTTGCTGTATCGGGTGAGTACCCGCCATGGCCGTACGTCTGTTGCAACCATGCTGCTTGCCGGTATCGCCATTGGGGCTCTGTCCGGAGCAGCGACCGGTGTTTTGACCTATATCGCAAATGATGCGCAGCTTCGGGATATGACTTTCTGGGGAATGGGATCGTTGGCCGGTGCGAGTTGGGGCAAGCTTGCTGTGGCCGGTCCTATCATGCTGATTTCTATGGGTGGTGTGATGTTTATGGGGCGTGGGTTGAACGCGCTTGCACTTGGTGAGGCCACGGCCCACCACATTGGGATCGAGGTTCAAAAACTCAAAAACCTCGCAATCCTTGCGGTTGCCGCCTCGGTTGGAGCCGCGGTTGCTGTGTCAGGTGGGATTGGCTTTGTTGGTATTGTTGTGCCGCACTTGCTGCGTCTGGGGACAGGACCGGATCACCGCGCGTTGCTTCCGAACGCAGCGCTATTAGGCGCAAGTCTTCTTGTCGGCGCAGACATGATTGCGCGTGTGATTATCGCCCCGGCTGAGCTGCCAATCGGTATTGTCATGGCCATTCTTGGTGCGCCTGTATTCCTGTGGATTTTGCTGCGACAGCGCGGTGTAGTGGATCTCTGACATGATCAAAGCACAGCATCTAAATGTGAAGTTGTCTGGCAAGAGCATTTTGTCAGACCTGTCATTTGAAGCCCAACCCGGTCATGTGACCTCTATTGTCGGGCCAAATGGATCGGGCAAGACAACTTTGCTGCGGGCAATGACCGGTGACCTTGCATACACCGGACGGGTCGAAATAAATGGCCGAGATATGCAGGGTCAAAAGCCCTGGGAGCTTGCAACGGTCCGAGGTGTCCTGCCGCAAGCCAGCGCTTTGGCGTTTCCCTTTTCGGTCGTGGAAGTGGTCAACATTGGTTTGCAAGGCGGTCGCTCTGGACAGAGTTCAACTGTTGCCTCGGCTGCGTTGTCCCGCGTTGGGCTTGCCGGATATGCGCACCGTCCCTACCAGGAACTTTCCGGGGGTGAACAGCAACGGGTTCAGTTGGCGCGGGTGCTGGCGCAGATTTGGCACCCGGTCGAGGATGGGGAGGCCCGGTGGTTGTTTCTCGATGAACCGGTCTCTGCGCTAGACATTTCCCACCAGCTCCAGGTTATGAACATTGCGCGGGATTTTGCAGATCAGGGCGGCGGGGTTGTCGCGGTGATGCATGATCTCAATCTGACAGCGATGTTCTCGGACAAAATGGTGCTTATGGCGAATGGACACATCAAAGCTGCCGGCCCGGTTGCGGAGGTTCTGACCAATGATCATCTTTCGTCAGCCTACGGCTGTTCCGTAGCGGTTAATCAAACACCAAATGATCCAGTCCCGTTTATCCTGCCACAGGCCGCCGTTGCCTGAGTGAAGGCCCCCGGTTGGGGGCCTTCTATGGTTATTCTGCCGCCCAGCGGGTGATATCCGTGGCCTCAGAAAAAGGTTCTGTCATGCCGGGGCAGGTGGCGAGTATCACGCTGCCTTGCTTAACAAACTGATCCAATGGATCGCTTTGAACCAAGCCTCCTGCTTCGGTGATAATTGGGATCGCGGCAAATGCGTCCCACGCGTTGACATGCAGTTCGAAATACCCCTCTGTGCGGCCCGTCGCGACGGTCAACATGCTAATGCAGCAAGAGCCATTGCGGCGATATTCCATGCCGTTTTCCAAGAGAGTTCCAACCAATTGAGTGTAGTGCGTGGTCGGACGTCGGCTGGACCATCCGAGGGTCAAAACCGAACGGGTGGGTTCAGAGCAATCTGAGACCTGAAGCCGCTCACCGTTCATCCAGGCGCCACCCCCTTTTGAAGCCCAACAGAGCATGTTCATGTCCGGGGCACTGACCACACCACACTGGATGTCGGTGCCATCATAGTAGGCGATGCACACCCCCCATTCCGGCATGCCACGCATATAGTTTGCTGTCCCATCAATTGGGTCGATCACCCAATATCCGGCACCATCGCCCGAAAGACCGGATTCTTCCCCAAGGATGGAATCTTCGGGAAAGGCCTCGGTCAGACGGGCACGGATTAAATCCTCAAGCGCCTGATCCGCGAAGGTGACGAAATCTTGTGTTCCCTTCTCGGAGATAAAGTCTTCGCCATGTTCAGCGCGCAATTTAACGCCAAGTTCAGCGGCTTCCTGGGCCAGGGCCTTGGTGAATTCCAGCCGTTGGTTTGTTGTTTTTGTCATAGTCAGCTGCCCAATTTGGCAAGTACGTCAGATTTTAGGAACCGCTCGATAAACAGCATAAATCCAACCGAAGGAACCAACAGGATCAGCGCGGTGATGGACGCGATCTGATAGTTGCCTTCCATGGAGGCGGTAAAGAGCAATAGCGGCATGGTGGTGATATCTGGAACACCAACAAAGAAGGTGCCGGTAAACTCATCCAGTGAGATCAGGAAAACAAAGATGGCAGAGGCCATCAAGCCGGGCAGGGCCAGCGGCAGGGTGACACTGCGAAAGACTGTAAAGGGGGAGGCACCCATATTCGCGGCCGCTTCTTCCAACTCGCGATCGACGGCTGAAAACGCTGCGGTGGCGATCCATACGCTGAACACGAGACCTTGGATGGTATGTACAAGAACGACGCCTAGGAAGGTGCCGTTCAGGCCGAACCCGTAGAAAATCCGTGCGATGTTCATATGTACCGCAATGGAAGGGAAGGCCTGAGGCAGAAGGAAGATCAACAGAAACAAAGATCTCCAAGGAAGGCTTCCTCGACCCAGGGCAAGACCCGCGGGAATGGCAACCGCCAAAGACGCGATGACCGTCAGGACGGCAATCACAACAGAGTTGACCAGAGACTCCATGGCATTCCCCTGTGGACGGAAAACCCGTTCCCAGAATGAAAACCCATAAGACTGAGGCAATTTGGCGGGGTAATACCAAGTCTCGGCCACGGACCAGACCAACATATTGGTAATGGGGCCAAAAATGGCAAACGCGAGCAATGCCAGCAAGGCGCCGGTCAGGCAGGTACGAAGCAGGTTCATGCGGGTTTTCCTCCCTCGCGGACGCCTTGGCGCAGATAGAACCAGGCAATGACGGCAGTCATGGCGTAAGACACAAAGCCAAGGGCATTTGCAACGCCATAGTCAGAATAAGCATTGATGCGCCACGCCATGTCGACGGTCATCATTGTGGGTGTCTGTGCGTTGAGCATCAGAGGCACAGAAAGGACAGACATCATCACGACGTAAGAGAGGATCAGGCCAACAACCAGCGTGGTCCCGACCTGCGGCACAACGATGCCAACCAGAATACGCAGACGGCCCGCGCCAAGATTGCGGGCAGCTTCGATGGTCGACCGATCCAAAGAGGCCATTGCACCGGCCACAAGCAGCGCCACAAAGGGAGTCTGTTTCCAGACAAAGGTGATGACAATGCCGCGCCAGTCCAGAAAGCTGGCGGCCTGCAGCGGTTCCAATAGCCCGGTCGAAACAAAGATGTTGTTCATCATGCCGTTTTTGGCAAGGAAGGTGCGCATCAGCTGGGCCGCGACCACAAAGGGAATGAAAAGCGGCCAGCGGTAAAGCCATCGCAAAAGAGCCAGCGCCACACGATTTTCCCCCAAGGTCAAATAGCCCCCGATCGCAACTGACAGCAGGCCGATCACAGTGGTGGACAGCGTCACGATGATCAGAGTGAACAGGATGTCGTTGGAATACAGACTGAAGGCTTTGATGAAGTTCTGAAGCCCCCAGCCCCCGGTTTCTTCATCTCGAAAGGACCAGAGTAGGGAAAAGCCAAGGGGATACAGAAACAGCAATCCCAATAGCAGGATGGCAGGGGCCACCAAATAGAGTGAGGCGCGGCGCGAGAGCATATGCGGGTCTTTCTTACAGGCGTACAAGGGCCCCGAAGGGCCCTTGTTGTGGGTGTTATGAACCTTAGTTCGAGACCTTCATCTCATAGGCTTCACGGATGTCATCGAAGAACGGGGCGAGTGGGAAAGGCTGGCCTTTGGCAGCGAGATCCGCAGGTGTTACGTCGGTGAACAATTTGTCCCAATCGGCTTTGGCCATCGAGCCTTCTACGTGCTGTGCGTCAATACCGGGATACCAGTTAAAGCGTTTTACGATGCCTTCAGCCTGTACATCGGGGCTTGTCGCGAGGGCGATGAATTTGCGCGCCGCTTCGGCATGTTCAGCTTTGGCAGGGATCGCGTAGTAATACGGCTGACCTGGCATGCCGGGTTCGGGCAGGGTCAGTTTCAGGCCGGGGTTCAGGCGGCCATCGGCTTGCCATGTGTAGAACATATCAACCCAAACCGGCCCCATGACAATCTCGCCACGGTTCAGCATGTCGAGGGTGCCCGCGTTGCCCGGAGTGAATGTGATGTTCTCGTTGAACGCTTTCAGGTCGTCGAGCGCAGCGTCCCAGCTGTTTTTCAACTCGGCGTCATAGGGGCCGTTCATCAGCTGTTCGGTCTGACCGGAATAGGCGTACATCCAGGCCGCGGTGAAGGCGACACCGGACATGCCGTTTTTAATGCCGTTGTAGCCAAAGGCACCTTTGTGGTCTGCGGTCCAGGTTTTGAGCTCATCAAAGCTTGCAGGCGGTGTGGTTACCAGATCAGGGTTATAGGCAATGGCGGTCTGGCTGTGGAACATTGGCATTACAAAGCCGGTGACATCCACACCCAGAGCGGTTTTCGATGTGTTACGGGTCGCCAATGCGCCGGTATCAATATCTGCGACAAAGTTTTGCAGCAGGCCTTCTGTGACCATTTCACCGGTTTTCAGCTGGGTTGTGACGATTACGTCGGTATCCCAAGTATCATTGCCGGACTGGGCTTTCAGTTTTTCCAAGATGGCTTGGCTGCCTGAGTTGCCGGGGCCAGTGCCAACAACTTTGACGCTCCAGCCTGGGTTTTGCTCTTCAAACAGAGGGCCCAGGTAATCGGTGACATAATCCACCATATTCTGGCTGCCACCGGAGGCGACATTCAGAACATTCTCGGCCTGAGCTGCACCCGACGCGATAAGCGTTAGGGCTGCCGAAGCAAAGAGGCTTGCAATTTTCGAAGTCATCGTGTTTCTCCAAAATCCTTTAGGGAGTTGCGGCAAACGCCGCTTGCCTTGAATGCCGGTCGCGGCTGCCTACGACTTTGCGGGAAATAGACTGAGAGCCGTGGCCGGGATTTGCACGTCGATTTGGCTGCCGACGGGCATCTTGTGGGGATCGTCCACCATGATGGTGATGTCTCCGATCCGAATTTCGTGACGATAAACGGCACCGAGATAGGAGTGCTGAAGCACCTCTCCGGTGAGGCTGAGGAAATCTGCCTGAGCAGGACCAATGCGCGCGGCCTCGCTGTGGAAGAGAATATCGACCGGACCTGAGGCATTTTGTGGGTTATGCACACCTGTGCCATCGGCGCATGCCAAAGGCAGAGTTTGCTGGGTCTGACCCAGAGTGAGGTTCAAACGCGCGCCTTTAAAGGTGGCCTGCGCAGAGAGGGTGTTGTTGGCCCCCATGAATTTGGCGACATAGGCATCTGCGGGGGTGTGAAACACCTCTTCCGGCGTGCCGACCTGCGCAATGCGTCCCTGATTTAGGATCACCACGCGATCTGCCATCGACATGGCTTCTTCACGGTCATGTGTCACGAGGACTGTGGTCAGGCCCAGACGTTGCTGAAGGCTGCGAATTTCGTGGCGCATCGTGCCACGAATACCAGAATCCAAGTTTGAAAGGGGCTCATCCAGCAACAGCACCGGAGGATCAATGGCGAGGGCGCGTGCCAGTGCCACACGTTGACGCTGACCGCCTGACAGAGCGGCAATTTTCCGGTGAAGCAGATCTTCGAGGCCAACCAGAGCGGCCATCTCACGGACCCGTGCGGTGAGAGCCGCCTTCTCCGTTCGGCGCAGTTTGAGGCCATAGCCAATGTTTTGCGCCACATTCATGTGCGGCCAGAGCGCATAGGATTGAAACATCATTGCCATGCCACGTTGTTCTGGCTTGGTCTGACTCATGTCCGTTCCATTGACAGAAACGGTTCCACCCCGCACTGGGACAAATCCGGCCAGGGCCCGCAGAAGTGTGGTTTTGCCACAGCCAGATGCGCCAAGTAGCGCAATGAACTCACCAGCACGGACATCCAGATTGATATCTGTCAACACATCTTGCTCGGAGTATCCCACACGCAAATCACGCAGTGTAATTTCCGCCCCGAGCGTTTCTGGTTGCGGCGAGTTGAGAGTGGGAGCGAAATTCATATGCGTCTTTCCTAGGAGTTGTTCTCGATGTGTGAACACGTATTCACATAGGGGTAGAAGGTCACAGCTTCATGACGCAAGAACTATTTTTTCAAAAATTGCTTTGCCGTTGACAGAATTGAACAAATCCGAGCAAGTCACAGTATGAGTGGATTAAAAGAGACCAAGCCGCGCCGAGTAACGGCACAAGAAGTGGCACAGGCCGCTGGTGTATCGCGTGCAGCCGTATCGCGTGCCTTTACGCCGGGTGCCTATTTGAGCGAAGACAAAAAGTCGCGAATTCTTGAGGCAGCTCAAAAGCTTGGCTATCGACCCAATGCGCTTGCGGCGGGTCTTCAACGCAAGGGGCGATCTAATCTGGTGGCGGTTGTGACCGGCGACATCGCCAACCAATTTGACAGCGAAATTCGCGCCAAATTGAACCGGGGGCTCAACCGCATCGGCAAGTGGTCGATTGTGCTCGAAGGTCCGGAAGATATGTCTGAGGAAAAAATTCTCGAGGTGCTGGCCTATCCGTTGGATGCGTTGATCCTGCGAGGCGGCAGCGTCAGCGAATCAGTGGCGTTCCATTGTAGCCAGCTCAATATCCCCCTGATTGTCTCTGGACGCTTGATGCCGGGGGTCGATAGCGTCTGTTGTGACAATCGTCAGGGCGCGCGGATTGCAGTAGATCAATTGGTGGCGTCGGGACGTCGGAATCTGGCGTATGTTGGTGGTTTAAACCGGCTTTACTCTGCCCGCGAGCGACGCCAAGGATTTGAAACGGCGCTTGCGGCACATGGGTTGGCTGCTGTCGCCTTTGCCAAGTCGGATTACAGCTATGCTCAAGGGTACGAGGCAACCACTAAGCTCCTGGCGGAGAACCCGCATGTCGATGGTGTGTTTTGTTCCAACGATGTGGTGGCCATGGGTGCTCTGGCAGCGGCACAGCAAGAGCATGGCCGTCAGGTGCCCGAGGATCTGTCGATCGTGGGATTTGATGATATTTCGATGGCCAGCTGGCCAGATTTTCAGCTGTCGACAATCAAAAATGACATGGATGCGACGGTCGAACACATCCTTAGATTGTTGGTCGAGCGGTTGAATGACGAAGATAAGGTTGGTGAAACCGTTGTCATCAAACCCGAGTTTGTCCCCCGGCAGACACATTAAAACTGCGAGCTGGTAGTGAGACTAGATCTCAAACAAGTTACGAATAACACGTTCTCCTTGCCGAGACGTCAGGGACGACTCGGCAAGGAGAGAGGGGTTAAAGGTTAGGCCGCCGTTCCATAGGACTGTGATTGGCGCAGTTCCTCTTGTCCATCCGCCTGAAATGCAAGGACAAGCTGGCTGAGCTTCGAGGTCTCATGATCAAGCGAACTACAGGCAGCGGCGGTTTCTTCGCACATGGCTGCGTTTTGTTGCTGTGAGGCTTCAAGTGTACTCATGGTGGAGTTGAGCTCAGAAATTCCATGAGATTGTTCATCCGCCTGTCTGGTGATGTTGCCCACATGATCGGAGATGCTGCCGATGGCGTCCATAATGGTTTGAAGTGAATCATTGGTGCGTCCCACCAATTCCACGCCATGGGCCACCTGGACACTTGATGCCGTGATCAGTTCCTTAATCTCGCGCGCTGCTTCTGAGGAACGAAGCGCCAGACCACGCACTTCCGCCGCAACAACAGAGAACCCTAGCCCGGTTTCACCGGCACGGGCCGCTTCGACCCCTGCGTTCAAAGCAAGCAGGTTCGTTTGAAACGCGATATCGTCAATCATTCCAGTGATCTGGGTGATCTGATCCGAAGTCGCAGCGATTGAATCCATGGCCTCCACGGTTTCACGAGCGACCGATGAACTGTTTATCGCGTTCTGACTGACTGATGTGACCAGCGCTTCGGTTTCACGGGCCCCTGATGCCACATGTTGGACATTCTGTGTCAGCTCGTTCAGTGCAGACGACGTCTCTTCGAGGCGCATTGCGGACTGCTCGGTGCGCTGAGACAGATCATTTGTCGCGGAGGAGATTTGCGTGAGCCCCGTATCAATTGACCCGGCTGAACTGTTCACCTCGCCAATCAACTTGCTCAGTTGTTCAACGGTGTTGTTAAAGTCCTGGCGCAGAGTTTCGTATTGTCCGGGCATGGGATCGTCAATTTTGACGTCAACACGACCGCGCGCCAAAAGCTGTAGGTTTTGGGCAAGGGTCTGCACGACGCGGTCCTGCTCTTGCTGTTCTCGGAGCTGGGCCGCCTCTAGGGACACTTTCTCGGCCAAACCCTGTCGAAGAGTCTCAATAGAAACAGCCATTTCCCGGATTTCATCTTTGCGTTTCGGAACCTCAACAGGGTCATGCACGTCGCCGGATGACAGATTGTTCAGGACACCGAGCATTTTTCCAACAGGTCGCCGGACCAAAGTGCGTGCGGAGAAATAGATGGTTGCCAAGGTCAGCACCAGAAGAAGCGAGCTTGTGATCAACTGTTCATAGATCGCATTCTTCACGGGGGTGATAAAGACGTGCCGCGGCACATCAAGCACAACAACCCAGGTCTTATTCATGCCATAGGTCGTAAATGGGAAGTACAATCGCGTTGACCCATCTGCACGATCCGCAACAATTTGGGTTTCCCCGGTTTCAATGGCGGCTTTAAAGTTCTCGACCTCGGGGCCTTCAAAGGGCTGGGTGACAAGTGAGGGATCTGAATGTGACAACCATTTTCCGCCTTCGCCCAAAAGCATAACGCGTCCACCATCGTAAACCGAAAGGCTGCTGACAAACTCGGCCAGATTATCCAGAACAATATCAACACCAGCAATGCCGACAATCTGTCCCTGAGCTGTCACGGGAACTGAAACCGACGTCAAAAGCCGCCCTTCGTCAGACAGATAGGGTTCGGTTATGACGCTGTCTCCGGAATCCTGCGGGAGCCGATACCATTCTGCAGTGTTGGCTGGGTCAACAGGGAAGGTCTCAAAATTCAATCCGCCGCTGTCCGATTTGGTCCAATACGGAGCAAAGACACCATCGGCGTTACGCCCTGCGGTCCCTGTAATGAATTCTTCGGTTGCACCATCAGGGATAGAGGAGAACCAGGACGAGAACACAAGCTCGTAGCGGCCGGGCACACCTTCCATAATTTTGATGATCTCAGAGGTCGATGCATTGCCTTCAGTGAGGAACCCCGACAGTCCGCCTCCCAAAGCGGCGGCTGCGGACGTCGCCTCAACCAGCTGAGACGAGAGGCTTTGTGCCACATCTGAGGCACTCTGAGTGGCGGTCTCCAGTACCTGCTCTTTGACATAAGCAGATTCATTGAGCGCCGTGTACGCAGTAAAGCAAAGCATTAAGGTCGTGATCGCCACGGTTGTGGCCACCAAAAGCTTGCCCGAGATGGTATTGAACAGAGCTGGCATGGGTCGTCCCTATTTTGAACGCTGGTCTAAAATAGAGAACTCCCATGACGATCTGAACAAAGTGTTGATGGCCGTCGCCTCTCAACAAGCGGGTGCGAGAATTATGCTCTCAATTGAAGCGACGTCGACGCATCCTGGGCATGTTTGTTCGCAAAACAGGCTTTCTGGGGGCTCCCGTGCTCGGAAGAGCTCTCGGCAATGTGTCTGTTCTGGATGATTGAGAGGGCCAGAGCCCCACTACCATTCATAGGCTTCGATCTTCTCAGCCGTGATAGCGTACCCTGTGTCGCCAAACTCGGTCGATTGGATCTGATTGCGCATGGTGCCGGTGACCCAGACTGGGGCCCACAGCTCATCGTTGGGCCAAGGCGTATCGGTTGTCACGGACACCAATTGATTGGCCGGGGGAGGTGGGGTGTGAATACAGGCCCCCACATAGGGCACCAGCATGAAACTGGTAACTCCATCCGCGCTGACATTAAACGGAATGATAAACCCGGGCATTTTGATGAGGGCTCCATCGAGTGCCGGATTCAGCTTGGCGCCATTTGCATCATAGATCGGATACCAGGTGTCGTTTGCCTCATCCAGCTCGCCCTCGCCAATGATCTCAGCGAGAGGCACCCCGGGTGGGATCAGATCATACCAAGAAATCTCTTGCGCAGTTCTGGCAAGAAGGCTGCTCGGTGTTGCGATTGCGGCCGAAAGAATGGCCAAAGCGGATCGACGATTCATCACATGGCACCTACGTGTGGATCTCTATGTTCTTACCGTCATACCATCTGCAAGAGACATGCGATATGCGCGGAAGGCGGGGACAAGGCTCACAATTGCGCTAGCTAATACAACGGTGGCAAGCACCCACAGCTCCCTTGACGAGGGGGCCGTGATCGGCAGCCAAAGTCCAAATGCGCGATCTAGCAGGGGTTGGGCAACTGCAAGTCCAAGATAAAGAAAAATAAGACCAAGCGCTGCTCCGATCATCGCCATAATGACCGCCTCGAAAACCAACAACCCGAGAATTACCCGAGGACGCGCGCCCATGGCCCGAAAGATTGCCATCTCCCGACGTCGTTCGTTGAGCCCTGAGAAAATCGTGGCCATCATCCCAATGAGGGCGGTCACTACGACGGCGGCTGACACGGCCAACAAAGCAGTTTCTGCCAGACCAACAATGCTCCAGAGTTCCTGAAGTGCGATCCCGGGCAGGATCGCCAGCAGAGGCTCTTGTGGGTACTGGTTGATTGCGCGCTGCAGATTGAAGGTCTGCAAGGGGCTTTTGACACCGATCAGAGCTGCGGTGATGGCCTTGGGGGTAAGCTCCATTTTGCGAATTTCGTCAACGGGGGTTGATTGCCCTGGGATCTGAGCCCCGCTTTTCCAATCAACGTGAATCGCCTCAATGGCTTTCAGGCTGACAATGACCGTGCGGTCTACCGGTGTTCCGGTTTTGGCTAGGATGCCAGAAACACGAAAGGGTTGGTCTTTGTGCTGGCTGAAAGATGCCAGTCCATGCGCGACAATGATTGGGTCACCCACCTGATAGCCAAGTGTCGTTGCGACGTCGGCTCCAATCACGGTATCGAACAAATCATCCATTCGTGCGCCGTCAGCCACCTCAAGTCCGCGGCCCTGACGATATTTATAGTGGTCGAAGAAGCTGGCTGTTGTGCCCATGACCCGGAACTGGCGATGGCTGTCGCCGAGCGATATCGGCACAATCCAATCGATCTCGGGCCGTGCGGCAATATCCTGATAGCTTTCCCAGGTCACATTGTTGGTGGCGTTCCCGATGCGAAAGACAGAGTAAAGCAAAAGCTGAACCGAACCAGAGCGCGCTCCTACAATCAGATGAGTGCCCGAGATGGTGTCAGCAAAGCTTGCCTTGGCACCAACCCGCAGCTTTTCGACGGCCAGAAAAAGAGAGACCGACAGAGCGATCGCCAAAATCGTCATGGCGACAGTTATTGCGCGGGCTCGAAGTGACGCCAAGGCGAGACGCAACATCATGCTGACACTCCTCTGTTTGACGTGATGTCGGTCATATGCACAACACGATCAAACCGGTCGGCCAGTCTTTCGTCATGGCTCACCATCAGCAGCGCTGCATTTTGTGCCGTGACCCGCTGAAACATGAGATCAAGAAAAGCCGCTTGGCTGTTAGCGTCGAGCGCTGAGGTTGGTTCATCTGCAATCAAAAGCGGGGGGCTCCCAATCAAGGCGCGGGCAACTGCAACGCGCTGCTGTTGTCCGACACTGAGTCCATTCGCATGAGCCCGAAGCACGCCATCAGGAAGACCGAGCTGCGCGCAGAGCGATCTGGCCTCCTCCTGTGCCCCACCCGAGATGCGTTTGCACCTTTGGGGGGCAAACTGAAGCGGCAGCAGTATGTTGTCAGAAACCGTGGCAAAGGGCAGCAGGTTAAACTGTTGAAAGATCACACCGATGTTCTCGGCACGAAACGTATCGCGCCGCCCCGCCGAGAGTGTTGCCAATTCGGTTTGGGCAACGCGTATGCTGCCCGAGGTCGGCAAGATTGTACCACAGATGAGCGAAAGCAAGGTCGACTTCCCCGACCCGCTTTCGCCCAAGAGCAAGACTTTTTCCGTCGCCTCCACATTGAACTCTGGCACAAAGAGGGAAAAGTCAGACCGAGATTTCCAGCTGTAGCAAGCGTTCGAGACAGTGAGGATGGGAAGGGTCACGTTAGAAGAGGCTCCGCAGGTTCAGGCTGGGTGCGTCTTTCTCTACGTGAAAAGAGGCCGCACCGGAACCTGTGATAACTTGAACCTCGACTTCCCGTGCGTTTTCGAAGCTTTCAAAATAGGCAAACGTGATGTCGGTGAGCTTTGGGAGGTTGGTGCAGGTCATAGTATATGTTGCATGGAATTCGGTATGTCCCGATGCCTCGTCATGGTCGTCATGGTCGTCATGGTCGTCATGGTCGTCATGGTCGTCATGGTCGTCATGGTCGTCATGTTTGGCGTGATCAACTTCATCATGATGATCGTCATGCTCCGCGGCTGCTTCATCCCTTTCCAACATCGCCTGTGTGGAGACAACGGTGCACCCGGCGTCAGGGGGGAGCACAAAAAGATCTAGAGGGGAGGACAGCACAGCAAGCGCGCTCTCTACTTTAGCAAGGTCGGCTTCGGTCTCTGCCGGATGTTCGAAGCCAACAATATCTGCCCCGGGGGCGTGAAATTCCATTGCCATTGTCTGGCCATCAACAGCGATGTTGAGTGTGCTGACCCCATGCTCGTGGGCGTCGAGCTGGCGAGATGTTTCCGCGCCTGCCTGAGAGGCGGCGAGCAGGGAGATCAAAAGAGCATGTGATTTCATAATCAGTCCAGACGATTCACGTTGTTTTCGACGTAGTCCAGTGGGTCCAAATTTGGTGCGGCATTACCGGTCATTCAAGTTCGAAACTGCGGTATCCACTGGCCTTCTGAAGGTGCTGTTATGTTATACAGTAACTTCCTCCGGGTTGTGAAGCGCACTCTTTCTGAGCTCGGCGGCTTTTCGCACATCGCGGAGTGGGTCTTTTCCGGTGTTTTGAACCAACGACTTAACTTGGACTTTCATTCAAGCCGCAACACTGCAGAGATCTGCTAGCAAACTCCTAAGATTTCCATGTCGTAAGGACAAATGAACCAAGTCCAAGCCTGTTTGCCTTGGCCAAAGCTATGTTCCAAGCGAAATAGGATGCGAGAGCAGCTCAGTTCAAGGATGCTAAATCATCCATCCAGCAACAGATCAAAGAAGCCGAAAAACAGATAGATTCATTACTTACGCGGATCGTCAGCGCGACCAACGAAACGGTAATCGGGGCCTATGAGGAAAAGATATCGGCTTTGGAGAAATCCAAAGTCAGATTGCGCGGTTCTCTGTTTTTTCAGTCACCGCTACAGGGGGCACTGGAAGAAAAGCTGGAACTCTCACTTGATCTCCTTTTAAGCCATTGAAAAATTTGAATAATCGATGAGCGTAGAATGCTGCTCAGATTCGATTTGCAGACCGGTTTTCGTACCAGCGAAATGAAGGGGCTAGAACACCAGAAATAACCTTGCCCTTCAAGCTGTTGGGTATGTTTCAGTATGGAGAAAAGTATAGTGGTGCGGGTGGGGGGACTTGAACCCCCACGCCCGTGGGCCAAGCATTTTAAGTGCCATGCGTCTACCATTCCGCCACACCCGCACAGGGCCTTCCTTATCGTGAGGAGCGGAGTTGGTCAACGTCTTCCAAATACGCAAGAACTTGTTTTGTGCTCGGTTGTTAGGTGCCTACTTCTCTGGGATTTCCCGCGGTCGATCGGCTTCAATGAGCCGAGGGATGAAGCTGCTCTTGGAACCGATGTTGCAACAGGCTATGTGACAGCCCATCTTGCTATGAAGTTCAGTCACATAGGACACGGGTGTGAGCACAACTGAATCAGGTTCCGCTGAGACCAAACGAGTGGCCACTGCGTCGGACACTTTGTCCATTGCCAATCGCCTCTTGCGGGAGGCGCTTGCCTCGCGGTGGCGTCTCTATCTGGTATCTTTGGTCTGCATGATCGGTGTTGCCATCTTTACCGGGGCCTTGGCCTATACCACGCGGCTTATCGTAAACGACGTATTCGTCTCCGATAACACCAGCGCAGCCTTTGGGGTGGCTGGATTGGTTGTCTTCGTGGCTTTCTTTAAGAGCATTTTTCAATACGGGAACTCGGTCATAATGACGGTTTTCCATCGCTCTGTCTCGGTGTCCTATCAAAAGCAACTGTTCGACAAACTGATCCATGACGATGTCCGACGGTTTTCGGGTCAACACGCGTCGAACCAGATGTCACAGCTTCGTCTGTTCGGAACCGCCGCCGGAAACGGTGTCATCAACACCACCAACAAACTGTTGACTGATACACTCACCTTGTTGGCGCTGTTTGGTGTGATGGTCATGCAGGATCCTTGGATGACACTGGGGTGCCTCGTGATCATTCCGGTTATCTTTTACTTGGTGGCCTCGCTGTCTCATCGTATTCGCGAAGCTGCGGATGAAGAGGCCGACCTGACAGGCGCGTTTTATGAGGTCGGCGTCGAGGCCTTTGATGGGATCAAGACCGTCAAAAGCTATCAACTTGAAACGCGTACGACCACGCGTTTCAACGCGGCGATTGAGCGGCTTGAAGAGCGCCTATTTGGCATTGCCAAGGTGACGGCCGCAACTGTTCCCATCATGGAGTTTCTAGGCGGGCTCGTGATCGGAAGCTTTGTTGTTTATGCGGCCTGGCAGACCATCAGCAACGGTAAAACACCAGGTGAGTTTACGGCCTTTATCACGGCATTCCTGATGGCCTATCAACCGGCGGAGCGGATATCACGGATCTGGGTCGAATTGCAAAAGAGTATGGTACAGACCGGCAAAATGTTTGAACTGCTTGATCGGAAAGATCAGGGGCCAAAATCCGGTACACAAACGATTGGCGCTGATGCACCAACTGTGCGATTTAAAAATGTCAGCTTTTTCTATTCGCCAGAAGCGCCTGCGCTGACAAATGTCGATGTGTCGATCCGGGCGGGAGAACGGGTGGCTATTGTGGGCCCCTCCGGGGCAGGGAAAAGTACGTTTATTGATCTCCTGCTTCGATTTTATGATCCGACGGGTGGCCGGATCTTAATTGGGGATACGGATCTGCGAGATGTCACGCATCGGTCGCTGCGTGACTCAATAGCGTTGATTTCGCAGGATGTTTTTCTGTTTGATGGTACTTTGCGCGATAATATTCGCGATGGGAAATCTGACGCGACCGACGCTGAGATCGAAATCGCCGCCCAGCGTGCTCAACTGGGTGATTTTTTAGCAAGCCAAGAGCTTGGACTAGACACGCCAGTTGGGCCAAATGGTCGTTTCCTATCAGGTGGGCAGAAACAGCGCGTAGGTATCGCGCGTGCATTGGTGAAACAAGCCAAAGTTCTGGTTTTCGACGAAGCCACCAGCGCTTTGGATGTCGAAAATGAACGCCGGATTATGAATATGTTACGGGATGAACTCCAAGATCCCACTGTGTTCTTCGTAACCCATCGACCTGCCACGTTGGCTTATGTAGACCGCGTGCTCATGCTAAAAGCTGGTGAGGTTGTGGGCTTTGACACCAAGTCGGTGCTAGAGACGGAAAATACGGCTTTCCATGAGTTGTTCCAACCCGCAGGCGAGTCGTGATTTAGCCATGTGAGGCCAATGGCTGAGCCGACGCTCCGCTGGCAAGTTTCAACGCCTGATGCAAATCTACCTTTTTGAGGGGTTTAGACAAAAAGGCATCCATCCCGGCCTCAAAACAGGCCTCACGATCGGCGGAAAAGGCATTTGCCGTCAGCGCAATGATGTACGGTTGTGGAATCTGCTGCGACCGTATCATGCGGGTTGCCGCTAACCCGTCCATTTTAGGCATAGACATATCCATGAGGATGATATCGGGGTTGTGATGGCGGCAGTGCTCAACCGCTTCGATTCCATTTACCGCGTCGATGACGGTGGCACCTGTGTCCTTCAGAAAACGATGAACCAGCAAACGGTTTGTGGCGTTATCTTCGGCGAGAAGAACAGTGTGATTTTGTAGGAAGTCGAGCTCATGAATAGTGGGCGCTGCGGGAGCTACCTGCCCAACTGGTGGGCGGGTCTGAACAATGACCTGAAAACAACTTCCTTTCCCAGGTTCAGATTGCACGCTGATCCGTCCCCCCATGAGTTGAGCTAACATATTGGAAATGGTCAATCCCAACCCCGTGCCGCCGAAGACGCGGGTTGTTGCGGCATCAGCCTGGGAGAAGCGATCAAAAATACGGGCGGCTTTTTCAGCAGGGATGCCAACTCCGGTGTCCTTGACATCGATCATTAGCCGATAGGGATCAGTGTCGGCACAGCGCACACGAACAGAAATGATACCGCTGTCGGTGAATTTGATCGCGTTTCCAATGAGGTTGACCAGAATTTGGCGCAACCGATCATCATCTGCTCGAACAATTTCGGGAACCGAGCGGGAGCAGGAAAGATCGAGCACGAGACCCTTCTCGCGTGCTTTTGCACCCAACAGGGTGGTTGTGCCTTCGACGCACTCAAGCAAGTTGAAATCGACGTCAGTGATGTCAACTTTTCCGGCCTCCAGGCGTGAAAGATCGAGAATATCGTTGATGATTTTGAGCAAAGAATGTGACGAGTTTTGGATGACTTCAATGCACTGCTGGCTGTCATCCGGCAAATCCGCTTCGGCAAGTAGGTCGGCCATACCGATGATACCGTTCATCGGGGTGCGGATCTCGTGGCTCATATTAGCCAGGAAATCGGTTTTTGCTTTGTCGGCTTTTTCTGCGGCTTGCTTTGCCTCGGCAAGTTCCCTTTCGTGCGCTTTGGCGAAAGTGATGTCGCGCTCGATGGCCATGATCATTGCGACCTGCCCATTGGGTGACAGAACGGGGACGATGTTGGTGTCGACCCAGATCAACTCACCGGATTTCGTCTTGTTGAGGATCTCGGTTTGAAACGGTTCACCTCGTCGTTTGTGGTCGTTGATCGCATCGATGGTTTCTTGACTGGTTTTGCCACTATTGAGCAGTTCACCAGGTTGGTGGCCTATTGCTTCGTCAGCCCGATAGCCTGTCATGCGCTCGAACGCTGTGTTGACCCACAAGATATTGGTGTCAGGGTCGGTCAAAATGATGCTGTCAGAGGCATGGCGGGCCACTAATGACAGGCGTTCCAGTTCCGCGTCGCGGGCGCGCAATGTTTGAATTACGTTTTGGCGCCCGACAGAGATTTGGCCGGCAATGAAGGTTGGGATCACAACAAAGAATCCGGCCAGAAGATACAGGGCGCGGTTCTTCCAAAGGTTGTCTGGTTGGGTTGGCCAGCCGCCTTTGGGTTGGATCGCCATCAGCCATGAGCCGGTGGGTAAGTTGACGGTTATGTATTCTGGATTGTTCTCCAGTAAACTGGGATCCCCAAAAAAGATATTGCCCTTTGCGCCGGTGCCGTCTTCGCCGATCAATGCGATATCGAGATTAAGGGCTGGGTTGCTAAGACCGGCCTCGGCATAAATCAGATCGACATCAAGGACAGCGGAAACAATGCCCCAAAAGCGTCGGGGCCCATCTGTTGAGGTGAAAACCGGAAAACGTGCAATAAACCCTGTTCCGCCTTGAACCAAATTTACCGGCCCGGCCAGAACGATTTCACCGGTATCTCGTGCGTGAAAAGCAGCCGCTCGTTGGGCAGGATTCTGGTTGTAATCAAGACCGAGGGCGGCCCGGTTGGCTTCTAAGGGGTAAACGAGTGAGACAACCAGATCGGGGGCCGCAGCAACGTTTAAGAACTCGAGCCGGTCGCCCACAACAAGTTCTACCAAGGTCGAGTATTCTTCCTGATCCGTAATGGGATGTGCCGACAAAATGGCCGTCATCCCCTTAATCAACTGTATGTCGGCATTGAGAAAACCCTCAAGCCGGGACCGGATTAGGTTGCCTTCGACTTGGGCGTCTGCTCGTTGTTCTTGATCGAAGATCTTGAAGTTTTGACGGTCAAAAAGAATAGAAACGACGACGACCACCACGATCGCCAGCATAGTTGGGATGTAACTGCGCAGCCGTGCACCTCGACCAATTCTTTCGTTCGGTTCATTTAGCGCGCGCATCAACGGCCCTTCAACTCGTCCTCAACTCTCCGATAGAGGAAAGATTGCACAAAAAGAGTTCCAACTCCGTTAACCATGGAGAGGAGCAGAACCTGTCGCAACGAGATTGCGATTTGGGCACAATAGCGAGTTAAGAGAATAAGCAACATCCCTCAAAGTAAGTCACCTGGAGGGATGTTAAAATGCTGTTCTTTCCCGCATTCGGTCGGGGCAGAGTTAAGTGCAGCGGATAAGCCCTGACTGACGTCAGAACGAAAGCTCTGCTAGAATTGTGTTCATCACATGAAGGATCATCTCCACATCCTCCGCTTCTATC
Organism: uncultured Pelagimonas sp.; assembly: GCA_947497905.1. GTDB lineage: Bacteria > Pseudomonadota > Alphaproteobacteria > Rhodobacterales > Rhodobacteraceae > CANMIH01. Next base: position 63,897 of record CANMIH010000004.1, read on the forward strand.
GTCAGCGGTGGTCGGATTTTCAAAATGTTATCTTTTGGTCCTTCGCTTCCAATGAGGATGCGATGATCGCGCATGCGGTTCTTGACGTATGAACAGAGTTCGGTTGCCTCGGATCCATCGTCGTTGATCAGTTCAAGTCCGAGGAACAGTCCCATGCCACGGACATCGCCGACGCAGGTGTATTTTTGCTCCAAGGCTCTCAATCCGTCGATCAACAACGCACCCATATCGCGGGCATTGGCCTGTAGGCCTTCGTCATCCACGATATCCAGCACCTCTTTGCCAATTCGGCACGACAGGTTTGATCCGCCAAAGGTCGAGAAGAACTCAATCCCATTGTCAAAGCTTTCGGCAATCTCTTTGGTTGTGACCAAGACGCCCAGGGGGTGCCCATTGCCGATGGGTTTGCCCATGACAACGATGTCTGGCTCGGCGCCCTGATGTTCAAAGCCAAAGTAATACTCGCCCAGTCGACCCAGCCCGGTTTGGACTTCATCCGCGATGCAGACCCCGCCAGCGGCCCGGATCTTTTCATAGACCGCGGGCAGATAGCCCTTGGGCGGAATGATCTGCCCGCCCACGGACGGGAAGGTCTCTGCGATAAAGCCCGCCAAGCCGTGGCCCTTATCTTGCAAAGTGGAAATGGCAGGATCAATCAGATCGGCAAATTTCTGTGCGCGGTCGGCATCATCTCGTTTGAAGGAACCACGATAGTCGTCGGCCACTTCCACGAGTTCAACCCAACCCGCCTGACCCACGCCACCGGGTTTGTTGAACTTATAGGCCGAAATGTCGATCACGCCGGTAGTGTTGCCGTGATAGCCGTGATCTGGCGTTACCATGCCTTTGGCGCCGGTGTGGGCGCGTGCCAAACGGAGCGCCAGCTCGTTGGCTTCTGTGCCGGAGTTCACAAAGAAACAGACCTCGAATTTCTCGGGCAGTTTCGATAGCACTTTGTCGGCAAAAGCGGTTTGGGCAGGATGCAGATAGCGGGTGTTGGAGTTCATCCGCTTCAGCTGATCCGCTGCCACCGCCTGAATGCGTGGGTGGGCGTGGCCCACATGAGGAACGTTGTTATAGGCGTCGAGATAGGGGCGGCCCCATTCGTCGAACAGATGGTGTTTCCAGCCGCGTACCAGCATGACTGGATCTTTATAGGTCAGAGACAGGTTGCCGCCGAAATGGGCGCGACGTTTGTCCAGGATCTCGGATTTGTTGGTCGGTTCGTAGAGCACCTTGGCGTCAGGCAGGTTCAGCAATGCCGCCGGGTTGGGGCAGATGGCGCGCCACATATACATCTCATCCGGATCCCCCACGCCGGGCCAATCAGCTTCGATGCCGTCGGTGGTCAGCGCCAGCTGGAAATGCACGTGAGGCGCCCAACCGCCATTTTGGCTGGCGTCGCCCAGACGACAAAACTGTTCACCTTTTTCCACCACATCTCCGGGTTTGAGGCGGGTCATGAACTCGGGGTTCAGGTGACCGTATAGAGTATAGAACGGATCCCGGTCTGGGGTTTCATGGCGGAGAATGATCACACCGCCATAATCGAGGTGGCCGGTGCGGTTTTCGGCGACAAAGACTTCGCCACGCAGCGGGGCAAACATTGGAGTGCCCGCCGGGGCAAAGGCGTCAACAGCCAGATGCACCGTGCGGCGGTCGCTGGCCTTCCATGGCCCTTTGCGGAATGCGGGCTCTGCGTAGATCAGGCGGGGCTCGTGATAATAGCCCAGCCAGATACGGCCGTTGTCTTCGAACTCTTCACCGACAATGGCCGCTTCTTCCAATGGCATATGGAACGGGTTCTGTGGCCAGGTGCTGTTTTCAACCGACAGCGAGCCCAATGGCGCATCGGCCAAGTCTTCGCCCATTAGTGGGGCAAAATTGCCGCGTTCGGATTCGAGGAAGGCCAAAACCCGTTCCGCGCCATCAACCACGGGAAGGCCACAGGCGGCGCGCAGACGTGCGGCGAGAAGGCCGGGATTGAGGTCATGGGTTTCAAGGAAGCGCCAGGCCGGAGCCTGGGAGATTGTGACATAAGGGTCGTCGGGATTGTCGACAGCCATCAGTGTCGAGTTGACCACGCTGACGGCCAGCCGCGCCCGGAGCAGGGGCCAAAGCAGGTCGATTTCTTTTGCTTCAAGCGGGTAAGCCGCGTGGAAGCCGGCAACGATATTGGCCAAAGCGGCTTCTGGATTGGGGTGGTCTAGAACGATGTAGGCCGCTGCAATGGCAAGATCGCAGATGCGTGGTGCCGCGCACATATCGCCAAGATCAATCAGCCCGGAAACTTCGGGTGTCCCTAAGGGACCAGCGACGAGGATATTGTAATCGTTGGCGTCATTGTGGATCGCTTGTTTAGGAAGTGCGTCGAGGTCTGGTTTGATCGCCACAAAAGTATCGTAGATCTGGCGCAGCAGTGCTTGACGCGCTGGATCGGTGACGCAGTCAAGATCTGCACCAATCCAACCGGCCCGCATCAGATCCCATTTGAAATCGCGCTCCATCTCTGGATGTTTGAAATCTGCCAGAGCCTTGGCCGTGGCGCCAAGGGTTTCACCCACTTGGTAGATCAGCGCATCGGATTTCGGAGCCGTCAGAGCATAGCATTTTCCGGCCAGCCTCTCGATGACCCAGACGAGACGTTTGGCACCCTGTTCATCCGCAACCGTTAGAAATTTGTCGCCAGAACGAGTGGCAATCACTTTGGGACTTGGTATTTGCGGGTCTGCGACCGAGATATGATCGAGAGCTTTCACTTGCATGTCGACAAGCCAGTTCTCGCATCCGGGGCGCATGGCTTTGACGATGTAGCCAGTACCATCAGGAGCTTCGGCGAGGAAATTGAGGTCATATTCACCGTCCAAACGGCGGAGCTCAGCGGTGATGCCCCAGTGAGCCTGCAAAACCTGTGTCCAATGGTCCATTGTGTATCCCCGCAGTTCGGACAAAATCAGAGAACAGGGGGTGGGCCCTGTCGTTTCCGAGATTGTATTTCGTATCCAAGCGACCAGTTCAAGAGCTGGTACAAGGGGGGCGACGTTGCGCCAATGCAGACCGTCAGATTGCCGGGTTAAAACCCATCGTCTTTGACGGATTGCATCGAGACATGGGTTGAGGTGCTTGCAACATGTGGCAGGGTTGAGATCACTTCGCCCAGAACCTCGCGGTAGTTCTGCATATCCCGGGTTCGCAGTTTCAGCAGGTAATCGAACGCGCCGGCAATCATGTGGCACTGTTCGATTTCGGGTACTTTTTGAACCGCTTTATTAAATGCGGTCAGAGCGGATTCTGTGGTATCCTTGAGGCGAACTTCTACAAATACCACCTGTTCCAGCCCCAACTTTGCGGGATCAAGCATGGCCTTGAAGCCGTGAATGTATCCGTCGGCCATCAGGCGTTTCAGTCTTACCTGACAGGGTGTTTTTGATAGCCCAACCTGAACGGCAAGCTCGGTAACAGGAAGGCGACCGTCTTGGCTCAGAATCCGGAGGATCTCATGATCGTATCGGTCGAGTTGCCCAGATTGCTTCATTATGACCTCCAAGGTGTTTGTTGTGCGCCTTATCTTAAGTCAATTGGCCTGTATTTTCCAGAAAATTAGGCAAACAGTCTGTCGCTAACATGGTAACTTTTGGGTCAAACCCGATTTCAGGAGATCTCATGGCCAATCTGACCGACATCCGTGCCGCTCTGCGTGACAATCACCTTCGCAATGAAGCTGATGTGCTGCAGGATCTAACGCAGCAGTTTGCTCCGACGGCTGTTGAGCGCGCTTTGGCACAGAATCGTGCAGCCGATCTGGTGCGTCAAATCCGCGGGCATTCCAATCCCGGGTTGATGGAGGTCTTTCTGGCCGAATACGGCCTTTCGACCAATGAAGGTGTGGCCCTCATGTGTCTGGCAGAGGCGCTGCTGCGTGTGCCGGACGCTGACACCATTGATGCCCTGATCGAAGATAAAATTGCGCCGTCGGCTTGGGGGCAGCACCTTGGCCAATCCTCCTCATCGCTGGTCAACGCCTCGACCTGGGCGCTGATGCTGACCGGCAAGGTTCTGCAGGAGGGCCATGGTCTGGTGGCCACGCTGAAAGGCGCGGTCAAACGTCTGGGCGAACCGGTGATCCGTGTGGCGGTGGGTCGCGCGATGAAGGAAATGGGCGCACAGTTTGTTCTAGGGCAAACCATTGAAGAGGCGGTAAAGCGCGGCAAAGGCAAAGAAGCCGAAGGCTTCACCTATTCCTATGACATGCTAGGCGAAGCGGCTTTGACAGCCAAAGACGCGCAGTCCTTCCTGACCGCATATTCCGACGCCATTGCCAAGCTGGCAGGTGAATGCAACTCGGATGACATTCGCAAAAATCCCGGTATTTCGATCAAACTTTCGGCGCTACATCCACGCTATGAGGTCGGCCAATGTGATCGCGTCATGGCGGAACTGGTGCCAGTTACCTTGAAATTGGCGCAGCAAGCCAAAGCCGCCGGCATGGGGTTGAACATCGATGCGGAAGAGGCCGACCGTCTGGATATCTCACTTGATGTGATCGAAGCGGTTCTGCGCGACCCCTCGCTTGCGGGCTGGGATGGCTTTGGCGTCGTGGTACAGGCCTACGGCAAGCGTGCCGCGCAGGTGATCGACTGGCTGTACACCCTGTCGGATGAGCTTGACCGCAAAATCATGGTGCGCCTGGTCAAAGGTGCTTACTGGGACACCGAAGTGAAACGCGCGCAGGTCGAAGGCCTGTCGGGGTTCCCGGTCTACACCCGCAAAGTGGCGACCGACATTTCCTACATTTGTAATGCGCGTAAGCTGTTGGGCATGACGGACCGGATCTATCCGCAATTTGCCACCCACAACGCCCACACCGTGGCCTGCATTCTTGAGATGGGGGCGGATGCCAACAGCTATGAGTTCCAGCGTCTGCACGGTATGGGAGACAGCCTGCATGATCTGGTGCTGACCCAACACGGCACGCGTTGCCGGATCTATGCGCCAGTTGGGGCACACCGTGATCTTCTGGCCTATCTCGTGCGGCGTTTGCTGGAGAACGGGGCGAACTCGTCCTTTGTGAACCAGATCGTGGACGAAAATGTCCCGGCTGAAACCGTAGCGGCGGACCCGTTTGAAGCTTACGGCGTGGGTGGTCGCAATGCGGCGGTGGTGTTGCCCAAAGATCTCTATGGCGCGGAGCGGGTGAATTCCAAAGGCTGGGATCTGCATGACGAGGATGATCTGGATGACATCCACGTCCATCGCTCCCCCTTTGCGGATCACCAGTGGCAGGTTGGCCCAATGATCGCCGGTGACGTTGTCGGAGCGGACACAACCGAGGTGTGCAACCCGGCACTGCCGTCACAAGTGGTGGGTGCGGTGCTGCAATCCGCGCCTGAAGATGTGGAAACCGCGCTGGCCAATGCCGCCCCTTGGACGGCTTCAGCCGAAGAGCGCGCACAAGTCCTGAACCGGGCTGCGGATCTATATGAGCAGAACTTTGGCGAAATTTTCGCGGCGCTGACCCGCGAAGCGGGCAAAACCACGATGGATGCCATTGCCGAGCTGCGCGAAGCGGTGGATTTCCTGCGCTTCTACGCGGCGCGCGGAATGGAAAACCGCACCGGTGCCCGTGGTGTGATGACCTGTATCTCTCCGTGGAACTTCCCCATCGCGATTTTCTCGGGGCAAATCTCTGCCGCCTTGGCTGCGGGCAACGCAGTTGTTGCTAAGCCGGCTGAACCCACCGGGATCATTGCATCGATTGGGGTCCGTCTGATGCATGAGGCGGGTGTACCAAAATCGGCATTGCAGCTTTTGCCGGGACGAGGCCGGGTCGTGGGCGCGAAACTGACCGCCGACCCGCGGATCAGTGGGGTTTGTTTCACCGGATCAACCGCCACAGCCCAGACCATCAACCGAGCCATGGCTGAGGATATTGATCCCGGTGCGCCGTTGATTGCGGAAACCGGTGGGTTGAACGCCATGATCGTGGACAGCACCGCGCTGCCGGAACAAGCGATCAAAGACATTGTGGCCTCGGCCTTCCAGTCAGCGGGCCAGCGCTGCTCGGCTCTGCGCCTGCTCTATGTGCAAGAAGATGTGGCCGATACTCTGCTTGAGATGCTCTATGGCGCGATGGATGAGCTGGTTTTGGGCGACCCCTGGGACATGCGCACCGATGTGGGCCCAGTGATCAATCAGGGTGCTTATGACGACATTACTGGTTATGTGGACGCCGCGCGGGCGGAAGGGCGATTGCTGAAAGAGCTGGCGATGCCCACCGACGGGACCTTCGTGGCACCTGCTGTGCTCAAGGTGTCGGGTATTGGTGACCTCACCCGCGAAGTCTTTGGGCCGATCATGCATGTGGCGACCTACAAGGCCTCGGAGCTGGATCAGGTGGTGGCGGCGATCAATGCCACCGGCTTTGGCCTGACCTTCGGCATGCATTCGCGGATTGATGACCGGATTGAGCAGGTCACAAGCCAGCTCAACGTTGGCAATATGTACATCAACCGCAACCAGATCGGCGCAATCGTGGGCTCGCAACCTTTTGGCGGCGAAGGCATGTCCGGCACTGGCCCCAAAGCGGGCGGTCCAAACTATGTGAAACGCTTTGCTCAGACCGCACGCGAAACCGTTGCAGATACTGGCGAAACTTCGGTGTCTCAGGCTGCTGTACAAACCGCGCTAAGCGCGACACCTCGCCCGGAGCGCCTGGCCCTGACAAGCAGCCAGTTGCCCGGACCAACCGGTGAATCCAACCTGCTTTCGACCTATGGGCGCGGGGTGTTCCTGTGCCTTGGGCCAACCGCCGAGGCAGCGCGCAAACAAGCCGCGATCGTGCGGGCGCATGGATCGACCCCGCTGGTGGTTGCCTCAGGGGCCATGCAGGACGGTGAAGTGAACGGTGTTATTGCGGCTGCGGATCTGGAAGCGCTCAGTGGGTTTGATGCGGTGGTATGCTGGGGAGATGAGGCGGTTCTGCGCCCATTGCGCAAGGCGCTCGCCGCCCGGGATGGCGCGTTGATCCCGCTGATCAACGATGCGGATTTCGGGGACCGCTGCATTCTTGAGCGCCACATCTGTGTCGACACCACCGCAGCTGGAGGCAACGCTAGCCTTCTTGCCTCGGCCAGCTAAGTAAGAAGGGGAAGGATATCTTCCCCTGAAAGCAAACCGCCCGGTTGCAGATGCATCGGGCGGTTTTTTCGTGCTTTCATTTGCCTTTATGGCGCGGTTGAAGCGCCCAGCAAGTCTTGGGAATATTCATGTGCCGGTTGCCCCGCGCGCAGGGTTGCCGCATCCATGATCTCGATAATCTCACCATGACGCATCACCGCAAGCCGGTCGCACATATGCGCAATCACCGCCAGATCGTGTGACACCATGAGATACGTCAGCCCATGTTCCGCCCGTAGATCTGTCAGAAGATTAAGAATTTCGGCCTGAACCGACACATCCAGCGCCGAGGTTGGTTCGTCCAGAAGCAGAATGTCTGGTTCACCGGCCAGCGCACGGGCGATGGCAACGCGCTGCCGCTGTCCACCCGAAAGCTGGTGCGGATAGCGAAAGCGGAACCGCCGCCCCAGACCCACATCTTCCAACAGCGTTTCAACACGGGTGTCGATGTCGTTTATCCCATGCAGTTGCAGGGTTTCGCTGAGAACCTGATCCACGGTGTGGCGGGGATGAAGCGAAGCATAAGGATCTTGGAACACCATCTGAACGGTGCGGAAGAACCCTTTGTCGCGTTTGGCTCCGGTCAGCGAGGTTCCTTCGACGGTGATATCGCCTGACCATGTAGGAGCAAGCCCGGTCATGGCCCGCAGAATGGTCGATTTGCCCGAGCCGCTTTCGCCAACAAGGCCAAAGCTCTCGCCTTGGGCCACCGCAAAACTTGCACCTTTGACAGCATCCACGCGATCTGGACCATCACCGAACCAAACGTTCAGGTTTGAGATTTCAAGTGCCGACATCTCAGCCCCTCACACTTTCGGTGTCCGACCACGCGGGATCGCGGTTCAACACGCTCAGATGGGTTTCTTCCTGATCCAACCGCGGCAGCGAGTCGAGCAGACCACGGGTGTACGGGTGTTTGGCCTCATGCAGCTTGTCCGCGTCACAAACCTCGACAATTCGGCCCGAATACATGATCAACACGCGGTCACAGAATTCGGACACCAGATTGAGGTCGTGACTGATGAAAATGAGCCCCATGCCGCGCTCTTTCACCAGCCCATCCATGATATTGAGCACCTGACGTTGCACCGAGACATCCAGAGCCGACGTGGGTTCATCTGCAATCAGGATCTTGGGGTCGGGGATCAGCATCATAGCGATCATGATCCGTTGCCCCATCCCGCCCGACACCTCATGCGGATAGGCGCGCATGACCCGTTCCGGGTCGCGGATGGACACGGCCTCAAGCATCTCAAGGGCCTTTTTATGGGCCTCAGCTTTCGATACGCGATTGTGTTGACGGTAAGCTTCGATGATCTGCGCCCCCACGGTTGTCACCGGGTTGAGCGAGAACTTGGGGTCCTGCATCACCATCGAGATCTGTTTGCCACGCACATCACGCATGGCGCGTTCGCTCATATCCAGAAGGTTCTTACCCTCCAGATTGATGTGATCCGCTTCGACAATGCCGGGATTGCGGATCAGGCGCAGGATGGCGCGGCCAGTCATCGACTTGCCCGAGCCACTTTCGCCCACGATCCCCAGACGCTCTTGTCCGAGGCTAAAAGAGACACCACGCACCGCATCAAAGACACCCTGACGGGTAGGGAATTTCACCCAAAGGTTTTCAACGCCCAACAGGCTCATTGGCCGCCCTCCTTCGGATCAAGCACATCTCGGAGCCCGTCTCCGAGCAGATTAAAAGCCAGAGAGACGGTGAAAATGGCCAGACCGGGCACGGTGGCGACCCACCAGTGATCCAGAATAAACCGACGGCCTTCCGAGATCATCGCGCCCCACTCCGGGCTGGGTGGTTGAGCACCGAGGCCGAGAAAGCCCAGACCCGCAGCCGCGAGGATGATGCCCGCCATATCAAGCGTCACACGGACGATCAGAGATGAAATGCACAGCGGCCAGATGTGTTTGGTGATGATGCGGATTGGGCCTGCGCCCTGCAAGCGCACTGCATTGATATAGTCTGAGCTGCGGATGGTCAGGGTTTCGGCGCGTGCCATACGGGCATAGGGTGGCCACGCAGTCAGCGAGATGGCCAGAACCGCGTTTTCAATCCCGGCGCCCAATGCAGCCACAAAAGCCAGAGCCAGCACCAGACGTGGAAAGGCGAGAAAGATATCTGTGATGCGCATCATCACAATATCGACCCAACCTCCTGCATAGCCTGCAACGGTACCCACCAAAAGACCGGCAGCCGGCGCGATCAACGCCACGAGAGCCACAATATACAGGGTGATCCGCGCGCCGTAGATCAGACGCGAGAGAATATCGCGTCCCAGACTGTCGGTGCCAAGGATGTGGCCCTCGCTACCCAGCGGTTGCAAGCGGTTGGCCAGATCTTGTGCAAAGGGATCATGTGGTGCCAAAAGCGGGGCCAGTGCTGCGGCCAGCACCAGAACCACCAGAATGCCCAGACCAAACATGGCCATAGAGTTCGAGCGGAGGCTCAGCCAGCCCTTGTAAAAGCTGGCCAGCCGGGCATGGCGACGCGACGTCGGTGCGTCGGTCAACAGCCATTGCCGCAATGTCATATCTGTCATTTCGACCTCGGGTCAAAAACGCGGTACAGCAGATCCGAAAAGATGTTCAGGCAGATGAAGATCAACCCGACCACAACGGTCCCGCCCAATACGGCGTTCATATCGGCGCTTAGAAGCGCGGTGGTGATATAGCTGCCAATGCCCGGCCAGCTGAAGATGATCTCGGTCAGAACCGAGCCTTCCAGCAGGTTGGCATAGCTGAGCGCAATCACAGTAATCAGCTGTACGCGGATGTTTTTAAACGCATGGCCCCAGATCACCTGACGCTCTGACAGGCCTTTGACCCGCGCCGTGGTGACATATTCAGAGGACAGTTGTTCCAACATGAAAGAGCGTGTCATGCGACTGATATAAGCCAGAGAGTAATAGCCCAGAAGTGAGGCAGGCAGCACGATATGGGAAAAGGCGTTGCGGAACACATCCCAGTCCCGCGCCAGCGCGGCATCAATCAGGATCATACCAGTGCGGGCGGGCACGATGTCTTCATAGAAGATATCCAGACGCCCGGGTCCACCGACCCATCCGAGGATGCCGTAGAACACCAACAGGCCCATCAGGCCCAGCCAGAAAATAGGCATGGAGTAGCCAACAAGTGCCACAACGCGGGCGATCTGGTCGATCCATGACCCCCGGCGTACGGCTGCGATCACGCCCAGCGGTACACCGAGAAAAATGCCGACAAGCACACCCAGTGTCGCCAGCTCCATGGTGGCGGGGAACACACGTGCGATGTCTTCTGAAACCGGGCGCGCATTCAACAGGCTGTCGCCAAAATCGCCATGCAAAACGTCCCAGATATAATATCCGAACTGTACCAAAAGCGGCTTGTCCAGCCCAAGCTCAAGGAACACAGCGTCATAGGTCGACTGCGAGGCGCGTTCGCCCACAATCGCCAGAACCGGGTCGATCGGCATGACCCGTCCGATGATAAACGTCACGAAGAGCAGACCCAGCATCGTCACGCAGATTGACAAAAGCGTGGTGGCCGTGCCCTTCAGCCAGGGGGCAAGAGGCGCGCGAACGCGCCCCTTGGTTTGAGTGTCGGTCGCGGCCATTTACTTGGTCACCGGCCAGTACGATACAGCGGTGGTAGCACCGCCCAGGTTCAGGTTCTGTACGTTGTCACGCACACCGGCCTGTTCGATTTTCTGGAACATCACAGCAAATGGCGATGTGTCGCGGAAGGTTGCTTGAATTTCACCGTAGAGTTTAGCACGCACAGCGCGGTCATTCTCGATCACGGTTTTGCCCACAACGTCAGTCAAACCGCCGGTGTCCCAGCTGTTGCGCCAGGCGAGCAGACCGGTGGCATTGGCTGCGTCCGAGTTGTCGGGGTTATAGGCAAAGGTGCCGGCGTTGGTGTGGGGATCGGGGTAATCCGGGCCCCATGCACCAAGATAGACATCCAGCTCGCGGGCGCGGTAACGGCCCAGAACCTGTTTGGCCGTGCCAACGGTGATGTTCAGCTTGATGCCAGCCTGAGCAAAGGTGTTCTGCATCGACTGTGCGATTTCGATCCGATCCTGCGATTCACGCACGCCAACTTCGAGTTCAAGCCCATCAACACCCGCAGCGGCCAAGAGCTCTTTGGCCTTTGCGACATTCAGGTCAAATGGGTTCTCATCCACGGCACCGAGGAAAGTTTTCGGCAGGAAGTTCTGATGGATCACATACTGACCGTTCAGGAAGCTGTTCTGCATCCCTTCATAATCGATCAGATGTTTGATGGCCTGACGCACTTCTGGCTTGGACAGCTCGGGGTGCTTCTGGTTCATCGAGATATACATCAGACGGCCACGCATTTCGTCGTGGATGCGGATGTCATCTGCGGCCATCGCGCCTTTTACGTCTTCGGGGTTCAGATCGCGGGCGATGTCGATGTCACCACGCTCCAGCAACAGGCGCTGCGACGCGCTTTCCTGAACGTGGCGCACAATCACGCGTTTCATGGCTGGGGCACCCAGATAGAAATCGGGGTTCGAGGTCAGTGTAACGCTTTCATTGGGTTTCCAGCTTGAGAGCTTATAGGCGCCGGAACCGGCCGAGTTGGTTTTCAGCCATTCGTTGCCCATGTCGCCGTCAACTTCGTTGGCCATCACGGTCTTTTTGTCCACGATGCCACCGATGGTCGCGGTCAGGCAGTTGAGAACAAACGACGTTGCATATGGCTGATCGGTCACGATGGTGACGGTGTTGCCGTCCGCTTTGATGGTGTCCGCCGCATTATCTGCTGTGAAACCGAATTGAGTGAGGATGAACGACGGGGTCTTGTTCAGGATAACCGCGCGCTGAAGCGAAAACTCAACGTCTTCTGCGGTCACGGGATTGCCCGAGTGGAAGGTCAGACCGTCACGAATGGTGAATGTGATGGTTTTGCCGTCGTCAGACACGGTCCAGCTTTCGGCGACTTCGGGCTGGTAACCGCCATCGAGGTTCGCGGGGTCAAAGTTGACCAGTTTCTGGTAAATGTTGCGGCTCACGTCTGAACCGGCAAATTCAAAGCTTTCGGCCGGATCTAGGGTGGTGATGTCGTCAATGCGGTTGGCGATAACGAGCATGTTTGGGGGTGTTTCGGCAAAAGCAGCACCTGAAGTGACGGCCAGGGCCAGGCCCATAGCTGCGCCGGAAAGCATTTTGGTAAAGACAGTCATGTTGTCCTCGCTGTTGTAATCATTTTGGTGTTGAGGTCACGCGCCCCAGGTCTTTTCCAGAACCCGTAACCAATTTTCATGGCAGAGCTTCTTAATGAGCTCATTGCCATAGCCATGGTTTTGCATGGCTTCGCAGAGACGGGGCAGGCCTGCTGCCGTGGTCACATCCTCGGGCACTTCAGCCCCGTCATAGTCCGAGCCAAGACCAACACGGTCTTCGCCCAGAATTCCAATCATGTGGTCAATATGCCGTAGCATCTGCTCAAGCGGCACATCGGTCAACATCCGTCCGTCTTCACGTAGGAAGGCAACGGCAAAGTTCAGGCCGACCATGCCATCACTTTCGGCAATGGCGCGCATCTGGTCATCGGTCAGATTTCGGGCATGAGGGCAGATCGCATGTGCGTTGGAATGCGTAGCAACAAGGGGAGCATCCGACCGTTTGGCAACGTCCCAGAAGCCCTTCTCGTTGAGGTGAGACAAATCCAGCATAATTTTCAACTGATTGCAGCGCTCAACCAAACGCAGACCATGGTCGGTCAACCCGCCGCCGATGTCGGGGCCTGAAGGATACCGAAACGGTACGCCTTCGCCAAAAATGGTCGGGCGGCTCCAAACTGGCCCCAGCGATCGCAGGCCTGCTGCATGCAAAACGTCGAGGGCGTGTAAATCCGGGTCGATGGCTTCGGCACCTTCGATATGAAAAATCGCCGACATGATGCCCTGATCCATGCATTCGCGAATCTCTGCGGCGCTTCGAACAACTTTCAAAGCCCCCTTACGCTCCAATTCGAAGAGGATGGCGGCCTGGGAAAGCACAACAGGCAGAGCCTCGTTTGCGGTGATCAACTCGGGAAGCGGGAGGTCGTATTTTTCCGCAGCCATTTTTTCAAAGGCGTCATCGACATCCATGGGCGAGGGCACCCAGACCGCGAAGAACCCGCCACCGAACCCACCTTCTTTGGCGGAATTAACATCAATCGCGCCCTTGCGCCCGGTCAGGAAACTCTCGGAAGCCGACAAACCGCCGTCGCGATACAGGTTGGTGAGCACATCGTTATGGCCATCAAAAATCAACGGGAATTGGTGTGTCACAGCGTAGTCCTGTCAGATCGCTTCGTGCAGAGAAGCTAGAAAAATTTTTTTTGTGAGAGCAATGGAGCGCAAAAATTTGTGGAAGTATAGCCCTTTGTTTGAGTTGACCGAGCCCTTTTCCGCTCGGAATCAAAACCGATTGGCTGAATCAGGCAGTATCTCGAAGTCCGGTCAAATTCTTATCTATGTGTTTTTGAATGTAAAAATCTGGGTCGCCATCTTCATCCAGCGAACACACAATAAGGATCTGAAATGGTCGAATAAATTGGGTTGGGCTTGTTTTTCTGTATTTAAAACAGAAGGTCCCGATGCAGGTCTGAGCATCAGAATGTCAGTTTCGGGAAGCGACGAGGCGAAAACCGATTGAGAGGCTAGTGCGTGCGACGCAACCGGATCACAACGTCAATCGAGGCAATCTCTGCCCCGTCAGGTGCGTTGGGCATACTTGCGATCACAAGCTGATCGGCGGGTGCGTCAGTTAGCTTTCCATCATCCTCCCAGTAAAAATGGGGATGATCATGGGTATTGGTGTCAAAATAGCTTTTTGACCCATCCACGGTGACTTCTTGCATCAACCCAGCAGAGCAAAAGGCTTTGAGCGTGTTGTAGACAGTCGCAAGAGAAACGGCTTCGCCCTGCGATTTGGCTTCGTCAAACAGCCACTCGGCAGTGACATGACGATTCTTGCCGTCACCAACCAGAAGCGAAGCCAGTGCAACGCGCTGCCGGGTGGGGCGCAGTTCAGATTTGGCCAGCCAGTCCTTGCCACGAGCTATCGACTGAGAGTTCATCACGCAAAACGCCTTTTTTCCATCTGAATGACATATAAAGGATGGCGGCCCCCCAATTCAAATGAATTTCGCGTAGTACAGGTCCGGGCCACGCACTTGCATGGGGCTTGGGGCGGGTGCTAGAGGTGGCTGAACAGTAAACGAAAAACATAGGGGCAAGCCTGAATGGCCCAATTTCCGACCAGTTTTGACAAGGAAGATCTTCTCAAATGCGCGCGTGGCGAGCTATTCGGCCCGGGAAATGCCCAGCTGCCAGCCCCGCCCATGCTGATGATGGATCGCATCACCGAAGTCTCTGGCGATGGTGGAGCGCATGGCAAAGGCCACATCGTGGCTGAATTTGATATCACCCCCGAGCTGTGGTTCTTTGACTGCCATTTTCCGGGTAACCCGATTATGCCTGGGTGTCTTGGCCTTGATGGTCTGTGGCAGTTGACAGGATTTAACCTTGGCTGGCGAGGTTGGCAGGGGCGCGGCTATGCACTTGGTGTCGGTGAAGTGAAACTGACCGGCATGGTGCGCCCTGACCGTAAGATGCTGACTTACAAAATCGATTTCACCAAAGCGATCCAAACCCGTCGCCTGACCATGGGTGTGGCGGACGGAATCGTCGAAGCCGACGGTGAAATGATCTATCAGGTGAAAGACATGAAAGTGGCGCTGAGCGAAAGCTAAGCCCGTCTTTCTGATGCGAAACAAGAGGCCGATCCATTTGGATCGGCTTCGCTGTTTTAGAGAAGTTGACCATGACCAACGATGAAGTGACTTCCTGCGTCAATGCAGCTTTCCCGCTTCCGGCGCTGCTGTTTTGTTTTGGTGCTTTGGCGTTGACCCTTTATTTGAAGCGCCGTCATCAGCTTAGTTTGGCTACGACATTCAAGGTCATGGTTGGTGTTGAGAAGGTCAAACACAATAAGGTCTCCGCTGCGATTGCGGTTCTGACCCTTATTGTGCCTCTCGCGCTTTGGGTGCTGCTGGGGCATCGCTGCGGGTAATGTGTTTGGGCGAGGTCGGGGGTCGTTATGAATGCCTCACTTTGTCGAATTATTCACGCCTGAGCGATTGGGATCATGCTGTCTATTCCCCCATTTCATCTGCTCATACTTGCACCTGACCGTTGCAATGTCCTAGTAAGGCTTAAGCAAATTTAGGAGGCCGCATGCGCCGTGTCGTCGTCACCGGACTGGGGATTGTCTCGTCCATCGGTAACAATGCCGAAGAGGTTCTGGCCTCGTTGAAAGCCGGGAAATCCGGGATCACTGCCAATGAGGCGATGAAGGAACATGGGTTCCGCAGCCAGATCGCTGGTGACATCAAACTCAATGTCGCGGATCATATCGACAAGCGGACGTTGCGCTTCATGGGCCCCGGTGCCGCCTATGCCTATATCGCGATGCAGCAAGCCATTGCTGACTCTGGCCTTGAACAATCGGATGTGATCAATCCCCGCACTGGTCTTGTGGCCGGGTCCGGCGGCCCCTCCACCAGCGCGATGCTGGCGGCTCATCAGACCGTATTGAAAACAGGTGCAACCAAGCGCATTGGCCCGTTTGCGGTGCCCAAGGCGATGTGTTCGACCGTGTCTGCCAACCTGTCGACCGCGTTCCAGATCAAAGGCATCAACTATTCGATCACCTCGGCCTGTTCGACGTCGCTGCATTGTATCGGCAATGCGGTTGAGCAGATCATGCTGGGCAAACAGGACGTTATGTTTGCGGGTGGTGGCGAAGAGCTGGATTGGACCCTGTCCTGCCTGTTTGACGCGATGGGTGCGATGTCGTCGAAGTATAACGACACGCCTGAAAAAGCCTCGCGTGCCTTTGATGCGGATCGCGATGGGTTTGTCATCGGTGGTGGCGGCGGCATTCTGGTTCTGGAAGAGCTGGAACATGCGAAAGCACGTGGTGCCAAAATCTATGCTGAGGTCACCGGCTATGGTGCGACATCAGATGGTGCCGATATGGTGGCGCCGTCGGGTGAAGGTGGCGAGCGCGCGATGCGCGTGGCGCTCTCGACGCTGGGTGACGACCGGAAGGTCAGCTACATAAACGCTCACGGGACCTCGACCCCGGTTGGCGATGTTGGTGAGATCGAGGCCGTGCGTCGTGTCTTTGGAGAGGGATCCACACCGCCCGTGTCCTCGACTAAATCGATGACCGGTCACAGCCAGGGTGCGACAGGCGCGCAGGAAGCCATCTATTGTCTGCTGGCACTTGAGCATGATTTCATCATCCCCTCGATCAACGTTGAAACCCTTGATCCGGCATTGAAACCTGCAGAGATCGCCACCAGCTTGGTTGAAAACGTCGGTCTGGATAGTGTCATGACCAATTCGTTTGGCTTTGGTGGCACCAATGGATCGATGATCCTGTCAAAATATCGCGGTTAAGTTTCGCTTTGACTTGCTGAGAAAGGGCGCTTTTGGGTGCCCTTTTTTGTTTTGCGGTCTGTGATCTAAATTTGCGCGAGCCGCAGATCTTTTGAGCGCTCGGCTCGCGCCGTTAGAACCACTGACCGGGCTCCATCAGGCCAAGATCAAGCAGTTGGCGCGAATGCCACTCGAAGGGCGTGGAATTGTACCAGCGAAAATTGCGAATATCGTAGGTCGATCCCGGGTTCAGTTTGAGCGCTTTCGCAGTCCGGAACGACACCACCGCCGCCGTCAGGTTGTTGTGCCAGGGGCAGGCGTAGGTGTTGTATTCTTCAACATTGAAGGTGTGGTTCTCCAGCAGTTGGAGACCTTTCTTTGAGCGGAACAGCGCGATGCGGTCGATTTTGCGGCGCTCGTAGGGGACATGTTCTTCATACCGCCACCGCAATCCCCCGAAAAAATCCAGCTGCCGTTCTTTGGGATGATGGTGGTTGGCGGGGTCATTGCGCGCCAAAGCATAATAACCTGATCGATCCAGAAAGGCGTCATCCAATGAGACCGCATTGGGATGTTGGTCCAGATCACCGGCATAAAGGTCGACCACATAGGTCAGCATGGCATCCCGGCGTTCTTCAGCGTGGAACGACAGCATCTCTCCAATCGTGCGCGTTTCGCAGAAGGGATAGAAGAGATATTCAGCATTATAGCAGTAATACATCCAGGTGTTGTCAGGGGCCGCTGCTATGACGGCGTTGACGGCATGGGGCAGGGCGCCCTCGTTGGCCACATCATAGTCAATGCGATGCACTTTGTTTTCGAGATCCGGTGCAAGGTCATGCCGTGTGGACATGAAGCACAACACAGCTTTAAAGCCCGAATGCCGCACGTGGCGCAGTGTCGTGTCTAACTCAACGTCATCTTCTGCAAACACCAAGGCGATTGGCCCTTTGGCCAAAACCGCGGTGCTTTGATTTAGGAAATGGTCTAATCCGTTGTATTGCATGCCTGCCTCGATACTTCATGCCGGTGCAGAATCGGTGAAAATCTGCTGCATTGCAAGCAGAGGGTATTATGCGGTATGTCCGGCCCCTGATGGACGGCAGAGGTGCCGTTAGACTTTTCTGCGCGAACGGATCCCTGACCATGAGCACGCCCAAGAAGCTATACATAAAAACCTATGGCTGTCAGATGAATGTCTATGACAGCGAACGTATGGCCGAGGCCATGGGTGGCGAAGGCTATGTGCAGACAGATACGCCAGATGATGCGGATATGATTCTGCTCAACACCTGCCATATTCGCGAGAAGGCCGCCGAAAAGGTCTATTCCGAGCTGGGGCGCTATAAAGGTTTGAAGGCCGAAAAGCCCGATCTGAAGATCGGTGTTGCGGGCTGTGTGGCGCAGGCCGAAGGGCAGGAAATCATGCGGCGCCAGCCAATGGTTGATCTCGTAGTGGGCCCTCAAAGCTATCACCGTCTGCCACAGCTTGAGGCCAAAGCGCGCGCTGGTGAAAAAGCCGTTGATACCGATTTCCCTGAAGAAGATAAATTTGCGCATCTGAAAGGCCGTCCCAAGGCCAAGCGCGGCCCAACGGCGTTTTTGACCGTTCAGGAAGGGTGCGACAAATTCTGCGCCTTCTGCGTGGTGCCCTATACACGCGGCGCAGAAGTTAGCCGTCCGTCACAGCGGATTATGGGGGAAGCGCGGGATCTGGTTGAACGTGGTGTCCGCGAGATCACCCTCCTTGGCCAGAATGTGAACGCCTATCACGGGCACGAGAAAGGTCTCGGTGGTCTGGTGCGAGAGTTGGCCACCATTGATGGCCTTGAGCGCATTCGCTTCACCACGTCGCACCCAAACGACATGGATGACGATCTGATCGCGGCCCACGCAGATTGTGAAAAGCTTATGCCGTATCTTCACCTCCCGGTGCAGGCAGGCAGCGACAAGATCCTCAAGCGGATGAACCGGAGCCATACCGCCGAGCAATACATTCGCCTGATCGAGCGTCTGCGCGAAGCGCGTCCTGACCTGCACCTGTCGGGCGACTTCATTGTCGGATTTCCCGAGGAAACCGAGCAAGATTTCCTCGACACCATGGCATTGATCGAAGAGGTCAAATACGGCTCAGCCTTCTCATTCAAGTATTCCGAGCGTCCTGGAACGCCAGCGGCTGAGCGCCCGCAGGTTCCAGAAGATGAAAAAGACGATCGTCTGCGTCGGCTACAGGCGCTGCTTGGACAGCAGCAGCGCGATCTCCAGAACGCGATGGTAGGTCGTGAGGTTTCGGTCTTGTTCGAGAAAAAAGGCCGTTTGCCGGGGCAGATGATCGGCAAGTCCGAATATCTGCACGCGGTTCACGCGGTGGTCGAGAATGTCGAGGTTGGCGAACTCGCTAAGGTCAAAATCGTCGCGTCTCAGTCCAATTCCCTGACGGGCGAGTTGATTTAATCCAATTTGGAAACAATCAACGCATTGTTTCTAAGTTGAAATCCGTCTCGCCTCTGAATGCGTGGCCAATTGGCTGCGCTGAGCCCTCTGTTGTTACATTTCCCCTGTGTTTTCGCTTCACACGGGGGAATTGTTTGCTAATGTGTTGATTATAGTAAATTTGCGTGTAACCGCTGCCATTTTCTGGTTGCACGTGTGGGGGAAACACCAATCAGGGGACAGAGGCTGTGGCGACACGCATGACCAAAGCCGTAGGCGCATTGGCGCTGGCTGCGCTGGCGGGACTGTCAATGACGGCGCCTGCCGTTGCAGGCAACGCAGAGCAGAATACACCTTTTCTTTCGACGCAAAATACCCGCACGATTCAGGGTGAGCAGTATATTCCGGGTATCTGGGTGGATCCCGACGGATGTGAACACTGGGTGATGGATGATGGCGTTGAGGGTTACATGACCCCTCACGTCAACCGCAAAGGTATTCCGGTCTGTAACCGAGGCAACACCTGCGGTGTTCTGAACACCGATCAGTTCTTTGCCACTGACAGCCATCGCATTTCTCCAGCGGGCCAGCAGCGCCTGGCAGAGTTCTTTCAGAGCGCAAATGCGATTTCTTACATCATCACCGGACACACCGACAGCCGCGCCTCGGATGCGTATAACATGAAGCTGAGCTACAACCGTGCTGTTTCCGTCGCGCGTATTGCTCGGTCGACAGGTGCAAGCATCGTGGATATCCGTGGATACGGTGAACGTCAGCCGGTTGCCAGCAATGGAACCAAAGACGGTATGGCGCGCAATCGCCGCGTTGAAATCATCTGCATTCGCTAAGGGGCCAAAGATATGAACGTACTCAAAATTGGCCTTGCCTTGACAGCTGCAGTTGTTGTTTCGGGATGTGAAGTGGTGGATGGCTTCGGCGCACATGGTCCGAACAAGGGCATCGACCGTGGCATTGACGCCGACGATCTGAGCCAAATGCGTGCAGGTATTTGGGTTGACCCAAATGGCTGTGATCATTGGATCATCGATGATGGTGTTGAGGGCTATCTTTCGGCCCGTCTCGACAAATACGGTAAGCCGGTCTGCTCGGGCACCGCGCCTCCAACGATCGCCACAGGTGATTTCAAAGGTGGATCAACGTCGATCATTGGCGATCCTCTTTAAGTCCCAGATTGTTAAAGAACATTTTGCCAGCTGCACCATAGGTGTGGCTGGTTTCTTTTTGGAGGAATGGCCGCATCGGCGTATCAATCGCGTGACATTTGGCTGCCGCCCCTTGCCTTTGTCCGCGCGACTTGGCACCCTATGTATGCAACCCAGCGCAGGAGACATGCGTGACATCTGGCACTGTTACCGAAGCCATTTTGGAATTTCCCGATAACCGCCTGCTTATTGATCTTTGCGGCGAATATGACCGAAACCTGACTGATATCGAAGTGCGCACAGGCGTTCAGATTCTGCGACGCGGCAATCTTCTGACGATTCATGGCGAGCCTGAAGCTCAGGCCGAAGCCACCGAAGTACTTCGCTCGCTGTATGAACGGCTCGAACAGGGGCGTGAGGTAGCGGCAAGCGACATCGATCGCGAATTCCGCCTTGAAGAACCGGGCCCGGATTCTCAGCTTGAGATGTTTGGTGGCGGTAAGGTTGAGATTAAAACCCGCAAAAAGCTGATCGAACCGCGCACGGAGGCTCAAAAGGCCTATGTTCAGTCGCTGTTCTCCAACGAACTTGGCTTTGGCATCGGCCCGGCCGGGACAGGCAAAACATATCTCGCGGTCGCTGTTGGTGTGAACATGTTGATCACGGGACAGGTCGACAAAATTATTCTGTCGCGCCCAGCGGTCGAAGCCGGTGAAAAGCTTGGCTATCTTCCGGGGGATATGAAGGAAAAAGTCGACCCCTATATGCAGCCGCTTTATGACGCGCTGAATGATTTCATGCCGGGCAAACAGCTTGCGAAAATGATGGAAGAAAAAACCGTCGAAATTGCACCGCTTGCCTTCATGCGTGGTCGGACCTTGTCAAATGCCTTTGTCGTTTTGGATGAGGCGCAGAACGCAACAACCATGCAGATGAAGATGTTCCTGACCCGACTAGGGGAAGGGAGCCGCATGGTGATCACCGGGGACAGGACGCAGATCGACCTGCCGCGTGGTGTGCCGTCGGGTCTGTCAGATGCGGAACGGTTGTTGGATCAAATTCCGGGCATCGCTTTCAATTACTTCACAAGCAAAGACGTTGTGCGACATCCGCTTGTCGCCAAAATTATTGAGGCTTATGAGAACGATGCGCAGCAAGCCTGATCTCATGCAGGTCAGGTTTTTCGTCTGGAAGCGCAAAAGGACAATTTTGCCGGTGATCTATGCTGACTGACACTATCATCGAAGATGCGCGCTGGAAGGCGGTGGGCCTTGTTGAGCTAACCGAAACCGCGGCTCAAGCGGCATTGTCTCATCTCAATATCGACCCGTCAGGCCACGAAATTGTGGTGATGGGCTGTGATGATCAGCGGATTATGGCGCTCAATGATGAGTTTCGTGAAAAAGCGAAACCGACCAATGTATTGAGCTGGCCTTATGAAGATCTGTCTGCCGAAGTGGATGGGGCCGATCCGTTGCTGCCTGAAGAAGAAGAGCTTGGCGATATCGCAATCGCTTTTGAAACCTGCTCGCGCGAAGCAGAAGAGCAGGGCAAGCCATTTGCCGCCCATGTGACACATTTGATTGTTCATGGGGTGTTACATCTTATCGGCTATGACCATATCCGTGACGCAGATGCCACGCTTATGGAACGGTTAGAGGGCGAAATACTTGGCAAACTTGGCCTGCCCGACCCATATAGGGAAGACGACGCGCCAACTGGCGCCTGAATGGTATGGATTGATGGGCGAAAACGACGGCTCGTCTAATGCAGCGCAGAGCGCGCGCATGACGAAGCAAAATTCAAATGACGACACACTGGGTCAGAGGCCTGGCTTTTTGCGGCGGCTGTTTGGCCGTGGAAGGTCCGATATTCGACCAAACGATGAGGCAGGGGCTGTGACCCATCAGCCCGTGCCGCAAACTCATGGTATGATCAATCTGCGCCGCATGCGGGTAGAGGATGTGGCGGTTCCCAAGGCGGATATCACAGCCGTTTCGATGTCCGTGAGCAAAGAGGAACTGCTGGATGTCTTCCGCGAGAGCGGTCTGACCCGATTGCCGGTCTACGATGGGACGTTGGATACCCCGATGGGGCTGGCCCACCTCAAGGATTTCGCCCTAAGCCACGGGTTCAACGGGGACGGGCCAGAGTTCGATCTTCAAAGCATGTTGCGGCCTTTGTTGTTTGTGCCCCCGTCGATGACCATTGGGGTTCTCCTGACCAAGATGCAGACCGAGCGTCGGCATATGGCACTGGTGATTGATGAATATGGTGGCGTGGATGGCCTTGTGACCATCGAGGATCTCATTGAACAGGTTATTGGTGAGATTGAAGACGAGCATGACGCAGAAGAGGACAAGTTCTGGGTGCGGGAGCGGGCAGGGTGTTATCTCGCCTTGGCGAAAACGCCGCTCGATGAATTCGAACAAGAGCTTGGCCAAACTCTGACAGATCATGAGGATATTGACGGAGAAGAGATCGATACCTTGGGTGGATTGATCTTTATGTTGGCGGGGCGCGTGCCTGCCCGGGGCGAGATGGTTGCCCATCCGGCGGGTATTGAGCTGGAGGTTGTCGACGCCGACCCGCGCCGTGTCAAACGGCTGCGCGTCAGATTGCCTGAGGCACGTCGCATAGTCCCTACAGTGACTGCGGTTTCCGCTTCGGGATCCGAGCATGTCTGATAGCGCGCTTGTCGCGTCTCGGCCTCTTCCGCTTTGGACACGTTTGCCACTGGCGTTTGGGGCCGGGGTTTTGCTTGCGCTTGGGCAGGCGCCGTATAATCACTGGTACCTCGGTCTGGCGGCACTGACGTTGGCGTTTTGGCTTTTTAATGCCTCGGCGAAAAGCACATCGGCCGTTGGAACTGGTTGGATGATCGGCTTAGGGTATTTCGGCGTTACCCTGGCATGGATTGTTGAACCGTTCTTTGTTGATGCAGCTACAACCGGTTGGATGGCTCCGTTTGCCCTACTTGGAATGGCCGGGGGAATGGCATTGTTCTGGGCGCTGGCCTTTTGGGTGGCAGGACATGCCGTCGGTCGACCTAGTCTGGCCCTCGTTATAGCCTGGACCGCTGCGGAGCTCGCCAGAGCCTATGTTCTGACGGGATTTCCTTGGGCTTTGGTCGCCTATCTTTGGGCCCCGATCGATGTGATCCAATGGGTCTCGCTTGTTGGTCCACACGGGTTGAACTTTCTCACCTTTTCGGTCGCGGCGCTTTTTGCTGTTGCCCTATCCGGTGGGGTGCCCCGCGTTCTGCCCGCCGCGCTGGGACTGACAGTGCTCTTGGTCTTGCTGTCTGTTGGCTGGATGCTGGTCCCTCCCGAAGAGGCTCTGTCGCAGCGTCCGATGGTGCGGCTTGTTCAGCCCAATGCTCCTCAGCATCAGAAATGGGACCCAGATCTGGTTTCGATGTTTTTCGATCGTTCGGTTGGCTTCACGGCAGAACCCGCACAGCAGGATGCACCAAAGTTGGTGGTCTGGCCTGAAACTGCTCTGCCGATGCTGTTGCATCGCGCAGGAAATGCTCTTTCAGTTGTGTCAGGCGCAGCTGGCGCAGCACAGGTTGTGACGGGTGTTCAGCGTCTCGAAGGAGGCCGCTTTTACAACTCGCTCGCGGTGGTGGATGATCAGGGCCGCCTGTCTCAGGTCTACGACAAACATCACTTGGTCCCCTTTGGGGAATACATGCCTGCGGCAGCCGTTTTCGAGCGTTGGAATATTGCGGGATTGGCGGCCCGGGCGGGGGGAGGCTATACTGCGGGGCCAGGGCCGCGACTGCTCGATTTGGGGGATCTCGGCAAAGCCCTTCCGTTGATCTGCTATGAGGCTGTGTTTCCTCAAGATGTTTATCGCGCCCCCGCGCGAGCGGATTTCCTGCTTCAAATCACCAATGATGCTTGGTTTGGTGAACGATCTGGACCGTATCAGCATCTGGTTCAGGCGCGTATTCGGGCAATTGAACAGGGTCTTCCAATGTTACGCGCAGCCAACACTGGCGTTTCTGCCGTCATCGATGGGGCTGGTAGAATCATTGCCCAGCTTGGTCTGGGGCAAGCTGGATTTGTGGATGCTCCGTTGCCATCGCCCACGCGTTTAACGTTATATTCAAGGGTCGGTGATCTACCGGTGCTCATCTTGCTCTTTTTTGCCTGTTTTGGTCTCTTTCGGCCATTCCATCGCGATAAAGATTGACTGCCCCCTAAACAGGCTCTAGTGGCCGCTCATCATTCTGTCACAACGGCTTCCTGGCGTGACAGCGACTTTCCAATGGAGCAATCATGTCCAGACTGAACTATACCTTCACCTCTGAATCCGTGTCAGAGGGACATCCCGATAAGGTGTGTGATCGCATTTCTGATGCCATTCTCGACGCTTTTTTGGCGCAAGACCCTTTGGCGCGTGTCGCCTGTGAAACTTTTGCAACCACAAACCGCGTTGTAATTGGCGGTGAAGTTGGTCTGACGGATCAAGACAAGCTGACCGAATATATGGGCAAGATCGATGAAATCGCACGCGCCTGTATCAAGGACATTGGCTATGAGCAGGACAAGTTTCATCATGAAACCTGCGAAATCACCAACCTTCTGCACGAACAATCTGCGCATATTGCGCAGGGTGTGACGGGCGAGCGCGGGGACGAAGGCGCCGGTGACCAGGGGATCATGTTTGGCTATGCGACCAATGAGACCGAGGCGCTTATGCCCGCTCCTATTCAGTACAGCCACGCAATTCTACGTCGCCTTGCCGAGGTGCGCAAAGATGGCACTGAAGCTGTGCTTGGCCCAGATGCCAAATCCCAGCTCTCGGTCATCTATCGTGATGGAAAACCCGTTGGCGTGAGCTCGCTTGTACTGTCGACCCAGCACCT
Organism: uncultured Pelagimonas sp.; assembly: GCA_947497905.1. Lineage (GTDB taxonomy): Bacteria > Pseudomonadota > Alphaproteobacteria > Rhodobacterales > Rhodobacteraceae > CANMIH01. The sequence continues at coordinate 89,005 of CANMIH010000004.1, forward strand.
TGATGAGACCCTAACCAGCGCGGATATCCGCGAGATTGTTGAGCCGTACATTCGGCAAAGCCTGCCGGATGGCTGGCTGACAGATCAGACCGAATGGCACGTCAACCCGACCGGTAAGTTTGTGATCGGCGGGCCAGACGGTGATGCCGGTTTGACGGGGCGTAAGATCATTGTTGATACCTACGGCGGTGCCGCGCCTCATGGTGGGGGGGCGTTCTCGGGCAAAGACCCAACCAAAGTCGATCGCTCAGCGGCCTATGCGGCGCGGTATCTGGCAAAGAACGTTGTGGCCGCTGGTATGGCGGATCGCTGTACGGTTCAGTTGTCCTATGCAATTGGTGTTGCCAAGCCTCTGTCTATCTATGTTGATACCCATGGAACCGGGCAGATTGAGGCACGTGACATTGAACAGGCCATTCCGCAGATCATGGATCTGACCCCTCGGGGCATCCGCACACATCTCGAGCTGAATAAGCCGATTTATCAGCGCACTGCGGCTTATGGCCACTTTGGCCGGGCTCCTGAGGCCGATGGCGGCTTTAGCTGGGAGCGCGACGATCTGGTTGAAGCCCTGAAGCGAGCGGTGTGATCCAAAGTACCTCGTATCTGAAACATCGAAAAAAGGCCGCGCTGGAATGCGCGGCCTTTTTATTGTGCTTATGTGGACTGTCGCCTGCTAGGCAATCTTTTGCCATTCCGCGTCAAGCTTATCTTCTTCGGCAGAAGAGGACGCCACAGCATCTGTCAGTTTGAACTGAGCGACGATTTCGGCAAGTTCACCTGCATCGCGCTGCAGAAGCTGACAGGCGGCGGTTGATTGTTCAACCATGGCAGCGTTTTGCTGGGTGACGGTGTCTAGGTGAGTCATCCCCGTGTTGATTTCTTTCAATCCAGAGCTCTGGGTCGATGCACTCTCGGCGATGCTGCTGATCTGCTGGGCGATGGCAGACACCTGACCGCGTATATCGGCCAAGGCTTTTCCGGCTCGACCCACCTGTTCGACACCTTGTTCAACATGGCCCGCACTTTGATCGATCAGCGCTTTGATCTCCAGAGCAGATTCGGCCGATCGCTGAGCGAGACCGCGCACCTCTGAGGCCACAACGGCAAATCCACCACCGGCTTCACCTGCGCGTGCCGCTTCTACACCTGCGTTCAAAGCCAAAAGGCTGGTTTGGAAGGCGATGCTGTCGATGACGCCGATGATCTGCGAGATCTGGGTGGCGCTGGTTTCGATTTCGTTCATGGCCTGTACGGCCTCTTGGACCACAGACTCGCTCGTCAAAGTTTCTTCGCGAGCGGTGTTCATCTGGCTTTCGACCTGCTGAGCGCCTTCTGCAGCTTGGGAGACCCCGGAAGTCATTTCTTCCAAAGCAGCAGCCGATTGTTCCAATGTCGCGGCTTGGTTTTCCGTGCGCTGGGACAGATTTGTCGAGGCAGCGCTGATCTCTGTTGCACCTCGGCGAATGTTTCCGGCGACAGAGGCCAGGCGGTCCATGACAACGTTCAGATTTCCGACAGTCTGATTGAAGTCAATCCGGATCTGGTCTTGCGCGTCGGGAAATGGAGACTGGATTTGAGCGGTGAGGTCGCCATCGGACAAGCGGGCCAGATGATTTGACAGTGTCGCGACGACCTGTTCGGTTGCCACACGACTTTCCGTGGCTTCCTTTCGCGCCTCCTGAGCCAGCCGTGTCTGCTCCCGTGCGGCTTCGCTTTCGGCTGTGACAGTGCGGTCAGCGGCTTGTTTTTGATAAATACTGACAGTGAGTGCTGCGGTTTCCATGACAACAACAACAGCGTGGAACACAGTACGTTGGACGTTCGACATTAAGGTGCCATCTGGATAGACCAAAATCGGCAGCGCAAAAGTCAGCGTCAGGTGATGTACTGCAATGACGCCGGCTGTGAAGAGCAGAACATTGCGATCATACATGGTCGACGATATCGCGATCACCACAAAGTACAGCATGTGCGAATCGATCTGCCATGCATGTCCCGCCAGCGATGCCGTGAACAACACACATTGCGTGACAAGGCCAAGCGCGTAGAGATATTTGGCTATTTCATCTCCAAATTTGTGAGCGGAAAGCGTCACGGCAATGACAACTAAACTGCAGATCGTCAAACCCATCCAGCCAACCGCTGGATTCAGAAAAAGCGCAACCAAAGTGGGCCACGGTGCGAGCAGAATGCTGCTGAAGATCTGAATCTGTCTATTTTGCTTCACTCCCGAAGCAGCTGAAGTCATTGACATAATGCCGCAATCCTTTTCCCATCCAGCAACAACCACGCCCCGTTTTCTCTTAGCCGACCTGCATCCGAAGGGGTGCTTAGCTGTGTCAAGCCACCGAGGGGGGCTCGCACAGGATAAGTCTCGTTCAATCCGGAGGATCGAATGATGTCATGGGCTTGTGGCCCCCAAGGTGCGGCAACAACTAACACTAGATCACCCGCTTCGAGACGTGTCGCCGTCAGCGAAAGGCCGACTGAAACCACAGTCAGAACGAGAGCAACACCAGTTGCTGAGAGCAAAGAGAGAACAGGGGTCATGCTGGGAACGTGATTTTCATGTAAGCAGCCCTATCGAAAGTGGGCTTAAAATCACGTAAAAGCCATTGGACGGATTTGTGTCACTTCGTGCTAAATAGGATAGGATTGTGCTGGGCCGTTGCTTAGGCTAAAGGGCGGCATGACCACCTCAAACAAACATCCCGACGCGCCATGGCGCAACTTTTATGGCCGTGTGCACGGTAAGACGCTGAAAAAGGCGCAGGTGACCTATCTGGAAGAGGATCTCGCTGAATTGTCGCCGGGCCCTGTTGATTGGGATGTCAATCCTGACCGCAATCCTTTGGACCTTGATGGGATGTTTCAAGGCAAACCCGTATGGCTCGAGATCGGGTTTGGCGGGGGAGAGCATCTTGTTCATCAGGCGGCTACCTATCCCGATGTCGGCATCATAGGGTGTGAGCCCTTCATGAACGTTGTTGCGATGTTGCTGGGCAAAATACGTGCGCAGGAACTGACCAATATCCGTGTTCATCCTGGGGATGTGCGGAACCTGTTTGATGTGCTGCCTGTGGCATCTCTGGACAAAGCCTTTTTGCTTTATCCAGATCCCTGGCCGAAAAAACGCCATCACCGCCGGCGCGCGGTCACCCAGGAATATCTGCAACCGCTCGCACGTGCGATGAAACCCGGTGCCGAGTTTCGTGTCGCGACCGACATCCCAGATTACGTGCGTCAGACATTGATTGAAGTGCCCAAAGCGGGTTTTGAATGGTTGGCAGAGGGGCCAGATGATTGGCGGACGCCTTGGAGCGATTGGATTTCCACTCGATATGAGCAAAAGGCTCTGCGTGAAGGCCGCACACCTCACTATATGACATTCCGCCGACTGTGATGGCGCGCATTTAGTGCGTCACCTCTTTAGTAAGGCTCTTACGTCCTGAAAAGGGGGAAGAAACAGTCTTGCTTTAAAGGGTTGGTTCCCTTTCGTGTTTCGTCGCATGGACAGGGCCGTAGACTTGTTTTATCACCGGACCGACTGCGAATAGGAGACCGCCCAACAATGTCGAGCCATGGTGCCCCGATCCCGATGACTTCCCGCGCCTGTGGCCCTTTGAAGGGCGAGGCGCATGTGCCGGGGGACAAGTCCATCTCCCATCGTTCTTTGATTTTTGGGGCCATGACCATTGGCGAAACCAAAATCACCGGCCTGCTCGAAGGGCAGGACGTCCTTGATACCGGCAAAGCCATGCAAGCGTTTGGGGCGACCGTCGAGAAACGCGGCGACACCTGGCATGTGCAGGGTGTGGGTGTAGGCGGATTTGCCGAGCCTGAGAATGTGATTGATTGCGGCAACTCGGGCACCGGTGTTCGTTTGATTATGGGTGCCATGGCCACCAGCCCGATCACGGCTACCTTTACCGGTGATGCCAGCTTGAACAGCCGTCCTATGGCGCGCGTGACCGACCCCCTCGCACTGTTTGGTGCCAAATCATATGGCCGCCAAGGGGGCCGTCTGCCCATGACTGTGGTTGGCGCGCGTGACCCAATGCCCGTTCGGTATGACGTTCCTGTACCCTCGGCTCAGGTGAAATCGGCTGTGTTGTTGGCGGGGCTAAATGCGCCGGGTGAAACCGTGGTGATCGAAAAAGAAGCAACGCGTGACCACTCAGAGCGTATGCTCGCGGGGTTTGGAGCGAAGATTGAAACGGTAGAAACCAACGAAGGCCGTGTCATTACGCTTCAGGGGCGCCCCGAGTTCAATCCCCTGTCCATCGTTGTGCCGCGTGATCCCAGTTCTGCGGCGTTCCCGGTTTGCGCTGCAATCATCACCGAAGGCTCGGATGTGCTGGTGCCGAATATTGGCTTGAACCCAACGCGGGCGGGTCTGTTCACCACTCTGAAAGAAATGGGCGCGGATCTGACCTATGAGAACCTGCGCGAAGAGGGCGGAGAACCCGTGGCCGATTTGCGGGCCAAATTCTCGCCCAATCTTAAAGGGATTGAGGTGCCGCCGCACCGTGCCGCCTCGATGATTGACGAATACCCGATCCTGTCGGTTGTTGCCTCGTTTGCAGAGGGCAAGACACATATGCCGGGCGTGAAAGAGTTGCGGGTGAAAGAAAGCGACCGGATCGATGCGATGGCCACGGGCCTGCGCGCGGCGGGTGTTGCTGTGGATGAAGGTGAAGACTGGTGGACCGTCTTTGGCTGTGGCCATGGTGGTGTCAAAGGCGGGGTGATCGTCCAAAGCCACCTTGATCATCGCATTGCCATGTCCTTCATGGTTCTGGGCTTTGCCACCCAAAATCCAATGTCGGTGGATGATGGCGGTCCGATTGCCACGTCTTTCCCGATCTTTGAAAATCTGATGGGTGGTCTGGGCGCCGATATCACACGGGATGCCGTGCCCGCATGACCCGGTTGAGCGCCCTGATCGCGGCGCTCACAGCCGCCACCTATGTGGTTTTGGTTTGGATGCAGATCTTTCAGGTCAAACCACATGCGGGCGGGAACTTGCCACTTGATCTACGCCTGTTGGGCTACACACCGGATGACGCGCGGGCGTTCCTGCAACATCTGGATCCGATGGGCCGTATGATTTATCAGAACCAAGTCCGTTGGGTGGACACGGTTTTTCCCGTGTTGCTTGCCTTTGTGCTTGGCCGGATGACCTTTCTGACCTCATTTCAGTTTCACCTCTGGTCGCGCGTTGTATTGTTGGTGCCCATTGCTGGATATGTCGTGATGGATCTTTGCGAAAATGCTCTGATCCAGGAACTGCTGCGAGCGGGAATGGCTGATTTCTCACAGGAAACGGCCCTTCTGGCGTCTCAATTCACCACAACAAAGTTTGTTCTCCTAAGTGTTTCGATTGCCCTCGTTTTATGGCTGGTGGGGCGCAAGTTGAAACAGGATCGGTTGGCGCGGTAGCGCGAGCATTGCTCTTGCCTTGGGAACAAGGGTGATCTAGCCAAAGGCGGAAGCTCAGGAGACCGAAATGACGTTCACAGTGGCGATTGATGGGCCCGCAGCGGCGGGCAAAGGCACGATTAGCAAGGCTGTCGCGGCGCATTTTGGTTTTGCTCATCTGGATACCGGACTGCTTTATCGCGCTGTGGGACGTAGAACTTTGGATGGGGTTGAACCCTTGCTCGCCGCAACCACGCTGACGGCGGAGGACCTGGACGCATCTGACCTCAGATCTCCACAGGTTGCACAGGCCGCGTCAAAAGTTGCTGCAATTGGCGATGTACGGACCGCCTTGGTGGATTTCCAGCGAGCCTTTGCACGTCGGGCGGGGGGCGCCGTGCTGGATGGGCGCGATATCGGGACGGTGATCTGCCCCGATGCTAATGCGAAGCTCTATGTTACGGCCTCTGCCGAAGTGCGCGCCCAGCGGCGGTTCGCAGAGCTCGCAGCGAAAGGACAGGCGGACGAATTGGCGACTGTCTTGGCGGACGTGAAAGAACGAGATGCGCGGGATGCGAACCGCGCAGACGCCCCGATGAAGGCAGCCGAGGATGCCACAATTTTGGATACGTCGGACCTTTCGATCGAAGGTGCAATTGCTCAGGCTATCGCCGTTATCGAGGCGCGCCGCTAGGCATCTACACTAGCTTCTGCGTCAAAGCGTTCGCGAGAGGCGTCTATTTCAGGAAGGTTGTCGAGAGCCCACTTTCCCAAGGCTTTGGCGGGTTCTTTGAAGGACTCGCCCAGTGGGGTAAGTGTGTATTCCACTTTGGGCGGGATAGTCGGGTATTGAGTTCTGTGGACCATCCCGTCTCGCTCCAGGTCCCTGAGCTTGAGGCTCAGCATGCGCTGAGAAATGCCCAGATTGCGCTTGAGTTCGTTGAACCGCAAAACGCCGTATCTTTCGAGCGACATCACAATCAACAGGCTCCATCTGTCGCCCACACGGCCCAGAACATCATTGATCCTCGAACATTCGGGGCAGGCCTGCCCGATCTTTGTCTCATCGGTCATAGTGGTTCCCTTTGTGTAACCGGGTTACGAAGATGTGCCTTCTTGCGACGTTTTCGGTATGGAATATATAGCCAGTCACAAACTGATACCACCCTTGGAATTCGAGAGACTGACATGACCACTTCCCTACTGGAAAAACTGAACTGGCGTTACGCAACAAAGAAAATGGACCCCTCGAAAAAGGTCGAGCCTGAGAAGCTTGAGCTGATTCTTGAGGCGATCCGCATGGCGCCGACATCGTCCGGGACACAGCCGTTTGAGGTGTTCGTCGTCAAGAACCCGGAGCTGCGTGAAAAGATCCGTGCCGTGGGTTGGGATCAGGCTCAGATCACCGAAGCGTCGGATCTGTTGGTATTTGCCGCCTGGGACAACTACTCAACAGATCGTATCGATGGCGTTGTCGCACAGATGGAAGACGAACGGGGCAAGAGCGAGATGCTGACCGGGTATTTCGAAAACCTCAAAGGCATGTATCTGCCGCGCGACGCGGAGGTGAACTACAACCATGCGGCGCGTCAGGCCTATATTGCGCTTGGGTTTGCTTTGATTGCGGCGGCAGAAGCGGGTGTGGACAGCACTCCAATGGAGGGATTTGATCCCGAGCAGGTTGATGAGATCCTGGGCCTCAAGGAAAGGGGCCTGCGTTCGGTGATCTTACTACCGGTCGGATATCGTCAGGAAGACCAAGACTGGCTTGTGAACATGAAGAAGGTTCGTAAGTCAAAAGAGACGTTGATCACCGAGATCAACTGATGTGTTTGGGCCGTCTGTAAGGGCGGCCCGATTCAATTTAGGTCGAGAAACATACGTCTGTAGGGAATGTCGCGTTTGAAAAATCGTGCGCTTTCCGTTTCAAATCCGAACCTAGAATAGAACGGTATGGCGCTTTCACGCGCATCAAACCAAAATCGCGCGAAACCCTGTTGTCGCGCATGAGAAAGCAGATGTGACATCATCGCACTGCCCGCGCCTTTCCCCTGATGATCCCGAAGCGTTGCGAATTTGCGCAGCCGGATCTCGGTCTCTGAGGGAAATAGAGATGCTACGCAGATGAGGTGGTCCTCTTTAAGCCCACCGAAATGTTGTGCGGCGTCATCTCCGTCGACTTGACTGGCTTCGATTGGATAGTCTGGCCAAAGCACAGCTTTGCGAATGGGCAGCGTAGCCTCGGAAGTAATGCGACGAATTTCCATAAGAGCTACTCAATAGGAAAAGGGGGGGGGCAAGTTTTCGTAAACTTGGCTGAAGCGGCTGGAAAAGAACATAGGGCTTGCATCAAGTACGAAATGTTATGATATAACATATTGCAAGCGAATGAGGCCCCCATGATTGACTCCCGACTTCCCGTAACCGTTCTGTCCGGCTTTCTAGGTGCTGGGAAAACCACGCTTTTGAACCATGTTCTCAACAACCGAGAAGGTCGCCGCGTGGCGGTCATTGTTAATGACATGAGTGAGGTCAACATCGATGCAGATCTGGTTCGCAGTGGCTCCGAACTGTCTCACCAAGATGAAAAGCTGGTTGAAATGACCAACGGCTGCATTTGTTGCACCCTGCGCGACGATCTGTTGCAAGAAGTGGGGCGACTGGCAAGAGAAGGACGTTTTGACTACCTGCTGATCGAGAGCACGGGCATTGCCGAACCGCTTCCTGTTGCGGCGACCTTTGCATTCCGGGATGAGCATGGTCATAGCCTGTCCGACACGGCACGATTGGACACCATGGTTACAGTTGTTGATGCCGTAAATCTGCTTGCAGATTTCAGCAGCCATGATTTTCTCAGCGAGCGGGGAGAAAGCCTTGGAGAGCAGGACGACCGGACGTTGGTGACATTACTGACGGAGCAAATCGAATTTGCAGATGTGATCGTTCTCAACAAAACCACGGACGCAGGCCCGGAAAAAACTTCAGCTGCGCTGACAATCATCAAAGCCCTGAATCCAGACGCGAAGGTCATTCAAACAGACCAGTCGCAGGTCGACGCGGGGGACATTTTCGACACTGGCCTGTTTGACTTTGACACAGCCCATGAGCACCCGCTGTGGGCAAAGGAACTGTATGAGTTCGACAACCATGTTCCCGAAACCGAAGAATATGGCATCTCATCTTATGTCTACCGGGCCAAGCGCCCGTTTGATCCCGAGCGAATCCATCACGCGTTGAATAAGGACATGGCGGGTGTCATTCGGGCCAAGGGGCATTTTTGGGTCGCGTCGCGTCCTGACTGGGCCATCGAGTTTTCCCTCGCTGGCGCGGTTTCTTCGATCGGTCCGTTGGGCCGCTGGTGGGTGGCCGTGCCGAGGGCGCGCTGGCCGCAGCACCCCTCGGTGATGCAGGAATTGGAAACTCACTGGTCTGAGGACTGGGGCGATCGTCGACAAGAGCTTGTATTCATTGGGGTTGGTCTAAATCCGGAGGAATTGAAGCGGACTTTGGATGCCTGTTTTGCTGACGAAGATGCACCTCAGGCGGTTCTAGACCGCTGGGCGGGACGCAAAGATCCTTTCCCGCAATGGCAGGCAGCATAAATCGCGTCTCTGCCCAATGAACAAAGGGGCTCGGGGGTTGATCCTAAGGCGCATCCCCCGTATAAGCCACGCTGTCAACAGAGATGCGGTAAACGCACGGACGACAATATGAGCAGGGTCGGGGCAACCTCCGGCCCTTTGTGTTTGTTTGCTCACTTCGTTCCGTGTTGCCCAATTGCGGGCGGCGCAGCTTGAAAGACCAACCCCAAGACCGGCGGAGACAACCGCTCGGCCAGCATAGTGTTACAAAGGAAAAAAGCGCCAGATGGCTAATACAACCATGGAGGAATTCGAAGCCCTCCTTAACGAAAGCTTCGAAATGGACACCCCCGAAGAGGGTTCGGTTGTCAAAGGTAAGGTCATTGCAATTGAAGCAGGCCAAGCCATCATCGACGTAGGCTACAAAATGGAAGGCCGCGTTGAACTTAAAGAATTCGCAGAACCAGGTGAAGCTCCGGCTGTTGCAGTAGGCGACGAAGTCGAAGTTTACCTGCGCGCAGCTGAAAACGCTCGCGGTGAAGCGGTTATCTCGCGTGAGATGGCCCGCCGTGAAGAAGCGTGGGATCGCCTGGAAAAAGCATACGCAGACGATGCACGCGTCGAAGGCGCAATCTTCGGCCGCGTCAAAGGCGGCTTTACCGTCGACCTGGGTGGCGCAGTTGCATTCCTGCCCGGCTCGCAAGTTGACGTACGTCCCGTACGCGACGCTGGCCCGCTGATGGGGCTGAAGCAGCCGTTCCAGATCCTGAAAATGGACCGTCGTCGTGGCAACATCGTTGTGTCGCGTCGTGCAATCCTTGAAGAATCGCGTGCCGAACAGCGTGCCGAAGTTATCGGTAAACTGCAGGAAGGTGACTCGATCGACGGCGTTGTTAAGAACATCACCGAATACGGTGCGTTCGTTGACCTCGGCGGCGTTGACGGCCTGCTGCACGTCACCGACATGGCATGGCGTCGCGTGAACCACCCGTCCGAGATCCTGACCATCGGCGAGACCATCAAGGTCCAGGTGATCAAGATCAACAAAGAGACCCACCGCATCAGCCTCGGCATGAAGCAGCTGCAGGAAGATCCATGGGATCTGGTTGGCGTCAAGTATCCGCTGTCGTCGGTCCACAAAGGCCGCGTCACCAACATCACCGATTACGGTGCATTTGTTGAGCTGGAAGCTGGTGTTGAAGGTCTGGTACACGTTTCGGAAATGTCGTGGACCAAGAAGAACGTACACCCAGGCAAGATCGTTTCGACTTCGCAGGAAGTTGACGTCATGGTTCTGGAAATCGATGGTTCCAAGCGTCGCGTTTCGCTGGGTCTCAAGCAGACCATGCGCAACCCGTGGGAGCAGTTTGCCGAAACCCACCCCGAGGGCACTCAGGTGGAAGGCGAAGTCAAGAACATCACCGAATTCGGTCTTTTCATTGGCCTCGAAGGCGACATCGACGGTATGGTTCACCTCTCCGACCTGTCGTGGGACGAGCGTGGCGAAGAAGCGATCCAGAACTACCGCAAAGGCGACATGGTCTCGGCCGTGGTCTCCGAAGTTGACATCGAGAAAGAGCGCATCTCGCTCTCGATCAAAGCTCTGGGTGGCGACAAGTTCGCAGATGCCGTTGGCGGCGTGAAGCGTGGTTCGATCGTAACCGTTGAAGTGACCGCAATCGAAGATGGCGGCATCGAGGTTGAGTACGAAGGCATGAAGTCCTTCATCCGTCGTTCCGACCTGTCGCGTGACCGTGCTGAGCAGCGCCCTGAGCGTTTCAACACCGGTGACAAGCTGGACGTTCGCGTAACCAACATCGACAGCAAAACCCGTCGTCTGGGTCTGTCGATCAAAGCGCGCGAAATCGCAGAAGAGAAAGAAGCCGTACAGCAGTATGGTTCCTCCGACTCGGGTGCGTCGCTGGGCGACATCCTTGGTGCGGCTCTCAAAGGCGGCGACGACGAGTAAGTCACTCGATCGTTTTGAGTTTGAAAGGCCCGGCGGATGTCGGGCCTTTTTCTTTGTGTGAAATGTCGGTTCCCCTCTGTGATCGAGCAGGCTTGGCCGCAGGGCGAATCGACGCAGTGCTAAGCTGATGTCAAAACAGGCACTTTTGATAGAATTCACGCTTATCGTGCGCGTCGACACAAATGATATCGCTAAAAGGGCATAATTCCGCGATATTGCACCGAACTTACAGTTTTCGGATGCGCTTCAGCACCTTATAGTCGATCCTTACAAACCAAGTGCATTGTGGATTACAGGGGGAGTGTGGCCCAATGATCAGGTCGGAATTGATTCAGAAGATTGCAGATGAGAACCCGCATCTGTATCAGCGGGATGTCGAGAGGATTGTGAACACGATCTTCGAAGAAATCACCAATGCTATGGCTCGGGGCGACCGGGTCGAATTGCGGGGCTTCGGGGCATTTTCTGTCAAGAAGCGGGACGCGCGCACCGGCCGGAACCCACGTACTGGGGATTCGGTTGAGGTCGAGGAAAAGCACGTGCCGTTTTTCAAAACCGGAAAGTTGCTTCGGGACCGTCTAAACGGAAACTAAGTTTATGCGTTATATTCGGTATGCTGTTTACGCCGTCATCGCGGTGTTCCTGATCGTAATTGCTTTGGCCAATCGTCAGATGGTTGAACTCCATTCGCTGCCTGCGTCTTTGCAGCAGGCACCAGGCGCCGAAGCAGTGACCTATTCCATCTCATTGCCACTGTTTCTGGTGTTTTTTGGTGGGATCGCTTTGGGTCTCGTTCTCGGCTATGGCATTGAATACCTGCGTGAGCACAAGCATCGTGCCGAGGCGTCCCGGAGAGGGGCGGAGGTGCGCAAGCTTGAGCGGACCTTGAAGAAAACTCAGGACGAGCGCGATAAAGACAAAGACGAAGTACTGGCACTGCTGGATCAAGCAAGCTGACCGGAACTTAGAGCGTTATGAAATTGGAGGGAGAGGCGAGGCCTCTCCTTTTTTTGACGTTTGAAGGAATGCGCGATGGATGTTCGCACCAAAATCTGTGGATTGACCCGTCCTGAGGACGTCGCTGCCGTGGCAGATGCGGGGGCGGCCTATTTCGGGTTGGTCTTTTTTGCCAAGAGCCCGCGGAATGTGTCGATTGAGACCGCACGGGAACTGGCACTTCTGGCGCCTGTCGGCCTCGCTAAGGTGGCATTGACCGTCAATGCAAGTGATGCGGAGCTAGAGGCGATCACGCAGCGTGTGCCTTTGGATATGATCCAATTGCATGGTGCAGAAAGCCCGCAGCGCGTGGCAGAGGTCCGCTCGAAATTTGGCCTCCCCGTTATGAAGGCTGTGGGTGTGGCAGATGCGGATGATCTGCCTAAACTAGACCAATACTCTCAAGTCGCGGACCAAATTTTGATCGATGCAAAGCCGACGAAATCTGCAGACCTGCCAGGTGGCAACGGACTAACTTTTGATTGGCGTCTGATTGCTGGTCGTCGCTGGAGCCGGCCTTGGATGTTGGCAGGTGGACTTACGCCTGAGAATGTACAGCGCGCGATTGAATTGACGGGCGCCAGCCAGGTTGATCTTTCGTCGGGTGTCGAAAGCGCGCCGGGACTGAAAGACCCCGGGAAAATCAGGGCCTTCATCAATGCCACAAAAGGCGCGCAGGAAATTCCTAAGCTTTGAAAGAACGCCCCAAGACAGGGGCGTTTTTTGGCTCTAGAGGATATCGAGAACCTTCTCCGGGGGCCGCCCGATTGCGGCTTTGTCCCCGTTGAAAAATACGGGACGCTCAATCAGCTTTGGGACTTTGGCCATCGCCGCCAACAGCTCAGCCTCGGTGCTGTCTTGTGACAGACCCAAAGCCTTAAACTCAGCCTCTTTTGTCCGCATCATTGCGAGAACCGGCACCTGAAGCGATACCTGCGCTGCTGTTAGTTCGGCAAGGCTCGGGGCATCTTCGAGGTACTTGCGTACTTCAAAGACCACACCGCGTTCTTCTAAAAGAGCAAGTGTTTGCCGAGACTTTGAACAGCGCGGATTGTGCCACAAGATCATAGCCATGCGTCACGCCCTGTTCCAACCGCCTCAGAAACATTAGCGAAACCGTCACGGGCCAGGAGCGCGTCGAGCCCTCGGGCGACGTCAGCGGCTAGGCTCAGGCCACCAAACACCAATGCAGTGTAAAGCTGTACGGCCGAGGCACCCGCGAGGATTTTGGCATAGGCCTGTTCCGCGGAGCCAATTCCGCCGACACCGATGATCGGGAGCTTGCCATCGGTCAATTTGGATAGATTTGCCAGAACACGTGTGGATTTCTCGAACACTGGTTGGCCGGACAAGCCACCGGCTTCACCCGCGTGCGATGACGTCAATCCCTCACGGGAGAGAGTGGTGTTTGTTGCGATGACACCCGCAACACCAGAAGAGAGGGCGACTTCTGCCACATCTTCAATGCCTTGTGCGTCAAGATCTGGCGCAATTTTCAGGAAAACCGGAATGGGATTGGGTAACTCGGCACGTGCCTCCATGACACCGGCCAAAAGTGCAGCCAGAGCATCTTTGCCCTGCAAGTCACGCAGCTTTTCGGTATTTGGAGAGCTGACATTGACTGTGGCAAAATCAACGTGCCGGCCACATTCGCGCAACACCATAGCGAAATCGGCGGCGCGATCGGTGCTGTCTTTGTTTGCACCAAGGTTAAGGCCAGTTACTGTGCCTTTCGGGCGTTCAGCAAGGCGCGCCGAGATGGCCTGCATCCCGTCATTGTTAAAGCCGAACCGATTGATGGCTGCCTGATCTTCGGTCAATCGGAACAGCCGCGGTTTTGGATTGCCAGGCTGTGCGCGCGGTGTAGCCGCGCCAACCTCGATAAACCCAAAACCAGATTTCGAGAGCCCATCTAGCGCAGTGGCGTTTTTGTCGAACCCTGCCGCCAGTCCAACGGGGTTGGGCAGGGTGAGGCCCGCGACCTGCGTGCGCAGACGGTCTGATGTGACAACACCGGGTGTTGGGGCCAGTCCCATCTGAAGCGCTTTAATGGCAAGCCCATGTGCGGTTTCAGGGTCGACTCTATGCAGTAGCGTAAGCCCGGCCTTTTCCAACAAATTCATGTGGCACAGTCTCCTAAGTCATCGAGCGCTTTTACGTCTTCAAGCGATGTCTCGATTTTGGGTTTGGTTAGGCGAAATCGTCGGGAAACTCGTGGGTGCCGCCAGCCAAAGGAAGGGGTTTTGACCACAGCACATCCACAAGCCGTAGAGGGCCATACAGATGCGGGAACAAGGCACCACCTCGGGAGGGCTCCCACTTCAGAGATGACAGCGTGTCCGCCTCAAGTGCGAGCAGGATCAACCCATCTTCACCGGCGAAATGTTTGGCGGCGGTTTCCCGGGCCTGATCGGCTGTGGAGAAGTGGATATAGCCATCGGCAACATCAATAGGAGCGCCAGCGGTTTCGCCTTGGGCTTGTAACTCGGCCCATTCGGGCGCGCGGAGAATTTTATAGATCAGCATGGGCCTGAGATGCCGCGCCAAAGCAGTCTGGTCAAGAGCGTTGGCATGTCAGTTTTGAGAAGGCGCAGTCAAAAATTGCATAAAAAATTCGTTCACCCCTCGAGTAACGTCACGCGCGCGACATGTGAATTTAGAATAGCATTGTGAAGGACTGGCCCATCCACTAGCGTTACGGCCACCAACAGAGGATTGAACCATGAAACTTCGTTATCTGGCGGGCACCGCCGCTCTTGCTTTGGTAGCAGGTGCCGCGCAGGCCGATTACACTCTTAACATTGTCCACATCAACGACCTGCATAGCCGTATCGAGCCGATCAACAAATACGACTCGACGTGCAAGGCCGAGGACAATGCGGAAGGCAAATGCTTTGGGGGCTATGCCCGCGTTGCCACCAAGATTGCTGAGCTGCGTGAACAATTCAAAGACGAAAACCTGATCGTTCTGGACGCCGGCGACCAGTACCAAGGCTCTTTGATGTACACCACCTATAAAGGTGACGTCGAAATCGAGCTGATGGAAAAGGTTGGCTTTGATGTGATGGCCGTGGGCAACCACGAATTTGATGATGGCCCCGAAGGTCTGCTCAAGCTGGTGGACGGCGTGTCGTTCCCGGTGATTTCCGGCAACATCGACGTGTCGCAGTCGGATGTTCTGAAGGGCAAAGTCACCAATCACGTGGTTCTGGAAGTTGGTGGTCAGAAAATCGGTGTGATCTCGGCGCTGGCCACAGACACATCTGAGACCTCCAGCCCGGGCGAGAAAGTCATCTTCCAAGACGAAATTGACAGCCTGCAGGCCGATGTTGATGCGCTGAGCGCGGAAGGCGTGGACAAAATCATCGCTCTGAACCACGTTGGCGTTACCAAAGACATGGAGATCGCGGCGGCGGTTACCGGTCTGGATGCTGTTGTTGGCGGTCACTCGCATACCAAATTCTCGAACACAGAAGACGGCGCCATGGCCTATCCGACCATGGTGGGCAATGTACCTGTTGTTCAGGCCTACGCCTATTCCAAGTATGTGGGGCTTCTGACGCTTAAGTTTGACGATGCGGGCAATGTGACATCGGCGACCGGTGACACCATTTTGCTGGATGCTTCGGTTGCAGAAGATCCTGCCATCGTCGCCCGTGTTGCCGAGCTGGCGGGCCCGATTGCTGAAATGAAAGAGCGCGTTGTTGCCTCGACCGCCGAGCCCATCGACGGCGAGCGTGGGTCCTGCCGTGCGGTCGAATGCCCGATGGGCAACATCATCGCCGATGCGATGCTGGATCGTGTGAAAGATCAAGGCGTTGAAATCGCAATCCAAAACGGTGGTGGCATTCGTGCTTCTATTGATGCGGGCGAAGTCACCATGGGCGAGGTTCTGACCGTATTGCCGTTCCAGAACACGCTGTCGACCTTCCAGGTTTCGGGTGCCACTGTGGTTGCCGCGCTGGAAAATGGCGTGTCGAAAATCGAAGAAGGCGCTGGCCGCTTCCCGCAGGTGGCTGGGATGACCTATACCTTTGACGCTTCGAAACCCGCAGGCGAGCGTATTTCGGACGTAATGGTTGGCGGCGCTCCAATCGATCTTGAGAAGGTCTATGGCGTGGTGTCCAACAACTATGTGCGCAACGGCGGTGATGGGTACAAAATGTTCCGTGACGCTCAGAACGCCTATGACTTTGGCCCGGATCTTGCGGACGTAACTGCAGAATACATGGCGAAAATGGGCCCGGTGAAGCCCTACACTGACGGTCGTATCACTGCGAAGTGATCGCAGATTTCTATGATCATGAGGCCCCCGAATAGGGGGCCTTTTTTGTTTGCGTCCGAGCCCATCCTGTTCGATCTTTGGGCTATGTGTGGACGTCTTGCTGTCACTCTTCCCAACGATGCCATGGCTCAGCTCTTTGACGCTGCGCCGGCCAATGATTTGCCTGATAGCCCGAACTTCAACGTTTGCCCCACAACCCAGATCCCTGTTGTCTTGGCGGGCACAGAGCGGCGACACTTTGCACCGATGCGCTGGGGGTTCATTCCAGGCTGGTACAAATCTCCAACGGATGGTCCGCTCCTCATCAACGCCCGTGCCGAGACGATTGCTGAGAAGCCCGCTTTTCGCGAGGCCTGTCGTCAGCGGCGCTGTATCATTCCTGCCTCCGGGTTCTATGAATGGACTAAAGATCCCGTGGGAAATCGCCTGCCTTGGTATATTTTTCGCAGTGACGGCGCCCCGCTGGCCTTTGCGGCCGTTTGGCAGGACTGGCGAAGGGGGGATCTCGCGTATCGCAGCTGTGCTATCGTGACGACGGGGGCCAACACGTCATTAGCAGAGATCCATCACCGTATGCCGGTGATTTTGGAGTCAAAGGACTGGGGAAAATGGTTGGGTGAAGAGGGGCACGGGGCAGCGCCATTGATGCGCGCTGCAGATGAGGATCTGCTATCCTTTCATCGGGTCGACCCTGCCGTGAACTCCAACCGGGCTGCGGGGCCTGAGCTGATTGAAGTGATCGAGCCGTTTTGAATCGCGTCCGAGAGAGCAGATCTCTCAAGAGAAAAGGGGCAGGACTCTGTCCCACCCCTCAACTTTAGCAAAGTCTTTTTGGATTAACCGCCGAAGTCATCCAGCATGATGTCTTCGCGATCCACACCCAGATCCAGCAGCATGTTGATCACGGATTGGTTCATGATGGGCGGGCCACACATGTAGAATTCGCAATCTTCAGGCGCTGGGTGGTTCTTGAGATACTCTTCGTAGAGAACGTTGTGGATGAAGCCGGTGTAGCCGCTCCAATCGTCCTCAGGCATCGCATCCGACAGGGCCACATGCCATGTAAAGTTCGGGAACTCTTCGGCCAGAGAATCGAAATCCTCGACGAAGAACATCTCTTTCTTCGAGCGCGCGCCATACCAGAATGTGATCTTGCGATCTTTGTTCTTCAGGCGTTTGAGCTGGTCAAAGATATGGCTCCGCATTGGCGCCATACCCGCTCCACCGCCGATAAAGACCATCTCTTTTTCGGTTTCGCGGGCAAAGAACTCGCCAAACGGACCAGAGATCGTGACTTTATCGCCGGGTTTGAGGTTGAAGATGAACGACGACATCTGACCTGCCGGAACTCCAACCGAGCCCGGAGGGGGCGAGGCAACACGGACGTTGAGCATGATAAGCCCCTTTTCGTCCGGGTAGTTGGCCATCGAATAGGCGCGTTCGATCGGTTCCGTCACCGTGGAGTCGTACTGCCACAGGTTAAACTTGTCCCAGTCTTCGCGGTATTCTTCCTGAATATCGAAGTCAGTGTACTTCAGCTGGTGCGCTGGCGCTTCGATCTGAATGTAACCCCCCGCGCGGAAGTTCACATCTTCGCCTTCGGGCAGTTCGAGGACAAGATTTTTGATGAAGGTGGCAACGTTTTCGTTCGAGCGAACGGTACATTCCCATTTCTTCACGCCGAAGACCTCTTCAGGGACTTCAACTTCCATGTCCTGCTTGACCGCAACCTGACACGACAGACGGTCGCCACAGGCCGCTTCACGCTTGGTGATGTGGCTTTCTTCGGTGGGCAGGATTGATCCGCCCCCCGCATGAATTTTCACACGACACTGCGCGCAGGTGCCACCACCGCCACAAGCGGAGGGAACAAAGAGTTTCTGCTCAGCTAGCGTTTGCAGCAGTTTGCCACCCGCTGGAACCGAGATGGTTTTCTCACCGTTGATGGTGATGTTCACGTTGCCGGTCGACACGAGGCGCGAACGGGCGGCCAAGATCACCGCGACGAGCGCGAAAACGATCAAGGTGAACAGAATGATGCCTAGGCCAAATGTTGCCATAACCCGAGCCCCTTAGAGTTTCACGCCGGAGAAGGACATAAAGGCCATGGCCATCAGTCCTGCGGTGATGAAAGTGATGCCTAGGCCCTGAAGACCATCGGGAATGTCCGAATATTTGAGCTTTTCGCGCACGCCGGCCATCGCGGTGATCGCGAGTGCCCAGCCAAAGCCAGACGAGACGCCATAGGTCGCTGCCTCGGCAAAGTCATAGCCCCGTTCCACCATGAAGAGCGAGCCACCCAGGATGGCGCAGTTCACGGTGATTAGCGGCAGGAACACACCTAGCGCGTTGTAGAGCGGTGGGAAATACTTATCGAGCACCATTTCAAGGATCTGAACCAGAGCCGCGATCACACCAATGTAGGAGATCAGACCAAGGAAGGTCAGATCAACATCGGGGAAACCGGCCCAAGCAAGTGCACCGGGTGCCAGCAAGTAAGTCAGGATCAAGTTGTTGGCAGGCACGGTGATCGCCTGAACGATCATGACCGAGATACCAAGACCAATCGCTGTCGAGATCTTTTTGGACACGGCAATGAAGGTACACATGCCAAGGAAGAACGACAGGGCAAGGTTTTCAACAAAGACTGCCTTGACCGCAAGTGAAAGCAAACCTTCCATCAGTGACCCTCCACCGATTGAATTTTATATTCACGCTCTTCGACCTGATCTGTTTTCCACGAACGGAACGCCCAGATGATCAGACCGATGATGAAGAACGCCGACGGCGGCAGAAGCAACAGGCCGTTGGGGACATACCAGCCACCGTTGTTGACGGTTTCCAGAATGGTCACGCCAAACAGGCTACCCGAGCCAAAGAGTTCGCGGATCACGCCGACCATCATCAGGATCAAGCCATAGCCCAACCCATTGCCGATGCCGTCAATGAAGCTATCCAGCGGTGGGTTCTTCATCGCGAAAGCTTCAGCGCGGCCCATAACGATACAGTTGGTGATGATCAGTCCAACGAAAACCGAGAGGGTCTTCGAGATTTCAAAGGCGTAGGCCTTCAGCATCTGGTCGACCAGGATCACCAGCGAGGCGATGATGACCATCTGAACAATGATCCGGATCGATCCAGGGATCTGGTTGCGGATCATCGAAATGAACATCGATGAGAAGGCTGTCACCAAGGTCACGGCGATGGACATCACAAAGGCCACTTGCAACGATGACGTCACAGCAAGAGCGGAACAGATGCCCAGAACCTGAAGAGTGATCGGGTTGTTGTCGACCAATGGATCGACAAGCATATCTCTACGTTTATGCGCCATTACACTTTCCCCGCCTTGAGATTATCCAAGAACAGTTTGTAGCCGGTTTCACCCAACCAGAATCTCACAAGATTGTGGACACCAGCTGTGGTGAGGGTCGCGCCTGCCAAAGCATCGATGTGATACTCGGGGCCCGCAGCCGGAACGGCTTTGGTGACACTGATTTGCAGCTCGCCGCTTTCATCCGCCAGTTTTTTACCGGCCCAGAGCGCTTTCCAGCGGGGATTGTCCACCTCAGCACCCAAGCCCGGAGTTTCGGCGTGCTCGTAGAACTGCAGGCCAAAGATGTCGTTGCCGTTCTCTTCCAGAGCGATAAAGCCATAGAGCGTCGACCACAGACCGTAGCCATGCAGCGGCAGAATTACCTTATCAATTTCACCGGCATCGTCACGCAGCAGGTAGACGGTGACAAATTTGCCCTGACGGCCAATGCCCGCCGGGTCATCGGTGAGAGCCGCGGAGGTCGCGGGATCTTCTGCGGCCGCGCGATCGTCAAAGGTGGCCGGATCGAATTCGGTTGTGAACGTGCCTGTGGCCAGATCGAGGATGCGGGGTTCAAAGGCTTGGAATGCCTCGACCACATCTTCGTTTGGATCATAGATCCCTGCGACCTGCAGAATGTTGATCTGTTTGTCTTTGAGCGCGTTCACCTCTTGCAGCGGACGCAGTGCAACCGCGGCGGCCGAAACAATCATCGACGCTACAAGACAAAGCGAAATCGCAACAAAGAGGGTTTTCCCGACGGTATCTGGCGGAGCGGCCAGAAAACGGCGGATGAAGCCTTGGGGCTCGGACGGGGTCTGTTGTTTATCAGACATGACGTTTTGCCCTGCGTTTGATGTTGGCCTGAACAACAAAGTAGTCGATCAGCGGCGCAAACACGTTGCCGAAGAGGATGGCAAGCATCATGCCTTCCGGGAATGCGGGGTTGATGACGCGGATCATGACCACCATGAAGCCAATCAATGCACCATAGATGTAACGGCCCATGTTGGTGTGCGCGCCAGAAACGGGTTCGGTCACCATGAACACCAGGCCAAAGGCATAGCCACCCACAACGAGGTGCCAGTACCATGGCATGGCGAACATCGGGTTGCTGTCTGAGCCGATCCAATTCAGCAGCAGCGAGAAGCCAATCATGCCCGCCATACAGCCAACGACCATACGGTAGTTGGCGATTTTGGTGGCCAGCAGGAAGGCCAGCCCCAGCAATGCTGCAAGCGTGGATGTTTCGCCCATGGAGCCTGGGATAAAGCCAAGGAAGCTGTCCCACCAGGTCACGCCACGCGCGGCGAGCTCTTGGAACCCGTCCGAAGCTGAAACCGCCAGTGCTGTTGCGCCGGTGAACCCGTCTACGGGCACCCAGACGCTGTCACCTGACATGGCCGCAGGGTAGGCAAAGTACAGGAAGGCACGGCCGGTCAGCGCCGGGTTGAGGAAGTTTTTACCGGTGCCGCCAAACACCTCTTTGCCGATCACCACACCAAAGATGATGCCCAGTGCCACCTGCCAGAGCGGCGTGGTCGCTGGAACGATCAGCGCATAGAGCATTGAAGACACGAGGAAGCCCTCGTTCACTTCGTGTTTGCGCACGGTGGCAAAGATGACTTCAAAGATACCACCTGCAACCAGTGTCACAATGTAGATCGGCAGGAAGTACAGCAACCCGTGCAGCATGTTGGCAATAGGGTTTGCGGCGTTAAAGCCGATCCCCAAGCCTTCGATGATGGCAGCGCGCCAGCCAGAGGCCCCAAAATCAGCAATTGCGAGATTGGTCTGATACCCAGTGTTATACAGCGCCATCAAGATACATGGGATCGTTGCCAGCACCACGTAGGTCATGATGCGTTTCATATCGATATATGAACGCGCATGTGGTGCAGCGGTGGTCACCGTCTTTGGCGTGTAAAGAAAGCTCTCGACCATCTCGTAAATTGGGAAATACTGTTCCCATTTGCCGCCTTTCACAAAGTGCGGCTCGATCCGATCGAAGAAGTTACGCAAGCCCAAGGTTTACCCCTCCTTCTCGATCTTCGTCAGGCTGTCGCGAAGCGCGATGCCATATTCGTATTTGGCTGGGCAGGCAAAGCCCACCAGCCCAAGATCTTCTTCATCTAGTTCCATAGCACCCAGTGCCTGCGCCTGATCGGTGTCCATCACCAGCAAAGCACGCAGCAATTGGGTTGGCAGGAAATCCTGCGGCATCAGCTCTTCGAAGGTGCCAAGCGGTACCATCGCGCGGCGTCCACCGTTCATGTTCGACGTCAGCGGGAACGTGCGTTTGGAGAGTGCAGAACCCAGAACCGGCTGAATGGCGTATTTCGCAAACATTGGACGAATCCAGCCCATCGGGATCTGTTTGCGATCTTCCTCGATCAAAGTGATCTGCCGCGCATAGCGCCCAAGATAAGCCGCCGGGCCTTCTCCTGCGCGACCACTGAGGACAGAGCCGGAGATCAGGCGAACTGGCAGATCCTGCGGCAGATCTGTTTTTGTGACATCCGCCAGCGACGCTCCGGCAACGGTGCGCACCAGACGGGGATCTTTACAGACCGGACCAGCAAGCGAAATCACGCAAGTGGCGTCATAGGTGTGTGTCAGAAGCAGACGCCCGATAACGATGACGTCCTGATACCCGATGGTCCAGACGGTCTCATCGCCTTTGGGAGGCGCGAGGAAGTGAATGTGGGTGCCAGCAAGACCGGCTGGATGCGGTCCGGAGAAGGCGGCGGCCTCTACACCGGAGGCGTCGCCACCTGGCACTGTCGCACCATCTTCGTGGCACAGATAGGTTGCGCCATCGGTAAGTTTGGTGATCGCCGCCAGACCAGCCTCAAAGGCGGCTTTGTCTTCTGCGATAATTTGCGCAGGATCCGCTGCCAATGGCTCTGTGTCCATTGCAGTGACAAAGATAGCCTTGGGACGTGTGTCAATCGCAGGCACCTTGGAGTAGGGCCGGGTGCGGAACGCGGTCCAAAGACCGGCCGCACAGAGGCGCTCAACCAGACCTTCTGCTGTGGATGCATCGCCGACCGACGAAAAATCGACCGGATCAGCAGATCCTTCGATCACCTCGATCTCGATGCTGATCAGCTTACGCCTCGCCCCGCGATTGATCGCTTTTACACGACCGGCCACGGGTGAGACGATATTCGCCTCAGGCAGGTCTTTATTGATGAGAACCGGGGTGCCTGCAGCTACCGTGTCGCCTTCGGCAACAAGGATGCGCGGTTTAAGGCCGATGTAATCGTCACCCAGAATCGCGACAGTGCTCACAGGTGGAGCAGTGTCAATTTCGGTCCTGGGTGCGCCTTGAATGGGCACATTCAGGCCTTTTCTTAGCGGAAAGCGCTTCAACGTCATGAACCTCTAGCGGAGTTTTGTTGGGCTTATGCGACAAGTGCGTGTCGGACGAAAGCAGAAATTTCTGAATCGCTGCCTGCGATTTTTGGGTTGAAAAGGCTCTGAATGTCGCCGAAAAGCCCTTCAAACTGATATCAAAGCCCAATCGACCGAGAAAAGGGGTTTCTTCCTTGTCCAACCCGATCGCGTTCTCCCGCCGCACTTTCATGCTGACGCCTCTGGCGCTGGCAGCCTGCAAATTCGGCTCTAACGTCCTTGAAATCGCTGGTTTTACCATGGGCACCACATACAATGTGGTTGCTGTAGATCCGTCGGGTTCTGTCGATGAAACTGTCGCTCAGGCGCGAATCAATGACGCTTTGGCGCTAGTGAATCGCCAGATGTCGAACTGGGATGACACCTCAGAAATCTCGCAGTTCAACGCCCAGACATCGACAAACACAATTTCTGTGTCTGAAGATCTCGCAAAAGTGATGGACGCGGCCGAAGCCGTTCACATCGCAAGCGAGGGTCGTTTTGACACAACTATGGGTCCGTTGATCGAACTTTGGGGCTTTGGCGCCAAGGGCGACAAGACCATGCCGAGCGCTGAGGCTGTTGCCGAGGCCAGCGCACGCGCGGGTCACGCCAACACCTTGCGTGTAGAAGGCGGTGCGCTGCGCAAAACTCAGGCAGACACCAATGTCTACCTCGCAGCGATTGGCAAAGGCTATGGTGCGGACAAAGTTGGTCAGGCGCTCGAAGAGTTGGGGATCACCGACTACATGGTTGAGATCGGTGGCGATCTCTATGCATCGGGCCGTAACCCAGAAGGTCAGCCTTGGCAGATCGGGATTGAGAAGCCCGCGGCACTCTCGGGTGGCGTTCTGGATGTTGTAGGCGTTTCGGGTCTGGGTTTGGCGTCGTCGGGTGATTACCGCAATTACTTCGAAGAAGATGGTCAGCGGTTCTCGCACGTGATTGATCCGGTCACCGGCCGTCCGATCACGCACAAAACCGCTTCGGCCACTGTTCTGGCAGAAAACGCAATGATGGCAGATGCTTGGGCAACCGCGATGCTGACCCTGGGCCGCGAGCGTGGCCTGGAAGTGGCGAATGCACATAACATTGCCGTGTTGTTCATTGATCGTGATGAAGCAAGCACCGATCTTATGTTCAAGACCACAGCAAGCGCACGTTTTGCTGAGCTGACAGCGTAACTTAGATACAAAGGCGTAGCATTCATGGCCACGTTTCTCTTCACCTTCGGTTTTCTTCTCATCATCATGCTGGGTATGGCCCTTGGCGTAATCTTGATGAATAAGACAATCAAGGGAAGCTGTGGTGGCCTGAATGCAATCAGCGGTGCGGACAAATGTGTTGTCTGCAGCAAAGACGTCGATCCTGACAGCCCTTTGCGCGACCGGCTTCAATGCCCTCGCGCAAAGAAAATGCTAGAGAATATGGAAGCCTCTTAAAGAGAGGTGCCCATTGGCACAAAGCCAAGAAACAGCAGCCCGAGCGCCGCAAAAGCCCCATAGAGCCATAGCTGCCATCGCGGTCCTTCCGCCTTCCAGACACGGCGATACTGCATGCCGCACAGGCAAGCCAACGTGAAAATCACGGTTGCGATCATTGGGCTTAGCGTGATCTCAGGCAATTTTAACTCCGCCAAAACTGATTTTGCGTTATGCTGCTAGCTATAACCAATGAATTTCTTTTGGGAGGAGCGTGCAGCCATGCCAACGTCATATCAGGCACCGATGCGCAAAGATCAAGCCAAGTCCCGCAGCCAGAGCCAGAGTTCTGAGACTAACCTGAATTCTGAGCTGGCGACTGTTGCAGATGTTTTGGGTCGAAAGGGAGGGGATGTTTTTTCGATTTCCCCAGATGAGACATTG
Organism: uncultured Pelagimonas sp.; assembly: GCA_947497905.1. Taxonomy (GTDB): domain Bacteria; phylum Pseudomonadota; class Alphaproteobacteria; order Rhodobacterales; family Rhodobacteraceae; genus CANMIH01. The sequence goes on from CANMIH010000004.1 coordinate 113,837, forward strand.
CATCATGCGGTCGAAATTCTCCGCGACAAACATATCGGTGCGTTGATGGTGACCGATGGGGCAGGCGCGCTTTGCGGCATCTTGTCGGAACGTGATATCGTCCGCAAATTGGCGGATACGCCCGGGCAAACTCTGCCACAGCGTGTTGGGGATGTCATGACAACCGAGGTTGTGACCTGCGCCCCAAGTGATCCTCTGGTTTCGGTTCTCAAACAAATGACCCAGGGCCGCTTTCGCCATATGCCGGTCGTAGAGAATGCGTCGTTACTTGGCATGGTGACCATCGGCGACGTCATCGGGTTCCGTTTGAATGAACTCGAACATGAGGCGCTCCAGCTCAAACAGCTCATCGTCGGCTGACACTGGTGTGTGATTACTAAAGCTGTCACCTCCCTAGCAAGTTTGGGTGGGTGCTTTTGGGAGGCACATTGTAATGCGTGCCTCTCAAACCTGTGATTTTGGCCAAAGTCAGGTTTTGGTGCATACTCAAATGATGATGGCACGCGCTGTAACCTTTATCTTTGTCGGGCATTTCGCCTTGGCCACCGGGGCTTGGGCAGATGGTTGCCCCGCTGCACCTGATCACAATGATGCGTTGCAACCCTTGTTTGAGGCGTTGCAAAGCGCGCAGGGCGATATGGAAGCCCGTCAAATTTCAAATCAGATGTGGCAATATTGGGCGGATGCACCGGACGAGCCCAGCCAATCGATGTTGGACGACGGGATGAGCGCGCGCGGTGTGTTTGACTTCTTCCAGGCTTTGGAACGGTTTGACGCGCTTGTCGCCTACTGTCCCTATTACGCAGAGGGCTATAACCAACGCGCTTTTGTGAACTACCTGCGTCAGGACTATGAAGCGGCCTTGCCGGATTTGGATCGGGCTATTGAACTCAATCCCCGGCACATAGCGGCCTTGGCAGGGCGCGCCTTGACCTTGATCGCTTTAGGGCAGGAGTTAGAAGGGCAGAAAAGCCTACGGTCCGCATTGGCTCTGAACCCCTGGCTGAGCGAACGTGTCTTACTGCGACCACTACCCGGCGAAGAACTATAGCCAGAAATTAGTGTTGGGTTTCATCCACTGTGTCGACGGTGAAATAGAAATCTTCCGCATGATCCCCCCAAATCACATCATCTGGCACGCTTTCGGGTCCTGCCAAAAACACATTGGAGCCAAAAAAACCATGCATCCGGGACAGGCGCTCCATACGGGGGCTTGTCAGTTGACTATAAAACACCTGCTGGTCAGGTCGTTCGCGAAGTTCATCGATTTTCGCACGATGCGCTGCAACACAGGCATGATGTTGCGCGGCAATCTCCGGATCGGCCATTAAGGCGGCCAATTTTTCTTCCATCATGGGAATACGCGTCATGATCGAGCGATCTTCGGTGGCGTTGTTGTTCATGCGAAACCAGTAGGCGAGACCCTGATCACGATCGACGTGGTTCACTCGGCCACGATCCCGTTTCACCAGAAAGCTTTCGGCATTTCGCACCGCGTAGTGGTTGAGCGACACAAGATCATATCCATAGGTTTCTGTGGTTGATCGCCAAGCGTTGCGAAATTCTTCTTTCGGCAGAGGATCACCGGACCCATTGACCCAGTTGATCTCTTCCCAGAGCTGCGGCCGAAGCCCTTTGGGTCGATGAACACCCATCTTCTTAAAGATACCGATGTTGCGGAACAGGGTTTTAAACCCCCAAGCCTGATGCGGTTTGGGCGAAAACTCAAAGGCACAGCGGTCGAACTGGCCAATGGTATGAATGTCCTCAAAGAGATGGAGATCGGAATTGCCAAACAGCCGCCAAGTGCAGCTGATCATATTTGCATCGCCCACTGCGTCATAGAGTGCGGCAAGCGTCCCATCCCCAACTTTGACGTTCAGGAATTCGTCAACATCCATGCAGATCGCCCAATCCGCATTTGTCAGCATGGGTTCATCTTCCGCAGCTTGAAGGGCGGCGTGCTGGGGTTTCAATCCAACCTCACGAAAGGGGTTTTCGCGATGCTGCAAGATTCCCTTGCTCTGCAGCAAATCAAACATAGTGTCCGTGCCATCGTCACAGTCATTGGTGTAGACAAGGAAGTTCTGCACCCCAATGGCCTGGTGATAGGCGAGCCATTCCAGGATAAACGGGCCTTCGTTCTTCATCGTTGTGACAATTGCGGTGCGCACATCTTTTTTCGACGAGGATTCGGCTTTGATCCGAGGCAAACGAACCGGTTTGAACTGGTGAAGGCGTTTCGCCGTTTGAAGCAAAAGTTTGTTTTCAACCAGAGATGTTTTCGGGACGATCAGGCTGGCGCGGTCCGAAGGGTGGCGAATGGCCATATAGCGGAAAAAGCTCGCTTCGCCGCAGACCTGAGTTTTCGGAATGCGGCGGGTCAGCAGGAGGCTTTTCTCGCGCAGCTGGGGAAGGGCGACACACCATCTCTGGCGGAATTTAGGATTGTCGAATTGTGTGCAAATGTGATCGGCATAGCTCGGAGGCTGGGACTCGCGCACCCGCCACGGATAACAATGCTGTCCCTCTAGCAGAACAACCTGCCCGGGTTGGGCCGCAGCCATGTCAAACGGGGTCTGAAATGCGCGTTTGTTCAGAAGCTTGCCGGGGGCTTCGAACAGCAGATCACATATGTCGATGTTTGCTGCGGCCAAGGATTTACCCAACCAACGATGTCTCGCGATTTCATAGATGGCTGTTTCAAAAAGGGGCGAGACCCACGGATCGGGGGGCGGAACCTCCATTCGGTCATGACCGGGGGCTTCTCGAACACACCAAGGGTGTGCTTCTGCGGGTTTGGTTGGATCTCCTAGCGGGATAGGCGATCCAACAAGAATGGCACGGAAGGGGACCTTCAACGCGTCGATGGCCATCTTTAAAGTGGTTAAGTCAGAACTCTCAGGTGCTGAGCGATCAAAAATCACGGCTCCGGTCATCTTGAAATGGATGTGGTGGTACTTGATCCATTCCAGAACCGTCTCAATCGGTTCGCCATTTCGTGTGGCGATGGCCACGTTGCGACCGGCAAGGATATCGTTTTCTGGGGTGGTAGGGCTGAGCCCAACCGGCGTCGCGTCAAGCCGGACATAGGCACCACCGTTCAATGATGTCGCATCACCGTTTTCCAATCCCAACGCAGTCTCAGCTTGTGGGATCGTGAGGGTTTTGGGAAAGATTGCGATACACCGGCCATCGGGAAGCTCGATGGCGTCCAATAGACGTACGCCGCCAAATGTTGGTGCAGACAATTGCCGGATATGCGCGTGAGCCATATTCGTACTCATCACTGGCTCCTCCGGTGAGACATCTTCGGGCTGAGGATGGTCTTTAGGGGCTGAACCAAATTCAGTCGCGGTCTTATATCCTGTGTCGCGTGCCCGGTTGGGGTGGCTGCGCGCATGTTGCCTCTCCGTCCGGCCATGTCCGGCTGGGTACCCTTGGCATTCTTGCCGATGCACTTGGGACCAAATTGCTCTTTCGTGAATGGTATCAGCCCGAGACGAAGCTGGCCAGAGACCTGTTTTTCCAGATCAATGCGGAATGCGGATAGCAAAAGGGCCGCTGGTGCGGCCCTTGTCTGGTGTTATTCCCAATCTCCGGAGAACCCTTTTGGCACCATAAGAATATCCCGGTCGACATTGGTGATGTCCGTATGTCCGGTTAGGGCCATGGAAATATCCATTTCCTTATGGATGACCTCCAAGGCCTTGGTGACACCGGCTTGCCCCATGGCCCCAAGCCCGTAGACATAGGCCCGGCCAATCATGCAACCCTTGGCCCCCATTGCAACGGCTTTCAGCACGTCCTGTCCCGAGCGAACGCCGCTATCGAGATGTACTTCGATCTTGTCACCCACGGCATCAAGAATGGCGGGTAGCGCTCGGATTGAGCTGAGCGCGCCGTCAAGCTGGCGGCCACCATGGTTGGACACGATAATCGCATCTGCGCCAACGTTACAGGCTTCGATGGCGTCGCGCGGATCCATGATCCCTTTTATGATCAGAGGACCATCCCACATTTTACGGAATTGCCGGATGCGGTCCCAATCCAGTGACTGGTCAAAGCTTTCGGCAGTCCATGTTGTGAGCGACGAAGCATCTGTCACACCCTTGGCATGTCCAACGATGTTGCCAAAGAACCGGCGTTTGGTTTGCAGCATACCAAGCCCCCAGGAGACCTTGGTCATCATGTTCGCCACAGATTTCGGTGTGAGCTTTGGCGGGGCGGACAACCCGTTTTTCAGATCCTTATGGCGTTGACCCAAAAGTTGGAGATCAACTGTGATGACCGCCGCCGAACACTTGGCGTCTTTCGCGCGATCAAACAGGCGCTGCATATAGTCATCGTCTTTCAGGGTGTAGACCTGCATCCAGAAAGGCGCGTCGGTGTTTTCAGCCACATCTTCAATCGAACAGATCGACATGGTGGAGAGACAATAGGGTACTCCGAACTCCGCGGCCGCTTTTGCGGCTTTGATTTCCCCGTCAAAATGCTGCATGCCTGTCAGCCCTACAGGGGCAAGTGCGACGGGCATGGCCACGTCCTGGCCAATTAGCTGAGTCTTTGTTGATCGCCCTGCCATGTCCAGGGCGACACGCTGGCGCAGGTAAAGTTTGTCAAAATCGCTCGAATTTTCACGAAAGGTCTGCTCGCTCCAGCTGCCGGATTCGCAGTAATCGTAGAACATTTTAGGAACTTTACGGCGATAGATCCGTTTAAGGTCTTCGATTTCAGTGATGACAGGCATGAATTCCGCTCTAACTGGCCAAATTGGTAATAGTTGATTACCAAAAGGTGCGGTAAATGGCAAGCCATCGTTGAAAAGGCAAAAGTTGGCGTTAACAGGGGATTCACGCGTCTGCCTATACATAAGGCTACACGCTTTGGAGGGCTGCATGAGAGGCCTGATTTTTACAGAATTGCTGACCATGGCCGAAACCACCATGGGTGAGGATGCCGTTGACGACATCCTTGACGAGCTGCCGTTGTCTACGGATGGCGCCTATACCTCGGTCGGGAATTACCCTGGCGCCGAGTTTCTGGCTATTGTCTCGGCCATTTGTTTAAAAACTGGCGCAATAATCGACGATTACCTGCAGCGATTTGGTAGCTGGATGATGTCGCGTATGTCACAAACGCATAAGACGTTTTTTGCCGACAAAGATGATGCACTTGAGGCGCTTGAGGCCGTGGATGGCGAGCTTCAGGCCGAGGTGCACAAGTTATATCCAGACGAAATTGTACCAAATTTGAACACCAAACGAATTGACGAAAACGCAATAGAGATGACGTATCACTCCGACCGCTCCTTTTCAGCATTCCTTCTGGGGATGGTGCAGGGGTGTGTGGATTTCTTTGGTCAGACGGCCGAAGTGACAGCCATAGAATTGGCTGGGGGATCACCCGGAAACGCGGCGTTTCAAGTAAGGTTGAAGGGATAGATCGTGAGTTTTGTCTCAAATGACGCGTCCGATGACCGGGTGTCGCGCAAGCGATATCTTCGTGAGCGACGAGCACGAGAAGAAGCCGAGGCGCTGCTCGAAGAAAAGAGCCGCGTGCTTTTTGATGCGAACCAAGAACTGAAACAACAAGCCGCCGAACTCGAACGGGTCGTGAAAGAGCGAACCGAGGAACTCGAGCGCGCAAAAACTGTGGCTGAAGAGGCCAATGACGCAAAAACCTCGTTTTTGGCAATGATCAGCCATGAAATTCGGACGCCACTGAATGGTGTCCTAGGTATGGCGTCGGCCTTGTCCGAGACAGAGATGGATGAAGGCCAGGACGCCATGGTCGACCTGATCCTGTCTTCCGGACAGGGGTTGTTGAACATGTTAAACGACCTGTTGGACTTGACGAAAATCGAAGCCCAGCAGATGGATCTGGAATCCATCTCGTTTGACCTCCCCAAACTTATCCGAGAAGTCTTTCAGCTTTTTTCGGTCACCGTGAGCGACAAGGGACTGCGCTTTGATTTGGATCTGGGGCCAGGAGCCCAGGGCCGCGTCAAGGGTGATCCCACACGTATTCGTCAGGTTTTGTCCAATTTGATGTCAAACGCCGTCAAGTTCACGGAAACCGGCGGTGTGTCACTGGCCGCGAGCGTGGAAGACGGGTTCCTGACGCTCGAAGTCACCGATACCGGTATTGGTGTCCCGGAAGATAAGCGAGACAAGCTCTTTAAACCGTTTTCGCAAACGGATAGTTCGGTCAGCCGCACGCATGGTGGAACAGGGCTCGGGCTGGTTCTGTCGCAGCGGATTTGCCGCATGATGGGAGGCGACCTGTCTTATACCCCCGGCGACGGTCGGGGATCGGTCTTCACAGCAACCGTGCAAATTGCCGCGACTGAGGAGCCTGATCAGGTCCCACAGGATCCGGCCTTTGATGCGGATGCTTATCTGACAAAGAAAACATGGCGCATTTTGGCGGCAGAAGATAATGAGACCAATCGCAAAGTTCTCGAACTTTTGCTCAAGCGTTACGAATTTGACCTTGAGATCCTGGAGGACGGGGCACAATTGGTGCGCCGCTTCCAAGATGCCCCATCAGATCTGGTTCTGTTGGATGTGAATATGCCGGTTCTGACTGGCCCCGAAGCGGCGGCCCGGTTGCGTGTCTTTGAGCGAGCGTCGCGCAGAAGTCCGGTCCCGATCATCGCCCTGTCTGCCAATGCGATGACCCATCAGGTGCAGCAATATCTGCGTCAAGGCATTGATGCCCACGTGGCCAAGCCGGTCAGCCGCGAAGATCTGGCCGCTGAAATGGCCAGATTGCTTCGCAGGGTGCATGGCGATTAGGCCGAATGGGCGCCATCGGCAAGTGAACGGACAAACTCAAGAACTTCGGGCACCGGTTTGCCCGAAGCCATTTCGGATACGATAGCAGATCCGACAACACAGCCATCCGCCACCGACGCGATGTCGCGGGAATTCTCTGGGGTACGAATGCCAAAACCGACAATGACGGGCAGATCGGTTGCCGATTTGATGCGGGCGACCTCTGGGGCCACGTCGCTGGCCGCGGCGGCCGCTGCACCCGTGATACCGGTGATCGAGACATAATAGACAAAGCCAGAGGTGTTCTGCAGTACCTTAGGCAGGCGTTTTTCATCGGTGGTCGGGGTTGCCAGGCGGATGAAATTCAAACCTGCCGCCTGAGCCGGAACGCATAGTTCGCTGTCTTCTTCGGGTGGCAGATCTACGATGATCAGACCATCAATACCCGCCTCATTTGCATCCGCAAGAAACTTGTCGACGCCGCGCGAGTAGATGGGATTGTAATACCCCATCAAGACAATCGGGGTTTCTTGATCCGTTTTGCGGAACGCGCGCACCAGCTCGAGAGTTTTCTCGAGTGTCATGCCTGCATCCAGGGCGCGCTGACCAGCCAATTGGATGGTTGGGCCGTCGGCCATTGGGTCCGTAAAGGGTAGCCCAAGCTCGATTATGTCGACACCTGCATCAGGCATGCCAAGCATAAGCTCCAGCGACCGATCCATATTCGGATCACCGGCCATCATATAGGCAACAAAGGCTTTTTTCCCGTCTTTGGCCAGCTGGGCAAATTTTGTGTCGATACGTGTCATGTTGGTCTCTCCGCACTTCACCTGATCTGTTGCCGGAAGCGCCGGGGAAAATCAATGGCGTCGCTTGGAAATTGCGCGAAGAACAAAAATTACCTCTCTATGTGACGCTTTTTTGACAGGGGTCAAAGTGAGGGTGCGTCGCAATGGATAGGGTTGCGCCATAACGAGAAAAGGAGATTGCATGACCTCGACAGTGCCCCCCATCGCCCCGGAACTTGGACAGGATTTACCCGAAGAAGTGCGCAAAGCTGCAGCTGAGGCAAAGGGTGAAGCGCCCGTAAAGGTACAGCCTAGCGAGGTCCAAGCGCCGCGTCCTGCAGTTAAAACCCAGCCCTCGCCTGACGACATTCGGCGTGCCTTTGAATCTGGGGAATACCCGTACACAAAGAAGATGCCGCGCCGCACCTACGAAAAACAGAAGGCTGAGTTGCAGGCTGAGCTTTTAAAGGTGCAACATTGGGCGCTGGAAACAGGTCAGAAGTTTGTGTTACTGTTTGAGGGGAGAGATGCCGCCGGCAAGGGCGGGACGATCAAACGATTTACAGAGCACTTGAACCCACGCCATGCGCGCGTCGTCGCGTTGAACAAACCGACAGAAGAAGAGAGCGGTCAGTGGTATTATCAGCGGTATATCAATCATCTACCCACGTCTGGTGAGATCGTTTTGTATGACCGGTCGTGGTACAACCGCGCGGGTGTTGAGCGCGTCATGGGCTTCTGTGAGCCGGGCCAATATCTGGAATTTATGCGCCAGACCCCCGAGTTAGAGCGGATGATGGTGCGGTCCGGCATTCGTCTATATAAATATTGGTTTTCAGTGACCCAGAATGAACAGCGTGACCGCTTCAAAAGCCGTGAAACCGATCCGCTGAAACAGTGGAAGCTTAGCCCGATTGACAAGGCATCGCTCAGTAAATGGGACGATTACACCGAAGCGAAGGAAGCGATGTTCTTCTACACCGACACGGCCGATGCGCCTTGGACGGTGGTGAAATCGGACGATAAGAAACGTGCGCGCCTGAACTGTATGCGTCACTTCCTTTCGACTTTGGACTACCCGGGCAAGAACCACGAGATTGTGGGTGCTCTTGATCCGTTGATCGTGGGAGGGGCCAACCATGTGATCCACCGGTCAGATCATATTCTTGGAACCGCGCTGCACCCGGATGCCCGCAAAAGCTAAAGCTCCTGTGGTGGGAAAAGGGGCCGTGATCTTGCATCATGGCCCTTTTTGAGCTGTCTAACGCAGCGCCCGGCTCAAGATGTCTTGAATGTCACTCAGTTCATCGAAGGTGTTTTGAAGGGCGGCCAAGGGGTTCGCAGTGAGTTCTTCATCAAGATCGTCCGCCCATGCCACAAGCCCTTTACGGCGCAGCAAATCTGCCCGGGGGTGATCTCTCGGATACGGGGGCGGTACAGTTTTGAGGGCGGGAGGATCTATGCGCCACGGTCCTGAAAGAAATGCAGCGGCCTCTTCGCCCAAGGGGCCATCCATCGCAGCACGCCATTGGTCAACCTGATGGCGTTCGAACTGCATAATTCCTGCGCCGGCTGTGGCGTAATCAGAAGCGATACCCAAATACCATGCGCGTCCATCAGGCAAAGACCACATGACGTGTAAATGCGTCGTGTAGGGCGTTTTGTCTTCAGAAAAACGCACATCTCTGTGCGGACGGAAAAGCTTGCTTCTTGGGGCTGTGTTATATCGCGACGCTAGCCAAGATGTCACCGCATCTGCAAGACGTTCAGTCGGGCGCTTCACCTCGCTGTCGTATCGGTTTCTGTTTGCGTTGAACCAATCGCGTGAGTTGTTTTCGGTTAAATCTTCTAGGAACGCACGTGCATTTGGCAACAGGTCAGACATATCAATCGGAACGGCCATAATACTCCTTTCAATCACTACTCAACGAACCAAGAGTACCATAGAATCCACGTGCCAGTTGACGGGCTATGCTTCTGAGAAGGAATCCTTGCCTTAGGATATGTGCAGGCATAAGGGCATAGTATGACTTCTGTACCTATGACATATCGCCAGCATACCAAAGCGGTGCTGGTACTCGGCCTGCCGTTGATTGGTGGGCAGGTTGCTCAATTTGCAATTGGGATGACCGATACCATCATGATGGGATGGTATGGTGTGCCAGAGTTGGCTGCTCTGACATTGGCGACATCCGCTTTCTTTGTTTTGTTCCTGCTGGGCTCGGGATTCGCCTTTGCGCTTATGCCACTTGTGGCGACCTTCGCAGCGCAAGAGGATGAAACCCAGATCCGACGTGCCACACGCATGGCGTTGTGGTGGTCGATCGGCTATTTCGTTCTCGTTATGCCCATTTTGTGGTTTTCTGAACCCATTCTTCTGACACTTGGTCAGGAGGACGGTACCGCGAGACTCGCGCAACAGTACCTTCGAATAGCGGGTTGGGGGATGCTTCCCGGTCTGGGCATGATGGTTTTGCGCAACTATCTGTCCGCACTGGAACACGCCAGCGTTGTGCTCTGGGTCACGATCGCCGCTGTGTTGGTTAATATTATTGCCAACTATGCCTTGATTTTCGGAAATTTTGGACTGCCCCGTTTGGGGATCAACGGGGCTGCGATCGCGTCTATTGTCGCGCAAAGCTTGATGCTGTTGCTTGTTGTCCAATACGCGATCAAAGTTCTCCCGGAGCATCAGCTCTTTGTACGTTTCTGGAACCCGGACCGCGAAATGCTGGTCAAAATCTTCGCTATCGGGTTGCCGATTGGCTTGACTACTTTGGCGGAATCTTCGTTGTTTTCCGGCGCCGCAATGCTGATGGGGACCCTTGGTGAGGTGCCGCTTGCGGCGCATGGCGTGGTTCTGAATTTGGCGGCGCTAACGTTCATGCTGCAACTGGGCTTGTCTCAAGCGGCCACTGTGCGAGCTGGCAATGCTCTTGGACGAGGCGATGCGCCCCATCTTGTGGCCGGTGCGAAAGTTGTCATTGCGTTGAGTCTCGTCGGCGTGGCCTTGTCTATGGTGCTGTTTACGACGTTTCCGGATCAGCTGATCAATCTATTTCTGAGCCCAGACGAACCCAAGCGGGCGGCCATTCTCGAAATTGGTCGCGTTCTTTTGGTGATGGCTGTGCTGTTTCAGTTGGTGGATGCCATGCAGGTTGTGCACTTGGGCTTTTTGCGCGGGTTGCATGACACAGGGATCCCGATGGTGGTTGCCGTCATTTCGTATTGGGGAATTGGGTTCCCGGCGGCTTGGCTGTTTGGAACACAGTTGGGCTTTGAGGGTGTCGGCGTTTGGAGTGGCCTCGTCCTCGGTCTGAGCGTCGCTGCTTTGCTCTTGGGGTGGCGGTTCTGGACCTGGGGAACCTCGCAGGTGAAACCTGTTTCATAGCGCGTCTTGCGCCACAGGGTGCTTCGGACTAGAAGCACCCGCGTCAATCACTAATGGAGAGCGTCAGATGGGCTTTCGAATGGGTATCGTGGGTCTGCCGAATGTCGGCAAGTCGACCCTCTTTAATGCGCTCACCAAAACCGCTGCAGCGCAGGCGGCCAACTTTCCGTTTTGCACAATCGAACCAAATGTCGGTGACGTAGGTGTGCCTGATGCCCGGTTGGATACTCTTGCGGCCATTGCCAAATCGGCGAACATCATTCCGACGCGCATGACCTTTGTTGATATCGCAGGTCTCGTGAAAGGGGCTTCGAAAGGCGAAGGTCTGGGCAACCAGTTTCTGGCGAACATCCGCGAAACCGACGCCATTGCCCATGTGCTGCGCTGTTTCGAAGATGACGATGTGACCCACGTGGACGGACGTGTTGATCCGGTTGAAGATGCGGAAACCATCGAAACCGAGCTGATCATCGCCGATATGGAAAGCATCGAGAAACGTCTTGTGAACATCGTGCGCAAAGTGCGTGGCGGTGACAAAGAGGCGGTTCAGCAGGAACGTCTGATGAAGATGGCGATGGAGATGCTCGAGCAGGGCAAACCCGCGCGTCTTTGTGAAATCGACGCTGAGGATATGAAGCAGTGGAAGATGCTTCAGCTTTTGTCGACCAAACCGGTCCTCTACGTTTGTAACGTGGATGAAGGCGACGCCGCTGACGGCAACACTTTGTCTCAGCGTGTTGCTGAGATGGCAGCAGCGCAGGGCAACACCCACGTTGTGATCTCTGCCAAGATCGAAGAAGAAATCAGCCAGCTGGAAGCCGAAGAGGCAGAGATGTTCTTGGGCGAACTTGGCTTGGAAGAGGCTGGCCTAGATCGTCTGATCCGCGCAGGTTATTCGTTGCTTCAACTGCAGACCTATTTCACCGTCGGCCCCAAAGAGGCGCGCGCTTGGACGATCAAAGAGGGGACACTTGCTCCGCAGGCTGCGGGGGTGATCCATGGCGATTTTGAACGTGGTTTTATCCGCGCCGAGACTATTGCCTATGATGACTATGTCGCATGTGATGGCGAAAGCGGAGCCAAAGAAGCAGGCAAAATGCGCGCAGAAGGCAAGGGTTACGAAGTGAAAGACGGCGACGTTTTGCACTTCTTGTTCAATACTTGATCACAGATACCACGCCGATTTGTGACCCCGCAGCGCTTGGCCCTGCGGGGTTTTTTGTATTTTGATCCTGGTCAAAGTTTACAAAGTTAAAACATTCCAATAGTGAGATGTGACACCTCAAACACGAGACCCAAAGATGACCCAAGGCGTGCCCAAATCAGATGATGTGAGTCTGGAACATTTTCCGGTAACGTTTTTTGCCACGGTGATGGGACTGGCAGGGATGACGCTGGCCTTACACGTGGTGGAGGCACGGTTTGGGTGGGGCTCAAGCGCCTCTACCCTCTCCCTGTGGGTGACAATCGTTGACTTTATCGTTTTGGCTGCGGTCTATCTTTTAAAAGCACTTAGATATCCCCAAGCGGTGGTCGCTGAGTGGCATCACCCTGTTAAGATGGCCTTTTTCCCGGCAATCTCCATTTCGCTGCTGTTGATTGCAACCGCATTGCGTGAACAGAGGCCAGAATTGGCGCTGGGGAGCTGGTGCGTCGGAGCTATCGCTCAGGGCGGACTAACTTTGGCCGTTATCTCAGGATGGATTGGCCGTCGACCGTTTCAACCGATGCATATCTCACCGGCTTGGTTCATCCCGGCCGTGGGCAATGTTATTGTGCCTGTGGCCGGTGTGCCGTTTGGGTTTGTTGAGCTGTCTTGGCTGTTCTTCTCAACCGGTGTTCTGTTTTGGATCGTGCTTTTGACACTTGTCATGAACAGATTGATTTTTCACGATCCTTTGCCCGGTCGTTTGCTTCCCACATTGGGAGTGTTGATCGCACCGCCAGCGGTAGCCTTTTTGGCTTGGTTGCAGCTGAATGGCGGCGAAATCGATGCTTTTGCCCGTATCCTCTACAACGCGTCGTTGGTGTTCGCAGCTATTGTGGCACTTCAGGCACCTGGATTTGCCAAGCTTCCCTTTGCGCTGAGTTGGTGGGCGCTGAGCTTTCCGGTGGCGGGTCTGACGCTGGCAACAATACACTTTGGACGTCTGACAGGGTCGTCTACACATGATGCGCTTGGACTGGGCTTTTGGGCTGTCCTTCTGCTGATCATGGCAGGACTTATCGTGAGAACGATCCTTGCAAAAGTGCGGGGCGAACTGTGTCGCCCCGAGTAAATATTTACGGCAGAACCGAGTGTATCGCATCTGCGAGACGCGAAACTGCGTCTGTTAGCTCTGCTTCGCTGGCGATAAAGGGCGGGGCCAGCAAAATGTGATCGCCATTGCGACCATCTCGGGTTCCGGGCATCGGGTAACAGATCAAGCCATTGGCGAAGGCCGCCTTTTTGATTTTCCCTGCCAGACCCAGTGAGGGATCAAATGGGGTCTTGGTGTCGCGATCCGCGACAAGCTCGATTCCACGGAACAGCCCACGGCCACGGATATCCCCCACATTGGGGTGCGTCCCCAGGTTTTCGCGTAGCGCATGATCCAAAAACTCACCGCGTGCCGTGACCTGCGGCAATAAGTTTTGATCGAGCATTTCAGTGAGCACGGCGAGGCTCGCAGCGGCCGCTACTGGGTGGCCCATGTAGGTATGACCATGCTGAAAAAAGCCCGACCCTGCGGCAATGGCATCATAGATTTTTGCGGTGCACAGCATGGCGCCAATCGGCTGATATCCTGCGCCCAACCCTTTGGCGATACACAGGATGTCAGGCGATACCCCATCGTGGTCACAGGCAAATAGGTGGCCGGTGCGGCCCATGCCACACATCACTTCATCCAAGATGAGCAGGACACCGTATTGATCGCAGATTTCGCGGATCCGTTTGAAATACCCTTCCACCGCCGGGACCGCACCAAGCGTGGCACCAACCACGGGTTCAGCAAGAAAAGCCATGACGCTGTCTGGCCCACAACGCAGAATTTCTTCTTCCAACTCGTTTGCGACCCGTTGCCCATAGGCAATAAGTTCTTCTTCCGCGTCACGTTCGGCGTATTCGTAGCAGGGCGAGATATGGCTCACATCGATCAAGAGTGGGTCAAATTGCTGACGGCGCCAGGCGTTGCCCCCGGCGGCTAGAGCCCCAAGGGTATTGCCGTGATAGCTTTGACGGCGCGCAATCAGATGACGCCGCTGTGGTTCGCCATTTTCAATATGATACTGCCGGGCCAGTTTGATCGCCGCTTCTACGGCTTCGGATCCCCCTGAGACGAGGTAGACACGGTCCAATTCTCCGGGGGCATGGGCGATCAGGAGATCTGCCAATTCCTCCGCCGGGTCGGAGGTGAAAAAAACACTATGCGCAAAGGCAATCTTGTCCATCTGATCTTTGACGGCCTGCGTCACACGAGGATTTGAGTGCCCAAGACAGGAGACCGCAGCTCCGCCGGACCCGTCGAAATACCGTTTGCCGTCAGCATCAATCAAAAAACAGCCATCCCCTGCGACGGCACGTGGCAGCGGTGAATGGCAATGGCGGGGAAAGACGTGGCTCATCTGAAATGTCCTTGTTGCGACGCAGGCAAAGTTGGTGAAAAATCAGTTTCAGTCAAATCACAGGCAAGATAACATATGTTATCTCGCCTGTATCAGAGGTTTCCATGGATCCGTCGCAAAAACCCCGTTTGATTTCAGCGCTTAAGCGAGAGATCCCTGCGCTTAGCCCTCGGTTGGCTCAGGTGGCCAAGTACATTCTGGATCATCCTTCTGACTTTGGCCTAGACCCGATCAGACGCACCGCCGAGAAGACCGGGGTGAGCACTTATACCCTGATCCGACTGGCGCAGCATTTTGGGTTTGAGGGGTTTGAGGAACTCCGGGCGCCCTTTCGGCACGCGCTCGTCACCACGTCGGCGCAGGCGGATCATCCCACTTGGATTGCAGGTTTACAGGAGCAGGGTGAGATGGGCCGTGCGCAGGCTGAAGCGGCCCTCAATAGTCTGTCGATTGTGCAGAGGTCGCTACATCAGGATGGGGAAAAAATGCAGCGTGTGGTCCGTCTGCTGCTAGGGGCGAGCCATGTCTACCTGACTGGGGCGCGCGCCAGCCATGCTTTGGCGTATTATTTCCACTACGTAGGGCGCATGGCCTTGCCGACGTTGGATTTAATTGCCCGTCACCACGGGAGTGCCCTGGATGATCTTAACCTTGCAAAGCCAGGTGATGTTATCATCGCAATGGCCTTTGCTCCCTACTCTCGCGAAACCATTGACGCCTGCCTGTTTGCACAGGAACGGGGGCTGGGGCTGGTGTTGATTTCCGACAGTGAGATCATCGCTCCGGAAGTGAAACCTGATGAGGTCTTGGTGGCCTCGGCGGTCACGACACATCGGTTTGGGTGTTTTGCCGGTGCAATGGCTTTGGTGGAGAATCTTCTGGCTTTGTTGATCCAACAGGGGGGCGATGCAGCCCAGGAACGAATCGAAACCTATGAGGTGCTGCGCCAGAACCGGGGTGCCTATTGGAGTGGTCGAAAATAATATTTGTTATTCGCGCTTAATGGGTCATTTCGGTCTGAAGCCAGCGGCGAAGAGCTTGGTTTTCGGCCTGAGCGGGCCCGGTGGTGTCGTTGAAGACCATGTAGAGCCCCTGATCGGATTTGGGGCGCGCCTCTAGGGCTGCGACCAGCCGACCATCTGCCAAATAGGGGCGGGCGAAAATCTCTGACACGAGGCATATCCCCATACCTTGGGCCGCTAGGTCGAGGGCGGTGACCGATTGATCCACCTGAAGGATTGGAGGAGGGGGCGATTGCGCGACACCCTGCGATGCAAAAAAGCTGTCCCAGGTGTCGGCGACACCGGAAATTTCAATGAGTGGTTCTCGGATCATGGTCTGAGCGCTCATCGCCTCATGTGCCAAAGAGGGCGCGCAAAGGGGGATAATTTCGGGATGATTGAGCAGTTCCACAGTCCCATCTGTCCATCGGCCATCGCCGTAACGAATGTCCAGATCAAGCTGTTCCGCATCCATTGCACCAGACCAAGACCCGGTATTGATCTGCAATTGCAGACCGGGAAGCTGAGCATAAAGCGCAGGCAAGCGCGGCACCAGCCAAAGCAGTGCAAAGCTTTGAAGGCACCGAATGCGGATCAAAGTTGGGCCCGACTTACCAAAGACCCCTGTGGTCGTATTGGCGAGATCTGCAAAGGCGCGACTTACGCCGGGTAGATAAAGCTGACCCAGCCGGGTCAGCTCTAACGCGCGGGTTTTGCGGATAAACAGTGGATATCCAAGCTGCGCTTCCAGCGCGCGGACCTGATAGCTGACGGCGGCGGGTGTCAATCCAAGCTCCTCGGCAGCCAATGTGAACGTCCCCGCGCGCGCGGTGGCTTCAAAGGCCAGAAGCCAGGGAAGGGGAGGGAAGTTGTAGCTCATGATGACCTTCAAAATTTTTCGAGTCATAATCAAAAAATTCTTCGTTTGTCTACTGACGGCTGCGCCTTCTATCCCTGAATCTCAGTTTTTGCGGAGGACGGATGGAGCAGTTCGATTACATAATTGTCGGCGCGGGTTCGGCAGGGTCTGTGTTGGCCGACCAGCTGAGTGCAAGCGGGCGCCACCGTGTGCTGGTGCTGGAAAGTGGTCCCAAGGATCGTTCTCCCTGGATCCATGTGCCGGCAGGCTACGGTAAACTCTTCTACCACCCTCAACTCAATTATGGCTATCACTCTGAGCCACAACCGACGCTTCAAGGACGACAGGATTACTGGCCAAGGGGGCATGTGGTCGGCGGATCAGGGGCGATAAACGCGATGGTATACTGTCGCGGCATGGCAAATGATTTCGACGATTGGGAGCGGGCAGGCGCCACAGGTTGGAATTGGGCGACGGCTAAAGAAACCTACGGTGAAATCGAAACGCAGGTTGCTCCAGATGGCCAGACACAAGGCGCGGGGCCGATCCATGTGAGCGATATGCGCCGCAAAATACATCCCGCCAATCGCCATTTCTTCAATGCTCTCAATACACTGCAATTGCCGCAAACCGACGACATGAATGGAGATGCTCCAGAAGGTGGCGGAGTATATCGACTTAACACGAGAAAGGGCCGTCGTTGCGCCGCAGCTCAGGCGTTTCTCAAGCCCGCGTTGAAACGGCAGAACCTTGAGTTGCGCACGGATGCCAAGGTGCAACGTGTGCTCTTTGAGGGAAAGCGCGCGACGGGGGTCCTGGTGACGTCTCACGGGGAGCTACAGGAGATAAAGGCGGGTGAGGTGATCTTGTCGGCGGGCGCGGTACATAGCCCCCTCATCTTACAGCGATCGGGCTTGGGCTCATCCACGCTTCTGCAACGTCATGGTGTCGAAGTGATTGTTGCCAATGGCAACGTTGGCGGTAATCTTCAGGATCATTTGGGTATTAATTACTACTTCCAGGCCACTGAGCCGACTTTGAACCAGGTGCTTGGAACCTGGCTGGGAAAAGCGCGCGCGGCCCTGCAATATGCGCTGACCCAAGGGGGGCCTCTGTCTCTAAGCGTCAATCAGTGCGGTGGCTTTTTCCGCAGTACACCGGATCAGATAGCACCCGATCAGCAGCTGTATTTCAATCCCGTGACCTATACGACCACGCAACATGGTACGCGTAATGTGATACACCCTGATCCGTTTCCGGGGTTCATTTTAGGGATGCAACCAACGCGACCAACAAGCCGCGGGCGTATCGAAATGACCGGTACGCGTCACGAAGATGCGCCTCGAATTGTGCCAAACTCTCTCGAAACAGACGCCGACCAGCAAATGGTGATCAACGGCGGGCGTCTCTGCGCCAAAATTCTGAACGCCCCAGCGCTCCAAGGCCTGATCAAAGCGCCCATGTACGTGGATGTACGCGGCATGCTGGATTGTGACATTCTGGAAGATTTTCGCGCCAGATGCGGGACCGTGTTTCATCCGGTGTCCACTTGCCGCATGGGGGGGAGCGCAGAGACAGCGGTGATTGACCCAAAGATGCGGGTGTTTGGGGTTGAAGGGCTTCGGGTTGTTGATGCCTCAGCCTTTCCCAACATCACCTCAGGCAACACCAATGCACCGACTATGATGCTGGCTCACAGGGCCGCAAAGCTAATCAAAGAGACGAGCACAAAATGAAAATCACCAAGTTAGAAACCTTCGCCAATGAATTTGTTGGGTTTGTTCGTGTCACCGTAGAAGATGGCAGTAGCGGCTGGGGGCAGGTCTCAACGTATAATTCTGATATCACTGCGCAGATTTTGCACCGGCAAGTGGCCCCTTGGGCGCTTGGACGGTCTCAAGCTGATCTTGAAAGCTTAATGTCCGAAATCCCAGAGCGCGAACATAAGTTCCCAGGTTCCTATTTGCGCCGCGCGATGGCTGGGTTGGACACAGCCATATGGGATTGGCGTGGCAAGCAGGCTGGCAAGCCAGTTGCCGAGTTATTGGGGGGCTCGGCGGGGCAGATCCGAGCCTATGGATCGTCAATGGTGCGCGACATCACGCCCGAAGGCGAGGCAAAGCGTTTGGCACGGCTGCGTGATGAAAAGGGCTATGACGCGTTTAAGTTCCGTATCGGCAAAGAAAACGGACACGACGAGGATGAATGGCCGGGTCGCACTGATGCCATCGTGCCAGCGGTACGCAAGGCCGTAAGTGACGACGTGGCGCTGTTGGTGGATGGAAACTCCGGATACTCCGCACCCCGGGCAATAGAAGTTGGCAAAATGCTTGAACAAAATGGCGTCGAGCACTTTGAGGAGCCTTGTCCATATTGGTTGATGGAAGAAACCAAGAAGGTGACGGATGCTCTGAAACTTGATGTGACAGGCGGGGAACAGGACTGTGACCTTCAACACTGGAAGCGTATGATTGCAATGCGCGCCGTGGACGTCATTCAGCCGGATATTTTGTACCTAGGTGGGATGCACCGCACCATGATGGTGGCCAAAATGGGCGCGGATGCCGGCCTGCCATGCACACCGCATTGTGCAAACTTATCAATGGTTACGTTGTTCACCATGCACCTTTTGCGCGCGATCCCCAATGCGGGAAAGTATCTCGAGTTTTCGATTGAAGGCGACAACGTTTACCCGTGGCAGCGTGACCTGTTCGTAGAATGCCCCTTTGACATCACCGATGGCAAAGCAACCGTAACCGATACTCCGGGCTGGGGAGTGGAGATCAATCCCGAGTGGCTGGCTAAATCCTCTTACCAAGTGAGCGAAGCATGACCTTAGACAACATGGTGCAAGACTACCGCAGTGGGGCGGCGCTTTCTCTGCCGGACGGGCATTTCATCAACAATAGGTTTGTCTCTGGATCGACCGGACAGCGGATGGAGAGCTTTGATCCAGGGCTAGGCGAAGCTTTTGCCACCTTCGCCCTCGGGCAGCAGGCGGATATCGATGCGGCAATTGAGGCGGCTAAGCGTGGTTATGAAATTTGGCGCAAAGTATCCCCGGCCGAACGCTGTGCCATGCTTTTGAAAATTGCCGTGGTCCTTCGGGCCAATGCCGATCGTCTTGCGCTGATCGAAACACTTGATAGCGGGAAAACTCTTGGCGAGGCTCAAGGCGACGTTGCGGGCTCCGCGCGGTTGTTCGAATACTACGCGGGTGCGGCAGACAAGTTGGATGGTCGAAGCGTCAATTTGGGACCGGATTACACGGCCTTTACACGGCGAGAGCCGATTGGGGTGACGGCGCATATCATTCCTTGGAATTACCCAACGTCGACCTTTGCGAGAGGCGTTGCGCCCGCACTTGCAGCGGGATGTTCCGTAGTTGCAAAACCTGCGGAAACCACGCCATTCACCGCACTTATCATGGCAGAGTTGATGGCAGATGCGGGTTTGCCTGAGGGTGTCGTTAATGTTGTAACCGGTCTGGGGCGCGAGGCCGGGGCGGCTTTGGTTGCGGATCCACGGGTGCGTCACATCACCTTTACCGGTTCGGTGGCGACGGGGGTTGCGGTGACGCAGGCGGCTGCCCCAAATGTGACTCGGCTGACCCTCGAGCTTGGCGGAAAATCACCTTTGGTGGCTTTTGCGGATGCGGATGCGGAAAAAGTGGCCGAGGACGCCACTTGGGCTATTTTCTCGAACGCCGGACAAATCTGTTCTGCTGGATCTCGGCTGATTGTCCAGCGTGCCCTGCGGGATGAGGTGATGGACCGACTGCTGAGCAAAGCGAAGGCGATCAAATTTGGTCACGGCCTCAGCGGAGCAGATATGGGGGCGATCAACTCGGATCTGCATCTTGGGCGCATCGCAGCCCATGTTGATGCCGCGAAAGCGCGCGGGTGTGATGTGGCGACGGGTGGTCAGGTGGCAAAAGACCCTGAGACAGGCAAAGGCTGGTTCTATGAGCCAACAGTGATTGCAGATCTTCCCGCCGAAGATCCCACGGTACAGGATGAAATCTTTGGCCCTGTTCTCGCGGTGCAGGTCTTCGATAGCGAAGACGAGGCCTTGGCGCTGGCGAATGGGACGGAATTCGGACTTATGGCAAGTGTTTATACCCGCGATATTGGTCGGGCATTGCGTCTATCTGGCGAGCTGAACAGCGGACAGGTCACCGTGAATGAATACTGGGCTGGAGGTATCGAACTTCCCTTTGGTGGGAACGGTAAGTCCGGCTATGGGCGCGAAAAAGGGATCGAAGGTCTCGATGCGTATACCACCACTAAAAGTGTGACGGTGAGCAATTATTGATGGCACCTAATACCTTGTCGCGCCTCTTGGGGCGGCAGGTTATTGGGCGTCCAAACGGGCGTTGCAGCGTGCGTCGCGTGCTGCAACGCTTTCATATTGAGATGTTCCCACAGGGGTCGTGGCCAACCCAAAACGGTTGATCTCACGCGGGCTCATCCAGTGGATGCCGGCGGCAGACGCGACTTCCAGAGTGTACCAATAGAAATCTTCCGGAATGCCCATCTCTTTGTAATAGTTGAGGTAAAGGTCGTGGGCTTCATCATCTTTCGGAATATCGCGGCCTTCCACGACGCCAAACAGGCCTCCCGTGGCCCAGCTGTGAACTCCAACGCAGGCACCGTCTTCAATCTGGCGCTTTGCCCCGGCTAAGAAAAGGTCGGTTCCCCCAGAGGCAACAACGCCAGAGGCCGGAACGCGCGTCCCTATGCCCACCTCACGCAGCGTACGCGCGGCCGAGATGTTGGCATCGTCATCAATTGACCCGGGGATGTTTTGCAGCAGAATTTCAGTGGCAGCGGTGTTCAGTGCCAGAGCGTTGGTGAGCTCACCCGGGGTGCTGTCATCGATAACACCAACCAGGTGAATCGCATTGCCGTCAGGGGTAGCCGTCAGGGGCATCTCACCACTACAGGCCGCAGCAAAGAGCAGCGTAGCGAATAGGGTAGAACGAGAGGCGCGCATACTATTGGGGCTCACTAAATCGTGTGTGTTGGCCCCAACATGCTACCGGAAAACAGGGATTACAAGTTTTTTTGCGACTGTGGCTCAAAAGCCATGCATACGCTTGGCCCATTGATAAGCAACAACAAGTCCTTTCATGCGGGGAAGCATGAATAGTGATGCTGAGACCGTCACGATCATGAGCAGGATAGACAGAGTCAGCGGATCAGGACGCAACGCGACATAGATAATGTGCAATGCGAATCCCAGAATGTGACCGACAACAAGAATTGTCAGATAGGCCGGGCCGTCATCTGCGCGCTGGTGGCTCAGATCTTGGTCGCAATGGCTGCAGCGATCGTTCACCTTGAGATAGGAATGCAGCAGTTTTCCCTCACCGCAATTTGGGCAGCGCAGACGCAGGCCTCTCCAGATTGCTGGCTTGAGGGGGCGGATGTCCTCTTGGGGCAGGCTGGTGTCAGTCATGGTGATTCCTATGTGATCGTAGGCCGTAGATAGGGGTTTATTTGATTGCAATCAATAGTGCGATCAATTTGGTTGCCAATTTCGTGTCGCTTACTTAAGTTCGGGCAAGATACGTCTATGGCGTTCATAGATGGATGAGACAAAAGAGCCGACTATGAAAGACTGGGTTCCGACCTTCGAAAACACCGGTGCGCCACGTTATGTTGAAATTGCCGAGGCCATTCGTCGTGACGTGGCCAGCGGGGCCCTCCGTCCCGGAGATCGGCTTCCGCCGCAGCGGGGGTTGGCTCAGGAGATTGGCCTTGATTATTCAACTATATCAAGGGCTTATGCTGAGGCGGTGCGTCGTGGTTATATCGAAAGCCATGTTGGTCGCGGATCATTTGTAAAAGCATTGGACGTGGTTGCGCCCGATCCGCGCCGGTTGGCGGAAGAAGATCCGATGATGAATATGCCGCCGGAGCCGACAGATCCCCATTTGATTGGGCGCATGCAGCAAGGGGTGTCACATGTCTCGGCTAATCTGATTTCTTTGTTGCGATACCAATCTGTTATGGGTGGGGCGCACGACCGTGAGATTGCGATTGATTGGATGCAATCAAATGGATTGCCTGCGCAAAGTGATTGCGTAGCGATCACGTCGGGCGCGCATTCCAGCCTCTACGCAATTTTGTCTTTAATGTCGGACCCCGGCCTTCCTCTGCTATGTGAGGATGTGACTTATCCCGGCATACGCGCAATCGCTGCCCGGCTCGGAGTGCGTTTGATCGGTGTGAAGACTGACGAGGATGGCATGCTTCCGGATGCGCTTGAAGTGGCGATCCGGGAAAATTGGCCGATGGGTCTTTATTTGAACCCAACCTTCAACAATCCAACCACCACCACGATACCTCTAGAGCGTCGTGTTGCTCTTGCGGAGGTGTTGCAGCGCCATGACCTCCCGCTGATCGAAGATGACGCCTATGCTTTCGTGGCGTCTGACGCGCCACCTGCGATCGCAACTCTGATCCCTGAGCAAACCTGGCACATCGCGGGTGTGTCGAAGATTTTCGGCGCCGGATTGCGTCTGGCCTATACGACAGCGCCGAAGCCTGAGTTGATTGGTGCATTTTCTCAGGCCCTGCGAGCGATCAATGTGATGGCCTCTCCAATCAGTCTTGCGCTGCTTGGGCATTGGATCGAAGAGGGCGTTGCGGCTGAAATTCAGAATTTTGTGCGCAAAGAAGCCACTGCGCGACAAGTTTTGGCGCGAGAAACGCTGACCGATTGTGTGTTTCAGGGGGACGATGAAGCCTATAACATCTGGCTGACCCTGCCTGATGGCACAAGTCGGGCTGAGATCATGGCGCGCCTGGGATCACGCCAAATCGGGTTAATGCCAAGCGATGCCTTTACCGTTGCGGGCCCGATCCAAGACGCGATCCGGGTTTGTCTTGGCGGTCCGATCGAGCAATCGGCGCTCCGTTCAGACCTAATTGCGCTCAACGACGCTGTCGCGCGGAAAGACTGGCTAGGTTAACCGCGCGACCGTGTGAAAGTGGTGCATGCTTTCAAAATCACACAGCTCTACAGGACCAAGGGGGATCTTGCGCAGGCTCTCGGGCAAGGTGGCGCTTAGCTCACGGCTATGATCGATCATTTCCTGCGCTGTGGTTTGGCTCACGTAGGTGATCGGATACGCCAATGTGATGTGGAACACATAGCTGTCAAAACCCGGTGGTGTCAGACCCGTTGCCTGACGAAGCAGGGTACGTGTTTCTCGTAGGGCCGTCTCATCTTGTGACGTGGCGCCGCTGACTGTGAGGCTATGCAGTGCATACAAGTCGTGGACAGTCACATCGAAGGACGTCGCAAGGTCAAGCGGGGCTGTGCGCGTCTTGAACCGCTCCGTCAGTTCGTCACGCGACTGGCCGCGATCCTCTGGGATCAAATGGGCGTCCGCTAAGTCGGGCGCGAACCCCTGAAACACCGTCATGTGAAAACTATGCGGCGGTAGGAACGTAAAAAAGCGCTGAAACGGACCTTGTTTGAGCTGCTCCTGCAGGTACCGCAGGGCTTCAAACGCGGGACTGGGGCGGGGGATGTGGCAGATAAAGGTATTGCCGGGCCAAACAAGCGCTTCACCATTAGTCGAAAACTTACTGTTGGGTGTTCCTGGGAGAGAGATGGCCCGCGGCAACGGTTGATCTGATCCCGCGCCGGTTAAAAGCACTTTTGGGTCGAGTCGGGGTAGGGGCTGCATGAACTCTCCGCTAAAATGGAATGACCAGAAACTTGTGAGCTGAAAGCACGTTTAGTTCTGGCAGGACCGTGATCCAAAAACGAAGTCTGCGCAATCAAATCCGTCACGTTTTTTGGCAAGCTGGCGAATGCGAGCAACTTTTTCGCTTAGGGCGGAATCCGTGTTTGACAAGGCCCAGCTGTCTTTGGCATCACCCCCCTCGTGAACGGTTCTGCTCGGCCCCGTGTCGTGCAGGAGTAAAAGGGAACATGGTGCGGCCCAGGCCAAGTCCATGACTGCCCCCGCAACTGTAAGCGACGCGCCCCTCCGGGATGCCACTGGGAATACCCGGGAAGGTTGGAGGTAAGCATCAAGTCGTGAGTCAGGAGACCTGCCGTCGCTTCCCCATCTGGGGTATTCCAACCGGACGCCGGGGTACGCGTCTGGCTCGGTCTGGTCATTTATGGTTCGCCGCGCCACATTTCCCCGTCTGTCCATTCATCCTTGGGTGTAGGCCCAATGTCTGAATGAGGACGACATGAAAAAGACTCTTCTTGCGGCCGCAGCCGCAGCTTTGATCCCTGCCTTTGCGCAGGCGCATTTCCTTCTGGAGTATACCGACAACACCATGATCGAGCGTCCCGGTGACGTGCCGGTCAAACTGATCTTTTGGCACCCATTTGAAGCGGGTCACGTGATGACGCTGGAAAAGCCAGAAGAGTTTTATGTGATCCACCGTGGCGAAAAAACCGACCTCATGGGCACGCTGAACGAAACCACGTTTGACGGTCCCGACAACACCGCCAAGGCGTTTATGGGTTCGGTGCCGGTTAAGCGCTCGGGTGATTACGTTGTGGTGACAAAACCGGCCCCTTACTACGAAGAGTCGGAAGACATCTACATTCAGCAGATCACCAAAGCCTATCTGAACCGCAACGAGCTGCCCACCGATTGGGATCAGCCTCAAGGGCTGGCGACCGAGATCCTTCCGCTGAACAAACCTTACAACATCATCGCTGGGTCGACTTTCACCGGTCGCGTGCTGAGTGAAGGCAAACCAGTTGCGGGTGCAGAGATCGAGATTGAATACATCGCGGCTGCACCGGATATGTCTGGCACTGGCGCCCAGCCAGCCGTCGTTTCCCCTCTGCCAGGTGGTGCCCTCGTCGCTATCTCGGATGACAACGGATACTTCACCTTTGGTGTACCCAAAGCGGGCTACTGGGGCTTTGCCGCTTTGGGCTCCGGCCCGGTTACTGAGCATGAAGGCAAAGAGTTGAGCCAGGACGCGGTGATCTGGATCCGCGCCTGGGATCTGCAGTAAAGGACGCAGAATGCATATTGTAGACGGGGCTCTGGCCAATTCTGTTGTCGCGGGTGGTGCGGTTGTCGCTGTTGGGGGCATCGCCCTTGGCTTGCGGCATTTGCCCATCGAGAAAATTCCGGCGGCAGGTGTGCTGTCTGCCAGCTTTTTTGTCGCGTCGCTGATCCATGTGCCTGTTGGCCCGTCTTCTGTGCATTTGATCTTGAACGGTCTCGCCGGGCTTGTGCTTGGCTGGGCCGCTTTTCCGGCGCTGTTTGTTGGATTGCTCTTGCAAGCAGTGTTCTTCGGCTTTGGCGGATTGACGGTTTTGGGCATCAATGCCGTCAACATTGCGATGCCAGCGGTTATCGCAGGATTGATTTTCCGCCCAATGATTGGGCGCGGATCCCATTTGGCTGGTGCGATCTGGGGAGGGATTGGGGGCGCTTTTGCCATCACTTTAACCACCCTAATGGTCGCTATTTCGCTCATGATGTCGGGCGAAGAATTTAACGCCGCCGCAAAATTGGTATTCTTCACCCATATTCCGGTCATGGGGATCGAGGCTGTTCTGACTGCCGCTGCCGTTTATCTGGCGCGCACGGTCAAGCCCGAGCTCTTTTCGACCATGAAAGGACCGAACGCATGATGCGTGCCTTTGTATTGACCGCAGCCCTTGTGCTGACACCTCTGCCGGTGTTGGCCCATAAGGTGATCGCGTCGGTTTTTCCCTCTGGGCAGGCCATCGAGGGTGAAATTGGGTTCTCCAATGGTGATATGGCCGTGGATAAGACCGTAGCTGTTTATGATGCTGATGGTACCAAGCTTGGCGAGACCAAGACAGACGAGGATGGCTTTTTCCTGTTCACACCTGAAACCCCTGTTGCACATATTTTCCGGTCTGATCTGGGGGCGGGCCATGTTGCCGAGGTGACAATGCCTGCGGATGAAGTTGCGTCCATTTTAGGTGTAGCGGCGGCCGTGCCGAGTGCGCCTGTTGCTCAACCGACGGCGGCGGGTGCGGTAACCGTTGCCTCGTTGTCGCAGGCTGAACGTGACGCCATTGCAACCATCGTCCGCAATGAAATGCGGCCGCTGCGTCGAGAAATCGCGGCCTATAAGGAAAAGAACAACCTCCAGACCATTCTTGGTGGGATCGGCTATATCATCGGTCTCTTTGGTGTTGGGTTTTACCTCGCCGCCAATCGCAAGCTGAAACAGGTGGCCTGACAGTATGGGGCACGTCCTATCCTCCGGGGAAAAAACCTTGTCGGAAACCGGCGCATCGCTTGGCGGCGGCCGGATCGGGATGCTGGATGCCCGGATCCGCATTGTTGTTACCATGGCCTTTGCAATTACTGTTGTTGGCCTGTCGCAGATCCCGGTTCTCATACTCGCGCTGTGCGTGTCCCTTTTTCTGCTCACTCAGTCCAACCTTCCAGCCCGCCGTACGCTAAAGCGGATGGCGATGATGGATGGGTTTATCTTCTTTATGCTCGGGCTGATGCCGTTCACTACGCCGGGTGAGGCGATGTTCACTGTGTTTGGGTTTCCTGCGACATGGGAAGGGCTGTTCCTTGCGATTGAGATCGGTCTGACGGCCAATGCTGTTGTGCTGGCTGTGCTGACTTTGTTGGGGACACTTGAGCCAGTCGCGTTGGGCCATGCGCTGTATGCTCTCAAATGCCCCGAGCGTCTGGTGCATCTTTTGATGTTCACGATCCGCTATATCGAAGTGTTGCGCGAAGAATATCTCCGCCTGCGAACCTCAATGAAAATGCGGTGTTTTCAACCGCGTACCAATTGGCACACCTATCGCAGTTACGGGTATCTGGTTGGGATGATGCTTGTGCGAGCGGTTGAGCGATCCGAGCGCATTCTGGGTGCGATGAAATGCCGTGGTTTTACCGGGCGGATCATTCTTCTGGAACAGTTCCGTTTGTCGCGCTACGACCATATCTTCGCGACCTGTGCCGCGCTTGTTATGCTCTTGCTGATTGGATTGGAATTGAGCCATGTCTTTGCTTGAGCTGGACAAAGTCAGTTTTGCCTACCCCGGACATGCGCCTGTTTTAAATGAGGCGAGTTTGTCCTTGGCACCGGGAGAGCGGATTTCCATCACTGGACCGAACGGTGTTGGGAAATCGACGCTGTTGCGGATAATCGTAGGATTGCTCTTTCCAGATAGAGGGCAGGTCAAGCTTGACGGCAAGGTCTGTACATCTGAGCGCGACTTTACCGAAATGCGCCGACGCGTGGGCATGGTTTTCCAGGATGCGGATGATCAGTTGTTTTGCCCTACAGTGGCCGAAGACATTGCATTTGGTCCGTTGAACCTTGGGAAATCCCGGGATGAGGTTTTGGATATCGTCAATGATGTCCTGACCCGGTTGAAGCTGATGCATCTGCGAGACCGGGTGACCCATAAGCTGTCTGGTGGCGAAAAACGCTTGGTGACCTTGGCGACAGTTCTGGCCATGGATCCGGATGTGCTGCTGCTTGATGAGCCGACGAATGCGCTAGATGTGGAAAACGAGGCGCGTCTTGTTGAGATCCTGAACGGTCTGCCCCAGGCGATCATTTTGGTGACGCACAATCCTCAGTTCCGGGACAAGGTTGCGCCAAAAGGGTATGGGCTTGTTGCCGGTCAGCTTCAGCCGGTCTGAACATTGCTTTCTGAACAAAACTGATTTCGACATTCCGTGTGTAGTGCAGATGCGCGGCGGGCTCCATATCGGTCACATCTCGTGACCTTTGAAAGGAGCCGCAATGTCTTTCCTGAAACGCCAGCAACCCCCTGTGCCCGTCAAAACAGCTTTGCTCGCCGGGTTTGGGGGGGCAGCTGCGATTGGTGTTCTAGGCATGGCTTCAACGATTGGTACCCCCCTGTTGATGGCGCCCTTTGGTGCGAGCTGTGTTCTTTTGTTCTCAGCCCCGAAAAGCCCTTTGTCTCAACCGGCGAATGTGGTTTTCGGTCATGCGGTTTCGGCATTGGTAGGCTTGCTTTGTCTCGCAATGTTTCCAGCGCATTGGGGGGCCGTCGCGGTTGCGGTGGGCATCGCGATAACAGCAATGGCCCTGCTGCGTATCACACACCCGCCGGCAGGGGCCAATCCCCTCGTGATTTTCGCCACCTCACCAAGTCCTGACTTTTTTGTGTTCCCAGTTGTGTCCGGCGCGGTGTTGTTGGTAGCCGTTGCATGGTCATATCATCGGATATTGAAGTCAGATTATCCCTCATAACGGACAGGCCGCGCTATGGACATGTTGCACGCGATGAAGCTTTTTCAGACAGTGGCTGATGAAAAAAGCTTTAGTGCAGCTGCACGAAAACGCGGTGTCGCTCCCTCTGTGGTGACACGCACGATCAACGGATTGGAAGATCATCTGGGGACAATGCTGATGATCCGCAGCACGCGTCAGCTGCGTTTGACGCCAGCGGGGGAGCGCTATCTGGAAAGCTGTCGGCATTTATTATCAGAGTTCGAGGCCGTGCATGAGGCTTTTTCAGATCAATCTCAAACGCTTTCGGGCAAGGTGCGTCTCACAGCCCCGCATGCCTTTGGACATGCCTTTATCCAGCCTTTAATCATCGACTATTTGGACGCAAACCCGGATATGCGGGTGAATGCATCTTATTCGGACCAGCTTGAGGATGTGGTCGGCGATCATTTCGACATCGCAGTGCGCATCGGTGAGCTGCAGGATTCCAATCTACGGGCAATTCGATTGGGATGGGCCTGTCGGGTTGTCTGCGCCTCGCCGCGGTATCTGTGTGGCAATCCGGCTGTGACCGAACCCCAACACCTGCGCCATCATCGAATTGTGGCCGCGACCTCGAAGCGGGGGAAGGTGGACTGGAGCTTTGACCATCCAACGCAGGATCACGTGGTGCTTGAGCCACATCTTGCGGTGTCCGACAGCGCCGCAGCCATTGACGCCGCGCTTGCGGGATGGGGGATCACGCGGGCGCATTCTTACAAAGTCGCCGGTCTTATTGCGGATCGAAAACTGGTACGGCTGATGCCAGAGTTTGAGCCGCCCTCTATTCCTATTCATTTGCTGCACCCCTATGGGGCGCGTCCGCCCAAGCGGGTGAGAAGCTTTATTGATGAGTTGGTCTCAAAGCTCCGAAGTGATCCGACCTTGCAATACGGCAAGACCATGAAGGAAGCAGTTGTCTAAAAAGGGGCGGCGGACCTAAACCAAACTGCAGCGCGGTGGGACAACAAATTCGCGCCAACACAAGAAGATCCGCACACCCCAAGACGTGATGCACAATTGCTAGGATGAACTGGGAAAGGGCTCCTCTTCCGCTTCCACAGAAGCAATGGCACATACCGTCAAGATGCGCCGATGACCGCATCTATGAGGAGAGACACCCGAACACTCGCCCGGATGCCCAATAGGTCTTACAGTTCGGACGGCTTAGCGTCGCGGATCAGCGGCCAGTTGGCATTGGCTGCTTCGGTCATGTTGTCGTGATCTTTCAGGAAGGTCGTCATGGCCTGATCGTTGATGTAGAGATACAGAACGCCGTCAGCGATACGCCAGGATTTGGGGTCGATATCCAGTTTTTTGTTGATCGCAGCACCGGTCTGGCAGAAGCCACCATATGCAGGTGCGTATCCCGCTGGATTTGCTACAAAGCGCGAGCGGTTTGCTTCGCTGGTGAAGTGATAGGTTACACCTTCGAACTCAGCAGTGAACTCTGCCGACCCTTCCTGCGGCACACCTACGCTGTGGTAGGAAACTGGGTCATACCCCTGCAGACCAACACCAGCGGTGTCGACGTTCACCGACGCGGTTGAGTTTTCATCATAGGCAAATGCAGGCGCTGCAGCCATGCCGCTTAGGGCGA
This sequence comes from uncultured Pelagimonas sp., assembly GCA_947497905.1. Taxonomy (GTDB): domain Bacteria; phylum Pseudomonadota; class Alphaproteobacteria; order Rhodobacterales; family Rhodobacteraceae; genus CANMIH01. Next base: position 144,106 of record CANMIH010000004.1, read on the forward strand.
GAGCGGTTGTCAGAACGAAGGTGCGTGTCAGGGTTTTCATGTCTGTATCCTTTCAAAGCTCTGGGGTGTTTCCCCGTTACGAGAATGGATATGGGAAGATTTTTTCACTTCAGAATTGCCATGAAGGGCAAGACACAATTGCCAAGATCGCAAAGATACGGTGATTGATTGCTTTCTGATCTGGTTTGGGCATATCGTCTGAATTCGGAAGATCTTAAAGGACCAAATTCATGACATCACCTGCTTGGATCGGGTTTTCGATCGACCGAAGTCTCTCTGAGCCCGTGTTCGAGCAAATCTGCTCGGCTATACGGTCGAAAGTTGTGGCGGGGGCAATCTCAGCTGGGGAAACAGTTCCTCCAACCCGTGTGTTTGCCACGGAGTTGGGTGTCTCCCGTTCGACCGTCGTGACAGCCTACGAACAGTTGGTAGCAGAGGGTTATCTCACCTCGCAGCAGGGTTCGGGCTATCGTGTCTGTGCCTTGGGCAGCGTCGAAATGGTGCGCAAGGACCTTCAAACTCCTATGGCTCCGGCCGCTAAATCCGCACCCCAACTCCGCCCATTTTCAGCAGGCTCTCCGGATATGCGCCTGTTTCCATATGCGCAATGGGCCAAAACCGTCTCGCGTCTTTGCCGTAAAGACCCTCGAGCGATGCTTGGCGGAGGAGGGCGGCAAGGACACGCTGACCTGCGCCGGGCCATTGCGGCACATGTTTCTGAATGGCGTGGGATTGAGGCGCATCCGGATCAGATCATTGTTACGGCAGGGGCCTCTGATGGCGTGATGTTATGTCTGCAGGCGCTCATGCAGCGCGGGGATACAATCGGTCTGGAGAACCCTGGTTATGCACCGTTGCTCCATATGGCGGAATTGTTGGGGTATTCCCCGCAGTGGCTTCAGATGGACGCGCAGGGCGCGGTCTTGCCACTAGGCAAGGGGCCGCGAACTGTCGTTTTGACGCCGTCTCATCAATATCCACTTGGCGGTGCTATGTCGCCGCAGCGACGGTTGGATTTCATCCGCTGGGCAGATGAAAACGATGGTTGGATCCTTGAGGACGATTATGACAGTGAATTTCGGTATGCAGGGCGTCCCATTCCGGCAATGGCAGGGTTCGATCAGCTAAACCGCACGATTTACATCGGCAGTTTTTCGAAGATTTTTTCCAACACGCTGCGAATGGGGTATGTGGTGGCACCCCAGTCGCTGGTTCCGCGTTTGATGCAGGCACTGGGCCGCTACGGCAGCAATGCAAGCGCGATGCCACAGCCTGCTCTGGCGGAGTTCATTCACTCGGGTGAGTTCTATCGACACCTACGACGGGTGCGGCGTGTCTATGATGTGCGGCGAAAGTTTCTTTTGGACTGGTTGGACAATCACTGCGCCGAGTTTGGGCATTGCATAGACCACCAAGCGGGCATGCAGGTGGTGTTCTTATTACGCGATGGATTGTCCGACCAGGTAATCCAGCGCAAGGCCCTAGCACGTGGTGTGGATGTAGAGGCGCTCTCCTTGGCATACGCCGCGGGAACTCCGGCACGGCAGGGCCTTATCATGGGGAGCTGCGCGGACACTGAAGACGAGATGCGGCCAGCGTTAGAAATCATTGCGGATATCCTTCGTGACATCAGCCCGTGAGTAACTTGTCGCGAAGATAGAAGCTGATAGGTTTGCCGAAATTTGAGAAAGGACATCTTATGCCTGCGCCTAAAAACCCCTTCAAAGCGGCTTTAAAGGCCGGTGTTCCCCAAATGGGGTGCTGGATGGGGCTTGCCGATCCCTATGTGTCGGAAATCACCGCAGGCGCTGGGTTTGACTGGGTTGTTGTGGACGGAGAACATGCCCCGAATGATCTTCGGTCTATTACGGCGCAGTTGCAGGTGATGGCAGCGCGGGACTGCCACCCGGTTGTGCGTCCGGTGATTGGCGAAAGCTGGATGATTAAGCAATATCTGGATGCCGGGGCACAGACGCTTTTGAACCCACTTGTTGAAAGTGCAGAGCAGGCGCGCGATCTTGCCCGTGCCGTCACGTATCCGCCTCACGGAATTCGGGGTGTCGGCGCTGCGCTGGCCCGCGCGTCGGATTTTGGCGGCGTCCCTGACTATTTCGAAACAGCAGGTGATGAAGTCTGTCTTCTGGCGCAGGTTGAAAATCGTGCGGGTCTAGCTGCACTTGATGATATTTTGAAAGTTGATGGGCTTGATGGTGTGTTCATCGGCCCTGCGGATTTGGGGGCGGATCTTGATCTGCGTGGCCCTGATCAGGCGGATGAACTGAAAGCCGTAATCCTGGATGCCATTTCGCGCATTGCGGCGGCGGGGAAAGCACCGGGCATTCTGACACTAGACGTTGAACTACAGAAAGCATGTCTGGAGGCGGGCGCTTTGTTTGTTGCCACGTCAATTGATGTCACGGTGTTTGCAAACGGCATGCGAAAGGCTGCCAGCGACGCTTTGGCTCTGGTGGACCGCAGAATCAATTGACAGGGGTGGAGTCATCGTGCACCCCTAGATCTAGATGGTTTCGGATGCGGTTAGCCCCAAGTCTGAATGAAAAGGGAACGCGGTGCGGTGATCACTCACCAAGTCCGCGACTGCCCCCGCAACTGTAAGCGGCAAGTGCCCCGTCACAGCCACTGATCCAACTGGATCGGGAAGGGACGGCGAACGAGGACCCGCAAGTCAGGAGACCTGCCATCTGTAACTGAAACTTTAATCCGGGCGGGGTGCCACGGAGGAGGATCACAGATGGACAAAACGGCTGCGGCCCGCATCGCGATTTTCATGCTCCCGCTTAGTGCGCGGAGGGCGACATGTACCGGTCAAACCACAGAATTACATTTTCCACCTTTACTGATGACGCTGGAGTAGGCTGTCAGGCGGGATATCAACTTTTGGCAAAGCTGCGCCATGCGATCGATCTGGCGGGCGACAGTGTGGCAGATGATTTTGAAATCGACGGTCGAGTTGAAATGGAAGGTCGGGATGGCCCGTGCCTGCTAGCTTGGCGGGGCACACGCAAAGCGGCCTATCTGTTTGGAGATATTGATCCAAAAGACAATATTGATGATCTGGTGCGGTACGCCAAGAAGAGCCTGGAGCTTGACGGTCTTTCTGGATCGGTGGAGCACCACTTGATGCGCGAGCCGGCCGCCGTGATGGTGATGGAACAAGGTGCGCGCTTGAACTAGCATTGTTAAGCCAAAGGCCTGCATTTCATGCGGGCCTTTGTTTCGAATTCAGCCCCCTAGCGACACCCAGAGCACCTTTGCATCTTCGTCGCTTATCGAGACACATCCGTGGCCCATGCCGCTGTCATAATAAACTGAATCCCCAGCCTGCATTTTGAGCGGACGATAATGTTCGGTGTACAGGACCAGTTCGCCGCTGATCACATACATGAACTCTTCGCCTTTGTGCCGGACCCAGCTGTCATATTGTGTGACATCACGGGCTTTGATCGTACTGATGTACGGCAGCATGCGCTTGCTGGCGAGTTCGTTGCAGAGCAACTCATGATGATATGTCGGGGTTTCGCGGATTTCTCCATGTCCGGTGCGCGTATAGTCACGTCGCCCGCTGATGTCGCTTTGGGCGCTTTGCACAAACAGCTGCGGAGTTTCCAATTCGAGCGATTGCATCAAACGGCGCACAATTTCGAAACTTGCGTTGGTTTGATTGTTTTCGATCTTGGAAAGCGTCGAACGCCCGATGCCAGCAGATTTGGCCACATCCTCTAACGTCAGGCCCTTTGCTTTGCGCGCATCACGAATCATTTTCCCCAAAGCTTCCCCATCGGGTGCCTCGGTTGTGTCGCTTGCTGGCGCCGGGTCGTCGTTTTGTAGTGGTTCCATGGACAATTTTCTCCTGTTCCCCCGAAGGTTAGGCGGGCTTCCTGTTTCTGTCAAAAAAACGTGTGCGATCAAAAGTTGATCCGCCTTTGGAATTCCACTATAGGAAACAAATCTCATTACGGGAAACTTGTGGTGGGGATAAGAAGTATGGAGGAGAACGCGGAATGTTTGATCTGATTGTCATCGGAGCTGGCCCTGGCGGCTATGTTGCAGCCATCCGTGCCGCGCAGCTGGGACTGAAAGTTGCCTGTGTCGAAGGACGCGGATCGCTTGGTGGCACCTGCTTGAATGTCGGATGTATTCCTTCCAAGGCGCTTTTGAAATCCTCCGGTAAGTACGCTGAAATCAAAAAGCTTTCTGATCACGGTATCTCTGTCGGAGACGCCGAGGTCGACGTCAGTGCTATGATGGCACGTAAAGATAAGATCGTGGATGACCTGACAAAGGGCATTGGCTTCTTGTTCAAGAAGAATAACGTCGAGCTGATCGAAGGTTGGGCGACGATCCCAGAAGCTGGAAAAGTTTCTGTTGATGGAAATATCCACGAAACGAAGAATATCCTGATCGCTACCGGGTCTGAGCCAGTCTCACTGCCGGGGATCGAGATCGATGAGCAGGATGTGCTGTCCTCTACTGGAGCCTTGGCCCTGTCTGAGGTTCCCGAGCATCTGGTGGTGATCGGCGCAGGGGTGATCGGGCTCGAGCTGGGGCAGGTCTGGGCACGTCTGGGTGCCAAGGTGACGGTTGTTGAATATCTAGACCGAGTTCTACCCGGCATTGATGGCGAGATCGCGAAGCTCTCGCAGCGGGCTCTGAGCAAGCGAGGTCTGAAATTCCAGCTTGGTCGGGCTTTGAAAACCATCACGAAAACAGAAAGCGGTCTAGAGCTTACTTTGGATCGAGTAGGTAAAGACAAAGTAGAAACACTGTCGGCCGATAAGGTGCTCGTCGCAGTTGGCCGCCGCCCGGTGACCACTGGACTGGGTCTTGAGGCGCTGGGTGTTGCCGCCAATGCGCGCGGTTTCATCGAAGTAGATGGCGCATTCCAAACGTCGGTCCCAGGCATTTATGCGATTGGCGATTGTGTGCCGGGCCCCATGTTGGCGCATAAGGCCGAAGAAGACGGGGTTGCCTGTGTAGAGACCTTGGCCGGTGAGCACGGTCATGTCGATTATGGCACCGTGCCGGGTGTTGTTTACACCGATCCCGAAGTGGCTTCGGTTGGTCAAACCGAAGAAGCTTTGAAAGAGGCTGGTGTTGACTACACGGTTGGCAAGTTTTCCTTCATGGCAAACTCTCGGGCGCGGGCCTCAGGCGAAACCGATGGCGCTGTCAAAGTTCTGGCTGATCCCAACGGCAAGGTTCTGGGCGCGCATATCTGCGGGGCCTGTGCTGGTGACCTGATTGCCGAACTCACGCTTGCGATGACCAAAGGTGCAACCGTTGAAGAGGTCGCACGCACCTGCCACGCGCACCCGGCACTGGCGGAAGCGGTGAAAGAGGCCTGTCTTGATGCGCTTGGTCGCGCGATCCACGCATAAGAGGTCTGCCATGAACGTCCCGCGCCTGCGCCATCCTGAGAAAGCCAAACGCGCTGACACGCCGATCCCCCGGAAACCCAAGTGGATCCGGAAGAAGAAGATTGAGAGCGCCGAATATTACGACACGCGTCGCCTGATGCGTGAACATGAGCTTGTGACCGTTTGCGAAGAGGCGGCCTGTCCGAACATCGGCGAATGCTGGTCGAAACGCCATGCAACCATGATGATTATGGGCGAGATCTGTACCCGTGGTTGTTCGTTCTGCAATGTTGCGACGGGCCGCCCTGATACATTGGATGCCTTTGAACCCGGCCGTGTTGCGCAGGCAGTCAAAAAGCTCGGTCTGCGCCATGTCGTGATCACCAGCGTAGACCGTGATGATCTGCAAGACGGTGGTGCCGAGCATATTGCACAGACCATTCGGGCGGTGCGTCATCAGAACCCAAACACCACTGTTGAGGTTTTGACACCGGATTTCCTGGGCAAAGGGGATGCGGCCAACGCCGTGTTTGAAGCCGCGCCAGATGTGTTCAACCACAACCTGGAAACCGTGCCGCATTTGTACCCCACCGTTCGTCCGGGGGCGCGGTATTATACGTCGCTGCGCCTGTTGGACGACGCCAAACGCGCCAACCCGCAGATCTTCACCAAGTCCGGCCTGATGGTTGGCCTGGGCGAAACCATGAATGACGTGCGTCAGGTCATGGATGATCTGCGTGCGGCAAATGTCGATTTTCTGACGGTAGGGCAATATCTGCAGCCCACCGCCAAACATCATCCGATTGACCGGTTCTGGACCCCGGAAGAGTTTGACCAGCTTGCGCAGATCGCGCGGTCAAAGGGGTTCCTCAAGGTCTCGGCAACACCACTTACTAGGTCTTCGTTCCACGCGGATGAAGATTTCGCCGCTCTGAAAGAGGCGCGTCTCAAAGCGTCTTGATTAGAGCACCTCGAACGCTTTTAGGGAGGGATACTATGGAAGCGTTAAGTAGCGTCGTTGGCTGGGTCAACGGCATCGTATGGGGGCCAGTCATGTTGGTTCTCATCTTGGGGGTAGGTCTATTTCTTCAGGTTGGTCTGAAGCTGATGCCGATCCTGCGTATCGGTACTGGGTTCAGCCTTTTGTTCAAAGGCCGCGAAGAGGGCGCTGGTGATGGCCAGATTACTCCCTTTAACGCATTGATGACGGCCCTTTCGGCGACCATCGGGACAGGGAACATTGCCGGCGTTGCAACCGCGGTTTTCCTGGGTGGACCGGGTGCTTTGTTCTGGATGTGGATGACGGCTCTGGTCGGCATGGCAACCAAATATAGCGAAGCTGTTCTTGCTGTGAAATATCGTGAGCAAGACGAAGAGGGCAACTTTGTCGGCGGCCCGATGTACTACATCAAAAATGGTCTGGGCCAGAAATGGGCTTGGCTGGGTGTAGCATTTGCTTTGTTTGGCGCGATCGCAGCCTTTGGCATCGGTAACGGTGTTCAGGCCAACGGTGTGGCTCAGGTTCTAGAGACCAACTTTGGTTTCAATACCTCTGTCACCGGCGTTGTTCTGATGGTTCTGACCGGCGCAGTTATTCTGGGCGGCATCACACGTATTGGTGCGGTTGCAGGTAAACTGGTTCCGTTCATGGCCGTCAGCTACATTGTTGCGGGTCTGATTGTTCTGGTGATCAATGCAGGTGAACTGGGCAACGCGCTGTCGCTGGTCTTCACCCACGCCTTCACTCCGTCGGCCGCCGAAGGTGGTTTCGCGGGTGCGGCTGTTTGGGCTGCCATTCGCTTTGGTGTGGCACGTGGTGTGTTCTCGAACGAAGCGGGCCTCGGCTCGGCGCCTATCGCACACGCTGCTGCCGAGACCAAAGGTCCGGTAAACCAGGGTCTGATCGCGATGCTGGGTACCTTCATCGACACCATCATCGTTTGCTCGATCACCGGCCTGGCGATCATTGCGTCGGGTGCATGGACATCAGGTGAATCTGGTGCGGCTTTGACCTCGCTGGCCTTCGAAACCTCGCTTCCGGGCATCGGTGGGTATCTGATCGCAATCGCTCTGTCGATCTTTGCCTTCACAACCATCCTGGGCTGGTCCTATTATGGCGAAAAATGCGTGGGTTACCTTCTGGGCGCAAAAGTGCTGATCGGGTACCGTGTATTGTGGATCGTTGCGATCTACTTCGGCGCAACCGCGGATCTGGGCTTTATCTGGCTTCTTGCGGATACGCTGAACGCTATGATGGCCATTCCAAACCTGATCGCTCTGGCCCTGCTGAGCCCTGTCGTCTTCAAAGTGACGAAAGAGTTCTTCGCCAGTGGCGGCAAAACCGAAGAGCCCGGCGGCGCAGCCGAGTAAATTCTAAGGTGGGGCCAGGCAGTTGGCCCCACTCTTCCTCAATTCCTGATCGCCCAATGCGGATCGCAAATCAGAGAGAGTTGCAATGACCGACGCACCCAAACGCACCCCGCTTTATGACCTTCATGTCGAACTTGGTGGCAAGATTGTTGATTTTGCCGGCTGGGAAATGCCGGTTCAATACCCAATGGGCATCATGGGCGAACACAAGCAGTGCCGTGAGAAGGCCGCTTTGTTTGACGTGTCCCACATGGGTCAGGTGATCCTAAAAGGTGATAACGTTGGTGAAAAGCTCGAAGCCATCTGTCCGCAGGCCTATTCAACCCTGAAAGAGGGTAAGGCGCGCTATGGTTTCTTCACCAACCCCGAAGGCGGCATCATGGACGATCTGATCGTCTCGAATGCTGGTGATCATTTCTTTGTCGTGGTGAACGCATCGATGCGTCATCAGGATATCCCGCACATGGCGGCCAATCTCGACGGCGTCGAAGTGATCGAAATTTTTGACCGCGGCCTTGTTGCGGTACAGGGTCCGAGCGCAGAAGACGTCGTTGGCACGCATTGCCCGGCAGCGCGCGACATGAAGTTCATGGAAACGATTGTTGCCGAAATTGGCGGCATCGAGTGCCGGATCTCGCGTCTGGGCTACACCGGCGAAGACGGGTACGAAATTTCGATCCCCGAAGACAAAGCGGTTGAAGTCAGCAAGCTGTTCCTTGCGCATGACGATTGTGAACCTGCGGGTCTTGGTGCACGGGATAGCCTGCGTCTCGAAGCGGGCCTTTGCCTTTACGGCAATGACATCGACCAATCGACCTCGCCCATTGAAGCTTCACTGAGCTGGGCGATCCAGAAACGTCGCAAAGAAGAAGGCGGTTTCCCGGGTGCAGATCGCATCCAGAAGGAACTGGCCGAAGGTGCTGCCAAAAAGCTGGTAGGTATCAAACCGGAAGGCCGCGCTCCGGCCCGTCAAGGTGTTGAAATCCAATGTGCTGAAGGCAACACTATTGGCGAAATCACCTCGGGTGGTTTTGGTCCAACCGTCGGTGCACCTGTCGCGATGGGCTATGTCTCTAAGGGCCATGGAGCCCCCGGTGAGAAAGTGAACCTGATCATTCGCGGCAAGGTGCAACCTGCCGAGATCGTCGCGCTGCCGTTTGTGCAGCAGAACTATAAGCGCTGAACCAGCGCCCCGAAACACTACGAACGGAGAACTGAACCATGACCACCTATTATTCGGAAGAGCACGAGTGGATCACCGTTGAAGGCGATGTTGCAACTCTGGGCATCACCCAGCACGCGGCGGACCAGCTGGGTGAAGTTGTATTCATCGAGCAGAAAGAAGCGGAAGATGAGTTCGAAAAAGGCGACGAGATTGGTGTGATCGAATCCGTAAAAGCCGCTTCGGAAATCTACGCGCCTCTCGATGGCGAAATCGTTGAAGTCAACGAAGCACTGGCAGACGCGCCTGCATCGTTGAACGAAAGCCCCGAAGGGGATGCATGGATCTACAAAATCAAGCTGGCCAACATGGACCAGCTGGAAGATCTGATGGATCTTGACGGTTACAAAGCCCTGATCGGCTAAATCGCTCTGCCCGCCGGGCCAACCGGCGGGTTTTCTCTCGCAACAGGGACATATGCACATGGCCTTCAAACTTACCGATTACGAAGCGTACGACTTCGCCAATCGCCGTCACATTGGCCCGTCGCCTGCAGAAATGCGCGATATGCTCAAGGTGATCGGCTTCAAAACACTCGACGAACTAATCGACGCAACCGTTCCCCCCGCGATCCGCCAGAAAGCGGCTTTGGATTGGGGCCCGGCGATGACCGAGCGCGATGCGCTTTTCCACATGAAGGAAGTCGCAAGCCAGAACAAAGTTCTGACCTCGCTGATTGGTCAGGGCTACTACGGCACCACCACACCGGCACCGATCCTGCGCAACATTCTTGAAAACCCGGCATGGTACACGGCCTATACGCCGTACCAGCCTGAGATTTCGCAAGGCCGCCTCGAAGCACTGCTGAACTTCCAGACCATGGTCAGCGATCTGACCGGTCTTGATGTGGCCAACGCATCGCTGCTGGACGAAGCCACCGCCGCCGCTGAAGCGATGGCAATGGCCAAGCGGGGCGGGCGTTCCAAAGCGAACAACGCTGCGTTCTTTGTCGACCAGAACTGTCACGCTCAGACCATTGCTGTCATCAAGACACGTGCCGAGCCTCTGGGCATTGACGTACAAGTGGGTGACCCTGCGGATATGGAAGCCGGTGCGGTCTTTGGTGCGATTTTCCAATACCCGGGCACCAACGGTCACGTTCAGGATTTCACCGCCCAGATCGCGGCGCTGCATGAGCACAAAGGCATTGCCATTGTTGCCGCAGATATCCTTTCGCTGGCTCTGCTGAAGTCACCGGGCGAAATGGGCGCCGACATCGCAATCGGTTCAACCCAGCGTTTCGGTGTTCCGATGGGCTATGGTGGCCCGCACGCGGCCTATATGGCGACCACGGACAAGCTCAAACGCTCGATGCCCGGTCGTATCATTGGTGTGTCGATCGACGCGCGCGGCAACAAGGCTTACCGTCTTGCTCTGCAAACCCGTGAACAGCACATCCGCCGTGAAAAAGCCAACTCCAACGTGTGTACCGCTCAGGCTCTGCTGGCTGTTATCGCGTCGATGTATGCGGTTTATCACGGTCCCGATGGCATCAAAGCGATTGCCCAATCGGTGCACCGCAAAACATCGCGTCTTGCGGCGGGTCTGGAAGAGGCTGGTTTCCAAGTGGAGCCTGAAGTCTTCTTCGATACCATTACCGTTGAAGTTGGGCAGCTGCAGAATACTGTGATGGAAGCAGCTGTTGCGCGTGGTATCAACCTGCGCAAAGTGGGTGAGACCAAAGTGGGGATCAGCCTTGACGAACAGACGCGTGCCGAGACCATCGAAGCTGTTTGGGGTGCATTTGGCATCGACAAGCAAGACGACAGCAGCAATGCGACCTACCGTCTGCCCGATTATGCTCTGCGCGAAACCGAGTATCTGACGCACCCGATCTTCCACAAGAACCGTGCCGAAGCTGAGATGACCCGCTATATGCGTCGTCTTGCCGACCGCGATTTGGCTCTTGATCGGGCGATGATCCCGCTGGGCAGCTGTACCATGAAGCTGAACGCGACCATCGAGATGATCCCGGTGACCTGGCCGGAATTCAGCAATCTGCACCCCTTTGTTCCCGTTGATCAGGCGCAGGGTTATCATAAGATGATCGATGATCTGAATGATAAGCTGTGCCAGATTACTGGCTATGACGCGATCAGCCAGCAGCCCAACTCGGGTGCGCAGGGTGAATACGCAGGCCTGCTGACCATCCGCAACTACCAGCGCGCAAATGGTCAAGGGCATCGGAATGTCTGCCTCATCCCAACCTCCGCACATGGCACCAACCCGGCGTCGGCGCAGATGGTGGGCTGGAAAGTTGTTCCGATCAAAGCAGATGATGATGGCAACATCGATGTCGCGGATTTCCGGGAAAAGGCTGAGAAACATTCGGACAATCTTGCCGGTTGTATGATCACCTATCCTTCGACACACGGCGTGTTCGAAGAAACCGTTCAGGAAGTGTGCCAGATCACGCATGACCATGGTGGTCAGGTCTATATCGATGGCGCGAACATGAACGCGATGGTTGGACTGGCGCGTCCGGGTGATGTGGGCGGTGACGTCAGCCACCTGAACCTGCACAAAACCTTCTGCATTCCGCACGGCGGGGGCGGCCCCGGCATGGGTCCGATTGGTGTCAAAGCGCATCTGGCGGAGCATCTTCCGGGTCACCCTGAGTACGGCACAGCCGTTGGTCCGGTTTCGGCCGCGCCTTTTGGCTCACCATCAATCCTGCCGGTGTCGTGGGCTTATATCTTGCTGATGGGCGGTGCGGGCCTGACCCAAGCGACGAAAGTGGCGATCTTGAACGCCAACTACATCGCAGCACGTCTGAAAGATGCCTATCCGATCCTGTATACCTCGACCACAGGTCGCGTGGCCCACGAATGTATCCTCGACACCCGTCCGTTGAACGACGATGGCGGTGTTTCGGTGGATGATGTGGCCAAGCGTCTGATCGACAGTGGGTTCCACGCGCCGACCATGTCTTGGCCAGTGGCTGGGACGCTGATGGTTGAGCCGACAGAATCTGAGCCCAAAGAAGAGCTGGATCGTTTCTGCGACGCTATGTTGTCGATCCGTGCCGAGGCACAGGACATCATCGACGGCAAGATCGATGCTGAAAACAACCCGCTCAAGCACGCGCCACACACTGTGCGTGATCTGGTTGGCGACTGGGATCGTCCGTACACCCGCGAACAGGCCTGTTTCCCTCCAGGTAACCTGGGCGTGGATAAGTACTGGCCGGCGGTGAACCGTGTCGACAACGCCTACGGCGACCGAAACCTGGTGTGCACTTGCCCACCGATGGAAGCCTACGAAGACGAGGAGTGACATCCATCCGGTCAGGGCATGGTCTAGACGCTCCTCCCCGGTCGCAAGACAGGCCGCGCCCACACAGTGAGGTGGCCGGATAAAAACACTCCCGAGTAGCCCCGACCCCACGGTCGGGGCTATTTTTTTGAATTCCTGGTTAGCAGCTATGCCCGTGAGGATATTGCCGAAGATCCCCCGTGTTACCTACGGTAATTCCAACGCTTTCTCGACCGTATCGTTCCACACGAAAGCAGGCAGCTTCCTAGAAACTCACAGGTCTTCAATTTTATTCTTGTCGAAACCGGTTTCGAAATTGAGTTTCGAAATTGGGAGGACATCGTGACCGAGTCGAAACACATCACAGCCGAAGAAATCAAAGATGTGCAGGGCCGTCCTGCGCGCGTCACAATTGATGTGTTGGCGCAGTCTTTGGGATTGACCAAAGGCACTGTTTCAAAGGCTCTGAACGACTATGCTGATGTTTCCGAAAAAACGCGGAAACGGGTACAGCTCGAAGCGCGGCGGCTTGGTTATCAACCACTAAGCCATGCGCAGGCCATTCGGACAGGGCGAGTGCGGGCTCTTGGTCTTGTGTTGAGCATCGATGCGCATGACGCCTCACGCCCATTTTTAGCCGATTTCCTCGACGGCGTTAGTCGCTACGCAAGTGCCGAAGGCTGGACGCTTACTATCGCTACGGCGAACAGTGACAGTGAACTTCTGACTACGATGATTCGACTGATCGATGATCGCAAAGCCGATGGGTTCATCTTGCCTCGGACCTTGCATGAGGATCCGCGTGTCGCTCTTCTGACGAGATCCGAGGTGCCCTTTGTTCTCTATGGCCGGTGTGCGGGGTGCGAAAACTACGCCTGGTTTGATGTTCTGGGCGAAGACGCGATACATCGCGCTGTGCTTCGTCTTGCTGATCAAGGTCACCGCCGTATTGGTTTTCTAAATGCGAGCCACAAATTCGAATTTGCGCGCCTTCGCGAAACCGGTTTCTTGGAGGGCATGTCGAACGCAGGTTTGGCTGTAGACCGCAATCTCATCGTCACCGGGTGTCATACGTCCTCTGATGGCGCACGTGCTGCCGCGGATCTTCTGGCACAACCCTGTCCTCCAACGGCATTAATTTGTGCAACTGATATGGTTGCCCTGGGAGCCTATGAGGCGGCGCGCCATTTGGGCCTGGAGATCGGGCGGGATCTGTCTGTGATTGGCTATGATGGCATTCCCGAAGGGCAGTATGCACATCCGACTTTGACCACATTTAATGCGGACAGCCGAGACGCCGGAGAACGTCTTGCCCGCCTCCTGATCGAACAAATCAGAGGCAAATCTGCCCATGAATTGCAGGAAACATCCTGCGCCACCCTGATTGCACGGCAATCGGATGGACCTCCGCGTCTCACGTCTGATGAGCTCGCGACGTACTTGAAACAAACGCCATAATATAGGGAGAAGGATATGATGCGTTTTACTGGTAAAGGCCTTTGGGCCACCACCGCCTTGGCACTTGGGATGTCGGCAATGGCCGCACAGGCTGACATTCGCTTCTGGACCACAGAAGAACAGCCAGAGCGCCTGGCAAAACAAGAAGCGATGGCCGCAGATTTTGAGAAAGAAACTGGGATTGCCGTCGAAGTTATCCCTGTGACTGAATCTGATCTCGGCACGCGCGCGACTGCAGCGTTTGCCGCCGGTGACTTGCCAGATGTGATCTATCACCCGCTGCAGTATGCGTTGCCTTGGGCCGATGCCGGTATTCTGGACACAGATGCCGCGACAGAAGTTATAGAAGACTTGGGCTTGGCGAGCTTTGCTCCGGGCCCTCTTGCGATGGCCGCAGTCGAAGATGGGTCAGCGTCGGTTCCGGTTGATGGCTGGACGCAGATGGTGGTCTATCGCAAGGACCTGTTCGACAGCATGGGTCTCGAAGCACCCACAACCTATGCCAATGTTCTAGCAGCGATTGAAAAGCTCCATAATCCGCCGTCGATGTACGGGTTTGTGGCTGCTACCAAGGTCGATGAGAACTTCATGAGCCAGGTGCTTGAGCATGTCTTCCTGGCGAACGGTGTTTCGCCTGTTGGGGCGGATGGGTTCCAGGCGCTGGACGAAAAGGCCACTATTGAGGTTCTGGATTTCTACAAGGCAATCGCCAAGGCCTCGCCTCCGGGTGAATTGTATTGGAAGCAGTCGCGCGAGCTGTATTTCTCAGGTCAGGCCGCGATGATCATCTGGTCTCCTTTCATTCTGGATGAATTGGCAGGTCTGCGCGACAGCGCTCCGCCCACCATCAACGACGATCCAACCTCGGGTGAGTTGGCATCGAAAACCGGGATTGTCACAACCTTCGCGGGGCCGTCAAATCCGGAGGGCGCCGCCTGGGGAGATGTCCGGTACTTTGGTATCACCAACGATGCCGACACTGATGATGCCATGGCCTTTGTGAAATATTCGATGGATCAGGGATATACGCAGACCCTGTCGATTGCTCCGGAGGGTAAGTTCCCGGTACGTCGCGGAAACGGTGACAGCTCAACAGCCTATGTGGATGCGTGGTCGAAACTTCCTGTGGGTGTGGATCGCAAAGCGCCTTTGTCTGACCTCTATGAGGCCAGCATGATCGATGAGATCGTTGGGGGACTGGATGTTGCCAAACGCTGGGGCGTGTCTGAAGGGCAGCTGGCTCTGGCGTCCAAGATGATCAACGCTCAGACCGTCAACCGAGTGGTGCGTGAATACATCGATGGCACCATCGACGGTCCCGCGGCAGTGGCCAAGCTAAACGAAGGTCTGGCCAAGATCGACTGATCTTCCAGTGTCTTTCCATTTGGGCGGGCTGTTTCATTAGCCCGCCTGATCTCTACAGGAAAACTTCATGACCTCTGCCGTACCGCCGAAAGGCACCGGCCCGCTGGCCCGTCGCGAAGCGCGATTGGCCTGGGGGTTGCTGCTTCCCACTGTCATTTCTGTTTCGCTGGTGGTGATCTTACCGCTTTTGGCGATTTTCTGGATCAGCTTTAAGCCGATCGAGCTTGCTGACCTGCGAGCACCGACACCGATCATCAAAGAAAGCCTGCGCGGCAAGCCGAGTGACGTAGGTGACACCGGCACGCTTGAATACAAATTGCGCAATTCGTCTCGCGACAAAGCGATTACCGGTGTGACCCTAACTGACATGATCCCGGAGGGATTGGTTTTGGGGGAGCTTGATGAGCGATGCACGGTAAGTGTGCAGGATCTGTTTTGTGATTTTGGTGACCTCGCAGGAAAACAACGCGAGAAAATTTCCATCCCGGTGACGCTGACACAGGCCTTTGTTGATGCGGGGGTTCATCCAAAGGACAGCATTCCGGTGATGACCGGTGATGCCGAAAACATCCTGACAAACTTCGAGTTTTCTCTGGAAAACTACGCGCGGATCTTTGATGGCGATGAATTCTGGACGGTGTTCTGGGTGACGCTGTTTTACACCATTGTGGGCACGGTGGGCGCACTTGTGTTTGGATTGTTTGCTGCGCTTTTGTTGAACAAGAGCTTTCGGGGGCAGGGGATCTTACGTGGGCTATATCTGTTCCCTTATGTGGCACCCGTTATTGCGGTGGCCTTCACTTGGGTGACATTGTTCGATCCGTTTTCCGGGTCAGCCAACGCGTTGTTGTTGCAAATGGGAGTAACACAGGAAGCGATCAACTTTTTTGGACAGCGACCACTGGCGCTTATCATGGTCACCGTGTTTGAAATCTGGCGGTATTTCCCTTTGTCGTTCCTGTTCATTCTGGCACGGATGCAAAGCATAGATACGGACATGTATGAGGCCGCAGATATGGACGGGGCCTCTCCGTTCCAGAAGTTCTGGTACCTGAGCCTACCGCAACTGCTTGGTATTCTGTCCGTGTTGTTCCTTCTGCGCTTCATCTGGACCTTCAACAAATTTGACGACATCTTCCTGCTCACTGGGGGCAACGCCGGTACGCGTACTCTGACAGTGAACGTGTATGAACAGGCCTTTGCCGTCTCCAACATTGGGGCTGGTGCGGCGGTGGCGGTTGTCATCTTCGGCTGTCTGCTGGTCTTTTCATTCTTCTTCTTCAAATACGTTAGCCGGGAGGAAGGACTATGAACCTGCTCCGATTTGGACATGTCACCGCGCCGGTGCTGGGGGCTTTCTGGGCCGTCATCATGGCTGTAACGCTTGCGGTTGGATTTAGCTTTTCGACTGGCATTGGGTTTCAACCAAGGGTTCTGCTCTCGCTGATTTTCGGCCTAATCGCCGGAGGAGCGTATCTTACTGGCGCGCGCCAATCTGTGATCCTTGTCGCTATGGTAGTTCTCGGGATTCTGGTTACCCTCGCGGGCTTCGGCCCGATCCGGGTGAGCGGTCAGGGCGGGTCCTTCCTTTCCGTCCTGACCGGCGTCGCTTTGGGGTTGGCTGTCGCCTATCCGCTTGGCGCGATCTTGAACGAAGTAACACCCGGCGCTCTGACTCGTCACGTGTTCGAAGAGGCCGTGATCCGGTTCCTAACGGGGTTTGGATATATCTTCTTCACCGCGATTGTGGTGATCCCGTTTTACG
Source organism: uncultured Pelagimonas sp. (assembly GCA_947497905.1). Classification (GTDB taxonomy): domain Bacteria; phylum Pseudomonadota; class Alphaproteobacteria; order Rhodobacterales; family Rhodobacteraceae; genus CANMIH01. The sequence continues at coordinate 160,919 of CANMIH010000004.1, forward strand.
TGATGGTGATGACAAGCCTGAAGTCTCAGCAGGAGCTTCTGCAGAACCCACTCGATTTCTCAATCGATCTCAGCAAAGGCACGGATCTGCTCCGGTCTTATGCCGAGCTGTTCGCCGATTTCAATTTCGGCAGTTATCTGGTGACCAGTCTCTTCATCTCGGTGATGACAGTCTTCATCACCTTGGCATTTTCTGTGCCAGGGGCCTATGCGGTTGCCAGACTGAGATTTCGCGGGCAGGCGGCGTTTTCGCGCTCGATCCTGTTGATCTATATGGTGCCAATGATCGTTTTGGCGCTGCCGATCTACATCGCTTATTCCATGACGGGACTGCGAAATTCGGTGTTGGGCATTGTCTTGATCTACCCGGTCACCACCATTCCCGTGGCTCTCTATATGCTGCAGGGCTATTTCCGGGGTTTGCCCGCAGAGGTGGAAGAGGCGGGCCTGATGGACGGGCTGTCGCGTCTGGCTGTGATCTGGAAAATCACCTTGCCTCTGTCTCTGCCGGCGCTGGCCTCTGTCTCGCTTTATGTCTTCATGATCGCCTGGAACGAGTTCCTTCTGGCCTTCATGCTGCTTGATGACCCTTCAAAGTTCACGCTCACCCGTGGGGTGGCGATGCTCAACTCTTCAGAAATTCCCAGACAGCACCTGATGGCGGGAGCCGTTGTGGCCACCGTACCGATCATGGCGCTGTTTTTGGGGCTGGAAAAATTCATGACCAAGGGCCTGACCGCAGGCTCGGTGAAAGGATAAGACTGTGGCAACAGCAAACACTCTTGAAGCTCTCGATCAACGCGCAATCGAAATCCTGCGCGCCAACGACAAAGGCGGATACACCATCCCGACGGCGGGGTTGTATCCGTATCAATGGAACTGGGACAGCGCCTTTGCGGCCTTTGGATTTGGTACCTTTGATCTGCCTCGCGCTTGGGCAGAGGTGGAGACCCTGTTCAAAGGACAATGGGACAATGGCATGGTCCCGCATATCCTGTTTCACCAAGTCGACGAAGGTTACTTTCCCGGACCGGACGTCTGGGGGTGCACTGGCCCCATTCCCTCCTCAGGCATTTCGCAGCCCCCGGTGGCCGCGATCTTTATTCGCAAAATCTGGGAATGGGATAAGGACGCGGGCCACGATCATATCGCGGCACTTTACCCAAAACTGTTGAATTGGCATCGTTGGTTTATGACGTGGCGCCGTGAGCGAGCCTTGGACGATGCGCAGGGGCCGGGCGCGATCTGTATCACCCATCCGTGGGAAGCAGGTCGTGACAATGCACCAGACTGGGACGACGCGATGGCGGGCATCACGCCAGAAGGCGTCGCGCCTTATACGCGTCGAGATACCAGTCATGTCGATGCAGATATGCGGCCCACCAAATATGACTACGACCGATATATCTGGCTGGTTCAACTGGGGCGTGAAACAGGCTGGGATGAAGCGGAAATCCTCGCAAAATCCCCTTTCCGCGTCGCGGATCCAACCATGACCTTTACACTGCTGCGGGCGCATCGTGATCTTTTGGCAATGGGTCAGAGCCTCGGCCAAGATGTCACCGAAATCGAGAGCTGGATTCCGGATCTGGAGCAAGCGGCATCGACGCTTTGGAACCCAGAACTGGCGTGCTACGACTCCCGGAACGCGCGTACTGGAAAATTCGCCGGTTCGGTCTCAAATGCATCCTTCCTTTGCTGGCTTGGCGGGCTGAACGACGACCGTATGCTCGCACAATTCGACCGCGTCATGGACGCTGTGCCCTATGGTTTGGCCAGCTATGACCCCGAAAGCGAGAAATTTGATGGCCGCCGGTATTGGAGAGGCCCGATCTGGGCGGTTGTGAATACTCTCATTGGTCTGGGGTTGGAAGAGCAGGGGCATGGTGACCGTGCCAGACGCCTGCGGAACAGCACTCAGGATCTGATCGCTGAGAAAGGGTTCGCTGAGTATTTCGATCCCACTGATGGTGCGCCTGCTGGCGGGGACAGTTTCACTTGGACCGCCGCCGTTTGGCTGGCTTGGATCCGCGGCGGGAAGGTTTAGATCATGGGTGCGATTGAACTGAAAGCCGTTGAAAAGTGGTTTGGCCCTTTGCAGGTCATCAAAGGCGTTGATCTGGAGATCAACGATGGCGAGTTTGTTGTCTTTGTTGGTCCGTCCGGATGCGGGAAATCCACACTTTTGCGGATGATCGGTGGTCTGGAAGAAACGTCGCGCGGTCACATGTTGATCGATGGCACCGATGTCACGGATCAACCTCCCTCAAAAAGGGGGTTGTCGATGGTGTTTCAATCTTATGCGCTTTATCCGCATATGAGTGTGCGCGACAACATGGGTTTCTCGTTGAAGACGGCTGGTGCTCCCAAAGGAGAAATCAAGGAAAAGGTCGACCGAGCCGCAGAGGTCCTTAAACTCGAGGCTTTTCTTGATCGGAAACCCAAAGCTCTCTCGGGAGGCCAACGCCAGCGTGTCGCCATTGGCCGTTCGATTGTGCGTGAGCCGACGGCATTTTTGTTTGACGAACCCCTGTCAAACTTAGACGCCTCGCTTCGGGTAGACATGCGGCTGGAGATTGCCAAACTCCATCGATCTTTGAAAACCACCATGATCTACGTGACCCATGATCAGGTCGAAGCCATGACATTGGCCGACCGGATTGTCGTCTTGGAATATGGCGTGATTGCTCAGGTCGGCACCCCTCGCGAGCTCTATGAACGCCCCGCCAATCTGTTTGTAGCGACGTTTATCGGCAGCCCAAAAATGAACATTTTGCCCTGTGTGACACAGGCCGGTGAATTCCTTCTTGATGGAGCCGCGAAGGGCGCGTTTTCGGGCACAACACCTGCGGTGCATCTAGGAATTCGGCCTGAGCATATTTCAGTAACCCAACCTGACGCAGGTCACTGTAACGCACGAGTGGACGTCCTAGAGTATCTGGGTGCGGACACATTTGTCATCGCCGATGCTGGGACACTGGGTCAGATCACATTGCGCATCACCGGTAGTACGGATTTGCAACCTGATGATGTGATTGGGTTGAGTTTCGCGCCTGAACACCTGCATTTCTTCGACACTGATGGTCAGCGGTGCGGGGACTAAGGTGAAACGGTCGGAAATCAACGACATCGTGGCGCAGGGTCATGAGTTCATCCGGTCTTTCGGGGTGGTGCTTCCCCCCTTTGCGGTGTGGACGCCTGAACGTATGCGTCGAGATGATGCGGCCCTGATCCGGGCACGTGGTCTGGGATGGGATATCACCGATTATGGCGCTGGCAATTTTGCCGAAATGGGCTTGTTCCTTTTCACGACGCGCAATGGGAGCGCCGCTCATCTCAGCGAAGGGTGTGGGATGCTCTATGCGGAAAAGGTCATGATCTCGCGCCGGGATCAGCTTTCCCCAATGCATCGCCATGTTAGTAAAGCTGAGGACATCATCAACAAAGGCGGCGGTGATCTGATTATCGAGCTCTTTGCTTCGGACCCGTCCGGCAGAATAGATCGTACCGCAGACGTCACAGTGATGAGTGACGGTTGTGCCGTGACCGTGCAAGCTGGTGGTAAGCTTAGACTACAACCGGGGCAAAGCGTCACTTTGATGCCAGGGGACTGGCATGCCTTTTGGGCCGAACGTGAGGACTGCCTCATTGCCGAAGTGTCGACCGTGAACGATGATAAAATGGACAACATCTTTGAGCAGCCAATTTCACGGTTTGCACAAGTGGTTGAAGACGTTCCCGCGACGCGCCTTTTGGTGTCGGACTACGCATAACTCAGCATACTTTAATCGCGATTGTGGAGAGCGGCCCTGAATGTGGGCCGCTTTTTCTTTTTCTGGCGCAGTCCTACTGCTGCGGCCTGACATTTGTTGTATGTCGAGGCTGAGTTGATCATTGACTCCTTCGTTGGGTCAGGTCAAAAATATCCAACATTTTTGTAAATGAGCGCCAAAATGATCTTTCGCCAAGGTTCAAACGACGACGAAACCATCGTGCACATGCTTGCCTCTGCACTGCGACGTGACATTTCGTTCGGGGAATTGCGGCCAGACCAAAAGCTCAAAATCAATGAGCTGCGGACGCGCTATGGGGGCTCCAACCATTCGATGCGCGAGGCACTGCGCATTCTTAGCTCTGAAGGGTTGGTCGAGGCAACGTCACAGCGGGGGTTTCGCGTCACGTCTGCCACAGAGGATGATCTCCGGGATATCGCACTTGTGCGCAGTGAGATCGAGAAAATCGCAGTTTGCCTCGCGTTGCAGAAAGGTGATGTGGCTTGGGAGGGTCGCGTTGTTGCTGCGCATCACGCCTTGCAAAAGGCCGAAGCCGCAGTTCGAGAGACCTCTGACGACCTAACAGCGCTGGAGTGGGATGCCGCCTGTTGGGGGTTTTCCGCTGCGATTATAGAGGGGTGTGACAGCCCCCGGTTGATCCAGATGCATCGCCGGTTTTTTGACCAAAGTCGCCGGTTCCGTTTGGCTCAATTGCGGGAAGGGCAGATTGATTTTGACGCGCGGAAGCTGCGGCAAAAATCGCTCCTGGATGCAGTTCTGGAGCGGAATGAGGCCCAAGCGCTTAAGTATGTGCAAAACGAAATTGACGCAGATCTCAATCCACAGATTTAAACGAGATCATAGGGAGGACATCATGATCAAATTCAACCGCCGTCGCGCGCTAACGCTCTTGGGGGGCGCAGCAGCCGCCAGCACTTTGGCTGCCCCTGCCATTGCCGCCAACAAAAAAATCAAGGTCGGCGCACTACGCTTTACCTCCCATTCCGGATCGTTCATCGCATTTGAACGCGGTTATTTTGCAGATGCAGGTCTGGATGTAGAGTTCCAGTTTTTTCAGGCCGCCCAGCCCATGGCTGTGGCTATTGCCTCCGGTGACATCGATTATGCCGTGACTGCAATCTCTGGCGGGTTGATCAGCCTAGCCGACAAAGGAGCAATCAAAGTGATCGGCGGTGCCTTGAAAGAAGAGGCGGGCATTGACGGTCAGAAGTACCTGATCTCGTCGGGGTCCTATGATGCAGGCGTCAAAACGCTCAAAGACCTAGATGGCAAGAAGTATGCTGTCACTCAGGCGGGGTCGTCGTTCCATTATATGGGCGCCAAGATGGCGGAGGCGGAAGGGATCTCGCTCCGTTTCACACCGCTGCAAAAAGTCGGCGCGATTATAGGTGCGATGAAATCTGGTCAGGTTGATGGTTGGTCGATTGTCCCGCATATCGCCAAACCACTTGCAAAAGCAGGCGCTTGGAAAATTGCAGGAAATGTCTCGGACTATATTCCAGATTATCAGGTCACCACTGTGTTCACCTCGGCCAAGAATGCCGCAAACGAACGGGGCATGACCGAAAGCTTCCTGCAAGGGTTCTCACGCGGTGTGGATGATTATGCGGCGGCAATGATCGACAAAACCGCAAGCCAGGATGAGATGATCGATCTGATCCATAAATACGTTTACACGGACCGTGAGCGTGCAAAGGCGGCCCCGTCTATTATCAACGGAACGATGCGTCTGAGCAGCGGTGCAGCACTTAATCTGGCATCTGTTCAGGATCAGCTGAGCTGGTTCCAGTCCGAAGGTCTCGTCGGGTCGGATATCACGCTCGATACCCTAGTAGACAGCTCCTACGTCGAGACGACTGGCGCGTAAAGCACTCGACCACAAGGCGCGCCCTCGCGAGCGCGCCTTGTTTTTGACGAAGGGTCAGAACATGGACATACGCTTGGACGGTGTCGGCCATTCCTATGGGGATGCCGAAGTGATGCGTGACATCACGCTTGATATTGCATCAGGCCAGATCGTTTGCATCGTTGGCCCGTCGGGATGTGGAAAATCGACATTATTGCGATTTATTGGCGGTCTTGAACGTCCCGATCACGGTCGTATCCTGCAGATCGGAACGCCGCCCGAGGGGTGTCTGAACCCTCTGACCTATGTGTTTCAGGATTTTGCGCTTCTGCCGTGGCGATCAGTCTTCGGAAACATCTCGTTGGTTCTGGAGGATCATGGCATCCGAGGCAAAACGGCCAAGGCCATTATTGACGATGTCCTCGCGCGCACGAAATTGACCGATTTTGCCAGTGCTCTGCCTCGCCAGCTGTCAGGCGGTATGAAACAGCGTGTGGCCATCGCACGGGCTTTGGCGGTGAAACCTGCTGTGATGTTGATGGATGAACCCTTGAGCGCATTGGATAGCCAGACCCGTGAGCTTTTGATGGATGATCTGGTTGATCTCTGGACGCGGCAACCCTTTACCGCCGTGTATGTTACCCACAACTTGGCCGAAGCGGTTCGTCTCGGGCATAAGGTTGTGGTTTTGTCGAGGCGCCCCGGCCAAATCCGTGAGATTGTCGACATAGATAAACCTCTCGGTGATCGCGAATTTGGTGATGCAGATCTGGAGGCCCACCAGAAACACCTCTGGCAATTGATGCGCGACGAAGCGCGCGCTGCGGATGCGGAGCTTCTTCATGTCTGACATTTCTTCTAAATCCCCGTCAGATGGCCGCGCAGTGTCTTTTCGCGGCGGCGGCTTTGCACCAAAATCCCGTCGTTGGGTTGGGTTCGCCGTTTTTGCCTTCCTCATTCTGATCGCAGAGTGGGGAACGCGGTCAGGTTGGATTTCCGCGCTGACATTGCCAAAACCTTCTGATGTGTTGGTCACGTTTCACGAGCTTTATCAAAGCGGTTTGCTCTTCAAGCATCTCGGGCTGTCGCTTGGACGTCTTGTGATCGGGGCTGCTATTGGCGCGAGCATTGGGATCAGCGTCGGTGTATTGATCGGTTTGTTTTCTTACATACGGTCTGGGCTAGTACCGGTGATCGCGGCCATCTTCCCAATCCCCAAAATTGCACTGTTGCCGCTGTTTGTGATCTGGTTTGGGATTGGTGAGGGATCGAAATATGCGCTGATTGCCTTTGGCACCTTCACACCCACGGTCGTGGCAACCTATGGCGCCGTGGACAATGTGGATCGTACGCTGATCCGCATGGGCCAAAGTTTTGGACTGTCGTGGTGGTCCATCGTGCGCAAAATTGTTCTGCCCGGGGCTATGCCCGGCATTCTGTCCGGGCTACGCATTTCATTTGCAATTGCAATTATTCTTCTGGTTGCAGCCGAGATGCTAGGCGCCGAATACGGCATCGGGGCCTACATTCTTGAGGCTGGCTCGCTATATGACCTCGAGAGATTGTTTGCAGGCGTGGTGATCTTATCCCTGCTTGGGGTCCTGGTCAGTGGATGTATAGGTGTGATTGAACGACGCGTTCTTGGCTGGAGGTCATAAACAAACTCCGCCGTTCTTTGTGATCGTGGCAAACTAGGGGCGATCTTGGTCCAAGGTTTGTCAGATACCCATCGTCAAGATGGGGCGTGGCCTCCCGTGTGTTTCCGAGAATAGTATCCCCACTGTTCGTGAGCACACGGGAGCGCTTTATTCTCGCAGACCATCCAACAGCGCGATGGGTGTCAAAATCCCCCCAATTAACTGCAAGCTGGGCAATATCTCTGCAACCGCCTGGTTCCATGTTCCGAGAGGGGTGTGAGGAACGTAGACAACATCACCGGGCCGCAAGGGAAAATCCAACTTGTCGCCGACCAACATGGCGGCAACATCGACAACGATCAGCTCGCCTCGTGTTGTCGACAACGATCGGATCACGCGGACCTCTTGCAGCTGAGCGGAGGGTTCTTTCGGACCACCTGCCAAAGCGAGTGTCTCTAGCATGGTGCGCTTTTCTGCTCCAAAGGCATAGCCTCCGGGGGATTCGACTGCGCCCAGTACATAGACACGCATATCCTCACGGCTTGGGGCAAAAATGACGTCCCCTGAACGCATCCAGACATTCTGTCTGAAATCTCCGTTTTTCAGCAATGCAGCAAGATCGACAGTACAAACACTGCTTCCTCGGATGAGGCGCGCTCCAGGAAGATAGGCGTCTTCTTCCAACCCTTCGGCCAAGGCGAGGGCCTCAATAAGCTCGGTTGCAAATTCAAGGTATTTGACACCGGGCTTGCGAAACTCGCCTAGGAAATAAATCGGATGGCTTTCTGCTTTGGCCAGTTCGACGGTAACCCAAGGGTCATTGAACTCAACGGTATAGGCCTGCTTCAACTCGGTTTGAATCTGGCGTGTCGTCATACCCGCGACGCGCGTGTTTTCAATGATGGGAAGCTGGACATAGCCTTCCGCATCAACACGCGCGGTGAAGCCGTCCATGCCCTCTTCGCCGAAAATGTTAAATCTCAGATCGTCACCGGGACCAACTTTGTAGCGAAGATCCACCTCGCCGCGAGCTCGGATGAGATGGTCGCCTTTGCCACCATAAACCGCACGCGTTCCACCACAATGCGGCCCGTCAAACCCCTCAGGCGTGCGCCCAACAACCGTCATGCGGGATACAACACCATCATCAACCAGACGACTGTGATCAAGCGCGTCGGTACAGCTGGCAAGCGCCAGAATGACCAAGCCGAGGGACAGGCGCTTCAACGCCCGAATTGACGAAAAGTCTGACAGCATATGCGTAATCTGCCTGTTTTACACCTCGCCTTTTTGCGGCAAGGCCACTGCTATTTGTTATTTGTACATACTTTTAGACAGTGACCTAACCCCTTGCCAAGCCCAGCTCTCTTTCAAAGCACGTTAAGATTTTAACTGTGGCTTTTGTTGATTGTCGAAGGAGATTTCAGATGGTTGTTTTGTTAGGTGCAGCTCCGGACACAGGAAATCGAGGGGTCAGCGCATTAAGTTCTGCCGCAGTGGCCGGGCTCAAGATGCGGGGCGTTCCCAATATTACAATTGCAGATCATGGTCGCGGGCTGAGGGTGCAGGATGACGGTTCTCAACGTATCGGGCTGACCCACAGCCGCCGGATCTGGCGCGGGGACAGCCTGACAGCGGTTGCGGCCAGCGCGCGGTTCGGGGGGGTGGGAAATCCAACGGCGTCTACGCTTCTAAAGGCAGCGGCAGTTTTAGATGTCTCTGGCGGAGATAGTTTTACGGACCTCTATGGTTCGCGCCGCTTCACCTCGATCACATGGCCAAAGCAAATCGTTTTGAATGCAAAACGGCCACTCATCTTGCTTCCCCAGACACTTGGGCCCTTTGAGCGACGTGAAAATGCTGCAGTGGCAACAAGGATTTTGGCTCGTGCAAAATCAGTTTGGGTTCGGGATCGACGCAGTGAGGTTATCCTGCAAAATCTTTTGGACGATCTCTATGATCCATCAATCCACCGACGCTGCCCGGATATGGCGGTCTTGCTACCAGCCAAACGCCCGACCGTTCTTTCGATTGCCTTGGCGTCTTGGCTGACCGAAACGCGCGATTTTCCGGTCGCCGGTTTGAACGTAAGCGGTCTGTTGTGGCAGGGTGATAAAGACGCGCAAGCACAGTTTGGACTGAAGTCATCCCATCGGGATCAAGCTATTGCCATCGCGACCGCGATTTTAGAAAGCGATCTCCTGCTGCGCCTGCTGCTTGTGCCACATGTCAAGCGCCCAACTGGTGACCCCGAGAGCGATCAGGATGCCGCGGAACAGCTTTTGCAGCACCTGAATATACGTTTTCCCGGTCGCGTTCAGGTCGTTTCACAGGAATTCGACGAATGTGAACTCAAATGGATCATTTCGCATCTAGACTGGTTTGCCGGTGCACGCATGCATTCGACCATTGCGGGGTTTTCTTCTGGGGTCCCAACGCTTGGTTTGGGATACTCTGACAAAGCAGCCGGCGTCTTTGCCGAATGTGGTTTGGGTCAACATGTGATGGATCTCCGTAGAACAGAAACATCTGAAATCGGTGACCGTGTAACCGCCTCTTTGGCGGCACGACTTGAGACGCGAGCTCAAATCAGTGGCGAGATCACCTCCGTTAAAACACGCGCCGAAGAGGCAATGGATGCAATCGCGTCGGATGTTCTGGGCGTTCCGGCCCGGGGACATGCAGCATGAGCGCGACGAGCCCTCAAAAAGCTCTGGCCTGGAGCGTGCCGATCTTTGCGGAAGCAGTGGCGCTTGGCCGTTCTATTCTTCTTGCCCGGTTTATCGGGGCTGACGAACTGGGCCAAGCGATTGTTCTGGCAGTCGTTCTGCGGTTCGCTGAAATGATGAGTGACTTTGGTTTAGAGCGGCTGCTTGTGCAGGCCCACGATGGAGATGAAGCCGAACTTCAGGCCAATTTGCAGGGCGCTGCACTGCTTCGTGCGATTGGGTTGTGCGGGCTGTTGATGGTGGCGTCACCCCTTCTCAGCGCAGTGTTTCCCGATGGGCCGTCGGTGTTCAGCTACATGTTGCTTGCGCTGGTTCCTCTGATCAAAGGGGGGCTACACCTTGATTATCGCCGCGCGGAACGCCGCTTTGAGTATCGCGGCCTGGCTTATGTAGAAACCGGGGCTGCAATTGCGATGCTGGCGGGGCTGGCAGTGGCCATACTCGCCGGTTTTCAAGATCACCGTGTTTTGCTTGGGGCATTGCTGGTGCATGCCTGCGCGCAAGTGGCGTTGTCTCATTTCGTCGCCAAACGCCGTTGGAACGTATCGTTTCAGATTTCCTATCTGATGCGCATTTGGATCTTTGGCGCACCTCTGGTTGTCAATGCCGGGCTGATGTTTCTGACCTTGCAGGCGGATCGGTTGATTGTTGCAGTTGCCTGGACTTGGCAGGACGTAGCCGTCTATGGAATTACCGCGCAACTGGCGTTTTTGCCGGCTCTAATTTTCGGACGCGCGGCCAATTCCCTTCTGCTTCCAAAATTCAGTGCCGCCTCAGTGCACCACCAAGAGCCTTTGCTTACACGAATTGTGACCCATTCGGCGGGCGCCGGGTGTCTCTTTGCCCTGGGATTCACACTTGTCGCACCCTCAGCCATCGGATGGGTTTATGGCGACGAAATCGTGCCTGCAGCAGCGCTTGCTCTGGTGTTTGGCATTGCGGCGGGCGCACGGATTGCACGAACACCTTGGTCGGTTTTGGCAGTTGCAACAGCGCGCACCGGCGACACCGCCCGCGCCAATCTAATTCGGGCAGCGGCCCTTGTTCCGGCTGTTGCCTGCGCCTTTTCGGGTCAGTCAATTGTGATTTTTGCACTTTGTGCAGCCTGCGGCGAGATCGCAGCCTGGGTGGCCGGATGGTGGTTGTTTAAGCGTAATAATTTCAAAGAGGTATTGGTATGAGCTGCAAAGTTGACACGATTTCTAAGGTCGTAGAATCCAATCTATGTAATGGCTGTGGGGCCTGCGCAGGGGCTTTCCCCAATGCCTTCAAGATGATCGATGATGCTATTGAAGGACGCCGCCCGGTGGCGCTGTCACCCAATGGTTCCGCAGATCGCGACGCACTCGCGGTATGTGGTGGCCTCGGCCTGGCTCCTTTACCAGCCAAAGACAAAGTCGAGGCGGATTGGGGGCCAGTTCTGGCTTGTTGGGAAGGTCATGCCGCGGATGCGGAAACCCGATTTCGTGGGTCATCGGGGGGGGCTGTTACCGCTTTGGCCACATTCCTGCTGGAAAAAGATCAGGCCGGAGCAGTGGCACACATTCGTGGTCGTCGAGATGATCCTCGCTTTAACGAAGCCACCTTAAGCACCACGGGACAGGACATCCTGTCAGCCGCAGGATCGCGCTATGCTCAGGCAAGCCTCTTGGATGTCTTGCCGCAGGTGCGCGAGGCCCCGACCCAAGTCGCCTTTATCGGGAAACCTTGTGACATCACCAGCCTGACAAAGGCACGTCAGGTCGATCCAGATTTAGATAGGCGCGTGGGTCTGACAATCGCGATTTTCTGTGCGGGTGCACCAAACCTCGCGGCAACGGAAACGCTTTTGGATCGACTTGGTGTTCCCAAAAAGGCGAAACTTACGGATCTGCGGTATCGCGGATTTGGATGGCCTGGAAAAATGCAGGCGCGGTGGATTGATGCCGACGGAACTCCACAAGTGTCTGCCGCTATCAGTTACGCAGACGGTTGGGGAAGTGTCTTGCAATCAGGACGTCGTTGGCGCTGTCGGATTTGCGATGACCATACAGGTGCTTTTGCGGATATTTCCGTAGGCGATCCTTGGCATACGCCGCCTCAGGGGCAAAAAGACAAAGGCAAGTCGCTCATTGTGGCGCGCACTCCGGCGGGCAAGGCGCTAATCGAAGAGGCCATTGCAGCAGGTGTTCTGATTGCGACCGAGGCCCCGCGTGATGTGATCGCCGCTGCGCAGCCCAATTTGTTGCAGACCAATGCTGCGGTTTGGGGACGACGTGTCGCTATGACCTTGGTAGGGATGCCGACCCCTTTGGCAAGCACATCGTCAAGCTTTGGCGCGTGGGCCAGACAGCTGAACACCGTCAATAAAGTCAAATCCATTCTGGGTACTATCAAGCGAATTTGGCAAAAACGACTGTTTCGCGCGGTCCGCCTGACACCAGTTCAGCGCGATCAGTGATTGCCATGACAGTTGCTCTTCAACCTACATTGGCTGCGCAGCAGCGCCCAGGACGTCGCCTTTGGGGGGTGCCGCTTCCGGTTGTGTTTTTCTTTCTCGGAATGATTTTGCCAACTGCGATTTCGGTCAGTGTGGGCGGCATGCGGTTGTCAGCCTACCGTATTGTTTTGCTTATCATGTTTGTTCCAATGATCTGGACGCTGATAACGGGTGCGAGAGGAAAGCTGAAAATTTTCGATGGTTTTGCCATAGCGCATTCGGTTTGGGCGTTGCTGGCGCTGATCAAATGGGGCGGCATTGCACAGGGTTTGGAATCCGGCGGGATCTATGTCGTAGAGGCCCTGGGTGCCTATCTTATCGGCCGTCTCTTTATCCGCAGCTATGAAGACTTTCGGGCAATGGCCAATGCGTATGTGGGCACTGTGGTTGGCATGCTCGCCTTTACCATCCCCGAAGCCTTGACTGGCACCCATTTTCTAAAAGACACGGCGGCTTCGCTGTTTGGGGGCGCGAAGGCCCATTTCATCGACAAACGTATGGGGCTTGAACGCGCCTTTGGCTCATTTGACCATCCCATCCTTTATGGGGTCTTTTCGGCCTCGGCCTTTTCGATGGCCTATTATATCTGCGCGGGCCGTTCATTGAGCAATATGCGCGGTATGTTGAAAGTCATAGGGGTGATTGTCGCCACTTTTATCTCCGCCTCGGGTGGGCCCTATGTTGTTCTGTTGATGCAGATTTTTGTCGCAGGGTGGGATCGCGCGCTGCAATTTATCGGTCGGTGGAGACTGTTGTTCACTCTGATGGGCTTGACCTACGTTGGTATTGATCTGTTTTCAAACCGCACCCCGTTTCATGTGTTTGTGTCCTATTTCACCTTCTCGGCACACTCGGCCTACAACCGCATAAACATCTGGATTTATGGCACTGCTGAGGTCGCACGCCATCCGATTTTCGGGATCGGGCTTGGGGATTGGATCCGCGCCCCTTGGATGTCGGATTCCATGGACAATTTCTGGCTGTTGATCACTGTGCGATATGGGGTCCCCGCGCTTTTGTTCTTGCTTGCCACGGTTTTTGGGTTGGTGATTGCAGCAGGCCTGCGCAAAAATCTTCCGCTTGAGTGGCGTCACGCCCGCCATGCTTGGGCGTTCACGCTGTTTGGTATCTCCGTCGCGGCAGCGACGGTGCATCTGTGGAACGCTTTGTTTGTGCTTTTCATGTTTCTTGTTGGGTCAGGGGCCTGGATGGCTGATCCATCCGTGCGCCCCAAGTCGCGTGCCCTTCGTCCCCAATCCAAACCGCGCCGCGCGCCAACGTTGTTTTGAGTAAGGAGACCAGATTATGGATCTGTCGATTGTCATTGTGAATTGGAACACGCGGGACATGTTGCATGAGTGCCTGTCCTCAACATTTGCGGGGTTGGGAGAGCTCGAGGCAGAAGTTTGGGTGGTAGACAATGCCTCAACAGATGGCTCTGTCGAGATGGTAGAAGATGATTTCCCTCAGGTTAGGCTGATCCAGAATTCGGAAAACCGGGGGTTTGCGGCAGCGAACAACCAAGCCCTGCAACAAGCCGTAGGTCGTCATGTTCTTCTGTTGAATTCTGACACTGTGGTTTTGGAGGATGTCATCCCGAAATCGGTGTCCTGGCTGGATAACCACCCGGAATTTGCGGTCATGGGCTGTCGTGTTCTGAATTCTGACAAAACTCTGCAGATCACTGGATCGCAATTTCCGTCACTTCTCAACCTCGCACTTCAAGCCTCGGGGCTGTCCCGTCTTCCGGGCACATTCTTTGATCGATATCGAATGACGCGCTGGGATCGGCGGGATACCCGTGAAGTTGATGTGGTTTCTGGCTGTTACATGCTGGTCCGCGGCCACGCGATGCGACAGATCGGGATGCTTGACGAAGATTTCTTTTTCTACGGTGAAGAAACCGATTGGTGCCGCCGTTTTGCGAAGAATGGATGGAAGCTCGCTTTGGCGCCTGTTGGCGAGATTATCCACCATGGCGGAGGGTCTGTGCGGGCCCTGAACCACAAACGTGATGTGATGCTGACCCAGGGCACCGTGCGATTGCACCGCAAACATTTTGGGGTGGCCGGTGGCGTCGCGTGTTGGGGGCTGCTGATGGCGTTTAACGCGGTACGCGCAGTCACCTGGAGTGGGCTGTCACCCATGATGGGTATTCAAGCTAAAGACCGAGCTCAGCATTTTCGCAGGGTTACGCGAGACGTATTCACTGCCGGTTTCCAAGTAGAGTGAGGGTACTTATGCGTGTTTTTGTGATGGCTCCAAACATTGATGGAACGGACGTCGGAGAAGCTTATGTGGCGTTTAAATGGGTCGAGGCCCTGTCGCATCGAGTGGACCTGACCATTGCCAGCTTTGAGCGCCCCGGCCGAAAATCGCTCGCTCAACAGTTGCCGAATGCAAGGGTCGTGTCTTGGCCAGAGCCGAGGATTGCACGTGTGCATGAACGGTTGAATGCCATGGCCAAACCCGCCTGGCCTGTTTTTGCGGCGCGAGTACATAGGTTTCTACGGCAAGAAATTCGCGCGGAGCGTTGCTTTGATCTCGCACACCAACTGATGCCTCAAGCAGCACGCTATGCCTCTCCACTTCGACATTTCGATATCCCGTACATCATTGGGCCGCTCGGAGGTGCGTTGGAGACACCAGGAGCTTTTCGTCATGAAGCAGGAAGTGCTCCGCTCTTTACACGGTTGCGTGCCTTGGACGCGTGGAGGTTTCGGAATGACCGGGCGCTGCGCGCCAGCTACTCAGGTGCCGCAGCTGTGTTGGGTGTGGCGCCGTATGTAAAAGACATCTTGGCGGATGTTCCTCTCAAACGGTTCGAAGCTATTTTAGAACTTGGCATCGAAGAATTAGCACCAGACGTTGTGCGTCGGCCAGTCGAAGGTCAATTGCGCCTTTTGCATGTGGGTCGAGGGGTTAGGACCAAAGGACTACGTGATGCTGTCCGAGCCTTGGCTAGGTTGAAAAATCATCCGGGGATTACACTGACGAGCGCGGGGGCCGGGGAAGAGATCGAGATCTGCCGCAGAGACGCGGAGAGATTGGGCGTTGCAGACCGCGTTACGTTTTTGGGCCGTATCCCAAGGGCTGATGTTGAAGAGCTATACCGGTCGCATGACGTGTTCTGTTTCCCTTCGTTCAGAGAACCCGCTGGGGGTGTTCTCTATGAGGCCATGCGGTGGGGGCTACCGGTTATCACAGCGGCACGCGGTGGGCCTGATTGGATTGTGGATGGTACCTGTGGGGTGCGTATTCCGGTCACGACCCCCGATACCTTTGCAAATGATATTGCTGAAGGGGTGTTAAAACTGGCTCAGAATATCGAGCTTCGTCAGTCGCTTGGCGCCGGCGCGCGTGTCAAAGTCGAGCGGGAAGGGCTTTGGTCAGAAAAGGCCGACAATCTCATTCGACTATATCAAGAATTGATTGGCTCGAAGAAGGTCTACATTGGTGAACAAAAGGTTAGCTCGCTGACCATGCGTGCGTAGATCTGAGCCCTTTGTGAGCTCAGATCTACGCGGCTTCTAAGATAATCTGAAACCAGAGATTAGACTTAGGAGCAGAGTGACATGACAGGGCTTTCACACGTTTCCCCCCCTCGCGTTCTTGCCATCTCATCAGGTGGTGGCCATTGGGTACAACTGCTCCGGCTTGCACCTGCGTTTGAGGGGGCCGAGGTGCATTATGCCTGTACCGATGCGGACGCTGCAGGAGATGTTTCAGCGGCGCCGTTTTACATCTACCCGGATGCCAACAAGAGCCAACCTATCAAGCTGGCGCTCACTGCGATCCGTATCGCCTGTATCATTGTGTGGGTGCGTCCCGACGTCATCGTCAGCACTGGCGCGGCGGGTGGCGGACTTGCAGTCATGATGGGACGCTGGCTGGGCATCAGATCTCTTTTTGTGGATTCAATCGCCAACGCCAAAGAGCTTTCGGTTTCTGCCAAACTTGCCTTGCGGGCTGCAGATGCCGTCTTCACGCAATGGCCAAAGGTAGCGGCCCAAACGCCTGCGGTTTTTCGCGGCAGTGTGCTGTAACTCGGAGGGTTTTTTATGATTTTTGCGACTGTTGGAACGCAGCTTCCTTTTGATAGATTGCTTGGTGCCCTCGACAGTTGGGCTGGGTGCCAGCAAAGGGCTTCGGTGTTCGCTCAGACCGGGCGGAGTGGGGTAGATTTTCACAACTTGGAATGCACGCCGTTTATGGCACCTTCGATGTTTCGCGATGCGGTGGAACGGGCGCGAGTGATCGTGGGCCACGCAGGGATGGGCACCATCTTAACTGCAGCGGAGCTTGGCAAACCTGTGATTATCATGCCGCGACGTGCCGCGTTTGGCGAACATCGAAACGATCATCAGCTCGCGACGGCGTCAGAAATGCGCAAATTGCCGAATGTTTTGGTCGCAGAAGATGAGACCCAGCTGTCTGAGGCTCTTGGCCTGGCAATGTCGGAAACAAGCGGGCATGGCGGTTGCATTTCTCCCTACGCGTCGCCGGATTTGCTGTCTGCTGTTTCCGATTTCATACGTGGGGGGCGCGCCGAATGAACCGTGCTTTGGCGACTATTCTTATTCCCGCATTCAATGAAGAAGCTGTTATCCATCGTAGTCTGAAACCCTTGGCGGCAGCGGCGAAAGACGGGCGTTTTCAAGTGATCGTAATTGCAAATGGCTGTACGGATCACACAATTGAAGCGGCTATCGCGGCTTGCCCTGATGCTGAAATTCTGGAGTTATCTGAAGGATCCAAGGTGGGTGCTTTGAACGTTGGTTCGAAACGTCGCCATGGTTGGGTCACCGTGTGCCTAGATGCAGATGTCGAGATAACAGAAGAGGCTATCACGCGCTTGATTGAACCGCTTTTGGTGGACCAGGCCGATTTCGCATGCGGTCGAATGATTGCCGACCTCACAGGGTCATCTAGACTGGTCAAAGCCTTCTACCGCGGTTGGATGTTGAATCCCTACTTCGATGCGGGCAAACCCGGTGGTGTTTATGCGATGGCCGATTGGGTCACCCGCGAACTCTTCCCAATGCCTCGGGTTATCGCGGATGATGAGTACATTGCTCGGCGGACCGAAAAGTATCGCAAAGCCTACGTGTTTTTGGCGACGTTTCGGGTACATGCCCCGAAAACACTGACTGCGCTACTGCAAATCCGACGCCGCAGTCGTAGAGGAACCAGAGCCCTAGAAACGTCTGGCCTTGTTTCCAGTCGACCGAGCAATCATGCCGGGGCGTTGCTTGCCTTGAAACGTGCATGGCCTCAGCCGTGGCGCCTAATCGATGTCGCTGTCTATGTCTTAGCAATGATTTGGGTGCGGGTATCACTTGCATGGTCAATCACGCGGTCAGCCTCATCTTGGGAGCGGGATGAAACAAGCCGAAGTCCAAACGGAACCAATGAGGCGACGTCATGACATTAGGAATGACGCGTTCGTTGACTGAGAGCGCAGAAGCGGTTGCGTTGCCGCCCGACACTTGGGCACCAGTTGAGCAAAACACCCCATCGGCAAACCTCCTAGTGGGATTAATGCGCGAGATGCGATGCCGATGGTCCCTTTGGGTTCTCGTCTCGACCGCGCTGGCTGGTGGGCTGGGGATCGCAGGTTATCAAATGGGAACGAAAACATTTGCGAGTGAGGCCGTTCTTCGGGTTTATCCAAGTGAAACGGGTATTCTCTATGCCTCGCGTGATGACAGTGTACTCAAAACCTTCACCAGCTTTATCAAGGCCGAAACGGCGACGGTCGCAAGCCACCCGGTTATGTCGCGTGCAGCCCATCACCTGAACGAAGCTTATCCTGTTTTGACGGAAGGCATGCAGGTGTTAGACCTGCGCGGTTCGATTGAAATCAAAAGGTCCGAAAGCCTCATTGTTCTCAAAACCAAAAGTAAAGACGCAGCGTTTGCAGCCGCGAAATTGGACGCGGTGACGGGCGCTTATCTCGCGCTCTCTGCAGAAACCAAGCTGGATGCGATGCACCAACGTTCCGCTGAGCTGTTGAGAAGAGAAGCCGAGCTCTTGGCGCAGCTCCGTGAACTGGATCGGCGTCGACTGGAAGTTGGCGGAGAGTTTGGCAGTGGTGCAATCGTCAAGGCGCATGTTGAGAAAGTTGCGCAGATCGACGGGCTTTCGACCCGCCGGGCAGAGGTCGAACGCACCCTTGAATCGATGCGTCGCAATGAAGGTGGCGCCAGCGCAGATATGAATGATGAGCACATTCTACGCGCCACTTTGCTAGATCGGGGTCTTGCAGATCTGAACATTGAAATTGCGCGCCACAAAGCGGAGTTGGCAACACTTAGAGAGCGGTACACGCCGCGCGCTCGGGTGGTAAAAGATAAACAACAGCAGATCGATATCCTGGAGGCTGCGCAGGCAGACAGACGCGAACAGATCCAAGTTTTGGGCCAGACTGGTGCCTTGACGGACCAGACCGAGCGCGGCGAAGAGGAAAGCCTGGCAGCAATCGAAGCGCTGCTTGCAAAAGTCACCGGTGAGCTTGAAGCGGCACGTAAAGAAGCGCGAGATTTAAATGCACGGCGCGTCGAGCTCGCCTTTCTGGAAGAAGAACGCGATGAAACGCGGCGAATGCTGGATGATACGCGATCCGCGTTGGATGAAATTCAGATCGAAAGCCGCAGTGAAACCGGATTGGTCGAATTGATGTCACCGGCCGTTGTTCCTGTAGAACCAGCGGAGGATAGCTCCAAAATGCAAGCCTTGCTTGGGGCTGCTGCGGGTTGGTTTTTTGGTACGGCACTGATTTTTGGAGCGGCGCTTACCCGAGCGCGTGTGGCCTGGAGCGACAGTCTGGGGAAATCTGCGCCAGAAATGCAGGTGATGCGCGTTCTGGGCAAAGGTATGGCCTCCAAGGGCCAAAGCTATGCGCATGCGATGGATCGGTTGCGTACAAAAATTCAGCTCGTACCAACTGCTGTTGGCGAAAATGAAGCGCGCAAGTCCGCCAGATGTCTAACGGTTTTGCGGGCGGGCCGAGGTGACGCAAGATCGGTGGCGCAGGGGCTTGCCAAGAGTTTCGCGCATACAGACATGAAGGTTCTCTTCATCGAAGCCGATGCGCAGGCGGCGCCGACAGATGAAAAAGGATGGCGTGATCTGGACCTGAAAAACCCCGTCGAGCCAATGCAAGATGAAGAACTGTACATCTTACCCGCAGGGCAACGGACAGCAGTTGAAGCCCAATCTTCTTTTTCCTCGCTCCGCAAAAAGCTGGGACTGTATGATAAAAAATTCGATGTCATTGTGATACATGGTGGTGCAGTGACAGGATCAATCGATGCGGAACTGTTTGCGAGTGCCAGTGATTTTACTTTGGCCGAGGTGCGTCGTGGGGATCGCAAACAGGTGGTCGCTAAGGCGTTGAACGCAATTTTTGATCGTCCGCGCCACGGGGCAGCCATTGTCTTCAGTCAGGCTCACAACCGCGATCCGGGATTGGCAAGTTAACCCTCAGAACAAAGCCGTATCATTGGAGTGCCCGGAGCTTTTGCACCGGGCTTTTTTGACCGGTAAGATCAGATCGAAAGTATATAACTATCTGCTATTGAACGAGAAAACATACGTTTCGCCATTCGAAACACACGCTCGCCTCTGACAAAATCAATTTAGTGAAAATTGGAGATTGTGATGCAGAGGTCCGAATTTTTTGGCGACATGGGTTCACCGGTTACAGTGGAGGGAACCAGGCACGAAGGTCACGTACCGTCCTTCAAACGCACTTTAGATTTGCTGCTGCTATTTGTTTCATTCCCGATTGTATTGGTTATCGGAGCTTGTGTTGCAATCGCCATCCGGTTCACCAGTCCCGGACCGGTGTTCTTCCAACAAACGCGGGTGGGCTATCGTGGCCAGACATTCACTATGTACAAGTTTCGCACGATGTATGTTGACGCAGAACAACGGTTGGCAACGTTGCGCGTCAAAAGCGATCGTGACGGCGTATGTTTCAAGCTGCGCCACGATCCTCGCGTGACGCCCATCGGAAGGGTTCTTCGCCGGGCGTCGCTGGATGAACTGCCTCAGCTCATCAATGTGTTTATCGGGAATATGTCGCTTGTTGGTCCGCGTCCTGCACTGCCTTGTGAGGTTGCTCAGTACTCCCAAACAGCGCATGAACGGCTGAAGGGGTTGCCCGGTTTGACAGGGCTTTGGCAGGTGAAGGGGCGGGCTGATATTCCGTTCGAGGAAATGATTGCGCTTGATCTTGAGTATCTCGAATCCTGCAGTCTGCGAACCGATCTCTATATTCTGGCCTGCACCTTTGGGGCAGTGGCATCAGGGCGGGGCGCGTATTAATCGCCCCACCGGTCCTACCGGTGAGGTTAGCTCAACTCCTGATAATGTTTTGCAGAGCGCTGCTTAGGTCATGTTGATTGAGTGGGGTAATGGGCGTTCGCCGCTTTTCCGCAGTTTGGTTAATTTTCTCAGCAGTTAACAGGGAAATTTTACGGATTTGCGCCCAACAGGATCATGTGGCTCGAGTATCGGAAGAATTTCACACCCCCAAGAAAAGATGTCTGGTATCGGATTGGGGGTGTAAAGTTAATTTACATATTTTTTACTTGTGGGCACTTAGGCGACTTTGAGATTCCTGGATATGAGGAAGTCGATGTCGCTTTTGGTTTGATGAACAATATATGTGCGAATTGGTAGGTCACTATCTAAGCGTTGCCAGGTCAGGCAATCCGGGCTTGCATGAAAATAGCCCTGCCGGCTTGGAAGCCCTTTGTCGCCAAGCGCTTTGGTCATGATGCCGACAAAGGCATCAGCTTTCAGTCGCCGAACACCAGCGACAAAGTTCAATGCACCGGTCAAACCGATGGCGCGGCCACCACGGTATTGCGGATCGTTCTGAAGCCAAACCTCTCCATGATAACAAACGGTTCCGGAGAGAGACTCTAAGCTTGGGTTCAAGACGAGCTCAGAGTTTTCAAAGTCGATTGGCAGTGCTGGTGGGGGGAAGTTGTGAAAATTCCGCTTGAAATAGTTCGGGAATGAAATGCTGGCCGGACAAATGCTTCGCGTTGCTTGTGTGTGAACAAGTGCGTTGTCATCGTCAAACCCTGCGATCCAAATGGCGGGTTGGTTGGCGAAAATTGAATCTGCGCGAAAAGGTAAAGTTGTTGGTCGGTCCGGGTCATGGTCGCGTACGATCTGGCGGTATACCGACATATCGGTGCCTATTTTGATGTGGATCCCCAGATCACGGAGTTGATCGATATAGAACTGTTCAGCTTCCAGATACCGAGGGTCTGCGTATGCGGTGTCATCATGTGAGGGGTGCAGTTTTGCGTAAGATGTAGGCACAATTTTTCTCCTGAGTTTGCGGAGAACTCCGCCCGGCAAATTTAGAAGATCAATTGAAATTTAATAGATTGAAATTTGAGTAAAATTTGATTTTGCCAGCTGCGACTCGACGATATGCAAAAAATTTTAAGTAATATACCTCAAGTTGCGAGTTGATTTTGTCTTTTCGGCAATGATTGCTGGGTCGAATCGCCTAGAGCACCGCGACAGCAGACCTGGTAGAGGAGCGAGCTTGAGTAGACGCAGCGTGCTTATTGAAATTCCTTGACAATATCAGTCGCGAAAGTCTCTGAATTCACATGGATTTGCTTACTTTGCTCTGCTGTAGGCTGCCTTCACATAGCCACACACCGGAGTCCCTTCATGCTGCTGCCTCGCGTTACACTACTTGGATTGATGATGCTTTCCGGCGGTCCTCTGGTCGCGGATAGCGGTGGCGTCGCAGGGGTGAGCTATGGTCCACGGCCCTTTTACCTGATCGATAAGATGGAAGAGGGCGCTCTGAAGCAAAAGCTCTCGGCATGTATGGGGCAGGCCGCGGAGCAAACCAAGTTTTCGATTGGTCACCGAGGGGCGCCGCTTATGTTCCCTGAGCACACAGTTGAAGCCAACAAAGCCGCTGCGCGTATGGGCGCGGGGCTGTTGGAATGCGATGTGACCTTCACCTCCGACAAGGCGCTTGTCTGCCGCCATTCTCAAAATGATCTGCATACCACGACTAACATTGTTGCAACCGCGTTGGCCAATAAGTGCTCCACACCATTCCAACCGGCATCAGACGGGGGTAAAGCCAAAGCAGAATGCCGGACCAGTGATCTGACGCTTGACGAATTTCGCACGTTAAAGCCGAAGATGGACGCAGCCAATGTCGCGGCGGCGACGGCGGAAGAGTACCTGAACGGCACGGTCAGTTGGCGGACGGATCTCTTTGCGTCAGACGCGACGATGATGACCCACGCGGACTCCATTGCTCTCTTTGACAGTTTGGGTGCGGATTTCATTCCCGAGCTCAAGTATCCGGCAGAATCAATGCCCTATGAAGGGATGTCCCAAGAAGACTATGCGCAAAGTCTGATCGATGATTACAAAGCCGCCGGGATTGATCCGTCACGGGTCTGGGCCCAGTCATTCAATCTGCAGGATGTCTTGTATTGGGTGAAGGCTGAGCCCGACTTTGGCAAGCAGGCCGTTTATCTCATGAGCAACTTTCGCGATCCGGCATATGACGCCAACGTGCCCGACACCTGGCCCAATACCATGACCGAGTTGAAGCAAATGGGGGTTAATTACATCGCGCCGCCGATGTGGATGTTGATCACTCTGGAGGAGGGGAAGATTGTCCCCAATGCCCTAGCCAAAGCCGCACAGGAGGCGGATCTGGGCATCTTCACCTGGACACTTGAGCGGTCAGGTTTCCTGAGTGGGGGCGGGGGATGGTATTTCCAGTCCGTGCGCGATGTGATCGATGCTGAAGGCGACTATTACGAAGTCCTGGATGTGCTGGCGCAAGATGTCGGGGTGAAGGGGGTCTTTTCGGATTGGCCTGCCACCGTGACCTATTATGCCAACTGCATGGGCCTCTAAGGCACTTCGTGGGACGCCTGTGGCGCGGATCCAAGGAAAAGTCTGAACCGGCGGAACTGCTGGCTCAGACGTAGATCTTACATTTCCAAGATGTCTTTGGTGTTCATCACCGCAGCGATTTCGCCCTCAAGCGTCGCCATGCTAACGGAATGGATCAACTCTGCGCTGTGTGATGTTCCATCGGGGCCGATAATTCCATAGGTCCAAACCGCGTCGCCGGCGTAGATCGGGCTATACCCCAGATCTGCTGCACTGCGCGTTGTTGACTCGACACAGTGATTGGCTGTCGCCCCACAGAGGATGACACGCTCGATGCCATTTTGCTCCAGTGTCTTTTGCAGATCCGTACCAACAAATCCGCTGCTGCCGGTCTTCACTATGACGGGTTCGTCTGGCAGAGGCGCGGCGACAGGTTGCACCGCTGACCCCGGGGCCTCCGGATGGAACGGGTCCTCAGGGTCTGTTCCGTGATGGTGAATATGAACAACAGTTTCATCTGATTGGCGAAACTTCTGCAACAGCGCAGCAAGGTTATCTTCCGCTTCAGGACAGGATCGTTCGGTGCCAGACGCGTCCTCGTGGGCGAGCGCCATTTGTACATCGATAACGAGTAGAGCCAGTTTCATGTTTGGTCCTTATCCGGTTGCCTGTGCCTTGCGGCTGTTCAGGATGGTTTCTACCCGTTTGCCGTAGATGCGAACGTTGATATCGTCCTCGATCACGCGGCCGGGTTGTTCATCATATGTGAGAATGGCGGAAATACGGGGGCGGGTGCCTTTCACTTTGGTCACGCCATGCAGGGAATACCCGCCGCGGAATAACGTAAATGTGCCAGCCCCACGTGAGAATGTCTGAGCCTGAGACATGTCTCCCGCCAAAACTCGGTCAACAGCCTCTCGATCCTCGGCGTCATCTGTGCGTGAGTTAGGAAGGAAGGTAAACTCACCTCCGTCTTCAGCGGATTGCAGTAGGAGCGTGACAGTGCACTCTGTGGTGTCGTAATGCCAAGCGTGCCAGCTTTCGGGGTGTAGCGCGACCACGTTAAGGGCCTGAAATTCATCGGCACACCGGAACAACCTGTCCTTCATCTGAACGCGGCGTACAAACTCGGTCAGAATATCGGAATGATAAAGCTGTTTGACCTGCGTGGTTAGCGGGATTTGATCGTCCGCAAGCTGGACTGCGATATGTGTGAATTCCTGCCGTCTGGGATCATCTTCTGGCAGGGAAGGGTCAATTGCACCCTGATAGATGTTGCGTTTGACGTGCAAAACTTCGGCGGTGGGCAAAAGCGCATTGGCTTCGAGATTTAGCTGCTCAAGGGCGTCAGGGCGGATGAACCCATCCAGATTGCACCACCCGTTTTCCTCCATGCTTTGCTGACAGGTACTCAGAAACTCTGCTCCAGGACCTCTGTCCAGATCGGCGATGGGGTAGCGCGCAAGATCGACAAGCTTCAAGGCGATGTCATGCGAGGTCTCGGTGGAAACGGTCATGGTGATCTCCTGTACGTGCATTGAGGGGGGCGAAACGGATAGGGATCATTATGAGAGTGCTTTTGATTTGACAAAAATGATTAAAAGAACGCCCATGAGCATAGAAAACTTATGGATAAGCAATGCGGCACAATCTGAATCTCAATTGGTTGCGGAGTTTTGAGGCCGCTGCACGCCTGCTGAGTTTTACCGCGGCGAGCCGCGAAATCGGATTGACGCAGACCGCTGTTAGCCAACACATCAAAGCGCTTGAGGCCCAATTAGGAGACCAATTGTTCCTGCGTCGCGCCAAAAGCCTGCATCTAACTGACGTGGGAGAGGCCTATCTGGTCACCGTCCGTGGGGCATTGGATACAATCGAAATGTCGACCACTGGGCTTTTTGGACCACGGCAGGTCAGCACCCTGACCTTACGTGCGTCGATGGCCTTTATTATGTGGCTGTCGCCAAAACTGGATGGGTTTTTACAGGCGAACCCGGACATTGGGCTGAAACTGGTGACTTCAATCTGGCAGAAGCCATCCGAGCAGAACCCTGTGGATGTTGACATAGTTTTGGCGCCTGTCGACACAGGTAGATCAGATTTTGAGATGCTATCAGAAGAAGCGATTGTGCCGATATGCGGCCAAGCCAAGTTCGCGCAGATTGCATCACCGCTCGACTTGCTAAAACAGCCTTCGATCTATGTGATGGGCTTTGATGATCATTGGGCGCGCTATCTGTCTGCCTATGAGCTCAAGCCAAATCGAGCACAGGGCCGTTTGGTGACCGACACATCTACAGCAGCAATCGAAATGGTGGCATCCGGTCTTGGCTGTGCGGTTGTCGTGGAACGATTTGCGCGTCAGGCGATTGATAGCGGGCAACGCATTGCCGTGGCTGGTGATCCGGTTGCCTTGGGGCACGCGCACTTCCTGGTAAAGTCCCGTGCCCGCGCTGGTCTGCAACCACATGTGGAAACTTTTACATCGTGGCTACGGGAACAGTTCTAAGGGACGGTTTTTGAGCCTGTCCTATGACCAGACTAGAATAATCCCCCTGCCTATTGCCGGCCTCTTCTTGTCGACAACAAAAGATTGGTTTCCGACCGAATGATGCCTTCCATGCGGCGGATTGCAAAAAGCACCTGATCAAAATCTTCGAGCGTTTCGGTGCCAATTTCCGCAATGAGATCCCAACTTCCGTTGGTGGTGTGCACGGCTCTGACTTCGGGCAGCGCGGCAACCCGGGCCATAAGGCGTTCGGTGCCACGGCCTTCAATGCCCAACATCATCATGCCACGCACAGGATTAGGTGAGGCGTCACGGCGGGTCACGACGGTGAAGCCTACAATCTCACCTTTCGCCTTAAGTCCCTCCATGCGCGCCCGCACGGTGGCACGTGTGACACTTAGCTGATCAGCAAGCTCTGAGATCGAGGCCCGCCCGTCTCGGTCGAGACATGACAAGAGCCGTTTGTCCAATTCGTCCATCTAAACTGCTCATTTTGGATAACTCACGCTCATTTTGCGCAAAGTAGTCACTTCCTGCAAGGTGATCTTTGAAAGACAAAAAGAAGATGAGCACAAAAGACATCATACTGGTAGGTGCCCCGATGGACGCTGGCAAGCGTCGTCAGGGCTGTCGTATGGGCCCTGATGCGCTGCGCGTCGCGGGGCTTGAAACTGCATTGACCGATCTCGGGCATCGGGTTGAAGATCTGGGGCAGATTGGTCCGGATCCGGTGGACATGCCTGAACATGACCACCTTGTCGCGCTGCCTGAATGTATCGGTTGGACCACGGCATTGACACGTGTCGCGCAACAGGCCGCCGCGAAGGGCATGCCGATTTTCATGGGCGGTGATCACGCGCTTTCGATGGGCACCGTTGCTGGCATGGCGGCCTATGCGGATCAGGTCGGTCGCCCACTGTTTGTTTTGTGGCTGGATGCACATAGCGATTTTCACACACCCCAAAGTACCGACAGCGGCAACCTACATGGGACCCCCGTCGCCTATTTCACCGGACAGACAGGGTTCGAAATGTTTCCCACCCCCCCTGTTTTGGTACCGACAGATCAGGTTGGCATGATCGGGTTGCGTTCGGTGGACCCTGCCGAGCGCGAGGCGCTTGAGGCCGACAATGCGATGTTGGCGGATATGCGGGCCATTGACGAGCATGGGATCAAAGCCCCTCTGGTTGCGTTTCTTGATAAGGTGCGCGCGGCGAATGGCTTGCTGCATGTGTCCTTTGATGTCGATTTCCTTGATCCCGCCATTGCACCCGCTGTTGGGACCACTGTGCCAGGTGGCGCAACCGAACGTGAGGCGCATCTTGTGATGGAGCTTTTGCAAGACAGCGGGTTGGTGACATCGCTGGATCTGGTTGAGCTGAACCCGTTTCTGGATGAACGCGGACGCACCGCGAAACTGATTGTCGATCTCGCCGCCTCGCTGATGGGGCGTCGCATTTTTGATCGTCCCACGCGTAGCTTTTGAGGCCTGATATGACACAACCTTCTGACAAAGCCCTCGTACCGTTTGTTTCCGTCGACCACATGATGCAGCTCATTCATCATGTCGGGCTTGAAGAGATGATCCTTGGGATCGCATCTGAGATCGAGGCGGATTTCAAACGGTGGGAAAGTTTCGACAAAACGCCACGTGTGCCGGCGCATTCGCCACATGGTGTGATTGAACTGATGCCAACCTCGGACGGTGAGGCCTATGGGTTCAAATACGTCAATGGCCACCCGAAAAACACGTCGGAAGGGCTTCAGACGGTGACGGCATTCGGATTGCTGGCGGATGTCTACACAGGGTATCCAACGCTTCTGACCGAAATGACCATTCTCACAGCACTGCGGACTGCGGCAACGTCGGCTTTGGTGGGCAAGTATCTTATGCCCAAGGGATCGAAGGTCATGGCGATGATTGGCAATGGCGCGCAATCAGAATTCCAGTGCCTTGCGTTCAAAGCCATGTGTGGCATCGAGACCGTAAGGCTCTATGACATTGATCCTGCGGCAACTGCCAAGTGTGCAGCGAACCTCGCGGGCAAGGGGCTGACCGTTGTGACGTGTAAGAGTGGTGAGGAGGCCATCGAAGGGGCCGATATCATCACAACCTGCACGGCCGACAAGAAGAACGCGACGATCCTGACGGACAACATGGTTGGGCCGGGTGTTCACATCAATGCCATCGGTGGGGATTGCCCCGGCAAGACCGAATTGCATGCGGATATCCTGCGTCGCTCGGATATTTTTGTGGAATACCCTGAACAGACCCGCATTGAAGGTGAAATCCAAGCTTTGGAGGATGATCATCCCGTGATCGAGATGTGGCAAGTGATGACGGGGCAGGTTGCCGGTCGGCGGGATGACCGACAGATCACGCTATTCGACAGTGTTGGTTTCGCGATCGAGGATTTTTCGGCACTTCGCTTCATCAAGCGCGCGATCGAAGGCACCGAATACTTTGAACCGCTGGATATGCTGGCAGACCCGGATGATCCGCGTGATTTGTTTGGAATGGTGCAACGCGCCAAGTAAAGAATAGGCCCCGGTTCAGCCGGGGCTTTTTTACAGCACGTCGAGAGAGACTTTGACCCTGTCCATCACCACGGCGGTTTTAAACCGGCTGATGTTGGAATGATCAAAGAAATGTTCCTGCGTAAACTCTTCGTATTCTTTGATATCGCGCACCGTTAAGATGAGAGTGAAATCGCCTTCTCCTGTGGTGTAGTAGCACTGCTGGACACAGGGGGCGTTGCGCATCCGCTGTTTAAAAGCATCAAGGTGGGCGCGGCTTTCTTTCTCCAGCGTCACTTCGACAAGAATGGTCATGTCACGACCAAGCTTGGAGGGGGACAGAACGGCGATTTCCTTTTCGATCACCCCGTTGGCGCGCAACTTTTGAAGCCGCTTTTGAACGGCGGCCGGGGAGAGGCCAACCTCGGCGCTGAGGCTGTCTGCGGTTAGTCGGCTGTTGCGCTGCACGAGGTGCAGAATCTCAAGGTCTTTGTCATCCATGGGGTGTGAATTTAGTCTTTTCGGCCGAGTTCTGCGAGGGAAATAGTTTCAGATCCGGAAAATGAGAGAAATTCCCTCGCATCTCCCCGCTAAAGTTTCGGGAAACTCCTTTGGTGCGAGATCCTGAAATGAGCGACTTAGATCAAGCCTTGGTGGCGCTTCGCCACCAGCTTCACCAGATCCCAGAACTGGGGTTCGAAGAGGTCCAAACCAAGACTTTGATGGCAAAGACTTTGCGTGAACTGGGGATCGAAGTTCATGAAGGAGTTGGGGTCGTTGGTATCTTGCGTAAGGGACGAGGCAATCGCGCTATTGCCTTGCGGGCTGAACTTGATGCTTTGCCGATTACCGAGGTTCCTGGACTGGACTATATCTCGCAAACCTCTGGCAAAATGCATGCCTGTGGGCATGACGGTCATATGACCATGCTGCTCGGTGCGGCCAGACGGTTGGCGCATGCCGAAGACTTTGATGGCACTGTCGTCTTCATTTTCCAGCCCAATGAAGAGCATGGGCTCGGTGCACAGGCGATGATTGAAGAGGGGGTGTTGCAGCACCATCCCGTCGATGAGATCTATGCCATTCACAACCTGCCCGGGGCTCCGCTTGGGCAGATCTCAACCCGAACGGGGCTAATCTGTTCAAGTGAGAGCCTGTTTGAAATCACAGTGAAGGGGCAGGGTGGGCATGCCTCGATGCCGCAGGTTGGGGTTGATGCGATCACTGTCGCTTCCGAATTGGTTTTGGCGCTACAGACGATTGTCGCGCGCAAACTTGCCCCCGGTGCGGGTTCGGTTGTGTCCGTCACGGAGTTTCTGACCGATGGTCAGCGCAATGTTCTCCCCGGTCAGGCAGTGCTCAAAGGGGACGCGCGCGCGCGGTCTCCGGAAGACCGCCAAGACATCGAACGCTTTATGCGCCAGATCGCGTCAGGGGTAGCACTGGCTCATGATGTCGAAATCGATGTTTCTTTTAAAACTGAGTTCGTCGAAACGCTGAATGCCGGTGTTCCGACGGAGGCGGTGTATCGTGCTGGCGACGCTGCGGCGTGTGATGTGCTGCGAGACAGAACGCCAATGAGCTTTTCAGAAGACTTTGCTCATTTCACCAACGCCGTCCCGGGGTGCTTCCTGTTGATGGGCAATGGGGAAACGGGTCGCAATGGCCAGCCGCTGCATTCAGCGGATTATGATTTTAACGACGCTCTGCTGCCCATCGGCGCAGAGTTCTGGGTGCGGCTGGTACAAGACCGCTTGCCTGTATCGAAAGGATGACCATGTTGGATGTGTTTAAGGTTTCGCTCCCCCATGTAGCAGGGGCACCTGCCGATCGTGGAGCTGCTCAATCGGTGCTGAGCCCGCAGGATTTCGCGGCATCTTGGAATGAGATCACCAAGTGGGATGGATATGCGCCAACCCCATTGGTTGCGCTGGACAAGTTGGCGCGTGAAGCAGATGTGGCGCGGATCGCATACAAACACGAAGGGCCACGGTTTGGTCTGGGCAGTTTCAAAGCGCTGGGCGGATCTTACGCCGCCATGGGTGTTTTGCGACGTGTGCTGAGTGAACGCCTGGACCGTGATGTTTCGATGGAGGAAATTAGAAACGGAGATGTTGCGGAGGCCTGTGCTGAGGTCACATTGGTTTCCGCCACTGATGGCAACCACGGCCGGTCTCTGGCCTGGGGCTGTCAACGGTTCGGTGCTCCCTGTCGTATCTATATCCACGCAGAAGTGAGCGTTGGTCGTGCCGAAGCAATGCGGGATCTGGGTGCTGAGGTCATTCGGATTGAAGGTGACTATGATGCCTCTGTGGCCCTCGCCCGAGAAGAGGCGGAGGCCAATGGATGGTACGTGGTCTCAGACACATCCTGGCCGGGATACACTGAGCCGCCGCGGGATGTCATGGCTGGCTATGGTGTGATGACACGCGAAGCCTGTGAGGCGCTGGATCAAGCCCCGACACATGTCTTTTTGCAAGGTGGCGTTGGTGGGCTTGCGGCCTCTGTCGCGGCGGGTCTGCGCCAGTTCTGGGGCAAAGATGCGCCACGTGTGGTAATAGTTGAGCCCGATCTGGCGGCCTGCCTGTTTGAAAGCGCCCGCTTGGGCAAGGCCACTGCCGTTGACATCGAGCAGGAGACGATCATGGCAGGTCTGTCTTGCGGAGAACCCTCCGAAATGGCTTGGGACATTCTAGCCGACGAAGCCACGGATTTTCTGATGATCCCGGACAGCATCGTTGCGCCTACGGTGCGGATGTTGGCCAACGCGCAGGCAAGCGATGCCCCGGTTGAAGCGGGCGAAAGTGCGGTTGCTGGATTGGCTGCTTTGATAGCAGCGCGGCAGGACGATGAATTGTCAGCGAAATTGGGGCTCAATTCTGAATCCCGAGTTTTTCTAATCGGCTCCGAAGGGGTGACAGATCCAGAGATCTTCGCGCGCATCATGGAGGGGCATAATGCCTGAACGCGGGTTTTCAGAGGCTGAATTCGCGGCGCGCACTGCCAAGGCGCAACGCCAGATGGCCATTCAGGGAATGTCGGGTCTGCTGTTGTTGACGGAACCTGAGGTGCGCTATTTCAGTGGCTTTCAAACCCTGTTTTGGCAAAGCCCCACGCGGCCATGGTTTTTGTTTGTGCCTGCAGAGGGCAAGCCCATCTCAGTGATCCCTGAGATCGGCGCAGATTTGATGCGCCGCACCTGGATTGACGACATCCGGACCTGGAGCGCGCCAGCACCTGATGATGACGGGATCAGCCTGCTCACCGAGCTTTTGTCACCCTATGCTGCGCGCGGTGAGGCTATTGGGGTGATGAAAGGACATGAGACAGCACTGCGGATGCCTCTGGGCGACTATGAGCGCCTCATGGCTGGGCTAACCGGTCTTGAGATCACAGATTGCACCGAATTGGTGCGAGGACTGCGGATGGTCAAGTCCGAGGCCGAGATCGAAAAGCTCGCACACATCTGCGCCATTGGCTCGGCGACTTTTGCGGAGCTCCCCAACATTGCCTCTGTTGGGATGCCGCTGGAAGATGTGTTTCGAGCCTTTCGCCGTGAGGCTCTGGCGCAGGGAGCGGACGACATGCCTTACCTTGTCGGTGGAGCAGATCAGGGTGGTTATTCCGATGTCATCTCTCCCCCGTCATCGCGGCCTTTGCAAAGCGGAGATGTTTTGATGTTGGATACCGGGGCCGTTTGGGATGGATACTTCTGTGATTTCGATCGCAACTGGGCGATAGGTCGTGCAGATGATGACGCGAAACAGGCCTATGATGTGTTGTGGCGCGCCACAGAGGCGGGACTTGCAGCCGCACGTCCGGGCGCCACATGTCGTGAGCTGTTTCAAGCGATGAACAAGGTGATTTCTGAGCTGGATGATCAAGGTGGCGATGTAGGCCGTTTGGGCCACGGGCTTGGGATGCAATTGACTGAATGGCCATCTCACGCGGCTTGGGATGAGACGGTGCTGGAAGAAAACATGGTGCTCACGCTTGAACCCTCGCTAAGCTATGGCGCTGGGCATATTATGGTTCATGAAGAAAATCTTGTGGTGCAGGCAGATGGTGTGCGGTTGCTGTCGACACGCGCGGCACCCGAACTTCCGGTGATCTGAGGACGTTATGCGGTTAGAGTTTTCGACAGACGAGGGAATAGGAACGCGGGCCAATCTGGGGTTGGTGATCCTTGAAACGGACGAAACCATTGAGGCCGAATTTGCGCGTATGATGCGGCTGGATGGGGTCGCACTTTACCATACCCGGATCCCGATGGTGTCTGAAATTCGCCAAGATACCCTAGCGAAGATGGAGGCTGATCTTCCGGCGTCGGTGCGTTTGTTGCCGCCCAGTCTGGATTTTGACGTTGTGGGATATGCCTGCACCTCGGCCTCTTCGGTGATTGGGTCGGATCAGGTGGCTGCGGCAATTCAGACAGTCTGTCCAAATGCGAAGGTCACCGATCCACTGGCCGGATTGATAGCAGCGGCGCGGCATGTGGGTGCAAAGAAGCTCGGTTTCGTGACCCCCTATGTCGCCGATGTGTCGGCGCGGATGCGCGCGCGTCTGGAAGAGGCCGGTTTTGAGATTGCAAGCTTTGGCAGCTTCGAGGAAGGGCGTGATCCTGTTGTTGCACGGATCACAGAAGACGCGATCAAGGCCGGTGCGATTGCGGTGGCGGCTCAAACCGATTGCGATGCCATTGTGATTGCCTGTACCAACTTGCGTTGCTTGTCCGTGATCCCAGAAATCGAAGCGGAGATCGGCATTCCAGTGCTGTCAAGCAACCAAGCTCTGGCCTGGCATATGCTGAAGCTTGCCGGGCTGGACATCAAACAAGCAGGGATGGGCCGCCTGTTTGTCGGAGACGGGTGAAACGCCTTAGGGTTCTGAATTACGGCAAAAAACCACAGATCAGCATGCTCCGTTTTAGAGCATGCTGATCTGGTTGATAGTGATCCTTAAGGCACTTGGACAATCAGTCCTTCAGCGCAGTCGATTTTCGGTTTTTCCGTCGAAGAAGAGTGCATTGGAGGGATCAAAAGTAACCGAGACACGGCTCCGCTCGGGTATCTCTTCGTCACCGCTTGTCTCGACAACGATTTTCTCGCCACTCTCAGTGAGCAGATAGTCATAGGCCACGCCACCCAAACGCTCGCGAATGTCGAGCAGCAACGCGTCTCCGTCAGAAATGTTCAGGTTTTGAGGTCGGACGCCAACAAGAACGGGTGCCCCCTGTTGAGGCAGCGATACAGGGGCCGGGATCGTTTGTTTCAGAGCAGGAATGTGCACCTGATCCCCTTCAACGACACCATGAAGAAAGTTCATGCTGGGTGAGCCGATAAATCCTGCAACAAATTTGTTGTCCGGGTCTTTGTACAGATCCATCGGCGCGCCAACCTGTTCAACCCGCCCGGCACGCAGAACCACAATCTTGTCGGCCAGTGTCATGGCCTCGACCTGATCATGGGTCACATAGATCATGGTGGCACCAATTTCTTTGTGCAGGCGCGCGATCTCGACCCGCATGTCGACGCGCAGTTCCGCGTCAAGGTTCGACAGGGGTTCGTCGAACAAAAACACCTCGGGTCCGCGCACAATGGCCCGCCCAATAGCCACACGCTGACGCTGACCGCCGGAGAGGGCCTTGGGTTTGCGTTTCAGATAATCGTCCAGTTTCAGGATGCGGCTGGCCTCGCCAACTTTTTCCTTGATTTCGGCCTTTGGATGGCCGTTCATGCGCAGCCCGAACCCCATGTTTTCTTCAACCGTCATATGGGGATATAGCGCATAGGTCTGGAACACCATCGCGACCCCGCGATCTGAGGCGTCCATTGTGGTCACGTCGCGCGTGCCAATGTTGATCTGGCCGCCGCTGGTCTCTTCGAGCCCGGCAATCATGCGCAGCAGGGTGGATTTGCCACAGCCTGAAGGGCCTACAAACACACAGAATTCACCCTCGTCGATTTGCAGATCGACGTTATGGATCACCTGTGTTTCGCCGTAGCGTTTAACAGCATTGTTCAATGTGACGCCGGACATGGGGGACTCCTGTTTAACCCGGAAACTGCCAAGAGGCGGCGGCTTCGGCGATATCAGTTGCGGTTTGCGTCAGTGCGGGCTGCAGGGTGCGCAGGCCGTCCAACGTATTGCGTTGCGTGGATGTGGTGATCGACATCGCCCCAAGAACGCGACCTGTGTCGCTTATGATCGGTGCGGCGATGCAAATAATGCCGGGTTCGTGCTCTTCTCGGTCAAAGGCGATCCCTTCGGCCCGAATCTGATCAAGATCCGCAAGCAATGTCTCAGGCGTTGTAAGTGTGTGATCGGTATGGCGGAAAAAGCTCTGTTTCTGCACGGCTTCGGCACGCTCAGCGTCGCTGAGAAAGGCCATCATGGCTTTGCCCACTCCGGTGCAATATCCAGGTCCAACCTTGCCGGCCGCCGAGAACATCTCAATCGGTTTGGTGGCATTGCGTTTGTCGACATAGAGAACTTGTCCGCCATCAAGTTGTGCCAGGTGAATGGTCTCACCAACCTCAGCGGACAGAGCATCCAGAAATGGGCGGGCAATCGGTGCAAGCGAGCTTTGTTGCCACGCCGCATGGGCCAGGCGGACAAGTCGAAGACCGGGCGCATAGGTCTGCCTGGCCTCATCATAGGCCAGCATGCCCTGATTGGTGAGCGTTTGCAGTAACCGGTAAAGCGTGGCCTTGGGATGGGGTGAATCGCTTAACAATTCGCCAAAGCGAACCGGGCGGCCGTATCCCGCGACCATATCCATAATTTCAAGGGCCTTGCCCACGGTTCCATCGCCCGTGCGCTGTGGCTTGGTTTCACCCATTTTGTCGTCCTCCCGCTCTCTCCCCCAGATACTTCGGTGAAGAGAGTGTTGACAGGCTTAGCGCGAATCTCGCATAGTTTCAATAGTTGGAAATTGGTTTCATTATTTGGAACTGCCAGCGTTTGGACCTTGGGAGGATACAATGCTAAAAACTTTTACCAAAGTTGCCGGGGCTCTGGCCCTGACAACGGCTATGGTGATGCCTGCAACTGCCGCTGAATTGAGCGGCACCCTGCGCATCATCTCGGACATGTCGAACCCGGCGCCGCGCGCGATCATGGAAGGTCTGGCGGCCGACTTTGATGCGATGCACCCGAACCTGACTGTGGAAGTTGACGTGGTGGACCGCGAAGCCTGGAAAAGCCAGATCCGCAACGCCCTGACCGCAAACTCACCGGATGTGGTGAACTGGTACGCCGCCAACCGCATGGGCCCCTATGTTAAAGCGGGCCTGTTTGAAGACATCTCAGACATGTATACTGGTGGCGATCTTCCGGGTCTGGACAGCGTCAAAGGCGCAATGACCCTCGACGATAAACAGTGGGGCGTGCCCTATACTTACTATCAGTGGGGCATCTATTACCGCGAAGATATCTTCAAAGAGCTGGGCCTGACTGAGCCTACTACCTTTGACGAAGAAATCGCCAACTGCGCCAAAATCGTTGAATCCGGCCGCAAATGTTACACCATCGGGTCCAAGTTCCTTTGGACGGCCGGTGGCTGGTTCGACTACATGAACATGCGGACCAACGGTTTTGACTTCCACATGCAGCTGGCACGTGGCGAAGTGTCGTGGACCGATGATCGTGTGCGTGAGACCTTTGCCAATTGGCGCAAGCTGATCGACATGGGCGCGTTCATTGACGACCACCAGACCTATAGCTGGCAGGAAGCGCTGCCCTTTATGGTCAAAGGTGAAGCTGCCGCTTACCTGATGGGTAACTTCGTGGTGCCGCACCTGCGTGACGCGGGTCTGACAGATGATCAGATCGATTTTTATCAGTTCCCTCTGATTGCGGATGTGCCACAGGGCGAAGATGCACCGACAGATACTTTCCACATCGCCTCGGGTGCGCAGAACAAAGAAGCGGCGCGTGCGTTCCTTCAGTTTGTGACTTCGCCTGACGTACAGACCAAAATCAACGCGGGTGCAGGTCTGGGGCAGTTGCCTGTGAACGCCGCAGCCTCGGTTGATGATGATGAGTTCCTGAACCAGGGCTTTGACATGCTGTCGAACAACGCCAAAGGCGGCATCGCGCAGTTCTTTGACCGTGATTTCCCAGCTGAAATGGCGGCGATTGGGATGGAAGGTCTGCAGGAGTTCATGGTGTTCCCGGACAATCTGGACGATATCCTTGCACGTCTCGAAAGCTCGCGTAAGCGGATCTACAAGTAATCCGATCTCTGGGCGGAACAACGAACGCTGTTCTGCCCAACGCTTAACGTGCGAGGCGCGCCTATGTTGCGCGCCTCGCCTGCCTCAAAGGTTTGCCCATGGCCGACATGTCTCACACTTGGATGCGCCGCAATCGCATGACCATCACACCGCTGCTGTTTTTGCTGCCGGGGATGCTGTTTTTTGCGGCCTATGTGATTATCCCGATTTTCCAGAGCTTCAATATCTCGCTTTATGAGTGGGATGGTTTGGGTGAGGCGACCTTTGTTGGTCTGCGCAACTACGAGGAGCTCGCCACGGACCGGGCGTTTGAAATCTCGCTTTGGAACAATGTGAAATGGTTGCTGCTGTACCTTCTGGCGATCCCGGCGGGGCTGTTCATTGCCCTGTTCCTGAACCAGACTGTCACGGGTGTCCGGCTTTATAAATCACTGTTTTTCTTTCCATTTGTGATTTCTCAAGTTGTTGTTGGCCTTGTTTTCTCGTGGTTCTATCTGCCAAATGATGGCTTGTTTGACATAATCTCGGGTTGGCTCGGCATTGATGTGCGCGGTGGGGTGTTGGGCAATCCCAACACCGCGACCTACGGTATTATTGCCGCGGGCCTTTGGCCCCAGACCGCCTATTGCATGATCCTGTATCTGACCGGTCTGAATGCAGTCGATCCTGAACAGGTCGAAGCCGGCCGTTTGGATGGGGCCAAGGGCTGGCGGATGCTGTGGCATGTGATCTTGCCTCAACTACGCCCCGCAACCTTCATTGCCTTTGTCGTCACCATCATTGGGGCGTTGCGGTCGTTTGACCTGATTTCGATTATGACCAATGGCGGACCTTTTGGGTCGACCCGCGTGCTAAGCTTCTACATGTTTGAAAAGGCCCTGTCGGAATATGGCTTCCGTATGGGATATGGCTCGGCCATTGCCGTTGTCCTCTTCTTTATCATGTTGTTCTTCATCGCCTATTTCCTGTGGTCGATGTATCGCGACGAACGCGCAGCGCGTCGTTAAGGGAGGAAAAGACATGTTTCCGACACCGATCCAAAAACAATCGCGCACGGCACAGCTCACCTATCAGTCCTTGCTGCCGCTGGCCCTGATCATGTGGCTCCTGCCGCTGCTCGCCGTCATGCTGTTCTCGATCCGGCCTTTGGCGGATTTCACCAATGGGAACTATTGGGGAGTTCCGTCATCCTTTGAGTTCTTCAACAACTATGGCCGCGTGTTCTTTGAAAGCGACATGCCGCGCTATCTGTGGAATTCGCTACTGATCACAGTGCCAACTGTGATCGGTGCGGTGGCTCTGTCCTGCATGACCGGATTTGCGCTTGGCATCTATCGATTTCGGGGCAACCTGCTGATCTTCTTCATGTTCATTGCAGGGAACTTTGTGCCGTTCCAAATCCTCATGGTGCCAGTGCGCGACCTGACCGTCTCGGCGGGTCTGTATGATACCAAGTTGGGGCTGGTCCTGTTCCACATCGCCTTCCAGACCGGGTTTTGCACGTTGTTCATGCGCAATTTCATTCGCGCTTTGCCGTATGAGCTGATCGAGGCGGCGCGGGTAGAGGGCGTGGCGGAATGGCGGATTTTCTGGTTTGTTGTGCTTCCTCTGATGCGCCCGGCGATTGCGGCGCTGTCGGTTCTGATCTTCACCTTCATTTGGAATGACTATTTCTGGGCCGTAGTTCTGACGCAAGGCCCGGATGCCCAGCCTGTGACCGCCGGTATCACCTCGTTTAACTCACAGTTTGTCGCGCAATATCACTTGATGAGCGCAGGCAGCATTGTGGCTGCTATCCCTCCGGTGGCGATGTTCTTCCTGATGCAACGCCACTTTATAGCCGGACTGACACTGGGGGCCGTGAAGTGAAGACCTGGCGCTTTGATACTCCCAGTCAGACTTTGGTTCTGGCCTCTGAGGGTGGAGTGCCCCATGCCGTTTATTGGGGCCCATCCTTGCCTGAGTGTGATCTGGCGGAGATTACGAAGGCGGCGCGCAGCGATGTGACCGGCGGCATGTTGGATCATCTTGCGCCAATCTCTCTCTGCCCGGTTGAGGGTGACAGCCTGCATGCGCAGCCGGGATTGATGGCCTACCGTAACGGGACACTGATCAAACCGAAGTTCTGGCTTACTGCCGAAGCAGAGGACGGCTTTACATGTCAGGATGACGATCTTGGCCTGTCCCTGCGTCTGAAATTTGAGGTGAAAGGCGAGGTGATCGAAGCCTCATCTCGGATGGTTTCCGAAGACGTCCTGACGGTTCACCACTTTGCCGCGCCAGTTTTGCCGGGACCTCAAAGTGGCAAGATCTTGCATTTCTCGGGCCGTTGGATCGGAGAATTCCGGCCGGAGCGCAGCCTTTGGGCGCCGGGGATTTTGACGCGCGAAGCGCGGACAGGACGCTCTGGCCATGAGCATCCACCACTGGCCTATTTTTGTGAGGCGGGTGCAACAAACACACAGGGGGTGGTCTTTGGCATGCACTACGGGTGGCCCGGTGGACATGTCATGCAGGCGGAAGAACTTCCTGATGGGCGGCGGCAAATCCAATGGGGGCACGCAAGGGGCACATACGGGTCCGGAACGGAGTTCGAGACCGGCGTGTTAGCCCTAAGCGTATCCAATCGAGGTTTGAACGGCTGCGCTACCGCGTTTCAGCGGCATTTGCGGGATGACGTCGTCATCTGGCCTGATGAAAATCGCCCACGTCCTGTGCATTACAATTGCTGGGAAGCGATCTATTTTGACCATGACATCAACGTATTGAAAGATATCGCCGACCGGGCCGCAGAACTTGGGGCGGAGCGGTTTGTGCTGGATGATGGTTGGTTTGGTAAACGCGATGACGATACATCCTCTTTGGGTGATTGGGATATCGATCCGCGTAAATGGCCCGATGGTCTCACCCCTTTTATCGCGCATGTTCAGCGCCTTGGCATGACGTTTGGTCTTTGGTTTGAACCAGAGATGGTCAATCTCAACAGCGATCTGGCCCGGGCGCATCCTGATTGGATTCTGGGGCCTGTAGATCAGGTGGAAGGGCGCCAGCAACGTGTGCTGGATTTGGCAAATCCGGAGGTTCGGGAATATCTGTTTGATAAATTGGATGCCATCCTAACGACGGAAGACATCGATTATATCAAGTGGGATCACAACCGGCTTCTGCCGGCTCCGGATGCGGCGCAGGCGCGTGGCCTATTAGAGCTTTTGTCGCGTCTCCGAGGGGCGCATCCTAACGTCGAGATTGAAAGCTGTGCTTCTGGTGGGGGACGCGTCGATGCCGGGATTTTGCGCCATACCCATCGCGTTTGGCTGTCTGACAGCAACGACGCCTTGGAGCGCCTGCGGATCCAACATGATGCCGCGCTGATGTTGCCAATGGCTCTCACCGGAAGCCATGTCGGCCCGCGTGTTTGTCACACATCTGGGCGCAGCATCGATATGAAAATGCGGGCCTGGGTCGCAGCCCAGCGGCACATGGGTTTTGAGATGGACCCGCGCGAACTGACAGACAGCGAAGCAGAGGTTCTGCGCGAGATCACGCAGTGGTGGAAAGACAACCGCGATTGGCGGATGACGGCGGATATCCTGCGACTGGAGTGTTCAGACCCGGCAATCATTGCTGAAATGAACCTAGCCCAAGAAGGGGATCGGTTTGTTGTTTTTGTGGGTCAGGCCCAAAGCTCGTCGCAGATCCTCCCGCGCCCGGTACGCCTGACCGGGCTTGACCCGAGTGCCGAATACACACTCGTGTTGCGCACGCGTGCTGATGCACCAAGTTTGTCTCGCGAAACTCCGGCACTGAAACAAGAAGAGTTGCGGCTTAGCGGCGCTTATCTCATGCAGCAGGGGGTTGTTCTTCCGTGGAGCTTCCCCGAAACGATGCACGTGCTGGAAGGCACGCGCGTTTCGTGATGCAAAACAAAGAGCAGGAGATCATCATGCCTCATTCTAACCAACTTGCCTGGGTCGCCGTAGACTGGGGAACCTCTCATGTGCGGGTGTGGTTGATGGATGCGGCGGGTGAGGTGATCCGCCAGACCCGATCCGACAAAGGCATGGGTGCGCTTGAGACCGCAGATTACGAGCCTACTCTTCTCGAGATGTTGGGAGATGATCTGAGCGGGCCTGTTCCCGTGATCATTTGCGGGATGGCCGGATCGCGTCAGGGCTGGGCCGAAGCTCCCTATTCGACGGTTCCTTGCAAAGCGCCGTCTCTTGAGGACGCAACGAAAGTCGAGACCCAAGACGCGCGGCTACAGGTCTACATTCTGCCCGGGATCAAACAGATGTCGCCCGCAGATGTGATGCGCGGCGAAGAAACCCAGATTCGCGGGTTTTTGGCTGAAAATCCGAAATTTGACGGCATTCTGTGTCTGCCGGGAACCCATACAAAGTGGGTTCACATCAGTGCCGAAGAGGTCGTGAGCTTTCGTACCTTTATGACCGGCGAAATGTTTGCTCTTTTGGGTGAACATTCGGTTCTGCGTCATTCGGTTGCGACCGACGGTTGGGATGAAACCGCCTATTTGACGGCGATCGACGATGCAATGTCACGTCCCGCCTCAATGGCCGCTGAGCTGTTTTCCCTGCGCGCCGAAGGGCTTCTGAACGATATGTCCGCCGAAACCGCGCGGGCTCGCCTGTCCGGTTTGTTGATAGGCGCTGAGCTCGCTGCGGCACGCCCCTATTGGTTGGGGCAGGAAGTTGTTGTTCTGGGGGCGGCAGGTATTGCCCAAGCCTATCACACTGGTCTGCAGGCGCAGGGGGCGTTTGTTCGCACGGTACCCGCAGATGAACTTACTCTGGCGGGGCTGAGATCCGCCTGTTCAAAACTTGAAAGCATCTAAAATGTCTCGCGAAATCATCGCCATCCTGCGCGGTCTGGAACCGCACGAAGCCCCAGCCATCACTGAGGTTTTGATCGACGTTGGCATTACCAAGATCGAAGTTCCACTGAATTCGCCCCAGCCCTTCGACAGCATTGCAACGATGCTCAAACTTGCCGGGGATCGCGCTGTTGTCGGGGCGGGAACGGTTCTTGAGGTAGCAGATGTTGCGCGCTTAAAAGACATTGGCGCGCAGATGGTGGTGTCTCCGGATTGCTTTGCGGATGTCATTCGTGCCACCAAGGCCGCAGGCATGCTGTCTTATCCCGGGGTGATGACCCCATCCGAGGCCTTTGCAGCATTGCGCGCCGGGGCAGATGGGTTGAAATTCTTCCCCGGC
Organism: uncultured Pelagimonas sp.; assembly: GCA_947497905.1. GTDB lineage: Bacteria > Pseudomonadota > Alphaproteobacteria > Rhodobacterales > Rhodobacteraceae > CANMIH01. The sequence goes on from CANMIH010000004.1 coordinate 202,802, forward strand.
TTCAAACTTGGTATCGATGGGTTCAAAGCTCTGAGCGCCGTGTTGCCCAGCGGGACGAAAACCTATGCCGTTGGCGGTGCGTCACCCGAAAACTTTGCCGATTGGGCCGCCGCAGGGATTACCGGTTTTGGCATTGGAACTGCCATTTTTAAACCGGGATTTAGTCAGGCCGAGGTTGCAAAACGTACGGCGGAAATCGTCTCGGCCTATGATGAGGCCTTGGCATGAAGCGCACGCTGGGAACGTGTTATTACCCTGAGCATTGGCCGGAAGAGATCTGGGAACAAGATGCGGCCCGGATGGTTGAGGCTGGTCTGACCTGGATTCGCATTGGCGAATTTTCGTGGTCAAAGATTGAACCAACCCCGGGGGATCTTCGTTGGGACTGGCTCGATCGCGCGATTGAAGTGCTGGGGCAGGCGGGATTGAAGGTGGTTCTGGGTACACCTACCGCAACGCCACCTCGCTGGATGATCGACAAACACCCCGACATGATGGCCGTCGATGTGGATGGCAAACCGCGCAAATTTGGGTCGCGCCGGCACTATTGTTTTAGTCACGCGGGCTATCTTGAGGAATGCCGTCGGATCGTTGGGATGATGGCCGAACGTTATGGGCAAAACCCAAACGTCGCTGCGTGGCAGACCGACAATGAGTACGGGTGCCATGATACAACCATCAGCTATTCCGATGCGGCTCGGGTGGCCTTCCGCGATTGGTTGCGGGCGCGCTATGCGTCGATCGATACGCTGAACACGGCCTGGGGCAATATCTTTTGGTCGATGGAGTACAATTCCTTTGATCAGATTGATTTGCCCAACCTGACCGTGACCGAGCCTAACCCAGCGCATGTGCTCGCGTTCCATCGGTTCAGCTCGGATCAGGTCGTGACCTTCAACAAAGTTCAGGCTGACATTCTGCGTGCGCATTCTGAGGCGCCTCTGGCCCATAATTACATGGGGCGGATCACGGATTTTGATCACTATGACGTGGGCGATGATCTCGAAATTGCGAGCTGGGACAGCTATCCGCTTGGGTTCTTAGAGGATCGTGTCGGGGCTTCGCCCGAGCAACAGCGCGCCTATGCGCGGCAGGGTGATCCTGATTTTCAGGCGTTTCATCACGATCTGTACCGTGCGGTCGGCAAGGGACGTTGGTGGGTGATGGAGCAGCAGCCCGGCCCTGTGAACTGGGCGCCCTACAATCCAGTGCCGTTGCCTGGCATGGTGCGGCTTTGGTCGTGGGAGGCCTTTGCCCACGGGGCCGAGGCGGTCTGCTATTTTAGGTGGCGACAGGCCCCAATGGCGCAGGAACAGCTGCATGCAGGGCTGCTGCGCCCTGATAGTGCGGATGCTCCGGCGATGGGGGAGGCGCAACAGGTTGCGCGCGAAATCGCAGAGGCTCCAGAGGTTGCACATCATCAGGCGCCGGTTGCCCTGATCTTTGATTATAATGCTGAGTGGATGTGGACCGTTCAGCCGCACGCTGCTGGGGCGCGGTACTTTGATCTTGTGTTGGATACCTATCGGGCGCTGCGCCGAGCGGGTCTGAGCATTGATATCATTCCGCCGCGGTCCGAGGCCCTTGCGGGATACAAAGCGATCTTCGCTCCGGGTCTCATGCATATGGACCCTGCTTTGAAACAGGCGCTTGAGGCCAGCGATGCAGACGTGGTTCTCGGCCCCCGCAGTGCGGCCCGAGATCAGGATTTTTGCATTCCAACGCCTCTGCCTCCTGCCATTGAGGGCTTGGACGTAACCGTGTCACGCTTGCAAAGTCTCCGTCCGGATATGCCGATTGCGCTCAACGGGGGAGGGGCGGTGAAGCTTTATCTCGAAGAGCTTGAGGGCTCTGCCGAAGCCTTCCTGACGACTGAAGCGGGGGAGCCTGTTGCGGTTTCAGCCAAGGGTGTGACTTATCTCGGCGGTTGGCTGGATGCTAAGGCGATGGATCGTCTGGTATTGGAGGTTGCTCAGCGTGCAGAGTTGACCATCACCCAGATGCCCGAAGGTATCCGTATGCGTGAAACGGCGACTGAGCAGTTTTTATTCAATCATACCACTGAGACGGTTGTCCATCAGGGGCACGATCTGCCCCCGGCTGGTGTGGTGCGTATCGCGCTTTAGGTGTTGCATAGCCCCCCGGCACAGAGCCGGGGGCCACTATATTAGGCTCGCTTAAGGCGCAGGGCGTTGGTGACAACAAATACGGACGACAAGGCCATGGCCCCGGCGGCCAACATCGGCGACAACAATACGACGAAAAGCGGATAGGCCAACCCCGCTGCGACCGGGATCAGAGCCACGTTATAGCCAAAGGCCCAGAAAAGATTCTGCCGGATATTGCGCATCACTGAGCGGCTTAGATGCCGTGCCGTTCCAACTCCTTGCACATCGCCGGACACCAGAACCACCTCCGCGCTTTCGATGGCCACATCGGTACCTGTCCCGATGGCGAGGCCCACATCCGCCTGCGCCAACGCGGGCGCGTCGTTGATACCATCGCCAACAAAGGCAACCGCGCCGAAACGGGACTGCAGCTCTGTGACAGCCTCGACTTTCCCCGCAGGCAAAACTTCGGCAACAACTTCTGTGATCCCGAGGTCAGTGGCAATGGCCTGTGCGGTAGCCTTAGTATCCCCTGTGATCATCGCGACCTCAAGGCCCTGATTTTTCAACACTCTCACCGCGTCACGCGCTTCGGGCTTTACCGTGTCGGCCACTCCAAAGGCACCTGCAATCTGTCCGTCAAGGGCGACAACAACAGGTGTTTCTCCTGTCTGAGCCATGGTCTCGACCTCGGAGGCTAAGGATCCAAGAGGAACCTCCTCCTGAACCATGAGGCGAGGTGCTCCGACAAGAATGGCGCGCCCGTCTACCGTCGCCCGCAGGCCCATTCCGGGAATAGCTTCTACCGTCTCTGGTGAGAGCAGATTTGAGAGCTCTCCCTCCAACGCCCGCGCGATGGGATGCTCTGACCCCTGTTCGGCGCCTGCGGCAAGAAAGCGAACTTGGTCCGCATCAAATCCGGGGGCGGCAACACTGCGCACCAGTTCTGGGCGACCCATGGTCAAGGTGCCGGTCTTGTCAAAAGCCACCACTTTGACATCATCCAAGCGCTGAAGCGCTTCGCCTTTCCTAAACAGCACGCCTTGCTCGGCGGCACGGCCCGTGCCGACCATGATCGACACCGGGGTGGCCAGACCCATGGCGCAGGGGCAGGCAATGATCAAAACGGAGACGGCCGCGACCAGAGCGAAGTTTAGGGTGCCCAATGCAAGCCAGATCAGGAATGTCGCCGCGGCCAATGCCATCACCGCTGGCACAAACCACCTGATCACCTGATCAGCCAACGCCTGAATGGGCAATTTGGCCCCTTGCGCCTGTTCAACCATGGAGATGATCCGGGCCAACATCGTATCCGTGCCCACCGCGGTCGCCTTGAACACAAGCGCGCCCTGTCCGTTGACAGTGCCGCCAACAACCGAAGAGCCTTCGGTCTTTTCAACGGGGATGGGTTCGCCGGTGATCATACTTTCGTCGACAAACGAGACCCCTTTGGTCACGGTTCCATCGACTGCAATGCGTTCGCCGGGGCGCAGGTGAACAAGATCGTTGCGTTTGACCTCTTCAATGGCGATTTCAACCACTTCGCCGTCACGCTCAATACGCGCAGTGTCTGGCCGAAGGCCGACAAGTTTGCGGATGGCCTCGCCAGTCTTTCCTTTGGCACGTGCCTCTAGAAATCGACCCAAAAGGATCAGTGTGATGATGACGGCGGCAGCTTCGAAATACACGCCACGGGCGCTGTCAGGGAGGGTGTTCGGCAGAAACAGCGCGACTGTGGAATAGCCCCAGGCTGCCAAAGTACCCAAGGCCACCAAAGAGTTCATGTCAGGTGCGCCTTTGGCCAACAACGGCAGGCCAATGCGATAGAAACGGCGTCCGGGCCCAATCATGACAGCACTGGTGAGACCGAACTGAATGAGCCACCAACCGAAGGTGCCGATTGAGGTGTGGAGCGCATGGTGAAGCGGTGCATATATATGTCCGCCCATGACCCCCAAAAACACGGGGAGCGTCAGGAGCGCAGCCCAAAGCAGATCCCGCTTGAGGCCGTCCATTTCTTTCGCCTGGCGATCGTCTGCTTCGGCGGCATTGTGCATGACCCGTGCGGGATAGCCTGCAGCGGAAACGGTATCGGCCAGATCCTGAGGATCTACCACACCGGAGGTGAGACTGATCTCCGCAGTGTTCTTTGTCAGATCGACCCGCGCTGACAATATGCCTTCGATGCCATCAAAGGCGGATTCAACACGACCTGCACAAGAGGCGCAGCTCATCCCGTCGATGGCCAGTGATACCCGGCTCTCAGCAGCGGGGTATCCGGCAGATGCGAGCGCATCTCTGAGCGCACTTAAGGTGGCAGAGCCGCGCACGGTTGCTATCTTGTTGGCGAGGTTTACACCAACCTCGTCAACACCATCTACGGCGGCCAATGCCCGTTCGGCCCGACCGGCACAGCCCCCGCAGTTCAGTTTGGTGACTTCGAAACGATAAGTTGTCATTGGAGGTGTCATGGCCCGACTTTCTTCTTTCGGACCAGACTTAAGGTTTCCAGCTACAGGAAGGTCAAGACATCAAATCACATTTTGAGATCAGCTGAGACCGGCATCCGCCTCGATTTGCTTTCGGCTTTTGCGTGCGCGCTCGGTTGCGGACTTCAGCTGACCACAGGCCGCCATAATGTCCTCGCCACGTGTCTTCCGAATGGGAGAGGCATAGCCTGCTTGGTAAATGATATTCGCAAAGGCACGGATACGGTTGTTGGAAGACCGCTTGTAGGGGGCACCTGGCCACTCATTGAATGGAATCAGATTGATCTTGGCCGGGATGTCATAGCGTTTGATATGCTCAATAAGACGATGTGCATCCTCGTCGCTGTCATTTACGCCGTGCAGCATAACGTACTCAAAGGTGATACGCTCTGAATTGGACACCTTGGGATACGCGGCAAGTGCTTGGAGCAACTCGTCAATCTTCCAACGTTTGTTGATCGGCACCAGCACGTCGCGGGTTTCATCGGTTGTGGCGTGGAACGAAATGGCCAGGAGACAGCCGATTTCCTCAGCGGTACGGGCAATTTCTGGCACAACACCTGAGGTCGAGAGGGTGATGCGACGGCGGGACAGCGAAATGCCTTCGCCATCCATCGCGATCAGCATCGCATCACGGACGTTGTCAAAGTTGTACAGGGGTTCACCCATGCCCATCAAAACGATGTTGGACAACAGCCGGGTTTCGTCCTTAGGCGCTCCGGGTTCGGGCCATTCGTTCAGATCGTCCCGTGCCATCATGATTTGGCCAACGATTTCTGCCGCTGTCAGGTTACGTACCAGTTTTTGAGTGCCCGTATGGCAGAAGCTACAGGTGAGGGTGCAGCCAACCTGAGACGAGATACACAGAGTCCCACGGTCGTCTTCAGGGATATAGACAACCTCTACTTCATGGCCTCCGGCGATGCGTACCAGATATTTCCGAGTGCCATCTTCAGATACTTGCTTTGACACCACCTCGGGAATCTCAACCACGAAATTATCAGCCAGAAGCGCACGATAGGGCTTGGCGAGATTGGTCATCTCGTCAAATTCACGCACACCCCAATGATAGATCCATTGCCAGACCTGGTTGACGCGCATCTTGACCTGCTTTTCGGGGGTTCCGGCAGCCAGGAGCGCCTCCCGCAGTTGAGGGCGGGTCAGGCCGACGAGATTGGTCGGGCCAGCAGGTAGCTTGCGAGGGATCGTCATCACATCCTGTGTGATCGGCGCGTCAGCGGGCATGTCAGAGTCTCCGGGAAAACAGGCGGCGTTCCTACACCATTTTTCCCAAAAAGAAAATGCCGTTGCGGCAGATCCGCTATGCCGATGATGCAAGCCCGAGGCGGTCAAGTTTGAAGCGCAAGCAGTGCGATATTTAAGGGTTTTGCGACTAATCCGGGGGCATCACCGAGACGTGCTATGAGATTTGCAAACTTATATGCGGGGCGGGTTGATTCGGTTGCGAATTTTAGCGGAGGCCATCCTTGGGCGGAGAACTTTCGTGAGATTGGTCTAGGGTTGCAGAAACCTCTGAAATTCCGAATGAAAACCGCAAGCAGTATTGTCTCTAGGATTTTTTTCCGTTCCGGGGTATAAAAAATCTGTGAAGTTCTATGTGAGAGAGTAAGTCCAATGACCAGAATAATTCTCGCCGCTGCCTTTGCTTTGGCTCCAATTGCCGCAAGTGCTCAGGATGCGACGGCTCCGATCGTTTCAACACAGGCAGCTCCGTCTATTGCTGCTTTGGGCGGTTTGGGGACTGTTGGAACAATTGTTGTTGCGACCGTAGTAATTGGCACAATCGCAGCCGTAGTTTCAGATGAAGGCTCTAGCGGAACCTCCGGGTCGCCGAGCGGCAGCTAAAGTTCGACTATATGTAACATGCGGATGGGTTCCCATGCGTAGTGTTCACCGCCCACGTCTGCTGTAATATCCTTTGTGGGAACCTGCCTATTGATTGGCTTTCGGACGGTCGACGCGAGAGATTTCTTGCGATGCCCTAGCTGAAGCGTGACCAAGCGTTTTTGACTTAGCGATTTGATTGCTCTGAAAGCCGACATTCCCCTGATGGATATTGTTTTAAACCAAAATGAAGCTGTCCTGCGTCATGTGATGTTTTGGGGCGTGGGTTTATTTTGACGGCTCCGAACCGATGTCCGAGGTAAAGGCTGCACCGATGTGCAGGAGCTTATTTCCAGAGGATTTTGTTCGGAATTGCAAAAAGCGAAATTCCGATATGGTACCTTATTCGCCCAATGCCCTGTCCCGTTCGATGAAGCGTGTCATTTATTTTGCTACCGATACACTTCTAATCCCAATAGGGTTTATATCTGCGGTTTCGCTTCGATACGGATCTGAGGCCCCATCTTTGCAAGAGTTGTGGCCACATATCGCGATTTTGATGTGCCTTGGTGCAATCATAATATCCGCGTTTGGATTGCCGAAGATAAAACTGCATACGATAGAAAATAGGGCAATTTTCCAAATTACGTATGTTGCGGCGTTTCTGGCCCTTGTTTCAATTGTCGTAAACTATGCTTTCGAGGTATCCGATCCACATGCCGTTCCTCTGATCTTTGGCGCAATTTTCTTTTTGTCATCAACACTTGTTCGTTTGTTTGGGCAAACCGTGATTGGCCACCTGACAAACCGAGATGTGGAAAAGCAACGCGTTCTCATTTATGGGGCGGGGGGTGCCGGGATACAGCTTGCCTCTGCTTTGTCGCTCTCGCGAGAAGCCAAACCCGTCGTATTTGTGGACGATAACTCAAATTTGCACGGACTTCTCATTGCGGGGTTGCCCGTCTATGCGCCGGAAAAAATTGAGCAGCTTCTGAAGCGTCATCAGATAACCAATGTCCTGCTTGCGCTTCCGACTGTTAACAAAGAGCGCATTGCTGAGCTGACACACAAGTTTAAAAAACTGGGTGTCGAAGCCAAGGCACTGCCATCTTATGTTGATATGATGACAAGTGACACCTTGCAGCGCAATGGACGTCAGGTTTCACCGGATGAGCTATTGGGGCGTAGCAAGATCGCTCTCGATATTCCCCAGATTGCAAAAACCTACGCTGGCCGGGTTGTGATGGTGACAGGGGCAGGCGGGTCCATTGGCTCTGAGCTGTGCCGTCAGCTGATCTATTGTGCCCCTGCTAGAATAGTATTGTTCGAGCTTTCCGAGTATCAACTCTACAAGATCGACCGGGAAATTCGCCCATTGGCTGAGGCCGAAGGGATCGAAATTACAACGCTGCTTGGGTCGGTCACAGATCGGACCCGTGTCGAAAACGTGATTGCGGAAGAGCAAGTAGAAGTCATTTTGCACGCGGCAGCTTACAAACATGTTCCGATCGTCGAAGAAAACGAGCTCGAAGGCGTGAAAAACAATGTCTTGGGTACCCAGGTTGTTGCTGAGGCGGCCGCTGCTGCCGAAATCGAACGGTTTATTCTTGTCTCGACGGACAAAGCCGTTCGCCCGACAAATGTGATGGGCGCTTCAAAACGGATGGCCGAACTTGTGGTTCAGGACATTCAGACACGTCACCCCATGACCAAGTTTACGATGGTGCGGTTTGGCAATGTGCTGGGCTCCTCAGGGTCGGTGCTTCCGCTCTTCCAAAAGCAGATTGAGGCGGGCGGGCCTGTGACTGTGACACATGCAAAAGTCACTCGGTTTTTTATGACCATCCCAGAGGCCTCTCGACTGGTGCTTTTGGCTGGGGCCTTTGCCAGCGGTGGGGACGTCTTTGTTCTGGACATGGGCAAGCCGCAAAAGATCATCGATATAGCCAAACGTATGATCGAACTCTCTGGTCGCACGTTGCGTGATGCCCAAAACGGCAAGGGTGATATTGCAATCAAGATTGTTGGTCTGCGGCCTGGTGAAAAGCTCTATGAAGAATTGCTTATCGACAACGACAGCCTTGTTGCCACCCCACATCGGAAGATTATGCGGGCAGAAGAAAAGATGCTGTCTCAGATCGAGGTTCTGGCGTTCTTGCGTGAAATTCAAAGCTGTATTTCTGACTGTGACAGCCTGCGACTACGCAATCTGATTGCAAATAAGGTTGAGGGTTACCACGTTCAGGAGCCCGACAATGAAGTTCCCCAGAGAGAAGCTCAGCAGGAGGAAGGCACCGCTGCAGCTGCTCTAAGCTAAGGGTTTGTAAGAGATAAATGAACCAGCGGGCGGGATGATAAACATCCCGCCCGCTGTCGTTTTTCAGGAGTGCGTCCTGTACTAGGGGCGTTCAATTCGGATATAGCCACGTTGTTTGCTAATCCACTGCCTTGAAAAGACAATCTGGCCCTTTCCATCAACGACATAAGTGTTCTGAAAAGTATCGTCTGCGCCTGAACACGCTTCAATCACGCGCGATTGTGCATCACGCGAAATCTGGCAATCATAGGTGCGGGCCTCGACACTATTGTCGCCCCCAAGCGTTCGGTGCCTGCGTTGTGCTGTGCCAGCTCCGCCCCGCAGCGCATTCCTCGTTTCCGCGACATCCGCATTCATAAGGTCAAACCCTAATCCACGCGTGGCAACCAAAATGCCGTCTTGAAACGACAGGCTCACCCGGTCTGGTGTGAAATAGGTGATGGTCCCATTGTTTTCACCCGCACCGAAGAGCACCGAAGAAAAACGAGGGTCCTCGACAGTCGCGACAAGCAGAGGCGCCCCACCAAACTGCGCTCTAACTTCGGGTGTAAGACGCTCTTTGATCTGCTCAGCTGTAATGCCAGGCTGAGATTTTTTGAGCTTTGAGGCCAAGCCTTTGAAGGTTTGGAAATGCGCTTTGTCGACTGCATCATTGCTACAGCCCGTAAGCAGGATCAGCAGAGGTAGAGCACATATCGATTTGATCGGTTTCATCGCCAGAACCTCCCCCAGCTGCCCTGCATTTCGTTGGCATGATAATCGCGCACAATGGGATGCAGGCGGTCCTTGACGCTAAGATGCGCGCCGCCATCACGGAGAATTGGCTGGATCAGCACATCACGTGTGCTCGCGCTGGGTTTACCAATCAGGTGCTCAAGCGGCACGGTTACGCGAATACCTTTGTCGAAAGATCCTTCGCCAAAATCGGAAAACGAGACGTCAGTCAGAGTTGCATAGGCACCAACTTCCCAGCCATTGTTAAATCGGCGAGACAGTGTGACAGTACCGCCCCAGTCCCCAGCTAGGTAACGACCGGCATCGATCTTGGCGCTATAGCCTTGAGCAAAGTCATAATAGAGCGAGGCGTGACCCATGGTCACTTCGTAGTCGCGGAAGCCAAATTTCTGATCAAAGTCCCGTTGTTTGACGTGGTTGATTTCAACGCCAAGAGCAAGCGGGCTGCGCACGGGTTTCCATAGAAGCTCGGTAGAGACGCCGCCAAACATGCTTTCCAAATAGCCAACCGACACACGCCCGTAGAGGTTTGTCCCGGGGCGGAAATTATACGTGAGCGAAAGGTTAGGAATTGTCAGGGCCTCTCGGGCGTAGATGTTCGAATCTGAGCGGACACGCGGCAGTGTCGAGGGATCGGACCGGGTAGATTCATCTCGGTTGCCAAATAGTTTTTGTTGAACTTTTCCAGAAACAAACAAACCTGGCAGGATTTCATATTGCGCGGCCAAAGCGATGCCAAAGTCAAAGCGAACGGGGTTTTCGGGATCAAAATAGCTCCCTTGGACATAGGGTTTTATCGACCAGTTTAAGCCAGAGAGCGTGTCATCATAGGTCAACCTATCCTGTGCTGCGTCGTCAAAGACGGCGCGATCAAAACTCGCAGTGATGCCATTTGGTGCGAATTCCAGCTCTTCAAGATCGCTCCGTGCGAGGGTGACCTTCGAGATCGGAATGCCGTTTTCGATGGGGATCACAGTCAAATGTTCGACGCTGTGAGGCAACACGTGTGTTAAGGCGCGCATGGTCCGACCAATGGCCTCTGACCGCGCACCATACCGTTTGTTGGCAATTTTCACGGTGGCTCGGGTGCCGTTGATGTCAAACGCCTTAAGCTCGATCCCCTCTGTAGCGAGCAAGGTTGTCAGTTGGGTGGCCATTGGTTGTGAGCTGTCGACCAAGGGGGGCCAACTTTGTGCAGCTTCAATGCCATTTTGGCGAGGTTTGACCGGGAGCGGCGCAGACCCGGCGCCGCCGTTGTTTGCGGGACGCTTGGGGTTGGTCAGCAGGTTCGCCGTAAAGCCAATTTCTGATCCGTGCAGATAGTGGGCTTGCAGATGAATGCTGTTGCCCCATTTGTAATCGACACCAAAATTGAGTGGTGACTTGCGTTCAAACAGGTTCAGGGTCGTCGCTGCGATATCATACGCATCTGAGGAGTATTCCATCTTCAACGTGAGCTGATCGTTCACGGCATAAGACAGGCCCCCAAACAGAGCCGCATCGCCACGGAAAAATTTCTGGGTTTCAATCTGCCCACCCGAGCCACGGCGTCCGCCGGGGCGATGTCGGAAATACTCGCTGATCGAGACAAGTGGGTTGGTAAATCCGCCCGCGCTCGCAAAGCGCCCCCAACCAATACCGCCACTGACGGCAAGCCGCGGGGAGAGGTGTTTTGTTGCAACCAGATACTCGCCCGAATACACACTTGTGCCGATGAAATCCTGAAGACCGATTGCAACGGCGGGCCGAATGCGCCCCTCGGTCAGAAGTTGGTATCGTAGATCAAAAGACCGGTCATAGGTGGTGGCACCTCCGCTTAAAAACTGGTCAATGCTTGAATAGCGAAAGGTTCCAATGAGACGGGGCGCAATCTGGAAGGACAATGAGGCTCGGGTTGCACCCGCAAAGTCCGAATAGGTTGTGATCAATTCACCATCTGGTGCCATCAAAGCCGAGGGCGTGTCGATCAGCCCTGGCATGCCGTAAACGTTATAGGTGTCTCTTTGGGGGTGTGGCGCAGTTTCAGCAGCGGTCATGTTTGGAAACGCCAACAGCAAAGACCCGATTATGCAAAGCGATTGAACAGATCGAACTGAATAGGGTGCTGTGCTTCTTGTTCCAGATTGAATAGAGGTCGCTCGGTCATCACGTTTATTCAAGAGATCACCCCCTACTTGGTTGCACTCTTTTCTTTGTAACACGCTTCTGCAGTTCTGAGCAGGATTGTGCGCTTTGCTGGCAAGGTAACAGTGCACCTGTAGGATACTTGCATCAGATCCGATGAATTGGGGGCATTCGGCGTGATCTGGCTCGGAAATTCCCGTTTGTTTGGTGAGGGTTCAATCTCAGATGGAAATTTTTGAGAAATACAGATATCAAAGGGTGAGGTGTCGCGCCTTCCAAAGGCTTCGCGACAATCGAGTTTCGTAATATAGTGTCCTAACGTCGCGTTGTTCAATTCATGACAGAAATTCCCCATCAAGATGACGAACTCGACCTGAAAGAGCTGGGCCTGCTGCTCTGGTCGTACAAGTTTCTGATTTCCGTTTCCATTTTGCTAATTACAAGCTTGGCTGTTTTCTATGCGCAAAGCCGCACGCCTCAGTATCAGGCGGTTTCGATTTTCGAGTTGCAAGGAAGATCTAGTGGCCCGCGCCTGCCGAGTGAATATGCTGGTCTGGTGGGGTTGGCAGGGATCTCCCTCGGGGAAGGGAAAAGCAAGGGTGTTTTTGATCGTATTGAAGGGCGCGATTTTATTGCCCGGATTTCTCAAGACCTGATGCTTGCCGACGATCCCTTTTTTGTGCCTGAAGACATTGAAAGCCAAGGTGTTGTGGAGCGTATCAGCACGTTTTTCAATCTAGAATATGAACGGCCCAAGAAACGTGCCGATTTAGATCAAATCACATCTGTCTATCTCGACAATGTCGAGGCGAGCGAAACACCCAACGGATCGTTCAAAATTGAGGTGACGCATGACGACCCGAACCGCGCAGCTGATGTTGCGAATGGGATTGTCTCTCGCGTATTGTCTGAGTTGAGCAAGGAGGAGAAAGATGAGCAGCAACAGCAGCTTACTTATCTTTCAGATCAACTTGCAAACGCGTTGGCCGAAACGGAACGAACCAAGAAATCCGTCGCAGATTTCGCATTGGCAAACAGTCTGTCGTCTCAGGAGGCTTTTACCTCAAGGTCGCAGTTGATGTATGATCTTCGAGAAGATCTTGCCGATACGCAGGAAATGCTTGGAGCGGTTAACACGCTTTCAGAAGTTCTAGGTGCGAATAGAAATCCGACGGCAGATGATTATCAGGCCCTGCGGATCCAATCCCCGATCGTCGATGATGTTGATTTCCGACGTCTTCTGGGGGTGCCCGAAGCACTGGATTCTTGGGAGTGGCCGCCTGCGTCGCGCCTTGGGGGGTTTGCATTTACCCTGCGAGATCGGGCCGCCCGGATCGAACGCTCGATAGACAAACTGTTGCTGGAGGCTGAGCGGTACGCTGTGTCGACCGAAAACCTGGCCGCGCTCCAGCGTGAAGCAAATGTCGCCGAGGCTACATACAATGTGTTGATTGAACAGGTCAAAGCTCAGTCACTCGCCAGCGGATATCAGGCAAACTTAGCGAAGATCTATCAATCGGCCTTCGCGCCTGACCGACCGGCCTCGCCGAACAAGGTGATGATCATCGCGGTTGGTGTGGTGCTGGGCGCGTTGCTTGGTGCAGGGTGTGCAATCATTCTGGGGAAATCCTCGGATCGAATCTATTCTACAAATGTGATCCGAGAGACTGCAGCGGCTAAAATCGATGTCGACCTGCCGCGACTGGCGAAGTTTAAGCCAAATGTCTTTGCGCGCAGAGGGGATCAAAGTTCAAACACATCGAAAAGTCAGGCGTTGGAGCTTTTGGTGTCAATCGACGCGAGGGCGTCGCGCGTGGTTCTGCTTACCACCTCGACCAAAGGCACAAATCCGATGACCTTGGCCTCGTCAATCGCACAAGGTCTTAAAACTCCAGAGCGTCGGATCGGAGTGCTTTATTTGGGGGATGACATCAGCCTACCCTCAGATCCGGAGGAGGACACAGAGATTGCTGTTGTGTCGCGCGCCAAACTGCACGAGATCGACTTTCTTGTTGCAAAACGGGGCCAATCTGTCGCTGGGATGTTGTCGTCGGGTGTGGTCGACGATTTGATCACCAAAGATGGCGGGCTGTTTGATGTACTGATTGTAGTTGCCTCTGAGGATTACGCGCTGGCGGCGTCGCGTGGTGTTGCGAAGCATGACCCTTATGGCATTTTGCTGACGCGTCCGGGGCGAACAGCAAAGGCCGTCTTGTCGAAACTCGCCGAGATCTATCCGCTTGATGCCAACGTGATATTGTCCCGCTGATGGGTTTGTTGGTCCGGTCTCGATCCCGAATGGGCGCTAAGTTTGATGGAACACCGTTTCTCCTAATCTGAGATTTCTATCGCGCGTCTAGGGATTCGCGCGAGAGAATGAATAGCAAAGGGGCGGTGTTAGCGGTTCCGCCCTGAGAGAGCATGGAGCCGGCTTTGCTCGACAAAGGGATCTGCTTCGACAGGGTGGAGAAGCCCTTCCGAGACGCGGCGTACCAAAAGCCATGAGATCAGAGCAAAGACTACGCCACCGGCTGCCTGACCAATCAGAACGCCGCTTGCGCCCCAGTATTGTGCGCCAACAATCACGAAGGGCCACATGCCGATGGTGTTACGGCCCCAGTTGATCCAGCTGGAATACATCGGGTGGCCAAGGTTGTTAAAGCTCGCGTTGCCAACAAAGATCACTGCATTGAAGAACGAGGCAAGCGCCAGCGGACCACAGAACAGGTAGATCAATGTCAGGGTCATACCCTGCGCCTCAAATACATCGGCAATCGGACCTCGGAGCACAAACAACACGGCGGAAGCCAGCACAACATAGACCCCTGCAAAGACGATTCCGGCGTTGTAGGCGCCTTTGACGCGATCAAACTGGCGGGCACCAAAGTTCTGACCGACAATCGGACCGATGGCACCGGAAAGGGCCAAAATCACCGCAAAGGCCAGTGGCATCAAACGCCCAATCACTGCCATGCCGGCCACGGCATCTGTGCCAAACTGGGCTATTTCGCGCGTCACGATGGCGCTGCCGACGGGGGTAGCGATATTGGTGAGCACTGCAGGTGCGGCGATGGCCGAAACGGCGGCAAGATCGCCACGCACGCCGAACAGGCTGGGGCGCGTAAAGCCCTGGTGGACCTTAAGAACCGGGTACATAGCAGCAGCCAACATGGCGAAACGTGAGATCACGGTTGCAATGGCCGCGCCGTCCAATCCTAAACCAAAGCCGAAGATGAACAACGGATCGAGCACCGCGTTGACCACGCCGCCCGCCAAAGTGGCAAACATCGACCGGCGAGCGTCGCCAAAGGCACGCAGGATGGCCATGCCGGTGATCCCGATGGCGACAATGGGCATCGTTGGCAAGATGATGGTCAGATAGCGGGTCGCCAGTCGAGCAACTTCACCTTCCGCGCCGAGAAAACCTAATATTGTCGAGAGGTTAAAGAGAACGAGAGGTGGGACAATCAAGCCAATGATCACGCCCAGAGTAGCGACGCTTGTGGCGTAACTGCGCGCGGCGGGGATATCATCCGCACCGATGCTGCGCGCGGCCAGGCTGCCCGCTGCGATGGACAGGCCGATGTTGATCGAGTTGGTGAAAAACAAAATGGTGCCCGCATAGCCAATCGCCGCCGCAAGCGCCTGATTGCCCAGCATTGAAATGAACAGCATGTCGACAAAATCGACCGCAAACATGGCCATAAGCCCGATGCTTGCGGTGAAGGACATGACCGAGACATGCCGCATCAGGCTGCCTTCTAAGAATACCGCTTTTTGAGCCATGGTTTCGCCTTTCGCGCGTTGGCCTAAATCATTGCACCACCTTATGCGGCTTTCCTTTTTGTGCATATGGGGGATTGTGTGGGCGCACGGCGTTCAATCTGTGCATTGTTGAACAAAAGGAAACGGCACCCCAAATCGGGATGCCGTTGTACAGTTTGTCACCTTTGTACGCTCGCTTACGCAAAGTGTACAAAGATGAGATCAGGTCAGGTCGTACCGGTCGGCGTTCATGACCTTTGTCCAGGCGCTGACAAAATCGCAGACAAAGCGCTCGGCCCCGTCGGCTTGGGCATAGACCTCGGCCAGTGCGCGCAGTTGCGAGTTTGAGCCAAAGGCCAGATCAACCCTCGTCGCGGTCCACTTGAGATCACCACTCGCACGGTCGCGGCCTTCATAGGTGCCATCTGCAACAGGCGCCCATTTGGTGCCCATATCCACCAGATTGACGAAGAAGTCTGTCGACAGAACGCCGGGGCGCGAGGTGAAGACACCATGTGCTGCGCCGTTGTGGTTCGCGCCAAGCACACGCAGGCCCCCGACAAGTGCAGTCATTTCCGGTGCAGAAAGGGTGAGCAGCTGCGCACGGTCGATCAACAGCTCTTCAGGGGACACCGAATAGGCCTGTTTCTGATAGTTGCGGAACCCATCCGCGGCAGGTTCAAGTACCTCCATGCCCTCAACGTCGGTCTGATCCTGCGAGGCATCTACGCGGCCGGGCTCAAACGGAACGGTGACATCAACTCCGGCCGATTTGGCGGCCGCTTCAATGGCAGCGTTCCCCGCCAGAACAATCAGGTCCGCCATGGAGACCACACCGTCATGGTCGGCCTGAATGGCCTCAAGTGCGGTCAGGACCTTGGCGAGTTGCTCTGGCTGGTTGGCCTCCCAATCCTTCTGGGGAGCAAGTCGGATGCGTGCACCGTTGGCGCCGCCGCGATGATCGGAGCCGCGATAGGTTGATGCGGAGGCCCAGGCGGTCGACACCAGTTCACCAATGGAGAGGCCGCTGGCCATGATTTTGGCCTTGAGCGCGGCTTCATCGGCCTCTGAGAGATCGTGGCCACCGGAGGGCAGGGGGTCTTGCCACAGCAGGTCTTCGGCGGGCACATCAGCGCCGAGGTAGCGTGCCTTGGGGCCCATATCGCGATGGGTCAGCTTGAACCACGCCCGGGCGAAGGCATCCGCAAACTTCTCGGGGTTGGCATGAAACTCGCGCGAAATGGGTTCGTAGATCGGATCCATCCGCAACGACATATCCGCCGTGGTCATCATCGGCGCATGTGACTTGCTTGGGTCATGAGCGTCGACAACCATATGTTCAGGGGCAACATTCTGGGCATGCCATTGCTGGGCACCGGCGGGGCTTTTTTCGAGCTTCCATTCATAGCCGAACAACACATCAAAATAGCCCATATCCCAAGTGGTTGGATTGGGTTTCCATGCGCCTTCAATGCCGGATGTGGTGGTATCACCACCTTTGCCGCTGCCGTGGTCGTTGATCCAGCCCAGCCCCATTTCTTCAATGGCGGCGGCCTCGGGTTCGGCACCGACTTTACCCGGATCACCCGCCCCGTGCGCCTTGCCGAAGGTATGGCCCCCGGCCACAAGCGCGACGGTTTCTTCGTCGTTCATACCCATTCGGGCAAAGGTCTCGCGCACATCAAGCCCCGAGGCGACTGGATCGGGATTGCCGTCTGGTCCTTCGGGGTTCACATAGATCAGACCCATCTGCACAGCGGCCAGAGGATTATCCAGATCGCGTTCGCCGGAATAGCGGCTGTTGTCTTTGTCCGATGTGGCAAGCCATTCGGTTTCTGCGCCCCAATAGATGTCTTCCTCTGGGGCCCAAATGTCTTCGCGACCGCCACCAAAGCCAAACACAGGTCCGCCCATGCTCTCGATGGCGACGTTGCCTGCGAGGATCATCAGGTCCGCCCAGCTAAGCGCATTGCCGTATTTCTGTTTGATCGGCCAAAGCAGACGGCGGGCTTTGTCGAGGTTGCCATTGTCGGGCCAGCTGTTGAGCGGGGCGAACCGCTGGGACCCTGAGCCGCCGCCGCCACGCCCATCGGCGGTGCGGTAGGTGCCTGCGCTGTGCCAGGCCATGCGCACAAGCAATCCGCCATAGTGGCCATAATCGGCGGGCCACCAGTCCTGACTGTCGGTCATCAAGGCGGTCAGGTCGGCTTTGACCGCCTCAAGATCAAGCCCTCTGAAGGCTTCGGCATAGTTGAAATCTGCGCCCATCGGGTTCGAGGCCGCGCCGTGTTGATGCAAGATGCCGAGGTTCAGCTGATTGGGCCACCAGTCGGTGTTGCTTGTTCCGGCCTTCGGGCTTGCGACCGCGCCGTGCATCACTGGGCATTTGCCAATGTCATTTCCGTCCATGTCGTTTCCTCGCTGTTGCTGGGCAATTGTGTCTCTGAGGAAAGCGTAACCCTGAAAGTTGCATTTGATTAAGTTGCATTTTCTCATCGCTGCGATAAGAAAAACAAATGATAAACATTTCCATTCGTCAGATGCGCTATTTCGAGGCCTTGGCCCAGCATGGTCATTTTGGCCGTGCGGCTGATGCGGCGTCGATTTCACAACCTGCCTTGTCTATTCAAATCAAAGAGTTGGAGGCGGAATTGGGCATGCCTCTGTTTGAGCGCGCGGCGCGGCAGGTGCGGTTGACGAGCTTTGGGGCCGTGTTCGCCGGCCGGGTGCGCGAGATCCTGTCTCAGGTCGATGAATTGGGGGAATTGGCGCGGGCCGCGCAGGACCATCTGGCGGGGCGGTTGCGGATTGGGGTGATTCCCACCATCGCGCCCTATCTCTTGCCGCAGATTGTTGGCGCGCTTGGGCGGGACTATCCAGAGCTGGATGTGCGGCTTCGTGAAACGGTGACCCCGAAGCTTATCCAAGAGCTCAAAGATGGTCAGCTGGACACCGCGCTTCTGGCGCTGCCGGTCTCAGAGCCGTCATTTACCGAGGTGCCGTTGTTTGACGAAAGCTTTGTTCTGGTGCGGCCCGAGGCACAGGCGGGCGAACCGGTGCCTAGCCCGGAGAAGCTGCGTGAGATGAAGCTGCTTTTGCTGGAAGAGGGGCATTGTTTTCGGGATCAAGCCCTGTCGTTTTGCAATATGCCGTCGGCCACACCGCGTGAGCTGCTGGATGGCAGTTCACTGTCGACGCTGGTGCAGATGGTTGGTGCGGGGATTGGGGTGACCTTGATTCCTGAGATGGCCGTGCCGGTTGAAACCCGGTCGGCCCACGTCTGGATCGATCAATTTCCGCATCCGCGCCCGAACAGGTCCATCGGAATGATATGGCGTCGGTCCAATCCGCTTGCGCCCCAGTTGGAAAAGGTGGCGAATCTGGTGCGAGAGACCGCGAAGTGACGTGGCGTTTCAGAGTGTGAGTACGCCTATTGGTTGTGTTGCTCCCAATACTTCTTGGCAGCGATCAGGGGGTTTGATTATGGTGACGGTGTGAAGCAGGTGTGTCCGGGCACAAACCGTTTCGTGTGAGGAATTCAGAAAAGTCAATGAATTCAACAGTTAACGGACTTACTAAAAAATTAGTTTGACAAGAGGTTCCGCTCTGTGAAACCTCTATGACAGTCAGAGGCCACCGGGATTTCTGGCATTACAAATTTAGGGAGGAGTAAAGATGCGCAAGTATCTTCTCTCCGCAGTTGCGGTTGCTGCCGTGTCTGCGGGGCAGGCTGCGTTTGCCGATGAGGCAGCAGCACAAAAGTGGATTGATGAGGAATTTCAGCCCTCGACGTTGAGCAAAGCCGACCAGCTGGCCGAGATGAATTGGTTCATCAAAGCGGCTGAGCCTTATAAGGGCATGGAAATCAACGTGCTGTCGGAAGGTATCCCTACGCACAGCTATGAGTCGGAAGTTCTGACCAAAGCCTTTGAGGAAATCACCGGCATCAAGGTGAACCACCAGATCCTCGGCGAAGGTGAGGTTGTGCAGGCGGTTCAGACCCAGATGCAGACCAAGCGGAACCTCTATGACGGTTATGTCAATGACTCCGACCTCATTGGTACCCATTCGCGTCTTCAGCTGGCCTATAACCTGACCGATCAGATGGCAGGTGACTGGGCGGGGACAACCAGCCCAACTCTGGATCTGGCCGACTTTATGGGCAGCCAGTTCACCACCGGTCCCGATGGCGACCTGTACCAGCTGCCCGACCAGCAGTTTGCGAACCTGTACTGGTTCCGCAAAGACTGGTTCGACCGCGCTGACCTGCAGGAACAGTTCAAAGCCAAATACGGCTATGATCTGGGTGTGCCGGTCAACTGGTCTGCATACGAAGACATCGCCGAGTTCTTTTCGAATGACGTGAAAGAAATCGACGGCACCGCCATCTATGGTCACATGGACTATGGTAAACGTGCGCCTGACCTTGGTTGGCGTATGACCGACGCATGGCTGTCGATGGCCGGTGCGGGTTCGAAAGGTGAGCCAAACGGTGTGCCGATCGACGAATGGGGCATCCGCATGGAAGCCGGTTCGTGTAACCCAGCGGGCGCAAGCGTGTCGCGTGGTGGTGCCGCTAACGGCCCAGCCGCGGTCTATGCAATCCGCAAGTGGGACGAATGGCTGCGCGCTTATGCACCTCCCGGTGCGGCGTCGTATGACTTCTATCAGTCGCTGCCAGCTTTGGCTCAGGGCAACGTAGCCCAGCAGATCTTCTGGTACACCGCCTTTACCGCGGACATGGTGAAGCCTCAGTCCGAAGGCAACAACACCGTGGACGAAGCAGGTAAGCCGCTGTGGCGCATGGCGCCTAGCCCGCATGGTCCCTATTGGGAAGAAGGCCAGAAGGTTGGCTATCAGGACGTGGGTTCCTGGACATTCCTCAAGTCGACCCCATCGGATCGCGCGCAGGCCGCATGGCTCTATGCTCAGTTCGTGACATCGAAAACTGTTGATGTGAAGAAATCCCACGTGGGTCTGACCTTCATCCGCAACAGCTCGGTCAACCACGACTCGTTCTCGGAGCGTGCCGAAAACCTGGGTGGTCTGGTTGAATTCTACCGTTCGCCTGACCGTGTTGCATGGTCGCCGACCGGCATCAACGTACCGGATTACCCAAAGCTGGCTCAGATCTGGTGGCAGCAGATTGGTGACGTGAACTCGGGTGCCTTTACCCCGCAGGAAGCAATGGACCGTCTGGCCGAGGAAATGGACATCACCATGGCTCGTATGCAGCGTGCAGACGAACGTGCCAATGTCTATGGCGGCTGTGGCCCGCGTCTGAACGAAGAGCAGTCGGCGGAATACTGGTATGCCAACGGTGGTGCAAAAGCTCCGCTTGAGAACGAAAAGCCGCAGGGCCAGACCGTCAACTATGACGAACTGGTTGCGCGTTGGGCTCAGCAGTAAGTGCTCCTCCCGCGCGGGCCGGTTTCTGATCGGCCCGCATGCCCCGGCCCCGCGTATGGGACTGGGGCGACATCTTCCCGGGCGCGGCTGTTGCGCCCCTATTCCCTTCGGAAAGAACCAAGATGCCACTTGAGCTAAAACAGGTGACCAAGCGTGTCGGCGGCGCGCTGCATATCAAGGAGACCTCACTGGTCCTTGAGCCGGGTCACTTTAATGTCCTGTTGGGCGCAACCGGATCGGGCAAGACCTCGTTGATCAAGATGATGGCCGGTCTGGATCCGATCGCCAGCGGTCAGGTTCTGATGGATGGTCAGGACGTGACCCGACTGAGCACGCAGAAGCGCAACATCAGTCTGGTGCACCAGTTTTTCATCAACTATCCGCATATGACGGTTTACGACAATATCGCCTCGCCGCTGAAAGTGGCTGGGATGGCGAAGTCGGAAATTCAGGGCCGGGTCGAAGAAGCTGCTGATATTCTTCAGCTTCGCCCCATGCTGAACCGTCGTCCCCACGAACTGTCTGGTGGTCAGCAGCAGCGCACCGCGCTTGCGCGTGCGATTGCCAAGGAATCCAAAGCCGTGTTCCTTGATGAGCCGCTGGCCAACCTGGATTACAAGCTGCGTGAAGAGCTGCGTGACCAATTGCCCGAGCTGTTTGCCGGACGCGGTGCTGTGGTGGTCTATGCCACCTCCGAGCCGGAAGAGGCGCTTTTGCTTGGCGGCCGCACTGCGCTCATGGAAGACGGGCGCGTGACGCAGTTCGGGGTCACAGCCGAAACCTATCGCGATCCGGCCAATGTGCGCGCCGCACGCGTGTTCTCGGACCCGCCCATCAACACCGCCGAGATCGTCAAACAGGGCTCACGCGCGGTTCTGGGGGGCGACCTGAGCTGGGAGCTGACCGGCGAGGCCGCCAATCTAGCGGATGGTCAATATACCGTTGCGATCCGCCCGCACCATGTTTTGCCCGTGGCCGATGCACAGTGCACCGTGTCTCTATCGGGACGCGTGCAGGTGACGGAATTGTCGGGCTCGGAGAGCTCGGCGCATTTTGAGATGGGCGCAGGCAGCTGGGTATCGCTGTCCGCCGGTGTTCACCCCTATGAGGTGGGCGAAATCCACGAATTCCACATGGATCCCAAGGCGTGCTATTTCTTTGCACCCGACGGCGCCCGCGTGGCCTGAGGCAGACATGGCTAAAATTACGCTTTCAAAGCTGCGTCACAGCTACTATCCAAACCCGTCACAACCGTCGGATTATGCTCTGAAAGAGATTGATCTGGATTGGACCGATGGCGGCGCCTATGCGCTGCTGGGGCCCTCCGGCTGTGGGAAATCAACCCTGTTGAACATCATTTCGGGTCTTCTTGTGCCCTCTGAAGGCAAGATCCTCTTTGATGGTCAGGACGTGACCGAACTGACGCCGGACAAACGCAATATTGCGCAGGTGTTCCAGTTCCCGGTGATCTACGACACCATGACTGTCTACGACAATCTGGCTTTCCCGCTGCGCAATCGTGGCCGTGACGAAGAGATCGTCCGCGAACGTGTGATGGCGATTGCCGAGATGTTGGAAGTCACCGACATGTTGGATCACAAGGCTGCGGGTCTTAGCCCCGACAACAAGCAGAAGATCTCGATGGGCCGGGGGTTGGTGCGTGAAGACGTCAACGTTGTGATGTTTGACGAACCGCTGACCGTGATTGACCCACATCTGAAGTGGAAGCTGCGCTCGAAGTTGAAAGAACTGCATCAGCGCGTCAAAGCGACCATGATCTATGTGACCCATGACCAGACCGAGGCGCTGACCTTTGCGGATCAGGTTGTGGTGATGCAGCTGGGTGAGATTGTTCAGATCGGCACGCCGGTTGAGTTGTTTGAGCGCCCGGCACATACCTTTGTTGGCCACTTCATTGGCTCGCCCGGTATGAACGTCATGCCCTGCGATCTGTCCGATGGGCAGGCTCTGTTTGCAGGACATCCTGTTGCCCTGGAAGGCCCAGTTCTGGGCAATGCCAATGGCACCACTGAGATCGGAATTCGCCCGGAGTTTGTGTCGCTGGCCGAGAGCGGGCTTCCCGCCACCGTGACCAAGGTCTCGGACGTGGGCCGCCACATCGTCGTCGAGTGTAGCGTCGATGGCCATAAGGTGAGCGCGGTGATCGAAGGTGATGCGCCGTCGAAGGGGGATGCCGTGCATCTGAATTTCCGCCAAGATCAGACCCGGCTTTATGTCGATGGCTGGTTGGCGACCGAGCCGGAGGGCACATCATGAAAACCGAAAACCAAAAGGCATGGTTCTTTGTTCTCCCCGTCCTGTTGTTGGTGGCCTTTAACGCGCTGATCCCGATGATGACGGTGGTCAACTATTCGGTGCAGGAAACCTTTGGGGACAATGTGTTCTTCTGGGAGGGCCTGAACTGGTTCCAGCAGATCCTGCGGTCTGAACGGTTCCACGCGGCGCTGGGGCGTCAGTTTATGTTCACTGGTCTGATCCTGATCATCGAGATTCCTCTGGGCATTGCCATCGCTCTGTCGATGCCGCGCAAAGGGTTCTGGGTGCCGGTCTGTCTGGTTCTGATGGCGCTGCCGATGCTGATCCCCTGGAACGTTGTTGGGGCGATGTGGAACATCTTTACTCTGCCTGACATTGGGCTTTTGGGGTATTTCCTGAACCACGTTCTGGGCATCAGCTATGACATGACCCAAGACCCGGTTGCGGCCTGGATCACCATTGTCACCATGGATGTCTGGCATTGGACATCGCTTGTGGTGCTGCTGAGCTACGCCGGTCTGGTGTCGATCCCGGATGCCTATTATCAGGCGGCTAAGATCGACGGCGCCAGCAACTGGTCGGTGTTCCGTTTTATCCAGTTTCCCAAGATGAAGACCGTTCTGACCATCGCCATTCTGCTGCGGTTCATGGACAGCTTTAACATCTACACCGAGCCGTTTGTTTTGACCGGGGGTGGTCCGGGCAACTCGACGACGCTTCTGTCGATTGATCTGGTGAAAATCGCGCTTGGCCAGTTTGATCTGGGTCCGGCGGCGGCGATGAGCCTGATCTACTTCGCAATCACACTCTTGGTCAGCTGGCTGTTCTACACGCTGATGACCAAAGACGATCTGAACTGAGGAGGGGTCTGAGATGCAAAAACGATCCATCGTCCCTATCGTCTATATTCTCTTCCTCATGCTGCCGATCTACTGGCTTGTGGCGATGAGCTTTAAGACGACCAATGAAATTCTCTCGGGATTTTCACTGTTCCCGCAAACCTTTACCCTGGAAAACTATCGGGTGATCTTTACCGACCCAAGCTGGTACTGGGGCTATATTAATTCGATCGTCTATGTGTCGATCAACACGGTGATTTCGATCGCCGTGGCTCTGCCAGCCGCCTATGCCTTCTCTCGGTATCGGTTTTTGGGCGACAAACAGCTGTTCTTCTGGCTGCTGACCAACCGTATGGCACCGGCTGCGGTGTTTGCTCTGCCCTTCTTCCAGCTTTATTCGGCTGTTGGTCTGTTCGACACACACCTAGCGGTGGCTCTGGCGCATTGTCTGTTCAACATCCCGCTGGCCGTGTGGATTTTGGAAGGCTTTATGGGCGGGATCCCCAAAGAACTGGATGAAACCGCCTATGTGGACGGTTATTCCTTCCCACGGTTCTTTGCGACGATCTTTCTGCCGTCGATCAAGGCCGGTGTCGGTGTGGCCGCGTTCTTCTGCTTCATGTTTTCCTGGGTTGAGCTGCTGTTGGCAAAAACCCTGACCGCAGTGGCCGCAAAACCGATTGCTGCGACCATGACAAAAACCGCGTCAAGTGCGGGCTACGAGCTTGGCCTTCTGGCCGCTGCCGGCACCTTGACCATCATTCCGGGCGCAATTGTGATCTATTTCGTCCGCAACTACATCGCCAAAGGCTTTGCGATGGGGAGGGTTTGATATGCTGAGTTGGATGGCATGGACCGTGCCGACGGCCCTCGTGTT
This sequence comes from uncultured Pelagimonas sp., assembly GCA_947497905.1. Lineage (GTDB taxonomy): Bacteria > Pseudomonadota > Alphaproteobacteria > Rhodobacterales > Rhodobacteraceae > CANMIH01. The sequence continues at coordinate 227,587 of CANMIH010000004.1, forward strand.
TGTCGGGATCTTTGCGGCCATTGGGATCTTGATTGTCCTCGAGATCCGTCGCCCTGGTGGCGATGAACGCAAAGGCGCTTTGCGACTGACCACAACCCGTGGAGATCGCTTGTTCATCAGTCTTCTGGGCACGTCTTATATCTTTCTCGCCTGGCTTGGGCTGACGGATATGCTGCTTTGGACACCACTTGCGCTGTCGATTGGCTGGGGTGTGTTCTGTTTCTGGAAAGTGTGACGTTTTGGGGCGTGGCGGATGCCGCGCCCCCTGACTATGTGACAGAACTATAAAATTAATAGTTCCCAAATGCGCCTTTGGCGCCTAACGTACGGCGATACCATGACGAAGCGGACCCCAAACTTGATGCGACGCAAACAGGACAAAGCTCTTTTGACCGAGGTTGAGCTCGAGTTCATGAACGTCGTTTGGGCGCTTGGCGAAGGCACAGTGCGCGAAATTCTGGCCGAGTTGAACAAGGCTCATGAACGCGCCTATACCTCTGTGGCCACTGTCCTGAAGATCATGGAGCAAAAAGGGTTTCTGACGAGCCAGAAGAAAGACCGGTCGCTGGTCTATATTCCGGCTGTGCCAAAGGCTGACTATCAAAAAACGACCCTGAAAAACCTTTCGAGCAAGCTCTTTAACGGAACACCAGCGGCGCTGGTGGCACGTTTGGTGGATGACGAAGACGTCACCGATGACATGCTTGCCGAAATGCGCGCGCTTTTGGACGAAAGGTTGGGGGACCATGACCGCTGAGACCCTGCTCAACGCCTATCTTGATCTGAACCTGCTTTTGGTGGCAGGCACCTTGGTTTGGTTGGCATTGCGATGGGGCTTGCGGAGATATGGTCTGGGGCAGGCGTTCCTGCCGCAGCTGCGTCTGTTGAACGGTCTGACGCTTCTTCTGGCGATGTCGCCAGTTCTGTTTCTCGGGCTGACCACTTGGGTTGTCGCCCATCCGCCGAACCTATCGGACATGCTGGTGTCTCAGTATCTGCAAGGCAATGTCAGCATGAGCGCGTCGCGGTTTGAAGCGCTTCTTGGCCTGCGTGAAGATTTTGTGCGCGAGATGCTCAACGGTCAGGCGCTTTGGGCGCAATTGCTTGGGTTTGTTGCAGTGTGTGGAGCTGTTGTGATGCTGGTCCACGTCGGTGTGTCGCTTGTCACATTGGTACGTACGATGCGCCGGGCCTTTCTCTGGAAACGCATCGGGAGGGTTGATCTGCTGGTCAGTGATGATTGTCGCGTGGCGTTTTCCACCCGTGGTCTGCGCCGCCGGTATATCGTTTTGCCCTCGGGGCTGTTGCAGTCACCCAAAGACCTGCAGTTGACCATCGCGCATGAGCTGCAGCATTTCCGTCAGAAAGACGTGGAATGTGAAGTTCTGCTTGAGTTACTGCGCCCGCTGTTGTTCTGGAACCCTGCCTTTTATGTGTGGCGGCATCATGTGCGGCATCTGCGTGAATATGCCTGTGACCAGGCACTGATGGCGCGTCGGGGTTTTGATGCACGCGCCTATTGCGAGTGTCTGATCCGGGCCTGTGAAGGCGCGATGCAGAGATCGGTATTCTTTGCGCGAACTCCTTCGGTTGCCCTGGTGGATCGCCGCGAAATCCGCCGCAGCTCTACCCTGCAGAACCGCATTCTTGCGGTGACCGAAGACAACCCCAATCTGGGGAGCAAGACCACATGGATGCTGATCTCTGGTCTGTTGATCGGTGCGGTTCTGACCACCAATCTGATTGTGCAACGTCCGAGCGATTGGAGCCATGATCGCATCATGTTGTCGACCATCGTCAATCTGGAACGGATGGCCAATCGGAGTGACGCGGCCAGCAGCCCATTTCAGGGTGGTTTCGTCACTGCCATCACTGAGTGACGGCAGGTCAGAACACCGGCAGCGGCGCATCCTGTTTGGTCTGATCCATGACAATCTGGCTATGCACCCGTGACACAACGGGATGCGCCAGCAAAACCTCATGAATCAACGCATTTAGGGCAATCAAGTCCGGGCACCAGACCCTCAGCAGATAGTCTGCTTCGCCGGTCATGGTCCAGGCGGAGGTTACTTCGGGGCGGGTGTGGAGGAGACGTGCAAAGCTCTGGCCCTGTTCTTTACCATGTCGCGCCAGTTGAACTTGAACAAAGGCCTGAACCTGAAGCCCAAGTTTCGCAGGATCCAACCGCGCGCGATACCCCTGGATCAACCCGCTGTCTTCGAGTCGCTGACGGCGCCGGTTGGCCTGGCTTGGCGACAGGTTGAGAATGTCCCCAAGTTCCTGTGCGGTGGTTTGGCCGTTCTTTTGCAGAACACTCAATAAAGTGATGTCAGTCGGATCAAGCATGCAAAATTTTAGCATGTATGTGCGGGAAATGGCAATATAGGCGCAAAATAACAGGGCGGGGCAGGGGCTTTGCGCAGAATGCGCATGCGCAAAAAGATACACTTGGGGTGAGACTTATCAGGAGGACACGCCATGGGACCGTTCCCACATAACGCCCCGCAAGCCACCATCACCCCGGAAAACCCGGCAGGCACCGATGGGTTCGAGTTCGTCGAATTTGCGCACCCCGATCCCCAAGAGCTGCGCGACCTCTTTGGCAAAATGGGTTATGAGCATGTTGCCAATCACAAAAGCAAAGCGGTGGAGCTGTGGCAGCAGGGCGATATCACCTATATTCTGAACGCAGAGCCAGACAGCTTTGCCGCACGTTTTGTCGAGGAGCATGGCCCCTGCGCCCCGGCCATGGGCTGGCGTGTGGTCGATGCTCAGAAAGCCTTTGACCATGCCGTTGCCCAGGGCGCCGAGCCTTATGACGCAGAGGATAAAACCCTAGAGTGGCCTGCGATCAAAGGGATTGGGGGCAGTCTGATCTACTTCACCGATCAGTATTATGACACCTCCCCCTACAACGAAGAGTTTGAGTGGATTGCCCAATCGAAGCCGCGCGGTGTTGGGTTCTATTACCTCGATCACCTTACCCACAATGTCTTTAAAGGGAATATGGATCAGTGGTTTAAGTTCTACGGGGATCTGTTCAACTTCAAGGAAATCCGCTTTTTTGACATTCAGGGCAAGTTCACCGGGCTGCTCAGCCGGGCGCTGACCTCTCCCTGTGGGCGGATCCGCATCCCGATCAACGAAGACCGGGGTGAGACAGGTCAGATTGTTGCCTATCTGAAGAAGTACAAAGGCGAAGGCATTCAGCATATCGCCGTGGGCAGTGAGGGGATCTACGATTCCACTGACGAGATCTCAGCGCGCGGCATCCGCTTTATGCCTGCGCCTCCGAAGGCCTATTACGAGATGAGCCACGAGCGGGTGCAGGGCCATGATGAGCCGATGGACCGGATGCAAAAACACGGCATTCTGATCGACGGTGAAGGTGTGGTGGATGGCGGTGAAACCAAGATCCTTTTGCAGATCTTTTCCAAGACCGTCATTGGCCCGATCTTTTTCGAGTTTATCCAGCGCAAGGGCGATGACGGCTTTGGCGAAGGCAATTTCAAAGCCTTGTTTGAATCGATTGAGCGCGAGCAGATCGCCAATGGCGAGATCACCGCAGCGGAATGAGGGGGACGGGGTGACGCTGGCCTGCGGCCTCGCCCCACCCACCGTCCCGCAAAGTGAAAAGCCCCGGTTTTGTCCGGGGCTTTTTTGCAATCAGCTGCGTGGCATTTTCAACGTCACGTTGCGTCCGCTTTTGGTATAGCGCAGTTCGGATTCGGAAATTGTCGCCACCCGTCCGCCATCCAACCGGTCGCCGATCTTGACTTTCTGGTAGCGTCCGTTCGGAAGACGCACCAAAGCCCGCCGATTGGAGGGTGTGCCAAAGACACCGATCAAATTGATTTTGTTGAGGTTGATGGCGTTGTTGACCGTTGCGGCGCGGCTCACGCTTGCGCCTGACGGGATGCTGGGTGTGACGGTGCGCGGGGCCACGGCGGCGGTTTGCACTGGCTGGGGTGCTTTTTCCGCGCGGTCTACAATCGCGGCCATGTTGCGCGGGCGGCCAACCGGGATCAGCGAGCGTGACACCGCCAAAGCGGTGGCTTCTGGGGTTTCCTCGACCGCAACTTCCTGCTCCGTGCGGGGACGTAGTACCGGACGGATGGCCCCGAGCTCGGCGATGGAAATGCCGCCATGGGTGGCCCTTTCACGCTGTTCGATCAGATCGGAAGGGCGTGCTTGGGGACGGAATGTGGCAAGCGACGCTGTGTTTGCAGCTTGGCTCGGATCCGCCAGAGTTGGCACAGGCGGCGCCCCGCGCAGCGGAGGGACCACGGGTGGTGGGCCGGTAAACACGCGAAACCCATCCGGTGTCACAGCACCCTCGGGCGTGGCGCGGACCAGACCGCGGCTGTCGATGTCAAAGGTCACGCCAGCGGGGGGCGGAAGCCCGGGATTGGCGATCTGCGGGTCGGCGACAAAATTCTGCGGGTTGGGCAGGGCCACCGCATCTGATCCCTGAACCTTGGGGTCGATGGAGGCGATATAGAGGGAGACGACCTCATCCAAGGGCAGATTGTGGGGTTCCGCGGGGGCACGTTGCCAGACGCCGGTTGCGGCATAGGTGGCCGCTGCTTCTTCTGGTGTCAGGGCACGCAGAGGTGCAGGTGACGGCAACGCGGCCAAGGGCGGTGTCAGGTCCTCTCCGGTGCTGAGTGAGGCGAGTTGCACCTCTTCAGCCGGTGCGGGGTCTGGAACGTTGGTCGCGACAGGCGCGGTTGACGGTGCGGCAACCGGGGTCGGCCGGTCCTGCGAAACATCGGTGTCGGCGATCTCAACGTCGGATTTGCCTTTGAAGAGGCCCGCGACACCTTCGTCTAAAAAGACAGTGGCCCAGGCCGCAATTCCGACGAGGAACAGCAATAGCCCAGCCGTGAGCATGAGCCCGAGGAAACGAGGTTTGCCGCCTACAGGGGGGCGATTTCGGGCACCAAATACAGTGAATTTTTCGCTCTCATCTTCGAGCTCGAGAGCGGGCGCCGTGTCGGCGATGGGCTCAGCTTTGGCTTTTTTGCGAAACCCGGCCAAGGCCTTATCTGCGCGAGAGGCGGATTCTGAGCGCGGCTTTTCAATCGGAGGAGCCGTCTCTGCAGGTGTAGCGCCCGGCACTTCCGAGATGTGGAACGCTTTCTTGACGGGTTTGATCCGCGCCAAAGGTGTCATGCCGGAGGCAGCTGTCTCTTTTGGCTTGGTGGCCGATGGTTTGGCGGCTGTGGGCGTTTGGGGCGCCGGAGGTGGAGGCGCGACGGGTTTGCTGGGCGCCTGTACGGGTGTTGTTGTGCTCGAGCTTGCTGTTTTTTGCGCAACCAAATTTTGACGCGCTGCTGCGGCGGCGGCTGCACGGGCGGCGGTATCGAAATCCGCCTTGGGCTCAGGCGCGGGTGTGACCGAAGGCGCTGGAGGGGTGGGTTCGGCTTTGTCAGGTCCTAGCTCAAGCGGGCGGGGCGCCGGGGGCACCGCGTCACGTCGTGCACGCAGCTGGCTGAAATCAGCCAATGGCGAAGTCTGTTCCGGCGGTGTCGCGGAAAAGACGTCGGAAAAGCTCTTGGGTGGCGTGTCGAGATCTGTGGTCGGCGCAGCGGATGCAGCCAATGGCGGTGTCTCCGCCTGATCCGGGGAAGCCGTGGGCGCAGGAGAGAGTGGTGAGACAGGCTCTGCCGCTGCGGGAGCTTCGACAGGGTCTTCTGTGGGGATACCCTGAGGTGCCTCGTCCAGCGCAGCGGCGAGTTTGCTCTCGAACTCGTCGTTGTCGAGACCCGCACCAACGGTGCTGGCGAGGTCATCCAGGTCGTCAAGAATGTCGAGAGTTTTGTTTGTTGTTACAAGACCCTCGATAGACGACTTCTCCGACGTTTGAGATTGCTCTGGCGTCGGCCCAAAGGGGTCTTCTCCCGGAAGAAGAACCGGCTGTGGCTCGGGCCGCGGTGGGGCAATCTGGTGAAGTTCAAGATGGTCGATACCAAGATCAAGCTGCTCTTGATCGTCCTGAGGGTCGGATTCAGGTTCGGTAGCCGCGGCAACCGGTGGCTCTGTTTCTTCCTGAGAGGCCTCGGGTTCTGGTGAAGACCCTAACGCGGGCTCTTCAGCCGCGTCCTCGACCTGTGGTGCGGCAGCTTCAGACACGGGAGCTTCAGCAGCGTCAACAGGTTCGGGTGTTGTCTCAGGCTCAATGTTTGCTTCAGGCTCTGGGGCCGAAGTGGGTTCGGGGTCTTTAACGGGCTCCGGGTTGGGCGCAGGCGATGCCAAAACGGCCAGAGGAGTCAATGCCTCGGCATCCGCTGGATAAATCTCAAACGGGGCGTCGGGGCGCGCAGGATCAGGGCCGAGCCAACTGACCGAGCCTCCAAAGAAGACTACACCGTCAAACGCGCCTTCGGGTGCAAGCGCCAGAAAGCTAACCGGATCAAAGCCATGCTGGCGAACAAAACCTTCGGCCTCGTCAAGGGTTTCGCGGGCGACGGCGGCAATCATGCGCTGGCGGCCAATGGCGACGTGATCGTAAACGAGATCCTCGACGTCATAGGGCGTTGCGCCATCCAGCGCGTCGCGCACTGCGCGGTCTTTGAAACGGGGGCGCCCGGAGGGGTCTGGGATATCCAAATAGCGAATTTGCTCATTCGGGATGATCAACGCCACCTGAGCCCCGGTGGGGTCAAGCGTCTGCGCCTGCTGTCGCAGAGCATTAACGTCGCCGGTCAGATCGGCGCTGTCCAAGGGGACATCCGCAAGCTTTGCCCAGCCACGAGGGGTCTGGCGCAGCAAGCCGATGCCGTCGAACGAAAGAAGGAGCGCAAAATTTGGTACCATGGCGCGGGTTTTACCAGTCCTGCAAAAGTGATGGGAGTCCCAAGCCCCGTTGCGCCAAGTATACAGCAAGTCTTTGCCGACGAAAAGAAACGTCAGGTTAATCTGACTTGCGATATGGGCTGTACAGGGCGATTTTTCACACCAGACCACACGTTTCAGGAGAGATAGAATGCGATTTTTAGCAATTGTCACCGCAGTTGTGATGAGCACCGCCGCCTATGCCGAGTCGGTTGCAACCATGACTGTCGGGGGCTCGGCGCGTGTGCAATCGGTGCCGGATATGGCGACAGTGACACTTGGGGCGACCTTTCGGGACAAAAACGCCGTTGAGGCGATGAATGCCACCTCCGACGCATTGGAGGCGATCATGACGCGCCTTGGAGCCCAGAAGATTGAGGCGCGTGACATTCAGACCTCTTCGCTGTCTTTGCGTGAGGATCGCCGTTGGGACAACCAGCGTGACGAAGAGGTGTCAGAGGGCTTTGTTGCCTCGAACCAGCTGCGGGTTCGCGTGCGCGATCTGGATATGTTGAGCGACGTTCTGGCGGCGGCCCTGTCCGATGGCGCCAACACCCTGAGCGGGCTGCAATTTGCAAACTCTGATCCGAGTGCGGCCGTTGATGAAGCGCGCAAGCTGGCGGTGGCTGATGCCTTTGCCCGAGCCGCGCTTTACGCCGAGGCCGCGGGGGTAGAGCTTGGCCCGGTCCTGTCGATCAGTGACGTTGCTGCGCCGCAGGGCGGGTTTATGGCGGATGCTCCGGTGATGTTGGAAGCCGCGCGCAGCGTGCCTGTGGCCGCTGGCGAAATCGAAACCGGAGCTTCGGTCACCGTGGTGTTCCAGATTAAGTAATGCGGCAAGAAATCGAAGCTTTTTACATCGATGTGTCAAAACAATGGCTCCCGAAGATTACTGCGGGAGCCATTTTTAAGTTCTAATGATTCACTCACTGCATTGGAGAAGCCAATGACAGTTAGTGCCTCCGGTCTGGGTTACTCCGGGACATAGCGGGGATAGGTGGATTTGCTGGCCTGCGCGAATTCTAGGTCGATCTCGGCGCTCGCAAAGGGGGTGTCGGCGTCGGTTGTCGCCAGAACATTGCCTTCCGGATCGATGATCCAGCTCAATCCGCCAAGGTCAGGGCCTGTGCCTTTGGGAGCCCACAAATTGGACGACAGGCAGTAGGCGCCGGAGCAGACAGCCGCCGCTTGACCACCCGCCAGCCATTTGTCGACTGAGGCATGAGGCGTGGCGCGGGGCACACAGAGCATATCAACCCGTGAGGCCGCATAGTGGCGGGCCCATTCAAAGAACCACATCTCGGTGCAGATCTGGACGCCAAGACGCATCCCTAGCACACGTGCGACATCAAACTGTTTTGCACCGCGATCATACCATGTGTGTTCATAATATCCTGGCTCATCCGGGAGATAGTATTTTTCATGGAGTGCCGAGGCGGTGTCTGTTTCAGCTGACCAAACATAGGCCTGATTACGCCGGCTTCCGGCGGCATTGACAATTGGGCGCGTGCCCATAGCGCCAGAAACCCCAAAACTTGCGAGATCAGCGATGTGGTGATCATGCGCCGCGACCGCCTGACCCCAGCGGTCGGCATCCGGTGTTTTGTCCGCCGCCAGCCAGTCGGAAAAGCCCATTTCAGGGAGCAGGAGAAAATCACTTTCTTCCGATTTGATGTGGTCTTTCAGGCCAGAGATGTAGTCTTCGAGCGCGGAGGCGCGCGGATCAATCTGGCAAACGGTTACTTTCATTGATGTGTCTCCTACTGCGGTCCGTTCACTCTGCGTGGAAAATTTCTGGCGAAATAGGTGGAAATTGCTACGATTGCGCTCGAAAACTAGCGAATCTCTAGACAGAATTAGCTAATCGGCAGGAGGCACATGGACGACACAGATCGTGAATTGCTGAGGTTGCTTAGTTTGGATTCGCGCCGTTCCGCGGCCGAACTTGCGCGGAGTTTGGATGTGTCACGTGCGACCGTGCAAAACCGGATCGACCGGTTGGTCGCCAATGGCACCATCAAACGCTTTACACTTGAGCTGGGGATCCATTCGGAGCAGGCCTTTATCGAAGCCTTGGTTCTTGTCTCGTTGAAACCGGGAGACAGCCGAAGGATCATTGATCATCTCCAACGCATTCCCGAGGTAGAGAGTCTCAGCAGCGCCAATGGCGCCTATGATCTGATTTTGGAGCTTCGCGTGTCATCGCTTCAGCTGTTGGACCGTATTTTGCAGGACATCCGGCGCATGCCGATGATTGCGGAAACTAACAGTAGCATTCGCCTCAATCGCTTTAGTTAGATCTCAGGCGGATTTGGTCTAATTGGCCGGAGGGACGTACCCTCCGACCAATTTTATTGATGCAAGATCAGACGTCTTTGTAGCTGATCTCTCTGGTGTCCACACCTGTGCCGACTTTTTCACGACGCACGATCAGACGGTTGAGCGCCTGAATATAGGCTTTGGCCGAGGCGACAACGGTATCAGTATCCGCAGATTGGCCGGTAGCAATCACGCCGTCTTCTTCCAGACGGACCGACACGGTGGCCTGCGCATCTGTGCCAGCGGTCACGGCGTTCACCTGATAGAGCTGCAGGCGCGCGGTGTTGGGGTGCAATTCGCGCACAGCTTTGAAGGTGGCATCTACAGGGCCGTCACCTTTGGAAGTGGCGGTCACATCTTCCCCGTTGATCTCCATCTCAAGCTCGGCTTCGGCCTGACCGCCGGTGCCGCAGACAACCTTGAGATTGACCAACTGCAGGTGATCGGATTCCGCGCCTGTGTCGGATACCAGCGCAAGAACGTCATCGTCAAACACCTCTTTCTTGCGGTCGGCCAGATCCTTGAAGCGGACAAAGATATCTTTGAGCTGGTTATCTCCAACCTCGACCCCAAGCTCTTTCAGCTTGGCCCGCAGGGCGGCACGGCCCGAGTGTTTGCCAAGCGGAAGCGAGGTACCGGCAATGCCCACATCTTCGGGGCGCATGATTTCAAAGGTTTCGGCGTTTTTCAGCATGCCATCCTGGTGGATGCCGCTTTCATGCGCAAAGGCGTTTTTGCCGACGATGGCTTTGTTGAACTGCACGGCAAAGCCCGACACGCTGGCGACGCGACGTGAGATGTGCATGATCTTTTTGGTATCGATGCCGGTGTCAAACGGCATGATATCCCCACGCACTTTCAACGCCATGACCACCTCTTCCAAGGCAGTGTTGCCGGCGCGTTCGCCCAGACCGTTGATGGTACATTCGATCTGACGGGCGCCGCCTTCAACCGCGGCCAGCGAGTTGGCGGTCGCCATACCAAGGTCATTGTGACAATGGGTGGCAAAGACGATCTCATCTGCGCCAGGCACCGTTTCGATCAGGCGTTTGATCAGATCGGCGCTTTCACGCGGGGCGGTATAGCCCACGGTATCGGGAATATTGATGGTGGTCGCGCCCGCTTTGATGGCGATCTCAACCACGCGGCAGAGGTAATCCCATTCGGTGCGTGTCGCATCCATCGGCGACCACTGGATGTTGTCCACCAGATTGCGGGCATGGGTCACGGTGTCGTGGATCCGCTCGGCCATTTCGTCCTGGGTCAGGTTGGGAATGGCGCGGTGCAGCGGCGAGGTTCCGATAAAGGTGTGGATGCGCGGTTTGGCCGCTTTGCGAACGGCCTCGGCACAGCGGTCGATGTCATTGAACTGGGCGCGGGCCAGACCACAGATGACCGAGTTCTTCGACCGTTCGGCAATTTCGCTGACGGCGCGGAAATCGCCCTCGGAGGCAATGGGGAAACCGGCTTCGATGATGTCGACACCCATGTCATCGAGAAGCTCGGCAATTTCGAGCTTTTCATCATGGGTCATGGTGGCCCCGGGAGACTGTTCGCCGTCACGGAGGGTGGTGTCAAAAATAAGCACACGATCTTTGGTCATGGCGTGGATCCTTACTTAGATATGCGGTTTGGGGGCTGGAGCGCGGTCGCTGTCCCCGGAATTGGGTTCGCCTTTGGGTTCAATCAAAAGCACTTTGACCTCGTGTTCGGCCCGTGGACGGTGGACAACGCCCGCGGGCACCACCACTATTTCACCAGCCGAAAAGGTCACGGATTCATGGGCGTCATACTCCATGGTGACTTCGCCTTCGAGTACGAGAAAGAAGTCGTCCGTGGTGTCATGTTTGTGAAAGGGGTATTCCCCCTGAAATTTCACCACCATGATGTCGTTGTCATTGTAGTTCGCCACCACATGGGGATCCCAGTGGGTTGAAAATTGGGCCAGTTTGTCTGCCAGATTCACCTTATGCATGGCGCACTCTCCTAAGTCTGATGTGGGGTACCGGCGCGAGACATCTCCTCTGAGCACGCGCGCCGTATCAGGCCACGCTCAGAGGCCAATTAGGAGTAGGTCGATGCCACGCGCAAAGGGCGCCGGAAGGCGCGCATCACTGGCGATATGTGTCTGCATCAACATAGGGCGCACTATACCCCCCTAATTCGAAATGAAAACCCCCTGTCGCAAGCGAATTTTTACCCGTTAACCGGCTAGGTCTTTGCCCGACCGCTGTCCTGAGGCATAGTGCGCCTAAGGCAAGGCAAACAGGGCACAAACATGATCCGTCAGCTGATTTTCTTGGTGGCACTTCTTCTCCCGGTGGGGGCTGTGGCCGAACGTGATGCAACCAAGGTTTATATGTTTGGCAATTCACTGGTGCATCATCTGAGTGAAGACGAAGATCACACCAATGTGCCCTATTGGCTGGGCCAGATGGCACGGGCAGATGGTCGGGCGCTTGGGGTGGATGGCAGTTGGGGCTTTACCCGTGATTACGGCAAAAGCCTTCCTCCTACGCCAAACTGGTCGTTTGATGGGGTAAAGCGGGTCTGGCGCAGCGGCGACTTTGGCGATGCAGGGTTTGATGCCATGATTCTGACCCCGACAAATTTCATTCAGTATCAGGCGCCGGATAAACCCTATTATGACGATCCGGACGCTACACCGCTGCAGGCGCTACAAAAGGTGAGCAATTGGGTTGAGCGCACCTCTCCGGATACGCGACAGTTCATCTATGAGGGCTGGGCGGATATGGAAGGGAAAATTCGCTCATTTCCTCCCGGAAACCGCCGTCTCAATCGGTACTACCGATTCAATCAAGGGGAATACCACGATTGGTATGTGGATCTGGTCGAGCGGATGAACCGAGACAATCCGGCGGCGGATGTGCGGTTGCTTCCTGTTGGATCGATCCTGACCCAGATCATTGGTCGTGGTGGTCTTCTGGAAGATCTGGATGTGACCGACCTGTTCACCGACGATGCACCACATGGCACCGCAACCACCTATCTATTGGCGGCGATGATCACGTATTCGGCGCTTTATGATGTGCCGCCTCCGGCGGGGTTCAAGCCACCCGTCCAAGCGATCCATCCCGAACTTGTCGAAAAGTACGGCGAGGTCGCCTCGGCTATCTGGGCGGCCATGCCCGAGGTGCAGGCGCTGAACACGGCTGTTGAACAGGCGCCGCGCGTGGTGGCCGCTGCGGCTCAGGCCGAAGATCTGCCCAAACGACAGCCCGTGGCCCTGCCGCCTAAAGGTGTGCGCCCCGAAGGGATCCCGGCGATGGGCATGGGGCTGCATATGATTGCCGACTGGTCCACGCAGCAGCCTTTTCTGGATCTGATGAAAAGCGCACGGCCCTGGGTGGGGCATTTGCCCGGCCAATGGGGCGCGGTCACAACCGAGCAGCTGCGCGCCAATGGGCATCTGGACGAAAATGGGTGGCCTTTAAGCCTTCCCAGTGGCGCCGAGGCCATCGAGACGGTTTTTTTGACCGAGCAAAACCCGGATAACGCCGCTTTGCGCGGACGTTACATCGTGACCTATGACGGACAGGCCGAGGTGCGCATGACCGGCCGAGCCAAACGGGTGCGCTATGAGCCGGGTCGTATCAATTTCACCTATTCCCCCGGAGAAGGGATTGTCGGATTGCGTATCAGTGCGCTGCCTGACCGCGACCAAATTCGCAACATCCGCATTCTGCGTGAGGATCAGCAGCAGCTTTATGATGCGGGTGAAGTTTTTAATCCCGACTGGCTGGCGCGGGTGCAGGATGTGCGTGCCCTGCGGTTTATGGATTGGATGCAGACCAACGGGAGTACCATTACGCGCTGGGAAGATCGTCCGCGTCTTGGCGATGCAACCTGGGTGCAGTGGGGGGTTCCGGTTGAAGTGATGGTGCAGTTGTCAAACCGTGTGGGCGCAGATCCTTGGTTCAACATGCCCCACGCGGCAGATGACACCTATATTCAGCGCTTTGCGGAAGAGGTGCGCGATACGCTTGATCCGCGGTTGAAGGCCTATGTCGAATATTCGAACGAGGTCTGGAACTGGGTGTTCCCGCAGGCGGATTGGGCCAAACAGCAGGCCCTGTCACTTTGGGGCGAAAGCTCATCCGGTTGGTTGCAGTACTATGCGCTGCGGGCAGCGCAAACGTCCGAGATCTGGAGTGACGTGTTTGGTGCTGAGAGCTCGGATCGGCTCGTGAGAGTGATTTCAACCCAAACGGGATGGCCCGGATTGGAAGAGAATATTCTGACTGCGCCCTTGGCCTACCTGAAGCTCGGATATCTGCCGCAGGAGGGATTTGATGCCTACGCAGTTACGGGATATTTTGGTTATGAGATTGGCAGCGAGGAAAATGCGGCCAAGCTGCAGGGGTGGTTGGATCAATCCGAAGAACTGGCCACCAAAGCCGGGGAAGAGCAGGGGCTACGCCGTGTAGCCCTGCGCGAATTTGTCAAAAAGGCACGGTTTGAAGCGGCGATTGCGCCGGTGACACTTGAGCTTGAGCAGGGATCGCTGCGCGAGCTGACGCAGGAACTTTTCCCCTACCATGCGGGCGTGGCTGAGAAAGCGGGCCTGCAGATGGTCATGTATGAAGGGGGCACACATATTCTAGGCCATGGTGTGCTTTCAAACGATGACCGGGTGCGCGATTTTATGGTTCATTACAATTATACCCCGGAAATAGCCAAGCTGTACGAGGTTCTGTTTGCGGCCTGGGCACAATCCGGGGGCACGATGTTTACGGCTTTTGTTGATGTTGCTCCGGCGTCTAAGTGGGGCAGCTGGGGTTCCTTGAGGCATCTTGAAGATGACAATCCGCGCTGGGATATGGTGATGGCCTTTAATGCCTCGGGTCCGAATGGCTGGGAAACGCGCGATCCGCAGGCCTTTGAAAATGGTGTGATCCTGTCAAAGAGCGGCGCCAATCAGCGTCTCGAAGGCACCCCGCATGAAGATGTCTTGCTGGCGGGTGCGGGGAATGACACGCTGATCAGCGGTGGCGGCGATGACCTGCTGCATGGGGGCGATGGGTTGGACCGGGCGGTGCTGCCCGGTGCTCGGACAGCTTATCAGTTTAATCGCAAGAACGGAGTTGTGACCGCTGCTGGGCCATTGGGGACAGTCCGTTTGACGGCAATTGAAACACTGTCGTTTGAAAAAGCTCCCGAAGAGACGCTCGATACCGCCGGTCTATGACGAGGTGGTCTCGGATGTCAGGCGCTGTATTTCCGAGACAAGCGTCTGGGCGGTGTGCTCGGATTTATAATAGGTCTCAATATGGGTGCGGCCCGCGTCTGAGAGGCGCAACAGCGCTTCGGGATCATTTGCCAAAGACCGGATGGTGCGCGACAACATTCCAGGATTGCGTGGCTCAACCAGATAGCCTGTGACGCTGTCTTCGATCAGCTCGCGAACACCCCCTGTATCGGCGCCTAGTGTTGGGACCCCCATGGCCATGGCTTCCATATAGGCGACGCTGAGATGGTCGTTTCGCGGGACAAGCACAAACAGGTGGGCGTCGTCCAACTTGGCTTTGATGGTGCCTGACTTCAGCGCGCCCAACAGTTTGACATGTTCGCTCAGGCGCAGCTTTTTGATCTGAGCTTCGAGTGTCTCGCGGGTCGAACCTGTTGCGGCGTCACTGGTCCCTGCTATCTCGACGCGGACATCTACACCTTGATCCAGAAGTTGACGGGTGGCCGACAGCAGATCCTCGTGACCAGCGCCGTCAGTGAACTGACCACAGGAAAAAACCTGCAGAGGGCGACCGGTCTCAGGAGGCATATAGGGCGCGCTGCGCTGGTATTGTGTGGTATCGACGCCCATCGGGCGCACCAAAATGCGATCGGGAAGGGACTCGGGAAAGGCATTGCTGGCCTCTGTCAGCAAGCGATGGGTGACAGCCGTCACAAATCCGGCCTGCGCCCATTTCAACCGCTGTGCCGAGCCACTGTGCGCCAGCGGCAGGTGTTGGGTCATGGAATACTGGGGCGCCCCGAGGTGATGGGCAAGGTAGGCAATTAAAGCGGCCCTGCCACAGGAATGCACATGGATGTGGTCAAGCCTATGATGACGCGCGCATTTTGCCAAATGCTGGGCAGCACCCAGCGCAGTCAGGCTGTCCCGTAAAAAGGCAGGGCCTTCACGCAAAGCCCATCGCAGAAGGCCTTTGGACAGTAGTCGGGACAGGGCGACAAAAGGTGAGATGGGGTTGAATGAGCTTAAAACCGTTGTTCGGCTGGCGGCCTGTGCCGTCCAATCCTGTGCGATCTGCGTTTTAGCGGGCTTGCGCGGTGTGAAAACATGAACGTCATGACCCATCGCTTCCAACGCTTGGATTTCGCGCCAAAAGACATCATGGGTTTGTCCCGGAAATTGCGGGACGATATATCCAATTCGCAAGCGTTGCGACACGTGAGCAGCCTTGAAGGTTCGAGCAGCCCGTCTCCCCCGACGGTTGCCCAAACTATTCCTGTGCTTTTCATTCTTTGGCCATAGTTAACTGGCATCTAGCCTTTGATCATGATTGTATTTTTTCTAGGTGTGGCCTCGAAGGTACGGGTCGTTCAACTATGCGTGAGGAAGCCTCCATGCGGGCCAGTGTAATCTTGCCAGCAAGCAATGAAGCAAAGCTAATTGGCGATTGCCTGTTGGCGGTGCTGGCCTCTGAGTGGCCGCGGGACGCAGCGCTGCAGGTGGTCGTGGTGGCAAATGGCTGTCTGGATGCAACCACCGATGTGGCGCGCGGGTATTCCGACAGATTTCAAGCCCGTGGCTGGCAGTTGGACGTCATCGAACGACAGGCCGGAGGCAAACTGGCAGCGTTGAATGCCGGAGACGCGGCCGCTCTGGCGCCTCTGCGGATTTATCTCGATGCGGATGTGACCGTGGACGCCGGTTTGCTCTGGAGCCTAGTGCAGGTGCTTGAGGTGGAGCACCCGTGCTATGCCAGTGGGGCAGTGCGGATCACGGCCAAGGGCTGGTTCAGTCGGGCCTATGCGCGGATCTGGCGACAGGTGCCTTTTATGCGCAGTGGTGTACCGGGGTGTGGTGTGTTTGCGGTGAATGCCGCGGGGCGCGCGCGTTGGGGGGAGTTTCCTGCGATTATTTCGGATGATACCTTTGTCCGGCTCAGTTTTGCGCCAGAGGAACGGATCGGGGTCGAACCGGGATACGATTGGCCGATCGCCGAAGGATTTGCGACCTTGGTGAAGGTGCGGCGACGGCAGGATGTTGGTGTGGAAGAGGTCATGGCGCGCTATCCTGAATTGCAGCGCAACGACGATAAGTCCCCGTTTTCCATGAGCGAAAAACTGGGCATAGCTCTGCGGGATCCTCTAGGGTTTGCCATCTATACCTCTGTAGCGGTGCTGGCGAAACTGACCCGGAGCAAGACGCAGGACTGGAGCCGCAGCAGATGAGCGCAATGACCCGATTGCAGGGCAATTCTCTGGCCGCCCGCGCCACGCGATCCGCTTTGCTGACCGTGGGCGGGTTTGGCTTTGCGCAGGCCCTGCGTCTGGCATCCAATCTAATTCTGACTCGGTTGCTGTTCCCTGAGGCCTTTGGCCTGATGGCCTTGGTTTTGGTCTGGTTGATGGGGTTGGGGTTGTTTTCCGACGTCGGGATCACTCCTTCGATCTTGCATAGTAAACGAGGCGATGATCGGGATTTCCTCAACACCGCCTGGACGATGCAGATCATCCGTGGGGTTGGCCTCTGGATCACGGCCTGTCTATTGGCCTTCCCTATGGCCTGGGTCTACGATGAGCCGATGCTGACCCAGATTTTGCCGGTGGCGGCCTTGCTGCTTTTGTTCAACGGGTTTCGCCCCACCCGAATGATCACCGCCAACAGGCACCTGAATTTGGGCCGCCTGACCCTGCTGGAAGCAGCAGTTCAAGTGGTTGGTGTGTCTTCTGGTGTGATCCTTGCGGTGCTGACGGGATCGATCTGGTCTCTTGTGGCGGCAGGGGTCATTGGGGCAGCGGCAGAGCTGGTGATTTATGGGCTGTTTCTTCCCGGTGAACGCAATCGTTTGCGCTGGGAGCCGAAAGCCGTGAAAGAATTGTTCTCTTTCGGAAAATGGATGTTTCTGTCGACCGCCTGCGGGTTCTTTTTCCTTCAGGCGGACAAGTTGCTGATTGGAAAGTTTATCCCGTTGGATGCCTTTGGGGTCTATAATATTGGCTTCTTTCTTGCTGCCTTCCCGATGATGTTGGGCACAATGGTGACGCAAAAGGTGTTGATCCCGATTTACCGCGAAGCGCCCCCACGTGAGAACCGAGCCAATTTTCTCAAGCTGCGCAAAATGCGGTTTCTGGCGTCGGCGGCGCTTATCCCGATGGTGGGCATCTTTGCGTTTTTAGGCGTCTGGATTGTCGGTGTTCTCTACGATCCGAGATACGTCAACGCCGGGGCTGTGGTTGTGGTTCTGGCCTGTGCTCAGATCCCGGCGATCCTTGTGCTGACCTATGATCAGGCCGCTTTGGCGGCAGGAGATTCCAAACGGTTCTTCGTTCTGTCCGCGGTCCGGGCGGTGGTCATGGTGGTGTGCCTTCTTGTCGGTTTGCAATCCGGAGGGCTGCTTGGCGCGCTTGTCGGGCAGGGCGTTGCATATCTTATGATCTATCCCGGTGTGGTTTGGCTGGCGCGCCACATGGGGGCCTGGGATCCCCTGCACGATGCTGTGTTTGCCTTAATTGGTCTGGTTCTGACGGCTTTGGCTTTGGGGGTGAACTGGCCCCACATTATGGCGCTTGCGGTACAAGCAGGGGGCTAGTGAGGCCTAAATTCCCGTGCAATTTGAGGACAGTGCTGTCAAAAATACCTGAATTGTTTACACTTGCGCAACAATAAGGCGTGATAGCCTTTTGAACGCGGGGAATACCCTATGGATACCTAAAAATCGCCCCATTCCCGGCGCACCCTGATGACAGGGTATCTTGGTGCGAGAAGGTGAGTGATTCATGACGGCTGACAAGCAGACAATTGGCGAGACTGATATTGCAATCGTGGGGATGGCTGCGCATCTGCCCGGGGCTGCGGATATCTCGACCTATTGGCGCAATCTGCGGGATGGTGTCAGCGCGATCCGCCGTCTGAGCGATGCAGATTTGACCGAGGCCGGTGAAGACCCCGGTCTGCGACGCCACCGCGACTATGTGCCGTTCGCGGCGCCTTTGGATGATTTTGACCTGTTTGACGCCGAATTCTTTGGATTCTCCCCTAAAGAAGCCGCGATCATGGATCCTCAGCACCGCCAGTTTCTGGAAACCGCCTGGGAGGCGCTGGAAAACGCCGGACAAGTGCCCGAGAACTTTCCCGGACAAGTAGGTGTTTTTGCAGGCTGCGGAATGGGCAGCTATTTCTATTTTAATGTCTGTTCCAATCCGGATCTGGTTGAGAACACGGGTATGTTCCTGCTACGCCATACCGGCAATGACAAGGATTTCATGACAACCCGTCTGAGCCATGTTCTGGATCTGCACGGGCCGTCGATCAATCTTCAAACCGCCTGCTCCACCTCGCTTGTTGCCACTCATTACGCGGTTCAGGCCCTGCTGAACGGTGAATGTGACATGGCCATCGCCGGGGGGGTGACCATCGAGCTGCCGCAGGGGCGCGGATATCTGTACAAAGAGAATGAAATCCTGTCGCCGGATGGGGCCTGTCACGCCTTTGACCATCGCGCACAGGGCACCGTATTTGGATCG
Organism: uncultured Pelagimonas sp.; assembly: GCA_947497905.1. Lineage (GTDB taxonomy): Bacteria > Pseudomonadota > Alphaproteobacteria > Rhodobacterales > Rhodobacteraceae > CANMIH01. The sequence continues at coordinate 246,472 of CANMIH010000004.1, forward strand.
GGGGCTGGCGTGGTTGTACTACGCCGCGCGGTGGATGCGATTGCGGATGGCGATCACATCTGGTCCATCATCAAGGGATCTGCGGTGAACAATGATGGGGCGCAAAAGGCGGGCTATCTGGCACCCTCTGTCGATGGGCAAGCTACTGCGGTTGCAGAAGCGCAGGCTCTGGCAAATGTCACATCGGACACTATTGACTATGTCGAATGCCATGGCACCGGTACTTATCTGGGCGATCCCATTGAGGTTGCCGCGCTTACCCAGGCCTTTCGCGAAACGTCGGATGCGGTGGGGCATTGCCGCATCGGCAGTGTGAAAACCAACATTGGTCATCTTGATACAGCCGCTGGTGTGGCAAGTCTGATCAAGGCGTCTTTGGCGTTGCATCACAAGCAAATGCCGCCAAGCCTTGGGTATGAGAAACCAAACCCGGCCATTGATTTCGAAACCTCCCCATTTCGGGTGAATGACAGGCTGACACCGTGGCAGGTGGGGGCACATCCTCGTCGCGCCGGGGTGAATTCCCTTGGGGTGGGCGGGACCAACGCCCATGTCATTCTGGAGGAGGCGCCCGAGCGGGGTGCTTCGGCCACTTCTGATTGGCCGTTTCAAATTCTGACACTGTCGGCTCGGTCAAAAGCGGCTTTGGACGAACAATCCAGGCGCCTGGCCGAGCACCTGCGCACCCATCCCGAGCAATCCTTGGCGGATGTGGCCTTTACGTTGAAGCAAGGGAGGCGTGCCTTTGACAAACGTCGTATTGTGGTGGCTGAAACTCATGAAGACGCGGCGCGCTTGCTCATCGATGAAACCCCGCGTCGCGTGCATTCGCATTCTGCACTCACTGCACCCGATCTGGTGTTCATGTTCCCCGGTGGTGGTGCGCAATATGCGGGCATGGCACGGGATTTGTACGAGACCGAGCCAGAGTTTGCCGAATGGATGGACCGGGGATTGGCCCATCTGGCAACGCTGACCGAAGTCGATATGCGGGCCCTGTGGTTGCCCGAGCGCGGCGAAGAAGCGGCCGCAGATCTGGCGCTACAGAAACCGTCGTTGCAGCTCCCGCTGATCATGATCGTTGAGTATGCTCTGGCGCAAATGTGGATGGGATGGGGGCTTACGCCCTCGGCCTTGACCGGGCATTCCATGGGCGAAAACACCGCCGCTTGTCTGGCGGGTGTGATCGGATTTGAAGATTGCATCGGTCTTGTTCATCTGCGCGGAACGCTTTTTGATGAGGTCCCGGCAGGGGGCATGTTGTCGGTCAATCTGGCAGTGGAAGACCTGCGTGGCTATTTGTCAGAGGATCTTGATCTCGGGGCCGTCAATGCGCCTGAACTCTCTGTTGCTTCGGGTCCTCAGGCCGCATTGGATGCTCTTGAGGCGAAGCTCAAATCTAAAGATATAGAATGCCAGCGGATCCCGATTGATATCGCGGCCCATAGCCGGATGCTTGACCCAATTTTGGATCGGTTCCGCACTTATCTGCAGGGGATCACCTTGAATGACCCGCAAATTCCTCTGACCTCAAATCGCACCGGTGCGTTGATGACCGCAGAGCAGGCGACAAGCCCAGAGTATTGGGTCGAACACCTGCGTGGCACTGTTCATTTCGCCGATGGGATCGCGACGCTGGCGCAATCGGATCGCGTCTTTCTTGAGGTTGGACCGGGCAAAGCCATGTCTGCCTTGACGCGTCAGCATCCTGATGTCTCAGCAAACCAAGTCTTGTCTTCCCTGCGGCATCCGCAGGATCAGATAGATGATGACAAACATATGTTTGAGGTTCTGGGGCGTCTTTGGGCGCTTGGGGCCGAGTTCGACTGGGATCAGATCTGGGGCGAGGGCCCGCGCCACAGGGTGCCTTTGCCGACCTATGCCTTCCAACGTGCGTCGTATTTTATCGAGCCTGGGCAGGTGATTGAAAATTCGCCGCAGTTTCTGATGCGCGGTGACGACATCGCGGAGTGGGGCTGGAAACCGGTTTGGCGCCCTCGGTCCGCAGCGCTTGAAATTGGAGATATCTCAGAGGCCGACCCTCAGGTCTGGTTGATGTTTGCCGATGACGGTGAGCTGGCGACACGGGCCGCCGCGCGCCTGCGCGGGGCCGGACATCAGGTGATCGAAGTGCGTCCTAGTGATGGCTTTGCCCGTCTGGATGACACGCGCTATGTGCTGGCTCCGGAACAGGGGCGCATGGGGTATGACCAACTGATCGCTGATCTGGTTGAGCGTGGTTTGGCGCCCACCCGGATCGCGCATTTCTGGATGGTGACACAGGATGAGAGCCATCGTCCCGGTTCGTCCTTCTTTCACCGCATTCAGGAACAGGGTTTTTATTCCCTTTTGTTCTTGGCGCAGGCGTTGGCCGACGATGGATCGAGCACGCCGCATATCACTGTTGTGACCAATGGCGCGGCACAGCTGCGTGACGAGGCGCTGTCTTATCCGGGCAAAGCAACCATTGCGGGCCCCGCCCGTGTGATCCCACGCGAGTTGCCCGGTGTGACGGTGTCAACTTTGGACCTTGAGCTGCCTCAGCGGGTAGATGCGCCGTTCTGGAAGCGGGCTCAGGCAGAGGCGGCATCTGACCAAGCATGGTCTAGGGTGACTGAGCGTGTGCTCGAAGATCTTCTGGCAGAGCCCGGCAACAGCATTGCCGCCTTGCGAACAGATCGCCGTTTCGAATGTGCGATGAAACCCGTTGCTTTGCCGGAAACGGATCATCACGGCACATCCGGTGTGTATTTGATCACCGGGGGCTTTGGCGGCATTGGTCTGAGCCTCGCCGAGGATTGTGCCCGCGCAGGAGCAACTCTGATCCTGCTTGCGCGAAAAGCACTTCCCGACCGTGGGGATTGGGCCGACTACCTTGCCCGACATGCCCCGCAGGACCAGATCGCCCGTCGCATCCGCGCGGTGAAGGCGCTGGAAGAGGCCGGGGGCACGATCGTAATTCGCGCGGCAGATGTGTGTAATCTGGATCAGATGCAGGAGCTGCGCACCGAGATTGAGGCCGAACATGGCCGGATCACCGGGGTTATTCATGGTGCCGGTGTGATTGATGACGGGCCGTTGCTCACAAAATCGCCCGCTGCCATCGAAGATGTCTTCACTCCGAAAATCCATGGCACCGAGATTTTAGGTCAGGTCTTTCCCGATGGGGCGGTGGATTGGATGGTCCTGTTTGCCTCCTCCTCAACCGTCACCGCACCGGCCGGGCAGGTCGACTATGTGGCGGCAAATGAATTCCTCAATGCCTATGCCAAGTCGCGCAGTGGCAAAACCCGCGTGACTGCCATCAACTGGGGCATTTGGAATGAGGTTGGCATGGCCGCTGAGGCCGTGGCTGCACGCAGCGGAGATATGCCCAAACCTCCTGTGGAGCCCGTGGACTTTCCGTTGCTGACCAGTGCCACCTTTGATGCACAGGGCAATCGTCTGTTCAACACCTTCTTTGATCAGGAGGATTGGATTATTGATGAGCACCGCACGCGTGCAGGCGATGCGCTCTTGCCGGGTACGGGCTACCTGACATTGGCGGCCCAGGCCCTGCGGGCGCACCATGAAGAGGGCGCGTTTGAGATCAGCGATCTAACCTTCCTGCGCCCTCTGCGTGTGACCGAAGGGGCGGCGCGGGATGTGCAGATCCGTCTGAGCCGGTCCGACACCGGATATGGGTTTGATGTTCTGGCCGACGCGACATTGAACGGGCGGAAAGGCCATGCGCTGACGGCGCAGGCTTCTGTGTCGCTATTGCCTTTGGCGTGTCCTGATCCTTTGGATCTTGGTGCGATCCGCGCGCGCTGTGATACGCCTCATTCCGTTCCGGGGCAGAAGTTGACCGCCGCCCAAGAGGTACATCTTGTCTTTGGTCCACGCTGGAAAGTGCTTGATGCGCGGGCCTTGGGGCAGGGTGAAGGCATTGCGGATCTCTCGCTGCCTGAGCTGGCTCTGGAAGATGCCTGCATTTTGCACCCGGCATTGCTGGATATTGCCACGGGCTGGGCGATGGAGCTGATCGAGGGCTATCAACCGACACATCTTTGGGTGCCAGTGCGCTATGGTCGCGTGCGGGTGCATCAGGATCTGCCCCATCAGGTTGTCAGCTGGGTGCGCAATGCTGCCGAAAATCGTGCTGATGCCGAGACCGCCAGTTTTGACATCACCCTTTGCGCCCCGGATGGGGCTGTGGTGATGGAGATCACCGAGTTTACCATCCGCAAGCTTGAAAGTGCAGATATCTTGCGCAGCGCGCCTCAGATCACGGCCGCTGAAATTGAGTTTGGTGATGCGCAGGAAGGACAGCCGCTGTCCCCGGCTGAGGAACGCCTTGCGCATAACCTGTCACAGGGAATTTTGCCGCGCGAAGGGGTTGAAGCCTTTCACCGGGCTTTGGCTCTGAACCTTCCGCAGGTGGTTGTGTCGTCGATGGATCTTGATGCCTTAACCCGTCAGACGGCGCAAAGCTCCAGTACCACGGAAACCCAGAAATTTGATCGGCCTCAGTTGGATGGTGACTATGTTGCGCCGGAAAACGAGATTGAACGTCAGTTGGTTGGCTTTTGGGAAACGCTACTGGGTGTTCAGAATGTCGGCGTAGAAGACAGCTTTTTCGATCTTGGTGGTCATAGTCTGATTGCGGTTAGATTGTTCGCCATGGTCAAGAAAACCTTCCGGGTCGATTTCCCAATCTCAGTTCTGTTTGAAGCGCCGACCATTCGCAAATGTGCGGGTTTGATCGCCGACCAAGTGGGCCTGCCGGATGAAAACTCTGAGGCCGATGCCGGATCGGAAACCCGGCCACGTGAACCCAGTCGTCGCTTTACCCATCTTGTGCCCATGCATGATGGGGACGGGGGGGCGCGACAGCCGTTTTTCCTGATTGCCGGCATGTTTGGTAATGTGCTGAACCTACGCCACCTCGCGCATCTCTTAGGGGCGGATCGTCCGTTCTACGGGGTGCAAGCCCGTGGCTTGTTTGGCGGTGAGGCTCCGCACGAAACCATTGAAGAAGCCGCACGCGATTACATCGCCGAGATGCGTCAGGTTCAGCCGCACGGCCCTTACATGATCGGTGGGTTTTCTGGCGGGGGTATCTCCGCCTATGAGATCGCACATCAGCTTGAGGCGATGGGGGAAGAGGTGTCACTTGTTGTGATGCTGGATACGCCGCTACCCCAGCGTCGGCCGCTTAGCCGCAAAGATCGTCTGATCATTCAGATGCACAAGGCGCGTGAAAAGGGTGTCTTCTACCCCGTCATCTGGGCAAAGAACCGCATTGCCTGGGAGTTTGAAAAACGGCGTCACGTCGAGGAAACGCATGTGGCACATGGGTTCCACAATGCCGAGATTGAGGCCGCGTTTTACCGCGCGATTGCGACGTACGACGTTAAACCCTGGGATGGGCGTGTTGTGCTCTTCCGCCCGCCGCTGGTTGGCACATGGACGGTGTCAGAGGGTCGCATGGTGGATGAGGATCGCAGCTATGTCACCCATGACAATGACTGGGGATTGTATGTGCCCGGCGTTGAGGTGCACGAAGTTCCCGGTGATCATGACAGCATGGTGCTCGAACCCAATGTGCGCGTGCTCGCTGCGTTGATGCGTGACGCGATCCAGCAGGCCGAGACCGCAGATGAACCGCGAGGGCAGGTGCTTTCGTTTCCAATTCAGGCGGCGGAATAACCCATGATCTTAGTTGTTCTTCTCAATTTCCGCACTCCGGATATGACGCTGCAGGCCGCGCAGGCGGCGCTTATCGCCATGACAGATCTGCCCGCTGAGCTGGTTATTGTCGACAATGACAGTGGGGATGGGTCGTACGAGGCGTTGTCGCAGGCAGTCACGTCTGAGGCCTGGGCCGAAGGGCACAACATCCGCGTGCTCCAGTCCGGGCACAATGGTGGTTTTGGGGCGGGCAACAATGTTGGCATCCGTGCGCGGCTTTGCTCGGGCGCCAAGCCTGACTATGTGTATATCCTGAACTCCGACGCCTTCCCGGCCCCGGATGCCATCCGTCATCTCTACTCTCATCTGGAAGCCAACCCTGAAGTTGGCTTCACCGGCAGCTATATTCATGGCTCAGATGGTGAGCCTCATATGACGGCATTTCGCTTTCCTTCGGTTTGGTCCGAACTGGAGGGGGCGGCGCGCTTTGGTCCCATCTCGCGCCTGTTGCGCAACAAAGCGGTGCCGCTGCAATTGCCCAGTGCCACCTGCGCTGTGGACTGGTTGGCTGGTGCCTCGATGATGATGCGGCAAAGTGTGTTGGATGAGATTGGGCTCTTTGATGAGCGGTTTTTCCTCTACTTTGAGGAAACGGATCTGTGTTTGCGGGCGGCGCGTGCGGGGCATGAGATCCACTATGTCCGCGACAGCGAGGTTGAGCACATCGGCTCTGTCTCAACAGGCATGAAGCGTTGGACCCGCATTCCCGGGTTCTGGCTGGATAGTCGCTGGCATTACTTTTCGAAAAACCACGGGCGTGGCTATGCCGTTTTGGCGACGGCTCTGCATAGCCTTGGGGGGGCATTGTGGCGGTTGCGTGTGCTTTTGCAAGGTAAGGCCCCGGCAGATCCGCCGCGATTTTTGCGCGATCTGATCGCGCATGATGTGGTTGCGATGGCCCGGCCTTTGCCGACCGCGCGCCTAGGCGCGACGCATGCGCCTTTTGTTGAGGTGAAATAGAGGGAAATGGGAATGGTACAGGTGTCTTGCGTTGTCGTTGGGAATGAATCGCTTTTGGTGCAATGCGCCGAGATCATGCTTGAGCGTGGCAATACGATTGCCGCAGTGGTGACGCGCAACCCTGACATTCGGACCTGGGCCGAGGCGCGGAACCTACGGGTCGAAGCCTATGGCGCCGATCTTGCTCAGCGGCTGTCGGACGCGCCTTTTGATGTTCTGTTGTCGATTGCAAACCTGTCGGTGATCCCGGAGGATGTGCTGACCTTGCCGCGCAAAGCTGCGATCAATTTCCATGATGGCCCCTTGCCGCGCCATGCCGGTCTGAATGCGCCGGTTTGGGCTTTGATTGAAGGGGAAACTCAGCACGGCATCTCATGGCACCTGATGCAGGGTGGCGTGGATGAGGGTGACCTTCTGGTCAGTCGCAGTTTTGATATCACCGCAACGGATACGGCGCTTACCCTGAACACCAAAGCCTATGAGGCCGCCATCGCCAGCTTTCCATCTCTGATGGATCAGTTGGAAGGGGATCTTATCCCGGTTGCGCAGGACCTCAGCCAGCGCAGCTATCATGCGTTGACAGATCGCCCAGAGGGTTTGGGCCTTTTGGATTTCACCCAACCCGCCGCAACGCTAGAGCGTTTGGTGCGGGCGTTGGATCATGGGGCCTATTGGAACCCACTGTGCGTGCCCAAGATCAAAGGCGATGAGCTCTATCGCGTGGTTAGTGCCCGGTTGACGGAGAGCCACGCCGCGCCAGGAACTGTGATTGATCTCGGAGAAGATCACCTGACGGTCGCCTGTGGTGAACATGCCCTGGTTCTGTCTGGATTGACCCGCCTGTGCGGCGCGGCAGTTGCACCAAAAGACGTGGCGCAGGTTGGGCAAGTCCTAGTTGGAGAAACAGCGACGCTGCAGCCGGATCAGTTGAAAACTATTGCTCAGAACGATGGGTTTTGGCGTCAGCGTCTTGCTGATTTGATCCCGGTCGCAATGACCGGTGTGGCGGACAAATCGGGCCTGATTGAGGTCCGTGATCTGGGGACCGGGGCAGATCCAGCAGATGTTGCGATCTGGGCCGCCCGACTGTCAGGTCAAGTGCAGTTTGATCTGGCTTATGCAAACACAGCTGTGACAGATCTGGCCCAGAGCGGAGCAAGCCTGTCGTGGGTGCCACTGCGCGTTGAGGCGTTAGGGACAGCCAATGACCTTCGCGAAGCCTTTGCAAAACAGGTCGAGATTGCCGACAAGAAGGGTGCTATTGCCCGCGATCTACCGCTGCGCGCTCCGGAACTAAGCTGGCCAGCCACACCTGCAATTGGCCTTGGTGAGACACATATTCCGGGCACCGTGCTGACCTTTGGAACAACTCAGGTGAGTTTCGACAGTGGTCGCATTTCAGAGGCCGAGGTTGACCTTTTGGTGGCGCGCCTTGCGCTTCTGGTAGGGGCGCAGGGTGCGGTTGCCGATCTGACAGAGTTGCCTCAGGCGGAACGAGATCTCGTTGTTGATCATTGGAACCAGACCGCGACCAAACACGACACCACGCTAACCATGCATCGCGCTTTTGAGGCGCAGGTCGCAAAGACACCCGAGGCCACGGCACTTGTGTTCGAAAACCAAAGCCTCAGCTACATCGAACTCAACCGCCGCGCCAATCGTGCCGCGCATCTTTTGCGGGAGATGGGCGTTCAACCGGGTGTAGTTGTGGGCCTGTGCTGTAACCGCTCGATTGAAATGATGGTGGGGGCTCTGGCTATTCTCAAGGCAGGCGGGGCCTATCTTCCGATGGATCCGAGCTATCCTGAGGAGCGGCTACATCATTTTGTCGAGGACAGCGGAGCCAAGGTGATTGTGACCACTGCACGGTGTGAACCCAATCTGCCGCCGCATACCGCCGACCTTCTGGTTCTTGATGCGGAACCTCGCCTTGCTACGGCCTCGTCCGAGACCCCTGATGGTGGTAGCAGGCCCGAGGATCTGGCCTATTTGATCTATACGTCGGGCAGCACCGGGAAACCCAAAGGGGTGATGGTTGAACACCGCAATGTGGTCAACTTCTACGCCGGAATGGATGCCCATATCGCAGATCATGGCGGCACCTGGCTGGCCGTCACCTCGCTAAGCTTTGATATCTCGGTTCTGGAACTGTTCTGGACCACAGCACGCGGGTTTAAGGTTGTTTTGTCCTCCGATGAAGACCGAGGTCTGATTTCAAATGGCGCGCTGCCGAGCGGTCAGGGAATGGATTTCTCGATTTACTACTGGGGCAATGACGATGGCATCGGGCGCGACAAATATAGCCTCTTGCTTGAAGGAGCCAAGTTTGCCGATGAAAATGGGTTTTGCGCCGTCTGGACACCAGAGCGCCATTTCCATGCCTTTGGCGGACCTTACCCAAATCCCTCTGTCACCGGGGCAGCGGTTGCTGCGGTGACCAAAAACATCGGAGTGCGAGCGGGGTCCGTCGTGGCGCCTCTGCACCATCCGGCTCGCATTGCCGAAGAATGGGCGGTGATTGACAATCTCACCAACGGTCGGGCTGGCATGGCCATTGCAAGTGGCTGGCAGCCTGATGATTTTGTGCTGCGTCCCGAAAACACGCCGCCCAACAACAAGCCCGCGATGACGCAGAACATCGACCAGATCCGCAGGCTTTGGCGAGGGGAGGCGGTTGGGTTCCCGCGACAGGACGGATCGCTACATGAGGTGGTCACACAACCGCGCCCCGTGTCCAAAGAGCTACCTATTTGGGTGACAACCGCCGGAAATCCCAAGACCTGGGAAGAGGCGGGAACCTTGGGCTGCAATGTGCTGACACATCTGCTTGGTCAGTCGGTAGACGAAGTGGCCGGGAAAATTGCGATTTATCACAATGCGCTGCGTGCCGCCGGTCATGACCCCAAAGATTTCAGCGTAACGTTGATGTTGCACACCTTCATCAGCGACAGCCGCGATCATGCCCGCGAAATCGCGCGTGGGCCGATGAAGGACTATCTGAATTCTGCGGCTGGGTTGATCAAACAATACGCCTGGGCCTTTCCTGCGTTCAAACGCCCCGAAGGGGTGAACAACGCCTTCGATCTTCAGCTCGACGGTTTGGAGCCCGATGAGTTGGACGCGATCCTTGATTTTGCGTTTGAGCGGTATTTCAACGACAGTGGCCTGTTTGGCACGGTTGAAGACGCTGTCGCACGCGCGGAAGAGCTGAAGAAAATTGGCGTGACCGAGATCGCCTGTCTGGTGGATTATGGCATTGATCGGGAACAGGTTCTTGAGGGGCTGAAACCCCTTGCACAGGTGGTAAAGGCCTCAAACACGGCTCAAGAACTGGCTGAGGATGATTTCTCGATTGCGGCCCAGATTGTGCGCCATGACGTGACCCATCTGCAATGCACCCCCTCGATGGCCCGAATGATTGCCATGAATGATGAGGCGCGTTTTGCCTTACGTGGTGTCTCGCACCTTTACTTCGGCGGCGAACCTCTGCCAGGCGCGTTGGTCGAGGAATTCGGCCAGATCACCAAGGCAACGATAACCAATATGTATGGACCTACCGAAACCACGATCTGGTCTTCGGTCGAAACCCCGCAGCACGGGGAAGCGGTGGTCAATATTGGCTATCCCATTACCAACACTCAACTCTACGTTCTCGATCCTGCCCGGAAACCAGTGGGTGTTGGACAGGAAGGTGAGCTTTGGATTGGGGGCGATGGTGTGACGCGGGGGTATTGGAACCGGCCTGAATTGACCGCCGATCGTTTCGCCGAAAACCCGTTTCATGCGGGGCGGATGTATGCCACCGGGGATCTTGTGCGCCGTCGGATTGATGGCAAGATCAGCTTTGTTGGTCGGGTCGATCATCAGGTGAAATTGCGCGGTCATCGGATCGAACTGGGCGAAATTGAGGCTGTCTTGGAGGCGCAAACCGGCGTTACTCAGGCTGTTGTGATTGCGCGCGAAGATCAGCCGGGGGATACGCGACTGGTGGGCTATTTCACGGGAACCGGAACCGAGGCGGCCCTTAAATCCGCACTGTCGTCCGAGCTGCCCGCGATTATGGTCCCGTCCCGGTTCGTTGCACTTGAGGCCTTCCCGCTAACACCCAACAAAAAAGTTGATCGAAAGGCGCTTCCTGCGCCGACCGTACCCAAAGCCGCACCTGTGACGCGCGCGGCTCCGGTTGTGACACCCCAAACCACCTCGGGGGATGGGGCGACCATAGTGCCGCGCGTGGCACAGATCTGGACCACGATTCTTGGGGTGCAGGACATCTCGGCACGGGACAATTTCTTTGATCTTGGGGGTCATTCTCTGTTGGCGGTTCAAGCCCATCGGGCCATCCGCGAAGAGCTTGGGGCTAAGACTTTGTCGATCACGGATATCTTCCGGTTCCCTGTTCTGGGCGATCTGGCAAATCGAATTGCCGGTATGGTTGAAGGAGGGGCCGCACCGAAACCGGCCACACCTGCGGCGGCGGCTGCAACACGGGCGCAATCGCGCACGGATGCTATGGCACGGCGACGCGAGATGCGGGCACGGCGTCGCGCATGAAAGATATGACCCACATACTCGATCAAATCGATCTGCCCGTTGGGCTGCGCATGGCAGTGTCCCCACCGCTCGACCCGCGTCATTTGTTTGACGAAGAGGCGGCGGCGATGACGCGGGCGGTTCCATCCCGACAGGCAGAATTTACCGGAGGTCGTGTTGCGGCGCGGCGGGCATTGGGATGTGATGTTGCGCTTCCAGTGACACAGGATCGGACTCCGCTTTGGCCTGAGGGGCGAACCGGTAGCATCAGCCATTGTGACGACATCTGTCTGGCGGTTGCCGGAGACACCGCAAAGATTGTGGCGGTGGGGGTGGATATCGAGCCTAATCGCCCGATGCCATCTGACTTGGCCGATGAAATACTTTCGGCGGAAGATTTCGACGACCCGGCACTGGCAACACATGTGTTTTCCGCCAAAGAGGCCGTTTTCAAGGCGCATTTTATGTGCGCCCGCAGAATGTATGGATTTCAGGCGCTCTCGGTCTCGCTCGATCAGGGAATAGCCCGGTTTCTTGATGTGGATGAGACGCGGGATCTGCCTCCGGCATTCAAAACCGAGCTGCAGTTTCGGCAGTGGTCTGACGCGGCGCATATTGTGTCGTTGTGTGTTATTTGGCAGCGGGAGAGTGACAAATGATCTTATCTAAGACGACCTCCGTTTTCACCTGCGATACAGAGTGTTTCGCATCGATGATCCGCTGTGCATGGCAGAATTTAGACATTCTTGGTAAATTGAACCCTTATATTGTGGGTTCGGACGTGGGTGACCGACACGTTGACAGATATGCGTCAGGAGACATGTCATGAACCAGTTTCAGTCGCTTAGCGAAGTGATGTCGGCCCTGCGTCGGCGCGCGCCTCTTATTGCGATGATCTTTGTCGTTGGCAGCCTGATCTCGGTGTATCTGGCTATGCAGCAGGGCAAAGAATACGAAGCCATCGCTCTTGTCCAGATTGAAGATGCGCGTGTGCCCGATCAGCTTGCAGGGGCGACCGCTCCACAGCAGGAAACAGCGCGACGCTCGGTGCAGTTGATTGAACAGCGCCTTATGGCACGAGACAATCTGCTGCGGATCATGGAACAGCATAACCTCTTCAACGATATGCCGGAAGATACCGCAAATGAGCGGATTTTCCGTATGCGTCAGTCGATCTTTATCGAAGAAATTGGCACACGACCGGAAAGTTATGCACCGGGTGCAAATGTGCCTTCGGGTCTGATGATCCGCGTGCGTCTGGACAATCCTCAGAAAGCGGCGGATTTGGCCAATGAGTTGATGTACACGGTGATTGAACAATCCCGCAATCGCAGCCAGGGACGGGCGCAGGCGACGTTTGAGTTTTTCGTTACGGAAGAAGCAAGATTGGCCACCGAGATCGCAGGGTTGGACAGCGCAATTGCTGCGTTCAAAACAGAACATGCGGACCAATTGCCGGAAGGTGCGTTGCAGTTGCGTAGCCAGTTGGTCAGCCTGCGTGAAGCGGATCTTAGTCTCGACCAGCAGATTGTTGCATTGGAGACGTCGTCCGATCGTCAGCGCGCCGAAGTGAAACAACGCCAGATTGCCCTGTTGCGGGAACAAAAGGCGCTGATCGGGGCCCGCGTGGTGCAAATTCAAGATATGATTGTTGGCTCACCCGAAGTCGAGCGTCAGTTGAACGGGTTGCAACGTGAATTGGCTCAGCTTCAAGAGCAATACACCGTGATCACACGCCGTAAGGCGGAAGCGCAGCTTGGTCAACTGCTTGAAGATCGTCAGGATTCGGATCGCTTTGAGGTGCTGGAAACGGCGCTTGTGCCGGAATTCCCGGTCTCGCGCAGCCGCAAAAAGCTCGCGCTTCTTGGTGCAATTGTCAGTGGCATGGCGGCACTGGGTATCGGTGTTGTGGCGGAACTCCTGAACCCGGCCATTCGTAGCGCGGCACAGATGGAGCGGATGTTGGGCATTCGCCCCGTGGTAGCTATTCCACCTCTGCAGGCACAGAAACCGTCGCGTGGTGGCGGGAAGCGTTTTGGGTCGTTGGGTATGGGTTTGTTTGCCCTTGTGACCACAATGGGCTTTGTCGTCGGAGACCGTGTCCCGCTGGTTGGCGACTGGATGGATCGTCTTAACTCACCGCAGATGCGTGGCTAAGCTTAGTAACGATAGCGCTGAATGTCGGTGTTTTCCGCTTTGTTCAGGACCATGCCTAAAAGGGGCGTAGAATCCCCAAGGCGTCGTTCTACTTCGCGAACTTCCTTTTCGGTGCTCAGACCACCGCCCAGCACAAGCAGTACACCGTCGAATTGCGGACGAAAGGCAATGACGTCGTCATAATACAGTGCTGGCGGCAGATCATAGAGCACGACATCGGGCTGATAGGTCTGCTGAATGTCTGTCATGATCTGCTCGGCGCGGGGATCTTGCAACAGCTCGGCGGCAAAGGGTTCAATGACTTCATTGAAGCCAAAGGCGATGTTGTGGCCTGCGTGAAAATCATTGTCGCCGAGACGGTGCAGATGCTGGTCAGCTGGCTGAACGCCGCGCAGCATGTCGCCAATGGAACCGGGGTTTTCGACGCCCATGACTTTGTGAAGGCTGGGACGACGCATGTCGAGATCCATCAACAGGGTGCGGCAGTTCTCTTGCCGGGCCAGACTGATTGCCAGATTGGCGGCGGTAAAGGTTTTCCCGCAATCTTTGGTTGGCGAGGTGATGGCAACGCGCGACCATCCATTGTCGCTGAGCGCCTGAAGCAATCGGGTGCGCAGCACGTCAAAGGCAGAATGGGCGGGGTCGGAACGTTCCGCAGTTACAACATGGTGTTGCGAAAGATGTGGCGCTGACAGCGCGATCTCCCGCAGGTCGGCCCAGGCGGGTTGGGCCTTTGGTTCTGCGAGGGAGGGCTGTGCTTCAATCGGATCTGATAGGGTCAGTGGTGCCTCTCGCTCTTCTGGCAGAGCATCTCGAAGGGCTTTGAGCTTAGCCTGCCGCTGTCGCTTGCGATCTTCTTCGGTAAAAGTCCGGTCCTGAGGCAGCTCGTCCATCACCGGCTTTGGGCTGGGGGCGCTTTGGGCAGGAGGCGAAGGTGTGAGCACAGGTGCGGGAGGGGAGATCGTTGGGCCGTCATCAGGCTCTTCAAATTGCAGATCCGGGGTCAGTTCTAGCGGGTCCGGTGGTGCAACTGGGGCCTCTGGCGCGATCGTCGCCGTCTCAAGTGGATCGGAGGGGAGCTCGTCGTGAGATGCGGGTTGAACACGTTCGGCAATGGGCACCGCACGCTCTGGAATGGTTGGTGTCGCATCAGGCTCGGAAAGAGGTTTATCATCAGGCAGGTGCTCGGCGACGGGCGCGGCGGATGCCTCGCTTGTCGATTTCAAATGGGCAGACACCGCGCCTTTGCGTTTGCGGCGAAATTTGCGCTCGTCACTCATGACCGTCATGCCTCTTGTGCCAATGCACGGATGTACAGCGGTCGACGGATCTCGAATGATGTGCCTGTCTGTGTCATAGCTATGTCCGGCTTTGGCCTGGTTTTGTGGCTTTTCCTGCTTTGCAATTCAATAGATCAGAGAAATCTGGCTACAATAAGTCTTATTTGAATGAAATGCGGCCACTTGGGGATCTCGGCGTAAATGAAGGCTCTGGGTGACAATGCTTAGGCTTGAACCCAGAGGTTTCCGCCAGAGCGCTATCTGTTTTAGATCTAGTGTTGGCCGGTGCGGCGGCCTCGCGGAGCAACTTGGTGGTTCAGAGTTGTCTCTCGGTGCTTAACTTGGCCTGTCTCACAACTCTTTCCCACATTTCTGCAACATCCCAGATCAGGCCTTGGCCGAGATGGCATGTTAGGACTGTGGATCATCAGTTACGTGTTGGGTCTGAACAGCAAACATTGGATGTCGGCCACATTTGTTCCTGTGGCCTGTGTGGTCAAAAGATGGTCTGCGGCCTGCAAGGCATGAAAGCTGTCGTTGTTGGCAAGCATGTCATTAACATTCAGTCCGGCCTTCGAGATGGATTTGATGGTGCCGTTATCCACCAAACCACCTGCGGCCTGTGTCGGGCCGTCTCGGCCGTCTGTGCCCCCACTGAGAAAGACCCAATCGACTTGATCATTGCGTTGGTCCATCAGCTGGGCCACTCTCAACGCAAGTTCCTGATTGCGCCCGCCAAGACCGGAACCCCGGATTTGGACGGTGGTTTCACCGCCAAACAGCAGCGCGCAGGGCTGCGTTTTTGGCGATTGTTCGAAGGCCTGAACAATGGTGTTGGCTGCGGCTTCTACGTCACCAACCAATTGGTCCGACACGATGGCGGCGTCGAACTCGTCCGAGACAGCACTCAACGCGGCGGATAGACTTTGGCGGTTAGAGCCGATCAGGTAATTCGTTCCGGTCAATATTGGGGTGTCATCGGAGACGTCCCGGTCAAAATGCTCTCGTACAGAAACAGGTAGGTTTTGCCAGATATTGGTTTCGATACATATTGCGCGAACTTCTGCAGGCGTCCCGATAGGAGAAACTGTTGGCCCGCTGGCCACGGCGCGGAGGTCATCGCCAATAACATCTGAGAGGATATAGGCGGTCACCGGTGCCGGGGCGGCATGTCTTAGAAATCCACCCCCCTTCAGTTGACTGACCTGCTGGCGGATCAGGTTCACTTTGTTGACATCGAGACCCGAGCCAAGCAGGATCTGGTTCAACGCAGCTTTGTCTTGAATGGTTACCCCCGCGACAGGGGCGGGAACCAGCGCAGAGCCACCACCAGAGATCAAAGCGATCACCTGATCGGAGGCCCGCGCGTTTGAGAGCAGGTCGATCACCTGCCTGCCTGCGTTCAGGCCATTTTCATCGGGGACCGGATGGGCTGCGCGTAAAACCGTGGCTTCACGCACATCCATGGTGTTTTCATAATGCGTGACCGCAAGGGCAACATGAGGCCCGTGCACATGTTTCAAGGCTTCTGCCAGCATCGCTGGAGCTGCTTTGCCTATGGCAATCAAGATTGTGCGCCCCCCCGATCCAATTTGCGGAAAGGGGTGGGCAACAAGTTGGTTTCGCAGCGCCCGTGCAGGATCTGCCGCCTCGACGGCCTGCATGAAGATCTCTCTTGCATGAGAACGAAGCGATTTTGTCTGCGCGAGCGACATGGATTAGGCCCCGGAAATTTGACGTGCTTTTTCGACCAGCACTTCGGCCTGACGGATCGAAGCGTAGTCAATCAGGCGGCCATCCAGCGATACGGCGCCTTTACCGGCGGCTTCGGCTTCGGCCATGGCCTCAAGGATGCGTTTGGCCTTGGTGACCTCAGCCTCGGAGGGCGACATGACCTCATTGGCCAGCGCGATCTGGCTGGGGTGGATGGCCCATTTGCCTTCACAGCCCAGAACCGCCGCCCGTTTGGCCGCAGCGCGATAGCCGTCGGGATCCTGAAAATCGCCAAACGGTCCATCGATGGGGCGCAGACCGTTGGCGCGCGCCGCAACAACCATGCGGGCCAGTGCGTAGTGCCACATATCGCCCCAATGGGTCTGGCGGTTGCCCTCTGCATCCGCATCGGTCAGCACCGAATAGTCTTCGTTCACGCCGCCAATGATGGTGGTGCGGGCGCGGGTCGAGGCCGCGTAATCCGCCACACCAAAATGCAGGCTTTCGTTGCGTTTTGAGGCGGCGGCAATTTCACTGACGTTCTGCATGCCAAGTGCGGTTTCGATGATGTGCTCGAACCCGATGCGCTTTTTATAGCCTTTGGCGTCTTCGATCTGGGTCACCATCATGTCGATCGCGTAGACATCAGCGGCGGTGCCGACCTTGGGGATCATGATCAGGTCAAGCCGTTCGCCGGCTTGCTCCACAACGTCCACAACGTCGCGGTACATGTAATGTGTGTCCAGACCGTTGATCCGCACCGACATGGATTTGTTACCCCAGTCGATGTCATTCAGACCTTCGATAATGTTCTTACGGGCCTGTTCTTTTTCGTCCGGTGCAACCGCATCTTCCAGATCAAGAAAAATGACGTCAACATCTGACTTGGCGGCCTTTTCGAACATGCCGGGCTGGCTGCCAGGGACCGCCAATTCCGAACGGTTCAGACGGCCGGGGGCCTGTTCAACTGGAAAGAAGCTCATGAGTTTTGCCTTTCATAGATGGGGAGGTTTCCCCCATAGGAGTTCCAATAACCAAATCGCGTGGCCTGCGGCCGGCGAAGAAATCTTTGAGGTTTTCAAGTACGCGAAAGCCCATGCCTTCGCGCGTTTCCTTGGTGGCGCTTCCCAGATGCGGGAGCATCACCAGCTTGTCGCACTGAAGGAGATCGGGATTGATACGCGGCTCGCCGTCAAAGACGTCAAGCCCGGCACCGCCGATTGTGTCAAAGCTCAGCGATTGGACCAAAGCGCGTTCGTCCACCACTTCGCCACGTGCGGTGTTGATCAAGATGCCCGTTGGCTTCATCAAATCAAGCCGTGCCCCATTGATCAGGTGGCGGTTTGCAGCGCCTCCTGGGCAATGCAGTGAGACAAAATCTGCTTGCGGCAGAAGGTCTTCGACCGTGTCCACCTGGGTGGCGTTGAATTTGGAAAGAACATCTGCCGAAACCCGTGACCGGTTTTGGACAAGAATATTCATGCCAAACCCAAAATGGGCACGCCGGGCCATTTCCTGTCCAATGCGGCCAAACCCGATGATCCCAAGCGTTTTGCCTGCAACCTTTGTGCCAACGAGATGCGTGGGGCGCCAGCCGGTCCAGTCTCCGGCCCGAAGTTCGCGTTCGCCTTCACCGGCACGACGGGCGCACATCAGCAATAGGGTCATTGCGATGTCGGCCGTACAATCGGAAAGCACATCCGGCGTGTTTGTCACGGTCAAACCGAGCCCTTTGACCGCCGTTTCGTTGATGTGGCTGAAGCCGACACCATAGTTGCCCAAAATCCGAGTTCGGGCTTTTGGAACGTCAAGCGCTTCGGGCCCGAGATTGTCTGTGACCGTCGGCAAGATCGCGTCATACTCACCAAGGGCGGTGCGAAATTGCGCTGGCGTGAGAGGAACATCGCCCGTGTTGAGGGTTACATCGTAGTGTTTGCTAAGCTGGTCTTCGACGGCCTTTGGCCAGCGACGCGTCACCAGAACTTTGGGAAGAGCCATTACGCCACCTTCTCTTTGACAACTCGCGCGATGGTTTCACCGATCACAGCGGGGTTTTCGGCAACGGTGACACCCGCTGCACTGAGGATTTCGACTTTTTCGGAGGCACTTTCCCCAAAGGCCGAAATGATCGCACCAGCATGGCCCATTGTCCGGCCTTTGGGTGCGGTTAGGCCCGCGACGTAGGCAACCACGGGTTTGCTCATTTTGGTTTGGATATAGTCAGCTGCCTCAGCTTCCTGCGGTCCACCAATCTCACCGATCATGGCAATGACCTCGGTCTGCGGGTCGTTCTCAAACCATTCGAGAATATCGCGGAAAGAGGACCCGTTGATCGGATCGCCGCCGATGCCGACACTTGTTGACACACCCAGCCCCATCTCTTTGAGCTGCGCCGCCGCCTCGTAACCTAGTGTCCCAGAGCGGCCAATGATGCCCACGTTGCCTTTGAGGTAAATATGACCGGGCATGATGCCCAGCAGAGCCTGACCGGGGCTGATCGTGCC
Organism: uncultured Pelagimonas sp.; assembly: GCA_947497905.1. Classification (GTDB taxonomy): domain Bacteria; phylum Pseudomonadota; class Alphaproteobacteria; order Rhodobacterales; family Rhodobacteraceae; genus CANMIH01. The sequence continues at coordinate 265,352 of CANMIH010000004.1, forward strand.
TGCGCAGTTCGGGCCAGTTAGGACCATGCGCTTTTCTTTTGGATAGCGGTACATGTACCGCTTCACGCGGATCATATCCTGCGCCGGAATGCCGTCGGTGACGCAGACGCAATAGCGAATTCCACTGTCAGCGGCCTCCATAATGCTGTCTGCGGCAAAGGGTGGGGGCACAAAGACGATACTGGCTTCGGCTCCTGTCGCCTCCACCGCTTGCTTTACGGTGTCAAAAACAGGCACGCCGTGAACGGTCTGGCCACCTTTGCCGGGCACAACGCCGCCAACAACATTGGTCCCATAATCGATCATGTCTTTGGCATGGAACTGGGCGATCCGACCGGTGATGCCCTGTACGATGACGCGCGTGTTGCGATCGATAAGGATACTCATATCGCAGCTCCCAGTGTTTTGGCGGATTGACCAATGTCGCTTTGCCAGGCCGCAACGGCCCGCTCGGCTGCTTCCATCAAAGTGCCTGCGCGAATGATGGGCAGACCGGATTGCGCCAGAATTTTTTGACCGGCTTCGACATTGGTCCCCGCAAGGCGAACAACAACCGGGATGTCGAGGTTCATTTCTTTGAGCGCGAGAACAACACCCTCAGCCACCCAGTCGCAGCGATTTATCCCCGCGAAAATATTGACAAGAATGGCCTGAACGTTGCTGTCGGATGTGACCAGACGAAACGCCTTGGCTACGCGTTCTGGTGAGGCCCCGCCGCCAATATCCAGAAAGTTGGCAGGCTCACCCCCGGCGAGTTTGATGGTGTCCATCGTGGCCATTGCCAGACCGGCACCATTGACAATACAGCCGATGTTCCCGTCCAAACCAACATAGGACAGGCCTCGGTCCGCAGCGCGGCTTTCGCGTGGATCTTCCTGTGACTTGTCTCGCAGCTCGGCAACCTGGGGGTGACGGAACAGAGCGTTGTCATCAAAGCTCATTTTCGCATCAAGCGCGACAATCTTACTGTCAGAGGTCACCACCAGAGGATTGATTTCCACCATGGTGGCATCCAGCTCGCTAAAGGCGGCGTAACAGCCCTGAAGCGTGCGCACCATGGCCTGAACCTGTCCAGGCTCCAGACCGAGTTTGAAGGCGATTTCACGGGCCTGAAATTCCTGCAATCCAACTGCGGGCTCGACCGTGCTCCGCACAATTGTATCAGGTTTTTCAATCGAGATTTCCTCGATTTCCATCCCGCCTTCGGAGGAGGCGACGATCATAACGCGCTGACTTGAACGGTCGAGCACAAAGCCCAAATAGATCTCGCGGGCGATTTGAACCGTGCTTTCTACATAGACCCGGTATACGCCCTTGCCCTCAGGTCCGGTCTGATGCGTGACAAGTTTTTTGCCAAACAACCCTTCGCAGGCATCGTAGATCTCGGCTTCGCTGTCGCAGAGTTTGACCCCACCCGCTTTGCCGCGCCCCCCGGCGTGGACCTGAGCTTTGACAACCCATCTTTCGCCACCCAGCTCGCGGGCCCGATAGGCGGCCTGTTCGGGGCTGTAGGCCAACGCACCCGAGGGGGTTTCGACGCCAAAGCCAGATAAGATCTCTTTGGCCTGATATTCGTGAATGTCCATCGATCGCTCCCGTGACACCGAAACCTGCATTGGGTTTTGGTCTTGACTTGCCTCATCAAGCGGGAACTTGTTGGATCTCACAACGTAGGTTACTACTGTATTTGGGTATCTAATAGGGTGGGAAAATACCTACCCATAAGGATTGAATGCAGCGGTATACCGCAAAATTCCCTATCTAAATGGGTAGGTCTTAGGGAAAGCGACAAAAATGAGTGCGAAAGACGACACGAAAATCAAGATCATGCTGGCGCACAGCAATCCGCTGGTTCTGACTGCGATGTCGGAGTTCTTCGAGCGCAGCAATAAATTTTCGGTGGTGGCGACAACTGCGACTGCGGAAGGATTTTTAGGCTTGGCCATGCGCGTTCCCTTGGACGTCGGGATTATCGACTGGAAGCTGCCGCAGCTCGGGGCGGAAAAACTGATTGAAGTGCTGCGTGGCTACGAGAATGCCCCCAAAATTGTGGTGTATGGGGATGCAGAAGGGGATCTGCCGCGCCTTGCAATGCAAGCTGGCGCTGCTGGTTTCGCCTCAAGATCTGGCGCTGTCGAGGGCCTGCTTGATGTGTGTTCTGATGTCGCGTCTGGAAAGATGGTGTTTCCGTTTGTCGACATTCGGCAGTTGAACCAGGACCCGATTTACAGCCTGTCAAAAAAAGAGCGGCAACTGCTCGAGGCTTTGGCCGATGGGATGTCCAATCGAGAGCTCTCAGCAGAGCTGGATATCTCAATCAATACGGTCAAATTTCACCTCTCGAACATCTACGATAAGCTCGGTGTCCGAAACCGGGGGCAGGCGACGGCCTATTACTTCAAGTCGGGTATGGCGTCCTCCCAATCCTGATTGGTTTTCTTTTCAGACCCTTGTGTAGCGTTGCATGGATGGACATGTGACGCTCTTTCTTCTGGCTACCCCTTCGTGGTGCTGATCCCACGACGAATCTAGTGAACCGGTTCGCCCAATCGAACGTTCGGCAGTGCTTTGGGCTGCAAATTGGTTGAGGAATTTTGGGTATTTGCTCAACAAATGCGCCCCTCATGATCCTGTAAAGAAACATTATTTCCAGAAATTCAAATATATATTTGAATTGATCCAATATTGGGCCATGATTGGTTCACATCGACTTGGGCCGATTGATAGGTCTGAATTGGTGCAAAAGCAGGGATATTGGTAGCCGGGAGGAGGCTTCCAGTGTCGCTGAACGTAAGCCGGGCGCCAAAAAAGTTCCGGCAGACAGACAACCAAGAGGGAAACGCCTATGGCTCTCGACGTGAGCGCGATACACGCTGAACAAATAACATTAAACTCGCTGGTGCAGAACATATTGTATGCGTCTGGCACCGTTGGTGCGATCCTGGTGGTGGTCGGCCTTTTGCTGATCGATGCCGGCACCGCACGCCGCAAAAACCTATTCAACTCTACCATCGAAAAAACGCTGGGCTTCTTCTTGGGGTTTGCGACCTATTATTTGGTCGGGTTTGGGCTTTGGGCTGGCCAGTATTACATCATGGAAGGTGCGACCATGATGGATTCCATCAAAGATTGGTGGTTGGGTGGCAACTTGACCAACGCTTTGGCGCACCACACAGATCCAGGCGTGTTCCCTGGGCTTAACACGTTCCAGATATTCATCTTTTTCCTGGCAACCTTCGCAGGGATCATCAATATCCTGCTGCATTTCTCGGTGTCGGAGCGGATGAAACCCTCAGCATACTTTATCACCTGTATCGTCGCGGCAGTTGTTTCCTCCGCGCTGAGCTATGCGACCTGGGGATCCGTTGGACCGTTGACCAATGCCGGTTTCCACGATTTCTTTGGCGTTGGGTTCGTGTATCTGTTCCCCGCAGGTATGGCATTGGTGTTCACACCAAAGCTCGGAGCGCGCCCCGGTATGATGGAGCCGCATCCCCGCGTTTCAGCCTATCTTGCCCCAAGCATTGGTCTTTGCGCGCCTGGTCTTTTGTTGATCTTCGCAGGTCTGCCAATGGTGATCCTGTCGTGCATGTTCTTCTTTGATCCCGAAGCGCTGGCCGTCAGTGTAACGATGGCGGATACGAGTGTTGGCATCTCTATCAACAACTACGCTCTGGTCTGGGCAGGTGGTGCAATCACTGGTCTGATTTTGGCATATCGGTCGGGCAACTATGCCTACACCCTGCTTGGGCCTCTTGCAGGCTACGTTGCCGGCGCATCCGGATTTGACGTTTATCTGCCTTGGCAAGCCTTTATCCTAGGTCTGGCCGCGCCATTGGTCGCCTATGCGGTCTATGAATTCACGCTGAAGCGTGGCATCGACGAACACAAGCTTTTCCCGCTTTTCCTTGGATGTGGTACCTTTGGTATGCTCGTTCTGGGGATCTTTAAGGCCGGCACGCCGCGTGGCGGATACTTTGGCATCGAAGAGGGCGCCTATGCCTTCCAGCATGGGGAAATTTCCCTGATGATGCAGGTTGTGGGAGTTGTCACCTGCATAGGTGCTGGTGTCATCACCGCGCTGATCCTCTCTGTTATTCTTGAGAAAACCGTAGGACTGCGTGTCAGCGAAGATGATCAGATCAACGGTCTGGACGAAAAAATCTGGGATCTTGAGCCGGATGTCGTGACCCATGCGGACAACAACTAAGATTTCTACCTAAAACACAAAAAAGGCCTCGGTTCCCTTATGCCGAGGCCTTTTCTCTGGCGTTTGCTTGAACTATGGGCAGCTCATGCTCTAAGTTATAGTAAGGGACGCGCCAAAAACGGCGGAACGTTGAATGAGCCATATCATGAATGCTGACCTGCCTGATGGACAGGCGGTTGGGGAAACAGTCCGTGTCGTGATGGGCACGCTGTTTGCCAGAATACAATCAGGTGAATATCCTTCAGACTCGCGGTTGCCCAGTGAACGGGCCCTCGCGGCTGAACTGGGCGTGTCGCGCAATACGGTGCGCGAAGCTCTGGATGTTCTTGAAACACGCAAGATGATCCGCAGGCGCCAGGGCAGCGGGAGCTTTGTCACGTTTCAGACAGAGCAGGTCGAGGCGCCTATTCCGGGCTCAGTGGGGGAAAGAACCAGTCCTCTGGACCATTTGATTGTCCGTTCTATCATCGAGCCAGAGATGACCCGTCTTGCGGTGATGAATATGACGCCGAAACAGCTTGAAAAGTTGGCTCAAACGGTCGCTCGTATCGAGGCTGTGCGCACGGATCTGAACGAATTTATCAAGCTTGAAGAAGAGTTCTATCGCATGATCGCGGCAGCAACGCGAAACCCTTTGCTTGAATCCTGTTATGAAATGACGATCGAGGTGAGCCGCCAGAGCTTCCGAACCGCGTTGATGCGTAAACATCTGACGCCAGACAGAATTCAGGATTATCAGACACGGTTCAACTCGCTCTTCAACGCGATCGCAACACGTGATTTAGAGGCTGCCGTAGAAATCACCAAGCTGCACCTCGTTGAGGAGCAGAAGCTGTTTATGCACGAGAGCTAACGCATCACCTGTTAGCCAAAGGCGCGGGCGGTCATCTGCTCGCCGCTTTCGACCCGCTGCTGCCACAGCTGGCCCACTTGTTCCATATGGTGACGAAACAGCGCTTCATGTTGGTCCAACCAATCCCCAATCGACACAAACTCAGCGATGCGCGCCTTGCCTGATTTAAGGGTGACGACCGGCCAGTCGCCAATCAAGGCATTGTCGATTCCAAATACGCTCTCTCCCCACCAGCGAGCAGGCCCAAAGGCATGGGTCACTGGATTCATCTGCTTCATTGTGGCCATAACTGAAACCGGATGAACCGAAGCGACTTTTTCAACGGCAGCGTGCCAAATATCTAGAATCGCGACATATTCCCAACTAACCGCGCTCCAAGTCCCAGGGTAACGGGCGTTGTATTCTTTGAAAAACGTGCTTGGTCGGTTCACGAATGAGGCGTTCTGCGCCAATTTAGGATCGTCGAAATCGGGAAACTGGAAAATGGTACCTTCCATAAATTCGACAGATGTCCGGGCCACCAAACGCTGATAATCATCCAGTGTGCACGACATAATGCGTCCGCCAAATTCCCGAGAATAGGCGTATTCCGTCATCGCGTGGACCATTGGTGTATAACTGGTGCACCAGCAGACCAGATCCGGGTCCACATCCAGCATGGGTTGCACAATCCCGGCGACATCGGTGTCTTCGTGGTCGTACAGAACTTCTTTTACGACTTCGATTCCAGCCGCTTCAAAGGCCGCGCGATAGGCGGCAACTGAGGGCAATCCATGGGCGTCCTTTTGGCTGCAAAGTGCCACGCGCCGAACGGATTTGTCCGTGCGGGACAACCAATCAACACCAGTCACATTGTACAGGGGATGTACTTCAGAAGGTGCAATCAAATACCGGGTGTCGGGGGATAAGTCAGTTGGAAGAAGAGTTGACGTCAGAACTTTATTTTCGGTGAGAAAACGACGCAGATGGGTGAGTGTGTCACCCCCTAAGGTCATAAGAAGTTTGACATTTTCTGACTGCACCAGGTGCCGTGCCCCCGCCATTGCCCGGTCTGGATCATAGCCGCAATCAAAGGGTACGATTTCCACAGGGTACCGTCGTGCGCCAATCAGAAGTCCGCCGGCCTGATTGAGCCAATCCTGCCAGAGGCGACACCCATTTAGACCGGGTAACCCCCAAGAACTCACGTCCCCTGACAAGGGAGCCAGAAAGCCGATTTTCACAACTTCATCTGTCTCAACCCGATCATTGGGGAGCAGGGACGACATGGCGATGCGGTAGGCGAAACTAGACGTCAGCATACCTATTGCTACCACTCCAACCACTTATGTCAAAAGGAAAAGATTGTTGTCTGACAGGCTAATAAATTTCCTGATGATGAAAAATATTGACTCTGGTGCATCATCTGGCAACAAATGGTGCCAACCAATAGAACCAATAACAATCCAACTCGGAGACAATTATGACCAAAAAGCGGATCGCAGTTATCGGCGCCGGACCTTCAGGTCTGGCACAGCTTCGCGCATTTCAATCTGCTGCTGCCAAAGGCGATGAGATCCCGGAAATCGTCTGCTACGAAAAGCAGGACAACTGGGGTGGTCTGTGGAACTACACATGGCGCACAGGTCTGGATGAGAACGGCGAACCGGTTCACTGCTCGATGTACCGCTACCTCTGGTCAAACGGCCCGAAAGAAGGTCTGGAATTTGCGGATTACTCTTTCGAAGAGCATTTCGGCAAACAGATCGCTTCCTATCCGCCGCGCGCCGTTCTGTTCGACTATATCGAAGGCCGTGTTCTCAAGGCCAATGTCCGCGATTGGATCAAATTCAGCCACGCGGTGCGTTGGGTGAACTACGATGAAGACACCGGCATGTTCACGGTCACTGTGCATGACCACGTCAATGACACCACCACATCGTCGGACTTTGACCACGTGATCTGTGCCTCGGGCCACTTCTCAACCCCGAATGTACCGCATTACGAAGGCTTCGAAACCTTCAACGGTCGTCTGGTGCATGCGCACGACTTCCGTGACGCACGTGAGTTCGCGGGCAAGGATATCCTTGTTGTGGGGTCGTCCTATTCGGCAGAAGACATCGGTTCGCAGTGCTGGAAATATGGCGCGAAAACCATCACCAGCTGCTATCGCTCGGCGCCAATGGGCTTCAAATGGCCAGAGAACTGGGAAGAAAAACCAGCGATGGAGAAGGTCAGCGGCAACACCGTGTTCTTCTCGGACGGCACCACCAAAGACGTTGATGCCATCATCCTGTGCACCGGTTACAAACACTACTTCAACTTCCTGCCCGACGATCTGCGCCTGAAAACCGCAAACCGACTGGCCTCGGCGGATCTGTATAAGGGTGTGGTTTATGTCCATAACCCAAAAATGTTCTATCTGGGCATGCAGGATCAGTGGTTCACCTTCAACATGTTCGACGCACAGGCCTGGTGGGTGCGTGATGCCATCATGGGCAAGATCGACATCTCGGGTGTGACCAAAGACCAGATGCTGGCCGATGTGACCGAGCGTGAAACCCGCGAAGAAGCAGATGATGATGTGAAATACGCCATCCGCTATCAGGCCGATTACGTCAAAGAGCTTGTGGCTGAGACCGATTATCCAAGCTTTGACATCGACGGCGCCTGTGAAGCCTTCTTCGAGTGGAAAAAGCACAAGGCCGAAGACATCATGGGCTTCCGCAACAACCGCTATAAGTCGGTGATCACCGGCACCATGGCGCCTGTTCACCACACCCAGTGGAAAGAGGCCCTGGACGACAGCATGGTCGCCTACCTCAAGAACTAAGGTCTCTCCTGCGGCAGCGCGTGTGTCCCGCGCGTTGCCGGTTTTGTCCAGAGCCGGTCACTGTGTCTGCATGTTTTTGGGGCGTCCCAAAAGGTACAGAAAGGGTACAGGCGGCGCGGCTTCGGGCAGGGCAAGGACCTGCGTGACCCTATCGGGGCCGCGCCTAATCCAACGCAGAGCCGATGGCCGACTTTAGGCTATGGGCTCTCATGGTCCAGGGCGGGAGGTCAATATGCCTAAGTTTACCGCCCATCTCAAAACAATCGCCCTGTGCGGCAGGGCAAACTCATACAAGCGCGAACGGATAAAAACGGCGCAATGCACTTCGCAGCGCCAGCAGACAGGAGGTGTGAGGTCATGTTGGATATTGAATATCCGAAAGTTATTGCGGGCCCGCCGAAGCCAAGTGCGATCATAGAGCCGTCGGTGTTTTCCATGCCTCCGGGCA
>CANMIH010000005.1 GCA_947497905.1 uncultured Pelagimonas sp.
TGGCGCGGTTGACGGGGCTCGAACCCGCGACCCCCGGCGTGACAGGCCGGTACTCTAACCATCTGAGCTACAACCGCATCTTACTGTGCCTGACCGTATCGGCCGTGGCGTGAGAGGCCTTTTATGGATACCCACTGATGCCGTCAAGCGGATTTGCCCGACTTTCTGCATCTATTTTCACTTTCGACCAAAGAAAACGTGGCTGCAGTGTCACGTCCTGACCTCAACATGCAGAAAACCCCTTATTTTCCTTGCCGAACAAGGCTCTGCCGGGCTTTGTGATCAAATCTGCCGAAATAAACTTTGCTGCTTTGGAATATCTTGAAATGACAAACCTCACTCGCCGTGCCCTGCTTTGCTCTGGTACGGCGGCCTGCCTGTTTGGCACGCCCGATATTGCCCAGGCTGCAACGCAACGCATCAAATTGCCGGCCGATGCCGCCACCCGTGATGCTGCTACCGTTACCGCCATCCGCACCAAATCCCCAATTGTGGCAATGACTTTTGATGATGGGCCTCACCCCCGTCTGACCCCCAAACTGTTGGATATGCTGAAACAGCGTGATCTGCGGGCCACCTTCTATCTGATCGGCAATCGCGTCACGACTTGGCCCGACATTGTCCGCCGCATTGCAGACGAAGGCCACGAGATTGGCAATCACAGCTGGTCACACCCCAATCTGGCGAAACATTCAAACGCATCGGTCCTGTCCCAAATCGACCGGACTTCGGATGCCATCTTTAAAGTAACCGGCCGTCCCCCTGTCACCTTCCGCCCACCTTATGGCGCTTTCACCAAACGCCAGCGGCTCATGCTTTATAAAGAGCGCAATCTGCCGACCATTCTTTGGTCGGTTGATCCACAGGACTGGCGTCGGCCAGGTGCAAGCGTCGTCTCCAAACGAATCCTCAAGGCCTCACATCCCGGTGCAATCATTCTAAGCCACGACATCCAAAGCGGAACCGTCAAAGCGATGCCCAACACTTTTGATGGACTGGTTGCGCGCGGGCTTATGTTGGGAACTGTCAGCCAAATGATGGGCTGGCCGCTGTGGCAAGACCGGCGTTTCCGCAAAGTGACCGGCTAAATGTAAATTACACCTCTGGGAATCTCCGGAGACGCTTGTTAAAATTTTTGTAACAATGCGTTTCATCCGAGGAGATCCCTTGGCATTACAAGATCTGGTTTTCGACCAAAAACTTTGGATCCGCGACACTCTTGGTGACCGTCATGTGGTACGACCTAGAGAGGTCTTGGCGTTTTTTAACAACCCTCTCGTGCTGAGCTATCTGGCGATGATCGTCGCGCTTTTATGTGCCGCGGACCCGTCGGGGATGCGAGATCATGTAAATATCTTCTATACGCTTCTGATTTGGCCTGCTGTTTCAGCCACGTATCTGCTCACGGCGTTATTATTGTCACTCTGTCTTGCCGCACTTCAGTTGCGCACGCCGAATTTCACCATCCCGTCGCTTATCTTCCATGGCTTGGCCTTGGCACCCAGCCTGATGCTGGGAAAATCACTCACATATTTCGCGACGTCAGGCGCCTCAGGCTTCGGCATTCTGCCAGAAACGATCTACTATCTGATCATCATCGAGATCGTGACGATCATGTTCTTTCGATTTGTGCGCCCTTTGCTTGCACTTTCAGAGCAATCGGCTGTAACCGCCCCTGAACAACCACAAGAAAAAACATTGACCATCGGCTCCGAGCGATTTGCGCTCGCAGCGGTTCGCTCTCTTGAGGCCAAAGAGCATCATGTTCAGGTATCGCTTTCCTCGGGGCGCGAAACCCTCAGAGCGCGCCTGTCCGATATTGTGGCGCAAACCAACACCGCGGATGGTATTCAGCCACACCGTTCGTGGTGGGTGGCCTACCATGCGATTCAACGTATCGAGAAAAAGGGCACACGGTCCATTCTCGTTCTTGAGGACGGAACCGAGATTCCCTTGGCTCGGTCGCGTGTGGAAGAGGTGAACGCTTGGTTTGCCACGCAGCAGAACGCGGATCATGGCTCTGTTGGCTGATTCCCTCCTCCACAGGTCTTTACCCTGCTGAGGTCTTTTCCTATATGTTTCACTCAGGATTACGCTTAGAGGATAAACTATGACCGACGCGAACCCTCCACTCGAAGGCACGCCCCTGATCGCGCCCTCGAGTACTGATCACCCCCTGTATGATCAGGTCGTTGAGGCCTGTCGCACGGTGTTTGACCCAGAAATCCCGGTCAACATCTATGACCTCGGTTTGGTGTATACCATCGATATCAATGATCAGAGCGAAGTGCGTCTGATTATGACCCTGACTGCCCCTGGCTGTCCCGTGGCAGGGGAAATGCCCGGTTGGCTGGCGGAAGCGATCGAGCCCGTACCCGGTGTCAAACATGTCGAAGTTGAACTGACATGGGAGCCGCCCTGGGGTATGGATATGATGTCTGACGAAGCTCGGCTTGAGCTCGGCTTCATGTAACGAAAGCAAAAAAGCTTTCAGAAACCCGTGGAAAGCGATACAGCTTTCCACATGTATCTTGCAGTTCTCTCCGGCGATATCGTCGATTCGACCTCTCTAGGCGCAGCCGAACTTGACGACGTCATGCGCGCGCTTGAAACCGCCAGCCAAGGGATGTCGCAATGGTCCCCGTCCGTTTGTGATTTTACCCGCCAAAGCGGCGATGGATGGCAGGTTGCCCTGGGCGCGGTCCAGTTTGATCTTCGCGCAGCTCTGTTCCTTCAGGCCATTGTGCGTCGCCAAGGCAAGCACCTCCGCACCCGCATTGCCATAGCCATCGACGACGGAACTCTGGCCAGCGATCCAGAGCGCGATCTGAACAGCGCGCATGGACCCGCGTTTATCACCTCGGGTCGATTGCTCTCTTCACTCAAAGGTCATGCGCATCTCGCACATGCAGTCGGCGGAGCTTGCCACGCAGCCATTGCACTCGCAGACCATATTTCCGGTGGTTGGACACAGGCGCAGGCGCGGGCGCTATGCGAAATGCTCCCACCTAATTCTGGGACACGCGCCGAAGCGGCCAAACGATTGGGAATCTCTCGCCCCGCTGTGGATCAGGCCCTCTGGTCGGCAGGATTTCCAGCGATCGAAGCGGCACTCACCAGCTGGGAAGATCAATGAAAGTCATTTCACTGTCCTTTTCGAAAAGAAAGTCATAATGCTTTCCATTACACCACAGATCGCCCAAAGCTTCGCGGCACTTCTTCTGGCGCATATGTTTGCAGATTTTGTGTTTCAGACCAATTGGATGGTGGCGCACAAACGCAAACCACAGGTGCTTTTGCTCCATGCTAGTATCGTCTTTGTTCTATCCACCTTGGCGCTGGGCGGTATCTGGCAGGTTGCGCTCCCGGTCGCGATTGCGCACTTAACGATAGATGCCATCAAGACTTGGGGGCTTTCCAACGAAGTCCGCAGCTCGCTAACAGCATTCCTGACCGATCAGGGTGCCCACCTGATGACCTTGTTCATCGCGGCGTTCTGGTGGCCGGGGGCCATTGAATTTGGCTGGTGGGCCAACTGGGCTGCAATCGCCCTGCCCCCCGCCATTCTCCTCTCAGGCTATATCACAGCCGTCATTGCCGGGGGATATGTCGTCGGCATGCTGACCGCCAAGTTCGAGATGCCCAACAACGGATTACCAGATGCAGGCCGGATGATTGGCCAGTTGGAACGCACAATGATCTTCCTGCTGGTTCTGATCGATGAACCCACCGGCGTGGGCTTTCTCATCGCTGCCAAATCGATTCTCCGGTTTGACGCGGCCAAGGATGATCGCAAAACCAGCGAATATGTCATCATCGGCACCCTGGCCTCTTTCGCTTGGGCTCTGGCAATGGCATTTGCCACCACAGCCCTTCTTGAGATCGTAACGCCGACACCCTAAGTTGGGAGCAGATAAAAGAGGTATCTCAATGTTCGGAATTCCCGGCAAACAGGCTGTGACCATGACCCCCTCCGCTGTGAAGCAGATTCGCAAGCTGATGGATCGGGATGGCCGCCATGGGCTGCGCATCGGCATCAAGAAAGGTGGCTGCGCAGGCATGGAATACACCATGGATTATGTCGACGAGCCTGACAAAAACGATGAGGTGGTTGAACAGGATGGCGCGCGGGTGATGATTGCCCCAATGGCGCAGATGTTCCTGTTTGGCACAGAGATCGATTACGAGGTTGCTCTATTGGAAAGCAGCTTCAAGTTCCGCAATCCCAACGTCACCGACGCCTGCGGCTGTGGAGAATCGATCAAATTCAAAGACGTAGAGGAGCTTCAGGCCGAGCGCGATGCCCAGGCCTGAAGATAGTACCGCTTAACTTAGCCCGCCTTTTGCAGGTGGACATAAGTTTCGTTAAACCGCTTGGACAGGTGATCGCCCGCAGTGATCGCCTGTTCTGCGTTTTTGGGCGCTACATTGGTTTCAAAATTCGGATTAAAGAACAGCGGCACAGAGATACGTTCATCCTGCGATCCGCGCACGCGATGCAGCGTGGCCTTGATCTGGCCATCGGTCCACATCTCAAGCATTTCGCCAAAATTGATGATGAACTCGCCGGGCTGCGCAGTAACCGCAAGCCAGCTTTGATCCGGCAGCAGAACTTCTAACCCCGGCACGCCATCGGTCCCCAGCAGTGTCAAACAGCCGTAATCGGTGTGCGCCGCGATGCCGAAATCCTTTTCACCGGCCCAATCGGGGCGCGGCGGGTAATAGTTTCCACGCAAAAGCGCCATCGGGCGGCGGAACTTATCTTCAAAAAAAGCGGGATCTTCCCCAATCGCCTCGGCGATTCCACGCAGAATCGCATGCGCGACCTTCAGTGCATCCCGGTAATAGGCCTCGATGATCTGCTGAAATCCTTCAGGCCGTGCGGGCCAAAGGTTCGAGGCATAGACCGACAATCCCGTGTCCGGCGCCTCAAAGCCACTATCGAACACCTGCTTGTAATCGGGATTGGCACTGGGATCGACCTGCTCCGACTGCGTCCCGCCCCAGCCCCGGTTCGAACCGGTCAAGCTCATGTCAATCTTGGACTTTTCTGCATCAGGCAGGTCAAAGAAAGCACGATAGGCCGCCAGAACAAGGCGCATTCGGGCGGATGAGATATTGGTGTTATGAACCGTCAGAAACCCCACGCCCTGCGCGCCGTCACGCAAAGCTGCCAAGGTGTCAGCGTCTCGTGAAATCAATTTCTGAACGTCAATTCTAGGGATCATCGCACTTCCTCCTGACGGCGTTGCATGGCATGAGGGAGGCAGACAGGCAAGCAGATGGCCTGAGCTCAAATGATAGCGCAAACAGTGCAATTGACTGGAAGGACAGCAGATGAAACGCAAATTGGCGGCGGGCAACTGGAAAATGAACGGCTCACGTGCGGCATTGGCCGAATTTGACGCCATGCAACCCGGTGTAACGGACAGCGTTGAAATGGTGATCTGCCCCCCTGCGACACTGGTTGCAACCGCCGTTGAGAAGGCAGGCGCCCTTGGGATTGGCGGTCAAACCTGCCACGTCAAAGCCTCAGGTGCGCACACAGGTGATATCTCCGCCGCGATGTTGAAAGACGCAGGCGCCAGCTATGTGATCACCGGCCATTCCGAACGTCGCACCGATCACGGCGAAAGCAATGCAGACGTCGCAGCCCAGAGCACCGCCGCCTGGGAGGCCGGTCTGGTGGCGATCATCTGTGTGGGTGAAACACTGGAAGAGCGCGAATCCGGTGCCACCCTGAATGTGATCGCCGAGCAGCTGGCTGGCTCGATCCCCGACGCGGCCACCGCCGCAAACACCGTCGTCGCCTATGAACCCGTCTGGGCGATCGGCACCGGCAAAGTCCCCACTCTTGAACAGATTGCCGAGGTGCATGACGACATGCGTGCCAAGCTCAGCGACCGTTTTGGCACAGAGATCGCGGACGGCATGCGCCTGCTGTATGGCGGCTCGGTCAAAGCAGGCAATGCGGCCGAGATCTTTGCCGTGCCCAATGTCGACGGCGCGCTTGTTGGTGGCGCCTCGCTGAAAGCCGCAGATTTCTTGCCCATAGCCGAGACGCTTGGCGCGGCCTAAAAGCCACCTCGAACAACTCCTTGCGGAGTTCCCCCAAGACACAAAAAAGGCGGCACCTAATAGGATGCCGCCTTTTCTTACGCGTTACTCAGATCACTTGGTCACAATCTCAGGTCCCATGAACTTGGTCGGCAGATAGGTCGACAACGCCGGGATATAGGTGACCATGATCAGGAAGACGAAGAGGACGGCGAGGAAGGGCAAAGCCGCCCGCACCACACGCATCATCGGCATGCCTGCGACGCCTGAGGTCACAAAGAGGTTCAGACCCACCGGCGGCGTGATCATCCCAATCTCCATGTTCACCACCATGATGATGCCCAAATGGATCGGATCAATCCCCAGCTCGATGGCAATCGGGAACACAAGCGGCGCCACAATCACAATCAATCCCGACGGTTCCATGAACTGACCACCAATCAGCAGGATTACGTTGACGATCACCAGGAACATCACCGCCCCAAAGCCCGCAGAAATCATCGCACCGGCGATCTGCTGAGGGATCTGCTCATCGGTCAGAACATGTTTGAGGATCAGCGCATTGGCGATGATGAACATCAACGTGATGGTCAGTTTGCCTGCTTCAAACAGCGTGTCTTTGGTGTCTTTATGGAAGAACGCCGTGACAACCGCGATGGGTTTGCGGATCAGTGACAGGTTCGGCTGTCCCTCATCGGTCGCAAGCGGCCCCATATCCCGATAGATGAAGTTCGCGATGAAGAAGGCATAGACTGCTGCGACAGCTGCGGCTTCGGTCGGAGTGAAGATACCACCATAGATCCCGCCAAGGATGATCACGATCAGGAACAAACCCCAAGCGGCCTCACGACCGGCAGCAAAGACCTCACCCCAGCCTTTCCATTCGCCTTTTGGTAAATTGCGGATCCGCGCGATGATGTAGATGGTCACCATCAGCATCGTGCCTGCCATCAAGCCCGGAATGACACCAGCAAGAAACATCCGTCCGACCGAAACTTCAACAGCGGAGGCATAGACCACCATCACAATCGACGGCGGGATCAGAATGCCGAGCGTGCCTGCATTGGCGATAACACCGGCGGCAAAGTCTTTCGAATAGCCCACCTGGCGCATACCAGCGATGACAATCGACCCGATGGCCACAACGGTTGCTGGGGACGATCCCGACAGCGCGGCAAACAACATACAGGCAAAGACACCCGCAATCGCCAAACCGCCGTGGAAATGTCCTACGATGGCAATCGAGAACCGAATGATCCGCCGTGCCACACCACCCGTCGACATAAAGGACGAGGCCAGAATGAAGAACGGGATCGCCAATAGCGTATAGTGCCCAGCCATTGCTTGGAAAAAGCTCTGAGCGACCGAGCTTAGGGACGTGTCTGACAGCACCAGAAGGAAGGTGATCGAGGAAAAGCCCAGGGCCACAGCAATCGGCACACCGATCAGCATGAGTCCCACGACCATGATAAAGAGAATTGCGACTTCCACGGTGTTATTCCTCGTAATTCATGTGGCGCACGTCATCGACGGCGTCTTCGGCTTCGTGGCTCACAATCAGGCTTTCTTCCTGACCCACCCAGATCTTCCAAGCGGCCTGACAAAAGCGGTACAGCAAGAGCGCCGCGCCCACGGGCAGAATGAAATACGGGATAAAGCGCGGGATCTTCTCGTAGGCTTCGCCCTGATTGAAGATCGGCTCGATAAAGCGCATCCACTCAGCGATGCGGATATCGTCGACCTCATACCAGGCCTGATCACGGCTGTTGGCAAACCCGGTTGGGAACCAGCGACCGCTGGTTGCGTCAAAGCCAGCGAATGGGGCCCAGTAGTCCCACGCGCCCTTCAGCAGCAGGAAGGCATAGGCAATGCAGACCGCCGCCGTGATCAGCCCGACAATCCGTCGCGCAGGGGGCGCCATGAGATTGAGGACAACATCGACACCCAGATTGGCCGTCTTCTTAACCGCATAGCTGATCCCGAACAGAACCAACCAGGCAAACAGAAAGGTCGTGGCCTCAAGCGCCCAGATCATGCTGCGCGGCATTTCAATGCCAATCACACCCTCAAAAGAGCGCCACCAACCTGAGTTGAAGACATAGCGCACAATCACATTGACGAAGGTGATGACCGTCATCGCACCAAGCAAGATTGCGATAAAGGTTTCCTCAAGCTCGTCGATAACACCGCCGAGCAGAGATCTGGGCTTGGGATGTTGCAACATGCCCCCGCTCCTCAAGTTGTTGGTAGATACAAAAAACCCGGCCCGTCACTGAGCAGGCCGGGTCAAACGATCCAATTAGGATCAGTTCATCGCGTTGAATTTCTGGGCCGCATCGATGTTGTCCTGACCAACATCACCTACGAACTGCTCCCAAACCGGCTTCATGGTGGCAACCCAGGCCGCGCGCTGCTCTGGTGTCAGCTGGCGCACAACACCACCGGCATCGATCACAGCCTGCTTGGCGTCCTGGTTCACTTTGAAGGATTCCCCGTTCCGCACTTCGGTCACTTCGGCGATGATACCGTCAAGCTCGGTGCGGATATCGTCCGGCAGGCTGTCCCAGAAATCGGTCGAGGTCACCAGAAGATAGTCGATAATACCGTGGTTGGTTTCGGTCACACCGTCCTGAACTTCAAAGAACTTCTTGCCGTAGATGTTCGACCAGGTGTTTTCCTGTCCATCCACAACACCGGTCTGCAGCGCACCGTAGACTTCCGAGAAGGCCATCGGCTGGGGCGACCCACCCAGTGCCGCCATCTGTGCCTTGAGAACTTCCGAGTTCTGTACGCGGAACTTCAGGCCTGTGGCGTCCGTCGGATCAACCAGAGGCTTGTTGGCCGACATCTGCTTCATGCCGTTGTGCCAGAACGCCAGGCCCAGCAGACCGCGACGGGTCATCGATTCTTTCATCGCCTGACCGGTTTCCGAGTTCTGGAAGCCGTTCACAGCTTCGATGTCACGGAACATGAAGGGAAGATCGAAAATGCGGAACTTCTTGGTGAACTGCTCAAACTTAGACAGAGACGGAGCCGCCATCTGGACGTCACCGTTCAGCATCGCCTCAAGAACCTGGTTGTCATTGTAGAGGGTCGAGTTCGGGAACACCTCCATGCAGACTTTGCCGTTCATCTCTTCGTTCACGCGCTCGGCAAGAAGAGTGGCAGCGATGCCTTTCGGGTGCTTGTCGCTGTTGGTAACGTGGCTGAATTTGATGACAATTTCACCATCGTCACAGGCGGCCATTGCGCCGGTTGCACCGGTGGCAAGCGCCGCCGCGGCGACTGCGGACATCAGAAACTTTTTCATGGGTATCCTCCCCCAAATGTCTAATTTTTTGATCAAAGGCGCCCCTCCCCGGGGCCCTGACGCCTATAGAAAATCCATTGGGGCAAAGGCGATCAACACCCCTGAATCCTGATGGCGCTAAACTGGTTTTTATCTTTTAATTTCAATCAGAAAATCAAAGCGCGCCCACGCAGACGTGGCAAATACAAATAGGGCAGTGCGGGAATTCACACACAGCCGAGAGCGCGCTGTGCGGAAATCCGCACAGCAAACCGACTCACTTAGGTGTTAATGATTCGTTACGATTCGCGACGGAACGCGTCGGGCTTCAAACTGTACTTGGCGAGCTTGTCATAGAAGGTCTTCCGGGGCAGTTTCAGCGCCTCTGCGGCCTGCCGCGCCTGCCCGTCTGCCTTGCGCAGGGCTTCGGACAGAAGGCTTCGTTCCACTTGCGCCATACGCTCAACCAAACCCAAACCGCCGTCACGTGCCTCTTGCCCAAGCCCGAGCACAAAACGCATGGCCTCTGACATCAACGCCCGCGCATTTCCGGGCCATTCGCGTGAAACAAGATCCGAGATGACCTCCTCTCCGATCTCTGGCGTGTCCAACCCAGATTGTTCCGCTGCCTGTGCAACATAGTGCCGAAACAAGACAGGAATATCCTCGGGTCGTTCATGAAGTGCCGGAATCCGCACCTGCATGACCTCAAGGCGATAAAACAACTCGACCGAGAACCCTTGGCTTGTCAGCTGAGACAGGTCCTGCGTGCTCCCTGCAATCAGCCAGGTGCCACCTTGTTCAAGCAGGTCAACCAAAAGCATCTGGCTATCCGCCGGCAAAGCACCGATTTCATCGAGGAAAAGCGTTCCACCTGCGCATTTGCACCAAAGCGTCTTTAATTCGTCCCGCGCCAATCCAGCTGCCGCACGCTTTTCAAACACGGCCTTCGCCCGCGCTGATCCCATCAAAATGACTTCTGCCACTTTGGAGATGCCTGACCCCGGTGCGCCGCACACCAGAACTTCGGTCCCCGCCCGGGCCGCCGCGCGCGCTTTGACACGCAAAGCATTGGATTGCGGGGACACCCCAAAAATCAAACGCGACGCCGGGTCTCCGGCCTCAAGCTCGGCCTTCAATCGACGATTTTCCTGCACGAGGTTTCGGGTCTTCAATCCGCGTGTCAACACGGGAACAAGATCCGCACCACTGCAGGGTTTTTCCAGAAAATCAAATGCTCCCATCGACATGGCCCGCACGGCCA
Source organism: uncultured Pelagimonas sp. (assembly GCA_947497905.1). Classification (GTDB taxonomy): domain Bacteria; phylum Pseudomonadota; class Alphaproteobacteria; order Rhodobacterales; family Rhodobacteraceae; genus CANMIH01. The sequence goes on from CANMIH010000005.1 coordinate 10,611, forward strand.
TCGGGATATCGCCTTCACCTGTGAGCAAAATCACAGGCAGCTCCGGATCCTGATCATGGGCATATTCCAGCAGATGAAACCCGTCTCGACCTGGCATGCGAATATCCGACAGGATCACCCCGTCAAACTCGGCGGTGATCATGTCTTTGGCCTCGACAAACGACCCCGCCGTCACAGGTGTCAGGTCCGCAAGCTCGATTGTCTGCGCCAGCGCCTCGCGCACGGCCGCATCGTCCTCAACAATCAGCACCTTATCCATGGTCACCTCGATCAGAGTTTCGGATCAGTCTTTGTCCCAGATCTCGAGATCAACTTCAAACACTGCCCCGCCGTTTGCACCATTCGTCCCGCGAATATTGCCGCCAAAGCTTTGAATAAGACCGTAGGAGATTGACAGACCAAGCCCCATTCCCTCGCCCACTGTTTTTGTTGTGTAAAATGGATCGAACACCTTGTCGGGGTCATCAATTCCCGGCCCGTTGTCAGCCACCCGGACCTGCCCGTTTTTCGTCATCTCGATCCGAAGGACAGGTTTTTCCACATCACGCATCGCATCTGCCGCGTTTGTGATCAGATTGACGAACACCTGCGACAGTCGAACCTCACCGCCCCGAACAAAGACAGGCGCATCGGGGATTTGAAATTCCAGACGGACCGCGCTTTTTCGCAACCGCGATTCCGTCAGATCCACCGCTTGCTGGACCACGCGCACCAGATCCACACGCCCGGTCGGTTCTTTCTCATTGCGCGCAAAAGACCGAAGATTCTTCATGATCCGCGCGGCGCGTGCTGCAAGTTCCGAAATCTGTGCCAGATTGGCCCCCGCCTTATCGGCTTTGCCCCGATCAAGAAAGGCCGCACCGTTGTCGGCATATTGCCGGATCGCCATCAGAGGTTGGTTGAGCTCGTGACTAATACCTGCAGACATCTGGCCCAAGGCACTCAACTTTCCGGCCTGAACAAGCTCTTCTTGTGCCTGACGCAATGCATCTTCGGCCTCTTCGCGTTCCTTCACCTCATGGCGTAGCGCTTCGTTGGCACCTTCGAGATCTTTTGTCCGGGATTTCACCCGGCTCTCTAGACGTTCGTTGTCCTGCGCCAGTACGCGACGCCGCTCACCTGCAAAATACAAAAGCGTTCCAAGAACCAGACACAGGGCAGCCACAACGGCCGCCTGCAATCCGGCCAGACGTTTGGCCGGAGTGATATCGACAAGTTCTTCCCCGATCATGCCAATCACCGGCAGGGACTGAACCAGATAGAGCGCCTGTTGCGGCACATAAGGGCTGAAATTCTGATGCCAGATGGTCAGCGCACCGCGATGACGGCGATCGATGGCATAGCGTGTCCCGTCTGGTGCGATCATGGCCGCCTGTTCGCGACGCCAAAACAAAAGCTCTGACCGGCTTGAGACAAATACCTGTCCACTCAGATCACTGAAAAACACCGAGGGTCGCAAGGCGCGCCAATCTTGCTCAAGGTTGTCGATGTCCACCACCAAAACCAAAACTCCGCGCACCCGCCCATCAGAGGCGAAACTCGGCGCGGCATAGTGGTAAACGCGCTTTCCAAAGCTGACACTATACCCGTGCCCTGCCCCCAATGCGCCATCACCCGCCCGTTCGAAATAGGCGCTTTTCACCATATCGTCCGGAGTTTGTCCGTGGGCGGAGGCCAAGATACGACCATCCACACTGGCATAGACCGCCGTTAGCGCCCCTGTCCGATCAACGGTTTCAAGCAAAAGCGCATCGGCCTCTTCGGTGTCGCCACCCGAATGAAGTGCGGCTAATGCAGGATGGTCCGACATAAGCACGGCTGTTGAGCGATATCGGAACAGTCCGGCCACCAAACGATCAGAGGCAAGTGTCAGATCCGCCTCAGCCCGCGCCGCAAGCTGCCCCAGGGCCTGAGCATAGCCATAGGCCCAAACGCCATAGGTCAGCGCGGCAACAGCACCAAGATAGAACAAAACCGCACGGCCGCGGTGTCGAAAATGATCAGCCATGCTTTTTCCTAGCAACCTCAGGGCAGGTTAAAAACCCCCTTGCCTTTCGGAGATACGCGCAGCAAACCAATCCAATGCAACGTTTTACCCAAGATCCGACTGACGCAGGGTTTGTTCAAAACCCCTATCCTTTCTACGACACCCTACGTGCCGCGGGCCATCTGGCTTGGTGGGAAGACTATAATATGCCCTGCGCTGTTTCGAATGAAGCGGTTCAGGCGCTGTTGCGGGATCGTCGATTTGGACGGGAAGTCCCCGAAGAGTTGAAACAGCCGGTCCCCGAACATCTCAAACCGTTCTATGCCATTGACGATCACTCCATGCTGGAGCTCGAACCGCCCCGCCATACACGTCTGCGCAGTCTGGTACTCCGGGCCTTCACCTCGCGCCAGATTGCAGGGTTGGAGCCGCAGATCGAAGCTTTGTCACATGAGCTTATCGACCGTTTGCCAGAAGGCGAATTTGATCTTCTGACCGAATTTTGCCAGCCGCTTCCGGTCATTGTCATTTGCCGCCTTCTGGGCGTGCCGGAGGACATGGCCCAACAGCTGCTTGACTGGTCCAACGATATGGTCGCCATGTATCAGGCGCGTCGTGACCGGGCGATTGAAGATGCAGCAGCCAAAGCCGCAACTGAGTTCTCTGAATTTCTGACACGCTATATCGACGAGCGTCGCAAAGATCCGCGTGACGATCTGATCACGCGACTTATTCAGGCAGAGGAAGATGGCGAAAAGCTGAGCCATGAAGAGCTGATCACCACCTGCGTTCTGTTGCTAAATGCAGGACACGAGGCGACAGTTCACACCATGGGCAATGGTCTCAAACTGATCCTGGAACAGGGCATTGAAGTCACCCCAGACAATGCTTTGAATGTGGCGGAAGAAGTGATGCGTGTGGATCCACCGCTACATATGTTCACGCGCTATGCCTATGAAGACATTGAACTTTGGGGGCATACCTTCAAACGCGGCGATCAGGTTGCTTTGATGTTGGGCGCGGCAAACCGTGATCCCGAGGCCTGGCCAGATCCAACGCGGTTCGACATCACGCGCCGATCCTCCAAACACACAAGCTTTGGCGGTGGCCTGCACTTTTGTGTCGGGGCTCCTCTGGCCCGGTTGGAACTTCAAATTGCGCTGCCGATCTTGCTCAAACGTCTGCCAGATCTGAAGTTGGTTGGCACGCCGCAATACGCCAACCTTTACCATTTCCACGGGCTCGAAAGCCTGATGGTCACCAGATAGAAAACTGCGCAGCGGAGGGGCCACCCCCTCTGCTGTCTGTCCCGGCTGGTCCGCCGGAAATTTCGACCAATACCGCCTTAGAGAGGCAATGCTGTGGTTGCTTTGATTTCTTCCATAGACAGCAGGGCGGTTACATTGTGGACCTTCACCTCTGAAATCAGCGCCTGATAAAAGACATCATAGGCTCGGGCATTGGCGACGCGCACCTTGAGGATATAGTCGATATCCCCTGCCAAACGATGGGCCTCTTGCACCTCAGGACGTGCCCGAAGGGCTGCAAGGAATTTGTGCTGCCAGTCGGCTTCATGCTCTGACGTTCGGATCAGCACAAAGAAGGTCGCTTCAAACCCGAGCGCCTCGGCATCAAGAACCACGGTCTGCGCGCCAATCACGCCACTTTCGCGCATTTTGCGGATTCGGTTCCACACGGGCGTCTTTGAAGACCCCACTTCTTTGGCAATTTCATCCAGAGATTGCGAGGCGTCCCTCTGGAGCGCCACAAGAATTTTCCGGTCTGTCTCGTCGATCTTCATTTTTGTTCCTGTCTCAGGCCCATTTTGGGAACACGCTCTCGCATGACGCACAAGTCGGGACGTTATTCCTTATTCACCCGAAGGGCTAGCCCAAATGCGGAACAATTTCCTATATCAAGGTAACCAATCCACAAGGGGAGACCCACGACATGACAAAGAATGAGACACCTTCGGCCCGACGACCCGATGCGATGTGCTGTGGTCATGTTGTATTTGTGGGCTCAGGCCCCGGTGACCCGGATCTGCTGACCGTTAAGGCGTTGAAAGCCATTCAAAGCGGTGACGTGATCATTCACGACCGTTTGGTGCCAGCAAGCATTGTCGCTTTGGCCTCGGACGATGCGACCATTCTTGATGTCGGCAAAGAAGGCTTTGGCCCCTCGACACCTCAGACCACAATCGACGCTTTGATTGTTGAGCATAGCCTCAGAGGCGCGCGCGTTATCCGTTTGAAAGGCGGCGATGCCACTGTGTTCGGCCGCCTTGATGAAGAAATCGATGCGCTGGAAGCGGTGGGCATCACCTATGAGATCGTGCCCGGCATCACCGCCGCCTCTGCCGCTCTGGCGAGCATCGGTCAAAGCTTTACCAAACGGGGCCGCAATCGCGCAGCACGCATTCTGACCGGCCACGCCATGGAAGGTTTCGCCGATCAGGATTGGCGCAGCCTGGCTCAACCCGACGAAGTGGCCGCGATTTACATGGGGAAAAAAGCCGCGCGTTTCATTCAGGGCCGCCTGATGATGCATGGCGCCAATGGCGACACCGCCGTCACCGTTGTGGCAAATGCCGCCCGCCCCAACCAACGTATTGTGGGCACCACACTCTCTTTGCTTGTTCAAACTCTGTCAGAAGAAAACTTGGACGGCCCCGTCTTGTTGTTGCTTGGCCTTGCGCCACGCGACGCCCAAACCACGACCCTCTTGCAACAGGAGTTTGCCTGATGCCCAAAGCGTTTACCCCGAAAGTGATCACCGCCAACCACTTGGCCGAAGGCGACGTTGTTTATCTGACGTCGGGTGATGAATGGACCCGCGACCTGTCGCAGGCAGATCTTCTGACCGATGAGGCGATTGCCGAGGCGCGTCTGGTTGAGGCCAGCACGCAGCATCATCTGGTGGTTGGCGTCTATCTCGCCGACATGAAAGCCGGAGAAAACGGGCCAGAGCCAGTGCATTTCCGCGAAGAGTTCCGCCGCCGCGGTCCATCCAACTATTTCCACGGCAAGCAGGCCGCAACCGCCTAAGGCACAGGCCCGTGAGGTCGAGCCCCCCGAGGGCCAGACCCGGTCAGCAGGAGACACGCCATGTACAAGTACAACGACTTTGACACAGCCTTCATCACCGAGCGCAACCGTCAGTTCCGCGCTCAGGTCGAGCGCCGTTTGTCCGGTGCTCTGACAGAAGACGAATTCAAACCCCTTCGCCTGATGAATGGCGTCTACCTTCAGCTGCACGCTTACATGCTGCGGGTTGCTATTCCCTATGGCACACTCAACAGCCATCAGATGCACAAGCTGGCAGATATCGCGGATCGCTGGGACCAAGGCTATGGTCACTTCACCACCCGCCAGAACATTCAGTTCAACTGGCCAAAACTTGGTGACATCCCGGATATTCTCGATGCTCTGGCCGAAGTCGAGATGCACGCCATCCAAACCTCGGGCAATACCATCCGTAACGTGACCGCTGACCATTTTGCCGGCGCCGCAGCAGATGAGATCGCCGACCCTCGCCCGGTGGCCGAGCTGATCCGCCAGTGGTCGACCGACCACCCGGAGTTCCAGTTCCTGCCGCGTAAGTTCAAAATCGCAGTCACCGGAAGCCCCAATGACCGTGCCGTGACCAAAGCGCATGACATTGGTCTGCGCATGATCGAACGCGATGGCGAAGCCGGATTTGAAGTGATCGTTGGTGGCGGCCTTGGCCGGACCCCAATGGTGGGCAAAGTGCTGCGAGACTTCCTGCCGCAGGCGGATCTGCTGCCCTATCTCGAAGCCACGGTTTCGGTTTGGAACATTCTGGGTCGCCGCGACAACAAATACAAATCGCGCATCAAGATCACAGTGCATGAGAATGGCATCGAAGAGATCCAGCGCCTGACCGAAGCGCGCTTTGCCGAGATCCGCCCACTGTTTAGCGGTGTGGACCAAGAGATGCTGGCCGAGATCAAAGGGCATTTTGCGGCCCCTAGCTTTGCAACGCGGGACACCGATGCCTTTGATCGCGCCTATGACACCGATCCGGTTTTCCGCAGCTGGGCCGACACCAACCTGTCCGAGCACCGCGCCGAAGGCTATGCAATCGCGCAGATTTCGGTCAAAGCGCACGGTCAAACCCCCGGTGACGCCTCATCCGAGCAAATGCGCGTGATGGCGGATATCGCCCGCGAATTTGGTCACGACGAGCTGCGCATCAGCCACGAACAGAACGTGGTTCTTCCCCATGTCCACAAATCAGACCTGCCTGACATCCACGCACGTTTGAAGACACATGGCTTGGCGACAGCCAACATTGGCAAAATCTCGGACATCATCGCCTGCCCCGGCATGGACTACTGCGCTCTGGCGACGGCCCGGTCGATCCCGATCGCGCAGGAAATCGCCACGCGCTTTGATGATCTGAAGCTTGAGCATGAGATCGGTGATCTGAAGATCAAAATCTCGGGCTGCATCAACGCCTGTGGTCACCACCACGTGGGTCACATCGGTATTCTGGGTCTCGACCGCGCCGGTGTTGAAACCTACCAGATCACTCTGGGCGGCGATCATACCGAAACCGCGGCCATCGGAACCCGCACGGGTCCAGGCTTTGGCGAGCATGAGATTGTCCCGGCCATTGAACGTCTGGTTGAGGCCTACCTGAAGCTGCGCGACAGCAAAGAAGAAACCTTCCTTCAGACCTATACCCGTTTGGGTATGGCCCCGTTCAAAGTCGCGCTTTACGGCGAAGACACCCGGATCAAGGCGGCCTAAGCCATGGAGAAAAACACCGCTGCCGGGTTCCCCGGCCGAAACACAGGTGCTGTCCCCGATTTTGATGCGCTCAAGGCCCGTGTTGATGCTCTGAATGCCCGCTATCGCCACCACGGCGCAACAGCGGTGCTGGAAGGGGCATTGCGCGATCCAGAGGCCGGTCGCATTGCCATGGTGTCCTCCTTTGGGGCTGAATCTGTGGCGCTGCTCCACCTTGTGGCGATGGTCGACCGGAAAACCCCGGTCTTGTTCATCGACACCCAGCTGCTTTTTGCCGAGACACTGGTGTATCAGCAGGAGATGGCGGAGCGGTTGCGTCTGGAAAACCTCAAGGTGATCCGCGCGTCGCAACAGGATCTGGATCGGCAAGACCCCTATGGCGCCTTGCGCCTGTCGGATCAGGATCGCTGCTGTGATATTCGCAAGACCCAGCCGTTGGAAAAGGCCTTAAAGGGCTATGATGGCTGGATTACGGGGCGCAAGCGCTACCAAAGCAAAAGCCGGGCTGGGCTTGAGTTCTTTGAATTGGAAGAGGCCACGGGCCGCATCAAGGTGAACCCGCTGGCCCATTGGGGGCCGGATGACGTGCGCCAGTACATGGAAGAGAACCGCCTGCCCAAACACCCGCTGGTGGCTCAGGGGTACCCGTCTATCGGATGTGCTCCCTGCACCAGCAAAGTCGCCCCCGGCGCAGACCCAAGATCGGGCCGCTGGCAGGGGCAAAACAAAGAAGAATGTGGCATTCACTTTGTGAATGGCCAGGCCGTTCGCCAGAACGCGTCGAAACCCAAAGGAGAAAACGCATGACCGTGATCGTAACTGATGCTGGTTTTGCAGCTGACACTTGGACCGGTGACTTTGATGCGGTCACCGCGTTGGATCTTGCGTCTGACGTCGACCCCGCAACGGTTGAGTTGACCGATGAGATCACCATGATCCGCGTTCAGTTCCCTAGTTTTGCGGACGGACGTGGCTTTACCATTGGCCGCGTCCTGCGTCTGCGTGGGTACAAAGGCCAGCTGCGCGCGCAGGGTCATGTCTTGGCAGATCAATATGCCATGGCACGCCGCGCGGGCTTTGACGAGGTGGAAATCGACGACGATCTGGCCGCGCGCCAGCCCGCCGATCAATGGGTATTCCGCGCCGATTGGCAGGCCCATAACTATCAATCCCGTCTGCGCGGTTGACCTAGGCGCCACAAAGGCCCATGTCTGCCGTCGCAGCCAGATCGGCGCGACGGCTTTTTTCCTGACGCAGATCAAAGCTAAATCCAGGCTGTCGGTTTACACCGAGCCGCGAACGACGTTGAGATAAGAGATGACCGCAGTGACCGAAGCACCCGCCCCCGAGGCCAAGAAAAAGGCCATGCCTGACGCTCAGACCGTGACTGAGGTCAAACATTGGACAGACCGTCTGTTTTCGTTCCGCGTGACGCGCCCGGCAAGCCTGCGCTTCCGTTCGGGTGAGTTTGTCATGATCGGCCTGATGCAAACCGATGCAAAGACTGGCCGTGAAAAGCCCTTGCTGCGCGCCTATTCCATTGCCTCGCCCAGCTGGGATGAGGAAATGGAGTTTTACTCGATCAAGGTCCAAGACGGCCCGCTGACCTCGCGCCTTCAGCACATCAAAGTTGGCGATGAGATCATCATGCGTCCCAAGCCGGTTGGCACGCTGGTGCATGACGCCCTGCTGCCTGGCAAACGTCTTTGGTTGTTTGCAACCGGCACCGGCTTTGCGCCATTTGCGTCGCTGCTGCGTGAACCGCAGACCTATGAAGACTACGATGAGGTTGTGATCACCCACACCTGTCGCGAAGTTGGCGAACTCACCTATGGTGCGGAACTGATCGAAGGCCTGAAAACCGATGAACTTCTGAACGAAGTGATCGGTGACGGGTTCTGGAAAAAAATCAAGTACTACCCGACCACAACCCGCGAAGAGAGCCCCAAGATGGGTCGCATCACCGATCTGATGCGCTCGGGTGAAGCCTTTGCGGATCTGGATGTGCCTCAGATCAACCAAGACACAGACCGCGCGATGATCTGTGGCAATCTGGCGTTTAACCTTGAGCTGAAAGAGATGCTCGAGGGCTATGGTCTTGAAGAAGGGGCCAATTCCGATCCCAAACACTATGTCGTGGAAAAGGCTTTCCTCGACTAAACCTTACAATTCGGTATCATTTATCTTAATAAGGGCGGTCTGCGGGCCGCCCTTTCACGTTCATTTAAGCCCTTGCTGTTCTCCTGATGGCACCACTCACAACCTCAGGAGACCAGAATGCAACTTACGCGCATCACCCAAGATCCTGAGACCACTGCCATAGGCGCCGCACCAACTTCCATTGACGTGCGCGCCATCAGCCCGGAACAGATTGATGAGATTGTTGATCAGTTTTTGGCCGACGGTCAGAATCTCAGCATCGATCTTATTACGCTCTCTCGATTTGGGGCCCGCTTTGGTCAACATCTGGCCCGCAGCAGCGGGATCCCATACGCCTCCAAGCCCAATCTTGACCTTATCGCGCTGGCGACGGAATACCGCGAAAAGGCAAAACGTGATTACGCCCCTGTCGCCTCATGGGATAGCTTTATGCGGTTCCTAAACCAGCTGACCTAAAAAAAGGCCGCGCAATAGCACGGCCTTTTTGTCTTCGTTTTCACGGGTATCAATCAGAGGCCAAGCTGGGCCTTAAGCTGATCGAGGATCACAGGCAGGGTCTCAGGGCTGTCCTTAGCCTGTTGGAGCAGCGTTTTAGCCGCTGTTTTCGCAACAAGGTTCAGTTCGGAGCTGTCGATATACTCCGCCACCTTGTCAAAATCGAACCCAGCAACCGTCAGCAAATCGCTGATGTTGGACGCCGCAGCACCCGCCGTGCCTGTTACGGCCTCAGCCGTTGCAGCCGCCGCATCTGTTGCGCCCTCTACAGCTTCGGCAGCAACATCCGCGCCCGCGTCAACAACAGAAGTTACCGCGTCCGTTGCCGTTTCGGTCACGGCAGTCGCTGCCTCACCCGTGGCATCAACCGCAGCGCCAGCGACCTCTGCAGTGGTATCCACCACCGACGATACTGCATCTGCTGCAGTCTCAGTAACCGCGCTCGCGGCATCTCCTGCAACTTCAGCCGCAGCACCTGCTACATCTGCGACGGCCTCCACTCCGGTTTCTGCAACCGAAGACACCGCCTCAGACGCAACTGCGGCAGCGGCTTCACCAAGTTCACCGGCCCCTGAGAGAGCGTCGCTAACGGCATCTCCAACCGCCTGCGCCGCATCCTCAGCCACACCTTCCGCGGCCGTTGTTACAGCGTCGGCTGCCTCAGCAGCCGCTGCCGTGGCCGCTTCTGCAGTTGTATCGACGGCCTCAACAGCGTCAGCCACCGCACCTTCAACGGCATCCGCCAAGGTTTCTGCGGTCTCTTCGGCAGGTGTCTCGACCACCTCTTCAACCTGTGTCTCCTCAACGGGAGCAGGTTCTGCGACGACAGGCGCTGCTGCTTCGGGCTCAGCAACCTGACCTGTGTACCAGATATATCCACCAATCGATGCGGCTGCAGCGATGCAAATTAGGATCAGATTCCTCATTGGGTCTCTCCCATAACAATACGGTCACATGAACAACGCGCTCATGCGTTGACATGGATGTGCCTGTGCAATACGCCCACAACAAGGGGGAAACTACCTATTCTTAACGCAGTTTAACCCGATTGCGGCTTGAAAGACGCCCAAGCCCTGTTTACTTTGACGCACTGACCTGAACCGGAAAATGGAGCAAACCAATAGCCCGCCGTCCGCATAACGCGCCTCCGCAGCGCGACACTGGCCCCCGCGTAAATGAGCGCATCCGGGCCCCCGAAATCCGCCTCATCGGCGCTGAAGGTGAAAATGTTGGAGTTGTTTCTCCGGCACGCGCCTTGGATATGGCCATCGAGGCTGGTCTTGACTTGGTAGAGATTTCGCCCAACGCGAAGCCCCCGGTCTGCAAGATCATGGATTACGGCAAGTTCAAATATGAACAGCAAAAACGTGAATCCGAAGCACGCAAAAAGCAAAAGACCATCGAAGTCAAAGAGGTGAAGTTCCGTCCCGGCACCGATACCCACGACTACGAAGTCAAAATGCGCAACGTGCTGAAGTTCTTGGATGGGGGCGACAAGGTCAAAGTGACCCTGCGTTTCCGTGGCCGCGAAATGGCCCACCAGCAACTTGGACGTGAGTTGCTTGAGCGTGTCGCAGAAGATGTCAAAGACATTGGCAAGGTCGAGAACATGCCAAAAATGGAAGGTCGTCAGATGGTTATGATGATCGGTCCATTGCCGAAGTAATCTTCGATTTATTGCATTTAATTAAGAACCCGCCGGTTTTCGGCGGGTTTTTTTTGCATCGACTGCTACCCTGCTACGAGGTTAGGCCTCGCGTAGGCGTCCTCGCATCGGGATCTCTTTCAACAGCCCGCCAACCCCCATGCGTGCGATATCACCCGGAGCAACCTTGACCCCACAGATCAATCTCTCAAGCACCCAATCCGCCCCGTTCATCGCAGAGGAGCGTGCGCAGCCCGGAAGCCCGATGACCGGCCGGTCATCCAGTGTTCCAAAGAACAAAAGGTTGCCCGGATCAACCGGCATGCCGAAATGGGTAACCTCACCACCGGCCTGCCTGAGCGCCTCAGGCGCGACATCATAGGGATCCGATGTTGCCGAGCCGGTTAGAATCAGCACGAGCTCTTCCTGCGTCGCCCGCAACGCATCTGCCAGAGCTGACACGTCGTGCCGCACCTGACATTCTGGTGCAAGACTCACCCCCAAGCGATCCAATCGCTCTTTGGTCACCGCCTGACCTTTCTCCCCTTTGGCTTCTGGGTCGATTGTCGTTTGGATCAATCGCGCAGTTTTATGCTTTGCAGGTTTTAAGCGCAGCGCCGATTGCCCTGCCAGACAGGCCGCCTCAAGAGCGGCCTTGGGCACTCCGTAGGAAATAATCTTGACCGTTGCGACCATCCCATTGGTTGCAGCGCGCTGCCATGCCGGCACCGTCGCCACCGTGATCATCGGATGTAATGCGTTCAGCGCATCGATACGATCTGCAAGAACTTCGATGACCCCGGGCGCCGTTGCGTAGATGTTCACACGCCCCGTGGACGCCTGCCCCAAACGCAGGCCCGCGCGTTCTGGATCTGGGACAATCGCGGAAGCAAGGCGCTCAGCCGCCGCGTCTTCATGCAGATCCTCAGCCTCTAGCCGCGCAACCGTGACCTCCGTAAGTCCCGCACCTGTTATGCGCTTCAAGTCATCCGGGGTCAGCACCCGCCCTTTTCGTAACCTGCCATCCGGTAGACCCAGAGAATGTGCAAGAATTGCCCCTTCGGCCTCGGAAACAGACACTGGACCAAACTTCATGCGCCTTTCCTCAGCACCTGCGTCATCTCTGACAGAATTGACACTGCGATTTCAGGCGGACCAGACGCGCCTATATCCAAACCAATCGGCCCATGGATGCGCGCAATTTCATCTGCGGTAAATCCAGCCTCGATGAGCCTTGCCTCACGCTTTGCATGGGTGCGTGTTGATCCAAGCGCACCGATATAGAAACAATCGGACCTCAAAGCGGCATGTAACGCCGGATCATCCAGTTTGGGATCATGGGTCAACAAAACCAAAGCCGTACGGCTATCAAGACCATGCGCCTCGACGGCCTCGTCGGGCCAGTCATGCACCAATGTCTCTCCCGGAAAACGATCAGACGAAGCAAAGGCCTCGCGTGGGTCGATGACCAGCGGGTCATAGCCTGCGATCCGCGCCATGGGCAAAAGCGCCTGCGTGATGTGGACCGCACCGACAACGACAAGACGCAACGGGGGGTTGTGGATTGCGACAAATGTCCGGCTGTTCTCTTCAAAGCCTGAGCGATCCATCCGGAACCGATCTTCATGCCCGGACAGGTCCAGCCTGCGCTCTCCGGTATCGAGATCGACAACATAGGCCACCGGGCGACGTGCAGAACGCGCCGCTACGAGTTCCGCCAAAACTTCAGCTGACAAAACCGACCCAATGGGTTCCAAAAGCACGCGAATGGTGCCGCCACAGGCCAGACCAACGGCAAAGGCATCATCATCCGAAACCCCGAACTCAAGCTCGCGCGCGGTGGTTTCCTCCAGCGCTTCAAGCGCTTCCATGATCACGGCCCCTTCAACACAGCCACCTGAAACCGAGCCTTCGATCTGACCATCACCAGAAATCACCAGCTGGCTGCCAACACGGCGCGGTGCGGAGCCCCAAGTTTCGATCACCGTCGCCAGAACCGCGCCAACGCCTGCGCGATGCCAGTCCAAGGCCTGTTCTGGAATATTATCAAATCGCTGCATCACATGTCTCCCTGCCCTAACCTACTCATTTAGGAAGAGCTGTCGCCTTGTCCAAAGGTCTCGGTAAAGAAAAACACCTGACCCGCGGGTTAGGTGTTTGTCACATCATGGGAATAGATCCAGTCAAACTGGTGCAGCATTTTACCCGGGGCCAATCTTCCAAGCACGGACAGGCCCAGATGCGCGGTCTTGCGAACCAATGGGTTCCGAAGATGATACTTCCAAGCATTCCCCGTTGCCGTGGCTACAATCTTTGACACCCTGTCATGCCGCCGCCGCTGATACTGGGCCAGTCCACTTTGCAGATCTGGTGCGGCGTCAAGACTATCGGCAAGCACCCAGGCATCTTCCAGCGCCATCACCGCGCCCTGCGCCATAAACGGTAGCGTCGGATGTGCCGCATCGCCTAGCAGGGCAACCCCGTCGCCGTACCAATTCCGCGCTACCGGGTGTCGGAACAATCCCCAGAGGCCGGGCTCCTGCGCCGCATGAAGCAGATCCTGCATCGCGCCAAATTCAGCAAAACTGCGCTGAAGCTGGCCAGTGGTGTCGCGATGGCTCCAGCTTTCTTCAACCCAATCTTTGCGTTCTTCTACGGCCACAAGATTGACCATCTCACCGCCGCGCAACGGATAACTGACCAGATGCCGTCCCGGCGCCATATGCACCCGCGCCTCGGTTGGATGCCCCGCGATATTGGGCACCGTCGCTCGCCAGGCCACCTGACCGGTGAAAAATGGGGCCGAAACCCCATTCAGGATCGGACGCAAGACGGAATGAAGACCATCGGCTCCAATCACAAGCTCATCTTCAACCTGATCGCCATTACACAGCTCAACACGCGGCCGTGCCCCGGGATGCACCGTCTCTACTTTTTGTAACAGCCGGATCTGCACCCCGGCCGCACGCGCGGATTTCGCCAGGAGGTCAATAAGATCAGCTCGGTGCACAAAACGATAGCTTTGTTGTTTTGGCAAACCGGCCAGATCAAGCCGCAAAACTTCTCGCCCCGCCCGGTAATCTCGCAGCGACACAGCTTGTCCCGCGAGTGAAACATCCTTGAAAGGCTCTGCGAGACCAAGTGCCTCCAGAACCCGAAGCCCATTGGGGCTAACTTGTATTCCAGCGCCAACTTCGCGGATGGCATCGGCCTGTTCCAAAACGCGCACCTGCGCCCCGCGCAGCTGAAGAGCAAGGGCGACGGTCAATCCACCAATGCCACCGCCAATTACAGTGACCTGCTTATCTGCAAGTGCCATGTCCACCCCCGATCACGCAAAAACGCCGAGGCGATGCCCCGGCGTTCAGGTTTTTCAGCAATCCACCTTAGTCGTCGCGATGTACTTTTTCACGACGCTCGTGGCGTTCCTGTGCCTCAAGGCTCATGGTTGCGATCGGACGTGCATCCAGACGTTTGAGGCTGATCGGGTCACCGGTCACATCGCAGTATCCGTATTCGCCTTCATCGATCCGGCGCAGCGCCGCGTCGATTTTGGCAACCAGCTTGCGCTGACGATCCCGTGTGCGCAGTTCCAGCGCCCGATCGGTTTCTTCACTGGCCCGGTCGTTCACATCGGGAATATTCCGAGTGCCTTCCTGCAGTGTTTCGATGGTGTCGCGGCTGTCTGCCAGCAACTCTTCTTTCCATGCATAAAGTTTGCGGCGGAAATATTCTGTTTGCCGCTCATTCATAAAAGGTTCGTCTTCAGCCGGACGATAGTCATCCGGAAGGAAGGTTTCGGGCTTCATGGTCGCTCCCTCGTGTTCGCCAACATCCGACACTGTCAAAAGCTCCTCCAGATCATTGGCACCCCTGCGGGCTGCATCTATCCTATGGGCTAGGTCTTGTCACTACTCAAACAAACACGGCATGACCCTGCGCCTCGGCAAGAAGGTGCGCCATCGCACACCAAACACCCCTGAGATGATTTAACAGTCTGACAGCAAATCCTTTCTTCATCTTTAACCGTTTTTCTTAGAGCCGACGCGACTCATGTCACTTTGCAAAGATCGGAGCATGAAATGTTGAAACTGACTGTTACCCCAATCATCGCTTTTGCAGTTTTCGCCGCATTTTCCGGCGCTTTGAGTGCACAAGAGAAGGAATCAATTGCCTCAGTGGGCTCTTGGGATGTGATCCGCCATGCCCCCGGGGGTGAGTTCATCGGCTGCAGCATGGAACGCGGAGGTGGGACTTTTGATTTTGGGCTAATGCGCAATTCGGATGGCTGGCGGATCGGGTTCAAACCAATGGGCATGCAACATGGCCTATCAGTCCCGGTGACACTGACACTGGGCGGGCAGCAGAAAACCTTGGCAATAGTTGTTGAAGGTCCCTCGGGATTTGGTGTGATAGATGATTCCCTGATTGAGGCCATCGCGGCGGCGCGCAGTATGCAGGCTCTGGTCAACGAGGCTCCACATGAGTTGTCTTTGACAGACACCCGTGAGGCCATCGCCGTGACTCTCTCCTGTTTTGAACGACGTGGCCGAGGATCACGCGCAACCTTCACGTCAAACAACTGACGGCTAGAGAGGTCGGGTATACCTAACTTGATACGGTATTGAGATCCCGAAGATAGTTTTGTGGCTTATTGAGCGCGCTTTTGAAGTAGCCCTCTGCACAAAGGATTTATCTCATGGGTTTTCTCACGAAACTTTTTTCAGCATCCGCTGTTTGTTTTGGATTGGTCAGTCAGGCTCAGGCCTTTGACCTCAATGGCAGTCATTACGCAGATGTGCGTGGGTGGCGCGTGGTTCAAAACCAATTTGGCTGCTCTGGCTATGTGCCCGGTACTGGCCCAAGCGTGATCTTCAATACGCCCCCGGCGGGCGGCTGGCAGATGATCTTTGTCGATCCTGCGCATTATGGCGATGTTCCCGGAGTGGTGGATGTCGACAAATACAGCTTTGACGACACATTTTATGTCGATGGCGGTTACGCCTATGGCGGCTTTGACCTTTCGCTGCGCAAATCCGTGGGTCAGGGTCGCATGCTTTACGCGGATATTGGCGGGGTTCGGTATGAACAAAGCCTGCGCGGGTCCACAGCTGTTCTTCTCAAACTGGAGGAATGCTGGACCCGGATGTCGGGCTGGACCACACAATCCAACAAGGCGCCAACCCGCGCTTTCAAATGACGGAACGGCGCTGCTTGCAATAGCAGCGCCTGCCGGGTACCCAAATTCAACAGTTTTATAGGGGCCCCCATGACCGTTCGTTTCCAAGGCACAGACAGCTATGTCGCCACCGATGACCTGACAATGGCGGTGAATGCCGCCGTAACTCTCGAGCGCCCTTTGCTGGTCAAAGGCGAGCCGGGCACAGGAAAAACCGAACTGGCACGACAGGTGGCCAGTGCCTTGGGCCTGCGCATGATCGAGTGGAATGTGAAATCCACGACCAAGGCCCAACAGGGCCTTTATGAATATGATGCGGTGTCGCGCCTACGTGACAGCCAGCTTGGGGATGAACGCGTCAATGACGTGTCGAACTACATCCGCAAAGGCAAACTCTGGCAGGCTTTCGAAGCCGGCGAAAAAGTAGTGCTGTTGATTGATGAGGTGGACAAAGCGGACATCGAGTTTCCCAACGACCTGTTGCAAGAGCTCGATAAGATGGAATTCCATGTCTACGAGACCGGCGAGACCATCCGCGCCAAGACACGGCCGATTGTGATCATCACCTCTAACAACGAAAAAGAACTGCCCGACGCCTTCCTGCGTCGCTGTTTCTTTCACTACATCAAGTTTCCTGAGCCTGAGACCCTGCGCCGGATTGTCGAAGTGCACCATCCCGGCATCAAAGAAGCGCTTTTGACCACGGCCCTCACCCAGTTTTACGAATTGCGCGAACAGACTGGACTGAAAAAGAAACCCTCGACCTCCGAGGTGCTCGACTGGTTGAAATTGATCCTTGCCGAAGATCTCACTGCGGAAGATCTCAAACGCGATGGTGTCAACGCCCTGCCCCGTTTGCACGGTGCGCTGCTGAAAAACGAGCAGGATGTGCATCTGTTTGAACGTCTTGCCTTTATGGCCCGCCGCCAGCGCTAAACCTTTTGTCCAATGGGCGGCCTTCCTGCCGCCCATTGTTCACGATTTCGCCGCAATTTCACGCGGCGTACTCCCAAAAATCACAGTTTTCACGCTAGGCACGCCGCAAAGTCGCCACGGTTAACAAGACGTTAACACCTCTCCCCCTTCAGGCTGGCGCAAAAATACCCAACTCAACACACTGAATTTATTCAGCTTTTCAGAAGGTGGCGCCTGCAAGCAATATTTTTCCACAGGTTTAAATTCTATATTGCGCAGAAACCCTGCTTTTGCCCTATAGTGTCCAAAGAGTGGACAGAAAAACATCGGATCGTCAGACATCCGAGTAACGACAAAGCAGGCAGGCTTAACAACGTGTCCCATCATATGGTTCTTCCGATGCACATCCTGTGTGCCGTCGGTGATTTAATGCGTAGATTGCCCCGCAAAGCAGATGATGTTTTGCGTGATGTGCTTTGGCGTTTCACTTGGATCTATCCTGGACATCTGGCCTCTGGTCCGACGTCTCAAACGTTCCTCAAAGATCCGAGGTCGTGATGCGCAAAGCACGTCGTTTCCTTCTTCCAATGTGTCTGGTGCTCGGGGCCTGTATGCCCGTTGCCCAAAACGACACTGCCACACGAACCGCAGTCATTGTGGACACCGGCCTTCCACCGATGAAAGCTTTCACGGTGCCCCGCCCCTCGACACCGGTGGCGTCGAACTCCGATATGGCTCGCGATTTTCTGGATCTTGCCTTTGAGCTCGAATCCGGTCGAAGCTTGCCCGTGTTGACCCGATTTGAGGGGCCGATCTCGGTTCGCGTCACGGGCGCACCAACGGCCTCACTGGGATCGGATCTCGGACGTTTGTTGTACCGTCTACGTACCGAGGCCGGGATCAACATCAAACATGATCAATCCGAGAACGCGCAGATTACCATTCAGGCCGTAACTCGAGCAGATATTCGCAGACACCTGCCGCAGGCCGCTTGTTTTGTTGTGCCCAATGTCACCTCGCTTGCCGAGTACCGGGCCTATCGCCGGACAAAACGCACAAGCTGGTCTCAACTCCGCAGCCGCGAAAAGCTTGCAATTTTCCTGCCAAATGATGCCAGCCCACAAGAGGTTCGCGATTGTCTGCATGAAGAGCTGGCACAGGCCATTGGTCCTCTGAACGATCTGTATCGCCTGCCGGACAGCGTATTTAACGACGACAATGTTCATACGGTGCTGACCGGTTATGACATGATGATTTTGCGCGCATATTACGATCCGGCGTTGCGCAATGGTATGACACGCAGTCAGGTGGCAGATCGCCTGCCGTCCATTCTTGCCCGTATCAATCCACGTGGACGTGGGGGCGCGGCAAAACGTTTGGCCAAAACGCCGCGTGTCTGGATCGAAGCCGTTCAAACCGCGCTTGGCCCTGGCGCCAATCCCAGCCAAAGACGCAACGCAGCAAATGAAGCTTTGAACGTAGCCTCGGCCATGGGGTGGACAGATCACCGTCGCGCCTTTTCACACTACGCAATGGGGCGTCTGCTTCAGGCATCCGACCCGAATGCCGCGCAGCAGCAGTTTATGCAGGCTCAGCGCTATTTTGGACGTGGCCCAGAAACCGCATTGCACCGCGCCTATGTGGCCTCGCAGCTTGGCGCTTATGCCATCAGCGCAGGTCAGGGAGAACAGGCTCTGGCTTTGATCACTCCGCATCTGGACACTGCCGCGCGTCATGAAAATGCGGCCCTTTTGTCGACCCTGATGATGCTGCGCGCAGAGGCGCTGGATCTGTCGGGCCGGGCCACAGAGGGGCGAAAAGTGCGACTGGACTCTCTGGGGTGGGCAAGATACGGCTTTGGCTCAGATTGGGCCGTGCGTGCGAAACTGCGTGAGATTGGCTCGCTCAACCCGGCGAAACGGAGAAAACACGCGCTATGATCGTGATTATTGGGGCCATCTTGGGCGCTCTTCTGGGGGCCATGACCGCCAAACGCCGCAAGGGCAATACCGCAGACATTCTGCAATATGCCGTGGTTTATGCCATTGGTCTGGCGCTCGCTGGGATGGCTCTGACAATTGTGATCGAAAAGCTCGCCGGCTAAACGTGGCGTCGTGCATTGCGGGCCCCTTGGCCCGCAGCTAAAGTCTCGCCATGTTTGTACCTTTCTTCGAAAATCTGAGACAGGCCGGTGTCCCGGTTAGCCTCCGCGAATATCTTGCCTTCCTTGAAGGCATGACCGCCGGACTTGCGACCTATGATGTTGAGGCGTTCTATTTTTTGGCCCGCACCGCGATGGTCAAAGACGAACGCCATCTCGATCGGTTTGATCAGGCCTTTTCCCAAAGTTTCAAAGGCCTAGAAGCCATCACCCCAGATCAGGTTCTCGACGCCGTCGATATCCCCGAGGAGTGGTTACAGAAACTGGCCGAAAAGCATCTGAGCGACGAAGAAAAGGCCGAGATCGAGGCTTTGGGTGGCTTTGAGAAACTGATGGAGACGCTCAAAGAGCGCCTGAAGGAGCAAGAGGGCCGACATCAAGGTGGCAACAAGTGGATTGGCACCGCCGGCACCTCCCCCTTTGGGGCCTATGGCTATAACCCTGAAGGTGTGCGCATTGGGCAGAAAGAAAGCCGCCATCAACGCGCCGTCAAAGTCTGGGACAAACGCGAGTTTCGCAACCTCGATGACAGCGTCGAACTGGGCACGCGCAATATCAAGGTTGCGCTGAAACGGCTGCGCAATTGGGTGCGCGACGGGGCCGAAGAGGAACTTGATCTGGATGGCACCATTCGCGCAACGGCCGAGCATGGGTATCTTGATGTCAAAACCCGCCCCGAACGTCGCAATGCGGTCAAGATCCTCCTGTTCCTAGATGTGGGGGGCTCGATGGATCCCTATATCAAGGTTGTGGAAGAGCTGTTTTCAGCGGCACGAGCCGAGTTCAAACATCTGGAATACTTCTATTTCCACAATTGCCTTTATGAAGGCGTCTGGCGTGACAACAAACGCCGGTGGGATCAGCAGACCCCGACCTGGGAGGTGTTAAACACCTATGGGTCTGACTACAAATGTATCTTTGTCGGCGATGCCAGCATGTCCCCTTATGAAGTTGCATATGCAGGCGGAGCCAATGAGCACTGGAACGCCGAATCAGGTCAAGTCTGGTTGGAACGCGTCCGCCAGCAATGGGATCATCACCTCTGGATCAACCCGGTGCCGGAAAAGCATTGGCAGTACACCCAATCCATCCAGATGATCCGCGAAATCTTTGAAGATCGTATGGTTCCCATGACCTTAAGTGGTGTCGACCAGGGCATGCGCCTACTCGGACGTTAGGGAAAGCACTAAAACTCTCTCTATTATGCAAGGCCTTGGCTAGCCCCCGTTCATACCTCCGAAACTTTTCACGCTCAAATCTGATGCGGAACTTTTGGAAGGTATGAACATGTCTCTTCGTTACAGGATCATCATCGCAATTCTGGTGTGTTCTGTGGTTTCGGCGGCCTTTGTTGCAACGCCGCTCTTCCTCGGTGCCCGACAAATGGTCAGCGCGGGCAGTGAACGGGAAATGTCTCAGGTGAAGGCCGGGATTGAGACCGCGCTTTCCGCGCGCATCACCGAAGCCCTGTCGATGTCTGCCTTCTTTGCAGGAATGCCTCGGGTGCAACGGGCAATGCCTAAAAGCGATACCAAAGGTCTGCACCGGTTGTTTGTGAAAGACTTTGACGATCTTTCGGCCCAGACCGGCATCACGCAAATTCAATTTCACACGCCAGACAATGTCTCTGTTCTGCGCGTGCATGATCCTGAAAACCATGGTGATAACCTGACCGACACCCGCCCGATTGTTGCCGAGGCAAACGCCCAAGGCGCGTCAATCGCAGGTTTGGAGCATAGTGTAAACGGTCTCAACATCATTGGTGTCTCTTCCGTCAAAGCCCGCAAAAAACATGCGGGCACCGTCGAGGTCGCCTTGAGCTTCGACAATGCGCTCTTGGACAGGATCACAAGCGGAACGGATTCCTCTCTCGAGGTTTATCTTCTGACCGATGAGACCCTGCCCCGTCTGACATCACGTTTCGACGGTGAGGCGCTGTTGAGCGCGGATCAGGTACAGGCTGCGGCAGAAGAAGGATATATCCCCCAACCGGGAAGCTTTCCGGATTTCGAAATGGTGGGTACAACCTTTCCAATTCTGGATTACGCGGGCAAACCCATCGCCATTGCCCATGTTCTCGTGCCACAGGCCGCCTATCTCGCTATCGAGCAACAGATGCTCATGGTCGGTGGGATTGCGACAGGCGTGGCCTTGCTGCTCAGCATGATCATGGCCTGGGTCTTCGGCAAACGCCTGACCGGAGCCTTGGAGAAAGTCATCCGCCGCATGCGTCGTCTCTCGGACGGCGAAATTGACGTCGACACCTCAGATCTCAGCAATCAGTCCGGCGAAATCGGCGCGATGGTGTCGGGGCTGGAATCGTTCCGTGAAGGATTGATTGAAGCCGGTGATCTACGCCGCCAGCAGGAAATTCATCAGGCCGAGCAAGAACATGTCGTTGCCGTCCTCGCCCAGAGTTTGGGTCAATTGGCCAGCGGCAATATGCACACCCGCATTCACGAAGATATGGGCGAAGGTTATGTCGGTCTTGTCAGCGATTTCAATCAGGCTGCGGAACAGTTGTCGCACCTGGTCGACGAACTGACAGATTCCGCCTCCAATATTCTGAGTATCTCGGAAACCATCGGCAATGCCGCTGAAGATCTTTCTGCACGCACCGAAAATTCGGCCGCCTCGCTTGAAGAAACCGCAGCGGCGCTTCAGATGGTCACCGGAGCTGTGACCTCCAGTGCCGAAAGCGCCAAAGGGGCTAACCAGGTTGGTCAGGGTGCGATTGCCAAAGCAGAAACTGGCGCGGGTATCGTCTCAGAGACGGTCGAAGCCATGGGTGAAATTGACAAATCCTCCGAAGAAATCGCGCGGATCAGCGGCATCATTGACGATATTGCTTTCCAGACCAATCTCTTGGCGCTCAATGCGGGTGTAGAAGCCGCTCGTGCCGGTCAGGCCGGAAGCGGGTTCGCTGTCGTGGCCGGAGAGGTTCAAGCCCTGTCGCAGCGCACCGCAGAAGCCGCGGGTCAGATCAGTCAGCTGATTGCAAACTCTGGCGAACGCGTAACCCAAGGCGTGGCTTTGGTTGGCCGCACTGGTTCGGCGCTGGATGAAATCCTCTCCACTGTGCAGGATGTCACCACCCGCGTTGGCGAGATTGCCAACCTCAGTCAGGACCAATCCCAAGGGCTTTCTGAGGTGAACGCCGCTGTTGGACAGCTGGATCAGGCCACTCAGCAAAACGCAGCGATGTTCCAACGCACATCGGAGGCCAGCCAGGCTTTGGTCAAAGAGGGCGCGCGCCTTCGCGATCTGGTCGGAAAATTCAACGGACAACCCGCAACATCAGAAGACGCGATGATGGCCCAATCGGCGTAGCATCATTGAACCACTTCAATGTCTCAAGTCGGCTCGCCAATTTGGCGGGCCGTTTTCTGTACGCCTTAACCGGTCAGCGAAAGCCGTACTTTGTTATTGTGAAAACATGGTCTTCCCCAGCCCCAACCTCGCTGTTATGTCTAGCGCAGACACTTGGGCGATGGCGTCGCCGGGGTTCGCCCTTGTCCACACCACATCCTGCACGCCGGGACTTTCAATCGGGAGATTGAAGGCCCCGCCTTGTCTCCCTTCCTACAGGAGGCACGCATGAGCTGGTCACCAGATAAAACCGAAGTCAAAAGCTGGAACGAATGGGACACGCTGCGCCATGTGATTGTGGGCCGCGCCGATGATTGCCACATTCCGCCAGAAGAACCCGCGCTTGATGCGAAGGTCCCGGAAGACAGTGATATGCGGGGCCAGTGGGGCCGCCGTCCGCAGGAAACAATCGATCGTGCAAACGAGTTGCTCGACAACTTCGCCAGTCAGCTGCGCAATCGCGGCATCCGGGTGGACCGCCCAACGTCGATTGACCACTCTCAGCCCGCGACAACCCCGGATTTCCACACCGACAGTCAGTTCGGCTGTATGCCACCGCGTGATGTCCTGCTGACCGTTGGGCATGAGATCCTCGAAGCGACCATGTCCTATCGCTGCCGCTGGTTCGAATATCTCAACTATCGCCCGCTGATGCAGCAGTACTGGGACGAAGATCCCAAGTTCCGCCACGAGGCCGCGCCGAAACCGCGACTGACTGATGCGGATTACCATCCCGATTACCTCAGCGAAAAAATCGGTGTGGAAAAGCGTTTGGAATGGGCGGCGAAAAAGTTCTTTGTCACCACCGAGGAAGAGCCGCTGTTTGACGCCGCCGATGTACTGCGTTTTGGGCGTGATCTGGTGGTGCAGCATGGCTTTACCACCAACCAAAAGGGTATCGAGTGGCTCCGCCGTCACTTCCCCGATCACCGGGTTCACACCGTGAATTTCCCCGGTGACCCCTACCCGATCCACATCGACGCCACCTTTACCCCGCTGCGCCCCGGTCTGATCCTCAACAACCCGCAACGTCGTCTGCCAGAAGAGCAGCGCGGCATGTTTGAGAAAAACGGCTGGGAAATTGTGGATGCCGCACAACCCGCGCATAACACCCCGCCACCGTTGTGTTATTCTTCGACTTGGCTGTCGATGAACGTGCTGGTGCTGGACCCCAAAACAGTTTGTGTTGAGAAGTCAGAGGTCTATCAGGCTGAACAGATGGACAAGCTCGGGATGGAAGTTGTCGAGGTGGAACTGCGCGACGCCTATGCCTTTGGTGGCGGATTGCACTGCTGCACCGCAGATGTGTACCGAGATGGCGATTGCGAAGACTACTTCCCCAATCTCTAAACACAGTGCTCTCCTTGCTGGCCCCTTTCGGGGTCAGCAATCCAAGGTAAACTCCACAGCCTGTCTGCCAATCCGATGTCCGAAACAGGAAACGGGCACGTGGACGCACCCGCAGCGGCTAGGTTTTTTCGTCATACACAGCTGTTAACCTTAGCTTGCGCGCGTCATGTCCGCGACGAAATAGGTCATCGTCAAATACACTCATGGTCCGGTCCTTAAGCACAATTGCGACGTTTTGCTTTACAGAACGCGCAGTCTTTCACGCTTAGAGCCGGGTTGGTCTTTGCCGCTACAGAGCGTGCAAATAGGTCGGCCTTGGAGAGCGAAGTGAATTATTGATCCGGGCCATTTACAGCTTCTCGCATCCAGCGTTGCAGGGTCGCGATCGAATGCTCGGAACTGACACCACAAGCCGGATCCAACACAAGCGGGCCAGGGCGATATCCGCGAGAATTCAGCCCACGCTGCACGCTTTCCACGAGCCGAATATCTTCTTCGACCGTGGTCTCGCGATCCTGGATTGCAAGTCCACGGATCACATCGCTTTCGGCTCCCCCGGGCGTGAACCAGCCGCGCCAGACGGTACAGTTCTGGGCCCCTTCAGCACGCCAGTGATAGGTGTTGAGGACATTGCCAGGGTAGCACTGAAACGAGAACATGGGCCACAAGAACCAGCTTTGATAATCCCCCGCATGAGGAACAGACAGGTCCACAGGATAGGTCATTTTCTCGATCGACTGGCACTCAGTCGTATGGCGCAGAACGTATCCACCCTCCGCATCCGGCTGAATGTCATAGGTTTCGGGCTTGATCACACCCTCGGCAAAGGTCGCGTGATTGATGGGACAGTGATAGCACTCGGAATAGTTCTCAACCGAAACCTTCCAGTTGCAGTTTTCCGGCACTTCGATCCACTCCAAGGGCGCAAGGGTGCCAACATTCGGAACAAAGGCGGCAATTTCATCTCGGACGCCGGGGAACCACTCATCCATCGAGGCCGCGTCATCATCGAGATTGACAAACAGGAAGCCATGAAATTCTTCGGTCCGCACTTCGGTCAAGCAGATCGTGGAGCGGTCGAACCCCGGAACCGACTTGATGTTCGGCCCGGCGCGCAGATGGCCTGTCAGCTCATAGGTCCACGCGTGATAGGGACAGACCACCACACGGGTGTTGCCCGTTCCCGAGACCATTTCATGCGCGCGGTGCTGACATACGTTGTAGAAAGTGCGGATCACTTCGTCACGACCACGAATAGAGAACAGGCTCTGGCCTGCAATCTCAAAGGTGAAATAGTCGCCCACATTGGGAAGCTGACTAACATGGCCCGCAAACTGCCATGTTCGCGCAAGCAGACCCGACATTTCCTGCGCATAGATTTCAGGGTCAGTGTAGTAGCGCGCAGCCAAAGACTTGGTGATGTCAGTCATGTCTTCTCCTCGTGGTACAATCCCAACTGATGACGCCGTTTGTGAAATGTCTCGACCCGGTCGACGATCTTGTCACTGGCAACCGCGATGACGAAAGACAGGAGCGTCTCAAGCAGTGCGATGATGCTGACCGAGGACGGGAAAAACTGAGGTGTATCGACCGAAACGACGAAACCGTGATCTGCCAGCCTCAAGATCGGACTGGCGGGACTGTCGGACAGGGCAACAATGACCATGCCCTGCTCGCGTGCGATCTGGACGGCTTCCACAACTTCGGACCGAAAGGGCTTGCAGGTTATGGCGATCAGAACATCGCTTTGATCGGCCCAGGCCAGATCATCGACAGGGGTCGAGCCGGGGCGCGGGATCGCGTGAAATTCGGTCATTCCAGTCGAGGCCAGATAGGTGAAATTTCGCGCGATCGAGTTATTCACCCCAACCCCAAGCGTATAGACATTGCGGGCCGCCCAAATCGCTTCGGCCGCTGTTCTCAAATCGTCGGTTGAGATACCTGCAAACGTGTCTTCCACATTTCGCAGAACATCTTGCACCATATCGGCATAGAGCCCGCCAAGGTCGTCAGACTTGCGAATACCCTGCAGCCAGCGCGCGCGGTCGGGAAAGTCTGCCGCGCCGCGCCGGATGGCATCGCGGAAGGGCGCCCGGAAATCTTCGTAACCGTCAAAGCCCACCTGACGCGCCATGCGCACAATGGTGTTGGGTTTCACATTTGCAGCTTCAGCAATTTCACGCACTGTGGACACCCCCACATCGCGGGGATTTTCCAGCACGTAAGTAGCCGCTTTGCGCGCCTCGGGCGTCAGCTCTGGCAGTTCGTCCGCAAGCCGTCCCAAAATTGAGTTTGATACATTTGTCCCATTCATGATTGACGATGGTACTTTTGTTTGCTTACGCTGTCGAGAGGAAATCGACTCGAAAAGGAAGTTGTCGTGGCTACAGAATTTCCATCTCACGCACATGTCGTCATAGTTGGTGGCGGCGTAATGGGCGTCGGACTGGCCTATCATCTTGGACATGAAGGCTGGGGGAACGACACCGTCCTGTTGGAAAAGTCCGAGCTGACCTCAGGCAGCACCTGGCACGCGGCCGGACAAATTACCCACTCCACCAGCTCGTTTGGACTTGGGAAATGCGTTGATTATAATATCGGTTTGTATTCCGGTGGCTTGGAGGCCGAAACGGGCCAGGCAGTGACCTGGCATGGCTGCGGGTCGTTTCGTCTGGCCTATACCGAGGACGAAATGGACTGGTTGCGGCACACTTTGTCGGTGGGCCGATCCTTGGGGTTCAATATCGAGTTGGTCGGACCGGAGAGAGTCGCCGAACTGCACCCGTACTATAATCTCGACGGGGTTCTGGGGGCGTTGCATACCCCAGACGACGGCCATGTGGACCCCACCAATGTTACTATGGCGATGGCAACTGGCGCGCGTCAGAAAGGCGTTCGCATCATTCGCCAATGCCGCGCCACCAACATCACACAGGCCAAAAGCGGCGAATGGGTTGTCGAGACGGAAAAAGGCACGATCACCTGTAAGCATGTCGTGAACGCCGGTGGCACCTACGCGCGCCAGATGGGTGAATGGTCGGGGCTACAATTGCCCATGACCTCGATGACGCATCATTACTTCGTGACGGATGAGGTTCCCGAGTTCCAGAACCTCGATACGGAATTACCTGTCATTCGTGACGACAAAAAAGTCTCCGGATACATCCGCATGGAGCAGAAAAAGGGGCTGATTGGGATCTATGAAAAGGCCAATCCGAACTCGGTCTGGCATGATCACTGCCCTTGGGAGTACGAAAATTGGCTGTTTGACGCGGATTACGACCGAGTCATGCCGTGGCTTGAGGAAAGCCTAAACCGGATGCCGATCTTTGCTGAGCTTGGCATTCAACGAGATGTACACGGTGCGATCAGCCACCCGCCAGATGGCAATCCGTTGATTGGCCCGGCGCCCGGTGTACGCAATTATTGGTGCTGCTGCGGCACACAAATCGGCATCGGCTGGGGCCCTGGACTGACGCGAGAGCTGGCGCGCTGGATGGTACATGGCGCGGCCGATATTTCGATGCGTGACTACGATCCGCGCCGTTTTGGAAGCTATGCGACGAAAGACTGGCAGGTTGTGAAAGCCGAGGAGGACTATTGCCTGCGCCACGAGATCCCCTTCCCCCATTTCAACCGTTTGGCGGGACGTCCGATCAAGCCATCCCCCCTGTACGAGCTGCTAAAACGCAAAGGCGCCGTTCATGAAGAGGTCTACGGGTTCGAACGTCCCCGCTGGTTCGCGAAAGACGGTGTCGCGCAGGAAGATCACTATTCGTTTCAACGCAACGTGGTGCATGACATTGTTGCAGCTGAGGTCCAAGCAGTCCGCGAACGCGTAGGCATCATGGACGTCACCGCCTTCACCAAAGTCGAGGTTTCAGGTCCGGAGGCCTATGCGCTTTTGGATCGTTTGACCGCAAACCGGATGCCACAGAAAACCGGGTCCATCACTTTAACCCACATGCTTAACCGGGCCGGTCGGATCGAGCTGGAAACGACGATCGTGCGCATGAGCGAAGATCGCTTCTATCTGGTCTGCGCCGCCTTCTTCGAACAGCGTTTGCTGGATCACCTCAACCATCAGCGTGCGGATGAGGACGTGACGATCACTGCTCTGTCCTCTGACTGGAGCGCCCTGTCGCTGAACGGCCCCAAAGCGCGAGACGTATTGACCGCATGTACCGATGCAGATCTGTCGAACGCGGGTTTTCGCTGGCTCTCTGCTCAGGAAATCTCGGTGGCGGGACACAAGGTCTGGGCGTTCCGCATGTCTTATGCAGGTGAACTTGGCTGGGAATTCCACATGCCAAACGCCGCCTGCTTGGATGTCTATACCGCGCTTTGGGCTTCGGGCGAGGTCCACGGCATTGCCGATTACGGTAGCTTTGCAATGAATGCGATGCGGATGGAAAAGGGATTTAAGGGCGCCGGTGAATTGACCAATGAGGTCACGCTGGCCGAGGCAGATGTGCTTCGCTTTGCCCGGACAGACAAAGAATATCTGGGGCGGGACAAAACGCTGTCTACAGACCTGCGCTGGATCTGCGTCTGTCTCGAAATAGAACCAGATGGCAAGACAGATGGACATGGCGGTGAGGCGGTCATGCAAGACGGTCGGGTTGTTGGGTCTACTGCTTCTGTGGCCTTCGGCCCGACGGTCGGCAAGATCCTGGCTTTTGCCTATGTCAAACCCGACGCCGCCGCCCCCGGCACTCCGCTACAGGTCATAATCCACGGCGCCCACCGCCAGGCGCGCGTTTTGGGCGAACCCGCCTATGATCCAGAGAGCCTAAAACCACGGGCGGATGCACCATGAAGATCTCACGTATCTCCCTGTGGTCAGTCGAGCTGACCAGCCACGAAACCTATTACATGGCTGAAGGCAAAACCTGTGACACGGTAAAAAGTCACGTTCTGTGTCTGGAAACGGACACCGGCCAGAAAGGTTGGGGCGAGGTCTGTCCGATCCCGCATTACCTGCCCGCCTTCGCCAATGGTGTGCCGAGTGCGATCGAAGAAATGGCGCCCGAAATCCTTGGTGTCGAACCATTCGGTGTCGACGCGCCCATGCGCAAGTTGGACAAATTTCTGCAAGGACATCTCTATGCGAAAAGCATCATAGATATGGCTCTGTGGGATCTGTTCGGCAAGGCGAGCGGGCAACCTCTTTACGCACTGCTTGGTGGCCGCACTCAATATGACATGCCGCTCTATCACTCGATCACCTGCATTGCGCCTGACGATATGGCGCAGATCGCGCGCGAGGCTTTTGCGACAGGCATTCGGCAGTTTCAGGTCAAGCTGGGCGCGGACAGCGACTGGCAGGCCGATGCGGAACGGCTGACGAAGGTGCGCGAGGCTGTGGGCGATGGCCCCCTCGTCTATGGCGATTGGAACTGCGGGGCGAGCAAGCTGCAGGCCACGCGGACAGCGCGCGCTGTGGCCGGTCTGGATGTGATGCTGGAGCAACCCTGCAAAACCTTAGAAGACTGCGCCGCTGTGCGACAGGCAACTGGCCTACCCATGAAGATTGACGAGGGTGCCACTGATCTCGCAACGCTCATACGCGCGCATGAACTGGGTGTACTGGACGCTGTTGCCCTGAAACTATCGAAATTCGGGGGGCTTTCGGCAATGCGCCGCGCCCGTGATCTTACAGTGCACCTGGGGGCCGAGATTTGCGCGGAATGTACATGGGGGTCCGATATCGTGACCGCCGCGTCGCTGCATTTTGCGGCTTCAACCCCGCCAGAAGCCCTAATGAACACCTGCGATCTGTCGTCTTATGTCGGGCCGCGCATTGTACCAGATTGCCCAACCCGCAGGGACGGCCGGATCGCACCGCCTGAAGGCCCTGGGATTGGGGTGACACCCGACCCGGACATCCTCGGAGCCCCAATTCTTGAACTGGACTGATCTATGCAGAAATTGACCTCTCAAGCCGAATGGATCTCGCGCGCGCAACAGGTCTTGCCCGCAGGCGGGTTTGGCAACTTTGACCCCGGTATCGTCATCGCACGTGGGGAAGGCAGCCACGTCTGGGATGAAGATGGGAATGAGTACATCGATTACCTGATCGGCTCCGGCCCGATGCTTCTGGGGCATGGTCACCCCGAAGTCATGGAGGCGGTTCTCGAGCAACTTCCAAAAGGTATGACCTTTTTTGCGAACAATGCCAAAGGCATCGAACTGGCCGAGGCAATTGTTGAGGCCGTGCCCTGTTGTGAGCAGGTCCGTTTTGTAGCCTCTGGTGGCGAGGCCGACATGTACGCCATCCGCCTTGCCCGCGCCTACACCGGACGCGACAAAATTCTGAAGTTTGAAGGCGGCTATCACGGGATGAGCGCGGAGGCGCAGATGAGCCTTGCCCCCGACACCCGCGTGAACTTCCCCCAAGCTGTGCCAGACAGTGCGGGCATCCCTCAGGGTGTCGCCGATCAGATGCTCATTGCGCCCTTCAATGATCTGGCTGCGGTCGAGACGCTGCTGGCCGGGCATAATGATGTCGCGGCCATCATGGTTGAGCCATTGCAGCGAACCATCCTTGCGGAACCAGGCTATTTGCAGGGGTTGCGTGGCCTGTGTGACAAATACAGTGTCCTTTTGATTTTTGACGAGATTGTCACGGGCTTCCGTCTGGCCTATGGCGGCGCACAGGAGCGATACGGCGTAACGCCCGATATCTGCACCCTAGGCAAGATCATCGGCGGGGGCTTTCCTCTGGCCGCCCTTGGTGCCAGCACCGAGATCATGCAGCATTTCGATAAATCCATCGTCGGAGGGGACAAATGGTTGATGCAGCTGGGCACACTGTCAGGGAACCCCATTGCCTCGGTCGCGGGGCTAAAGACGATGGAAATCCTGCGGCGCGATGGCAGCTATGATCGCCTGCGCGCTATCGGAAAAGAACTGCAAGACATGCAAAGCGACGCGCTGCGTGCAGCCGATATCCCTCATCAGATTTGCGGCGACGCAACCCTGTTCGACGTTTTTTTCACAAGAGGCACCTGCCGGGATTATCGAACCGCCAAACATGACAATCCCCAACGCAACGCAACCTACAACGCGACGCTGCGCCGCCAGGGTATCTTCAAGTCGCCCGGTAAGCTCTACCCCTCATTGGCGCTAACCAAAGCTGACCTTGAACGAACCAGACACGCGGTCCAGGAGGCGGTTCAATCCATTTATGATGAATAGCGGCATCTCTGATAGGTTCGTTCGAGCTGAGACCCGTCGAAGAACCTGATAATCCGAATGAAAGTTTCATCCGCTCAGCCGACCTTGTCCTACTGCCGAGGCAGGGTTTGGAGTGCTGGTGCGACTTCCAGCCCACATTGACCGATGCTGCGCTTTGCGCGCAGGTCGGTTTTCAAACTGTCTTCTGTAGCCAGCGATCTACTTTCAGTGCCGTTTCCCTGAAATTTTTCTCCATCATCAGGTTGTGACCTGCCCCCTCAATCAACTGGAATTCAGCACCGTAGAACTCCGCCGATCTCTGTGCCCCCTTGAGGCTGGCAACAGCGTCCAGTTCAGCACCGAGCCAGAGGATTGGCGTCTTTGGATCGCGCAGCGGCCGCCAAAGCGGAGGGTTGTGCTGGTTCAGAACCAGCGCGGATTCCTCACACAATTTGCCATGAAGCTCTTCCGGGCTATATATCGCACCCTCGGTGATCAACATCGATGCAGCTCTTTCTGCGTTGCGAACCAAAGGTTGCGTAGACAGGGTCAGACCGACCAACGTGAACCCAACAGGATCACGTTTTAGGTGCAGCAGCGTTCCATCGCCCCAGGTGCTTTGCGCCGTCCATGCCGCGACGAGAACAACAGCGGGCAGGTCATCAACGACTTTCTTCAGATACCACTGCACCAAAGCCCCACCCATGGAATGCCCCATCAATACGGGCCTGCGCGGCAGGCGTTCGATCTCCTGCTTTAGAACGCTCAGATAGTCACCCATTGTGCTGAACCGGACGCTTTTCGTGGCTGGCGAGGCTCCATGGCCCGGCAGGCTGATCGCATGGCTTTCCCAGCCCTGCTCTGCAAGGATTGCCTGCCATTCCGCCCAGCACCACGCTCCGTGCCACATGCCATGTTGCATCAGAATCGGAATGTCGTACCGCTTGACCTTGGGGGTGTAGGTGATCCGTTCAATTCCGTCATTCAACTCTGTGGCGACAGTGTAGTGTTCAGTCTCTTTGGCACCGCTCTCATTCACAGCTTCCATTGGGGCCATCCATAAGTTAATGGTATTATCTAAACACGTCAGTTAACGGCATTAACAAAACATGGCAAGACCAAAAGAAACCACAAAACGCGGTAGACCAGCGCAGCTAACGTCAGAACGTATCGTCTCCCATGCGTTGGATTTGGGACTGAGGCAGCTTTCTATGCATAAGTTAGCCAAGGCGCTGGGTGTTTCGACAACCGCGCTCTATCGCCATGTTGCAAACAAGGAAGAGTTGGTTTTTCTCTGCACTGATCTTGTGACACGGAGCGTCGAAATCCCAACAGCACAGAACTGGCAAGAATATCTCACCGAACTGGGCCGCGCCTATCGCCGCGCCGCACTCAACGCACCGGGATCGGTAGAGTTTCTTCGATATGTTGGGCTGCAAACACCTCACGGCTTGCGCCTTATGGATCATGCTCTTGGGGTGATGCGCGGGGCTGATTTCGATCCCGAAGGCGCATTCATGGCTGTGGCGGGTGTCCTATCCCATGCAACTGACATGGCCCTACACCAAGAGATTGCCGAGCAGCGTGAACGCGAAAACAGCGAGGATTCTATGCCAGACCTCACTGACCTGCCGAATATTATCTGGGCAATGTCAGAGGGTGTGGGGGCTGACCATGACCGGAACTTCGAAGTCGGGCTGCAGATTGTTGTCGAAGGTATTGCCGTCACACAATTAGGTGGCGCTGGTTTGACACATTGAGTTCAAAAGCGACCTTTGGCGCTACCACAGCAAACTCTTGGTTTTCCCTCTCCAAGTGGTCCTCCGCGATGATTAGGAAAACGGATACTGCGAAAGCTTCAATGCGCGGTTCAGGGATGAGTTCTTGAATGGAGAAATCTTCTACAGCCTGCGCGCAGCACAAATCCTGATCGAATTATGGAGAAAAAACCATAACACGAAACGTCCACATTGTACCCTTGGGTATCACCCACCAGCGCCCAAATCCATCGTCCAGATGGACCAGAGGCCAATCATGCACTAAAATTCAAACCGGGCAACTCAGGTGGGGCTGATCGCAAAAGCGCCGTAAACTCCACGTGGTGCTCTCATGCGCTTAGTTTGACGGAACGCGAAAGCTCTTTTGACGCGAGCGTAACAACCGGTGTTCCGCTCACAGGATCAGAATACACATGGGCGTCAATCCCATAGACAGACCGCAGCAGCGCCGGCTGCAACACAGATTTGGGCGCACCTTGTGCCGCGATGGTCCCGCCCTTCATGATGACAAGTGTATCTGCATAACGGGCGGCTTGGGCAATATCGTGCAGCACAACGATACAGGCCCGACCAGCCCGAGTATGAGAGCTCAGCAGGTCAAGAATTTCAAACTGGTAGCGAACATCTAGGAAAGACGTTGGTTCATCTAGGAGGAAGTAAGGTGTGTCCTGAGCTAGGCCCATCGCAATAAAAACCCGTTGTCGCTGACCGCCGGACAGATCTGACAGAAGGCGGTTCCGCAACTCATATACCCCTGCGGTTTGCATGGATTGATCGACGATTTCATTGTCCCCTGCACAGCGCATTCCCAACATGTTTTGATGGGGCGCCCTCCCGTAATGAACCAACTGTGCAACCGTCAAACCAGAGGGCACCACAGGGTGTTGTGGCAACAAGGTTAGACGTTTGGAAAGCTGGCGTTTACCGGTCTTTGAGATGTCGCAATCACCAATGGTCACACGTCCGCTACGAAGCGGGAGTAACCCCGCCAGAAGGCTTAGAAACGTCGACTTACCGCATCCGTTTGGACCAATAAGCGCGGTTAGTTTTCCCTTCTCCAAGCTCAGATCAATGGCACCCACTTCGAAATCTCGGTGACCACCACAAGCCTGTTCTACAACGATGCTCATACCTGGGACCTCTTTCCGCTCTGAATCATAATGAAAACAAAAAATGGAGCTCCAAAGAGAGCTGTCACGATGCCAGCGGAAACCTCGATTGGCGGTGCGATGGCCCGCCCTGTCGCGTCGGCCAGCGTGACCAACCCCATTCCAATGAGCACCGCGCAGGGCATGATCCGGCTATGCGTACCACCAATAATGCTGCGAGCCATATGCGGCGCCATGAGCCCGACAAATCCAAGGACACCCACCACCGAAACCGAGATGGCGGCCAATGCCGCCGCCAGCCCCATGAGGATCAACCGCAACGGGCGTACGGCCACGCCTAAACTGGTTGCCGTGCTGTCGCCAAACTGTATGAGATCCACCCGAAAGCTCAGCACCAATACAAAGCTTGCGAGTATGACCAGCCACGGCCAAACCAGCTGAACATGTGTCCAGCCGCGGGCCCACAATGAGCCAGTGAGCCAAATTAGGGGCGCTGAGAACTGTGCGTCGGCAGAGGTTGCCAGAATAAAGTCGACCCCAGCGTCACAGAGAAAGCCAACCGCGATGCCGATCAAAGCCAACCGTCCGCTTGAAAACCGGCCGAAGTCCGCGCTGCCGGTGACAAGTGCAGCGGCCAGGAGGCCGCCGCTCAAAGCCGCGACAGGAAGCCACTTCAACCCTGCGCTTGGCAAGACCAGAACCAATAGGCAAACAGCGAGAGCCGCGCCGGAATTAATGCCAATAATCTTTGGGCTGGCCAGCGGGTTGCGTAACAGCGCCTGTACGGTAACGCCTGAGAGTGCCAGCGCGCCTCCCGTCAGCAGGGCCAATAACGTGCGCGGCAAACGAGAATGAAAAACGATAAACTCCTGCTTTGGTCCCTCAATATCAAACAGGGTATTCCCAATGACATACCAGGGAATGGACACTGCCCCGGCGGACAATGACCAGATCGCAATCAAGACAACGGTGACCGTCAACGCACAAAATATCAGGATGTCTCGCATTCAGATGGCACCTTTAGAAAACAATGTTTGGTACAAAAAATACGGTGCCCCGATCATAGCCACCACAACACCCACAGGCAGCTCAACCGGGCTGGTGAGCCATTTGGAGGCGGCATCAGCTGCCATCAAAAGACAAGCCCCGCCTAACGCTGTTGCTGGAACAAGAATGCGATGATCCGGGCCGAGGCAAAATCGGCACATATGCGGCACGACCAACCCAGCAAACGCGATAGGCCCCGCCACAAACACAGCGGTGCCGGTCAGACACGCTGACATCAAGGCGCCAATCATCAGTGTGAGCCGCGGGTCGGCGCCGAGACCCGAGGCCTGTGCTTCACCTAACGCCATCAGGTTAAGGCGATGGGCCATCGCCAATGTCGCAACCGTACCGCCTAGGCTCCAAACAAAGAGGCTTTGAACGTGGTGCCACCGGACATCTGAGATATTGCCGAGTGTCCAACGTAGGACTTGCCGGGCAAGATCGTCCTCAAGCGTGAAAGAGAACCGCACCATCGCTGAGGCAAAGGCACCAACAGCGACGCCCCCCAAAATTAGTCGTAACGAGACAATCCGGCCGGTGAAAACTCCTGCGATCGAAAAGGTCATGAAACCAGCCACCAAGGCGCCAATGGCCGCCAATGGCATCAGTCCAACCAAGGCGCCAACCGACGGAAAAATGACTCCGATTGTAAGGCCCAAGGCCGCGCCCTGATTGATTCCAAGGATTGAGGGCGAGGAAAGTGGATTGCGTGTGAGAGCCTGTAAAATCAGGCCCGACAGCCCCAAATTCACCCCGAGACAGGCTGCAACCAACGTTCTGGGCAGACGGATATCCAAGATGACGGCGCCGTTGGTGGACGCCGCAAACAGATCGGACAACCGGATATCGGACCGGCCTCCCGTCATCAAAGACCCATAGACCGAGAGTATACAAACCCCAAAGGCAAGCACCGAAATGGCGCCTGCCTGAAAGGGCAACCTGTGCCGTGCGTTCATTGTTTTCCTGAAAACTCAGTCAGGATCTCAAGAACATCGTTGGCCGTCATTTCAGCTGCAAGCAGCCCACGCATTCTCGACCATTTATGGGCATTGACTGTGTAGACGTTGCTTGCCTCAACCGCCTTCAAACTGTCGTACAGCGCTTCGCCAGCCCATCCGTCAGTGAAAGCAGGATCTGCATATTTGCCAAGGATCAACAGGTCAGGGTCAACCACAGACAACTGCTCAAGGGTGGTTGGTACATAGTTGGTTTCATAAACTTCGCCTTCTTGGGGAGTCATGGACGACGAGAAACCAAACTTCTCCAAGAGTGACCCATTGTAAGAGAGCGGGCTATGGAGCCACAGTCCGGTTGCATTGGTCACCCCGAACTGTGCATTTACACCGTGACTTTCGTTACCAATTTTTGCGATCAGCTCCGCCATGACAGCTTCATGTTCTGCCACACGTTCCGCTGCTTTGTCTTTCAGTCCAAGCGCATCCCCAATCACAAGGGTTTGCTCGATCGCATCAGGGTACGTCCCGCCGAGGCTGTCTAAAACGATTGTCGGCGCAATCTGAGAAAGCGTGTCATAGACGCCCGAATGACGGGTCTTGTCTGCAATGATGAGATCGGGTTGCAAGGAGGCGATAACTTCAAGGCTGGGTGTTTTTCGGGTTCCCACGGATTGCCAGTCATCGCCAATTACAGCGGTATACTCTGCAACAATCCGCTGCCGTTTTTTGTCGTCCGCGATGCCCACGGGCGAGACACCCAGTGCAGCAAGCGCGTCTACAAAGCTGAATTCAAGGGCGATTACACGCTGAGGCGCATCCGGCACGTCCGTGACACCGAGTTCATGGGTGATCTCGGCGGCACCAACAGAAAACGGCAGTAGAGCCATCAGGCCGGCCGCCAGAGAAGAAAATGTTTTTGGTCTGAATAGCATGTGCCATGTCTCCGGGTGTGAGAGTGTTGGCTAGTGCAGCAGAACGCAGTGGCTGACTTCCCCCTATTTAATCCGACTAATCTAGTCAAGAAATCATTTTCTGTTGGTCCGCCCCCTTTTACGCGTCGACCGCTAGAACAGAAATTAGTAGGTGGATTTTAGCGGAAACAGAAATTGAATGCCTGCGTCAATTGATAGGTCCGGCCAGAGTTCGGACACTACAAACGCTAAACTTCAAACTATTGCTGCAGATTCCCCAAGCGGCAGCTCGCCAGAAATAGGGCGCTTTGGGCGGGATGCGGCCGTTAACAATCAGTCGATGTATGGCCTCAAAGCCCCGTACACCCAACGACTGCCCTTAGCCTACCCAACAGCGCACCAGCGCCACGAGCCTGCGGCGAAGAACCTCTTTGAGCCGCGTAGCTCAAATGAGAGGAAACGAGAACAGAACATGAAGGTGGGAGTAAGCCGAATTCAGGCCCACAAACGAAAACGGGCGCACCAGAGGCACACCCGTGTTTCTTACGCAAACCCAACCACTTAGTAGTGGTACCCAAGGCCGGACTCGAACCGGCACGCCCGCAAAGGCGGGGGATTTTGAATCCCCTGCGTCTACCATTCCGCCACTTGGGCTTGCGTTCGCACCGTGTAACCATCTCAGAGGACAAGGTAAAGGGCATTTTTCAATTTCCTTTGCCTTGACCAACATTCCTTTGCGTGGTCTGTCGCAAATCAACGTGGAGGTGGCAGATGTTGCGTGGATTGTACAATTGGACCATGGCTCAGGCCGAGCATAAGCATGCGCTTTGGGTGCTTGCGGCCGTCGCCTTTGTCGAAAGTTCGGTTTTTCCCATCCCACCTGACGTCATCATGATTCCCATGATCCTTGCAGCGCCGCATCGCGCCTGGTTAATCGCGCTGGTCGCTACGGTCGCATCCGTACTGGGCGGCATTCTCGGCTATGGCATTGGCGCCTTTTTCTTTGAAAGCATCGGGCAACCTCTGCTTGAGAGCATGGGCAAAGCCGACAAGATTGCCGAGTTCAATGAGCGCTTTAACGGTGTTGGGTTCTGGGCGGTTTTGATCGCGGGGATCACCCCCTTCCCCTATAAGGTGATAACCATCATGTCCGGTTGGACAGCCATGCCTATGGCAACCTTCCTGACCACCTCGGTGATTGCGCGCGCGCTGCGGTTCTTTATCGTCGCTTTTTTGCTCAAAACCTTTGGATCACCAATTCGTGAGTTCATTGAGAAGCGTCTGGGGCTTGTCTTTACCCTCTTTGTTGCGCTTCTACTCGGGGGCTTTCTTTTGGTGAGATACCTATGAAAAAACCTTTGGTTCTATTGGCCACGGCTGGCTCGGCGGCTCTCATGCTTGGCGCATTGGGCTTTCAATACATCGGCGACATGCCGCCCTGCAAAATGTGCTACTGGCAGCGCTATGGTCACATAACGGCCATCGCACTTGGTGTGCTGGCCTTCTTTGTTCCCGTAAACGTGTTGATCGCCCTCGCGCTCTTGGCGGTTTTGACGAGCGCAGCGATTGGTGGCTTTCATGCCGGTGTGGAACAGGGATGGTGGGAAGGGCCCACAACCTGCACCTCTGGCCCAATTGGGGGGTTGTCGACTGATGACCTGCTTAACCAGATCATGAGCGCCCCACTGGTACGCTGTGATGAAATCCCCTGGGAGTTGTTTGGCCTCTCGATGGCGGGCTGGAACATGGTCGCCTCATTGGGCATTGTTGCCGTCTGTTACCTTGCCCTGCGTCAGACGCGCTAACCCCTCGTGACTTTCCCACTCTGCTCTGGCATCAACGGCTTAGAGCAGAGCGGATATATAAAATGACAAACCAACTCGCCATCATTCTCGGATCCATCATCGCTGCTGCGGTCCTTGGAGATCTTATGCTCAATGGTGGCGAAGCTGTTTTATTTCTTAGCCGCAAATTCTTCTTGTTGCTGGATTGGATGGCCTTCTGGCGCTGAGCGTTTCCCTTAGGTTAGAAGCAACATCTTCGTTATCGCAAACATTCTGAGCCAGCAATGGCTTGACTTTTTCTCACGCGAGTGATTGTTAGCGGTAACAGATTTCAGGGCATATCGGCAGGTGCCGATGCAGCCAGAAGGAGGAACTCCATGACCGTAAAAGTCGCCATCAATGGCTTTGGCCGCATTGGCCGCAACATCCTGCGCGCCAT
Source organism: uncultured Pelagimonas sp. (assembly GCA_947497905.1). Taxonomy (GTDB): domain Bacteria; phylum Pseudomonadota; class Alphaproteobacteria; order Rhodobacterales; family Rhodobacteraceae; genus CANMIH01. The sequence continues at coordinate 49,850 of CANMIH010000005.1, forward strand.
CATTGAATCTGGTCGCACAGACATCGAAGTGATCGCGATCAACGACCTGGGGCCGGTAGAAACCAATGCTCACCTGCTGCAATATGACAGTGTACATGGCCGTTTCCCGGTAGAGGTCCAAACCGGTGATGATTTCATCGATGTCGGCCGTGGTCCGATCCGTGTGACAGCCATTCGCAATCCCGCCGACCTGCCGTGGTCCGATGTGGATGTGGTTCTGGAATGCACCGGGATTTTCACCTCGAAAGAGGCCTGCCAGGCACATCTTGAAAACGGATCGAAGCGCGTTCTGATTTCCGCTCCGGGCAAAGACGCGGACAAGACCATTGTCTTTGGTGTGAATGACGACACCCTCACCTCTGAGGATCTCGTTGTTTCCAACGCCTCCTGCACCACCAACTGTCTGTCTCCAGTGGCCAAAATCCTGAACGATACCATCGGGATCACCAAAGGCTTTATGACCACCGTGCACTCCTACACGGGCGATCAGCCGACTTTGGACACCATGCACAAAGACCTCTACCGCGCCCGTGCCGCCGCCATGTCGATGATTCCGACATCCACCGGCGCCGCAAAGGCTGTTGGACTGGTCCTGCCTGAGATGGCTGGTAAACTTGACGGCGTTGCAATCCGCGTCCCAACGCCAAATGTCTCGGTTGTTGACCTGACATTTGAGGCGTCGCGCGAAACTTCGGTTGACGAAATCAACAATGCTATCCGTGGTGCGGCAGATGGCCCGCTGAAAGGTGTGCTGGGTTATACCGACAAACCTTTGGTGAGCATGGATTTCAATCACGATGCCCACTCGTCGATCTTTGCAACCGATCAGACCAAGGTCCTCGAAGGCAATATGGTGCGCATCCTGACCTGGTATGACAACGAATGGGGCTTTTCCAACCGCATGGCCGACACCGCCGTGGCCATGGGCAAGCTCATCTAAAGTCAAAAACAATCATAAAATCAAAGGGTCGCCGTCGTTGGCGGCCCTATTTCGTTGCAACCACCTTTTGGGCATCGCGGTAAGCCATCAGGGCCACGGTATTGCCAGCCGGATTTTTGGTGGTTGGGCGACCCGGAAAAGCCCAGAGGTTCGGGGTGCGCGCCGGTTCCGTCATCGGCGCCTGCGCCCTTGGGCGCGTTTCTTTTACGATTGTTTCCTCCGGACTGCGCAGACGCAGCCAAGTGGGCGAGTGTGACCTTAGCACATCCATGGTACTCTCCTAAATCAAGAGTCCACGCAGCCCCGACACCCAAAATACCCTCAAACCACAGGTCGAGGGTATGGGATCACGGTTAAAAAGGTCTTAATAGCCCCGAAGCGGCCCGATTAGAGTTATCCGTGGAACCGCCGTTGCAAGGCTTTGTGCACATCCGGGGTTACGAAATTCGAAACGTCGCCACCCAAACGCGCAATTTCTTTCACCAATTTTGATGCAATTGCCTGGTGTTTTGCTTCTGCCATCAAAAAAACGGTCTCAACACTGTCGTCCAACACGCGGTTCATGCCGACCATTTGGTATTCATACTCAAAGTCAGCCACCGCGCGCAATCCACGCACAATCAGCGAAGCCCCGACGTCGCGGGCGCAATTGATCAACAGATTCTCGAAGGGATGAACCACAATTTCGGTGCCAGTCTGCTCTGATAGCAAGGCGCATTCCGCCTCAATCATCGCAACCCGCTCTTCGAGCGAAAACAAAGGCCCCTTGTCACGGTTGATCGCCACCCCAATCACCAGACGGTCTACCAACAAAGACGCCCGACGAATGATATCAATATGACCAAGAGTGATAGGATCAAATGTGCCGGGATACAGACCAATGCGCATGTCAGGACCTTTAGTTAGGAGGTGCAGGCGCACGCAACAATATTGCGCATCAGATTGCAAGGGCGAATGGTGTCACGCCCCTGCCCGTTTTTGGCCAATTGGCCCAGGGACCGCCTTAGCGACCCATAATCATGCCTTCTAGGGCGTCTTTCTCCATCGCAACCTGCGACAAGCGCGCTTTGACTACATCGCCCAGCGTCACAAGACCAACCAGAACCCCATCCTCAACGACAGGCATGTGACGGAAACGGCCTTCGGTCATTTTGGCCAGAACTTCATCCGCCATCGACGCTACTCCACAGGTCACAAGCTCGCGGGTCATATAGGTCGCAACCGAGTCTTGCAGGCAGGCCCCGCCACGTGTGGCAAGCTCGCGCACGATATCGCGCTCTGACAAAATGCCATCTGCGGATTTGCCATCCTCGGAGACAACCACTGTCCCGATGCGTTTCTCAGCCAGCACTTTGGCCGCATCCGACACCAATGTGTCTGGTGTGACTGTGAACACACCTGCTGCACCCTTGCTCTTGAGAATTTGCTGGACCTGCATAGGGTTCCTCCCTGAATTCAACCTTCATACACCTCAGCGTTTACCGCAATTGCGGCGCTGTCAAGTCAGAGCTTCCAGTCGCACCAGCTCTTCTTTGATCCCCTGCATCAGGGCGTCGGCAAACCGGTTCATACGCTCAAGACGCCGGTCGTCCGCATGCCGAACCAGATAGAAGCTTCGGGTCAAACTCACCTCATCTTTCAGGATCTGCCGCAACCCTGAGGCCGCTGTCATCGCAAAATCATGCACAACACCAAGCCCCGCGCCCGTACGCACCCAATGGAATTGAACCGAAACAGAATTGGAGGCCAGCGGCACGCGCTCTAGCCCCAGATCCGCGAGATAATCGAGCTCCTTGTCGAAAATCATATCGGGAATGTACCCGATCACGCGATGTCCCTTTAGGTCAGAAAGCTGGCGAATAGGAGGATTTTCCGAAAGATATTGGTCACTTGCCGCAAGGTGGAGGTGATAGTCCGATACTTTTTGCACAAGAATACGACCCGCAGTTGGGGGCGATACAGTTATCGCCATATCCACCTCACGTCGAGACAGGTTCAACACTCTGGGCAGGGCGACGATCTGAAGATCCAGATCCGGATTGGCATCCGAGATGCGCGCGCAGACCTGCGGCAGAAGAAAGTTGGCACTGCCGTCTGGTGCCCCAATCCGGATCTGCCCGGACAATCCTTCGCTGCGCCCGCGCACGGCTTCATTGGCCATCGAGAACGCCTGTTCCGCAGCTTCGGCATGCGGCACAAGCCGCGCCCCCGCTTCGGTCAGCGCATAGCCCTGCGGCGATTTGCCAAACAAGGGTGCCCCCATGGATTGCTCCAATCGCGCCACACGCCGCCCCACCGTGGCCGGATCCATGCGCAATGCCCGCCCCGCAGAGGACAAACTGTCTCCGCGTGCGACCGCAAGAAACACTCGCAAATCGTCCCAGTCTTTCATGACACCCTCATTTTGCAAAAACGCAAAGCGCTTTTGACAAATTACCTCTTCCACAGGAAATTTTGCAAGAGTAGCCTGTGCGCAAATCTCAGGAGGATCCAATGGAAGAGCTTTCCCATTACGTAGACGGCAAAATGACCGCTGGCACTTCGGGCCGCTTTGCGGACGTTATGAACCCCGCCACCGGCGAAGTTCAGGCCAAAGTTCCGCTGGCAACCGTTGACGAAGTAAACGCCGCTGTTGCCCGTGCTGCAGAAGCACAAAAAGGCTGGGGTGCTACCAACCCGCAGCGCCGCGCCCGCGTCATGATGAAGTTTGGTCAGCTGATCAACGAACACATGGACGAGTTGGCAGAGCTGGTTGCCCGTGAGCACGGCAAAACCATCCCTGACGCCAAAGGCGACGTTCAGCGTGGCCTGGAGGTGATCGAAGTCTGCATGGGCGCGCCACATCTGCTCAAAGGTGAATTCACCGACGCAGGCGGCCCCGGCATCGACCTCCAGTCACTGCGCCAGCCTCTGGGTGTGGTTGCGGGCATCACCCCGTTCAACTTTCCGGCAATGATCCCGCTGTGGAAAATGGGCCCTGCTCTGGCCGCAGGCAACGCCATGATCCTCAAGCCCTCCGAGCGCGTGCCGTCGACAGCACTGCGTCTGGCTGAGCTGATCACCGAAGCGGGCCTGCCCGAGGGTGTTCTGCAGGTTGTGAACGGCGACAAAGAAGCGGTTGACGCGCTTCTGGACAACGAAACCATTCAGGCCGTTGGCTTTGTGGGTTCGACCCCGATCGCCCAGTACATCTACGCCCGTGCCACCGCTAATGGCAAACGCGCACAGTGTTTTGGCGGCGCGAAGAACCACATGATCGTGATGCCCGACGCCGATCTGGACAAAGCGGCAGACGCCCTGGTGGGCGCGGCCTTTGGCGCGGCTGGCGAACGCTGCATGGCGATCTCGGTTGCGGTTCCAGTTGGCAAAGAGACCGCCGACGCTCTGGTTGAGCGCATGAAGCCGCGCATCGACGCGCTGAAAGTTGGCCCCTACACCGCAGGCGACGATGTCGACTATGGTCCGGTTATCACTCAGGCCGCCAAAGACCGCATCAACGGTCTGGTTGAAAGCGGTGTTGAACAGGGTGCTGACCTTGTGGCTGACGGCCGTAACTTTGAACTGCAGGGTTATGAGAACGGCTATTTCGTTGGTCCGTCGATGTTCGACAACGTGACACCGGACATGGAAATCTACAAAGAAGAGATCTTTGGCCCGGTTCTGTGTCAGGTGCGCACCGAAAACTACGAAGAGGCGCTCAAGCTTGTGATGGACAACGAATACGGCAACGGCACCGCGATCTACACCGCGGATGGCGACACGGCCCGTGACTTTGCCCACCGCGTGAACGTCGGCATGGTTGGCATCAACTTCCCGATCCCGGTTCCGCTGAGCTATCACACCTTTGGTGGCTGGAAGAAATCGTCGTTTGGTGACCTGAACCAGTACGGCCCGGACGCGTTCCGCTTCTACACCCGCACCAAGACCGTGACCTCGCGTTGGTTCTCGGGCATCAAAGAAGGTGGCGAGTTCAACTTCAAAGCGATGGACTAAACCCCATTCATGTTTGGCGCGCTGGATTATCTGGCGCGCCATTCATTTGAAATGTGCCGTTTTTTTTTGGCACAAATTTCTCCAAAACTTATTGAGACATCTCAGAGAAAACTAATCCTTGACCAAAATAGGTCGCGCCGACACACTTGGAACATACCCAATACAGACGTTACGCGCGCCGCTATCCACAATCCCGCCTGCGGGACACGCGCGCCCATTTGGATCTTTGGCTGCTTTTTCTGCTACAAAGCACCCCGTCAGTGGCGATTTGAAATGTCTTTCAGAAGTGAAATTCACACCGAACTCGGATACACGCACCTGCATATTTCAGGTACGCTGGTTCCGCCGGACGGTCTGAAATGCACAAATTTTTTCCGATCCAATGCCGCGCTTCTGAGCACCTACAACCAGTTGGTTGATTTTACCAAAGCAGAAGAGTTCGAAGTCACTTTTTCCGACATCGCGACAATTGTTGCTCAGAAAGAACTTATTTTTAAAGAGTTCAAAGAGATCACCTGCATCTTCCTTGCACCCAACGATATCTCGTTTGGCGTGTCGCGCATGTATCAACAACTGGCACAGGGGAAATTTCCGTTTCCCGTCCATGTCACCAGAAGCCCAGAACATGCCATTCAATCTCTAGGGTTGCAGCCTGAGATCTAGATTGTGTCTGGCCCAAGCCACCCTCAATAGGTTTCACAGTTGAAAAAGGAGAAAAACCGCGTCTTGAAGGCGCTAAACACACTGTAATTGCGAGCTCCGAGGGCCTTATTTTCTTGAATTTTGGGGAGGTTCCCTTATGAATATGAACAAGCGTTCATTTCATTCTTGGGAGGAAAAACATGGATTTCGCACTGAGTGAGGAGCAGTCCGCGATCTTTGACATGGCCTATGCCTTTGGTCAGGACAATATCGCCCCTTTTGCACGACAGTGGGAGGCCGAAGGCTCCATCCCAAAAGAGCTATGGACCCAGATTGCTGAGCTTGGGTTTGGTGGCCTCTATGTGTCTGAAGAGGCAGGAGGTTCAGGCCTTTCGAGACTCGATGCGACCCTGGTTTTCGAAGCGCTCAGCATGGCGTGCCCGTCTGTTGCCGCCTTCTTGTCGATCCACAATATGTGCGCCAAAATGATCGACACGTTTGGTTCGGATGAGTTCAAGGCCCGTGTGTTGCCCAAAGCCATGACCATGGAAACCGTTCTGTCCTACTGCCTGACCGAACCCGGTTCTGGTTCGGATGCGGCGGCGTTGCGCACTCGTGCAGAGAAAACCAACGAAGGTTACACGATGAATGGCACCAAGGCCTTCATCTCGGGCGGTGGCTATTCCGATGCCTATGTGGTGATGTCTCGCACCGGCGAAGATGGTCCCAAAGGCATCTCGGCACTTTACGTTGAAGATGGCTCAGACGGGCTAAGCTTCGGCGCACTCGAAGAAAAAATGGGCTGGAAATCTTCGCCAACCGCGCAGGTTCAATTTGACGACATGAAGGTTCCGGCAGACAACCTGATTGGTGAAGAGGGCAAAGGGTTTACCTATGCGATGGCCGGTCTCGACGGCGGTCGGTTGAACATCTCCGCCTCGGCTTTGGGGGCGGCGCAAAATGCACTGGATCTGACCCTGCAATACATGTCCGAGCGCAAAGCCTTTGGCAAACCGATCGATCAGTTTCAGGCCCTACAGTTCCGTCTGGCGGAATATGAAACCAAGCTACAGGCCTCGCGCACTTTCCTGCGTCAGGCCGCCTGGAAAGTGGACACCGGTGCGCCGGATGCCACCAAGTTCTGCGCCATGGCCAAACTGATGGTCACCGACAATGCCTTTGATGTGGCCAACGGATGTCTGCAGATGTTTGGCGGATATGGTTATCTGGCAGATTACGGTGTTGAAAAGATTGTCCGTGATCTGCGCGTGCATCAGATCCTTGAAGGCACCAATGAAATCATGCGGTTGATCATTTCACGCAATATGTTGGCGCGCTGAGGCGCGTCGCATTTCGCCTGATTTTCTGACGCCAAGGGACCCCATTTCATGAGCGATATTCTCATCCGCAAAGTTGGCCGCGCGGGCCATATCACCCTGAACCGACCCAAAGCTCTAAATGCGCTGAGCTATGACATGTGTCTGGCGGTTGAAGAGGCATTAGAAACCTGGCGGGACGACGATGAGGTCGCCTTGATCCTGATCGACGGAGCCGGTGACAAAGCCTTTTGTGCGGGCGGTGATATCGCCGAGATGTACCACACGGGCGCGAAAGGTGATTTCGACTATGGTCGCCAGTTCTGGCGCGATGAATATCGCATGAATGCCAAACTGAATGAGTATCCCAAACCCATCGTTAGTTTCCTTCATGGGTTCACCATGGGCGGCGGCGTGGGGTTGGGGTGCCACGGCAGTCACCGGGTTGTGGGCGATAGTTCAAAAATCTCCATGCCTGAGTGCGCGATCGGATTCATTCCCGATGTCGGCGGAAGCTATCTGCTGGCAAAGGCGCCGGGCCGTCTGGGGGAATACCTTGGCACCACTGCCGCGCGCATGGGTCCGGGTGATGCAATCTATGCTGGATTTGCCGATCTCTATGCACCAGAGGACACCTGGGATGCGCTAAAGTCCCAATTGCAGTCCACAGGCGACATCTCGGTTCTGGTTGGGCAAGAGCCGCCTGCGAGCCCGATGCAGGCGCAACAGGCCGAAATCGATGCGCTTTTCATGGGTGAGGCGCTGCAGGATGTCCTCAACACACTCAATGGCAGTGACAGTCCTCTTGCTCAGAAAGCGCTCAAAGCGATTCAGGCCAACGCGCCCCTTTCCACTGCAACCACCATCGAAGCCCTACATCGGCTACGCGTCGGAGAGATCACCCTACGCAAGGCGCTTGAGCTTGAATTTCGCGTCAGCCACCGCATCATGGAGCACGGCGATTTCCTCGAAGGCATTCGCGCGCTGATTATCGACAAAGACAAATCACCAAAATGGCAGCACGCCACCAGCGCGGTCCCGGCAGTGGACGTTTCGCGTATGTTGATGCCGCTTGGTAAAGACAAATTAGACTTCAGGGAGAAAGCCATGAAAATCGGTTTCATTGGATTGGGGAATATGGGTGCGCCAATGGCGGCCAATCTGGCCAAAGCGGGCCATGAGGTGGCCGGTTTTGACGTGGCTGGCACCAAGGCCGAGGGCACAAGCGTTGCCGAAAGCGCAATTGTTGCCGCCGACGGCGCAGATGTGGTCATCACCATGCTACCCAACGGCACCATCTTGCGGTCGGTCGCCGACGAAGTGATCCCGGCGATGAAACCCGGCGCGGTTCTTCTCGATTGCTCCACCGTTGACGTCGACAGCGCCCGTGCGGTGGCCGAATTGGCGGCTGCGGCGGGGCTTGGCGCGCTGGACGCTCCGGTTTCGGGTGGTATCGGCGGTGCGGCTGGTGGGACTCTGACCTTTATGATTGGCGGATCGGATGAGGCCTATGCCAAAGCCAAACCGCTCTTTGACATCATGGGCCAGAAATCCGTGCATTGCGGCGCGGCCGGTGCAGGTCAGGCCGCCAAGATCTGCAATAACATGATCCTAGGCGTGACCATGGTTGCCACATGCGAAGCCTTTGCTTTGGCAGACAAACTGGGCCTTTCACGAGAGGCAATGTTCGACGTGGTCAGCACGTCGTCTGGCTACAGCTGGTCTATGAATGCCTACTGCCCTGCCCCAGGCGTTGGCCCGCAGTCGCCCTCTGACAACGATTACACCCCCGGCTTTGCCTCTGAACTTATGCTGAAAGATCTGCGCTTGTCCCAGCAGGCCGCAGAGGGTGCAGACGCGGATACGCCCATGGGACAAAAAGCGATGGAGTTGTACCGTCAGTTTGTTGAGAACGAAGGTGGTCAAGGCCGCGATTTCAGCGCCATGTTGCCTCGTTTTGAAGCACGCGGTCGCGATCAAGACTGATCCAGCGCCAACAAAGCTTGCCGAGTGGGTTCGTCCGCAGGAAACATCAGCTCTATCCGCAACTCGGATAGAGCAATGTCTTCCGCAGACCCGAATTGGCTTATTGTTGAAAACAAAGACAATTCCAGATCTCCAAATCGGTAGATTGCCGGAAGCAAGGCAGGGCGAATGCCCTGCCCTTTTGTTTCAGACACACCTGTTCCTTCCAAGAGAGTGACCAATCTCTCGAGCTCGGCATCCTGGCCGAAATACGCGATCTCGACATGCAATCGTGAGATCAGGTGAAGCACCACTTCGTCGAAGTTCACCAAAGCCGCCCGCGCCAATGGATTACCAACCAAAGCCTCAATCATATTGTCCCCGACACCAACGCCGAGAACACCCAACAATCGTTCGGCTGGGGTATTTAAATGGGTCAATTGCCAGTGCCGACCCAGAGCGATCCCGGGATACGGCGCGTGGCGGTCCAAGGTCCAACTCAGCGCTTGTTGCACGGGGCGCATCTCTTCGTCATCCAGATCGCGCTCACCATAAGACGGGCTCAACCCTGCTGACATAAGCATCTGATTTCGCGCGGAAAACGGCAGGTTCAACTCATCACTCAAACGCAGCACCATACCCCGGCTTGGCTGCGATCGGCCGGTTTCAAGAAAAGAAACATGGCGTGCAGACACCCCCGTTTGCAGTGCCAGATCAAGCTGGCTCAACCGACGGGTTTGACGCCAGGATTTCAGAACGGTTCCGAAACTGCCCATGGTTCCTCCTCGCTGGAAAGTAGCACAGGCGCAGACGCCTAGGCACTTACCTCTAAGGTAATTGTTTTGATGATCCCACCCAAGGCAGTTTTACATCATGTAAAGAACGGAGGGTCTTATGACCGTGTTATCTCTTGCCCCGGCGATTTCCACTGCGGGACTTGTCGTTTTTCTGAGCCTTCTGAGTATGGAGCGCGTGAAGGTGAACTGGATGTTTCCTGCATGCCTCGCCGCTGTTTTTCTTGCAGGCACGCTTTGGACAGTCATCCAAGAAGGTCTATTTGGTTTCTGGTTCGACAGCACACAGACGCTGTGGGACAATCAGATCTGGGTGGATCTTGTTCTGGCTTTTGGCATTTCCATTGCGGCTTTGGCGCCTTCGGCGCGGTCACTGGGCATGAAAATCTGGCCCTGGGCCGTGTTCACGCTTTGCTCGGGCAGCATTGGCATTCTCGTGCTGTATGCACGCATTCTGTATCTAAAAGATGCTGTGCCACTGCCTCGGACTGCGCAGGCACAATAAATATTCCAAGATTGATATACATTAATCACATTCCGAAACAGAGATGCGATATCAAGGTCAATTGCTCAGCCGGAAGGACAGAACATGTTGGCAAAGAATATCGGCGGGTTTGACAAAATCGTCCGCATCGTCATTGGCGCATTGCTCATCCTTGGCGCCATCTTGGGATATGGTGTTTGGATGTGGATTGGTGTTGTGCCTCTGGCAACAGGTCTCTTGGGCAGTTGCCCGTTGTATCAGCTTGTCGGTTTGAACACCTGCCCGCTCAAAAAATAAAGTAAGGCCGGGGAAACCCGGCCTATTCTTTTGCCACGGCAAGTGCGAGACCCAGCACCCGATCAACATCTTTGCTCATGGGCAGCGCGCCGCCCAGCACCTCTGCAATGGGAACCCAGCGCGCGTCATCCGCATCATCATTTGCAACAGGATCACCCGATTTATATGCGCATAGCACCGCGGCCAGAAAATAATGATGCCCAATCTGCCCGTTATCGTCCCGCCCAATGACGTCCAATCCATCGAGAACGACGCTGGCCTGCGCTGCTACCCCTGTCTCTTCCAGCAATTCACGCTCGGCGGCGGACAACACCGCCTCACCATAGTCGACCTTCCCTCCGGGATAGCCCCACAGCCCCGCGTCAGGCGGATTGCGGCGGCGCACGAGAAGAACATGTTCCTCATGCACCACCACCGCCAATGCCGCCAGAATGGGGTGGTTCATTCCGCCGCGACCTTCTTCGCCTCGAGCATCGGTTTGAGGTATTGGCCGGTATAGCTACGCGCCTCTTGCACCACTTTCTCAGGCGTGCCTGCCGCCACGATCTCACCCCCACCATCACCACCTTCGGGGCCAATATCGATGATCCAGTCTGCGGTTTTCACCACATCCAGATTGTGTTCGATCACAACAACGGTATTGCCTTGCTCCACCAGTTCATGCAGCACCTCCAATAGCTTACGCACATCTTCGAAGTGCAGACCCGTGGTCGGTTCGTCCAGAATATACAGGGTCCGCCCGGTCGAGCGTTTGGCCAGCTCTTTCGACAGCTTCACCCGCTGGGCTTCACCCCCTGACAGGGTCGTCGCCTGTTGTCCCACCTTGATATAGCCAAGACCGACACGCATAAGCGCCGCCATTTTATCCCGGATCGACGGCACAGCCTGGAAAAACTCCAGCGCGTCTTCCACCGTCATGTCCAGAACATCGGCGATGCTTTTGCCTTTAAACTTAATCTCAAGAGTTTCGCGATTGTATCGTGCCCCATGACACGTCTCGCAAGTAACATAGACATCGGGCAGGAAGTGCATCTCGATCTTGATGACACCGTCGCCCTGACAGGCCTCACATCGCCCCCCCTTCACGTTGAAGCTGAAGCGCCCTGGTTTATAGCCACGGGCCTTGGCCTCGGGGAGCCCAGCGAACCAGTCACGGATTGGCGTGAACGCGCCCGTGTAGGTCGCCGGGTTTGATCGCGGCGTCCGGCCGATCGCGCGCTGGTCGATATCGATCACCTTATCAAGGTGTTCCAGCCCTTTGATGGTTTCACAGGGTGCGGGCGTCTGACGTGCTCCGTTCAACGCCATCGAGGCCGTTTTGAACAGGGTTTCAATGGTCAGGGTGGATTTACCGCCCCCCGACACCCCGGTGACACAGACGAATTTCCCAAGCGGGAATTCGGCCGTGACATTTTTCAGGTTGTTGCCGGTGGCTTTGACAACCTTGATTTTCTTGCCATTCCCCTTGCGGCGTTTCGCGGGAACGGCAATCTCACGTTTGCCCGAGAGATACTGCCCTGTCAGACTGGCCGGGTCGGTTGATACGTGTTCAGGTGTGCCACATGACACCACCTGTCCGCCATGCACCCCGGCCCCCGGACCGATGTCAAAGACGTAATCGGCCTCACGGATGGCTTCTTCGTCGTGCTCAACCACCAGAACCGTATTACCCTGATCCCGCAGGTTTTTCAGCGTATCCAGAAGACGCGTGTTGTCGCGCTGGTGCAGACCAATCGACGGCTCATCCAGAACATATAGAACGCCGGTCAGGCCCGACCCGATCTGGCTCGCCAAGCGGATCCGCTGGCTTTCGCCGCCCGACAGCGTCCCTGAGGACCGAGACAGCGACAGATACTCAAGCCCCACATTGTTCAGGAAGCCAAGCCGTTCGCGGATCTCTTTCAGGATAGCCCGCGCGATTTCGTTTTTCTGAGCAGTCAGTGCGTCAGGGACGGTGTCGATCCAGGCAAAGGCTTCTTTGATCGACATCTCGACCACCTGCCCGGCATGCAACCCGCCGATCTTCACCGCCAAGGCTTCGGGACGCAGGCGATAGCCACCGCAGGCCCCACAGGGACGGTTGTTCTGATAGCGCTCAAACTCTTCGCGGATCCAGTTGGAATCGGTCTCACGATAGCGGCGCTCCATATTGGGGATCACGCCCTCAAAAGCCCGTTCAACCTGATACACCCGGCCCGCTTCGTCGTAACGGAACAGAATTTCCTCTTCGCCAGAGCCGTAGAGGAACACCTTCTGAACCTTCTCAGGCACATCTTTCCAGCGCGCGTTTTTGTCGAACTCATAGTGTTTGGCAATCGCATCAATAGTTTGCAGGAAGTACGGTGATTTCCCTTTGCGCCAAGGCGCCAAAGCACCATCCGCGATCTTCAGCGTCACATCCGGCACCACCAGGCGTTCATCAAAGAACAGTTCAGCCCCCAGACCGTCACAATCCGGGCAGGCGCCAAACGGCGCGTTGAAGGAGAACAGACGCGGTTCGATCTCAGGAATGGTGAACCCCGATTCCGGGCAGGCAAAGTTCTCGCTAAAGGTAATACGCTCAGGGTCGCCCTCACGTGGTGCGGTTTCTAGGATGGCGATACCTTCCGCCAGATCTAGCGCGGTGCGGAAACTGTCGGCCAGACGGGTTTCCATGCCCTCACGCACGACAATCCGATCCACAACAACATCAATGTCGTGGCGGAATTTCTTGTCCAGTGTCGGCGGTGTGTCGAGTTCGTAAAACTCGCCATCCACTTTCACCCGCTGGAACCCCTGCTTGCGCAGTTCCAGAAACTCTTTTTTGTACTCACCTTTGCGGTCGCGCACGATTGGGGCAAGAAGATAGCCCCGCGTGCCCTCGTCCATCCCCATGACTCGGTCAACCATATCCTGCACCTGCTGCGCCTCAATCGGCAGCCCGGTGGCGGGGCTATAGGGCGTGCCAACACGGGCAAAGAGCAGACGCAGATAATCGTAGATTTCGGTCACAGTGCCCACGGTAGACCGAGGGTTCTTCGACGTGGTTTTCTGTTCGATCGAAATCGCAGGAGACAAACCCGAGATGTGATCCACATCGGGTTTTTCCATCATATCAAGGAACTGGCGCGCATAGGCCGAAAGGCTTTCGACATAGCGACGCTGCCCTTCGGCATAGACTGTATCAAAGGCGAGGCTTGATTTCCCCGAGCCAGACAGACCGGTGATCACCACCAGCTGATCGCGTGGAATATCCACATCGATCGATTTCAGATTGTGCTCGCGCGCGCCGCGCACTTCGATTTGCTTCAGCTCAGGCATCGTGCCCCCCAATACGTGGTGCGCTAGAGATAGTGGATTGGAATGAAATCGCCAATCGAAAAGTGAGAACATTAAAAGAACAAAATACATTCACCCTTTACATTCCATTATTGGAATTTAAATGTGAGGCTCAAACTTAAGGAGCCAAGACATGTTGTCCTTTCTCTCCAAGCTGCGCGGTGGAATGTCCGCTGCCGAGGCCGTTTCGAAATCTGCTGCGGGCGATCTAGTGGTGATCGACATCCGCGAGCCCGGTGAAGTCTCGGTCACGGGCAAAGCCAAAGGCGCCCTCGCGATCCCGGCATCAGATCTCAAGATCAAGGCAAACCCCACCCACGCAGGCTGTCACATCGCACTAAAATCCGGCAAACCCGTTGCGGTCTACTGCGCGTCGGGCGCACGTTCAGCGATGGTCACCGGATTGCTCAAACGACTGGGACACAAAGAAGTGCATAACATCGGTGGTCTGGGACACTGGCAGCGAGCAGGTGGCGCCGTTACGTGTTAGGTGCGGTATTCCCGCCTTGCTTTAAGCCCCCTTTGCAGAGACGCTCAGGTCAGTGAATTTCGATTGACCGGAGTATATGATGCGACTTTTTCGTCTGCTGACCCTCTGTGCCACCGCGCTGCCCAGCGCGCTTTTGGCGCAAGAGGCCCCCTCTACCATCCTTGTACTTGACGGCTCTGGCTCGATGTGGGGCCAGATCGACGGCAAAGCCAAAATCACCATTGCGCAAAGCGTTGTCGGTGACCTGCTTGGCACCTTACCCGATGACATCAATCTGGGGTTGACGGTCTATGGGCATCGCGAAAAAGGCAACTGCCGCGATATCGAAACCATCGTCGCGCCCGCCCGCGGCACACGCGCAACCATCGCTTCAGCGGTCGCGGGGATCAAACCCAAAGGCAAAACGCCTTTGTCAGACGCCGTACGACAGGCGGCAGAAAGCCTGCGTTACACCGAAGAGAAGGCAACTGTGATCCTCGTCTCTGATGGGCGCGAAACCTGTAACGCTGATCCCTGTGCTGTGGGACGCGCGCTGGAAGAGGCCGGAGTGGATTTCACTACACATGTGGTCGGGTTTGATGTCTCGGGAGACGAGGTCGCCCGCGCACAGCTTCAATGCCTCGCCGAAGCCACAGGCGGCACCTATGTGCAGGCCGATGATGCCGATACGCTGTCTCAGGCTTTGATCGCAATTGCGGAAGAGCCCGAGCCCGTTGCCGTCGCCATCACCTTCCGCGCTTTGGACGGTGACAACGGGCCGGTTCTATCCTCCGATATTTTATGGACGCTCACCGATGACACAGGCGCGCAAACCCAGTTGGATGGAGCCACGCCTGATTTGTCGCTGTTTGATGGCACCTATACGGCAAGCGCGCTCCGTCTAACCGATGAGGAAGAGCGCGAGACACAGTTTACCGTGGCAGGTGGTGCCATGAACGTCACAGTAACCTTCCCCTTCGCGCTGCCCAGCGCCACGGTCACCGGACCTGAAACAGCAGTTATCGGCAGTACCATTGAGGTGTCGTGGGACGGACCAGCCGGTGACGGAGACTTTGTGTCAGTACATGACGTGAACGGAGATGTCTGGCCTATCAACTATAGCGCGATTTCCAACGGCAATCCTCTAGCGCTCAGGATGCCGGGACAACCCGGCCAATACGAGCTGCGCTATCAGATCGCGCGGGACCGGACAGTGATTGCCCGCACCCCTATTGAGATCACCGACGCTTTGGTGACCATGGAGGCGCCTGACACAGCTGAGATCGGGGCTACGATCCAGATCCAGTGGACCGGCCCGGATCATCGGGGCGATTTCATCTCAGTGCATGAGGTCAATGGCGATGTCTGGCCTATCAACTATACAGCCACCAATGAGGGGTCACCGCTTAATCTGCGTATGCCCTCTATCCCCGGTGACTATGAGATCCGGTATCAATTGGCGGAAGAGAGAGAAGTGATCTATCGCCAGCCGATCACCATCACCGAAGCGCAGCTTGCCCTCACCGCTCCTGAGCGTGCAGAAATAGGGCAAAGCATCTCGGTCACTTGGACCGGCCCCGACAATGATGGCGATTTTATCTCTGTCCACGACGCGGGTGGAGATGTCTGGCCCATCAACTATACCGGCACCCATGAGGGGTCGCCTCTCACGCTCCGGATGCCCTCTATCCCCGGTGACTATGAAATCCGATATCAGCTGGCCGAGGAACGTGAGGTTGTGCATCGTGTGCCCATCACCATCACAGAAACCCAAGTAAACCTGACCCATGCGCCCAGCGCTGGCATTGGCGAAACCATCTCGGTGACTTGGACAGGCCCCAAAAACGACGGCGACTTCATCTCTGTGCATGATGCAGGAGGAGATGTCTGGCCTATCAACTATACCGGCGCACATGAAGGGTCTCCTCTCACGCTGCGCATGCCCTCTAACCCCGGTGACTATGAGATCCGTTATCAACTGGCCGAGGAGCGCGCAGTGGTGGCCCGCACGCCGATTTCGGTAACCCCTGTCGAGGTGACATTGACCGCACCCGCCTCAGGCAAAGCCGACAGCCACGTGACCGTCGACTGGACCGGTCCGGGCAACCGGGGGGACTTTATCTCGATCCACGAGGTTGGGGGCGATGTCTGGGGGCAAAACAACGAAAGCCTGCGCGACGGCTCTTCGGTTGAGCTTCGCCTTCCAGAGACACCGGGCGCGTATGAGATCCGCTATCAACTGGCCGAAGAACGGGCGGTGATTGCACGCATCCCCATTACCGTTACCGAATAAGCAAAACAGAAAACGCAGCCCTCTCTCTGGGGCTGCGTTTTATTTTGGGTGATGCGATCAGTTCAAACGGCCGTAAAAGGTCATACGCGCCGCCTCAGACAGAGAGACACCGGGTTCGGCGTTATAGGCCAGCACCGCAAGCATCCTAGTCCGCTCACCCGCATTGGGGGCAACCCGGTGGATCGAGTTGCGACCGCGGAAGAACACCAGAGTCCCCGCCTCGGCCTCCATCACCTCAACCGGCTTTTTTCCGTCCAGGATGTCGGCCACATCGTCAAATCCCATTTCGCCATTATCCGCATCCCGCACACCGGTGACATATTCGAACTGTCCCCCGGCCTCGGGGACTTGCACCATCAACGTGATGGAAAAGGATGAATTGTCAAAGTGCCAGCCAAGCTCTTGCCCGGTCTCATGGAAGTGCAGATTGATCGAGGACAGCGGATCGGCATATTCATGCAGCTCCTTCTCGCCCAGCACCTCACAGAGAAAGCTGCGGAACTCTGGGTCGTCATAAAGCGCACGCAGCGCCGAGTCCTGCGGCATCAGATCATCGGTGATACAGCCCTTGGACGAGGTCACCATCCGATTGCGCGCGTGATCTTCTGGGTACTCGGTATCTGGCTTGCTGAGGTATACGGTGTGTTGCTCGGTATTGCCGTAGACCTTGTCGCGGTTGGCCTCACCTTCATCCCGAATTGAGCTGATGGCCGAGGGCATGACAAAACCCGGCATCACAAAGACACCGCTCTCATCAAACTGACGTTTGCAGGCGGCGCGGAACTCTGGGTCAGCGATCGGAAATGTCTTAAGATCAATAATCTCGGTCAGGGTCATGTGGCACTCCGTTGTCTTGAATGGGTCGCTCACATGCTTATCGGGGTTTCAATGATCACCAAAATTGTATTATTTTTCCTTTTAGAAAAGAAAAACTTTGGTTCAGAGTGATGTCCCGAATAACGCTGAAACAATGCGCCTATTTTCAGGCGGTCGCGCGCAAGGGTGGGATTGCCGCTGCGGCTGAAACTGCGGGCGTATCGCAACCTGCCATTGCCCAGGCCATTACCAAACTGGAAGACATGACCGGGCTGATCCTGTTTCGGCGTCTCCATGCGCGGGGCATGGAGCTAACCCCGCAGGGCAGTGCGTTTCTGCGTTACGCGGATCAGCTGCTCACCTATGCCGAGCACATGGACCGCGCGGTCACTGACATTGCCCAGCATCGACAGGGCACGGTGCGTCTGGGATGTTTTCAGTCCCTCGCGCCATTCTTTCTCGCACAGGTTCTAAGTGGCTATCGCGCCCAGATGCCCGGAGTTGTTCTCGACACCTATGAGATGCTGCAAGAAGAGCTCACCACCGCGCTTGGCAAAAACGAACTGGATCTCGCCATCCTCTATGATCTGGGGTTGGACACAGGCGCCTTTGATCTACATCCGCTGTCAGAGGAGCGGCCCTATCTGATTGTCCCCAAGGGGCACCGGCTGGCACAGCAGACCGAAGTGTCGCTCACAGAGATTGATGGCGAGGATTTCGTGCTCTTTGATGCGCCACAAAGCCGTGAGTTTTATCTCGCGCAGTTCGCCCATCATGGTATCACCCCGCGTATTGCTTACCGCTCGGCCTCAATTGAAACCGTGCGGTGCTATGTGGCACGCGGGTTGGGGGTGTCGATCCTCTCGATGCGTCCTGCGTCTAACCTGACCTACGACGGACAATCGGTGGTGCCCATTACCCTGAAAGAAAACTTTGGCCCAACCCGCATCGTCATAGCCACCCGCACCGGCCACGACACCAGCGCGCTGGTGACACCTTTGATTGCCTATTGTCAGGAGCTATTCCAAGCGACATCACTCCCCTAACGGTACAGCAGCGACTGCCCACTGGCGAAGAGATGTATCTTGTCCGGCGCGGCGGTCAGGCGCACCGCCTGCCCTCGCATACCGCGATGCACACCGGGAAGCTTGGCAATCACCGGGTCATCCTCTGTCCGGTTGAAATACAACAAGGTGACTTCGCCCAGTTTTTCGGTGATATCCACCTGCCCTTCAAACAGCATCGCCTCATCGGTTTCGATGAAATCCTCGGGGCGCACCCCAACGTTCACCTTGAGCCCCATATCACTGTCAGTGGTCGGATAGTCCGAGAGCGCCTCACCGCCCCCCTCTAGCCGCACGCGGGTCTGGGTACCTGTCGCAATCACCTCACCCGGCATCAGGTTCATGGCAGGAGAGCCAATAAACTGCGCCACAAACTCACTATTGGGGCGTTCATATAGTTCAAGCGGAGTACCCACCTGAGCAATCCCCTTGTTCGCCAGCACGACAATCCGGCTGGCAAGGGTCATCGCCTCAACCTGATCATGGGTCACATAGATCATGGTGCGGTCGGGCATCTGTTCTTTCAGCTGCGCAATCTCGATCCGCGTCGCCACACGCAGCGCCGCATCCAGATTGGACAGAGGTTCGTCAAACAAAAATACCTTTGGGTCACGCACAATCGAGCGCCCAATCGCCACCCTCTGACGCTGTCCCCCGGACAGCGCCTTGGGCAGGCGATCAAGATATGGCTCAAGCTGAAGCATCTTTGCGGCACGTGTAATGGCGGCGTCGATCTCAGCCTTGCCCTTGTTTGCAAGCTTGAGCGCGAAGGCCATGTTTTCCCGCACAGTCATATGCGGATAGAGCGCATAGGATTGGAACACCATCGCAATGCCGCGTTGGGCGGGCGGCACATCATTGACCAGCTGTCCGTCGATTTCCAGCTGACCCGACGAGATCTGTTCGAGCCCGGCAATCATCCGCAGCAACGTGGATTTGCCACACCCCGAAGGCCCGACAAATACAATCAACTCACCGGTATCAATATCGAGGTTGATGTCTTTCAGAACCTCGACGGACCCACCGTAGGTCTTGCCGACGTCGCTCAGCTTGAGTTGTGTCATCTTTCTCCCCGCTTAAATCTTTTTGGCAATGGCAAACTGCCATGGCCCCAAACGCAGCTTGCCTGCCTCGGCAGATACCGACCCGACGGTTTCGCCCACTGTCTCCCAGTGGCCTGCGGGCATCTCAATGTCGCCGGGTACGTCACTTAGGTTGAAGGCGCAAAACAGCGTCTCTCCGTCATGGGAGCGTTGAAAGCTGAACACCTCCCCCGTCACGTCCAGATCCGAATGCAGCCCTTTGACCAAGGCTGGTTGGCTGGAGCGGAAGGCAATTGCGCGCCGGTAATGGTGCAATATCGCCTCGGGATCCTGTTCCTGAACCGCAACCGACCGGGCCACATGATCCGATGCAACCGGCAACCAGGACCGCCCCTCCGAGAAACCACCATTCTGGTTCGATTTTTCCCAGGCCATCGGGGTTCGGCATCCATCGCGGCCTTTGAACTCGGGCCAGAATTCGATGCCATAGGGGTCCTGCAAATCTTCAAATGCCACGTCGGCCTCTTGCAGGCCCAGTTCTTCGCCCTGATACAGACAAACCGACCCGCGTAGGGTCAGGATCAACATTGACATGGCCCGTTGCGCCGCGTCGCTGAGATCCCAACGGGTGGCATGGCGCACCACATCGTGGTTGGAGAAGGCCCAACAGGCCCAGCCTTCCGCAGCCTTTTCATCCACAAGCTTCAGAACTTCCGCAACACGGCCTGCAGATGGCTGGGTTTTGGACAAGAATTCAAAGCTATAGCACATGTGGACCTTGTCACCGCCCGAGGTGTACTGTCCCATGATATCCAGACCAAACTGAGCATCGCCCACTTCGCCCACGGCCGTGGCCGCCGGATACTCGTCCAGAACCGCGCGGAAGCGGCGCAGGAACGCAAGGTTCTCGGGCTGGTTCTTGGAATAGAGATGCAGCTGATGGTTATATGGGTTCACACTAGGCGCAATCGTGTCATCCCGTTGATCTTTGGGGAGAGCGGGATTGCTACGCAGCTCTTTGTCGTGGACATAAAAGTTGATGGTATCCAGTCGGAACCCATCCACGCCTCGATCCAGCCAGAAACGCACAACATCCAAAAGCGCATCCTGCACATCCGCGTTGTGAAAGTTCAGATCGGGCTGAGAGGTGAGGAAGTTGTGCAGATAATACTGTTCGCGCCGACTGTCCCACTGCCAGGCTGAGCCACCAAAGATCGACAGCCAGTTATTGGGCGGCGTGCCATCCTCTTTCGGGTCGGACCAGACATACCAATCCGCCTTTGGATTGTCGCGGCTGGTGCGGCTTTCTTTGAACCATTTGTGCTGATCCGAGCTGTGGGACAGCACGAGATCAATCATGACCTTCAGGCCCAGCTCATGCGCCCGGGCAACCAGCGCATCGAAATCACCCAAGGTGCCAAACATTGGATCGACATCGCGATAGTCGCTGACATCATACCCAAAGTCCTTCATCGGCGAGGTGAAGAACGGTGAAATCCAGATGGCATCCACACCCAGAGAGGCGATGTGCGGCAGGCGGCTTGTGATGCCAGGAAGATCTCCGATCCCGTCGCCATTGCTATCCTGATAGCTGCGCGGGTAGACCTGATAGATCACCGCACCGCGCCACCAATCCTTGTCTGCCGCTTTGATCAGCTGAGGGTCCATTTTTGTCATTCTTTCTTGTCCTAGTCGCGCAGGCCTCGGCAAGAGGCCAAGGCAAGACTTTGTTTTATTTCACAGATCCGGCCAGAAGGCCGCGAACGAGATATTTCTGCATGGCAAAGAACACCGCCAGGGGCACCGCAATTGATACAAAGGCCGCCGTCGCAAGGATTTCCCAATTGCCGCCGCGTGTGCCCAATAGCTCGACAATGCGGTTGGTCATCACCGTTGTCTGACCGGTCGAGTCGATCAGAAACACCTTCGCAACCAGAAGGTCGTTCCAGGTCCAGAGGAACTGAAAAATCGCGAAAGAGGCCAATGCCGGAAAGCTGAGCGGCAGGATGATCTTGACGAAGATCTGAAATTCGGTTGCACCATCCACACGGGCATTTTCAATAATGTCTCGCGGCAGGCCCACCATGTAGTTGCGCAACAGATAGATCGCCAAAGGCAATCCAAACCCTGTATGCGCCAACCAAGCGCCCAGATAGCCTTTGCCGATACCAATGCTCAGATGCAATTTGAGCAAAGGGATCAACGCCAATTGCAACGGCACCACCAAAAGCCCGACAATAAAGGCAATCAAAAGCGCCCGTCCCGGAAAATCCATCCAGGCCAGAGCATAGGCAGCAAAGGCAGCGACAACGATGGGAATGATTGTCGCCGGAATGGTCACGGTCAGCGTGCTGATAAAGGCCCGCCCCATCGAATCCGTGTTATCGCCCTGAAACAGCAGCAGATCATAGTTATCGAAGGTAAACTCGGGTGGCGTGGTGGCAGTAACGAAAATGCGCTGCCCCCGTTTGCCAGTGATTTCTTCGTTGTGCTCGATGCGATAGGCCCCGTCGGCCTGCACTGTCAGACGCGCCCCGTTTTTCAGCTCGGCGGTCTCTCCGGCGGCAAAGGCGTCAATCGCCCGCGAGGAAATGCCCCAGACGCTGATCTCGGCACCGGTCTCGTCAAACAGCTGCCCCTCGATAACAAACAGATCACCCTGCTGTACCTGCGTGTCGGGTCCATTGGCGCGGATTTTGATGTTTTGCTCAGACGGCGCAAGGGCACGCCACCAGCCGCTGGTTGAGATCTGATCCGCCGTTCGGAACGACGACACCAGCAAACCCACAGTAGGCAACATCCAAAGCGCCACCAAGAGCACAACCGAGATGTTCACCACCCATGACAGGCTGGATTTATGTCCTGCGATATTTTCCATGGTGTGTCCCTCAGCGCATCTCTTGGCGGGCGTTCCGCACGTTCCAGATCAGGATCGGCAGAACCAGCAGCATGATCACCATGGCCGCAGCCGACCCCACGCCCCAGTCATTCGAGCGGAACAGCTTGTCATACATATAGTTGGCGAGAACCTGCGTTTCCCATTGCCCGTTGGTCATGGCAAACACGATGTCAAAAACCTTGAGCACAACAAGTGTGATGGTGGTCCAGACCACCATGATGGTGGATTTGATCTGCGGCACCTTGATCTTGAAGAAAATCTGCATCGGCCCCGCGCCATCAACAATGGCCGCCTCAACAGTTTCCTCCGGAATACCTCGAAGCGCGGCCGAAAGGATCACCATGGCAAACCCGGTCTGGATCCAGACCAGAACCGCCATCAGGAAAAACGAATTCCAGAACGGAAGCGTCAACCAGGTCTGCGGTTCGGCTCCGGTCATCCAGATATAGACCGCATTTAGGATGCCGATCTGATCGGTGCCTGCGGGCCGCGCATCATAGACCAGCTTCCAAATCACCGCCGCACCTACGAACGAAATGGCCATTGGCATGAAAATCAACGACTTGGCCAGGTTTCCCCAGCGAATGCGGTCGGTCAGCTGGGCCGCGAGCAAGCCAAAGGCAGTTGACAGCGCGGGCACCACAATCAGCCACAGCATATTGTTGCGCATCGCTTCCCAGAACTTCGCCTCGCTCATCATCTGAGTGTAATTGGCCAGTCCCACAAAGGCCCCGTCTGCATCGCGATCGGTCAGTGATAGGCGCAGTGTCTCGACAACCGGATAGGCCAGATACAGGCAGAGCGCGAAAAGCGCAGGAAACAGAAACAGCCAGGGCCGGATCTGATTGGCGCGATTGATATTCTTGCCCGCATTGGGGCCTCGCGCCGGAAAAATCACATGATCCAGCACCATGTTTGACAGGTAGAAATAGCCAACACAGCCCCCTACCCCGATTGCGATGGTCACAAGACCCAAGATCGCCGGATGCATGTCACCCTCACCACTTTGGAAAATCAGCCCAGCCCTCCGCTGGGAAAGAGGCCCCGGTCGCAACCGGGGCCGCAGGGGATTACTTCAATGCGTCCCACGAGTTTTGGATCTCTGTGGCAACCGCGCCAGCGTCTTTGCCGCCAGCATAGTCAACCATACCGGTCCAGAAGCTGCCTGCGCCGACACCGCCGGGCATCAGGTCCGAGCCGTCAAAGCGGAAGGTGGTGGCTCCAAGCAAGATTTCGTTCATCTTGCGTAGAGTTGGATCCGAGAACTTCTCGGGATCGACACCTTTGTGCGGGGTCAAGAAGCCCTTCTGCTCCATCCAGGCGTGATGTGCCTCTGGAGTTTTCAGAAACTCGATGAACTGATGCGCCGCCGGATCATCATTGGTGATCGCCCAAAGCGTGCCCGCGCCCAGAACTGGCGCCCCCAGATCCTTCTCAGCATAGGCCGGGAAATAGAAGAAATCGGCATCTACACCCACTTCAGTGCCTTCTGGGAAAAACGCCGGGATAAAGCTGGCCTGACGGTGCATGTAACACTGTGGAGGCGAGGCAAACATGCCTTTTGGGCTGTCGCGGAAATCTGTGGCCGCCACGGCATTAGCACCACCGGCCACATAGTCGTCTTTACGCGCAAAGGCGCCAAATTCTTCAATAGCCGCTACAACACGCGGATCATCAAAGGAAATCTCGTTTTTGACCCACTGGTCATACACGTCAGGCGACTGGGTGCGCAGCATCATATCTTCAACCCAATCGGTCGCAGGCCAGCCGGTTGCCCCTCCGGATCCCAGACCAATACACCATGGAGTTTCACCATCGGCCACGATCTGGTCGGTCAGCGCCTTAAGCTCTTCCATGGTCTGCGGCACCTCATAGCCCGCATCCTCAAAGTTCTCAGGCAGATACCAGACAAGCGACTTCACATCGACCTTGTAGAAGAACCCATAAAGATTGTCCGCGCCGTCTTTGTCGGCGTAGGTGCCCAGATCGACCCAGGACTGACCCGCCGCATAGTTGTCGCGGACCCAATCGCCGGTGCCCTCAGCCAATGGCGTCAGGAACCCGCGTGCCGCCATATCCGCTGCAAGACCAGGCTGGGGGAAAATGGCGATGTTCGGAGCGGACCCGGCTTCGGCATCGATCATGATCTGCTGTTCAAAGCTGTCAGATCCGACATAGGCCACGTCCAGCCCGGTGTCCGCGCGGAACACGTCGATCACTTTTTGAACCTGCGCCTCGTCCGGGCCAAGCCATGGACCAAAAATTGTCAGGTCAGCGGCACTGGCTGAACCCGCAACAAGCGCAGCCGAAGCCGCGCCAAGCAAATAGCGTGAAAACATTATGTCATCCTCCCAAGGCAACACCCCTCCCGGGTGCGCGCACTCTTTTGCGATTTGAAAGACTTTCAAAGTTTTTCCAAAGCGCTTTGAATGCATTTACACTCTCCGAGTCGCCTCGCGCTGTCAATACAGGCAATTATTTTTCTTATTTTCTTATATTTTCGGCAGACATAGCCCAACACGGCCCAGAAATTCGAAAATGTAAACTTGACATTATGCAAGCGCTTTGGGCCTAAAGGGGTATGAATCTAAAGAAGCTGTCCGACCATCTGAAACTCTCTCAAACGACGGTAAGCCGTGCGCTCAATGGCTATCCGGAGGTAAGCGAGAAAACGCGCCAGCGGGTTCTTCTGGCCGCGCAAGAGATGAATTACACCCCAAACGCCCGCGCCAAAGGCCTGGCGACAGGGCGAGCCCATGCCATTGGGCATATCATCCCCGTCTCCAATCAGCATGAGATGGTGAATCCAGTGTTTGGGGATTTCCTGTCCGGCGCGGGCGTCAGTTACGCGGCCGCTGGCTATGAGATGGTCATCAACCTCGTGGAAGATCAGCAGCAAGAAAGCCTGTATCGCGACATCTGTGCGCGACGCAGCGTCGACGGCATCATCGTGCACGGTCCAACGATGGACGATGGTCGTATCAAGCTGCTCAACCAACTGGGCTTGCCTTTTGTTGTGCATGGCCGCGCGTCAAGCGTTGATGCGCGGTATTCGTGGCTCGACACCAACAACGCGCGCGCCTTTGAACGGGCCTCGCAGTTTTTGCTGGATCTGGGCCATCGCAAAATTGCGCTGGTCAACGGGCTTGAGCATATGGACTACGCCTTCCGTCGGCGGGAAGCCTATTGCAAAACGCTCGAAAACAGCGGCGTGTCCATCAATCCGGATTGGATGAGCAGCGATGAGATGACGGAAATCAATGGATATCTGAGCGCTCGCCGGATGCTGGACACTCCAGACCATCCGACCGCCTTTTTGTCGTCATCCATGATGATGGCCATCGGCATCAGGCGTGCCATTCATGAAAAAGGGCTCGAGTTGGGGCGCGATGTGTCCATCATTACCCATGACGACGATCTGGGATATCTCAAAAATGGACACGATGTTCCCATTTTCACCGCCACCCGCTCTTCTGTACGAGAAGCGGGGATCCGGGCCGCTGAAATGCTGATCTCGCTCATTCGCAATCCGGCACAAGGCCCGCTGACCGAAATTCTTGAGGCCGAGTTGATCATCGGCGCCTCAACCGGACCGGCGCCCGGCAGGTGACCGATGCCTCCCTTGCCACCTCCCTCGATCGGGGCTCAAAACACTGACACAACCGGGTGACCACCTTGCCTGATCATAAGTTGACCCAAAGGTGTGAAAAACATGCGGAGGGTGCCCAAGTGCTCTCTGAAAGCCTTGAGTGCACGCCAAAATCCTCGTATCTAGCGCTAACACAAGCTCTGAGATCTTGATCCATGACCACTTTGACCACTGCCATTGTCGCCGATATTGGCGGAACCAACACCCGCGTTGCCCTGACCGATGGCACCGAGATCCGGCATGACACGATCCGACGGTTCCGCAATTCGGAGAATGCAGGCATTGAGCCCATTCTTGAGACCTATCTCAACGAGCTTCAGATCACACCGCAGGCGGTCTGCGTGGATGTGGCAGGCCCCGTTCATGACGGCATTGGCCAGCTGACCAACCTCGATTGGCGCGTACACCCTGACCGGTTGACCAGCACCACCGGTGCTGGCGTTGCCGAAGTGCTCAATGACCTGCAGGCACAGGGCCACGCTCTGGCGCATGTCACCTCCGACCATCTGGAACGCCTCTTACCCGGCCATCCCGCCGCGACAGACGCGCCAAAATTGGTGGTCAACATCGGCACCGGATTGAATGCGGCTCCTGTGTACCGCGCCGGAGGTCAGACCATCGTTCCCCCTGCTGAGGCGGGGCACGTCACTTTGCCCGCACAAACCCCCGCGGAGCTGCGCTTCAAAGATTGGCTGGCAGAGCGGCATGGCACCCCAGGGTTTGAAGACGTTCTTTCGGGCCGGGGTCTGGAACGGCTTTACGCCTGGCATTGCCTTGAGGACAAAAACGGCGCGCCTTTGGAGGCCGCAGAGATCATGAAAGCCTTTGGACAAGGCCAAGATCGTGCAACCCGAACCGTTGCGATGTTTGTGCGTTTTTTCGGGCGCTATGCCAGCGACCTTGCGCTGGTCACACTCCCCTTTGGCGGCATTTATCTTGTGGGTGGTGTGGTTCGGCACATGGGACCACATCTCATGAGCATGGGTTTCGCCGAGGCCTTTACGGACAAGGGTCGGTTCAGCGACTATATGCACCAATTCCCGGTTTCCTTGCTCACCGATGACTATGCCGCGCTGGCCGGATGTGCCAACCATTTGGCCGAACGCATGAATCTCGGGT
Organism: uncultured Pelagimonas sp.; assembly: GCA_947497905.1. Lineage (GTDB taxonomy): Bacteria > Pseudomonadota > Alphaproteobacteria > Rhodobacterales > Rhodobacteraceae > CANMIH01. The sequence goes on from CANMIH010000005.1 coordinate 76,951, forward strand.
AGCGCCATCTTGGTGTTCCCCTTGCACGGTGCCACAAACACAGCGATACAGGGCGCAGTGATTTTGAACTGGCTGAGGCCCTGTTATGCGTTTTGACACCATCCCCACCCGACCCATTGACGGTCAGAAACCTGGCACCTCTGGTCTGCGAAAAACCACGCAGGTCTTCAAACAGCCGGGGTTTCTTGAGAATTTCATCCAGTCGATCTGGGATGGGATCGACGGGGCCGCAGGCAAGACCTTTGTGGTGGGCGGTGACGGCCGTCATTTCAACGCAGAAGCCATTCAGACCGTGGTACGCATGGCCGCAGCGAGCAGCGCGGCACGTGTTATCATTGGACAAAACGGCCTTCTGTCGACCCCGGCCGCGTCGAACCTGATCCGAAAACGCGGTGCGGATGGCGGTATTATCCTTTCAGCCAGCCACAATCCCGGCGGGCCAGATGGCGATTTTGGCGTCAAATACAACATCGCCAATGGAGGCCCAGCCCCCGAAGCCGTCAGCACCGCAATCTATGCGGCAACGCAGGTTATCTCAGAGTATAAAATCGCCCCGACAAACGATATCGACCTTTCACAGATTGGCGAAACCTCGTTGGGGCAAACCGCTGTTGAGGTGATCGACCCCATTGCAGACTACGCTGCGCTCATGGCGGACCTGTTTGATTTCACCGCCATTCGCGACATGTTCACCACCGGGTTCACCCTGCGCTTCGACGCCATGCATGCGGTAACAGGCCCCTACGCCAAAGCCATTTTGGAAGACCAGCTCGGCGCCCAGCCCGGCAGCGTGGTCAACGGCACCCCAAGCGAGGATTTCGGCAAGGGTCATCCCGATCCCAACCCTATCTGGGCGAAGGCGCTGGTTGATGTGATGATGGGGGAAGACGCCCCTGATTTTGGCGCCGCATCCGATGGCGATGGCGACCGCAATATGATTATGGGGCGCGGGATCTATGTAACGCCCTCTGATAGCCTTGCGGCGTTGGCCGCCAATGCCACCTGCGTTCCGGCCTATGCCGGCGGTCTCAGCGGTGTGGCCCGCTCGATGCCCACAAGTGCCGCCGTAGATCGTGTTGCATCCGCGCTTGGCATTCAAAGCCATGAAACACCGACCGGCTGGAAGTTTTTTGGCAACCTCATGGATGCCGATCACGTGACCCTCTGCGGTGAAGAAAGTGCCGGCACCGGCAGCAACCACATCCGCGAAAAAGACGGGCTCTGGGCGGTTCTGTTCTGGCTGAACATTCTTGCGCATCGAAAATCCTCGGTGGCCAAGATCATGCAAGACCATTGGGAAACCTACGGCCGCAACTATTATTCGCGCCACGACTATGAAGGTGTCGAGGTCGAGGCCGCCAACGGGTTGATGGCCATGTTGCGCGCGCAGCTGCCGAAACTTGCGGGCCAAACCTTTGGTGGGCTTGTCGTAACCAAGTCAGATGAGTTTTCCTACGACGATCCTGTTGATGGCTCTCATACCTCTGGCCAAGGCATTCGGATCTTTTTTGAAGGCGGCGCGCGTTGTGTCTTTCGCCTGTCCGGGACCGGCACCGTTGGAGCCACATTGCGGGTCTACCTTGAACGCCTTGATACAGAGGTGCTTGGGCTTGATGCGCAAGAGGCTTTGTCATCTGTCATCCAAGCCGCGAACGAGGTCGCAGAGATCATGACGCGGACCGGTCGATCCGCACCAGATGTCATCTCGTAAAGACGCTTTCCAATTGCCCATTTAAGTGGCAATGCTGCGGAGACTCATTTTCTCGCCCCGCAGCATCTGCGCTGCGTTCGGCATCTGGAGCCCCACACATGGAAAATATGCGCGGTATCGTGCTGATGATTCTGGCGATGGCCGGGTTTGCGATTGAAGACGTGATGGTCAAGACCGTCGCCAAACATGTGCCTTTGGGGCAGGTGTTGATTGTGATGGGGCTGGTCGGCACCACCTTTTTTGCCACCATCACCCGTATGAAAAACCGGCCCATTTGGGATCGCATTCTGCTCAATCCCAGCGTTTTGGGCCGCAACATCTGTGAAATGGCAGGCACCATGGGGTTTGTGCTGTCGATCACCCTGCTGCCGCTTTCCACGGCTTCGTCGATTTTTCAGGCCACTCCCCTGGCCATGACCATGGGTGCCGCGCTGTTTCTCGGGGAAAGCGTAGGATGGCGGCGCTGGTCCGCGATTGCCGTGGGGTTTGTCGGTGTTCTGCTGATCATTCGCCCGGGGATGGATGCCTTTGACCCGCGCTCGCTCTGGGCCATTCTGGCGGTTATTGCTCTGACCGGTCGCGATTTGTTTTCCCGCACCGTGCCCAAAAGCATCGCCGACGTGCAGCTTTCGACCTATGGCTTTGCGACACTGCTGCCGATGGGGGGAATTTTGCTGTACTTCTCAGATGGTTTGACCCAGCCCAACTCAACACAGTGGATGCTGATCCTGGGGGCCTGCCTGTTTAGCATTGGTGCCTATTATGCGCTGACGGCGGCCTCTCGTCTGGGGGAAGTTTCGGTTATCACCCCCTTCCGCTATTCGCGCCTGATTTTTGCGATGATCTTTGGATACACCATTTTCAACGAACGCCCCGATGCACTGACCCTTGCGGGGGCGGCACTGATCATCGGATCGGGTCTTTATACCTTCCTGCGCGAGCGCGCATTGGGCAAAAAACAAAACCTGATGGACGCAGACACCACGGTGTAACAGGCCATTAGAACAAGGAAATTCACATGGTTCGCGCAATTGGTCTTATGGTTCTTGGCATGGCGCTACTGGCGGCCAGTGACGCCTTTATCAAAGCCGCCACACGCATTATCCCGATGGGGCAAACCATGTTTGTGCTGAGCTTTGGCGGGTCACTGTTTTTCATCTTTCTGGCCCTGATGAAGCGCATCCGCATCACAGGTCCCGAATTCTGGGCCCGTCCGGTGATGATGCGCAATGGGTTCGAAATCATTGGTGCACTTGGCCTCGTCGTCAGCCTCGCGACCATTCCGCTCGCTACCTTTGCTGCCATCATGCAGGCCGCCCCTTTGGTCACAACCCTTGGGGCCGCGTTGTTTCTGCGTGAAAAAGTGGGCTGGCGGCGCTGGAGCGCAATCATGGTGGGCTTTGCTGGCATGTTGCTTGTTGTGCGCCCCTTTGGAGCAAGTTTCACAGGTTGGGAAATGTTTGCCGTTTTGGGTGTCGTAGGATTGGCAGCCCGCGACCTGACCACACGGCTCGCTCCACAAAGCGTGCATTCATTGACACTCTCCGTCTGGGGATTTGCCTCGACCATCCCACTGGGACTGGTGTTGCTTCAGGTCTCAGGCCAATCGATGATCTGGGACAACACAGCCGCGATTTACATGATTGGTGCCATTCTGGTGACCACAACCGGCTATCTCGCGGTCACTTCAGCCATGCGCCTGGCTCCGGTTTCCATCGTAGCCCCATTTCGCTATTCCCGGCTGATTTTCACAACCGGTCTGGGTATGCTGATATTTGGCGAACGCCCCGACCTGCAAACCTATCTCGGGGCTGCGCTTGTCCTGACGGCGGGGATCTACAGTTTCTGGCGAGAAGCTCAGGCCGCACGGGCCCATGTTGCGTGACCGTTAGCGACAGACGTTAGCGCAACCCCGGAGCAATAACCGGTGTTAGCGGTAACGTTTCCGTTTACTTTCGCGCCCCGCCTGCTATTGAAACCACAAATTCAGTGGCCTGAGGGACATTCCATGAGCACCATCATTGATATTCACGCGCGCGAAATTCTAGACAGCCGCGGCAACCCCACCGTCGAAGTTGACGTAACACTGGAAGACGGCTCGATGGGCCGCGCCGCTGTGCCGTCGGGCGCCTCGACCGGTGCCTATGAGGCGGTTGAGCGTCGCGATGGCGATGCCGAGCGCTATAAAGGCAAAGGCGTGCTGGAAGCGGTCGCCGCAGTCAACGGTGAAATCGCCGAAAACATCGTCGGCTTTGACGCCACCGAACAGGTGGCCATCGACATGGCGATGAACGAACTTGACGGCACCGACAACAAAGGCCGCCTGGGTGCTAATGCTATTCTGGGCGTATCGATGGCTGCAGCCAAAGCTGCTGCTGAGTTCACCGGCCAACCCCTGTTCCGCTATATCGGCGGCACCTCGGCCCGTATCCTGCCTGTTCCGATGATGAACATCATCAACGGCGGCGAACATGCCGACAACCCGATCGACATTCAGGAATTCATGATCATGCCAGTGTCGGCCACGAATATTCGTGACGCCGTCCGCATGGGCTCGGAAATTTTCCACACCCTGAAGAAAGAGCTGTCCGCAGCAGGCCTGTCGACCGGGATCGGCGATGAAGGTGGCTTTGCCCCGAACATCGCGTCGACCCGCGAAGCCCTGGATTTTGTTCTCAAATCGATCGAAAAAGCGGGCTACACCCCGGGTGACGATATTCAGCTCGCGCTCGATTGTGCTGCGACTGAGTATTACAAAGACGGTAAATATGTTCTGTCGGGCGAAGGCAAATCTCTGTCGTCAGAAGAAAACGTCGCCTATCTTGCTGCTCTTGTTGCTGACTATCCGATCCTCTCGATCGAAGATGGCATGGGCGAAGACGATTGGGACGGCTGGAAAGCACTGACCGAGGAACTGGGCGGCAAAGTTCAGCTGGTTGGGGATGACCTGTTTGTCACCAACCCTGTCCGTCTGGCCGAAGGCATTGAGCGCGGCTGTGCCAACTCGATGCTGGTGAAAGTGAACCAGATCGGCACCCTGACCGAGACGCTCAAGGCGGTTGATATGGCCCATCGCGCGCGCTTCACCAACGTCATGTCACACCGTTCGGGTGAAACTGAGGACGCGACCATCGCGGATCTGGCTGTCGCCACCAACTGTGGTCAGATCAAAACCGGTTCGCTTGCGCGCTCCGACCGGTTGGCCAAATACAACCAGTTGATTCGTATCGAAGAGATGCTCGGCGAAACCGCTGAGTACGCGGGCCGCAGCATCCTGCGCTAACAGACAACTTTGCAAAGCGGCCCTAACGTCAAGGGCCGCTTCCAAAGCGCTTGGGTACGATGCTGTACTTGCAAAAATATGTAAGAATTGGTGAATGTGTATAGCCGGTACGTGTTTCTTTGCGAGTCTCTATGCCCAGTGATTACAGAGCACGATTAGACAAGCTGCATTACGCAGATTTTGACGATCGTCCCTCTTTTGTTTTACGCCACCTGTGCATTGTCGTCGCAGCCACTGTGCTGTTTTTGGCAACTGGTGATCCAACTGCCCCTATCTGGGCAATCATCTATGCGGCTTTGCAAGTTTTGCACTTTGCGGCCTCGACCTCCCCTAAGACCGGTTCAGTGTCGGCACTACGGTTCTATGCGGCTTTATCACTCTACGGCCTTACAATCGCGTGCTTTGTCACTCTGCCGCTCAAGCTCATCCTTCATCCAGATCCGATTTATCACCTGACCTCGGCCATTGGTCTCGCAGGGGCAGGCTTTTACTTTATTCAACGGCATGACCCCGGTCGTGATGTTGCGGTCATGGATGGTTCGATGTTCAGCCTCACTCTGATTGTCGTCAACGTCCAATTGTGGCCGATGTTTTCAGATACCATCGATCGTGTCGCCTTTGGCTTGGTCTGTACCATGGCGATTTTGTTCTATGTGCGCGCCTTAGTTGGCAACTATCAGCGTCAAAGCGCCATTCGCGACGCTGAAAACCGCTATGCCCATGCCCAAAAAGCACGCGCGCTAAATCAATTTGTTGGCGGTGTCGCCCATGAGTTCAACAATCACCTCACCGCCATCTTGGGCAATCTGGAACTGTTTGAACTTCTGTCAGATCAATCTGAACGGCGTGAAGCGCTTGGCAATTGTCGCGAAGCCGCATCACGGTCCGCTTTGATCGTGAAACAACTGGTGGCCTCAAGCGGTCGCACGCGTCTTGCTCCCAAAGAAATCGACTTTGCCACCCTCACGCGTCAGCTTGGCCCTGTGCTCCGCACTATGCTGAGCGAGAATGTCACCCTGACCCTACCCGCGGCGGCAACCCCCGTAACGGGATATGTCGATCAGGACGCTTTGGAAACATGTCTGGTACAACTTGTTCTCAATGCACAGGACGCCGGAGGGCCAGAGGCCCGCATTGCCATATCGTCAGGGCGTTATCCCGACGGCTTCACCCATTCGCCGGCTCTCGAGGCGCCCGCACCTCATGTCTATCTCTGCGTTGAGGACGATGGGCCAGGCGTCGAAGATCACGTGCTGCCGCTCCTCCCCGAGCCGTTTTTCACGACGAAAAACACAGGGGACGGGCCGGGACTGGGGTTATCCGCCGTACAGGGGTTTGCCAAACAATCCGGAGGCATGCTCACGCTGTCCAAGAGCGAGTTAGGAGGTCTGCGAGCCTGCATCATCCTCCCCGAGCGGGCTCACTCTTCGGGTTCCTGATAGACACCCTGCTCTTTCAGAGCATCGACAACCTCTTTGGGCATATAGGTTTCGTCGTGTTTGGCGAGAACCTCAGAGGCCTCAAACACACCGTTGACATAGCGCCCCGTGGCGACGGTGCCCTGATTTTCTTCAAACAGATCTGGAAGAACACCTTTGAAGACAACCGGCAAGGTTGCTCCGCCATCGGTGACACTGAAATGGATCTCTGTCCCCGCACCGCGCAGCAAAGACCCCTCTTCAACGAGCCCACCAATCCGAAACACTTCGTTGGGGGCGGGTGGTGCTTCCATCACCTGTGAGGGCGAGCGAAAGAGATTGATCCCGTCTTTCATGGCGATCCCGATCAGAACCGTTGAAACGGTCAAGGCCACAGCCGCCAGCGCGACCACTTGAATGCGGCGTTTCTTTTTCAACGATTTGAGCGCCATCTGTGGGCCTTTCCTGCAGAGTACACGGCCTATATAGGGCCTAGAACCGGGTCAGGTCTACCTGCCGCGCCAGCGTGCCGCAGTCTTTGACATGGCGCAAAAGGCGCGGATCATCGACAATCCAGAATTACGATACCTGAATGCTTGGATTTGTGTTCCGGTTCGACATGGATGGTAACCTGAACATCCGCGATCTCATCCTCAAGCGCGCGCTCAATGCGGTCACAGATTTCGTGAGAATCAAACACTGTCATGTCGCCCGGGACAACCAGATGGAACTCGATAAAAACAATGCTGGCCGCCTGACGCGTCTTGAGATCATGCGCTTCGACGGCCCCATCCGCATGGTCTGAAATGATCTGACGGATGGTGACCAGCACGGGTTTGGGGACAGATTCGTCCATTAGCCCGTTCAGAGACCCGATAATCACCCGCGATCCGGAAATCAGGATATGAACCGCCACCACCGCCGCCAGAACCGCATCCAATACCCATAGATCTGTGCCCCAGGCGACCAGCACACCTGTCACAATCCCCATAGAGGAAATGACATCAGACCAGAGATGTTTGCCATCCGCCACCAAAGCTGGCGATCGGAGCTTATGCCCCTGTCTGACCAGAACCCAGGCCCAGCCCCCGTTGATCAGGGTCGCCACACCGTTGATCAAAAGCCCCTCAAGGGGCGCAGCAATCGGTTGAGGATCGAAATAGCCGACATAGGCTTCACGCAGAATAAAGAAGGCCGCGATGATGATCAGCACACCTTCAAGAACCGCACTAAAGTATTCGGCCTTGTGATGTCCGAAGGGATGGTTTTCATCCGCAGGCAGCGCGGCGATTTTGATGGCGATCAACGCCGCAAGAGCCGTTGCCAGATTGACGATGCTTTCCAGAGCATCCGACAGTAGCGCCACAGACCCGGTGGTCCACCATGCAAAGCTCTTGAGCGCCAAAACCACAAGTCCAACCAACAGGCTCGTCGCAGCTATTTTCATCGGCGAGAGCATCACGGTCTCCTAGAATACGGTCATCTGCCTTTCTGGCATCAAACCTTTAAAGAATGGCGCATAGCTACATGAGGGATGCCCAAGCCAGAGCTGGACGCAACAGACCGCTCTAGAGCGGTCTGCCGAGGGGCCAAAGGCCAAGTCCGGTTCAGGGGAAGCAGGGGGCGAGCATCAGACCCGCTGTTTCCTCTTCGCCCAGCATCAGGTTGGCGTTTTGTAGCGCCTGTCCGGAGGAGCCTTTGGTCAGGTTGTCCAAGGCCGCGACAACAATGGCGCGTCCGGAAATCCGATCACCTACCACACCGATATGACAGAAGTTCGAGCCCCGCACGTGTTGGGTGCCCGGCGTCGCTCCAAACGGCAGCACCTCAACAAAGGGCTCATCAGCATAGGCAGCGACCAGAGCATCATAAACCGCCTGCGCCTCACCTTTGACATAGCTTGTCGCGAGAATACCCCGGTTGAACGGGCCAAGATGCGGGGTGAACTGGATCTTCACCTCACGCCCTGCCAGTGCGCTGAACTCCTGATCAAACTCGCCCAGATGGCGATGCGTACCACCCACCGCATAGGCGATGCTGCCTTCGCTGGCCTCGGCGTGCAGCAGGTTTTCTTTCAAAGACCGGCCCGCGCCACTGACACCACATTGCAGATCGAGAATAATCTCGTCGAGATCGATCACTCCTGCCTCAATCAGTGGCCGCAGGATGTACTGACCTGTTGCAGCGTTACAGCCGGTACCGGCCACAAGACGCGCGTCTTTGATCTCATCGCGGTAGAACTCGGTCAGCCCATAGACTGCCTCACCCTGCATCTCGACCGCGCTATGTGCGTTGCCATACCATTTCTCATATTCGGCCGGATCCCGCAGCCTGAAGTCCGCAGAGAGATCAACGATCTTCACCGTCTTGGGCAGTTTGGAAATCACCTCTTGGCTGGTTTTATGCGGCAGGGCGCAGAAACACAGATCAATCTGGTCGTAATCAATCTGCTCCCAGGTCACGAGATCTGGCAGATCGAGATGGCGCAGATGCGGAAAGACCGACGCCATGGACATGCCTGCTTTAGAATTGGCCGCCAACGCTTTGATTTCAAACGAAGGGTGCGTGGAGATCAGCCGGATAAGTTCCGCCCCGGTATAGCCCGAAGCGCCGATGATGGCGATGGATTTGGTCATGATGAACCCTAAGATATGTGGGAGGTGTCACAAGGACACGGATCAGAAATTTGGAAAATACAAGGCCCTGTGCTGCCTTGTCGGGCAGGCACCTTATCGTCGCAGCAATGGGGTTGCGCGGAACATGGGCGTCCTCCTGTTTCGCCTCATATACGCCGCAAGAGGCCGGGGATCAATGAAAATTGAAAAACCCGCCCTTTTGCAAAGGCGGGTTCGAAATTTTTTGGGATTTCACGTTAGTTAGGCCGCCTGAAACTTGATCTCGCGTTTCAAGAATTGTGTCGCATGCATCGACACTTTTTCCGGTGTGCCTGTGGTCAAAAACTGGCTCTCAGTACCCGGTCCCACCATGTGGGGATGGCGGGTCAGATAATCCGCCAGCGATTCTGCCACCAGATTGGCCTGTGAATAGACCTTCACAGTCTCCCCCAGAGCCTCCTGGAACACATCATGCATCAGCGGGTAATGCGTACAGCCCAGAATGGCGGCTTCTGGCGTGGGCATCTTGCGCTTGAGCGCGTCGACGTGACTGCGCACCAAAGCATCCGCGAGGATCATGTCCCCCTCTTCGATCGCATCAACCAGACCACCACAAGCCTGCGCTTCGACGTCTACGCCAATCGCGCGAAAGGCCAGTTCGCGTTGAAACGCCCGGCTGCGCACGGTGGCCGGTGTGGCAAAAAGTGCAACATGCTGAACCGCCACTTCGCGCGGTGGCGAATTATCCCCCCAGTTGCGTTCGGTCATGGCCTCGATCAGCGGCACAAAGACCCCCAGCACCCGTTTGTCTTTCGGGATCCAGCTTTCCTGCATCCGACGTAGCGCCGCCGCAGAGGCGGTGTTGCAGGCCAAGATCACCAGATCACAGCCCGCATCCCACAGGCGCTCAACCGCAGCGGTGGTCAGATTATAGACGTCATCCGCATCGCGCACCCCGTAAGGCGCGTGGCTGTTGTCGCCAAAATACACAAACGGCACATCAGGCAACCGTTTGCTCACCGCATCCAAAACCGTCAGGCCACCCAGACCTGAATCAAACACACCTACTGCCATCGCCTTTGCCCCTTTTGGCCACCCTGTTAGTGGCGGGATTTATGCTTGTCCTCAAACTCGAACCCGTAGTCATATGACTTTAACGGGGATGGGGACAACTCATACGTAGCTTTGCGCAGGAAATCCATCAACTCGCGCGTGTCTGTGGCGCGTCGGTCAATTTCCGCCCGAGGGATGGGCGCACCCACAGAAATCCGCACCGGTGTATCGACGCGTTTTTTGAACTCTTTGATCAGCAAGCCCATCCGCAGAGTGTAATGCAGGTGGCTGGCGACCTGAAACAGGCGCGAGGTGTGGCCGTCGAAGTAGATCGGCACCACAACCGCATCCGATTTTGCGATCATACGAGCCGTAAAGCCGCGCCAGCCCGGATCCATCGGCGGGCCAAAAGGCTTCTCCGCGGTTGAGACAGTGCCACCGGGAAAAATACCGATACAGCCGCCCTGCCCCAGATAGTTCAGCGCCTCTTTGCGGGTGCTCAGGTTTTGTTTCACCGCCTCTTTGGTTTCATCAAATGAAATCGGCAGGATAACCTTGTTGATGTCTTCAGCTTTGCGAAACACCTGATGCGCCAGAATGCGGAAATCACCCCGCACTTCTGACAAGATATGCCCAAGCATCAACCCATCAAGAATTCCGTATGGGTGGTTGGCGATCACAATCACCGGTTTGTCGCGCGGGATGTTGTCGAGCGAACCTTTGACCACCTCAAGGCTGAGCCCGTAACGCTCGACCATAACACTCCAAAAATCACGCCCCGCAGCGACATCTTTTTCATAGCCGCGCGCCCGTTTGATCAACCCTAGCCGCCCTGTGGTGTTTTCCATAAGCTTGATCATCATGCGACCGGGCCGTGTTGCGGCGGAATGCGCATAGGAAATATCGCGAGCAATGTGACGCGCGTTCATTCGGATCGTTCTCCAGTGTCGTCTCGGGATCAGCGGCCCCGCAAATATGGCAGTTGCGTAACAGTTAGATGACATCAAGTCCAAGCTTCGCCCCGGCGGCAAAGAGACGCCGGGGGTGCCATTTACATTACTCCGCCGCCAGTTTTGAGCCCCCGCGCCCCGCGCGCAGCACCGCCAAAATCTCTTCCCGGCGCTTGGCCGCTTTGGCTTCATTCGCCAGTTTCACCGGACCAAACCCTCTGATCTGCAAGGGCAGTTCCGCCAGCGCCGCGAGCGCACCCGCATCAACCTCATCCGCTTTGGGCAGCCACTCGGCCATGTCCGCCTCATACTGTTTGGTCAACGCGCGTTCCATGCGCCGTTCAACTGTACGCCCAAAGACATCCAGCGGCGTGCCGCGCAGCCCTTTCATACGCGACAGCACTCGGAACCAGCGCATCATGCCGGGACCGTATTGTTTTTTCTCCGGTCGGCCATTTGGCCCTTCTTTGGTCAGCATCGGTGGCGCCAGATGAAAGGTCAGTCCAAAATCACCGTCAAAGGCCTCGCGGGCTTTTTCTTCGGTCTGCAGCAACAGGCGCGCGACTTCATATTCATCCTTATATGACAATAGCTTATGATAGCCTTTTGAGACGGATTCGCGCAGAGTTTCATCGCCAATTCCATCAACCAGCTTGCGATAGCGTTTGGCCAGTCGCTTACCCTGATACTCAACAAGATGCGCCTCCCGGAAGGCGACTTTATCAAATAGCGATTTTGGCAGTTCAACAACCTTTGGCGCCGCCATGTCGGCTGCGGCCTCGGGATAAAGCACAGCCCAACGGCCAACTTCAAAGGCCCGCTGATTGCGCTCGACCGCTGCGCCGTTGAGTTCAATCGCCGCCATAATGGCCTCATGGCTAAGCGGCACCAGCCCCCGCTGCCAGGCTGCGCCGAGGATCATAATGTTGGAGAAAATCGAATCTCCCATAACCGCCTTGGCCAGATCAGAGGCATCAAACAGGGCAACCCGATCTTGCAATCTTGCTTGAAGTGCAAGCTGCAACCTATCGGAAGGCAAAGAGAATTCCGTATCGCGGGTAAAATCACCAGTGATGATCTCGTGACTGTTGACCACAGCCCCGGTCACACCGGTTTTGGTCAATCCCAGGGTTTTCGACCCGGCAGAAACTACAAGGTCCCCACCAATCAAGGCATGGGCCTCACCGGTTGCCACGCGCACGGCGCTGATGTCATCGGGCGCATTGGCAAGACGCAGATGGATATGCACCGCGCCGCCCTTTTGGGCGAGCCCCGCCATCTCCATCATGCCGGCGCCCTTGCCATCAATCTGAGCGGCCTGAGCCAGAACGGCGCCAATGGTGACAACGCCGGTGCCACCCACGCCCGTGATCACCATATTCCAGGTGCCATCGATCTCTGGCAAATCAGGCGCGGCCATATCGGGAAGATCAAGCGTCTTGGTCGCGGCCTTCTTGATCTTTGCCCCGCTCACGGTCACGAAGGACGGGCAGAACCCATTGAGACAGGAAAAATCCTTGTTACAGCTCGACTGGTCAATCGCACGTTTGCGCCCCAGCTCGGTCTCAACCGGCACAATCGACACACAGTTCGACTGGACCCCGCAATCCCCACAGCCTTCACAGATGTCGGTGTTGATGAACACGCGCTTATCCGGGTCCGGGAAATTGCCCCGTTTGCGGCGGCGGCGCTTTTCGGCGGCACAGGTCTGGATGTAGAGGATCACCGAAACACCTTCGACCTCTGTCATGCGGTTTTGCACCTGCGGAAGCTCGGCCCGTTCATGCGTGGTCACGCCATTGGGGAAACTGCTTAGATCCACCTCTTCTTTTTCGTCATAGACCACAGCAAGGGTTTTCACCCCCATAGCCATAACCTCGGCGGCAATGCGTTGCGGGCTCAGCCCCCCTTCGTTGGTCTGACCACCGGTCATCGCCACCGCATCGTTGAAGAGGATTTTGTAGGTGATTGTGGTGTCCGAGGCCAAGGCCGCCCGGATCGCCTGAACGCCGGAATGGTTATAGGTGCCATCGCCCAGGTTCTGGAACACATGTTTGGTGTTCGAAAACGGTGCTTCGCCAATCCAGTTCGCGCCTTCACCACCCATATGGGTAAAGCCACTGGTTTCCCGGTCCATCCACTGCACCATGTAGTGACAGCCAATCCCGGCATAGGCGCGGCTGCCCTCCGGAACTTTGGTCGAACTGTTGTGCGGACATCCCGAGCAGAAATAGGGCAGACGCGCCGCCAGATCTTCGGCATTGTCGGCCCGGGTGGCTTCGTCCAATTGGGTCAGACCGGCTTTGATCCCATCAGTGCCGCGTCCTTCCTCAATCAGAATGTCACCCAGTTTGCGAGCAATCCAGATCGGATCAAGCGCGCCGCGTGTCGGGAAAAGCTCTTCCCGGCCCGGTGCTCCAAAGCCCTCTTTGTACCAGCCGTAAACCCGTCGTCCCCGACGGTCATCAAATATCGCCTCTTTGACCTGCACCTCGATCAGCTTGCGCTTTTCTTCAATGATCACAATCAGATCAAGCCCCTCGGCCCAATCGGTAAAGCCGCGCATATCGAGCGGGAAAGTCTGCCCGACCTTATAGGTGGTGAGGCCAAGCCGTTCGGCCTCGGCCTCATCAATGCCCAACAAAGACAGCGCATGCACTAGATCCAGCCAGTTTTTGCCAGCGGCAACGAAACCGATCTTGGCCCCCGGTCGCCCCCAAACGCGTTTGTCGATCTTATTGGCATGGGCAAAGGCTTCGGCGGCAAAGCGTTTGTGGTCAATCATGCGCGCCTCTTGCGCATGGGGTGTGTCGCCCAGACGGATGTTCAGCCCGCCTTCTGGCATATCGAACTCAGGGGTGACAAACTGCATCCGGTCCGGCGAGGCATCCACAACGGCCGTGGCCTCAACCGTGTCTTTCATGGTTTTCAGGCCCACCCAGACGCCGGCAAAGCGCGACAAAGCATACCCATAAAGCCCATAGTCGATCACTTCCTGCACACCGGCAGGGGAAACGACGGGCATATAGGCATCAACAAGGGCCCATTCGGACTGATGCAGCACGGTTGAGCTTTCACCGGTGTGGTCATCGCCCATGGCCATCAGAACCCCGCCATTTTGCGAGGTCCCTGCCATATTGGCATGGCGCATTACGTCGCCGGTGCGATCTACGCCCGGCCCTTTGCCGTACCAAAGCCCAAAGACGCCATCAAACTTACCTTCCCCCCGCAACTCGGCCTGCTGGCTTCCCCAAAGCGCGGTGGCGGCGAGGTCTTCGTTCAGACCTTCTTCGAATTTCACATCAGCGGCGTGCAAGAACTTTTCGGCGCGGCGCATCTGCATGTCGACCGCCCCAAGAGGCGACCCGCGATAGCCCGTCACAAACCCCGCAGTGTCCAACCCTGCCTGCCGGTCACGTTCTTTTTGCATCAACATCAGGCGCACAAGGGCCTGCGTTCCGTTCAAAAGAACGTGGTCTTTTTCCAGATCAAACCGGTCATTCAGAGTTATCTGCTGCTTGGTCATACGTGCCTCCCTCGCCGCCTTCGCGTAGTATAGCGCAACATTAGGTCACAATTGCTGACCTGAACAGGGATATTTTTGTGATTTTGTCATGTTACGTTATGCTCCTTTGCGGATTAGACGTGTATGCTAAGCTCACCGCGCAACCAGGACTGAAAGCTGCCACCATGGATTGGGACAAACTACGAATTTTTCACGCTGTCGCCGATGCGGGCAGCCTGACACATGCGGGTGATTCACTTCATCTGTCGCAATCTGCTGTGTCACGACAGATCCGGGCGCTGGAAGAATCTCTCAAAACCACGCTGTTTCACAGGCATGCCCGCGGTTTGATCCTGACCGAACAGGGCGAGCTGTTGTTTGACGCCACCCGCGCCATGACCAAACGCATCGAGGCGGCCACCGCGCGCATTCATGACAGCGAGGAAGAGGTCTTTGGAGAGTTGCGTGTCACAACGACTCATGGGTTTGGCGCCATCTGGCTCGCACCTCGCCTGACAAAGTTCTATGAAAAATATCCGGACCTGAACATTGACCTGATGTTGGAAGAACGTGTTCTTGACTTGCCCATGCGTGAGGCAGACGTGGCCATTCGTATGAAAGAGCCAAGCCAGGCCGATCTGGTGCGCAAGCGCCTGATGTCGGTGCGCATGCGCATGTATGCCAGCCCAGAGTATCTGGCGGAACACGGCACCCCTCAAGACATGAACGAAATGCGCAATCACCGCCTGATTTGCCAAAACACCAACTCGGCGCAGGTCGCCGCAGGCATGCAATTGACCCAGCTGCTTTTGGCCTCTGACATGCAGGGCTCTTTGAAGGTGAACAATTACTTTGGCGTACTTCAGGCGGTCGCGGCAAATTTGGGCATTGGCATTCTACCCGACTACATCGTACGCGATTACCCCTCGGTTGTACGGGTTCTGCCTGATGTAGAATCGGTCGAAGTGCCCGTTTTTCTGGCATATCCAGAAGAATTGCGCCAATCCAAGCGTGTAGCGGCCTTCCGCGACTTTGTTCAGGAAGAAATCATGATGCATCGCAGGTCCTTGAGAGAGATGGACGGCACGCAAACACAACCCCTGCGGTAAAAGGTCCTTGTGGTATGCACGTCACGCATAGCGGAAATGCTGCAGCTGCGATGTGTTTTACCTTGATCGACTCTGGGGTGATACCATATTCGGCACATGACGGTGACGTGCTGAACAAGCAGTCACCATCACCTCCCTGTTGGACTTCGGCCGAGCTTTGTGCTCGGCCTTTTTTTTGCTCAAACACCGCCTATGTTAAGCAAAGATGATTTGAGGCAGACATGACAGCACGACGCCCGGCCTTTTTGGCACGATCACTTTGGGTGGCTCTTGGCGGGCTAAGTCTGGCGTTAGGGGCGCTCGGGGTCATTCTCCCTATCCTGCCCACAACGCCCTTTGTTTTACTGGCGGCTTTTGCGTTTGGAAAAGGCTCTCCTCGGTTGCGGGCCTGGTTGGTTGACCATCGCACCTTTGGCCCGGCCATTCATCATTGGGAACGCGACGGGGCCATCGCACCACGTCACAAACGTATGGCCGCGATCATGATGGCAGCGGCCTTCCTGCTAAGCCTGATACTGGGCCTGCCCTGGCATGTTCTGGCGATTCAGGCCGTCTGTCTTGGGGGGGCTGCAGCCTTTGTGCTGACCCGCCCAGATTAAAATTTCGTGAAAAACATCGGGCCAGAGTGACGCGCGACGGCGCAAAGGGGTTTTCCTGTGGGGCAATCTGCCCTAAACCCCGCGGCAATCACTGCCACCGACAGGATCTGACATGCAAGAACCGGCCATCACCCCCGAGCTGATCGACGCCCACGGCATCAACGAAGATGAATACAAGCGGATCCTCGAGATCATTGGCCGCGAGCCCACATTTACCGAGCTTGGCATCTTTTCGGCCATGTGGAACGAGCACTGCTCCTACAAGTCCTCCAAACTTCATCTGCGCACCCTGCCCACCGACGGCCCACAGGTGATCTGTGGTCCCGGTGAAAACGCCGGTGTAGTCGATATTGGCGACGGTCAGGCGGTCATCTTTAAGATGGAAAGCCACAACCACCCGTCTTACATCGAGCCCTATCAGGGCGCGGCCACCGGCGTTGGCGGCATCCTGCGCGATGTCTTCACCATGGGCGCCCGCCCAATTGCGGCGATGAACGCCCTGTCCTTTGGCGAAAAAGATCACCATAAAACCCGCCAGCTTGTGCATGGTGTGGTTGAAGGTGTCGGCGGATATGGCAATGCCTTTGGCGTTCCAACCGTGGGTGGCGAGGTGCGTTTCCACAACGCCTATAACGGCAATTGTCTGGTCAACGCCTTTGCGGCAGGTCTCGCAGATGCGGATAAGATCTTTTATTCGGCGGCCTCGGGCGTCGGTCGACCGGTTGTCTATCTGGGTGCCAAAACCGGACGTGACGGTGTGGGTGGCGCAACCATGGCGTCAGCTGAGTTCGACGATAGTATCGAAGAAAAGCGCCCCACCGTTCAGGTTGGCGACCCCTTCACCGAAAAACGCCTGATGGAAGCCACGCTCGAGCTCATGCAGACCGGCGCGGTGATTTCGATTCAGGACATGGGTGCCGCTGGTCTGACCTGTTCTGCGGTTGAGATGGGCGACAAAGGCAAACTGGGTGTGCGCCTTGACCTCGAAAACGTGCCTCAGCGCGAAGTCGACATGACCGCCTATGAAATGATGCTCTCGGAAAGCCAGGAGCGCATGTTGATGGTTCTCGACCCAGCGAAAGAGGCCGAGGCCCGCGCTGTGTTTGAAAAATGGGATCTGGATTTTGCCATCGTGGGCGAGACCATCCCAGAGGACCGCTTCCTGATCGTTCACAATGGCGAGGTCAAAGCCGACCTGCCATTGTCGAAACTGTCGTCGACCGCGCCCGAATATGACCGTCCTTGGGTGGAAACCCCGGCTGCTGAGCCGCTCAACGATGAGGACGTGCCACAGGTTGACCCAATCGATGCGTTGAAATGGCTGATCCAAAGCCCGAACTACTGCTCGCGCGAATGGATCTACGAACAATACGACAGTCAGGTTATGGCCGACACGGTTCGCGTTCCGGGCTTTGGCGCCGGTGTGATCCGCGTGCATGGCACTGACAAGAAACTGGCCTTCACCAGCGACGTGACCCCGCGCTATGTCAAAGCCAACCCCAAAGAGGGCGGCAAACAGGCGGTGGCCGAGGCCTATCGCAATCTCTGTGCCACCGGCGCGCTGCCTCTGGCGACCACAGACAACCTGAACTTCGGCAACCCCGAAAAGCCCGAAATCATGGGGCAGTTTGTTGGAGCGATCAAAGGTATCGGTGAAGCCTGCGCCGCGCTGGATGTGCCAATCGTTTCGGGCAACGTGTCGCTTTACAATGAAACCGACGGTCAGGCGATTCTGCCTACCCCCACCATTGGTGCCGTTGGCCTGATTGCGGCCGATGAAGAGCCCATTCTGGGTTATGCCCGTGACGGCCATGTCGCTCTGATGGTGGGTGAGGCACCGGGCCATCTGGGTCAATCTGCACTGCTCGCCGAGGTGTTCAATCGTGAAGAAGGCGATGCGCCGTCGGTTGATCTTGAGGCCGAACGCCGCAACGGTGAGTTTATCCGCGCCAACCGCGACTGGATCAAGAGCTGTACTGACCTCTCGGACGGAGGTCTGGCATTGGCCGCCTTTGAAATGGCGGCGGCCTCAGGTGTTGGGGTTCAGCTCGACAGTGATGACACCATGACATTGTTTGGCGAAGACCAGGCCCGCTATCTGGTTGCCTGTTCCTTTGATCAGGCCGAAGCCCTGATGATCGCAGCCGGCCAAGCGGGCGTTGCGATTGAAACCGTGGGTCGTTTTGGGGGCGATACTGTGAAATTCGGGTCCTCTGAGGCACAGTTGTCAGAGCTTTCTGCACAGTCTCGTGACGCGCTGAGCGGCTACTTCGCCTGATGCCCGTTCGTCCTGCGACACCGGCGGATGTGGCTTTCATCCGCCGCATTGCAGGCCGCATTGACAATGCCCGGTTCATCGCAGATGAGCCGGACGACAAAATTCTAGCCCATATGCAGGCCCCCGACCGCGAGGTCGTTATCTGGTCCCGTGACGGTAACCGATTGGGATTTGGGCTTTTTGCCGAGATTGGCGACCCGTCCGGCCGCATTGAATTGCGCCGGTTGGGCCTGAACCGCATTGATGGTGGGTTGGGGCGCGTCTTTATCAACGACCTGACAGATTACGCCTTCGACCGGTTACAAGCCCAGAGACTATGGTTGGATGCGGTGCTCGAAAACACTCGGGCCCAGGCCGTTTACGATCGTGCAGGATTTGCCCGTGAAGGCATTCTGCGCCGTCACTGGAAACGACCATGCGGAGATGTCAGCGATCTTGTCCTTTTTGGCATGTTACGCGAGGAATGGGAGGCACTTCGTGCCGCTTCGGGGGAAGTTTCGGTATAACCGACAAATTTACGTCGCCCCCCTTTTCGCGTCGCCTGCAAAAGGCCATATCTACAATATGATCAAGCTGCTTCCGATCCTTCTGCCCATACTCTATGGCCTTGCCATGTACCGTTTGTCGGCCTGGCGCACCGCCCGCGAGCTGGACAATCGATCAACTGAACTTGCAGACCCCACCCTCAAAAAACTGACGGACCGTATGGCAGCAGCCTTAGACCTGCCGCGGATTCGTGTGAACATCTATGAAATCGATCCGGTGAATGGTCTTGCGGCCCCCGATGGGCGGATTTTCATCACACGTGGCTTTTTTCGAAAGTATCAATCCGGCGAAGTTTCTGCCGAAGAGCTGGCGTCCGTGATTGCACATGAGTTGGGGCATGTCGCCCTCGGGCATTCGCGTCGCCGCATGATTGATTTTTCAGGGCAAAACGCTTTGCGATCCGTCGTGGCAACGGTATTGAACCGATTTCTCCCGGGCATTGGTCCGATGATCGCCAATGGTTTGATGTCTTTGATGATGGCGAGGCTCAGCCGCGGAGACGAATATGAAGCGGATGAATATGCAGCGGCACTTTTGTCTAAGGCCGGGATTGGCATCGCGCCGCAGATCTCGCTGTTTCACAAACTCGAGGATCTGACACAGGCCCGCGCAGGGGCGGCGCCCGCCTGGCTGATGTCGCACCCAAAATCGTCTGAACGCATTTCCGCCCTTGAAAAGCTCAAGGTCAAATGGGGCGACTGACCCGTGGGTCAGTCACCTGCGTTGATCAGTTCAAAGCTGCCTTCAGCCACATCCTGACCGTTCACCTGGATCACCACCCCATGGGTGCCCGGATGCAGGGTAAAGGTCGTTGCGTTGCCCTTCAGCTTGTGAAGTTTCTTCAGTGTCAAAGACTTGCCTGGCTGGATCTTACCAGTTTTAAGCTTAAACACCTTCTCGGCATCCCCCGAAGGGCGGGCAAATCTCAGACGATAGTCCACCAACACCGGCAAGACCTCTGAGGCCGAGAGCTCGACCGAGATTTCAATTGCCTCACCGATCTGAACAACACCTGACCCAAGGGTCAGCGTTGCCTGCACGTCGCCTGCACGATACCCCAGCAGATCCAGCGCGCCACGTTCGCCGCGTTTGACGGCGGTGCGCAGCGCATGGCGCGTCATCCAATCCAGCTCTTTTGCCGATTGCCGTCCTGCCGTGCCCCAGTCTTTGAGCGTGTCCACCACCTGATCCGGCATCACCTTGGACAGATCATTCATGTGATTGGCTACGGATCGGGTGACATAGCGCGTCGGATCCGCGTGCAACCGGTTCAGAAACCGCAGCGGCACCGCCGGATCTAAATCGATGTTTCGTGCCCATGGCAGGCGTGGACGGGTGCCTTCGCTGACCAAACGGCGCACATGATAGTTGTCATCTTCGGCCCAGCGGTCCAACCGCGCCAATGTCTCTTCGGGCCAGCGGTTGATGAACGGCCGGATATAGAACTCCATCGAAAACCGCTTGGTCGCCGCATACAAAAGATCCAAGGCACGATCTCGATGCTCTTCCAGCCCATGCCGCACAGCGAGGATGCCGGGCACCGCATGGATAAACCGCCCGAAATCATCATCGGTTTTGGAGGGGTCCAGTTCCGGCACCATGGCCGCCTCAAGCGCCTCGGCCATTGCGGGAAACTCCTGCGGCAGACGACGCTCAACACAGGTGGCAATCCACTCCAGCCGCTCAAGCAAGGCCATATCGGGGAATTGTGCCAAAACCTCCTCGGAAAAGCCCTCAAAGCCCCCCAAGCCGGAATATTCGCGCTCTAGATCCCCGATACTGTCCTCATTGAACATCTGGTCGGCGAGCGAAAACCCCGCTCCGCCGCCCTGTCCATCTGGCCCGCGCGCCATCAGAGCGTCGCGTTTGTGGCGCCACCATCCAGCAGAATGTTCTGCCCGATGATAAAGCCCGCGTGCTGCGAACACAGGAAGGCACAGGTCTGACCAAACTCAGCCGCAGTGCCATAACGGCGCGCCGGAATGGTTGCTTCACGCTGAGCGCGGGCCTCGTCAACCGTAATGCCCTGCGCCTGTGACACGCCCCCATCGAGAGAGGCCGCACGATCTGTGGAATGAATGCCGGGCAGCAGATTGTTGATGACCACCCCATGCGGCGCAACCTGACGTGCAGTACCCGCCACATAGCCGGTCAGACCGGTGCGCGCGGCATTTGACAGACCCAGCTGCGGGATCGGCGCTTTGACCGATTGCGATGTGATATTGACCACCCGGCCCCAACCGCGATCAATCATCTGCGGCAGGATCTTTGTCATCAGATCGACGGGCGTCAGCATGTTGGCATCAATCGCACTGATAAAATCATCGCGGTCCCAATCCGACCACAGACCGGGAGGCGGGCCGCCGGCATTCGTCACCAGAATGTCGACCTGACCTGCGGCCTCTAGCACCTGCGCGCGCCCCTCTTCCGAGACAACATCGGCAGCAACGGTTGTGACCGAGACGCCGTATTGATCACGAATGCTTTGTGCAGTGGTTTCAAGCGCTTCAGCGCCGCGAGCGTTCATCACCAGATCGACACCGGCCTCGGCCAGTGCCTCGGCGCAGCCGCGCCCCAAACCTTTTGACGATGCACATACCAGCGCGCGCTTGCCTTTGATTCCGAGATCCATGTTTCCTCCACATCTATTGCAGTCGTCAAATGACCGAACCAATGGCGCTTTGATGACACATTTTGTTGCGATACACTGCACAATAAGTCTGATCCGAGAACATCGCTCGGTCCCGTTTCGAGGTAACATGTCGCATTACGAAAGCCATAAATCCAGCCAAAGTCTTCCGGTGTACCGCGCAGAGCTTTTGAAGGTGATCAATGGCGCCAATTTAGGCGATGCTTTGGGCTTTGCGGACGAGCTTCTTCTCGACGACATCTACCGGTTGTCTCCTCTGTCGGCCGAAACCAAAATCGAAGTGATCCCGGCGGCACAATCTCCATTCCGGCTGGCCGAGGGCGGGGACATGGGATTGCCCGGTGCGGATCTGCATCTTGATTGCTGCGTTACCTTCATGTCGGAAGATGGCAAAACCACCGAATGTCTGGTTCTCGTGGAAACCGATCCCCTAGGGGGGGTGGCCCAGATCTATGTCATGCCGCTTGTCCCGCTGAGCCCGAAATTGGAATATACGCTGGTGGGTATTGACCGCGAGGGCGCGTTGGCGCGGTTTGCGCAGACAGCCTGTGTCTCATTCACCGGTGGGACCATGATCACCATGGCCAATGGTGCGCAATGTGCGGTTGAAGACCTTAAAATCGGTGACAAGGTGCTGACCCGCGACGAAGGCCCGCAGGAAATCCGCTGGATCGGGTCCCAAACTGTTCGCGCTGAAGGGGCCTATGCCCCGATCTCGATCGAGGCCGGCGCATTGAACAATTCGCGCGATCTCGTGGTCTGCCCTGATCATCGGCTATTTATCTATCAACGCCGCGATCATCTGGGCGCTGGTCGGTCCGAGGTTCTGGTACGTGCCCGGCATCTGGTCAATGACACCTCGGTGCGTCAGCTGTCTGGTGGGTTTGTCGACTATTATCAGATGCTGTTTGACGCCCATCAGATCATCTATGCCGAGGGAATTGCCGCCGAGTCCATGCTTGTCGACAGCCGCACTCGTGCCGCCATACCGGAAGAAGTGACCGAAAAGCTCACCGAATTGATCCCAGGCCATCGCCGGACAGACGCCAGCGAGCTTGAGGTGAAGAAAGATCTCTTGGCCCGGCCTGACGCCGCCGCACTTTTGAAACGGGCCTCAACAAGCTAAGGCGCGCCTCTCTCATCACATGGATTGCCCTGCCCGCGTTTTCGCGCTATCGCAGCCGCATGTTGGATACCGCCTCGAACCGCCCCGAATTGCCCGCCGAAATCGCGCGTCGCCGGACCTTTGCGATCATTTCGCACCCGGACGCCGGTAAAACCACGCTGACTGAAAAGTTCCTGCTTTATGGTGGTGCTATTCAGATGGCTGGTCAGGTGCGCGCCAAGGGCGAAGCCCGCCGTACGCGGTCGGACTTTATGCAGATGGAAAAAGACCGGGGCATCTCGGTATCCGCCTCGGCTATGTCCTTTGACTTTGACAATTTCCGCTTCAATCTTGTCGACACCCCCGGCCACAGCGATTTCTCGGAAGACACCTATCGCACTCTGACGGCGGTCGACGCGGCTGTGATGGTAATCGACGGCGCCAAAGGCGTGGAAAGCCAGACCCGCAAGCTGTTTGAAGTGTGCCGTCTGCGCGACCTGCCGATCCTGACCTTCTGTAATAAGATGGACCGCGAGGCGCGCGACACCTTTGAGATCATCGATGAGATTCAGGAAAATCTGGCCATCGACGTGACCCCGGCAAGCTGGCCCATCGGGATGGGCCGAGATTTCCTAGGCTGTTACGACATGCTCAATGACCGGCTTGAGCTGATGGACCGCGCCGACCGCAACGTGGTGGCGGAAACCATTCAGATCAACGGGCTCGACGATCCCGAGCTGGAAAAACACGTTCCCGAGCACATGCTGGAACAGTTGCGCGAAGAGGTCGAAATGGCGCGCGAGCTGCTGCCCGCGCTAGATCCTCAGTCGGTGCTTGAAGGCCATATGACCCCGATCTGGTTTGGCTCGGCGATCAACTCCTTTGGTGTCAAAGAGCTGATGGATGGCATTGGCACCTACGGCCCCGAACCCCAGCCGCAAAACGCCAGCCCCCGCGCCGTAGCACCGGAAGAGAAAAAGGTCTGTGGTTTTGTGTTCAAGGTTCAGGCCAACATGGACCCGAAACACCGCGATCGTGTGGCCTTTGTCCGTCTGGCTTCAGGACATTTCAAACGCGGCATGAAACTGACCCATGTGCGCACCAAAAAGCCCATGGCTATCTCAAGTCCGGTTCTGTTCCTCGCCTCTGACCGCGAACTGGCGGAAGAGGCCTGGGCCGGGGACATCATCGGTATCCCCAACCACGGCCAGCTGCGCATTGGGGACACGCTAACCGAGGGCGAAGCGCTCAAGGCCACCGGCATTCCCTCGTTTGCCCCAGAACTTCTTCAAGGCGTGCGCGCGGGTGACCCGATGAAGGCCAAACACCTTGAAAAGGCGCTGATGCAGTTTGCCGAGGAAGGCGCGGCCAAGGTGTTCAAACCGATGATCGGTTCGGGCTTTATCGTCGGCGTCGTCGGCGCGCTGCAGTTCGAGGTGCTCGGCAGCCGGATTGAGCTGGAATATGGCCTGCCAGTGCGGTTTGATGCCTCGCAATTCACCTCAGCCCGCTGGGTCACAGGCGAAAAGGCGGCGGTTGAGAAATTCATCAACACCAACAAACAGCACATCAGCTATGACCATGACGGCGATGTGGTTTACCTGACGCGCCTACAATGGGACATCGACCGCATCGAACGCGACTATCCCGATGTCAAACTGTCGGCCACAAAGGAAATGATGGTTTAATTCCCCCCTTTTTTGCTGCTGCCAGTTGATCTGGCAGCAGCTTGCACATCTCTTTTTCGATGGTGTCCCAATTTCAAAATCGCAGGCAAAAATCTTTGCCTGACGTTTTCTGAGCGCCCCTCTTTCAATCGTTCCACACCGCCCACTAAAGTTAAACTTCAAACGTGTCACACTTTTGAGGTGAGCATCGACCTTAAAATACGCGCGCATCTAGCAAATTTCTGGGCTCTCGTAAATTTTAAGTAATTCCCCTTCATTCCCAAAATCAGATCAACGGGATCTGCTATAAACGCCAAGCCTGCCGTTAGAATGTTGCAGCTCAAAGTATATTTATTGATTTTCAGAGGTAACCAGTATGACCACAATTTTTGAGACAACCGACGCCGCAAGTGGGGCCGGTACTATCTATTCAATGTCCATTGGAGACGTGTTTACCGGGACACTTGCCGGAGATACTGATGCGGTGGATGCGGTCCAGTTGGATCTTGAAGCAGGCATAACCTATACAATTTCTGTGTCCGGTCTTTTTGCCGGGATGAATACCGGATTTTTCGGCCTATCCAACTTTGATAGCTCAATCAATTATCAATTTGTAAAATACGCGACAGGCTTAACTTTCGGAAATTTGGGGGGCTTGGTTTCGTCGGCCCCCTCATATTATGCACTCACGATCACTGCCCCTACTTCCGGCACCTACCTGTTACAACTCAATGACAATGGCGATGCCGCAGCAGGCGCCTATTCTGTTGCTGTGACCGAAGGCGCATACAAGGCATCCCCGATCACTTTGTTTGCAGATACAATTACCGCTGAGCCGACAGGTACGGTGATCGACCTTCTTGCTGGAAACGATACCTTCCATGGACAGGCAGGCGAAGATGAAGCGCGCGGCAACGACGGCGACGATTGTTTGATGGGAGGAGACGGTCAAGACAGTCTGTTTGGTGCGGCCCATAACGACAAACTTTACGGCGAGCTGGGAAATGACCTTCTTTCGGGGGGCACCGGGAATGACACCATGTTTGGTGGAGACGGCAATGACACCATCTCCGGAAACGATGGCGCGGACACCGGTTACGGGGACGCCGACGATGACAATCTCTCTGGCGGAGCAGGTGACGACAGCCTTCACGGAGGAACAGGGAACGATACTCTCAACGGGGGCCAAGATAACGATCTGCTGCGCGGTGAAGAGGGCAATGACCTGATCGATGGTGGACTAGGTAACGATGTTCTCAACGGCGGTATCGGCAGCGACACGCTCACAGGGGGCAACGATTCAGATACCCTTTGGGGCGGCGATGCGGATGATTTCCTCTACGGTCAGTTCGGCAATGATGATCTCAACGGTGATCTTGGCGCAGATCTGCTGAGTGGTGGGATCGGAGACGACACCCTCAACGGGGGCGAAGGAAACGACAGCCTTACTGGAGATGATGGGCAGGATTTGCTTTACGGTGATGCTGGAGACGATGAGCTTGCTGGCGGCGCAGGAAACGACAGTCTTCATGGGGGCAACGACAATGACACGCTGACTGGTGGCGCTGGTAACGACGTCCTACGTGGAGACGATGGTCTAGACCAAATTGATGGCGGCATCGGCTCAGACCTGATCAATGGAGGCGGCGGCAGCGACACACTTTCCGGCGGGGATGGCGCCGATACAATGGTCGGTGGCGACGCTGATGACTTTATCTACGGACAGTTTGGCACAGATGAGCTGAACGGCGGCGCCGGCAATGATGTTCTTCTAGGAGGAAGTGGGGCCGACACTGTGCGTGGCGATGCCGGCAATGATACGCTGAACGGAGACGCCGGCGACGATCTGCTGAATGGTGGCGCCAATGACGATTCCATCGTCGGCGGATCAGGCAATGACACAATTGTTGGCGGATCGGGGGATGATTTCATATTCGGGCAGCGCGGCAACGACGTCATGTATGGTGGAACCGGTGCAGACACCTTCCTCGCCAATCGAATTGATACGGACTATGTGCGCGATTTCGAAGACGGCCTCGACATGATCCAACTGTCTCACCTTGCCGCGGCATCAAACTATTCGATCACAAGCAATATTGATGGCGATGCTGTTATTCAGGTCGACGGGGCCGACGTTATGGTGCTTCGTGATATTCTGGAAGCAGACATCACGGCCGCAGATATCAATGCAGGGGCATTGATCTTGGTATAAATCTCACTGAGATCTAAGAGGCCGCCAATCAAAAAAGGGTATCGGCGCAAAGTCCATTGTCTCTTAATCTTGGAAAAGGCCTCCCAAGGGGGCCTTTTCACACTTACGTCACTTCGACACCTGACAACGTTACTCAGCCGGGGTGCCTTGCGGCTGTTTTTCTCCGGTTAAGGTCTCTGGCAACACAAAAGCCACCAGAACAAAGACCGCGCCCAGAACAATGCCCAGAATATCGCCGGACATGGCAAACAGCCCGTCAAACTTTGAGCCGGGTACCGTGCCAAGGGTGACTTTACCTCCCAGAACCTTGTCCAGTAGGCCCGAGGCTTTCCACGACGGGTAGGTTACCATATAGGCCGCTGCGCCCAGCAGACCGCCCGCGATAAAGAACAGCGCGTCTTTGCGCCCCGATGCAGCGGCGCATACGCCGGTGCCGGGACAAAACCCCGAGGCGGCCCAACCTGCGCCCAGCATCAGTCCTCCGATAAACACCCCGACATAGGCGGTTTTCACGCTCATATGGGCCACATCCACAAAACCCGCCATTTGCCCCGCAAACATCAGGATCGACCCGGTGCCGATGGCCAGAAGGATGGTTTTCATCAACCGCACACGCCGCAAGGTCAGCATGCCGGTGATCACATTGGGGTTGGTCGCACCAACCCGGTCCAGCACTGCGCCAAAGGCGGCCCCAATCACAATCGCTAGTAAGATCTGCATGGATCAGCCCTTTCTATACATCAGCATGGCGGTGGGAATGGCGGCGGCAAAAGCGCCGGCGGCAAAGATATAGCCCGAAACAGCGGTTTGCATCATGCCGGACATCATATGGCCCGAGGTACAGCCCCCCGCCAGACGCGCGCCATAGAGCACAATAAAGCCGCCCAGAAAGGCCACCGCATAGCGGGCCATGGGCGTCTCGCCAAAATTGTCTTCCCAGATCTGCGGCAGACGGCGTTCTTCGGCATCGATGCCTCCTCGGCTGAGCGCAGAGAGCGCCGCACCAATCGCCATCGCGACCACAAACACAAAGCTGTAGTTCAGCGGGTTTGAGGCGTTCTTGGCATACTTGCCGTTCGACTTGGCCATATAGGCGTTGGTCGAGGTATAGCCCTCTTCGGTTTGAGTGATGAACTCAGGGTTTGCCACATCCGCGACGATCCCATTGAGAATGACAAACTGGGTCGAAACGCCAATCGGCTTGACCAGCAAGACGGCGGCAAAGAAGACGAGCCCCAACAGCACGCCCCCAAGTTTCCAATCGAGTGTCATGGTGACGCTCCTTCATATTTCACATTCCGCATGTGATATATGAAGGATGACCGCATTGATCTGACCTAGATCAAAAACATCTAATTTATGGAATACTTACAGCAGCGCCATCAACCTGGCCTTTTCCCCCATATCATCGGGCCTTGAAATGGCATCGGCCAGGGCTTCAAGAGAGTGGATAGAGTGCCCGGCGCGAAAGCTGTCGACATGGGGCAGCATGGTGCGAATACCAGTGGCTTTGGGGGCAAACCCATCCCAACGCAGCAAGGGATTGAGCCAGATCAGTCGCCGCGAGGACAGGTGCAGGCGCTCCATCTCTTTGCTCAAGTCCTCGGGCGCCCCCCGCTCAAGCCCATCGGTGATCAGCAAGACAACCGCGCCCTGCCCCATAACCCGGCGGCTCCAGTCGCGGTTGAACGCATGTAGGCAATCGCCAATCCGCGTGCCCCCTTCCCAGTCCTGCGCCTCAGATCCCGCCGCTTTCAGCGCGGCATCCACATCCCGGGTCGCAAGATGACGGGTGATGTTTGTCAGTCGCGTACCAAAGGTGAAGGCATGCACCTTGGCCCAGCCCGCGCCCTTTTCGTTGGCCACCGCATGCAGAAAGTGCAGCACCATGCGGGAATATTGGCTCATAGATCCCGAGATATCACAGAGCACCACAAGGTTGGGCCAGCGCAGGCGGGGTTTGGCGCGGGCAATATCGCGCAACTCACCCCCACGCCGCATCGCGACCCGCAAGGTGCGTCGGTGGTCAATACGTTTGCCCTGAACAGCCGCCTGTGACCGGCGTGATTCAATTGGCTTCACTGGCAGCGTTAGGCGCGCGATCATGCGTTTGGCCTGAGCCATTTCTTCGGTCGACATCTGTTCAAAATCAAGCGTGCGCAGACGTTCTTCGGCGGAAATGGTCAGCGAGGCATCCACCTCGATCTGGGTGCTTTCTTGCTCTTCCTCCTGCGGCACCTCGGGCAAGTGATCGCCCAAAAGCGCCTGAGCCGCGCGTTTCTCACCAGCCTGCGCGGCCTTCTCTTCCTGAACACCACGAATGCTGGGCAGCATCATCGACATCATATGTTCCAGATAGCGCGGATCGCGCCAGTACAACCGAAAAATCTGGGCATAGATGATCCTGTGCTCGGGACGGTTCACGAAACAGGCATGCAGGGTCCAATAGAAATCCATGCGGTCGGAAAAGCCCGCCGCCTCAACCGCGCGAATGGCATCAATCACCCGCCCAGGCCCAACCGGCAAACCTGCACGACGTAAGGCGCGCGCGAAATGGATGATGTTCTGCGCCAGGCGCGGGTTGTCGGGCAGCTCAAGAGGGATCTGTTCAGCCACGGGCAAACCCTGGGCTCTGTCTCACCACCCCAAGATTTTCAATCAGACGAGACATCAGGCCACTTCGACCGCTTGCTTGGCCTCTTCCAAAAGTCGAGCGGCCTCGGATCCTTGAAGTTTGGCAATGTCGTCCTGATACTTCAGGATCGCGCCGAGCGTATCCGAGATCACCTCGGGCGAGAGATCAATCACATCCAGGGCAAGCAGACATTTGGCCCAGTCGATGGTTTCGGCCACACCCGGTTTTTTGAACAGGTCCTCCGTGCGCAGCGCCTGAACAAAGCTGACAATTTGGCGCGACAGGGTGTCGGCCACCTCAGGCGCGCGTGCGGTCAGAATCTCAACCTCACGGGCGAAATCGGGATAATCGACCCAATGGTACAAACAGCGCCGTTTGAGCGCATCATGCACTTCGCGGGTGCGGTTTGAGGTGAGGATCACAATCGGCGGCTCAGGCGCCTTGATGGTGCCGATCTCGGGAATCGTGACCTGAAAATCTGACAGTGCCTCAAGAAGGAAGGCTTCAAACGGCTCATCCGTACGATCCAACTCATCAATCAGCAAAATAGGCGCGCCGTTCTCATCGGGGCGCATCGCTTGCAACAGGGGACGTTCGATCAGGAAATCTGAACTGAACAGCTCGGCGTTTAAGGCACCCCGATCCGCGTTCCCCTGCGCCTCGGCGGTGCGAATGGCGATCATTTGCGCCGGAAAGTTCCATTCATACACAGCACTCGAGGCATCAAGGCCTTCGTAGCATTGCAACCGGATCAACCGTCGCCCCAGCATCAGAGCCAGCGCTTTGGCAATCTCGGTCTTCCCAACGCCTGCCTCGCCCTCCAGAAACAAAGGTCGCCCCAGCCGCAGCGACAAAAACACCACCGTCGCCAGCGCCCGACCACAGACATATCCTGTCTGAGCGAGTTGTGCCTGCACCTCGTCAATTGATGTGGGTAAACTCATTGCTGCTCCTCCTGCCCCAAGAGGTGCAGAGCTAAGCCAGATCGGTCAATAGCGCCAAGGTCGCAGTTCCCTTGCTTTTATTGGTGTCACGTTGACGCCCATTCAAGGGAATGGCATGATTCGAGCAAGCAAAGGCACAGGGGCCAACCCTGGCCATCCATCCGGCGGACGAGCAGATATGCCAAACCATCAGGCGGAGGCGCAGCAATGCGCATAACCGCAGTCACATGCGTGAAAAACGAAGGCCCTTTCCTTTTGGAATGGATCGCCTTCAATCGCCTTATCGGCGTTACTGATTTTCTATTTTATTCAAACGATTGCACTGACGGGACCGACCATCTTCTGGATGCATTGGCCAAACGTGGCGATGTGGTGCATCTGGCCAATCCGGCAAAGACCCGCAAATACCAGATGGAGGCACTCAAACACGCGGCAGATCAGCCTGTCGTGACAGAGGCCGATTGGGTCTGGGTGGCGGATGTGGATGAGTTTCTGAACATCCATGTGGGGGATCATACCATCCCTGCCCTGATCGAGGCCTGCGGCACCCCGGACGCGATCAGTGTCACGTTTCAGTTCTTCGCCAATTGCGGCATCGAGGGTTTCGAAGATCGGCCAGTCATTGAACAATTCACCCGCTCGCACAATCCTGACCTCTGGTGCGCTGACACTGCGATCGAGGTTAAGACCCTGACCCGCAAAGGATTTCCTTTGCAGTACTTCGGAGCCCACCGACCGTTTTTTCGCGACAAAATCGTCGACAAAGCAAACTGGCCTCGGTGGACCGATGGCTCGGGCCAGAATGTGCCACACAAGTTTCTGGTTGCCGCCATTCCCCGTCGGGTGCGCAAATTCCCCGCCGCAGGCGTGCGCAGATTTGCCACGCTCAATCATTATGCCCTGCGTTCGCTCGACAGCTATCTGGTCAAAAGTGACCGCGGCGACGTCAATCGCGAGAACCGGGATCTTGCAGAAGGATATTGGTCAGAGCGCAATGATCCCGCCTGGGAAGACCTTTCAGTGCACCGCTATCTTCCCGATCTAAAGGCCGCATTGGCGGAGCTCAAGTCAGACCCGGAGATTGCGAAGCTCCACGACGAAACCGTACGCCTGCATCTCGCCAAACGAGACGCGCTCATGGCGACGCCTGAGTTTGTC
The DNA here is from genome assembly GCA_947497905.1 of uncultured Pelagimonas sp. Lineage (GTDB taxonomy): Bacteria > Pseudomonadota > Alphaproteobacteria > Rhodobacterales > Rhodobacteraceae > CANMIH01. Next base: position 108,389 of record CANMIH010000005.1, read on the forward strand.
GCGCTATACGACCGTCTCAAATCCCTGCCACCCTACCCGCCCGAAGAATGGGCATTGATGAGAGAACTGGGGTTGGCGGAATGAAACGGGTAAAATGCGTCAACCTCGGCCTGCCGAAAAGTGGGACAACCACACTCGCACATGCCTTGAGCGAAGCGGGCTGGCTGGCGGCCGATCATAAAGTGCGCCGAGCCCAAAGCACCAAGCCGGGACTGGCGGGCACCTACATCGGTCATCAGCTCTTCAAAGGGCATTTCAACAGCGGCAATCCCTTTGAATTTCTTGATCTGTATGACGCACTGACCGAAATCAATGCCTTGAACGGGCCGGTATCCATCTGGCCTCAATGTGACTATGCGCTGATCAAATCCATGCGCATGGCCCGCCCCGGTCTCAGCTTTGTTGCAACATGGCGTCCGCCCGAAGATATGGCCGACAGCATGCGCCGCTGGAATAATCTGGGGGTGGACCGTCTGCCCAATGGCAACATGCCCGGCATGCCTCATGGATTTGGCAAAACAGATGCTGAATTGATCACTTGGATCGAGGGCCACTACGACATGCTGCGCGATCTTTTTGGCGATGATCCGCGGTATCTCGAACTGGATGTGACCGCAGACGACGCCCCAAACAAATTAGGGGCTCATCTCGGCATTGAGATCCCGTGGTGGGGCAAAAAAAATGTAAATACCGAAACACCATGGACCAAAACAGACTGATGCGGATTTATCTACATATCGGTCCCGACGCCCATGCCACTGACCGATTACAGCGTGTTCTCGACAGCAAACGTGGCATTCTGACAAAAAACGGGGTGCTCTATCCCACGGCGCCCGGCCCACGAAACCACACGCGGTTGTATCTGGCCTGTTCCGATCCCGACAATATAGACAGTATCCGGTTTCACCGAGGCGTCATCTCGGAAGACCGGCAAAACATTCTGGCCGAACGCGTGCTTACTCAACTAAAGACCGAGATACAGGACACGGCGCCCGATAGCCTGATCCTGACGGCGCCTCAGTTTGGCAATGGCCTTGCCTCGCCTACTGAGCTTGCCCGGCTTCAGGCACTTCTCGCTCAGATTTCGACCGACATTCGGATTGTCGCCCATATTGATGATCCTGCCCGAATGCTGGTCAAACGCTATGCGCTTCAGACCACACAGGGGCGTGCCGAAACCCTGGATGTTGAGTTGAACTGCCTAAGCGGTTCCTTTTGGGATCGCGCCCTGGCCAGCACCCCTGCCGCCGACCCCGCATCCGGGTTCTTTCCCGATTTGCAAGGTGCGAACTTCTGGATTGATTTCAAACGCCTAGAACAGGAATGGTCAGCCGCATTTGGCCCCGGATCTGTGGTGCTTCGCTCGCTCGACCCCAATCAGATCTGGTCCCCCCACGCCACGGATGAACTGCGCGACAGTTTCGAGCTCGACTTTCCCTTTGGATCTGCCGAAGAGGCGCGGCTGCCCAAACTGCCTTCTGAGGCCTGGGTTGCCCGATGCCGACAATTCAACGACGTCGTGGTGCGCATGCTGGCCGGGGAGAAAATGATCCTCGAGCGCCCACTTTGGCGCAAGCTTTTGCAAGAGCTTCGGATCGGCGGCCGCCCCATCGACGCCGGGGGACTAGGCAAGCTCTCGTCCTTTTTCGCGAATGACATCATGGATCTGTGCCAGCGTCACGGCGGATTGAACCCTGACCTGATGCGCGCAAATGCGCAAATCGAGGACTGGGCCGAGGCCGATACACGCAATGGATTTCGCGCCACTCAGTACCTTTTGGCCTTCAAATGGCGCATCAATCAGGCCGCGCGCGAAACGCTTAGCCAGCAGGGACAAGACGACACCACAGAACACGCACCAAATCAGCCGGATGTGCCGGATAATCTGACACTTGAAACAGTTGACGCGGCGCTGAGCCCCGTTGCGCAAAAGGCGCTGCCTGCGGTGGCAAAAGCCAGTTTTATCAAGCTGCAAAACTCACCTTTTGCGCCGCACAATCGCATGGGTCATGTCAATGAAACAGTCCTCGCGCCTGATTTCCCTCCGCACAAACCTCGCAAGCCCGACGACGGATCCTCGGGCCATGTGATTGTGGGCTGCATGAAAAACGAGGCGCCCTATATCCTCGAATGGGTCGCCTACCACCGGGCCATTGGGTTCGACAATTTCCTGATCTACACCAACAACTGCGAAGACGGCACGTCCGAGATGCTTGATCGTTTGCAGGCGCTTGGCATTCTTGAACATCGTAACAACGATGAGTGGAGCGGAAATTCCCCCCAGCAATATGCGCTGGATCAGGCATTGAACGAACCTGTTGTGCAGAATGCCAAGTGGATCGCCCATATCGATGTGGACGAGTTCATCAATATCCGCTGCGGCACAGGCACACTGGAGGATCTGTTTGCCAAAGCGCCTGACGCCACAAACATTGCGATGACATGGCGGTTGTTTGGCCACAACGGGGTGGCCAAGTTCACTGACCAGCTGGTCATCGACCAATTTGACAGCTGCGCCCCCAAGTATTGTCCCAAGCCGCATACGGTCTGGGGCTTCAAAACTCTATTTCGCAACACTGGCGCTTACGGCAAGATCAGCTGCCATCGGCCCAACAAACTGACCGACGGGTCAGAGGCCCATGTCAAATGGATCAATGGGTCTGGCGAGGACATGACCAAAGAGGCGATCAACAACGGTTGGCGCAGCTCACGCAAAACCATTGGTTACGATCTGGTTCAGCTCAATCACTACGCCCTGCGCTCGGCTGAGAGTTACCTCATCAAACGGCAACGCGGGCGGGCGCTTCATGTAAACCGCAATATCGGACTGCATTACTGGATCCGCATGGATTGGTCGGTGCACCGAGACCTGACCATCAAACGCAACATTGCACGTGTGCAGGTCGAACTTGATCACCTGAAGTCCGACCCAAAAATCGCTAAGCTGCATACCCAAGCTGTGCAATGGCATCAAAACAAAGCCTTGGAATTGCATAACCTTCCTGAGTTTGAGAAACTCTACCAACAGGCCTTGCAGCTTAAGCTCACCGCAACCGAGCGCGTAGCGCTGTCCATCGTTCTAGATACCAAAAACTGACCAAAGGCATTGCACGTGACCACGCCAAACATCACTGCCGTTTTATGCCTTCGCAATGAAGCGGCCTTTCTTCTGGACTGGATGGCCCATCATTTGGCCTGCGGTGTGACCCATGTGGTGGCTTTGTCGAACAACTGTCAGGATGGCACTGACCTGATGCTGGATCGGCTGCAAGATCTGGGTCTGGTCACTCACATCCGCAACGAAGGTCCCTATGACCAGCGTGGCATCCAGTTCTCTGGGCTAAAGCGAGCCGACAAAGACCCCGCCGTGACATCCGCGGATTGGCTGCTGTCACTGGACATCGATGAATATGTAAACGTGCATGTAGGCGGCCGCACCCTGCCCGCGCTGATTGAAGCCCTCCCCGAGGCGGATGCCATCACGCTGACCTGGCGGCTCTTCGGTAACAACGGAATTGCGCGTTATTCTGACCAGCCGGTCACCCAACAGTTCACCCAAGCGGCGCCTGAAATCATGCACTGGCCCTGGCGCGCTGCGATGTTCAAAACGCTCTATCGCAACACAGGGACCTATAAGAAACTGGGCGTGCATCGCCCACGTAGCCCAGTGGCGGAACAGGTCGACGCATCCCGCTGGTTTGATGGCCAAGGTCGTGAGTTGGGTGCACAATTTCGCACCCGTCGTATTTTCTCGAACTATGGGCGTCCGAACTATGGGTTGGTCCAGCTCAACCACTACCCGCTTGGATCTATGGAAAGCTATGTGCTCAAAACAGATCGCGGGCGGGCGGTTCATTCAGATCATGTTCTCGGCATGGATTATTGGGTGGAACGTAATTGGTGTGATGTTGAAGACCGGTCCGTCTTGCAGTTGCATTGCGTGGACGAGCACAGGCGTACCTTCGCCAACGACCCGCAACTCGCTGAACTTCATGAGAAATCCGTTCAGTGGCGCAAGGAGCGATTTGAGACCCTCCTTGCCGAGGAACCCAATCGCGCGCTGTTCGCCCGTCTGTTGATGACCCCGCCGGCCCGCGCCGTTTCGATCGAGGCCGCCCGGTTCCTGGCCAGTCACGCCACCAAAGCGTAGTAAATGAATTAGCGCCAAATTTCCCTGAATTCATCACAATTCCGCCCGAAACTCAGACCAAATTGATCCCAAACCCGGCCGGACACCGGGAGATGAGGACATTTGGGTATGACGCAAGAGACAACTACATTTCCCCCAGATCTGTCAGAGCTGTCGCGCGGCCAGCTTTTGACAGCCTTGCGTGACATCGGCACCGAGCTTGGCTTTGCCGAACCCTTGGGCCGGTCACATGCCGGGATCTTTGTCGAAGAAGGGGACACATTGTTTGTCAGCTTTGAAACCATGTCCGGTATCGAAACCCTGTCCCCCACACGCACGCCGCTTGGATTTGACATGCTCAAGCGTCATGGTTGGTCCAGCCTGACCTTGATCAGCCGAGGTGACACCTGGTTCCGTGACCCGCGGGTCTATGGCTTCTTTGACCAGCTTCTGGATGACGGGTTCTTCGATGAGTTTGAACAGGTTATCTTCTACGGCGCCGGTCCTTGCGGCTATGCCGCAGGAGCATTTTCCGTTGCCGCCCCCGGGGCCAAAGTTGTGATGCTTCAGCCGCAGGCCACCCTTGACCCGCGGGTCACCGAATGGGACGAGCGTTTTGTCGAACACCGCCGGTTGGATTTCACATCACGCTATGGCTTTGCCCCGGATATGATTGATGCCGCTGAGCAGGCGCATGTGTTTTATGATCCGCGTGAACGCTTTGATGCCATGCACTCCGCCCTGTATGAGCGCCGCAATGTCAGCCGCCACCGCATGCCTTACATGGGCCCGGCCCTGCAGGGGGATATGTTGTCCCTTGGCTTGCTGCATCAGATCCTGGAACAGGTTGCCAATGACAGCTTCACCCCGGCAAGCTTTGCAAAAATGATGCGCATCCGTCGCAAACACATGCCCTATCTGCGCCGTCTGCTGTCAGACGTCGACAAAATGGAACGCCCGGAACTGGCCAAGATGATCTGTTCCAATGTGGTGGCCCGGATGAAGGCGCCGAGATTCCGCCGGCGTCTTGCCCAGATGCAGGCCGCAGAAGAAGCTGCGCGCGACGCATAAGACACTGGCCCTAATGTCCCGGGCATGCTACGCGCCGGGCCATGCAACAGATCACGATCCGCCGCCCCGATGACTGGCACCTGCATCTGCGCGATGGCGCAATGCTCAATGCCGTCGCCCCCGAAACGGCGCGCCATTTTGGCCGCGCCATCATCATGCCCAATCTGGTCCCGCCGGTCGTTACCGGTGATCAGGCGGCAGCCTACCGCGACCGCATTCTTGCGGCGTTGCCCGAAGGCGCCGAGTTTGAGCCCCTGATGACGCTCTATCTGACCGAAGACACCGATCCCGATGATCTGGCCCGCGCCCATGCGGACGGCTTGATCAAAGCGGTCAAACTCTATCCGGCAGGCGCAACCACCAACTCGGCCAGTGGCGTACGCGACTTTGACAAAGTCCGCCCGGTTCTGGAAAAGATGGCCGAGATTGGCTGTCCCATGTGTGTGCATGGTGAAGTGGTTGATGACGACATCGACATCTTTGACCGCGAAGCTGTGTTCATCGATCGCGTTCTGGATCCATTGCGCCAGAAAACGCCTGATCTGCGCGTTGTCATGGAGCATATCACCACCAAACAGGGTGTAGATTACGCGGCCACAGGTGGCGACGCGCTTGGCGCGACCATTACAACCCACCACCTTGTGATCAATCGGAATGCCATTCTGGTTGGGGGCATCAAACCGCACTACTACTGCCTGCCCGTAGCGAAACGCGAAGAGCACCGTCTGGCGCTGCGTGCCGCGGCCACGTCTGGGGACAGTTCGTATTTCCTTGGCACCGACAGCGCGCCCCATCTGGATGAGGCAAAACTCAGCCCTTGTGGCTGTGCTGGATGTTTCACCGCCACCAACACCATGTCGATCCTGGCGGAAGTCTTTGAGCAGGACAATGCACTGGACAAACTCGAGGGCTTTGCCTCGCTGCATGGGCCCAAATTCTATGGCCTTGCCGCAAATGAAGCGACCCTGACTTTGACCAAAGGCGATGCGGTATCCTATCCCACCGAGATCAAAACCGCCGAGGGCCCGGTCACTGTGTTTGACCCGATGATGCCGCTGCATTGGCAGGTGAGCTAAGGGGGCGCGGCCCCCGCCTTCGGCACCCCCGGAGTATTTTTGAAAAGAAGATGCCTGTCGGCGCTTTTCGTCGGCAGGCAGACAGTCTAGAGACACCGCAAACACAAAAGGACGCTGCCATGATCCCCTCGACCTATCCCTCTCAAGAAGAAATCGCCCGTCTGACCGCGCGTATGCTGTGGGAGATCGAGGCCGTGCATTTCATGGGTGTCGCGCCCTTCACGCTGGCCTCGGGCCTGCCTTCGCCGGTCTATATCGACTGCCGCAAACTGATTTCTTATCCGCGCATCCGCAGCACTCTGATGGATTTTCTCACCATCACCGTAATGCGCAACGCAGGCTTTGAGGCCTTTGACAATATTGCCGGTGGCGAAACAGCCGGTATCCCGTTTTCGGCTCTGGTTGCCGAGCGCATGGCGCTGCCGATGACCTATGTGCGCAAAAAGCCCAAAGGCTATGGCCGCAATGCACGGATCGAAGGCGCGATGAGCGAAGGCGAGCGCGTGCTTTTGGTTGAAGATCTGACCACCGATGGCGGATCAAAACTGAGCTTTGTGGATGCGATCCGCGAGACCGGCGCAACCTGTGCCCATACGGCGGTGATTTTCTACTATGGGATTTTCCCGGAAACGATCCAGACGCTGGGTGACCACGGGGTTGATCTGCACTATCTCTGCACCTGGCATGATGTGCTGGCCGAAGCGCGCAACATGGGCAAGTTCTCGGACGAGACCCTGAACCAGGTTCAGGCCTTCATCGACGCGCCACGTGACTGGCAAGAGGCCAACAAGGCCTGATCCCCCTGTGGACAAATCAGCCAGCGAATCGCAAATGCGCTCAGCATTTTGCGGTTCGTTTTTGTTTTAGCGCCATATAATGTGATAGACTGGTATCATTGTGACGGCCCGCAGAGTTATCCCTGCGAGTTGCCCACAGAGATATCCAGATAGAAAAATGACGGCAGACCCTGTAGACCACTGCCAAGGAAAGTTGACGAGCAGAGCATGAATGAGATCACCCCGGTCAATCCGGGTGCTGCGCAAATCGAAGCACCCGACACGATGCCGCATTCCATCGAGGCCGAACAGCAATTGCTGGGCGCGATCCTGACGGATAACGAAATCTTTGACCGGATCGCCGCGATTATCAACGAAGGTCACTTCTATGATCCGGTTCATGCGCGGATCTATGAAACGGCGGCGGCGCGGATCTCCAAAAACAATCTCGCATCTCCAGTGACGCTTAAGGCGTTTCTGGAAGATGACGAGGGGCTTAAAGAACTGGGCGGCCCCGCCTATCTGGTGCGTCTGGCCGGTGCAGCAGTGTCGACTTTCGCGGTGCGTGAATATGCCCAGATGATCTATGATCTGGCGATCCGTCGCGACCTTATCCGCTTGGGCAAGGACATCTCGGCCAAGGCCGCAAAGGTGGATGTTAAGTCTGAGCCGCGTGAACAGATCGTCGAAGCGGAACAATCGCTCTATAAACTGGCGGAACAGGGTCAAACCGAAAGTGGGTTTGTATCGTTCCTCAAAGCGGTTACCGAAGCGGTTAACACGGCCAACGCCGCGTACCAGCGTGACGGCGGAATGGCCGGGGTCTCCACTGGGCTGATTGACTTGGATGCCAAGCTTGGCGGATTGCACAAATCCGACCTTTTGATCCTCGCGGGCCGCCCCTCGATGGGGAAAACTTCGCTTGCCACAAACATCGCGTTCAATATCGCCAAAGCCTACAAAAAGGGGCTGATGCCCGACGGTACCGAGGGCGCAACCTCGGGTGGGGTTGTTGCGTTCTATTCTTTGGAAATGAGCGCCGAACAGTTGGCAAGCCGTATTCTGGCCGAGGCTTCGGAAATTTCATCCCATAAAATCCGTCAGGGTGACATGGATGAGAGCGAATTCCGTCGCTTTGTCGAGGCTGCCAAAACGCTCGAATCTTGCCCGCTTTATATCGATGACACCCCGGCCCTGCCGATCTCGCAGGTTGCCGCGCGCGCGCGCCGCCTCAAACGGACCCATGGTCTGGATGTGGTGATTGTCGACTACCTCCAGCTGCTGCGCGGCACCTCGGAAAACCGGGTTCAGGAAATCGGCGAGATTTCGATGGGCCTGAAGGCCATTGCAAAAGAGCTCAACATTCCAGTTATCGCACTGTCCCAGCTGTCGCGTCAGGTGGAAAACCGCGACGATAAACGGCCTCAGCTGTCGGACTTGCGGGAATCTGGATCGATTGAACAGGATGCGGACGTGGTTATGTTTGTGTTCCGGGAAGAATATTACGTCGAACGTGAAAAGCCCTCGGAAGAGCGGTTGGATGAAATGGCTGCGTGGCAGGAACGCATGGCCCGCCTGCATGCCAAGGCCGAAGTGATTGTTGGCAAACAGCGACATGGTCCCATTGGTACGGTTGAACTGTCCTTCGAAAGCCAGTTCACGCGCTTTGGCAACCTCGCCAAGTCGTGGCAGAATGACGGTGGCGGCGGCGATTATTGATCTCGCCCACATCTGAGGAGGTCGAGATGGTGTCCCGCAGAAGTTTCATGAGAACCGCCACGGCGGCGGCTTCGCTGATTGGGTTGGGCCAAAAAGCGCAAGCCTCTCTGCCCGATGGGTTTTATGTGCCCCCGGAAGAAGACCGGCATGAGCTGTGCTTTATGCAATGGCCGGTGACGCGAGAGATCTATCCGTCCCGCGATGACCGCGACTATATCCAAGAGGTGATCGCCCGCATCGCCAACACCATCTCAGAATTTGAGCCGGTTGTGATGTTGGCAGACAAGTCCCATCACAAGGTAGCGCGCCGGATGCTGGGTCGGGGTGTCGCCCTGTGGGATATTGCCACCGACGATCTGTGGTGCCGCGATTCCGGCCCGTTGGTGGCGGTGAATGACGTCGGTGACCGGGCGGTCAGTGGCATTCAGTTCAATGGCTGGGGCAACCGCTACAAGCTTCCCAATGACCGGCGGGTCAGCGCCCGCGTGGCCGAACATTTGGGTGTGCAGCATTATGCATCGGGTGTGATCGGAGAAGCCGGCGGGGCCGAAGCCAATGGCCACGGGCTTGTGCTTGCGAATGAAAGCAGCTGGATCAATCGAAACCGCAATCCCGGAGCATCAAAAGCCACAATCACACGACAGCTGAAAGAGGCCTATGGCGCAGATCAGGTGATCTGGGGTCCGGGTGTTGCCGGGTTGGATGTGACCGATGATCATATCGATGGCGTCGCGCGGTTTACTGGTCGAAACTCGGTGTTGTTCAATGGAGAAATCCCGGCAGATCCGCAGGATCCCTTTGGCGTGGCGGCGGAACAGTTGTTTCAGAACATGCGGCAAGCAGGTCTCACAGTGGATGTGATCCCCCTGCCCTATGAAGGCCGCACCGAAGAGCCGGGTGCCTATGTGAACTATTATGTCTGCAATGGTGGCGTGGTGGCGTCGCAATTTGGTGACCCTGAGACCGATGATATCGCCTATGACGCACTCAAACGACACTATCCGGGGCGTGAGATTGTCATGTTGGACACGGATGCCCTGACCGAACTGGGCGGCGGCATTCACTGCGCCACCCAGCAGCTCCCGGCAGTGTGATCACAACCAGACCAACAGCCCTAGATAAAAGCCAAGCTCAGCAAACTGCTGCACACCGCCAAGGCAGGCACCGGTATAGCCGCGCAGCTTGGCAATAAAGGCTTTGCGAAAGCCCTGAGCCAGACCAACGCTACCCAAGAAACCAAACAAAGCCGCCATCGCCCCCCAGCGAATGACAATAAGGCTCAGCGCCAGAACGCCCACGGCCAGCGCAATCCGATACCCATCTGGTGTCACGGATGGCACAGCGGCGGGCATGCCAATGCGACGGGCCTGCGGTGTGGTGCCCACCACATGTACCGAGGCCATCTGCCCCAATGTCAGCCCAACAATCAGCGCCAGACCCGCATCGGCCACCGGAAGAGACGCCAGAAGCGACAGTTTGAGCATGAGAACCATGCCCAGCACCAAAGCCCCAAACAATCCGGGCGGTTTTTGCAGCGCGTCCAACACATCAGGTTTGCTGCGCCCGCGCCCCAGAGCCTCAGAAACCTCTGCCAGTCCCAGCTCGTGAAACGCGGCTGTGATCATCAATGTCGCAATCAACGATATCAACAGGGCCGGAAATTGTGGCAGAAACAACGCCGCGCCCCAAAGCGCACAGGCCCCCCATAGCCCAACAAGAGCCCCAACAAGCGAATAATACCTCAGCGCACGAATATCCAAATCATCCGAACTGGGAAGTTCACTGGGGATTGGAAACCGCGTCAACCGCCCCAACGCGAGCAAAAACAGCTGAAACTCCAGCTGCAAAACCTCTTTCATTGCGCCCCTCTTACCTGACCTCACCCCACCTTAACCGCGCCTTTGCGTCGCCCTCAAGCAGCGGTGAGAGTTTTCCCTCTTGACCCACGCCCGCATCCTGCCAAACACGGGGACATGGCAGTTGCACATCTCACTATCGATCTCGCCGCGCTGACAGCCAACTGGCAGGCGCTGAATTCCATGTCTCAGACCGAGACCGCTGCGGTGGTCAAGGCCGATGCCTATGGTCTGGGCATCGACAAGGTCGCCCCTGCTCTGGCGCAGGCGGGCGCACGGCGGTTTTTTGTGGCCGCCGCCGAAGAAGGCGCGGAGTTGCGTCAGGTGCTCGGAAGCGGCCCAGAGATCAATGTCTTTTCCGGTCACATGAAGGGTGACACAGCTCTGATCCGCGACGCCAATCTTGTGCCGATGTTGAATTCTATTGATCAGATGCTGCGTCAGGTCGAGGCCCTGCCCGGCCATGCCTTTGGATTGCAGCTTGATACCGGCATGAACCGGCTTGGGATGGAAGATGCCGAATGGCGGGCCCTGCGCGATATTGCCTTGGCGCAGAAACCCACATTGGTCATGAGCCATCTGGCCTGTGCTGATGAACCTGCGCATTATATGAATGCCCAACAACTTCAGACCTTTGTCGACATGACTGACGGTATCGACGCCGACCGTTCGCTCGCGGCGACAGGCGGCACGCTGTTGGGCCCGGATTATCACTTTGACCTGACCCGCCCTGGGGTGGGGATCTACGGCGGCATGCCCTTTATCGACGCCAAACCCGTTGTGCGCCTGGATGTGCCGGTGATCCAATCCCGTGAGGTGCAGACCGGTGAAACGGTTGGGTACTCCAACACCTGGACCGCCGAGCGTCCGACACGTGTGGCCACAATTGCCGCAGGCTATGCCGATGGTATTCTCCGCGCGATGGGTGATCAGGCCTGTCTCTGGGCTGGAGATACCCGTTGTAAGGTGCTTGGCCGTATCTCAATGGATATGATTGGTGTGGATATCACTTCGGTGGAGGGAGAGCCCGCGTCGCTTGAACTTTTGGGGCCGCATCAAGGTGTCGATATGCTCGCGGATTGGGCCGGGACCATCGGTTATGAGATCCTGACCTCGCTGGGACATCGGTATGACCGGAGCTATCTGACAGCATGAGTGCCCTTCTCGCCCCTCTCGGAGTTCTCGGACGCAACACGCTTGGCCTGATGGCCGCGATTGGCCGCGTGACCCTCTTTGCGCTTCAGACCCTGTCGCACATCGTCCGTCCACCATTCTACAGCCGCGAGTTTGGCGTCGCCCTGATGCAGATCGGCTGGCTGTCGCTGCCGGTTGTCGGGCTGACAGCCGTATTCACCGGGGGCGCCTTGGCGCTGCAGATCTATGCAGGTGGCGCGCGTTTCAATGCCGAAGCTGTTGTGCCTCAGATTGTGGCCATTGGTATGGTGCGCGAACTTGGCCCGGTTCTGGTTGGCTTGATGATTGCGGCCCGAGTGACATCGTCGATTGCGGCTGAGATCGCCACGATGAAAGTGACCGAACAGATTGATGCGCTGGTCACCCTGTCGACCCATCCGATGAAATATCTGGTTGCGCCTCGGGTTCTGGCCGCGCTTTTGGTGGTGCCTCTGTTGGTGGGGATTGGCGATATCATTGGGGTCTTTGGTGGTTATGCCGTTGCAACCGGCACCCTTGGGTTCAATGCCGCGGCCTACATCAAAAACACCGTCAACTTCCTTGAGCTCTTCGACATCCTGTCGTCGCTGGCCAAGGGCTGTGTATTTGGTGGGATCGCTTCGACTATGGGCTGTTACTATGGCATGCAATCAGGACGCGGGGCGCAGGGTGTTGGCCGCGCAACCAAAGGGTCTGTCGAAGCCGCCGCTGTGCTCATTCTGGCCGCGAATTTTGTTCTGACAGGGGTGTTCTTCTCGCTATGATCGAGCTGTCAAACGTCAAAAAATCATTTGGTAGCAACCATGTACTGCAAGGTGTTGATCTGACGATTGACCGTGGCACCTCGATGGTGATCATCGGTGGATCCGGCACCGGGAAATCGGTTCTTTTGAAATCGGTCCTTGGTCTGGTGGTTCATGACAGTGGCACCATCACCTTGGATGGTCAGGACGTGACCAAGGCTGACCGCGATACCTTTCTTGCGCGCTTCGGCATGTTGTTTCAGGGCGGCGCCCTGTTTGACAGCCTGCCGGTCTGGCAGAACGTTGCCTTCCGCCTGCTGCGCGGAAGCCTGAAACGCCCCAAAGACGAAGCCCGCGAGATCGCCATTGAGAAACTGCGCCGCGTGGGTCTGAAACCCGATGTGGCCGACCGCCTGCCCGCCGAGCTGTCGGGAGGAATGCAGAAACGTGTTGGCCTTGCCCGTGCCATCGCTGCTGAGCCTGAGATTATCTTTTTCGACGAACCCACCACAGGCCTTGATCCGATTATGTCGAGCGTTATCAACGATCTGATCCGTGAGATTGTGGATGAGATGGGGGCAACCGCGATGACCATCACCCATGACATGAGCTCAGTGCGCGCCATCGCCGATAATGTGGCGATGTTGCATGGCGGGGTGATCAAATGGACCGGCGCGGTGGGTGATATGGATCATAGCGGCGACCCTTATGTGGATCAGTTTATTTCTGGCCGCGCTGACGGGCCGATTGAGGCCGTGCGATGAACAGCTTTTTTCAGCCCCCACCCGAAGTCATCGCTTTCCTCTTCATCAAAAAATTCGTCTACCTTGAGATCCTTGCCGGTCTCGCGCTGTTGCGTGTGATCATCGGCCGTGGCTTGGCGCGCTGGCCTGCGCTTGTCACCCTGTTCATGGCGGCGGGCGGGATCGCCACAACCTTTGCGCCGGCCTTTGGGCTGAACGAAGGAACGCTTTATATCAAAGCGGCACAGTTTATGGCTGAGGGCGGCGGGATGTCTGCGCTTCTGGTGCCCTCAGCGGTCTTTTTGATCTGCTCAATCACGCCGCGCGCCCGTTGGCGGTGGATAGATGCGCTTCACCTATTGATGCTTGCGGGCTTGATTGGCCTGTGGTGGTGGGTCGGTTGAGGGGAATTTTGCAGGCTTTCCCCACCTTTTTCCCCGGCGCCACCTTACCTATCTTCTGACCATGCGTTGGATAAACCTTTCTCTTCTCGTGCTTTACCCCCTCGCGTGGTTCGCACCTCTGCTGCGCGCCGGGCTTTTGCCGGTGTTTGGTTTAAGCGAAATCAGCGTGATCTCGGGCCTGCAAAGCCTCTGGGCCTCGGATGTATTTCTGGCGCTTCTCGTCACCGTTTTCGCGCTTTTTGCACCCTATCTTAAAACCCTTGGACTGGCGCTTGTGCAGTTCAAACTCTTGGATCGACGCTCGCTACCCGCTTTGAATTTACTGGGCAAATTCGCGATGGCGGATATCTTTCTTGTGGCGCTGTATATCACCCTGTCCAAGGGTATTGGCGTGGGGAAGATCGAAACCGCCTGGGGGCTTTATCTGTTCACAGCCTGTATTCTGACGTCGATCCTTTTGGGCGCGCTTGAAAGCCGTAAAAAATCCGAGTGCATTGCCGAAAAAGATCGGGCATAAGACCTGAGAACAAGTCAGGAACACCCGAGGGCATTATGGCCAAAGCCGTTACCACATTTGTCTGCCAATCCTGCGGCGCCACAAGCTCAAAATGGTCAGGGCGTTGTGAAGCCTGTAGCGAATGGAACACCATCGTTGAGGAAAAACCGCTGAGTGCAGGCCCTGCGAAAAAGTCTTTGGGTGCGATGCGTGGTAACAAGATCCCTCTATCAGATCTCTCAACCAAAGAGGCCCCTCCGCCCCGCACGGCCTCGGCTTTGGGAGAACTTGACCGGGTGCTGGGCGGTGGACTTGTCCCGGCCAGTGCGGTTCTAGTGGGCGGCGATCCCGGCATCGGGAAATCAACGCTTTTGCTTCAGGCGGCTGCGGCCTTTGCCAATTCGGGTCTCAAAGTCATCTATATCTCCGGCGAAGAAGCCAGCGCACAGGTGCGCCTGCGTGCCCAGCGACTGGGGCTGCAGGACGCCAGTGTGAAGCTGGCCACCGAAACCAATCTGCGCGATATCCTCACCACGCTTGAGGCCGAAGCGCCCGATCTGGCAATCGTCGATTCGATCCAGACCATGTGGGCCGACAATGTCGACAGCGCGCCGGGATCTGTCAGCCAGGTGCGCGCTGCGGCGCATGAGCTCACGACCTTTGCCAAATCCAAGGGCTCGGCAGTGATCATGGTGGGCCATGTCACCAAAGACGGTCAGATCGCCGGTCCCCGTGTTGTCGAACACATGGTCGACACCGTTTTGTATTTCGAAGGCGAACGCGGCCACCAGTTCCGCATTTTGCGCAGCGTGAAGAACCGCTTTGGCCCTGCGGATGAAATCGGTGTGTTTGAAATGACTGGCAGCGGCCTGTCTGAGGTGTCAAACCCCTCTGCCCTCTTCCTGTCTGATCGCGGACAACCTGCGCCGGGCTCTGTCGTGTTTTCCGGCATCGAAGGCACCCGGCCCGTGATGGTCGAGTTTCAGGCGCTGGTTTCGCCTTCGCCCCACAGCCAACCGCGCCGTTCGGTTGTGGGCTGGGATGGGTCCAGACTGGCGATGATCCTCGCGGTCCTCGAATCGCGCTGTGGCATTCCGTTCAGCGGTCTTGACGTTTACCTGAATGTGGCGGGCGGCATGCGCGTCAACGAACCAGCGGCAGATCTGGCCGTTGCGGCTGCGCTGCTTTCCGCGCGCGAAGATGCAAGTTTGCCCCCCGAAACCGTGGTTTTTGGCGAAATCAGCCTCTCAGGCGCCCTTCGTCCCGTCACCCAGACCGAAAACAGGTTGAAAGAAGCGCAAAAACTTGGTTTCAGCACTGCCATATTGCCTACAGGTGGCAAATCTCCGTCGGTCAAAGGTATGAAACTGACCAGCATGGGAGATCTGACCGCTTTCGTGGGCGACGTTTTTGGCGCAGGGTAGCGCGCACAGGGAATCTGAAGGGGCAGAGCTTATGGATGGCTTTACCGTAGTTGATGGCGTGGTGGCCGTTATTGTCGTGCTGTCAGCGCTGTTGGCCTATTCGCGCGGTTTGGTGCGCGAAACCATGGCCATCGCCGGATGGGTTATTGCAGGCATTCTGGCCTTTATGTTCGCAGATCAGGTGCAACCGCTGGTCAAAGAGATCCCCGTGATTGGCGAATTCCTTGGCGACAACTGTGAGCTGGCCATCATCGCAGCCTTTGCAGCAGTCTTCACCGTGGCATTGGTTGTGACCTCATTCTTCACGCCGCTTCTTTCGTCACTGGTGCATCGTTCGGTTCTGGGCGGGTTGGATCAGGCGCTTGGGTTTCTCTTTGGTGTGGCTCGCGGCATCTTGTTGGTCGCCGTGGCCTTCTTTGTCTATGAAACTGTGATCACCGCACAGGATATCCCAATGGTCGATGATTCCCGTTCGGCCGCTGTGTTTGGCCGCTTCACAACCAAAGTTGAAGAGCAGAACCCCGAGCAGGCTCTGGGCTGGATCACCGCACAATACGAAGAGCTGATGAACAGCTGCGGCAGCTAAGCTGCTGAAATCAATGAATTCCGAAAGTGGGCCCAGGTTTCTGAGGCCCATTTTTCATTCTGTCCCAAAGTCTTACTTTTGGATATTTTGAAACAGCTACAAAAAATTGCGCAGATTGCCGCAAGAAGTGTGATCCTTTCGTGACATATGCATGCAATCGGCCTATGAGGGGCGCAGCCATCCTCAGGAATACAATCGGAGTTGCCTGTGTCCGAGCCGATGATCCCACCATTGCCCCCGTTCCACCATGATCTCGTTGATGACGCTGATGCTGATAAACTGCACGAAGAGTGCGGTATCTTTGGCGCCATTGGCATCAAAGACGCGGCCAACTTTGTCGCCTTGGGTCTTCACGCCCTCCAACACCGTGGCCAAGAGGCCGGTGGTATTGTCTCCCACGATCCAGAAGAAGGGTTCAACTCGGCCCGTCGTTTCGGCTATGTCCGCGACAACTTCACCAAACAATCGCTGATGAAAACCCTGCCCGGTCCTTTGGCCATTGGGCATGTGCGCTATTCCACCTCGGGTGGCAAAGCTCCGGTGATCCGCGATGTTCAGCCCTTCTTTGGCGAATTTTCAATGGGCGGCGCTGCGATTGCCCACAACGGCAACCTGACCAACGCCAACCAGCTACGTCGTGAGCTGATCGGACGGGGTGCGATTTTCCAGAGCGCCTCTGACAGTGAATGCATCATTCACCTGATGGCCCGTTCGATGGGCCGCACCATCCCTGACCGCATCAAAGAAGCGCTGCGTCAGGTTGAAGGAGCTTTCTCGATCGTTGCTATGACCCGCTCGAAACTGATCGGTGTGCGCGACCCTCTGGGCATTCGTCCTCTGGTGATGGGGAAAATCGGCGGCGGCACCGTTCTGGCATCGGAAACCTGCGCGCTGGACATCATCGGCGCCGAGTTCGTCCGCGAGATTGAGCCCGGTGAAATGGTGATCATCAGCGATGATGAGGTCACATCTTATCGTCCGTTCGAAGAAGTGAAGCCGCGCCCCTGTATCTTTGAATACGTGTATTTCTCGCGCCCGGATTCGCTTTTGGGCGGCAAATCGGTTTACGAAGTCCGCCGCGAGATCGGTCGCCAGCTCGCGCTGGAAAGCTACGTTGAAGCCGATATGGTCTGCCCGGTCCCAGACAGTGGCACCCCTGCGGCCATTGGCTTTAGCCAGGAAAGTGGCATTCCGTTTGAGATGGGTATCGTGCGCAACCAATATGTGGGCCGGACCTTTATCGAACCCACCGAGCAGATCCGCAACATGGGTGTACGTCTCAAGCTCAACGTCAACAAATCGCTGATGAAGGGCAAACGGGTCATCCTGATTGACGACTCGATTGTGCGCGGCACCACCAGTCGCAAAATCAAGGACATGATCCTTGAGGCCGGCGCTAAAGAAGTGCACTTCCGTATTGCCTCGCCGCCGACCGTCTGGCCGGATTTCTACGGCGTTGACATGCCCACCCGCGAGGAACTTCTGGCGGCGCGGATGTCCGAAGATGAGATGGCCGAATATCTTGGTGTGGATTCGCTTAAATTCGTATCGATCGACGGCCTGTACCGCGCGGTTGGCGAAGAAGACGGCCGTGACCCTGAGAACCCTGCTTATCACGATGCGGTCTTTACCGGCGATTATCCCATCG
Source organism: uncultured Pelagimonas sp. (assembly GCA_947497905.1). GTDB lineage: Bacteria > Pseudomonadota > Alphaproteobacteria > Rhodobacterales > Rhodobacteraceae > CANMIH01. Next base: position 126,233 of record CANMIH010000005.1, read on the forward strand.
CTCCAAAAGATCAGATCGAACAGGGCTTTAAGCTTAAGGCTGCCGAGTGAGCCTGCTTGCCCTAGATAGCCGCTGGCGGCGCTTCAATGATGAAAGCCGCCAGTGTCCCTGCTGTGGTCAAAGCTTCAGTGGGATCTACGATCTTGGTTTTGACGCGCCTGACGATTGGCCGCATGGCCCGTCTGAGGGAGAAGATCGTGAGTATGGCGAAGACCGTCTGAGCCCTGAACTCTGTCGTTATCAGGGACGTTATTTCATCCGCTGCGGGTTGGCTTTGCCTATTCGTGGCGCGGATGATGCGATGGTCTTTGGGGCCTGGGCCGAGGTCGCCCCCGATCTTGCGCGAAGCTATGCGGCAACACTGGACGGTGGAGCATTTGCAGGTGGTGAAGGCATTCTTGCCAATGCGCTGCCCGGTTTTGAAGACGCCGAGGGTACTGCGGTGACGCTTCTGCCCACACAGGACATTGAGCGCCCGGCGCTCACCGCTGAAGATGGTGCGCTGGCAGAAGCTCAGACACAGGGCATTTCATTTGATGACCTGCTCGATGTCTATGCCGCTGCGGGCAACGACATCCGCCCACATCTGGCCAATGACTGACCCACTGCGCCTAAGGCCCCATCATCTGATGTGTGCCTTGGGCTATGCGGGTGAAGGTTATTCCAGCGCATTCACCGACAACATGACGCGGATCGTCATGGGGCAACTGCGTGGCCCTGAGGGGGATGAGACCCCGATCAAGCTCACCGGTTATGCCGATAACATCTGCGCCCCCTGCCCCAAACGCAGCGGTCGGCTGTGCAACAATCAGCAGCACATCGCCCAACTTGACCGATCTCATGCAAAAGCCCTCGCTCTCAAACCTTTGGAAGAGATGACCTGGCGCGACGCCAAAGCGCGCATTCGCAAACATATCCAACCCGGAGATCTGAAATCGGTCTGCATGGGCTGTGCCTGGCTTGAGCTGGATCTCTGCGAAGCGGCATTGCGCCGCTTACACGCCAACGAAGCCGAGCAGGTCTTGACCTTTCCCTCTGCGCACGACACATCAAACACATGACACAGATCGCTCTTATCACCGGTGCGTCACGTGGCCTTGGCTTTGCCTTGGCCGAGGCGCTTGCTCCCGCCTATCATATCGTCGCTGTTGCCCGAACTGTGGGCGGCCTGGAAGAGCTGGATGATCGCATCAAAGCCAAAGGTGGCGAAGCGACATTAGCCCCGATGGACATCACCAACCGCGATGCCATGGCCCATCTTTGCCGCTCGATCCACGATCGTTGGGGCGGAATTTCGCTTTGGGCTCATACCGCTGTTCATACCTCGGCCCTGACGCCTGCGGTCTATCTGGACCCCAAGGAATGGCAGAAATCGATGTCGACCAATGTCGATGCCATGGGTCACATGATCCCGTTTGTCGCACCGCTTCTGGGGGAAGAGGGCACAGCCTTGTTCTTTGACGACCCAATGGGCGGCGAAAAGTTCTACGGCTATTACGGCACCACCAAAACCGCGCAGATCGGGCTGGCCCGGACCTGGGCCGCTGAAAGTGAGAAAACTGGCCCCAAAGTGCATGTTCTCTCGCCCAATCCCATGGCAACGGCGGTGCGGGCCCGGTTCCACCCCGGTGAAGACCGCGACGCTCTGGCGGTCCCCGCTGATGAAGCTGCCCGTCTCCTGAAAGAGGCACAGATCGCTTGACCCGCTGCGCGTCTGATCGTTTGATCTCCGCATGAGTGGATTTATCGAACGCCTTGGTCTGACGCGCATCCGGTCGAACACGACCTTGCAATCGGAGTACGATCGCGCGGCGCACAGCTGGCAAAGTGGCATCGAACACCTAGGGTTTGACGCCGCTTATCAGGATCTGATCCGCGCGGTGTCTCCTTTGACTGCCACCACTGCTTTAGATGTAGGCTGTGGATCAGGGGCTTTTGCCGAAGCCCTGCAGGCCGTGGCAGGGCCGACGGACAACCTCACCCTGCTCGATATTTCCCCGCGTATGCTCGCCATCGCGCAGCAACGTTTGCCCCACGCCCAATCTCATCAGGGTGGCATTGGAGACGCGGGGTGGGACAGCAAACAATTTGACATCGTCCTGTGTGCCCATGTGATCGAGCATCTTCCAGACCCTGAACGCGCTCTGGTCTGTCTCAAAGATCGATTGGTTCCCGGTGGAACACTTGTCCTATCCGTTTCACGCCCACATTGGTGTACTTCGCTGGTTCGATGGCGCTGGGGCCATGCCTCATACAAACCGAAAGAGATGTTGGACATGCTCCGGCGCGCCGGATTCGATCAGCCTAAGCATCAACATTTCAAATCCGGGCCGCCATCACGGGTCAGCTGCGGCTATATCGCCACGCGTTAGGCACATATCCGCGCAGAGCTTGCCCGAGGCGTTTGCATTCCCTATGCAGAGGCAAACACGAACGGGCGGATATCATGCGCATTCTCATCACCAATGACGACGGCATCAACGCGCCGGGATTGAAAATCATCGAGGCCATCGCGCATGAGCTGGCTGGACCCGAGGGTGAGGTCTGGACCGTGGCGCCGGCCTTTGAGCAATCAGGCGTATCTCATTGTATTTCTTACACCCATCCGACCATGGTGGTTCAAATGGGCGAACGTCGCTATGCCGCCGAGGGCAGTCCCGCAGACTGCGTTTTGGCCGGGGTGCATGACATTCTGAAAGACACCCCCCCAGATCTGATCCTGTCAGGTGTGAACAAGGGCAACAACTCCGCCGAAAACGCGCTCTATTCGGGCACGCTTGGCGCCGCAGTAGAAGGTTCGCTGCAAGGCATCCTGTCGATCGCCCTGTCGCAATATTACGGCCCTGACAACCTCAATCTCGAAAACTCCTTTGAGGCCTCTGCGGTGCATGGCGCCGAGGTGGTCCGTCGTATTCTGGCCAATGATCCGCAGGACCAATCAGGTTATCGGTTGTTCTATAACGTTAATTTCCCGCCTGTGCCCGCGGCAAACGTCAAAGGCACGGTTGTGGCCCCTCAGGGCCTGCGCCACGATACCTGTTTCTCAGTTCAACCCGCAGATGCGCCGTCTGGGCGTCGGTTCCTCTGGGCCAAGGGTGGCAACCAACGCGCGGAAACCGCCGCTGGTACAGATGCCGATATGAATCTGAAGGGCTATACCACGGTGACCCCGATGCGTGCGGACTACACCGATCAGGCCGCGCTTGACGCCATGAAAGACGCCTTTGCATGAGTTTCGACGCAGAAGCCAAGATGCAGTTTCTTTTTGCGCTGCGGTCCAAGGGTGTCACAGACAAATCCGTGTTGTCCGCCATGGAGCGCATCGATCGCCAGGCCTTTATTCAGGGCTATTTCAACGATCGCGCCTACGAGGACATGCCTCTGCCCATCGCCTGTGGCCAGACAATCTCGCAACCCTCTGTGGTCGGGATCATGACCCAGGCACTGCAAATCGGCCCGCGTGACAAGGTTCTCGAGGTCGGCACGGGGTCGGGCTATCAAGCGGCGATCCTCGCGCTCTTGGCGCGTCGTGTTTACACTGTGGATCGTCACAAACGTCTGGTTCAAACCGCCTCTAAGGTGTTTGAGCAGATGGAGCTAAACAATATCACCGCCTTTACGGCCGATGGGTCCTTTGGTTTGCCCGACCAGGCCCCCTTTGATCGTATCATTGTGACCGCAGCTGCCGAAGACCCGCCAGGCCCCCTCTTGGCGCAACTCAAGATTGGCGGTACCATGGTCGTACCGGTGGGACAGTCGGACGCCGTTCAGCATCTGATCCGTGTCACCCGGCATGAAAGCGGGTTTGAATATGACGAATTGCGCTCCGTCCGCTTCGTCCCGCTTGTCGAAGGGCTTGGCAAAGATTAAGTGTCAGCTCAACCCAATGCGTGATCGACGTCCCGGCACAAGGGACGCGCCTGAGGACATCGAGATGACAGTCAAATACCGCTCCTTCACCGCCCTTGCCGTGATCTCCCTTCTGGGGGGGTGTCTGGACACCCTTGATCTCGACATGCGTGGCAAAATCGGTGGCCCGGTTGACACCTCCGCCGCGGCGGCACAGGCCAAAACCGAAAAGCCGCCGGCACCGGATGGGCGCGGTGTGATTTCATACCCAAGCTATCAGGTTGCCGTGGCGCGTCGTGGGGATACCATCACCACCCTGTCACAGCGCCTCGGCCTCGATCCATCAGCGGTTGGAACCTACAACGGCATCGGCGTTGATGCTGCGCTTAACCGTGGCGATCTGATCGCCCTGCCCAGCCGCGTTGCAGAAGCTGATACAGCCGCGCTCCCCACAGCCCCAGGTGTGGATGTGACCGCTCTGGCTGGCAGTGCAATTGACCGCGCGGCCTCAACCACTCCCTCGGGCACCACGGGGTCTGAAGGTATTGAACCCATCCGCCATCAGGTATCCCGTGGCGAAACCGCGTTTTCCATCGCCCGGAGCTACAATGTCTCGCCACGGTCCTTGGCCGAGTGGAACAACCTGGATCGCGCCTTCACCATCCGTGAAGGCCAGTACCTGTTGATCCCGGTCACCTCAGCAAGCACCGAGATCACCGCCGAAGACACCACCCCGGCCCCCGGACAGGGGTCCGCCACGCCGACGCCACCCTCGGCGGCCAGCCCCCTGCCCTCAGAAAATCCTGCGCCTGCCGCAGCCGCCAAACCGGCCGCGACCCCGGCAAAACCTGTCGCCGATATCGGACAGCAGACCACAGCATCCAAAGCTGCCATGTCCATGCCTGTCTCTGGCAACATCATTCGTGAGTTCTCGAAGGGCAAAAACAACGGTATCGATATCGCTGCAGCCGCAGGCACTCCGGTGAAAGCCGCAGCCTCGGGCAAAGTTGCCTCCATCAGCTCGACCACAGAAGGCGTGAACTTCCTTCTGGTACGCCACCCGGGTGATCTGATCACTGTCTATACCCACCTCGATGGAATCTCGGTGAAAAAGGGCGACGCTATCAGCCGTGGTCAGACGCTTGGCAAGGTCCAGGCCGGTGATCCATCCTATCTGCACTTCGAAGTGCGCAAGGGTTTTGAAAGCACCGACCCGATGGCTTATCTGCAATAACGTGGCGTAAGCCTTGGCGCGTCACCTCAAGCTTGGTTTGAGGGATCTGACACCAACGCACGAGGCCCCCACCATGACCCAGCGCCGCATCGCTCAGACACTTGAAGAGCTGCCCGATATGACCGAACTTTTCTCCCGCAGCGGAGAAGAGTTCATTCAGGCAATACTGGACGGAGACCTTGCCGGTCCACCCATTGGCGAAACTTTGGGCTTCACGCTCCACGACGTTTCCAAGGGCCGTGTTGTTTTCGAAGGCACACCGGAATTTCGCGCCACAAACCCGCTGCGCACGGTGCATGGGGGCTGGTATGGCACCATTCTGGACAGCTGCATGGCCTGCGCGGTTCAGACCACATTGCCCAAAGGGTCGACCTACACAACCTTGGAATACAAGATCAATGTCGTTCGCTCGATCCCGCTTGGCATGACTGTTCATGCTGTGGGCACTGTTCAGCATGTGGGGCGGTCAACCGGCGTTGCCGTCGGCGAGCTGCGCGGCAAAGAAGACGGCAAGCTTTATGCCACAGGATCAACCACCTGCATTGTCATGCAGATGCCGAAAGACTGAGTTACTCGGTCAAAGGCATTGGGGGCTTTGCCCCCTTGGCCTATTGGCCAATTCCCCCAGAGTATTTGTGAAAAGAAGAAGCCCCCGAGCCGCTTCTGTTTGCCCCGCGCAGAATAACAAAAGCTCCCGAAGATCGCTTCGGGAGCTTTTTTGTTCAAGGGTGTTGAGCCGCGTTTAGATTTCTGCGGTCAGGCCTACGGCTTCGATGCCCGCTTTGCCCGCAATCGCGTCATTGTCCGAGCTGTCGCCTGTCACGCCAACCGCGCCAATCACGGCCCCGTCGGCGTCGCGCACCAGAATGCCGCCGGGCACTGGGATCAGGCGCCCGCCATAGGCGCCGTTGGCCGCAGCGATGAAATAGGCTTGCGCTTCGGCGCGGGCCATCTGCGCTGTACCAGCCATGCCCAGCATCACCGCGCCATAGGCTTTGCCCATCGCGATTTCATACCGGCCGGGTGCGGCCCCATCGGCACGCTCAAAGGCGCGTACATGCCCACCCGCATCCAGCACTATCACCGACAGCGGGTTCATCCCGTGCGCCACGCCGGTTTCAAAGGCCACACGGATGATGCCCTTTGCCTGTTCCAGAGTAATGTCAGCCATATCCGTTTTCCTTACAGCGATGCTTTGAGTTCAAGACGTCGGGCGTGCAGCACTGGTTCGGTATAGCCGGACGGCTGAACACGACCTTCGAACACCAGATCACAGGCGGCTTTGAAGGCCACAGTGTCATAGCCTGGTGCCATTGGGATATAGCTTGGATCGCCAGCATTCTGACGGTCCACAACCGCGGCCATGCGCTTCATGATCTCCATGGCGTCGTCACGCGAGATGATCTCGTGGTGCAGCCAGTTGGCGATATGCTGTGACGAGATTCGGCAGGTGGCGCGGTCTTCCATCAGGCCAACATCATGGATGTCAGGCACTTTGGAACAGCCGACCCCCTGATCGACCCAGCGGACAACATAGCCCAGAATACCCTGCGCATTATTTTCAACTTCGCGGGTCACCTCCTCTTTCGACAGGTTGCGTCCTGTCATCACCGGGAAGGTCAGCAGATCGCTCAGGGTGCCACGGGCTCCCCCGGCGCGCAGTTCGTCCTGACGGGAGCGCACATCCACTTTGTGGTAATGGGTGGCGTGCAGCGTTGCGGCGGTGGGTGACGGCACCCAGGCACAGGTTGCACCCGATTGCGGATGCCCCAGCTTCGCATCGAGCATTTCGCCCATGCGGTCGGGCATCGCCCACATGCCTTTACCAATCTGCGCCTTGCCTTTCAGACCACAGGCCAGACCGATATCCACATTTCGGTCTTCGTAGGATGCGATCCAGGCGGTACCTTTGATCTCGCCTTTGGGCAACATCGGGCCGGCCTCCATCGAGGTGTGCATCTCATCGCCGGTGCGATCAAGGAAGCCGGTGTTGATAAAGGCCACTCGCGACTTTGCGGCGCGGATGCATTCTTTCAGGTTGGCGCTGGTGCGGCGCTCTTCGTCCATAATGCCCAGTTTGACGGTATACTGCGGCAGGCCAAGAGCTTGTTCTACAAAGGTAAAAATCTCATCAGAGAAGGCCACTTCCTCCGGGCCGTGCATCTTGGGTTTCACCACATAGACCGAACCCGTAACCGAGTTGCCGCCTTCGCGAGCCAGATCATGTTTTGCGATCAGCGTGGTGATCATGGCATCCATCAGGCCCTCGAACGCCTCATTGCCATCGCGATCAAGAATGCCGGGATTGGTCATCAGATGGCCCACATTCCGCACAAGCATAAGCGAGCGGCCCTTGAGCGTCAGATCATCGCCACCTGGGGTCTGAAACGTTACATCCTCGGCCATCACGCGGGTGAAGGTTTTACCACCTTTATTGACCTCTTCGCTCAGATCTCCTTTCATCAACCCGAGCCAATTGCGATAGGCCAGCGCCTTGTCTTCACCATCCACAGCGGCAACGGAGTCTTCGCAATCCATGATGGTCGAAAGCGCGGCTTCGAGGATCACGTCGCTGATGCCCGCCGGATCTGTGGCCCCCACCGGATGGCTTGGGTCGATCACAACACGAATGTGCAGCCCATTGTTTTTGAACAGGATCTCGCTGCCGTCATTGCGATAGCCAACATAGTGCGACGGCGTGGCAAGGGCGCTGCCCTCGGCTGTCTTGATCTCAAGTGCACCATCAAAGTTGCCAAAACCAGTCACATCCGCCCATGACCCGTGAGTCAGCGGCAGCGTGGCATCGAGAAATTCTTTGGCCCAGGTGACAACCCGCGCGCCGCGCGCCGCGTCATATCCACCACCTGTCGGCAGATCGCCCAGAGCATCGGTACCATAGAGCGCGTCATACAGGCTCCCCCAGCGGGCGTTTGCCGCGTTGATCGCAAAGCGCGCATTGTTGATGGGCACAACAAGCTGCGCCCCCGGCACCATCGCAATTTCAGGGTCGGTGTTAGCGGTCTCGATTTCGAAATCATCACCTTCCGTAACAAGATAGCCAATCTCGGTCAGAAACGCCTGATAGGCCTCAGCATCGTGGTCCTGGCCTTTGCGCGCCTTGTGCCATTCATCGACCTTGGCCTGCATCTCGCTACGTTTTTCAAGCAGCTCACGATTGCGGGGGCCAAAATCATGCAGGAGCTGAGAGAGCGACGCCCAAAACGCATCGGCGTCGACACCACTGCCCGGCAAAGCCTGCTCTTCAATAAAGCTGTGCAGCTCAGGAGCCACCTGCAACCCGTGATGTTCGATACGATCGGTCATGATCTCGCCTCCGGTTAGTTTCCCGATGACAGAATTAGAACGAAAGTTTCCTATAAGCAACATCCGTGGTAAGGTTATTTTACCAAATTACCCAAGGGTGTTTCAAATCATTCAGAAGAGTGAAGGCAGCAGCCCCATTAAAGTCTGCCTTTACAGTTTCTTACCTGAAAACTCTTCAATTGCGATATGCGCCCTACCTTTGCATAATCCCAGCTCTGAACCAAACTCGGCTCGCCAAAACAAAAAATGACCCGCCGGTCATGTCCTGACCAGCGGGTCACCAACCAATGGATCTGATGGCGCGTTTACGAGGCGTAGTTCGAGTTTTCGCCATCCAGGATCATCCGCAGTTCAGCCAGATGCGTTTCCGCCTGCCCCGGATAATCGTCCAGCTCTTGCGCGGTTTTCTCGGCAATCTCGTCACTGAGAACCCGCAGTTTCTGGCCCGTTTGCAGCGCCCGGATATAGGTTTCGGCGGCGCGTTCGAAGTAATACAGGCGATTGAATGTATCCGCGACGCTATCCCCAATCACCAGCACACCGTGATTGCCCATGATCATCACTTTGATCTTCGGATCCGTGAGCATCGAGGCACACCGCGCGCCTTCGCTTTCAAAGGCAAGCCCGCCGAACTCATTGTCGACAACATAGCGGTTGTAGAACGTCGCGGTGTTTTGGTCGATGGGCGGAAGGGTGCTATCCGCCAGACAAGCCAGAACCGTGGCGTGGATTGAATGCACATGCATCACACAGCGCGCATGGGGGCACAGACGGTGAATAGACCCATGCAATCCCCATGCGGTGGGATCGGGGGCGCCGGGGCGGTCCATTGTCGTGGGATCATTGGCATCCAGCAGCAAAAGATCCGAGGCGCGAATGCGGCTGAAATGCATCTGATTGGGGTTCATCAGAAACTGGGTGCCGTCGTCGTTCACCGCCAGACTAAAGTGATTGGCCACCGCTTCATGCATGTCCAGACGGGCCGTCCATCGAAAGGCCGCGGCCATGTCCGTGCGCTCAGCCCAATGAGCCATATTGCGGGTGTCAGGTGCGTTCATGTCTGAAAGTCCTTTTTGCCGGTTTGCGACAGAGTGGCAGGGAAATGTTTCGCTGACAAATTACGGAATTGAACCTATAACATAAGTTACACTTATGTATGGGTTATCTATGGCGCAAACCAATCTTCCCCCGCTTCCTTGGCTACGCGCCTTTGAAGCCAGCGCACGGCATCTTTCGTTCACCCGAGCAGCAGGTGAATTGGGTATGACGCAGCCCGCGATAAGCCAGCATGTCCGCAATCTTGAATCGCTGCTGGGGCGCGAGTTGTTCCTTAGACGCCCGCGTGCATTGCACCTGACCGAAGCCGGGGCAAACTATCTGCCCGTGGTGCAACAGGCCTTTGATCTGATCTCAACCGGAACACAGGCCTTTACAGGTGGTGACCGTGGCAGACATCTGATTTTGCAGTGTAATATGGCCTTCTCCATCTTCTGGCTCACACCGCGCCTGCCCCGACTCTATGCCCGACACCCTTGGTTGGTTCTCAACATCGTGACGCCCATCTGGGACCCCGATCGCCACGCCGCTCAAGCCGCGCTTGAGATCCGGTTTGACCGGCCGGATGGAATGCCTGCCTCCGCCGAACGCCTGACCCACGAGGTATTTTTTCCGGTCTGCGCTCCAAACTATCCCGAGCGAGATTTCGATAAGGCCCATTTGTTTGACTGCGCAGGACTGACCGGCACCTGGGACGCCTGGTTCAAGGCGCAGAACCGACCGTTTTCGCGGGGGACCGATGTGCAGCTGGGCTCAACCTTTGTGATCTCGCTCAGCGCTGCTTTGCACGGGGCGGGCATGGCCATGTCACACGACACGCTGGCGGGCGATTTTCTGGCCGACGGACGCCTGCTACGGTTGGATGACTTTGCCCCCCCCATGACCGAAGCCTATTTCCTCATCCCCCCCTCAAGCCATGCTGAAACGCCCGCCACGCGCGCGTTTCTCGACTGGTTGAAGGAAGAACTTTAGCTCAGCCCGCGTTCCTGATGCGGGGGGATGCCATAGTGGCGGCGATAGAGTTTCGAGAAATGGGTCTGTGACCCAAAGCCGCTCGCAATCGCCACATCAATGATCCGCATATTGGTCTGCTGGAGCAGCGCTCGGGCATTTTCCAGCCGCAGCCGGGTGTAAAACACCTTGGGCGAGGCATTCAGATACCGGGCAAACAGCCGTTCGAGCTGACGGGTCGATAACCCCACCTGCGCTGCGATTTCTGACGGCGACCACGGGTCTTCCATTTCCCGCCGCATCAGCGAAAGCGCCTCTGTCAGTTTTTCGTGCCTCTGTCCTGTGCGGCAATGCTCGGCAATGGTTTGGTCCTGTTGCGAACTACGCGCCGCCGAGCACACAAGCTGATCCGCAACGGCCAGTCCCACCTCTGAACCATGCCTTTCGGTGATCAGATGCAACATCATATCCAGAACAGCCGCACCACCGGCACAGGTGGCCAGACCGCGATCGACCGTGAAAATCGACCGCGACAGGTGCAAAGCTGGATACTGTTCAATCAAGGCAGACCGCAAAGACCAATGGGTGGTGACCTGCCGGTCATTCACCACACCGGCCCGCGCCAGAATGGCGGTTCCACCACCAATGCCCCCCAGCCAGGCCCCCAGACGAAAGGCGCGCCTGAGCCAACCAAACAGGATGTCTGACCCGTGGGTCAAGCTCCCGCCCAGCACCATCACCAGATCACCGCGACCAACCTCAGACAGCGCGCCGTCAACCGCAACTGTCAGGCCGTTGGCCGCTTGCATCGGCTGACCGGTTTCGCTGATGACCCGCCAGTCAAACCGGTGGATGCGGTCAAAATTATTTGCCGCGCTGAGGGCTTCAACCGCACTTGCCAGATCAAAAGGCGAGAAGGACGGCATCAGAACAAAAACAAAGCGTCGGGGCGCAGCCGCTTCTACGGGCTGCGCCTGCGACAGAGAAAGTGCCATTGGGTGGGTCAATTCCCTGCCTCCGACTTTGATTTACGCGCGCATATTGGCGCCGTTTGCGTCATAAATCGGCGCGCCCAGCACTTTTGCGGTGTACATTTCGCCCAGAATTTCGACCTGCAACTCGGTTCCGGCCTCGGCATGCTCTGACGCGACATAGCCCATCGCCATCGAGGTTTTGACATGATGGCCATAGCCGCCCGAGCTGACATAACCCACGGCTTCGCCATCTTTCAGAATGGCTTCGTCGTTGGACACATCAATGCCATCCACGTCGATGGTCATGGTCACAAGCTTGCGGACCGGACCTTCGTCGCGGGCTTTCAAAGTCGCCTCTTTGCCCACAAAGTCCTTTTTCCAGTTGATGAAGACGTCCATGCCACTTTCCACAGCGTTGAAATCAGGACGGAAATCCAAAGTCCAGACGCCCCAGCCTTTCTCCAGCCGCATGCTCATCAGTGCCCGCGCTCCATACCAGCGATAGCCCAGATCGGCCCCGGCCTCTTCGATGGCTTCGGCGAGGCGCAACAGATACTGCGGTTTGCAATAGATCTCATACCCAAGCTCGCCCGAGAACGAGATCCGGTTGAGGATCACAGGCACGCCACCGACAAAGGTCTGGCGCAGATCGCGGAATTTGAAGGCCTCGGCGCTGACATCGTCGCGCGTGATCCGCTGCAACAGAGCGCGTGACTTTGGACCAGACAAGGCAATCCCGTGCCAGTCGTCACTGACATTGGCATAACTGACATCGGCGGGTAGATCTTTTTCAAACCACCGGCTGTGCGCCTCTTGCATCGCGCCCGAGCCAAAGAGCACAAAGTGATCCTCCGCCAGACAGGCCACGGTCAGATCCCCATAAAGCTTGCCCTTCGGGGTCAGCATCGGGGTCAGGGTCAGGCGGCCGGGTTTCGGCACATACCCCGCCAGCACGCGATCGAGATAGGCGCGCGCACCGGCGCCTTTGAATTCATGTTTGGCAAAGTTGGCCACTTCGATGCCGCCCACCGCCTCGCGCACGGCTTTGACCTCACGCGCGACATAGTCATGGCTGCGGTTGCGTTCGAACGTGGGCTCTTCGTGGGCGTCCTCAGGGCTGTCAGCAAACCAAAGCGCGTTCTCAAGACCAAAGCCCTGCCCCATCCGCGCGCCTTTGCTGACCAGCCGGTCATAAAGCGCCGTGGTCTTCTGCATCCGACCTTTGGGCAGCGTTTCGTTGGGGAAGGTCATCACAAAGCGACGCTCGTAATTCTCCGTCGATTTGATTGTGCCCCATTCCGGTGTCGCAAACTCGCCAAAGCGCGCAACATCCATGGCCCAGACATCAATCGACGGCTCGCCATCAATCATCCATTCCGCCATGGTCAGGCCGACCCCGCCGCCCTGACAGAAGCCCGCCATGACGCCTACAGCGACCCAGTAGTTTTTCATGCCCGGAACCGGACCAATCATCGGGTTGCCATCGGGGCCAAAGGTGAAGGGGCCGTTGATCATGTCTTTGATCCCGGCCTCGCCAATGGCCGGAATGCGGTCAAAGGACATTTCAAGACGGTCCGCAATGCGATCGAGATCAGGCTGCAACAGCTCGTGACCAAAGTCCCATGGGGTGCCATCCACCTTCCACGGGGTGCCTTTGGGCTCATAGGTCCCCAAGAGCATGCCCTGACGTTCCTGCCGGAAATAGATATTGGCCTCATAATCGATGCCCGCCGGCAGGCGCGACCCGTGGTTGGCCACCGCATCGATCTTTTCGGTGATCAGATAGTGGTGCTCCATCGGCTGAACTGGCAGATGAATGCCCGACATATGACCAACTTCGCGCGCCCATAGGCCGCCGCAGTTGACCACCTGTTCGGCGTTGATGGTGCCCTTGGGCGTTGTCAGATCCCAGCTGCCATCGGGGCGCTGGCTCATGGCGGTCACACCGCAATGGGTGAAATACTGGGCGCCATGGACCTTGGCCGATTTGGCAAAGGCATAGGTGGCGCCGGATGGGTCCAGATCGCCATCCTGATCATCCCACAGGGCCGCGTGATAATGGGAGGGATCAATCAGAGGATGACGTTCGGCCACCTCTTTGGGGCTGATGAATTCCTGATCCAATCCCATATAGCGCGCTTTTGAGCGTTCCCGCTTGAGATAGTCATACCAGGTTTTGTTCGAGGCCAGGTAGAACCCACCGGTGATGTTCAATCCAACAGAATGGCCCGAGGTTTCTTCGATCTCTTTATACAGATCAATGGTATAGCTCTGAAGCCGCGAGATATTGGGATCTGAGCTGATGGTGTGGATCTGACCGGCTGCGTGCCAGGATGATCCGCTGGTCAGCTCATCCCGTTCCAGCAGAACAACATCTTTCCAGCCGAACTTAGCCAGATGGAACAGAATGGAGCATCCTACGACACCGCCCCCAATCACCACAACCTTTGCGTGGGAGGGGAGCTGCTTGCCGCCGGTGGTTTCGTCTTTTTGAATCTCAGGCATAATCTGGTCCTTCGTGTCGATTTACGGCAGCAGCACAAGCTTGCCGACGAATGTCTTTTGCAGGAAAACGTCCTGCGCGTTTGTGATGTCAGAGAGCGGGAAAGTCTGGGCCACCATCGGCTTGATCTCGCCAGCCTCGATGTAGGAAATCAGGTTCGGCATGGTCTCTGGGGCCTGTGCGGTGCTGCCAACAAAGGTCAGATCTTTGAGATACAGATCCCGCACATCCAGTGTGGTGATCGGGCCGCCGATCGCACCTGAGGTGGCATAGCGACCGCCACGTTTCAGGCAGGCAATCAAGCCTGGAAACCCATCACCCGCCACCAGATCAACCACCAAAGTCACGCTTTGCTCGCCTAGTTCCGCAACAGGATCATCACCGCGATCCAATAAACGATCCGCACCAAGGTCCGCCATCTGGTCGTGTTTTGCACGCGATGCCATGGCAATCACGGTTGCGCCCCGGCGTTTGCACAGCTGCACCGCCGCCGACCCGACACCGCCTGAGGCCCCGGTGATCAGCACCACATCCCCGGCCTGACATTCTGCGCGCGAAATCAGATTTTCCGCGGTCGAATAGGCACAGGGAAACGAGGCCAGTTCCACATCGCTCAGGTCGCTGGTCACCTTATGGGTCTGATCACTGCGCGCTGTGGCGTATTGGGCAAAGCCCCCGTCACATTCCGACCCCCAGGTGATAAAATCCCAGTCATCCGTGGCATCTGGCGCGGGCTGAAGGCTGGCCACCATCACACGTTCGCCGATACGCGCGCCGTCAACACCCTCGCCCACTGCCATAATGTGCCCACAGGCGTCGGCGCCCTGAATGCGCGGAAACACAAGGGGACGACCGGTCCAGCTTGCGTCATCATCTTCTGCGTTCAGATCCTGCGTGGCGCTTTCGGTATCACCTGTAACCTGCTTGGAATACCAACCAATCCGGGTGTTTACGTCGGTGTTGTTGATCCCGGCCGCCCCGATCTTGATCAGAACTTCGCCAAGCCCCGGTGTCGGAACAGGCACGTCTGTCCGATACTCAAGACACTCGGGACCACCGTGCCCGGTCAGATACACCGCGTGCATGGTCGAAGGGATATCATTGGACATTGTTATGCTCCTCAATTCAGGGGAAGCCGGCGGAACCGGCCCTGCATGCCGGGGTCATGGAAATGGTCAAGCGGGCCATGTTCGACCAGATGCTGATGCCAGTGTGCCAAGGCATCGCGATCCAGAGTGACCCCAAGCCCCGGCCCCTCGGGCACCGCGATCACATTATTGACCTGTCGGAACGGCCCACCTTCGATCACATCGCCAACCTGCCAGCGAAACAGCGACTGGGACGGTTCGGTGATCCAGGGCATGGCCGCCGACATGTGCAGATAGCCCGCAGTCGCAATCCCGGCATCGCCTGAATAACACCAGAACCCCACATTCATCGCCTCACAGGCCCCAATGAACCGCATGGCGCGGGAAATCCCACCCAGCACGGCAAAATTGGTGACGAAATAATCCGGCGCGCCCAAGGCAACGGCGCGCCGGATATCGGGGACATGGGTCGAGATGCGAATGGAGGAGTGTTTACGCAGCTCGGCCATCTCCTCGAAGGTGGCAACAGGGTCTTCGTAATTGCGAATGTCATAGGGTTCGATTTCGCGGAAAACGCGGATCGCGGTGGGCAGGCTATATTGCATATTGCTGTCGAGGCGCAGCATCGCATCCGGCCCCAGCGCGGAACGGATCGCTTTGAGGGTCTCGATCTCCTTGCGCGGGTCGCCAAGGATCAACTTGCCCTCGAACATCGTACTGCCATGGGCTTCGCGCATTTGAACGCAATAGTCCGCAACCTCTTGTGGCTTCATCTCGCCACCTGCGCGGAACCCGAAATACTCGGTGAATGGGATCTCTTTGCGCACGGCACCGCCCAGAAGCCGATAGAGCGGTTCTTCCGCGACTTTCCCTCGCAGATCCCACAGCGCAATTTCAATGGCCCCAAAGGCTTTGACCACGCTGCTGTCGTCGGTGTTCTGCACAATCTGCCAAGGCGGCACGCAGAGGCTTTCGCAGCCCGCAATGTCCAGGGCATCCGCCCCAATCAGACGTTCCCCCATGGCGCGTATGGTCTCGGTGACATCTACCGAGGGGGCCTCACCCAGGCCAACCAATCCCTGATCGGTTTCCACTTCGATAATGGTTTTCGAAGTGCCCGGATAATGCCCCCCGGTCCACCACATGGGCATTTCCAAAGGTATATTGACCGGCGTAGCCCGCAGACCGGTGATGCGGAGTTTACTCATACCCGACACTCCCGCGCTTTGACCTCAATACCAGGCATCAGGCAGGTCCTCTTTGCGCTTGGCCACATAGGCCGCCAGTTCATCCTTCTTGGCGACATCCATGGCTGGGGCTTCGTAGGTGTTGAGCAGGTGGTTCCACCGATCATAGGCGCGGCGACGCATGTCCTGTCTGCCGCCTTCTTCCCAGCTTTCAACATTCTCTGAATCCGACAGCTGCGCCTCGTAAAAGGCATCTTGGTAGTGGCGCATGGTGTGGGCCGATCCAAGGAAATGCCCGCCCGGATCAACCTCACCATAGGCGTCACGCGCCATGGCCTCATCATCGGTGACAAGCCCCTGGTTCAAGACCTTGCAATAGGACCCCAGCCGATCCGCATCCATCACCAGCTTTTCGAACCCGGTGGAGAGCCCACCTTCCAGCCAACCTGCTGAGTGTAAAACGAAATTCGCACCGGCGAGCATGGTGGAATGCATGCTGTCCGCGCTCTCATACGCCGCCTGCGCATCTTCAACTTTAGACGCGGTGAGCGAGCCTCCGCACCGCAGCGGCAGCCCGGCGCGGCGGGCCAGCTGGCCAATCGCATAATTCGACACCACCGGTTCCGGCATACCAAAGGTCGGCGCGCCGGATTTCAACGACATCGATGACAGGAAGTTGCCCATCACAAACGGCGCGCCGGGGCGGATGATCTGAACAAAGGCGCAGACCATCATCGCCTCGGCCATAGCCTGCGCCACCGCGGCCGCGGTTGACACCGGCCCCATGGCGCCGGTGAGAATAAAGGGCACAACAATCAACCCCTGCCCCCGCGCGGAATAGACCCGGGCACATTCCGTGACGACACGGTCAACCAAGAGCGGCGAGTTGGTGTTGACGTTGCCCATGATGACGCAGTTCTGCTCCATCACCTCTTTGCCAAACACAATCTCGGCCATATCGACACTGTCCTGCGCGCGGCTCATCTCGGTGATGGCCCCCAGATGCGGTTTGTCGGACAGGGTCATGTGGGCATAGAGCATATCAAGATGGCGTTTGCTCACCGGAACATCACAGGGTTCACAGGTCACAAAGCCGCCATGGTGCAGCGACGGCAGCATATAGGTCAGTTTGACCAGCTTCTCGAAACTCTCCATGTCACCATAGCGCCGCCCCCCTTCCAGATCGCGCACAAAGGGCGAGCCATAGACCGGTGCAAATACTTGATTTTGCCCACCGATCACCACCGACCGATCAGGGTTGCGGGCCAGCTGGGTGAACTCGCGAGGCGCCTTGGCACAAAGCGCCCGGATCCAACTTGCATCGGCCCGAACAATGTCACCTTCCACCCGTGCGCCTGCCTCTTTCCAGATGCGCAGCGCCTCTGGATCGTCGCGAAAGGCAATCCCAACCTCTTCAAAGATCCAGTCAACCTGGCGTTCCAGACGTACGATCTGTTCTTCATCCAAAACGTCAAAATGCGGCAAAACCCTTTTTATATAAGGGGATGCAGGTGCAGCTATTTGTGTTTCCGACCGATTACGTGAAGCGCGAGCGCGGCGGGCCATGAGCGGACTCCATTTGAGATTTCGAAAACCCTACCCCGCATCGTTTTCGCTGTGACCCTTGAAAAACTTAATCATTTGGATAAACACAGATTATGCAAGAACTCTGGAAACTGGTCACCTCCCCCCGCCATCTTATTGTTTTTGAAGCGGCAGCGCGGCTTGGGTCTTTCACCCGTGCCGCTGATGAAATGAATGTTCAGCAACCAGCCGTCTCGGCCGCCATCAAACAGCTTGAAGCCTCGCTAGGGGTTCCACTCTTTCGCCGAAGCCATCGGCGCGTGTCGCTGACCAATGCCGGAGCGCGCCTTTATGCGGATGTTTCGCGCGCCTTTGGTGAAATTCTGGAATCCGCTCTCGCGGTGCGCCAAAGATCGCTCAACGACCATGTCACGCTCAGCACCTCATCGGCCTTTTCCGTCTATTGGATCATGCCCCGCCTCAGGGACCTGCACGCCAGACACCCCAATATTGACCTACGCCTGCAGTCCAGCGACCGCGAACCTGACATCGATGCAGAAAGCATCAGCCTCGCCATACGCCGTGGCACTGGCGACTGGCCGGACTGTCATAGCGAACTGATTGCAACGGAAGAGATCTATCCCGTGGCAAGCCCGCGTGTGATGGCGTCTGCGGTCAATCTCGCCACTGTTCCAAACCTGCTGCATGAAAAACTGATCCACCTGGAAGAGCCCATCCGCGAGCGACCGGGCTGGCAGCAGTGGTTTGCGCATTTTGGTGTGACGGGACGCCCGCCCGCGGCAGGCCTGCGATTGAACGACTATGCCCTCGTGCTTCAGGCGGCCATTGCGGGTGAAGGATTTGCCTTTGGCTGGAACCACCTCACCGGTCCGTTGATCGATCAGGGGCTTCTGGCAGGCAAGCGAGACTGGACATGGACCACCGGCGAAGGGTTCTATCTTGTCTGGTCTCGCAATATCCCCCTTACCGAAAACGCCGTATTGGTGCGGGACTGGCTCCTGTCCTAACCCCGCAGATCACTCCACTTCAAATTTGGCAGGCAGATCCAACAGCTCGGACACTGGGACCGCACGAGAGAAAAAGTACCCCTGCGCATAGGCACAATTGCGCGACTTGAAAAAGGCCAGTTGATCAGATGTTTCGATCCCTTCAGCAATCACTTTGCTGCCAAGGTGTTGCGCCAGGTTCAAAATCGCCTGACAGAGCCCGGAGGCGCGGATATCATTCGGCACTCCACGCACAAAAGCCTTGTCCATCTTGAGAAAATCAAACTCGTTTTCAAGGAAGTAGGTCAGACTAGAATAACCCGCACCAAAATCATCCAAGGCAACCGTCACACCTGATTTCCGCAGGGCCGAAAGGGTGCTGCGGATCTGATCGCTTGAATCCAACAGCGCGCTTTCGGTGATTTCAACCGAGACACTGGCATCATCAGGCGTGTTCTCCCGAATATACGTCACCCAATCGAGCCCCTCACCAGAGGCCCGCGCCGCAAGTTCCGTTGGCGAGTTGTTGATGCTGATCCGAAAGCCAGGGCCAAATTTCTGTCGCAAGTCAAAGATATCGGCACAGGCTTTGCGCAGCACCAGATCTCCGATCTCAACACTTAACCCCAACTCTTCGGCGACTGGTAGAAATGCATCTGGTGACAGCGGGCCCAGCTGCGGGTGATTGAAGCGAAGCAATGCTTCGGCCTGCGCAACCCGCCCTGTCTTCAGATCAATGATGGGCTGATAGACCAGCTCAAAATGGTCTTCTTTCAAGGCCCGAGCCAGATCATCATGTAGCCGCAATCGGTCACGGGTCAGTCGACCGATTTCCGGGGTAAACTGGCGCTGCTGGCCGCCGCCCGATGCCTTGGCGGCGTACATGGCTTGATCTGCCGCCATAAGCAAAGTCGCAGGATCATGGGCGTGATTGGGAAAAAACGCCATGCCGACAGATGCCCCAATCCGTAGGGTTTCAAAATCAATGTCAAACGGGCGTTGCATGCGCTCAATTATACGCTCAGCCACATCCTGCGCCCGCGTCAGCGGATCATCGTCTGTGACCAGAATAATGAACTCGTCTCCCGCATGCCGCGCCACAAAATCCCGTGGTCCTGCACTGTCCCGCAATCTCTGGGCCGCGCGTTTGATGAGCTCATCCCCCGACGCATGCCCCAGTTTATCGTTGATCGGCTTCAACCCATCGAGATCAACAAACAACAAAGCAATCTCACTGCGGAGCCGTCGAGCTTCGGTCAGAGCTTCTTCGAGATGGATATTGAGAGCCGAGCGATTTGGTAGGTTGGTGAGGAAATCAACCCGTGCCTGCTGAAGCAGGGTTTCGCGCGCTTCCCGTTGGAAGGTGATGTTTCGAATAACCACAACAACATCCCCGGACATGCCCACGCGGCACAAGCGGGCTTCGAAATCTCTCAGATCTTTGCCAAACTTAAGTTGGTATTCAAAGCTTCGCACCTCGCCAGAGGTCGCAAGCCTGCGCAGGTTCTCTTCAAATTTGGCGGCAACATCGGGGGGTAAAAACGCACTGATCCGCTGTCCAAGAAGTTGCTCTGCTGGACGCACAAGATCGACTTCGCTTTGGGCTTTATAGTCCAAGATATACCCGCGATGATCCATGCGGAAATAGATATCTGGCAGCGCATCAAGCAGCGCTTCTAGCTGACGCCGTTTGGTGACTTCGGCATTTTCAGCCGAGAGCCGAGCATAGGACATACGCCGGTAGCTCTGAGCGATCTGTTGAAATTCCGCCACACGATTGGACTGATTTTCCAGACCACCATCCTCCAAGCGGCCTGCCTCAAGCTTTTTCAGCGCAAGGTTCAGCGCCCCAAGCGGGCGCAGCAGTTGATGATCCAATAGGCGCATGATGCCAAACCACATCAAGACCAGAATGAAAAACAGCACAAAAAGTCGGTTGGCCACCTGCTCAAGCGCGAGGCTCCAGGCCTGTTGCACCGGGAGCCCCACCACCATTTGAACGTTGTGTCCTTTGTCATCGCGCAAGAAGGCCTGTTGCGCAATCACACGTTGCACGCCATCGTCACCTGTGATGCGCTTGGCCTGAAACTCAAGCAACAAAGCCAGACTGGCATCAATATCGGTGACTCGTCTCCCAAGCAGAGTATCGTCGCGTGGATAGGCCGCGACAACGCGGGCGCGCCGGTCGAGAATATAGGCAAAAGCGCCCGCAGGAAGCTGGGCTTTAGACACCAATTGATCCCACCATTCCAGCGACAATACCGCAACCAGCGCACCACTGGGATTGGTTAGGTCAGGTGGCAAAACAGGATAGGCGAAATTGAGACTGATCTCACCTGTGATCGGATCCTCTTGATAAGACCCAACAGAAAACCTTGACAGATCAATGGCCTGGCGAAAATAGGGCTGATCCGCAACCGAGATAGATGGCAAAACGGGCAAGGCGCTACAGCGAATTACCCCATCTTCATCAGGGGCGGCGATATTGGCGTAGCGTGGTGTCAGGGGCAAGAGCCGAGACAGAAAGCCGCCACAGCCTTCATCATCATGTCCAAAGATCTCGGGATCTTGTGCCAATGTTTTCAGAAACACCCGCGTGTCGCCAATCACGGCTTGCTGTTCACGCATCACCTGATCCACAAGCCGGGCGCCTGTGCGACGCTCTTGATCGATCAGATGCTGATATTCTTGCCCGCCCCACATCACAATCAACGCGATACTAGGCAGAGCCAGTAGCATCAGAAGGATGCGCAGTTGAATGCGTATCGACAGCGAACGCAGCATTTCGTTTCTTCCGCCTTCTGGTCCGGTGGTACACGACAAGACACGCCTAAACTGTACACGGCACGCAATCTTAGCAATATGCAAATCTCACGCGCAGATGACCAAACCACCGCAAATTTGCTAGCTATTGCGTATGGCTTACGTGGGATAATGTAGTTTTTACAAGACTTACCCTCCATGCCGGACTACATTTTCTAAGCACACCAAATGCACCGCGCAATTGCGCGCCGCAATCGGAGATGACTTTTCGCAGCTGACTTTCCGCCCGCACCGGAAACACGATCACCCACAGGCGTCGATTTTCAGCTTCGTGGAGACGGAATTACCCGTTCTGAATGGTCAGCGCGCGTTGCAGACGAAACACTAGGATAGCAAATGGCAAACCGGAATTTATCCGACCCATTATCCGACCATCTCCCTGCTCCTGAGGCTGCGTTTCAGGGGTCTCTTCGTCTGCTTTATCGTGTTGCCGCCGCGCTCTTTCTTTGTGCCTTTTTGATTGTGTCGGTGCGCATTTCCCAGTTCGGCTGGACCCAAGTTTTTGGTGTGCAAATTTTCTGCATCGTCACGGGCCTTTGGGCGGCGGTATCTGCGAAACTGGTAACGCCCGAAATCAGGGTGTTCACCATGACGGGGGCTTTCTTTGGCGTTGGAGTTTGCGGCCTACTTCAATTTGGCCTGACCGCACCTGCACATTTCACATTTGTTCTGGCCCCTTTAATTGCTGCGACGACCTTAAGCAAACGCCAGACACTGACGGTCTTCATAATCTCCCTTATTTTGCTTGGGCTGACCGCAACTTATTTTGTTCAGGGGCAAGGACGTCCTTTGCTGGAGCATGAGGCCGCGGCGCTTCAAGATCCAAGAAACTGGATCTCAAGTATTCTAGCGATCGGTGCAACCGCCGCAGCCCAGTGTCTTCTGGTCTTGCAACTGCGCCACCTCTGGGAACGCAGTTACCTTGGCACAATCGAGCGGCACAAACAAATGTCGGCACTTGTCCAACACGCACCAGAAGGGATTGCCATTCTCGATGCAGACACTGGGCTTCTTCTTCAAATCAACCCCGCCGCCGCACAGCTTTTCGGTATCCCGCCCGATGAGCCTCTTGTTGAGAAGGGTTTTCTAAACTTCTGCCCCGAGTTTCAACCGGAGGGCCAGAAATCCCAATTCGTCCTCCAGGAGAACTTCAAGGCGGCCCTCGCGGGTGAGCTCCCCAAACTAGACTGGCAGCTGCTCTCATCGACGGGGCGCAAAACACGGGTCGACTTATCTTTGGCCAAACTGCCGTCCAATGAGGCCAATCTGATCCGCGTGGGCCTGACGGATATGACAGAACTGTACAGCGCATATGAGGAAGTTCGCCAAACGAGCTTTACCGACACCCTGACCGGCCTTCCAAATCGGCGGCAACTTACTGTGAAGCTGGCCGAGATTTTGCCGCATACCAAATCATCCATTCTCGAAGTGGCTGTCATCGTTCTTGATCTGGATCGACTGAAGCTTGTCAACAATCGGTTCGGGCATTTCAGCGGTGATCGGATCATTGCCCAGACCGCTATTAGATTGAACAACATCCTGACAGAAGACGCTTTTCTAGCGCGGACCGCTGGGGATGAATTTGTTATTATGCTCAAAGGAAACGACATTGAAGCACCCGCTCAGGCCCTGGCCCAGCGGGCCCTGGACGCCCTGTCTCCGCCATTTCAACTTGGCACCGGCGCCGTCTTCACCAGCGCGTCAATTGGCTTTGCGCTTTCCTCTCATGTTGAAGATCAAGGGGACTGGCTGTTGTCAGCGGCGGATCAAGCCATGCATCATGCCAAATCTCAGGGGGGGAACCGGCTGTGCATGTTTAATAGCACAATTGGCGAACAGGCCCGCGACCGGCACAGCCTGATTTCTGATTTGATGGCGGGCCTCGACGACAACGCCCTCACCGTTCACTATCAACCGGTCGTTCATCTCAAAACGGGTCGCATTGCCAAAGTCGAGGCCTTGGCGCGATGGACCCATCCCACGCTTGGCCCCATCGCACCGTCGCGGTTTATCCCCCTTGCGGAAGAAGCTGGGCTGATCACAAAGATTGGTGAAGTCGTGCGGCGGCAAAGCCTCACCGACTTTCCCGAACTCATGGATCATTTTGAAGGCCCTTTTCAGATCTGCTTGAATGTCTCACCCTATGAGCTCGAAACACTAACACCTGAAACCGCAGCCTCTTGGCCCATCAAGGGCTCCATCAACGGGTTCCCCGAAGGCGCTGACAACCAAACCGCAGCAGATCCGCAATTTGTCTTGGAAATCACCGAAAGCGCGCTTTTGGGATCTGACCCCGCCTTGGCCGCAAGGCTAGAAGACCTGCGCGCACGCGGCGCCAAGCTGGCCTTGGATGATTTTGGAGCGGGCCATTCTTCGTTGACCTACTTCCTTGATCATACCTTTGACTACATCAAACTGGATCGGGCCTTTATCCAGCGCCTCAACACCACCACAACCGCTCATGCGGTCTGTGAGACCATCTTTGGCTTTGCTGACCGCATGGGCGGCAGTGCCATAGCCGAGGGGATTGAAACGCCTGAGCAGTTGCTACAGGTGCGGGCATTGGGCTGCACCTACGGGCAGGGATTTCTATTTTCGCCCCCTCTGCCAAAGCAAAAGCTGTTGCAATTGCCGCCGCGTCTTGGCCTGCCTGAAATCCAATTGGCATAATTCTGGCGTAGCCCCTGGCGACGGCCCAACGCTCTCATTTGCGACATGAAAATTGCGCCTATGACGCTTTCCCGCGTACCTCCCAGATTTGGGGCTGCCAATGTTTGATGTAAGAGGTCGCACTATGGTGACCCGTCTTCGCACTCTTGGGGAATTCGCCAAATGTCTGTTCTGCTCGCCGCGCTGGAGGCCGCCAAGGCCCTGCATCTTTCAACCCCAGACCTGCGGGACTTTGCCCCCTGGCCCGTGGATCTGCAGGTGACCGACGTAACCCCTAACCTCATTCCAGCCACACAGCATGTTGTTGACTGCACGGCCCCGACAGCGGACCAGACAGCGGACTTTGTAAACGCGATCAAAGCCTTGGCACCTCATGCAAGTTGGAAACGCACCTACACAGAAGAAGAAGTCGGCGCTGAGTTTCTCTCGCGCTACGGCTATTTCGAACTCTATGGCCCAACTGGCATGGCAAAATCCGAAAGCTGCCGGGCCTATGTCGGCTATTGGGGCGAAAACCTTGTTTATGACTGGCATCACCATGAGGCGGAAGAAATGTACTTCGCCCTCGCCGGGGCTGCGACCTTCATGACCGAGGAAAACGACGCCGTTTTTGTCACGCCGGGCCAGACACAAATGCACACCTCCAACCAACCGCATGCCATGGCCACAGGTGCCGGACCTATTCTGACTTATATTGTTTGGCGGGGTCCGGGATTGGCGGGCCTGCCTCAGATGAGGGTTGAATGATGGCCCATCCAGTTTTCGAACATCTCCTTGCAGAGGTCCGCAACGCCTTTGCCACCACCGAAGCGCTCAAGGCCTTTTGCACGCTTCCATCACAGCTAGACGAGCAAGAGGTCACGCCGTTTCATGTCCCGGCCGCTGATCTGATGATCGCGGACAGAGAACTTGCGGCGGAGGGAACGGCCCTTTTGCGCGACGCCTTCATCGCCGCGAGCCCACAGGCTCAGTGGCGCGAGACCTACAAAGGCACGCGAATGGGTTCGGATTTTATGGATCGCTTTGGCTGCTACTGCCTGATTGGCGGCGGCGGACCTTACACCAGCGATCAGATGGGCGCCTACGTGGTCTATATGCCGCCCGGACTGTATTACCCCTTCCACCACCACCCGGCGAAAGAGCTGTATTACATCATCGCCGGAGAGGCGGAGTTCATGCTGGAGGGTGAAGACAACAAGGTGCTGCGCGCGGGCGAGCATCTGTTTCATCCGTCAAATCGTCCACATGCAACGCAAACCCATGACAAACCCTTCATGGCCCTTGTGTTGTGGCGTGGCGATCTCGGAACAAAGCCGGTTCTGACATATCCTGAGGGCAACACCTAGAGGTTAGGAGTTTCGACTGATGCACGGCCGCAACATGTGTATACATTCGCATACCAAACTCTAAAAATCTCATCCAACCACCCCCATCTTCTTATCAGAACACATTTATTTTGAAGGAGATGCGATGTTCACACTCTTGTTCTGTGCCTTTGTCGCCTATTTTGCATTCACTCTTGGCCGCATCATTGAGCGCCGAGACGCGCAAAAGACACTGACCCCGCCTGTCCAGGGAGAACTGCGTTTCCCGCAGGCGCGCATAGATCGAGACGAACCAGAAACGCCTTTGGGAGAGCGTGTTTTTGCCTCCCTCTTTCTCTTTGGTTGGCTGATCGCCTGGAGCGCAGCTATTGGTATGGTCCTCATGCAATTCACAACCGGCCAGATGGGTGGTGCATCGATCTTTATCTATGGGTGGTTGATCGCTGCCATTGCTGGCTGGTTCATGGCCGTCAATACGCTCTACCGGTTGGTCACCGGCAAACCGGTCTCCTTGCGCCGCCGCTCATTCTGACACAGACTAAAACCTTCGGGGCACGTCGCGAAGCCTCAGTTCAGGCTCTCATTTAAGGGCCTCATCTTTCAGGAAAGCACGCACAGCATGATTGCCTATGTCACGGTTGGCGCAGACGATATTCCGCGCGCAAAGCGGTTCTACACCGCCTTCCTCCCGGCTCTTGGATATGGTCTGACGGAAGGTGCGGAGGGGTTGAGCTTTGCTCTGCCTGTCCCCGAGGGGCAGGTTCCTATGTTTCCGGATTTTTACGTCAAACCCACGTATAATGGGCAACCCGCCACGGCCGGTAACGGGGCTATGGTCGCTTTTGAGGCCACAGATCAAAAGCAAGTGCGCGATCTCCATGCCGCAGCACTTGCTGCGGGTGGCTCGGACGAGGGACAGCCAGGATTTCGTGCCTCTTATGGGCCTCGGTTCTATGTTGGCTATCTGCGTGATCCGCAGGGCAACAAGATCGCGCTTTTCTCCAGCAGTCCAAATGATCCAGAGCGGGATGACTGATCGGCTAAAGCGACTTACTGGTTTGTAGCTGCAGTCCTCCGGAAGGAAGACTGCAATACGCCGCATAACGTGACCCGCAGGTCACGCACCCGGTTTTGACGCCATTTCAAGCACCTGATCCAGAACCCGCCGATCACCGACCTGATTGGCAAGGATCAGAACCAGACGCGCGTTCAGCGCCGCGCTATCCGCATCGGACAACCCATCATGCAGCGCAATCAGCTTGGCATAAAACCCATCCGGGTCGGCGATGTTTGGTGTGGTGATCACGTCCGACATGTTTAAACCCCTTTGCCACAGGCCTTGCGCAGCGCAGCGCGCAGGGCGGTGTCATCATAGCTGTCCCAGCGTGCGGCCACGTGTTGGTCTGGCCGGATCAGATAGACCCCCGATTTTGCACTTCCCAAGTACCGCTCACCCAGCGCGCCGCTGGCGTCATCCGAAGCCGACAAAGCAATCCGAGTGGCAACAACTCCATCTTCCTCAACCTCTTCGGGCGCGTCTGCATCCACGGTCAGGATCTGGAATGCGCCCCCCAGACGCCCCAAAAGATAGCCGTCGCCAACCGGAGCATCGGGACAGGGACTGCCGACGCGGGTACGCGCCGGACCATCCACCAAGGCATCTGGGCCGTTCAGTGACAGACCGTCATAGGTACAGGGCACCGAAAGACGGCCAGAATTCACCAGCGGACGGGCGAACTCATACTGTTCTGCAAGTGCCAGAACCGCATTGCGGAAGGTATGGCTTATGTCTGATTTCGGCGTGATGAAATCGGTCGACCGCGTTGAATTCAGGATGTTTTCATCCGCTCCATAGGCCCGCTCTTCGTGGTAGCTATCAAGCAGGCTATCAGGCGCCTGCCCCTTGATCACCATCCCAAGTTTCCAGCCAAGGTTGTCCACATCCTGCATGCCTGAATTGGCCCCACGCGCGCCAAAAGGCGACACCTGATGCGCCGCATCCCCGGCAAAGATCACGCGACCGTGGCGGAACTCGCGCATCCGACGACATTGGAAGGTATAGATCGAATTCCACACCATCTCATATTCAACATCCGGCCCCAGCATGGCATCCAGACGGGCGCGGATATTTTCCTCTTTCAACTCTTCCTTGCGATCCACATCCCAACCGATCTGGAAATCGATCCGCCAGACATCATCGGGCTGTTTGTGCAAAAGGGTCGAGGCGCCGGATTTGAAGTGCGGTTCAAACCAGAACCAGCGTTCGGTCGGGAAATCCGCCTTCATCTTGATGTCAGCGATCAGGAAACTGTCCTGAAATTCACGGCCTTCAAAGTCGAGCCCCATCATGCCACGCAGCGGGCTTGAGGCACCATCACAGCCGATCAGCCAATCGGCCTCTATCTGATAGGCACCGTCCGGAGTGGTGATGTCCAACACCACATGATCGTCTTTGACCGAAACCGCATCGACCCTGTTTTTGCCGCGCAGCTCAATCGGTGCCCCTTCAGCCTGCGCCTGACGCACGCGGTCAACGAGGAACTTCTCGAAATAGGGCTGTTGGAGATTGATGAAGGCCGGGTATTTGTGGCCATCTTCAGGCAGCAGGTTAAAGTCATAGATCTGCCGGTCATCATGGAACACCTTACCGACGTTCCACACCACGCCCTTGTCCAGCATCGGCTTGCCACAGCCATAGCGGTCGGCCACCTCAAGACAGCGTTTGGCGAAACAGATCGCGCGGCTGCCCATGCCGATGCCTTCATGGTCATCGAGCACCACAACCGGAATGCCTTGCAGCCCAAGATCAAGCGCGGTTGCGACACCAATTGGGCCACCGCCCATCACAACCACCGGATGGCGCTCCGGTGTGCTCGCATCCTGATCCGCGCTGCGTTCATAAGGATATAGCTTGAAGGCCAGCGTATAGCGGTCCTGAAACATGGCACCCTCCCATCTATTCGGCAAAATTCTACCCTACCCTCCCGGATCATCTCCGGAAGGGATCTTTGTCTCTTAGCCCCAAAGGGTCATTGGGCGGGCCTGCGCGCGGCACGGCCAGTCCGTTTCGGGGTCTTACCCCTGAAGCTCGGCCCACATGTCTTTGTCACGCTGCGCGGTCCAGACACGGGGCGTGTCGATGCCGCGCGCTTCGTCATAGGCGCGCGCCACGTTGAACGGCAGGCAATGTTCGTAGATTGCGTAGTCCTTGAACTTGTCGTCACAGGCCTCGCGAACCGCGTCCCAGGCTTCTTTCAGCGACCCACCACGGGCCACAACACGGGCCACAGGTTTGTATGTCGACAGAACAAAGTCTTCGGTGGCGGCGATGGCTTTTGCCACCATTTCCTCGCCCACAAGCGCATCACCCCGACCCGGAGCAATCGATTTGGGTTCAAAGGCCGCGATATTGGCAAGGGTTTCGGGCCAATCGGCAAAATGACCGTCCCCGCAATAGCAGGCCGAGTGGTATTCCACGATATCACCGGTAAACATCACCTCCTGATCTGGCACCCAGACCACGGCGTCACCGGCGGTATGCGCCCGGCCCAACTTCATGATATCCACCCGGCGCTTGCCCAGATAGACGGTCATGCTGTCGCTGAAGGTGGTGGTTGGACGGGTCAGACCGGGAATTTCCTCATGGCCCTGAAACAGGCGTGGGAAACGATCAAATTCGCTGTCCCAATCTTCCTGTCCGCGCTCTTCCACCATAGCGGCTGCGGCATCGGACATGATGATCTCGCGCGCGCCATAGGCCGAAGCGCCAAGCACCCGCACCGCGTGGTAATGGGTCAGCACCAGATGGCTGATTGGCTTGTCGGTGACGCTGCGCACACAGTCGATCACCTTGCGGGCCAGACGCGGGGTGGCCTGTGCTTCGACAATCATCACGCTCTCGTCGCCGATGATCACGCCGGTGTTCGGATCACCCTCGGCGGTAAAGGCATAGAGCCCCTCGCCCACCTGAGTGAACGAGATTTTCTTTTCTTCCATGTCATTGGCAGAGGCAAAAGCTTTGCTCATGATTTAGTCCTTTTGCAGGAATTCCAACCGGTTGCCAAAGGGGTCTTCGGCAAAGAACCGGCGGCGGTTTTTGATGGTACTGTCCCATGCCGGCTCTTGTCCCGTCGAGGCAATCCGCTGGGCGACATGATCGATATCGGTCACAAGAAAGCCCGGATGGGCTTTCTTGGCTGGTGTAAACGAGGGATCGACACCCAGATGCAACTCCAACCCGTCCAGCTGAACCCAAAACCCGCCGCGTGCGATCAGGGCCTGGGGTTTCGCAATTTCCGGCAGGCCCAGCGCGTCACACCAAAAGGCGCGCGCCAGATCTTCCTGCCCCTCGGGGATGGCAATCTGGATATGATCGAGCCCTAGCTTCATGCGGTGCCAAAGGGATCTGATTTGGCAGGCAGGATTTGCCCAACACATTCGCCAAAGCCGATGCGGTACCCATCGCCCAGCGCAGCGCCGCGCAGGCTTAGGGTATCGCCGTCTTCAAGGAAGGACCGGGTTTCGCCGGTGTCCAGAGTGATCGGCTCTTTGCCGCCCCAGCTCAGTTCCAGAAGCGCGCCGCGCTGGTGTTTTTCTGGTCCCGAAATGGTGCCCGATCCCAATAGATCGCCCACATTCATCGGACAGCCCGAGGTGGTGTGATGCGCCAGCTGCTGCGCCGAGGAATAATACATCTCATTGTAGTTGGTACGGGCGATGATGGTCTCATCTTTGCCCTCAGGCGCCAGCCCCACTTCCAGCGAGATATCATAGAGCATCGGACCCGGCTCAACGAGATGCGGCAGCAGTTCGCGTTCCCGCTCGGGCGTCGAAGTCCGGAACCCCTCCAAGGCCGCCTTGGTCACAATCCACGGGCTAACCGAGGTCGCGGTAGCTTTGGCCTGAAACGGACCCAGCGGCTGGTATTCCCAGGCCTGAATGTCGCGCGCGGACCAGTCGTTCAACAGAACATAGCCAAAGATCATATCATCGGCCTGTTGCACCGACACCATGTCATCGCTTGGCTGACCAACAATGGCGCCCATCTCAAGCTCAAGATCAAAACGCGCACAGGGTGCAAAGCGTGGTAGCGCGTCATTCGGGCCCTTCAGCTGTCCCCACGGGCGCCGCACCGGCGTGCCCGAGATCATCACCGACGAGGCGCGTCCGTTATAGCCGATCGGAATCGACAACCAATTTGGCGGCAGCGCATTTTCCGGCCCGCGGAACATGGTGCCGACATTGGTGGCGTGGTTCTTTGAGGCATAGAAATCGGTGAACTCACTGATGGCGAAGGGCATGGCCATCTCGGTCCCGGCCTGCGGCACCAGATATTTCACCAGTTCCGGCGCATCGCCATTCTCTTCCCCCAAAAGCGTGGTCAGCTTGTCCCGGAAGCTGGCCCAGACCGCAGGCCCCAGCCCCATGAAATCGGTCCATTCGCCGAAAAAGAACACCTCATCGGTGTCATCTTCCGCCAACAGGACCCCATCGGTTTCCATCGCCGTCACATCAAGGATCATATCCCCGATGGCGACGCCACAATGGGTTTCCCCCTCTTCGGTCACAAAGGACCCATAAGGCAGGTTGTTCAGCGGAAAATCAGTCTCGGCAGAGTTCGCGCTCTCAACCC
Organism: uncultured Pelagimonas sp.; assembly: GCA_947497905.1. GTDB lineage: Bacteria > Pseudomonadota > Alphaproteobacteria > Rhodobacterales > Rhodobacteraceae > CANMIH01. The sequence goes on from CANMIH010000005.1 coordinate 157,380, forward strand.
AGCTTTTGATCAGCGGCATTTAAGTATCCCAGTCACCTAAGTGTTTCTTCTAACCCCGGGTCTTCCGGGGTGAGCCGCAGGATGCGGCGGGGGCTAAGCCCCCTCAAACCTTACTTTACTTCTTACCCGGAGTACCGTCGAACTTCTTGTCGATGTCCGTCCAGCAGTCGATGTAGTCATCCTGAAGCGGAGCCTCATTGGCCGCAAAGGGCGTCAGGTGCTGCGGGAACCGCGTCTCGATCATGAACGACATGGTGTTGTCGAGCTTGTCGGGCCCAAGGTTAGAGTTGGACGCCTTTTCAAAGGCCTCTTTGTCTGGCCCATGCGGGATCATCATGTTGTGCAGGCTCATGCCACCGGGAACAAAGCCCTGCGGTTTGGCGTCATACTGGCCGTAGATGTTGCCCATCAGCTCGGACATGATGTTTTTGTGGTACCAAGGCGGACGGAAGGTGTCTTCCATCACCATCCAGCGCTCGCGGAACAGCACAAAGTCAATGTTCGCCGTCCCCGGCACACCCGACGGGGCGGTCAGCACGGTGAAAATCGAGGGATCGGGGTGATCAAACAGGATCGCGCCAACAGGGCAATAGGTGCGCAGGTCATATTTCAGCGGCGCGTAATTGCCATGCCAGGCAACAACGTCCAGCGGGCTTTGACCAATCTTGGTGGTGTGGAACTGGCCACACCATTTCACGGTCAGCTCTGAGGGCACTTCCCGGTCTTCAAACGCCGCAACCGGCGCCTTGAAGTCACGCGGGTTGGCCAAACAGTTTGCCCCGATGGGGCCGCGTCCCGGCAGTTCAAACTTCTGACCGTAGTTTTCGCAAACAAACCCGCGACACGGGCCTTCCAGAACTTCGACGCGATACACCAGCCCACGGGGAATGATGGCGATTTCCTTCGGCTCGACATCAATGATGCCCAGCTCGGTGGCAAACCGCAGGCGTCCTTCTTGCGGGATCACCAGCATCTCGGAATCGGCCGAGAAGAAATAGCTGTCGACCATCGACTCGGTGACCAGATAGATATGGTTGGCCATCCCCACCTGAGTGTTCACATCCCCGGCGCTGGTCATGGTCCGCATCCCGGTCAGCCAGGTCAGGCCTTCATCCGTATGCGGCACCGCGTCCCAACGGTATTGGCCCAGCGAGATCACATCAGGATCAACACAAGGGGCTGATTTCCACAAAGGAAGATCGATCTTTTCGTAGCGATGCGAATGTTTGACGCTTGGGCGGATGCGATAACACCATGTGCGCTCAGGCGGGTTGGCGGTAAAGGCCGTGCCGCTAAGCTGTTCCCCATAGAGGCCATAGTTACACTTCTGCGGGCTGTTCATACCCTGAGGCAGCGCACCCGGCAGGGCCTCGGTTTCAAAATCATTGCCGAACCCCGGCATATACCCCTCATGGGTGCCCTGGGTTCCGGTGGCGCGGATCATGCCCTCGGGCAGTGCGTGGGTGGTCATGGCCTCTCCTCCGTGTGTCATTTGCGGGTCTTTATTCGTTGCATATGCAATGAAGTCAAGTCAAACCTACCGCCGAAAGATACATTTGCGAAATATCTCGGCCTGCCTATAAGGAGTGCCATGACTGACACATCTGCCCTGCCCGACTTTGATCTGATGCGGTTCACGCCCTACCGGCTTGCGGTGGCGGCGCAGAAAACCTCTGAGGCCCTCGCGCGCCAGTACCGCGCCCGCTTTGACATCTCGATCCCGGAATGGCGGGTTCTGGTCCATGTGGCCCATGCCAAAGACGCCTCGGTGCGCGATATCGAAGCGCAGGTGGTGATGGAAAAGTCGAAAGTCAGCCGCGCAGCAACCCGGCTTGAAAGCATTGGCTATCTGAAGAAATCCGTCAATGAAGGGGATCGGCGGCTTTTGCGCCTGTCTCTCACTGAGAAAGGCCAGGAGTTGATGGCCGAGCTTTTGCCGCTGGCACAGTCGTATCAGGACGAGATCGAAAAACAGCTTGGCGCAGATTTCGCCAAGCTGGAAGAGGGTCTTCAGACCATGCTCGCCCGATTGGAAGACCCAAGCTAGGTTTCAGAACAAGATCATGCGGCGCGGAGTTTCCCCGCTCCTATGGCGCTAAGCAGAACCATCACCGCAGCGGTGGCGAGACAGGCTGGCAGTCCGCCAAGCTGATAGCTCGCGCCAGACAAGACCGTGCCAAGCAAACGCCCCGCCGCGTTGGCCATGTAGTAGAACCCGACATCCATCGTCACGCGCTCACCTTTGGAAAACGCCAGGATGAGATAGGAATGCAGCGACGAGTTCACCGCAAATACCGCGCCAAACACCAAAAGCCCGGCAATCACTGCGACGGTCAGCCAGGTCTCTGGCGCTCCAGCAAACCACACGAGACACGCCAGAACCGCTGGCACACCCAGTAACCCCAAGGCCCAGCCACGCGCCGCCGCGATGATCTCAGCCTCAGAGCGCGTCGAGGCGCGCAGTGCCTTGGGTGCACTGGCCTGAACTGCGCCATAGAGGATGGTCCAGATCGCCATAAAGCTGCCAATGGTGAAAAACGCCAGACGATTGCCCTCATGCGTGCCATCCGAGAGCACCGCGTAGAAATACACCGGGATGCCCACCACGAACCACACATCACGCGCGCCGAACAAAAACACCCGCGAGAAGCTCAGCCAGTTGATGTTGCGGTCTTTGGAAAACACCTCTTTGAATTTGGCACCCTTCTTGCCGGTCGGCAGCCCCGACGGCATGCGCAGCGCCACGGCAATCAAAACCGCCGTCAGCACCGCCGCCATACCCAGCACAGCCGGAACAAACCCCGCCAGCGCCAGCAAGGCCGCGCCAAGCAAGAACCCCAATCCCTTAACGGCATTCTTTGATCCGGTCAGCACCGCCACCCATCTGAACAATCCCCCCTGCCCCGAGGGCGCCAAAAGCTTGACCGCCGACTTGGCAGACATCTTGGACAGATCCTTGGCAACCCCAGACAGCCCCTGCACCGCCATGACAAAGATCACCGATCCGGTCAGGCCCCAGGCCGGGTCCAGCTGCGCCAAGGCCAAAAGCGCCACAATCTGCAATCCCAACCCAACATAGAGCGTCGAGGTCAGGCCAAATCGCGCGGCGATCCACCCGGCCGACAGGTTGGTCACGATGCCCGCCAGCTCATAGAGCAAGAACAGATAGGCGAGCTGCACCGGTGAAAACCCCAGCGTGTGAAAGTGCAACAGCACCAGCATGCGCAGGGCCCCATCAGTGAGCATAAAGGCCCAGTAGGCTGCGGTCACAGCTATATAGGCCGCAAACCCCTGCGGCTTGTCATTGGTGAGATCTGTCATGATTCCGAGTTCCGGCCTCTAAGGAATAGCCAGACGTCAGTTCGAGTAGGAGAAGTTCAAGATAACCCCCTCAACCGCGTCCAGAAGTTGCAAACTACGTGGCCCCAGCTCACCCACTACATAGCAGGCAGGGCCATCCCCCTCATCCACCTCGGGCCAGGCAATGATCACCGGCCCCTGCCCATCCGAGGCGGCACATTCGGGGTGAATTTCAAGAAAACTACGGCGCATCAGATTGCCGTCGTAGATCTCGTCCAGCTGATTGCCCTGTACAATCCAGTAATAGCTGCTGTCGCCATCCGAGTCCCAATAGCCCTGAATATGATCCATGATGGCAGCATTGTCCTGACTGGGCATCACCGGCGGAGGCAGATCCCCCACCATGGCATATTCGCGAATGGTGACTTTGGCTGTATCGCCAGAATAGGAAATCAGGTCTCCTGAGATATCCCACTGCGTTCCGGTACTGGCCTCGTTTAGGGCCTCGATGATGTCGAAATCTGTTGGATCATTTTCCGAGGCCACATAGGTCCAGCCATCCGCAAAGAACTCGCAGGCCAGCTCTTCGTTCGAAGCCCAGCAGCCCAGAAAATCGGCCCTAATGCTATAGGGTTCGCCATAAGTGCCGGGCCCTGCGGACCCAGCGCTCTTTGGGCTGGCATCGCCGGTGTGTGCGGCCTCCCCCACTGTACCGGCCGGCGCATCAGCTTCGGTCAAAGCCACGGAATAACTGCGCGCCTCGCCGGTGTCCTCTTCGCGAAACCCTTCGCGCCGATAGCCCCGCGCCTTGCAGTTTTCGTCGCCCTTGATGGTATAGGCCGAGGAATCTGTGCAAAACATGTACTTCTCGCTGGCAAACGCACCGTGTTTATTGGTGGCCCGCCAGTAGTAGTATCGTTTTTTCAGATCCCCTCCGACCACAACCGTGCAGTCATAGGGCTCGACCCCCCACCACCCTTCTGAGGTCCAGACCTTGTTTTCAACATAGCCAATCGACACGCTCGCGCGGACACCGGTTTCGTTGCAAAAGGTCAGTTCAGCCGCTGCAGGCGCAGCTGTGACAATCAGAAGAGCAGTAGGAAAACGCATGGGACACCTCGGTTAAAGACTGTTGCCCACCATCAGCGCAACATCGGCCAAACGACAGGCGTATCCCCATTCATTATCATACCAGGCATAGATTTTCACCTGTGTGCCATTCACCACCATGGTTGAGGGCGCATCGACAATCGAACTGCGGGCGTCATTGGTGTAATCACACGACACCAGAGGCCGGGTTTCATAGCCCAAAATCCCCTGCAACGCGCCCTCTGAGGCCACGCGGAACATCTCGTTCACTTCTTCAACCGTGGTCTCGCGCTCAACCTCGAACACACAGTCGGTCAGCGAGGCATTCAACAGCGGCACACGCACTGCATGGCCGTTCAGACGGCCTTTGAGCTCAGGGTAGATCAGGGTGATCGCCGTGGCCGACCCGGTTGAGGTCGGGATTAGCGAATTAAGCGCCGAGCGCGCGCGCCGCAGGTCTTTGTGAGGTTTGTCCACAATGGTCTGGGTGTTGGTGACATCATGGATGGTGGTCATCGAGCCATGTTTGATGCCCAGACCCTCGTGGATCACCTTCACCACAGGGGCCAGACAGTTGGTGGTGCAGGAGGCTGCGGTGACAATCTTATGCACCTTAGGGTCATAGATCTCGTCATTCACCCCCATCACGATATTGGCGGCATTGCCGTCCTTCACCGGCGCGGACACCATAACTTTCTTCACTCCGGCATCAAAGTATGGCGCCAGACGGGCTTCGGTTTTGAAATAGCCGGTGCAGTCGATCACCACATCAACCCCATCGAGAGGCAGCTCTTCCAGAACCCGGGTCTGCGTTACAGGGATCCGCGTGCCATCAATGGTGAGACTGTCCTCATCATGGTCAAAACGGGCGTCCCAGCGGCCATGCACCGTGTCGAACTCCAGCAGATGCGCATGAGTGGCGGCATCTCCCATCGCGTCATTGATAAAGGCGATCTTTGCGCCCGCATCCAATAGGGGTTTGAGGACAAGTTTGCCCATCCGGCCAAGGCCATTGATTGCATAGGTGGTCATTGTCTTACGTGTCCTGTTTCGCGATATCATCGATGTGGTTTTGCAGGCTGGCGCGGTCGAGCGTTTCTACCGGCAGCGCAACAAAGGCCTGAATTCGGTTGCGCAGCGCGCCATAAACCTGTTGGAAGGCCAGCTTTTTCTCGGCCTCAGTGCCCTCAGCCTTAACAGGATCGGGCTGCCCCCAATGGCCGCTCATCGGCTGACCCGGCCAGGGTGGGCATTCTTCATTGGCAGCGGCGTCACACACCGTGAACACAAAATCCATCTGCGGCGCGGCCTCCCCTTCGAACTCTGAGACATGTTTTGAGCGCAGGCCACTGATGTCATGGCCTTTCGCGCTCAGAACCTCGACCGCATAGGGGTTCAGTTCAGATTGCGGATTGGTGCCTGCAGAATAGACTGTGAACCGCCCATCCCCCAACTCGCGCAACAGCGTTTCGGCAAAGATCGACCGCGCCGAATTTCCCGAACAGATGAACAGCGCAGTGTAGGTCTTGGTCATGTCACGCTCCTTTGGCGTTTGTGACGTCAAACAGATCTCCGGTCGCCCCCGACAACAATCGGCGGCCAGATAAGTCACAAGGCCAGACGCCGCCTCGGTATCTGCCGCATACAGCAGCGACGTGCCCTCACGCGCCTGCGTTATCAGACCCGCTTGACGCAATTGCGACAAAGCCTGCGACAGCGATGAGGCCGGCAGGTTCAGCACACGGGCGATCTCGCCCGCCGGCAAACGGTCCGGGAACCGCCGCATCAACAGACGAAAGATCGCCAGACGGCGCTCATGCGCGAGGGTGAACAACTGGGCGAGCACTTCTTTTTCCATATTTCTGGAATTACGGAAATAGTACACCTTTTGCAAATGACAGTTTTGTAAAACGACGCAAAAAGGGCGGCACGCCCACTGCGCACCGCCCTTCTGCTTTTCAAAAATACTCCGGGTGAATTGGTCGTCAGGCCAAAAGGGCTGCGCCCTCCCTCACGCCAGTGACGGCAACCAAAGCACAATCCACGGGAAGGCCACCAAAAGTCCGATGGTTACGGCATCGGCAACAAAGAACGGCGTCACGCCGCGGAACACATCTTGAACCGACAGCTCAGGGCGCACCCCGGCCACCACAAAGCAGTTCAATCCGATGGGCGGCGTGATCAGACAGAACTCGGCCATCTTCACCACCAGAATACCGAACCAGATCGCACACATTGGCCCGCTCATGCCAAAGGCGCTGTCGGCGGCTGAGACAAACTCGCCCCCGTTCAGCGCCATCACCGCCGGGTAGACCACAGGAAGCGTCAACAAAAGCATGCCAATCGCATCCATGAACATCCCCAGCACCGCATAGGCCAGCAGAATGCAAATCAGGATCAGCAGCGGCGAATACTCCAATGCGGTGATCCAATCGGCAAAGGCCGTCGGCAGATCCGCAAAGCCAAGAAACCGCACATAGATCAACACACCCCAGATGATCGAAAAGATCATCACGGTCAGCTTAGCGGTTTCGATCAGGGCGTCTTTCAGCTGCGGCACGCGCATGCCCCGGAAGATCGCCATACAAAACACGATGAAGGCACCGATCGCCCCACCTTCGGTCGGTGTACCCCAGGCCTCGCCAAAGGGGTTGTAGACAAAGAAGATGATGATCACGACCACCGCGACAATCGGCAGCGCAGGTGGCAATGCCATAAACCGCTCTTTCCAGGTGAAACCGGTCACCGGCGGCCCAAAATTCGGAATGGTCAGCGCCAGACCAATGATGAGCAACCCATAGATGATCGCCGAGAACAGCCCGGGAATGAAGCCCGCCAGCAGCAGCCGCCCAACATCCTGCTCTACAATAATCGCGTAGATCACAAGGATCGCCGAGGGTGGGATCAGTGAGGCCAGCGTACCGCCCGCTGCGACAACTCCGGCGGCAAACCGCTTGTCATAGCCCACCTTCAACATCTCTGGGATGGCGATTCGGGCAAAGACCGCCGCAGTCGCAACCGAGGCTCCGGACACCGCCGCAAAGCCTGCGGTAGCAAAGACGGTGGACACGGCCAAGCCCCCCGGCACCCAAGCAATCCAGCGTTTCGCCGCCTCAAACAGCGCCCGCGTCAGACCGGCATAATAGGCCAGATAACCGATCAAAATAAAGGTTGGGATCAGCGACAAGGCCTGAGAACTCACCTTGGAATGAGGGACTTGCCCGGCGATCTTCACGCTGATCTCAATGGCCTTCCAAAGCCGCTCGGGATCGTAGCCAAACTGATCCCAGCGCAGCCAGACCAAGCCAATCAACCCCGCGAGACCGGCGGCAAAGGCCACGCGCATTCCCAAAACCACAAAGACCAGCATGCCGCTGGTGACCCACAGGCCGATTTCGATCTTATCCATCAGTCCTGCCCCATCATCTGGTCCGCTTCCGCCGCGGCCTGTTCCGCGACAGTCTGGATCAAGGGCACAGCGACGGGCCGGTCCAGCCCGAGCACAAAGGCCCACCCATAGGCCACCAGCTGCAACACCAATCGCAGCGCCATCACCGCAAAGGCCGCAGGCACAACAAGCTTGGAGGGCCAGATCGGCAGGCCAATATCAATCGAACTGTCGCGGCTGAAGTTCGGTGCATTCCAGTCAAAGCTGCGATCAAAATGCGCCCAGGTGCCCCAGACCAGCGCAAGGATCAGGATCAACACACCAAAGGTGGTGATGAACTCGACCAACCAAAGCAACCGGCCCTTCAGATGACTGACCAGAATGTCCATACGAATATGCCCGCCATTGCGCAGCACATAAGACACGCCAAGAATGGCGATAAAGGGCATCGCAGATTCAATCCAGTCGACATAGCCCGGCAATGGCTCATTAAACCCATTGCGCCCGGTCACTGACACCACCGCGAGAAACATCAACGCAAAGGCGCAAAAACCTGAAATAAATGCAAAAAACCGCTCAACAGGCTCAAGCGCGCGATCCATGCGGCTTAGCCAGCTACTGTCACTCAGGACAGTTGATTGTCCAGCCATGACACCCCCCAATTATAGTAAAGAACGCCCCGGATGGGTCCGGGGCGTTTCAAGGCGGGGGCACACAGCGGCACCCCCGTTCACAGATCAGTTGCCTGCGCGCACGTCTTCGAGTGTTTTGTACACAAGATCATACAGTTCCTGTGCAGGAAGCCCCTGCGCGCTCATATCCGCCAGCCAGGCATCATGGATCGGCTTACCTGCGGCCTCGCGGAACTTGGCGAGCTCGGCGTCCGAGATCTCAACCTTGGTCACACCTTTTTCCGCCAGAACGGAATCCCAACGCTCAAGCAGCGTGCCGTAGTTGGCCAGATAATGGGCAATCGCCTCATCCACCGAGCTGTCCAGCGCGGCGCGGTGCTCATCCGACAGGCTTTCATAGGCGTCGATGTTCACCACAACCGGGCAGTTTACGGTGCCGGGGTTTAGGTTTGCGGTCCACCAATCGGCCTGATTGATGGTACCAAAGGCCAGATGCGCGTGCTGGGCAAAGGCCACGGTATCCACAACGCCGCTGTCCATTGCCTGATAGGCTTCGGTGGCTGTCACTGAAGTCGGAACACCACCAACCGCAGAGAAGGCTTTGCCCAACCCACCGGTGGCGCGCACACGCATGCCATCGAAATCAGCCAGTTCATCACGCGGCTCGCCGGTGCCAACAATATTGTACTGCGGCATGGGCGAGGTCATCAGCATCTTGGCGTTCCACTGCGCCATTTCTTCGACAACCGCCGGATGGCCATAGACCGCGTGGCTCACCGCCACTTCCTCTTCCAGATTGGCGGTGCCGATGAAGGGCAGTTCAAGCACTGTGATCGCGCGGTTTTTGTCGGCGTGGTAGCCGGCACAGAACTGCGCCATCTCAAAGGCACCAATTGAGATCCCATCCAGGTTCTCGCGGTTCTTCGACAGACCACCGTAAGACACATTCATGGTGAACTCACCACCAGTCTTCTCAGACACCAGCTCAGCCAGTTTCTCAACATGTTCGGTAAAGGCACGACGTTTGCCCCAGACAGAGACATTCCATTCAACGGCCAGCGCTTCACCAGCAAAGCCAATCGCAAGCGCAGTTGTCAGCAGACGTGCGGTCAATGTTTTCATAGTATCCTCCCTAAGGACAAAGTCATTTTTATGTGGGCTGAGCCTAGCTCAACCCGGGCTCCATTCAACCCCAAAGCCCAGAATCACGGTGGGCGAGGCCAGAGCTGGGTCTCCCCCTTGTGTCTAACCTTGCATCCTTTTGTCACACCATACCCAATACCCCGTAGTCGACGTGATGACGGAACGTTGGCTGATACCCGTTCAGGTGGTGGCGCAAACAATCCAAAGCGGATCTGTGCAAAACAAAGCACTTGGCTCGGTTCTGGCAAATTCATTTACTAATTTTCGCACCTATTGGAAATTACTTTACAGATAAATCATTACAAACAAATAGGTTATTCAGTAATTTTCTGTTTACGCTATTGTAACAGCGAGGCGTAGCTGGCCCACTTGACGCTACGTGAGGAGAGTTTTTCTAAGGGAGGTATTTGCTATGACCGAACAGAAACCCATCACAGAGGGTGTCTTTCCCCCATCCGCAGAGCTTGTCGCTGGCGCGCATGTAGATGCGGGACGGTATGATGAGATGTATGCGCGGTCGCTTTCTGATCCGGAAGGGTTCTGGGCGGATCAGGCGCAGCGTCTGGACTGGATCAAAGCCCCCACCGAGATCAAGGATGTCGATTACAGCTTTGGTCAGGTCAAGATCAACTGGTACGCCGATGGCACGCTGAATGTGGCCGCCAACTGTATTGACCGCCATCTTGAGACCCGCGGCGATCAGACGGCGATCATCTGGGAACCCGACAGCCCCGACGAGCCCGCTCAGCACATCACCTATAAAGAGCTGCACAAAAACACCTGCCGCATGGCCAATGTGCTCGAAAGCCTCGGCGTGGGCAGAGGTGACCGGGTGGTGATCTATCTGCCCATGGTGCCTGAGGCCGCCTATGCCATGCTGGCCTGCGCGCGCATTGGTGCAATCCATTCGATTGTCTTTGCCGGCTTCTCGCCCGATGCGCTGGCCGCACGAGTGAACGGCTGTGACGCCAAGGTGCTCATCACCGCGGATGAGGCCCCGCGCGGCGGTCGCAAGACCCCGCTCAAAACCAATGCCGACAAGGCTCTGCTACATTGCAAAGACACGGTCAAATGTCTGGTGGTCAAGCGCACCGGCGGTCAGACCACATGGGTCGAGGGCCGTGATTTCGACTACACCGAGATGGCGCTTGAGGTCAGCGAGTTCAATCAACCCGCCGAAATGAATGCCGAAGATCCGCTGTTCATCCTCTACACCTCCGGCTCCACCGGTCAACCCAAGGGCGTGGTGCACAGCTCGGGCGGCTATCTCACCTATGCGGCGCTGACCCATGAGGTGACCTTTGATTACCATGACGGTGACGTCTACTGGTGCACCGCCGATGTGGGCTGGGTCACCGGCCACAGCTATATCGTCTATGGTCCGCTGGCCAATGGCGCCACCACGCTGATGTTTGAGGGCGTGCCCACCTTCCCCGATGCCTCGCGCTTCTGGCAGGTCTGTGAAAAACACAAGGTCACCCAGTTCTACACCGCCCCCACCGCCATCCGGGCGCTGATGGGCCAGGGCAATGAGTTTGTGGAGAAATGTGACCTCTCCAGCCTGCGCATTCTGGGCACCGTGGGGGAACCGATCAACCCCGAGGCCTGGAACTGGTACAATGATGTGGTCGGCGGCGGGCGCTGCCCGATTGTTGACACCTGGTGGCAGACCGAGACCGGCGGGCATCTGATGACCCCGCTGCCCGGCGCCCATGCCACCAAACCCGGTGCAGCGATGAAGCCCTTCTTTGGTGTGCAGCCGGTGGTGCTGGACCCGACCTCCGGCGCAGAGATCCACGAGACCCCAACCGAGGGTGTGCTTTGTATCAAAGACAGCTGGCCCGGTCAGATGCGCACCGTCTGGGGCGATCATGAGCGGTTCGAGAAGACCTATTTCTCGGATTACAAAGGCTATTACTTCACCGGCGACGGCTGTCGCCGCGACGAGGATGGCGATTACTGGATCACCGGCCGCGTCGATGATGTGATCAATGTCTCGGGCCACCGCATGGGCACCGCCGAGGTGGAAAGCGCGCTTGTGGCCCATGAGAAGGTCGCCGAAGCCGCCGTTGTGGGTTATCCGCATGAGATCAAAGGTCAGGGCATCTATTGCTATGTCACTCTGATGAATGGCGAAGAGCCCAGCGAAGAGCTGCGCAAAGAGCTGCGCACCTGGGTGCGGACCGAGATTGGCCCCATCGCCAGCCCGGATCTTATCCAATGGGCCCCTGGCCTGCCCAAAACCCGTTCCGGCAAAATCATGCGCCGCATCCTGCGCAAAATCGCCGAAAACGACTACGGCGCACTCGGCGACACCTCAACTCTCGCCGACCCTTCCGTCGTCGATAACCTCGTCGACAACCGCATGAACCGGGAGGGCTAAACAATGGATGGTAGCTCAAACGGAGTAATTGCCTCGGTCCTGATCCTGCTTGGCCCCCCCGGGGCCGGCAAAGGCACCCAGGCGCGGATGTTGGAAGAGCGTTTTGGCTTTGTGCAACTGTCAACCGGTGACCTGTTGCGCGCGGCGGTGTCCGCGGGCACAGAAGCGGGCCTGCGCGCCAAAGCAGTGATGGAGGCCGGAGAACTGGTGAGCGACGACATTGTCATCGCCATTCTCAAAGATCGTCTTGCCGACCCGGATTGCGCCAAAGGCGTGATCCTTGACGGTTTCCCCCGCACCACGGTGCAGGCCGAAGCGCTGGACACCCTTCTGGAGGCCAGCGGCCAGCGCATCAATGGCGCCATCAGCCTTGAGGTTGATGATGCCGCCATGGTGACCCGGATTGCCGGGCGTTACACCTGCGCGGGCTGTGGCGAAGGCTGGCACGACAGTTTCAAACAACCCAAAACCGCAGGGGTCTGCGACAATTGCGGCGGCACCGAGATGAAGCGGCGTGCCGATGACAATGCCGAGACCGTGGCCAGCCGTCTGGAGGCCTACCACGCCCAGACCGCGCCCCTGATCACCTACTACCAGAATAAGGCTGTTCTGCATCGCATCAATGCGATGGGGGACATCGCTGAGATCGCCACCGAGATGGGTGCGATTGTTCGGGGCGTTACCCAGTAACACCCCATCCCTGCCCGGATCGAGGACCGGGCACTTCGGAGGAAGAGGAGGACCGCCATGGCGGATCATACATCACAAGAGGCGCAGTCGGCTGAGACCACCGACAAAGGCTATTGGGCCGCAAACATGCGCATCATTTACATCAGCCTGATCATCTGGGCTGTGGTCAGCTTTGGCTTTGGCATTCTGCTGCGTCCGCTGCTGGCTGGCATTCAGGTGGGCGGCACCGATCTGGGCTTTTGGTTTGCCCAGCAGGGATCGATCCTGGTCTTTTTGGGTCTGATCTTTTTCTACGCCTGGCGCATGAACAAGCTCGACCGCGAATACGGCGTCGACGAGGAGTAAGACAGAATGGATCAGTTTACCATCAACCTGCTCTTTGTGGGCGCAAGCTTTGCGCTCTACATCGGCATCGCGATCTGGGCCCGCGCGGGCTCCACATCGGAATTCTACGCTGCCGGTCGCGGCGTGCATCCGGTTACCAACGGTATGGCAACTGCGGCGGACTGGATGTCGGCGGCCTCGTTCATTTCGATGGCGGGTCTGATTGCCTTCACCGGCTATGACAACTCGTCCTTCCTGATGGGCTGGACCGGCGGTTATGTTCTGCTGGCGCTGCTGCTTGCCCCCTATCTGCGCAAGTTTGGCAAATTCACCGTATCCGAGTTCATAGGCGACCGGTTCTACAGCCCGACCGCACGTCTTGTGGCGGTGATCTGTCTGATCGTGGCCTCGACCACCTATGTGATTGGTCAGATGACCGGTGTTGGCGTGGCCTTTGGCCGTTTCCTAGAAGTGTCGAACACAACCGGCCTGTTGATCGGCGCCTGTGTGGTATTCGCCTATGCGGTTTTCGGCGGCATGAAGGGTGTGACCTATACGCAGGTGGCGCAGTATGTCGTGTTGATCATGGCCTACACCATTCCGGCGATCTTTATCTCGCTGCAGCTGACCGGCAATCCGATCCCGGCGCTGGGTCTGTTTGGCGATCACGCAGCCTCGGGTGAGCCGCTGTTGCAGAAGCTGGATGCCATTGTGGCAGAGCTTGGCTTTAATGAATACACCGCACACCACGCTGACACCTTCAACATGGTGCTCTTCACCCTGTCGCTGATGATCGGTACTGCAGGACTGCCGCATGTGATCATGCGCTTCTTCACCGTTCCCAAGGTGGCAGACGCGCGCTGGTCGGCGGGCTGGGCGCTGGTGTTTATTGCCCTGCTGTATCTGACCGCTCCGGCTGTGGGTGCCATGGCACGCCTGAACATCACCGAAATGATGTGGCCCAATGGCACATCCGGTGAGCCCGTTTCGGTTGAAATGATCGAAAGCGAGCCACGCTATGACTGGATGGCGACCTGGCAGAAAACCGGCCTTCTGGGCTGGGAAGACAAAAATGGTGATGGCCGTATTGCCTACTTCAACGACAAAGATGCCGATGCCAAAGCCGCTGCAGAAGCTGCTGGCTGGGGGTCGGAAAACGAGTTGACCAAATTCAACCGTGACATCCTTGTTCTGGCCAACCCGGAAATCGCCAACCTGCCATCCTGGGTGATTGGTCTGGTGGCAGCCGGTGGTCTGGCGGCGGCTCTGTCGACTGCCGCCGGTCTGTTGCTGGCGATTTCCTCGGCGGTTAGCCACGACCTGATGAAGGGTCAGCTGACCCCGAACATCAGCGAAAAGAACGAGTTGCTGTCGGCCCGTATCGCCATGGCTGTGGCCATCGCAGTGGCGACCTATCTGGGTCTCAACCCTCCCGGCTTTGCGGCGCAGACTGTTGCTCTTGCCTTTGGTCTGGCGGCGGCCTCGATCTTCCCGGCACTGATGATGGGCATCTTCTCGAAGGTGAACAACAAAGGCGCCGTTGCAGGTATGATCGCCGGTCTTCTTGTGACCCTGATCTACATCTTCCTGCACAAGGGTTGGTTCTTCGTACCAGGCACCAACAGCTTTACCGATGCAGACCCTCTGCTGGGCACCATCAAGTCGACCTCCTTCGGAGCCATCGGTGCCATGGTAAACTTTGCAGTGGCCTTCACCGTGTCGAAGATGACCGCCCCGATCCCAACCGAGATCGAAGAGCTGGTGGAAAGCGTGCGCATCCCGCGTGGCGCTGGTGCGGCGGCGGCCGACCACTAAGAGTTAGATCCTGGGCGACCTCCCTCGCCCGCATTTCAGGATCTGAAAACCTACCCCGGTTCCCCGCCGGGGTAGGCCCTTTAAAAAGTGCTTTGTTTGATCAGTGTCATTCATCTGCCGGCCCGAATGGACGATATCCAGTGATGAGTTCGGACCGGTAGATGTTTTGATGCGGCATCCCTGGCCTTTTTAACAAACAGGATTTCCACATGCCTCTTGCCCTGCCAGACCTGATCCGGTTTCTCAGCGCCGTGCACCCCTATGACACGCTGCCGCATGATGTGCTTGAGGCACTGGCCCCTGCGTTTCACATGCATGAGCTTGCCTCCGACGAACCGGTCTATGCCTTTGGCGAAGAGCTTACAGGGCTTTATCTGATCCATCAGGGACAGGTTGAGGTGCGGGATGAAAACGATGTCCCGGTGTCTCTGCTAGGGCCGCGCAACTCGTTTGGTGAACGTGGATTGCTTCGCAGCGGTCTCGCGGCCACTTCGGCCCGCACAACCGAGCCGACCGTGCTTTTGGTGCTGCCAAAAGATTGGTTTCAACAACTGATTGCCGACTATCCGGCCGCCAAAAAGTTCTTTGATCGATCTCGCCAACCCAAAGCACAGAAAAACGACCTTGCCACCAGCAGCGTTGAAACCTTGATGGCCCGCGCGCCATTGACATGCGATGCGCAAACCTCGGTCCAAGAGGCCGCACGCCTGATGCGCGACGCGCATGTCTCTTCAATTTGCGTCACCCAAGATGACACGCTGACCGGGATCGCCACAATTCGGGATATCTCGGGCAAGGTGGTGGCGGCAGGGCTGCCCTTTGACACCGCACTATCTGATGTCATGACCCATAACCCTCTTGCACTGTCGCCGTCAGATATCGGGTCCGACGTGCTGCACATGATGATGGAACGCCGCATTGGCCATGTGCCTGTAGTCGAGGCAGGAAAACTGGTTGGCATTGTCACCCAGACCGATCTAACCCGGTTCCAGGCAGTCAGTTCCGCCGAACTGGTGTCAGAAATTGCCCAAGCCACAACCATCTCTGAGATGGCTAAGGTCACCGCGCGTATTCCTCAGCTGCTTGTTCAGTTGGTAGCCGGGGGAAACAGGCACGAGGTGGTGACCCGCCTGATCACCGATATCGCCGATACCGCCACCCGACGGCTTCTGGCTTTGGCAGAAGAGCACCTTGGCCCCGCGCCAGTGCCCTATCTGTGGCTGGCCTGCGGTTCGCAGGGGCGACAGGAACAGACCGGGGTCTCTGATCAGGACAATTGCCTGATGCTGGATGACACAGTGCGCGACACGGATATCCCCTATTTTGAAGCGCTTGCCAAATATGTCTGCGATGGGCTGAACGACATCGGCTATGTGCATTGTCCCGGTGAGATGATGGCCACCAATCCGCGCTGGCGCCAGCCGGTGAGCGTCTGGCGCGACTACTTTAGCAATTGGATTGCCAAGCCTAGCCCCGAAGCGCAGATGCTGGCCAGTGTGATGTTTGACCTGCGCCCGATTGGTGGCACCTTCTCTCTGTTCGAAGATCTGCAGGACACCACGCTCACCGCGGCGTCGAAAAACTCGATCTTCGTCGCGCATATGATTGGCAACTCGCTCAAACACACCCCACCACTTGGTTTGCTGCGCGGCTTTGCCACCATCCGCTCCGGCGAACACAAAAACCAGCTGGATCTGAAACACAACGGCGTCGTGCCAGTGGTAGATCTGGCTCGGGTCTATGCGCTTCAGGGAGCCCTGGGCGCCGTCAACACCCGTGCGCGCCTCGTTGCGGCACAGGCTGCAGGCGTTCTGAGCCAGTCTGGCGGGCAGGATCTGTTGGATGCCTATGATCTGATTGCCGAAACCCGGCTCGAACATCAGGCTGCGCAGATCAAAGAGGGACTGGCCCCTGACAATTATCTGGCCCCGGCGGATCTGTCAGATTTTGATCGCAGCCATTTGCGAGACGCCTTCGTCGTGGTCAAATCGCTGCAATCTGCCGTAGGACATGGCAAAGGGATGCTGGGCTAACGCCCAGAAAAGGGAGGAACAGGCATGTTTTTGGAACTGATCGCAGTGTTTGTCGCAGGGTTTGCCGGAGCGGGCCTCATGATGTTGCTCTCCAAACTGAGCGGTGGCCGCCTGCCCCGTTGGATTGTGCCCCTGGGCGCAGGTGCAGCGATGTTCACCACAGGCATCTCAAGCGAATACAGTTGGTACAGCCGCATGTCGGGCGCGCTACCCGAGGGTCTGGTGGTGGCGCAATCCGCAGACAGCACCGCGCTCTGGCGCCCCTGGACCTATGTTGTGCCCATGACTGATCGGTTCATTGCGGTTGACGCGAACAATCTGCGCGCCAATGAACAAACCGAAGCACTCTATCTGGCTGATCTCTATTTTTACGGCCGCTGGCAGACCGTTAAATCGGTTCAGATGATGGTGGATTGCGCCGCTGGCCGCCGCGCAGATCCTGCCCTTGGCGACGGTTCGACCCCTGTGTGGCGCGATGTCGGTGCCTCAGACCCCATTGTGGCCACCGTGTGCGAAAGGGCCTGATATGTTCACACGCCTCAGCCTGCGGCTTCGGGTCTTTTTGTTCTTTTGCCTGATTGCCTTTGGCGGAATCACTTTGATCTTGGTGTCGCTCTGGTTGGGGCATGGACGCGTAGCCCAAAGCTCGGTCTCGGACGGGTTTGTCTTTGCAGGTCTCCTTGCCGGGCTTGGCCTTCTAGGGTTGGTCACAGGCATCTGGCTTTTGTTTGATGAACATGTCGCCAAACCGATTGAGGCGCTTGCGGCACAGATGCGGGTCCGGGCCCATGCGGGCGTTGAAACCGATGTCGACACTCAAACCGCCAAATACCTTGGCGATCTGGCCCCCGCCGCACATGCCGTCAGCTCCGCCTTGGGGGAAAGCACGCTTTCCGCTGCGCAAAAAGTGGCCCGCGAAACCGAAAGACTTGCCTCTGAGACCGCACATCTGACGGCGCTTCTCAGCGAAATTCCGGTCGCTATGCTTCTGGTCAACCCGCAAGGCCAGATTGTGCTTTATGACGGACAGGCTGCCGAGATCCTGTCCCAGCTAGGTGTGCCCCGCCTGAACGCCCCGCTGAGCGATTACTTCGAAGCCAGCGGCCTGAAAACCGCAGTAAGCAAGCTTGAAAAAACCGGGCTTGAGGTTGCCTTTGAGGCCCAGTCACAGGACAGCTCGCAAAGCTATGCCGCCCGTCTTAAGCCTCTGGAAACGGGGTATCTGATGGTGATCGACTCCACCCAGATAAATCTCCCCTCTGAGGCAGCGCGCCCACTGGTCTATGATTTCGATCTCTTTGAACACCCGCAAAAGGTCTCGGTTCTGGAGACCAAACTGGCGCATCTGACCTTTGCCGTATTTGACACGGAGACCACGGGGTTGCTGCCCCACAAAGATGAAATCGTCCAGATAGGCGCCGTGCGGGTGGTCAATGGTCGGATTGTGCCCGGCGAACGGATCAATCAACTTGTCGATCCCGGCCGCCCCATTCCGGCCGCCTCGACCAAGGTCCATCATATCTCCGATAAGATGGTCAAAGGCGCTCCGTCAATCGCAGAGGCAGGCCGCGCCTTCCACGCCTTTGCGGCGCAGTCCGTCATTGTCGCCCACAACGCCCCCTTTGATATGGCCTTTCTACACCGGCACAAAGGGGCGATGGGGGTTACCTGGGATCACCCGATCCTCGACACGGTCTTGCTCTCCGCGGTGCTGTTTGGCGCCTCCCAGACCCATACACTGGATGCCCTGTGCGATCGCCTTGGGGTAAGCATTCCTGCCGAATTGCGACACACGGCCTTGGGAGATGCACAGGCCACCGCCGAAGTTCTGGTGAAGATGCTGCCGATGCTGCAGGCGCAGGGGTTGACCACCTTTGGGGAGGTGTTGGATGAAACCCGGCGACATGGCCGCCTGCTCGAAGATCTGAACTGAACCAGACAGACGGTTCCACCGGTTGGGTCGGATGCCTCCGGCGGGAGTATTTTTGAAAAGAAGAAGCCTGACCGCCCCTATGGGACGGCGGGTGGGGCGAGGCTTGGAACAAGCAAGCGACACCCCGTCCCATAGTTTTAGCGCTGTGGCAGACGAACCGCGCCGTCAATGCGGATGGTTTCACCGTTCAGATAGGGATTTTCCACAATCTGACAGACCATCTGCGCATATTCCGCAGGAAAGCCCAAACGATGCGGGAACGGTACGTTTGACACGATGGCGGCGGTGGTTTCCTCGGGCAGGCCTTCCATCATCGGCGTATTGAACAGCCCCGGAGCTATCGCCATCACACGAATGCCGGTTTTCGCCAGCTCACGTGCAGCCGGCAGGCACATCGAGGCCACGCCCCCTTTGGAGGCCGCATAGGCCGCCTGACCAAACTGGCCATCCTGATAGGCGATCGAGGCAGTATTGATCACCACGCCGCGTTCACCCGTTTCCAGCGGATCAAGCCCCTGCATCCCGCGCGCGGCATGGGACATCACGTTATAAGTGCCCATCAAGTTCACGCGGATGGTTTTCTCAAAGAGATCGGTCGACAGTTTGCCCTCACGACCGACAATACGCGCCGCACCAGCCACCCCTGCACAGCTCACGGCGATCCGGGGCACACCCAATTTCTCATGAATTTCATCAAAGGCTGCTGCAACAGAGGATTCGTCGCCCACATCCGTTTTGATCGCGATCCCACCAATTTCGGCCGCGACTTCTGCACCGCGCTCGGCGTCAAAATCCAGAATTGCGACTTTTGCGCCTTCTGCCGCCAAACGACGTGCCGTAGCCGCGCCCAACCCGCTGGCACCGCCGGTGACAACCGCAACATGTCCCGAAAAATCCATAGAAGCCTCCCGTTTGTAACATTTAACGCGAAACTACCCGCAGGCGGCTGCGCAGAAAAGCCCTCTGTCTCGAAGTGACGTTACAGCATTTGGGAATTAGCGCAAAAAGACCAGTGTGATCACCGGAAACGCCATCAGCACAGCCACACGCAGAAGGTCGGAGACCACAAAATACAACACTGCGCGATAGGTCTCTCCCATCGGTGTGTCTCGGTCCATTGCGTTGATCACAAAGAGGTTCATGCCAACAGGCGGCGTGATCAACCCGACCTCAACCACAATCAACACCAAAATGCCGAACCAGATGGCCACATGTTCCGCGCTCATCCCGAAATCCAGCGCGGTGATCACCGGGAAAAAGATTGGGACGGTCAGAAGGATCATCGACAGGCTGTCCATGAAACACCCCAGCACGAGATAGAGCAACAAAATGAGCGCCAACACAACAATCGGCGCCGCCCCGAGCTCAACCACCCAAGACGACAGCTCCTGCGGCAGTCGCGTGCGCGCCAGAAAACCGTTATAAAATCCCGCCCCTAGAATGATAAAGAAAATCATCGCCGAGGATTTGGCGGTATCGGTGAAACTGTCGATGAGGCTTTGCCAGGTTAACCCGCCATTGGCCCAGGCAATGACACCGGTGCCAAGCGCGCCCACAGCGGCCCCTTCGGTTGGGGTAAAAACTCCGCCGTAGATGCCGCCCACCACAGCCACAAACACCAAGAGCACCGGCCAGACCGCCGCCAGCGCCCGGAACCGCTCGGCGTAAGGGATAGGTGCGCGCAGGCCCGCGCTTTCAGGATGACGCCAGACATAAAACCGCACCGCCATCATATAGCCCAGCGCCGCCAATACGCCCGGCAGGAAGGCCGCGAGAAACAGCTTGGCGATGTTTTGTTCGGTAAGGATGGCGTAGATCACCAGAACAACCGATGGCGGGATCAAAATGCCCAGGGTTCCGCCAGCGGCCAGAGTTGCCGTCGAAAAACCGCCCGCATAGCCATAGCTTTTCAATTCGGGCAACGCCACGCGGCTCATGGTGGCAGCGGTGGCCAGAGATGATCCGCAAATTGATCCAAAGCCCGCGCAGGCCCCGATCGAGGCCATGGCCACGCCGCCTTTGCGATGTCCAAGCCAGCTTTCTGCCGCTTTGAACAGGCGTTGGCTCATGCCGCCCAGTGTCGCGAAGTACCCCATCAGCAGGAACATTGGCACAATGGACAGCGAATAATTGGAGAAGGTTGTAAAGCTCTCGGTTTTTAGCCGCGCCAGTGCCAGATTGGGCTTTCCGGTCAGGATCCACATGCCGACAAACCCCGTGACAAACATCGCCAGACCGATGGGCACGCGTAGAAAGATCAGAGCCAGCAGAGCCGGAAAGGAATAGAAACCAATTTCTAGGGCTGTCACGTCTGCGTCTCCACCTGTGGGAGCAATGGCGCGGCACCAAAGAGTTCAAGCAAGCGCAGCACGGCAACATAGATCGACATCACCGCCGCCAGAGCCGCCCCGACAAGAGAGGCCCCATAAGCCCACCAGATTGGCATCTGCAGCAGTTGGGTGGTCTGGCCAGACCGCAGCTTCCGTTCGAACCCAAGCTCAAGCTGCACCGTGATCACCACAAGCACAGTGGCAAACAGCGCCTCAGACAAGAAAACCAGCACTCGGTTGGCGGGAATTGGTAAGCGATTGGTCACAATCTCGACGACCGCATGACCCCCGCTGATCTGGCACCAGGGCAGAAATGCAAAGATGCAAAAGGCCATGCCAGCTTCGACCAGTTCGAAATCCCCGCGAATTGCGCCGATTCCGCTGTCGATCAGCCATTGCGCCCCATCAACCCCGACACCGCTGTTCAGCCATCCGTGCAGCATCGTGTTGGCTGCCCGGCCCAAAATGGACAAACAGGTCATGACAATCAGTGCAACAAGAACCACGCCACCGATCACGGCCATCGCCTTGGCGCAAAACTGCAGCAAGCTATGAATGCGTTTCATCCCACCCCCGGATGGCATAAGCCAAGTTGCGACGTGTCATATCCAGATCTCCGGGCAATCGCCAGCCTGCAAAGCGCAGACACAGGATTTGCCGCAGATGTGTTTCAGGTTTACGCCGAGGCTCTGGCTGTCATAGCCAGCACGCCATCCTGTCGCCGTGCCCAGAGTTTCAGACCAGCGCCTTCAGAGGCGGCTTCGATATGAAATGGGGCCATGCCGGCAATCGGCGCCACGCCTCGAAAGGAAAACTGTTTGAGCGGCTCGCCCAAGTGGCGTTGAGCAAGATCCGCCAGAAGCGTCGCGGTTAAAGGCCCATGAAACACCAGCCCGTCGTATCCCTCGACATCGCGCGCGTAATCAACGTCGTAATGGATACGGTGCCCATTGAACATCAAAGCGGAGTAGCGAAATAGCAGGGTTGGATCTGGTGTGATCTGTTCCGACACCTCTGCATGTTGCGGCGCCTGTGCAGGAGTTGGCTTGGGCGCATTGGGATCGGGGTCGGCACGATAGACGATGTCATGCTCTTCAGTCAGCGACACCTGATCACGCTGACGGATTTCATGACGCACTGTGACAAAACACAGTGGACCTGAGCGGCCCTCTTTTTCCTGAACAGACTGAATGGTTGAAACCCGGGTGGCCTCCTGCCCAATCACAAGCGGGTTTTGAAATTCAAACCGCCCCCCGGCCCACATACGGCGTGGCAATGCCACGGGTGGCACAAACCCTCCTTTTTGTGGGTGCCCGTCGCGCCCCAACTCATCACGCGGTTTGGCCTCAAGGAAATAGAGCCAATGCCACAAAGGCGGCAGTGCATCCCCGTGTTGCAGGGTCGTCTTCTGCCCCAGCGTGGCCTGCATGAACTGCGCTGATCGCGAGATTATCAAATCCTGTGTCTGTTCTGACCTACCAACCCAGTCTTGCACGTCCATGTTGTCCACCCCTTCAGATATCGCCGCAGAAAACAGACAAACCCCCGCTGGCGCAATGGTCCATTCGCATTTACTCAAGCGTAGCTCCGCTTTGCACCGGATTTTTGTGGGAAATTGACGTACTCACTTGAGGTGAGACCACCTCACCCAAACCCGATGAATTCTCATGTCAAATCGCCGAATTTCACCGGAAATGTCGCAGGCAAGCTAGTTTGCGCCTCACCTCAGGGCCTACAGCTTGGCCAACCCCATCAACCCTGTCGGAGATCCTCCGACCTGTGGCCTGTGAAAGGACAACAGATGAGCCAGATCAAACCCTATTGGCAGAACTATATCGACGGTACTTGGGTCGATGGCGGCGCGGGCCGGATTGATGTGATCAACCCCGGTACCGGAGAGAAGCTGACAGAGCACGCGCTGGCCGATGCGGGTGATGTCGACCGTGCGGTGATGGCCGCGCGCCGGGTGCATCTTTCCGGGGTTCTCAGCGATCTGCGCCCAGTAGAACGGGGCCGCATGGTACAGGCCATGGGCCACTATCTGATGCAGCACATCGACGAGATTGCCGAGGTTTTGACCCTGGAACAGGGCAAACCACTTTGGGAATCGCGGATCGAGATCGAAGGCGCGGCGCGGTATTTTGAATACTATGGCAATCAGGCGGAGACCGTCGAAGGCCGCTCGATCCCGCTGGGCAAAGATTACTTTGATTTCACCACCTACGAACCATTTGGCGTCTCGGCCCAGATCATCCCGTGGAACTATCCCGTTGAGATGACAGCGCGCTCGCTCTCGGCGGCGCTCGCCACCGGCAATACCATTGTCATCAAAACGCCCGAGCTGACACCGCTGACCAACGCGTGGTTTGCCCATGCCGCCGAAGCGGTGGGTCTGCCCAAAGGCGCGGTCAACGTGCTCTGCGGTTTGGGACATGAGGCGGGCGCCGCCCTCTCTGCCCATCCGCATGTAAACCAGATCGTCTTTACCGGCTCGGTCGGCACCGGCGTGGCGATCGCCACCGCTGCGGCGAAAAATGTCGTGCCCTGTGTGCTTGAACTGGGCGGTAAATCGGCCGCCATCGTGCATGACGACGCCGATCTGGAGGCCTTTGAGAACGATGTACGCTGGGGCATCTTCTTTAACGCAGGTCAGGTCTGTTCGGCCATGAGCCGGGTGATCGTGCATAAATCGCGCCATGATGAACTGGTGGAACGGATCACCGGCGTGGCCAAATCCCTGTCGGTTGGTCCGGGCATCGAGCGCACCGAGTTCGGCGCAAACATGGGGGCCATGGTCTCTGAGGCCCAGCGCGACCGGGCGGCGGGCATGGTGTCCGACGCGATTGCGACCGGGGCCACGGCTGCAGCGGGTGGGCACAAAATGAACATCCCCGGTGCCTTCCTTGAGCCAACCATCCTGACCAACGTGACCCCGGATATGGCCATCGCACAGGAAGAAGCCTTTGCGCCCGTGCTGTCGGTACTGAGCTTTGACAGCGACGAACAGGCCATCGAGATTGCCAATGGCACCGAATACGGCCTCGTTGGGGGTGTTTTCACTCAGGACATCAACCGCGCCACTCAGGCCGCCCGTCAGATCCGTGCCGGTCAGGTCTTTGTCAATGAATGGTACGCAGGCGGCGTCGAAACGCCCTTTGGTGGCTATGGCAAATCCGGCTATGGCCGCGAAAAAGGCCGCGAGGCGCTTTGGAACTATGTGCAGACCAAAAACGTCGCCATCCGTTTGAAATAATTCGGTCTATTCAAAGAAAAACGGGCAAGGCCGCCTTGGCCCTGCCCGTTTTTTGTTGCGCTAGAATCTGGCGGTTATTTGAGAATACCCGGCAGGTTCAGGTCATGTTCGCGGGCACAATCCTGCGCGATCTCATAGCCCGCATCCGCGTGGCGCATCACTCCGGTCGCCGGATCGTTCCACAGCACGCGACCCACGCGACGCTCGGCATCTTCCGAGCCATCACAGCAGATCACAACACCTGAGTGCTGGCTAAAGCCCATGCCCACGCCGCCGCCGTGGTGCAGCGACACCCATGTCGCGCCCGACGCGGTGTTGAGCAATGCGTTCAGAAGCGGCCAATCTGAGACCGCATCCGATCCGTCCTGCATGGCTTCGGTTTCGCGGTTGGGCGAGGCCACCGAACCGCTGTCCAGATGGTCACGACCAATCACAACCGGCGCCGATAGCTCGCCATTGCGCACCATTTCGTTGAAGGCCAACCCGGCCTTATGGCGATCGCCAAGACCAATCCAGCAGATCCGCGCAGGCAGACCCTGGAAGGCAATCCGCTCATCCGCCATTTCAAGCCAGCGATGCAGGTGTTTGTTCTCGGGGAACAATTCCTTCATCTTGGCATCGGTTTTACGGATATCCTCGGGATCACCCGACAGCGCCGCCCAGCGGAACGGGCCAATGCCACGACAGAACAGCGGACGGATATAGGCGGGAACAAAGCCCGGGAAATCAAAGGCGTTCTCAAGCCCCTCTTCCAGCGCCATCTGACGGATGTTGTTGCCATAGTCCACGGTTGGGATGCCCATGTCGTGGAACTCACACATGGCCGCAACCTGAACCTTCATGCTGGCGCGCGCGGCTTTCTCCACTTCCTTCGGCGCGCTTTCGCGTTTGGCCTTCCATTCCCCCATGGTCCAGCCCTGCGGCAGGTAGCCATTGATCGGATCGTGGGCACTGGTCTGGTCGGTCACGATATCGGGGCGCATACCACCGGCTTTGGCACGCTCAACCAATTCGGCAAAGACATCGGCCGCATTGCCCAAGAGGCCCACCGATTTGGCTTCACCGGCTTTGGTCCAGCGCTCGATCATCTCAAGCGCCTCATCCAGCGTGTCCGCTTTCTCGTCCAGGTACTTGGTACGCAGGCGGAAATCGATGCTATCGGGGTTACATTCCACCGCCAGACAGCAGGCCCCTGCAAAGACAGCCGCCAGAGGCTGAGCACCGCCCATACCACCCAGACCACCGGTCAGGATCCATTTCCCGGTCAAATCGCCGCCAAAATGCTGACGCCCGGCTTCGGCGAAGGTCTCATAGGTGCCCTGCACAATGCCCTGGGTGCCGATGTAGATCCAGGACCCAGCGGTCATCTGGCCGTACATCATCAGGCCTTTTTTATCGAGCTCGTTGAAGTGATCCCAGTTGGCCCAGTGCGGCACGAGGTTCGAGTTCGCGATCAACACGCGCGGTGCGTCTTTGTGCGTTGGGAACACACCAACCGGCTTGCCCGATTGCACCAGAAGGGTCTGGTCCTCTTCCAGCTCTTTGAGCGTTTCGACAATCTTGTCAAAGCTTTCCCAATTGCGGGCTGCGCGACCGATGCCACCATAGACCACCAGCTCATGCGGGTTTTCCGCCACGTCTGGGTGCAGGTTGTTCATCATCATGCGCAGCGGCGCTTCGGTCATCCAGCTTTTGGCGTTCAGCTCAGGCCCGGTGGGCGGATAGATGTCACGGGTGTTATGGCGAGTTGTCATTTTGCGCCTCCAAGCGATGGGGCCAGATCGGCCAGAGTTTTCAGAATTTGGGTAAGATGCGCGCGCAGCCGCGCGGATTTCTCTGCGTCATAGGCCCAGGGCTCGGCCTCGTCCGTCAGGTATGTGGATTGCGCCAGCTCCATCTGGATCGCATGCATCCCCTCATCCGGCCGGCCATAATGGCGCGTGGTCCACCCGCCTTTGAACCGGCCATTGGTGACGCTGCTATAGCCCTCGGCCTGCTCACAGATCGCGGCCACCGCCGTGGTGATGCGCGGATCACAGGTGGTGCCAAGATTGTCGCCAATGTTGAAATCCGGCAGACGCCCGTCAAACAGAAACGGAATGTCGCCCCGGATCGAGTGGCAATCATAAAGAATCGCCACACCGTGTTTGGCGCGCACCCGCTGAAGCTCTGCCTCAAGTTCCGCATGATAGGCGGCGTGATACTGATCACGATGCGCGGCGATCTCGGCCTCGGTGGGAGGCTGATCCCAGATATCTTTCCCGTCGAAATCGGTCAGCGGCACAAGAGTTGTGGTGTTCTGACCGGGATACAGGCTCACCCCCGACGGGTCGCGATTGGCATCAATCAGATAGCGATGAAACATCGCCCGCACGGTTGTCGCGCCGGGGAGGATACCGTCATACAGCTGATGAATATGCCAATCGGTGTCGGCCAGCGCCCGGCCGGTGTCGTTCATCCGGGCCGACATCTCATCCGGCATCCATGTGCCTGTGTGCGGCAGTCCCAGAACAATGGGACTGTCGCCTTGGATCACCTCAACCGGGGTCATGCGGCACCTGCGATCTGGGGCAGATCGAGCCCATCACATAGCGTCCCATCCCGTACCAGCGCTGCCGCCGCTTCGAGATCTGGCGCGAGATACCGGTCATCACCCATGGTGGCCACCTGCCCGCGCAGACGGGTGATCGCCCCCTGCAGCGCGTCGCTTGTCACCAGTGGGGCGCGGAATTCGATCCCCTGCGCGGCACACATAGCCTCAACACCAAGGATCACCGACAGGTTGCGGTTCATGCGCTCCAAACGCCGTGCGGCATGGGCCGCCATGCTTACGTGGTCTTCCTGGTTGGCGGATGTGGGGGTGGAATCCGTGGTACAGGGATTGGCCAAATGTTTGTTTTCACTCATCAAAGCCGCTGTGGTCACCTCGGCGATCATCAGCCCCGAATTCAACCCCGGCTCTGGAGTCAGGAAGGGCGGCAAATCAAAGCTCAGCGCCGGATCAACCATCAGAGCCACACGACGTTGCGAAATCGCACCGATCTCGGACAGGGCCAGCGCAATCTGATCGGCGGCAAAGCCAACGGGTTCTGCGTGGAAGTTCCCACCCGACACGATGCGCCCCTCGTCCACCAGAACAAGCGGGTTATCGGTGACCGCATTAGCCTCAATCTCAAGCGTGGTGGCAGCAAAGCGCAGCAGGTCCATACAGGCCCCAACCACCTGCGGCTGACAGCGAATGCAATACGGATCCTGCACACGCGTGTCGCCCTCGCGGTGGCTTTCACGAATGACCGACCCGTCAAGCAATCCACGCTGGGCGCGAGCAAATTCGATCTGCCCTGCGTGGCCGCGCAGCGTGTGGATCGGGTCCAGAAGCGGCGCGGTCGATCCCATGATGGCATCCGTGGACATCGCGCCAGTGACAATCGCGGCGCGCAGGTTATCCCATGCGGTCCAGAGCCCCACCAGCGCACAGGCGGTTGAGAACTGAGTGCCGTTGATCAGCGCCAGCCCCTCTTTCGGCCCAAGAACAACCGGGACCAGACCGGCCCGAGCCAATGCTTCGCCACTGTGAAGGCGTTCACCTTTATAAGTGGCCTCACCCTCTCCAATCATCGCGGCGGCCATGTGGGCCAGAGGGGCCAGATCGCCCGAGGCACCAACCGACCCCTGATCAGGGATCACCGGGATCACGCCGTGATCCAGCATATCTTCCATCAGAGCGATGGTCTCCCACGGCACACCCGAGGCGCCCCGCCCCAGTGACAGGAGTTTGAGCACCATCATCAGACGGGTGGTGGCCTCATCCAGAGGTGCGCCCACGCCACAGCAATGGGACAGGATCAGATTACGCTGAAGCTGCGCTGTGTCTTCCGGCGCAACCCGCACGCTGGCCAGCTTACCAAAACCGGTGTTCACACCATAGACGGCGTCTCCCCCCGCGGCGGCGTCTTGCACCAACTTGGCGGCCGCTTCGACGGCGGGTTTGGCCGTCGCTTCTAGTTTCGCTGCCCCGCTTTCGCGCCATAGCGCTTCCAGAGTGGCCAACGGGGTGGAACCGGGGATCAATTCGTGGATCACAGTTTTCCTCCATACATTCGGGCATGCAACGGATTGAAGCCGATGCGATACGACAGTTCAGCGGGATCTTTGACATCCCAAATGGCAAGGTCAGCGCGTTGCCCCACAGCAAGTGTTCCGCGATCCGACAGACCCAGCGCACGGGCTGCATTGCGGGTCACACCGGCAAGTGCCTCTTCCGGTGTCATTCGGAACAGAGTGCAGCCCATGTTCATGGTCAGCAGCAGCGAAGACAGCGGCGAAGACCCGGGATTGCAGTCACTGGCCAGCGCCATGGGCACCTGATGCGCACGGAAAGCCGCAATCGGCGGGGCCTGGGTTTCGCGAATGGTGTAAAAGGCGCCGGGCAGAATGGTGGCCACGGTCCCCGAGGCCGCCAGGGCCTTGGCATCCTCTTCGGTGGCGTATTCCACGTGGTCTGCCGATAGCGCGTTGTATTTGGCCGCAAGCGCCGTGCCGCCAAGATGGCTCAGCTGCTCAGCGTGCAGTTTAACAGGCAACCCCAGTTCTTGTGCGACCTGAAACACCCGCTCGATCTGAGCGGTGTCAAAGGCAATCCCTTCGCAGAATCCATCCACAGCGTCGACCAGACCTTGGGCATGGGCGTCACGCAGGGTCGGAATGGCCACCTCATCAACATAGGCATCCGGACGATCGGCATAATCTTCGGGTACCGCGTGGGCGGCTAGATAACTGGTGCAGATCTTTACCGGTCGGTGTGCCTCGATCTGGCGCGCGACCCGCAGCATGCGGAGCTCGCTGTCGCTATCCAAACCATAGCCCGACTTGACCTCAAGCGTGCTCACCCCTTCGGCCAGAAAGGCGTCCACCCGACGCAGCGCATCCTGCAGAAGGTCTTCTTCGCTGGCCGTGCGGGTGGCGCGCACAGTTGAGACAATACCGCCTCCGGCACGGGCCACCTCTTCATATGAGGCCCCTTCCAGACGCATCTCAAATTCTTTGGCCCGGTCGCCGCCAAACACAATATGAGTATGGCAATCAATCAGACCCGGCGTAACCAGACGCCCGCCCATATCACGCGCCTCGCCCGCCGGGGCATCGGTCCGTGGACCCAGCCAGGCGATCTGCTCCCCTTCGATCAGTATGGCCGCATCATCGATCAGGCCATATCGACCCTCTCCTGTCATCGTTGCGGCGCGAAGATTGGTCAGCAGCATGCGATTCCACCTTGGATTAACTCGTCCATTATGCTTTTATGTCTATACTTATTATCCGTCAAGAAGGGACACGGGGCATGCAAAGCCTTTGGGCCGAAACCGCGCTGGTGGGCGAAAACTGGCAAAACAATGTGCGCATCGACATCGCGGATGGCAAAATCAGCGCCATCACCGCCGGGGCCGATCCAATTGGAACCCGTGTTGGGCTGCTCTGTCCGGCCCCGGCCAATGGCCACAGCCATGCCTTTCAACGCGCCATGGCGGGTCTCACCGAAAAGCGCGGCGAGCTGCCAAGTGACAGCTTCTGGACCTGGCGCAAGTTGATGTTTCAGTTTCTGGATCAACTGACCCCGGATCAGGTGCAGGCCATCACCGCCTTTGTACAGATGGAAATGCTAGAAGCCGGGTTTGGCGCCTCGGTCGAGTTCCACTATCTGCATCACCAGCCGGGTGGCATCGCCTATGACAAGCTGGGCGAGATGTCAGATCGTGTGATTGCCGCCGCCGAAACTTCGGGCATTGGCCTCACGCTTCTGCCGGTGCTTTATCGGTTTGGAGGGTGTGATCAGCGCCCATTGGGGGACGGTCAAATCCGCTTTGGCAACACGCCCGACGCCTATGCCCGTCTGATTGAAGAGGCGCGCACCAGTATCTCAGCCCTGCCCGACGGTTTGGTTGGCGTGGCCCCACACTCACTGCGCGCCGTCGCCCGAGACGATTTTGCGATGCTGGGCGAACTGGCGCAGGGTGCGCCCATTCACATGCATCTGGCCGAGCAGATCCCCGAAGTAGAGGAAGTTCAGGCCGCCTGGGGCGCGCGCCCTGTCGAATGGGCATTGGATAACCTCGACATGTCTGGGCAATGGAGCCTGATCCACTGCACCCAGATGTTGTCCCATGAAACCGAAGGTCTGGCGAAATCCGGCGCGGTGGCCGGGCTGTGCCCACTGACCGAGGCCAGCCTTGGCGATGGTATCTTTGACGGAATGTGTTGGGCCGAGAACGCAGGTCGCATTGCCATCGGATCAGACAGCAACATCCGCATTTCTCTGGCGGAAGAGCTGCGCCAGCTGGACACCTCACAACGCCTGCGCGACCACAGCCGCGCCGCCTATGCCACGGCCGATCTGTCGACCGGTCACCGGTTGATGCTCGATGCCAGCGCAGGTGGCGCACAGGTCGCAGGCCGTGGCACGGGCCGCATTGAGGTTGGACAACCGGCGGACCTGATGGCGCTCGACAGCGCGCATGTGGATCTGATGGGATTGCAGGGTGACACCGCATTGGACAGCTTTGTCTTTGCAGGTGGCAATGACATGGTGCGCGACGTCTGGTCGGGCGGGCGTCATCTGGTGCAGGACGGCCATCATATCCGTCGCGATGCGATCGTTGCGGATTATGCCAAGGCGGTTAAAACCCTGCGCGAGGGTCTTTAACCAGACCCAAGATCAATACCGGGCCGTCATGCGATGGCCCGGACGGTAGCTGAGCCGGACAAAGGTGATGGCACGCTCTTCAAACCACGTTGACCGTTCCATCCGAAATAGAGCCGCCCCCGCCTCACACCCCAAATGATGCGAAAGCCCGGCATCCGCGCCCGCCGCGCTGAAGGCCAGTTCAACATCGGAAAACGGCACAGTCTCAACCAGCCATTCATTGGCGCCCCGCTGTGAAAAATCCTGTTCCTCCGCCTGCGGCAAAGCCTCGAGGTTGATCCAGCGGGCCTCATGTTGAAACGGCGCCCCATCCGCATAGTGCATGGCGATGACCTCAAGCACCCGCGCCGTCTTGGACAGAGACATACGAGCCCGCAGCCATTCTGGCGCCTGCACCACCTGCTGCATCACCAATGCATAGCGATATTGGGCGCCGGCCTCTTCCACCTCGCGTCGGGTCAGCGGGATATCAAACCGGGCCTGCCGTTGCGGTGCCGCGCGCACCCGTGTGCCGGATTTGCGCTTACGTTCAAGCAGCCCCTCTTCGGCCAACTCACGCAAAGCCCGATTCACCGTCGCGCGGGCACAACCGTAGTCTTCTGCGAGGTCCGCCTCATTGGGCAACATCTCACCGGGTGGCCAAGTGCCCCCGGTTATCTTGTCCAGCACATCGGCCTTGATATCACGATAGGTCTTGATCACCCTGCTCCGCCCGGGGGTTAACCCTATATGTTA
Source organism: uncultured Pelagimonas sp. (assembly GCA_947497905.1). Lineage (GTDB taxonomy): Bacteria > Pseudomonadota > Alphaproteobacteria > Rhodobacterales > Rhodobacteraceae > CANMIH01. The sequence goes on from CANMIH010000005.1 coordinate 189,125, forward strand.
GGACAATTTGTCCAAACATATTGAAAAACAAAGGGCGTGCCAAGCTCTCACCTTGCGTGAAACGCCGTGGCTGCTGCAGCAAAGCTTTCGGGTGTGGTGTGCTCTTCGATCCGCGCATTGACCGCGTCATCCAATTCAAGCCCCCAAGACCGGATCATACAGCCCAGAATGACGTACATTCCATGGATCGCAATGATATCAAGGATTTGCTCGACGGAGAAGTGTTCTGCCAAACGTAGGCGCATAGCACGGGAAAGTGCATGATCTTCGACCAGTTCATCGACGGCTTCCAACAAAGCGGCCTCGTCCTTGGCCCAAACTGTTGAGACATCGCGTTGCAAGACCCGGTTGATTTCGTCAAGCGACAGGCCACACCGCAAAGAACGGTCCACATGGGATCCCCATTCGTACCACGCCGCAAGCTGAATACCGACTCGTAGGATCACCAACTCCCCCAGTCGAGGGCCTAACGTGCCACCTTGTACCGAATGATTCCGAAAAGACCACCAAGCTTTGAGGAGCGCCGGGTTGTGCGCCATAAGCTTATGGACGTTGATGGGCATGCCACCCATATCTTCGGCAATTGCTCCAAGTGTCGGGTCCCAATCGGACACCGAAAGTGGAGAAAGCGTATCAGTCATGTAAGATCCCCAAGTCACGCATGAAACGCGCTTATCATGCGGGGGAGCTCTACGACAATGTTGTTATGCTGGGGTGTCGCCTTCCACCAGCTGAGAGGCAATCCGTTCCAGCTGTTGTGACATCAACAACAGATGTGTCACACGCCCGCCATCAACTTCCCCTGCCAGGGTCATCGCTGCGTTTTCAATGATCTGCGCCGCTTGCGTCAAATCCCCTGACGCTTCGAGCATAGCCGGAGACCCCTGCCCGCTTGGTTGTTCGACTGCGGCCACGTACATGCCCCCCATCGTCTGTAATAGCCCCATAGTGCTATAAAGCCTCTCTTGTTGATCCACATGCGCGACACCTCAGTCATCACAGACACACAACAACAATTAACTGACTTAGGTACCAACGAGCTTTGCGACATCTGTCACTTGCAAACTTCGTTGCTACTAACACAGAACTAACGGCAAACTAACACACGTACAAGTAGAATGAACAGATTAAAGCTGGGTTAAAATTATATATTCATGTAAACGTTAAGAAATTCAAAACACTGACATAAGCTCACAGAGCCCCTGTCCGAAAAGCGGTGGAGCACGCGAAAGCCGCACTATCACGCACATCTCAGAGCAAAACCTTCATCTCAACCACAGGTATATTTGCAAAAGGTTGAGAGAGTTCGGAAGTTATGCACATTTGCAACACTAGCCTGGGGATAACTTACCGTGTTGAGGCCGACAGAAAGACCTGTTCGATCACATCCTGGAAGCAGGCAAAGTCTGTTTCTGGGAGAAGCGCAAGCCGACGTGCCGCAGCGCGCATAGGATCGGAGGTCAGAACTTCGACACCCGCTGCGGTCAGATCAATGGTCTTGGTCCGCATGTCTGTCACCCCGTCAATCTGAACAACAAATTGCCGAGCTTCCAATGTTTTCACTGCGCGCGCCACAGGAGCACGCGTGAGATTGAGATGTTCCGCCAGGTGGCGCAGCTGTCGTTTGGGTTGCGGCTGAACGTGAAGATAACGCAGGATCGACCATTGCAGCGGCTGGATGGCGGATGACCGACGATCTGAATAGGTCTGGCGCACCGCCTGCTCTAGCAAAAGCAGAACACCAAACTCCCTATCCTTCTTATCCCTACCACGCATCGTCAGACCTATTGTGCCTTAGAACCCCCAAGGTACAATGGCTCTCAGACGCTAACAGAGAATAAACAAACGCGAAGCAATCCCTGAAAACGCAAAGCTTTTTAATGAGTTACTCATTTTCCCTGCGATAACTGCGTGAGGGGTTCATAGCGACAAGTTCTTCCAGCACACCACGCAGCTTTTTGCGGGACGCCGGTTTTGTCAGTCTTGCATTTGCATCAACCGTTTGGATGTGATCCGCACCATACCCGGACATCACCACCACAGGCACCTCGGGGCGTCGCTCTCGCACCACTCTCACGACATCGGCCCCTTGTACCTCACCCGGCATCATCAGGTCCGACAGAAGAAGATCGATGTCTGGATATTTCTCAAAGAGATCAATTGCTTGCTTACCAGAGGAGGCCGTAACAACGGTAAGACCAAAATCTTCCAGCATGCGGCGAACGATCAACCGCACATCTGGCTCATCTTCGACAAACAAGACCTTTTGCCCGCTAAACCGGTGCTCCGCAGCAGGCACGTGGTCTTGTTTCGCGGTCGGAAGCGGAACGACCTGCCCCATGATCGGAAAGAACATCGAGAACTGGCATCCGATATCTAGGTTTTTGACCTCAATACCGCCACCACTTTGTTCGACAAACCCACGCACCATAGACAGTCCAAGCCCCGTGCCTTTTCCCGGACCTTTGGTGGTGAAAAATGGATCAAACACATGCGCAAGTATGTCCTCGCTGATGCCCGTGCCCGTATCCGTAACCGCCAAACGCACATAGGGTCCGGGCATCAAATCCGAGCCAGCCAGCGCCTTAAGGTCGGATTTGGTCAGAGTGACTTCCGCGGAGGAAACTTTGATCTTACCGCCATCGGGCATGGCATCCCGCCCATTGATCAAGAGGTTTAACAAAGCCCCTTCTAAGGCGGAGCGATCAAGATTGACGTGCCGCACGGACTTATCCAGTGCCGTGTCAAACTCAATGTTCCCGGGCATCACCCGCTCAACCCATTTACGGGTGTCTTCGACAATCGCGTTCACATCCGTTGAGGTTGGCTCAAGCTTGGCCCGCTTGGCAAAAGCCAGCATGCCGCGTGTCAGATCCGCCCCACGGTTGGTGGCACTGATTGCCGCTTCAATCGATTCCTGTTGATCTGGATCGGTGTTGTCTTCGCGTAGGATCTCAAGATTTCCCAGAATGATCGCGAGCAAGTTGTTGAAATCATGCGCAATCCCGCCTGTCAACTGGCCAATGCTTTCCTGCCGCTGTGCCCGATTGGCCACCACGGCCTGAAGCTGCAACTCTTGATGGGTTTCGACCTCACGCGTGACATCGAGATAAATCGCATCGACCCGCACACGCCGAGCGTCGATCCGGTGGAAATCCGCATGAAAATCAAGCCAGACCGTTGACTGAGCCCCGGTCTCCACCTCAATTCGACGTGTCACGGGTGACAAGGTCGCAGCCGAGTGGCTTAGGGATTTCAGGAAAGAGTGATCCTGAACGCCCGGTGTCGACTGGAACAAGATCTCAGGGTCGGACTTCAACTCACTTGGTGATTTTCCCCATATGTCGCGGCATCCATCACTGACATAAAGCACCTGATCCGGCGCCCCGTCGACCAGGTCAAAGCTCAGCACAACACCGGGCAAGTTCGCGGCAATTGTGCCAAGCCGCGCTTCGGCCTGTTGGGTCTGGTCAAGGCTCTGACGCAGGTCCGACACATCCAGAACCACGCCCGTGACACAGATGGTTTTGCCAGTGCTATCGACTTCGGTCTGCCATTTACATTGCAGATGAAGCACGCCGCGCGTGGCATGCAGCCAACGAAATTCAAGCAGGTCGACCTGAACAGATCCCTCCCAGAGATCGCAGATGGTGCGATCCACATAAAGCTGATCTCTTGGGTGAACCTGGGTCAGCCAGCCATCATAGGCGACAATATCAGCCTGTGGATGCAACCCAAGAAGATCAATCAGTGCCTGATCTATCTGCAGAACATCCTGCCCTGCCCGCCAGACAAAGACCCCCATGCCAGAGGCCTCCAAGGCCAGAGAAAACCGTTCATTCAGTTCTTTGAACTGCTCCACGCGTCTTGCAAAGCGCCCTGCCACATTGATGATCATCACCATGAGCAGAATGGACAGTGTACCCGTCACAGCAGGTGCTGCCGCACGAATAAATCCATCGGATCCCAACTCGCGCATCGACATCAGCAAGGGTGTGACGTGCACCAAAAGAAACCCAGCCACACAAAACAAGGCGGCGTCAGGTGGGACATTGGTCTGGTCGCCCGGTCGAATAACAAATCGAACAAGAACTCCCAAAATCACCAGAATTGAATGGGCAAAGAAATAGGAAACAACCTGATCCGTTGTCCCGATCACTGACGAGCCCGCGACCGCGATGATCGCCGTCAGAGCACCCGGCAGGCCGCCTAAGTATCCTGCGAACAACAAAGCACCCGCGCCGACATCAAGATCGATTTGATTACCATCAACAAAAACGTTGGCGCAGACCAAAAAGAACGAGATCCCAAACACACAACCGATCAGCGCCTGCTGAGCGATTTTGCGCAGCACCAACATCCGCGAAACGCGGATGCCATAGAGCCCGACACCGCCTAAAACCAAAAAGGCGATATCCTGTAGTATGGGAAACAGCATGCCTGCCTCGTCGAAAGATCCGAGCACAGGATATGCCATCGCATCGCTACGGTGGGGTTCTCATTGGTATAGGCCTTCGTAGGAAGGGGGTAGGTCCCTTCGCATATGCAGTACGTTTCCGAAGCCAGCGTCGAAACCACGGCCCTTCCGTGACATTGTCCCCAGGACTGCAGGCACGCTCACTTCAATCTGCGGTTAACCTCAGGAAGCAATTGCAGCGCGACACCAGGCAAGGATAGCCTCTTCTTCTGCTGGGACAGCCACCGCCATCTCACCCGCGAACTCAGCAAAGGCCGCTTTGTTCGCCTCGCCTCCGCTCATCCCAACCAAGACCGGAACCCCCTGTTCCAGAGCCGCGCCAATCGCCATACGAAATCCCCGGCCTTCGGCCTCTTCCGGCCCAAACTTATTGAGCACAAAAAGATCGGCCTCCTGTTGGTCCGTGGCCTCAACAGCCGCAACAGCTTGGGTGATGGCCTCGGGGTTTAGCCGGCACCCTTTTGAATGTTGCCCCAGCGATTGTGTGATCCGAATGGTATCAACACCGGGCAAAACACGGACATCCATATCACAGTGATGCGCATCAACGGGCATCTCTTGCTGAACCTTCACGATTCCCGTCAACCGATACCCCTCGGCCTCAAGACGGGCCGCCACCAGCGAGATCAACCGATCGGTTTCGCCCCGTCCCGGCGCGCTCAAAGATGCAATTTGCATTTCCGTTCCCTTTGTCTCTTTGGGGCTAGGTTTAGTCTTCCGTCTAGCCCGTGTCTTTGACACGGCTCAATTGGTTCGGGCGACACCACTTATCGATTTGATATCCTGAAAGGCGCGAATTCCCCAGAGCCCGGCTTCACGGCCCGAGCCCGATTGCCCCATACCTCCAAACGGTGCCCCACCTTCACGCGATTTGCCATTCACCTGCACCATGCCAACCCGTAACCGCTGTGCCACCCGGTCGGCCCGGGCCTCGTCAGCGGTCTGAATATATCCGGCAAGTCCATAGGGGCTATCATTCGCGAAGGCGATGGCCTCATCTTCAGTGTCAAACGGTGTCATGCACAAAACCGGACCAAAGATCTCGTCTTTGAACACGGTCATTTCAGGCGTAACGTCCGCCAGCACCGTTGGCCGGGCGTAAAAGCCCGCCTCGATCCCATCCGGGCGCCCTGCCCCGCCATAGGCAAACCGCGCGCCCTCGTCTTTGGCGATCTGCAGATAGCGCTGCACCCGTTCGTATTGTGCCTGACTGACCAGCGGGCCTTGGTGCCCGCCCGGGTGATCGGGCGCATCGAGATAGGTCTGTTCCGCCGCCTCAACCGCGAGCGCAACCGCATCATCATAGACGTCACGCTGAACAAGCATACGCGTGGCGGCGTTGCAGGATTGACCAGAATTCCGAAAGCAATGCGCAACACCCTGCCGGACGGCGGTTGGCAGATCACAATCCGCAAAGAGAATATTCGGAGATTTGCCACCAAGCTCTAAGGTCGTGCGCGTGAAGTGCTGCGCCGCCTGTTTGGCAATCTCACGACCTGTGGCGGTGGATCCGGTAAAAGACACAATATCGATCTGCGGGATTTCTACCAGAGCCGCTCCCACCGCGCCGTCGCCGAGGATCAGGTTGAATACCCCCTTCGGCAGCCCCGCCGCCTCGATGGCTTTGGCCAGAATAACAGCTGTACGGCTCGACAATTCTGAGGGTTTCAACACCACGCAACAGCCCGCGGCCAGGGCTGCGCCAACCTTAAGAACCACTTGATTCAAAGGCCAATTCCACGGCGTGATCAACACCGCCACACCCAGAGGTTCATAGCGAATGCGGTGGGCGTCGAACTGGGTCAGAGGCCGGTCATTGACCAGATGATCCAAGGCGGTCAGAGTTGCCTCAAGATGCGCAAAAGCGGCCCCGACTTGACCCGCACGGGCAAAATCAATGGGGGTGCCGATCTCGGCGCTGATGCATTGCGCAAGCTCTTCGCGCCGCTCTTCCAGAGCCGCCACAAAGGCACGTAAATACTCGGCCCGGGACAGCGTATCCAACTGCCCCCATCCTGCATCAAACGCCGCTCGAGCCGCATCAACCGCTTCGGTCACCTGCGCCGGACTGGCGCAGATCAGATCACCCGCGCTTTGCTCGGTTGCCGGGTTGATCAGCGCCACGGCCTGCCCGCGCGCCGTCTGCCACTGGCCGGCAATATACATCTGATCGCAGTTGGTCATGCCCCGCGCCCCTACAGCAAGTTTCCTAACGGGCATTTGTGGCGCTTATCCGGGAAATGACAAGGGGCCAAAGCGGATTTTGATCAAACCAGCCTAGGCCCCAAAGTCAATTCTAAGTGTCACACAGATTTCACTTAGAAATATAGGCCGTGGCTTCGATCTCGATCAACGCTTCATCTTCAATCAAGTCCTTGATCACAAGCATCGACATAGCCGGGAAGTGTTTCCCCAAAACCCGGCGATACGCCTGCCCCACCTCACGTTGATGCGCCAGATATTCCTGTTTGTCTTTCACAAACCAGGTCAGGCGCGCGATGTCAGTGGCCTGGCCGCCCGCAGCTTCGACCACAGCCAGAATGTTCCTCAACGTCTGTTCCATCTGGCCGATGAAATCTTTGGCCTCGAACTCTTTCTGCGCGTTCCAGCCAATCTGGCCGCCTACGTGCAGGGTGCCGTCTTCTGCGAGCATACCGTTGGCATATCCCAGCGCAGGGGCCCATCCGTCGGGGTGGATCTCTTTCAGGCTCATGTCGTCTCTTTCATATACTGTTGCAGGCGCGGGCGGATGGCGTCGGGCCAGGGTTGCGGCCGGCCCGTGCTGTTGATGTAGACCAAAACCGATCTGGCTTGCAGACGCAGCTCATCTCCGCAAGTCACACGCAGATCCGTCGAGATGCTGCTGGCCCCAATTCGGGTGAGGCTCAGCGTGAAATCAAGATGATCTCCGTGGCGCGACGGTGCAGAAAAATCAGTTTCGATCCGCGCGGTGGGCACTCCACCTGTCTGATGCATGTCCTCAAACGGCCAATCCAACGCCTGATCAAAAAAGACTTCGACACAGTCATTGATCATCTCGAAATAGCGGGGATAGAAAACAATCCCCGCCGGATCGCAATGTTTGAACAGAACCTTCTGGGACCAGCGAAACATCAGAATGCCCGGAAGGTCTGAGTGGTCAGGCTGCGTTCGATCCCATCGATCACCAAGAGGTTGTCGTTGATGTATTTGCCAACGTCTTCCCCCTCGGGAACGTAGAGTTTCAACAACAGATCATAGTGACCGCTGGTGGAATAAAGTTCTGAGTGGATCTCACGCAGGGCAATGGCTTCGGCCACCTTGTAGGTGCTGCCGGGGCGGCATTGGATCTGGATAAAGAGGCAGGTCATATTAGGTCACCCGTGATCGGACTTGATATTTCGGATCGCGCCATAGCTCATTTTTGATCACGTCTTCAATGATCTCAGCGGCGCGGATGACATCCGCCTCATCGATATAAAGCGGGGTGAAGCCGAAGCGCATGATATTCGGTGCACGGAAGTCTCCGATGACACCCCGATCAATTAGGGCCTGAACTGCGGCGTAGCCATGTTCAAACCCGAACGAGACCTGACTGCCACGCACCGCCGCATCACGGGGCGTGGCAAGTTCGAGCTCGGGACAGCGCGCCTCGACCTCTTTGATGAAGGTTTCGCACAGATGGACAGAGGCCGCCCGGAGATCCGACATCTCGACACCGTCCCAGGCGTCCAATGCTGCATCCAGAGCCGCCAGTTGCAAGATCGGCGGTGTACCCACCCGCATCCGTTCGGTCGCCATGGCGGGGCGATAGCCCAACTCCATCGCAAAGGGGGCATCGTGGCCCAACCATCCGGCCAATGCAGGCTGAATGCTTTCCGCGAGGTCGGGACGAACATAGATGAAGGCCGGAGCACCGGGGCCACCATTGAGGTACTTGTACGAGCACCCCACAGCAAACTCGGCGTTGCAGCCAGCCAGATCAAGCTCAAGCGCACCGGCAGAATGCGCCAGATCCCAGATCATCACCGCGCCCTTTTCATGGGCCCGTTTGGTGACCTCAACCATATCGTGTTTGCGACCCGACCGGAAATCCACCTCGGTCAACATGACAACCGCCACCTCTTCGGTGATGGCCTCCATGACATCTTCCGGGTCGGCCAGACGCAGCTCATGCCCCTGCCCTTTGGTGTCAATCAATCCCTGAGCCATATAGAGATCGGTGGGAAAGTTGCCGTTGTCCGACAAAATCACCTTGCGGTCCGGACGCATGTCCAGCCCGGCAGCCACCGCCTGAAACACCTTGATCGACAGGGTATCGCCGGTGGCAACCGAGCCGTCCGGCGCGCCAATCAGCGCGGCAATTCGATTGGCCACCTTGGTGGGCAGGCCCATCCAATCGGCGGTGTTCCATGCGCGGATAAGCTCATGTCCCCACTCGGCCTGAATGGTCTGCGCCACGCGCGCATTGACCGCTTTGGGCAGAACACCCAGCGAGTTGCCATCGAGATAGATCACCCCTTCGGGCAGATCAAACAGCTCTTTTCTAGGCAGTGAAACGCCCATTATAGCTCTCCTCTGACGTTCCACAGCTCGGGGAACAATTCGGTTTCCAACATCCGACGTAGATAATGCACCCCCGAGGTGCCACCTGTGCCGCGTTTAAACCCGATCACCCGCTCCACCGTGGTGACGTGATTGAACCGCCAACGGCGGAAATAATCCTCGAGGTCTACCAGTTTTTCGCCCAGTTCATAGAGCGTCCAATAGGTATCCACGTCTTCATAAACAGTTTTCCAGCGCGCCTGAATTTCTGGCACCGCAGAATGCGGTGAATTCAGTTGCGGCGCAGGCACCGCACTGTCATCGCCATCCACTGCGATGAACAACAGGCGGACCACCTCATCATAAAAGCTCAGCTGCTCCAGCTCTTGCTCAAGCGTACGAACCACATTTGGCACATGTTCATGGGGCTTGAGCATATTGGGGTTTCGGTTGCCCAGCACGTATTCGATCATCCGATACTGATACGACTGAAACCCTGACGACGGCCCAAGTGCTTCGCGAAAGCGCGTATAATCCGCAGGCGTCATCGTGCGCAGAACATCCCAGGCGTTGTTGAGCTGTTCAAAGATCCGGCTGACCCGGGCCAGCATTTTGAACATGGTCGGCATTTCACCGGCCTTCAGGGCCTCACGCGCGGCACCGAGTTCATGAATGGCCAGCTTCATCCAAAGCTCGGATGTCTGATGCTGAATGATAAACAGCATCTCATCATGGGCATCCGACTGCGGGTTCTGCTGCTCCAGGATCCCATCGAGGCACAGATAATCTCCATAAGACATGGCGTCTGTGAAGGACATCTTGGCCCCGTCGGACTTGGGATTATAGGCGTCGCTCATGGTTAGTCCTTCAGACGGAAGCGTTGAATTTTGCCGGTCGCTGTTTTGGGCAGCGATTGGGTGAACACCACCGAACGTGGGTATTTGTAGGGGGCTATCGAGGTTTTCACGTGGTCTTGGAGAGCTTTGACCATCTCTGCGTCCCCTTCTGCACCCTCGGCCAGAATGATATGCGCCTGCACAATCGAGCCGCGCGCCTCATCCGGCACACCGATCACGGCACATTCCGACACAGCCGGATGCGCCAAAAGCGAGGCTTCGACTTCGGGACCCGCGATGTTGTATCCCGAGGAGATAATCATATCGTCATTGCGGGCGGCAAAGCGGAAGTATCCCTCATCATCCTGCCAGAAGGCATCGCCCGAGATGTTCCATCCGTTCTGAACATATTCCGCCTGACGTTCGCCAAACATATAGCGACAGCCCGTGGGCCCGCGCACCGCAAGGCGGCCGATCTCGCCGGGTTCAACCGGATTGCCCTCTTCGTCGACAACACGGGCTTCGTATCCGGTCACAGTCTTGCCGGTACAGGCCGGGCGGTGATCGGTGAAGCGGTTGGAGATAAAGATATGCAGCATCTCGGTTGCACCGATACCATCCAGCATGGGTTTGCCGGTTTTCTCCTGCCACTCCTGATAGACAGGAGCAGGAAGGGTTTCCCCGGCTGATACGGCTGCGCGCAGTGACGACAGGTCGGCGCCTTCGTCCATCGCGGCCAGCATGGCCCGATAGGCTGTGGGCGCAGTGAAACATACCGTCGCGCGATATTTCTCGATGATCTCGATCATGTTCGGCGGCGTCGCCTGCTCAAGAAGCGTGGCCGCCGCCCCAAAGCGCAGCGGGAAAATCGCCAGACCACCCAGACCAAAGGTAAAGGCCAAGGGGGGCGAGCCTACAAAAACATCCTCGGGCTGCACATCGAGAACTTCGCGGGCATAGCCATCGGCGATGATCAAAAGATCCCGGTGGAAATGCATGGTGCCTTTCGGCTCACCGGTTGATCCGCTGGTAAAGCCGATCAGCGCCACGTCATCCTGAGCGGTCTCGACCGCATCAAAACTCACCGGTTTTTCCAGTGCTAGCCGATCCAGCTCGGCATCATGATTGGCCGTGCCGTCAAAGCCCACAACGGTTTTCAGGGTCGCGCTGGTTTTGGCGCAAAGCGCCATCTCATCCATCAGGCGCGTGTCGCACAGCGCATGGGTGATCTGGGCCTTGTCGACATATTTGCTCAGCTCCGCCGCGCGCAGCATCGGCATGGTATTGACCACAACCGCACCAACCTTGGTCGCGGCCAGCCAACAGGCCACCATCGCCGGGTTGTTGGCCGAACGGATCAACACCCGATTGCCCGGTTTGACCCCCAGATCCTCAACCAGCACATGCGCCAATCGATTGGTCCAATCGGTCAGCTCTTTATAGGTGCGCCGCCGGCCATTGCCGATCAGCGCCGTGTGATCGCCAAACCCCTTGGCCACCATGGCATCGGTCATCTCGACACCCGCATTGAGCCGCTCGGGGTATTCAAACCCGTCTAGAAGCAGATCCGGCCAGCTCTCGGTTGCGGGCAGCGCATTGCGCGCAAACGTATCGCTATGTGCAGAAACATGCATGAGTTTATCCTCCCTGATGCGCCGCAAGCGCCTGACGTGCAATCACCACGCGCTGCACGTCCGACGCGCCTTCGTAGATGCGCAGGGCTCTGATTTCGCGGTACAGTTTTTCAACGGTCTCCCCCGAGCGCACGCCGTCTCCTCCATGAAGCTGCACCGCTTTGTCGATCACCTGCTGGGCCTGATCCGTGGAGAACAGTTTGGCCATGGCCGCCTCTCGGGTCACGCGTGGCGCCCCGCTGTCTTTGGTCCAGCCCGCGCGGTACACCAACAGCGCCGCCGCATCCACATCCAGCGCCATATCGGCGATATGCCCCTGCACCATCTGCAAATCGAACAAAGGCGCACCCTGCACCTGACGGGTCGACACTCGGGTCAGCGCCTCATCCAAAGCACGGCGGGCGAAGCCAAGCGCCGCAGCCGCCACGGTGGTCCGGAACACATCGAGCACTGACATCGCGACTTTGAAACCGGCCCCGGCCGCGCCCAACAGCGCAGATTTTGGGATGCGGCACTCGGTAAACCGCAGTGTTGCCAAGGGGTGCGGAGCAATGGTCTCCAATCGCTCTACCACCTCAAACCCGGGCAGATCCGCGGGCACAACAAAGGCCGACAACCCGCGTGCGCCCGGTGCCTCTCCCGTGCGGGCAAACACAGTATAGACATCCGCAATCCCGCCGTTCGAGATCCAGGTCTTTTCGCCGTTCAGCACATAGTCATCACCATCCAGAGTGGCGGTCATGGTGGAATTGGCCACATCCGACCCCGACTGCGGTTCGGTCAATGCAAAGGCTGAGATCGCCTTGCCGCTGCGGGTCTTGGTCAGCCATTCCTCTTTTTGCGCGTCGGTGCCAAACAGCGAGATCGCCCCGGTGCCCAGCCCCTGCATCGCAAAGGCAAAATCGGCCAGCCCATCGTAGCGCGCCAGCGTTTCGCGAATAATGCTGAGGCTGCGGACATCCAACCGGCCATCCGTTGCACCGGAATGCTCCAGAAATCCGGCCTCGCCCAGCATAGACACCAGATGACCACAGGCCGCATCGGTATCGCTGTGATCCACAGCCGACAGATTGTCCGCAGCCCAGGCTTCTAGCTCCGCCGCCAAGGCACGATGCCGATCTTCAAAAAACGGCCAGTTCAGAAATGTGGTATCCGCCATGGTTTCTTCTTTTCCCAAATACTCCGGGGTCTGGGGCCGCGCCCCAGAAGTCCCCATGTGTGAGATCAATCGCCCTGAAAGACCGGTTTTTCTTTTGCGACAAAGGCATGATAGGCGCGGTGAAAATCCTGTCCCTGCATACAGATCGCCTGTGCCTGCGCTTCGGCTTCAATCGCCTGATCCATGGTCATCGACCATTCCTGCGCCAGCATGGTTTTGGTCATCATATTGGCAAACTGCGGCCCTGAAGCGATGCGGCGGGCCATGTCGTTGGCGGTTTTCAACAGATCGTCCTGCGGAACCACCCGGTTGAAATACCCCCAGCGCTCGCCCTCATCCGCAGACATGGATCGCCCCATATACAGCAGCTCGGCCGCCCGGCCCTGACCAATCAGACGCGGCAGGATCGCGCAGGCGCCCATATCACAGCCCGCAAGACCAACGCGATTGAACAAAAACGCAGTCTTTGCTTCTGGCGTCGCAACGCGCAGATCCGATGCCATCGAGATAATCGCCCCTGCTCCGGCGCAAATACCATCCACCGCTGCGATGATCGGCTTGCCACAGTTCAACATGGCCTTGACCAGATCGCCAGTCATGCGGGTAAAGCGCAAAAGCTCTTTCATGTTCATTTCGGTCAGAGGTCCGATGATGTCATGCACATCGCCGCCAGAGCTGAAATTGCCGCCATTGGGGGCAAAGACCACCGCGCCCACGCTGTCATCATAATGCAGATCACGGAACCAGTCGCGCAGCTCGGCATAGCTGTCAAAGGTCAGCGGATTTTTACGCTCGGGCCGGTTGAGTTGCACCGTGGCAATGCCATCTTCGATCGAGCAAAGGAAGTGTTTGGTATCGCTGCGCATCTTAATCCTCCAGCGTGTCCAGAAGGCGGTCAAGACGCGCTTGCATGCCTTCAATATCATCTTGGTTTAACCCGCCGAGCATGTCGTCGATCCAGGCCTCATGCGCCGCCGCGTGCTCAGCAAAGGCCGTTTTGCCTTTGTCGGTCAGCATCACAAGCGACGCCCGCCGATCCCCCGGAACTGCCACTCTCTGGGCCAATCCCTCATCCGAGAGTTTGTCGACGATCCCGGTGACATTGCCGTTTGACACCCGTAGCATCTCCGAAATCTGACTCATCCGCAGCCCATCGGGACTGCGTGACAGCGCCGACATCACGTCAAACCGTGGCAAGGTTGAGCCAAATTCCGACCGCAAGCGACGGCGCAATTCGTCTTCCAAGGTGCTGCTGGCTTTGAGCAGTTTCAGCCAGAGGCGCAGGCGTTCTTTTGACAGGCTCATATCTCGCCTCCCGACATTGACAGGGCATGCCCATTGATCCCCGCCGCGCCCTCGCTACACAGCCAAAGTGCCGTCTGGGCGACCTCATCAGGCTGGATAAAGCGTTTCTGCGGATTGTCCCGGATCAACGATTTGCGGGCCTTTTCTTCACTCATGCCGGTCTTCTCGATGATGTTTTCAATCGAACGTTCCAGCAGCGGCGTTTCGATAAAGCCCGGACAGATGGCATTGGCGGTCACGCCGCTATCGCCCAGCTCAATCGCCAGCGATTTGGTCAAGCCAACCACCGCGTGTTTGGCGGCACAATAGGCGCTGACATAGGGATATCCCTTTAGCCCGGCGGTTGAAGCCACTGCGATCAAACGCCCCCAGCCCGCGTTTTGCATATCGCCCAGCGCCGCCTGCCAGATATTAACCACACCGGTCAGGTTGACCGACATCATCTTATCCAGCTGCTCTCCGGTCATTTTTGAGAAGGGTACGCTGTCAGCAGCCCCAGCATTGGCCACAACCACATCCACCGGACCGTTTAACCCGCGCGCCTGACTGACCGCCTGGTCAACCGCTGACCGGTCGGTCACATCGCAGGTGGCCCAGCCGATGAATTTGTGTTGTTTCGCAACCTCGCGCAGGGGTTCTTCGCGCCGCCCGAAGATGGTGACTTTGGCCCCGGCATGGGCCATCGCTTCGGCGATGGCGGCCCCCACTCCGGTGCCGCCGCCTGTGACCAATACATGACGCTCGGACAGGGTCATACCTTGCCCACCAGTTCGGCTTCACGGTCTGCCAGACGCCAGGCCTGATCGCGACCCGCCTGATAGGGCAGTGCCCAATCCGCGTGACGATCCCCAACGCGGGCCGCTTCGTGCAGGGTCCAATAGGGATCAGCCAAATGCGGTCGCCCAACACAGACCAGATCCGCCCGCCCGGCAATCAGGATCGAGTTGGCGTGGTCTGCCTCATAGATGTTGCCCACCGCCATGGTTTTGATCCCGGCCTCGTTCCGAATGCGGTCGCTGAACGGGGTCTGGAACATGCGGCCATAAACCGGGCGCGCATCCACAGTGGTCTGACCGGCGGAGACATCGATGATGTCGGCGCCCGCCTCGCTAAAGGCCTTGGCGATCTCAACCGCCTCTTCCGGCGTGACGCCCGCGTCACCGACCCAATCATTGGCCGAGATCCGCACCGACATCGGTTTACCCTCGGGCCAGACCGCGCGCATGGCCTGGAACACCTCAAGCGGGTAGCGCAGGCGGTTTTCAAGACTTCCGCCGTATGCGTCGTCACGTGTATTCGACACCGGTGAGATAAAGGACGAGATGAAATAGCCGTGGGCCGCGTGCAATTCGATCATGTCAAAGCCTGCGCGCTCGGCCATCTCGGCTGCGGCGACAAACTGTGCTTTGATCTGATCCAGATCGGCTTGTGTGGCTGCGCGCGGTGTCGCGTTCTCAGCAGACCACGGAATGGCCGATGCTGAGACAAGATCCCAATTGCCCTCGGCCAGAGGTTTGTCCATGCCCTCCCAACCAACATTGGTCGAACCTTTGCGCCCCGAATGGCCAATCTGGCAACAGATCTTGGCCTTGGTTTCCGCATGTACAAAATCGGTCAGCCGCTTCCAGCCCGCCTCGTGCTCGGGCGCATAAAGACCCGGACAGCCCGGCGTGATCCGTCCCTCAGCTGAGACACAGGTCATTTCTGTGTAGACCAATCCCGCCCCACCTTTGGCGCGCTCGCCATAGTGGATCAGATGCCAATCGCCCGGTATGCCATCGACCGATTTATACTGGGCCATAGGCGAGACAACGATGCGGTTTTCAAGTTCCATATCCCGCAGTTTGAACGGCGCCAGCATGGGGGCGCGCACTGTGGCATCTTTTGCAACACCCGCCTGCATCTGGAACCATTTTTCCGCGCTTTCCAACCATTTGCCATCGCGCACTCGCAGGTTTTCATGGCTGATCCGCTGCGACCGGGTCAACAGCGAATAGTTGAACTGGACCGGATCCAGATCAAGATACCGCTCCACCTCTTCAAACCACTCAAGCGAGTTGCGCGCCGCAGATTGCAGGCGCAGCACATCCAGTCGGCGTTCCTCCTGATAACGTTCAAAGGCCGCTTCCATGCTGGGTTCCACATGCAGGAATTCGGCCAGAGCGATGGCGCTGTCAAAGGCCAGTCGCGACCCCGAGCCGATTGAGAAATGCGCGGTGGCCGATGCATCGCCCAGCAGAACCACATTCTCGTGGTGCCATTTTTCGCACAGGACACGGGGGAAGTTCATAAAGACCGCCGAGCCGCGCAGATGCGCCGCGTTGCTCATCAGCTCATGACCGCCCAGATGGTCGGCAAAAACCGCGCGACAGGTTTCAACGATGTCTTCTTTCGACATGTTTTCGAAGCCGAACTTGTCCCATGTGTCCTGACCACATTCGACAATGAAGGTCGCCGTTTCATCATCAAACTGATAGACATGCGCCCAGATCCAACCGTGCTCGGTTTTCTCGAAGATAAAGGTGAAGGCGTCGTCGAATTTTTGATGCGTGCCCAACCAGACAAATTTGCAGGCGCGCACGTCGATCTCTGGCTTGAAATGCTCGGCATAGGCCTCGCGCACACGGCTATTCAGCCCGTCACAGCCCACAACCAGATCATAGTCGGCGCGGATGGCATCAATGTCGTCGAACTCGGTCTCAAAGCGCAGCTCAACACCCAGCTCGCGGGCGCGCTCCTGTAGCAGGATCAACATCTGTTTGCGACCGATCCCCGCAAACCCATGACCACCCGACACCGTGCGCACGCCGTCATGCACCACCGCGATGTCATCCCAATAGGCAAAGTGATCGCGGATCGCCTGCGCGCTTTGGGGGTCATTAGTTTGAAGATTGTCCAGCGCATCGTCCGAGAGCACAACGCCCCAGCCAAAGGTGTCATTGGCCCGATTGCGTTCGATCACCACAATCTCATGCGCCGGATCGCGCAGCTTCATCGAAATAGCGAAATATAGGCCGGCGGGACCGCCCCCAAGGCATGCGATACGCATTCTGACCTCTCCCTGTCATATTTTCATCAAGGCTAGGAGGGATTCGCAGTTATTTCAAGCTTGAAATTTCAAGGTTGAAGATTACTCTGCGCATAATGGATAAGAGGAAGCCCGCCATGAGTGTTGCCATTGAAATCACCGACCAGATCGCAGTGGTCACCATCGAGAACCCGCCGGTCAATGCCGCAGGCCTTGAGGTGCGACAGGGGCTGTGGGAGGCCGTTGATACGCTGGATGCTGACCCGCAGGTCACCGCAGTTGTGCTGGCCTGTGCCGGACGCACCTTTGTGGCAGGTGCGGACATTCGAGAATTTGGCAAACCGCCGGTTGAGCCGCATCTGCCCGATGTTCTCAACAAAATCGAAGGCGCGCAAAAGCCATGGGTTGCGGCGATCCACGGCACGGCTCTGGGCGGTGGGCTTGAGCTTGCCATGTCCTGTCACGGGCGCGTGGCGCTCAGCAGCGCCAAGATGGGCCTGCCCGAGGTCAATCTGGGCCTGATCCCCGGCGCAGGTGGCACCGTGCGCCTACCACGATTGGTGCCCCCAGCTCTGGCTTTGACCTTGGCCGCCGGCGGCAAACCCATCGCCGCCGATCAAGCCCTGAAGGCAGGTCTTGTGGATGAGGTTGTTGCAGAGGGTCTTGTGGACGCGGCGCGGACGCGGGCCAAAACCCAGGCCCTGACACCCACTCTGACCCGCGACATCCAGGGCACGTTGGATGAGGGCTTTGACAAAACTGAGACCGGAATCCTGCGCAAAGCCCGCGGACAGAAGTCACCCAAGGCGGCCTCTAAGGCCATTCGCCGGGGGGCGACCATGGAAGCACCCGAGGCCCTTGCCGCAGAGCGGGCGGCCTTTACCGCGCTGAAACAAGATCCGCAAAGCGCTGCATTGCGCCATATTTTCTTTGCCGAACGCGCTGTGGGCCGTAGCGCGCGCACCAAAGTCGTGACGCCTCGCGCGCTTGCTCAGATCGGGGTGATTGGCGGAGGCACAATGGGCGCGGGCATTGCCGCCGCCTGCCTACTCGCCGGACTGAAGGTGACCATGGTCGAGCGGGATGCCGAGGCGGCGCAGGCAGGCCACGACCGTGTTGCGGGAATTCTGGGCAACAGCCTGAAGCGTGGTTTGATCTCAGAGGATAAACACACCCGCCTGATGGGGAATTTCCTGTCGGCAGACAGGTATGACGCGCTTTCAGAGGCCGATCTGGTGATCGAAGCGGTGTTCGAGGACATGGGCGTCAAGCGCGAGGTTTTTGCCAAACTTGATGAGGTCACCCGCCCCGATGCGGTTCTGGCCAGCAACACCTCGTATCTGGACGTCAATGAGATCGCAGCCTCCGTGCGCGATCCCAGCCGCGTGCTGGGTCTGCATTTCTTCTCGCCCGCACACATCATGAAGCTGCTGGAAATTGTGGTGCCTGAAAGGGTCGCCGATGACGTGCTGGCCACCGGCATTGCGCTTGGCAAACAGCTGAAAAAGATCAGCGTACTGGCCGGGGTCTGCGACGGGTTCATCGCCAATCGCATCATGTCGGCCTATCGGCGCGAGTGTGAATATATGCTCGAAGACGGCGCCCTGCCCCATCAGATCGACGCGGCGATGGAAGAATTTGGCTTTCCCATGGGCATCTACCGCATGCAGGATCTGGCCGGGCTCGACATCGCCTGGGCCATGCGCAAACGGCAGGCCGCCACCCGCGATCCGGCCCAGCGCTATGTTGAAATCGCCGACAAACTCTGTGAGGCCGGGCGCTTTGGCCAGAAAGCCGGGCGGGGCTGGTACATCTATGAGGATGGCAAACCGGTTCGGGATACAGAGGTGGAAGATCTGATTGTCGCGGAAAGTGCCCGTAAAGGAATTTCACGTCAGAGCTTTGACGCGGCACAGATCATGGAGCGGATCCTCGGGTGCATGCAACGAGAAGGCCGCACGATCTTGGACGAAGGCATCGCCGCCTCACCGGAAGATATTGATGTGGTGATGATCAACGCCTTTGGGTTTCCGCGCTGGCACGGTGGGCCGATGTTTATGGCCCAAGCCACATAACGGCAAAAAAGAAAGGGGGCTGTTTGCCCCCTTTTGGCCCATGGGGGCCAATTCACCCCCAAGAGTATTTTCAAAAAGAAGAAGCCTTATCCCACAAAAGCGCGGGTGATCGGGCTTTCGGGATCGGCCAGCGCTTCGATCACACTGAAATGGTGATGGCCACTGTCCACAACTACGTCGACCTCGGCTTCCAGCCCCTGCCACATCATCCCCAGCAGCTGCGCCTGTCGCAGAAATTCGGGACGTTCATCGCCGCCAACCCAGACCGTAACTTTGGCCTCTGACAGGGGGCGTTTCAAAGCCGCGCTCTCGGATATGGCTTCGGCCTCGTCCAGATGCAGCACCTTGTTCATCTCGGTCCACATCAAGGGCCGCAGATCATGCAACCCACTGATGGAAAGTGTGTGCTCCAGACGCGCGCGCACCTCTGGCGGCAGCGGGCTATCCGCGGAGACCATGCGCGAAACCAGATGCCCCCCGGCCGAATGACCGGCGATACGGATGGGGCCTTTGACACGTGCGGCGGCGGCGGTGATGGCCGCGCCAACCTGAACT
Organism: uncultured Pelagimonas sp.; assembly: GCA_947497905.1. Classification (GTDB taxonomy): domain Bacteria; phylum Pseudomonadota; class Alphaproteobacteria; order Rhodobacterales; family Rhodobacteraceae; genus CANMIH01. Next base: position 208,718 of record CANMIH010000005.1, read on the forward strand.
GTCATCTGTGTCAAACGCGCCTCGGGGGCAAGGGTATAGCTTGGCAGTGCCACCGCCCAGCCATTTGCCCGCGCACCTTCTGCAAGATCGGTCCAGTCCGAGCGATCACAGCGCATCCAATAGCCACCATGCACAAAGACGGCGAGCCCCCTGGGCGTGCCTTCGGGCCAGACAATATCGAATTTTTCGCGAGGCGCGTCCCCATAGGCGATATCGGTGTCAACGGTATGTGTGTCACGGTAGGCGGCGGCGCGCTTGGCCCAGATGGCAGGCAGCTCTGCCGATCCTTCGATATGCGCCATATTTGCGTAGGCGTCATCCCAATCACGCATGACATTCTCCCGTTTTGTGCTGTTTTTTCATGAAATTGCGCGCCCCTTAGGGCGCGCGCTTTGAGGCATAGACTGCGGGCGAACCCCGCAAATGGCAAGCCTTATCCCGCCTGATATTGCGGCGCTGAGGCCAGATAGCGCCCATAGGCCTTGTGGTCGGGATAAGTGAAGGTCTCGGCCAGAGGGTTGGCCTTTTTGCGCTCACTCGCCCCCATGTCTTCCAACAGTTCATCGAAATGTTTGAAGTGGAACGGCGCAGAGCAAAGCCCGCCATAAACCTGTGCCGCAGGACGTTCCTTGCGGCGCCAGTCCAGCATCATCTGCATGTTCTTTTCCATCGCGTCGCGCGACGGTTGGCGCGCCAGTTTCCCATCCGCAAAGCGCACCAGCCAATTGGCAATCATCTCAGCAGAGAGAATGGTGCAGAAGCTTGAGTTAAAACCAACAAAGCCCATATCCGGCAGATCCGGGTTCACCGAGAGACGATAGGTGCGGTACTGACCATCACTCTCAATGAGTTTGTCTTTGAATTCATCCCCCAGATAGGGAATGCCCAGCTTCCAGCCCACGGCTAGAACCGCGATATCACAGCCCACTTTGTCGCCGGTGGTCAGGGTGATCTCATCCCCGTCATAGCGTTCAAAGGTGCCCTGAATGGGTTTGACCGCGCCAGATTTAAAACTTTCAAACAGACCCGGTGTGACGATGGGTAAAGAACACGAAGCCTCTTTCTCAATCGGGCTGTCCGGGACCATGTTCCATTTCTTCAGGCCCAGCTGAAGTTTGAGCATGGTTTCAAGGCCGCGGAAGTTGGCCCAGACCAAGGGTTTCAGCACCGCCGCGATCACGCGTTGCAGCGGAGATTTCCCCCACTGATTGAACTGCATCTCTTGGGCGCGCATGTAGAGCAGGTTCTTGAAATTGATCCCGCCCACGAAGTACGGCACACGCCAGACATTTTCGCGGTAAACCATAGTGACCTGTTTGGCCCCATTTTTCGCCGCATTCACCGCGATATCCGTGGCGGATTTCGAACCACCCAACACAACCACACGTTTGCCGCGCATCATCTCGGGATCGGTGTAATCCGACGAATGGATCACCTGCCCGCCCTGTGCCTCAAACGCCTCCTGCCCGGGATGGGTGATGATGTTTTTATACGAGAACTGCCCGGTGCAGATCGAGACAAAGTCAAAATCTTCCTGGCGGGTGCGACCCGCCTCTTCGATGGTCAGGGTCCAGCCCGGTTGACCATCTGCGCGGCGTTCCATCGCTTTGATATTGGTGTTGAGACGGAACAGACGCGTCAGATTGTGCTTTTCCGCATAGGAATGCAGATAGGCATGCACCTGCGGGCCTTTGGGCCACTCTGGATACTCATCTGGCATCGGGTGATCTGTGTAGCAGTACAGATCCTTCGGGCTTTGTGTCTGCACATCCGGGTAAGAGCGCGACAGCTCCCACACACCCCCAAAATCATGGGTGCGTTCAAAACCGGTGACGCGGTGGCCGCGTTCGTCAAAGGCCTTGGCGGCGGCGAGGCCTGAAACCCCGCCTCCGATCACGGCCACATTCTTGCGTTTGACCATGAGGGCGCTCCTTATGCCGCGTCCGGGGGCGGCAGGAAATCCACCTCATGCAAGGCTGACAGGCGGACAAGCTCGGCCGGGTCGGTCACCCCATCCAAAGCAATGAACAGATCAAACAGTTTGCGGGCCGGGGCCACGCCAAAGGTACAGGTGGCCGTCGCGCCCGAGCGGTTAAAGATCCCATGCGCTACGCCACGCGGCATGCGGATGGTGTCACCGGGACCAGCCTTTTGCACACCGGGCGCGCCTTTATCGTGGTTGAATTCGATCTCAAGCTCACCTTCAAGCACGAGGATCCATTCATCCTGAGTGGGATGGATATGCGGCGGAACAAATGTCTCGGCCGGAATAACCGCATGCCACAGAAAGGCGTTATCGCTGTGCAGTTTAGGGGTGTAGGTATGCCCCACAACATTCCAGGCCTTGCCCTCGATGCCATCGGACGCAAGTGTGACGCCGGGTGTCTCTTCCATTGGTTTTCCTCCCTGATTTTATGGCCTCTGACGGGCCGATCTGGAAAGGCTAGCCCCGGTCACGCAGAAGCTTTATCCAGAATGCGCAAAAAACACCGGACTTGCTTTAAGCCTAAAGTGATGTAGCGTGATCAGATGCTGAGCCAGTCCCATATCGCGCACGAGCCACTGTCAGGCCACCGGCTGTTCCAAAGCCGTGATCTGGACGACGCGCGGGCCTTGGTGGCGGGCAAGTTCTGTCAACATCATCTCAGTGCAGATCGTGGCTTTGATGCCTGCCACAACCATGCAGGCGGAACGGCGGTGTCGCTCAACTATCTGCGCTATGGGTCACAGGTTCGGATTGATCCCGGCGAGCTGACGCATTTCTATCTGGTGCAAATTCCCCTGTCCGGGGGCGCTCAGATCCGCAATGGATCCCGTCAGGTGACCAGCACCCGCCACACCGCCAGCGTTCTGAACCCGAGCTGGGCCACAAAAATGCAGTGGTATCAAGGTTGTGAAATGCTTCTGGTCCAGATCTCGCGCAGCGCCCTGCATCATGTTGCAGAAGATATGAGCGGCCATATTCTGCATCAACCAGTGGTGTTTGACCCCAAGGTTGAGCTGCACCGGCCCGCCCTTCGGCAATGGTTAGATCAGGTCTCAAAGAGCCTGAACGCGGCTGAGGCCGGGCGCGCCTTTGGGCACGCCAACTATCGCTTTCAACCCGTGATCGAAGAAGAGCTGATCACCGGGTTTCTGCTCGCCCAACCCAACTCGGTGAGCCCCCTTCTGACCACGAAATCCCCGGGGCTGGCCTCGGTTCGGCGGGCCCGCGATCATATCCATGCCCATCTGGCCGACCCGATGCGTCTGTCGGATCTCGCCGGGGTGGCCGATTGTTCTGTGCGGTCGTTGCAGCTGGGGTTTCAGACCCATCTGGGCTGTGCGCCCAAGCAGTATATTCAGGATCAGCGACTCAGGCTTGCGCGCTGCCATCTGCAATCCCTTCCAGAAGACACCAAGGTCAGCGACGTGGCATGGGATGTGGGCTTTACCCATCTCGGCCGGTTTTCACAGGCCTATAAAGCCGCCTTTGGCGAAAGCCCAAGCACGACGCTGGCGCTTGGGCAATTTCGCGATTAGGCCTCCCACTGTGCGAGGGGATCGCCCATCAGGTCGCGATTGACCGTGATGCCCAACCCCGGCGCATCGGGGACCAGAACACCCCCCTGTTCAACCGGCGCGTCAAACTGGGCGGTCTCAATACTCACCATATCCCGACAATCCAGGATACAGCGCAAATGGCGCTGAGGCACCGTCGCCCCGAGATGCGCAATCGCTGAGAATGCAATTGTGGATCCGACCGTATCCTGCACGCTCATGGTAAGACCCGACGCGAGACAGATGTCACGCTGACGACGTCCATGGGTCAGACCACCAGCTTTGGACACCTTCAGGCCAATCCCATCTGCCAGATCCTGCGCCACAATCTGAGCCACGTCTTCATCCAGTTGCACAAGTTCGTCCACCGCAATGGGCACCGGACACCTTTGGCGCAGTGAAAGGGTTTCGCGCCAGGTGCGACAGGGCGCTTCGAGCACAAAATCCAATCCGTCGGGCAACATGCGCAGCATCCGCAGCGCCGTCTCGGGCGTCAGACCGCCATTGGCATCGACCAGAAAGAATTCACCTGGCTGACGATCGGCCAGACAGGCCGCAATACGTTCGGCATCCAGCGCCGGACCACCCTCGTGATCCAGCGCGCCAATTTTGACCGAATGCCCCAGATATCCCCTTGCCCGATGATCTGCCACGCGCGCGCGCATATCTTCGGGTGAGCCCGCATAAATCGACGAAATCACTGGCAACCGCTGGCCCGTTGAACCGCCCAGCAGTTCACAGACCGGCATATTCACCGACTTGCCAAACACATCCCACAGGGCCAGATCAATCGCAGACTTCGCATGGTTGTGGCCCACCAAGGCCTCATCCATCGCGTCATTCATCCGGTCCACCTGACGCGGATCCCGGTCCAGAAGATAAGGGGCGATCTCGCTTATCCCGGCACGCGCGCCCAGCGCATGGGCCGCAATATAGGTTGATCCAAACGGAGTGCTTTCCCCCCATCCTTCCAATCCAGTGTCGGTTTCGATCCGCACAAATGAGGCATCAAAGCTGCGATACTCGCGCCCGCCGGACAGGGTATAGACACCCCCAGAATAGGGCAGATCCTGTTGATACAGCTCAATCTTCTTGATCTTCATGAGGCCACCTCGGGGATCATCAGCACCAGTTTCCCGGTGTGTTTTTTGGATAGGAAATCTTCCTGAGCGACGGCGATGTCAGACAAAGGATAGGTCGCGGCGACAATTGGGCGAATTTCGCCCGCCTCAATGTAGCGTACGAGATTTTCGAAAACCACGTCCTCTTGGAACGTACAGCCAAACAGCGTGAGATCTTTCAGATACAGGGTACGAACATCAATCTCGCTGATCGGCCCAGCAATTGCCCCGGCCGTGGCATAGCGCCCGCCCCGGCGCAGCACATCCAGAAACGCGGGCCATTGATCGCCAGCAACCAGATCAATCACCACATCCACGCTCGCCTCACCCAGGGCGCTGCGAAGATCCGCGTTGCGGTCTATCACACGGTCCGCCCCCAAGGCTTTGACTTCGTCCGCTTTGGCCAAGGACGACAGCGCTATGACATGTGCTCCACGGCGTTTGGCCAATTGCACAGCCGCCGATCCCACACCGCCAGAGGCCCCTGAGATCAACACAGTCTCGGCCCCCAGACCAACACGGTGCAGCATGTTTTCAGCGGTCGAATAGGCGCAGGGGATCGAGGCAAGCTCGGCGTCACTCCAGTCACAGTTCACCGCATGGGTTTCGCGCGCAGGTGCCACAGCAAACTGCGCAAATCCGCCGTCACATTCGCTGCCAAAGGTCCAGCATTCGTAGGGGCGGTAGTCGACATAGCTTCGCAGCATGTTGCGCACCAAGACACGCTCCCCAATCCGTTCTACCGAAACGCCCTCACCAACCGCAACGATGCGCCCACAGACATCTGCACCTTGAATGCGCGGAAACTCCAAAGGCGCGCCGGACCAGCTCGCATCAGCATCGTCGACAGTGTCAAACCCACCGGCACCGCCCACATCTGTCGCCTTATCCACGGCTTTGGAATACCAACCTATGCGGGTGTTGATGTCGGTGTTGTTGATCCCTGCAGCCGCGACCTGGATCAGCACCTCGCCCGGCTTGGGCGTGGGCACAGGAACATCGGTGCGATACTCTAACTTCTCGATGCCGCCATGACCGGTTAAGTGCACTGCTGCCATCTGGGTGGGAATGCTCATGATTTGTCCTTACGCGTGATCTCAGATCAACAATCAACAAAGACAGCTAACCGTTCAACGGCAGAAAAATTCGGTCAAAGATGAACCCACCTCATGCAAAAGGGGCGACCACAGCCGCCCCTTCGTCAGTTTTGTTCAGTATAAGTTACTCTGCTGGAGCAGAAGACACTTCACGTTTGCTACGCAGACCATCCCGGACAACCGCTTTGATCACGGACAGTCCCATCAGAACCAAAACCGCAGAAAACGGCAGGGCACCAATCACCATTGCGGTTTGGATGGCTGACAGGCCCCCAATCACCAACAAAGCGCCAACAACAATTGCGAGGGCTGCGCCCCAGAACAGAATGTGAGGACGGGCTTTGGGACCTTCATCACCAGCTGCGTTGATGGTGTTGATAATCAAAACCGCCGAGTCCGCAGAGGTAACCAGGTAGGTCAGCAGCAAGACCACAACAACAACCGAAAAGATCCAAGCCAGTGTCGGCTGAAGCATCACCGCAAGCGTTGCAAACATCTGATCCGACAGGCCTGTGCCAATGATGGCATTTTCCGCTGCACCCGACAGTTCCAGTTCGATCGCGGTGCCACCAACAAGTGCGAACCAGACAAAGCACATGATCGAAGGGATGATCATGGCCCCCAGAACATATTCCCGGATGGTGCGGCCTTTGGAGATCCGCGCGAGGAACATGCCCACAAACGGTGCAAAGGCGATCCACCAGGCCCAGTAGAAGACGGTCCAACCGCCCTGCCAGCCCGCAAGCGCCTTGCCGGTCTCGGTGCCATCATCCGCCCAGACGGTGAACATCAACGCAGGTAGGGCGATCAGGTAGTCGAACATGCCAACAAAGAGCGCAGTCAGCCCAAAGAAGGTCGACCCGAAAATGAGGAAGAAGGCCAGAAGGAAAAAGCTCAAACCCATGTTCAGGTTCGACAACCACTTGATGCCTTTGCCAACACCAGACAGTGCCGACAGGGTCGAGGCCCCCATGATGATCAGCAGGGCAACAATGATGCCGGCCTTCGAGGCGCTTTGTGCGCCATCTTCGGCAACAACAATCAGCCAGTCGCCCATACCGATGCGGTAAAGACCTGCCACAAACTGCTCAACACCAAATCCGAGCGTCTGGGCCACACCCAAGACTGTTGCGACAACGGCGATCACATCGATCACAGCTCCAAGCACGCCCGAAAGCGACGCCCCAAACAATGGCACCAAGGCCGACCGAATGGTCAGCGGCAGCCCACGACGGAACGAGAAATAGGCAAGCGCCAGTCCCGTCAGCGCGTAACAGCCCCAGGCACTTAGTCCCCAGTGCGAAAATGACCATTTATAGGCCGAGCGCACGGTTTCTGCGGCACTGCCTTCCACTGCACCCTGAATGACATCCGGGTTTGTCTGAAAGTGGTAAATCGGTTCGCCTGTGGCATAGGTCAACATGCCGATGCCAATCCCAGCGCCAAACATCATCGAGAACCAGGAAAAGTTCGAAAACTCGGGCTTTTCGCCTGGCTGGCCCAGGGTCAGTCGTCCGGTGGCCGGGATCAGCGCGAGAATGAGACAGACCAGCAGATAAAAGGCCATCACATAGATGTACCAGTAGTTGAAGCTGGCCAGAATGAACCCATTGATCTTACCCAAAAACGCACCTGCGCTTTCGGGAAAGCCCACGGCCCAGATGATCAGCGCGCCAATCAACAACTTAGCGGTGATTGTGACGTCTTTTGCAAAGCCGCTATAAAAACCGCTATCTGCGGTCTGGATATCCAGCTCGGTGACGGGTGGTTTAATTGGCATGGTGTCCTCCCCTAGTTGCCATTCAGGCTCCCACGTGCCTGATGCAACCCCACGATCGTGCCGTTCAAAAACGACACGCGCTTTACGCAAAGTTACGCAGAACGCCTTATTTCATGGGGTTTCAATGGGTGTTTCACCTTGTCCCGTTTGCGACAACCTGAAAAATTCTAAGCTCTGATTGAGGTGTATTCACGTTGCACATTTTGTGTTCGCAACAAACCGACAGCACGTCGCTTTTGGGCAAGTATGTCGTTTTTCATCCAACGACCGACGTATCAGAAGCACGTCAAGTGAACTCAAAAAAACGTCACCCACTCGCCTTTAACGCGAAACGGCCCCGCAGAGGGGCCGCTCATAGCAGTTTAAAACTGAAGGGGATAGGCCCGGCCGTGGGCCACGAGACGCGCATTGAGCACTTTGGCTTCGGGCGCCCCTGCCTCAAGCGCAAAGACAAAGGCGTGGGTCAGGTAGAAACACGCAGCGTCCAGATCCCCGGTGCCTTCGCACAGATCTCCGGCCATCGCATAAAGCCGGATCAAGGCCGTCGTGTCCTCGGCATCATGCGCCGCCAGCAGCGCATGATCCAATTCGTCACGGGTCATTCCGCAGCACGACCTTTTGAGATCTGTGACGCCACCCAGTGGTGGAAACAATGGGTCGGTCCATCCATCGCAGGTGAGAAGCGACCGCCATCAAACAGCACCCCGTGTCGACCCTTTTGCATCCCCTCGACGACAAACACATCCTCTTCGAAAACCGCCTTCCACAGCGCCGCATTCTGTGCGCGCAACGGGGCGTGCTCCGGTGCATCTTCGGGTTTCTCCACGTAGTACAGCTCAATATGCTCGACTGTTTTTTCACAGCTCACCGGTTCGAGAACAAAGGCAAACCCATGGTCCCGCTGAACACCCAGAAGAACGTTGGGATAAACAACGATATACTCCGCCCCCTCGTGCCATTTTTCGCTGAGGTTCTCAAAGTCAGCCAGGGTTTCACCGTTGTCACCTTTGAACTGGCTGTACACGTAGGTACCCTGCCCGGAGTATTTCCCAAGTTCATTGATGTTATAGTGGTCCTCTAGCCGCGAATAGCTGTTCAGCCCCGGATGGACCCATGGCAGGTGATAGCTCTCACAGTAGTTCTCGACCGCCAGCTTCCAGTTCGCCGTCAGCTCAAGCTTGACCGAGGCCCCTTCACCGCCGTGATGCATCGGCTGTTCAAATTCCTTCCAGCGCTCCATCAACTCGCCGTGAACCTCTTCGAACTCTGGCGCGGCGCCATCAATGTTCACAAAGACAACGTCCCGCCAGACATAAGACCGAATGCGGATCAGGCTGAGCTTGGAGAAATCCATTTTCTCATGTTTGTTCTGCCCCGGACCGCCCACATGCGGTGCCGCGCGCAATTCGCCATTTAGGCCATAACACCAGGAATGATAGGGACAGCGAATGGTGCCGCGGATGTTCTTTGGCTCATCCACAAGGATCATACCGCGGTGACGACAGGTGTTTTGGAACACGCCAATCTCACCCTCGCTGTCGCGCACCATCAGCAAAGGCATGCCCAGGAACTCCACGGGTTTGGCATCGCCATGATTGGGGATATCTTTACCAAAGCCGATCCCCGACCAGTTCGCAAACAGGACCGAGCGTTTTTCTTCCTCAAAGGTTTGGGGATCAATGTAATGTGCGTTGGGCAAACCGTTTGCGGATGCGAGATCGGTCATAACCGAGCTGAGCGGATCGTGCTTGTTCATGCAACTCCTCCAGGGCCGTGCTAGGATTTCGGGATTGCCTGAAGTGTGGTGCTCTGCGCCCTATCGCTCAATATCAGAAAATTTCGCTTTCAGGTGATTTCAACTCACGCCAAGCCTCAATGCGCAAGCTCGTTGAGCAACCAGTCCTTGAGCTGTCGCGCGGTGGGTGACAGATCCGCATCATCACGCCCCACGAGATAAAACTTGTGTGGTGCGGGGAGGATATGAGGACCAATGGCACTGAGCTGGCCGGTGTTCATGACGGGCTGCAACAGTTTTTGCCAACCAAGCGCCAATCCCCCGCCATCCTGTGCCACCTGAATGGCCACCGAGTAATTGTTGACCCGCACGCCCTGTGCGATGGGGCCGTCATAGCCTTGCTGCAGAAACCAGTCGCTCCAGGTGGTCCAACGATTGTCTTCTGCATCAAGATGGATCAACCGTTGTTGCGCCAACTCTGCCAGGCTACGCCCCTCAAGCGCCTGCGCAACCTCCGGATTGGCCACCGGCCCAAGATCGTCTCGGTACAGTTCTGTCTGATCCAACCGGCTTTCGCGGTCTCGCCCATATCGAATAAAGAGATCCATCTCTGGCGCCGGCCGAAAGGGACGATCCTGCACAATCTGGTTGACGTTTATATCGGGAAAGGCGCGCCAGAATCGCACCACGGCCGGGGACAGCCACAGCGCAGCCACCGCCGACGTGGACCCAATGCGCACGGTGTCGGCACTCTGACTGTCACGGATGCTTTGCAGGTTCTGGGAGATCCGCGAAAAGCTTGTTGCCAGTGTGTCGAACAGGGTTTCCCCCTCATCCGTCAATTCAACCCCTCTGTGTTTTCGGCGAAACAAAGGTGTGTTGAGCTCATGTTCAAGCGCTTTGATTTGATGGCTCACAGCGCCCGGGGTCACCGAAAGCTCTTCCGCAGCATTTTTGAAACTGAGGTGGCGCGCTGCGGCCTCAAAGGCCGACAGCGTTGTCAGAGGGGGCAAATCGTAGTGGCGGCGCGACATGGGGACACTCTAGCTTGGATTTCCGGCCTGATAGCAAAAGAAATCCCGCTGAGGACTTCGGTTTGCGACCTCACCCTCCGATTTGCGCCATTTCAGGCTCTCTAACGCCCTCTGGATAGCACCTTGCATCTCTTTCGATATCACGAGAAACATCAGGCAATTTCGGCATAGGAGAGCCTCAATGACCCCGCAATTGGCGTTTGAACGGTACGAGGCCATCCGCGATCGGTTGCCACAGCCCATCGGTGCCCCGGGCCATGGGCAAAGGATCTCGTCTTTGGCGGAGGTGACTGAGCATGCAGATGTGTTTGTCTTCGACGCCTTTGGTGTGCTCAATGTGGGAGAAACCCCTATCCCGGGAGCCCCCGACCGCGTAAGGCAACTGCGCCAGGCCGGAAAACAGGTTTTTGTTCTTACCAACGCGGCCAGCTATTCACATGCCCAATCCTGTGCCAAATTCTCGGGCCTGGGGTTTGACTTTGCGCCGGAGGAAATCGTTTCAAGCCGGGACGTCTGTGAACAGCATCTTGGGCTTTTCCAGTCAGTGACCAAATGGGGGGTGATTGCTCCGACGTCTTGTGACATCTCCTCGCTCCCTGCCCCCGCTCGTCATCTTAGCGACAGTGCAGCACCCTATGATCAGGTTTCGGGGTTTCTGTTCCTCAGCGCTCAGGATTGGACCGCACAGCGACAAGCGCAGCTCATCCAGTGTTTGCGGCGCAATCCCCGGCCGATTGTCGTCGCCAACCCCGATCTGGTTGCGCCGCGCGAACACGGATTGTCGCTTGAGCCCGGCTACTTTGCGCATGCCCTACAAGATGAGCTGGGCACCGACGTCCAATTTCACGGCAAACCCTTTCCGTCGGTCTATCACGAAATCGCTGCGCGCGTGCCCCATGTGCCCGCCCACCGCATCACAATGGTCGGCGACACATTACATACCGATATCCTAGGTGCGCAGGCCAACGGCTGGCGCAGCATCCTAGTCAGCGATCACGGGGTTTATGCAAATCTCCCATTTGAGAGTTTTATAAACACAAGTGGGTTGGTCCCCGATTGGATTACCCCGTCGATCTAGGCCGCTTCGCTGGCGCCATCCTGCGATTTGCGCACGATGTTGCCATCGTCGTCCCGGAAGCCATTGATCAGAGTGCCCAGGCCATCCGCGCTGTCATTGAGCATTTCTGTTGTGGCGGCAGCCTCCTGCGCTGCGGCCGCATTGGCCTGAATAACCCGATCGAGGTCACTAATCGCTGTATTGATCTGCTCTGATCCGATGCGCTGCTCCTGCGTCGCGGCCGAGATTTCCTGAACCAGATCCGCCGTGCGTTGAATTTCAGGCACCAGTGACGACAGCTCTTCACCCGCTTTGCCCGATGTCTCCGCCGTCGAGCGAGACAGGGCCACAATTTCATCTGCCGCGACCTGACTTCGCTCGGCAAGTCGGCGAACCTCTGCGGCAACAATGGCAAATCCCTTGCCATGCGCCCCTGCTCGTGCCGCCTCAACCGCTGCGTTTAACGCCAACAGATCGGTCTGACGTGCGATTTCCTGAATAATGGTGATCTTGTCGGCGATGGTTTTCATGGCACTCACCGCATCCTCGACATTTTTCGAAGACGACCGCGCCTGATCCAGCGAACGAACCGCGATCTTTTCGGTCTGCGCGGCGTTGTCGGCACATTGTCGAATATTTGCGGTCATCTGCTCAACCGAAGCGCTGGCCTGTTGCGCAGCCGCTGCCTGCTGTGTGGCCCCTGCGCTCACGCGCCCAACCGCCTCCCCCAGCTCGCTACATCCGGTAAGCACATTGTCTGAGCTCACACTGACCTGAGACAGCAGATTATCAAGCGCCGCGTATTCTTCTTCGATATTGCGGACAAAGGCGGCATATCCCCAACTTTTGCCCAGCTTCATTTTCGACAACGCCAGAGAAACCGAAACTTCTTTGCCATCTTTGCGATAAAGTTGCAAATCCCGGCTTGATCCAACAATCTTGTCATGTCCGGTTGTTCGATTGGTCTCTAAATACTGATCATGATTGGCCTGATGCTCCTGAGGAACCAGCATCTTAACATTTCGCCCCAGAACTTCTTCCCGGGCATACCCCCAAAGACGTTCGGCGGCGTCGTTGTAGAAGAGCACTTCATTATTTTGGTCGATCACGACCACAGCGTCGATTGCGTTTTCCAATGTGGCAAATGCCATCGAAGCCGGAAGTTTTCCACCAAGTTTCGCTTTATTAAAAATACCCATTTACACATTCCTACACTCAATCTCACAGAGAGGATATGAAATCTCAATTACCATGAACTTAATGAAGTCTGATATAATCGAAATCACAATTTGCAAATCACTCCCCCCGGAAGACCGAAAATTTGCAAACCTTCCAAATCACACGACCAAATGCGAGGCCCACCCCATCAAATCAAAAGAAGATATCATCTAAGTCATCACCAGTATTTTCAGGCTCGTCAGGCGGATTTTCTTGAGGCATACATTCCGGAAATGTCACCCGATGAACTTCGCGTTCTTCATCCATTGTGTAAATTGCAAACACGGTCGAAAGAAGCTCGGCGTCCACCTCCCCTTCAGCTCCGAATGCAAGCAATTCTTTTGACAGATCTGCCAAAGATTCGGCCACTGCGTCCATGGCATCCATCGCCTCAGATACAGCATCGACCATAAACACCAATGCTTCGGCATTCCCACCTGCCTGGGCTTTCAGTCGATTGATCTTTTCCAGTCGCGCCTGCCCCGAACGCGTCTGACCGTCGTAATCGGCAACGGAGCGCTGTAACTGTTCAGATGATGAAATAAGCGCCGTTGCCGCCCCACTTTGCCCCTCGATCAACCGCGCTAGACGCGACCGCCCCTGACCAACATCCGACAAACAATCCGCCGCTGTGGTGCGCACTTCTGCAGAGAGAACAACCAAGGGTCTTGCGGCATCCCCCGAGCGTGTCGCCAACAGCAACGAATTGACAGCAGCCAATGCCAAGTCATTGGCAGAATTTGCCAAATCATCGAAGCTCACCCCAGCAGATCGCGCTTTCTCTGTGGCGTCTTGTGCATTTCCACGCACATTTTCCATCGCGGGTTCCACCCGGTTCAATTCACACATGACCCGCGCCACAAGATCGGACCGCGCATGCAGCGTTTCTCCGATGGCATCCGTAATCTGAGGCTCGGAAAACAAGGTTGCGCCGCGGTGCCCCATCTCTGCAATCGCTGACATCGTGTTGCGCACATCTGTCGCGACATCCCGAATGTCTTCAACGCAGGCCCCGATTTGCGCTGCTGCCAACCGGGTGACATGCGCGTCCTCCAAACCCATCATATATGAGACATGATCCAACCGCTGAGCAAGCCGGTCAGAGAATTGCATCGCGGCCACAAACCCCTTCAGATGAGACCGCCCTCGATCCGCCAAGTCATTGGCATTTTGTGATAATTCCTTTGACAATCGCAATTCACCCTGCGCAAGCCGGTCAAGTATCTCCAGCCCCTCGTCAAACACCGCCGGCAAGGCTTCCAAGGCATCTTTTGCAGTGCCGCATTCAAGCGCCGCACCGCGGGATCGCTCACGTAGATCAGTCAAATGATCGGTCACCTGAGCACTTGCCTTCTGTATCTCTTCCGCAGTGGACTTCAGCCCATCTAGGTATCGATCCAGCGTCGTGATGCCCAAAGAGGCCACCGTGGTTCGGGTCAATGTCGCAATCGCCGCAAGCGTTTTCCCATGCAGGCCGATCTTTGACAGATAACTGCGCCCTTCATGCATGAGAGTGTTCGACTGAGGGTTTTGCACAAGCGAGGAATATTGCTCCAGGGCCCCCTGCATTGCCTCGATATCTGACTGAACTTGTTCCAACTTCCGGCTTGCGTCATCGCCTTCTGCAACGAGCCCGGAAAACTCTGACAGACTGCCACTGATTCCCTGATGGGCCGAGCGTATTTCACTCAATTCATGCATCACCCGTTCAAAAGAATCTATCGCTGACTGCGCCAGGTTTTTGGCTTCTGCTTCAAAATCAATTTCAGGTCTTCGATCACAAGTTTCCAAATTTCTTTGCGGTACCATTTAACACACTCCCACATGTATTTCGATCACCTTATCAAGTGATTCATTTATCACCCGTGAAACAGAAACCGTTTTATATCCAAAATTGGAACAACCGGGAAACGATACATTAAACCTTTTGCGGGACACTCAGGGAAAGGCGATTTAACATGTTATTAGCGAGAGCACGATGCAGAGCTTCATGATCCCTGGAAATTTAGACACATCTTCTGCCCCTGAGGCCAAGTCCTCCCTTGTCAATTGGTTTGCCGATCTCTCTGAGGAAAATCCAGAAATAGAAATCGACACAATGACCCCGACCCAAGTTTCGCTTCAGCTCCTGGTGGCTGCGCATCACAAATCCAAGACAGATGATCGAAGCTATACATTTGGGCCAAACGCCTGTGCCCACTTCGATCAGTTTTTGAAAAAGGACGGAGATTGAGCAATGTCCAAAACGGTATTGACCATCGATGACAGCAAAGCGGTGCGTGACATGGTGATGTTCACCCTTGAGCCCGAAGGTTATGCGGTGATCGCAGCCGAAAACGGTCAGGATGGGTTGGATAAACTGCGGGCAAACCGTCCCAACCTTGTGATCACTGATCTCAACATGCCCATCATGAACGGCCTAGATTTTATCAGCAACGCCCGCGCCGATCCGGCGGGCACTGGCATCCCGATTGTCATGCTAACCACAGAATCCGCCCCCGACATGAAGGCCAAAGGCAAAGAAGCCGGCGCAACGGGATGGATCAACAAACCATTTGATGCGGACAAATTGGTTGCAGTGACGCGTAAATTGTTAGGGTAAAACCATGTTTGAGCAGGCAGTTGCCGCTTTCGTGCAGGAAGCACAAGAAATACTTTCCGAACTTGAAGACCTCATTTTGGGTCTTGAACATGAACAGGATCAAGCGACCATAGACGCGATTTTTCGCGGACTACATACGATCAAAGGATCGGGGTCGATGTTTGGGTACACCTGTCTTGCACGGTTTACCCACCATTTCGAAAACGCCTATGAACTTGTTCGCTCTGGTGATCTCCAACCAGGAAAGGATCTCATCGATCTTTCTCTGGCCGCCCAGGACAAAATGTCTGAATTTCTCGAGCTTGGTGGAGATGGTCCGCGTGCAGAGAGCTTGCTGGTCTCTCCCGAAACCTGCGCCTTGATCGACAAATTGACCGCTTTGACCGGCGCTCAGACCACGGCCCCTGCCAGCACGGAAACCGCCAAAACGGGCGCCGCAGCCACCGAAAAGCGAACGGTTGAGATTGTTTTCTCCCCTTTGTCGGATGCACTTTGCAATGGGATGCGCCCAGATCTTCTGGTCAAAGAACTTCTGGAACTTGGCTCGGGAAGCGTTCGGATCGACACCTCTGCGGTGCCCTCTTTGGACGAGATGGACCCGACCCAGTCTTATCTGACCTGGCACATTACGCTTCTGACCGAGCAGGACCGCGCCGGGATCGAAGACGTCTTCATCTTTGCCGATGATGCGGATCTGAAGATCACCGAGCATGTGGCGGATGAGCCGAAGGATACTGAAGACAACGCTCCAAACGCGACCGCCTCCAAAGCGAAATCTGCGCCGGGCGGCGCAAAAACGGAACATCGTCAGGAAAACATTCGTGTCGCCTCGTCGCGTTTGGACGACATGATGGATTCTATTGGCGAGCTGGTCATCGCTCAGGCTCGGCTAGATGCGGTCTCGGAATCGGTGACCGATCCCAATCTAGACGCAATGGTCGAAGAGGTTGGTAGATTGGTCCTTGGGCTGCGCGACGCCACCCTCTCGATCCGGATGTTGCCGATCGAAACGGTATTTGGGAAGTTTCGCCGTGTGGTGCGGGATCTCTCCGCAGAGCTCGGCAAAGATGTGCAACTGGTCACCAGCGGTGGCGAAACCGAGGTCGACAAAAATGTGATCGACCGGATCGGTGACCCACTTGTTCATATGATCCGCAACTCGATCGACCATGGTATCGAAGCCTCAGAAGTTCGCGAGGCAGAAGGCAAACCTGCCCAAGGAACACTGCGTCTAAGCGCCCGTCAGGAAGGCGGTGAAATCCACATCGCCATTGAAGACAATGGCGCAGGGCTAAACCACGATGCCATTCGAAAAAAAGCCATCGAACGTGGGCTGATCGACGAAGACACCGAACTGACCGAGCGCGAGCTGAACCAGATGATCTTTGAGCCGGGGTTCTCCACCGCCGCCGAAATTTCATCCGTGTCCGGGCGTGGTGTCGGTATGGATGCGGTGCGCACTACCATTGATGGGCTTGGCGGCAACATCGAGGTGCAGTCCAAACAAAAGCTCGGCACCCGGGTCACCCTGCGCCTGCCCGTGACAATGGCCATCATTGATGGGCTGCGGGTCCGACTAGGCAAATCAGTTTATGTCATCCCGCTCTCGGCCGTCGAGGAATGTGTTGAAATGGATATGACGGAAAAGGCCCGCACCAGCGGCCGGTCCGTGCTGCAGATCCGCGAACATATGGTGCCCTATCTCGAGCTTGACCCGCTTTTCGCGCAAGAGCCCAGCCAGGAACACCAACGTCGCGTGGTGGTCGTTCGTGTTGACGGTCAGCGCGTTGGCCTTGTCGTTGATGACATCCTTGGCCAGGGCCAGACCGTGATCAAAAGCCTCAGCCCCTATCACCGAGACCTGCCAGGCCTCGGCGGCGCAACCATTCTGGGTGATGGCCGTGTGGCTTTGATCATCGATGTCGCTACTCTGGTCCGTTGGGCGGAAACTCAACACGGCGCAAACATTCCAAAGGTGGCCTGATATGACACAATCCGCCAATCTAGATGAGGCCAACATGATCCTTGTCTTCCGTCTGGAAGGCGAGGCCTTTGGCGTCTCCGTTGGGATCGTTCATGAAATTCTCGACCCGCTTGACCCCACGCCGGTTCCAAACGCCGATCCCTTTGCTCCTGGCGTCATCAATGTCCGGGGCGTCGTGGTGCCCGTTGTCAATATCCGCAGGCGGCTTGGCATGTCGGCCGAGCAATCCTGTGACACGGCCCGGATGATTGTACTTGAACACACCATTGATGGCAGCCCCACAAAGCTAGCGTTTCTTGCTGACGCGGTTGAGCAGGTTGTCGAAGCGGATGTGACCACGCTCGAAAAAGTCCCCGACCTCGGAGCCAGCTGGCCCCAGACCTTTCTCAAGGGCGCTCTGCGTCGCGAAGAAGAGATGGTCATCTTACTGGAAACGGAAACTCTTTTTGTCCCTTGCCTCCCCGCAAGCGCGGCGTAACTTGATAGGTGTGTTATGCGTTTTAGCATCAAATCCAAACTGACCTTGGCCTTCTCAGTGGTCTTGTTTCTTCTGTCCGCTGTGGCTTTTGTCGCGATCGACCGGTTCTCACATTTCAATGAGGCATTGCATCACATTGTTGACGTGACCTCGGAAAAAACCCGTGTTGCCACCGCGATGGAGGCGGAATTTCTGGGCCTGAGCGCTGCGCAGTCCAACATGTTGCTGGCTGAGACGCTGGAGGATGCGGAAAAGGCTCAAGCGGAGGTCGAGCGCAGAATTCAAACAATGCACGAACTGCACGTGGTGCTTGAATCCCTTGCGGGTGAAGCCGACGAAGCGGCACTTGCAAAGTTTGATGCCGCTTTTGCGCCATTTATCCCCCTGAGCCAGCAAGTTTCGGCTTTGGTGGTCGAAGATTTTTCGGGGTCCACATCGGCTGAACCCCCAAGAGATCTGCACGGATCACAGGAAACACCGCGTGAGCGTGCCCGTCACATCATGACCGGTCCGGTTGCGGAGGTTTTCACCGAGGCGAAGACCATTCTGCATGGGATGGTAGAACACGATCTGGAAGAAATGAGCGCCGAGAAAACCGCCACCAACCAACTTTATGAACAATCCAGAGTACTGGTCCTGACCATCACCTTAGTGGCGATGGCAATGGGGATCGGCGCGGCCTTCTGGATTGCGACCTCAATTTCCAAAGGGTTAGCCCGTGCCGTAAACATCACGAACGACGTGGCTCTGGGGGATTCCTCTGTCGATTGCACCCCAAGAAGCAATGATGAGATAGGCGATGTCCTGAGGGCTTTGGGCGCCATGAACCGTCAATTGGCAGACATGGCAGAAGCGACAGACCGAATTGCACATGGCGACCTGACGGCCAAAGTCAGTGCGCGTTCTGACAAGGACCAGCTGGGCCAATCGCTGCAAAGTATGCTGGTACAGCTTCAGCAGACTTTGGCCCAGGCCAAGGAAAACGCGACCCATGTGGACGCCAGCGCCATTTCGGTCAACGAAACCGCACAACAGCTGCGCACTGGTGCCACCCAACAGGCCACAGCAGCAGAACAGGCCAGCACCGCAATGGAAGAGATTTCCGCCAACATTCGTCAATCGGCTGACAACGCGGCGCAGACAGAGAAGATTGCGGCCCAGGCCAGCGAACGGGCCCGCGAAAGTGGAGCGGCCGTATCGCAAGCCGTGGATGCGATGAAAACCATTGCCGAAAAAATCACCATTATTCAGGAGATCGCGCGTCAAACGGACCTTTTGGCTCTGAACGCCGCTGTCGAAGCCGCTCGTGCGGGCACCCACGGCAAAGGCTTTGCGGTTGTCGCCTCAGAGGTGCGCAAACTTGCGGAACGCAGCCAAACCGCGGCGGCAGAAATTGGCACCTTGTCCAGCAAAACCCTGACAGTCAGCGAGGCCGCCGGTCAGAAATTGGATGAACTTCTGCCAACGATCCTCAAGACATCTGAATTGGTTCAGGAAATTTCGGCCGCAACGCGAGAACAAAACATTGGCGCCGAACAGGTGAACCAGTCCATCCATGATCTGGATGGGGTGATCCGCAAAAACGCCGCCGCTGTCACCCAGACCGCAGAGGTTAGCCAGGATCTGAGTGCACAGTCCAGCGAACTGCGCCAGCTGATTGCCTATTACAAAATCGAAGGCACTTCTTCGGCCAAAGACGCACCATCAGCACCGGTTCGGCGAGCGGCGGCGCCCCAGCCAACGCCAGCCCAGTCATCGCAACAGCACTCGGCCCCGGAACAGGCGCCAAGCACAACCGCTGAGGGCTTTGCCCTGGATCTGTGGAACGAGGACGTCCCAGACAGCGAATTTGAACCCAACACGCGCCGCGCGTAACGCATAGGAGCAGAACATGTCACAACAACTGGCTGAATTCGCTCTCAGCGATTGGGATGCACCAGAGGGTATTGACGACGAAAAACAGGTGCCGACGGTCCTGACCTTTACATTGGGGGATCAATTGTTTGCCGTCGATGTACAACGGGTGCGTGAAATCCTCGATATGACCGAGATCAGCCCGCTCCCAAGTGCCCCCCATGATGTGCTGGGCATCATCGACCTGCGCGGTCAGGCCATTGCAATCGTTGATCTGGCCGCTCGGATTGGCGCGCGCCATGTCAACAATGATGGCGCTCGGATCATTGTTTTTGAATTCCCGACCGACGCCGCCGAACCCGTGTCACTTGGCGTCTTGGCGGACAAGGTCCTTCGGGTACGCGAAATGCCCGAGGACTCAACCGAGCCCGTGCCAACCACCATGTCAGACTGGAACTGTGAAGTTGCCACCGGCATGCTGCGTACCGAGGATGGCCTGGCGATGGTCTTGGGCATAGATTCAATTCTCTGTCAGACGGCCAGACCCGGCCCCTTTGATTTCAGTTAGGTGGGGTATGTCCGATTTATCCAGTGCGCTGTTTTCGCAACCCGATTTGTCCCCTCAACTGGCCCAGCATCTGATTTCACGGGCCGAACGTATTTCCGGTGTCAAAGTTGACGCTGAGAAAACGGAATTTATCAAACTCAGATTGTCGCGCAGGTTACAGATCCTCGGCCTGAAAGATTTTGAAGCCTACTGTAGTCATTTGTCACAAGACCACGCGGAAACCCGGCATCTGGTCGAAGCGCTGACCACACATACCACCAGCTTTTTCCGCGAAAGCCGTCATTATGATTGGCTTGCAGACGAAGGTATTGATCAGATTATGCATGATCGCGCGCCCGGCCCCTTTCTGATCTGGAGCGCGGCCTGTTCACTTGGCGCCGAACTTTGGTCGGCCGGCATGATCATGACGGAACGGTCGGGATCAGGCCGTCCACCGGCAGATTGGCGGTTGATTGGCACCGACATCTCACACCGCATCCTCAAACGCGCCACCTCTGCAACCTATACCGAGGATGAATTGTCAGGGCTAAATGAAGCCCGTTCAGAACGGTTTTTGCTTCGGTCGCGCAAACCCTATGATCACAACATTCGCCCTATTTACCGTATCATCCCTGAACTGCGGGCACGGGCGCGCTTCATCCCCGCGAACCTGCAGGACCTGGACCGCCTTGAACGCTTTTCGGTCGATGTCGCCTTCTTGCGCAATGTTTTGATTTATTTTGAACAAAGCGCGCAGCGGAGGGTGGTTGAAAAAGTGATCGACCGGTTGCGCCCCGGTGGCGTTCTCATGACCGGTCACTCAGAAACCTTGCCGAAAAACGACCGTCTTACCCAAATTCTCCCAACCATTTACAGGAAGGTCTAACATGGCTTTCGATCGCCCCCCCCGCAAGCCATACAAGGTGCTGGTCGTCGATGACAGCGCCGTTGTGCGCCAGGCGATGCAGGCAATTCTGTCGCAGGATCCCGATCTCGAGGTGGTGGCCACTGCCTCTGATCCCGTGGCTGCCGCAGAACGCATCAAACAGATGGTGCCCGATGTCATTACATTAGATGTCGAAATGCCCCGCATGGATGGCATTACCTTTTTAAGGCGGCTCATGGCTCAGAAGCCAATTCCGGTGGTCATGTGTTCCTCTCTGGTCACCGACAAATCTGAGACCCTCATGCAGGCCCTGGAGGCCGGTGCCGTCGAGGTTGTCTGCAAACCTGAACTTGGGGTCCGCGAGTTTTTCGAAGAAAGCTGTCAGCGCATTTGCCATTCGGTTAAAGCGGCGGCTCAGGCCCGGCTTTCCAAGCGCCGGGTTGTGAAGGTTGAGCAGAAACTCACGGCGGATGCGGTGCTTGCCGCCCCAAGCACAACCGCAATGGCCCGCACCACCGACAAGATCATAGCCATCGGTGCCTCAACAGGCGGCACCGAAGCTTTGGCCACGTTGCTGTCCAGTATGCCGATCGATTGTCCGCCCATCGCCATTGTCCAACATATGCCAGGCACCTTCACCAATGCCTTTGCCGAGCGGCTTAACGGCAGCTGTGCGATCACGGTGAAGGAGGCCAAAACTGGTGACCGCATGCTGCGTGGGCACGCTCTTATCGCTCCCGGAAACCAACATTTGCTGCTGACCCGCAGCGGGGCAAATTACGGCGTGGAGGTTCGTGAAGGCCCCCTTGTTTCCCGTCACCGTCCGTCGGTTGATGTGTTGTTCCGATCCGTCGCGCGGGTGGCTGGAAAAAACGCTCTGGGCGTCATTCTAACAGGGATGGGAGATGATGGCGCCCGAGGCATGCTTGAAATGCGTCAGGCCGGCGCCCGCACCCTTGGTCAGAACGAGGCCAGCTGTGTGGTTTATGGCATGCCCAAAGAAGCGATGAAGAGTGGCGGTGTCGAAAAAGAGCTACCGCTTGAACAAATCTCTGGTGCTCTGATCAAGCTTGCCTGAGACCGAATCATCCTTTCGAATCTGCAAGTTTTCTGGGCATCTCGAATCAAGAATTAGGCAACTTGCCTTAACTTCAGCGCAACGGCGGTCGACCTGATTTGGTCTTTGCCGCCATCGGCGCAAGTTTGTTCACGAGATGCAAGTAGCTGAATTTGAAGTAGTAAAAAAATTTTGGCAATTTTTATAGCAACTTAAATGCCCAGCGTCTGAATTGAAAAATTGCCTCACCGGTAAAAAAACAAAAGTAGCAGTTAAGAATTTACACCAAGGCGAAGAATGGTCTACGAATTCTAGTGATGTTGCAGACCATGAAAAACACCATGTCTATGCCCCTGAACGCCCACAACTTTGTGGGCGGGCTGACACAGGTGGGCCGCGCATCCACGATCACGCAGACCTATCTTCGTGACATACGCGATCCTGGGAAAACAGGGCGTGTAACGTTTTGACCTACAGTGAGGAAATCATGAAATCCAAACTAATGACATTGGCCGCCGTTGCGACCGTTGCTGCTGGCGCTGCCGCAGCAGGTACTCTGGACGACGTCAAAGCCGCCGGCAAACTGAAGTGTGGTGTAAGCCAGGGCCTGCCCGGTTTCTCCAACCCTGATGACTCGGGTGCATGGACCGGTCTGGACGTAGACTACTGCCGCGCTCTGGCGGCTGTTGTTCTGGGCGACTCGGAAGCCATCGAATTCGTTTCGCTGTCGGCCAAAGACCGCTTCACCGCGCTGTCCTCGGGTGAGATTGACGTTCTATCGCGCAACACCACATGGACCGCGACCCGTGACACAGATCTGGGTATCTCGTTTGTTGGCGTGAGCTACTACGACGGCCAGGGCATGATGGTTCCCGCGGGTCTGGGTGTTAGCTCGGCAACCGAGCTGGATGGCGCAACCATCTGCACCAACACCGGCACCACAACCGAGCTGAACGTCACCGACTTCTTCAAGCAGCACGGCATGAGCTTTGAGCTCGTTGCTCTGGAAAACTCGGACGAAGTTGTTGCAGCTTATGGTTCGGGCCGTTGTGACGTATTCACCACCGACCGTTCAGGTCTGGCGGCTGAGCGTCTGAAGCTTGCCGATCCAGATGCGCATGTTGTTCTGCCCGAAACCATCTCCAAAGAGCCGCTTGGCCCATCCGTACGTTCGGGTGACGAGCAGTGGTTCAAAGTGGCCCGCTGGACACTGAACGCTCTGATCGAAGCCGAAGAATATGGCATCACCGCAGCCAACGCAGACGAAATGATGGGCTCCGCGAACCCAGCAGTTCAGCGTATTCTGGGCGCAGGTGACAACGACTATGGTGCCGCTATGGGTCTGACCAAAGACTGGGCGGTCCGTGCGATCAAAGCGACCGGCAACTACGGCGAAATCTATGAGCGCAATGTTGGCCCCGACACCCCGCTTAAGCTGGGCCGTGGTGTGAACGAGCAGTGGACCAACGGTGGTCTGATGTACGCTCCGCCGATCCGCTAATCGGTTGAAAATAGGTCTGTAAAAAACAAAAACAGCAGACCTTTCAGTAAAGAAAGGGGCAGGCCCGCCCTGCCCCTTTTCTTCAAACAGTGGGGAAATTCAATGAGCTCAGTGAGCGATGGCGAGGCCCAAACGGGTCCCGAACGGACGGGTATTGCCGCACTCGTCTTTGACAGCCGCGCCCGGTCTCTTTTCTTTCAGGCTTTGCTTGCGATCATACTGATCGGCATGGTCGTCGTTGCGATCCAAAACGCATCGGCCAACCTGGCAGAACAAGGACGTGCCTTCGGCTTCGACTTTTTCGATCGTCCATCTGATATCCAGATCCTAACCACCTTCGGGACATGGTTGATCGGATACGAGGCCGGTCAGAACACAATCTGGGATGTGTTCCTTCTTTCTATTGCCAACACCTTGGTCATCGCAGTTGCGGGCATCATCTTTGCCACACTGTGGGGCTTCCTGCTTGGCATCTTCCGTCTGTCGAGCAACTTTGTCCTGCGGGGCTTTGCGACGATCTACGTCGAGTTGCTGCGCAATGTGCCACTGCTGCTGCAGATCTTTTTCTGGACAGCTGTGCTGCGCATTGTGGCGCCTGGCCCCCGTGAGGGTGGTTATCTTGTGCCGGGTCTGTTGCAGTTCAACTCCAAAGGCATCTACGGCCCCTACCCCATCCCGCATGAGGGTTTTGCATCGACTTTGTGGGCACTACTGGCGGCGGTGATCATTGTCTATGGCTTCTCCAAATGGGCCAAGAAACGTCAGGATGCGACCGGCCAACAAATGCCCGTGTTCCGCATCTCGGCTGTGGTCCTGATTGGCTTGCCCACGCTTGTGTTTTTGGCAACCGGTCGTCCGATGGAAATCGAATGGCCCAACTTTGTCACCGAAGGACCCGTGTTCAAACGCGGCTTTGAAAAAGGTCTGGGTTCGTACATCGCTCCGGAATTCTTTGCCCTGTTCCTTGCTCTTTCGACCTACACAGCGGCCTTCATCGCCGAAGTGGTGCGCGCGGGGATTCAGTCGGTTCCAAAGGGACAAAGCGAAGCAGCAGAGGCCCTTGGCCTGCCCGGTGGGCTGTCGATGCGCAAAGTGATCCTACCTCAGGCATTCCGCGTGATCATTCCCCCACTGACAAGCCAGTATCTCAACCTGACCAAAAACAGCTCACTGGCTGCGGCGATCGGGTATCCTGAACTGGTTGCGGTCTTCGCTGGTACAACACTTAACCAAGTGGGTCGTGCGATCGAGATCATCGCAATCGTTATTTTGGTCTATCTGACCATTTCACTGCTCACCTCGGCTTTCATGAACTGGTTTAACAACCGCGTGAAACTGGTCGAGCGGTAAGGAGATAGACATGTCTGACCAAAATATCTTCTACGTTCGTACCGAAGAGGCCCCGCGTCTCCCGGCACCGCCCAGCCAACAGGGGATCACCGGCTGGCTGTGGAACAATATCTTTGCCTCCATGGCGGATTATTCGACTCCTTCGAAAGCGATCAGCTCGATCCTGATGATCGGGATGACCCTGTTCACCGCCTATTCTCTGGTCTGGATGACCTGGACCATGCTGGATTTCGCTATCTTTTCAGCGACCTTCAGCGATCCGGCGGGCGGCAAGCGTGAAACCTGTCTGGCAAATGGCGGCGCCTGCTGGCCCTTCATTCAGGCCAAATGGTATCAGTTCATGTATGGTTTCTATCCCAAGGAAGAAATCTGGCGTGTTCAGTTGAGCATGGTGATGCTTGCGATCGGCACCTTGTGGATGGTTCTTCCCATGATGCCGGCGCGTGGCAAAGTTGCTGCGATCATGCTGTTTGTATACCCCATCGTGGTCTTCGTTCTGCTCAATGGTGGACCGGTTGAACATGGCACGGACGACATCGGTCGCATCGTTGCAGGCGTCTGGTTCCCTCTGATCGCCGCAGGTGTGTGTTTTGCGGCTTGGTGGCTGACCCGTGACGGTAAGATGGGTGATGTGGCCATGGCCCTGTCTCCCGCGATGTTGATGGCAACGGTTGTCTTGGGTGCTTTTGCGGTTCTGCCGCTGATCACACTCGGCATTGACCTGACCCTGGGCACCGAGATCGTTGAAACCAACAAATGGGGTGGTCTGACCATCACATTGGTTGTGGCGATTTTCGGCATCGTGATCTCACTTCCCGTGGGTGTTCTGCTGGCTCTTGGCCGTCAATCCAACGCGCCGATCATCAAATACAGCTCGGTTCTGTTCATCGAAGTGGTTCGCGGTATCCCGCTGATCTCGGTTCTGTTCTTCGCCTCGGCGATGCTGCCTTACTTCCTTGAACCAGGTGTGGACTTTAACAAGCTGCTGCGCGCCATGATTGGTGTGGCCATGTTTGCCTCGGCCTATATGGCAGAGGTTATTCGTGGCGGTCTTCAGGCGATGCCAAAAGGCCAATACGAAGGCGGCATGTCTTTGGGTCTGTCCTTCTGGCAGCAGATGCGCCTAATCATCCTGCCTCAGGCGCTGACCACTGTGATCCCGGGTATCGTGAACACCTTTATCGGTATGTTCAAAGATACCACGCTGGTTCTGATCATCTCGATCTTCGACCTGCTCGGCATCCTGTCCGCCACCCTGAAAGATCCGGAATGGTCGACACCAACCACCGCCTATACCGGCTACCTGGTTATCTCGATCATCTACTTTATCTTCTGCTTCGGCATGTCGCGGTACTCGGTCTACATGGAAAAGAAGCTTGACCGCAGTCACCGCTGAGGAGAACACCTAATGTCTGTTGAACAAACCAATGTAACGCCCCGCGGTGGCATGACCGTGTCGGACGAAGTCGCCATTCAGATCACCGGCATGAACAAGTGGTACGGCCAGTTCCACGTGCTTCGTGACATCGATCTGACAGTGTACCAAGGCGAGCGTATCGTTGTCTGTGGCCCTTCAGGGTCAGGTAAATCCACCCTGATCCGCTGTATCAATGCTCTGGAAGAGCATCAGGCCGGTTCGATCACTGTAGACAACACGCTTTTGTCGAGCGACCTGAAGAACATTGACAAGATCCGGTCTGAGGTTGGCATGTGCTTTCAGCACTTCAACCTCTTCCCTCACCTGACCATTCTGGAAAACTGTACGCTGGCTCCGATCTGGGTTCGTAAGATCCCGAAGAAAGAAGCCATCGAAACCGCGATGCACTATCTGGAAAAGGTCAAAATCCCGGATCAGGCCAACAAGTACCCCGGGCAGCTGTCCGGTGGTCAGCAGCAGCGTGTGGCCATCGCCCGCTCGCTTTGCATGAAGCCCCGGATCATGTTGTTCGATGAACCGACCTCGGCGCTTGATCCGGAAATGATCAAAGAGGTTCTGGATACAATGATCCAGCTGGCCGAAGAAGGCATGACCATGATCTGCGTGACCCACGAAATGGGCTTTGCGCGTCAGGTTGCCAACCGTGTGATCTTTATGGCCGATGGTCAGATTGTGGAACAGAACGAGCCCGAGGGCTTCTTCAACAACCCACAAAGTGAACGCACCCAGCAGTTCCTGAGCCAGATCCTGGGCCACTAAGCAAAAAAACTCGATCAAAGAGAAAGCCCCCTGAAATTGGGGGCTTTTTTCGTACTTAGGCGCCTAAAACCGCCAGAACTGACACAAAAAAACGTTAAACTTGTTCACAGCTTCGGCTCTGGGGCACCCTATTTCAATCTCCTGCTAACCTTTCTTGCGGCATCTAAATAGTCCTTGTTCCTATTCCGCCGAGGTTCCGCAATGCCGAAAGTCCTCTCATCTTTGCTTCGCTACGTGTCTCTTGCGAACTTAAAAATGCGCCCAAAGATCCTGTTGGCGACGGCCATTCCACTGGTTCTGACGGCCGGTGCGGGGACCATTACGGTGCTCAATCTTGAGAAGATGAATGAAAGCACACGCTGGGTGGAACACACACAGAATGTTCTTGGCAGTGCCGAAAGCATAGTGGCCTCAGCGGTAGATATGGAAACCGGACTGCGCGGATATCTCCTGGCGGGACGTGAAGAGTTTCTGGCCCCCTATCAGTCTGGCGAAGTAAAGGCCTACGAAACGCTGGCCTCTCTGCAGGAAACCGTAAGCGACAACCCACCTCAGGTGGCACGCCTACAAGAGGCTGAGCAGACGCTGCGCGATTGGCAGTCCAATGTCGCCACACAGGCCATTGCCCTGCGTCGCGAGATTGGCGACGCGGCAACCATGAACGACATGGCGGACGAAATTCGCAAAGCCCGCGGTAAAACCTACTTTGATACCTTCAGAAGCGAAATTGCTGCGTTCATCGGTGCCGAACGGTTCCTTCTTGCAGGTCGCCGCTCTGAGTTTGTCTCAACCGTTACAAAAGGCTCTTCGGATACCGCAGGTGTTGTTGAAGCCACCAAGCGGTTTGAGCGCACCTATAAAGTGATCGGAACTGCCAATGCCTTGCTAGAAGCGGCGATCAACATGGAAACCGGTGCCCGCGGCTTTCTTCTGGCCGGGGAAGACCAGTTTCTTGAGCCTTACCACAAAGGCGCGGAAAGCTTTTCCAAACAGCTCGCCACTTTGAAAGATCTTGTTGGCGCCAACCCCACCCAGATGCAGCGGCTTGAGAGAATTGAGGCTCTGATCACGGAATGGCGTGACAAAGTTGTTGACCCAACCATTTTCCTACGCCGCGATATTGGCGACGCGGCCACCATGGACGACATGGCTGACTTTGTTGCCGCCGGCAAAGGCAAGGTCTACTTCGACTCCTTCCGCCAGATCATGGCCGACTTCTCTGCCATCGAATCCGATCTGATGGTGCAGCGGCGCGCTGAAAGTCTGGCTACTGCCGCGACCACACGCATGACCATTATCAGTGCGACCACCGCAGCGGTGCTGCTGGGCGCGATCTTGGCACTGCTGGTTGGCAACGGCATCGCCCGAGGTGTTGGTCGTATCAACCGCGCCATGGAGACCTTGGCCTCTGGCAATAACGACATTCAAATTGATGGCAAAGAGCGCAAAGATGAAGTTGGGGCCATGGCTCGGTCGCTGGATATTTTCCGCAGCTCGCTGGTTGAGGTTCAGCAGACCGAACGCGCCAAAGCCGTTGAACAGGCTGCGGAACAGAACGCCGTTGTTCAGGAAATCAGTGACGGGCTCTCTGCCTTTGCGCGTGGCGATCTGACCGCACGTCTAGACCGTGAGTTTCCGCAGGAATACGAACAGCTGCGTCAGGATTTCAATGCCTCAGGTCTTCGCCTGAACGAGGTGATCTCGCGTGTGGTTGAGGCAGCAAACAGCATTCGCCATGGCGCATCGCAGATTGATGGTGCCACCAACGATCTGTCCCATCGGACCACCAATCAGGCCGCCACATTGGAAGAAACGGCCGCTGCGATGGAACAGCTCGCCGGGTCGGTGAATGCCGCAGCCGAACGCTCGCGCAATGTCGAGGGCATCACTCAAGAGGCGCATCAAGAGGCTCAATCCAGCGGGGCTCTGGTGGAACAGGCCGTCAGCGCCATGGACAAGATCAAGCAATCTTCGCATGACATTGTGAAAATCGTCAAAGTCATCGACGATATTGCCTTCCAAACCAATCTCTTGGCCCTTAACGCAGGTGTTGAGGCCGCGCGTGCAGGTACCGCCGGAAAAGGCTTTGCCGTGGTTGCCAACGAGGTTCAGGGCCTTGCCCAACACTCGGCTGACGCCGCCACGCAAATCCGAACCCTGATTGACGAGACCACGGTTCACATCGAACATGGTGTCGGTCTCGTGGACAAAACGGGGGGTGCACTGAAAGGCATTGTGGAACAGGTGACAAGCATCTCTGCATTGGTCAGCGAAATCGCCGAAGGCGCGTCGGATCAGTCCGCTGGCCTGAGCGAGATCAACACAGGTGTGGCCCAGCTGGACACCGCAACACAGCAGAATACGGGAATGGTGCAAGAGGCCAGTGCCGTCGCAACGCAGCTCACGCATGATGCTGGCGCGCTGGATGCACTTGTGGCCCAGTTCCAGATCTCAGACGCGGCCCCGGAAACTCGCGCCAAACATGCAGCTTAATCCTGTCAGGCGGACGGTTCCCCCGTCCGCCTGATCCTCGCATTAGTTGCCCCAAGTGTCCTTTAAACGATATCCACCAGGCCAAGGATCATCCGGGTCAAGCATATGCTGGTGTGTCCCTGTCACCCAGCCACGCCCACTGATCTCAGGTACAATCGCCGTGCGTGAGCCAACTTGAACCTGCTCGACAATGCGGCCGGTAAAGCGTGATCCAATAATGGATTCCGCCTCAAAGCTTTCCCCCACTTTCATCTCGCCGCGCGCCGCCATCAGCGCCATGCGCGCCGACACCGCAGTTCCGGTGGGCGAGCGATCCACTTTACCCGGTTGAATGGCCACAGCGGAACGCCCTGTCACACCGGTATCACTCCGGCTCAAGGGGCCGCAAAAGGCGCAAAAGGAAATATGATCCCAATCTGGGTTCAGAGGGTGTGAAAAGCCAAGCTGTTCGTTGGCGACATCCGTGATCCGAACCCCGAGCTGCGCGATATCTTTGGCCTCATGTTCTTCGATTGCAAATCCCAAGGCAGGGGCGTCCACAACCACAAAGCTGTCACCGCCATAGGCCGTATCGACTGTCAGTGTTCCAAGGCCTTCAACCTCAAGCGGCACCGCCATCTGATCCGCGAAACTTGGCAGGTTCTGCACAAAAATGCGCTGCGCCTTGCCATCGCGGCATTCCGCGCGCACCTGAACCAGACCACCGGGGGCTTCCAGTGTCATGAAGGTCTCAGGTTCTTGCATTGGAATGATACCGCCGTCCAGCAGCACCGTTGACACACAGATCGAATTTGACCCTGACATCGGTGGCGTGTCTTCCGGCTCCATAATGATAAAGGCCGCATCTGCCTCCGGATGTTTAGGCGGAACCAACAGGTTCACATGGCGAAACACACCGCCGCGCGGCTCGTTGAGTACAAAGTTTCGCAGGGTTTGGTCTTCGGCAATGAACCTGCGTTGTTCCCACAGCGTTTCACCGGGAGGTGGCGTCACACCGCCGACAATCACATCCCCCACTTCGCCCTCAGCGTGGCACGAAATCACGTGCACTGTTTTACTTGATCGCATGTTTCACCTCAAAACCGTGTTGCCGCATAGGGCGCGATATCAAGCGCGGCCTTTGTGTTTTCCATCAGATTACAGACGATCTCTGCCGTGCCCGCCGATTGGGTGAGCCCCAGATGCCCGTGCCCGAAGGCATAAATCACCTGTGGCACTCCGGGTGCGTGATCGATCACAGGGAGCGTGTCGGGCAAAGACGGACGGAAACCCATCCATTGTGTGCCTCCTTCGGTGTTCAGGCCCGGGGCAAAGCTCTTGGCCTTTTTCAACAAGATATCGGCACGTTTGTAGTTGGGCGGAAGGTCCAGCCCGCCAAGTTCAACCGCTCCGCCAACACGAACACCACCATTGATGCGCGACATCACAAATCCATGCGCGCCAAAGGTCAGATGCGTGCGCAGATCAAAGGCCCCTTCTGGCAAGGTGGTGTTGTAGCCGCGCTCGGTTTCCAGCGGGATGTGGTGCCCCAGTTTGCGTGCCATATGGTGCGACCAGGCCCCACAGGCGATCACGACGCGGTCCGCCTGAAGCGCTTCACCCCCTGCAATTAGCGAGACACCTTCCGGGATCGGCTTTATCTCTTGCACATCGGCGATTTTGATCTCGCCCCCCTGGGCGACAAAGGCATCGGCCACAAATTGCGTCCAGGATTTCGGATCGATGGTGCTGTACCAATGCGGGGTAAACCGTGCATGGGTGAAGCGGGCGTCCAAACCCGGCTGGATCTCGGCTATGGCTTCGGGGCTGGTGAGGTCATCAAAGACCACACCATTGTCACGCTTGAGATCCCAGGCCGCCTGGCTTGCTTTGAATTGGGCCGCGCCTTCAAACAATCCCATCTGGCCTGCACGCTGAATCAGATGTTCGCCATCTATTTGCTTGATCTGGCGCTCCAAGGCTGCGCGGCAATGGTCCATCAATGCCGTCTGCGCCTTCAACGAATGCTCATAGCGGTCTTTCCAGCTTGCCCGCCAGAACCGCAGCATCCACGGCATGATCTGCACCAGATAACGCGGTGGAATGGATAAAGGCCCAAGCGGATCCATTATCCATTTTGGCGCCTTAAGCATAATCCCCGGCGACGCCAGCGGCTGTACCTCAGCAAAAGCAAAGGCGCCTGCATTGCCCTGAGAGGCCTGCGCTGCGACACCCGTCCGGTCTAAGACCGTCACCTGATACCCGCGTGATTGCAGGGCCAGCGCAGTGCTTACCCCGACAATCCCTGCCCCGACCACAATCACAGTTTTTGATTGGCCCATGACGTTTCAGCCTCTTTCTTCCAACTTAACCGAGACATTACAGATCCGTGACGGCGCGAAAAGAAAAATCGGCTGATTTTGTATCCAAAAGGCAATCTGCCTAAGTTGTGGCCAACATCATTGGTGAAATACTCAGAAAATCCCTCACCAAAACACGCCTAGACCAGCTCTTTGGTCTTTTCGAAACACTCGCGCAACCATGCTTCAAACAGATGCACCTCGGGGCGCAGCGCATCTTCTGGTTTGCGGCGCACAAGGTAATGCCCCTGCCGGAACGCAATCGGCTCACCTGCCAAGGCGATTCCGGCTCCCGCTGCGATGGCGTCTTTGGCAAATCGGGTCAGAACAACGGCAAATCCGCCACCCGCCGCAACCACCCCAATCGATGCGCAGGTGGTATCAAGATAATAGCGCACCGCGTTGCGATCCATGGTCAGCCCATTTGCAGAAAAATAGCGGTCCCAATGGTCGTCATGCCCGAGAATATGAACCAGCGGCCCGGTCAAAAGATCCTCTGGGTTTGAGATTTGTGAGACCTGAGTGGCGGCACAGATGGGCACAATGGTTTCATCTGAGATCCGCTCACTGACGCCCTCGGCTTGCGCCCCGGTACCCAGCCGAATTTCAACATCGACGTCCCCGGGATCTGTGGAATCCGCCCAGATGTTTGACACCAGCCGAATGTCGATTTCGGGATGCAAGGCACGGAACTGCGGCAATCGCGAGACCAGAAAATGCGTGGCGGTCGAGATGGGCACCTTTACGGTCAGGCTTCGTTTGCCCAGGGTGCCAAACAGGCTTGTGGTGGCCAGCGTGATGTCTGCCAAGGCCTGACGGATAGTGGGTACATAGGCCAGCCCCATTTCTGTCAGAGCCAAATGCCGGGCATTGCGTGTAAAGAGCTGGCACCCCAGAGTTTTTTCCAGCGTCCGCACATGAAGGCTCAGCGCCGTTTGGGTCAGCCCGAGTTCCTTCGCCGCCTCAGTAAAATTGAGATGCCGGGCCGCCGCCTCAAAGGACCGCAGCCAGATCAGATTGGGTTGGGCCATTCTATCACCAAATTTTCTTAGCCTTAACGCCCAAGATAATTCGTTTTTCTTTCTCAAAACAAGAGGTCAGACTTTTGCCGAAGGCGCCATTTGCGCGACCAGACTTAGGAGATGTCTCTATGAAAGTTGGATTTATTGGTCTCGGCAACGTTGGCCATAAGCTCAGCGGATCGCTGCTGCGCAACGGCGTTGATCTGACGGTGCACGATCTAAACAGCGATCTTGTTGATCTATTTGTTGAAAAAGGTGCCAAACGCGGTGAAAGCCCAGCGCAATTGATGCGCGACTGTGACGCCGTCATCACCTGTCTCCCCTCACCCGCAGCGTCTGATGCTGTGATGCAAGAGATGCTGCCCGAAGTGAAAGAGGGTAAGATCTGGATGGAGATGTCGACCACCGACGAAGCCGAGGCCAAGCGTCTGGGCGCCATGGTGATTGAACGCGGCGGAGCGGCTGTGGACTGTCCGGTTTCGGGCGGGTGCCATAGGGCGGATACCGGCAATATCGCAATTTTCGCCGGATGTGATCGCGCCACCTTTGAACGCATTTTGCCTTTCCTCACCACCATGGGACGCCGCATTTTGCACACCGGCCCACTGGGCTCGGCTTCGGTGCTCAAAGTGGTGACCAATTATCTTGCCACGGTGCATCTGGTGGCCAATGCCGAGGCACTTGTGACCGCGAAGGCCGCAGGCATGGATCTGAACACCACCTATGAGGCAATCAAGATCAGCTCGGGCAATTCGTTCAGCCATGTCACCGAAAGCCAGGTCATCCTGAACGGCTCGCGCGATATTTCTTTCACCATGGATCTTGTGAAAAAGGACGTGGGCTTGTTCCAAGAGGTCGCAGATCGCGCCAATGTGCCGCTTGAGGTCAGCCCGCTGATGGTCAAGATCTTTGATGACGGGATCGCAAAATACGGCGAACGCGAGCTGTCGCCCAACATCATTCGCCGTCTGGAAGACGCCACAGGGTTGGACATCCGTGCGCCAGGGTTCCCGCCTGAAATGGTGGATGATGAACCAGAAGAACCCGGATACGAAGTGATCCCACAGGGTTCCGAGCTTAAGGCGGCAGAGTAATCCCTTGGCCCGGATGCCGCATATCCGGCTTTCGGGCCCCACCCCTCAGATTGAGGCGCGCGCAGGGGCGCCCAATCCGCATATCCGCCCTTCGCGGCAATACCCCTACGAGCCTCCTCCTGCCCATTCGTGACCGCAATTGATTTCACGAAAAGGACAGGACATGAAAGACACAAAAATACCGGGGGTATCCCCTTCGGAGCCCCCCGCCATGAGCCGTGAATGGCACTGGCACCCCGCATTGCCCCTGAGCTACGCCGCCTATTGGCACTGGCCCCCGCGCCCGATGACCTTTCTCAAATGGGTCTGGAGCAACTACCTTCAGGTGTCCGACAGATCCCTGTATCTCGCCTTCGCCTTCCTAGTGGCCTTTTGGTTGCAGCCCGTTGGCGCAGATCAAGCCACGTTTCAGCTGGGCTGGATGGCCCATGTTTTTATCCGCAACCTGATCGCGCTTCTCGTGGTGGCCGGTGGCTTGCACTTTTGGTTCTACGGCATTGATGGGCAGGGGAAACTGCTGAAGTTCGATCCGCGCCCCTACATGAAGCGCAAAAATGCGCTCTATAAGTTCGGCTATCAGACCTGGGACAATATGTTTTATTCTCTGGTGTCGGGCGTGCCGATTTTTTCAGCCTATGAAATCGGGCTGCGCTGGATGTATGCCAATGACCTGATGTTCGCCACATCGTGGGCTGCGCATCCGATCTGGTTTATTGCGCTCTTCCCGCTTTTGGCGCTTTGGCAGAGCTTTCACTTCTATGTTGTGCATCTCGCGCTGCATCATCCGAAGATCTATCAATATGTGCATTCGGTGCATCATCGGAACGTCAACACCGGGCCATGGTCGGGCACCTCGATGCACCCCGTTGAACACATTGGATATTTCAGCGCCTTTCTGATCCTGCTGATCCTGCCCAGCCATCCAGTGCATATGCTGTTTTTGGGCTATTGGCTGATCCTCGGCGCGGCCTCGTCCCATTCGGGCTATGAAGCCATTTGGGTGAAAGACCGCTCACGTCTCTTGATTGGGGCGTTTTTCCATCAGCTGCATCATCGATACTACGAATGCAACTACGGCAACTCAGAGATGCCTTGGGACAAGTGGTTTGGCACGTTTCACGATGGCAGCGAAGAGGCCACCAAACGCACCCGAGATCGCAAGCGTCGGATGCATGCCAAGTAACAAAAACGCCCGCTGAACTTCTTCGGCGGGCGTGTCAATTCAGCTCTCTTGCAGCTTATCCAGATCCAGAGGAACGGCCATCAAGCATCCGAATTCTTTTGGAAAATCCGCACTGACCCGCGCATGCACGGCGCCTTGTTTGTCATAAAAACGTGACCGGTTGGACAGCGGTGTGATTGCTTCGTGCCAAATGCCCGCATCAATGCAGATACCAAAGCTGCCATCACAATAAAACGCCACCCAGTCCTCCGGCTTCATATCATCCCCGGTCTTGGCGAGCGCGGCCACAAAGGGGCGGTTGTCGAGCGGATAAAACAACTGGCCGCCATCGGGATGGTGATTGGCATGCCAGATCAAGAGCTGGGACCGGTTCGGACTTTCGGCATCGCGCCGCGCCACTTCGGGCCGTTCGCTCCAACCCAGAATATATTTGCTTTTCACGGCCATGTTTTCGCCCAGCAGGACGTCACCCTCCCACCAGAAGTCAAAGATCCCGTCTTTGTAGCCCCCCTCATCCCCGGTGCCTGCGTCCACTTTCCGCCATCCGGTGTGCGGCCATTGGGTGATGGGTACCGGGTGGTTGGCGAAGTCGGTTACAATGGTGCCATAGCCCGCAAAAGTTTCTGGCGTAGCGCGGATCAACGGCATCTCAAACAGCGGCAGATCTTTGGGCACGTCGGGGTTCATGTAGTCAATGGGGGTGTCGGCGGAGCTCATATCGGGGTCCTGCTTGCTGCGGTCACCCTGACAATTTCCATTGCGTGACGGTCAAATCAAATTAATAAATTTTCTAAGATTTATAAATCGAGTTAATCATGCCAACCAACGCCCAACTGCGTGCCTTTTTTGCCTTGGCCTCTGAGGGCAGCTTTCAGGCCGCCGCCGATAAACTGCGCCTGACCCAACCCGCTGTATCCATTCAGATCCGCAATCTGGAACAGGAGAGCGCCCGTGTTTTGTTTCGCCGCAAAGGTCAAACCCTTGCGCTGACCCCAGATGGCGAGGCTCTCCTGCTCAAAGTGCAGGAACTCCAGACCATTGAAGCGGACATTGCCCGGTTTCTGGCCCCCACAAACGAACACCCCGAGAGGATTATCCTCGCCGCAGATGGCCCGCATGTGGTTCTCGATCTGATTGCGGCCTGCAAGGTTCTGGCGCCACAAGTGCAGATCGACATTCAGTTGGGCAATGCCCAAACAACTTGGGACGCACTCATGGCGCTCAATGCGGATGCTGTGGTGATGGCCAATCCGGTCGAGGACCCACATGTCGCGGCACATGATCTATCCTGTCAAAATCTGCAGGCCTGGGTTCCAAACCACCATATACTTAGCCACCATACCCAGCTGACAGTGCAGCAAATTTCAGAACATCCCGTGGTGTTTCGCGAAATCGGTTCCAACACCCAACGTATTGTCGATACGGCTTTCGAAAAGCAAAATCTCACCCCACAACTCGCGCTACGCATTGGCAGCCGCGAAGGCGTGCGCGAGGCCGTGACACGCGGTTTGGGTATTGGGTTCGGGTTCGATCGGGAAACCGGATCTGAGACGGAGTTTCGCGCCATCCCTGTTACAGGCCAAAGTCAGACCAACACCGACAAACTGCTCTATCTTCATCAGATGAAAGACAGCCCCGCAGTGCGTCTTTTGACCAAAGCCGCGGCTGAACTAACGCGTTAATCGTCTTCTGGTCCAGCAGCGGGCAGTGACTCGGTCCATTTGCGCAGCTCATCAAGAAAGCTCAGCGCCGTACGCCCCAATTCGGTGAGCTCGTATTGCACCGAGACCGGCGAAGTCGCCATCACCTCGCGCCGGACCAGCCCCTGCGCCTCAAGTTGCCGCAAACGATCGGTGATCATCTTTTTGCTCGCCCCGGCAATGATCCGGGCCAGATCATTAAAGCGCACCGGCCCATCCTGAAGATGCCATAAAATGGTGCCCGTCCATTTGCCCCCAATGATCCGCATCCCCTGCTCAATCGAACAGGGGGACGTGCAGGCATTCACAGCATGACGCCGACCCTGAGCGTCTTCTTCGATCCGATCGTGCACCGGTGGTTTCCTCAAACTCATATAAGTTACAAAAAGTATACTAGTTGATCTTCGTTCCCTGCAATCACAAATTCCCCTCGAACGCAGAACAGCCCGTTCTGCAGTGTTGCAATCGAGGATATCTAATGAGCAAGATTTTGATTTTGAACGGTGCGCATCCCTATGACTTTGCCCCCGGCCGGTTGAATACAACCTTCGCTGAACTGGCGCGCGATCACCTGACATCACAGGGCCATGAGGTTCGTATGACCACTGTGTTTGAAGGCTATGACGTGGAAACCGAGATCGAGAACCATCTCTGGGCCGACACTGTCATCCTGCAATACCCGGTGCATTGGATGGGTCTGCCGTGGTCGTTCAAGAAATATATGGATGAGGTCTACACCTCCGCCATGGATGGACGCCTTGCCAGCGGCGATGGACGGACAAGCACAGCTCCGAAATTGAACTATGGCATGGGCGGCAACATGCAGGACACCCGCTATATGTTGTCGGTCACGTTCAATGCCCCTGAGGAAGCCTTCAACGCCCCAGACGAACCTTTTCTTCAGGGCGATAGTGTCGATGACCTGATGAAACCCATTCATCTTACGGCGAAATTTCTGGGGATGTCTGCCTTGCCCAGCTTTGTGGCCTATGACGTCATGAAAGACCCTCAGATCGAAACGGATCTGGCGCGGTTCACTGCTCATCTGACCCGCCTGTTCCCAACGGATGCCAACAGTGCAGCGGCGTAGATTTTCTCAATCTGGTGCGCCTCTCCGGCGCATCAGATCCGCCAGACTCTCGACTGCATTCACGCTTTAACGGAACATGGAAAAGCCCAGACCGTTTCGCATTTTAATGGATCTGGCACCGCCCTTCCCCTACGTCCGGGCACCAAATTTAGAATCTGAATATATAAAATCCCCCAGCTTTGGCCCGTAACTTGGAGGCCACGCACCTATTGATATCTGGAAAATGTATCTTTTGTTTATTCAATTACAATAAGTTACAAGACACCCCCTTGCCTCTGCCCTACAGCCCTTGAACGCCGTCGCGGTTCATGTTTGTCTTTCCGCACAAAAAAAATTTCAGGGAGAACAAAATGTTTATTCGCTTGGCTGGTCTGACCACCGCCCTGCTGTGCGGCACCATTGCTGCGCAGGCCGAAACGCTGCGTTGGGCGCGTGCCGGTGACGCGCTGACCCTTGACCCTCACGCCCAGAACGAAGGCCCGACCCATACCATCCGTCATCAGATGTATGAGCCGCTGATCATTCGTGACACCACCGGCGCCTTTGAGCCGGCACTTGCCACCGACTGGGGCCCAAGTGCAGATGACCCCAATGTTTGGGTCTTCAACCTGCGCAAAGGTGTCAAATTCCACGATGGCGCTGACATGACAGCAGAAGACGTGGTCTTCAGCTTCAATCGCGCCAAACAGCCCAACTCGGACATGAAAGAACTGATCAACTCGATCGTCGAAGTCCGTGCTGTGGATGACTACACCGTTGAGTTCGTCACCGATGGCCCGAACCCCATTCTGGCATCGAACCTGACCAACCTGTTCATCATGGACAAAGGCTGGACCGAGGCGAATAACACCGTCAACGTGCAGGACTTTGAAGGCGGTGAGCTGACCTACGCCACCACCAATGTGAATGGCACCGGTCCTTACACCCTTGTGAGCCGTGAACAGGACGTGAAAACCGTCATGGCGCGCAACGAAAACTATTGGGGCCGCGACCAGTTCCCGATGGAAGTCAGCGAAATCATCTACACCCCCATTCAGAACGCGCCGACCCGTGTGGCCGCGCTTTTGTCGGGTGAGGTGAACTTCCTGCAGGACATGCCGGTTCAGGATCTTCAGCGTGTGGACGCTGCTGATGGGTATGGTGTGAAACAGGCACCGCAGAACCGCGTGATCTTCTTCGGCATGAACCAGGGCGCCGCAGATATCGAAGCGGACAATGTTGAGGGCAAAAACCCGCTGGCCGATGTGCGCGTGCGTCAGGCGATGTCCATGGCGATCAACCGCGATGCAATCCGTCAGGTTGTCATGCGTGGCCAGTCGATCCCCGCTGGCATGATTGCGCCTCCGTTTGTCAACGGCTGGACCGAAGCGATGGACAGCTCGTCCAAAACTGATCTGGCCAAAGCCAAAGAGCTGATGGCCGAGGCCGGTTATGGCGACGGCTTCTCGATCCGTCTGGATTGCCCGAACGATCGTTACATCAACGACGAAGCCATCTGTCAGGCCTCCGTTGGCATGCTGGCGCAAATCGGCGTGACCGTAAATCTGGATGCCAAACCAAAGGCTCAGCACTTCCCGCTGATCACCGATGGCAAGACCGACTTCTACATGTTGGGTTGGGGTGTTCCGACCTACGATTCCGAGTACATCTTCAACTTCCTTGTACACGGTCGTGAATCGGACATCGGCACCTGGAACGGCACCGGCTTTGACAACGACGGTCTGGACAAAACCATCAGCTCGCTGGCCTCGAACACCGATCTGGAAGCCCGCAACGCGGACATCGCCAAGATCTGGAGCGTGGTGCAGGACGAGCAGCTGTACATCCCGATCCACCACCAGGTTCTGAACTGGGCCATGGCGGACGGTTTGAACATCACGGTTGACCCAGAAGATCAGCCCAAAGTGAAATACTTCACTTTGAACTGATGCAATCCGGCCCGGCAGTGCAACCTGCCGGGCCTCCTTCACAGAAATGTGAACATAACTCTTGGCTTTCGGCCGGAACCCGCTCTTGCGACGCGTTAGACTGAATGTTCACCGCTAACATCAGGCGGGACTTTCAGGGAGATATCTATGAAAAGATTGACAACTTCTGCGCTAGTGCTGGCACTGGCCGCAACTGCGGGGTCTGCTGAGACTTTCCGCTGGGCGGGCAAGACAGACCCGCAGACCATGGACCCGCATGCCGTAAACTCGGCCCCGGTTCTGGGATTTTTGAACAACGTCTACGAAGGCCTTGTGCGACGTGGCAAAGATATGTCGGTTGAACCGGCGCTGGCCACCTCATGGGAGCCGATCGGCGAAGGGGAAGGATGGCGTTTCCATCTGCGCGAGGGCGTGACCTTCCACGACGGTGCGGCATTTAACGCGGATGACGTTGTATTCTCATACCAACGCGCGTCGGGTGAAGCGGCTGACACCAAATCCTGGTTTGCCCCTGTGTCGGACGTGGTCAAGGTCGACGACTACACCGTTGACGTCCTGACCAAGGCGCCCAACCCGATCTTCCCGGACAGCATCGCCAACTGGATGATCGTCGACAGCGGCTGGGCCGAGGCCAACAATGCCGTGGCCCCTAACAAAGACGAAGGCAACTATGCCACGTTGAATGCCAATGGCACCGGCGCCTTCCGCGTGACCGAACGCCAGCCGGGCCTGAAAACCGTTCTGGAACCGCATGCCGGTTGGTGGGGTGACGTCGAGCACAATATCACCCGTGCCGAGTTCACGCCGATCCAGAACCCCGCCACCGCCGTTGCGGCGCTGTTGTCGGGGGATGTGGATATGATCAACCCCGTGCCCATTCAGGATGCGGCCCGCGTCGATGGACGTGATGACGTCAAAGTCATCCGCGGCATCGAAGCGCGTGTGATCATGCTTGGCTTTGCCCATGAGGCCGAAACCCTGAAATACGGTGATGAAGGCGCGGCAAACCCGTTCCTTGATGTCCGTGTGCGTCAGGCGGTGGCCCATGCGGTCAACGTCCCTGCGATCCTGCAGACCATCATGCGTGGATCTGCTGAACCCGCGAGCCAGCTGGTCAGCCCCGCGATGCGTGGCTATGCCGACGCATTGGCAGATCGCCCCGCCTTTGACCAGGACAAGGCCCGCGCGCTTCTGGCTGAGGCCGGGTATGCGGATGGGTTCTCGTTTGGTCTGAAATGCCCCAACAACCGCTATCTGAACGACGAAGCCGTCTGTCAGGCCGTTGTGGGCATGCTGGCACAGGTGGGGATCACCGCCCAGCTTGATGCGATGCCGGTCCAGAACTACTGGCCCGAGCTGCGCGCCGACAACTTTGACATGTACATGTTGGGCTGGTCGCCGGGCACCTTCGACCACGAGCATCCGATCCGTTTCTTGGTTCACAGCCAGGTCGACAAACTGGGTTCGTGGAATTTTGGCGGCTATTCGAATGCGTCCATTGACGCCAAGCTGCCGATGATCCAGTCGGAGATCGACGACACCAAACGTCAGGCCATGATCGATGAGGTCACCGCGACCTACCAGAACGATCAGGTCTATGTGCCGCTCTACGTCCAGCCTTTGGTCTGGGGCGTGCGCAGCACTGTTGAACTGACACAGCGTCCGGATAACTTCTTTATCCTGCGCTGGGTCACCATGAACTAACACGCGAGGCGGCGTCTTTCGGGGCGCCGCCTTGACTAACCCTGGGGGCAGACGTGTTTTCCTATATCGTCAGACGGATCTTCCAATCCGTCATCGTACTTCTAGTCGTGGGGCTTGTGGCCTTTGCGATGTTCAATTTTGTGGGCGATCCCATCGACAATATGTTGGGACAAGAACGCACACAGGAAGACATTGATCGTCTTCGCGCGCAACTTGGGCTCGATCAGCCCTTTCCCGTGCAATACGTCAAATTCCTCGGCAATGCGATCGAAGGAAACCTGGGCGTGTCTTACCGTCAGGGCCGTCCTGTGATGGATATCATTGCAGAGCGTCTGCCAGCAACGCTTGAACTGGCGCTGGTCTCCGGCTTTCTCGCACTGTTCTTCGGCATTGTGCTGGGTGTCTTTACCGCCATTCGCCGCGATGGCTGGGTCGCCAATACCATCATGACTGTCAGCCTTGTTGGCGTCTCGCTCCCGACCTTTTTGATCGGCATCCTGCTGATCTATATCTTCTCGGTTGAGCTTGATCTGCTGCCCTCTTTTGGACGTGGGGATGTCACGCAGGTGGGCAACTGGACCACCGGGTTTCTGACCTCCAGTGGCCTCAAAGCCCTCATTCTTCCGGCCATCACCCTTGGTCTTTATCAGATGACGCTGATCATGCGTCTGGTGCGCTCAGAGATGCTCGAAGTGCTGCGGCAGGACTATGTCCGCTTTGCCCGCGCGCGCGGGTTGTCAGAACGCCTGATCAACTTCCGCCATGCGCTCAAAAATACGCTTGTGCCCGTGATCACCGTGACCGGCCTGCAGCTGGGCTCGATCATCGCCTTCGCGATCATCACCGAGACCGTGTTCCAGTGGCCCGGCGTGGGCCTGTTGTTCATCAACGCCATTCAGTTTGTCGACGTGCCCGTGATGGCCGCCTATCTGATGATGATTTCGGTCCTGTTTGTGGGCATCAACCTGATTGTTGACCTGCTTTATGTGGCCATTGACCCGAGACTTCGGGGATGAGTGAGACACCTATGACCCA
This sequence comes from uncultured Pelagimonas sp., assembly GCA_947497905.1. Lineage (GTDB taxonomy): Bacteria > Pseudomonadota > Alphaproteobacteria > Rhodobacterales > Rhodobacteraceae > CANMIH01. Next base: position 251,344 of record CANMIH010000005.1, read on the forward strand.
ACCTGTTGTCAAATCCCGCCTGTCCCGCGCCTGGGACAGTGACGTGGCGCATATGTTCCGCACCTCGCCCGTTGCGATCATCTCGCTGGCCTTTGCGCTCACCCTGATCCTTGCGGCCGTCTTTGCGCCGCTGATTGCGCCCCACAACCCGTTTGATCCGGCCACTTTGAACCTGATGAACGGCTTTACGCCTCCCGGGGAACCCAACGCCTTCACCGGCGAATATTTCTGGCTTGGCACCGATGATCAGGGCCGCGATGTCTTCTCGACCATTCTCTATGGTCTGCGCATCTCGCTCTTTGTTGGCTTTGCCGCTGTGATGCTGGGCCTCACCCTGGGCGTGATTGCCGGGCTGGTCTCTGGCTATTTTGGAGGGTGGACCGACACATTGATCATGCGCACCGCCGATGTTCAGCTGACCTTCCCGTCGATCCTCGTGGCCATGTTGATCTTTGGTATCGCCAAAGGGGTGACCCCAGTGGAATACCGCGATCAAATGGCGATCTGGGTGCTGATCCTTGCCATCGGCCTGTCGGACTGGGTGCAATTCGCCCGTGTGGTTCGCGGCGCAACCCTTGTCGAAAAGAACAAGGAATATGTTCAGGCCGCGCGTCTGATCGGACGCGGCAGCCTGCCGATCATGTTCCGCCATATCCTGCCCAATGTGCTCTCGCCGGTTCTGGTGATCGCGACCATCAGCCTGGCACTGGCCATCATCGCCGAAGCGACGCTGTCATTCCTTGGCGTGGGCGCTCCGCCTACACAGCCAAGCCTCGGCACTTTGATCCGGGTGGGACAGGGTTTCCTGTTCTCGGGTGAATGGTGGATCCTTCTCTTCCCGGCCTGCACCCTTCTCGCCCTCGCGCTCAGCGTGAACCTTCTGGGCGACTGGCTGCGCGATGCGCTGAACCCAAAGCTGCGGTGATCATATGAGCCTTCTTGATATCAAAAACCTCACCGTCCAGTTCCCAAGCCGTCGCGGTGTCTTCACTGCGGTGGATGCAGCGGATCTCTCGGTCGAGCCCGGCGAAATCCACGGTCTGGTGGGGGAATCCGGTGCGGGTAAATCCACTATTGGCGCCGCGATCATGGGCCTGCTTGAGCGGCCTGGACGCATTGCCGAGGGCAATATCCTGTTGAAAGGCGATGCGATCAGCGGATTGGATGCGGATGCCATGCGCGATCTGCGCGGGCGACGGATCTCGATGATCTTTCAAGATCCCCTGACCTCGCTGAACCCGCTGTTCACTGTGCGGGCGCAACTGGTGGAAACCATCCGTGCGCACCTTGATCTGTCGGATGCCGAAGCCAACAAACGCGCACGCGATCTGATTGACCGCGTGGGCATCCCCGACCCCGACACCCGTCTGGATCAGTATCCTCACCAGTTCTCGGGCGGGATGCGCCAGAGGGTGGTGATTGCCTTGGCACTGTGTTCAGAGCCCGAAGTGATCATCGCGGATGAACCCACCACGGCGCTCGATGTTTCGGTTCAGGCGCAGATCCTTGATCTGATCCGTGAACTGGCCAATGAACGTCAGGTTGGTGTGATCCTGATCACCCACGACATGGGCGTGATTGCAGACACCACCGACAAGGTGACGGTCATGTATGGCGGTAAGGTTGTGGAAACGGGCCCGACCTCGCAGGTGATCGGCAACCCAAGCCACGAATACACCCAGTCGTTGATCGCCGCTGTACCGCGCCCATCGGTGCGCCTGCACCGGTTCCCGCAGTTGTCCTATGGTGGTCGGGAAACCAAGTTTGAGATCGAAGATCTGGCGCGCTCCTGGCCCAAGGTTGAAAACGATCCAAGCAAACCCCTGCTTGAGGTGCAATCCGTCACCAAACGCTTTGTCAAACGGCAAGGGTTGCTGCCTTGGGACAAAGAGTATTTCACCGCCGTGGATCAGGTCAGCTTTGACATCCGCCCCGGTGAGGTCTTTGGCGTGGTTGGCGAATCCGGTTCAGGCAAATCCACCATCGCCCGGATGATTTCTGGGCTGTATCAGGTGGATGGCGGTGACGTCTTTTTCGACGGGGAGCTGGTCAGCGACCTGAAAGACAAAGAGCGTCAACAGGCCTATCGCCGCGAAATTCAGATGATCTTCCAGGATCCCTATTCGTCGCTGAACCCGCGTATGCGCGTCGACGCCATTGTGGCTGAACCGATCCGTCATCACCGTCTTTTGGAAGGCAGTGCTGTTAACAACCGCGTGGCGGAACTTCTGGAACGAGTGGGCCTGGGTGCAGATGCTGCGTTCAAATACCCGCACGAATTCTCAGGTGGGCAGCGCCAGCGGATTGCCATTGCTCGTGCTTTGGCGACCCAGCCGCGTTTCCTGATCTGTGACGAACCCACCTCGGCTCTGGACGTGTCCATTCAGGCGCAGATCCTGAACATCCTGAAAGATCTTCAGGAACATCTGGGCCTGACCATGCTGTTCATCAGCCACGATCTGCCGGTGGTGCGCCAGATGTGCGACCGCGTGGCGGTGATGAAATCGGGCAAACTGGTGGAGTTGCAAGAAACCGAGGCGCTCTTTACCAACCCACAGACCGAGTACACCAAGTCGTTGCTGGATCTGATGCCAAGACTGGCGGATATCGCTGAAACGCCAGCATAACTTCAGCACGACAACTCAGCAAAAGGGGGGCGATTTTCGCCCCCCTTTCTTTGGTTCCCACATGTTTGGGATCAGACGATTTCGATCGCAAAATCCTGAACAATCTGGGTGAACTGATCATCTTCGATTTCCACATCATCCAGCTGGAACAGGATAAACTCGTCTCCATCCAGTTCCGCACCAAACGGCAGGCTCCCGCTGAGATTTTCGAGCATTTCGGCCTGCATGGTCTGCATCAGCTCTTTGGCAAACTCGAACGGAATTTCGAGCAGTGCTTCATCGAAGTGCGAGCCAAGGTTGCCCTCTTCAAAGGTGCCGGTGCTGGCAAGCGCATACTCTGTATCGAACACAAACTCGTCCGCATCCCCCAGTTGCAATGCACCACTTAGGTCAATGCCAAGGAAGGTGAACTGCGGATTGAAATCAACCGCCAGACGATATTCATAATCGACATCGCCAGAGAAGCTGTAGGTTGCTTTGCCTTCTACGATATCTCCGGCCTCGCCCAGCGGAGCAAACATCCCCACCGCATCGCCAACCGTGGTGTCAATCGAGAAGCCATCCACCTCATAGGTCACTTCCACCTCATCGGGATCGAATTTTGCGATCTGCTGCAAGGTGATGCCCGCATCCATGGTGGCCGAGAAGGGATCGATCCCCGCAGAGAAACTCAAAGAGGCACCCTCAGCAAGATCAACAAGGAAATCACCGAATTGGGTCAGCACGCTATCAAAGGCATCTGAGATATCGAATGTCAGCAGGCTTTGAATGGCGCTGTCGATATCATCCAGGAACCCATTCAGCGTGTTCACCGCATCAATCCCGGTCTGAGCTACAGACTTGAGCGAGTTCAAAATGGCGATGGGACCACTCACGATGTGTTTGAACGGCTTAACATCAATGGATGTGAACCCCAGATTGATCGTAAAGCCGACACCACGCAGATCTTCCAGAAGATCGATGGCGTGGTTCATGCCGCTGATGATCCCCTCACCCACAAACTCCACACCGGCAACCACAGTATCCGCGACGGTTTTGATCGCATCATCTACCAGATCATAGACTGTCGCCAGCGCTTGACGCGGCACTTCAATCAATGGCTCCATCGCTTCAAAGGCTGCAGACATGGCCGAGGTAGAGGTTGAAATCGCGCCCTCCACTTCGCTCAGAACTTCGCTGCTCTCAATCAGGCTAATGTCGCTGTAGATATCACCGGGCACCAGCTCATCCATCAACCCACCAAAGGCGTTGATGGCTTCCAGAGCGGCATTGGTGGCGGCCGTCACAAGCTCAACCGGATGCAGTGACATCTCAACTTCGATGCCTTCCTCCAGAACTTTTTTGCCCTCTAGCCCCAGCGCCAGCGCGGTTTTCACCGCCATGATCTGCGATTGCAGCTGCGGATTAAGCTGAGCCCCTTCAATGGCAAGATCCAGAACCGTATCCATCATGCCGGTGTGAAGGCTTTCGAAATCCATGCTCACATCGACCAACTTGGTTTCCTGTACCAGCTCGATCTGCTGACGCCCGTCCCCGTCATCCACCAGCAGGTTTCCACCGGTCCCAAAACTGTCGATGATCTCGGTATTGCCAATCGGCGGGTTGAATTTGATCCCCATCCCTTCAAACGGCGATAGCCCCAGATCTTTGACCAGACGCAGGAACTTGTTGGCCGTTTCATCGATGCCATGCACACCCATAACGGTGTCAATCTGAGCCGCGGTCACCTGAACCACCTGCCCATCTGCATCTTCAAGCTCAAAGTACCCGACGCCGTCGTCATCAAAGCCATCGAATTCGTTGAACAAGGCCTTCTGCGACATGCTGTAGATGTCATGCGCACTGGCAAGGCCACCAGCCACATCAATGTCATCAAAGGTCTGTGCACCATTCTGTGACAGCGTCATGATGAATTCGAGAACCGTATCAAAGATAGCAGCGGGATCGCCGCTCAGCACCGCATCGATCACCGGATCAATATCCAGATCGGGAGCAAACAGCCCTTCGATCAGGTTGCCAATGTCAAGCGAGAGGATGGTCTCCAAAATCTTGCTGACATCAAAGGGCAGCCCCCCCGGAATAACCGCGAGAATGGTGTTGACCGCGTCGATGATCAGCCCACGGGTGACCTCAAGCCCCTCTTCAAGCGTGAATTCGCGGTTGTAGGAGAAGGTTGACGATGCAAGCCCATCTAGTTTGAACGGCCCGAAATCCGAGCTGCGGATATCAAATCCAACACCTTTGATCGATGTATCGGGCAGGGCAAACCCGGCCTGCACCGCAATATTGCCCAAACCGATGGTTTCAATCACCGCCTTAGGGTTCAAACTCTGCAGATTGCCGGAATTAAGGATAAAGCTGCCGCCTGAGACCACGGTTTCAGGCGCCAGAAGATCAAGCTCTACCGGTTGGAAAATCGCCGTTTTGCCCAGGGTTGGCAGGTCGATGTCCCAGCCAAACTCAAGATCAAGACCGATCTGCGCCTCAAACACCGGGGTGACTTCGACCACACCAAGATCCAACGGAAGGATGGCGTTGCCAACATCCCGTGTAAACTCGGCGGCGGTGTCCAACACATCGTTGAAGCCCGCAAGCGCACCGTTTGGTGCCTCATTGTCCACCACTGTCACATCAAACCCACCGCCGGGGTTCGACACAAAGGTGAACGTCTTATTGAGATCGATCAGCGTGAAATCAAGCAGCGCATCAAGATCAAACCCGGTGCTCGACGCCAACCGATCGTTCAGCTCTCCGACGATGTCGATACCGCCCAGCTGATCGAAGGATCCCTCGATATGTGTCGCCTCCAAGGCGGCCCAATCCGCTGCATCAAAGGTTGCGGCAAACCGCGCTTCGGCTTCGTGCATCGGTTCGGTCGAGGCGCCATTAACGGTATAGGTCAGGGTCGAATCCGCAAACCCGCCCTGTCCATCGCTCACCCGATACGTGATCGACGTCTGGCGGCTCTCTCCCAGCTGGACATCGTTGAACTCATGACGGGTATCAAAGCTGTAAGACCCGTCGCGGTTCAACGTGAACAACCCACCGTTGCTTCCCACAATCTGTGTGCCATCAACAATGCCATCGATCACAAGCACATCTGTGACATCCACGTCCACCGCATTGGCCAATAGACCAGAGGCGGCATCCACATCGATGCTTTGGCGCGCCTCAATCACACTGCTCTCATCCACATCCGTAGGCGTTTCATTGTCGCCGGTTAGGGTGATGGTTGTTGTGGCTTGGGATGTTGCGCCGTGGGTGTCTGTGACGGTGTAGGTGAAGCTGTCGGTGGTGGTTTCACCGGCGCCGATGTGGGCAAAGTGATTGCCCGGATCGTAGCTATAGGAACCATCGGTGTTCAGCGTCACCTCGGCGCCTGAGGCCAGCGTGGCGGTAAAGCCGCCTGCGGTGGGCGTGCCGCCGGTCAGCCCGCTGACGCTCAGCGCCGCATCGCTGTCCACATCGGTGTCATTGCTCAGAACATTGCCGGTCACGGCCTGCTCTTCCACCGTGGCATTCACATCATCGACGCCCAGGGGCGCATCATTTGCCCCGGTCACCGTCACGGTGACATGGGCCTGTGAGACCGCTCCGCGCGCATCTGTCACCGTATAGGTAAAGCCCGCCTCGCGGGTTTCCCCCAGCGCCAGATCCTCAAAGCCGCCATTGGGATCCACCCGGATCTGCCCCGCCTCAAGCGCAACCTGCAGCGGCCCGTCCGAGCTGACGCCGGTGATGCTCAGCGCATCCCCCTCGGGATCCATGTCATTCGCCAAGAGAACGCCGGGCGCAATGAGCTGGGCGGTGTCTTCGCCAAGCGCCAGCGTATCATCCTGCAGATCCGCCGCATTGTTGCGCCCATCCAGATAATAGTCGAAATCGTCAAAGCGCAGGATCTCAACATTGGCAACAGTATCAATGCCATAACCCGTGCGCTGCACCGTGGCTGATCCGGTCCCGGTAGGTGTGATCACATAGTCCCGCACCGATCCCGCGAGGCGCAGCACGTCTTCGCCTGCGCCCCCGTCAAAGCGGTCATC
>CANMIH010000006.1 GCA_947497905.1 uncultured Pelagimonas sp.
TCTGGGTGGGGGCAATTGTCCGCGGCGCCGAGAGAAGCATATTGCAGCTACAGGACTATGTATGACGACCGAGTCAGGCGCGAATAAGGCAGGTTCAAGGAATGTAAGTGACGCGGTTAACGCGGTGTTTCAGACATTAAAAAACGCCCCAGTGGGGCGTTGTGGATGAAACGATCTCGGCACCGCGCTCTGGGTGGGGGCAATGAGGCGCGATGCCGAGAGAAGCATTAAGCAGCTACAAGATCATGTATGACCTTGGACTTCGGCAGGAATGTGGCCAATTCCGGGAGTCTCAGAGGCAGTCCTGTTTCATGTGAATCCAGGGCTGGGTTCGGACAAAGAAGCCAAGCGAAATGCCCCAACAGAGTGGGCACGTTGAACCTTCAGTTGTCATCACGATTGGGCGCAAAGATCACGGGCTCGCAGAGCATGAGTGCAAAATGTCAGGGGAGGAGAGTGTGCTTGGCCGAAATGATCAGAGGCCGGGCACCAAGGTCATTTCAAGAAATAGACAATTCTGGCGATTGCGACGCTCATAATTCAGGCTGTCGCTTAAGGTGTGGATAAGGTGCCAGCCAAATCCACCTTCGGGCAGGTCTTGGGTGGGGACATCAATATCTGCCGGGCGATTGGCCGGCAACGCGCCATCGGGCATGGGGTCACCATAGTCGACAAAGCGCGCGCTCATATGAGAGTTGGCAAATTGAAGTTCGACTTCGATCGCACCATCTTTGCGCTCGGAATAGGCATGCTCAACGATATTGTTGAGAACTTCGGCGACAACCAGTTCCCACATATCGCCCACCATCTCCGTCTCGTTCCCTTGGAGCAACGAGCTTTTGATAGCGATAAGCGTGTCGCGGACGGCCTCAGGTGTGCTTTGCAATTCATAGCGCAGCGTCGTTTGCGGGCCGCCCATAGCTTCGGCGGTCATTCTTGGGCCTCCATGGCCAGGGGCACACGTTAGGACGCGTGTTGTTCGGCATCGGTTAGTGAAGCATGGATCGTAAAGATCGAATCCATTCGGGTCATACGAAACACTTTGTCGACGGCCGATGTCAGCCCGGCCAGCTCAAGCTTTCCTGTGGCTGGCATCAGTTTCATCGCAGCCACAATCGCACCGAGTCCGCTGGAATCAATAAAGGACACTTTGCTTAGGTCCAGAACCATACGGCCCGAATAATCCGACATCATTTCGCGCATACGGTCTTTGAAGTTGATTGCCACTGCTGCATCGATGCGGTCGGCCTCGACCGTAACGATTTCCAGACCGTCTTTTTGTTCAGTTGAAAAATCCATGCCCATCTCTCACGTCAGCTACAGTTGCACCCTAGACTGCAATCCTTACCAATATGTATGCAGAAGGGGAACTTTGGAGAAGCAAATATGCAAGACGTAGTGATTGTTGGAGCGGCCCGTACCCCAATGGGCGGGTTTCAGGGCGCATTTGAAGGACATGAGGCGGTCAAACTTGGTGGTGCGGCGATTCGTGCGGCCCTGGAGCAGGCAGGCGTGCCCAAAGTGGATGAAGTCCTGATGGGGTGCGTTTTGCCCGCTGGTCAGGGCCAGGCTCCGGCGCGTCAGGCAGGGTTTGCGGCAGGTTTGGGAGAAGAGGTTCCCGCAACCACGCTCAATAAAATGTGCGGGTCGGGCATGCAGGCTGCCATGATGGCGTTTGACCGTTTGGCTCTGGGGCATGCGGAGACCATTGTTGCGGGTGGCATGGAGAGCATGACCAACGCGCCCTATATCCTGCCTAAAATGCGTGGCGGGGCGCGGATTGGCCACAATCAGGTGATCGACCACATGTTCCTCGACGGCCTGGAAGACGCCTATGACAAAGGCCGACTGATGGGCACCTTCGCTGAGGATTGCGCGGAATCGTTTCAGTTCACCCGCGAAGCGCAGGATGAGTTTGCTCTGGCCTCGCTGTCCCGCGCTCTGGAGGCACAGAAGTCGGGGGCGTTTGAGGGCGAGATTGCTCCGGTTACAATGACAAGCCGCAAGGGTGATATCGTCGTCTCCGAGGACGAGCAGCCCGGCAATGCGCGTCCCGAAAAGATCCCACACCTGAAACCGGCCTTTCGCAAAGACGGCACGGTGACCCCTGCAAACTCGTCGTCGATCTCGGATGGTGCCGCGGCGCTTATCCTGTCGACCTCGGATGCTGCGGAGAAATCCGGCGCGACGATCCGGGCGAAAGTCATGGGCCATGCAAATCATGCACAGGCACCGGGTCTGTTCACCACAGCCCCCGTGCCTGCGGCGCAAAAGCTGCTGGATCGTCTGGGGTGGAGCAAAGATGACGTGGATCTTTGGGAAGTGAACGAGGCCTTTGCCGTTGTTCCTATGGCCTTCATGCATGAGATGGGCATCTCGCACGACAAGGTGAACGTCAATGGCGGTGCCTGTGCGCTGGGCCATCCCATTGGGGCATCGGGCGCGCGTATCATGGTGACTTTGCTGAATGCGCTGGAAAAACGCGGTCTCAAGCGCGGTATCGCCGCCATCTGTATCGGTGGAGGTGAAGGCACAGCCATCGCCATCGAACGTCCCTAAAACCAAATGACCCAAAGGGGCGCAGGCCTCTTTGGGCCGCACGGGTTTCAGGCGTGAGGGGGCTGGCCCGCTCACGCCGATTTTTCTTGAAAAATCGGAGAGCCTGACCGAGAGCAAAGACATGCTAGATTATACGACACTCACAAAAACCATCACTGCCCTAACAGAGGGCGAAACCGATGCTGTGGCTTTGATGGCCACCGTGGCCTGCGAAGTGCATCATGCCGATGACCGATTTGACTGGACCGGGTTTTACCGGGTTGTTGCACCTGAGCTGCTTAAGATTGGCCCCTATCAGGGTGGCCATGGCTGTTTGGTGATCCCGTTCTCGCGCGGTGTCTGTGGCGCCTGCGCCCGAACCGGAGAGGTGCAACTGGTCCCGGATGTTGAGGCCTTTCCTGGCCATATCGCCTGTGCGTCGTCGACACGGTCCGAGCTGGTGCTTCCCGTCCGCAATGGCGCGGGTGACGTGATCGCGGTGTTTGATATCGACAGCGATCAGCCTGATGCCTTTACCGAAACCGATGCAGTTCAGATGCAGGTGATTCTGGATCAGGTGTTCGAACTGGCGCAGTGAATGTCTCATAGCTCTGTTTGGATTTGCGACAGGGCGTGACGGGTTTCAAATATTTGGGAGACGTCGAGATGAAATCTCGACGTCTTTTTTCATGAAATCGCACCTCGCTATGAAAAAATGCTTTGAAATTTCACAGGCGCGTGGCAGCGTGAAAATCTGAAGAATAATTTCACGGCGTGACATGACCAATCTGATCCGCACCTCCTCGACCCTTGGCGCTGACATTCGCGCATTGCGCAAGTCGCGTGGCCTGACATTGCAACAGATGGCGGTTCATCTGGGGCGTTCGGTTGGGTGGCTGAGCCAAGTTGAGCGCGACATGTCCGAGCCTTCCATTTCGGACCTGCGCCAGATCGGCGCCTGTCTGGACGTGCCGATGTCGATGCTGTTTGCCCATTCGGCGGCGCCGGTGGAAGAACAGGGGCATGTGGTGCGCGCAGGTGCGCGGCGGCCTATGGGGTCGGGTGATGAAGGCCTGATCGAAGAGCTGCTCTCGCCAGATCTGACCGATGATTTCGAGATGGTGCATTCCACCTTCCGTCCGCATTCCAAAATGCAGACCCCGGCCAACCGCCCAACACAGGAGGTGGGCTATATCATCTCAGGCAAGCTGGATCTGGTGATCAGCGGCCAGGCTTTTACCGTGGGCCCCGGCGACAGTTTCCGCATCAAACATGAACCCTATCAATGGGCGAACCCCTATGATGAGCCTGCTGTGGCGGTCTGGGTCATCGCCCCGCCGGTCTATTGATACGGTGTCGAACTCTCCCGTGCGTGTCCCCACGCACCGACTTTGGGTGCGGTTCCGGCCGCACCCGCATTTCCCATCTGATACACATAACTGAAGGATAACAGGGATGAGCGATTTCCCCACAAAGGCCCGTGTGGTCATCATCGGCGGCGGTGTCGTCGGCTGTTCGGCACTGTACCATCTGGCCAAAAAAGGCTGGACCGACTGTGTGTTGCTTGAAAAGAACGAACTGACCGCAGGCTCGACCTGGCACGCGGCGGGCAACGTTCCAACCTTCTCGACCTCATGGTCGATCATGAACATGCAGCGCTATTCGACCGAGCTTTATGCCCGTCTTGGGGAAGAGGTCGATTATCCGATGAACTATCACCAGACCGGGTCGATCCGTCTGGCACATACCAAAGAGCGGATGCAGGAATTTGAGCGCGCCTGTTCGATGGGTCGCTATCAGGGCATCGAGATGGAGATGTGGACCCCGGAAGAGGCAAAGGCCAACTATCCCTTCCTCGAAACCCACGATCTTGAAGGCGTGCTCTACGATCCAACCGATGGTGACATCGATCCGGCGCAGGTGACACAGGCTCTGGCCAAAGGTGCCCGCGATATGGGGCAGCAGATCCTGCGCTTTACTCCGGCCACCGGCGTGACCCAGAAAGAAGACAAGACCTGGATTGTGCACACTGAAAAGGGTGACATCGAGGCGGATTATGTTGTGAACGCAGCCGGGTATTATGCCCAGCGTGTTGGCGAGTGGTTCAAAGACTACGGTGGCCGCACCGTGCCGATGATGGTCATGTCGCACCAGTATCTGCTGACCGAGCAGATCCCTGAGGTTGAGGCCTGGTCAAAAGATAACGGCAAAAAGCTTCCGCTGATCCGCGATGTGGATGTGTCCTACTACCTGCGCCAGGAAAAGAACGGCTACAACCTTGGCCCGTATGAGCCGAATTGCAAAGGTCACTGGATGACCGACGACGATGTCATGCCGGATGATTTCTCGTTCCAGCTGTGGAATGACGATCTCGACCGCATCGAAGACATCGTGGCCGATGCCATGGAGCGCGTGCCGCTGATGGCTACTTCGGGTGTATCGAGTGTCATCAACGGCCCGATCCCCTATGCGCCGGATGGTCTGCCGCTGATTGGCCCGATGCCGGGTGTCGACAATGCCTTTGAGGCCTGTGTCTTTACCTTCGGTATCGCGCAGGGTGGGGGCGCCGGTAAGGTGCTGGCGGAATGGATTGTGGATGGCCAGACCGAATGGGACATGTGGGCCGTCGATCCGCGTCGCTACACCGATTACACCGATCAGGATTATTGCGATAAGAAAGGTATGGAAGTTTACGGCAACGAATATGCCATGCATTTCCCGCATCACGAGTGGCCCGCCGCGCGTGACAAGAAGGTCAGCCAGGTGCACGCCAAGATCAAAGACCTTGGTGGCCAGATGGGCGCGTACAACGGTTGGGAGCGCGCCAACTGGTTTGCCAAAGACGGCGACGACACCTCTGAAGAGGCCACTCACACCTGGGGACGCTCAGGCCCGTGGCAGCAGCGTATCAAGGAAGAATGCGAAGCGGTGCGTGACGGCGTCGGTGTTCTCGATCTGCCCGGCTTCTCGCGCTTCAACCTCGAAGGTGAAGGTGCCGCAGAATTCCTGCGCGGTTTGGTGACCGGTGGTCTGCCCAAAGTGGGTCGGATGAACCTTGTTTACTTCTCGAACGACAAAGGCCGCATCCTGACCGAAATGTCCTGTGTCCGTCACAGCGAAGATCACTTCACCATGATCACCGCGGGTTCCGCCCAGTGGCATGACTTTGAGGTGCTGAAAAAGGCGCTGCCTGAAGGTCTGACCCTGACCGATCGCACCACCGACTTTGCGACCATGATCGTCACCGGTCCAAAATCGCGTGACCTGTTTGCAGGGATCACCGATGCGGACCTGAGCCTCGGCTGGTTGACCCATCAGGAAGCCACAGTTGCAGGCAAACCGGCGTTTCTTGCGCGGGTGTCCTATGCCGGTGAACTGGGGTGGGAAGTGCATTGCGCCAACGAACATCAGGCCGAGATCTACGCGGCCCTGATCGAAGGCGGCGCGGTGCCGTTTGGTATGTATGCGCTGAACAGCCTGCGGATCGAAAAAGGCTACCGCACCTGGAAAGGCGATCTGTCGACTGACTTCACCATGCTTGAAGGTGGTCTGGGCCGTTTTGTCAAACTCGACAAACCACAGGACTTCCCGGGCAAAGCCGCCATCCTGAGCGAAAAGCAGCAAGGGCCAAAGAAGACCTTTGTGACGCTGATCGTTGAGGCCGGTGACTGCGACGCGCCGTATATGTCCTGCATCTGGAAAGATGGTGAAATCGTGGGTGAAACCACCTCGGGGGACTGGGGCTATCGCGTGAATGCATCGATCGCGCTGGGCTTGGTCCGCACCGATCTGGCTGTGCCTGGCACCGAGCTTGAGGTCGAGATCTACGGCGAGAAATGCCGCGCCGTGGTTCAGGAAGATCAACCGCTGTGGGATCCCGCAAACGAGCGCCTGCGCGCCTGATGTGCTAGGCTGGGTCCGCTGACACAAGGAGAGCTAGATGAGCCGTGTGATGCAAGGCGTCTATCTAACTGGCCATGGCGGGCCCGATGCGCTTGAGTGGCGCGATGACATTCCTGTTCCGGCTGTTGGGCCGGGGCAGGTTCTGGTGAAGGTGGCGGCCGCGGGCGTCAACAACACCGATATCAACACCCGTGTTGGGTGGTATTCTTCCGATGTCACCAGCGCGACCAGCGACGTGGATCAAGACGTCGAAGCTGGGGGCTGGGGCGGTGCTTTGCAGTTTCCGCGCATTCAGGGCGGTGATCTCTGTGGCATTGTCGAAGAGGTGGGCGCAGGTGTGCACTTCGACCCCGGACAGCGGGTGACATGTCCCATCAACCTGCCGCGCCCACGACCGGGGCATCCGTTTGGCTTTATTGCCCTGGGTTCTGAGATTGACGGGGCCTTTGCCCAGTATTGTCTGGTCGAGGCAGATGATCTTTATGATGTGACTGCCTCACCTTTGAGCGATGCCGAGATTGCTGCAATCCCCTGTGCCTTTGGGACCGCTGAGAACCTACTGACACGCGCCGGTGTGACCGCAGGCCAAAGGGTCTTGATCACCGGAGCCTCAGGCGGTGTGGGGCTCGCGGCGGTCCAGCTGGCGGCTTTGCGGGGTGCAACCGTGACGGGGGTGACCAGCGCGACAAAGGCCGGGATTGTGCAGAGCCAAGGCGCCTCTGATACGATCGACCGCACCGCGCCACTGCCCAAAGATGTATTCGACGTGGTGATTGACGTTGTTGGCGGACCGGCCTGGGCCGATTTGATCCGCGCGCTGAAACCCGGCGGGCATTACGCCTGTTCCGGGGCTATTGCGGGGCCAATGGTTCAGGCGGATCTGCGTGAGATTTATCTGCGCGACATCACGTTGCATGGCTGTACCTATCAGCCGCCAGAGGTCTTTGGCCGATTGGTGGAATTGATGAATGCAGGGCGCATCCACCCTTTGATTTCTAGGACATATCCATTGCACGATATTGCCAAGGCACAGGTCGAATTTGAGAGCAAAACCTTGCCTGGAAAACTGGTTCTGATCCCTAGGGAGACTGCAGATGGCTGAGATTACACTACTGGACGGCGGCATGGGCCAAGAGCTGATCCACCGCGCAGGCGACAAGCCAACCCCTCTTTGGTCGACGCAGGTGATGCGCGATCATCCGGGGTTGGTACAGGCCGTTCATCAGGACTATTTCAAAGCAGGCTCGGTGATTGCGACAACCAACACCTACGCCCTGCACCGGGATCGGCTGGTCAAAGTTGGCATCGAAGATCAGTTCGAAACGCTGATGACTGCAGCTCTAGATGAGGCCGAGGCTGCGAAACAGGCGCATGGCGCGGGTCGGATTGCGGGGAGCATTGGCCCCCTGGCAGCGAGCTATCGCCCGGACATACATCCTCCCCATGACGAGGCCACACCGCTTTATGCAGAGGTGGCGCGCCTGCTTGCACCACGGGTTGATCTGATCATCTGCGAAACCGTGGCCTCGCTGGCCCATGCACGTTCTGTGCTTGAGGGCGCCTTGAGCAGCGGCAAAGAGGTCTGGTTGGCGGTGACCGTGGACGATGAGGATGGCAGCTTGCTGCGGTCGGGTGAAAAGGTTGCGGATGTGGTGCCCTTGATCGACGGAGCCAGCGCTTTGCTTGCGAACTGTTCGGCCCCCGAAGCCATGCCCGCCGCGATTGAGCAGATGTTGAAATCGGGCTTGCCGGTTGGCGCCTATGGCAACGGATTTACCCAGATCACCAAGGATTTCCTCAAAGATGATCCCACTGTGGACGCGCTAAGCGCCCGTCGTGATATGGGCCCCGAGGTCTATGCCGATCACGTCATGTCCTGGGTTGATATGGGGGCCACTATAGTAGGGGGCTGCTGTGAAACCGGTCCGGCCCATATGTTTGAGATCGCGCGCCGATTGGCGGCAGCAGGACACATTATCCCATGACGGGCGCGCCGCAAAGGCAGTGGCACGTGGACGTGCTGGTCGCGGATGGATTTGTCCTGACCGAAGTGGCGGGTGTCGTGGATGCCATTCGTATCGCCAATCGTGTCTCGGCCTATCCTCCCTTCAGCTGGACGTATCGCTCTGCCAAAGGGGGGTATATTGAGAGCCGGTGTGAGGCCTTTGTCAAAACCGAAACCCATGTGGATCGGCCTGACGCAGATTACGCCTTTGTCATTGGCAATTCGGATCCGGAAAACCCTGCGTTGTCCGTCGGCAGCCAGATCAATCGTTATACCAGCCGTGGCGCACAGGTGTTTTTGCTGGCTGAAGCCGCGAGCCGTTATATCAAAGAGCGCGGCGACGAGGCGGGGCATCTGGCAACGCATTGGGAAAACTCTGACATCCTGCGGGAAAAGCTAGGTTTGTTTGACGCGGATAACACCATAGCCACCGAAGATGGTCAGGTGGTGACCTGCGCAGGCATGGGCTCCACTGTGGATGTCACCCTGGCTGTGATGCGGCGGCATATTTCGTCGGCGAATTTGATGACCGTGGCCAATATACTTCTGCATGAGAAAATTCGTGATTTCTCGACCCGTCAACCTTCGGGCGGGGCGCGATCATCAGGCAGCGGAGATCGTGAGCTGGATCAGTGTCTGCAGATTATGCAGGCCAATATTGAAGAACCGGTGCCTATTTCCGAGCTTGTCGCGGTTCTGGGCATTTCCAGCCGGTCGCTGGAGCGGAAGTTCCGCACCCATCTGGATACCACGCCCAACACCTATTACCGCGAGCTGCGCATGGCGCGGGCCAACAACCTTTTGCTCAATACAAACATGAGTGTGCGCGAGGTTGGTCTTGCCAGCGGGTTTCCGTCTGGATTCTCTGGGCTGTATCGCAGCTTCTTTGGGATTACGCCCTTCGCCTTGCGCAAACAGCGTCGGGAAGAAGCTCAGGAATGTAGAAAATCCGTCAGTGAGTGACGATTTCTAGGCATTGAGTTCGGAGGTTTCGTGCCAAGCTGAGCCAAATTACGAATTTGGAGACGATGGATATGAGCACGCTTCCTCAGAAGGCCCGGGTGGTCATTATTGGTGGTGGTGTGATTGGCTGTTCGGTGGCCTATCACCTGACCAAGAAGGGGTGGAATGACGTTGTTTTACTGGAACGCAAACAGCTGACCTCTGGCACCACCTGGCATGCGGCGGGTCTGATCGCGCAGCTGCGTGCGACGGCCAATATGACCAAGCTCGCCAAATATTCGCAGGAACTCTACGGCTCGTTGGAAGAAGAGACCGGCGTTGCAACAGGGTTCAAGCGCTGCGGCTCGATCACCGTCGCGCTGACCGACGAGCGTAAGGAAGAGATCTATCGTCAGGCGGCGATGGCGCGGGCTTTTGGTGTTGAGGTGGAGGAAATCTCAAACGAGCGCGTAGCCGAAATGTACCCGCACCTGAACCTCGAAGGTGTCAAAGGGGCCGTTTACCTGCCGCTAGACGGGCAGGGCGATCCGGCCAACATCGCTTTGGCCCTGGCCAAAGGCGCGCGCCAGCGCGGTGGCATCGTCAAAGAGCGCATTAAGGTCACCGATGTGGTCAAGTCAGGCCGCAAAGTCACTGGTGTAGACTGGGTCAGCGATGACGGCAGCGAAAGCGGCCACATTGAATGTGACATGGTGGTCAACTGTGCGGGCATGTGGGGCCACGAAGTGGGCCGCATGACGGGCACCAACGTGCCGCTGCACGCCTGTGAACACTTCTATATCGTGACCGAAGCCATCGAAGGTCTGTCACAACTGCCGGTGCTGCGTGTGCCGGATGAATGCGCCTATTACAAAGAAGACGCGGGCAAGATGCTGCTGGGGGCCTTTGAGCCCAACGCCAAGCCCTGGGCCATGGATGGGATCCCGGACAGCTTTGAATTTGATCAGCTGCCCGAAGATTTCGATCACTTCGAGCCGATCCTTGAAAATGCGGTCAACCGTATGCCGATGCTGGGCGAGGCGGGGATTCACACCTTCTTCAACGGTCCGGAATCCTTCACGCCGGATGATGCCTATCACCTTGGGTTGGCACCTGAGATGGACAATGTCTGGGTTGCCGCGGGCTTCAACTCGATCGGTATCCAGTCCGCTGGCGGTGCCGGCATGGCATTGGCGGAATGGATGGACAGCGGTGAAAAGCCGTTTGATCTGGGTGATGTTGATATCTCGCGGATGCAGCCGTTTCAGGGCAACAAACAGTATCTGTTCGAGCGCTCGAAAGAGACCTTGGGTCTGCTCTATGCCGACCACTTCCCCTATCGCCAGAAAGACACCGCCCGTGGTGTCCGCCGGACCCCCTTCCATCACCACCTGAAAGAGCAGGGCGCGGTCTTTGGGGAACTGGGCGGCTGGGAGCGTGCCAATTGGTTCGCCAATGAAGGTCAGGAGCGTGAATACCAGTACAGCTGGAAGCGCCAGAACTGGTTCGAAAACTCGGCGGCCGAGCATAAGGCCGTGCGCGAAAATGTCGGCATGTACGATATGTCCTCCTTTGGCAAAATCCGCGTCGAAGGCCCGGATGCCGAGGCGTTCATGAACTACATCGGCGGCGGTGACTACGCGGTCGCCAATGGCAAGATCGTCTACACCCAGTTCCTCAACCGCACCGGTGGGATCGAGGCGGATGTCACCGTGACCCGCCTGACCGAGACAAGCTATCTGGTGGTCACACCCGCGATCACCCGTCTGGCCGATCAGACCTGGATGGAGCGTCACAAAGGCAATTTCAATGTGGTGATTACGGACGTCACCGCAGGCGAGGGTGTTTTGGCAGTCATGGGGCCCAATGCCCGGAAACTGCTGGAAAAAGTCTCACCGGCTGATTTCACCAATGCCACCAACCCCTTTGGCACCGCGCAAGAGATCGAGATTGGCATGGGCCTCGCCCGCGCACATCGCGTGACCTATGTGGGTGAGCTTGGCTGGGAGATCTACATGTCGTCCGATATGGCAGGCCATGTGTTTGAAACCCTGCATGACGCGGGTCAGGACATGGGGCTGAAGCTTTGCGGTATGCATATGATGGACAGCGCGCGGATCGAAAAAGGCTTCCGTCACTTTGGTCACGATATCACTTGTGAGGATCACGTGGTGGATGCGGGCCTTGGGTTTGCGGTCAAAGTCGACAAAGGCTGTGATTTCATTGGCCGTGAGGCGGTGATCGCCCGCAAGGAAAGCGGGCCGAAAAACCGTATGGTTCAGTTCAAGCTGACCGAAGCGGAGCCGCTGTTGTTCCACAACGAACCGATTATACGCGATGGCGAATATGTGGGCTATCTGTCGTCGGGCAACTATGGCCATACCCTCGGCGGTGCAATCGGCATGGGATATGTGCCCTGCGAAGGCGAGAAGGCAGCAGATGTTCTGGCCTCGACCTATGAGATTGATGTCTGTGGCGTGAAGGTGAAGGCCGAAGCTTCGCTCAAACCGATGTATGATCCCAAGTCGGAACGTGTGAAAGTGTAAGACTTTGCCAAAGAATGGAAAGCCCCGGTCAGCTGCCGGGGCTTTTGCCTTGAGGTACCGATTTTTCAAGAAAAATCGGAATTCGGAAAGGGCTCAAATTGTCTATTGGACAATTTGCAGGCGGTGTCGGCCCAAAAGATTCCCAACCTGTTGCGCCAAGATCCCGGCGTGCTAGGCCCAGCGGACAAGCCCAAGAACCGCTGACCCGATATAAAACCCCTGCAACAGTAAAAAAGCCCAGCGGCGATCGGCAAGAGCCCAGATCGCGAACAGCGTTGCCGAGATGAGCAGGAGCGCGAACCCAAGCACCTCTCGTCCTGTATTTGAAGCAATGGCAACGGCATAGATGATCGCAAGCGCCGAGCCCGAGATTTCACAAAGTTTGGTCAGTTTGGTGCGGGTGAGCATAATGGTCCTCAAGTGGTTTTGTCTGTGATGCCGTGAGGACTGGTGCGACACAAATGAATTGAATTTGCAAAATCATCGAAATCTGTCATGTAGAGGTATGAGCCCAAAACTGGACATCGATGCACTTCGCGCCCTCTGTGCCATCTCAGATTGTGGAGGTGTGACGCGCGCTGCGGATCATATGGCGTTGTCTCAGTCTGCGGTGAGCCACAAAATCAAGCGATTGGAGCAACAAATTGATTGCCAGTTGCTAGCGCGACGTCCGGGAGACAGCCTGTTTACCGACGCAGGGCAGGAGCTTTTGGACCGCGCTCGGCGAATTCTATCGTTGCATGACGAGGCGCTGCAAAGCCTGAGCCGCCAGCCGCTCAAAGGATCGATCCGTTTGGGTATGACCGAAGATGTCACCAGTTCAGATCTGGCCCGCGTCTTGGGACGGTTTACCCGGGTCTATCCCGACGTCGCTGTGCGCACACAGGTGCGCCAGAGCCTGGTCGTGCAAGATCAACTTGCAGCGGGTGGAGTTGATCTGGGGATCATGCAGATCTTCACACATCAGGTTCAGCCGAAAGACCATGTGTTGTCGTCAGAACGTGTGCATTGGGTTAAAGCCCGCGATCTGGTTCTGGATCACGTCAAACCCCTGCCATTTCTGGCCTATGATGAAGCCTGTTTCTTCCATCGTTGGGCTCAGGAGTGTCAGGAAGTGCGCACAGCTGTGGTGCTGCAATGTGCGAGCTCCGCTGGGATCGCCTCTGCGGTCCGGGCGGGCCTTGGTGTTGCGCTGCTTCCGGCCCGTTTTGTTGACGGCGATATGCAGGTGCTGGATGGGACGCTGCCGGAAATGCCAGAAATCACCTATGTGGTGCGACAGGGCGCGAAAAGGCAGTCCCATCAGGTGAATGCACTGGTGCGAGAGATCACTTCGGCGTTGAAAGACAATCCTGCGCTGCGGATTGCCTGAAATCCGGGCATTTCCCTCTGGCCTTCTGCCTGATGAGGGGCCTACAACCATTGGGTTGCTTTAAGGATATCCCAATGTCTGACCCTCGCGAGAATGTAGATACCCCACAGGGGTTGGCCTTTGCTGTGACGGCCTATGTGCTGTGGGGTTTTTTACCATTGTATATGAAGCTCTTGTCTCACGTGCCCCCCTCAGAAGTGGTGGTGCACCGCATTGTCTGGTCCGTGCCTGTGGCTGCGCTGTTGTTGATTGTGCTGCGCCGAACCAAAGATTTGCGCGAGGCTTTGCGGACGCCCAAGACCTTGATGATGGCCTGCCTGACTGCAACGCTGATTTCAGTCAATTGGGGAATTTATATCTGGGCGATTTCCAATGGGCATGCTTTGGATGCCGCGCTGGGCTATTACATCAACCCACTGTTCTCGATCCTGCTGGCGTCGCTTTTGTTGGGTGAACGTCTGACACGCCTGCAATGGGGGGCCATTGCGTTGACCTTTGTGGCGATTGTGATCCTGACCGTTGAGAATGGGCGCCTGCCTTTGGTGGCTTTGGGATTGACCACAACCTGGGGATTTTATGCTTTCTTCAAAAAGTCGCTGCCTGTGGGGCCCAATCAGGGGTTCCTGCTTGAAGTCCTGATTTTGCTGCCGCCTGCTCTGGTGTGGTTGGGGTATCTGACCCTCACTGGGCAAAGCCACTTCGTCTCTGGGGTGGCGCAGGACAGCTGACTGTTGTGGGGCTGTGGCATTGTGACGGCGGTGCCCCTGATCGTCTATGCCAATGGGGCCAAGCTGTTGCGGTTGTCCACCATCGGGATATTGCAGTATATCGCGCCGACAATGATCTTTCTGACGGCGGTTCTGGTCTTTGGTGAGCCCTTTGGCCGAGCGCAGGCCATTGCCTTCCCATTGATCTGGGTGGCCTTGGTGATCTATTCGATCCCGATGATCCGACAGATGAAAAACAAGGCGGCCTGACCATGCAGCATGGTGATACCTATACCCCCCCGATGGATGACATCGAGGTTTTGCACGAAGATTCGGATCTTCTGTTTGTGAACAAACCCGCGGGTCTGTTGTCGGTGCCAGGCAAAACCCCGGATCTTGCGGATTGCCTTCTGACGCGTCTGGAGATTGCGTTTCCCACGGTGCGGCTTGTTCACAGATTGGACCGCGACACATCAGGTGTGATGGTCTTTGCCTTGACGGCGCATGGGCAGAAACATCTGGGTCAGCAGTTTGAAGCGCGGGTGCCAAAGAAGACCTATGTGGCGCGTCTGGCTGGGCGGCTTGAGCCCAAAGAGGGTGAGGTTGATCTGCCGTTGATTGTGGACTGGCCCAATCGTCCCAAACAGATGGTCTGTCATGAGACCGGCAAACCCGCACTGACCGGATATAAGGTGGTCAAATCCTCTGATGAGGAAACCCGCGTGCGTCTGTTTCCCAAGTCGGGACGCAGCCATCAATTGCGGGTGCACATGCTGTCGCTGGGACATCCGATCCTTGGAGATCCTCTGTACGCTCCAGAAACCACTGAGGCGCACCCGCGCATGATGTTGCATGCGGAAGAGTTGCGGGTGAACCACCCGGAGAACAACCGGGGTATGCGGTTCCGGGCCAAAGCGCCGTTTTAGGCCGGGCGCCAATTTTTCAAGACAAATTGTGGGCTAGCACTATCCCTTTGTGGGAGGTGGTGGACGTTGGAACCTTGAAGGCTCGAAGTGCATTGACTGCTTTGAGCCCATAGTTCCGTATGCTGCAAGGTGATTGAACGACCGCTATTGTGCTGTAAACTTAGAGGTATTGAATGCTCTAGCCCCCACAAGGGACGTTATGAAGATTGCTTTTACAGATGACATTTGGAACCGCCTATACGGACCCTATGGGAACCGTTCTGTTAACATGCAGTTGATGGCGCTTTCCGAACGATGGGACAATGATGTTGCAAAAGAACTCTTTTGGGAAGAACTGCACCATCAGGACGATATCTACCCGACGACATTTGCAGCTTTGCCTTGGTTGCTGGAAATCTCGCCTTCTAAAGGTAAAGCATTCGAAGAAACGTATCTTTTTCTGTCCCACGTAATCCATTGCGCTTGCGTCGAGGGCGGTACAGGATGTGATGGAGCTGGTCCGAGAGGAAAGTACCGAGGGCTATCGACAGATATTGCGGATCACCAGCATTCGTGGTTACCGCAAAGTGAATGGTTGTCCATCGAGGACCAACCCGTTCTCATCCGACTCGAACAATGGTTTTCGGAGAACTGGGCAATGATCGCAAAGCGTTGTCTTAACCTGGTTAGCTCTGATCTGGTTATCTCTGCTCATGCAATTGAGGGGTTCGCTTCCGCAAACGGCGGTTCAAGAGTGGCTTGGTCCACCCAATTGTTCGCAGAGGGCGAAGACGTCGATTTCATCAGTCGGGAGTTGGGAGCCTACGATGATTGCGATACTATGACTGTCGCGAAGTTGTTTCCATACCTACATGATAGGAACCCTGATCTGGCGTCGTTCATTCTGGATTATCCGGGATGTAACTATGTTCCAGATGATCCCCGGCAAAGCAATTTGGTTTGACCGCTATACTGACATTGACGCTGCCGCTGTGATCAGACGCTACGTCCGCATAGCCCTTATCCAAAGTAGAAAGCTCCCGAAAAAATCCTTGGGGGGCCTCTTTCTTTTTTTATGGCTGCTTACACAGAAACGGGCATGGCCAACGAGGCGAGTGCTGCGAGAGCTATTGACAGAAACATCTAGGTTTCGCGGTTTAAACCACGCCACCTGGATGCTCCAGAAAGGTCATCACCAGCCAGACACAGGAGCATGCAAGGCTGGTGACAAGGGTCTAAAGGCGATTATTCAGGCGTCCAGCCCGAGACCGATTTGACTTCGACGAAGTCGTGCAGACCCCAGCTGCCGCCTTCGCGGCCATTGCCGGACATCTTCATCCCACCAAAGGGCGCGCCGGCGCCGCGGGAGGTGCCGTTCATTTCCACCATGCCCGAGCGCAGCTGGCGCGCGAGGCGGTTGGCACGGTCGCTGTCGCCCGTCTGGACGTAGTTGGTCAGACCGTAGGGGGTGTCGTTCGCAACTTCGACCGCTTCTTCTTCACTGTCGAACTTCATGATCGACAGGACCGGGCCAAAGATCTCTTCGCGGGCGATGGTCATGTCATTGGTGACATCTGCAAAGACCGTGGGACGCACATAAAAGCCTTTGTTCAGCCCCTCAGGACGACCGGTGCCACCGGCCACAAGACGCGCGCCCTCGTCGATACCTGCCTGGATCAGATCCTGAATTTTGCCCCACTGGGTTTCATTCACAACCGGGCCAATGTGGCGGCCTTCTTCCGAAGCGGGTCCAACGGTGATTTTCTGCGCCATGGCGGCGGCCTCTTCCACCACACGATCATAGATTGGCGCTTCGACCATCATGCGAGAGGGGGCGTTACAGCTCTGGCCGGTGTTCTGCATCATATGCAGCACGCCGCGTTTTACGGCCTTTTCATCGGCATCGGCGAAGATCAGGTTGGCGCCTTTGCCACCCAGTTCAAGATGCACGCGCTTGAGCGTGTCTGCCGCCGCTTTGGAGATGAGCTTGCCCGCGCGGGTCGAGCCGGTGAAGCTGACCATATCCACGTCTGCATGCGACGAAAGCTGTGATCCAACACCCACACCATCGCCGTTCACGAGGTTGAACACGCCTTTGGGCAGGCCTGCCTCATGCATGACCTCGGCAAAGATCATCGCGTCCAGCGGGCTTTCCTCAGAGGGCTTCAGCACCATGGTGTTGCCGGTGACCAGCGCCGCGCCGACTTTGAGCGTGACCTGGTTCATAGGCCAGTTCCATGGGGTGATCAGCGCACAGACTCCCACCGCCTCATGTATGATCCGGTCATTGGGGGCGTGATCGCCAAGCGGCGCATCCCAAGGGAAAGCTTTGGCGGCGCGCACAAAGTTCTTCAGGTGATAGCTGCCTGCACCCACCTGCGAGCTGCGCGACATATCGATCGGTGCACCCATCTCGACGCACATGGCCTGCGCCAGATCTTCGGCACGCTCCATATAGAGGCTCAGGACCTTTTCCAGCGCCGCAATACGTTCTTCGACCGGGGTGGCCATCCAGCCCGGCAGGGCCGCTTTGGCGGCTGCAACGGCGGCGTCGGTGTCGGGCTGTCCGCCCAGCGAAATAACCGCGCAGGGTTCTTCGGTGGATGGGTTGATGACATTGCAATCGCGGCCTTCGATCGGGTCGACCCAAGCGCCGTTGATGTAAAACTGCTTTTTCTCGATCATCACGATCTCCTGTTGTTTAGTCGACCGGTCGGTCGGTCTTTGGCGCTACACTGTCATTGTGATGCTCTTAGCGCAAGCCGGGTCTTTACATGGCGTTTTGCGACCGTATCTATTTACGGCACGTTGCCAAGAGCGGCTTTGACAGAAAAGGATTGTCCTATGGGCCTGCGTATCAATGATGAAATTCCAAACCTGACGGTGACCACCGACGAAGGTGAAATTACCCTGCATGATTGGATCGGCGACAGCTGGGCGATCCTGTTCTCGCACCCCAAAGATTACACTCCTGTCTGCACCACCGAATTTGGTGCAGTTGCGCAGCTGGCTGAGGAGTGGGACAAGCGCGGCACCAAAGTGATGGGCATCTCGGTGGATGGAGTTGAAGACCACAAAGGGTGGAAAGTTGACATCGAGAAGGTGGGCGGTGCCAAGCCCGGATTCCCGATCATCGCAGATGACGATCTGACCGTGGCCAAAGCCTTTGACATGCTGCCTGCGGAGTATGTTCTGCCCGATGGCCGTACCCCGGCCGACAGCGCCACAGTGCGTGTTGTCTTCATCATCGGCCCGGACAAAAAGCTCAAGCTGTCGATGACCTACCCGATGACCGTAGGTCGGAACTTTGCCGAAGTGCTTCGCGCGTTGGATGCGCTGCAGACCTCGGCACGTGAAAACGTGGCCACCCCGGCGAACTGGACCGTGGGTCAGGATGTTGTTGTGCCGGTTGCCGTGTCCGACGAAGACGCGATTGCAAAATACGGTGAGATCAACACCGTGCTGCCCTATCTGCGTATGGCAAAACTGCCGTCGTAGACCGACCTCTGGGAAACGAGAAAGGGCGCCTTTTCAGGCGCCCTTATTCTAATTTGTTGTATTAGCTTTTGTGACGGTTTGAGAGGTATTGGCGGCTTTGAGCCCATTTTGGCTGATGCTGCGCAAGGTCTAAATGACAGTAATGCGCAGAAAGCGATATTTGCAAAATCGGGGATTTTAGGTGCTACCCCAATAAGACACAGCTTGAGGTCTAGGGACAATTTTCTGCGAAGATGCTGCAAGACCTCACTGATACTATTTCAGGGATGCCACTACCGGCTAGCAGAGGCTAGCGCAATGTCTCACATAAATTGAACTACCTGTGTTTGAGTAACTCATCCGATTGCAGGTACTTCCGAACAGATTTCTTTAGAACGTTCAATGCCTCAAGTAATTTTTCACCACGTTCTTCCCTCAGATTATGCGCCCAGGTTAAAGTGGCACCATTCAGAGATTCCTTCGTGGGATAATGCCTTGGGAACTGACGAACGGCTTTCTCCACATCTTCAGCAGCCCGCATCGCTGACTTGTGAAGTTCCTCGCGAAAATTTTCTATTTCAGACAAAATCATAGAGGGTAGAACTGGGTCGTTAAGCGCACTCTCGATTTTGCCGCTAAGACTCTGAAATTCCGCGCTAATTTCGAATATGTCCCACTTGAATTCACTCCAAGAAGTTTCATCAACGTCGAGTGTGCTATCATCTTCCACCTCATCTGCGGGCCCCTTGACTAACTGGAAGCCTTTAGCGCTGGGTGAGAAAATGCCACCAACAGCAACTAGATTTTTTTCCACCTCCGAGGACATCTCGGCATCGTGTTGGTCTTTTGCATAGCGCTTAAAGTATCCATTGAGAGAAATTTGAGCAGACGTCCCTAATCCAGATTTATCCCAAGATTCGATCGAAGATTTCCAGTTAAGTTCTTTTAGTAAAGATTGAAGTACTGCAATTTGAACCTTGAAAACCTCGTTTTTAGCGGGCTGAAAGATACTCACCTTAGCATGTTGATATGACAGTACGGCAAGAAATGCCCCGACTCCCCAGAATAATATTTGCACAATATCTTTAAGAAAGCTCACTAGTTCATCAATACTCATTGTCGCGAAGTTCTCCAAATACCTAACAAGTATTTATCTTTGCCATGGTAGGCAGGCAAGATGTCCTGAAGGCTGTATTCCTTTTCAAGCCTTGGGAGGTTGCGGTGGGGGAGTTTCTTAACTTTAAGCGAAATGGTCATTATCGGGGGGCACTATCTCATCTCGCGTAAATGTCGTGATAGGGCTTGGAGCAGTCATTGCTGCAACAAGACCAACGATCGCGCTGTCCGCATAGTCGACTTCGGGAATAGCTTTTCGACTTGGAGCCTCGCCCTCAATCCTTTCAGATAGATGCTACTCCATTTGTTAGAAAAGGGCGCCTTTTCAGGCGCCCTTTTCTTTGAAGACCAATTTTTGCCAGGCTTATACCTGACGCACGGCGCCTTTGGCGGCGCTTGTGGTCAGTTTGGCATAGGCCTTGAGCGCCGTGGAGACTTTGCGTTTGCGCGGTTTGGCGGGCTGCCAGCCTTTTTCGTCCTGTTCCGCCCGGCGCGTCGCCATTTCCTCGTCCGAGATCATCAGGTTGATCGCGCGGTTTGGAATGTCGATCTCGATCTTGTCGCCGTCCTGCACCAGACCAATTGCGCCACCTTCCGCAGCCTCGGGCGAGGCGTGGCCGATGGACAGCCCCGACGTGCCGCCCGAGAAACGGCCATCTGTCAGCAGAGCACAGGATTTGCCCAGACCTTTGGATTTCAGATAGGAGGTCGGGTAGAGCATTTCCTGCATGCCCGGACCGCCGCGTGGCCCTTCATAGCGGATCACCACAACATCCCCTTCTTTGACCTTGTTGGTCAGGATGTTGTTCACAGCGGCGTCCTGGCTCTCGCAGACATGGGCGGTGCCGGTGAATTTCAGGATGCTTTCATCCACACCAGCCGTTTTCACGATACAGCCGTCTTCCGCGATATTGCCGAACAGAACCGCAAGGCCACCTTCTTTGGTGAAGGCATGTTCGACCGAACGGATCACGCCGCCCTGACGGTCGGTGTCCAGCTCTTTAAACCGGTTTTCCTGGCTGAAGGCCACGGTGGTGCGGACCCCACCCGGCGCCGCTTTGAACAGCGCTTCGGCCTCGGGATTGTTGGCCACCTTTACGTCCCACTTGGCAATCGCTTCACCCATGGTGCTTGAGTGAACGGTGGAGACGTCATTGTGCAGCAGACCACCGCGCGACAGCTCGCCCAGGATCGAGAAGATGCCGCCGGCGCGGTGCACATCTTCCATGTGGACGTTTTCAATGTTCGGAGCGACCTTGCACAGGCAGGGCACTTTGCGCGACAGGCGGTCCATGTCGGTCATGGTAAAGTCCACCTCACCCTCAAGGGCGATGGCCAGCAGGTGCAGAACCGTATTGGTCGATCCACCCATCGCAATGTCCAGCGCCATGGCGTTTTCAAAGGCCTCAAAGGTCGCGATCTCACGCGGGAGAAGACCTTTTTCTTCACCTTCGTAGTGGCGCTTGGTGATCTCAACGATCTTGCGGCCCGCTTCGAGGAACAGGTTCTTACGATCTGCGTGGGTGGCCAGGGTCGAGCCATTGCCTGGCAGGGCCAGACCCAATGCTTCGGCCAGACAGTTCATCGAGTTCGCGGTGAACATACCCGAGCACGAGCCACAGGTCGGGCAGGCGTTCTCTTCGATGTGCTGAACCTGCTCATCGGTGTAGGTCTCGCTGGCTGCGGCTACCATCGCGTCTACGAGGTCGACCTTCTTCACGTCCAGACCTTCGATGTCGATCTTGCCCGCTTCCATCGGGCCACCGGAGACAAAGATCACCGGGATGTTCAGGCGCATGGCGGCCATCATCATGCCGGGGGTGATCTTGTCACAGTTCGAGATACAAACCATGGCATCGGCGCAGTGGGCGTTGACCATGTACTCGACGGAATCCGCGATGATTTCGCGCGACGGCAGCGAATAGAGCATGCCGTCATGGCCCATGGCGATACCGTCATCCACCGCAATGGTGTTGAACTCTTTCGCAACGCCACCCGCGGCTTCGACCTCGCGGGCGACCATCTGGCCCAGATCTTTCAGGTGGACGTGTCCGGGGACGAACTGGGTGAACGAGTTGACGATGGCAATAATCGGTTTGCCAAAATCGCCATCCTGCATGCCGGTCGCGCGCCAAAGGCCACGCGCACCCGCCATATTGCGGCCGTGGGTTGAGGTTCTTGATCGGTACATCGGCATAACAGCGTTCCCTTCTTCGTTCTCCCCAGCGCTCTCGGGCATTCGGACAAGCGGTCTGCGGGGGTCTCTTCGCGGTAATCTATGCACAGCCGGGCCACAAGATAAGATGTCGGGTTTCGGTGAAGAAAGTTTTCCAAAATTGCGGTCAGAGTGGGTTTGACTGCATAGATCTGTCGCGCTTAGACGCCAGAGTGAAATGCGCAGGCTTCGGGTTGCGCTTTTGTTCTCATCTTGGCAGGGTGGCGCCGCTGACAGATTGGAGACGCCCCATGGCCTTTACGCTAGCCACTTGGAACATCAATTCGGTGCGCCTGCGCCAGGACATCGTAGCCCAGTTGATGACCGAAGAAGCCCCGGATGTTTTGTGTTTGCAAGAGTGCAAATCGCCGGTCGACAAGATCCCGCACGAGGTCTTTGCCGAGCTGGGGTACACCCACATGGTGGCGCGGGGCCAGAAGGGGTACAACGGCGTGGCGATCCTGTCCAAGTTGCCGATTGAGGATATGGGCGACAAGGATTTCGCCGATCTGGGCCATGCCCGCCATGTGGCCGGCCGTTTGGAAAATGGGGTTACCATCCACAACTTCTATGTGCCGGCGGGGGGTGACAAACCCGACCGCGAGATCAACGTAAAGTTTGGCCAGAAGCTCGACTATCTGACGGAAATGCGGGATTGGTTCAAAGCGGAGACACCGGAAAAAGCCATTCTTGTGGGTGACTTGAACATCGCGCCGCGTGAAGACGATGTTTGGGATCACAAGAAGATGCTTAAAATCGTCTCTCATACGCCGGTCGAAGTCGAGCATTTCAATGCGGTGATGGAGGCCGGTGGCTGGTCTGACGTGACACGCGCCGATATCCCCGAGGGTCTGCTGTACAGCTGGTGGTCGTATC
Source organism: uncultured Pelagimonas sp. (assembly GCA_947497905.1). GTDB lineage: Bacteria > Pseudomonadota > Alphaproteobacteria > Rhodobacterales > Rhodobacteraceae > CANMIH01. Next base: position 22,603 of record CANMIH010000006.1, read on the forward strand.
GCGCCAAAGATTGGGATGCTGCCGACAAGGGGCGCCGGTTGGATCACGTCTGGGCCACCCCTGACATCAAAAACGCCGCGCATTCGAGCCGCATTCTACGCCATGTGCGCGGGTGGGAAAAACCCTCGGATCACGCCCCGGTTTTTGCGACGTTCGATCTTTGATCTGTGTACAGTTTGTACCTTTTGTACGCCCTGCTGCGCCAAAGGTACAAAACAGGTTGTGGCAGAAATGCCTCCCCCTACGGCAACAATGTCGGTGACACGTTTCCGGAAGTGTTAATAAAGCGTTAATTGATGCATCAGCCACATACAATTGGTTGGGGGCATTCAATGATTTTGCGAACACTGGCGTTAGGTTTGTTGACCTGTTTTCCTGTGATGGTTCAGGCTGAGACTGGTCTGGCAGGATCTGTGCTTCGGTTTGACATCGAAACAAGTTCGAATTCGCGGGGGGGGAACGATCTGAACTCGAGCGGTTTTCCCTTCGCTGAGATCGAAGATTTTGACCTGACTGCGATTGACGCTCAACTTGCGGTTCCATTCGAAAATGGTGTGACGCTGCAATTCGGGGTCCGTCATGATGTGAGCCATGCGCCCACCTCTGTGTTTCTCTCCGCATCTGATGACACCTATCGCAAGGGTACCTTGATTTCCGCACAGCTTGGGCAGCAGTTTGAGCAGGGATATGGAGGCGCGTTCCTGGCTGCCGGTCAGGTGGCGTTTAATCCGTCCGACGCGGATCAGGATGCTGATCTGAGATCCTTTGGGTTTCAGGGGGCCTACCATTGGGAACGGGCGACTGTGGGCGGTGTCTTTGGTGTGCTGGACACAACCGCAGACAATCCGGAAACTCTGGCCAATGCCACGTTTCTTGGTGTGAATGCAGGATATTATTTCGGGAATGATCAGACACGTCTGTCGGGCAGTTTCACCGTGTTCGACGGGCAGCAGGATATTGATTCCGGTGGCTCACCCGATCCGGTTCGCGCCACGGTTGCGAGCCTCGAGCTAGAGCATGCCTTTTTGACGCGAGGGTCTTATCAGCTGTCTGGTTTTGTCGGCTATGACCGTATCGATGTCAAAGAAACGAGCTCAAGCGGAATTCAGGAAACCACCAGTGATGATCTCCTTTCTTTGGGGCTGCGGGTGGTATTTGGGGCCTCAGCTCCCCGTCAACGGGACCGGGTCATGACACCGGATCTTCCTGACATGTTGCGCCTTCTTGGTGCCGTGCCCGCCGTCGATTGACGGCGCAGCGCGTTGTGGCGAGAGCAGCCTTTTCTCTTGCGGCGGATTTTATTTCCACTATTCATGAATTACGGAAAAGAGCCAAGCCATAGACGCCCTCGCAGCCCTTGCGCATGACAATCGGATTGATGCCTTTCGCCTTCTGGTGCAGGCCGGCGATGAGGGGATAACAGCAGGTGATCTCGCAGCAAAACTCGAGATCAAAGCCAACACGCTGTCAAATAACCTCAACACGTTACAGCATGCGGGTTTGATCACGTCACAGCGCGAAGGCCGAATGATCCGCTACTTCGCCAAAATTGACGGGATGAAGGGGCTTTTGTCCTATCTGCTGCAGGATTGCTGCGGCGGTCGTCCTGAACTTTGCGCGCCCTTTTCCAGCGACATCACATGTACCCCAAGAGGCCAGTCATGACTGCAACAGACACCCAGGTTATGGGCGGGTTTGAACGATATCTCACACTCTGGATTGGCTTGGCTACTGTGGCCGGCATTGCCATTGGTGCAATTGCACCGGGGGTTATGGCGATGATCGCAGCGGCCGAATTTGCCTCGATCAATCTTGTGGTGGCGGTTCTGATCTGGGCAATGGTTTATCCAATGATGGTTGGCGTCGACTTTGGCGCGCTGTCAGGCGTGCGCAAACAGCCCAAGGGGTTGCTTTTGACGCTGGTGATCAACTGGCTGATCAAACCCTTTTCGATGGCGCTTTTGGCGGTTTTGTTTTTCGAAATCGTTTTTGAGCCTTGGATCTCACCTGAGGATGCGGCGCAATACACAGCGGGGCTTATCCTGCTGGGGGCTGCGCCCTGCACGGCGATGGTCTTTGTCTGGTCCCAGCTGACCCGGGGCGATGCGACCTATACGCTGGTGCAGGTCTCGGTGAATGACATGATCATGGTTGTGGCCTTTGCCCCGATCGTGGCTTTTTTGCTGGGCGTGACCGATATCACAGTGCCATGGAGCACACTGGTCACTGCCACAGTGCTGTATGTTGTGTTGCCCTTGGCGGCCGGATTGCTGACCCGTCGCATGTTGCGCAGTGATACCGCGATCGAGGCGTTTTCAGCGCGGGTTAAGCCGTGGTCGATGATCGGGTTGATCACCACGGTGCTTATCCTGTTTGGCTTGCAGGGGCAGGTGATTTTGACCAAACCCTTTGTTATTGCGTTGATTGCGGTGCCGATTTTGCTGCAAAGCTATGGGATCTTTGTGTTGGCTTATGGGGCGGCCTACGTTCTGAAAGTACCGCACCGGATCGCCGCGCCCTGCGCTATGATTGGGACGTCGAATTTCTTTGAGCTTGCCGTGGCGGTCGCCATCAGCCTGTTCGGCCTGCACTCCGGCGCCGCCCTTGCCACCGTGGTGGGGGTTCTGGTTGAGGTTCCCGTTATGCTCTCGCTCGTCGCCTTCGCCAACCGCACCAGAGCGCGGTTTGCGTAGAGGCCGCGACACTGATCCAGATGCGATTGGTATTGTCACACTTGCATCCGTGACAGCCATGTTCCATCTACAACCCAAAGCAACCGCAACGGGCGGAGGAAATTATGTTGGAACTGGGTGGCGGCGCAAATGCTGCAGGCGCGGGTGATCTTGTAAAGGATATCACCGAGGCGGAATTCATGACCGAGGTTGTCGAAGCCTCGATGAAGACACCGATCATTGTCGACTTCTGGGCGCCGTGGTGTGGCCCGTGCAAGACGCTTGGTCCGATGCTTGAGGAGGCGGTGACCGCCGCCAAAGGCGCGGTCAAGATGATCAAGGTCAATGTGGACGAAGCGCAGATGATTGCGGGTCAGCTTCAGATCCAGTCGATCCCCACGGTCTATGCCTTCTGGCAGGGCCAGCCGGTGGATGGGTTCCAGGGCGCCCTGCCGCAGTCCGAGATCAAAGCCTTTGTACAGCGTGTCGTCGAAGCTGGGGGCGGAGATGCCTCGGGTGGTTTGGATGATGCGGTGGCCGCGGCCGAGGAAATGCTTGAGCAGGGCGCGACCGAAGATGCGGCGCAGACCTTTGCGGCTATCCTTGAGGAAGAGCCCAATCACGCGGGCGCCTATGGTGGTCTGGTGCGGGCACATCTGGCTGCGGGTGAACTGGATCAGGCTGAGGCTGTGCTGAATGGCGCACCGGCGGAGATCGCAAGTTCACCTGAGCTGGAAGCGGCACATGCGCAGCTTGAGCTGGCGAAACAGGCCGCAGATGCGGGCCCGGTTGCCGAGCTGACCGCAGCGGTGGAGGCCGATCCCGAAAACCATCAGGCGCGGTTCGATCTGGCGCAGGCCTTGCACGCCAATGGCGATGCGGAGGGTGCGGTTGATCAGTTGCTTGAGCTGTTCCGTCGTGATCGCGAATGGAACGACGGCGCGGCCAAGGCGCAGCTGTTCACCATTTTCGACGCGCTGAAGGCCAATGATCCTGTTGTTTTGAACGGACGCCGCAAGCTTAGCTCGATGATCTTTGCCTAACGTCATCTCTGGGCTAGATTGCCTGTTATGACACGGCTGACTGACCTGCCGGATCTTATTCCGGTCTTTCCTCTTCCGGGCGCGCTGCTTTTGCCGCGCGCGCGGTTGCCTTTGCACATCTTTGAGCCACGCTATCTTGCGATGCTCGAAGATGCGCTGAAAACTCAGACGCGCCTGATTGGCATGATCCAACCCTATGACACGCCCGGCGGCGAACGGTTGCATCAGATCGGTTGCGCGGGGCGGATCACCCAGTTCTCTGAAACAGAAGACGGGCGCTACATGATCACGCTCAGCGGCATCTCGCGATTTCGCATGGTGGATGAGGTAGACGGATTTGCGCCCTATCGCCGGTGCAATGTGGTCTGGGATGGATTTGAACGTGACCGGGACAGCCGCACGGAAAGTGATAGTGGCTTTGATCGCCGGTCATTCATGGGCCTGCTGGAACGGTTTTTTGCTTCGCAAGAGCTGACGGTCGACTGGCCCACTCTGCGCGATGCGGAAGATGAGCTATTGATCAATTCGCTGTCGATGCTGTTGGATCTGGGCTGCGAGGACAAGCAGGCGCTGCTGGAGGCCCCGTCGCTGCAAACGCGGCGCGAGACCCTGGTGACTTTGATTGAATATGCCCTGCGGGGCGGTGAAGGGGATGTCATGCAATGACAGAATTTGATCGACGTATGTTAGAGGCACTGATCTGTCCGGTCACGCAGGGGCGGCTGGATTATGATGCCGAGAAACAGGAACTGGTCAGCCGAGGCGCGAACCTCGCCTTTCCAATCCGCGACGGCATTCCTGTGATGCTGGTGGATGAAGCCCGCGATCTGGGCTGAAGATCCGCGACATCTTAGTGCAAAGGGGGCCTTGGCCCCCCTTTTTTATGCGTTTGATTTGTTAGTCCAGCGTCGCCAAGGCGCGTTCGAAGATGACGGTGTCGACATTGCCGCCTGAGATGGTGCAGATCACGGTGTCGGTGTTGAATTCATCTGGATGAAACAGCGCGGCCGCAAGGGCCACCGCACCGCCGGGTTCGGCGACGACTTTCAGGTGGCGAAAGGCCAGACCCATGGCGCGCAGCGCCTCGTCTTCTGTCACGGCAATTCCGGGGCCACAGAGGCGTTTCAGAATCGGGAAGGTGATCTCGCCTGGCGAGGGGGTCAGGATGGCATCACACAGACCACCGGCTTCGGCTGCATTGCGTTCACGGGTGCCGGAAGCAAGCGAGCGTTTGGTGTCGTCGAACCCTTCGGGTTCCGCCGAGCGGACGGTCATCTCTGGGGCATTGGCTTCGAGAGCCATTGCGATTCCGGAAGTCAATCCACCCCCACCGCAGCAGACCAGAACATCGGCTTTGGTCACTCCGAGTTCGGCGGCCTGTTCCGCGATTTCAAGCCCACATGTGCCTTGACCGGCGATGACCTGAGGCTCGTCATAGGGTTTGATCAGGGTCAGGCCGCGCTCTGCGGCCAGACGGTTGCCGATCTCTTCGCGCGCTTCGGAGCCTCGGGTGTATAGCACCACTTCGCCGCCCAGAGCGCGGGTGTTGTCGATTTTCAACTGCGGGGCATCTGAGGGCATGACAATCACAGCGGGGATGCCAAAGGCCTTGGCCGCGGCGGCAATGCCCTGCGCGTGATTGCCCGAGGAGTAGGCGATGACACCGTTTTTGCGCGTGTCTTCGGGCAGGGCGGACACCGCCGACCAGGCGCCGCGAAACTTGAAACTGCCGGTGTGCTGCAGACATTCCGCTTTGACCAGCACACGCCGCCCGGCAATGGCATCCAGCGCAGGTGACCCCAGAAGAGGCGTGCGACGGGCGTGGCCTTTGAGGCGGTCGGCGGCGGCGGTGATCATGTCAAAGTTCATCGGAGTATCCTGCTGGCAATTCTGGCACAGAGGGGCGCAGAGCCGCCGGGATGTCAAGCTGGGGTTGTGCTTTGACGGCCTACAAGGCAGCTTGGCGCCATGTTGGAACGGGTGGCAGAACAAAACGGTCAAATCAGCACAGCGTGGTATTCCCCCTGTGAGACCTATCGCTATGGATTGCGGCGGCATTGGGGGGACGGCGGAGAGGTGCTGTATGTCATGCTCAATCCGTCAACCGCGACGGAAGAACGCAACGATCCCACCATCGAACGCTGTCAGCGGCGGGCGGTGCAGATGGGATTTGGGGCCATGCGGATCGCCAATCTCTTTGCCTTCCGCGCCACCAAACCCGAAGATCTAAAGCGTGCGGAAGATCCCGAAGGGCCTGAAAATGCCGCACTGTTGCAGCGGTGGTCGGGCCGCGCCGATATGACCATCGCAGGATGGGGAACGCATGGCGCGCTTCTGGGGCAGGCGGGCCGGGTGGCGCCGATCCTTGAAGGGGACGTGCGCCATCTTGGGTTGACCAAAGCCGGGCACCCGCGCCATCCGCTTTATGTGTCTTATGCCACGGCCCTCGCCGTTTGGCCCAAAGAGGTGCGCTATGCAGGATGAAGACCACGCCGAGGTCGATGCGACACAGGTGGCGTTGCAACGCCTGACGGATGAGGTTGGCCGCCTGAACAACCATCGATTTGTTCGTGTGCACAATTCGATCCTGCGCTTGATGGGCTATCAGTTTCTGCGGGGGCTGGCCTTTGGGCTTGGCTCGGCGATTGGGGCGACCGCGTTGGTGTCGATCATCGTCTTGCTTCTGAGTCAGATCGAATTTGTTCCGATCATTGGCGATCTTGCCACACGGGTGATCGACGAAATCGGCATTTCGCCTTCAGAAGGCACCCGTTAACTTCCTGCGACTATAGATTGTGTGAAGCTCAGGAATCTGAGAAGATCAAAGGTGAACGGTCGCGGGGCTCGACATGTATTTTCTTGCTGGACTGATGGGGATGATGGCCCTTGGCTCGGTTGCAATGGTCGCAACCATGCCGTCAGGTGCGTCTGATACAGCGGACGAGGATCAGGATCTGCAGGATCAGGAACTGGACCTCGATCTGGAGGCCAGCGCCGAACCCAGTCTGTTTGAAACTATGGGCATTCCTCAGGCGGAGAGCACAACCGTGCAAGCCTCTGCCGTGAAGAGCGGCATCGAGATGGCGGAGGCCGTTTTGTCTGAGGCCTCGCAGGATGATCTGTTGGATGACAATCCCGCCGCCCTGCCACTGGCGGATTGGGCTGTGCCGCCGATGATGGATTTCGACGAAGACGAAGAGAAAATGATGGTTGTCTATGATGACAGCCAGGCCGATGCCGACCCGGATCTCGATGTCCGGGTGTCTGACGCCAACCCTGAGGTGAGTGAAATTGTGGTGGATGGCACGGTTCTGGCGACCCTGCCTACCTCTGAGGCTCCTGCACCAGATCAGGTTGTACTTGTTGGGGAAAGTGTGGCGTCCGAAATGGAGCTTGCCTAACTCCACGCTTGGCAATTTCACCAGAATCGCGTATATGCGCGCATCCGCTGATGCGGATATCTCCATGGGCCCTGCTGGACGACATCCCGGCTTGAGCCATAACCCTTTGATCCGAAAGGAGACCCCGATGTCGATCACTGCAGAAGAAAAAACACGCCTGATGAAAGAATTCGCCACCAAAGAAGGTGACACCGGTTCGCCGGAAGTCCAGGTGGCTATCCTAACATCGCGCATTTCGACTCTGACCGAGCACTTCAAAACCCACAAGAAAGACAACCACTCGCGTCGTGGTCTTCTGAAATTGGTTGCTCAGCGCCGTAAGCTGCTGGACTACACCAAGGGCAAAGACGAAGCTCGTTACCAGGACCTGATCAAGCGTCTGGGCATCCGCCGCTAAGGCCGATGCCGGGTGGGTTCACCCGATGCTGACAGAGACAGACGCCCGTTCCTCAGGAGCGGGCGTTTTCCGTTTCAGGGTAATTGATAATGGATAAAGCGATTGTAGAGCTGCAGATAGAGGTCCTTGCCATGCATCGTGGTGAAATCCCCGGCATCCTGCGCTGAGGGCACCACCGTGCGGGATGCGACCTGACCGCTGTCGATATCCAGCTCATAGAGATAATCCTTTTCACAGGATCCGCCGTCGATGGCGAAAACACGCGCCTCATTGAAGGCAAACCCCCGTCCTCCGGCGACGCGGTGCGGCGACACCCACATGACGCTTTGCAGGTCCGGGGCAAGGCGGATCATAACACCATAGCGGCGGGTTCCGGAACAGCGGTTTAAGGTATCCAGAGACAACAGGAGGCTGCCATCTGAGAGCTCGGCAAGGGAGGTGTCTGATGGTCGGTGGTCATCGGTGTCTCCGGCTGAGATCCCGCCGGGGCCGATCGGAAAGGTCAGTTTGATGGCCTGACCCGTTTGATAGGTGGGGGCAAAGCGGCCGACGAGCAGGTAAAGTTCGCTCCCATCCTGCCAGGTGCGGGTCAGGATGTGCGTATCGTCGGCTGTAACATAGGCCGCGACCTCGTGGCGGGATTGCCCCAGAAACGGAGGTGGATCCTGGCGGTTCAGGGTTTGGCGAAACCGGTTGTAGCCCTCATGCTCCGTGCCGACCGGGCTGCGTGGTAGGTCTTGAATGCGCGTTGCGCGAATGTCTTTCTGAGGGCCGGGGTTTTCCGTTGGGACCACATAGGCCTGAGGCAGAGAGGTGCCGGTGGCCTGAGGTTCAAAGGCTTTGAGCAGAGGGGATCTCTCTTGTGCAGCGAGAGGCGCGGCTAAAATCAGCGCGGCGAAGAGTGAGACAATACGCATCGGGTCATCCTGTATAAAGGTGCCGGCGCGATTTGGGTGCGCCGGGGGCAGGGTGCCAGCCCCCGAACGCCTGTTCAATTGAGGGATTCCCGACCGTCAGACCAAATCAGGTTCGCGGCCCAGTTTGCGGGCCACCCTGGCAACAGTCAGCCCCTGAACGATGATCGAGAAAATCACGATGACATAGGTCACCGTCAAAATAAGCGGTTTCCATTCGTTCTCAGGAAGAGACAGAGCCAGAGCAACCGAGATACCGCCTTTGATCCCCCCCCATGTCATGATCGGGATCACGCCCGGTCCAAAGGCGCGGAAGGGGCGGAGCATCAGAATTGGACAGGCCACGGCCGCGAGGCGCCCCAAAAGGGCGAGTGCGATTGAAAGCACGGCGGTGGGCAGGAGGCTCTGGTCAAGCTGGACTGCGAACACCTCAAAGCCAATAAGCAGAAACAGCACCGCGTTGAGAATTTCGTCGATCAGGATCCAGAATTTGTCGACGTATTCGCGCGTTTGCGCCGACATACCGTGTTTGGCGCCGATGTCGCCGATCAGCAATCCGGCGCAGACCGCTGCAATTGGGGCTGACACATGTAACCACAGCGCGAGTGTGTAGCCGCCAAAGGCAAGCCCAAGTGTCAGAAGAACTTCAAGCGAGTAGTCATCGATCAACCGCATGACCCGGAACACCAGCCATCCCAAGACAATCCCAAGCAGGGCACCCCCAACGGCTTCTTGCAGGAACAGTGTGATTGCCGCAGCAGCGCCGCTTTCGGCATGGCTGTCATGGGGAAAGGCCAGCCCAACAAGGACAAGGAACACGACGTAGCCAACCCCATCATTGAACAGGCTTTCGCCTGCGATCTGGGTTTCCAGCGATTTGCGCAGGTTGGCTTCTCGCAAGACGCCGAGCACAGCCACGGGATCTGTGGGGGAGATCAGGGCGCCAAACACCAGCGCGATCAGGATCGGGGCCCCGGTGAGCCAGGAAAACCCAAACCCGATGAGTGCGGTGGACAGACCAACGCCTATGGTTGCCATCAGGAGCACAGTGGGCCAGACCGCACGAAGATCGGTCAGTTTGACATGAAGCGCACCGGCGAAAAGGAGCAGGCCTAGCATGCCTTCGAGCAGAGCATCGGAAAAGTCGATTCCGAGTACCACAGTTCGGATCTGGTTTGAAATGTCCCACCCGGGCACGGCGAGATCAAAAGCCATGGTGGCAAGTGACGCCGCAAGCGCCACAACCAAAATGCCGATGGCGGATGGCAGTTTGAGAAAAAGGTGGTTGATTGCGCCAAACGCGCCAGCAAGTACGATCAACAAAGAGGCGATCTGCAAAAGGTTCATAGGGTACCCAAACATGATTGGGGGCGCGGTGCCCGAATTTTCTTGAAAATTCGAATGTCCGGATATGTGCGAATTTTCAAGAAAATTCGGGAAATCACAGGTGGATATGTATGGGGTGTTGCGAGCATATGACCACGTATTGTCCGCCACATTCCACGAGGTGAAACCCCCGTTTTCGGACCTCGTCAAAAAGCCGGTCACGTCCGATTTGTGCGTCAACCCAACGCGTGGACCGACGGACAACACCGCCTTTGTCGACGGCTTTGGCGGAAAACACCTGATCCAACCAATGGTTGGCATGGGCAGCACTGGGAACAAACATGGCACGAAAATCGCACCGGTTTGGTTAAGGTTTCGTCAAGGTGGAACTATTAAATCAAGGTTTCCTTATGCGTCAATTTCGGTTATGGGGCACTTACATCTGGAACGTGGCGCGATGGCCCCCGCGCTGTGACAGAAGATGATAGGGGTCGGCGGCAATGGGGCCGCCATGCAAACGAGAGCCCCGGCAGGGGTCGGCAGCGCTCTCTATTAGGATACGATGATGTTCAAAGAAACCAAGAAGACCATGCAGTGGGGCGAAGAAACGCTCACGCTGGAGACCGGCAAGGTTGCCCGTCAGGCAGATGGCACCGTGATTGCCACCCTGGGTGAAACCAGCGTCATGGCCAACGTGACCTTCGCCAAACAGCAGAAAGAAGGCCAGGACTTCTTCCCGCTGACCGTGCACTACCAGGAGAAATACTATGCTGCGGGTAAAATCCCTGGCGGTTTCTTCAAGCGTGAAGCACGCCCGACCGAAAAAGAAACACTGACTGCACGTCTGATCGACCGTCCGATCCGTCCGTTGTTTGTTCCGGGCTTCAAAAACGAAGTTCTGGTGATGTGTACCGTGTTGAGCCACGATCTGGTCAATGACCCGGACATCGTTGCCATGATCGCAGCCTCCGCCGCTCTGACCATCTCGGGTGCACCGTTCCGCGGACCGATCGCGGGTGCACGTGTTGGCTTCGAAGAGGGCGAATATGTTCTGAACCCGACTGTCGACGACATGGATCAGCTGCGCAACAACCCGGACCAGCGTCTGGACCTCGTTGTGGCCGGTACCAAAGATGCCGTGATGATGGTTGAATCGGAAGCCTACGAGCTGACCGAAGAGGAAATGCTGGGCGCGGTCCTGTTTGCGCACGAGCAGATCCAGCCGGTGATCGACCTGATCATTGATCTGGCCGAAGAAACCGCAAAAGAGCCGTTTGACTTCACACCGCCTAACTACGACGAGCTGTTCTCTGCTGTCAGCGCCGCCGGTGCAGACAAGATGAAAGCCGCCTATGCCATTTCGGACAAGCAAGAGCGCGTTGCCGCTGTTGCCGCCGCGAAGGAAGAGATCAAGGGCGCACTGAGCGAAGAGCAGCTGGAAGACGCGAACTTGGGTTCGGCGCTGAAAAAGCTGGAATCGACCGTTCTGCGTTCGGATGTTGTGAAGAACAAGCGCCGCATCGATGGCCGCGCTCTGGACCAGATCCGTCCAATCGTTTCGGAAACCGGCCTGTTGCCGCGGACCCATGGTTCGGCTCTGTTCACCCGTGGCGAAACTCAGGGTCTGGTTGTGACCACTCTGGGCACTGGCGACGATGAGCAGATCATCGATGCACTGCACGGCAACTACCGTTCGAACTTCCTGCTGCACTATAACTTCCCACCCTATTCGGTTGGTGAAGTGGGCCGCGTTGGCTCGCCCGGTCGTCGAGAAATTGGTCACGGTAAACTGGCATGGCGCGCGCTGCAGGCTGTTCTGCCCGCACCGACCGATTTCCCTTACACCATCCGCGTTGTTTCAGAGATCACTGAATCGAACGGTTCGTCTTCGATGGCATCGGTCTGTGGTGGCTCGCTGTCCATGATGGACGCTGGTGTGCCTTTGAAAGCACCGGTTGCTGGCGTTGCGATGGGTCTGGTTCTGGAAGACGACGGCGACTTCGCTATCCTGTCGGACATTCTGGGCGACGAAGATCACCTGGGCGACATGGACTTCAAAGTGGCAGGTACCGAAGCTGGTATCACTTCGCTGCAGATGGACATCAAAGTGGCCGGTATCACGCCGGACATCATGTCTCAGGCCTTGGCTCAGGCCAAAGCGGGTCGTCTGCACATCCTGAACGAGATGTCGAGCGCCATCACCGAAGCCGGCGAGTTCAGTGTCCACGCACCGCGCATCGAGACCATGCAGATCCCAACCGACAAGATCCGTGAGGTGATCGGCTCGGGCGGTAAAGTGATCCGTGAGATCGTGGAAACCTCGGGTGCCAAAGTCGACATCAACGACGATGGTGTGATCAAAATCGCATCGGCAAACGGTGAAGCCATTCAGAAGGCCTATGACATGATCCATTCGATCGTGGCTGAGCCGGAAGAAGGTCAGATCTACAAAGGTAAAGTTGTGAAGATCGTCGACTTCGGCGCCTTCGTGAACTTCTTTGGCAAGCGTGACGGTCTGGTGCACGTGTCTCAGATCGAGAATCGCCGCCTGAACCACCCGTCGGATGTTCTGAAAGAAGGTCAGGACGTATTCGTTAAGCTTCTGGGCTTTGACGACCGTGGCAAAGTGCGCCTCGCGATGAAGATGGTAGATCAGGAAACTGGCACCGAGCTCGCGAAAGAAGAAAAAGCCGACTAAGGCTAATTTTTCTCATCAGAATTCAGTCAGGGCGCCTTTTCGGGCGCCCTTTCTTTTTGGAAGGGGGCATAAACCTAGGTCCAATGTCGATTGTTTTGATCCTTTTGCGCATCGTGGTTGGGGCACGGCCTTCCCACCTGTTCCTCATCGCAACACCGCGATGTTCACAGGAGACACGACATGACCAAAGATATTCTCAAGCTGACCACCCTGACCGCCGCCATCGTATCTGTTCCGTTGCTGGCCTTTGCCGAACTCTCGGTTGGCGACCAGGTGGGCACGGATGAGGCGGCGATCCGCGCCTGGATGGAGGCGCAGGGAGCTGAAGTGACCGAAATTGAGCTGGAAGACGGTGTGATTGAGGTTGAATACACACTGGGCGGCGCTGAATATGAGGCGGAACTGGATGCTGCGACCGGAGTGGTGGCAGCCATGGAAGCCGATGATGATGACAGCGACGACGATGACAGCGATGACGACGCTGTTGATGAGGACGACAGCGACGCGACCGACAACGGGTGACGCTTTATATATTGGGGCCCCTGCGATTGTGGAGGGGCCCATTGAAAACGGTGAGAGCGCATGATCCGGTTGCGCTCTCCCCTCGCGCTTTGGGCCCTGCTGGCGTTGCAGGTGTTCTGTACCCTGTTCTTCGTGTTTGATTCCGTGCTGGATGCCCTGGGTCTGTCCGAGGCTCCATTTGCGCGCGGAACCCAGATTTTCGAATATGCGATGACCGTCATGCTGGTGGGCAGTCTAGGATTGACGCTCTACGGTCTGCGGCAGCTCACCCAGCGTCACCAACGAATGGAACAGCAGCTCCAGGCCGCCTCTGGTGCGTTTGAGGCTGTGATGGTCAAACAGTTTGCAGAATGGCGTCTGACCCCGTCAGAGGCGGATGTAGCGCGGTTGGCCATCAAAGGGTTATCGGTGGCGGATATGGCCGCTATTCGTGGCTCTAAGGAAGGCACGATCAAGGCGCAGTCAGCTTCGGTTTATCGCAAGGCTGGTGTGTCTGGGCGGTTGCAGCTGATCAGCCTCTTTGTCGAAGATCTGATGGGCGAGCCCCTTGTGCATGGACACGGCGCGGAATGAGAGGGCAGGGCCAGAGGCTGGGATAAACCACAGTTGGACAGGGCGGCGTTTAAACTTCAGGTCTATTGCTTTGAGTGGGGGAACGGAGAGGTTTGAAGCAGTCCCTCGGTCAGGCGTGCCATACCCCAGAGTACGATAGCAGTGCGTTAACCATTCCAAGCTAAGCTGTTTCTGACTGAGGGGCATACTTTTGCCGGCTGACGTTACTCACGGAATGCGCCGCATAGGGCTCTGGCTGGGGATGCCAGAGCCCGTTTCCTTTCTCCCATTCCTTTTTTCGATCTACTGCGCTAGGGCTTGGTCTATGCGCATTATTGAAAACATCATCTCGGATCGTGGCTCGAAATATGCTGTATCTGGTGGGCCCTGCCGGAATGATGCAGAAGCCAAAGCCTTTCTCAAAGAGCTGAAGCGGAACAAGAAATTTGCAAAAGCCACGCACAATACCTGGGGTTTGCTGACTGCGGACGGCCCGATCAAAAATGACGATGGGGAAAGTGGGGCAGGCATGGTGATCCTGCGCATGCTGGAGCGTGAAGAGCTACGTGACGAGATCATTGTCGTGACCCGCTGGTATGGGGGTAAACATTTGGGCGGCGACCGGTTTCGCCACGTGCAGGATGCGGTGCGCCACTACATCGAAACGATGTAATCCTAATTTGGATTTCTCTTTCCGGGTTATTCGGGGGAACTTTGTTTTGGCACTAAAATCACGCCAGCCAGGACAAAATTGACATCTGATTTTGTGCCAAACAACGGCAGAAAAATCTCTTTCGATTGCAAATATCCTGCGGATGGCCCGACATATGGCAGCGACACATAGAGCGGAAATCCCCGCATGGCGACTTCGTTAAAAGCGGCCCATATTTGCGACCCTGGTCCTTTGCCAGCTAATGAGGATAGAGATTGCCCAACCGGGGCCTGATTGAATTTGGATTTTGAACCTGAAGAAACATAAAGGAATTCGAAATCAACCACATGGCCGTCTGAAGTGCGTTTGATTTCGATGATGGTAATACGGTCCAGATTTTTGCGAAGGCGGATTAAATCCAAATCGCTCAGGCATCGTGTCAGCTGCATGTTTTTAAGAGCCGACCACGAAAAATAGAGTTCGCGCAGGCCTGAAGGGAGTGTCGACACCGAAAAGTCAGAGCTGTGCATGTGGTAAGTCCCTAAAAACGCAAGGATCTAACCGAATGATATCACGGATTAACAATTGGCATAGTCGGTATGATGTGACGGAGAAGGCTAGAAACCCTAACCCAAAGTATGGGAGCTCGAAAAAAAAGGTCGGGCGCTAGGCCCGACCAGTCCAACAGGGAGGTGCATGTGATAACCCGCACATACAACGGGAACTCATATTAATGATGTAACCTGAATGTGTTAATTTTTCTTTAGGTTTGTAAGCTGTCAAAAGGGGCATCCGGGTGGAAACCCCTATGCATTAGGATACAAGCCGGTAACCGCCGGACTCCGTCACCAACAGACGGGCATTCGAGGGATCGGGTTCAATCTTTTGGCGCAGGCGATAGATATGCGTTTCCAGAGTGTGCGTTGTCACACCCGCATTATATCCCCAGACCTCATGCAAAAGTGTATCACGCGGCACAACGCCATCGCTTGAACGATAGAGGAACTTGAGAATATTGGTTTCTTTCTCGGTCAGGCGGATTTTCCGATCTTCTTCTGTCACCAAAAGTTTCATTGACGGCTTGAAGGTATAGGGGCCTACGGTGAATACGGCGTCTTCGGATTGCTCATGCTGACGCAGTTGAGCGCGAATGCGGGCGAGAAGCACAGGGAACTTGAAGGGTTTGGAGACATAGTCATTGGCACCAGCATCCAGACCAAGAATGGTATCGGCGTCCGTGTCATGCCCGGTCAGCATCAAAATTGGCGATTTGATACCTTGTTTGCGCATCAGACGGCAGAGTTCGCGACCGTCGGTGTCAGGCAGACCCACATCCAGAATGATCAGATCGTAAATTTGCTCTTTGGCCCGAACCATGGCATTGGCGCCTGTGTCGGCCTCGAAGACTTCGAATTCTTCGGTCATCACCAATTGCTCGGCGAGGGCTTCGCGCAGGTCATCATCATCGTCGACGAGAAGGATGTTTCTCAGCTGTGGCATGGTCGGGTCTCCCGTGTTGCGTTTTTCCGCAGATGTGGCCATCTTCGCGCTTCGGCAAGGATTGCTGCAACGGTCTCACGCTGTCGTGTCTTATGAGACGATTTGTTACAGAATTCCGGGCAGTTTGAAACAGGAGACGTGTCTTGGGCCTTGGACCTCAGCTGAATGATCTGCTGGCGCGCGCGCGGGCTGATTTGCGAATGGGTGTGCCTGTTGTGTTGACGGGCGGCGGGCAGGCGATGCTTGTGATGTCAGCCGAAACGGCGGGCGTGGCGCGATTTGATCTGATGAAAGAGCAGGGTGATCTTGACCTTGTGCTCACCGGGCGGCGGGCCGAGACACTCAAGGCGCGGGCCTATGATGGCGATGTGGCGCGGGTTGTGGTGCCCGGCGAAGCGGATCTGAGCTGGGTTCAGGCGCTGGCAGATCCGGCGGATGATCTTCGGATGCCGATGAAAGGACCTCTGGATACGCGCCGGGGCGGAGACTGTGAGTTGCATCGGTTTGCGATCACTCTGGTGAAGTCGGCGCGGTTGCTGCCGGCGGTGTTGATGCAGGAGGTGTCCGAGGCGCTGACGCTTGCGGCGCGGGAAAACCTGACACTGATCCCTGCGGATGTTGCGGCGCCTCATGTGATGGAACTGGCGGCGCTCGATAGTGTTGTCGCGGCGCGGGTGCCGATGCAGGCTACCAAAGCGGGACGGTTGCATATTTTCCGGCCGGAAGATGGTGGGGAAGAACATTACGCCATCGAAGTGGGCCGGCCCGACCGGGATGCGCCGGTGCTGGCACGATTGCATTCTGCGTGCTTCACCGGTGATGTGATGGGATCGTTGAAGTGTGACTGTGGTCCGCAATTGAACGCGGCCCTCGCCCAGATGGGTCAGGAAGGTGCAGGAATATTGCTGTATCTCAACCAAGAGGGGCGCGGCATTGGTCTGGCCAATAAAATGCGTGCCTATGCGCTTCAGGATCAGGGGTTTGATACCGTCGAAGCCAATCACCGGCTAGGCTTTGAGGATGATGAGCGCGACTTCCGTTTGGGGGCACAGATCCTGCAGAAACTCGGATTTTCTTCGGTGCGGTTGTTGACCAACAATCCCAACAAGATTGCGATGATGGAACGTAACGAGATCGAAGTCACCGAGCGTGTGCCGCTTAAGGTTGGTCTCACGGAAGAGAATGCGCATTATCTGGCAGTGAAAGCCAAAAAATCGGGTCATCTGCTTTAAAGCCGCCGCTCTTTGGTTGAACCGTTCGGTTCAGATCTTAGGTCTGCGGTCGAAGGAGACCTCTATGCGCTATTCCCTGTTAGATCTGTCGCCCGTGCCCGAAGGGTTTGATGCGGCTGATGCATTTCGCAACACGGGTGAGCTTGCCCAGAATGCCGAGCGTTGGGGGTATCACCGCTATTGGATGGCCGAGCATCATAACATGCCAGGGATCGCCTCGGCGGCGACGGCGGTTTTGATCGGACATGTTGCGGGTCTGACCAAATCAATCCGGGTTGGGGCCGGTGGGATCATGCTGCCCAACCATGCGCCTCTGGCGGTGGCCGAGGCCTTTGGGACATTGGCAACCCTATATCCGGGGCGGATTGATCTTGGCCTGGGGCGTGCTCCGGGGGGAGATGCGGCAGTAATGCAGGCTTTGGGCGTTCAGCATGCCCGGGCTGAACGGTTTGCGGATGAAGTGGCCGAGTTGCGAGACATGATGGGTGAGCCGAATCCGGCGCGCTCGGTGCGTGCGCTTCCGGGGGAGGGTACACATGTCCCGATCTGGATTCTCGGTTCGTCTCTTTATGGGGCACAGGTCGCAGCGGTTCATGGTATGCCCTATGCCTTTGCCTCTCATTTCGCGCCCACTATGCTGAAGCAGGCACTGGAGGTATATCGGCGCTATTTCCAACCCTCAGAGCAGCTTGAGAAACCACACGCGATGATGGCGGTGAATGTCTTTGCGGCAGATCAGGAAGATGAGGCCCGTTATCTGCGCACGACCATGCAGCAGGCCTTTTATCGGTTGCGCACGGGGCAACCAGGCAAATTGCCAAAGCCGGTCAAAGATCTGTCCACTGTTGTGCCCGCCTCTGCGCATGCGACACTTGACGAGATGCTGCGCATCAGTGCCGTTGGTGGGCCGGATCAAGTGGCGGCGCAGATGCAAGACCTGATCGCGACCTATCAGCCGGATGAGGTTATCCTGACCGGGCAGATCCACGATCACGCCGCGCGGCTGCGATCATTTGAAATTGCCGCCGAGGTGATGCAAAGCCTCTGATACGGAGGATGTTGCATGAAAATGGTTTTGACCCCGATGGGGGTACGGTTTGGCGGGCGGCTTTGGCCCTGTACCATCGGGCGTGGCGCAGTTGTTGCGGATAAACGAGAAGGAGATGGGGCAACCCCGGTCGGTGACCACCGAATTGTCGGGTTAATGTACCGACCTGATCGCATGGCCCAGCCCACGCCCTGGGCGGTTCCCATTCGACCGGGTCACCTCTGGTCGGATGACAGCGACACTGCAGATTACAATACATTGGTACACGCGCCCTACGCGGGCAGTCATGAACATATGCGGCGTGCAGACCCATTGTATGATCTGGTTCTACTCACAGATTGGAACTGGCCTCATGCCCAGCCGGGGCGTGGGTCGGCCATTTTCCTGCATCGGTGGCGGAGGCCTGGCTATCCAACGGCCGGATGTATCGGATTTCGGGCGGTTCACCTGAAACGTCTCGTCACCATGTCGCCGCCGGGCACCATTGTGTCGGTCCCAGCAAACTTGGCTTCGAGTCGTCGTTGGCCCCAACTACGTCGTTCTGAGCTTCAACCGACGGATAAAGCCTGACCTAAGGTAGGGCATCACGAAAGGATTTCTTTCATATCGCGAGGTGTGATTGGGAGAATCGCCTTTTTTGAGATAAGGCTGTGGGCAAGTGGTGCTAAGTTAGGGGAAGTTCTGGGCTTTTTGATCAAAAGACTGGATTTTGAGCCAAAGATGGTTGCAAATGCTTGCAACGCTTCCATGAAACGGTTTTATTTCTGAAGAGAAGAAAGCGGAGCCAAATCCGCAGAGAAAACAGGGAGCTGACCTTGGCCAAACAAGGGAATAGTGACGCGTTCGTCGCATTCGAACGTGTGCAGAAAAGCTACGACGGCGAAAATCTCGTTGTCAAAGACCTGAACCTCACCATGCCGAAGGGCGAATTTCTGACCATGCTTGGGCCGTCCGGTTCAGGTAAGACCACGTGTCTTATGATGCTGGCTGGTTTTGAGACCGCAACCCATGGTGACATTCTGCTGGATGGGGTCAGCATCAACAATATTCCGCCGCACAAACGCGGCATCGGCATGGTGTTCCAGAACTATGCTCTCTTCCCGCATATGACAATTGCCGAGAACCTCGCCTTCCCGCTGGAAGTGCGCAAGATGGGCAAGTCTGAGCGTGACGAAAAAGTCAAACGCGCATTGGATATGGTGCAGATGGGGGCCTTTGGAGGCCGCCGTCCCTCGCAGCTTTCCGGTGGTCAGCAGCAGCGTGTGGCTCTGGCCCGTGCACTGGTGTTTGAACCTGAACTGGTTTTGATGGACGAACCACTGGGCGCGCTGGACAAACAGCTGCGCGAACACATGCAGTTTGAAATCACCCGCTTGGCACATGAGCTGGGGATCACCACGGTTTATGTGACCCACGACCAGACCGAAGCTCTGACCATGTCCGACCGCGTGGCGGTGTTCAACGATGGCCGCATTCAGCAGTTGGATCCGCCTTCTGTGCTGTATGAAAAGCCGCAGAACTCGTTTGTTGCGCAGTTTATCGGTGAAAATAACACCCTTGAGGGCGTTGTGACCGAAATCTCCGGCGACACCTGTGTCGTACGCCTGGACGACGGGGAAGAGCTTGATGCAACGCCGGTCAACGTGACCAAAGTTGGTGAGCGCACCCGCGTGTCGATCCGTCCAGAGCGCGTTGAGTTCAACAAAGACCGCCTGAAAGAAGGCGCGCATACGCTGAAAGCGGAAGTGCTCGAATTCATCTACATGGGTGACATCTTCCGGACCCGTCTGCGTGTGGCTGGCAACGAAGACTTTATTATCAAAACGCGGAACGCACCGGATCAGGTTCGTCTTGAGCCGGGTGCCCAGATTGAGATTGGTTGGCTGCCGGAAGATTGCCGCGCGCTTGACGCCAGCTGATATGAAGGATCGCCTCGCGATCTATTGGATCGCGGGGTCTCGTTGAGAGACCAGCGGTTTAGCCCGTGACCAGGTCTCACCATAAGTAAACGGGCGCAACAGGGAGTCTTAAATGAAACTCACCACAACAATTATGGCGAGCACCGCGCTGACCGCACTTGCGGGCGCAGCAGCTGCCGAAGATATGGCTATGGAAATGACCTTTGTGTCCTGGGGCGGTGCCTATCAGGCCAGCCAGGTCAAAGCCTATATCGAACCCTATCTCGAGCTGAACCCCGGCCTCACCGTCATCTATGACGAGAGCTCGGCTGAAGCGACTGCAAAAATGCGCGCGATGTCGGAAGCCGGCAATGTCACCTGGGACGTTGTTGACGCCGTAATCTCGGACACCATCCGTATGTGTGACGAAGGCCTGATCATGGAGATCGACCACGACGCACAGCTCGCCAAAGGCGACGACGGCTCGCTGCCGACCGAAGACTGGGACGGCCAGCTGGTTTCGGATTGCTACATTCCGCTGATCGTTTACTCGACCACCTTCGGCTACCGCACCGATCTGGTTGGCGACACCGCACCGACTTCGGTTTGCGCGATCTTCGACACCGACGCCTATCCTGGCAAGCGCGCGCTGCAGAAGCGTCCGATCGATAACCTCGAGTGGGCTCTGTACTGTGACGGCGTTGCCAAAGACGAGATCTATGACGTGCTGAGCACCGACGAAGGTGTTGATCGCGCTCTGGACAAACTGGCGACCATCAAAGACGACGTTGTCTGGTGGACTGCTGGCGCGGAAACACCCCAGCTTCTGGCTGACGGCGAAGTTGTATTCGGTTCGACCTTCAACGGTCGTCTGTTCTCGGCCATTGCTGAGCAGAACCAGCCGATCAGCATGCTGTGGGACATGCAGTCCTACGACCTCGACGGTCTGGTGATCCCAGCGGATCTGCCGGCTGATCGTCTGGCACGTGCTCTGGACTTCGTGAAATTCGCCACCGACACCAAGCGTCAGGCGGATCAGGCGGCATACATCTCGTATGGCCCGGCACGTAAGTCGTCGGCACCGCTGGTTGGTAAGCACAAAGAGCTGGGCATCGAAATGGCGCCTCACATGCCGACCGATCCTGCAAACGCGACCAACGTTCACACCTATGACTACGAATGGTGGGCGGACAACCGTGACGATATGAACGCACGTTTCGAAGCTTGGTTGGCCAAGTAATCCCGTTAGGGTGGATGGGGCAGCTTTGCCCCATCCGTTTCGGATGGCACGCAGTCTAACGACGTGTCACCACATGACATCAGGGGGAACCGGCCGATGCCAAAAGGCTACATCATTGCCCATGTCACCGTAAGAGATCCCGAAAACTACCAAGAATACGTCATCAAAGACACGCCAATCTTGGAAGGGTTCGGTGCCAAATTTGTGGTGCGGGGAGGTCAGTCGAAGACCTGCGAAGGTGAGGCACCCGAAGGGCAGCGCCACGTGGTTATCGAGTTTCCAACGTATGAACAGGCCCTCGCGGCCTACAATGATCCTGAATACCAACAGGTCGCTGATATCCGTCGCCGTACGGCGGACAGCCTAATTTATGTCGTCGAGGGGGCAGAATGAGCGACGCTAGCGCAACCCAAAACGGCCCGGTTCTGGCCGCAGATGGAACCCCATTGAAACGCAGTCTGGCCCGCGCATTGCGCCGCCAGAAAATGCGCGCGCTTATGCTAATTGCGCCGCTGCTGCTGTTTATCTTGGTTAGCTTTATCTTGCCGATCGGCGATATGCTGTATCGTTCGGTTGACAACAAGATTGTCCAAAACATCCTGCCGCGCACCGTTGTGGCGCTGGCGGATTGGGATAGTACGTCGGGCGAATTGCCCAGCGAAGCCGTCTACACAGCCTTGGCTGCGGATATGAAAGAGGCCGCCGCCGCAAAAGAGCACACCAAAGTAGGTGTTCGTCTGAACTATGAAAAACCGGGTGTGGCTTCGGCGTTTCGAAAGGCGGGTCGACGTGCGAAGAAATTTGATCTGGAAGCGGGTGGCCCGTGGAAAGAGGCCTTCCTGAAGATCGACAAGAAATGGGGCGACACCGAAGTGTGGCGAACCATTCAGACCTACTCCCCTCCTGTCACAGCGGGCTACTTCCTGAACGCGGTTGATATGCGTGTGGGTGTGGATGGCGCGGAAATGCGCCCCGAACGTGAACGCATCTATATGGCTCTGCTCAAGCGGACGCTTTGGATGTCGTTGCTGATCACAGGCAGCTGTATCCTACTGGCCTATCCAGTGGCCTGGTTGCTGGCCAACCTACCCATGCGCTCGGCCAATATGTTGATGATCCTGGTGCTGTTGCCGTTCTGGACCTCGCTTCTTGTGCGAACCTCCGCCTGGAAAATTCTGCTGCAGCAACAGGGTGTGATCAATGACCTGCTGGTCTGGGTCGGATTGGTGCCCGATGATGCGCGCTTGCAGATCATCAACAACCAATTTGGTACGATTGTTGCGATGACCCATATTCTGCTGCCGTTCATGATCTTGCCCATGTATTCGGTGATGCAGACGATCAACCCGTCTTATCTGCGGGCTGCGAAATCGCTGGGTGCAACAAACTGGACAGCCTTCTGGCGGGTTTACTTCCCGCAGACAGTGCCGGGCATCGGTGCGGGGTCGATCCTCGTGTTCATCCTGGCGATTGGCTACTACATCACGCCTGCCTTGGTCGGCGGGACCAAAGGAACCTTTATCTCGAACCAGATTGCCTTCCACATCTCGACCTCGCTCAACTGGGGCTTGGCGGCTGCGCTGGGTGCAATTCTTCTGGTCGTGGTTCTGGTGCTCTACTGGGCCTATGACAAAATCGTCGGCATCGACAACGTGAAGCTGGGGTAACGGATATGAGTCTTCCAACCTATGCAACCACCGGGCAGCGCATCTGGTACTACACCTTTCGTGTGCTGTGCGGCCTGATCTTCTTCTTCCTGATCGCGCCGATTGCTGTGGTGATCCCGCTGTCGTTCAACGCGCAGGATTTCTTCACCTTCACTCCCGAGATGCTGCGGCTTGACCCAGATGGGTTCTCGCTCAAGCACTATCGTGACTTCTTTGGTAATCCAGACTGGCAGCAAGCCTTGGGCAACTCGGTCAAAATTGCTCCTGTGGCGACGATTATCTCGGTGAGCCTTGGGACACTTGCGGCAATTGGCCTGAGCCAGCCACATGTCCCCGCCCGTCGGGCGATTATGGCGATCCTGATTTCGCCCATGATTGTTCCGCTGATCATTTCGGCGGCTGGCATGTACTTCTTCTACTCGAAGATTGGCCTGTCGGGGACCTATTGGGGCGTTGTTCTGGCCCACGCGGCTTTGGGGATTCCCTTTGTCATTATCACCGTGACGGCGACGCTTGTTGGCTTTGACCATTCGCTGACCCGCGCTGCGGCTAACATGGGGGCCGATCCGGTCACCACCTTCTTCAAGGTGCAGATGCCGTTGATTTTGCCGGGTGTGATTTCGGGTGGTCTCTTCGCCTTTATCACGTCGTTCGACGAGGTTGTGGTGGTGATTTTTGTCGGCTCTGCCAAGCAACAAACCCTTCCTTGGCAGATGTTTACCGGTCTACGCGAACAGATCAGCCCGACCATTCTTGCGGTGGCGACCATCCTTGTGGTGATCTCGATTGCTCTGCTGGCAACGGTCGAATTGCTGCGCCGCCGGTCCGAGCGCCTGCGCGGAATGAGCCCAGGCTGACGTTCCAAAGAGCATATGATTTTAATGAAAAAGGAAGCCGCAGGCCTGAATGGGTCTGCGGTTTTCACGTTTTAGAAAGGGATAGGACGGATGTTGCTGGGGACTAGGCATACTTGTGTTCGAGGACC
Organism: uncultured Pelagimonas sp.; assembly: GCA_947497905.1. Lineage (GTDB taxonomy): Bacteria > Pseudomonadota > Alphaproteobacteria > Rhodobacterales > Rhodobacteraceae > CANMIH01. Next base: position 46,350 of record CANMIH010000006.1, read on the forward strand.
CCATGACCGAACTGAACCCGCAGTTTATCGCAGAGGCGAGCAATTCGACCTCTGAAGCTTTGTTTCATCTGTCCGAGCTGTTTTATTCCCGAACCGATGAACGCGGTGTCATCGAGGCGGGCAATAGCGTGTTCCAACGCGTGGCAGGCCATGAATGGGACGATCTGATCGGCGCGCCGCATAAGATCATTCGACACTCGGATATGCCCAAAGGTGTGTTCCAGCTGATGTGGGACACCCTGAAAGACGGGCAGCCCATGGGGGCCTATGTAAAGAACCGCCGCAAAGATGGTCGGTATTACTGGGTTTACGCTCTGGTTGCGCCGGTTGACGGGGGATATGTCTCAACCCGGATGAAGCCGACGTCTGAGCTGCATCAGAAAGTGATCGAAGTTTACAAAGAGCTTCTGCAGGAAGAGCAGAATGGCCTGAACCCGAAGGCCAGCGCTGAGCGTCTGCTAGAAATGCTCAAAGGTCTTGGCTTCGCGAGCTATGCGGCCTTCCAGGCCACGGCGATTGCGTCAGAGGTCGAAAGTCGCGCCCGCCAGCTTGGACGTCCGATCGACCAGCTTCAGAAACGGTTCCTCGATATGTCCCGCGCGATTGCGCAGGTGCAGGTCGAGACCAGTGAAATGACCGAGGCCTTCAAGGCGATCCGCACCGTCCCGATGAACATGCGCATCATTGCGTCGCGTCTGGAAAATGCCGGCGGCCCGATCAGTGCGATTTCGGTGAACTACAGCCAGATGCTTGAAGAGATGTCGACCTGGGTCACCACCTTTGTTGACGGCGATGCCTGTGTTTTTGCCCGCATCCGCGATGCGATCCTTGAAGGTCAGTTCCTCGGCTTTGCGACGGCCATCGAACAGGAAATGATCGAAGTGTTCCAGTCCGTTGATGCAAGCTATCCGGATGAAATTAGTCTCGCCAAGGAAGCGGCTCAGCTTGATGAGATGCGCAAGCAGTTCAAAAAGCACACGTCGGAAACGCTCAATAGCGTTGAATCCGAAGCCAAGCGCTTTGGCCGCAGCGTGCTCGACATGAAGCGTTATGTGACCGGCCTCAGCTCGACCCGTATGATGTGTAAGATTGAGAGCGCATCGCTGTCCAGTTCGGGCTCGGCCTTGGCGGGCATCGTGGATCAGCTGGATGACTGCCAGAATGAGATCGAACAGCGGTTGGCCCGTGTGGTCGAGCTGAACGCGGTCATTCAGGGCAACACCTCGATGTTGCGCTCACTTATTTGATTAGACCACCAGTCTAAATAGAAACGCCCCGATCTGTGAAACAGACGGGGCGTTTCGCGTTGGGACGGGGGCGATTGTGACGCCCCCGGTGATCTTAGCTGCGTACCAGCTTTTCATAGCTTTCTGCGATGTCGCGAGTCAGCGCGCCAACTTCAAAGGTATAATCGCCAATCTGACCTACAGGTGTGACTTCGGCGGCGGTGCCAGTGAGCCAGCACTGCTCAAAGCTTTCCAGCTCCTCGGGCATGATGTGACGTTCGTGGACGGTGATGCCTTTTTCCTTCAGCATCTTCAAAACCGTCTGTCGGGTCAGGCCATTCAGGAAACAATCGGCCAGCGGGGTATGCACCTCACCATCTTTAACGAAGAAGATGTTTGCGCCGGTGGCCTCTGCCACATAGCCGCGATAGTCCATGAACAACGCGTCGGAACAGCCTTTCGCCTCAGCAATGTGCTTGGAGGTGGTGCAGATCATGTAGAGACCTGCGGCCTTGGCGTGCACAGGAATCGTTTCCGGGGACGGGCGCTTCCACTTTGCAATGTCGAGCTTGGCGCCTTCCATTTTGGCGTCGCCGTAGTAGTTGCCCCATTCCCAGGCTGCGATGGCAAGGCGGACTGGGTTTTTCGCCGACGCGACACCCATGTCTTCACCGGCGCCACGCCAGGCCAGCGCGCGTACATAGGCATTGGTCAGACCGTTGACTTCCAACACCTGCTTTTTGGCCGCTTCGATTTCATCCACAGAAAAAGGGATCTGGAAATCAAGCTCACCTGCCGAAAAATGCAGGCGTTCGGAATGTTCGCGTGACAGAAAAATCTTGCCATTGTAGGCGCGTTCGCCTTCGAAAACCGAGCTGGCGTAATGCAGGCCATGGGTCAGGATATGCACATTGGCATCCCGCCATTCGACCAGTTTACCATCCAGCCAGATTTTGCCGTCGCGGTCATCGTATGCTGCGCTCGCCATTGTGTCTCTCCCAACTGGCTCGTTTTGTCGAATGTTGCGCTGGTTGCGTCCGCTTCGGACATAAAATTGCGCAAAATGTGAGATTCGCTACCAGTTGCGACTTGGAATGTCAATAAGGCTGACTTAAACTGGGGGAAGACGTGAAAGAAAGAGACGTGATGAGTGAGGCAAAACCCCCAAGCGGCGAAGCGCTTTTGTTCCTGACAGACGATCAGCTCCGACAAGGTGCCGAGGCGATGTTCTTTGCGTACCGCGGATTCACGGCAGATCCTGATCGCATTTTGGCGGGCCTGAGTTACGGTCGGGCACATCACAGGGCGCTGCATTTTATTCACACCGCGCCGGGCACGACAGTCAATAACCTCCTGACAGTTTTGGGTGTGACCAAACAATCGCTCAATCGCGTGTTGCGCACTTTGATCGAGGATGGTTTGGTAGAAAGCCGGGTTGGGCGTAACGATCGACGTGAAAGGCATTTGTTTCTGACCGAAGCAGGAACCGGGCTCGAGCGGGAATTGTCAGACGCGCAACGGGCACGCATGCGTGCCGCGTATAAGCAGGCGGGCCCTGAAGCAGTTGCCGGGTTCCGGAGAGTGTTGGAAGCAATGATGGATCCGGAGCTGCGCCGGCAATATCAGAGACTGAGAGAGGGGCAGTGATGGCGGATCCTGACGCTCATTTGCTCGTCGTAGATGACGACGAACGCATTCGGACACTTTTGCAGAAATTCCTGATCCGGAACGGGTTTCTGGTCAGCGGAGCACGGGACGCTGCACATGCGCGCCGAATCTTGGGTGGGCTGGATTTCGATTTGATTGTCCTTGACGTGATGATGCCCGGCGAAGATGGCATCAGCCTGACTCGCAGTTTGCGGGAAACCAGTCAAACACCGATCTTGTTGCTAACCGCGAAATCCGAAACGGAAGATCGCATTCAGGGGTTAGAGGCCGGTGCGGATGATTACCTTGCCAAGCCCTTTGAGCCCAAAGAGCTGTTGCTCCGGATCAATGCCATCTTGCGGCGGATGCCCGAAAGCCGCGCGGAAGCGGCTGCGCCCAAGCTGCTGACGCTGGGACCGATCCGGTATGACATTGAACGGGGCGAGTTGTGGCGTGGCGAAGATATGATTCGTCTGACTGCGACGGAAAGTCAGCTGATGAAGATCTTTTCGGCCAAACCGGGGGAAGCCCTAAGCCGGGCCAATCTGGTAGAAGAGCTGGGGCGTGACAAAGGACAGGCACAGGAACGCGCGGTCGATGTTCAGATCACGCGTTTGCGGCGCAAGCTTGAGACCGACCCAAAGCAGCCGCGATATCTTCAGACGGTCCGTGGGGCCGGCTATATGCTTGCGCCGGATTGATCGGCGCAGTTTTTCCCTGATGACCAAGTGAAGTAAGGAACCGCGCGATGACCACGGCTTTGATCACCCATGCCGAGTGTCTTGATCATGTCACGCCCGAAGGACACCCAGAGCGCGTGGCGCGTCTTGAACATGTGTTGCACGCCTTGGCCGGTCTGGACCTAATCCGCGAGACCGCGCCCCAAGGTCGGAACGAAGACATCCTGCGGGTGCATCCGCAGGCCCATCTCGACCACATCCGCAAGACCGCTCCGATCGAAGGGCGTGCCAAGCTTGATGCGGAAACATGGATGTCGGTCGGGTCGCTCAATGCGGCCTACCGTGCCGTGGGCGCTGTGACGCGTGGGGTCGATATGGTCATGGGCGGCGAGGCGCAAAACGTCTTTTGTGCCATTCGACCGCCGGGGCATCATGCCGAGGCTGAAACACCGATGGGGTTCTGCCTGTTTGGCAATGCGGCCATTGCGGCAAAATATGCACTGGATCATCATGGGCTAGAGCGCGTTGCGATCGTGGATTTTGATGTGCACCACGGCAATGGCACACAGGACCTATTGTGGGATGAGGCCAGGGTTCTGACCGTGACCAGCCAGCAGATGCCGCTGTGGCCTGGCAGTGGCGGTCGCAATGAACAGGGCAGCCATGGTCAGGTGGTGAATGTGCCGTTGGAACCGGACAGTGGTGGGGCGGAAATGCGCGCCGCATACGAAAAGTATGTGTTTCCCAGATTGCGTAAGTTCGAGCCACAATTGATTGTCATCTCAGCGGGGTTTGATGCCCATCAGGATGATCCACTGGCCAACCTGAGTTGGGTGGAGGATGACTTCCGTTGGATCACCCGTCAACTTTGCGCGATTGCGGATGAGAGTGCAGAGGGTCGCGTGGTCTCGACTTTGGAAGGCGGGTATGATCTTCAGGCGCTGGCAGCGTCAACCAAGGCGCATGTAGAGGCGTTGCAGGAGGCCGGGAAATGAGCGAGATCGCAGTCGAAGAGATGAGCTTTGAGCAGGCTATGGCCGAGCTTGAGCAGGTGGTGGGCCAGCTGGAGCGTGGCGACGTCGCGCTTGAGGATTCCATCAAGCTGTATGAGCGCGGTGCCAAGTTGAAAAAACGCTGCGAAGCCAAGCTGAAAGAAGCGGAAGAAAAAGTGGCGGCCATCACCCTGGACGGTGAAGGCAATCCCGCAGGATTGAAGCCTGTCGAAGGTCTCTAAATGGGCTTCAAGGACGATCTGCTGCGCGTTTCGGTCGAGACGCAGGCCCACCTGACCTCGGTCTTGGCGGAACATCCAGCGATACCGGTGGTTCAGGCGATGAGCTATGCCACGGCTGGGGGCAAAGGGCTGCGTGCCTATCTGGTGATGGCCGGGGCTGAGATGCATGATGTGCCGCGCGATCGTGCCATTTGGCCTGCCGCGGCCATTGAGGCCGTGCATGCCTATTCGCTGGTTCATGATGACCTGCCCTGCATGGACGATGATGATCTGCGCCGGGGCGAGCCGACCGTTCACAAAAAATGGGATGAGGCCACTGCCGTTCTGGCGGGAGATGCGCTACAGACCCTTGGCTTTGAGATGCTTTTGCGCCCCGAGTGCCACCCAGAATCTGCTGTGCGGGCTGATCTGGCGCTGAGCATGGCGCGGGCCGCTGGGGCGCGGGGCATGGTCTATGGTCAGGCGCTGGATATGGCGGCGGAGACCGCAGAAACGCCGCTGACCCTTGAACAGATCACAGCCTTGCAGGCCGGGAAAACCGGTGCGTTGATCCAGTGGTCAGCCGAAGCGGGTGCCCGTCTAGCTCAGGCCGATCCGTCGGCCCTGGGCGCCTATGCCACTGCGCTGGGTTTGGCGTTTCAGATTGCCGATGATATCCTTGATGTAGAAGGGGATGCGGCAACTGTGGGCAAGGCCGTGGGCAAAGATGCCGATCGCGGAAAAGCCACCTTTGTCAGCCTTTTGGGGCTGGACGGGGCAAAGCGCCGCGCCGCAGACCTGATGCAAGAGGCCTGCGACGCCCTAGATATGTATGGTAACAAAGCTGATCGCTTGCGAGAGGCCGCGCGCTTCGTTATTTCGCGCAACAAATAGCCGGAGCCCCCGGGAGGACCAATGTCAGACAGGCCGCAAACCCCGCTGTTGGATCGGGTGCAGACCCCATCGGATTTGAAGCAGTTCTCGGACGCCGAGCTTGAGCGTCTGGCGCATGAGCTGCGCATGGACACCATCGCAACTGTGTCTCAGACCGGTGGTCACCTAGGGGCGGGTCTTGGCGTTGTCGAACTGACCGTGGCGCTGCATGCGGTGTTTGATGCGCCGCGTGACAAGATCATCTGGGATGTGTCGCACCAGTGTTATCCGCATAAAATCCTGACCGGGCGTCGGGATCGGATGCTGAGCCTGCGCCAGAAAGATGGGCTGTCTGGCTTCACGAAACGCAGTGAAAGCCCCTATGATCCCTTCGGGGCGGCGCATAGTTCGACCTCGATTTCTGCCGCGCTGGGGTTTGCGGTTGCGCGGGATCTGGGTGGGGCCTGTGACACCGGACACGGCGATGCAATTGCGGTGATCGGTGACGGCTCGATGAGCGCGGGCATGGCCTTTGAGGCGATGAACAATGCGGGTCATCTGGGCAAGCGCATGATTGTGATCCTCAATGACAACGAGATGTCGATTGCCCCTCCTACGGGTGCTCTATCGAACTATCTCAGCCGGTTGTATGCCGAGGCCCCTTTTCAGGATTTCAAAGCCGCCGCCAAAGGTGCGGTGAGTCTGTTGCCCGAACCCTTCCGCGAGGGGGCAAAGCGCGCCAAGGAAATGCTCAAAGGCATGACCGTGGGTGGGACACTGTTTGAAGAGCTGGGCTTTTCCTATCTTGGTCCGATTGATGGCCATGACCTGAGCCAGCTTCTGCCGGTGCTACGCACTGTACGTCAGCGGGCCACCGGGCCGATCCTGATCCATGCCTTGACCAAAAAGGGCAAAGGCTATGAACACGCCGAGTTTGCCCCGGACAAAGGGCATGCTCGAGCCAAGTTCGATATGGTCACCGGCAAACAGAAAAAGGCGCCCTCCAACGCGCCAAGCTATACCCGTGTCTTTGCCGATAGTTTGCTGGAAGAGGCAGCGGAGGACGCGCAGATCTGTGCGGTGACGGCTGCGATGCCCGATGGGACGGGGCTTGATCTCTTTGCCGAGCGCTATCCCAGCCGGTGTTTTGACGTAGGCATCGCGGAGCAGCACGGTGTGACCTTTGCTGCCGGGCTTGCTGCGGGGGGAATGAAACCCTTCTGTGCCATGTATTCGACCTTCCTCCAGCGCGGCTATGATCAGGTCGTGCATGATGTGGCGATCCAGCGGTTGCCCGTGCGCTTTGCCATTGACCGCGCGGGATTGGTTGGGGCCGATGGAGCGACCCACGCCGGGTCGTTCGACGTGGCCTATCTGGCGAACCTGCCGGGCATCGTGGTGATGGCGGCGGCGGATGAGGCCGAGCTGAAACATATGGTGGCCACGGCGGCGGCCTATGATGACGGTCCTATTGCCTTCCGCTATCCGCGTGGTGAAGGTGAAGGCGTTGAGATGCCTGCACGGGGTGAGCCGCTTGAGATCGGAAAAGGCCGGATGATCCGCGAAGGAAGCCGGGTTGCGATCCTCAGCTTTGGCACCCGCTTGGGCGAGGTTCTGAAAGCCTGCGAAGCGCTTGAAGCGCGCGGAGTCTCACCCACAGTGGCCGACGCCCGTTTTGCCAAGCCGCTGGACCGGGATCTGATCCTCAAACTGGCGGCAGAGCATGAGGCGCTGATCTGTATCGAAGAGGGCGCTGTTGGCGGTTTTGGCAGCCATGTGGCCCAGCTTTTGGCAGAAGAGGGCGTGTTTGACACCGGGATCAAATTCCGGTCGATGGTTCTGCCCGATATCTTTATCGATCAGGCCAGCCCCAAAGACATGTATGCCGTCGCAGCGATGAACGCGCCGGACATCGAGGCCAAGGTTTTGGATGTGCTGGGTGTTGAGGTGTTGGACAAGCGCGCGTAACGCGCGCTGTCCGCCTTAAAAAATACCGGTCCAGAAAAAGAACACGGCGGTTACCAAGAGGCCCAGCCAGACATAGCCCGCCAGCAGAAACAGGCCTTCGCGCAGGGTCAGTCCCGCGGCGATCAGGGTCATGCCAACTGCAATGATGGTGGTCGACATCGGGACGAGTGACAGTGGCGGCCATGTCAGCGCTGCGCAGGTGATTACGGCATAGCCGATGTCTGCGAAGGGGCGATAGGCCAGAATGCGCAGGGCGCCGCTGCGACGACGATCAAGCCAGCGCGCGCTGCCTCCCAGCCAGTCCAGTGCCTTGTTCAGGGCTGAGGCCTTGACCTGACGCTTCATCAGGAACTGCGGTAGCCAGAGAGATTTGCGGCCCATGATGGCCTGCACGGCGGTCAGCACAATCACAATCGAAAGCAGCGCTGGAAGAAAAGGGATCGACGACAGGGGCGACACCATCAGCACGCCGATTACCAAAAGCAGAGCAGGAAAACTCTGGGTGCCGATGCGCGCCATCACGTCCTCGAGGGACAGGGCCTCGACACCGGGTTTGGCGCGGATCCGGTCCAGCAGATCCACCATGCCTTTGACTTCGTCTGGGACGCTCATTCGTCTGCCGTTTCCTGCGCCAAGAGCGCTTTGAGGCCAACCCGGTAATCCGGATACTTAAGCTCGATCCCCAACTCTTCTTTCAGGCGTTTGTTCGAAACACGTTTGTTTTCCGAATAGAAACTGCGCGCCATCGGGGTCATCTCAACCTCGTCGATGGGCACGGCCGGAGGGACAGGCAGGTTCAAAAGCTCGGCCGCGAGCTGGATCACATCCTGTGGCGGGGCAGGTTCATCATCGCAGACGTTAAAAATGTCACCGGGTTCGGGCATCAACATTGAAGTGTGCAGCACCTGCGCAATGTCTTCGACGTGGACACGGGAAAACACCTGATCGGGTTTGATGATCCGGCGGGCGGTGCCATTGCGCACTTTGGCAAAGGGGCCACGTCCGGGGCCGTAGATGCCCGCAAGGCGGAAAATATGCAGCGGCAGATCCGGGATCGCCTGCCAGGCCTGTTCCGCGCGCAGCCGAGATTGCCCGCGTTTTGTGCTGGGGCGCAGCTCACAGTCTTCATCAATCCAGGCGCCGTCTTGATCCCCGTAGACACCGGTTGTCGAAAGGTAGCCAACCCACTCAAGGTCTTTTGCGCGCTCTGCCAGTGCGAGGCCGATAGCCTCTAGGCTGGGGTCGGCTGCATCTTTTGGGCCTGCGGACACCAGAACGTGGCTGACCTGAGACAATGCAAATTTAAGCACATCCGGGCGCCATGGCACGGGTGTGATGCCCTGTTCCGCCAAAGCAGAACAGCCCTCGGGAGTTCTGGCGGTTCCAAGGATCTGCCAGCCCGTTGGCAAAAGGCGATCTGCGAGGGCCGTGGCGCAGTAGCCGTGGCCGAGGGTCAAGAGTGTACCTGTCATAGGGCTATAGGTGGCCTGTGTTGTGTCCGGATGCAAGTCGGCGAAAGCAGGCCGATGCAAAACTATCTGCATCACGCGGAGGATGAGGCTTGTTAGGGTGACACAGCACAGGAGATTGGTGATGTGGACACGGCGATTATTTTGTCTGGGTGGGCTTTCAGTGATCGCCGCATGCGGTGGTGGCGATCCCGAACCAGTAGCGCGTGGGGAAGTGGGCGAACCCCCGCTTTATCCCAATGAAACACCAGAGTTGCGGCGGCTGATCAACACCTGGGCGGATCACTATGAACTGCCACGGTCTCTGGTGCATCGGTTGGCCATTCGCGAAAGCACACATCGCCCCTGGGCGCGGAATGGGCCCTATTGGGGATTGCTCCAGATCTTGCCACAGACGGCGCGCACCATGGGGCATCGAGGATCTCCGGAAACCCTGCTGGATGCTTCGACCAACCTGGAATTCGGTCTGAAATACCTGCGAGGGGCTTGGGTCGTGGCCGAAGGAGACCCGGATGCCGCCATCATGTGGTACGCGCGGGGCTATTATTACGAGGCCAAGCGCAAAGGGCTGTTACAAGAAACGGGGCTGAAATCTTAAAATGCGGTGCTAAACTGGGCGTATGCAGGATCTAGATAGCGCCTATAACCTTGATGGCCCGGATGAGAATCGGGAACTCTATGCCGCTTGGGCCAAGAGCTATGACGATGATTTCGCCCGTGAAATGGACTATCGGTTGCCGGATCTTGTGGCGCAGCGTTTTGTGCACGCAGGCGGAGTAGGTCCGGTTCTTGACCTCGGCGCAGGAACGGGGCTTTGCGGAGCGGCGCTGGAAAACCTTGGTGTTGTTGGCATCGATGGGACGGATATCTCAGAAGAAATGCTGGACGTCGCCCAAGACAAACAGGTGTACGATAGCCTGTTCTGGGGCGATGTTCTTGCGCGGTTGCCGGTTGATGCCGGGCGGTACGGCGGGGCGGTCAGTTCAGGCACCTTTACCCATGGCCATGTGGGACCCTCAGCACTGACCGAGGTGCTGCGTGTTCTTGAGCATGGTGGATTGGCAGTGATCTCGGTCAATGCGAAACACTGGCACAATATGGCGTTTCAGGCGGCGTTTGATGAGCTTGGTTCGCAGGTGCAGGATCTCGAAATTGTCGAACAGCCAATCTACGGAGCAGGGGCTGATGGCGCACATGCGCAGGATACGGCCTTGATCGTGTCGTTCCGCAAACGCTAAAGCGGGCGCGACGGAACCCAGGCATAGCCATCCGGGCAGAGAAGATAGGTCTCGCGCAGCCCATGCGGTTTATCCGTTGGGGGCTGAAGAAGGGTCATGCCAAAGGCCTCGGCACGTGCGGCGGCCAGATCAGGGTCAGTTTCATAAAGACGTAGCTCACAGCCCGCCCCTCGCGGTGGGTTTTCTGGCAATAGCCCCTGATAGGGATTGGCATGATAGGTGCCATCGGAGTGCAGCTGAAACATCGCTGTCCCATAGCGCATGATGGCAAAATCCGCGCTGACCCGAAAGGCTGTCATGTCAAAGACCTGTGACAGCATATCGGCCTGTGCCACGACATCCCGTACCAAGAGATTGATGCCCAGCCCGGTCAGGCTGGCTCCAAAATCGCTAGCGCTCACATTTTCATAGTCCATGGGCTCTCCTGATGCTCTCATCAGGTTGAACACCGGTCGATAAACTGTCAACGTCTCGACCAAAAGGATGGAGACCTCATGCAGGACCAGCTTGAAGAACTAGAAATTGTGACACCAAGCAGCCCCGAGGCCGAGAGCTTTTCTGATCCCGCGAAGGCGGTTGATCGTTTGTGCGCGCTGTATGACACCGCAGCTGAGTTTTTGCGCGATACCTTTATGACCGCGATGGTCAAAGGGCACCCCGGGGTGCGGTGCCGGGCGTTTTACCCTGAGATCCGCATCACCACGACAAGTTTTGCAAAAATCGACAGCCGCCTGAGCTTTGGGCATGTGACGTCGCCGGGCACCTATGCCGCGACGGTGACCCGCCCGAAAATGTTTCGTCATTATCTGATGCAGCAGATCGAGCTGTTGATTGGCAACCATGGGGTTAAAATCCAGATTGGTTTGTCGGACACACCAATGCCGGTGCATTTCGCGGTGGCCAACTTCCCCGACATCACCGTGCCACAGGATGGGGCGGGAGAATTTGTTCTGCGGGATGTCTTTGACGTGCCCGATCTGGAAACCACCAACGATGATATCGTCAATGGTGTGGTGGATCCGGCGCCGGGCGAGCCTTTGCCCCTCGCGCCCTTCACCGCGCAGCGCATTGACTATTCTCTGGCCCGTCTTGCCCATTACACAGCCACGGACCCGGGGCACTTTCAGAACCACGTGTTGTTTACCAACTACCAGTTCTACGTGTCCGAGTTCGAAGCCTATGCGCGAGAACAGCTCGCGCAGGCGGACAGTGGGTACACAAGCTTTGTCAGCACCGGCAATGCCGAGATCACCACAGCAGATGGGGTGTTGGAGGATCCAGGCCGGATGCCGCAAATGCCGACCTATCATCTCAAACGTCCCAACGGCAGCGGGATCACCTTGGTCAACATTGGTGTGGGTCCGTCGAATGCGAAAACCGCAACTGACCACATCGCCGTTTTGCGGCCACATGCCTGGCTGATGGTGGGGCATTGCGCCGGATTGCGGAATTCGCAGAGCCTTGGGGATTTTGTTCTGGCTCACGCCTATCTGCGTGAGGACAAGGTGCTTGATGATGATCTGCCTGTCTGGGTGCCTGTACCCGCCTTGGCGGAAATTCAGGTGGCGCTGGAAGAGGCGGTTGCGGCGGAAACCGCTCTGGATGGCTATGACCTGAAACGCATCATGCGGACGGGCACAGTGGCCACCGTGGATAACCGCAACTGGGAACTGCGTGAGCATTCCGGCCCAGTTCAGAGGCTGTCTCAGTCACGGGCAGTGGCCTTGGATATGGAATCCGCGACCATCGCCGCAAATGGATTCCGCTTCCGCGTGCCCTATGGCACTTTGCTCTGTGTTTCGGACAAGCCGCTGCATGGTGAGCTTAAGCTTCCGGGCATGGCGTCGGATTTCTATAAGACGCAGGTCTCTCGCCATTTGCGCATCGGGATTCGAGCTATGGAAAAGCTGCGTGGCATGCCTTTGGAGCGCATTCATAGCCGGAAACTGCGCTCGTTTGAGGAAACGGCCTTTTTATAAGGCGAAAATCAGCCAATTTAGGCACAGATTTTGAACCGATTGGTCCACTAATCATTGTGTTTTGCCGCTATATCCGGTTTTATCTCGGCCGATAGACCCAACAAGTGGGCAGTTAAGGAGACCATAAAAAATGGCGAAGCCGATGACCAAGACCCAGCTGGTGGCAGCACTGGCGGAAAAAATGGAAGCGGACAAAAAGGCCGCTGGCGTTGCACTGGACGCACTGGTTGAGATCATCACCTCCGAAGTCTCGGAAGGTGGTGCTGTGACTCTGCCCGGTGTTGGCAAGATCTACTGCCGTGAACGCCCCGAGCGCATGGTGCGTAACCCTGCCACCGGTGAGCAGTTCAAAAAAGAAGCTGACAAGCAGGTTAAGATGACCATTGCGAAGGCGCTTAAAGACAGCGTGAACGGCTAAATTGGTCTTTGGGTATTTGGTGTAAAGGGTCGCTTCTGCGGCCCTTGTTTTTTGGCGCTGCAAGCCCCAGTCACGCCAGTCCCGACTGTTTTCAGCTGAGCTGAAAAGAAAACAGCCGCTCCGAAAGGGGCGGCTGTTTCTGATTTTAATCTGTGGTCGCGTTTACGCGAAGACACGTCCCAGAGCGCCATCAACGGCGGTGACGATCTCGTCGATGTCGTCCTTCGAGGCGATCAGAGCGGGTGAGAAGCACAGGGTGTTGTTGTACCCGGGCAGCGAACGGTTGGTCGCGCCGATGATCACACCCTGGCCCATACAATCACCGACAACGGCCTGAACCAGTTTTTCGTCCATTGGTGTGCGTGCCTCAAGATCGCTGACAAGCTCGGCACCAAGGAACAGACCTTTGCCGCGCACCTGACCGATGACTTTGTGCTTGTCCTGAAGCTCGTTCAGACGCTCAAGCATGTAGTCGCCCATCGCTGTACAATTCGCCAGAAGACCTTCGTCTTCGATGATGCGCATGTTCTCAAGCGCAGCTGCCGGGCCAGCGGTACAGCCACCAAAGGTCGAGATGTCGCGGAAGTAGTTCAGCGGATCATCGGTGTTGTCTTTGAACATTTCAAAGACTTCTTCGGTTGTGGTCAGGCAGGCGATGGCCGCATAGCCCGAGGCAACACCTTTTGCCATGGTGACGAAGTCAGGTTTGATGCCGTAGTGCTGATAGCCAAACCATTCGCCTGTCCGGCCGACGCCACAGACAACTTCGTCGATGTGCAGCAGGATTTCGTACTTGGTGCAGATTTCCTGAACGCGCTGCCAGTAGCCTTCGGGCGGGGTGATAACACCACCACCGGCGGTTACGGGTTCAAGGCAGAGTGCGCCGATTGTATCGGGGCCTTCCTGCAAGATGACCTGTTCGATCTGATCGGCAGCCCATTCGCCATAGTTTTCAACCGGTGCGCCTTGTTCGGCGGCACGGTATTCAAGGCAGTGGGGGACACGGACAAAGCCCGGCGTGTAGGGGCCGTACTGGGCGCCACGTTCGTCCTGACCACCTGCCGAGAGACAGGCAATGGTGGTGCCGTGATAGTCGCGATCACGGTAAAGGATCTTGTGCTTTTTGCCGCCGTATTTCTTGTGCGCGATCTGGCGCACCATCTTAAAGGCCTTCTCGTTCGCTTCCGATCCCGAGTTGCAATAATAGAGACGGGTTTGCCCGGGCATCTTTTCCAGAAGCTTCTCTGCGAAGAGAGAGCCGGGAATCGAACCAGCGGAGCCCGCGAAATAGGGCAGCTTCAGGATCTGATCGTGAACCGCCTTGGCAATAGATTCGCGGCCGTAGCCAACGTTGACTGTCCAGACGCCGCCGGACACAGCATCAAGATGCTCTTTGCCCTTTTGGTCCCAGACCCGCATGCCTTTGCCTTCGATAATGATCCGGGGATCATTTGTTTCCAAAGGCTTATGTTGTGTAAGGTGATGCCAGATATGTTTACGGTCGGTTTCGACCACGTGGCTCAGATCATTCTGCGAAAGAGTGCCGTCCATTGGCTATGTCTCCCTATAACTTCGTGATGCGGTACTTGACCGGACTTTTGCACAAGAGCCGGAATTTCGGGCACTCAATAGGGCCAAGTCTGTGTGGGATGTAAGGCCAGAAATTTGTTTGAATCAATGGTAAAAAAATATGATCAAAAATAAAACTCATTAAATTTCATGATGATAGAGCAAAAGCGACAGAATTGGCGCTTTCGGTTTATCAAACTGGACTTAGAGGTTCCCTCGAAAAAGCATTGATCCGATACGCTTTTTCCGGTCGGATCATAACTGAGCGCTGAAAACAGTGCCGGCCATTGCAACACCAGGTGACGCAATTGGAACGGCGGTTCGCAAAGAACCGCGATCAACATGGGAGAATATATATGACACTTAAATCTTGCCTAATGGGTGCGGCGGCCGGTCTGGCTCTGCTCAGCGGAACACAAGCGGCACAGGCTGAGGGTGAAATCACCGTCGCCTATTTCCTTGAGTGGCCGATGCCGTTCCAGTTCGCAAAAGCACAGGGTGCTTATGAAGAAGCGCTGGGCATGAAGGTCAACTGGGTCAGCTTCGACACAGGCACCGCGATGTCCGCAGCCATGGCGTCCGGCGATGTTCAGCTGGCCGTGAGCCAAGGGGTTCCACCCTTCGTTGTTGCCGCAAGCGCCGGTCAGGACCTTCAGGTTCTGGATGTCGCGGTAAGCTATGCTGAGAACGACAACTGTGTTGTGAACGCAAACCTTGAGATCGACAAAGAATCAGCAGGCGAGCTGACCGGTAAGAAAGTGGCTGTGCCGCTGGGGACCGCTGCGCACTTTGGTTTCCTCAAGCAGATGAGCCACTTTGGTGTAGACCTTGCATCGCTTGACGTTGTTGACATGGCGCCCCCAGATGGTGCGGCTGCTCTGGCACAGGGTTCGGTTGACATGGCCTGTGGCTGGGGTGGTTCGCTGCGCCGCATGAAAGAGCACGGCAACGTACTTCTGACCGGTGCGGAAAAAGAAGAGCTCGGCATTCTGGTGTTTGACGTGACTTCTGGTCCGGCCTCTTGGATTGCAGAAAACTCGGACACCGTTGCGACCTTCCTTGAAGTGACCGCAAATGCCAACGCGATGTGGGCGGATGAGGCCAACCACGCGAAAATGCTGCCTGTGATCGCAGCAGACGCAGGCATGGACGAGGACGCGACAGCAGCCACCATGGCGACCTTCTCGTTCCCGTCTGTTGACGAACAGCTGAGCGAGAAATGGCTCGGTGGTGGCGCGCAGGCCTTCATGAAAGGTGTCGCGGACGTCTTTGTAGAAGCCGGTTCCATCGATGCGGCGCAAGCCAGCTACGCGGATAACGTCAATGCAAGCCCCCTGGGCGAAGCAGGCAACTAAAATCTTCTAAATTTCCCGAAGCGGTCTAACCGCTTCGGGACCATCCCTCTGGGTATACTGCAAGCGGCGTGTTTCGCTTGCAAACGCCCTCCTTTTCCTCAGGAGACTGTACGCGATGAGCGGACTCTCAATTGAAAATCTGTCTATGCGCTTTGACCTGCCCAATGGCAGTTCCGTTCAGGCGCTTCAGGACGTGTCGCTTCAGTTGGCTGAAGGCGAACTACTAAGTGTGTTGGGGCCATCAGGCTGCGGCAAAACCACACTTCTCAATATTGTAGCTGGGTTTCTTGCCCCCACAGATGGCCAGCTTGTTCTGAATGGTCACCGGGTCTCTGGGCCGGATGCGGAACGGGGTATGGTCTTCCAGAAAGGCGCGTTGTTCGAATGGATGAGCGTCCGCGACAACGTCAGCTTTGGACCCCGCATGGCGGGCAAGCGCGAGGCAGAATGGGGCGAAGAGGTCGATCATCTGCTTGAAATCGTTGGATTGCAGGACTTCAAGGAAAAGGCGATTTACGAATTGTCCGGGGGCATGCAGCAGCGTGTGGCCTTGGCCCGCTGTCTGGCCAACCACCCCGATGTCATCTTGATGGATGAACCGCTGGGTGCGCTGGATGCGCTGACCCGCGAGAAAATGCAGAGCCTTGTGCTCAAGCTTTGGAAAGAAACCGGCAAAACGATCATCTTGATCACCCACTCTGTGGAAGAGGCACTTTTGCTTGGCGAACGCCTGTTGGTTATGGCGCCGCGCCCGGGCCGCATTCACAAAGAGTATCGTCTGCCCTTTGCCGATCTTGGCGTGGGTCAGGATCTGCGTGAGGTCAAGAAACATCCTGAGTTCGCAGAACGGCGCGAGGAAATCCTCGGCATGATCTGGGATATGGAAGAAGAAATTATGGGTCGTTCGGAGGAATCGGCATGAGCGCGCTAATTGTCCTTCTGATCTATGTTGCGATCTTTGTCGGATCTTTTTTCCTGGTGAAACTGGCTGTGCAGAGCGCAACCAATGATTTCACCTCCCTGAAAACTGTTACTTTTGGTGATGAAAGCGCTGTGCGTCCCAACCGGATCGCGAGTGTCGTTTCGATTGTCAGCATCTTTGTGCTGTGGGGCGCCTTTACCGGGTCGAGCCTGTTGCCAGGGTTCTTGCATGCACCGGGTCCGTTTATTGGCGATGCAACCTTCACCTATACGGCTGAAGCCGATGGGCAGGCGGCAGATGATGCTACCGTGACTGTGCGTGTTTTCGAAGTCGGGACCGACGCGGAAGAGCCCACGGTCGAGGCTGGCGACGGCTGGGCCAAAAACGATGCGGCCACCATTGGTGCGTGGCGCTCGGGTCTGATCCGTGTCGACAAAAATGACGAATTTGGTCGCAAAGAAGGTCACCGTATCGTTGCTGTGAACGGCGAAGCAATTGCACCGGGTGGCGCAGTTGAGACCGAGTTTGGCCGCGTGGGCATGTCGCAAAAGGGCACGCTGAACTTTGTTCCGAACAAAGGATGGCAGATGGAGCCGATCTGGCTGCCAGCGCCCGAAGCGGTTGTGTCACGTATCGGATCGATTGCAGCGGAAGGATATCGTGGGTCGACCCTTTGGGAACACCTGGGCTACTCCCTGTTCCGTGTTGTGGTCGGGTTCTTCTTTGGTGCTCTGGTTGGTATTCCGCTGGGCTATGCCATGGGTCTGAGCAACTGGTTCCGTGGCTGGTTTGATCCGATTGTGGAATTCATGCGCCCGGTTCCTCCTCTGGCCTTGATCCCTCTGGTCATCATCTGGGCTGGTATTGGGGAAACCGGTAAGATCATCCTGCTGTTCCTTGCTGCGCTGTGGATCATGGCCATTGCTGCACGGTCCGGTGTGTCGGGTGTGGCGATTTCCAAAGTCCACGCGGCCTATTCCCTTGGCGCGTCAAAAACCCAGATCATGCGTCACGTGATTGTGCCGAACTCTCTGCCTGAGATCTTCACAGGTGCTCGTGTCGCCATGGGGGTATGCTGGGGCACTGTTGTTGCTGCGGAACTCGTGGCAGCTGAACAGGGCGCAGGCATGATGATTATGGTGGCCTCGAAGTTCCAGAACACGGATATCGTGATCATGGGCATCGTGCTGATTGGCATCATCGGCTTTGGCATCGATATCCTGATGCGTATGGCTGAGAAGGCACTGGTGCCCTGGAAAGGCAAAATCTAAGTCCGGCAAAGGACATCGAGCAAGAAAGGGCGGGGATTTCCCCGCCCTTTTTGTGTCTAACGCGCAGACCCCAGAATTTCTGCGTCAACGCGGTCAATTTCGGCTTCGTACCAAGCGAGGGTTTTGTTCGGGTCAGACCGATACGCCTCGGCAAACGAGGCCGGAGCCTCGGTGCCTTCATCGTAGAGGGTCGACCAAACCATCATGCTGAGCAGCGCGGGTAGCACATCGCGGGCTTTTCGCGTTGGAAAGTAGCAAACCCTGCTGGCTTTCCGAGGATCGGTCTGCCGGTCAAGCATCTTTGCCTCTTCCAGTTTGGCGAGCCTGTTGGCCAGAATGTTTGTGGAAATCCCCTCGGGCGCGTTCAGAAAATCGCTATAGGTGCGCCGACCCAGCAGCAGCACATCCCGCAGGATCAGGAAACACCACTTGTCGCCGAATATGCCCGCGGCATAGCGGGTCGGGCATCCGTACCATTGGGTGATCTGCGCGGGTTTCATAGGCCTCATATAAAAGTTCGAGATTCATCTTGCAATGTGCAAGTGGAATCGCTACGCCATATCCACTTGCAAAATGAAAGAGGATTTGAAGGATGCCATCTCCATTTGTTTGGTTCGACAACATTGGGTCCGCCCGTCAGGAAACAACGCGCTTTTTGCAAAATGCGTTTGGGTGGGCGGATCAGGACATCGGTCCCATGACATTTCTGACCGCAGACGGGCAGGATAAGCCTTTTGCCGCCACCGCTGATGCCATGGAAGGCGTTTCGGGATGGGTGCCGTATTTGGAAGTTGAGGATCTGGCTGAAGCCGTTGCCAATGCCCGCGCGCACGGCGCCGTTATTCTTGCCGAAAACCTGAAAGGCCCGGCAGGTGATGCGAGTTTCATCCGTGATCCGGGCGGCGCGCCGCTTGCGTTGTGGAAACGTGCGCCGGGTATGTAGAGGCCGAAATGAATAGGCTTTTACTCGCCGCAGCGGCCTACATCGTGATTGTCTTCCCACTGGCGGTGCTGTGGCATGCCGGCTTGTTCAAGGAAAGATATGATGCCTTTGGGTACTTTTCGGGTGACCCAAATATCCCTGTTGGACTGCTGTCCATTGTCATCCAAGGCATTGTTTTGTCCGTCCTCTATCCGCGATTTCAATCTGACAGGGCGGGCTTTGGACGCGCGTTTCAGTTTGCCGGTCTAACGGGCGCGTTTTTCTGGACGTCGCATGTTCTTGGGCTTGTGGCTAAGCACAACGTTCCAAACGCGCTTGGCTTTGTTGTGATGGAAACGGGGTATCTTGTCGGGCAATTCGGGCTACTCGCCCTTGCGCTCGGTTTGATCTATCGGCGCGCGCCGTGATTGCGCCGTAAAGGGTCGAGACAATCGACCCTTTACGCGTTCAAATCATTCAGTCGGAGTTTCAGAGGCCGCATCTCGTGCGTCGGAGGCTTCTGAACTGAAGCCATCCAGCGCTTGCAGAAGCTCAGTAAACTTCTGATCCAGCCAAACCCGACCATTGTCGACGGCAGCCACATAGCTGTCGAGCAGCGGCTGTACCTGCGGCACGGTCTCTGCAATCTGCGCGGCAAAGGCATAGACCCCCGTGGCCGCACCGCCGAGCGCGATCATGGTCAGGAAACCTCCGCCAAAGCCGCCCTTTTTCGCAGGTGGCACATCGGCCACGGTCTCGCGTTCCGCACTGTCAATTGCGCGCGGCTGGTTTGAGGCACGCAGGGTCTGGTTGATTTCATCGACATCAGGAAGCAGATCCCGGCGCGAGCTCGCTGCTGCTGCGGCGGCTGCCGCTTCCATGGCGCTGTCCTGCTCATCTTCGGCTGGAATTCCCGGCTCGTGCGTTGGAGCGGAAACCGTGCGCTCGTCGCCGCGCAGGCGCGCCATACGTTCGCGTGCTTGACGGGATCGGCGGGTCTGTTCATCCTCCGCGGGTTCCTGCAGGCCAAGATCAGGCTGGCTTTCAATGGTTTCGGCAGCCCGTTGGCGGGCCTCATATTCCCGCTCTTCCTGAAAAAGAGCCGCCATATCAGGGTCAAGCCCGCGCGGTTTGGGGGCTTGTTGAACAGGGGCCTCAGGGTCGGCAACCTCCGGGGCGGGGGCTGGCGGTTCTGGGTCGTCCTGCCACTGGGTATCTGGCACGGGCTGTTGCAGCTCATCGGCCAGATCGGGGTCGTCATCAGGATGGCGTTGATACCAGGTGTGACCGCAGTTTGAACACTGCACATCACGGCCACCGTCCGGGATAACATCCACCGGAACTTCGTATTGTGCCCCACAATTTGGACAGATCAGCCGCATTCTGCTCACCTTGCTCTCCCTGCCAACCCAGAATTGTACCTTAGCTCTTTTCGGTCAATAGGTTGCACAGATAAAGGGGAAATGTCCAATTCATTGCGCGCCACATTGCAACCAACGCGCCCTTGCGGCACAACAGGGCGGCAAACAAGAGAAAAACGGTGATGGTGTGATCGAGCTCGAGAACGTGGCCTATTCCTATGGTGGGGATGATTTGCTGGCAGGGATGTCACTGCAGATCGCGCCGGGTTCGTTTCATTTTCTAACTGGTCCTTCTGGTGCCGGTAAAACGACGCTGCTCAAGC
Source organism: uncultured Pelagimonas sp. (assembly GCA_947497905.1). Classification (GTDB taxonomy): domain Bacteria; phylum Pseudomonadota; class Alphaproteobacteria; order Rhodobacterales; family Rhodobacteraceae; genus CANMIH01. Next base: position 66,784 of record CANMIH010000006.1, read on the forward strand.
TGTGTTACGGTGCGCTGCGCCCAACAAGTGGTCAGCTGACGATTTTTGGCCAGGATGTGCAAACGCTGGGGCGCGATGACGTGGCCATGGCCCGCCGGCGCATCGGTGTTGTACATCAGGATTGCCAGTTTCTGGATCATTTGCCCCTGCAGGAAAATATCGCGCTTCCGCTGACAGTCTCCGGGCAGGCCTCTCCCGAGCAGGCAGGAAACCTGCACGAGTTGATGTCCTGGGTTGGGCTTTTGGGCAAAGAAGATGCCTTGCCACCAGAATTGTCGGGTGGTGAACGTCAGCGGGCTGCGCTGGCGCGGGCGTTGATCCTGTCGCCGGATGTTATTCTGGCCGATGAGCCGACGGGCAATGTAGATTGGGAAATGTCCCAGAGATTGCTGCGGCTCTTGGTTGAGTTGAATAAGATGGGCAAAACCATCTTGATTGCCACACATGATCTGATGTTGATCCGCGCAGCAAAGTCGCAGGTATCGACACGGGTGTTGCGCATCGCCAATCGTCAATTGATCGCTGCGGGGGCTGAGCTGTGATGTGGTTTAGAACCATGCTGTGGGCCGTGTTGCGCGGTGACAAGGCGGCGGACCGCGTTGTGCCCCCGTCGGGATTTACAGTGCGCCTGACGCTGTTCACCTCGGCAGCGATGGCCTTTCTGACGGTCTTTGCGCTGGCGTTGTCCCTTGCTGCGGGCCGTTTGGCCGCCGACTGGGGCGATGTCCTCGCGCGAAGTTCAACCCTGCGCATTTCCGCCCCCGCCGGGCAAATGGCCGAACAAACCGCCACAGCCCTGAAGGTGCTGGAGCAGACACCGGGTGTATTAGAAGCCCGCGCGCTATCGGATGCCGAACAGCAAGAGCTGTTAGAGCCATGGTTTGGACCGGATCTGCCGGTGGAGAGCCTGCCGGTGCCCCGCCTGATTGCAATCACGGAAACGCCTGCGGGCTATGACAGCGCAGGGCTGCGGTTGCGTCTTCAGGCCGAGGTGCCGGGGGCGGTGTTGGATGAGCACACCCGCTGGCGCAGGCCTTTGGTGACTGCGGCTGGCCGGTTGCGCCTGTTGGGCTGGGTGGCAATCCTGCTTCTGGCCAGTGTGACCGGGGCTATGGTGACGCTGGCGGCCAATGCTGCGCTTTCCGCCAATGCGCAGGTGATTGCAGTTCTACGGCTTGTCGGGGCAACCGATGCCTATATCGCCTCGGCCTTTGTGCGCCGCTTTACCCAGCGCACGTTGACAGGTGGGGCAGTTGGAACCGCGCTTGCGGTGGCCGCGCTATCCGTGATGCCGGGGGCAACCGAAACCGGCGGGTTCCTCACCGGATTGCGCTTTGAAGGTTGGCACTGGGTGCTGCCACTGTGTGTCCCACCATTGGCCGCGGCCGTTGGGTTTGCTGCAACTGACGCCGCCGCTCGGCGCGTATTGGGAGATCTGGCCTGATGCAATGGCTGCTTTCACTGATTTATGTGATCCAGGTTTATACGGCCATGGCCGTGCTGGGGATCACCCTGTTTCCTCTGGCCGTGGCCAGCCCCAAAGGCGCACGCTTTGCCTGTAAGTGTTTTGCCCGCTGGGCAATCTGGACCGCGGGCTGGATGCTGGGCCTCAAAGCTGAGGTACGGGGACCGGTGCCGCAGGGCGAGGTTGTGGTCGCAGCCAAACACCAGTCGTTCTTTGATATCCTGATTATCTTCAATGCGCTGCCCTCTGCGAAATTCATCATGAAGCGCGAGTTGCTTTGGACCCCATTTGTCGGGGTTTACGGGCTGCGTCTCGGATGTGTGCCGGTCAATCGTGGAAAGCGTGGGCAGGCTGTGGCCAAGATGCTTGAGGATGTCAAAAAAGGCGCGGCTTTGCCCGGTCAGCTGGTGATCTACCCGCAGGGCACCCGTGTCGCGCCCGGTGTCGACAAACCTTATAAGGTGGGCACAGCCGCGATTTACGGTGAGACAGGCCAACCTTGCGTGCCCGCCGCCACCAATGTGGGGCTATTCTGGCCGCGCACTGGGATCTTGCGCAAGCCCGGTTTGGCCGTGGTCGAATTTCTTGAGCCGATCCCACCGGGATTGGGCAAAACTGAGTTTATGCAAACATTGGAAAGCCGGATCGAAGAGCGGTCAAACGCCCTGATGCGGGAAGGGGGATTTGATGTCGAAGATCACAACACTGGAAAAGCTGAACGCGCTCTACGCTGAGCCGGTTGAGGCCTCGATCCGCAAGGTCGCATCCCATCTGACCCCGCTCTATCGCAAATGGATCGAAGGCGCGCGGTTCTGTGTGCTGTCGACTGTTGGCCCGGACGGAGTGCATGGCAGCCCACGGGGAGACGATGGCCCAGTTGTTCGGATCGGAGACGCCAAAACCCTGTTGATGCCAGACTGGCGCGGCAACAACCGCTTGGATTGTCTGCGTGACATCGTTCAGGACGGGCGGGTCGCTGTGCTATTTATGGTGCCGGGCACCAACACCACAGTGCGGGTGAATGGTCGCGCCTTTTTGACGGATGATCTGGAGATGCGCCAGAGCTTTGCCCGCAAGTCCATTTTGCCCGCCTCGGTGATCGTGATCGAACTGGACGAAGTATATACCCAATGCGCTAAGGCGCTGATGCGCTCGGGGCTTTGGTCGCGGGACGATGGATCAGATGTGCCCACTGTGGGCCAGATTCTGGCGGATATGACCGACAATGAACTTGGCGGTGCTGAGTATGATGCAGGCTATGCGGAATACGCGAAATCTCGGATGTGGTGAGCAGATCGCTCACCCGGCCTGTTCCGTTCCCGGCATCAGCGCCTGCTCGAAGTCATGAAACACCTGATCAAGAAACGGCAGCCAAGTCGCTTCGACCTTTGCCTGTTCCGCACCGTCCGCGCAAAGAGCCGCCAGAATGGCCTTGTGAAAGGCATGTTTCGCGGTGGCCAGTTCGGGTGAGGTGAGTTTCAGGCCACGGTGAGATTGTGCAAATTTATCCGCAAAGGCCCGCGTGCTTTGACCGCCAACCACAGAGCGCATCATGTCACCGATGAATTTCTCAAACATCTCGGTCTGACGCACATCGTTTTTGAGAAAATGCGCTTCGAGGTTTGGAGCCTGCTCGAGGAGCTTGCCATAAAAGACCTGTCGAAGCGTGGCTTTGTTTTGAAACAGGGCGGGCAGTGAGCTGCCCAAAACTGCGGTATCAATCAACATATGAACCTCATTAACTGAGGGTTATGATACCTTAAGGGTGGTTAATTTTCTCTCAATTGGTCGGCAGATGACCCGCCCGTACCCCATGGTATTTGGCAGGTTCAAAGCTGTGATCCGGGAGGATAGCCCATTATCAACACGCTGCCTGCACTGTCCCCCCAGTCTGGATAGGCGAAGAAAAACATGCCCCAGCGATCCGGGGTGGCGACGGTACCTTCTGCCCACCCGATGTGGATCGAGCCCATTTGCGCTCCCGGATCAAATGCAAGGTCGGGGAAATGGTAGTCTCTCAATGCGGATACCAGTGGTTTGAGCGCCTTTGCCTCGGATTCAGAAAGAGCATGGGGATGAATGGTACTGATGTCACAGCCGCGATCCGTGAGATTGATAAAACTCAGTGAGGCAGGATCGCTGTAACTGGGCCCGCGCCAGTTCTCAGCCCTTAAACCAAGCTCTAGTGGATTAACCCGCAAACCCTTGGCTCGCTGAATACAAAGATCTTCAAAGAGCTGCGCGATGCGTTCAACGCGGGTGACGGGCGGCCAAACCAATGAGGCACCGTAAAATCCGATGGCCAAACCTATCCCAATCATGGGAAGCAAAATCTTTGGTTTCATATCCGACGTAAAAAATAGAAGGGCCTGCCAGAGAAAAGGCAGGCCCAGAATTCTAACGTGTGTTTTTACATGTGGATAGCACCGTCGCCACAGGCCAGAGCGGCTTCGCGGACCGCTTCGGAGAAGGTGGGATGCGCGTGGCAGGTCAGGGCAATGTCCTCTGCCGAGGCGCCGAACTCCATCCCGACGCAAATCTCATGGATCAGATCACCGGCGCCCGGGCCAATGATGTGACAGCCGAGAACACGGTCGGTGTCTTTGTCGGCCAGAAGTTTGACAAAACCATCTCCCTGGAACACGGCTTTGGCGCGGGCGTTGCCCATGAAGGAGAACTTGCCGACCTTATAGGCACGGCCTTCTTCCTTCAGCTGCTCTTCGGTCTTGCCAACCGAGGCTACTTCTGGCGCGGTGTAGATCACGCCGGGGATAACCTCGTAGTTTACGTGACCATGTTTGCCGGCAATGACCTCGGCGGCGGCCATGCCTTCGTCTTCTGCTTTGTGGGCCAGCATCGGACCGTCAATGGCATCGCCAATGGCATAGATGCCCGGCACATTGGTGCGCCACTGGCTGTCGGTTTTGATCTGGCCACGCGGGCTCATCTCCACACCCAGCGCCTCAAGGCCCAGACCATCAGTAAAGGGTTTGCGGCCCGTGGCCACAAGCACAACATCGGCGTCGATCTGATGCTCGCTGTCATCTTTGCGCAGCTTATATGTGACCTTGGCTTTGGTCTTGCTGGCCTCAACCTTGGACACAGCTGCACCCAGAGTGAAGTTCAGCCCCTGCTTTTTCAGCAGCTTGAGGAAGCTTTTCTGCACATCGCCGTCCATGCCGGGGGTGATGTGGTCGAGGAATTCGATGACCTGCACTTCGGAGCCCAGACGCGCATAGACCGAGCCCAGTTCCAGGCCAATCACACCTGCGCCGATCACCGCGAGTTTCTTGGGGATCTTTGGCAGCTCAAGCGCGCCTGTGGAGGTGACGACAATCTTCTCGTCAATGGTCACCTCGGCGCCCGGGACGGAAGAGGGCTCGGACCCCGAGGCGATGATGATGTTCTTGGCATCATGCACCTCGTTGCCGACCTTGACCTGACCCGCTGCCGGGATCGAACCCCAGCCTTTGAGCCAATCGATCTTGTTCTTTTTGAACAGGAATTCGATGCCCTTGGTGTTCTGACCCACCACGTCGGATTTATAGGCCTTCATCTGGGTCCAGTCGACTGACGGCGATTTGCCTTTCAGACCCATGGCGGCAAAGTTGTGCTCAGCCTCGTGCAACTGGTGGCTGGCATGCAGCAGCGCTTTGGAGGGGATGCAGCCGACGTTGAGGCAGGTGCCGCCCAGGGTGTCGCGGCCTTCGACCACGGCGGTTTTCAGGCCCAGCTGGGCGCAGCGGATGGCGGAGACATAGCCGCCGGGGCCCGCGCCGATCACGATCACATCATATTGTGCCATTGGTGGTGTCCTTTCGTTGGATGGGGAGGGGCGCTGCCCCGTCGCTTTGCGACTCCCCGGAGTATTTGTGAAAAGAAGAAACCCGGATCATATCAGGGCCTTGAAGAGCAGGACCAAGGTGGCGGTGAAGCCAATGGTCCAGATGACGGTGCGCCAGGGCGTGAGGCCAAAGAGATAGGCGGGCAGATAGAGCACCCGGGCGATGAGGAAGAGTGCCGCCGCGATGGCGGTGTGGCCGTCGGTCTGATCCGAGTATGTGAGGACCAGAATGGCGATGGCAAAGAGAATGAGCGCTTCGAACTGATTGTTGAGCGCCCGTTGGGCCCGCCCGGCGACCCCGGTGAGCTGGATCGGCGTATCACGGGGGCCCATAGCGGTTTTTGTGCCAACCTGAAGATTGGCTGAAATTGAATAGACCGCGAAGTAGATCGCCTGCAGCAGGGTGGCCAAGGTGAGAAGGGTGAGTTCGACGGTCACTTCTGCAGTCCAAACTTGTCGTGCAGTTTATTACACAGTTTGGTGTCCTTCAGGATGTCGTGAAAAGTCTCGCCAAACGCAAGTTCCTCAGTCGATAGTTCACCGGTAAGCTTTTTATAATTGTCCGTGCCACCAAGAATAAACAACGCTTTGTCAATCACTCGCTCAGGGTACAGGTGTTTTTTCTCATCGAGAATGGGTAGCTTCCGGGCTTTTTTGACGTTTTCTATGAAGTTATAACCATCGAGAATATTGTAGAAATCCTCGAAGTTTTTAGCGTCGATAGCAGACCGAGCACGACTATCGTATATTGTCCATCCACGTGGGTTGAAAAAGAACGCAACTTTGCTAGCAGCCGACTGCTGTCGAAAATTCAGGCTTTGAGCCTTGTCAGCTAAGGAGGTGTCTTCCTTCCATTCGGATGCTGCTTGAAATACATCTCTGAAGAACTCTGTGCGGGCATTTTGGGGGTCGTTTTTTGGAAAATTTCGCACAACTTGGTATTGTGTTAAGAAGGAAGTGCAAAGCTCAGGGGGGAGATCGGATGCTTCGCCGTTTTCAAACCCTACAAAAAAGTGGGCATCCGAAGGATCTTCGCTCCCATCGCTGGGACCAGTCGTTTTTCGGTGTTCCTTAAATCCGTGCGCCCATAGTCTTTGAAATGTATAGCTGCAGTTTGACATTCTAAACACCCGTTTGGGGCAGGCGTGCCTAATGGGCACGCCTGTTTGCGAAATTACAGATCCATCAGCAGGCGACGGGGATCTTCCAGCGCTTCTTTGACGCGCACGAGGAAGGTCACGGCGCCTTTGCCGTCAACGATGCGGTGGTCATAGCTCAGCGCCAGATACATCATCGGGCGGATGACAACCTGACCGTTGATCGCCATGGGGCGGTCCTGGATCTTGTGCATGCCAAGGATACCCGACTGTGGTGGGTTCAGGATTGGCGAGGACATTAGCGAGCCGTAGACACCACCGTTCGAGATGGTGAAGGTGCCGCCCTGCATTTCAGCCATGGACAATTTGCCGTCGCGGGCGCGTTTGCCCTTTTCGGCAATGGCTTTTTCGATATCGGCAAAGGACATGCTGTCGGCGTCACGGATCACCGGCACAACCAGACCGGTCGGGGTGCCCGCGGCCACACCCATGTGCACAAAGTTCTTGTACACGATGTCGGTGCCGTCGATCTCGGCGTTGACCTCGGGCACTTCTTTCAGCGCGTGACAGCAGGCCTTGGTGAAGAAGGACATAAAGCCCAGACGTACACCGTGCTTTTTCTCGAACTGGTCTTTGTACTGTTTGCGCAGCGCCATCACCTCGGTCATGTCGACCTCGTTGTAGGTGGTCAGCATGGCAGCAGTGTTCTGGCTGTCTTTCAGACGCTTGGCGATGGTCTGACGCAGGCGGGTCATTTTCACACGCTCTTCACGTGCAGCATCATCCGCAGGAACAGGGGCGCGGGGTGCAGCGGCCGGAGCCGGTGCGGGGGCGGCGGCTGCTGCGGCCACAGCGGCGGCGACGTCGGCTTTGGTGGCGCGGCCATCACGTCCGGTACCGGTGACCTGATCGCGGCTGATGCCTGCTTCGGCCATGGCTTTTTCGGCGGCTGGACCGTCTTTGACGCCGGCCGCAGCGGGTGCCGCGGCTGGAGCCGGAGCCGCAACAGGTGCGGCGGCGGTTGCGCCTGCGCCACCTGAGATCACTGCCAGTTTGGCAGTGGCGTCAACAGTTGTGCCTTCGGGGGCGGTGATCTCGGACAGAACACCAGCGGCGGGGGCGGGCACTTCGACCGAGACCTTGTCGGTTTCCAGCTCGCAGAGCATTTCGTCCTGCGCCACGCTGTCGCCAACCTTTTTGAACCAGGTCGACACGGTCGCTTCGGTGACGGATTCACCCAGGGTGGGTACCATCACGTCAACCGAGGCAGCTTCCGCTGCGGGTGCGGTCGCAGGGGCGGCTTTGGCTGCCGGGGCTGGCGCGGCTGCACCAGCGCCTTCGCTGATGTTGGCCAGCAGGGCATCTACACCAACGGTTTCACCCTCGGCGGCCACGATATCTGCCAGGGTGCCCGCAACGGGCGAGGGGACCTCGACCGTCACTTTATCGGTTTCCAGCTCACAGAGCATTTCATCCACGGCAACGGCATCGCCGGGCTTTTTGAACCAGGTGGCCACCGTGGCTTCGGTGACGGATTCACCCAGAGTGGGGACACGCACTTCGGTCATGTTTTAGTTTCCTTCGATGGTCAGGGCGTCGTTCACGAGCGCCTCTTGCTGTGCTTTGTGCTGGCTGGCGAGGCCCGTTGCGGGCGAGGCCGATGTTGCGCGGCCCACATAACGGGGACGCGGGTGTTTGGCTTTGATGCGGCCCAGAACCCATTCGATGTTGGGTTCGATAAAGTGCCATGCGCCCTGGTTCTTGGGCTCTTCCTGACACCAGACCATTTCCGCCTCGGGGAAACGTTCCAGTTCCTTGACCAGCGAGATCGCCGGGAAGGGATAGAACTGTTCCACACGCAGCAGATAGATGTCGTCGATGCCCCGCGCGTCACGCTCTTCGAGCAGGTCGTAATAGACCTTGCCTGAACACATCACGACGCGTTTGATCTTGTCGTCGCTCACCAGTTTGGTGTCGGACTGACCCTGCTGGGCGTCGTCCCACAGCACGCGGTGGAAGCTCGAACCCTCGGTGAACATGCTCAGATCCGAGGTGCAGAGCTTGTGACGCAGAAGCGATTTGGGGGTCACAAGAATGAGCGGCTTGCGGAAGCTGCGGTGCAGCTGGCGACGCAGGATGTGGAAGTAGTTCGCCGGTGTCGAACAGTTCGCCACGATCCAGTTGTCCTGACCACACATCTGCAAGAAGCGTTCCAGACGGGCCGAGCTGTGCTCGGGGCCTTGCCCTTCAAACCCGTGGGGCAGCAGGCAAACCAGACCGGACATGCGCAGCCATTTGCTTTCGCCCGAGCTGATGAACTGGTCAAACATGATCTGTGCGCCGTTGGCGAAATCGCCGAACTGGGCTTCCCAGAGGGTCAATGCGTTGGGTTCAGACAGCGAGTAGCCATATTCAAAACCCAGAACCGCATATTCGGACAGCGCCGAGTCAATTACCTCGTAGCGGGCCTGACCTTCGCGGATGTTGTTGAGCGGGTAATAGCGCTCTTCCGTGTCCTGGTTCACAATGCCGGAATGGCGTTGTGAGAAGGTGCCACGGGTGGCGTCCTGACCGGCAAGACGAACGGGGTAACCTTCGAGCTGGAGCGAGCCAAAGGCCATAGCCTCGGCGGTGGCCCAGTCAAAGCCCGTACCGGTTTCGAACATCTTACCACGGGTGTCCAGAAGACGGCCCACGGTTTTATGCAGCGGGAAGCCTTCGGGGACACGCGACAGCGAGGCACCAATTTCTTTGGCGGTCTCTTCCGAGATCGCGGTGGCGCCGCGCTGGTAATCGCCGTCCTTGAGCTTGTCCAGATGGCTCCAACGACCATCCAGCCAGTCGGCTTTGTTGGGCTTGAAGACTTTTCCGGCCTCGAATTCTTCGTTCAGGTGCGCCTGGAAGGCGGCCTTCATGTCTTCGATCTCACCCTCGGGGATCAGACCGTCTTTCACCAGTCGCTCGGTGTACAGCGACAAAGTGGTCTTGTGACCCTTGATGCGCTTGTACATCAGCGGGTTAGTGAACATGGGCTCGTCGCCCTCGTTGTGACCAAACCGGCGATAGCAGAAGATGTCGATGACGACGTCTTTCTGGAACTTCTGGCGGAATTCGGTGGCCACCTTGGCCGCATGAACCACGGCCTCCGGGTCGTCGCCATTCACGTGGAAAATCGGCGCTTCGACAACCAGGGCGTTGTCGGTTGGGTAAGGCGAGCTGCGTGAGAAATGCGGTGCGGTGGTGAAACCGATCTGGTTGTTGACCACGATGTGCATGGTGCCGCCGGCTTTGTGGCCGCGCAGACCCGACAGAGCGAAACATTCCGCCACAACACCCTGACCCGCAAAGGCGGCATCACCATGCAGCAGGATCGGCATGACCTGTGTGCGCGTGTCGTCTTTCAGCTGGTCCTGTTTGGCGCGCACCTTACCAAGCACAACCGGGTTGACCGCCTCAAGGTGTGAGGGGTTCGCGGTCAGCGACAGGTGAACGGTGTTGCCGTCGAATTCGCGGTCCGACGAGGCCCCAAGGTGATATTTCACGTCGCCTGAGCCATCAACATCCTCAGGCTTAAAGCTGCCGCCCTGAAATTCGTTGAAGATGGCTTTGTAAGGTTTGCCCATTACGTTAGCGAGCACGGACAGCCGGCCACGGTGGGGCATGCCGATCACGATGTCTTTCACACCCAGCGCGCCACCGCGCTTGATGATCTGTTCCATCGCCGGGATCAGGCTTTCACCGCCATCGAGACCAAAGCGTTTGGTGCCCATGTATTTGACGTGCAGGAATTTCTCAAAGCCCTCGGCCTCAACCATCTTGTTGAGAATGGCTTTGCGGCCTTCGCGGGTAAATGCGATCTCTTTGCCATAGCCTTCGATGCGCTCTTTCAGCCAGGCCGCCTGTTCGGGGTCCGAGATGTGCATGTACTGTAAGGCGAATGTGCCGCAGTAGGTGCGCTTAACGATCTCGACGATCTGACGCATCGATGCGATCTGCAGGCCCAACACGTTGTCGATAAAGATCGGACGATCCATGTCGGCATCGGTAAAGCCATAGCTTTTCGGATCAAGCTCGGGGTGCGGATCGCCGCCGTGCATGCCCAGCGGGTCAAGATTGGCCGCCAGATGGCCGCGAATACGATAGGCGCGGATCAACATCAGAGCGCGAATGCTATCCAGAACCGCACGCTGGATCACATCATCTGTGACGCTGACACCCTTTTCGGCGGCTTTGTCTTTGATCTTCTTGCCTGCGCCCTTGGCCTCTTCCGGGGCAACGGGCCATTCGCCGGTCAGGGCGGCGGTGGCGTCATCTGCCGGAACGGGCGGCCAGTCGGTGCGAGCCCAGCTGGGGCCGGTGGCCTCGGCCTTCACATCCATCTCGGCATCGCCAAGTTGCTGGAAGAACTCGGCCCAGGCCTGATCTACCGCAGCAGGATCAGCGGCATATCGGGCGTACATCTGCTCGAGATATTCCGCATTGTGCCCCTGCATAAAGCTCGAGGCATGGAAGAGGTCGTTGGGGCTTTGGTCAGTCATTGTTGTTCCTCGCGCATAAGGGCGGGTTTTTCTTACTGAGTTATCGGATCACACGGGGTGAATTTCGGGTGAGGGCGGGGCTAAAGGCGACTATTGCGGAGGCTCGGTTAAAGAGTTCCGAAGTCTGGCGTTTTTCTGAGAAGCGGGCAGGCGGTGTTGTGAAACAGCACGAGACATTCCTGTCTGAAGCCCCCCACTGGGGCCCAACAAGAGCTGCCATCTGGCGATATGTCTGGCCGGTCAACACGTCTGTTTGCCTACTGTAAAAGCGTCGGGAAAGCGGGACTAAGTTCCCGCTATCGCGAGGCTCTGGCGGTGGGATAACCGGGCTGAACGCCCGGCTAAAGATTTGTCGGCTCTCTTGAAAGACAAGGGCGCGAAGGGGATTAACCCAGCTCGATGGCTTTGAGCACAGCTTCGCCCAGGGTGGCGGGGCTGTCGGCAACAACGATGCCGGCCTCTTGCATGGCGGCAATCTTGTCTTCCGCACCACCTTTGCCGCCAGCAACAATCGCGCCAGCGTGGCCCATGCGGCGGCCGGGAGGTGCCGTGCGGCCCGCGATGAAGCCGGCGGTGGGCTTCCAGCGACCTTTCTTGCGCTCGTTGGCGAGGAATTCAGCGGCTTCTTCTTCCGCCGAACCACCGATCTCACCGATCATGATGATCGACTGGGTTTCTTCGTCCGACAGGAACATGTCCAGCACTTCGAGGTGCTCGGTGCCTTTGATCGGGTCACCACCGATGCCAACAGCTGTCGACTGGCCCAGACCGATATCGGCGGTCTGTTTCACCGCTTCGTAGGTCAGGGTGCCCGAACGCGACACAACGCCAACCGAGCCACGCTTGTGGATGTGGCCGGGCATGATGCCGATTTTACAGGCGTCCGGGGTGATGATGCCGGGGCAGTTCGGGCCGATCAGACGCGAGGACGAGTTTTCCAGCGCGCGCTTGACCTTCATCATGTCCAGAACCGGGATGCCTTCGGTGATGCAAACAATCAGTTCCATCTCAGCGTCGATCGCTTCGAGGATCGAATCCGCAGCGAAGGGCGGAGGCACATAGATCACCGAGGCATTGGCCTCGGTTGCGGCTTTGGCTTCGTGCACGCTGTCAAAGACAGGCAGACCCAGATGGGACTGGCCGCCTTTGCCCGGTGTCACGCCACCAACCATTTTGGTGCCATAGGCCTGCGCCTGTTCGGTGTGGAATGTCCCCTGCGAGCCGGTCAGACCCTGACAGATGACTTTTGTGTTTTCGTCTACGAGGATTGCCATTTGGCAGTCTCCTTAAATTCTCTGCGTAACAATGGATGCGGTCACCCATTACAGTTTTTTGGGAAGACGGGCGTGTCGCCCATCCTGCGATTAGCCTTTGACGGCTTTCACGATCTTTTCAGCACCATCCGACAGGTTGTCGGCGGCGATGACGTTCAGGCCAGAGGTGTTGATGATCTCTTTGCCCTGTTCGACATTGGTGCCTTCCAGACGCACGACCAGCGGCACTTCCAGACCAACTTCTTTCACAGCGGCAACAACGCCCTCTGCGATCACGTCGCAGCGCATGATGCCACCGAAGATGTTGACCAGAATACCTTTGACGTTTTTGTCCGAGGTGATGATCTTGAAGGCTTCGGTCACTTTCTCTTTGGTTGCGCCGCCGCCTACGTCGAGGAAGTTGGCAGGCTCTGCACCGTAGAGTTTGATGATGTCCATGGTGGCCATCGCCAGACCCGCGCCGTTCACCATACAGCCGATCTCACCGTCCAGAGCGATGTAGTTCAGGTCGTATTTCGACGCTTCCAGCTCTTTGGGATCTTCTTCGGTTTCGTCGCGCAGCTCGGCCACATCCGGGTGGCGGTAAACGGCGTTGCCGTCAAAGCCAACCTTGGCGTCGAGAACCTTGAGCTTGCCACCGGGCATAACGATCAGCGGGTTGATTTCCAGCTGCTCCATGTCTTTTTCCATGAAGGCTTTGTAGAGAATGCCCATCAGCTTGACGCATTCTTTGATCTGTGCGCCTTCCAGGCCCAGAGCAAAGGCTACGCGGCGGCCGTGGTAGGGCTGATAGCCGGTGGCTGGATCAACGCTGAAGGACAGGATCTTTTCTGGGGTCGCAGCGGCAACCTCTTCGATGTCCATGCCACCCTCGGTCGAGCAGACAAACGACACGCGGCTGGAGACACGATCTACCAGCAGAGCAAGATAAAGCTCACGTTCGATGTCCGAACCATCTTCGATGTAGATGCGGTTGACCTGCTTGCCTGCGGGACCAGTCTGGTGAGTGACCAGAGTGCGACCCAGCATACGCTTGGCTTCCATTTCGGCTTCTTCAACCGATTTGGCCAGACGAACACCGCCCTTTTCGCCTGCGTCGGCTTCTTCGAAGGTGCCTTTGCCGCGACCGCCTGCGTGGATCTGGGCTTTGACAACCCAAAGCGGGCCGTCAAGCTCGCCTGCTGCGGTTTTGGCGTCTTCGGCTTTCAGCACAACGCGACCGTCGGACACTGGCGCGCCGTAGCTGCGCAAAAGGGCCTTGGCCTGATATTCGTGGATGTTCATGTGAAACTGTCCCGTTTGACTACGATTGCCCAGTTATAGGCGCGTCGTGAGGGCGGATTTAAAGGCTTTTTTGCCGCACCACGGGAATTTGATGGGGATTTGAGTGTTTTGTGATCACAGTTTTTGCAAGTGTGATCACAAGTAAATCGCCCGTTAGCCATAACGGGAATCGAACCCGCGTAGATTGATTCAATAACAATGAAAAGGGCGCGCAATTTGCACGCCCTTACAGATTGGTTTTGTAAGTCGCTTATGCCAGCGAGCTGTCGATGCCTTTGCAGGCGTCAACCAGACCTTTGACGGCTTTCACCGAGGTGTCGAACATCTCCTGCTCTTCTTTGTTTAGCTTGATGTTCATGATCTTCTCAACGCCACCGGCACCGATGACAGTTGGAACACCAACATACATGCCGTCGACACCCAGATCGCCTTTGCAATAGGCGGCGCAGGGCAGAACGCGTTTCTGGTCTTTCAGATAGGCTTCGGCCATTTCAATGGCGCTGGTGGCCGGGGCGTAGAACGCCGAACCGGTTTTCAGCAGGCCAACGATTTCGGCGCCACCGTCACGGGTGCGCTGAACAATCGCGTCCATCTTGTCCTGAGTGGTCCAGCCCATCTCGATCAGATCGGGCAGGGGCACACCGGCAACGGTCGAATAGCGTACCGACGGAACCATGGTGTCGCCGTGGCCACCGAGAACAAAGGCGGTGACGTCTTTCATCGACACGTTGAATTCTTCTGCCAGGAAGTGACGGAAGCGCGCGCTGTCCAGAACACCTGCCATGCCGCAGACTTTGTGCGCTGGCAGACCCGAGAACTGCTGCAGCGCCCAAACCATGGCGTCGAGCGGGTTGGTGATGCAGATCACAAAGGCGTCTGGCGCGTGGTCGCGGATGCCTTCGCCAACCGACTTCATCACCTTCAGGTTGATGCCCAGCAGGTCGTCGCGGCTCATGCCCGGCTTGCGGGCAACACCAGCGGTTACGATGCACACGTCGGCACCCGCGATATCTGCGTAGTCCTGTGTGCCTTTCAGCTTGGCGTCAAAGCCTTCCGACGGGCCGGATTCGGCGATGTCGAGAGCTTTGCCTTCTGGGGTGCCTTCCGCGATGTCGAACAGTACGACATCTCCCAGTTCTTTCATTGCAGCAAGGTGAGCAAGCGTGCCACCGATCTGACCTGCGCCGATCAGGGCGATCTTGGGTCTGGCCATGAACCTAATCTCCAGTCCTTCTTGAATATGGCGTTTGCGTAAGCTTTTGTGTCGCATCGCGCAAGAGTGCTGCGCTGCGGCGACTGCGCGCGGAGGGGGTGTTTTTACACACAAATTCGCGATAAAGCCTTATTTCATGGGTTGTTAAGGACGCTTCTGGTGGATCTGTTCACGCCGTTTGTATTTTCATTCACGATTCCAGCGGTGATTTTTGCTGGCATTTCCAAGAGCGGATTTGGGTCAAGCGTTGCATTTGCAAGCGCATCGATTCTTGCTTTGGTGCTTGATCCGGGGGTGGCTCTTGGGTTGATGCTGCCTTTGTTGATGCTCATCGATGTGGCCAGTTTGCCAGCCTATTGGCGCAAATGGGATTGGCCCGCTGCGTGGGTGTTGTTGCTCGGTGCGGTGCCCGGAACTTTGATCGGAGCCTGGTTTTTTGCGGCGGCTGATCCCGATTTGATCCGATTGATCATCGGATTGGTCGCGATTGCCTTTGTGGCCTGGCAATTGGCGCAGATCTGGGGATGGATCGCACAACCTAAGCGCAAGATGGGCTTTGGCGCGGGATTGGGCGCCGGGGTTGCGTTGGGGTTCACAAGTTTCATCAGCCACGCGGGTGGGCCGGTGGCAGCTGTGTTTCTGCTGGGAAGGGGGGTATCCAAAACCGCGTTTCAAGCCACAACGGTTTTGGTGTTCTGGGTCGTCAATTTGCTCAAGTCCGGATTTTACATCGGGCTGGATATTTTTACCCGCGAGACGCTTCTTATGGGTCTCGCGCTGGCGCCATTTGCACTACTGGGCACATGGTTGGGCATTCGTGCGCATCACTTCGTGTCAGAGCGCGCCTTTTTTGCCGTAACCTATGTGGCCTTGTCTTTGACCGGAGGGAAATTGATTTGGGACGCACTTACATGATCCGCCGCGCCACTCTCGAGGATGCCGCTGAATTGGTAGGGATCTTTGCCCAGCTTCATCCAAAGCACGCTGCGCTGGAAATAGATCGTCATATTCTTCATGTCACTCAGGTCCTCTCCCATCCGGGTACGTCGGTCTTTGTGGCAGGAGGTCCCCCGCTGATGGGGGCGGTTACCCTGCATGTTTTGCCCAGCGCCACTTATGGCGGTCGACCCTATGCTCTGATCGAGAATGTCATCACGGACCAGAGCCATCGAGGGCAGGGAATTGGGCGAAAACTGATGGAGGCGGCGATTGCTGCGGCACGCGCGGACAATGCCTATAAAGTTATGCTTCTGACCGGCAAAACGCGCGCGGCCAGCGGGTTTTATTCAAAACTCGGTTTTTCGTCTGGCGAGAAAGAGGGCATGATCCTGAGATTGGAATAGGCCCAGTTCAGCAGAGGTGCCCACTGTAATAGAGGGCGGGGAAGGGACGTCGGCGGTTGCTGTCTCGCCAAGTGGCAGACGCGACGACCCTTCAACGGATGCTGAGATCAGGCATCATCGCCTTTAGGAGGAAGCGCCTCGGCCAGTTCTTCAAAGGCCTGACCGCTTGCAACCAGACAGGTTACACCGTTTGCCATAGTGACGGTGATCGTCCAGGACCCGGAAGCAACCGAGGCAAAGATTTCCATCACTGCGTTGTTGGCGCCAAGGCCCATGCTCTGTCGTGTTTCGCCATATTTGTCGGCGAGGCGTTCAACCACGGTGTCGCGGGGGGCGCAGTTTTGCATGCCCTGTGCCTGAGCTTCGACAAGTGTGGTGGCACCAAGGACCAGTCCAGTGGCCAGCAATGTCGCTTTTACGTATTTCTCCGTCATAGTCGCAACCTTTCGGTTCTGCTTCAGGCCGCTGGTTTTACCGGGCCTGAAAGGTGATGATGTCCCCTCGTTTTCAAGGGAAAGGTGATCGTTTGAGCGTACCTTTCAGCCGTTTTCGGCGTGCTACCATCATCCGGTTTAACCCTCTTAAAATAGGTTAACGCAGCGCCCGATTGATCGAATCTGATGTAGTTTCTGCGGGTGCACAGTGAATTTCGACTGGCAAATCTTTGATTTCTCAGAAACAGGTGCTGACTGGCGTCAAAGTAATTTTTTCCCATAAAATATGGGGTTCTACACAAAAGGATCAGCGTCCTACTCGAATCGGTAGGCGGTTTTTCTGCGCTGCGGCGTATTTCCCCTTGAAGTTTTCGCCCGAAAATGCCCCTTTGTGCGCAACAAAATTACGCATGAGGTTGTCATGGATATGCGCGCGCGCCCCTATCGTTCGGTTCTCTATATCCCCGGCTCACGTGAGCGGGCGCTAGAGAAGGCGCGCGGGTTGCCCATCGACGCCATTATCTTTGATCTCGAAGACGCGGTTGCCCCGGCAGAAAAAGAGGCCGCCCGTGAAACGCTGAAATCGGCTCTCGAGGGAGACTACGGCAACCGGGTGCGCATCGTTCGGATCAATGGCCTTGATACGGAATGGGGGGCTGATGATGCACGGGCCGCGGCCGAGATGGCGTGTGATGCGGTGTTGTTGCCCAAAGTCGAGAGCGCGGAGCAGCTCGACCAACTGGCTGCGCTGTGTGACAAACCGCTCTGGGCGATGATGGAGACTCCGCGCGGCATGTTGAATGCCGCAGAAATTGGGGCGCATCCAAAACTGGCTGGTATGGTGATGGGCACCAATGATCTGGCCAAAGAGTTGGGATCAAGGTTCCGGGCCGACCGGTTGCCGATGATGGCCGGGCTGGGGCATTGCCTTTTGGCGGCCAAAGCAACCGACTGTGTCATTGTGGATGGGGTGTACAACGCCTTCAAAGACGCCGATGGGCTGCGCGCTGAATGTGAACAGGGCCGCGATATGGGATTTGACGGCAAGACGCTGATCCACCCAGCACAGGTCGAGGTGGCCAACGCGGCTTTTGCTCCGTCCGAAGATGAGGTTGATCTGGCCCGCCGTCAGATCCAGGCCTTTGAAGAGGCCGAAGCCGGGGGCCAGGGCGTGGCCGTGGTCGACGGGAAAATTGTTGAAAATCTGCACGTCGTGACGGCGAAATCTATTCTGGCCAAGGCACAGGCCATTGCCGAATTGGCAGGATGAGGTAGGTCATTAGGCAGGTAAACCGATTGGGGGAGTCCCTAAAATGATCCTGCTGACATCTGGTGTGGCCCTATGGTGGGGCGCGCATCTGTTCAAACGGCTTGCGCCCGAGGCGCGTGCAAACATGGGTGACAAAGGCAGAGGGCTTATGGCTCTGCTCATTGCCCTGAGTGTGGTGCTGATGGTTCTGGGCTATCGCGCTGCGGATGGTGCGTTTTTCTGGGGGCGGCATCCGGCGACGGTTGGCATCAACAATCTGATGATGATTGCGGCGCTGTATTTCACGAGCCCGGGCCCAAAGAAGGGGGCGATCTTTTATAAGATGCGCCATCCCATGCTCACCGGATTTCTGATCTGGGCACTGGCGCACATTCTGGTCAATGGCGATGTGCCGTCCTTTGTGCTGTTCGGTGGATTGGGTGTTTGGGCGCTTGTTGAGATGATGGTCATCAATCGGGCCGAGCCCGAGTGGACCGCACCGGCCAAAGGGAAGATCGTCAAAGACGCGATGTTTGTTGGCATCTCGGTGGTCTTGCTTGGCATCATTGGCATGATCCACAGCTACCTTGGTTACAGCCCGTTTGGATAAGGAAAACACCATGAAACTGTACCGATTTCTAAGCGAAGACGACACCTCAGCCTTCTGCCACAAAGTGACCGCCGCGATGAATGCGGGTTGGGAGCTACACGGCGATCCGACCTATGCCTTTGATGCCGCCAATGGAGTCATGCGCTGTGGTCAGGCCGTGGTGAAAGAGGTTGAAGGCACCTATTCACCGGACATCAAACTGGGAGCGATGTAATATGAGCAAGACCAATGCGGGGCTGTTTTTTGAAGATTATTCTGTAGGGCAGGTCATCGACCATGCCGTGCCCCGTACGGTCTCGGGGGGGGAGCGCGCGCTGTATCACGCGCTCTATCCCGCCCGCCACGCGCTTTATTCCTCAGACCAATTCGCCCAAGAATGTGGTCTGCCGGCCTCGCCGATCGATGATCTGGCGGCCTTCCATGTGGTTTTCGGAAAAACTGTGCCGGATGTCTCACTGAACGCGGTGGCCAATCTTGGCTATGCGGAAGGGCGCTGGCATCGACCCGTGTATCCGGGTGATACGCTGCGCTCGCGTTCAGAGGTGATTGGACTTAAACAGAACTCGAACGGCAAAACCGGTGTGGTCTATGTCCGCACCACCGGCCTGAACCAACGCGATGAAACCGTCATGGACTATGTTCGATGGGTCATGGTGCGTAAGGCCAACGTCGAAGCGCCAGCGCCGGACACCACTCTGCCAGATCTGAAAAAGGTGCTGTCTGCGGAGGATCTGGTCATTCCAGAGGGACTGGATTTCTCGAATTACGATTTCACCCTGGCGGGAGAGCCGCATCGCTGGGGCGATTATGAGATTGGCGAAACCATCGATCACGTCGATGGGGTCACCATCGAAGAGGCGGAGCATATGATGGCCACCCGCCTGTGGCAGAACACGGCCAAAGTCCATTTTGATCTGACAACCCGTCCAGACGGACGGTTGATCTATGGGGGGCATGTGATTTCGATGGCCCGTGCGCTGTCGTTCAATGGTCTGGCTAATGCCCAGATGATTGTTGGTTTGAACGGTGGCGCTCATGCCAACCCCTGTTTTGCGGGCGATACGGTGAAGGCCTGGACCGAGGTTCTGGACAAAGCGGACACAGCTGCACCGGGTGTTGGGGCGATCCGCCTGCGTCTGGTGGCGACCAAAGGAGGCGAGCCCTTTACGTTACGAGGTGACGACGGCAAGTATCTGCCACATGTTTTGCTGGATCTGGATTACTGGGCCCTGATGCCGCAGTGACGAAAAACACACAACAAACCGAGGGCGCCCTGGTATGAGCGCCCTTTTTTCTACCGTCGCCAGATCGTGATTTGCCCCTCGGGGCGTTTTTACGGTGAACTAAGATATGATTTTTCGTCTGGCTCTTGGTGTTTTGTTCCCATTTCAGGTTTGGGCCTGTGATTTGGCCTTGGTGCTTGCCGTGGATGTCTCGGGCTCAGTCGATCAGCAGGAATACCGCATTCAGATGGATGGCCTGGCGGAAGCCTTGACCGATGGTGTCATCGCAGAAGCGCTTGTGGGGTCTCGCGCGCAGGTTGCTTTGGTGCAATGGACCGGATCAGGTCGTCAGGAGGTCACACTGACCTGGCGGGAAATGACCAGTTTCCGCGATATCGAAACTTTGCGCCGCGACATATCTGCGGCGCCTCGCGCCTGGCGGCACTTTTCGACGGCGATTGGCGAAGCTCTGATGACCTCTGCGGCGTTGTTTCAGGATGTTCCACAATGCGCGCGCCGCATCATCGATGTGTCAGGCGATGGGGTCTCAAACGAAGGGGTGCGTCCCAATCACACCCATGCGGTGTTGCAAAAAGAAAAGGTCATCGTCAACGCCTTGGTAATCGAAGGCGCGGATGCTGATCTGACCGGTTACTTCTACGAAAATGTCATTTTGGGCGAGGGGGCTTTTGTGACCACAGCAAATGGATATCGCCAATATCCCGACAAAATTCGTCAAAAACTCTTACGGGAGTTGATTTTTCAAAGCGCCGATTCGACGCAAGCCCGTTAGCGCCACATTTGTGATCACGCTCTGCAATCCAGTGATCACAAATTAATGAATTCCACCAAATTGCGCCAAAAAACCGCGCTTTTAAGCTTAAGGCCGCCGTGACACATGACGAAAATGCATTACAAAAGGCCGCAAGAGAACCGAAAGGATACCTCATGGCCGACGTGAACAGGGGCAACCGCCCTCTTTCGCCCCACCTGCAAGTGTACCGCCCGCAGCTGACATCCGTCACTTCGATCCTGACCCGTGTCACCGGGAACGCCTTGCTTGTTGCTGCATTGCTGATTGTCTGGTGGCTGCTGTCCGCCGCAACTTCGGAAACCTATTTTGCCACCGCCAATGCGGTTCTGACCTCCTGGTTTGGTGATCTGGTATTCCTGCTGTCGTGCTGGGCACTTTGGTACCACACTTTGGCGGGTGTGCGTCACATGATCTGGGACAACGCGCTGATGCTTGAGATCGACAAAGCCGAGACCTTGGGCTGGCTTGTTGTGATCGGATCGGTCCTGTTGACCGTTTTCACCGTAGTTGTGGTTTAAGGGGGCAGACATGGCATATTTGACTGACCGCAAACGCGCCATTGGTCGGGGCTCTGCAAAATCGGGCACCGAACATTTCTGGGCGATGAAGAAAAGCAGCTTTGCTTTGCTCCTGCTGGTGCCGCTGTTTGTCTTCACGTTTGGCCCGGCCTTGGGCGGAACCTACGAAGAGATCCTAGCCTATTACAGCCGGCCTTTCCCCGCGATTGTGATGGGGCTGACCCTTGTAGTGGGCTTCAAACATTTCAACGATGGCGCGCAGGTGGCGATCGAGGACTATGTGCATGGTTTGGCACAGAAGGTTCTTTTGATGTCCGTCATGTGCCTGAGCTATGGCGCGATGGCCGTTGGCCTGTTCGCCATTGCCCGCATCGCGCTCTAAGCGCTTTCCGACACCTGCGCGGCGCTTGGGACCCCCAATTGCCCGCATAGATACTAGGTAATCACTGATGGCTTCCTACGAATACGAGACGCATGATTATGACGTCGTGGTGGTCGGCGCCGGCGGCGCGGGGCTGCGCGCAACTTTGGGTATGGCAGAGCAGGGGCTGCGCACCGCTTGTGTCACCAAGGTCTTCCCGACACGATCTCACACGGTTGCAGCCCAAGGCGGCATTGCTGCGTCGCTGTCGAATATGGGCCCTGACAACTGGCAGTGGCATATGTTTGACACTGTAAAAGGCTCTGACTGGCTCGGCGACACCGATGCGATGGAATATCTCGCACGTGAAGCGCCTAAGGCGGTTTATGAGCTTGAGCACTACGGCGTGCCGTTCTCGCGCACCGAAGAGGGCAAAATCTACCAGCGCCCCTTTGGTGGACACACCACTGAGTTCGGCGAAGGCCCCCCCGTTCAGCGGACCTGTGCTGCGGCGGATCGGACCGGTCACGCGATCCTGCACACGCTTTATGGTCAGTCGCTGAAGAACAACGCTGAGTTCTACATCGAATACTTTGCGCTTGATCTGTTGATGGAAGACGGCGTCTGCAAAGGCGTTCTGTGCTGGAAACTCGACGACGGCACCTTCCACGTCTTCAACGCCAAGACCGTGGTGCTTGCGACCGGCGGTTATGGACGGGCCTATTTCTCGGCAACCTCCGCGCACACCTGTACCGGTGACGGCGGTGGCATGGTGGCCCGAGCGGGTCTGCCGATGCAGGACATGGAATTTGTTCAGTTCCACCCAACTGGGATCTACGGCTCGGGCTGTCTGATCACCGAGGGTGCGCGCGGTGAAGGCGGGTATCTGACCAACTCGGACGGTGAACGCTTCATGGAGCGTTATGCGCCGACCTATAAAGACCTCGCGCCGCGAGATTACGTATCGCGCTCGATGACCATGGAGATCCGGGAAGGTCGCGGTGTTGGCGCCGAAGGCGATCACATCCACCTGAACCTGTCGCACCTGCCGGCCGAAGCGCTGGCCGAGCGTCTGCCAGGCATCTCGGAAAGCGCAAAGATCTTTGCGGGTGTTGATGTGACCAAAGAGCCGATCCCGGTTCTGCCGACGGTTCACTACAACATGGGTGGTATCCCGACCAACTATTGGGGTGAGGTTCTGAACCCGACTGCCGATGATCCAAATCGCGTGGTTCCGGGTCTGATGGCTGTGGGCGAAGCGGGCTGTGCCTCGGTTCATGGAGCGAACCGTCTGGGTTCGAACTCGTTGATCGACCTTGTGGTCTTTGGCCGTGCCGCGGCAATCCGCGCTGGTAAAGTTGTTGATGCGGACAGCGCGGTGCCGGTTGCACCGAAGTCGGAGATCGATAAATCGTTCGATCGCTTTGACGGGTTGCGCCACGCCAAGGGCAACATCGCCACCGCCGAGCTGCGCCTTGAGATGCAGAAGACCATGCAGCGCGACGCTGCGGTCTTCCGGACCGCCAAGACCATGAAAGAAGGTGTCGAGGCCATGACCGACATCGCCGCCAAAATGGATGACTTGGCAGTGACCGATCGTTCGTTGGTCTGGAACTCGGATCTGATGGAAACATTGGAGCTGACCAACCTGATGCCAAACGCCTTGGCCACCATCGTTGGGGCTGAGGCACGCCAGGAATCGCGTGGCGCCCATGCGCATGAAGATTTCGCTGAGCGTGACGACGAAAACTGGCGTGTGCACACCATCAGCCGCATTGATGGCAACAAGGTTGATCTTGAGTATCGCCCGGTTGTCGTTGATC
This sequence comes from uncultured Pelagimonas sp., assembly GCA_947497905.1. Classification (GTDB taxonomy): domain Bacteria; phylum Pseudomonadota; class Alphaproteobacteria; order Rhodobacterales; family Rhodobacteraceae; genus CANMIH01. The sequence goes on from CANMIH010000006.1 coordinate 89,874, forward strand.
CGCTGACGAACGAAGATCAAGGTGGCATCAGCCTCAAGAAGATCGCTCCGAAGGCACGGACGTTCTGATGAAGGCGGGTACTCTCATATTGCTCCTATCGTCGGTGATGCTGGCGGGCTGTGAAGAACAAACTGTTTTTCAAGGCCCGGCAGCGCAGTCGGCAGCTGAGTGCAAGGCGCAATATGACGAGGCCCGCAGTCGTACGGCGCACATCCATACGGATTATTCCAACAGGGCATCTGTGATTGGGGCGTCGATTGGACGTGGCCTGTCGAAAGGCGTGATGGAATCTGCCTATCGACAATGTTTGGAACGGGTGCATGCTTCTGGGGCGCAGCCAATTCCTGCGCAGCCGAGTGGTCGTGATTACCGGGCGCCTATTGAGGCCCAGATGACACCACGCCGTCAGTATGGTTCGCCACACTGCCCGGCGCATGCCGGTGTCCTTTATGGAGGTGTCCAGTATTGTCGCTGATCCGTATCTCAGCCTGTGCCCTTCTGCTTGCGGGATGTTCACCGCAGGCCCAAGACGAGATTGCCCGCCAAGCGGCGCGTTCTGCCATCACACCTGTGTTGACCGAGCGTTTTCCCGGCGTGCCGTTAGAACCCGCTCTGGATTGCGTCATCAATAACGCTTCTGCGCCGCAGTTGCGCGCTTTGGCGGCGGATGCTGTGCTTGGTCCAACCGAAAGCACCGTTCAGATCGTTACCGATATCGTCTCAAAGCCAGAGACCCTCACATGCCTGGCGGCCGAAGGCCTGCCTGCGCTGCTTCGATAAGGAGAGAGACATGGTCCAGCTGACCCTCCCCAAGAATTCTACCATCCGCACGGGCAAAACCTGGCCCAAGCCGGAGGGCGCGAAAAACGTCCGTCAGTTCCAGATATACCGCTGGAACCCGGATGACGGTGAAAATCCGCGTGTGGATACCTATTTCCTTGATATGGACAGCTGCGGGCCGATGATCCTCGACGCGCTGATCAAGATCAAAAACGAGATCGACCCGACCCTCACCTTCCGCCGGTCCTGCCGCGAAGGTATCTGTGGGTCCTGTGCGATGAACATCGACGGCATCAACACGCTGGCCTGTATCTACGGTCTGGATGAGGTGCGTGGCTCGGTGGTCAAAATTTACCCGCTGCCGCATATGCCGGTGGTGAAGGACCTGATCCCGGATCTGACCCACTTCTATGCGCAGCACGCGTCGATCATGCCGTGGTTGGAAACCAAGACCAACCGCCCGGCGAAAGAGTGGAAGCAGTCGATTGAAGACCGCAAGAAGCTCGACGGTCTATATGAATGTGTGATGTGCGCCAGCTGCTCGACCTCGTGTCCGAGCTACTGGTGGAATGGCGATCGCTATCTTGGCCCGGCTGCGCTGTTGCACGCTTACCGCTGGATCATTGACAGCCGCGATGAGGCGACCGGTGAACGTCTGGATGAACTGGAAGATCCGTTCAAGCTCTATCGCTGCCACACCATCATGAACTGTGCCAAGACCTGCCCCAAGGGTCTGAACCCGGCCAAAGCGATTGCTGAGATCAAAAAGATGATGGTCGAACGCCACGTCTGATCCGCACAAAGCGTGAAACTCTTGCCCCCGTCAGCCCGTGCTGGCGGGGGCTTTCTATTCGGAGTACCCAATTCCCAATCTGCCTATGCGGGGTGTGCATGGCGGAGTTGGGGATTTGTGGGATGTGGTTTTGGTTTCGAAACCATAGGTTTAGCGCACGGGAGGACACCACATGATCGAAGGTAACCCCATGGCTCAGGACGAAACACTCAAAGCAAAAGCCGCTTTGGAAATCCTTGAACAGGCCTATGCCTATTACACCCCTGAAAAACGCCCAGAGGCTCAGACCCCGGCGTATGAAGAGTATCCCCTCGCTGCGTAAATACGCGCGCTGGCAATCTATGGGGCAGGGCGCTAAGCCCGCCCTATGCACATCCTGATAGGCCTCGTGATCGCCTTTGCATTGGTGGCGATCTTTTCGAACCGCAAAACCCGCCACTGCCGGTGGCGTGAATATCGTGACCTGAATGACGTGGCGGCTGATAGCACATGGCGCTGCGTGCATTGCGGTCTGGAAACTTCGGGCCATCGTGGCAAAGAGCCGAAAACCTGCCTGCGCGCCCCAGATTGACGGGAAACGCAAAAAAAAACTCTTGCACGACTCGTCATCCCTTTGCATATCCCCGCTCACAGACGCCAACGCACGCGCCTCTGGCGAAAGGGGTAACGCCCCTACGGTTACGTAGCGACGGTAACGTCTCCCTTGGTACTGGTCGGGACAGGTATGGCCCGGGTCTATTGGAGATGACCATGAACGCACACGTAGCCGGGCAACCTGCCTGCACTTCACTGACTCGTGCAGAGGCCTACGCCTTTTCTCATGATTTTGACTGTCCAACTCTGATTTTGGATCTTGAGGCGGTGAAACGCCAGTATTCCTCATTGGCTCAAGGGCTTGGGCGGGCGCAGATCCATTATGCCATCAAAGCCAACCCGGCACCCGAGGTGCTGGACGCCTTGCAGGCGATGGGCAGCAATTTTGATGCGGCGTCGCGGGCCGAGATTGATATGTGTTTGCAGGCTGGTGCCACCGGAGCTCAAATCAGTTTCGGAAACACGATCAAGCGTGCCTCTGACATTGCCTATGCCCATGCCTGCGGAGTGACGCTTTTTGCGGCGGACGCTGAGGAAGAGCTTGTTAAGATTGCGCATCATGCGCCCGGGGCTTCGGTCTATATCCGGTTGGTCATGGGGGCCACTGAGGCCGATTGGCCTTTGTCGCGCAAGTTTGGCTGTGCTGCTGACAAATTCTTGCCGCTGCTGACCCTTGCGAAAGATCTCGGGCTCAATCCGGTTGGGCTCAGCTTTCATGTGGGGTCTCAGACCCGCCACGCGTCGATGTGGACGCCTGTTCTGGATCAGATTGCGCCTCTGTGGCATCAGGCACGAGCTGCGGGTTTCCCGCTTGAGCTTTTGAACATTGGCGGGGGATTTCCAGCCTATCATGGTGCAGATATTGATGCGCCGGAACCCTATGCCGCTGACGTGATGCGCTTGATCCAATCGCGATTTGGGCCCGTGCCCCATGTCATGGCGGAACCTGGGCGCGCCATGGTTGCCGAAGCGGGTGCTATTGCCTCAGAAGTGTTGCTGGCGTCGCGGAAGTCCGACGAAGATCTTCACCGCTGGGTCTATCTCGATATCGGGTTGTTTTCTGGTCTGGCCGAAGCCATGGGTGAGGCCATCCGATATGAGTTTCTGACGCGCTGGGATGGGGAACAAACCGGGCCCTGCATTGTGGCGGGCCCGTCATGTGATAGCGCAGATGTGTTGTATGAAACCGTTCCTGTGCAATTGCCGGTTTCGCTTCAGGCGGGTGATCGGGTCGTGCTTCGCAATTGTGGGGCGTATACAACAACATATGCCTCGGTCGGCTTTAACGGCTTTCCTCCTTTGAAGCAGATTGTGATCTGATTTCTGCTTGCGTTGTGGTGGGTCGCAGGGTTCTCTGCTCGCAAATGACAAGGAGGCCCTTATGTCGCAAAGACCTGCAGACGCAGATGCCCGTCGGGCGATTAAGCCAGTGATTTGTTACCCCAACGAGACTTTGCCGGTTCCAGATATGGACCTGTATCGGGCTGCGCTGGCGACGGCCAAAGTCACAGAAACTCAGGTGGCAGCCCCACGTGAGGCCTGCACCTTTCAGGTGCCCGCCGGATCGTTCTTTCGGGTGGTGTCCGTTGATGGGCCGCAGGTCGGGGATCTGAACCTCTGGAACGCAAGTGACCTGGCTGAGCGGTTCTACTCAGGCAAAACCCGCGCGCTGCATGGAACCCATGTGACAACCGGTGAGCGGCTCTGGTCGAGCTTTCCCTATCTGCGCCCCATGGCGACAATCGTTGACGACAGTCTGAACTGGTACGGCATGGATGAGTATGGTGGATCGGTTCATGATGTGATCGGGACGCGATGTGATCCCTACACCGGCAATCTTTTGGCCGGCTCGCAGTATCACCATTGCTGTCATTCCAATTTGACTCGCGCGCTGGCGGATGAAATGGATATCGCAGTAGAGGATGCCGAACCACATGTGCATGACGTCTTAAACGTCTTCATGTGTACCGGGTTCACGCGTGACACGGGCCAGTACTTCATGAAGGCAAGCCCGGTGCGCCCAGGGGATGCGTTGACCTTTTTCGCAGAGATCCCGTTGCTCGGAGCCATCAGCGCCTGCCCAGGTGGAGATTGCTCAGCTGAGCACAGTTCAGACACTGCGCCCTGCTACCCACTGAAGATCGAAATCCTGACGCCTGATGCCGGCGCGCTGGGGGATTGGACCTCTCCTGAGGTGAACGGATATGACCGCAGTCAAGGGCGTTAAATAGTCTGAAAGTTGGAACATATTCGAATGGAATATGCAAAAGGACCCGCAGCGATAAACTGCGGGTCCTTTCAAATATGAAATGGGCCGTTTCCCAATTCAGGCGTCTGGGAAAGCCGCCTCAAGTGCCATTTCCACCATGTCGCCAAAGCTGGTTTCCCGTTCATCTGCCGACAGGGCTTCGCCTGTCTGTAAATGATCGGAGACAGTCAAAACAGCCAGAGCGCGCGCCTGATAACGTGCCGCAAGAATATAAAGTTCTGCGGCTTCCATTTCGACGGCGAGAATGCCATGTCGAGTCATTTGCTCGTTCAGGTCAGGACGTTCATCGTAGAATACGTCTGCCGAATAAATGCCGCCAACATGATGCGTTACGCCTTTGCGCTCGGCTGAGGCCACAGCATTGCGCAGCAACTCATAATTGGCCGTGGGCGCAAAGTTAATCTCACGAAACATGCCGATTGACGGTGTCGAGAGTGTCGATGCGGTCATAGCGACAATGACATCGCGGATTCCCACAGACTTCTGCATGCCGCCACATGAGCCGATACGGATCAGTGTCTTGGCGCCGTAGTCTTTCAGAAGCTCATTGGCGTAGATCGATAGCGAAGGCATGCCCATGCCTGAGCCCTGGATGGTGACCCGATTTCCGCGCCACGTTCCCGTAAAGCCCAGCATGCCGCGCACGCGGTTTACGCATTCGACGTTTTCCAGAAACTTATGTGCCGCCCATTCCGCGCGCAGCGGATCACCCGGCATCAAAACCGTTTCTGCAATCTGGCCTTTTTCGGCTCCAATATGAAGTGACATATTAGATTGCCAGGTCGTCCACGGATTTGCCAGATTTCAGTGCTTCAACAACCCAGTTGGGTTTGCGGCCGCGACCGGTCCAAGTCTGTGTCGGATCTTCTGGGTTAGCGTATTTGGGGGCGCCTTTGCTGCCTTTGGTGGTGGCAGTTAGGATTTCATCAAGCGAATAGCCGAATTCTTTAACAGCTTTCTCAGCCGCGATCTTGGCTTCTGCGCGCCGACGCGCGTCGACAGTTTTTAGCGCTTTTGTCGCGTCGTTGATGAGTTTGCTCAGATCTTCTCGTGAAAGAGATTCAAGGTCGATATTCATGGTGTCTCCTATCATTCAGCACTTATTCTGCCAGATTGCAAAAAAAGTCAGGTGCTAATTTGTGTCATTTCACTCATTTCGCGTGAATATATAGGAAACACCCCTCGATTAATATACCGAGGAGCGTTTTGTTTTCAGTCGATAGGTTAAGTGGCGTTTAGCGCAGGGCGCAATTAGCGCGGATCAGCCAAGGTGATAATGTCGTGCATGATGGTGTTCAGTTCGAAATCTTTGGGTGTGTAGACACGTGCAACCCCCATGGAGCGAAGCTGTTCCGCGTCCTCGTCCGGGATGATCCCACCAACTGTCACCGGAATATGGCTGAGATTTTCGTCTTTTAGGCGTTGCAGTACATCCTCAACGAGGGGCAGGTGGCTTCCGGATAGAATAGAGAGCCCGATCACATGGGTGCCCGCCCGTGCCGCTTCGACGATTTGTTCCGGTGTCAGCCTGATGCCTTCATAGTCGATATCCATGCCGCAGTCTCGGGCACGAAAGGCGATCTGTTCCGCGCCATTCGAATGGCCGTCGAGACCGGGTTTGCCAACAAGAAATTTGAGGCGCTCACCGAGACGGTCACTCACCGCATCAACAGCATTACGCAGATCGTCCAGCCCTTCAGTCATGTTCGACACACCCCGTGCTACACCGGTTGGTCCACGATATTCGCCATGAACGGCGCGCATTTCTCCCGCCCACTCACCGGTTGTGACACCGGCTTTGGCACAGGCGATTGAGGCGGGCATGACATTTCGCCCGTCTTTTGCGGCAGAGCGCAGCTCTGCCAGCGCTGCCTGCACGGCGGTGTCATCTCGCGCTGCCCTCCATTCATTCAGCCGTGCCACCTGTTCTTGCTCAACAGCAGGATCGACAACCATGATACCGCCGTCTTCGCCAACCAGTGGGCTGTCTTCACCCTCGGTCCAGCGGTTGACCCCAACAACCACGGTTTCCTGCCGCTCGATCTTGTTCAAACGTGCGGCGTTGCTGTCGACAAGGCGGGCCTTCATATAGTCAATGGCCCCAATGCCGCCGCCCATGGATTCAATATTGGCAAGCTCGGCCCGTGCACCCTCTTTGAGAGCCGCAACTTTGCGATCCACGGCTGGATTGTTTTCGAACAGATCGTCATATTCCAGAAGATCGGTTTCATATGCCAGGATCTGCTGCATGCGCATCGACCATTGCTGATCCCAGGGGCGGGGCAGGCCAAGCGCCTCGTTCCAGGCCGGAAGCTGCACCGCGCGGGCGCGCGCCTTTTTCGACAGTGTCACGGCGAGCATTTCGATCAGGATACGATAGACGTTGTTTTCTGGCTGTTGCTCGGTCAAACCAAGACTGTTCACCTGAACCCCATACCGGAAGCGCCGGAACTTCGGATTTTCAACACCATACCGTTCAAGCAGAATCTCATCCCAGAGATCGACAAAAGCGCGCATTTTGCACATCTCAGTGACAAAGCGGATGCCAGCATTCACAAAGAAGGAAATGCGCCCACAGAGGCTTGGGAAATCTTCGGCCGAGACCCGGGGTTTCAGCTCGTCCAAAACGGCGATGGCCGTCGCCAAAGCAAAGGCAAGCTCCTGCTCCGGTGTCGCACCCGCTTCTTGCAGGTGATAGGAACACACGTTCATGGGGTTCCATTTCGGCACGTTGTGGTAACAGTATTCTGCCACATCGCCGATCATTTTGAGACTGGGTTTCGGTGGGCAAATATAGGTGCCACGCGACAGATACTCTTTGATCAGGTCGTTCTGAACCGTGCCCTGAAGCTTGGAAATATCTGCCCCCTGTTCCTCTGCTGTGGCGATATAAAGAGCAAGCAACCAAGGCGCCGTGGCATTGATTGTCATCGAGGTGTTCATTTGCTCCAGCGGGATCTGGTCAAACAGGGTGCGCATATCGCCGAGATGCCCAACAGGCACACCAACCTTGCCAACTTCGCCACGCGCAAGAATGTGGTCGCTGTCATATCCGGTCTGCGTGGGCAGGTCGAACGCCACAGATAGTCCTGTTTGGCCCTTAGACAGGTTGGAGCGATACAATTCATTCGAGGCCTTGGCCGTGGAGTGGCCGGCATAGGTGCGGATCAGCCAGGGGCGGTCTTTGGCGGGCTGGGTGTCGGTCATCTTGCGCATTCCTCGGCTTGATTTGGCACTGCAATCTTGTTGCGTTTTGAAATGTGTATGCGAAACTTTATGTCGCTGTCAATTCGCCGCGCTGCAGCGGTGCAAATGCAGCATGAGTTTTCCTGAATGTGTCCGGGCCTTATTCCGAGCAAGTGTCGCCAAATATGCAATTTCTGCAATGCGGCACAAAGCCTGATCCTCAATATACGGAATTCCCGTTGCTGAGAGAGGTGGGCTGCTGTTACCACGAGCGCGCTGCTTTTCTCGGCGAGAGGGGTGGTTTTCCGCTCCCGACTGCAATCCCGAAGATTCGGCTGAAACGGCGCGCATTCCTGAGACGCGCTTTTAGAGATAAAGACCCTATGACCTCACCGGTGATCCTGCCGCTCTGGCTTTTTGTGCTCATCTTGTGTTTTGCGGCCATCACCTTTGCGTCGCACTTTCTGTTTCCGTCGGTGCGTTGGTTTCTACGCCGCCGGATGGAACGTGCCGTCGATCAGCTGAACCGCAGACTCGAGCGACCGATTGAGCCGTTCAAGCTGTTGCGCCGGTATGACCTGATCCAGCGGTTGGTCTACGATCCACAGGTGACCGAGGCCATCGTCGAGCATGCGGAACGCAATCATGTGCGCGAAGACGTGGCGTTTGAGCGGGCGCGCAAATACGCCCGCGAGATCGTGCCCTCGTTTTCCGCCTTCACTTATTTTGGCTGGGGCGTGCGTCTGGCGCGGTTTTTGTCGAAGTCGCTGTACCGGGTCCGTCTCGGGTATCACGACGAAGAGGCGCTGTCGCAACTCGACCCTGACGCTACAATTGTCTTTGTCATGAATCACCGGTCGAACATGGATTACGTGCTGGTGACCCACCTTGCCGCAGATCGGTCTGCCCTGTCTTATGCGGTGGGCGAATGGGCACAGGTCTGGCCCCTGTCGCGTCTTATCCGCGCCATGGGGGCCTATTTTATTCGACGCCGCTCAAACGGTGGGCTCTATCGCAAGGTTCTGCGGCGCTATGTGCAGATGGCAACCAAGGGGGGCGTAACGCAGGCCATCTTTCCCGAAGGTGGTTTGAGTCTGGATGGATCCGTAAAGCGCCCGAAGGTTGGATTGCTCAGCTACATCACCGAGGATCTGGACCTTGCCGAACAGAACGTTGTTTTTGTACCGGTGGCGCTGAACTACGACCGAGTGTTAGAAGATCAGGTTCTTACCGCCGCCGCCAAAGCAGGCACGCGGCGTTTCAATGCCAAGATCACCCATGTTACGCTCGCGACGTTGAAGCTGATCTGGCTCAAGCTTATCGGGCGCTACCATCGGTTCGGCTATGCGGCGGTAAGTTTTGGCAAACCCGTATCTCTGCGGGACATGCCCGGAATGCTGGAAACGCCAGAAGAGCTGGCCGAAATGCTGATGCAGCGCATTGCCGAGATCATTCCGGTTCTGCCCGTGCCGTTGGTGTCACATCTGCTGCTGGAACAGTCCCTGTCTGAGGCAGACCTGCAGGCGCGGTTCAACGCGGCGCAGTCCGAGCTGCAGCACGCCCATATCCATCTGCCGCATCGGGATCTCAGCTATGCGATGCAGTATGGGCTTGAGCGTTTGACAAAGCGCGGTTTGGTCGAATCGCAGGGCGATTTGCTGAAAGTTACCGAAGATGGCCGGGCTCTTGTCGAATATTACGCGAACTCAATTAAGCACCTTTTCCCGGACAAACCCCAGTGATTGCTGCGTTTGCGAAGGTTTTTGCTGCGTCCGCTCGGTTATAAAATTACAACGAGATGCCGTAATGGGTTGCAATGTTGCGCAGTGAAAGTTATTCCACTGAGCAATCCCCATCATTCTGCGCTGCAGAGGGGACTGTGTAACCTTTCGACTGCAGGAGGCCGCCATGGCTTTGGATCTCGACACCGGCATTGCCCAGTACGACGCGCCTGAAAAAGATCTTTACGAGGTGGGTGAAATGCCCCCGCTTGGGTATGTTCCCAAGAAAATGTACGCATGGGCGATCCGTCGTGATCGTCATGGCGAACCCGAGCAGTCGTTCCAGAAAGAGGTGGTCGACACCTGGCAGGTCGACAGCCACGAGGTGCTTGTTCTCGTGATGGCCGCCGGCGTGAACTACAACGGCGTATGGGCCGGTCTGGGGCAGCCAATCTCGCCGTTTGATGTGCACGGTCAGGACTATCACATCGCAGGTTCTGATGCCTCGGGCATCGTCTGGGCCGTGGGCGACAAGGTGAAGAACTGGAAAGTGGGCGACGAGGTTGTCATTCACTGTAACCAGGATGATGGCGACGACGAAGACTGTAATGGCGGCGATCCGATGTTCTCGCCGACCCAGCGGATCTGGGGCTATGAGACTGGTGATGGCTCGTTTGCGCAGTTTGCCCGCGCACAGGCACAGCAGCTGATGCCGCGCCCCAAGCACCTGACCTGGGAAGAAAGCGCCTGCTATACTCTGACCCTCGCAACCGCCTACCGCATGCTGTTTGGTCACCACCCCCACGAGCTGAAGCCGGGTCAGAACGTTCTGGTTTGGGGCGCTTCGGGTGGTCTGGGCTCTTACGCGATCCAATTGGCCAATACGGTTGGCGCCAATGCCATCGGGGTGATTTCGGATGAGAGCAAACGCCAGTTTGTTCTGGATCAGGGCGCCAAGGGTGTGATCAACCGCAAAGACTTTAACTGTTGGGGGCAGCTCCCCACGGTGAATAGCCCGGAATACAATGACTGGCTGAAAGAAGCGCGCAAATTTGGCAAGGCGATCTGGGCGATCACCGGCAAAGGCGTGAATGTGGATATGGTCTTTGAACACCCGGGCGAAGCAACATTCCCCGTTTCAACCCTTGTTGTGAAAAAGGGCGGTATGGTTGTGATCTGCGCCGGGACCTCTGGTTTCAACACCACCTTTGACGTGCGTTACATGTGGATGCACCAGAAACGTCTGCAGGGATCGCACTTTGCGCACCTGAAGCAGGCCGCGGCCGCAAACCGTCTGATGTGCGAGCGCCGTCTGGACCCTTGCTTGTCCGAAGTGTTCCCATGGGATGAGATCCCGCAGGCCCACACCAAAATGCTGCGCAACGAGCACCAGCCCGGCAACATGGCGGTTTTGGTTCAGGCCCCGACTACCGGTCTGCGCACCTTTGAGGACGCGCTGTCGGCGCGCTAATCACACCGCAAATCGGCTGTGACGTGAGATTGAAACGCCCGCGAATCGTGTGACCCACGGCGCGGGCGTTTTCGTTGCTAGTGGCGCAAATTGTCGTATCAATAGGTTGCATCGAAGGACCTCGCAGATTTTGGGGATGGATTTTACGCGAATATTAACGCTCCAACGCTCGTGTTATCGTTGAGTCAGTGTTAGTTTACCCATCTATGAGTGAGGTTTCTCATGGGACAGAATTGGATTTTGGACGTACTGGTTGACCTGAAAACGTTCGCGCGCAGCAATGACATGCCGACTCTGGCGGCAACATTGGATGACGCCACTTTTGTTGCTCAGGTTGAACTGGCGTCCCTAGCCGAGGGACAACAGGGTGGGCTCTTTGGACGACAATCCACGCGTGGATCAGCTGATCGAGAGGCTCGAGGCCTCTGAGCAGTTAGATGATCTTCAGATCGTCATTGAAGAGCTGCGCGATGCTTATCGCGTGGATCACATGGTTTATCATTGGGTGAGCAGCAACGGCGACCAATATGGCTGTGGCACTTATGATCTCGAATGGGTCAATCGCTATATCGAAAAAGGGTATCTGCGCGTCGATCCTGTAATTGTTGGCTGCTTCCAACGGTTCCATCCCGTTGACTGGAAACGCCTGGATTGGTCAAGCAAAGCGGCGCGGGTGTTTCTGCAAGACGCCATCGATCATGGGGTGGGCAACCAAGGCTATTCTATCCCAATCCGAGGTCCAAATGGTCAGTTCGCCCATTTCACGCTCAGCCACGGGTGTGATGATGCCAGCTGGGACACATTTACCGCCACCCACCGGCGCAACCTGATTCTTATCGCGCATTCGTTCAACCAAAAGGCGCTAGAGTTTCAACCGGGCCGCACCCCGGAGGCCAACCAGCCCCTCTCTCCGCGCGAGGTTGAGGCCATGACCTTGCTTGCCATCGGGTACAACCGGGCACAGGCGGCCAATACATTGGCAATTTCTGAACACACTCTACGGGTTTATGTGGAAAGCGCACGCCATAAACTTGGCGCGATGAACACCACACATGCCGTGGCGCGCGCGCTGAGTCGCGGGTTAATTGTTGTGTAATTTGTTCAACACCTAAGGTTGATCTACCCCAGCGAGCGTTGCTAGCGCTGGCAATTAACTAGAGTTGAGAAAACATTCCCTCATTCACACTAGAACTGAGGGGATTCTCATGATCCGTTTTATTTATGCCGCCGATCTTCACGCCTATCCACTGCTGGCAAACACTATGTTTCGCGATCGCGCAGAGCAATTCAAAACACGCCACAACTGGGATGTGACCGTGGATGAGGATGGGTATGAGCGAGATGAGTATGATCGCGACAACCCATTGTATATCATCTGGGAAAATGCGGATGGCACCCACGGCGGATCGCTGCGTCTGATGCCCACAATGGGGCCGACCATGGTCAATGATCATTTCCTGCATCTGACCGATGGCGTGCGGATCGAAAGCCCGCTGATCTGGGAATGCACCCGGTTCTGTCTGGCCAAAGGGTCGCGCCCTGGTGTGGCCGCAGCTTTGATGCTGGCCGGAGGAGAAATCATGCAAGAGTTTGGCGTAGACCATTTTGTCGGGGTAATCTTTGCGCATATGGTCCGCGTGTTTCGGCGGATTGGGTCAGAGCCTGAGGTTCTGGGTACTGAGGGCGAAGGACGCGACGGGATTAGCGTTGCATTGTGGGAGTTTACACCCGAAATTCAGGCGCGCGTGGCCAAAACCGCTGGGGTAACACCAGAGCTGTCACGGCACTGGTTCGATCTGTCTTTTGGGGGCGCAACAACCTCCACAGATGTGCGCGCAGCCTAATCCAAAACCGTGAGAAAAGTGCGCGAGGTTGGTCCTCGCGCGCTTTTTCGGTGTTGTGGCGCTGGCGCCTGTCTTTCACCGGGGATAGGGTGCCCGCATGAACGCACCAGCCCCTTTTGTTTTCTCAGATGATCAGGCCATGGCCCATGATCGCGTGGCGGACATGCTGCGCGAGGCGGGTGTTGATCTGGATGAAGGTTTCACCCAACCGGCAACCGACACCAAAGGACGGGTGATGGCCGTGATGGGCAAGGCGGGCAGTGGGAAAACCATGCTGTTGTCCGAGCTGGTCAAAGCGCTGCAAGAGGCGGGCGTGGATATTGTCTCGGGGGATTATGAGGGCAAACGCAAACGCGACACCCGAACCCTTGCGATCCTTGCTCCGACCAACAAAGCCGCCAGCGTGCTGCGCAACCGTGGCGTGCCAGCCACCACAATTCACCGTATTCTCTATTCGCCCGTTTACGATCCGCAATACGAGCAGATCGCCGAATGGTTGATGGGCAATGATGAAAAGCCCACCATTGATGAGCTCGAGCCTGAGGCGCTGGATCGCGCCAAGGCGAGCTATGAACTGCATAAATCGATCCCGGCAGCTTTGGCAGCAGCAGGGCTGCGCGGCAGTGATTTTATCACCGGATGGAAGCGGCGTGAGGAAGAGCTTGATATCGGGTTTGTTGACGAGGCCTCGATGCTGGATGATCGCCAGTTCGACGATCTGAAAGAGATTTTCCCAAATCTGGTTATGTTTGGTGATCCAGCCCAGCTTGCGCCGGTCAACCAGTCGGGCCAGATGGTGTTTGAAACGGTCCCCGAAGACCAAAAGCTCGAACTGCAACGCATCCACCGTCAGGACGCAGACAATCCTATTCTGGATCTGGCCCATGCTCTGGCGGATCCTCAGATCGGATTTGAAGATTTTGAGCGTCTGGTTGAAGAGGTCGCGCGCAAGGATGACCGTGTGGTTTGGGCCCAGCGGGTCGAAGTGGATCTGATGGCCCGCAGCCCGGTTCTGGTCTGGCGCAATGCCACGCGCATTCGCCTCATCAATGCATTTCGTTCGGTGCATGGGGCGCCGGAAACCGAATTGCTGCCCGGTGAACCGCTGATCTGTGACGGCATCGAACTGCCGATGAAACACCGTAAAAAGCGTCTTGATCTTGAGGCACGTGGCCTGATCAAAGGCGCGCAGGTGGTCTATCTCGGGCCGGGGCGCAAACCGGGGTTTTCACGCCTGCATGTGATGGGCGCGCCCGAGCCGCAGGTCTCGGCGGCGTCGATTGTGAAAATCGAAAAACCCGACGAAGAAGAACCCTTTATTCCCTATGCTGCGCGGATGGGGGCTGCCTTTTTGCATGGGGCGGCTGTGACCATCCACAAGGCGCAGGGCAGCCAATGGGACAATGTTCAGGTCTTTGCCCCAGATCTCTACGCCGCTGCGCGTATGGGGCGGTCAGAGGCTGGCCAGCCACTGTGGAAACGGCTGGCCTATGTGGCGATCACTCGCGCATCTGAACGTCTGTATTGGGTAGTCCGCAATCGTCTGGCACGGCCCACAGGGCCATTACAGATTGACGATCTGGGCGGTGCGCCTGCGCCGTTTGCGCTGACGTCAGAAGACCCTGATCAGTCGTAAGTGATTTCGTTATCACCAAGATAGACGTTGGAGGCATCGCAGATGTCGATTGAGATCGGATCATCCAGCACTTCACTGTCGTCGTCGCCGAGCCAGCCAACCTGAAGCACCTGTTCACATGGGCCGCTGTCACCGCTGAACTCGGTAGTGGCATTTTCACCTGGGTGAATTTCAACACCGTCCAGCCAATTGGACGACCAGTCGGACCCGTCATTGGTGTAGAAACCAACCACGATGTGGCCCTCTGTGTCGTTATACACCTGGAAATAGCCCTCAGATCCGGTGCCCTGAGCCAGGGCTGCGCCCGCTATCATGGTCATGGCACAGGCGGCGGAAACGATACGTGACATCATGTGTGGTTCTCCTGAGAAGACAGTCTTGCGGGGCAGTTAAAGCTGTAAAAACAAAACGATGCAATGACCCCGGGGTCTGACGCGTGGCGCGCGTCAACAGCACGCCACATGTCCTGCTTAGACCTGCACGATCTGTTTGCCCATATTGCCGCCTTTGAGCATCGCGATAAAGGCTTCGGGGGCTTTTTCGATGCCCTGAGCGACGTCTTCAAGATAGTCGATCTCGCCCGCCGCGACTTTGGGGCCGACCTCGGCGAGGAACTCAGGATAGCTGTCCCAGTGATCGAAAACGATCATACCGGTGACTTGAAGGCGTTTGACCAAAATGGAGCGCCACATCATCGGCAGACGGTCGTCGGCCACTTCCGCACCGCCATACCACGCAATGGTGCCGATCAGTGGGATGCGCCCGCCGGTGTTCATTAGTGGCAGAATGCCTTCAAGAACCTTGCCCCCGACATTTTCGAAATAGATGTCCACACCATCAGGCGCGGCCTCAGCGATTGCTTTGCGCAGGCCAGAGGCGTCATCATAAGCGCGGTGGTTGATGGCGGCGTCAAATCCAAAGGTCTCGGTCGCCAGTTTGCATTTGGCCGCACCTCCTGCGATGGCGACGGTGCGCAACCCGGCAGATTTCGCAAGTTGCCCAACCATGGCGCCGACAGGACCCGTGGCCGCAGCGACCGCAAGCGTTTCACCGGGCTTCATGTAGCCATATTTCTTCAAGCCAACCCATGCGGTGAAACCTGGCATACCCAGAACGCCCAAGGCCGTTGACGGGGGGAGGGTCTCGTCAAGCTTGCGGGCCTCTAAGCCCGCGAGAACCGCGTGACTGTTCCAGCCGGTCATGCCGGTCACAAGATCACCTTCGGCAAATCCATCGGCTTTTGAGATCAGGACACGTCCGACGCCCTGGCCGACCATCGGTTCCCCCAACCCAACAGAGGGGGCATAGCTTTTCACGTCTTCCATCCGACCCCGCATATAGGGATCGAGAGAAAACTGGCTGACCTCAATCAAAATCTCACCCTCACCAACCTCGGGCAAACCGCTGGTCTTAAGGGCAAAGTCTTCTGGCACCGGCGCACCTTTGGGGCGGCGGGCGAGGGTGATGCTGCGCATTTGGGTCATGAAATCTCCTTACGTCACAAATCGGGCAAACCTTGGAAACGGCTTGCGTTTTGGTCACGCGGTTTGCCACTGTGGTTGACATTAGCTGATGGCAAGGGAGGGCCAGATGCAAGGTATGATGATGCAAATGCCGCTGCGTATCATTGAGATACTGCAATTTGCGGCAGACGTGCACCCGACAGGGGAAATTGTTTCGGTGCGCACAGAGGGGGATCTGCACCGCGAAACCTATGTCGAGGCGTTTCAGCGGACGGCGCAATTGGCGCATGCGCTTAAGGCCTTGGGCATTGATGACGGGGATCGCGTTGCAACGCTTGCGTGGAATGGCTACCGCCATTTTGAGCTCTATTATGCCATCTCAGGCATGGGGGCCGTGTGCCATACCATCAACCCGCGCCTCTCTGCCGAGCAGATGCTGTACATCGTCAACCACGCCGAAGATCGGGCGATCTTTGTTGATCTGACCTTTGTACCGATCCTTGAGGCGCTGGCCGCTCAACTGCCATCTGGGATGCGCATCGTGGTGATGACCGATCGGGCGCACATGCCTGACAGTGCATTGGACCTTTTGTGTTACGAAGACCTTCTGGACGGCCACTCCACCACCTTTGACTGGCCTTTGGTTGATGAAAACGCCGCCGCAGGTCTGTGTTACACCTCGGGCACCACCGGCAATCCCAAAGGCGCGCTCTATTCCCATCGCTCAACCGTGTTGCATGCCTTTATGATCGCGGTTTCCGTGCCGCGCAGCCTGCATGAGGGCGCGCGTATTCTGCCGGTTGTCCCGATGTTCCACGTCAATTCCTGGGGGCTCCCCTACGGCGCACCTTTGGTCGGGGCCTCGATGATTATGCCGGGGCCGGCTCTGGATGGCCCGTCGCTGTTTGATCTGATGGAAAATGAGGGCGTGACCGCAAGCTGGGGAGTCCCGACGGTCTGGCTTGGGCTCAAAGCCGAGATGGAGCAGCGCAATGCAATGCCCTCAAAGCTGGATCAGCTGGTGATCGGCGGGTCCGCCGCGTCGCGCGCGATGATCGCATGGTTCGAGGACAAGGGCGTGGATGTCTGTCACGCCTGGGGCATGACCGAGATGAGCCCTATTGGCACACAGGCGCAGCTGCCCAAAGCTCAAGATGGGCTGTCACAAGACGAAAAGCTTGATCTCAAATCGAAACAGGGCCGCAGGGTCTATGGGGTTGAGATGAAGATCCTCGATGAAGAGGGCAAACGCCTGCCGCATGACGGTGAGGCGGCGGGTGAGCTCTTTGTGCGCGGCAACGCCATCATTCAAGGGTATTTCAACAACGAAGAGGCCACCAATGCCGCCTTTGACGCCGAGGGCTGGTTTGGCACTGGCGATGTGGCGAGCATTGATGAGACGGGTTTCCTATGCATTCAGGATCGATCTAAAGATCTGATCAAATCCGGGGGCGAATGGATCAGCTCGATTGATCTGGAAAACATGGCCATGGCGCATCCCGGTGTGGCCAATTGTGCGGTGATCGCCATCGCCCACCCCAAATGGGAAGAGCGTCCGCTTTTGGTTGTGGTGCCGCAGGACGCAGCCAATCCGCCACCTCTGGACGAGATCCACGGCTTGATGCTGGAGCATGTCGCCAAATGGCAGTTGCCCGATGCGATGGAACTGATCGAGGCCTTGCCCATGACGGCCACGGGGAAGGTGTCCAAACTGACCCTGCGCAAAACATTCAAGGATTACGTTTTACCCGATGCCCATTGAAACACTTCAAGGCTTGGGCGTGTGCCATTCAGAGTGGTTCACTCTGGATGCTGCACGGGTCAAAGCCTTTGCCGACACCACCGAAGATTGGCAGTTCATCCATCTCGATAAAGAAAAGGCTGCCCAGACGCCGTTGGGTGAGACCATTGCACATGGGTTTCTGACGCTGTCGATGTTGTCGGCTATGTCCTATCAGGCGATCCCGGATTTGCCCGGGGTGCAGATGGGGCTGAACTATGGGTTTGACCGCATCCGCTTTACCGCGCCGGTGCCTGTGGGCGCGCGGGTGCGCGGGCGGTTTACGGTCGGCGAGATCAAAGAAATCAAAGGCTGGTTCACCGTGACCTGGGATGTCGCGGTCGAAATCGAAGGTCAGGATCGCCCCGCTTTGGTGGCGCAGTGGCTGTGCCGATATCAGAGGGAAGAGTGACATGGATCTTGGGATGACGGATCGGGTGCGCCCGCTGATTGAGCAGGTGCGCAGGATGATCCAAGATGAGATTGCGCCGCTGGATGCCGAGTTCCACGCCGAAGTGGGCAAACACCCCGAGGGCCGGTTTCATCATACTGCGCGCCAACTTGAGATTTTGGACGGGTTGAAGGCCAAGGCGCGTGAGCGGGGCCTGTGGAATTTCTGGCTGACCGATAGCGATCGTGGCTTTGGTCTGAGCACGGTAGAATATGCCTATCTCGCGGAAGAGATGGGCAAGGTTGGCATTGCCGCTGAGGTGTTCAATTGCAACGCGCCCGACACCGGCAATATGGAGGTGCTTGAGCGCTACGGCGAAGACTGGATGAAGCGCCGTTGGCTAGATCCGCTTCTGGCCGGTGAGATCCGCTCGGCCTATGTGATGACCGAACCAGATGTGGCCTCGTCAGATGCGGCGCAGCTGGCGTTTGAGGCGCGACGCGATGGTGCTGACTATGTCCTGAATGGTGAGAAATGGTGGATCAGCGGGGCCGGAGACCCGCGCTGTGGGCTATATATTCTGATGGCCTGCACCGATCCTGATGCCGCCAAACACAGCCGCCACACGATGTTTGTGCTGGATCCAGATACGCCGGGGATTGAGGTGCTGCGCCCAATGCATGTCTTTGGTCAGGATGATGCGCCGCATGGCCATATGCACATTCGCTTCACCGATGTGCGCGTGCCGGCCGATCATGTGGTCCTAGGCCATGGGCGCGGGTTCGAGGTAGCGCAGGGGCGGTTGGGGCCAGGGCGCATCCATCACTGCATGCGCGCCATTGGTCAGGCCGAAAAAGCGCTTGAGATCATGTGCAAACGTGGGTTGGCGCGCGAGGCCTTTGGCAAGCGCATAGCGGATCTGGGCGCAAACTATGACATCATCGCCAATGCGCGCATGGATATCGAAATGACACGGTTGTTGTGTCTCAAGGCCGCCTGGATGATGGACACCGCGGGGGTTCGCGCCGCACAACCTTGGATTTCCAAGATCAAGGTTGTGGCGCCATTGATGGCAGGCAAAGTCATTGACGAGGCCATGCAGCTTTGTGGGGCCGAGGGCATCAGTCAGGACATGGATCTTGCGGGCATGTGGACCCATGTGCGTACCCTGCGGTTTGCGGATGGGCCGGATGCGGTGCATCGCCGTCAGGTGGCCCGCGCCGAGCTGCGCAAACATAGCAACAGCGACTGACAGGTCGGAGGACGAGACAGCATGGACACTCGGGATCTACAGTCTGTCTCGACCTGGATGGCGGCGCATGTGGCGGGGTTCGAGGGGCCGGTAGAAGCGCAGGCCTTCACCACCGGGCAATCCAATCCCACCTATCTGCTGCGAGCGGTCTCAGGGGACTATGTGCTGCGCCGCAAACCCCATGGGGAGCTGTTGAAATCGGCGCATGCTGTGGATCGCGAGTTTCGCGTGCAGCGCGCTTTGGCGGGTACAGAGGTTCCGGTGCCTGACGTCTTGGCGCTGTGCGACGATGACGGTGTTCTGGGGTCGATGTTCTATGTCATGAAACATGTCCCCGGGCGCAGCTTTGTTGATCCAACCATGCCCGAGGAAACCGCGGAGACCCGTGCTGCTATCATGCGATCGATGGGGCAGACGCTCGCCGCGATTCACGATGTGGATGCGCAGGCGGTGGGGCTTGCGGACTACGGCCCACCCGGCAACTACTATGCGCGGCAGTTGGCGCGCTGGAGCAAGCAGTACCACGCCAGCGCCACTGAAGATCAGCCTGCGATGTTGGCTCTGATGCAGTGGCTCGAGGGGGCAATGCCGCAGGACGATGGGCAGCGCGGTTTGGTGCATGGCGATTTTCGCATCGACAACCTGCTGTTTGATCCCAAAGGCGCGGGCTGTGTGGCGGTACTGGATTGGGAGCTGTCAACACTGGGCCACCCCTATGCCGATCTGGCGGGGGTGATCATGCAATGGCAGTTGCCGCCGGGGACAGAGGGGCGCGGGCTGGCGGGCGTTGATCGCGCCGCGCTGGGCTTGCCAACGGATGCAGAGTTTGTCGCCGACTATTGTGCTCGTCGCGGCATCGCCGAGATCCCTGATTTTGGCTTCTATCTGGCTTTTTCCTTTTTCCGCATGGCGGCCATCCTGCAGGGGGTGAAAAAACGTGCTCTTGACGGCAATGCGGCAAACCCGGACAAGGCGATGCGACTTGGGGCCTATGTGCCGCAATTTGCGGAACTGGGGTTAGAGGCGCGCAACTGGCATGGATGAGAGATTTCACGAAGACCCATATGCCTATCAAAAGCTGTTGGGGATCGAGATGCGGGACTGGCGCACGGATTACGCTCTGTTTGCGCTGCCCATTGAAGAGCACATCATGAACCGCCATGGCAATCCGCATGGTGGGGCGCATGCCAGCCTTCTGGACACGGTGATGGGCTATGCGGGCTGCTGGACGGGTGATCCGGACAAGCGGCAGATGTGCCTGACGCTTTCGCTCAATATCCAGTATATCTCACGCCCTCTGGGCAAGGTGTTTTTGGCCGAAGGCTTCAAAACCGGCGGCGGGCGCAGCACGTTTTTTGCCGAAGGTGTGGTGAAGGACGAAACGGGGGAATTGGTTGCCAAGGGCAGCGGTGTATTCCGCTACCGCAAGCTGGCTTAGGCAACCGGTGCGCAGAACCGAAGCAGATCTGCGTAGTCAGAGAAGGCCATATCATGCGGCATCTCTGTGACCGGCGTTTTGCGATACCCCTCGGTATAGAGCGCAAAGCGTACACTCGCACGTTGGGCAGTTTCTGCGTCAACCTCGCTGTCGCCAACATAGAGCGCGCCCTCTGCCCCCTCTAACGCAGCAAAGAGCATTGCAGGCTCGGGCTTGCGGCTGGCCAATGTGTCGCCTGCAATCACGATGTCAAAGAACGGGGCCAGCCCGGTGTCACGCAGAACGGCTTTGGTCGCCGCACCGGGTTTATTGGTGCAAAGCGTCAATCGATGGCCCTGTGCTTTCAGCGCTGACAGCACCTCAATCACACCGGGATAAAGCGCCTTTGGGTCGTTGGGATGCGAAGTATAGGCCGCGAGCACGCGATCATACAGCAGGCCCTGCATCGCCTCAGGTTGCTCAAGATGCGCCAAAAGCTTGCTGATCAGCGGCGGCAAACCGTGGCCAACAAAGCTGCGCAGGGTGGCGATGTCCACCGCAGGCAGATCCATCTCGGTCAGAACCGTGTTCACCGCGTGATGCATATGCGGCACGCTGTCGATCAGCGTGCCGTCCAGATCAAAGGCAATGGTGGTCATGCCACCGAAGCGCGGATGGCGCGCATGTTTTCGCCGTAGACTTCGGGGTTCTCAACCGAGCCACCCCGGAACACCGCCGAACCGGCCACCAGCACATCGGCGCCAGCCTCAACAACCAGAGGTGCAGTTTTCGGGTCAACACCGCCGTCGATTTCGATATGCACCGGGCGGTCGCCGATCATCTCGCGCAGGGTGCGGATCTTGGTTGTCATGTCGATGAACTTCTGCCCGCCAAAGCCGGGGTTCACGGTCATCACGCAAATCAGGTCGGTGAGATCCAGCAGATGCGCCACAGCCTCGGCCGGCGTGCCGGGGTTGAGCGCCACGCCTGCTTTCATGCCCGCACCACGAATGGCTTGCAGGGTGCGGTGGATATGCGGGCAGGCCTCAACATGCGCGGTCAGCACATCGGCACCAGCATCGGCATAGGCGTCGATGTACGGATCGACGGGTTCGATCATCAGGTGCACATCCATGACGGTTTTGACGTGTTTACGAAAGGCTTTGACCGCGGGCGGACCAAAGGTCAGGTTCGGCACAAAATGCCCGTCCATCACGTCTACGTGGATCCAATCCGCGCCCTGGGCTTCGATGGCCTGAATTTCGCGACCGAAATCGGCGAAATCTGCGGAAAGAATGGAAGGGGCGATTTTGATCGAGCGATCGAAACTCATGGGCTGTCCTTTCAGTACATGACTGCGGTGCGCCTGACCCCGGACGGACGGGGCCAGTTCCTGCACAGGCCTCTAGTAGCCTGCGTTGCGATCCACAAGGTGCAACAGCGTCTCACCTGCCTCGCTGCGCTGGATATTTGCTGCAATTGCCCGCGATGCACTACTCGGCCGGGTGGTTGAGGCGATATGGGGCGTGACAGTGACCTTTGGATGGACCCAATAGGGGTGGTCCTGCGGCAAGGGTTCCACACGAAACACATCCAGTGTCGCATGTCCCACCTGACCGCTGCCAAGCGCCGCCAAAAGCGCGTCATCATCAATAAGCGGTCCGCGACCGGGGTTGATGATCGCAGCGCCCGGGGCGAGCAGAGCCAGCCGCTCAGCGTTCAGCGCGTTTTCTGTGGCAGGCGTATCAGGTAACAAAAGTACAACAATCTCGGCACCGGTGAGAGCCTGCACCAGGCCCGCCTCGCCATGCCGAGAGGTGATGCCATCGATCTGCTTGGGCGAGCGGCTCCAGCCGGTGACTGGAAATCCGAGGCGTGCCAGGGCCTGACCACAGGCGCTGCCAAGGGTGCCGAGGCCAAGGATGGTCACGGGGCGGTCGGCGGAGACCGGCGGCGGTGTGGCGTCCCAGATGTGATCTGGGTTCACGATATGCGCGTCCATGCCAAGGTGGTGTCGCAACACATGGCCGGTGACCCATTCGATCATCCCTTGCGTCAGTCCGCCTTCGTCAACCATGCGCGTCAACGGGACCTTAAGAGTCTCATTGCCGACGACGTTTTCGACCCCGGCCCAGAGATTCAACACGGCTTTCAGACGGGTATAGGGGGCGAAATCCTGAACATCTGAATTGGGCGCATACACGATATAGTCGACCTCAGCAGGCGCCATGTCCGTGCCAAGGGAATAGTTTAAGCCATGGGCATCTAGAGCGGCCCGCAATGGCGCTTCATATTCGTCCCAACGCTCGGACTTGGCGGCAAACAAGATATTGATCATGCGGCAAAAACTTTGGTCATATCGTTGAACCCTTTGATTTCGATCGGATTGCCCGCAGGGTCGTGGAAGAACATGGTGTGCTGCTCTCCCGGAGTGCCCTCAAAGCGGGTGGTTGGCGCGATGGTGAAGTCTAACCCGGCGGCGGTCAATTGCTCTGCAAGCCGATGCCACTGATCAGTGGGCAAAATGACCCCGAGGTGTGGCATGGGCACCATGTGCGCGCCGACTTTGCCCGAGTTGGTGGTCTGAAACACCGGGCCAAGGTGCAGGCTAATCTGATGCCCGAAAAAGTTGTAATCGATCCAGCTGTCGGTGCTGCGCCCTTCCTCGCACTTCAGAACACCGCTGTAAAAGCTGCGAGCGGCGTCGAGATCGTCAACGTGATAGGCAAGATGAAACAGGCTCATGAAAGGCTCCGGTCTGGTTGTGTGAGCCAGAGATATGCGGAGACTGGAAAATAGGTTAGCTTATTTATGTATCTTCAAACATAAGAAAATCTATGGATTTGAGATTTATCGAAACACTGGTTGCTGCTGTGGATGCGGCATCTCTGGCGGCGGCGGCACGGAGATTGGGGGTGACACCGGCGGCGGTGGCACAGCGCATTGCAGCGTTGGAGGCTGAGTTGCAGGTTTCGCTGATCCAGCGCGCCGGACGTGGGATGGTGGCGACGCCGGACTGTGAGGTTCTGTTGCCAGAATTTCGCAAACTGCTCGCCATCCGCGCCGGACTATCCGGCGTGCTGTCTCAGGATCAACTGCAGGGCATTCTGCGGTTTGGCGCTGTGTCGACGGCACTTGGGGATTATGCCGCCGATCTTGTGCGCGGGATGGAGGCGCAGGCCCCACGGGTCGACCTAAGGCTGGTCCCCGGCGCGTCGGCGGATCTGTATCAACAGATGATAGAGGAAAACCTTGATGCGGCCCTTTTGGTTGAACCGCCGTTTGAGCTTCCCAAAAGTCTCGATTTCATTCCCATCGTGCAGCAGCCGATTGGCTTATTGCGCCCCGCGCTGGGCGAGCAGGACTTGCCGTTTTTGATCTATGCGCGTGAAGCCTGGGGTGGGGCAGCCTGTCTGAAAGTGCTGCACAGGCACGACGAAACCCCGCGTATCTTATGTGAGATGGATTCGCTGGAAACCATTGCCCAGCTTGTCGAAGATGGGGTCGGACAGGCTGTGGTCCCGCAATGGGCGGGGTTGATGCGACGCCATCCGGACCTGCAGTTTACGCCACTGGGAGACGCACGGCGTTGTCTCGGATTGCTCAGATGGCAACGAGATGCGCGTCGTCCGGTGCAGCAGGTTCTGCAGCAGATCCTTGCGAGCTAGCGTGGACGATGGACATGGGCGCTTTGTACCAGTCCAAAGGCCAGCATGAGCACCAACATCGCCGATCCGCCATAGCTCACCATGGGAAGCGGTACGCCAACCACGGGGGCCAGTCCCATCACCATCGACATGTTGACTGCAAAGAACAGGAAGAACGTCAAGGCGATGCCAAGGATCAGCAAAGACGAAAACCGGTCTCTGTTTTGCAGCGCTGAGGCGGCACAGAAGATCAGGATCAGGACATAAAGCACCAACAGAGACACACCGCCGACAAAGCCGAACTCTTCGGCCAATGTGTTGAAAATAAAGTCCGTGTGTTTCTCGGGAAGAAAGTTCAGACGCGATTGGGTGCCCTGCATGAAGCCTTTGCCGGTCCAGCCACCAGACCCCATGGCAATCTTGGCCTGCGTGATGTTGTAACCCGCCCCCAAAGGGTCTGAGCTTGGATCAAGAAAGGTATCAATCCGCTTGTACTGATAGCCCTTTAAAAGCTGCCAGTCTTTTCCTCGGCTGTAGAAAACCAGCCAGACTGCGCCCACGCCCGCACCGATCACCGTGGCGAAATAGGCCAGATGCACGCCAGCAAGAAACATCATCACGCCCCCGGCGATCATCAGCAAAAGCGCCGTGCCCAGATCGGGCTGGGTCAGGACCAAAAGGGTGGGCGCGAGGATCAGTACAACGGGCAGCAACACCCAAAGGGGACGTGAAGTTTTATTGAGTGGCAGCCAGTCGTAATAGGCCGCGAGAAGCATCACCAGAGCGATTTTCATGACCTCGGATGGCTGTAATCGCATAAATCCCAGGTCGATCCAGCGCTGAGCCCCCATGCCAACGGCGCCAAAAAATTCGACCATAATCAACAGTCCCAGCGCGCCGAGATAGGCCAGAACCGCCATATTGCGCCAGAACCAGATCGGGACCAGAGCCACAAACATCATCGCGCCAAGCCCGAGGACAAAGCGTTTCATCTGAGGTTCGGCCCAGGGGCTGAAAGAGCCGCCCGCCACCGAGTACAGCATCAGAAACCCGACGCTTGCCACGGCCGTCAGCAAGAGAACCAGCGGCCAGTTCAGGTGCAGGATTTTGCGCCATCCAGTTGGAACAGTTTTGACGTTATGCTCGAGATAGGTCATGCGCGTGTGCCGCCGTTGCGGGCACGTTCCGCCCGTTCGCGATTAAGCTTTTTCTGTTGGTCTTCGATGCGACGGCGATCTTTGGTCGGATAGGCCTCAAGCGGCGGGTCGCCTTTATAGAGTGCCTGCAGCGTAACGTCCCGCGCAATAGGGGCCGCAGCTTTCGAACCACCGCCGCCGTGTTCGACCACTACAGAGACCGCAACCTTGGGATTGTCGTAGGGGGCGAAGTCGACAAACAGTGCGTGATCTCGCTGAGCCCAGGGCACTTCGTCGTTGTTCACCCGGTTCGAGGACACCTGTGCGGTTCCGGTTTTGCCTGCCATACGCATGCCATCGGCAATGATACGTGACCGATAGGCCGTACCGCGGCGATCATTGCTCACGGCG
This sequence comes from uncultured Pelagimonas sp., assembly GCA_947497905.1. Taxonomy (GTDB): domain Bacteria; phylum Pseudomonadota; class Alphaproteobacteria; order Rhodobacterales; family Rhodobacteraceae; genus CANMIH01. Next base: position 115,665 of record CANMIH010000006.1, read on the forward strand.
TACATCCCCGCGCGCACCTGATCGAGATGATCGGGATTGATGCCAAGATCCTCGCCAGAGAGAGAGGGGGTCTCGACCCCGTCGATGGATTTCACCAGTCGAGGCGAGATGCGGCGCCCCGTGGCGATCCGGGACATCATGACGGCCAGTTGCAGGGGGGAGGTCAGAACAAACCCCTGACCAATTGAGGCGTTTACGGAATCCCCGATTACCCACTCGGCGCCCCGTTCGCGCAGCTTCCAACCTTTGTCAGGCATCAGGCCGCTGGTAACGGCGGACATTGGAACATCAGGGCGCATACCCAGCCCAAGTTTCCGCCCCATCGCAGCGATGTTTTCGATGCCGACCTTCAGCGCAAGCTCGTAGTAATAGACGTCACAGCTCTCGCGTAGAGACTGCTGGAGGTTCATCGCTCCATGCCCGGATCGTTTCCAACAGCCAAAATCGCGCGAGCCAACCTCGAGCTTGCCAGAGCAATAATAGGTGTCTTCCGGTGTGACGACACCCGCCTCAAGTGCGGCCAGCGCAGTGACCATTTTGAACGTCGATCCCGGGGGATAGGCATCCTGAACGGTCTTAGAGGCCAGGGGCCGGTGGTCGTTGTTCAAAAGCGCGTTGTAATCGGTGCTTGAAATGCCATGCACAAAGCTATTGGGATCAAATGATGGCGCCGAAGCGATAGCCAGCAGGTCGCCCTTTTCCAGATCCATCACCACGACACTTGCGGATTCTTCGCCCAATCGAGCGTGAACGTAATCTTGCAACTCGCTGTCGACGGTCAGCTGAACATCCGCACCGGCCTCGCCTTCGCGGCGGTCGAGTTCCCGAATGATCCGTCCACGTGCATTCACTTCGACCTGTTTGGTGCCCGCGTTGCCCCTCAGATCGTCTTCGTACTTCGACTCGACCCCAATCTGACCAAACTGGAAATCGGGAATGCGCAACACAGCGGGTGGATTCTCATATCGTTCCAGATTGCGCGGGCGCACCTTGGCGACATAGCCTGCGACATGCACAAAAAGATCGCGCTGGGGGTAGATGCGGCTTTGTCCGACGTCGGCGGAAATGCCGGGCAGGGCGGGCAGGTTGGCGCTGACGCGGCTGACAGCGTTCCAGCTCACCCGGTCGGCAAGTGTGACCGGATGAAATGACGCCGCGCCTTTCATCGCTTCCATCGCACGGTTTAGATCGCTTTCGTCCAGTTCCACCAGTTGCGACAACCGCCCAATGACCTCGTTCACATCTTCGGCGTCTTCTGGAACCAGCGTGATCTTATAAGTCTGTTCGTTTTCGGCGATCACCTTGCCATTGCGGTCAAAAATCCGACCGCGTGCCGGTGGGATAAGACGCAGAGAGATGCGGTTTTCTTCCGCCAGAAGACGAAATTCATCCGCCTGATCGACCTGCAGATAGCGCATGCGCATGGCAAGTGCGCCACCAAAGGCGAGCTGTGCGCTCCCGAGAAGTAAGGCACGTCGGCTGATGCGCTGAGCGCTTTCCTGAGTTTCGCTTTGTGACCGTCTCATGTCTTGCGTCCTGAATGGTCTGTCTCACCGGGTCCCGTGCGGCGAATGCCGAAGGCAATATAGCTGAGGCCAACCACCAGGGGATAGGCCGCAACTGTCATACCATATTGCATAGCCCACAGCGAAAAGGCTCCGGTTTCCACAAGCAAAATCGATAAGACCATCCGATAGGCAAGAAACAGCGTAAACATGGCCCCGGCCATGGTGACCCACTCGGCGGCAAAGGTGTTTTCGCGCACCTGCCGATCGCGTTTCTTTAGCCACTCCGAGAGCAAGAGAACCAAAAGTGTCCAGAGGCCGGGAGGGCGATGCAGCAGAAAATCGGCCAGTAGAAATACGGCCGCTATCGAGAGCATGGGAACATATTCTGGCCGTCGCAACGCCCAGGCGAAGGTCATCGCGACGAGGAAATCAGGACCGACCCACGACTGGGGCGTCGTTTTCAAGGGCAGCAGATTTGCAAACATAAACAGCAGCGCGAGCATCACATAGCTTGCTCGGAGCAGCCAGAGATGCGCTGCGTTCTTTTCAGCCATCGTTGGGCTCGTCGGGCAGGGGCTCAGGTAGCGGGTCACCAGCATCTGGTAAGTCGCGTGGCAGGATAAGGCCTGAGGCGGATTCGACACGACGGGCCCCGTGATCACGCAGGACACGCAGGAACTCGAGCCGTTCATAATCCGCTGCCAGGCGCGCACGCAACCGCCCGCCCGGATCTTGTGCCACCTGACCAATCAAAAGACCGGGAGGGAACACTTCCCCGTCTCCGGTGGTGACAATCCGATCGCCCGGCCGAACCAGATCGGGGTTTTCGAGGAAGTCGATTGGCGGCGCGGCGCTATTGTCGCCGGCAACGATAACCCGTTGACCAGAAGGCTGAATCTCCGCCGGGATGCGCGAAGTTGTGTCGGTCAGGAGAATGACACGACTGGTGTTGTTGCCCACGCCCGACACTCGACCTACAAGCCCGATCCCATCCATCGTGGCCCAGCCATCCACAATCCCGTCTCGCGACCCGACGTTGATCAAAACGGATTGCCGGAAGGGTGAACCTGAATCAGCAAGAACCACCCCGGTGATATAGGTCAGGCGGGGGTCGAGCTGGACATTGTTCAGATCCCGCAGGCGGGCGTTTTCCTGACGTAGCTGCAGGGCGGCCTCTTTCCAAGCCGACATTTTGCGCAGTTCGCGGCGCAGCTCCTGATTTTGTTCATAGAGCTGGTTATAGCTTTGAAAATCGCGAACAATATTGACGCCAGCGGTGACCGGAACCATGGCCCAATCCATGCGGGGCACAACACTATCAACCACTTGGGCGCGAAAGCGTTCAACCCGGGGGCTGTCGATGCGCCAGACGAGAAACAGCAGGATCAGAAAAAGCGCAAGCACCACCAAAAGCAGCCGCCGCAGCGGGCCGGTATATGCGTCGCCTGTGCCCCGATCGTAGGCCACATCGTCCCCTTTGGTTTGTACAGTTTGTCACTTATGTCCGCGTTATCGCACAGTTTGTACAATAAAACGACTGGCTTAGGCTTCGTAGTCGATCGCGTGTGCCAGCTGCTTTTCATATTCCAGCGACTTGCCCGTGCCCAAGGCTACACAGTTCAGGGATTCATCGGCAATCGATACCGCCAACCCGGTCTGTTCACGAAGCGCCAGATCCAGATCCCCAAGAAGGGCGCCGCCCCCGGTCAGCATCACACCGCGATCCACGATGTCTGCGGCCAGATCAGGAGGCGTGGCCTCAAGCGCGGTCATCACTGCTTCACAGATGGCCTGAACCGGTTCGCTCAGCGCCTCGGCCACCTGAGCCTGACTGATTTCGGTCTCTTTCGGGACGCCGTTCAACAGGTCGCGGCCCCGGATCTGCATCGAGCTACCACGGCCGTCGTCAGGCATCCGTGCTGTGCCGATTGAGGTTTTGATCCGCTCGGCGGTGGATTCACCAACCAAAAGGTTTTGCTGGCGGCGCAGATAGGAAATGATGGCTTCGTCCATACGGTCGCCACCCACACGCACCGAGCGCGCATAAACAATGTCACCCAGCGACAGAACGGCAACTTCGGTGGTGCCGCCGCCAATATCAACAACCATGTTCCCGGTTGGATCGGTGATGGGCATGCCAGCGCCAATGGCCGCAGCGATGGGTTCTGCGATCAGACCGGCCTTGCGGGCCCCGGCTGAGAGAACCGAGTTGCGGATCGCGCGTTTCTCAACGGGGGTCGCACCATGGGGGACACAGACAATCACCTTGGGCTTGGAGAAGGTCGAGCGGCGGTGTACCTTGCGGATGAACTCTTTGATCATCTCTTCGGCGGCTACAAAGTCGGCAATCACACCTTCGCGCATCGGTCGGATGGCTTCGATGCTGCCCGGTGTCCGGCCCAGCATCAATTTGGCGTCTTCCCCAACGGCCAGAACTTTTTTCTGACCGTCTTTGATATGATAGGCCACAACAGAGGGTTCAGACAGAACTACACCTTTGCCTTTTACATAGACCAGCGTGTTCGCGGTCCCAAGGTCAATGGCCATGTCCGCCGAGAACATGCCCAATAGTCCGTCAAATCCAAGCATAAATACCGCCCCATTGCCTTTCGGGTCCACGAGACTGCCTAGGTGGACCGGCTGTCCTTATAGGACTGCTTAGGCGATTGGGGAAGGGCCGGACTGCATCCAATCAGCATGAAACCGCCATATCCTGTGAACTTGGTGGCCTTGGGCGAAGGGCAAAGAGGAAGCCAATCGAATCAATGGCAATTTTGCCGGGACTGCGATGGCTTTGGGTTGTTTTGGTCCTGAGGTGCGCTCGGAAATGGGGTAATTTTGGTGATTTATACCGGATTTCTTTGACTTAGCGTCACTTCAGCGGGACGCTTTAAGTCTGCACAGTAATATTAAAGAGGACGCTGCCATGAAACGTCTGACTGCCATTCTTTTTTCTTGTCTATTTGCCTTTCCGGCCATTGCCGACAGTTGTTGGAACCACAATGGATCGGTGATGCGGCTCTCGGCCAGCGGAAACGACCGATGGTTTTCATATGAGCAACCGCGCCAGGCGCTTTACAACTCCGGTGTTTATCAAGGCACGTTGTTGTTTAACGGGCGAAAGAACGGCAATTGGTATGCGGGAATGGCGCGGGTGTTTTCTTCGGCCTGTCCTGGCAACCCCTTAGAATACTGGGTCGAGGGCCCCGTGTTGCAAAACCCGCTGCGGGTGCAAGTTGAAGGCACGCGAGAGGATTACCGCAATTGCCAGCCGACCGGCACAATGACACATGACGTGTTGGTCTTCTCATACATGTATAATTGCTGAACCTTTAAGCTATCTGGGTGCGGCGATCTGAGTCGCACCCAAGACATCGATTGAATAGTCGGTTCTCTACCGCCCCAAGGTCGTTTTCTGCCCAAACGCGTCGGACAGGGCGGCCCCGTTCCCCCGGACAAGAGTATTGAATGTGGCAAACGTCCGGGAGAGTCCTTCATGAAAACCCAAGTCAAAGCACTGGTTGTCGGCGGTGGTGCCGTCGGCACATCGATTGCCTATCATCTGGCCAAAGCAGGCTGGGATGATGTTATGCTGATTGAGCGGGACGAGCTGACATCCGGCTCGACCTGGCACGCAGCCGGCCTGTTGCCGCTGTTCAATATGTCTTACGCGACAACCCACATTCACAAGTATTCCGTCGACTTCTACAAGCAGCTGGAAGAAGAAACCGGTCTGAACGCGGGCTTCGCGGTTGTCGGCAACCTGCGCATGGCGCAGACACAGGAACGTATGGATGAGTACATGCTGTACGCCTCCACTGCGGAAACCTGTGACGTTGACTATGAGTGGCTGACCCCGGATCAGATCAAAGAGCGCTGGCCGCTGATTGAAACCGGCGACCTGAAAGGTGCGATCTATCACACCGAAGATGGCTACATTAACCCCGCAGATGTGACCCAGGCCATGGCCAAGGGCGCGCGTCAGCGCGGTGTTGAGATCGTCCGTAAGATGCAGGCTGACGCCTTCCACTGGACCGGCACTCACTGGGAAGTTACCTGCACCAAAATGGTCGAAAAAGGTGGCAACCTTGTTCCGTCTGACGAACAAGTTGTTATCACCGCTGAGCATGTTGTCACCGCATCGGGCAACCACGCACAGCGCACCGCGAAGATGCTTGGCATCAAGATGCCTGCCATCCCGGTTGAGCACACCTTCATTGTCATGGACAAAGACCCTGAGCTGGTGAAGTGGCGTGAGGCGGGCAACCCCGAGCACCCCGTTGTGCGTGACGCCGACAATGAATCCTACGCCCGTGAAGAGCGCGGTGGCTGGATCCTTGGAATCTACGAGCGTGGCGCCCCGGCGCAGTTCGAGCATGGTGTGCCGGATAGCTTCCGTGCGGACCTGTTCCCGCTGGATATCGACCGTATTGCGGATCAGTACATGGCGATGGCCGAACGCGTGCCTTCCTGTGCGGAAAGCGGCCTGAAAGACGATTTCAACGGCCCGATCTGCTACACCCCAGACGGCAACCCGCTGGTTGGCCCGGCACCTGGTCTGCGTAACATGTGGCTGGCGGAAGGTTTCTCCTTCGGCATCACCGCTGCAGGCGGCACCGGCTACTACCTCGCCCAGATGATGGTCGATGGCGAAGCCGAGATCGACATGGCATCGCTGGACCCCAAGCGTTACAGCTCGAACTGGATGACAACCGAGTTCGCGGCACGCAAGAACGAAGAATGCTACGAGCACGTCTACATTCTGCACCACCCCGACGAAGAGCGTGCGGCCTGCCGCCCGCTGCGCACAGCACCGGCCTATGACCGCCAGAAAGCACGCGGCGCACAGTTCGGCTGGGTCAACGGTTGGGAACGCCCGAACTATTTCGGCCCGCTTGATGCACCGCAGAACTACGACGAAGAGGGACGTTCGTTCCGCCGTGGCGGCTGGTGGCAGCACGCTGTGGACGAAGCCAAAGCGATCCGCGAAGGTGTTGGCCTGATCGACGCTACCGCCTTCACCAAACACGTCGTCAAAGGCCCCGGTGCCACCCAGTTCCTCGACTGGTTCACCTGTAACAAACTGCCGAAAGTGGGTCGCATCAATCTGACCTATGCGCTGACCTCGGCGGGCACCACGCGCACCGAATACACCATCGTGCGCAACGGTGAGAACAACTACTATCTGGTCTCGGCGGGTGCCTGGACCGAGTATGACGCGGACTTCCTGCGCAAGGCCGCCGAAGACAAGATGGAAGAGTTCGGTTACATCGAGATCCAGGATGTCACCACCCAATGGGGCGTCTTTGCCATCGCTGGTCCCAAGTCGCGCGATGTTCTGAAAGAGATCATCGTCGATGCGGACAAGGAAACCGCTCTGTCGAACAAGCGCTTCCCGTGGCTCTCGGCCCGTCAGATTGAATTGGGCATGTGCCCGGTCAATGCAATCCGTGTGGCCTATACCGGTGAGTTGGGTTGGGAATTGCACCACCCGATCGAAATGCAGAACTACCTGTTCGACCTGCTGGAAAAAGCCGGTGAGAAACACGGTATGAAACTGGTTGGTGCGCGGGCTCAGAACTGGCTGCGTCAGGAGAAATCCTATCGTGCCTTCGGAACCGAACTGGGCCGCGACGCGACCCCGGCCGAAGCTGACCTGCCGCGCTTTATCGATCTGTCCAAGGACTTCAACGGTAAAGAGGCCATGGTTGAGACCGGTGTGCGCTTCAAATGCTGCACGCTGCTGATCGACGGTCCGGCGGATGCGGACCCTTGGGGCCGCGAAGCGATCTACGCTGAAGATGGCACAACCCGTCTGGGTCGCCTGACCTCGGGTGGGTACTCGGTCGCTTTCGAGAAATCGATTGGAATGGGCTACCTGCCGCCCGAGCTTGCGGTTGAAGGCACCAAGGTGAAGATCAAGATGCAGGACAAGCTGTGGGATGCGGTTGTCACCTGCGACAGCCCCTATGATCCGAAAAACGAAACCATCCGTGTCAACGGCTAATAGGTTTCCCACCTAGATTGAAACTCTGTAAGCCAGCCCGGTTTGGGCTGGCTTTTTCATTTGGTGTCGCTTCTGAAACTGCGGATGCAGTGGAACATCTTGCATCTTGAGATGAGTTCGCTTGAATGCGGAACAGAGGAGAGATCATGTCCGAATTTACATTTGAAACGCTGGTGCAGGATATTTGCACCCATGCCGCATCTGAAACACCCATTGCTGATATCCAGGACTATTTGCAGAATCTGGTGGATGCGCCTGATGCGCTCTTGGCTGCAACACCGCAGGACGGGCCTGACGAAACGCTTTTATTCGAAGACGACCGCGTCTCGATCTGGCATTGCCGGTTTCAGCCGGGGGTTATGGTGCCGCCCCATGAACATCTGATGCCGGTGGTGATTGGCGCCTATGCCGGCTGTGAAACCAGCATTCTGTTTGACCGGTCCGGTGATGACATGACCGAGCGGGGTCGTATTTCTGCCCGCGCGGGTGAGGTGATCGCGCTTGATAAAGATGCGGTGCATGCGGTGATTGCCGAGGGCACCACGCCGTCCGAGGCGATCCATGTCTATATGGGGCCATTGACCGCCATCAAACGTGATCTCTTTGACTGGGACACCGGTGCCGCTGTGCCTTTTACCATGGAAGCGTTTCAGGAGCTGAGCCGCGAGGTTTGAAAACTCAGCTTGCCAAGTGCGCCCTCCCGCCTATCTTGCGCGCAACCAAATACGGAGCTTTCCATGACACTCAAAGTCTATCTCTCTGGTGAAATTCACACCGACTGGCGCGAACAGATTATCGCGGGTGCTGCGGGCCTGGATGTGTCGTTTGATGCGCCAGTCACAGATCACGGGGCCAGCGATGATTGCGGCGTGACCATTTTGGGCGCGGAAGACAACAAATTCTGGCACGACAACAAAGGCGCGCAGATGAACGCCATCCGCACCCGCAAACTGATCTCAGATGCCGATGTTGTGGTTGTGCGCTTTGGTGAGAAATACAAACAGTGGAACGCGGCCTTTGATGCGGGCTATGCCGCAGCAATGGGTAAATCGCTGATTATTCTGCAGCAGCCCGAGCATGATCACGCTCTGAAAGAGGTGGATGCGGCGGCGCAGGCGGTGGCGCGTACACCTGAGCAGGTGGTGCAGATTCTGCGCTATACTCTGACAGGTGAGCTTCCTGCCTAAGAGGCTGCAAGTCGGAACCAACTCAGAGAAAACGCGAGGGGCTGGCCCCTCGCGTTTTGTTTTGCGTTCGTCAGGCCTTATTCCGGGCGCGCCGGAATGTTCAGACCTTTCTGGACCGCAGGGCGGGCCATGAAGCGGTCAAGATAGGCCACAACATTTGGGAAGCTCTCCCACTCCAGCACATCTTTGGTGCCGTAGAAGTTCAGCGCATTCAGCCAGGGCGCAATCGCAATATCGGCGATGGAATAGTCACCGGCGACCCAGTCACGCCCCTCAAGATGCAGGTTCAGCACATTCAAAAGCCGCTTGCCTTCATCAATGTAGCGTTGACGAGGACGCGGATCTTCGATCTCGCTGCCGGCGAATTTTGAGAAATAGCCGAGCTGACCAAACATCGGCCCAAGACCGCCCATCTGGAACATCAGCCACTGGGTGACGGTTGCTTTGTCCGCTGCGGTTTTGCCTATCAGCTGGCCACTTTTCTCGGCGAGATAGAGCAGGATGGCGCCGGATTCGAACAGTTCAACCTGCGCCCCATCCGGCCCGTTGGGGTCAATGATCGCCGGGATCTTGTTGTTGGGGTTCAGCGACAGGAACTCGGGGCTTTTGACATCTGCATCCGAGAGCGTCACCAGATGGGGCTCATAGGCGATGCCCATTTCCTCAAGTGCGATGGACACCTTTACACCGTTGGGGGTGGGGAAAGAGTAGAGCTGAAGCAGCTCAGGATTGTCTGCGGGCCAGCGTTTCGAAATCGGGTGTGCGGTCACGTCACTCATGGTGAAGCCTTTCAAATTCTCGTTCGGGGGAAAGCTATGTGCGATTTCCCGGTTTGTAACCCTTAGATCTGTGCGAATACGCAGAGGTGGTGTTTATATGGTGCCGGGCCGCAGGTGTATGGCCCGAAAGTGGGACAGGGAAACGCGACATGTTGAATGAGTTCAAGACCTTTATTGCCAAAGGCAACGTCATGGATATGGCGGTCGGTATCATTATTGGTGCGGCCTTTACGGCCATTGTGAAATCGCTGGTGGGCGACATGATCAATCCGATCATTTCACTGTTTACCGGTGGGATTGACTTCACCGGTTGGTTCTATGCGCTGAATGGCGAAACCTATGCCTCTCTGGCGGCGGCGCAAGAGGCCGGGGCGCCCGTGTTTGCGGTGGGTAATTTTGTCATGGCGGTCTTCAACTTCCTGATCATCGCCTTTGTGGTCTTTATGCTGGTGCGGACCGTGAACCGCATCAAAGAAGCGACAGAGAAACAGGAAGAGGCCGCGCCCGAGGCCCCTAAGGGACCCAGCGAGTTGGATATCCTGATCGAGATTCGCGACTCTTTGAAAAAGTAAAAAACGTCTTATGTGTTCAACTGCCCGCCCCGAGTCATCGGTGGCGGGCATTTTTTGTTTTGGGCGTTGCTAAATCTTATTTGTTCACGTTATGTTCTAATCGAGATTTAGCTTAGGATTGAGCACATGCTTGAAGGAAGTTGTTGCTGCGGCGCTGTTGCGTTTCGCATTGTTGAGGACCCCACCATGATGGGCACCTGTCATTGCACGCGGTGCCGAAAACTGGGGGCAAGCGCGATAGTCTTTGTCAAACGCGAGGCGCTGGAATGGGTGCGCGGTAAAGAGAATGTCGCCACCTATTCACCGGAGGCGCCGCACAAATACCCGCGGTGTTTCTGTAAAACCTGCGGTACATCGCTGGGTGAAATTCTGTCCGACGAAGACAGTTTTCCCATTGCAGCCAATGCTTTTGATGCGGGGCTGACGCTGAAAACGCAGTTTCATGAGTTCGTTTCGGAAAAACCGGACTGGTATGAGATCTGCGATGACGCACCGCAAAATGCGGGCCATCCGGGTGCATGAGACGACGAGGCCCGCCCGCAAGAGGCAGGCGGGCCAAAGGTTCAGAGTAGGACAATCCAGCTGTCTGAACCTGCGCGGCGCAGGGCGTGGATATCGGCCAGCTCTGGGTCGTTGATCCAGTTCTGAGCGTGGTCGCGATCCGGGAAGGCGAGAACAACGGCCGCATCCGGTTTGGTGCGGTTCCCTTCGAGAACCAGAGTATCGGTTGAGGCCTGTAACGGGGTGCCCTTGTGGCGGGTAACGGCATCGCCAGCTTTGCTGCGATACTCGGCCAGAGTTTCAGGATTGGTGACGTTCAGTGTGACGATAACGTGGGCGGTCATAGCGTGTCCTTTCGGGTTTGATACCCGATAGATGGGGTGTGGTAGTTGGATCGAAAACGATCATTTATTGGCAACGCTTGTGCAGATATAATCGGGATATGTTGGACTGGAATGATTTGAAATTTGTGCTGGAAACCGCACGGCAGGGCGGGATCAGTGGCGCTGCACGGGTACTGGGCGTGAACCACGCGACTGTGGCACGGCGGATCACTGCGGCTGAGGCGGCGCTGGGGACCCGGTTGTTTGACAGGTTGGCCAGCGGCTATGTCACAACTGAAGCTGGTCAAGACGCAGTGCACCACGCAGAAGAGATGGAACGGGTCAGTGCCAAGCTCGACAGGCAGATTGGGGCGCGAGACACGGAGGTGCGTGGGAAACTCACGGTCACGGCTCCGCAATTGCTGATCGAGCGGGCGCTACAGCCGATCCTGCGCGATTTCATCGATGATCATCCAGATATCGAGATGCGCCTGCTGGCGAGCAACACCATTCTCAACCTGTCGCAGCGCGAAGCGGATGTGGCGTTTCGGATCTCAATGGAGCCTGCGCCCACGCTTGTTGGGCATCGTGTGAGTGAGCAAAAGGCCGCGATTTATGCCACGCCGGATTTGATTGCACGCGATCCGGGCGGCGCTGCGCCCTTGGATTGGATCCGCTTCATCTCGTGGCCCGGACCCATTCAAGAGGTGCGCGAACTAAGGCCCAATCTCCGCACCCGGCTTGAGGTGGATGATATGTATGGGGCGATTGCGGCGGCGCGGGCGGGTATTGGTGCGACCCGCATGGCCTGTTTTCTGGGCGATAGTGACCCGGAGCTTCAACGTGTGCCGGGATTGCCAGTGTTTGCCTATGCGCCGGTCTGGATCTTGACCCATCAGGATCTGCGTCAAGTGCCGCGCATTCGCGCCTTTGTTGAGTTTGCCTCAAAGCGCCTGCGGCAGATGCGCCCCCTGTTTGAGGGCGCATCTGCGGATTAGATTACGACTTCAGTGCCAGCTGGGGCGAGATCACGTCGATGCCAAGTGCTTTGCCCACCGCGTAGTATGTGAGCTTGCCCGCGTGGACATTCAGGCCGTTCAACAGGTGCGGATCGTCGGCGCAGGCCTGTTTCCACCCTTTGTCGGCAAGCGCCAGCATGAAGGGCATGGTGGCATTGCCAAGCGCGATGGTCGAAGTGCGTGCCACGGCGCCGGGCATGTTGGCGACGCAATAGTGCATGATCCCATCAACGTCATAGATCGGGTCGGCATGGGTGGTTGCGCGCGAGGTCTCAAAGCAGCCGCCCTGATCGATCGCAACATCTACAAGAACAGCACCCGGCTTCATGGTCGAGAGCTGAGCGCGGCTGACCAGTTTTGGAGCTTCGGCGCCAGGGATCAGAACCGCGCCGATTACCATGTCGGCGTCTTTGATCAGCTCGGCAGTGGCGCCTGCGGTCGAATACTGGTTTTTGAAGTCGCGGCCAAACACGTCGTCGAGATACTTCAGACGTGGCAGCGAACGATCCAGGATGGTGACATCCGCGCCCATGCCCGCTGCGATCTTTGCCGCGTGAGTACCAACAACACCGCCGCCGATCACAACAACCTTGGCCGGGCCAACACCGGGAACACCGCCCATGAGAACGCCGCGACCGCCATTTGCTTTTTGCAGAGTCCAGGAACCAACCTGAGGCGCAAGGCGACCGGCAACTTCGGACATCGGCGCCAGCAGAGGCAGACCACCGCGGTCGTCGGTCACGGTTTCATAGGCAATGGCCGTGCAGCCAGACTCCAACAGGTCTTTGGTCTGCTCGGGATCGGGGGCGAGGTGCAGGTAGGTGAACAGAAGCTGACCCTCGCGCAGCATCTTGCGCTCGACGGCCTGAGGTTCTTTCACCTTCACGATCATATCGGCGGTGGCAAAGATTTCCTCGGCCGTGGCGATGATCTTGGCACCGGCCGCCTCATAGGTCGCGTCATCAAATCCTGCGCCCATGCCGGCACCGGCCTGAATGAAGACCTCGTGGCCATGCGCCACGGCCTCTTGGGCGGCGTTTGGCGTCATACCAACGCGGAATTCCTGGGGTTTGATCTCGGTGGGGCATCCGATTTTCATGGCTCTCTCCTCCTAGCCAGACTGGTTCGCCAATTGGGTGGCGCTTTGGCCTTTCGAAGGTCGCCGCGCCCTGATAGAAGGATGAGCCGGTTCTGATGCAATTTTTGTGTTGATTTGCCCCGGTGGTAGCGAGAACATTCGAAGAATCTTCGAACAGAACGCGGTTTGGCGAAAAGGATCTGGCCACGATGTCGTTAGATGATACCGATCGGCGCATTCTGCGCGTGCTGCAACGCAAGGGGCGCATTTCGAATGCGGACCTGTCAGAGGCCGTCAATTTATCCGCCTCGGCCTGCCACAGACGTGTGCAACGTTTGGAAGCAGATGGCTATGTAAAGGACTATGTTGCGCTGCTGGATGCCCGAAAATTAGGCATGCCATCGACCATTTTCGTAGAAATTAAGCTAAGTGCGCAGGCGGACGATGTGCTGGAGGCCTTTGAAAAGGCCGTCGCACGGGTTCCGGATGTTTTGGAATGTCACCTGATGGCGGGAACAGCAGACTATATTCTCAAAGTTGTGGCAGAAGACACCGAGGATTTCGCACGCATTCACCGTCAGTATCTGACACGGTTGCCGGGAGTGGCGCAGATGCAGTCGTCGTTTGCCCTACGCACCGTGTTCAAGACGACGGCCTTGCCGGTTTAGAACCCGAACTTTTCGCGTTTCTCGTCGAGATAGTAACACAGCGGGCTGAATTGCTCGCTCAGTTGCAGCTCGTCCATTTCGCGTTTGATCTCGCGCATTTCATCGCGGTCGGCGCGGAGTTTTACGGATTTGGAACGCACTGCGACCTGATAATCATACAGCCATTCATAAACATAGTCTTGGGTTCGAAACTTATCCGTACACCGGCCGTGTGGCTCCTCGACACAGGCCGCGAGTAAAAGTGGTGCACCCAGTACGATCCCAAATGTGATCTTTTTCATAAATCTCATCTCCCGAATGGCTGTGATTTTTCGGGAGGAAATGTGATCAAACTAAGGCGAAGAGGGGCAAGTTTCTTGGCGCTTAGTCAGGCTTTGGATGATCGTCGTATTCGCCAGACAGGATGCGCTGAGAGTTGCCTTCGGGGTCGTCATACTGGTTCGCCCGAAGGGTGAAAACAAAGAAGGCAAGTCCCGCGCCGCCCAGGATAAGGGAAATGGGAATGAGGTATGCAAGCACGTTCATTGTTGGGGTCCTTTCACCGCAGGCGCAGCGCGTTCAGGGATACTGTAATCGAGCTGCTGGACATGGCCAAGGCCGCGATCAGAGGGGAGCACAGCCCGGCGATGGCCAGCGGCACGGCAATGATGTTGTACCAGGTGGCGATGGTAAAGTTCTCGCGGATGCGTCGGGTGGATTTTCGCGCGGTTCGAACTGCCTCGGGAATGGGCTCAAGCGATTTCCCAAGAAGAACGATATCCGAGGCCACGCGGGCCGCGTCGAGGGCTGAGGCAGGGGAGATCGAGGCATGCGCTGCGGTGAGGGCTGCGGTGTCATTGAGCCCATCTCCAACCATAAGAACATGGGCGCCATCGGCGGTCATGTCGGCAATGCGACCCGCTTTGTCCTGAGGCAGAGCTTCGGCCATCCAATGCTGGATGTTCAGGCGCTCTGCCAGCTCTTCAACAGCATGGGTGGTGTCGCCGGACAGAAGGATCACCTTCATGCCGTCATCTTGTAGGGCTTTAACGGCCTCCTCTGCGCCATCGCGCAGGCGATCGGTAAACAGAAAGGCCTGAGCCTCACCTGAGCCAACCCGCAACCAAGCGGCGGTCTGTGTGGCCTGTCCGCCATTGGTCCAACTCGCACGGCCCAGGCGAACCTCTTGGCCCTTCCAGATGGCCTGAGTGCCGTGGCCGGGGATCTCTTGAATGTCGGTCAGGGTGGCGGGTTTGATCCCTGCCGCGCGGGCCGCAGTGGTCAGGCTGATCGACAGAGGGTGGGCGGAACCTTCGGCAAGGCCAAGCGCGATTTCCAGATCACAGCGGGTGAAGTCGCCAAGGTTCGTGAGCTCCGGTGTGCCCGCAGTCAGCGTGCCGGTTTTGTCAAAGACAACGGTGTCAATCTGCGCCATGCGCTCAATCGCGGTGGCATCTTTGATCAACAAACCACGTTTGAACAATCGTCCCGAAGCTGCGGTGGTCACGGCGGGTACCGCAAGGCCAAGCGCACAGGGGCAAGTAATGATCAGAACGGCGGCGGCGATGTTGAGCGCAACACGCAAATCGCCCGAGTAGATCAACCAGCCCACAAAGGCCAAGGCGGAGAGGATATGTACGCCGGGGGCATAGAGCTTGGCGGCTTTGTCTGCCAGCGATGTGTACCGCGAGCGCCCGGATTCTGCGACCGCCACCAGATCGGCCATGCGGTGCAACGAGGTGTCGCGACCAACCGCAGTCGCCCGGATTGTGAGCGGCCCGGTCAGGTTGACCTCACCGGCGCTGACCTGCAGGCCGGGTTCGGCGTACACGGGCAGGGTTTCTCCGGTCAGCAAGGATCGGTCGAGTTCAGATGTGCCTTCGGCGATTTCACCATCGACAGGCATGCGGCCCCCGGGGCGGACACGGATCAGATCGCCCACAACAAGGTCAGAGACCGAAACCTGTTCTTCCTCGCCGTCGCGGGTAAGGCGAAACGCGCGAGGCACCTCAAGAGCGGCAAGCTCTTCAGCGGCAGAGCGCGCAACGGACCGGGTGCGGTGGTCGAGATACCGTCCGGTGAGCAGGAAGAAGGTCAGCGTGATCGCCGCGTCAAAATAGGCGTGTTCCCCCGAAAGCGTTGTTTCCCACAGCGATGTCACCAAGGCCAGGGCAATCGCCAAGGAAATGGGCACATCCATGTTGAGGCGTTGGGCCTTGAGCGCCGTCCAGGCGTTGACGAAAAAGGGTTTCGCAGAAAACGCAACCGCAGGCACGGCAATGATCGCCGAGATCCAGTGGAACATATCGCGGGTCTGGCCTTCGGCGCCGGACCACACCGCCACCGAGAGCAGCATGACGTTCATCATGGCAAAGCCCGCCACGGCCAAGCGCATCAGCAATTCACGTCCGGAGCGGTCGGTTTGCGTGGCGTTCAGCGCGGTCGCGTCGAGCTCATGCGCCTCATAGCCTGCGGCTTCGACCAGAGGGATCATATCCGCGGCGGTTTGCTCGGGGTCGGCGTCGATGCTCACCCGCTTCATCGTCAGATTGACACGCGCCGTGCGTACGCCCGGGGCCCCTTCAAGTGCCCGCTCGACCGTTGCCATACAGGCCGCACAGTGAATTGTGGGCAGGGACAAAACGATATGGGCCTCGGTGGGTTCGACCGCCTGCGCCAATGCTTCGGCCGCAGGTGCGGCGGAACAGGCGGGGCAGGCAGAGGCCTGGGGGCGCATCACGGCAGTCATAGCTTAGCCTTTCACGTGGAAGACAACGCGTTGTTCAAATTGTGAGCCGTCCAGAGCGGTGGCACTGAGACGGATGTTCCAGTTGCCCGGTGCAAGCGTGTCGCTGGCCACATAGGAGCGTCCATTGAAGACAAACTCGGGTGTCCGGTCTTCTTTGACATGGGTCGGGCGTCCTAGAAGGCCCTCAAGTTTGCCAACCTGAACAGGCTTTCCTTCCTTATCGGTTATGGTCAGGATCACTTCGCCCTCGGCGTAATGCCCCTCAACTGTCCAGCCCAGAGCCACTTGCTCGGCTTTGCGGTCGTTAAAGGTCTGGCTGGCCACGTAAGAGTTTTTGACCTCGAGGCCGGGAAAAGATTTCACGGCATTGTAGGCCAGCGTGAGATTTACTGCGATGATGACGCCAAAGGCGCCACCAAAGATTGCCAGAACATGCCAGCCAGTGAGTTTGCGTTCGCGCGTCATCAGTTTGCTCTTCCGTTAAAGATAGTGTCGGTATGCGCCCGGTCACCTGTGGTCAGATCCTCGACCCAGAAGCGGAACGGGGTCCGCTCGGCTTCGGCAGGGTCCGAATGGCGCGGGGCGATCACATAGACTTTCTGCAATCGAGTTTCGTTGGCGGGCACATCCACTGTTTCATAAGGGGTGCCTTCGAGCTGAACCCGCAATGCGCCATCCCCAACCAGTGTAATCCGATATGGGCGATCTTCGCCATGTTTGTTGAGCAGGCGCACATCGTAGGTGTTACGGATCGAGCCGTCAGACAAGGTGACAAAGGTGGGATTGCGCACCGGAGCCACAGTCATTTCGATCTCTGGGCGAATGAAGAGCGCAAATACGAGGCCAATGCCCACCGCTGACCACAGCGAGGTGTACATAATAGTCCGGGGGCGGAAGATATGCTTCCAGACCGGGCGTGGATCTTGTCCCGCACGTTCATTGGCTTCGTCGGATTGCGCGAGATAATCGATAAGTCCACGTGGCTTGCCGATCTTGTCCATTACATCGTCGCAGGCATCGATGCAGAGCGCACAGGTGATGCATTCCATCTGTTGCCCTTCGCGAATATCGATCCCCATGGGGCAGACATTGACGCAGGCCATACAGTCAATGCAGTCCCCCTGTGGCGCGCTATCGTCGGTCTTTTTCTTCATTTTGCCACGCGGCTCGCCCCGCCAGTCGCGATAGCCGACGGTGAGTGTATCTTCGTCCATCATCGCGGCCTGAATGCGCGGCCAGGGGCAGGCATAGATACAGATCTGTTCGCGGGCAAAGCCCCCAAAGAAGAAGGTGGTCGCGGTCAACAGCAGCATGGTGGTGTAGGCCACGGGGTGGGCCTGACCGGTTACCAGATCCGTCAGAAGCGTGGGGGCATCGGCGAAATAGAACACCCAGGCGCCCCCTGTGGCGAGGCCAATCAGGAACCAGGACACCCATTTAGTGACCCGAAGTCGTGCTTTTCGGAAATCCAGCTTTTTCTGGCGGTGCAAGCGCAGGCGCGCATTGCGATCCCCTTCGATCCAGCGCTCAACAAGAATGTAAAGATCGGTCCAAACTGTTTGCGGGCAGGCATAGCCACACCAAACGCGACCCAGCGCAGAGGTGAACAGGAACAGCCCAAGCCCGGCCATGATCAGCAGGCCCGCAACAAAATAAAACTCGTGGGGCCAGATTTCGATCCAGAAGAAGAAAAAGCGGCGGTGGGCGAGGTCAATCAGAACAGCCTGATCCGGGAGCTGTGGCCCACGATCCCAGCGAATCCACGGGGTCAGATAGTAGATCCCCAAAGTGACGATCATAATGACCCACTTGAGGTTGCGGAATTTTCCGCTCACGCGGCGCGGATAAATCGGTTCGCGCGATGCGTATAGAGAGGGGGCGTTGCTGTCGGACACGGGGAATCGCTCCGTTAATGGCTTTGACTGCCTGCCCTTTTCTCAACTGCCTCCTGATCTCTCTTTGACCTGTGTCAAATTCTGAATCTTTGAGTTAGGTTTTCGCGGTGCGTGCGACGAGCCACCGCAGGAAGGTTTGACCGTTCGATCCCAGAAGGTCTTGACGGGCCAGCGCAAAGTAGCTGTCGGCCTGTTCTTGGCGAAACAACTCAACCAAGCGACCTGTCGCGAGATCGTCCCGCACGGTCAGCAGAGGCACGGCGGCGAGGCCGAGGCCCAAGCGCAGCGAATCCCGCAGCTCATGAGGGGCGGTGATGCGTTGTTTTGGGGTCTCCTTGGCCGAGAGACCGAGGCTAGCCATCCAGGACGATGCCTCTGTCGCACCGGGGACCGACAACCAGGTCAGATCCCGCAACTCGGCGGGCGATTGAGGCAGGTCTCCGTCGAACATCAAACGAGAGGCTACAATGACATAGGGGGCATCGCAGAGATGGTGCGCCTCAAATTCTCCCAAGTGACCTGTGCCGTGGCTGATAATGAAATCGCTGCCACGAGGGTCAAACAGAGCCTGTGGCATTATCGGATCAATCAGCAGCTGGATCTCGGGGTGATTGGTGCGGAATTCTGAGATTAAAGGCAGCAACCAGCATCCAGCAAGCTCTGGCGGGCAGCTGATGTGCAAGGCGCGGTTTTGCGCAGAATGGGCCAGAGATTCAGAGGTGTCGGCAATTGCGCGAAACGCGCGGGTCAGACTTTGGGCCAGCTTGGCCCCTTCCGGTGTGAAATCCAATTGGCGCCGGGTGCGATCCAGCAATGGTAGGTTCAGATGCTTCTCCAGCGCGCGCATCTGCTGGCTGATCGCGGCGTGGCTCACGTTCAGAGCAGCCCCTGCTTCGGTCACGGAGCGGGTTTCGGCATAAGCTGCAAACGCACGCAACGCGGCGAGAGGGGGGAGTGCGGACCAATTCATTTCATGTATCTCAGGTGTATCTTTGACCACTCGTCGCATAAGCGCAGGGTTGCGTCAAGTTTTCCAGATTTTGGTTTGCTTTGAAGTGCTTGTAAAAATGTTCAGCGGATACACATTAGGCAATAAATAGTGGATTTCTATTTTGATGCAAGTAATGCGTTTTTAGAATTCTAGGAATTGGAAGCGCCGGCACCCCAGGAAACGCGCGAACAGGACGGGATACCGGCGCTATACTCCCCAGCCCGAAGGTGGAGGAATGTCTGGATCCGGGGGAGGGCCCCGATCTCATAAGCTCACACTAGGCGGCATGGGAGATCGGCGCTTTGATTTGGGTCAAATCGGTTGAGAAACTTGCGGTCCAACACAAAAAAACGAGCCCCCGTCGTTGAAGACGAGGGCTCACTCTGCGGGTCAGAAGAGGGACTTATTCTGACGCTTCGCCGCCACCAAGGCCGTGGACATAAGTCGCCACAGCGCGGATTTCGGCTTCCGACAGGCGTTCGGTCCAGGAGGGCATCACGCCGTAGCGCGAATTCCATACGGTTTCCCGAATGTCGGCATAGGAGCCACCGAACAACCAGATCGCATCCGTCAGATTAGGCGCACCCTGATAGCGGTCACCGGTTCCGTCTTCTGCGTGGCAGGCCGCACAGTTGTCTTCGTAGACAACGGCACCGGCTTCAACCAAAGCTGCATCCTGTGGGGTTTCCCCTGACAGGGTCATTACGAAGTTGGTGACCTGCGCCACTTCTTCTTCGCTCAGCAGCTCATCACGACCAAAGGCGGGCATTTCCGAGAAACGGGCGTCGTCATTGGTTTCGTTGCGAATACCATAGCTGACGCTTTCGTGGATCGCCTCGATCGAACCGCCCCAAAGCCAGTCATCGTCCAGCAGGTTCGGGTAGCCTTTTGCACCGGCCGCACCAGAGCCGTGGCACTGGGCACACCATGTGCGGAACACGGCACCACCTGCGTTCTGAGCATAGCTGCCCAGTTCGGGATCGGCGGCAATCGCGGTCAGCTCAGCCGAGGCCAGCTTTTCGTTGATCGCCGCATTGGCCTGATCGACTTTCGCGATTTCCGCCGCAACTTCACCCCGGGTGGAATACCCCAGCAGACCCGGTGTCGCCTCTTTGATGCCCGGCCATGCCGGATAGGCGATCGAGTAGCCGATGCCCCAGACGATGGTGACATAAAAGGTGTAGAGCCACCATTTGGGCAGGGGTTTGTTGTATTCCCGGATGCCATCCCAGGCATGACCGGTTGTCTCATAATCGAGATCGTCTTGTTTCTTATCTACCATAGCTCCGCGCCTCCTTAGTGCTCGGCGGGGGCGCCGCTTTCGGGCGCCGGTTTGCTGTCATGCCGGAACGGAATGTTCGCTGTGTCCTCATGGATGTCGCGGCTTCCGGGACGAAACGC
Source organism: uncultured Pelagimonas sp. (assembly GCA_947497905.1). GTDB lineage: Bacteria > Pseudomonadota > Alphaproteobacteria > Rhodobacterales > Rhodobacteraceae > CANMIH01. Next base: position 136,322 of record CANMIH010000006.1, read on the forward strand.
CCAGAAGATGACGCCCAGAAAGACGGTGAACATGGCCAGAAGGCCCCAGCTGTCGGCCACTTCACGCAGGAAAGAATAGGTTTCCATAATCTTCCTCCTTAGCGGTTGGCGTCTGGGGTGAAGGTTGAGAAATCAACCAGAGTGCCCAGCATTTGCAGGTAAGCGACAAGCGCGTCGGCCTCGGAGATGCCGGCTTTGCCATCGAAGTTGCGTACGTTGATGTCATCGCCATAGCGCTCGAGCAGACCGTCATAGTCGCTGTCGGGATCCGCCTGAGCGGCGAAGTCGACCTGTGCATTGGCGATCATCTCTTCGGTGTAAGGCACACCGACAAAGCTATGAGTCTGCAGCAGGTCCTGGATGTGCTCGCCGTCGATCAGCTTGGCTTCGAGAAAGCCGTATTTGGGCATGATCGATTCCGGCACAACCGACTGCGGGTCACGCAGGTGGTCGATGTGCCATTCGTCGGAATAGCGGCCACCCACACGGGCCAGATCAGGACCGGTCCGTTTGGAGCCCCACTGGTGCGGATGGTCGTATTTCGATTCAGCCGCCAGCGAATAGTGGCCGTAACGTTCGACTTCGTCGCGCATCGGGCGGATCATCTGGCTGTGGCAGGTATAGCAGCCTTCACGCACATAGACGTCACGACCGGCCAGCTCCAGCGGGGTGTAGGGGCGCATGCCCTCTACATCCTCGATGGTGTTCTCCAGATAGAACAGCGGAACGATCTGAACCAGACCACCGATGGTCACAACCAGGAAGGAGAAGATCGCCAAAAGGGTGACGTTCTTTTCCAGAACAGCGTGTTTATTGAGAATTCCCATAGTCTGGATCCCCCTTATTCAGCCGGAGTGGCAGCATGTGCCGCGGCTACGTCTTCTTCTACCGCAGGGGCAGCTTTTGCTGTCATCCACAGATTGTAAGCCATGATCAGAGCGCCGGTGACATACATCACACCACCCAAACCACGCACGATGTTCATCGGCAGTTTGGCGGATACGGTGTCTGCAAAGCTCCAGACCAGGAAGCCATTGGCATCAACTTCGCGCCACATCAGGCCTTCCATGATGCCGGTGACCCACATGGAGGCGGCGTAAAGAACGATGCCGATTGTGGCCAACCAGAAGTGCCAGGAGACCAGCGACAGCGAATAGAGACGCTCACGGTTCCACAGTTTTGGCACGAGGAAGTACAGAGCCCCGAAGGTGATCATGCCGTTCCAGCCAAGCGCGCCGGAGTGAACGTGACCAATGGTCCAGTCGGTGTAGTGCGACAGAGCGTTGACCGCGCGGATCGACATCATCGGACCTTCGAAGGTCGACATGCCGTAGAAGCCGAGCGAGATCACCATCATGCGCAGAACAGGGTCGGTGCGCAGCTTGTCCCATGCCCCCGACAGGGTCATCAGACCGTTGATCATACCACCCCACGACGGCATCCAGAGGATGATCGAGAACACCATGCCAAGGGTCGAGGCCCAGTCAGGCAGCGCGGTGTAGTGCAGGTGGTGTGGACCCGCCCAGATGTAAAGGAAGATCAGCGCCCAGAAGTGGATAATCGACAGTTTGTACGAGAAAACCGGACGATCCGCCTGTTTGGGAACAAAGTAGTACATCATGCCGAGGAAGCCGGCGGTCAGGAAGAAGCCCACAGCGTTGTGGCCATACCACCACTGCACCATGGCGTCCTGTACACCCGAGAAGACCTGAACCGATTTCGATCCCCAGATCGAGACCGGGATGCTGAGGTTGTTGAACACATGCAGCATGGCGACGGTGATGATGAACGACAGGAAAAACCAGTTGGCCACGTAGATGTGACGCTCTTTACGTTTGATGATGGTTCCGACGAAAACCGCCAGATACACCAGCCAAACAATGGTCAGCCACAGGTCAACATACCATTCGGGTTCTGCGTATTCTTTCGACTGTGTGCCGCCCAGCAGATAGCCGGTGGCCGCCAGTACGATGAACAGCTGATAGCCCCAGAACACGAACCATGCGGCGTTGCCACCCCAGAGGCGCGCGGCGCTGGTGCGCTGAACGATGTAAAAGGAGGTTGCGATCAGGGCGTTGCCGCCGAAAGCAAAGATAACTGCAGAGGTGTGCAGCGGGCGCAGGCGCCCAAAGTTCGCATAGCCCTGAGCCCAATCAAAGTTGAGCACCGGAAAGGCCAGCTGAAACGCGATAAAGGTCCCGGCCAGGAAACCAACCACACCCCAGAAGGTGGTGGCGATGACACCGGCACGGATCACGTTGTCCATGTATTGGTTTTGCGGCGCGGCTGCGGGCGCGGGTTCGTCGGTGTGGCGCAGGGTCCACAGGAACATACCTGCTGAGATCAGCAGGATGATGATCGCGTGAACCTGATAAGCCACATCCCGTGCGTAGCTGGCGGCAAGCATCGAGAAGATTACCACCAGTCCAAGCGCGATGAGCTTGAAATAGTTTGTCATTGTTCGTCCCTTCGTCTGACCCACACGATTCGGAATCCGCGCAGGCGGTTTTTTAGACTGCCCCGTATGTGCGCTGATCCGGGGGGCTGAGCTTTGATCTGTGTCAAGACATGCGCGCCGAGAGCTTGTTACGGCTTGAAGAATAGCATGAAGTCGGGTGCGTCCCGGACTGCATTTGACATTCAGGAGGACAAGATGGCCTTTAATTCAATTCTGACCGTGGTCAGTGACGACAGTTTGGCTCAGAGCGCAATTGACCATGCGGCGGGTGTAGCGCAGGGATTCGCGGCACATCTGGATGTGATGTGTCTGGGCGTGGATCGCACCCAAACCGGGTATTACTACGCGGGTGCCAATGCGATGGTGATGCAGGAGGCTTTGAGCCGGGCCAACGCTGATGCGGAGGCCATGGAACAGGCGGCGCGCGCGCAGCTCGGGCAGGTGGATTGCCGTTGGAGCGTGGATGGGGGTGTTGCTCAACTTGCCGACATTGGTCGCCACGTGGCGGCGCGGGCACGATTCTCGGATCTGGTGGTATTGCCCAAACCCTATGGTGACGGGCGTGGCGTCGAGCTTGAGCCCATTGTTGAAGGGGCCATGTTCGAAGGGCAGGTGCCGGTTCTTGTGGTCCCTGATGATGTGACACCAACATCACAGCCCAAACGAGTGGTGATTGGCTGGAACGAAAGTTCGGAAGCGCTGCGCGCGGTGCGGGCGGCCTTGCCTTTGCTGGTGGCTGCGGAGACCGTGCATGTTGTGGTGATCGATCCACCGCAGCATGGGCCCAACCGCTCGGACCCCGGTGGGCGTCTGTCGCAATTCCTTGCGCGTCATGGGGCGAAGGTTGAGATCGATGTCCTGTCCAAAACTCTGCCGCGCGTATCGGATGTTCTGCAGCGCCATGTGAGCGATGTGGATGCGGATCTGGTGGTGATGGGGGCCTATGGGCATTCGCGGTTCCGCGAAGCTATCCTTGGCGGGGCCACCCGCTATATGCTTGAGCAGGCCCGGGTGCCGGTCTTTATGGCGCATTGAGAGTGCGGGACGGGGGACGCTCATGCCAAGGCATGTCGCCCCACCCGCCGTCCCGCAGCTGCGTTAAGGAACAGTGATGCGGCCCGTGCTGATCGGACGAGCCGATCCAGAAATATAGACCGCCTTAAGCGTGCCGCTTGCAGTAACCGCCCGAAAGCCGATCTGGCTTGGGCGACCCATTTCCACGCCCTGATGCAGGGTCAGCGCCGTGGCGCCTTCGGTGAGGGCGTCTGCATCCAGAAGTTGGGCCGCGAGAATTGCAGAGGCTGAGCCTGTGGCCGGGTCTTCGGGGATGCCGGCGGTGGGCGAGAACATGCGCGCGCGGTAGCCGCCTTCCACCGGTGTATACAGATAGGCGTTGTCCACCGCCCCGGTGGTGATGGCCTCTGTCCAATAGGGTTCAATCGGGCGCGCCTGAGCCAGAGCCTCTAAATCACGCACTGGGACATACATAAAGCGCGGTCCCCCCTGCCAGATACCGGGCGCATGGCTCGAGAAGCCGATGTGATCTGGCGACAAGTCCAGCGCCTGAGCCAGCAGATCGGCTGTTGGGGCTGTGCCGTCTGGCGCGGCGTGTGGGACAACGGGGGCCTGAAACTCAGCGTTTAGGTCACCGTCCTTGCGCCATACGCGCACGGGGACCAACCCTGCCACCTCTTCCAGGCGAATTTCACATTCGAAATCGCCTTCTGGGGCATCTTTCAAGGCGAGATGCAGGGCGCAGCCAATGGTGGGATGACCTGCAAAGGGGATCTCAGCCGTGGGAAAAAAGATCCGCACCGCCGCCGTGTTGGCAGGATCCTCAGGTGGCATCACAAAGATGGTTTCGGAGAGATTGAATTCCCGCGCAAGGGTCTGCATGGCCTCGGTGCTTAACCCTTGAGCCTCTTCGACAATGGCCAGGGGATTGCCCGCAAACCGGGAGTTGGTGAACACATCGCAGGTGACAAAAGGCAGGTCAGACAAACACGCCTCCATCGGCGTCATCCCCGGCCTCTTCAAGCAAACGTCCCATATCGGGAATGGTCACATGCCGCTTACCTTCAAGTTGGATCACGCCATCACGTTTGAGTGCCGAAATCTGGCGGCTGACAGTTTCCAGCGTCAGACCAAGATAGTCTGCCATGGCTTCGCGGGTGAGCGGGAGATCAAACACAAGGGGGCCTTCGACCCCGCGCAGGTGCAGTGTGGCGTCTCTACGGGCAATGATCGACAGCAGCGAGGCAATTTTCTCGCGCGCGGTTTTGCGCCCCAAGACCAGCATCCATTCACGGGCGGCGTCGAGTTCGTCCAGTGTCATCTCAAGCAGGCGCTGGGCAATGTGGGGTGTGTGGCTCATCATCGTTTCGAACGGCGTCTTGCGGAAGCAGCACATCACCAGATCGGTTGTGGCAACTACGTTGTAGGCGGCGCTGTTGCGACCGGGGCGACCTACAAAATCAGAGGGCAACAAGAGGCCCACCATCTGAGTGCGGCCATCTTCCATTGTCTGAGTAAGCGTCGCGATGCCGGACACGACCGAGCCTACAAAATCCATCTGATCACCGGACCAGATGACGGTCTGGCCCGCTTCAAACTTCCGATAATACTTAATCTCGTCAAGCTGTTCGAGCTCATCGCTTTCACAGCGCGCACAGACAGCGCGATGCCGGATCGGGCATTCCGCGCATTCTGGAGGCACGGCTAGATTGCGTTCGTTTAGCATCAGTCACTCTCACACTTGATCTGAGTCAATGTCACACTCCTCCGTGGGTACTAACGGTACGCGGATGGTAGATCTAACACAACTCTCCCGGCTGGGCCTATTTGACGCAAAGGTCCCTCGTTACACCTCATATCCAACCGCTCCGCATTTTGCGGGAGGCGTGGGGCCTGAGAAATTTGTCGAGTGGATCGAAGCCATTCCGGAAAATGGCACTGTGTCACTTTATCTGCATGTCCCGTTTTGCCGTAGGCTATGTTGGTTTTGCGCCTGTCGGACACAGGGGACCGCAACACTGGGTCCGGTTGAAGCTTATGTCGGCACACTCGAGGCCGAGCTGGCGCTTTTGCGCAAACACCTCCCGCGTGGCGTAAAATTGTCGCGCCTGCATTGGGGCGGCGGAACGCCGACTCTTCTGTCGCCGGATTTGATGAAGCGTCTTATTGCAGCTGTCCGCGAAACGGCGGAGTTTGCGGATGGCGCGGAGTTCTCGGTTGAGATCGATCCGAACGAAGTTGACGCCGACCGATTGGCGGTTTTGGCTGAGGGCGGGATGAACCGGGCCTCGATTGGCGTTCAGGATTTTGATCCCGAAATTCAGGAAACCATTGGTCGGCCGCAGGGGTTTGATATCACCCGCGATGCCGTTGAGATGATTCGAGATACGGGTGTGCATAGTCTGAATGCAGATATCCTCTATGGATTGCCGCATCAGACCAAACCCCGGATCACCGATACGGTCCAAAAACTGCTGAGCTTTGCGCCGGATCGTGTCGCACTCTATGGCTATGCCCATGTTCCGTGGATGGCGAAACGACAGCAGATGATCCCGTCAGATGCGCTGCCGACGCCCGAAGAGCGGCTTGAGCTGTTTGAAACCGCGCGGCGTCTGTTTGTTTGGGACAATTATGCTGAGGTGGGTATCGACCATTTCGCGGCTCCAAGTGATGGTCTGGCGATCGCGCAAAAGACCGGCAGGTTGCGCCGCAATTTCCAAGGCTACACCGACGATACCTCCGATGTTCTTATAGGATTGGGCGCCTCATCCATTTCCCGCTTTCCGCAGGGGTTTGCGCAGGCCGCCCCCGCGACATCGGCCCATGTCGGCGCCATCCGTGAGGGGCGGTTCTCGACCGCACGCGGACATGTGTTTAGCGAAGAAGATCGGTTTCGCGGCCGGTTGATTGAGGCCGTGATGAGCGACTTCCGCATCGATGCGGATGAAATTGTGGATAGTTTCGGTATAGATAGAGCCGACCTGTTTAAACTGTTCAAACAGGCGAATGATCAGTTCGAAAACCTATTGGAAATTACAGAAGCCGGATTGTTCGTTCCGCCCAAAGCACGCCCGTTGACCCGTCTCGTGGCGCGGGCCTTTGATGCCTATGATCTGTCGAAAGCAGGGCACAGCTCAGCCGTCTGAGGGATCTTCAAACGCCGCGAGCCAGATTTTCAAGAGCGCATCCAGCTGGGTGCGCTCTTCTTCATTCATAACCTCAGTCAAGCGGTGCTGGTTGGCAACGTGGTCGGTTGCGGCGGCGTCAATGATGGCGTGCCCCTGATCGGTGAGCTGGATCAGAAACCCGCGCCCATCATTGGGATCTGGCAGGCGGGTGATCATTCCGGCCTGTTCCAGTCGGTCCAGCCTGTTGGTCATGGTGCCCGAGGTCACCATGGTCTGTTCCAGCAGGGATTTCGGTGTCAAAGCATAGGGCGCCCCGGATCGGCGCAGCGTGGCAAGCACATCGAAACTCGCCCGGTTCAACCCATGCTCTGCGAAGCACCGATCATGTGCCTTTCCAAGGTGTTGCGCCAGACGTGACAGGCGACCGATGGTGGCCATGGGGCCAACATCAAGGTCGGGGCGTTCGCGGGTCCATTGGGCTGTGATGCGGTCTACGTGATCCATGGAGAGGTTTTTTGCGCAGATGTATCTTGACGTCAAGGTTTTCATTTCTATCTTGAGGTCAAGCTAAATACCTCGATGTCAAGATAGGTGCTGCATGTCACGTTCGACCGATCTCTTTCTAACCGCCCTGGCCCCCGCGATCTGGGGCTCAACCTATATCGTCACAACCGAGCTCTTGCCTGATGGTTACCCGCTTACGGTTGCCGCGCTTCGGGCTTTGCCGGCCGGACTATTGCTGTTGCTGATGACCCGAAACCTACCGCCAAAGGCCTGGCTTGGGCGCGTGATGCTTTTGGGGGCGTTGAATTTTACCGTGTTCTGGGGCGCGCTTTTCATCGCCGCCTATCGATTGCCCGGCGGTGTGGCGGCGACATTAGGGGCCGTTCAGCCGTTGATTGTTCTTGGGCTGGCCGCACTTTTGCTCGGAACTGCAGTAACTTGGCAATCCGTTGCGGCGGCAGTGATGGGCATTGTCGGGGTTGGGTTGCTGATCCTAGGGCCTGACGCCCAGCTTGACCTGATCGGGATTGGTGCGGCGCTGGCCGGGGCGATCTCTATGGCCTTTGGCACGGTACTGTCGCGCAAATGGCAACCGCCTGTGCCGCCGCTAAGCTTTGCCGCGTGGCAGTTGACGGCGGGAGGGCTGATGCTGGTGCCCATTGCGCTCTGGGTTGAACCTGCGTTCCCTGAGCCAGATGCCAAGGCCGTGGTGGGATTGGTCTGGTTGGGCCTGATCGGAGCTGCGCTGACCTATGTCCTATTCTTTCGCGGCATTGCAAAACTGGGGCCAGCCAGTGTTGCGGGGCTGGGTTTCCTCAGTCCGCTGAGCGCCGTACTTCTGGGCTGGGTGATCCTTGGTGAGGCACTTAGCCCGCAACAGATGCTTGGGGCCGCGATTGTCGTCGGATCGGTTTGGGCTGCACAACGCGCAGCTCGCCCCAAAGAGTCTCAGCTTGCCAGATCGAAAGAGGCGGCCATAAGCGTGCGGGTGTAATCCTCTCGCGGATTGGCAAAGATCTCTTCCGCCGTGCCATATTCCACAACGTCACCCTGTTTCATCACAATGACCTTGTGGCTCATGGCGCGGACGACTTTCAGATCGTGGCTGATGAAGAGATAGGCCAGATCATATTTCCGCTGCAGATTGCGCAGCAGATCCACAATCTGCACCTGCACCGTCATATCCAGTGCCGAGGTCGGTTCGTCCAGCACCACAAGTCGCGGGCGCAATACCATGGCACGGGCAATGGCGATTCTTTGACGCTGACCGCCGGAAAACTCATGCGGGTACCGGTGCATCATGGCCGGATCTAACCCAACCTCTTCCATGATCTCGGCCACCACGTCACGGTGGCTGCGATTGTCGGGCGACCCATGCACCTGCAACCCTTCGGCGATGATCTGTTCGCAGGTCATCCGCGGAGACAGCGACCCAAAGGGATCTTGGAACACAATTTGCATTTCCGAGCGCAGAGACCGCAGTTGGCGTGTGGACCAGCCTCGCACGTCCTGCCCGCGATAGGTGATGCCGCCCTCTGACTGGATCAATCGCATGATGGCCAGGGCCAAGGTGGTTTTGCCTGAGCCGGATTCTCCCACAATGCCAATGGTTTCTCCGGCGCGCACCGCGACCGAGGCGTCATTGACCGCCTTCACATGACCGACAGTCCGTTTGAGAAACCCGCGCTGGATCGGGAACCAGATTTTCAGGTTGTCGGTGCGGGCAATCTCTTCGGCATTTTCTGCCACGGGATCGGGTGCGCCAGTGCTTTCTGCCGCCAAAAGCATCTGAGTATAGGGATGCTGAGGGTTGGCAAAGATCTCGGCGGTTTTGCCCTGTTCGACAATCTCACCGTTTTTCATCACACAGACACGATCCGCGAATTTTCGAACAATCCCCAGATCATGGGTGATGAACAACAGGCTCATGTCTTCGGCCTGTTTCAACTCTGCCAGAAGTTCGAGGATCTGGGCCTGAATGGTCACATCCAGCGCCGTGGTGGGTTCATCTGCAATCAGCAACTCGGGCTTGTTGGCCAGCGCCATGGCGATCATCACACGCTGGCGTTGGCCCCCAGACAGCTGATGCGGGTAAGAGCCCAGACGGTCCTCGGGGTCACGGATGCCCACTTTGTGCAAAAGCTCGACCACGCGGCTGCGCACCTCGACCCCGGTGATCCCCTGATGCAGAGTGATGCTCTCGCTCAACTGCTTTTCCAGTGTGTGCAGCGGGTTGAGCGAGGTCATCGGCTCTTGGAAGATAAAGCTGATGTCATTGCCACGGACGTCGCGCAGATGTTTGTCATCCGCGCCGACCATCTCTTTGCCTTCATATTTGACCGATCCCTCGACCATGGCGCTTTCGCCCAGCAAAGACACGGTAGAAAGGGCGGTGACCGATTTGCCTGAACCGGATTCGCCAACAAGCGCCACGGTCTCCCCGCGTTCGATGTGAAAGGACACGCCTTTGACCGCCTGCACCAGCCGCCCTTCCTGACGGAAGCTGACCTTCAGATTGCGAACGTCGAGAATGTTCATGAGAAGGTTTTCCTTGGATCAAACGCATCGCGCACGCCTTCGAAGATAAAGACCAGAAGCGAGAGCATTACGGCAAATACGGTGAAGGAGGTGAAGGCCAGCCAGGGGGCTTGCAGGTTCTGCTTGGCCTGCAGGGTCAGCTCACCCAGTGACGGCGCCGACGAGGGGAGACCGTAGCCAAGGTAATCCAACGTGGCGAGACCCCCGATGGTGCCGGTGATGATAAAGGGCAGGAACGTCACGGTCGCAACCATGGCATTGGGCAGCATATGCCGGAACATGATGGTCCAGTTCGAGACCCCCAAAGCTTTGGCCGCCCGCACATATTCAAGGTTACGGGCCCGAAGGAACTCGGCCCGCACCACGCCCACTAGGCCGGTCCAGCCAAAGAGGATCGACAACAGCACCAATAACCAGAAGCTGCGCCCGAAGATCGCGAAGGTGATGATGATGATGTAAAGGCCCGGCGTGGCGCCCCAGATTTCGATCAGACGCTGGAAAATCAGGTCCAGCCAGCCGCCGAAATACCCCTGCAGCGCACCCGCGATAATGCCGATCACCGAGGCACAGGCGGTCACGATCAGCGTGAACATGATCGATAGCCGGAAACCATAGATAATCCGCGCCAGCACATCGCGTTTGGTGTCATCGGTGCCCAACCAGTTTTGCGCATTGGGTTCCAGCGGCGCGGCGCCGGGGCGATCCACTGGGGTGCTAAAGCTATAGGGGATCAGCGGCCACAGGGCCCAGCCGCGATCAAATCCCTCTGTTGAGGCGTCGAACTCTCCGGCGAGAACGGTCTCGTGGATACCTTCCGGGTCATCAAAACAGTCTTCCAGCCCGCCTGTCACAATCAGGCATTTCACCTCGGGGTCGCGATAGGCGGCTTCGGTTTTGAAATCGCCGCCAAAGGTCGTCTCGGGGTAGAAGTTGAAGATCGGCGTGTAGTAGTCGCCGCGATAGTTCACGAGGATCGGTTTGTCATTGGCCAGAAACTCAGCAAACAGCGAGAGACCAAAGAGCAGTGTAAAGATCCACAGCGACCACAGGGCGCGGCGGTTTTTCTTGAAGTTCTGCCAGCGGCGTTTGTTGAGCGGGGAGAGCGCAAAGCGGGATCTGGTCTGTTCCATGGTCTCAACCCTCCCGCTTTTCAAAGTCGATGCGTGGATCGACCAGCACATACATCAGATCAGAAATGATCCCCATCAGCAGCCCCAGCAGGCCAAAGGCAAAGAGCGTGCCAAAGATCACCGGATAGTCGCGCTGAACCGCCGCTTCGAACCCAAGTCGGCCCAAGCCATCCAGCGAGAAAATGGTCTCGATAATAATCGAGCCGCCAAAGAACACGCCAATGAACACGCCGGGCAGGCCTGCGATGACAATCAGCATGGCATTGCGGAACACATGGCCATAGAGCACGGCCTTTTCGGACAGGCCCTTGGCGCGGGCGGTCATCACATAGTGTTTCTTAATCTCATCGAGAAAGCTGTTTTTGGTCAGCAGGGTCAATGTGGCAAAGGCCGAAATGGTTGAGGCCAGAACGGGCAGGGCGATGTGCCAGAAGTAATCGCCGATTTTGCCGATCAGGCTCAGATCCGCGAAATTATCAGAGGTCAGACCACGCAATGGGAAGATCTGCCAATAGCTGCCCCCGGCGAAAAGCACGAGAAGCAGAATGGCGAACAGAAAGCCCGGAATTGAGTAAGCGGCGATAATCACTCCAGAGGTCCAGGTGTCAAAGTTCGACCCGTCGCGCACCGCCTTTTTGATGCCAAGAGGAATGGAGACCAGATAGGCGATCAGCGTCGACCAGAGACCCAGCGTGATTGAGACCGGCATTTTCTCAAGCACCAGGTCCACCACCGAGATCGAGCGGAAATAGCTCTCGCCAAAGTCGAACTGCATGTATTTCCACATCATATTGAGGAAGCGTTCGAGCGGTGGCTTGTCAAAACCGAACTCTTTTTCAAGCTGTTCGATAAATTCGGGTGGCAGGCCACGCCCGCCGATGTAGTCCGAATCTCCGCCCCCGGTTTCCTCAATATCTCCGCCGCCGCCACCAGAGCCGGTAAAGCCCCCGGTGACGTCGCCCTGACCTTCGATCTCAGCGATGATCTGTTCAATTGGGCCGCCGGGTACAAATTGCACCAGCGTAAAGTTGACGATCATGATGCCCAGCAGAGTCGGGATGATCAGCAACAGACGGCGAAGGATATAGGCGCCCATCTTAGTTCAGAACGCCTTCTGCTTTAAGCTTGGCTTCTTTCTCAGGGTTGATCCACCAGAAATCCAGCTGGCCCAATCCATAGGGCGGCAGGGTCTCGGGGTGTTCATACATGTCGTAAGAGGACACCCAGTAATCTGCGATATGCCCGGTTGGAATGATGAAAAACTCGTGCCGCATGGCGCGGTCCAGGGCCATCAGCGCGACATCGGTGGCATCCTGATCGGTGGTCAGGAACGAGGTGTTGATGATGTCATCCACCAAGGGGCTCGCCAGTCCGGCCGGGTTGAACAGGCTGAAGGCCGCTTCTTCCGATCCGTACATCTGCAGCAAGCCACCACCGGTTGACAAGAGCGGGCTATAGCGCGCGGTCCAGATCATATCATAGTCCCGCTCACGACGGCGCAGCGTGTATTGCGAGGGGTCCACTTTTTCAAACGCGGCATCCACGCCGATCTGTTGCAGGTTCTGCACAAAGGTATCATGCATGCCTTCGACCGAAGAGGGGATGTTGCTGGGCAAAAGGAAGTTCAGCGACAGAGTTTCGCCCGCTGCATTGCGGCGCACGCCGTCGTCGCCAACGGTCCAACCCGCGCCTTCCAGCATCTTGGAGGCTTTGCGCAGGTTGCGGCGGTCGGCAAGGCGCTCTGGCTTGGATGTGTGGCTGACCCGGACCGGTTCATTCAGCAGATCATCAGGGACATCGGTTTCGAGCGACTGCAGGAATTCAAGCTCTGCCCCTTTGGGCACATCGTGGGCCTGAATATGCGTGCCTTCGCTGAAGGAGCTGTGCTGGGTATAGAGACCATACAGCAGCGATTCATTGGTCCATTCAAAGTTGAAGGCCAATGCGATGGCTTCACGCACGGTTTTGTCCTGAACCTGCGGCTTCGCTAGGTTGAAAACAAATCCTTCGGGTGTGGGCGGGCTGCCGTCGGGCAGTTCTTCCAGTTTGACGATGCCGTCGGTCACACGTGGAAAGTTATAGCTTGTGGCCCATTGTTTGGGGTCTGTTTCCGTACGGAATGTATATTCCCCGGCTTTGAACGCCTCAAACGAGGCGGTCTGATCCGCAAAATACTCAAGCTTGACCGTGTCATAGTTGTTGCGGCCGCGGTTATAGGGATGGTCAGTGCCCCAATAATCGTCGCGGCGCGTGTAAACGATCTGACGGTTGATGTCGTAGCTTTCAAGCGTATAGGGCCCGGACCCGACGGCAACCTCAAGCCGGGGTTCATCCAACCGGCGGTTTTCCGGGTCCGCTTCGAACCACGCTTTTGAAAACACCACGGTGGAGCCCACGGTTTCGATCAAGGAGCGGCGGCTTTCCTCGGGGTTGAAGGTGAATTTCGCGGTGTAGTCGTCCAGTGCCTCGGCACTTGTCACCATGCGGGACACGGCCGCGGCGTAAGACGGCAAGCCCTGCGTGATGAACAGTTTGTGGGAATAGACGAAATCATGCGCGGTCACAGGAGTGCCATCTGAGAAGGTCACGTCCTTGCGCATGTTAAAAATCACCCAGTCGCGGTTGGCGGGGTATTCGATGCTTTCGCAGAGCACACAATAGTACTGGCCCACGGTGTCATCGGGGGATTGCAGGACACGGTCATAAAGAAGACCAGTCAATCCGCCCGAACGCCCTTTGCGCGAATAGGGGTTCATGCTGTCAAAGGTGCCTGTGGCCCCCATTGAAAACTCGCCGCCTTTGGGGGCGTCAGGGTTTACATAGTCCAGATGTGGAAAATCAGCGGCGTAGTCGAGATTGCCAAAGAAGGAATAGCCATGTGAGACTGTGGTCTCTTCCGCCAGAGTGGTGGTGGCCCAAAACGCCAATCCAAGAACAGCCAATGCCCCGGTTGCAACTGGGCGCGGATCCCAAGTTTGGCGCATCGACACAGCAGCGTGAGGGGTGGGGCGGGGCTTCAAGACAAACATGGGCTCTCCCTAATACGACCAGACCTTGGTCAATTCACCTTCATTAAGGTTAATTAAAAGCTAAGGGCAGGCAAGTGTCAGTTTCAACCTATGAAACCTTCAAGTTGCAGTGATCCGCCCACTTCCCGCAAGAAATGGCATAAAAAAAGCCGCCCTTCCAGTGGAAGGACGGCTCAAAATGTTTTGATTGTCGGAGCTTAGCCGCCGATGGTTGCCAGATAGGCAATCAGGTTGGCGCGATCGGTGGGCTTGGCCAGACCTTTAAAGCTCATGCTGGTGCCCGGTGCGGTTTTCTTGGGGCTTTCCAAGAAGGCGTTAAGCGCTTCTGGGGTCCAGGCATCGCCAAGCTGTGCAAGCGCGCCGGAGTACTTAAAGCCGTCAACACCGCCAATCGGGCGGTCAACTACGCCATACAGGAAAGGACCGGTGCCGTTTGCACCGTCTTCCAGCTTGTGGCAGGCGCCACATTTCTTGAAGACTTTTTCGCCTTTGCCAGCGTCTGCTGCGGCATAGAGCTCTGCAAAGTCCGGGCCTTCGTCAACTTCGGCCACGTCGTCGTGCCCGGTGTCGATGATGTAGGCCGCCTTGTGCTCGCCGCCGTGACCGCCACCGCCGGTGTGATACAGGGTTTCAGCACCCCATTTGCCCAACAAGAAAATCAGCAGCGATCCACAGACGCCGCCTAGGATCTTGGTGAATGTCATCGTGTCCAACATTTGGGTGCCCTGTTCGTCAGTCGCCTATTCGTCGGCGCGTGTCTATTGCTTCCCTTCGCACAAGGCAAGGTGTAGAAGGCGCGACCAAACGCCCGCCCCCGGCGGAAGTGGAAGGATCGATTATGACACAGCGGATTGCATTTCAGGGCGAACTTGGCGCCTATTCCCACGAAGCCTGCTTTAACAAGCATCCCGAGATGGAGCCGCTGCCCTGTCGCACCTTTGAAGATGTCTTTGCCGCGATGGCCTCAAAGGAGGCGGATCTTGCGATGATTCCAGTTGAAAACACGACATATGGACGTGTTGCCGATATTCACCGGATGCTACCAGAAAGCGGGTTGCACATCGTTGATGAGGCCTTTGTCCGGGTGCACATCAATCTGCTTGCGGTGCCCGGCGCCAAACTTGACGACATCGAAGAGGCGCATTCGCATCTGGTTTTGCTGCCACAATGTGAGACATTTTTACGAGAAAATGGGATTCGCGGGCGCGTCAGCTCGGATAATGCCCGCGCCGCAAGGGAAGTGTCGCAACGCGGGGACCCGAAAGTCGCGGCATTGGCCAGTGAACTCGCGGGTGAAATCTATGGTCTGGAGGTGCTTGCCCGCCACATCGAGGATCAGGGCAACAACACCACCCGATTCCTTGTGATGTCGCGCGACGCGGACCAAAGCCGTCGCGGCGACGCGGGCATGATGACAAGCTTTGTCTTCCAAGTGCGCAACATTCCGGCCGCCTTGTACAAAGCGATGGGCGGATTTGCCACCAATGGTGTGAACATGACCAAGCTGGAAAGCTATATGGTGGGCGGGTCGTTCACCGCCACACAGTTTTATGCCGACATCGAGGGACACCCCGATGACCCTTCGGTTCAGCTTGCCCTGGAAGAGCTTGGATACTTCACCGACAAGCTTGATATTCTTGGGGTTTACCCGCGCGACGCACGCCGCGATTGATCAGATAAGCAAGCCTGCGGCGCCCTCGTGCCGCAGCAACCAGACCTTGGTTTCAATTCCTGTACCTCCAGAAAACCCTCCTAGCCCTGAGGCCGAGAGCACGCGGTGACAGGGAATGATAACGGGAATGGGATTGGCCCCACATCCTTGCCCAATGGCCTGGGCCGGTGCACCCAGTTGCCGGGCGATGTCGCCATATTCGACGGTGTCACCAAAAGGGATGGCATACATGGCATCGCAGATTTTCTTCTGAAATTCACTGCCTTTAACCTCAAGCGGCAGATCAAATTCCGTAAGCGTCCCTTCGAAATAGGCACGAAGTTGGGAGGCGGCTTCACCAAGCAACGGGGTGTCGTCTGACCGACCTCGCCCCCAGGTCAGTCGGGTGATGGCTTCGCCTTCTTGTGTGACATGGATCGGGCCAGTGGGCGTATCGAGTGTGGTTTGAAACATGGCGATACCCTACTGCGACGGGGCCTGTGAGCAACCCGGATCTTGCGCCTTGCCCTTCCCACCGAAGCCATTTCGGCCTATGTGGTGGCGAAACAGCAAGGGGATCATCATGGCACAACAGGAATTGGCGCGGATCACCGTCTCAGGCGGACGTCGGGTGATTGGTGTGGGTGCGATGATGCTCTTGGGGTCGATGATGGTCTATCTGGCGATTGCCGCCCCTCCGGCTCATATCTTCTGGACCGGGTTCTTGATCGGCTTTGGCGTGCTTGCGATCTGGGTGTCCCAGGTGATGTGGCGCGCGACGCAGCGTGATGTCATTCTGACCGAAGAGGGGTTGGTGGACAGCGCAGGCGAAGTGATGGCCACCATGGATCAGATCGAGCGGGTCGAGCGCGGCGCCTTTACAGCGAAACCCTCAAACGGGTTTGTGGTGATCCTGAAGGAAAAAGCGCCGCGCGCTTGGTATCCGGGTATCTGGTGGCGCATGGGCCGTCGCTTGGCTGTGGGGGGCGTGACCGCGGGCTCGCAGACCCGACCCGTCGCAGACATCCTGTCGTTCAAATTGACCGATCGGGACAAAACCTAATAGAAAAGGCCGCGTTTAAGCGGCCTTTTTTGTGGGGTGGTCTATCCAAGCACAAGCTGAGGCGCAAAGCGCGGGCGCGTAAAGCTATAGGTGTGGATATCAAACTCGCTCAGCCCGACCTCGAAGATCGGTGCATAGCTGTCCCAGGTTTCGACAAGGATCAGCTGATCTCCGGGCAAGCCGGCGGGCAGGCGGGTGCGATAGTCGGACATATCACCCTGCGCCATCTGGCTTGCGGCTCCTCGGGCTTCTGACCATTCAAGCTCCCAGCCAGCGTCGCTGTCATAGGACACAACGGTAACCCGCAATGCGGTGTCGTCGGCGTTGTTCAACAGTTCAAGCAGGCTATGGCTGTTGTCGAGGTAATCGTCCGTGATCGGCTGTGTTTCACGTGAGAGCATATCGCCAATGGCGTAATTCGCTTTCTGGTGCGCGCTATATTGCTGGAACACGTCGAAATAGATCCAGGCCGCTGCAAAGATCCAAAGCAGGACCGGCAGGACAATCAGGATTTCAAGCGTGATATAGCCATCGGTGTCTTTGCGGAACCGCTGGAGGCGAGTGAAAGGGGTAAACATCTGCGGTCTCCTTACGATTGCGGTTCGTTGACAAAGGCGGAGGTTGCGACCAGCGCGGTGTAGCCGTTTTCATCTTTCGCAAGGCTGGAGCTCAGGGTGCCTGCGGGAGTGATTGGGCGGTATTTGTAACACGCCCGCACCAGCATCATCTCGTTGGACCCACCATGGGTGAAGTTGCGGTTAGGTGTCACCTGTTCAGTCGTATCCACGCAATCCGCAGTACGCGACGGGGCGGTATAGGCCCACATATCAAGCGGCAAAAGTTCGAGATGGAGCCGTTCCATGCAATCGGGCAGGGCGCCCGCCTGATCACAGATGGTTTGTTTCAGCCCGGCATGGTCTGAGGTGTTGCCAAGTCGTACTTGACGGACGGCCACATCCAATGAGCGTTCCAACACGGTATGACGCACTGTGACGGTGCCCAGTTCGACGGTGCTCAGGATCAGGCCGATCAGGACCGGGCTCCAGAGCGCGAAAGGCACCACGGCGGATCCGGTTTCGTCCTTGGAAAACCCCGTCAGGCGGGAAAGAGAAGCGCGGATCATTGGGTCAACCTCAACTGTTGCAACGAACGCGCAATTGCGTTGAAGGTCTCTTCAAGTTCGCTGCCGGTTACATCAAAATAATGGGCCGGGGAGGAGGCACAGTCATGCATGGCATCCAATCCACGCTGGGGCGCCTCAACCCCGATGGCATAGACAACAATGCTGTTGTCGCGCGCGGCCTGACACACATTGGACAGCTGGCTGTCTGCCAGATTGCCATCCACAGTGGCCTCATAGCCGTAATAATAATCGCGATAGGTGTTATAAGACACGCGCCCGTCACGATAGGGTTCGTAATAGAATTTCGAGGCGACGGCGCGGGTCCCAAACCGGGCATATACCTCAGCATAGGTCATCTGGCGTGCGCGGTTGCCCCCATCGGGGGAAGACCGGTACCGGTCCCGGCGCAGCTGGTAATAGCTGTTGGAGCTGACGCGTACCGAAAAGCGATCATCACTGGCATTTGAGTTGTTGCGCTCATCGATCCAGATGTCTGACAGACCGGCCTTCTTTGAGCTTTTCAGATCGTATTGCGTGGTGTTCTGACCGTCGGTCATCACCACGACAAACTTCAAGGTCTCGCCGTCGCTATAGGCCGCGGGGCGAATACCAAGGCTGCCATCGACGTGCCCATCGGCGGCCAAAGCGCTGACAACGGGTTGAGCCGAGGGGTCAAGTAGGGCCGCGCCCCATTTCATGCCGAGGTCGATTGCGGTGTTGCCGCCAGCCGTGAGGCTCGCGATATGGGCTTTGAGGGCATCAGCGTCCGAACTGTGCGCCATAATCGCCGCTGTTTGTCCGGTCTGGCACCAGGGGCGCGAGATCGATGTGCTGCTTGTGCTGGTGGAATAGGGGTCAAAATGCGCGATCTTGGCAAGCTCTACGTCGGGATCAACGGCAGTGCTGTTGTAATCGGCGGGGGCAAAAGTCGCGCAGTTGGAATAGTCCTGGTAGTCTTCCAGCGTGTACTGAGCCGCGAGAATGTCACCCATATTCACGGTCGCATTATAGGGGACAACCGAAACGGTGGTCAGCCCACCGGCATCAGGACCCAGCATCAGATCGACAAAGGTGTTTGCGGCGTCTTTCATCTGGGTGAGCTTCGCGCCGCTCATCGAGCCCGAAATATCCAGAACCAGCGACACCTCAATTTTGTTGAGCCCGTGTTCGGCGGTGGCCGCACCTAGCGCCTGAAGCGTGTCGACGCCCAAAAGGCCCAGGAAGTTGGCCTGCATCTGCAGCGACCCTTCCGCGGTCACACTTTTATAGTTCAGGCGGTCTTCGACGGTCACGTCATCCAATGCGTCAGACATGCCCATGGCGCGGAAATATTCCTCGACCATCGATTGCGGATCGGTCTCATGATCGAGATTGGCCGCCGCCAGCACGGCGCGATCCAATGTGTTCTGCACTTTGTTACGTTGCAATTCGGCGTGGATGAGGTCGATGCCGATCCCACCGAAAACCATCATGATCAGCGAACCCGCGACGGCAACATAAGACATGCTGCCGGTTTGATCCGCAGAGAATCGGTGCATCCAGCTTGCGTGTGCAGGGGCGTTTTTGTGGGTGCTGCCAAAATTGGCTGCCCGCAGATTTTTAAATACATTCAACATTCGGCCACCTTCCATCGAGGGGATGACCCCTCTCGTACGCTCCCAACACCTAATTCTTGGGTAAAAATATGCAGGATCATGATGGCTGAATTTGGGCGGTTTGATCCGTAATTGCCTTTAATTTTAAGGGAATTTCGCGCAAATCGCGGATGAATCGGAGAACTGTTTCCTTGCGGTGGACAGTGGCCGCCTTGCGTTTGTGAGCGACTGACACATCCCGACTCATCATTTGACTATTTTTTGTGCAGAAAATGGTGGGGCTTAAAGTTGTATCGCGTTAACCTATTTCTCACAGAGGAGTGCCTAGCGTGGCCGGGCCCTCTGATTTTGAAAGGGCCACAACCAAAGAGGTACGCATGTCTGCTGCGCTTCCAAACGAGCCGACTTTTCGTGAATCCGTTGATTTGATGTACAATCGCGCTGTGGCGCTGATGGATCTTCCGCCCGGACTTGAGGAGAAGATCCGCGTTTGTAACGCGACATATACCGTTCGGTTCGGTGTTCGCCTGCGTGGTCAGATCCAGACCTTTGTAGGATATCGTTCGGTACACTCTGAACATATGGAGCCGGTCAAAGGCGGGATCCGCTTTGCTTCGGCCGTGAACCAGGATGAGGTTGAGGCGCTTGCGGCGCTGATGACTTACAAATGTGCCCTTGTTGAAGCCCCATTTGGGGGATCGAAGGGCGGGCTCTGTATTGATCCGCGTCAGTATGACGAGCATGAAATGGAAATGATCACCCGTCGATTTGCCTATGAGCTGTCGAAACGTGACCTGATCCATCCGGCCCAGAACGTGCCTGCCCCGGATATGGGCACCGGTGAACGGGAAATGGCGTGGATTGCGGACCAATATGCCCGCATGAACACCACAGACATCAATGCGCGCGCCTGTGTTACCGGCAAACCGTTGAACGCGGGCGGTATCGCGGGCCGTGTTGAAGCCACGGGTCGCGGTGTCCAATATGCGCTGCGTGAATTCTTCCGCCATGAGGAAGACAAGGCCGCTGCGGGTTTGACCGGGACGCTTGATGGCAAACGTGTCATTGTGCAGGGGCTCGGCAACGTGGGCTATCACGCGGCCAAATTCCTGCAGAACGAAGATGGCGCGATTATCACCGGGATCATCGAACATGATGGCGCGTTGTTTAGCCCGGACGGGTTGGATGTCGAAGCTGTGCGCGAATGGATCGTCAAACATGGCGGTGTTTCGGGGTATCCGGCGGCCAACCATGTCTCTGATGGGGCAACCGTGATGGAAGAGGATTGTGACATCCTGATCCCTGCGGCACTGGAGGGGGTCATTAACCTTTCAAATGCGGATCGCATCAAAGCCAACCTGATTATTGAGGCCGCCAACGGCCCTGTGACAGCGGGTGCAGATGATATCCTGCGTGAAAAAGGTGTTGTGATCATTCCTGACATGTATGCCAACGCTGGCGGTGTGACGGTGTCCTACTTCGAATGGGTCAAAAACTTGTCGCATATCCGTTTTGGCCGCATGCAGCGTCGTCAGGAAGAGGCGCGTCATGAGCTTGTGCTGACCGAGCTGGAGCGCCTTGACGAGGCAATGGGTGACAAGTGGAATCTCGACGCGCGCTTTAAGGATCGCTATCTGCGCGGCGCAGATGAGCTTGAATTGGTGCGGTCGGGTTTGGACGACACCATGCGCATTGCTTACCAGTCGATGCGTGAAGTGTGGCACAACCGTGACGACGTTACGGACCTCCGGACCGCTGCTTACATCGTTGCAATCGATAAAGTGGCCAAAAGCTATCGGGCCAAAGGCCTGTAAAAACAGGCGTTTGATGCCTATTGAGAGACTTAGTCGACAATTGTCGGCTAAGTCCTTTTTCTTGCCACATTTCGGACTCAGTTGTTAACCGATCTGGTAAGTATTGTCGTTCCTCAGTGGTGTGCTCTGTGCCGCCATGGTGAATGAGGAATGAAAATATGTGGGTGTCTGGCCGAGGTGTGCCGGGCTTCTTTGACAAAGAAGGCGGTAAAATAGCGACGCGCGACATGCGGCACAAAGAGGCCGCTTCGCAAGGATTCGCAGCCTCCCTTCCTTCCTCTCTTTCTTCTCTCCATTTCAAGATTGAACCTCTGGCACGTTTGATGGCCGGTCGTGTTTTAGCCCGAAAACCAAAGGGCTGGCACACAATGAAACCCGACATTAACCAATTTCGCGCCGCATTCTCGGCCAACTTCGATCCTAACACTTTGGTCAACCCGCGGAAGAACTGCGCGGTTTTGAAAGGAGAGAACGCCATGATCGACATACGTGCGAACATCACACGTTTCTCAGACGATGACTCTGGCAACGTCACCATATTCTCTGTGTTTATGGTGGTGTTGATTTTGGCCATCACGGGGGCCTCCGTGGATATCATGCGTTTTGAGGCGGTCCGCGCCAAAATGCAGAGCACGATGGACCGCGCCGTGTTGGCCGCGGCGGATCTGGATCAGGAGCAAGACCCACAGGCGGTGGTTATCGACTATATGACCAAAGCTGGCATTGAAGATGTCCTCGGGTCCGTTACCGTCGATCAAGGCTTGAACTATCGGACTGTGACCGCGCAAGGGACAACGGATCTCAACACCATCTTCCTGCACATGTCCGGGATGGACACGCTAACGGCACCGGCTTTGTCATCGGCGGAAGAGAAGATTTCGAACGTTGAAATCTCGGTGGTTCTCGACGTGTCGGGATCGATGGGCGGAAGCCGGATCGAAAACATGCGCGCGGCTGCGGCCGAGTTTATCGATACGGTTATTCAGGACACGGGCGAAGGCAGCGGCCTGACCACGGTTTCCTTGGTGCCCTATAATGCGACAGTGAATCTTGGAGATACGGTCTCAGAATACTTCACCCTCACCAGCCTGTTTGGTTCTGACCCAAATGGAAATCAGAACAATGGCTGGGGCAATGGTGACCAAGACGCACCAGGCGGCTCTCTGTGTCACAACAATGCAGAAAACTATGATGAAGGGCAGGCCAGCGCATCGTGCACGAGCGATACCGCAACACCCCCTCCTGCTGCGTATTCAAGCTGTGTTTCTTTCGAAGCAAGTGACTTTAAATCGGTGTCTATCTCACCGGATCAAATGTTGACGCGTTTGGGTCACTTCGATCGTTACTCGACAAATACCTCCTCTACCTCCATCGCAAGCCCTTGGTGTAAGACTGGCAACACGAGTGCGATTATGGTGCATAGCGCGGACCGCACGGCATTGAAGGCGCATATCAATTCGCTGAATGCTGGCGGCAACACCGCGATTGATCTCGGGATGAAGTGGGGCGTGGCTTTGCTCGACTCCGCGACACGACCTGCTGTGGCGCAAATGGCAACAGATGGCCATGTTCCGACCGAGGCATCTTCGCGTCCTGCGGCGTATGATGATCCAGAAGCGATCAAGTTCGTTGTGGTGATGACTGATGGTGAGAACACAACGCAGTATGATCTGAAATCCAAGTATAAGTACGGATGGTCCAGCATTTGGGTTGATGACCGCGGTACCTCGAGCAAGAGCGATGACCGCTACTCTGTTCGCGTCGTTGACAACAAAGGCGACACCAATGACCTGTACTATTGGGTGCGCTATGATGGGTACAGCCATTCTTACAAGTACCGCAGTCAGCCAGACGGTGGATCGAATGCGGTTCCAATGTACAATGCCGAACTGTTTTCCCGTTTCGGGACCCGAGCGGCAGCGCAGAAGTTCTTCGTCACGCCTTACTATGATGGCTACGTATCATACGACGAGTATTATGATTTGTACTATGCTTCGCAGGCTACGGTCGACGGAAACATGGCCGATGATCGCCTAGACGATATCTGCTCGGCTGCCAAAGAAGAGGGGATTGTGGTCTTCACAATCGGGTTTGAGGCGCCAACGCGGGGACAGCAAGCGATGAAAAGCTGCGCGTCGTCAGAAGCCCACTACTTCGATGTTGATGGTGTCGAGATCACCGAGACTTTCCACGCCATCGCCCGCCAAATCAATAGCCTGAGGTTGATCCAATGATGTCTCGTTTCACGCGTATTGCCTCCCGCTTTCGCAAGAGCGATGACGGGAACGCCACAGTCGAATTTGCAGTCTTCTTTACGGTCTTCTTCATCATTCTCGCGACTGGGGTTGAGATCGCTTATATGAACATGCGTCATACCATGCTGGAACGTGGTGTTGATCTGGTGACCCGCGAAATCCGTCTGGCGACGGGCCATATCCCCGGGTATGCCGAAGTGCGCACCAAGATCTGTGACGCCGCTGCGGTTGTGAGTGACTGTGAGGACAACTTGCGGCTGGAAATGGTGCAGGTGGATCCGATGAGCTTTGTTGCGCCACCCTCCTCTGCCGATTGTCAGAACGCCGTGGAAGAACCGCGCCCGGTGCGGAGTTTTGTCCATGGCCAGGCCAACCAGTTGATGCTGATCCGGGCCTGTTTGAAGTTCAAGCCGATGATGCCGACCACGGCCCTTGGCAAAGAGCTTTTGAAAGATGAAGAGGGCTACGCGCAGCTCATTGTGACGTCCGCCTTTGTTCAGGAACCGAGGTAACAGCGATGATGAAGAACCTTATCACCCGCCTCCGCCAGTTTGGTCGTGATGAAACCGGCAATGTCGCGATTGAATCCGTGATTTTCATGCCGCTGATCTTGTCCATCATGGCCGCGACCTTTTCGTTCCACGATGCGTTTCGACACAAGAGCCTGAACATCAAGGCCGCCTATACAATTTCTGATGCGATCTCGCGCCAGACGGACCCGATCAACAACGCCTATCTTGATGGGATGGTGGAGCTGATGGAGTTTCTTACTCGGTCGGCTGGGCCCTATTCCCTACGGGTCAGCCTTGTGCGCTGGAACAACAAGAAATCGAAGTACATTGTTGAGTGGTCAAAAACACGGGGTGATTTCAACCGCTACAAGACACGCGATCTGGCTGCGATCGAAGGCCAGCTGCCCACATTGCTGCACAATGAGCGGGTGATCGTGGTTGAGACATCCACCGACTATGTGCCGCCGATGACGGTGCCAGGGTTGCCGGCGCAAGAGTTCTACAACTTTGGGTTCACGCGGCCTCGCTTTGCTCCAAAAATCGTCTGGAGCGAGAACTAGGGCGCAGTCGGGCAAAGTCGCCAAACGTCACAAAGTGTCGCTAGCGGACATGCCTTTGTCGAAAACTCCCATGTTTGTCGAGCCAAGGCATTGATACTCCACAGCAGGGCCGGTTTACTGGCCCTGTTTTCAGATGGAGTGGCAGAATGCGGTTTTCGGGCCTCAAGGTTCTCGCGCAGGGTTTGACTGGCAACAAAGGCTGGAAACCCCATTGGCGCGATCCGGCGCCTAAGGCGGAATATGATATCATCATCATTGGCGGTGGTGGTCACGGGTTGTCGACCGCCTATTATCTGGCCAAGGAACACGGTCTGACCAACATTGCGGTGTTGGAAAAAGGCTATATCGGTGGCGGCAACGTGGGCCGTAACACCACAATTGTACGGGCAAATTACGCGCTGCCCGGCAATTCGGAATTCTACAGTCATTCGTTAAAGCTTTGGGAAGGTCTGGAAGAAGATCTGAACTTTAACGTGATGCATTCACAGCGGGGCATCATCAATCTGTTCCATTCGGATGGTCAGCGCGATGCCTTTGTGCGGCGCGGCAATGCGATGGTGAATCAGGGTGATGACGCGATCCTTCTGGACCGCGACGGGGTGCGCAAGATGCTGCCCTATATCAGTTTTGATAATCCACGCTTCCCTGTCTATGGCGGATTGTACCACCCGCGCGGTGGCACGGCACGTCATGATGCGGTGGCCTGGGGCTATGCCCGAGGGGCGGACCAACGTGGTGTGGATCTGATCCAGAACTGTGAAGTCACTGGCATTGATATTGAAAATGGTCAGGTCACCGGGGTTCAAACCTCACGCGGCGCGATCCGAGCTAAGAAAGTGGGCATTGTTGTCGCCGGTCGGTCGAGCCAGGTGGCGGCCATGGCGGGCATGCGCCTGCCTATCGAAAGCCATGTGCTTCAGGCCTTTGTGACCGAGGGGCTGAAACCCTGCATCGATCATGTCGTGTCTTTTGGCATGGGGCATTTCTATATCAGCCAGTCGGACAAAGGCGGTCTGGTCTTTGGCGGTGATCTTGATTTCTACGCCTCTTATGCGGCGCGGGGTAATCTGCCGATGAAAGAACACGTGATGGAAGCGGGCATGGCGCTGATGCCGATGATCGGCAAAGCCAAGGTGCTGCGCAGCTGGGGTGGCATTATGGACATGTCGCCGGATGGGTCTCCGATCATCGATAAAACCCATATCGATGGCCTCTATCTGAACTGCGGCTGGTGCTACGGCGGCTTCAAGGCGGTGCCGGGATCGGGACACACCTTTGCCCACCTGATGGCAACCGGCAACATGCATGAGAACGCATCGGGCTTCCGTCTGGATCGCTTTGCGACCGGACGTGGGTTGATGGACGAAGAAGGAACGGGGTCACAACACAACTTACACTAGGAGTTTGAGAGATGATGGGACGTGTCGCTGCTGCAATCGCCGCTGTTTTACTGGGCCAGCTTGGACCAAAGATAGCGCAGGCCGGAGAAATCTGGCCGGGCTGTTACGAACGGGTTTATTCCGACGCCCATCTCGCAAAGCATCCCAAACAGGTGGTCAAAGTGATCCGCCTTCAAGTGGGGGAATGGCTGAGCGACACGGACCGCGCGGGCAAGATGCAGGTGATCCCGGCCAATCAGGGCCATGTGCGGGGCACCGGTCTGGCGGGGCAGTTTCTCTCTCAATTTCTCTTGTGTAGCCAACGTGGCGATACCCCGGTGTGTCAGGTCGAGTGTGATGGTGGATCGCTTGAACTGACCAAACAAGACAACACCAGTCTGACCTTTAGAACGCGATATCTGATGGTCGGCGACAACGAAGAATGCGGCGGTGTGATGGATCTGGCTGAGGTCCAAAACCAATGGGTGAAATACCGCCTGAACCGTGTGCAGGCTTCGGCCTGTGACGGGATGTGAGGAGCAAGGCATGAGACTACCCTGTCCGATCTGCGGTGAGCGGGACCGGCGCGAGTTCTACTACCAGGGTGCGGCAACACTTGCGCACCGCCCAAGCCCCGATGCCGGGGGTGAGGCGTGGAACGATTATGTGCATCTGCGCGACAATCCTGCGGGCGAAACACGCGATCTGTGGTTTCACGAAGCTGGATGTGGCGCCTGGTTGGTGGTGACACGCGATACCGTGACCCACGAGATCAAAGGCGCTGAACTGCTGGAGCGTGCCAATGCGGATTGACGGGAAGGGCCGGATCGACCGGTCAAAAGAGATCAGCTTCAAATTTGATGGGCTGACGTATCAGGGCTTTGGCGGCGATACCGTGGCCTCGGCCTTGATGGGGGCAGGCGTGCGCCTGTTGGGGCGCAGTTTTAAGTACCACCGTCCAAGGGGTGTGCTGACCGCTGGGTCCGAAGAGCCCAATGCGCTGATCACCATGCACAGCGGAGACAAAACCGATCCCAACGTGCGCGCGACGACGCAGGAGCTGTACGAAGGGTTGCAGGCGCGCAGCCAGAACCGCTGGCCCTCGCTGGGGTTGGATCTGCTGTCGCTGAACAATCTGGCGGCGCCATTTTTTGGGGCGGGGTTCTACTATAAAACCTTCATGTGGCCCAAACCCTTTTGGGAAAAGGTCTATGAGCCGCTGATTCGCCGCGCGGCGGGGCTGGGTGCCTTGTCTGGTGAGCGCCCCTCGGATCGCTATGAAAAGGCCTTTGCCTTCTGCGATGTTCTGGTGATTGGCGGTGGGGCCTCGGGTCTGATGGCGGCTTTGTCGGCGGCGAAAACCGGGGCCGATGTGATCCTGTGTCAGGAAGAGGCCGAGTTTGGCGGGCGCCTGTTGTCTGAAACCGAAGAGGTGGATGCCCAAGAGGGCGCGGATTGGGCGGCCTCGGTGGTGGCCGAGCTTGAGGCGATGGAAAATGTCCGCCTCATGCCACGCACCAGTGTGACGGGGGCCTATGATCAGGGCACCTTTGGCGCGCTGGAACGCGTTGCGCATCATCTGCCCTATTCGTTGGGTCGGCCGACCGAGTGTTTCTGGCGCATCGTTGCCAAACGCTCGGTGCTTTGTGCGGGTTCGCTGGAGCGCCATATCGCGTTCCAGAACAATGATATTCCCGGCATCATGATGGCCGGATCCATGCGGTCGTATCTCAATCGCTGGGGCGTCGCGCCGGGCGAACCGATCGCGGTCTTTGGCAACAACGACGATGCCCACCGCACTGCGCGGGATATGGCTGAGGCGGGCTTGCATGTGGTCGCTCTGATCGACAGCCGCCATGATGCGGAAAACAAGGCCGGCGACGTGCCGTTTTACCCCGGTCATCAGGTGGCCAAAGGTCATGGGTTCCGGGGGCTTGAGGCCATCACGCTGCGTGCACCCAATGGCTCGGAAAGCAAACTGCATGTGCAGGGTTTGGGCGTGTCTGGCGGCTGGAACCCTTCGGTGCATCTGACCTGTCACATGAATGGCCGCCCTGTCTGGAACGAAGACATCCTGGCCTTTGTCCCCCGCGAGGGTGCCATCCCCGGCATGACTGTTGCTGGTGCGGCCAATGGAGCCTTTTCGACCGCCGGGTGTCTTGCGCAGGGGGCCGCGGCCGGTCTGGAGGCCGCGCGCGATCTTGGGTTTAAAGGCGAGCTTCCTGCGGTTCCCGTGGCGGAAGATACGCCTTACCGTCAGGGCCGTCTTTGGGCGGTTGAGGGTAAAGGCCGTGCTTGGCTGGATTTCCAGAACGATGTGACGGTGAAGGACATCAAACAGGCGGCGGTCGAGAACTATCGCTCGGTCGAGCATATGAAGCGCTATACCACACAGGGCATGGCGACGGATCAGGGCAAAAGCTCAAACGTGTCGGCGCTGGCGGTTCTGGCGGATGTCACCGGGCGAGATATTCCTGAAACCGGCACCACCACCTTCCGCCCGCCTTATGTGCCTGTGTCCATTGCGGCCATGGGCGCGGGTGGCGCGGACAAGGGGTTTGCGCCTGAGCGGTTTACCACCTCGCACAAGGCCACCGTGGAACGCGGGGCGCCGATGATTGAGGCGGGGCTGTGGTATCGTCCCAGCTATTACCCGGCGCAGGGCGAAACCACCTGGCGGCAAAGCTGTGATCGTGAAGTGAACATGGTGCGCAGCACCGTGGGCATTTGCGATGTGTCGACGCTGGGCAAGATTGACCTGCAGGGCAAAGATGTCGGTGCCTTCCTTGATTTCGTCTACACCAACAGCTTTTCCAAGCTGAAACCGGGGCGGGTGCGCTATGGGTTGATGCTGCGCGAAGATGGGCATGTGATGGATGACGGCACCACCGCCCGCCTGTCGGAAAATCAATGGGTGATGACCACCACCACCGCTGCGGCGGGGCTGGTCATGCGTCATCTGGAATGGGTGCATCAGGCGCTGTGTCCGCAGATGGATGTGCGCTTTACCTCGGTGACCGAGCAATGGGCGCAGTTTGCCGTGGCGGGCCCCAAATCGCGTGAGTTGCTGAACAGCCTGCTGGATGCACCGATTGACGATGAAAGCTTTCCGTTCATGCAGAACGGCGAGGTTTCGGTCATGGGGGTAAAGGCCCGTCTGTTCCGCATTTCCTTCTCGGGGGAGCATGCCTACGAGATCGCTGTGCCTTCGCGCTATGGCGACAGCCTGTACCGCGAGCTGGTGGCGCGGGCCGAAGCCATGGACGGCGGGGCCTATGGAATGGAAGCACTGAACGTGCTTCGGATCGAAAAGGGGCATATCACCCACGCCGAGATCCATGGCCGTGTGACCGCCTTTGACATTGGATTTGGCAAGATGGTGTCCGCCAAGAAGGATTGTGTCGGGAAAACCATGTCCGAGCGTCCGGGCTTGCTCGAAGATGATCGCGAGATGTTGGTTGGGTTGCGCCCAGTGGGAGCCATCAAAGAAATTCCCGCAGGAGCGCATGTGTTTGAGACAGACGCGGAACCCACACGGGTGAACGATCTGGGCTATGTCACCTCAACCTGTTTCTCACCCACGTTGGGCGAGGTGCGGGCGCTGGGCTTTGTGCGCAATGGTCGCGCACGACATGGCGATAAATTGAAGCTGGTGGATCATTTGCGCGGTGTCGAAACCGTGGTGGAAGTGACGGATCCGGTGGCATTTGATGTAGACGGAGGGCGGCTGCGTGGCTGAATTACTGGCAAAAAGTCCCTGTGACGGGCTGCTGCCCCGCACGCATGGCAAGGTGAGCTTGAGCGAAGTGGTGATCACCGACCTGTATTCGGTGGCCCCTATGAAGGGGCAGGGGGCGGCGGTGGATGCCGCGTTGCAGGCCGCGCACGGTATTGGATTTCCGGCCCCCAATCGGGTGACCGGTTCCGGTGATCTGCGTTGCATCTGGAGCGGTCGTGACCAGGCGCTGTTCTTTGGGGGAGAGCCTGACCTGACGCCCGATCTGGCGGCGGTGACCGATCAGAGCGATGCCTGGGTGATGGTGCGTCTTGAGGGGGCGCGGGCAGAAGAGGTTCTGGCTCGTCTCGTCCCGGTTGACCTGCGTTCCTCAACTTTCGCCGAA
Organism: uncultured Pelagimonas sp.; assembly: GCA_947497905.1. Lineage (GTDB taxonomy): Bacteria > Pseudomonadota > Alphaproteobacteria > Rhodobacterales > Rhodobacteraceae > CANMIH01. Next base: position 166,196 of record CANMIH010000006.1, read on the forward strand.
GGCCATTGTGCCCGCACGCTGTTACAGCACATGACGGTTTCCATATCCCGCGTGGGACCAGAAGCCTTTGAGATCTTGGCTTTCCGGTCGATGGCTGCCACTTTGGTGCATGATTTGGACACAGCCCTACAGATGGTAGCAGCACGATGAAAAGCTTGATGATAACCGGGATCCTTGTTGCTTTGGCGACGGGGGCGCAGGCCGAGAGCGATGCGCTCGACATTGATTGCGACGCGCAGGCCGAGCTTGTGATGGAGGTTGTGACCGGTCGGACAGAGGGAGTGCGAAAACGCAAAGCCCGCCGCACCTTGCGCGAAGGATTGGGGAAAACTGCCGGAGATGCCTTGGCGGAATGGGTCTATAGCCTGCCGGAAGAACAGTTGACCGATGAGGTTGGCGCGGCCTGGAAAGCCCAGTGCGAGACGTTGTGAGCCACTGTTAAATAGGGCGCCTTTCGGCGCACCGGATGTCTCAGGCCCAGCCCTTGGCTGGGCCTTCGTATTGGCGCACTCGGCCAAAGGAGCGGGCGAGCGAGAGGGCTGGACTTGCAGGGCGGAAGGCCAATATATGAAGATATGAGCCTGCCTCCCGGATTTTTAGACGAACTACGCAACCGCACCAGCCTGGCCCAAGTGGCCGGACGAAAATTGATGTGGGATGCGCGGAAATCGAACCAAGGTAAAGGCGACCTCTGGGCGCCGTGCCCCTTTCATCATGAAAAAACTGCGTCTTTCCATGTGGATGACAAGAAGGGCTACTATTATTGCTTTGGCTGTCAGGCCAAAGGTGATGCGATTAAGTTTGTGCAAGAGACGGAAAACGTCGGCTTTATGGATGCAATTGAGATTCTGGCCACCGAGGCCGGAATGGAGATTCCCAAAGCTGACCCCCGCGCGCAGGAAAAAGCGGACCGTCGCACACAGCTGACCGATGTGATGGAGCAAGCGGTGCAGTTCTTCCGCCTCCAGTTGAAGACGCAGGCCGGTTCCGCCGCACGCGCCTATCTGGCCAAGAGGGGCCTGAGCTTTGAGGCGCAGGAGCGGTTCGAAATTGGCTTTGCCCCGGCGGGGTGGGAAAATCTGCGCGAAGCTTTGGCTGCCAAGGGGATCAGCCCGGATCTGATGTTGGGCTGTGGGCTGGTCAAAGCTTCGGACAAAGGGCGGGCCCCTTATGATGTGTTCCGCAACCGCATCATGTTCCCGATCCGGGATGCGCGCGGCAAGGCAATTGCCTTTGGCGGTCGGGCCATGGATCCGGACGATCACGCCAAATATCTGAATTCGCCAGAAACCGAGTTGTTCGATAAATCCCGCAACCTCTACAATCTGCGCAATGCGCGCACCGCAGCCGGGCGAGGGCAGCAACTGATTGTGGCCGAAGGCTATATGGATGTGATCGCTTTGGCCGAAGCGGGGTTCGAGGCTGCGGTGGCGCCGCTTGGGACGGCGGTGACGGAACCGCAGATGCAGATGATGTGGCGTGTCTCGGAAGAGCCGCTGATTGCTCTGGATGGGGACAAGGCCGGTCTGCGTGCGGCGTATCGTGTGATTGATTTGGCCTTGCCTTTGCTCGAGGCGGGCAAGGGGCTGCGCTTTGCTATCATGCCCGAGGGCAAAGACCCGGATGATCTGGTGCGCTCGGGTGGACCAGAGGCGGTGCAGGGCGTTTTGGATGCCGCGCTGCCGATGGTGCGTCTAATATGGCGTCAGGAAACCGAAGGCAAGGTGTTCGACAGTCCGGAACGCAAGGCCGCGCTGGACAAATTGCTACGGGCGCGAATTGCCAAAATCAAAGATCCCAGCCTGCGCCACCACTATGGCGAAGATATCAAAGAGCTGCGGTTTCAACTGTTCCGCCAGGGGCGCAATAGTGATGTCGGCGGTGGCGGTGGACCGGCCGTGTTTACCGGGGGCGGCAGAGGCAAAGGTAAACGCAATTGGAGCCCGCGTGGTCCGATTGGACGCTATGCTCAGCCTGTGGCGACAGAAGGCGCAAAAGCCTCGCTTTTGGCGGTGGCCGGGGATGAGGCCGAGGCGGCATTGCGCGAGGCCGTCATTTTGGCTGCATTGCTGAAAACCCCTCAGGTGGCGGAAGAGTTCGAGACGCAGCTGGAAGAGATGCCCTGTCGGGACACGGACCATGCCATGCTGCGCGATGTCATTTTGAGCTGCATCGGGACAGGCCGCGATCTTTTTGAGGCCGCAGAGAGCGCAATTGGCCCCATGGCCCTTGAAACTTTGTGCAACGCACGCCATGTCGCCGTAGTGCCCTGCATTCGAAATCCTGGTGACGCCGATATGGCGCGCATGACTGTGGCTGAAGAGCTTGCCAAGCTTGAAGCGCATCGCGGGTGGCAGGCAGAGGTGGCCGAGGCACAAGAGGATCTGGAAGATCTGGCAGATGAGGCGCTGACCTGGCGTGTGGCCGAGGCAACACGGGCGCGGGCACAGGCGGGTCGGTTGAAAGATGAAAATGATGCTGATTTTGCGATAGGAGAGAATGGCGCCCATATCGACCGGGAAGAACGGGATGCCTTTGATTCGCTCTTATCTAAGATTGGTTTTGGAAAAACGGGACAGTGACGGAGTGTTTGCCGATTGTCGCGTAAAGAAATAGGGATAGACGGGTGTCCGAATCGCATAACCGCGTTATTGATTCGGTTTAGCGAATCGTTCGGCCCCCGGCCCCTTTCAGGAGAAGCTCATGGCAGCCAAGGATAATGAAGACGCGAAGTCGGAGCATCAGGACGAGGATGTCAGCCTCGACATGAGCCAGGCTGCGGTCAAAAAGATGATCGCAGAGGCCCGGGAACGCGGCTACATTACCTACGATCAGCTCAACCAGGTGCTTCCACCGGATCAGGTCAGCTCTGACCAGATCGAGGATGTGATGTCGATGCTCTCCGAAATGGGCATTCAGGTCACGGAAGACGAGGAAGAGGGCGAGGACGACGAGAACAAGGGCTCGACCGAACTGGTTGAATCCAAGCGCGGCGGCGATGTTGCTCTTGGCACAACCGGTCAGGAAAAGCTGGATCGGACCGACGACCCGGTGCGCATGTATCTGCGCGAGATGGGCAGCGTCGAGCTGTTGTCGCGCGAAGGTGAGATTGCGATTGCGAAACGCATTGAGGCGGGCCGCAACACCATGATCGCCGGGCTGTGTGAAAGCCCGCTGACCTTCCAGGCGATTACCATCTGGCGCGAAGAACTTTTGTCCGAAGACATTTTGCTGCGGGACGTCATCGATCTGGAAACCACATTTGGCAACCAGATGGGTGAAGACGGCGAGATGGATGAACCGGTGGTTACCGGGGATACCAGTGGTGCCGCACCCCAGCAGGCGAAAGCCAGCAGCGAGCCCGAGCTCGACGCCGATGGCAATCCGATTGCCAAAGACGACGATGATGATGATGACGAACAGGCCAACATGTCGCTGGCCGCGATGGAAGCCGCGCTGAAGCCGCGGGTTCTGGAAACGCTCGATCGTATCGCACAGGATTACGAAGAGCTGGCCGCAATGCAGGATCTGCGGATCTCGGCCACTCTGAACGAAGACGACACCTTCACCGAGGGTGAAGAGGCGCGCTATCAGAAGCTGCGGTCGGAGATTGTGGAACTGGTGAACGAGCTTCACCTGCACAACAACCGGATCGAAGCGCTGATTGACCAGCTCTACGGCATCAACAAACGCATCATGTCGATCGACAGCTCAATGGTGAAACTGGCCGACCAGGCCCGGATCAACCGTCGTGAGTTTGTGGATGAATATCGCAACCACGAGCTTGACCCGACATGGCTTGAGCGGATGGGCGAGAAATCCGGCCGTGGCTGGCAGATGTTCATCGAGCGCAGCTCGGACAAGGTCGAAGAGCTGCGGGCCGATATGGCTCAGGTTGGCCAATACGTTGGTCTCGACATCAGCGAATTCCGCCGCATCGTTCAGCAGGTTCAGAAGGGTGAAAAAGAAGCCCGTCAGGCCAAGAAAGAAATGGTCGAAGCCAACCTGCGTCTGGTTATCTCGATCGCCAAAAAATACACCAACCGTGGTCTGCAGTTCCTTGATCTGATCCAGGAAGGCAACATCGGTCTGATGAAGGCCGTCGATAAATTTGAATACCGCCGTGGTTACAAATTCTCGACCTATGCGACCTGGTGGATCCGTCAGGCGATCACCCGTTCGATTGCCGATCAGGCGCGCACCATCCGTATTCCGGTTCACATGATCGAAACGATCAACAAACTGGTGCGGACAGGCCGTCAGATGCTGCATGAAATTGGTCGCGAGCCGACACCGGAAGAGCTGGCAGAAAAGCTTCAGATGCCGTTGGAAAAGGTTCGCAAGGTGATGAAGATCGCCAAAGAGCCGATTTCGCTGGAAACCCCGATTGGCGACGAAGAAGACAGCCAGCTGGGCGATTTCATCGAAGACAAGAACGCAGTTCTGCCGCTCGACTCGGCCATTCAGGAAAACCTGAAAGAGACCACCACACGGGTTCTGTCCTCGCTGACGCCACGTGAAGAGCGGGTTCTGCGGATGCGCTTTGGCATCGGCATGAACACCGACCACACACTGGAAGAAGTGGGCCAGCAGTTCAGCGTAACGCGCGAACGTATTCGTCAGATTGAGGCGAAAGCGCTGCGCAAGCTGAAACACCCAAGCCGCTCGCGCAAGCTGCGCAGCTTCTTGGATCAGTAATTCAAAGACGCCCCCGCAAGGGGGCGTTTTCGCTTTGGGTAACTGACGTCTGACATCGCTTTTACAGAGGTCAGCGCGCTCGCTGAAGCTGTGACACGATTGGCCAACCTTTCAATCACTTGCCTTTCTGTGCCTCGCAGGCCAACAAAGGGTGGCGTAACAAAAGGATCTGATCTGTGGGTTGGCTTTCGAAACTCTTTGGTGGTGCTGTCGGGGCTGAGCCCAAGGCCGCTGAGACGGAAACTCTTGAATACAACGGGTATCAGATCATCCCGGATCCCATGCCAGCGGATGGGCAATACCGTCTGTCGGCGCGGATTGAAAAAGAGATTGATGGCGAGACCAAGACCCATCTTCTGATCCGAGCAGATATGATCCGCGATCGCGATCAGGCCGTGGAGGCGGCCATTCACAAAGCCAAGCAAGTGATCGATCAACAGGGCGATACGATTTTTCGGTAGCAGTCATGGTCCAATCCTCCGACGCATCGCACCCAATCTTTGTCTTTGATGGCGACTGTGTGCTGTGTTCGGCGTTTTTTCAGTTCATTCTGCGCCATGACACACAGGCCCGGTTCCGGTTTGTCATTGCACAGTCCAAGGCCGGGGCCGCGCTTTATCGTTCGATGGGGTTGTCGACGACCGAGTTTGAGACCAATTTGGTGATTGTGAACGGGCAGGTGTTCACAGAGGCCAATGCCTTTGCCGCCGTGATGCTGCAGTTGGGCGGGCCGTGGTCGGTGCTTGCCTTGATCCGCTTTGTGCCGGGGCCGCTCAAAAACCCGGTGTACCGGGCGATCGCCCGCAATCGCTATCGGCTATTTGGCCGTCATGACGCCTGTATGGTCCCCGATGCGGACTTGCGGGCTCGATTCCTCCCGGATGGCTACACGACAACTTGAACGCACAGCCGGTATGCGTTTGTGAAGATTGTTTGTCGGGACAAGAATGACGATGTGCTTCTGTGAAAGGAGCACTTCTATGACACGTTACATGATCATCGCTGTTCTCGCTCTGACACCTGCTTTCGCCATGGCCCACACCGGGCCTGACCTGACGACCGAGCAGCTGCAGGGCCAGAGCCTTGTCGACATGGCGCTGGATGCGCCGCGCCTGCTTGTTGAGGCGGATACCGCCAAAATTCTGGCAGGGCCGACCAAAAACTAAGACAGGGTCTGAAACCGTGATAGAGCTCTGCCATCCAAAGGGAGGCAGAGATGCGGCAGTCACGGTTTCAGATTTCAACCCGAGGAGCGGGGCTTTACGAATTTACGCAAGAGGTTGCTCATTGGGTTGAAGGCGACGGGCTACTGACCCTCTTTGTGCGCCACACCTCTTGTTCTCTGCTCATTCAGGAAAATGCCGATCCCGAGGTCAAAACCGATCTGCGGGCTTTTTTTGATCGTCTTGTGCCCCGATCTGATCATCCCTCGATGGCCTATCTGCGCCATACCTATGAGGGGCCGGATGATATGCCCGCACATATCAAAGCGGCCATGATGCCTGTGTCGCTGAGTATTCCCGTCACGCAGGGCAAGCTTGCCCTTGGCACCTGGCAGGGAATCTACCTTTTTGAACATCGCGATGCGCCGCACACCCGTGAGGTGGTTGCGCATCTGGCCTGATTTCGTCACACATTTACGGCGCAGGTCGGGGATTCCGCACTAGGGCCTTGGGGGTCAAAAGTGTTAAACTGACGGCGCAATCCGAGTAACCATTTGATCCAGAGAGTTCCTATGACTGGCTTTGTGGCGCGTCATTCTCCGAAGTTCTTTTTAGCTGCTGCCCTACTGGGGGGCGGTGCGGCGGTCTTTGCTGTGCCTGAGTATTTGGCGCGCTCAACCGAAGATGTGACGCACAGCTGTCTTGAGGTTGAGACCCGAGACACGCGGTGCTTCTTTGTGGGTGGTCCATTGGAAATGGATGGCAACGCCGTCTACATGGAGAACTTTGAACAAGCGTTCTTTCCCACCAAGCAAAAAATCGATTTTGTTGATGCTGCGGGGCAGACCTGGACGGCACCACCTCAGACGTTGACCGACGGCGCCTCGATCCCGCTTTTCCTCGCGCCCTTTGTCGGTGATCGGCAGAGCCGGGAATATGTGATCGCGGCCGCGCTTCACGACGCCTATTGCGGTGTTGGCAACACGCATCTGACCACGTGGCAAACCCGCCCATGGGAAGATGTGCATCGGATGTTTTACGAAGCGCTTTTGGTGAATGGCACCTCTCCTCAGAAAGCGAAAATCATGTTTGCGGCGGTGTATCTTGGCGGACCGCGCTGGGAAGAAACCGAGCGAAATCTTGAGGATGTGCCACAAGAAAGACTTGTGAAAGAGCTGGAATGGTGTCTGGAATGGATCAAGAGAGAAGACCCGTCGCTTGATCGCATCGTGACCTGGATGACCGAGCGTGAGGCGGCGCTGACATCGGGAGATCACGTTGCACCAGACTACATCCAAAACCTCGTCAGCCAAGACGGTATGTGACGGGGCGGTCGAGACCGCAGATGCGTTGATCGCAGCGCGGGCCTCAGACATCTCCGAGTGGACGGCGCAGATTTTCGACTTTGCGGAGCCGGCGTGGCGCGAGTACCGCTCGGCGGCGTGGTACGTTGAACGGCTGCGTGCTGAGGGCTTTGAGGTGGAAGAGGGCAGCGCAGGTATGCCCACCGCCTTTTGTGCCCGGTGGTCAAACGGGGATGGCCCGGTCATTGGGATGTATTCCGAATATGATGCGGTGCCGGGCAATTGTCAGGCAGCTCGGCCCGAACGCGCGCCGCGCGATGGTCTGGGCTATGTGGCGGCGGGGCACACCGATCCGCATTCCGCCCTCGGTATGGGGTCCTTGACCGGTCTGCTAGCCACCAAGGCCGCCATGGAGAAACACAACATCCCCGGCGGGTTGCAACTGACTGGGGAGCCCGCGGAAAAGGTGCGCGGATCAAAGCCCTTACATGCGGCGGCTGGGTATTATGACGGCTTGGCGGCCATGTTGTCGTTCCACCCGTTTTATATGCTTCCGCTGTGCAATACCGTGCGTTGGGATACTCATTGCGGCGCGGCCTATTCCTTTGTGTACCGGTTTATCTGTGACACGCCCGAGACCTGGGGCGCGAAAGATGGTGCTCCGATCCCGCAGTCGCACAGTGACATCCGCGCGCCGGGGGCCAATGACGCCTTGATGCTGATGTATCAAAATGCGCGGGCCTTGCGGGATTCCATGTTGCCCCATCGCGGAGGCTGGTCGCTCTCGGAGAGTATCCTGGCCACCGGGCAGGCCACGGCGGATAACCTGCCTGCTTTGCGTGCCGACATTCAATACATGATGCGGGTGCCCGATCTAACGATGGCCGAGCAGCTGACCGCGCAATTGGATCGCGTGGCTGAGGCGGCGGCGCAGCTGGCGGGCTGTCGGGTCGAAAAACACTGGGTGTGCAAATCGCGGCCGGGTCTGGCCAATCACGCCTTGGCGCAGGTGACCTATGATGCCTTGCAAGAGGTCGGGGCGCCTGAATGGACCGAAGAGGCGCTGGAGCTTGCGCGTGAGGTTCAGCGGGCCTGTGGTCAGGACCCCGATGCCCAACCGCTGATCCCGGAATGTGATCAGCTGATTTCTCCGCAAGAGGCGGAAGAGATCCTGCGCCGCGATCTGCCCCCTTCGCAACGCAATAGCACTTCGGATGACTATACCGACATGAGCTGGCACGCGCCCTGTTCGCGACTGTACATTGCACGGCCTGCGCTGCGCGGGGGGCCTTACCCGTCCTGGGCTATGAATGCACTGGGCGGCATGCCACCTCTGATTGATCCAACTGTTTTGACTGCTGGTCGGGTTCTAAGCCGCACGGCCTTGCGCCTGCTGACAGATCCCGAGGCGCGCGACGCCGCATGGACCGAGTTTGAGGCGCGAAAAGCAGAGGCAGACATCCCACCTTTGGCAGATTACCCGGCCCCGATTGACCTGCCATGGCCTGAATATGTTGAGACCGTCCGTGGTCGGCACTGGCATATTCCGGGGTGAACTCAAGGCGCCGTGACCCATGATGTTGCGGCGTCATTTCCCCTCTACCCAAATTATGGAGGCTCCCCTATAGTGGCTGTGGATAAGTGGGGCATGGCCCCATTTCAGGGCTGACATAGAGACAAAGAATGAGGGGGAGGGCCGATGCGCTGCCCGTTTTGTGGGAATATTGATACCCAAGTTAAAGATTCGCGTCCGGCAGAAGATCACGTTTCGATCCGTCGGCGTCGGTTCTGTCCGTCCTGTGGCGGTCGCTTTACCACTTATGAGCGTGTTCAGCTTCGCGATCTTGTTGTGATCAAGACCAATGGTCGCCGTGAGGATTTTGACCGTGACAAGCTTGAACGCTCGATCCGCATTGCCATGCAGAAACGCCCGATCGAACCGGATCGTGTGGATCAGATGATTTCGGGCATTGTGCGTCGTCTCGAGAGCATGGGTGAGACGGATATTCCGTCGAAGATGATCGGCGAGATTGTCATGGAAACCTTGGCGCGGATCGATACCGTGGCCTATGTGCGCTTTGCCAGCGTCTATAAGAATTTCCAGGCGGCTGATGATTTTGATAAGTTCGTCAGCGAGTTGCGACCTGAGGGGCCGCAAGAAACGTGACCGTAGACGATACACGTCACATGACCCATGCCTTGGGCTTGGGTCGTCGTGGGATGGGCAATTGCTGGCCCAACCCTGCGGTGGGCTGCGTTCTTGTCAAAGATGGTGTTGTAGTTGGCCGAGGCTGGACCCAACCGGGCGGGCGGCCGCATGCCGAAGTTGTGGCCCTGACGCAGGCCGGAGAAGCGGCGCGTGGCGCAACGGCCTATGTGACGCTTGAACCCTGCTCCCATTATGGAAAGACACCGCCTTGTGCCGAGGCATTGGTCAAAGCCGGTGTCGCGCGTGTTGTGGCCGCAGTGTCAGACAGCGATCCGCGCGTGTCAGGGCAGGGCTTTGATATTCTGCGCGCTGCAGGCATCGAGGTGACAACCGGGGTTATGGCCGAAGAGGCGCTGCGCGATCATGCGGGCTTTTTCCTTAAGGTTGAGCAGGGGCGTCCCTGGGTGACGTTAAAACTGGCACTGAGTCTGGATGGGCGCATTGCTACGGCCACTGGTGAAAGTAAGTGGATCACCGGCCCCGGCGCGCGCCGTAAGGTGCACGGATTGCGGGCCACACATGATGCGGTGATGGTCGGTGCCGGGACGGCGCGGGCAGATGATCCTGCGCTTACGGTGCGTGGGTTTGGAGAGGTGCCTCAGCCTGTGCGGGTTGTGGTGTCGCGCATGTTGGATGTGCCTTTGTTGAGCCAGTTGGCGCAGACCGCCAAAGACGTGCCGGTGTGGATCTGTCATGGCAGCTCTGCCAGACCGGAATTGATCGATGCCTGGCAAAGTATCGGCGCGCGGCTGTTCTCATGTCAGTTGACGAATGGTCGCCTTGATCCGACATCCGTCATGCAGGCTCTGGGGAACGCGGGATTGACCCGTGTGTTTTGTGAAGGGGGAGGTCAGCTGGCCTCCTCCTTGCTCGCAGCTGACCTTGTTGACGAGCTGCATGTCTTTCATGCAGGCGTGGCATTGGGGGCCGAAGGTCATCCGGGGCTTGGGGCTTTGGGTGTGGAACGACTCAGTGAAGCGCCTCGATTTACGCTTGTGGATGTCACGGTGGAAGATGGGGATATTCACCATATTTGGCGTCGCAGCGCTGAGGCCTGAAAAGGCGTTTTCCTGAAACAGGTTAGAATTCCATTTCGGGGTTTCCCTTAGGGAAATCTTTGCCTGTGGATAACTTGAAAAAGTTAACGCTCACGGCGAGATATCCGCGAGAGTGTAAACAAAAGATTAACGTCGCCAGAGATGTGCGTAACTTGCCAACAAACCCTGCAGTTTTGACAGGCTGCGATTGAAGGGGCCGGGCCGGGGAATGGCGTCGTTGATCAGTCTGTCCACGATCACTTCAACCGGGCAGGCCAACCCGGTTACAGGATCAAAATAGCGCGGATAGTCGATTAATGTGGCATGGGCCAGCGCTGCTAGGGTCGGGCGTGGTCCACCAAGACGGCGCGCGGGGACCTGTCCCAAATCGCGGGTAAGACCCCAACCGGCGTAGAAAGGGGCGCCCAACGTGGTCACGCGGCACCCGCGCAGCAAGGCTTCGAACCCTGTCAAAGACGTCAGGGTCCAGATTTCATCCACATTATTTAGAATAGATCCGATGTTTCCCGAGGTTAGCGTCACGTCGGCCCAGCGGTCTGGAGTGTCGACGTGCCCGTTGCGCAGGCCTGCAACGACATCCGGGTGGGGTTTCCAAATCACCACCGATGTGGGGTTTGCCTCTCGGGCCAGACGCAACAGTTCGGCATTGGTGCGCACCTCGCCACAGCCTTTCAAGATCGAGGCGTCATCTTCAACCTGACCGGGAACAAGAATACGGTGACCGGGGGGAAGTGTGGGTAACTCTCCGGATAGGTTGTATTTCGACAAGCTGTTCTGGTTTAGGCTTGAGATCAACTTCTCCGCACGTTCGATTTGTCCGTCTGACAATGCGGTCGAATTGTGGATAAGCTGTTCCAGGTGTGACGGCGCGGTTGGGTCGTAATAGATGCCAACCTCATCAAGCGCCAGAGACAGCGGCGGGATCAGCTCGGCACCTAACCCACGCGAACGCAGAAAGCCGTCTTCGACGCGGGCTACATTTGCCTCGGTTGCTTTGCTGGACCAGACCATCCGGCGCGCCTTGGTCCGGTCTGCGATCTGTTGGGCTTTTTCAGAGTCATCTTCATAGACCACTGATCGCACAGAGCCGAAGACCTGCTGCAATGGGCGTCGCTTCCACAGGCGCATGCCAGAGGCGACCCAACCCTGGTGGTCCTCACGCCAGGCCCGACTTTGGGCCTCAAGGGCCGCAAGGTGGTCTTCTAACGTGCTAAGACGATCATGATACGGGTCGTACCAATGCGGAAACAGCATCATGGCAGCGCAAAACAGTTGGGCGCGGGTCAATTTGCGATTGCGATGGGGAAAGACGTCTTCGTCTTCGGTCAGCCCCCAGCCTGCATAGAACGGACCCCCAAAGACGCGGGGCTTATGCCCCGCTAGAATGGCTTCGAACCCCATTTGCGACGAGACCGTATACACCGCCGTCGCCCCTTCCAGAAGCTGCCAGGGTGAAACAGGCGCATCGCAGATTTCGATGTTCTCTGAGGTGTCCTCGTCCCGGAAGTGCCCACCGCGAAACCCGGCGCTGGTTTCCGGATGGGTTTTAATAACAAAGCGGGCTCCGGGGTGTTCTTCCCGCGCGACAAACAGCATCTCAAGGAACCGGCTGCGGTCGGCGCGGCTGGCTTTGACCGAGGCGTCGCCTTCGGTTTGATCGATGATTAGGACATAGCCGGGCTTTGGCAGCGCAAGATCCAGCCGCGTGGCGCTGTATTTGCTCAGATGGCTGGCCTGCATTCGTGTGATCGCAGAGCGCGCCCTTGCGAGCAAGGCTCCGTCGTCCAAAGGGTTTGTGCGCAGCAGGGTTTCCAGATCAGACCGGGTGCTGGGGTCGAAATGAATGCCACCATGGTCGATCATCAACCCAAGGGGAGGATCACCGCTGCGGCCGGGATGGAGCGAGCGCAAAAACGCATCTTCGACCCGCACCATTTTGGCATTGGTGTGTGTCGCCACTTTCTCGCCGCGGTGAGAGGTGGGGGATTGCCCCCAGATGCCAACAAAATCACCGTCCTTGGGTTTGCCCAGTGCGATTTGATAGCCCGACAGGTCAAGAATACGACGGATGCGTGGGTTGGTGAGAAAGCCGCCGTTGTACACATAAAGACGCCGAGGAGAAGACCCCTCGGCGTTCACAACGGTATCTGGTGCGCGTGGCACCGGCATCAGCCGCCGAATGTGGTCGTGGCCGAGCTGACTGCGGTCAACGATCCGGTCAGGGCCGAAATGGTTTTGTTCCACTGGGTGAACGGCGCTTCGGTCACATAAAGGGTGTCCTGATCGCGGATTACAAAGTCACGCGCCATGAACAGACCATTGGGCTGAGTCAGATCCAGCACATAGATCAGACGCTGAGCGCCGATCAGGTCGGTGCGACCCAGAACTTGGTTCGCGATTTCGGCCGGTTCGTTGCGGAAGACAAAAACGCCGGTCGGGTCGGCGCTTGTCGAGACAAGACCGCCAACGGTGGCGATGGCTTCAACCGCGCTAATGCTCTGGCTCTCGAACGGTACGCGGGCTTGGGTGCCGGTTGCACCAAGCGAGGTGAAGGCACGGGTGTCTTCTTCGACCAAAATACGGTCACCGCCGCGCAGGGCGATGTCGAACTCGGGGTTGCGATAGAGATCCTGGAACCAGATCTTACCCGACTTGTCGCCACGCAGTACGGTCACCTGAGCAATCTCGGGCTCGATGGTTACTCCACCGGCACGCGCCAGCATGGACGACAGGGTGCGGGTTGGACGTTCGATGGCATAGACGCCTTGGCCCCCAACCGAGCCAACGAGGCTCACAGTCGAGCCATCCCCAGCGACGCGGCGCACCTGAACCTGCGGGTCCGGGGTCTGATCGTCGAGTTTGTCGGTGACGATTTTCCGTACGCGTTCTGGCGTGTTGCCAGCGGCGCGGATGCGGCCTGCGTAAGGAATGAAGATAAATCCGTTGCCGTCGACCTGAACCTCTTCAAGGATCGCTGGTCCTGCGGCATCGGCGCCGCCCAACAGCGGGTCGTCGACGTTTTCCCAGACCGAAATGCCCAAAGTGTCACCGGGGCGGATGGTGTCCGATCCAACGACGCCCGCATTGATGAAGGATTCGCTAAACCCTAGCGCAGGCACCACAGCGGTGGCGCGGGTCACACGGTTGTTGACGGAAACGATGAACGCGTCGCCCTGTTGCTGGACGGATCCGGCAAAGATTTCGCGTTTATTCGGGCCAACCCGGGGCAGGCCACAGGATGCCAAAACGGACACCACGGCCAAAAGCGCGATCGAACGCGCCCATCGAGATGGGGTGTTTTTCACTGCTCGGTCTCCTCGACCTGATTATTATTTGCCTCAGTTTTTTGGATAACGTACCGGCTTTTCGCGAAAAACGCCAGTACTAGGGGTTGTGTGGACTAGCGCACAACCCGCAACTGTTGCCTCGGAGCCGCGGTGCCGCGCACCAGCGCGTCATAGGGGTCATCGGGCGAAAGCATCAAATCAACCACCTGTCGCAGCAGTTGGCGGCGGCCACGGGAGGAGTAAAATCCGCCCGCCACCTGCGAGGTTTCAAGCAGATAACGGCGGTATTCTTTATAGGCGCGATTGTCCGGGCGCGACGGGGTGGCAAAAAACTGGCTCAGTGGTTGGGTCGAGACAAATTCCGGCTTGGCATAGACCGCATCGCCGAACACCTTGAGCGGGATACCCCGCCACAGCACCTGTTGCGCCGCTGTCGAATTGACGGTGACAGCGGTGCGCGCATCATTGAGAAGCTGGGCCAATTTGCCACCGCGCACATAGTGAACACGGTCGGCCACTTTGTACTTTCTGGCGAGGTCTTTCACGGCGGCGCGCATGTTCACGCGACCATCTTCAAGCGGGTGGGCTTTGAAAACGAGGTGATGATGTCCCGGGGCGCCCCCGGCAAAGCCCTGAATGACCATTTCGAGAAACTCGGGCATGGTCGAGAAGGGCGAATGTTTCTGGAAGCTCGAGTCATGTTCCAGTTGCAACAGAGCCAGATGATAGGGGAAACCACCGCGCCGGATGCGCAGGGTGGAAATCACCCGGTCGGCCCAAGTCACGGGCATCAAGAGCAGGCGTTTAAGATACAAAAGAAACTCTTGCACAACGGTCAGCGAGCGATGCGGACGGAAGTTTTTGTAGCCGCCATTACGGAACATCACAAACCAATGGTACAGCGCGCCATAAAAGATGTGCTGACGCATGTCGCCCCAGGCCGCAGGCGGCATGGGTGTTTCCATGTCTGATTGTTCCAGCGCCTTTTGCATCTGGCTCACGCTCATTTTCATCAGGCGCGAATGACCGTTGCTGCCGCCGCGTTCATAGGTCACCCAATAGGGGCGCATGTAGCCCTCTTCAAAGACGTGCACCTGCAACCCGCGTGCCTTGGCGATCTCGATCGCTCTGGCGTGGATCGGGCGTACATCCCCATAAAGCACGATATCGGTGACCTGCTTTTCGTCGACGAGGTCGCAAAACGTGTCGGGCCAGTCGCTGCTTGAGCCCTGAAACGGAATGTAGGATGCAGGATGAAACCAGAAGGCCCGGTCTCCGGCATTAAATCCAACGCGCCATACCTCGGCCCCCGCCTTGCGCAGCATACTGCCAAGACGATGGAAGAAAGGTCCATGCGGTCCCTGAAGGAACAGGAAGACCCGTTTCTGACCGGTTGCGTTGCTCATGATGCCGTCATATGTCCTTGCCTTAAAGATGAGATTAACCGTCGATACCGGCGAAATTAAGGCTTTATGACGCCGCATTTGCGGGGAAAGGACGCGAGATGTTTACCGGGATTGTGACTGATTTGGGGGAAATCCGCGAATTGGATCAGCGTGGCGACCTGCGCGCGCGCATTGGAACCTCGTATGACACGGCGGGTATCGACATTGGAGCGTCGATCGCCTGCAATGGCTGCTGCCTGACTGTGATTGCCCTGGGCGACGACTGGTTCGACGTCGAAATCAGCGCCGAGAGTGTGTCGAAAACCAACATTGGCGCGGACAGCGGCAACTCGGGTTGGGTTGTTGGCCGCCGGATCAATCTCGAACGTGCGCTAAAGGTCGGCGACGAGTTGGGTGGCCATATTGTGTCGGGGCATGTGGACGGTGTGGCGAAGATCATCGAGATTCGCGACGAGGGCGACAGTACCCGGATAACCTTTCAGGCTCCGGCCGAGTTTGCCCGCTTTATCGCGCCTAAAGGGTCGGTTGCGCTGAACGGCACCTCATTGACTGTAAACGAGGTCGAGGGCGACACCTTTGGTATCAACCTGATCCCGCACACCAAACAGGTGACAACCTGGGGGCAGGTGGCCGAGGGCGATTTGATCAACCTCGAGATTGATACTTTGGCGCGCTATGTGGCACGACTGAACGAATTTCCGGCGTCTTAAGTCGAGCAATCGCATGTGTTGTGACCCGCGCCTTGTCCCAAGGCGCGGGTTTTATTCTGCCGGTTGGAAGCCTTCGATCAGCTGGCGTAGCCCAATCGCGGCCCCTGCAAAGATAGCGAGAAAGGTCACTGGGGCAGAGAGCGCCAGAACCGAGAGCGCGGAAAGTCCCTGACCCACCGAGCATCCGAGGGCCAGTACCGCGCCACCTCCCATCAGAGCGGCGCCAAAGATTTGCCGACGCAGCTCACGCGGGTCTTCGCAGGCTTCCCAGCGGAAATGCCCTTTGAGCATCGAGCCGACAAAGGCCCCGATCCAGACCCCAGTGATTGACCCGACGGCGAAAGAAATCGGGCGGGCGGATCCGGTCATGAACCAGAGCAGTGTTTCACCCAGGGGCGCGGCAAAGCTATGTGAAACCACTGGTAAAGCTTCGAACCCTTGTTCGTTGACCCAAGAGGTGCCGCCCCAGCCAAGAATGATGGCAAAGCCCACTGCAAGGGCCCAGCCGATGTGTTTGGGTTTGCGCCATAGCTCTCGGTGCCAGAGGGAGAGAGCGAGGATCAAAGCGCCAATGCTCAACCCGATGCTTGGCATCGCGATCCCGGTCAGATTGCTCAGGTGATGCGCAATGCCCGGAGGGATCTCTGTGGTGACATCAATCTGAGGAAACAGGGCGTTTCTGATCGGGCCAAGCGGCCCCCAGAGCACAACAAAGGTTGAGACGCCCATGACCAACACGATGACAAAGCTGCGCAGATCGCCGCCGCCAAGCCGGGCCACGGCGCCATAGCCACAGCCTCCGGCCAACGCCATGCCATAGCCAAACACCAACCCGCCAAGAATGGAGGCAAGGGGCATCCAGCGGATTGAGAGATAATAGGTTTCTGCGCCATCGAGTATGCCAGTGGCCATGAGGCCAAAGCTGCCAAGGATGGCGGTGCCTATGGCCACGCCCCACATGCGCAACCGTAGGGTTGAGCCACCATAAAGAACGTCTTCGATCGCGCCGAGGGTGCAGAACCGACCCAGACGTGCCGCAAGACCCAGAAGGATACCACCTAGTAAGCCGATCAGCGCAACGAGAAGAAATTCATTAGACATCATGGGGGCGCACGAACCCTCCTTGTTCAGGTGGCGTGTGTGTCAAACCAATATGCGAAGGCTTGAGACGGGCCGCAAGGCATAGATCGTCGCGCTCTGGCAGAGGCGGTGTCACTCGTCGTCTTTGCAGAAAAGCTCGTAGACGCACTCCAGCATCTTCCGTGGCTTGTCATCTGCGAGGCGATAATAGATCGCCTTGCCGTCGCGACGCGGGATCACCAATCCCTCAAGACGCAGGCGTGACAGCTGTTGGCTGACGGCGGCCTGACGGGCAGATAAAAGCTCTTCCAACTCGGTGACAGATTTCTCACCCGACACCAAATGGCATAGGATCATCAATCGGCCTTCATGGCTGATCGCTTTGAGAAAGGCCGACGCGGTGGTCGCCTTTTCAACGATGCTGTCAAGCTCGTCATCAGAAAGATCGTCGTGCAGTACCGGAAGTGCCATTGTACCTTGATATCCCGTCAATGTGTCGGCGGTTGAAACTCTGTATGGTCCTGAAGCAGGTTCGACAAGATGGGCCAGAAAAAGTTTTCGCCAGGATAGCCCTCGATCCGGGCCATTTCCTGCCCATCCTCGGTGAGAATGAAGGTCGGCGTGAAGTTCACCCGCCGCGCATAATCCGTGCCCTCTGGGGGGCCGATATGAAGGTCGGCCAAAACAAGCGGCGCAAATTTCCCTTCCGCCGTATGCGGATAGGCGGGGCCAATCTCATCTTTCCAGGCAGCGCAATAGGCGCATCCGGGTTGTTCCACCATCACAAGCTGCACCTCACCGGCCAGGGCCGACAGGGGCAGGACCCCCAAAACTGTTGCAGCGATAAATTTTTTCAGAGACATGCAGCACCAATTGACCGTAGATGAATGCAACACATAATATGAATATGTGATTTTTTCAAGGAGCCCTCATGTTCGACGTCACCTATTTCGGCGCGTTGATCGCCGGGTTCGGCGCCTTTTTCACCCCGTGCATTCTGCCGATGGTGCCCTTCTATCTATGTTACATGGCCGGACTTTCAATGGCGGAACTGCGCGATGACGCAGGCATCGCCCCCGGCGCGCGGGCGCGTCTTGCCGGGCAGGCGGCTTTGTTTGCCTTGGGTGTGACGACCATCTTTATGCTTCTGGGGCTTGGCGCGACAGCGCTGGGCCAGGCCTTTGCCGATTGGAAACAGCCGCTTAGTTATGTCGCGGCGGCGCTTATTTTCCTGTTTGGCCTGCATTTTCTGGGCATTTTCAAAATCGGGTTTCTGTACCGAGAGGCGCGGATAGAAAGCAAATCTGACCCTAAAACCCTGTTTGGGGCCTACGCCATGGGGCTGGCTTTCGGGTTTGGCTGGACCGCCTGTGTTGGGCCGATTCTCACCACGATCCTGATGATTGCCTCGGGCATGGGCGAGCTGTGGCATGGGGCGACACTTTTGGGGGCGTTTGGCATTGGCATGACCGCGCCATTTGTTGTCGCAGCCCTGTTCGCGCAGCCCTTTCTGGCTTGGATGCAGCGCAACCGGCGTCACTTGGGGAAGGTCGAAAAAGCGCTTGGGGTGATGATGATTGTCTTCGCGATTCTGATTGCCACGGATACCGTTGGCTGGATTGCAGAGGTGATGCTGCGTGTGTTCCCCAACTGGGTCTAAAGGGAGGTATGACATGAAACATTGGATTTTGGGTGCCGCCATGGCGCTTATGGCGCTGCCAGCTGTGGCCGAGATAGGCGATGATGGGCTGCACAAACAGCCGTGGATGCGTGAGACCTTCAAAGATCTGGCGGAAGATCTTGACGAGGCCAATGCCGAAGGCAAGCGTCTGGTCCTCTTCTTCGAGCAACGCGGCTGTATCTATTGCCGCAAAATGCATGAAGAGGTGTTCTCGGATCCCGGCATTTCCGACTACATCGGTGAGAACTTTTTTGTCGTCCAGATGAACATCTATGGCGATGTTGAGGTGGTGGATTTTGATGGAGAATCGCTCCCCGAAAAACAGATGGCGCGCAAATGGCGGGTGATGTTCACACCCAACATTGTTTTCCTTCCTGAGGAGGTCCCTGAGGGCCAGACGGCTGTTGAGGCCGCGGTAGCGGTGATGCCGGGTGCTTTTGGAAAAGGGACCACTTTGGACATGTTTACATGGGTTGCGGAAAGTCGATATCTCCTTGATAACGGTGAGGATTTTCAAAGATACCATGCCCGCATGATCCAAGAACGCAACAACGGTAGTTTTGACTAAAACCAACAGAAATTCATTTCTGTGAATTTGTTGTTGCGTCTTCTGTGTTGGGTAGCCTACGGTATACATCAGCGAACGGGGCCCTTCGGGGTTCAAGAAGCCAATGGGAGGAAATATGAGGCTTTTTGTAATCACAGCGACAGCGGCGCTGGCGGCAGGCGTGGCATTTGCTGCCGACACCGTGGCGCCCGGCGATGTAGAATATGGCGAATATGGTGAAGTGACGGCCTCGTTGTCGGGCGCAGCCGGAAACGCCGAAAGTGGCGCCATCATCATGGCGACCAAATCCAAAGGGAATTGCATTTCGTGTCACGCGGTCACCGCGCTGAACGATTCGCCGTTCCATGGCGAAGTTGGCCCGTCACTGGATGGTGTCGGTGAATATCGCACAGCAGACGAGCTGCGCGGGATTGTTGCCAACGCCAAGATGACATTTGAAGGGTCGGTGATGCCTGCGTTTTATAAATCCACCGGATTTATTCGCCCGGGCAATGGCTACACCGGCAAAGCCGCAGAGGGCGATTTGCCTCCGGTCCTGACGGCTCAGGAAATTGAAGATGTGGTCGCGTTCTTGATGACCCTCAAGGACAGCTGACTTTAACCCAAGGAGACTGACGATGGAGTTTACCCGTCGCGAAACGCTGGCTCTTGGAGCCGGTGCAGCGCTGATGACTGTCCTGCCGTTCCGTGCGAATGCGGCTGTGGATGATCTGATCAACGAATTTACTGGTGGCGCCGCTGTTGCGGACGGGGGCCTTGAGCTGACCGCGCCTGAAATCGCGGAAAACGGCAACACCGTTCCGATCGCGGTTTCTGCTGAGGGCGCCACGGCGATCATGGTTCTGGCGGCCGGTAACCCGACCCCACCTGTCGCGACCTTCAAGTTCGGCAAGCTTGCGGCGGCTCAGGAAGCCTCGACCCGTATTCGCCTTGCTGGCACTCAGGACGTGGTTGCGATTGCTCAGCTTGCCGATGGCAGCTTTGCCCGCGCGTCGAAGACCGTAAAGGTCACCATTGGCGGCTGCGGCGGCTAAGTTAGAGGAGATTTGAACAATGGCATCCGGTGTTAAACCCCGCGTCAAAGTCCCGAAAAAAGCCGCTGTTGGTGAAGCAATCACCATCAAAACCCTGATTTCGCACAAGATGGAATCGGGTCAGCGCAAAGACAAATCGGGCAACATCATTCCGCGTTCGATCATCAACCGTTTCACCTGTGACTTTAACGGTGAAAACGTGATCGACGTGACCTTGGAACCCGCGATTTCGACCAACCCGTATCTCGAATTCCAAGCAACTGTACCCTCCGAGGGTGAGTTCAAGTTCACTTGGTATGACGATGACGGTTCCGTCTACGACGCTGCCAAGAAGATCGCCATCGGCTAACCGACGGCTTGACCCTGCCCCGGCGCGAGGGGCAGGGCGCCAATAGGGAGGGAACAGAATGAATTTTAAGGCACTGACGGCGATTGCCTCGGCACTGACATTGAGCGCATCATTTGTGGCCGCGGGCGGCGCAGATGACGACACTTTGGTGGTGAATGACGAGATCTCGATCGTCACAAAAGCTGCGGCTCCAGCTCATATGGCTGATGCCGTAGATGAAGTTATTTCGGGCTGGCACTTCCGCACAGACGAAACACAGTCGCTTCAGGCGGATGACTTTGACAACCCAGGCATGCTTTTTGTTGAGCAGGGACTGGATGTCTGGAACACCGCAGACGGCTCTGAGGGCAAATCCTGTGCAGATTGTCATGGTGACCCTGAGGAATCCATGGTGGGTGTTCGTACAGTGTACCCCAAATGGAACGAGGCCGCCGGCGAAGTTCGCACTCTGCAGATGCAGATGAATGACTGCCGCGAAAACCGCATGGGGGCTGAGGCGTGGAAATACGACAAAGCCGATGCGATCAATGTCGAAGCTATGATTGCTTCGGTGTCGCGCGGTCTGCCGATGAATGTGGCCATTGATGGTCCGGCGGCGGCAACCTGGGAACAGGGCAAAGAGCTGTATTACACCCGGACCGGTCAGCTTGAACTGTCCTGTGCCAACTGCCACGAGCAGAACTTTGGCAACTACATCCGGGCGGACCATCTCAGCCAGGGTCAGATCAACGGGTTCCCGACCTATCGTCTGAAAAACGCCAAGTTGAATGGTGTGCACTCGCGCTTTAAAGGCTGCGTACGTGACACCCGCGCCGAAACCTACAAACCGGGTTCGGCCGAGTTTGTGGCGCTTGAGCTTTATGTCGCCTCACGCGGCAACGGTCTGTCGGTCGAAGGCCCGTCGGTTCGTAACTAAAATTTCTGCCCCGTGCCCGATTTGTCGTGGCGCGGGGCATTTTCCATGAAAACGAATTCACACATGCGCATGTGTGTCGCGAGAGAGAAAGAAAGATCCTCCTATGATCTCAAGACGCGATTTTCTTCAGGTGTCCATGGCTGCTACGGCGCTCTATGGGTCGTCGGGTTTTGGCAACTGGGCCCGCCTGGCGGCGCAGCAGAGCCTGACACAGGACCAGCTGTTGCAGTTCGACACCTTTGGCAATGTCTCCCTGATCCATGTGACAGACATCCATGCGCAGTTGATGCCGATCTATTTCCGTGAGCCTTCGGTCAATATCGGTGTGGGCGGCAACAAAGGCGCAGTGCCGCATGTCACCGGCGCGGATTTCCGCAAGCTCTATGGTGTGAACGACGGGTCGCCCTCGCATTACGCGCTCAGCTCGGGTGATTTTGAGGCGCTGGCGCGGGGCTATGGCAAAGTGGGCGGATTGGACCGTGTTGCCACCGTGGTGAACTCGATCCGTGCTGATCGCCCGGATGCAATCCTGCTGGACGGCGGGGACACCTGGCACGGCTCTTACACCTGTCACCACACCGAAGGTCAGGACATGGTCAATGTCATGAACGGCCTGAAGCCGGATGCGATGACCTTCCACTGGGAATTCACCTTGGGTTCGGAACGGGTGCAGGAGATTGTTGAAGGCCTGCCGTTCGCGGCGCTGGGGCAGAACATCTTTGATGCAGAATGGGATGAACCTGCGCTGGATCTGTTCCCGCCTTATAAGTTCTTTGAGCGCGGTGGCGTGAAGGTGGCCGTGATTGGTCAGGCCTTCCCCTATATGCCGATCGCAAACCCGCGCTGGATGTTCCCGGAATACTCGTTTGGTATTCGCGACGAGAACATGCAGGCCATGGTCGACGAAGTGCGCTCAAAAGGCGCTGAATGCGTTGTGGTCCTGAGCCACAATGGATTTGACGTCGACAAAAAGATGGCCGGCCGTGTGAAAGGCATTGATGTGATCCTGTCGGGTCACACCCATGATGCGTTGCCCGAGCCGGTTGTGGTCGAAGACACGATCATTGTGGCCTCGGGCTCAAATGGCAAGTTCGTCAGCCGCGTGGATCTCGACATTCGTGACGGCCGCATGATGGGCTACCGTCACAAGCTGATCCCGATCTTCTCGGATGTGATTACGCCTGATGCGGATATGACCGCCTTGATCAACGAACAACGCGCCCCGTATCTGGACCAGCTGACCGAGGTCATTGGCCACACTGACAGCACCCTGTACCGTCGTGGCAACTTCAACGGCTCGTGGGATGACCTGATCTGTGACGCGCTGATTTCCGAGCGCGAAGCCGATATCGCCATGTCGCCCGGTGTGCGCTGGGGACCGTCGCTGTTGCCCGGCGATGCTATCACCCGCGAAGACATCTGGAACGTAACCTCGATGTCCTATGGTGAGGCCTATCGTTCGGAAATGACCGGTGAGTTTATCAAGGTGATCCTTGAAGACGTGGCCGACAACATCTTTAACCCGGATCCGTATTACCAGCAGGGCGGCGATATGGTGCGTGTGGGTGGCCTTGGCTATCGCATCGACATCAACAAGCCGCAGGGCGAACGGGTCACGGATATGACTTTGCTGAAAACCGGCGAAGCCATTGATCCGGCGAAAAACTATGTCGTTGCTGGCTGGGCCAGTGTGAACGAGGGCACCGAAGGGCCACAGATTTGGGACGTGGTGGAAAGCCATATCCGCAAACAGGGCACCGTAACGGTCGATCCGAACAACTCAGTACAGGTGGTGGGCGCATAAGCGCCCCCACGCTTCACCCGCATTTATTTTTTACGCAATCCATTTACATAGATGAATGAGATGATCCGAAAGGAGGCACAAGATGGCAGATGACAAGAGGCAGGGCGCCTCGCGCCGCCAGTTCCTGACCGGCGCCGCCGCGATGGGCGCAGGCACCGTGGCCGCAGGTATGGCCAAAGCGGCCGGTCCCGACCCATTGATCACCGAGGTTCAAGAGTGGGCCAGCGGCCTGGGCGATGGCGTTGATGCCTCCCCCTATGGCCTGCCAATCAAATACGAAGACGACGTGGTGCGCCGCAATGTTGAGTGGCTGACCGCGGATACCATTTCATCGATCAACTTCACCCCCATTCATGCGTTGGACGGCACCATCACACCACAGGGCTGCGCCTTTGAACGCCACCATTCGGGTGCGATCGAGCTGCGCAAAGAAGACTACCGTCTGATGATCAACGGTTTGGTCGATACACCTCTGGTGTTCTCCTATGCCGATCTTGAGCGCTTCCCACGTCAGCAGCATGTCTATTTCTGCGAATGTGCGGCCAACACCGGCATGGAATGGGCGGGTGCCCAGCTGAACGGCGCGCAGTTCACGCACGGTATGATCCACAATATGGAATACACCGGTGTCTCGCTGCGCACGCTTCTGGAAGAGGCCGGTCTGGCTGCGGCGGGCGATCTGAAAGACAAATGGGTTTATGTCGAGGGGGCGGATGCCTCGTCGAATGGTCGGTCGATCCCCATGGAGAAGGCGCTGGATGATGTGCTGGTGGCCTTCAAGGCCAATGGCGAAGCGCTGCGCAAGGAACATGGCTATCCCGTGCGTCTGGTTGTACCCGGTTGGGAAGGCAACATGTGGGTCAAATGGCTGCGTCGTATCGAGGTCATGGATGGCCCGGTAGAAAGCCGCGAAGAGACCTCGAAATACACCGATACGCTGGAAGATGGCACCAGCCGCAAGTGGACCTGGGTTATGGACGCCAAATCGGTTGTCACCTCACCCAGCCCGCAGTCACCCATCAAACATGGGCACGGCCCGCTGGTGATCACGGGTCTGGCTTGGACCGGGCATGGGCGCATTACGCGTGTGGATGTGTCGAAAGACGGTGGCAAGACCTGGGAAACCGCACGTCTGGCCAAAGAAGGCGAAGACAAAGCGTTGACCCGCTTCTATCTCGACACTGAGTGGAACGGTGAAGAGATGCTGCTGCAATCGCGCGCCATGGACGAAACTGGCTATGTCCAGCCCTCCAAAGCTCAGCTGCGTGAGGTGCGCGGGTTGAACTCGATCTATCACAACAACTGCATCCAGACCTGGCATGTCAAAGCCAATGGGGAGGCCGAGAATGTCGAAGTTTCTTAATCTGACAGTGGCAGCAACGCTGCTGATGACGGCCGCACCGGCGATGGCGGAAAAAATGGGTCTGGGCCGTCCGGCTCTGCCCGAAGAAATCGCCGCCTGGGATATCGATGTACAGCCGGATGGCACCGGTCTTCCGGTAGGCTCGGGCAATGCGCTGGACGGGGAAGAGATCTTTGCCGAAGCTTGTGCAAGCTGCCACGGTGATTTTGCCGAAGGTGTTGATAACTGGCCGAAACTGGCTGGTGGTGATGACACACTTGCCGATGAGGATCCGCTGAAAACCGTGGGCAGCTACTGGCCCTATCTCTCGACCACATGGGATTACGTCAACCGGTCGATGCCTTTCGGCAACGCGCAATCGCTGAGCAATGACGAGGTCTATGCGATTGTTGCCTATATCCTCTATTCCAACGATCTGATCGACGAAGAGTTCGAGCTGTCGAACGAAACCTTCCTCGATGTCGAGATGCCCAACGCGGGCGGCTTTGTGATCGACGATCGCGCGGCCACCGAATACGCGATCTGGCGGGCAGAACCCTGCATGGAGAACTGCAAGGACAGCGTCGAGATCACCATGCGCGCCACGGTTCTGGATGTGACCCCAGACGAAGAGGCGGCCGAAGCCCCAGCGGCGCCTGCCGCTCAGGCTGAGGTGGTCAAAGTGGCCGCGGTGGTCGAACCCGAGCCTGCGCCAGAACCTGAACCCTCAGTGCCTGCCTTTGATGAAGCTCTGGCCGCCAAAGGTGAAAAGGTCTTCAAAAAGTGCAAGTCCTGTCACCAGATCGGAGAAGGCGCCAAACATAAATCTGGCCCTATGCTGAACGCAATCTACAACGCGGGTGTGGGAGTGCAGGATGGCTTCCGCTATTCCAAGGTCATGGCAGGTCACGGCGGTGTCTGGGATGATGCCACATTGGCTGAATTCCTGGCCAAACCGCGCAAGGCCATGAAAGGCACCAAAATGTCGTTTGCTGGATTGAGGAAAGATGCCGAGATTGCGGCGGTGATCGAGTACCTCAAACGCTACAGCCAGTAAGCCGATGAAACGGTTTGTGTGTGTGATGATCTGTGCGTTGGCCCCTCTGGGGGCCGCGCTGGCCGAGCAGGAAGCTCTGGCGATCGGTGATGCAGAGCACGGGGCAAAGGTGTTTCGCAAATGCACCGGCTGTCATCAGGTGGGGCCAGAAGCGCAGGACCGTGCCGGGCCTCAGCTGAACGGGATCTTTGGCCGTCGGGCCGGATCTGTTGAGGGCTTTGACTATTCCAAGGGGCTAGAACGTGCCTTTGCCGATGGCATGGTCTGGGATCTTGAACATCTTGATGCCTATCTGGAAAACCCGCGTGCCTTGGTGTCGGGAACCCGCATGTCTTTCCGGGGGCTGAAGAAAAAGGCCGACCGGGATGACGTGTTGGCCTACTTGCGGCAATTCACCGAGAACCCACAGGATATTCCTGAATCCGCACCCACCGCGTTGGCACGTGAGGTCGAACTGTCGCCCGAAATCCTCGCGATAGTCGGGGATCTGGCCTATGGGGAATATCTCGCTTCAGAATGTCTGACCTGCCACAGAAGCGACGGGGCAGATGCGGGGATCCCATCGATCACCCGGTGGCATCCAGAAGATTTCGTGATTGCGATGCATGCTTACAAACGCAAGCTGCGCCCACATCCGGTGATGCAGATGATGGCCGGACGATTGGCCGATGATGAAATAGCAGCTCTGGCCGCCTATTTTGCCGAGCTGAAAGAATAGGAGGGGCGGGGTATGCAGCACCGCAATATCCCGCCTGTCCAAGGGTCTTCGCTCCCGAAGGCACGACCGCATCGCCCGGGCAACCGGCGGTGCGGTTTTTTTATGGGAGACCGTGAGTTCAATAAGGAGGAGACACAGATGACTTTGAACAGACGCGCGTTTATCGCGACCTCGGCCGCAGCGGCAACGCTGTCGGCGCCGATGCTCAAAGCCCAGGCCAAACCCCGTGCGGTTGTGATCGGTGGTGGGGCCGGGGGCGCTACCGCTGCGCGCTATATCGCTAAGGACAGCAAAGGCGCGATTGATGTGACGCTGATCGAACCCACACGCACCTATTACACCTGTTTCTTCTCTAACCTCTATCTTGGGGGCTTTCGCACGTTAGACAGCATTGGCCACACCTATGGCACGCTGGCGGCGGACTATGGCATCAATGTTGTCCATGACTGGGCCACGGGGATCGATCGGGATGCCAAGACCGTGGCCTTGGCCGGAGGAGGTGCCGTGCCTTATGACCGCCTGGTGATTTCTCCGGGTATCGATTTTGTCGACGGGGCGGTGCCGGGCTGGGATCTGTCCGCGCAGGGGGCCATGCCACATGCCTACAAGGCGGGCACCCAGTCTGAGTTGCTGAAACGCCAGATCGAATCAATGCCGCAGGGCGGCACCTATGTGATGGTCGCCCCGCCCAATCCCTACCGATGCCCTCCGGGGCCTTATGAGCGGATTTCGATGGTGGCCCACTATCTTAAGGCCAACAATCCTACCGCCAAAATCCTGATCGCGGACCCCAAACCAAAGTTCTCGAAACAGGCTCTGTTCGAAGAGGGGTGGGATAAACATTACGGCGGTATGATTGAACGTTTGGGGCCGGACTTTGGCGGCGACACGGTTTCGGTCAATCCGGCGGATATGACGGTGAATATTGATGGCGAGGTGGTTAAAGCTGATGTCGTGAATGTGATTCCAGCGCAGAAGGCTGGCATGATCTGTGCAGCGGCGGCTCTGACCGAAGGCAATTGGGCACCTGTGAACGGCCACACGATGCAAAGCCGTCTGGATGACAATATTCACATCTTAGGGGATGCGTCGCATCAAGGGGATATGCCAAAATCCGGTTTTTCGGCGAATTCGCAGGCCAAAGTTGCGGCAATGGCCGTGCGCGGAGCCTTGACCGGCAGTCGCGTCTTCCCGGCGAAGTTTTCGAACACGTGCTGGTCGTTGATTGATGCCAATGACGGCATCAAAGTTGGAGCCTCCTATCAGGCGACAGACGAAAAAATCGCCAAAACAGATGGATTTATCAGCCAGACGGGCGAAGATGTTGACCTACGAAAACGCACGTTTGAAGAAAGCGTCGGCTGGTATGACGGCATAACCAGCGACATGTTTGGTTAAGTCAGACCTACCCCTGATAAGCGGCCCTGCGGGGCCGTTAATTTTTGAGAATAATTCAAATACAACTCATCCGAATGTCATAAGTTGATTGTCCCCCTCTTGCGGGGGGTCTTGGCCGATAATAAGACTCTATCAATCTCTACCGTTTAGGCAGTGTCTTGATAGAAAGCAGGCAGGTTGCAATGAAAGATCCTTTTGACGTCTACATGAACACCCTCGTTCCCATGGTTGTTGAACAAACAAGCCGAGGTGAACGGGCGTATGACATCTTTTCGCGCCTGCTGAAGGAACGCATTATTTTCCTCAACGGCCCGGTGCATGACGGTATGTCGTCGCTGGTCGTGGCGCAGCTGCTGCATCTTGAGGCGGAAAACCCGTCGAAAGAAATCAGCATGTACATCAACTCGCCCGGTGGTGTTGTGACCTCGGGCCTGTCGATCTACGACACCATGCAGTACATCAAACCCAAGGTCTCGACCTTGGTGATTGGTCAGGCGGCCTCGATGGGCTCGCTGCTGCTGACCGCCGGTGAAAAAGGCATGCGTTTCTCGCTGCCCAACAGCCGCGTCATGGTACACCAGCCCTCGGGTGGCTATCAGGGTCAGGCGACCGACATCATGATCCACGCGGAAGAAACGCTGAAACTCAAGCGTCGTCTGAACGAGATCTATGTTCACCACACCGGCCGCACCTATGAAGAGGTCGAACAGGGCCTTGAGCGCGACAACTTCATGTCTCCGGAAGAGGCGAAGGACTGGGGTTTGATCGATGAGATCGTGACCAGCCGCGCCACCGGTGACGACGACAAGTGATGACACGGCCCCTCATGCAGGTCGCATGGGGGGCCAATTTTCCGATTGTCGGCGCCTTGGGGCTGGCCTAAGCTAGTCAAACTTGGCGATCGGCGCGGATGGGGTGAAGGACTTACCCCGGACAAGATCAAGACCGGCTGGACCGGGAAAGGTACAATATGGCGACGAATTCTGGCGGTGACAGCAAAAACACGCTCTACTGTAGCTTCTGTGGCAAGAGCCAACATGAAGTGCGCAAGTTGATTGCTGGCCCGACCGTGTTCATCTGTGATGAGTGCGTTGAACTATGTATGGACATCATTCGTGAAGAGACAAAAGGCGCTGGCCTGAAGTCCTCCGAAGGGGTTCCGACACCACGTGAGATTTGTGAAGTTCTGGACGATTATGTCATCGGTCAGGCCAAAGCCAAACGTGTGTTGTCCGTCGCTGTTCACAACCATTACAAACGCCTGAACCACGCTCAGAAAAGCGCTGATATCGAACTTGCCAAGTCGAACATCATGCTGATCGGTCCTACCGGGTGCGGTAAAACGCTTTTGGCTCAGACCCTTGCGCGCATTCTTGATGTACCGTTCACCATGGCCGATGCCACCACTCTGACCGAAGCCGGTTATGTGGGCGAAGACGTTGAGAACATCATTCTCAAGCTGCTTCAGGCGAGCGAATACAATGTCGAACGTGCGCAGCGCGGCATCGTGTACATCGACGAAGTCGACAAAATCACCCGCAAATCCGAGAACCCGTCGATCACACGTGACGTGTCCGGTGAAGGTGTTCAGCAGGCGCTGCTGAAGCTGATGGAAGGCACCGTTGCCAGCGTTCCACCTCAGGGGGGGCGTAAGCATCCGCAGCAGGAATTCCTTCAGGTTGATACCACCAATATCCTGTTCATCTGTGGCGGCGCCTTTGCCGGTCTGGATCGGATCATTGCTCAGCGTGGCAAAGGCTCGGCGATGGGCTTTGGCGCGGATGTGCGTGACAATGATGATCGTGGTGTTGGGGAAATTTTCCAGGACCTTGAGCCAGAAGATCTGCTGAAATTCGGTCTGATTCCCGAATTTGTTGGCCGTCTGCCGGTCGTCGCAACTCTGGAAGATCTTGATGCTGATGCATTGATCACCATTCTGACCCAGCCTAAAAACGCTCTGGTCAAGCAGTACCAACGCCTGTTCGAGATGGAAGACACTCAGCTGACGTTCACCGACGAAGCATTGTCGGCCATTGCCAACAAAGCGATCGAGCGTAAGACCGGCGCGCGTGGTCTGCGGTCCATCCTTGAAAGCATCCTTCTGGACACAATGTTCGAATTGCCGGGCATGGAAGATGTGACCGAAGTTGTCGTCAACGACGAGTCGGTCAATGCCGAGACCAAACCGTTGATGGTTCATGGCGAAAGCAAAAAAGAAGAAGCGTCTGCCAGCTAAGCGGGCCAAAGATAGATTAGATCAGGCGGGGTTTTCCCCGCCTTTTTCTTGGGAGAAAGAGATGATCAAACGCATTTCGTCAGGTGGCGAATTTGAGAAAAAGGTTGGCTATTGCCGGGCGGTGGTCGCGGGTGGCTTTGTCCATGTTGCTGGCACGGTGGGGCAGGGCGAGACCGTCCTTGAGCAATGCCAATCCGCACTGGGTGTTATCGAAAAAGCGCTTGCAGAGGCGGGTGCCAGCTTTGCTGACGTGGTTCGGGTGAACTATTTCCTGCCAGACCGGCATGAATTTGAACCCTGTTTTGATCTTCTGGCCGAGACATTTGGGGAGAACCCTCCTGCGGCAACGATGATCGAATGCAACTTGATCGATCCTAAGTTCCGAATCGAGATTGAAGTCACAGCTCTGGCCCCATCAGAGGGCTGAAGTTTCGGCGAATTCCCGTCAAATCGCCCGCTCAAGCACGGTAATGCGACCGAGCGGGCACTAGACCTTGCCACGGGTTTTCGCCATAACGCTTTTAAGTGAGACAGGAGTCGTCCATGGGCATTCTTAAAACCATTCTGAGCGCTGTGACCTGGTGGAATGGCAGCACCATCAACACCGCAATTTACACCCGTCGCAAAGGTGTGAAGGTGGGTGAGGATGAACAGGGCAATGTCTATTATGAAAGCCGTGATGGCAAACGCCGTTGGGTGATCTTCAATGGCGAAGTCGAGGCCTCGCGGATCAGCCCGGACTGGCACGGCTGGTTGCATCATACCTTTGACGCGCGTCCCGGTGACAAGCCTCTGGCCCATAAGGTCTGGGAAAAGCCGCATCAGGAAAACCTGACAGGCACCGCGCTGGCCTATGCACCCGCCGGATCGCTGCGTCAGGCCGCGCCTGCGGATCGTCGTGACTATGAGGCGTGGAGCCCAGAATGAGCCATTCGGCAACAGAGGTGGTTGTTGGCGGCGGCGTATTGGCCGCCGCTTTGGCATTTGGTCTATATGCTCTGCAAAGCACCGGCATGAGCTTTGGCGATGACGGATATCCGTTGCGCGCATCGTTCCGGTCGATCGAGGGTGTCAGCGTTGGCTCAGATGTGCGTCTCGCAGGGGTCAAAGTGGGCACTGTAACGCAGATCTCACTGAACCCGGAAACCTTCCGCGCCGATACCGTCGTCACCATCAATGACTCTGTGCAGGTGCCAGACGACAGTGCGATTGTCATCGCCTCTGAGGGGCTGTTGGGAGGCAATTTTGTTGAAATTTCCCCCGGTGGATCGCCGTTCAATTTTGTAGAAGGGGACGAGATCCTTGATACTCAGGGATCTGTCAGCCTGATGACGCTGTTGCTGAAATTTGTGAGTGGTGGCGGGAGCGACGAATGAAACGCCTGATGTGTGTTCTGGCGATGGTGGCGGCCCCTGTGATGGCGCAAGAGGCTGTGTCGTCTGGCAATGGTGCCGTTCTGCGTGTGTTGGATAAGCTCAACGCCAAGGTCAGCGATGTCACCATCGTCAATGGTACAAGCGCGTTGGAAGATGGCATGGAGATCAACCTCGCCGCGTGCCGTTTTCCCAATGACAATCCCACCGGGGAAGCTTTTGCATTTGTCACTGTGCGGGAAGCTGGCGTGCCGCAACCGGTGTTCAGCGGTTGGATGGTGGCAAGCTCACCGGCGTTGAATCCGATGAATCACCCGCGTTACGACGTCTGGGTGTTGCGCTGTACCACATCCTGACCACAGCCGGCCAACCGCGCTGACAGGATGTCTGCGGGCAGCTCAAGCGCCTCTTCGAGCCGCTGATGATATTCAGCCCGAGGAATTTCAACCGCCCCGAGGGTCGCCAGATGGGGGGTTAGGAACTGTGTGTCAAACAATGTGAACCCTGTGCGTGCCAAGAGATCACAGATCCAGGCTAGTGCGATCTTCGAGCCACCGGTTTGACGCGAAAACATGGATTCCCCACAGAACGCGGCCCCAACGGTCACGCCATACACGCCCCCGGCAAGTGCGCCATCCATCCAGACTTCGAGTGAATGCGCGTGACCTTTCGCATGGAGCTCAAGATAAAGGCGGCGAATTTCCGCATTGATCCAAGTCTCATCCCGGTCCGCACAGGCGTCAATCACGCCCGCAAAATCCCGGTTTAACGTCACCTGATATTCATCCCGGCGCAGCTGACGCGCGAGTGAGCGTGAGATGTGGAGCTTAGTTATGGGAAGAATTCCGCGGTGTTTGGGATCCACCCAGAAAATCTCAGGATCATCCTGCGTTTCAGCCATCGGGAAAATGCCGATCTCATACGCATGTAGCAGCAGATCGGTTGTCAGTGTCACCGGGAGTCGATCCTTCAAAGTGGAAGGGCCCCTTTCCATTTGGAAAGAGGCCCCACTGTCTTACTTTTCTAAGCCACCGGTATCGAGCCATTTCTCCAACCAGTGGATATTGTACTCACCGGTGTGAATGTCTTTTTCCTGCAGCAGGGCATGGAACAGTGGGGTCGTGGTCTCGACGCCGTCGATGATCAGCTCACCCAGTGCACGGTTCAACCGAGCCAATGCCTCGGGCCGATCACGTCCATGTACAATCAGCTTACCAATCAAGCTGTCGTAATAGGGCGGGATCTTATAGCCGTTGTACAGCGCAGAATCGACGCGCACACCAAGACCGCCGGGGGCGTGATACGCTGTGATCTGACCGGGGCAGGGTGCGAAGTTTGGCAAGCGTTCGGCGTTCAGGCGCACTTCGATCGAGTGACCGTTGATTTGCAGCTCATCTTGCGTGATCGACAGCGGCAGACCCGCCGCAACGCGGATCTGTTCGCGCACAAGGTCGACACCAAAGATGTTTTCGGTCACCGGATGTTCCACCTGAAGGCGGGTGTTCATCTCGATGAAGTAGAACTCGCCCTTTTCATAGAGGAACTCAATTGTACCGGCACCGGCATAGCCCATCTTGGCCACCGCATCGGCACAGGTTTGGCCGATGGCCGCGCGCTCTTCTGGTGTAATGCAGGGGCCGGGGGCCTCTTCAAACACTTTCTGGTGGCGGCGCTGCAGCGAGCAATCCCGCTCGCCCAGATGGACAGCATTGCCTTTGCCATCCCCAAAGACCTGAATCTCAATGTGGCGTGGGGTGGTCAGATATTTCTCGATGTAGACTTCGTCATTGCCGAATGCGGCTTTGGATTCAGTCCGCGCAGTCTGGAAGGCCACGGTCATCTCTTCGGCGCTATTGGCAACTTTCATACCGCGCCCGCCGCCACCTGCGGTGGCTTTTACGATGACAGGATAGCCAAAATCTTCACCGATTTTCAGTGCCGCTTCGACATCAGGCACACCGCCGTCGGACCCGGGAACGCAGGGAACACCCAGTTCCTTCATGGTGTCTTTTGCGGTGATCTTGTCGCCCATCATGGTGATGTGCTTCGAGGTCGGGCCGATGAACTTCAGACCGTGATCTTCGACAATCTCAACGAACCGAGCATTCTCTGACAAAAAGCCATAGCCCGGGTGAATTGCCTGCGCGCCGGTGACTTCACAGGCGGCAATGATCGAGGGGATCGACAGATAGCTGTCGGTGCCCGGTGCCGGGCCAATGCAGATGGCTTCGTCGGCCATGCGTACATGCATAGCGTCGGCATCTGCTGTCGAGTGAACGGCAACCGACTGGATGCCCATCTCGCGACAGGCGCGGATAACGCGCAGCGCGATCTCTCCACGGTTGGCAATCAGGATTTTATCAAACATGCCTGTTTTCCTTATTCGAGGATAACAAGCGGAGCGCCGTATTCCACTGCTGCGCCATCTTCGACCAGAATACGCTTCACGGTGCCAGATTTGGGGGCCGGAATGTGGTTCATGGTCTTCATGGCTTCAACGATCAGAAGGGTGTCGCCTTCTTTGACCTGCGTGCCAACCGAAATGAACGACGGCGCGCCTGGCTCGGCCTGAAGATACACGGTGCCAACCATCGGCGATGTCACAGCACCGGGATGGGCGGCAGGATCTTCTGGCATATCCGCAGCCGCGGGCGCGGCGGCGGCAGCAGGTGCTGCAGCAGCGGCAACAGGGGCGGCGGCAACAGGCGCCGCTGCAACGGGGGCGGCCATGGTGATGTTCTGGCCACGGCTGACGCGCACGTTCAGGCTGTTGTCTTCGCCATATTCGCGCATGACCTCCAGCTCGGTCAGATCGTTTTCCTGAAGCAGCTCTGCCAGAGCCTTGATAAAGGCTACATCCGAGTCGTGGTTATTCTTGCTCATGCGGTCCTCGCCATTGCGTCATGTGCTCAGAGGCCCCTGCCTCCGATGCGGTTGCCTGCTTATAAGCTAAGCAGTCGCTGGTGAAAAGCGTTCCTGTGACCTTACGTCCCAGCGATTGCAGCCGCGTTCACATCAGGATTTAAGTGCGATGAGGAGAGAATGGGAGGGGAAAAATGAACATTGCACTTTGGTTGGCGCGACGGGCTCAACAATCACCGGATCGTCCGGCTCTGTTTCTAGGCCAAACTTTGGTCAAAACCTATAAAACCTTCCACTCAGATGTCATGGCATTGGCCGGAGCGCTGGTTGCGCAGGGAATTGCTCCGGGCGATCGCGTTGCATTGTTTATGAAAAATGTGCCGGATTACCTGATCGCGGAATATGCCATCTGGTACGCGGGTGCCGCGGTTGTCCCGATCAATGCCAAGCTTCATGCCCGTGAGGCGGCTTGGATCATCGAAAATTCAGGTGCTAAACTGGCTTTTGCCACCGGGGATCTGGCTGCAGGTCTGAGTGCCGTCAGCGATGTCACCGTGATAGAGACAGGCTCAGCGGATTGGTCTGAGATGTCGGGTCATTCTCCTCTAACGGACATCACGGCACGTGCGCCGACCGATCTCGCCTGGTTGTTTTACACCTCGGGCACCACCGGACGCCCCAAAGGGGTAATGATGACTCACCGCATGCTCACCACCATGAGCCTGTGTTATCAGATCGACTGTGACCTGGTGACTGAAGACGACACGGTGATCTACAGCGCGCCTGCCAGCCACGGGGCTGGCATTTATAATATGATGCATGTGCAGGCCGGCGCGAAACATGTCTTTCCCCCATCCGGTGGGTTTGATGAGGTCGAGGTTCTTGACCTTGCCGCGCATTTTGACCGGGTTCATATGTTTATGGCGCCTACCATGGTCCAGCGGTTGACCCGCACCGCCAAAGATCTGGATCGTCGCGGGGCGGGGCTCAACACCATCGTTTATGCCGGTGGGCCCATGTACATTGCAGATATCATCGAAGCCGTGGATTGGTTCGGGCCTGTCTTTGCCCAGATCTATGGACAGGGCGAATGCCCGATGGGGATCACGGCCCTGTCGCGTCACGATGTGACGGATCGCAGCCATCCGCGGTGGCGGGAACGTTTGGGATCTGTGGGTAAAGCGCAATCTGCCGTCGAAGTGGCCATTGCGGATGAGGATGGCGCTTTGTTGCCGCCGGGCGAGGTGGGCGAAATTCTGGTGCGCGGGGATATCGTCATGCCGGGCTATTGGCAAAACCCGGAGGCGACCGAGAAAACCCTCAAAGGCGGTTGGCTCTGGACTGGTGACATGGGCGCGATGGATGAAGATGGCTACGTGACGATGAAAGATCGCTCACGTGACATGATCATTTCCGGCGGCACCAACATCTACCCACGTGAGGTGGAAGAGGTATTGCAGGATCATCCTTCGGTGTCCGAAGTGGCCGTCGTGGGCAAACCCCACCCAGAATGGGGGGAAGAAGTTGTGGCCTTTGTTGTCCCCAATAACGAGATCGATACACAGGTGCTCGACGCCTATTGTCTGGACCATATCGCGCGGTTTAAGCGACCCAAACACTACATCTCTGTCGACGCATTGCCGAAGAACAATTACGGCAAGGTTTTGAAGACAGACTTGCGAGACAGGCTGGCGGTTTCTTCATAGGCGGCCAGCTTTGGTGGCGTCGTGGCGGGCAAAGGGGCTTGCTCTGGCGCCTCGGCCTGCTCTTCGAGCATATGGCAAATTTCCTGCTGCATCAGGCTGGGGCCCTCCGAAAATTCAGCGTGATCCTCGTCAGATGTCTGGTTGGATAGTGGCGGATCGGCAGCGCGCTCTTCCTGCTCAGCATAGTCATGTTGAGAGGTGGCATCGCTGGCACGGCCCTTTTTAACCGGCTGAACTTTCTTGGCTGGATTGTCGGTGCGTCGGGCTTCGGGCAACCCATGTGGATGTCCGGTGGCCAAGGGGGCGGTCCATAATGCGGGCCCTGTCATCGGCATAACGTTGCTCCTTTACCAAATACCCCACGTCCAACAAGTTACCACATGTTAACGCTGTTTGCAGCACGCCCTTAAAATTGTGGTCAATTTTTGCGCTGCCCCTAAACCATGGACAGAAAAAGGCGGCCCGTGGGCCGCCTGTCTCATGAGATATGACGCGGATCAGCGATTCATCCGGTTCTCAATCAGATCCTCGACGACGGAAGGGTCAGCGAGTGTTGAGGTGTCGCCGAGGGCGCCGTAGTCGTTTTCGGCGATTTTGCGCAGGATGCGGCGCATGATTTTGCCGGAGCGGGTTTTCGGCAGGCCGGGGGCCCATTGGATCAGATCCGGGCTGGCGATGGGGCCAATCTCGGTCCGCACCCAGGTGCGCAGCTCTTTGCGCAGTTCCTCGCTGGGCTCTTCGCCATTCATCAGAGTGACATAGCAATAGATGCCCTGACCCTTGATCTCATGCGGATAGCCCACAACGGCGGCTTCGGCGACCTTCTCATGCGCCACAAGCGCGCTTTCCACCTCGGCGGTGCCCATGCGGTGGCCCGAGACATTGATCACATCATCGACGCGGCCGGTGATCCAGTAATCGCCATCCTCGTCGCGGCGACAGCCATCTCCGGTGAAGTAATAGCCTTTGTAATCGGAGAAATAGGTCTTCTCGAACCGCTCATGATCGCCCCAGACGGTGCGCATCTGACCGGGCCAGCTGTCTTTGATGCAAAGCACGCCTTCGGTTGGGGTCTCGTGGATTTCCGCGCCCGAGGTCGGGTCCAGCACCACCGGCTGCACGCCAAAGAAGGGCTTCATCGCTGCACCGGGTTTGGTGGCATGGGCGCCGGGCAGCGGGGTCATCAGATGCCCGCCGGTCTCGGTCTGCCACCAGGTGTCAACAATCGGGCAGCGCCCACCGCCGACCACATCATTGTACCAGTTCCAGGCTTCTGGGTTGATCGGTTCCCCCACGGTGCCCAGAATGCGCAGACTAGAGAGGTCGCATTTCTCCACAAACTCATTGCCCTGGCCCATCAGCGCCCGGATGGCGGTGGGGGCGGTGTAGAACTGGGTGACCTTGTGCTTTTCACAGACCTGCCAGAAGCGCGAGGCATCGGGGAAGGTGGGCACGCCCTCAAACATCAGCGTGGTGGCACCATTGGCCAGCGGACCATAGACGATATAGCTGTGGCCGGTGACCCAGCCCACATCGGCGGTGCACCAGTAGACGTCGCCGTCATGGTAATCAAAGGTCACCTCATGGGTCAGCGCCGCATAGGTGAGATAGCCGCCCGAGCTATGCACTACGCCCTTGGGCTGACCGGTGGAGCCGGAGGTGTAGAGGATGAACAGCGGATCTTCGGCATTCATTTCGGCGGGCTGATTAAACTCGCTGACCTCAAGCGCCATTTCGTTGTAGTCGAAATCACGACCATCCACCCAGGTGGTCTGACCGCCGGTGCGCTTGACCACCAGACATTTGACCGTGTCTTTGCAATGCAAGAGCGCCTTGTCGGCATTGGTCTTGAGCGGGGTCTTGCGGCCGCCACGCGGGGCCTCATCCGCGGTGATGAGAACCTTGGCGTCACAGCCGTTCACCCGCGCCGCCAGCGCATCGGGCGAGAAGCCGGCAAAGACAATCGAATGGATCGCACCAATGCGCGCGCAGGCCAGCATGGCATAGGCGGCCTCAGGCACCATGGGCAGATAGATCACCACCCGATCGCCTTTGCCCACGCCGAGGCTTTCGAGCACATTGGCCATGCGGCAGGTGTTTTTGTGCAGCTCGTTATAGGTGATGTGTTGGGCGGGCTCTTCGGGACTGTCGGGTTCCCAGATGATCGCCGTCTGATCGCCGCGGGTCTCAAGATGGCGGTCAATACAGTTGGCCGCCACATTCAGCGTGCCATCGGCGTACCAGTTGATCTTGACCTGACCAAAGCTGTAATCGACATCCTTGATCTCGGTGGGGGCTTTGATCCAGTCCAGACGCTGCGCCTGATCCGCCCAGAACCCTTCCGGATCAGAAATCGACCGCGCATACATCTCATCATACCGTCCCGCATCTACATGCGTACGTGCCACCAGATCGGCGGCGGGAGCATAGGTCTTGCTCATGGTGTCCTCCTCAAATTTTGACGGCAGGGAAGCCAGTCTGCGCGACAATTGCAAGGAGACTTTCGCCTTGACCTTTGTCGCGCAGGGGCAAGAGCCGTCAGATCGCCAGATATTCGGCGCGGAGTTCTTCGTTTTCCAGCACTTCTGCGGCGGATCCGTCAAATACAATCGAGCCGGTGTCGAGGATCACCGCGCGATCCGCAAGTTGCAGAGCGCGCACCGC
The DNA here is from genome assembly GCA_947497905.1 of uncultured Pelagimonas sp. Taxonomy (GTDB): domain Bacteria; phylum Pseudomonadota; class Alphaproteobacteria; order Rhodobacterales; family Rhodobacteraceae; genus CANMIH01. The sequence goes on from CANMIH010000006.1 coordinate 204,819, forward strand.
ATTCTGTTCAACGATGATGGTTGTCATGCCCTGTTCTTTGATGTGGCGGAGCGTCTTTTCGATCTCATCCACAATCACCGGGGCCAGACCTTCGTAGGGCTCATCCAGCAACAGCACCTTGATGTCCCGAGCCAGGGCCCGTGCAATGGCCAGCATCTGCTGTTCGCCACCGGACAGGGTGATGCCTTCTTGGTTGCGGCGTTCGCCGAGGCGCGGGAAAAGATCGTAGAGGCGCTCGATAGACCAACCAATGGGCGGCGCGATCTGTGCCAGCTTCAGGTTCTCTTCGACCGTCAGGCCGGGAATGATGCGGCGATCTTCTGGCACAAGCCCAAGACCCACCGCTGCGGCCTGATGCGAGGCCATCTTGTGCAGGGGCTGGTGATCCAGCCAGATCTCACCGCGCTGGACCTGCGGGTCGTCCAGTCGGGCGATTGACCGCAGCGTGGTGGTTTTCCCGGCGCCGTTGCGGCCCAGCAGGGCAAGGATTTCGCCCTCGTGGACGTTAAAGGAAATGCCCTGCACGATATAGCTTTCGCCATAATAGGAGTGCATGTCCCAGATCGAGAGGAAGGCGGGGGCTGTTTCAGCCTGATTGGCGTTTTTCGAAAAATCCGGACGAACGTTCATGGATGTCTCCTCAGGGTGAGGGGCGGGTCATGCCCGCGAAATTGGGAAAGCGGCGGGATGCACCCGCCGCCAGATATCAGTGCGCTTCGCCCAGATAGGCCTCTTTGACCTTCGGGTGACCCTTGATGTTCTCGGGCAGATCTTCAACCAAGGGGGTGCCCTGCGCCAGAACGGTGATCCGATCCGCCAGACTGAACACCACATGCATGTCGTGCTCGATGATCGCGATGGTGATATCGCGCTTTTCCTTGATTTCGATCAGCAGATCGATGGTGTTGTTGGTGTCGGCCCGCGCCATCCCGGCTGTGGGCTCGTCCAGCAGCAGAAGCTTTGGATCTTGCACAAGACACATGGCCATCTCAAGTCGGCGTTTGTCGCCACGTGACATGGCCGCCGCATGCATCCCCCGTTTGTCGAGCATGTTGACGTCGTCAAGCATGCGTTCAGCTTCTTCGATCAGGGTGCGTTCGTTGCTGACTTTCTCAACCGCATGCAGGCGATAGGCCCCATCACGTTTGGCAAACAGCGGGATCATCATGTTTTCCATCACCGAGAGATCCGCAAAGATCTCAGGGGTCTGGAACACACGTGAGATGCCCATCTGGTTGATCTCATGTGGGCTGCGGCCCAGCACCGACTGGCCGTCAAACATGACGCTGCCGGTGTCGGGGATCAATTTGCCGACCAGACAGTTGAGCAGGGTGGATTTCCCGGCTCCATTGGGGCCGATAATGGCGTGGCAGGTGTTTTCGGCGACCGACAGATTGACATCTGACAAAGCTTTGAGGCCACCGAAGTTTTTGCCCACGTCTTTGACTTCAAGAATACCCATTACTGTCTCTCCTTATTCCGCAGGCTCAGTCGAAGGCGACTTGGGTTCATCTTCTTTCTTCTTACGCAGGGCGCGGGCAATCCGTTGTCCCCCTTCGACCAGACCACCGGGCAGGAAGGTCACGACCAGCATGAAGATCAGGCCAAGGGTCAGGTGCCAGCCTTTGCCAACAAAGGGATGGATGACCAGCACGATGAAATCTTCGATGCCATCTGGCAGAAAGCTGAACCAGCTGTGCAGCACGTTGTCGTTGATCTTTGAGAAGATGTTTTCAAAGTACTTGATCATCCCTGCGCCGAGAACGGGCCCGATCAGGGTGCCAACGCCGCCAAGAATGGTCATCAGAACAACTTCACCCGACGCGGTCCACTGCATCCGCTCTGCACCTGCAAGGGGGTCCATCGCCGCCATCAGGCCACCGGCCAGACCGGCATACATGCCCGAGATAACAAAGGCCGCAAGCGTGTAAGGTTTGGGGTTGAGGCCGGTGTAGTTCAGGCGCTGCTGGTTCGATTTGATCGCGCGCAGCATCAACCCGAAGGGCGACCGGAAAATGCGGATCGCAAGATAGAAGGCCAGAAGCATCACAATCGCGCAAACATAATAGCCTACGGAGAATGTGAAGGTCCAAGGTCCTACAACGAGGTCATAGGCGGCGCGCATTTCCAGACCAAACAGATTGGTCACGGGGATCGAACCGTCGGCTGTGGCGGACACGCCCAGAACGCGTGGGTCGTCTAGTGTTACCTGAAGGCCGGTTTCCCCGTTGGTGATGGGGGTGAGAACCGAATAGGCCAAGGCGAACGACATCTGAGCGAAGGCCAGGGTCAGGATCGAAAAGTAGATCCCGGTTCTGCGCAGCGACACAAAGCCAATCACCAGCGCGAAAATCCCTGAAATCGCCACTGACAGAATGATGGCGGGCAGAATGTTCATGCTGAGCAGTTTGAACATCCAGACCGCAGAGTAAGACCCCACTCCCAGAAACGCGGCGTGCCCAAACGAGAGGTAGCCGGTGAGCCCGAAGAGGATGTTAAACCCGATGGCAAAGATGCCGAAGATCACAAAACGCTGCATCAGGTCGGGGTAGCCCGCGTTGAACTGCGCCATGCCGCTTCCGGTGGGGAAGGGGTTGAGGATGAAGGGGGCCAGCATGGTCAGTGCGATGACGACCCACAGAAGAGAAGTGTCTTTTTTGTCTAGTCCAAACATGGGTCTATTACTCCATCACGCCTTTGCGACCCATCAGACCGCGTGGGCGGACCAGAAGGATGATAATGGCAACCAAGTAGATGATGATCTGGTTGATGCCGGGGATCAGCTCGATGACCTGGGTCATGGAGGCAAAGCTTTCGAGAATGCCGAGCAGGAAGCCAGCAAGAACCGCTCCAGGCAGGGAGCCCATGCCGCCGACAACCACAACAACGAAGGACAGAACAAGGAAATCCATGCCCATGTGATAGTTCGGTGCGTTGATCGGGCCATACATGACACCGGCGAGGCCAGCGACCGCGGCGGCCAGTCCGAACATGAAAGTAAAGCGTTTGTCGATGTCGATGCCCAATAGGCCTACGGTTTCACGGTCAGCCATCCCCGCGCGTACGACCATGCCGAAAGTGGTGAACTGGAGGAAGGCAAACACGCCACCGATCACAGCCACAGAGAAGCAGAAATACACGATACGCCAGACGGGATAAACAATGCCCTCAGCAAGGGTGGCCACTCCTGAAAGCGCTTCAGGGGCTGGGGTCTGGATCGGGTTTGCGCCATAGAAGGCTTTGATGATCTCCTGCAGCACAATCGCAAGGCCAAAGGTCACAAGGATCTGATCCGCATGGGGGCGCTTGTAGAAGTGTTTGATCAAGCCGCGTTCCATGATGAAACCGATGGCGATCATAACAGGAATGGCGAAGAGGATGGCCAGAGGCACGGACCAATCGATGATTGCGCCCCCCATTTCCGGGCCAAACCAGCTTTCGACATAGGGGGTTTTCACCTTGAGCGGGTTGCCCAGAAAGTCGGTTTTGGTTGCGTCGATGGTCTCGAAGCTGAGGTTCAGCAGACGCTGAAGAAAGACCGAACAGAAGGCCCCGATCATAAACAGCGCCCCGTGGGCAAAGTTCACGACGCCAAGCGTGCCGAAGATGAGTGTAAGACCCAGCGCGATCAGCGCATAGGCCGAGCCCTTGTCGAGCCCGTTCAGAATTTGCGTAATAAGGACGTCCATGGACCCCACCATTGGGTTATAGGTCAGACAGCCCCTCCAGCGCGGTGCCGGAGAGACCGTTTGATTTCACGGGTTTCGTGATGAAATGGCCCGGTCTCCGGCAGAGAGCCGGGCCTGTCGGCTTATGCGCCGGGGTTACAGGACCCCAGCTGGCCGCCCGCAAACATCGGGTGATCCGGCGAGTATGTAACCTGCGATGCCGGAGTGACTTCGACCACTTCGAGAAGGTCGAACTCGGAAGTTGGGTTCTCTTTACCCTTCACAACCAGAACATCTTTGAAGCACTGGTGGTCTTCGGCACGATACAGGGTCTTGCCGTTGCCCATGCCGTCAAACTCAAAGCCTTCCAGAGCTTCGGCTACGCCACATGGGTTGAAGGTGCCGGCACGCTCACAGGCATCTGCATAAAGCAGGGTCTGAACATAGCAGGTGTGCGCCGCCTGGCTTGGCGGGAAGCCGTATTTGGTGCCGAACGAGCGAACAAAGGCCTGCGAGCCTTCATCCTGCAGCGACCAGTGCCAGTTGGTCGAACCAACGATGTTTTTGATGTTGGCGCCTGCACCGCGTGCCATCAGACGGGAGAACAGCGGAACAACAATTTCGAAGTCTTTGTTGTTGACGATTTTCTCGCGCAGACCGAACTGAACCGCATTTGTCAGCGAGTTCACCATGTTGCCGCCGTAGTGGTTCAGAACCAGAACGTCCGCACCCGAGTTCAGAACTGGAGCGATGTAGGACGAGAAGTCTGTCGCTGCCAGCGGGGTCAGAACGTTGTTGACGGTTTCCCAGCCCAGAGCCTCGGTCGCGGCTGCGATCGATTCCTGCTGTGTCCAGCCCCATGTGTAGTCGGCGGTCAGGTGATAGGCCTTACGGTCATCGCCATAGAGGCCTTTGAGAACTGGAGCCAAAGCCGCACCAGACATGTAACCGTTGAAGAAGTGACGGAAACCGTTGGCTTTTTTGTCTTTACCGGTGGTGTCGTTCGAGTGGGTCAGACCCGCCATGAAGATAACACCAGCCTCTTGGCAGAGGCCTTGAACCGCGATGGCCACACCCGAAGACGACCCGCCGGTGATCATCACCGCACCGTCTTTTTCGATCATCGACTTAGCCGATGCGCGGGCTGCATCCGATTTGGTCTGGGTGTCGCCGGTCACATATTCGACCTTTTTGCCCAGAATACCGTTTCCTTTCAGCGCTTTTGAGCTGAAGGTGTTCATCATGCCGCCGTCGCCGCCGCCATTGAGGTGCTCAACAGCAAGCTCGTAGGCGCGCAGTTCGTCAGCGCCCTCGTCGGCATAGGGGCCGGTTTGGGGAACGTTAAAACCGAGGGTTACGGAACCGCCTGTGGGTTCATTGGTATAAGCTGCTGCGGACTGAGCCGTAAAAATAGTCGGTAGTGCGACGCCTGCGCCGGCAACTGCGCCAGACTTGAGCACGCCACGACGTGTCAGGTTGGTCTTGGACATGAAATCCTCCCATTTCGTGAAATGCGTCGTTGGGCTCCTCTTCCCCCCGACGCGGGCACAAATGTGCAAACTCAGTATCGCGGATGAAAAGAAAATTGCGCAACAAAGCGTTTTGACGTAACAGTTTTTTTGTCAATTGTTGAAAAGTAGACCGCGGTATTCTGTAAATCTGTTTATGTGGCAGTGCAGAAAGGCGTTGTAATTGCAAGGAAAGCGACATGGCCAAAGGCACGCTCACTGGCAGTCGGATCCGGGAACGGCGGGTGGCTCAGGCTATGCGGCAGGCCGATCTTGCGAAAAAGGCGGGAATTTCGGCCTCCTATCTGAATTTGATTGAACACAACAGACGCAGAATCGGCGGAAAGCTCTTGCTGGATATCGCTCAGGTGCTGGGTGTGGAACCGGCATTGCTGACCGAAGGGGCCGGGGCGACGTTGATGGCGTCGTTGCGCGAGGCCGCGTCGGCGGTCCCTTCGGCGCAGGCTGAACTGGACCGTGTGGATGAGTTCGCCGGGCGGTTCCCCGGTTGGGCAGAGGTACTCTCCAGCAGTCAGAAACGGATTTCTGCGCTGGAGCGGAGCGTCGAGACGCTGACAGACCGGATGACGCACGACCCCCATCTTGCTGCCTCGCTGCATGAAATGTTGTCGACGGTAACGGCGATCCGGTCAGCGGCTTCAATTCTTGCGGAACCGGGCGACATCGACCCGGAGTGGCAGGCGCGGTTTCACCGCAACATATATGAAGACAGTGCGCGGCTGACCGAGACCAGTCGTGGGTTGGTGACATATCTGGAAGCAGATGACGCCGAGGCCACCGAGACGGGGGCGCCACAGGAAGAGCTTGATGCGGTTCTGGCGGCGGCAGGTCATTATGTCCAAGATCTGGAAGAGGGCGGCACCGTTCATTCCGCGCAAAAACGTCTAGGCGCGGATCTGTCTGCCCCGGCACGAGAGTTGTTGGGGCAATGGTTGCAGCGGTATCAAAAAGATGCGCAGGCCGTGCCAAAGTCTGACCTGGCCCGAGCCATTCAGAAACATGGCGCGGATCCGGCGGCCGTGGCCGAGCATCTTGATGCGGATCCAGCCTGTGTGATGCGCCGCCTGGCGGCGATGCCCGAAGATATCTTGCCCGAGGGGGTAGGTCTGGCCATATCAGATGCATCTGGGGTGCTGACGTATCGCAAACCCCTGCCTGAATTTCCGATGCCGCGATTTGGCTCAGCTTGTCCGCTCTGGCCGCTGTATCGCGCGCTGAACCGACCGATGGTGATCTTGTCTCATCCCGTTGTGCAAACAGGACGCCCCGGCAGTGATCTTTGGGTGGATGCGCTTGCGGTGCCGGTTGGACGGGTGGCGGTCAATCGTGATCCTCTGTTCGAAGCCATCATGTTGGTGCGTCCAATGCCGACCAACGCTCCCCCTCATGAAGAGCCACTTGAATTGGGGAGTTCTTGTCGTGTCTGTGCTCGTGCGGTTTGCCCCGGTCGACGTGAACCGTCTATCCTTGTCGCAGGGGCGTAACGGTGTTTTGACACTGCGTAAGGAATGGGCTTAGTGTTGTTCGACCTGAGCCAAGACCCGGAGAACAGGGCGTGTGACAGGTAAGGGGAGGACGTATGGCCGGCCATGTGCTGTTAATTGAGGACGAGCCAAACATCATCGAAGCGATCCGGTTTATCCTGTCGCGAGAAGGTTGGCGCGTAGATACCCACTCAAATGGAGTGGATGCGGCGGATGTGGTGCGTGCCAAATCCCCCGATGTTTTGATTTTGGATGTCATGCTTCCCGGTCGGTCAGGCTATGATATTTTGCGCGATTTGCGTGGTGCCCCCGACACGGAAGAGCTTCCGGTTTTGATGCTGACTGCGCGTGGGCAGAACAAAGACCGCGAAATGGCCGAACGGGCCGGGGCGAGCCGCTTTATGACCAAGCCGTTCTCAAATGCAGAGGTTCTTGATGCGGTGCGGTCGCTGACTGTGACCTCATGAGCGGAGCACCGCAGGGGTCGCCGCTGTTTGTCGAGCGGCAGACCTATCGGCGGCGGCGTTTGGTTGATGCCGCCCGAGCGCTACCCGTTTTGGGCCTCTTGCTCTGGTTGCTGCCTTTGTTGTGGGCCGTGCCGGAAGAAGGTCCCAGCGCCTCGACAACGATGATCTATATCTTCTCAATCTGGCTCGGTCTGCCGATTGTGTCTGGCGCTCTGGTTTTTGCTATGCGGCGCCTGCGTGAACCAGCGGTCGGAGACGATACGTGACGATGCTCAACGCGCTGGCTGCGATTTCGATTCTCTATGTGTTCTTTCTTTTTGCAGTGGCCTTTTTTGCGGAACGCGCCGCACGCCGGGGGCGGGGAAACTGGCTGCACACGCCGATTATCTACACGCTGTCTTTGTCAATCTACTGCACGGCCTGGACGTTTTATGGCGCGGTTGGCTCTGCGGCGCGGAATGGGTTTGAGTATCTGACGATCTATCTGGGTCCCAGTCTTGTGCTGATCGGCTGGTGGTGGGTGCTGCGTAAACTGGTGCGGATCGGACGCAGCCAGCGGATCACCTCTGTCGCGGACCTCATTTCGTCACGTTATGGCAAATCCAACCTGCTTGGGGTGGGGGTGACCCTGCTCGCTGTCGTGGGCACCACACCTTATATTGCGCTGCAGTTGCAATCGGTTGTGCTGAGCGTCGAAGTCTTTAGCGGTGCCCCGGATGGCATGGCCAACAACCAACCCACCGCCCTTTGGGTGGCTGTTGGACTGGCCATTTTTACTGTGATCTTTGGCACTCGAAATCTGGACGCCAACGAACGCCACCACGGGGTGGTCATGGCCATCGCGGTCGAAGCGATCGTCAAACTGGCTGCTTTGTTGGCCGTGGGCATATTCGTGGTTTGGGGGATTTCGGGAGGCGTCGGCCCAGTACTGGATCGGATTGATGCTTCGGCATTGGGGCGTTGGGAAGTGCAGGGCGGGCGCTGGGCCGGATTGCTCTTTCTCTCTGCGGCGGCATTCCTGTGCCTGCCAAGGATGTTTCAGGTCATGGTTGTTGAAAACGACAACGACGCGCAGCTCCGTATGGCGGCCTGGGCCTTCCCCCTCTACCTCATGCTGATGAGCCTGTTCATTCTGCCCATAGCGGTGGTGGGCCTTGATGTGTTGCCTGAAGGGTCAAACCCCGATTTGTTTGTGCTCACCGTGCCTCTGGCCTTTGGTCAGGACGGGCTGGCGATGTTGTCATTCTTGGGGGGCTTCAGCTCGGCCACCTCGATGGTGATCGTGGCGGCCATTGCGCTCTCGACAATGGTCTCAAACCATATCGTGATGCCGCTCTGGTTGCGGTTCAATGAAACCCGGGTGAGCGTATCGGGCGACGTCCGCAATGTGGTGTTGGTATCCCGTCGTGTGTCCATCGCCGGTGTTTTGGCGCTGGGCTATCTGTATTACGCACAATCAGGTGGCGGAGCGGCCTTGGCCACCATTGGCTTGGTCGCATTTACAGGTGTGGCACAGGTTCTGCCCGCGCTTCTGGGCGGGATCTTCTGGCGCGGAGCCACCCGTGCTGGGGCGTTTGCTGGGCTGACTGTGGGGTTCTTGGTTTGGTTGTACACTCTGTATTTGCCGAGCTTCGGGTCAGGAGCCTTTGTTCCAGAGAGCTGGCTGGAGACTGGGCCCTTTGGCGTGATGTGGCTTAACCCGCAGGCCTTGTTTGGGATCACGGGGATTGATCCGCTGTTGCACGCCGTGCTGTGGAGCTTCTTTCTCAACACAATCGCCTTTTTCGGGGTCTCCTTGGCGAGCTTCCCGTCTCCGCTAGAGCGGCTTCAAGGGGCACAGTTTGTCAATGTTCAACAGGCGACGGGACCACGGAGCTGGTCGCAAAGTGGGGCGCAGGCCGAAGACCTGATGGTGATGGCCCAGCGGATCTTGGGGGCGGCGGACGCGCAGGCCTTGTTTTTGCGAGAAGCGCGCCGTCAGGGGCTGGATGGACATCTGCCCATGACCTCACCTGAGTTTCTCGAAGTGCTTGAACGGGAGCTGGCGGGATCGGTGGGGGCGGCAACCGCCCATGCCATGATTGGCCAGATCGTTGGCGGCATGAGTATCTCAGTAGCCGATCTTATGGCGGTCGCGGATGAAACCGCGCAAATGATGGAAACTTCCGCACGGCTTGAGGCGCAGTCACGCGAATTGACCCGAACTGCGGCGCAGCTGCGTGCGGCCAATGACAAGCTGACTCGTCTGTCTGTCCAAAAAGACGCCTTTCTGAGTCAGATCAGCCACGAGTTGCGCACCCCGATGACGTCGATTCGGGCGTTTTCCGAAATTTTGCGAGACACAGACGGCATTACGCGTGAAGAACAGAACCGTTATGCGTCGATCATTCACGACGAGGCGATCCGCCTAACTCGCCTTTTGGATGATCTGCTCGATCTGAGCGTTTTGGAAAATGGTCAGGTGAGTTTGAACATTGGGCAGGGCGTGTTGTCGGATGTGCTGGATCGGGCTGTGGCTGCGGCGCTGGCCCATGGAGATGAACAGGTTCTGATGATCCATCGTCACCGGTCGCGCGAAGAGGTGATCCTGAACACCGATACCGAACGTCTGAGCCAAGTTTTCATCAATCTAATTGCAAACGCTCGGAAATATTGTGACGCGGGGCGCCCGGAACTGTCGATTCACGTGGAGCAAATCGCCGGATCGGTGAATGTGGATTTCGTGGACAACGGCAGCGGGGTCGCGCCCGAAGCGCAGGACGTGATTTTCGAGAAATTTGCCCGGGTCAGTGACCAAAAAGCAGGTGGTGCCGGGCTCGGGCTTGCGATTTGTCGTCAGATTGTCAGTCGTTTGGGCGGCGAAATTAGCTATTTGCCCGGACGCGGAGGGGCCGCCTTTCGTGTTTCACTGCCGCTAAATCAGGCTCTGGCCGCGCAGTAATTCTTAAAGTTTTTCGGGGTCATATAAAGGGCTTGGTAACCAAATCCCGGCATAACTCCCTCGGAGGATCTAAAAAGGACGGGTGAATCTTCGAATGGCTGACGGTGGACGACAGGATGTTCTAGGTCAAAAGGCGCAGGCGGCTCAGCGTGCGTTTGAGGCAAAAGGAATGTCGCCAGCCAAAGCGCTGCGGCGCGCATTATCGCGCACGGCTGATTCTCAGTGGGGGCTTGCGCTTGTCACGCAGGCCGTCACCGTCGAAATGCACGATCAGGATGGTGTGATCGACGGGCTCGGTTCCAAAGATCTTTTGGTTCTGCTGGATGGTCCGGATGGGGCCTTGGGACTTGCTGCGATTGACCGCGAAGTGATGACCGGCCTTGTCGAAGTCCAGACCATTTTGCAGGTGACACAGATGCCGGTCGATGAAGACCGCCTGCTGACGCCAACGGATGCTGCGATGATGGCGCCGCTATTGGATGGTGCGCTCGAGCTTTTGGCGATGAACCTGGATCACCACCCAATGCATCCCCAGCTGGTAGGTTACAAATTCGGCGCCATGGTCGAAGATGCCCGTGCGGTTGGGCTGTTGCTGGATGCGTCTTCCTATCGCTGTTTCCGCGCGGATGTTGATTTGGCGTTGGGACGACGCAAAGGTGCGCTGACCCTGATGCTTCCGGAACGGGAAATCAAAAAGACAGCCGAGCTTGACGAAAACGGGCAAGCGGCCAAAGGCGCCCATGAAGATCAGATGAGCCGCGTTCCTGCGCGGCTTGATACCGTTCTGGCGCGTGTCACCATGCCGTTGTCGCAGGCGAATGCGCTCAAAGCTGGTGATCTTCTGATGCTGGGCACCGATGCCAAAGATGGGGTTGAGGTACTGGCAGGTGGGGCACAGATCGTTGCCAAGGGTGGTTTGGGTCAAATGAACGGCATGCGCGCTGTGCGTCTGACATGGCCACCGCGTCCAGAGCCTGTGGAACCACCAGTTGCGGACTTGCCTGCGCTGGCGGAACCGGCTGCGGGATTGGCAATCGGGGTTGAAACTGCGCCTGCCGCCTTGCCTGACCTGGGTGGCGTGGATCTGGATATGGGGTTCGGTGGCGACGCGGCAGAACCCGCTGCCATGGATCTGGACATGGACTTTGGTGTGGATGCGGCGCCTGAGGAACCGGCCTTTGATCCTTCGACGCCCGAAGAGCTGCCCGATTTGCCGTCTTTGGATTTCGAAGCCGAAAGCGGGGCGCTGGATCTTGATCTGGATTTCCTTGATACCCCGGCTGAGGGTGGAGACGACGGGATGGGAGACTTTGATTTCTCACCCGCGACAATGGACTAATCCAAAGCGTAACTTTCCAAATGCAAAAGCCCCGGCACAAACCGGGGCTTTCACGTGAATCATCTGAAAAAGTCAGCTGCGGGTGATCTTGCTTTCCAGCATGGGGCGCAGGTTGCCCAAATCGTAGCCCGCTGCGGCCGTCTGGGCCAGAATGTCATCCGCAGAATGCTGACCGGCCTGACCCAAGGCCCAGATCACGCTACAGCGCGTACCCGACGCACAATAGGCCAGAACCGGACCGCTGGCCTGGGACATCTCTGTCTGGCGCGCGACGTTGTCCGGAGTCATCGTCTGATGGGTCAGAGGCAGCACCTCAAACTCGATCCCGGCGGCCTGCGCCGCGGCTTCGATGGCGCTGGCGCGATGCGACGGGGGTACTTCGGCATCGGGGCGGTTGCAAATGATGCGGACAAAGCCCGCCTCTTTGATTGCGGCCACATCCTCGGCGGAAATCTGCGGCGAGACGTGGTAGTCGGGGGTGATTTCGCGAATATCCATATCTTTCGATTACTCGGCGGGCAGCTGTCTGTCCAGTCGCAGACGCAGGTGAGGCGCAACCAACATGCCAGAGAGCATGGCAATCAGGAAGATCCAGAGACTGCTCCCTCCATAGGAGAGTGAGGCAATTACCGGACCGGGGCACAGACCGGCCAGACCCCAGCCCAGGCCAAACATGACCGACCCCAAGGCGAGATTTCGATCGATGGTCGTCGACGGTTTGGGGGGCAGCGGCGTGCCCAGAACCGAGCTTTTGCGTTTCTCTGCTATGATCCAGGCGATGGCCATAGGCACCATGGCGCCACCCATCACAAAGGCTAGGGTCGGATCCCAGTTCCCAAAAACGTCCAGCCATCCCTGCACCTTGGTGGTGTCCGTCATACCCGATGTGAACAACCCGGCACCAAAAAGGCCACCGGCGATAAAGGCAAAAAGAAGCTGCATCAGATCACTCCGAGAATGTGGCGGAATAGGACAACACCCAGACCACCAGCCAGAATATAGAAAATGGTGGCTGCTAATCCGCGTAATGACAGGCGCGACATGCCACAAACCCCATGGCCCGACGTGCAGCCGTTGGCGATCCGGGTGCCGATGCCCACCAAAAGACCGGCTGCAATCAGAACTCCGATATTGTCGGTGACATGCGTGTCGATTTTGCCAAAGAGCGCGGTGAGCATCAGGGGAATGCCCGCAACGCCGGCGAGAAAGATTAGCCGTTCCCATTTGGTGGTACGGCCTGAGCCATCCACCAGCCCGCCGATGATCCCGCTGGCGCCCATGATCCGCCCGTTCATCAGCAGATACACTGCGCCGCCCGAGCCAATCAGCAATCCGCCGATTAGCCCCCAGATCCAATCCATTGGCATATGCGTTTCCTTACGTCCTATGCGCCGCGTGAGCAGCGGGTCTTGCGTCATGAAACCCCGGTTCGCGCGCCGGGGATGAAGTCAGAGTTTGTTGACCGGCACCTTGAGAAAGACATCGCCTTTCTCGTCTGCGGGTGGCATCTGACCTGCCCGCATATTCACCTGAAGTGAGGGGATGATCAGTTTTGGCATGGAAAGCGTGGCGTCCCGGGTGTCGCGCATATCGACAAAGTCGGCCTTGGACTTTCCTTCCCCAACATGGACATTGCGGGACTTTTGTTCACCCACGGTGGTTTCCCAGGCAAACTCGTCGCGACCGGGGGCTTTGTAATCGTGACCGACAAAGATCCGGGTCTCATCGGGCAGGGCGAGAATTTTCTGTACCGAGTCAAACAGGACTTCGGAAGATCCACCGGGGAAATCGCAACGGGCCGTGCCAAAGTCTGGCATGAACAGGGTGTCGCCAACAAAGGCGGCATCACCGATGACATAGGTCAGGCAGGCCGGGGTGTGGCCGGGCGTGTGCAGAACATCGCCGCGCATCTGGCCAATCATCACGCTATCACCTTCAACAAACAGTTGGTCAAACTGCGAGCCATCACGCTGAAATTCGGTGCCTTCGTTGAACACTTTGCCAAACGTGTCCTGAATAACGGTGATCCGATCCCCGATGCCGATTTTGCCCCCCAGCTGCTCTTGGATGTAAGGCGCAGCGCTGAGGTGGTCGGCGTGCACATGGCTTTCCAGAAGCCACTCAACCTTAAGTTTGTTGTCTTTAACAAAGGCAATCACCTCATCCGCCGATTTGGTGTCGGTGCGGCCAGAGGAGTAATCAAAATCCAATACGCTGTCGATGATGGCGCAGGAGCTACTGTTGGGGTCGCGGACAACGTAGGAAATCGTATTGGTGGCGGGGTCAAAAAAACCGGTAACTTCGGGGGACATCATAGGCTCCTCTTGCTTGCGTCAAACATATATTCAAACATGAATGTGTTTCAAGTCTTTTTATGTTGACCTGAGTCAACGCCTTTACCTGTCGGGTGTGACAGATTTCTGGCCGAGCTTAGGAGGACCAAACATGTCACACCATAGGAACAAGTTAGCGCTTCTAAACCGGCTTCGTGAACTGGGCGTTCGTCTGGATGGGATAGAAGCGGCTCTGGAAGCGCCGCACTCGAAAGACTGGGAAGAGATGGCTGTCGAGCGCGAAGATGACGAAGTCCTTGAGCGACTCGGGCAAAGCGGGCAGGCTGAAATTGTACGAATTCGAGGGGCTTTGCAGCGGATCGCTTTAGGCGAGTACGGTGACTGCGTGCGCTGCGGCAATGAGATTTCGGCACAGCGCCTTGAGGTGCTGCCTGACACGCCTGTTTGTGTGAAATGTGCTGGGACCAGCTGATCAATGGCTGACCCGCAAGTGTAAGTGGAGGGGACTATGGCCGAAAAACTGGCATCACGCCTGATTGAATTACACGACGAGTTGAAATTGGCCTCAGATGATCAGCAAGACGAGCTGCTGGATCATATTGAGCAAGCGGTTCTTGGGCTGGAGAGCAAAGGGCTCAAGGTGCCAAGCTGGGCCCGCAATGCTCTGGCCGCACGCATTGACGATGCGGCAGAAGATATGTTCGACAATATGCCGATTTGATCCTCTCATTAGGGCACTAAACTTAAAGGTTTTCCCGGAAATCTCGGGGAAACCTTGCGTTGTCTCGCCCTTTCGATTCTAATTCCGTCAGAAAACCGCAAAAATAACGAATGCCGTGGAGGCCGGTTCGGGCGCCACGTGTGAAATCGTGACGGGAAGAGCAGATCGATGACAGAGCAGGTGACAGTCAACATCACGCAGGGCATTGCTTTTATGCGTTTGGGTCGATTGCTGACACGGGCGATGATGGGCGCGCTTCGTGATACCCTGCTGGAGGCCGAGAACGACCCGGCGGTCGGGCAAATTGTTCTGATCGGGGCCGATGGGCATTTCCCGGTTGGGGAAGAGGTCAGCGCGATGTCGTCGGACAATGCCGATCTTGCCGATCTATGTGACGTGATCGAAACCTGCGACACACCCGTGGTTGCGGCGGTACAGGGGCGCATCAACGGCGGTGGAATGGCTTTGGCTTTGGCGGCCCATGCGAGAGTTGCGGCCCGCGAGACACAGGTTGGCTTCCCTGAAATTCGACTGGACCTGTTGCCCTCTGCGGGCCAATCTCAGCGGTTGCCGCGTCTTCTTGGGGCCAAACATAGCCTGTCGCTTTTGCTAACCGGTGATCATGTTGGTGTGGATGACCCAAAAGTCCGGGATCTTTGGGATGCCCTGTGTGATGGCGATATTGCACAGGGCGCAGAGCAGTTTTGCCTGCACGTACAAAGCTCAGATGTGCCACTGCCGCACACCCGGGATCGTCGGGATGGGTTCTCGGATCCTCGTGGGTTTCAGGCGGCTTTGGCAGAGTGGCGCAAGACGGATCTGACCGAGATCCAACAGCGATGTCTGGAGCTGGTGGAGGCCTCGGCCCTGCTTCCCTTTGGGGCAGGGGTGGCGATGGAGCGCGATGCCTATGAGGAAAGCGCCGAAGCTGAGAGATCACAGGCTCTGCGCTACGCCCATCAGATTACCGACTCAGCCCGCGATCTCGGTAAAGAGGCCCGTTCCAGTTCGTCTGCACCCCAGACCATTGCCGTGCTTGGTGCGGTGCCCCTTGCGATCCAGATTGCGGCTTCAGCCATAGCCAGCGGGCTGACGGTTCAATGGGGTGCGCGGGATCAGGAAAAACTCGAGGATGGGTTTGAACAGCTGCGGGCCTTTATTCTGTCTCGGATCACTGCCGCAGGTTGGAGCCCCGCAGAAGCGCATGCCAAGCTTGCCCGTCTTAAAACCGGTGAGAGCGCGGATATGGTGGGCGGGGCGGATTTTGTGATTTTCGCGGCCAGGGGCCAGTGGGATATCCGGTTGCCCCCTGAGGCGGTGCGGGCGCAGGCTATACCGGGGAAACTTGAAGGGTTGGGTCTGCGATTCCCGCCGCCGGTGTTTGCCACGCGGCTGGTTGAGGTGCTGATCGGCCCGAAAGCGACGGAGCAAGATCGGGACGCCGCTTTGGCCCTTGCGGGGCAGCTGGGCAAGATCCCGGTGTTGGTGAAATCGCAACGGGACAGCGTTGCGGGTAATCTTGCGCAGGCTTTGCAGCGCGCCGCAGATGCCTTGGTGGATCTGGGCGCAAGCCCCTATGAGGTAGATGAGGCCGTCACTCAATGGGGTTGGTCGCGCCCGCCATTTCAGACCCGTGATTTGTCAGGCTTAAACGCCGCGGCAAGCGCGTTTCAGACTAGTGGTTCCGCCGAAACCTGCGGAAAAAACTGGTCACAGCTCCTTAGTGAACAAGGCCGAAAAGGCTGGGTTGCGGGGCGTGGATTTTACGACTGGGGAGATGATGGTGCCAGCCCGAGCGCTGAGGTCACTGCCCTTCTCGATGCGGCGCGCCCACCGACAGAGTGGCGGTCTGCTGATATTCGGCACCTGTTGATTGGCGCGGTTGCCAATGCCGGGATCAAGATGATCAATGCCGGCATGGTGGCGCGTGCCGCTGACATCGATCTTGTGTCTCTGCTGGCTTTGGATTTCCCGGCGGCCCACGGTGGTGTGATGAAATCCGTGAGCCAGAGCGGGCTTTTCAAGGTGATGAAAGCGATGCAGGCCCAAGACCATCTTGACCAAACGGTCTGGTCACCAGACCCGGCCTGGATGGATCTGGTTAAAAACGGCAAAGATTTTGATGCGATCTAAGGCTGTGGCCTGAAGTTAGCCCAGTGAAATGCCAACCATCACCGCCATAAGGCCCAGAACCGAAAACATCAGTGCGGCCATGTTCAGCGGAACGGTGCGTTTGACGAGATCCCTCAGATCTTCATCTGACATGCCAGCACTTTTTGCCCG
Organism: uncultured Pelagimonas sp.; assembly: GCA_947497905.1. GTDB lineage: Bacteria > Pseudomonadota > Alphaproteobacteria > Rhodobacterales > Rhodobacteraceae > CANMIH01. The sequence goes on from CANMIH010000006.1 coordinate 221,545, forward strand.
CCAGACGCGGAAAATGCACCAGAACAGGCCCAGCAGGCCAATGAGCGAAACGGCGGCTCCGATCCAAACCATCATGTCCATGGGTGTCTCCCTTGTTTGCGAATGCTTGCCGAGCTGGCGGTAAAGCAGCAATGGGTTGCGCGCAACCCCTTGATGAAGACGCTTGGGGCAGGTAGCAAAGGGCAGTTCGGCACATTCCCGGGCATCGGGGTCGCGGGCCGGACGGGATGTGACACATAATCCCGGGCCAATTGGCAGGAGACAGGTATGCAAGACGGTAGTTCCGACGCCTATGGTGTGGCCGCAGGTGAACTTCAGCAGTTCATCGAGCGTTACGAGCGCCTAGAGGCGGAAAAACAAGAAGTTGCGGATCAGCAGAAAGAGGTGATGGCCGAAGCCAAAGGGCGCGGCTATGACACCAAAGTTCTGCGTAAAATCGTGGCACTGCGCAAGCGCGAGCCCGACGACATCGCAGAAGAAGAAGCCATTCTGGATATGTACAAGGCCGCGCTTGGCATGGCGTAACATGTGGCCAATGACGCATTGTTTGGGCGTGCCTTCGGGTGCGCCTTTTCTTTTGGACGCAAGCCGCAATGAGCTGCGGCTTGCCGAGTTTCTTCTTTGGGTTAGGGGGAAATTAAAGTGACGCCTGGGATGCTTGCGATCATGTCGACATCTTCGTCATATTGTGTGGTCATCAGATCGACAAACGGGCCGTCCCAATCGGTGTACTGAAGCTCTTCTTCAATCTGATCTTCCAGCGCGAACTTGTCGAGGAACGCGGACATCACACGGCGTTTCTGAATCTCGTTGATGCCGGGGTTTTCCTTAAGAAAGCCGCGGAACCGCTTCATACCTTCTGAGCTGATGATCTGGCTGAACATATCAAAGGCGCCAAGGATCTTGCGGTTGAGCTCTATCCCCGCCATCTCGCGTACAATCTGGCCCCAGATCAGAGGGGTGTCCTCATTGGCCCAAACCGTGATGGGCAGATTTGGGTTTTGTTCTTTGATCCGCAGAATCAGATCTGACCACCGCAGGTGCAGTGGATTGACGTCACCCAGGAAGTTCTGAAACTGAACCGCCGGTGAGCTAGCAAAGACTTCTGGCAGAAAGGTGGCCGGGTTCCGCAGGCCGATAAACAGCTCAACTTCATCGCGTTCGAAAATGCGACAGAAGGTGTTCAGACGGCTTTCCGCCCGGAAGTAGAATCGCCCGTGGTGAAGTGCGAGCTTGGGCACCGAAAAGAAATGCTCATGACTGAGTACCAGTCGTTCAACACCCTCGGGCGCATCTTCCAAAATGGCGTCTAGCACAATTTCACGGGTGTCTGGCGGCAAAGGCGCATTGCCCAGCTGATTGACCGTATCCGTCAGGAAGGTGCCAAACTTCTGTCGCTCGGGCGTGTAAATGCCCTCTTTCCAAAACGCATCCCCATTGCGCCGCAAACAGCGGAGCAAACGGCTTTCGTCGGTTTTATGAACACCTGTATGAAGGATGACCTGCATTTGTCGGGTCTTTTGGTTGCCTCTGAGCTGCTTTATAACCCTGTTCAGCGCATAGTTAACACCCCGGAAAGGCGTTTGATGTCGATAAGCGAGCCCACTCTCTCCCGCAGGGCCCTGCGAATGCCAAACCGGTGGTCCGTTGGGGCCGTTTTGATTGCGGCAATTGTTCTGGCGCCAATCGTTGCTGTGCTGTGGATTGCGCTGTTTCCAACGGAAAACATCTGGCCGCATCTGATCAACACCACTCTGCCGCGATACCTACGCAACACGTTGATTTTGTTGATTGGTGTGGGTGGCTTGGCGATGTTTGTGGGCACCGGGGCCGCCTGGTTGATTGCCCGGTATGATTTTATCGGGCGGAGATGGCTCGAGTGGGCGCTGTTGTTGCCGCTTGGCATTCCGGCCTATGTTGGGGCCTATGCGCTTGTGGATCTGCTGGAATACGCAGGCCCGGTGCAGACAGCGATGCGGGCACTTTTTGGCTGGCAATCTGCACGCGACTATTGGTTTCCTGAAATCCGCTCGATGGGAGCGGCTGTTTTGGTGCTTGCAGCTGCGCTCTATCCTTACGTGTATCTGCTGACCCGAAATGCGTTTCGAGAGCAGTCAAGCGCGAGCGATGAAGTCGCGCAGTCCCTTGGGTCCGGCGCATTGTCGCGGTTCTGGCGTGTGGGGCTGCCTTTGGCCCGCCCCGCGATTGCGGCAGGGGTGGCCATTGTCATGATGGAAAGTGTCAACGACTTTGGCACGGTCGATTACTTTGCGGTTCAAACCCTCACTACCGGTATTTTCAGTACCTGGCTTGAAACCAACAACGCAGGCGGGGCGGCGCAGATTGCCTCGGTTGTCTTGATGTTGGTGATCTTTCTGGTGCTGCTCGAAAAGGCGTCGCGTCGCAGATTGCGGTTCTTTAACCTGTCGACCCGCCACCGGCCCATTGAGCGGCGCACATTGCGCGGTGGTCTCGGGGCGCTGGCCTGCGCTGCATGTCTTGTTCCCTTTCTGATGGGATTTGTTTTGCCGGCGGGGGTGATCCTGCGGCACGCGCTCGACAATGCAGACAATTGGCAAGACGCGGCCCTTTGGCAGGCCGGGATCAACACCTTGACCGTTGGTGGGATCGCTGCAGTGGTGACGGTGCTTGGTGGCATCTTTCTGGTGTATGGTGTCCGACTGTCTGGTCAGGCGTTGCCCCGGCTGCTTTTGCCGGTCACAACCATTGGCTACGCCGCGCCCGGTGCCGTACTGGGCGTGGGGATTTTGATCCCTCTAGCCGTCGTGGACAACACATTGGCTGATACGGTTGAAACCGTCACAGGCTATGACATCGGGTTGATCCTGACGGGATCGTCCTTTGCCCTTGTTCTGGCCTATTGCGTTCGGTTTTTCGCGATCGCTCAGGGCGCGGCGGACGCGGCAATGGGCCGGATTTCACCCAATCTGGCGCTGGCGGCCCGGTCCTTGGGGCGGACACAGGGGCAGGTGCTGCGTTCGGTCTATTTTCCGCTGATGCGTGCCTCGGTGGCCTCGGCTTTGCTTCTGGTGTTTGTGGACTGTGTGAAAGAGCTGCCCGCGACCTTGCTTTTGCGCCCATTCAACTATGAAACCTTGGCAACGCGCGTACATGAGCAGGCCTCGCTTGAAGCTCTGGGGGATGCTGCGCCTGCGGCCGTATTGGTGATCGCCACGGGTTTGATTGCGGTTGGGTTTTTGGCGCGCGCCAACAGATAGGGCAGGGCTTCTACATAGGCGCGCGTGTTAGCCGGTTTGCAGAGCGCGGGTACTGCGATTTTGCGGGTGGCGGACCTTGTCCGAAACAGGTTGAACCATTGGGGGTGGTGTGCGGTGCCAAATCCCACCAATCCAGATCATGATCGGAATGGTGGCCAAAGTCATTGTCGAGAACCCGAACAACCCACAGCTGAGCGAGAGAATGATTTGCAGCGTCAAAAACGGACGCTCGCTTTTCATGATGAAGACCAGCAGGGCCACAGGAATGATCAGCAACAGCGCTAAGATAAGCCCGTTCTCAAGCAGGGGGTAAATGAAGACACCGGCACCGTGTTTGAGCATTTCAATGAACGCAGCGGGCCCGCCGCCGTAGAAGGTCAGGTTTTTAATCAGGCCGATAAAGACAAAGACACCAAAGCTATAGGCGGCGGCCGCGATTGCGACAACTGCCAGTGTTTTTGAACGGGACATTCTGAGGCGGATGATCTCGTAGAGTGAGAATTTGAAGAATGCGAGCAGCGAAATCAGAAAGGCTGCCGCCATGGTCCCGCTGCTTACGCCGCAGAACAACAACCCAATGAAGATCTGTAGGGCGCTGCCACGCCTATGGCGTCGCACCTTGTCGATGTAATTGATGTTGTAGATCACCAGAGAAAACCCAAAAAACGCCAGGGTCATGCGTCCATTCATCTGGAGAAAAAGAAACGCAAACAGCAGCGCGTTGAACAAGGCAAAGCCAACATGAATATGTGTGCGGCCCACGACAACAGCGGTGCTTTTGCGGACATTGCGGATGACGATCAGCAGGTTTGGGAGCGCAAGGGTCGTAAAAAGAATGTCGTGGTGGATGCCTGTCGTTTCCGCGAACCGCAGCAGGGGGTACAAAAGCGCGTAACGCAGGCCATGGGCGCCAAGTTCGGTCGGTGAGGTCAGAAACGGGTTGGGTCGCCCCCCCCAGATGTAGAGAACCTGATTCCAGACGGCAAAGTCCTTCACACCCGCAAGGACCAGTACGGTAAACAGGAGGACAACAACGGCCTCAATTGCTCCAGCTTTACTTATCTTCATGCAGGACAGGCCTTGGTACTGATTACAGAAATGAACCGCAGAAAACGTCTTCAGCGGCGGCGCGAAGCGCAAAGTCTCCCCATGTTTGCACGACTTCGTTTTGATCTCCAGCCGCATGATCCACGTCATCCGTTGTTTTCAAGCGCATATCCTTTCGCCGCATTCCGCGCATCTTTGAGCAGAAGTTGTATCGCGGCGTGGAAAAGGCCTCGGCCAACCACTGCATGGTGGCGGAGGTTTCTAAGGCTATCAGGCGTTTCGCAGAACTCCTCTGTGATCGCAGCCTGACGAAGTCATTTGTCGCTCGTAAAAAGTAAGCGAATGAATGAGGTTAGGGTCGTTTTGAGGTGGATGCCCCAAGCAAAAAGCAGTTCCGCAAAAAAGTTGCATCGGGCCCCATTTTTGCTCTTGCGAAGGGAGGAAGAGATACCGTATTAGACCCCCAGTGCCCCTATAGCTCAGCTGGTAGAGCAACTGATTTGTAATCAGTAGGTCCGCGGTTCGAGTCCGTGTGGGGGCACCATTTTACATTCAGACGTAAAAAATCCCAAAAACTCAAATATTACAGACACTTGCGGAGTTCGAAATCCCTCTTTTCGGTCATAGGCCAGTGGTGATCTAAATGCCGTTTTGAGGATGGTTTTCTTTGCTGCCAAATCCCCTTTGTCGTATATATTCCAAGGGTTTGACAGGAACCCGCGAACGAGTTCGAAAATCTGCCCCATGCTGGCTTTCGGTTTTGTGTTTTGAGCGATTTTGTCGCTTAAACGTAGCTTGTCCTCGTCCATTTTTGCGATCTTGGATTCGAGTGCTGTGATGACCTTCGGGTTCGATGTTTCTATCAATCTTTCCACCACCGAATCTTGCTGTTTATCCAGCTCAGTGAGTTGGCGTTTCAAAGCAGCCCTTGCCTGTTTGTCTTGCTCATCACGCTGACCTGAGGCGTCGCCTACCATAGACATAGCAACCGCAAGAACGTCTTCGGTTGGTGTCATAGCGCTCAACACTTGTTCAAACCCTGCATCAATCTTCTCGGCTCGAATATTCTTGCGGTACTCAGAGCAGCCTTTCGTCTGGCACCAGAAGTAGGGGTATCGCTTACCAGTCCCACTTCTTGACCAGCATGATGTCATAGGCGTTTCACAGGATGCACAGACCACAGCGCCACGAAGAGGGAAATCCTCACGAATGTCTGTACGCTTTGGAGCCAGAGCTTTCTGGTTTTTGCGGTCTTGGATCTTGTGATAGGTCTCTAGCGAGATAATCCCTTTGTGATGACCTTTACGACGTGTGATGCCCCAAGGTTCATGCTCGATATACCCTGCATAGACTGCGCGCTTGAGCATATCGCTGACCCTTTGTTGGCGGATTTGGCCGTTTGGGAGTTCCTTAGGGAACGCTGGTTGATCTTCAAAGAAGCGCTTCAAATCGGCTTGTGTGGCGAAGCGACCAGAGGCGTAGCCTTCCAAACCTTCCTTGATACTCGAGGCAATAGGCTCGTGGGCGGTAAGTAGCTTTCCGTGTCCCTTTGTCTTTTTGTATCTGTAACCAATCGGTGCAGTGAAAACGGAGTACCCGTTCATCATTCGCCGCTTCATGCGGTTTGGGGTTTGTTCTGCGTTTTTCTCACGCTGATGCTGTGCGACAGGAGCCAGCATATGCTCGACGAGGCGAGAGTCGCTGTCTTCTCCAAACTCAATCGACGGACTTTCCAAAACGCCGCCTGCATCACACAAGGTTTGACGCAGGGCGATATGTGCCTGAACGTTTCGGGCAAAACGGCTGATGTCATAGAGAATGACAACAACACTGCCTTTGAAAGCGGGAGTTGACATGGTGTTAAGCAGGGATGTCAGAATTTGTCGGTGTCTGAAGCTACGGAATAGCGCAAGCTGTCCCTTAGGCCGTAAGGAGGGCTGGGGTGGGCATGGGCATGTCAAGATGGGAGCGGCCGCGCCGGTCTTGCGTTCCCAGTCTACTCGCCGCTCTAGCTCGGCTCGGGCGACCTTGGCTGTGTTGGGCGCTTGAAGGAGGCACACATTGATTGCAACATAAGGACCTACCTGTGTGCGGTTCAAGTCGCCGAGGGTGGGGGCGATGGGACCAGCTCAAAGTTACCTGGTCGGTAATCGCGTGAGCGTTGCCGCTGATGATGGAACTCAATGCAATAGATGCAAGGCGGAGTGAGTTCAGAACGTGAATGAGTAGAGTAAATGGTGAGGGTTTTGATTTTTATGTCGGTGTAGGTGCTTGAATTTAAATAAAATTTTGGGAGCGTGACTTTCGGACAAAGGGGGAACAAAGCGGGAATGGGTAGAAAAAGTGGGTAGAAAAACCAACCAATACCCTTTGAGTTCCTGCTAAGTCATTGATTTTAAGGTGGAGGCGAGTACCGGAATCGAACCGGTGTACACGGATTTGCAATCCGCTGCGTCACCACTCCGCCAACTCGCCTCACGTGGTGTATTTCGCTTGGCCATCAGGCTTTTGCGAAAATTTTCGCGGCGCAGTCACCTAGCTAATGGTGGAGCATCGCGTGTCATGCCTTCTATTTTTGTTCGGCGGCCTTCGCAAGGGTCAAAATGCACCTGCTGGTGAGTTTATTCTGCGCCACATTCTGATTGCTGAGTGCCGTCGAGCGTTCGGAAAGCAAATCTCAGGATCTGTGGTCGGGTAGCTCATCCGAATAGGGTGACCACTGAGGTCGGGCTTTTGCTAAGGCCTCAGGCGGAGTTTGCGGGCGACTGTCCTCGACGCATTGGCAAAAAAATGACCACTTGAACGTAAGTTGACTTATGAACGGTCACCGTCATTGCCGAGCTGTCCGAGTTATGGCACAAGGTGGCCAAGCTTCTGAACGAAAGAGTTTAGCGGATGACTGATTTTTCGACCCGCCGCCGCATGATGGTAGACACGCAGGTACGTCCTTCGGACGTCACTGAATTCCCAATCATTGACGCGATGTTGACCGTCCCTCGCGAGGCGTTTGTGCCCGCTGAGAAGATTGAGGCCGCTTATGCGGGCGAGCATATCGAACTTGGCGCGGGACGCGTCGTGCTCGATCCTCGGGTGTTTGCCAAGATGATTGAGGCGCTTGATATCACCAACAAAGATCTGGTGCTCGATATCGGTGCTGGCCTTGGGTATTCCTCGGCGGTCATCGCGCATATCGCCGAAGCTGTGGTTGCCGTAGAAGATGATGAGGCGCGCGCTGAAGAGGCGCAGACCCTCTTGTCGGACGCACACGCAGACAATGTTGTTGTACATGCGGGTCCCTTGGCCGCTGGTGCTGCCGCGCATGGGCCATATGACGTGATTGTGGTGCAGGGCGGTGTGGAAGAATTGCCCACGACCCTGACAGACCAATTGAAAGATGGTGGCCGGATCGTCTGTATTTTCATGGATGGGGCACTTGGAACTGTGCGTCTCGGTCATAAATTGGATGGTGATGTGATGTGGCGGTTTGCGTTCAACGGAACGGCGCCACTTCTGGCTGGATTTGAAAAAGCGAAAGAATTCGCACTCTAAGAAATGATGCGCGAACACGCGTAGGGGGCAGATATGTTGAACAGGATTCGAAAATCCGTAACTCAGGGCACGGCAACGGCCCTTGTTGCGATTGCTATGGCGCTGCCCGCAGGGGCGGAAACTCTGGCAGATGCCCTGGCAGGTGCCTACAAACATAGCGGCCTGATTGACCAGAACCGCGCTGTCCTGCGTGCTGCAGATGAGGATGTGGCCCAGGCCGTGTCGACCCTGCGCCCGGTGATTTCGTGGTCGGGAAATGTTCAGCACCAGTTCGGCACCTCGCGCGCGTTCAATACAACGGCGGGTGGGTTTGTCACCGGCAGCTCGTCAACAGATACGGCGTCGCTGAACCTGATCGCAGAGCTGACACTGTACGCAGGTGGCGGCAATCTGCTGCGCATCGAGGCAGCAAAAGAAACCGTTTTGGCAACTCGCGCCCAATTGGTGGGGATCGAACAGCAGGTTCTTCTGCGCGCGGTCACGGCCTATATGGAAGTGCGTCGCGCAAATGAAACTGTGGCCCTGCGCCAGAACAACGTCCGCGTTCTGCGCCAAGAAGTGCGCGCCGCGCGGGACCGGTTTGATGTGGGTGAAGTGACCCGCACCGATGTTGCACTGGCAGAGGCCCGCATGGCCGCCGCCGTTTCGGCTTTGGCAGGCGCACAGGGTAACCTTGTTGCTGCAAAAGAAGAATACCGCAACGCGGTTGGTCGCGCACCGGGTAATCTGGCGGCACCAGGCAAATTGCCCTACCTGCCGGGAACCGTGCGCAAAGCGAAGACGCTGGCTGTTTCGCAGCACCCAAATCTGATTGCGGTTCAGCATCAGGTCAGCGCGGCTGAGCTTGGGATTAAGATCGCCGAATCTGCGCAGAAGCCCACAGTTTCTCTTCGGGGCACTTATGGTGTGACGGAAACATTCGGCAGCCAGGCCTATACCCATGGTGGCACCATTGGTGTGAACGCCGGCGGCGCTATTTATCAGGGGGGTCGTTTGACCTCGCTGGTGCGTCAGGCCCATGCCTCGCGGGATCAGGCGCGCGGTGGGTTGCACATCACGCGCCATAACATCGAGCAGAATGTCGGATCGGCCTATGTCCAGCTGGATGTGGCGCGGGCAAGCCGCAGCTCGTTCGAATCGCAGGTCCGGGCCGCACGTACCGCCTTCCGGGGGGTGCGCGAAGAAGCCAAGCTTGGGGCGCGGACAACACTGGATGTGTTGGATGCGGAACAGGAACTGCTCGACGCGCGTGCGAATCTGATCTCGTCGCAGGTGGACGAAACCATCGCCGCTTACACAGCTTTGGCATCGGTTGGTCAGCTGACTGCGGATGCGCTGCGTCTGAACGTGCCGAAATATGACCCGGCGAGCTATTACAACCTTGTGAAAGATGCGCCTCTGCAGCGCAGCCAGCAAGGGCAAGAGCTTGATCGTGTGCTTAAGGCACTTGGAAAAGACTAACTTTTTCAGCATCGGTTGTCTGAACGGGCCACTGCGGTTATGCTTCCTGTGAGGCGAGAGTGGAACTGCAATGTCTGATCCTGTGACCAATGTTGAAATTGAGGACGTGCTTTCTTCGATACGGCGACTCGTATCCGAGGAAGTGCGTCCAGCCGCGACTGCACCGGTGCGTAAGAAAACCGAGCGATTGGTGCTGACGCCCTCTCTGCGGGTCAATGTCGACGAATCGGCGGCCCGGCCACCAGAGCGTCCGGCAAATGGGCCCATTGTTCTGACCAATCCAGCGCCTGCCGTTCAAGATGAGACCCTTGGTTCTGATGGCAATGTGTCCCGTCTGACCGAAGTACGCTTTGCTGATGATCTTTCTGCAGATGTGCCCGATCTCGAAGGCGACGACCAAATCCAGGTTGCGGAAGTCTCAGATACCCCAGAGCCGTTTGTTGCGCTTGTCGAAGATGAGCAGGAAGACGACGAGGCGGAGCTTGATACATCCGCGTTGCTGAGCCAGCTTGTTGAGCAGGAAGTGTCCCGTGTTCTCGAAGATCAGAATGACAGCGATGCCAAGCCTGATCTGCAAGAACTTGATATTGACCTTGATGATGAAGCCCCTGAAGTCTCACAAGAGGGCAGTGGTCTCGACATTGCCGTAGCTGGTGATGAGCTGAATTCCGATAGCTGGGACGAAGCGGCCCCGCTGGAAAGCAAAATCGCGGCATTGGAAAAGCTGGTATCGCGTCAATCGGACGATTACGACGGCGATCAAACCGACGTCGAGCCAACCGCTGGGGCCACCTTTGTGCACCGTCCGCTGGCGAGCGTTTCCTGGGATGAGGCCGATGAGCCGGTTGAGGACGTTGTCGCCGCTGAGCCCGTCGAAGCCCCCCAAGTTGACGACGCGGATGTTGCCGCTGCGGTCGCAGATGTGGTGTTCTTGTCTGAGGAGCCACCTGTCGCGGACGAAGAAGAGGCGGCGGAATTCGTAGAGGACACAGAAGGTTTTGCAGATGAGCCTCTGGCGCAGCCAGTGTTCCAAAGCCACTCTGAGCCCTATGTTGAAGAGCGTACCGATCTTTTGGCCGAAGCACCCGGTCTGGAAACTTCGGTGATCGACGAAGAGATGCTGCGTGGCATGGTTTCAGATATCGTGCGTCAGGAATTGCAGGGTGTCTTGGGAGAGCGGATCACGCGCAATGTGCGTAAATTGGTGCGCCGTGAAATCCATCGCGTTTTGATGAGCCAGGATTTCGAATAGCCGATTCCACTTCAAAGCCAGTGAATTCAAAAAGCCCGGCGCGATGCCGGGTTTTTTATTGCCTATGAATTGGATCAGCCAAAGTCATGTGGCAGTAGATTGCACCAAAAAAACGCCCCCTTTTTGGAAGGGGGCGTTCAAAACATCCAAGCGCCACTTTTGCGGCGGTTGGGAAAATTTATGCGGCTTCTGCCTGCTGTGCTGCGTTGCGGCGCTCGCTCTCTTCGCGCGAGAGGGCAACCGATGTACGCACACCTTTGGACACAAAATCCATCAAGCCAGTAACAACACGTTCATTTGGGTCGATGCCCGAGCATGACAGAACTTCACGGCCATCACGCGAACGCGCCCAGCGGGCGATCTGTTCCGGGCCATTGCCATACTTTTTGTCATCGGCAATTGCGTCATCAAGCGCAGCCAACACGACTGCGGCAAATAGTTTGCGAGCACGGTTTCCCTGCTCTGCATTGAACGCAGTGCCGTCAACGAAATCTTTCATGAGTGGACCTTCGATTTATTGCTCTTGTCTTTTTCGGCGTGACGAGGGTTATGACCTATTCGATCTGATTCGGGTACCCCAGAGTTGCATAACACCCATTCCGTTAATGCATAGCTTCCAAAGGAGAAACACGACATATCGTTGTCTTGCCAGAGGCCGACCACCCATATATAGGAGGCGCTAACTTTTCCTCAACCTTTCGACAGAGGTTATCCGCTATGCCCAAAATCAATGGCAACGAGATCCGTCCTGGCAACGTGCTTGAGCACAATGATGGCCTGTGGGCCGCGGTCAAAGTGGACCATGTGAAGCCCGGCAAGGGTGGGGCTTTTGCACAGGTGGAACTGAAAAACCTGCGCAACGGATCCAAGCTGAACGAACGGTTCCGCAGCGCCGACAAAGTTGAGCGTGTGCGCCTTGAGCAGAAAGACATGCAGTTCCTTTATGAAGATGACGGCATGCTGATCTTCATGGACACAGAAACTTACGATCAGGTTCAGGTGATGGCAGATTTGTTGGGTGATCGTCGCCCGTTTCTGCAGGACGGCATGACCATCGTTGTTGAGTTCTATGAAACCGAAGCGTTGAACGCGACAGTACCGCAGAAGGTCACCTGCGAAATCGTTGAGACCGAGCCAGTGGTCAAAGGTCAGACCGCGGCCAACTCGTTCAAACCCGCTGTTCTCGACAATGGCGTTCGCATTTCTGTGCCGCCCTTTATCGCGCAGGGCGAAAAGATCGTCGTGAACACTGAAACCATGAGCTATTCCGAGCGCGCCTGACCTCGGGGCCCGCGCGCATATCCCCCGAATTGCCGGGGGACAGGGATTGAAACGAAAAGGCCTCCGGCGCAAAGCCAGGAGGTCTTTTTTATGGACGTCATCAAAAATCCGCATCCGTCAGAAGTGTTGCCGCTGTTTCGCGCACTTCACCTGTTCCACGTGAGCGTGGCTCCGCAGATGTATCATGCTGAAGGGGCAGATGTGGAGTACATCACACATCTCGAAGAGGCCTATGCCAAGGGCGCGACGATTTATGCGGTCGAGGGCGGTTGGGGGCTCGTGGCCTATCTTCTCGCGTTACCTGAACAGCGCGCACAGGACGCCCTGCGTCGCGGCCACAACAGGATGCGGATCGACCATCTTTATGTTGCCCCAACACATCGCGGAAAGGCGCTCGGCCGCAGGTTGGTCGCCGCTATGGAGGCGGACATGCTTCGGCTTGGTATCCCGGATTGGGTTGTCACCTGGCATGCCTCCAACCCAGAGGCGGGGCTTGCCTATGAGCATCTCGGTGGCACGGCGTCATTGGTGATCAGTGCAAAAGCCAATGTGTAAAATGGTGCAGGGCGGGGATATTCCCGCCCGTCGTCACCTTCAAAGCGTATGAATGCGGGCCTCTCCGGCCTGCATGCCGTCGCCTAGGCGATCGAAACGAACGTAGGCAATGGCTCGGCCCTCAGATTGGGTAAAGACCTGACCAACTGTTTTACCATCCCGCGTTATCTCGGTACCGGGTGTCGCTGAGCCGTCGATGCCGACAAGGGTCAGGCCTTTGCGCAGCTCCGTCTTATGCTTCATGCGTGCGGTCACTTCCTGACCAACATAACAACCCTTTTTGAAGTCCACGCCATTCAGGCGTTCAAATCCGACTTCAAGAACAAAGCTATCCGCGCCAAGTTCGATGCCGCCTTCGGGAATGCAGCTGGCCACACGCAGCGCATCCCAATCCACATCTTGATCAGGCTGGCCTGCATAGCCCCGCCATCCCAACGTGGGGTGACGGGGATCGGCAAAGGCACCCTCGGGCGTCTCACCGAGACCGCGGGAAACGGTGATGTCTGTTTCGCTGATCGCTACATCCGAGCGCAATTTATACATGCTCAGGGCCTGAAGCAAACCGGGCGCCAGTTCCGCGGTCACGTCCAAAAGCACAGCATCTCCATCGGGAATCAGGAAGAAATCGGCGCGATACTTTCCTTGAGGGGTCAGAAGCGCGGTATAGACCATGCCGTGAGCAAGACGGTCGACATCATTGGTCACCAGCCCCTGCAGGAAGGGTTTCACATCGCCGCCGCTCAGGCGCAAAACTTTCCGTGTGGTCTCAGACATGCCCGTTTCCTTTTGTTCGCCTCTCGCATATAGGCCCGGATAGGCAAGACGAACAGACCCGATGCGCGCACCTCTTTCGATTATCATTCCGACATCCAACTCAGCAAACCATTTGCCGCTGTGTCTTGGGTCGCTGGGCGAGGGGCTTCGGGCCGGGATCATTCGCGAGCTGATCTTCGCCGACGCGGGATCGGATGACGCGACTCTGACCATTGCCGAGGCCTCAGGCGCGGAGGTGGTCTATGCACCCAGTCAACAACTGGCCAAAGGGGCCGATGTGGCACAGGGGCAATGGTTTCTGTTCCTGGCCCCCACAACGCAGCTCGGGGACGGCTGGACCGAGGCTGTGATCGAGGCGTTTCGCGCGCCGGGGGTCTATCAGTTCACGCTTCAAGCAGACCAGCGAGGATTGCGCGGGCGTTGCGCGTCAGTCTGGAAGTCGATCAGGCGGCGACTGGTGACGGGACCGGATGCCTACCAAGGCCTGTTGATTGACCGCGCGAGTTATCTCTCATCCGGTGGGTTTGTTGAAGCTCAACAGAATGGAAGCGCGACGCTGCGCCTTGCCTCTCGGACAAAGCCCAAAACGCTCGCTGCTCAGGCGATTTTAACCTAGCGCCTTGGTTATCAGCTCCTGCGCGGTTTCACGTTCAACCCGACGCGTGTCCCAGCCCGTTTGTAGAATGCCGGGAATGTATTCCTGTCGGATCCAGTCTTCGAAACTGATCTCTCCAAGGGCAAGCCGGGCTTGATACACCCGCAGAATATAGCCCTGCAGGCCGGTTTTGGTGTGCTTGAGGTGGATGTACTTGAAGCTCAGCTGCTTCATAGCTGTTTCAACGGGGACGTCTTCAAACACCATCAAATACATGGCCGAGACAAACCCTGCGCGATCCGCACCGGACTTGCAGTGCAGGATCAGCGGTTTTTCGGCCTCGCGAAGTGCGTCGATGACCGCAACAATGTTTTCGCGCGGGGCGGCAGATCTGGCCCAGAGTTTGCGATTGACCAAGGTAAGGCCAAGTGCATCACAGCTTTCTTTTTCAAACAGGTAATGCGCAAAACGGTCCTCACCGCGCAGATTGACGACGGTTTTCACCCCCATCTGAGCGTATTTTGCGAGGCGGCGGTGTGTGGGTTGGTTTGACCGCCACACACCCGGTGCAAGTGGCCAGAAGTTGGTCCAGATGGTGCGCAAAAAAGCATGGTCAAACAGATGGTAATGGACCTTTGACCAGAACCGTTTGGAGGGCGTCGAGATATCGGTGCCGAATGATCGGCGGGTCTTACGCTCGAGATCTCCGAGCCATTCCCAAATCTTCGCGAGCATATCGATATCCTGTTGCCTACACGCGCGCGGTGTACGCGTTGGGGGGAAGGCTGGCAAGTCGCATGCCATTGACCATAGGCGATGGGTGGCTAGTGTGGCGCAACATTTCCGCAATTTCGCGGTGCTGAAAAGGTATCCAACATGTCGCTTGCCAATGGTCGCCGTCACATGGCCCTGCCTGGCCCGTCAATTATGCCCGACCGGGTGCTTCAGGCGATGCATCAGGGCGCGCCTGACATCTACACCACCGATCTTCGCGATCAGGTGGCTGAGATGGTGCTTGATCTGAAATATATTGCCCGGACTGAGGCGCATGTGGCGATCTATATCTCGAATGGGCATGGCGCATGGGAAGCGGCCATGGCCAATACGCTGTCCGCAGGAGACAAGGTTCTTGTACCAGCGACGGGACATTTTGGTCTGGAGTGGGCTCAGGTTGCCAGAGGGCAGGGGCTTGAGGTGCAACTTCTGGATCATGGCCGACAAAGCCCGATGGATCCAGAACGTATCCGCGACGTTCTGAAAACCGACGCTGCACATGAGATCAAGGCGGTGCTCGCCGTGCATGTGGATACCGCCAGTTCGGTGCGCAGTGACATTGCGGCTTTGCGTCGGGTTCTAGATGATCTGGGACATCCGGCTTTGCTCATGGTGGATTGCATCGCCTCGCTTGGGGCTGATGAGTTTCAGATGGATGCCTGGGGCGCCGACATTATGGTCGCGGGCTCTCAAAAAGGCCTGATGGTGCCCCCGGGTCTGGGGTTTGTGTTTTTCAACGACCGTGCCCATGCCTTGCGTCAAAGCAAAGAGTGCGTGCCCTTTTATTGGGACTGGACTGCGCGGATCGCACCAGAGGCGCTGTGGCAGTATTTTGGTGGCACGGCACCGACACATCATCTGTTTGGGCTGAGAGCCGCGCTGGACATGATCCGCGAGGAGGGCATTGAAAATATCTGGGCCCGTCACAAAACTCTGGCGCAATCGGTTTGGGCGGCGGTCGAGCACTGGGGCGCGCCCATGGCTCTGAATATTGCAGATCCTGCGGTCCGGTCGCACGCGGTGACGGCGGTCTCAATTGGAGCGCCAGATGGCGATCGGCTGCGCGACTGGGTGCGCGACGAGGCCGGGGTGACGCTTGGGTTTGGTCTCGGGGCCTGGAGTGATGCCGACCCAACCGCCAGTGGTGCGTTCCGCTTTGGGCATATGGGGCACATCAACGCACATAGCACGCTGGGAATGCTGGGGGCGGTTGAGGCTGGGTTGGTGGCCTTGGGCATTCCACATGTGTCAGGCGGTGTCAGCGCTGCCGCGCAGGTGATTGCAAAGGGGTGATGTCATTGCGGGACGGGTGACGCTGGCTTGTTCCAAGCCTCGCCCCACCCACCGTCCCGCATGGGGTGGTGGCTTTGTCAGGATGTGTCCCTTTGATCGGCCTGTAGATCAGACCTTTGGCGGATTGTCTGCGCCAATGGCCCGCCGTCGTTTAGCAAATTCCAGACGGGTGATCAGATGGTTCAGGCCCACAGCCAAGATCACGACCGGTCCAAGCCCCCAGGCCGACCAGATTGCGACAAAGACCCAGATCAGATTAACAAAGATCAGGATCAGATTGGCATTGGTAAAGTCTTCAACGCGTTGCGCATGTTTGGTGGTCATTGCACAGCCTCCGACTAAGCAGCAGAAGAATGGTAGCGCAGAACGCCCATTCCGCAGATCACTTTGCCGAGAAGCTGTCAAATTTCAGTAAATGCCTAGCAATTAGCCGCGTGCAGCCGCCAAGGCTTTGGGCAGTGCCGCCTCAAATGCTGCAATTTCATCCGCCGTGCCCGCGCTGATACGGATGCAGCGGTCTTGGGGGGCAACAAAGGGCATACGGACAAAGATCCCACGCGCCACCAGTTCAGACACGAGCCTGCGGGCGAAATCACCGTCCTGCCCACACTCCACAGTAACAAAATTGGTGGCGGAGGGCAGAGGTGTCAGCCCCTGTGCCCGACAGATCTGTGCGATTTGTTCTTTGGCTGTAGAGACCTGAGCCAGCGTCTGGTTGAGCCAATCTTTGTCTTTCAGCGCCGCCAGGGCCCCGGCCTGTGCCGCGCGGTTCATGCCAAAGTGGTTGCGGATTTTGTCAAAGGCACGGATCAGCGGCGTAGCCGCAATCCCATAGCCCACGCGTGCCCCAGCCATGCCGTAGGCTTTTGAAAAGGTGCGGAATCGGATCACACGCGGATCTTCGGGATCAATGCGCGGGGCGGTGCCCTCTGGTGCAAATTCGATATAGGCTTCGTCGAGGATCAACACCGACCCGTCGGGGATCTTGTCCAGGGCCGCCTCAATCACATCACCGCTCACCCAAGTGGCCATCGGATTGTCGGGATTGGCGAAGTAGATCAGTTTCGGACGAAGATCTTGTGCCGCTGCCAGCAATCCATGCAGATCCTCGTGATCTTCTCGGTAAGGCAGTTTGGTCAAGACACCACCAAAGCCCGCCACATGATAATTGAACGTCGGATATGCGCCATCCGAGGTGAGCACGGCGTCTCCCTCTTCGACCAAAAGGCGGGTCAGGTAACCCAACAACCCATCAATGCCCTCCCCAACGATGATATTCTCAGGGCGGCATCCGTTCTCTTCGGCCAGCGCATGGCGCAGGTCGTGGCTTGCGGAGTCTGCATATTTCCAGATCTCAGCGGCTTCGGCCCGCATTGCTTCAATAGCACGGGGTGAGGGGCCAAAGACGTTTTCGTTTGCCCCCAATCGGGCATCAAACCGGGCCCCACGGGCGCGTTCCTGCACCTCAGGGCCAACAAAGGGGACGGTTTCCGGCAGGCGGGCGATCAGGTCGGGATAGCGAGGTCCAGTCATGCCGCTATATTGGTGAAACTGGCCTTGAGGTAAAGAGTGGCCGGGGTACATGTGACCTAGGATCAGCGCCCCTTTGCCGTTTGTCGTGTAATCTCAGCAGAGTGCTTGACCATTTGGTGGGCAAACGACAGGGTCCGGCAAAGCACAGTTACGAGGCCCCGATGCCCCAATCCCCGGCACCTTTTGCCCCTTATGAATGGATGATCGCCTGGCGGTACCTTCGCGCCAAACGCGCCGAGGGTGGTGTGAGTGTGATGACCTGGATCAGCCTGATCGGTATCACGCTGGCGGTTTTCGCCCTGATCGCCACCCTTGCCGTGCGCTCGGGGTTCCGCGCCGAGTTTGTGGACACCATTTTGGGCAGCAATGCCCATGTGACGGTCTATCACGTGCAGAGGCTGGATGAGTTTGGTCGCACAACCCGGACCTTGCCGGACCACGCGGCCATGGCCGACCGGGTGCGTCTGGTGCCCGGCGTGACCCGTGTAGCGCCTTTGGTCAAGGGGCAGGTTATGGCCTCGGCACGGCAGCGCAATGCAGGTGTCGAGGTATTTGGGATCGATGCGGCAGACATCGCGCAGATCCCGCGTATCGCCAATCCCGAGACTGGCCGTGGTTCACTTGATGACTTCGAAAACGGCATCGCCATTGGGTCGGGCGTGGCGCTTGAGCTCGGGGTCGGCGTTGGGGACAAGGTGAAACTTGTGTCGCCCAATGGTGTGAAAACCGCCTTTGGCACCTCACCACGGGTGAAATCCTACGACATCGTCTATGTGTTCACAGCCGGGCGCTATGACATCGACAAAACCCGTGTCTATATGCCCTTTGAGGAGGCGCAGCTTTATTTCAACCGTGACGGTGTTGCGGATGAGCTGGAGGTGATTGTTGACAGCCCCGAAGGTGTTGAAGGTTATACAACCGCTATCGCGCAGGCCGCAGGCGCGGGGGCGTTGATCTGGACCTGGCAGGATGCCTCCGGGGGCTTTCTGCGGGCGCTTGAGATCGAAGATAACGTGATGTTTGTGATCCTCTCTGTGCTGGTCCTGATTGCGACGATGAACATTGTCTCTGGGCTGATCATGCTGGTGAAAAATAAGGGTCGTGACATCGGCATTTTGCGCACCATGGGGCTGACAGAAGGTTCGGTGATGCGGGTGTTTTTCATCTGCGGATCCTTCACGGGGATCATTGGCACGGTATTGGGTGTGATCCTTGGATGTCTCTTCGCGATCTACATCGACCCGATTTTTGCCTTTGTGAACTATGTTGCGGGTGGGGGTGTCTGGGATCCTTCCATTCGTGGCATTTATGCTCTGCCAGCCAAACTGCAGCTGGGTGATGTCTTGTCCGCTGTTTCGCTGTCACTTGGGCTGAGCTTTGTGGTCACAATTTTCCCGGCGCGCCGAGCCGCGCGGATGAACCCTGTTGAGGCGCTGCGCTATGAATGAAGTTGTGCTGAAGCTGAGCGGGATCGAAAAGACCTACAAAAAGGGCGAGCCGGGCGAAGTTCAGGTGCTGAAGGGCGCTGAGCTTGAGCTGCGCCGGGGTGAACTGGTTGCGCTTGTGGCCCCTTCGGGGGCGGGCAAATCAACGCTGCTGCATATCGCAGGCCTTTTGGATCTTCCCGATAGCGGTGAGGTCGAAATCGCGGGCGAAGCGATGCAGGGGCGCTCAGATCGTCGCCGCACCGCAGTGCGCCGCGATGATGTGGGGTTTGTGTATCAGTTCCACCATCTGCTGCCGGAGTTTACGGCCCTGGAAAACATTGCTCTGCCCCAGCTTGCAAATGGCGCGCGGAAAACCGCAGCCGACGCGCGGGCCATGGAGTTGCTCAACAGTGTTGGCGTGGGCGAACGTGCCGGACACCGCCCCGCCGCTTTGTCCGGTGGTGAGCAGCAGCGCGTGGCTTTTTGCCGGGCCATGGCCAACACCCCCAAGCTTTTGCTGGCGGATGAGCCAACGGGTAATCTCGATCCGGAAACCTCGGATCGGGTGTTTGGCGCTTTGGTCAAACTGGTGCGCGAAACGGGCCTTTCGGCGCTGATCGCCACGCATAACCTTGAGCTGGCGGCACAAATGGACCGTATGTTGCGGTTGGACGGTGGCGTGCTGCGCGCAGCTTAAGCCTTTGAAATTAGGCGCGCTGGGTAATCCAGACACCCAGCGCCATGACCGAAATCCCGGCGGCGCGGGTCAATGTCAGCGGACTGATCTTGGCCCCAAACAGCCCGAAGTGATCGATCGCTGCTGCGCTGATCAATTGGCCGATCAGCACAAAGAACACCGCATTTCCGACGCCGAACTTGGGCGCGACAAAGGTGATGGACAGCACATAGAACGCCACAAGCACGCCAGCCAGAAACAGATGTTTGGGGGCGGACACCGCTTTGGCCATGCTTGGGGCGCCACTGACGACCCAGACAAGCGATGCGGACAAAAGCGCCACACAAAACAAGATCACCCCGGCGGACACGGGCGAGCCAAGCCGCAGACCAAGGGCAGCATTCAAAGCTGCAAGAACCGGAATGCCGATCCCGGCAATCAGCATGATGGCCGCGTAATGTGTCATGATCCACCCTTTCAATTTGAGTGCACCCAATCACGCGCTCGAATCGCTGTCGAGCAAAACCTCACGTCCCGGCTGACCCAGATCAAGGGGAGCGTGCTGAAAGACCTTTAAGTCTGGTCTTGAAACAGGCAGCGGAGGGCGGGTCATGCGCGCATTAGGTCTCAGTTTTGTGCTTTTGGCAGGATGCGTTCCGGCGGACACCGCGCCCGAAGGGCGCGCGATATTCGAAAGCTATTGCGTCTCGTGCCATGGCTCGGAGGGGCAGGGAGATGGTCCGCTGTCGGATCAATTGCCCATTGCGCCGGTGGATTTGACTCTGCTTCAGGCCACAAATGGTGGCGTTTTTCCCACCGAAGACGTCATGATCCAGATTTTCGGCTATCCCGGTCGGTTTCATCAAGGGCTGATGCCCGAGTTTGGGCCTTTGCTGGAGGGGCCACAAGTGGACTGGGTTGGGCCGGCGGGCCGCGTCACGCAGACACCTCAGGCGCTGCTGGATGTGGTGGACTATTTGCGCTCAGTTCAGCAATAAAGACCCAAAGTATAGAGAGGCACCTGATGCGGAACTGGATCTATCTTGGCGCGGCTTTGGCGCTAGCAGGATGTGTTGAAACCGAAATGCCCGTGGCCGGGGATGGCCGCGCGTTGTTTATGGAAAACTGCGCGGTTTGTCATGGTGCGTCCGGCGTGGGTGACGGGGAATTTGCCCGGGCGATGGCGAAGCCGCCGAAGAACCTGACCCTGATTGCCCTGCGTCACGGAGATGAATTCCCGCGCGCCAAAGTCATGTCAATCATCGACGGTTATGCCAAATCGGATCTGGACGGGCCGGGCATGCCAGAATTTGGTGATTTGCTGAACGGGGATCTTGTGCCTTTTGATAGCGGGGATGGCCGTTTAACTCCAACGCCGCGCAAACTGGTTGCTCTGCTTGAGTATATCGAAAGCCTGCAGAAAGCCCGGTGATAGGCCCCGCTCCTTTGGGGTGATAGTATCCCGAAGGAGCCGCCCTGAGGCGGCGGTCACCGCGCGCCACCCGAATTTTCTTGAAAATTCGGACCTACCCGCCCAAAGATTTGCGAACCATCTGACAGTAGATTTCGCTGACCTCATCCTCTGACAAACGTCCACCGGGGCGGTACCAGGTGGTCACACCAGTCAGCATGGCAATCACCGCCAATGTGGCGATTTTTGCATCTGGCACGACAAAGGCGCCCGCTCTGACACCGGCTTGTATGATCGCTTCAAGCTCATCTTCATAGGCGCGGCGCAGTTTTTCGATTTTCTCAAAGTTCTCAGGGCTGAGATTGCGCAGCTCCATATAGGCGATGAAAACCTCATCGGGGCGCTGCAGGTGAAAGCGTATGTGAAAATCGACGAAATCGCGCAGCTGCGCCTCTGGGGAGCCTTCGACCTGCCGCTCGGCGCGTGCACCCAGAAGATCATCCATATGACCTTTCATCAGGGAAAACAGCAGGGCCTGCTTGTCGGGTGTGTAATTGTACAAGGCACCCGCCTGCACACCGACTTCCGATGCGATCTGGCGCATTGAAACGGCCGCATATCCGCATTCTGCAAACAACCGTAATGCGGCTGCGCGAATTTTTGGGCCGGTGATGCCGGAGTGACTGCCTTGGGTACGTGCCATAAACCCTTGATATCTGAACACACGTTCAAATCAACCCGCCGATTATGTGAGACACCATCTTGTATGAGAAGCTGCGCTGAGGCATGACAGACATATGCGCGTGATCCTTAGCCTTGCTTTTGCGGCCGCTTTGACGGCCTGTGCCCAGTTCCCTGAACTGGATCATACCCAAACCGCTGATTTGGCGCAGGCCGAGTACCCTCAGCTTTTGCCGCTGGATCAGCTGATCCATGGTCCGGCACCCCGCATTGGCGAGGCGGATGTGGCCAGTCACGAAGCACGTGCCGCGGGGCTGCGCACGCGGGCTGCGCGTTTGTCACGCGTGCGGACTGGAGGCAATGCAGATCTGACACGCAGGCTCGCTCAGCTCCGCCAAAAGGCCAAAGCGCTCAAGGCCCAGCCGCTGTAGACCTTCCATTCCGTGAGCTGTTGACGCCTCTCGTGTGACCTTTGTCGCAGGCCCCCGTTGCACCTTTGGGAAACACTGGGTAAGTCGGTTTCAAAGAGAAGTTGACCTGAAGGAGTCCGTCTTATGTCCAGCCCTCTGCGCCTCGGTATCGCCGGTCTTGGAACAGTCGGTGCCGGAGTGGTCAAGATCACCCGCCAAAAAGCTGAACTTCTGGCCACTCGTGGCGGTCGTCCCATTGAAATCACGGCCGTTTCAGCGCGCAATCGGGATAAAGATCGGGGTGTAAACCTCAGCCACTATGCCTGGGAAGATGATCCCGTCAAACTGGCCACCCGCGATGATGTGGACGTCTTTGTCGAACTGATGGGCGGCAGCGACGGACCTGCAAAAGCGGCAACAGAGGCTGCGCTGAAGGCGGGCAAAGATGTGGTCACTGCGAACAAAGCGATGTTGGCACACCACGGACAGGAACTGGCGCAGCTGGCCGAAGACAACAACTGCGTCCTGCGCTTTGAGGCGGCGGTTGCCGGTGGCATCCCGATCATCAAATCTTTGACCGAAGGTCTGGCGGGCAATGACATCGAGCGTATTATGGGGGTCATGAACGGCACCTGTAACTACATCCTGACGCGGATGGAGGATGCGGGCCTATCTTACGAAGAAGCTTTCGCTGAGGCAGACGGTCTTGGCTATCTGGAAGCAGATCCAAATCTGGACGTGGGCGGGATCGATGCAGGTCACAAGCTCTCGCTTCTGGCCTCGATTGCCTTTGGCACTCAGGTGGCCTTTGACGCGGTCGAGCTTGAAGGCATTGGTCAGGTCAGCATCGAAGACATCCGTCAGGCGGCGGATATGGGCTATCGCATCAAGCTCCTGGGCGTCACTCGGATGACTGGTCGCGGACTAGAGCAGACCATGACACCATGTCTTGTGCCTGCGGTTTCTCCCTTGGGTCAATTGCAGGGCGGCACCAATATGGTTGTCGTGGAAGGGGATCAGGTGGGACAGGTCGTTCTACGGGGTGCCGGTGCGGGGGAAGGCCCAACCGCAAGCGCGGTTATGGGCGATGTGATGGATATTGCACGTGGATTGCGCATGACCACATTTGGTCAGCCAGCAAGCTCTCTTGTGGCGGCTCAGCCTGCGAAATCGGCCACTCCGGCGCCGTTCTATCTGCGCCTCGCTCTGCAGGACAAACCGGGTGCCATGGCCAAGGTGGCGGCGGCCCTTGGAGATGCCGGGGTGTCGATCGATCGTATGCGCCAATATGGCCATGACCAGTCCACAACGGCGCCGGTTCTGATCGTGACACACAAAACCACCCGCCCGTCGTTGGACGCGGCTTTGGAGGTCTTGGCAGGTAGCGATGTGGTCTCCGGTGATCCCGTAGCCCTGCGCATCGAGAAGGTCTGAGGCCTGCATACATCTTAAACGTTGAAAAAAACGGGCAGAGAGATCTGCCCGTTTTTTGCGCTTACGATTTTGGGGAGCGGCGATTTTTCAAGAAAAATCGGGGTGTCGCACGGCTTGCAACGCGCCGCGCATTTGTTCTCTGCGGCATAGGTGGGCAGCAAAATTAGGGCCGGCAAGAGCGCAAATGTAGCGTGATATGAATACCGCGTCCAATTGGGTTAGCGTCACCGGCCTTGCCCCCGGTGGCGGGCTTGGTCTAAGTGGGGCTAACGCTGTGTTCCAAGGAAGAGACTATGTCCACGCCCATCGATTTTTCTGACCGTATGCTTTCTTTGGGCCTGGCCCGTGTTGCCGAACAGGCGGCCATCGCCTCCGCTGACTGGATTGGTCGCGGCGATGAAAAGGCTGCAGACCAGGCAGCCGTCAATGCTATGCGCGAACAGCTCAACCTGCTCGACATCAAAGGTGTTGTGGTGATCGGTGAAGGCGAACGTGACGAAGCTCCGATGCTATACATTGGCGAAGAGGTTGGATCGGGCGAGGGCCCCGGTGTTGATATCGCGCTGGACCCGCTCGAAGGCACCACGCTGACGGCCAAAGATATGCCAAACGCGCTGACGGTGATTGCCATGGGGCCGCGTGGCTCAATGTTGCATGCACCAGATACCTATATGGATAAACTGGCCATTGGTCCGGGCTTCCCCGAAGGGATCGTGACCATGGATATGGACCCTGCGACCCGTGTTTCGGCTCTGGCGTCGGCAAAAGGCTGTCTACCGCAGGATATCACCGTTTGCATTCTTGAGCGCCCGCGCCACGAAGAGATGATCGCCGAAGTGCGCGCAACCGGCGCGTCAATCCGACTGATCACAGATGGGGACGTTGCGGGTGTCATGCACTGCGCCGAACCTGATATCACGGGCATCGACATGTACATGGGTCAGGGTGGCGCCCCCGAAGGGGTTTTGGCCGCAGCGGCTTTGAAATGTATGGGTGGCCAGATGCAGGGCCGTCTTGTGTTCCGTAACGATGACGAGCGTGCGCGCGCAGCCAAAGCGGGCATCACCGATCTCGACAAAATCTACACCCGGGATGAAATGGTCACTGCGGATGTGATTTTTGCAGCAACTGGCGTGACCAACGGTTCCATCCTGTCCGGGATCAAGCGGGAAGTGGGGCATATCACCACCGAGACTCTGTTGATGCGGTCGAAGACCGGTTCTGTGCGGCGCATGGTCTATCGCAACCCGGTTAAGCGCTGAGGGTTTGGGGCGCGCCGAATTTTCTTGAAAATTCGGGAGGGGCCAGCCCCTTGCCCACCTTGCGGTGGGCGTCACCCCGGAATATTTTTGAAAAGAAGAAGCAAGGGGGCGCGGATGCCCCCTTTTGCGTATCAAGACCAAAGGTGGCCACGTGGGATATCTCGGAGTTGAGAGCAGTTTATCTGGGCGCCGCTGGGTGGGGCCAGGTGTTGAGGTCGAGCGTCAGGCGGAGGCCTTGGGACAAGCGGGAGGCTGGTCACGTGCCCTATGTGCTGTTCTGGCCCGACTTGGTGTCAGTGCCGCTGAAGTCCCGGGGTATCTTGAGCCTAAACTAAAAGACCTGCTGCCCGATCCACGCGTTCTGAAGGATATGGAACCTGCGGCTGCGCGTTTCTTGCAGGCTGTAAAATCACGGCAGAAAATTGCGGTCTTTGCCGACTATGACGTCGATGGAGGCACCTCTGCGGCGCTTCTGATCGACTGGTTGCGGCAGATGGGCTTGGCGGCCACGCTTTATGTGCCAGATCGGATTGACGAGGGGTATGGACCAAATGAACCCGCCATGCGCGATCTGGCGGCGCGGCATGATCTGATCATCTGTGTAGATTGTGGCACTCTAAGTCACGACGCGATTGCGGCTGCCGCCGATGCAGATGTCATCATTCTGGATCACCACCTCGGCGGTGAGACCCTCCCTGACGCAGTGGCAGTGGTGAACCCCAACCGACAGGACGAAGATGGTGCACTGGCTCATCTGTGCGCGGCTGCGGTGGTGTTTCTGATGCTGGTCGAAGCCGGGCGGCAGATGCGAGAGGAGGGCGCGCGCGGCCCTGATCTGATGGCGATGCTGGATTTGGTTGCACTGGCGACTGTAGCAGATGTCGCCCCGTTGAAAGGAGTGAACCGCGCATTGGTGCGGCAGGGGCTCAAGGTGATGGGGCGGCGAGCCCGCCCGGGGCTTGTGGCGCTGTCCGATGTGGCGCGTCTGGATACGGCACCCTCGTCGTATCATCTTGGATTTGTGCTTGGCCCGCGTGTGAACGCCGGGGGACGGATCGGTCAGGCGGATCTGGGGGCACGGCTTTTGGCCTGTGACAACCCGCATGAAGCGCAGGCCATGGCGGAACGGTTGGATCAGCTCAATACTGAGCGGCGCGACGTTGAGGCCGCTGTGCGTGCCGCAGCCCTTGAACAGGCCGAAGCCCGCGGTCTGGATGCGCCTTTGGTTTGGGCGGCTGGTGAGGGCTGGCATCCGGGTGTTGTGGGAATCGTCGCCTCGCGCTTGAAAGAAATGACCAACCGACCTGCCGTGGTGATTGGCCTTGAGAATGGGGAAGGCAAAGGCTCGGGGCGCTCGGTCTCGGGGGTCGATCTGGGGGCGAGCATTCAGCGCCTTGCCAGTGAAGGTCTGCTGATCAAAGGTGGCGGGCACCGGATGGCGGCGGGCCTGACGGTCGCAGAAGATCAGGTTGAGGCCGCCATGGAGCGGCTCTCGGCGCTTTTGGAAAAACAAGGGGCGGGTCAGGGGGGCGCAGCAGATCTGCGTCTGGATGGTATGCTGATGCCCGGCGCGGCAACGGTTGAGCTGATTGAACAGCTGGAACAGGCCGGGCCCTTTGGGCAAGGCGCACCAGGACCGCGATTTGCCATTGCGGATGCGCGGATCACCTATACCCGACAGGTGGGAACCGGACATCTGAAGGTGGCCTGTGATGATGGGCTGGGTGGGCGCTTAGAGGGAATCGCGTTCGGCGCCTATGAGGGAGAGATGGGGCAGGCTCTTGTGAACCACAATGGGCGGCGATTCCATCTGGCAGGACGGCTTGAGATCAATGAATGGAACGGCAAACGTTCGGCTCAGCTTAGGCTAGAAGATGCGGCCCCCAGTTCTTCAGCGTAAGCGGTGTTTGTTATCAATGGCTTATGGAGATCGCCTTGGCGCGTGCGATTTCTAAGGGTTCTGTTGAAAAAACTGTAAAAACGCTCTTGCGGTCGCGGGGCGCAGTGGCTAAAACCCGCTTCACGCCAACGGCGCTCCGTTCGTCTATCGGTTAGGACGCCAGGTTTTCAACCTGGAAAGAGGGGTTCGATTCCCCTACGGAGTACCA
>CANMIH010000007.1 GCA_947497905.1 uncultured Pelagimonas sp.
TCCGCCGCGACGCCATGAAAAAACCCGTCGCCGTCGCTGGCATCAACGCCGACGACATGGCTGAGCAGCAGGTCTGACCATGACGCTGCCCTTTGACCTGACTACAGGCCAAGGGGCCTTTCTGGCCGCGGCTTTGTTTGTGGCGGCCTTTATTCGCGGTGTATCCGGGTTCGGGTTCTCCGCGATCTTCATCATTCTGGCGGCGCTGGTGACCAATCCGGTGCCGCTTATCCCGATCGTCTTCTCCTGCGAAATCCTGATGACAGTGTTTCAGGCACGTGGCATCCGCGGTCATATCGACTGGCGGCGAGTCGGCGCGCTTTTGGTGGGGTCTGCGATCACGATTGTGCCGTCGGTTGCGATCATGGCCAAATTGGATGCCGCAACAGCGCGGATGGCCATTTCGGCATTGATCCTTGTGTTGAGCGCGGTGTTGCTCAGCGGATGGCGCCTGCGCCAACCCATTGGACCCATTGGAACAACGGGCGTCGGCATGGTGTCGGGGATTGCCAATAGCGCCGGTGTCGGTGGCTTGCCTGTGGCGGCCTTTCTGACGGCGCAACCGATCCCGCCTGCTGTGTTTCGCGCCACAATGATCGTGTTTTTAACCGGGCTGGACCTTCTGGCTCTTCCGATCATGGCCGGCCATGGCCTGGTTACCTCTGAGACCCCTTTGGGGATCTTGGTGGCCTTTCCCATTCTTGGTGCTGGGATTTGGGCGGGGACGCTTGGGTTTTCGCGCCTCTCAGGCGAGCGGTTTCGCCAATGTGTTGTGCTTCTCCTGACCTCGTTTTCGGTCCTCAATATTGCACGGATCCTGATATGACCCTGTCACCTCAAGAGCTTGTTCAAGCGACCACATTCGCGACCAAACCAGTGGTGGCCCTAAGTGAAGGGAGCGATCCACGCGTGGTTCAGGGCGCACTTGCGGCGCGTGATGCGGGGTTCTCCGATGTGATTTTGGTAGGGGCAGAGGCAGATATCCTGGCTGAACTGACCCGCCAGGGTAGCGAGGCGGGGCAGGGGATTTCGATTCATGATCCGCTGCGCTCTTCTCTGACAGAAGGCTTTGCAGCTGCATTTCTGGAGTTGCGCAAGCACAAAGGTGTAGATGCGGTCAAAGCGCAGGCCTTGGTTGAAACTCCGCTAGTTTACGCGGCGATGTTGGTACGCGAGGGGCATGCCACTGGGACGGTTGGTGGCGCTGTTGCCACCACGTCGGATGTTGTGCGCGCGGCTATTCAAGTGATCGGCAAAGCGCCAGATGCCGAGATGGTGTCGTCGTTTTTCCTGATGTACCCCCCAGAGGAAGGCGGGGATAATGCGCGTGCCATGTTGTATTCGGACTGTGGTCTGGTGATCGACCCCAGCGCCGCCGAACTGGCGGCCATTGCTTCGGCTTCGGCCCAATCCGCGCGGACATTGCTACGGCAGGAGCCGCAGATCGCTTTGCTGTCGTTTTCGACCAAAGGCAGTGCACGGCACCCCGTGATCGATAAGGTAACTCAGGCTGCGGCGCTGTTGTCCGAACAGCATCCAGAGTTGCAGGTGGATGGTGAGTTGCAGTTTGATGCCGCCTTCGTGCCCGAAGTCGGCGCGCGAAAATCTCCCGGGTCGGCGATGGCGGGCCATGCCAATGTGATGATCTTTCCCAACTTGGACGCGGGTAACATCGCCTATAAAATCACGCAACGCGTGGGAGGGTATGCGGCCATAGGCCCAATCCTGCAGGGGCTTGCGAAACCTGCCAACGACCTGTCGCGGGGATGCAGTGCCGAGGATGTCACCGAGATGATCGCCGTGACCATTCTACAGGCCCAGACCGCCTCATGACATTCTGCCCTATCCGCATGTACGAAAATGAAATAATCAGCTTGTTAGCGCTATAATTGAAATGATGTTCTGTCAGATGACCAAAGCTCAAACACTTTGTTCCGCAAAACACCCTGCATGCACCACATGCGCGCGGTTTGGTTGCGGAGTTGAGAGCTACGGTTCGGACACAACCTACCCCATGAGAGGCAGGGCGATTGCGGTGGTTTCGCAAGACACTCTGTTAGTTATGGGCCTCATCCTCACCGGGATGTCTCTATTGACCTAAACGCCAGCACACCAAGGGAGCCCGATGTCAGTCCAGCAACCGAAGATCGATACCTCGCCGAAAGTTTCGGACGAGATCCGCAAAACAACCTGTTATATGTGCGCCTGCCGCTGTGGCATCAACGTACATATGAAGGATGGCAAAGTTGCCTATATCGAAGGCAACCGGGATCACCCCGTCAATCGGGGTGTGCTCTGTGCCAAGGGCAGCGCCGGGATCATGCAGCACAATGCACCGTCTCGTTTGCGCAAACCTTTGAAACGCGTCGGCCCACGCGGTTCGGGTGAATTTGAAGAGATCAGCTGGGACGAGGCGCTGGACATCGCCGTTGGCTGGTTGAAGCCCTTGCATGACACCAACCCGGAAAAGCTGGCGTTTTTCACCGGGCGGGATCAGTCGCAAAGCTTCACCAGTTTTTGGGCGCAAAACTTCGGCACCTGTAACTATGCGGCGCATGGGGGGTTCTGCTCGGTCAATATGGCGGCGGGCGGTATCTACACCATGGGCGGCGCGTTTTGGGAGTTTGGCCAGCCCGACTGGGACCACACCAAGCTGTTTATGCTGTTTGGCGTAGCTGAGGATCACGATTCTAACCCGATCAAAATGGGCATTGGCAAAATCAAAGCCCGTGGCGCCAAGGTGATTGGCGTTAATCCGGTTCGTTCGGGCTATAATGCCGTTGCCGATGAATGGGTTGCGATCACTCCGGGCACCGATGGGTTGTTCATCCTTGCGCTGGTGCATGAGTTGATGAAAGCCGGGAAAGTCGACGCGCAGTATTTGTCGCGTTTCACCAATGCTCCGGTTCTGATCGACAAAGACACCGGCCTGTTCCTGCGTGATGACAACGGCAAAGAGCTTGTGATTGACAGTGTCACAGGTGACCTGACGCCCTTTGATCAAAAGGGTGTCCGCCCCAGTCTTTCGGCCACCCACGAGGGTCACCAGACCGCAATGGCGTTGATGGCGGAAAAATACCTCGATCCACAATACGCCCCAGAGGCCGTGGCCGAGACCTGTGGTATACCGGCGGAGAAGATCCGCAAAATTGCGGCAGATCTGGCACGTGTGGCCTTTGACGAGGCCATTGAACTAGACCGCGAGTGGGTGGATTTCCGGGGTGAAACTCATCAAAAGATGATTGGCCGCCCCGTGGCGATGCACGCCATGCGCGGGATCTCGGCCCATTCCAACGGGTTCCAGACCTGTCGCGCTCTGCATATTCTGCAAATCATTCTCGGCACTGTGGAAACACCCGGCGGCTTCCGCTTTAAACCGCCTTATCCAAAGCCGGTAGAAGCGCATCCAAAGCCACACTGCAAAGTAACGCCCGGCGCGCCGCTGGATGGCCCACATTTAGGTTTTGTGCGCGGTCCCGAAGATCTGATGCTGAAAGACGACGGGACACCGGCGCGTATCGACAAGGCCTTCACCTGGGAAAACCCGATGTCATCCCACGGGCTGATGCACATGGTGATCTCCAACGCCTATGCCGGAGATCCTTACAAGATCGACACGTTGTTCATGTATATGGCGAATATGTCGTGGAATTCCTCGATGAACACCCGCGGTGTCATTGAAATGCTCACCGACAAAGATGAAAGTG
Organism: uncultured Pelagimonas sp.; assembly: GCA_947497905.1. Taxonomy (GTDB): domain Bacteria; phylum Pseudomonadota; class Alphaproteobacteria; order Rhodobacterales; family Rhodobacteraceae; genus CANMIH01. The sequence continues at coordinate 3,708 of CANMIH010000007.1, forward strand.
GCGAGTATAAAATTCCGCGCATCATCTACTCGGATGCCTATAGCTCAGAAATGGTGGCCTACGCCGATCTGATCCTGCCGGACACGACATATCTTGAGCGTCACGATTGTATTTCGCTGCTGGATCGTCCGATCTGCGAAGCGGATGGGGCTGCGGATGCGATCCGCTGGCCTGTGGTCGAGCCCGACCGCGATGTACGCGGGTTCCAGTCGGTTCTGGTGCAGCTGGCCAATAAGATGGCGCTGAAAGGCTTCACTCATGAAGATGGCACAGCCAAATGGCAGGACTATGCGGATTACATCGTCAACCACGAACGCAAACCAGGCATCGGCCCGCTTGCAGGGTTTCGGGGCAAAGACGGCAAGAGCGTGGGGCGCGGCGAAGTTAACCCGGGTCAGCTCGACAGCTATATCGAAAACGGCGGTTTCTTCCTGCACCATGTGCCGGATGAGGCCAGCTATTTCAAACCCTGGAACGCGGCTTATCAGGACTGGGCGGTTGAACTGGGCCTGTTTGACAGCCCACAGCCCTATCTGTTTCAGCTCTATTCCGAACCCATGCGCAAATTCCAACGGGCAGCCGAAGGCCATGGCGAGAGACAACCGCCCGAGCATCTGCGCGACCGCCTGAAGACGGTGATGGATCCGCTGCCCTTCTGGTATGCGCCGTTTGAAGACACGCATGTGGACACAGATGAATACCCCATCCACGCGCTGACCCAGCGCCCGATGGCGATGTATCATTCCTGGGGCACACAAAACGCCTGGCTCCGCCAGGTGCATGGTCGAAACCCGCTCTATGTGTCGCAAAAAATCTGGGATGAACATGGATTTGAGGAAGACGGCTGGGCAGAGGTCACTTCGGTGCATGGTTCGATCACAGTGCCGGTGATGTTGCAGACAACTCTGAACGATCACACGGTCTGGACCTGGAACGCCATCGGCAAACGCAAAGGGGCCTGGGCCTTGGAAGAGGGGGCACCTGAGGCCACCAAAGGCTTCCTGCTCAACCACCTCATTCACGAGCTGCTGCCGCCAAAAGGCGACGGACTAAGGTGGGCCAATTCTGACCCTATCACGGGTCAGGCCGCATGGTTCGACCTACGGGTCAAAATTGAAAAAGCCGCCGCGCCGCTGGAAAGCCAGCCGGGCTTTGCCCCCATCAAATCCCCTGTAGGTCGGGGCCCCAAGGATTTGACATGGAAGGTGGGTAAATGATTTTGACCTGTCGCCCGCCTTCTTCTTTTCAAAAATACTCCGGGGGAACTTTGGGCCTTCAGCCCAAAGGGGGGCAGCGCCCCTCAGATCGCTTTGACCTCTTAACCCATCAGCCAGCGCATCCAACGACAGGGGGCCAGCTATGACAACTCTTCCGAGCTCTACCACCCGCAAACTGGGTCTGGTGATTGACCTCGATACCTGCGTGGGTTGCCATGCCTGTGTGATTTCCTGCAAGGGCTGGAACACCGAAAACTACGGCGCCCCTCTGTCTGATCAGGATCCCTATGGCGCAGACCCGGTTGGCACCTTCCTCAATCGCGTTCATAGCTTTGAGGTCAAACCAGAAGACAGCCCACCCCAGCTGATCCACTTTCCGAAATCCTGCCTGCACTGCGAAGATGCACCCTGCGTGACAGTCTGCCCAACCGGAGCAAGCTACAAACGCGTTGAAGATGGCATTGTCTTGGTCAACGAAACGGATTGCATCGGTTGCGGTCTGTGCGCGTGGTCCTGCCCCTATGGCGCGCGCGAGTTGGACGGTGCCGAGAAGGTGATGAAGAAATGCACCCTCTGCGTCGATCGGATCTACAACGAAAACCTGCCTGAGGAAGACCGCGAACCGGCCTGTGTTCGCACCTGTCCGGCTGGCGCGCGTCACTTTGGCGATTTCGCTGATCCTGACAGCAATGTCTCAAAACTGACGGCTGAACGTGGTGGCATGGACCTCATGCCAGAACAGGGCACCAAGCCGGTCAACAAATACCTGCCTCCACGCCAGAAAGACAGTTGGGAGGGTGAAGTTGACGTGCTTGCCCCTTTCCTTGCCCCTGTTGCCGAGGAACCCAAAGGGTTCTTGGGCTGGCTCGACAAAACGCTGGAGAAACTCTGATGCATCCTGCGCCTTCCGTTATCATTTTCACCAGCCTCTCAGGGCTTGGGTTTGGCCTGCTGACCTTTCTGGGGCTTGGATACCCCGATGTCTCTGGCTGGGTGGCCTTTGTCTTCTTTCTGATCGCCTTTGCGCTGGCGGTGGGGGGGCTTTTGGCCTCTACCTTTCACCTCGGCCACCCCGAGCGAGCGCTCAAGGCCTTTACTCAATGGCGGTCGTCCTGGCTGAGCCGGGAAGGCATTTGTGCAGTGGCGGCGCTTTTGGTCATGGGGCTTTACGCCCTAGGGGTCGTGTTTTTCGATCAGCAGTGGCGTCTGCTAGGCGTTTTGGGGGCGGTGCTCTCCGTCGCCACGGTGTTCACCACTTCCATGATCTATGCCCAGCTCAAATCCATCCCACGATGGAACATGGTTGTGACCCCGGCAATGTTTCTAATGTTCTCTCTGGCAGGCGGTGCCTTGCTAGGCGGACAGATCACAGCGGCGCTTGTTCTCTTGATCTTTGCGGCTGCGGTTCAGCTTCTGTACTGGCAGCACGGAGATGGGGCCTTTGCCCGCGCAGCATCGACAATCGGGACTGCGACAGGGCTTGGATCACGAGGAGAGGTGCGCGCCTTTGAGCCGCCGCACACCGGAACCAACTATCTGCTTCGTGAATTTGTTCATGTGGTCGGACGCAAACATGCCCAGAAATTGCGAGTGATCAGCTTTGTTCTGGGCTTTGTCCTACCGATCCTGATTTTGTTTGTGCATCCCGGCCATCTGCTTGCACTGATCGCGGTTTTGTCGCATGTCGCTGGGGTCTTTGTCTCGCGCTGGTTGTTCTTTGCGCAGGCCGAGCATGTCGTAGGATTGTATTACGGGAAGCGATGAATGGCCTTTATGCCCGGCTTTGACGAGCAATGGCGCGATGCGCCGGATTTCATTCACGGAATGACACGGGCGATTTGGGAAGATCATCACTTTGATCATCTCAACCGGTATTTTGAACCAGAGACCATTCTGCGACAGGCCAGTGGCGTCAGTCGGGGTCAGGCCAACGTGGCTCGCCATGTGCGGGCCATTGCGGTGGAACAACCTGACTTGGTCGCGCGTGTCGAGGATGTGATCTGGGTGCCGGTTGGCTTCAAAGGGTTTTTGGCGTCGCAGCGGCTGTATTGCACGGCGACACATGCAGGCGGCGCCTATGCGCCTGCAACCCACAAACAACTGACCTACCGTGTGTTGCGCGATCAATGGTGTCGCGGCAATGCGGTAGCCGAGACTTGGGAAGTCACTGATCAGGGTGCCATTTTACGTCAACTGGGTCTGAACCCAGAAGATTGGACGCGCGATCTGATCCGTCGTGAAGGTGGGCCTGCGCAATGTGTCAAACCACTGACCCCGGCAAATGATCCCATCAGCCCATATGAAGACAGCGGCAACGACAATCAGTGGGGCCATATGCTTGCGGGTCTGTTGACGCGTATTATGCGGGGTGAGCTTGGTGTCATACCGGGTCAATATGACCCGGCAGCGGAACTGGCCTATCCCGGTCATGTCACCGGGACTGGTCATTCGGCTGCGTCGAAGTTCTGGATGCCGCTTTGCGCAGCCTTTCCCAATGCTCAGTTTTCAGTGGCGCATGTGATTGGATTGGAAGATCCGCTCAATCCACCTCGGGCCTCGGTGCGCTGGAGCTTGATAGGCAAACACGACGGCTGGGGCAGTTTCGGCGCGCCAAGCGGGGCTATGGTGCATGTCATGGGCATCACACATGCCGAGTTTGGTCCAAACGGTTTGCGGCGCGAATGGACCCTTATCGATGAAACGGCTGTGTGGAAGCAGATCATTCTGGCGCGCGGTGCCGTTTAGCCAAACGACATCGCCTATTTTCCATGGATTTAGCCGCGTGAGAAAAAGTCACCAATGCGGTCAAAGACCGGATCGAGACGGCGGTCAAAGAAACGTTTGACCCGAACCCAAACTGCCCAAAACACGGCGATCAGAAAAACAAGGGTTGCAATGCTGCCCCATGGGATCACGCGCTCGTCCGGACCCGCGACCTCTTTCATCTTCAATGCGTTGGGGTAGATCGACATCGGGGTGAAACGCCAGCCGTAGTGTTTGACAGCTACCCACACAGGGGCATCTGCGGTGGACACCAGATTGGTTGCTTCGGCCTGCAAGTCCGCAGTGTCAAATTTGAAGAAAGGTGGCCAGCTCCAGCCCGTGTCTTCGTTACGGAACACCATGACGCTGTCGTCGGGGTATTGGCTTTGAATAAAGAAGACATCACGGGGTGCGGTGGCATCGCTTCCGGTGTCGGCCTGCGCCCAAAACAGGCTGTTGCCGCCGGGGTTTTCTCGCTTTTCATAGGTTCCGGTGACCCGTACAACATCCCACTGTGGCAGAGTGTAATGCAGCACGGCCCCGACAAACAGCCAGAACGCCAGAATAAATACCCATTTCACATATGCCATGCCGGTCCCCTGTGACGTCTCAAAATGTTTCTCTCACCTGACGAGATTTGATCGGAAAATCAACCGTTGGCGGTGTCACCAGACCGCAGTTTTCCAGCGGCGCGGCGCAGTTGTAACAACAAGCGCCAGAACAGGCGCCCAGATCAGCGCCGCTTTTGCGCCGAGGTTAAGCAAATGCCAGATCCCGTCGCTGCGCCCCAGAAGTGCAATCATCTGTGATGATGGGGCTTGAAGGCTATAGACCCCTGCGAAGATCGCAGCAGATATCATCCACAGCGCCCCCGCTGAAAGCACGGCTCCTAACGCAAGCCCCGGAATTGTTTCCGGCACCAACCGTTCGATCAGTCGCGGAATACCGATAGCGCATCCGAGGATCAGCAGGATTGGGAGGGCGACATGGAGTATCATGTCGTTGAAATGGGGTCTTAGAGGCGCTGCGGCAAGAGGGGTTACGTGACGGGCTTAAGCCAAACCAGCAAATACTCGACCAGACGTTCTTCCATGGGCTTTCCGCTGTGTAGGGCGCAAAAGTGTAAGGCAAGCACCTGGAGCAGGAAGGCCTGAATGCCTTCTGCCAGCAGTTCGGCATCCGCATCTGTGCGCCATGGGCCACGTTCGATCCAGTGAGATAAAATCTCAAGTTGCTGGCCAAAGCTCATGGCAATTGGCCCGATTGCGTCACAGGCTGCTGCGCCGGACTTTCGCAAAATCACATCGAACACATAGCGTTCGCAGGACATGAATCTGAGCAAGGGGACCAGTTCAGAGACCAGTGCTTCAACACTTTTCGGCACCTCACGGTTTTGCATGTCACGGAACATATCACCCATCTGACCGCCGATGATTTCATCCAATAGGGCATCTTTGTCGGCAAAATGCGCAAAGAACGTGCCTTTGGCCACGCCGGCGCGTTTGACAACCTGATCGGCTCTGAGCCCACCAAAACCATGCTCGGCGATCACGTCCCGGGCCGCCGCCAAAAGTTTGGCGCGTGTTTTCAATGTGCGTTGCTGGACAGGTTTGGTCATGAAGCACCGATAACCAAGTTTTTGACTGCGGTCAAATTTGATATTGACCGTGGTCATTTTCTGACAAATATTGACCGCAGTCAATTTTGGAGAGTCGCTATGACCAAGAAAGTCCTCGTGCTAGACGCACACCCTGTAGACGATACGCTCAACCGTCATCTGGCCCTAGGATATGCAGATGCAGCGAAGGAGGCTGGTCACGATGTGCGGCTGATTAAACTGTCGGACATGGAATTTGATCCGGATTTTGGCCAAACCCACTATAGCCAGACAAAGCCCCTAGAGGAGGATCTGGAGCAGTTTATGCTGTCGATTGAATGGTGTGATCACTTTGTCATGACCGTTCCGATGTGGTGGGGTGGGTTTCCTGCGAAAACCAAGGCGCTGTTTGATCGGGCATTGATGGCAGGCAGGGCCTTTGATACGCGCAATCGCAATTTTCTGGGCCTGCCTGCTCCTATGCTCACTGGGAAAAGCGGCCGTGTTCTTGTGACCTCCGACACGCCCAAGGTGTTCCAGACCTTGGTTTACGGCAACGCTTTCCAAAACCAGATCCGAAAACAGATCCTGAGCTTTGTTGGGATCAAACCCGCGAAATTCACTTGGTTTGCGGCGGCGGGTAAGCCCAAAACCGGCGCAGTTGCCAATTGGCTCAATCAGGCGCAAAAGCTTGGCCGCGCAGCAGCTTAGGTGTTGAACCACGACCACCCAGCTGATGTGCGCCCCAAAAATATACACCTGAAACACACTTTTCTTCACGTTTCCGCGACGGAAACTGCGATCCCCGACGTTCCAGTTAAACCCAACAACTGGAGGTAAACCCATGAGACACATGGTTTGGCTGGCCCTCGCGGCCGGTCCGGGGATGGTGTGTGCCGAAACACTCGATCCCGTCGATCAGGCATACCTAAATTCGTTGATAGACACCCAAGGCATGGCGGCGGCGTTCGACTTTGCCTTTGAGGCCGGGGATGAGCTGACAGAACACAGCTTTGATGCGGCTTCAGGCGTCGGGGCCCATTTGGGAGAGGGGCGGCGCTTTACCCGCTTCCCGCGAGCGGATCTGAAAGGACCCGGTGAATGGGCGACCCATGTCCCCAAACGTGAAGGCGGGGCCAACGCCACATCTTGTATCGCCTGCCATAATGCGCCCGAAGCCAATGGGGCAGGGGATGTGGCCCTGAATGCGGTGATTGACCCCAATCATACTGGCGATCCAAGTAAGTTCCTTGAACGCAACACCCTGCATCTCTTTGCGCTTGGGATCCCGCAACGCATCGCTGAGGAAATGAGCGAGGAGCTATTCCGTCAACGCGATGACTTGCGCACTCTGTCTTGTAATGCAGGTCAGGGGCAAATCGATCTGATGGCAAAGGGGATCGAATTTGGGACGTTGTCGGCGACACGCACCCAAAACGCACCCTGCGAGGTCAGTTTTGACACCAGTCTGGTTACAGGTGTCGATCCGGACCTGGTGATCAAACCCTTTGGATGGAAGGGCAATCACGCCACCATCCGTGCCTTCACCCGCGGGGCTGCGCATAATGAGCTGGGCTTGCAGGCGGTTGAGCTTGTCGGTGATCAGGATGGTGATTACGACGGTGTGACGCATGAGCTGACGGTGGGCGACATGACCGCCCTCACCATCTATATGGCGGCGTTGGAACGTCCGACATCGTTGTTAGAGTTGGCCACGCACGGTGTGATTGATCTGGAGGACGCACAGCGGGCCGAGATTACATCGGGTGAACGTCGTATGGCCGAGGTGGGCTGTACCAGCTGCCACCAACCCAAGCTGCCCATTGCCGATCCTGTATTTTCTGAACCCAGTCAGACGGAGGGTTTCCACGATGTGATCTTCCCGGATGGCAGCAGTCCCGCTGAGCACGCCATGACAACGGCAGTCACATTTGATCTGACGCGAGATCAGCCGAACAACCGCTTGGAGGGAGCGCACCTGGGCGCCGTTCCCATGGTAGACGGTGTGGCGCAGGCGGAGTGGTACAGTGATTTCCGGCGTCACGATATGGGCGAAGCGCTGGCCGATCCAGAGGGGTCGCAGGGCATCGAACGAAGACTCTGGTTAACGCGCTCTTTGGCGGGGGTGGGGTCAACCGGGCCATGGTTACATGACGGTCGTGCAACGACCCTGCATGAGGCGATCGTGGCGCATGGTGGCGCAGCACTCTCCAGTCGTGACGCCTATCTGGCTTTGCCCGATGCGCATCAGGCCGAGATCGTCGCATTTCTTGAAAATCTGGTGATCCATAAAACGGATGAAGACGAGGATCATTGAATGAAAAAGGCCGGGGAATACTCCCCGGCCTCGCTGGCTTAGCTGACCACGTTAAACTCGGGGCCGTAGGGATAGCCCGTGATGTTTTCGTTGCCGTCATCTGTGATGAACAGAATGTCATGCTCACGGTAACCACCCGCGCCCGGCTGGCCCTCGGGGATGGTCAGCATGGGTTCCATCGAAATCACCATGCCGGGCTCAAGAACCGTGTCGATATCTTCGCGCAGCTCAAGACCCGCTTCGCGACCATAGTAATGCGACAGCACACCAAAGGAATGGCCGTAGCCAAACGTGCGGTATTGCAGCAGATCGCGTTCTGCGAAGAAATCGTTGATCTTATGCGTGACCTCGGCACAGCTGACACCGGGTTTCAGCAACGACATGCCATACTCATGCGCCGCTACATTGGCCTCCCAGATTTTCAGGCTCGCAGGGTCAACCTCTTCCACAAACATCGTGCGTTCGAGTGCGGTGTAGTACCCAGAAATCATTGGAAAGGTGTTGAGCGACAAGATGTCCCCGCGCTGTAACTGGCGTGAGGTCACCGGGTTGTGGGCGCCATCGGTGTTGATGCCCGACTGGAACCAAACCCAGGTGTCGCGATATTCCGCGTCGGGAAAGCGCTTGGCGATCTCCAACTCCATGGCGTCACGCCCGGCCATCGCGACATCAATCTCGCGCGCGCCCGCTTTGACCGCGTCTTTGATGGCATAGCCGCCGACGTCCGCCACCTGTGCGCCGTGGCGGATCATGTCCAACTCAGCCGCCGATTTCGACATGCGCTGCACCATGGTTGCGGGTGCGATGTCTTTTGTCTCAGAAGGCGACAGGAATTCATCCAGCAGCGCTTTTTGTGCCAGCGAAATATGGTCACCTTCGTAACCAATCACCTTGCCGCTTCCGGTAACCGAATGAATGGCGCGCCAGTAGTTGTTGAGCTGCCAATCGGTGTAGGTGATGTTGTCGGCATGGCTGCGGCGCCAGGGCTGGGCAGCGTCAATGCCGGCACTGATGGTCACACTTTCAGTTGGGGTGACAACCAGACCATAGGGACGGCCAAAGGCGCAGTAGAGAAACCCCGAGTAGTAAGAAATGTTGTGCATCGAGGTGAAGACGCAGGCATCTACACCGGCGTCTGCCATACGGGCGCGCAGGCCAGCGAGACGCGCATCGTACTCTTCGGATGCAAATGGCAGGATCTTTTCACCTTGGTGAAAACGATACATCTGGGGACGGTCGATAGTCGACATGAAACCCTCCTTTTTCGGCGGAGGGGCCATATACGGGCCTTCCTCCACCATTTGGCAAAGCAAGGTCCGGGCGTGCAGGACGGATCAAGAGCATTTTAAGGCGACGCCATCGCCAGCTCGCCGTGACTTTGCGCCGAGTACGGAGATTTGGCAAGAGAGAAAATGTAGCGAATTGGTGAGGCGGGGGCTTGTTCCAGAACCCAAGGTCTTGAGATTTCATCGCCCGATCAAAACGGTGCAGCCAAACCTTTGATTTCAAATCAGGCGGGTACATGACCCGCCTGAAATAGCGTGTGCTTAAACGCTCATGCAGACGTATTTCATTTTTCCTCGCGGACGAAGGGCGAATGATCGATCACATCACATATCCATTAGGTATCTGATACTTATAGTATTTTTCATTGTGTCAGGTTCAGTCATGCTCTTTACAGCTATGGGAAATGTCCCAATAGTGGGGTTAAAATGTCCCAATAAGAGGTGTCGTTCGTGTCTAATTTTAGTCCGCGCAGTGGTAAGGCCAACTACATAAAACCCCGTGGGAAGAGCTTCTATTATCGTCGTGCGATACCACCTGAGTTTCGATGGATGTTTGGTGGTAAATCTGAATGGAACATCAAGCTTGAAGGGCCTACGGATGCCAGCCGTCGTGCTGAAGCAGCCGCACTTGCGCATCAGCACAACAAAGCCATGATGTATGATGTCATGGAAGACGTGAGGGTTACTGATGATGATATTGCAATGCGGCTTGATTTCACACCAATGACTACCCGACCATTTAAGTTTCGTCGGGATGGTCAGGTGGTTGAGACCTTCAAGATCGCGATATCTGATGATCCCGAGTATCTCAGGCAAGCTGAGAGGGATGGCTATTTCGGAATGCGGCGAGACGAGGGGCTTATGCAGGTAGAGTTGGGGCAGATCAATCAAGCTATACCCCGTTCTGAGGGTGTCGAACTGGAACTGAATGAACTCAAGGCTGCGAACTACACACGGCAGATTGACGAAATGGTGCCAGCTATTGGTGATACACTTCGGTCAATTCTGCCTAAGATGCATAACCAGAACAATCCACGTGCATCTACAAGGGCCAGTCATCTACGTGCGGTTGAGGAGTTCATTGCTTTGCATGGTGACTTGCAACTGGCTGCAATCACTAAACAACATTTGAACGACTATGTTGAGCATCTATGTGGTGTGCGTAACAAGGGTAAGCCTCTGGCACCAACGACCGTCCAGCAGCGTTTAGAGAAGATGTCAGCCATCCTTGAGTTTGCGACCAGTGTTGATGCTGTTGAATATAATGTCGCCAAGGCAGTCAAAGCACCTAAGGATAAACGTCCTATAGGTGATCAGACTTATAAACCGTTTACCAAGGCCGAAATCCGTAAGCTGGTTGAAGTGGCAACACAGATTTGGACCGAACGGAAGTACCAGGCGCATCGTACACGGATGTCACGTGTGACGGATTCGATCACTGCATTGCATATGCTGATCTGGACTGGTGCAAGGCCCGAAGAGATTTGTCAGCTTCGGCTGGCTGATGTTGATCTGGAACGTCGTGGTATCATCATCACGAATGAAAGTGACGACCTAAGAGTACGAAGGCGGATTTTGAAAAATGAAGAGTCAGTGCGTGGCATCCCGATTCACCATCGACTGCTTCCGCGTCTTGAAGAGCATATTGAATACATCAGGTCGGTTAGTAACTCAGGTCTACTATTCCCGTCATTCGTACCAGGTACGGAAAATGGAAGGTACGCCAGCCCGATAGGATTGGACTGGAGTGCGCATTTCCGTCCGCACGTATCCAGTGACCCTCAGAAAGTGTTGTACAGCCTACGTCATAGTTGGGCAGGTGCATCCAAGGATGCAGGCATGAGTGAAACCATGCGCAATGCCATCATGGGACACACATCAGACTCCAAATCAGCTTCGGCGAAAAGGTATACGCACCACTTTGATGACCTGCACAACCAGTTGGAATGGGTTGATAAGATGGACTGTATTGGCGGGTGAAGGGTAGGTCATGTCTGTAGGGTCAAGTGCTGGATCGGTAGGTTGGTTGCGGGAGTTCAGGTGATGTATTTAATATCCCTGATCTGTTCGCACCAGTAGCCTGAGCGCGCCTCAAAGAACACATCCTACCTAAACTGCACTACCAAGGCGCTGGTTGCGGCATGGCTTACTTCCCTGCTACATACGCTCCCGATTTTACTGCGATTACAAGAAGTGGGCATCCACCAGCACCACCACCTTCAATCTTTGGGATCAATTTGTTTAGGTGAGTCGTTGATGATCCGTATTTTTGGCCGATACCCAAGGGCTTGAATACAGTTTCTTGTAGTTCGCTGTCACGTGTGACTATGATGCCAACACTTATTGCATCCAGCGCATGCAGTAACCGAAAATTGTTCAAATCTCGATCATAGAACTCAGTCTTGTTATTCCATTCGATATCAAGTGCGACCCGCCCCTTTACACAATCAATTTTGTGCGTAGGGGTAGCATGCTGTACACCATCAATAATTTTGGAAGTGTCAAAGCTCTTTTCTGACCAGCCTTTTTTGTAAAGTTGTCCATCTAGATAGCCAGAAACACGAGATTTACCACCTCCACCAGTAGTGATGCTGCTCTGTCTAAGCTCAAAGGTCGTTAACACATCACAAAGGTCATCGTACTGGGGCTTGAACTCGCCCTTCAGTATAGCTAGGGCATGCCTCCATTCATGTATCGTGTATTTTTGTGAAAAATTTTTGGGGAAATAACGATATGGGTCCATGTCAGGTATCTTGTACTTCTAGTTCTTGTTCAAACATTTCAACGAACTCTGTTAGTGTGAACCCGCAAGATATGGCGACCTCTCTGGTTTCGATAAATGTCAGTTTTCGTTCACCAGACTCATATTTCGATACATAGCTCTGCGGTCGCTCAAGCTTCTTGGATAACTGGGTCTGTGTAAGTTGGGCCAAATCTCTCATGTTAGAGAGTACTTCCCGTAATATTGCGGCTTGCTCACTGTTTCGTTCGTTCGACATTTTACGACTTGACCCATCAAGACCATCACCGTAGAAAAACACTATCCTAATTTAGGATAAAGTTTTCATCGGAGGGTGCTATCCTTGCTTTGTTCGCCTCAAGACACGTTATGCCTTAAACACCAGGAATACCCAAGCCTAATCAAGTATATGGGCTCAAAGTCAAAAATCATGACTTTTGTCTTGAACGGTATCAATGAAGTTTACGATGGACGCCCGATTTGCGATCTATTCGCAGGAAGCGGCTCCTTAGCAGGAGCGATTGGTCAGCAAGCTAGTGTCTTTTCGAACGACATCCAGGCCTACTCAGGCATACTTGCAGATACATACAATAGAACCTTCAAAGATAGTGGCACCCCAAGCGCGAAGGAACTGGTGTCTTTGGCTGGTGCTATCGTTGAAAGCAGACCTCGTAAAGTTCGTGCAGACTACAGCAAGCCCATGACTCTGACCGAGTTCAATATGCTTGAAAACGAACAGCAGTCGTTGATCGATAAAAAGTTCTCCTACTACTGGCATTTGTTTGCAAAGAACTACTCTGGTACCTGGTGGAGCTATGAGCAATGCCTGTGGATAGATGCTTTGAGGGAGGTTGCCGAAGGCTTCAAAGAAAGGCCAATCTACCCAGCGATTCTATCTTCGCTAATGTTTGCGATGGCATATGCAAGCCAAGGAACGGGTCACTATGCTCAGTATCGAGATGCCAAGACTGATTCATCTTTCCGTGACATTTTAACTTACCGCAGACGGTCTATCTCCCAATACTTCCAGCGTAAGTACGATGACGTTTTGAGTTATGTGCCTGACCAGCCCACTCAAATTGTACACAAGACGACTGCCCTAGATTTCAAAGAGTGCCTGAGCAACTTTGAAGGTGGGACTGTTTATGCGGACCCGCCCTACTGCTTTGTACACTATAGTAGATTTTATCATGCACTTGAAACGTTGGTCCTGTACGATTTCCCCAAGCTTCAAGTGCAAAAGGGTTCTGTCGTGAAGGGACGGTACCGAGAAGAGCGGCACCAATCGCCATTTTGCATTAAATCTAAGGTGCGGGGTGCGTTCAAGGACCTGTTCGAAGGCGTTGAGAAGAGTCAGTCATCTCTGGTTCTTAGTTATTCAAATACGGGTATGATATCCTTGGATGAACTGCTCAGAATTGGTCGAGAAACCATGTCTGCCAGAAAGATAGAGGTTTTGACTACCGATCACCAGCACATGACGATGGGAAGAAGAGAAGATCGCCAGCGAAGCGTAAAGGAAGGTTTGCTACTTGCCTATGTGTGAGATTAGTCATTCCGTGCTCAGATCAACAACGCATCTACAACAGGCATAGAACAGTCGAAGTACGACTTGGCCTTTTATAGACCCCACCTTGCCAATGCTGCTTCGGCTTTGTGTGGTTCATCTCTGATCCGCAGAACTGTTTGACGGGTTAAGTGGTAGCTCTTGGCAACTTGGGCCACACTCATGAACTTTAGGTCACTAGTGACAGCATCAAACTGCTTACGGTCATAACCAGGCTTTCTTCCACGGTACTTCTTTGCATCAGATTTGGCAGCAGCAATACCAGCGGTTTGTGCTTCCTTTTGCACTTCAGCCTGTGCTTGGGCTGTTGCTGCCATAAAGGATATCAGAGCATCACGAACTGCACATTGCATGGGGTCTTTGGTGGAACCATCAAAACGCATACGGTTGATAATGGTTTCAATCACCACACCTTCACGCATGAAATGTCGGATTGTATCAGTAACATCCTGGTAGTTTCTACCAAGCCTATCGACCCAGCGTACAACCAGCGTATCACCTTCCCGCAACATATCGAACAGACGTTGGCCGTTTGGTCGGTCTTGAAGTTTGGTGGCGATACCAGAAACACCATCATCACAAATCACTTTGTCAAATTTGAACCCAGCTTCCTCAGCCTGGACTTTCTGGTGTTCGATGTTCTGTTCTGATGTGGATACACGGGCGTAGAATACAGTGGCTATGATATTGCTCCATCATTACGTAAGGGTGGTGTCCGTATATGTGTGTGTCCGTATGGTAAAATCAACCCTTATGGATGCGATAGCGTCGGGATTTTCAGATACCTCTAGGGTATACCTTTACGGTCATCGTCCCTGCTCTGAATGTGGTTGCGAAGCGGGATATCAACCACTAACCGTAACGAATGAACACACCAAAAATCGTTACGGCTTGCAGGCATTGCAATGCTGAAATGTCACCAGAAACACATCGCTCTGATCGGAAGTTTTGTTCTGACAAGTGCAAGCAAGCTGATTACCGACGCAGACGAAAGGTCAAAGAAAACCCCGTTGAAGCATTGGTGCGGGGTAACAATGCCGATCTGATCAGAGAAGTGGCAAGGCTCTATGCTGCTGATACAGGTGTTACCATTGCGGATGTCACTTATGGCAAAGGCGCATTCTGGCGTAAGGCTCCGCATCTAAACGTCACGGGATCAGATTTGTTGACCGTACCAGAACGGCCATATGACTTTCGCAATCTTCCTTATCACGACAGTTCTTTTGATATTGTCGTTCTTGATCCACCGTATCTTGTATGGCCTGGCAACCACATGTCTGATGACCGTTACCGCAACGCTGAGACCACCAAGGGCATCGACTATAAGGGCATTCGTCAACTGTACCATGATGGCCTTAAGGAAGCTGCACGGGTCGCCAGGCGGCAAATCTGGGTCAAGTGTAAGGATACAGTAGAAGGACCACGACAACGTTTTTTACACGTCCACCTATTGCAGGATGCAGAAGCTTTAGGGTTACGAGGTCGTGATCTGTTCATTCTGGATGCAACCAGCAGAATGCCAAATAATCATTGGTCCACTCAGAAACATGCACGGAAAACCATGTCGTATCTTTGGGTCTTTGATATTATCAGTTGATCACGTCTGACGCTCCACTGAACCCCTCTCAGGCACGGCCAAATGGTCGGAGGACTACGACAACCATCTTCACCTGCCTGCGTTCTGATTTGATCACACAGGTGATTATCACCGACGGTCAGGGATCGTAAGTCACGCCATGTCAGGCCATATAGCAGCGCATCAATGATGGTCTTACTGGACAGCCATATCCTACGTCTGCGATGTATCCGCTTGGTGGAGACTTCCGTCTTGGCAGCTTGTACCAGTTCACGAATACGCCGTCGTGGTCTATGGTATGTATCAAAGGCGTAGTCCCACTTCTCTGGTGATCTTTTCCTAAGCTGACAAAGACGTTTCGGTGTCAGGAAACGGTTTTGCCCAGTACGGATACCCTGAAGGTCTAACTCATCGCTTATTTCTTCATATGAAGGTTTCTGACCACCACCACGATAGGTCATGTTGGCTATGACGGATAGAACCTGTGCTTCTCTTTCATCAGCCAAGCGTGTCTTCGTGATTGATCCTTTCTTTGAATGTTTGGCGATGTCAGGAGAACCAAATGCCTGTCCATCCGCCATAAGTCGTGCGATTGCTTTGAACTGCGCTTCACGTTTGGCGTTTGTCAGTTCTTCCACCTTGTGGTGATGATTTAGTTCGATGATGTCATCCACGTTCATCCCAGTGGATGCATCATAGATACGCTTACCTAAGCCTTGCTTCTGTATGAGTTCAAATACTTCAGCCCGTCTGGAAATGCGATCATCACTGGATACCAGAAGAATTTCGGATTGATGACGCTTCAGGTGTCGAAGGCATTTACGCAGACCTGTGGCCATTCGGACTTCTGTATCACAACGACCAGATATGACTTCCTTAACGCTGATGTTGGTAGAATTGGATATGGTAAATTCTGGATAGTGATCCTTAATGCACTCCAGTTGATACTTATAACCATCCTCTGCCTGCTTAAGTGTGCTTACCCTTCGATATAGATTGGCTTTCCTTTCTATGATTGCCTTTCGGATAACGTCTGAGTGCATCACACCACCATATGTAAAACCTTGACTATAGGTAGGGTCACCTCAGCGCATATGGCGCTGGAATTGCATGTATCGGTGGCCTTCAGTCTGGTGGTCATTGGGCAAGGTTTCGTTGGTCTGGTACGTCATGACGCACCATGGTGTACTGGTATTTATGTGTTCCGAAGATGACATCGCAGACTTGGACGCAAGCTATGTCCAGAACGAAGTGTGGGCCTAAATAAGGGTGTAATCCATCAGGAGAAAAACCATGTCAGGAACCCGCAATACCATCCGTAATCTGGACCCCGATCTTGTGACCGAAGCCAAGGTGCATGTCCTTCAGACAGGCCGTCGTACATTGGGGGAATTGGTCACAGATGCAATTGAACTGTTGATAGATCACGAGACCAGTGACGATACTTCCATGGCTGATCCTCACACATCATCGGCGTGATTAAGTGCAAGGCAATAATATACGGTGGGGGTGGAATACCCCCTGTGACGAGTTTTGACATCGCATAAATCCCTGTGTGGACACTATCTGGAATCGGACCAGATGGATGGCATCGGTGAATGTGACCGCGCAGCATCAACGTAGGAATATAGGTGCTTCCGTTCAAGGAAAATGGCTGGTTATTTTGATTTCGTGATCGAACTTATGTTCTTGAAGAATAAACACTTTTCATTCGTCATGAATGAAGTTCCATTCTTCAAGAACGGTTTTGCAAAGCACAGAAGCCCCAATAAAATATGGCCTTCTGGATTCACCCAGTCGGCCACTTTCCTGAAGGAGTTTCATTCGTCACAAATGAAAACTTCTACGCTCCGTTGAAAACTGTAACATTTGCATCCTGCTCTAACGCCACTGGCGCACGGCTGATGTAAATATACCCCGAATCTGCGACCACTAATTTGAGGACGTATCGTCCAATTTATCGCAATTGCGGTACCAGACGATTGATGACGGCAATAATGTCGGGCTGACGATCTCTTGGATCAGCCACACCATGGTCAATGTGAACCTGATCCACGCATCTTTTGTACAGACGAACTGCAATGAGTATACGGCCTGTCAAACTGTCTGGCCATGAAATGTCGGCAAAGGCATCAACCAGATAGGGTTCCAGTAAATCCTCGTATTTTGCGACTTCCATGGTGTGGACCTTTCTGTGGTACATCTTGGTGATATCAATCGGCCTCATCCCCATCTTAAAACGGATGCGGTTGCGATGCAGAAGACGTTCGTAAACCTGCTGACGCTGATCACTGGTCGTAAGGATCGTGGTGGTACTAACGATCAATGTCACCCAAAGCCTCACACAGCCCCTCTCGAAGCCCCTGTAGGCCCTCTGACCCACCACGGACCCATATGATCATCAAGGACGCTTTACGACGTTGTACCCATGCTGTTCGTTCATCAGCATCCATACGGCACCAGGAATAATAGAAGCTACCACGATACTCATCAGGCAGGTTGTTCAGGGCTATGGTGATTTCCTGTACCCAGCGTTCTGTGGTAAAGCGGGGTATGGTATCAGGTGGTAATTTCGGATGCAGAAACGAACCACCATAGCGGCGTATTATCCGTTGTAACCAGTTATGACTGATACGGACATTTCGCACTTAACTATCTGATGTGGATAGCTGGTGACGTGCTTCTGCTTCCATCTTCGAAACCAGTGTCGGATTCGCAGCCCGCCATGCAACATATGCGGCATACCCGCGCTGGTTAACTTCAGCCCGTTCCACTGCTGTCATCGCCGCATAGTCGGTTGCATCAACATCAGGAAGAAAGCTGAGTTTCACCGCAGTATAGGTACTGGTGCAGGTTTCGATTTCGGCACGATCCAATAGGCGTGTCTCAGCGGCTTCACTGCACAGGAAGTATGATGCGATCAGGGCTAGGGTTTCAGCAGTCATTCAGGCTCCTTAGATGACGGATTTTCCAAAACACGTCATCACAGGACTATTTTGGAATCAAACACGTCATTATATGACGGCTTTAATCCTTATCCGCCATATCAATTGACTGCACAGGGAGATGAATTTCGGTGATGATGACGATCAAGCAACATCCTGAGGCTGATACCTATGGACACCAAGGTCCCCAACAACATTGCCAAACTCCGCAAACAGATGGAGTTATCACAGGATACCTTGGCAGGCCGTCTGGGAATTTCGGTGACCCAACTCTCCAGGTTGGAGCGTGGCCTATCATCTCTGACACAGGCGCGGATGAACCAGTTGGCAGAAGTGTTCGCAGTAGAACCACACGATCTGTACCGCAACGCAACATCCAAGGAGAAGCTTGAGTTGAACGTGATGCGTGATGTGATCGTCCAACTGGACGAAATGATAAGCCGTCTGGATGTTAATCTGACACCACAACAGCGTGGTGATCTAACAGTGGAGTTGTACCGACTGGAAGTGGACGGTCTTACAGATGAAGCACTGACCGATCATGTGGTAAATCTCAAGCGGTTTGAAGGTATGGTGCGGGCGCTGGGATCGTAAAATTTCATCCGTGAGTGTCGGTGAAAGTTACAGGACCATGGGGACCATTTTAGTGGTTATGCACTGCTCACTTTGTCCCAATAGTGAGGTGGTTTTGTCCCAATAAGGGGTTTCGGTTTTTCACAAAACCCCTTATTTTTATGGTATATTTACACAGACATGCAGATGTATTTCATTTCGAGATAGTCCTCGATGCCATGGTGGCTGCCTTCGCGACCGAGACCTGATTGCTTGACCCCACCAAAGGGGGCTACTTCGGTTGAAATGATGCCGGTATTCACACCCACGATGCCATATTCTAGCGCCTCAGCGACCTTGTACACGCGGCTCAGGTCCTTGGCGTAGAAGTACGAGGCCAGGCCAAAGATGGTGTCATTGGCGAGCTCGATTACTTCATCTTCATCGTCAAATTTGAACAGCGGTGCAAAGGGGCCAAAGGTTTCTTCGGTGGCAACAGCCATATCGCGGGTCGCGCCTTTGACGATGGTCGGCGCTAGGAAGTTGCCTGGTGCGTCTGGGGTTGTGCCGGCAAAAATGACCTCGCCACCTTTCGCGGAGGCATCCGCCACGTGCTCTTGCACCTTGGTGATCGCCGCCGGAGAGATCAGCGGGCCCAGATCGGTGCCTGCGTCCATGCCGTCGCCGACTTTCATTTGAGCCACACGCGCTGTCAGTTTTTCGGCAAAGGCATCATAGACACCGGCCTGCACATAAATGCGGTTGGCACAGACACAGGTCTGACCGTTGTTGCGGAATTTGCACATGATGGCGCCCTCAACGGCGGCATCAAGGTCGGCGTCGTCGAAGACGATGAAGGGGGCATTGCCACCTAGCTCCATCGAACATTTCATCACGCTGTCTGCGGCCTGACGCAGCAGGATCCGGCCGACTTGAGTTGACCCGGTGAAGGTCAGTTTGCGCACTTTGTCGTTTTCACAGAACTCAAGTCCAACATCCGAGGCTGCCGACGAGGGCAGAATGTTGAACACACCCGCAGGAATGCCTGCGCGTTCAGCTAGGACCGCGAGTGCGGTGGCCGACAAAGGTGTTTCGGTTGCCGGACGGCCAACAAAGGCACAGCCCGCCGCAAGGGCAGGTGCGGCTTTACGGGTGATCATGGCGTTGGGGAAGTTCCAAGGCGTGATCGACGCGGCGACCCCGATCGGCTGTTTCATCACGGTGATACGTTTGTCACGCGCGTGACCGGGGATGGTTTCGCCGTAGATACGCTTGGCCTCTTCAGCGAAGAATTCGATGAACGACGCACCATAGGCGACTTCGCCCTTGGCTTCTGCCAGAGGTTTGCCCTGTTCAGCGGTCATGATGAGCCCCAGATCATCCTGGTTTTCCATCAGCAAGTTGAACCACTTGCGCAGCACATTTGCGCGCTCTTTGCCGGTCCACTGGGCCCAGTCTTTTTGCGCAACATATGCGGCGTCGATTGCCTCTGCCACTTGCTCGCGGGTCAGGTCGGTCACCTGTGCAATCACATCGCCACGCGCAGGGTTGCTCACATCAAAGGTCGCGCCTTCAATCCATTGGCCATTAACATAAGCCCGGGTTTCCAGAAGGCTGGGATCTTTGAGAAGGCTCTTCAGATTGGTCTCGCTCACGATGCGACTCCCTTGGTCAAGATTTTGAGCAAATTCTGAGCATTTAAAGCGGTAAATGTATAGGCCCAAAATGCGGGTTTCGCAGTTCCAGTGTCAGCGCGGCCCGCAAAAGGTTTTGGTCTGGCACTATGCGCCACCGGTTATGCCCGATTAGCGTCGACACATGTTTTTGGAACAAGAGGTTTGATATGTGTAAGGCAACGGGAACTGCGACGCCGACCCTGCTGATTGAAAATGATCGCGTGCGGGTTACCGAATGGCGTTTTGCGGCACGGGGAGACAACACAGGCTGGCACCGTCACGCCTATGACTATGTTGTGATCCCTCAGTTTGATGGTGTCCTGGAAATTGATCTGGGACAGGGCAACCGCGTTAGGGCCGAAATGCAAAGCGGTGTTCCCTACTATCGCGAGATTGGGGTCGAGCATGATGTGATCAACGCCAATGATTTTGAATGTACATTTGTCGAAGTCGAGCTTTTGGAAGACCGGAGGTAGGTCAAAAAAAATCACGCTAGGATCACGAAGACGCGCAAATGTGACCTTGCTTAGAACACCAAGGAGAGGCTTATGAAACAGTACATTTTTTTGACACTTTCCGCAGTCGCGCTGGCTGGCTGTCAATCCACAACAGCGCCGGTGGCAGGAAACACGGATCCTCTGACCTCGGCGCTTGCAGGGAAAACACTTCTACATAGCAACGGCGGCACCGTCATTGCCTATGCGGATGGGCGTATGGGCGGCACAGAAGCCTCCGGTGAAGAGTTGGTCGGTGCCTGGGTGATCCGCGACGGCCAGTGGTGCCGCACAATCAAAAAACCTGAGAAGTGGGCCGGTACGCGGTGTCAGGATGTCACGATTGACGGCGATCAGGCAACATTCCTCCGCGACGATGGGTCATCAACGACCTATACGATTCAGTGATTCACCCACTAAGCAGGGTAGGCTAAGGCCTGCTCTGCCCCCAGTTCTTGTGTCTGTGGCAAAAAATCTGGGGACAACTCTCTGAAATCACGAGAATCCCGCAGCCATCCGTTCACGCCCCTTTTACACGACGATTTGCTCTGCCATACTATGCCCAACCAACAGAACAAACCGGGCACGAGCATGGCAGACGATCTTTTGACACCGCAGGAAGACACCAAATATAATGCGTCCTCCATCAAGGTGCTCAAGGGCATGGAAGCGGTCCGCATGCGTCCAGGGATGTACATCGGTGGTACCGATGAGCGCGCGCTGCACCATATGGCCGCGGAGATCCTCGACAACTCGATGGACGAGGCCGTGGCGGGACATGCAAGCCGCATCGAGATCGAGCTACATGCAGATTATTCGCTGACGGTGCGTGACAACGGTCGGGGTATCCCAATTGATCCTCACCCTGACGATCCAAGCAAATCTGCGCTTGAGATGATCTTCACCGAACTGCACGCGGGCGGCAAATTCAATGGCGATGCCTATGAAACGTCGGGCGGTCTGCACGGGGTTGGCGCGACGGTTGTCAACGCCCTGACAGATAGTCTTGTTGTGCAGGTGGCGAAAAACAAAGAGCTGCATGAGATTCAGTTCGCGCGCGGCAACGTTGTGAGCCCGCTGCAAAAAATCGGGGCGGCCCCCAATCGGCGTGGCACCACGGTGACCTTCCATCCCGATGTTGAAATCTTCGGCTCCCATAAGTTCAAACCCGCCCGTTTGCTGAAAATGGTGCGCTCCAAGGCGTTTTTGTTCTCCGGTGTTGAGATCCGTTGGAAGTCCGAGATCGACGACAAGGAAACCCCGCTTGAGGCGACGTTCCACTTCCCCGGCGGGTTGTCCGACTATCTGACCGAAACATTGGGTGGCTCGACCACCTATTCCGAAAAGCCTTTTTCGGGCGTTGTGGATTTCAAAGAGAAGTTTAACACTCCAGGCAAAGTCGAATGGGCGATCAACTGGACCCCATCACGCGATGGTTTCATTCAATCCTTCTGTAACACCGTTCCCACCCCCGAAGGCGGCACACATGAGGCCGGGTTCTGGGCCGCAATCCTCAAAGGCATTCGGGCCTATGGCGATCTGGTCAACAACAAGAAATCCAGCCAGATCACCCGCGAAGATCTGATTGCGGGTGGCTGTGCACTGGTTTCGTGTTTTATCCGCGAGCCCGAATTTGTTGGCCAGACCAAAGACCGTCTCGCCACAACCGAGGCCCAGCGTTTGGTTGAAAACTCGGTGCGCGATCACTTTGACAACTGGCTGGCGGCGGATACCAAATCTGCAGGCGCCATCCTTGATTTCCTTGTGCTGCGGGCAGAAGAACGTTTGCGCCGCCGTCAGGAAAAAGAAACCGCCCGGAAATCGGCCACCAAGAAACTGCGTCTTCCCGGCAAGCTGACCGACTGCTCGTCGAAGTCTCGCGAGGGCACCGAGCTGTTCATCGTCGAGGGCGATTCAGCGGGGGGATCGGGCAAAGGGGCGCGCAACCGCGAAACGCAGGCTCTGTTGCCACTGAAGGGCAAGATCCTCAACGTGCTGGGGGCCGCGTCCAACAAGCTGTCTTCAAACGCCGAGATCCGCGACCTTTGCGAAGCGCTTGGTGTCGGCGTTGGCGCGAAGTTTAATGTTGATGACCTGCGCTACGACAAGATCATCATCATGACCGATGCGGATGTGGATGGGGCACACATTGCGGCGCTGTTGATGACCTTCTTCTTCACGCAGATGCGTCCGATGATTGATGCGGGTCACCTCTATCTCGCCTGTCCGCCGCTCTATCGTCTGACCCAAGGCGCCAAGCGCATCTATGTGCTGACCGATGCAGAGAAAGATGAGCTCTTGGCTAAAGGTCTTGGCGGAAAAGGTAAAATTGACGTTCAGCGCTTTAAGGGCTTGGGTGAAATGGATGCCAAAGACCTGAAAGAGACCACTATGGATCCGAAAACCCGGACCCTGATCCGCGTCACCATTGACGAAGATGAGCCGGGTGAAACTGGTGATCTGGTCGAGCGTCTGATGGGCAAAAAACCCGAGTTGCGGTTCCAGTACATTCAGGAGAACGCAAAGTTTGTTGAAGAGCTGGACGTGTGATCTGAGAGATTAATTCTGCACTGACAATCGTTGTTAGATGTCCAGAAATGGAAAGCAGGGATAGGGTCGGTGCAGGTTGGTCTGTCTGGGAATGTCTTGATTTACCGCGCCTTCGGTCAAAACCATGATCTGTCTGCGCGGAAGCGTTCGGATGTCAGGCGAAAGGTATCCAGATTTCACCACGAGAACAGGGTGATGATCCAGATCGATGCCAAGTGCGTCGAAATCACTGAAGTTGTGAAATGGGCGACGCCGGTTTGAGACAACGACGGTTTGTTTGCCACTTTGGACTATGGCGCAGTCTTCTGCGAACCGGCAGCTGTCGACGGCGAGTAAAACCTCCGGCCCACCACCCCCAAGCGTGCCACCTACTGTGACGGTTTTGGCGTCGTCTTTGAGCGCGTCGTAAACCGACGGGGCGGCAATGCCCGCGATGAGGGCGGGTTGATCCTCTGCCTGGAGCAGGGCCAACAGATCGGCGCGATCGCCTACACCACCCCCTGTCGGGTTGTCTCCACTTTCCGCAAGAACCACAGGCTCATCCAGAACCCGTGCCACCTGATCAAGTGGCAAGGCTTCGGTGTCAAACACCAGCTCGTGACGGGCTTCCCAATAACTTTGCGCAATGTCTTCGGCCGCACTCTGACCCGCTAGAGGATCAAGACAGGTGACAACAGCGGCGGCGGTGGCGCGCGGACTGTCCGCCCAGACATAGCCAATCATCAGATTGGCATCCCAAACCCCGGGGCGTGTGTCGAACTCAGGCAGCGCGGCGTAAAGCCGGTCACAGGGGGCCACAAATGTGGACGACATCTCCCCAGAGACCAGCACGGGCACTGGAACGCGGCAGACCTTGGGGCGATGCCCGTCGTTCAAGGCGCGCGACAACATCCGGGCGGCGCGTGCGTGGGTTTCCGTGACATCGATATGCGGGGCGGTACGAAAGGCCGCAAAGATGTCTAGCGTATCGGTGATCTGCTGGGTGATCTGCCCGTGCAGATCAAAGCTCCCCGCAATCAGGCAATTGGGCCCCACAATGTTGCGCACCTCGCGGATAAGCCACCCCTCCGGGTCGATGACCCCGGGCACAAACATTGCGCCATGCAACAACAGATGAACGCCATCCAAGGGAAGGGCGCTGCGAATGCCCTCCAAAAGCTCATGCGCCTGCGCGTCAAACACGTCGCGCGCTACAGGGCCGCCCGGAACGGAGGCTTCGTGAAACAGCGGGATTGCGTCTATGCCGTGGCCACCATAGTCAAACCCTGCCTTCTCCAGCAATGCCTGACCTTCGAGCCGGCGAAAGTCGTCTCGTTGCTGAAACAGCGGGTTGTAGGTTGAGCATTCAGTATGGAGCCCACCAAGCGCGACGCGATAACCCATAGTGTGCTCCTAAAGCTGTGGCATGAGGCGAGACAGGGCGGCAAAGCGTGGCCAGTCTTTTTCCTCGGACGGGGTCCACGCCGCCTCGGCAACCGCACTGAGGCGAGGGAAGGCCATATAGTTAAATCGCGGCGTCCCATCGATCAGCTCAGACCACATGCAGGCCTGTAGACCGACAAGTTTGCCTTTGTTTTCTGGCAATCCAACATCGGCTTCGTACTCATAGGCTTCTTGCAGAGGACTGATACCGGCCCAAGTCAGACCGGGATTGTCCCAACCGTCTCCCTGCGCCATGTCGAGATAATAATGTTGTCCCGGCGTTGCGACGACGTGATAGCCATCTTCCATCAACGCGGCAATTTTTTCACGGCTGCGCCAGGCAAACAACAATGCACTGGTGTCAACGCCCCCGCCGTCGGCGCATTCATCCCAGCCTCCCAACTTGCGATTATGTTTGCTTAGCATCTGTTGGCAATCGCGCATAAAGGCGCTTTGGATCGTCGCAGCACCGGCCTGAACATGTTTTTCTGCGGCCCAAGCCCGCGCTTTGGGAGAGGTCGACCAGCTGTCCGCATCCACCTCATCCCCCCCAAGGTGCAGGTAAGAATAGGGAAATAGGTCGGCGACGGCGGCAAAAATCTTTTCCAGAGCCGGCCAGGTTTCTGGGATGCCGGGATTGATGGCATTGTTGGGATAGCCTTGAACCGAGTGATAGCTTTCTTCGGTTTCCTCAGGATCCACCAGATGAGGCAGGGCAGCAAGAAGGGCGGTGCAGTGGCCGGGAAGGTCGATCTCGGGCATGACCTCAACACCCAATGCTTGACCATGGGCGACAATCTCACGGATCTCATCAGCGGTGTAATAGCCGGACTGCCCGGAGGGACCTTCTGCGAACTGTGGTGGCAGAACGGTGTTATGTGCCCGCTTCGAGCCAATCGCGGTCAATTCTGGCAGACCTTCGATCTCAAGGCGCCAGGCCTCGTCATCGGTCAAATGCCAGTGCAGGCGGTTCATCCGGTGCCAAGCAAGAATATCAAGCAGACGTGTCACACCGTCTGCGTTGATGAAGTTGCGCGACACATCCAGATGCATGCCGCGCCATTCGTGACGTGGTGCATCGGCGATGTAGCCTGATTTTGGGAACCGGAATCGAGGGTCGCTGAGGGCGGCATGGGCCATCTGAGCGAGCGCAATCAGGCCATGGCGTTGTCCGTTTAGATCGGAGTATGTGAGGGTGATGCCATCAGCAAACTCGATCCGATAGCCCTCAGTTGGGCAAACTCCTTCAACACAGCGTACGGCGACGGCATCTGGATGATCGCCGAGAGTGACGATGTCGGGGGCTGTGGGAAACAGGCGTTTGTGCAGCGCACCAAGCTCAACAAACGCTGCGGCCTGAGTTTGGTCTGCGGGGCGCAACATCACTGCTGGTCCCATGCCCAGCACCGCGAATTCGGCCGGCCATGGGATCAAAGCCACAGGGACTTCGATCTTGGGTTCTGGCCAATCTTTGACTGGTGCGCGCGGCATGTCATCGGGCCGGTCCAATCCGGCCACAAGGCATTCTGTTACCGTTCCCTCGTGTTCAATCCAGGCGGACAGCGCGCCAAAGGTTCGGTTTTTGGGCGTGAGGTTTAAACCTGCGACGGTGATGTCCCATGAAGCCCCTGGTGCGATCTCAAAACCGGCCTCGGCGTGGATTTCCACATGATTGGCAAACCGTCGAACAAAGGTGCCACCCGTGACAATGGCGTCTTTGATCGGGCGCATGAGAGATGTGAAAAAGAGCTTTTCAACAGGAACGGCGGTGTTGCCCGCATTGAAGATGGTCAGGCGTAGAGATCCGTTTTGGGCGGAAGGTTCGGGCAAGTGGCATTGTTCAAGCCGCAACATCGGGCATCTCCGTCAAAGTCAAATCTGGGGTCAGGGCAATCAGGTCGCTGAGCGACAGGCCCGGTAGGGTTTGGCGCGGCAGCCCCAGCAGGGCGCGCGGTGTATCGGTGGCCATTGCAAGGGCTTGTTCGAGCGGTAGGCCCACATGGTGACGGGCATTGGCGAGACTGGTGACCATGTCGATATGCGCACCAGCCAGCGAGCCTTCGGCATTGACCAAAGCACCATCTTTCACATGGATTGTTTGGCCATAAAGCTCGAAGTGGTCGGGTCCACCCACGGTGGACATAGCGTCCGAGACAAGGAACATCCGATCGGGGCGAGGTCGGCCGGCGCAGGCAATCCGTGCCATTTCCCAGCTGACGTGGATGCCATCCGCGATCAATCCGCAGTAGGCATCGGAACAGATGGCTGTGCCGACAATACCGGGTTCGCGCGAAGTCATGGGCGGCATGGCATTATACAAATGGGTGAAACAAGTTGCGCCAAGGGAAAGTGCGTCCTGCACCTGATCGCCTGTTGCAGCTGAATGGCCGATGGAAAGAACTGTACCCATGTCAACCAATTGGCGCATAAGGTCCGGATCCGACCGTTCAGGGGCCAATGTCAGTTTAACTGGAATATCGCGGTCTCGCAGGCGGCGGACTTGCTCCATCGTTGCCTGATCCAAAGGACGAATAAATCGTTCGGCATGGGTACCACGTCGTTCTGGCGCGATATGCGGTCCTTCGATGTGCAGGCCAAGGATGCCTTCATTTGGGTAAATTTCGAGAACCGCATCAACGGCCGCTGTCATGATTTCAGGGGCGTCGGTGATAACGGTCGGCAATATCCAACCCGTGCCTTTGCTGCGGTGCCCCTTGGCGATCTGCCGCAAACCATCTGCTGTGGGGGATGAGTTCAACATCATACCTCCACCGCCATTGACCTGAAGATCCGTACAGCCCGGCATCAGCAGGTGCAGATGTTTGCCAGTGTCAAAGGGAAGGCGAGGGCGCAGGGCGGTGACTTTGCCGTCGACGATGTCAACGGTTTGATCACGGTGCAACGCACCGTTGGACCAAACCAGATCACACAGATAGGTCATGTCTGGGTGGGCTCCGCAAAATAGGGCAGCAACATGCGTTGCACATGCGCCTGCAAGATGGCTTGGGGCCAGCTTAACGGCAAATCTGCCCCTCGGGTCAGCGTTTCACGTGGGATGTATTGTTCGAGCAAGGGTGCAGGAGGGGGATTGTCTGCAAGAGCCTCCAGCATGGTTTGGATCGGCCCTGTGGCCTGCGGCCAGTAATACCGAATGCGATCTGCGTATCCAAAGTGGCGCAATTGATGCTGCCGGGCCGCGTCGCCATGCAGATGACCCTGCCAGTATCCCGGATTGGCCAACATCAGACGTTCCATCTCGGCGCTGATGTGCGCCGCGCCGCTCTGCCAGATATGGATATGAGACAGGGCATAAAGGGCCTCGCGCCAGGCGTAGGTCAGCGCGGGACCGACCTTGAGAATGGCGAAGTGACGGCGTGCCAAATCTGGATAAACAGCGTCTTTCTGATAGTCGGTGGAATGCGCTTCGAAACACAACAGATCACGCCCCTTGAGCAGGGGGGAGAGATGATCAGGTTGCTCCATATCGAAATGATCAAGGTGGGCCGGGGCAAATTCAAGACCCGGTTGTAGAACCAACCCGCGCACCTTTGCCCAGGCCTCTCTTTGTTCCAGCTTGGCAAAGGCGGCTTCATGCGCATCCAAAGTGGCCTGCGCACGTTCCGGCGGCGTGGGGGCAATGTGATCGTCGTCGCTTCGCGCCCCTCCGGGGGGCGGCACTTCGGTGCCAATGATGTAGCGTAGGGCCGAGGGGTCGGGGGCATTCTCTTCGCAAACTTGGGCCAATTCGGCGGCACGCGCAGCGGCAAGATCATCGCCCACGGCCCCGGGTTCCCCGGCGCAGCCTTCCGAACAATCAAGATGAATTTTGGTGAACCCGGCTTTGACGTAATCGGCCATCATGGTCCGGGCCTTGGCCATCGCATCTTCTGCAGGCTCTTTCTTCCACGCCTGCGGGCCAAGATGGTCACCACCAAAGATCACTCGGTTGGGCGAGGTGCCCGTTTCGGCACAGATGTGATGAACAAACGCCACAAAATCTGCGGGTGTCATACCGGTGTAGCCGCCAAACTGGTTCACCTGGTTTGAGGTCGCTTCAATCACCACCACCCGGTCAAGCTCTTCCGCGAGCCGCAATGAGGCCGCGAGAACATCCGGATGCGCCGAGCAGACCGAAGGCACTGCAGGTCCGCCTCTCGCGTTTTGGCGAATTACATCATCAAGTTGTGTCATGAGTTGTCCTTGGTCGCGACAAGCGCGGCTCCGCGTGCGCCTGAGCTGTCGCCATGTCGAGCGGTCACAATGTTGGGGAGGCGAGCATTGCCCAGACGCTGGCGCGTTAGGCTCTCAGTCAGGATTTCTGTGATGCCATTGATATTCGATAGCCCACCGCCGAGAACAATGCAGTCAGGATCAAGAATTAGTTGGATGGCATGCAGGCAGTCGCCCGCTAGATCCGCCCAGATCTCCATCACCTTTTGGGTGTCCGGGGTGTCACATTTTGCGATGTCTTCGCCGGAAAGACGGCGCCCTATGTGCCATTCGGCGAGGTTTGTAAGGCCGGTGCCGGAGATATAGTTTTCAATACACCCCATCCGACCGCAGCCACAGGGCCAAAGGGGCAGATCATGCCGTGCCAAAGCTCGGTTTGAAATGCCAAGATGGCCAACTTCAACCGCGAGACCTGCGTGGCGCGGAGGTATTTTGCCATCAATACAAAGGCCTCCTCCTACCCCAGTGCCTAGGATCAATCCCATGGTCACTTGGGCGCCCTCCGCAGCGCCACCTGTCGCCTCGGAGAGAGCAAAGGCCATACAGTCGTTGATCACCGCAATTGGGGTGCCCACGCGCTCCTCAAGATCGCGGCCAATCGCATGCCCTGAACTGGGAATGTTTGACGCAAAGCTCTCGCCGGTTTCGGGGTCGATCACTCCAGGAACGGCAATCCCCACAGGCAGATTGTCATCAAAGCTGCGCAACCAGTTGATTTGCTCAACAACGGCCTCCAGCATGTCAGCATAGCTTGTCTTCGGCGTCGCAATGCGCCGTTTTTCCAGAGTTTTCGTTTCGGGCCCATCAAACAGACGCGCCTCGATTTTCGTGCCACCAAGGTCAATTCCGCCACAGCGCATGGATTAGCCTACAAACGGATAAAGAGTTACACCGGACACCACGCGGCTGAGATTTTGTCCCTGAAACGGATCATCAACAGGAAGCTCCAGGTCGGCAGACCACTGCGCGGACAGGATTTGCGCGGGCAATACATAAAGGACAGCATCCGCGCGGACATCGCCGGTTGAGGTAATCTCGATGTCACCGCGTGGCCCGATGGTGGTCACGTGAATGTCAGGGTACTGACGGCGGATTTCGTCGGCCATATCCTGATCGTATTGGGCGGTATGGGCATCGGGATGCAACATCACAAAAACATGGGTTGTTTTGTCGACCAAAGCCTTGGGGCCATGGCGGAATCCGAGGCAGCTGTCCCATTGGGTTACCGTGCGGCCGGCGGCCAGTTCCAGAACCTTCAGGGCGCTTTCGCGCGCAACGCCGGTCAACGCTCCGGAGCCGAGGAAAACAGCACGATCGGGGCGCGGGATGTTCAGGGCTGCAATCCTCTCAAGAAGGCTGTCCGCCTGATCGGCCATTCTGGGCAGTTGCGTGGCGGCGTCAAAATTTGAGAGACAGGCCAGAGCAGAAAGCAGCATGGTTGTGAAGCTTGATGTCATAGCAAAGCCCGCATCGTGGGTCGCTTCGGGCAGGTTGATCACGCGCGCTTCACCGGGGCCGGGCGCAGGACGGGTGGCCAAAGCCCCATCCGGGTTGCAGGTGATGTGCAGCCGATCCCAGCCGGGGCGGCTTGCATCCATCACATCCATCATGCCGACGCTTTCAGAGCTGTTGCCCGATCGTCCAAACTGTACGGCCAAGATATGGTCGTCGTTCAAAAGATCCTGCGGTCCCGCCACCAGATCTGTTGTGGCGACCGCACGTAGGCGGCGATCACCGGCACATAAGATATCGCCAATAAAGGCCGAGGTGCCCGCCCCAGACAGCCAAATTTCGTCCGGAGAACGGGCGCTGATCCAGCTGCGAACCTGCGCAGCTTGTTCTGCTAATTGGGTGGACCAGCTACGCCAGATCTCGGGTTGGGCATGAATTTCACGCCAGGTGGCGCTTTCTGTCAGTTGGCTCATGAGAAGGGGGTCCCGTGTTACGGGCTCTGCGGTGGTACCAGAACAATTTCGACCCCCTGCTCGGCCAAAGCCGCCAAAGCAGGGTCATTCGGGTCAAGATCGGTCACCAGAACATCCACGGCGTCACAGCCACAGATCCGATGCAGAGCGGGTTTCTTGAATTTGGTTCGGTCGGCCAGCACAATTGTTCGTGCAGCGGCCTGCATCATGGCGCGGGTGATATGCGCCTCATCTTCCCGGAAGGTTGAAAACCCACCATTGGGGTCAACGGTGTCAGCCCCCATAACAAAGGTGTCAAAGCGCATGGCCCCCAGTGAGCCTTCGACCATACGGCCGGTCAGCGACAGGGCGTTGGGGCGGATCCGCCCACCTGTCAACATCACATCGTGAGTACCATTGGCCAAAGCGTTCTGCGCAACCACCAGTCCATTGGTCATGATGATGCGTTTGGGATCCGTTGGTAAGGCTGAGGCGAAAAATTCGGCGGTTGATCCATTGTCGATCAATAGCGTGTCGCCTGAGCCAATAAGAGTGGTGGCGCGTTCCGCAATGGATTTCTTCGCCTCCATGTTCACGCGGCGTCGGTCAACGGTCAGGGGTTCCACAAACCCATGAGGGCGCGGCTGTTTCGCAAGGGACAGGGCTAAGTCGATTCGAAAGTCGGACAGGCCTGCGTGGCCAAACTGACGACAGAATCGGATCAAAGTTGGCTCTGATGTGTTTAGTTCAGCACAAATCTCACGGCTCGTATTTCGAATAAACCGTTCAGTGTCGGCCAAACATAGGTCTGCAATCGCAGCCATTTTGGTGGTTAGCGTTGGCTGAGACTCGCGAATCCGCGAAATCAGGTCGTCTTCTTGCTGTGCGCCGCCATTTTCCATGCGCTACGGTATCCTTCCCTGTCTGTGTTCTATAATTTCGAGAGAAAAAATGTTTGTCAAACAAATATCGCAGAGGAAATTTGTTAGATAAGCTAAAAATATCTTGCCTAACGATTAAGACCTGTGTTCACTTACCCGCAGGAGGGATGCGGCTCAATGCTGTGTCAGGTGAGGAACATAAAAATGATCCCCAAGTTCGAAATCTGTGTGGATAGCCCAATGTCGTTGCAAAACGCAGCGCAAGCGGGTGTTGACCGGATTGAGCTGTGTTCGGCGCTCGGGCTTGGAGGGTTGACCCCGGGTGCGGGCCTTGTTGAAACGGCGCGCCACTGTGGCGTGCCGTGCCACGCAATGATCCGTCCCCGCGGCGGTGACTTTGTGTTTGATGAACAGGATCAGGCCGCCTGTTTGGTTGACGTTGCGGCCATGAAGTTTGCCGGTCTGGCCGGAGTTGTGATCGGGGTGGCACATGCGGATGGCCAGCTTCACGACAACGCTTTGGCCAAGCAGATCGAGGCGGCAAATGGCATGCAGGTGACGTTGCACCGGGTTTTTGATCTCACGCCGGACCCTTTTGAGGCACTGAATTGTGCCATTGATCTAGGGATTACACGTGTTTTGACCAGTGGTCAGGCGACAGATGCAGGGGCCGGAGCTGCACTTATAGGTGAATTGGTCGAACATGCGGCAGGTCGGATTCAAATCATGGCGGGCGGCGGCGTAACGCCCGGCAACGCTGCTGCGTTGATGGCCAAGGGGGTTGATGCCCTTCACGCTTCTTGCGCGACCACGACGGCCAGCCCGCAACCCATCGAACATCTTGGCATCGCGGAGCAGCGCGACACCAACCCAGATAAAATAGCTGCCCTTCGGGCAGTGATGACAGAGGTACTGACAGTATGAAGATCGGTGTGATCGGATTGGGTGCGCGTATCGCGAACCTTGCCAGCGATTTCAAAAAAGCCGCACCAGAGGCCGAGTTTACCGCAGTCGCGGATCCTTCAGATGCCCGCGTGGCCATTTTGGAGGATCTGGGCAGCACGCCAACACGGTATGACACTGCGGCGGAAATGTTAGCTGGGCACAAATTTGACATGCTGATGATTGGGTCTCCCAATCACATGCATCTGGATCACATCAAGCTCGCGCTACAATCAGATGTGCCCTTTATCTTCACTGAGAAGCCCGTGGTCATCTCAGTCGAGGAAAGCATCACCCTGGCCCATGAGATCGCCCGCCACAACGGAATGCAGCGTCTGATGGTTGGTCTGGTGCTGCGCTATTCGCCACTGTATCGCGCTTTGCGTCAGGCGCAGGCGGATGGGCAGATTGGCGAAATCATGTCGATCGAGGCCAGCGAACACATTGCCCCGTATCATGGGTCGTTCTTCATGCGCGACTGGCGGCGTCACAGTGCGATGTCGGGCAGCTTTATGTTGGAGAAGTGCTGCCATGACATTGATCTCTACCAAGGTGTTGTAGGTGCGAGACCTTCTCAGATTGCAAGCTTCGGCGGACGTAAGAAGTACTTGCCCGAACATCGCCCTGCCGACGACGTCGACTATATGACTGTGGCACCGAGCCGAAACAATGGGATCAATTCCTTTGTTCCGCGTTGGGGCGGCAGCAATGATGCCTTTTCTGGCGAAGGGGATCTGATCGACTATCAGACCGCTCTGGTCGAATATGAGAACGGCGCCAATCTGTGTTTCCATACCAATCTGAATGTCCCTGATCAGTTCCGCCGTTTTGCCGTGATTGGCCGGGATGGCATGGCCGAGGGCGATTTCATTCGGAACACCTTTAAGGTGACGCTCTCTGACACGAGCCAGACGGTTGTAGAAGACGCAGGCATCGGCTCGGGATCGGAGACAGGGCATTACGGTGCCGATGCAGCCATGGCGCAGGATGTGGTATCCTACGTAAAAGGTGACATGCCCTCACTGCCGCTTTCGGTGAAAGATGCGCTTGAGGCCGGGATCACTGCCCTGGCGATGGATCAAGCCCGGGAAGAGCGTCGGGTTGTGGATCTGAGTGAGATCTGGGCCGAATTTGACGCCGCACTTGGGGGCAAACATGCAGCGTAAGATCGACTATTTCCCCTACCTCATGCTGGTGCCAGCTTTGGCGCTGGTGATGACGATTGTGGCCTGGCCATTGATCGAAACGTTTCGGTTGTCTTTCACCAATGCCTCGATGCGCCGAACCGTCGACTACGTTGGTTTCAAAAACTACATCGAGATCTTCGAGGATGATTTCGCTGAGGTGATTGTTCGGACCTTTATCTGGATGTTCTTTGGCGTGACGATCAAACTTGTCATGGGTACGCTGGGCGCGGTTTTGCTAAATGCCGCTGTGCCGGGGCGTTCACTGTTTCGCGTGCTTGTCATGCCGCCTTGGATTGTGCCGATTGCGATTGGCGTGTTCATGTGGTCCTGGATGTACAATGGGCAGTTCGGGATGATCTCAGGTCTCGGACAGAGATTGGGTCTTTTGGATGGGCCGTTTGAGTTCCTCGCCTATGGCAGCAGTGCCTTCATTGCGACAATTGTCACGGATGTGTGGATCGGAACACCGCTTGTTGCGCTGTATTTGCTGGCGGCCATGCAGTCGATCCCGAAAGAGCTGTATGAAGCGGCCTGGACAGATGGCGCGTCGCGGTTCTATCGCTTTCGCCGGGTGACACTGCCCCTGATCGCGCCCTCCATTGCAACCATGGCCCTGCTCTCGGCAATCTGGACCTTCAACTCGTTCGAAATCATCTGGATCCTGACCGAAGGCGGCCCACGTGGCTCGACCACGACCATGATCATCGACACCTACAAAACCGGTCTGGCCCGGTTCCGCTATGGCGAGGGTGCGGCCCGCGCGGTGATGATCCTTGTCTTTCTATCCGCCTTTGCAGCGCTCTACGTGGCCTTGCTGGTGCGCCTGACACGCCGAAATGGAGCCCAGTCATGATCGACAAGTATCGCTGGTACGAAAAACTTGCCATCTATGCGGGAATGCTGGTGTTCCTCACCTTCATTCTGGCCCCCTTTGTCGAAGCTTTTGTGGTCTCACTGCGACCGCTGGATCAGGTGTTCCGCGTCCCGTATCGCTTTATCACCGACGACATGTCTTTTTCGGCCTATGTCACGATGTGGGAGTCGGTGCCGCGACTGGGGCGGTATATCTTCAACTCGTTCTTTATCTCGTGCTGCGTCACCCTGCTTGCGCTCAGCTGCATCATTCCTGCCGCCTATTCCTTCTCTCGCTTTTCTTACAAAGGGCGCGACGGATTGCTGGGCACCTTCCTTGCGATCAACATGGTTGGCTCGGCGGTTCTGATCATTCCGATGTACAAGCTGATGCTCAACCTCGGGCTTTTGAACAGCTATTTTGCCATGGTTCTTCCGGGCGCGGCTTTTTCGGTGCCAACAGGGATTTTCCTGATGCGGTCCTACTTCCTGCGCATTCCTAAGGAACTGGAAGAGGCGGCGCATGTGGATGGTGCTTCGCGGATCTACACCCTGTGGCGTGTTATTCTGCCCGTGGCCCTGCCAGGTATCATGGTTGTCGCCATCACGACCTTTATTTCGGCCTATGCCCAGCAGTTCCTGTTTGCCCTGATCTTTAATTCGAACAGTGATCTGCATCCTTTGCCGATGGGTCTGTACGAGTTCTTTGGTCGTCAGCGTATCATCTGGAACGAGCTTATGGCCGCCAGCCTTGTGGGGATCACTCCGGTGCTTCTCGTCTACATTTTCTTGCAACGTTACATTGTCGCCGGTCTGACCGCCGGTGCGGTGAAAGAATAACAGTCTGATTAGGGAGGAAATAATCATGAAACTCAGACATATTTTGGCAACAACCGCGCTCTTCGCATTGGGCACCGGTGCTCAGGCCGCAACCGAGTTGAAATTTATCAACTGTGGTGGCTCGGACAGCGATTTTGTCACAACACAGGGTGAGCACATCGCCGAGTGGGAAGCGGCAAACCCTGACTATAAAGTTGCCTTGGAGTTCATTCCATGGGGCCAGTGCCAGGAAAAATCGATCACCCTGGCCGCTGCGGGTAACCCTGTTGCCGTGTCCTACATGGGCTCGCGCGTTCTGAAACAGCTGGCCGACAGCGAGCTGATCCGTCCGTTCAACCTGACCGACGAAGAGCTGGGCAGCTATTCGGAAAGCGTGTTGCGCACTGTACGTATTGGCGATCAGGTCTGGGGTCTGCCCCGTGCGTTCTCGACCAAAGCTTTGTTCTGGAACAAAGATCTGTTCGAAGCGGCGGGTCTGGACATGCCGGAAGGCCCAAAAACCTTTGCGGATGTGATCGCAGCGTCGAAGGCGATTGACGAGAACACCGATGCGAAAGGTCTTGGTATCGCGGCGGCCTCGTTTGACAACACGATGCACCAGTTCCTGAACTGGATGTATTCGAATGGTGGTGAAGTTGTAGACGCTGATGGCAAAGTGGCATTCGACAGCCCAGAAGTTGTTGAAACACTGCAGTTCTTCAAAGATGTCTCCGCCTATGCTCAGGAAGGTCCGATCGCTTATGACCGCGCTAAGCTGGAGCCCCTGTTCCAGGAAGGCCAGATCGCGATGTATGTCTCGGGTGGCTGGGGCCGTGGTCGTCTGGGCAACGTTGAGAATGCAGGTATCAACCTGATCCCAGCGGGCCCGTCGGGTGATGGTCATTCGACCCTGTTGATCACTGACTCGCTCGTTGTGTTTGAGGGCACAGGCGTGGAAGAGGCGGCGGAAAGCCTTGTTCGCTACCTGACATCTGTTGAGAAACAGTCGGAAGCTGACCGCAAAGGCGGTTGGACCCCGATCCGTCAGACTACGGACACCGAAGAGCTGATTGCATCGGACCCAACTTGGGAACCCTTCATTGTGTCGATCCCGACCGGTGGCCCCGAGCCGTTGATGTATGAATATGCTGCAATGCAGGATGCCATCAACGAAGCCATTCAGGGCGTGATCCTGGGTGAAGTTTCGCCTGCAGAAGCTGCAAAAGCTGCGGCAGACGAGCTGCGTGAACTGAACGGGGAATAATCCCTCTTCCGGGGCGGCGGGTTGCGCCGCCCCATCTCAAATACGGGAATACTATGGGACAGCTAGAACTCTCCGCCGTGACCAAAAGCTTTGGGTCTGCGCAGGTTATCAAACCAACCGATCTGACCATCGATGAAGGCGATTTCGTTGTTTTTGTTGGCCCGTCGGGCTGTGGTAAATCCACCATGCTGCGCATGATTGCTGGTCTTGAAGAGATCACAACTGGTACGGTGTCGATTGATGGCACTGTGGTCAATGATCTGCCTCCGGTGAAACGGGGCATCTCGATGGTGTTCCAATCTTATGCGCTGTACCCGCATATGGATGTCTTTGAAAACATTGCTTTCCCTCTGCGCGTGGCCCGGATGCCCCAGGCTGAGGTAGATGAGCGTGTGACCAAAGCTGCGAATATTCTAAAGCTTGACCAGCGCCTGAAACATCGGCCCGGTGAGCTGTCAGGTGGACAGCGTCAGCGTGTCGCCATTGGCCGCGCCATTGTCCGCGAACCTCAAGTATTTTTGTTCGACGAACCCCTGTCGAACCTCGATGCGGCCCTGCGAGCAGAAATGCGGGTCGAGCTGTCGCGGTTGCACAATCAGTTGGGCAACACGATGATCTATGTGACCCACGATCAGATCGAAGCCATGACTATGGCGACCAAGATTGTCGTGCTGCGCGATGGCATGATTGAGCAAGTAGGCTCGCCACTTGAGCTGTTCCATATGCCCAAAAACAAATTTGTCGCTGGATTTATCGGCAATCCCAACATGAACTTCATCGAAGTGGTGTGTGAAACCACGACGGCCGAAGGGGTCCGTGTGGTTTTGCCAGGTGGTGGCTCTGTGACCATTCCAGTTGAGGGGCAGGCCGCTGCGGGCGACAAGATGACCTTGGGTATTCGTCCCGATGATTTGCGCGCTGGAGCGGCCGAGGCCTGCCTGACCATGGCGCCTGAAGTGATCGAGCGTCTGGGCAACCAAACTGTTCTGCACGGCAACATTGCAGGTGCGGGTCAGATCAGCGCAGTTGTTCCGGGCAACCTGCCAATTGCTTTGGATGCCCCAATGGACCTTGGCTTTGATGGGCTGCAGGCGCATCTGTTCGATGCGCAGGGCGTTGCGTTGCCGCGTCGTATCGATCTGTCTGAAATGCAACTGCCGGATGCTGCTGAATGAAACTGACGGTATTGCCGGACGCAGGGCAAGCGGCCAAAGCCGCTGCCTCGCGGATGGCGGAACAAATCAGATCCAAACCTAATGCTGTTCTCGGGTTGGCGACAGGTGGCACGATGGAGCCTGTGTATGAGGCTTTTCTGCGCCACGAGACTAAGGGTTTGGATTTGACGCAGATCCGAAGCTTTAATTTGGATGAGTACATTGGTTTGCCGGCGGACCATCCTCAAAGCTATCACCGATATATGCAGGAACATCTGTTCGATCAGATCGGTATGGATGCAGGGCGGTCACATATACCCAACGGTTTGGCTGACCCCACCCTCGAAGCGCGCCGCTATGAAGCGGCATTGCTGGAGCAAGGGCCGGTTGATCTCCAGTTGCTTGGGCTCGGGCGGAATGGCCATATCGGGTTCAACGAACCCGGGAGCCCCTTTTCTAGTCTTACCCGCGCCGTGGATCTGGCCGAGAGCACACGGGAAAGCAACAAACGCTTCTTCAAAGAGGGCAATCTGCCGCCGGAGCGTGCGATCACCATGGGGATCGCAACCATTCTGCGGGCCCAACATATCGTTCTCCTTGCTGTAGGAGAGGCCAAAGCCGAGGCCGTGGCCCGTATGGTGGCAGGAGAGGTCACAGAAGAGATGCCCGCATCGGTGTTGCAGGGGCATGCACAGGTGGAAGTGCTTTTGGATCCCGCCGCGGCGCAGGGGTTGCAAGATGGTCCCATTCCCAAACCTCTTGCTGGCTGATCAATGGACAGATTGTAAAAGCCCGGCTAAAGGATTTCGTCTGATCGCTCTCTTTTAGCCGATTCACGGCGTTGTCTGGGAAGTCTCGCGTGTACGTCCGTTTGGAACAGGTCAACCACATCAAGCGGCAACGCCGCTATTATGCGCTGTGTCTGACCCAGAACCTGTTTGGCGAATGGTGTGTGATCCGTGAATGGGGCCGTATTGGACTGCCAGATGGTGGGTTCATGGTGGATTACCCCGGGTCTCGGCGTTTGGCCGAGGAAGCCTTTGAAGACTTCAAGCTCGAAAAACTGGCAGCAGGTTACTCTCCTATTCCGGTGCAACTGACCCTTTTCTAGACCTGAAACGTCGTATTTCCGCGCAAATTCCATCTGGTTAGCCGCTAAACACGTAGAAACACCAACCTTGCGGATGCGTGCAAAGCCGGTCACACTTTGGATATCCACTCGCCGTGACCTTGGCCGCGTAGATCGCAGGCCCCCCGTTTCAGAGGAAGGCACAGACCATTGGAATTCGAAGTCTACGTCCAGGACGGGTTTTCCCAGCTTGAACTTGCAGCGGTTTTGGCCGCTTTGGGTGCGGCGAATGATGTAAAGAATACCGATGAGTTTACTTGGACGGTTGTGTCAGACACGCCGGGATTGGTTAGCTCTGGCAACGAAATCCTTGTGCGGGCCAGTCCGGTAATCACCGGTGAATATCTGCATGATTGCCTCATCGTGGTTGGTGGGCGCTCCTGCGATCCAGCGCTTTGGATGCCGCGCCTGCGTGCGATGCAGAAGCGGGGTCGACCAACGGTGCTTTTGTCTGACGCCGCCACTGCCTTTATTCGCAAAGTTGGACGTTTTAAGGGGCCAATCACAACCCATTGGCGCGATCATGGTGTGTTGGCTGAGGTGGATGATTTCCCAACGCTCAGCGAACGTCTTTCCGAGACGAACGACCATATCATCACCTGTGCGGGCCAGACATTTGTTCCTGAACTGATCATCGAGCTGTTGACCAAGCACTTGAACGCTCAGGAAAAAACTGAACTTGCCAGCCTGTTGATGATTCAGGAACCGCGCAACATGCATCGGGACCAACCCAAAGGGGTACGGGACAGTGCAAGCTTTCTGGAACCGCGTTTGCAAAAGGCACTCAAGCTGATGGAAGAGCAGATCGAATACCCGCTACGGGTATCTGATCTTGCGGACCAGGTTGGGGTCTCCACCCGCCAGCTGGAGCGGATGTTCCATCTGTATCTGACAAGCTCACCGGCAAAGGTGTACAAAAAAATTCGCTTGAAACGCGCCCGCGATCTGGTTGAAGAGACCCGCAAACCCCTGATTGATATTGCATTGGCTTGCGGATTTTCGGCCATGTCGACTATGTCTCGGGCCTATCGCCAGGAATTTGGCGAAACGCCCAATCAGGCCCGCAAACGTAAGGGAACACCGTGATGGCGCAGCATGTGACAATGGCCGAATGTATGGCGGCTTTGCCCCATGTTCTTGACGCGCCCAAAGCGGGCAAAGTCGAGACTCTGTGTTTCCGGCCTGATTATCTGCAGCGCGAGTACCCTGAGACGTTGGAGGTGACCGTCGAGGGCGGCATCAAGGACGAACGTTGGTTGAAGGCGCCATGGTTGACGTTGGAAGACGGCGCGCCTGACCCCCGAATTCAGGTGTCGATCCTTCCGCAACGGGTGATGGATCTGTGCTGGCTG
Source organism: uncultured Pelagimonas sp. (assembly GCA_947497905.1). Taxonomy (GTDB): domain Bacteria; phylum Pseudomonadota; class Alphaproteobacteria; order Rhodobacterales; family Rhodobacteraceae; genus CANMIH01. The sequence goes on from CANMIH010000007.1 coordinate 44,124, forward strand.
GATCGCGAAGGTTCTCCCCATCCTGGCGACACCATTGTCACGGATATGGACCTGAGCGAGGCCAATCTGCCCGTAGGCACGCGGCTTAAAGTGGGTACTGCGGTTCTTGAAGTCTCGGATAAGTTCAACAATGGCTGTATCAAATGGCGCGATCGCTATGGTGCCGAAAGCTTGCATTGGCTGAACAAGAAAGAGCACCGGCCCATGCGACTGCGTGGGGTTTTGTGCAAGATTGTGCAGGATGGCGAGCTGCGTCTTGGTGCACCCATCGAGGTTTTACGCGCTGAATAAGACGGCGGTCCCAAGGCCGCCAGCTGCGGCAATTGCCGCGAACCCGTGCCCGCCAGTGGTGGCGAGCTGATGGAACAGGCGCACGGCCAGAACAGCGCCCGACGCACCAATCGGATGGCCCCGCGCCAATGACCCGCCTTGCAGATTTACAAGGTCTTCGGGGAGGTGCATGCCTTGCTGGCAGGCGATGGCCTGCACGGCAAAGGCCTCCATGATTTCAGCGCTGTTGAGTTGGCCGGGCCGGAGGCCCGCGCGCAATAGGATTTGAGTACCAATCTCAACAGGTGCCAATCCCGGGAGAGTTGGGTCGCCTCCGGCTGTGCCGCCGTGGGTCACTTTGACTGTTGGGCATTGCAAAGAATGGGCCATTGTATCTGATACCATCACCACAAAACCCGCTGCATCGGCGGCCACAGTCATGTTGGCTGCGGTGGTATTGCCCGACACAGATGCGGCGCGGCGACATAAAGCAGGTGACAGATTGCGGGCAAACGGATCTCGCTCCAGACCTTTAATCGGCACAATCTCCGGCAGGTCTGTTGCCGCAAGAGCCTTGGCGTGGCTTTGCATGGCCCAGTCATCCTGGGCGCTGCGCGTAATGCCCAATAGCTCCGCCAGCGCATCTGCTGCGACAGCCATGTCCGGGTCACGATCAACCCATGGGGTGAAACGCGCCTGATCATAGGCTTCTGGTGGCCGACCATCCGTGAAGGTGCGTTGGCGCAAAGGACGGCGGGAATAGCTTTCAACGCCCCCGGCAATCACCACATCATGGTGTCCGCTTTGGATCATGGCCTTCGCCAATAACAAAGCATCCAGCCCCCCAACACATTGCCGATCAAGGCTCAGACCAGGAACCTGTTCTGGCAGACCAGCAGCAAGGGTCACAGAGCGGGCAATATTACCGCCAGCGCCCAGCGCGTTGGAAACGATGACCTCCCCCACTTGATCAGGAGTGAGTCCAGCGTCATTCAACAGCTGCCGGATGACAGGGGCCGCGATTTCGTGCGGCTCTAGAGTGGCGAAGGCACCGCCACGTGGGACAACTGGGCTGCGGCGGGCTGCGATGATGTTGCTCATGAGGCGGCTTCAAGCTGGGCCCGCAATCTCACCAGATCAGGTTTGCCCATGGCAAGTCGGGGAAGGGTGGCTTGCGTGTGAAACTGGTGGGGTGTTTGAGCCTCACCTAGGGTTTCACGGCACAAACGGCGCAACTGAGATACATCGGCCTGACCCTCGATCAGGCAAACAAGCCTGTGTCCGCGCAAGTCATCTTTCAAGGCGATCACGGCGCATCCCTGTATACTCGGCTGCGCCTCCACCAATGCTTCGATGCGTTCAGGAAACACATTTTGATCTGCCACGGTGATCATGCGGTCTTTGCGTCCCAAAAGATATAAATTGCCGAAGTCGTCGAGGCGACCCATTTCACCAATGGCCACAAAACCATTTTGGGATGTTGTGCTCGTGCTGGAACCTTGCGCGTAGCCCTCAAATAGATAGGGGCTTTTGACCCAGATCTCAGATGCGTTTCCCTCCTGTGTGGATTTTAGCTCGAGAGTGACACCGGGATAAGCTTGCCCAACAGACCCTAGGGGCGTCGTCGCGTCGCTCATCGTGATGAAGCTGGTCTCGCTGGCTCCGAAAAACTCGCGGAACGTAGCGTTGGGCAGCGCCTGGGGCAATTGCGCGACAATGGGCGCTGGCAGACGTCCGCCTCCACAGAAAACATGGGTGACCGAGGAGAGCGTGGGGTTGGTTCTGAGCAGGAGGGTCAATTGAGTTGGGGTGACATAGAGCACGCTTAATTTCTGGTCACAAATAAGCGCGGCCTGCGCCTTGGGGCTCATCTCCTCCATGCACGCGAGATCTGCGCCAAGATGAAAGGCCTCCATCGTCGCATAAAGAGCCAAAGAGTGCTGAAGCGCGCCAAACACACCATACCGATCTGTCTCTGTGATCCCAAATTGGCTGCGAGTGATTTCAAAACTGGCCATCCAGCTTAGCGGGGTGCGGCGAATGATTTTGGGCCTGCCGGTTGAGCCTGAGCTTTGAGCAAAGAGATACTGTGGCTTCGCGGGAGGGACAAATCCATTTGATGGCGCGGCAAACACCGATTCACCTGCCTGTATTGCAGCCATGAGGGCCGCTAATTCCGTTGAAGGCGGGCGGATCAGATGACTCTTGTCAGAGAGGTGAAACTCAGACGGCATGATGTCACTTTCTTGAAAGACGACTCTCTTTATCGAAATTCCGGCAACGAACCCAGCCCCTCATGCCGCAACGCAGAAATTTTGTGTCATGTTCGCGGTATCGGCTGTGTTCTTGGTTGATCAATCCCTAACAATAGTGGCAGACCTCCTAGTCAAACATGCCTCACACCTGTGATGGCACCAAACCCATAGGATCCGCCGCCACCATGACGACGACCTCTGCGCAAACTGCGACTGTCTCATTTGTTGACCTGAGCTTGTCGTTTCAGGACAAGTTGGTTCTTGATGGGCTGACGTATCTTGGGTTTGGCACGCGGATTGGGATCGTTGGTCGCAATGGATCAGGGAAGTCCACGCTCGCCCGGGTGATCGCCGGTTTGGTTGCGCCAACCGCCGGGAAAGTGCGGGCCTTTGGTGTTGATGTTGCGAAAGACCGCAAAGCCGCTTTGGATACAGTGGGGATCCTGTTTCAGAACCCCGATCACCAGATCATCTTTCCAACCGTAATAGAAGAACTGGCCTTTGGGCTTGCACAACAGAGGCAGAGCCGCAGTGAGGCGCGCGCAAGTGCACAGCAGGTTCTGGCGGAGTTTGATAAATCGCATTGGCAGGATGTGTCGATTGCTACACTGTCTCAAGGGCAGAAGCACCTGCTTTGCCTCATGGCAGTGATGGCCATGAAGCCGCGACTGCTGATTTTGGATGAGCCCTTTGCAGGGTTGGATATTCCGACACGGCTCCAGTTGACCGGGTATTTAAACCGTTATGACGGGGCTTTGATTCATATCTCACATGATCCCGAAGATCTGCGAGATTATGAAGAACTCCTGTGGCTGGATCAGGGGCGCATTCGTCAAACAGGTGCGACGCAGGTCGTCCTAGAGAGTTACTTGCAGGAAATGGAGCGACTGGGAGGGCAAGATGATATCTCTGACCTCGCCAGTTAGAACGCGCGCGCACAGCTGGCCCGCCGGGGCTAAGCTTGGGGCTTTGGCTGTTGCGGGCATTGCGCTGTTTGTTTTTGATACGCTTCCAGCGCAGCTCGGCGCGTTTGCCGGAATGTTGGGGCTTTACGCCTTGCCAGGGCGCCTGTTCCTGCGCACGGGGATTGAACGTCTCTGGATGCTTTGGCCCTTTGTTGCCATCATCGGGCTGTTTCATCTTGTGACGCAAACCTGGCTTGAGGGCCTGCTTATTCTGTTGCGTCTGGTGACAGCGGTTGGCCTCGCCAATCTTGTCACCATGACAACGCCGCTCGATGATATGATTGCGGTGATCCGCTGGCTGGCCACGCCTTTGCGTCGGTTTGGCTTGAACACACGGGCATTGGAGCTGTCGATCGCTCTGGTCATCCGTATACTTCCAACCCTGATCGATAACGGCCAGCGGCTGACACAGTCTTGGCGCGCTCGTTCGCGGCGTCGTCCAGGATGGCAGATCGTGATGCCTTTTACTTTGCTCGCCCTCGATGATGCCGAACATATGGCAGATGCGTTGCGCGCACGCGGCGGGCTTGTGGACAAAAAAGGAGACTTTGATGGAACGTAATGTGGTGCTTATAGCCCTTTTTGCTGCGTTGATCGCAGCCCTGGGCCTGCTGCCGAAATTCACTCTGGCGAGTGGTATTCCAATCACCGCGCAAAGCATGGGGATCATGCTGTGTGGTACAGTATTGGGTGCGCGTCGTGGCGCGTTGGCCGTTGTCCTGTTCCTCGTGCTGGTGGCGGCAGGTCTGCCACTGTTGGCGGGGGGCCGCGGTGGATTGGGTGTGTTCACCACACCTTGGGCTGGCTTCCTGTTCGGCTTCCCGGTTGCGGCTTTTGTCGGCGGCCTGGTTATGGAAAAATGGAAAAGTGGCAACACGACCATCGTTGCTGGTGTCGCGGCCATCGTCGGTGGCATCGGGGCACTCTACCTGGTGGCCGTACCCTATTACATGGTTATGAAGCCTGCGGGTCTGAGCGAAGCCTTGATCACGGCCATGGCGCCGTTCATGCCGGGTGATCTGATCAAAGCGGTTATCACAGGTGCCATCACCGGCGCCCTGTACAAAGCGCGCCCTTCGAGTGTTTTGTCCCGCGCCTGAGACTCATCAGACACAACTTCAACGATGCAAGGCTCCTTCGGTATGAAGGAGCCTTCGCGCTTTCTAAGGCGCGCTATTTCGCGGTGGAGACGGGGAGGTCCAAGGTCTGTTCGATAGCTTGTATCAGATCCTTTTTCCGTGCGGGTTTGGTCAGGCGAATATCGTTTGGGGACATACCATCGTCGGGAGCACAGTTATGACCCGCATAACCGGACAAGAAAACAACCGGTAAATCGGGCCGGATGGTGCGGGTTTGGGCCGCCAGTGCGATGCCATTGAGCTTGCCGGGCATGGAGATATCGGTCAAAAGTAGGTCAAAATCGAGTTGAGAGCGAAAAATGTCCAGAGCTTGGTCCCCATTGGCGGCCGGCGTGACATCAAATCCAGCCGACGTAAGAATTGCCTTTAACACCCGCAGTACGTCTTCTTCGTCTTCGACCAATAGAATGGATGCCTTGTGCTTGGTCGAGGCAATATGGCTTGCGTGCGCACCGGGACAGGCTTCGAGTGGAGTCTCAGTATTTCTAGCAGCATGGAAATACAGTCGGAATGTGGTTCCTGAATTGACTTTGCTGTCGACAAGCAGGCTTCCTCCGGATTGTTTGACAAATCCCTGCACCATCGACAGGCCCATCCCTGAGCCACGACCGGTTTCTTTGGTGGTGAAAAACGGCTCAAACACATCCGATAGGATTTCCTGAGGAATACCATGACCGGTGTCGCGAATACTCAAAACGACATAGGAGCCGGGAGGGATATCTTCGTAGAGCGACGTCACAAATCCGGTTGGGATGTCTATGTTTTCGGTTCTGAGGTGTAATGTCCCCCCTTGGGGCATAGCATCGCGGGCGTTTAAGATCAGATTGAGGATCGCGTTTTCAAGCGAGTTCTGATCGACCTCCACAGGCCAGAGATCGGGTTGGAGGTTGGTCGTCACTTCGATGTTTTCGGGGATGGTGCGTGTTATCCAGCTTTGGGTTGTCCGCAACACCACATTCAGATCCTGACGGGAAGGCTCGAGCTCGGCGCGGCGCGCGAAACTCAGCATGTTCTGCGTGAGCCCAGAGCCGCGCAGGGTCGCCTGAATTGCGGCGTCGATAAAGGTGCCTGCGTCCGAAGCTTTCTGGTCTTGTTTCAAAAGTTCGAGGTTGCCCAGAATAACCGCCAGAAGATTGTTGAAATCATGCGCAATGCCACCTGTGAGCTTGCCGATAGACTCCAACTTTTGCGCCTGTCTGATCTGCGCGTCGCGTTCCACTTCGTCTGAGATATCCTGAATGGTTCCAAAATAGGCAACGGCATCTCCATTGGTGCCGGTTTCAACGGCCCCTCGGACGCGAACATGTCGGTCTGCTTTGTCGTTGCGTAGGATGCGGGTCTGGTATTCAAAAGGTTCCTTGGTGATGAGAGCCTGATCAATGATGGACATGATCTTGGTTCGATCTTCCGGGGGATATTTGCTCCGCGCTTCGTCGAGGCTAGGAACGGCGCCCGTGGGATCAAAATCGAACAGGCGATATGCACCCTCGGACCAGCTTAAGTTATTGGATGTGACGTCGATGTCCCAATGTCCAAGCCGGGCAATCTCCTCTGAACGTCGAAGATCGCGCTTGACCTGCTCCAAATCATCAAGCACTCGGACGACGCCAATCATATGAGTTGGGGCATCGGTCTCATCCCGGACAAGGTTGCCATGGGTCAGCGCCCAGGAATACCGCCCCGAGATATGCCGCATCCGACAAATGGTTTCGTAGGGTTTCCCCTCTTCAAATAGCCGCCTTGTGCGCTGAATGGTTTGCTGTAAATCGTCGGGGTGTAACAGACCCGACAGAATTTGGTGTCTGGTCTGCCCCGGCAAGGTCTCAAACCCGGTCAGTCTTAACAATCCCTGACTGAGCTCAAGTGTGTCTTGTTCCAGATCCCAGAGCCAAAGCCCGATATCCGAAGAATCCAGTGCCTGCGCCAACCCTCCATCCGCTAAGTTGGCAATTTTCGAAACGACAGGATCTTCGTAGCTGGTCTTGGCCATAGGAACCCCTAGTTGCCTCTCCCAAAGAAGCCATAGCTTCTGCCAGGATCTAGCAATGAGGCTACGCGATTAGTTCCCATTTTGGCAAGAAACGCAGGGTTTGGATGGTAGGCCTCTGATTTTCACCGCATAACAAAGAGGGCGGGGATTGGATCGTCGCTGGTACGCAACCAGACGGCTTTGACCTTGGTGTCATCTAGCGCCGCCTCTATGCCTCTCTCGGTCATGGCCGAAAAATTCATTGCTCAAGCTGACAGCATTGCGCGCGCCATCGCAATCAAGAATTTATGGCGGAAAGTAGAAACCTGGACGATCTAGAGCGTGACCGCCAGTGATCAGTTTTGCACCCTGGTTGACAGATTTTGCGATCAGCTCTTCAGCCTTGGTGCATTGTCTATGGGTACAAAGTGGACCCACTAGTCGCGGAGCGCAGATCTTCAACAAACCCCTGTCCGGCCCAAGGGTTTTTGATCACCGTCACAGCGGCAATCCTCTTGAGCGGTGCTTCAGCGGTATTGCCCCCTTCAATCAAGGTGTTTTCGGCGTGAAGCAGTGTTTTGCGGATTTCTGCGGGCATGGCGGCACCTGAGCAATGATCCTGACAGTCAATTTTGTGGTATACTGTCATACGATCAGTCAGGAGTCTTGCGGTGAAAGTGGGGCATTGCTATCACCCAGCCTATGACTGGACCTTCTCTTTCAAAGATCGACCATCCCCCGATGACCCTGCGTGACATGGTTCAAGAGCGCATGCGCGATGCGATCATCGATGGGCATTTCAAGCCAGGTGAGCGCCTGGTCGAGCGCCCTTTGTGTGAACAGCTCGGGGTCAGTCGGACAGTGGTGCGTGAGACCATTCGCTATTTGGAAGCGGAGGGTTTGGTTGAGATTTTGCCTGGAAAAGGGCCAATTGTGTCTGCAATGAGCTGGGACGACGCACGGCAGATCTATGACATCCGCCGCATGTTGGAGACCGCCGCGGCCCGTACCTGTGCGCTGAATATCACGGACGAGCTAGCAGGCAGGCTCCGTGAGGCGCTTGTCGAACTCAGACGCGAGTTTTCCGAGAAAACACCGGGTGGGTTGTTTCGCGCAACGTCTCGTTTTTATTCGGATATATTTGACGGTGCAGGACACAATGTGGCTTGGGAAGTGGTTCAGCGCCTGAATGGTCGGATCAGTCGCTTGCGCATGATGACCCTGTCTTCATTTGAACGCGACCGCCCGGGTTTGGATCATATGCAGGCAATCTGCGACGCCATTGTGAAGGGTGATCCCGACGAGGCCGCCAATGCTGTGGCACGTCATCTGGATGACACCACAGCAATTGCTGAACGCCTTTTGGCAGCACAAGAGAGTGAGAACTAATCATGCCCAAAGCCTATTGGATTGCCAATGTCACGGTGACAGATCCCGAAGCCTACACTGGATATCAGGCGCTCGCTCCCGCTGCTTTTGCAGAGCACGGTGCTCGGTTTCTGGCACGGGGTGAGGCCGAAACACTTGAAGGGACAGATTGGCAGCGGCGGGTGGTGATTGAGTTCGATAGTCTGGAACAGGCCCATGCCTGCTATACATCAGACGCCTATCGCGCAGCTCGAGAGAAACGGGCAGGGGCCTGTCACGCGGACATCGCAATTATCGAGGGTCTCGATTAGGCTCCTTGCCTTGTGCGAAGGATGTTTCGGCAAAGCGAATAAATCGTTGAACGATTGACCTCGGTGCAGCTCCGCCCCGATGGGCCAGTGCGATCTGATGCGGGGGGAGTTTGCCCGAGATCGGGATGCGCACCAAGGGCGTCCCATCGTAACAGATGTCTAGAGGCAGGTCAGTGGCCAACAACCCGATACCAAAGCCATTCGCCACCATCGATCGTAGCATCTCGATGGAAGAGGTTTCGTAACTGATGCGCACCGGATGTCTGCCATTTTGCAGCAATGACAGAAAGTATCCACGACTTTGCGGCAGCCCCATCAGAACAATCTCATGTTCTGTGAGCTGTTGCGGTGTAACGGCCGATTGATCGGCAAGAGGGTGGCCCTGTGCCACCAGCGCATAGGGTGCAATGGACATCAGGGGTGTGATGGCAAATTGTGACGGCACACCAAAGTCATAAATCAGCGCAAGGTCGATCCGGCCCTCGCGCAACCAATCAAACAAAGACTGCAGATCACCTTCTCGGATCTGTACCTCCGCTTTGGGATTGGTCTTTTGGAAATGGCGTACAAGTTGGGGGGCATACCGCGGTCCAAGTGTTGAAAATACGCCAAGTTCAAGAAATTCAGGGGTGCCCTGTTCCCCTGATAAAACCCAGCGGGCCTGTTTTTCAAGCTCACGCAGCTGAGTGAGCTTGTGCTGGCCAAAGGCTGTAAGCTCCATACCGCGTCCGGGCCTGCGCAGAAAAATCTTGTGGCCAAACACGTCTTCGCATCGGGATACCGTGAGTGAGACAGAAGGCTGTGAGACGTTCAGTCGGCGGCTTGCCGCAGCTGTGCTGCCTTCATCAGCTACTGCTAACAGAATTTCGATTTGGCGCAGGGTAAGGGGTATATCCATGTTTTATACCTTTGATCTAATGTCTATATTTCTGGATATACCGTGCGCCGCAATATGTTTCTGCCATCCAAGCAGGAGTATATGATGGATTACACCGCTGCGACCTCTAGCCGCAAACCCTTAGAGGGCGTGCGAGTTCTTGATTTGTCTCGAGTTTTGGCAGGGCCCTACTGTACTGCCCTGATGGCTGATCTGGGGGCAGAGGTGATCAAGGTCGAAAGCGCATCTGGGGATGACTATCGTCATGTTGGTCCCTTCAAGGATGGTGAGAGCCTTTTATTCCAGAGTGTGAACCGGGGCAAAAAGTCGATTGTGCTGGATCTCAAATCCACCGAAGGCGCGCAGATTGCGAGGGATTTGGCGGGGAGCTGCGACGTGCTGGTCGAGAACTTTCGTCCAGGCGTAATGGATCGGTTGGGACTGGGGGCAGGGGCGCTCTGTGCCAATTTTCCAGAGCTGATTTATGTGTCCGTGTCAGGGTTCGGGCAAACCGGCCCCAACACTGCGCTGCCCGCCTACGATATCATTATTCAGGCCATGAGCGGATTGATGGATGTCACTGGTGAAAAAGACGGTGCGCCAATGATGGTCGGAGATGCTTTTGCGGATGTAGCGGGTGGTATGTTCGCGGCTCTTGGTGTGATGACAGCCCTGTTTGATCGCACGCGGACAGGCAAGGGGCGACATGTCGATCTAGCCTTGTACGATGCACTTGTGTCGATGATGCCTGTAGTGGCGTGTCGCGCTCTGATGGCGGGTCAAGCTCCTACACGCACCGGCGCGCGCCATGCTCTGTCTGCGCCGTTCGGCACGTATCCCGCGAAAGATGGGCACTTCACTGTTGCGGTCCTCAATGATCGTCTGTTCCAGAGCTTTGTTTCGGTGATGGGCCAGCCTGAACTGGGGCAGGATCCCCGATTTGAAAGTGACAGTTTGCGGTGTGACAATGAACCGGCCTTGGCGAAGGCGATTTCGCGTTGGGCATGTGGGCTGACGGTTGAAGAGGTGGTGAACCAGCTGCGTCAGGCTGGCATTCCGGTCGCCCCGCTCTCGACGGTTCGGCAGGCATGGGGATCTTCTCAGGCGGTGGCCCGCGGATTGTCCTCAGAGGTCGATCATCCGACCTTGGGGGCCTTACAGATTCCTGAGCAGCCGATCCATTTCAGTGATGTCCCGCGAGGAGGACGCAGGCCAGCACCGATGCTGGGTGCCGATACCGATTCAATTTTGAACGAGCTTGCCCGAAAGGATACCCAATGATCGATCAGCTTTCATCGGAAGAAGAGGCCGTTGTTGACCAGATCCATCGGTTCTCAAACGAGATTTTGGCCCCTCACGCGGCGGAGCTGGATGCAACAGGTGCATTTGCTACGGTGCATCTCCCTGCACTGGCCGAATTGGGCGTCATGGGGATGAACCTTCCCGAAACCTACGGCGGAATTGGCTTGTCAGGGCCAGCGCTCTATCACGCGGTTGAGGCGATTGCTGGGGCCTGTGGGTCAACGGCCTCAATGCTGACGGCGCATTTTCTCGCGACGGATTCCATTTTGTTGGGGGCGACAGAGGCTTTGAAGCAACGTGTGTTGCCCGACGCCGCTACAGGCACCTCGCTCGGGGCCTTTGCTCTTACCGAACCCGAAGCCGGGTCCAATCCCGCAGATATGAAAACCTATGCTGTGCGTGAAGGGGATGGTTATCGTATCAAGGGGGCCAAATGCTTCATTTCCAACGCAGGTGCGGCGGATTTCATTGTTGTTTACGCAAAGACGGATCGTGGCGCAGGTGCACGTGGTGTCAGTGCCTTTGTGGTCGAGCCCAAAACCACATCTGGTGTAAGCATCGGGACCCGGGAAGACACCATGGGGCTGCGCGGAGGGCATGTGTTTCCGATCTCACTCGAGTGTTGGGTACCCGCGACCAACCGTTTGGGGGACGAGGGGACCGGTTTCCGCACGGCGATGAAAGTGCTTGATAATGGGCGGATCGAAGTTGCTGCGCAGGCCACAGGGACCGCGCGGGCGGCGCAGGCCGCTGCGATTTCATATGCCAAGGAACGTCAGGTCGGCGGTCAGGCCATTGGCTCGTTTCAGGGATTGCAGTGGATGTTGGCGGATAGTGCAACCGAACTGGCCGCTGCACGCGCGCTGGGGTTGCAGGCGGCGGCTCTGCGGGGCACGGGGCAAAGATATTCCTCCGAGTCCGCTTTTGCCAAACTCTATGCAAGTGAAGCGGCTTGGCGTATTGCAGATCGAGCGCTGCAGATCCATGGCGGGTATGGCTATACGAAGGACTTCCCGCTTGAACGGTATCTGCGTGACCTGCGCATCTTTCGCATCTACGAAGGGTCGTCAGAAATTCAGCGAACCATCATCGCGCGGGATTTGCTCAGGGATTAGCGTGGAGCCTCAGATCCGTCTGTTGCTGTGGATTTCCCCGGATTGGCCGACAGAACCGACGTAAACGCAATTTTTCTGGGTAAGGTATCCAAGGATTGGCGTTTGGCCTGCGTCTGACGTTATGTGATGCGCATGAATGTGAGTGATGAATCTTTGGCCCAAGCGGCAGCAGAAGGGGATGGCGCTGCCTTTGCCACCCTTCTGGATCGGGTCTATGATAAGATCTTTGGATTGGCCTTCCGGCTGACAGGAAGCCGGGCCGATGCTGAAGATCTGGTGCAGGATATCTGTGCGGCCTTACCCGGCAAACTGGGCGGATTTCGTGGTGACAGCAAATTCACCACCTGGCTGTTTCGGATCACCGTGAATGCCACCCACGACCGCCGCCGCCGACATGCAAGTTATGCCCGTGCCACCGAAGGGTGGGGGGACTGGGAGTTGGCCCAACGTGCGGAACAGGCTGAAACCGCCGAAAGGCTCGATTGGCTTCGTCTGGCCATGGACACGTTAACCCCGCCTGAGATCAGAGAAACTCTGATTTTGGTTCTGGAAGGCTTAAGTCACAAAGAGGTTGCCCAAGTGCTGGATGTTTCCGAAGGCACGGTCAGCTGGCGTATCTCAGAGGCAAAGAGGAAACTGAAACGGATGAAGGAGGCCGAGGAATGAGTGATTTTGATGATCTCAAACACGCGCTGGACGCGGCCACCCCCTCGCCGGATGAGACCCGCCGCAAAAGAAATATCGCCGCTGCACAAAAAAATTTCGAACTCCGCCAAGGATTGCCAAACGAGGCACGTCTTACCTCTGAACGCCCAAACAAGGGGCTCATTAGAGGAGTGATATCGATGCTTGCCAACTTTCAAACGCGCGGAGTTTTGGGGGCCACAACAGCTTTGGCTGCGGTTGGTCTGTTTGCCTTTGTTCCAACCCTGCGAGAGACCGTGACAGGTCCGCTCGGTCAAAAGGCTGAGACGCCGGTGGGAGTTGTCGTAGAGGTCGAAGATGTAGTAGCCAGCGAAGAGCGTGAAGAGCCAGTCATTGTTGAAGAGTTCGCGGCCGCGCCGCTGATCGAACCCACGGGTCGCCCAATGGTGAAACGCGCACCTGCGCCACTTTTGGCGGCTCCGGCGCCGGCCGCAGGATTGGCGATTGCAGATGAGATGATCCTGCCGGAGGCCAATACCGAAGCCTTCGCGAATGCTGACGACAATCCTTTGAAGGTCACAGCCGAAGAGCCTGTTTCGACCTTTTCGGTAGATGTGGACACCGCAAGCTGGTCAGTGATCCGCAACTCGCTCAATTGGGGCAACCTCCCGCCTAAAGACGCAGTGCGGATCGAGGAAATGGTCAATTATTTCCCTTATGACTATCCCGCGCCCGAGGGAGCGCACCCGTTCCAGACGTCGGTTGGGGTGATGGATAGTCCGTGGCGTGAGGGCACACAGATTGTACATATCGGTCTGCAAGGGGAGCTTCCGGCCACGCGCCCGCCGCTGAACCTTGTGTTCCTGATCGACACATCGGGAAGCATGGATGATCCGCAGAAACTGCCACTGTTGAAGCAAAGCTTCCGTTTGTTGCTGGGCCAGTTGGGTGAAGAGGACAGTGTGTCGATTGTCACCTATGCAGGGAGCGCTGGGCGTGTCCTGGATCCGACCCCCGCAACTGAGCGTGACACTATTCTTGCGGCGTTGAATAAGCTCGACGCCGGGGGCAGCACAGCAGGGCAAGAGGGGCTGCAACAGGCCTATGCCACCGCGCGTGAGATGACGGAAGAGGGCGAAGTCAGTCGCGTGATCCTTGCAACGGATGGGGATTTCAATGTCGGGATCTATGATCCTGAGGCGTTGAAAGACTACATTGCGACGGAACGGGACAGTGGCACCTATCTGTCGGTTCTTGGGTTTGGTCGGGGCAATCTGGACGATGCCACGATGCAGGCACTGGCGCAGACCGGAAACGGTATGGCGGCCTACATCGACACATTGGCCGAAGCGCAGAAGGTGCTTGTGGACCAGCTGACCGGGGCTTTGGTGCCAATCGCGGATGATGTCAAAATTCAGGTGGAGTTCAATCCGGCGCAGATCGCTGAGTATCGTCTGATTGGCTACGAAACCCGTGCTCTGAACCGAGAAGATTTCAAAAACGACAAGGTGGATGCCGGTGAAATTGGGGCGGGTCATCAGGTGACCGCGCTTTACGAAGTGACACCGGTCGGGTCAGTCGCACGCCTGACAGACCCGCTGCGCTATGGGTCCCCCGCAGAAGGGACGAGCGATGAGTTGGGGTTCCTGCGACTGCGTTACAAAGAGCCGGGTACAGAGACCAGCCAATTGATCGAAAACCCAATCCTGACCGATGCAACGCCCTTGGAGGATGCAAATTTTGCGCTGGCCATTGCCGGGTTTGGTCAGATCCTGCGCGGTTCGGATCTGATCGGGGATTGGAGCTTTGGCGATGCTATTGCGCTAGCCCAGAGTGCCAAAGGCGAGGATGCCTTTGGCTATCGTCAGGAGGCGATCAATCTAATGCGTTTGGCGCAAAGCTTGAGTCAGTAAGTGTAATGCCCCGGAGCTAAATTTGTTCCGGGGCGACACCCTCCGCCTTGATCTCTAGTATGTCGGGATAGTTGATCGCCGCCCAACCGCTGGTGAATTTGAAAGTTGTCAGGTCGGCGTCTGAGAAAACCAGCTGATCTTGCCGGGCGAGCTCAGCGATATTCTGACGTAGGGCTTCGATCTCTTCCGCGATCTGTTTGGCGCTGTCGGGCCGCATGCGGCGTGAAATCGTGCAAAAGGACGAGGTGTCTTGTGGCGGGGATTGAATAACCTGTCCAAGAAACCGCATGTTGAGCGCGGCGATATGCCGGGCCAAAGGACCGCGCGGACGCAGTTGAAGGGCGCCCTCATGCAGCAGGCGAATGCGGCCCCCCGGTTGCACCTCAGCCAGCCCCAGAGCTTCGAGCCGCATACCCATCCGAAACAGCTGATCATCGCTAAGCTGATAACGTCTGCGCAGATGGGTTTCACTGATCTGGTCGCGCAGCAGGATGAAGAGATTGAAAAGCGACGGATCGGCGGCCAGCTCCTGTTCCGTTGCAATCGGAAGAACCAAAGGTTCGTCGGTGCTGCGTTCGGCCCGATCCACCACATCCGATAAACTGATTTCCAACACCTCGCAGATCTCCATAAGGCGGCTGAGCTTACAATCGCGCTGCGAGAAGATGCGCTTGATTGTGGGTTCAGAGAGGCCAAGTCGCTGGCCCAGTTCCGCGTAAGTCATGTCGCGTGCCCGCAGAGCCTGTTGCAGAATGGAGAAGGTGTCCGTGTTCAACATGATGCGAAGGTTCCGATTTGGGTATCATATATCGATACCTTTTATGCCTTGATTGTCGTTTGGTGTCAAAGAATGTCCTTTCCGGATCGGAAACTGGAAAGGACCCACTATGAGAAACACATTGATTGCCGCACTTACCCTGCTTGCCACGCCCGTGTTGGCCGAGTGGCAGCTTGAGGGATTTGAGATGCCCGAATCCACTTTGTATGATGCCGAGCGCAACCAGATTGTGGTCAGCAACATTGTCGGGAACCCGATGGAGGCGGACGGGCAGGGCTATCTTTCGCTTGTGTCACCTTCCGGAGAGCTCCTCTCCCAGCGCTGGGCGACGGGGATGGATGCGCCCAAAGGTCTGGCTGTGCTGGGGGACCAAATCTATGTCGCGGACCTGACTAAATTGCATGTTGTTGATGCGGATACTGGGGCTGTGGTTCAGAGTGTTGAAGTGCCGGGTGCCAAGTTTCTGAACGACATCACTGCATCCGCAGAGGGCGTTTATGTCTCTGACATGCTGACCCACACAATTTGGCACTTTCACAATGGGGTTTTGAATGTCGCGGTACAAAGCCCGGATCTGAACCATCCAAATGGGTTACTCTGGCGCGATGGGGCGTTGTTGATTGGATCATGGGGCCCCGATATGCAGGCCGATTTCAGCACATCTGGCCCCGGTGATCTTTTGTCGTGGTCCCCTGACACCGGTACAATCTCGAAGGTGGCGCCCGCCGTAGGGAACATCGATGGTATTGTCGAGCGGGGGGGCGCACTTGTCATCAGTGACTGGATCAGCGGTGCGCTTTGGCGACTGGGTGCGGATGCCGAACTGTCCAAGATCGCTCAATACCCTGCGGGTCTGGCGGATATTGGCGCGACTGAGAATGAGATCTTGATACCTCATATGCTCTCGGGACGGGTTGAAGCTGTGGCCTTCGACTGATCCTATTTCATGGATGTCCTTCTTTCTCGAAAGAGGGGCATCTTGCTGATTTATCTAGACTGTCATGCGGGCGTCACGCGCCCGTTACACAGGGTCGCCATCGGTGCCGGGTCTGTTTTGACTGGGAGATCCTTGATGATCCGCACTTTGTGCCTGACCAGCGTATTGGCTTTGACTGCTGGTGCTGCTGTTGCCGAAATGAACTTCAACCGCATTGCGTCTTTCGCCACGCCACTGAATATGGCTGAGGGAGAAGACACCAAGCGTGAAACCTCGCCCGAGATCATTGCCGCCACTGCAGATGGTATGACACTGATCTACACCGATAGCCCGCTTGGGGCGCTGGGTCGTGTGGACATCACCGACCCGAAATTGCCCAAACCCCTAGGCAATATCGCTTTGGATGGTGAGCCAACGTCGGTTGGAGTGATCGGCACCACAGCCTTTGCAGGTGTGAACACCTCGGAGAGCTATACTGCGCCGTCTGGGTATCTTGGCACCTACGATGTGCTGACGGGTGCCGAACTGGGGCGGTGTGATCTGGGTGGCCAGCCTGATAGCATCGCAGTGGCCAAGGACGGTTCGCTGATTGCAGTCGCAATTGAAAACGAGCGCGACGAGGATCTGGGCGATGGCCGCACGGGGCAGCTGCCTGAGGGCTTTCTGCTGCTGTTGCAAACCAATGGGGGAGTGGCCGATTGTTCGAGCCTAACAAAGGTCGACATGACAGGTCTGGCCGAGGTCAGCCCAGAAGATCCTGAACCCGAATTTGTCGACATCAACGGCCTTGGTGAAACCATCGTGACCCTGCAGGAAAACAACCATCTGGTTGTTGTGGCTGCGGATGGCACGATCCTGAACCATTTCTCGGCGGGTGCGGTTGATCTGGACGGGATTGATACGCTGGATGAGCGCGGGTCGCTGGATTTCGACAAATCGCAACTGGGCCGCAAACGTGAACCTGACGCGGTGAAATGGATTGACGACGATCACTTTGCCATCGCCAACGAAGGTGACATGGATGGTGGATCGCGCGGTTGGACCATCTTCAACAAAGACGGCACTGTTGTGTATGAGTCGGGCGCATCGTTTGAGCACGCTCTGATCCAGATCGGCCACTACCCGGATAAACGCTCGGACAGCAAAGGCGTTGAGCCGGAATCGATTGAATTCGCCAAGTTCGGCGATACACCGTATGTGTTTGTCGGGTCTGAACGGGGGTCCGCGGTAGGGGTCTATAACGTAACCGATCTGGCCAACCCTGTTCTTGAACAAATCCTGCCGTCAGGCATCGGCCCAGAGGGCTATGTGGCGCTGCCCGCGCGCAATCTTCTGGTTTCGGCCAACGAAAAAGATCTGATCGAAGACAAAGGTCCGCGCGCCCATGTCATGATCTATGAGCGCCAAAACGCCCCCGCACGCTATCCACAACTGACCAGTGAGGGTGCGGACGAGTTGATCGGTTGGGGCGCGATTTCGGGCATGGTTGCGGATGAGGATGGGTTCATCTGGGCCGTGAACGACAGCTTTTATGGTTTCCAACCGTCGATCTTTAAGATTGACCCAAGCCGGACACCGGCGCGTATCGTTGACGTGATCCGCGTGCACCGTCAGAACGGTCAGCCAGCGCAAAAGCTGGATATGGAAGGCATCACCCTTGATGGCAAAGGTGGTTTCTATATTGCCTCTGAGGGGCGCACAGATCGTGTGGTGCCACATGCCATCTACCACGTGAACAAAGATGGTCTGATCAAAGCGAAGAAAGGCGAGATTGGCCTTCCTGCCGAGCTAATGGCGGTCGAGAAACGGTTTGGGTTCGAAGGGATCACCAAGGTCGGCGATACGCTTTGGATGGCGGTTCAGCGTGAGTGGAAAGATGATCCAAAGCATCATGTCAAACTGGTGGCTTACAACCTGAAAACCAAAGAATGGGGTGCGGTTCTCTATCCCAAAGCCGAGCCCAAAAAAGGCTGGGTTGGTCTGTCTGAGATCGTGGCACATGGCGATTTTGTCTATGTGATCGAGCGCGACAACCAGATCGGTGCAGATGTTGTGACCAAAAAGGTTTACCGCATCCCTATGGCCGACATGAAGCCTGCAGCTCTGGGGAGAGACCTTCCGGTAGTGAGTAAAGAAGAGGTGCGTGATCTGATCCCGGATCTTCAGGCACACGGCGGGTATGTGGTGGATAAGGTCGAAGGCCTTGCCATCATGCAAGACGGCACCGCCTGGGTCAGCACCGACAATGACGGTGTGGATGATAGTTCAGGTGAGACCTTCTTCTGGTCTATCGGTCAGATGTAAGTCTCGCTCGTTCGGAAACTGAACAGTTTAACGCTCTGCGGGTATCGCTCCTCCGCAGGGTGTTTTTTTGTGGCTGCATGCGCTGTGGACGGTAGCTCAATAATTTTGTGGATCTTGGATACATTATCCCATATGAGGGTTTTGTATCCCGGGGCTACGCCCTTGTCGAACCTAATGAGGCAACAATGACCAAAACCGTTTTCTCCGGAACAATGCCGGCGCTGATGACTCCCTGCAAAGCGGACCGCACTCCAGATTTCGATGCCTTGGTGAAAAAGGGCAAAGAGATGATTGGGGCAGGGATGTCGGCGGTTGTTTACTGCGGCTCGATGGGGGACTGGCCCCTATTGAGCGATGCTCAGCGCATGGAAGGGGTTGAGCGGCTGGTCAAAGCAGGTGTCCCTGTCGTTGTGGGCACCGGGGCGATCAATTCGCAGTCCGCCGTGGCCCATGCCGCCCATGCTCAGAAAGTTGGTGCAGTTGGACTGATGGTGATCCCCCGCGTCTTGTCTCGCGGTTCGTCGTCGGCGGCGCAGAAGAACCATTTTAAGGCCATCTTGTCCGCGGCCCCCGACATTCCCGCCATCATCTACAACAGCCCGGTCTATGGCTTTGCCACCAAAGCCGATCTGTTCTTTGCGCTGCGCGCAGAACATTCGAACTTGATTGGCTTCAAAGAGTTTGGTGGCAAAGACGATCTGCGCTATGCGGCAGAGCACATCACAAGCCAAGATGATCAAGTCACTCTGATGGTCGGTGTTGACACCGAGGTTTACCATGGGTTTGTCAATTGCGGTGCAACTGGGTCGATCACCGGGATTGGCACGGCTTTGCCAAAGGAGGCGTTGCTTCTGGCGGCCTTGTCCCAGAAAGCAGCGGCAGGTCATGCAGAAGCGCGCAAGCGCGCGCTTGAGTTGGAAGACGCTTTTGGTGTGCTGGCAAGCTTTGATGAAGGCACCGATTTGGTCCTCTATTACAAACACCTGCTCGTCTTGAATGGTGAAGAAGAATATCGCCTGCACTTCAACGAAACCGATGTCTTGTCGGATGCGCAACGCAACTACTGCGAACAACAGTATGACCTGTTCCGCACATGGTTTGCGGATTGGTCTAAGCAGGGCGGAGTGATCGCCGAATGCATGTAATCGACAGCCATACCGGTGGTGAACCCACCCGTGTGATCCTGTCTGGTGGTCCCGATCTTGGTTCGGGGCCGCTGCAAGACCGCGCTGCGTGTCTGGCGCAGGATCATGTGGCGTTTTATCAGTCGGTGATGTGTGAGCCGCGGGGCCAACCGGCCATGGTTGGGGCGCTATTGGTCGAACCTGTGGATCCGGATTGCGTCACCGGCGTGATTTACTTTGATGCAGACGCGGTGTTGGGCATGTGCGGTCACGGCACGATTGGTCTGGCCGTGACTCTCTATCATCTGGGGCGGATTGGATTGGGCAGCCATAAAGTTGAGACCCCCGCAGGTGTGGTCGTTGTCGATTTGAGTGATGCGCATACTGTGACTGTCACAAACATCGAAAGTCGCCGCGTCCATCAGGCGGTGGAGGTGTCTGTGCCAGATCAAGGAACAGTCACCGGTGACGTGGCCTATGGTGGCAACTGGTTCTTCATCGTTGACCCAAGCCCGATTGCCGTGACGCCCGCGAACATTCCTGTTCTGACACAAATGGCCATCGCGATGCGAGAGGCGGCAAATGCTGCTGGAGTGGGCGGAGAGCGGGGGGAGCCAATTGATCATGTGGTTCTACAGGACCAGAGCGACGATCCCGAGGTGCACAGTCGGAACTTTGTGCTCTGTCCCGACGACACATATGATCGCTCACCCTGCGGGACCGGAAGCTCGGCGCGCCTGGCCTGTCTGGCCGCAGATGGGAGCCTGGTACCAGGAGACGAGATTGTTCAGCAAAGCGTCATTGGAAGCCCTTATAGGTTGTCATATCAACCCGGACCCAACGGCGGGGTTATTCCGACGATCACCGGGCAAGCCTTTGTTACCGCAGAGACAACTTTGATGTTCCATCCCTGCGACCCATACCAACGTGGCATTCCTATTTAGTCTCGTGGGGTCTTAAATCATCCAGGCCTCCGTCCTGAGCGGAGGCCTGATTGGCGGTCTGGATGCCTTGAGTTTGATCTGAGCTGGTAGAGAAAACGATCAGCAAAAAGTGCGAATTGAGGGGTTGCGGAAGAAAACCTTTCGGCGTAGATACGCCTCCACGGTTGGGATGTAGCCAAGTGGTAAGGCAACTGTTTTTGGTACAGTGTACCGTAGGTTCGAATCCTACCATCCCAGCCAGTTTCACCACAGCCCACATTCTTAGAGTTTTCCCGCGTTCTGCCGTCATACCAACTGCGTTTCGTTGGTGAGTTCGATCCAAGCATCTGGCGAGGCAATAGAGCGGCAATAGATGCGCGAGGATTGTCCGGGCCTTCGCTTTTGAAGAGTTGAGGCGCAGCGCTTCCTACGCAACCTTGGCTGAAAACCGTTCTCTAGATAACCGGCGCATGCCGGTTTCGCTAATCCAGTCTCATAGAAAACTGATATCTAGGTCGCTTATCTGATCAGAATAAATGCCGACCAGATAGATGGTATCACCATCCCCATAGGCCACCTGTATGCCTTTCCGCTGATCGGAATAGCTTAGCGATCCCTGTTGAATGCTTTCAAACACCAGCCGATCTTCGTCGGCATCAAATTTGTACACGGTGTCTCGGCCATCGCCAGATGTGAACACGAAGGTATCGATGTCGGCTCCAGCTTTCATGCGGTCATCGCCTTCACCCCCACGAAGGCTATTGTTGCCTGCCCCTCCATCAAGCTTGTCCGCATCTGCGCCCCCATTCAGAGTATCGTCGCCAACGCCACCCGTGAGATCGTCACGTCCCGAGCCTCCGCTCAAAACGTCATCTCCCGCGCCGCCAACAAGCCGGTCGCGCCCGTCAAAACCTGTCAGAATATTGCTCAGTCCATTGCCAAATATCGAATTGTCCTGATTGTTTCCGGTTCCGAGGATAGCCCCACCCGTCATGCGCAGGGTCTCTACATAGTCTGGCAACGTAAAGCTCACGGAAGCTTTAATGCTGTCAGTCCCTTCCTGCTCGGCTTCTACTACGATGTCCCCTGCATCCTGCACGATATAGCTGTCATTGCCGTCACCACCTTCCATAATGTCTGCATCGGTCCCGCCACTCAAAAGGTCATTGCCCTCGCCACCGTAAAGCGTGTCGGCGCCTTCACCGGCGTCCAGTGTGTCGTTGCCTTCGCCTCCGGTCAGGACATCAGAACCCGTATTGCCATGGAGCTTGTCATTCCCCTGGTCCCCGAAAAGCACATCACTACCGGCGTCTCCAAGGATGCGGTCGTGACCAGACCCTCCGTAGACAGTGTCGTCACCGCCGTACCCTTCGATCGAGTCATCACCGGAATGCCCTCTGAGGGTATTTCCCAATGAGTTCCCTTTGATGTCATTGTCGAGCGCGTTGCCTTCACCCAGCAACGCCGCAGTCTCATCAATCAGCCAGAGATCTTCGTAAACATCGCCGAGAATATGATCGAGTTCCGTTTTTACGAGATCGTGCCCGCCGGTTTCGCCACCGATGACATCACCAATGTGATCGATGTAGTAGACATCATCGCCGTCGCCTCCGTGCATGGTGTCGCCACCGTCTCCTCCATCAACCACGTCATTGCCGTCGCTACCGTCGATCAGGTCAGCGCCTGATCCCCCACGCATAAAATCATGATCAGGACCGCCATAAACATCATCGTCACCAGCACCGGCAAAGATCTTATCGTTGCCGCCGTAGCCCAAAATCACATCACTTGGACCATCAGAACCATCGACCTCTTCACCTGCCTGATCAACAAAGTAGGTCAGCATCTGATCATTCCCGGCTGTCCCATCAACCGGCGAAGTTACAACCGTCACAGTCGCAGTGTCTGTAACCAAGGCCTGAGTTTGGACTGTGTAGGTGAATGCGGAACTGATATCTTGGGTTACTGTCCCTGGGGTGACAGTAACGGTACCATCGCCTTCGTATCGTGCGCTTCCGCCGTTCTCCAAAGCGAATACCATGCCCTGCGCGGCGTTTTGACCGTTGATCATCGTTAAACTCAGAGAGTCTCCTTCCGAAGCACTGTCATTGGCCAACAGGTCAAAAGTGACGTCACTGCCTTTGGCGGCTGTACGGATCATGTCATCTTCGGCGAGTGCAATAGACAGAATTGGTTCGCGCAATAGCACCGTGGATGAGGAGTCAACGCCCAAAAACGGATCAACGCCTCGCACATCCATTGCGCCGTCGTTGCTGGATACACGCGGTGAATCTGCTAGAAGTTCCATGTAGAGGTTGCCGTCATCTTGAGTAACCAACCGATAAAACCCACCTGAGGCTGGTGTCGAACCGTCAAGATCATGGTTTGCGCTGTTTGCCCCGACGTAGACGTTGCCATCCGCGTCAACCATAGTTGCGCCATAGGCACACCGAGGAATGCCGTCTCGGGTTTCCCCTTCCACAATCGTCCCAGAAATCACTGATGAGGTCACAACGGCCTCGCCGCCAAGGGCAACCTGTGACACGTCAACTGCTATCAAGCGTCCTGGGTCACCATCGGCTCGGCCGTAAGCGACGCCATAAAATGTCTGGTCGGTAGGATTGTATGCGAGGTCTGCAAAGCCGCGCGTAGACCCGTCTATGCCCGGAAGCGAGAGATAGGTTGTGGGGATGGTGCCATCTTCTGCGACGGCGGAAACGTCATAGATGACCGCTTGATTGAGATTTGCGGGAAACACCCACAATTGCCCGTTTTCATCCATGTCCCCGATGTAGGATCCATAGGTGCCGTCGGCGACTTTGTGAACCGAGCCGCGCGCATCAATAGCTACGACATCTCCGCTTGTTAGCGCGTTGCCTGTGGCATCTGACCCATTGGAACGCGCGAGACCATAGATCAGGTCGTCTTGCGAGGAATAGCCAACCGCATTGAGATTGACGACCGCAGACACTTCGGTTGTCTGATAGCTATTCGTGGCGAGATCAAACTTCACCAACTGGCCATTTAGGACCTGATAAACGGCACTTTGCCCCGGTGCAAAGGCGTTGACAGTGACCTCTTGACCACTGAAGGTCATCGTTTTCTCGTAGGATGGAACAACGCCACTCGTATCAATGACCGTGCTGGACTGAGATGATCCGCCCATCACTCGAAATTGTAAAAGTTCCTCGCTCCCGGTGCCGTCAAAAGTGAAGGAATAGCTTTGGAAAATTGCGCCATCGTGAATGAAACTACCAACCTGTTCGCCGCCATAGATCACCTCCACTGTGACGCTTTGAACACCTGCAGATAGATTTGCAGCTAGGTTGAATTCCAGTTCGTAGGGCACATCCTCGATGGTCTGAACACTGGCTTCGAGCACCGGAAAGCCGTTCTCATCCGAGCCGCTGGTCCAGAAGTCCGAAACTGTATACTGTGTAAAAGTAAGACGTCCTTCGGTGTCGGTGAGCAAGTTGGGCATCGGGGGTACCTCTTATCTGTTACAGGTGAAGACGTGCTTGTTCGATCTGCACGCCTAAAGGTCTCGGCGCCAGATGAGGCCGCACGAGCTATGTGATACGTCATTTGCGTTTGTTCGTTCCCGCAGCAGCGGGTGAGAGCATGTCGGCAGAAACTCAGACTGAGACAGCTCCGTTCAACGGATCTTCGTGTTCAGTGTGCCAATTTGGTAAAGTTTTTCGAGAGGCGAAATGTATGCAAAAATGCGCAATAGCATCAGGTTATATACTTTTGGCTGAGAGCAGGTCCCAATATCTTTGAGAGTTTCTTCAAAAGAAAAGACCATTCCAGGTTTCAGGGAATTCACTCCTGAGACAAACTGGAGATAGCAGTTCCGACATTCAAACTTCTTGGGGCTGATGGACTAAGCCACTTTGCAAAAAGTACTTTCTACACGGAACCGACGCGCGAAGGTGGGACCGATTTTAGGTGTTGGCTCCATATCCTACTCGATGTGATTGGCGTTTATCCGTAGCAGGAGGGGCAGGTACTACTCATTTTTCGGGCCATGGAGACGTGCAAAGATTACAGTGCGACGGCCAAAACTCGTTGCGTACGCGTGATGCCTGATTTTACTTTGAAGTGTTTAGCCGTTTTTGAGGTCAGAATATTGATGGATCTAGCGTTTCACCATGTGGCGATCATTGTCAGCGACTATGATGTGTCGAAAACGTTTTATACCCAGACGCTAGGCTTACCTGTTGTGTGTGAGAGTTACAGAGAGGCCCGCAGGTCGTGGAAACTTGACCTGAAATTGGGGGATGGAGGTCAACTTGAGATCTTCAGTTTCCCAGAGCCACCCGTCAGACCTACGCGACCCGAAGCCTGTGGCCTGAGGCATCTCGCGTTTCGAATAGATGATTTGGACGCGTGTTTGGGTGAGTTGGCTAAAAAGGGCATCGAGGCTGAACCTGTTCGAATCGATGAAAACACGGGTGCGAGGTTTACCTTCTTTGCCGATCCTGATGGGTTGCCGATCGAACTTTACGAAGTGAAGTAATCTATAATTTCGCAATTTCAGTGAGTTAATGGGCGGTTCAGTTTTGCCTTGAAGAAAATGGAACGTTCCACTATCAATAATTGGAACGTTCCACTAAGTGGGTCAAAACTGGCGCCTGGAGGTGCATATGCGCAAAATCGTTTCCGCCACTGAGGCTGCAGGTCGTATTGCAGACGGCGCCGTTGTGTCGGTTTCATCTTCATCGACATTGGGGTGCCCAGACGCTGTTCTGAAAGCGATTGGAGACCGGTTCGCGCAAGAGGGGCATCCGCGTGGCATCACATCGTTGCACCCGATCGCTGCGGGGGATGTGTATGGCGTCAAGGGGATGGATCATCTTGCACAAGATGGGTTGCTGACCCGCGTCTTGGCGGGCTCATATCCATCTGGCCCCTCAAGTGTTGCAATGCCCGACATCTGGAAGATGATCGTTGAGAACCGCGTGGCCGCCTTCAATGTCCCTTCGGGCATTATGTTCGATATGCACCGCGAAGCCGCCGCGCACCGGCCTGGCGTGTTAACCAAAGTAGGTTTGGACACTTTCGTTGATCCCATCCGGCAAGGATGTGCGATGAATGATCTGGCTGCGGCTGCGCCCATCGTATCTCGAACCGAGTTTGGCGGAGAAACCTGGCTGCATTTTCCGAACGTTGTGCCAAATGTCGCAATCCTTCGGGCGACCACGGCGGATGAACGCGGCAATCTGACTTATGAGCACGAGGGCGCATATCTGGGTGGCCTCGAACAGGCGATCTGCGTGCGCAACAATGGCGGATTGGTGATTGCGCAGGTAAAACGCGTGACAGCTGCAGGCAGTTTGCGCCCGCACGATGTGCGCGTTCCCGGGCATCTGATTGATTGTGTGGTTGTCGATCCTGAGCAAAAGCAGACCACCGAAACCCCCTATGACCCAGCGATTTCTGGCGAAATTATGCGCCCTTGGGACAGTTTTGGCACCGCAGAATATGGTGTTGAAAAGGTGATTGCCCGCCGGGCTGCGCAAGAGCTACGTCGCGGTATGACTGCCAATTTGGGATTTGGCATCAGTGCCATGATCCCGCGTGTTCTTTTGGAAGAGGGGCACCATGATGCCGTCACTTGGGCGATTGAGCAGGGCGCTGTTGGCGGGGTGCCTCTAACAGGATTTGCATTTGGCTGTGCCTCTAATGCCGATGCCTACGTCCCCTCACCACAGCAGTTCATCTATTTTCAGGGCGCAGGGTTTGACATGTCGTTTCTCTCGTTCCTCGAAGTAGACATCCAAGGGAACGTCAATGTCTCAAAACTCGGCAAAAAACCCTATCTGACAGCAGGCTGTGGCGGGTTTGTGGACATCACGTCGCGCGCAAAAAACATCGTGTTTTCTGGGTGGTTTGAGGCCGGAGCTAAAATCAATCTGACAGAAGACGGGATCGATATCGCTGCGCCGGGAAAATTCACCAAAATGGTTGATGAGGTGGAGCATGTCACATTCTCTGGCCGTCGCGCCATCGAGCAGGGGCAGAACGTGATCTATGTCACGGAACGCTGTGTTATTCGATTGACCGAAAACGGCTTGCTCGCGACCGAAATTATGCCCGGGGTTGATCCGCAGACCCAGATTGTTGGACCCTCACAGGGCCGTGTTCAAATAGCAGAAAATGCTACAGTTATGCCGAAATCTCTTTTGGCAGAGAAACCCATGGGGTTGGCGCTATGAGCCAGGTCACATGCACATATTCAGGGAGCGCGGCGGTACTGACGCTTTGCAATGAAGCAAAACTGAATGCGCTCACGACGGAAATGCTGTGGCAGTTGGAGGCCCATTTGGCTGACGTGGAGCGCAACTCCGACGTCCGCGCTGTTGTATTGACTGGGTCCGGCACCAAAGCCTTTTGCTGTGGTGCTGATATCGCAGAATGGGGTCCGTTGGGTCCGGTTGAATTTGCCCGGCATTGGGTAAGAGATGGGCACAGGGTATTTGATCGACTTGCGCGATTGTCCAAGCCGACCATCGGCGCGCTCAATGGCCATGCCTTTGGAGGGGGGCTGGAGCTTGCGGCCTGTTGTGACATACGTGTCATGACCCCTACAGCCACACTGGCGCTCCCCGAAGCAAAAGTCGGGATTGTGCCGGGGTGGTCAGGCACCCAACGTTTGACGCGCCTTCTCCCCGAACCGGTGATCAAAGAAATGGCCTTGTTCGGGAACCGCATTTCTGCGGATCGTGCTCATTCTCTTGGGTTTGCGGCTGAGGTGACCGATGAACCACTTTCCTGGGCGCAGGACATCGTCTCCTCTCTCGGCAGTTTATCCCCACGTGCAAATGAGCTTGCCAAAGCCATGACCCACGCTGCCGTTGGTGAAGACCCAGGCGCCGCCATCGAAGTTCTTGGCAGCGCAGCTGCCGCCGCAAGTGCAGACCGGGCCGAAGGTGTTCAGGCCTTTCTCGACAAACGCGCCCCTCAGTTCAACGGACAGTGACCTATGAAAGATCTGACGATCAACACCGCCATTGAGTTTGATCTCCCCGCTCCCTTTGTTGGCAGACATTTGATTGCTGGCGAATGGGTCGACGGTGCGGAGACGTCTGAACGCGTATCGCCCTCCCACGGTGCGGTGGTCAGCGTCTCCGCCAAAGGCGATGAAGCTATGGCAGAGCGGGCGTTCGCTGCGGCCCGTGCGAGCTTTGACGCTGGCGTCTGGAGCCGCATCTCTGGAAAAGAACGGGCCACCGTCTTGCTTAAGGTTGCGGATCTGATCGAGGCCAATGTTGAACGCATTGCCATTTATGAGACTTTGGAAAGCGGCAAACCAATTTCACAGTCTCGCGGCGAAGTTGAAGGGGCGGCTGATCTTTGGCGCTATGCGGCCTCTCTGGCCCGCACGAGTCACGGGGACAGCCACAATTCACTGGGCGAAGACATGCTTGGTGTGGTGCTCAAAGAACCCATCGGTGTCGTGTCGATAATCACACCGTGGAACTTTCCGTTCTGGATCTTGTCGCAGAAACTCCCTTTTGCATTGGCTGCTGGCTGCACCGTGGTTGTGAAACCGTCGGAGATGACACCCTCGTCGACTGTCATGATGGGGGAGTTGCTCATGGAGGCGGGCCTGCCGGCTGGGGTCTGCAACATCGTGCTGGGATTTGGTCAGCCGGTGGGACAGGTGATGTCGACGCATCCAGATGTGGACATGGTCACCTTCACGGGCTCAACGGCTGTGGGCAAGATGATCACGCAGGCCGCCTCGGGGACACTGAAGAAGGTGGCTTTGGAGCTGGGAGGTAAAAACCCCCAGGTGATTTGCCCAGATGCCGATCTTGAAAGCGCCGCTGACGCGGTCACCTTTGGCGTTTACTTTAACGTTGGGCAGTGCTGTAATTCTTCAAGCCGGATCATAGTGCACGAAGATATCGCGGAAGACTTTGTGGCGCGTGTTGTGGCTTTGTCCCGAAAGGTGCGGTTTGGAGATCCTCTGGATCCTGAGACCCAGGTGGGGGCGATTGTCACCTCGGAACACGCTGCCAAAATTGATGCCTATGTGCAGGCGGCGGTTGCTGCGGGTGCTACTGTGGAGCTGGGAGGCGGCGCTCTTTCAGTAGATGGGTTAGGTGACCAGTTTTATCAGCCCACTGTTGTAAGCGGAGTGTCCGCGGACATGGCGATCGCAAGAGAAGAGGTCTTCGGTCCTGTTCTGGTTGTGATGACCTATCGCACGCTTGAAGAGGCCATCGCGCTTACAAATGACAGTGAATACGGGCTGTCAGCTGGGATCTGGAGCGAAGACATCCACACCTGTCTTGAGTTTTCGCGCCGTGCTGCTGCGGGCACAGTTTGGACAAATACCTGGATGGACGGGTATCCGGAACTTGCTTTTGGTGGGGTCAAGCAATCTGGTCAAGGTCGCGAAATTGGTCGCTACGGTTTTGAAGAGTTTCTCGAGGTGAAATCTCTGGTGATGCGTGTTGGGCGCAGCCGGGCGCCTTGGGTAAAACAGGACGTCTAATTCCGGCGTCATTTTACGAAACGCAATTTTGGGAGGAAATAATGCGTTCATTTCTGAAAACAAAGACAGCAATGGTCCTTGCGCTCACGGTTACGGCAGGTGCTGTATCTGCTGATGGTCACGGTGATGTTGAAGTACTGCACTGGTGGACCTCGGGTGGAGAAGCTGCGGCACTGAATGTTCTCAAGCAGGATCTGGAAGGTCAGGGCATCGGCTGGACCGATATGCCAGTTGCTGGTGGCGGTGGTGAACAGGCGATGACCGTGCTGCGCGCCCGCGTCACCTCGGGCAACGCCCCCACAGCGGTTCAGGGGCTTGGCTTTGACATCATCGACTGGGCCAATCAGGGCGCGCTGGCGGATCTGAACAAAGTGGCTTCGGATGAGGGTTGGGACGACGTGATCCCCGCAGCACTGCAGCAGTTCGCCAAGGTTGATGGAAAATGGGTTTCCGCCCCTGTGAACGTACATTCGACCAACTGGGTCTGGGCGAACAAGGCAGTGCTGGACGCCAATGGCATTGCCCAGCCAACTACTTGGGAAGAATTCACCGCCGCCCTTGAGACATTGAAAGCTGCAGGCGTGACCCCGATCGCCCATGGCGGCCAGGCCTGGCAGGATGCCACCGTATTTGACGGTGTTGCCATGTCCGTGCTTGGCCCGGATGGCTACAAAGCGGCTTTTGTTGATCTCGACGAGGCGGTTTTGGGCAGCGACAAGATGAAAGAAGCCTTTGACCGTATGGCCGTGATCCGCGCCAACGTCGATGACAACTTCTCTGGCCGCGACTGGAACCTTGCCACCGCGATGGTCATCAATGGCGAAGCTGGTTTCCAGATGATGGGGGACTGGGCCAAAGGTGAATTCCTGAATGCCGACAAAGTGCCCGGTCAGGATTTCCTCTGCTTCCGTTTCCCCGGAACCTCGGAACAGGTCACCTTCAACGCCGACCAGTTTATGATGTTCGATCAGGGCGGTGCGGTGTCCAAAGAACAGGCGGCGCTGGCAACAGCGATCCTGTCGCCATCTTTCCAGTCTGCGTTTAACGTTGTGAAAGGCTCTGTTCCTGCGCGGACCGACGTTTCCGACGAAGCCTTTGATGCCTGCGGCAAAAAAGGCATGGCAGATCTGGCTGCGGCAGCCTCTTCTGGCAATCTGTTTGGGTCCATGGCCCATGGCCACGCCAACCCGGCATCGGTGAAAAACGCGATCTATGACGTGGTCACAGCGCATTTCAACGGTGAGTACGACAGCGAAACCGCTGTTCAGGAACTGGTTGACGCGGTGTCTATCGCCAAATGACCCACGCGGAAGGCGCGGCACGTGCTGCTGCGCCTTCACCTTTTATTGGGTAACGCGCTGCGTTCCCAGCGACTTCACAGATTTCTGGGAGGCAATGCATGGCACGTGCCGCGCAAGCAGATTTCAAGACGCGTCTTCAGGTATGGCTACCAAAATTGGTTCTGTCGCCCTCGCTGGCCCTGATGTTGGTCTTTGTCTACGGGTTTATCGTTTTTTCCGTGTATTTGTCTTTTACAGACAGCCGCCTTTTGCCTTCATACGGTTGGGTCGGGCTTGAGAATTATTCCAAACTTTGGCGCCTAAGCCATTGGTGGACTTCGATCAGCAACATGGCTGTCTTTGCTTTCCTCTATATCGGGATTTGCACGTTTTTGGGCCTTGGGTTGGCGATTTTTCTGGATCAGAAAATCCGGGCCGAGGGCATGTTGCGTACGATCTATTTGTACCCGATGGCACTGAGCTTCATTGTAACCGGGACGGCTTGGAAGTGGTTTCTTGACCCCGGTATTGGGCTGGAAAACGTGATGCAGAGCTGGGGTTGGGTCAGTTTTGAGTTTGACTGGATCAAAAACCGGGACTTTGCGATTTACACTGTTGTGCTTGCCGCTGTTTGGCAGACCAGTGGGTTTGTCATGGCCATGTTTCTGGCGGGTCTACGCGGGATCGACAATGAAATCCTCAAAGCCGCGCAGATGGATGGGGCATCCAACTGGAACCTTTACAGACGGATCATCATTCCGCAGCTGCGCCCTGCCTTCCTGTCTGCCTTTGTGATCCTGAGCCACCTTGCCATTAAGACGTTTGATCTGGTCATAGCTTTGACCGGAGGTGGACCGGGGCGAGCCACAGAACTGCCTGCGACCTTCATGTATTCATACACCTTTTCCCGCAATCAAATGGGAATTGGCGCAGCGTCGGCCACAATCATGCTCATGACAATTGCAGCGATCATGATCCCCTATCTCTATGCCGAATTGCGGGAGAAGTCATAATGTCGGTTGCAAGCCAAGATACCGCCATTCGCACCGGTCGCGCCGTGCGTACCTTGATCTACCTGGTGTTGGTACTGTTTGCCTTGTTCTACCTGTTGCCGCTTTACGTCATGGTGGTGAACTCGGTGAAACCCCTCGTAGAGATCACAGGAGGGGGGATGATGAATCTGCCTCAGGTCTTTACGCTTGAACCCTGGGCCAAAGCATGGTCCTCGGCGCAGATTGGGGTGCAACCCACAGGCCTTTCTCCCTACTTCTGGAATTCCATCAAAATGGTTGTACCGGCCGTGGCCATATCCACGGTGCTTGGGGCATTGAACGGCTATGTGCTGACAAAGTGGCGGTTTAAATACGATACAATCCTGTTTGGACTGATCCTGTTTGCCTGTTTCATTCCCTTTCAGATCGTTCTCATCCCCATGGCTAAAATGCTGGGTTTGATGGGGCTGGCCGGAACGACCTGGGGATTGGTATTGGTACATGTCGTCTACGGTGTTGGATTTACGACGCTATATTTTCGCAACTATTATGCCGTTTTCCCAACCGAGCTTATTCGGGCGGCGCAGATCGATGGTGCCGGGTTCTTTCAGATTTTCTGGCGCATTTTGTTGCCCTCATCAGGCCCGATTGCGGTGGTGTCGATCATCTGGCAGTTCACCAATATCTGGAACGACTTTCTGTTTGGTGCCTCATTTGCGGGTGCCGATAGCCAACCCATGACGGTTGCGCTGAACAACCTTGTGCAGGCGAGCCACGGCGTGAAGGAATACAACGTCCATTTCGCCGGAGCGATCCTCGCCGCACTGCCAACACTTCTCGTCTATATCGTCGCGGGCCGCTATTTTGTGCGGGGCCTGATGGCGGGATCAGTCAAAGGATAAGACCGATGGGCTTTCTCGATATCGACAACGCAACCAAAGCCTATGGCGCAGTCGAAGTTCTGCACAGGGTCGACATCTCGGTTCAGGAGGGTGAGTTCCTTGTTCTTGTGGGGCCGTCTGGCTGTGGCAAGTCAACGCTTCTGAACATGATTGCTGGGCTGGAAGATATCACCAGTGGTGAGATCCGTATCAAAGACACGCTGATGAATGGGGTTCACCCCTCGAAGCGTAACATTGCCATGGTATTCCAGTCTTATGCACTCTACCCGAATATGACCGTCGGACAGAATATTACCTTTGGGTTGGAGATGCATGGCGTCCCCAAACCCGAGCGCGAAAAAGCGCTGAAAGAGGCTGCCAATCTGTTGCAGATTGAGCCCTTGCTGGACCGCAAACCGGGTGCCTTGTCGGGGGGGCAACGGCAACGGGTTGCGATGGGGCGGGCCCTCGTGCGCAATCCCGATGTGTTTTTGTTTGATGAACCCTTGTCCAACCTTGATGCCAAATTGCGCGTTGATATGCGCACTGAAATCAAGAAGTTGCACCAAAAGCTGGGCACGACAATTGTTTATGTGACACATGATCAGATTGAGGCAATGACGCTCTCAACTCGGATCGCGGTGATGAACGGCGGTTATGTTCAACAGCTTGGGACTCCGCAAGAGATCTACGACACCCCCGCCAATATTTTTGTGGCCACCTTTATGGGTTCGCCAGCCATGAATGTGATCCCTGCCAAAGTTGCTATCAAAGATGGTCTGCCTATGGCGCTGGTCGCGCTGCACGATGGGTCGGAGGTGGCGTTGCCGTTCAGCCAACAGAATATGGCAGACTGGGCAGGAAAAGAAATCTTGTTGGGCATCCGGCCAGAGACGATCACAGATGAGGACGCAGCAGACCGGAAGTCGTCCAACATTGCCCATCTTTCCAACCGCATTGTCGTCACCGAACCGGCGGGATCCGATACCTTTGTGACTATGACGCTGGGGGGCAAGGATGTGATCGCACGGATGCGGTCTGATGCTGATGTGCGCCCTGGGGCTGATTTCACCTTTGCTGTGAACATGGAGAAAGCCATCGCGTTTGATCCTGCGAGCCAGAACCGGATCGCGCCCTGATGCACGCAGATGTCATCATCATTGGCTCCGGAATGGGGGGGGCGACCCTGGCTGCTGCCCTCGCGCCAACCGGACGACGTATTCTCATTCTTGAACGCGGAGAGCACCTGCGTCCTTCCGCGTACGACCGGGATGCAACTGCAATCTTTGGAGAGGGCGTCTTCCGGTCGGATGAGACCTGGCTTGATGGGAGGGAGACGGAGTTCAATCCCGGAAACTACTATAACGTGGGTGGCAACTCTAAGTTCTATGGCGCGGCCCTGATCCGCTATCGAAAAGAAGATTTTTCTACGGTCGAGCATCTGGGCGGCCAAACGCCAGGGTGGCCCATTTCTTATGAAGACTTAGAACCGGATTATCAGGCCGCCGAGAATCTTTACGAGGTACGTGGAACGCTTGGGGATGACCCGACCGAGCCTGACCATTCGGGGGCCTATCCGCACAGTGCTGTTCAAGATGAACCCGATATCGCGGATCTGCGTGACCGGTTACGTCGTGCGGGCCTGCACCCTTCTTCTATCCCGCTCGGATTGGATCTGGATCAATGGTTGGAGGGCGGACAGACTACCTGGGATGCCTATCCCAACACCTGCGGCGGAAAGATGGATGCGGAGACTGTTGGCTTAGAAACAGCGCTGTCACACAGCACCGTCGAGCTTTGGACTGGTTACCGTGTCACCGCGTTGAACGAAGGCCCGGATAGTCGGATCAGTAGCATCACCGTTGAAAAAGATGGGCAGGTCGAGACATTGACCGCACCGCTTTTTGTGGTTGCAGCAGGAGCCGTGCAGTCCGCCGCGCTTTTACTCGCGTCAGCCAACGACAATCGCCCTATGGGATTGGCGAACCGATCAGACCAGGTTGGGCGCAATTTCATGAATCACAATTGTTCCGCTGTGATGGCGCTACATCCGCTTCGCCGCAACCGCGCGGTGTATCAAAAGACCCTGATGATGAACGACTTTCTATTGGCGACAAAAGATCACCCGCCTCTGGGCAACGTGCAGATGCTTGGCAAAATCACAGGACCCATCTTGTCGGCAACCACGAAATTGCCAAAGTGGCTGGCCAACCGGATCGCCGAGCGGAGTTTTGATTTCTACGCCATGTCCGAAGATCTGCCGACACCAGAGAGCCGCGTGACGTTAAAGGACGGGCGGATCAAACTCGACTGGCAGCGCTCCAATTGGGAGGCGCATGTTCTGCTGGTTGCAAAGCTTAAGCGGGTGCTGCGCCAGGCAGGGTTTCCGATTGTACTGTCGCGGGCTTTCGATCGTCGCACGCCTTCCCATCAATGTGGTACCGCCCGCATGGGGACAGACCCGCAGACCAGCGTGGTCGACACCTACTGTCGCAGCCACGATCACAAGAACCTGTTTGTTGTCGACGCCTCTGTCCTGCCGACGTCCGCAGCAGTGAATCCCGCTTTGACGGTCGCGGCGCTTGCCCTGCGAGCTGGACGCCACATTACAGAGACGGAGTTTGCCGCATGACTGCGCCAGGGTATGATTTCATTGTGATTGGTGGAGGATCTGCCGGATCGGTCATTGCTGCGCGCCTATCAGAAAACCCGGATGCGCGTGTCCTGCTGCTGGAGGCAGGTGGGAGTGACCGGCACCCGTTTTTCCATCTCCCGGCAGGGTTCGCCAAAATGACGAAAGGGATCGGGTCGTGGGGATGGTCGACGACGCCGCAACGCGCAATGCAGGGCAAGGTCTTCAACTATACTCAGGCTAAAGTGATTGGCGGCGGTTCTGCAATCAATGCACAGATATACACGCGTGGGGCTGCACAGGACTACGACGATTGGCAGCAAACGGGGTGCGAAGGTTGGGGCTATGACGCTGTGCTTCCCTATTTCAAGAAGTCCGAAGACAACGATACCTATAACAACACATTTCATGGCACAGGTGGCCCGTTGGGGGTGTCCATGCCAGCCGCCCCATTGCCTATCTGTGATGCGTTCATTGCCGCCGCAGGCGAGCTGGGGATCCCTAAGACCTCTGATGTAAACGGTCCAAAACAAGAGGGGGCAGGATACTATCAACTGACCCAACGCAATGCGCGGCGGTCTTCGTCAGCGATGGCATTTTTGGGCCCGGCCAAATCTCGCCCAAATCTCACCATCCAAATGAAGGCACAGGTGCGCCGTATCGTCGTTGAACACGGGCGCGCGACAGGGGTCGAGATGATCAACGGCAATCACATCACGGCAGATCGCGAAGTGATTTTGTCTTCGGGTGCAATTGGATCGCCACGGTTGCTACAGCTTTCGGGCATTGGCCCTGCAGACCATCTTGCACCGCTTGGGATCAACGTGGTCTGCGATCAGCCCGGTGTCGGGTCAAATCTTCAAGATCATCTGGATCTTTATGCCATCTGTGAGGTGACAGGGCCCCACACCTATGATCGCTTTGCCAAGCTGCACCTGTCGGCATGGGCAGGGTTGCAATATCTGTTCACCCGGAAGGGGCCAGTGGCCTCCAGTCTCTTTGAGACAGGCGGCTTTTGGTACGCGGATGAAACAGCACGGTCGCCCGACATTCAAATGCATCTGGGGCTTGGAACCGGGATCGAAGCAGGCGTCGAAGCGATGCCAAATGGTGGCGTGACACTGAATGCCTGTCATCTGCGGCCGCGATCCCGAGGCACTGTGCGCCTTCAAAGTGCAAATCCCAATGATATGCCGCTGATAGACCCAAACTATCTGTCCGACCCATATGACCGCGAAATGTCGATCCGGGGTTTGAAACTTGTGCAAGATATTCTGGCCCAAGACGCGCTTAAGCCTTTTATCATGGCGGAACGTCTACCAGGGCCTGGGGTGCGCACGGATGAAGATTACTTCAATTTCATCTGCATGCATTCCAAGACCTCTCACCATTGCGCGGGCACTTGCCGTATGGGCAGCGACGCTGAGGCGGTGTTGGACCCGCGCCTGGGCTTTAACGGGATCGACGGGCTTCGGGTGGCTGATGCTTCTGTCATGCCAACAGTCAACTCCTCAAACACCAATGCCCCTTCGATTATGATCGGTGAAAAGGCCGCTGATATGATCAAGCAAGACAATGGGATGACATCATGATCCGCCATATCGTTTTGACCAAGTTCAAACCCCAGACCTCAGAAGATACCATCGCTCAGATCTATGCGGGATTGGCCGCTGTTACCGAAAAGCTCTCCGGCGCGCAGGGTTTTACTGGCGGGCGGTCAAACAGTCCTGAACAGATCGAGCGTGGTTACATGCATGGGTTCGTTGTCGATTTCGACAGCTGGGACGCGTTGCAGCGTTACGCTGACAACCCTGAACATCAAGCGCTGGGTGGGCAACTTGTCGAGCATGCCGTCGGTGGTATAGACGGCGTTCTGGTGCTCGATTTTGAGGTTTAGGTCCATGAGCGTGCGCCAGCATTTGACATATCAACAGGACTAGTCGGACAGATGAAAGCACGCCCCACCATTCTGGATGTTGCCAAACACGCAGGTGTGTCGAAATCCACGGTCAGCCTTGTGTTGCAAGGGGCGTCTGTCAAAGAGAGCACCCGTCTTGCCGTAAAGCAGGCCATGGCCGACATCGGGTATGTTTATAATCGCTCGGCCGCAACATTGCGGTCTTCGTCGTCTGGATTGATGGGGCTGGTGATCAACGATCTGCGCAACCCCTTTTTCACCGAGTTTGCGGCTCAGTTCCAGATGGAGCTGGCACGGCAGGGCTATGCAACGGTGCTTGCAAATACTGACGAGGATCCAGAACTGCAGATGCGCATGATCTCGTCTCTCGCAGAACACGGCGTTTCGGGCTTTATCATCTCTCCCAGCTATGGCGGTGAACAGGAAACTCTTGCGGCCCTACATGCCTCTAACACGCCGACGCTCCAGGTGTTTCGATCCCTGTCTCCTGAGGATCCGAAACTGCCATTTATGGCCCCGGATTACCTTCTCGGCGGACGCCTTGCCGCGGAACATCTGCTGGAGATGGGATGCAAACGGATCGCGTTTCTGGGAGGCCTAGAAGGGCGAGCTGTGACCGAGGAACGGATGAGCGGTTATCTCTCGGTTCTGAATGAAAAAGAGATCACACCCGTTGTGTTGACAGGGCAGGCCACGCGATCTTTTGGCAAGGCGATGGCAGCGAAACTGCAGGACGATTATCCCGAGGTGGACGGTGTGATCTGTTTTAATGATCTGGTCGCTTTGGGTGTCTTATCAGCCTGCCCTGAGCTTGGGATCAAGGCGGGGTCCGATCTTCGTGTGGTTGGCTTTGATGACATCGAGGACTGTCAGGATAGCTATCCGCCACTCACGTCGATCAGTTGCAACATACCTGATTTCGCCAAGGCTACAGCCTCCCAGATCCTGGGCTGGGTCAAAGAGGGCAAGACCCCGCATATCACAGAGAGAAGCCCGGTTCATCTGATCAAACGGGCCTCAAGCGGGGCTTAGTCACAGATCAGCGGCCTCGCAAAGAATGAATATGGAAAGGCCGCTCGAAAATTGGAACGTTCCATGGGGCTTAAATGAGAGGAGATGAAAGACATGACTGAAGTAAGGGTCGCTGTTTTGGGCGCGTCGGGTTGGATGGGCCGGGTTCATACCATGGCCTACCAGACATTCCCGCATTTCTTTGGCACCGGCGGGGGCACCGCGCGTGTGACGGCTCTTGTCGGTGGAAAGTCCGCATCGCCAGACGAGCTTGCACTGCGCGCTCCGGGTGCAAAAATTCTAGGGACATGGCAAGAGGCGGTGGCAGATCCCGAGGTTGATCTGATCGACATCTGTTTGCCGGATAATCTGCACTACGAGGTTGCAAAAGCCGCCTTGTTGGCGGGCAAACATGTGTTTTGCGAAAAGCCCCTCGCAGATACCGCTGAACAGGCACGGGACTTGGCAGACATCGCCAAAGCCAAAGGTGTGATCACCCGAGTGGGACATGCATTCCCACGCAACCCGGTGCATGACCGCGCCAAAGAGATCATTGAGGCCGGAGAAATCGGTGAAATCAAACTGTTCAAAGGATGCCAGCATGTTGATATGTACGGAGATCCCTCAGCCCCATTTATGTGGCGCGCGAACGGTGATCTCGCGCCAACCGGGATCGTTGGCGATACCGGCAGTCATGTCTTCAGTTTCATGGAGGCTTTGGTAGGCAAAGTCAGTTCTCTGATTGCTGATACCTTTGTGATTACCGACAAAAGACCGGTTGTTGACGGCGTTGAACTAGGCTCGGAAACCGTGCTCACCGGTGAGGAAAACTGGGCGGATGTCACGAACCCGGACGGCGCACATATTCTCTGTGCATTTGCCAATGGCGCGCGCGGTGTGGTTGATTTTAGCAGGGTCGCAACGGGTCGAAAATTCAGGCAAACCTATGAGATTTACGGCACCAAAGGCAGTTTGGCTTATTCCTATGATGAGGTAAACCGCTTGCGGTTTTATTCCAACGATGACCCGGTTGGGCGACGTGGGTTCCGTGAAATCGATGTCGGTCCAGAACATGAAACCTATGGTGCGTTCTTGCCTCTGCCCAATTTTGCGTTGGGGTACAACGAAACCAAGATCATCGAAGCTGCAGAGGTTGTTCGCTCCATCGTTTCGAACAAACCTATGTGGCCAACCTTTGAGACAGGTCATCACATTTGCCAGATTGTCGATGCCTGTATGGAATCCTCACGATTGAAACGTTGGGTGGATATCTCGTGATGCATTGCCTTAATCGAAAGGGGCCGCTCTCATGAGCCTGTCCGTTCCACAACATATTCTCGATGCATTGACCGATGTACCGATGCCGCGCCTCAAACGCGAACCAGATGCGTCTGAGCTTCGTGACGTGGCTGGTTTCGCAATCCCCGTCTTTCGCTTTGAGAGCCTTGTCATCGGCAGTGGCGCTGCGGGGTTGCGCGCGGCTGTTGAGATGAAGCGACGAGACGTGGATGTCGCGATCATCAGTCAAAGCGCTTGGGGGGGGACCTCTGCCTGTTCGGGATCGGATAAGCAGACCCTGCATACCGCCAACACCAAAGATCAGGGCGATGATTTTCACGAAATGGCCGCTGCACTTAGGGCAGGGGGCGCCATGGATGAAGACACGGCCTATATCGAAGCGGTTGGTTCGATCCGCGCTATGGCATCGCTGCAATATCTGGGGCTTCCATTACCGCAAGATAAGCTGGGCGGTACGCTGCGGTACCAAACCGACCATGATGAAGTTGGGCGCGCCACGTCCTGTGGTCCACGCACGTCGCGCCTCATGGTGAAAGTTCTGGCCGAAGAAGCACTGCGGCTTGATGTTCCATTTTTTAACCAGACAACCGCTGTCAAGGTTTTGACCACCGGATCGGGTGATCAAAAGCATGTCACGGGAGTGCTGACGACCCGTCCTAAAGCCAGTACTGAGCAAAATCCCTATGGGCTGACGCTTTACGAATGTGAGAGCCTTGTCTTTGCGGCAGGTGGTCCCGGTGAAATGTACCGAGACAGCGTGTTCCCAAACGGATGCTTTGGCTCGTTAGGCCTTGCTCTGGAAACCGGGCTGGAGCTGGTGAACCTCACTGAAAGCCAGTTTGGTATCGGTACACCGCGTGAGGGGTTCCCCTGGAACCTGTCGGGCACTTATGTGCAGGTGATCCCCCATATCTATTCAGTGGATGCAGATGGGCAGGAGCATCATTTTCTTGCGGAGTATTATCGCAGCACACAAGAGATGGCCTCGAATATTTTTCGCAAAGGGTATCAGTGGCCTTTTCATGCCAGCCGAATGCTCAATTTCAAATCCAGCCTTGTGGATTTGGCAATCTATCGCGAGAGCCAGAAGGGGCGTCAGGTCTTCCTTGATTTCAACCGCAATCTTTTACCGGTTCCGGGAGATCAGGAATTTCATCTCGAGCGGCTTGACCCGGATGTCCGAGACTACCTATCGCGATCAGGCGCAGATCAAGACCGCCCAATTGAACGTTTGCGTCATCTGAACCCGCTCGCGATTGAGCTTTATAAACGCTACAAAGTGGACATCACCACTGATCCGCTTGAGTGCGCGGTGAACAATCAGCACATGAATGGCGGTATAGCCGTGGATAGCTGGGGACGGACAAACATCTCTGGTATTTACGCGGTGGGAGAGGCCGCAGGCACCCATGGCGCCACGCGTCCCGGAGGCTCTGCGCTCAATGCGGGACAGGTCTTTGGGACCCGGGTTGCAGAGCATATCGCCGCTTACGATCGAGCCTGGACACCTCTAAATTCAGAACAGAGTTTTCAAACCCAGGCCGCCGTCTCAGACCTAATAACGCTTTTGAACGCCGACAG
This sequence comes from uncultured Pelagimonas sp., assembly GCA_947497905.1. Classification (GTDB taxonomy): domain Bacteria; phylum Pseudomonadota; class Alphaproteobacteria; order Rhodobacterales; family Rhodobacteraceae; genus CANMIH01. The sequence goes on from CANMIH010000007.1 coordinate 84,419, forward strand.
TCCTATCTCCATGAGCGACGTGCGTCGGTCGGTGCAGGACCGAATGAGCGACCACGCGGGGATCTTGTGTTACCCTGAAGACGTGAAGCGAGCCCACCACGACGCGCGTGAGCTTTCTCTGGAAATCCGAAAAAAGGGAATTTCACTTGGGCGCAACGCTGAAGCTGGGCGTATTTTGCAATGGCAACAGATGGCGCTCGCATCCGAGGCGGTTCTTGCGGCACTTGAGTATTATATAGATCACAATGGCGGGAGCCGCGGGGCACGTGCCATATGTGATCCAATTGGAACGTCGGTGCCTCAAGCAAGTAGCGGACCCTTAGCAGATGTTCGATTCCGGCCAGAGCGGGCGGAGGATATGCAGTCGCAAATTCTTGTCCGATTGGTTGATGACGCGTTGGTTATCTCGACGCGCGCAAATCGTGGATTTGATGCCTCCTCTAAATCGGTTTTTGAACGCGATTGGCCAACGTGGCTGACGGGTGGGGTCTTTGATTTGCCCAGTGATCCCTGAACCAAGGTTTGACCCTGGGCTCCAAAGGGTTACGCGAAGTCCACAAGGATATCCCGGCCGTATACTTCAGAGGCTTGCAGGGATTTTACCCTGCAGGCTATGTCGCATCCATTGAACAGACAGCCCCTCCTTGTTGCGCAGATGTGCGGATCGCATCCCAAAGCTTGGCCACGCGCAGCCCCTGAGAGATTGGCGAGGGGTTGGTCTGTTTTCCGGCCACGACGTCACAGAAAGTAAGCTTGTCGTTGGTATTACCGTTGCTGGTGTTACCAATGTCCGACACACGTACTGGAATCATATCAATTCGTCTAAGCGCTTTGCCCAGCACCAGTTAGTTGAGCGCATTCAAGCCTAAGGCAAGCGGCCGCTCTCCGCTTAGCCAAAGACCATGTCCACCTCAGATCGAATGGGCAAACATCTAGGTGATATCGACATACATGATGACGTCCTGAAAATCATCGTCGCTCGTGCCACCGCTGCGGAGTAGATCCTCAAACCCGATGCGCAGTGCACCGTTGCCGTCGTCAGAAACACCAGACAAAACATGCTGCATTCCATCGGAATTGAGCGTGATATCATGCGAGAAGAAGACTTCGACATCAGAGAGTACAACGCTCTGGCTTGTCAGATCAAAGCCACCCGATCCATCGGACACAAAGTCAAATTGGTCAGCCGCGAATTCTGCAACCCCAATTGTGTTTGCGCCGTTTTGTACAAGGAAGAACCCGAGAGTATTGGCAGGGTCACTGATGGTCACCGCCACGGGACCTGGAGTGGTTTTCACGTTCGCGGCAAGGATTGTGGCATTGGCCAAACCGCCTGTTGGAGTGATTTCATAGAAACCAACAGTGTTGTCAAAACCGGCCATGGCGTTGGCCTCAAAGCGCACCGTCATATTGTTGATATTGCTACCTTTGAGGAACTCGGCATTCACAATGCCATTGATCGCGCTGGCCTCGACCATTGTGCCCTCTGTCAAAGAAGCGAGGAATTGTTCAAAACTCAGCGTGGTATCGGTGCTGCCGCGAGAGGCCATAAAATCCCCACCCGCCAAAGAGCCACCAAGCGTCAGCGTGTGATCGGCGCTGCTGTCGCCATCGCCGTCAATCCCTAGGGTCCCTGCGCCAGAGTTGAAGATAAAGTCGTCGCCGGTGAGCAGGCTATTGGCAATCACCAGCAGGTCGCCAGCACCAAGGTCTGTAACGGTGTCGCCGCCAAGTTCGGAAAGCGCGCCACGGAACACATCTGCTCCTGCGCTACCGGTTAACTCATCGATGCCAAGACCACCGATCAGGGTGTCGTTTCCGGCTTCTCCAAGCAATGTGTCATTGCCGGTGCCTCCGCGCAGTTCATCATTGCCTGCGCCGCCTTCCAGTCGATCGCTATCCGTACCGCCATCCAGGAGATCATCACCGCCTAGGCCACGGATAGTATCATCTCCACCCAAGCCCAATAGGCCGTCGACAATGTCGCTTCCTTCAATCAGCTGCGCTGTTGCATCGCCGCTAAATGTCACATCTCCGGTGATTTCCAAGAGGGCGGAGCTCACTGCGTCAGCGATATCATCCCCGGATGAAGACAGTGGAACAACAGGCGCAGGACCATAAAACCGTTCGCTGAACCCATCATAAAAACCGGTGGCGCCTGAGGTTACCGCGAAGATTGGTGTCGCAGATTCCACACCGGCGGCATCCAGAAACGATCGGAACAAGGCGTCAGTGATCCCATCGTCAAATGCGGGATCCGTGTCGCCCATAGGGTCGGTGATTTCATCGCGTAGGGTCGAACCGCCGATCACATCGATATCATTGTCATCGAGGAAAGTCGCCAGATCCGCAGGAGACACCCCGTAATCAGACGCCGAATGCGCACCCGCATCTGTCGCAATCAAAATGATCTTGCGGCTGTCATCGCGAAGCCCCAGACCAATGCCCTTGGCGGCGCGGTCAAGACCAAACCACTGAGCTTCAGGCCCGTCACCGCCACTTCGGGTTGAGAGTCCGGCAAGCGCGTTCTGGAACGCCGTGTCGTCGGCGGTCAGCGCCAGTTCCGGGCGATAGGGGTAGTCACCGGGCGCACCAAACGGGGAAACAGGCAGGTCAATGAACGAGGCCACCGCAAATTGCGCGTTGGGATCACTGGCCCGGACAAGACTTGCAATGGCGGGTGCCGCAGTCTGGAAGTTGGGAAGATCGTCGGCATAGGAGCCTGAGAGATCAACAAGGAAAATGAAGTCGATCGGTGGACAGCCGGGATCGTCTTCGGTGAGATCAATCTCACCATCCGTGAATTTCGCGGTTTCGACCCCCGTCAGAATATCCGTGCCATCGGCCATAGACCCGTCGACATGGCGGATTGTGACCACGCCGGTGGCGGCATCTTTGTCGATTTCGTAATTTGTGCAGCTATCTGAGAACAAAGCCACATCTGTGCCCGCTCCGCCGGTCAGTGAATCATTGCCACCGCCGCCGCTTAGCGTGTCGTTGCCCGCGCCGGCTTCAAGCGTGTCATTGCCGTCTGAGCCCATAAGCACATCATTGCCCGCATTGCCGGTCAGCACATTGGCGGCTTCGTTGCCAATGAGAATGTCGTTGCCCGCTCCGGCAGTGGCATTTTCAATGACGACCCCATTGGCAATGGCATAACCGCCCAGATCGGGGCCAGCGGCGTCAAAGATCCGTGAAAAGAAACCACCGGCAAACCAGGCGGAATCCGCCAGATTGTTTTTCAGCTCGTTGCCCGGCAATGCCGCAAAGGCCGAAGTGGTTTTCAGCTGGTCAATCCAAGCCTGCGTGGTGGCATCAACCGTGGTGGTCAGCGGCGCATCATTGAGATTGAGCACAACATTGTTGGCCCCCGAATAGTTGATTTCATCGGTGCCACCTGAATCCCATATGGCGTACCAGGCTTCCCCAATCGAAATGCCCGGTCCCGTCAGATCAAGCGCCGTTGTTCCCGCGTCGGTCAGGGTATAGGTGCTGGCCGTGGCGTTGAAGGCCTTGGTGCCATACATCGAATGCAAGGCAGCGATATCAAGCGCCATCGGTGTAACCGCATGTCCGCGGGTGCGGGGCGTGTCCTGATTCAAGCCACCGCTTTCATATGACATGATGGTATAGCGTTCGTTGTCCAACGGCACGTTGTCCGCAGGCGCGCTATTGGCTCCGGCCATTGCGCCAGAGCCGCCGCCAGTATCATGCGGGTGTCCTACACCTAAGCCATGTAGAAGCTCATGCATTACAGTGGTGCGCGAAAAGTGCCCTGCGCCCGTGGTCGGGGCCTGGGTCATAATCGCCAAGCCGTCATTGAGGAGCAAAAAGGATTCAAATTCGCCGGTCAGCGCCGCGAAAAACCCATCCGGATTGGTGCCGGGAAAGTTCATCGAGCCATAAATCGCGCCCGAGGCTCCGACATAGCCATTGGCCCCGATGATCTTGATGTCGGCGTTGTCAAAAGACGTTGCCGCCGTGAAGGAGATATTGGTGATATTCGAGACAGCGGCCGCAGATTGCGCAAAGGCCTGCCGCATGACGTTTTCACCGGCATCTGCAGCATCAATTGGGTCAAATGTGGCGCGTGGCGTTGCGGGGGCCGTGTTGGTGAAGGTGCTGCCTTCGGTATCATCTGCGTTTAATTCGGCCAGATCCGCAGTTACGGCAAACCAGATGGAAAGACTGGTTTCGTTCCAGATCGTTGTGCCTTCGATGGTGTTGACGATGGCATTACCGGATTGAGTGTTAGATGTGGTGGTACCCATAATCTAAGCCCCTCTTACTGGGTTATGCAGTGCCTGTTCCCGCGTAGGTTACAATTGGTCCTTTTTGTCGTCTGTCAGTGCGCGCCGCAGTTTGTCTGTCAGCGCCTGCCGTATTGTTTCGCTTGCTCCGGAGTGCGCTGGATCAAGCTGGGCAAGACACAGTGCTCCCGCATTGGGCGCCGCCATTGGAATGGCCCAAGTCAGGTCATAAAGCACATCCTGTTGGACGTCGTTTGGAAGGAGGGCTGCGCCCTTTGGTGTGCTGGGATTGCCCGTTATCAAAATCGGATCCGTTGCGCCCGGTAAGGGGGACAGAAGGCGATATGATACAGGTTGAGGCGATTGACACCTCTGACTGGGCGCGCAGGTATTTGGCAAATCCCCAATGCGCCATGGATTGGATGGGTCGCGAAAAAAATCGCTGACATCCAGCTCTTGCCCCTCAGCCAGACCTTGGGAAATCTTGGTTAGTCCGGGAGGGCGAAATTGCGTGTAAAACCGAAGATAGGCATCCGAAATGTCCGTCTGAGTGCTCTGTGTGGATTTGCATTCGACCAACATGGAGAACGTGGTGCTTTCGATGTCGAGAGAAAGCATCTGCGCCGATAGAATACAAATTTTCGCACAGGCAAAACTCATGGTGAACTCGCGAACAGCCAATCGAACTCAAACAAAACCGGACAGCGGCCATTGAGTTTTTGAGTGTCGATTTTGAGAAACTACCCCTAATAGAAGGCGTGAGTCGGGGCTTTGAGTCAACAGAGTGATTTCGTCAGGTTTTTCGCTGGCGCCCGCAGGTTTACACGAAAACAGCCCCCGAACGTGAGTTGGGAGCTGCCCGTTGTCTAGATATTACCTAGGAATATCAAGAGTTACGGCAGTTCAGGCGAACTGTTAGGTGGTTGCAATCAAGGGGCGCACATCCGAGCGGGACAGAAATGGTTCGAATAGGGCTATGGCTTCGTCTTCGCTGCAGCGTAACGCCAAAGGCGCGCGTACTGGGCCGCAATTGATATCTGTCGCAAGGCGAAAGGCCAGTTTCATGCCCGGCAGAACTCCGGTGACACAGAGAATTTCAACGAATTCTTGTGAGATGGTTTGCAGCGCATAAACCTGTGCCTGATCTCCGGCTTGGACGGCTTGCCAAAGTTGGGCAAAGAGTCGCCCAAACAAGTTGTATGTCGTGCCAATTCCTCCATCGGCACCAAGGGCAGCTGCGGCGGAAAAAATCTCGTCGAAACCAAAATAATAGGTTTTCTCTGGGCGAGAACGGCGCAGACAGGAAAACTTGTACAGGTCAGTTGACGTGAACTTGATGCCAGCAACATTCGGCAGGTCGAGAATGTCTTCCAGCAGGGGCTGGGGGAGGGGGCGCCCGGTGCGGATCGGGATCTCATAGACAATCATCGGAAGAGATGTTGCCTGCGACAAAGCCTGATAATACGCGAGAATCTCCTCATCGGAAAAGGGGTAGGCATGGGGAGGAAGCGCCGAAAGAGCGTTGTAACCCAATCGTTCCGCATTTTTTGCCAATGCCACAGATTCAGCCAGAGATGGCATGCCGACATGGGCAATAAGATATGGATTTGTCGCCTGCGCCACGTCGCGAACAACGGCCTGTTGCGCAAGCAAAGAGGCGCAGTCCAACACACCGGATTCTCCGCTACTTCCCCCGACATACAGGCCATCTAATCCCTGTCCTAGGACATAGGTTGTCAGGTCCCGCTGGCGGTCTTCTGAGAATTCTCCCTGGTCGCTGAGGGCGGTCATGAGGGCGGCGAACATTCCGGGTTTGGTTTGGGTCATCTGCTGGTTTTCCACGTCACTTGGGATGAGTCTGAAGCTGCTCATCTGTTGTGATCTGTTTAGCGGTAACAACTTTGGTTTGACAAGAATCAAATTTTGGATTTACAAAAAGCCATCAAAAGTAATCCCAAAGGTGATTTGATGGCCGAGACTCAGCTAGCCCCACGCCAGACGGCGGCAGATATCGCTGAAATCCTGATCGCGGAAATCCGCAAGGGTGTCATCGAAGTCGACAGCCCAATGCCGACCGAGCGGGAACTTTGCGAGCGATTTGGCCTGTCGCGGCCAACTGTGCGCGAAGCCATGATGACATTGCAGCTTCGGGGGTTCATCTCAGCGGGTAGCGGCAAGCGACCACGTGCGGTCACGCCTTCCGTAAGCAAGATCCTGTCTGGCGCGGGTGAACACCTGAAGGACATTCTGGGTGATGCTGAAACCGGGGCGTATCTGGAACAAATGCGTCAATTCATCGAGACCGGCGCAGCGCGTGAAGCGGCTCATCATGCCAATGGGGTTCAGATCGCCAAACTGCGGGTTGCGCTTGAGCAGAACCGCGAGGCCATTGGGACCGAAGAATTTGGCGCAACGGATATCGCCTTTCACCAGGCTTTGGTCGCCGTGGTCGGCAACCCGGTTATTTTGACCCTACACAGCATGTTTGTGTCAGAGGTTCTCAAGCTGCGTCCGAAAGACGGAGACCGTGCTGCGGCGGATGCCAACACGTTCGAAGAACACCGGGCCGTGTTTCAGGCCATCCTCGACGCCAATGCCAGCCAGGCCACCGAGCTTCTGGATCAGCATCTTGAGCGCTCGTATCGCAAACGGCTGGCCATGGGCCAGGACGGATAAAACACCATAAAATCAACTCGGAGGAACCCCATGAAACATCTATTTGCAGCTGCGGCCACTGTGGCGCTGATGGCAGGCGCTGCGGATGCGCGCGAACTTACTTTTGGTATGCAAGACAACGAAGTCTCCAACGTTTACAAAGGCGCACAGGCATTTGCAGCCGAGTTGGAGAAGATCTCGGGGGGCGAATTGACCGTCAACCTGTTCCCCTCTTCTGCCTTGGGCGATTTCAAGGCCATGGTCGCACAGGTTCAGGCCGGCGAGCTTGACATGGTGATGACCGGCTATCCGGATATGTCTTATGTGATCCCCGAGCTGAAACTTGTTGGCGCCCCCTATGTTGTCGATAGTTTTGACCACCTGCAAACCATCATTGGCAACGATTGGGGGCAGGGCATCGCCGCCAAGATGGAAGAGCAAAACATCCATCTTCTGGATGTCTGGTACTATGGGACCCGCCAGACCACCTCGAACCGGGCGATCAATGCACTGGAAGACATGCAAGGGCTGCGACTGCGCACGCCGAATGTTCCATTCTTGATTGCCTATGCTGAGAATACGGGAGCGACTCCAGCCCCTGTTGCCTTTGCAGAGGTGTATCTCGCGCTTCAGACAAATCAGGTCGACGCTGAGGAAAATCCGCTGCCCACCATCGATGCGATGAAATTCTACGAAGTGCAAAGCCACATCGCAATGACCAACCACTTTATCGCTTCAGCGGCGCTGCAGATCGGCACATCGACCTGGAACAGCCTCAGTGATGAAGAAAAAGGTTGGGTTCAGGCGGCGATCGAAGCCGGTGGGGATGTTTCAGATGGCCTCACAGTTGAAGCTGAAGCGGGCTTGGTGGCCACATTTAAAGAGCGTGGATTGACCATCACCTATCCGGATACGGCTCCGTTCCGCGCTGCGATGCAGCCCTATTACGCCGAGCTGGAAGCCGAGTTCGGTGAAGGCGCTATTGCCAAGGTGCGCGGCGAATAATCCGCGATCCGGGCCGGAGGCAAGGCCTCCCGGTCCACCCACGTTTAAGGAGCCGCAAGGTGACCAGAAAATATGCCTCCGAGGCGGTGGCGGCCTCAGTGATCTTTATCGTCTTGTTTTTCATCATTTTGTGGCAGGTCTTTGGGCGCACACCGTTGATGACCGGACCTGTTTGGACCGAAGAGCTTGCACGATGGCTTTGGGTGTGGATGGCTTTGATTGGCATTGGGGCCGTGGAAGGTAACGACAGCCATCTGCGCATGAGCTTTTTGACGGGTTTATTGCCTCAGGCTGTGCAGCGCGCTCTGCAGATCCTGGCCGATCTGATCTATATCGGTCTGGCCTCCCATCTGATCTGGATCGCGTGGAAATCGGTTAAGCGCACATGGAATTACGAGGCTGTGTCGCTGCCCACTTCTGACGCGGTTCTCTATGCGTCAGCCTTTGTCGCGACGATCCTAATCGTGCTGCGCGTGGCTCAGAGATTGCTTTCTTCTGCCACCGGGTTCCCCTCAAACCAGACGGATGACAGTGCCCCATGATCTTGACGAGCGTTATTCTGGGTTGGCTTTTGCTGGTGCTTCTGAATGTTCCCATTGGGATCGCCATGATAATGGTGTCGATGGGCTACTTCTACCATTCGGGCCTTGGTTTGTCCTTTGCCACCCAGCGCATGGTGGACGGGCTGAACAGCTTTCCAATGCTTGCTGTTCCTCTGTTTATTCTCGCCGCTGCAATCTTGAATTCAGCCGGGATCACGAACCACCTCTTTGGATTCGCCCGCGCTCTGGTCGGTCGGTTCACGGGGGGACTTGGCCATGTGAATGTACTGGCTTCGCTGTTTTTCTCAGGCATGTCAGGCTCGGCCATTGCGGATGCCGGTGGCCTGGGAAAGATGGAAATCGAGGCCATGCGTAAGGCGGGTTACGACGATGAGTTCGCCGGATCGGTCACGGCGGCCTCCTCTATGATTGGCCCGCTTGTTCCTCCGTCGATCACAATGGTTCTGTATGGGGTGATTTCCAATACTTCGATCGGGAAACTGTTTCTGGGGGGGATTGTCCCAGGGTTTCTTTGTGCGCTGTCCTTGATGATCATGGTCTATGTAATTGCCCGCAAACGGAACTACCCCCGCGATGCCGTCACACCCGTGCGCGAGGTTGGTAGTCTGTTTATTAAATCGCTCCCCGCGTTGATGACCCCTGTGGTGATCGTTGGCGGCATTTTCTCGGGCTACTTTTCCCCGACAGAAGCCGCGGCAATCACCGTGCTTTACGCCATCTTGATTGACCTGATGTTCTATCGAGAACTGACTGTCAGAAGACTTTGGGATGCGATCTACGACACAACTCTCACGGCCTCATCCATCGCCACAATCATCGCTGGGGTCGGCCTGCTCAGCTGGGTCATGGCCCGGGAACAGGCACCTCAGCAGATCGCTCAGTTCTTTCTGTCAATTGCCGATAACAAGCTTACGTTTCTTATCGCTGTAAACATCCTGATTTTTGTTCTGGGCGCGGTTATTGAATCGCTGGTGATCTTGCTGATTGTGGTGCCGACGCTAATCCCGGTGGCGATGGGGTTTGGCGTGGATCCGGTTCACTTTGGAATTGTCGTGGTCCTGAACCTGATGATTTCGATCCTGACACCGCCAATGGGGATGGCCCTGTTTGTAGTCGCGCAGGTGGGCGAGATCCCGTTCCAGAAACTGGCGCGCGCCATCTTGCCTTGGTTGATCCCTCCTTTGGCTGTGCTGGTGCTTGTCTGCACCTTCCCCATTCTGGCCACAGGCCTCCCTAGCTTACTGGACTGATGATGACAGCGCTTGACTTGCTGAAAGACGGATTGGTGGTCTCTTGCCAACCGGTGGAAAATGGACCGCTGGATTCTCCAGAATTGGTTGCGGCCTTGGCGGCAGCGGCTGTGGCCGGTGGGGCCAAGGGGGTGCGGATAGAAGGGGTGGAAAATCTCCAAGCTACGCGGGCCGTTGTGACGGTGCCGATTATTGGCATCGTCAAGGAAGATTTACCCGATAGTCCGGTTCGGATCACGCCACGCCTGTCTCAGGTGCACGCGCTGACCGAGGCAGGGGCCGATGTGATCGCCTATGATGCGACACACCGGGCGCGTCCACATCAGCCAGACGCATTGCTTGAACGGATCTTATCGTTGGGCAAAATCGCGATGGCCGATTGCGCCACGGAGCATGATGGACGGCATGCCTTTGAGGGCGGGGCACATATTTTGGGGAGCACTCTGTCTGGTTATACTGACGACACCGGTCCCGCTGGTCCCGAGCCAGACCTTGCCCTGGTTTCTAAGTTTAAATCCCTAGGAGCCTTTGTAATGGCGGAGGGACGCTACAACACGCCCGATGCCGCCAGGGCTGCGATCCGAGCAGGGGCGGATTGCGTCACGGTGGGCACTGCTCTCACCCGGCTCGAAATTATGACACAGGGTTTCGCCAGTGCCATCGAACATGCGCGTGCCTCATGCAACGTTCAGAGCTAAACGGATTTGCCGTGGATCTTGGCGGCACAAAAACGGCTGCGGCCAAAATTGAGCGTGGACAGATCACCGCACGGCATGTTCAGCCGACAGATGGTGGGCTCGATTTGGCCGGATATATTCGCAGCATTGAACAGATGCTGCGCCGTGTTGGGTGGACAGGCGAAAAGTCCTGTTTGGGCGTTACCGTGACCGGTCGGGTGTCAGACACCGGGGATTGGGCCGCCGTCAACAGCGGGACGCTGCGCGAGATTTCTGATGTGCCGCTTGCGGATGCGCTGCGACACCAATTTGGACCCCGGATTGCGGTGTCAAATGATGCCTCTGCAACCACCTATGCAGAACATCAATTCGGAAGCGGCGCAGGCCGTCATGACTTTGCATACATAACGGTTTCTACCGGGGTTGGGGGTGGCCTGATTTTAGGGGGTAAGCTCATACAGAGCCGGTCAGGCCTTGCTGGTCATTTTGGCTTTTCCGCAATCTCATCAGATGGTCCGAGGTGTGGGTCGGGGCGACGTGGTACTGTTGAAAGCCTCGCAGGTGGCCGGGCGATCGCTCAACAGGCCGCAGAGGCAGGCTACCCCGGCCATTCGGCGAAAGATGTTTTTGAGGCCGCGCAGCGGCACGAGGCTTGGGCTGTAACCATCGCTGACAGAGCGGCGGGGGCTATCGCGACGCTCTGTGCCAACCTCAAAACCATGGTTGACCCTGATCTTATTGCTCTGGGAGGCAGTATCGGTCTCTCAGACGGATTTATTGTACGCGTCACCAAAGAGCTTCAACAAAAACCAGTGTTGTTCCAATGCCCTGTGGTCCCTGCGTCACTTGGGGACGAGGGTCCTTTGTTGGGAGCTTTGGCAATGGCGGAGAAGGGGGCGTAAATGAAAGTCCTGATTTTTGAAACGGCGGAGGCAGCGGAGTATGCCGTTGCTGAAATTGTTGCCTCTGAAGTCAGCACGCGACCGGAAACCGTGCTTGGTTTGGCCACCGGGGGCACGATGTTACCGGTCTATGCCCGGCTCTGTGCGCTTCGGAGCGAAGGCTTAAGCTTTGCAAAAGTGACCAGCTTCAATCTTGACGAATACGTTGGCCTGTCATCGCAGCATCCTGAATCCTATCACAGTTACATGCGGGAGGTGTTGTTTGATCACATCGATATCCTCCCGGAAAACTGTCATCTCCCGAAAGGAGATGCGGCGGATGTACGTGCAGAATGTCTGGCGTATGAAGATAAAATCTTGGCCCATGGTGGCATTGATCTGCAACTGTTGGGGATCGGCCGAAATGGTCACATTGGCTTTAATGAACCAAGTTCGAGCCTTGGTTCACTGACACGTGTCAAAACGCTGACCGAGAGCACCCGTCAGGCGAATGCGCCCTATTTCACGGATCAAGAGGCGCCAAAATATGCGATCACCATGGGGATCCGTACCATTTTGAACGCGCGGACCTGTGTGTTGTTGGCCACCAGTGCCGCCAAGGCGCAGGCTGTTGCGCAGGCCGTAGAAGGCCCGCTAAGTGCCATTTGCCCAGCCTCTGCGCTGCAAATGCACGCGAAGACAACTGTTGTATTAGACCGATCTGCGGCAGCTGAGTTGCGCCACCGTGACTATTATGGGCAGGTGCATCCACATGGAGCCGTACATGCGCTCTGATATCACCGTCCTGCCTCGACGTATTCTGGCGCGGCAGCTGTTTGATGGCACTGGTGCAGAACCTGCAACCGATCAGATCGTGACGTTGCATGGCGATGTCATTCATGACGTCGCTCCCTTTCGCGCGGGGCAAAGCCTCGCAGAGCTGGCAGAGTATGACATCGTCACACCTGGTCTAATCGACATTCAGATCAACGGTGCGAATGATGTTCAATTCAATGCCGATCCAAGCCTCTCCGCATTGCGTCAGATTGCCAGCGGTGCGGCACAGGGAGGCACCGCTTGGATATTGCCAACCTTCGTCACAGCGCATGGTCAGGCCTATGTTGCGGCGATCGATGCCGTCACCGAGGCGATTGCCGTCGATGTGCCCGGCATTCTTGGGTTGCATCTAGAGGGGCCGTTCCTTAGCCCGCATAGGCCAGGCATTCACGATGCTACCGCCATTCGTGCGCTGGATCGGGCTGATTTATCTGTGTTGACCCAGACACGTGAGTTCCCGCTTTTGCTGACTCTGGCGCCAGAATGCACCAGCCCGGCACATATTGCTGAACTGACAGCAGCGGGCGTGACAGTATTTGCCGGGCACAGTGCGGCGGGGTTCGATGAGATGAGGTTGGCGAAGGCGGCTGGTTTGCGAGGGGCCACCCATTTGTTCAATGCCATGTCACAGATGACCGGGCGTGAACCGGGGGTTGTCGGGGCGGTGCTTGGCTTGCCGGGACTTTATGCGGGTCTCATCGCGGATGGGCATCATGTGCATTGGAACAATGTCCAGCTCGCCGTGAGGACGATGCCCCATCATCTGTGTCTTGTGACCGACGCCATGTGTACGCTTGCGGGGACGCTGTCACAGTTTGAGCTGAACACTGAAACGATTGCTTTGGAAGACGGGCGCCTCACCAATGTCGACGGAACTTTGGCAGGGGCGCATATTGCCATGGATGAAAGCCTGCGCAACATGATGGACAAGGGCCTTGTCTCACCCGCGCAAGCCGTGAAATGTGCCACCAAAAATCCAGCTGATGCTCTCAACATGTCGCACCGGTTGGGGCAGATAAAAACAGGGTTTACGCCGCGTCTCTCGGTATTCGCCAAAGACTGGACCAGTCTGGCGGTGGTGTAACCCTCCATTAGGCAGTAAATTCGGCCTCTCAATAACATGAATAATTGCTCGCGACTTGACACGAGCAATTATTCACATTAGGCGCAATTTGTCTGAACAGGACAAATGCCAGGTCCGCGCATCGCGCCCACCAAGCCCCCAAATTCCACTAACAGTTCTTGCACCCTCCCGCTGGGTTGCAATCCCGTCCGCCTGCTTTGGAGGTCGCTATGACGCGCCTGCGCTTAAACTCGCTTTCTGCCACACTCTTGGCATCCACAGTCCTTGCGCCGTCATTTGCGGCTGCGCAGGACATTGAAGATACAGAATTTCTCGGCACTCTGGTGCTGCGAGCAATCAATGATGGCGGCGCAGATGTGTCGGCCAGTGAAGCGGCCAACACATCGGGATCGCGGGTGCCGGTGGATCCCGACGATCTGCCGCGCGCGGTGACCATCCTGCCACGCGAACTGTTTGAGGCTCAGGGCGCACGCACGATGGAAGAAACCGTGGCCTATAGCCCGGGCATCGTGACTGAGACCTATGGTCAGGATGATCGCTATGATGAGTTTGTGCTACGGGGCTTTGAAGCGCAAATTGGTGGGGTGCACCGTGATGCGATGCCGCTGCGGACCATCGACTGGGCGTCCTGGCGGACTGAGCCATTTGGCCTCGAAAGCGTCAACATTCTGCGTGGCCCGACCTCGGACCTCTACGGAGCCAACCAGCCGGGCGGTTTGATCAATGGTGTGACGAAGCGCCCTGAATTCACCTTTGGCGGTGAGTTCCGTGCGGCACTGACCGCTGAACAGGGCAAGGAACTTGGCGTAGACGTCACCGGCCCGATTTCAGATACTCTGGCGTACCGTTTTGTCGGTCTCGTCAACAGCTCGGGCACGAGCTTTGATGCTGTTGACAGTGATCGCGTCTATATTGCCCCGTCGCTGACCTTTGCACCCAGCGACACCACCACCTTCACGCTCTATGGCCAGTATCAAAAAGACAACGTCGGCGACACCTATGCCTCGGTGCCGGAGTATGGCACGCGCGAGACCAATCCGCTCGGAAGCTTTGGTCCGGATACTTATACCGGCAACCCGGACTACAATGACATCAAGACCACTCAGAACTATGTAGGCTATGAGCTTGAACACGAGTTTTCACCCTCGTTCACCTTTATGTCGCGTGCTCGTCTGTCCAAGAACGATTGGGACAACAAAACCGAGTTTGTTGCGGCCTATGTAAATGGTGCGTCTATCGGATTGGGCGGGGTGCCAAACCCGACTGCGATTGATACTGCGATCATGTCGCGCTTTGATGTTGATCAGGAAGTGCGTCAGAACAGCTTTGACAATGCGTTGCACTATAACTTCGATACGGGCTCGGCAAATGGCTCAATTGCGATTGGGGTCGACCACTATAGCCTGGCAAGTGAAACCGCATTTGCCTATGGCTATGCGGGTGATCGCAATCTCTTTACAGGTGCTGTTACAAACAATCTCGCCGGTGTAATTCCCGCAGATCTGCCCAGCCAGCGGAATACAGATCTCAAACAGACCGGTCTTTACTTGAACGGTTTTGCAGAGTTCGGAGAAAAGTTTGTTGCGGCAGGTGGCCTGCGGTTTGACAAAGTGAAATACGACGTCACCGGTTCACTCGCCGCTGCAATTCCGAACCCGGCGGACCCCGCTGTGCCACCTGTCATTGTCGTGCAGGCTCCTCTAAATCACAGTCTCGATGAAACCTATACTTCGGGCAATGTCTCGCTCGGATATCGCGTCAATCCCGAAACGCTTGTCTTTGGTGCCGTGTCTCAGTCGTTTAACCTGCCCCCAAGCGGAATGCTTGCTTCGGGTGATGCGCTTTCGGTAGAGACTTCGAAGTCGTATGAGTTGGGTGTGAAATACGCGTCGCTTGATGGCAACAGCAGCATCTCGGCCTCGATTTTTAACATCACCAAACAGAACGTGGCTTATGTTGATCCAAACGCAGGCAACTCGCTTGTTTATGTACAGGCCGGTGAGGTGCGCTCGCGCGGGATCGAAGTCGAAGCAACGCATGATTTCCAAAATGGTCTGAGCCTGTTCGGAAGCGTGGCCTATGTGGATCCGAAGATCACCAAGGATGCGACCTACCAGGGCAACCGCCCGGGCCGGACCCCCAAGATCTCTGCCTCATTGTTTGCGCAATATGAAGTTCAGCAGATTGACGGCTTGGCCTTTGGTTTAGGTGTCCGCCATGCGGGATCGCGTTACTCAGATGTTGCCAACACCATTAAGATCGATCCGGTGACCTTGTTTGACGCTTCGGTGAGCTATGACACCGGCGACTGGCAAGTGCGTCTGGCAGGACGGAATTTGGCCGATAATCAAAGCATCGGGTATTGCACGGCTCCATTCATTGGTGCGCCTTTGCTCCCGGCTGCGGCTGCCGCCAATGCGCGCAGCTGTGTCTATTCTGCTGGTCGTGAGGTGTCTTTGACACTGAGCCGCAAGTTCTGAGCCAGAGGCCCCACATGCGTTGGATGTTTGGCATTTTGATGCTCGCACTGGTTTCGCCCGCTTGGGCGGAACCTCGCAAAATTACCCATCGCTATGGGGTGACAGAAATTGACGGCACGCCTCAGCGTGTCGTCTCTGTGTCTTTGATCGGACATGATTTTCTTTTGGCGCTTGGGGTAAAACCTGTGGCGCTGAGATATTGGTATGGCCCCCATGAGTTTGGTGTCTGGCCCTGGGCGCAGGAGGCGCTGGGAGACGCAGAACCCAGTGTGCTTTATGGCGATATCGACATCGAGCGCATTGCGCTGCTCGAACCCGATCTGATTGTTGGTCAATGGTCGGGTATGTCTGAGGCGGAGTACAATCTGTTGTCGCAGATCGCGCCAACCGTTCCCCCCGCCGCTGGGGAAACGGATTACAGCTCGTCCTGGCAGGTCATGACCCGGCAATTGGGTTTGGCTTTGGGGAAGGAGGATCAGGCGCATGCTGTGATCTCCGATCTGGAAGATCGCTTTGCCGCCATTCGTGCGGCCCACCCAGAGTGGCAGGGGCAGTCCGCTGTAGTGGCCTGGCCGCCGCGCATTGGGGTGTTCACAAGCCTAGATCTGCGGAGCCGGTTCCTGCAGGATCTGGGATTTGCTGCGCCGCAGGCGGTGGATGACCTTCCAGGCTCCAACGCCTTTTACATCACGCTGCCGCAGGAAAACGTCGCCCCGATTGATACGGATGTGATCGTCTGGGTCTTTGCCGCCAATCTGGAAGAGGCGCTCGACAATATCATCCTGCGCAAAACCATGCGCGCCTATCGCGAAGGGCGAGAGTTGCACGCATCGTATGACCTGACCGCCGCGCTTGCCCATTCCAGCCCGCTGTCGCTGACCTATGCACTGGACCAGATCGTGCCCCTGATCGAGCAGGCAGCGGATGGGGATCCGCTGACGCCGGTGGATGGGTTTCCACAGCCGGAGGGTTCTGAATGACACAGAAACTACCCGTTATCTTGGGCGTCATGGCATTGGCGCTAGTGACCGCAGTACTGTCGCTGCGGCTTGGGGTGCGTCCCATTGGATTTGTGACCATTTTTGAGGCCTTCACCACCTTCGATTCAACCAGCGCTGACCATCTGACGGTGCGCCAGTTGCGCGTGCCGCGGGCAGTTGCTGCACTGATTGGTGGGGGATCTCTGGGGTTGGCAGGTGCCTTGATGCAGGTCCTAAGCCGCAATCCCCTGGCTGATCCCGGTTTGCTGGGTGTGAATGGCGGCGCTGCACTTGGCGTCGTGATTGCCATCTGGGGGCTGGGCATGACGACACAGGGCGCGCTGGTGATCCCGGCGCTGATTGGTGCGGCTCTTGCGGCGACGCTGGTGCTGTTGCTTGGGGGAACGGTGCAGAAAAACGGCCCGGACCCAACCCGGCTTATTCTGGCCGGTGCCGCGGTGGGCACGCTGTTTCTGGCCTTCACCTGGGCGATCCTGATCCTGAGCCGCGAGAGCCTCGATGTCTATCGCTTCTGGGTGCTGGGCGGGTTCACCGGGATTGAGCTAAAAGATCTGCTGAGCCTGATGCCGCTCTACATCATTGCCGTGCCGCTGGCCCTGATCTCGGCGGTGATGCTTGAGCCGCTGACGCTGGGTGATGATGCCGCGCGGGCCTTGGGTGTGCGTGTCGGGCTGACCCGCGTGGTTGCGATCATTGCAATCGTCCTTCTGTGCGGCACCACCGTGTCGATGGCGGGCCCCATCGCCTTTATCGGCCTTCTCGTCCCGCATCTGGTACGGCCCATTCTGGGCGCCGGGGTCAAACAGCTGGCCATCGGGTCGCTGATTTTTGGCGCTATGCTGGCTGTGGTCGCGGATACGTTGGGGCGGGTGATCCTGCCGGGTCAGGAAATAGAGGCAGGCGCGATGATGGCGCTGATAGGAGGCCCAACTTTGGTGCTTCTGGCCCGCAAACGTCGTGAGGTGGCGCTATGAGCACTGTTTCACTGCGCCTCGGCGGAGCCTCCTTCCGGCTCGCGCGCCGGGTGGTTCTGGTTAATCTTCTTTTGGCGCTAAGCGTGCTTGTTCTGCTTTTGTCCGGTCTGGTGGGGGGCACTTATCCCATTCAGGGCGCTGATGTTGTGGCGGCCTTTCAGGGCGCAGCCGATCCAATCACATCCATGGTGGTGTTGGAAAACCGATTGCCCCGGGTGGTCACAGCCCTGGGGGTTGGGCTGGCCTTTGGTCTGGCCGGTGAGATGATGCAGACCTTGCTGCGCAATCCCATTGCCTCGCCCGATATCATTGGCTTCACCGCTGGGGCTGGTTGTGGCGCAGTCTTTACCGTGGCCTTCCTTGGGACCTCGACTTTGGTCGTGCCCGGTGCCCTAGCGGGAGGACTGCTGTCGGCGGCCTTGGTGATTGGGCTGAGCTGGCAACGCGGGATATCCCCCGGACAGCTGGTGATCACTGGCATTGGGGTCACAATGACCCTTGGCGTTGTCACTGACCTTTTACCCGCATGGACGCCACGGCGGCGGCGGCTTTGGTCAAATGGCTGGCGGGCTCACTTCAGGCGCGCAGTCTGGACGAGGCCAAGATGCTGTGGATCGGGTTGGCCGTCTTGGGGCCGCTTGCGCTGCGGCATCAATTTGCTCTGGCACGGGTATCGATGTCTGAAGAGGTCGCCACCTGCCTTGGGGTAGACATCACGCTGGCACGGCTGATCACACTTGGTCTCTCGGTGGCGCTTGTAGCGCTGGCCGTTGCGGTGGCGGGCCCGTTGCCGTTTGTCGCCTTTGTTGCTGGTCCAATTGCCCATGGGTTGAATGGCAAAAACCGCCCCACTTTGCTCACCGCCGCTTTGGTCGGTGCGATCATCACGCTGTCCGCAGATGCGGTCAGTCAGCTTATGCCCAGTGGGTTTGGATTGCCTGCGGGGGTCTTTACCGCGCTTGTCGGCGCCCCGGTTCTGATCTGGGTTCTTTTGGTTCACTATAGAAAGCAACGCTCATGACCGCGCGCCTGTCTTGTGAAAATCTCACGCTCTCTTATGGCAAGGTGACTGTCCTCAAGGATGTCTCATTGACGTTGCCCGAGGGAAAAATCACCGTGATTGTTGGCCCTAATGCCTGTGGGAAGTCTTCGCTTCTGCGCTGTCTTTGCCGGTTGCAATCCCCTTCGCAGGGGCAGGTGAACCTGAATGACGCGCCGATCCACAAACTCAACACGCGGGATGTCGCCCGTCAGGTGGCGCTGTTGCCGCAGAAAACCAATGCGCCCGAGGGGATGCGGGTGCGGGATCTGGTGATCCGGGGCCGCACACCGCACCAATCCCCGCTGCGTCAGTGGTCACTTGCGGATCAAACCATCGTGGATGACGCGATTGATCGGGTGGGTTTGACCGCCCGCGCCGAG
Organism: uncultured Pelagimonas sp.; assembly: GCA_947497905.1. Taxonomy (GTDB): domain Bacteria; phylum Pseudomonadota; class Alphaproteobacteria; order Rhodobacterales; family Rhodobacteraceae; genus CANMIH01. The sequence goes on from CANMIH010000007.1 coordinate 103,498, forward strand.
CAGCTTTTGTCGGATCTGTCTGGCGGACAAATGCAGCGCGCCTGGATTGCCATGGTGCTGGCACAGGACACGCCAATTCTGTTGCTGGATGAACCAACAACCTTTCTCGATTTGCTGCATCAGCGCGATATTCTGCAGCTGGTGCGCGATTTACAGCGAGACAAGGGCTTGACCGTGGCTATGGTCCTGCATGATATCAATCTTGCTGCGCGCTTTGCCGATCAGATCGTCGCGTTAAAGCAGCAGAAAATCGTCGCAGCCGGTGCCCCGATTGAGGTGGTCACTCAGCCAAATATCTCTGAAATTTATGGGCTGGACTGCGCGGTGATCCCGGATCCGCATTACGGCCATCCCCATATCATCATGAAATGAGACCTTGGATGAGTACATCTCTCGAAGTTTTCGCCGATGTGGCCGAACTGGCCTATCCCGCCATGCGCAGCGTGTTGCTGCACGAAGCTGAGAACCACGACCTGCCGGTGTTGTCACAGGACGAAGATAGGATTTTTGTGGGCACCGAAGAGGCGGCGTTTGGTATCACTCCGGCTGAAGGCGCGGGGATCCGTCTGCATGTCTCGGCGCGCGACAAGGACATGCTGACCTCGGTGCGCGAAGAGGTGCTGTCACATCTGTCGCATCTCGTGCCCGACATCGCCAAGACCATCCGCTGGTCGGATGCGCCCGTCGAAGGCGCCCGCCCGGCGAATTTCCAGTTTGCGACGGTGGTGTCCTCGACTGAACTCTGCGCAGATTTTCTGCGTCTTGAGCTGGCCGTGGATACGCTTGAAACCTATTCAGACGCCTCCATTCATTTTCGCTTTGTGCTGCCGCAATGCGAGGATCCGGAATGGCCTACGCTGAAGGCCAATGGATCGATCCATTGGCCCAGTGGGGATAAGGTGCTGCATCGCCCGGTCTATACCGTCCGCTATCTCGACAAAGAGGCCGGACGGATCACCGTGGATGTCTACCGCCATGATGGCGGGCGCATCATGGAATGGACCAAGGCTGCCCAACCGGGGGACAGCATCGGGCTGCTTGGTCCGGCAGGCGGCGGCGTGCCGGACAGCAGGGATCTGATCCTGTGTGGTGATGAAACAGCCTTTCCTGCAATTGCGCGTATTCTACAGACCTTGCCAGAAGACGGCACAGCGCAGGTGTTCTTGCATGCCTCTAGTGGGGCATCTGATTATCCTCTGCCCAAGCACACAGGTGTTTCTCTCACCTGGTTGGGTGCAGAGGATGATTTGGTCACTTTGGCGCAAGAGGCCTATCAGCAAAACCGCAACCGGTTTTTCTGGTTTGCGGCTGATGCGGTGCGGGTCACCAAGATCCGGGCCTTTGCTGCGGCGCAGGACATTCCCAAAGAAACCCGCTATCTGGCAACCTTCTGGACGCCCAGCGCCGAGTAGCGCGCCTCGGTCACATGGTATGACAGGCGAGGTAAGCGATAGACTTGCCTCGCGAAGCGAAACATCTTGTCGTCAACAGCGGCAGGACTTTGATCCAAGCAATCGGGCGCCTCTGCGCCAAGCCAGACTGATCGTATGACCCAAAGCTCTATTTCCCCGCGCCGTGCTGCGCAGCAAAAACGTTCCCGTGAGAAAGTCGAGAAAATACTCGCGACAACTTTGAGTTTGCTCACCGACAAGCCCGCGGATCAGGTGAACACCAACCTGATTGCCGAACAAGCGGGTGTAAGCGTTGGTACGCTGTATCAGTTTTTTCCCAACAAAGAGGCTATTTTTCACGCCCTCTTTCAGCGGTGGTTGGCCGTCACGCTTGAGGTTCTGGATAAGGTGCAGGCTCAATTGCCGGAAGATGCATCCCGCGAAGACTGCGTCGATGTTTTTCTGGAGGCGTTGACTGAGCCAACTTTGAATTCCAAAGAAAATTGGAAACTTCGCTGGGCCATGGGGACGTCTCCGAAATTGGCCGAGCTCGAGGCAGAGCATAAAGGTGATGTGCTGCGCCGGATTTTGGCGCTGCAACAGCGGTTTGGAGATGGTCCGCCGCCTGAGTTTGGACAAGATCTCATGTTGCTACAAAACGAGCTGATCTTGGCGTGTTTGTATTCATTGTCGCTTTGTGAGGCGTCTCAGAATCGCGACCAAATGCTGAAACTGTGTAAAAAGCTGGTGCTATTGATCTTCGATTTCCCGAGATGGAGTGCGCTTTGAGCTGATAGGCGACGGCGCTTGATCATAGGGTCCGCAATCAAAGGTGGTTGAGGTTGACGTCTACAACCCTTTGTCGTGTGGGGTATTTTAGTTCCCAATCTGCGCTCTCTCCAGTCTCTGTCTTTTTTAGTAAGGTTTTATTTTGTTGCTTCAACGGCTTAGGTGGGTATCCTGAATTGTGTCAGCACTCTCGTTCTAATTGAGAGATGCCAGCCATTGGGAGGACACGCCATGAAAGGCGACAAAAAAGTTATCGAATATCTCAACACCGCTCTAAAGCATGAGTTAACTGCCGTGAGCCAGTTCTGGCTGCACTATCGGTTGCAGAATGATTGGGGCGTGACCAAGCTTGCAAAAAAGATGCGCGAAGAAAGCATCGAAGAAATGGAGCACGCGGATAAGCTCATCGATCGGATCATCTTTCTTGAAGGGATGCCCAACCTTCAATCTCTGAACGCCTTGCGAATTGGTGAGAATGTCCGTGAGACTTTGACCTGTGATCTGGAGGTAGAAATGGAGGCCGTCGCGCTTTACGCCGAGGCACGCAAATATTGTGCGGAGGTCGGGGATTTTGCCTCGATGCATCTGTTTGAAGAACTGATCCTTGACGAGCAGGGGCATGTGGATTTTCTGGAAACCCAGATCGGCTTGCTCGACGACATTGGTGCTCAGAATTACAATCAGTTGAACGCTGATAGCGCGGATAATGTCGACGGTTAACGCAGCGAATTAAACGAGAAAGAGCGCCATCTCTGGCGCTCTTCGCAAATTTCAAGGATCGCGGCGGCTTGAGGTTGGCGCGCCTTTTTCCAGCGGGATCGGCCGGTGTAGATTGGACAGATTGTGCCCGTCACGGTGTTGTTCTGCGGTCCAGCGAATGCCGTTGCCAATGACCTGAATAATCTCCGGTTGGTGATAAACCGGAAAGGTCTCATGGCCAGGACTGAAGTGAAAAATGCGGCCCCGCCCTCGGGTCCAGGTACAGCCGCCACGAAACACTTCGCCGCCCTCATACCAGTTGATAAAGACGATATCGTCGGGTTTTGGAACGTTGAACGGCTCGCCGTACATTTCGTCTTTGGGGACATCAATCCACTGCGGCACGCCCTTTGCGATCGGATGTGACGGGGTCACACACCAGACGCGCACGCGCTCACCATCATCTGCTTCCCGCCAGGCGAGATTGCAGTTGGTGCCCATCAGACGCTGAAACACCTTCGAATGATGGGCGGAATGGAGAGCTACAAAACCCATGCCCGCATTCACCCGTTCGTTGATCATCTCAATGATCCGCGGCTCGACCAGATGGTGCAACATATGCCCCCACCAGACCAGAACATCCACGTCATCCAACGCGCCGACTGGTAGCCCCTGATCGGGCATGTCCATTGTGGCGATCGAGATATCCAGATCCTCCGCAGCGACACCCTCTGCAATAGTCCCATGGATGCCTTTGGGGTAGATCTCGGCCACTTCGGGGTGGATTTTCTCGTGTTCGTTTTCGTTCCAGATCAGAACCTTAAGCTTGCTCATATTATCCTTCCATATCCTGGATCGTGACCGGTTGACCGGCATTGGCTGCGGATTGACGAGTGGCGGCCCAGAGGCGCGCGAATTCGATGTTCCGGGCAATCGGTGAGGGGTTTTCGATGCGGCCAGCGCAGACATCGATGAACAGGTCGATCAACTGACGGGCCGGGCCCGAAGACAGTTCGCGTTCGCCCGAGGCATCCCGCACGATTGTTGCGCGCTTCCCCCAGGGATCGACTGTGAGAACGGCTGTTTCGCAAAACAAAGTCAGCTGTCCCAGACAAGGCGGTGCTGTATCACCACAAGCAGTCAGGCTGACCAGAGCACCGTTCTGCATGCGACCTGACAAAGCGGCAGAGATTTCAACGCCGGGCTTTTTCTCGCTGAATTGAGCAGAGACGCTTTCAATGCCACAGCCCGCGACATCGATGATCGCGTTCAGAGCATGGCTTCCGCTGTCGAGCAGAAAACCACCACCAGAAATCTCAGGATTCTGTTTCCAATGGCCGTCGTAGAGACCAGCCCAATTCTCTGAAACCAGTGCTGAGATGGTGTGGATCCGACCAAAGTCACCTGCAGCCAGTGCCTCTGATGTCACCCGCAGATGCGGCGACAGCGATCCGTTGAAGGCCACCACAAGTGTGGCCCCGCTGGTTTCCGCAGCCGCCTCAATAGCGCGCGCATCGGCCAGATCAAAAGCCATGGGTTTTTCAAGCAAAACGTTTTTGCCCGCAAGCAGCGCCGTCTTGGCCTGTTCCGCGTGAAAGGCGTGTGGTGTGGCAATGTAGATGGCATCCACTGTTTCACCGTGATCCGCCAATAGGGCCTCAAGGCTATCGGCCTGCACGGGTGGGGTGGGAAAGCTCTTGGCAAAACGGTCAAATTGCGGCGCATTGGGTTCAACCCCGGCCACAACGTCGACTCGCCCTGCGGTCTGCCATTTCACCACTTGCTCGGTGGCGATATGGCCGCAGCCAACCACCCCGAGGCGCAAAACTGTCGCTTCGGTCATATAATTTTCCTTGTTTGAAGGGGATCAGGCCCCGGCGTTGATCGCGTCGAGCACGTCCAAAAGCTGGTGGGGCAATTTGATTTCGAAATCTGGCTTCTCAGCCTCGTTGGCAGGCTCAGTTGGATAATTTTTGGTCCAGCTGATCCAGACAGAACGCATGCCCAACCGGTTGGCCCCCGCGATGTCGCGCTCAAGATTGTTGCCCACCATGACACAGCCCGCATGGTCTGCTTCAGTCAGCCCAAGGCCATCTACAGCGGTGAGAAACATTTTGGGGTCAGGTTTGTGGACACCCACTTCCTCTGAGATCGAGCGCATGTCGAAATCGTCCCAAAACCCCATTGCCTTGTGAACATTCTCAAAACTCTCAGTCAGCCCATCTGCCACGAGGGCAACAAGATATCCGCGTTTTTTCAACTCAGCCACCAAGCGATCCCCACCGGGGATGGGGTTGGCCTGCAACACCAATTCGCCTTCGACAAAGACCTGACTGTCTTCGTCGATCAGAGTGTCCCCGCTGTCGAGGAAAACGGCTTTCACCCCTTTGGCTTCACCACGTAACCGGGTCAGCTGGGACAGAACGCGACCTGGAATAGAGGCCAGAAGGTCCTTCCAAGGCATCAAAGGAACATCGCACAGATCAACTTTTTGATCGAACCGGAAGCTGGGTTTGAACGCCTGAGATTGCAGATACTGACGCGCCAGGTGGCGGTCATAAATGGTCAAATCATCCAAGGCACCGTTCAACAGGGCAGGCACCAGAATATCGGCGTCGCCGGCTTCATCTCCGCACCACAGAGTTGTGATAGCAAAGTTGGCTCGCAGGGGCTCGGGGTCCGCGGCGAAGGCATGTTTGCCGGGCTCAGAATACAATGTCACCCGGCCATCCTCGAGCGGCAGCGCACCCAAGCGGGACATCTCGCCGATATAGCCGTGCGCCGAGCTTTCTACCCGCATCACCAGATCCTCGGCGTCGAGGTAGACCCAAATATGCTCAAGCTCATACAGGTGTTGAATGTCCCAATCCCACCAGATGGCATATTCGATGGCTTTGGCTGCGCCCTTAAGCACCACATCGTGGTTGGCAGAAACCGATGGTGCATCGGCTGTGTAAACCGTGTAGCCAACCGCCTGCGGCAAAAACGGTTCGTTTCTGTCAAAGCGGATCACAGGCAGGTGTTGGCTCACCACATCAGATATGGGAGCGGACGTCGTGGAGGTCATGAGGCTGTTTTCTCCTTCTTGGACCAAAGGTCAGATCGATAGAATTGGGGTGCGGCGCGGATGTGAAACTGAGCTGCGTTCACAGAGCTTCACCGGCAGAACCATCTGGCGCGGTTGCATGTCCGGGTCGCGGATGGCTGCAATCAAAGTGCGGGCGGCTTCGGCGCCCATATCCGCAATGGGCTGTGCCACGGTTGTCAGCGGCGGAACCAGCGTCTCGCCAAGTGGCAAACCGTCATAACCCAAGATCGAGATGTCATCAGGAATGCTCAGCCCGAGATCCATAACCGCATGCATTGCTCCAATGGCTGATGTGTCGGTCAGAGCGAAAATTGCAGTAATCTCTGGATGTTGGCGGAGCAGGGCCGTGGCGTTTTCATAGCCAAGTTCGTAACGTGACAGATCGGTTGGGGGGGCCAGGTGTATGTTTTCTTCAATCCCATGATCCCGGGCCACTTCAAGCAATCCTCGCAGACGAAGGCTAGCGGATCGTTCATGACGTGCGTCCTGGTCGTTGCGGGTGGCCACAACACCAACGTGACGGTGTCCCTGGGCTACAAGATGTTCCATGCCAAGCCTGCCGCCACCGAGGTTGTCGCAAATCACAAAATTATCTGACCGGCGGCTGCCAACGGCCATGTCGATATAGACGGTCTGCATATCGTGACTGTGCATGCGTCGGATATTGCGTATCGTTTCAGTCATAGAGGTGGTCGGCCGCACAATGGCGCCGGCCGCGCGCATTTCAACCATAGCCTGAACATAGCTACGCTCGTGTTCGGAACTGCTTCGGGTACAGCAGGTCAAAAGCTGAAACCCCTCAGACTGCATGACCTCTTCCACTGCCGAGTACAGCATGGTGGCAAAAGGTGATTTGTGGTTGTCGAGAAACAGCGCCACGAGGTTCGAAGTGCGCCCGCGTAGGCTCGCTGCGAGACGGTTCGGGCGATATCCCAGCTCGGCAACAACACCAAGCACTCGGTCGCGCGTGGCGGCACTCACACCGCCCCCATCATTCACAACCCGCGACACAGTGGCGATAGACACGCCTGCGGCTTTGGCCACATCCCGAATGCTGCTCATGCCTGGTTCACCGCAACTGTTGCGCCCTGCACCACATCCTCAAAATGACAGGCAAGCGATCGGCCATCGGCCATTTCGGTCAGGGCGGGATCTGTTTGATTACAGATTTCAGTGGCATAGCGGCATCGTGGCGCAAAGGGGCAGCCCGGCGGCAGGTTCAGAGGATCAGGTACATTGCCGTCAAGCCGAAGTTTGTCATCGTCCCGCCGGCTGCGCGGAGTTGGTTCCAAGATCGCACCAATCAGTGCCTCGGTGTAAGGGTGACGCGGGTGGTCAAAGACCTGCGCGGTTTCTCCAAGCTCGACGATGCGCCCCGCATACATCACCGCAACACGGTCGCCGACATGGGCCACAACACTCAGATCGTGGCTGATGAAGATATAGGTCAGTCCCAGCTCTTCCTGCAACTCTTTCATCAGATTGAGGATCTGTGCCTGCACCGAGACATCCAGCGCGGACACAGATTCATCGGCAATCACCAATTTCGGATGCGGCGCCAAGGCGCGGGCAATGCCAATCCTCTGACGCTGGCCACCGGAAAAGGCATGTGGATAGCGTTTGAGAAAGCTGGGATCAAAACCTACCTGTGTCATGATCTCACGGACCCGGGCTTCAATGGCGGATTTCTCCGTAAGATCATCCCCCATACGCAGCACTTCGGCGACAATATCGAAAACGGTCATGCGCGGGTTGAGCGAAGAATTCGGATCCTGAAAGATCATGCGCAGATCTTTCCAATGGGGCCGAAGGGCTTTGTCCGAGAGCCCCGCCAGGTCCGTCGGCGTTCCATGCGGAGCAAAGGTGATCTGGCCTGCAGAGGGGCTATGCAGCCCCATAATGGTTTGACCCAGCGTGGATTTACCGCAACCGGATTCCCCAACCAATCCAAGAGTTTCGCCCTGCCAGAGATCAAGCGAAACACCGTTCAGCGCTTTGACATGGGTCTTGACCCGGTTGAACAATCCACCCCGGACGGGAAAGTGCTTTGCTACATTGCGCAGACGTAGGATCGGCTGACCGCCGCGATCGATCTGGCGCGGAGCCTCGGCGACGGCGGTGTGATCATTCGCTTGTTCGGCAATCGGGTTGAAACAGCGTAGCCCGTGACCGTTGGGCTGATCCACCAATTGCGGGCGTTCAACGCCACACTGGGGTAAAGCCTGTGCACAACGGGCCTGAAACGCACAGCCTGAGGGACGGTCGAACAAAGACGGCACGGTTCCTTGAATGGTGTGAAGCTTACCGCGCTGACGACCGGGCAGGGAGGCCAAAAGCCCACGTGTATAGGGGTGCTGTGGGTTGGTGAGGATGTCATCAACCGTGCCGCGTTCCACCACGTTCCCGAGATACATAATCACCACTTCGTCCGCGATATCGGCCACCACGCCCAGATCGTGGGTGATAAACAGCATCGACATCTCACGCTGTTTCTGGAGATCGCGCATCAGATCGAGAATGATTGCCTGTGTGGTTACATCGAGCGCAGTGGTCGGCTCATCCGCAATCAACAGACGCGGGTTCGATACCAGTGCCATAGCAATCATCGCGCGCTGGCGCATGCCACCTGACATCTCAAATGTGTAAGCGTCAAAGCGTTTTTCTGGGTTCGGCAGGCCTACCTGTCCCAGCACTTCGATGGCGCGCACGCGGGCCTCGTCTTTGCTGTAAGACCCATGCCAATGCAGCACCTCGGTGATCTGGTTGCCAATAGTATAGAGCGGTGACAGGGCGGTCATCGGTTCCTGGTAGATCATTGAGATCTCGTTGCCCTGAACCGATTTAATCGCTTTGGAGGTCGCAGATCCCTGCGCCAAATCCATCACATCCCCATCAGCGCGGTGATAGAGCATTGCCCCCTGATCAATCGACGCGTGATGATCGAGAATGCGCAACAGGGCTTTGGCCGTCACAGATTTCCCGCAGCCAGATTCACCCACCAGACAGACGGTTTTGCCCGCTGGGATGTCAAAGCTGACCTTGTCCAATGCGGTGACTTTGCCGTCGTCGCCGCTGAAGGAAATCGAAAGATCGCGGACTGAAAGTAGAGATGTCATCACTCAGATCTCCTTATGTTGCATAGGGGTCCGCGGCATCGCGTAGCCCATCACCGAGAAAGTTCAGCGCAAGAACGGCAACCACCACCATAAAACCGGGCCAGAACAACCATGGGGCCGTGGAAATGGCGCGAATGTTCTGAGCTTCTTGCAGAAGAACGCCCCAGCTCACCACGGGCTGTTGAAGTCCGATGCCCAGAAAGGACAGCGAGGTTTCGGCGACGATCATGCCGGGGATCGCAAGGGTCACCACCGCGATGATGTGGCTGGCAAAGCTTGGCATCATGTGGCGCACCAGAACCCGTGGTACAGAACAGCCATCCAACCGTGCCGCTTTGACAAAGTCCTCGGTCTTGAGGGACAGGAACTTACCCCGGACCACACGCGCCAACCCGGTCCAGCCAATGATCGACAAGATGACCGTGATGAGGAGATAGGTCTGCACAGGCGGTGTACTCGCTGGAATAGCGGCGGCCAAACCGATCCACAGCGGGATCGAGGGCAGGGATTGTAGAAACTCGATGACCCGTTGGACCACAAGATCCACCCAGCCGCCGAAGTATCCCGACGCGCCGCCCAAGAGCACACCAAGCACAAGGCTGAGCGTCACACCCACCAGACCAATCGACATCGATACGCGGGTGCCGTAGATCATCCGGCTTAGCACATCGCGGCCCAAACGGTCCGCACCCAAAAGGTAAATGCGATCGCGTGACTTCACTGGCCCAAACAGATGGCGCTCGGTCGGGATCAGGCCCAGAAGCTTGTAATCATGCCCTTTCACAAAGAACCCAACCGGGATCACCTTGTGCGGGTTTTCCTCAAAGGTCCGACGACCTGAATCGTAATCGATCTTGGTTTTGTATCCCAAAACATGGGGTTGAAAGCTGCTGTTGCCCTCTTTGTCCGTCACAAAGAAATGCAGGCTTTGAGGCGGTGCATAGGTGTTGCGTGGGGAGATGGCATTGGGGTCTGCTGGTGCGAGGAACTCGGCAAAGACAGCCACTAAATAAATCGCGGCAGTGACCAAAAGCCCGGCAAACCCCAGTTTATGTTTACGGAACCGTCGCCAGATCAGGCGCCACTGGCCGTCATAGTCTGCGTTATGCGCCATATCAGGAGCCTCCGCTCAGTTCACGGCGGATCCGCGGATCCAGCCAGGCCAGAAGAATGTCGGAAAACAGCGTGCCAATAACGGTCATAAAGCCGAGGAACATGATCAGTGTGGCGGCGAGGTACATGTCTTCCTGTTTGAGCGCTTCGAGCAGCAACGGCCCGGTGGTCTGCAGCCCCAGAACCACCGACACGATGGTCGAGCCCGAGACGATCTGAACAAAGATTTCGTTCAGCGAGGACACAAAGGGATTGAGCGCGTGGCGCACGGGGTACTTAGCCAGTACCCGATGCTCGGGCATGCCTTTGGCGCGGGCAGTTGTGACATAGGGACGGTGCAGTTCATCCAGGAGATTGGCGCGGATGGTGCGGATCACCGCGGCTGTTCCGGCGGTGCCCAGTACAATCATTGGAATCCAGATATGTGCCATCAAGTCACCAAACTTGGCCAAGCTCCAGGGTGCGTCGATGTATTCAGGAGAGAACAGGCCTCCAACACTTAGCCCAAGATAGCGGAACGAAATGTAGAGCAGCGCCAGCGCCAGCAGAAAGTTGGGGACCGCGAGGCCGATAAACCCAAAGAAGGTAAAGACATAATCGCCCAACGAATATTTGCGCACGGCGGAATAGATGCCAATGGGAATGGCGACAATCCAGATGAAGACAAGCGTCAGGATCGACAGCAGCGAGGTGAGGCCCAGCCTGTCCCAAATCAGCTGGTCAACAGGCAGGGAGTAGAAAAAAGAGGTGCCAAAATCGCCACGGCTGACCATGCCCCAAACCCAATCCGCATATTGGATTAGCAAAGGACGGTTTAACCCATAGGCCTCACGAAGCGCGCCGATTTCGGCATCGGTCATGCGATCGCCATCTTGGGCCGCTGTGGCCGCGATACGATCGACAAAATCGCCCGGAGGCAGGGTGATAATCAGGAAGGCCACAAAAGAGATTGCAACCATGGTGGGGATCATCAAGAGCGCTCTCTTGATCATAAACTGACCCATATCCCGTCCTTTTTCAGGTGGTCTTGAACGTGATGGGCGGGCCCAGCCAAACCGGCTGGATCCGCCCTAACTCGGGAGGAGACCCTGAGTTATTCTTTGATCCAGAAGGTGGCGAAATCGACCGGCGATGGCCCCGGATAGAGCCAGCCTTCCAGAAGCGTATCAGGCACGTTCTGCAGACGGTTCGACACCGAACGATATCCGCCACCGGGAAGCGCGACGCCGAAGGTGATGAATTCATCTGCGGCGATGCTGTTGAACTCATCCATCAGCGCGGTCTGCGCGTCAGCGGTGCGCAGCGGGATCTCATCGCGGATCTCGAACATGCGGGTTACGTTGGCGGGTGGCTCCACCGGTGTCACACCGTCCGCAGGCACAAAGCTCGCGTCCAGAGACTTGGCGTACCAGGCATCCCAATTGTCCCAGTTGGCATACCCACCAAGGTTGGTGAACCGCTCTAGGTTGACTACTGGGAACTGGCCACAGCCGTTTTCACCCACCCAGAGGAAAATCTCACGATCAGGATCCGCGCGGCGTGCCTGACCAATTTCATCTGAATGTACATCCAGCACAACCTTCAGGCCAAGCTCGGCCCAGTTGGCGCTGATGATCTGCATCATATCGACCCAATCCGGGCGGAAGCCCTGGTTGATATGCACGGTAAACTCAAAGGGTTTGCCATCGGGACCAACCCGCATGCCATCCGCACCCATTGGCAGGATCTTGTCGAGATGTTCGGCTGCCAGATCGGGGTCGAACTCGGTATACTGACGCGCCAGATCTTCATTGTAGAAAGGCGATTCAGGGCGCGCGCCAATCTGATAGGGTTCACCCTGGCCCAGATAGACCGCATCGATCACCGCCTCGCGGTCCATGCCAAGCGACAGACCAATGCGGAAATCTTTGTTCTGGAACACCTCGGCTTTCACAGGATCCGGGTGGCTCATCGACGTCATGAACTGGGCGTTGTTGTAGTTACAGCTGTTGGCTGTCACCAGACGATAATCACCGCGTTCTTTGTTGTCGAAGAACACTGCGCGGTTGGGTGGGGTCGACACATTGCGGGGGGACAGGTCAATCTCGCCCTGGATCACCCGTAACAGCGCAACTTCAGGATCAGAGGACAGAACAAAGCTGCGCTCATCGATATAGGGCAGTTGGTTACAGTCGCTGTCGACCTTCCAATAATAGGCATTGCGCTCGAATGTGAACCGCTCTTTGCCTGCGGGACTATCCGTGGGTACCCAGGCATGGATGCTGGGCCGTGCCGGATCATAGTACTCCGCGTTCTGACCGTAGGTGCCAACCCGGCCGATCCACCACTGCGTGTAATCTGAGGCACCCGCCTCTTCCATCATCTGCGCCACACCGTCGGGGTTCAGGCCTTTGATGAACTGGCTGTGGTAATGTTCGGCAAACTGCACCACGCGCTGACCATAGGGCGAGGCCATATCGAGCAGGAACACCCCGTTTGGCGAGGACCATTTGAATTCGATGGTGTAGTCATCAAGCGCAGTTACGGTCGCGGCTTCGCCATTGACCACAAACATCTTGCGCGGGCCTTTGGGGTTGATGTCGGCATTGGTTTCGACATGCTCCCACCAGAACACGATATCCTGCGCATTGAAATCTTCGCCATCCGACCACTTCATGCCGGGGCGCAAATTGAAGGTATAGGTGGTGGCGTCGTCGCTCACCGACCAGCTTTCGGCGATGTTTGGCATGACTTCGCCGCCATCAGGTGACCAGCGCACAAGAGGTTCATAGCCATAGCTGCGGAAGTCTCCGATGCGGGTGCCGCCGTAGTGGCTCACCATCTGGCCGCCATATGAGCCCGTGCCATTGACGCCGTCGCTGACCAGCGGGGCCTGAGGCAAACGAGAGGCAAGGGCCGGAAGGGCTCCGCTTGCAACCGCGTCATTGAGCATCGGCGCTTGTGTGTACTCTGAGCATTGCTGCGCCAATGCGGATGTCGAAACCAGCATCAAACCGAGCGTTGCAGCGCCCTGCGCAGCTTTGCGTATTCCTGACCAAGATTGGGTCATCATCATTCCTCCTCCGTGCCTCATTCGGCAAGTGACAGTATGAGGAAAGATTTACAGAGCACCCAGAGCTGCTTTTGTGAAACCTAGGTGAAAGTTTCAAACCTCACACGGTTCTTTTTCGACGCTATGTTACATGCTGGTTCCATCAAAAATGCCTATTTTTCATGATAATTCACCATTTGTGGAAAATGTGGAAATGAAAATCATCTGGAAATCTGTGATCTCTGTTTACGAAACGTTTTCACAAAAACCCGGGTAATTTCTTCCATTTTCGTTCCCGCGCTGGACGTGATTCAACAGGTCTTTTACGCTGGAGCAAACCGAAAGAGGCCCTATGACAACCATCACCCAAATTGCAGAACATGCCGGTGTTTCGATTGCCACTGTCTCACGTGTGGTGAATGGAACTGGATATGCCTCAGCGGAAACCAAGCGTAAGGTTCAGGCAGCCATCGCTGCTTTGGATTACCGCCCGAACACCATCGCCTCAAGTATGCGCCGACAGGAAAGTCGCATCATTGGTGTGCTGCAAACCGATCACCGCACGTTTTTCAATTCAACCTTTGCGGACTCTGTCGAAGCGCATCTGTTCAAGCGAGGCTATGTCACCATCGTCAGCAACACCATGGGGCGACATAGCCAGTTGGAACAGCGGGTTGATTACCTTTTGGGGATGCGCGTTGCGGGATTGCTTGTCCGACCCGGCGCTCATGTCGATCAAGTGCCGGATCTTGCGCGGCGTTTGCGCAAGATGGGCGTGGCCTCGGTGTTTGTGGAGACGTTCCCAAACCATCCTGATCAATTTCATGTTCAGATCAATAACCAAGTTGGGGCGGGCCTGGCCTTACAGCATCTGATTGAACTGGGGCACCGCCAGATAGGAGTGCTTGCGCCCATTGATACGGGACAGGAAAATAGCTCCCACGCGCACCGGTTACATGAAATCAAACGTCTGGCGCGAGAACATCCTCACGATATCCATTTGGAAGTTGTTCAGGATGGGGGCAGCTCAAGATTTGAGTTCGGCCGGAGTGAGACCCGTAAATTGCTGCGCCGCCGCCCACAGCTGAGCGCATTGATCGGGTTGACCGATCAGATTGCCGTAGGCGCCATGCATGGGGTGCGTGATCTGGGGCTCTCTGTCCCCGAAGACATCTCGATTGTAGGTTATGACGATTCAGATGTGGCACGGTCGGTGCATCCCCGCCTGACCACAGTCCATCAGCCTGTAGAGGCCCTTGGGGCCTCTGCCGCGGCAATGCTGATCGATCAGTTTGAGGATACGCAGCTGCCCGCCCGTGCGCTTGTTTTGTCGCCTCGATTGATTGTGCGGCAAAGCAGTGCTGCGCGATAAGGAGACGGGATTTCGGGAAAACCTGACCTGACTTTCCGGCCCGTTTTCGTGACACTCCCGGAAAACGTGAGGGTGTGTACATGGAGATCTGGGTTTTTCTCATCTTGGGGACTACAAGCCTAGCCGGATCAGGCCTGATCTATTTGGCAATGCAGCGTGGGAGGCACAAGCAACAGGCTTATGAGACCTTCGCCAAAGCCCAAGGATGGCAGCTTGAAACGGACAAAGCTGGTCGGGCGACGACACGGAGATTTCGCGATCTGGCTGATGATTGGACCTTGGACGTCGTATTTGTGGGGTCAGGGGCTTCGGGTGGTTCAACGCGGCGGCGGTTGAACTGGCAGAGCCCGCAAGGTGCATTGTATTCCGGCGAGGCAGTTCTTGGCCTTCCTCTGCCGGAAAAAGCCGTTGCTGTGTTGCAGGGCGGTGGTCTCATCGCTCAGCAGGTTCTGAAAGGGGCTTTGAAGGCGACCATACATGCTCTTGGGCAAACTAAGTTCGACCTCGTTTTGGACGAAACCTCGGCCGGTGATCCGGGCGGCGTGGTCATGGCGTCCGATGGTCAGGCCGATGCGATGGATAGAGTAAAGCAAAGTCCTGAGCTCGCGCAGTTTCGCAAAAATCGAACCCCGGCCGAGGTGCCCGTGATTTTGCGCGACACGTCCGGTCTGTCGTTGCGGAGATCCGGCGACGTTAGAGAATTGGACGAGCTTCTGGCAATCGTCGAGCTTGGCAAAGCTTTGAGGGCCCGAGTGACGTAGTCTTTAGTCGTCGCGATCCTGTGGTGAGGAATCTTCCTGCGAACCAGCCCGGAGGAAAAAGTCGTAGGCGCAATAGGCGCCCGCTGTTGCAAAAAGAATGGCCCAGCCCGGAGACCCGGTGAACCATTCCACGCCAGCCCAGCCAAGACAGACTGCAACAATGGTCCCGCGCACCCAACGGGGTTTGAGCCAGGGGTGCGAGAGATCAAAGAAAGACATGAAGCGTCCTGTCGATTAGATGATTTCCGACAGCGCGACAGCGCGGCCTTCGGCTACCGACATAAGCGCGGCTTCGGCCAAAGCCAAGGCAAGATGGCCGTCTTTGCCAGAAGGTGTCACCTCGGCATCTGCGCTGATCATGCCGATAAAGGCTGCGATCTCAGCGGCATAGGCCTCGGTATAGCGGGTCATGAAAAAATCGTGCAAAGGCGGGCGGGTGTACCCCTGCGCCGAAGCCACTTCGATGGACACCGGGCGCTGGTTTTCAGCCGAAACCATGCCCTCTGAGCCATGAACCTCAATGCGCTGGTCATAGCCATAGGAGGCACGGCGTGAGTTCAGGATGGTGCATTGCGCGCCGCTTGCGGTAGTCAGAATGACCGAAGCGGTGTCAAAGTCATTGTGATCAGCGACCTTGGGATCCACCAAAACCGAGGCCGTGGCCTGAACCGTGGCAATCTCTTCGCCCAACAGGAACCGCGCCATGTCAAAGTCATGGATTGTCATGTCGCGGAAGATGCCACCCGAAACGTCGATGTAGTCAAAAGGCGGCAGGCCGGGATCGCGCGAGGTGATGGTGACCTGTTCCACCTTGCCCACCTGACCGGCGTCAATCGCGGATTTTACGGCTGCGAAATGCGGATCAAAGCGGCGGTTGAACCCCAGCATCAGCGGTGTGCCACATTCGGCCACCACCTCGAGACAAGCTTCAACGCGATCAAGATCGAGATCAATGGGCTTTTCGCAGAACACGGCTTTGCCAAGACGCGCAAAACGTTCGATCAGATCCGCGTGGGTGTTGGTGGGGGTACAGATCAGGACCCCGTCCAGATCAGTCAGAGCTGCGATTTCGTCGATGGATTTAACGGTGCAACCATAGGTGTCCGCGATGGATTGTGCGGCGGAGGGCATCGCGTCGGCCACGGCTACCAGAGTGGCACCGGAGGTGGCTGCGATGGCGCGGGCGTGAACTTGACCGATGCGGCCGGCGCCCAAAAGGGCGAGTTTCTGTGTCATATGAGCAATCCTTGGTAATGCTTTGTGAGACCTCGGTCTCATTACTCCGCCTCAGCGTATTCAGGTTGGGTTTTCGCACCGGTGATATAGGCGACCACGTCCTGCCCGTCCGTGTCTTCTTTACGCAGATTTGCGCAGATGCGACCGCGGCGGAATACAATAATGCGATCCACGAGGTCAAACACCTGTCGCATATTGTGACTGATCAGGATCAGCGGCTCGCCTGCCTCTTTCAAAGTGCGAATGATATTCTCGACCTGCGCGGTCTCCTGCACGCCAAGCGCCGCTGTGGGTTCATCCATGATGGTCAGCTTAGAGTGAAAGGTCGCGGTGCGGGCAATGGCCACACATTGACGTTGGCCGCCCGACATATTGCGGATTGGGTTGTTGAGATTGGGGATTTTCACCGCTGTTTTCTCAAGCCCGGCCATGGTGGCGTCACGCATGGCTTTGTAGTCCAGCAGACGGAAGGGGCCGAGCCAGTCCCATTTGGTCTTTTCACGCCCCAGAAACAGGTTGTCGGGCACATCCAGATCATCGGCCAGCGCCAGTGTCTGAAACACGGTCTCGATCCCGGCTTCGCGCGCATCTAGCGGGCCTGCGAACTGTGCTGGCTGGCCGTCAAAAATGATCTCGCCACGGGTACGCTGTTCCACTCCGGTGATCTGTCGCACAAAGGTGGATTTGCCTGCCCCGTTGTCGCCCATGATCGCCACGTGTTCGCCCTTGCGGAGGGTGAAATTTGCCCCCTCCAGAGCGTGAACACCGCCGTAATGTTTGGTCAGATCGCGGGTTTCCAGAATGATATCGTTGCTCATGTCAGTCGCCTCACGATTTGGATGCTGCGCGGCGCTGACGCCACTGGTCGAGCACAACGGCTGCGACAATGATCACGCCTTTGACCATCTCTTGGTAATAGGCGTCGAGCCGCAGAAAGGTGAATCCAGATATGATGACGCCAAAGATCAGCGCCCCAAGAACTGTGCCAAGGATCGACCCACGGCCCCCGGAGAGCGAGACGCCACCAATCACCGCCATGGCGATGGCATCAAGCTCGTAAACAAGGCCCATGCCCGCCTGCGCGGTCAGGTTCTTTGAGCTTAGGATGATGGCCGCAAACGAAGCGAGCATTGCGGCGATGACATAGACAAGCACCTTGTGACGCGCGACATTGATCCCGGCCATGCGGGCGCCGTCTTCGTTGGACCCAATGGCATAGGTGTGTTTGCCATAGACGGTGTATTTCAGGATCAGGTGGAACAGCACTGCCAAGGCCACAAACCAGACCACCGGCATCATGCCCGATCCGATCCCGGCGTAGCTGTCTGTTGGGAAGGACACCGGATTGCCTTTGGACCACCATTTGGCGACGCCACGGGCGGTGACCATCATGCCCAGCGTTGCGATGAAGGGCGGGATGCGCGTGTAGGCGATCAGCATGCCATTGATCGCCCCTGCAATCACACCACAGATCAGACCCACTACAATGGGCACGAGCACGGGCAGATCCATCAGACCCGGCCCAAAGATCGCCTTAGGATTGGGATAGCCATTGACCTCGGCCACCTGCGCAAAGCTCATTGCGATCATAGCCGTGGCGCCCACAACCGAGCCTGAGCTGAGGTCGATCCCACCGGTTATGATGACCTGTGTCACGCCGATGGCAATAATGCCAATGATTGAGACCTGAAGAATGATGATGCGCAGGCGCGCTTCGTTGAAGATGCTGTCAAAGCGTTCGTTGCTGTCGAAAAGAAAGCTCTGGCCCATGAGATAGGCTCCCAAAGCTTCGAAAATGACGATGATCAGGACAAGCGCCCCTAAGACGTTGATCTCATTCGGCCAGGCCCGTTTGGACCGATCGAAGGTGAGACCGCCAATGCCATGGCTGTGATCGGACATGATCGCGCGGCTCCGATGGTAGGTGAGGAGGGAGGGAAGACAAACGAGCGGCACCAGAGCGCCGCTCGTCTTTTTTCGAGAAGTTTTAATCGTTTAGATCAGTTCTTCGCCAGATAGCCGCCGATGGTGGCCGGGGTCACAAGCTCGAACGGGATGAAGATCGAGCGCGCCACATCTTCGCCTTTTGCCAGCGACAGCGCTGCGTTCAGCGCGCCCGAGCCTTGACCTGCTGCGTTCTGGAACACGGTCACATCCAGATCACCCGCCTGCATCGAGGCCAGTGCGTCCTGTGTCGCGTCCACGCCGCCCACTTCGACATCGGCCATATCAATGCCGCTGGCTTTCATCGCCTGAATGGCACCGATTGCCATTTCGTCGTTGTTGGCAAAAACGGCATCAAAAGGTTCACCGGTCGACAGCCAGTTGGTCATCAGATCCTGCGCTTCGTTGCGCGACCAGTTGGCGGTCTGCTCATCGATCAGAGTGATGAATTTGCACATGTCCATGCCGATCACGTCATGTACGTCTTTGCTGCGCTGGATCGCGGCCTGGTTCGACAGCTGGCCCATCATCAGATAGGCGCGGGCGCCGTCGGTTTTGCCTGCGGCGCGCAGGTTCTGACAGATCTGGAACGCCTCAAGCGTGCCGGATTCAATCTCGTTCGAGCCAACAAAGGCCTGATTGTCGGGCAGGTTGTCGAGGTTGATGGGCTGGCGGTTCACATAGACCAGAGGCACACCTGCGGCTTCGGCTGCGGCGGTCATCGCGGCGGTGGCCGAGGTGTCAACCGGGTTCACGATGATCGCATCCACACCCGAGGCTACAAAGTTGTTGATCTGGTCCAGCTGCTTGGCCACATCGTTCTGAGCATCTTCGATCTGAACATCAACGCCGTCCATCTCATTGGCCATCTCATCGATGCCATTGCGCAGAACGGTCAGAAAGTTGTCGTCAAACAGAGCCATCGAGACACCGATGTTTTCGGCCATGGCATTGGTGCTCATCAGGGTGGCCAGGGCGGCGGTGGTCAAAAAGCGCTTCATAATATTCCTCCACTATTGTTTTGAAGCTTGGGGTCAGCGTGCGTTGGCTGACGCATCGGCGGCTGTGCTTTCCTGTAGAAACTTCAGCGACGATTTCAATTCACCGACAGGGTCGGCAAAATCATGAACGATGGGCGAAAACGCCTCGTATGAGATGGGGCCACGGTATCCGCCGTCACGCAGGCGGCGCAGCTGTGCGCTGTTGCCCAGAATGTCATCGGGCCCGACCAGAACACGGTGCTCATCACCGATCTCACCCCGGGCCAGCGTTTTGTCCTCAACGCCTGAGACATGCACGATGCCGGTGTGATCGGGATAAAACTCGGTCTCTTCCGCCAGATAGTGGTGGAAGGTGTCATGCACCAGTTTCAGATGCGCCTCACCATTCAAGGCGGTGATCACATCCATGGCTTCGGATTTGTAGCGCAGCGAGGAATGGCCAAAGCCCAGTGGCTCGACCAGCCCCACCATATTGGCGTCCTGCAGCATCGGCAGGATTTCCTTCAACGCCAGCCGCAGATTGGCCTGACGTTCGCCATTGCCACAGCCCAGACCATCACAGCGCGGGATCAGGCTGATGGTTTCGGCGCCGATCTCTTTGGCGATGGTCAAAAGCGCGCGTGCCTCCTGGGCTTTGGTGCTGTCCCAGACGTTGAACATCTTGACCTCCGACAGACCAAGAATGCGCAGACCCTTGGCATGGGCCAGCTCACGGACCTTTGACGGGGCATCACCGCCAAACAGCTCGCCGGGCAGGTCGTTGCGGAACTCGACACCCACACAGCCCAGTTGCGCGGCAATGTCCAAGGTGGTGGCATAATCCGCTTTGGCAACGGACATGTGGTTGAGCGCGAAGGGCAGGGTCATGAGGGCCTCAAAGCTGTCTGAATTGGCGCTACGCTGACCCGTCTTTCGTCTGCTGATCAATCAAAATTCAGCCCGAAATCTATCATATATGATGAAAAGCGTGCTCTAAAATGATGTTTTTACATCATTGGAATGTGTTCGGGCTGTTCCTGCCGTTTCAACAGAAAAAGCCACCTGCATGAGGCAGGTGGCTTTGGACTTTAGTCACTCACGCTCGGTGTCGTGTTACCAACTGTTTTCAAAGATCCAGTCTTTGCGCTTGCGGTACAGATCGTCGTCAATGATCTCTGCGATCCGTGCGGCATGGGCTTGGTCGGCCTTTTTCTGGAGCTCCATCAGAGGGGCATCGCTCTCGAACAATTCGTGATACAGCGCGCGCGCGCGGGCGATCCCCGCTGTCATATCCGAGGTCTGATTGTCGTTTTGGTTGCGCAGTCGCCAATAGCGCTGGGACACCATTTTGCCGCCAATAACAACATCGCCGCGATCCATCTTGATCAGGTAGGAATCGAGTGCGCGCAGCGGGTAATGGTCGAGAACCACGTGCTTATAGGTATCACGCGTGTCGAACCCGTTGCTTTGAGGGTCATCGCGCAACACAGCGGTTTGTTTGCCAGACCCATTGAGCCAAACCGACTCCGGCGCGACATCCGGGCGGTGATTGCGAATGCGGTGCACGTTTTCAGACAAACGTGTGATCGACTTTACACCTCGTGCCGCTTTCCAGTGGCCCGGCTCTTCGGTTTGATGTCCAGGAAACTGTTCGGTCACCCAACCGGGCTCGAACTCTTCACGCGCATTGCTACCGTGATTGAGTTCGGACATCGACAGAACGTCAAACGGGCCAGTGGCATCAAACAGATCGGACAGCGTGCCTTCACCGCTACGAATGTTGATGAACTCATCCACATCGATCGAAATGACAAAATCTGCGCCTAAGAACTCCGGGCGCATGTGCACGGCATTGAGAGCTTCGGGCTGGAAATAAGTGCTGCCTTTCGCCACCGCGGGGTTTTCCAGATGGGTGATGTGACCAAGTTCTTGCAGGCGGTCCAAGATCTCGGTTGTGCCGTCGGTACAGTCGTTGGTGTAGACCACAAAATCGGTCACGCCGATGGCCTTGTGCCACGCAACCCATTCAAGAATGAACGGGCCTTCATTTTTCATGCAAGTGGCAATGAGGATTTTCGGATCCTGAACACCCCAGTCTCGGAAACTGCGCTTTGGCATCATGTTCACAGCCGGAGCCACCTCTGTTGAAGTGTTGGTCTTTTGACCTGAGGTAGCGGTGTCATCCGCCGCGCGACCAATTCCCTGAAACAACGGGAAGTCCGTGTCACGTTGGGTGTCTGCTGAGACATAGGTGAAACTGTCGAACAGGACTTTGGGGTCAAAGGTTTCCAGATCGAGGGCCATATAGGTCTGCTCGATCTCATCGTAAGCGTCCGATAGAATAGTGTTGTTGGGATCAAGATTTGACACCGCCACCAAGCCGGTTGGTTTGCAGTCCAGAACATCAATCTTCAGATCCGGGCGATACTTCTGCAAAATCGGGAGCATCTTCCAGACATCACCGGTCCAGGGCCCATCTGGTAGATTGTCGAGATCGCGCGTCGTCATTTCGTGTGTCCAGGGACAGCAATCGTGCAACAGGATCACGCCATCAGGCGAGCTGTTCCGCTCGGTGCCAATAAAATCGCGTAAAAGGAACTCAAACAGGTGCATCCCGTCGAGAAACGTTACTGAAATTTCGATCTCGTTTTTTTCGAGATACCGAGAGGCGAAAAAGTCGTCGCTGGTTTTTTGAAAGAGATGCAGTTCTGGCTTAGCGCCAATCACATTGGTTTTGATGGAAAACTCCGGGTCGACCGCGATGGTTTTTGATCGCACCTGAGCAAAAGATTTCCCCTGACGACAGCCGATTTCCATGTACCAATCGAAGCTATAGTTCTTATGAAGGTCAGCTAGAAAACGCCGGTGATTGACCCCCGTTGCTCGAACCTCGCGCCCGTTTTTGTCTGTGAAACTCATTGTACTGCCTCATATCTTTCCAAGGGCTGACCCTCTGTGTGCCATGCCAATGGTATGCATATTTCCATTACATCATGACCCGCAGAACACTGTCCAACTGGCGCGCGATCTCTCGCGGAGTCACTTTGGACCGCATATGTTCTACGCGATCAAGCGCTTTGTCCCAGACCGGAGTGCCAAAAGCCGAGCGCGCGGCATCGAACCCGGCCTGCACGCAATCGTCACTCAGATCGTCGATTAGGAAGGGATAGTCATCCCCCAGGAAATGCTCAGCGTCGTGCACTTGTCGGTTCACCAATATGTTGGCGCCACAGGCTGCGGCGTTGAAGCCTTTGGTAAAGGGCTTATAGGCCAAGCGTTTGTTGCGTTTGGAGACCTCGCGCACGCAATAGTGCATGTTGTACTTTAGCATTTCTTCGAAAAAGTTCTGAGGAAGCCCATCGTCACCAGCCAGAGACTGGATTTGTTTGCGCGCAAACTCGGGCAGGTGGGCGTTGTTCAGATCGCCAAAGTAGCAGATATTCGGATGATCGCCGGTAGCTTGATGCGGCACGATACGCGGATCTGCATGATGTAGCACCGTATGGACAGAAGAGGTTCTGTTTCGAGGCACGTCAAAAGGCCCCGACAAGAGCACTTCAAGGGCTCGAGCCCCTGCCACTGAAGCCGAAATATGTGCATCCATTGCAACACGAGGCGGTGGAAAGGTGTTGCCATCAACATAATCAATCGCCATGCCACGCACGGATTTGCGCAGATCTTCAAGGTTTTCCAAAGCGATGACATCATCAGACCGTTTGAGAAAGATTACGATGCAATCTTTCAGATCCTGAACGAGGCGTTTCTGACGATTGAGATGGGCCGGACGGGGGAGCGCGCGCGTGGAAAACTCGTACCGGTCGCCCAAAAATTCGGTCGCAATCTCGCACAGCTGATCGCAGCGCATGATTTTTGACCCGGCATTGATATGACCGGCCCTAAATAGAAAGACCACCCGTGGCTTTGACGGCATCTGCTCTCTGTCCTG
Organism: uncultured Pelagimonas sp.; assembly: GCA_947497905.1. Taxonomy (GTDB): domain Bacteria; phylum Pseudomonadota; class Alphaproteobacteria; order Rhodobacterales; family Rhodobacteraceae; genus CANMIH01. The sequence goes on from CANMIH010000007.1 coordinate 126,964, forward strand.
CTCTGTCCTTTGCAGGATTGTTCCTGCTTTTTCGGCGAAGGTAGCCCAGACGAAGGGAAGGGTCTACTGGCTGGCGCAATCAAACATCCAGGTGTGTTTGTTTCGACTCAAAGACCTTACCGGAACGACGTTTTGGAGTTCATTCGCAGAATGATATGACGCGTCGCTTGGGTCAGAGCTCTGAAAGAGCGGTGGACACATCGACATTAGCGTGACGGGAGCTGGGGGTTTCCAGATTGTGTAGATTTGATTCGAGCCATCGCGAAAGGAATGCTCCGTAAGGTGGCCGCAAGTAGTTGATAATAAGTGAGTATTTTAATGTCGGACATTATTCTTGATTTTGTCTGACATTATCTTAACGTGAGGCTGGAAGAATTCGGAGCAAGTTCACGTGTCAGACCAGCCAGACAAATCACCCTCACCTGACAAAGATGCGTCAGCGCGGGCACTGGAGCATCTTGAGCCAGGCAACAGCCGGCGCACGGTATTGGATGCTCTGTCTCGTATGATTGAGGGTGCGCAGCTTGGAGTTGGAGACCGTTTGCCACCTGAGATTGCCATCGCGCGAAAGCTTGAAGTGAGCCGCGCGAAGGTGCGCGAAGCTCTAATCGCCTGGCAAAACATGGGCATTGTGACCCGCAACAAAAAGGCAGGCACAGTTCTGGCGGCTGAGGTTTTTAGCAACGCCATTCACATGCCGATGACCCTTAAGCTTGAAGCGGAAAGCCTGCTGCGGACCCATTCGGTTCGCCGCCCGCTAGAGATCGAAGCCGTGCGATTGGCCGCACGCAATATCACCGAACACCATGCACGCCTGATTATGGGGCGACTGGAAGAGCTGATGGCGATCTATGATGCCGGGGGCGATTGGCGACATGCCGATCACATGCTGCATGCCGCAATCCACGCCGCGACCGGAAATCCGCTCTTTGCACAGCTGGTTTTGCAGATTCAGCAGGGCTTTAACGAGATTTATGAAGCGCCTTTTGGGCAACCTCAGCTGGGGCAGAATACCATTCCCTTGCACTCTGCGCTGGCCGAAGCCGTGGCGCGAGGGGATGAGACCAACGCCGCCGAAATAATGGCCCGCATCATGGACATGGTCGAAACCGAAGTGCGCAAAGTCATGGAGACCTATGATGTCTAAGCAACCTCAGAAAGACCGCGCATTGGCCACCCTGCTGAGCTCAGTGCTTGCAGATGACAATGGCTCAATCACGCCTCCGATTGTACAATCGTCTCTCTTCGCTTTCCAGGATTATCAGGCGTTTGAGGACCGCATGGCGGGCCGGAGCGATCAACCGATTTATACGCGAGTACAGAACCCTACCGTTGCGGCCTTTGAAACCATAATGGCTAGTGCGGAAAACGGCGCCGCCGCGATTGGCTTTGCCTCGGGCATTGCCGCCATTTCCTCAACGCTACTGGCCTTTCTGCAACCCGGCGACCGTGTCGCCTGTGTTGAGCATGTCTATCCAGACACTTACCGGTTTATGGAACGTATGCTGCGCCCCTTTGGTGTTCAGGTCAGCTATCATTCAGTCAGCCAATTTGAAACGGACCCAGAGCTCTTGTGCGACGTCAAAGTTGCCTATCTGGAAAGCCCAAACTCGGTGATGTTCCAACCGATGAACCTAATGCAGGTGTCAGAGCATGCGCGGAAACACGGCGTGGTTACCATGATCGACAACTCCTGGGCCAGTCCTGTTTTTCAGACTCCAATTGATCTTGGCATTGATATCGTTCTGCACTCGGCCTCGAAGTATATTTCTGGCCATTCCGATACTGTGGCTGGGGTTGTGATCTCGTCCCAAGACCACATTTCGCGAATTCGCGATCTGACATTGCCCCTGCTTGGCGCCAAACTTGCCCCTTTCGAAGCCTTTTTGTTAACGCGTGGTCTGCGCACGTTAAGCGCGCGCATGAAACAACACCAAGCCACGGCAAATCTGTTTGTGGACCGTCTGGCGAGCCTGCCAGAGGTGCGCAAGATCAATAGCCCCGGTGCAAATGACGTTCCCGGGTTGCGAGGGCGCGCCGGGCTCATGTCTTTGGAATTTGACGACAGCGTCGACATCCCAAAATTTTCCGATGCGCTGCAACACTTTCGACTGGGTGTCAGCTGGGGCGGTTTTGAAAGCCTGATCTTGCCCGCCCGGGTTGGTCTGGCACAGGCCGGAGAGAAGAATTCCATGCAACATTTTGGCGTCCCCCCCAATTTGGTTCGATTGAACCTAGGGCTGGAAGATGCCGAAGACCTTTGGGCCGATTTCACCAACGCCCTGAGAACAAGCGTCGCCTGAGAGCACAAAAAGACGCGCAATCCCAACCGATCTGGAGGAATGACAAATGACGTACCTAAAGACCTGCGCCAGCGCAGTGGCTTTGCTTGTGGCCACCACAGCCTCGGCAGACACCACATTGAAACTGGTCGAAGTGATCACAAGCCCGGAGCGCACAGAGGTGCTCCAATCTCTGGTCGATGGATTTGAAGCCAACAATCCTGGTGTCACCGTAGAAATTGTGAGCCTGCCGTGGGGGCAAGCCTTTGAAAAACTGGCCACAATGGTCGCGGGCGGCGATATTCCCGATGTCGTGGAGATGCCCGATACCTGGCAGGCGCTTTATGCCGGGTCGGGTCAGCTTGCGAGCCTCAAAGATCACGTAGCTGGCTGGGACAATGGCAACACGCTCACGGAAAAAACCGTCGCTATGGGATCGCAGGCCGGTGATCTCTATATGATCCCTTACGGGTTCTATCTGCGGGCGATGTTTTACAACAAGAAACTTCTGGCCGAAGCGGGCGTAGACGCTCCACCTGCTACAATGGCCGAGTTCATGGATGCCTCTGCCAAAGTGTCGGAGTTGGATGGCAAATCAGGCTATTGTCTGCGCGGTGGGCCGGGTGGCACCAATGGCTGGATCATGCTGGCCGCGACCATGAACGGCACCAATGATTTCTTCACCCCCGATGGCAAAAGCCGCATCAACGAACCCGGCTCGGTCGAAGGCATTCAGTTCATGATGGACATGTACCAGAAGGGCTATGCCCCGAAGGACAGCGTCAACTGGGGCTTCAACGAAATCGTCGCCGGTTTCTACTCCGGCACCTGTGCCTTCCTTGATCAAGACCCCGATGCCCTGATTGCGATTTCCGAGCGGATGCCCGCAGAAGACTTTGCTGTGATCCCGATGCCGGTTGGACCCTCTGGGAAATCCTTCCCCACCATCGGCTTTGCGGGCTGGTCGATCTTCAACTCGACCGAGCACGAAGACGAAGCATGGGATCTGGTGGCGTCTCTTTCGTCGCCTGAGGCCAATGCAAAATGGGCACAGCGGGTTGGTGTGATCCCGATCCACAAAGGCGCAGATCAGGATCCGCATTTCCAGACAGAGCAGTTCAAAGGCTGGTTCGACACGCTCAACGGCGCACAATACGAACCAACCACCATGCCGACACATCTGGAACAGTGGGGCTATTTTGCCTCCACCGTACTGTTGGAAACCAGCCAGGAGGCTTTGCTTGGCCAGCGTTCGGCACAGGATGTTGCCGATGAATGGGCCGATTTGCTGACCGACGAATACTCGAAATGGAAAGCAAGCCAGTGAGCCTGTCACTAGCAGCCAAACGCCTGCCCGGGACATCCCGGACAGGCCACTCTCTCTACTGGCGTTACATGGTCGAGCCGTTTCTCTACCTGTCGCCAGCCATCTTGCTGATCGTTTCGGTCCTGCTGATGCCCTTGATCATCGGCATTTCCTATTCGTTCCAAGCGATTGAGCTGCTCCGTCCGTTTAACACTGGTTGGGTGGGATTTGAGAATTTTGCCAAACTCTGGTCGGATCGCAAATTCTGGCTCGCGCTCGACAATACCTTTTGGTGGACCTTCTGGTCGATCTCATTCCAGTTTCTGCTTGGTCTCGGTTTGGCTTTGCTGCTGAACACGCAGTTTTACGGCAAAAAGCTGTTTCAGGCGCTGGTGTTCCTGCCTTGGGCTGTGCCCACGTTTCTTTCGGCCCTGACCTGGGCCTGGTTGTTCAACCCAGTGATCGGCCCGCTTCCGCATTGGCTTACCGCTTTGGGCATTTTGTCCGAACCCTACAATATTATGGGTGATCCGGATCTGGCCCTCTGGGGGCCAATCGTTGCCAATGTCTGGTTTGGCGTTCCCTTCTTTGCCATCACCTTACTCGCCGCGCTGCAATCAATCCCCGGAGAACTGTTCGAGGCGGCAGAAATTGATGGTGCTTCGGCCTGGCAGATCTTTAGCAAAATCACGCTGCCCTTTCTGGCCCCGATGATCGCCATCACTGTGATGTTGCGCACCATCTGGATCGCCAATTTCGCGGATCTGATCTATGTGATGACCGGAGGTGGCCCGGCCAATTCGACCCAGATTGTCAGCTCGTATATCTTTACCACCGCCTTCCGCAAACTGGACTTCGGCTATGCCTCGGCCATCGCTGTGGCGCTGTTGGGCATCTTGCTTGTTTACGCCGTGATCGTTCTCTGGATCCGCAAAAAACTGGTCAAAATCTGAGGTCCCCATGGCAGTTTCCCGCACACATCCCGTTTTGATCGCTGGTAAGTACCTTGCCCTGTTGGGGTACCTAAGTTTCGCGCTCTTCCCACTGTATTGGCTTCTGAAAATCGCTCTGACGCCAGATCAGCTGGTGTACAGTGAAGGCACCTCGTTGTGGCCCTCAAGCGTAACCCTCAGCAATTTCTCCGAAGTGCTGTTTCAGACCGATTTTCTGAGCTATTTCGGCAACTCGCTTACGGTGTCATTGGGCACTGCTGCACTCACCACACTTATTGCCGCCGGGGCAGGATACGCGTTTTCGCGCTTTCACTTTGCAGGCAAACGGTTGTTGATTGTGGTTATGCTGGTGACCCAGATGTTTCCGCTTTTGATGATCATTGCACCGATCTACAAAATCATTTCATCGCTGGGGATGTTGAACTCACTCACGTCGTTGATCGTGGTCTACACCGCCTTTAACATCCCGTTTGCGACCTTCCTGATGCAGTCTTTCTTTGATGGAATTCCAAAGGATCTGGAAGAGGCCGCGATGATGGATGGGTGCTCCAGATTTCAGGCGTTGCGCAAGGTTGTCTTTCCTCTGACCCTCCCCGGTCTGGGCGCGACTTTGGGGTTCGTATTCACCGCAGCCTGGTCGGAGCTTTTGTTTGCACTGATGCTGATCTCGAAGAACGACGCCATGACCTTCCCGGTCGGGCTGTTGACCTTTGTGTCAAAGTTTTCGGTCGACTGGGGGCAAATGATGGCGGCAGGGGTGCTGGCACTGGTGCCCAGCTGTCTCTTCTTCATCTTCATTCAACGCTACCTTGTGCAGGGCCTGACGTCCGGCGCGGTCAAAGGATAGGAGGTCCGCTATGTCTCGGATCGAGCTCAACAACGTGATGAAACGCTATGGCTCTGTAGAGGTGCTGCGCGACATCAATCTCGACATTCAGGACGGCGAGTTCATCGTTTTGGTTGGCCCCTCAGGCTGTGGGAAATCCACGCTGTTGCGGATGATCGCCGGGTTAGAGCCCATCAGTGGTGGTGATTTTCTCATCGACGGCGAACGGATGAACGATCTGCGTCCCCGCGAACGCGACATCGCCATGGTGTTTCAATCTTATGCGCTCTACCCGCATATGGATGTGGCGCGAAACATGGGGTTCTCGATGGAGATCCGCAAAGACCCTGTCGCAGAGCGCAAATCGCGGGTCGAAGCCGCTGCAAAAACCCTAGGGTTATCTGCGCTGAAAGATCGTCTCCCCCGCGCCCTTTCCGGCGGCCAGCGTCAGCGCGTGGCAATGGGGCGTGCGATCATTCGCGAGCCGCGCGCCTTTCTGTTTGATGAGCCCTTGTCCAATTTGGATGCAGCTCTGCGAGTGGAAATGCGGCTGGAGATTGCGCGGATGCACCAAAGGCTGGGTGCGACGATGATATATGTCACCCATGACCAGGTTGAGGCCCTGACGCTCGCCGACCGGATTGTGGTACTAAATGGTGGTGACATTCAACAGGTCGGCACACCGCTGGATTTGTATGAACGTCCCGCCAATAAATTTGTCGCCCAGTTTATCGGCTCTCCTACCATGAATATTCTGCCCACGAGCAGTCAGCCGACCGGCTTGGGTTTGCCAAATGGTGGGCATCTCGCGGTCCCTGCCGGCAGCCAAATTCAACAGGTGAGCGAACTGGGCGTGAGGCCAGAACACATTGATATTGTCACGACCGATGACGGAGACCTGACAGGCGTCGCCGATGTGGTTGAACGTCTGGGCTCTGACACAAATATCTATGTTCAGGTTGACGGCGTCGGCTCAGTCCTGGTTCGGCGGTCTGGTAATTTGTCCGTGAAAACAGGGGATCGCCTAGGTCTACATCTGCAGCGCGATAGCATTCACCTGTTCAACTCAGGAGGCACGCGACTTGTACACGGTACAGTCTAACTGGGCGTGCGAACCTGTCGATAGGTCCACTCAATGACTTTGGAGGATCGATGAGATAGAGCCTGATGCTCGCTAAAATGTGCCTTTCCAACAAAACATCCATGACGAGGGAAGCGAAACATCGATGTCAGGCTACCAAGTTGACATGACGTGGAATTTGGCGGATACAGCCGAAAGAAGAGCGGGCCGTTAGCTCAGCTGGATTAGAGCAGGGAACTTCTAATTCTCAGGTCGGGGGTTCGAGTCCTCCACGGCTCGCCATTTCACCGTTATTGTCATTCGACAAGCAAAGACCAACTTTTCGACAAAAGTTGGTGTTCTGGTGATTTCCAAGGACCGCGTATCAGCGGCGGTCTGAACACTCAGAGAACACACTGAGCGCCGCGTTTTTCAGATAAATTCTAGGGTATTCGGTGTTGCGATCCTTAAACGGCCGTAATTTCATATCCTTGATGCGTGCCCGGATCGTGTTGCGATGAAGACCTGTGAGCTGCGCCAACACTGTTATGGTCACAAATTCCCTATGGAAGGCTTCGATGTCTCTCTTGGTTAGGCTTGGGTTGGGGCGCTGTGCGGAAGGATCCGCTGGGATCGATGCAGGACAGTGACCTTTCTCAAAGAAGCGTTACAATATTCCGGCCTCACGAATACCGATACTGCGGCCAAAAGCAGCCAGGGATGTCCCCTTTCTTTGTTTCGAGCTGGGATTAATCCGGATTTGCTCAGTAGCCGATGCGTTGGTTTCATCCTCCCTAACATAGAATGAGTGGTATCCCGTTTCACCTCCGCGCTGTCCCAATGCGAAACGCTTGCTGCGGATTGCTTCGATGATATTGCCTACCAGGATCAACTTGCGCCGCCGCGCGGTTTGGATCGTTTTCCAACTGAGCTCATCAAAAGAAACTGGACTTGCCAACTCGGTGATGGAGTAGCCCTCTGAAAGTGGTCCACCAACTGGGATAGATTGTCCCGCAAATTGGAGGACCAGCGATGGCTTGAAAACGAGAAAAGCCGAAAGAGATTGAATTGAAGCTTCGGCAGGTTGAAGTTCTGCAAGGACAAGGTGCGACGGTTGCCGAGGCGGTACGCCAGATTGGCGTGACACAACAGACGTTCTATCGATGGCGCAAGCTGAACGGCGGGATGCAACGGTCTCAGCTTGCTCGGCTGAAGGAGCTAGAGAAAGAGAACCTGCGTTTGCGGCGGGCGGTGTCTGATCTGACGCTGGACAAGCTCATCCTTATTGAAGCTGCAAAGGGAGTGAGGGGCGTCCCCGGAAACGGTCACCAGACCGTTTCAGCCCTGAACGGGCGGAGCCCCTGAGCCCTTCGCGTCGTCGCAAGTGCATCACCATGTGCGGCGGGAGCTTGACGTATCAGAGCGCCGCGCCTGAACGATCCGCGGTTCCGCTTCGATCTGATCGCCTCGCCCGGGCAGGAGATTGGCGCGACGGTGGATGAATACATCGCCTATGCTGCGAGCCGCGAGACCACCAAGGCGATTGCGGTGTTCATGGAAAGCGCCCGCAATCCCGAAGGGCTGGTCGATGCGCTGAAGCTGGCGCGCGATGCGGGCAAGCCGGTGGTGCTTTGCAAGGTGGGCCGCACCGAGGAAAGCGCCCGGCTGGCGCGGTCGCACACCGGGGCGCTGACGGGCAGCCATGCGGCCTATGAGGCGGTTTTCGAAGAATGCGGCGCGATTTCGGTGGACACAGTCGATGCGCTGATGAACATGGCGCTGCTGTGCTCCTCGGGCCGGGCGGTGCCGGACTGGTGACCGACAGTGGCGGCCTGCGCGAAATGCAGGTGGATCTGGCGGCGGAAACCGGCACACCACTAGCGGTGCTGAGTTCTGAGACGCGGGCGGCGCTGAGAGAGGCCTTGCCGCCAGAGCTGGAACCGTCGAACCCGCTCGATTGCGCCGCTGACCTAACGGATGAATTTCCCAAGGTATTTGACCGGGGGCTTAGCATTCTGGCGCAGGCGCCGGAGGTGTCGATGCTGGGGTTCGAGGCGGATTTGCGCGACGATTATGTTTATGAACCGGTGCTGTTGGAATACGCCAAGCGGTTGCGGGAGCGCACTGATAAGCCAGTGTTTTACTATGCCAGCTTTGGCCAGACCCATAACCGGGGTATTGGCGAGGCGCTGGCGGGGCTAGGTGTGCCCTGTCTGAACGGGGCCGAGACGGCGATGCAGGCAGTGAAGGCGTTTCAGGCCTGGGCCGATGGCCTGCGGGCGGAGGCGGAACCTGCGCTTGAGGTGCCAGCAGCAGAGATGCTGCCTGCGCAATTGGATGAGGTCGCGAGTCTGGAGGTGCTGTCCAAGTTCAACATCCCCGGTGCGCTTAGCCGGGTGTGCAGTGATGCGGGTAGTATTGCTGCAGCCGGGCAAGAGCTTGGCTATCCGGTGGTGCTGAAAACCGCCGAGGCTGGGATCGACCACAAGAGCGACCTGGGCGGGGTGATCCTGAACCTAAGCGATGAGGCGGCGCTGGCGGCGGCTTATGCAGATTTGGCGGCGCAGCTGGGACCGCGGGCGGTGGTGCAGAAGCAGTCTGTGAAGGGTGTTGAACTGGCCTTTGGCTGCGTGATGGATCCGGATTTCGGGCCGCTGGTGATGGTGGCGCCGGGCGGCACGCTAGTGGAGCTGTTCGACGAGCGCGAGTTTGCCCGCGCGCCCTTTGGGCCGCAGCAGGCCGAGAAGATGATCCGCCGCCTGCGGGTGGCAAAGCTGATCGACGGGGTGCGGGGTGATGCGCCGCGGGATATGGCAGCGGCGGTAAAGGCGTTGAGTGCGTTTTCCGTGGCCTGTGCTGCGATGCGAGATCAGGTGGCGGAGATCGATGTGAACCCGGTGATGGTGACAGAGAGCGGGGCGATGGCAGTGGATGCGCTGATCGTACCCGCGCAAGACGTTGTGCGGGAGGCTGCGGAATGAAGATTGCCATCCTTGGCGGCGGGGTGATTGGCGGCGGCTGGGCGGCGCGGTTCCTGCTGAATGGCCATGACGTGGCGGTCTACGACCCCGGCCCGGATGCCGAGCGCAAATTGGGCGAGGTTCTGAACAACGCCCGCAGCAGCCTGCCTGCGCTCTATGATCGCCCCTTGCCGCCCGAGGGGTGGCTGAGCTTTGCCTCGTCTCTGGCCGAAGCCGTGGAAGGCGCGGATTGGGTACAAGAAAGTGCGCCGGAACGGCTGGAGGTAAAACAGGCTCTGTACAGCGAGATCGAGCCGCTATTGGGGACGGAGACGGTGCTGGCCTCTTCGACCTCGGGCTACAAGCCGAGCCAGCTGCAGGAACTGCTGGCGCAGCCCGAACGGCTGATCGTCGCGCATCCGTTCAACCCGGTTTACCTGGTGCCTTTGGTCGAGGTCGTGGGCTCGGACGCGACACCGGAGGATTTGAAGCTCCGCGCGGCGGAGGTGCTGCGCGGGATCGGGATGCATCCCTTGGTGATGGGCTGCGAGATCGACGGGTTCATCGGCAACCGGCTGCAGGAAGCAGTTTGGCGCGAGACACTGTGGATGGTGAAGGAGGGTGTTGCCACCACGCAGGAAATTGACGAGGCGATCCTCTATGGCTTTGGGTTGCGGTGGGCGCAGATGGGGCAGTTCGACACCTACCGGCTGGCAGGCGGTGAGGCCGGGATGCGGCATTTTCTGGCGCAGTTTGGGCCGTCTTTGCAGGAGCCGCTGACTCGGTTGATGGATGTGCCAGAGTTGGATGAGACCTTGGTCGAGCAGCTGGCGGCGCAGTCCGACGCGCAGTCAGGCCATATGAGTATCCGCGATATGGAGCGGGCGCGGGATGCCAATCTGGTGGCGCTGATCCGGGCCTTGAAACAGCAGGAGACCGGGGCAGGGCGCACGGTGAAGGCGCAGGAAGTTGCGCTGACGATCCCGCAATCGGCGGACTTGCCGGTGACCGCCAAACGGGTGATCCCGCCGAGCTGGACCGATGCCAACGGCCATATGAACGAGGCGCATTACATCGAGGTGGCGTCGAACGCTGCCGATGCGCTGACCGAAAGCTGCGGGGTGACGGCGGAGTATATCGCGGGCGGCAACAGCCATTTCACGGCCGAAACCCATGTGCGCTATCTGGCAGAGCTGCATGAAGGCGATGAGATCTCCGTGCAGACACAAGTGCTGCATGGTTCTGGCAAGAAGACGCATCTGTTCCACCGGATCCTGGGGCCGGGTGGTCTGAGTGCCACGGTCGAGATGATGATCCTGCATGTGGATCTGGACAGCCGCCGAACGTCAGACCCTTTGCCGCATGTCGCCGATGCCTTGAATGCGCTGGAATACGCACATTCTCATTTGCCACGCCCTGATGGTGTCGGGGCCGCAATCCGTGATTTGACTTAAGAGGCAGTAGCTATGAGCCAAGCCAGTTTTCCCAATCTGTTTTCGCCGATCACCCTTGGCAGTCTGACACTGCGCAACCGAATTGCCTCAACTGGGCATGAGACCCATCTGAACGAGAAGGGGCGGATCGGTGACCGGATGATCGCCTATCACGAAGCCCGAGCGCGAGGCGGTGCCGGGCTGATAGTGGTAGAGGTGGCATTGGTGCATCCAAGTGCGGTCTTTGTGGCAGACCCGATCCGGGTCGATACGGACGACTGCATCCCTGGCTACCAACAGCTGGCAGAGGCGGTAAAGGGCCACGGCAGCGGGTTGATTGCGCAGCTGTTCCATCCGGGCCGCGAGATGCTGGCCTCGGAAGACGGCACCGCACCGGTTTCCTACAGCGCCTCGGCTACGCCAAATGAACGTTTCCATGTGATGCCGCGGTCAATGACGCCCGAGATGATTGCCGAGTTGATCTCCTCCTATGGGGCGGCGGCACGTCGGATGCAGAGCGCAGGGTTGGATGGGGTCGAGATTGTCGCCTCGCATGGCTATCTGCCGGCTCAATTCCTGAACGGGCAGGTGAACAGGCGCGAGGATGAATATGGTGGCTCGCTGGAGAACCGGACCCGGTTTATCCGTGAGATTGTGACAGCGATCCGGGCGGAGACCGGGGAAGGCTTTGCTGTGGGATTGCGCCTTTCAGGTGATGAGCGCAGCCATGAGGGGCTGGAACCAGATGAGATTCTGGATGCATGCGAAATGATCGCAAGCGATGGAACACTGGATTACGTGAGCGTTGTTGCGGGATCCTCGGCGACGCTGGCAGGCTCTGTCCATATTGCGCCGCCGATGTACGAAGGCGTGGGTTATACAGCGCCATTAGGGCAGGCAATCCGCGCGCGGACTGGGCTGGTGACCATCGTGACAGGCCGGATCAACCAGCCGCAGGAGGCAGAACGTATCATTGCCAGCGGCCAGGCGGATCTTTGCGGCATGACTCGGGCGATGATCTGCGACCCGGAAGTCGGCAACAAGGCGCGGGAAGGGCGGGTGGACGACATCCGCGCCTGCATCGGTTGCAACCAGGCTTGTATTGGGCATTTCCACGACGGTTATCCAATCTCTTGTATTCAGAACCCGGTGAGCGGGAGGGAGTTGCAGCTTGCTTTGCCCGCGATGGCGGTCACCAAACGCCGGGTGATGGTTGTTGGCGGTGGCCCCGGAGGCATGAAAGCAGCTGCGGTTGCAGCAGAGCGTGGGCACGAGGTGGTTCTGTTCGAACGGAATAGCCGGCTCGGCGGACAGGCAAAGCTGGCACAGCTTTTGCCGCATCGGGCTGAGTTCGGAGGGATTATCACGAACCTCACCCGCGAGATGGAGCTGGCGGGGGTAGAGATCCGCACGGGCGTTTCGGTGGATAAGACGGAGATCGTAAACTATGCCCCAGATGCGCTGATCATTGCCACCGGTGCTGCGCCGCGTTGGCCGGACTTCGAAGGCCGGAATGACCTTCATGTGGCAGATGCTTGGCAAGTGCTGCAAGGACAGGTTGAGATAGGAAAATCGGTTCTAGTGGCGGATTGGCGGGCCGATTGGATTGGCATGGGCGTAGCAGAATTTTTGGCGCAGAACGGTCATCATGTGAGGTTGGCAGTGAATGGTTATATGCCAGGGCAGACTATCCAGATGTATGTGCGCGATGCGGGCATCGGGCGACTGCACAGCCTGGGGGTAGAGGCGCTGCCATATATGCGGCTGTTTGGTGCAGATGAGGACAGTGTCTATCTGCAGCACATCATGAGCAACGCGGCGGAGATCTGCGAGAATGTTGATACGCTGGTTCTGTGCCAGGGCCATGTGCCTCAGACCGGTGTAGAAGCGATAGCAATCGGTTTGGGTTTGGAGCATTCCCTTGTTGGTGATTGCGTCGCTCCGCGCACGGCAGAAGAAGCAGTATTGGAAGGGCTGCGTAGCGGAATGGGGGTCTAGCAGGAAAGTCTGGGAACGGGGGACGCAACCCTTGGTGATGCTCTATCCGATTTTGTGGTGAATGATTGGCCAGCTAACCTCGATCAGTTCTAGAAGGACAAATTTAAAGAAGGAACCTATGGCTTCGAGTGAGTTCGTTGTCTCTCGATATCGGTGACTGTTACTAACTTTTAGGGTGAGGGATGAAGGGCGGCAATCGATATCGATCGTCATAGGATCCAGCGCAAGAGGACGCTACTTAAGAGCGGGATCATGGCTTTGCCTGCTTGCTGTGAGAGCGGAGTGGGTTTTGCATTGCCGGACAGCGAAAGAGGGGTCGGGGTTGTTGGGCTAAGAGTGAAACGGCATCCGAACTGATTTATTAGTTGTTTCTTGTCAGTCCAGCGCTTGTATCAATGCGGTGTCGGCAGTGCATGCATTTGCACGTTTGGCATGGGGCTCAGGATGGGCCCCTGAGGTGTAACAGGCGCGGGCTTGGTCCATACTCTCAAATTCAAAGATGACACGGCGCACCCATTGGGTGCCTTCTAATGTTTCCGCATCACCGCGTGCCAGCAAACTGGCTCCAAAGGAGCTGGAGGCTTCCGGCGCGATTGCCTGATACCCTAGGCGTCTAGGTCGCTCACGGTGACGTTGGCGATCCAATAGGCTTTGGGCATCTCAGGTTCTTTCTTCTTCAGCCAGAAGTCGCTCGGCGATGGTGGCCGTGTCCTTGAGGTGTGCGTGAACTGCGGCCTCTGCCGCATCCGCGTTTCCAGAAATGATGGCGTCACAAATGGCCTGCATATGTGATGGACCGGGCTGGGCGCGTTTGGTCGATGCAAGGGTGAGCATGCGCAGGCGGCTGATACGGCCATTCAGGCGCTGCACGATGCCCCATGCAATGTGATGTCCTGCACCTTCAAAGATTTCCGAGTAAAAATCGGCCGTTGCACGAAACAGCGCACCAGGCGTCTTGTCCGCGAACCCTTGTTTGAGATGGGTCAGCGCCACCTGAAGGGCCTGCGCCCGTTCGGGCGTGATCTGGCTGGCGCAGGTGCGGGCAGCTGCGGTTTCAAGCATGCGCCGGATTTCATAGATCTGCCGCGCATCGTCCCAGTTCATCACGGCTACAATCGGGCCGCGCCCCGGCAAAATATCCACCAGACCCTCGGCTTCGAGAAAGCGGATTGTTTCTCGAATGACGGTGCGGCTGACGCCCAGTTGCTCGCACAGCGGGCGTTCCACAAGCCGTTCGCCGGGTTTGAAGTGCCCTTCAATGATGGCCTCGCGCATCCGTTCTTGAACCATTTCGCGCAGGGTCGCGGGCGGATGTTCGATCTTTGAAAGTACTGTCTTGTCCATGAGTTGGGGATAGCAGCGCGATGCGTCTGGGGCAAGGAGAGTTGACACTCCATAGTATGGTATACCATAAGATAGGTGACGAATCGAAACTGTTAGGTGCCGCTATGCCCGCTGAAATCCGCAAAACTCTGCTTCATGTCGAAAACACATTGATCGAGGGTGGTAAGGTTGCTGAAACACCCCTCAAGATGATTGCCGCAATTGCCGTCATCACAAACCCTTGGGCGGGAAAGGGATTTGTTGAAGATCTGAAGCCGGGCATTCTTGATTGTGCGCCGGGTCTGGGTTCGCTGCTGACCGACATGGTGCTTGAGGCCGCAGGGGGCGGAGACAAGGTTGAAGGTTATGGCAAATCCGCAATTGTTGGGGTGAATGGCGAGGTGGAACATGGCTCCGCTCTGATCCACACCCTGCAGTTTGGCAATTTCTATCGCAATGCCGTGGGTGCAAAATCCTATCTGTCCTTCACCAACACGCGTGGACCCGCAAATGCCTCTTTGCAGATTCCGCTGATGGATAAGCATGATGGCGGGAAGCGCAGCCATTACCTGACCATCCAGACACAAATTGCAGATGCGCCTGCACCCGATGAGATCGTGATCGCACTTGGCGCCTCCATTGGGGGACGTCCGCATCACCGGATTGGCGATCGTTATCAGGATCTGAAGGAGCTGGGGCATGACGTTGACAACCCTGCAGCTGTCTAAACCCTTGGGGAAAACTGCGGTTCATGAGGAAGGCAAAGGCGAGCCCGTGGTTTTGATCCACGGGGTCGGCATGCAATCCGCCGCATGGGGACCTCAGGTTGAGTTCCTGTCCCAAACCCACCGCGTGTTTGCACTTGATATGCCTGGTCATGGGGGCAGTGATCCTTTACCAGCCGGTGCGCAATTGCCCCAATTTGTGGCATGGCTGCATGACGTTCTGAGCGAGCTAGACCTTGGTTGGGTCAATCTGATCGGACATTCGATGGGGGCTTTGGTCGCTGGTGGGTTTACCGTGACCCACCCCGATTTGGTGTCTCGTGTCGCCCTGCTGAATGGGGTCTTCAAGCGCTCTGAATCAGCAAGTGCGGCTGTGATTGCCCGTGCCGAAGAGATCGGCAAAGGTACGTTTGATCTGGAAACCCCGCTGACGCGCTGGTTTGGTGACAGTGAAAGCGACAAGGCGGCCTGTGCGCAGGTGTCGGGCTGGCTGTCGGATGTAAACATCGACGGCTACGCAACGGCGTACAATGCATTTGCTCGAGGCGATGCGACCTATGCCGCGCGTTTCAGTGAAATCACCTGTCCGTTTCTGGCTTTGACCGGCGATGGCGATTTGAATTCTAGCCCGGATATGTCCCGGGCCATGGCTGCCGAGACCGCAAACGGACGGGCCATCGTGATCGAAAATCACCGCCACATGGTGAACCTGACCGCGCCCGATCAGGTCAACGCCGCCCTGAATGACTGGTTGAACAGCCCAACACGCGGAGGACCAAATGACTGATATCGACCCACGCGCCCTGCGCAACGCCTTTGGTGCCTTTATGACGGGTGTGACCGTGGTGACGACCCATGACGCAGAGGGTAATCCTCTGGGGTTTACCGCGAACTCGTTTACGTCGGTGTCTCTGGATCCGCCTTTGGTTCTGGTCTGTCTTGCCAATTCGTCCAGCAACTATGAGGCCTTCAATGATGCCTCTGGCTTTGCAGTCAACATCTTGGCGGAAGATCAAAAAGACGTCTCCAACACGTTTGCGCGCCCCGTTGAAGACCGCTTTGCGGCCGTGGACTGGCAGAAGGGGCCAAACGGCGCGCCGGTCTTCAAAGGTGTGTCTGCGTGGTTTGATTGCTCGATGTTCAATCGCGTCGAGGCAGGTGACCATTTGATCTTGATCGGAAAAGTTGAGGCGTTTGAAAACAACACCCATCCGGGTTTGGGCTATGCCCGGGGGGCCTATGTAACCCCAGCAGCAGAAGCCGAAGCGCTGAGCAACAGTGCCAACCTGATGGTGTCGGCATTGGTGGAATATGATGGCAAAGTTCTCCTGACCGGGAATGACGCAGGCAAACTAACCTTGCCTGAGATGAAGGTTGGGCGCGAAGGTGCCGGAGAAACGCTGAAGCGCTTGATCGCACAGGCGGGTGTGACCGCTGAGCCCGGATTTATTTATTCGGTCTACGAAGATGACGCCCGCGAAACCCAGCATATTTCATTTCTATGTCAGGCCAGCAGCGACACCACCAGCACGGGCATTTTCACCGAGCTAAGCGAAACCACCCTGATGGATGTGGCAGACCCCAGTGTTTCCACCATGCTGGAACGGTTCGCGCAGGAAAGCCAGGTGGGCAACTTTGGTGTGTATTACGGAAACCAGATTAGCGGCGAAGTGCGCCCATTGAAGTCAGGGAGCTAAAGCAAATGAAATTTTCTCTTTTTGCGCATATGGAGCGTATTTCGCCCGAAGAGGATCAGAAACAGCTGTATGACGAATTCATTGAGCTGTGCAAAATCGCTGATGAAGGCGGAATGCATGCGGTCTGGACCGGCGAACATCATGGGATGAACTTTACCATTGCGCCGAACCCGATGCTGAACCTCGTTGACATCGCGCGGCACACCAAAAATGTGCGATTGGGCACAGGTACGGTGATTGCGCCATTCTGGCATCCCATTCGACTGGCTGGTGAAGCCGCGATGACGGACATCATCACCGAGGGCCGTTTGGAACTTGGCATTGCGCGTGGTGCATATTCCTTTGAATACGAGCGCCTGATGCCAGGTATGGACGCTTGGGAAGCGGGCCAACGGATGCGCGAATTGGTGCCAGCGGTTCAGAACCTCTGGAAAGGCGACTACGAGCATTCCGGTGAGTTCCATCAGTTCCCAAAAACCACCTCCGCGCCGATGCCCCTGCAACAAGATGGTCCGCCGATCTGGATCGCTGCGCGCGATCCCAATAGTCACGAATTTGCTGTGTCTAATGGCTGCAACGTGCAAGTGACCCCGCTGTGGAACGGCGATGGCGAGATTGAAAGCCTGATGGGCAAATTCAACGACGCCTGCGAGAAATTCTCCGACAAACAGCGGCCAAAAATCATGCTGCTGCAACATACCTATGTGGCCGACAGCGATGAAGACGCCAAACTGGGTGCTGTCGAGTTGAATCGGTTCTACTGTTACTTTGGCGCCTGGTTCATGAACAAACGCGAGATCACGCAGGGTTTGATCGAAACGCTCACCGACGAGGAAATCGCGGCACATCCGTTCTACACGCCTGAGGCCATGGAACGTGATCTGGTGATCGGAACACCCGACAAAGTGATCGAACGCCTGAAGAAATACGAAGCCCTCGGCTATGACGAATATTCCTTCTGGATCGACAGCTCCATGTCGTTTGAGCGTAAAAAAGCCTCACTGGAACGGTTCATCAAAGACGTTATGCCTGCCTTCGACTGAGCAAGAGGAGCGAAAAATGCAAGTTTTTCAGCAATATATCAATGGCGCCTTTTCTGAGGGCACAACGCAGTTCGAAAGTCTCGACCCTTCGACGGCGGCCCCTTGGGCAAAAATGGCCGAAGCGCATGTTGAAGATGTCAATGCCGCGGTGGACGCGGCGCAGAGTGCATTTTTCGCTCCTGATTGGGCAGATATGACAGCAACGGCGCGCGGGAAACTTCTGTCGCGCCTTGCGGACAAAGTGGCAGAACATGCGCCAACGCTTGCGGAAATCGAAACGCGGGACACCGGCAAAATCATTCGCGAAACCAGTGCGCAAATCGCCTATGTCGCGGAGTACTTCCGGTATTTTGCAGGCCTTGCCGATAAAATCGAAGGCGCGCATCTTCCAATCGATAAACCCGATATGGAGGTATGGCTGCGCCGGGAACCGGTTGGTGTCATCGCCGCCATCGTGCCGTGGAATTCCCAGTTGTTCTTGTCGGCGGTGAAAATTGCCCCCGCGCTTGCGGCGGGCTGTACCGTAGTTCTGAAAGCCTCTGAAGAGGCCCCGGCACCGATGTTGGAATTTGCCAAGATCTTTGATGAGGTTGGATTCCCCAAAGGGGTTCTGAACATCATCACAGGCGGGCCAGTAGCCGGGGCTGCGCTCACAAGTCATCCAAATGTTGATCACGTGGCCTTTACAGGTGGGCCGGAAACCGCCCGCCACATTGTCCGCAATTCAGCCGAAAATCTGGCATCAACCTCTCTCGAGCTGGGGGGGAAATCGCCGTTTATCGTCTTTGAAGACGCCGATATTGAAAGCGCCGTGAATGCGCAAGTCTCGGGCATTTTTGCGGCGACTGGACAAAGCTGCGTCGCCGGATCCCGGCTTTTGGTACAGGCATCAATCAAAGATGCCTTCCTGACGCGCCTGAAGGAAAAGGCCGAAGCGGTGGTCATTGGAGCGCCCGATGATATGTCAACCGAAGTAGGGCCACTTTGCACCCTAGGCCAACGGGACCATGCGCTGGAGTTGATCGGCCGTTCGGTCGAGGCCGGCGCGAAGCTGATCACCGGTGGCACTGCGATTGACCGGGATGGGTTTTACTTCCGTCCGACCATTCTGGATTGCGCCGAGGCGCATGATGCGCCCAGCCTCAGCACTGAGTTTTTCGGCCCGGTGCTGTCGGTTGTTACTTTCGAAGATGAGGCTGAGGCCGTTCAACTTGCCAATGACACCGAATTTGGTCTGGCTGCGGGGGTGTTCACCCAGAACCTGACCCGCGCGCATCGTATGATCCGCCGCATTCGGTCGGGTATTGTGTGGATAAACACCTATCGTGCGGTAAGCCCCATTGCGCCGTTTGGCGGGCATGGATTGTCCGGGCACGGCCGCGAAGGGGGCCTGCAAGCGGTGCTGGATTACACAAAAATCAAGACCGTCTGGCTGCGCACCAGTGACGATCCAATCCCGGATCCGTTTGTCATGCGCTGACCTGAAATTTGCCAATTTGGAATGAGGAAGGGGTGCCACGTTGTGGCACCCCAAGGAAGTCCTGCACTTAGACGATGGGAGGAAACGCGTCATGTCACAGGAAAGTGGGGGAGGCCATCTGGTCTCAAACACGGGGATATTCAAGGGGTTGCACAATGGAATGAGCATTGCATCAAAAGCAATGATCGCCATCTTCGTGCTGTTTACAATCCTGAACGTTGAATATGCCGGTAAGGTCTATGGCGGGATCCGCTCATGGGTCGAGGGTGCGCTGAGCTGGTACTACATCAGCTCGGTTGTGATCCTGTTCTTTGTCTGCCTGTTCCTGATGTTCAGCCGCTTCGGATCTATCCGGTTGGGTGATGATGACTCACGGCCAGAGTTCTCAAACTTCTCTTGGTTTGCGATGCTGTTCTCGGCGGGTGTCTCCATTGGCATTCTGTTCTTTGGTATCGCGGAACCTCTGTTTTATTTCGATAACTCCGCTGCATGGGGGTATCCGAACAATCCGTTTGCAGACGCCGCCGGACATACGGACATGACCATGGAACGTGCGGTCGATGCTGTACGCACCACGAATTTCCACTGGGGGCTGCATGGCTGGGCGATCTATACGATGACCGGACTGGCGCTGGGGTATTTTGCCTTCCGCAAGAAACTACCTCTGACGTTCCGTTCGGCGCTGTACCCGATCCTCGGCGACAAGATCTATGGTCCTGCGGGTCACGCGGTTGACCTGCTGGCAGTGTTCGGCACCGTGTTTGGCATCGCGACGTCTCTCGGTCTGGGCGTGACCCAGATGGCAGAAGGCCTGAACGTGTTGTTCGGCACCGGTACGAGCACCTCACTGAAAGTTGGTCTGGTTGTTGTGATCTCAATCGTTGCAACCATGTCAGCGGTTTCTGGCATCGGTAAAGGGATCCGGATCCTGTCCGAATGGAACATCATTCTGTCGATCTTGCTGGTTTTGTTTTTCCTGTTCGCTGGTCCAACACAATGGCTGATTGGTTTCTTCCTGAACGCGATGGGTGACTATGCAACCACACTCTGGTCCATGGGGTTCTGGACGGCGTCTGACGCGGGTGATGTGAAATGGCAGGGCGGCTGGACGCTGTTCTACTGGGGCTGGTGGCTGTCCTGGGCACCGTTTGTGGGCATGTTTGTTGCGCGCATCTCAAAGGGTCGCACCATCCGTGAATTCATGCTTGGCGCGATGTTTGTGCCAACTACTATGGCCTTCATCTGGATTTCCATCTTCAGTGGCAACGCGCTGTTTATGGAGTTGAATGCAGAAGGTGGCGTGGGAACCGCTGGATTGATCGAACAGGTCAACAACTGGAACCTTGGCGGTACGCTTTATGGCACCATTGAACGTCTGGCCTCGAGCGGCACCCTGTCTTGGATTGTCTCCGCACTGGCGACCTTCCTGCTTGCGACCTGGTTCATCACCAGTTCGGATTCAGGCACGCTGGTTGTGACCACGATCCTGTCCATGGGCAATGCAAACCCGCCTAAGATCCACCGTGTCATCTGGGGTGGTGCACAGGGGCTGGTGGCCGCAGTTCTGCTGATGGCAGGCGGGTTGGCTGCTTTGCAAACCGCGGCTATCGCTGCTGCCCTGCCAATCTCGGTTTTGGTGGTTCTGATGGCCTGGGGGGTGATCAAATCCCTGATGGAAGATTCCTCGGCAGTCTACATTGAGGAAAGCGCCCGAGGTGGCACCGCACCTGATGGCACTGCCTATGATCGTGAACTTCACGGATAAACCGCTGAAATGACACTGAACGGGCGGGGTGACTCCGCCCGTTTTTACTGACTGGAGATGTCCGATGTTAAACCTGACCCGCAAAGATCTGCTGACTGAGAGCGCATATATCAATGGTATCTGGCATGGCTCGAATACCCGGTTTGAAGTGACGAACCCGGCAAATGATGAGGTGCTGGCCAATGTCACAGATTGCACCATCACTGATGTGAATACGGCCATTGATGCAGCGGAGATCGCGCAGAAGGACTGGGCCGCGCGCACTGGCAAAGAACGCGCAGCGATCCTGCATCGCTGGTTTGAACTGATGGTGGAGCATGCGGATGATCTGGCAGCAATCCTGACCGCCGAGATGGGCAAACCCCTGGCTGAGGCCAAAGGCGAGATCATGTATGGCGCCTCCTTCATCGAATGGTTCGCGGAAGAGGCCAAGCGCATTTATGGCGACACGATCCCCGGCCATCAGCGTGACAAACGTATCCTTGTACTCAAGCAGCCGATCGGTGTCGTCGGCGCGATCACTCCTTGGAATTTCCCGAACGCCATGATCACCCGCAAAGCCGCACCAGCCTTGGCCGCAGGCTGCGCCATGGTTGTGCGCCCGGCAAGTGAAACACCGCTTTCCGCCTTGGCGATGGCTGTTCTTGCGGAAGAGGCAGGGGTGCCAGCGGGTGTGTTCTCAGTGCTGCCATCCACGGATAGTGTGGGTGTGGGCAAAGCCTTCTGCGAAAGCCCTGTCATGCGCAAGATCAGTTTCACCGGGTCGACCCGCGTGGGCAAAATCCTGATGCAGCAGGGCGCGGCGCAGGTAAAGAAACTCTCGCTCGAGCTGGGCGGCAATGCGCCCTTTATCGTTTTTGACGATGCCGATCTGGACGCCGCTGTGGAAGGCGCGATGATTTCCAAATTCCGCAATGCGGGTCAGACCTGTGTCTGTTCCAACCGCATTTATGTGCAGGACGGTGTTTATGAGGCTTTCGTCAACAAGCTGTCTGCCGCGGTGTCTGCCCTGCAGGTTGGGAATGGCGCAGAGGCCGGCGTTGCCATTGGACCTCTGATCACGCCTGCCGCGGTGGTGAAGGTACGTGAACATATTTCAGATGCCACCTCCAAAGGGGCAACCATCGCAACAGGTGGCGCGGCACATGATCTGGGCGGAACATTCTTTCAGCCAACTCTGATTGCAGGCGCGACATCCGACATGGCTGTGGCCAAAGAGGAAACCTTTGGCCCCCTTGCGCCGGTTTTCCGGTTTTCTACGATGGATGAGGTTCTTGCGGCTGCGAACGACACGGAATTTGGGCTCGCATCCTACTTCTACACCAAGGACGTCACCCGAACCTGGCAGATGATGGAAGGCCTTGAATACGGGATGGTCGGGGTGAACACCGGTCTGATCTCTACCGAGGTTGCACCCTTCGGCGGCGTGAAAGAAAGCGGGCAGGGGCGTGAGGGATCTAAATACGGGATCGAAGATTACCTTGAAATCAAATATTGCTGTCTGAGTGTTTAGGTGTTTCGATCAGTATATTAACTGAGCAGCCTCACTTAACTAACCCAAGTTGAGGCCGCTTAGGTGTTTAGCCCCGGCATGTGTTGGGGTGAATTTTGAATGCATCGGTCTGGTTTGTTTGTCCAGATTTTGCAGATGTATTCGAATGGCGTGAGGCCTTGCAGCGTCTTCAAACGGCGCGCGTAATTGTAGGCTGCGACGAAGTAGGTGACGTGCGTTTCCAGCTGAGAACGTGTGTTGTAGTGATAGTGTTTGACCGTCGCCTCTTTGACCGCGCGGTTCATCCGCTCCACCAGGCCACTAGTCCAGGGGTGGTTCACTCTGGTCAATCGCTGGTCGATGTCATGCTCGCGGCAAACGCGGCTGAATGCGTGCTCCAGTGTATTTCTATTCTGCTTGCGATTGGTGAACCGGATGCCGTTATCCGTCAGAATCGTGTGGACCTTGTAGCGCGCAGCTGGGATCAGGTTGCCTAGGAACTGGGCGGCGATTAACTTGCCTGCCCTCTGTTGCAACTCGACATGGGCGAATTTGGATGTCCGGTCCCTTTCGTGACATTGCCTGTGGCAATGCATTGTCGTGTAATGGGTGGCCACGAACAGGCGAATTTTCTTTCGCCGGTCCGCAGTTCGGCAAGGTCGATATGGAAATACCCAATAGGGTATCGTTTGAACTACTTCTTGGGCTTCAGTATACAAAAATGCTGCTCAACGCGCGAATGGCCTCTCTGGTGAAGCTGCATCGCAGCAATTGGCGATTGGATAAAAGTCCGCTTTGGGCTGTTAGCGCGTGTGGTCTTAGATTGGAGGTGCTGCGCGCGCAGTGACCAACTGTTTAGATATGACCCTTTCGCGATGGATCATGTACAGCCCGGCACTGATGATGATGGCAATACCAAGCAGGCTAAGCATGTTCGGGAAGTCATTGAAGACAAGATAGCCGAACAGAGCCGCTATCGGCAGCTCAAAGTATTGCAGGGGAGCTAATGTGGCTGAAGGGGCAAAGGAAAGGGCATAGGTCACCATCATGTGGCTCACCGTCGCAAAAAATCCCGCCCCCAGAAGCCACTACAACGCGAGATCTGCCGGCCAAACGGGATCGAACAGCTCGGAGCCGGAACCTTGGGCAGCTATCAGCACTGGAATGCAAAACAGACTGGCGATCAGTCCAGTGTGGAATTGCAGAGCCACAGGATGCATCCGGCGCGACAATCCTCGCGTCACAAGAATGTAGAAAGCGAAGGCTACTGCAGTACCAAGAGGGATAATGGCAACCATGCCAAAAGCCGTGAAACTAGGCTGGATAACGAACAAAACCCCGATAAATCCCACAAGCGCCGCCCCGACACGACGAGGACCGACATCCTCACCAAAATAGAATTTTCCGACCAGCAAGACTATGAACGGGGCCACAAACACGATTGCCAGCGCGTCGGCGAGAGGCATCACACGGATCGCTGAAATGAAGCAAAAAGTAGCAAACAACAAAAGTAACGAGCGGGTCGCGATTGCCAATAACTGACCGCGTGCCACACTCAGCGGCAGCCCGATTATCCAGATGAACGGTGCCATCAACGCGCACTGCACTATAAAGCGAGCTGCGGTAATCTGCCCTACAGGTACGCTGGTCGATGCGAGTTTCGCAGCGACATCCAGCAAAGGGGCAGTCAAGCAAAATCCAAGCATCAGAGCAACGCCTGCCAGGATGGGATCCGTAGATTGAGGTATGGAAGCAGTGGTGGTCATTCCATCATGTTGAAATGTCGTCCAATGCGTGTCTGTTCTCAATGCGACACCAGGCCAAAGTCTCGTAATCCCTAAGCTCTGGTTGGATTTGATCTCGTGCCTGCGGCGAACGTCTACTTCGAGGGAGCGCATTGCTGCGCGCGGAAAGTGATGGGAATGGCTAGAAAGGGCCGTTCGCGGCGGGAGTTCAACGAACTGCCCTCAACTATGCAAAGTCTACTTCCTGCGCATCGCTGCCATTGGTGCGGTCGCAGCAGCTGGCTGGTCGACCGCAGCACATCAGCCAGAGGTTTACGGAGGCGTCCAACTTTGGCACTTACGACGATTGCCCGTCCGTCTGCGACAAAGTCTCGGCCATTGAGTCCGAATGCAATTCCGACCCGCCGAAGGCGGGGAAGAACGCGGCAATACCAATGATCTCAGACCAACCGTCACGCAGATGGCGGAAAGCTTCGGCCTCGAATACGATAACTTAGCCGATCTCAGAGCACCTATCTCACAGCTTTAAAACAATTGCAGCTTCTTGTTCGCTGGGTTTCCAACGCGAATACTATCCGCGATGCAACCCTGACCGCCGTCGAATTCGAACCCATAGGTTTTGACAACAGGCTTAGCCGATCGGGCAGGCCTTTTGCTCCACTTAAGGCTTTGTTGCATAGATCACCTGAGAGGATTTATTTCGTGAATCCAGTATGATAGCTGGAGGTCATGCGCAGCTGGGCCCCAACAAAATATGAGACCACAAACTGGTCGGCTTACAATGACAGGCTGAAGCGTCGCGGATCGTTGTCAATCTGGTTTGATCCTGAGCTGGTTTGGGTACCGCCGCTGAGCGGCACGCGCAGCCGTAGACAGAGTTTCAGTGATACTGCAATCCAAGCATACCTTACGCTGAAGGTGCTGTTCGGGATACTGCTCCAGCAGACAACCGGTTTTGTACAAAGCTTGTTTCGGTTGGTTGGATTGGATTGGGATGTGCCTGATTACAGCACGTTGTGCCGTCCCACCGCTCGGCAGGCGATTTGCTTTGCCAACCTGCCGAGAAGGGTCAGAAGACTCTGAACGTGAGCTTGCCCTATCGGCGCTGTTCCGGCCCGCTGAACCTTTTGATCCCCTCCCGGGCATTGATGTGCAATACCCTGCCGGGCTGTGGATAGCACTGGGATCAAATCCGAGGGCGAGCGTGAGTGGAACGCCCGCAAGCATGGTGGCCCCAAGCGCCGGCCGCCAATGTCGCTCGGACCAATGGCGCGACTATGGCTTGCGACGCAAGATACACATTGGATTGACGAGGAAACGCTGAAGGCTCGAGCCGTTGAAGTCACCACCAGCAATGTCGGTGATGCGCCCATATTACCCGAGTTGCTCAACCAAATTCCAGCCGATCAAACCATCGGGTCAGTGACCGCAGATGGTGCCTATGACACGCGCAAATGCCATGACGCGATTGCCGCCCGCAAGGCCGATGCCGTCATACCGCCGCGCAAGAACGCCAAGTCCTGGAAACCCAACAGCGCCGGGGCCATCGCCCGGAACGAAGCGGTCAATGCATCACGATATCTGAGCCGGGCCATTTGGAGGCGATGGAGCGGATACCACCGCCGGAGCCGCGTCGAGATATGAGGAGGATCAGAAAATGATCCGCGGGATCATTTTCCCGACGATTGGATGAACTGCAGCAAGCGTCTTGGCCAATCCCTGATGGCAAAAGACTAAGACCGTCAGGTCGCGGAAATTCAACTCCCGGCGCCGTCCTCAACCGCTACACCGCTCTTGGCATACCTGTTACTGAGGGCGTAGGCTAAATCTGTCCGGCGAAAGGGGAAGTGCGGTCACTCCCCTATTTGTGCAACAGAGCCGTGTTGAAGCGTCGTTTTGCAACAGGGCCATTCGCTTGTATCGATTTCTATTTGCCGCAGAAGATTTGGTAGGAACCGTCGCACTTTGCTCACAAGTCGTGAAATTCAGGCCATGTTGGCTAGAAGCAAACGCAGGATATTCGCGAATTATCATATCAGCGCGCAGCCAGCCTCGGTAAACGCAAGAATGTTTGCAGTTCCCTTCCTACGCGTCGTCCCTAAAGCTTGGTGTGCGTCTTTCGAGGAATGCGGTCATGCCTTCTTGTTGTGCAGGAAGGCCATAAAGCGCGTGATACATTTGTCTCTCGAAACGCACCCCGGATTGCAGGCCGACCTCTTCTGCTTCGTTGACGCAGGCGCGGGCCATCATCACGATATCCTTGGCATAGTCGGCGATGGTTTCCGCCACCTCAAGCGCGGTTTGCTGTAACGTTTCGTCCGGAACAACACGGCTGACTAGACCCATCGATAAGGCTTCAGACGCTTCGATCATGCGACCCGTCAGGATCATATCCATCGCACGGGCGCGGCCGACCAACCGCGTCAGCCGTTGCGTCCCACCGATGCCAGGAATGCATCCGATTTTGACTTCAGGCTGGCCGAATTTAGCGGACTCGGTGGCAAGTATGACGTCACACATCATCGCAACCTCGCAGCCACCTCCTAGGGCAAATCCGGATACTGCGGCCACTTTCGGCGTTCGCAGCGCTGCAAAAGCGTCCCAGCCAGCGAAAAAGGCGCTGTCATACATGGATGTATAATCCTGTGTATTTAGCTCAGCGATATCGGCGCCCGCGGCAAAAGCCCGATCATTGCCGGTCAGGATGAAACAGCCGACATCAGGATCGCGGTCGTGGGAGGAGGCGCAGTCCAGCACCTCCTCCATTACTTGCGTATTCAACGCGTTCAGCACTTTCGGTCGATTGAACCGAATGATGATCACGCGACCCTTTTGTGAGACTTCAATCGTTTCATAGGCTTTGGATGCATCCAGCATATCAACTATCCCATATGGCACCAAAGGCAGGGATGCCTCGGCGTTCCATGTCATAAATCACTCGCTGCGTCAGCTTTTGGTTTGAGATGACGATGACGGCTTCGGCACCGGTTTCTTTGATCGCTTGCAAAGCGAGCGTTGAAAGGTCTGGCTTACCGCGTTCGTCTGTGTCCCAGATCAAAGGATCGTCTGTGTTTGCCTCGATTTCATCCACAAGCTTGTCGCCATAGGTTTTGCGTGGGCTGCGAGTTGACCAGATCAGCTTGTTCGGCACTTCATGCGCCAACAGATGTGGCAGAATTGGACCGATGCCGCTGCCTGTGCCGACATAGACGACTTTTTTGAACAGAACTTCGATCCGCGCGACGCCCGATGTTGTGATGCCCTTTACCCAGACTTTGTCAGGCGGGTTGTCGATAAACTGGCCCGTCCAATCGCCCGCACGGCTGATCACCAGTCGGTACCCATCCTCGCCAGGCGTGGGGATGTTCGCGAAGGAATGCCATTCCCGCAATGGGTTGAGACTCAGTGAATTGGACGACCCCGCAAAAGGTGTATCGCCATAGTTGAACCGCACCACGACCGCGTGGTTGGAGGATTTTTCGACCTCAATTGGCACTTTCTTGAGCGTCATCCAGGGTGAAGCAATGGACAGTGTAATCACACATAGCAGCCAAAACGCGAGGCTGGATGTTATTGGTACCCCCGCATCACGGACCATCGCAGCGTTATGCGCCCAGAACAATGCCAGAAGCGTCCACCCGGCAAAGCGGTGCACATGCTCGAACCGATTGTGGAATTTCTGACGTATCGGACCAATCGCTGTTGCGATCATGAGCGTCATCAAGCCAACCATCGCAGCCGACAAGCCGAGCGTCAGGCTGGATGTTTGACCGACCCCGTTCACCTCATTCGCGACGAGCCCAAACAGCAAAAATGCAAACCAAACGGATCCTGCTACGGCCCCGCCAGAATGAAGCCCACCAAAGTGGAAGATCTTGCCCGCGCCCCAGCGTATCCACAGCGGCCAGCTGGTGGGAATGCGGGTCGCTGCCCAAAACAGCACATTTACCACCCGTTGTTGTCGGATCAGAATTGCAAGCGTGAAATTTATAAGCGCAATCTGAGCAATCGCTGCGACGTCAAATGCGCCGTCCGTAACCCATGACCTGTTTGCAAGCCCGCTTCCAAACACCCAAAGGTTAGCAAGGGCCACCACTGCAGCAAGTCGCCTGTATTCGATGACCGATGGGTGACGGGTGATATCACGGAAGTTGAACCGCCGAGGAGGGTCTAATTTAATCGTCTCCGTGGTCATTCTGCCGCCTCCGAAGCTACGTTCCCCAAGGCTTGTGCGGCCATATCCAATAGAAGACGTTTGTCTAGCTTTCCTCGCGTCGTTTTGGGAAGCTGATCCATTGGCAGGACAACCTTTGGACAGCAATAGTATGGTAAACTCTGTTCCACGCGGTCGCGCGCCTCGATCGGGCACACATGACCGGGGCTGACAAAGGAAACCAAAGTGCGGTCATCAAATTTAAGCGTCACCGCCTGATCGCAACCGTCTGTGGCCTCCAACGCGCGCGACACGCCATCCAGCTCGACCCGAAACCCTTTGATTTTGACCAGGTCATCAACGCGCCCGAAATGCAACAATTCACCAGTTTCGGTCCAGGCTCCTAAGTCGCGCGTGTTGAACATCATATGTCCGGGCCGGAACGGGTCGGCCTTGTAGCGCTCCGCATTCAGCGCGGGGTTCGCAATGTATCCGGCAGTCACACAATCTCCACCGGCCCACATCACACCGCGCGCGCCAAACGGAACGGGGTTTAGATCTTCGTCCAACACGTAGACGGTGTTGTTCGGCGTCGGCTTGCCAATCGTCAGATGGGCCTTATCCGGCGTGTGCAACATCGCTGTATTGATGATGGTCGTCTCAGTTGGCCCACAAGAATTATAGAAGTTACAAAAACTTGCCCATTTGTCCGCCAGCGGGCGTGGGCAGGGTTCACCGGCTACAGCGGCGGTTCTCACCTGCTGGCAAGCCTCGGTGTCGAGCTGTCCCAGAATAGAGGGCGTAGCAATTAGAATATCGACACGGCTTGCCGTTTCTTGGATGTCCGATCCGCGAATAACAAGCGTTGCCCCATTCGTTAAGGCGCCCAGCGTTTCCCATGCGGCCATGTCAAAAGCAATTGATAGGATTTGACCGACTCGAAGCCCGGGTCTCATACCCAAATCGCCCGGAGCGGTTTGCAGGATGTTGCAAAGGTTTCGATGGGTAACCTGCACGCCATTCGGCACGCCGGTCGTGCCCGAAGTGAAAAGGACCATGCAGATATCGTCGGGTTCAAGCGGGCTTTGGGCGGTCCAACGGGACGCACTTGAGTCGGCAAGCAGATCATCTAGCACAACCTGAGTTTGTCCATCGACGGTTGCGAACTTGTTTGCACACTCGGTGATTGTCATAACGACCCTGGCATCCGTCACTTTCGAGATATGAGACAAAGCACTGTCCGTTGCGACACCAACATGTTGCGGGATGTAATATGCGCCAAGCTTCATACAGGCGAAAATGCCGACCACCATCGGAATAGAGCGTTTCAGATAAAGCCCAACGCCGTCTCCGCGACCTATGCCCAACTCCGAAAGATGCTGTGCGACACGTGCGGCAGCGTCATCCAATGCGCCATAGCTGATGGTCTCGCCTTCGCATTCGACTGCAATCGCATCAGGCTGAACACGCGCAAAATGTTCAAACCCCGACAGGATGGTTTGAAACCTCGGTCTCGTATGCGGTCCAAATCCAAATCGAGCAAACCAGTCTTCTGGTACTTCGTTGTGCCTCCCTTCCCTGTCAGAGGTGTGAAGAGCGGACGGATGGGGTCGAGCGAATGAAGTCGCGGTTTCAGATTGCGGCATAATGCACCTCCCGTGTATCATCTAATTTGATGATGGGAAAATTTCCCATGATCAAAACACACTATTGTGAGCTTGCCTGAGTTTGCTTTATCTGGCGGAGGGACTAGTCTTTGAATGAGCGGAAAATCGGGTACGGTCGGTGTGGCAAGTGAAGTGCAAACAGCAGTCGAAAGGATACTCGCGTCAATTCTTGCGCCCGTCTCCAAGATACTGATAAAAAACAATATAAACCTTTCAGTCGCCGTCGAGATTCTGAAAGAAAGTTTGGTGAAAGGTGCCATCGAAGAAGGCGCGGATACCAATAGCTTGATCAGCCTAAAGACCGGTGTTCATCGCAAAGATGTCAATCGTCTACGTAACGCGAGTGACATCGAGTCGTCCGAAAAACCTCCCACCAAGGGGCTTGCGATCGTGTTGTCTCTCTGGGCCAACGATGACCGGTTCCGAGACAACAAGGGTCAACCGCGCATTCTATACCGCAATGCGGCGGATGGGTTCGACAGCTTGGTCCGTGCCAGTAAAGTCGATATTGCCCCACCGACCGTCCTTCGGGAGTTGGCTACACAGAACCTGGTCCTTCAGCATGAAGATGGTGGGATCGAATTGCTTTCTCCGACATTCATCGCACAGATTGGTGACGCGGCCTTGAAGGCATTCGAAGCTACAGTTTCTGACCACCTACGCGTTGCAACCAACAATGTTTTGTCGGCGGCTGGATCGCCGCGCGATTTTGATCAGGTCGTTCGCTATTCCCACCTGTCTAGCGCGTCTGTTGCGCGCCTCGAGGCGGAAGCACGTAAGCTTGCAAGTGAATACCTGGCGCATATGAATGCCATGGCACATAAGCTTCAAAGCGAAGACGACGCATCAGGCAATCTCTCAAATGGACGGTTTGTCTCGGGCGTTTTCGTCGCACCCAGCTTTGACCAAGCCACCACGACCTCGGCAAAGAAAGACAAAGACCAATGACAGCTAAGGCACTTTTCCGTCGGTTTTGCACAGTTACTTTTTGTGTACTGATTTCGATGACGGCGGCGCAAGCCGACGACAATGAACGCGAAGGTGGTCTTTCTGGAACAGGCATCGTTGGCGAGATCACTGCCCTTGGCAGCATTATCGTCAACGGGCAATACATTGCCTTGGACGGCGATCTCACCGTCTCATCTGCTCTTGGTCCGAAATCAGCAAATATGCTTGTCCCCGGTGACATCGTTGCCGTTGCGGTTGCCCTTGGAGAGACTGGTTGGACTGCCACTGCAATAACCCAAAAGTATGCTTTGGTTGGCCCGGTTTCCGAAAGCAGGGAAGGCAATTTTACTGTCCTGGGTGTTCCGGTGATATGGTCCGGTTCAGCGACACCCGGCACATGGGTTGCCGTCAGCGGTTTCTGGACTCGGGACGGCATCAAAGCAACGCGCGTTCAGGAAATCGATAAACGTGACACGGTCAGTCTGCACGGCAGTTATCGCGCGCCTTCGAATGACTCGGAAGCCTTGGTCGGAACGGTCGCGCTGAACGTAGCGCCTCTCCAGCACGCCGATGAAGGGGATGTCATTCGGGTCACGGGTGTTTTGCAGGGCGACAACTTTGTGGTTACCGATATTCACAACGGGCTCTTCGAGCATCCCGTCGCGCTCGTGCTTGCTGAAGGATTTTTCACGAGCGTCGCTCCATCTGGCCACTACACGGTGGCAGGTAGCGGTTTGTCGGCCTACACTGAGAACCCGCAATCGGTCATGGCAGCTGAGCGCATCCGCGTGTGTGGATTTGAAGGCCGCTTGGGATCCCCTGAGGCACGCGATTTCGCTCAACAGATTGAGCGCCTCGGATGCCTCGATCAATTAAATTAATGTTGGTCTTGTTGGCCGACTGAGCGCGTACACTTTATGTGTATTGCATAGCGAAATGGACCATTCGGGGCGTGGTTGTATGAAGTGACGCCTCAGATCCTCGCGCTACGCCTCGATTGGTTCACGTATTACTACTTGCTCATTTCTTTCTCACGGTGAGATGCTCGAGTGACGGGATTTATCTCTGCCCTGCAATGTCACGAGCCGAACAGTTGCAGCGATTTTCGTGCTGCATGCGCGCGCAGTGAAATTTTCAACTTGCAAAGTTGCGCTCAAACCAGACCTGCGGCACTGCATTAGCATGGTCGCTGCATATCGACCGGTATCGATCACAGCGTGATCGTCGATGTGGAAGGCACAAGATCGTGACATCAACCCCACATACCAGTGCTAGAGAAAGCAGGCCGGACTGACGGCACATGGAGCCGCACCGACTTCGAATGCGACCCCGAGAACAACCAATACATCTGCCCTGAAGGCGAGCCGCTCAAAACCTCCGCAAATTGGCCAAGATCTTTCCTGCACCGCAGCAAGCGCGCAAAGCCTGACTAGAAAGGCGCTCGCGCCGCCTTCAGGGGTCACTTTCTACGCCCGCAGCACACTGATTTTCCACAGAATCGACGGTCTACCGACATTCGCTGCGCTCAAATCGAACGGCGGAATTTCTAACGCAAGCAGACTTTGGGAACGTTGCGAAGAACAGCGTTGATAGAAATAACAATGCATGCAACCGAACTGGTTGGATTCAAAAGTTGGACCAAAGTTCAGGGCACCGGAAATGCCTTCTATTGGCAAGTCATTTCCCGGCACGCAGGAAGCGTTGGTTGCGTGCCGGGAAACCGCTACCCCACCTAGGCGGATGGTCGCGGGAGGGAGCTTATGTCTTGTTGTGGAAAATGAACCCAATGAAGTTCAACAAGAGCTGTGCGGCCAGGATCTGGGTGCTTTCTGACGGATCATAGGCCGGGGCGACCTCAACCAGATCGATCCCCACCACATCGCCGCGCTTGCTCAACCCCTGCAGGATTTCCAGCACGTCATAATATTGAAACCCGCCATGGCTGGGCGTGCCGGTGCCGGGCGCAATTGAGGGACAGAAGGCGTCGATGTCGATTGTGACGTAATAGCGTTTCCCGTCCGGGATGCGGTCCAGAACGGCCTCGGTGCCCAGTTTGCGCACCTGACGCACCGACAGAATATCGGACCCACGGGCGCGCGCGTCATCATAGCCTTCCTTCGCAGTCGAGGACACGTTACGGATGCCCAGCTGGGTCATACCAGAGACATAGTCCTTTTCGATGGCGCGGCGCATCGGGTTGCCGTGGCCGTCGGTGACGCCTTTGCGCTCGTCGACAAAATCCAGATGTGCGTCGATCTGGATCACATGGATCGGGCCGTTTTTCTCGCAGTCCTCGGCATAGGCGTTGATGCAGGGAATGTTGATCGAATGGTCACCGCCGATAGTCACCGGCAAGGCGCCCGCATCGAGGATCTTTTTGACCCCAAATTCGATATTGGCGTGACTCTCTTCGGTTTTGGTGTGGATGATGTCGGCATCCCCCAGATCGACAATGCGCACATCTTCTCCTAGATATGTGGCATCGTCTTCGTGGTCATAGGCACCGGCATGGCCAAAGCTGAACAGGGTTGAGGCTTCGCGGACCGAACGGGGGCCAAAGCGCGCGCCCGAGCGGAACTGACAGCCAAAATCAAACGGGGCGCCCAAGATGGCTACGTCGGCGTCGATCTTGTCCCAGTCCTGAACGTAGGGTTTCTTGCCAAAGGTGGCGATCCCGACAAAGGGCAGGTTCAGGCGGCCGGAGTCGTATCCGTGTGATGACATGTATGTCTCCAGTTTTTGAATTAGCGATAGGCCAGTTCCGGTAGGAACAGGGCGATTTGAGGGAAGGCTACAAGAAGCCCGGTTACCACCAGAAGAATGATCAGGAAAGGCGGCACACCGCGCACAACTTCGATGAAGGGGCGCCGGAACACGGCGATGGCAGTAAACAGATTGCAACCAAATGGCGGTGTGGCGGCACCGATGGCGACCTGTAGGGTGATCAGCACCCCGACGAGCACCGGATCGAGACCGGCAGCTTTGATCATGGGCGCGAAGATCGGCACCAGAATTAGAATGACCACAATCGAGTCCACAAACATACAGCCCACAAAGAAGGCGATATTCACAGCGAGCAGCACCTGAAGAGGTCCGGCTTCATTCAACCCTAGCGACGAGATGATCTGCTGCGGCACCTGAGCAAAACTCAGCGTCCAGCTGAAGGCTGCACCAGCGGCGATGAGAATGAACACCACCGACGTGATCGCCCCGGTCGAAAGCGCAATGTCCCACAGGTCGCAGATCTTGACTGAGCGGAAGATGATCAGCTCAAGCACAACGGCGTAAAGCACGCAGATGGCTGCCGCCTCGGTCGGGGAAAACACCCCACCATAAATGCCGCCCACGATGATCGCAGGAAACCCCATGGGCCAGAGTGCCCGGCGCATAGCGATACCACGTTGCCGCCACCCTTCGCGCGGCAGGACAGGAATGTCGTGGCGATAGGCATAATACATGCAATAGGCGGAAAATAGCGCCACAATCAGCAGACCCGGCACAATACCCGCGATGAACAGCTGCGAAATTGATGTGCCCGAGACGACGCCATAGATGATCATGCCAATCGACGGCGGGATCAGATAGGCAAGGTCGGCTGCGTTCACAATGAGGCCTATGGCGAAACTGTCTTTATAGCCTGATTTCAGCATCCGGGGCCGCATCGCGCCACCGATGGCGACGACTGTTGCCTGCGTCGACCCGCAGACCGCACCAAACAAAGCACAGGCCGAGGTGACGGAAATCGCCAAGCCGCCTTTGATATGGCCCATAAAGCTCATCACCACATCAATCAGTCGGTTTGCCGAGTGTCCCCGGGTGATGATGTCGGCGGCCAGAATGAACATCGGTACCGCGATTAGTGCGGCGGGTTTCACGCCTCCGATCATCTGCTGGATCAGGATCTGCATGTTCATGGTTGGGAAGTAGACCAGAAAGCCCAGCACAGCGGCCGAGATCAACGGCATTTTCATCGGGAAGCCTGCCAGCAGAAGCAGGATCATGACGACAAGCATCAATTCGGTCATGTTTTGTCCTCGCCCGTGGTTTCTTCGTGGCGTCTGAGCGCAGCAGCGGTTTCCGGGTCTTCGTAGCTGTCCACCTCGAGGTACGAGACGTAGATAACCTCTTCTGCGAAATTCAGATTGCGTAGAGCGGTCAGCAGATACTGGAATGAGGTCAGCGCGAGACCGATCACCACCCAGATGTAGGTCAGATAAAGCGGCAGTTGCAGCGCGGGCGTTATGCGGCCCCGGCTGGCAACCTTCTGAACATATTCAAACGCATACCAGGTCAAAAGCGCCATCATCACCGCCGTGGTAGCAGCAATCACAACCATCAGACCTTTGCGCAGTTTGGTTGGCAGGGCGTCATAGATCGCTGACATGCGGATATGGATCCCCTTGCGCGTGGCATAGCCCAGCCCCATGAAAGTGACGATGACAATCAAGAACTCGTTAAGCTCTTCCGAGAAATAGATCGACTGGTTGAACACATAGCGTCCAAAGACATTGGCGATGGTGTTGGCCGCCATCAGGATGATGCCCCACCCAAGGATCCAGACCTCGACACGGCCAATGGCGCTGTCGATCTTGCCCAAAACCCCGAATGGTGCGGGTTTGATGTCTTGCATTGCTCCCTCCCTTGAAGGTGCAGACCGGTGTCACGCAGGGTGATCAGCGGGTCTGCACCTCAGATGAAAAGGCCCCGCGCAAAGAGACGCGGGGCGCATTGGGTCGAGGTCTCAGTTGCCGGAAAGTTCGGCCTGCAGCGCATCCAGAAGCTCTTGGCCTCGGGCGCCGGCGGTCTCAACATAGGCAGCGGCGGTATCGCCAGAGCGGGCGCGGAATACGTCGCGCTCTTCTTCGGTCAGCACCACCAGACCGATTTCGGGTTTGGCCTCTTTGATAATGTCCAGACGCTGTTGATTGAAGTCGGCAACCACACCGTCAATGAAACCGGTCATGCCTGCCATGGTCTCGCGCACCAGTTGCTGGCGCTCGGGGCTGAGCGTGGCGAACCAGTCGGCACCGGCAACAACGGTGGTGACAAGCTCTTGCTCACCGGCCCAGATCAGGTGGCTGGTGACTTCATAGAACTTCATCTCTTCGATGGTCGGGATCGGGTTCACCTGACCATCAACCGCGCCAAGCTGTAGCGCGCCAAAGACTTCACCAAACGGCAGCGGTGTTGGGCTCGCCCCCATGTTCTTGTAGGTTTCAAGCAGGATAGGCGACACCATCACCCGCATTTTGAAGTTCGAAAAATCCTCAGGTGTGCGGATCTCGCGGTTGGTGGTCCATACCTGCGGACCCTCTGAGTACATGGTCATGACTTCGAGGCCGCGTTTCTGGAAGTCTTCGTTCAGCGAGCCATAGATGGTTTCTGAGCTGCTGAGGATGTTCGAAATCGCCGCCGGATCGGATGGCAGCAGATAGGGCAACAGGAAGACCTGGCTTTCCGGTACAATGGTGCCCAGGTTGCCGATCGACACATTGGTGAACTGGATGATGCCATCCGCCGCCTGTTCAACCGTTTCTGTTGGCGTGCCCAAGGTGCCCATTGGGTAAACCGTGACGGTTACGTCGCCATCGGTTGCGGCCTCGATGCGTGATTTGAACTCCTGTGCATAGGCATCCATGAGCGATCCCGGAATTTCTTCGATCGCAAATTTCCAGTCCTCCGCCAGAGCGCCAATCGGCGCCAAGCTTAGCAAAGCAGCGGCGGCAGTTGTCTTCAGATTTTTCAAGCTAATCGCCATGCAGGTTTCCTCCCAGTTGGCATGGTTGATCGTGGTTGCCGACCACCTCAGCATGGCGGGATGCATGAAAAAATATTATAGAGAGAATATTCACATAGAAAAAATTCATGTAATGTCCGTGGCGTTTCTGGAGAGGGAGAGAAAGTATGAGGCTGCTTCGCAATCCGTTGCTCGAAACCTTTGTCACCGTTGTGGATTGCGGTGGGTTTTCGGATGCGCAATTTGCCCTTGGCATCACACAATCCGCCATCAGTATCCGAATCCGCGACCTAGAGACGTCACTGGGATACCGGGTCTGCGAACGGGGGCGCGGCGGATTTCGCCTAACCGAACGCGGCGAGATCGCCTATCAGAAAGCCCGCGATATTCTGCGCAGCGCGCGTGATTTTGACAGTGAATTGCTTGACCTGCGCGATGAAGTGACAGGCGATTTGCGGATCGGTGTCGTTGACGCCATGAGCAGCCTGCCGGATCTCAAGCTCACCGACGCATTCCGCAGCTTTCTGAATCGCCCGAACAATGTCCGTTTGGACATCATCGTCGCCTCCCCGACGGATCTGACCCAAAAGCTGATCACCGGCGAGTTGCACGTCGCGGTCGCGCCCTTCAAAAACATGGTCTCCGAACTGCAGTATGTAGAGCTATGTACCGAAGATCACCGGCTGTTTTGCGGTCGCTTCCATCCCCTGTTTGATCGCGGCGGCGATGAGATGGACATGGACAATCTGTCTGAATATCCCCTGTGTCAGCGGTCGTATGACATGCTGGTCTCGCCCGATCTGGGGGCAGCTGAACCCAGGGCTGTTGTCGCCAACATGGAGGCGATGGCGATGCTTATCGAAACCGGTCATTTTCTGGGGCCATTGCCGATACACTTTGCCAAAACCTGGGTGAGCCAGGGCAAGCTCAGGAAAATTGATGCTCCTGAGATGCGCTGGAGCTCGACTTTTTCTCTGGCCTTTCGAAAATCGCAGGTTCAAAGGCGTGCGGTCGAGCTTTTTGTCGAAGACGTTCGCCGAACTGTTCAGAGTGGCACGTAGGATCGGCGTTATCGACTTCCAATGATCCTTCTTTCTCGATGCATTCGATCTTGTTCAGAGCGCGGATTTGACGGAATCAAGTGACCGGCGTCGTCTGACAAGCAGCCCTTCCGCTACAATGCGCTCGATGACCGCTGCGAGCCGTTCCCGGCGGGAGTTCAACGAGCTGCCGCCAAATATGCAAAGGTCGTTGTCTGCGCATAGCCGACATTAAATGTGGTACATCCATTGCTGGATCTGCTTACTCGCGGAGTTTGATGTTTATCCACGGTAGAGTGCTGATTGCGGCGAGTTTCTCCTGTAGTGTGGCAGTGTCTGTATAGCGTTCGGCGGTGATGAGCAGCCTCATCTGACTGGTCCATTTTGATTGTTAGTGCATGATCGGCCTGGGTTCCATTGGGATAATGGTTTCAGGGGCCGGCGGGCGGTAACCCAGTGCACTGTGTGGTCTCTTGGTGTTGTAGTGTTTCCTCCATTCTTCGATGATGATTTGCGCTTCTCTGAGCGAGTAGAAGATTTCACCGTTTATCGGCACTGGAAATCGAAACTTTGGTGCGACCTATGCATTGGCGGGCCGCATCATTGCCGAGAAATGCGATGTTCCTCTGCTCTACACCCTAGAGCTTGCCGGGACGGAAATTGATGTCGCCCACGTAACCTTTGGGCTTGAGACTTTGGGGAAGAACCTATGCTCGACAGTGCCTTGAATGAGCTGGATTACCACGCGCTAAATGCGATGCTGAACCTGTATGACGGTGATGGGAAAATCCGCTTTGATGCCGATCGTATGGCAGCGCGTCAGTATTTTCTGCAACACGTCAACCAGAATACCGTTTTCTTTCATTCACTAGATGAAAAGCTGCGGTATCTGGTTGAACACGGCTACTATGAAGATGCAGTGCTCGATCAGTACTCGAAGAATTTCATGCGGCAGATCTGGGACGAAGCCTATGCGCATAAGTTTCGATTTCCGACCTTTCTGGGGGCCTTTAAGTACTACACCTCCTACACGCTGAAGACCCGCGATGGGCAACGTTACCTTGAACGCTATGAAGACCGGGTGGTGATGACCGCGCTGACTTTGGCACAGGGGGATGAGGTTCAGGCTCTTGCTTATATGAATGAAATCATGGCCGGCCGCTTTCAGCCAGCGACTCCCACCTTTCTGAATGCAGGCAAGGCCTCACGCGGGGAGCTGATTTCCTGCTTTCTCTTACGTCTTGAAGACAACATGGAAAGCATTGGCCGTGGCATCAATTCGGCCCTGCAACTGTCCAAGCGCGGCGGAGGGGTGGCGCTTTTGCTGACCAACATCCGCGAACATGGGGCGCCCATCAAAGGCATTGAAAACCAATCCTCGGGTGTAATCCCGGTGATGAAACTTCTGGAAGACAGTTTTTCCTATGCAAATCAGCTGGGCGCGCGGCAAGGGGCAGGGGCGGTCTATCTCAATGCCCACCACCCCGATATCATGCGTTTTCTCGACACCAAACGTGAAAACGCAGACGAAAAGATCCGCATCAAAACGCTGAGCCTTGGTGTGGTAATCCCTGATATCACCTTTGAGTTGGCAAAGAAAAACGCCGACATGTACCTGTTTTCACCGCATGACGTGGAAAGGGTCTATGGCGTGCCTCTTTCAGAGATTTCGGTCACCGAAAAATATGATGAGATGGTCGAGGACAAACGTATTCGCAAGTCCAAGGTCAATGCGCGCACGTTTTTTCAGACCATTGCCGAAATCCAGTTTGAAAGCGGCTATCCCTATGTGATGTTTGAAGACACGGTGAACCGGATGAACCCGGTAGCGGGCCGCATCAACATGTCAAACCTGTGTTCTGAGATCCTACAGGTGAACGAAGCTTCAAGGTTCAATGACGACCTGAGTTATGACCACTTGGGAAGCGACATTTCCTGCAATCTTGGCTCATTGAACATTGCCAAGACAATGGATGGCAAAGATCTGGCGCAAACTGTGGGCACGGCCATACGCGCGCTGACGGCCGTTTCGGAAATGTCCGCCATCAACAGCGTCCCTTCAGTCCGGCGCGGTAACGATGAAAGCCACGCCATTGGCCTGGGACAGATGAACCTGCACGGCTATCTGGCGCGGGAACATATCCACTATGGAAGTCCGGAAGGAGTCGAGTTCACATCGGTCTATTTCGCTGCGGTGGCCTATTACGCGCTCCGCGCGTCTTGCGATCTCGCGCAGGAGAAAGAGCAAAGTTTCAAGGGTTTTCCCGAATCCGACTACGCCTCGGGGGTTTTCTTCGACAAGTATACCGACCGAGATTGGACGCCTCACAGCGACAAAGTAGCGACCCTTTTTGATGGGATTGCCTTGCCAAGCCGGGAGGACTGGAAAGCGCTCAAAGCCGACGTGATGGCGCATGGCCTTTACAATCGCAATCTGCAGGCCGTGCCACCGACAGGTTCGATTTCATACATCAACAATTCGACCTCCTCCATTCACCCTATCGTGTCGAAGATCGAGATCCGCAAGGAGGGCAAAATTGGGCGGGTGTATTACCCGGCGGCCTTCATGGACAACGACAACCTCGAGTATTACCGCGATGCCTATGAAATCGGCCCTGAAGCGTTGATCGACACCTATGCCGCCGCCACCGAACATGTGGATCAGGGCTTGTCTCTGACGTTGTTTTTCCCGGCAGAGGCGACCACACGTGATATCAACAAGGCCCAGATCTATGCGTGGAAGAAGGGCATCAAGACCATCTACTACGTGCGTTTGCGTCAAGAGGCCCTAGAAGGCACCGAGGTGCAGGGCTGCGTGTCCTGCACGTTGTAAGGGGAAGAGATATGATGGACATACAGATCCCCCGAGCGATCAACTGGAACCGACTTGAAGACGACAAGGACCTGGAGGTGTGGAACCGGTTGACGGTGAATTTCTGGCTGCCAGAAAAGGTGCCGTTGAGCAATGACATTCCCAGTTGGGCGACGCTGACCGATCATGAAAAGCAGCTGACAATACGGGTTTTCACCGGCTTGACGCTTTTGGACACGATTCAGAACTCGGTCGGCGCACCGGCGTTGATGCCGGATGCGATTACCCCTCATGAAGAAGCGGTGCTCACCAACATTGCCTTTATGGAGGCGGTGCATGCCAGAAGCTATTCTTCTATTTTTTCAACGCTTTGCTCGACAAAAGAGATTGATGAAGCATTCCGCTGGTCTGAGGAAAACCCGCATCTGCAGGCCAAAGCAAAGGCCATCCTTGACACCTATGCCCCGGGTAACGATCCGCTGAAACGCAAGATCGCCTCGGTGTTTCTGGAAAGCTTTCTGTTCTATTCCGGCTTCTATCTGCCGATGTACTGGAGCAGTCGTGCCAAATTGACCAACACTGCCGACCTGATCCGGTTGATCATTCGGGATGAAGCGGTGCATGGCTATTACATTGGGTACAAGTTTCAGCGCGGCTATGAACAATTGGACGCAGCGGCTCAGCAAGACCTCAAGGACTATGCCTTTGGTCTGATGTTCGACCTATATGGGATTGAAAACCAGTACACTGAAGAACTCTATGATGAGCTTGGCCTGACCGAAGATGTGAAAGTGTTTTTGCACTACAACGCCAACAAAGCGCTGCAGAACCTCGGCTTCGAGGCTCTGTTCCCACCGGAGGTGTCTGAGGTAAACCCCGCAATCCTTGCGGCGCTCAGCCCGGACAGCGAGAACCATGATTTCTTCTCTGGCTCAGGGTCGTCTTATGTGATCGGAAAGGCGGTTGCGACGGAGGATGAGGATTGGGATTTCTGATCTCAAGGTGAGGTTGGAAAGGGAGGCCCTATCGGAGCCTCCCTTTTTCAGTCAGATCTCAACCGCAACCTTGCCGATTGGATTGGAACAGCAGGCGAGAATATACCCGGCATCAATATCCTCCTCGGAAATGCCGCCATTGTGCACCATGTGTACCTCAAAGGAAGGTAGAAATTGTATCCCAATGATCCGTCATAGATCTGGGCACGACACATGCGGTTGGCATAAGGCCCGTGCAGACAATTCAAGAATAGGTTTTGCTGCGTCATTTCATCAAAACCCGCGACGATGAGCCGATTTCGCCCAGTTAGGTCGTCAGCATCCAACTCGTCGGGGTCTGGCATCTTCGCAATCGAAACGGCGTAGTCAGGCACATGTGGTTCGCGTGGATTGTAGACCAACTCCACCCTTTCAGTAATTTCTGGATGGGCGTTGTCTGGCCCGGTCAGTTGATTGCTACGAATAGATACCCGATCAGTGAAAGCGCGCGGCTCAAGCTCTCGCCTGATGGAATAGGAGTTAACAGCGATCAGCTCGCAATCTTAGACTTTGAAAGTGCTCCCTTTGTATTGTCCATTTTTGGAGTGATTTTGTCGTGGCGCACAGGGAATAAACTAAATTGAAAATGGGCTCATAGCTGTCTTGCGGCGGTGCAGCAGCACGCCCGCAGCGAAATCATGTGTGTTCGCCGCCGCCCAGTGACAGGTGTCAGCCCTTCTACGACATTGGTGGGCACTGCTGCATAAGAGCCGGCTGAAGTAGGAAGGGCGGAATCCGATCATTAGCTGCGACTGCACAGGTTGTGGGCAAGTTTGATGAGAGCAGAAGATGTTCACTTTGCTGAGGTATCAATGCTGCACTGAACGCCAAGGTCAGGAATGCGCAGATAACGACCTTTGCAAAGTCTTGGTTTCTGCGAGCTGGGCGGACGCGACGTGCTGCACGAACACCAAAAGAAGCCGTCTTTCGCCGCGCCTGCATCAGTAAAATGTAGTCCATCGTCCATCGAGCGGACAAACCAAACTTTCGCTGCGGCTGCGCCAAGTTCCGCTTGGAATACAACACGTCAAGGTTGAATGATCGCGAATTCTTTGTGGACCAACGTTATCTGACACCTACGTCAAGCTCTCCCGCAAACTTTTCGCAAACAGCTCAGCAAAACGTTTTGTTGCTGCTGACCGAAATTGAGTGGGTGGGTAAACAGAAAAAATTCCTCCGGTTTGAAGCTCCCATTCTGGGACAAGCCGAACCAATGTTTTGTTTTCAATCTCTTTCTTGACAAAGAAATCAGGTAAAACCGAAATCCCAGTTCCTTCTAGTACCATCGCCTTAATCGCAGGCGTTACGTCCGCTCGCAGAGCGGGGCTCATTTGAACATCAGCGGTCTCATGTTCGGAATTTGAGAATTGCCAACGCAATGGGTTTGAAAGCGCCCGATGCTCAATGAACGGAAATTCTGTCAGTTCACTCGGTAGGCCTGGCTCTCCCAATCGTTCGACCAATCCCGGCGCAGCCACGACAATTTGCTGAAAACCGGCCAGCTTGCGTGCGACGTTGGAAGAGTCGGCCAACCAGCCAACCCGATATGCAATGTCAAATCGTGCTTCGATGGGATCAAACCGCGCGTCGCTGAGTGTGAGATCGATCGTGACCGAGGGATAGGCAATTCGAAATTCGGCGACCACCGGGGCAACATGTGCCACACCCAGATCAAGAGGGGCTGTGATGCGCAGGTTCCCAGACGGTTCGGCCCGATCCTGCCTGACCATTTCATAAGCTTCTTCGGCTTGAGCGACCGAGGCACGCGCGGCCTCATAGAAGGTCTGTCCGACTTCTGTGAGATTCAAGTGGCGCGAATTGCGCACCACAAGCGTCGCGCCAAGCTCTTCCTCCAGCAGTTGAAGCTGTTTGCTGACCACAGCCTTGCTGATGCGCATACGCTCCGCGGCTGCAGTGATGGTCCCCGCTTCGGCGATGGCGACGAAATACTCCAGGCGGTTCAGGTTTGACTTCTTCATCTATCGTCACCTTTTAACTGACGTTATGTCTACAAAGGTTGCCTTTAGATAACAACGCTTGCGTCCTACCTGAGGTCTACTAGACACGGAGGCTGCAATGACGCGTTTCACATATATTTACGACACCTACTGCGGCTGGTGCTATGGCGCCTTACCTGTGATTGATGCGCTGATCGAAAGCGGTGTGGATGTCACCATGATGCACCGTCATTTGTTCCGGGGCCCAAATGCGCACCGTATGGGCGATGGCTTTAGCAAATTGGCATTGCAATACGACCGCCGCATTCAACAGCTGACCGGTCAAAAATTCAGTGACGCCTATGTTGAGAATATCCTGGGAAACCCCAATGAAGTGCTGGAGTCTGGCCTGACCGCACAAGCGGCTGCCCTGGTCCATGACCAGGGCGCAAAAGCTGAGCTCAAACTGGCCCAGGCCCTACAAAAGGCACGTTATGTCGCCGGTATTTCAGCTGCCAACAGCGACTTGGTTCGCAAGGTACTGGCTGAGTTCGGCGTAGGTCGTGCCTTGGATGAAGGCAAAGGCCCAGCCCGGAAAATCAGCGCGGAAGCCGCAAAATTGCAAGCCAGCGCTGGTGCGCAAGGTGTTCCAACCCTGTTGCAGCACACAGGTGGCAAAACAACCCAAGTTAACATTTCAACCTACTACGACCTCCCCGAAGAGATCGCGGCTTTGGCCGCATAACAAAGAGCATCCTTATGAAAACGACTCTCACCTTCGCAGCCGCAGCGCTGCTTTCCACCACAGCCTCCGCGGCTGATCTGACTATCACCAACTTCACTCCAAACGAGGGTAGCCTGTTTCCGGTGGCTTCAAGTCTGATCGAAGGCCCAAATGAGGTCATCCTCGTCGACGCGCAGTTTGAAAAAGACGACGCCGAGCAACTGGTCGAGATGATCAAAGCAACCGGCAAGTCCCTGACAACCGTTTATGTCAGCCACAAAGACCCGGATTTCTATTTCGGTCTGGACGCGGTCCGTGCAGCCTATCCGGATGTCAAAATTGTCGCGACGCCTGAAACCGTGAAAGGCATCGAGCAAACCATCCAGATCAAGTATGACTTTTGGGGGCCAATCTTGGAAGGCAACGCCCCTTCGGAGCTGATTGTGCCTGAAGTGATGGAAGGTGACAGCCTGACAGTTGATGGCGAACCCGTTCAGGTGATCGGCCTCGACGGTCATGACCCGGTCCACACTTTCCTCTGGGTGCCTTCCGAAAAGACCGTGTTGGGCGGTGTTGTTCTTTATGAAAACCTGCATGTCTGGATGGCTGATACTGCAACGCCTGAGAGTCGTCATAAGTGGCGTGCCACGCTGGATCAGCTTCTGGCCCTGAACCCTGAGCGGATTTTTCCAGGGCACGTCATTGGTGACAGTGCCGAAGACGCAAG
The DNA here is from genome assembly GCA_947497905.1 of uncultured Pelagimonas sp. GTDB lineage: Bacteria > Pseudomonadota > Alphaproteobacteria > Rhodobacterales > Rhodobacteraceae > CANMIH01. The sequence continues at coordinate 171,831 of CANMIH010000007.1, forward strand.
CATCGTTGACTTCACCAAAGCGTATATTGCTGCCTTTGAAGCCGCTGCCAAAACTGCGGAATCTTCCGTTGAACTAACAGCTGCAATGAAGGCCGCTTACCCAACCTTTGAAAACGTGAGCGACCTGGAGCTGGGTGCCAAAGTCGTCAAAGGCGAGCGTTCCTGGCCGTAAGTGCCGAATTGGTGTCATCAGCTGACTAGTTAGGTAAACGAAATTCGACAAGCGGTGTGGGGGCAGCACGCTCCCACACCTGATCTCCAGCCATTTCTCAGGAATGAATAAAATGATTGAAACACTGGAAAAACAATCCGGGCGGGTTCTAGGCATCTTGCGGATCATGACAGGCCTTCTTTTTCTGGCGCATGGCACGCAGAAAATCCTCAACTTCCCCGCACCGCCAGAGTGGGAACTCGTGGCTTTCTCGATGCCATGGATTGCTGGTATCATGGAGCTGATCGGTGGCTCTTTGATTGTTCTGGGCCTTTTCACGCGTCCGGTGGCATTCCTACTGTCGGGTTTGATGGCGAGCGCCTATTTCATCGCTCATGCCCCGCAGAACTTTTACCCGATCCTGAATGGTGGCGATGCCGCAATTCTGTACTGCTTTGTTTTTCTTTACTTCGTGTTTTCCGGCCCCGGTCGTTGGAGCTTTGACGCGAAGCTAGGTCGCGGATAATCGAGGAGAAGATTAATGACCCATTCAAACCTGCGTCGTAAAATTCTGACTGGAATGGCTTCCGTTTCGGGGAGTCTGTTTTTGTCGCGAACCGCCTTGGCAGCTGAGCTGACACCGCGCGCAACAGAAGGGCCATTTTATCCAACGGGTTCCATGCGCATGACAGACACCGACAATGACTTGGTTAAGGTCGCGGGGCTAGTGCGCTAGGCGGGCGGGGAAATCATCACGCTCCAAGGCCAGATAACAGATCGCGATGGAGCTCCCTTGCCAGGGGCACGCATCGAAATCTGGCAGTGTGACGTGAATGGAAAGTACCTGCACCCCGGTGACAATCGTTTGGTGGCCTATGATCAAGGCTTTCAGGGCTTTGGCCATAACATCACAGATGACGCCGGAAACTATGCTTTCCGCACGATCAAGCCGACCAAATACCCGGGACGCACACCGCATATTCATGTGAAAGTCTTTGACGGAAATCGAGAACTGCTGACCACCCAGTTCTACGTGGCTGGCAACCCCGACAATGCAAGAGACAACCTTTATCGCAGAATGTCGAAAGCTGATGCCGAGGCTGTCTCCATGACGTTCACCAAAGGGCCAAAGGGCCCAGAGACCATCGTAAACATTGTTGTCTGACGTTCTTGGTCAGATCAGGAAAGGTGCAGAAAATGAAACACACTTTGATCTCGGGTGCTTTGGCAGTCCTGTCACCAGCCGTCACAGCTGCACAATCCGCTGATGACTTCACCTATGTTGCGGGCAATGTCTATTACTTCCAGAACGGCAGCTACAATTCCCTTGTTGTGGCGACCGATGAAGGGACCGTGGTCGTCGATCCAAACGGGCGCATAGCCCGAAAGCTGCAGGACAACCTGCCCGCGCTGACGGATCAGCCCGTGACGCATTTGATCTTTTCGCACTCCCATGGCGATCACGCCTCGGGTGGCGGAGCTTATGGTGACATTGAAGCCATCGCGTATGCGAACGCTCCGGCAAAACTGGGCGACGTCGACCTGGATGTTCAATTCGAACAGAAGCACAGCTTTCAGCTGGGCGGCAACACAATTGAGCTGACCTACCTTGGGCCAGGTGATGAAGTGGATATGATCGCCACGGTCGTGTGCCCTGAAAAAGTTGTCTTTTTTGTCGATGTCTCTGCACCCGAACGTATGTTCTACACCAGCCTGGGCGGAGACAATGTTGACGGTTGGTATCAGCAGATTCTCACTGCCGAAGCACTGGACTTCGATATCTTTGTGCCGGGTCACGGGCGTATGGGCAATCACAGCGACCTGACAAATGTCAAGCTCTACATGGAAGAGTTGCGCGCAGATGTTCTGGCGGGACTAAAGGTCGGGAAATCAGCGAACCAATTGGCAAACGAGCTCACCTACCCCGAGCGAAGTCACTGGCAGCAATATGATGCCTGGCGACCGAGCAATGTACGCGGAATGGCAGAGCATCTGATCCACAGCGGCGCAGTTGACTAATGAAAATTCCGCCGGTTTCGGATTTACATCACCCAGACCGGTAATCCCTTGAAAAAGCGCTGATAGCGATACTTATGCCATCCCAATGTCTTGAGCAGTCATTCAAACAACCTGCAGAACCGGTCGGTTTGGGCTCAGAGCAGCTGATCCTCCCCCACAGAAGTGGTCCTCCGCTATGTTTAGGAAAACGGAGGATTCACGATGGTCAACAAGCGACCAAAGCCGGAAGAGATTGTCACGAAGTTACGGCAGGTTGAAGTTCTGACCGCGCAAGGAATGCCGCGTCTGGATGCGATCCGGCAGATTGGGGTGACTGAACAGACCTACTACCGCTGGAGTGCAGGCGGATAGTGAAAAGCGTCCAGTGGACGGTTTTCCCGCCAAACAAGTACGGAGGAATTGGCACAGACCAATTGAAGGAACTGAAGCGACTACAGAAAGAGAATGAGCGTTTGCGCAAGGCGGTATCGGATCTGACTTTGGACAAGCTCATCTTGGCGGAAGCTGCAAAGGGAGTGAGGGGCGCCCCGGAAACGGTCATCAGACCGTTTCAGCCCTGAACGGGCGGAGCCCCTAAGCCCCGCTCGTCGCCGTGCTTGCATTGATCGTGTTCGGGCTGAGTTGAATATCTCGGAACGTCCCGCTGCCCGGCAGTCGTTTGCAAAGCAAACGATGAGAGAGGGCTTGCCGCGTTCTGAAGCAACACCGATCCACGCAGCGTAAGGTGCCAGTTGGTCGTCCGGATGAAGAACGATTGGTGGCCGACATGATCGAGCTGACCCGGCAATATGGCCGCTACGGCTATCGTCGGATCGCAGCGCTGCTGAGAGATGGGGGCTGGCACGTTAACGACAAACGAGTCGAAAGGCTGTGGCGACGAGAGGGGCTGAAAGTGCCAATGAAACAACCAAAGAAGGGGCGGCTCTGGCTGAATGACGGATCGTGTGTTCGGCTACGGCCAGAGTACCGTGATCATGTTTGGTCTTACGACTTCATCCATTGCCGGACTGATGACGGTATGGCGTTCCGCACGCTCAACATCATCGACGAATACAGCCGGGAATGCCTGGCAATCCGCGTAGATCGCAGGCTGAACTCCGGCAACGTCATCGATGTGCTGAGCGACCTGCTCATCCTGCGCGGCGCGCCTTCGTTCATTCGGTCCGACAATGGCCCGGAGTTCGTTGCGCAGGCCGTGCAGGACTGGATCAAAGCTGTCGGTGCAAAGACGGCTTACATCGAACCCGGCTCTCCTTGGGAGAACGGATACTGCGAAAGCTTCTACAGCCTGCCAGAAGCTCAAATCCTGATCGAAGAATGGAGGAAACACTACAACACCAAACGCCCACATAGTGCTCTAGGCTACCACCCTCCGGCCACGGAAACCTTCGTCCAGATGGACCAAAGGCCGGTCATGCACTAACAATCAAATTGGACCACTCAAGTGGGGCTGATCAAGGGCCAATAGATGACGAATGCTGCAAGGTCGATCGAAGCCCAACCTTCAACCGGCTTGTTAGGGATATGTAGTGAAGCTCTCTTTCGCAAAGGTCAAAATCGGATGATCCACATGGGGCGTCCTGCTTTGACGAACCCCGACCTGGAACACGGGGGCAATGATTTCGGGGACGAGAACGTCAGTGGGCGTACCGAACGCGGCGAGCTGGCCCGCATTTAACACCGCAACGCGGTCGCAGGCGAATGCATGGTTGAGGTCATGAAGGGCCAGAGCAACGGTTCCTTGCTGCGCCTTGACCCAGTCCATTATCGCGATCTGATGACGGATATCGAGATGGTTGGTCGGCTCGTCGAGGAGAAAGGCCTGGGGTGTCTGGGCTAGAACGCGGGCGATATGGACGCGTTGTTTTTCTCCACCAGAAAGCGCATTGAACAGTTTGTTTTTGTAGCTTTCAATAGCCATTTGCTGCATCGCTGCCTCGACGATGTCTCTGTCTTTTGCTCCGAATGGCGTCGCGAAGGACAGCCATGGTGTGCGACCGAGTTTGACGGCTTCGCGGACGGGGATTGCATCAGTTGTGCCCGCCTCTTGCGTGACAAATCCAAGACGCTGAGCGAGTTTGCGCCTCGGCAGGCGGTCGACGCGGTCGCCCCCGATGGTGATATGGCCACTATCTGCAGCCAGAAGCCCGGCAATGACGCGCAGGAGTGTTGATTTACCCGATCCGTTGGGTCCGATCAGTGCCAGTGACTGCCCGGCCTCAATGCTGAGTGAAACGTCACGCAGGATAGGTTTTCCCGAAATCGATTTGGAAATGTTGTCAGCCTGAATGCGCACGGGAACTCCGAACCAGAATGATGGCAAAAGCGGGTGCGCCGACCAGTGCGGTCACGACACCGATGGGCAGGGTTTGCCCGGGGATCAACATGCGGGCCACGATGTCTGCGAGGATGAGGAAAATGCCTCCTGCCAGCGCGGTTGCAGGGATCAGACGCAGGTGCCCTACGCCTACGAGAAAGCGCATAGCATGGGGAACAACGAGACCAACAAAGCCAATGGCGCCTGTCATCGAGACCATGACGGCAGTGAGAAGGGCAGTGGTGGAGATCAGGACCCCCATCACCAAGCCTGTGCGAATGCCCATGGACTGCGCCGCTTCGCGACCGAAGGTCATAGCATCGAGAGCACGGAAGTGGAGGAAAATGATAGCGGACCCAATCAGTGTAATTGGTACAGCAAGATAAACGTCGGGCCAGCGGCTGCCCGAGAGGTTTCCCATCATCCAGAACATAATGCCGCGCGCCTGGTTGGCGTCAGCTGATTTGGCGATGATGAGGGCTGTGAGCGCATGGAAAAGCTGAGCTCCTGCAACACCTGCAAGAAGGAGCGCTAGGCTGGACGTGGCTTGGGCGGAGTTGCCGCGCGCCATGCGGGCGAGCCATGCGACAAAGCCAAAGGCAAGCATGGCACCGATAAAGGCACCCCCAGAGAGGGACAAGGCTCCCGCACCGAAGCCAAGGATCGCAACAGCGACAGCCCCTGTAGATGCCCCTGCAGACAGCCCAAGGATATAGGGATCAGAGAGCGGGTTGCGCAGCAGCGCTTGTAAAACCACTCCACTGAGTGCGAGCGACGCGCCGCAGGACAGCGCAATAATCGCGCGGGGGAGGCGGTAGCTCCACAAGATGCCATGATCTATGGGATTGACCTCGCGTGCGGGATAGCCGGCTTCGATCCTGAGGACCGCCCAGATGTCAGCGAGGGGAATCCGCGTTTCGCCGATGACAAGCGCAAAGCCAAGGGCGGCCACCATGATGGCCACCCCGATCAGAAGTGTTAGGGCGGGGCGTACCCCGCCAAATGCAAACTGCATCACTTGGACACAGCCTTTTCCATTGCGTCGGCCAACAGTTCAAGGCCCGAAATGGTTCGGATCGTGGCATCCATGGCGTGTGCGTCAAGCACCAGAACACGTCCCTCTTTCACGGCGTCCATATGGCGGGCGACCGGATCGGTTGCGAGGAAATCCTTTTTTACGTCGATGGCATCGGCAGGGAATTTGCGACGCTGCAAATCAGCCAAAACGACATACGTGGGGTTTGCCTTCGCAAGAGTTTCCCACCCGACGGTCGGCCACTCTTCGCTAGAATCCACAACGTTTTCGATGCCGAGCTGTTTCATGATGAAGCCAGGTGCCCCTTTGGCCCCCGCTACATAGGGGTCGGCGTCCATCTTAGCGCTCGAGAACCAGAACAGCGCAGACGTGTCGGTCAGATCAAGCGCCTTCGCCCGTTCGATTGCGGCAAATTCGCGTGCTTTGAGATCGGCTACGGCTTTTTTGCCGGCTTCGGGCACACCGAAGATTTGCGACAGCTCGATGAGGCCCTGATAGATTACCTCGGTTGAAATGAGTTCCTTGCGCGTTCCGTCTACGCCAACGCTGTTGTCCTTGCCGACACAGTCTGCGGGCCAGATATAGGTGGGTACCGAGAGGTCGTGGAACTGTTCACGTGTTCCGACCGAACCTTTTGGCCCGACATACCATTCGTATTGGCTGGCTACGAGCCCAGGACGTTTGTTCACGACGGCCTCAAAGCTCGGCGTGTTGTCCGCCAGACGCTCGACTTTGGCATTCACTTCGGCGAATTCTGGCAGCACATCAGTGAACCAAACGGCGGTGCCTGCGACTTTGTCACCTAGCCCCAGGAGATACAGCGCTTCGGACGTTGCCTGACCGATGCTGACCACACTTTCGGGCGCAGCATCGTACGTCACTGTGTGACCGCAGTTCTCGATGGTCAGAGGGTAGTCCTGTGCCATGGCCATACTTGCCGAGAGGGTAGCGACTGCTACACCGTGGGAGATTTTGTTCATGGTATATGTTCCGATCGAGGTGTTATGCAGGGAGTCGCTGGCTACATGCTGCGACCAATTCCCGACGCTTTATGTAATGATATAACGTTGCAATCAAGGATGAAATGTTGCCATGTCGGGAATGGAGCTGAACCCCTGACAGCGCGTAGGCTTCCTGCGTCGTCAAAAACAGAGCAGCGGGCGAAAGCACTGGCGGTGGTGCGCTCTGTGGGTTGGGAAGAGGTTGATCCTATGACGCGACCAACGGAGCTTTCTATCGGCCAATGCCAGCGTGTGGCCATCGCACGGGCCACCGTTACACGTCCCGCTTTGATTGTCGCTGATGAGCCCACGAGCGCATTAGACAGCGTTTCTATTCAAAAGGTTAGCATCTTGTTGCGTAAAGCTGCAACCCAGGGGGCTGCTCTGTTGGTGGTCAGCCACGACCTCAGGTTTCTAAGCCGTTTGGCCGACAGAACAGTTGTGCTTTAAACTTGGAATGAATGGATCTTAGGTTAAGTCATTTCTGCAAGCAGTGTCTCTAGACGGTGTGGTGCCTGATGATCAATTCTTCGAAGCATCTTGCATACGTTGTTGTTGTTTCAGGCTATACCTCAGATGTGGTCCGAAGAGGTTGTAAGAAGCCTCTGGCACCTGTCCGTTGGGTTTGGACATTTAATGTCGATTTTCAAACTTGAGACGTAACAAACTCGTTGAACATTGCGGACGAAACGCAGTTCAGTCGGGTTTTGCCTTTAGAACCCGATGAGGGGTGACGGTTGCAGCCCACATAGCCACAAGAATGACCATTGTGGACAAATAGAATGATCCTTTAGGGAGAATATCAAAGAGCAAGAAATCTCCCAAAACTGCAAATATCAGGGAAAGATATTCAAACGGTGCTAGCTTAGAAATCTCGCTCTGCTGCAGGGCCAGCGTCATCATGATATGGGCAATTCCTCCGGCAAATCCAGCACCACAAAGATATAGAAGCTGCAAAGGGTCGGGGGTGATCCAACCCCAAAATACTGAAATACCTCCAGCACAGGCGCAGGTCAGAGCGAAATAGAATGCAATGGCGCCAGCGTTCTCGGTCTGAGCTAAACTGCGGACCTGTATTTTGGCACCCGCGGTGAAAACCGCCATGATCAAGGCAAGCCCGACCCCAAAGAGATAGAGTTGGTCCACATGAGTGGATTGAAGTTCGGGTAGCACCAACACCAGCATGCCTGTAAATCCTAGGACCACAGCAAACCACCGCATCGCATTTACCTCTTCACTCAGGAGAATGCGCGCGAGAACAACCGCCAATACTGGTGCCAGGTAACCAATGATCGAAGCATGTGCGAGTGGGAGGAATTTGAGCGAGGCGAAGGAGGCAAAAAGCGCCGTGCAGCCCAAAAGGCAGCGCATGATATGCGCAAAGGGCCGTTTTGTTTTTAATCCCTTTGGGAAATCCCGTGTCCACATCAAGAACAGAACCAATGGAAGCAGAGCGATAGCACTGCGAAAGAACACCACCTGTCCAAGCGGCACTTCATCAGCGAGTAATTTCACGAACACCACCATGACCGTGAAAAAGAAGGTTGCGCCGATACGTAACGCAATGCCAGTTGCTTCCATAATTTTCTCTTTTGTTGTTATCTGGTTGGGTCCAACAGATCTCTTTGCCCGTCTCCTGCAAGACTGGCTCCCAAAGCAAAAAAGCAAGACAGTCAATCTCAGATAGATCGATTCCCTAAGGAGTGTCTGCAGGAAGGGTTCATGTCCTCTTGGCATTGGATTGAGATTCTGACAAAGATTGTCAGGTATGAGCGGTAAGGGAAATGTAATAACATATCAATCCAGTGACGGTTGGGCTCATCGACAAGGCGGCGAGGGGTAGGTCACGTCGATGATGTGTAGAAGAGGTGTGTTTTTGGCTTCAATTTCAAGAGGCCGGTGTACTAACGGGTAGCTGCCTCTACCAATGAACACGTTCTGACACAATTGGGCGACTTGATCAGAAAACAGGCTGCATTGCTACGATATTACTGACACAGATCGATATTGTAGGCAGAATGCAACATGATCGAAGATGAGTTCAGGAACTACTTAGCCGCATTCAATGGCTGCTCGACCTGGGGCGCTGTCGAACAGATCTTTAATAAGGTATTCCACCCGAAGTTGCGCGTTGTTTTGCCTGACGGCATGCTGAACCGCGATGGTTGGGCGAAGGTTGTCCGGCGCCATTTGTCTTCGGGCACTGTGCTGGAACTTCTGGAGCTTGAGCGCCAGGGTGATGGACTGTTCTACGCAACACGAATTCGACTGGATGATGGAAGAGAGCTAGAGCCGTTCACACAAGCGCTGCTCGAAGATGAACAAGTGATCAGGATTGAGCCGTCAGTTCCCGAAGAATATGAACAGCTTTTTTTCCTCAGGTGAGATCGACGGAGATTTTCCTCTCGCCCAACCTATCCGCATAGGGATCCAGTTTGCTTGGGCGTTTGGGCGTCTTGAACCGTGGCTCCACCGCGCCCACGCGTAGGTACTTCTTTATGGTGTTCCGAGACAGACCCGTCCGTCGGGCAATCTCTCTGTTTGGCATTTTGTCACGCAATGCCCAGCGTCGAATGACACTTAAAAATCCCATGTCGATCACTCCAAACCTCCCCAACCAAAACCGTCGGGGCAATGTGTTCACATGGGTCAATTCTCAGTGACTATCAATAGTGAAGCCGGACTGAACGATCTGCATCTTTTCATCGTTGTCCCTTTTACAGGTGTGCAGGCGTTGTTCCTTCTGGATATGGGGCTGTCTGCTGGAAGAAGTCTGCTTGAACACAGAAAGGAAATTTCCGGTGGTGTGTTGGTCTTCGGGTGCTTGATGCCGGTCATTGGCAGTGTTTTTGGCGCGGGTTTCGCGAAACTAGTAGGTCTATCGACGGGCGGCACTTTCCTCCTGATGGTGTTAAGTGCATCAGCGTCTTACATAGCTGTTCCCGCCGCTATGCGGTTGACCCTCCCTCAGGCGAAATCCGGCATCTACCTGACCTTGGCTCTTGGTGTCACTTTTCCGTTCAACCTCACCCTCGGAATGCCGCTATATTTCCTTTTGGCAAGCTGGTTGTGAGGAGGGAGCAGGCGGACAGAAGCTGTGAAGGCGTAGAACCGATAATCAAAGATGAAGGCCGAGGGTAAGATCAGAAAGTTTTATCTAGCTTCGCAATCCTCGGCCTTTGATTAGGCAATCGTGGTGAATAAACTCTGGATCGTACCTGTTACGATCGCCGCTCTGAACATGGACGATATGCTTTAGTCAATGCTCAGCACCAGTTTCCCCGTCGTCTCTCCCGCTTCCAGACGACGATGTGCTTCTGAGGCTTCGCTCAGTGACAGAGTTGAGATCGAAGGCCTCAGAACACCATCCCCCAACATCTTGAACACCTTGGTCAGATCTGAGTTAAACTCTTTCGGGCGGTTGCTAAAATAGGTGTAGATGTCGCTGACGCGTAGGGCGACAGATTTTTGGAAATACGTGGCCAGATCTTCACCAAAGGTACCAGCCGGCGGGCCTGCCAAGAATCCGAACACAACGACAGTACCCAGCGGAGCCAGTGCCTTGAGGTCGGATTTCACGGTCTCGCCCGAGATCGGGTTCAGGGTCAGGTCGACACCACGGCCTGCGGTGTATTCCAGAACTTTTTCAGTCACATTTTCCTTTTTGTAATCAATTACAAAGTCCGCACCCTGAGCTTTTGCATAGTCGACCTTGTCGGTGCTGGCCGATGCGATCACGGTCATACCCAGATGCTTGGCTATGTGTTGGATCATGGTGCCAACACCGCCCGCTGCGGCATGGACGAGAACCGATTTTCCTGGAGCAGCGCCGCCTAGGTTAACCAGCATATGATAGGCGGTCATCGCATTAACCGGGATTGAGGCCGCAGTTTCAAAGCCGATGGCATCGTCGATCTGAGTTACATAGGACGCACCGATCACAGAATGCATGCCATAGCCGCCTGCACCAATCGGTCCCATCCAAGCGACACGGTCGCCAACGCTGAAGCCTTCGACATCTGCTCCCAGAGCCTCGATCACGCCCGCGCCTTCAACACCGGGAATGTGCGGTAGTTCAGGCATCATGCCTTTGGGCATGTCACCGCGGCGAATGATTGTATCAATAAAGTTCACGGCACCCGCGTGATTTCGGATCAGAACCTCCCCCGCACCGGGGGTCGGGATGGGTTGGTCTTGTTTAGACAGTACGTGGTGGCTGCCGGTTTCGGGGATGACGATGGCATAGGACATCTTGTGTCTCCTAGTTTTGGTTAAATCCAAGATAGCCACCGACAGGTTCTGTGATAATATCTCCAAATGGTTCACACATTCTCGCTGGTGGAATAATGATTTTCAACGACCTCGCCTTGTTTACGTCGGTGGCACGCCACCTGAGTTTTTCCGGTGCGGCCACTCAACTTGACATTCCGCTGTCACGCGTCAGCCGCAAGGTTGCGGAATTGGAAGAACATCTGGGAGTAAAACTGTTTGAACGCACGACGCGGCAGGTGCGCCTAACCGAAGAGGGGCGTCGGTTGCTTGATCAGGTACAGGAGCCAATAGAGGCCTTGCAGAATGTAGCGGGTTTTTTGGAGGAAACGGGGCGCCATACGATCCGCGTTACCGCGCCGCCAATGGCACTGCAGGACCGCATCGGCTCCTTGCTGCTTGAGTTTGCGGCGCTGCGCCCGGATATCCACCTCGAGGTTTCGGCAACCAACGCCATTCTGGATTTTTTTCGTGACAACATCGACCTGGCATTTCGCGTCGGCCCCCTTCAAGATTCCACCCTTGTTGCGCGCAAACTTTGGACGTTGGATTATTACTTTTGTGCCGGGGAAGAGTTCGTTCAGACCAACGACCTGCACTGCCCAGTTACATTGGCCCGCCTGATGGAACTTCCGGTCCTGATGGCACGTCAGCCCTGGTTGCTGGCAGATGGACGCGTACTCAAACCTGATCAGGTAGCACACGAGTTTGATACGCTCGATATGCTGGCGGGTGCTGCCCGGCGAAATATGGGGGTGACCATTCTACCCAGCGAAATGATCACCGACGGGCTGATTGCAATAAAGGTGGCGGACGCGCAGCCCACGCGGCGTGACATGTTTGCTGTCTATCCAAGCCGCCGCCTGCTGCCTGCACGGGTACGTGACCTGATTGATTTTCTGGCGACAGTCTGATCCAAACGTTATTGCGTTTCGGACCTAGAGGGAGATCCTCCATATGCCGACAAAACGTGCGATTGATCCACAGTGTTGCATCGGCGCGGCAGCCATCTCCCAGTAGGTTACAATTCAGTGCAGATGTGAGTGAGTTGTCTGCATAGTCAATCACCTTGCAGCGGGTTCGGTCGCATAGTTGCCACGAGCTCGGCAACCTTGATACCAAATTTGCGCATCTCTGATTTATTCATGATTACACCGCTTTCAGTCAGATAGAGCCAATCGGTGACGTTCAAAACATGCCCTCCTGCTTCTTCGGGCAATATGATGTGATACTCCATTTTGACCGTTGAGCCCGAGACAGATCCTCTTGCCTCACCCACAATGTCATCGGCGGTGGCCGAGAACGTGTTGCCCGGACCAAGTTTCAAAAACCACTTTCGGCTTTGATGCCTGCCGTTGGAATAGACAAACTCTTCGCTCAGAGTTCCTGTGTCCCCATACCAAGTCCCGACCATTTCGGCAGTAAAGCTGTTGGTCATTTTGCCGTTGGGCCCAAAGATCAGCCCTTCTGACAGGATTTCGCCTGACAAATGAGTTTTCAATGAAAAGGCGGGTCCAGTGTCACTATAATCCGCCGGGCTTTGTGCCCGAAAACTTAGAAACATCGACTTTGCCAGCATCGCGAGCAGGATCACGACAAGTGCGGCGGTTAAAAGTTTCATGGGGTTATGTCCTTTGACGGGAGCGCAAAGACCAATGCCAATGCGCATAGTTTTAGTATGCAGGGAACGATGGCGTACAGCGTGCTGAGCATAGACAAGGCCGCATCGCTGTTTTGCGCGGTGGGTTTGAAACCGCTCCCTTCGAGGATCGGGAGTACTAAAAGTGCCGAGAGTGCCAGCCCCAGTTTGCCGGCGAATGACCATATGCCAAACGCAAGTGAGGCCTCTGATTGCGCTTGTGTTAGCGCCACTGAGAACATCGCGGGTAAGATCACCATATCGGCGCCTAAAGCTGCTCCCGATGCGACGCAGATCAAGGCAAACGGTATTGCTTGGCCGGGCACCAAAAAAGCCGCGCCTGCGAACCCGAATATGGCAAGCGGCATGGCAATCAACAGAATTGTTCTGGGGCCGAAGTGTTGGCTTAGCTTTGCCCAGAACGGGACACTGACCCCCGCACTGAGAAAAAATAGGAGCAAAAGTAGACCTGCCATTCCGTCCAGTTCCAACCGATCTTCGACAAAAAACAAAAACAGAGTGGAGGTGATTGCCACGGGAAGGCTGTTGACCAGTGCGATCAAAAGCAAGTGGAGCGTCGTTCCTTTGCGCAAAGAAGCAACGGAAAAACGTTTGCCGGGGATGATGGGCCTGTTCCATATTGGTCGCGCGACCCAGGCGCATACCAGAGCTATTGCGGCAAGAAACCAACCAAAGGCCGGGTAAGCGTTGGACGTGCCGGTCAATTTGGCCAAGATCAGCGGAGCAATGGCAGCAAGAACAACGCCCATCAGCATTCCTGCTTCGCGAAAACCGGCGAGTGTTATCAAGGCACGAGGAGTTGGCTCACTAGCAAGGGTTGCGCTGCGTCCGTAAAGCAAGATCATACCCATGCTGTACGCCGAAAACAGCAGCACAAGTGCGGCCACCATCTTTGCCAACACATAGGGCCCCTCACTTAAGGAGAACAGTAGCGGAAAACCAACGGCGAGACCCCCAGCAGCAAGGCCCGCGAACAGGCTTTGGGCCTGCGGCCAACGATCGATCGCCCAGCCGATCAGGGGATCTTGAACCAAATCAACGAACCTAATAGCGATCAGGATCGTGGCTATAGCCCCTAGGCCAATCCCCAGCTCAGACGAAGCAAAATGTGGCAGATGGATGTACAGGGGTATGCCAGCAGAAGCCAGCATCAGCGCATACAGGCTGACACGGGGATAAATCATCACATGCCTTTCAATCGCCGGGTGAAAGACTTCGAGCGTGTGTTGTCACCAAGGAAGATGCCCATGAAGCGGGAACTGATCTTGGGATGTTCAAGCACGCATGTGCGACGGCCATTTAGCCAGAAGCTGATTTTATCGGGACCTGAGGTAATTGCTGCAAACCGATCGCCCTTTCGAACATCCTGAAAACAGATCTCAAAATTGGACCGAAGGGGCAGTGACGGACCTGTGCGATTGAGCTCGCGCATTGTGCTTTCTACGAGATCTTTAGCACTCAGGCGGCGAAGGTAAGTTAACTCAAGGGCAAACCTTGCATCCCAGTCCAAAGCAGCACCGAATTCTGTGAACAGTTGCGCTTTGTAAATTGGGAGACCAGCCAGTCGAAAGGTCGCTTCGCCCCTGAGCTCTGCGTTCGGCACTGCCTTAGAAATATGCGTGCCCTGTGCAAACAGCGGCGATGCACACATGATGAGGGCAAGCGCTAAACTACGCATGAGCCAGTTCCACTTGAACGACATCCGAGTGGCCGACTGCAAACGACGCAGCACAGATTTCAAGGTAGTATTGCCAATTGCGAAAGAACCCTTCGCCGTAGCCAAGATCCGAGATGCGCCGTTTTTGAGCATTTAGCCGTTCAGCCCAGATGCGGCAGGTTTTGGCGTAGTCTTGTCCGAAGGCGAAATTGTTCTGTACCGATAGTCCTGCCTGTTTGGCCTGCGCCTCGATCACGCTATCGGACAGTAGCATGCCTCCCGGAAAGACGTATTGGCGGATGTAATCAGATGAGGTCTTGTAGGTTTCAAAAAAACTGTCCTTCACGGTGATAGCCTGAAGCAGCACGTTTCCACCGTCGGCCAGACTACGTTTGATCGTGGAAAAATAGCTGGGCCAATAGCGCTCACCGACTGCTTCGATCATCTCAATCGAAACGATATTGTCGAATTTGCCTTCAATGTCGCGGTAGTCACGCAATTGAATGTCCGCACGCCCATCAAGCCGCGCCTCCGCGTAACTATGTTGGTTGCGTGAGATCGTAACGCCCGTGACGTCACGACCTTCAGCGCTCGCGTGTTCCGCAAAGCCGCCCCAGCCGCAGCCAATTTCCAGCGTGCGTTCACCTACGCCAAGACGTGACAAGACCCTTGCATTCTTGCGGTCTTGGGCGCGGGTGAGGTCATCATCAGTTTGTGTAAACAAAGCGGATGAGTAGGTCATACCTTCGTCAAGCCAAAGCCCGTAAAACTCATTGCCAACGTCGTAATGTGCACGGATGTTTTTGCGTGACCCGCGTCGCGAGTTGGCTCGCAGGACGGTGTCGACCAGACGAAATTTGATCTGGTTAAAAGTGTTGGCTTGATCAAACGTTCCGAGGTTATCGCGGTTCAGCATAGCCAGTGAAACCAAGCCCTCGACAGATGGGGTGTCCCAGAGACCCTGAACATAGGTTTCCCCAAGCCCGACTTGGCCATGGGCTGCAAAGGCAGACACAGCAGCCCAGTCACGAATAACCATCTCGGCTTCAGGGCCTGATGATCCAAAGTTGTAACGCTCTCCCTCGGGCGTGCGCAGGATCAGACGACCTTCACGCAGACGCTCGCAGGTCGACAGGAAGTTTGATTTCAAGGTCTTGGTTGTGGCCTGCATAGTCCGTACCTTTCGTGAAATGGGGATCATTGATCGCGCGAACGACGCGCATGGCACTGGCTATGCCGTCTTCGTGGAACCCGTGCCGGTTCCAAGCACCCACATACCAAGTTCGATTTTGTCCCTGCATCTGGCGAATGGCCTGCTGGGCCTGAAGAGCCGCACGGTCGAACACGGGATGAGCGAACTGGACTCGATCATAGATCATGTGTTCGGGGATCGATTTTGACGGGTTGAGCGTAACAAAGAGCGGATCGCTTTCCGGTATGCTTTGCAAACGGTTCATCCAATAGGTCAGGCCGATATCGCCGTCCTGAGAGCGGTAAGACCAGCTTGACCAACAATCTCGACGGCATGGCATTTGACGCTCGTCACAATGCAAAACGGCCGTGTTGGGCTGATAGCGGATGCTGCCCAATGCATGTGCTTCGGCCTTGGATGCGTCTTGACCTAAGATTCTCAGGGCTTGATCCGAATGGCAGGCGAAAATGACCTCATCGTACACGGTTGATTGTCCGGTCGCAGTGTGAAGGCTAACCTCTTCAAGCGAGCGGCTCAGATTTTGGATCGGAGTATGTTTGTGGATCGTGCAACCACGGGCGTTTAAAGCAGTTTCAAGACGCTTGACGTATTCGATGCTGCCGCCTTTAACGGTCCACCATTGGTGTTTGCCTGAGCCTGCCAAGAGCGCGTGATTGCGAAAGAACCTTACCAGTGATTTAGCCGGGAAACGATCGACTTCCTCAACAGGAGTAGACCAAATCGCGCCACACATGGGCATCAGATAGTAGTCGCGAAACCACTTGCCCAACCCAAGTTCGGCAACCAAATCTCCGATCGTTTTGCTGTCATCCTTGGCGGCAGCCTCAGCGTGTTTTCCAAAGCGAATGATATCTGCGACCATTTTGTAGAACTGCGGTCGCAGCAGATTGCGGTTTTGAGCCGTCAAGGCTCTGACGCTGCTCAGGCCATACTCAAGCCATCCATTATGGATGCTGGCACCAAAACTCATTTCGCTTTTGATGACAGGAACATCCAGTTCGCGAAACAGTCGGGTCAGAAACGGGTATGTGGCATAGTTGAAAACGATGAATCCTGTGTCCACAGGTTGGTCGCCATTCTTACCTGCCAAAACGGTGCGGGCGTGACCGCCAAGTCTATCTGAAGCTTCATAAAGGGTGACGTCATGAAAAGGCGATAAGTAGTATGCAGCTGAAAGGCCAGAAATCCCGCCGCCAATAATGGCTATCCTCTTGCGCGGTCCCTGCGTCTGATCGAACATATCGCCCCCTTTTGATTGGTTTTCAGGGGTTTTACGTGCGGCATCTCGAGTTGGATCAGAAATTGCAAACAAAAGTTCCCGAAATGCCTGATCCAACTCGCCTATGTCCTCGTATTGAACACATGAAACTCGAACACATCCAAGCCAAGACGCTGCATGCCCGCCGAGGCGGCTTAAAGAACCGCTTCACTTACGGTGTCGATTTTGTGCTGACGGACTTTGCTGGCGAGACGCCACGGGTATTCTCCAGGAACAGATTTAATCTGTGGTCGCTTTGGGATCACCTACACGGTGGGCAGCGGGGTAATGGGCGCGGGGTAAAATGGTTTGAAGAAGAGCTTGAGCGACGTGGCTTTCGAACTGATAGCGCACGGCTGGTATTGTTGACCCAACCCAGTTTCCTTTGGTTCAACTTTAATCCAGTCAGCTTCTGGATCGCGCTTGTTGATGGCAAACCTCGGGCTTTTGTGGCCGAGGTAAATAGCACCTTTGGGCAGCGGCATAACTATTTCTGCGCACATGAAGATTTTCGGCCCATTGATCGGAACGACACATTGGTTGCAGATAAACTGATGCACGTCTCTCCCTTTCAAAAAATCGCCGGTCGGTATCGGTTCAATTTTGGGTTCAATGACGCTGAGTTCGACATTCGGATCTTGTTTGAAAACGATGATCAGGGTGTGCTTGCAACGCTGTCCGGAAAACGCGCGGTGGCCACCGACTGGTCGCTGTTGAAATCCGCGTTCCGCCGTCCCTTTGGGGGGGCGAGAGTATTGGCTCTGATCCACTGGCAGGCTGCGCTTTTGTACCTCAAACGTGCCCCATTCCTCAAAAAGCAACCAGAACCTTCAGAGTTCGTTTCTGCCAACACCAATCACTTGGGCCAAAACAAATGACATCGGTGTCCGGCAAAACATACTGGCTTATTGGAGCGAGCGAAGGGTTGGGACGTGAGTTGGCCAAGCAATTGGATGCGCAGGGAGCGCAGTTGATCTTGTCAGCGCGCAAACCAGAGCGGCTTGAAACGCTCAAGAACGAGCTGTCGCAGGCGCGGGTCGTTGTAATGGATGTAACGGATCGCAAATCTGTTCAACAGGCGATCGAGTGTATCGGCGAGATCGATGGGGTGATTTACAATGCGGGTACCTACGAACCCATGCGAGCAACCGAGTGGGATAGCGAAAAAGCTCTGACCATGTTGGACGTGAACTTTACCGGTGCGATGCGTGTTTTGGGGGCGATATTCCCTGGATTTGTTGCAAAAGGTCAGGGCGATATCACCCTGATAGGGTCACTTGCCGGTTATAGAGGACTTCCAGCCTCAATCGGTTATAGTGCAAGCAAAGCTGCGCTCAGAAGTCTTGCTGAAACCATGCGGTTTGATCTTCGTGGAACTGGAGTGGAAGTGCGGCTGGTCAATCCCGGCTTCATCAAGACGCGCCTGACCCAGAAGAATGATTTCCACATGCCCATGCTTATGACACCGGAACAGGCCGCGAGACGTGTTATCAAAGCAATGGAACGACGCAGGTTTCGAACCGATTTCCCTGCGCCTTTTTCCTGGGCCATTCGTGTGTTTGGCATTTTGCCAGACTGGATCGTTTACCGACGTTAGACGTGTTTTCAGACCGCGCGGTGTATCCGTCGTCGGCCCCTAGATCCTGAACAGCGGTTGCATCAATCGCGGCACAAAGGCTCGGAACCGCAGCGGAGCATCTGTCGCGGCAAGACAAATACAAGGCGCTCCATCCCCAGCGATAGGAGTGTGCTCAAGATGCTCATCAGCGACTTCCAAATCGCCGACACCGAATACGCCGGTTTCGTCACTAAAGCTCCCCTGCAGAACGAGGGTCAACTCAAGCCCATTGTGACTATGATCCGGAACGGCTTGCCCTGGTGGAATAAAGAGCAACCGAACTGAGCCTTCGGCATCCCCAAACAGAATGTCCTGACGGACGCCCATCCCAAGTGTTTTCCATTTAGGTTCTCGTCCTTTCAAGAGCTCCATCACTGGACCAGGGTACACGCCTTTGCGTTCATAGACCGGTTCTGGCGTGAAGGGGCTATCAAGAAGTTCCAGCACATCGCTCTTCAAAGCGGCCGACACGTCGACCTTTGAGGTCTCTTCGAGAATTGCTCCGCCCACGGCGTGATGAGCCCCAAGTGCCGCGCGACAATCTTCGCAAAGCGAAATATGGGCCGCGATCACCGCGGCAAAGGCCTTTGGAAGTCGGCCTGCAGCGTAGGCCGCCAGCATCGCATCGGGGACATGATGGGTAACAGCGCTCATTGGGTAAGATCCTTCAACTCATGGCGCAATCGTGCGAGGCCAAGACGTATGCGTGACTTGATCGTTCCAAGGGGAATGCCGGTCTTCGCGCTGATCTCATGATGAGTAAGCTCACCCAGATAGGCTTGTTCAATGATCTCTCGTTGGTCAGGGTTTAGCGTTTTTAGGGCCAAGCGCAGCTTTGCCGTTTCTTGCTCTACGCCCAGAATCTGACTTGCATCCTGCTCTTGACCAGGATCTTCTTTGAGTTCTTCAGGCAGCGGTCGATTTTCCTTTCGCGCTAAGTCAATCTGGCGGTTTCGCGCGATCTGATAAACCCAGGCAGAGACCTGAGCGCGATGCGGGTCGAACTGGGCCGCTTTGCGCCAGACGGTTAGCATCACGTCCTGTACGATTTCCTCCGCTTGATGCGAAGAAGTCCCGGTACGCATAATGAACCCCTTCAGTCGGGGCGCAAAAAAGTCGAACAGTTTAACAAAGGCGTCACGGTCCCGACTGTCACGAACGGCAAGCATCCACTGGGTCTGTTGAGAGATTTCATGAGAACCTTGAGACACAGATTTTCGCTCGCTTATCTGCGGTTTCGCGGGACGACGTTCCGCATTCAGAAGGGTAGTGTTCACGCTCAACATATCTGCGATACGACAAGGCTCAACGTCTGGATCAGTTTTTTGACCATTTTGTTGAAGGTTTTGTTCTGAGGATCACGCTGACGTCGATTTGGATTTGGCAAGATTGCAAAAATCCTGAAAGTCGCAGTTATCAGACGCTCATCATTAGCGATCATGTGCCAAGGAGGGGAATTTCGCATTGCGCACGCCTCGGATGGACAAGAGCGAAGCACATTATGCGCGAAGTCGTCCGTCAGGCCTTTTGAAGTGAGTGTTTCACGCGTCAGCCACCCGCTATTGGGTTGATCAGCGGCGGTAACAATATCGAGCACGTCGTCAAATGTGCGTAAGCACGAAGCCAAAGCAGAGAACCGCCAGCCCAATGTCGAAGGTCGGTGCGCCGATGCCATTCTCCTTCATAACGAGTTAGAAAGCTCGCAGTTCTTCAGTTATTTGGGTGCGGCCTTTGTCTAACAGCAGGTCAGAATTCAAAGCGGACATGAGAGAGTTGCCTGTAAAAACAATCCTTATGCAGTGGGTTTGTGCTGAACTGAACAGGTGAGTTTCAAGTGCCTTCACCCTTGGCGACATTCGCAGCAATTCCGGCCCACATGGCAGGTGGGTTTGCATACATTGGGAAATGTCCACAATGAGGGATCGAGACCACGTCTACCCCCCGTGCGGCCAGTTCGGACAGATAGCTGAGGGTTGCGTTTTGGTCACCGTGCATGAAGGCAGCACTCCCCGGCAGACCTGTAATCCAGTCGATCAACGGCATATTGTCCGACAGCTCGACCATGGATTCAAACACTGGTCTGATCGAAGCATTCTGGACCTTTTGAGTCAGAGATGTGGCATACAGATGATGTGAAAAGAACTCTTGATGCCGCGCGCGGGTCTGGAAGCTGCCCATAAAAGCATCAGCGTCTTCGTGGAAATGGGTGATAATTTGACGGCTTAGAAAGCAATCTTCGGGTGCGACATTGCCTTCGATATCGGTGAAGGACATCACTCGGTCTTGTAATTCATGGGCCAAGACAAGCGCGGTGAGCCCCCCCATCGAATGACCGATCAGATGGAACCGATCTATCCCGCTGTCCTCCAGAACCGTTTTCGCGGTTTCGACCAGGAACGGAATGCTCAGATTGTCGTGATCCGAGATCTGGCTTTGGCCAAAACCGGGAGCATCATAGGCCAACACTGAATGACCATCGAAGGCAGGCCAGAACATGATGTCAGCATAGTCTTCCTTTGTTGAGCCGAAACCGTGTAGAAAGACGATCGGTGTCTTGTCGCCAGATCGCGTGAGCAGATCAAGCGACACGTTGGTGCCTGCGATGGTATAGTCTTTGCGTTCTTGAAATAGTTTCTGCACCTAAGGTCTCCTTGCTTGATTGCCCAACAACGAGGCTGTCTTTGTGGAAATGCAGCCATGCGTATCTGGTCCGTTTGTCTGGATTCCGAATATCAAGCAGAGTGTCGCCAACTGAAGTTCGTATTGGCAATTGGCTTGATACAAGTTTTGGATCAGTCAAATTGGCGATGCCACCGAAATTCCGTTCCTTCCATGGTTCGCAAAGATGCAACGCGAAACTGCTCTGGTGGGGTGATTGCAGTGCAAGTTAACACGCTGTTGAAAGAGTTAGCTCGGCTCAAACGAAAAGCGGGCGCGAATTTCGCGCCCGCTATCTTTTTATGTGTTGCGGATCAACCCTTTGGGACAGCTGCATCAGGCGGAGCCACACCATCCCATGCGGCGCGGTCTAGATCGAGATCGGCAAAGTCATCTGGATTGAAGAGGGGACGCGCGATCCCTTCTTTCAGCTGCTTGCGGAAGTCAGCCAGAATCCGAAGACATGTCGGCAGCAGCATCATAATCACCACCAGATTGACCAATGCCAGGATGCCCATCATCGGATCCGAGAAGAAAAAGACCGATGTCGCGCCCGGGGCTGTGGCACCTAGGAAGACGATGCCGATAATTACCACCCGCAATACGTTGATTGCCATTGGGTGCTTGGTGATAACGGTCAGAGCGTTTTCACCAAGGTAGTAATTGTAGATGATCGAGCTGAAAGCAAAGAGAAGGATCATGAAGGACAGGAAGTATTGTGTCCAACCCCCCAGATGCGACACAAGCGATTGCTGGGTCAGCGCAATTCCGTCCACCCCTTCGGCACCTGGTACATAGACATCGCCTAAAAGGATGATGAAGGCTGTGCATGAACAGATGAACATCGTGTCGATGAAAACCGAGAATGATTGAGTGATGCCTTGGCTGATCGGGTGACGAACATCCGCCGTTGCTGCCACGTTCGGAGCAGAGCCCAGCCCCGCCTCGTTCGAAAACAACCCACGACGCAGACCGTTTGCGATTGCCGCGCCCATACCGCCGCCGACGGCCTCTTCCCAGCCGAACGCGTTTGCGATGATCGACCATAATACAGCCGGAACTTCTGTGAGGTTCAGGACAACAACCAACAACGCCATAGCGATATAGGCAGTGGCCATGACGGGCACCACAATATCAGCGACCTTGGCGATCCGTTTGATGCCACCAAAGACGATGAATCCCGCAATTACAGCCAACACACCACCTGTGATCGTGCGATCGATGCCGAGGCTGTCTTTAACAGCTCCTGCAACGGTGTTGCCCTGAAACGCGTTGAAACCCAGACCGAAGGCTGCAATCAGGCAGACAGCGTACACCACGGCCAGCCAGCGGAAATTTTCACCGAGTCCATGCAGGATCGAACGGGCTGGACCACCGCGAAACGATCCATCTGGCTGACGGCGCTTGTAAAGCTGAGCCAAGGAACATTCTACAAAGCTTGTCGCCATGCCAACCAGAGCGATTGACCACATCCAGAACACAGCACCCGGACCACCCAGTGTAATCGCCACGGCGACACCTGCAATATTGCCGCCGCCGACCCGGCCACCAACGGAAATCAGTAGAGCAGCACGTGCTGAAATGACGTTTGGATCTGCCGACTGGTTGTTCTTGGATAATACCCGGAACATTCTCCGAAAGAATTCAAACTGCACAAAGCCAGTGAGCGCCGTGATAAACACGCCAAAAACTACCAACAGCGGGACCAACGATTGCCCCCACGTGAGGTCCCCAATGATTCCAAATAGACCTTCAATAAACTCCATCGTCTCCTCCACTAAAGATTTGTGAAGCCCGCATTCTTCAAGAGCGGGCTTTCAAACCACCGTGGAGGGAATCTTCTGATAGATAAAATATCCAATATATTGGATTTCGATACATCTAATGTATCAATGGGGCGGCAATCCCATTCCTGTTCAGGCCGATGAACTCAGCGAAGTCCAGAAATCCCGAATGCGGGCACACGCATCCCGCAGCACATCATCTGAGGCTGCAAAGGAAATTCGAAAGCCGGGCCCCATACCAAAGCTGCTGCCGGGCACGACCGACACGCCTTTGGTCTCTAACAAAGAAAGCGCGAAATCCATGTCCGTTTTTATGACCTGCCCATCGGGTGTGGTCTTGCCGATCGCACCATCAATCAACGCAAAGACATAAAACGCCCCCTGCGGCGGGACAGTTTTCAACCCTTGGCAGCCAGTTAGGGCGTCCAGAACGATGTCTTTGCGGCGCTCAAAAGCTTGACCGTATATTGCTATATGATCCTGAGGCCCGAGCAGCGCTTGCAAGGCGGCATGTTGAGATACAGAACTTGCCCCCGAACTGACCTGCCCCTGCCAGGTTTCCATGGCTTTGATCAGCACTTTTGGCCCGGCCCCATAGCCGATGCGCCAGCCAGTCATGGCGTAGCCTTTAGATACGCCATTCGCCACGAGAACTCTGTCAGCAAATCCGGGCGCTGCAGCAATGGTTGCGAATTCGACGTCAAAAACCAGATGCTCGTAAATCTCGTCAGAGAGAACTAATACGCGCTCATGCGGGCGCAATACATCTGCCAAGGCGGCCAGTTCATCCGCGCTGTAGACCACACCTGACGGGTTGCTGGGTGAATTGAGGATAACCCATTTCGTCCGCTTGGTCAGCGCAGCCTGCAACTGATCGGGGTTCAGCTTGGCGGTTTGCCCGGTCTCGACGATGACCGGCGTCCCGCCGTTCAGGCGCACCATATCGGGATAACTAACCCAGAATGGCGTAGGGATGATGACTTCATCCCCGGGATCGAGGGTGACGGCCAGCGCCCCCGCAATCACCTGTTTGCCACCATTGGACACGATGATCTGGTCATTGCCATAGCCCAATCCGTTTTCATGTTTGAACTTCGCAGCAATGGCCGCGCGTAGCTCGGGCAGCCCGGCAACAGGCGTATACTTGGTTTTGCCCGCACGAATGGCTGATATGGCTGCATCGCACACATGTTCGGGTGTGGGGAAATCTGGCTCTCCTGCATCGAGCGAGATCACGTCACGCCCTTGGGCCCGCAGGTTTTGCGCCCGGGCGATCATGGCATAGGTTGCCGAGGGCGAAACTTGGCTCATGACCTTGTTTAGAACATGAGAGCTTTTGGTGTGAAGTTCCGTCATAATCAATCCTAGGAAAGCGAGGTTTGCGGCGGATCAGCGGCCAATTTGACGGATCCACCTTGGTTCGCCTTAAAGTGACGGAAGTATGTTAGTTGGAGAAATATCTAGTCGGAATTGTCTTGATACATGCTGTATATCAAAGCGCTCAGCTTGCTTCTATAATCGAAATGAAACGTAGCATTGCTTCGGTTTCACGATTTTTGTTCCAAACTGCTGCAGTCGTGACGACTTCCTCTGAGTTTTCGAGAGGTCGGTAAACAACCTCTTTTGCAGTGAAATCTATAAAAGATAAGGGGACGATTGCCAGCCCCACACCACAGGCGACCATTGCAATTTGTGATGCAATAGACTTCGCATAATGGGGGGCCTTAAATGGCAGGCTAGATTGCTGAAAATGATAAAGAATTGCATCGAAGTAGGCCGGGCTGATCTCTCTCGGGCATGTCACCAGAGCTTCTTTGGCAAGATCTTCAACCCGAACAGATTTCTTCTCTGCCAGCGGGTGCTCTGGCCACATTGCCACAGCCAGTTTTTCACAAACTATTGGCTTACAAACCAAGGGCTCCGTAACAGTTTCCGTTCGTACAAAAGCCAGGTCAATCTCGTCTGTTTCCAATGCCCGCAGCGCATCTGCGGTATCCATTTCGATCAAAGACACGGACAGTTCGGGAAATTGTACTTTGGCGCGCTGCATCCCTTTGCCTAGCGGGCGAAACATGGCTGACGTCACGGCCCCAACAGACAAGGAATGAACCTGTCCGGCCTTTGTCAGATGCACAATGGATTCCAACCGCTCTGACTGTTGGATCATACGTTTGACGGCAGGTAGTATCGCCTCGCCGTGCTGGGTCAGGCGAACCCCCGCTCTTGATCGCTCGAATAGCTCAACTCCCAATACGCGTTCCAGAACTTTGATCTGCGCTGAAAGCGGTGGCTGGGTTAGTCCCAGTCGCTCGGCGGCTCTGCCAAAGTGGCATTCTTCGGCAACCATCTGGAAGTAGTAAAGATGTCGAATCAATCGAAAGTCCATTTTCGATACATAGAATGTATGAATGGCTGTTGGCAATCAAATTGGACTATTCAGGCACATCACTCCCACATTTGGTGAAAACGAAGGAGTGTATCATGCTTGATCGATTAGCACGTCTGGATTCCTGTGGTCTGTCAGATGCACTGGATCACTTGGGCTTGGCTGGCGCAACAATGGGGCTGCGGCCGCTCTGGGATTGCCCCAAAATCTGCGGTCGTGCGATGACCGTGCTGGTTGGCGCAAAGACAGACGCGAAACCTGCTCACCATCTGGCCACCCCAGCCATCGAGGAAGGCGACCCAGAAACCATCCTGCTGATCGCCAATGAAGGTGACAAACGGATTTCCTGCTGGGGCGATATCCTGGCGAACGCCGCCTGCACAAAAGGCATTCGCGGGGTCATTATCGATGGAAACTGCCGCGATATCGATGCAAACCGCGAAATCGGGTTCCCTGTCTATGGCCGGGGCGCGGTGCCGGTCAGCGCCCGCAACCGTCTGGTTCAATATTCCCATGGAGAGCCCATCGAATTCGGCGGCGTCACCGCCAGCAAGGGCGACTATGTTCTCGCCGATGGCAGCGGGACCATCGTAATCCCGGCTGAGCGGATCGTAGAAGTTTTGGATCTGGCCGAACGACTGGCCAAACGCGAGGCCGCGATGGTGGCCGCCGTCCGCAGCGGGCGTTCGGTGGTTGAAGTCATGCATGACAAAGAATTCGATTCAGCACTGGAGAACTCATGACTAAGGAACTCTTTGCGGGTCTTAGTACGCCAACTGTATCTGACGCGCTGGACAAACTGGGCATTCCCGGTGCCTGTCTGGGTATTGCTCCGCTTTTCAACGAGGCCGCCACCTGTGGCCCGGCTTTTACCGTGCGGTATCAGCCCGTGGGTGTCGCGGGCGGCACCGTAGGTGATTTTATCGACGACGTCCCCGAAGGCGCGGTTGTGGTGATCGATAATGCGGGGCGCACTGATTGCACTGTCTGGGGTGACATCATGACTACACTGGCGGTGGCCAAGGGTATCGGTGGCACCGTGATCGACGGTGTTTGCCGCGACGTGGCCCGCCCCTTGGCGGATGGCTATCCAATGTTCACCTGTGGACGTTTTATGCTGACGGGTAAGGACCGCGTAGCCTGTGTCGAGGTTGGCGGCACCGTCTCGGTCGGCGGGATCAACGTGCGCAAGGATGACATCATTCTTGGTGATGCCAACGGTGTTATCGCCATCCCACGTGAACATGCCGAAGAGGTTGCCAAAATTGCTCGCGAAATCGACGCGCGCGAAGAGGCGATCATTGCCGATATCCAATCTGGTACGACCCTACGCGAAGCCCGCGCAAAACATGGCTATCACACGCTACAAACCAGGGGAGCCTGAGAATGGACGATTTGCTTAAGCTCGGCACATCGACCCTCTGCGAGGCATCTGGACTGCAAAATATCTCATTTGTCGAGGCGTTGCGCCCGGTTTGGACCGGCGCACGTATGGCAGGGCCCGCGTGGCCTGTCCGCTGCGCTCCAGGGGACAATCTAGCGATCCACCATGGTCTGGCAACTGCGCCCGAGGGTTCGGTTCTGGTTATTGATGGTGCCGGAGTGTCGACTGGGTATTGGGGCGAGGTCCTGACTGTTCAGGCTCAGGCCGCTAAACTAGCTGGTATGGTCATTAACGGATGCGTTCGCGATATCGATGCGCTTGAAGCACGCGCTTTTCCAGTCTTTGCTCGTGGCATTTCGATGGTCGGCACCGCAAAAGCCTGTGCGCCATCTTGGGGTGAATCCATGAACATGTTGGGAGTGGACGTCGCTCCGGGCGATCTGGTTGTGGCTGACACTGATGGAGTTCTGGTTCTGCCTGTTGCCTGCGTATCGGCCACGGTCGAAGCTGGCATCGCCCGAGAGGCCAAAGAAGCGGATTTCATGGAAAAACTCGCCAAAGGCGCAACCACTCTGGAGCTAATGGGGTTGGGTTGAGCTCTGAATGCCTTCCTGTTCCGCTCCGGTCTTCCAGGGCAGAAAGCCCGCTTTCCGGTTATTCGTGGCGCGAGCAAAACCTGGTGAGTTTGAACTCGCAGAAAGCGGGCAAAGGCTGCCTTTCAACTCGTGCAACCGAGTGTCTGCTGTCGGAGTGGGGCATTGATCATCGCTCTGAACTGCGCACAGGCAGCTTGCTCGACGCCTTCATCTCCTTCAGTGAAATGTTCGAGCGAATGCTGGTCACACCAGGAAGACGTCTTAGCGTGCTGTCGACAAATGCGCTGTAGTCGTCCAAGTCACGAGCGACCACGATGAGTAGGAAATCATCCTCACCCGTGGTGTTGTGGCAGGCAAGTATGTTGGGCGTGACCTCGATAATACGTTGGAATTCGTCTGTGACAGACTGATCGTGCTCTGAGCAACTGAGCTGTACAAAGGCCATGACGCCAAGCCCGAGCTTTCGGCGATTTAGGTGGGCCTGATAGCCCTCGATGATGCCCGCCTCTTCCAGCTTTTTTAGCCGCCGCCAACACGGCGTTTCGCTCATGTTGAGGTGCCCAGCCAGCTTGGCGTTGGTCATACGACCGTCGCTTTGAAGCAGTTCGAGAATCTGTACGCTGATTGTGTCGATGCTGTCCAAGGGAAGTGTTTCCTCAATGGGTCCAAATTTTGAGGGTATTCTGCCCTGTATTCTCAAAATATGGGGCAGAATGGCAAGCCAATTTCTCTGCAGCTTGGTAGATTTGTCTCAAGCATTCGATCCAACCGAAAGACCCAGCCATGAAAGCTGTCCTATTCGAGAAGTTCCAAGAAGCCCCTAAAGTTGTGAAGGTGGCGGACCCTGCGCCCGAAGCGCATGGGATCGTCCTCAAGGTGGAAGCAACCGGCGTCTGTCGAAGCGACTGGCACGGTTGGATGGGCCACGACAGTGACATTGACCTCCCGCACATCCCCGGCCACGAGCTGGCCGGCGTGATCGAGGCGGTCGGCAAGGATGTGAACAAATGGAAAGTCGGTGATCGGGTAACCGTGCCGTTTATCTGTGGCTGCGGGTCGTGCAGCGAGTGCCATGCAGGCCATCAACAGGTGTGTTTGCATCAAGAACAACCGGGTTTCACCCATTGGGGCAGCTTTGCGGAATATGTGCCCATCCATCAGGCTGACTTGAACGTAGTTGCCTTGCCCGAAACGATGGATTTTGCCACCGCTGCCAGCCTGGGCTGCCGGTTTGCCACGTCGTTCCGAGCAATTGTAGACCAAGGCAAGGTCAGCGCGGGGCAATGGGTTGCCGTGCATGGTTGCGGCGGTGTTGGCCTGTCGGCGGTCATGATTGCGAGCGCGGCAGGCGCGAACGTAATCGGTGTAGATCTAGATCCGGCCAAATTGGCATTGGCCAAGGAGCTCGGCGCGGTCGCGGCCATTGATGGCAAGGGCGATGTGGTGGAAGCGATCCAAGATATCACAAAAGGCGGTGCGCATGTCTCGCTCGATGCGCTTGGTCACCCCGTCACAATGACCAACTCGATCCTCTGTCTGCGCCCACGGGGCAAACACGTCCAGGTGGGTCTGATGCTGGGCGATCACGCTGCGCCTGCGGTGCCCATGCCCAAAATTGTGGGCCAAGAGATCGAGTTGCTTGGCTCTCACGGGATGCAAGCCCATCGCTATGGCGCAATGCTTGATATGGTCGAAAGCGGCAAGCTGGACCCGGCCCGGTTGGTCGGTGACAAAATCAGCATCGACGCGGCCCCGGAGGCCCTTATGAACATGGACAAGTTCCAGTCCATCGGGGCAACTGTGATTACGAGCTTCTGAGCCCTCTACAAGATTGGATGCATCGACTGCGGCTATCATTGGCGGATTGATCGCCAGCGGGTGGGCGCCGTCGCGGATGACAGTTGTCGAGGCCAGCTGCAAAGTCACCAAGTTGGAGGGCAACAGAGCGGGACAAAGTGGTCAAACGCAAGCCCGTTGCCAAAGGCAATGTGGGTGACAGGGTTTCTCGGCGTCTGATCGTACGGGTTGTCGTGCAGAAGGGGCCCAACCTCCGGCAATCCCAATTGCTTGGAGATCTGGTTTCGGTTCCGCGGCAACGGAACCGAAGCCAGAAATGGGCCGACGGAAACGGGCTAGTTTTTCCGCAAAGATTGATGTCAGCTCGATAACTGTGGAGGCCGTTTAAGGCTGTTGCCGAGTTGCGGTGATGGTCACATCTCGGATGTTAACGCCTTGTGGCTGCGCGTACATGAAGGCGGCTGTGCGAGCGATGTCATCGGCTTGCAGAGCTCCGCCCATGGCCTCTTTCCAGTCCTGATAGCCGTCGATTATGTCTTGGCTGGTGGTGTGGCCCAACAGCTCAGTTTCAACCGCGCCTGGGCAAATCGCCATGACACGCACGCCAGTATCGGCGACCTCTTCGCGCACGTTTTCACTGATCGCGGATACCGCAAACTTGGTCCCGACATAGGCCGCATGGTTGGCGAAGGACTTTTTCCCAGCAATGGAAGAAATGTTAATGATCGTTCCCTGGTTGCGGGCTTTCATGTCACCCAAAACGGCCTGCATTCCTTTGAGCAGAGCCATGACATTGACGTCATACATTTTTTGCCATTCGGCCGCGTCTTGGGTATCGATCTGACCGAGGAGCATCAGACCGGCATTGTTCACTAGGCAATCGACAGCACCATATTGTGCCTCTGCCTCCTTGATGGCAGCACGGAACGCCGCCGCATCCGTTACATCGACCTTGCGGCACAGGGTTTGCGGCAGGCCAAGCGCTTCGATCTTTTCGATGCGCCTCGCGACCAGAAGCAGGGGATGGCCCGCCTCGGAAAAACGTTGCGCGATGGCTGCACCAATCCCCGAACTTGCGCCCGTAACAACAACCAACCCTTTGTTCTCAGTTGACATGTCTTTCTCCGTATTTGTTCGACAATGAGCCGAGTTTCCTTGCCGAATGAGATAGAACGTGCAGGGGATTTCCAGAATGATCAGAACTCTCTAAGATATGCTCATTCCTATCAAACTTCGTTCTCCTGATTGGCAGAGCGCCTCGTTTCGTGATCTTTTGCATCATAATTGATGAAGGAGCATTGGCCTTGACCGACTTGCATCTGATAAAGGATCGATACGGGTTTGCACCCGGCGCTGGTTACGTTGAAACCAACTTGCCATCAGTCCGTTTCTTTTGGTCGACGGAGCCGGTGCCTCGCGCGCCCTTGATTTACAATGCCGGGATTGTGTGGATCTTGCAGGGGCACAAGACCGGCTATCTTGGAGACCAGGTCTTTGAATACGATCCCGACCATTATCTGGTGGTCAGCTTGCCGCTGCCGTTCGATTGCGCCACGTCTGCCTCGCCCGAAGATCCGTTGCTTGGCCTGTTCGTGAACATAAACCCGGCAGATCTGCACGAGTTGGCGCCTTTGGTCGAACACGGCGCAACTTGTTCGAAGAAGGCCACGCCGCTTGGCCTGTCTCCCGCTCAGGCTGATGGCGACATCAAGGATGCTGTCCGCCGGCTTTTGAAAGCGCTGTCCTCAGATGCTGCCAGCAAAGCACTCGGCGCAGGGATTGTTCGTGAAATCATTTTTCACGCATTGAGCGGACCGCACGGATCCGCCCTTCAGGCATTGGCAAACCCAGACTCTCATTTCGACCGGGTGGCGCGCAGCATCGTGGAGATCCGCGAGCGTTACCCCGAAAACATAAATGTGGATGCTCTTGCAGCGACCGCGGGTATGAGCGCCCCGGTTTTCTTCCGTGCCTTCAAGAGCATTACTGGCTCGTCTCCGCTCCAATATCTGAAAGCCACCCGTTTGAACCGTGCGAAAGGGTTGTTGATCGAAGGCGGCATAGGCGTAGCCGACGCCGCGCATCAGGTTGGCTACGAAAGTACTGCGCATTTCAGCCGTGAATTCAAACGACACTTCAAGGTTAGTCCCAAGCAGGCCCAAGCCGCGGGTTACCAGCCTATCGACATCTGACGGCCCCCCTCGGCAACGGCCGTGTCATGGTGAGAACCGCCAAAATCAGGTTCATACGCCCCCATCCGGTTCGCCCCAAGAATTTGCCGCAGTTGATACGAGATCAGCAATGTGAGCCGTCACTTGTTGATGTTGGGGCGTTCCAGAACGCCGTCCTTCGAGTCCGTCTTATCGGGCCAATAGCGGAACAGTCGCTGAGACCGAATAGCTTTTGTCATGTACTGTGTCTGTCATCTGTTCGCCAAAGCCTGACACATCGCTCAGACTTTGGCTGTTGCTGGCTTCTGCGCTTATTCAGGAAAAGCTATGTCGCGTGCGCCATCGAAATCCAGAAGGTTGATGCAGACCTCTGGCCCGGCGCAACGGTCTGAATGTAGCTCGCCGCCCCGGATATGGGCGTAAGCCCCCTGCGCCGAGATATCTTCGTGTCCAGCAGCGTCGATGTGCACCCAGTTGCCTTGCACTGCGACGCCCCAATAGTCGTTTCGGTGCGTATGGGGCGGGATTTCTACTCCGGGCTGAATCCGGAAGGCATAGATGGTGCTGTTGTCTGCGTCGCTTCCCCAGAGAACTGCCATTTGAGCTCCCTCAAGACCGGTTTCCTGCCAGGCGACATCATCAAAGTTGATGAGATGATTGGAATTGGTTTCATTAGCATGGACCACCCCAGCCAAAGTGCTGAGATGAAGGGCCAAAAAGCCGGCCATGATATGGGTTTTCAGGTTCATTTTGATTTCCTGTTGATGAGAACTTTTAAGATTGGGGCGAAACAGGTGCCATAACTGCGGGGGCCACGGTCATGCGCGATGGTAGATAAAGACGGCGTCAGTCCCACCGCCCTGAGCAATGGCAAGATTGATGTTCAGATGCGCCATGGCTTCGAGATAGCGAGCTGTGGTGAGGGAATTTAGCGTTACTGGCGCAAATCCGGCGCTTTCTGCCAATTCCGCAACCGTTGCGACCGCCCGGTCTTCGCCGCCCGCAACAAACGCCGTGATTTTATGTCCAGACCGGTCCTGCGCATCTTTGGTCATTGCAGTGGCGAAGATCGTGTTAAACGCTTTGACAACGCTGGAACCCGGCACCAGTTTCGCGATCTCTTCTCCGCCCGAAGTCTCTTGCCCCAGCAGCAGCGGTGACCAGTCGTCATTCAATGGATTGGTCGCATCAACAACAATTTTGCCAGCGATTAGGTGCTTCAACGGGGATAAGACGTCACGCACAGCGTGATAGTGAACGGCGATGACAACAATCTCACCATGTTCGGCGGCCTGTTCCAGAGAAATGTGACCCCGGCGGCCACCGACCCTGACATCATGCCCTGCGCGTTCGAACAGTTCGCTCAAGCGAGTGGCCACAAAGCCGTTTCCCAGAATTCCAATTTTCATGTCTGTTTTCCCTTTGAAGTGCGGTTGACGGGAAAATGCGCATGGTGGTATCTCGGGTCAATTAGGTACCCAGGAGTAACTATGGAGAAAAATGCAGACATCAAACCAGACGCGTTTGTTCAGGCCTGTCCGTCGCGAGACATTCTTGTGCGACTGGCGGAGAAATGGACCTTTTTGGTGGTGATTGCTCTGGAGAACGGGCCCATGCGCTTCGGCGCGTTGCGGCGCCAGATCGAAGGCGTGTCCCAAAAAATGCTGACGCAAACATTGCGCAATCTCGAAAAGGACGGGCTGATCACGCGGCGGGTCTATGATGAAATGCCGTTGCGCGTAGAATATGAGCTGACAGCATTGGGGGCTGAGTTGGTGCCGCTCAACCAAGCCATCAAACAATGGACCGAACACAATATGTTTGCGATCCTGAAGGCCCGCGAAGAGAAGGCTTAGACGGAAATTAGTACCGGGATTTTCAGCGCGGAGATGGGTATGATCCAGGCTGGTCTCTGCAGCTCAGTGTGGCCTGGTGCGCAACCTGATGACTAACCAAAGGTGGGTCGCTCAGCTTGAGAGGACACAACCGCTTCTGCTCTCAGTTAAGCTCCGATTACGAGTTTTCCGATGCGTCGAGCCTTCTTCTAACAATCGGATCAATTTTGTTGCTCGTTTTGGCAAACAAACCTGTCATCCGAATGGCTTCGCGCGGAGAGATATGTGCGTCGAGCCGTTTCCAAACTGTCTGGGTGGTATAAGGGGTGAGGTGGGGCACTGCGGAGATGCCGAAGGAGGTGCCAAAAAGATACTTTTCGGTATGACGGTGTGGAGGGAGCAAGACCGTTTCGGACAGGTAACCATCCTCGCCATGTGATTTCTCAACCATATAAATGCGATTGCCGCGCAGAGAGATCAGGCCGGAGAGCCGAGAGCTGCGACGGGCAATCCCCTGATGGAACACAGATCTTTTGTAAGTATGTGAAACAACATACCCGTCGACATCTCGTAGCCATATGAGATCTCGGCCAATGTATCCTTCCCAGGTCGGGCTCAGGAAATGGCTGTGATAGAACCCCAAATACTTCCGCAGGTTACTCACTTCACCTTTGAAAACGTCAGTCAAAATCCGTGACGGTGACTTTTCTGTATCGGTGTTCTGGGTGCCGAATTTCGATAGGAACTCGTCATGCGGCAACAGCAGGTGCCGTTCGTCGATGTCGAAATAGTTGGCGATGCGCCGAAGGTTGTGCGCCGAAGGCAGACCGTTGCCGGTGACATAGCGATTGAACTGCTGGCGCACGATCCCGATTTCACGCGCGACCTGCGCCATACTTTTGTAGTTGGAACACAGGGTTCGCAGATTTTTTGAGAAATCTTCGGTCATAAGCCTAGAATGTGCATCAGGTGTTATCAGGTGCGCTTACACTTGCTTACATGTGATTACACTCGTTTCGTTTTCTTGTTCAAGTGCTGAATCTACGTAGTGGTGAACTCAGCAATGGACTTTCGAATTGGCGCACTCAGAGACAACTTATTTAGATACATGGATTCCGCTCCGAGACGGGCGCCAATTGGCAGCCCGTCTTTGGTTGCCCGAGGTGCAGCCTGCGCCCGTTATTTTTGAGTATCTCCCCTATCGCAAAGGCGATGGTACCGCGCCGCGGGATGCAACCACCTACGACTATTTCCTCAAACAAGGTTACGCAGGAATTCGCGTTGATATTGCCGGCACTGGCGACAGTGAAGGTGTGTTTGATGATGAGTATTCAGAACAGGAATTGAGTGACGGCGAGGAGGTCATTGACTGGATCGCTCAACAGTCATGGTGCGACGGCAATGTGGGTATGATCGGCATTTCCTGGGGCGGTTTCAACGGCTTGCAGCTTGCTAGTCGGCAGCCCGAAGCTTTAAAGGCGGTGGTCAGCGTTGCCTCGACAGTAGACCGCTACGCCGATGATATTCACTATATGGGCGGCTGCCTGCTCAGCGATAATATCAATTGGGGCGCCCAGCTCTTTGCCTATATGACCCGACCTGCGGATCCGGTGCTTACACCCAGTTGGCGTGAGACTTGGCTCGAACGACTTGAACACGTTCCGTTTTCAGCAGTGGACTGGCTGCGTCACCCGACGCGGGATGCGTTCTGGAAACATGGTTCCGTGTGCGAGGACTGGGGGGCCATCAAAGCGCCTGTGCTGGCAATGACAGGGTGGTCCGATGCCTATGTGAACGCGCCCACGGCGCTGGCTGCCAACCTTACGGTGCCTACAAAGGCAATGATTGGCCCATGGGAGCATAAGTACGCCCATATTTCGCGTTTGGACGCAGCCGATTTCCACGGTGAAGTCTTGGCTTGGTTCGATCGCTGGCTGCGACACGAACAGAACAAGGTCGATAACCTGCCGGACTACCGAGCCTTTATGCAGGAACATTACAACCCCGAAAAATCCGCTAAGCCGCGAACAGGTCGTTGGGTGGCAGAAGCAAACTGGCCCTCAGAGAATGTCAAGTTTCAGAACTGGTTCCTGAGTGAACACGGATTTGCACTTACACCTCAAGAGCAGACCAAAGCGGTCAAAACACCGGCACATGTCGGGCAGGCCAGTGGATACTATTGCCCTGGCATGCGCATCGACAATGAGTTTGCAGGTGACCAAGCGGTGGATGACGCGCTGTCGGTTTGTTTCGACTCCGACCCGATGACCGACAGATTGGAGCTTCTCGGGCGGCCGAAGGTAAAAATCAGGTTCTCCGTGGATCAACCGGTGGCCCAATTGGTGGCTCGGCTGTGTGATGTGTCGCCCGACGGGGTCTCGCAGCGCATCACATACCGCCCATTGAACCTGACGCATTGTAAAAGCCACGAAACACCCGCGCGGTTGGTACCAGGCGAGATCTATGAGGCCGAAATCGAGCTGAATGAATGTGCTCATGCAGTTCGACCCGGACATGTGCTGAGGCTGGCGTTGTCGACGTCGTATTGGCCAATAGTTTGGCCTGCTCCCGTCGCGACCAAGGTCACTTTGCATCTGGAGGGCTGTCACCTGGCCTTGCCGGTGCGAGAGGTAGCGGTAGAAATCCTGCCCATGAATCCCGGTGCTGCGCGTGATTTCCCAGTTATTGATGCCGAACCCCTGCGCGCGCCGACAAGTGAGGCCAAAGAACTCATAGACGACGCAGGTGTCGTGCACCTGCACACGTTTGATGACTATGGCAAGACGCGCAATCGGCACAACAACCTGGAAGTCGGCAGCACCGTCAGCGTGCAGCAGGCCATTCATCCAGACGATCCGGCCTCGGCCGAATTTGCGGCGCAGTGGAATTTCACATTCGCCCGAGGGGATTGGCAGGTCGAGATCTCAACCGAAAGCAGGATGTGGTGTGACGCGAACCAGTTTCACATCACCCGCTCTCTCAGGGCGACAGAGGGTTCGGACGCCAATGTCGTGCTTGAAAAGGACTGGTCCGAGAGCGTGGCTCGCGGGTTGCTTTGAATCGAACAGGGAGAAGAGAATGAAGATTGAGTGGACTAAAACAGGGATCAACCGGCGTAAGTTTCTAAAAGGGGCAACTGCGCTGGGGACGGCAGCTGCTATGCCGATGGGCTTTGCCGGTTCGGCGTTTGCGGCGGAAGACGGTGTTTTGCGTGTACGGGCTTATGGCGATTCCGATGTCATGGATCCGGCCTTTGGCAAAGGGGTAACCGATGAAACGGTACATGCCGCGATCTACAACAAGCTGATCCAATACAAACCGGGCCGCGAATGGGACTGGCAACTGGATGCTGCGGCAATGATTGAACAAGTTGACGCGACCCACATCAAATTTGCCCTGCGCGACACTATCGGTTTCACCAACGGCTTTGGCGCCATGACAGCCGAGGATGTCAAATTCAGCTTTGAGCGTTTGATCGACGAAGAGGTAGCCAGTCCGATCAAAGGCGATGTTGGCCCACTGAGCCACGTTGAAGTCACGGGCGAGCGTGAGGGTACAATTGTTCTGAACGAACCCTTTGCGCCGCTTTGGAACATCGCACTGCCTTATGCGGCAGGCAATATCGTGTCGAAAGCGGCTGTCGAAGCAGCGGGCGGGCGCATCGGGACGGATCCAGTTGCGGAGTCCGGACCCTATTTGCGCAGCAGCTGGGATCCTAAAAACAAAACCACCCTGACACGCAATCCCGATTGGAAAGGCGACGCGCCTGCCTGGGACACGATTGAAATTCTGCCAATCGATGACGAAAACACAGCTGAGATCGCGTTTGAAGCGGGCGAGCTGGACTTTACCCGTGTGTCGCTCGGGTCGGTTGGCCGGTATCGCGGCGGCGTGCCAAATGGTGGTCAGCTGCAAGAATATCCTTCGCTTTACTATGTCTGGCTGGGCATGAACTTGGATCACCCCAAGCTACAAAACCAAAAACTGCGTCAGGCGATCCAGCACGCTATCGACGTGCCAACTATTCTGGAAGCGGCTTACTTTGGTGCAGCGGACCCCGCCAATGGCATGATTGCTCCGGGTCTGGTTGGCAGCCGTCCTGAGGCGTTGGTTCCAGCGGCTGCGAACTTTGAAAAGGCGGCGGCGCTTCTGGCGGAGTCTGGCGAGACCAATGTGACGCTGACGCTCGATATTCTTAACAAGACGACCTATTCGACGATTGCACAGATTATTCAGGCGACGCTGGCACAGATCGGTATCACCGTTGAAATCAACCTTTTGGAATCCGGCGCGTTCTGGGCGTCGGGCGACAATGAGAACCTCCAGTTGGTGTTGAACCGCTTTTCGATGGCGCCGGATCCATCTTATGCGACATCCTGGTTTGTGACCGAGCAGGCCGGGATCTGGAACTGGGAACGCTTCCGCAATGAGGAGTTTGACCAGTTGCACACGGCAGCGGCGCAATCCACCGATGCGGCCGCTCGTGACGAGATGTATCGCCGCGCACAGGACCTGATGGAACAGTCTGGTGCGTATCGCTTCATTACTCACGAAGCGACACCGATCATCCACACACCGCGCGTATCCCCGGCGTTGCGTCCTGACGGTCTGCCGCTACTTCGGTACTTTGGCAAATCCTAAATCTTCACCGGCAGCCGGTTCAGTGAACCGGCTGCCGGAGTTCGCTAGCAACGCATAATGGAGCCAAGCGGTAATGCTTTCATTCACAATACAGCGAATAGGATTGGCAGTTCTGATCCTGTTTGTTGCTGTCACGGCGATGTTTCTGATGATACGCGCTGTGCCAGGAGACCCGGTTCAGATTATGCTGGGGCCACGAGCAACACCTGAATTGCAGGCACTGCTGACCGCGGAACTGGGACTGGATCAGCCGATCTGGAAGCAGCTGGCGATATTTTATGGCAATCTGCTTCAGGGCGATCTGGGAATAGATGTATTCTCAGGAAGGGCTGTGACAGATATCGTCTTCCAGCAGCTACCGCATACCCTGTGGTTGATCTTGGCGTCTATTGTCTGGTCCGCAGGACTGGGCATTGTAATTGGCGCCTATGCTGCGGCGCATCCCAATACAATCATTGACCGCATTGCAGCCGCCATTTCTGTCAGCTTCGTGGCGGTTCCCGCATTTGTTCTGGCGCTGCTGTCGCTTCTCATCTTTGCGGTACACCTGCAATGGTTTCCAGCCATTGGGGCCGGAGACGGCTTCTGGGGCGCGCTGGATCACCTCGTGTTGCCAGCCTTCGCGATCGGACTGAGTTGGGTGGGTTACATTGCGCGGTTGGTTCGCGCTTCGATGTTGGAAGTGATGGGCGAACACCATATTCGAACCGCGCGTGCCTTTGGTCTGTCAGAGCGGCGGATCGTGATGGTTTATGCACTGCGACTGGCCATCCTGCCGGTTGTGACCGTGATCGGTGTTGGCATGGGCTTTCTGTTGAGTGCGGCTGTTTTTGCGGAGATCGTTTTCGCCCGCCCCGGTCTCGGTAAACTGGTAATCGATTCCATCACAACGCGAAATTACCCAGTGGTCATGGGCGCTGTTCTGGTGTCGACGGGACTGTTTGCAGCATCGACAGCAATTGCCGATCTTTTGAACGCTTGGCTTGACCCACGCGCACGCTCTGCGCGGTGAGGATGCAACATGACTAACTCTCGTTCTGAACTAACACAGATCGTTGTCGGCATCGTCCGCGATCCGCTCGGGCTCGTGGGGCTGCTGATTGTGGGATCTATCGTGTTTTGCGCGATTTTTGCGGCTTGGATTGCGCCCTATGATCCCGTGGCTATGAACATTCAGGCCCGTTTGGAAGGTCCATCTTTGGCGCATCCATTGGGGACAGATCAGCTTGGGCGCGACACGTTCTCGCGCGTTATAATGGGCAGTCAGGTGGCGCTCAAGGTGGCGCTTCCGGCAGTGTTTGGGGCCATGTTCATCGGCCTGGCGCTGGGCATGATTGCAGGCTACGGGCCGAAGTGGCTGGATAACCTGCTGATGCTGCTGTTTGATACCTTGCGGTCATTTCCGACCGTGATGTTTGCTCTGGCAGTTGTAGCACTTGTGGGCCCAAGCCTTCAGACGGTGGTGCTTGTTGTGATGGCAACCTCGATCCCAACATATGCCCGTGTGGCGCGGACCCAAACACTGTCTCTGCGCAATTCTGAGTTTATTCTGGCCGAACGTGCAATGGGTGCCAGTGTATTCCGCATCCTTGGAGTGCACATGTTGCCAAACATTATTGGGGTTCTCGCTGTACTGGCAGCGATGGATATTCCAACGGTCATTGCGCTTGAAGCAGGCCTGTCCTTTTTGGGACTGGGGGTCAAACCGCCAACCCCCAGCTGGGGTGCTTTGCTTAAAGATGGCTATGCGCTGATCCGGCAGACCCCGTGGTTGGTGGTAGGCGGCGGGCTACCCGTCATTCTGGCGACGCTTGGATTTACTTTCTTCGGGGAAACGATGCGCGATGTTGTTGATCCCAAGCTGAGGAAGCAACGATGACAGAGGTCTTGCTTGAAATTGACAACCTGAGTGTTGACTACGAAACCGGGCGTGGAGATCTGAAAGCACTGCGTAATATCAGCTTTTCCCTGAACAAAGGCGAAATTGTCGGAATCGTGGGTGAATCTGGCTGTGGAAAATCCACCCTGATTTCTTCGATCTTGCGGCTCACAGCGCCCAACACGCGGTTTCGTGAAGGCGAGGTACGATTTAAGGGGCGCAACCTGCTGAACATCAGTGAGCAGGACATGCGAAGCCTAAGGGGATCCGACATTTCGATCGTTTTCCAAGATCCGATGCAGACGCATAATCCAGTGCTGACCATTGGACGCCAGATGCTGGATATTCAGCATCGCTCCAGTGCGACTAAGGCAGAAAAGTTGCACCGGGCTGCTGAGATGTTGAGTGCCGTGGGTATTCCTGATCCGCAGGCGCGGTTGAAACAGTTCCCGCACGAGTTTTCAGGCGGAATGCGCCAGCGGATAGCCATTGCTATGGCCTTGATGTCAGAACCTGATCTGCTGATTGCGGATGAGCCGACGACGGCTTTGGATGCCACGCTAGAGGTGCAGATCATCGAGCATTTGCGTAGCCTGCAGCAGGACATGAACTGCGCTGTGCTGTTTATCTCTCACCACCTCGGAGTGATTGCCGAACTCTGTGATCGTGTGGTGGTCATGTATGCCGGCGCTGTTGTGGAAAGCGGAGATGTCCGCGAGATTTTCGGCAATCCGAAACACCCCTATACCCGAAGGCTCATCGATTGCGACCCAGGTCATATCAAAGAACGTGCGCGCGTTCTTCCAACCATTCCGGGTGAGGTTCCGGATTTGGCCAATCTGCCCAAAGGTTGCATTTTTCGAGAGCGTTGTGATCAGGCAATGCCACGCTGCACTGCATCTGTTCCGCCGCTACAAACCATCGCCGAAATAACCGGGCATCGCGCAGCCTGCTGGCTCAACCATGAGGAAATGGCATCATGAGCTTGCTGCAGGTACAGGATCTGAAGACCAGTTATGGCAAAGTGAACGTGCTCGCGGGCGTTAGTTTTCAGGTCGAGCCCGGCGAAACCTATGCGCTGGTCGGGGAAAGTGGATCCGGAAAAACCACGGTGATCCGCGCGATTGCGGGTCTTGCTCCTGCCCAGCACGGATCGGTCAAGTTCAACGGCATGGAGATCCGCGGCGCCTCGGAACGCAAACTGCGTCCCTTGCGAAAAGATATTGCAATGATGTTTCAGGATCCCGTTGGATCTCTGT
This sequence comes from uncultured Pelagimonas sp., assembly GCA_947497905.1. Classification (GTDB taxonomy): domain Bacteria; phylum Pseudomonadota; class Alphaproteobacteria; order Rhodobacterales; family Rhodobacteraceae; genus CANMIH01. Next base: position 212,420 of record CANMIH010000007.1, read on the forward strand.
CACCTCGTCTCACGGTCGGTCGCCTGATCACCGAACCTTATAAGATTCAGGGTATGAAAGACCGTGATCTGAATCTCGAGGCCAAGCGTCTGCTGGAGATGGTCAATCTGCCGTCGCACTTTGCGGACCGCTTTCCCTATCAACTGTCAGGTGGTCAGGCGCGGCGTGTCGGTGTCGCCCGTGCACTGGCGCTTGAACCCAAGCTGATTTTGGCAGACGAGCCAACGGCAGGGCTGGATGTGTCCGTTCAGGGTGAACTATTGAACCTGCTGAATGATCTGCGCGAGAGACTGGGGCTTGCGATGGTGATCATCACGCATAATCTGAATGTTGTACGCCATGTCGCAGATCGGATGGGGATCATGTATCTTGGCCGGTTGGTCGAAGAAGGCACAACCGAAGAGATTTTTCGCGCCTCACGTCACCCCTACACACGCTGTCTGCTAAGTGCGAATTCAGAGCCAGATCCCGATGCACGATTGGAGCGAATTGCATTGAAGGGTGAACCACCAAGCCTGCTCACACGACCCCACGGCTGCGAGTTCAGAGAACGTTGTCCCTTTGCCCATAGCGGTTGTGAACGGGTCCCAGTCTGGGAGGTCGAAAACGGGCACGGTTTGCGATGTCTTGCTCCTTTGACAAGTTAACCTGTTGGCTTGTTTCTCTTACGAGGAAACCGCTAAAGGAAACGCTGCGCCTAAAACACCAATGGCGCGGCGTTTTGTGTTTTCAGATAGTCTGCTGATCCTCCCCCACAGAAGTGGTCCTCCGCTATGTTTAGGAAAACGGAGGATTCACGATGGTCAACAAGCGACCAAAGCCGGAAGAGATTGTCACGAAGTTACGGCAGGTTGAAGTTCTGACCGCGCAAGGAATGCCGCGTCTGGATGCGATCCGGCAGATTGGGGTGACTGAACAGACCTACTACCGCTGGAGTGCAGGCGGATAGTGAAAAGCGTCCAGTGGACGGTTTTCCCGCCAAACAAGTACGGAGGAATGGGCACAGACCAATTGAAGGAACTGAAGCGACTACAGAAAGAGAATGAGCGTTTGCGCAAGGCGGTATCGGATCTGACTTTGGACAAGCTCATCTTGGCGGAAGCTGCAAAGGGAGTGAGGGGCGCCCCGGAAACGGTCATCAGACCGTTTCAGCCCTGAACGGGCGGAGCCCCTAAGCCCCGCTCGTCGCCGTGCTTGCATTGATCGTGTTCGGGCTGAGTTGAATATCTCGGAACGTCCCGCTGCCCGGCAGTCGTTTGCAAAGCAAACGATGAGAGGGGGCTTGCCGCGTTCTGAAGCAACACCGATCCACGCAGCGTAAGGTGCCAGTTGGTCGTCCGGATGAAGAATGATTGGTGGCCGACATGATCGAGCTGACCCGGCAATATGGCCGCTACGGCTATCGTCGGATCGCAGCGCTGCTGAGAGATGCGGGTTGGCATGTGAATGACAAGCGCGTCGAAAGACTGTGGCGACGAGAGGGGCTGAAAGGGCCAATGAAACAACCAAAGAAAGGACGGCTCTGGCTGAATGACGGATCGTGCGTTCGGTTGCGGCCCGAATACCGCGACCATGTTTGGTCCTATGACTTTGTACATTGCCGAACAGATGACGGAAAGGCGTTCCGGACGTTGAATATCATCGACGAATACAGCCGGGAGTGCTTGGCAATCCGCGTAGATCGTAAGCTGAACTCAGGCAACGTCATCGATGCGCTGAGCGACCTGTTCATCCTGCGCGGTGTGCCGTCGTTCATCCGTTCCGATAACGGCCCGGAGTTCGTTGCGCAGGCCGTGCAGAACTGGATCAACGCTGTCGGTACAAAGACGGCTTACATCGAACCAGGATCACCCTCTCGGGACATCGCCATGCGATGCCCTGCCGGGCAGTGCATGGGAGAACGGATACTGCGAAAGCTTCAACGCCCGGTTCAGGGATGAGTTCTTGAATGGCGAAAGCTTCTACAGCCTGCCAGAAGCTCAAATCCTGATCGAAGAATGGAGGAAACACTACAACACCAAACGCCCACCTAATGCTCTAGGCTACCACCCTCCGGCCACGGAAACCTTTGTCCAGATGGACCAAGGCCGGTCATGCACTAACAATCAAATTGGACCACTCAAGTGGGGCTGATCAGTGGATCCGGCCGAAACCGAATCTTTTCTGTTCTCAAATTCCGGTTTTGCAGATGTTTTCGTTTAACCTGATATCGATAAGTGCCTTCAAAAGGCGAGCGCAACTTAGGCATAGAGGACGTCGGCCAGGTGAGAGCGAACCTATTGTGGGTTTCGGAGTGGCACCCTTTGAGGAGTGACCTTGGTGGTGCAGTGCTGTTAAGTAGCGGCGTACAGGGAGAGTGCGAGGCATGGGTCCATTATCCAAACACCTCAACAACCCCTGCCAACAGGTGGTTAAACTCTGTTGGCCGTTCCAGGTTGACCAAATGGCCGGTATCCGGAAACCGGTGCCAGATGGCGTTGAGCAAAATGTCTTTGAGGAAGGCATTTGTTTCGCCCACCAAATTGTAATCGTCGTCACCGGTCACCAGTAGCACCGGTTTTTCAAGATCTTTCAGCCGAACCTGATCTTCCCGCGGAGATCGCGGCGAAACAGGCTGAAGCCGCAGCCCTGCAGGACAGGATCAATCAACTGCAGGCGGAGATGGAAGATCAGACACAACGGCTCGACAAATATCGGCGGCGAGTCCGCGATCTGGAAACCCGTGAGCACCGCAGCGCCAAAGAAGAGAAACGCCTGATGATTTATGAGAAACGGGTGACCAAACAATCGGAGGGCCTCAGGATCAAACATTCCGAGTTAGACAGACTCAAAACGCAGGCCAGTGCACGTACTGACGACCTCCACCTTAGTGAGCCTCCCCAACGGAACTGGTTCGCCGCTATGTTTAGGAAACGGAGGAGCAAGAATGGCGAACAAGCGACCAAAACCCGAAGAGATAGTCTCGAAGTTA
>CANMIH010000008.1 GCA_947497905.1 uncultured Pelagimonas sp.
CTTCGGGAACAAATCCGAAATCGGCATCATCGCCGACCCAATAATCCCAAACGCATGCTGAATCCCGTGACGCTGCAGCACCTTCACAAAGGCTTCTTCGGTGGTCATTTTCATAGGAGCTATCCGTATTTGAGGAGAAGGAAACCAATCGGTTTTTCAGCTGCTTATAGTCATTTTGGCATATGGGTATAGCCAATATCAAAGATCTGTCGTGCCACTTGCCAACATATTTTTCGCGACGCAGAGACACTTACTTTTCGCGTCCTCCAACACAAAGGCTCTGGAGTACCAATTGATACCCCAGAGCCTGAGACTTTTGTCATGCAGCGTGTCAGCGCGGCGGCTATTCGTTATTTGGACGAACGCGTGCGGCAGTTTTGTTGGCAAAGGCCTCGAGGCGTTCGCGCGCTGCGGGTTGGGTGTTGACCAGACCGCCAACCACCGCTTCGGCATAGGCCGCATCCATGCCGGACATGTTGTTCATATGGCTGATCGCCGAACAGATCGCAAAGTTGGTAAGTGGCAGGTTTTGCGCCACTTTATCCGCCAGCTCCATCGCTTTTTCCATGCTGCTGCCTTCGGTGATGTATTGTGCCAAGCCAAGATCAACCGCCTCTTGCCCCTGATACACGCGGCCGGTCAGGATCATGTCGATCATGCGGTATTTGCCAATCATGTCCGACACGCGGATCGTCGCGCCCCCCCCGGTGAAGATACCCCGCTGGCCTTCGGGCAGAGCGAAATAGGTGGATTGATCCATCACCCGAATGTGGGCGCCACTGGCCAGCTCGAGACCACCACCGACAACCGCGCCCTGCAGTGCTGCGATGATCGGGACGCCGCCATATTCCATTTTGTTAAAGGCTTCGTGCCAGCGCAGGCAGACGTGCATAAAGTCCGCCGGGCTCCGGTCCGCTTTCCAGTGCTCAACCAGATCGAGCCCGGCACAGAAGTGATCACCCGCACCGGCCAGAACTACGGCTTTGACACCCTCTTGCTGGGCATGGCTGAAGAAGCGCACCAGCTCTTCAATAGTTGCGACGTCCAAAGCATTTCGTTTGGTTGGACGGTTGAGGGTGACGACGTAAACGCCGTTGTCTTTCACCTCGATTGCAAGCGACTGATAGGTCGATGGGTCGGTTTGCTGTGTCATAAGAAGACCTCTGCAGGGGGGCGCCCAGATAGGGCACCACATTTGAGAATTGGACGATCAGAGTTCGATCTGAGCGGGGAGCAGGCTGCTGCTTCCGGCGCAGATCCGGGCGCGCTCGGCGGCACAGTCCACAAGGATATGCTGGGCGTAGAACAGCGCCGTGTCGATTTTTTGCTCCATAAAGGGGGCATCTTCACCGGCGTTGCGTTTGGCATTGGCCGCGAGAGCCGCGCGCGCCATCTGCCATCCGGCGGCGAGCGTCCCGGTCAGCATAAGGAAGGGAACGCTACCCGCGAAAACGGCGTTGATGTCTTTTGGTGCGGTTTCAAGAAGCCATGCGGCGGCGGCTTCAAACTCGGCACGGGCCTGCCCCAAACAAGATGCGATGGCCTGCGCCTTGGCATCACCTGCATTCAAGGCGGCCTCGGTTTCGGCTATCTTGGCCGCGAACACCCGCGCGCGTTCGCCACCATCCCGCAGCAGCTGGCGCCCAATCAGGTCATTTGACTGAATAGCGGTGGTGCCTTCGTAGATCGGCAAAATCCGCGCGTCGCGATAGAACTGCGCCACGCCGGTCTCTTCGATAAAGCCCATGCCGCCATGGATCTGAATCCCAAGCGATGCCACTTCAACGGCACGTTCGGTGCAGAACCCTTTGACCAGAGGCACAAGGAAGTCCGACATATCCGAAGCCTGGCGCGCGGCGTCGTCCGATCCGTGGTGGCTTACATCCAAATACCCAGCCGTGGCCATGGCCAGTGCGCGGCCCGCTTCGGTCAGGGACTTCATTCGCATCAGCATGCGTTTCACATCTGGGTGTTCGATGATCGGCGCGGCCTCACGGCGGCTGCCGTCAACGGGGCGGCTTTGAACACGTTCTTTCGCATAGGCCAGTGCGTGCTGATAGGCGCGTTCAGACAAGGCGATGCCCTGCATCCCCACGGCAAACCGCGCCGCCCTCATCATCACAAACATATAGGACAGGCCGTTGTTTTCTTCGCCCACCAGAAACCCGGTGGCGCCGTCATATTCCAGAACAGCGGTCGGGCTCGCCCGTACACCAAGTTTATGTTCGACACTTACGCATTTGACGGCGTTACGCGCCCCAAGTGCGCCTTCGTTGTCGACCATAAACTTGGGTACGATGAACAGGCTTAGACCCTTTGGACCTGCTGGCGCGCCCGGTGTACGGGCCAGAACAAGATGGATGATGTTCTCGCTGAGATCATGTTCACCGTATGTGATAAAGATCTTGGTGCCTGAAACAGCGTAGGAACCATCCGCCTGCGGCTCGGCTTTGCTGGCCACACGTCCCAGATCGCTTCCAGCCTGCGGCTCGGTCAGGTTCATTGTGCCGGTCCAGCGCCCTGCGATCATCGGTTCCAGATAGCGCTGTTTCTGTTCGTCCGATCCGGTCAACAACAATGCTTCAATCGCGCCGTCGGTCAAAAGCGGGCAAAGTCCAAAGCTCATATCCGAGGAATTCAGGATTTCCGTAGCAGCTGCTCCAGCCGCGCGCGGCAGCCCCATACCACCAAACGCAGGGGAGTGTGCCAGGCTTTGCCACCCCATCTCAACAAATTGTGCGTAAGCAGGGCCATAAGACTCGGGCAGGGTGACTTTCGTTCCGTCAAAGTGAGACGCCGTTTCATCGGCCTGCGCAGCGTTCGGCGCAATCACGTCACCACAGAACCGTCCCAACCCTTCAAGCGCGGCGTCGACATCGGCTGTGTCAACATCGGTATAAGTGGCCAGCGACAGGACATCTGACCAAGAAGACAGGTTCTCAATGTTGAACATAATGTCGCGAACCGGGGCTTGGTAGGTCATGTCTCGCTGCTCCAAATACTGTTTCTTTACGCCAAATATAGATTGAACTTAGTGGCTTCGATCTTCATATCAGACAAATTCCTTTCCAAAAGTGACAATCCATTGCAGGCTGGCACAACATGACGTCAACCGATCCTTCCCGCCTGACCACTGTCTCCGCACTTTTTGCGGATGATTGGGTTGCCGCTCTGCGGCGCTGTTGCGATGAAGAACAGCTGGATTCATTTCTTCGGCGCGCGGGGCTAAACGCCAAAGACGGACAGCTTACCCATCGCGTAACCCTCGATCAGATTGTTCGCCTGTACCAGATCGCCGCCATCGAAACCGGTGATGAGATGATGGGACTGTGGAGCCGTCCGATCCGCGCCCGGGCGCTTCAACATCTGCTGACAACAGTGCGCGAGGCTTCATCCCCTCCCTCGGCATTGCACCGGTTTTCGACATTTTGGAATTTGCTGCTTGATGATTTTCAATTCGAGTTGGCCCCAGCCGGGCAAGACCTGTCGCTTAGGTTGGTGCCACAAGGCGACCAAGAGGTACAGCGATTTGGTCACATGCTGATCCTCAAACTGGCGCATGGACTTTTGTCCTGGATTGCAGGCTATGAGATGCCGGTGCAATCGGTGGATTTTGCCTTTGAACGCCCTGAATTTAGCGAAGACTACGCCGCTATTTTTCCCGCACCGGTTCGGTTCGCGGCCCAGTTCTCTGGCATAGTGTTTTCACCCGAAGAATTTCGTACACCCGTTCCACGCAGCGATGCGGATCTGAAAGCCTTTTTAGATCGCGCACCGCGTGATTGGTTATTCACAGGATATCACCAACACAGCCAATCTCGCCGGGTTCGGGACTTTCTGTTTCAAACGCAGTGGACCAAAAGCCACCTCACGGATGCGGCTTTGGCACTAAACGTTACGCCGCGCACCCTGATGCGCCGGTTGGACGCCGAAGACACCACGTTTCAGGCGATCAAAGATGGCCTCAGACGTGATCTGGCCATCAGCGCGCTGCAGTCGGGAACCAAAAGCATCGAAGAGATCTCTCAGGATGTTGGATTCTCCTCAGCCGCAAATTTTCATCGCGCGTTTCAGCGTTGGACCGGTGCGCCCCCCAGCGCCTACAGGATCTCTAAACTCTGAAGGCGTACATTTTACCAAGATAGACCGGCCTCTATTGTTGCGATACCATTGAGAAAAATCGCTCAGGGATAAGCTGGGTGGGGCGGACAGTAGAGGCAAGAGTACGATGACAACGCGGTACGTCGGGATCAAAACGGTCAATTCACCAGCCTATGCCGAGGCGGTTTTTGAGGCCTACCAATCGGGACGGATCGTTGTACCGGTCATGGGCGCACATGTGGCGCTTCCGGATCAGATCCTTCTAGAGGAGACGCTAGACCCTGATCCCAAAGGCGGATGGTTTTCACCGATTTTGCCGGACAAGCGATCCGATGAGATTGCACAGATTTCCTTTTCGTCGGGCACCGAAGGTCCGCCTAAAGGAATTGCTCTGTCTCACAACGCATTGCTGGATGTTGTCGAGAGGATTAATGCCGCGATGGGTGTCGATGATACCATCCGCGAGTACATTGGCATCCCGGTGTTCTATTCCTTTGGCTTGGGGCGCTGTCGCGCCGTGGCCCGTGCCAGAGGGCGGGCCTATGTGCCCGAGGCCGGTTTTAATCTGACTGAGTTTTTGACCATGTTGTCTGGCGGTGACGTCAATGCTTTGTCGGCGGTGCCGACACTGCTTCGCTTGGTGATCAAACATCGTGACAAGTTTTCTGAGGCTGGGCAAAATCTCAAATGGCTTGAAATTGGTAGTCAGTATATCAGCCGCGACGAGAAAGAGGCGATAAAAGAAATCTTTCCGAATGCGGCGATCTTGCTCAACTACGGCCTGACCGAAGCGTCGCGTTCGACGCTCCAGATCGTGTCAGAGGCACAGGGTGATGAGCTGGAGTCTGTTGGACGCGCTGAAGGCGCTGTCGAAATGAAACTCAACTCCGAGGGCCGGATTTGTCTGCGGGGACCAAATCTTGCCACCTATTTGCTTGTCGAAGGTGAGCGCCGGTCGCTAGTTGACGACGATGGATGGTTTGTCACGGGCGATGTTGGCGAGATCAAGGACGGGCATCTGTATTTCAATGGGCGGGCTGATGATCTCATCAATTGTGCCGGGATCAAGGTGTCAGCGGAAGTTCTGGAGCAAGAGTTGCTCGCCGAATTGCCTGCGGGCATGCCCGTTGCAGTGACGGGGGTGCCTGACCTTCTGCGAGGCGAGCGCATCTTTGTTGCGGTGGAACCCGGCTCAGCGATGTCGGTTGCCGAGGTGCAGGGCCGAGCCGAAATAGCCTTTGCCAACCGTGATGCCGCGCTGGCTGCTGCTGTTTCGAGCGGAACCGTCGACCATATCCCCCGAACACATACCAACAAGGTGCGACGGGCGGCGCTTCGAGACACCGTAATTGCCATGGGCCTCACTCAAAATGGGAAAGCGGAGGGCAGCGGCGCCGACACTCTTTTTGCGGCCTTCCAAAGGCAATTCCCAAGCGAGACTATTACCAAAGAGATCAGCCTGGACACCCTAGGGGGAACCTCGCTTGATTTTATCGAGCTTGAACTTGAGGTCGAGCGCATTCTTGGTGGCGCCCCAGCTGATTGGCATAAAATGCCGCTATCTGAACTATCGGGGTGGGTGGCCAGTTCTGGTTCCGCTTCAGCCCCTTTGGCCCAAATTGATCAGCTTTCGGCGCGGGCCTTGTGTTGTGTTCTGGTGGTTCTGGCCCATGTGGTCGGGGATAGTCCCGCGTATGGCTTGGGTCTGTCTTCGGATCATTGGCTGAGATATTTTAACGAGTTGGGTGGTTACTTCAAAATGCCGCTCTTTGCCTTTGTCTCTGGTTGGACATTCTCCTTGATGGGCAGTGCCGCTTTAGCACCGGGGCGCTATTTCTCCACGCTGGGCAAAACGGTTGTCTTACCCACCGTTGCGACGATCTTAGTATTCGCACTGCTCTCTGGAGAGTTCTCCGATGGGGGGGGCCTGAATTTCGCATCCTTCGGTGAGGTTCTCTTCCAGTCTTATGCGCATTTCTGGTTTATCCAAAGTCTGATAGGTCTGTTGATTGTCACTTATCTTGTGATGCGATTTACGCGTCCATTGTTGCCCTATTTTCTGGGGGCCATGTTGGTTTTGCCAATGATTGCGCCGGGGATCTGGGCCTCACCGGTGTTAGGGATCGACGGGATGGCAGTGCTTGGTCCGTTTTTTGCGCTTGGCCTGACTGTACCCCTGTCGGTTGGACCTGCACGCCGGATCTGGAGTTTTACAGAGCGCTTGATCACTCCGGCCGCCGCCTTTGCATTTGGTGTCGCACTCTGGTTCGCGGGGCAGGGGACAATTTACTATCTACCCGGCCTCATTGGGTTTGCGCTGGGATTGCCCATGATGTTGTTTGTGTTGCGGGCTGCGGGGCAGATTCCCGGCCTTAAGGCATTGGCACCCTATACGTTTTACATCTTTCTCTGGCATGTGTTCTTCACAAGCGCGACACGACGGTTGCTTGATAAACTTGGTGTCGAAGCGCTCTCGCTGCATATTGCAGCAGGTTTGGTGCTGGGCGTGTTCGGACCACTGGCGCTGGGTTTCGGGTTGCGCAAACTGGGCCTGTTTCGATTTGTTGAGGGGCGCTGGTAACACAGGATCTTGTAAAGCAGAGATCTGCGAGCCCATCCGGATCGACCTATGTGTGGACCAGTGCCGTATATTAGAAGACCAAAACCTCAGAAAACCTTTCCTTCGTAACGCAATTGGCCGGCCAGTTGCGAAACAGCGACTGGCCAATTGTAATTTGGGCACCCCGTGAGATGCCCAAATAGAAAACGGCGGAGCCAAAGCCCCGCCGTTTGCATTTTTTATAGATCTGAAGATCAGACGATGTCGACAGAGATGACAACGTCCTGATAGTCGCGGTCGCCGCCACCAAACAGATCTTCGAAGCCGATATCGATGCCATTGCCATCGGCCTGAACACCGGAGACTGCGTGCTGGACGCCGTCGCTGTTCAGGGTTGTATCGAAGCTGTGGAAGATGTTGTTGTTTACCACGGTGCCGTTGATTGTCAGATCCAGTGCTGTACCTGCGCTGATGTTAGCGTCGCCAGCAGCACCATTTGCAGGAACGAAGTCAAAGACATCGGTTGCAGCATTGGTGACAAGATCCGCGCCGTCGAAGACCAGGAAGAAGCCAAGCTTGTTGCCTGCGTCTACACCGGTGATGGTGAAGCTTGGGTCTGTCGATACCGAAGTATCTGCAAAGACCAAGCGCACATCAACGATTTCACCGGTTGCGTCGACTTCATAGACACCCAACAGGTTCTTGGCGCTCGCACCCGAACGCGCGCTATCAAGCGAGACGTTGTAGGTGTTGGTGCCGTCACCGGTCAGGAAGCTTTGGCTAACGATACCGTTTTCAGCATCGGCAGCAATCGACGTGCCTTCACCCAGAGCAATCAGGCTCTGCTCATACGAAACCTTGGTCTCGGATCCCTGTTGGAAGACAAGGAAGTTACCGCCAGTCAGAGCTTCGTTCAGAGTGATTGTGGTGTCGGCAGTACCATCACCATCGGAGTCGATCGCCAGAGTGGAAGGTGCCCCACCAGCGCCGGCAGTGAAGGTCAGGTCATCGGCATCGAACTGAGCACCAGTGAACACAATCTCATCTTCGTCGTCGAAGTCAGTGAAAGTGTCACCGTTCAGGTTGGTTGCGCTGTCGCGAATGACATCAGCGCCGTCGCCTGTTGTGACAGTGTCGTCACCAAAGCCTGTCGAAACAGTGTCGTCACCTGCACCCGCATCGATATTGTCTGCGACGAAGGTACCGGTCACAGCTTCACCCGCAGCGTTGCCGCCGTTGTTGCCAACGGTTGGCTGAGCTTCGACCTCAACAGTCATGGTCTCGGTGTATACGTTTCCTGCACCGTCAGTAACCTGGATCTCAATTGTGCGATCCGCGCCTGCAGTAAAGGTAGGAGTACCATCAACTTCAAGCGTTGTACCGTTAAGTACAAAGTTTCCGCCGTCGTTGTTGGTCAGAACGTATGTGTGCGTGTCACCAGGTGTGCCGTCGGTGACCTCAACCGAACCAACAACAGTACCGTCAGTCGCGCTGTCGACAATGAGATTGTTGCTCAGTTCGAGGTCGGTCGCGACCAGGTTGACCGTGATGGCCAGAGCCGCAACGGTTGTGACGTTGCCTGCAAGGTCAGTGGCACGCAGCGTGACGGTTTTGCTACCTTCGGTGGCATATGCCGCTGGCTTGGTCACAGTTTGCAAGGCACCTGTGCCTGTACCTGCCGAAACGAAACCGTTCCCATCGCCATAGTCAATCTCGAGGATCGAGTTGCTTTCAGCGGTGAAGCTGAACGTTGGCGCAGCCTCATCGGTTACGGTGATAACACCACCCGGGCTTACCGAAGCGGCATCCAGAGCAATCGGCGAAGCCGAAGGCGCAGTTGTGTCAAGCACAAAGACGAAGGCCGAAGACGCTGCCGACGTGTTACCCGCTGTATCGGTTGCTGTAGCAGTGATGACATGAGTCGCACCGGTTGCAATCGAGTTGGACGGGAAGGTGTGATCGTAGGTCCAGTTGCCCATCGCATCAGCAACAACAGGAGCAGCAGCTGGTGTTCCGTCAATGGTAACAAGAACCGAGCTTCCCGCTTCGGCTGTACCCGAAATGGTCTGCATCGCTGTCATAGTGACGTTGTCGCTTGAAGACGAACCGGTGTCAGCGCTGATGCCTGAAACAACAGGAGCGTTTGGTCCGGAGCTGTCTACAACCAAGGTAAACGCCGAGGATGCAGCTGAAACGTTACCTGCAACATCGGTGGATGTCGCTGTTACAGCATAGGTAGCATCTGCCAGTGTTGTTGCGGTGTGGTCGTAAGTCCAGTTACCGCTACCGTCTGCAGTTGTTGTACCAATCGAGGCACCGTCGATAAAGACTTCGACAGAACTGTTGGCAACCGCAGTACCTGTGATGTTCAGAGTGCCATCCGATGTGATGCCATCGGTTGCACCGGTGTCGTCACTGATACCAGTAACCGCAGGGGCCGCATTCGCAGTTGTGTCAACCTCAAGAGGCATAGCAGCTGATGCAGCGGAGGTGTTACCAGCCGTGTCACTCGCGGTTGCGGTCACCGAGTAGGTGCCTTCGGCCAGGGCGGTGCCAGTATGGTCGAACGTCCAGTCACCCAGACCATCTGCAGCTGTTGTACCAATCGAGACGCCGTCGATGAAGACTTCGACAGTGCTGTTTGCAACGGCTGTACCGGTGAACGTCAGCGAAGTGTCGGAAGTGATTTCATCGGTTGGCGACGCGCCGGTGTCATCGCTGATGCTGTCAACGGTAGGAGCAGCAGGAGCAACAGTATCCACTTCCAGAGTGAAAGCGGAAGACGCAGCAGACGTATTGCCTGCACCGTCAGTTGCAGTTGCCGTGATCGCATAGGTCGCATCTGCAAGAGTTGCGCCTGTGTGGTCAAACGACCAATCACCATTGGCATCCGCTGCCACGGTACCGATCGACACGCCATCAAGAAGAACTGCTACGGTGCTATTAGCTTCAGCAGTGCCGGTAATGGTCAGCGTGTTGTCTGAAGTAACACCATCGGTGGTCGACGAACCCGTGTCATCGCTTACTGCAGTAACTACTGGTGCTGCTGGTGCTGTGCTGTCCACAACTACAGTGAAGTCAGCCGAAGGTGCCGAGACATTACCTGCAACATCTGTCGAAGTCGCTGTGACAACATAAGTGCCTTCAGCCAAGGTTGTGCCGGTGTGGTCCAATGTCCACGCGCCAGCGCCGTTCGCTGTAGCGTTACCAATCGATACGCCGTCAATGAAGACTTCAACTTCGCTGTTGGCAACCGCCGTACCAGAGAAGATCTGCTGGCCATTTGCGGTGCTGTTGTCAGCTGCGCCGGTGTCTGCGCTGATGCCAGTAACCACAGGAGCCGCATTCGCGGTTGTGTCAACTTCAAGAGGCATGGAAGCCGAAGCAGCGGAGGTGTTACCAGCCGCGTCGGTCGCTGTCGCGGTCACCGAGTAGACGCCATCAGCCAACGCGGTACCGGTGTGATCGAAGGTCCAGTTGCCGCCACCATCTGCAGCTACAGTACCAATCGATGCGCCGTCGATGAAGACTTCAACAGTGCTGTTAGCAGCGGCTGTACCGGTGAACGTCAGCGAAGTGTCGGAAGTGATTTCATCGGTTGGCGAAGTGCCGGTGTCATCGCTGATGCTAACAACCGCCGGAGCCGCCGGAGCAGCAGTATCAACTACAAGAGCGAAGCCAGTGGAGGCCGGGGATGTATTGCCGGCTGCGTCTGTGGCAGTTGCAGTGATCGCGTAGGTCGCATCTGCAAGAGTGGTACCGGTGTGGTCAAACGACCAGTCACCATTGGCATCTGCTGCCACGGTACCGATCGACACGCCATCAATGAGAACGTCTACGGTGCTGTTGGCTTCCGCAGTACCCGTAATGGTCAGAGTAGCGTCAGAGGTAATACCATCAGTGGTCGACGAACCCGTATCATCGCTTACCGCGGTAACTGCTGGTGCAGCGGGGGCCGAAGTGTCCACTACAACAGTGTAGTCAGCCGAGGGTGCCGAGACGTTGCCCGCATCATCGGTCGAAGTTGCTGTGACAACATATGTGCCTTCAGCCAAGGTTGTGCCGGTGTGGTCAAATGTCCACGCGCCAGCGCCGTTCGCTGTAGCGTTACCAATCGATACGCCGTCAATGAAGACTTCAACTTCGCTGTTGGCAACCGCCGTACCCGAGATGCTCAGGGTGTCGTCGTTGGTGACGCCGTCCGAGCTCGAGCTACCGTTGTCGTCGCTGACGCTGGTGACTGCAGGAGCTGCATTTGCCGTTGTGTCGATTTCGAAGGTCAAAGGCGCTGCAGAGTCTGCAGTTCCATTGCTACCGTCGGTCGCGGTGGCAGTGATCGCGTGGGTGTTCTCCGACAGAGGCGTAGTCACGTAGAAAGTCCAGACGCCACCACTTACAGTAGCCGAACCTTGGAGCAGACCGTCTTGATCAGAGGTAAGTGTGATCACCTCACCATCAACGCCAGTACCAGTAATGACTGGCATTGTGTTGTTTGTGAGATCATCGCTGTTCGATGCTCCGCTATCGGAAGCCGTCGATAAATCAAGTGATGCAGGGGCTGTAGCCATTTAAAAATCCAGTCTTCACATTGTCCAGTTGCCGGGCCCGAGGCACAAGACGTTCCCCCTTTACGGGTACGTATTCTGTTCAAACACACATTGCCGTTCTAGACTAGTCTAGAGTGGCCAAACAAAAAACGCCGGAACGGCCCGACTTGGGCGCAGCAAATACCCGGGAGGTTAACAAAGGGTTAATTTTTCCGCAAGCCGTTTATAATCTGTGTTTTTTATATCGTTTAGTGTGTTGAAAATTCGTATTTTTCACCCTTGACTTACGGTAGAGAGGCTAATCAGCACGCGCACCCGAGAGTGTACCAATCGGCACACTTTGCCAGATTTCGTGAATTACAACTGGTTTTCGTAAGATCCGGTGGAACGGGTGGCAGCTCAAACGGGCAAATCACCCGGAATTGGGTTCGGAAATCACGCAGCAGGTAATTCCCAGCTCGAGGAGTGCCGCTGCAAAAAAGACTTCAATCTAGAGGCGAATATTGTAACCATTTAATAACGATTGCTGCCATTATTGCCAGTTGTGGCCGACGGCATAGGAGTGAGTGGTTAAAATCGGTGTTTGCCAGCGGTCTGGTTCGCGATTTTGATTCGCCTAAAAGTTGATCCTCGCATTGAGTTTTGGGCATCTTTGTCTGATTACTTCGGAAAGTTCGATGTGATGGAGCGGTAGATGAACCGATTGCAGGACGTAGATCTAAAGCTGCTGCGCAGCTTTCAAGCCATAGTTGATGCGGGTGGGTTGGCGGGAGCGCAAGCCACGTTGAACTGTTCTCAATCAACCCTGTCGACGCAGCTTGCTGATCTGGAAAAACGGCTTGGGTTTCGGCTGTGCCAGCGGGGACGTGGTGGCTTTGCTCTCACATCAGAAGGGCAAAAGCTCGTCGAGGCTATGGAGGATTTGTTTGCCTCTGCGGACCGGTTTCAGAATGCCACAGCGACGATTTCCGGCGAGATGCGTGGCGTTTTGAGGATTGGTATCATGGACGCGATGTTGGCGAACGAGGCCTGGCCTTTGCCTGATGTGCTTGGACGGTTTTCGGAGCGCGCGAACGAGACCTATGTTGATCTGTCCCTGGTGTCCCCGGCAGCGATGGAAGGTCTTCTTTTAGAGGGAAAGCGAGATGCAGTGATCGGCCCCTTTCCCGAGAAACGCGCGGGCCTAGAGTATCTGCCCCTGTTTCAGGAGCGTCACACGCTCTTTGCGGTTTCGCGGCATCCGCTAACAAAGCAGGCCAACATTGGGTTCGAAGAACTCAGCCAGCATTCTCTTATTGTGACCCCCGGAGAGCTGCGCCGGTTTCCTTTTATCCGTCGACCAAAAGGTGGACATGGGACGGGAGAAAGCGCAGATATCACGCCCTCTGCGACCGTGGACCAGATGGAAACACATGCCATTTTGATCCGCAGCGGGCGGTTTGTTGGGTTTCTACCGGACTACTACGGGCAATCGCTCGCGGAACTAACGCCGTTGAAAACCCAGCCAGAGCTGCGCTACCAGTCACCCATCTATCTCGCCTATCGCAAAGACAACGTGCGAAACATCATTCTGCGCGCATTCATCAAATGTGTTGGCGCTCAGAAGCTGATTGATGGTGATTTGCTTCGGTCTGGGGCGGTGTCATCACTTTAGTCCATCACATTCTCATTTTCGATGTGAAGTAAGGTAATTTCGGATGTTTCGGTGGAACTCAGCCGTCTATGGTGACTGAAAACTGCCGCGATTGACTGTCTCTGGGGATGCGTCGCGTGGCGGCAGACGAACGGAGATCAAGATGACACAAACACCTAAATCAGCTTTGGTGCTGGACGCCGGGGCCGTCAAAGACCTTTTGCCCAAAGTGGATGCGCTCGGTGCGATGCGTGCTCTGTTTAAGGAACTGGGGCAGGGGCAGGCGGTCCAGCCACCCCAAACATTGACGTTGTTTCCTGAGGACCGTGGGGATTTCATCACGTATATGGGGGCGAGCACAGGGGCGGAACTTTTTGGAGCCAAAGTATCCCCCTATCTGCCCCATCCAGACGGTGCGGTGATCACGGCTTGGACAGTGCTTATGTCGATGCAAACCGGCCAGCCGTTGATGTTGTGTGACTCTGGAGAGCTGACGACCGAGCGGACTGCGGCCACCACAGCACTGGCTGTGGATCATCTGGCAAAGCCAGATGCCACCACCCTCACGATCATTGGTTCTGGCAAAGTGGCACAGGCGCATCTGCGCCATGTTGCGGCATTAAGGGACTGGGCCAAAATCCGGGTTTATTCTCCCAACCTGCAGGGCAACGAGGCTTTGTGCCAGATCTGGAAGGATCTTGATCCGCGTGTTGAGATTTCGATCGATGCTGACGCCGCAGGGCAGGGGGCGGATGTGGTCATGTTATGCACTTCTTCCGGCACACCTGTGATCAATGCGGAAACCCTTCCCTCTGGCACGCTGGTCACGTCCATCAGTACCAACGTTGCAAATGCGCATGAGGTTGCTCCCGCGTTCCTGAAGTTGGCCGAAGTATATTGCGATTATCGCGCAACGACGCCGGGAGCCGCAGGTGAGATGAAACTGGCCGCAGAGCTTGGTTGGTCTGAGGATGACATTTGCGGCGATCTGGCCGAACTTCAGACGGAAACCTGTGCCCGACCTTCAGGCGAAAAGCCCGTGTTTTTCCGGTCGATTGGATTGGGGTTGGAAGACATTTTCATGGCACGCGCAGTTTATGACGCGGCCACATCGTAAGGCGGGGAAAATCAATGGATATCAAACCTTTCGGCGTTGAAATGTGGATGAACGAGTTCGAAAACAACTGTGAACTCAATCTGGCGGAGACCTGCGTAGAATCCCTGACCCTTGGAGAACTGTTTGAGATCGCGGAGGTGCAAGACAGCATCCTGTCCGATCTGTCGGCGATGAAGATGACCTATGGTGCGATTGAGGGATCTGACCGTTTACGCAGTGCAATTTCCTCCCTCTATTCGTCACAAACACCCGCCAATGTGCTGACCACACACGGCACCATTGGGGCGAATTCTCTGGTGCACCAGACCCTAGTGGGGCGTGGCGATCACGTGATTTCGGTCATTCCAACGTACCAACAGCATTACTCGATCCCGGAAAGTCTCGGGGCGGATGTCGAGCTTTTGCATCTCAAAGCCGAAAACGCGTTCCTACCTGACCTCGACGCCCTGCGCGCTATGGTTCGTCCGGACACTCGGTTGATTGCGATCAACAACCCCAACAACCCGACCGGTGCGTTGATGGATCGGGATTTTCTGGAGCAGATTGTTGACATCGCGCGGTCGGTGGGCGCGTGGCTTTTGTGTGATGAGGTCTATCGCGGAACAGATCAACACGGCGATGGCGTCACAGCGGCAGTGGCAGACCTCTATGAAAAGGGGATCAGCACCGCAGGTATGTCCAAGGCCTTTTCACTCGCCGGTTTGCGGCTGGGATGGATCGTGGGGCCAGTAGAGCTGTTGCATCAGGTGATGATCCACCGGGATTACAACACGATTTCCGTGGGGCAGGTGGATGAGCTGTTTGCGGCAATGGCCCTGGAAAACAGCGACAAGATCCTTGCACGGGCGCATCGGATCACAAGGCAAAACCTACAAATCGTTAGCGACTGGGTCGAGGGGGAACCATTGATCAGCTGGGTCAAACCCAAATCTGGTACAACGGCGTTGCTGAAATACGATTTGCCGATCAGCTCGCGTGAGTTTTGTGTCGCTCTTTTGGAGGAAGAGGGCGTCATGCTGACCCCTGGCAGTGCCATGGACATGGAGGGCTGGTTGCGGCTTGGCTATACCAACCCAACTGATGACCTGCGGGCCGGTTTGATCAAGCTGTCGGCTTTTTTGAAACGGCGGGCGAGCTAAAGCTTGCGGTCGGTCACGCACGTTCTTCTAACTCGGCTGATCCGGCGCGCTTAGGCGTTGGATCAGCCGCTTGATAAACAGTTGGCCCTGTTCTAGCTGATCTTTTGAAATGAACTCATCTGTTTGATGGGCCTGGGCGATGCTCCCCGGGCCGCAAATGACAGTAGAATACCCGGCGAGCTGAAAGTGACCCGCTTCGGTTTGATAGGACACCACATTGTCCGAATTATCGCCGGTCAATTGTCGTGCCAAAGCCTCTGCGGAGCCATTGGTTTCTGGTGCGACCGGCGGGATCAGATCGATGTCGGTGAGGTGAATCTTGGCCTCGGGATGATGCGCCTGCATCTGCTTCTCAACCCGCGAAACTTCGGCCTGATAGGCAGCAATCCAATCCTCTCCCCGTTCACCTGGCATATATCGAATATCACTTTCAAGCGTGCAGCGTTCTGGCACGATATTGACAGCTGAACCACCGGAGATTGTGCCGACTTGAAGTGTCGCATGCGGCGGTGAGAAAGGTGATGTGCTATCGGCATTTGCCCGAACGGATTGCATCCGTGCATCATGCCACTGGATCAGCTGCGCCGCATAAGAAATCGCGGAAACACCCAGGTCTGGCAATGAGGAATGGGCCGCCTTGCCGTGGATCTGAGTGGTGATCCCGATCCCTCCTTTATGGCCTGTGACGACGCGCATTTCTGTCGGTTCACCTACAACGACAGTGGCTGCTCTCGGAAATCTGCGCTCCAGCTCCCGCAGCAATGGTGTTGTACCGGTACACCCAGTTTCTTCGTCGAATGAGAAGGCGAGTTGAATAGGGCGTGTTAACGTCGCTCGGGTCATGTCGGGGACGGCTGCCAGAGCGAGCGCCAGAAACCCCTTCATGTCACAGCTGCCACGCCCAAAATACTTCCTGTCACGCTGGGTCAACACCCATGGGTCACTGGTCCAAACCTGCCCCTCGACGGGTACGACGTCGGTATGGCCCGACAGAACAACACCGCCTGCCACATCCGGGCCAATCTGGGCAATCAATCCGTCTTTTTCACCTGTTTCGTCAGGAAAAATGTGGTGAGGGACATCAAAGGCGCTCAGATACTCGGAGACATATGCGATCAGCGCGCGGTTGGATTGATCTGAAACCGTGGGGAAGGCGATCAGACGCGCAAGAATGTCGAGAACGGGTTGTATATC
Source organism: uncultured Pelagimonas sp. (assembly GCA_947497905.1). Classification (GTDB taxonomy): domain Bacteria; phylum Pseudomonadota; class Alphaproteobacteria; order Rhodobacterales; family Rhodobacteraceae; genus CANMIH01. The sequence continues at coordinate 16,292 of CANMIH010000008.1, forward strand.
GGTCGTCATGAGCGGCCAGCTCCGGCATTGAGATCATTATAAATAGTGGCCCGACTGACCCCAAGAAGGCGCGCTACATAGGAGGCCGCATTGCGTTCGGCCAAAGCACCCGAGGCATCAAGCTCTGCCAAGAGCGCGCGTCGAAGATCACGGGGAAGTTCATCTGATCGGGTGTGACGGGCACGACACCAGTCACTGACAAAGACGTTCATCCGTTCATGCCAGTCATTGCGAAACAAAGCCTCGGGTTGATGACCTGCGGGCTTGGCGGGCGCCAATGCCTCGGCCACGCGCTGCAATGCCTGCACATCCGCCTGATCGAAGTTGACGCAAATCACATAGCGCGCGGTTCCATCGTCAGAGCGTTGTACGATGCTGATTGATCGCAGGATGCTGCCATCCCAGTTCACCTTTTCATAGGGGCCGATCACCGTGTCCTCCTCACGGAAATCAATCTCATGCATGTTTGAGGGATCACCGGGATCGCGCTGCGAATAGGGGTTGGCAATATGGGCAATCGTCGAGCTTGCCAAATCATGCACCACCACTTCGACACGCGCACCGAACAACGCAACAATTGCATCAGCTGTGGCACAGGCGTTGGTGAGCAGGGTGGTGAGACCAGTCATTTAATCTCCTGATGACCCAAAGTTGACGATTTTGTCTAAACTGGATAATGAAGTCTAGACTCACGGTCAACTGTGGAAAGGCGGGATGATGATCGATCTGAACAAAGCGCAAATCCAAAGCCGTCTTGATCTGACCACTGCGGCAAAGGCTGTGAGATCCGCCTATATCGCCTCTGCGCAAGGTCAGGTTCAGGCGCCCCCTGTCACCTATTTGGGATTCGACGCGGCTCAGGGGGATTGCCATGTGAAATCCGGATATATTGCCGGTAGCCCAAGTTTCGTCATCAAGATCGCAACCGGATTTTATCGCAACCCGGACAAGGGGTTGCCAAGTTCCAATGGCATGAACCTCGTTTTTTCTGCCGAGACCGGTGAAACACTGGCTGTTCTGCGGGACGAAGGCTGGCTCACCGACATACGCACTGGGATCGGGGGCGCTTTGGCGACCATTGCCTTAGCACAATCGGGGTTTAGTCAGGTTCTTTTGGTCGGTGCAGGCCTTCAATCCAGTTATCAGGCTCGGTGCCTGCAACATTTGACCCCTGACCGGGAACTGTCCTTTGTGATCTGGGCAAGAGATCCGAACAAAGCGCAGCAGGCCGCCAAAGAGCTGCGCGACGAAGGCCTAAGTGTGACCGTGGCAGAGGATCTTGAAGGTGCCTGCCGAAGAGCAGGGGTTATTGTCACCACAACGCCGTCCCAATCCGCGTTGATTTTAAATGATTGGATCGCGCCGGGCACACATATCACGGCTGTTGGTGCGGATTGTCCGGGCAAACAAGAGCTTGATCCGAAGCTTGTCGCGCGCGCCGAAGTCAAGGTCTGCGATCTGGCCTCTCAATCGCTTGATCACGGGGAATTTCAATCGCTTCATTCGACAAACGCGCTTAATTTTGACGAAGTGGTTCCGCTTGGCGATATTCTTGCCGGAACACAGAGCGGGCGCACCCGTGAAACAGATATCACCATCGTAGATCTGACCGGGTTGGCCGCACAGGATGCTGCCATCTCAATGGCAGTTCTTGGTCAGACCTCCCTCTAACGTGAAAGAAACCGACATGACCGCGCCTTCTGATCTCATCCTACGGTCCGCCGCAGCTTCTGTGGCGACCCACCGTCGTATCGCCCCGCTTGTTTCCAAAACGCCAATCGTGTCCTCGCGGATGTCACTGCCCAAAGACACGGGTTTGGTTTACAAATGCGAGAATTTTCAGTTCACCGGGTCGTTCAAACTGCGCGGGGCCTCTGCCAAGCTTGCTGGCGTTCCGTTGGATCGTCCGGTGATCACGGCCTCGTCAGGCAACCATGGGATCGCCTGTTCACTCGCTGCGCAAAAGACCGGGCACAAGCTGACGGTGGTGTTGCCGGAAACCGTGATTGCATCGAAACGCGAAAAGATCGAAAGTTTTGGCACCCGAGTGATCATTGCTGGGGCGGATTCCTCCTTGGCCGAAGTGCATGCCCAGCAGTTGGCGCAATCGGACGGATACACCTATATTTCCCCCTATAACGATGCAGAGGTGATCGCGGGGCAGGGTACAATCGGGCTCGAGCTGATTGAGCAGATGCCAAAGCTCGACACCGTGTTCATTGCTATGGGGGGTGGTGGCCTGATCTCGGGGATCGGTGCTGTGATCAAAGCGTTTTCACCCAGCACGCTTATTGTTGGGGTCAGCGCAACAAGCACAGCCGCGCTGGCCGCTTCGATTGAAGCCGGGGAAATTGTCGAAACGGATCATCTCGACACCTTGGCCGATGGTGTTGCCGGTGGCGTTGATGCGGGCTCTCTGACGCTGCCGATGGCAACCGAGGTCATTGATGACGTTGTGTATTGCGATGAGGCCCAGATCGCGGATGCGCTCAAAATTCTGGCCTGGACCGAGAATATGATCGTTGAAGGCGCAGCCGCACTGGCGTTGGCCGGCTATCTGGCCAATCCGTCTCGCTATGCCGGGTTGACCAATGCCGTTTTGCTCTGTGGGGCGAACTACGATCAGACCCGCGTGCACAACGCCATTTCTGGGTAACGTCGTGCCTATGGACAAGACGTAGAAAACACGGCGCGCGGGGCTGTTTTTGGCGCTGTGTCAGAGTGATATCACCTGTTTGCTTGCAGATGCGGCATCCGCACCGCTTGACCCTCGCGGCCAGACAGGCAAAACCGGGCGTGTAGAATATCAGGAGAGCCCATGGCCCGCGCCCCGCATACGACACCGCAGGAAGCCGAACGAGAAAAATCCCGACGTTTGGGATCTCTTGGTGCGCTCTGGCCCTTTATGCGCCCCTACAAGGGAATGATGGCCGCCGCACTTGTGGCGCTCTCTCTGACAGCAACGTTGTCTTTGATTCTGCCTTTGGCCGTGCGCCGCGTTGTCGATAACTTTGGCGGAGCCGATGGCGCGCTTTTGGATCGCTACTTTGGTGCCGCCCTCGCTATTGCCGCGCTTCTGGCTTTGGGCACGGCGGCCCGGTATGCGCTGGTCACGCGGTTTGGCGAACGAGTTGTTGCCGATATTCGCAAAGCCGTGTTTGATCGCGTGATTTCCCTGTCGCCGGCCTTTTTTGAGAAGACGATGACCGGTGAAGTCCTAAGCCGGATCACCACCGATACGACCCTTATTTTGTCGGTGATTGGGTCTTCCGTGTCTGTGGCCTTGCGAAATGTTCTGCTGTTCTTGGGTGGCATGACCATGATGCTTTTCACCTCGGCCAAACTGACAGGATTGGTTCTGTTGATTGTACCGGTTGTGATCGTTCCCATTATGGTGCTTGGTCGCCGTCTGCGGAAGCTGAGCCGCGAAAACCAAGACTGGATTGCTGAAAGTTCGGGCAATGCATCCGAGGCGCTATTAGCCGTTCAAACTGTGCAGGCTTACACCCATGAAGATCGCTCCCGGGCGGCCTTTGGTGAGGTAACCGAGAAAAGTTTTGCCTCCGCCCGTGATCGGATCACAACACGCGCAGCCCTTACCGCCATTGTTATTTTCCTCGTCTTCACCGGTGTGGTTGGCGTGCTCTGGATCGGGGCATGGGATGTCCGGGCAGGGGGCATGAGCGTGGGCACCTTGGTGCAATTTGTCATTCTTGCGGTTATGGTTGCTGGCGCAGTTGGGTCTCTCTCCGAAGTGATTGGAGAGCTGCAACGCGCCGCGGGTGCCACAGAGCGTCTGGTTGAACTGCTTCATGCTGAAGATGCGGTGCAGGAACCTGCCTCTCCGGCGAAACTGGCGCAACCGGTCAAAGGTGAAATCACATTTGACGCCGTCTCGTTCACCTATCCAACGCGCCCCGACATGTCGGCCTTGGATGAGGTCAATCTAACCATAACACCCGGTGAAACAGTGGCCTTGGTCGGACCATCAGGCGCGGGGAAAACCACAATCATTCAGATGCTTCAGCGGTTCTACGATCCAGTCAAAGGGCGAGTGTTGTTGGACGGCGTAGCCCTGAATGACCTGTCGCGCAGCGCGTTTCGTCAGCATCTGGCGCTTGTCCCACAGGAGCCTGTCATTTTTGCAGCTTCTGCCGCAGATAACATTCGGTTTGGTCGGCCTGATGCCACGGATGCCGAAGTCGAAGCCGCAGCACAGGCAGCAGCGGCGCACGAATTCATCACGAAGCTCCCGGATGGCTACGACAGCTGGCTGGGTGAACGGGGTGTGATGCTGTCAGGGGGCCAGAAACAGCGCATTGCCATTGCGCGGGCGATTTTGCGCAATGCGCCAGTTCTTTTGCTCGACGAAGCGACAAGCGCTCTGGATGCGGAAAGTGAACGCCTCGTACAAGGTGCCGTGGACCGGCTTGCGGAAGATCGCACCACCATTATTGTTGCCCATCGTCTTGCCACCGTGAAGAAAGCGGATCGGATCGTTGTGATGGATCAGGGCCGCATCGTGGCAACGGGTACGCATGACGCGCTTGTTGCCGAAGGGGGGCTCTATGCCCGCCTGGCCCGCCTGCAGTTCACTGAAGGCACGGTCTGATCAGAAAGGCGAAGCCCCGGTTTCTACCGGGGCTTTATTCTCGCCTCACTTGGGTTGCAGGCCAGAGTACCGCATCAAACCGTGGCCACAAAGCGCACGTTCCACAGCGGACCAAACCATTCCAAATTTCAACGCATCCATAACAGCTGCATTGGCGATGACCTGCAAAGATCGCTTGCCATTAACTCCTGCGATCAGGGACGCGGCCTCTTTCGGGAGTGTTAGTGAGGTCTTCACACCGTCAAGCTCAGCGGGAATAGGCTTACCCTGTGACACAACACGGGCCAACGCGCTGGGTTGGACACCCAGCAGATGTGGGACCAGCTGACGGTTGGCGCAGCTCGCAATTTTGCGGGTATCCCCTTTGGCGACCGCATAGCCCTTGTGCAGACGTATGGTGCCCGTCAGCTTTTCGGCCAGCGCCATGGACTGGGCCTCGGTCAGGTCAGAAGATGGTTTAGTGATCCGGGCGAGATCGTAGAGCGCCGGTGTGCAGAATCCTTGCAAACGCCAATCCGCAGCATCCAGTTCTTCGAGCAACTCTGAGACGCTATAGGACCGGTCCTGACCGTGCAAAAGCAGATCATAAAACCCAGCGTCGCTTACATTGTGATCGTTGAGATTGGGATTGGAGGCAAAAGGGTGCCCCGCAGGCAGATTGGCGACAATGCGTTTTGCTTCTGCCAGGCGTTGTTCAGGTGTCAGGCCCTCAAAAAGCGCGCCAAAAGCCTCTTGCAACGGATAAACCCCGGAACGGCCATAGGGAGCATATACCATAAAGCCAAATCCGCCACCTGGCGCGAGGGCTGCCCGCAAAGCCCGAAATCCCGCACTTGGATCAGGCAGGTGATGCAAAACACCACAGCTGTCGATGTAGTCGAACTCGCCATAATCCGGGGCGTCGAGAAGGGATCCCGTAATGAACGTGATGTTGCCCAACCCTCGGATCTTGGCACGTTCTTCTGCAATGGCGCGGGACGCGGTGGACAGATCAATGTATGTGATCTCGTAAGGGGTGCCAGCGGTGCTGAGGATCTGGGCCATCTGGATTAGCCCATCACCAGTGCCACCTCCTGCAACGAGAATACGGATCGGTTTGCTCCAATCCCGTGCGCCGCCAAACAGGAAGTGATCTACTTCCATGGGGTTCGATGGCGACCCTGTGATTAGGCGCTTGCGCTCATCTTTTGGGTCCCGTTCGGGGTAGGGGTAGGCTTCGTAATGTTCTTGAACGGTAACCATGGCCTGTGCCTTCAACTGTTTGCGCGACATTCACCAAAGCAACACCAAGGTGCAAGGGGGGCGGCGCGGAGAATTCCTAAGAAAATCCCTTGGCTGCAGTGTTCGAAATTTTGGGCGTCCCATGAAGGCGCGCTGGATCAGGGGCGTTTGCGCGCCAATTCTAGTTTCGCTTCCAGCATCGACATATGCTTGATCATCTCACTGCGCTTGGTGCGGTCGGCCGTTTCGATGAGCTCTTCTCGGAGATCTGCCAACTCGCGAGACAGCGCGACAACCTCGGGAACGGCACCATTGTCTTTCAGAATGCGATTGAATACCGCGTTCTCCGGGTCATCGCAGGGCGGCAGCGGCTTTCCAGCGCCCGGAAGATTGTCAAAGGCGCCCTCGTCTTCGGCGTGTTTGATCCGGGCGTTGATGAGATCGATCAGGGGATGGTCCATAGGTCACTCATGCCACAACGCGGATGACGTGCCAATACGCTACGTCAAACCGAAGTTGCCGCCGCGTTCAATCTACTTGCGCCCTTGCGCAAACCTTTCTTTAATCAGGTCAACAACAAGCGGGAGGAGAGGCGCCCATGGCCTATGCAGGTGTGGACGATCGTAACGCATTGGAAAACGAAATGCCCTGGGAGGCGCGGGATATTCCGCCCACCCTCTATGGAGTGTTGTCCAAAACAGCAGCAGCATTTCCAGATCGCCCGGCGGTCAGTTATCAGCTTTTGTCCGGTCCGACGGATAAGGCAGAAACGGTCAGCTGGTCAGAGCTACGTCAACGCACGGCGCAGGCGGCGAACATGTTCCGCAAGCTGGGTGTTGGTGAAAACGACGTCATCGCCTATGTGCTGCCCAACTGTAATGAAACGCTTTACACAATGCTGGGTGGTGCGGTTGCAGGTATTGTGAATCCAATCAATCCCCTGCTTGAGCCAGAACAGATTGGTGCGATTCTGCGTGAGACCAATGCCAAGGTGGTGGTGACGCTCAAATCGTTCCCCAAAACCGATGTCGCGCAGAAAGTGGCCGAGGCGGTTCGGCACGCACCACATGTGCACACCGTGCTTGAGATTGACCTCAACCGTTATCTCACTCCGCCCAAAAGCTGGATTGTGCCGCTGGTGCGCCCCAATAATGACGGCAACACCCATGTGGATGTGCTGAACTTCAACAAAGAACTGGCAAAGCACAACACTGAGCTGGATTTCGAAGACAGCGCAGACGACCGTGTGGCGGCCTATTTCCACACCGGTGGCACCACGGGCATGCCCAAGGTCGCGCAACACAAATACTCCGGCATGGCCTATAACGGCTGGCTTGGCAGCACACTTCTCTTCACCGAAGAAGACAACATCATGTGCCCGCTGCCGATGTTCCACGTTTTTGCTGTGCACGTGATCATGATGTCTGCCCTGCATTCTGGCGCGCATGTCGTGTTTCCAACTCCCGCGGGGTATCGCGGCGATGGGGTTTTCGACAATTTCTGGAAGCTCTGCGAGCGCTGGAAGATCAGTTTTATCATCACAGTGCCCACGGCCGTTTCTGCTTTGATGCAACGCCCTGTTGATGCCGATATCTCGTCGGTACAAACTGCATTCTCGGGCTCCGCACCGATGCCGATGGAACTGTTCAAACGGTTTGAAAGCTCTTGTGGGGTCACAATCTGTGAAGGATATGGCCTGACCGAAGCGACTTGCCTTGTATCGTGTAATCCACCTGATGGGGAAAAACGCGTTGGGTCAACCGGTGTGCCGTTCCCCTATACAGACATCCGCATCATCAAATCTGTCGATGGTGAAATGGTTGAATGTGCGACTGACGAAGTGGGAGAGATCTGCATCTCGAACCCGGGTGTATTTGCGGGCCACACCTACACCGAAGAAGACAAGAACATTGATCTGTTCTATCAGGGCACGCACCTGCGCACCGGTGATTTGGGCCGACTGGATGAGGCAGGATATCTCTGGATCACCGGCCGGGCCAAAGATCTGATTATTCGCGGCGGTCATAACATCGACCCCGCTGAAATCGAAGAAGCGCTTTTGGCGCATCCCGCAGTGGCGTTTGCAGGAGCAATCGGCCAGCCAGATGCCCATTCCGGAGAACTGCCCTGCGCCTATGTTGAGCTGGTTGCAGATGCCGAGGTCAGCGAAGCGGAATTGCTCGAACATGCCCGCAAACATGTGCATGAACGGGCAGCTCACCCCAAGCACATGACCATTCTAGATGAATTGCCGAAAACAGCCGTTGGAAAGGTTTTCAAACCTGACCTGCGAAAAGCGGCGATCACCCGAGTGTACAATGCTTCCTTGGAAAAAGCAGGGTGTTCGGCGCGGGTTGACTCGGTTCTGGACGATAAAAAACGTGGGCTGGTCGCGCAGATTGACGCCAACGGGGCTGACGACGCGGTGATTGGTGAAGTCCTCGGTGCCTTTACGCGGCCTTGGGAAAAAGTCTGACGTTCAAAACTGAAAGGGGCGCCGAAGGTTTCGGCGCCGCCTTTGTCGAATTCATACGCTGCGTTGTCCATAGGTGCGCTCGGCAATGGGAATAGCAGCCATTTCTGCCTGACAGGCCTGCAGAAACACCGCCTCCGCATCGGATTGACGACGGGCGGGATTGTTTAAAAGGTGCAGATCCACAATTGGAAGATTGTCGTACGGAGGCAGCTGACGTAGGTGGCCCGCTGCGACATCAGGGGCGGCGACGTGAACCGGCAACGCGCCGATCCCAATGTTCGCTTTGATCATTCGACGAATTTCATTGAGGCTTGAGGACACCCCGCGCCAACTGCTGGCCAGTCCAAGTTGCGCCCGCAGCTGGCCGATCACTTCCAGCGGACCCCCTTCAGCTTCGGTCTGAAACGCCACAAAAGGTTCGCCCTGAAGCTGCTTTGCCTCGATCTCTTCCGCATCAAACAAGGGATGCCGCGCGCCACAATAGAACCCGAAATACTCGCGATAGAGCACAAGAGTGTCGAGATTCTTCGGCATCTTTGACAGCAAGCAGATGCCAAAACTGGCTCGGTTCTGGTTGATGATTGTTTCAACCTCATCGCTTTCATGAACCGTGAAGGAGTAGGTGACGTTTGGGTGGTCCTGTGAAAACCGGTTCAGGAAGTCGTCCAGGTGTTCGGAAATCACGTAACTGGTGATCGCGATCGACAGGTGTCCCTGCAACTCTGCGTTGTCTGCGTCCAGCAGTGCGGGTAGCTGCGAGATTGTGCCAAAAATCGTTGCGCATTCCGTATAGAGAACCTGACCTGACCGTGTTATCGAAAACTCGTTTGGTTTCCGTATGATAAGACGTTGCCCTGTGGTCTCCTCAAGTCGCTTTAGCGCGGCGGATATGGTGGGTTGTTTCAACCCAAGGAAATCTGCTGCTTTCGATATGCCGCGTTGTTCGACAACAACCATAAAGGTGCGTAGGAGGTTCCAGTCGAGGTTCCAGGAAAAGCGTTGTTGATGTGGAGGCTTCATAGATTCTGTCTATATTGAAGATGCTTCATATTTATTTGCGCGATAATCGATGGTTGTGCAAGTGTCCCGCCGAGCGGGACATTCCGCCAACGTCGTGCGGGCCATCGTGTCTTGACGTGAGAATAAACAGGGAGAATGAAATGACTGTTCGCCGCACCATCCTGAAATCGGCCATTGCTGCCGCTGGTTTCGCTGTTCTGGGCCTGAACGCTGCTGTTGCAGAAGAGCTCAACACCTTAAAAGAAAAAGGCGTTATCCGCATTGCGATGTCGGGTGCCTACCCTCCGTTCAACTTCGTAAATGATGAAAACCAGGTTGTTGGCTTTGATCCAGCAGTGGGCGCGGAAATCGCCAAACGCATGGGGCTGGAAGTTGAGATCGTGACCACCGCATGGGACGGGATCATTGGCGGCCTCTTGGCCAACAAATACGACGCCATTGTAGGGTCGATGACCATCACCGCCGAGCGTGATGAAGTTGTAGACTTTGTTGGTCCCTACTATTCGGACAAACGCGCGATCTTCACCAAAGCAGGATCCGACATCACCAGCGTTGAAGATCTGGACGGCAAAAAAGTAGGTCTGACCCTAGGCGAGACCCACGAAGACTGGGCCCGTGAAAAAGGCTATAACATCAACACCTACAAAGGCTTGCCGGAGCTTCTGCTCGAGCTGGAAAACGGCCGTGTTGACGCGATTGTAAATGACTCGATCGCCGCCATCCTTGCCATGACCGCAAAAGAGCAAGAGTTTGCAATGTTCGGCGATCCGGGCAGCGAACCCTTTGGTGCAGGCATTGCCATTCGTCAGGGCAACCCCGAACTGGCGGCAGAAATGCAGAAAGCTCTGGACGCGATGATGGAAGACGGCACCTATCTGGAGCTGGCCGAAAAATGGATTGGTGCGGACATCCGCTAAATCCAAAACCCCGCCGCCTTTTGGGGGCGGGGATATCAATGCAAGGCAGCGAAACCTCAAATGGCCCCTCGCTCACGGCCCGGTTTCGTTGCACTGTGCGCATTTCGACCGAAATACAGGTGTTGACCAACATGTTCTGCAACATGGAACTTTCTTTGTTGTCGAAAGGGGCCAATGTGCCCGCTTTGACGCGCGCAGCCAACGGGGTGCGATATGGACTTTGAACTGATGCAAAAGGTCTATCCGTTCTTTCTCGAGGCGGCGTGGGTGACCATTCTTTTGTCCGTTCTGACAGCCATTCTTGGCCTGACGTGTGGAGCATTGGGGGCGGCGGCGCGCCTGTCGCGCTTTTGGGTGCTGCGCTTTATCGGTGCCGCCTATGTCAGCCTGTTTCGCGGCACGCCTGCGCTGATCCAGCTGTTCATCCTCTATTTTGGCGGTCCTCAGATCGGCATCCAGCTGGACGCCTTTGAGGCCGGGGTGATCGGGCTTGGTGTCAATGCAGGGGCCTATATGACCGAAACCATTCGGGGTGCGATCATCTCGATCGACAAAGGCCAGCGTGAAGCCGCCCGGACTTTGGGTCTGAGCCAATGGCAGGCCATGTACAAAGTGATCCTGCCGCAATCCATGCGCCTGATGATCCGCCCGCTTGGCGTGAATATTAACGCCCTGATCAAGGCAACGGCTCTGGTGGCGGCGATTTCCGTGGTGGAACTGACATACACTGCACAGCGCTATATCGGCTCGACCTACAAACCGTTCGAAATGTTCCTGCTCGCAGGGGTGCTCTACATGGTCATCATCTATGTGGTTGGCAAAGGCATTGCCTGGCTCGACCGCAAAGTCCAGATCACGTAATCGAGAAAGGAAAGACTCATGGGCCTCGATTTTTCGATTATTCCCAAATACATGGATGTGATCCTTCTCGGTTGCGCCTGGACCATCGGGATCACGGTTGCCGCAGCTTTGCTAAGCTTTGTGGGCGGTATTATATTCGCTGTCATTGCGCTCTACGCCCCTTGGATTGTGCGCCAGCCGTTTCGTCTCATTGAGTGGCTGTTCATGGGCACACCGCTGCTGTTGCAGCTGTTCCTGATCTACTTTGGCCTCGTTCAGATCGGAATTGATCTGCCTGCCTTTGTCGCCGGGATTATCGGGCTGGGGCTGCACTTTGCGGTCTACAACTCCGAACTGATCCAGACTGCAATTCTGGCGGTGGACAAAGGTCAGATGGAGGCCGCGCGGACGCTGGGACTGAGCCGTGCTCAGGCGCTGCGCAAGGTGGTTATCCCTCAGGCAGTGCGCGCCGTGATCCCACCGATCGGCAACAATATGATCGCCCTGTTGAAAGACAGCGCCTTGGTGTCGGTGATTGGCGTGAGCGAGCTGACGCTTTCGGCGCAGCGTGTGATCGGCAAGACCTACCGTCCCTTCGAATTCTACATGCTGGCGGCTGCCTGCTACTACGTCATCAATCTTTGCATGGAATGGGTGCAGCGCAAAATCGAGCGCCGCATTTCCATCTCCCGCTGATCTACGAGGCCCCCCATGACCGAACAGACAGACTTTGTCCAAATTCGTCACGCCCAGAAATCCTTTGGCGAGCTTGAGGTTCTCAAAGACATCAGCCTGAGCGTTGATCGCGGCCAGATTGTGGCCATCATTGGCCCATCTGGGTCAGGTAAATCTACGTTGCTGCGTGCTATTAATGACCTTGATGCGCTCACCGGAGGTGAGATCTGGCTGGATGGAACCCGGGTCAACAAAGATCTGCCGCATCGCCAGTATGAAAAGCACATCAACGAGATGCGCCAGCAGATTGGTATGGTGTTCCAGCACTTCAATCTCTTCCCGCATCTGACTGTCCGCGAGAACGTCACCATGGCGCCCATGCTGTTGAAAGGGCTGTCAAAAGACGAAGCCAACGCACTGGCCGAAGAGCAGTTGGATCACGTCGGCATGTTGGAGCGGATCGACTATTATCCCTCGCAACTGTCAGGCGGTCAGAAACAGCGCGTGGCCATTGCCCGTGCTCTGGCGATGAAGCCCAAGCTGATGCTCTTTGATGAGGCAACCTCGGCGCTCGACCCTGAGCTGGTGGATGAAGTGAACCAGGTCATGAAGACGCTCGCGGAAGAACACATGACCATGATCATTGTGACCCATGAAATGGATTTTGCGGCCGCCGTCTGTGACCGCGTGTTGTTTATGGACAAAGGGGTTGTGGTGGAAGAGGGCCCGCCTGAGGTGATCTTCAAAAAACCGACCCAAGAGCGAACCCGCGAATTTCTCCGCAAACACATCGAAGGTGCAAAGTGAGCGATCAAGACTCATTCCTGTTTTATCAGACCCGGAACCCACGCCCATTTCTCGATTATGGTGAGGGGATCTACCTGATCGACGAAAACGGCAAACGGTATATCGATGGCTCGTCGGGGGCCATGGTATCTAACATTGGCCATTCTAACCCACGCGTTCTGGCCAAGATCAAAGCCCAGATGGACAAAGCCACCTTTGGCTACCGCTTGCATTTCCGCACGCATCCGTCAGAAGATCTGGCCGCTAAGACGGTGGCAATGACACCTGAGGGTCTGGACCGGGTATTTTTTGTCTCTGGTGGGTCTGAGGCCGTGGAAAGTGCGGTCAAACTGGCACGCCAATATGCAATCACCCAAGGCCAAGAGAGCCGCCACAAGGTGATCTCACGCTTTCCGTCGTATCATGGCTGCACCTTTGGCGCGCTTGATCTGACGGGCTATGACCCGCTGCGCGAACCGTTTTCGCCGATGATGGAGGGCATGCCCAAGGTCGATGCACCCGTGACCTATCTGGATCGCGATAACCTGACCGAGGACGAGCGTGGCATCAAATATGCCGAGCTTCTGCGCGACAAAATCCTTGAAGATGGTCCTGAAAATGTTCTGGCCTTCATCATGGAGCCTGTCGGGGGAGCTTCTACCGGAGCACTGGTTGCCCCGGACAGCTATTATGCCCGTGTGCGTGAGATTTGCGACGAGTATGGTGTTTTGCTCATCTACGATGAGGTCATGACCGGGGCAGGGCGCACAGGCAAATTCCTCGCAGCCGAACATTGGGGTATCACCCCGGATATCGTGGCCATGTCCAAAGGATTTGGCGCGGGCTATGCGCCCCTGGGGGCAATTGTTGCGGGTGAGCGTATCGTTGAATCCGTGCTGGATGCCGGTGGTTTCCTGCATGGGTTCACCTATGCGGGCAATCCTCTTGCCTGTTCTGCCGGTCTGGCCGTGCTGGAAGAAATGGAAGAGCAGGGCTTGATCGAGAACGCCGCCAAAATGGGTGAGGTTCTGATGACCGAGCTGCACGCCCTTAAAGACCGATATCCCTTTATCGGAGATGTGCGTGGCAAGGGACTGTTGACGGCCTTTGAGTTCTTCGACCGCGACACCGGTGAACCACTTGATCCCAAACTCAACGCCTATGATCGTCTGGTTGAACTGGCCTATGCGCGTGGGCTGATCATCTATTCCCGTCGCACCCGCGGCGGCGCGTCTGGCGATCACTTCTTGCTGGCGCCACCGCTGATCATCACCAAAGACCAGATTGGCGAGATGATGGCGATCCTGCGCGATGCCTTGGATGCCTTTGCCGCCGAGGTTGGCCTGCCAGTGGAGGGGGGTGCATGAAGCTCCCCAACAAAGAAACCACAATAGAGGCGGCGATTGCCCAGATCAAAGACGGGGATACCGTGATGATCGGTGGCTTTGGGGTGCCCGGCACGCCGATGACACTGATCCATGCACTGTTGGCCCATGGCGCGCGGGATCTGACTGTCGTTAAGAACGACGCCAATGAACCGGGTATGGGCATCGACCATCTGCTGCAAAGTGGTCAGGTGGCCCGATTGATCACCACCCATCTGGGACTGAACACCCATGCGATTGAGTTGATGAACAGCGGCAAAATTGCGGTTGAGTTCAATGCCCAGGGTATTCTGGCAGAACGCATTCGCGCCGGAGGCTCGGGGCTGGGCGGTGTTCTGAGCGACATCGGCATTGGAACAGAGCTGGCTGAAGGCAAGCAGATTGTTGAGGTCGCGGGAAAACCGCATTTGGTCGAACCCGCCCTGCGCGCCAACGTGGCGCTAATTCATGCGGACCGCGCCGATGGGTTTGGCAATCTGGCCTATCGGGCCACGGCGCAGAACTTCAACCCGCTGATGGCCATGGCCGCAGATTGTGTGATTGCCGAGGCCGAACAGATTGTTCCGCTGGGCGATCTGTCTGCCAATGATGTGCACACCACTGGGGTGTTTGTCGATCACGTCGCAGCACTGGGTACTTTGTCCAAGGAATATGCCGTTGTCCAACGCTAGAGACCGCATGGTTGCCCGCGCGGCGCGCGAAATTGCCCCCGGCATGGTGGTGAATCTGGGAATTGGCCTGCCCACCAAGGTGGTCAATTATCTGCCTGCCGATTTTCCCGTCTGTCTGCATACGGAAAACGGGTTGAGCGGCATTGGCCCGACGCTGTCCGCAGAAGAGGCAGACCGAAATTTGATTGATGCCGGTGGAGCCTATGTCTCGACCGTGCCCGGGTCTGCCTTTTTCGACAGCGCCACAAGCTTTGCCATGGTGCGCTCAGGCCGGTTGGATTTGACCATGCTGGGTGCCTTTGAGGTGAGTGCCACCGGGGATCTGGCCAATTGGAAGATCCCCGGCAAATTCAGCCCCGGCGTTGGCGGTGGCATTGAGTTGGCGCAGAAAGCCCGTCGGGTGGTTGTGCTGACCACGCACACGGACCGTGCGGGCAACCCGAAACTGAAAGAGACCTGCGCACTGCCTCTGACCGCACGGGCCTGTGTGTCGCGGATCTTCACCGATATGGCGGTGATAGATGTGACACCTCAGGGGTTTGCTCTTGTTGAAACCTTGGAAGGTGTGAGTGTCGCAGAGGTGGTTGAGGCCACGGGCGCCCCGCTGATCCTGCCTGAAACTCCGCCTGCTCAGTTCTAAGAGGTTATTATGCAGGATACTGTAAAAACTCGCCTCTGTAACGCCGTTGATGCGGGTTTTGACGCTCAGGTTGCCTTTCTGTCTGAGCTGACCTCGCATCCGTCGACCCGTGGCAAAGAACAGTCGGCTCAGAAGTTTATGGCAGACGAGCTCGCCGCACGAGGCTATGACATTGATCGCTGGCAGATCGACATTGAAGAGATCCAACACCTGCCTGGGTTTTCTCCGGTGCTTGGCCCTTATGACGATGCGGTCAATGTTGTCGGCATTCACCGGTCCAAGACCCAGTCAGGCCGGTCGCTGATTTTGAACGGTCATATTGACGTGGTGCCCGCTGGACCATTGGACATGTGGGACAGCCCACCGTTTGAACCGCGTGTGGAAGATGGCTGGCTCTATGGTCGGGGTGGTGGCGATATGAAGGCCGGGCTGGCCTCCAACCTCTTTGCGTTGGATGCGCTGCGCGCCTGTGGATTGGCTCCGGCGGGTGATGTCTTTTTCCAATCGGTGGTCGAAGAGGAATGCACCGGAAACGGCGCCCTTGCCTGTCTGGCACGGGGATACAAAGCCGATGCAGCGTTGATCCCCGAACCGTTCTCCGAACATCTCGTCACAGCGCAGTTGGGTGTGATCTGGTTTCAGGTACACCTGAAGGGCCTGCCCACCCATGTGGCTTATGCCGGGAGCGGAGCAAATGCGATCGAGGCGGCCTTTCCGTTGATCAAGGCCCTGCATGACATGGAGCACCGCTGGAACGCAGCAGAGAACCGGCACGCGGATTATGCCCATATGCATCACTCGCTGAACCTCAACATCGGCAAAATCGAAGGTGGCGACTGGACCAGTTCTGTACCGGCCTGGAGCACCTTTGACGTACGGATGGCGATCTTTCCGGGGCAGTCTATTGAGGCTGCGAAGAAAGAGATTGAAGAGGTCATTCTGGACGCTGCCCGACAGAATGATTTCCTGCGCAACTCGCTGCCCGAGATTGTCTATCACGGCTTCCATGCCGAAGGGTACGCGCTGTCAGAAGACAGTTCCCAAAACGCGGCGCAGGCCATTGAGGCGCTTGATCTGGCGCATAAATCCGCCACTGGCGAGGCATTGGTGCGCGAGGCGATCACCGCGACCACCGATGCGCGTTTCTTTGGGCTCTATGCCGACACGCCCGCCTTGGTCTACGGCCCGCGCGCCGAGGCCATTCACGGGTTCAACGAACGCGTGGATCTTGAAAGCATGCGCCGCATCACCAAAGCCACTGCGATGTTCATCGCAGAGTGGTGTGGCGTTGAAGCGATTTGAGGACAAAGCCCATGCGTGATGCAGTTATCGTCTCCACCGCCCGCACCCCCATTGGCAAAGCCTATCGCGGTGCCTTCAACAATCTCGAAGCCCCATCGCTGGCGGCCCCAGCGGTCAAAGCGGCTTTGGCCCGCGCGGGTCTGACCGGCGCCGAGGTCGAAGAGGTGGTCTTTGGTTCGGCCCTGACACAAGGCTCTGCCGGGGTGAATGTCGCCCGTCACATCGCGCAGGCGGCTGGACTGCCTGACAGCGTTGCCGGTGCCACCATAGACCGGCAATGCGCCTCTGGTCTGAACGCGCTTTCCATTGCATCACATATGGTGGCCTGTGAAGGGGTGGATGTCGCCTTGGCTGGCGGGCTTGAGAGCATCTCTTTGGTTCAAAACACCACCTGGAACAGCCACCGCTATCGCGACCCAAGTGTGCCAGAGGCCTATTACATGCCCATGCTCGACACCGCTGAGGTGGTCGCCGAACGCTATGGGGTGAGCCGCGCCGCACAGGATGCCTATGCGCTGCAAAGCCAGGAACGCACGGCGCGCGCGCAGGCCGAGGGCCTGTTTGACGCCGAGATTGTTCCGATCGATGCGGTCAAACTGGTCACCGACAAAGTGACGAAAGAAACCCATGAAGCGCCCGTCACCCTGACACAGGACGAATGCAACCGTGCTGGCACGACGCTTGACGGATTAAGCGGTCTGGCCGCTGTGCGCGGAGAGGGGAAAACCGTCACCGCTGGAAACGCGAGCCAGCTGTCGGATGGGGCCGCTGCCTTGGTGGTGATGTCCGCCGACGAGGCCAAGCGCCGAAAGCTTGCCCCGCTTGGGGCGCTGCGTGGCTTTGCCGTGGCAGGGGTCGCACCGGATGAAATGGGCATTGGACCGGTTGTTGCCATCCCGCGCCTGTTGAACCGCGCGGGGCTCAGCATAGCTGACATTGATCTGTGGGAAATCAACGAAGCTTTCGCGGCTCAGCTTTTGTATTGTCGCGATGCACTTGCGGTCCCCAATGACCGGCTTAACGTCAACGGTGGTGCCATTTCTATTGGTCACCCCTATGGCATGTCGGGGGCCCGTATGGCGGGACATATCCTGTTGGAAGGCCAGCGCCGTGGCGCCAAATGGGGTGTTGTGTCTATGTGCATTGGGGGCGGTCAGGGTGCCGCCGGTCTGTTCGAAATTTTCTGAGGAGAGAGCGATGTCTATTCTGAGCGAGGAGCAAATTTCTGATCTGGTAAACCTTCGCCACGAGCTGCACCGGAAACCGGAGATTTCGGGCGAAGAGGAGCAAACGGCGCAGCGCATCGCCAAAGAATTGACGGCTCTTGGGGCCGACCGGATCTGGACCAGTCTTGGTGGGCACGGGGTTGCTGCGGAGTTTTCGGGCAGCGAAGAGGGCCCAACGGTTCTTCTACGCTGCGAGTTGGATGGGCTGCCGATCCGCGAAATCTCGGATCTTGTCTATAAATCCGAAGTTGAAGGCAAGGGGCATCTATGTGGCCACGACGGTCATATGGTGTCTTTGCTGGGGGTGGGGATGCGTCTCGCGACACGGCCGCGCAAAGGACGGGTTATTCTTTTGTTCCAACCGGCGGAAGAAACCGGGGCAGGGGCACCCGCAGTTATTGCCGATCCGCGGTGGCCTGAACTGCGCCCAGACTACGCCTTTGCCTATCACAATGTACCAGGTCGCCCATTGGGCGAAATCGGGTTGAAAACCGGATCTGGCAATTGCGCATCGCGTGGGATGCAAATTCTGTTGGAAGGCAAGAGTTCGCATGCGGCGGCGCCAGAAGATGGGCTCTCACCGGCGGCAGCGATGTCCCAACTGATGATCGCTTTGCCAGCTCTAAGCCACGGGACAATTGGCGACAATGGCTTTGCCTTAAGCACTCTGACCCACGCCAATCTGGGGGAGCCCACCTTTGGCATCGCTCCCGCGGATGGTGAGCTGCGCGTGACCCTGCGCGCCACCACCAATGAGCGTATGGAACGGATGATCGAGGATGCGGAAGCACTTGTTGCGCAAACAGCTGGCGAGTTGAAAGTGCGCATCCATTGGCATGATGTGTTCCGCGCGGTGCTCAATGACCCAGACGCAACAGAGATTGCGCGCGTCGTGGCAGACGGGCAGGGGCATGTGATCCATGAAATGGACATCCCCATGCGCTGGTCTGAAGATTTTGGGCGTTTTGGTGATGATGGAGCCAAAGCCTGCTTGCTATATGTGGGTTCCGGGGAAACACATCCCCAGTTGCACAACCCGGATTATGATTTCCCGGATGCGCTGTTGCCGATTGTGATCAGCCAACTCTGTGGGATCGTTGATCGCGTGCTGGGATTGCCGAACCGATGACCCAGACCCGCGCTCCAAGCTCCTGGTGTGAGATCCACCGTGATCGCATTTCGCGTAATCTCGATATTGCGCTGGATCTTGTGCCCGAGGGGCGTCAGTTTTGCGCTGTGCTCAAGGCGGATGCCTATGGGCATGGGATTCAGCATGTGACGCCTTTGGTCATGGCAAAGGGCATCACAGTGATAGGCATCACTTCGAACGCAGAGGCGCGCGCGGTTCGAGAGGCGGGGTTCAAAGGCACGGTAATCCGGGTGCGGGCGGCCAGCTTTGAGGAACTTGAGAGCGCGGTCATCTATAAGGTTGAAGAACAGGTCGGTTCACTTGAGGCCGCGCGGGCTTTGCTGGCGTTAAAGGACACGGGGCATGGGGTGCGCTGCCATCTAGCCTTGAACGCGGAAGGCATGTCGCGTGATGGTCTTGAAATCGCGACAGAAGGCGGGCAAGGAAAATGCCGGAAAATTCTAGAGCTTCTGAGCGAGGACATTGTCGGGATCTGCACCCATTATCCCAGCAATAAACCGGACCATCTTCGCGAGAGCGCGGATCTGTTTCAACGACAGGTGGCCTGGGTGTTTGAAAACAGCGCTCTGAAAAGAGATCGCGTTACAGTGCACGCTGGAAGCTCGCTGACCTTGGTTTCATCGGTGCCCACCCAAACCGATATGTATCGCTGTGGCGCGTTGATGTATGGGGTTCTGAACCCAGATCTTGGCTTTGTCACAACCATGGATCTAAAAGCGCACGTGGTCAGCCTAGGGGATTATCCCAAAGGGATAACCGTCGGGTATGACAAAGCCAGAACTCTGGAGGCCGATCGGCGCTTGGCGTGTATCTCAATCGGCTACGCCAATGGGATCAGCCGCATGTCGCAAGATCGCGGCGTTGTGTCGATTGGGTCAGGCTTGGCACCGATCATGGGCAAAATTTCGATGAACACACTGGTGGCGGATGTAACTGCCTTACCCGAGGTATCGGTTGGCGACGTTGTTACGATCTTTGGGGGACATCCACCAACAGTCATTGATCCCGATATGGCTGTCGAACAGTTTGGAACTATTCTGGCCGATCTATATAGCGATTGGGGTATGCGAAATGATCGCCGTTATTTTTAGCATGAAGGCAAGACGCTGATGTATCCTCCGGCGTTCTGAAAACAGTTTGGGATGGCGTGGCGAGAGGTGCATGTTGCCGATAATGTGGATTATGTTGAAAGTAAATTGCGGCCAGTAGCATAGAGCTCTGTATCTAAACGATTAATGCAACTCGTAAAACAACCCACTGGTTCGAATTAGGCACATCCTAATCAGCGCTGAGGTATTTGATACTTATTGCAAGCACCTTCTAAGACCTATCGTGGACCAAACCGCGACGAATGGGAGGCCCGCTTGTCTGACACCAGCCAGATAGCCATCGATGTGCGAGACGCCGTTAAACGCTATGGTGATTTCACCGCGTTGAAGCGGATCTCGCTTTCCATCATGGACAACGAATTCTTCACACTGCTTGGCCCATCCGGCTGTGGCAAGACCACATTGCTGCGCATGATCGCAGGTTTTGAGGACGTCACCGAAGGCGCAATTTTCCTCTACGGAGACGAGATCGAAAATCTGCCGCCGAACAAGCGCCCCGTCAACACAGTGTTCCAGAACTATGCGCTGTTTCCGCATATGACCATTCTCGACAACGTCGGCTTTGGTCTTGAAATGCGTGGCGCTTCAAAATCAGAGGCGCGCCGTAAAGCCGGTGAAATGCTCGAACTTGTGCAGCTCTCACAGTTCAGCGCCCGTAAACCCAGCCAGCTCTCTGGTGGCCAGCAACAACGGGTGGCCCTTGCGCGCGCGTTGGCGCCAAAGCCAAAGGTGCTTTTGCTCGATGAGCCGCTGTCGGCTCTGGATCTCAAGCTGCGCAAAGCGATGCAGCTTGAGTTGAAGCACCTGCAGCGCGAGACCGGGATCACCTTTATTTTCGTGACCCATGATCAGGAGGAAGCCCTGACCATGTCAGACCGGATTGCGGTGATGTCTGCGGGCGAAATGCAGCAACTTGGAACCCCCAATGACATCTACGAGCGCCCGCACAACAAGTTTGTTGCTGATTTCATTGGAGAAACCAACCTCTTAGAGGTTTCAGTTGATGCAGTGCATGAAGGAAGGGCCACCTGCCATCTAGGCGGTGGTCACGAACTTACCTGTAATGCCGTCACCGGAATCGGTGTGGGCTCAAAGGTTCATATGTCGGTGCGCCCAGAGCGCCTGTTCACATCGGATGCACCAGTCGAGGCCGAAAGTCTAAAAGGTAAAGTGGTGGAAAATGTCTTTATTGGCACGGACATATCCACCATTGTTAATCTAGATGACGGCCCGCAGTTCACTATTCGCACGTCAAATTCAGACCGAGGCAACAAACGCATCTTCGACCAAGGTGCTGAAGTTTTTGTTAACATGGAGCTGGGGGCCGCACGCCTCCTGGTGGATTGATGGCAGCCGGTGCAGCAAGCGGCGGCAGCGCAACCACAGATACTTACAAAGAGGCCCGGACCTGGCTGCTGATGCCCGCCTGGGTCACTCTGAGCTTTCTCATTCTGGCGCCGGTTCTTTTGATGCTGGTCTACTCTTTTCTGACGAAAGAGTTCCGCGGTGGCGTGGTTTGGGAGTTCAGCCTCTCAGCCTATGATCAGTTTTTCTTTGATCGCGGCCTGTTTGGGGATGAGCCCGCCAAAATTGAGTGGACCTATATCACCATTTTCTGGCGCTCGATCTGGCAGGCGGGTGCGGCCACTTTGCTCAGCTTTTTGATCGGCTTCCCGACCGCCTACTTTATCGCTACCCAGCCCGAGCGGGTGCGGCCTATGTGGGTGTTTCTGATCACGATCCCCTATTGGGTCAACTTGCTGATCCGCACGGTATCGATGAAGTTTCTGCTGCGCGATCAGGGCCCTCTGAATGACTTCCTGATTTCCACTGGTCTAATCGACAGCCCGCTTCATATCGTGAACACCAATTTCGCGGTGCAGCTTGGACTGTTCTATTCCTACCTGCCCTTCATGGTTCTACCGATTTACGCGGCTGTGGAAAGGTACAACTTTACCCTCTCTGAGGCGGCAGCAGATCTCTATGCCACGAAAATGACCATCCTGCGTCGGGTGCTCCTGCCTGCGGTGAAACCTGGGGTGATTGCCGGTTGTATTCTGGTGTTTGTGCCCTCGATGGGATCCTTCCTTGCCCCTGATCTTTTGGGAGGCGCGAAGAATTTCATGATTGGCTCGCTGATTGAGGAACAGTTCAAAGGCAATGCTGGCAATTGGCCATTCGGCGCCGCCGCCTCAATGATCCTGCTAACCATGGTGTTGATCATTCTACTGATTTTCGCCCGGCAACAGGCCAAAGCGGAAAAGGAGACCTGAGCCATGGCGTCAAAAAAATTCGACATTCAGGCCTTTCCTGGGTTCAAACCTATAACTCTGCTCTGCCTGATCGTGCTCTACGCTCCGCTGGTCATTGTGACGGTCTATAGCTTTAATGCGTCGGCGTCGTTGACCAACTGGGAAGGCATTTCTCTGCGCTGGTACGCAGACGTCTTCTCCGGCCCTGAGAGCGAAAAGTTCAAAATTGCCGCGCGCAACAGCTTTATCATCGCAATCATTGCGGCCACCACATCAACGGCGATTGCCACACTTGCGGCGACGGCGATGGTCCGTGGGGGCGCGTTTAAGCTGCGCACGGTGTCCTTTGGCCTAATCAGCATGCCTTTGATGGTCCCCGAAATTGTCACAGCGGTTGCCACTTTGATTTTCTTCAACGCCATCGGCTTTGACCGTGGTTTGCTGACCATCTTGCTGGCCCATATCGCATTCTGCATCCCCTTTGCCTATCTGCCCATTCAGGCACGGATGCAGGGCATCGAAGACACGTATGAACAGGCGGCGCTCGACCTTTACGCCACCAAACGGCAGGCCTTTACCAAGATCCTCATGCCTCTGATGATGCCGGGGATCATCTCAGGGTTTCTGCTCGCGTTCATCGTCAGCCTGGATGATTTCATCATCACCAACTTTGTCAAAGGTGCGGGTGTCGAAACGCTGCCCACGGCCATCTTTGGCTCGGTCAAGCAGGGCATCAAACCCAACATCATGGCCATTTCGACCATGCTTTTGGGGGTCTCGGTGGTGATGGTGACCCTTAGCTATCTGGTCTCGAAATCCGACAAAACCAAATAACCGAACAGGGAGATAACACAATGAAACATCTGATGAAAACAACGGTGGCTGCGCTTGCGCTGACCCTTGGCGCACAGGCCGCACAGGCCGAAGGTGAACTGGTGCTGTACCATTGGTTTGAGTATATGCCCCAGGAACTGCTAGACAAGTTTACAGCTGAGACCGGCATCAAGGTGACCATGGACACCTTTGACAGCAACGAAGCGATGCTGGCCTCGCTCAAAGCTGGCGCCCTTGGAACCTATGATCTGGCCGTGCCCGGCGACTATATGGTCAAAATCATGGCCGGCGAAGGCATGTTGGATGAAATCAAAGACGGCGAGCTGGCAAACAAAGGCAATATCCAACCTCAGTGGTTGGACGTGGCCTTTGACCCGGGGCGCATGCATTCGATCCCCTACCAGTGGGGCTCGACATCCTTTTCGGTCAATCGCGACGTTTTCGCCGGCGAAATCAATTCTACCGACATTCTGTTTAACCCGCCTGCAGAGCTACAGGGCCGGATCAATGTTCTCGACAGTCAGGGCGAAATGATGGCCATGGCGTCGTTGCACATGGGGATCCCCCAGTGTTCGACCGATCGCGACCAGTTGAAGGCGCTGAATGCGATGCTGCAAAACGCCAAATCGCACTGGGCCTCGTTCAATTCTGACACCGCAAAAGAGGTTCTGGTGTCCGGCGATGCCGCTGCGGGTATGATTTACAACGGCTTTTCCGCCAAAGCGCGTGATGAAGGCGCTAACGTCGAATACGCCTACCCCACCCAAGGTTACATCGCCTGGATGGACAACGTGGTTCTTCTGAAAGACGCACCGAACCGCGACAGCGCGCTGGCATTTATGGATTTCCTGCTTGAACCAGAAAACGCCGCGATCCTGACCAACTGGACCCAGTATTCAGCCGGTATCGACGGGGTTGCTCCGCTTCTCGATGAGGCTCTGCGCACCCTGCCCGAAGCCAACCCACCTGCTTCAGCGGGACCGGCGGCCTTTATCGAGGTCTGTGATGAAGCCACTCAGGCCGTTTACGACAAGATCTGGACCGGCCTGAAAAAGTAACCACACCTCACTGTGGAACTGCACGGGCTGCTTCGGTGGCCCGTTTTTTTGAATCCCTACCAACCTGGAACTTTCTCATGTCCAAACCAATTCGCATGCTGCCTGACGGCCATCCTGAAACTGGATTTGTGCCCTCTTCCCTTGTGGCAAAAGAAGACTTCACGGGCGCTGACACATCTGAACGGATCAGCAGTTTCTTCGCCAATGAGGACGAAAGCACCGTTGCAGGGGTATGGGAATGCGCGCCTTGCCGAGAAGTATTTGACGCTTATCCGGTAAACGAAATGATGACCGTCATCTCAGGTTCTGTCACCTTGACTAGCCCTGACAACTCCGCCCAGACATTTGTCGCAGGAGATACGTTTTTCATGAGCAAAGGGACACCCTGCACATGGGAAATTACTGAGACGCTGCGCAAATTCTATATGATCGCGAGCTGAGGCCCTGGGGGCACCACACCGAGAGGTGCCCTACCCTTTACGACGAGATATCATCCAAAATCCGGTCCATCATCGCATCGCAGGCCGCAAGTTGAGACAGGCTCAGATACTCATCAGGTTTGTGCCCCTGCCCTTCCATGCTGCCCGGCCCGCAGACCACCGTCGGAATCCCCAGCTCGCTAAAGAACCCGGCCTCGGTGCCAAAGGCGACTTTGGTCGTTTCGTTGGTCTGAGCAAGCTTTTGTGCCAGAGCTGTCACGCCTTCGTTGGGCGAGACATCAAGGCCTGGATAAGCATTGTATTGTTCGATCTCAATCCGGGCCTCGGGATAGCGCGCGCGAAATGGTGCGGCCACAGACCGAGCCATTTGTTCGATTTCCGTCAGTATTTTCTTACCACTGTCCGCCGCCAGATGTCGGTATTCAAAAGCAAGTTCGGCGTGATCGGGCACAATATTCAACGCAGTTCCGCCATTTAGCGTTCCAACGTGGAAAGTCGTAAATGGTACGGAATATGCCAAATCCCTAGCACCATTTTGCTCATAAGTGGTCTGAATTGTACGCAATTCTGCAACCATATCTGTGGCCAAATGCAGGGCGCTCACGAATTTAGGGGCCAATGCAGAATGCCCGCTTTGCCCAAAGCACCGGGCGCGCAGGGCGGCTTTGCCTTTGTGCCCCACTGCCACCTGCATCTCAGTGGGTTCCCCCACGAAACAAGCGCGCGGTTGCCCGATCAGTGGCGCAAGCCGCTCCAGCATTTCCTGCATACCGACACAGCCGATCTCTTCATCGTAAGACAAAACCATCTTGAGAGGTTCACGCAGATCCTTTGCCGCAACCCTATCTGCAAGCGACAGCATCGACGCGACATAGCCCTTCATGTCCGTTGTGCCCCTCCCATACAGACGGTCCATGTCCTGCGTCAGCCGGAATGGAGGTTTGCTCCAGTTCTGCCCTTCAACCGGGACAACATCTGTATGCGCGGACAACATCACGCCATCCCCGGCCGGCCCTATCTCGGCGTAGAGGCCTAGCTTTTCACCGCAATGGCTCGGCAGGCGTGTCACTCGAAATCCGCGAGCTTTCAGATGATTTTCCGCATACCCGGCAAGTTCTAGGTTCGAGGTATTGGTGACGGTTTCAAAACCGATCAATCGGTCCAGTATGGTCAAAGTTTCGGACATGTCCGCCTACACTTTCAATGTTTGGTGTCAGTGTACCTGATGACCACAGAGGCAAAACGTGGAAGTTTAGAAGCTTATCTTCGGGATTTCCAAAGCCGTCAGCGAATGCCTTGCAACCCAGGGAGCGCATCGGATTCCACCATCTTACGGCAGAGGACCGAGAACGCTTTGACCGTCGCGGTTTTGTTCTTGGCTTGCAGATGCAACAGCCCCAATCGCATCGGTTTCAGATTGCCCTTCAAGGGAATGAACCGAAGTGCCTTTCCGTCGGGAGAGACACTGTTCAAAGGCAAAATATTGGCAATTGAGAACCCAAACCCATTGGCCACCATCGCGCGCATCACCGACATATCACCGGTGCGTTCCCGAACCCGCGGACGGATATTGGCACGACTGAAGAAGGAAAGAAAATAGTCAGAGCTATAGGGCAAATCCAAAAGAACCATGGGGTGGTCCCGAAGGTCTTTGACCGTCAGCTCGTCACGTTCCGCAAGCGCATGCCCGTCGTCCAACAGGACATAAGGGGGCAGATCCATCAATGGTTCAAACGAAAGATCGGACGGGATATCGAGATCGTAGGTGAGGGCGACGTCTATTTCTTCGCGACGGATCTGACTAAAGATCTCGGCCTGGTTCAACACCCGTTGTGAAATCTGAACATTGGGATGCTCGGTTTCAAAGGCGCGCCGCACCCCCGGCAAGGCCATCTGCGCAAAAGTAAGAAGACAGCCCACATTCAGGCGACCCAATGCAGTATCGGTGATCTCACCCGCCAAGGTACTGAGATATTCCGCTTCGTCCAGCACCCTCAGGGTCTGGTCCATGAAACGATGACCCGCTTCAGTGAGTGTCAAACCCTTGGCGTGCTCGCGCACAAAAAGCGTCAGGCCAAATTCGCTTTCGAGCTGGGCAATCGCCGCCGAAATTGATGGCGATGAGATATTGAGAACTTCACTTGCTGAGGCGATGCTCCCCGCCTTTCCAACCGCCACAAAGTACTCCAACTGTCGCAGCGTATAGCGAAAAGGCAAGGTGCATCTCCTGTGTGACGTAGATCAGGTTTTGTACTTGATCCAGGTGGTCTTGAGCCCAGTATATTTCTCAAGCGAATGCAACGACAAGTCCCGCCCGAACCCCGATTGCTTCATGCCGCCAAACGGTGTTTGCGCCGAAAGTGCATCCACGGTGTTGACCGATACGGTGCCGACATGCAGCCGGTCTGCAACACGGCAGGCGCGGGAAAGATTGTCGGTCCATACAGAGGCCGCCAATCCATAGATGCTGTCATTGGCCATGTGGACGGCTTCATCTTCGCTATCGAAGGCGATCACAGACAAGACCGGGCCAAAGATTTCGTCGCGCGCCAACGGATTGTCATGGCTGACATCGTCAAAGATCGTCGGTTGGACAAAACAACCTTTGCCATCAACATAGTGCCTTGCACCCCCTGTCACCAAATTCGCAGAGGCATTGCCGGCTTCGACAAACTTCATGATGCCTTGGGTCTGCTTCTCGTCGACAATCGCACCCATTTTTGAAGAGGGATCCAAGGGGTCACCGGGCTGCATACCCTCGGCACGGGCAATGAGCTTTTCGACAAAGGCGTCTTTGATCGAACGTTCGACGTAGAGGCGCGAATTGGCGGAACAGACCTCACCTTGATTGAAGAAAATGCCAAAGGCCGCCATGTCCGCTGCGGTGTCCAGATCTTCACAATCGGCAAACACTAGGTTGGGGCTTTTGCCACCGGTTTCTGGCCAAACCTGTTTCAGGTTTGATTGACCTGAATACTCCATGAACTTTTTGCCGATGCCTGTTGAACCGGTGAAGGCCAAACAATCGACATCCATATGCAACCCAAGAGCCTGTCCAGCCGTGTGACCAAAGCCCGGCACCACATTAAACACCCCATCTGGTACACCGGCTTCGGCGGCAAGCTCGGCCAGACGCAGGGCAGAAAGCGGAGATTGTTCGGCAGGTTTCAGGACGACCGAGTTTCCTGCGGCCAGCGCCGCTGCGGCTTTCCAAGTGGCCATATCTAGGGGGAAGTTCCATGGTGTCACCGCACCCACCACCCCAAGGGGCACCCGGCTGACCAACGCCAGATCACCAGGGCCGGTCGGCGCTACTTCGTCATACACCTTGTCGGTTGCTTCGGCATACCACTGGAAGAAATGCGCGGATCCCGGCGCATCTACCGTGACGGCATCAGTGACAAGCTTGCCCATATCAAGGCTATCCAACAGCGCCATTTCGGTGAGATTGGCGCGGATCAGATCAGCCAGTTTTAGCAAAACCGCTTTGCGATCCCCCGGGGCCATACGTGACCAGCGCCCATCTTCAAACGCGCGCCGCCCGGCAGCCACCGCAAGATTGACATCTTCGGCGTCACATTCCGCAACAGCCGTCAGCACCGAACCATTTGCAGGGTTGATACTGTCAAAGGTACGCCCTGACACCGCATCCACGAACTTGCCATCGATAAAAGCCTGCCCGCGAAACGACAGGCCCGCCGCACGGCTCTTCCAATCAGAAAAACTCAAATCCACCATGTCTTCTCTCTCCCTGTGTTACTCGTCGCCCGGCACGCCATAAGACGGCGCTTCACGCGGATCGAGCGCGCGCTGGATGTAGGCTTCGAGCTGTGGTTTGTAGACATCCCAAGCGGTTGCGATGTTTTCGATGGGGCAATCTTCGGTCCAATCACACCGCAGATCCGCCACGGGCCAACTGACACCGTCAACGATCTTCAGACCTGCCGAATGGATGGGTCCCGCTTCGCCACCTGCTGCCAAACCGGCCCGCATGGCGGCAATCAAACGATCTCCAATATGGCCGGATGCGGCGCGAAATCCGTCAACGATTGCCTGAGGCACTGTATCATTGGCCAGAAGGTTACCGCCCGACGCGACATCTTGGGCTTGGGCCTGCGTCCAGATCCCAAGAGAATTCGGCCCGGAATGGATGGCCGTTTGTCCAGATTTATCAACCGCCAGCACCTGACGGTATTCAATAAAGCGGCCCTGTGCTTGCACCTCGGCAATGGCTTCTGGCGCAGACTTGCCCTGTTCCAGCAGATCTAGCGTGAGCGGCCCAAGACTTGGGTCGGTGACGTTCTGTGACGCCACGGCTCCAACTTTGGCCCGCGCAAACGAACACCGCGCCGCAACCGCGGGCGACGACGAAGCAATCGCCAGACCAAACATGCCCGTTTCAGCGCATCGCGCGACAAGGGAAAATGTCATAAAGGCATCCTTTCAAATGAGAAAGGGCCGGATCTTGTGAGGAGCAAAAGCAAGATCCGGCCAGATTTGATCAGCAGGGGCCAATCAATCAGGAATGACAGCGGTGCCGTCGATCTCGACAAGCCAATCGGGGCGGGCCAGAGCCTGCACCACAAGTCCGGTTGATACGGGATGCACCCCTTTGATGTATTCGCCCATGGTGCGATACACGGCCTCGCGGTGGCGCACATCGGTGATATAGACCACCACTTTCACCAGATGTTCCATTGAACCACCGGCTTCTTCGATCAGCTGTTTGATGTTCTGCATCACCTTGTGGGTCTGTTCGACCGGATCGTGGCTTTCGATGTTTTTGGCATCATCAAGGTTCTGCGGGCATTGACCACGCAGATACACGGTTTTGCCCCCCTGGGTGACAACAGCCTGACACAGGTCATTGTCCAGGTTCTGTTCGGGATAGGTGTCTTTGGTATTGAATTTGCGAATGCGCGTATGGGCCATGTCTGGTCTCACCTGTTCGTGTTATTCTGCTGCGGAGGGTACAATGGCCGCCTCGCCATCATAGTCTTGATACATCCGCTGGATCGCGATCTGGTCGGCGACATGTTTGGCGTCATGCCAGACCCCCCAGAGAAAGGTTGACCCACGACGCGATTGCCAGGGCAACCCGAGGAAATAGACATCTGGCGCAGAGGAAACGCCCCGTTGATGGATCGGTTTACCCTTCTCATCGAAGGCATCAACTTTGAGCCAGTCAAAATCCTGACGAAATCCTGTGGCCCAGATGATGGTGGTGATCCCTTCCGCGGCCAGATCAATTTCGCGGATGGGCTGGGTCAGACAATCGGGGTCGGCAAACGCTTCGCGTGCCTCTGGTTCTTCGGGCAGGTCAAGTCCCATGCGCTCAACATAGGCATCTGCGGCGTCGAGCATTTCAATGTAATTTGCATCCCCGCCTGCAACGTTCTTTTGCAGGTCATCGGCGAAGGTCAACCGCCCATCTTGGAATGTGTGTGTCAGGCCGGTGAGGGTCACACCTTCCCCTGCCAGACGGCGGAAATCCATGGTTTGCCCGCCATAGGCGCCACTGACGGAAATGGTGACATGCTCTGTGCCGGGTTTCTGCGCCGCCACATCCCAAAGGCCAAGCACGCCAAGCCACCACACAAAATCTCGACCGCGGTAGCGACGTGGAGGGCGGTCGTGCGGGCCGACGGACAGGAACACCTTGCGCCCTGCCCTGTTCAGCTCGTCGGCAATCTGCGCACCAGATGAGCCTGCTCCGACCACCATGACTGCGCCATCGGCAAGCTGGTCCGGGTTTTTGTAGTAGAATGAATGCAGCTGATCTACGGAGGCGGTCTCGGGCACAATCGGCGGAATGACAGGATGTTGGAAGGCGCCTGTCGCGGTCACAATCCGCTTAGCCTCAATCACCCCTTCGGTAGTTTCAACTCGGAAGCCACCTTCGTTTGGGATCCGCTCGGCCTTAAGAACTTCGACTCCGGTGCGCACGGGCGCTTCGATCATTTTGGCGTAGTCTTCTAGATAATCTGCCACGCGGTCTTTGGGGACAAACTCATCCGGATGATTGCCTTCAAATAGCATATTGGGAAAGCGGTCATGCCAAACCGGACCGTTTGTCACCAGGGCATCCCAACGCCCACTGCGCCAGGCTTCGGCAATGCGGTTCTTCTCCAAGACCAGATGAGGCACGCCATTTCTGCCCAGATGCTCGCTCATCGCGATGCCTGCCTGACCGCCGCCCACAACAAGTGTGTCTGTTTTTTCGATCGCCATCCTCTGCGCCCTTTCTGGTAAGTCACTTCAGGCTTAAACTGTTGATCCGCAGGGGTGAAATACTCTGCTCAAATCCGCAGGACGCGAATAAAGTGCAGACCGACTTCCCCCAGGAATGCGTTTCTCAAAGGGTTTCACATCTGGGATGGCTAAAAAATTACTGTCTCCCTTATCTTTGCTTCGGCTTAGGCTAATCCGTAGTCTTTCGACCCAGAAAGGTAAGGCACCAACAGTGCAAACAGCTCCGCCTGAGAGGAGATATTGCATTTTCGATACAGCTGTTTGCGCAATACTTTGACCGTTTGTGGGCTGATCCCAAGACTTAGCCCAATAGAAATCGAAGAATGGCCCTGAAGGATGTACAGCGCGACTTCGCTTTGTCGTGGGCTTAGAGAAATCGTTCTCTCTGCAAGCAAACGCGCCCGCAATTGATCTGAAACGGCTATTTCTGGCCCCTGTTTCGCGGTCAATCCGCGCCAGTTGTGACGCACAAGAGCGTTTGTCACAGAAGCGATTTTTTCGAGACGACTGCGGTCACGGGTGCTGAACTTACGTCCTGAACTGATGTCGCGCCCGAGACAAACCGTGATCGATACTCCCTCTACCGGGCGTGAGAAGAATACAATCTCATCAATCAGGGTTGTTCGCTCATAGTAGGTGGCGTGGAACTCATTGCGCTGAAATTGATCCGGCGCAATCTCTGCCAACCGATACAGGCCATCTTGAGCCCTGTTCCGGTGCAGTCCGAAGAAGGGATCAAGGACATAGGCGCCGGCAACATAATGCGTTTCGAGTTTCTCAAAAACACGGGCTTCATTGGCTTCCGCCAACATAACCTCGGGTCCGCGATCATCAAAGAACGCAAGAATAACAATGTTGTCGTAGGTACATTGTGTGCTCAGCCAGCGATGTAACGCCCCGGCAAAACCTGCGCGTTCCAAATTTATTACCACATCTGCCAGAGCGTCTTCAACTGTTCGGGTCATTTGGCCCTCATCGGTCATACCACCCTGGGGGTATATACCCCCTGATTTGGAGATAATAGCATTCTTCTCGCAATTAAAGGGGTACAGGCCCCACCCAGCCACCGAGATGGCCCCGAAAGGCCATCCAAGCCAGAGAGAGGACAGATCATGCGCGATCCTCGTTATGATATTCTATTTGAACCAATGAAAATCGGCCCTCACACCGCCAAGAACCGTTTTTATCAGGTGCCGCATTGCAATGGTGGTGGATATCGCGACCCTTCCGCGGCTGCGGAAATGCGTGGTATCAAAGCCGAAGGCGGCTGGGGCGTGATTTTCACCGAACAGTGTGAGATGCATCACACTTCGGAGATCACACCCTTCATCGAGCTACGCCTTTGGGAAGACAAAGATATCCCTCAGCTTCGCAAGATGTCGGAGAAGATGAAAACCCATGGTGCTTTGGCAGGCATTCAGCTGGCCTATTCCGGCATCAACGGTCCTAACCTCTACACCAAAGAGGTGCCTTTGGCGCCGTCGGCCCTGCCCATTCGCACCTTCACCAATGACCCTATTCAAGCGCGCGCTCTGTCGAAAACGGACATCAAAGATCTGCGCCGTTGGTTTGTGAATGCGGCCAAACGCTCAAAAGATGCAGGCTTTGACCTGATCTGCCTCTACGGCGCGCATGGCTTTGGCATTTTCCAGCACTTCCTGTCCCGCGCCACCAACCAGCGCGGCGATGAATATGGCGGTAGCCTTGAAAACCGGGCGCGTTTTGTGAACGAAGTGATTTCGGACATGCGCGACGCGGTTGGCGACCAGATCGCCATCACCTTGCGGGTCTCTCTGGATGAAACCATTGGCGATCTTGGGTTTTCCAATGCCGAAGTGCGTGATTTCATTGATATGAACAAAGATCTGCCGGATCTTTGGGATCTGGCCCAAGGGACTTGGGAAGATTGCTCGGGACCGTCGAGGTTCAAGGAAGAGGCCGCGCAGGAACAGTTGGTGAAGGGCATTCACGAACTGACCGAGAAACCCATCGTCGGGGTTGGCCGGTTCACCTCACCTGATGTGATGGCCAAGATGATCAAGCAGGGCACGTTGGATTTCATTGGCTGTGCCCGCCCTTCAATTGCCGATCCTTTCCTGCCGAAAAAGGTGGAAGAGGGCCGGATCGAAGACATTCGCGAATGCATTGGGTGCAACATCTGCATCACTGGTGACATGACCATGTCAATCAGCCGCTGCACCCAGAACCCCACCTTTATGGAGGAATGGCGCAAAGGCTGGCACCCGGAAAAGATGAACACCAAAGGTGACAGCAGCAATGTTCTCGTTGTGGGATCCGGCCCCGCAGGTCTTGAGGCCGCCTGGGCTCTGTGCCGTCGTGGGTATGATGTGGCGGTGGCCGAAGCCGGAAGCGAGATTGGCGGGCGTGTCACCCGTGAACGCAAATTGCCTGGGCTGTCGGCCTGGGGCCGGGTTGTGGATTACCGCGATTATCAACTGGGACAGCGGCCCAATGTTGAGATCTATCGTGAAAGCGAACTGGATGCGGAAAACATTCTTGAGTTCGGTTTTGAAAACATCTGTATCGCAACCGGATCAAGCTGGCGGCGCGATGGGGTGTCGCGTCAACACGTGGTGCCGATGCCGATCGCTGAGGGTGCAAAAATCTACACCCCGGATGATCTGATGGATGGCACAGTGCCCTCCGGCAAAGTCGTGGTTTATGACGATGATCATTACTACATGGGCGGCGTGCTTGCCGAGATGCTGGCGAAACAGGGTGCAGATGTCACTCTTGTCACACCGTCAGCCTATGTCAGCGACTGGACCAACAACACGCTGGAACAGATCGCCATTCATCCGCGTCTGGTTGACGCTGGTGTTGAAATTGTTCTGAACCAGGGTGTCACTGAAATTCATGCCGATCATGTGGTCTCGAACTGCACCTACACCGATCGCACGTGGAAAATTGAAGCGGATGCGGTTGTGATGGTGGCGTCTCGTGTCGGGAAGGATGCTGTATTCAACGACCTGATGGCACGTGAAAATGAGTGGGCCGACGCTGGGATCAAATCCGTCAAACTGATCGGGGATGCCAGCGCGCCCGGCCCCATTGCCTGGGCCACCTATGCGGGACATCGCTATGCCCGCGAACTCGACACGCCAGATATCGGCGATGCGCTGCCCTTCCGCCGTGAAATCACGGAACTGGCCATCGACTAAATCCACCGGGCTGCGCGATGCATTATTGTGCAGCCCCTTTGATCCATCGCGCGGCGAGAGGTGCGCAGGTGATCACCAAGACGATCCGCACCAAGTGATGTGCGATCACAACCCCAAGATCTGCGCCCGCGACAATGGCCAAGACCGTCATTTCCGCCTGACCTCCGGGGGCGAAGGCCAAAAAGGCCTCCATCTGTCCCATAGGTACAACATGCGGGATCGCCAAGGCGAGGCACGCGGCCAAAACCGCCACCAGAACAACAAAGACAACAGCGGCGGCAATGATCTGGCGGAATTCTCGCCATGTTATGCCCATGTATTGCACCCCAAGCGCCGTTCCCAAAAAGAACTGAGCGGCGAGGATGGCTTCTTTTGGGGGGCGGTGTTCGATTAGCCCAAGTATTGCAAAGCAGGCCGCGACGAGCATAGGCCCCAAGATCGATGCCCCAAACAGGCCCAGACGTTCGCCGCCTTTCCATCCGGCAATGGCCGCAAACCCCATTAACGCCAGCTCATACCACGGAAGCGAAGATACCGGGGCGCCGATTGGATTGCTCAGAGAGACACCGAAAAGCGACACGAGAAGAACCGGCGCGAGCGTGACAATCAATAAAACCCGGGTCGCATGAACAAGCGATAAAATGCGCGGATTGGCTCCGGCTTCCTGGCCGAAGATCACCATATCCTGCAATCCTCCCGGCATTGCCGCGTAATAAGCTGTGGGGGTGTCATAGCCGCAGACCCGTTTGAAAAATGGCACCCCGATCAGTCCAATCAACGCGATGTAAAGCGGCACAATCGCCAACGACGGCGCGACCTGTGGCAACTGTACCAGGAGTGTCGGCGTCAAAGTTGCACCAACCGCAACCCCGAGAATGGTCCGCGCGCCCGTTGAGACCTGGCCAAATCCCTTCAGTGAAACCCCTGAAAAGGCGGCAACCAAACAGGCCCCCATCGGGCCAAACAGGAATGGTAGGGGGAAATCGAACCACCAGAAAAAGGCAGTTCCTGCCGCTGCTATGACAAACGTTTGGGTGCGCAGTTGAAGCGTGGACAAAAGAACCTCATTGGTGGCCAGAAGATGTCTGACTTGTATCCAAATGGATGCAATTTAACAAGATACAAAAATCTACCCCAAAATCCCTCTTGGTTTTCTGGGTTCGTTAGAAGTTGGAAACGCTCTATTTTGAGCCCTTTGTGTCGGGTTTACGAGCCGCCCGCGCGGCCATGACCCCCTGCCCCAACGACAAGGTATAGTCTTCGAGCTCAGACAAAACCGCGTCTGCCCTCACGGCCTCTCGTGCCTCAAGCGCGTCTGCCAAACGTGTATGCAATTCAACGATATGCGCACGCGACCGGGCGGTGAAGGTGATCATGTTCATCAGAGGCTGCATCGCCTCGACGGACCCCGCCAATTGATACGACAAAATCGGGTTGCCTGTGCTGTCCACCAGCGCACGGTGCAATGTGACATCCGAAGCGCAAAAGGATTCATCACTTAGCCCTGGCTGCCCCTGCCTGTGAATCTCGGCCCGCATGGTCGCAAGATGGTCTGCTGTTCTGCGCTCAGCCGCCAGGCGGGTACAGGACCTTTCAAGCGCATAACGCGCTTCACAGGCCACATCAAAGCCGACGTCGTTGATCGACAGAAGCAAAGTCGATGTGGTGACATGTTGATCTTGGGCTTCTGCATAAGACAGGCGGTGAATAAAGGCCCCACCAAAGGCACCTCGTTGGGTGCGGATAAGTGATTGCGCCGCCAATCTTTTCAGCGCTTCGCGCACCGTCGGGCGAGACACCTGAAATTGCTCTGCAAGCTCGGCCTCAGAGGGCAGCCGATCATCTGCCATCAAGGCGCCGTTTAGAATGGCGTCTCGTATTGATTTGGCAATCTGGGCGGGACGATCAGAGGGTTGGGGCTTGTTTTGTGTCATTTTTAATTGTCAGGCATTTAATTGTCTGGCATTTATTTTAGCAGGAAAGGCGACTCAGGCAAGGGGGGGGTGAGCATGCTGAAACTTGGCACTTCGTACGAACCACCGGCTTGTGCGCTTTTCTGCAACCAATCTGATTTGGCACGTCAATCATCCATCTAACCCCTTCAGAAGGTCACTATGCCATGTACCTGATGTCCCCCAGTCACCGTCTGCGGCGCACGCCGTTTTCCGATGGTGTCGAAGCCGAAGGCGTCAAAGCCTATTCCGTTTACAATCATATGTTGCTGCCTACGTTCTTCCACTCAGTCGAAGAAGATAGCCGACATTTGCGTGAGGCTGTTCAGGTTTGGGATGTGGCCTGTGAACGCC
Organism: uncultured Pelagimonas sp.; assembly: GCA_947497905.1. Classification (GTDB taxonomy): domain Bacteria; phylum Pseudomonadota; class Alphaproteobacteria; order Rhodobacterales; family Rhodobacteraceae; genus CANMIH01. Next base: position 52,646 of record CANMIH010000008.1, read on the forward strand.
AGATCGAGCTGCGCGGCCCTGATGCGGGAAAACTCGCGCAACTTCTGACCCCGCGTGATCTTAGCCGGATGCAGGAGGATCAGTGCTACTATATCCCTGTGGTCGATCAATCCGGGGGCATGCTCAACGACCCAGTTGCCGTGAAACTCGAAGAAGACCGTTGGTGGATTTCGATTGCTGACAGCGATCTCATTATGTGGGTCAAAGGTTTGGCCGTCGGTCGAAATCTCGATGTTCAGATTTTTGAGCCTGATGTGTCTCCCTTGGCCATTCAAGGTCCAAAGTCTGATGACTTGATGGCGCGTGTTTTTGGTGACGCGGTTCGGGATGTGAAGTTTTTCCGCTACAAACTTTTTGAATTTGGCGGAAAAGAGCATGTGATCGCGCGCTCAGGATACTCCAAGCAGGGTGGTTTTGAGATCTACGTCGACGGTTGGGAGCACGGGATGCCCCTTTGGAACGCACTTTTCGAAGCCGGTCAAAGTCTCGATGTGCGCGCCGGATGCCCCAATATGATTGAACGCGTCGAGGGCGGATTGCTCTCGTACGGGAGCGACATGACCGCCGAAAACAACCCGTTCGAAGCGGGTCTTGGCAAATTCTGCACCACCGATCGGATCACCGATTGCATCGGGCATGCTGCTCTGGCTGAGGTGGCCCAGAGCGGACCGACACAACAGATCCGCTCGATTTCAATCGAAGGTGATGCGGTCCCTCTGTGCGATCGCCGTTGGCCGTTGCGAGCCGGAGACCAACGTGTTGGGCGGGTGTCTTCTGCCGTTTGGTCCCCCTTTCAGAACACCAACGTCGCCATCGGCATGGTGGCCGCGTCTCATTGGGACGCCGGGACCGAGCTTGTGGTGGAAACGCAAACTGGACCGCGCACTGCAATTGTTCGCGAAACGTCTTGGAAATAAGGGAAACCCATGTTCAACGCTCTGATTGTAAACAAAGACGACGACGGCAAAACAAACGCTTCTGTGAGCCAGATTGGTGAAGATCAGCTGCCCGAAGGTGATGTTCTCGTGGCAGTCGACTATTCCACGGTGAACTACAAAGATGGGCTATGCATTGGTCCCGGTGGTGGTTTGGTGCGCAACTACCCGCACGTGCCCGGGATCGATTTTGCGGGCACCGTCGAAGCGTCAGAAGACGACCGATACAAGCCAGGTGACAAGGTTGTGCTAACCGGTTGGCGTGTAGGTGAAAACCGCTGGGGCGGCTATGCGCAAAAGGCGCGGGTGAAGGCAGATATGCTGGTGCCCCTGCCAGAGGGTATCACCACACGGCAGGCAATGGCAGTGGGCACCGCGGGCTTCACTGCGATGTTGGCGGTCATGGCACTTGAAGATCACGGTATCAAAGATGGCCCCGTTTTGGTAACCGGTGCGGCAGGCGGCGTCGGCTCGGTTGCAACCGCCATTCTGGCCAAGCTGGGTCATGAGGTTGCGGCTGTGACAGGACGCCCAGAGACCACCGAATACCTGAAAGATCTGGGGGCCACACAGATCGTAGCGCGTGACGAGATCAATGAAACCACCAAGCGCCCGTTGGAAGCCGAAGCCTGGGGGGGCTGCGTGGATGCTGTTGGCGGTGCGATGCTGGCACGGGTGCTGGGCCAGATGAAATACGGTGCGTCGGTGTCCGCAGTCGGACTGGCGGGCGGCGCAGCTTTACCCGCGACCGTTGTGCCGTTTCTGCTGCGTGGTGTGAACCTCTTGGGCATCGACAGCGTGATGCAACCCTATGACAATCGCCTGCGTGCCTGGCAGCGCATCGCACAAGATCTGCCAATGGACAAACTCGAGGCCATGATCCGTCCGGCCGCGTTGGGTGACCTCCCGCAACTCGGCGCAGATATTCTGAAAGGTCAGGTTCAGGGCCGCGTGGTGGTTGACGTCAACGCCTGATCAATGCCATGACATCTCTAACGGGCAGTCCAGATGAATTGGACTGCCCGTTTTATTTGGTTTTGGCTCTTCGCGAAATTCCATTTTCCAGACACAGTGCAATCAACGACTATTTTCGGAGATTGCCATGTCCCTTGACACAGCCCCCGTCACCCGCCCCAGCGTATGCCCACTGGATTGCCCGGACACCTGTAGCCTGTCCGTGACAGTCGACGGCGATCAGATTACCGAGGTGCGTGGCTCAACAGCCAACCCGTTTACAGATGGTGTTATCTGCAACAAAGTAACCCGCTTTTATCCCGACTTCGTTCATGGAGAGAAGCGGCTACACCATCCACTGCGCCGCGTGGGCCCACGTGGTTCGGGGCAGTTTGAACGCATTTCGTGGGATGAGGCGCTTGATCTGGTGCATGACGGGTTTTCGCAGGCCATCGACACCCATGGCCCGGAAAGCGTGATGCCCTTCAACTATTCCGGACCACATGGAGAACTTGCCGGCGGGTCCATGGACCGTCGCTTTTTCTATCATATGGGGGCGACCCTGCTCAATCGAGGCCCGCTTTGCGGTGGTGTTGCCGGTGGAGCCTACAACAGTCTCTTTGGCGCTGCCCCTGGTATGCCCCCGATGCAGGTTTTACACTCTGACCTTGTTCTGGTCTGGGGCAACAATATGACGGTGTCGAACCTACACCTGTTGCGCTTGGCGAAGAAGATCCGTGCCAAGGGTGCCAAAGTTGTGGTCATTGACCCCAAGCGCATCAAGGTGGCTCAGCAAAGCGACATGCATGTCATGCTGCACCCCGGCACGGATGTCGTGTTGGCTATGGGCCTCGCCGCCGAGTTGGAAAGCCGCAAGGCTCTTGATCTCGCGTTCATTGCGCAATGGGTTGATGGCTTTGATGTCTATATGGAGCAGGCGCGCCAATACTCCGTAGAGGACGTTGTCGAAGCCTGTGGGATTTCGCCGGAGCAATTCCACCAGCTGGCGGATTGGATCGTCGCCGCCGAGAACATGGCCTTTTCGTTTGGGAACGGCATGGAACGTGGTCGTTCGGGCGGTTCGGGGATGCGTGCCGCCATGGCGCTGCCCGCCCTGACGGGCCACCATGGGCGCTTGGGGGCTGGCATTGTCTCCAAATCCGGTATGGCCACTCCAAAAACCCGCGCGCGCCTGCAAGGTGAACATCTCATCAGACCGGGTACACGTGTCTTCAACATCGTGGATGTGGCCCAGAAACTGCTGGATGAGACGCTAGATGTGCCGGTTAAGGCAGCCATGATCTACAACCACAATCCCGTGGCGACCCACCCCGATCAGACAACCTTGATCAAAGCGTTGATGCGCGAGGATTTGTTTCTCGTTGGATGTGAGGTTGCCATGACCGACAGCATGCAGTTCTGCGATGTGATCCTCCCGGCGGCCACCCATTTCGAGCACAATGACATCTTCGGCGCCTACGGGCAAAACTATCTGCAACGGGCCGAGCCTGTGATTGATCCAGTCGGTGAAGCGCTGCCCAACACCGAAATCTTCCGCCGTCTCGCCGCCCGCTTTGGGTACGATGGCCCCGATTTTCAGTCCAGCGATGCCGAGTTGATGGATGAGGCTGTGGACGAGACACATCCAAAACTTGCTGGTCGTCGCCCTAGTGAGATTTCTACAAACGAAGCGATCGAATTTCTGGCGGAAGATGATGCGGATCTGATCCTGTGCAAAACCGTCAAACCCGCCACGCCCTCGGGCAAGATTGAGCTGTTCTGCGAGGCCTATGAACAGGCCTATGGCTTTGGTGTGCCGCGCTATGACCCGATCACGCCCGATCTGCCCTTTACGTTGATGTCGCCGGGATCGATGAAGCGGACCAATGCCACCTTTGGCGGTCATCCCGACTGTCAGGGCGAAGAAGAGCTTGAGATGCATCCAAGCGATGCCGAGGCACGTGGTCTGAAAACGGGTGATGCCGTGATGATCTGGAACGCCCGAGGAGAGGTGGCACTGCGCCTCAAGGTGACCGACGCCACCCGCCCCGGTGTGTTGTACACGCCTAAAGGCACTTGGCGCGCCACATCGGAAACGGGCCTGACCGTCAATGCCCTGATCCCGGCAGAGACACGCACCGACATTGAAGACGGCGCGTGTTACAACGAAACCTTTGTGGATGTGCGCCTGCGTTAAGCGCCGAGGATCATATCCGCCGCCTTTTCCGCGATCATGATCGTGGGAGAGGCGGTGTTGCCCGAGACAATCTTGGGCATGATCGATGCATCGACCACCCGCAGACCTTTCAGCCCGTGCACCCGAAGCTGGCTGTCCACCACCGCCATCGGATCATCACCCATTTTGCAGGTGCCGACCGGGTGGAAGATTGTTGTTGCAATATCACCCACCCCTTTGAGTACATCCGCATCGCTTGCCATGCTAGGCCCCGGCAGGATTTCCTCAGGCTCATATTGAGCCAATGATCTGGCAGTCATGATCTGACGCGCCTGCTGAACCGATTTCACGGCAACCATCTTGTCCTTTTCAGACGACAGATAGTTCAGCTTGATATCCGGCTGTGGGTCGGCCGCGGTACCGGTGATATGGCTGCTGCCGATACTTTCGGGACGCAGGTTACAGACAGATACTGTGATCGCCGGGAACGGGTGCAGCGGATCGCCAAGCTTGTCCGTTGAAAGCGGCTGAATGTGATATTCGAGATCCGGGGTTTCCATCGCCGGATCTGATTTGGTGAACATGCCGAACTGACTGGGGGCCATCGACATTGGGCCGCTCTGTGTCAGACCATATTGCAGCGCAATTTTGGCCTTGCCCACCAGACTATTGGCCATGGTGTTCAGGGTCTTGGCCCCTTTGATCTTGAACACGGTGCGGATCTGCAGATGGTCTTGCAGGTTCTCCCCAACCCCGGCCATCTCATGTTGCACCGCAATACCATGTTCTCCCAGAACATCGCTGCGACCAATACCCGACAGCTCCATGATCTTGGGCGAGTTGATCGCCCCGGCAGAAAGGATCACCTCGGCCCCCGCCCGCGCTTCAAGAGCTTTGCCTTTGTGACGGAAGCGAATGCCTTTGACCTCGCGACCCTCCAGAACAAGCGTGTCGATATGTGCTTCGGTCATCACCCGCAAATTGGGGCGTTTCATGGCCGGGCGCAGAAAGGCTTTTGAGGTATTCCACCGCACGCCTTTGTTCTGGTTGACCTCGAAAAAGCCCGACCCTTCGTTGTTGCCATCATTGAAATCGGCGCGGGGCATCACACCAAACTCTTTGGCGCCCTCCTGAACCGCACGCAGAATGTCCCATTCCAAACGCTGCTTGGAGACTTTCCACTCACCCCCTTCGCGGTGCATTTCGCTGTCGCCGCCGTGGTGATCCTCTGACTTTAGAAAATAGGGTAATACGTCGTCCCAGCCCCAGCCGGCATTGCCGAGCTGACGCCAACCATCATAATCGGCGGCCTGCCCGCGCATGTAGATCATGCCATTGACCGAGGTGCAGCCCCCCAGAACCTTGCCCCGCGGATAGACCAAGGAACGTCCGTTGAGCCCCGGCTCGTGGGCGGTTTTCATCATCCAATCGGTGCGCGGATTGCCGATGCAATAAAGATAACCCACGGGGATGTGCACCCAGTGGTAATTGTCGGATTTCCCCGCCTCTAGCAGAAGAACCTTGTTTTTGGGGTTCGCAGAGAGGCGATTGGCCAGCACACAGCCCGCCGTTCCTGCACCAACAATGATATAGTCAAAATCCCCATCCAAACGCTGGTTCACGTCCCGCTCTCCCAAGTTTTGCGCCGTGCCGGCACATAAATTCAAATTTTGGCAGAGGTTACGTGATTTTCAAATGTCTGACAATTGGAAGAATGCAATTGCCTGACATTTGAAATTTCTTGCAGTGGTCGCGCGAAATTTCACACGCCCAGATCAGCTCAGAAAGGGCGCCAGCCGTTCAAAGGCTCGCTCCAGCACTGTCTCGGGTTGGGCATAACAGAGGCGAAGATACCCCTCACCCGCCTCACCAAAGGCAACGCCGGGGGCAAGACCAACTTTGGTTTCCCGCAATATACGCTTGGCCGCGTCAAAGCTGTCCCCCAACCCGGCAACCCGGAAAAAGGCGTAGAATGCGCCGTCGGGTTCCACGAAGGTTACTTTGTCAAAGCCTTTGAGGTTTTGGGCCGTGATGGCATAGCCTGTTGTGATCCGCTCATGCAGCAGATCGATTTCAGGTTCTCCCTCCCGCAGCGCCGCGACGCCTGCGGATTGGATGAACGGCGCGGTACAGGAGGTATTGAACTCGGTCAGTTGCCCCAACCGCGTTTCGATTTGAGGTGGGGCCACCAACCAGCCCAGACGCCAGCCGGTCATCGACCAGCATTTCGAGAAAGAATTCACCGAGATCACAAGGTCATCTGGCTCGGCCAATGAGACAAAAGACGGCGCGGCGCGACCGTGGCGGTAGAGACGTGTATAAACGTCATCGGCCACAATCCAGATCCCGTGGCGACGGCAATGGTCAAGCACAGCCTTTTGATCCTCGGCTGGCATTGTCCAGCCCGTCGGATTATGCGGCGAGTTGAGCACCACCGCCTTTGTTTCTGGCGTAAGCGTGCTCAGAAGCTTCTCAAGATCCAAGGCCCAGCGACCCTCGCGTTCTTCAAGTGCCACAGAGGCAATATCGCCCCCCTGCGCACGGAAGGCCCCGGTGATGTTGGGCCAGCATGGATCGACAACAACAACACGATCCCCCGGAGTAACCAGCATTTCCGCAGCCAGCATCAGCCCCTGCATGCCCGATGGCGTAACCGTGATCCGATCCGGGGTAAGCCCCGTGCCGAAAATGCCATTGCTGTAATCGCAGATCTGCTGGCGCAACGCAGGTGTCCCGTTGTTCGGGTTGTACATGTGCTCACCCGCGCGCAGCGCCTTCACCGCCGCTTCGACAATAAAGTCACTGGTGGGCCAGGCCCCTTCGCCAAACCACAGCGGGATGACATCGCGTTCTGTCATGCCCAATTCGGCAACTTCGCGGATTTTTGAGGCTTCCAAAGAACGGGCGCGGGCCGAAAGAGCGGCAAGAGGAGAGATCTGAGTCATGCGGGCCAGATTGAGGCTTTGCGTCGGATCTGTCTTGTGGCAATTCGCCTAAAGGGATAGGTAATTTGCCTATATTTCTAGGAAATATGCAGGCGCACAATGCATGATGACGTAGACCACCAAATCCTAAGTATTCTGCGCCGGGATGCGCGTGTGCCGATTACCACGCTTGCGGCTCAGGTTGGTCGGTCGCGAACTGCCGTGCAGGCCCGATTGGATCGCCTGCAGCGGGATGGACAGATCCTGCGCTACACCATCGAAGAGCCGGGGCGGCGCAATCCAGACGAGATTGGAGCTTTTGTCAAAGTAGCGCTTGTGGCCCAGCGTGAGGGGCCCGCCTTGGTCGAAATTTTGCGCGACATGCCACAGGTGCTGGCTTGCCGAGGCATTGCCGGTGAATTCGCCTTTATGGTGCTGCTGCGCCGTCTGGAACACGCTGAACTGCAATCCACACTGCAGCACATTTATACGTTGCCTGGCGTGTTGAAAACTGAAACGGTTCTGACGCTGACTTATGAATTCTGATGCCCCAGTTTGCCGCGCAGGAAATCCAGAAACTGCGCGAAGGACGGGCTGATCGGGCCTTTGGGCCAGACCAGATAATAGGTGCCGTCCACAGCCATCTCATCGGTTGAGGCCTGCACCAGTCGGCCGCGCGCGATCTCGGAACGTGCTAGGAAATCGGGCAACAGCGCCACGCCCATACCCTGCGCCGCAGCCTCGGCCATATTGCTGAACTGATCGAACAACATACCTTTTTGAGGCGTGGCCGTCAGCCCATGTTCGGTAAACCAGCGTTCCCAAAGGCCCGGACGAGTCTCGAGGTGCAGCAAGGGCATTTTCGCCAATTCTTGCGAGGCCAACGGCCCGGATCGGGCCAGATTAGGCGCACATACTGCCAGCATGCGTTCCGGTGCAAGCGGCAGATAGTTCACACCTGGCCAGTCGCGTTCGCCAAAATGAATGGCGGCGTCAAAGGGTTCATAGGTGAAATCAAAAGGCGCCACGCGGGTGGCCTGATTGATGACAACATCCGGATACACTTGCGCAAAATCGCGCAGGCGGGGGCTCAGCCAATACATACCAAAGGTGGGAAGGATCGCGAGGTTAAAGCTTGTCCCGCCACCATTGACTGTGATCCGGTGACTAGCCCGCGCCAGATCCTGCAAAACGCTGCGCACCGATTGCGCATAGGCCGCTCCGGCATTGGTCAGGCTCAGCCCCTTGCCTTCGCGCACCAGCATCTGCACGCCGATTTGTTCTTCCAGAACCTTCAGCTGGCGACTGACCGCCGAATGGGTCAGCGATAGCTCTTCTGCCGCCGCAGTCGCCGAGCCAAGCCGTGCCACGGATTCAAGCGCCAAGAGCGAGGAAATCGAAGGCAGAAAGCGCCGCGATGCTATCATGTGAGTTTTTCTCCAACCATTGCGAGAAAATATCGCTGTTTTGGGAAATGAAAACCCCCTAGGTTTTCGCAACACGACAAAAGATACAAAGGCGCAGGGCACTATGGATCGGGCCGCGATTGTTCACGACAATTTCCTTCGCAAAGTCAAAGACGGCACTTTACCGCCGGGTCATGCCCCTTTTGGTCCATTGGACAATCCGCAGGCCGTTCAAATCTTCCGGTCGGCGGTACTTTCCCGGGCATTGGATCGCAAAAGCCGCGCTATGCAGGCGAAACGCCAAGGGTTCTACACCATCGGTTCCTCGGGGCATGAAGGTCTTGGCGCCGTCGCCGCAGCTTTGCGCCCCACGGACATGGCCTTTCTGCACTACCGCGATGCCGCGTTTCAGATCCAGCGTGCGGAACAGGTTCCGGGACAAAACATGACCTGGGACATGTTGCTGTCCTTTGCCTGTTCGTCTGAAGACCCGACCTCGGGTGGACGGCACAAGGTTCTGGGCTCCAAAGCGCTGAACATCCCGCCACAGACTTCAACCATCGCCAGCCACCTGCCCAAAGCGGTGGGCGCCGCCTATGGTATTGGCGCTGCCAAACGGCATGATCCTGAACACGCCTGCCTCCCTGATGACGCGATTGTCTACTGCAGCTTTGGAGATGCCTCGGCCAACCATTCCACGGCACAGGGCGCGTTTAACACGGCGCAGTGGACGTCCTACCAGAACGCCCCTCTGCCCTTGCTGTTTTGTTGCGAAGACAATGGCATTGGTATTTCAACTCGTACTCCAACGGGGTGGATTGCCGCGAACTTTCAGAACCGACCCGGTTTGAAATACTTCGCCTGTGACGGGCTGGATATCTTCGACACCTATGCCGTTGCACAAGAGGCTGCAGCCTATGTCCGGCAGCACAAGAAACCCGCCTTCCTGCACGTGCGCACGGTGCGTCTGTATGGTCATGCCGGTGCAGATGTCGCGACGACCTATTTGACCAAAGCCGAGGTCGAAGCCGACGAAAGCAACGATCCTTTGCTGCACATGGTGCGACAGTTGGAACAGCTTGGGGCGCTGAGCCGCGAAGATGCTCTTAAGATCTATACCGACACAGAAGCTCGAGTGAACCGCGTTGCCGACGAGGTGGTGACCCGGCCCCATCTTGAGACAAATCAAGATGTTATGGCGAGCCTTATCCCGCCAAAGCGCACCTGCAAGCCGACCAACGGCCCAACCGCCGAAGCTCGCTCCAAGGCGTTTGGCGGTGATCTAAAGGCGATGAAAGATCCGCAAATCATGTCGCGCCTGATCAACTGGGCGCTGACCGACCTCATGTTGGACCATCCCGAAATTGTTATGATGGGCGAAGACGTCGGGCGCAAAGGCGGCGTCTATGGCGTTACCCAAAAACTGCACAGCCGTTTTGGCCGTGATCGCATGATCGATACGCTTTTGGATGAACAGAGCATTCTGGGCCTTGCCATCGGCATGGCGCACAATGGGTTTATCCCGATGCCCGAGATCCAGTTTCTGGCCTATCTGCACAATGCCGAAGACCAGATCCGGGGCGAGGCCGCAACCCTGTCGTTTTTCTCAAACGGCCAATACACCAACCCGATGGTGATGCGCATCGCCGGGCTTGGCTATCAAAAGGGCTTTGGCGGGCATTTCCACAATGACAACTCGGTTGCCGTTCTGCGCGACATTCCCGGTGTCATTCTCGCCGTGCCCTCGAATGGGGCGGACGCAGTGAAAATGATACGGGAATCTGTGCGGCTTGCCCGTGAAGAACAACGCGTTGTTGCCTTCCTCGAACCCATAGCCCTGTACCCCATGCGCGACCTGCATGAGGATGGTGACGGGGGGTGGATGCACACCTATCCTGAACCCTCCGAGACAATTGCCTTGGGAGACGTCGGAGTAGACGGAGATGGCTCGGATCTGGCGATTGTGACTTTTGGCAATGGTGTCTATCTCTCCAATCAGGCGAAACCAGCGCTTTCGGCGGCGGGCGTGAACGCCAGAATTATTGACTTGCGCTGGCTGTCACCTTTGCCAAAAGAGGCGCTGTCTCGCGCTGTTCAGGGCTGCAAAAATATCCTTGTTGTGGATGAAACCCGTCACAGCGGCGGTGTCGCCGAGGCCCTTATGGCCCACTTCGCCGAAACCAGCGACGCCAACCTGGCCCGCCTGACTGCGGATGACAGCTTTATCCCTACTGGCCCAGCCTATGCCGCAACCATGCCCTCCAAGGACAGCATCACCCAAGCCGCGCTTGATCTGGTGGGAGCAAACACATGAAAAAGACCGCTGTTGTGATCTGCCCCGGTCGGGGCACCTATAACGCGCCTGAATTGGGCTATCTGGGACGTCATTTTCCTGATGCTGCTTTGCTCGGACAGTTCGATGCTATGCGTCAGCACTTGAGGCAACCCACTCTGAGTGCGCTTGACGGTGCCGCGCGGTTCACCCTGTCAAAACACAGCCGAGGTGACAATGCGTCTGGGCTGATCTACGCCGCAACCTATGGGGACTTCCTGTCGATCAATCGTGACAATGTCGAAATCGTTGCGGTGACAGGCAATTCCATGGGGTGGTATTCAGCGCTGGCCTGTGCTGGGGCGGTTTCGCCAATAGATGGGTTCCGGATTTCGAACACCATGGGTACCTTCATGCAAGAGGCGCTGATTGGGGGACAACTGGTCTATCCTTGGATGGATGAGGATTGGGTACCCCGGCCAGAACGTCGTGCGATCCTCATAGCATTGATCGCGGATATCAATGCGCGGACCGACCATGTTTTGAGCCTGTCTATCGATCTGGGTGGCATGCTGGTCCTTGCCGGCAATGAGGCGGGGCTCAGCGCCTTTGAACAAAGCGCGGATCCCGTTCAAGATCGGTTTCCAATGCGTCTCGGCAACCATGCAGGCTTTCACAGTGCTCTCCAGCAGCCGGTGTCGGAGCGCGGCCGAGCCGCACTGCCGCAAGATCTGTTTGGACAACCAGACCTGCCCATAATCGATGGGTGTGGAACGGTCTGGTGGCCCGGCGCCTGCAATCCAACACGGTTGTGGGACTATACGCTCGGGCGGCAAGTGGTTGAGACTTATGACTTCACCGCGGCCGTTCGAACGGCCGCGCGTGAATTTGCCCCCGACCTCTTTGTGGTCACAGGACCTGGCACCACGCTTGGCGGTGCCGTAGCCCAAAGCATAATCCTCGCCAATTGGCGCGGCATGTCCAACAAAGCTGAATTCAAATCCCAACAAGATAAGTCCGATCTGCTGATTGCGATGGGGCGTGAAGAACAGCGCGATTTGGTGCTTTGAGTGAAAGCTACAAAATGACGGGTCCGGCAATCGGTTTGCCGGATAAATTGGCGTGTAGTATGGCTATGGTGGCGTCCCGCTCCCCCAAAACGAGGTAGGCTCCGAACTGATGAAAGACGAGATTGACCGTAAAATCATCACCCATCTTCAAGCCAATGCGCGGGCGTCAGCCACCTATATCGCCAATCGCATGGGAATTGCACGCACAACGGTTCAGGACCGGATCTCACGCATGGAACGGATGGGTGTGATCGAAGGGTATACTGTACGCCTGCAGAAGCGCCCGGATTCTCCAAGCGTTCAAGTCCTTGTTATGATTGAGGTTACTCAGAAATCAACAGGGAAGGTTGTTAAGGCGTTGAACGAATTCCCCGAGGTTCGAAAGTGTCTGTCAATCAATGGTGACTTCGATCTTTGTGTCAGTGCCGAGGCCCCTCATATCGAAGATCTGGACATTCTCGTCGATGCAATCGGGGCGCTTCCCGGCGTTGAGCGCACAAATACCTCCGTCGTTTTTGGGACTCGAATTGACCGGTTGCCAGATGACTCACTGTAGTGGCAAATTGTGAATGCGCTCCGTCATTTTGACGGACAGCTCACCCATCCCGGCACTTTCCGGCATAGGCCGCGACCTCATCAGATGGCATTTTGGATCCAAAGAGGAACCCTGAAAGTCTGACGAGATGAAAGATATTGCCATGAGCGCTGAAACCACGCTGGCCGCCCTGGGCCTAAGCTCCGCCGATCTGACCGGTGGCACCCTGACCGTCACCTCGCCGATCGACGGCAGTGTGCTGGGCCAACTGCACGAAACGCCAACATCTGAAATGGAGGCGATCCTTGCCAAGTCCAAAGCCGCGTTCAAGGCGTGGCGCACCGTTCCAGCCCCCCGCCGCGGTGAACTGATCCGGCTGCTGGGCGAAGAATTGCGTGCTGCAAAAGACGACCTCGGGGCTCTGGTCAGCTGGGAAGCGGGCAAGATCACCTCGGAAGGTCTGGGCGAAGTTCAGGAAATGATCGACATTTGCGATTTCGCCGTGGGCCTGTCCCGCCAGCTCTATGGTTTGACCATTGCCTCGGAGCGCCCGGGGCATCGGATGATGGAAACCTGGCACCCAACAGGTCCTGTTGGCGTGATCTCGGCCTTCAACTTCCCAGTTGCGGTTTGGTCGTGGAATGCGGCATTGGCCTTGGTCTGCGGTAACCCTGTTATTTGGAAGCCCTCTGAGAAGACGCCGCTGACCGCCCTTGCTTGCCACAACATCTTTGGTCGTGCTCTGGAACGTTTTGGCGATGCGCCCGAAGGTCTGCTGCACACCCTGATTGGCGGTGCAGATCTGGGCAAAGCCTTGGTTGCAAGCGAAGACGTTCCAGTGATTTCTGCGACCGGCTCGACCCGAATGGGCCGTGCAGTCGCGCCGATCGTGGCTGAACGCTTTGGCAAGTGCATTCTTGAGCTCGGCGGCAACAACGCCATGATCGTTGGCCCCTCGGCCGATCTCGAAATGGCCGTGCGCGCGATTGTCTTCTCAGCCGTGGGCACCGCCGGTCAGCGCTGCACTACTTTGCGCCGCTTGATCGCGCATAACTCGATCAAAGACGAGTTGGTTGCACGCCTAAAGAAAGCCTATGCAGGTCTGCCGATTGGCAACCCGCTGACCGATGGCACCTTGATTGGTCCATTGGTTGACGAGGCCTCGGGGGCGGCAATGACAGCGGCACTGGAAGGCGCCAAGGCAGAAGGCGGAACTGTATTCGGCGGCAACCGCGTGACAGAAGGCGTGCCCGCTGCTGGTGTTTACATGGAACCTGCGATCGTTGAAATGCCCGCACAGACCAAGACCGTAAAGACCGAGACCTTTGCACCCATCCTGTATGTTCTTGGATATGATGACTTTGCCGAAGCCATCGACCTGCAAAATGATGTACCTCAGGGCCTCTCTTCCTGCGTCTTTACCTTGAACATGCGTGAAGCCGAGCAGTTCCTGACAGCGGCCGGATCCGATTGCGGTATCGCCAACGTCAACATCGGCCCGTCGGGTGCAGAGATCGGGGGCGCCTTTGGGGGCGAAAAGGAAACCGGTGGCGGACGCGAAAGCGGTTCCGATGCGTGGAAAGCCTATATGCGCCGCCAGACCAACACCGTGAACTACTCTGATGAGCTGCCTTTGGCGCAGGGCGTTAAGTTCGACATCTAAACCACCCAGATGCGCGCCGGGGCTTCTTCGGCGCGCATTTCATTGTTCTTTTCCGATCAATTGTCGACCCAAGCCGAAAAGCATGTGAAATCCTCAACACCTGCTCTGCTGTAGCGCAGGTTGTAAACTCGCAGTGGTCTCGCCATGTCAGAGGCGATTGCAAAGGATTCTCCATGACCCAACCTCTTCGCGTTGACATCATTTCTGACGTGATGTGCCCCTGGTGCATTGTCGGGTATTCTCAACTGGCCAAGGCCGCCTCTGACGCGGATATTTATTTAGACGTGCATTGGCACCCGTTTGAGCTCAACCCTCAAATGGCAGAAGAGGGCGAGAACCTGCTTGAACATCTGGCGGCAAAGTATGGGTCGACGCCCGAACAGTCGACACAGGCGCGCGCCCAGCTGACAAACCTGGGTCAGGCACTTGGGTTTGAATTCAATTTCAGCGACGACTCCCATATGTGGAACACCTTTCGCGCCCACCAGCTTTTAGATTGGGCCGGAGAGCAGGGCAAAGGCCACGACCTGAAAATGGCCCTGTTCAAGGCCCATTTCACCGATGCCAAGAACCTCTCTGATCCCGACGTTTTAGCCGATGTTGCTGAGGCTGTGGGCTTGGACCGAGCGGAAGCTTTGCGACTTCTTGCCAGCGAAGAGCGCGCTGCTCAAGTGAGACAGAAACAACAGTTCTGGCAACAGCAGGGCATTCAGGGCGTACCCGCGATGGTGTTTCAACAACGTCACCTTGTAACCGGAGCGCAGGGCGAGGCCAATTACACTAACATTCTGACGCAGCTCGTGGAAATGTCTTCAGAAAGCTAAATGCTATCCAGCATCACGTGTCGGTTCAGGCTGAGCTTGTTTGCGCAGAGCGGCAACAAGTTCAGCCTTACGCACGGGTTTGGTCAGGAAATCTGACATCCCAGCCTCTTCGCAGATCTTACGATCTGCCGGCATTGCATTTGCCGTCAACGCGATAATTGGACAGGCCACTCTGTCATTTGCCTGTTCGTATGTTCGAATGGCTTCTGTTGCACCAATGCCATCCAACACCGGCATTGCCATATCCATCAAGATCACATCCGCACCATGGGATTTGAAGTGATCGACAGCCTCTTGGCCATTTTCACAAAATGAAATGTCCACGCCGGTGGATTTTAGAAGTTTGCCAAGAACGAGTCGGTTCGTCTTGTTGTCTTCCGCCACCAGAACGCGCAAGCCAGCGAGGTCACTTTTGGCGACTGAAGGCCCCTCGTTTTGCTGTTTGGTCGGAGATGTCTGGCCCCAAGCTGCATGCAATCTTCCCGCCAGACTGTCTTCGCGCGCGGGTTTGATCAGGTGTATGGCGTCTTGAAACGGCAACACGTCCTCAGTTTCACGCGCATTGGTTGTGTGCAGGATAACGGCACAGAGCGCTGATTTCTGGCTGCGCCACATCTGCTCAACTAGCGCCAGGTCCTCTAAGCCATCATCGATTATAGCAAGATCCAGATCCGCAAGCAGGTCGCTGGGTAACGCTAATACCTCTTGTGCCGATTTGCAGGTGTGCACAATCATGTTCCACCCTGTAAGCGTTTGTTTCAATCCCGCCACAACGTCATCCAAGTCGTCAACCACCAACACATGACGCCCTGCAAAATTAGAAAAATCACTCCAGATTGGATGTGAGCCATGTCTTGGGGTCGATTTCGCAATCAATGGCAGATTCACAGTAAAGGTAGATCCCTGACCTTCCGTCGAGGTCACCGAGATTTCACCCTGCATTTGCTCGACCAACTGCCGAGTAATCGCCAGGCCGAGACCTGTGCCCTCAAAACGTCGAGAGACCTGCATGTCAGCCTGATGAAACGCTCCGAAAATGTGAGACAGCTTGTCCTGTGGAATGCCGATACCGGTGTCTGTGACTGACACGATCAAACGATCCAACTCCGAACGTACAGCTATGGTGACGTGGCCATCCGAGGTGAATTTCACCGAGTTGCCAACGAGGTTCATCAGAATTTGTCGGATCCGGCCCTCGTCTCCTTCGATCCAATGAGACACCGACCGGGGGTAATCAACGCAGACTTCGACATCGCGCCCGCCCATGGCTGGCCCCAGTAAACCCGCCACATCAAAGACCGCATCATAGAAGCAGAAGGTTTCCGCCTGGAGCAGAACTTCTCCAGTTTCGTTTTTCGAGAAATCCAGAATGTCGTTGATCACCGTCAGCAAAGCCTCGGATGACTTTAGAATGGTGTGTGCGCATTCACGTTGATCTGGATTGAGTTGCGTTTCACCCAAAATTTCGGCCATCCCCAGCACGCCGTTGATTGGGGTGCGAATTTCGTGGCTCATGTTGGCCAGAAATCTCGCCTTGGTCTGGGCGGCTTCTTCAGCACGCTGTTTTTCTTGTTGCAGCTGTTTGGCCATGCGAGCTTTGTCGCGGATGCTCGTTTCCAGAACATCCAAGGCCTCAAACATGCTGATCAATTCATGCTGCGTTGTCCCCTGTTTGGGAGTTTCGATGTGCGAGAGCTTTCGCAGAGTATTCGATACATGGATCATAACCCGCGAGATCCGCGCAGACATGCGCCAAGCGAGCACAGAGACAACCCCAAACACCACCAAGGCAAACAGTCCCCCCAACCGAAGACTTCGTAATACTGTTGCGTTGGCCTGCTCGATTGCGACGGCGGATTCACTCTTCATCGAGCGGACCAAACCCTCGGCAAGCTCCACCGCATTACTTGCCAGCTGCTCGGTTTCGATCAAACTCGGCGCAATCAGATTGTTTTCGATCTCGAGAAGCGCGCGCGCTCTTTCCGCCCAGGATCTGTGCGCTTCGATAAGTTCTGTAACTACGGGTTCATGAGGGGACCCCTCCGACTGCCAATAGAGCGCGGTTAATCCGGATTCGATTGTTGTGTTCATCGCAGCGAGCTCTTGTGCCCTCTCATCAGAGGTAATCACAGTTAAGCCGCTGTATTCCGCACGAACAAAATTTTGTGCAACCAGTAATTCTTCGACCAAATCGTGCGATCTGTCTGCAATCAGCAAAAATAGGTCCAGAGTTTGGGCTTCTCTTTTTGTAACCAGATAAATGTTGATTCCAGTTACAAAAAACGCGGCGATTGCAGCACCCGAAAGCAGTAACACGGGTGACAAAATTGCGCGCCGGATACTACCTGACAGTTTGCTGGCCAGTTGTTGCCGCATCCGGTTTTTCATCTACCCACCTCCCCGCAAGACACAACTCTTTGAAAACAAAGAGCTACGGCACAGTTGCGGCGCAGTATAGCAGACGAAGCGGTCATCATTGCAGGTATCAGGCAATTCCCATTGAGGTAGGTTAACACAACTCACTAGGCGCCAGACCCTAAACCTTTATTAATATGACCCTTCCTGGACGTGAAGATATACGAATAAACAGGCTGACCACGAGACCTTACAGGCCTCCAATCTCGGAAATCAACTTACATATTTGTGTCACTCCGTGCCGTGCTTTCAAGTTGGCAAAAACAAAGGGCCGCCCCCTGCGCATTCGGGTCGCATCCCGGTCCATCACCGAAAGATCCGCGCCGACATGGGGGGCAAGGTCGGTTTTGTTGATAATCAAGATATCTGATTTTGTGAGAGCCGGCCCGCCCTTGCGCGGGATTTCTTCCCCGGCCGCGACATCGATCACATAGATTGTCAGATCCGCCAACTCAGGACTAAAGGTGGCCGAAAGATTGTCGCCACCGCTTTCGATCAGAACCACTTCAACGTCGGGATGACGGCTGCTCATCTCCGCAACGGCGGCCAAATTGATCGACGCGTCCTCGCGGATTGCGGTATGCGGGCACCCTCCTGTTTCCACACCAATGATGCGGTCCGAAGGCAGGATCTGCATGCGGACCAACGCCTCCGCATCTTCCTGAGTGTAGATGTCATTTGTAATCACGCCCACCGAGTGGCGGTCTTTCAAAACTTCGCTCAAAGCTGCTGTCAGCGTGGTCTTTCCTGCACCAACAGGGCCACCAATACCGATACGAAGAGGGCCGTTAAATTGGGTCATGTGCGAAAGATCCTTGAGTGTAGAGCTTCGTGCTGCATTGAAGCGATATCGGCTAGGAAAGTGGTCGATCTGAGCTGTTCAAGATCGCCATGGGCGGTGTCATGTGCCGTCGCTCTACAAAGCGATATGCTTTGAGCAATCGCTTGTTGCCCTTCGGTTTGCCCCAAAGGAACAAGTCGCATCGCGACGGCGGCGAGGTTGCCAGCAAAGGCCAGCAGAAACAGCGCTGAGGTGTCAATCAGGGGCAGACCACGCAATTTCGCGGCTGCGCCTACGGCAACGGGATAGGTTAGAGCCTCGAGCGGAAGCCCCCAAATTTTGCGAACCGTCTGGCAGAAAGCAGCGCCTTGTAGATCGCTTTCCATCCGACGTTCGCGCGAGGCGCCAAAGGCGCGATTGCTGGCGTCGATATCCTCAATATCGGATAGATCCGCGTGATAAGCTGCCGCAAGAAACAGGGCATCCGAATGCCCTGATCCAAAACGCACAGAGGTCTCAATCCAATCGGCCAAAGTGGAAAGGCTGTTCACGCGCCCATTTTCGATGTCCGTTTCAAGACCGTTTGAATACGCGAATGCCCCGATGGGAAAGCTAGGTGACATCCACTGGACCAGGGTCAAGAGATCCTCAGTGGCTATGACCATGTGTCCGCCCATGTCCGTAGGCCCCGCCCTCTGGCGTAAATGGTTCGCGCACTTCACGCAGCGTCGCACCCAACCGTTCCAACATGTCCTGAATGACGTGATCCCGCTGGATCAGCAAACGCCCTTCTTCAATTTGACACGGTGTATGACGGTTGCCAATGTGCCAAGCCAGTGGCGTGAGTGTCCCAGACTTGACTTCCAAGAGAGGCTCTGGGGCCGCGAGAATGCCAATCTCTTCCCCGGTGTCCAAGTGCAGAACGCCGCCTTGGTCAAGCGAGGTGGTTTGGGGCAGATCCACAAGAAGGCTCTGCCCGGTCTTTGTCGTCAACACTTTACGGCGCAGAAAACGCGCATCGTAGGTTAACTCCACATAGTCAGCGGGAGATCCGTGGCTATGTGACTGGTACGCGACAGCTCGAAGAGACATCAGACCTCTCCCCGAGCGAAATCAAGGTTCAGATGTGCATGCAGTCTGCAAAGACGTGGCGTACTATATCTTCGCGTTTCATGCCGCGTTTTGCCAGCTGCGCGTCCGACAGATCCATCAGGCGCTGACAGCGCTGCACGCGTTGATTGGCCTCGGCCAAACGGATCAAACCGTTGCCGATTTTGGTGAATACAGACACGATTCCGGCCATAAGGCCTTTGGCGGGTGTCGCTGCAATATCGGTTGCATATGCCATTTGGAGATACTCCTGTTTGAGTAAGCCTCCCTCCCATGGCTTCTCTATACCAGTCGCGCGAAAATTGAGACAGGGGTTCTGACGCATATCCGTCATGCACCCTTGTTATCGCTAACCAATTTGTAAGCATGTCGAAATCCTCAAAACATGAAATAGCGTTGTGCCATCGGCAGTTCGCTGGCGGGTTGGCAGGTCAGAAGCACGCCGTCGGCGCGGACTTCGTAGGTTTCAGGGTTGACCTCGATCTTGGGGGCATAACTGTTCAGCTTCAAATCCGACTTGCCAATGTGACGGGTGTTTTCCACGGCCACGGTTTGCTTGGCGAGGCCCAGCTTTTCGCGTAGCCCATCGGCCTGTGCCGCCGCAGAGACAAAGGTCACGGCAGTGTGCTCCACCGACCGGCCATAGGCGCCCCACATCGGTCTGGAATACACAGGTTGCGGTGTTGGGATCGACGCATTTGGATCGCCCATCTGGGCGCAGACGATCGTGCCGGACATCAGGACCATTTCAGGCTTCACCCCAAAAAACGCCGGATCCCAAAGCACAAGGTCGGCGCGTTTGCCCTCTTCGATACTACCGATCTCATGGCTCAGCCCATGAGCGATGGCCGGGTTAATGGTATATTTCGCCACATAGCGGCGGGCGCGAAAATTGTCATTGTCCCCCTGCTCTTCCGGCAAAGGACCCCGCTGTTTTTTCATTTTGTCAGCTGTCTGCCATGTGCGAATGATCACTTCACCCACGCGCCCCATGGCCTGGCTATCGCTGGCGATGATCGAAAAGGCTCCCATGTCGTGCAAGATATCTTCGGCGGCGATGGTTTCACGGCGAATGCGACTTTCGGCAAAGGCCACATCTTCTGGAATGGATTTGTCGAGGTGGTGGCAGACCATCAGCATATCGAGATGCTCTTCCACGGTGTTTACGGTGAAGGGCCGGGTTGGATTGGTTGAGCTTGGCAGAACATGCTCTTCACCACAGATCTTGATGATGTCAGGCGCATGCCCGCCCCCGGCCCCCTCAGTGTGAAAGGCGTGGATGGTGCGGCCCTTCATGGCCGCAACTGTGTGTTCTACAAACCCGGACTCGTTGAGCGTATCGGTGTGGATCATCACCTGAACATCCATGGCATCCGCCACAGCGAGACAGCAATCAATTGTAGCCGGAGTGGTGCCCCAATCTTCATGCAGTTTCAGCGCGCAGGCACCACCTCGGACCTGTTCTTCTAGCGCCGCTGGAAGCGACGCGTTGCCCTTTCCTGCAAACGCCAAGTTCATGGGAAAGGCATCTGCGGCCTGCATCATGCGCCCGATGTGCCAAGGCCCGGGGGTGCAGGTTGTGGCCAGCGTCCCATGTGCCGGACCCGTGCCTCCGCCTAACATCGTGGTCAGACCAGAGTGCAAAGCTTCGTCGATCTGCTGAGGACATATGTAATGGATGTGGCTATCAAAGCCGCCCGCCGTCAATATACGGCCCTCACCAGCAATTACTTCGCTACCCGGACCAACAATGATATCCACCCCCGGTTGCGTATCCGGGTTGCCAGCCTTGCCGATTTTGTGAATGCGGCCTGCCCGCAAACCCACATCCGCTTTGAAAATTCCGGTATGGTCCAGGATCAAGGCATTGGTGATGACAGTATCAACGGTGCCCTCGGCACGTGTGGTTTGGGCCTGTCCCATCCCATCGCGGATCACTTTGCCTCCTCCGAATTTAACCTCTTCACCATAGGTTGTCAGGTCACGTTCAACCTCGATGAACAGATCGGTGTCGGCAAGCCGGATTTTGTCGCCTGTTGTTGGGCCATACATGGCAGCATAATCTTTGCGCGAAATGTGTGTCGGCATCAGAGCTCTCCCATGATCTTTTGATTGAACCCAAAAATACGCCGTGCCCCAGACATCGGGATCAACTGAACTTCGCGGCGTTGCCCCGGTTCAAACCGAACAGCGGTTCCAGCGGCGATGTCCAGTCGTCGCCCGCGCGCCGCTATGCGATCAAAGTCAAGCGCGGGATTGGTTTCGGCGAAATGGTAGTGGCTGCCCACCTGCACAGGCCGATCACCGGTGTTGGAGACCATCAGGGTTATCGCTTCACGGTCCGCATTCAAGATTAGGTCAGTTTCGGGGGTAATGACTTCTCCGGGGATCATGGCACCATCTCTCAACGGATTGGTTTGTGGACGGTCACCAGTTTGGTGCCATCGGGAAAAGTTGCCTCGACCTGAACATCGTGGATCATCTCAGGCACACCCGTCATACATTGGTCGTATGTGATCACCGATGCCCCAGCTTCCATCAATTCAGCCACGCTGCGGCCATCCCTAGCACCTTCAACTACGGCATCAGTGATAAGCGCTATGGCCTCGGGGTGATTGAGTTTCACACCGCGCGCCAGACGCTTGCGGGCCACCTCAGCGGCCATTGCCACCAACAGTTTGTCTTTTTCTCGTGGGGTGAGGTTCATGTCAGATCATCCAGGGTCGAGGAAGCGCCCGCCCCGTGAGACGGGTCAGGATCGGGCACAGAAATTGACGGAGCGCAAAGCTGTCGGGGGCCAGCGCACGCATCACCAGCACGTCAGGCAACACAAGGCTTGCGCCTCCGGTGGTCGGAAGAAGATGACGGACCGCAGCCAGATGCCCTTCGGCATCTGAACCGACGTGAACCAAGCTCACCATCGCCCCTGCACCATCTGCAATAGCCATTTGAGAGAGGTGTTCGGTTATCGCACCGTCGAGTTTTATGGCATCAAGATAAAGAAGGTGGCCCGATCGCGTGATGGAAACCTTGTCATGAAAGCTCCCCTGTCTCAGGGTCTCTCCCATGGTGTGCCGTCCAAATACAAGCGGTTCACAAAACGTGAGCCGGGCAGTGTCGGCCAAGTCTACGGTAAGGGTCCGCTGCATGGCACAGCCATCAAAGAGAATGGTCTCTTGCGGAAGCCAGTTGGCGCGTGCATCTTCTCCCACCTTCACATGGGTCACGATCCGGCCAACTTGTCCCGGTTGCGCCCGATAAGCCCGCTCGGCCGCTTGCGTGGTCAGTGTCAGCTCTGACGTGGCGCCGGCAGTAAAGACTTGCTCGAACCGGTCCCCCCCTGTCACTCCGCCAGCCGTGTTGATCAATACGGCCTGCAAATCAGATGAGCTGCGCGGGAACAGCACCTTGAGTGAACCGGATTGGTGTAAAGACTGAATGACACTGCGACAGTCACGCACCTTACTGGATACAACAGCTTTGCCCTGCGCACGGGGCTGACTGCTGAGGTCGGCTTCAATGGGATATGTCGACTGGTACGTGATGAGAACGGGCCTTCGAGTTGCTGCCCGTCTAGATTTCAGCCCAGCGTCGCGGATTTAAGCATCCTGGCCCCAAAGGGCCTCATCTTGAGCGTGTCAGCCCAAGATTTCGTCGAAATCGATGCCTTGCGCCCGAACATTGGGCGCTTCGCAAAACAATTAGAGCGGAATACCGCGGTTTCGCTTAATCTCTTTGAGCACAACATTGGTCTGTGCGCTTTCCACCGCAGGGAGGCGAAACAGAAACTCTTCGAGAAATCGATTGTACTCGGCGATATTTTCACAGAGCACACGCAACAGATAATCCGCCTGCCCTGTTGTGGCGAAGCATTCCAAAACCTCGCTTTGTGTCTGCACCGCTGTGATAAACTGTTGCAGATGTTCGGGATTATGCCGGGTGAGCTGAATGTGGACCAGCGCTTGAAACTCAAGACCAACTTGATCTGGTGTCACTTCTGCTTTGTAGCGCGCGATGACACCCGCCTCTTCAAATTGGCGCACACGTCGCCAACAAGCGGAAGAAGACATACCCACCTTGTCGGCAAGATCCGCGTTAGACAGGCGACAGTCTTCCTGCAGGAGAGTTAGGAGTTGGCGGTCCCGCGCATCAAGCTTCATGGTTGATTTATCCGAATAGTGGGCAGCTTGTGGTATTATCAACCAACTTAGAGGCGTACGATGTAGTAATTTGGCCGATTTATCCAGATTTTTCGGGAGATACTAGGAAAAAACGCCCGGAGGCCTTCAATGCAAGACCTGAATCCCAGCTTTGCACCCTACAAATTGTCCGATCGCTACACCCAGAGGACCGGACGTGTTTTCCTAACGGGCACCCAAGCCCTTGTCCGCATCATGTTGGATCAGGCACGGCGGGATAAGTCGTCCGGGTTAAACACTGCTGGTTTTATTTCCGGCTATCGGGGATCTCCTCTGGGTGGGCTGGATCTCGAACTGTGGCGCGCCCGTGAGTTGACCACCGAAAACAAGATCACTTTTGTTCCAGCTGTGAACGAGGATCTTGGCGCAACAGCCGTTCTAGGAGCCCAGCAGGCGATATTGGATCCCGACTGCGAAGTCGATGGCGTGTTTTCCATGTGGTACGGCAAAGGCCCAGGTGTTGATCGTTCAGGTGACGCGCTGAAACACGGCAATGCCTATGGGTCTGCAGCCAAAGGCGGCGTGTTGGTTGTCGCAGGTGATGACCATGGATGTGTGTCATCGTCGATGCCGCATCAATCCGATGTCGCCTTTATGTCGTGGTTTATGCCTACCCTAAACCCTGCTTCTGTCGCAGAATATCAGGCCTTTGGTGAGTATGGCATCGCCCTAAGCCGTTTCTCTGGCACCTGGGTTGGTTTCAAGGCCATTTCCGAGACCGTCGAAAGCGGACAATCGGTTGAACTGCACTCAGACCGAGACTTTAGCTACCCCGATATCGAAATTCCACCGGCGGGCCTACATGTGCGTGGCTCTGATCTGCCCAGCCCCGAAATTGAGACCCGCATTAAGTATAAGCTTGATGCAGTGGCGGCCTTTGTCGAAGCCAACCCAATTGATCACCCGATCTATGACATCAAAGACGCCAGTTTTGGATTTGTCACCACCGGTAAAGGCCATCTGGATCTCATGGAGGCACTACGCCTGCTTGGTGTGGACGAAGCCGCCTGCCGTCGCCTTGGCATCGACATTTACAAGGTCGGCATGGTCTGGCCTCTGGCACGACGGGATGCGCTTGGGTTTGTCCGCGGCAAACGCGAAGTCATGGTGATCGAAGAGAAACGCGGCATCATCGAAAGCCAATTCAAAGAGTACTTCTATGATTGGCCGGGTGATAAACCCGAAAAGATGGTTGGCAAACATCGCGCGGTTGGGGACCCCTTGCTGCCCTGGACCGGCGAGCTTAGCCCACTTGATTTGGTTCCCGTAGTGGCCGAGCGGCTCAACACATTCTTCCCTGAAGAGGGATTGCTGGACAAAGCCAACGCTCTGGTCGCCCCGCCTAAAATTGCCCTCGCCGTTCCCGGTGCCAATCGAACGCCTTATTTCTGTTCCGGCTGCCCACATAACACTTCGACTCGCCTGCCCGAGGGGTCGAAAGCCGCCTCCGGTATTGGCTGTCACGTGATGGCGAGCTGGATGGGGCGTGAAACTGTCGGCTATGCCCAGATGGGCGGCGAAGGTGTGCCTCACATGGTGGCTTCGCTTTACAATGGCGGCAAACACCAGTTCCAGAACCTTGGTGAGGGCACCTGGTATCACTCTGGATCGCTGGCGATCCGTCAGGCCGTTGCCGCAGAGACCAACATCACCTATAAAATCCTCTATAACGACGCCGTTGCCATGACCGGTGGCCAACCCGTAGATGGCCCCGTTTCCGTGCTGGGCATCGCGCAGACCTGTCGCGCAGAAGGGGTCGAGCGCATTGCGCTGGTCTCAGATGACATTGGCAAATTCAACCGGGCCGAGTTTCCAACCGGCACCACATTTAACGATCGCTCGGAACTGGATGGGGTTCAGCGCGAGCTACGCGAAATCCCGGGCGTAACTGTCATCATCTACGAACAAACCTGCGCCACCGAGAAACGGCGCCGGCGCAAACGTGGCAAGATCGAAGACCCCAAGCGGTTCGCCTTTATCAACCCTGCCGTATGCGAAGGCTGTGGCGACTGTTCGGTTGAAAGCAATTGCCTGAGCATCGAGCCCTTGGAGACGGAATTGGGGCGCAAGCGTCGGGTCAACTTATCAAGCTGTAACAAAGACTTTTCCTGTCTCAATGGGTTCTGCCCCAGCTTTGTCACCGTGGAAAACGCGGTTCGACGCAAGAAATCAGGGGCAGATCTGGATTATGCACTGCTGACTGAAGACCTGCCCTACCCCTCTCTGACTCCTCTCAACGCACCCTATGATCTGCTCGTCACAGGGGTTGGCGGAACAGGTGTGGTTACCGTTGGCGCGCTGATCACTATGGCGGCCCACCTGGAGGGCAAAGGTTCAAGCGTTCTGGACTTCACTGGATTTGCGCAGAAGTTCGGCACAGTGCTGAGCTTTATTCGCTTGGCGGAAAAGCCAAGCGACATTCATCAGGTGCGAACAGACAATGGTCGGGCTCATGCGGTGATCGGGTGTGATGTGGTGGTATCCTCGTCCCCCAAAGCGTCGGTACTGTACCGCAATGGCACCAAAATGGTCCTGAACACTGCAGAAATGCCAACCGGGGATCTGGTTCTCAACCGGGATGCGCAATTGCGCGTCGCTGCTCGTACCAAAACCATTGCCGACGCGATTGGGGCCGAAAACCTGTCGCACATGGATGCCAATGCCCTGGCCGAGAAATATCTGGGTGACAGCGTTTTTGCCAATGTCATGATGCTTGGCTTTGCCTGGCAATCGGGTCTTGTTCCGGTGAGCGACATCGCTCTGAAACAGGCCATTGAGCTAAACGGTGTTGCCATCGAGAAAAACCTGCGGGCCTTTGATCTCGGACGGGTGCTGTCGCATGAACCAAAGGCTTTGTCGGACGAAAAACCTGAACCAGCTCCGCTGAGCTTTGATGCCCTTGTTGACCGCCATGTCACCCGTTTGACGGAGTATCATTCCTCTGCCTACGCCAAGCGGTACCGACGCACCATTTCGGGGTTTGTAGAACCCCTTTCTGAAACCGAACGCGAGACACTTGGACCTGTCGCTGCAAATTCGCTTTATAAGCTGATGGCCATCAAAGATGAGTATGAAGTTGCGCGCCTGCACATGGGGCAAGAATTCCAAGACATGTTGGCGGAAGAGTTTGAAGACGGGTTCTCGATGAATTATCACATGGCCCCACCCCTAATTTCACGCAAGACAGACGCCCGAGGCCGGCCTGTGAAGCGCCAGTTTGGAGCGGGATTTGCGAAACTGTTAAGAGGATTGTCGCGCCTGCGACGGGTTCGAAATAGCGTTTTGGATCCGTTCCGCTACACGACGGAGCGCAAACAAGAGCGAGAACTGATCACTTGGTTTGAGGGCATCTTAGAACAGGTTTCACAGCGAAGTAGCGCTGGACAGGTCAGCCTCGACCTCTGTCACAAGATCCTCGCAGCGCCCATGGATATTCGCGGATATGGCCCTGTGAAAGAATTGGCGATTGAAACGGTCAAACCCCAGGTCGCAGAACACTTGACGCAACTCAAGACGATGTGACAGGTCTCCCTGTCTAAACAAGAAGGTGGCCCAGTCTGGCCACCTTCTTTTGTAAATACCTGCTGAATGCGAGCCGGTCACTTCACGAAGGCCAAATGCAGAACAGTGTTCTGGAATTGCACCCAAATCGGAGAAGATTCCTCCTTTCCCGCCTCAAATCATTGTGAGCCGAGGAACAATCGCTTACGCCTTTGGCCAAAGATATTTATCCACTGGGAGGATTCCATGACCGACGCTCCGAACTACGGCTTTGACACACTGCAGATTCACGCAGGCGCACGCCCTGATCCGGCCACCGGCGCACGCCAGACCCCGATTTATCAAACCACGGCTTATGTGTTCCGCGACGCCGAACATGCGGCTGCACTGTTTAACCTGCAGGAAGTGGGATACATCTATTCTCGCCTGACCAACCCAACCGTTGCCGTTCTTCAGGAACGCGTTGCGACACTAGAGGGCGGTGTCGGTGCGGTTGCCTGTTCTTCGGGTCACGCGGCCCAGATCATGGCGCTGTTTCCGCTGATGGGTCCGGGTAAAAACGTCGTTGTCTCGACGCGCCTCTACGGTGGCACCATTACCCAGTTCAGCCAGACCATCAAGCGCTTTGGCTGGGAAGCCAAGTTCGTAGATTTCGACGATCTTGATGCTGTTTCTGCTGCCATCGACGAAGACACGCGCGCTGTTTTCTGTGAATCCATCGCCAATCCCGGCGGCTATATCACTGATATTGAGGCCATTGCCGGTGTGGCGGACAACGCAGGCCTGCCTCTGATTGTCGACAACACGTCGGCAACGCCTTACCTGTGTAACCCGATTTCCTTGGGCGCGACCTTGGTGGTTCATTCGCTGACCAAATACCTCACCGGCAACGGCACCGTAACCGGCGGCATTGTGGTCGACAGCGGCAAGTTCGACTGGTCCGCAAGCGACAAATTCCCATCGCTGTCCGCACCTGAGCCAGCCTATCATGGCCTCAAGTTCCACGAGACCTTCGGCCCTCTGGCCTTTACCTTCCATGGCATTGCTATCGGCTTGCGTGACCTTGGCATGACATTGAACCCACAGGCGGCACATTACACATTGATGGGGATCGAAACTCTGTCACTGCGGATGGAGCGCCACGTGGAAAACGCGCAGAAAATCGCGGGCTGGCTGGAAGGCCATGATGCGGTTGAGGCAGTGACCTATGCCGGGCTGGAAAGTTCGCCTTACAACCACCGTGTTGAACGCATTTGCCCGAAAGGTGCTGGGGCCCTTTTCACCGTGGCTTTGAAAGGCGGGTACGATGCCTGCATCAAGTTTGTGGATTCGCTTGAGATCTTTAGCCATGTGGCCAATCTCGGCGACACGCGCTCCTTGGTCATTCATTCCGCGTCGACCACGCACCGCCAGCTGACGCCGGAACAGCAGACCGCTGCGGGTGCAGCACCCAATGTTGTGCGCATTTCCATCGGTATCGAAAACGCAGAAGATCTGATGGCAGATCTTGATCAGGCGCTTACCAAAGCCAACGCCTGATGCAATCTCAGGGTGGCCCGTTGGGCCACCCACCCGCTCAAAGGGCCCCTAAAGGCGTCAGAGCATAGAGGAATCCTGCCGAAATCGCCATGGTCAGGATGACGATAAGAAACGCTGCGATCATCGGAAGCCGGAAGATCGAGCGGAGCAGGATAACTTCGGTCAAACTGGCACCTGCGCTGCCAATAATCAGCGCCATCACAGCCCCCAGAGACATACCTTTCGCGGCCAGAGCTGCCGAAAGCGGGATCACGGCCTCGGCACGAATGTAAAGCGGGATGCCAATCACCGCGGCGACAGGAACGGCCAGAAGATTGTCATTGCCCGCGTATGCGGTGATCAGATCCGTTGGCATAAATCCATAGATGACCGACCCAATAGCAATACCACCGAGCAAGTAAGGCAACACACTTCGGAAATCCTTCCACGTGCTACGCCAAATCCGCAACCATTTGCTTTCGGCGGGCGTCGCTCCGCAGTTTGTGCTGCACCCAGAGGGTTTTGGGGCCTCATAGGCAGAGGGAACAACAAACCGCTCGAACCGCAATTGTTCCAACACGACTCCCGCCAAAATCGAGACACCCAGGGCAATCGCAAAGTAGACCAGCGTAACCTGCACACCAAAGGTCACGGCAAACAGCCCGATTATCACCGGGTTGAGCAGTGGGCTCGAAAACAAGAATACCATCATTGGGCCAAACCCCGCCCGCGCGCGCAAGAGACCTTTCAGAAATGGGATGGTGGAACAGGAGCAAAACGGGGTGATAGCGCCCATCAACGCTGCGATGACATAGCCGCGACCGTTGCGAGAACTCAGGATGGACTGGATACGTTCAGGTGAGATGTACTCCTGAAGCACTCCAACACCATAGCTGATAATCAGAAACAAAGCCGTCAGTTCGACAGCCAGAAAGACAAACATGCCGCCTGCATCTTGTAGGGCAGCGGTTAGAGCCGGGGTCATGGTGATTCCTTTACGTTATTACCGGTAATTTCGAAATATTGACGCGATGAATGCATGTCAATATATTACCGGTAACTTCGAAATGAGTGGAGATCTTCATGGATGTCGACGACGTCGCCAAAGTTCTAAAAGACTTGGGCCATCCTCACCGCTTGAGAATTTTCAAACGCTTGACACGATCTGGCTTTGATGGGCTCCCGGTGGGGGTCTTACGCGAGGACCTCGATATCCCGCATTCCTCCATGACTCACCATGTTGCTGCCCTGGTCAGCGCAGGTTTGATCGAACAGGTTCGCGAAGGTCGTATTCTGCGTTGTGTCCCAAAGTATGGCCGTCTGTGGGATGTCATCGCCTTTCTCCAAAGCGAATGCTGTGTCGAGGATCGTAGTCGGCAGATTGACTAATTTGGAGGACACAGGCGGGGATAAGCTACCAACCAAATTGGTCTAGATCCCCTTTCGTTTCCCCTTGTTCCGGCGCAAACGCATGATCATGATCTGGTCACATGCGCCGTAAGGGAAATCCAGATGACTGAATTCACTATTGCTTCTTTCAACGTCAAAAACCTGATCGGAGCGAACCAGGAATACTATCGGTTTCAGAGCTACACGCCCGAGGAATATGCATGGAAGCAAGATTGGTTGGCCGATCAGCTTTTGACCATGGATGCCGATATCATCGGGTTTCAGGAAATCTTCGAGGAAAACGCGCTACAGTCCGTGATCGAAGAAGCTTCGGTACGCGCGGAGGCCCTAAATGAAGCGAGCGTGCCGGACCGGTCAAAACGCTACCATCGCAAGGCCATTTTTAAAAAGCTAAAGGTCGATCCGTACCGCGATGCAGCACTTGCCTTTGCGCCCAACGCAGCGGACACAGGCCACCCCGGAGAACGGCGGCCCGGGCTTGCGATACTCTCGCGGTTTGGCTTTGCAGAAGAGCCCGAGATCATTCAAGATCTGCAGGCCCCCTTGGAAATCCCTTTCTCTGCCTTACGCGGCATGGACGAGGACGACGCCGGGTTCTTTCGCCTTAAGCGTATCTCTCGCCCCATCCTGAAAGCACGTGTTCCAGTGGGTGAAACGGTTGTGACAGTGTTCAATTGTCACCTCAAATCTAAATTAGGGGAATTCGATGGCGCGGGGCCTCAGGACCTTACCAAATATGACCCTATGGGGCGAGCCATGGGGAGCCTTCGATCGGGCCTACGCCGCATGGCAGAGGCTTGGGTGCTGCGTCGCGAAATTTTGAAAGAACTGGACCTTGGCCGCCCGGTGATGGTTCTGGGCGACTTCAACGATGGGCAACACACGGTGAGTTCGGAAATCATTTCAGGTGAGACGCCCTTCAAAAACTATGCCTGGATGCTGCGACATGATGCGAAACATAGCGGCGACCGCTATTCCGATGATGAGAACATCCAGATCACCGAGGATATCACGTCTCGTCAGTTGCATTCTGCGGAACGCCTTTTCGTGCGTAAATCGCTGCGTGATATGGTCTATACAACGGCCTTTGGCGGGGTTTTTGAGAGCATTGACCAGATCTATCTGTCACGACATTTCCACCCCGACTATGAAAACCGTCTGGGTGAAATGACCTATTTTAGCGTGCTCAACGACCATCTCACCGATGGCAGTCACCCAGAGGCGCCCTACAATAAGCTCGCGTCAGACCACGGGCAGATTATGGCACACATAAATCTTCTGTAGTGGAAAATATTTTTCTTGCTAGTTAAATCGCATTCCACCTAACCTGCCTCAACGCGTGAAGACGGCACAACCTCACCTGAGGTTGCTCGTCGCGAGCCGCCGATATGAGGTTGAAATGGCTTGGATTGTTCTCATCTTCGCTGGACTGCTAGAAACCGCTTGGGCAGGTACACTCAAGCTGGCAACAGCCCGACCTTCGGTCTGGCTTATTGGTCTCGCGGCGCTCTGCATCATCTCAAGCCTGGTTGCGCTCTATTGGTCTATGGCGCGCTTGCCATTGGGTGTTGCTTATCCGGTTTGGACCGGAGTTGGTGCCGTTGGATCGGTCTGCGTCAGTGTCATTCTCTTACACCAACGCATCGGCCCTATGGGCATACTTGGGCTGATCCTGTTGCTGGTTGGGATGGTCTTGTTGGCAATGGATTCACCCCACTAATTCACACCCGTGTGGTGGCAGGGGTTGCCCCCTGCCAACGTTTCATTCACCAAGAGCGATGCCTTCCCGGCGCGGATCTGCGCCACCCAGAAGTCCCTCAGCACTGATTGAAATTGCGTGTAGCCCAGATGTGAGCGCACGCGTATTCACCTTAAAACCGAGAGCTTCCAATTGCGGGGCCATCTCGGCCGCTGCGGTCCCTTCCTCAAAATCGTAGGTGCCAAAGCGGTTCACGGCATGTGGCATGGCAACGGCTTGCTGGACATCCATGCCCCAATCGATATGCGCCATAATGGCCTGAGTGGTATAGCCGATGATGCGCGAGCCACCGGGTGATCCGACCACAAGGACCGGTGCTCCGTCCTTGCGAACAATCGTCGGCGACATGGAAGACCGGGGGCGTTTTCCAGGCTCTACCCGGTTGGCAATCGGCACCCCATTCCGATGGCTGCGGAAGGAAAAGTCAGTCAGTTCGTTGTTGAGAAAGAACCCATTGCTCATTAAGCGCGACCCAAACCCGTTCTCGATGGTGGTCGTCATCGACAGGGCGTTGCCATATTGATCAACAATCGAAATGTGTGAGGTCGAGGGCAATTCGATACTGTCATCATCCGACCACAGCACGGCGTGGTCCCATGCGGGTTCTCCCGGTGCGACGCTTTCCAATGCGGTCTCGCTATTTAGAACTTCGGCCCTCTGAGCAAGATAATCAGGATCCACCAACCCCTTGGTCGGGACAGGAACAAAATCGCTGTCGGCCATATAGCGGCCGCGGTCCGCAAAAGCCAAACGAGACGCATCGCCGATACGGCGCCAGGTCTGAATGTCATCAGGCGCGCCCGGTGCGGAGGCATTCATCATCCCAAGGATTTGCCCGACTGTCAGCGCCCCTGACGAGGGTGGCCCCATACCGCAGACCTCGTGGCCACGGAATTCGGCGCAGACGGCTGGACGTTGTTTGACCTCGTAGTTGGCGAGATCTCGGAGCGCAAGCACGCCCGGATTGTCTTCTGAACCGCGCACGGTTGAGACAATATCCTGTGCAATTTGTCCGCGATAGATTACCCCTGCTCCTTCGGCAGCCATGCGGCGCATGACATTGGCGTAGCTTGGGTTTTTCAACAGTGTGCCAACCGCAATGGGTTCACCACCTGGCAACAAATACTCTGCAGTGGCGGGAAACCGCCCCAATCGATCCGCATCCCGTGCAACAAGCCCTGCAAGGCGCGGTGAGACCGCGAACCCATCTTCTGCAAGGCCTGCCGCCGCAGTAAACAGGTCAGCCCATTCCGCAGTCCCCCATTTTTCATGCGCCGTTTGCATCAGTGCGGGAGTGCCGGGCACACCAACGGATCGCCCACCGACTACAGCGTCCCAAAATTTCAGAGGTTCCCCTGCATCGTTTTGAAACAACTGCGGAGTCGCGGCCATAGGTGCGGTTTCCCGCCCATCCAATGTGGTGATCTCGCCGGTTGCGCCATCGTGCCAGACAAGAAACGCCCCGCCGCCGATGCCTGAGCTTTGTGGTTCAACCAACCCAAGGACCGATTGAACCGCCACCATTGCGTCTGCAGCTGTGCCGCCCGCACGCAGCACATCGGCGCCGGCAGAGACAGCGTGGGGGTTGGCGGCTGCAACCATCCAATTGTTTGCGGCCACCGGCTGGCCCGCTGCTTTGGCCCCAAGCGCGGCGGCAACTTCGGCTGAGATTGCCTCAAACCCACCGCTATGTGCCATCTCTGGGTCAACCGCATCAGCCACCTGCTGTGCGGCGGCCATGCCCCCTAGAGCGGTCGCAAATGTCAGTGAAAGTAATACGCGCATAAGAATCTCCCTCCCGAAATCTATTTATTCTCCAAATAGAACACGGAAAGGGAGATTGAACTCAATGGCTGCGCGTAAAAAGTGATCAGGACTTTTTCACGTATTTGGTCAGGATCACGATGCGCTGTCCTTCGACGCGGCCAGAAATATGCTCTGGATTGTCGGCCTCAAGTGAAATTTTGCGCACTGCTGTGCCCTGTTTCGCGGTGAACCCCGCGCCTTTCACCGGCAGAGCTTTGATCAAAGTGACCGTGTCGCCCGCCTGCAAAACAGTGCCGTTCACATCCCGATGTACCACCGCATCGTCATCTGGAAGACCGGCTTCAGCCCAGGCCAGGACTTCGGGTTCCAGGTAGGCAATGTCCAACAGATCTCTTGCCCAGCCGGCATCCAGTTGTTTCAAGACCCGCCACGCGACAACCTGTTCTGCGGGTTCTGTGCTCCAGATTGCTTCGTTCAGGCATTGCCACCGAGGTTCATCCTGCGCGCCGGTCTCAACCCCCATCTGACAAGTTGGGCATAATAGAAGCTCATCAGATTTCGGGGAAACGGCAAATGGGGTGGCATCATTTGCTTTGCAGAGCGCGCAGGAGGTCATCGGCTTTCCTTTGGATCAATTGCGCCCCGCCTTGCCCGGTTTTGGCCAGCCTGTCCAGCAACCAACCGCAGACAAGGCGCAATCAATCAGCCAACGACGCGGTGGCCGCGGTTCTGCATGCATCGGATCAATACATCGCGGCGTTCTTCAGACAGTTTTTCATGGGCTTCGGCGCTTCCGATCAATGCCCCGGCGGCGGCCCCTACAACCGCGCCCTCAATTTTGTCGCCATCGCTGGCATCCAGAGCACCAACGATCCCACCGAGAACCGCGCCGGTGGTTGCGCCCTCACGAGGTGTTCCGTCCGTGAACCCGGAGGCGAGATTGTAGCAGGCGGCATAGTCCGCATCATACCCAAAGGCACGCGGGCCATCCACGGTCAATGGCCGGTCCACGGGGGCGGTGCAGGCGGAAATCAAAGTGATGACCGAGGAAACGGCGAGAATCTGTAAGCGCATAAGAGGTCCTTCCAGTGAGTTTTTCAGTTTCGCGATGCTGATATGGGAAAAACCATTTTTGCGTCAAGGTAAGGTTTTTCTGTTTTACAGAAAATATTGCATCTGAAACAGATAAGGATTATCCCCAAACGAAAGTCAGATGGAGGACATGCATGTCCGTCTTTGCCCGAATTTCTATGATTGCCTGCCTGTTGGGTATCGCAGTTGCTGTTGCCGGTATCTGGGTTCCAGTGCTTTCAGGAGACGTCACAGAAGTTCTTGATCTCCTGTCGCTAGATGAGGGCACACTCCCCCCACCTTCCCTAGCCGTACTCGGACTGGGGTTTGCCCTATGTCTATTTCTTGTTGTCAGCTTGGGTTGTGCATTTTGGTCGATCCACAAAGCCCTCTACCATGCCCCACGTCGTGCGTTTGGTGATCTGGCGCGTGCGCTGAGCCACTGTGCGTGGTCACTCATTGCATTTTGGAGCAGTTTGATCCTGATAGATCCCGGATATGTCTGGGTCCTGACGCGAAACATGACCGGACCAGACAAACCCGAGCTGGATCCCTTCATTTTTGTCGACACCAGTTTTATCATGCTGGTATTGGGCATAGCGCTTCTTGCGGTCAGCCGTGCGTTGGCCAAAGCCCAAGAAATTGCTACAGAAAACGATCATTTCCTGTAAGAGCGTACCATGCCCATTATCATCAATCTGGATCTGGAGCTGGTCAAACGTAAGATGACCTCGCGGGAGTTGGCCAAGGCCATAGACCTGACCGAGAGCAACCTGAGCTTGCTAAAGTCAGGCAAGGTCAAAGGTATTCGTTTCAATACCCTTGAGGCAATTTGCGAATATCTAGAATGCCAGCCCGGTGACATTCTAGAGTATGTGAAGGACGACGAGGCTTAGGCCTCGCCCCAACTACAACATCGCAGGCAGAACCTGATCTGGCGGGCGGTGCCCGTCCGCAAAGGTCTTCACATTGATGATGACCTTTTCGCCCATCTCAATCCGACCTTCTTCAGTAGCAGACCCCATGTGCGGCAGCATCACGACGTTTGGCAGATTGCGCAGATCCGGATTGCCCTGCAATCCGTGCTCATAAACGTCGAGGCCTGCACCGGCAAGTTCACTGGCTTTCAACATCCGGGACAAGGCATTTTCATCAACCACTTCACCACGCGAGGTGTTGATCAGAACAGCCGTAGGTTTCATGAGCTTCAATCGACGCGCATTCAGCAAGTGATAGGTACTTGGTGTCGAAGGGCAGTTGACGCTCACCACATCCATCCGCGCCACCATCTGGTCGATACTGTCCCAATAGGTCGCTTGCAGGCTATCTTCAATCTCGGGCCGCAACCGGCGCCGATTGTGATAGTGGATCTGCATACCAAAGGCAGCCGCACGGCGCGCAACAGCCTGCCCAATGCGCCCCATGCCCAGAATACCAAGGCGGCGACCACCTAGACGTCCCCCTAGGAAAGCGGTCGGACTCCAGCCCTCCCAGCTTCCCTCCTGCATGACGCTCAGGCCTTCCTGCATGCGGCGGGTTACACCAAGCATCAGTGCCATGACCATGTCTGCGGTGTCTTCCGTCACAACACCCGGAGTGTTCGACACTAGAATTCCACGTTGGCGGGCCGTTGCCACATCGATGTGATCAAATCCCGCACCAAAATTCGCAATCAACTTCAACTGATCGCCAGCCTGCCCAAGTAGCCCGCCGTCAATCTGATCGGTGATTGTCGGCACAAGAACATCAGCGGTTTGCATCGCCTCAACCAGTTCAGCGCGGCTCATTGGGCGATCATCGTCGCGCAACGTGACATTGAACAGTTCGGACAACCGAGTTTCAACCGCTTCCGGTAGGCGTCGCGTCACGACAACACTCAGACGTTTTGATGGCATCAAGGCTCTCCCAAGCTTCCATGACGGTCCCAATTTGGCCTAAAGTGCGTCAGGAAAAGACGGGGCACAAGAACCCCCGCTCAAAAACACTCCGAAAAATTCGGGCAGGATATCAAGATGTTTGGAAAAGCGGCTCTTCAGGCCTTACTTCTCGTGGGATTCACATCTGGGGCCGCGGCACAAGAGCGCGGACCAGTGACCAACCTCCCCCTGCCCCGCTTTGTGTCGATGAAGGCCTCTGAAGGCAATGTGCGCCGTGGCCCTTCGCTGACACACAGGATCGATTGGGTGTTCAAGCGCCGGGATATGCCGCTTGAGATCACCGCCGAACATGGCAATTGGCGTCGGGTGCGCGACCGTGACGGTGCCGGTGGTTGGATGCATTATTCCCTGCTGTCAGGCGTGCGCACGGTGATCGTCGAGACCGATTTGTTGCCGCTCAAAAGCCACGAGACAGGAGACAGCCAGATCACCGCCCGTCTTGAGGCTGGCGTGATTGCCCGATTGGGGGACTGCTCGGAACAGAACTGCAAGCTTACAGCCAATGGATATAGTGGTTGGGCCCCGAAATCCGCCATGTGGGGCGTTGGGGTCGATGAAATTCGCGATTAGTGGGATTGCAATTCGGATCAAACCTCCCAGTCTCTAAGGCAGGAGGTCTGCCATGACATTAGATACCATCTGGGCCGACTATCACGGACGGTTGCGCGCGTTTCTGAGGGCGCGTGTTGCGAACCCTGCGGATGTTGATGACCTCCTGCAGGACATTTTGCTCAAGGTTGGTACCGGCCTGAATCAGCTGGAAGACCAAACAAAGCTACATGCCTGGTTGTTTCAAACAGCGCAGCGCACCATCATCGACTACTATCGCAAATCGGCACAGCTCCGGCGGATTGACCCTGATGATTTATGGTACCGTCAGGATGATCCAGAGCTGACGCAAAGCCTTGAACGTTGCGTGGAACCCTTTTTACAGGCGCTTTCGCCTGAGGACGCTGAGCTCCTCACTGCGATTGACCTGGAAGGAATGGCTCAAAAGGCCCACGCTGAACAACTCGGCATTCCCTATTCAACGCTGAAATCGCGTGTCTCCAAGGCGCGCGCAAACCTGCGCGATCTGTTTGAAACCTGCTGTACCTTCTCGCGAGATACACGCGGCAATTTAAAAGATTTCGACCAAAAGTCAGACGGTTGTAGGAAATGTTAGATTAAGCGTCGTCTTTTTTCGCCTTCGTCCGTCTTACAGGTATCTCCAAAGAAAAGGACACAGGATGATCAAGATTGTGAGCTTTAAGATTTGCCCGTTTGTGCAGCGGGTGACAGCTATGCTTGAAGCGAAAAACACTCCCTATGAAATCGACTACATCTCATTGAGCGACAAGCCAGATTGGTTTCTCAAGCTTTCGCCAACCGGACAGGTTCCGCTCCTTGTGACCGAGGGCGGGGTAGCCCTGTTCGAGTCAGATGCAATTGTTGAGTATATTGATGAAGTGACAGAACCACTTATCAACGACCAATCAGCCGAAGACCGGGCGCTTCAACGGGCTTGGAGCTATCAGGCCAGCAAGCACTATCTTGTCCAGTGTTCCGCCATGCAAAGCTCCGATCGGGGCACCTACGATACACGTATGGCCAAGCTCCGTGCGGCGTTTGGCCGGGTCGAAGCGGTGTTAGCCGACGGGCCATTTTTTCATGAAAAGACGGTTGGCAATGTCGATATGGCCTGGCTGCCGCTGCTCCATCGTGCGCAATTGGTGACAGAGCATAGCGGTTACGAAGTTTTGCGCGCCTTTCCAAAGGTCAAAGCCTGGCAGCAGGCGGTGATGCAGACCGGAACTCCCGAAAAATCCGTCCCAGATGATTTCATTAGCCGGTTTTCCGATTTCTATCTAGGTGAGCACAGCTGGTTGGGCCGTGGCGCGCCACTGGATGAAACCTGTTCTCCCAAGGCTGCTTCAGGCGGCGGATGCTGCGGGTAAACAGAAAACCCCCTGCCCGGTTTCGCACCGGGCAGACCATTTTACGCAGCTTCGTGCAGCAGAATTGCAGCTTCTGAGCTTGATAGATTGCGCCTCGCGTAGCCACCGTAAGTGTGCGGATTATCAGCAACGCGCGGCCATTGTTCCAGCAACCGGGCGCGGTCCCCTTCTCCGATGGTCGACAAAGCGGTGTTTGCAGGGTGGAAGCTCTCGGTTTCAACACCATTAGCGTATAGGACCTCATGGCGGGGCAAGAGCATGTGAATGTAAGACACTTCACGCGCACGGGTATCGAGTGTCACGGTCCGCCCATTGATCAGATCGCGCGCTGCGACCAACACTTCTGGTGTGTTGAACAAGGCACGCGCGACGACCCCTTTTACGACCAAGCGGTGTTCCGGCGACACCAGAAGTTCTTGGTCTGGCTCGCCAATCCCAAAGGCCCCTGCGCGGATGCGGATTGGACGCAGTTTTGGCATCGCAAACAGCCGCGCACCTGTCATCCGACGACTTCCGATCCACTGGATTTGCTGCGCGCCATTGTCCTTTGTGCGCACCATGTCACCTTCACGAAGCTCTTCAATCCGTCGCGGACCGTTCGGCGTGTCGATCATGGTGCCCGGCGTGAAACAGATCACGCCGCTGGCCTGGTCCCCACTCGCATAGTTCCGCAGCGGTTCCATATTGTGGTGAACAACCCATAGATCGCGATTACTAGGAGGGAGCTCATCAAGAAACATCAGCAAGGGCCGCGCCCCGTCACCCACCTCGATCAAAGTGACCGTATAGCTTTTGCGGCCATCGGTGACGAGAAAACTCCGATCGTGCAGCGGATGCTCGACCTCTGACAGTTCTAGTTTTGGTTTCGGTGCAACAGCCGCCCCCACCAAACGCCGCACCATACGCGCTGCGCGTTTGCGTATATCTGCTTCGCCATCTGCCTGATCCAGCTGGAGGATTGATGATGGCCCATCAACCCGAACAGCCTCACCCTGCCAAGACCATGCGGCCCCAACGGTTAACGAAGACGGTGGTGCGGCCTGAAGACCGTCTATTTCCGTCTGCGCCCAAGAGATGACGAACGTGCCTCGATAGCCCGTTCCCATGCCTGTATACTCTGCCTGTTATTTTTATTACCAAAAGGTTAACCATTGTTAACCAATGTTCAAAGCTAACATTTTGTGACAAAGTAAATTTCAGGTCTAACAACCATAAAGTGCGTGGCAAAATGGCCACACACTCGACGCTAAATCGCGTCAGAAGTTGAGATCCAAGCGCAATGATCCAACGGCCTGCCCATTTGGCTGGCCCTCAAACTCTTCGCTGAGCCAGGTCACACCATAGAAAACCGCGTTGTTCTCGCCCTGCCAATGCACACCCGCGCGTGCACGACCGCGAGCCTTCTTGACTTCAAACCCCTGGTCTTCCGGCAATAGAGCGCTGGAGTTGACATAAGCAATGTCACCGCCAAATACATAGCTGAAGCCGGGCACCTCATCGGATAGAGCCCGATACCGCTGACCTGTTACGGGGTCGCGGGCCAGAAGCGCCCCCTGCCCAACCGAACCAAGCGTCACATCAAAGCCGACCCGCGCCATCGTTTCGTGCCCATAGCGAACCTCGGTAAAGGGGCGCAGTTGGCCGACCTCACCAAGCTCAAAATTCCGCCCCATTTCCCCAACAAAGGTTCCATAGATGCTGTTCCCGATCTGGGAATTCAACACAGCGGCTGATGCGGGCGCAACGCCAAGCGCATCATGTAGACCGGTCTGCAATTCATCCAACTTGGTTTGCGGCCCCATGATCACGAGATCACCACCTAGGCTATACTCGGTGGACCCTCGGGCGAATTGGGTATGTAGACCAAAGGACCAGAGACCTGCAAAGGGACGGTCACCTGCGGCAGGGTTCTGCAAGTTCGCCGGCGCAACTATCTGCCCACCAATGCGGAACTCCAAGAGGTCAAAAGGACGATCGGGCAAAGCACCCGTCCACTCTGAACCAAAATAGCGACTGGCCGCCACCGATCCGGTCTGCCAGCGGTCTTTGGTGTCACCAAACAAATCATTGTTCACAAGACGCCCGTTGCCCAGATAATCGCGCCCCTCAGCCTGCGCTGTGGTCGCGACACTTAGGGCCGCACAAATCAGGGTCGCGAAAAAGCGGGTCATAGGGTGCCTCAAGGAATTTTATTTGTCTTGTTTACGTCGTAGCATGACGCAGGAAATGGGCACAATCATGGCCAAGTCGCTGAAAAATTTCCCGTCTTGATTGTGACCTTTGTCCCTCAGTTCACGAGACCGAACTTCTCCCGATGCTGTCGTAGGCGGTGAAGCCTGCGGTTGTAGCGTCATCTGCGGTGTAGATATTGCGCAGGTCGGCCAGATGCGGGGTGGTCATGCCCGTGGCCAGACGGCTCAGGTCCAGCGCGCGGAACTCGTTCCATTCGGTCAGGATCACCAGAAGGTCCGCGCCCTCGGCCGCCGTATAGGGATCGTCATGCCAGGCCACGCCGGGGAGCAGGGCCTCCCCCTCGTGGCGCCCCTGCGGATCAACCGCCCGCACCTTTGCTCCGCCGCCCACAAGCGCCGGCACAATGGTAAGTGACGGTGCGTCCCGCATGTCATCGGTGTTGGGCTTGAAGGTCACCCCCAGCACCGCCACGGTCTTGCCGTTGAAGCTCCCCCCGCAGAGATCCAGCAGCTTGTCGATCATGCGCCGCTTGACCTCTTCATTGACCTTGATCACCGCTTCGGTGATCTGCATCGGGCTGGCATGTTCCTGACCAATGCGCGCCAGAGCCTTGGTATCTTTCGGAAAACAGGAGCCACCATAGCCGGGGCCCGCATGCAGGAACTTGTTGCCGATCCGGCCATCCATGCCCATGCCCTTGCTGACCTGCTTCACATCCGCGCCAACCTTTTCACACAGGGCCGCGATCTCGTTGATGAAGGTGATCTTGGTCGCCAGAAAGGCATTGGCCGCGTATTTGATCATCTCGGCGCTTTCCAGATCCGTGGTGACGATCGGGAAATCGCGCAGGTAGAGCGGGCGGTAGATCTCGGCCATGACCTGTGCGGCGCGGTC
Source organism: uncultured Pelagimonas sp. (assembly GCA_947497905.1). Lineage (GTDB taxonomy): Bacteria > Pseudomonadota > Alphaproteobacteria > Rhodobacterales > Rhodobacteraceae > CANMIH01. The sequence continues at coordinate 93,897 of CANMIH010000008.1, forward strand.
GCTTTCGACCCCGACCACCACGCGGTCGGGCTTCATGAAATCGTCAATCGCTGCCCCTTCGCGCAGGAACTCGGGGTTGGAGGCCACGTCAAAGGCGAGGTTGGGATTGGCGGCGGCCACCACATCGCGCACCCGGGCATTGGTGCCCACCGGGACGGTCGATTTGGTGACAACCACCACGTAGTCCCTGGCGGCTTCGGCGATCTCTTTGGCGGCGGCCATGACATAGCTCAGATCCGCATGGCCGTCACCGCGCCGCGTCGGCGTGCCCACGGCGATAAACACCGCCTCAGCCCCGGCAATCGCGCTTTGGAGATCCAGCGTAAAGGACAGACGGCCGGCCGCCACGTTTTTGGCCATCAGGACATCAAGGCCCGGCTCATAAATCGGCACCTGCCCCTGCTCCAGCATCGCAATCTTGCGCGGATCCTTGTCCACACAGACCACCTCATGCCCAAAATCAGAGAAACACACACCAGACACCAAGCCCACATAGCCCGTGCCAATCATCGCGATCTTCATACTCTGTGTCCTCTGAGCTCAGTTTTAGCCTAAATGACTTAGCGCTGCGCCTATTGTCAACGCGATGCGTTGGCTCCGCGCCATGCTTGTGCTGCGAAAATGGACTGTATAATATAGCGATATGACCGGCAGGCAGCGTCCTGCCTTCGAAAGGATTAGCCCTAAGGAAACTTTCTGTTAACCTTAGAGAAATAATTTCGGCGACAGGACTATGTTTTTTGGCCGCCACAGTCGCTTACTTCATATGACTGGTGTATTGCGCGCCGCGTTTCCAGTTTCTTGTGTAAGACAGTTTTTCAACCCTCCGGTGCTTTGCGCCAGATCTAAAGTTGGGTGTGTTTTTGCGCGCGTCCCGAAGCGATGTGTAAGTATGCAGGTTAAGACAGGTAGGCCATGAAACTTGAAGTCACAGACCCCACTGCACATTCCGAAAACCAAGTCGATCCGCTTGACGGCCTGGCAACGATGTTCGGGCAGGACTTTTTGGACCAGTTTGTGTCTCGCGCCGGACAGGCGCTAAATGCCGAGATGGTCACGATTGGCGCCTTTAAGATGCTCAATAGTGAGCGCATTCAGGTGTTTGCCAATTCTTTTGAAGACAATGGGCGCGCCGTTTTCGAATATGAAACACAGGTTGCACCGTGTCATGACGTGGTGATGACGGGCTCACCGCAGGTCATTGGTTCGGATGTTCAAGAACTGTATCCCAATGATGAGTTCTTTATTATCCACGATTTTCACAGCTATGTCGGCTTTCCTCTGAAAAATGAGGCTGGTGAGACGATCGGGCTTGTCCAGGCCAGTTGGAAACGCCCCATCAAAAAGGAGCGTTGTGAGCAGGCTCTTGAGTTGTTCAGATTGTACTGCAATCGGATCTCACACGAGCTTGCTGCCCAGACGACGTTTTCTTTGATGCGGTCGCTGATCATGGACACCCGCAGTCTTGATAGCACCACAGTCTTCCGATCTCTCGCAGAACATCTTCAGGCCGCTCTTTCAGTGAAAACGGCCTTTATCGCGGAATGTTCCGACGACAATCCCGGCCATTTCCGAATTCTGGCGTATTGCCTCGGCGGGCAGTGCTATCCAGAGGTCGAAGGCAAAACGATGTCTTATGATGAGACGCCTTGTGGTCTTCTGCTCGATAGAAAATCCGCAATGATCCAGACCGGATTGCGCCAGCTTTTTCCGCATCAGGCCTCTTTCCAGGAACTTGGTCTGGAGTCCTACATGGGCGTTGCGCTGCACGACCGGCAAGGCAAACTTGTAGGCCACATCGCTTTCCAGAACGACCGAGGCATGTCGCCCCGTCTCACGGAAACGGATATTGTCGAACTTCTGGCCAACCGCGTTGAGATTGAGATGCAGCGCTATGTGGCGGACAAATCTCGCCGTGAAGCCGAAGCCGCCCTCTTGGTCAAACAGAAAAACGAAAGCCTTGGACTGTTGGCCGGAAGCATTTCCCATGACTTCAACAACCTTCTAGGCAGTATGGTCGGGCAAGCCGAACTCGCGTTGGAAGTGGCAGACGCCGACAACCCCGTGCTCCCCCATCTGGAAGTGATCAGTTCCTGTCTGTCTTCCTCCTCAGAGCTGGTGAGCCACCTGCTTAATTACGCCAAGGGCACCCCCAACCGCCAACATGAGGTGGTTGATCTCAATGACGTTGTGAAAGATGTTATTCGTCTGCTGCCGATTGAGAAATCTCACCGCGAGTTTGCGCTTGATCTGTCCGACCTTCCCGCAACCATCAAAGGGGATCGCGGGCAGCTGTCCCAGATGATCATGAATCTGCTTTTCAATGCCGTTGACGCGATGGCGGGCTACGATGGACAGATTAGCGTGCATACTCATAAAGGGTCACTGAGTGCAGAAGATCTGCAATACTTCACCCTAGGCAGCGAGGGCCTTGGTGAAAGCTGTATCTTGCTTGAGATTTCAGACTGCGGTCAGGGGATGTCATCCGAGACCGCAACCAAAGTGTTTGATCCCTACTTTACGACCAAGGCCAACGGAAAAGGGCTTGGTATGGCGGCGGTTGTCGGCATTGCAAAGCGCCACAGTGCAGCAATCTCGATGGAAACCGAAGAAGGGCAAGGGACCCATTTCTTCATTGCTTTCCCTGCCGCAGATGAAGAGATTGCCCCTGTTGGATCCCCGGAAGCTCCGACTGAAAGCACTGCCAAATCCGGAGTACAATCGCGCATCCTTGTTGTCGACGATGAACCGGTCTTTCGCAAAACGGTCGAGGCCCTTTTACGCGCCGACGGGTATTTCATCATGGCGGTCGATGGTTATTCAGCGGCACTTCAGGCCATGCAAGACGCAGGCCCGTTTGATTGCGCACTGATCGACGTGACTATGCCCGAAGAAAATGGTTGGAAAACACTGATGGACCTGCGCGAACAGCAACCGGATCTGTCCTGCATTATGATGAGTGGCTTTTCGATCTCGCCAAAGGACGCGGGACACCCAGAGCTGGAAGGTATCCCACTTCTGGATAAACCCTTCCGCCGGAGCACTTTGATGACTGCATTGGCCGAAGCTTTGCCCCAAACCCCGATCAATGCCTGAACTCATTGTAGAATGACTTGTCGGACGTCACACGGGGGCTTATGTGGCCCCTATGACGGAACCGCAAAGCTGCATTGGCCCCATTCTAATTGTTGACACCGTGCAGAGCGACCGCCTGCATCTGGCTGCTCTTTTCATATCTCACAATGAGTGCATGCCACCGGATATCATAGCATCTGGCCAAAATTTTGCGGCTCAGGAAATTGCACAGTACCCACAAGGCAGGGTGTATCGCATTCGCTTCTCCGCCCCCGCGACCGAGGCCTCAAGCTATCAGTGGAACGGAGAAACTTTTGATCTTGCCTCCGATCTCACTTCCGATCTGTCCCTTGCCTACGTGTCCTGCAATGGCGAAGAGCACGGCGATATGGACCGGGAGGACGGTGAACGAAATGTCATGTGGGCGCACCTTCGGTCTACCCATCAGAACACCCCCTTTTCGATTATGTTGCATGGCGGGGATCAGATCTATGCGGATGAAGTGACACTCGGACATCCCCTGAGTGAAACCTGGCCTGAGGTCATTCCCAGTTCACCGGCGGCCGCGAGTCTTGAGGACTTACGCCAGCACCTGCGTGCGGGCTTCTTTGAACGATACGCCAGCCTGTATCGCGCACCTGATTTCGCCTGGTTGGCTGCGCGCATCCCCTCTCTCATGCAATGGGATGACCACGATATCTGTGATGGCTGGGGCTCTCTTCCAACAGAGGCAACACAGTCTTCCGTCGGGCAAACATTGTTTGCGGCAGCCAAAGAAGCGCGTCTGGTCTTTCAAGACGCAACTGTCGAAGAAGATCTGCCCGCTCGGTTTTACGATCCCTCTGGGCGGTCACTTGGTTGGTCGGTTGAATTTGATCAGCTGCGTCTCATCGCGCCGGATCTCAGGGGCACTCGGACACGAAAAACGGTGATGTGTGAGGAGGAATGGGCCGTCTTAGAACGCATCACCAAAACACCAAGCCCGGGTCGTAGTTTCTTGCTTTCCAGCGTTCCTATTTTGGGACCGAGACTGTCCTTGCTGGAACGCTTGATGATCGCGATGCCCCGCATGCAAAAATACGAAGATGATCTGCGCGACCAATGGCAAAGCAGGGCGCACCGCACAGCGTGGCAACGCATCCTGAAGCTTGTCTTTGACATGGCAGCACCCCACAATCAGGACGTGACCTGTATCTCTGGCGAAATCCATCTTGCCACACGCGCTATGATCTCTTCGCAAAAGAGCCAGGTGCTTCATCAGTTGGTGGCTTCTGGGATTACTCATCGCGCACCCCCGCGGCTTTGGGCTCGCATGCTTGGGGCGCTATCGACGCTGGGTGAAACGCCCCTGCCCGGCCACCCAATTCGCTTTGCACCGTTACCCGGACAACGTCACCGATACACTGCTGAACGCAATTACCTCATCTTGCGCCGCACCGATCAGAGCTGGCAGGCGATCTGGGAGCTTGAAACCAGCGGTACCACGCCGCCTCTCACGTTATAAGCTATTCCGCCGCAGGATTTTTCCAAAGGTCGCCAAAAGAATTCTCATATAGAGACCCAGCGAATAGGTATCGACCCATTTCAGGTCATAAGCCGTGCGTTTTTCAGTGCTATCAACGTCTTTGGCCACCTGCGCTAACCCCGTGATCCCAGGACGGAACGCATGGCGCCGCTGCCAGTTCTGTTCGGTGTAATCGGCGATCTGGACAGGCACATCCGGCCGCACTCCGACGAAGGACATATCGCCCTTTAACACGTTCACGATTTGTGGCAGCTCGTCTAGATGGACAGGCCGTAATATCCGCCCAACCCGCGTGATCCTGCTATCGTTCTTAGACGTGGTCTGAAACTGTGCACGAGCTTGCGCGGCTGATGTCCCGGATACCAAATCACCCGAGACCCGCGATTGATCTTCGGTCATGGTGCGAAACTTCCAGATATGAAACACCTTTGCATGTTTCCCAACCCGGGCTTGGAAGAATATCACACTTCCTCGGTCCTCCAGTTTGATCGCCAAGGCGATCAACAGCATGGGCAGAGCGGCAATCCCAAGCACGATCAAGGCGATCACGATATCAATCACCCGCACAAGCGGCTCAGACCACCTCGGGTGATGCGGCAACATTTGCGCGGAGACCTTTTCCGTCATAGCTACACCTTCACTAGTACTGGTTGAATTTCGACAGGTCTGCGGGATCAAAAGAGAGCCCACAAATGGCGTCGTAGAGTTTTTTGTCTGCGGTCCCGTCTCCATATTGGTTGCAAAACGGAGGCGTCAGGGCCGCAGCTTGGTCAATGGCACGGCTCAAGGCCTCACCTGTGAGCTCCGGGCAATGGACCGTATTGTCATTCCGCTGCCGTCCATTTTGCCGTGATCCTATGTTAACACAGGCTGTACCAAAGCTTGCGCTTTCAATGATCCCTGACGAACTGTTGCCCAGCATAATGTCAGCCATCTGCATACAGCCAAGATAGGCATCACGCTCAAGATGATCGAGAATGGCAAACCGACTGGAGACCCCTTCCTCAGATTGAAACGCATCTATCGCACGTTCAATCTCGGCCGCCCCGGCATCTGAATTAGGGCGAAAAATCACCCCGTGACTGCGGGTGTGACGCAAGACATCCAGCAATGTCTCTACCTGAACGCCTACCTCTGCCGCTTCCTGGACAACAGGATGAAAGACAACCAGCATTGCAAGCCCTTGAGCAGAAAGGCCAAAGCGTTCGGCCAAAGGTGGTTGTACCCCCAATCCGTCACGAAGCCCCACCAGTCCCGGCGCACCGATAGTGACAATATGGTCAGGTCTTTCCCCCATTCGTTCAAGTCGTTGTCGCGCCTCATCCGTAGTTGGAAAATGATAATGGGCCAGCTTGCTGATCGCATGGCGGAAACTCTCGTCCAGGGTGCCTGATCGCTCTCCACCGTGGATATGTGCAACATGAATTCCCAGATGCACCGCAGCCAATGTCGCAGCAAGCATCTCGCCCCGGTCGCCCAAGACCAATACGAGATCGGGCGCAGTGTCGCTCCACAATTCGAGAAATCCCAACAGTTCATCAGCAAGCGCAGCCCCCATTTCACGCCCCGAGGCCCCGCTGAGCGTCACTGGAATTTCTCCAAGAATTTGCAGACCGCTCTCGACAATATCCGCGCGTCCTGCCACGTATTTTGGCGCGGTATGTTGTCCGGTCAGAACCAATGAAACCTCTAAATCTGGCTTCTGGTTCAAATACTCCAAGCACCGACGCATGAGCCCAAAATCCGCCCGACTACCTGAAACATAGTGTACTTTGGTCATCGCCTCACTCTCAACAGATCCGAGCCCAACAGCTGTCTTCAGCTCCAGTCACCACGACGCTCCATCATCATCTCAACAATTTTAAAGTCGAATTCTGTATCGATATCCTGCGAGCGCTCTTCAGGCATCACATGCAACGCGACATTGCCAGAGAAAAGAGTTTCCTCCTCAAGCAGCGCACGCCGCGTCCAGGCATAAATTGACCCATTCATGTCAAAACACTCAGGTGAATCTTGTCGACGCAGAACCGCCTCTTGAGGTGGTTTGCTTAGAGTTATTGACCCATCAGCGTGACGTTCCACCAAACTAAAATATGGCGAACGCCGAGCCGGGGCGCCTGTAATCACATTATCGACGCCTTTTTGCATCAAAAGCTCCAACACCGCAGTGAGATCTTTCCGAAGTCGCAAAGGAGACGTAACATCGAGATCAAATGTATGCTCGAATGTCTTACCGATTTTCTTCTCAGCTTCCAAAAAACAATGGCGGATTGCGGGAAGTTTGCCTGATGTATCTGAGGCCATCCCCTCAGGGCGCTCCACGAGAACATCGGCGCCAAATTCCTTGGCAATAGATAGTATTTCCTCACTATCTGAACTGACTGCCACATTTGTAAACAAGCCCGAAGCCCTCGCCTGCTCGACCGTATGAGCAACAAGGGGCTTTCCGGCCAACAGTCTCACGTTTTTGTTCTTGACGCCTTTCGAGCCTCCTCGCGCGCAGATTGTACAAATGATTTCGGGATCAGGTTGCGTCATATCGTTCTCCATTTCATCGTTCTTCGCGCTATGTCGTACTGATTTGAATCGACCTTAAGGGCCGAATGTGTCTTAGCGACACGAGACCACAGAGGCAGGCAGCCACCAAAAATCCCAAACCGTTTAAAAGTTTTGAACTGTCATCAAAGGCATCAATCAGCGCGACAGGGATGAGAACAACCAAACTGATCATCACCAGAGACCCTCCCAATTGGCGCCCCAAATTTGCAAGCGCCTGGGCGCGGAGTTGCAAGCAAAACAACGTCATAATGGCTGCGCTCCACAAGAAACTCACAAATCCATAAGCAGCTGGATTTTCGACAGAAAATACCGAAAAAATATAAGCAGCACCAAGGCCAATCATCAATGCTAACACAGTGGATATAAAAACTCGAAGAGTCTGCATTTTTGCATTCAGCGCAACAGAACAGATTTGAAATAACGCATAAGCTGGCAATGCCAAAACCATTATCTTTGCAACTGATGCGATACTTTCAAGCCCGGTTTCGCTCATCGACCCATACCCATAGGTTAGACCTACAATTAGCTCCATAAACTGATGCCCCAATACCCCACTAGAGAAACTGAGGGCCCAGGCGGCGCCACACGCTGCCAGAAATGTTCCTTCAAATTCACTCGCATCCATTTTCGTATTGTCCGCAAGTAAAGGTAAAAACACCGTTGCGACTGGAGCGACCAAAAGTGCAGCTGGAAGCTCAAACAACTTATTTGCATAATTGAATGCCGCCAATTCCCCGTCTCCGCCGGATGCATGAATGGTTCTAAACACCACGGCAGCACCAACAACAAGCGCATAAGAGGCTATTCCGTATAAAAACACACGGATAAATTCGAGAGATACTGGCTCGACGTATCGCAAGGGTGTCAAAATAATTTCCCTCATCGCCCCTAGCTGGAAAGTCAATCTGAACAAATTTGCTGCAACTATTGCGACACCGAATCCAAGCACCCCCCATTTCGAAAAATCGGGTACAATGAGAAATCCGCATAGCGTGATGTTGAAAATTAGCACGCTCAAACCAGCATAAGAAAATTTCCCTACAGTGTTCAGGTACGAGACACTGACGCCAATCAATGCCGCAATTGGGAATGCGATAAGTGACACCCTGAAACCTGATACGATCCCATTCTCTGACGTGATGTCTAGCTCCGGAGCGAAAGCTTCAATTACCGCATCGGGCCAGGAAAAAAATATCAGCGCCAAAATAGATAAAAATCCAAACGACGACACCCCTACGACAAACACTAATGACTGGCGCGCTGCAAAGTTCTTCTTTTTGAGTGCAGGAACCAGAGCTGCGTTGAACCCGCCAGCAAGAAGCACGCCAACCATCAGGTCTGGCAATGTTAGGATGAGCACCGCGGCGTCTGCGGCTTCAGAGACCCCAAATCGGGCAGCCAGAAGCAACTCTCGGAGGAACCCGGAGATGCGTCCAAGCAGAAGCGCAAGACTCAAAATAAAGGAACCACGCAAAACGGTACTCATGAGCCAACCACTCCTTGGTCGGCCTCACTGGCCGGAAATTTATAGATGGAGATGTTCATCTGTGTAGACAGATTAGGGAAACAAGATGCAGGGATTCCAATATAAGGCATACGGCCTCAAAAATTACGAAAAAATTACGTTTCGAAAACGCAAATTCTCGAATCCGGTAAGTTTCTTCGATTGTACTAAAAAAGCGCCACTCGGCGCTCACGATCCCCTAGGGGTCAATGGCCCTCCATGTTCCTTGTAGATACGAATAGCACTTGAACAGTTATTACGCAAATACTGTATCTCCCTTAGGAGGGAAAATGATCATACTTCGGAAAGTCGGACAACAAGGCTGACCCAATAGGATTCCTCTAGTTAGACGATGTTTTTGGAGGCCTAAGCCATTCACCATAGACATACTTTCAAGAATCCAATATTTTTCAATTGATCGCTACAACGATTGCCCGCCGCCTCTGGGTGGCAAACGGTCCTTTAACGAGAATAATACGTTGCCAAATTTGACCATTTCCTCGACGGCGACATTGCGTCAAGCGATGGAGTGTCTAGATTCCAATCCGGCGAAGCTCTGCGTAGTCCAAGGCCCCTCCGGTGCAATTGTGCGTAGTATTACCGATGGAGACGTGAGGCGAGCATTGCTTGCTGGCGCCTCATTAGACAACTCTGTGAACATACTTCCAGAACAGGCGCCCATATCCGTAAAACAGGAGGCGAGTCGAGATGAAATGCTGTCTCTCATGCGCTCGAAAAAAGTCGCCTCACTTTTGGTTTTGAATGATGAGGGAGAGCTTGTTGACGTTGTTGATCGGTCGGAAATTGAGGACCAAATTCTCCTATCCCCTCCACACCTGAGCCAGCTTGAAATAACTTATATTAAACAGGCCCTTGATGACAATTGGGTGGCGCCCGCAGGTCCGAACCTTCTGCGGTTCGAAACAGAGTTGGCACAAAAGGTTGATCGGTCTCATGCGCTCGCGCTTTCCTCTGGGTCTGGGGCGCTACATCTGGCTCTGCGGGTTCTGGATGTCGGACCCGGAGATCGGGTTTACGTGTCGGATATGACCTTCATCGCTTCAGTGCAGCCTATCTTCTATGAGCAGGCGATCCCGGTGCTTATCGATGCAGATCCCGAGCATTGGAACATGTCTGTACCCGCGTTGGAACGACAGCTTGCGAAAGACCACGCCGCCGGCACTCTCCCCAAAGCACTCGTCGTCGTGCACCTCTATGGTCAATCCGCAGATATGGGTGCGATCATGCAGCTCGCGGAGTCCTATGGCGTCCCTGTCGTTGAGGACGCCGCCGAAAGTTTGGGCGCAAGTTATCGCAATCGACCCAGCGGAACAGATGGTGTTTTGGCCGCCTATTCCTTCAACGGTAACAAAATTATCACAACCTCTGGTGGTGGCGCTTTGGTGTCAGACCGGCAAGATCTGATTGATCATGCACGAAAGCTCTCGACACAAGGACGCGACACGGCAGAGCACTATCAGCACTCTGAAGTGGCCTATAACTATCGGATGTCCAATATCCTTGCGGGCATTGGGTTGGGTCAGCTGAGCGTACTGGATGACCGTGTGCGCCGCCGTCGTGAGATTTTTGACCTGTATAAGCAGGAATTGAGCGACATTGACGGCATCACGTTTCAGGGCGAACCACCGGACAGTAGAGGCAATCGCTGGCTGAGCGTTATTGCGTTCGACCCAGACAAAATTGCCTATCACCCTTATACGGTTCTGCGACGTATGCGGGAACGCGGGTTGGAAACAAGACCGGCGTGGAAACCGATGCACATGCAGCCGCTGTGCCGTCACCTTGAGTTCATGCCGCATTCGGACATCGATACCGTTTCCTCAAGTCTGTTTCTCAGATCGCTATGTTTGCCCTCTGGCACTGCCATGACCGATGAGGATGTCCGCCGTGTCGCGGGCAACCTCTGCGAAATTCTGGCGGAGGGTTAAACATGTGTGGCATTTTCGGATCATTTAACTTTGACCGCGCGCCAGTTGCCGATGCGATCCTTTCGGACATGGCCAATAGCATTCGTCATCGCGGCCCGGACGCCGGCGGGTGGCATGCGGATGATCTGGTATCTCTTGGCAATCGACGACTGTCTATTCTCGACCTAAGCCAGGCCAGCGACCAGCCGATCTTCTCAGATGACCGCAGGACAATTGTGGTTCAGAACGGCGAAATTTACAATTACATCGAGCTACGGGATGAACTGCGACAGTTGGGCGCCAAGTTTCACACACAGGGTGACACGGAAGTGTTGCTGCGCGCCTATGAGGTCTGGGGGCCCGAGTTTGTCAGCCGCCTGAACGGGATGTTTGCCATCGCGATTTATGACAGCGCTCAGGCTCAGCTGTATCTTTATCGAGATCGGTTGGGCGTTAAGCCCCTGTACATCGCGGGCTCCGCTGAAGAAGGTCGCATTTGGTTCGGGTCTGAGATCAAGGCGATCTTGGCCAATGGGCAAAGCTACACGCCAGATCTCTCGGCGTTGGCGCAGTTTTTTGCCCTGAACTACATCCCGCAACCCGCGACCGCCTTTGACGGCATTCGGCATCTCCCGCCGGGGCATATGGCTTGTTTATCGCAACAAAATGGTCTGAAGATCCGACAGTATTGGGATCTGAAACGTATTCGCAACGACACGGATATGTCCGAGGCCGAAGCCAAAGGCGAACTTCTGGCGCAACTTGACGATGCAACCCGCATTCGAATGCGGTCGGACGCGCCCTATGGTGCGTTCTTGTCTGGAGGATTGGACAGCAGCTCGGTCGTTGGCATGATGAGCCTCTATCAGACCCAACCGTTGCACACGTTTTCTATTGGGTTTGATGACCCTCGCTTTGATGAAACGAAATTCGCCCTGCTGGCGGCTAAGCGATTTGGTATGCGCCATGAGGTGAAAATCGCCGACCACGACGCGGCCCGCGAATGGGCCCATTTTATCTGGCACTGCGATCAACCACATGGGGATGTCTCATTCATTCCTACCGGCCAAGTCGCTAAGCTCGCAGCCAAGCAGGTCAAAATGGTGCTCACCGGAGATGGTGGTGATGAACTGTTTGCGGGGTATGAAAAATATCAGGATCTGTTTCCCGATGGCCGCACGGATCACCTTGAAAACGGCTGGGAAGACCGCTTTGTGCGCCAGTCGGGGCTGTTACAGGGAGATGAGCCCGACACCTTGCTCACCGGCGCACTGCATCAGGCGTTCCATGACGGCGATCCTTACAAATCGTTGTCGGATGCCGTGCGCCACGCCGATCACCAAGATCCGGTCAACCGCGTGCTGTTTGCAGAGACCACCACGCTTCTACCCGGCAACAATCTGGTAAAGCCGGACCGAATGGCGATGGCACATTCCCTGGAGGTGCGTTCACCGTTCCTGGATTACCGCATGGCAGAGTTCGCCTTTTCCGTTCCAGGCGCCCTGAAATTACGGCAGGGTGAAACAAAGTGGATCTATAAAAAGGCTGTAGAACCGCTGCTTGGGGCCGATCTGACCTGGCGGAAAAAGCAAATGTTCACGGTGCCTATTGGCGAATGGTTCCGTCAGGCGCTCACCGGTTATTGCCGCGATATCTTGCTAGACGGCAGGCTTGAGGCACGCGCGCTGTTCTCCATGGAGAAAGTCTCGCAGATGTTAACTCAACACGTGGCATGTGAGGCGAACTACACCCGCCAGCTGCGCGCATTGATTTCGACTGAACTTTGGTTCCGGCTCTTTGTTGATCAGGATGCAGATTTCAGACCCCAAGTTTCGACCCCGACGGAAAGTGACTAGTTATGACTCTTAAGACCAATGCGCTGAACTTGGAATTGGACCTCGCCCAATACGCTCCGGGCGCCAACAATCCTGACCGCAAATTTGGCCTCCCCGCCGAAATCGCGTTCTGTGCCAACTGCGGGGTATCAAACCAGCGGCCGAACTCAGCGGTAGAGTTTCAACACACCGAAGATTCGAAAAAATCAACAATCGCTTTTGACGAAAACGGGGTCTGCGACGCTTGCCATACCGCCGCGCGCAAAGCCCGCGAGATCGACTGGGACGAGCGCGAAGCAAAATTGGTTGCGCTTTGTGACCGGTTCAGAAGCCGCAACGGATCTTACGACTGTTTGGTGCCGGGCTCCGGTGGCAAGGACAGTTTTTACCAAAGCTGGATGCTCAAATACAAATACGGCATGAACCCTCTGACAGTCACCTGGGCGCCGAACATATACACCGACTGGGGTTGGCACAACTTCAATGCCTGGATCCATTCGGGGATGGACAACTATCTGATGACGGCTTCAGGGCGGTCTAAACGGCTCTTGACCCGTTTGGCTGTTGAGAACCTGTTCCATGCCTTCCAGCCCTTCATCATCGGACAAAAGTGTTTCGCCCCAAAAATGGCGCTCGCCTTTAACATCCCGCTGATTTTCTACGGTGAAAACGAAGCGGAATATGGCAACCCGATTGACGACAACGCCGATGCCCAGCGGTCTTACGACTATTTCGCGGCCTCCTCAGAGGACAACGTGTTTCTGGGGGGAGAAAGTGTTGCGAGCCTCAAAGAGAACTTTGGCATGTCACAGGCCGATCTGAGCCCCTATCTGCCGTCAGATGTGGCACCTCTAAAGGAAATGGGCGCTGAAGTGCATTACCTTGGCTACTATCTCAAGTGGCACCCACAGGCCGCCTATTACTTTTCCGTTGAGAATGGAGGGTTCAAAGCCTCGCCCGAACGGACTGCTGGCACCTACTCAAAATATAACTCGATCGACGACAAAATCGACGACTTCCATTACTACACCACCTTCATCAAGTTCGGCATCGGACGCGCCACCTATGATGCCAGCCAGGAGGTGCGTTCAGGTGATCTGGAACGCGAAGAAGCTGTCGCCCTGATCAATCGCTATGATGGCGAATTCCCGGAACGCTGGGCGGAAGAGGTGTTCCGTTATTTGTCGATTGACGAAAAAAACTTCCCGCAGGCGCACAAGATGTTCGAACATCCCGAGATGACCCGTGATTACTTCGAGGCCCTTTCGAACAAGTTCAGGTCACCTCACCTTTGGCAAAACGACAATGGTGTCTGGTCCCTGCGTCGTCGTCTCGCCGACGAAGCCCTCTAAGGAAAGGTCAGGATCATGCGCAACATACGATTGATCGCGCGTCTCGACGTCAAAATGAAGTGGCTGATCAAAGGCGTTCAGATGGAAGGCTGGCGCAAGGTAGGTGACCCAGCGGAGTTTGCTCGCAAATATGCCGAGGCCGGCGCTGATGAATTGCTGTTCACTGATGTCGTTGCAAGTCTATATGACCGCAACAACCTGCACGACATCGTCGAAACCGTGGCCCAAGAGGTCTTCATTCCGATGACCATTGGAGGCGGCATCCGTTCGATCGATGATGTCAGCGCCTTGTTGGCTCGCGGGGCAGACAAGGTTTCACTCAACACCGCGGCCACTGGTACACCGGAACTTATCACGCAGATTGCGGATCGATTTGGTGCGCAAGCGACGGTGGTTTCTATCGAGGCCATACGCAAAGACGGTGGCGGATGGCAGGCGATGACGGACAACGGCCGCAATCACACGGGCCGCGATGTTGTTGAATGGGCAAAAGAAGCACAAGAACGCGGCGCGGGTGAAATCGTTCTTACCGGTATTCATGCCGAGGGTCTTGGCAAAGGCTATGATCTTGAGCTTGTCCAAGCGGTCACAGAGGTGGTTTCCATTCCAGTTGTAGCCAGCGGGGGGCTTGGGACGACGGACCATCTCAAAGATCTGATCACCCAAACCCAGGCTTCGGCCGCCTCGACGGCTCAGGCCCTGCACTGGGAAAAGCTCAGTCTCGGGGATCTACGTCAAACCCTGCGCGATGAAGGCTGTTTCACGCGACCTGTCGCAAGCGAAGGGTAACCCCGATGTTGCAACTGTTAATGATTGTTGACGATCCCGAGATCGCCCTGTTTGCGAGTGAGAATGGGGTCGACCGTTTGTTTGTCGATCTTGAATACATGGGGAAAGATGTTCGCCAGAAAGGTATGAACACTTGGAAAAGCCAACAAAGCCTAGAAGACGTAAGCAAAATTCGTGTTGCTGCTCTCAAGGCCCATCTACTTGTGCGGATCAACCCACTGCATGACGCGAGCAAATCCGAAATAGATGAGGTTGTTGCGCGTGGCGCCGACAGCGTAATGCTTCCGATGTTTCATGACGTTGAGACGGTTGCGCGTATTCACGATTTCGTCGACGGTCGCGCCGAGCTTGTGCCTCTGGCGGAAACCAAGGCCGGTCTGGACGCAATCCCAGAGATCATCGAGACGGTTCCTTTGGAGCGTCTGCACATTGGTCTGAACGATCTTCATCTCGATATGAAGTATCGCTTCATGTTTCAGCCGATTGCAGAGGGTATTCTCGAAACCGCCTGTCAGGCAATGCGCGCAAAAGGCGTGGCCTTTGGCATAGGAGGCGTTGCTCGCGCCAATGAAGGTATAGTTTCCCCGGAATATCTGTTGGGCGAACACGTGCGGCTTGGCTCTGACGCGGCCATTCTCTCGCGCAGTTTTCATCGCGGGGCGGAAACGCTTGAAGCCTTACAACAAGAGATGGATTTCGCCGCCGAAGTGCAAAAGCTTCGGAAGACCTATGATCGTTTTTTGCAGGTACCTTCGGCTGATCTCGAGAAGAACCGCATCGCGACCGCTGACCGTATCAATGATGTCGTCACTCTGATTACGAAGCGTGAAGAGACGTCGCATGACGAGGTAGAAACATGACCCATGCTTTCCAACTAGGCGCGAGGCGCATCTCATCCCAAGACCCAACCTATATTATCGCTGAAATCGGCGTGAACCATAATGGCAACCCCACGCTTGCACATGAAATGATTGATGCTGCGGCCAAAGCCGGAGCAGACGCCGTCAAATTTCAGACATTTCGCACCGATGAGCTCATATTGGCGGGCACCTCAAAAGCGAGTTATCAGCAAGAAACAACGGGCGTCGGTTCACAGGATGAGATGCTCCGCGCACTTGAACTCTCACTGGATGTCTATGCAGACCTGAAACAACACTGCGTAGAGGCCGGTGTCGATTTTATGTCTACAGCGTTTGATCATCTCAGCCTAAATGACGTGCGCGATCTGGACCCCGTCTGCCTCAAATGGCCCTCTGGCGAACTCAACAACACACCTTTGCTGCGACAGGCAGCAACTATGGGATTGCCGATCCTGCTCTCAACCGGAATGGGCAGTATCACAGAGATCTCAGCTGCCATCGATACACTGACGGAAGGTGGATGTGACGACATTGTTATCCTTCAGTGCGTGTCCAACTATCCGGCGCGCATCGAAGATCAGAACCTGCGCGCGATGCAAAACATGGCTGCGGTTTTTGGCCGCCCCGTTGGCTTTTCAGACCACACGATTGGCCCCTTCGCCGCGATTGCAGCACGCGCACTTGGGATGAGTGTGTTGGAGAAACATTTTACGCTGGACCGCTCCATGGAGGGGCCAGACCATGCTTCGTCCATCGAACCCAGCGATTTTGAACAGATGGTTCATGTATTGCGCCAGATCGAAGCTGGCCTGGGGGATGGCGTGAAACGCCCCTTACAGCAGGAAGAGAACATCCGAAAAGTTGCCAGAAAGAGCCTCGTCTATGCTCATGATCTTCCGGCGGGACATGTGTTAACCGGTGACGACCTGATCTCAAAACGCCCCGGTGGATTTATACCTCCCAATCAAGTCGACAGTTTGATTGGTCTGACGCTGAAACAAGACGTCCGCAAAGACCAGATCACGGCGAGAAGCGATGTCTGATCGCCGCTCATCAATCTGCCTTTTTGGCGCAGGAGGATATGGACGGGTCGTCGCCGCGCAAATGCGCGCGGTGGGATTCCAATCGCTTTTGTTCGGCCATGACACTGCCCAACCGGGCGCGGTGATCAATCCGGGGCTTTCGATAGCGCCCTGTATCACGGTTGGTGCCGGCGCTGTAGTTACAAATAGTATCGCGACAGCAGGGACATACGTTGGTGTACCTGCACGTCTGCATCAGGAAAGGTAAAGCGACATGACCAAGAAATCTGTGGTAATTGACTATGGGATTGGCAACGTCTTTTCTGTGATGCAGGCGCTCAAAAGAAACGACTGCGAGGCCCGTCTGACAAATGACACCCAAGAGATCCTCAACGCCGATCGGGTAATCTTGCCCGGGGTTGGTGCCTTTGGACGTGCTGCTGAAAAGCTACGGACCATGGGGCTTGATGACGTCATCCACAGCTATATCGAACAAGAACGGCCCTTTATGGGGATCTGTGTTGGCATGCAGCTTCTGATGGAGAAAGGGTTGGAATTTGGCGAGCATGAAGGGCTTGGCCTCTTCAACGGAACCGTAGAAAAGATCGATGCCAAGGACAGCAGCGGAGCGGCGCTTCCGGTTCCTGTCATTGGTTGGAACAGCTTAAAGAAACCCTCAGATGCGCGCTGGAACCACACCGCGCTGTCCGGTGTCCCAGATGACGCGGCATTTTACTTTGTACATAGCTATTCCGCCCGTCCATCCGACGCAGATGACATCTGTGCCACGGCCTCAGTAGGAAATACGGACGTGGTCGCCGCGATTCAAAAGGACAACATCCTTGGTGTCCAGTTTCATCCTGAGAGATCCGCCGACCATGGCATTGGCATGATTTCCACGTTTCTCAACAGCTGACGCGCTAAACGAATGACCAAAGGATTTCCAGACAAAGGGACCGTTGACGTGCTCTTGGTCACCTATGGCGGAGGGCATGTCCAAATGGTTCTGCCCGTTGCCCAAGAGTTGGTAAAGCGTGGCAAACGCATCGCCGTTTTTGCACTGACCACCGCGATTTCCGTGCTCGAAAACAGCGGGCTTCGTTACTTTTCCTATGAAGACCTTCCTCAGGCACAGACCGAACAAGCTCAGTCCGTTGGGAGCCGTCTTATGGGCAACGTCGATCCAAATGGACCTGTCTCACCCGAGGAAAGCCGCGCCTATCACGGGCTGAATTTCCTGGATCTTGAGCGACAGTTGGGAAAAGAGGCCGCACAGGCGCGTTATGACGAAATGGGCCGCGCAAGCTTTTTTCCAAAAACTTTGATGAAAGAGGTGCTTTCCGCCTTGCAACCAACCGCTGTGGTTGCAACCAATTCGCCGCGTACAGAGCGTGCCGCCATTGAGGCCGCACGAGATCTGAGGATCCCTGCCCTGTGCATGGTCGATATGTTTGCCCTCCAAGAGATTGCCTGGATCAAACATCCCGACTTTGCTGACACAGTCTGTGTTCTAAATCCTGCGGTGCGTGATATGTTTGTCACCAGTGGGCGCCATCCAAAGAACATGGTTGTGACCGGCAATCCGGCGTTTGACCTGCTGCACGCCCCCGAAACTCTTTCAGCTGGTCAGGACTTACGCCGTAAACGGGAGTGGGGCAGCAACGGTAGATGTGTCGTCTTGTTTGCCAGCACGCCAGAGGCCTCGGTCCATCCCTTTACTGGGGTTGCCGGAGACCCCACATTTCCGCAACGTATTGAGACGCAGGTCAGGGCTATTCTGGCGCAACGCACTGATGTTGATCTTGTTCTTCGCCGCCATCCGAGCGAAGAGCAATCTGTCGAGACCAGTGCTTTTGTCCATCACAGTCCGAGATCGGACGACATCAATGCGCTCTTGCATGCCGTTGATATTGTTGTTGTAACTGTCTCTACAGTCGGGTTGCAGGGGCACCTTGCGGGTCGGCCAGTCATCACAGTGTCTGGATCAATTTTCGACAGCGACGCGCCCTTCGCAGATTTTGGCATGGCGACCGCTGTGCACAACGAAACTGAGCTATCGCATGTCTTGAACAAAACCATCAAAGAAACCAGTTCGCCAGCGCCGTTTCCAGCACGTGCGCGTCAAAGTGCTACCTCCAATGTCACCCATGAAATCTTGTCACTGCTAGACGGTTTAGCTCCCACGACTGGTGGATCGGATTGACAATGAAAGACACCGGTACTGACGGCTAGATTATGAAGATGTTGCCATAGCGCGTGCGGCCTCAATTTCCGCGATCGTGTTGTTGCCTAGCTGCGCATTTAAACGCGACCATGGACTTGAGTTGGCCTGTAAATTTCCGACACTTTGCCAGTCTGGCCTTGTTTTGAGCTCTGGGAGAGACTTGAGACAGCCGTCCTGATTTCTGGGGCTACATCAATTTGCGACGATTTATGACGCAGCCCCAAACAAACCAATCAAAGTGTTTGAAACCCTCAACTGTGATTGAGCCTCTCTTCCAGATAAGCAGGCAGTTCTTTGATCGACGATAAGACAATGCTGGCGTCTGGCTCCAAATCATGACGATCCGCAGGCCCGGTCAACACAGCCACACAGGCCCCTGCCCCAGCATTCTGTCCGCAATGCATATCGTGTGTGCTGTCGCCAACAAACACAATCTCAGAGGCCGCCAGGCCGTGAAGATTGCAAAACCCATTGATCATCCCGGGTTCCGGTTTACGGCCATAGCCACTGTCGGATCCACAGACAAAATCAAACAGATCAAATGCGCCAGCTGCAGTAAGCTGGTTGCGGGCACCGGCCTCATAATCGTTGGTCGCAACCCCCAGTTTCAGACCGAGCCCACGCAGCTCCCCCATCACTTTGTTCAGATCACAAACTGGATGCACAGGAAGGTCCAGAAGCTCCTGCTGTGTCAGCGCCTGAATGTCTTCGAGCGTTTTTCCAGGGGTCAGCGCCGCCCAAGCGGCGTCGACTTCGGCTGCACTTGCGTTGACGATAAGCGATCCGACCCGAAAGGTTCGTGTTTCAAGATCATAGCCAACCGCCTCTGCGAGTTGTGCCTTCAGTGTTTCGTCATCTGCGGCCAGATGGATAAGCATGCGATCGCAGAATGTGGCCCAAGTTGCCTGGAAATCGAAGAGGGTTCCATCCTTATCGAACAACACCGCGCGAAGTTTTGGTGCTGTCATTGCATGCCCTTCGACATGTCTCCGAGAAACACATCGCCTTTCATTGTCTCCGGGATCTCCGCGCCCAAAAGGTTGAGAACGGTTGGAGCCAGCTGTCGCTGATCTAGCAAGGTGTCCTCATCCACACCTTCTGCGGCGCCAAAGTAATACAGGGCGAAATCACGCTGGGTTTCTGAGTTGCCGCCGTGGTGGCCGCGCTCATTCTGACCATGATCTGCGGTCACAATCACTTCGTAGCCGTCATGGCGCCAGCGGGTGATGTATTGCGCAAGCTTCTCATCGAGATGGAAAATCGCCTGATCCATCTCCTGACATTCATGGCAGAACCGGTGCCCCATACTGTCGAGGGTGCAGGTGTGCAAGATGCCGTAATCGATGCCAAATCTCTGGGTCAGCATGGTCAGGGTCGCAAACAAATCCGCATCCGCAGGCGTGGCCTGGTTGATCAGATTGTACCCGGTCATGGTGTGAAACCGGCCATGGTTGATGGTCGCGTTGTCCGGCTCGTCATATTCAAGATCCATGACCGGATCAAAAGGCGCACGGTTGAAAAACTCGGACCAATAGGAATGCGTCACCGCACCAGTCACGCCGCCGGCCTTGCGGGTTTCACTAAAGATATCAGGCATATCCACGCGGAACACATTGTCATTTCCGGTCACACCATGCACCGCCGGGGCTACGCCGGTGTGGATCGAAGCATAGCAGCTTGCCGAGGTCGACGGCAGCACCGCCCGCATCTTCCATTTGCGCGCCTCGCCGGATTCAACCCAGCCTTCGAGATTGCCAAACAGCGGCCAATTGCGCCACGGCACCCCATCCAGAACGATCAGGAGTAGTTTGTTTTTCATCGCTCAGTTTCCTGCGCTTTCCATTTTCCGATGGGCCAGAACATCCTCTAGCCAACCCAGTTTCATTTCGGGCACTGAGGACAGCAATAAATCAGTATAGTCATCAAATGGAGGCGCCAGAACCTTGGACTTCGCCCCATATCTCACGACCTCACCTTGATACATAACGGCAATGGAATCCGAGATGGCTTTTACCGTTGCAAGGTCATGTGTGATGAACAAGAAACTCACGCCTTCGATTTTCTGAAGGTTCAGCAGCAATTTGAGAATGCCGTCTGCCACCAGAGGATCAAGGGCGCTGGTGACTTCGTCACAGATGATCAGCTTTGGCTTAGCCGCAAGTGCACGTGCAATGCACACCCGTTGTTTTTGCCCACCGGACAACTCGGCCGGATAACGATCCCGAAATTCCGGGCCAAGCTCGATTTCTTCCAACAGCTCGTTCACGCGCTTATCGCGTGCAGCACCTTTCAAGCCGAAGTAAAACTCAAGCGGGCGCCCGATGATCCCCGCCACAGTTTGGCGCGGGTTCATGGCCACATCTGCCATCTGATAGATCATCTGCAACTCGCGGAGATCTTCCTTGCTCCGTTCCGCCAGTTCCGCAGAAAGTGGACGTCCGTCAAAGATCACCTTTCCGGTGTGCGGCGGCAGCAATCCGGTGATAACTCGAGCCAAAGTCGATTTACCTGAACCGGATTCCCCAACCACAGCCAGGGTCTGGCCAGCGTGAAGTTCGACATCAATGTTTTTCACGACGTCAGCCGACAAACCGGGATACCGGGCACAGATGTTTTCGATCTTCAGAACCGGAGCATCCGTCGGCGCCTTTTCCTCATGTTCAATAGACCGGACTGAAACAAGAGCCCGCGTATAGTCTTCTTTCGGACGATTGATGATCTGACCAGTCTCGCCATGTTCGACCGTGTTGCCGTGCTGCAGGACCATAATCTCATCAGAGACCTGCGCCACAACAGCCAGATCATGGGTGATGTACAGAGCGGCCACTCCCGTGTCATGGATTGCATCTTTGATAGCTGCAAGCACATCAATCTGCGTGGTCACATCAAGCGCCGTGGTGGGTTCATCGAAGATCACCAGATCTGGCTGCGGACAGAGCGCCATGGCGGTCATGATCCGCTGAAGCTGTCCTCCGGACACCTGGTGGGGATAGCGGCTGCCGATGTTCTGTGGATCAGGAAGCCCCAGCTTTTCAAACAGGGTGACGGCCCGCGCCTCGGCCTCTGACCTGCTGCAAAGTTTATGGCGTACGCAGGTTTCCACGACCTGATCCATCAACCGTTTTGACGGGTTAAACGAGGCCGCCGCCGATTGCGAGACATAAGTGACCTCATGGCCTCGTAGTTTGCGAAGATCCCCTAGCGAGCCTTTGAGGATGTCTCGTCCGTTGATTGACACCTCGCCGCCGGTGATCTCGACACCACCCCGGCCATAGGCCAATGCGGAAAGACCAATGGTCGATTTTCCGGCCCCGGATTCACCAATCAACCCGAGCACACGACCCTTGGCGAGGTCAAAGCTGACACCATGAACGATTTCGATATCAAATGGTTTGCCCTGAGGTGGCACCACATGGGCGCCAATTTTCAGGTTACGAACTTTCAGAAGATCCGTCATCAGCGGCCCCCTTTCAGACTTGTGGTGCGTGATAGCACCCAGTCCGCCACAAGATTGACTGAAATCGCTAGTGACGCGATGGCGAAAGCTGGCACCAGCGCCGCGGGAATACCGTATACGATGCCTTCTTTGTTTTCTTTCACGATACCCCCCCAGTCCGCAGCCGGAGGCTGGATGCCGAGGCCAAGGAAAGACAGGGTCGACACAAACAGAACCATAAAGATAAAGCGCAGGCCCAGTTCGGCCACCAAAGGCGACAGGGTGTTCGGAAGAATTTCGCGGAAGACAATCCAGCGTGTTCCCTCGCCGCGCAGCCTTGCCGCTTCAACGTAATCCATCACGTTCACGTCCTGTGCGACAGCGCGCGCCAATCGATATACGCGGGTGGTGTCAAGAAGCCCCATGACAAGGATCAAGACTGGTAGTGTGACCGGCACCACCGAGAGAACAACAAGCGAAAAGATGAGGGTTGGGATCGACATGATGAGGTCGATAAACCGCGACAGGAGCATATCAACCCAGCCCCCCACAACAACAGCCGTAAGCGCCAATGTGGATCCGAGAGTAAAGGACAAGATCGTGGCGGCCGAGGCCACAAAGATCGTTGTGCGGCCCCCATGGATCATCCGGCTCAACAGATCGCGGCCAATTCCATCTGTTCCAAGCCAATGCTCTGACGACATGGGTTCCCAAACGTCGCCAACAATCGCACCCAACTCATAGGGCGCAATCAAAGGTGCGAACAAGGCAGCCAGAAAATAGGCTGAGGTGAAGACAAGCCCGATGAGGGCGCTGGTCGGAATGCGGCTCATTTTGGGTGCCTCAGGCGTGGGTTGGCTAAGATCGCAATGATATCAGCGGTTGTGTTCAGAACGATGTAGACTGCGGCAAAGATCAAACCTGCGGCCTGGACAACCGGCACGTCGCGTTTGCTAACATGATCGACCAGGTATTGGCCCATGCCCGGATAGACAAAGACAACTTCAACCACGACCACCCCAACAATCAGGTAGGCAAGGTTGAGCATCACCACGTTGACAATCGGCGCAATCGCATTTGGCATGGCGTGGCTGGCAATGACACGAAATGCTGATAGGCCTTTCAACTCGGCAGTCTCGATATAAGCGCTTTCCATCACGTTTAGGATCGCTGCTCGGGTCATCCGCATCATATGCGCAAGGACCACAAAGGTCAGAACAATCACCGGCATCGCGATGGCTTCGATCCGATCGAGGAAATCCATTTCGGGCCGCACGATGGACACGGAAGGCAACCAGCGCAATTTGACCGCAACAAGGTACATCACAAGGTACCCAAGAATAAATTCTGGGACAGAGATCGTCGCGAGTGTCACAGCCGAGATCATTTTATCTGGCCAGCGATTGCGAAACCGAACCGCAAGCAGACCAAGAATAATTGCGAGCGGGATCGATACCACCGCTGCACAGGCCGCAAGAAACAAGGTGTTCCCAAGTCGGCCAGACAGGCTCTCCGCAATGTCTTTTCCGTTGGTCAACGCAGTGCCCAGATCACCTTGCAAAGCATTACCAAGCCATGAGAAATACCGGCTAAGTGCCGGCTCATTCAAACCAAGTTCTGCGCGCAGATTGGCCAGAGCTTCCGGAGTGGCGGTTTGACCCAAAATGGTCTGAGCCACGTCACCCGGCAGCATCTGGGTGCCAACGAAAATCAACGCTGACGCTGCGAGCAAGAGCATAAGCCCCAGCGCAATGCGCTGGGACACCAGTTTTACAACAAGAAAAGACATCTGCGGAAACCGATCACTCGAACCAGGTTTTCGAGGCGATGAAACCATTCATCAGGTTGCCATTCGGGTGGGAAACCCATCCGGTGACCTCCTGCTGCATGCCATCGATGAACTGGTTGAACATCGGGTTGATCAGGCCGCCTTCTTCGCGGACCAGACGACCCATTTTGCCGTAGGTCTCTCTGCGTTTGGCTTCGTCCAGTTCCGCGCGCGCTTCCAAAAGCATCGCGTCGAACTCGGGGCTGTTGAAGTTGGTGTCGTTCCAGTCCGCGGTCGAGAGATAGCCAACCGACCACATCTGATCCTGTACCGGACGACCACCCCAGTAGGAGGCGCAGAATGGCTTCTTGTTCCACACTTCCGACCAGTACCCGTCTGCAGGCTCACGCTTGAGCTCAAGCGGGATACCGGCAGCCTTGGCGCTTTGTTGGAACAGAGCCGCAGCATCCAGAGCACCTGCAAAGGCCGCATCCGAAACATGTAGAACGATAGGCGACCCATCGTGGCCCGATTTGGCATAGTGCTCGCGCGCTTTGTCCAAGTCAAACTTGCGCTGTTCGATGGTATCGTCGAACAGCGGATAGGCTGCGTTGATCGGGCTGTCGTTCCCAACCGATCCATAACCCGCCAGAACTTTGTCCACCATTTCTTCGCGGTTGATGGCGTACTTCAGAGCCAAGCGCAGGTCTTTGTTGTCAAACGGCGCGGTGTCCGTGTGCATAACAAAGATATAGTGGCCTTTGCCGTCTGTGGTCTCGATTTTGATGTGGGGCGCACGCGCAAACAATTTGGCTGTTTTGGGCGACACCAGATTGACGGCATGAACCTGACCAGACTGAAGTGCCGCTGCGCGAGATGTGTCATCATTGATGACAAGGATTTCATGCGCATCGTAGTGACCGCGGCTGTCATCCCAGTAGTCGGCAAATTTTTCGAAGGAATAGCGCACACCTGGTTCGTTGGCTGTCACCTTATAGGGGCCGGTACCGATACCCGCAGCTGGATCATCAAACCCACCGTTGGGCTGAATGGCCAGGTGATAGTCAGTCATCAGATAGGGAAGGTCTGAGTTGGGGGTGGTCAGGTTCACGGTGAAGATATCACCATCAACAGACATGCTCTCGATGCCTTTCATGATACCCAAAGCGCCCGATTTCGAGTCTTCGTTCGAGTGACGTTCCATGGTCTTGAGAACATCCATCGCAGTCAGCTCTTGACCGTTGTGGAATTTCACACCCGAACGGATCTTGAAGTGCCACGTCTGGCCGCCATTTGCAGGCTCAACACTTTCGGCGAGGCGATACTCAAGGCCACCGTCCTCGGTCACATTCAACAGAGTTTCGGAGTACGCGCGCAATGCTTGATAGGTCACATGGCTCAGCGAAAGAGCTGGGTCGAGCGTGTTTGTGCTTTCGCCGCCTTTGAGGGCCATGACGAAGGTGCCGCCCTTTTTAGGTGCCGCTTCGGCCATGCTCACAGGGCCAAGCGCCGCTGCGATACCAAGTGCGCTGACGTATCCTAGAAACGCGCGACGGGACGGTTGGGATTTCATTTTCGACATAAGCTCCTCCTTGAGTGGGCTGTGGGATCACATTGTCCCTACCCGGTCTTTTTGTAACTTTTATTACATTTTCAGTGATACTTCTGCCAGTTTGGAATAAAGTCAACAAAAATAACGTATCGTCGCGAGGGCTTGAACATGTGCGCGAACCACGTCTATTTTTGCATCACTACAGGAGAGCAGGCGTGGCCTTAGGCAAAAAAGCTAAGCGACAGACCAAGATACTTGAAATTGTCAGAGCCAGCGGCTTCGAGACAATCGAGACCCTGTCCAGCCTTCTCGACGTTTCAGATCAAACCATTCGACGCGATATCGCTGAGCTCGACAGCACAAACATGGCGAGAAGAACGCATGGTGGGGTCGCGATTCTCAACTCGCTGAGCAGCGTTGATTATCTTGGTCGCAGGTCTGCGGCAAATCCGATCAAAGAAAAACTGGCCGCGAAAACCGCCGAACTGATCAATGATGGCGAAAGCGTCTTTCTGGATGCAGGAACCACATGTGAGCACATCGCATTGGCGCTGAGAAATCATAAAGGCCTGAGGATCGTCACCTATAACCTCAACGCCGCGCACTCATTGAAAGACTGCGAAGATTTTCTTGTGGCTGTGCCAGGTGGATTTGTCAGACACATTGATGGGTCGATTATGGGGGATTTCAGCGATGGGTTCATTGAGCGTTTCAACTTTGACATCGCGATCCTCTCTGTGACTGGGATCGATGAGAATGGCATTATGGGGGATGACAACCACTGGGAAGTTGCCAATGCCCAAGCTGCGATGGAGCGCGCCTCACGCTCACTGCTGGTTGTAGATTCTCGCAAGTTCGACCAGCGCGGGCTCGTCGAACTTGGCCCCCTTAGTGACATCGATGGGTTGGTCACCGAGAAGCTGCCTGAAAACGCGCTCGGTCCCAACCTCTCAGATCACACCACAATCCACCTCGCCTAGCGTCACGAGACCGTTTGACAAAAAGACCAGCGACCGGAATGTAATGACGAAACTAGGCCTTAACCTTCCCCAAAAGACTAGGCGCCTGGCGCAATGAAGCTTTGGGTTTCGTCAAGATACACGGTAATCCAAACAAACCGCTCTCACTGTCTGAACCTTAGATGTATTACCCCACCGTGAACTGCCCCATCATGCCGCAATCCTCGTGCTCAAGAATGTGGCAGTGATACATATAGGGTGCCTCCGCTGGGGCATCATGATCGAACCGCACCAGAACATCTGACCAGCCGTCCTGAACATGCACCATGTCTTTCCAGCCCTGTGCATAAGCCGGGGGCGTGCCGCCTTCCTGGCTTAGGATACGGAAAGAGCAGCCGTGTATATGGAACGGATGACGTTGTTCATCGACGTTGATGCGCCAGATTTCGGTGTCGCCTTTGCGAACTTTCTCGTCAATGCGATCCATGTTCATCGGTTGTCCATTGATCGCCATCGCACCATCGCCGCAGAAGTTGCCCCAGTTGGCCGCAAGCGCGACAAGATCACCGCCTGTCTCCATATTCAATGAGAAGGAGCGCGTGACCACAGCCTCCTCAGGCCGAGGTGGAGCTAGGTTGGCAAGTCTGTTGGGCATAGCTGCATCAAACCCCTTGTCGGCAGTGCGCGTCATAGTCAGAGCGGTCATTGCACTCTCACCACCCCCACCAAGCAAACCGCCGAAAAATCCGAAAAGGCCTTCACCAT
Organism: uncultured Pelagimonas sp.; assembly: GCA_947497905.1. Lineage (GTDB taxonomy): Bacteria > Pseudomonadota > Alphaproteobacteria > Rhodobacterales > Rhodobacteraceae > CANMIH01. Next base: position 121,050 of record CANMIH010000008.1, read on the forward strand.
CACCTTCATCCTCGCCAAAAGAAACCATCAGGCTGTTGGTTTCTACGGCTTTCATGTCGACAAGGATTTCATAGCGTTCGCCCGGAGACATGAAGATGCTGTCCGCTTGAACCGCTGAAGGCAGGAACCCGCCATCCGAGGCAATAACTGTTACGGGCCCTGTCGCCATAGACAGAGTGAGAAACCTCGCGTTACAGGCATTCAGGATGCGAAATCGCACTAGCCCGACCGGCACGTTTTGCGCCACTGGGGCGATCGTACCATTGACGCACAAGGTGTCTCCCATGAAGCCATCCTGGAAAACCTCGCCGGTCAGCGCATAAGTCATCTTGCCAGCTGCATCGAAGGCTTTGTCTTGCAAAATTAGGGTGAAATCATCGACACCATAGGTCTTGGGAAGATCGGCGGATAGGCTCGCATCATCCTCAATCAACATCACTCCTGCCAGACCTTTGTAGGTCTGTTGAGACGTCTTGCCGTGAGTATGGGAGTGGAACCAGTTCATCGACGCGCGCTGTACAATCGGCACATCCGGTGACCATGTTTGCCCGTGTTCAATTTCCTGATGCGGACCGCCGTCTACATCGCCGGGGATATGCAGTCCATGCCAATGCAACGTGGATACATCACCGATGCTGTTCGTTACGTCAAAGGGCAGTGTTTGCCCCTGTTTGACGCGGAGAACCGGGCCCAGATAGCTGTTGTTGATGCCAAATGTTTCGCTTGCTGCACCATTCCCAAAATCATGGATGGAGGGTGCAAGCGCCAGTGCGATGCGGCTCTCAATCCCGCCTGTCAGGTCGGTCATTGGGATCAGTGGTAGAGGACGCATCGCGCTCTGCGCTAAACTTGTGCTACCCAATGCCACCGCGCTGGCCGCGCCACCAATAAGAAAGTTCCGCCGGTTCATTTGCATTTGCAGACCCCCTTACACTTGTGAAGCTACAGAGGGTTTTTCTTTAGAAAACAATGTGGATAGGCCTGCCGCCACGACACCGATCACGCCCATCACCGCGAGGAACCCGATCAGGGCCAAACCGAAGGTTGCGAAAAATCCAAGGCTGATCAGAGAGATAACGACGGCAGTTCCGGTCAGGGCGGCAGATTTGAGGCGATCCATGTTGTGTCCTTTCTGTTTCGATATTGAACAGATAGGGACCGGGTCTGACACGTGCCTAACCGCAGGTTTACAAAATTGTCAGGTTGGAAATTGCACCGTGACACATAGGCCGCCACCGGGGGCATCTGACAACGACAGGCCAGCATCGTGCAATTCACAGATCGCGTTCACCATAGCCAGCCCCAGTCCAAACCCCGCATTTTGCCGCGTGGTTTCCCCTTGATAGAGCGGGACAAGCACTTTTTCGCGTTCGGCAAAGGGAATACCCGGCCCTTGATCGCTGATTGAGATACGTGGACCATGAACGCGTAACGTGATGGTCTGCCCTTCGGCCCCATAGCGCAGCGCATTTTGGATCAGATTGGCCAATAGCTGCACCAGCAAATCCCGATCTCCATTCACGGTTGCCGGGTTGGTCATTTCCAGCTTCAGCTGGTGCCCGGCATCCTCGGTAACGGGGCCAAAGGTCTCTACCGTCTGCTGCGCCAGCCAGCCCAGATCAACTGGGGCAAAACCCGCCCTCCCGGCACCACTTTCAATGCGAGACAGCCGCAACAGAGCGTTGAACGTCCCGGTAATCCGGTCGATCTGTTCCAACGCGGCGCCAAGATCATCAGCGGTGACAGCCCGTTGTTGTTCGGTCAGCGCAAACAGTTTGGTTTCCAGCTGTGCCCTTAGCCGGGCTAGAGGGGTGCGCAGATCATGGGCAATATTCGAGGATTGCACGCGCATCTGCTCCATTACCTGATCAAGCCGCGCCGTGGTGGCGTTGATCCGGTCCGCCAGCAGGCTCAGGTCATCGCTCGGCCCATGCAATAGGATTGGCCGGTCCAATCGCCCTTTTGCCACCTCTGCCAATCCCGCGTTGATCACATCGAGCCTTGCCTGTCCGCGTCGCGCCATCCAAAGCCCTGCCAGCAGTGTTCCCAGGAGCGTGATGGTTAACATTACCAGCATCCCGCCTGCCATCAGATCACGCAACTCCTCCTGACGTTCAGTGTTTTCTCCCAGTGTGATCTGTCCATACGGCGTGGTCCGAGACAGGTAGCGATATTGAGGGAGGTTGTGGGAATCAGGATCAATGGTGCGAAAACCGTCACGGGCTCCGCTGGTTAATTTTGCGCTTTGCCCGTCAATTGCGGGTGGCAATGACTGACCCGCGTCCAACGCAGTTAGCGCCGCCTGCATCCGGGTGGTGAGTCTCGCATCCACCGCCGCCGTCATTTCGCGCTGTACCAGCCAGAATGTACCACCCCAGGCCAACACGGAAATTCCTGCAAACAGCCCCAATAGCGCGAGTGTTTGCCGCAGGGCTGAAAGGCGGGCAAAGCTCTTAAGCTGGTTCAAAAACATAGCCTGCACCCCGGATCGTACGGATCAGCGTATCCCCAAAGGGTTTTTCGATCTTGGCCCTTAAGCGGCTGATATGGGTCTCGACGACACTGGTGGTCGGGTCAAAATTCATGTCCCACACTCGCTCCAATAGCATTGTGCGTGTCTGCACCCGCTCTTTGGAGCGCATGAACACCTCCAGCAACAGAAACTCCTTGGGGTTCAGATCAATCGCCCGTCCCTGACGCATGCATGTCCGTTTGTGCAGATCAATTGTGATATCGCCAGCTGTCAGCGCCGAAGATTGTTCCTCGTTTGCGCCCTGACGGCGCGATAACACTTCGACCCGTGCCAAAAGCTCGCTAAAGGCATAGGGTTTCGCCAGGTAGTCATCCCCCCCTGCCCGCAGCCCCTCAACCCTGTCATCCACTTCACCCAAAGCCGTCAGAAAAATCGCAGGCGTTGTGATTTTGGCCTGTCGCAGGGCCTTGAGCACCGAAAGCCCGTCCAGCCCAGGCACCATTCGGTCCAGCACCAGCACATCATAGCTTTGCCCCATCGCGGCAATCAGCACATCTTTGCCGTCTGTGAAAAGATCCACAACATGCCCGGCCTCGCGCAACCCCTGTTCAACCCAAGGACCAAGCGTTGTGTCATCTTCCAGAACCAGCAGACGCATGTACGTTTTCCTTTCCGCGTTGCAAAAGCTGACGCGCAGCATTCATGACAGGCTTGCCGATATAGATCAGGTCGGTCAATCCGTAAGCCCCCCGAAAATCAAAGCGCTCGCTATGAATGCGCCCTGACATTCCGACAATTTCCCACACGTCAGTTACGAGCGATTTCAAGCCCTCTGGCCCGCAAAGATAAACCTCAGAGTTCTTTTGCATCTTACGCACAATGTCAGTGAGGCGCGCAGGTGTGAGGCGGTCCTGTGCACGATCCGAAAGAACGATCAGATCAAGCTGCGGCAGCCGGGTGGCATGCCCCTCGATATCGCTGATTGCTCCGGCGGATTCTCTTGAACGGATACAGTAAATCAGTGTGACCCGCGCACCGCTGTCAGGCTCCATCTGTTCCAGCGCCGCAAGAAACGGCGTGATACCAACACCACCCGCAACCCAAAGCTGTTCGCGGCGCCGAACACCGGTTTGTGGCAAAAATCGCCCTACGCCACGCCCAAGTCGAAATGTATCGCCGGGCTGAACAGTCTGCACGAAATCCGCGGTCCAGTCGCCGGCAGAGCGGATCACAAAACGGCGCGATGTCTCATCGCCGCCGGCAATTGTGAAGGGGTGCGCCTCAGCCCGCGCACAATTATGAGCAATAGTGGCGAACTGCCCTGCACGAAAAGGTTTCAGCGGCACATCGCTGCGAAAAGTCACGTCTACACCGCCATCAAACGGCGTTGCACTTTCCACAGTCAGAAGCCGTGTCGGAGCCACCTTGCGCAACAATGTCTGCCCCCAGGCCAACAGACCAACAGCCGAAGCCACAGCCATCACCGTCCAGGGGGCTGCCCCCACAGCAAGTGGGCTGGCCACAAAAAACGTATGATACGCTGCCAACAGAAAAATTGGCCCCATCAGCATGTGGCTGGCTTTCCACAGGTGGTAAGGAATGGCCCGCGCCATCGCCGCGACCGTCAACACGATCAGCACAATGGCGGCCAGGTTGCCCACATCTTCACCGCTTTCTGCCAAGACAGGCAACACACCGGCCCCCACTGACGACGCAAGAGCCCAGTGGCCAAGCGCTCCACCGAGGGCGCAGAAGCCCAACCAGCGATGAGCACCGTAAGATTTATCCGGCCCTCCCATGATCCGGTCCACAATCCGCCATCGCGCTGCCAATATCAGTGTTAGAGCCATTGACGACATCGACAGTGCACCAAGAGCTGCGGGTAGAATATTGGCCACTGGCACAAACGGCGCAATAAATACGATGTGGATCAAGACGAAAGCGGCTGAAATCAGGAGCGGTTTCTTGTTCATGTTGGATCTCCGTTTGCGTATTCTGTGAATGTGGAAGGACAAATTCACATAGGCCTGAACAGTGACTTACAGTTTTGTAAGTGGGGCAGGTTTGAGGCAGCGCATGACTGAATCCGGAAGTGTGCGGCCTCTGTCCGTTAGCACCAGCACTCCGCCATCCGTTTGAAAATCGCTTCCGTGATCATCGGGCACAGGCGCGGACAACGGCGCGATGCCGACAACTTCAAACTGATCGCTGTCCCGCACTTGCCCGGCTAACATGTCGCGCGACAGATCTACTTTCGGGTCGATATCGTGCAAAAGTACCGGCAAATGGCCATAATATTTGATCGCAATTTCATCGTCACGACTTAGCGCGCCGAACTGCACACCTGCTCCCATATCCCACCATCGAATGTGCTCGCGGCTTTTAAGCGTACCAGTCATCTGGTGGGCGCTGTCAGCTGGATGACCATTCAGATAGAGCTCAGACACCGGAGGCGTCTGATTGGCCAGAAGGCCTAAGTAGGTTGGGAAGCTGATGCTATCACGGGAGAAAGTCACATTTTGATACCAACCCAAGTCATTCATCAAGTCCGCGCCTGAACGATTGGAAATCAGCATGATATTCACGGGCTGTGGCAAATGCAGACCCGTGTCGCCCGGCGTGACCAGAAACGGCGCTTTGCGGGCCTGACATACATCCGCGACAACCGTTCGCGGCTCTGATGGAATGGTGTGGGTGTTAAGCACAAAGAAATAAACAACGTTCGATGTCAGGAAGATCGCTCCGGACACCATACCAACTTTGATCAACCGGTTGAAAATAGGTTTTTCGCTGCGGCGCCAGACATAGATCCCGGCCAAAAGAATGGAAACTGCGAGGGCAAATGCCCAGATATGCGCTGCGATGAAGGGAAGAACCACACCGAACAGCCGTTGTCCAAGCGCGCCATAGATCAGGAACTGCCCAACGCCCAGCACCACTCCAAGCGCCGCCGCCAAGGCAAATCTACGCCTTGGCATCCGCATGGTGCCCGCCAAAAATGGCGTCACCCAGGCGACAGGACCTAACAGTCGCGACACGACGACAAACGCTATCCCGCGATCCTTCAGTGCGGTTTTCGCCCGCCGCCATGCTCTCCTGCGCTTTTGCGCCCGGAGATAGGGCAGTGTCATCCGCGCGCCATAGCGCGTGCCAATCAGATAGCTGGCCATATCGCCCAGCCAGGCAAACACCAAAACGATCAACGCAGGCCACGGCGTGCCGCTGGAGGCAAAGGCGACTCCCGCCGCCAGAAACGCCACTTCACCAAAAATGAAGAAGCCAACCCCGATGAGCGTGTCGCAAAACGCTATGAGGGCCAACAGAGCCAGTCCGGTGAAACTGTCTAAGTTCGGTAAAATCTCAAACATCGCCGCGCTCTATTTGTAGTGACCAAATTCATAGGGAATTTCTTGATTGCGCAGTTCGCCTACAAAGAACCGACGCATGTTGGCCCGCAGATAGGTCAGTCCGGTCGCGGTGAACCCATCTTGCTCCAAACGTCTGGGATCAAACAGAAACTTTTGGTTCAGTACACCAATGGAGCGTCGATCAAACTGATAGGCCTTAAGCGCGTAATTGCAGTCCTCGCACAGGTTTAGGCTTTCATCGAAACCGCCAATTTTCTGGTGCATATGCGGGGTGGAAAACAGGCAAGCCCCGATTGCGGTGGGGAAAAACCACGAGGTCAGGCGAATACCTATGTTGAACCCGGCAAAGCCGAGCTTGTAATGCCAGGGCAACCCCTCGGCCGACATACCAAGAATGCCTACGCTGACCCCGGACTGGTCCAACTCGTCCATGGCATTTTGCAGGAAGTCATGTGGTAAACGGGTATCTGCGTCCAGAAACAGAATGCGCTGCCCTCGCGCTGCCAATGCGCCAGTATTGCGCCCGCGACTGACTCCACGGCCTTCCATCTCGATGATACGATAGGCTGGGAAGCGCACCGAATTGCCTCGCGAAACAGCAACCGTTCCATCCTCGCTTTCGCTATCCACATGGATGATCTCAAAATCCGCCCATGTCTGCGCCGCCAGATCATCCAACAGGCGCGGAAGTCGGGATTCTTCGTTCAAAGTTATGATGACAATGGAAAGTTTTGGGGCGGTCATAACGGGCTCCGATCTTGCGTTGTGAGCAAAATGGGAGCCTGCGCTTACATGTTGTTTGTAGGAGGCTTACAATTTTGTAATGGATTGAGAATTTGATTTCCAACCATGGCACTCAATGGCCTAACCAGAACAGAAAGCCCGATTGCCTTCAGGAGATACGAGAAGGGGCTAGTTCTGACCGCTTAAATATTCTCAAAATAACCTACCCTCGACATCTGAGCGTGACGCAGAGCTTGGCCTGAGCCGAAAAATTTGGTTAGAGGGTGTATGTCAAAATTATCTACAAAATCCGACATCATCGCGGAAACCCTCGCCGAAGAAATCATCCGAGGCGAGTTTCAACCCGGCGCACGTCTGGGTCAAAATCAAATTGCAGAACATTTCAACTGCAGCCACGTCCCAGTGCGAGAAGCGCTGCAACGGCTGGTTCAGGTGGAACTGGCCACCTCAGAGCCCCGGCGTGGGGTGCGCGTTGTCGAGCTGTCAGACAATGACTATGCTGAAATCAAGGAGATGCGTCTGGCGCTGGAACCTCTCGCGCTGCGCCATGCGGTGACCCGGTTTCACCCCAAAAACATGGCCTATGCGCAGGAGTGTCGCGTAGCTTGTGATCTGGCTCAAGATCCAATTGTTTGGGAAAAAGCCAATCGTGAGTTCCACTTGGCCATCCTTTCGCCCTGTAACCTGCCCCGACTTTTGCGCCACATTGAGATCCTCCAGCGCCTGTCAGCCCAGCATTTCCACGCAATTTGGCGCCAGAACTGGGTCAGCCGCCCAGATCGAGACCATGCTGCAATCCTCAATGCCATTGCCGAAGGCGACGCCGACACCGCATCTCGGGTTTTGCTGCGTCATCTGTCGCGGGGGTGATGCGATCACTTTACTATATATACTTTTGATGTCATCGTAATGCGGGAATCGTTTTTATATATAAAAGGAAAAATGATGTCCCAGACGCCTGCCCTCGCCGCGCCCTCGCTTGGCACCGCCGCCGCCAAAGTTGCAGCTGCTGTTGCGCTTCTCATTCTTTCGGCCAAAACAACGGTGCCCTTCTGGCCCGTCCCGATGACAATGCAGGTGGCTGCCGTCTTTCTCATCGCAGGTGCTGGCGGTCTGCGGCTCGCCTCAGCCAGCCTGATGACCTATCTGGTAGCCGGCGCACTGGGCCTGCCCGTCTTCGCCGGCACCCCAGAAAAAGGCATCGGTCTGGCCTATATGATCGGCGCCACAGGTGGGTATCTTCTGGGCTTCTTGCTGGCGGCAACACTGGTCGGTTGGGCGCGTGATCGGTTTGGAAAAATTACAGCCATTGCACTGATGTCCGTCGGTCTTGCGATTGTGTACGCACTCGGCGCGGCCTGGCTGGCGCAATTTGTGCCGGCGGATAAGGTTCTAGCCTATGGGGTTACACCGTTTTTGCTTGGCGATTTGTGCAAGATCGCGTTGGCAGGCCTACTGACCCTGGCCGCCCCGCAGGCCCTGCGCAACTTCGCAAAAGTCTAACCAGATGCTGGATCGCTCGATCACTGCACCGTCAGATCTGGCGGATCGGGCAGAAGCGCTTTTGCGCCTGCCCCTCCTGCCGCTCATTCACCAAGCCGCTGAGGCTCATCGACGCCACCACGACGTCGATGACATTCAAAAAGCCAGCCTGCTGAGCATTAAAACCGGCGGCTGCCCAGAAGATTGCGCCTATTGCCCGCAATCCGCCCATCACAAAGAGGTAGGGCTTCAGAAAGAGCATTTTCTGAACCCCGCGCAAGTTCTTGCCATGGCCCAAGCGGCAAAAGCCGCCGGAGCAGAACGGTTCTGTATGGGGGCCGCCTGGCGCAAGGTCCGTGATGGTGCGGAATTTGACGCCGTTCTGGACATGGTCCGGGGTGTGCGGGCGCTCGACATGGAGGCATGCGTCACCCTGGGTATGCTTGAACCACATCACGCAACGGCACTCGCAGAGGCGGGTCTCACGGCCTACAACCACAACCTCGACACTGGGCCGGAATTCTATGCCGACATCATCGGCACGCGCACCTATCGTGACCGGCTGGACACTCTGGCCCATGTGCGCAATGCGGGCATGGGCATCTGTTGCGGCGGGATCATCGGCATGGGGGAAACACTGCGTGACCGCGCCGAAATGCTGGCTGTGCTGGCCGGTTTTGACCCACAACCCGACAGCGTACCCATAAACGCCTTGATCCCGGTGAAAGGCACGCCGCTTGGACATCTTGAGCGGGTGAAACCTGTTGAAATCTTACGCATGGTCGCCGTCGCGCGCGTCTTGATGCCCAAGGCTCGCATCCGGCTTTCAGCAGGGCGTGCGGGGTTTTCCATTGCAGATCAGATCCTGTGCTTCACCGCTGGGGCAAACTCGATTTTCTATGGGGATGTGCTTTTGACGGCGCCAAACGCGGGTCTGTCTTTGGATCGAGAGCTGTTTGACACGCTCGCCGCGGTCGAAACCTAACCCGCTCAGGTAACAACGCAAGCGATGGGCTGCTGTCCAAGACAGCCCATCCGTCCGATCCAATCAGAACCGCCACACAGGCCGGGTGGCCATGTGCTCCACGAAATTAGACGCTATGTAATGAAACTATAATGCCGGTCGACGCAAACTCTCTCGCAGGACCAATCGTACAGGTATGATGATTTTTCCGCCTTCCTCACCGCTCTCCAAAGACCAATCGAGGCAGGCCTGTGAAATTTTTTCGATCGGTTGCCGGAACGTTGTGAGCTGATACGCCTCCCAGCCCGCCTGAGCGATGTCATCAAATCCGATGACCGATAAGTCTTGAGGGATTTGCAGGCCAAATCTCTGTCGCGCCACGTCCATCACGCCGCAAGCAATGAGATCTGTGGTACAGAACACCCCATCTGGTCGTGTTCCCCTGCTGAATAGGTCGGTGCCGATTTCCAGACCAGACTCATAGGTCGTCAGCCCCGAAGTGCACCGCCGAACCGCAATGCCTCGGGCTTGCGCGGCTTTGAGAAATGACCGCTCACGCGCCAAGATACTCGCAGTTTGGGTGTCCGAGTTCGCCAGTGCGATCGTTTCGCATCCGGCGTTCAGAAGTGCGTTTAGCGCAATTTCTCCAACGGAATCGTTGTCAGGCAAAATATGTAGCGCATTTTCGATTTCGTCGGCTCTGTTGATCAGCACAAGTTTGATGCCATTGCTCTGGCAGGCCTCAGCGATCGATTGATCGGGGGTACCGGATAAAACGACAGCGGTTTCAGTGCGGAACCGGATGGCCTGCATTAGGGCGTCTTTTACCGAAGCATCTGACCCGTTTGTATTGATCAGCAATGTCACTTTTCCCGCAGATTGAAACACTTCGGTCATGACTGAGAGCATTTCAGCACGGTGAGGTGTTTCAACCTCAGAGGCGATCAAGGCAACAATGCCACTGTTTGCACTGTGCAGGCTACGAGCAAGATGATTGACCTGATATCCCAGCTCCGCAGCTGATTTCAGCACCAGTTCTCGGGTTTTGGCGGACACGCTCGCGCCAGGGGTGAAAGTCCTGGATACGGAAACTCGCGACACCCCTGCATGCCTTGCAACATCTTGTGCGGTGACCTGATTCCGTTTCATTCCCAACTGCCATCCAATGATTTTGCACGCGCGTACAGTGACTCACACGTTCAATATTTGCAATATACAATGGCTTTATGAAGGTTTCTTGACAGAATCTGAAACAGTTGATCTAAATAATGTACACGTGTACATTTTGATGGACGCGTGCTCAATCTTGGAGGAGAGAGAAATGTCGACAAAATTTGCCCTACTGGCAGGCTCTGCGTTGGTCGCTTCGGGTTTGGCTGCTCAGGCAGACGAACTGAATCTTGTTTGCTCAGCAGACAACGCCGTTTGTGAAGCACTGGTTGCGAAGTTCGAAAGCAAGGGGGACATTGACGTAAACATGATCCGCCTGTCATCGGGCGAGGCCTATGCAAAAATCCGCGCCGAGGCCCGCAACCCGCAGATGGACCTGTGGTGGGGTGGCACAGGTGACCCACACCTGCAGGCGGCCGCAGATGAACTGACCGCGGAATACAAGTCGGATATGCTTGCAGAGCTTCAGCCCTGGGCCGTTTCTCAAGCTGAAACTTCGGGCTATCGCACCGTCGGTGTTTACTCGGGTGCTCTTGGTTGGGGATACAACGCGGAAATTTTCGCAGCTAAGGGTATCGAAGGACCCAAATGCTGGGCAGACCTTCTGAACCCCGCTCTGGCTGATGAAATTCAGGTGGCAGATCCGAATTCCTCGGGCACGGCCTACACCGTCCTCGCCACTCTTGTTCAGCTGATGGGTGAAGAGGAAGCCTTTGAATACCTGATCAAGCTCGGCGACAACGTTTCGCAATACACCAAATCTGGTTCGGCTCCGGTGAAATCGGCCGCGCGTGGTGAGGCGGGTCTGGGTATTGTGTTCATGCACGATGCTGTCAAACAGGCCGAGTCTGGCTTCCCGATCGAAGTTGTCGCGCCCTGCGAAGGCACCGGCTATGAGATTGGCTCGATGTCGATCATTGCCGATGGTCCGAACCCAGAGGCAGCAAAGGTATTCTACGACTGGGTTCTGACACCAGAAGCCCAGAACATTATGCCCGGCGCTGGCGCGTTCCAGATCCCCTCGAACAAGTCTTCGATCCTTCCAGAGGCCGCCCCGAAACTGGGCGACATCAACCTGATCGACTATGACTTCGCACAATACGGCAGCTCGGAGCGCCGCAGCGGCCTTCTGGCACGCTGGGATCGCGAAGTTGGAGCACTGAAATAATCTCGCTCCTACGGGTGGGCGCAGAGTGCCCACCCAACCAACGCGTATTCACGACAATCTGAAAGTTGCGGCATGGCAATCGAGAACCGACGCCTGAACGGTGTCATACTGTTTGGCCTATTGGGCTTTTGCATCTTACCTTGGTTTCACATTCGGTCGGGGTTCTTCCGCGGTCAATGGATCGGAGATCTTGCCACGGATGATCGGACATGGCCCGGTGTGATCCAGGTCTTTCTAGGACATTGGCAAATATTGCCGGTGGCGGTTGCTCTCGCCATTGCTGTCTTTCTGCGTCAGGCGGCCCCTTCGCCAAAGCGCGGCAAATATCTTGCCTGGCTTGGGGCCCTGGGGATCTTGTGGTTGGTGACCCAAGGTCTGACAATTGGACTTCGGGGTTGGAGCCTGGGCTTTCTTGAGCTGGCACTCGGAGATCACGGTGGTCAATCAGCCTTTGGCGCCGGTGCAATCTCTGTACTCATTGTCTTCACCTGCTTTATTGCCTTTGGTTTAGCCGAAGGTGGTGCCCTCAAAGGGGACGCAATGGTGCTGACGGCTATCAGCGCGCTTATCCTGTTGGTCGTCACATTCATCTTTTATCCACTGCTCTCCATGTTTGTAGGGTCATTTCAGGACTTTCGCGGCAATTTCTCGTCCGCAGGATTTGTTCGAAACATACAAGATCCCGCAATTTGGCGACTGGACTGCCTGACCGGTGGACGCTGCGGTATCGCCTGGCAGACCGTTATCTTGGCTCTGAGCACCGCGACAAGTACCACTTTGCTCGGCTTGGCCTTCGCCCTCGTTCTCACACGAACATCTCTGCCCTTCCGCAAAGCGCTCCGTATTCTGAGTATTTTGCCAATCATCACCCCCCCGTTTGTGATTGGCCTTGCTCTGATCTTGATGCTTGGACGCACAGGCTTTGTGACCGAAGCCATTGCCGCAATCACCGGTGTTGAACTTGGCCGCTGGATCTATGGCCTGCCGGGCATCTGGGTCGCTCAGACGCTTAGCTTTACACCCATTGCATTTCTGGTGCTTGTTGGCGTTGTTGAAGGTATCAGCCCCTCGCTTGAAGAAGCCAGTCAAACCATGCGCGCCGGACGTTGGCGGACGTTTCGAAAGGTGTCTCTGCCTTTGATGGCGCCCGGTCTGGCAAACGCATTCCTGATCGGTTTCATCGAGTCCATGGCGGATTTTGGCAACCCACTTGTTCTTGGTGGCAACGGCGGCGTTCTCTCGACTGAAATCTTCTTTGCCGTGGTCGGCGCACAAAGCGATCCGTCGCGGGCGGCTGTGCTTGCGATCATCTTGCTGTGTTTCACTTTGACAGCTTTCTTTATGCAGCGGGTCTGGTTGGGCAAACGCAACTTTGCCACAGTCACCGGCAAGGCAGATGGTGGTCGGAACATTCCGATGCCCAAAGCCCTTGCCATTCCGGTCTGCTCGGTTGTCGCAATCTGGAGCTTGTTCACCCTTGCGGTTTACGGCCTGATCCTGTTCGGAGGCTTTGTTAAAGTCTGGGGTCTGGATCATACGTTGACCCTGTCCCACTACGCGACGGCCTTTTCGGTTTCGTTCTCTGAGGGTTTTGCCTTCACAGGTGTCGCCTGGGATAGCTTCTGGACAACAATGGGGATCGCCCTGATTGCAGCGCCTCTGACTGCAGCTGTCGGTATTCTGGCCGCTTGGTTGATTGTTCGTCAGGATTTCCCCGGAAAATCTGCCTTTGAATTTGGCCTGATGATGAGCTTTGCCATCCCGGGAACGGTAATCGGCATCAGCTATATTCTTGCCTTCAACCTACCACCGGTTCAAATGACCGGCACAGCGCTAATCCTGATTTTCTGCTTTGTCTTCAGAAATATGCCGGTTGGTGTCCGTGGTGGCATCGCCGCCATGGCGCAGCTTGACAAAAATCTGGACGAAGCCTCGCTTACGCTGGGTGCAAACAGTGGGCGGACGCTGCGCAAAGTGATCTTGCCCTTGCTGCGGCCGGCGGTCACAGCGGCACTGGTCTATAGCTTTGTGCGGGCGATCACCTCGGTTTCGGCGGTCATCTTCCTCGTCAGCGCCAAGTACAACATGGCCACCTCCTATATCGTTGGTCTGGTCGAAAATGGCGAATTTGGCGTGGCCATCGCCTATAGTTCGGTCCTGATTGTTGTCATGGTCTGCGTCATCGTTGTTTTCCAACTGCTTGTGGGTGAACGTCGCCTGAGACGAGCAGATGTCAGCACAGCCTCAAAATCCAAAAGAAAAACGCGAAAGGTAGCGGCATGACCTCTTCAAAAGTCGGCTCTGTTTCGTTCAAGAACATCCAAAAAACATTTGGCGACTTCACCGCCATCCCCAACCTCAACCTTGATCTCAATCCGGGTGAGCTTGTCACCCTCCTTGGACCGTCAGGGTGCGGGAAAACCACGACACTGCGCATGCTGGCAGGGTTGGAAACGCCAACCAATGGGCAGATTTTCATTGGTGACAAAGACGTCACCCGCCTGCCCCCAAATCAGCGTGATGTTGCGATGGTGTTTCAGTCCTATGCCTTGTTTCCGCATATGACAGTCCGCGACAACGTCAAATATGGGTTGGAATCCGTTGGTCGCGACAATGCCGACCGCCTGGCGCTGGATGGTCTCGATCTGGTCGGGCTTGGAGCGCTTGCAGACCGGTACCCATCTGAGCTTTCAGGTGGCCAACAGCAGCGCGTGGCGGTTGCGCGTGCACTGGTGCTTGAACCTGAGGTGCTGCTACTGGATGAACCCTTGTCAAACCTCGACGCCCGGTTGCGACGCTCGGTTCGGACGGAAATTCGCCAGCTTCAGCAAGAGCTTGGATTTACTGCGGTCTATGTAACCCATGATCAGGAAGAGGCACTTGCTGTTTCTGACCGCATTATTGTTATGCGCGGCGGAGAAGTTGAACAGGACGGCTCGCCCAAAGAGCTGTACCGCACGCCAGCAAGCGAGTTTATTGCTGACTTTATTGGCGAAGCAAATGTCCTTGATTGTGAAGTAACCTCCTTTGACGCGGGGCAGGCTCATGTCGTGATCGGTGGGGAAACTTACGTACTCGACACCAAGCGAAGTGAGATTGGGACCGCTCGGATCGCAGTCCGCGCAAACGCGGTGCGACTGGCGCCACCAGCTGAGAGCCGGATGCAGGCCACTGTCAAATCCGCCGCATATCTCGGCGACAAGATGGAATACATCTTGCAGCACAATGACACCGAGATTTTTGCAACGTCTTCTAATACCGAGCAAACCTTTGCCTCAGGTGCAGAGGTCTCCGTCAAGTTTGATACAGTAGGCCTTGCTCTGATCGGAGCCGGCGCATGACAACGGTTTCATCGTCGACAGAAACGCTTACCGAAAGATACCATCTTGCACAGGACATCGCCCGTGCAGCTGGGCTTTTGGCCCAGAACTATTTCGACAATCGTGATAAACTTATCATCGAGGAAAAACGTCACCCTCAGGATTTGGTCTCTGAGGCGGATAAAGCTGTAGAGCAGAAAATTCGCCAAATGATTGCAGCGGATTTTCCAAACGACGGCCAAATTGGCGAAGAATTCGGCCAGACCATAGGGAACACGGGCTATTCTTGGGTGATCGATCCCATTGATGGCACCGCGCCATTTCTCAATGGGATGCCCGGTTGGTGCGTTTCAATCGCCGTCATGCAAGGACACGAAATTGTAGCCGGGGTTATCTTTGCCCCGGTTCTGGACGAAATGATCGTCGCGATGCGAGACTGTGGGACCTTCCTCAATGGGTCTCCGGTGCGCGTTTCCGATCAGACCCTGCAGTCAGGTTTGTTGGGTGTAGGCGCCAACGATCGGATTTCACCCGAAGTAACCGCGGAAATGTTTCAGACATTGATGGCCGCTGGCACAAGTTGGGTGCGCTATGGGTCCGGAGCTTTGATGCTCGCTTGGGTCGCGGCAGGTCGATTGGTGGGATACGTCGAGCCGCTGATGTCTATCTGGGATTGCGCAGCCGCATACTGTTTGATCAAAGAGGCAGGTGGCACGACCCGTGCTCTCCCGCCAGAGCATGAAATTATGGCGCCATTTCCTGTGCTAGGGTCCAATGCGTTGATCTTTGACGAAGTTAACGTGGTTCTCCCGGACTAACTCGCAACCAGCCCGGCCCAGAACCTGACCTGAGCCGGGCTGTCCCGCCTCGGCCTATGCGGGACTTGAGGCAGGGCCCATCACCATGATACCCGCAGTTCTAAAAGTAGGATTCTTGCTCAACCTGCAAGATCCACGTCAACGCTTGCCCTCCCGAAGCCATTCAGCTTGACACCCAAACCGTGCGTGGGGCGGACAAGTGGTTCGTCAATTTTAAGAGGTGCTTTCCAAATTTTGCCGAAACTTACGGATGTGGCATCTGCATAGCCGTTTTCCCCTAGTCCAATATAGGGCCGGGCCCGATTTTGTCCGACAAATTACTTCGAAAACGAAGTGCGTAAGCCTTGGAAATACCGAACATTCAGTTGAGTACACCCCCTGCGGTTTTCCTATCGCGGCCAAGGCCGCAAAGGCAGCGTATTGGAATTTTTTCTGCACAGACGCCGGCCCCACGCCAAAATTTCCAGCAGTCCAATCCACCCGCTCGCTGCACCCGGAAATCTCAACCTAGACTTCTCCGACGTTGGGAACTGGTGCGACGTTGAAGCAAAAGCAGAGATTTTCCACCTAGGGATCCGAACAAACTGTCTCAAGACAGAGGCTTGATTAGTTCCAACTGCGCTCGCTAAACTTCGAACATCAGTTCAAATTCTGAGGCACGAACCCAGACACAAGAGTGACACCATTGCCCTCTGTTTGGGGGGGAAGGATCAGACCAGCGCATTTGTGCAAATCGCTTGCTTCAACAGCCTCCATAATAAGCCTAAGTTGCGAAGTAACAGTATGCATTGCGCCAATTTTTCGGTTCCCAACCTGACCTCAGGCCTACGGTGTTTGTATTTTCACTGGGGGGCTGCTCAGCAAAAAAGCAATCTGCCAAAACTGATGAACATTGATCTTAGTTTGGTCCAACGGGAGCTCGATCGTCTCGTGGTTACCGAAGTTCTAAGAGACATACTTGGGCGCATTGAAGATTTTCGGTTTCTATTTGTTGCGACCGCCAAGGGGAAAAAAATCAGAGAACCCCTATGCGGTCACCGGCTTAGCGAGCTCCCTGGCAAAGGTCCAGATTCACAGATGTGGGCCGCCTACAAAGCGATCTGTGAGCGGAACACACCGCTTCGAGTCAGCTTGCCCTACGTGGGCGATATTCCTGGCATTAAGAAAACCGAAGAGCTGTTTTTGCCCCTTTCCAGCGATGGGGAAAGTTTAGACTTAATTATCAATGGAGTAATTCTGAAAGGCTCCGGCACCACATCTAGATCGGGTGGCACTAATTAAACATCAAAATTACACCTTCATAACCGCCCAGATCGCACCAATCAGTAAATGGACCAGTTGATGCCCCTGTCGGATTGAGGTGATGTTTGGTCGGATACTATTGTTCTACAGTTTCTCTTCTTTCTGATGTGAAACGCAAATTTGAGACCCAATTCGCTTTTTTTTTACCGTCCCTGACTAAGAACGGTTTGGTTGCAACTCCAATATGTCGTTTTGTAGGAGCGTTTGGTGTCACTTCGAGCACAAATCATTCTTGTCGTTTCCATCCCATTCTTTGCGTTGTTGGGATTTGGCTCTCTCAAAATTTCCGAAGGATGGAATAAGCTTGAAAGATCTGAGTTTGCCCAGCACGAAACACAAGCCTCTCTTTCTATCATCAATCTTGTTCACCACCTGCAGGTGGAACGTGGGCAGTCTGCCGGGTTCATCAGTTCTGGCGGTCTTGCATTTACCAATGAGATTCAAGCAACACGCGCCGAAGTAGACAAAGCCCGCAATCTTGTCCCTCAGGACAGCATAGGCACCTTGTCCTATCTGAAAGAGCTGGACGCCGTTCGCACTCAGGTCGATGCCCAGTCACTAACTGTTGCGCAAATGGCAAAATTTTACACCGGAGCTATTGGGGCTATGCTCACTGGTGTCGGGTCGCATCTCATCGAACAGAATGACGCAACCCTTGCGCAAATTGGTGGGGGCCTCGTCTCGTTGAGTTACGCCAAAGAAGCAGCCGGGCTTCAGCGTGCGGCCGGCGCCGGTGGTTTTGGCTCAGGTCAATTCTCCTTGGGTGCCTACAAGATGTTTGCAGAAAACGGGGCGAGTGAGACCCAGCTTCTTCAGACCGCAAATCTTGCGTTGCAAAGCGTGTTTCCCAATCTCGATCTGCAAGGTTCTCAAGCATACCAAGACCTCTCGCGGATCCGGGCGGAAGTACTTGCCGCTGGCCCGCTTGGTGAACTTCCTGCGCTGACCGGCCCTGAATGGTTCGCGCTTTCGACAGCCTGGATTTCCGAACTGCACAATGTCGGGACGGAGGTCGCCAGTCATCTAGACGCATATGCAGCGAAAGAAGCTGCGGCCTCGAAACAATCCATGGGGATAACAGTTATCGCCGTGTTCGCCTCATTGATCGCAAGCATTTTATTGGGGATTAAAACGGCCAATCATCTGAGCACTCAGTTTCAGGCGATCCAAAACGGGCTGGAGAAACTGTCTCGCAAAGAGTTCGATTTCAAACCCACCAATTTGCAGGCGCAAAACGAAATAGGACATTTGAACCGGGCGATGGAAGCAACCCGTGTTGCACTTCGGGCTGCAGAACAGAAGCTTGTTGAGATCGAGGAAAATCGCATCGCGGATCGCGGGGCTGTGGTTGGCCAGCTTGAAGCCAACCTGGAAAAACTGGCGCGGAAAGATTTGGACTGTGAGATCAAAGACGTCTTTCCGGAAGAGTATGAAAGCTTGCGAACCAGTTTCAACATCTCGGTTCGCAATCTGAAGGAAACCATTGAGGATCTGGCCGGTTCGACACAGACAATACGCAACAGCGTGTCAGAAATCAGCCACTCTTCGGACGAAATGGCGCGCAGAACCGAAAGCCAGGCAGCAACCCTTGAGCAGGCAGCAGCAGCCATGGAGCAGATCACCAGCTCGGTAAGATCTTCTGCTGAAAGCGCAGCCAGCGTTGACCAATTTGCCAGCCAGGCAAAATCGGAAGCGACAAGTAGCGAGACCGTGGTCAAAAACGCAGTACGTGCGATGGGAGCGATTCAGGAATCCTCGGAAAAAATTGCCAAAATTACCGGCGTCATTGATGACATTGCGTTTCAAACCAACCTCCTTGCTCTGAATGCAGGCGTTGAAGCCGCGCGCGCTGGTAGTGCAGGGAAAGGATTTGCTGTTGTGGCATCAGAGGTCCTTGGATTGGCGCAACGTTCCGCGGAAGCAGCGACTCAAATCAAAACTCTCATCGCCAACAGTTCGGACGAAGTAGAGCGCGGAACAAACCTTGTGTCCGATGCGGGGAACGCGTTGAGTTCTATCATTGGGCAGGTGACAGAAATTTCTGCGGCTGTCAGTGGCATCGCAGCTAAGGCAGCGGACCAGGCCTCTGGGCTGTCAGAACTCAATTCTGGCATTCTGCAGCTGGATGCGGTGACCCAGCAAAATGCAGCGATGGCAGAGGAAACCACCGCTGCAAGCCATGTTTTGGACGCAGAAGCGGGAAAACTGAATGGATTGATGCAAGAGTTTAGGACGGATCAGGGCATTGATACTGATCCTGATGTCAGCCTTGGACCGTCAAATCCGGTACAGATGGCAAGCTGAACATATCAAGGCCTAGCTGATTTGGCGCAGGTCGATGGAAGCGCGGCGTTAGGTTAGGTTGGGATGGAACTCTTCGGTTACATAAACTGCATTTAAAATCCGGGACGATATCAATCAGCACTCGGCTGGAAAATCCTCCTTGCCTGAAGGGACAGTGGCATAAACGGGCTCTCAGGGTGGTGCGGACCTGTGACAGATCCAAGTTGCGGCTTTGCTGCACAAAATGGGGCGTGAGCGCAGACCCGCTTTCCCTGGACAAACTTACCCTTCTGGCACAATGACGGGTATTACAAGAGCGGTGTAGCGGTTGAGAACGGCGACACGGACCTGGATTTTCGCGACCTGCGGAACAAAGGCTTTTGCCACCAGGGATCGCCCCATGAGTTTGATACAGTTCATCTTGCTCTCGACATGGCTCCGGTAGTGGTATCCGCTCCATCGTTGCCACAGGGGTCGGCCTAGGTATCGCGCAGCATTTACTGCCTCGTTGCGGGCGATGTCCCCGGCTTGATGGCTCCCAAGGCTTGGCGTTTTGCGCAGCGGGATGACGGCATATGCATCACGGACAGCAATCGCGTCCTGGTATTTGCACCTGTCATAGGCCCCGTCGGCAAGCACAGATCAGAAGGAATTTGAGCGAGCAACTCCGCTAGCACTGGCGCATCCGTAGCCCAGCAGGCAATTTCTGCAAGAAATCTACGGAGAGGGCCAACATTGCTGATGGTGACCTTAAGTGCCCGGACCTCCAGTGTTTCCTCAATGATCCCTATATGTATTTTGCGCCGCAAGCCATAGTCGCGCCATTGGTCCGAGCGACAATGGCGGCCGGCGTTTGGGGCAGGCACCCTGACCAATACCGGGTCGAACCAATCGAAAGTGGACCGCGTTGCTTCAACGCTGTGTTATACGAAGGCCAGATCCTGGTCTTGAACTTCGTAAGGGCCCAATTGCTCATGCCATCTGATTATCACATTGAAATTACATAGTGATTCCCCTAAGCGCTTTGCGCGACAAAGCCGCTGACTGGCCAAACACTTCTATTCGGCTATTTGACTGGTGGCGGCTTAAGTCAATCAGAGGCGTCTTTCCCAGAGATCGATTGTGACAGGACACACATCAGCTCAAATACCAGCGAGATGCCCAACCAGGCCGTCCCACCAGACGCGTCGAAGGGGGGCGCGACTTCGACAAGATCGGCACCTATGAGATTGACCCCGGCAAGTTCGCGGATCACCTGTTGGGCTTGAAAGCTGTTGGGGCCGCCAATCTCAGGCGTACCAGTGCCCGGCGCAAAGGTCGGATCGACATAATCGATATCATAGGTACAGTAAGTGGCCTGGTTCCCAACGATTTGGCGCACTTCTGCCATAACATCTGAAATGCCGCGATCAAAAAGCTCTTCGACACGGATAATTCGGATTCCCTGCTCCAGACCCCACTCAATGTCTTCAGTATTGTAGGCCGTACCCCGAATGCCCACTTGCACAAAGCGCTTGGGATCAACTAACCCTTCCTCGATGGCGCGCCGAAACGGGGTCCCGTGGGTGAATTTATGGCCGCCGAAATAATCGTCGAACAGATCGGAGTGGCTGTCGAACTGTATCAGGCCAACCGGTCCATCACTGGCCAAGGCACGCAGCACAGGCAGAGTGATCAGGTGGTCGCCGCCAACCGTCATCGGTGTGATGTCATTGGTTTTGAGATCACTATAAAAACTGGTGATCCGCGCCAGTGAATCCTGAATATCGACAGGATTGGGCGGCACGTCCCCCAGGTCAGCACAATTGACAGAGGTGAACGGATTGATACCGGTGACAGGATTCATAGCTCGGATCATAGTGGAGTAATCACGTAACTGGCGTGGCCCATGCCGCGCTCCGGGCCGATTTGTGGTGCCGCCATCCCAAGGTACGCCGACCAGACCCATTTGGACCTCACCAAACCGCGGATGATCACGCGCCAACTCCGGTAACCGCATGAAGGTTGGCACACCTGCAAATCGGGCCAGCTCCATTGCGGAAACCGGTTGAAAGAAGTCGTCGCCAGCACCGCTCATGGCTTGCTCCCCAATTTGATATTTTCAGCAATCATTGAGATCATTTCGAACATGATGGCCGATGCGGTCAGCGCGGTAATCTGGTTCGGACTGTCTTTGGTTGGCATCATGCAGACAATGTCACCGCCTACGATATTCATCCCACGCGCCGCATGGAGCAAGGCCACTGCCTCGTCGATGTCGAACCCTTTTTCGCCGGGCTCAAGGTTGGAAACCCCTGGCGCAATCGACGGGTCCAAACAGTCCAGATCAAAGGTTATGTACACTGGTTTGCTTGCCATGACCTCTTTGATCTGAGCAACAACGTCCTCGATGCCACGCTTGCGGAATTCCTTCATCGTCACAACATTATAGCCGTATTCATAAGACGGCTGCAGCCAGTCAAGCGTGCGGGCGTGGCCCCTCAATCCGATCTGCATAGAGTGGGTTGGGTCCACCTTTCCCTGATCAGCCAGATACGCCCCCCAATGGGCCGCGGATTTCTTAGCTCCGAGGAAATGATCAACCTTGGTGAAAACGTCCGTATGGGCGTCAAAATGCAAAAAGCAAATTGGGTCACCTCCGGTGATCTGACCACAGCCCAAAGCCTGCACAATTCCGCCAGTAATAGAGTGATCCCCCCCCACCGAAACAGGCCGCGCACCGGTGGCGTCGATCTCCGAGTAGAACCGGGTGATCTGCTCAATGCAGTCTTCGTTGTCATTGGCACGCGGGAAAGGAACATCCCCCACGTCAACCACCTTTGCCGCCTCCCAGGGGTTCAGGTGGAACTCTGCGTGCACGCGGCGTGCGACCGACGAGACGTTGCGCAGCGCACGTGGCCCGAGGTGCTGATCCCGTTCAGTTGTCCCGTTTCCAGCGGAATGCGGCACACCGACTAAGGCGATATCCTTGCCGTCCGCCCCCTCGTTCGCGCAGCGGAACAGTGTTGGAATGCCCCACCAGTACAAATTTTCTATCATCGAATTGAGATGCTCGTCTGCCATTTTTTCCTCCGTATGCCGTGAAAAAATGCCCCGGCGACAATGGTTGAACACCGGGGCAGTTCTGGGAGTTGTCAGTTGCTTCGATTGCTTCGGCGGTAAGCCCCCTGCGCGATCCGGTCGATCACCATAGCGCAGAACAGGATCGCCAAGCCCCCCAATAGCCCTTGGCCTTTGGCCGCATATTGCAAGGCCTCAAGGATCAGCGCGCCCAAGCCTTCAGCCCCGATGAGAGACGCAATTACCACCATCGACAGCGCCATGAGGATGGTCTGATTGATGCCCGTCATAATCGACGGCAGCGCCAGCGGTAGTTCGACATTGAACAAAAGTTGTTTTCTCGAACAGCCGAACGCGATGGCGGCCTCTTTGGTGCTTTCCGGAACACCGCGCATGCCCAAAGCAGTCAGCCTAATCACGGGTGGCATGGCAAAGATCAACGTCGCGAGCACACCGGGGGGTTTGCCTGTACCGAAGAACGCGATGATTGGGATCAAATAGACAAACGCGGGCATTGTTTGCATGAAATCCAACACAGGCTCGGCGAAGGCATAGGCGCGTTTGGACTTTCCAAACCAAATCCCAAGTGGAACACCGATCAGCACGCACAGAAAGGCACCTGCACCGATCAATGCGACCGTTATCATCGCCAGCTCCCAAAGACCCATGAGGGCCAGATATGCGAGGGAGGCGGCAGTGAAGATCGCAACGCGCGCACCCGCAAGGCGCAATGCCATCACCACCGTAACAAACATCACTACCGGCCAGGGTGTCTGGATCAGCAATACCTCGAGCCCATCGAGAACCCAGCGGATCGAGGCGGTGACACCATCAAACAAGTCACCAAAGTTGTTTGCCAGCCAGTCGAACCCAGCATCCCCTTTCTTGGCAAGGATAGAGAAATACTCTCGACCCACCGGGAATTCGGTTATGGTCACCCGCTCCCCCAGAAACCCGCCGGTGAGCGTCGACACAAATTCTTCGGGCTTTGCGACGGTAAATCGGATCAAGGTCAGGGGCCAAACAGCCAACAGACCAACCAGACCGAACCAGATCCCTGACCGGCGCAGGCCGCTTTGCACCTTTTGCCCCGAGCGCCATTTCAGATACTGGGCCTCATAGGCGTAATTTGCATACAGCCCCTCGATCAGTTTGAGCGCCACCAGCAAGACAAGTCCGGTCAATAGGATGGTCAGCGCCGCGCTGCTGGCCGAGTTGGCCGCATCCAGCGCCTTTTCAGCGGCATTTCTGAGATTGTCAGCGATCTTCAGTTTCTCTGCGGCCCCTGCCACATCACCGGCGGCGGTCAACTCTGCGGCCTGCGCCTCTCGTTTGGCGATATTCGCTTCAAGTCGTTCGACGCGGGCCAGTTGATCCGCACCCAACTCTCCCCACAGGCCACGGCCGACCTGCACAAGGGCAAACAATTCCAGGACCAGAAAGATCCAGAAAAAACCCCAAACCCCGCGCGCAGCGCCCCAAAGGGGACCGCAAATGGCTGCCATCATGTTCCAGGACCAGGTAAAGCCTGTCTTGCCTTGGATTTTGGAGAACTCGGTTTCGTAGTACCTCGCGTTGTCTTGCGCAAAGGCCGCAACGTTGTGCTCGTCGGCTGATGACTGTGTGTCCCTCATGCTTTGCCTCCTTGAATGCCTTTAAGAAGCGTTGCACGGTCGACCACACCGATATCGGCGCCGTCGTCGCCGGTGATGATGATCACGTTTTCGGTTGAGGTTGCGATGTCAATCAGCTGGTCGAGATCGGTTCCGTGATGGGCACGTGGACTTTCGTCGAAGTTCACCGGACGGGTTGGTTTGTAGCCACCAATAGGCACCATAATCGAATGGGCAAAAACCAGTTTCAATTTGGAAATGCCATCGACGAAATCGCGCACATAATCGTCGGCAGGCTGGGTCACGATTTCCTCTGGGGTGCCGATCTGTACGATACGCCCGTCTTTCATAATCGCGATGCGATTGCCTATGCGGATCGCTTCATCAAGATCATGCGTGATAAAGACAGTTGTTTTATTCAGCTCGGCAGACAGCGACATGAACTGATCCTGCAACTGCCGCCGGATCAATGGGTCAAGTGCCGAGAACGGCTCGTCCATCAACAACACATCGGGATCGGAGGCCAGCGCTCGCGCCAATCCAACACGTTGCTGCATGCCACCGGACAGTTCGCTGGGAAAGCGGTCCTCGTAGCCAGTCAAATTTACCCGATCGAGGCACTTTTGAGAAACCTCCCATCGGCGGGATTTCGGCTCACCCCGAACTTGCAGGGGAAAGGCCACATTGTCGCGAACTGTGCGGTGCGGCAGGAGAGCCATGTGTTGGAACACCATGCCGATGTTGCGCGCACGGATTTCTCGAAGGTCATTATCCGAGAGCCCCAACATGTCATTCCCCAAAACGTTGATGTTGCCAGCTGTCGGTTCGATCAAACGGTTCAAGTGCCGGACCATTGTGGATTTGCCTGATCCCGACAGCCCCATAACGCAGAAGATCTCTCCTCGTTTTACTGAAAAAGACACATCAGCAATTCCGATAACACAGCCGAATTCTTTCAATACTTCTGGTTTGCCGAGCCCTTGATCCCGGATTGCAGCCATAGCGGCATCGGCGTTCATTCCGAAAACTTTCCACACCCCGTCCAGTGTGATCACGTCGTCACTCATCGGCTTCCCCTGTAGCTTTGGTGACCCGGGCTCAAGCGGCGCCCGGGTGATAGGTTCAGATCAAGGTCAGTTGAACCAGCTGTCGACCAGATCAGTATTTGCGTCGACCCACTCACGTGCAAATTCAGCGGGGTCTTTGCCGTCCACTGACAGAGCAAAGACGATGGCGTTCACCTGTTCAGTTGTTAGCTGAACTTTGCCCAACATGGCGGCGGCCTCTGGCTGCGTTTCGGACAATCCACTGGCATAAAACACATGCAATTTGGCGGCATCCCATGCGGTTCCTGCCTTGGAATTTTCCAACCAGTTGGGGTCATCTGTTGGTTGCTTTACATCCCACTCCGCAGAGTCAAAGGCGGGCTCGCTGAGCGGTACGAGGTCATACAGCGAGAACATATGGTGCGGAGTGTAGCAGTAGAAAACAATGTTTTGCTGCTGAGCTACGGCATTGTCGACCTGTGCCAGCGCCAGAGTTTCATCCATCTCCATCAGGTTCATAGTTTCCGCATAGCCATAGGATTTGGCACGAATTTTCTCGATGTTGGTCGACGCCCAGCCAGCACCGCCGATCCACATCTCCCCCCGGCCATCACCGTCCGTGTCAAAATTCGCGGCCATGTCTGGATCGGTCAGATCGCTGAGCGCCGAAATGCCTGTGCGCTCTTGGGTGTCTTTTGTCACGCAGATCTGTTGGTCCGAGAGCACCGCATTGGGGTTCAGAGCGACCGTGCCTTTTTCGGATACAAAGGTGTCATGCAGGTTTTGTTGGTTGGGCAACCAGACTTCGGGATGCACATGCATCGCACCGGAATCCATCGCCTCGAAAATGATTGGGTTGGTGCCATTCTGCAATGAAACCTCCAGGCCCAGATTGTCCTCAAGCGCGACCTTCAGAATATGCGCGGTGCCGCGGACCGAAGCCCAGTTCGGAACGCCAATGATAAGGTCTTGCGCTATGGCGGTACTTCCCAGCGAGGCAACCAGTGCGGCTGTTGTCAATGTCATGGATTTATTCATTTTAGTCTCCCTGTGTTAGATGATCACATTGTTTTTGACGTGCGCTTTTCGGCAGGTGATCACGGTGCCGGCGTTGATTGGTTTGAAAGAGTAAGAGCGGCCTGCAAAAGCACATTGCAGCCTGCCTCAAGATGGTCGGGTTCTGCCCATTCAGCTTCGTTGTGACTCAACCCGTCGCGACAGGGGACAAAGACCATCGCCGTGGGGACTTTGCGGGCGATTTGACAGGCATCGTGGCCCGCACCTGAGACCATCCGACGCCAGGGTTTGCCAGAGGCCTTGGCGGCCTCTTCGATGGCCGCGATACAGCGATCATCAAAGGCGACGGGTGGGTTGTGCCAGATCATCTGAAGATCCACCTTAACGTCGTGTTCGCATTCAATCACGTGTCGGAGAGCGCGATCCATGCCTTGCAGCACGGAATCGTCGGGGTGGCGCATATCAATGGTAAACCGCACTTCGCCCGGAACCGTGTTGCGGGAATTTGGGGTAACATGCAGTTCACCCACGGTTCCGACGCCCTCTGGACCATGGGCCAAAGCAATTCGCTGAATTTCCTGTATCAGGCGCGCAGCAGCGACAAGTGCATCGCTGCGACCCTGCATCGGGGTCGAGCCAGAATGCGCGTCACGCCCTGAAACCGTGACATCATACCATCGTTGCCCTTGCCCTCTGGTGACGACCCCGATGATCTCATCGTGGTTTTCAAGAACAGGACCCTGTTCAATATGGGCTTCTAAAAATGCACCCAGTTTATGCGCACCGCAGGGCTGCCTCCCCTCAAAGCCAATGCGCTTTAACGCGTCCCCCAAACACACCCCGTCGGCATCCTGCCGGCTAAGCGCAAAATCCAGATCAAACAAACCAGCGTAAACGCCCGAGCATAACATCGCGGGTGCAAACCGCGCCCCTTCCTCGTTTGTCCAGTTCACGATTTCGATCGGAGTATCGGTCTGAACATCGTGGTCATTTAAGGTGCGCACAATTTCTAGACCTGCGAGCACCCCAAACACGCCATCGAACTTGCCACCATGTGGTTGGGTATCGAGATGGCTTCCTATGGCAATTGGCAGAGCAGTGGGATCACACCCTTCGCGACGGGCGAACATGTTTCCAAGCCGGTCGAAGGTCACGGAACACCCAGCCTCCTGACACCATTGGCGAAACAACTCACGCGCCCGTCGATCGCCTGCCGTCAGTGCCAGGCCACCCGGCAATGCATCGATCTGGGCCATCTCCATAATGCTTTGCCACAGGCGGTCACGATCTATGCGCAAGGGCTGGCTCATGCGTCTTCACGGCACAGAGCTTGGCTCAGACAGTGAACACCACCACCGCCAAGCGTAAACATCGACATATCCGGGTCATAAACGTCGAAACCCAGGGCTTTCATCTTGGCGTTCAGATCGGTGGCACCCGCCATCGACAGCACTTTGTTGCCACCGAGTGCCACGAGGTTCACGCCAAGATTTTTCGCTTCGCGATACGAGACGTCGACAATCTCGATCCCCCACCCCTTGACGATATCCACCAACCAGGGCTCCATCGCGTCAATGCACGCCACAGCGAGCTTATCGGCCAGCGGCACAATCAACCCATCCATATGCACAAATTCACGGCTAATCGGCGCGACCACGGCCTCCCAGCCTTCGGCCCGCACAAACTCTGCGACTTGTTCGGACCCTTCTTTTTCGGACCGCTCACCGCAATATCCAATCAGGACGCGCCCCGGCTCGATGATGTTGAAATCACCACCCTCGAAGTGGCCCGCCGTTGCGAATTTCCAAATCGGGATATCGTTTTCTTGGTAAAACTTGATTGCAGTAGCGTAGTCAGCGCGACGGCACTTCAGCTGCATATGGCAGATGAGTGCGCCCCATGGTGTCATCGCCGAACTGTCTCGGGCGAAGAAGTTGCGATGCAGCACTTCATCACTGTCAAGGTAATGGCACGTCACGCCATTTTCCTCATAGATCGACACCATTTCGGAATGCTGTTTCATCGCCAGCTGCAGATCAAACCTGACGCCGGTTTTATGCGCATTCGCCAGAGTCCGACCGATAAGAGGACCGGCCTCAACCCACTGGAAAAATTCGGGCTTGCCTAAAAGCACGTCCGTCAGCTTGGCATGATCGTTGTTGATACCCCAACGCTTTGTGTGTGCAGCCGTTCCACCCATGAAAGTCAACCTCTTCGTCATTGTTTGCTTTGACGTGAGGGTAATCGGGATATTCTTTTATTAAATAACAAGGAAAGGAACTTAACTTTAGTATTTATACATGTATCGTGACGACATGTTGCCCCCCGCACTTTCCAAGGCCGATCTTCATCTCCTCTATGTCTTCTGCAAAGTTGTGGAAGCTCGAGGGTTTTCGGCCGCACAGATCACCCTGAATGTCGCGGCGTCGACGATTTCTCGTCAGATTTCCGATCTGGAAACGCGCCTCGGCATGCGGTTATGCCAGCGTGGTCGCAAGGGGTTCCGACTTACCGACAAAGGCGAAATAGTCTACGCGGCGTCGCACAAGCTGTTTGCAGCTTTTGATCAGTTCAGCGAAACCGTTGATGGAACACGTGGCAAACTAGTTGGACGCTTGACGGTTGCAGCGATCGATAACTGGGTCTTTAACAACGATGCCCCGATCATGGGGGCGCTTGACGAATTCACTCGAATTGCCCCCGACGTGAGCATCGAAATGCACTCACTGGCGCCCGACAACATTGAAGTGGCAGTCCAAAACGGCCAGGTCGCTTTGGGCGTAGGTGTCTTTCACAAGCACAAGCCTGGTCTGATTTACGAAACGCTGGGATTTGAACGGATCGGGCTTTATTGCGGCAAAGGTCACCCGCTCTTTCTGGCGGATTCCACTGCACAGGTTGAAGAGCATCTGCCCCAGGCCAACTTCTGTAAGCGGGCATATTTAAACGAAGATCTGATTGCACCGGTGTCTCGGAACTTGAAATCCACTGCCAGCGCACATCAGATTGAAGGCGTTGCAATGATGATCTTGACAGATCGGTACATTGGATACCTGCCCGAAAGTTTTGCTGGCATCTGGCTTCGAGAGGGACGAATGCGATCCATTGGCGACGGGATGTTTGACCTGAAGTCTGAAATCAAGATTGTAAGATCGCGCGGCGTGGAGCCCAATCTGGTCATGAAGACCTTTATCGACCTTGTCCGGAAGTCAGCACACAAAAACTTATCGAAGGTCGGTTGAGGCCCGCCTGGGTGTTTGGTTGTTTGTTACCAATGTGAGGTTCGCGCAGGGGGGAAGGGCAATTTTCGCCCGCGCGCAGGATCACCCCAGTTACCATGCTTAAGGGCATCGAATATTGGGTCGTCCTTTCACCCTTCCCATACATCTGGGCCGACATTTCGGTGGCTCACACAACAAAAGTCATGCACGAAATTTGGGTGAATTACTTTCATGACAATGCGCAAATTTTTCCAATTTCATTCATCGTTATTTGTGCAGTATGAGGCCAAGCCTCTCTAGAAGGCTGCCTGTGACATAGTTGATTTCCGCATCCCGCCCTATCAGGCGGGTCGCAAGAGGGTCTCACCTCTTGATGGCGGAGCTTTGCGCACAGGCCCGGGAAGATATGTGACAAGGAGGAAGTCATGACTACACCGTTACCCAAGGCTGGATCGGTCAACCGCCGTGGCGTTTTGCTGGGAGGGGCCGCAGTTGGTGCGGCCGTACTAACCGGCATGCCAAACAAACTATATGCTGCAACACCGCAAAAAGGTGGCCTGCTTCGTGTCGCCGTTGCACAGGGCGGCAGCAGTGATACACTTGATCCAACGACGTTTTCCGGCTCGCAGCAGATTTTCATTGGCTGGACATTGCGCAACAACCTGACCGAGATTGGGTCAGACGGCGCGCTTAAGCCTGAGCTCGCCGAGAGTTGGTCCTCCGATGATGCGCAGACTTGGGTCTTCAATCTTCGCAAGGGCGTCGAGTTTCACAACGGCAAATCTCTGACTGCGGACGACGTGATCGCCTCGCTGAATATGCACCGTGGTGAGGATTCAAAATCCGGCGCAAAATCTCTACTGGCTAGTGTCGAAAGCATTGTCTCCGAAGGTGAACATGCCGTCAAAATCACACTGACCGGCAAAAACGCCGACTTCCCCTTCATTCTGTCAGATTATCACTTCAACATCTGCCCTGAGAACCCGGATGGGTCGGTAGACGTCTCGGGAACGGGCACCGGCGGATATATCCTTGAGGAATTCAACCCCGGAGTTCGGACACGCGTCCGCCGCAATCCAAACTACTGGAAAGCCAACTCAGCGCATTTCGATGAGGGCGAGATCATTCTGATCAACGACCCGACTGCGGCAACCAATGCTTTGGTGACCGGCGCGGTTCACGCCATCGAAAGCTCGGAATACAAGACACTTGCTCTGTTGGGTCGTCGCCCAAATATTCAGGTTGAATCCGTACCAGGTGGCTTCCACGGGACCTTCGCGATGAACTCGGCTGCGGCCCCGTTCAACAACAACGACCTGCGATTGGCTATGAAATACGCCATCGATCGTCAGGCAATTGTGGATACAGTTTTGAAGGGTCACGGTGTCGTTGCCAACGACCACCCTGTTTCGCCTTCAATGCCTTATCACGACGCAAGCATCGAGCAGCGCGCCTATGATCCTGACAAGGCCAAATTCCACCTGAAAAAGGCAGGCCACGACAGCCTTACCATGCAGCTGAGCGTATCTGATGGTCTGTATGCAGGCGCCACAGATGCCGTCACACTCTACCGCGAACACGCCGGCCCATCGGGTCTGGATATTCAGGTCGTACGCGAACCGGGTGACGGATATTGGTCCGATGTTTGGATGAAGAAACCGCTCTTCTCAGGGTCCTGGGGGCCACGTCCGGTGCCCGATATGATCCTGACAACGGCCTACGCCTCTTCTGCTGACTGGAACGAAGGCGCCTTTAGTAATGCGCGTTTCGACGAACTTCTGCTGGCCGCTCGCGGTGAGCTGGACGAAGCGAAGCGTGGCGAAATGTATGGCGAGATGCAGCGCATCTTGTCGGATGAAGGCGGCTCGATCATTCCGTTCTTCCGCAGCTACGTCTACGGCCGCAACACCTCGATTGCCCATTCGGGACAATTGGGGAGCGACTGGCCACTGGACGGACACCGCGCCATGGAACGCTGGTGGACGGCGTAATCGTCTCACTGATCTGAGACATGGCCTTGCCTGCTTTGCCGCAGGTGAGGCCTTTTCAATAACATAGCTTACCGAAAACGGAGGACAGGGATGCATGCTGTTCTGAAAATGGTGGTTCAACGGGTGGCGCTTGGCGTGTTGACACTGCTTGTGGTGTCAGCGCTTGTCTTTATCTCGGTTGAATTCCTGCCCGGCGACGTTGCCGAACAAATTCTTGGCCAGTCCGCCACGCCAGAGACCCTGGCTGCCTTGCGGGATCAACTTGGGCTGAACACACCTCCGGTAGAACGCTACTTCGACTGGTTAGGTGGCATTCTACAGGGGGATTTCGGTCAGTCCGTTATCAGCCAACGTCCGATTACCGAGCTACTCGCGCAGCGGCTTGGCAACACTCTGTCCCTGGCTCTTCTTGCCACGCTGATTTCGGTGCCTCTGGCCGTTGGTCTGGGGATCCTGGCTGCGCTGAAGCGCAACACTTGGGTCGACCGGACAATCAATATCGGCACACTGACTGCAATCTCTTTTCCTGAGTATTTTGTAGCCTATGGCCTGATTTTGGTCTTCTCGGTCAAGCTCGGTTGGTTCCCGTCAATTTCCATCGTTTCAGGGACCGTAACCTTCGCTGAACGAATTCACCTGACGCTGTTACCCTCCTTGACGCTGACTATGATTGTCACGGCGCATATGATGCGCATGACACGGGCGTCGATCATCAATCTGCTCGCGCTGCCCTATGTCGAAATGGCGCGCCTCAAAGGTGCCTCTCAGCGGCGCGTCGTTGTTGTACACGCCCTGCCCAATGCCATCGCGCCGATCGTAAACGTCATCGCGTTGAACATCGCATATATGATCGCCGGTGTGGTGATCGTTGAAGTGGTGTTTGTGTACCCGGGCCTAGGCCAATTGCTCGTGGATAGCGTGGCAAAGCGGGATGTGACCGTTGTGCAGGCCGCCTGCCTGATCTTCGCATCCGCCTTTATCATCTTCAATCTGGTGGCTGACGTGATTTCGATCGTGTCGAACCCCCGCTTGCTGCACAGGAAATAACAATGACCCGCCATCTTCGTAAAATGCCTCTGACGGCATTGTTTGGGTTTGCGGTGATATTCACCTATGCCTGTGTCGCCATCTTTGCCCCGCTGATCGCGCCCTACCCTGAAACTGCCATCGTAGGCCCAGAATACATGCCCTGGTCCGATGAATTTCTGCTTGGTACAGATTCACTTGGACGGGATATGCTGTCACGGTTGATCTATGCCGCGCGCAACACACTTGGGATTGCCATCGCAACAACCTTGATTGCGTTTATCCTGGGATGTTCAGCGGCGCTCTTTGCCGCCACAATGCAGGGCTGGGTGGATCAGGTCATCTCGCGCATTGTTGACGTGATGATGTCGATCCCGACCCTGATTACATCGCTGCTTCTCCTGACCATTTTCGGCACAAGTGTGCTGAACCTGATCCTGATTATCGCGCTTTTGTACTCAACCGTTGTTTTTCGGATCGCGCGCGCCGTCGCGATGGGCATCGTCGTTATGGACTATGTCGAAGCCGCACGCATTCGCGGTGAAGGCATGTTCTGGATCATGTTCCGCGAAGTGTTGCCTAATGCGGCCACGCCTCTGGTTGCCGAGTTTGGGTTGCGGTTCACCTTTGTCTTCCTGACGGTTTCGGCTCTTTCCTTTCTCGGTCTGGGGGTACAGCCACCTCTGGCCGACTGGGGGGCCATGGTTCGCGAAAACGCGTCACTCATCACCTTTGGAGATCTCACCCCCCTCCTGCCAGCCGGCGCGATCGCCCTGCTCACACTGGCGGTGAACTTCATCGTGGATTGGATGCTCCACGTCGCCAGTGGCTTGAAGGAATAAATCAATGACACAAACTCCTTTGCTGACAATCACTGATCTGGTTATCCAAGCACAAAGCGATGATGGCCCCAAAACGCTGATCGACGGACTTAGCCTTTCGCTGAACAAGGGTGAGGTGCTTGGCTTAATTGGGGAATCCGGTGCCGGAAAGTCGACGTTTGGACTGGGCGCCATGGGGTTCACCCGCGATGGATGCCGGTTTGCAAGTGGTTCGGTCATCTTCGACGGTATCGAACTGACCCAAGCTTCGCCTAAGGTTCGACGCGGACTTCGGTCCACCCGAATTGCCTATGTCGCGCAATCGGCAGCGGCGAGTTTCAATCCCGCTTATTCGCTTATTCGACAGTACTCGGAGTTTCCGGTTCTCGCTGAAGGGCGTAATAGATCCGCGGTCGAGGTCGATGCTGTTGAGGCCTACCGGCGGATGCATTTGCCCAATCCCGAAGAAATTGGGTTCCGGTATCCGCATCAGGTTTCAGGCGGCCAGCTTCAACGCGCCATGACAGCAATGGCGATGGCCTGCAAACCTGATCTGATCATCTTTGACGAGCCAACAACCGCGCTCGATGTGACCACGCAAATCGAAGTTCTTGAAGCCATTCGAGAGGCAGTTCGCGAGTTCAATACGGCCGCCATCTATATCACCCATGATCTCGCAGTCGTCTCACAGATGGCCGATCGCATTATGGTTTTACGCCATGGCAATCTGGTTGAAGAAGCGCCGACCGCCAAGATGATGAGTGACCCACAGGAAGAGTACACAAAATCCCTCTGGGCTGTGCGCTCGTTCAAAGCCCCGGCAAAACCCCTGCCCGATGATGCATTGACGCCACTTGTCTCTTTGAAAAATGTCACCGCGCGATATGGACCAGCCGGGCCGGATGTTCTTCAAAACGTCAGTTTTGACCTCCACAAAGGTCGAACCATGGCCATTGTTGGAGAAAGCGGATCGGGGAAAACCACCTCGGCGCGTTGCGCTATGGGTCTGTTGCCGCGTCG
Organism: uncultured Pelagimonas sp.; assembly: GCA_947497905.1. Lineage (GTDB taxonomy): Bacteria > Pseudomonadota > Alphaproteobacteria > Rhodobacterales > Rhodobacteraceae > CANMIH01. The sequence goes on from CANMIH010000008.1 coordinate 154,957, forward strand.
TGCCGGTGATGTGCTGTTGGATGGGGTTTCTTTGCCCCCGGACTATCACAAACGAAGCAAAGAGCAGCTACAACAACTACAAATCATCTATCAGATGGCTGACACGGCGCTGAATCCGAAACAGAAGATCAGTGACATCATTGGTCGTCCGGTCACCTTCTATACCGGTCTGCGTGGCCGAGCCCGAACCGAGCGGGTGCGTGACCTTCTCTCCGCGATCGACCTTGATCCGAATGTTTACTTTGATCGCTATCCCGGTGAGCTTTCAGGCGGCCAGAAGCAAAGGATCGGCATCGCCCGCGCGCTTGCCGCTGAGCCTAGGGTCGTGATTTGTGACGAAGTCACCAGCGCCTTGGATCAGCTTGTTGCAGAGGGCATTTTGCGCCTGCTTGTCAAACTGCAGCAGGATTTTGACCTGAGCTACCTATTCATCACACACGATATCGCAACGGTTGAATCTATCGCTGACGATGTTGTTGTGATGCAGAAAGGCAAAGTTGTTGAAGCTGGTCCAAAAGATCAGATCATGGCGCCACCTCATGCACCTTATACAGAGCTTTTGCTGTCGTCTGTGCCCGAGATGGACCCCGGCTGGTTGGATCGCGTGGTTCAAAAACGAGCTCTTGAATGAATTTATTTCACCAAAAAGCGCTCTTAATGAAATTGCTCTAATCAAAGCGGATTTCTAGTCTACCCTCAAACAGAACATACGAGGGCGCTAATGCGGCGAACCAGACAGAAACGCACGGGGGGAACTCCGACTACCATTGCAACGCCTCCCCCACAGGGGGGGCGTTTTATGCCTCTCACACAGGATAAGGCTGACCATATCATTGCGTCTGCCTTTGACATCCTTGAACGGATTGGCGTTTCCGGCGCCCCAGATGATATTCGCGAGATGGCACTTGCCCAAGGCGCGGTTGAGCGCTCTGACGGGCGCATCACCTTCCCCAAAGCAGTTGCAGAAGATTTCATCGAAAAATCCTGCAAGCGTGTTGAGCTGCCGGGCTTTAAACGAGAGCGTGGGATTGTTGTTGGTGGCGGCAAAGTGCACATCGGAACCGGCGGCGCAGCAGTTCAAGTATTGGATGGAGACACTCAGACGTTTCGCGATTCCACATTGGACGATCTCTACAGCCTGATGCGTATTGTTGATGCCAGTGATAGCATCCATTATTCGCTTCGCCCGGTCGTCGCACGCGATATCGAAGACCCGCTGACACTTGATATCAACACCGCATTTGCTGCGATGAAAGCCACGTCAAAGCCCATTGGCACGAGCTTTTTTGAACCCGCGAATGTCGAACCTGTTGTCGAAATGTTCGACGAAGCATTGGGTGGAGAAGGGAAGTTCAAAGAACAACCGTTTTGCTTTGCTTCGATCTGCCACGTGGTGCCGCCACTGACGCTTGCCGAAGAAGCCTGTGGCGTAATGCGCGAATGTGTGCGCCTTGGGATGCCGCTTCAGATTTGCTCTGCAGCTCAGGCCGGTGCGACAAGCCCTGCTGCTCTTGCCGGAGCCTTGGCGCAGGGGTTGGCTGAATCTCTCGTGGGCCTCATTCTTGTCAACATGATGCAACCAGGTTTTCCCTGCATTTTGGCGTTCTTGCCCTTCATTTCAGACCTGCGCACTGGGGCAATGACCGGTGGGTCAGGAGAAGCCGCAGTGGCCAATGGTGCCGCCGCGCAACTTCTTTTGCAGATGGGATTGCCGTCAACTGTTTCCGCAGGAATGACCGACGCAAAAACCGCCGATGCGCAATCAGGCTACGAAAAAGGCTACACCATCGCCCTGGCCGCTCAGGGGGGCGCGGATATGATCAACCTTTCGGTTGGCATGCTCGGCTCCATCATGGCAGCCAGCAAAGAAGCTCTCGTGATAGACAACGACATGTGTGGTGCAATTCTGCGATCAGTACGCGGTGTCGAAATGTTCGACGGGGCCGTTGATCTCGATTTGATTGAGGAGGTTGTCACAGGCGAAGGCCACTATTTGGGCACGGCTCAAACGCTTGATCTGATGACAAAGGAATATGTCTACCCCGCTCTGGGAGACCGTCAAAGTGTCAATGACTGGCTCGAAAGCGGCGCACGCACGATCTGGGACAAGGCCAAATCCCGCGTGGCCGAAATCGAAGCCATGCCCGCCCCCGACCACCTGCCCAAAGAAATCGAAGCCGCTTTGCGCGCTCGACTGCCTATCTATCTGAAAGACTGACATGAAAACCCAAGCCAAAGTTGTCATCATCGGCGGTGGAGCCGTCGGGGTTTCCACGCTGTACCATCTGGCCAAAGCAGGCGTAACCGACACGCTGCTGATCGAAAAAAACGAACTCACAAGCGGTTCAACCTGGCACGCCGCCGGGAACATTCCAACCTACGCCAACAGTTGGGGGGGCATGCGCGCCGGGAACTATGCCTGGCGCCTGTACAAGGATCTCGAAAAAGAGGTCGATTACCCCATCACCTATCGCCACACCGGGGCGTTCTGGCCCGCTCACACCCCTGAGCGGATGGACTTCTTCAAACATCTTGTTGGGATTTCCAAGGGGCTTGGCTATGAGATGGCGATGCTCAGCCCCTCTGAGATGGATGAGATGCACCCCTATTTCAGCTCCGGCGACAGCATCCGGGGCGGGATTTTCGACCCCTATGAAGGTGACGTAGATCCCAGCCAGTTGACACAGGCGCTTGCAAAAGGCGCGCGGGATCTTGGCGCTGAGATTGCACGGTTTACCAAAGTCACCGGGATCACGCGTCGCCCCTCAGGCGAATGGGATGTAGCGACAGATAAAGGCAATGTTCTTTGCGACATTGTCATTAACGCGGGTGGCTATTTCGGACGCCAGGTTGGCGAGATGGTTGGGCAAAAGCTCCCCGTCGTCACGTTGGAGCATCAGTACCTTGTGACCGAGAGCCTGCCTGAGCTTGAAGCCAACCCAGACAACTTCCCGCTCGTGCGTGACCCGGACATTATGTATTATCTGCGTCGCGAACGGAACGGTCTTTTGCTTGGATCGTACGGTCATGAAGGGCGTCCAGCCTGGCTTGACGGCATGCCTGATTGTTTCGCCAATCAGCTTTACCCCGACAGTGTTGACGACATCGCTGAAATCCTCGAAGCGGCGCTAGAGCATGTACCTTTGCTTGGAGAGGCAGGTGTCAGCCGCTTCGTCAATGGCCCAATCCCATATAGCCCTGACGGCGCGCCCTTGTGTGGGCCCGCTTTTGGGCTGCCCAACTTCTATCACGCCTGCAGCTTCCCCGTGGGCATCACACATTCAGCCGCAGCGGCAAAAACACTGACTGAATGGATCACAGAGGGCGAGACCGAGTGGGATATGTCAATGTGGGACCCGCGTCGCTTTGGCGAGGAATGGGCCACATTTGACTATACCGCCAGACGTGCGAGTGAGCTTTACGAAAACCAATACTCAATCCCCTACCCCCATCGCCTTTGGAAATCCGAGCGGCCAGTCCAGACCACTCCGCTTTATGACACACTGAAGTCAAAAGGAGCGGTATTCGGCCAGGTTGCAGGATGGGAGCGTGCCTTCTGGTTCGAGACCGACACAATCAAGGATGATGGCGCGCTGAGCTTTCATCACGAGGTCTGGCATGATGCTGTCAAAGCAGAATGTGAAGCCGTTCGCGACAACGTTGGCGTCATGGATCACGGAGGGTTCACACGCTACGAAGTTGAAGGCCCAGCGGCCACAGATTTCCTCAACACGGTGTTCTGCGGCGCAATGCCATCGGTTGGTCGCGTCAAACTCAGCTACATGCTGACGCCCAAGGGCAAAGTGTGGTCTGAGGCGACAATCGCGCGACTGGCAGACGACAAATATCTGCTGTGTGGCCCGACACTTGCCGATCAGCGCGACTTTGACTGGATGTCAAAGTACCTGCCGGAAAGTGGCGTTACGCTGAAACGCGGTTCGGACTTCGACGCGGCTTTGATGGTTATGGGCCCGAAGTCGCGTGAAACCCTGCAACCATTGACCACCGACGATCTTTCGAAAGAAAGCGCGCCCTGGATGTCCGTGCGTGAAATCACCATTGCCGGCGCGCCAGTGATCGCCCTGCGGGTTTCGTACGTTGGTGAATTGGGATGGGAGTTGCATATGCGCAACTCCGATCTGCAAACGGTTTATAGTGCGATTATGGAGCAAGGCGCCGACAGCGGGCTGGTTGAATTTGGCTCCTACGCCTTGAACGCGATGCGGCTGGAGAAAGGCTATCACGGCTGGGGTTCAGATTTCGGCATCGAGTATACAGCCTTTGATGCCGGATTGGACCGGTTTGTCAGCAAAAAGAAAGACACCTTTGTCGGACGCGACGCTTTCCTTGCGCAGGCAGACACAAAACCTGAGTACCATTTCACAGCCTTTGAGCTTGAAGGACACGGTGCTGATGCGCTGTCCTCAGATCCGATTTGCCGCGATGGCAAGCCTGTAGGCTATGTCAGTTCAGGCGGCACAGGCTTCCGTATCGGCAAACGTATCGCGCTTGGTTACCTGACAGTCGATGCCAAACCCGGTGATGTCTTTGACATCGAAATCCTCGGAGAGCCTGTCAAAGCGACGGTTGCACCCGTGCCGTTCTATGATCCTGAAAACGACAAGCTGCGGGGGTAAACCATGGTGAAATCTCTACCCACCGACGTTCAGGTTGCCGTTGTTGGCGGCGGCATCGTCGGCTGCGCCACTGCCTATCATCTGGCGAAAGCAGGATGGTCTGTCGCGCTGTTTGAGCGCAAAAAACTAACAAGCGGCACAACATGGCACGCCGCTGGTCTGGTGAGCGAAACCCAAGGTGTACCCATCATGTCCGCGCTGGCCAAATATGGTCTGGATCTGATGGAAAGCCTGGAGGATGAAACAGGACAAAATACGGGCTTCAAGCGCAACGGATCTCTCACTGTTGCGCTAAACGATGCTCGCATGGAAGAGCTACGTCGCAAGGTAGACTATGCCCACGGATGTGACATCCGGGCTGAGGAAATCAGCACATCTGAGGCGCAAGCACGATGGCCACTTCTGTCAACGCATGATGCCAAAGGCGCCTTCTGGTTTCCGGGTGACGGCTATACCAATCCAATCGACACAACTATGGCCCTTGCCAAAGGCGCACGTCAAAACGGTGCCCAGATCTTCGAAGAGACCAAGGTAGAACGCGTGGTGATCGAAGGTGGCCGGGCCATCGGGGTGGAAACTGACCAAGGGTTGGTGCGCGCCGAGCATGTGGTGAATGCCACAGGTATGTGGGCACGCGAATTTGGGCTATCGCATGGTGTTCAAATCCCGCTTCACTACACCAACCACTATTACGTGGTGACCGATCCTATTGACGGTGTGTCTGGCGATTTGCCCGTGCTGAGGGTCATGGACGAATATGCCTATTACAAGGAAGACGCCGGCAAACTGCTGATCGGGTGTTCGGAGCCCAACGCAACACCTTGGCTTCCCAAAGATGGGCTGCCCGAACATTTTGAGTTTGATGAACTCCCATGTGACGAGGAACACCTTTACCCGATCCTCGAAGCGGCGATGGAACGTGTCCCCGCCCTTGCAGAAAGCGGCATTCGCAAATTTTTCAACGGCCCCGAATGTTTCACACCTGACGCAAAACACTATCTCGGCCCAATCTCTGAAGTCGCGGGTCTTTGGGTGGCTGCAGGTTTCAATTCCACGGGCATTCAAAACGGCCCCGGGGCCGGCAAAGCGCTGGCGGAATGGATTATGGCCGGTCACATGACCATGGATCTGACGGATGTCGACAGCCGTCGCATCGTGCCGGGATTGAACGCGCGCAGCTATGTGTCTGAGAAAGCGGCTGAAACTTTGGGCCATGCCTATGGCATGCACTGGCCCTATTTACGTAAGACCGAGGCCCGTGGTTTGCGCCGCACGCCTTACTACAGCCATCTCAAAGCTGCTGGCGCACAATTCGGAAGCGCCAATGGCTGGGAACGCCCGTTGGTCTATGGCTCTGACTTCACGGACGGTTTCGATCGCCAGCCTTGGTTCGATGCATGGAAAGGGGAACATGAGGCCCTGCGCAAAGATCTTGGAATGATCGATCTGACCTTTGGCCGGTTCGTCGTAGATGGGGCCGAAGCAGAGGTCGAAATGCAGCGGCTGTGCGGGGCCAATATGGCCGTCGCCCAGAGATCTCTGGTTTACACCCATATGTTCAACGAAGAGGGCGGGATCGAAGCGGATGTGACCGTCGCTCGCCTGTCTCAGACGCGATACCTTGTCATGGCTTCGGCTGGCGCGGAACCACAGGTCGAACGGTGGCTGCGCGCGAAAACATCTGGCGTAAGCATCGTAAACGTGACCCCGTCAGAGGCCACGCTGGCCATTATGGGCCCAAGGTCACGCGCGTTTCTTGAAGAGATTACGGGCGCGGATCTGTCAAACGAGGCCTTTCCATTTGCAAGCTGGCAGGATCTTCATGTGGGTCATTGTCCGGTACGTGCTCAACGCATCACTTACGTTGGTGAGCTTGGGTGGGAACTGCACATCCCAGCCGAGTTTGCTCAACAAGTGTTTGAAACACTGCGTTCGGCACCCAATCCGCCCCGCTTGTGTGGCGGCATGGCAGTTGACAGTTGCCGCATTGAAAAGGGGTTCAGACATTGGGGTCACGACATTGGTCCACATGATAGCCCTGTAGAAAGCGGGCTTACCTTTGCCTGTGACTTTGAAACGGATTTCATCGGCAAAGAAGCCATTTTGACCAAACGCAGTGGGGCCCCGAGTAGCAGATTGTTGTTGTTCCGCCTGAACGACTCCGATGTTTTGGTGTTTGGAAAAGAGCCCATTTTGCGAGATGGCGTCATCGTCGGTCGGTTAACCTCTGCCGCCTATGGCTGGAGCACAGGTGGCGCCGTCGGAATGGGATATGTTTCACGCCCTGATGGTATGACGCTAAAGGATCTCGCAGCATGTGCTTATGAGATCAAAGTTGCAGGCCGATCCATCCCGGCGGACGCCAGCGTAAAGTCTCTGTATGACCCGGGAAATTTGCGTATGCGCGATTAATCCAACTCACCGGTTTCCCATCCGCTTTTCCGGACAGTTTGGCGGATTGGGCCACGGGGCAGGACACGTTCACGTGCCCTGCCCCAAGTTCTAGAGCACATGAAATCCACCTTCGGGTAGGCTGCACCACTCAGACAGCAAAGAGGCCACCAAGTGAATGGGGTCGTCTTCCAACGTGTCTTCATTCCGCACCACCGCGTACCAAGGGACGGTGATCCCATCTTCGGTTACGTGGGCTGCGCTGATCCTTTCCTCCTTCAACGCGGCCTGAAGCGCCCAATTCGAAAGCACGCTTGTACCAAGGTCCGAGGCGACAAGCTCGACAATCGCCTCCGGTAATTCCACCGTCGCGGCCCATTTGGGATAGCTGTCGGTTGGTCGGAACAGCAAAGCAAACTCCCGGTCAGGTTCTGGTACCTTGGTGTATGTGATAAACTGTTCGCCAATGACATCCGTGCCCTCAACAAATTTTTTCCCAGCTAACCTGTGGTTTGGCGACATGATGTAGAGAAGTGGATCATCAAACAACGGCAAGGACGTTAGCCCTGGCTGAGTTACCTCACCTGAGACAACCGCGATGTCGATGTTACGGTTCTGTACACCCGTCAATGGGTCGGTACGCGCACCCGCCATAATTTGTAGATCAATGCCCTCCGAACGGGCTTTCAGATACTTGATGAACGCAGGCAGCCAGCGATAGTTGCTATAAGCTTCAACCGACAATCGTACCACGTGATGCACACCAGCATTCATGCGCCGGACATCTTCTTCTGCGCGGTGCAAATCGGTTAAAATGCGCTCAGCAACCACCGCCATGTATTCAGCGGCTGGGGTCACACGCAGACGTTTATGCATGCGCGTAAACAGAGGAACATCAAGCCTCCTCTCCGCTTCACGCAGTCGATGCGACAAAGCCGAAGGTGTAACCCCCAGTTTTTCAGCCGCATCTGTGATCCGCCCAGTTTCGATGATCGCTTTGATCAGTTGCAGATGTCGTAGGTCGAGGAGAGGTTTCATTTTTAGCCTGAAGAAAATTCAACAAAGTAAGAAAACTTCGAGATTGGAATTCAGTCAATAAGAATGTGATGGTCCGCAAGACATTTCTTCTGGAGCCACCTATGAACGTTGATGCCAAACGCACGATTGCCCAAGACATGGCGCACCACGTGCATCCTCAATCCAATCTGCGCCAGCATGCTGAACAGGGCCCAACCATGATCACCCATGGCAAAGGTGTGTTTATCTACGACAGCGAAGGCAATGAAATCATTGACGGTTTCTCAGGGTTGGGGTGTGTAAGCCTTGGCTACAACAACGAGCGTCTCGCACAGGCCGCCATGCGTCAGATGAACACCCTGCCCTTTGCGCCGACGTTCTACAACCGCTCCCACCCACGTGTAGCCGAGCTTGGAGAGCGCCTGATCAACCTCGCTCCCGGCGATATGAACCGTGTGATGTTCCAATGTTCCGGATCTGAGGCCAACGACACAGCCATCAAGCTTTTGTGGTATACAAACACCGCAAAAGGAGAGCCAAACCGTCGCAAGATCATCGGCCGTGTGCGCGGCTATCACGGCAACACTATTGCAACGGTGTCTCTGTCGGGCCAGCCTCACATGCATGCCAAGTTCGGTTTGCCTTTGCCTGAGTTCAAGCACACCGAATTGCCGAACTACTACCGCGCCCACATCGATGGTGAGACTGAGGAAGAGTTCTCGGCGCGCATGGCGTCAAATTTTGAAGAGCTGATCCTTGCGGAAGGCCCGGAAACTGTTGCGGCGTTCTTTGCTGAACCGGCCATTTCGGGGGGCGGTGCGTTGATGCCGCCTGAAGGCTATTGGAAAGAGATGCAAGCGGTTCTGCGCAAATACGACATCAAGCTACTGGCCGATGAAGTCGTGTGCGGGTTCGGCCGTACCGGCAACATGTGGGGTTCTGAGACCTGGGGCATGGAACCAGATATGGTGTCTTGTGCCAAAGCACTCTCGGCGGCCTTCTTCCCCATCTCTGCATTGATGTTCAAAGACGATTTGTATGCGGACATGATGAAGAACTCGGATGAGGTGGGCACATTTGGTCATGGCTATACCTATGCAGGACACCCCGTTGGTGCCGCAGTTAGCCTTGAGGCGCTCGACATCTATGACGAGATTGATCTGGTTGGTCACGTTCGCAAAGTGTCCAAGCGGTTCCTTGAAAAATGTCACGGCATGGCGGATCACCCGCTTGTGGCCGAAGTACGTGGTGTTGGTCTGTTCTGTGGCTTTGAGCTCATGAAAGACGGCAAAACCCGCGAACCGTTTGATCCGTCTTTGAAGGTCGGTGAGATGGTGCAGAACTTTGCCCACGATCGAGGCCTGTATCTCCGCGCAATTGGTGACCGGATGAGCTTTATGCCACCGCTGATCATCAACGAAGAAGAAATCGACATCGCAACAGCACGCTTCAAGGGTGCTCTGGACGATACATGGGAAGCGATCCGCAACAAGATCTGATCGCCGTCGACCTACAAGATAAGGGGCGGGTTTTCCCAACACGCCCCTTGCGCTGTCCTCATACTCCTCGGGATGGCGCAAAATTTATCCAACGCTGCTGCGGCGCGTTCAGGCTGAGGACACAATATGACCCTTCTTGACCCGAAACTGCCACAGGCCGGACTGGCCGGAAGTTTTATCAATGGTGCCTGGCACCGCCCTGCAGATGGTCGCACATTGACCATTGAAAACCCGTCGCGCCGCGCACCGATCTGCGAAGTTGGCCGTGGTACGGCGACCGAGATTGACCTCGCGGTTCAAGCGGCCCGCGCGGCGCTTCCGGCCTGGCGCGCCATGGCCGCAAGCGAAAGAGGCAAGCTCCTGTCTGAGCTGGGCCGCCGCTTGGAAGAAAACGCCGAGGAAGTAGCCCGCGTTTTGGCCGCTGAAAGCGGCAATGCCGTTAAAACGCAATCGCGCGGCGAAGCGATGGGCGCAGCTGGGGTTTTGAATTACTATGGCGGTGTCGCCGTTGAACAGAAGGGAGAAACCCTTCCTCTGGGCCCCGGCATTCTGAGCTATTCAACGCGCGAACCGCATGGTGTTGTCGGCTCAATTATCCCGTGGAACTCCCCGCTTCAGCTCGGCGCGGTGAAGATCTCGATGGCGCTCGCAACCGGTAATTGCCTCATCTTGAAACCTGCAGAGGATGCCCCTCTGGCGATCCTTAAATTGGTAGAGCTGGCCGAAGGTCTATTTCCACCGGGCGTCTTCAACGTTGTAACCGGGCTCGGTGAAGAGGCTGGTGCAGCTCTCGCCAATCATCCTGGCATCGACAAAGTCTCCTTCACCGGGTCCTCAGAAGTCGGCAAACTGATCGCACATTCCGCTGCCGACCGGATCGCCAAGGTCACGCTCGAACTCGGAGGGAAATCCCCTACTATCGTGTTCCCCGATGCCATTGCAGAGGGCCGGCTTGAAACCACGGCCCAGCAGGTCGCCAATGCCATGCGATTTGCACGGCAGGGCCAAAGCTGCACGGCAGGTTCGCGTTTGTTTGTGCACAAGGACATCTGGGATGAACTGATGCCAAAGGTGGTCGAAAAATCGGCGTCCCTGAACGTTGGTGATGCGCTTGATCCCGACGTAGACATGGGGGCCGTTGTCAACGCTGAACGGTATGGTGAGATCCGCGAATTTGTGGCTGAGGCCGAAGCGCTTGGTGCTACATTCTTACTGGGCGAAACTCCTGCGGAAGATCCGGAAGGGTTTACACCGAACCCAACCATCCTTTCGGGTGTCGACAACACCTGGCGCATCGCGCGTGAAGAGGTTTTTGGACCCGTCATGGTTGCCATTCCCTTTGAGACTGAAGCGGAAGTCGTCGAGATGGCAAACGACACGCACTACGGTTTGGCGGCGTTTTTGTTTACGCATGATGTGAGCCGTATCACGCGACTGACCCGAGCTATTGATGCGGGCTGGATTCAAGTCAATCAAGGGGGCGGTCAGATCCCCGGCATGTCTTACGGTGGTACAAAGCAATCGGGTATGGGATGCGAGTATTCCATCGAAGGGGCGCTTGAGGCCTACACCTACCGGAAATCCGTTACGATCAATATCGAGAGCCACCCATGAGCTGCGATCAGTTTGGAAATGAAATAGATCCGGGCGTGGGCTACGCGCGCGGATCCCTATTGCGCAGCTCCGCAGACGAAGTACGGCGGCTGACGCAAGCAGGACGCGTTGCCGCAGATTTTGTGGCCCGTGAGGGGATCGACAAAATTTCGATCTGCACTGGCAACCTCCGGTTTTATCCGGTTGCTTCAGCCGATCTTCCTGAGCTTTGCGAAGAATGGGTTGGCCCCGGTCTCTATGGTGAAGAACTGCGTCAAGCGGCGATCTCGCATATGGGCGGAGACGGTGATGAAGCCGCAGCTGTGGTCAACCGGACCAGTGCCGGGATAGTCGCAACGGTTCTGGCGCACAGCCAGGGGCGCCCCGTCCTCTCCTTGGTCCCACATGGCGATCGTTCTCATGCCTCTGTGACGCGTGGCGCAAAACTGGCGGGTGTTCCGGTTGTCGAGGCCTATGATCTGCCCGAGGTAAAACGCCTCTTGGCCGCTCATGTGCCGTCTTTGATGGTCATCACAACCGTCACATCAGAACTGGCTGTTCTGGACGACGAGTTAACGGCCGCAGCTGTGCGTCTGGCCAAACGGGCTGGATGTGTGGTCTTGCTTGACGAAGCTTACGGTGCCCGTTTTCGCCCGGTTTTGCACGACGGCGCGCCGTCTTTGTCGTTTGGCGCGGATCTTGTCATCACCAACGCAGACAAAGCAGGTCTTTCGGGTCCACGCGCTGGTGTGATCTGTGGCTACCCTGAAGCGCTTGTGCCTGTTCAGGCCAAGGCCAGCGAGTTGGGCATGGAAGCGCGCGCGCCTATCGCCGTCGGCGCCATGCGAAGCCTGCAAGGATTCACACCGGATCTGCTCATTCAAGAGGCGCAGGATGGTCAGGACCTGGCCGAAGCTTTGGAGCAGGTGCTCGGAAAAGACTATGTCACGCGCTCTGCTTTGGGACCAAAGATTGACGAGCAAGACGCTCTGGGTATTGTTCTTAGACAGGCCAAAGCGAATACAACTGATCGTGTCCCCGCGGAAGTGACGGCTGCCATAGGTATGATCCTTCTCCGCGATAAAGGCATTGTGACTGTCAATACTCATGGGCAACCGGGTGGCCGCGTTTCCATTCGCTTGAAACCCACCTCGGGCGCTGTTTCGCGCGCTGGTGGCGCTAGGGCAGTTGCGGCATGCCTTGATGCGGCTATCGCCGAAGTGGCCTCCCACCTTGAAGATGCCGATTGGTTTTCGACCCTGTTGTTTGGAGAGACCTGATGGCCGATGCAAATCTCATTTCTCGCCTCGACAACCGGCTCGACCAATTGGTCAATATCGACATGGGCGAGCGCGGTGTCGAACACCTGTTTGAGGCCGCGCGGGCTCTTCAGGGCGGTTCTCTGGTTGGTGCCGCGGCTGATGCCCTGCTAGCGGTTCCAGAAGGTGGCACCGTTGTTCTGACGACAGGTTCGGTATCACGTGCCTGGATCACTCCCGAGTTGGGCGAAAACGATGGTCCCTCAGGTGCTGCTGCGGTTGCGCGCGCCTTGGTTCTAGCACGCAATGTGACCTGTGTGATGCTTTGCGAAGAGACCTTGCTGCCAGCAATCCGTGACACGTGCCAATCCGCTGGGTTGTTTCCTGTTACTTTGGAGCAGGCGACAATTGCGAAGGCAGACAAGAGTCTCGCCACTATCGTCATGCTGCCTTTTGAAACCAAAGATGAGGCAGGAAAGGCTCAGGCCGAAACACTCTTAACTGACCTCAAGCCCGATCTTCTGTTTTCGACCGAACGCGTTGGGCGAAACGAACAAGGAGTGTATCATTCTATGCGCGGGATCGACTACGGCATGGGCCGTTCTCGCGTGGACTTCCTCTTTGATCTCGCCCTCGAGCGCGGAATTCCCGTTGTTGCCGTCGGGGATGGCGGCAATGAAATTGGCATGGGAAAAGTGGCCGATCATGTCAAAGCGCATGTGCCCTATGGCGATACCTGCCAATGCGGGTGTGGCGGCGGGATCGGGGCGGTCACGGGATGTGACGTTCTCGTCACGGCCGCCTGTTCGAACTGGGGATGCACTGCGATTGTTGCAGCTATGGCGGCACGCATGGGCAATGCCAAACTGCTGCATACCCCCGAACGTGAAGCATTGCTGCTTGACACGATGGTGTCGAGTGGACTGATTAACTCAACACATGGCATCGTCGACGACAGCGTCGATGGATTTCCGCGCGCGTCACATCTTGCTGTGGCCGAGCTCTGCCGAACAATAGTGAGCCGCGCGCTCTGAACCAACAGGAACTATCTATGATCCAGGACAATCCAACCCTGATCGCAGCGATCCGTGATCGTTTTGCGCATGTGGACAGCTGCCCCTTTCAGGGCGAACGTATCTTCTTTGAAAATGCCGGCGGCGCCCTGACCTTGAAGAAAGTCGCCGCAACCTCGGCTTTTTACGCAGCGATCCCTGACAATCCCGGACGCATTAACCCAGCGGGACAAGGCACACAGGACGTGATCAACACATCACGCGCTGACTTGGCCGTCTTTATGAACGCAACCTCGGGTCAGTTTTTTGCCGGTGAAAGCGGGACCGAACTGCTGTTTCGTTTGATCCGCACCGCTTGCGTGAACGCCCCCAAAGGCGCCAAGGTGATCGGGTCGTCGATTGAACACCCGGCATCGCGGTCGGCTGCGCAACGCTGGGCGGACATTGCCGGGCTCGACTATGTCAATGTTCCCCACAACGACGCCTCGGGTCTGGTCACAGCCGAAGATTATGCTGCGGCGATGACCCCCGATGTGGCAGTCGCTACCATTTTGCACGCCTCCCCTGTCACTGGGATGGGCATGGATGTTGCGGCGATTTCGAAGGCCATTCGTGCCGTCGCACCCGATTGCCTGATCATTGTCGATGGTATTCAGCACGCCGCGCATGGTCAGCTGGATCTGGCAGCTTACGACGTGGATGGATATGCGATCTCACCTTACAAAGTGTTCTCACGTCACGGCTATGGCATAGCCTGGATTTCGGACAAGCTCAGCGCCCTGCCCCACGACATGCTAATCGATGCGCCCGCGACCGGTTGGGAATTTGGCACCCGCGACGCTGGGGCCTTTGCCACGGTCTCGGATGTTGTCGAATACTTTGACTGGCTAGGCGGCGAAGTCTCGGAGGAAACAGACCGTCGCAAGCGGATCGAAGCCGCGGGGCGCGCCATCCATGCTTATGAGACACATCTGACCAATGCGATGATCAACGGCACCGGCAACCTGCCCGGCCTGCGTGACATGGAACACATCCGCATCATAGCCGGCGAAGACAATCCTGCCCGCGAAGGTCTGGTGTCCATTGTGGTGGACGGGAAGGCATCACCAGACGTCGTCGAAGCGCTGAACCAGCAGGGCATCCGCACGCATACACGCAAGGCCGACCACTACAGCGGCAATGTTTTGACCCCGCTCGGCTTGGAGGACTGTATTCGTGTCTCTCTGTGTCATTACAACACTGAGGGAGAAGTCGCCAAACTTCTTGGGGCGCTACAAGATCTGGCGTAAGCCTCTGAACAGGCTTTGACGGTTTTGCTTGTGTTCTGAGAAAAACTGTCAAAGCTACCTAGACCTATCCAAGGAACGCTCTCTCGTGCCCGACAGCAACGTCCAGCCCCTGCGCCCGAAACCAAAACCCATCCAAATCTACTTTGGTCTTTTGCCAGGGTATTCGCTTTTGACGGTGTCTGGCGCGATTGAAGTTCTGAATTTCGCCAACGAATATGTTGGCCAAGAAGCTTTTCAATGGACGATCTGCAGTGAGACGGGTGACCCGGTTCCCGACCGAACTGGCCTAGGCCTTCCGGTTGATGGCCCGTTTCCGAGCGTGTCTGATCGGGACATCGTATTGGTCTGCGCCGGGGAAAAGGTCAACGAAACCTGCTCGACACCTCTCCTCAATTGGGTGCGCAAAAGCGCGCGATTTGGGGCAGCACTGGGCGGTTTGGACACCGGGAGCAAGGTGCTCGCCCGTGCGGGCGTTTTGAACGGTGTGGCCACCACCATCCACTGGAAAAACCGTGTCACCTTTTTCGAAGAACACCCAGACGAGGTATTGACGGGGGATGTCTATACTGCAGAGCGCGGGCGCTATGCCACCGCCGGGGGCACCGCCTCGATTGATTTGGCCTTACATCTGGTTTCCGAGATATGTGGAGAAGACATCGCGCATCAGATTGCGGTGCGCATGAACTATACCAATATCCGGGTTCTGCAGAGTTCAGAAAAAATTCAGGCGGCAGATCAGGTTGGGTTCCGGCATCCGAAACTTTCAATCATTCTGTCTCTGATGGAAACCAATTTGGAGGAACCGCTGCGCCCGACCGATCTCGCCCGATCGGTCAACATTTCGGCCCGACAGCTGGAGCGGCTCTTCCGGCGCTACCTCAAGAGCACACCCTCCGCCTATTATACAAGGATGCGCCTGGAGCACGCCCGAAACCTCCTGCTGCAATCCGACATGTATATCGCAGATGTCGCCGTCGCCTGCGGGTTCGGCTCAGCCTCACATTTTTCGCGCCGCTTTCGCAGCCACTTCGGATACTCCCCATTTAAACTCCGTCTCGCTGAACAGGCCTCCTAACTCACGTAACCTCCTCTTGACCTCGCGGCAGGCTAAGAGCTTTGTCACACCTACATTCGTTCGCGAAATCTGTCTAAGAAGCCGGGGGCGACATTGGAGGGATACGAGCAACTGCGCGTGAAAAAACGGCCTTGTTAAAAATTTCCCCGAAGATGCATTTTTTTGAGAAACAGCTCTGGACGTCCGAAAAAGCTATAGTTATACAGCCCTCAATTCCGGCGTAGCTCAGCGGTAGAGCAGTTGACTGTTAATCAATTGGCCGTAGGTTCGATCCCTACCGCCGGAGCCATACTCACCATAAGATGTTGATTTGAAAAGATCTTCAAATGAAGGTCCGATCATATCGAAACACATCACAGAGTTTGGTTACACAGCGTGTCACACATTTGGTGACACAAGAGAAAACACCAGATTTTCGTCAGCCCCAACCCAAAGGGGCACATCATGACGCAGGCGCGATACGTGTTTTGCAAAGACGGTCGGTACTATTTCCGACGCCGCATCACAGGTTTTCCACAAAAATCAAAACCCCTCATGGTCTCGCTGGGGTGCAAAGATAAACAATTGGCATATCTGGCCGCTCAGAAGCTCCTGACGGAATACGAGACCATGCTGAATGCCTTTATCTACCTGCACCCGCCCCTGCCCGACGCTCTGGTGGCGACCTATCTGTCTGTGCAGCTGCGCCAGTTGGTGCACGACATGCAGCGCGATATGCGTCAGGCCCGGATGATTGGCCGCGCCTCTGCTCTAAGTGTGAGGTACCTAGAGTTACAACGATATGTGCTCGAGGTTATGATCGAATGCGGGATCGAAAAAACCTTTCCAGTTCGACGAATTGACCCGACGTGGTCAAAGCAGGATCTGGAAACTGTCATGCAGATTTTTGAGCGTGAACGGCAAAACCTTCTTTCTAAGAAAGGAGAAGAAAAGCTGTTTCGAGATTTTGCAAAGGCGACAGATGCAGAGGGTGCAGCGTTCATCAGTCGAGAACACGAATGTCAGGTTCGAGAAGCCTACCTGATGGCCAAGCTGGCGGCTATCGACGCATCTCGTGAAGCACCTGCCGTTCAGATCAAAGCAGCCCGGAAGAAGGCCAAAGCCCTGATCCTCAAAGAGGCGCAGAAAGACCACACACCTGTCATCCTCAATTCGAAACAGAATGTGAAGCGGGTGACAGAAGCTCCTAAACCTACTCAAGAAGCTCCAAGCCGCCTCACCATCCGCGCATTGATCACGATGCAGGACGCCGCTCAGGCTGCCAAATCTGATGGAACATATTCCTCAGAGATCGCATCGATTTTTTGGCGCATGGCGCATCTGGAACGTCTGAGCAAAGATGTCACCAAACAACGCGCATCAGATCTACGCCTGTTCAGCCTTGTGACCGGCATTGTGGACGCCCAGAAAATCGAACAGCACCACCTAAGCCAGTATCGTGATGCATTGGGCCGCATCCCAAAGACGTTCCTGCGCTCTGACAAGGATCAGGATCTCACGCTCAAAGATCTGATGGCGAGAAGCGAGTTATTGCATGACGGGGAGGTGGGACTGTCCTCTTCCACAATCAGCCGTCACCTTAAAAGCCTTGAGCTGATGCTGCATAGGGCGAAGTCAGAGGGGCACACCCTAAATCCTGACCTGGATCTCTCACGGCTCAAACCCAAAACCAGGGCGAAGACGCCAGCACATCGGCGGCGCTCAGTTTTTCGAGTTGAAGAGCTGGGCACAGTGTTTGGACACACGGCATGGACCGGCTGCGCGGGGCCAAGACGCCGACATGACGCTGGGGATCAGATCATCAAAGATTCCCGCTATTGGGTGCCGTTGATCCTCGCCTACACCGGTGCAAGGCGCGCAGAGATTGCAGGGCTGATGTCGAATGATATTGAAAACATTGATGGCATTCCCTGTTTCCACATCCGATCCAACGCCTATCGGGGTATCAAAGGTGAAGGCGAGCAGGCCGAGAAGAGCCGCATCGTGCCGATCCATCCGCATCTGATCGATCTCGGCCTGTTGGAACACGCCGCCCGGCAAAAGGATGGCCTGATGTTCCCGGACGTTCTGCCAAGATCTCGGAAAAAGAGCAAAGGGGACAAGCCCGCAATACCCGCCAAAATCGGCGATAGTCTGGATGATTTCTGGCGCAAGACATTGCGTATTACATTGGGAGGAAACCCCAGGAAATTGTGTATGCACAGCCTGCGTCATTACGTGAACAATCAATTGATCCATAGCTCTGGCATCCATGAAGTTACGCGCTTGGATCTATTGGGCCATGTGGATAGCGGGGCTGCCAGTCAGTCTATCAACACGAGCACATACCGTGATGAGACAGGCGTCAAAGAAAAACTGCAGGCAATCACCGCCCTGCCCTGTTTGTTCTGAAACCGATTGACAGAGAGCAAAACGCCTTACTTTTGATCGATCGCATTGTTTGCTGAGATTGTGGCTGACGAAATTTCTTGACTATTACCTGCTATCCCCTCACGTCGGATCCTGTTAGCGACTGATCGACTAAGCCTTTGTGCGATAGCGCTGACGCAGTCGGGGCAACCCGATCACTTGCATGTCGCTGTGGGCCTTCGGGTTTTGCTTGTCGAGAACAACAGGGTGGCTCAGGCCGCCCTTTACTTTTGGGCGGTACGTCCAGCGAGCTTTCCGAATTGCAACCTCTCGCCTGTCACAGTTCACCAACCCTAGTTCTGCGCAGAGAGCGACCTAAGCGATGTCGTGCCGCCAGCCCAGCAACCCAATACCGATACGCCCCAACGCTGCGTTAGAAGCGGCCTTAGTGAGGCAAGCAGCGAGGTCACCAGAGTGAGGGGAAAAGCGGACAAAGGGTGAATTCGATATGGTTGTTCCAATGGCTGCTTTTGGCAGACAGCACCCGCTATGTATGCGTCGCGATTGCGCGCTGTTCGGCATCAATCCGTCTGACAATCGACTTGTCTCCTGCAAACTCGTCCCGCACCTGCTCCAGAGTTTTCGCCGCTTCCGGCGTTCCAACCCGTCCAAGCGCATGAACTGCGGCATTGCCCGCCATGCGAGAGCGTAACGCCTGTTCCGGATACCCCGCTGGTCGAAAACAATAGGTGGCAACGTTCCCAATCACGGAAGGGGGTATGCTTTTTGATAAATACGGTGCGATGGCAAGTGTCCCAGTCAGCACAAAACTGGGCATTTCTGGTATGACTGCGGAATGTCCCAACTCGTCGAGCACTTCATCCGGTGACAAACCCGGGTTCCCGGCTTTTTGGTCAGTCAATACATGAGGAATGCGCATCAATCTTAGTGCCTGCCTATCGGCCCATGCCAGATCATCTGTAGGAGGCTCGTATTGCATGTACATCTTTGTTGCCGCAATTGGAGCATGGCGAAGAGCGCATTCATACGCGGTCTCGCCTTTTTCTCCATCTACGATTTCCCGGACAAGGTCCAACCATTGGGCCAGCGTGCCTGCGACGACCTCTTCTCCGATTTTTTCGATTATTCGCTCCGCTTTGCCCAACCATGATTTCGTTGGCTTGCCGCTTCGAATTGACGAAAGATGTTCCAGGAGCTGCCCCGCAGGATCTTTGCCATTGAAATCAAACATCTCAACCGCCGGAACTGTTTTCCGAAAGAAAGACACAGGTTTGTCTTGCCAGGGGTCTGCCAAAAGCGTCTGCCCCACATCCAGAAGCGAAAGACGGCTAGAATAAACACCGGGCGCTCTCATCTTTTCGTATTGTACCCGATCAAAAGCTACTTCCCAGGCCTGGCGACCTTCACGTTCAATTTCCCACCAACCGAATTTCGCACCCTCGTCGGGCCATGTCCCGAAGATTTCGGAATAGCTTTGACCACTCTCCACCCAAGTCGGCCGACCGTTGCTTTGCTCAAACTCTGGGATCAAGCGATCAAGCGCATCGTCAAGTCTCTTGAGAACATGCAGATATTGATCAATAGGCATGTCGGGTCGGAAAACACCAATCCTTGCCGTTGGAAGGCGTTGCGCCTGAAGGAAAACACTGTCGCGCTTGCGACCCGTCATCGCCATCAATGCATCGACATCAGGCGGGCTGATATCTCCATCGCGGCCAGGTGATGTCCAATCCTCTGATGTGTTTAGCTGGAGATAGCGCTCGGCCAAACGTTCAAGCGGCGGCTTCGCTTCGACTGGCACGTCTTCCGCTGTTGGAAATATCTTTGCAAGCGCCGGCAGGATACCAAGGGTCGTGGTTCGTTCGCCGTCTTTCCCAAGTTCGTCAGGTATCCCCATTACCGCTCCTGGTGGGGAGGTTAGCAGAAACTCCAGGATTGGGCTGATTTGGTTCTTCCTTGGCTTGAAACCGGAACGCATCAGGCCACAAAGCACATGTTCGGCCACAGCTAATGCTCTGCCTGCCTCGCTGTCGCGAGTGGCTGAGATCGTGTGTCGCGAGGATACTTCCAGTTGATCTGCCCAGCTTCCGCCTGTGCGAAGCGACATAAGCGCATCAAAGACCGATGCCCTTGTGCCACTACGGGCGAGAGCTTCCTTGTTTGGCTGGAAGAGCGGTGATTGGAAGCCTTCCTCGTGAAAGACCTGAGCAAACAATTCATGATCCACTGTGTCAGGAAGCTCCGCACGAGCGTGTGAAAGCAACCAAGTTCTGGCCCCGAGCTCCTTGCGATCAGCTTCTTTCGACAGGTGTGCAATTTCACTTGAAAGGGATGCGACATCATCGCGACCTCGCCTCAAACTTTCCGTCGCCCTTTTATGGATGTCTTTGTTGCTATTCCTTCGCAATATGGCGGCGAGCACTTTCGAGATCATTTGAACCCCCTAAGAAATAGATAAAACAGCAACATTTCATTCTGAGGAATCAGTATCCGATAAGCTATATTCGGTAAATCCTCGGCGAATCGCGGGGTGTATTGCGTAAGCCAGTCCCGGCCGTTGCTTCATGCTCGGCAACACTGCAGCGACAGACAAAGTGGATTCAACTCGAACCTACCTGAATTCCCGATAGCAGACGTTGGAGCGAAATGCAGCATCAGTCATTGAGGGCTCTAAGCTGCCTTGCGGCGATGCGGCAGCATGGTCGCAGCAATTTCGCGCGAGTCCCAAACTGCCAGATGACCGCAAGCAGCCCAACCAAGACGTTCAAGTAAGCCGCAGCGAAGGTCTTTCTGCAGACGCGGAGCCCTGAAGCCGTTTTCCCGAAAGCCGCCTTTCAAGTCAGCATCCAAGGACCAGGACAATGCTGCGCCCGCACCAATGGCCCCAAAGCGCAGATAGCTACCTTTGCAAAGTCTGGCCAATCTCCCCGAAGCAGCCATTCGGGAGGCCACTCGTTTCGGTTGTGATGAGCCCTTACCAGACCTTCATCTGCAGCCTGCAGCCTGCAGCATCGCACATGCGGCACGTCGTTAACGGTGTAGTCCGTCCGCTAAGTAAAGGGTGACGGCGCGCGACGTTGTTGCCATTCGTTACACTTATCTCATGCCCCGATCGCCTGATGGCAAGGCGCGGGAAACCTGTTGGGCGCTACGCTGAATAAGGTGGGATGATGCAGGACACCGCCGTTAAATTAAGTGTCGAGCATGTCCCACTCGTCACCCAATACCCAACGCAGAGCGGAGAGTTTGCCATTCAGCATACCCCATTCGAAATCGTCCCATGGCCCGAGATTTTCTATCCCGACCTCCTGACGAGTTCGTTCGCCAGCAGCAAGTGCCCTTTCCCAGACGGAATCAAGTATCTGGTCCGATCTGTACGGGCTTCGAGAATAGTCAGCTTCCGGCACCACTTTCGTAATTCCCTGCTCCACACGGTAGCGAAGGTTCATATGTCGGTTGTACCAGACTTTTCGAAAAAGAAGGTTTTCCGCCTCGGTTAGCTCCGTTAACGTGCGAAATTCAGGGCTATAGCCCAATTCAAAATCCCCCAATTCAAGTGCGCCGGGATCTGTCTCTTCGACGAACTTGCCAATGTCCAAGATGTATTGAGACCGTACACCGAATGCGTGAGCCAACTCTGGATGCGGAGTGCGGTTGTCACCTCGAGGATCGCTAAAATCGTTGTGATTGGTCGTCGCGAAACCGAACGCGATGTGGTCCCTGACAGGCTCCTGTCGCATTTCGTCATATACCTCAAAGAGAATGGCATCGGCGATACTGCCTTTATCTCGATGGCAAGGTGCCTCACCATACAGAGAGCGATTTGCCGCTCTTGCCCGATGGAAGACGGAAGTCTCAACATTGATATTCTCACCGTGATCCATCAACTCCTGCACCTGATCCACGATGCTACTTTCTTGAGTCGCATTCGAAAAATCTAAACCCTGTAGGACATTCTGCGCCTGCTGAGCGATGTCTTGGTCCGTATGTCCCTTCAGAGCGTAACGGAGCGATTTTAGGTGGGACTGCAGGGCCTTCGTGGATTGTGTTGCCACCCTATCCTTATTTCGGGCGAATTCTTCGCGAACGATGTCCGGCACAATGATTTCCAGTTGAGCGTTGTCACACATCTCGTGCAGAGCGCGGACCAGTGGTGCCGCTCGATAACTCCCAGCCATATCTAACCAAACGCTTGTGTCGATCAGCACCCTGTAGAGTGATACTGCCATTCTCATTGCCCCCTAATACTTCCACCCTAATCCCAGCTCTCTTAGACGAATTTTCTTTTGGAGCGTTCCGTTCAGATCGCAACTGCTGCCGATTTTTCGTCCTCGTCGCCCAAGTATTTGACAAGCATTGAAAAGGAACTCAACACAGCATCATGTGGTGAGTGACTTTGGAGCTGCCCATCCTCGAAGTAGTGATGTGTCGCCCCAAGCAAGGCATCGAACGGTAAGGGATATTTCGCATTTGGATTGTGAAACACCTGAATTTCTTGTGTCCAATATTCTTCATAGTCTGGATCGGAAACGTCTACGTGAAACGCCTCGCCAACAACGGCATTTGGAGCGGGATCGGGTTTCAGACCAATACGAAAATAACCGTATCCCTCTGCACCATAGCCTGCTGCAACACCCATGCGGTCGAACTTTGCGATGGTACCTGCGTTTGAGAAGATCACTGCAGACACGTTTTCTGCATCGGGCAGGTCAAAGAAACCGGAAGGGATTTTTTTGCCGTTGTATTCGTGTTCACCGATCTCATGGCTGTCGATGATCAGTTGATCTTCTTCGAAACGCCAAGTCACCCGCGAACCATAGAGATACTGCCAAAGCGCAGATTGGGTATATGTCATCGGGCCAAGCTCTTCTTTGTCAGCCATCTTATGAAAATCTGCAATTGCTATCGCAAATGGCTTGCCCTTACTTTCCTCGCGTTCCCAATAACGTTGACCATCCTTGTTGGTCTTGTTCAGTTTACTGGTCAGTGGACCGCCAAACTTCATGGGCATGTAATCTCGTAGAAAGGCCTCACGTTCTTCAGGTGTTTGAGGGTTCGGATGGTCCTTTAGAACACCATTCTCCGAGGGTGCGACTGTGGTTGCCTCAACTGTAAAATCAATCAAGGGGCTGCGACAGAGGAAATCAGGAGCTTCTAACTGCTCTACATCCAAGAAAAACTCTCGAAATGCCGCCCAAAGAAAGAGCTCCCATAATCTTTGATCAAACCCCAACGTCTGGAACTCCCGCACAAAATGCGGGTCTTGCGGAGCAAGCCAGAGAGACAGTTCTTTAATCACCTTCCGCGCTGGTGCGCGGCCAGGTTCCTGTGCGAGCATCTTGAAATACGGATGCAGCTTATCATCGGTGAGATTAGCAGGAATATCGAACGGATCGAGAGGGCTGTTCGTTTCATCGCCTTGCTCGCCAAATTCGGCAATTTCTCCCTTTTCGATGATCTCCATCATCTCGACCCGCAGCATCTTTTCTGCGTGACCTTGGTCGCGAAAGTCAGTTTTAAGGGAAGCGCAACGAAATCGTCCTATTTTGTCTCTGGCAAGAACCATCCAAAGATAATCATCATCGGTTGCGTCGCGAGCAATCAATCCCAGCAGTTCATCTCCTTCTGATGCCCACCAAGAGACTTCTTCGGACATAAACGCGGCCGCTGATAGTCGAGTTCCCATTGTCAGGATGTTAAAACGCGCACGCTTTATTGGTTTTGCAAATGCCTCCGCGCGCTGTTCCGCTCGTCGCCGCTGTTTCGCCTGGCCCATACATTCACCTTTTAATAGAGTCCGAGCAACCTGCGATGTGCTCCTCAAAATTGCAATACATAGGAAAAACTCTCTTTTGTTGCATTCTCGAAATGACTGGAACCGCCAACACTTGAAATTCAGATTGCCCGGTCGATCAGCGATAATAGCGCGGTTTTGCAACGTCACCCACCCGCGCAAAATTGCCATTTGAGGTGATTGATGTTGCAAACGCGGCGAAGGTCTGCTGTGTGGCCCTCTTGTTCACGGGCAGCGCTGCAAAGAAAGTCAGCTATCCCGGTTCAACCTTCGAACCTCTACGTCTGCTTCGGGCTGACACCCGTCGCTGGGCGGTATTGATCGCATGTGATTTCACCGCAAACGCGCTGCCGCATCGCCGCAAGGCAGCTCTGAGCCCATACAACCCACCGCTGCGATGCGCAGGAATGTCGGCTATGGTCAGATTTGTTGGAAACCGTTGTCCAAACACTCGACAATCTTTGATCGCGCGGGACCACGAAGCAGCTTGGCGTATTTATACTTGAAGGCTCCGCTCGAAAGCGCAACGATTTGGTCAGCAACCCACTCTGGGTCTAGCATCGTTTCAGTGTTCTCATCTGTACCAGCCCAAAACGGTGTATTGATCCCCGAAGGCGCGACAACCAGAACTTTGCCAATTTCGCTGTCGCGAACTAGCGATGCCCCTAGCATTCCAAGTCCAGATTTTGTGGCACAGTAGGCCGGTTCAAACTCACGCGGCGTGTACTGTGAACTCGACGTGATCAATATGATCTTGAGCGGATTGACAGTGGAGTGTTTAAGTCTTTGCGCCAGCATCATTGGCGCTAAAAGACCCACATTCACCATCGTTTGGAGATCGCTGTCTCCGATGTCGTCGATATGACCTCTTTGAAGATATCCCGCTGCATAGATCAGTGTATTCACAACGGGAAAATCTGTGCGAAGCTGATCGATGTCTCGAACCAAATTGCTTGTATTTTCAGTTATCTTCAATGGGTGGAAACATGCACCAGCCAAATTCGGATTCTTGCGCCCTGTGATACACACAGTATGACCTTCTTTGACATAGTGCTTTGCCAAGTTTTTGCCAACTCCAGAAGAGCCGCCGACGATCAATATGTTCTTTTTCAATGGTAACCCGTTAATTCTGTGTCGCAACTCAACCTATGAAATGTGCCTTAGTCTGCAGAAGTAGTTGCAGTTTCGAAAGAAAGTCTGACATTGATCTCCACAGATTGGAAGGCAGCAAAGTCCCGCGTCTCGCCTAAACATGCGGCGTGCAGCGAAAGTCGTTTCATACTAGACCGGCCAAGGGTTTCGCGCCCAGATCAGACTGGTCATAAGTTTAGTTTTCAAAGAGATTGTTTGATCCTTATGTATTCTTATAACAAAAACAGCCTGTTATCATCTCCCATTCGGGCACTCAAAATGCTGGTGACGCAAGCAATCGAGCTGGCGCATTTGGGAGAGCAGAAATGACAGATCACATTTGGTTTGGCGGCTTTAGGGCCCTAGCGTTCAACAAAGTTGGCCTGCGCCATAAGTTTTTTGGCAAAGCTTGGGAAGAACCCTACAAAAATCACATTGTCCCCCGGAGAGACGATGAATTCATGCAGGCTATGAAGCGCTACAATCAAGGCCAATTATTGAAGCGGGAAGAGCTCACGGAGTGCTCTGCGGTTTACGACCAGAAATGCTGGAGGGAGCAAAAAGAGTTCAGCATCGCTGGCGTGGGCTATATCGTGGATGAACGCGTGGCCGAGGTGTTGAGCGATTTTGATATCGGCCCTGGCGGGATGTTTCCTTATCCAATCTATCAGGCGGATGAGGTAACTCTGATCACCGATCGGTGGCAGATGTTGGGCCTGGGGGCCCAAAAGCGGAGCTTTCAGGGTGATCTCAGCAAGCATGAATTCGTGGAGTGCCTTGTCGATGGTAAAGGCGAACGGGACAGCACTTATATGATCGGGGCGCCGGTTGAAGATGATGTGCTGGTCGCTTCCTCTGCGGCGTTGCAGGGGGCGGACCTTTGGATGGAGCCTGAGCTGCTCGATATGTTTGGTTTTAGTGATCGGCTGGCGCAAGCGTTGAAAGAGGCGGGGCTTGCTAGATGGTTCGACCTGCAGCGCGCACGGATAGTGGACTGAAAGCTGCCGTTGGCCCGAGTGCACTGAACGGCAACTTCGTCTAAGGTTTGTGGCTGCTGTCAGCGTGAGGTGCAGCGGCGACAAATCTGACAAGGAGGAAAGCGCGGGCGGATTTCGGTGCTATGGGGATAGTAGCGCGAGGCTTGTTTAGCCGGTGGACTGACGCAGGAAGTTGACGCTTCTTATCAGTTTCGATCGGCCAAGCTGTGTGTGCTGTTGGCGTGTTGGGACGGTCATTTTGCTGTAGCTGTGGGCGTGTTGCAACGTGGCTTTCGTTGGGGAGACCACACCGAATGGTCCGGTGCCTGCGGATGGTGGAACCGGGTGTGATGGTTGGATCATGCGGTCTCCTCCCAAGGCGGTGCGCGGGATTTTGGGGATTGGCTGCGCAGGAAGGTTTCGATGACACGCATCAGGCCGCCGCATTTCGGGCAAGGCAGAGGCTGATCCTCATCATCAGCGCTGGTGAGCGGATCGTCTTGAGCCATTTGGTCCGGCTCTGGCGCACTGTCCAACAAGCGCCTGATCATCGCGATCCTGTCACGGCGAATGCTATTCGCCAAGAATCCTGCATGACGGATGGCAGGACATGGGTCAGGAAGCGGCGGATGAACTCACCCGTGGGCAGGCGCATGATCTTCATACGGTCGCCACGCTTGATCCGGTAATCTTTCCAGCGGAACGCCACGGTGTCCGTATCGGCACTGACCAGGCGGTGGTTAGAGATTGCGACCCGGTGCGTATAGCGGCTCAGATAGGCCAGCACCTGTTCCGGTCCGCCGAAGGGTCGTTTAGCATAGACGACCCATTCGGTTTTGCGCAGTGGTGCAAGATGAGTTGCGAACGTGTCGGGATCGGTCAGCCCCGACAGATTGCTGAAGAACCTTGGCTTGCTTGCTTTGTGCAGCCTCATCAGCCCTTCGAGGAACAATCGGCGGAACAGCCGCGACAGGACCTTGACCGGCAGGAAGAACCCCGGGCGGCAAGAGATCCAGCGTTTGCCATCCGGTGACATTCCACCACCCGGCACAACAACATGGACATGCGGGTGGTACGTCATCGCTGATCCCCATGTGTGCAAGACGCTGGTCATGCCGATCCGAGCGCCGAGGTGCGTGGGATCGGCGGCGATGGTCAGCAGCGTCTGTGCCGATGCTTTGAACAGCAGACCATAAACCGCCGTCTTGTTCTGATACGCGATATCCGCAATTGGCGTGGGCAGCGTGAAGACCACGTGGAAGTACTCGACAGACAACAGGTCGTCCATCCGCGCCTGCATCCAATCCTTGGCGGTTGCCCCCTGGCACTTCGGGCAGTGCCGGTTGCGGCACGAGTTGTAAGCGATGTGCTGATGGTCACACTTAGTGCAAGCCGCAACATGCCCGCCGAGCGCAGCGGTGCGGCAGTTCTCGATCGCGGACATCACCTTCAACTGTGGCAGGTTCAGGTGGCTGCTGGCGTTCTCACGGCGATACACAGGCCCATGGGCGCGGAAGATATCCGCAACCTCCAAATTTGGACGGGGCATGGACCAGGATTAGCCGGGTGCCGCCTCTCGTCTCACCAGAAGATCGAGCGGACTGGTGACGTCCTGGATCGTCTTGGTCGCCACCTTGGTGTAGACCGTCGTGGTCTCTAGCTTGGCGTGACCGAGGAGCACCTGGATCACTCGGATATCTGTTCCACCCTCTAGCAGATGCGTAGCAAAGCTATGCCGCAACGTATGCGGCGACACCTTCTTTCTAATCTCGGCGAAGTCACAGGCAACTCCAAAGGCTCGGTTGAACTGCCGCGTCGAGATCGGGTCGATCCGATTGCGACCGGGAAAGAGCCAACCGCCAGGCCGCGCTTCGCGGTAATAGTCGCGCAAAAGCTCCAACAGGCTTGGCGACAGCATCACATGGCGGTCCTTGCGCCCCTTGCCTTGGTCGACCCGGATCAGCATCCGGTCACTGTCGATATCCCCAACCTTGAGATGCGTGACTTCGCTGGCGCGCAGCCCACCACCATAGGCAACACTGAACGCCGCCCGATAGCGGAGCCCGGGTCCTGGCGCAGACTCGAGAATGCGCGTGACTTCTTCGGCGCTCAGCACCACGGGGATCTTCTTTGCCGCCCGCTGATACCGCATATGCCGTTTCATCTCCGGTCGCGGGCAGGTCGTCGCAAAAAAGAAGCTCAGCACTGTCAGCCTGTTGTTGAAAGTCGGTGCGCCAACACCGCGCTCCTTCATGTCGAGTTGAAAAGCCCGGAGCTCTTCCGGCGTCGCACTGTCCGGCGAATGGCCCAGATACCGCGTGAAGTCGCGCATCGCACGCAAATACATCGTCTGCGTCTTGCGTTGTAGCCCCTTGATCCGCATGTCTTCAAGGAAACGCTGGCGCAATTTGGGAACATATTGGTCCGTCATAGGAACCTCCTGTCATCAGATTGAGAAGGCCCCAATCGTCCGACAGGTGCGTCAGTTCACAAAATCACAGCACTCAAATCAACGCACAGCGCACGCCACTAGCGCCAATACCGCGAGAGCGGTTTCGTCCTCGTCCCGCTCAGCGGACCTCAACCTCCTGCCTCAGTACCGTTTTGGTGTGCGGGTGCGGAGAACGGCGGCTTCGAGCCAAATTTGACAAATGCTGCGCGACGAACGAACGGCAGCAACGCGCAGGAAGTGACCTTTGCGAAGTCGCGGGCAGTTCGTTGAACTCCCGCCGCGAACGGCCCAAAGTGGACATCTAGCAGCAGTTCGCCACGCAGCGCTTGCAGTCCGCATTGCTGCCATTCGCTGCAAGTGCAATACTTGGAGCCAGTTCGCTAGGGAAAGAAAAGATTTTGCCAGTCTACTTTTTAGCCAATGGAGAAATGCGGCTGAGCCCGATTAAGATCGGGCGTACTAATTCACTCATTCGTAGGATGTCCGAGCTACAAACCGGCAACCCCGTCCAACTTAGGTTACTTGGATATATTGAATCCAGAGAAGAGGTTTCTCTCGAAAAAGAGTTGCATCGGGAATTTCACCAGAAGCGCGGGTCTGGAGAGTGGTTTGACATAGAAGCAGAGGATATCGTACCCTTTTTGTTAGCGGCAGGCAGTGCAGCTTACGCACCGCCAGAAGATGCCATGTTTGAGTTCGAGAGTAACGATCACTCTGGCGTTCCATCCTTTGTTAGAGGAGCCGCATGGCTGGACCTTGAGGTCGACGAGCTTTGTCCTTCATGCGGGTGCTTTGGTGGCATCCATTATCAAGGAGGACCGGCAGGTGACATCTGTCTCAGTTGTGGTTACATGCCTGCTCATCACGAGCCCTAGGCGAATGCCTTCCGGCCCATTCCTGCCGTTCACCGATGGGCAAGATTTTGCGGTCGCAGCCCCCAAAGATGCCGTTCGCACATGGTGCTGCGATAGTATGGTGGAATATTAGGCCGCTGGAATATTAGAGTGAAACTCTGCGTCTGGTTTCTTTCAGACACCAGCGACAAGTCTCTGTCTACAATACTTATCGCTTGCCGAAATCAATCACAGATGACAACCATGGGAAGATTAAAACCCAGGTGACACATGTTCGACAGAATAAATTTCGCATCCAATAGCTTTTCCAACATTCAAGCCGGAGAACTCCGCGCAAAATATAGCGCTGCAGGCGACCGCATCCTCCGATACTATATCGACTTCCGGCATCTCGAACTTGACCTTCACAAGGAGCTCAGCGCTCCTGAGCTTTCGATCCTGCAAAACAAGGTCGATACGCTGATGGCGCAATGGGACAAAAAGTACGAGACCCATACGAAGAAACAGGATGCCGCCGCGGGCAAGGAAATGGCTGAAGACCTCACCTTAGAGGCCGATGCAAGACGAGGCCGCTTGCAGCGTACGTTGTATCACACGTTAAGTATTGACGATACGGTCGATTGGGATGTCTTGAAAGATCATTCCAAGTTCGAACGCAAACGCTATCCCAAACAGCCAAAGACAGTTTCGGTCAGTTCATCGATGCCTCAACCTCTGCGCATCGGGTTTTTCCAAACCATTTTCGGGCAGCGTAAAAAACTGACTAGGCAACATGAGCAAGCAGTTGCGCATCATGAGGCGCAGGTCGCCAGGGTGGCGCAGGAAAACGAGGTCATTCAGGCCGATTGGGTCAAAGCACGTGATAAATGGAATACCGAACAAGATCGCTTACAACAGGAATTTCAGGATCAGCAAGCTCAAGAAAACGCCAAGGTGGACGCCCTTGCCGCGCAATGGCAGGAAGGTGATGCAACCGCGATAGAAGAACATGCCAGTATTGTTTTGGAAGCGTCAGAACATGATGAAATCATTCCCAAGCAATGGGATCTTCAATATGACCCCGAGACCAAAACCCTTTTGGTCGATTATGCGCTTCCCACACCAGACGACATTCCTGCCATAAGGACAGTGCGGTTTGTGGCGTCCACAGGTGAATTGAAGGAAACGCTCATCAGCGCCAAAGACAAGAAAGCCCTGTTTGATGATCTGTGTTTCCAACTCTGTTTGCGGACAATTCACGAACTACTGGAAGCAGATACTTACGATCATCTCCAGACTGTTGTCTTCAACGGTTCGACGGATTCAATCGACCGCTCAACAGGTCAGCAAGTCCACTCTACGATCATTTCGTTGATGGTCGGCAGGGGAGAGTTCCTCAACATCAATCTCGCTGAAATCGACCCAAAGGCCTGTTTCAAGTCGTTGAAAGGTGTATCTGCCGCGTCTCTTGTCGGGCTAACGCCTATTGCACCGATCATGGAATTGAACAAAGAGGACCGCAGGTTTGTCGATGCGCGGGCAGTCACACTCGAACATGACGGCACCACCAATCTTGCCGCCATGGATTGGGAGGAATTCGAGCATCTCGTTCGCGAAGTGTTCGACAAGGAATTTGCCTCGCGCGGCGGCGAGGTTCGTGTGACACAAACTAGTAGCGATGGCGGTGTTGACGCCGTTGCTTTCGACCCTGATCCGATCAGCGGCGGTAAAATCATTATTCAGGCCAAACGGTACACCAAGACCGTTGGCGTCGGCGCAGTTCGGGATTTGTACGGTACAACAATGAACGAGGGAGCCATTAAAGGCATTCTGGTCACGACAGCCGACTATGGCCCGGATGCCCACAAATTCGCCTCCGACAAACCGCTAACCTTGATGTCCGGTTCACATCTGCTTCACCTACTCGAGAAGCACGGCGTAAAGGCCAAGATTGATTTGCGGGAAGCCCGAAAGGAAATGGGGCTAAGTACATAGGTGCTTTGTGACGGTCCCGTTCGGACGGGCACGAACAGCCGCGCCGTTCTTGAAATTAGTCATTCGGTGGAGGTCTTTTGTGCTTCGACGCCAACTTTTTGCTTCGGCCCTAAGCCGACACCCAACATGCAGTTTCGAAGCTGCGATGCAGCATCACCAAAAGGGGCCATTCATTGGTAGCGCAGCATTTTGTAGAGGATACGCAACTAAGGGTGGCACACCACATTTTCCGAAGACAACGAAGCCGCCTGCAGCCAAGTTGCGGGTGATACCGCGCACATCTTGCACGAGTTCTTGTTTACTCCGGCAACATGACCAAAGCCGTGTTTACATTCAATGGGGTGTCTTACAATTCAGTAATGAGCGACTATATTGACTGCCCCTCAATGACCTGTCGCTGACCTAGAAAAATTTTCAGGAGAACGCGCCCTATGGCTGGAAGCGGGCAGCACTTCATTCCACGACATTTCTTAAAGCCCTTCGTCATTCAGGATGGGTCCGACAAGCTGTGGATGTACCGTCATAACTTGCCACATCCGGTGGCGGTTGATCGCGGAGATGCGGCAAAGCAGAAGCACTTCTACTCGAAGCCATCAGAGGATGGGACGCCAACGCTTGACGATCTGATCACTGATTACGAAACGCATGTTTTCAAGCTAGTTGATTCGTTGCGCGCCCTCAGCATTGGCGAAGAGGCTGACCCACGCATGGTAGGCGAAGTCGCCGCACATCTGTCTATTCGTTCCGCGCATACAAGAACCTTTATGACGGAGGGGGCGGTGAGCATGGCGCAGGCTTTAGGCAAGCTGGTCGAAGACCCTGCCAAGGTATTTGGGATCGAAAATCTGCCTGCAAACCATATTCCCGCGAAACTTCAAGATATTATTCTCAATTGCATCACCGAAAACGGCTATGATGTCTTGTCTGGCGTCAGCAGGGAAACGCTCGCGCGGGCGCTCTATTTTCATTTTCGAGAGAACGGAGCCTCAATGCTCGAAGAGGAGAAGGGTACCCTTCTGCCGCTCGTGGATCAGATCTTAGGGAACACGAAGGCTTTGGCCATCTCTGCCCATATTGAAGTCTTATCGCAAACTCTCGCGCCCGAGGGCGTCATCAAAAAACTCGCCGGATTGCGTTGGACTGTCGAACCACACAACGCGATGCCCGCAATCCTGCCAGACTGCGTTTGCATTTCTTTCGATGAAAAAGAAGGATGGCAGCCGCTTTTTCTGGGCGGAAAGAAGCCGAGATATGTTGTCCTCCCACTCACACCGGATCGGATACTAGTGGGCACGCAAGCGGGTGCCGAAGCCTTTGCCACCGAGGAAATCAATGACATCGCAACGACGGTGTGTCTTGATTTTTTCTTATCGAGTGAACGCCTCGACGCTTTGGCCTTTCACCACGAGGGTCTTGGCGATCAGCTTCGCGGCAAGATTACGGGGCTAATCGACGATGCTCTAGCAGGCGTTGCCTTGGATTTTCTTCCGCCAATCGACAACGCGGCCAATGAAAGGTCGATCTTCGACCTAGACCAAAGCGACGATGCAGACCGGAACCTAGCCTTCTCCATCGCACTTAAGGACGTTGGCAACGAGGACTTCGCAAGACAGCTTGGTGACTACCTAAGCAAGCTGATCATACGGCTAGTGCCAAAGCATACCTTCGGCAGAATCGACGGATTCACGGTCGCACATGATTATCAAGCAGCCCTGAATGAAGTGGATCGAGGCTTTGACGCCGCACCGGTCAAATCCACGCCGTCTGAATTCGGTTTTGGCGTCGCCATGCCGCTTTGGGTCAAGCGCGATGGCGTTATGAAGACACATTTCGTCTTGCGCGATGGCTTGGCTTCACAACTGATGTTTGGCGAAGAGGCCGAACAGCTCGAAGCCGAAGATCTGTTGGCGCAAATGATTGCTGGCACCTATTTGGAATCGTTGGTTTTCGGCAGGTTCCCTGAAGCAAACAAGTTCGTAGCATCTGGCGGAGTCGAGCAAATTCTGAGCCAATACTCCTATAATGCGTTCAGCGCGTATTTCTGCGCACGTGTTTGTGCGCACGACGACATGAACACTGTTTCCGCCGAAAAGCACCTCGTCGATCAATTAGACGTGGCTCATCAGAACATAATTGCGAAACGCCGAACCTACAGAGTGAATGGGAATTTGGACGGATTCCTCGATTACACTATTGACGCGCTAAGCCTTGTTCTAAAAGCGTGTGCCCGATTGATCGGCACTTACCATGCGCTTGAGAAACCACCGGAGTTGTCGGCCGATTTACGTGAAAAGCTCGAAGAACTGGAAATTGCTCATTGGTTCGATCTTTTTGGAAAAGACCTGGACGGGTTCATGGCGAGCATTGAGGAATGGGGCCGATTTGAAGACATTCTGTTCACCAACCGGCATCTCGAACGCTTACTCCTTCGTTTTGGCATCCTTTTGGATACGCATGGAGCAGATAGCGTGTACGCTCACGTACCTTTAGGCTCCGATGAAGCCTACTTGTTGGAGCTTGAATCCAACAGAGTGCAATAGCGGGGCGTTTGCACTCTGACTCACTTATGCTCGAACTCTACGATCAGCCGGATGTCCGCTATTCACGCTTGTGGTGGATTTCTCGCGCCCGAAGCGAACGTCTGCTTCCCGCCCCCTGTGGGTGTGGCCCACTCAAAGCGGTAGAATGATCTGGTCCGCTTTGGGCTGCCTGCGGTCACTGGGCGACGGCGAACACACATGATCTCACTGCAGGCGTGCTGCTGCACCGCCACAAGGAAGCTATGAGCCCAAATCGTGCAAGTTACTTTCGATATCTTCTTCGGCTGGTTTCTACCAAGCCAATGAATTCCTCGACTGAAAATGTTTCGGGTTCACAAGCCCCCCAATCCTGTAAGAGTGTCACAGTCTGGGCGCGGGCGTCTATCTTCAGCGCGACTACATTGAACTTCAGAGTTGAAGTATCTTTTTGCTTTAAGGCGTTTCTCACACGCTTCATCACTCCGGAAATGCCACAACCAGCAATCTCAGTGTCGAGGTAGTCTATCGCAATTGTTTTATTTGACGCTTTCATTGGTGTTGTTTGCACCACAGCAATTGTAGTGACAACCAATACATTTCTAGGCACAGGTTCGCATGGCAGCTTGTCCCGCCCAATGGACGACTGACTGCATTTGACTGCTGCAAGCGCGGCGAACGGCGGCTTTTTTTTTTCCTGCGGCACGGAACCTCGGCCCAGCTCGTAGAAATCGAGGTTTTGCAAATGTTGCTATCTGCGCTTCGCGGCCATTGGTTGGAGGCGCAGCATCGTTCTAGTCCTTGCATGCTGACCTTAAAGGCCGCTTTCGAGATCATGGTTTAGGGCTCCGCGTTTGCGGAATGGCTGTCACTGCGACCAACTTGAACGTCTTGGTTGGGCGAGCTGCAGCACAACATGATTGCCTCAACCTCGCTCATCCACTGCCAGTTACCATCCTAGCCCGTCATCGTCGTTTCCGCGCAACAGCTCTTCCCCGTCTCGGCGGGCCTGCTCATCCAGCTCCCGGTGTTCCAGCCAGCCGGTGACACGTGACAAAAGACCGTCCAAAACCTTAAAGCGCTCTGCAAATGCCCTTTTCGCTTTCAGGTGTTTGCTCAAAGCGCGAATGAGACGGTTCCGGATAGGCTTCGGAGCCCTGTGCAGCGGTGACGGGTCTTTCATCGTGATCTTGCCCTCGACCTCTTCAACCGTCCCCTCTTCGATCTCACGAAGTGTCTGTTCTGTGGCGGTCATCGCGATTTCCGCCACGGCCATCCGATCTTCAGCCTCTTGTCGGTGTTGGTCGACACGAATTTTCTCGGCCCTGAGGTCTTCGTGCTGCTGGGCCAGTCGGTCTTGCTCGGCCTGACTGTTCTCTATGCTGAGGCGGAGGTCTTCGATACGTGCACTGGCCTGCGTTTTGAGTCTGTGTAACTCGTCTTGTTTGATCCTGAGCTCTTCCGATTGTTTGCTCACCCGTTTCTCATAGGTCATTAGGCGCTTCTCTTCTTTGGCGCTGCGGTGCTCACGGGTTTCAAGATCGCGAGCCCGCTGCCGATATTTGTCGAGCCGCTGTGTCTGATCCTCCATCTCCACCTGTAGGTGGTTGATCCTATCCTGCAGGGCTGCGGCTTCAGCTTGTTTCGCTTCGATCTCTGCAGGAAGATCCTCATGGAGCTGTCGGACAGACCGATTGAGCGTTTCAGGATAGCTGGCGCCCGCTGCCAGCCGGTCTTTCTTACGATGTCCGCGTTGGATCTCGGGGCAGTATTTCTGCAGGATCTCCGCAGTCAGATCCTGGAACACAGACATCGCCGCCTTGGTCATGCGTTTGCACACGGGCTGGCCGTCATCCGAATAGGCCCGCAGCGCAAAATGGGCATGCGGTTGCGTTTCATCGCCATGATGAACCAGCGCCTCCAAACTGGTTTGCAGATAGTCTGCCACGGCCTGTGCCAGTTCCCGATAGGCCGCATCCTGCTGTTCAGCTGTGAGCGCTTTGAAGTATTTCGCGGCCTCATAGCCAAAGGAGATAATCCCCGCTTTGATCACGGCGGCATTGGATTTCATCGCCCGCTGCGCGCCACGTGCCTCTCGCAGGGCGACGCAGTCCTTTTGGATTGCCGCCACACCGCGCGGAGCGATCAACACGCGGTTCAGATGCGCCCTCTCAGGATCGACATAGTCAGGCTGTTTGCCTTTGCGCAGATCATGCCGCAGCTGGCCATAGGCCTGCCACCGGGTGCAGCTCTCCAGGCGCACCGATGCGGCAAACGGGTTAGACTTGGCGGGGTCGAGCGGGATGTCGTTCAGAAGTGTCATAAGAGCAGGGTTCGACAGCCCGACGAAAACCCAAAGTGAGATCTGCAGCGCAACCACACTCTTATGTGGATAACCCTGCCCCGTGCCTCAAATCAGGCACGACACCCATCATTGACAGAGATGACCATAATGACCAAGTATATCTCAGGAAAAAGAATTTGGCGTATCTGCAATGGTTTAACCTACTAATCATAACTCTGTTATGACGTAGGCAAAGGGGCCGCTCCGCCCCCTTTTGAAACCCCAGGCGAAGGGGTCTTGCCCCTTTCGAAACCCCACCAAAGCGGATGCCCTGCCCTCTTTGGAAACACCAAGCCAAGGGGACCTTGGATCCCTGCGTCCCGCCTCAATTTGATACGATGTCCCTGACTTTGAATTAGGTTTGCCAGGAAACGGTCGCAGCAGCATCCATCCCCCAGAAACACCCCCTCGCGGGGGCATTTCTGTTCCCATCGAATTTGGACCTTGCGCGGTCACGGGCCCGCGCAGGACCTCCAATTTCATTGGTGCGATGGAGCCTCACGCTGCTGCTTGACTGCCCCAGACAGCGCCTCGTCCTTGCGGACGTATCTTCAGAGTTCCAAAGGAACCGAAGACACGTCCATCATGGCGGCGTGCTGGGCCCGTCAACCCTTTCCCCTTATTCCATCAGATGATCTCAATGCCTCTCTGGTGTTAACCTCAGGAGTTCAGATTGCACCAGTTGGTGAAGCTCTTTGACGGGTCCGCCATCTGGCGTATCCATCACCTCTTCCAACATGTCCCTGGTGAGCTCTCGGTGTGTGAGCAGGGCCTCGGCGATCTGGGTGAGTTGGTCTTGCCTTTCTTCGATGATCTCTCTGGCTGTGAGGAGCGCCGCCTGCATGTCCTCGTTGATCTGCTTGCCGATGCCATGGCTGGGAGTGAGGGTTTGCACAAGGTCAGCTGGCAGGGCGATGAGCGTGTTATCATAGAGGCCCCATTGATGCCGAGCCTGGAACGCGAGGGCTGTGGCGTCCTGCAGATCGGTGGTGCCTCCGTTTGAGGGCGCGCCGAGGAGTAGGACCTCCGCCGCGCGGCCACCCATCAGAATGGCGAGCTGATCTTCATAGAGCGCGGCGGTCAGGCAGGTCTCGGGCCAGCTGTGATATTCCCCGCCCTGCACAGTAATCTGAACCCGCTCGGGCAGAGGTTTGCCCAGATGATGTGCCACGATGGTGTGTCCCGCCTCATGGATCGCCGAGCGGTAGAGGGACTCTGAAGTGCGTCGTGATGTAATGCTCTTGAGCTCTTGCCGCAGGTGCCCGAGTTGGAAGGCTTCGCCGCTGCACCGGGCCGTGGCGCGCGCGCGTCGGAGCAGATTGGCGACATCTGCAGCCGAACAGCCCAGCATTCCGTCCGCCATCTCACGGGCCAATTCGGCGGTGATCACTTCGCCTGACAGATGGCGCAACAGGGTCTGAATGCCCCGGTGATCGGGCCGTGTCAGTTCAATGTGACGATCAAACCGGCCGGACCGCAGCACCGCCGGATCAATGCCGGCCCTGTTGTTGCCAGCCCCAATCAAGATCACACCCGGCGCGTCATTGAGCTTGCTCAACTGTTCGAGCAACCCATTCACCACTGAATGCATGTATCTCGCAGTGTGATCGGCTGCAGAGCGGGTGAAGAAATTGTCCATCTCATCGATGAGGAACACGCAAGGCGCTTGTTTGATGGCCATCTCAACCTGACCGGCCATCTCGTTGAGATAGTCACCAAGGTGCCCTGCTTTCTGACAGTCTGCATAGCTGGTTGCGATCAACGGGATGTCGGCACTGCCTGCCAGTGATTGTGCAAACAGGGTTTTGCCGTTGCCGGGTTCGCCGTACAGGAACACCGACGATGGCACATCGGTCCACTCCAGTTTGCCATCTTGCCAGAGGGTCAGGTCCGTCAGCAGTTGCGCGGCCTGCGCCTCCATCTCTGATGACAAGGCCATACTGTCCAGTGTCAGGGCGGGTTTGGTAGCGGGCGCAGGCCTCTCAAGCAGAGCGCAGAACTCCGCCAGACGATCAGCGGTTTTCAGCGTTGTCTCCGCATGGAACGCACTGGCAATGGTTGCCAGAGGCAGATCTGCCAGATCGGCATCAGTGGGCAGTCGCCGCAGGATCTCATCCTCGGCCAGCTCTCCGGTCACGGAGTGGG
This sequence comes from uncultured Pelagimonas sp., assembly GCA_947497905.1. Taxonomy (GTDB): domain Bacteria; phylum Pseudomonadota; class Alphaproteobacteria; order Rhodobacterales; family Rhodobacteraceae; genus CANMIH01. The sequence continues at coordinate 193,287 of CANMIH010000008.1, forward strand.
TCTGGCGCAGGATGGCAATCGCAATAGCACGATTGAAGGGAGGCAGATGAAAGGTTTGACTCGAAAGCGGGCGTGCGAATTGGGGCAAATCCTCTGCTTTTGCCATGACCGCGAACACTGTCTCGCCTGCACGAACAAGTTTTTCGAGCTCTGAAGTATCTAAGGCGCGCTGCCGATAGAGCCCAGGCTTCACCTGCACCGGCGGGCCGATGGTGATACGCTGTACGGTCTCCCAAGCTGGCACCTTCTGCGTCACAGCCAAAGCCGTGATCAGATCAGCAAGACCGCGTTCAAACCCATATCTCGTCTCTTCGTCTGATAGAATGAACGAAGTGATCGCGCCTGGCTGTCTCATCTTATCCAGCATGCTCTGATCATTGATCGCAAACAAAGCGCGCGCTGCCGAGAACATGGCATCAAAGGGAGGCTGATCCAGACGTTTGTGCGCAGTGCCATTGGTATCACGCGCCCAAGGGTCGTCACCTTGCGCATATAGGTCCTGTTGTTCCTCATCTGTCAGACCATGTGCGACAGGCGTGCCGAGATAGCCTGCCTCTTTGGCCTCTCGTGACAGATCTTCGGGCGAGAAGTCGTGATGTTCATCTGAGACGGCATTGCCAGAGTTTTCTTCGTGCAGTTTTGTCAAAAGCTCTGATCGGTAGATCTGCTGCAGAGCATCATCTGTCAGGGCGCGCGCAAAGTCGGATTGCGGCATGGCAATGGGTTGGGACATGAGCTGTCTCCTTAAAGAATTTCCAATATTGGGTTGGGGCCTTTGGGCTTAGCCGCGTTTCGCTTCGATCTGATCGAGTAGCGCGTGAATTCGGATTACCGCGGCGGCGTGGTAGATCTCGCTCTGCGTGTTGATCTGATCCCCGAATGTGGCTTTGGGCACGATGAGCTCGGGAGCCTCAGCTTTAAGAACCCGATGGCAGGCTTCTTCTTCAGCCCTTGCTTCATGCCCTGTGGGCATAGCAATGGTGCGCAGGATCTCGGTCGGAATGCCTCCATCAATTCCAAGCTGTTGGCGCAGGCGTTTCTCAGGTCGGGCACTGTAGCCAAGTTTGAGAACCGGAAGATTGGGCAGGTCAATCTGGAACAGATAGATGAAGGAGGGTTGTGCGGTTGGGCCCGTGCCACAACCTGCACACATGGTATCGCCCCAAAACATATTGCCGACAGAGACATCCTGCTGGTGGCCACAGCTGTGCCGATACTGACGATATCCCTGCTTTCCAGAACTGGCATCGCCAATTAAATTCCAGCCAAATTTGGCGGCCTGTTGCTCATAGCGTTGTTCCCTGCAGGCATCGCACCCCAGCTGGTGGCCGCCAGCAGCGGCGCGTTCGACACGATGGTATTGCCGTGCAACGATATGACCGCAGCTGAGACGAAAGTAGCCATACTGGGTTTGATTGGGATGGGGCGACAGCAGTTCTGCACCAACTGCAAACGCGGCTTTGCTGCGGCGCAGCCTGATGCAACTGTGGCATTCAGGTCTGTGATCCACCACGACATTGCGGGGTCGGATCAGCAGATCGCCACACTGGCGACACAACAGAAGCAGGTTGTAACGATTGTCGACCCGGTCGATCAAAGCAAAGCCTTTGGCTTCTGCGGCATCGATCCAGCTTTGGGGAATGGCTTTGTTAAATCGCCGGTGGGATTTGCGATGAACAGAGTAAATGTCGTTCTTCGGGATGGGTTTTGCAAAAATATGTCTCTGGCTGAAAGAGGTATTCCTTTTCATTTTGGAGGATTTGTGCAGCCCGAAGGAACCGGGCTGCAGGTTTATGTGGGCGACCTCAATAAGGGGTCATGCCCGGTGGATCTTGTTGCGGCATGTCTTCGGCTCGGTCTTCGTCTGAGAACATGAAAGGCCGGTTCGCTATGATCTCCAGACGTTCCACCGCAAAGCTCAAGAGCTGCGCTGTGTCACGCGCGGCAACGGAGGCTGCGGCACCCCGCAGGGCCTGAACAACAAGCTGTCTGCCATATTGAATTTGATGATCACAGTCATTGAGATCGGTCGAGCCCATGGCGTCTGATAAACAAAATGACATCTTGGAGAGTAGGCTGTCGGGGAGAACATCTGCCGCTTTGCACAACGCACCAAGTTGATCTGTAACACGGTCCCAGGCTGTCTCCGCAGCTTTTAACCAGTTGATCATCGCCGGATTGAACATAGCGGATGTGTCATCGCCAACGGCAAGCTCAAGGTCCTGCTCGGCTGCAATCGCGCGATCCAAGATGCGCAGACAATCAGCAAACAGGTGTCTTAACCGTGCTGCGGAATGGTCGGGTTCAAAATCGGGATCAGAAATATCACAAGGAAACGCACTGGACGCAGCGCGGTGGGTTTGGACAGACATCATCGTCCTCCATTTTCTAAAGGAAGGTCAGCGGGCGTCAGTCGCCCGCACAAAAGAATTTGGAGGAGGGATCAGAACTGATCTTCGAAGTCTTCGAGATCAATGACCCGCATCATGTCTAGATACTCTGCTAAAAGAGACATCGCTTTATCAAGCAGAGCGATCGCCGCCGTAGGCACTACTTTGCGGATGCTCTTTTCCATCAGATGCACCTGCAGCCAGATCGCCGGATCACTTTCAACGGTGTCCAGATCTTTCACCGCCGAGGCAATGCGCGACAGAACAACCTGCAAACGCCGTTCATCCTTGCCCTCAGGTGCAATTGACGCCGACGCAGCATTGAGCGCAGTAATCGCTTCAGCCCAGAGGGGCGAAATCTCATCGGTGTCACCGGACATGTCGGGATCAAACATCCCAAGCCCCTCGGCGTGCTGTTCTGCATGCAGGGCTGTTTCGAACAGACCCAAGGCAGCTTTCGCCGTCGTCAAATAGTCACAGGGGGTTTCTGCCGCATTACGCAGCATGCTAAGAGCTTTGTCAGCCATGAGGATCTCCCAAAAGATCGTTGTGGTTAGTGTGGAGGTGAGGGTTGCAGCCCTTGCCTTCACACGAACAATATGAATACTTGCCTTTGAGAAATCAATAGGGAATTTCGAAATGGCAGGTAGAGGTCGCCCCAAAACTGATACATCACCGATCACGGTGCGTTTGCCTGAAGCCAAGATTCAGGCAATTGATGATGCGCGTCGTAAGGAAAACGACTTACCGACACGGGCAGAGATGATCAGGCGTATGATCGACATTTGGCTCGCTGAAAATGCCCGCGCAGACGAATAAAGTTTGCTCTTCAAGCAACAAGGCTCGGGTAAGTTCACTTTGAGCCGCGCAAATTCAACGTTATTGGCCGAAACTTCGCGACTTTCGATGAAATTGGGGGCCTCTGGTCACTGATTTGAGAAGTCAGACAATAATGGAAAAGCCGAACAAAAAATTGTTGTTAGACTTCCGAACGCATCTTTGAGCAGCTCCTCATCTCGCCTAACTGGGTACATTCGCAGGCCAGCACCCAATAATCAGCTGCGCCCCTGCCCTATTCTTCCTTCGGCCAAATAGTCAGCTCACGGGTTGTGGCACCTCCAAAGCTACCGGTTCTGTACCACTCGTGCAGGCCGGAAACCAAAAAGTTTTTTTTGGTAGCGGTTGGCCCGAGACCTCGGCGACAACAAATCCACACTCGGCGCCCCGACGAACCAGACATCCGTTCGGGAGCAATCTAAACGTTGTTCATGATCTCAATGTCCAAATCGAGCGCGACGCCCCCAATCTCCCCAATTGAAAAAGTTACAGCGTAACATGGGTGTAACATCGTCTGTAACGTCGCAAGCATCTGACTATACGTTGAAAAAATAGAAAAGTTACAAAGTTACATAAATTATTCAGAGTGTATTACGTGCACACACGCGCACGCGCATGTACGCACGCGCGCACGCACCTATACATTTATCGCGCTGTAACCTGTAACATTGGCTAACTGTATGATTTTAAAATATTTAAATGTTACATGCGGTTTTTTGGAGACGTTGGAGCTTGAATAAAGTAAATTATTTCAAGTACTTATAACGTTACACTGAGCGTAACGTTGTCGGATCAGACCAAGTTTAGCCTTGACGATCGTTGTCAACGTCCAATTCGAAAATACACTATGGTTTGGTTTTATTTTGGATCCCAACCCCTAGGTGTTTAGTCCCGACATGTGGTGGTCCACTGATCTCTGACCATCAAAAGGATGTACTATGGGACAAATACTTCACGGGTGCGCCTAGACCACGCACGCTGTCCGAGCTCGCATACAGCGATCGAAAGCTTCGAACGCGGCGTTGAGCCGGGAGCTTGGCATTAACGTCGAGACCGTCGCCAAGTGGCGCAAGCGGGATAGCGTAGAAGATTCAGCCATGGGCCCGAAAGATGCGCACTCGACGGTTCTCAGCATCGAAGAAGAGGCGATCATCGTCGCTTTTCGGCGTCACACGCTGCTGCCACTGGATGACTGCCTCTATGCTCTGCAGCCATCTATACCGCATCTGACGCGCTCTTCACTGCACCGTTGCCTGCAGCGGCATGGCATCAGCCGCTTGCCCAAAGTTGAAGGTGACAAGCCCAAGAAGAAGTTCAAACGATACCCTATCGGCTATTTTCATATCGACATTGCGGAGGTTCGCACAGGTGAGGGTAAAATCCGCCTGTTCGTGGCCATCGACCGCACTTCCAAGTTCGCCTATGTCGAGCTGCACGAGCGAGCAGGCAAGATGGTCGCGGCCCAGTTCCTGCGCAATCTCATCGCAGCATTGCCCTACAAAATCCATACTGTTCTGACGGATAACGGCATCCAGTTCACCAATCGAAAGCAGGACACTTCGGCCTTCGCACACATCTTCAGCCGCGTTTGCCGTGAGCATGGCATCGACCAGCACCAGACTAAGGTGAACCATCCCTGGACGAACGGCCAGGTCGAGCGTATGAACCGGACGATCAAGGAGGCAACGGTCAAGCGTTACCACTACGATACTCACGCGCAGCTCGAAACACACGTCACCGACTTCATTGCGGCCTATAACTACGCACGTCGATTGAAGACACTGCAGGGTCTCACACCATTCGAATAAATCTGCAAAATCTGGACAAACGAGCCAAATCGATTCAACGTCGACACAACCCACCATATGCCGGGACTATACATCTAGGTCATGTTTACAAATGACCTAGTTAGTCACCAATCTACCCTCTCATAAGTATTTGTTTCAATTGCCGAAATCTCACAATCCATGGTGCTCAACACTTGTTCAGACATCACATCACCCTCCCCATCATCGCTGAGCTCGCCGTCAGAAAGTTCCGCATCCCAGCCCGTTTGAGCAGAGCTGTCGGCCATGTCTTGCATGACCAGCAATTCTATCAACTCCGCGCCTTCTACTGCCGGTTCATCGCCAGGTTCGCCGACTTGTATTCTAAAAGAGTTGGTTGACGAAACTTCCGCTCCGTTGAACGCGGTATCGGACACCTGCAACTCACCTTCGATGGCACCTTCAAAGCCGGGAGGAGGCGAAAGCTCTAAGTGGTCAATGTCCCAACCTGACAGGGGTATTGGAGAGCCATCTGACAAAGCGGCGTCTTCACCGCTGATCAGCAATGTATTTGGCGGTAAACCGTCGATGACCACTGTTGCCTCAGTGCTTACACCGTCAAGCGAAATGCCAATATCCAGCGTGCCGTTTTCCGCCATCAACTCTGGGGCGTCGGCACGCAACGTTTCTCGACCATCGGTATCTGGCCCCTCCCATTCGACCTTCAGTCCTGCATGCCCGTAGTTTTCAAAGTAGCGTACTTCAATTTCGTAATTGCCGGGTTGAAGTTCGATCTCGCCGCTTCTGGTGCGGAACCCGTGTAGGCCATCGTTATTGATAACCTGCTTGCCATCTATAAACAGCGCAACACCGTCATCACCCCCGGCAAAGAAGGTATATTCCCCGCCCTCTTCAATGGTGACCTTACCCTCTAGTCTGGCGCCAAACGTATCTTTGGAACCACCCTCCCAGAAAGAGCCTGAGGAGTTTTTATAGTTGATCTCGGTGACCATCTCTTCGTGGGTGGGTTCTGAGGACCAGTCAATATCATCTAATTTACGCAGGCTGTGGTTTAAATCGAAATAGCTGGCATGAAAGCCGCCCACCAATTCCGCGCTTGGCTCCGCGACATGAGCTTCATTGACCTCAAACACAATGTTTTGGGTACCGTTTTGAAACGAGCCATCCTCCAACTGAGTAGTCACATGTAAATCGGCTGAAACTTCGCCCATGAAGTCGTGCGGTGGAGATATTTGAATGCCTTGCCCGTCCCAACCTGCAAGATCTACGCCACCGCTGTCATCGGCGATAACGGTCAATGACCCGGCTTCAACAATAGATCCGATAGGCAAGCCTTCCAGTGCAATTTCCGTACTCCCATTGTGATCCATCACACTTAGGTCCAGATCCAGTGTCACCGGCATGCCGCCGACGGTCTGCGCATCAGACATATCCGGAGCAGTGACTAGCTCACGTTCCACAACGCCCGGGCCTTCCCATTCCAACTTTAGACCAGCGTGACCGTAATTCTCAAAGTAACGCACTTCGATATGGTGCGTGCCAGGGTCCAAATCGATCTTCCCGGCACCCGTCTTGTAGGCATGCAAACCATCATGGTTCACCACTTCTTGACCATCAACAATCAGCACGGCACCATCATCACCACCTAAGAAAAACTCAAATGTGCCGCCCTCTTCCACTTCGATATTGCCTGAAACCTCGACACCAAAAGTATCGCGCGAACCACCTTCCCAGAATGAGTTACCGCTGTTTTTAAAATTGATATCGCTTTTAATTTCCTGATGGGTGGGATCCGCCGACCAATCCACGTCAGCCAGTTTTCTCAAACTGTGATCGACATCAAAATATTTGGTCTGAAACCCTGTAGCTACCGGGATTTCAATATCGACGACCGCTGGCTCTACAATATCTGAGATCTGAACAGAAAAGCTCTCTGAAGTAGAGAGACCACCCGCGTCAGTGACCGTGACCTCAAGGTCGATCTCAGCGGCCTCTTCGTGGT
>CANMIH010000009.1 GCA_947497905.1 uncultured Pelagimonas sp.
CGGGATGGAGCAGCCAGGTAGCTCGTCAGGCTCATAACCTGAAGGTCGTAGGTTCAAATCCTACTCCCGCAACCAAATCCCTCCTGAGGCATCCGCAGACAAACAGCCCCCAAGCGGCTGTCTGCGCTCCAGCACAATGGCATGGAGCTATCCGTCAGCCGCCGCGCGCGCGAGGCGGTCATTGATCGCTAACCCAAGTCCAACATCAGGGATTGGCAAACGTTGGAAAACGTAAGTCTTTGTATATGCCAGAACTAAAAAAGGTCGATGCCAAGATAACATCGACCATATCTTTGATTTGCCGGTATGCTTAAAGGGCGTTAGAGCTTTGGAAACTTACGCCCGTCACGGAAAGCAATTTAGCTGCTGCACCGTTTGCCCGCATCTTCGGTTGCTGCGGTGAAACCCAACAGGGAGAACGTGTCTTTTGTAATGGTGCCGCGGGCTGAACGTGCTGTCAAAATCGCGCTCGCGCCGCGTTTCATCGACGTGATAATGCGACCATCGTCCTGTGGTGTGGCCGGCCAAGCCCATTCACCTTCGGTGTAGAGTTCGAAACTGTTGTCGCCGATTTTTAGGGACACAGTTGATCCGGGAGCGAAGGGATATCCCCCGGTGAAGGCGATCTGGCCAGAGACCTTGGCATCGGGGCGATAAAAGACCATTAGTAGGATCTCTCCACGCGACACTGCCTTGGGGCGGCCGCTTTCGTCGGTGTTCAGGCTCTCTTTGAACGTGGTGACGGCCCAGCACTCTTTGGGGCTATCGCCTTCGAACACAGACCAATCGGTCATAGCATCAACCCGGTTGGTGCTTTCTTCCTGTGCGCTGGCCATTCCAGTGCCCAGCATCAGCGCAACTGCGCCCGCTCCGATCCATTGACCAAATGCTGAAATCATTCCCGCAGCCTCCAGCTGTCTTGCCTCATACATGCCCCCGTCCCGGCCCTTATGTCTTCTTTGGGCCTTGTTCGTCGGTATGGGGCTTTTCCTCTCGACGGCTGGACAATAGCCTGAAACAACCATTCTGGAAAAGCCCTGTTGGCAGAATATCGCTTAGATCGAGGTAAGAATGACAAACGCACCTGTATCCCTTGTTGAGATTGTACGTGGCCCGTTTGTAGAGAGCTTTCATGCCGGGCATGCGGTGGTTTGTGATGCTCAGGGCATTGTCGAGGCCTGGGGGGATCCAAAGGCCGTGGTCATGCCGCGCAGTTCCGCGAAAATGATCCAGGGGTTGCCCTTGGTGACATCAGGCGCGGCACAGGCGTTTGGCCTGACACAGAAACGGTTGGCTTTGGCCTGTGCCTCTCATGAAGGCGCTCCGTCTCATGTCGAGGAAGTGAATACCTGGCTGGCTGAGCTCGGGATGAGTGACGACAATCTTCGCTGTGGAGCTCAGGTGACCCGTGACAGGGATCTCAAACTAGAGATGCTCCGCGCCGGAGAGGCTCCCTGTCAGGTGCACAACAATTGCTCGGGCAAACATGCGGGCTTTTTGACGCTGGGCAAACATATTGGCGCAGGCCCGGAATATGTAGATGTCGACCATCCCGTTCAGATTGCCTGTAAAGACGCTTTTGAAGAGGTGACGCAGGAAACCAGTCCTGGCTATGGGATCGATGGATGCTCTGCCCCCAACTATGCTGCGACGATGGAAGGCATGGCGCGTGCGATGGCCTTTTTTGCCACAGCATCCGGTCGGGGGGATCGTCTATCTCTGGCAGCACATCAGATTATGGAGTCGATGATCGCACATCCCGATATGGTGGCGGGAGAGGGCCGCGCCTGTACGCTGTTGATGCGTGCCGCAAAAGAGCCGGTTGCCATCAAAACCGGAGCTGAAGGGTATTTCATCGCCATTATCCCTGGACGCGGGCTCGGGGTGGCTTTGAAAATTGTTGATGGCACAACGCGGGCATCAAACTGTGCGATCGCGGCAATTTTGGTGCGGCTTGGTGTATTGGATGCTGCACACCCAGACGTGAAAACCTTTTTAAATCCAATCGTTAAAAACTGGCGTGGCCTTGTGACGGGGGAAATTCGACCCGCTCCCGAATTGGCGGCTTAATCCAAGGAGAAGAACAGGGCTGGGATTATCCCAGCCTTTGTTATGCCTAAGACACGAAATCCGCTTTGGCATAACCCTGCAGATACAGCAGAGCCGTCAGATCGCCGTGGTTGATGCGAAGACGGCACTGCGCCTGAACACTGGGTTTCGCGTGAAGCGCTACACCCATTCCGGCGCGGGTCAGCATGCCCAGATCATTGGCTCCGTCGCCGACGGCAATGACATCAGCCTCATCGATACCAAGACGCGTCGTGATTTCTTCAAGCGCTTGCACCTTGGCCTCTCGCCCTAGGATGGGGTGCCCGACCTCGCCGGTCAATTTGCCGTCTTTCGTAATGAGAGTATTGGCCCGGTTCTCATCAAACCCTACCAAGGCTGAGACACGTGCTGTGAAGGCGGTAAAGCCACCTGAGACAAGCGCTGCATACCCATCGGAGGCTTTCATGGTCGCCAAAAGCGCGGGGCCTCCGGGCATGAGTGTAATGCGTGTCTGCATCACCTGATCAATGGTGTCTTCGGGTAGATTTTTGAGCAGGGCCACGCGTTCTGTCAGCGCGCCATCAAAATCGAGTTCTCCGTTCATGGCCCGGGCTGTGATGTCTTTGACGCGATCACCAACACCTGCCTCTTCCGCCAGCTCGTCTATACATTCCTGTTGGATCATGGTGCTGTCCATGTCTGCGAGAAGCATTTTTTTGCGTCGGTTTTCGGCTGGAACCATGTTGAGATCAACTTGGTCGGCCAGATCGCCCCGAACCTGATCAAAGTTGTCCGGCTGCGTTGCAACCGGAAACTCGGCTGCCTCGTCCGGTGAGAGCCAGACCGCCATGCCACCACCCCAAGCGTTGCGAAGGTTGTCCACCAAGGCCGTATCGAGTTGGCCGGGTTTGGCGATGAGCGAGACAATCTGCATGTGGGCGGCTCCTGTTGAGGTGTCTGCGCGTGTTTTGACATGTGGCCCTCAGGATTGCCAGCGCTTGGCCAACGGCTGTGCGCTTGGCACCTCATGAATGCCTTGGGTAAAGTCCAGCATAGGTCAGCCCGCAGGTGTCCACGGCACCGACTTGCGGCGCCGTGGAAAACAGATCAGCGCAATGGCCGACCATCGACTGTGCGGTTGGTGGCCTGCTCATAAGCTTTGCGTTTTTTGTTGTTGTAGATGGCCCCACAGGTGACACCAACAGCCATGGCAGCAACCGGATGTACCCCGGCCAGACCCGCTATGTTTGCGCAGGTGCCAACCATACCGCCGGTGCCAACGGAAAGATTGGCGCGTGCAGGTGTGGCGCCACTGGCGACCATCCCGCGTTTGACGGCGTATTTCAGAGGGAGGGCCACGAGGGGCGCTGCTCCTCCGGTCGCGGCGAGCGCTGGGTTGAGCTCGGTTGCTCCACTCGCCAAAGCTGCCGCTGTTGAGCCCGCGTCCCCCAGATCAGCCAAACCCAAACCCACGGTGTCCATGCGGTGTTGGACTGGTGGCGTGCCAACCCAATGATATTGCGAGTTATCCCGGCGGGATACTGTCTCCGCCGGTTTGACTGCTGTGAAGTTCTGTTGTGGTGTTGCAGCGCATGCGCCAACAATTAGACACAGGTTAAGAGCCGCCCCAAGGCGGTAAAGTGAACGTAACATCGCGATCCCCAATTTTTGTGCGAAACTGGGGATTTGGTACGAAGCCACGGGTTATGGAGCGGTTGATAGTACCGTGAATATCCGAGGGGCTTTGAAACGTTTTGGCCTCGAATTTTAACAAATCCGGGCTTTGCCCATGGAACTACGCCATTTTTCCTCCCGAGGTAGTGAACCGGCGGTTAAGCCGATTCATCCTTTTTTTCCTTCTCAGACATGAATTCCGGATTTTCCAAAGCGCGCTCAGCCATGGAATTGGCGTCAATGCCTGCCTGAACCTGAATAATTTCTTGCTGAAGGCGGGTGATGGCGTCGGACAGTGATTGAATCACCCCCATGAGACGCTGGGCTTCCTCACCGTCTGCATGTTTCAGCTGGGCGCGGGCTGCCGCCAGCTGCTGCTTCATCTTGTCGAGTTTGTCTTTGAGGTGGCCAATCAACTTGCGTTGATCGTCGATCATTTCGAGCAGTTTCTCATGTTTTGACTTAGTGTCACCATTCGGCAACGTCTCTGTTTGCCCCTCTGGTGCGTGCGGGGCGGCCTGTTTTGGCCGTCCCGCGTCCTCATACACCTGTATGAAGAGCGGCTTTGCGACATCATTGGGTTTAGAGGCGACAGGAGTGGGGGCCAGCGGCACGGAAGGGGCCACAATAGGCATGAAATCAATTGACAAAATCTGTTCCTAACATTCTGCAGGTGATGTCGCAGAGGCTATTGCGTCCTCGTGAAGAAAGGCTCAACAGGGGCATAAGACTTGCGTGGATATTGGAATTTACGCAGTGTCTCTGCAGACAATTATCAGGGAGAGAGCCATGCGCACCCGTGCCGCCGTTGCCCTAGAGGCCGGCAAACCACTTGAGATCATGGAAGTGAACCTAGAAGGCCCCAAAGCGGGAGAGGTTCTGGTGGAAATCAAGGCCACCGGCCTGTGTCACACCGACGAGTTCACCCGTTCGGGTGCCGATCCCGAAGGGATTTTCCCGTCGATCCTGGGCCATGAGGGCGCAGGTATTGTTGTTGAAGTGGGAGAGGGTGTCACCACGCTGAAGCCTGGCGACCACGTGATCCCACTGTACACGCCGGAATGCCGTGAATGTCACGCTTGCCTGTCGGGCAAAACCAACCTCTGTACCGCTATCCGTGGCACCCAGGGCCAAGGCCTGATGCCCGATGGCACCACGCGCTTTTCGATGCTCGATGGTACCCCGATCTACCACTACATGGGCTGCTCGACCTTCGCGAACCACACGGTTCTCCCAGAAATCGCGCTGGCGAAGGTGCGTGACGACGCGCCCTTCGACAAAATCTGCTACATCGGTTGTGGCGTGACCACGGGCATTGGCGCGGTGATCAACACAGCTGGTGTTGAGATCGGTTCTTCTGCGGCCGTATTCGGTCTGGGTGGCATTGGACTCAATGTGATTCAGGGCCTGCGCATGGCAGGTGCCGACATGATCATCGGTGTCGATTTGAACGACGACAAAGCGGAGATGGCGAAGAAATTCGGCATGACTCACTTTGTGAACCCATCGAAGCTGCCCGAAGGTCAGTCGGTGACCGAAGCGATCATCGAGCTGACCAAAACCGAAAAAGACCAGTTTGGCGGCGTAGACTATTCGTTTGACGCAACCGGCAACGTTCAGGTGATGCGCGATGCGCTGGAATGTTCGCACCGTGGCTGGGGTGTGTCGGTGATCATCGGCGTGGCTCCGGCGGGCGCCGAAATCTCGACCCGTCCGTTCCAGCTGGTTACCGGTCGCGTCTGGAAAGGCACCGCATTTGGCGGCGCCAAGGGTCGGACCGATGTGCCCAAGTATGTGGATTGGTACATGGATGGCAAAATTGAAATCGACGACATGATCACGCACAAGCTGACCTTGGATGAGATCAACCACGGTTTCGATCTGATGCATGAAGGCAAATCGATCCGCGCGGTTGTAGAATTCTGATACCCAGAATTTTTCTCAGTCTTAGAACGGCGGCCTTCGGGTCGCCGTTTTGCGTTTATGCTTGCACCAATGCGATGACGACGCTCACGGTGACGATGCTTACAACCGTTGAGATCAGGATTGAGGCCGACACCCGTTGGGGGGCGACGCCGTAATGTTGGGCAAGGATAAAGACATTCCCCGCAACCGGTAGCGCAGCTGCGGAAATCATCACTGAGGCCCCATAAGGTGCGGCTTTGAACACCCAAAACATGGCGAAGGCCACGGCCAGCGGGTGCAGGAATAGTTTGGCAAAGCTGAGCCAGGCCGCAATCTCGATCCGTTCGGCGGATTTTCCGGCCAATGAGGCTCCGATGGCGAACAATGCGCCCGGTGTGGCAGCGTTGCCCAGCAATTCCAGAAAGGCGTTGACGGGCGTGGGCAAGGGGAGCGCCGTTGCCGACCAAAGGAGGCCCGCAGAAATTGAGACGATCATGGGATTTTTCAGTAATCCCAGTGTGACAGTTTTGACCATCGCAAGGTTGGGGCGCCCCTGTCGCGAGGCGGTGATCAAGATCACCAGCAAAGACGAAAACACCACAAGATCGATGACCAGGGCCAGAATGACCGGGCCAATGGCCTCGGGGCCCAACAGCAACACAAGCATAGGGACACCCAAAAAGCCGGTGTTGCCGATCACAGCCACCTGCGCCTCGATGGTGGCGGTTTCTATATCCAACCGCCGCCAAAAGGCCACGGCCATCGCGATGCCCCAGACAAAGGTTGTGCCCCACAAATATCCGGCCGCCAGCCTGGGATCGAAAATTTCAGACAGGCTTAGATTGGCGGAAAAGCGAAACAGCATCGCCGACAAGGCAAAGTAGAACACAAACTTGGTGAGATACCCTGTGGCCTCTTCGCTGAAGAAACGGGTTTTGATTGCACCAAAGCCCAAGGCAATAAGCCCGAAAAAGGGAAGGGTTTTTAAAAAGATCTCGACCATGGTGCTCTGACTAGCAGTTGCGATCCGGGCGTCAATGGATGGTGGATTGACATGCACAAAGAGTGGCGCTTTTGATGCGCGAACCACAGGAGATTGCCAATGCGCTATGCGCCGCACGAATTGATTGTCGCCCCGGGGCGCAAGCGGCCTGAGTTATGGCGCTTGGTCGTTGGCCTTGTGACGGCCTGGTTGTTGGCGATGTTATTGGTGCGCGGGTTGTCTGCGCTTGCGTCGCTTGTGATGTCGGAAGAGGGCTATACGCGTCTTGCTGTTTCAGTCGAGTTAGGCGCGTCGCCTTCGGGTGTGATCGCGCTTCTGGTCTTGATGGGCTGTCTCGGAGTCGGCGCCATGCTGGCGGCTGAACTGATCCAGAAAAGGCGGGCATCAAGTCTATTTGGCCCACGTCGCCTGGCGGTTTGGCAATTTTGGACAGTTCTTAAGGCTCTGGCTTTATTGCAGATAATCGTCTTTGTTCTTCCATCGGGGGAACATGTTGAATTTGAAGCTGGGCTTGATCTCAGGCCTTGGATTTTCTTGCTTCCTCTGACCTTTGTCGCGCTTCTTTTGCAGACCGGAGCGGAAGAGGTTCTGTTTCGGGGGTATCTGCAGTCGCAAATGGCAGCGCGATTTTCCCATCCTCTGATTTGGCTTACGGTTCCCTCAGCTTTGTTTGCAGTGGGGCACTATGCGCCTGAGTATTATGGCGCAAATGCCTGGCTGGTGACAGTTTGGTCCTTTGTCTTTGGTCTGGCGGCCGCAGATTTGACGGCGCGGAGTGGGACACTTGGGCCTGCGATTGCCCTACATCTGGTAAACAACTTTATGGCCATCGCGGTCACATCGATCCAAGGGGACATGTCGGGGCTGGCACTTTGGGTCTATCCGTTTGATCCCTCGGACACCTCTGCGCTGCGCGGGCTCCTGCCGCTTGACCTGATGCTGATCGCAGTTAGTTGGCTTGCGGCACGGGTTGCGTTGAGGCTTTGATTGCAATTCTGTCGCAGCGGGCTTAAGTCACCCCAAGCCCTAAAACAGCGCGGTTGCTCGAATGAACTGGATCACAAACTACGTCCGCCCTCGCATTAACTCGATTTTTTCGCGTCGCGAAGTGCCGGACAATCTCTGGACCAAATGCGATGAATGCGGAACAATGCTGTTTCATCGCGAACTCAGCGACAATCAGAATGTCTGCAGCAGTTGCGGTCATCACATGCACATCACCCCCCGCGATCGTTTTTTCGCGCTGTTTGATGGCGGCGTGTTCAACGAGGTCACGGTTCCTGATCCAGTTGCCGATCCGCTGCAGTTCCGGGATCAGAAAAAATATCCCGACCGGATGAAAGCTGCGCAGAAGAAAACTTCAGAAAAAGAGGCGATGCTTGTCGCCACTGGTCAGATTGGTCGGACACCGATTGTGGCGGCTGCGCAGGACTTCTCGTTCATGGGTGGCTCCATGGGGATGTATGTAGGTAATGCGATTATCGCCGCCGCCGAAGAGGCCGTGCGCCTTGGTCGTCCGCTGGTCTTGTTCTCTGCCGCGGGCGGCGCCCGTATGCAGGAAGGGATCCTGTCTCTGATGCAGATGCCGCGCACAACTGTCGCGGTGCAGATGCTGAAAGAAGCAGGCCTGCCTTATATTGTTGTACTGACCCACCCCACCACCGGAGGGGTAACGGCCTCTTATGCAATGCTGGGCGATGTCCATATCGCAGAGCCCAATGCATTGATCTGTTTTGCGGGGCCTCGTGTTATTGAGCAAACCATCCGCGAAAAGCTCCCCGAAGGGTTCCAGCGCGCCGAGTATCTGTTGGACCACGGGATGTTGGATCGTGTGACCGATCGCCGTGAGATGCGCAAAGAGCTGATCACGATCATTCGGATGCTGATGAAAGATACCCCACCAACCTGGGGTGATCTGCCGGCTCCCGGTCCAGAAGATGCGGCGCTAGAAGCGCCCCAAAAGGCCGCCGAAGTGTAATCTTCGGGAGCCGTTCTCGAATCGTCGCAAACTGCTGTGCCTGTCCGTTTCACACCGGATAGGTTCAGCGCGATATTGCTTTTGATGTGAGCGCCATGACCCAATCAGCCTCTGCCAATTCCGATGCTATTCTGGCCCGTATGATGGCCTTGCACCCAAAGATTATTGATCTGGTCTTGGATCGGGTTTGGCGGTTGCTTGAGGCACTGGATCACCCAGAGAAAAAGCTTCCGCCGGTGATTCATCTGGCGGGAACAAATGGCAAGGGCTCAACTCAAGCCATGCTCCGTGCGGGTCTTGAGGCGGCTGGCAAACAGGTACACGCCTATACCTCACCGCATCTGGCTCGTTTTCACGAACGTATCCGTCTGGCGGGGGAACTGATCTCGGAAGAGGCGCTGACCGCCGTTCTGGATGAGTGTTATGAGAAAAATGGTGGTGTCGACATCACCTATTTCGAAATCACCACCTGTGCGGGCCTTCTGGCAATGGCGCGCACTCCGGCGGATTTCACATTGTTAGAGACCGGTTTGGGCGGGCGGCTGGATGCAACCAATGTGGTTGAACAGCCTGCGATGACAATCATCACGCCAATTTCTCTCGATCACGAACAATTCCTCGGTGACACGGTGGCAAAGATCGCGGCCGAGAAGGCCGGGATTATCAAGCGTGGCGTTCCTTGTGTGGTCGGGCCCCAGCCCGAAGAGGCTATGGAGGTGATCGAGGCACGGGCCGCAGCGCTCGGGGCGCCCCTAATTGCCTATGGACAGCACTGGCATGTCTGGGAAGAGCGTGGCCGCCTTGTGTTTCAGGATGAAACAGGGCTGCTGGATCTGCCTCTGCCAAGCCTTCCCGGGGCGCATCAGATTCAGAATGCGGGCGCGACGCTGGCGGCGTTACGCTATCTGAAGATGGGTGACGCCGCCTATGAAGGCGCCATGACGGACGCCACCTGGCCCGCACGGATGCAACGTTTGACAGATCACAGTCTGCAAGCGCGCGCTCCCCAAGCCGAACTATGGCTGGATGGCGGGCATAATCCGGCCGCAGGGAAGGCCCTGGCCGACCATCTTGCCAAACTGCCCAGCCGACCGACGCATCTCATCTGTGGGATGCTCAACACAAAAGATGCCTCAGGGTTTTTGCGCCCACTGGCCGCGCAGGCCCAGAGCTTGACGGCGGTGTCGATCCCAGACGAGATCAACACTTTGCCTGCAGACGAAACCGCAAAGATGGCATCCGAGTGTGGCCACACCGCGCGAACCGCTGAAGATGTCGCAACGGCGCTTGAACAGATCGTGGCAAGTGACCCAGAGGCCCGGGTTTTGATTTGTGGATCCTTGTATCTTGCGGGGCATATCCTGCGGGAAAACGCCTGAAATCGTGATCTATTTGGGGGGTAAAGCGTCTTGGTGCTTCCCCCTGCATATTGACTGATTCGCCTGTGGTGCCCTATATTTTGAAGTAAGGATAACAATCATCGGCCAATGTGCCGCCCGAGGATACGAGCAGATGAGCAGGGCTCTTCATCTAGCCGCAACCGTTGTGTTTGCGATGGCGCTGCCTGTCAGTGCCCAGCAAAGCCGTATCTCTGACACCCGTGATACCTTTCAGTTTCAGCTCAATGGCACAACGGTGACCATTGAACGGTCTGGTGCCTCCTGCCCACCTGCGTGTGTTCAACCGATGCAGGCTGCGTCAGGTGTTGGCACAATTGGCGAGCTTGAGGTCATGGATTTTCTGGAGCTCTTTGTGTCGCAGGGCGCGGGGCTTTTGATCGATGCGCGTTTGCCCGAAGGGTTTTCAGCGGGCACCATTCCGGGCGCAGTGAACGTGCCCGAAGCGACGTTGCGCCCGGGCAATCCCTATCGTGATGACCTGTTGCGGGCGCTCGGAGTGCGCAATGGTGATTTTTCGAATGCCTTTGATCTCGTGTTGTTTGGATCTGGCGCCGATGATGGCGGGGCCGCAGAGGCGGTGCGGAGCCTTCTGGCTGCTGGGTATCCGGCAACTAAGCTAAAGTATTATCGTGGTGGTGTTCAGAGTTGGACGGGGCTTGGCCTGAGCACCGCGTCCGGTGGGTAGGGGTAAGTCATGATCAGAATGATCCTTCTGGCGGTGGCCTTCGTTGGTGTGACAGCTGCGCTTTTGGTGTTTCAGCCGGGGTCACGTCGCGCAGAGCTGGCCCCTCTTCCAGATCCAGTTGTCACCCGTGCCGAGCCTGCTCTTGAGGCGGATGATCTTGCTGTTCCGGGGCTGTTGCTACAGCCCGCCCTGACCCAGCAACATACACCACCAGTACCGGTTGTTGTTCCGCAAGGTGATATGGACGATCAGGCATTGCGTAAGATGACCTGGGACACCTTGTCGAACCTCAATCATGCAACCGGTAAAGACAGCGCACCCGGTCAACCCGGAAGCTTGCTGCACACCATTGTCAAACGTTCTCTGGATGAAGGGGCTGTCGCACCGGCGCCTGCGCAGGTCGCGGCAATCCCGTCTGTCTATATTGTCCAAAGTGGCGATAGTCTCGTGTCGATTGCAGAGGCGATTTATGGGGATGTGAACATGACCGGACCTCTTTTCGCGGCCAATCAATCGATCCTAAATCGTCCTGATGACCTGCGCCCCGGCCAGGCCTTGGTGTTGCCGCGCCGATAGCTACAGTTGTTTGTGACTGTTTCGATATCCATGTCACAGGCACAGAGATACCACGAAATGTTGACGTGAGTCGGGTGATTCGCCTATAGTCGCTACAACTTTGGATTGGCTGCCACCGGTCCAATGTGTGGGGGACGATTTATGACATTGCGAGATACCGCTTTTGCGGTGGCCGTCCTCTGTATCTGGGGGTGCGTATGATACGACTTATTGGTTTGACATTGGGACTGGTGACCGCGGGCTTTGCGGTGCTTTGGAGCATGGGTGGGCCGATCACGCCAACGGATGACGAAATTCAGCAGGTAAGCCGGTCTGAACCCTCCATCCTGACGTTGCAACCGGCCCTGACCCAGCCTGCTTTGGCGCAGACTGAACCGGTGCAGGTCGAGGTGACACCGGTCGAAGAGGTTGCTGTGGCCCCCGCGCCCGCAGAAGCTGTACCGACCACGGCCCCTGTATCAAACACCGTGGATCAAAGCGCCATTGTTGCGGCATTGGCCGCGGCGACGCAGGTGAAACCAGAGCCAAAAGAAGAGCCCCCCGTTGCTGAGGCCACTTTGGGGATCGATGACACCGACGATGAGGTTATGAAGGCGTTGCGCGCGATGAGCTTGGGCATCGTGCAGGAGCTGCAGAAACCAAAAGGTGGGGCTGTCGCGGCGCCTGAGCCCGTAAAAACCGCCGTTGCGACGCGCACCTATGACGTGAAGCAAGGAGATAGCCTGCCGGGTATCTCGTTCCGGTTCTACGGCACCACGGTCGGCTATCTGCAAATTCTTGAGGCGAACAAAGATGTATTGCCCCATCCATCCGATTTACAGGCGGGGATGACACTGCGCATTCCCGATCTGAACTGAGCAGGCGAAGACACTGCATCGAGCATCTTGGGGGCCAATGTGCCCCCTTTTTTTGTCAGGCTTCCATACCCCAGTCAGCGTCCTGCATCTCGCGCAGTCGGCTTGCCGTGCGTTCAAACTCAAAGCTACCCGAACCTTCAACATAGAGCATTTCGGGTTGTGCCGCGGCGGAGGCGATCAATCGCACCTTTGCCTCGTAGAGCGCGTCAATCAGTGTGACGAACCGTTTGGCTTCGTTGAAATTGCTGCGTCCCAGCTGGGGCACATCTTCGATAATCAACACCCGAACGGTTTCCGCGAGCTTTAGGTAATCCGCCGGTCCAAGCATCTTGCCGCACAGATCAAAGAATGTCGCTCGGGCCACACCATTGTGATACCGCGGAAGCTCTACTTCGCGCGTTTTGACATGCAGAACCAAGGGTTCTTCTAAGCCGTGCGTCAGCTCTTGCCACAGCCCATCGATCTTGCTTCGTGCCTCTGCATTGGCTGGTGCAAAGTAAACTTGCGCACCCTGAAGGCGGTCTTGTCGGTGGTCTTTTTCCGAAACAAGCTCTTTCACCACCAATTTGTCTTTCAGCAATCCGATGAACGGGACAAATAGCTGGCGGTTGAGCCCATCTTTGTAGAGGTCGTCCGGAACACGGTTTGAGGTGGTGACCACGACACAGCCTGCCTCAAACAGCTGTTCAAACAGCCGGCCAACAATCATCGCATCGGTGATGTCGGTGATCTGCATTTCGTCAAATGCCAGGACACGCACGGCATCTGACACAGCTTTGGCCACTGGTTTGATGGGGTCTTCGACACCTTCGCTGCGCAACCGGTGCATGTCGGTGTGAATTTCCTGCATGAAGGCGTGGAAATGCACGCGCCGGGCAGGAACTGAAAGGGCATCCACGAAGAGATCCATCAACATGGATTTGCCGCGCCCAACACCACCCCACAGGTATAACCCTTTTGGAGGTTCTGGGGCTTTGCGAAAAAAGCCACGCTTGACCGGCTTGGCAAGATCAGCGCGGATTCGTTCCAATTCGGGCAGGGCCGCGAGCTGCGCGTCGTCGCGC
The DNA here is from genome assembly GCA_947497905.1 of uncultured Pelagimonas sp. GTDB lineage: Bacteria > Pseudomonadota > Alphaproteobacteria > Rhodobacterales > Rhodobacteraceae > CANMIH01. The sequence goes on from CANMIH010000009.1 coordinate 13,192, forward strand.
TTGAGCTGACCCGAGGCAACACGGGCCTCATATATCTCGAGCAGGCTTTGCATATGTCTCGAGTACCGCGTCAGCTCTGATTTGTGTAGGGCTTCCGTTGAATTCGGTTCACATCAAATTTCCTGAACTGTCATGTCACAATCGTCGATTTGACGCTGTTGATGAGGAGCGTATGGTGCAGCTTCAACAGGAGATCCTCATGTCCAGCCGTACCCCTTTGATGACCCCGGTTCTGATTGCCGGATGTTTGGTGATTTTGGTGTCATTCGCTATCCGGGCGAGCTTTGGCGTCTTTCAGATCCCTGTTGCCTCTGAATTCGGCTGGCCGCGTGCCGAGTTCAGCCTCGCCATTGCCATTCAGAATTTAGCCTGGGGTATTGGGCAGCCCATATTTGGTGCGATCGCCGAGAAAATCGGAGATCGCAAAGCCATTATCATGGGCGCTGTGACCTATGCGGCTGGTCTGGTTCTCAGCAGCGGTGCTGTGACACCGATTGAGCATCAATTGTATGAAGTTCTGGTGGGCTTTGGCATCGCAGGTACCGGCTTTGGGGTTATCCTTGCTGTTGTTGGCCGTGCGTCGAGCGACGAGCATCGTTCCATGAGCCTTGCCATCGCCACAGCGGCGGGGAGCGCGGGGCAGATTTTTGGTGCGCCAATGGCCGAGTGGCTCTTGGGGATGATGGCTTGGCAGCAGGTATTCTTGCTGTTCGCGGCAGTCATCCTTCTGGTACTTATGGTGTTGCCGATGATGCGCGCCCCTGCGGCTTCTAAGGTTGAGCTTCAGGAAAGCATGGGGGATATCCTTGGCAAAGCCATGCGCGACCCGTCCTTCACCCTGATCTTCCTTGGGTTTTTCAGCTGTGGATATCAGCTTGCCTTTATCACCGCGCACTTTCCGGCTTTCGTGACTGAGATGTGTGGTCCTATTCTTGCGGGTGGCGTTCTGCATTCCATTGGCATCACCACCACCTCGGCCCTGGGTGCGATCTCGATTTCTTTGATCGGCTTCTTCAACATTATGGGAACTCTGACCGCCGGGTGGCTGGGCAATCGCCTGCCCAAGAAATACCTGTTGGCGGGGATCTATACGGCCCGGACCATCGTTGCCGCAGCCTTCATTTTTCTGCCGATTACACCTCTGACGGTGGTGATCTTCTCTGCGGTGATGGGGGCTTTGTGGCTGGCGACCGTGCCGCTGACCTCAGGGCTGATCGCGCATCTCTATGGGCTGCGCTATATGGGCACCCTGTATGGCATCGTGTTCTTTAGCCACCAGATTGGCGGATTCTTGGGTGTCTGGCTGGGCGGCCGCATGTATGACACCTATGGTGACTACACCTTTGTGTGGTGGATCGGCGTAGGTGTCGGAGCCTTCAGCGCTTTGGTCCATTTGCCAATCCGTGAACCCCGCAAAACCGTTGTTCCAGCCGCCGCCTGAGCTTAATTACACTCGCCGGTCTTTGATGGCTGAAATCACATCGTTGACATGGGTGTAGGCCAGACCGTGGCCCGCACCGGCGATCACGGCCTGTTCTGCGCGAGGGTTCCATTGCTCAAGTGTGGTTTTGCAACCGATCGGGATAACCGTATCATCGGCGCCCCAAATGGCGGTGACCGGAACTTTGGATTGATGAACAACCTGATGTTCGCGCCGTAGCTGTTGTGACAGCATGCCACGAAGGGACGAAAGAACCGCGCGCAGAAATCCGCGGCGGTGAAGCTCTTGCAATTGGAGATCATAGATATCCGGAATGGCACTTGGCAGCTTGCGTTCGCGCGCAACACCCTCACGGAATTGTTTTGGGTAAGCCATATGAAACACCCAGTCCCCCAGAATAGGAAGGCGCGCGACCACCTCCGCGGTGCGGCCCAGATCATGTCCCATCCCAGCGGGTGCCAGTAAGATCAGTTGACGAAGACGGTCGGGATTATCAGCGGTCCAGGCCGCCGACACCGATCCTCCCATGGAATAGCCCATCAGTGTGATGTCATCGCTAATCTCCAGATAGTCGAGCAACTCGGTGAGGTGTGCCGTGAAAAATGCCGCGCCCTGAAGGTCTCGAGGTCGGTCTGAAAACCCGCGACCGTAGTGATCGTAGGTGAGCACGCGATAGCCCATCGCAACGAGATCAGGGATCAAACCACCCCAGACAAAGGACGGCGTGGTCAACCCATGTACGCAAACAAAAACGTCCCCGTCTTCGGGTCCAAACCATTGATAATGGGTTCTGCCGCGTGACAGATCCGCAAATAGGCCCGGTGCCGCGTCGCGCAGGGCATTTGAAACAGGGGCGCGGCGCAGTTCTCGCACCAAAGGCCAAGAGACAAGTCCGGTCAGACCAAGCGCCAGCGCCCCACCGATCATTTGGTGTTCCAGCTGTCGAGGATATAGCGGCTTGTCATCAGATCCAGATGCGCGCCGCCGCCGTTTTTGAAGAGTGTGATCTCATCGTCGCTTTGACGAGCCATAGCCTCCATCGAATAGAAGTCCGCCAAGATATCGGCACGGGTGATCGCCCCACTGGCGAGCGGGATTTTCAACTCACCAATATGATCGATGGTGGTGTCAAAGCTGTCGACAAAGACCCGTGCCCGTTGCAGGGCCACATCATCGGCCTCGCGCATGTCGGGGCGATAGGCCCCGATCATATCAAGGTGGGTGCCGGGTTGCAGCCAGTCGCCGCGAATAAAGGGCTCGGTCGACATGGTGGCTGAAGTGATGATGTCCGCGTCAGCCATGGCTGTCTCAAGATCAGGAGCCCAAGTGATGCCCAGATCATCAGCCATTTTTTCACCGGTCGCGGCGGTGCGGTTCCAGAGAGAAAACTGCGCGTCAGGGAACAATGCACTATAGGCCTGATGCAGGTTTCGCCCTACCGTTCCGGCACCCAGGATCAGGATATTGCGGCTGTCTGGGCGGGCCAGTTTCCGCGCACCCAACAGGCTGTCACCGGCGGTTTTCCATTTTGTCACCAGATGAAAATCTAGCACCGCGTCGAGATCCCCTGTGGCATCATCAAACAGGTTCACCGCGCCGTGGATCATTGGCACACCTTTGGCCGGATTGCCGGGAAAGACCGAGGCGGCTTTGACCGCCAGGCCCAGACCTGAGATCCAGGCTGATCGGTTCAGCAATGTGTCTTTGTCACGATACAGAAAGGTATCGGCAATCTCAGCCTTGGCGAGCTTGTGCCCAGCCTCAAAGGCGTCGGTCAGTGCGAGCCAGTCGAGGTGTTTTTCGCCCTCTTCAAAAGGAATGAACGTTGTCATGCGGCCTCCTCCGCCGTCAAAAGCCCATGCGACACCAGACAATCGGCCCAGCCCTGCGGTCCTGTAAAGTGGTGGGTATGCCAACCACGTGCGCGCGCGGCGTCAATATTGTCGAGGCGGTCATCTGCAAAAATCAATTGGTCACCGGACAGGCCCGAATGGTCCTCCAGCATCTGATAAATAGTGGCGTCGGGCTTGATGACGGCCATATGCCCCGAGACATAGGCGTGGTCGAATTCATTCAGGAAGTCGTAGACCGGGGTCGCGATGTCCCATGTGCCAATGCCGAAATTGGTCAAAGCCAGAACTTTGATTCCTTTCGCACGCAGGGCACGCAGCAGCCGCACCGAGTGTGGGATGGCAGGCTTGGCCAACTCAAGCCAATCGTCGTGCCACATGCGGATTTCTTCGCGAAACTCGGGATATTGCTCGGCGGTTTTATAGATGGTGTCGCGGAAATCAGCGCCGCGATCTACCTGATCGTTCATGCCGTGCAGATCCACAGCGGCGAACATGGCTTTGCGGCGCTCTTCACCCACCACTCGGTCATAATAGCGCTCGGGTTGCCACTCGATCAAAACATTGCCGATGTCAAAAATGACGGCCTGGATGGTCATAGGTCTTCCTATCTTGAGAAGTTATCCGGTGGATCGGGGACGGGCCCGGCCCGGGGCGCGATTGCGACGCGTTTCCCGCCAGACTGAAACAAGGCCCGAGCCAATAATCAAGCCGGATCCGATCCAGACCGGCAGTTCGGGCCACTCTTCAAAAAACATCACCCCCCAGACAATGGCCAAGGGCATGGCGACATATTCAAACGGGGCAATCAACGTGGCCTCACAGAGGCGATAGGCCTGACTGACAAGATACCCGCCAACCGATCCCGCAAGGCCGACGCCTACGAAGTAGATCCAGTCTTGCGAGGCGGGCCATTTCCATGCGCGGAAAATGAAATCAAGCGCCGCGCTTTCTCCACCTGTCGCCAATTGTCCGCCTCCTAGCACGAGGCCAACCAATGAACTCACCACGAGGAAGCCGAAGGTTGGGTAGAACGAAAGCGTCGCGGCTTTTTCTGTGCCGCCCGCAGATCGGGTCAGAACATGAAGCGTGGCATAGCCACAGGCGCCGAGCAGGGGGAGAATGGCTGCAGCTTGAAAGGTATCTGCACCGGGCCGCATGATCACGAGGATGCCGATAAATCCCCCAGCGATCGCGCCCCACCGCCAGGGCCCGACGGTCTCTTTGAGAAAGATAACCGACAACAAAGTCACCACCAGCGGGGTGGCAAAGGCAATTGCGACGGCCTCTGCCAGCGGCATGATGGCCAGACCTGTGAAAAAGCACAGATTGGCAAAAAGAACTGCTACGCTGCGCATGAGGTGGAGTTTGAGCTTGCTTGTCCGGATCAGGTGAAACCCGCCCTCAAGCGGCATCAAAATGCCAAGTAACACGGCGAGCGCGACCACTGATCTAATGAAAACAACCTCGTAAAGCGGGTAGTCCCCAGACAGAAATTTGAACAGCATATCGATGATCGAAAAGCAGGTGGCGGCGCCCATTGCGGCCAAAATGCCCAAACCTGTAGTCTTCATCAAATGCTACCCATCCCGTTTCAATTGCTGAAGGTGTGCCTGAAATACAGGAGTGGGGCAATTGAGAACTCAGGTTTTTGCAGCGCGCATCTCGCGTTCCAGAGAATCCAGAAACCGGGACCGATCCGCTTTGGTAAAGCCCTTGCCACCGCCCTGTATCCCAAGCGGATTGGCGGCCCGCAAATCGGCCATCAGATCGCGCATGGCAAGCTGCTGTCCGATGTTGGCCTGAGTGAAGCGCTCGCCGTTGTGGCGCAGCACGCGCGCACCGGCCTCGATACATTTGGCCGCCAAAGGAATGTCACCGGTGACCACCACGTCGCCGGGACCACAGCGTTCGGCGATCCACATGTCGGCCACGTCGGGGCCGTCGTCGACGATCACCACCTCAACCAGCGGGTTTTGCGACAGACGCAATCCACCGTTTGAGACAAGCTTCATCGCCACCCGGTGCCGGGTGGCGACTTTCTCTGCTTCTGCTTTCACAGGGCAGGCGTCGGCATCAATATAGAGTACCGTCACGCCTTGTCTTTCTTGTCCTCAGCCGGTTTGTCCGCTTTTGCGGCTTTGGCTTTGGGCGCAGATTTCTTCACCTTGAACTCTTCCGGGATCGGCATGCGGTTGAAGGCATCCAGACCGGCGATTTTGTAGGCCTCGGCGAGAGTCGGATAGTTGAAGGTGTTCTGGACAAAGTAATCCACTGTGCCTTTGAGGTTCAGAACCGCCTGCGCGATGTGGATCAGCTCGGTTGCGCCTTCACCAACAATCTGCACGCCCAGAACTCGACGGGTTTTCAACGAAAACAGCATTTTCAACATGCCGTGTTCCAGACCCATGATATGCCCGCGTGAGGTTTCGCGGAACCGGGCCACGCCCACTTCATAGGGGATCTCACGCTCTTTGAGCTCTTCTTCCGACATGCCACATGTGGACATTTCCGGCACCGAATAGATGCCATAGGGGAACCAGGGGCTTTCAGGAAGCGACTGGGTGTCCAATGCGTGACAGGCGGCAACGCGTCCCTGCTGGAGCGAGGTTGATGCCAGTGACGGGTGACCGATCACATCGCCTGCCGCGTAGATATGTGGAACCGAGGTCTGATAGCTTTTGCGATCCACATTGATGCGCCCGCGATGGTCGGTTTCAACGCCAACGGCCTTGAGATTCAGGGCATCTGTTGCGCCCATCCGCCCCGCCGCAAAGAGCAGCATTTCGCCACGTACATGACGCCCATTTTCGAGGGTCACTTCGATATGCGAGCCGGCGTCTTCGATCTGTTCAACAGCGGAGCCCAGACGCAGATCAACACCGTTTTCGCGGATCTGGTGGGTGAAGTCCTGAATCAAAGTGCGGTCGATGAAATCGAGGAATGTGTCGCGTGGCTCGATCAGCGTCACACGCACATCCAGCGCCGAGAACATGGTGGCATATTCCACGCCAATAACCCCTGCGCCGATCACGATGAGCGAGCGCGGAATTTCTTCCATCTCAAGGAACTCATCGCCATCCACGACGGTCTTGCCGTTGAAGGGCACGTAGTCCGGGCGATAGGTTTTTGTGCCAGTTCCGATCAGGAACTTGGCGGCGGTGATCCGGGTGGTATCCCCGGCCTCGGTGGCCACTTCGATCTCATGCGGGCCCACAAACTTGGCTTTGCCGTTCAACGTTTCCACATGGTTGCGGTTGAACTGGTGTTCCAGCACATCCACCTCATAATCGAGGGTCATGTGAAGACGCGCCTTGAGATCTTCGGCGCTGATCTGGTCTTTCACACGATATGAGCGGCCATAAAAGCTGCGCTCACGCCAACCTGAAAGGTTCAGCACGGTTTCGCGCAGGGTTTTCGAGGGAATGGTCCCGGTGTGAACTGAAACACCCCCCAGACGATCTTTGCGATCGATCACCAAAACCCGGCGTTTGAGTTTCCCCGCCTGAATGGCCGCGGACCGGCCCGAAGGGCCGGATCCAATGATGACCAGATCATAGTCATATTCGCTCATGCGTTATGCTCCGTGAAGCGCCTCGGCGTGAAAGTCCACATGGTCTTCCATAAAGCTCGAGACAAAGAAGTATGAGTGGTCATAACCCTTTTGCATCCGGAACGCACCCTCTTGGCGTTTGGCCATCATGGCCTGCGCCAGAGCTTCGGGTTTGAGTAACTCAAGGAATTGGTCGTCTGCGCCCTGATCGATCAGCACCGGGCCATCAAACCCTTTTTCTGCCATCAACAAAGTCGCGTCATGTTTGGCCCATGCTGCGGTGTCGTCGCCCAAATACGCGCCAAGCTGTTTGCGACCCCAGTCGCTTTCAGTGGGGTTGGCGATGGGGGCAAAGGCTGAGACCGAGACAAAGCGGCCCGGCAAGTTCATCGCCAGTGTCAGAGCGCCGTGGCCACCCATTGAATGGCCCGTGATGCTTTGACGATCCATGTCGACGGCAAAGTTTTCACCAATCAGTGCGGGCAATTCGGTTGCGATATAGTCCCACATCTTGAAATGCGGGGCCCACGGGTCTTGCGTGGCATTGACGTAGAAACCGGCGCCTTGACCCAAATCGTAGGCTTCGTCATTGGCGATATCGTCACCGCGTGGCGACGTATCGGGGAAAACAAGCGCGATCCCGGCTTCAGCGGCCCAGGCCTGTGCACCCGCTTTGGTCATTGCGTTTTCGTGCGTGCAGGTCAGGCCAGACAGATACCAAAGAACTGGAACCGGTGTGAACTTGGCCTCTTCTGGCAAAAACAGACCAAAGGTCATGTCACATCCACAGACCTCGGAGGCATGGGAATACACGCCCTGAACCCCACCAAATGCCCGATTTTCCGAAACGGTTTTCATTGTGCCCTCTTCAATGGCTTGCGCCCCCGAAAAGGAGGCCATTTATGTGCCGTAACGTGCCATGAAGGTGGAGACTGCGCCATCCACAATGCGACCAATTTCGACCTCAGAAAAACAAGTTTGAATGCCAAAAATCAGTTTGGGATGAAGATCTGCTTTACACAGCTCGACAAACTGATCGGCAGCCAAATTCAGATCGTCAATTCTAAGTTCACCTCGCTCTTGCGAAATGGACAGGTATTCTTTGATAGCACGGTGCACGATCAGGGGGCCGGATTGATAAAACTCCCGCCCAAGCTCAGGGAACCGATCTGATTCCGCGACACAAATGCGAAAGATACGCTGCCCGATTTCTGAGTAGATGAAGTTCAGAAACGTATGTCCAACCTGTGTCAGCACAATGTGCGGAGGTTGTGACATGTCGAGGGTGGTTTGCGCTTCCTCAGCTTGATGGCGGCATTGAGCGGAAGCGACCTCCATGAACAACAGACGTTTGTCAGGAAAATAACTGTAAAGAGTGGCCTTTGAGACCCCCGACTGGCGCGCAATATCGTCGACACTTGATCCTTCGAAACCGTCACGGAGGAAAACCTCGCGTGCGCCCTCAAGCACCTGATCGTATTTGCGCCCTTTGCGGACGGTGGCCTCTGCGGTCATTCAGTGCGTCTCCTGTTATCCAATCACTATACCGGGAGGTTTCTCTATCCCGCAAGAAACCCGAAGTCACTGACAGGTGATCTGCGAGGTTGTGATATTGCTGCACCCTTTGGTCACAGGTTCAGTTTCCTCTGGGGGAAAGGTCAGAATGGGGAAGGGGATGGGTGTCAGGCTCGCGGAGGCATGAGTGGCAGTCAGAGCAAGCAGGGCGGCGAAAACGATACGTGTCATGGAAACACCTTTCTAAACTAATCTGTTTAGATAAATAAACCGAACGGTTTAGAATTCAAGTGATTCTGAACTGTTGAGTTTAGTTTTCGGCATTGCAGCCACCGCATAGCTCTATAGATTAGAATTGTTCTAAAGAGGGCGTGAGATGCGATTCACCATTCAGCGGCGGAATTTCAAAGATCTTAGCGAGCAGGAAATCCTGGCTTTGGCGATCTCCTCCGAAGAGGATGACGCCAGGATTTACCGAACCTACGCTGAGCAACTGCGCGGGGATTTCCCTGAAAGTGCAGCGGTTTTTGCGGGTATGGCAGAGGAAGAAGATGGTCACCGCCACCGGTTGATCGAAATGCATCGCAAGCGGTTTGGAGATGTCATTCCCCTGATCCGACGTGAGCATGTGGCAGGTTATTATGCGCGTCGACCGGTGTGGTTGATCCAGAACCTCTCCCTTGAACGCATTCGGGAAGAAGCCAAGGTGATGGAACATGATGCCGAGCGCTTCTATTTAGCGGCGGCTCAGAACAGTACCGATGCGGCCACACGGGAACTTCTTGGTGAATTGGCCGCCGCCGAAGCGGGCCATCAGGCCGGGGCAGATCGGTTGATCCAAGAACATCTTTCGTCTGATGCACGTGACAAAGAAGATGAAACTGCGCGGCGGCAGTTTCTGTTGACCTATGTGCAGCCGGGTCTCGCGGGCTTGATGGATGGGTCTGTTTCGACGCTGGCGCCAATATTTGCCACAGCATTTGCCACGCAAGACACTTGGACCACATTTCTCGTAGGCGTGGCGGCTTCGGTTGGGGCGGGGATCTCGATGGGGTTCACCGAAGCTGCGTCAGATGATGGCCAACTTTCAGGGCGGGGCTCACCGGTGAAGCGGGGAATCGCGTCGGGTGTGATGACCACCGTGGGCGGTTTGGGGCATGCCTTGCCCTATTTGATCCCGGATTTTTGGACCGCGACAATTCTTGCGCTGGTGGTTGTTTTTGTTGAGCTTTGGGCCATTGTCTGGATCCAGAACAAATACATGGACACGCCTTTCTGGAAGGCGACGTTTCAGGTTGTACTGGGTGGTGCACTGGTCTTTGCCGCGGGGGCGATTATTGGCGGCGGCTAGGTCCGTAAGAGGGACGGCAGCATTTCCGCCAGCAGATCCCAGACCAAACGCACGCGGGGACTTGTTCGCAGTTCCCGGTGCGCGACAAGCCAGACGGGATAGTCAAAGGATGGTTTGTCCGCAAACACGCGGCGCAATCTTGGATCGGCGTCGCCCATCCCACAGGGGCCAACGCCGATTCCTATGCCAGCGCGCGTCATATCCCAGTGGACCACGTGAGAGTTGGTGTGCACTGGAAATTGGTCTTTGGTAACCGGAATGCCAAACTGTTGCAGGACCGGAACATAGGCCTCCTGTTCACCAAACCCGATAAACTCGGCCCGTGACAGATCCCCGAGATCGGTGAGTGGTCCCAGTTTTTCAAGGTAATCGGGCGAGGCGAAGAATGTGCCACGGTCTTCTGCCACCAACTTGCCAATCAGGTCGGCATCTTCAGGACGAGTGTTTCGAATGGCAATATCCGCTTCGCGCCGCTTGAGATCGCGCACTTCATTGGCTGACACAATTTCAAGCGATATACCCGGGGCGATTTCGCGCAGTCTCCGAACCACTTTGGGCATCAACCAACTTGAATAAAGTTCGGTCGCGGTGATTGCCACATTCCCTTCCACAGATTGAGACTGTCCACCTGCGGCCAATGATGCAGCGGTCGCTGCCTCCCCCATGGCGCGCATATGCGGTACAAGCGCTGCACCGGCTTTGGTCAGCTCAAGGCCCCGGCCAACGCGCTCAAACAGCGTCACCCCGAGCTCTTCTTCAAGTGCTGCAACCTGCCGGCCCAGCGTTGGCTGTGCCATGCCTAACGCTCGCGCGGCCGCAGACAAAGATCCTTCTTCCGCGGTGATCAGAAATGCCCGCGCGCGGTTCCAATCGAAATTTACTGAGCGCCAATCCATATAGGGTGGATAGCGCCCACATCAATTCAGTCAAGGTCTCAAAGAAAACAGGCCCCGGACAGTTGTCCGAGGCCGTTTGTGAACACATTGGGTAAAAGGGGGAGGGTCAGTTTACCGCTTCTGCGTCCACGACATCTTTCTGTGTGACCTGAGCGCTTGGCTTTGTGATCGCAATTCGACGCGGTTTCAGCGCCTCGGGGATCTCGCGGGTCAGGTCGATATGCAGCATGCCATCTTCATGGGTCGCACCAGTGACGCGAACATGGTCGGCCAGATGGAAGCGACGCTCAAAGGCGCGGGTCGCAATGCCGCGATGCAGATAGGATTTCGGCGTATCTTCCGAGGCTTTTTTAGCAGACACGACAAGGGCCTGTTCTTTTACCTCGATTGCCAGATCCTGATCCGAGAAACCGGCAACGGCGATCGAAATCCGATAGCTGTCGTCCGCGGTTTTCTCAATGTTGTACGGGGGGTAACCGGCCTGTGGCGTGTCGTTGGTCAAAACACGGTCCATCAGGTCAACGATCTGATCAAATCCAACGGTGGCACGGTGCAGTGGGGTCAAATCAAAATGACGCATGGAATCCTCCTATGAGCGATCCGAACTAAAGATGGTACGCCTTCCACTGTGGACAGGCGCGTTTTTCTGAACCAAGACCCGATCATCGGCGCCTTGGTGTTATTGATTTGGGGAGGGTTTTTGGGGTTTCAAGCCCCCAAGGTCTCAGTTGTTTGGGCGCACGAATTTTGCCGATCCGCTGCGCTGGCCGATTTGTACCCGTAGGGCCCCGGTGCTGACTTTGGGAAGAGCGGCATCATTGCGCAGTCGCGCCTTCATATCATCCACTTGATGCGCCAATGTCATCCCAATGGTTTCTTTGGGTCTGTCGGGATCGGTGCTCATCGCTGAGACGACGGAAAAAATCCGCAATCTCCCATCGATGCGCGCGAAAATAGGAGCGCCGGACGAGCCATAGGTGACATCGCAATCAAAGGTCATCAATCCGTGGCGGTAGGTTTTCAGATAGTCACATTTTCCCTGGCGTGACAGTACCTCCGAACGCCCCTTTCCATAGGACACGACGCTGACCCTTCTGTCGCGCAGCGCTGTCCTGTGGACTTTAAAGGGATCTGCCTCAGCACTGACAATATCTCGATCTAACTTGAGCAGAGCCAGATCGTGGGCAATGGATTGGTTGCTGATGTGAGATCCGCCTTTGTCGGTATATCCTTCTGCCACAACGTGTTTTACAACCCGGCGCTGGGCAATGGATTGACCACGATGGTAGCCAGCACGAAAGATCATTGTTTCAGGTGGAATGAGCTTGCCCGCATCGTCGAAAACACAATGTGCAGCGGTCAGAACTAAATTGCGAGCGATCAGAGTGCCGGTGCAATAACCGCTGCGGCTGTCAATGCGGCCAACACCTTCCCAACCAAGCAACTCGCCGCGACGGTCCATTACGTCAAAATGAGACTGAGCCGTCGCAATCGACGGCAAAACGAGGGTGGCCAACAGAGCCAGAACTTTTACGGTTTTATAAATTTTGCACCTGTGTTTCTGCGGCTGCCTGCAGCCATGGGGATCAAACCAACACCCTTGTCGCCATAATCCGCCAGCGCCGTTCGCAGGGCCTGCAGAGGTTCCAGCAAAGGTGTGGCAAGCGAGACAGGTTGCCCATTGGCTTCGGCTTTGGCTGAGACGACCGAGACAATGCGAGGAGTTCCGTTGACGTCAAAGGTAAAGACCGGAGACCCAGAGGCGCCGAAATCGACTTCGCAACTGAGGATCAGAACTTCATTCTGCTGTGCCAAGACGTTGCACAACTCCTGAAGCGAGGGCGCTTCTGAACGGTCATGTGCATAAGACACCACGCCGACGCGCGCACCGCTGGGGGGCTGGGTGTCGGTTTGAAAGGGCGTGACTGTGGTGTTGCGTATGGGATGTTGCAGGCGGATCAGGCCAACGTCGTTGCGAATGCGATCGGTGTTAGAGGGGCCGGAGAACTGGTAATCTGGATGAGCTACCGCCGCGCGCACACGTCGATAGGCCGAGGCCCGGCCATTGCGCCACCCGGCCAGGAACTGGATATCGTCAACTTTGACCGGGGCACCAGTTTGGGCATCAAACAAACAATGAGCGGCGGTTAGAACCAATGTTGGCTCGATCAGGGCGCCGGTGCAAAAGGCCTCACCGGCAATTTCCAAACGGCCAACCGCTTCCCATTTGCGGCCATCTTCGACGCTGCCCAAGGAAAACAAACCCTGCGCAGATGCAAAGCTTCCACAAAGAACCAAAATAAAGGTCAGAAAAATCCGCACGCGCGCGCCCCCTTTGCCCAAGCCTTAGCCTCGTGTTGCGGCAATATTAGGGCAAAGGGTAATTTAAATTTTAAGCTTATCCCAGTGCAGGAGGTTTCGGTCCACCCGTGGCCCAGTCCAGAAGTTCAACGGTATGCACAATCGGCACCTCTGTTCCCGAGCCAATCTGCATCATGCACCCAATGTTACCTGCGGCGATGATATCGGGGGTTTTGGCCTCTAACGTTTCGACTTTGCGTGCTTTCAGTTCTTTGGAAATTTTCGGCTGCATGAGGTTGTAGGTGCCCGCCGATCCACAGCACAGGTGGCTGTTCTCTGGCTCGACCACTTTGAACCCAACGGTCTTCAAGAGATCTTTGGGGTGGGTTTTGATCTTCTGGCCATGCTGAAGCGAACAGGCGGCATGGTAAGCGACTTTGATGCCCTTCTGCTCCCCCTTGGGGATGTCTAGTTTGACCAGCAGCTCGCTGATATCCATGGCAATTTCTGAGACACGTTCCGCATCTTTGGCCAGTGGGTCGTTGCGGAACATATAGCCATAGTCTTTTACCGTGGTACCACAGCCACTGGTGTTGATCACAATGGCATCCAGTCCCTTACCATCCATTTCACCGGCCCAGGTTTGAATGTTGGCCGCAGCGCTGGCATGGCTTTGGTCGGTTTTGCCCATATGGTGCGTCAGTGCCCCGCAACACCCGGCGCCTTCGGGAATGACGACTTCACAGCCGAGACGTGTGAGAAGCCGAATGGTGGCATCGTTGATGTCGGTGTTGAGGGCCTTTTGCGCGCATCCGGTCATCAGGACCACGCGCTTTTTGCGCGGTTCCACCGGAGCAAAGCTCTGGGGATCATCATTACGGCTGACCGGCGGGATATGTTTCGGGGCCATTTCCAACATGGCCTTCAGCCGATCATCGGGCATCATAAAGGCAAAGGGTCGTCCAATTTTCGCAGCCAGAAGTGCGAGACGAAATCGTGTTGGATACGGCAGGATTTGCGCCAATACCCATCGTAGCGCGCGGTCGGTGAAAGGGCGTTTGTAATTGTTTTCAATGTATTCGCGGGCATGATCAACCAGATGCATGTAATGGACACCTGACGGGCAGGTGGTCATACAGGCCAGACAGGACAGGCAGCGGTCAACATGTTTGACCGTTTTCTCATCGGGAACACGCTCATTCTCAAGCATATCCTTGATCTGATAGATCCGCCCGCGCGGGCTATCCAACTCATCCCCAAGCACCTGATAGGTCGGGCAAGTTGCGGTGCAAAATCCACAATGCACACAAGAGCGCAAAATCTCATTTGCGCGTTCAATGCCGGGATCTTTCAGCTGGTCTTCGGTGAAATGCGTCTGCATGGCAAGCAAGCCTTCCTGTCGCACACGAGACCTTAAGGCCTGTATGCTGATGGGGTTCCTGTCAGATGCCTGGGCAGGTGAGCCTCAGGTCAATGTCAAAGCTGTAGCCAGGCCGAACCAAGGGAGCGTGGTTGCCATCAAAGCCATGATGGTGATCCCACGCTGTGTTTGCGGATGATAAAATCGCCGACAAAGTGCCAGCGCAAACATCGCAACCCCACAGATCCAACCCATCCACAGAGCGCTTAAGGTGGCGAGGGGCGAAACCCCGTTTAGCCAAAGCGCTGCGAATGTTGCCGCAACAACCATCATCGCAAGGGCCATCAACGCATTTTTGCGCGCAGGCAGACGCATCAGCACAGCGCAAAGCGCCGGGCCAATTGCAAAGATTGCAATGAAAGTGAGAACGACAGTCTGGTTCATCCGGTCATTACCCTTGGGTTCAGTATTCCCCTAGGGTCGAATTTATCCCGCAACCCTTGCGAAAGTGTGGCCAAAACCGCGGTTTCGGGATGAAAACGAGGTGTTTTTGCAGTTCCTCGTACCAACGTGGCATGTCCGCCAAAGGCGCCAAGCCGGTTGCGAGCATCTGTTCCTTCAGGGAGACATGCCCAGATCAACCCACCTCCCCAGTCATACATGACAGCCTCAGCCTGCAATCGTCGTGCCAGCTCTGGCCCGTCCGAGGGTTTGCAGGACACTTTCCAGACATCGCCTGAATGGTCTTGTAACGGCTCAACATCGCGAATGGCGGACCAGAGTGCGGCGCATTGTGTGGGATCGGTTTCAACCGTCACGTCTTGTGCCTTGAAGAGGTCGCGCAGCTCGCCCGCGCGATAGGCGACAGACCCCTCAAACCCCTCGATGCGGATCATGGTTTTCGCATCTGCTGGATCTGATGCAGAGATATGTGCCGCGCCGGTGACATCAAAGGGCGAGCCAAGGGCTTTGGACATCGCGGACACCGCGTCCTCATCACCTAGACCGGTGAGAATCACGGTTGCGGTGGCTTCGGGTGTGGGCAGAACCTTGAAGCTGACTTCTGTCAGCGCACCAAGGCTTCCCCAGCTTCCGGCCATCAATTTGACCAGATCGTAGCCGGTGACGTTTTTCATCACTCGACCCCCGTTTTTCACAACGGTGCCCTGACCATCCACAAAACGGACGCCCAACATCAGATCGCGGCAGGCTCCGGCCTGGATCCGGCGGGGGCCGCTGATGTTTCCGGCGGCGATACCACCAATGGTTGGAGCGCCAGAGGTGCCCAACAGGCCGCGATGGTCCATCGGTTCAAAGGGGAGACGCTGGCCCTCGGCATCAAGTGCTGTTTCAATATCTGCCAATGGGGTGCCCGCCTTGACCACTAGGGTCAACGCGCCAGGATCATAAAGGCTGATGCCGGAAAGGCCGCCGGTCTCTATCGGTGTTCCTTCAGTCAGTACTCCGCGAGTGGCACCACCGCGGATACTCAGCGGCCCATCCGCCGTTTTGATCATCTCGGCCAGCTCGGCCTCACTCTCAGGTCTCATGTGTGTACTCTTCGAATTTGTCCCGGGGGAGTGCCTTATTCCGCAGCATGGCGGCGGCTTTCAGATGATGTCAGTGGAAAGACTTTGGCGGGGTTCAAAAGCCACTGGGGATCAAACACATCCTTCACGCACATCTGCGCATTCAGATCTTCCGGGGCGTATTGATCCAGCATTAGATCGCGTTTTTCGATGCCCACACCATGTTCGCCGGTCAAACAACCACCCACTTCGACACAAAGGCGCAGGATATCGGCACCGAAGGCCTCACAGAGTTCGAGATCACCGGGCTTGTTGGCATCAAACAGGATCAGTGGGTGCATATTGCCGTCACCAGCATGGAAAACATTGGCGACGCCTAGACCATAGTGTTTGGACAGCTCACCAATGCGGCGCAGAACGTAGGGCAGTTCTGAGACCGGGATTGTGCCATCCAGACACATATAGTCATTGATCTGACCCATGGCCCCAAAGGCGGATTTGCGACCCAGCCAGATGCGCCCGGCCTCATCGGCGTCTTTTGCTTCTCGCAGCTCGACAGGGTTGTGACGCTTTGCAATCTCCAGGATCAAGGCGAGCTGTTCCTGGATTTCTGCTTCGCTGCCCTCAACCTCAACGATCAAAAGCGCTTCGCACATGGGATACCCCGCCTTGGCGAAAGCTTCGCAGGCTTCGATACAGGGTCGGTCCATGAACTCGATTGCGACAGGTAAAATGCCCGCTTTGATGATGTCGGAGACGCAGGTGCCCGCGACCTCGTTGCTGTCAAAGCCCATCAAAACCGGGCGGGCCCCTTCGGGTTTGCGCAAGATCCGCAGGGTCGCTTCGGTCACAACACCTAGCTGGCCCTCAGATCCACAGATAACCCCTAGCAAATCCAACCCGCCTGGATCCAGGTGTGCGCCGCCAATTTCTACGATGGTGCCATCCATCTGAACCATGGTGACCCCGAGCAGATTGTTGGTGGTCACGCCATACTTCAGGCAATGCGCGCCACCTGAGTTCATGGCGATATTGCCCGCGATGGCACAGGCCAATTGTGACGACGGGTCAGGGGCGTAAAAGAAGTCTTCCTCTTCCACTGCGCCAGTGACCGAGAGGTTGGTCCGACCGGTCTGGACCCGCACAAAGCGGTTGTCATAATCCGCTTCAAGCACCTGCGTCATGCGTGAAACGCCCAAGATAATGGAATCGGCAGTCGGCAATGAGCCCCCGGCCAGAGAGGTTCCCGCACCACGTGGCACAACAGGTACACCTTCTTGGTGACAGATACGCAGTACCTCTGCGACCTCTTGTGTGGTGCGGGGCAACACAGCCGCCAATGGGGGGCACCTGTAAGCGGTCAAGGCATCACACTCATAGGCGCGTGTTTCGGCCTCGTCCGAGATGACGGAATCTTTTGGTAGAACGCTTTGTAAACGTTCGACAATACGTGCCTTGCGGCCAATTACACTGGCGCTGGGGTTTGGCATGTCCATCAAGGGTCCTCCATGAATTGGTCATTTTATATAACCAAATTTATGAAAACGCGAGTCCTGATTTTTCCATGCGATATGTTGGCGGCTTGCCAAGGCACAGGCAAACAGGTCATCTAGCGCCATGGACTGGGTTAAAATCATACATCTTCTTTGCGTTATGGGCTGGATGACGTCGATCTTCGCCGTCCCTCGCGCTTTGATCTATTGGAAGCGCGAGTGGGATCGTTTGGGGGAATTTGGCCCATTGGGAGATCTCACCATCAGGCTGTATCGGTTTTCGGCCGGGCTTGCGGTCATTGCGCTGGGCACAGGCCTGGTCTTGGCCTGGGACTGGGGATGGCCCGCTTGGGTACACCTAAAGCTGACGCTGGTGGCGCTTTTGGCGGCGCATTATATCTGGATTGGCAAACTGGTGCTGCGTGCGCGCAAAGGCGAGTTCCGCGAAAGTGATGTGTTTCTACGCATCTTCAATGAAGTGAGCGTGTTAGGCGCCATTGCGATCCTTTGGGTTGTGGTGGTCAAACCCTTCTGATGACCTTCGCTGACCTCATCGCACCGTTCACGATACTTGATGCTTCGGCGGTCGGGTTGCTGCTGCTCTGCTGGATTGCCTGTACGCTGATGATCGAAAATGCTCCGGCTGCGCGACCATCGACGTCGAATTTGATGGCTCAGTATCGGCGAGAGTGGATGTTGGTCTTTGTCACGCGCGATCCCCGGATATTTGACAGTCAGATCGTCACAAGCCTGCGTCAGGGCACGGCGTTTTTTGCCTCGGCCAGCATGATCGCCATTGGTGGTGGCATGGCGCTGCTGGGGAATGCTGAATTGGTCAGTGGCTTGGCCAAAGACCTGACCCAAGCGGCGGCGCCGGATGTTGTTTGGGAGATCAAGCTGATCGTCATGTTGGGGTTTGCAACCAACGCCTTTTTGAAATTCGTCTGGTCGCATCGGCTGTTTGGCTACTGTTCTGTATTGATGGCGGCTGTGCCCAACGATCCCAATCATCCCTCAGCCGAGCCGCGTGCCATGAAAGCTGCTGCGATCAATATCGCCGGAGCACGCTCATACAATCGCGGTTTACGGTCGGTCTATTTCGGTATTGCCTCCACAGCGTGGTTGGCTGGTGGTTGGGCATTGATTGTTGCTGTGGTGTTCACGCTTGGGGTGATTTTGCGCAGAGAGTTTGCCTCGCAATCCCGCCGTGTTCTTTTGGATGTGTGTGATGACAATCTTCGAACGCAGGCTCAAGCGGATGTGACTTCGACAAACTGAGCGCATGGTATGATACGGCCATGAGATATTTTTTACTGTTTATACTCGCGGCAACCGGCCTACAGGCTGATCCACCGCAGATAGTCGATGTCATGGCCAGTCCAAGCGGCGGCACCTGGCGGTTTTCCGTAACCCTGGCACATCCGGATACGGGCTGGGATCACTATGCGGATGGCTGGCGTGTTGAGGCCTTGGACGGAACGGTTCTGGGAACACGGGTTCTGGCGCATCCTCACGTGAACGAGCAGCCTTTTACGCGGTCGCAGAGTGGCATCGCTGTTCCAGACAGCGCTACGCAGGTTCTGGTACGGGCCAAAGATTCAGTCGATGGTTGGTCTGAGGAGGCAATGGTGTTTGATCTGCCCTAGGCCGAGCGGCCCTCTCGCAACCAGGCCCCGATAATCATCAGAGACGCCAGAACCAGCACCAGCCAAGATGGCAGAAGCGGGGTCTGGCGCACATCCAGAGTTTCGGAAGCATTCCGCGGTGTTAATCCGATCCAACCCCGCCCCGCCGCAGGTCGGCCCGCGCGGATGTTGCGGATGTTTGGAAGGCCCTCTTCCAATCGCAAAGCCCCTCCACGCCACGTTTCGATCAACGGTGTGAGAGCCTCGGCACTTGCGATCGTCTCCTCGAATTCTCGAGGAGCAGCCGGGCCTAAGCCAATAACCGCAC
The DNA here is from genome assembly GCA_947497905.1 of uncultured Pelagimonas sp. Lineage (GTDB taxonomy): Bacteria > Pseudomonadota > Alphaproteobacteria > Rhodobacterales > Rhodobacteraceae > CANMIH01. The sequence continues at coordinate 32,434 of CANMIH010000009.1, forward strand.
TCAAATCACCATCGCTCAAACGATAAAGGCCAATTTCCGGGCCGTTATAGGTGGCTTCGAACCGGCCGGGGCTTACCTCGCTCAGCGTGATCTCATGAGAGGTTCCATCTGGATGGGTGATGGTGATCGGTGCGGCTTCTACGGCAAGAGTGCGGCGGATCACCCTGAGCGATTGCCCGGCGGCCTCTGCCCAAAGCGCCTCTTCCTCAAGCTCGGGTTCTTTCATCATCCAATGCGCCAGACGGCGCAAAAGCTCAAGCTGAGGTCCACCGCCTTCATAACCACGCGACCAGAGCCAGGCATGATCTGAGGCCAAAAGTGCAACGCGACCTTCGCCAACGCGATCCAGAACCAAAAGCGGCCGATTATCGATCCCCTGCATGACAGTCTGTCCGCTGCGGGGTTCCACTTCGATCTGACGTAGCCAACGTCCCCAGGTCTCTGGGCCGGTCAATCCCGAGGTGACCGGATGACGCTGGCCCAGGTCTGTCACCGTGGGGCGAAAGCCCTCTTCGACCACACGTGCGGTGGGTTCAGCGGGCAAGACTTCGGCCAGGGGCGAGCGATAGATTGAATCGGCGCTGGCAAAATCGGGACCTGCCGCCACCAGAACTGCCCCGCCCTGTTCGACATAGTTGCGCACATTGTCGAGATAGATAGACGGCAGAATACCGCGGCGTTTGTATCGGTCAAAAATGATCAGATCGAAATCTTCGATCTTTTCCAGAAATAGCTCACGAGTGGGGAAGGCGATCAGTGAAAGCTCATCCACTGGTACGCCGTCCTGTTTTTCAGGTGGTCGTAAAATGGTGAAATGAACCAGATCGACCGAACTGTCAGATTTCAAAAGATTTCGCCAGGTGCGCCCGCCCGCGTGAGGTTCCCCGGAAACAAGCAGAACACGCAATCTGTCGCGCACACCATTGATCTGAACCAACGCTGTGTTGTTGCGGTCCGTCAGTTCCCCTTCTGCGGTGGGCACGGTAAATTGGATCACATTCATTCCGCCGTGCGGAAGTGTAATGGGGAGGTGCAGATCCTGCCCAACAGGGACCGAAAACTGCTGGGGCGGTTCACCGTCAACGGAAATTAAGATGTCACTGCTCAGGTCTCCGGGGGCCGCGCCTTGATCTTCGATGCGCAGGGTCAGTTCGACCTCTTCGCCCAGAATGGCAAAGGCCGGAGCATTGCGCACGATAAGCCGTCGGTCCCAATCGGTGTCTTTTCCTGTGAGCAACAGGTGCAGGGGCGCAGGTAGGTCAGGCGCGCGTTCTAGATCATGCAATCGGCCATCTGACAGCAGCAGGATCCCGGCGATCCGTCCACGGGGCTCCTCGGCCAGCGCAGCAGACAGTGCCGTCATCAATTGAGTGCCTGCATCTCCGTCACCATCTCCCACGGGGATACGACGCACTTCGGTGTTTGGACGGGCTTCGAGCGTTGCAACCAAGGTCTCTGCGGCCTCAGAGGTCACACCCGCACGTTCAGCCAACCGCTGTGAGGCGCTTTCGTCGACGATCATCAGAACGATATCATTGAGCGGTGCGGTGTCCTCGATCTGATACGAAGGTTGCGCCAAAGCACCAACAAGAACCACACCGGCCAGAAGCCGAAGTGCCCATCCCGAGAGACCGCGCCACAGGGCTAAAACCACACCGACAATAGCCAAGGCGCCGAGAGCGACAATAATCACCCAAGGCAGAAGCGGGTCAAAAACGATGTGTCCGGTCATTGGCCCAACCTATCAAGCAAAGCAGGCACGTGAACCTGATCGGATTTGTAGTTACCTGTCAGCACATGCATCACCAGATTGACGCCAAAGCGATAGGCAATCTCACGTTGCCTTTCACCGGCAAAGCCACGCGCAAGCGGCACGCTCGGAATGCCCCTGTCATCGACGGCCCAGGCAGAGGCCCAGTCGTTGCCGCCGATTACAATAGGTGTGACGTTGTCATTGAGATTGCGAAACGGCATGCCCTCGACCAATTCGGCGTCTGGTGGGGCAGCTTCGACCCAGACCTCGCGACCAGAATAGCGGCCGGGGAAATCCTGAAGAAGATAGAAGGCGCGGGTCAACACATGGTCCTCGGGCACCGGTTCCAGCGGTGGGATGTCGAGGCCTAAGGCCAATTCCTGCAGTTTACGGCCATTGGCCGTGTTGGCTCCAAATCCAGCGATATCGGCGTCGCGGGTGTCAAACAAAATGAGCCCGCCAGAGCGCAGGTAGGCGTTCAGCTTGGCATAGGCCTCGGATGAGGGCGTTGGTTGGTTTGGTGAAATGGGCCAATACAGAAACGGAAAAAAAGCAAGTTCATCCTGTTCCAGATCGACACCCATAGGATCCGCAGGTTCGACGGATGTGCGAAAAAAGAGCGTCTGCGCTAGCCCTTTGAGACCCGCATATGACAGGTCATCAAGTCGCTGATCGCCGGTAAGCACATGGGCAAAGACGACATCAGAGGTGGCACTGATCGCGAGGTCATCTTGCGCCTCTGACATTTGCGGCGACAAGGCGAATGCGAAAAGAACCACCGCCGCACGTGGAGAAACCAGACGTCCAGATAGGGCCAGCGCCGCCAGAACATCCACCAAGAGCAACGCGATGGCCGAGCCAAGGAGAAATCCGGCCAAAGGCCGCTCTTGTGGGCGAGACAGGCCATCTACAGGCACGGTGTCGGGCCAAATCATAGGCGTCATTTCACGATCTGCGGAAATGGTGTTGCGCGCAAGCGTCCGATCTTCCCCCTGATACAGTCCGGGGCGTAGATCCGGTCCGAGTTCCGTGGTCAACAAATCTGTGCCATCTACCCCGGGCAGTGTATCTCCGTTGGCCAGGGTGCCAAATCCATCCAGCACAGCGATTGGCTGCCACGTCGTGCCCTCCAAGGTGTCGGCCTCGGGCTGCAACGTCGAAGACACGGCCAGACGCTCAAGCATCTGAACAAACAAACCAGACAAGGGCAGTGTCGACCATTCCGCATTGGCCGTGACGTGGAACAACACGACCTGCCCCTGTCCGACCGTTTTACGCGTGACCAGAGGCGTGCCGTCAGAAAGCTGGGCCACCACGCGGTCTGCCAACGTCGGGTCGGGTTGGGCCACCACCTGACTGTTGACCACAATCTCGTCCGAGAATGTCAGGCCAAAGAAGGGGCTATCTTCTGTGAAGGGGGCCAGAGTTTTGGGTTCCCCCCAGCTCATTGCACCGCCAACGGATCGGCCTCCGGCGCGCAAACGAACCGGCATCAAGGGGTCTTCATTTGAACGGCTGACATCACTTGCCGCGAGACGAGGGCCAGCAAATCGCAGCAACAGACCACCTTTGTTGAGCCACTCGGTGATGGCCTCTTCTTCACCAGCGGAAAGGCGCGCGACATCGGCAAGCACAATCACATCGGGATTGGCAGGCAGCACCGTCTCAAGGGCGCCCTCCAGCAGATCGGCAGTAGGGGCCAAGGCTTTGCGCAGATAGTGCAGTGGCGAGAGCAGTTCGAGCCCTTCGCGATCTTCCCGACCCGCCATCAAAGCGATTTCGCGACGGCGTAGACTATCATCAGGCAGGGTCACAGCACCGGCACTACGTTGTCCGGCCAGTTCAAATCGCGTGATGCGGGCGCGCAGTTCAGCAGGTAGGCTGAGATCGGTTGTTGCAGTTAGCGCACCGCTTTCGAAGGCAATTGGACTTTGGAACAGTACCGCAGGATTGCCCGCAGGGTCTTTGCCATGTGCCGCGAGCGTGATTTCTCGTGACGGTCCGGGGCGTAGGCGCGACGCGGTAAATTTGAGAAGATTATTCTCAGCAACGGCAGGCAATAGAACGACCGGGCTGCGCGGGCTTTCAAAAACACGAACGGAGCCATGATTCTGAAGCGCCTCCAACAGCGGCTTGCGGGTCTCGCGCGCGATTCCATCTGAAAGCCAATAGCTGTCAAAATCACCTTCGGGCAAAACTCCGATGGTGCGGGCAATGGTATTGTTAGAAGGTTCCCAGGCTTCTGGGTGCAAGCCGCCCAACCGCGTGCGTAAGACATCGGCCGTGGTGAATGGCATGGGCTGCGGATCGGTCAATCGCAGAAGCGCGACGGGGCGTTGCTGACGATCTGCCTTGCTCAGCAGCCGTTCCAATGTGTCTTGTCGAAGTTTCCAATCCGGGGCCGAGGCCCAGCTGGCATCCATGACAATCAGCAAAGGCGCAGTGCCTTCGCCGGCCTGATCTTGCTCCGGGTTCAGAATGGGCCCAGCGAGGCCCAAGATAACAGCAGCCACCGCCAGCATGCGCAACAACAACAGCCACCACGGGGTCCGATCGGTGATTTGATCCTCATCTTTGAGGCCAAGCAAAAGAACCACACCGGGAAACATCCGACGTACGGGCGACGGAGGGACGGCCCTTAGAATAATCCACAAGATGGGCAAGGCGGCCAGCGCCAGCAACAGCCAGGGGCTGGAAAAGCCCAATACACCAAACACTGTCATCCGTGTTCCCCATCAAGCGCGCGGTACAGCCACAACAGGGCGGATTGCGCGCTTTGGTTTGTGTGGTGGCACTGATATTGCCAGCCGGTCAGGCGACAGAGGTCTGCCAATCGCGCCTTGCGCTCTGCCAACCGCGTTAAATAGCGGTCACGTAGGTCCGAGGCTTTGAGTGTTTCATGTGTCACGGATTTACCGACACTTTCAAAAATGGTGCGTCCGCGGAATGGGAAAGCTTCTTCCGATGATGTCAGGATCTGCAACAGCACCCCGCGCACGCCACGATCTGCCGCTTTGGTCAAAGCAGCCTCTATCGGGGCGAGATCTCCGAGGAAATCTGAGACGAAAATCGCCTTGGCATGAGGCAACATCCCCCGTGCTTCCGGAGGGGCGTAATCGCTGTCGCCATCGTGGGACAATGCCTCAGCCAACCGGGCGATTTGCCGCTCGCCGCGTTGTGGTGGCAAAGACCATCCAGTCAACCCAACGCGCTCACCACCCCGCAAAAGGAGGATGGCGCAGGCCACGGCCGTCAGGCGGGCGCGGTCGGCTTTGCTAGGGCTGTTTTTGTCATCGGAAAAGCGCATGGATGCGCCTTGATCCACCCAGATCTGGACGCTTTGCGCAATCTGCCACTCACGCTCGCGGACATATTGATCATCGCCACGGGCGGAACGGCGCCAGTCAATTTGTCGATAGCTGTCCCCAACCTGCAGCGGGCGATATTGCCAGAAATCGTCGCCCAGCCCGGCACGGCGTCGGCCGTGTTCTCCCAACAGGACGGTGCCTGCGAGTTGTTCGGCGCGCGCCAAAAGCGCAGGAAGGCGGCTTGCCTCTTCCTGAGCGCGGCGGCGGAGCTGGGTGACTTCTGCATTCACGCGGCGGCCTCACGGTTGGTCATTTGGCCTGCGACTTCGTCAATAAGGGCGGAAAGATCTTCGCCCCGTGCCCGTGCCGCAAAGGTCAGTGCCATGCGGTGGGTCAAAACAGGTTTGGCCATATCCAGCACGTCTTCGGGGGCGGGGGCCAGGCGCCCTTGCAAAAGCGCACGGGCGCGCACGGTCATCATCAAGGCCTGAGCCGCGCGGGGGCCGGGACCCCAGGCGACGAGATCTTTCACGCGGTCAGATGCTGCAGGATCGGCAGGGCGGAAGGCGCGCACCAGATCAAGGATCATTTCGACGACAGCATCCCCCACTGGCATTCGCCGCAGCAACTGCTGCGCTGCGATCAACTCATCCGGGGTAAAGACCTGATGCGACTCAGCTTCTTCAATGCCGGTAGTGGCCAGCAGGATATCGCGTTCGGTTTGACGATCAGGATAACCTACGTCGATCTGAACGAGAAAGCGGTCAAGTTGCGCTTCGGGCAGGGGATAGGTGCCCTCTTGTTCAATGGGGTTTTGTGTGGCCAAGACATGGAACGGCGCATCAAGGTCGCGGGTTTCCCCGGCAACGGTGACAACTTTTTCCTGCATCGCCTGCAAAAGAGCCGATTGAGTCCGTGGAGAGGCGCGGTTGATTTCATCGGCCATCAACAGCTGACAGAAAATGGGGCCTTCGATGAATTTGAATGCGCGGCTGCCATCCGCGCCGGTTTCCAGAACTTCGGATCCCAAAATATCGGCGGGCATGAGATCCGGGGTGAACTGAACGCGATTGCCATTTAACCCCATCACGGTCGAAAGCGTTTCCACGAGGCGTGTTTTGCCAAGGCCCGGCAGGCCAATCAGCAGACCATGACCGCCACACAATAGGGCGGAGAGCACCAGATCCACCACACGCTCTTGTCCAATAAACCGCGCGGTGATCGAGCGCTTGGCCTCGGCCAGTTTTTCTTCCAGTGCCTCAATGTCGGCGACCAGATTTTCGGCCTCGGTCATGCGAACTCTCCATTGCAATCAAACCATTTGCGTATGAGTGTATCGTGTGGACAGGAAATGGCAAAAGCAATGAGCGCACAAAATCGCGTGACCCCTTCGGCAAAAGGCCTTGCAGCGGCGGCAAAGGCCGCAAGTGGCAAGAAACTGCCGCCGGTGCAGGAGTGGGATCCCCCGTTTTGCGGGGATTTGGATATTCAGATCAAACGGGATGGCACGTGGATCCACGAGGGGGGCGTGATTGGCCGCCCCGAAATGGTGCGGTTGTTCGCCTCGATCCTAAAAATCGAGGATGGGCTGTATTATCTTGTCACGCCAGTAGAAAAAGTCGGCATTCAGGTCGAGGATGTCCCCTTTGTCGCGGTGGATTTTGACGCGGTCGGAGACGGGATTGAGCAGGTTCTAAGCTTCACAACCAACGTCGGGGACATCGCAGTTGTTGGGGATGAAACCTCGTTGCGCTGCGAAGTCGACGAAACATCGGGCGAGCCCGCGCCTTATGTCATGGTGCGACATGGTCTAGAGGCACGGATCGACCGCAAGAGCTTTTACCGCATGGTTGATCTGGCCGTGGAACACGATGGACAGATCGGAGTTTGGTCGAGTGGGGTGTTTTTCCCGCTGATGCAAGCCGACGCGTAATCCGGCCCACCGTCAGAAGCGGGATCTTAGTCACCCAGTTTGGCGTGAACCTCGTCCAGATCAATTTCACCGATGGGCATCTTGTTGGACGGGTCCTCGAAATCATATTTGAACAGATCGAAATCACGTTTGTAGATCTCATAGACCAGATGCATCGACATGTCGTCAAAGTAGTCTTCGACAGGATGCGCGCGTTTGGGACCGTGGCCTTCGGATTCGTTGAAACGGGGAATCGCGGCAAGATCGACGGCGTGAGGCGTCTGGATGTTGTCCAAAACCTGCTGCATGCCGTCGTTGAACTGTTCGGTCCAGAAGATTTTGTTGTAGCGCCCGCCATTCACGATGAAGGTGCTGACATGACCTGACATGGCGGACCAGTGAATGTCTGGTTCCATTGGCCGACGCCACCGAATGGTGTCACGTGCAAACAGGAGAAAACGGCGAAAGCTGCGGATCTGGTCAAACTCTTGCTTGCCGTCATCTCCACCAACCTCGATGCCGTATTTCTGGATCAGCAGGGGAACAAGATTGCCACGATAGCGGCGACCATTGCGCTGAATGCCACAGATCTTGTCAAAGAAGGACGACAGAATGCGCGTGTAAGGGTTGCGCACACATGTAAAGGCATAGCTGGTGCGGGTCTTCACATTGGCCTTGATGGCGGGCTGGCTGTCTTCCAGCGCCCATTTGTGCATTCCCTGTTTGGCATCGTGAATATCGCCGTCAAAGAACTCGCCCTGATCGGAATAATACATGATCTGGCCGATGGTCGAGCAGGCACACTTAGGTACAACCCGATACACCACACTTTCGCTCTCGGTCATCCAAGTGCCTGGAAACCCCATGCCCGCTGCCTCCGTCCTGTCCGCCATGTTGTTGTTACTGGCGCAAACTTTCCCGTAAAAAATCAAAGAAAGCAGGTTTATTCAATGCCTGTTCACCTCTATCAACATAAACAATCAGACAATAATAGGGCAGATGGTTTCCTGAATGGCAAAAATTGCCTTTATATTGCTGTGCCACAAAGACCCTGACGCGATCATCCGTCAGGCCAACAGTCTTACGGCGGCAGGCGACTACATCGCGATCCATTTTGACGCCAGCGCGCCGAAAGCGGCGTATCATCAAATCCGGACGGCCCTTGCGGACAATCATCACGTCACCTTTGCTCAGAAGCGGATCAAATGTGGCTGGGGGGAGTGGAGCCTTGTTCAGGCCACGTTGAACGCGGTGCAATCCGCGATTGATGCTTTCCCACGTGCGACGCATTTTTACATGTTGTCCGGCGATTGTATGGCGATCAAATCGGCGGAATATGCGCATGAGTTTCTGGACCGGCGCGACTGCGACTATGTCGAGAGCTTTGACTACTTCCATTCCGATTGGATCAAGACGGGCTGGAAGGAAGAGCGGCTGATCTATCGCCATTGGTTCAATGAACGCACCCAAAAGCGCCGGTTCTATGCGATGTTCGAGTTGCAGAAAAAGCTCGGGCTGCGCCGGGCTATCCCGGATGATCTTGAGATCATGATCGGGTCGCAGTGGTGGTGCCTGCGCCGTCGGACTGTTGAGTGGATTCTGGATTTCACCGACAAAAGACCAGATGTCATGAAGTTTTTCCGGACAACCTGGATTCCGGATGAAACCTTTTTTCAAACGCTGGTGCGCCATCTGGTCCCGACCCATGAAATCGACAGCCGGACCCTGACGTTTCTGATGTTCTCGGACTATGGCATGCCGATTGTGCTGTATAACGATCACTACGACATGCTGCTCAGTCAGGATTTCCTGTTTGCACGCAAGGTAAGCCCCGAAGCAACAGAGCTGCGCCGCAGGCTCGGCGTGCTTTATTCTTCTGAAGGACAGAATTTTCAGATCTCGAACGAGGGGCGATCGCTGTATAAATTCCTGTCTGAAAAGGGCAGGATCGGACGACGGTTTGCTCCACGGTTTTGGGAAACCGAAAGCTCGCTTGGTCGCGAACGCGAAATGCTGATCATTGTCAGCAAGAAATGGCATGTGGCCAAGCGGTTGCTCGATCGTATTCGCAATATGACCAACATACCCTGCATCGAATATCTGTTTAACGAAGACAGCTGTGATCTGCCTGATCTCGGCGGGATCCAGTCAACAATGGGCAAACGGCACCGCCACCGCAAAGCCCTGATGCGGATGCTGTTTGACTACTATGATACCAACCGACTGATTGTCTGCATGGACCCGGCCAATCTAGATCTGCTGGAAGATTTCGGTCGAGACCGGTCAACCACCCGCATCCTCGAAATAGAGTGCGAATTTTCAGATGATTATCTGATTGGTCACGCCATGCGCGTTGGTCTGGCGGGTGAGCGTACGCCAGCAGAAACGCTGCAGCGCCTGTTGCCAACGGTGCGCAACGATCTGGTGCATGAAAGCGACCGAATCCGCGATGCAGGTTTTGCACACCATGATCGAATCCGAGAGATAGATTCCCATGAGGTGAATGCGCGTCCACTTGCGGCGTTCCTGACCGTGTCAGAGGAAACCGCACGTGATATCGTGCATCTTGACCACCTTTTCTCAGACTGAGGACACCTATGGCCTATAGCTACGACGACCAGAATATCTTTGCTAAGATCCTGCGCGGGGAGATCCCGAACAACACGGTGCTTGAGACAGACCACAGTCTAGCCTTTCGGGATATCCAACCCCAGGCGCCGACCCATGTTCTGGTGATCCCAAAAGGGCCCTACGTGTGTTTTGACCATTTCGCCCAGGAAGCCAGCGAGGCGGAGATTGTGGATTATGTCCGGGCCGTTGGGGAGGTGTGCAAAATGGAGGGGCTTGAGGCCGACGGCTTCCGAATGATCGCCAATGCAGGTCGAGATGGCGTTCAGGAAGTGCCTCATCTCCATGTGCATATTCTGGCGGGCCGACCTTTGGGGCGTATGCTGGCCCGCGTTGAGGCGTGAACCAATACTGTGAGGGGCGTAATGCCCCACACGACAGCTTGTTCTTCAGATAAACCGGCCTCTAAGAGGCGCGCGAACTGGTAAGCGAGAGGAAGACATCCTCTAGATCAGCCTGCTCTGTCCGCACATCCCGAATGCGAATACCGGCGGCGTGGACGCAGGAAAGTACGTCTTCTGCCGAGGTCTCTGAACTGCGGTAGGTCAGAGCGAGCGCCCCGTCTTCACGGGTGTCGACTATGATCCCCTCGGCTTGAGGAAGCGCCGCGGGGGGTGTTTCGGGTAAGATGACCATTGTTTTGGCATCTAGCTGGCCGAGCATGCTTTGCGTGCTTTGCTGAGTGACCTTTTCACCGTGATTGATAATCGCGATCTCATCACACATTTCTTCCGCTTCCTCGAGATAATGCGTGGTGAGAATGATGGTCATGCCGCGGTCGCGGTTCAATTTGCGGACATTTTCCCACAACATCTGACGCAATTCGATATCAACGCCAGCCGTAGGTTCGTCCAGCACAAGAATCTGCGGGTGATGAACCAGAGCTTTGGCCAGCAACAGTCGGCGACGCATGCCACCTGAAAGGGTCCGTGCATAGGCCTCGGCTTTGTCGGTGAGGCCGACCATCTCGAGGATTTCATCGCTTCGGCGCTGGGCCTTTGGGACGCCATAAAGCCCGGCCTGAACTTCCAACGCGGCCCGCGGCGTGAAAAACGGGTCGAGATTCAGTTCCTGCGGCATGACGCCGATGGCCGCGCGCGATTGGCGTGGGTTCTTGTCCTGATCCCAGCCCCAGATATCGACCTGGCCCGATGTTTTTGTCACCAGACCCGCCATGATGTTGATCATTGTCGATTTTCCGGCGCCGTTTGGGCCCAATAGACCAAAAACCGAACCTGCGGGCACGTTCAGATCGACCCCTTTGAGAGCCTGCTTGCCCCCCGCATAGGTTTTACGAAGGTCTTTGATACGGATTGCGTCCTGTGTCACGGGGAAGCTTGCTCCTGCCTCTGGGTTGGATCATAAAGCTGATAGGTCAAAGCCATAGGAAAGGGAACCAACGCCATGACCATCGAGGCGCCTGAGACAAAAATTGTTGATAGCTATCGCGTTGCCTGTGACGGCGGCGAAGGTGCGCTGGGTCATCCGCGTGTTTGGCTGATGATCCCGCAAGAGGTGGGGTTTGTTGAATGTTCCTATTGTGATGCCAAGTTGGTGCACAAGGATTTTGAAGGCAAAGTCTGAGCCATTGCACCAAGTGTGTGCGCAAATCTGCGTTTTCATGCTTGGTTGTGCAAAATAGTTTTCTCGCAACACTGCGAGGAGACGCACAATGACCTTTCGTCCCGTGACATCGACACGTCTGGCTCAGCCTACCTTAGAAGGAGCCGGGGTTCATCTGCATCGTGCTTTTGGCTTTGGAGAGCCGGAGGCGAGCGATCCGTTTCTGTTGTTGGATGATTTCCGCAACGATGATCCGGCGCAGTTTGAAAAAGGGTTTCCCTGGCATCCGCACCGCGGCATTGAAACCATCACTTATGTGCTCGACGGCGAGGTCGAGCATAGTGACAGCCTGGGCAATCAGGGGCTTCTGGGGGCCGGGTCGGTGCAGTGGATGACCGCCGGGTCCGGGATCTTGCATCAGGAAATGCCGCGCGGTTCGGCCCAAGGACGGATGCATGGGTTTCAGCTTTGGGCCAATTTACCCTCGTCTCTGAAGATGACGGCACCGCGGTATCAGGACATCCAAGGAAGCGACATTCCTGAAATTATCGACGATGACGGAACAAAGGTGAAAATCATCACTGGCAACTTTTGGGGAAAATCAGGACCGGTGGATGGGATTGCCGCAGATCCGCTCTACTTGGATGTCTCGGTTCCCCCCGGTGTGAAAAAGAACTTGCCGGTTGATACACGTGCAAATGCCTTTGCCTATGTCTTTGCAGGGGCAGGGCGCTTTCGCGATGCAGCTAATCCCGTTGGCGTGCGAGTAGAAAAAGAATTTGCTGGGCAGGAGTTGAACATTCGCGACATGTCAGGCAACCGCACCCTGGTGCGCTTCGGGAGTGGGGATGAGGTGACGGTGCAGGCCGGGCCGGAAGGGGTGCGGTTTTTGCTGGTGGCGGGTCGCCCAATCCAGGAGCCCGTGGCTTGGCATGGACCAATTGTGATGAACACCCGCGCTGAACTGCGGCAGGCCTTTAAAGAGTTGAACAACGGCACCTTTATCAAGTCACCACTATGATTTGATCCCAAATTTGGGCAGTGTTGAAAAAAGGTTGTGCAGGCGATATCCATCGGCGCAACCCAACCCTTTTTGCGAAATGCCTTCAATAATGCCCAAACTCATTGTGTCATTGACGACGATCCCATCGCGTGTCCCGTATTTGCAGGCCACAATCGATTCCATCGTGGCGCAAAGCCTGCAGCCTGATGCCATCGAGCTGAACATCCCGAAGGTTTACAGTCGAAGGGACTTGGGGGAGATTGATATGGCAGGCCTACCAACCGAGTGCGATGTTCATGTTGTAGATACCGATTTTGGACCGGCTACCAAGATACTACCGACAGTCATGCGCTATTGGGGAAGCGATGCTCGTTTGGTCTATTGTGACGACGATCGCAGGTATGATCCTGAATGGCTGGCCCGCCTCGTGGCTGTGTCCGAGCGCGAGCCAAATGCAATTGTTGCTGAACAGTGCCTTCCGTCCGCTGGGCAAGAGATGCGAGCTCGATGGTTTAAGAAAAAGCTTCTCTATAGAACATTGCGGGCTTTGAGCTTAGGGCGTTGGGGCGTGGGTCGTATGCCCTTTGTCGACGATGTTGTAGAAGGATTTGGTGGCGTTCTGATTCGACCAGAGTTCTTGACCAAAGAGGCCTTTGACATTCCGGACATACTTTGGAGCGTCGATGATATTTGGCTTTCGGGAATGTATCAGCGCAATGGACGTAAGATCGTAGGAACTGGTCCGAAGAAGAAGGCGAAACACACAGATGTTTGGATTGGTAATACATTGGTTGGGGATGTTGACCCTTTGTATCTGATGGAGACACAGGGGCATGGACGTCTCGCAGCCAACGTAGCGTGCATAACGTACATGCGGGAAAAGTATGGGGTGTTCTCAGGGGATCGCCGGTTGATCTAACTGAAATGAGGCCTCCCTTTTGTTAGGGTGTCTGGCGTTCTCCTATCTCTTGAGGCATGTTGGCGTGACCGCGAACACAGGGAGAACAGGCCATGGACTTCGGCAAGGGTAACCACCTGCATTTGATCGACGGCTCGGCCTTTATTTTCCGAGCATACCACGCACTTCCGCCATTGACGCGTAAGTCGGACGGGTTGCCGATTGGGGCTGTTTCAGGCTTTTGCAACATGTTGCAGCGCTACGTCGAAGGCAACACAGGCCCAGATGCGCCAACCCATGTCGCGGTGATTTTTGATCACTCCGGAAAGTCATTCAGGAACGACCTGTATGACCAGTACAAAGCCAATCGCCCACCTGCGCCAGAAGATCTGCGGCCGCAGTTCCCGCTGACCCGCGATGCCACACGTGCCTTTGGAATAGCCTGCCATGAAATCGAAGGGTTTGAGGCCGACGACATTATGGCGACCTTGGCCTGTATGGGGCGCGAGGCTGGGGGGCGGGTGACCATCGTTAGCTCGGATAAAGATCTGATGCAGCTGGTTGGCGATGGCGTCGACATGCTTGATCCGATGAAAAACAAACTCATCGACCGCGAGGGCGTACACGAAAAGTTTGGGGTTGGACCCGAGCGTGTGGTCGACGTGCAGGCGCTTGCGGGTGACAGCGTGGACAACGTACCGGGGGCACCTGGGATCGGGATCAAAACCGCTGCGTTGCTGATCAATGAATACGGATCGCTGGAAGAGCTGTTGGATCGTGCCGAAGAGATTAAACAGCCCAAGCGTCGCCAGACCCTGATTGAAAAGCGTGACCAGATTGAGCTGTCGAAAAAGCTGGTGCAACTCGACTGCGACATGACGCTGGACTTTGGTCTTGATGATCTGGAGGTGCGGGCACCTGAGGCGGACAAGCTGATGCAGTTTCTTGCGGCGATGGAGTTCCGGAGCCTGACCAAACGTATGGCAGGGATCATGGGCGTTGATGCGCCGGTGATTGTGGATACGTCCGCATCCGCGCCCGTCACCGCAGAAGACGAAGCGCCCGAGCTGCCCCCCATTGATCCAGAAAAATATACCTGTGTCAGCGACCTTGAGGCGTTGAACGGTTGGATCGCGCAAGCGCGCGAGCGCGGCTGGGTGGCGGTTGATACCGAAACCACCGGCCTCGATGAGATGATCTGTGATTTGGTTGGCATTTCCCTGTGTGTTGAGGCCGGGAGCGCCTGTTACATCCCGCTTACTCACAAAGCGTCGGCTGGTGAAGACCTGTTTGCATCTGATGAGCTGGCGGAGGGCCAGATGCCGTTGAACGCTGCTCTTGAGGTCTTGAAGCCGCTTCTGGAAGACCCCGCAGTGATCAAAATCGGTCAGAACATGAAGTATGACGCCAAGGTGTTTGCGCGCTATGGCATCAATGTTGCTCCGATCGATGACACGATGCTGATGTCCTACGCGTTGAATGGCGGGTTGCACAATCACGGTATGGACACCCTGTCGGATCGCTATCTGAACCACGAACCCATTCCGATCAAATCGCTCTTGGGGACAGGCAAAAGCGCTATCACCTTTGACAAAGTGCCGGTTGCCGATGCGGTGAAGTATGCGGCGGAAGACGCGGATATCACGCTGCGTCTCTGGCAGATCTTTAAACCTCAGCTGCATCGGAAAAAGGTGACACGGGTTTACGAAGGGCTCGAGCGACCCCTTGTGCCAGTTCTTGCCAAGATGGAGATGGAGGGGATCAAGGTTGATCGTGACACTCTGTCTCGCATGTCCAACGCCTTTGCCCAGAAGATGGCGGCTCATGAGGCTGAGTTGCATGAACTTGCGGGGCGTGAGTTTAATGTCCAGAGCCCGGCGCAGGTCGGCCAGATCCTGTTTGAGGATATGGCGCTGGAAGGCGGCAAGAAAACCAAAACAGGTCAGTGGTCGACCCCGGCCGATGTATTGGAAGACCTTGCCACGGAACATGATTTTGCCGCGCGCGTTCTCGACTATCGGCAGCTGCAAAAGCTGAAGTCGACCTACACGGATGCCCTGCAGGATCACATCAATCCCGACACCGGGCGCGTACATACGTCGTATTCGATTGCCGGCGCCAACACCGGGCGTTTGGCCTCGACCGATCCGAACCTGCAAAACATCCCCGTGCGCAGTGAAGAAGGGCGGCGCATTCGCGAAGCTTTTGTCGCGCCAGAGGGTAAGGTGATTGTCTCGCTCGACTATAGCCAGATCGAGTTGCGGATTCTGGCGCATATGGCCGGGATCGACGCGCTGAAACAGGCCTTCCGCGATGGGTTGGACATTCACGCGATGACCGCGTCGGAGATGTTCAATGTGCCCCTTGATGAGATGACGCCGGATATTCGCCGCCAAGCCAAGGCGATCAATTTTGGTGTGATCTACGGCATCTCTGGCTTTGGCCTTGCGCGCAACCTGCGCATTCCCCGTGCTGAGGCGCAGGGCTTTATCGATCGCTATTTTGAACGGTTCCCCGGTATCAAAACTTATATGGATGATACCGTCGCCTTTGCGAAAGAACATGATCGGGTCGAGACCCTGTTTGGTCGTGTGATTCACACACCGTCGATCAGTGCTAAGGGACCCCAAGCGGGCTTTGCCAAACGTGCGGCGATCAACGCGCCGATTCAGGGAACGGCCGCGGATATTATCCGTCGGGCCATGGTACGGATGCCGGACGCCATATCTGACCTGCCCGCGAAAATGTTGCTTCAGGTGCACGATGAACTTATCTTTGAAGTGGCAGGGGATGCCGTGGATCCTTTGATCGAAGCGGCTCGCAGGGTGATGGAGACGGCAGCGGATCCCGTGGTGAAGCTGGATGTGCCACTGATTGTGGACGCAGGCCAGGGGGCAAACTGGGCAGAGGCGCACTAGGCGACAGGTCTTTGGGCCAACGGTTGTTCCGCCAACGTGATTTTAGCGGGTTTGGGAAGGTGGCTCTGCTCCGCAGCAGGGCCTTGTACCAGGCCTGCACCGTAATCGTATGGCGCAAGCAGCCGACAAAGAGGAGCGGTGTCGCAGGCAGATAGCATTTGTTCCGCGACCTGGTTTGCCCGAACATTTGGCATGGTTTGCCACCACAGGGCGGCCATAGCAGTCGCATAGGCTGCGGCCATCGAAGTGCCGCTGAGGCGACATAGTCTCCCGCCAGAGGCGGCGGACAGAATATTCTCCCCTGGAGCAACCATACTCGCACCCGTGTTGGAAAAATGGGTGCCCAGAAGTGTTCCGTCTGGCCCATAGCGCACTGCGCCGACGGTCAGCAGGCCGGGGCTGTACATCGGCGCGATTGAGCCGGTTTCGTACTGTTCTGGTCCTGTCCTGCGAGAGCTGTTCCCCGCTCCGGAAAATACCAAAAGGCCGGGTCCGGGGTGTTGCAACATGGTGATGAGTGACCGCAACAAGTTCAGGTTGGCGAAGGTTGCGGAGAGAGCTGCATCAAAGGCCTGTGCTCTGGGCAATCCACTGTGGATCAGATCCTGCGTTTGTCTTTGGGTGTCAAAATACACCGAAGTACAGATGATAGAGGCTTGATCGGCAGCCCAAAGCAGACCTTCAAAGAGATGTTGGCTGACCCCAAGCCCGGCGTAGTTGAGGATCTTTGCGATGACGCCTGCGGAGATGTCGGGGAGTAGGCCAATTGATATCCCGTCGAGAGGTTGTCCGAGAATCGTGCCCGCGATGTGTGTGCCATGCCCATGAATGTCTTTCATCCCGGTGCCTACAAAATCACGTGTCACAAGCGGTGTGCCATCAAAGGCCGGGTGTTCTTGGTCAAGACCTGTGTCGAGGATTGCCACGATTGGTGGCGAGTCAGTTACCTCGCATCGAGTTGGTAAGTTCAGTGCCTGAGCGGACCACCCCTTAGGAGTTTCGTGAGGGGTGCTGCTGGTTGGCTCAACCGGGGCGATCAGACTGATCGGCATGACCGGCGCAATTGCGACAATATCCTTGTCACGAGTGACTTCACGAAGTTGATGCATGTCGAGATCAAGGGTCAGCAAACCCGGGCAGCAACTTCTTGGGCGTGTGCTAGCCAACAGATGCTCAGGAACACCAAACCGGTGGGCCTGTCCCTTCGAGCCTGCTTCGTCTGTGAGGATGACATACCGTGCCATGGAAACCTTAAACTAGAACATAGCTAACAGGCTAGGGTTGTTCTCAATAAAATCGCAACAGTTTGAACGTGAAACCCGCGTAAAAAGAAGGGCCACAGTAAAGAAACTGCGGCCCAGATAAAGTTTATGGCAGAGCTGGCGTCACATCAGTCCGTTCTGCCGCATCAAGGCCTGCATGTTTGCCTCGGGCCGCGGCCCCATGTGGCTGATTACTTCGCCCGCTGCAACGCAGCCCATGCGACCGGCGGTTTCCATATCTGCCCCGGTTGCGAGACCGTAGAGGAAACCCGCTGCGAATTGGTCGCCTGCGCCGGTGGCGTCGACCGGTACAACTTTGGTCACCGAAATATCGGTGCGAACACCATCCTTGATAATGGTCACACCATCGCCTGAGCGGGTGCAAACAACCAAGGGGCAAACTTCCGCAACGCGCGCCAGATCGGCTTCAAGGCTTTCGTCCTGATACAGCGAGCGGATTTCTTCTTCGTTGCCGATGACAAAATCCATCTCTTCGGCGATCAGTTTTAGAAAATCATCGCGGTGACGTTCAACACAGAAGGGGTCGGAAATCGCGATACCGGCTTTGCCCCCTGCGGCGCGGCAGCTGCGCGCAGCGCGCAGAAACGCCTCTTTGCCTTTGTCTTTGTCAAAGAGATAGCCTTCGAGGAAAATGATCTCGGACTGGCTCGCGACATCTTCGGACACATCTTCAGGACCAAGTTCGGCTGAGATGCCCAGATAGGTATTCATCGAGCGTTCGCCGTCGGGTGAGACGAAGATCATGCTGCGCGACGTTGGCAGTTCCCCACCTGCAACAGGAGGGTTGACGAAATCTGTGCCGTCCTTCTCCATCTCTTCGGCATAAAACCGGCCCAAGGCGTCGTCATGGACGCGCCCAATGAAGGCGGTGCGCAGGCCAAGGTTGCCGATACCTGCCAGCGTATTGGCCACAGATCCACCCGGAGCTTCGACCCGCTCAGACATGGCACCATAGAGCACCTCAGCCCGGTCGCGTTCGACCAGCTGCATAATACCTTTCTGAATGCCCATATGGTCCAGAAAGGTGTCTTCAGTGCGGGTCAGCACGTCAACAATAGCATTGCCGATCCCGACAACCTGATACTTTTTCATTCGGTCTTTTCCTCGAACTGGCAAAGGTCGTTGATGATGCACGCCTTGCACTTCGGTTTTCGGGCGACACAGATATAGCGTCCGTGCAGGATTAGCCAGTGGTGTGCGTGATGTTGAAAATCTACAGGGATGTGATCTTCTATGGCACGTTCCACCGCGACCACATCTTTGCCGGGGCAGATGCCACTGCGGTTGCCGACACGGAAAATATGGGTGTCGACGGCTTGAGAAGGATGACCCCACCACATGTTCAACACGACATTGGCGGTTTTGCGGCCCACGCCGGGCAAGCCTTCCAGCGCAGCGCGCGAGTTAGGCACTTCGCCGCCATAGGTGTCGACCAGAATGCGCGCGGCCTTCATGACATTCTTGGCCTTCTGACGAAAAAGGCCAATGGTTTTGATATGTTCGATTAGCTGCTCTTCCCCAAGATCCAGCATCTTTTGTGGGGTATCTACAATCTCAAACAGCTTTTCGGTTGCCTTGTTCACACCGGCATCTGTCGCTTGTGCGGACAGGGCCACCGCCACAACAAGCGTGTAGGCGTTGGTGTGGTTCAGCTCGCCCTTGGGTTCGGCCTCGGACGCCTGAAAGCGCGTGAAGATCTCGCGCAGAGTTGGGTAATCCATCTGTTTTGCCATGCCAAACCCTATGCCCGGTGGGCGTTGATCCCGCAAGTCATAGATCACTCATCCATTTGGCAGTGAACTTGGCATAGCCATCTTCGGTTTCGTTGAGATGCGCTTTGGTCAGCTTGTGAAACTCGGGCAATTGATGAAACGGAATGTTCGGCGCCACATGATGTTCTACGTGGTAAGGCATGTTCCAGGCCAAAAACCGCACGATGCGATTGGTAAATGTGGTGCGCGTGTTGTCGAACATATTGGCGACCTCGGGGCATCGTCCGTGTTCTGCCAAAAGATACAAACGTAAGAAGGGTTGGCCCAAGACAAGAGGCAACAGCCAGACCCAAAACAGCAGGGGCGTTACCAGCAGGCTGACCGCGACCAGTGCATAGACGACAATCATACCCTGTGCCTCGCTCTGGATACGCGGGATGGCACGAGGGGGAACGTAGTGGGCCTGATCACGGCCCAGTGCATTGCTGGCGAGCTGTTTAATCTGCGCGCGCCAGACCGGTATGCCAGAAACATGCCAGACCCACGCCGTCCAAGTTGTGGGCTTTGGCTCAGCCAGTTCCGGATCCTTGCCGGGAAGGTTGGTGTAGCTATGATGCGCCAGATGAAAATAGCGGAACCACGCGAACGGTAGAATAATCAAGATACCGCATAACCGCCCGACGGTTTCATTCAAAAGCTCATTCGCGAAGGGGGTTTTATGTGTGGCTTCGTGCTCGAGAGTGAATAGGAAAATCAAAGCAATGCCCTGCACAGGAAGCAACAGCCACCACCCCGGAACCTGCAGGGCGATGAGCGTGCCAAGGCACAGGATCAATCCGATGTGGGCCATAAAATGACGAAGCCCCGCGATATCTGACCGTAATGTCAGGCGTGCCATTTGGGGCTGGGGGATGCGGGATAAAAAGGCTTTGTGGTCCATTCTCTTATTGGTTGCGTAATGGACGTGTGAGTCAAGGAAATGCGCAAAAATCGGATCGCCTTGATAGGGCCAGCAGGCTAAATTTTCCTCAGACGATAGATGGGGATACCATGCGCAGTGAAGAAGCAGATCAGAGCTATCATTTTCATGTGATGAAGCGCGCTATTGAAGCGGTGGATCACCTGGGCCCTCAGGCGTCACTGGATGATCTCGCTAGGGCCGTTGGGATGAGCCAGGCCCATTTTCAACGAATGTTCACCAAATGGGCTGGGGTGTCTCCGAAACGGCTGCAACAGTATCTCGTTCTTGGCCATGCCAAGGCGTTGTTGGAGAATAGTTTCTCAACGTTGGAAACTGCACATGCCGCGGGGTTGTCCGGTGGCGGGCGGTTGCACGATCTTTTTCTACGGTGGGAGGCCATGAGCCCGGGGGATTACGCCAAAGGGGGCGCTGGGCTGACAATCTACTGGGGCTGGTTTGATAGCCCTTTTGGATTGTCCCTGGTCGCCGGCACTGACAAAGGGATCTGTGGTATCGCCTTTGCAGCGGAAACTGGGGAAGAGGCCGCATTTGACGACCTGCTGGGCCGGTGGCCTCACGCCAATTTTGTCGAAGACCCTATGTTTTTGCGACCTTGGGTGTTGTCGGCCTATGGCGTGAAAGCAGAAGGCGAAGTGCCACTGTACTTGATAGGCACGCCGATGCAGCTCAAAGTCTGGGAGGCGTTGATGCGGATCCCGTCGGGGCAGGTGACAAGCTATTCTGAATTGGCCGGCGCAATTGGTAAGCCACGTGCTGTGCGTGCGGTTGGAACGGCGGTAGGACGCAATCCAATCAGTTACCTTATCCCTTGTCATCGTGCCTTGCGGAAATCAGGGGGGCTTGGAGGCTATCATTGGGGTGTCCCGGTCAAGCGCGCCATGTTGGCCTGGGAATCTGCGCGCGCCGAAGCGTCGTGACGTTTTGCGCCAATCTTTGCCGACGACTGCGTGAGCTGCGCGGGGGATTGCCCATTTCCCCGTGACAATTCGGGGATGAACCCGCATGTTATTGCATATCAGCAGCAAAAAGCCCCAACCAATAGGGGCAAAATGATCAAGAGGCATATCATGATCCGGGCAACTTCCCCGATTCTTCTGGCCTGCGTGGCCGCAGTTGGACTTTCCGCATGTACGACAGGTCCTATTTTTGACGAAACCGATCCAAACCGTCAGGCCAAACAGGGCGCGTTGATCGGTGCAGGTATTGGCGCGCTGACCGGGCGTTTGATCAGTGATGGCGATTCCGGTGACAAAAACCGTGCCACCATTGCGGGCGCTTTGGCAGGCGCAGCCGCAGGCGGATTGATCGGCAATCAGTTGGATAAGCAAGAGGCCGAGCTGCGCCAGCAGTTGGGCAACAATGCCGATATTCGCAACACAGGTGACCGTCTGATTGTGACGATGTCTCAGGACATTCTGTTTGCCACCGACAGCGCTTCGCTGCGTCCAGGATTGTACCCGGATATCCGCGATGTTGGTCAGAGCCTTCTGGCCTATCCCAACACAACGGTTCAGGTGATTGGTCATACGGATAGCGATGGCGATGCAACCTATAACTTGAACCTGTCGCAGCGCCGTGCTCAGGCCGTGGCTGATGTGGTTCTTTCCGAAGGCGTTCCGTATGGACGCGTGCAGGTCATTGGTCGCGGTGAGGATCAACCGATTGCATCTAACCTGACACCAGAGGGCAAAGCCCAGAACCGTCGGGTCGAGATTGTGATCTTGCCCAACGCGTAAGTCTGCGCATTTTTGCACAGAACTATGGGAAATGCCGCGAGTTTACGTGGCATTTCCACAGTGTAAGTTACGGGTAACTCGAAACGGAGAGACCCAATGACTGACCTGAAACTTGTAGGCCTGAGCGGCGCCTTGCGCAAAGATTCCACCAACCGCAAATTGATGCATGAGGCTGCGCGCCGTTTTGCACCTGCGGAGTTTGTTGAGGGAAATCTAAGACTTCCGCTCTATGACGGCGATCTTGAAGCGGAAGGTATTCCGGCCGAAGTCCAAGAGCTGTCTGATCTGATCGCCAGCGCAGATGCGGTTTTGGTGGTGACCCCTGAATACAATCGTGGCATTTCAGGCGTTCTGAAAAATGCCCTTGATTGGGTGAGCCGCACAGAGGGCAGCCCATGGGCAGACAAACCTGTTGTGGTGATGTCTGCGGCGGCTGGGCGTTCGGGCGGCGAGCGTGGACATTTGATGGCGCAGGAAAGCTTGATGCCCTTCAGTCCACGTCTACTGGTTGGGGGCGAGTTTCAGCTGGCGCAATCGTTTAGTCAATTCGACGACGAAGGTCACCTGACCAATGAACGCGCGGCTCAGTCACTTGAAGCCCTGATGGCTCGGCTTCGGCGTGAGGCCGAGCGGGCCTAAGCCCTAACAGAAATCTCGATCAGGTTTTGATCGGGGTCACGAATGTAGAGCGAGACAATGGGCCCTGTTGCACCGGTGCGGTTTACGGGGCCTTCTTCAATTGCGATATTCTCTTGGATGAGATGGGCCTGCCATACGTTCAGCGGTGTTTCTGATAGAAAACACAGATCAGCGCTGCCTGCTGTTGGCCGATGTGCCTTTGGTTCAAATTCTTGCCCCACTTGATGCAGGTTTATCTTCTGTGACCCAAATTTCAGCGCCCACCGCGGTGCCCCCTGTGCCGGTGTAAACTGCTCCGCGGTCATCCCGAGAATGCTTTGATAAAATGCGCAGGTCTGAGTGATATCGGTGACGGTTAGGACAAGGTGATCAAGTGTTGTGAGCTTGGGCATGTGGCCTCCTCTTGTGTGGGGAGAGTGACCCTAAACCCATAGAAACAAAAGACCCCGCATAAAGCGGGGTCTACGAACACTGAGGGAACGGTGTCCGTTGGTCGCTAGCACCCCGTCCCGCGCAGCACCACGTGGACAGTTTTGAACAGGGTTTTGACATCTGTTTTAAAGGACAATTCGGTGAGGTACGCCGCGTCAAAAGCCGCGCGCTCGGAAAAGCTCGATTCATTGCGCACTGAGGTTTGCCAAAATCCTGTGATGCCCGGGCGCATGGCATAATAGGCGGTGCCAGGATAGAGTTTTTGCTGTTCCGGCATCATAGGGCGTGGCCCAACAAGAGACATATCACCAATTAACACGTTCCAGAGTTGAGGAAGTTCATCAATGGATGTCTTGCGGATCAAGGCTCCGATACGGGTGATCCGCGGATCATGTGATAGTTTTTGGTAGGTGTCCCATTCTACGCGGGCCGCAGGTGAGGAGGCTAGAAACGTGGTGAGCAGGTGATCCGCATCGGGAACCATGCTCCGTAGCTTCCACATGTTAAACGAGCGCCCGTTACGTCCAATGCGTTTTTGCACGTAAAACGGCGACTTTCCGTCAAGCGCAATCAGAAGTGCAAACACAGCGACAAGGATCAGAACAGGTACGGCGGCAACGATGACCAGAGTCAAATCAAGGCAGCGTTTGAAATGGGTCCGATAGGTGCTGGGTGCGGTGCTCTGATGCACGGCTTGATCAACCAGACGATCAAGAGCCGCAGCTGGCAACGGCTGGCGTATGTGCATTGTCATATCGACCTCCCTCGAGCCAATTGTGACGGGTCGGTACGACAACGTGATCAAACACAACTCAACCGTTGTCAGGCGCGCGTTTAGACGGCCTGAGTGAATCCAAAAAGAAGGATGTCGAACAGCGATTTTTAAGTCAGGTTATAGAGCAGCAGACGAACCAATTATTCCCAAGTGAATGCACCAAACCCCCAAGTGCAGATTTGAAGCGTATCAAGCAAAAGTTTGTCTAAAACACGCTACAACTTGGTTATGCCCGTGCGCTATGCACCCGTCAACTCTGGGAAATACGTGCAACCATAGGGAGAATACCCATATAACATTGGGGTTTGGTGCATCTTCGGTGGGGGTCTCCGTGCAAAATGAGCGGATGCGCTTTGTTTTCCCCGCTTTCACGATAGGTCACAAAATTGCCGCAATCTGATTGCCCGTCGTCGTGAAACAAACGCGGGCTGATATCCGCTCGACTGTTTCCAGTATGTGGATACTGAGGTCGAGGGGTGAAAATTGTCCGGCAATTCGGTGGTGCGGCGCTGGAATGATCGAAACAGTTTACCATTGAACCTGAGGCATTCAGGACGATGACTACTTCAGGTATTCACGGTTTATGACGGGAGAATTTGCGGCTGAAGTCGTGAATGAGGGAACACTTTCTGGGTGAATTCCGCGGAACCTACATTGTTCGAACCTGTAACATTCCGTGATGTCTGTTTTGGGTTCGGCGCAAAGTTAACCAATTTTTAGCTAAAAATCGCGAATCGATCCTCGACTTGTGGCAGAGGTCTGCTGAGACTGATGCATGTGGGTCGCCTTCTGTTGTATGCTGCGGGTGTGCGAGATATGAGCGACGGTATCACATGCACGACAGATCGAGGGGCTTCCCGTGACCAATTTCCTACATGATGGGGACCTGCCCGATGACCTTGATCTCGGTGAGGTCGTGGCGATTGATTGCGAAACCATGGGGCTTGTACCACATCGCGACCGTTTGTGTTTGGTTCAGCTTTCCGCCGGTAACGGGGACGCCCATCTGGTTCAGATCAAGAAAGGGCAGAGTTCAGCCCCCAATCTTGAGCGTCTCCTGACAGATCCCAATGTTCTGAAGATATTCCACTATGGGCGGTTTGATATCGCCGCGATGTATCATGCCTTTGGGGCACTGACGGCACCGGTCTATTGCACGAAAATCGCGAGCCGGATGGTGCGCACCTATACCGATCGCCATGGGCTTCGCAATTTGACGCAAGATCTTCTGGGGGTTGATATTTCCAAGCAGCAGCAATCTAGTGATTGGGGCGCTGAGACATTGACTGAAGCGCAGAAAGATTATGCCGCCTCTGATGTGTTGCATCTGCACCGTTTGCGCGAAGTGCTTGATGTCCGTTTGGCCCGCGAAGGACGCGTCGCGTTGGCGCAGGCTTGTTTTGACTTTCTCCCGACCCGAGCGGTTCTGGATCTTGAAGGTTGGGCGGACACAGATATTTTTGCACACATGTAAGTGGTGAAAACTATGGCGCGACCCGTTGGTGCATACTCTCAAATGGTGGCTTGGCTAAAGGTCATTTTACCTCTGGCAGCGCTGGGTTTGATGTCGACTATGTTTCTCTTGTCGGGGGGAAGCAGCTTAGAGACACCGGTTCAGGTCGAAGTTGCGCGGAACCAAGACGGCACAGTCGCACAAGGTGTGGGTGCGCCCTATTACGCTAGCCTGACCGAAGCCGGCGACCGGGTCACTCTTATGGCGCAATCCGCACGGCCCCAGAGCGATGGCAGCATCATCGCAGATCAGTTGGATGCGCGTATTCATTTCGTTGATGGGACGCGGATGTTCCTAGATGCGCTGAATGCGACGGTTGAAGATGGCTCTGACCTGCTGACGATGACAGGTGGGGTGCGGATCGAGAGTTCTGTAGGCTACGTGATGACTACAAATGCAATGACGTCGTCGCTTTCTAAAATCGAGGCTGAATCACATGGCGCGGTACAGGCCACAGGCCCGGCAGGGACACTTGAGGCCGGAAAAATGCGTATTGGGCCTTCAGAAAATGGTGAGACGTCCCAAATACTGTTCACGGACGGGGTAAAGCTGGTATATCAGCCCCTGAAATAAGGAAGTTGACCACATGTTTCGTCGTCTATTGGTGATTGTTTGTCTTATGGCGCCTGTGACTGCACTGGCACAGGGCGCTCAGGTGTCTTTTGGCGGCAGCAGTCAGGACACATCGGCGCCGGTTGAAGTGACTGCAGATAGTCTTTCGATCAACCAATCTGACGGGACAGCCTTGTACTCGGGCAATGTTCTTGTTGTGCAAGATACCATGCGGCTTTCTGCGCCGCGCGTTTTGGTGGTGTATAGCTCCGGTGGCGGGCAGATTGACCGGTTCGAAGCCTCTGGCGGTGTTACTCTGGTGAGTGGCGAAGAGGCGGCCGAAGCGGAGCGTGCGGATTACAATGTGGCCGATGGTAATGTGGTTATGAGCGGTAATGTTCTGATGACACAGGGCAATAGTGCTCTTGCGGCTCAGAGGATGACCGTAAACCTGAGTGACGGCACTGCACAGCTCAATGGCCGGGTGCGCACAGTTTTGAATAAAGAGAAACCGTAACTTTGGCTGACTTGACCGTAACTGAGGGGCAAGCCGGGCTTGTCGTTGACCATCTGCGCAAAAGTTATCGCAAGCGTGTGGTTATCCGCGATGTATCGATGCGGTTGAACCGTGGCGAAGTGGTTGCACTCTTGGGACCGAACGGGTCGGGTAAGACGACAACCTTTTACGCCATTGCCGGGCTTGTGAATCCTGAAGGGGGACAAGTCGCGATTGACGGTCAGGATGTGACTTATCTTCCCATGTACCGACGCGCGAGGTTGGGAATCGGGTATTTGCCGCAGGAGATGTCGGTATTTCGCGGGTTGTCTGTTGAGGACAATATCGGAGCGGTTCTTGATATTGCGGTGCCGGATCGACATCGTCGGCGGGAACGCCTTGAAGAGCTTTTGGGCGAGTTTTCGATTGAACACCTGCGTCGCGCACCAGCCTTGGCGTTGTCCGGTGGCGAGCGGCGGCGCGTTGAAATTGCACGACTTTTGGCGGCGGACCCCAAGTACCTATTGTTGGATGAGCCCTTTGCCGGGGTCGATCCCATCAGCGTTGGAGACATCCGCCATCTCGTTTCGGATCTCAAAACCCGAGGCATTGGTGTGTTGATCACCGATCATAATGTGCGTGAGACGCTCGAAATTGTCGATCGCGCCTATATTTTGCACGACGGACAGGTACTGATGTCCGGAACTCCCGAAGAGGTTGTGCAAAACGAGAATGTCCGGCGGGTATACTTGGGTGATAACTTCCGCTTTGGTTGATGCGCTTTCGCGTCATTTTTTTCGATAGCGCAGCAGTTTTCATGCCGGTTTCGATTGACACTTGTCGCGGAACGAGGCTCAATTGACTCATGGTACTTTGGTTCGCAGCACGAACGACGGACAAACGCCTCGGTGACGGGGGGTGCTTCGATCAAGCTGAAACCTGGGACCTTTCCTAAATCGCGACTGACTTCAGTGCGGCCTTTGGGCCGTGGGATGTTGATGTTGCCAAAAACAAAAGGATGAACACATGCGCTATCAGATCACGGGAATGCATATTGATGTTGGTCAAGCTCTGCAGACCCATGTGAAAGACGAGCTAGGTGGGGTGTTACAGAAGTATTCTCAGCGACCGACCGATGCGACGATTACCTTTTCAAAAAGCGCGCATGAATTTGTTTGTGAAACCACCGTCCATCTGTCGACAGGGCTAACGGCGGCGGCCAAAGCACATGCGACTGAAATCTATGCAGCTTTCGATCTCTGTGCTGAAAAGCTGGACAAACAGCTTCGTAGATACAAGCGTAGGTTGAAAGATCACCATAAGGATCGAACAGAACCCGTTGAAATTTCCCAAGCGTCCTCGTATATCCTCGCTAGCGAGGCAGAGTCTCAAGAGGCCGAGCCAGAAACCTTGCAGCCGATTATTGTGGCCGAGATGGAAGCCAAGATCCCATCTTTGACCGTGGGCGAAGCTGTAATGCAGATGGAACTTGCAGGGGCTCCTGTTCTTGTGTTCCGCAATGAGAAAAAGGAAGGCGTGAACGTCGTGTATCGGCGGGAAGATGGAAATATCGGTTGGATTGATCCATAACCTGCTGGGTTAAAACGAAACACGCCTGTAATGGGTAGAGCATGAAATTCCTTGATCTCCTCAATCCTGGAGCCATCAAAGTTATTGCAGCAGCCTCGAGCAAAAAGCGGTTGCTGCACGAGATGGCTGATGTCGCGGCCGGGGCCTATAACCTCGATCCGGCACTAGTTGTTGAGGCTTTGATGGAACGGGAATCGCTTGGACCAACCGGTGTGGGGCATGGTGTTGCTTTGCCTCACGCGCGACTGGATGGTCTGGACGAGGTTGCAGGCGTGTTTATTCTGCTGGAAAAACCCATCGATTTTGATGCGGTGGACCGCCAGCCCGTTGATCTGGTGTTTGGCTTGTTCGCCCCGCGCGAAGCGGGGGTTGCGCACCTTAAGGCTTTGGCGCTCGTGTCGCGCAACCTGCGTGAGGCGACCCTATGTGCCAAGCTGCGTGCCAACCCAGATGCAGCGACTTTGCACACTATTTTGACTGAATCTGAGGCGGTTCAAGCCGCCTAAATCCCATTTGGGTAACACACGAAGAGGCGCCTTAAGCGCCTCTTTTTTGTACCGTGCGATGCGTTGCTTAGGCCTATCCCCAGTCGTCGAATCCAAACATGACGTAATCACGCTGATACGCGGCTCTGGCCAATGACTCGATTTGGTCATCATAGATTTCGGCCAGAGAAAACGGGGCCCGATTGGGGACTGCTGAAGGATCAGGGGGAGCTTCATGTCCGACCTGCAGAGCTAATGCGGGAAGATAGACCGCCATTTCCTCTTCACGGATCACCATGTCGGGCAGGGTGAATTCGCTCATGCCCTGAAGGCACTGTGCTTGTGTCGCCCAGTGACCGTCAACCCGCATACCAGTTTGGCCAGACAAATTGGCCTTTACCCAAGAAAGGAAGCCAGTAAAGGCCGTACGGTGCGTGTTGACGTCATAATCATCCCCGGGATCGCCCTCGGGGAGGGGCAGATTGTAAGCACGTCGTAGGGTTTTGCGAATTCCCGGGTATGTGCCCTCGCCGGTGTATAAAATCTTGGCGCAAAAGGCCTCATGGGCACGGGCAAGCGGATGGCGAATAACGGTAAAACTGCGGTGTCCGGGGCGTTCGCGTTTCCAGGTGCGCAGAGATCCCTGGCTGAAGTTGCCGACCAGCTCGGAGGGGCTGACACCATCCATCGCTGCCATCCATTGTTTCACCGCGGCCTCTGGGCCCGATTTGATCGGCATATAAATCAGTGGTGACTTGGCACCAGCGATATAGTTGGGAACCACAGGGCCACGGCGTGGTTCAAAATTCGGTGTCCTTGTCAGGTTGAATTGATCAAGTCGCGCGAGAGAAACGGCCATCTCCTCAAAATTCTCGACCTTTTGCTCAATGGGCTGCGGGTTTTGGCGCTTCAACGAGCTGTCGAGGCTTTCAAGATCCTTTTTGGCCCCCAACCACCGGCCAAGGCCATTCATGACCTCAAGATTTTGGAGATCTTCGTAGGCAACATAGAAGGCGGTCTGAGATGTGGATTGTAGAGTGTTCAGAATGGTGATCTGAAACTCCTGCAGTGCGCTCATGTGCTCATCAAACTCACCAGCATCAAATTGCGCTTTTCCATCTTTGCGACGTTTGACGTTGGTCAGTTTCCATTGTCCGGTGGCCTGTGCGATTTTCCAGCTGACATAGCTGTCGATCGGATTGCGCGTTAGGACAATTTTTGCGACGCGCGGATCGGTCAGCATCCCCTTTAGAATGCGTGGGTCGTGGTCGTGGAAGTAGCGAAACCCACCGATGCCATCGGGGGTCGCCTTTCGAATATGGCCCAGAAGGCGTTGCGGGTCTTTGTCTCGCTCCGCTTGAGTGACCCCAAGGATGTCTTCGGAATTGGGATATCCAATGAAATGCGGGTTGAAAGCTTCGCCGTGGCAGGTGAGGCCGTCAAAAGCATTGAGATTGGCCTCTAAAAAGTTTGACCCAGTGCGCATTTCTGCAAACACGACAAAACAGTCGAAACGGTCAGACATTTCAAAGGCCTATTTTTTGATTAGATAAGGTTTACGGATAGTTTGAGACATGTTCCGGGGCCCAGGGTCAACCGGAAAATCGCCCATGAGATAGGGATGCATCCCCTGGTTCTTGAGGTTCTGCAGGAATTGCCCAAAACCGACCAGATCCTCCAGCCTTGGGGCCTCGGCAAGGCGGCGCAGGCTTTTCTGGCCGATCTCATCAATGATCACCTGAAGGGGTTCCATGGGCGCTTCGATGAACTCGGACATGGTCCAGATGCGCACCCGTGCCTTCACATAGGGGCTCCGCAGTTCAGTGAGAAACGTATTTTCTACCTTTTGCAGTTGTGCGGCCTTGGCCCGAATTTCAGCGAAATTGGCGTTGGACTTGAACAAAGGTACCGCCCAGGCTCCAGAGATGACACTGATCTGAGCATTGGGATCAAGGGCCATTTCTTTGTTGATTTCGGGGGTGTCATGGGGGCCGTATTGAAAACATTGACGCTCGCCGCGAGTGTTCCAGATCAGGTTGGACAAGAACGCCTTAGGGTTGGCATCGCGCAGTGCGGCGTTGTCGGATAATGCCCCGTTGATCACCGATTGCGCACCGGCAAACTCGGCACGCTCGGGCGCAAAAAGGTGGCCATGTACCTGTGCGCCCGTGGCACGGCCCAGCCAGGTCTCAAAATCTTGGAAAAGCTCAGAGAACCCGTGGAACACCGAGTACTTTCCGGCGGTCATCCCGTTTTCCCAGCCATGGCGCGGAAAGCGACTTTGCATATAAAGGCCGGGTCGACCACGTGTGCGGCGATCAACAGCTTTGGCGAAAATACGGTCGATCTTACCGGGGTTGGGTTCTTGCATCGACACGACGCGGGTCGGGTCCTTCAGAAAGGCGGAATAGAGGCCATCGGCATGCGGCCAGATTTTGCGGGCCACAAAGCAGTCAGACCGGCGCAGCAACTGCAGATGATCGTCATAAAAGATATGCGGTTTGCCCTGAAAGTCGAACTTTGACAGCGTCAATGAGCGGCTTTCTATATTCGTTGAATAGAGCCGTGCCAGTGTCTGAAAATAGCTCTCGTCCGGAATCCAGACCTGTTTGAAGTATCGATCGTATGTGGTGCGTTCCGGATCTTGCAAGATGGCCGTCAACGTTTGCCGGGTCAGGCACCACCACTGGCTCCCCATATGGGGAACAACCCCCATGGGAATCTTACGCCGCAAGCCAAGCCAGCGCTGAAGGTCGACAAATTTGTCGAACAGATAGCGGTGCCTGCGCCAGGAAAACGGGAAGAACAGTGTAAAGCGCTCATGATCCAAGCCGCCAACGGTCCAGGGCACATCTGCTGTGGTCGCACTTTCTATGAAATCGGTGCGGGGCCGTTGTTCAAGATATTCAACGAGTTCGCTGACCGGGCGCAGGGGTAAACAGGAGCCAGAGGACAGGTAAACGTGACGGACTTCTTCGAATTGATCGAGTAAGAGTTCCGCCGCATCCTGACTTGCGGCCACAAGGCCCCAGCTCCCCCATTCACACCGATAGCGTTTGGAGAAAAGCACTGTTGGCGTGTCAGAGAGGTTTTTTACAAAGCGATCATAGCTGGCTGTGGGGACGTTTTTGTCCACGTGGATAACCACAGGGCACCCGCCACGGGCCCAGTGACGGGCGACCTGTTCCGCACGATCAAGTGCGGTATGAACCAGCATGACAATCCCGACGCTCATGCCCAGTTTCCTTTGGACATCAGGCCAAGGATCTCAAGTTGGCGCCAGTTGATGTATTTTTCTGACCATTTGCACCAGAGATCAGGATTGTCCTGCACCGTTTCGGCATAGGCGATGTACTCGCGGCTGTTGCCGTAGTGTTGTTTACGGGCCAATTCTTCTTCTGCTTTCTGGCCGAAGGTATCCAGAAACTTGGTGTGGAGCAGAATGCCGCTGGCTTTCTCGCCGCCCCATTCATCGTAGACCTGATTGAGGCCACGCGGGAGCAGATTGTGTGTTGAGCTGACATAGGTGTAGCGGCGATCCCATTTGACCAAAGGGATCTTGTTCAAAGCAGGCGCATTTTGGGGGTCGTCTTTGAAAAAGACCCGCGCGCGCGGCCCACCTTGGATCCACAGATTGTTGTGCTTCCAATTGCGCGTGATCGTGTAATTGCCGGCGTCGAACCAAGAGGCAATTTCAAGCGGGTTTTGTCCCGGTCGATAGGGTTGCTCGCCGATGGGGCCCTTTGGATAAACATCGAGCAACATTGACGAAAAAGTCTTGATCGAGCACGCATCCAACCAGTCAGTCAGGGCGCGGAGTGGCCGGGTGTCACAAAAGGGGTAGAGAAACAGCTCGTCTGGATCGACGGTCAGCGCCCAATGGCCATGCGCATATTTGGCCAGAAGCCAGTTCATCCAGTCGACACCATACCGCGAGCTTTTGTAACCAGCTTGGGTTGTCCAAACGGACACATCGGGTTGCCGTGACAGGTAATCGAGTGACCCGTCGGTGCTGTCATTGTCGACAAAGAAGAAGTGGTTCACTCCCATCGCGCGATAGTAATCGAGGAACCAGGGCAACCGTACGCCCTCATTGCGCTGGGTGGAAAACAGCAACAGATCGTTGGGACGGATGTCTTTTGTTCGGTTGGCGACCGGTTTCAATTCGCGGCGTTTGCGAAACGCGCGTATCCGTAACCTCTTGCGTCTAAGACGCATCCGGTAGGAATCCCAAAGACCCATATTTGTTCTCTAACGTCGCCGACTGCTCGTGGTGTGGGTGTGCCTCACGCCATTGCGCTTTTTTTAAGGGTACCCGATCCACTGTATAGTGCAAAGAATAGATTAATACTCGCTGAATTAACGGAGAAATTGTAGTTTATTCAGCCCATTCACAGGGGGTGATGAGGCTCAGGTCCGCCAGTTGTTTTGGCGAACGATATCGCACGGACTCTGGATGCCAGAGTGTTGGTTCCGCCTCAATCTGATCGTAGTAATGCGCAAACTCAGCTGGTGTATGAAAATGCTGTGCGCGATGGCGCTCCAGTGCGGATTTTTCCACGATCTCAGGGAGAAACTTGGTGTGCAAAAGTGCGCCCGAAGGGATTTCCCCTCCCGGCCCATCGTAGGCCATGTTCATGGGCCGAGGCAGCATGGCATGTGTTGAATTGACGTAAACCATGCCGCGACGCCAGCGCACCAACGGGAGTTTGTTGAGTGTCGGGGCCTTTTGCGGGGACGTTGGAAAGAAGACACGGTCGCGCGGCCCGCCCTGTACCCAAAGGTTACCCATGGGGCTCTGGCGCTGGGTGCGGTAAGCCGCTGGGTCAAACCACTCTAAGACCTCGAGCGGATCCGATGAGCTGGGTGCAGTTCCCAAGGCGCTTTGCGGGTAGAGATCCAACATCAGTGCCCCAAAAGCAGAGCGCTTTTTTGCGTCAAGGTGCAGGGTTAGGTCCGGGATGTTGTGCCGATCATCCCCCAAATATACCAGCAACTCATCGGCGTCGACGGTCAGGCACCAATGGCCATGGCCATAGCGGGTCAGGAGCCAGTTGATCCAGTCGATCCCAAACTTTGAGGCCCGATATGAGGCTTCAGTCTGCCATAGCGTGATATCTTGGGCGGCTTTCAGCCAGTCCGCAGTTCCATCATCGCTGGCGTTGTCTACAACATAAAAATGCTCAACCCCCCGAGCGCGGTAATAGTCGATCACATGTGCGATGCGCTCAATCTCATTGCGGACACAGAGAAATCCAAGGACTGCACCGGGCCGGTGTGCGGATTTAAGCGGGGTGACCTGTGTGAGATCATGTCGGGAACGAAAAGCACGCCAGAGCCAGCGCCGCCTCTTCCACCGCAATTTGTACTTTTGCAGCGGGGAGATATGCGGCAATAGGGCCGCGCTATTTTTCGTAGTGACCGACATTGTGCCAGTGCCAGGCGTCTTTGATCATCTGGGGCATGGAGGATCTGTGCGGGGTCCAGCCGAGCTCGTCTTCGGCGCGCGCGGATCCTGACACCAGTTTGGTGGCATCCCCTGCGCGGCGCGGGCCTTCGGTGTGGGGGACGGCTTTGTTGGTGACCACGCCCGCCGCCTGAATAACCTCGCGGTTGGAAAACCCAGCGCCAGTGCCAAGGTTGAACACCTGGCTGCCTTTGCCGTCTTTGAGCCAGGAGAGCCCAAGCACATGCGCATCAACCAGATCACAGACATGCACATAGTCGCGAATGCAGGTGCCGTCGGGGGTGTCGTAATCCGTGCCAAACAGGGTCAGCGCGGGACGCGTGCCCTCTATCGCCTCCAGCATCACCGGGATCAGATGGGTTTCCGGGCGATGATGCTCGCCCACCTCACCCTCTGGGTCGGCCCCGGCCACATTGAAATAGCGAAAGATCACATGGCGCAGCCCATGCGCGGTCTCAAAATCACGCAGGATGTTTTCCACCGCGCGTTTGGAGGCCCCATAGGCGTTGAGCGGCTCCTGAGGTGTGTTTTCGTCAAGCACCACATTGTCATGTTCGCCATAGGTGGCGCAGGTGGAAGAGAAGACAAAATCCAGACAGCCTGCAGCGGTCGCGGCTTCGATCAGAGTGAGTGACCCCAGCACATTGTTGCGCCAGTAGAGGCCCGGTTCGGCCATGGCCTCACCCACCTGGCTAAGGGCTGCAAAATGTAGAACGGCAACCGGATTGTATGTGGCAAAGACCTCATCCAGCCGGGCGCGATCCATCAGGTCACCCTGTTCAAAGGGGCCAAATTTCACCGCGTCCTGCCAGCCGGTGACCAGATTGTCATAAGTGACGGGGATATAGCCCGCAGCCTTGAGCGCTTTGCAGGCGTGGCTGCCGATATAGCCAGCACCGCCCGTGACAAGAACGTGGTTCAAGAGGGCTTACTCCGCAGCTTTTCGGGCGGACATGACCTCTTGCAGGTAGCCCTCTAGGTCGTCGCGCAGGTCATCCCGGGCCAGACCAAAGGCTACGGTGGCTTGCAGGAACCCGGCCTTTGAACCGCAGTCAAAGCGCTGGCCCCGGAAGCGGTAGCCGTAGACGCCTTTGTCCTCGGCAATCTCCTGCGCGATGGCATCGGTCAGCTGGATCTCTCCACCCGCGCCTTGCTTCATGCGGTTGAGGTGACGGAAGACGTCCGGCGAGAGGATATAACGGCCAATCACCGCCAGGTTCGAAGGGGCCTCGTCCTGGGCGGGTTTCTCGACCATGCCTTTGACCGAAACCATCGATCCCATGTCTTCGTTCACATCGAGGATGCCGTAGCTTGGGGCTTTGTCCGGCGCGACCTCCATGGCCGCCACCATATTGCCGCCGGTCTCTTCATAGGCCTCAACCATCTGCTGCAGGCAGGGTTTTTCCGCTGCAATCACATCGTCGGGCAGGATCACCGCAAAGGGTTCATTGTGCACCAGCCGCCGCGCACACCAGACCGCATGGCCCAGCCCCATGGCCTTGTGCTGGCGGATATAGGCGATGTCGCCGGAATCCATATTGGTGTTTTTCAGCGCGCTGAGCAGCTCATCCTTGCCTTTGCGGCGCAGCTCCTGCTCTAGCTGGGGGGCGTGATCAAAATAGTCCTCAAGCGCGCCTTTGCCGCGCGAGGTGACAAAGATGAACTCTTTGATCCCAGCCGCCCGCGCCTCGTCGATGGCATATTGCACCAGCGGCCGATCGACCAATGTCATGATTTCTTTGGGCACGGATTTTGTTGCAGGAAGAAACCGTGTGCCAAGACCCGCAACCGGAAAGATCGCCTTGGTAACCTTTTTACGCATGTGGTGACACTCCTGAATTTCTGACTCGTTATGACACGAGGTTTGCAAAGTCTCTAGCAGGATGTGGAACAATTTGCGGTTAAAATCACAATTGTTTCCCCTTTCGCGCCAGTAAGCCTTCGTCGAACCTCAATCTTGATGATACGCGCCGCGAACGGCTTTTACTCGCTCACATTCGGATAGAATTCGGGCGCGGACGCGCCAAAATTGGATTTTCTTTGCGTCCAATTCGCTTGGACCAAAGAGCCCACCTCGCTGTTCCCAGATGCCTGCGTCTGAAAAATGAGTGCTGTGCCTCGCCCAAGTGGGAGATAGCAATACCAGAGTGACCACAGCCCCTGAGTTACGCAGGCCGTTGGCCTTTTTTCGCAAACGCGATGCCTGCCACATCCATCCGCCCAGAACTTGATGCTCTTTATCGGGCTTGTTTGGGTGAGCGAGGAAAGGAGATCCGCACGAGACTTGTGGCGGCGGCGCCAGCGGGTGGTTGAGGCCGTCCCGGCCACCGGACTGCAGGCTCTGCATGAGCGATGAGATGTCGCCAGCGTTCAATTTGCGGCGGCGTGCCCAACGAAACAGGTTGCGGCGTTGGGCCTCCCAGAACCGATGCCAGATGGCTTTACCTTCCGACATTGGGAGGTGTTTGCGCGAAAAGATCTGAAAGGAAAAACCAGCGTCATATAGATCTTTGGGCACGTGGTTTGCGTGCCTGATGTCGTTCTCAGCGGCGTCATGGTGCACTTGTGCCAGCGTTGACTGACAAATGATGTGCCCCGATTGTTCAAGGCGCCTTTGCAGATCCGCGACACTCAACTGAAAACGGAACGCTGGATCAAACCCATTCATCTCAGAGAGGACTTCGCGGCGCACGGCCAAATTCGCCCCATGCAAACGCGCGCTTGGTTCGATTCGGTGGATTGTCTCGAGAAGGGTGTTCGTTGAACTTGAGACGACCTTGCCTGCTGTTAGCAAGGTGCCGCCAACGGCATCTGCACCATCCTCAAATGCATTAACCAGATTGTTCAGCCATTGAGGCTCGGGGACCGCGTCATCATCCAGAAACGCGACAATGTCGCCTGCGGCTTCTGCGATGCCAAGATTGCGCGCAACAGACAGATTGGTGTCGTCATAAGTGCAAATTTTGATGTGCGCGGCATTGGGGAGCGCTTTGGTGATGGCGCACCCTTTGGGGCACGCAACCACAATCACTTCAAATTTGGGGTAGCTAAGCTGCGCCACCCCCATCAGGCATCGCATCAGTTCGCGTGGTCGATTGCGGCTGGGAATGACGATGCTGACTGAGCGCATATTAGGCGTCTTTTAGAGACACGCCGGGCGCAAACGCGATGAAAAACGGGTTAGCAAATCCGTCTTTGCCATAGACCAGCGGTGTATGGTCATCAAATCGAACCACCTGTCCACCTGCGCCCTGCAGCACTGCCTGACCCGCGGCGGTGTCCCATTCCATAGTGCGGCCAACCCGTGGGTAGAGGTCGGCTTCGCCTGTCGCAAC
Source organism: uncultured Pelagimonas sp. (assembly GCA_947497905.1). Classification (GTDB taxonomy): domain Bacteria; phylum Pseudomonadota; class Alphaproteobacteria; order Rhodobacterales; family Rhodobacteraceae; genus CANMIH01. The sequence goes on from CANMIH010000009.1 coordinate 69,414, forward strand.
GAGGCAGAATTTCAAAGACGACCCCGCGCTTTTTGAATCTTTGACGGCATATTTGTTGATGTAGTCTTCGGTTGCCTGATCGCGGTGCGATTTTGAGGCGACAATCATCAAGGCGTCATTGTCTGGAGTACTCACGGCAATCGGTGTTGTGGCGCCGGGCTCGGTGCCGAACGGGCCGCTCTCTTCGACAGATGTCCCGTTGGCGTCGGTGTAAAACATCCGTTCGCGGGCGGGGGCATAAACCACGCCGCGGGTCGGCACACCGTTTTCAACAAGCGCAATATTCACCGTGAAGTCGCCGCGCCGTTTGATGAACTCCTTGGTGCCATCCAGTGGATCCACAATCAAAAACGTCGAGGCGGAGATGTCGTGGCTGTCGGCCTGTTCTTCGGTGACAAGGGCGACGTCAGGAAACACGGCTTTCAGACCCGCAGAGATCAGAGCGTCTGCAGCTTCATCTGCTTCGGTCACTGGGCTATCGTCAGATTTGACTTTCACGTCAAAGTCATCTGCGTTGTAGATCTCCATGATCTTGTTGCCGGCCTCGAGGGCCAGCTGCCGCATTGTGATGGTTAGCTTGCTATAATCCATGTGAACTCACCTCTGCGCCGCGGAACTCATGCGGCTTTATTGATTTGAAACCCTTGGCACCTTATGGTGCGGTTCAACCAGAACGGCAAGAACGCCGACGTGATGTGCATCGGAGCAGTATGATGTTCGAGTCCCGAAAGCCACGGACCCGAGTTGGATCGGCGCTTTTTATCGCCGAATTGATCTACCACAACTCTGTGCGTTCTGTTCGGAAAAGCCACGGCAACGCGTTTATCGCCATTTTCATGAACATGTTGCAGACCATCATTTTCGTGCTGGCCTTTTATTTCATGTTCATCGTTCTGAATGTGAGAGGTGCCGCGCTTCGGGGCGATTTCATGGTGTATATCATGACGGGTGTTTTCCTGTTCATGACGCATACCAAAACTTTGGGGGCTGTTGCCGGGTCTGAAGGTCCGGCGAGCCCGATGATGCAGCACGCGCCGATGAACACGGTGATCGCGATTCTATCGGCGATGGTCAGCACCCTCTACATTCAGGTTCTGTCACTGTTTGCGATTCTGTTCGTCTATGATGTGGGGTTCAATCCCTATGTGATGGAGGACATCTACGATCCGATTTCCTGCATTGGCATGGTGTTGCTGTCCTGGTTCTCAGGCGCGGCGATCGGGATGATTGTTCTGGCGGCCAAACCCTGGTTCCCGACACCTGTCGGGATCATTTCAACGATCTACCAGCGTGCCAATATGATCGCCTCAGGGAAAATGTTTGTCGCCAACACCTTGCCGCCTAGCATGCTGGCTATGTTTGACTGGAACCCCTTGTTTCACACAATCGATCAATCGCGCGGCTTTGCCTTTGTGGACTATAGCCCTCGCAATTCCAGCTGGGAGTATGCCTTTTATCTGTCGGTGGTTCTGATCATGATCGGATTGATGGGTGAGTTTTATACCCGCAAACACGCCTCTGAATCCTGGAGCGCACGCCGCTGATGGGTCTGGAAGCCCTTACTGTCTGAATGTGATTTGATCGGTTAGCCTGTCCTTGATGTTTCAGGAGGGTCTCATGGTGCGTGCTATCATTATTTGGATTTTTGTTTCTGCCACAGCCGTTTTCGCCGAAGAACTGCCGCGACTGCATGACGTGTCGGGAGTGGCCGCAGATGACGTATTGAACGTGCGAGCAGGACCGGGCGGAAGTCACCCTATCGTCGGCACACTTCTCCCAAACCAACGGGGCGTTGAAGTGATACGCACCCAAGGGAATTGGGGGCTGGTTAATGTCGAAGAGCGGGCGGGGTGGGCCTCGTTGAGCTATCTCGCGTCACGCGATGACGGAAATCTCGGTAATTCGCAACGGTTGGTCTGTCATGGAACTGAGCCGTTTTGGGATCTGGATATTTATCAAGGGCAGCAAGCCGTGATGAAAACGCCTTCCAATTTTGACGGGGAAACCTATCACGTTGGGCTTTTTCAAGGAGCCTGGTCCCAAACGCGGAAGTGGACTTTGCTTGGGTCGGGCGCGCGTCATGAACTTTCGATGGTTTTGTTGAAGACGCAGTGCAGTGATGGCATGTCGGATCGTGAGTTCGGATTTGATGCAACCGTCTTCCTTGCGGGGCCAGATGCACGAACCTTTACAGGGTGTTGTCAACTTCAAGACTAGGTCACAACACGAAGGGTGATGTTGATCCGTCCGTGTTGTGGAAGCAGGGAAGACGAGCCAAATCGGATTCGGTCTACCCCGTGGTGGGCCAGACGCGCCGGTCCGCCCATCACCACGATGTCGCCGGATTTGAGCCAGACTGATTCTGTCTTTCCACCTCGTTCGATGTTCCCCATGCGGAATAACCCGTCATCCCCGAGGCTGATGGACACAACGGGACAAGAGAAATCTGTTTCGTCTTTGTCCTGATGCATACCCATCCGCGCCCCTTCGCCATACCAATTGATCAAACAGCATTCCGGTTCACGCGTGCAATCTGAGAGCGTGTTCCAAAGTGTAAGTATCGAGGCGGGAATTTGTGGCCAGGACATGCCCTGAGGATGGTGGGACTGGTACCGATATCCTCGGTTGTCACTAATCCAGCCAAACTGGCCTGCTGCTGTCATTTTGACCGACATCGCCTGCCCACGCGGCGTAACTGGGTGAAACATTGGGGCGGCGCGCACGACCTCTCGGAGATCGGACACAAGTGATTCTTGTGCGCTTTTGTCGAGGTGATTGGGGTAAAGGGCAAAGCCTTTGGCTGTGAGAGTGTGTGACATATCGTTTTTCTAGCCTGTCTTTACCAAAGGCCAAACATTTCCCTGCAAAACCGCACGCAGCAAAGCTTGCAGGGAGGGGTATGGCTCCTTATATACCCTCCGAACGCGCCGGGCCCGGCCGGCTCCGGCGTTCATCGAATGCGGGGCTTGGATGCCGCTACGGGTCCTCCGCCTCGTGACATCGCCTGACTAAGAAAGGGATCGAAAGTATGGCCAAAGTTATTGGTATCGACCTTGGAACTACCAACTCCTGTGTTGCAATTATGGATGGCAGCCAGGCTCGCGTGATTGAAAACGCGGAAGGTGCTCGCACCACCCCCTCGATTGTCGCTTTCACCGAAGATGAGCGTCTCGTGGGTCAGCCGGCGAAGCGCCAGGCTGTGACTAACCCGGAAAACACTGTTTTCGCGGTAAAGCGTCTGATCGGCCGTCGTACCACCGATGCCGAAGTGACCAAAGATAAAGACATCGTGCCCTACGAAATCGTAGATGGCGGCAATGGTGATGCATGGGTTGAAGCGCGCGGCGAAAAATACTCGCCCAGCCAGATCTCGGCTTTCACCCTGCAGAAAATGAAAGAAACCGCTGAGAGCTATCTTGGTGATGAAGTGACCCAAGCGGTTATTACCGTACCGGCCTACTTCAACGACGCTCAGCGTCAGGCGACCAAAGATGCCGGTAAAATTGCTGGTCTCGAAGTGCTGCGCATCATCAACGAGCCGACCGCGGCTGCGCTGGCCTATGGTCTGGACAAAGATGAAACCAAAACCATCGCGGTTTATGACCTTGGTGGCGGTACCTTCGACGTAACCATCCTCGAAATCGACGATGGCCTGTTCGAAGTGAAATCGACCAACGGTGACACCTTCCTCGGCGGTGAAGACTTTGACATGCGCATCGTCAACTACCTGGCGAGCGAGTTCAAGAAAGAGCACGGCGCTGATCTGACCAAAGACAAGATGGCTCTGCAGCGTCTCAAAGAAGCCGCTGAAAAAGCCAAGATCGAACTGTCGAGCGCAACTCAGACTGAAATCAACCAGCCGTTCATCTCGATGGGCGCAAATGGTGCACCGCTGCACCTGGTGATGAAACTGACCCGTGCGAAGCTGGAAAGCCTTGTTAGCGATCTGGTGAAGAACTCGATCAAACCGTGCCAGGCGGCTTTGAAAGACGCAGGCCTGACTACTGCAGACATCGACGAAGTTGTTCTGGTTGGCGGTCAGACCCGCATGCCCAAAGTCATCGAAGAAGTGACCAAGTTCTTCGGGAAAGAACCGCACAAAGGTGTGAACCCGGACGAAGTTGTTGCCATGGGCGCGGCCATTCAGGCCGGTGTTCTGCAGGGTGACGTCAAAGACGTTGTTCTTCTCGACGTGACACCGTTGTCGTTGGGGATCGAAACTCTGGGTGGTGTCTTCACCCGCCTGATCGACCGTAACACCACCATCCCGACCAAAAAGTCGCAGGTGTTCTCGACCGCGGAAGACAACCAGAACGCCGTTACCATCCGTGTGTTCCAGGGTGAGCGCGAAATGGCAGCAGACAACAAGATGCTGGGCCAGTTCAACCTCGAAGATATCCCGCCCGCACCGCGTGGTATGCCTCAGATCGAAGTAACCTTCGACATCGACGCCAACGGCATCGTGTCTGTAGGCGCGAAAGACAAGGCAACCGGCAAAGAGCAGCAGATCACCATTCAGGCCTCGGGTGGTCTGTCGGATGACGACATCGAGCGTATGGTTCAGGAAGCTGAAGAAAACGCAGATGCAGACAAGGCGCGTAAAGAGCTGGTTGAAGCCAAGAACCAGGCGGAAAGCCTGGTCCACTCGACCGAGAAATCGATCGAAGATCACGGCGACAAGGTTGATCCGTCGACCATTGAAGCCATCGAGCTGGCGGTTGCTGCGCTGAAAGACGATTTGGAAAAAGACGGTGTTGACGCTGAAAAGCTGAAGTCCGGTATCCAGAACGTTCAGGAAGTTGCTATGCGTCTGGGCGAAGCCATCTACAAGGCGCAGGCCGAAGCAGGTGACGAGCCGGAAGTAGACGACGTTGACGCCGCTGCAAAAGGCAATGACGACGACATCGTAGACGCCGATTTCGAAGACCTTGGCGACGACAAGCGTGGCTAAGCTGCGGTAGCGCAAAGATCGGGGGCCGGTCCGGTTACCGGACCGGCCCTTTTCCGTTCCGCGGAAAGGAGGACATATGTCCAAACGTGATTACTATGATGTGCTTGGCACGGCCAAAGGCGCGTCAGCGGATGAGTTGAAAAAAGCCTATCGCAAGAAGGCCAAAGAACTGCACCCTGACCGCAATTCGGATAATCCGGATGCCGAAGCACAGTTTAAAGAAGTGAACGAAGCCTATGACGTTCTGAAGGATGCCGAGAAAAAGGCAGCCTATGACCGTTTTGGACATGCGGCATTCGAAGGCGGCATGGGCGGCGGCGGTGGTCGACCCGGTGGTGGCTTTGGCGGTCAGGGTGATTTTTCGAGCGCGTTCTCGGATGTCTTTGATGACCTCTTTGGCGACTTCATGGGCGGAGGCCGTGGCGGCGGTGGTGGACGTCAGCGCGCGACGCGCGGGGCAGATCTGCGCTACAACCTGCGGGTTACGCTGGAGGAGACCTACACAGGTATCCAGAAGACCATCAACGTACCGACTTCGATTCAGTGTGATTCTTGTGATGGATCTGGTGCCGAAGGCGGCGCCGAGCCGACAACCTGCCCGACATGTTCGGGAATGGGCAAGGTTCGTGCAACCCAAGGGTTCTTCACGGTTGAGCGCACCTGTCCAACCTGTTCGGGACTGGGCCAGATCATCAAGAATCCCTGCAAAAGCTGCGGTGGCAATGGCCGGGTTCAGAAAGAGCGCGCTCTTTCCGTGAATATCCCCGCCGGTGTTGAAACCGGTACGCGCATTCGCCTTGCGGGTGAAGGTGAAGCCGGAATGCGCGGTGGACCTCCGGGCGACCTCTATATCTTCATTGAAGTCGACGCGCATAAGATTTTTGAGCGTGAAGGCACCGAGCTCCATTGTCGGATTCCTGTTTCGATGACGGTGGCGGCGCTTGGCGGTGATATTGAGGTTCCAACCATTGATGGTGGCCGGAGCCGTGTGAAGATCCCGGCCGGTAGCCAGGCCGGGCGCCAGATGCGTTTGCGTGGCAAAGGTATGCCTGCGCTGCGCGGCGGTGGCGCAGGAGACATGTTCATCGAAATGGCGGTGGAAACTCCTGTGAATCTGACAGCTCGTCAGAAAGAACTTCTGCGCGAATTTGAAGCCCTGGGGGAAGATAACAATCCCGAATCCAGCAGCTTTTTCAGTTCGGTGAAAAATTTCTGGGATTCAATGAAAGGGTAAGTTTTTCTTCTAGAGAAAATTACCCAAATAGTTTGCAAGAAAAATTTGCGATCCCAATCGCTTAAAAATTTGCAAAATTCTAGAGATGCCGTCCCGGTTGGGGCGGCATTTTTCGTCATAATTCCTGTTAACGGTTTGGTAATTTACTTCCAGCAGCGTGAAGCTGTGATGAGTGACAAACGGTTTAATAGTTATCAAAGCCAGCTGTTTGATTTCGATGAAACACCGGCCCAGCCTCGGCCCTGTAATTCCAGGATGCCGTCTTACATTGGTGATCATCGGGCACGTTTGCGAGAAAGGTTTCTTGTTGGCGGGGCCGAGGCACTGCCGGATTATGAATTGCTGGAACTTGTTTTGTTTCGCGGTATCCCGCGCAAAGATGTTAAACCTCTAGCGAGGGAACTTATTGATACTTTTGGAGATTTCAATCATGTTCTATCGGCACCCAACGCCCGACTTCTTGAAATACCAGGGGTCGGTGAAGCGGTTCTCACCGAACTTAAAGTAGTTGAAGCCGCCGCACACCGGCTTGCTCAGGGTAAGGTGCTCAATAGGCCAATTGTCTCAAGTTGGGGTGATTTGCTGTCTTATTGCCAAACGACAATGGCTCACGCTGAAATAGAAGAATTTAGAATTCTGTTTCTGGATAAGAAGAATATTCTTATTGCCGACGAAAGGCAGGCCAAAGGCACAGTTGACCACGTACCGGTCTATCCGCGCGAAGTGATCAAGCGTAGCCTCGAATTAAATGCCAGCGCGTTGATCTTGGTGCACAACCATCCGTCGGGGGATCCCACCCCCAGTCAGGCCGACATTGCAATGACGGATCAGATCAACCAAGCTGCGCAAGTTATGGGAATTACGCTGCATGACCATTTGGTCATCGGGAAATCCTGCGAAATTAGCTTCAGATCTGAGGGGTTGCTTTAACGAACCCAGATTTCGACCCGTCGGTTAATCTGGCGTCCCCATTCTGAGGTGTCGCAGGCCATGGGCATCGCCTCACCAAAGGCGTCCGTTTTGATGCTCACTTGGCTCAGGTCCCCGCCCTCCGCCGCAAGTTCAACGGCGTCTCGCACCGCGTTTGCCCGCTTGGCTGCGATTTTCAAATTACCGTCGGATGCTCCTTCGCCATCCGAGAAACCGACGAACACCAATTCTCGGCCATTATAGACACCTGTGGTCAGAGCAAGCGCCAGTTGCTCAACGTTTGACCGCGAATGCGCATCCAGCCGTGTTGCGCCAGGTTCAAACCGGAAGGAAAGGCTGAGGCGCCGCAAACGGCTTAGGGTTTCGCCCATGCGCCGCAACTCGCTAAGGGCCTCGGCGTCTTCGGCCACTGAAATCGCATTGGCGAGACGGTTCCCCTGAAGGTCAATTGCCACTTCCTCGGCGGCTTGATCAACAAAGCCAGCGCGACGCACTACTATCTGCGCGGTGTCACTGCGCGTATAGGCGAGAAAATCGCGGGCAAGAGCCGGGAGACGGCGCGCAGGCATGTAGAGGAACATCGGCGCGGTTAGAGGATAGTCTTCGGTTTTAATGCTGCGCCGCGCCGCCCTTAGCTGAAATCCACAAGGACCAGAAAGAACCAACGGCTTGGCGTTTCCGACCTCCGAGAAACTTGCAATCCCAAGCCCGAAAGGATCTTGGTCGACCGCCTCGGCCAGCGCCTGGTTGCTGTCATGTCTCAGGGCAGCGGGGGCTAGCTGGACGTTTGGTGTTGTCAAAAACCGATCTTCCAGATCCTGAGCGATGCCAGATTGCGCATCACGCAGATGAAGAGAAATTGGTGCATCGGGACCGCCCAGGGCTTTCCAATTGGTCATCTCACCGGTCAAAATCTTCGTGAGGTCAGCAAGCGATAGGGTGTTCACCGGATTGCGGGTCGAGACGATGGGCAACAAAGCGTCCAGAGCGAGGACACGGGCGTGTTTGGGTTGCGACAGGTCACCAAGCCCGGCTTCCTTTGCCAACTCCGTTTCATGGGGACGGATTTCACGCAGGGACATGACTACATCCGCAGAGTCGGCCAGAAGATCGGCAAAACCTTCATTGCTGTTGGTGATGTGGAAGGTAAACCGGCCCACAATTTTCTGCGTTCTGGGATTCCCAATGGTATAAAGAAAATCATCGCCCTCAAGCGGGGTCCGTTCTGTTCGCAAGCTATTGCGACGGGCAAACCCCTCAAGCAAAGCAGGCATCAGAACGCGGCCAACAGTGGCGGACCCAGCAATGGTAAGTTCGGCGACGTAATCGGTCAAAGACGGACACCCCACGCCGTCACACAGCACGCCAGAGCCATCGACCGTCATTTCGCCGTATTGGGTGCGCAGCCGGTAAAATTCACCGTCAAAGCCCAGCAGAGTGCCTGAAAGCTCGATAGCGCCGTCCCGCGACCGCAGGGTGATATCCTGCGCAGCGGCGAGAATAGGGAATAGCCAAATGAAAAGTGCGGCTAAAACCGCCGCACATTGCTGTCTCATGGGGTGCCTGTCTGCTTCGACTTATCTGGCGGCGATTGTCAGGTCTTTGACAAGGTTTTTCAACACAAGAAAGTCACCCGTGGTGTCGCAGCCCGGCATTTCCAGCGTCAAATCGCGGACGCGCAATCCGGAGGCATCCCGGATTTCAAGCGTTTGTGCCGAGATAGACTGATTGCAGTTCTGCTCCGTGATTTCCGCTTCAACCGACATGGCGATCTCGCCGCCGCGTTTGGCAGTGCCGGTCGGGAAGGAATAGACCTCGGCCATCAGCGCATCAGGTGCGTTTTCCAAGCCGAGCCGAACAAGATAGCCCCCTTGGCCCATCGCTGCGGCCGTCAGGTCACCGGTTTCCGAAGCCCAGATGTGTCCGGGCTGAAAGTAGTCGGCACCATATTCGCGGGCGTGCAACTGTAGCCCTGCCTGACCTTTCCACTGAACGACCACGCGGTCATAGAAAGGCAAAGATGTGACTTCGGTAAAGGCGGTGGTACCTGAACCACTTGCAAAAGCTGCGATGAATGTCGCGCGCTCTGCGAGTGCGGGAACCGTGATTTGCATTCGGCCATCCGGCTGCGTGACTTCGGTGAACATCATCCCCTGATGATGCAGTGTTAGGCGCTCGCTTGCGTTACAGGGGGCCTTGAGATCAATGTTTACCAACGCGCCGGCCGTCGGGGTCGCGGTCATTGTGATGTCACAGGCAAAGCCTGTTGCGCCGTCATCTTGTGGCAATTCTTGGGTTAGCCCTGAGTCCACGGAAGCCACAGCAACAGGAACCAGAGGCAAAGCAGATGACATCGCAGTATCGGTCGGCATGGAAGGGAGCCGGTTGCTGGACGATGTTTCTTTGATATCGGTGACAGTATATCCGCCAACCGGTGCCTGAGCCTGTGCGCCGGGAAGGGCAAGACCATATTGCATGATATACCCAATGCCCAAAGCGCAGGCTATGGTGGTGCCACCCAGAATATAGCTTTTGAGACGTGCCATGTGAGACCTCCTGCCTGCTGCGTCGATTCGAAAAATGGCAGGCAAACGTGGCAGGTCTGGGGCAGGGCGGCGGAGTCATTGCGGCATTTGATACAAATGAAAAAGGCCGCCCGGAGGCGGCCTGTATCAGAATTTCAACCCGGATTAGGTCAGTCGTCCGTGGCAATGTTTGAACTTCTCGCCTGATCCGCAGGGGCAGGGATCGTTGCGACCGGGGTTGCCCCAGGTGCTCGGATCATTCTCGTCAAAGCCCGCGATCAGTGGTTCATTTGCAGCAGCGCCTTCGGCAGCAGCGCCTTCGGCAGTCGCGTTTGTAGGCGCCGGGTTTGGATCGGCGGCTTGAGCGGCCTGCATCTGACGCTGCACCATTTGTTCCATCATCGCGCGCTGTTCTTCTTCGGTCATCGGACGGACCTGCGACAGCTGTGACGTTACGGTTTCGCGGAGGCTGTCGAGCAGGTTTTCGAAGAGTTGGAACGCCTCGGTTTTATATTCGTTCAACGGGTCACGTTGGGCGTAACCACGGAAACCAACAACCGAACGGAGGTGTTCAAGCGTCAGCAGATGCTCGCGCCATTTGGCATCAATGGTCTGCAAGAGGACCTGCTTTTCAATCTGACGCATGGTGTCGGGGCCAAAGGCCTCGGCTTTTTCGCCCATCAGTTTGTCGCTGGCTTCTTCCAGACGCTCGCGGATCAGATCTTGATCAACACCATCTTCATCGGCCCAGCCGATGATTGGCAGATCAAGCGACAGCTTTTCGATGGATGCCGCATAGAGACCCTGCATATCCCACTGGTCGGCATAGGCTTTGGGCGGAGCATAAGCATCAACCAGTTCGTCAATGACTTCGTGACGCATATCCTGCGTAATCTCCGAAAGATCCTCAGCTTCCATGATCTCGCGGCGCTGACTGAAGATCACCTTACGTTGATCGTTCATCACGTCATCGAACTTCAGAAGCTGCTTACGAATATCAAAGTTGCGGCCTTCAACTTTCGCCTGCGCGCGTTCCAGCGATTTGTTGACCCAAGGGTGAATGATCGCTTCGCCTTCTTTCATGCCCAGCGACGACAGAACCTTGTCGAGCCGCTCCGAGCCAAAGATGCGCATCAGATCATCGTCTAGGGACAGGAAGAACGAACTGCGGCCCGGATCGCCCTGACGACCGGAACGACCACGCAGCTGGTTGTCGATGCGGCGGCTTTCATGGCGCTCGGTGGCCAATACATAAAGACCCCCAGCGTCTTTGACCTTTTGTTCGTCTGTCGCGTGCTCTTCTTCGATGCGCGTGCGCACAACTTCTGGATCTGTTTCAGGATCGGCCGCAATGGCCTCCATGATCTTAAACTCAACGTTGCCGCCAAGTTTGATGTCAGTACCCCGGCCAGCCATGTTGGTGGCGATGGTCACCGCGCCCAGTTTACCAGCATCGGCCACGATCTGGGCCTCTTGCTCGTGCTGGCGTGCGTTAAGGACGTTATGCTTGAGGCCGGCCTGCTGCAGCATCTGGCTGAGCATTTCTGATTTCTCAATCGAAGTTGTGCCCACAAGAACCGGCTGTCCTCTTTCATGGGCGACTTTGATCTCATCCGCGATGGCCTGATATTTTTCCTGCGCGGTGCGATAGACTTTGTCGTCCTCGTCGATCCGGGCAATGGGGCGATTGGTCGGCACTTCGACCACACCCAGGCCATAGATCTCGGCGAATTCTTCGGCTTCGGTCGCTGCGGTGCCGGTCATGCCGCCAAGCTTGTCATACAGACGGAAGTAGTTCTGGAACGTCACCGAGGCCAGCGTCACGTTTTCGGGCTGAATGGCCACGCCCTCTTTTGCCTCAAGCGCCTGATGCAGACCCTCTGACAGACGGCGGCCTGCCATCATGCGGCCCGTGAATTCGTCGATCAGAACAACTTCGCCATCACGAACGATATAGTCTTTGTCTTTTGTGAACAGCTTATGCGCGCGAAGACCTTGGTTCACGTGGTGAACAATGGTGGTCGATTCCGGCTCATACAGGCTCTGGCCCTCGGGAAGAACGCCACGCGCCTGAAGGTGCTGTTCAAGAAACTCGTTGCCGTCTTCAGTGAAGGTTACGTTCCGGGTCTTCTCATCGATGGTGAAATGATCGTCCTGCAAATCAGGGATCAGCTTATCGATGGTGATGTAAAGCTCGCTGCGGTCGTCAGCAGGACCAGAGATAATCAGTGGGGTCCGGGCTTCGTCGACAAGGATCGAATCCACCTCGTCGACAATCGCGAAGTAGTGATCTTTCTGCAGGATCTGGTTGAGCTCTGACTTCATGTTGTCGCGCAGATAGTCAAAGCCCAGCTCATTGTTGGTCGCATAGGTGATGTCTGCGGCGTAGGCGGCCAATTTTTCGGCTTCCCAGAACTGGCGCTGTTCTTGAACTTCAGCCGGATCATTGCTGGTCGGGTTGAAGGGAACCGCGATACCTGTGGTCAGACCCAGAGCGCCGTATACCTTGCTCATCCACTCCGCATCACGACGCGCGAGATAGTCGTTGACGGTCACAACATGCACGCCGCGACCAGTCAGCGCGTTCAGATAGGCGGCGAAGGTCGCCATGAGGGTTTTCCCCTCACCGGTTTTCATCTCCGAGATGTTGCCCTGATGCAGAAAGATACCGCCCATCAGCTGCACATCATAGGCACGCAGCCCGAGGGCGCGTTTGGCTGCTTCACGACAGTTCGCAAAGGCTTCGGGTAGCAGTGCATCAAGCTTCTCACCATTGGCGAGACGTGCTTTAAAATCTTCGGTTTTCGCAATCAGCCCGGCATCGTCGAGTTTTTCAAACTCGGGCTCGAGCGCGTTGATCTTGTCCACCAACGGGCGGGTGGCTTTGATCTTGCGGTCATTCGGGGTGCCGAACACCTTCCGCGCGAGTTTTCCAAGCATAGCCAATTCGGTCCTTATCTCAACGTCCTGTGCGGCAATTGCTTGCCCGTCTCGCACACAGCTCATAGAACACTGGGGAACGACCGGCTTAGCATCGCCTCTGGGGATGTAAGCAGGTGGTCATTCCGTGTCAACGCCGCGGGGGTCGCGGCTCTGTCTGAAAGGACAAATCGATGTCGAAAACCCTCAGAATTGTTGCAACGGCGGCAGTTACTCTTGGTCTTGCCCTGCCAGTCTTTGCAGCAGATCGCCTTACAGCAGACTCTGTGGTCGCCACCGTGAATGGCACTGACATCACTTTGGGTCACATGTTGTCAGTACGGTCCGGATTGCCGGAACAGTATCAGCAACTGCCAGACACAGTGCTTTGGGATGGCATTCTTGATCAGCTGATCCAGCAGGAAGTTCTGGCGCAAGACGAGCTGGCGCAGGAAACCCGCAGCGTGAAAGTTGCGCTGGACAATGAGCGCCGTTCGCTGCTGGCCTCTGAGGTGATTTCACGGGTTGCGGATATGGCGGTGACCAAAGAAGACATCGAGAAGGCCTATCAGGACACCTACCTGACCGGTGCCAAGGGCCAAGAGTATAACGCGTCGCATATTTTGGTTGAGTCTAAAGAAGAGGCAGAGGCCATCGCATTGCAACTACGCGGAGGCGCAGAATTCGCTGAAATGGCACGCGAAAAATCGACAGGCCCCTCAGGCCCCAATGGGGGGGCACTGGGCTGGTTTTCGGCTGGTATGATGGTTGCTCCGTTCCAGACTGCCGTTGAATCTCTTAAGCCCGGTGAGGTGTCTGGCCCTGTAGAGACCCAGTTTGGTTGGCATGTGATCAAGCTCAATGAAACACGTATTCAAGAGGCGCCTGACCTGGCTGAGGTTCGCGGTGAAATCGAAGTGAAACTGCAACAAGAGGCAGTGGAAGCCAAAGTTGATAGCCTTGTGTCCAGCGCCAAAGTGACCCGCACCAACAAAGCGGATGTGGATGCATCGGTGCTCTCGAAAATTGAACTTCTGGAGGAATAATGGCGCTTAACGTTTCGCCTTTGGCCCCCGACACCTTCCCGGACCTTCCTGTGATCAAGGGTGCGCGTTTCGCCGCTGTTGAAGCCGGTGTCCGGTATCAAGGTCGCAAAGATGTGATGCTGGCGTTGCTCGATCCAGGTTCGGTTGTCGCAGGTGTGTTCACTCGTTCCGCAACCCGGTCCGCCAATGTGCTTGACTGCCAGTCGAAAATTGGTGCTGAGAGCGCTGATGGTGCTGCGATCATTGTGAACTCCGGCAATTCGAATGCCTTTACAGGTAGAGCTGGCGAAGGATCAGTGGCCGCGATATGCGAGGCAGTGGCAACCGAAACCGGTTTGCCCTCCTCGCGGGTGTTCACCAGTTCGACTGGTGTGATTGGCGAACGTTTGCCACATGATCGTATCACTTCGAAAGTCGCCGAGTTGCGTGGGCTTTTGTCTGAGACCGCCCTGGAAAGCGCGGCACAGGCGATCATGACGACAGATACCTTTGCCAAAGGGGCTGGTGCAGAGATTGACGTGAACGGGCAAACGGTGCGTATCGCGGGCATTGCCAAAGGGTCGGGGATGATCGCGCCGGATATGGCGACGATGTTGGTGTATATTTTCACGGACGCCAAGATTGGCCGTGAAGAACTGCAAGACATGGTCAGCGGCATCAATAGTCAGACATTCAATTGCATCACCGTTGATAGCGATACATCGACGTCGGACACCCTGCTGATGGCGGCAACCGGCGCATCAGAGGTTGATGTCACAGGCAATGCCGCGTTCAAAGATGCTCTGCATGAGGTGTTTTTGGACCTAGCACATCAGGTTGTGCGCGATGGTGAAGGCGCCTCAAAGTTTGTCACGGTGTCGGTCACCGGCGCGGAAAATGACGCGGATGCGCGCACCCATGCCATGGCCATTGCCAATTCACCTCTGGTGAAAACGGCTGTTGCCGGAGAAGACCCAAACTGGGGCCGGATTGTAATGGCCATCGGTAAATCCGGTGCGGCCGCGGACCGGGATCTGTTGAGCATTCGTTTTGGCGACGTTCTTGTGGCCGAAAAAGGCTGGGTGGCGGAAACCTACCGTGAAGAAGATGGCGCAGCGATTATGAAACAGCCTGAGATCGAAATTTCGGTCGACATCGGATTAGGGCAGGGCTCTGCCACGGCCTGGACCTGTGATCTGACGCATGCCTACATCACAATCAACGCGGACTATCGGTCCTAAGCTTCTTCTTTTTCCAAATACTCCGGGGGTTGGGGGGCTGGCCCCCATCTTTCCGTGCCAAAAACAAGGCTCCTCACTCATGAAAACTGTTCTTGTGTCCGCCGTAGCCATGATCGACGTCGACGGTCGCGTGCTTCTGGCCCAACGGCCTGAAGGGAAGTCCATGGCGGGTCTCTGGGAGTTTCCCGGCGGTAAGGTCGAACCGGGTGAAACGCCCGAGGTGGCGCTGGTGCGCGAACTTCAAGAAGAGTTGGGCATCGACACATGGGAAAGCTGCCTTGCTCCGCTGACCTTCGCCTCTCATACCTATGATGACTTTCATCTTCTGATGCCGCTTTATGCCTGCCGCAAATGGGATGGCATTCCGCAGTCTAAAGAGGGGCAGGCGCTGAAATGGGTCCGGGCGCATGAGCTGCGAGATTATCCGATGCCTCCGGCGGACATCCCGCTTATCCCAATTCTGCGAGACTGGCTGTAGTTCTTAATTTTAAGTTAAGTTTTCGCCCGCAGTGCGCAAAAGATTTATCTTAAAATTGCATCTGCGTTCGGGTACGGTTGGCCTACGAATTCCATTCACTGGGGGCATTGAATGATCCGTACGATCACACTTGGAAAATACATTACAGCACAGGGTGTTGTGGTGGGCTCGCTACCGAATGGTAAGCTAGTCGTTCGTGATGGAAATCTCGAGTACGCCGGTTTTCCGGTCTCTTGAAATCCAGCTCGATCTCAATTTGAGAAACTAAAGACTGCCAAATACAAAAACGCCGCCCCGAAGGGCGGCGTTTTCTTTTGCCGTTGTCGAAAGATCAATCCAGAGTCCGGGTGATCTCTTCGCGTTCGAAGATCTCGATGACATCTTTCGCACGGATATCGTCGTAGTTTTCGAAGGCCATACCACATTCCTGACCCGAGATAACTTCGGCAACTTCATCCTTGAAGCGCTTGAGGGTCTTGAGCGTGCCTTCGTGGATCACCACGTTGTCGCGCAGCAGGCGTACACCTGCCGAACGGCGGGCGACACCTTCGGTCACGAGACAACCCGCAACCTTGCCAACGTTGGATACCTTGAAGACGTCTTTGATCTCGGCATAACCGATAAAGCGCTCGCGGATTTCTTTCGACAGAAGACCCGAGGCGGCTGCTTTCACGTCGTCTACCAGATCGTAGATGACGCTGTAGTAGCGCACTTCAACGCCTTTCTGGTTGGCGGTGTTCCGTGCCGAAGCATTGGCACGCACGTTAAAGCCGATAACCGGGCAACCGGATGCTTCAGCAAGACCGATGTCGGTCTCAGTGATAGCACCAACACCCGAATGGATGACCCGCACACGGACTTCGTTGTTGCCAACTTTTTCCAGCGCCTGAACGATCGCTTCGGTCGAACCCTGCACGTCAGCTTTTACGATAACAGGAAGCTCAGAGACGTTTTCATCGTCTTTAGCCTTCTGCATCAGCTGTTCCAGAGTGGTCGCTGCACCGGCTGCTGCACGCTTTTCTTTCGCGGCATGGGCACGGTATTCAGCAATCTCACGGGCCTGAGCATCGGTCTCGGTTACGTTCAGAACGTCACCAGCTTCGGGTGTGCCATTCAGACCAAGAACCTCGACAGGCACCGATGGGCCGGCTTCCTGTACGCGCTCGCCCTTGTCGTTGATCAGAGCACGGACCTTACCGTACTGCTCACCCACAACAAAGATATCACCCTGTCTCAGCGTGCCTTTCTGAACCAGAACGGTGGCAACGGGGCCGCGTCCTACGTCAAGCTGCGCTTCGATCACCGCGCCTTCGGCGTTGCGGTTCGGGTTGGCTTTCAGTTCCAGAATCTCTGCCTGAAGCGCGATGGCTTCCAACAGTTGATCCAGACCTTGGCCAGTGTGAGCAGATACTTCAACGTCCTGCACATCACCCGACAGCTCTTCCACGATCACTTCGTGCTGAAGCAGGTCGGTCCGCACCTTGGTCGGGTTCGCCGCTGGTTTGTCGCATTTGTTGATGGCGACAATCATCGGCACACCCGCCGCTTTGGCGTGGCTGATCGCTTCGACGGTCTGCGGCATAACCGCATCGTCGGCAGCAACCACCAGAATGACGATATCCGTCACCTGAGCACCGCGCGACCGCATCGAAGTAAAGGCCGCGTGACCCGGAGTGTCCAAGAAGGACAGAACCGTGCCGTCTTTGGCTTTGACCTGATACGCACCGATGTGCTGGGTGATGCCGCCGGCTTCGCCCGAGGTTACATTTGTCTGACGGATGGCATCCAGAAGCGAGGTCTTACCATGGTCAACGTGACCCATGATGGTGATAACCGGCGGACGCGCCTCCAGTTCTTCCTCTTTGTCTTCAACCTGCTGAATGACGTCTTCGACATCCGCATCCGAAACGCGGGTCACTTTGTGACCAAACTCTTCAATGATGAGTTCCGCAGTGTCCTGATCGATGGTCTGGTTCTGGGTTGCCATGATGCCGTTGTTCATCAGGGCTTTGACCACATCGGCTACACGCTCGGCCATACGGTTGGCAAGCTCGGCCACAGTGATGGCCTCGGGCAGCTGAACGTCGCGAACAACCTTCTCACGTTGCTGCTGACCACCCATGGCTTTCTGACGCGCACGCTCTTGCTTACGCTTCATCGCTGCCATCGAACGGTGACGTCCACCTTCACCGCCAGTTGCCTGGCTCAGCGTCAGTTTGCCTGAACGACGGTTGTCATCGCGACCGCGGTTGTTGCGGTTGCGGTCATCACGATCACGGTCAGGTGTCGCGCGACGCGGAGCATCTTTGTTCGACTTCGCACCACCACGACCTCCGTCGTCGGATTTGGGTGCTGCCGGGGCCGCAGCCGCTGCGGCCTTTTTGGCCGCCGCATCTGCCGCTTCGCGTGCCTTACGCTCTTCGTCTTCAGCCTTTTTACGGGCTTTTTCTTCGGCTTCCGCTGCTTCGCGTGCTTTGCGTTCCTTTTCAGCACGCAGACGCTCACGCTCTTCGGCGCGGGCTTTTTCTTCAGCTTCGCGTTTAGCTGTCTCTTCAGCTTCGCGTGCTTTCGCCGCTTGCAACGCCTTCAGGCGGCGTTCCATTTCCGCGTCCGAGATGCCAGCCGGACGTTTGCCGCCTGCACCACCAGTCGCCGCACCCGGGCGGCCAGTGCCTGCACCTGGTTTCGGCACCACAACGCGCTTGCGTTTGGTTTCCACCACGACGTTTTTCGTGCGGCCATGGCTGAAGCTCTGCTTCACGTTGCCCGAGCGGGAGCCACCACGCAAACCCAGTGTCTTTTTACCGTCGTTATCGCTCATAAAGCTTCATCATCCTTTCCGGCGGCCGCTGCCGCCGCGATCCGTGTCAGACTCTCTGACTCGCATACCCTTTAATCTTTGGGCTTCCTCTACAACACGTGACGCCATACCGCCAGCGCGAAGCGCGGCGTGGATCACAGTTTGTCGCCCAAAGGCCATGCCCAGCTCATCGGCTGAGAGCCAGCCGATATAGGATCCACCATAGGGAGTACTCAGTTTGGACTTGCCCCGGGCCGAGCCATCATCGGCTTGAACCAGAACTTCGGCCTCTTCCTTAAGAAGCCAATCCTTAACTTTTTCGTACCCCGATACGGCATCACCGGATTTTCGCGCCAGGCTGATCAGATCGACCACCCGCCGCGACAACATTTGCTCCAGAAGATCCGAAAATCCCTCGGGCAATGTCACTTTCTGTTTTGCTGCCCGTGAAAACAGCCCCTTGTCGATGGCGCGGTCCATAGCAGCACGGTCTGCCGATACATATACGCCACGACCGGGCAATTTTCCAGCCAGATCCGGCACCATGCGACCGTCAGGCCCCGCAACAAAGCGGATCAAACCAAATTTTGGTTCGATCTCGCCTGTGGCGATGCATTTCCGTTCCGGACCATCCTCACGGATTTTTTTGTGTCCGCCTCGCGCCATCTGGTGTTAGGCCTCGTCTTCTTCTGTTTCTTCGGCTTCAGCCTCTGCAGCAGCTTCGAGCTCTTCCGGATCAACCCAGCCCAGACCAACACGTGCGGTCATCACCAGCGACTGTGCATCTTCCAATGTCACATCGAACTTCTCAAGCAGGCCGTCATCTTTGACACGTTTGCCTTCAACGGTGGTCCAGCCGCCCGCGAGTTCCCAATCCGCACAGGTCGCGAAGTCTTCCAGCGACAGAATTCCATCTTCAGCCAGAGCTTCGACCATCTGTGGGGTCAGGCCTTCAAAGCCAAGCAGGTTGTCCTGAACGCCAAGTTCACGCGCCTTTTCAACAGCTTTGCGAGCCTGCTCTTCCAGGAACTCGCGTGCACGGGTCTGCAGTTCTTCAGCGGTGCTCTCGTCAACACCGTCGATCACCAGAAGCTCGTCAACCTCAACATAGGCGACCTCTTCGAGGTTGGTGAAACCTTCGGAAACCAGAAGCTGAGCGAAGAATTCGTCAACATCCAGTGTTTCGATGAACAGCTTGGTGCGGACTTCGAACTCGGCCTGACGACGTTTGGATTCTTCTTCCTCGGTCATGATGTCAATGTCGAGGGCGGTCAGCTGGGATGCCAGACGCACGTTCTGACCCCGACGGCCGATGGCCAGCGAGAGTTGTTCATCAGGGACCACAACTTCGATGCGCTCGGCTTCTTCGTCCAGAACCACTTTCGAAACTTCTGCAGGCTGCAGCGCGTTTACGAGGAAGGTCGGAACATCTTCATTCCAAGGAATGATGTCGATTTTCTCACCCTGCAGTTCGTTCACAACCGCTTGAACACGGCTGCCGCGCATACCGACACAGGCGCCCACGGGATCAATCGATCCGTCGTTCGAGATCACGGCAATCTTGGCGCGCGATCCGGGATCACGGGCCACGGCCTTGATTTCGATGATGCCGTCATAGATTTCCGGCACTTCCATTTTGAACAGCTCAGCCATGAACTCGGGTGCGGTCCGCGACAGGAAAATCTGCGGGCCACGGGCTTCGCGACGAACGTCTTTGATGAAGCAGCGGATACGGTCACCGGGGCGATACGATTCGCGGCCAATTTTCTCGGTGCGGCGCAGAATGGCTTCGCCACGACCCACGTCGACAATCACATTGCCGTATTCTTCGCGTTTCACAGCGCCGTTGATGATTGTGCCGTTGCGGTCTTTGAACTCGTCATACTGACGATCCCGCTCGGCTTCGCGCACCTTCTGCAGAATCACCTGTTTGGCGGACTGTGCAGCGATGCGGCCCAGCTCTACCGGAGGAACCTCTTCCGAGAAGATGTCGCCGATTTCCGGGTTTGCCATGTACTGCTTGGCGGTCTCAACGGTCATTTCCGCCTGATAGTTTTCCAGCTCTTCTTCGGCGACCACGGTGCGGACCCGAGTGAAGGTTGCTTTGCCGGTTTTGCGATCGATCGAGACACGAATGTCCATTTCGCTGCCGTAGCGCGACTTAGCGGCCCGAGCGAGCGATTCTTCCATCGCTTCGACAACGAGACCGGGGTCGATCATTTTTTCGCGTGCCACCGCTTCGGCGGTTTGCAACAGTTCCAGCTGGTTTGCAGAGGTGATTGCCATCTCTTACTCCTCGTCCTGAGACGCGTCAGTCTCGATCTCGTCAAACTTGGTTTCGTCGACCGCGGCGTCTTTGCGCGCTCGCAGCATTTCTTTAATCAGATCATCCGTCATGACCAGTTTGGCATCGGCCAACCAATCAATCTGCAGGCCTACAGTGACGGTTTCTTCGCCATCCGCGAGGTTGATCAAGACTTCGTTACCCTCGACACCAGCAAGAATGCCACGGAATCGTTTGCGGCCGTCGATCAGATCTTGGGTTTCGACTTTGGCTTCATAGCCCTCGTACGTCGCGAAGTCTTTCAGCCGTGTCAGCGGGCGATCAACGCCCGGGCTTGAAACTTCTAGGACATAGGCATCGAGAATCGGGTCTTCTACATCCAGAACTGCGCTAATGGCATTTGAAATGTCGGCACAGTCATCAACTTCGATACCCCCGGTGGGGCGTTCCGCCATGATTTGCAGTGTAGGGGTGTTGCCGCCCATCAGGCGCAGGCGCACCAGATCAAAACCCATATCAGAAACAATGGGGTCGATGATCTCGGCCAGGCGCTGATCCATAGCGGATTTGGCGATTAGGTTGCTCATTAACGTGCCTTTCAGGCGTCCTCTGTGCGGGGCAGGCCCGCTAGAAACAAAAAAACGGGCCAGCGGCCCGTTGGTGTTTCCCGGTGGCTGCCAGTGTGACCGGCACGCCGCTGTTGAGGCGGATATAGGCCAGTCGCTGCTGCAAATCAAGGGAATTCGCGAAAGCATGCTGAGGTGGTCGTCTTGGGTACACTCGGAACCGTGGAGAATAAGGAGCCGAACGGGTTCGCCGTGTTTCAAGTCACTGATATATCTGGGGAAGATTTGGTGCCCAGGAGAGGACTCGAACCTCCACGACCGTTAGGTCACTGGTACCTGAAACCAGCGCGTCTACCAATTCCGCCACCTGGGCAGGTGTCGTGGAGGCGGGGTTTAAGTGGAGTTCAGGGGGGTGTCAACACGGGTTTTTGGGAGAGTTGGAATTTTTTCTCTCATGCCGAAATTTTAGAGGAGCGCGGGAATTACCTACGGTATGATTGTACCACGCAAACGTGAGCTCTTAACAAGCTCGACCTTGCCAATCTGATGGGGGATGTCTCAATTTGTTGAGAGTACGTTGGTGCCCAGGAGAGGACTCGAACCTCCACGACCGTTAGGTCACTGGTACCTGAAACCAGCGCGTCTACCAATTCCGCCACCTGGGCAGGTAACGTGAGGGCGGTGTTTAAGCGCGGTTTCTGGGGGTGTCAACAACGTTTCCCAAGTTTTTTCGACGCGGCAATCGAACACCTTGTTCATAGCTCTATGTATAGGTATTTCTGCGCGTAATTATGCATGAGGAGAGAGCCCATGACCAAACTCGTCACCATCTACGGCGGCGCGGGATTCCTGGGGCGCTATATTGCACGTCGCATGGCCAAAGAGGGCTGGCGCGTCCGCGTCGCAACCCGTCGACCCAATGACGCCATTTTCGTGCGTCCCTATGGTGTTGTTGGCCAGGTAGAGCCTGTTTTGTGCAATGTGCGCGATGACAACAGCGTGCGTGCGGCCATGTCGGGCGCCGATGTTGTGGTGAACTGCACGGGCACATTCGACAAGGCGGGCAAAAACAATTTCGATGCCATCCACGTTGAAGGTGCGTCGCGTATTGCCCGAATCGCTGCGGAAGAAGGCATCGGCCAGATGGTGCATATTTCGGCCATTGGTGCGGATGCAGAGGGCAATAGCCTTTATGCCAAGTCGAAGGCCGAAGGTGAGGTCGCGGTGCTGGAGCATATGCCGAACGCGATGATTCTGCGTCCGTCGGTGATGTTTGGCCCCGGTGATCAATTCTTCAATCGCTTTGCTTCGATGACCCGGTTCGGACCGATGCTACCGATCATTGGTGGCAGCACCAAATTCCAGACCGTCTATGTTGATGATGTGGCGCAGGCTGCGGTCAAAGGGATTCTGGGAGACGCAGAGGGCGGAACCTATGAACTTGGCGGCCCGGATGCGGAAAGCTTTGCCAATCTGATGAAGCTGATGCTGAAGACAATTCATCGCCGCCGTCTGGTGTTGAATACACCTTTCCCAATTGCGGCTTTGATGGGCTCGTCTTTTGATCTTCTGAACAAAATGTCGCTTGGGCTCGTGCCGGCGATGGTCACCCGAGATCAGGTTCGCAGCCTGCAGAACGACAATGTCGTTTCTGATGGGGCCAAAACCTTTGTTGATCTGGGTATGAAGCCCACGTCGGTTGAAGTGGTCTTGCCAGAGTATCTGTGGCGTTTCCGTCCGTCCGGTCAGTATGACGCAATCAAAGAATCGGCGCGGAACCTTCGGGCACACTAAGTGAACCGACACTCCGAATGAACGAAAGCCCCGGATATCCGGGGCTTTTTCTTTAGTGAGCTTTGCGCAGCCGACAATAGGTGTCCGTGTTGCAGCATCCCGGAGGTGGAGTGTCTGAAATCTGCGTCTGTTGCGAAAGCCAGCTTTCGCAGGCTTCGACAAGAGCACACCCCCGACAGGCTGTGACCATGCCAGCGTAGGTTTCGGGGCTAAGCGTGCCTCCGTGTAAGGCGGCGTGAAGATCAAGTCCCATAACCCGCGCGACACTGCGGGTCATAAAGAAATGCCGGGCTGGGTCACCCAGATGTATGGTCATACCTATTTCTCCAGGGCGCGGCGGATCGCGTCCATTTTCTGACGATTCAAACAGTTTTCCGGTGCAGGGCGCTCTGCGTCATCCGACATATCCAGCCAGCGGGCACATCCCTCTGCCCAAACACAGGCCCGGCAACGTGTCACCACCTCGGACCAGGTCTCTTGATCCAAAACTTCTGTTTCAGAGGCCCGGACCAAGTCAACGCCGTTGGCTTTCGCCATCCGCTGGACCAACCAATAATGGTCTGTTTTTGCTCCGAGTACGACAGGTCGCTTGGGAGATTCTTCCTGCACACACATAGGTTAAGGGCGTTTGATGTCGTTGAAGAAACTCTGGTTGCGGCAGTAGCCCGGAGGTGTGCTTGCCTCACGCGCGTTCTGTTCGAGCCACGCAGCACAGGCTGTTGGTCGATCGCAAGATGTGCAGCGCAGGACCGCATCCTCAAGCGCACCCATATCTACATTGCCGCGCAGCATCTGCTCTTCGAGATCCAGCCCCTGAGCCGTGGCCATGTCATCAACAAGCCCTGCATGGCGTTTCAATGTTGTCGAGCTAAGCATCGGCGATTCCTCCTCCTGAGATGGGATCACCTTAGGTTGGCGTGCGATACCTGACCTTGATGCAAGTCAACGTTGAAAGCGGTGGTTATATTCCGGCGGCGGTCTCTCGCACGGTTCGCATACGGGCGGAATTTGGTGGGTGGGTCCCCAAAAAGCGGTTGCCGGGATCTGGGATGCGGTTGAAGAATTGGGCCCCCCGTACAGGGTCATAGCCCGCGCGTGCTGCAATCACCGTTCCCAAACGATCGGCTTCAAGCTCAAAGTCTTTGGAAAAGGTGCGTGCTCCCAAAACGGCGCCAAATTCTTCAGCCTGGCGTACGGCTGCAGCATCGGCGCCCCCCATAGCAGCGATGCCGGACAGGATAACCGCGCCTGCCATCGCTGATTCCTGTGTTTTCGCAAGATGATTGTCGATGTGATGGGCCGCTTCGTGCCCCATGATAAAGGCGAGTTCGTCGGCATTTTGCACCGATGCGATCAAGGCAAGATTGAAGGCCAGAATAGGGCGACCGCGGCGATCAACTGTCTGAAAAGCGTTGGGCGGCTGATCGGGGCGGTCGTCGACGACAATTCGGAAGTCACAGTTCATGCGCGGCGCTCGGTTGCGGCATTCGCGTTCGGCAACCGGCTCAACCGTTTCAACCACCTCGACAAACTGTTTGGCGGCGCGGGCGGCCTTTATCTGTACCTGCCGGGCCTCGGATCCAACCGGTGCCTGAGGACGGGGCACCGTGGTTGGGACAGCCTCACAGGCCGCCAGTACAACAAACACCAAGGGAAGCAGACGGCGCATTTGACACATGTTCCTAGAGCAATTTGCACCTACGTTAGAATGGATTGATGCCCTTCACCAGTGCATCTGGATCAAATGCTGGTGCGCACGGGCATTTGGAGTTGTGAGGTGCGTCATGCCTGAACCATTGACCGTAATTTACAATGATACCTGCCCAATCTGTAGTCGTGAGGTCGATATGTATCGACGTCTGTCGCAGAAAGGGGATGTTCAAATGGGCTTCGAAGGGCTCTCAGCCTGCGATTTGGCCCGTTTTGATCTCACGCCTGAAACAGCGGCCAAACGGTTTCACGTGCTGAAGGACGGCAAATTGGTGTCCGGCATTCCTGCCTTCGCCCTGCTTTGGGATGACCTGCCACGGATGCGTTGGATGGCAAAAGTCGTGCGCCTGCCTGTAATCTGTCCGATCGTGAATGCGCTCTACGATTACGTTCTGGCGCCGGCGCTGTACCAAATGCATCTGCGCCGTCAGGCCCGTGGCGCACCTTGAAAATCGGCCATAAGGCGTTAGGTTTATTCTATGTTTAGTATAGAGCACGAATTTGACGCCACCGTGGTCACCTTAGTTGATGAAGGCGCAGCCCCGTTGCAGGAAGATGTGGTTGTGTCGTCGTTTGAAGAGTGCATCACCGTCGAACAATACGATCCTGTTTCAGACAAAATGCAGAAAGTGACGCTATCGATTACGCAGATGCGTGATTTGGTGGCCGCTGTCACGTTGCCCGAAGGGGTTTATACCCGAACCGAAGACAGCTAACGGGGTAGATCGAGGCGGAACACTTTGTCTCGTGCGGTTTCTCCGCGCGTCAGAACAAGTTGTGATTTCGAAACCCCCAAAGCCTTAGCCAGTGTCTTTTGTACCGCAGCATTGGCTTTGCCGTTCTCAGGCACGGCCGTCACATAGACGCGGAGGGTGCCATCATCCCGTTCGATGGCATTGCGTGACGCTTTGGGGGTGACGCGGACTGTGAGGGTCGCTCCGGGCAAGGCGAGGTTTGTGAGATCAGGCAAACGCATGCTGCAGGGATAATGTGAGGGAGGCGCAATTGAAACCCATCCGTTATTCCTGATTGTTTTAGGTTGAATTCCACGCAGCGAGTGATGACATATGCCCCATCACGAAAAGGAGAGCCCATGCCCGTTTCCAATCCTGCCGCGATGGAGTTTTTGCTCAGCCGCCGGTCGCGTCCTGCGAAGACACTGACAGCACCGGGACCGGATCGCGAGGCGCTAATGCCGATGTTGACCGCTGCGGCTCGTACGCCGGATCACGGGAAGCTTGAACCCTGGCGTTTTGTTGTACTGGAAGGAGCCGCGCTTGACCGAATGGCGCATGAGGTTGGCACTGCAGGTGCGCGTTTGGGCAAGGATGAGGCTGATATCGCCAAGGCAGCTTCGTCCTTTTCAAACAGCCCGCTTTGTGTTGCTGTGATTGAAATTGGCAAAGAGAGTCCGAAAGTCCCCGCAATCGAAATGACCTATTCGGCTGGCGCGGTCTGCTTGGCATTGCTGAACGCGGCTTTGGCGTCCGGGTGGGGGGCAAATTGGTTGTCAGGCTGGGCAAGTCACGACCGTGGGTTTGTCCGCGACGCGCTTGGATTGACGGACAATGAAAAGGTAGCAGGCTTTATCCATATCGGCACCGAAACCTCGGCCCCACCCGAACGTCCACGCCCGGATCTTGAGGCTGTTGTAACTTGGGTTTCAGAATGATTTTCACATCGTTCTTCGCAGCGCTGAGCCAGATGGGTGATCCCAGGTTCCGCAGCGTATTGCTGCGGGGCGTTGGGCTAACGCTTGTGCTGCTCTTTGCCATCGGCGCCCTGTTTGTCTGGGGCGTTGGCTTGTTTGTTGGCGATGTGGTGACGCTGCCATGGGTGGGTGAGATTGGCTGGATCGACAACGTGCTCAGCTGGGCCATGGTGCCTTTGATGATGGTGCTGTCGGTGTTCCTCATGGTGCCGGTGGCCTCGGCCATCACCTCGCTTTTCCTCGATGAGGTCGCGCAGGCGGTTGAAGATCGGCACTACTCCGCGCTGGGACCGGCCCAGCCGGTCAGTTTTGCCGATGGCATGCGTGACAGTCTTGGATTTATGGGTATCCTGATCGGGGCAAACCTTGTGGCGTTGCTGCTTTACGCGCTGTTTGCCCCGCTGGCGCCGTTTATCTTTTGGGGACTAAACGGGTTCCTGCTCGGTCGAGAGTATTTCACTCTGGCCGCCATGCGCCGGGTGGGGCGCGAGGGGGCAGCAACGCTGCGCAAGAAGCACCGCTTCACCATCTGGGCCGCGGGTATTTTGATGGCGGTCCCATTGAGCTTTCCGCTGGTGAACCTACTGATCCCCGTGCTGGGCGCCGCGACCTTCACACATATCTTTCACCGGGTGTCCCGATAGTGAGACCTGCGAGGACCCAAGTCCGCCCGCAGAGTGAAAATCAGGCTATGGTGCTTTGAGCACATTTTAAGTCACACCCTCGCTCGCTTTGCTAGGGTTTGACTTTGCAAAAGCGGCCACCCGCCCATCCTGCGGCGTCGGTGACTCGGGGCTTGTTGCTGCCATTTAGAAAACGCGGATCGCGTGTGCACTTGCACGAGATCCGCATTTCGTTGTGAAATGGGTAGACGAATTCGTTGAACTGGTTCTTTAGTCGTTCCATTCAGGACGTGTGCCCAGATGGCCGGTCCATTCTGAAATATCTGCCACGGTCACCGTTTCGGTCAGGATGACAGCTGCGATGGCGCCCCAGATTGCAGCGGACAGGCCGGTGGTGATCCAGGCTTTGCGTTTCAGATTGTGATGCGCGGGGCTCCCGGCGTGGGTGCCGGGAACAACCTCACCGACATCGCCCTGGGTCTGAAGACGAATCGGAATGACGATCAGGAACGTCATGAACCAGATCACGGCAAACAGGACGATGGCGGCAGTAATAGTCATGGTTATACCTGTTCCAGCTCAACCAGACAGCCGTTGAAGTCTTTAGGATGCAGGAACAAAACCGGTTTGCCATGGGCTCCGATTTTCGGTTCACCTGTTCCCAGTACACGGGCGCCGGTTTCTTTCAGATGATCGCGCGCGGCGATGATGTCTTCGACCTCATAACATACATGGTGGATGCCGCCAGAGGGGTTCTTGTCCAGAAACCCTTGGATCGGGCTGTTCTCACCCAGAGGGTAAAGTAGCTCGATCTTGGTGTTTGGCAATTCGATGAAGATGACGGTGACGCCGTGATCGGGTTCGTCTTGCGGGGCTCCAACGGTGGCCCCCAGAGCGGTGCGATACTGCGCGGCGGCGGCCTCAAGATCCGGCACGGCAATGGCCACGTGGTTCAGGCGTCCAATCATCTTTTTTCCTCCTCAGGTCTTAAGCTGTATTTGTTATGTCTGTTGCGCTGCAGTGCGGCAAGAGTGTGAACAATTGCTGCGGCCTTTAACCGCTTCTTCACCAAGAAAGGGAATCCTAACCATACGAGTCGAACTTGGAGGGGATCATGGACGACACTGACCATCTGACGGCCCATCTTAAACCTACGGCCACCCGCCCACTGCTGGGCCTTACCATTCTGGTTGTTGAAGACAGCCGCTATGCCTGTGACGCCATGCGTCTGCTGTGCCTGCGATCGGGTGCCCGCATCAGGCGCGCAGATTGTCTGGCCTCCGCCCGCCGGCATCTGCAGGTCTATCGGCCAAGTGCGGTGGTGATTGATCTTGGCTTGCCCGATGGATCCGGCGCAGAGTTGATTTCCGAACTGGCGATCACCTGTCCGCGCGTGGATGCTATCATTGGCACCAGCGGCGACAGTTTCTCTGAAGAGGTGGCGCTTGCGGCCGGAGCGGATGGCTTTCTGGCCAAACCCATCTCGTCTGTGATCGCGTTCCAAAATGCGATTATTTCAGCACTGCCACCTGAACGTCAGCCAACAGGCCCGCGTTTGGTGTCTGATGACCCGGTTTTGCCTGATCCCGTCGCTTATCGGGATGACATGGCCCACGCCGCAGATGTTCTGGACGACCGTGCTGATGCGCGGACCCTAACCTATGTCACCCAGTTTCTAACGGGTGTGGCGCGCAGTGCCGGAGATGGTGTGTTGCAAAAGGCAGCGGAAGATCTGGCCGAGGCACGTGACGCAGGTCGCCCCATGCAGTCAGATCTCGCCCGAGTGGCGGCGCTTGTTCAGGATCGCATTTCGGCACGTTTGGCCATCTGATCTTATAGCAGAAGTCCGGGGTCATCCCCCAGTTCTAGCCCCGGAAAAATGTCGCGCTCGATCGCTGAGCGGTCCAGCGCGAACATACCTCGCATCAGCCACCCCAGATGTGCGCGCACATCGCGTGTCGGCATCAGATCACGACGATCATACAGATCCGCCTCGGCCAGACCCGGCCAGTCCGTGATCACCCGCCCCCCGTTCAGAGCGCCACCGGCCATGAGCATTGCCCCTCCGGTGCCATGATCTGTGCCCTGGCTGCCATTCAGCCGGGCTGTTCTGCCGAATTCGGTGACGGCAACCACAGTGGTTCGCTGCCAGATGTGTGGGCTAAGTTCGTCGCGCAGGGTCACGATCACGCGGGACAAGCTTTGCAGGGCGCGGGCAAGATTGCGCTCTTGGCGCGCATGCGTGTCCCATCCATTGATCGAAAAACTCGCCACGCGTGAAGCGCCGCTTAGGCGGTTTGCGGCAAATTTGGCGAGGCCGACTTCCGCGGTTTGACCTCTGGGGCGACGTGTGTCTGCGGCCATCATCGACATCATTTCACGTGGCGTCCCTTCAAAGGCCACCGCATCCCCATCGGAATCGGCCAGCTCAAAGGCTTCGGTCAGCGCCGCTGCCATTGCGGGATCATCCTCCATCACCAGATGCGCCAGACGAATGGCCTGAGGGCTCAGGGCAAGATCCGCTTGTGGGGACCAGCGTTTGACGGGCACGGCGCCAGACAATACGGGCAAAGGATCATTGCCAATGGCATAGGCCGTGTCCAGATGCGCTCCGGGCAGGTGGGCAAGCATGCGGTTCATCCAACCGTCGCGGACCTGATTTAGAGCCACCGAGCCTGCTTCCAGCAGGTCCTGCCCGTCAAAATGACTCCGCTTGTCTCGGTACGGGGTTGAGACCGCATGGGCAAAGCTCAATTCGCCTGCCGACCAAAGCGGCATCAGATCTGCCAGCGCCGGATGCAGGGCAAAGAACCCATCCAGATCGAGCGCTCGACGGTCTGGCGCCCCACGGGTCGCGATGTAGTCCGGGTCCCCGTGTGGGCGCACAACCCCTAAGCCATCCATCCCCCCCCGCAACAAGATGACAACAAGGCGATTGTCGGTGGGGGCACCTGCAAAGCTGATAGGGGTGATGAGTGGGCTGGCGGCCACCGAGCAGCCCACCAAGGTGTTGCGCAAAAAGGCACGACGGTTCATGGCCTATCTCCTTTGAAACGCGGGCGAGGCGAGGATCAGGCCAATGCCGTCGGCGCGGCTCTCGGCGGCTTCCGCGGCAAAGGCCACGCGCTCTGGCGGCATCGGTCCGAGGGCCGTTGTCAGGAATTCACGTGGATCAGGCAATTTGGGCCGCAACAGCTGTGGAATAGCAATCGCCCATTGTAGGCGCGCGGCCATGCCTTGTGGGGTGATCCATGCTGCATCCAGTTCTTCTAGCCCATCAGGGCCGTCGGGGCGCTGCCATTGGTGTCCCATCAGCTGCATAGGAGTATAGATCCGACGCCGCATGGTCTTTTCTTTCATGCGTAGGGCGCGCGGCATAACATCCAAGGCGCGGCACGCCGAGGTGATATAATCAAACGGCAGCTTGATGTTGCCCGGTGCAGGGGCCCATGCCGACGGGTGGGTCAGCATGGCACGATAAACAGCGGTCAGATCCCCATCGGTGTCGCGGTAGGCCGCCGTCATCGCCTGTATCAACATGGGGTCTGGGGTGTCAGAGACAAAATGGACCGCAAGTTTTGTTGAAAGATGTCGGGCCGTAGCAGGGTGCCGAGCGAGATCTCGCAGGGCGGCCTCGATATCTTCGAACCCTCGGTTCGGAGAGCCATAGCTCACCCCCAGAACGGTTTCGGCCCCGGGCTCGGCAAAGTCCTTGCGGAATTTGCGCCCCTCTTTGACGGAATGCGTTAAACCCGCCAGAAGTTCTGCCAATTGCCGTACATCGTCCTGTGTATAGGGGCCGTCTACCCCCAGAGTATGCAGTTCAAGTATCTCACGTGCGAGGTTTTCGTTGAGCCCAAACTGGCCGGGTTTTCGCTTGGCCCGCTTTGAATTCGGCCCGGCCGAGACCGCCTGATCCAGATAGTGTACCATCAAAGGATGTGTCGCAGCGGAAATCAGAAGATTTTCGAATTTTCCTGACACAAAGGGACGAATGGCACTTTCCGTGTAGGGCGATCCGGCCCACTGCAAAACGCCGGCCTTGCCGGTGGCGGTAAAGTGATCGCCCCAGAAGAATTCAAGCCGCTCGCGAAAGCCATCAGCTGTGCGCGTGCGGCGTTGGAGATGTGCGGCGAGCCAAGATACCGCCCCCTTACGCCCGGCGCGGTTGTTACGTGCGAGTGCCTGGCGAATGTCATCTGATTTCGCAGTGCCACGATTGGCCTTCAAATCGCGGCGCAGAGCGGTGCGTTCAATCACGCGTTCGCGAAATACAGGAAATGTTTCAATCGGATACTGCGCAGCAATAAGATCGGGACCGCGTAGATTTTCGAGCATCTGCGTCACACTCTGGGGGGAAGACACGGTTGGAGACAATCCACAGCCAAATCGGATGTCTGCCAGAACTGGATCAAATGACATGGGCTATCCTTCACGCGCCTTGCCACGACTATAAGAAAAGGCCGGTGCATTTGCACCGGCCTTTCCAATTTCAGCAATCCGCCGCTTATGGCAGCCGGACAGGCGTTTTAGTCCTGCGGGATCACTCGCAGGGACAGTTCCATCAACTGGTCTGTGCCCGGTTCGGATGGTGCGCTCATCATCAGATCCTCGGCACGCTGGTTCATCGGGAACAGCATGACTTCACGGATGTTGGCGGTGTCGGCCAGCAGCATGACAATCCGGTCTACACCGGCGGCACAGCCACCGTGGGGTGGGGCACCGTAGTGGAAGGCGTTGTAAAGCGCACCAAAGCGGTTTTTCACTTCGTCTTCGCCGTAGCCCGCCAGTTCAAAGGCCTTGAGCATGATTTCCGGTTTGTGGTTACGGATCGCACCCGAGACAAGCTCGTAGCCGTTACAGGCCAGATCGTACTGGTAGCCTTTGACCGCCAGAGGGTCGCCATTCAGCGCTTCCATGCCACCCTGCGGCATCGAGAACGGGTTGTGTTCAAAGTCGATCTTGCCGCTTTCTTCATCCTGCTCGTAGATCGGGAAATCCACGATCCAGGCAAAGGCAAAGCGGTTGGTCTCGGTCAGGTTCAGCTCGGAGCCGATCACATCACGAGCTTTGCCTGCAACTTTTTCAAAGGCCTTCGGCTTGCCGCCCAGGAAGAAGGCCGCATCGCCCACACCCAGATCCAGTTGCTGACGGATCGCTTCGGTGCGCTCTGGGCCAATGTTCTTGGCCAGAGGACCGGCGGCTTCCATGCCGTCGGCACCGTCGCGCCAGAAGATATAGCCCATGCCCGGCAGACCTTCGCCCTGCGCAAATTTGTTCATGCGGTCGCAGAATTTGCGCGAGCCACCGGTTGGGGCTGGGATGGCGCGAATTTCGGTGCCTTCCTGCTCAAGCAGTTTGGCGAAGATAGCAAAGCCCGAGTCGCGGAAGTGATCCGAAACAACCTGCATCTCGATCGGGTTCCGCAGGTCCGGTTTGTCGCTGCCGTATTTCTTCATGGCGTCGGCATAGGGGATCTGCGGCCAGTCCGCCGCCGCATCGACCTTGGCGCCATTGCCGAACTCTTCGAAGACGCCTGCAATCACCGGAGCGATGGTGTCAAACACGTCCTGCTGCTCAACAAAGGACATCTCCAGGTCGAGCTGGTAGAAGTCGGTCGGGCTGCGATCCGCGCGGGGATCTTCGTCGCGGAAACACGGCGCGATCTGGAAATACTTGTCAAAGCCCGACACCATCAGCAGCTGTTTGAACTGCTGCGGAGCCTGCGGCAGGGCATAGAATTTGCCCGGGTGCAGACGGGACGGGACAAGGAAGTCACGGGCGCCTTCGGGCGACGAGGCGGTGATGATCGGGGTCTGATACTCGCGGAAGTTCAGATCCCACATGCGACGACGCATCGAGGCCACAACATCCGAACGCATCACCATGTTCTTCTGCATCGCCTCGCGACGCAGGTCGAGATAGCGGTGACGCAGACGGGTTTCTTCCGGGTATTCCTGATCGCCAAACACCATCAGCGGCAGCTCACCAGCGGATCCCAGAACTTCCAACTCGCGGGCGAAGACTTCGATTTCACCGGTGGGCAGGTTCGGGTTCACAAGGCTTTCGTCCCGCGCAAGCACATTACCGTCGATGCGGATACACCATTCGCTGCGCACTTTTTCCAGATCGGCGAACGCAGGGCTGTCACCGTCTGCAATCACCTGAGTGATGCCGTAATGGTCGCGCAGGTCGATGAACAGAACGCCGCCGTGATCGCGGATGCGATGCACCCAGCCCGACAGGCGAACGGTATCGCCAACATTGTCTTTGGTGAGATCGGCGCAGGTATGGCTGCGATAGGCGTGCATGATATGACCTTTCGTGATCGGGTCGTCTGTTTGGACAAGCGGACGGGTGCGCCGAAGCGCACGGAATTCATCCGAGCCGATACACAAGGTTGTGGCGCTCTTGTCAAGCAATGTGGACGAATTGAGCGCATTCGCGGGCCCAAAATGCCGGGGTGGCACCGCGTAAAGAATTGATCAGATGAATTGCAGGGGCGTCGGCCAGATCTTGCGGGCTCAGCGAGGCTTCTTTCAACGTGCCTGCATCAAGTTGGCTCTGACGATAAACACCCGCCAAACAGCCCGAGGACAAGGGCGGCGTCAGCCGGTCACCTTGTGGCGTTGTGACTGCGATGTTGGTGATGGTGCCTTCACAGACCTCACCCCGTTCATTGAGCAAAATCGCCTCCTGAACTCCGTCTGGCAGTGCCGCGCGGGCTCGGTCATAAGAGGCGCGGCGCGAGGTTTTGTGGCGCAATAGGGGATTACCGGAATTCAGCCGCACATCGGAGATAACAAAGCGCATCTGTTCCAATGGGGCTGGCATTGGGGCGGTGGTCAGTTCAAGCGCGCCTGCGGGCGAAAGTGTCAGGCGGCAGCGCAGCGGACCGTCGCCGGTGATCTGCGCCATCTGTGTTTCAATAGCGTCCCGGTCGTGTGGCAACCCTAGGTCTGCGGCTGAGGCGACCAGTCGGGACACATGAAGTTCTGCTCGCGTAATACCTACTCCGGGCAGATACCCAAAGGTCTCGATCAGACGAAAGCTGGGGTCTTGAGCTGGCTGAAGCGGGCTTTCCATAGAGCTTCCTCGTATTCTGATGGGGCCGTGCTGTCCCAGACAACCCCGCCACCGACATTCAGGACACCCAGATCGCCGTCAACCATCAGCGAGCGAATGGCGACGTTGAATTCACTGGCGCCATCGGGGGCAACCCAGCCTATGGTGCCGCAGTATATATCGCGTGCCCAGGGTTCGAGATCGGACAAAATTTCCATGGCGCGGATTTTTGGCGCGCCAGTGATCGATCCACAGGGGAAAAGTGCGGCAAAGATATCGCCCAGGGTGGCCGTGTCCTGCAGTTTGGCGCGCACAAGGGACACCATCTGATGGACGGTGGCATAAGATTCGACCTTGAACAGTTCAGGCACACAGACCGAACCCGCCACGGCGACGCGGCTGATATCATTGCGTAGCAAATCGACGATCATCAGATTTTCAGCGCGGTTCTTTTCGTCCTGTGTCAGCCAATCGCGACGGCGGGCGTCTTCGACGGGATCGTCACTGCGCGGCTGGGTGCCTTTCATCGGACGGGTTTCGATCACCCCCTCCGATGTTGTGCGGAAGAACAGCTCGGGCGAACGGCTGAGAATGTCGGGAAGCCCCTCCTGCTCGATCAGCGCACCATGACCAACAGGTTGCCGTGCCGCCAGAGCCGCATAAAGAGCTTTCGATGACCCCGAGACGGATACGTCAATCGGGAAAGTCAGGTTCGCCTGATAGATATCTCCTGCACCAATTGCCGAGTGCACAGTGCCAAAGGCGTCGGAGTAAGTGGCTTCGTCCCAGCGAGGGGTCAAATCCCCCAGTTCACCGCTCGGAGCCGGAAGCGATGACGAGCAGGGGGTGTCATAGACCC
This sequence comes from uncultured Pelagimonas sp., assembly GCA_947497905.1. Lineage (GTDB taxonomy): Bacteria > Pseudomonadota > Alphaproteobacteria > Rhodobacterales > Rhodobacteraceae > CANMIH01. The sequence continues at coordinate 104,129 of CANMIH010000009.1, forward strand.
CAAAACACAGCAAGGGCAGTCGACGATCCTGTGGTAGACGCTCAGCCAGTTTGGGCTCGAACACGTAGCCCAGCTCATAGCTGGCATAGCCTGCAAGCCAGTCCCCAGCCCGTTTGGCCGCGTCCATTGCAGCCAAAGCAGTAGGTACCTCTTCAGGCACATCCGCGCGGATCACCCGCTTGGGATGTGAAAACTGGGTTCCAGCGCCCTGTGGGCCATTGTCAAAGCGAATGTCCATTGGCATCCTTCAGCTAGCAGAGCGTCGATATAGAAGATCCGGTCAAAAATCCAAGCGCAGAAAGCGGCAAATGCGTCGCCGTTTCCGATAGCCCTTGCACCTTTTGGCGCGGTCCCTATAACGCACGACAATTTGCGCGCTGCCCCGCCGCTCCACCTGCGAATCTCAGAGGTCTGCCTATGCCCAAAAGAACCGATATCAAAACCATCATGATCATCGGCGCCGGTCCCATTGTGATCGGCCAAGCCTGTGAGTTCGATTACTCCGGTGCACAGGCCTGTAAAGCGCTGCGCGAAGAAGGATACCGGGTTGTTCTCGTGAACTCAAACCCGGCGACAATCATGACTGATCCGGGTCTTGCCGATGCGACTTACATCGAGCCTATCACACCCGAGGTTGTTGCCAAAATCATCGAGAAAGAGCGCCCCGATGCGCTGCTGCCCACCATGGGTGGCCAGACCGGTCTGAACACCTCTCTGGCGCTCGAAGAAATGGGCGTGCTCGATAAATACAACGTCGAAATGATTGGCGCGAAACGCGATGCCATTGAAATGGCTGAAGATCGTAAACTTTTCCGCGAAGCGATGGATCGCCTGGGGATCGAAAATCCTAAGGCAACTATTGTGACCGCGCCAAAGAAATCTGACGGCAGCACCGACCTGGATGCGGGTATTCAGATCGCTTTGGATGAACTTGACGAGATCGGCCTTCCCGCGATTATCCGCCCTGCGTTTACCATGGGCGGTACCGGTGGTGGTGTGGCCTATAACCGTGAAGACTACATCCACTTCTGCCGTACTGGCATGGATGCTAGCCCGGTGAACCAGATCCTCGTTGATGAGAGCCTGCTGGGGTGGAAAGAATACGAAATGGAAGTTGTGCGCGATAAAGCGGACAATGCCATTATCGTCTGTTCGATTGAGAACATCGACCCAATGGGCGTGCACACGGGTGATTCGATCACTGTGGCCCCGGCGCTGACCTTGACCGACAAAGAACTTCAGATCATGCGGACGCATTCGATCAATGTTCTGCGCGAGATTGGCGTTGAGACCGGCGGATCCAACGTTCAGTGGGCGGTAAACCCGGCTGACGGTCGTATGGTTGTCATCGAGATGAACCCCCGCGTGTCGCGTTCCTCGGCGCTGGCCTCTAAAGCAACCGGTTTCCCGATCGCTAAGATCGCTGCCAAGCTGGCTGTGGGTTACACTCTGGACGAGCTGGACAATGACATCACCAAGGTCACACCGGCCTCGTTTGAGCCGAGCATCGACTATGTTGTCACCAAGATCCCAAAGTTTGCCTTTGAGAAATTCCCAGGTTCCGAGCCTTACCTGACCACCGCCATGAAGTCGGTTGGTGAAACCATGGCGATTGGTCGGACCATCCACGAGTCGATGCAGAAAGCACTGGCATCGATGGAATCGGGCCTCACCGGGTTTGATGAGGTCGAAATCGAAGGCGCGCCTGAGAAATCTGCCGTCATCAAAGCGATCAGCCAGCAGACCCCCGACCGGATGCGCACCATTGCGCAGGCGATGCGGCACGGTTTGAGCAACGACGAGATCAACGCCGTCACCTCGTTCGATCCTTGGTTCCTGGCGCGGATTCGCGAAATTGTGGATGCAGAAAACGGTGTCAAAGCCAACGGTCTGCCGACCGATGCCGCAGGCCTGCGTGAGTTGAAGATGCTGGGCTTTACCGATGGCCGTCTGGCGGCTCTCACCGATATGGCAGAAACCGACGTGCGCAAAACGCGTCGTGAGGCGGGTGTCACCGCTGTCTTCAAACGCATCGATACCTGTGCCGCCGAATTTGAAGCGCAGACGCCTTATATGTACTCCACCTACGAAGCCCCGATGATGGGTGAGGTTGAGTGCGAGGCACGGCCTTCGGATCGTAAGAAAGTTGTCATTCTGGGCGGTGGCCCGAACCGGATTGGTCAGGGGATCGAGTTTGATTACTGCTGCTGTCACGCGTGCTACGCGCTGACTGACGCAGGTTATGAGACCATCATGATCAACTGTAACCCCGAGACCGTGTCGACCGACTATGACACTTCTGATCGTCTGTATTTCGAACCGCTTACCTTCGAGCACGTGATGGAAATCCTGTCGACTGAGCAGGAAAACGGCACATTGCACGGTGTGATCGTTCAGTTCGGTGGTCAAACCCCGCTGAAGCTCGCCAATGCCTTGGAAGCAGAAGGTATTCCAATTCTGGGCACCAGCCCCGACGCCATCGACCTTGCCGAAGACCGTGAGCGGTTCCAGGCCTTGGTCAACAAGCTTGAGCTGAAACAGCCGGTCAATGGCATCGCAAGCACCGATGCTGAGGCGATTGAAATTGCCAAGGACATCGGGTTCCCCCTCGTGATCCGCCCCTCTTATGTTCTGGGTGGTCGTGCGATGGAAATTGTCCGCGATATGGCTCAGCTTGAGCGCTATATTGCTGAGGCGGTGGTTGTATCGGGGGACAGCCCGGTTCTGCTCGACAGCTATCTGGGCGGTGCGGTTGAACTTGACGTTGACGCGCTCTGTGATGGTGAGGCCGTGCATGTGACCGGCATCATGCAGCACATCGAAGAGGCGGGTGTGCACTCGGGTGACAGCGCCTGTTCGCTGCCGCCTTATTCGCTGGACAAACCCACCATCGATGAAATCGTGCGTCAGACCGAGGCGCTGGCCAAGGCGCTGAACGTGGTTGGTCTGATGAACGTTCAGTTCGCGATCAAAGACGGTGTGATCTACCTGATCGAAGTGAACCCACGTGCCTCGCGGACGGTGCCGTTTGTGGCCAAAGCCACCGACAGCGCGATTGCCTCGATTGCGGCGCGCATCATGGCGGGTGAAAAGCTTTCGGCCTTCCCGAAGCGTGAGGGCTATTACAAGAACGCGGATTACAGCAGCGATGTGCCTATGGCCGATCCGATGATGCTGGGCGATCACAACATGCCGTGGTTCTCGGTGAAAGAAGCGGTTCTGCCCTTCGCACGCTTCCCCGGCGTTGACACGCTGCTTGGGCCAGAAATGCGCTCAACCGGTGAAGTCATGGGCTGGGATCGCAGCTTCCCACGGGCCTTCCTCAAGGCTCAGCTGGGCGCGGGCAACATTCTGCCAACCAAGGGTTCGGTTTTCTTCTCGATCAAAGACGAGGACAAGAAACCGCAACTGGTGGAAACCGCGCAGACGCTAGTGGATCTGGGCTTTAAGATCGTTGCGACCTCGGGTACCGCTGGGTTCCTTGCCGAAAACGGCATCGAAAGCGAAACAGCCAAGAAGGTCTATGAGGGGCGCCCGAACATTGTGGACCTGATGAAAGACGGTCAGATCCAGCTGGTGATGAACACCACCGATGGCTCAGCGGCCGTATCGGACAGCCGCGAAATCCGCTCGGTCGCACTCTATGACAAGATCCCGTATTTCACCACCGCCGCTGGTGCCCATGCCGCCGCATTGGCGATGAAAGCCCAGCAGGAAGACGAGCTGGGTGTGAAATCGCTGCAGGGCTCAGTCGCCGCTGAGTGATCCCACCCGGATAAGAAATCAAAACGCCGCTCCGTTGGGGGCGGCGTTTTTTGTTTGATGTGGCCCGTTCAGGTTGAAATGCCCCTCTCCACATCTTGGGGCGTGGCTGTTAAACCGCTCTCAAACAGTGAGAGGGCAGTTTCATGACCAAACCCGTCATCCTTACCATTCTCGACGGCTGGGGCCTGTCGGATGACACCACGGCCAACGCTCCTTATCTGGCCAAAACGCCGACGATTGACCGGCTGACTGCGAGCTGTCCACATGCGACATTGTTCACCCATGGACCGGATGTGGGCCTGCCCACCGGGCAAATGGGTAACTCGGAAGTGGGACATACCAATATTGGTGCGGGTCGTGTGGTGGCGATGGATCTGGGGCAGATTGATCTGTCGATCGAGGATGGCTCCTTTTTCCAAAACCCGGCGATCCTTGATTTTGCTGTGAAAGTGAAAAACGCTGGCGGTCGGGCGCATGTCATGGGGTTGACCTCGGATGGCGGGGTCCATGCCCATTCCGATCATATTCTGGCTGCGGTGAAAGCCTTGACCGACGCGGGGCTCAGCACTGCCGTTCACGCCATCACGGATGGCCGCGATGTGGCGCCAACCTCGGCGGGGGATCAGGTCGCGGCATTTGAGCAGGCCCTGCCTGAGAATGCGGTTATCGCCACGGTGTCCGGGCGATACTACGCCATGGATCGGGACAATCGCTGGGAACGGGTGGAACAGGCCTATCGCGCGATGATCGAGGCACAGGGCGCGCGATATGGTTCTGCGTTGGACGGTATTCAGGCAAGCTATGCCCAAGATGTGTCAGATGAGTTTGTGGTGCCATTTGTCGTCGGCGATTATGCAGGCATCCAGCCCGGGGACGGCATCTTTTTCCTCAATTTCCGCGCCGACCGTGCCCGCGAAATCCTCGCGGCAATCGGGGCACCTGCGTTTGACGGATTTGCACGTGAGCAAAAAGAGCTTTCGGCGCTGTTGGGGATGGTGGAATATTCGGACGACCATAACACCTATATGACCACCGCGTTTCCCAAACGTGAGATCGTCAATACGCTGGGCGAATGGGTGGCAAAACACGGAAAATCACAGTTCCGTCTGGCGGAAACCGAAAAATACCCCCATGTGACCTTCTTCCTCAACGGCGGCAAAGAAACCCCGGAGGCGGGTGAAGATCGGTTTATGCCCAAATCGCCCAAGGTGGCGACCTATGATCTGCAGCCTGAGATGAGCGCCGGAGAAGTGACCGAGCAATTCCTTGCCGCGATCGACCATGGCTATGACCTGATTGTTGTGAACTACGCCAACCCGGATATGGTGGGCCACACAGGAGATATTCAGGCGGCGATTGCGGCCTGTGAGGCAGTCGATCAGGGACTTGGGCAGGTCGTGGACAAGCTGGAACAGACCGGGGGGGCTTTGCTGGTGATTGCGGATCACGGCAATTGTGAAACCATGGTGGATCCCGAAACAGGTGGTCCCCACACCGCGCACACCACCAACCTTGTGCCGGCCATCCTCTATGGAGGCCCTGACGGTGCGACACTGCGCGACGGGCGCCTTGCGGATGTGGCCCCAACCCTGTTGCAGCTCATGGGGCTGGCGCAACCGGAGGAAATGACCGGCGAAAGCCTGATCGCGTGAGATCACTGGCGCTGATAGCTCTGCTTTGGGCGGTTCCTGTTGCTGCGCAAGACGCAGGTGCGGCCGCGCGTGTGGCGGCTGAAGCGCTGCAAGAGGCAGGGATTGCTCTGGATCAGGCGGACAGCGCGCGCGACCGTGTTGCGGCCCTCACGGATACAGTCCGCGCCTATGAAGATGGGATGACCGCCATGCGGGAAGGGCTGCGCGCTGCGGCCATTCGTGAAACGGAGCTAAGCCGTAAACTGGAAGGTCAAGAAGCTGAGATTGCTCAACTTTTGGGAGTCCTTTCTGCCTTAGGCGGGCAGGCGGATCCGCAGAGTTTTCTTCATCCTAAGGGGCCTGTCGGCATGGCACGATCAGGCATGCTTGTGGCGTCGATCACTCCGGGATTGGCCGCGCAGGCAGAGGAGCTACGGGCGGACCTGCAAGAAGTCACAGCTTTGCGTCAGCTCCAGCAAGACGCAGCGAACACTCTGCAAGCCGGGCTGACAGGGGTGCAGGACGCACGCGTTGCGCTGAGCCAGGCGATTGCGGACCGTACAGATTTACCGCGCCGTTTTACCGAAGACCCTGTGCGGACGCAGATTCTGATCAGTTCAACCGAAACTCTAAATGGCTTCGCCAGTGGATTGAAAGACATCGCCGAAGGTGAGCTGCAAGGTGGTCTGCCGGATATCGAAATTCGCAAAGGCCGTTTGGCGTTACCGGTGCGAGGCGTTGTTTTGCGTCGCGCAGGCGAAGCGGATGCGGCGGGTGTCACGCGACCGGGGATCGTTTTGGCGACTAACCCTCGCGCATTGGTCACAACGCCAGCTGCGGCCACGATTCGCTATAGCGGGCCTTTGCTTGATTACGGTTTGGTCACGATTTTGGAGCCACAGGCCAATCTATTGATTGTGCTCGCAGGGATGTCAGAAACCTATACGGAAACGGGGCAAGTTGTCCCTGAGGATAGCCCGATTGGCCTGATGGGCGGGGCTCTGCCTGATGATATCTCGTCACCAAGTGGTGAGGGGGCTGGTACTGATCGTTCAGAAACGCTCTATATAGAGGTCAGAGAGGGCGATACGCCCATCGATCCGCTTTTGTGGTTCGCAACCGACAAGGGATAAATACGGTATGAAGAAATTTGTCATGGCCGCGCTGGGCGGTACACTGGCCTCGGTGGTTGCAACCACTCAGTTTGTCGGGCCTCTTTTGGCTCAGGAACAAAATCGCCCCTCCAGCGTCTATGAACAGCTTGATCTGTTTGGTGACATCTTTGAACGGATCCGCGCGCAATATGTCAGCGAAGTGGATGAGGCTGACCTGATTGAAGCGGCCATCAATGGCATGCTGACTTCGCTTGATCCGCACTCAAGCTATCTGCCGCCCGATGATGCCGCAGACATGCGTGTGCAGACCCGTGGCGAGTTTGGCGGTCTTGGCATTGAGGTGACGCAGGAAGATGGCTTTGTGAAAGTTGTCTCTCCCATTGATGACACACCCGCAGATGCGGCAGGTGTCGAGGCCGGTGACTTCATCACGCACGTCGATGGCGAAAGTGTGCTGGGTCTGAACTTGGATGAGGCCGTAGACAAGATGCGCGGGCCGGTCGGCTCTGAGATTGTCATCACCATCGTCCGAGAAGGCGAGGACGAGCCGTTTGACATCACGATCATCCGCGACACCATCAAGCTGACTGCTGTGCGGTCGCGCCTTGAGGCTGAAACCGTTATTCTGCGCGTCACCACCTTCAACGATCAGACCTTCCCGAACCTGTCGGCTGGCATTGCCAAACAGATCGAAGAGGCGGGCGGTATCGATAACGTCAATGGTTTCGTGCTTGATTTGCGCAACAACCCTGGTGGATTGCTGACACAGGCGATCCGCGTGTCGGATGCATTCCTCAATGAAGGTGAGATCGTTTCAACCCGTGGGCGCGATCCGTCCGATGGGGAGCGTTTCAACGCGACACTGGGCGATCTGGCGGAAGGCAAACCTCTGGTTGTTTTGATCAATGGCGGGTCGGCTTCGGCCTCTGAGATTGTGGCCGGTGCTCTGCAAGATCACCGTCGCGCTATTGTTGTTGGAACCAAATCCTTCGGGAAAGGCTCGGTTCAGACCGTGATGCCGCTGCGCGGCAATGGCGCGATGCGTCTGACCACAGCGCGCTATTACACGCCGTCGGGTCGTTCTATCCAGGCGCTGGGTGTGTCCCCGGACATCGTTGTTGAACAGCCGCGTCGCGACCCGAATGCAGAGGAAGAGGAAACAACAAACCGCTTCTCGCGCTCAGAAGCTGATCTGCGTGGCAGCCTCGACAATGACTCGCTGACCGAAGACGAGATCCGCCAGATCGAAGCGGATCGTGCCAAGGCCGAAGAAGCGGCAAAACTGCGTGAAGAGGATTACCAGCTGGCCTATGCCATCGATATCCTGCGCGGCCTGTCGGCGCTGGGCCCGAAACAGTAACTTTATCAGCGCCTAATGTATTGTAGCAGGCGCGCTATCGAAAGAAAAAGGCACCTCCGGGACGAGATGGTACCGGAGGTGCCGCTACAGTTGAAAGATCGGCTTTATGAATTTTTTTAGCTTCCTCTCCCGACGCCATGCTGATTTGGAGCAAACTACCCCCCTTGCCTTTGGTTCATTCCAATTGGGGGCTTTTAGTCAATGGTATGTTGCGCAAATTGCCAAAGGGAAAACAGACCTATTGTCCAAGCGCCTCCGGCTAATGGGACGCGACAGGATGCGTCGGACTACTGAGATTGCAGATGTTGTATATGATGGTTTCCGATTGCGCCTTTATCCGAGTGAAAACACATGTGACATGGAAATCTGCCTTTATCAGAAGCATAGTGAGGAAGACGAGTTTCGACTGTTTGAAACAGAAGTTTCAGGAAAGGCGACCTTTGTAGATATCGGCGCTAACATAGGTCTTTACTCTTTGCGTGCGGCGCGCGCTATGGCGCCTTCGGGGCGCGTGATTGCCTTTGAACCGGATTGTCGTACTGCACAGAAACTGCGCAAGAACTTAGAACTAAACGATGTCTGTTCGGTGGAGGTTGTCGAGAAAGCTCTGGGACGCGAGGCGGGCGAGCTGCAGCTGTATTCCGTTAGTAAAAAGAATGCCGGCCGAAACTCTCTGAGAGCGGAAATTGGTAAGCGGCGTCCCTCTCGAACTGTGCAGGTCGTGCCACTGTTTGAAGAATTGACGAAACACGATTTTGCAAATGTAGATGTTATGAAAATCGATGTCGAAGGGTTTGAGGATGAAGTCCTTGTACCGTTCTTTGAAACGGCACACCGTAATCTTTGGCCGAAGTATCTCATGGTTGAAGTTGTGCTGAAGCACCTTTGGGGAAACGACCTTATCGCGAAGCTTGAGATGTTGGGGTATGAACGTGTCTTCGAAAACAGCGGAAATATCCACTTCAGGCTACTAGGCTAAAATGATCCTTCTTAGCATGACCAGCAAACAAGCAGAGTGACGCCCTAGGTCTTTTATTCAAATCGAACTTGTCGGCGGGCGATGAGAAAGATACCCACCGGCAAACCGTTATGAGGCCGCAGATGACCAATACTATGACACCCGAAGACATTGCCAAACTTCCCTACCGACAGAACGTGGGCGTCATGCTTGTGAACGCGGAGGGCCACGTCTGGGTTGGGCAGCGCCTTGATGCCAAGGTGGATCAACCGGCCTGGCAGATGCCGCAGGGCGGGATCGACAAAGGCGAAGATCCCCGCACCGCTGCGCTGCGCGAGCTGGAGGAAGAAACCGGGATTTCGCCGGATCATGTCACCGTCGAGGGCGAAACCGAGGGATGGATTGCCTATGATCTTCCCCATGACATCGTGCCCCGGATCTGGAAAGGTAAGTATCGCGGGCAAGAGCAAAAGTGGTTCCTGCTGCGCTTTCATGGCACCGATGACATGGTGCAGATCGATGGTGAGCATCCAGAGTTTTCCGAATGGCGCTGGTTGCCTGCCGATGAGGTGGTCGCCCAGATCGTGCCTTTCAAGCGGGCCGTCTATGAACAGGTGATCGCGGCGTTTAAGGACAAACTCTGATGCGACATCTGCTGTTTTCTTTGGCAATTTTTGTGGTGAGTGCCACGCAAGCTATGGCGCTAAGTTGCCTACCGGTGGATGTACCGGCAAGCTTTAAGAGGGCTCAGGAAGACAGCGCACAGTGGATCATCGTCAAAGGTCGCCTGACATTTGACGAATCCAAACTGCCCGAGACTGATTGGGATCGTCAAGAGCTCACGCCGCAGAAAACGCGCATTCCGGCGCGTTTTAGGGGCAAATCCCTGACCCGTGCGGGATTTACCAATACCTTCAAAACGCCCCTGACCTTGGAAGTGCAATGCGCGGGGCCGTGGTGCGCAGGGGCCGCGTCAGGCGAGTATCTGGCCTTTGTGCGCAAAGATGCCGGCGGATATACCGCGATTGCCGCGCCCTGTGGCGGATGGTTGTTTGCCAACCCAACGCCGACACAGCTCGGGCAAGCGCAGCAGTGCCTGACCGGTGGTCCTTGTGAGCCTGAGGGCTTCTGAAACGGCCTGTCTATTCTGCCGCGTGACAGAGGCCTGCGGGTTTGAGATCATGACTTCAATTTCAGCAAGAGAATTGAGGTTGAGATGTTCAAATGGAGTGGAGTGCTATTGGCACTAATGGCTTCACCGCTTTATGCGCTCAGTTGCAGTGAACCGGATGTGGCGCGTATTTTCAAAGTCGTGGATGAGGACCCGACCCCTTGGGTGATTGTGCATGGGACGCTCGATTTTGATCGCGAGGATCTGCCGGAATATGATTGGGATGATCCTGAAAACACCGTGCCTGTCACCCGCGTTCAGGCGAAATTTGATGGGCATTCTCTGACACGGCAAGGGTTTACGGCGCGGTTTCGTAAACCTGTGACGCTGGAAGTCGAATGCAACGAGGTGTGGTGCGCGTGGGATCCACCGGGAGAATACATGGCGTTTCTGCGCCAAGACGGGGATCAGTATGCGACGGCCTCGGTGGCCTGTGGACCTTATCTGATCTGGAAACCAAGCAAAGCTCAATTGCGTCAGGCGCGCCGATGTCTGCGCGGTGGGTCGTGTCAGCCTAAATAGAACTAACGCAACCGTTGCAGGATACCCGGTGATGCATAGCCGTCCTGCGGCAGGCCTTGGGATTTTTGATAATCCCGCAGCGCCTGAACGGTACGCGGCCCTATGCGACCATCCACACCACGGGTGTTAAACCCGCGCGCGGTCAGACGTCGCTGAAGCTCTTTGCGTTCGCTGCGCGTCAGGGCACGGTCGCCACGGGGCCAGGTCCCCTGAATTGCAGGACCGCCGACAAGCCGGTCTGACAGGTGGCCTACCCCGATGACATAGGCATCTGCGGGATTGTATCGCTCGATCACCCGGAAATTGCCAAAGATCAGAAACGCCGGGCCACTGTGTCCTGCAGGAAGCAGGATAGACGCCGTGCCATATTCTGGCACGGGTTGGCCATTGATCCCCATCACCCCACGCCGTGCCCAGTCCGAGGGCATCCGCTGGATCTTGCGGTTGGCTTGTGCATGGTCAAAACCGCTAGGCAAACGCACCTCGACACCCCAGGGCTGTCCATAGGTCCAACCCTTGGATTTGAGGAAATTGGCGGTTGAGGCCAGGGCGTCGGTAGGATCGTCGCTCCAGATATCACGCCGCCCGTCACCCGTGTAATCCACGGCAAGGGTTTGGAACGATGTGGGCATGAACTGGGTATGCCCCATGGCCCCGGCCCAGCTGCCGGTCATGTTTCGCGGTTCAGTATCGCCTTTCTGGATAATCTTGAGGGCGGCGATGAGCTGGGCTTCAAAGAACTTCTGACGGCGCCCATCAAAGGCCAGAATGGCCATGGATTGAATAACCGGTTTTGAGCCGCGAAACGTGCCGTAGGCGGATTCTAAACCCCAGATCGCCACAACCACCTCTTTGTCGACTTGATAGGTGTCTTCGATCCGCTGAAGGATGGTCGCGTGGGTGCGCAACGCGGATTGCCCATTTTCAATCCGACTGTCAGAGGCCGCGCTGTCAAGATAATCCCACAGAGTCTTGGTGAATTCAGATTGGTTGCTGTCGCGTTGTATGACCTCAGGGTCATAGGCAACCGAACGCAGGGCCCGGTCCAATGTGGCCTCTCGAATGCCTTCTGACCGGGCGCGGGCGCGAAAGCCGGTCAGCCAACGGCGAAAGCGCGATTTGGTGGCCTCGGAGACAGGGGGCAAAGCGGGTTTTGCCAAGGCCGCTGGTCGCGAAACCGGGCGTAGTGCGGTTTTTGGTGCTGAGAGGATGTCGGCGCTCTGCTGTGGCTCTGGGCGGGCCTGAGGGCGCAGTGACGTGGTCGGGGCCTCGGCCATAGCCAACCCCGGCAGGATCAACAGGACGAGCCCTCCCAAAAATACACGCATGTTGTTTGTCCGCTGCTCGGGTCTTTTAAGTATTTTTAGTATGCGCGGGCGATTTTGCGAGACCCTCTTGGATCTGACAGCGGAAATGCGCCAGCGCATCGCGCAGCAAGGGGACGCGGTTGGGCCGAAATGAGGTGTCGGTGACGGTCAGGTCGGCCATCCGATCCAGCCGAAAGGCGCGGAAATCCTGACGCAGCAAACACCAACCAATCAAGCAGCTGCTGTTTTGAAAATAGGTGATCGACAGGGGTTTGACTGTGCGCGATGTCTGGCTGCCATATTGATCCCCATAGGCGAAACGCACCTCGCGTTCTTCCCAACAGGCCTGTCGCAATGCCGTGGCATCTACGCTTGGAGCGGGCGGGGCAACAAAGCGTGTGGCTGACAGGACTGCATGTCGCAGGCGATGGGCCTGCGCTTCGGGCAATCGCGCCTGCAACCGCGCCATGGCGCGGGAGGCGGCTTTGGCCAAAGCTGGATCGCCGACCTGAACAACCTCGCGTAACCCCAACACCAGCGCCTCGAGCTCTTCATCATCAAACCCAAGTGGGGGCAGCGTGGCATCTTCTATCAACCGATAGCCATAGCCAGCTTCCCCGTCGATCACCGCCCCCAATTCCCGCAGGGTGTCGATGTCGCGGTACAATGTCCGCTCGGACACGCCTGTTTCCTGCGCAAGTGACTGCGCGGTGGCCGGTGCGGGCAGGCGGCGCAGCGCATCCATCAGTTGGAACAGGCGGTGGGTTCTCGACATAATTTCATTCTAGTATCACCTCCTGACGAAAATTGACAGGAGGCCCGGTTAGCTAAGGGGCAGTTCAAATTAGGAGATAGAGATGCTTCAACTGATTACCTTCGGCGGCAACGACCAAGAACCCAGCATGAGCCCGTTCTGCACCAAGGCGATGATTTGCCTGAATCTTGCAGGGCAGGATTGGACGCCGGATTACAACGCCGATCTGCCGAACCTGCCGCGTGGCAAACTTCCGATCCTGCGTGTTGGCGACCGCCTGATCCCGGACAGCAACAATATTGTGCGCTGGCTGGAAGAGCAGGGCGCGGACCTATACCCCGGACTGGATCGCAAACAGCGCGCCCTGGCCTATTCGGTGATGCGGATGCTTGAGGAAAACCTGCGGCTTGGTCTGGTGCATGACCGCTGGATGGATGAGGGCAACTGGGCCGTCATCAAAGGTGTGTTCTTCGGAGGCAGTGATGAGGCCGCCGAGCCGGTTCGGGCGGCACAAAAGGCATGGCTCTGGGGACATGGCGTGGCGCGCTGTGACGAAGCGGGGCGCATGGAGTTTATGCAGCCGGATCTCGATGTGCTGACCGAGTTGCTTGAAGGTACGGATTGGCTGTTTGGTGACAGACCTTCGGCGGTGGATGCCTTTGCGGTGCCTTTGCTCAGTAGCCTTGTCAATCTGTGGTCAGAAACCGCGCTCAGCCGGGCCATATCAGGCAACCCGGTGCTAATGGATTACGTCACGCGCGGCCGGGCCAAGTTCTACCCCTCCCTGCTGGGACTGCAAAAAGCGGCGTAACTCAGGGTTTGCTAGAAAACGTTGACGAGAACACAATGACGCCCGGCCAGTTGGATCGGGCGCCATGTGGTTGTAGCGGAATTTCGGCCTGACTTACCTTATTTCCGTTTCCGCGTGACTTTGCGTTTGACCTTGGCGCTTTTGATTTTGGCTTTTGCGGCCTTGCGTTGTGGCGAAGGCCCGCCTTTGCCGCGCATCCGACCCCGTCCTCCTGTGGGCCGACCACGGCCACGGGAGGGCATTTTGGAATCATCCAGTTCAAGCAGTTCAAAGGCGATGCCACCGGTCACAGGGGCGGCCTCAATCAGTTTAACTCGTGCGCGTTGACCCAGCGAGATGATCCGCCCCGTGGTAGACCCCATCAGGGTGTTGGTTTCTCGATCGTAATCGAAATACTCATTGCCCAGGGTCGAGATCGGCACCAGACCATCCGCACCGGTTTCATCCAGTTTCACAAAGATCCCGAACTTGGCGATGCCGCTGACCTTGCCGGTGAACTCCGCACCCAGACGGTCGCTCAGGAAGGCGGCGAGGTACCGATCGGTGGTGTCGCGTTCAGCCAGCATGCTGCGCCGCTCGGTGTCTGAAATTTGCTCTGCAGTGCTTTCGAGCAGTTCCAGATCCTCCTGGCTCAAGCCATCTGATCCCCATCCATGTGAGCTGATCAGGGCGCGATGCACAATCAGGTCGGAATAACGGCGGATCGGCGAGGTGAAATGTGCATAGTTCTGCAGCGCCAGACCGAAGTGACCAAAGTTTTTCGGGCTGTAATATGCCTGTGTCATCGACCGCAGCGTGGCGAGGTTGATCAGCTCGGCCTCTTCTTTGCCCTGCGCATCGTTCAGCAGCTTGTTCAGATGCCGGGTCTGAAGCACTTGTCCCTTGGCCAGAACCAGACCGGCGCTGGTGGCGGTTTCGCGCAGGCTTTCCAGTTTTTCCAGCGGTGGCTCTTCATGCACCCGGAACAACAAAGGTGTGGCCTTGGCAATCAAGGTTTCGGCGGCGGCGACATTGGCCAGCACCATGAATTCCTCGATCAGGCGGTGTGCATCAAGGCGCTCGGTGAAATCAACACTGGTGACCTTGCCGTCTTCGCCAAGCTGAACCTTGCGTTCAGGCAGATCAAGTTCAAGCGGCTGACGACGGGCGCGTGCTTCTTTCAGCGCCTCATAGGCGGCGTAGAGCGGACGAATGACCGGATCTAGCAAGGCTTCGGTACGCTCGCTGGGCGCGCCATCCATGGCGGCCTGCACCTCCTGATAGTTCAAGGATGCAGGTGAACGCATCAACCCGCGCAGGAATTTGTGGGAGGTCTTGTTGCCTTCTGCATCCAGCACCATGCGCACAGCAATACAAGCACGCGGCACACCTTCGTGCAGCGAGCACAGATCACCCGACAGGCGGTCCGGCAACATTGGAACAACCCTGTCCGGGAAGTAAGACGAGTTGCCCCGTTTGCGGGCTTCGCGGTCAAGTTTCGATCCCGGGCGCACGTAATGGGCCACATCGGCAATGGCGACCCAGACAATGTGGCCGCCGGGGTTGCTTGGGCTATTGTCAGCCTCAACAAAAACCGCGTCATCATGGTCACGGGCGTCAAACGGGTCGATGGTGACAAGCGGCATGTCCCGCAGATCGGTACGCCCGGTCAGTCCGGCGGGTTTCATGCCGTCTGCTTCGGCCAATACCTCTGCCGGGAAATCATCAGGGATACCATGTTGGTGGATGGCAATCAGGGACACCGCCTTGGGTTCGGTTGGGTCACCCAGTCGTTGAATGATCCGCGCCTTGGGCAGACCCATACGGCCTTTGGGGCCCGCCTGCTCGGCCTCGACAAGCTCACCATCTTTAGCGCCACCGGTAACGTCTGGCCCGACGAGCCATTCTTTGTCGTCACCTTTGTCGATGGGCATGATCCGCCCGCCTTCAGCCCCTTTGCGGAAGATACCGACGACTTTGCGTGAGGTGGTGCCGATTTTGCGGATGACCCGGGCCTCATAGGCGTGATCTTCGCCCTTCACAATCTGCAGTTTTCCCAGCACGCGGTCGCCGGCGCCAAGCGCGGGATCGCTGGGGCGGGTCACCATCAGGATCTTTGGTGTGTCGCCTGTTCCATGCCATTCCAGAGGTGCCGCAAAGAGATCCCCGTTTTCATCAGGCGCCAGTATCCGCAGGACGCTGACCGGCGGCAGTCGATCGGGATCGCGATAGGTCTTTTTGCGTTTGTGCAGATGGCCCTCGGCCTCAAGCTCTTTCAGCAGGCGTTTGAGATCAATCCGCGCAGCGCCTTTGATGCCAAAGGCTTTGGCAATGTCTCGTTTCGCGGTGAGGGTCGGGTTTGCGGTGATCCAGTCGAGGATCTGCGCTTTGGTTGGCATGGTGCTCATGCCTGCCCCCTAACATGCCTGACGTGTGCCGTCATGGGGGATTTAGGGGCCAGAAGGGCGATCAGAGCCGAAAAATGCGAAATTTCGGCTCTGATGTTGGGTCAGAGCGGGTGGATCATATCGCGGTGATCAATGCCCGCATCGTCATAGACCGGACCAAAAGCGGTGAAGCCGAGATTTTCGTAAAACGGGATCGCGTGGCATTGGGCACCCAGTTTGACCTGCGTAACACCGTCGACGGTGCGAAAGTGATTGACGGTAAACCGCACCAAAAGCGCGCCGAGACCCTGACCGCGATACTCTTTCAGGACACAGATCCGGCCCACCTTACCGGTGTCGCCCTGTATCATCAGACGCGCGGTGCCAACTGGTATCTCACCGTCGCGCAGCAAAAGATGCGTGCTTTCGCAGTCTCTCCCGTCCAGCTCATCGGCCTTAGACACGCCCTGTTCTTCGATGAACACTTTGGCGCGCAGGGCAAGACAGGCCTCGATGTCCTGTGTCACTTCCACCTTCATGCGAAGTAATCCTGAAGAATGCGGCTGTAGATGCCTTTCAGCTGATGGATTTGTTCAACCTCAACTCGTTCGTCCACGGCATGCATGGTTTTGCCAACCAGACCAAATTCGACAACTGGACAGTGGTTTTTGACAAAGCGGGCATCCGAGGTGCCGCCGGTGGTCGATAGCTCGGGCTGTACGCCGGTCTCGGCCAGAACGGCGCGACCAATGAGGTCCGATAGCTCTCCCGGAGGGGTGAGGAAGCTCTCGCCTGAAATCTTGATCTCAACCTGGGTTTTGGTGCCAAAAGCCTCGTCTACCTTGGCCGCTTCTGCGCGTAGCCAGTCGCTCAGCGAGGCGCCAGAGTGGTCGTCGTTGAAGCGGATGTTGACGCAGGCCGAGGATTTGGCAGGAATCACGTTTGTTGCCGGGTTGCCGGTATCAATGTTCACCACGGCCAAGGTGGAGGCGTCGAAATGTTCGGTGCCCTGATCAAGCTCGTGGCTGGCCAGAGTGTCCATCAGGCGGGCCATGGCCGACAGCGGGTTTTTGGCGCGATGCGGATAGGCCGAATGTCCCTGTACCCCTTCCACCGTGAACCAAGCGGAGAGGGAGCCGCGGCGGCCGATTTTCATCATCTGACCCATATGGTCGGGGCAGGTGGGTTCGCCCACCAGACAGACCGACATGGTTTCGCCGCTTTCATCCATCCAGTCCAACAGCGCGGTGGTGCCATCCAGAGCGTCACCTTCTTCGTCACCGGTGATGGTCAGAACAACTGCACCGTCGGGCGGTGTCTGACGCACAAAATCCATTGCTGCGGCGGCAAAGGCGGCCACACCCGATTTCATATCGGTGGAGCCGCGGCCATACATAAAGCCATCTTCAATCTCGGCCCCAAACGGCGCGTGTTGCCAGTCTTCGATCGGGCCAAGCGGGACCACATCGGTATGGCCATTAAACCCAAAAGTTTTGGCGTGGTTCTTTTCACCCCAGCGGGCGTAGAGATTGCTGATGCCGCCACGATCAACGCGGGTACAGGCAAACCCTGCACCTTCCAGCAGCTCTTGCAGCAGCACCAAGGCCCCTCCTTCTTCGGGCGTGACCGAGGGGCAGCGCACCAGCTGGGCCGTAAGATCGGCGGCGTCAATTGGGCTATGATCGGTCATGGGGCTCTCCTCTGCGCGTCTGTTGGCCAAGGGCTAACCCAGTGGCGCAGTGGGTGCAAATGTGGCGAAAATGCATCTTTGAGCGGTCAGAGCAGCGCAAGGATCGTGAATATTCGGTTAACGCGCGCCCGGAGCTGTGCTAAGTTCAACATAATACAATAAAAACGCCGAGGCAGGCAGCAGATCTTCGCGACAAACGTAATCCAGACACAAGATCTGGGGTGAAGCTGGTGTGATGTTTCGCGGACCGAGCACGAGGCAGGCATGGTCACAGCATCCGAATTGCCGATTAACACCGGCGCATCCGCTATTCAAATGGCGGAAACAATCTTTGGCGACAGCGTACAGGTGGTGTCAGCCAGTTATTCGGGCGACAGCCGCGCATCCGGTATCTATTCCGATGGATTGACCACCACGGCCGGTGTTGCTCCGTCTGACACCGGTGTGATCCTGTCGACCGGGCAGGCTCAGGCTTTTACCAATTCTTACGGGCAATCGAACTGGTACTCGAACACCACCACAAGCAACCGTGGCCCAAACAATAATTCAGAGTTCAATGCGGCCGCTGGCGCGAAAACCTATGATGCGTCTTTCATGGATGTGGATTTCATCCCGACGGGTGATGTTCTGACCATGCAGTTTGTTTTTGCGTCAGAGGAATACCCTGAATACCAGAACTCGCTCTATCAGGATTTCGTGGGCGTGTGGGTCAACGGGGTGCAGGTTGAGGTGGAAATTGGGGATGGGGATATTGATCCGAGAAACCTCAACGACACCTCAAACGAAAACCTCTATGTCAGCAACACCAACGATCAGTATAACACTGAAATGGATGGCTTTACCGTCACCATGACATTGACGCTTCCGGTGAATGCCGGTCAGGTCAACTCACTGCGCATTGGTGTCGCAGATGTTCTCGACAGCCGGTATGATTCCAATCTGTTGATCGCCGGGGATTCTGTTCAGACTTCAGTGGTGGCTTTGCAGGATGTTGTGGATCTTTATTCCACCGGTTCCAAAACTATCGATGTTCTGGCGAATGACGAGAACTCGACCGGCGGTACGCTGACGGTGACCCATATCAATGGAATCGCTGTATCCGCGGGGGATACGGTGACGCTGAAAACCGGGCAACAGATCACGCTGAACGCCGATGGCACCATGACAGTGGTGGGCGATGGTGATGAGGAATCGATCAACTATACCTACTCGGTGGCGTCGAGCACTGGGCAGACGGACACAGGTTTTGTCACGGTCAACTCGGTGCCCTGTTTTGTGGCAGGCACAATGGTTGAAACGCCAGATGGCCCGCGCCCGGTGCATAAGCTCCAGCCCGGGGATCTGGTGACAACGCGGGATCATGGGCCACAGCCCGTGCGTTGGATTGGTCAGCGGTCGGTGCCAGCCACCGGAGACCTTGCGCCTGTCCGTATCGCAGGTGGCGCTCTGGGGGATCACGACACCATTATGGTGTCTCCGCAACACCGCGTGTTGGTGCAGGATATCATGGCGCATCTTCTGTTCGACGAACCCGAAGTCCTCGCCGCGGCCAAGCACCTTGTCAACGATCAGTCAATCCGGGTGGTTGAGGGGGGCATGGTTCAATATGTGCATATCCTTTTTGATCAGCATGAAATCATTCGTGCCAATGGTCTTTTGAGTGAGAGCTTTTTACCGGGCGCGCAGATCAATACCTTGTTTGAAACCGAAACAGTCTCTGAGATCGTATCGATCTTTCCCGAGTTGGATCCCGAGACAGGTGATGGGTATGGGCCTGCGGCGCGGCGCATCTTGCGGGGCCATGAGGCCGCTCTTCTGACGGGGGAGGGGGCTGCATGAGTTGGATTGCGCTGTCGGGGCAAGATAAGTCATGGGTTTGTCCCAAGACCTTCCATGGCGACGCAACCCAGCGGGATCGTCTGATGCCGCGCGGGTCGATCCTGATCGAAACGCGTCTTTCCCCAGAGGAACGCCCGCAGACACTGTTGTCGTATCAACGCCAACACCCCTGGCCTGGTGAGATTTCGGTGCGGGCCGTCCCAGGCGGGGCGATTGTTCTGGTGATGCGTCAGGGTGAGGATGTGTTCCATACTGTCTTGCAGAATGTTCAGGACGCGCGCACCGATGTGCTTCGTGTGACGTTCAGCTGGGACAGTGAGGCGCGCTCTGGAAAGATTTCTGTTGAGCGCCCTGAGAGCGATGACATCGTGGTGGCTGATACCCCGCCGCCGCCTCCCTTGCTTTTGGAAGATATCTATACCTTGGCCCGGCGTCCGCAATTGGTTGAGATCGACCCGGATGTGGTGTTTTTCGCAGTCTCCAGTGACATCGAACCTGTTGGGCCAATGCCCTCTCTTGTGTCTCAGGTGCCGGTTCTGACGCCTCAGGGGTATAAACAGGTCTCTGATCTGCGCTGTGGCGACACGGTGACGACCTCGTCCGGGATTGTACCGGTGTTGCACCGCGTGTCGCGTGTTGTGCCCGCGCTGGGCTCGTTTCAACCTGTCCGACTGCGAGCGCCTTACTTTGGATTGATGCGAGATCTGGTTGTGGCCCCACATCAACGTCTGGTGATTGGTGGCTCAGAGGTCGAGTATATTTTCGGCCGCGAAGCAGTTCTTGTGCCCGCGCTCAGCCTCGTGAATGGATTTGCAGCTGTTTATGAAGAAGGCTTGCAGATGGTGCGGTACCACCAGCTGATTTTACCGGGTCATGAGCCCGTGATCGCAGCAGGCGCCGAATTGGAGAGCCTCTATATTGGGCGCCTGCGCCGCCGCAACACGCAGTTGGATCAGACCCTTCTGGCAGATGTGCCACGGAATCTTATGCCAGAACATGCGCGTGCGGGGCTTAAAGTTTTGGGGCCGTTTGAAGCCATCACTTTGGCCGAAGCGCGTGCGGCCTGATTTCAGTGCTTGGTTTGGCCGGGTTCGTCGAAGAAAGGTGTGACCTGAGCAACAATGACGGCGTTTTCTTCCCGAGCACGTTCCATCAGCTCGGCCTCGTCGTCGTCAATCTCATGACCCTGCGCTTCGCGCTCTTCCTTGGTGCCGTAGCCCGTGACATCCAGGGGCGCCATATCCGCCTGTTTGAGAATGGCAACGGTTTCTCGGACTGCTTCCGCCTCATCCACACCGCTGGAGTAGCACATCAGCGCTGCGCCGGTGCTGTCTTTGGGCAATCCGTCATCCGCCTTGCGGCCCACTTCGACCAACAGGGTATAGACCTGCGTCGGTTTCTTGATTTTGCGTTTCTCGCTCATGGCTCTTCCGTGGCAGATCGGCCTCATATGAGCAAGACTGAATTACACCAATGCTTGGCATGTAAGCTTGCAAACTGTATCGGGACGACGAAAAGGTGGGGCGCATGGTGAAAAAAATGCAAATTGCGGTCTATGCCGCGTTGCTGCTGGTGATGTGTTTGGGTGTGCAAGCTCAGGCGCAAAACGAACCATTGCGCTTTCTGACCGTCGAACGTCCCCCCTTTGCCTATCAGGACGGTGACGACGTCACCGGGTTCAGTATCGATTTGATGCGCGCAATCGCAGAAGACCTAGGGCGCGACGTCGAATTCACTATGGTCAACTCTTTCCCAGACATGCTCGATCAGACCCGAGAGGGAATGGTTGACGGCGCCATTGCCAATATTTCGATCACGCGCGCCCGCGAAGCGGTGATGGATTTCTCGCAGCCGATTTTCCGCAGTGGGCTTCAGATCATGGTGCCTGCGGGGCAGGGCGGCCCGACGCTTTGGTCAACTTTGTTCCGGTGGGATTTGGCTCTGGCGATAGTGGCGGCATTTGCGCTTCTTTTTGGCGGTGGCATGCTGATGTGGGTGTTCGAGCGCGGCAAGCAGCCTTATTTTGACCGTTCCGCGCGCGAAGCTATGTTTCCCTCGTTTTGGTGGGCGCTTAATCTGGTTGTGAATGGCGGCTTTGAAGAACGCATGCCAAGGTCCGCTTTCGGGCGAGTGTTTGGCGTTTTTCTGGTGATTTCCAGCCTCTTTATTGTGGGTGTGTTTGTGGCCCATATCACCGCCGCGGTGACGGTTGAGGCGATTTCGGGCAGTGTTCATTCCATCTCGGATCTGGATGGCAAACGCGTGGGCACAACGCGGAACTCAACTGCGTCTGACTTTTTGGACGCGCGTGAGGTGTCTCATGTGGGGTATTTGTCATTTGATGAGATGATCAAAGCCTTTGAACAGGACGACCTTGATGCGGTTGTGTTTGATGGTCCTATTCTTGCCTATTACGCGCAGTTCGAAGGGGCCGGACGTGGTCAGCTTTTGGCGCGCGTGTTCCGTCCTGAGAACTATGGCATTGCCTTTCCAGCAGACAGCGCCCTGCGTGAGCCGATCAATGTGGCCCTGCTTCGACTGAATGAAACCGGGGTCTACGACAAAATCGCTCTGCGTTGGTTTGGTGTCATGCGTTAGGATGGCGCCCAATCGGTGGGATACCTATGTTGTTGCGATGTAATTGTTATGAGATAACATTGCGAATCGCACAAATGGACCATACCTATGCCGCACCCCAATTTGCGCACCGGCCTGAAACGTCGGCGTAGATCTTGTCACCCAATGTCAGAATTTGACCAATTGCCCTCTCCTCTGCGCCAATGGTTGGCACAGGCGGTATTGCCATGGTCGGCGACCTCAGTGCGGCGCCAATGGAACGCGGCATTGCGACAATCCTCCGGGGATGAAGCGGAGGCGATCAAACGGTTGGATCAAGCTCAGGCTGGCTTAGTTGCCAAAGATGCCGACCGGGTTTGGGGCGAGAATTATCCCGCATAAACAAAAAACGCGGCCGCAAAGGGCCGCGTCTGGATCTTAGATATCGACGCAATTTAGTCGCGCAGCAGCTCGTTGATGCCTGTCTTCGAGCGGGTTTTTTCGTCGACGCGCTTGACGATGACGGCGCAATACAGGTTGATGCCGTTTTTCGACGGCATCGAACCCGCAACAACCACCGAATAGGGCGGTACTTCGCCGTACATCACTTCGCCGGTTTCACGGTCTACGATCTTGGTCGACTGGCCGATGAATACGCCCATGCCCAGAACCGAGCCTTCACGGACGATACAGCCTTCAACCACTTCGGAGCGCGCGCCGATAAAGCAGTTATCTTCGATGATGGTCGGACCCGCCTGCATGGGCTCAAGTACGCCGCCGATGCCCACGCCACCCGACAGGTGCACGTTTTTGCCGATCTGTGCGCAGGAGCCAACGGTCGCCCAGGTGTCAACCATGGTGCCGGAGTCCACAAAGGCGCCGAGGTTTACAAAGGATGGCATTAGAACCACGCCAGGGGCGATGTAGGCCGATTTGCGCACTACGGCGTTGGGAACGGCGCGGAAACCTGCGGCTTTCCACTGGTTTTCGCCCCAGCCTTTGAATTTGCTGTCGACCTTGTCCCACCAGCCGGACCCTTGTGGGCCTCCGGACTGCTCTTCCATGTCTTTGATACGGAAGCCCAGCAGAACGGCTTTTTTCGCCCACTGGTTCACATGCCAGCTGCCATCGGACTGTTTTTCCGCGACACGCAGCGCACCGCTGTCGAGCGCGTTTAGGGTATCTTCGATCGCTTCACGGGTTTCGCCGGTGGTAGCAGGGGTGATGGTATCGCGGGCCTCCCAGGCGGCCTCGATTGCTGTTTCAAGCTGGGCATTCGACATGAGCATATCCTCCGAGTTTCGCCGTTCTTTATCGGTGAATTCGCCAAAGGTCATCCCAAAGATGCGGCTTAATGACGATCAGACCCGTCATATTGTCCTAGAGAGCGCAGTCAACCGCTGGCAAAGCCCCTGAACGGGCGCTAACACTTGTAGTCTAGTGAGTTAAGGAGCAGGCAATGACAGACGACCGCCGCAGCAGATTTCGTGATGCGCATACCGACAGAGACACCGCCGAGCATATCCCGGACACGCCGCAGACCCGCTCGCCGGCTTATCGACTGGCCTTTGCGGATGAGGATTTTCTGTGCCGCGATGCCCTGCGCCCAGTTCGGTTGCAGCTTGAGCTGTTGAAGCCTGAGATGTTGCTTGATGAGGCGGGCATCAACTCGACCATTGTGCTATTTGGTGGTGCGCGAATCCCATCGCCCGCTGAAAAGGACAAGGCGCGTACGCAGACGCTTGCGGATCTATCACATTTCTATGATGAGGCGCGTGAATTCGCCCGTCTTATGACAAAGAAATCACTCGCCTCAGACAATAAGGAATTTGTTGTTGTGACCGGCGGTGGCCCGGGCGTGATGGAGGCAGGCAATCGGGGCGCCGAAGATGAAGGGGGCGTGTCGATTGGGTTGAACATTGTGCTGCCACACGAACAGGCTCCAAACCCCTATGTGACACCCAGCCTTGCGTTCAACTTCCACTATTTTGCCATTCGCAAGATGCATTTCCTGATGCGGGCACGGGCGATTTGTGTGTTCCCGGGCGGCTTTGGCACGCTGGATGAACTGTTCGAAGCTTTGACGTTGATTCAGACTGGGCGGATGCAGCGGGTGCCGTTCTTGCTGTTTGGTCGCGCATTCTGGGAAAAGATCATCAACTGGGAGGCGCTGTCTGACGCTGGGACCATCAGCGCAGAAGATCTCGATCTGTTCCGATTTGTCGAAACTGCGGAAGAGGCGGCCGAGATCATCGACAACTGGGAACCAGCCCCTGCGCGCAGCGACATTCCCGGGCGCTAAGGGCATTCAGCCTGATGCAGGACCGCAGCGGGGCGATCACGCCTTTCGCCCCGCGTGTTTCTAGGCTATAGGGCGCCAGCCCTGCATAGAGTATTGCAGGAATTCCGAGACACTCAGGAGGACGAAATGGGCTATAAAGTCGTCGTCGTAGGCGCCACCGGTAACGTTGGTCGCGAGATGCTGAACATCCTTGACGAGCGGGGCTTCCCTGTTGATGAGCTTGCCGTATTGGCCTCGCGCCGGTCGCTGGGCACCGAGGTGACCTTTGGTGAGCAGACCTTGAAAACACAAGATCTGGCCACTTTTGATTTCACCGGTTGGGACATGGCTCTGTTTGCTGTCGGTTCGGAAGCCACCAAAGAATTTGCCCCCAAAGCGGCGGCCACCGGCTGTGTCGTCATCGATAACTCGTCGCTGTACCGCTACGATCCCGATGTGCCTTTGATTGTTCCGGAAGTGAATGCCGAAGCGGTTCACGACTATTCCAAGAAAAACATCATCGCCAACCCAAACTGCTCAACCGCGCAGATGGTTGTGGCGCTGAAGCCTTTGCATGACCGCGCCAAGATCAAGCGCGTTGTTGTGTCGACCTACCAGTCGGTTTCAGGGTCCGGCAAAGACGGTATGGACGAGCTTTGGGAGCAGACCAAAGCGGTCTACAACCCGGTCAATGAAGTGCCAGCCAAAGTCTACACCAAGGAAATCGCGTTTAATGTGATCCCACACATCGACGTGTTCCTGGACGACGGGTCGACCAAAGAAGAATGGAAAATGGTCGCTGAGACCAAAAAGATTGTCGATACATCGATCAAGGTCACCGCGACCTGTGTTCGAGTTCCGGTCTTTGTTGGCCACTCGGAATCGATCAACATCGAGTTCGAAGATTTCCTTGATGAAGACGAAGCACGCGACATCCTGCGTGAAGCGCCGGGCATTATGGTGATCGATAAGCGCGAAGATGGTGGCTATGTGACCCCAAAAGAATGTGTGGGCGACTATGCCACGTTCATCAGCCGCATTCGGCAGGACAGCACGGTTGAGAACGGCATCAACCTTTGGTGCGTTTCGGACAACCTGCGCAAAGGTGCAGCGCTGAACGCGGTGCAGATCGCCGAAGTTCTTGGCCAGAAAGTTCTGAAAAAGGGCTAAGCGCTACTTTCTAAAAGTATACAGAGGACCGGTGTCATAGACGCCGGTCTTTTGCGTTCTATACCTTGGTTCACAATCCGTGTCTGAACGGACGCGGCGCCTATGCCTTGGTACCTTAGGTAAAATAGTAGGAATGGCCGTAAGCTGAAATAGCCGCAGGCCTTGACCGGAATTTTGAAAGGTCCTTCTTTCTTCGCTCTGAAAGGCTCTCTGTCACTCACCCTCGACGATGCGCTGGTCAGGCCTGCAGCACATATTCTTTCTTGCACAATGATGCCAGAATCGATGGTTGGGGCCTTTAAGTGACCTGACAAATTCCTCCAGGAGGCCGTTTTCAGGTCAAAGTTCGGGTGTCTCTTAGAGCATGCCAAAGACGCGGCAGGAGATCGCGTCAAAGCAGGTTGAGTAGGAGACGTATCATGACAGTTGAATTGGTTGCTATCGCCCGAGCCCGCCGTTTGCGCGCCCTGAGCGCTTTGGATGTCAAACGGCGTGACCGTCCCGTGCGGTTCAGGTTGTTCCAGCGTGGGGCCAGCACCGGTTCAGCACGTCTTTTCGCGGCCTAGTCGAAACAGATCAGCGCATGCCGCAGGCCAGATCGGCGCTTTGATCGATCTGCCAACGTTGCGCCATCCCGGGGAAGGGGTGGCCATACCGCAGGGTCAGCTCTTTGGCGTTTTGGCCAAGCTCACCCAAATCACAGAGATACGCCCCATCCGATTTGCGGTGCAGGCTGAGATCTCCATGTCCATCCCGTAAGCAAAATCCCATAAGTGCCAGCCTTCCCTGTACCTCTTGCCAGGATTCTGAGGCGGCAAATCCTTGGATAAGATCGTCTCGCACGACGTCGAAATCGCTCCGGTCGATTTCGCACAAAAGCGCGTTTTCAATAAAAGTGGCGAGCGATTCTCCGCGACACCGTGCCAGCCGTCGCGCCGTCGCCAAAACCGGATCTGGAAGGTTCAGATGTACTGCTGCATAGGTCATGGCTTAGACCCTAGGCAACTCTGGTTAATAGAGGCTTTCCAAACCGGATCGCATGCGAAATATCCCAGCCGCATTTCTGCCCTTTTGGTGAAGTAGTGTGTAACGATCAGGTAAGGAGCTGAAACGATGCAACATCACGCTGAGACCGAACTACCGGCACCGATGGATTGTGAAACCCAATCTCTGATGCGCATGTTTATGGTGCCCATTTTTGAGGCCGCGCAGGATTGGAAAGATCTGGCAAACCGTCTCACGGCACGCGGCTATGGGATCTCGTTCCGCGAGGGGCGGATGGTGATTCTGGATGATATGGGCAAAGCTCTGTCGACGGGCCGGATGCTTGGCATGCCAATGGCTGATCTGACAGCGAAATGGGGCGCGCCTCAGGTTTAAGGCGCGCCGTTTGGTATTTTAAAGTTGCTGGAAGGTGCGGGTCTCGGGGTCAAATGCCTCAAGACCCCCTTCGCCAATGTCGGTCCAAAGCCCGTGCAGCGACAGCTCACCGGTTTCCACCGCCTCGCGTACAAATGGGAAGGTCATCAGGTTGTCTAGCGACACCAGAACCGCTTCCTTCTCAAGTGCGCCCGCTTTCTTCTCTTCAGGCAGTTCTTTGACGCGGTCATAGCCGGGACGCAGGATATCCATCCAACGCCCTACAAAGGATGTCTTTTCTTCTAGTGCAGGCGCGTGGCCCTCACACATGTCGAGGCAGCCTTTGACGCCTCCGCAGGAGGAATGTCCCAGAACAATGACATGTGCGACCTTCAACGCAGTGACGGCATATTCGACGGCCGCCGATGTGCCGTGCTGATTCCCGTCAGGTTCATAGGGGGGCACGAGATTGGCAATATTGCGGTGGATAAAGAACTCGCCCTGATCCGCACCAAAGATCGAGGTCACATGCACGCGTGAATCACAGCAGGAAATCACCATGGCGCGCGGATGCTGACCTTCATTGGCGAGATGTCGGTACCAAGAGGCATTCTCTTGATATCCTGTGGCTTTCCAACCGTGATACCGTTTGATCAGGTAGGCGGGCAAAGGGCGTGCGTGGTCCATCAAGGCCTCCGTGGAATGTTCTGGTTGCCTGAACTACGCTGAATTCACCGGAAATTCGAGAGAAAACGCAAATAAATCGGCGTTGGACTATAACCTTTTGGGAACCCTGAAATGGCAGTTTATCCGTGCCGTGGGGGCAGAAAGAATGGGGTGAGTTGTGAAAGAGGTAACCTACCTCGCGCCGGTAGAACGGCCGACCATGAACCGGGACCAGATCGAAACGCTTTGCGATGATCTGGGCCCACATGCAGCGGAAGACGTGGTCTGCCGCGCGATGGAAGAACTAGCACAGCGACTGTGCCATATTCAGGACCTGGCCGTTAAAGGGCCAAGGGGTGACATGCACAAAGCCCTGCGGGCTTTGGGGGCTATTGCGGAACAGATCGGAATGCTTGGTCTGTCCAAGGTGGCGCGGGATGTCATCAATTGCATCGAACTTGGTGATGCAGTGGCCGAGGCGGCAACGCTGGCGCGGCTGGCGCGCACCGGTGAAAGATCGCTGACAGCGATGTGGGATCATAACGACCTTCTGGGGTGATTTTTGCCTCGGGCGTGGGAGCCGGGCAAGAACTATTCCTTGCGGTTGCGGATGGTCAGAGTAGGCTGGACTTGATGATTTCAAGGACTTCCGATGACTCTGATTTTCGCTGCTGATGATCCCGCGGCATTGCCGCTATATCTTTTGCCATCTGAGGCTGTAGAGGACTGGTTGCAAAATCAATCTTCCATGGTTCAGACTTGGGTCGCAGCTTCCGGGTTTTCCGGTGGCATCGGAGCGGCTGTAATGATCCCTGGGGCAGATGGTGCCCCAGTGGCGGCCATCGTCGGATATGGCTCTTCAGTCCAGCGGGCGCGTCAGCGCTTTCCGCTGGCCGCTGCCGTCTCGAAACTGTCTGCGGGCACGTACCGCCTCGTCAGTGATCTCCCCAAAGAAGTGCTTCAGATCGAGGCGTTGGGGTGGTTGTTCGAAAACTACCGGTTTGCACGGTACAGCAATCAATCCACACCCAAATGCCATCTGATTGCACCTGAGGGAATCGATGCAGCACTGGTTGAACGCCTTGCCGCCTCAGAGGTTCTGACGCGCGATCTCGTGAACACACCGGCCGCTGACATGGGGCCAGAGGTGTTAGAAAGTGTGACGCGGGTGCTGGCCGCTGAGTTCGGTGCAGATGTCAGTGTGACCACCGGGGATGAACTTCTCGATCAGAATCTTCCTATGATTCACGCGGTGGGTCGGGCCGCGTCTCAGGCGCCGCGCCTCATTGATATGCGGTGGGGCACCGAAGGGCCGATGCTCACCTTGGTGGGCAAGGGGGTGTGCTTTGACACGGGCGGTCTGAACCTCAAACCCGGCGCCTCGATGGGCTTGATGAAAAAAGACATGGGGGGCTCGGCCAACGTGCTGGGATTGGCGCGGATGATCATGTCTGCCAAACTCCCTCTGCGGTTGCGTGTTCTGATACCCGCAGTCGAAAATAGTGTGGCCGGGGACAGTTTCCGTCCCGGAGACATCTTGACCGCGCGCTCTGGCCTGACAGTTGAGATCAACAACACCGATGCCGAAGGCCGGTTGGTCTTGGCCGATGCTTTGGCACTCGCGGATGAAGAAGAACCCGCTTTGATTATATCGATGGCAACCCTGACCGGCGCTGCGCGGGTTGCGGTTGGGCCTGATCTGGCACCGTTTTACACGGACGATGATGCCGTCGCTGGGGCGTTGAGCCTGTCAGCGCGCAAGATGGCAGACCCGGTCTGGCGCATGCCCTTCTGGGATCCCTACGAAAGCATGATCGAACCGGGGATCGCTGATCTCGACAATGCACCGGCGGGGGGCATGGCCGGGTCAATCACGGCGGCTCTGTTCCTGCGCCGTTTTGTAAAGACGTCGCGGTATACCCATTTTGACATCTACGCCTGGCAACCCAAACCTGCTCCGGGCCGTGCCAAAGGTGGGTTGGCGCAGGGGCCGCGCGCAATTTTTGATGCATTGCCAACCATGTTGGACCTCTGATGGACCGTCGCGAGCTTTTTGCCACTGAGGATGTGGCGCATGTGTCATTAGAAGCCAGCCACAAAGCGCCTCGCTATAGCGCGGGTGAGCATATGCGCGTGGTTACTCCAACTGCGGATATTCATCGCGCCCCCGATGCCACGGGTTTGGAACGCCAAAGCCTTTACGGTCGCGAGGTGACTGTTCTGACACACTCTGGCAACCACGCCTTTGTCCGGGATGAAACCATGGGGTATGTAGGCTACATGCCCTTGGCGTGTTTGGGGCCTTGGCAGGCACCGACGCATCGGGTCAAGACGGCACGCAGTCTGTTGTTTTCAGAACCAAATTTTAAATCCCCTCGGCCTTTGCATGTATCGGGTGGCAGCTTGCTGTCCATACAGGCAGTCGAGGGAAAATTCGCCCGGACGCTGGATGGGCAGTATGCTCTGTCTGATCACCTCGAATGGTTGGACAGACCTGCTGTTGACCCAGTTGGTATCGCCGAAACCTTTCTGGGCACGCCCTATCTTTGGGGGGGCAATTCGGGGTTCGGCATAGACTGTTCTGGTCTGATCCAAGCGGGTCTTTCTGCGGCTGGCTTGCCCTGCCCCGGTGATAGCGATCAGCAACAACACCGCCTTGGGGAAACTCTGGTGCCAGGATCCGACTACAGACGCGGTGATATCCTGTTCTGGAAAGGGCATGTGGCCTGGGTCTCAGATCCTGAAACGATCCTACACGCCAATGCCCATCATATGCAGGTGGTTTATGAACCGCTGCACCAAGCAATCTCGCGTATTGAAGACCAAGGCGATGGCGCTGTTGTGCGCCATGCGCGGCTGGCTTCTTCTTTTTAGAAATACTCTGGGGATCCGGGGGCTAGCCTCCGATCAATAAGTCAAAGGCAATACATGACATCTGATCCGTTTTTCCACCCGGTCTCGGGGTTCGAACTGCCGCGCTTTGCAGGCGTACCAACCTTCATGCGATTGCCTCATGTCGCACCGGATCATCCCCGTTTCGACGATGTGCAGATCGGGTTGATTGGGGTTCCGTGGGACAGTGGCACCACCAACCGCGCGGGCCCACGGCACGGCCCACGCCAGTTGCGCGATGCCTCGACGATGATTCGTGCCCAGCATCAGGCCAGCGGACTGCGTCCATTTGAGATGGCGAACTGTGCGGATCTTGGCGATGTTGGCCCCAACCCGGCAGATATCGCGGACTCGATGCAACGGATAACGGCCTTTTACGATCAGGTCTGCGCTGCAGGCATCCGCCCGCTCACCGCGGGTGGCGATCATCTGATCTCGCTGCCGGTGCTTCGTGCCCTGGCCAAAGATGGTCCACTTGGGATGGTGCATTTCGACAGCCATACCGACCTGTTCCATTCTTACTTCAACGGTCAGATGTACACCCATGGCACACCGTTCCGACGCGCGGTTGAAGAAGGGCTTCTTGACCCGAAACGCGTGATCCAGATCGGTATACGTGGCTCCATGTATGACGCGGAAGATCGTGATTTTGCCAAGGCTGAGGGTATTCGCATCGTGGAGATCGAAGAGTTCTTCGAACGCGGCGTGGCGGACGTCATGGCCGAAGCGCGTGACATTGTGGGCAATCAGCCGACCTACGTCAGCTATGACATCGATTTTGTGGACCCTACCTTTGCGCCGGGTACGGGCACACCAGAGGTCGGCGGCCCCAACAGTTATCAGGCGCTTCAGGTCTGTCGAGAGCTCTACGGCGTTAACATTGTGGGCGCGGACATGGTCGAAGTGTCGCCGCCGTTCGATCAGTTGGGGAACACGGCCTTCCTTGGGGTGTCGATCATGTTTGAGTTGCTTTGCGCAATGCTGGCGGATTCAATCGGCGCAAAGTGACGCTTTATTCAACGGCACGGATCAATTTCCGTTCCAACACGCGGAGCACGGTTTTCAGATCGTGCCCGCGTTTGAGCACCTGCCCCTCCATGCCGATAACCGCGTATTGGCCTTGGCGGTTGCGCAGCTTGGGACATTTTTCAATGCGGTAGAGTGGATGCTCGGCGGTTCTGCGGAACACTGAAAACACGGAGATATCGCGTAGATTGGAAATACCGTAATCGCGCCATTCTCCAGCAGCAACCATGCGTCCGTAGAGTGACAAGATCACGCTGAGCTCAGTGCGGTGAAACGACACCACCTCGCCGGGAGGGCCGCCTTGTGACATCGGAGAGAAGCTGTTCATCGTTCCAGAGTTGCGCGTTCCACAAGCGAAATCAAGACGTTTGGAGGGTGGCGAACCGCTTTGCTTGGCCCGGGCCCGCGCTGGGCATGGCCGGGGTGTCATCGATGGCCTGGTCCAACCAGCTCTCTGCGGCAGGCGACAGGTGTGCGTAGGCCGCGGCAACCGCCGCATGGATATCGCCGGGCGAAAATGTGTCTGGCATCAACTCGGCAGGGACCTCGGGCCACCTGAGCACAAGCCGCCGCCAACGGTGGATCAACAGGGTGCGGGCCGCCAGTGCATCCAGAGGGTCCAGAGTGAGGTCCTCAAGAGAGCGCACATCGCTCGCAGTTTTCTCAAGCGCAGCCACGTGAGACGGCGCAAGATTGGTCCAGACGGCCTGAGCGCTCTCAGACCCAAGGGCGCCACAAATCTGAAACCCGTCGGTGGCACGACGGTGGGGGGTGAGCCAGCCACCTGCAATGCGTAGGGCATCCGGTTGGGCGATTGTCGAAAAGCACCATGTCACAACCGGCCCTATCCGGGGGGCGGCATAGATGCGCGCCGTTGCAGGGCCTGCCTGCTCAAGACCAGCGGGGGTTAGCGTGTAGCTGCTTGTGCGGCCGCTCCGTTGCCCCTCAACCCATCCGTCCCGAGAGAGGCGGGACAGAGCAGTGCGCAGTGCGCCTGATTCTATGCCTAGACGGGCAATCAATTTGTTCAAACGTGCGGTTTCAATCCGGCCACCACGGTGCTGAACGCTGTCGCCAAAGATCGTGATCACCAAAGACCAGACGCGGGGGCGTCCGTCTGAATGTAGATTGTCCAAAAGGGGCTGCAGTGGGTCCATGTCTCTGAGGATACGCGCTTTTCCGGCGGGTGCAACGTGATGATCCTGTCGTTTATGTTTGGTCAATGTTTCCGATCCGCTCCACCTTGACGCGATGAGTGGCGCAAAAACGCCGGGATGGGTGCGAAAAGCGACTTGTGGTTGCCGCGTTGCAGCGCTAGCTCTGTCGGTGGGACACCCCTCCCCAACGAGGGGCATCTATCTGGAAGGTTAGCAGATATGACGACTACGAAACCGGCCACGCGGCCGGCCAATCCGCGTTTTTCTTCGGGCCCTTGTGCCAAGAACCCCACCTTTTCGCTGGATAAACTTGCTGACGCGCCTTTGGGTCGCTCGCACCGCGCTGCTGTGGGTAAGGCCAAACTGAAGGCGGCCATCGAAGAAACGCGCGAGATTCTTGGCATTCCCGCAGATTACCGCATTGGCATTGTGCCCGCATCCGACACCGGTGCGATGGAAATGGCGATGTGGTCGCTTCTGGGTGAACGCAAAGTCGAGATGCTGGCTTGGGAAAGCTTCGGCGCGGGTTGGGTCACAGATGTGGTCAAACAGCTCAAGCTGGAGGCCGAAGTAAAGACCGCCGACTATGGTGAGATTGTTGATCTGGCGACCGTGGATTTTGACAACGATGTTGTTTTCACGTGGAACGGCACCACCTCGGGTGTGCGCGTGGTGAATGGCGATGTGATCCCGACCAATCGCGCCGGTCTGACCATCTGCGATGCCACCAGCGCTGCCTTCGCTATGGATCTGCCCTGGGACAAGCTCGATGTCGTGACCTACAGCTGGCAGAAGGTGCTGGGGGGCGAAGCCGCGCATGGTGTGCTGATCCTCAGCCCGCGCGCTGTGGAGCGTCTTGAAAGCTATACACCCGCCTGGCCGCTGCCCAAGATCTTCCGCCTGACCAAAGGCGGTAAGCTGATCGAAGGTATCTTCACTGGGGCGACCATCAACACACCGTCGATGCTCTGCGTAGAAGATTATCTTCTGGCGCTGGATTGGGCACGATCCATTGGCGGGCTAGACGGGCTGATTGCCCGCGCTGACGCCAACGCCAAAGCAATCTGGGATTTCTGCGCCGCGCGCGATTGGATCGACAATCTAGCGGTTGATCCAGCAACGCGGTCAAACACCAGCGTCTGCCTGAAGTTCACGGACACGCGCATTCAGGACGGTGCAGCCTTTGCCAAAGCTGTGGCCAAACGGCTCGAGGTGGAAGGTGTTGCGCTGGATATCGGGGCCTACCGTGACGCGCCAGCAGGCCTGCGTATCTGGTGCGGGGCAACAGTGGAAACCGCCGATATCGAGGTGATGTTGCCGTGGCTGGACTGGGCATTCAACGCCGAGATCGAAGCTCAGGCTGTGACCGCCTAACCGAATTTTCAAGAAAATTCGGGGCCGCCGGACAGGCCCCGCGTCTTTTCCATTTGTGGCAGTGCCCATGATTGGCACAGCACTCTCGAAAGAAGGACCATAACCATGGCTCCCAAAGTTCTCGTTTCCGATAAGCTGAGCGAAACAGCCGTCCAGATTTTCCGCGACCGCGGCATTGACGTCGATTTCATGCCTGACCTGGGCAAAGACAAAGAAAAACTGGCCGAAGTGATTGGCCAGTACGACGGTCTTGCCATCCGCTCGGCCACCAAAGTGACCCCGACCATCCTTGAGGCGGCAACCAACCTGAAGGTTGTGGGTCGCGCCGGGATCGGCACCGACAATGTCGACAAGGAGGCCGCGTCGAAAAAAGGTGTGATCGTGATGAACACACCTTTCGGCAATATGATCACCACTGCAGAACACGCGATTGCGATGATGTTCGCCGTTGCACGCCAGATCCCCGAGGCCAGCGCCTCGACCCATGCGGGTAAATGGGAAAAGTCCAAATTTATGGGTGTCGAGCTGACCAATAAAACCCTGGGTGTTATTGGTGCGGGCAACATTGGTGGGATCGTCTGTGATCGGGCTCGTGGCCTGAAAATGAAGGTTGTCGCCTTTGACCCGTTTCTGGGTCAGGAAAAGGCCGACAAGATGGGCGTCGAAAAGGTTGAGCTTGACGAGCTTCTGGCGCGCGCGGATTTCATCACATTGCACGTGCCGTTGACGGATGGCACGCGCGATATCCTGAGCCGCGAGAATCTGGCCAAGACCAAGAAAGGCGTGCGCATCATCAACTGTGCTCGCGGTGGTCTGGTCGATGAAGAGGCGTTGGCTGAGATGCTAAAATCTGGCCATGTGGCCGGTGCGGCGTTTGACGTGTTTGCAGTTGAACCTGCAAAAGAAAACGCTCTCTTCGATCTGCCCAATGTGGTCTGCACTCCGCACCTTGGCGCGGCCACAACCGAAGCGCAGGAAAACGTCGCGCTGCAGGTGGCTGAGCAGATGTCGAACTATCTGCTGACCGGGGCCGTCGAAAACGCCCTGAACATGCCGTCGGTTACCGCCGAAGAGGCCAAGGTCATGGGGCCGTGGATCAAACTGGCGGATCACTTGGGGGCCTTTGCGGGTCAGATGACGGATGAGCCGATCCAAGCCATCAATATTCTGTATGATGGTGTCGCATCTGAAATGAACCTGGATGCGCTGAACTGTGCGGTGGTTGCGGGCATCATGAAAAAGGTGAACCCGGATGTGAACATGGTTTCGGCGCCGGTCATCGCGAAAGAGCGTGGCATCCAGATCTCGACCACCAATCAGGATAAATCCGGCACCTTCGACGGTTATATCAAGATCACTGTTGTGACCGCCAAGCGCGAGCGCTCGGTTGCGGGCACTGTGTTCAGCGATGGCAAACCACGCTTTATTCAGATCAAAGGCATCAATATCGACGCTGAGGTGGGCGCGCATATGCTCTATACCACCAACGAAGATGTGCCGGGCATCATCGGGGCTCTGGGTCAGACCATGGGCGAAAATGATGTCAATATCGCGAACTTTACCCTCGGTCGGTCCGACGCAGGTGGCGAAGCGATTGCTCTGCTTTACGTGGACGAACCCGTCCCGGCAGAGGCGCGCGCAAAGCTGGCTGAGACCGGATTGTTCACCCAGATCAAGCCTTTGCAGTTCGAAGTCGCGTGATCATTAAAGTTTGAGAGATTTCAGGCCCCGGGTTTGCCCGGGGTCTTTTGCGTTTGGGGCTTGTTCTTCCTCGGAAAGCTGGCTTGAGTAGACAGGATTTTCGACCAAATTTTTGTCTGAGAGGTGCCCTATGACGTCTACTTTATTGAACGATACTCAGGATGAGCAAAAGCAGCAGGGTGGTCGGATCGACTCGCTGTTTTTTCAAAGCCGCAATGTCATCGTCGCTGGTGAGATCAATGACAAACTGGCGCAGCGTACTGTCACCCACCTTTTGGCGTTGGCGGAAGAAAGCGACGATCCGATCAACATGTTCATCTCTTCACCCGGCGGGCATGTCGAAAGCGGCGACATGGTGCATGATGTGATTGGGTTCATCAAACCCAAAGTGCGCACCATTGGCACCGGCTGGGTGGCCAGTGCCGGAGCACTGATCTACGTCGGAGCGAAACGCGAAAACCGCTATTGTCTGCCCAATACACGCTTTTTGCTGCACCAACCGTCGGGCGGTATTGGCGGGCAGGTGTCTGACATGATGATTCAGGCAGAGCAGCTCAAGATTATGCGTGCGCGGTTTGACGTGTTGTTCTCTGAGGCCACGGGACAAACCCCTGAAAAAATCGCGGCAGATACAGCGCGGGATTTCTGGATGAGCGCGGGAGAGGCGATTGACTATGGCCTCGCAGGCAAGATCATTTCCAGCGCGTCTGAGCTTGGATAATCTTGCGGTTTGGCTTGGGCCTTTGAAGGCCCAAGCCTGATTATTGGGCCGCGAGGTTCGGCACAGAGGATCCACCTTTGAGGCTTTCCCAGGCGTCATACTGGGCAAGATAGACCTGCCCGGTCAGCTCATCGAGGAAATGTGAGCGTTTGAGGCGATCCATAACGGGGCCTTTCACTTCGGACAGATGCATAGCGATGCCCATTTCACCCAAGCGCCGGTTGAGCTCTTCCAGCGTTTCAAGCGCGCTCATGTCGACCTCGTTCACCGCAGTGAACATCAGCACGACGTGCTTCAAGGGCTGATCACAAGTCACGCGATTGAGGACATAGTCTTCGAGAAAGCGCGCATTGGCGAAGTACAGGCTTTCGTCCACGCGCAGTGTCACCAGATGGTCGTGTGTTTCCACATCATGCCGCAGAATGTTTCGAAAATGCTGGGTGTTGGGGACCAGACCAACCTCTGCAACATGCGGCCGCGATGTTTTGTAAAGGTGCAGCGCGATGGACAACAAAACACCGGCCGATACACCGATCTCAACGCCAAACCCAAGCGTCAAAACAATGGTCGCTGCGACGGCCGAGAAATCGACTTTTGAATAGCTCCATGCTTTGGGCAGGATCGAAAAATCAACCAGGCTCAGGACCGCAACTATGATGGTCGCAGCAAGGGTTGCTTTGGGCAGAAACACCAGAAGCGGTGTAAACAGCAGGGTCGCCAGTGCAATCCCAATGGCGGTAAAAGCGCCCGCAGCGGGAGTCGCGGCTCCTGCATCAAAGTTGACCACCGAGCGAGAGAACCCCCCGGTCACAGGAAAGCCCCCCGACACTGCGCTGGCGACATTTGATGCGCCCAGACCGATCAGTTCCTGATCCGGGTCGATGCGCTGGCGCCGCTTGGCGGCGAGGGTTTGGGCGACAGAGACGGATTCCACAAAACCAATGATCGTGATGAGCAACGCCGAGAGGACAAGCTGCGACCAGAGCTCGAATGAAAAGCTGGGCAGGGTGAAAGGTGGGAGCCCAGTGGGCACGTCACCTACAATTTTCACCCCCCATGCATCCAACCCGAAAACCCATGTCACCAGCGTTGTCACCACCACGGCGGCCACAGGTCCGGCCTTGGCAAGAATCTCGGCCAGTTTAGGAGGAAAGCCAGCATTCAAGAGCAGGGGCTTTAAACCTTTGCGCACCCAGAACAGAAAACTGAGGGCTGAGAGCCCAAGGAGGAGTGTGATGGCATTGGTCTCGGCCAGATGGGCCCACATGGTCTGTGCCAATTCGACAAGTGTGTGGCCATGCATGTCGATACCAAACAAATGTTTAAGCTGCGAGGCAGCAATCAAAACCCCGGATGCAGTGATAAAGCCTGCGATCACGGGGTGGGATAGGAAATTCGCCAGGAACCCCAGCCGGAAGGCCCCCATCGCCACAAGCATCACACCTGAGATAAAGGCCAGCGTGACCGCCGCCATGGCGATGAGACGGGGATCGCTCAGCCCGAGATTGCCCACTGCGGCGGCGGTCATCAGTGACACCACAGCAACGGGTCCAACCGCCAAAGCCCGCGATGTCCCAAAGATGGCATAGGCAACAAGCGGTAAAATCGAGGCGTATAACCCCATTTCTGCCGGCAGCCCTGCCAGAAGCGCATAGGCGAGCGATTGCGGGATCAACATGATCGTCACAATGATCGCGGCCACACCGTCTGCGGTGGCGGTCTCGCGATTGTAGTCGCGCGCCCATGTCAGAATTGGCAGATATCGGGAAAAGGACATGGCAGTCTCCTAAGGGATGCTTTGCCATATATTCAGTTGTGTGAATTTGTAAAGTATGATTTGGTGTTTTTTGAATATATCATGGCTCCCTCCCCGGCTCGGAGAGGGAGCATAGCTTTACTGCGCTGAAACGCGTTCAGGTTTGGCCAGCCATTCTTTGCCGCGCAACATCGCCTTCCAATAGATCGGTGGCAGGAGCTGCTCTTTCAGCAACCAGGCGGCGCGGGTTGGCCTGGTGCCATCGATGAGCCATTTGGGGAATGAGGGCAGCAAAGTGCCCCCATATCCGAATTCCGCGAGAACAATTTTGCCGCGTTCCACGGTGAGCGGGCAAGAACCATAGCCGTTGTATGAGGCACTGGGTGATTTGCCTGCGATATCATTTGCGATGTTTTCGGCGACAATGGGCGCCTGAATGCGCGCAGCAGCCGCGGTTTTCGCATTTGGTGCATTCATGACATCACCGAGGCTCCAGATATTGTCATAGACCTTATGGCGGAGCGTGTTCGGGTCCACATCAATCCATCCAGCGGCGTCTGCGAGGGGAGAAACGCGAATGAAATCTGGCGCCTTTTGAGGAGGGCAGACATGCATCATGTCAAACTCGACCTCCACGTCGCGCGGGTCTTGGTCAGGCTCAGAAATGCGAAACGTCGCAGTTTTCCTGGGGCCGTCAACCGCGATCAGATTGTGAAAGAAATTCAACGACGCGCGATATTTTTTTACATAGCTTTCCAGCGCTGGGACGTAGTCCTTGATGCCAAATAGGACACCACCGGCGTTCATGAATTGAATATTGATTTTGTCTAAGGTGCTGTTGCGGAACCAGTAATCGCCAGACAGATACAGTGCTTTCTGCGGGGCCCCTGCGCATTTGATCGGCATCGGGGGTTGCGTGAACAGTGCGCGCCCGGATTTGAGCCCTTTGACCAATTCCCAAGTGTAGGGGGCGAGATCATACCGGTAATTGGATGTCACGCCGTTCTTGCCAAGCGTTTCAGTTAGGCCCTCGACGGCGCCCCAGTCAAGCTTGAGCCCGGGACAGACGATCAAACGGTCGTATTTAACGACGCGGCATCCATCGAGCACCACCGCATTGTTATCTGGTTCAAAGGCCGCCACAGCAGATCTGATCCAATGGACGCCGCGTGGGATCAGGCTTGCCATGGTCCGGGCTGTGGTCTGAGCTTCGAAAATACCGCCTCCGACCATGGTCCAGCCAGGTTGGTAATAATGGACATCCGCAGGGTCCAGCAGGGCGATCTCAAGCTCGGGTTGACGGGCACGCAGGCTTGATGCGACGGAGATGCCCGCCGCGCCACCACCGACAATAACAACATCAAATTTGGCGTCACCAGTATCGGTTGGTGTCACACCGCCGTTGACGATCCGGCGAACCACCCCTGACATGTCAAAGCCCGCGGCTGAGGTCGTTGCCAGAATATCTGCTGGAGGAGATGTCTTGGCCTGACTTAAAGACCAAAGCGTCGCCGAGCGTGTCCCTGTCCGGCAATAGGCCAGAACAGGGCCGGGCAGTTCGCGCATCAGGGTGGCAAATTCCTCGGCAGCGTCATCAGTGACGACGCCACTGGTGACGGGCAGAAAACGGGCCTCAAGACCAAAGGCTTTGGCCGCGCGCGCGATTTCATCATAGAGCGGCTGATCTGCGCCTTCACCATCTGGGCGATTGCAAAGAATGGCCCGGAACCCGGCGTGGGCAATTTGAGCAACGTCCTTGGTTTCGATCTGCGCCGCGACGCTCAGCTCGTTGCTAATTTTCTTGAAATCCATTTGCCGCCCTCAGGTCTTCGAATCTATCGGGCAAAATTTACATTCGATAGATTGAATTTGACATGCGGCAATTTGGGAGGCCCAACGTTATCGTTGGGCCTATCTCTTTAAACGGCGGAGAATCCGGTATCGAGGGCCGACAGAACCGTGTCGATCTCTGCCTCTGAAATTGTTAGCGGAGGTGACATGAGAATGTTGTGCGCCCCAAGGCGCACCATGGCACCCGCTTCATAGGCGGTCTGATGGATTTTTTTCATGGTGTCATTGTCCATCGGCGTCTTTGCGGCTTTGTCACTGACCAGTTCAATGCCGGTCATAAGCCCATGTCCCCCGCGCACATCACCGATGATGTCGTGCTTCTGAGCGAGCTTCTGGACGCCTTCGAACAATTGCGTGCCACGGGCTGCGGCATTGGTTTTAAGGTCGAGGCGCAGGGTTTCCTGCAGGCAAGCCGTGACAGCAGCAGCGCCGACTGGGTGCGCGGAATAGGTGTATCCGTGATAGATCCCACCCCGTGCCGCGTCGGAATTTTCGAAGACCTCCGCGACTTTGCCGGAAATCAGCGCGGCTCCGACGGGGAAATACCCCGACGTGATACCTTTGGCAGTGCTCATCATATCCGGTTTGACACCCCAGTGACGTGCAC
Source organism: uncultured Pelagimonas sp. (assembly GCA_947497905.1). GTDB lineage: Bacteria > Pseudomonadota > Alphaproteobacteria > Rhodobacterales > Rhodobacteraceae > CANMIH01. Next base: position 144,535 of record CANMIH010000009.1, read on the forward strand.
CTGACCTGTCGCCAGTACGTCCAAAGCCGGTGATCACCTCATCCGCGATCAGCAGGATGCCGTAGCGGTCACAGATCTCGCGCATCAGCGGCATAAAGGTTTCGTGAGGAACAATCACACCGCCTGCGCCTAAGATCGGCTCCATGATAAATGCGGCGATGGTGCTGGGATCCTGGAACTGGATCTCATCCTCCATAGCCTGAGCAATCAGCTGTGCAAGCTGGGCCGGATCCGTTTCATTGTACGGATTGCGGTAGGTGTTAGGGGCGGGCAAGTGATGGCAGCCGGGCAGCAGCGGTTCATAGTTGATGCGGAAGCGGTTGTTGCCGTTCACCGAAGCACCGCCAAAATGCGTGCCATGATAGCCTTTTTTCAGGGACAAGAATTTGGTGCGGGTCGCCTCACCGCGAATGCGGTGGTACTGCCGGGCGAGACGCAACACAGTTTCAACGGAATCCGATCCGCCTGAGGTAAAGAAGACCCGCTCGATGCCATCTTCGGCGAAGAATTCTTGAACGGTATAGGCGGCTTCGATAGCCGTTGGGTTAGAAGTGCCCGCAAAGGCGGAATAGTAGGGCAGCTCGTGGAGCTGGCTGCTGATCGCCTCTTTAACCTTGGTGTTGGAATACCCAAGGTTCACACACCAGAGCCCGCCAACGGCATCCACGGTCTTGTGTCCGTCGATATCGGTGATGTTGACGCCTTCCGCCCCCGTGATGATTTTAGGAGGTGCGCTCTGCGCCTCACCCGGATGCCCCATCGGATGCCAGAGCTGTCGGGCGTTGTTTTCTTTGAGAAAATTTTGGTCTTTCATGAGATCTCTCCTGTCGGATTTGATCAAATCCTTCCACTGTGCTGCCTCTGTGTCCAGAGGAACCTGAGCGGAAAGTTGGGAAGACAAAGAAAAAAGTAATGATCCAAAATTTGGAGAGACCAAAAGAAAACGCCGCCCAGAAGGACGGCGTTTCCGAAATCTGAAGGGGGCAGATTAGAAGCCCAGGCCTTCGTATTTCTTTTTGAACTTCGAAACACGGCCACCCTGGTCGAGCAGGCGCGAGTTGCCGCCGGTCCATGCCGGGTGCACGGTGGGGTCGATGTCGAGAACAAGAGTGTCCCCTTCTTTGCCCCAGGTGGTGCGGGTCTGGAACTCGGTGCCATCGGTCATTTTGACGGTCACAACGTGGTATTCGGGGTGCAGATCTTTTTTCATGACCGAGCTCCTTACGCGTTCGCGCCCTTGAGGGGCTTATAGTTGGAGTCTTCTGCGATACGAGCCGATTTACCACGACGCGAGCGCAGGTAGTACAGTTTGGAGCGGCGGACGCGACCACGACGTACAACTTCGATGTATTCGATGTTGGTCGAGTGCAGCGGGAACACACGTTCTACGCCTTCACCAAACGAAATTTTGCGAACAGTGAACGAACCCGCGATGCCTTTGCCGTTTTTACGGCTGATGCATACGCCTTCGTAGTTCTGAACACGGCTGCGCGAGCCTTCAGTCACTTTAAAGCCTACGCGAACGGTGTCGCCGGCTTTGAAATCGGGGATGTCTTTCCCCAGCGCAGCAACCTGCTCCGCTTCGAGCTGTGCGATCAGATCCATGTGATCTTCTCCTTTGATACGACGTGGTTTGCCCACGGATGATGTCTGGTCAGAGCTGCCCTCAAAGAGGAAAGAATTCACCAGCTGTTCTTTGTTGTGCCTTATTCCTCCGAGGAGGAAACAAAGCGCTTTCGCAGACACGAGTCGCCTCGGGCTGTGAAAGATGGGCTTCCTTACGGTTTTGTTGCTCGGAAAGCAAGCTTGAACCGGTGCAAAATGAGGTCAGATCGGTGGGAATTTCATCAAGGAGAATATCACAGTTCGGGAGATTCTCGTCCCAAATCTAGAAGCTTCGGCGATGTGATTCTGGGGTGATTCCATAAGTAAAATGGTGGCAGCTCTGACATGAACGTGATCACACGTGAATTTGTCTTGGTGGTTGTTTGCTCAATTTGCAAAAACCACCGGAGGGAGATTCATAGGCCGTATTGCTATCCTAAAGTATCGGATTCGATAGGTTGCGTGATCAGAGGGTAAAAATGTAGAGTTCGCTTAGACCAATTATTCGGTCTGAGTGGTGGGTAACGAGTTCAAATTTGAAATTTGCTGTGTTTGCAAATTTTGGTTTGTGTGTAATCGGTGGGTAGTGAGTGTTGCGTAAAGAAATTATGCTTTTGTTATAGATACCTGAGCCAAGGTTTTTATTGGTAAATTCGTTAAATGGTAACTTGGATCCGTCACTCGGCTTTCTTGGCCCTAGTGAGTGGGGGCTTGATATATTGAGAGAGGAAACCTTTCACTTCTTCTCTTGGTTCGGCCGAGTGGCGGTTATTTTGGGTAAGTTATTTTAGCTGCGTCGTGGTCTGTTTCAGACTGCGGCGCTTTTTACTTTTGGTGGTCACAGGTTCAACTTGTAGCCATGATGCGTTGCCGAGAACCCCAGTGACTCATAAAATGCATGGGCGTCTTGGCGTGAAGCATCGGTTGTCAATTGGACCAGCCCGCAGTTGCGCGCGCGACATGTGTGGATGGCCCATTCAAACATAACCCGTCCCAAACCTTTGCTACGCTGACCGCGCTGAACGCGAACTGATTCGATTTGGCCGCGCCACAGCCCTTTGCGCGAAAGACCCGGAATAAATGACAATTGCAGCACACCTACCACGCCACCATCTAACTCAGCTATTGCGAGATATTGATTGGGATCTTCATCTATTGCGGTAAAGGCCGCGTCATAGACCGGATCAAAAGGTGGGCCCGCCGCTTCACGTGTTGCGCCCAAGGGATCATCCGCCAAAAGATCGACAATCGCCTGCAGATCGTCTCGGCGTGCAGGACGCATCGCGAGATTATTCATCATAGGCATCCCACAGGTCAGGGCGACGTTGTTTGGTCAGTTCTTTGCTGGCCTCGTGGCGCCATTTTGCAATATCGCCATGATGGCCTGATAGTAAAACATCGGGAATGCGATGGCCGTTCCACTCTGCTGGTCGGGTGTATTGCGGGTGCTCCAACAGCCCGTTTGAGTGGCTTTCTTCAACGGCACTTTCTGCATTGCCCAATACGCCGGGAAGCAGCCGGATTGTAGCGTCCAACATGGCTTGTGCTGCAATTTCGCCTCCGGTCAGAACGAAGTCTCCCAGTGAAACCTCGGACACCCGGTAGTGATCCAGTACCCGTTGGTCCACGCCTTCAAAACGTCCGCAGATCATGGTTACACCCGGCAACCGTGCCCAGTCGCGCGCCATCGCCTGATCAAACCGTTTGCCGCGCGGTGAGAGATAGACAATTGGGCCCGGTGCACGTGAGATAGCGTCTTCGATGGCCCGCCCCATCACATCGGGTCGCAACACCATACCCGCACCGCCGCCTGCGGGGGTGTCGTCGACGTTGCGATGTTTGCCCTCACCAAATTCACGCAGATTGGTGGTGTGCAGTTGCCAGATCCCATCCTTGAGCGCTTTTCCGGTTAGGCTCGATCCCAAAACACCGGGGAAGGCTTCCGGAAACAGCGTAATCAAATGTGCGTGCCAGGCATGGGCCAGCTGAGGTGTTTCTCCCATCAGGTCGCGCGGTTTAAGCGAGGGCCGAATGGATTTACGGCCATGAGATTTGGGGGGTGGTGTATCAGAAGCAGCCATGTGCAACGCAATCCTTTGAGGGCATGCGACCGGGTTTACCAAAGGCAAATCGAAAAGGGGAGGGCCAAGCGTCAGCTAAGAGGCGCTCGGGTTCTACGGCAAATAATCGATTTGAACAGGTTGCGTTTGGATTTGGCCGTTCTTCAAATCCCAGTGTTCTCTGTTGCGCGCCACACGTCCCAAGAGAGGGGTGAAGAGCTTGTGGGGAACAGGAAACTGAGTGGCTCCGGTCAAGCGTGCGATGTTTGCGCACATGTCTTCCAGCCTAGCCTCGGATGATGTCGGCGTGGTCTCCGGGTCAAAACCAAGTACCTGACATGTAAATCCACCAGCATTCCACCGGCTGATCACATCCCGTACGCCTATCACAAACGACATATCGTTGTGCAAGGCCGCGGTGATCAATATGTCGGATTCTGCAAGGCCGGTTAGGAAATGGGCTGCGGTTGCCCGATCGCAGTTGGGCTGCTGTAGGCACCAAATGGCTGCTGCGCGCTGTGCCGCGTCCTGTGGATTGTGGCAGGAAACCACAAAGTGCCACAGATCAGGGTCCGGTGCGGACAGCGTGCGCAGCGATGACAAGAGCGAGGGCATGCCCAACCCTGAGCGTTGGTGGCGAAACAGACATTGCGTTGCCAGATACGCTGCCTGTCCACGATCCCAGGCGGCGCGTTTCTCGACAATCAGGTCAATGTCGTCTTTTAACGTCAAGACTGTGTCGGGGCGGGCGAAGAATTGGGCAAGGCGCCCCGCTTCACCGGGGGAAGCGCGCAGGGCCATGTTTAAAAGGTACAGCTCAAGCACTTCACATCCGCGCAGGGCTTGAATGCTGGGCGCTTTCCAGGCGTCGCAGAAGCGCTTAAGAATGCGTGCGATGGCCAAATTGCGATCCGCAGGCGTACCGCCTTGCGGGCAAGAATGCAGTGCTTCGAGAATTTCAAGCTCGGCGCGCATAACGCTTTGCTCTGGCATGTTTTTGCGCTGCGCAGCGGGCAGTTTGGCGATGAGCAAAGAGGAGGTGTTGCGTCGCAGAACCGTTTCAGACGTTCTACGACGTAGAGAGGCCGCAAATGCAAGGACACTGCCCATTCCGCTCGCGGCGGATCCTGCGATCTGTGGGCCAAATGCAGGCAGGGGAAATACCAGAAACGCCAAAGGGACCAGCGCCAGACAAGTCAGGAATATGCGCGTTGAAAGATCCACCTTTGCTCCCTTCGAGACTGCTTCTCATTGGGGCTAAATTTGGACGGAAATTGCGGCAATATCGTGGAGCATTTAGCCGAGATTTTCATGAAATCCCGAGTTCACGAGGACAGTGGGGGGAGTCTTGCGGGGATTGTCCGTTCTGGCGCGATAATCTTGCGGGTAGAAGGCACATTTGCGGCCATCAGGCGGCGAGGACGGATCTGAATTGAGGCGCGTTGCGGCTACTGATTCAGGCGCAACGCACCACCGAGCGTTCGGTCTATTTAGTCAAAAAGACCATCAGGGGGGTCTGCCACAATGCGCTTTGCGCTCAAATCCACAGTGGGCACAACAGCGAGTGTAAAGGGCAGCAGCACCGTTGCGCTTTTTCCCGGAACAAACAGTTCAAGCAGGTCTGAGGCCCCGTGGTTCATGACGGCTTTGACAGTGCCAAGCAAGGCGCCACCCGTATCAAAAACCTCCAGCCCCATGAGGTCGGAATGATAGTATTCGTCGTCGGGCAGGTTTGGCAGATGCTCACGCTCAATATACAGCTGAACACCCTTTAGCGCGTCGGCCTCTTCCTTTGTCGTGACGCCGGACATGATCGCGGCAAAGCCGTTTTTAACCTCACGGGTCAACTCAAATTCAAAGCTCCGCCCGTCTTCTGAAGTCAAAGGGCTGTAGTCAGCGATTTCGTGAGGTATTGCGGTAAAGCTCTTGATACGCACTTCACCCTGTACGCCAAAGGCGCCAGCTATGGCTCCAACACAGATTTTGTCAGCCATGGGTGCCCCCTTATTTCCCTGCGGGTTTTATCTCTGGCAGATGGTTTCGGACCAACGGCCCCCCAAGTCTTGGCAGAGTTTTGATTGTCTGTCGCGTTCAAAGAACAGGCCCGCAACAAAGGCCAGCATGAGAAGAACCACCAGTCGGATCAGACGAAACATATCTGGGCCTCATGCGAAAGAAAGATGGGGCGCAGAGGCGCCCCATCATAAGCGTCACAGCAGAAATTACTCTTCTGCGGCGGCTTCTGCAGCTTCGGCAGCCTTGGCGGCTTTCTCTTCTGCGCGTTCCTGAGCTTTTTTGCCTGGAACAGCTTTCTTCGGGTTGTTGCGCTCTTTTTTCTCAACAACGCCAGCGGCTTCGAGGAAGCGCGACACACGGTCGGTGACCTGTGCGCCTTCACCCAGCCAGTACTGAACGCGCTCAACGTCCATTTTTACGCGCTCTTCGCTGTCTTTTGGCAGCAGCGGGTTGTAGGTGCCCAGTTTCTCGATGAAACGGCCGTCGCGCGGCATGCGGCTGTCAGCTGCTACGATACGGTAGAAGGGGCGCTTTTTCGAACCGCCACGGGCCAGACGAAGTTTGATAGCCATGGGTTTTCTCCTTTAGATGGCTTGGTGACAGGGAGGAGCCTGTCAGGATTGGTGTTGTTTGTGGTGTTGGATGACTTCCTGAATGATGAAGTTCAGGAATTTCTTGGCGAACTCAGGATCGAGATCGGCCTGACCGGCCAGATCCTGAAGACGCGCAATCTGTTTCTCTTCCCGCGCCGGATCAGAGGGGGGAAGATCGTGTTCGGCTTTGAGAACACCCACGCTCTGGGTGTGTTTGAACCGCTCGGCCAGGGTGAAAACCAAGATGGCATCCAGCCGGTCGATGCTTTCGCGGTGACCTTTCAGAAGGGCTGCGGCGCGGGCGATGGCGTCGGTGGTGTCAGTCAATGGCCCATCCTTTCGGCTTAAAGAGCGGATCTTGGTAATGTGCGATTTCCATGTCGATGCCATGGCCCAGCTGGCTGTCGCGCAGCTGATCCAGGGTCGGATGGCGATAAACGGCGTCATGCCCGTCGACGGTTGCGGCGGTATGATCTTTGGTGCACCCCAACCGCTCGGCCAGCCGGATGCTGTCGAGGTTTTTGGGGTCAATATAGCTTACAGCAGTGTCCCAGCCGAGATCGTGATAGAAATACCGGCGCACACGATCTGCGGCCTCTAGTGCATAACCCTTGCCGCCTTTGTCCGGCCAGATGATCCAGGCGATCTCGCGTTCGGGCCATTTCGCAGGGAACCAGCCTCCGGCCATGCCGACGGTCTCATCGGTGTCTTTGAGATGGATCATCCACATGCCAAAGCCGCGCACTTCCCAGTGACCGATCTCGGCGGCGTAGAGCATCCAAGCTTCATAGTCATTGAGCGGGCCGCCCATGAACCGCGACCGGTATGAGGCAAATGTGGCTTTGAAGTTCGGGTAATCTTCGGCCGCAGGTCCGCGCAGAACCAGACGCTGGGTTTCCAGAACGGGAATGTCACGATGCCCCATCAGTGCGCCCCCTTGTGATGACGAAAGACATAGGTTTCGCCGTCTTCTGGTTCGGCCTCAAGGTCGCGTGTCGCGCCCAGACGGTTCATAAGGCTGATGCAGCGGTCGTTTTCCGGATCGACAAACGATGCGACGCTGTCCCAATTCAGGTTATCAAAGGCATAGTCGCGGGCGGCGATCATGGCCTCTTCGGCATAGCCCTGACCCTCGGCGCCTTCGGTCAGAAAGATACCGAGTTCGGGTTCAGGATCGTCATATTCAAAGCCCAGCAGGACAAAACCCGCGGATGGGGTGGTCTGGGCGTCGATGGTCCACAGACCGTGCCCATGCAGCATCCAGCAGGCGGTGTAGTTGGTAAACTCAGTCCAGGCCTCGGCGCGGTTGAACGGACCGCCCATCAGGATCGCCCGATCAGATTCAAGAATCTTGGCGAAGGCTTTGAAATCATAGATACGCGGCGCCCGCAGCTGGAGCCGGCGGGTGTCCAGCGCGGGAATACGGCCACCAAGGCGCGCGGCCTGACGTGCGGCGGGACCGGGGTAATGGCGTTCGCAGGGGGCGGTCTGAGGTGCGTTTTGGTTCATTTCAGCACCTCGGCCGGTGCAGGATGACGCCACATCTCGGTCACGCCCATATTGGCGTTGTCGTATGTCTTTTCCGGCGCGGCCCCCAGACGTTTGGCCAGTGCCTGCGAGCGGGTGTTGTCCGGTACGATGTTCGAGGTCAGCGTGGTGAACCCTAGATCCTGATAGGCCCATTGGCGCACGCGGGTGGCGGCCTCAAAGGCAATCCCACGGCCTTCAAAGCCATCAAATACAACCCAGCCCATTTCAGGCTCGGGCCAGCCTTCTGGGTTCCAGATGCCACACAGACCAGCGGGTTGACCGCTGTCCTTGGTCTCGATGGTGAAATAGCCGTAACCATGGATGTGCCAGTGGCCGATGCTCAACGCCTGCCAGCGCCAGGCCTGCGGACGGTTGTCGTAATAGCCAAAACCCTTGGCGCGCTCTTCATTCATCATGAAGGCGATCACGTGATCCATATCGCGATCTTCTGGCCCACGCAGGATCAGGTTTTCGGTTTCCAGACGGGGCGCGTTGGTGAGGCTCATGCGTAGGCCTCCGGGCTGCCATCGCTGTCTGCCGTGTGGCGATAGACAATGGTCTCATCAGGTGTTTCGCCCTCAGGCAGGGCGGCATCCGCATCGATTGTTGCGCCAAGGCGATTGGCGAGTGCGATTGAACGAGCATTGGCCGGAGAGATATACGAAACCAATGTCTCAAACCCATTGCTCCAGGCCCAATCCAGCGCGGCCAAAGCCGCTTCAGACGCATAGCCTTTGCCTTCGGCCGATTCCAGAAGGGTCCAGCCCATCTCGGCCTCGGGATAATGCGGTGGCTTGCTGATGCTGATCTGACCGAGGAAGTCACCTTCCTTCGTCTCAATTCCCCAGGCGCCAAAGCCAAGAAGATCCCACATGCCAACTTCAGAGGCCAACCAACGCCAGGCCTCTTTGCTTCGAACAGGGCCATCCATATGAATGGCACGCTCACTGCCAAGCAGAACGCAGAGTGCGTCAAGATCCGCCATGGTGTGACCGCGCAGGCGCAGGCGTGGGGTTTCAATGACAGGCGCAGCCATTATGCGGCCTCCTTGCGGAGGTAATAGGTCTGGGCCTCGGGCCAGCGCACCGGACCGGGTTCGTCGGACCGGACGGCTCCTACACGGGCCGCCATGCGGTGTGAATTGGCGTTTCTGGGATCAATGCAGACCTTTAGGGCAGGCCAGTCACAATCGGTGAGCAAGTGGTCGATCACAGCGCGCACGGCTTCGGTGGCGAGCCCCTGACCCAAGGCATTGTCATCCCACAGGGTCCAGGTCATTTCAGGTGTGCCACCAAAGGTGTCCAATGGACCACAATGACCGATTGGGCGGCCGTCTAGGGCGATCACATAGCGGCCCCAACCGCGCAATTCCCAATGGCCGATCATCGCGGCCAGTTTGTCAAAGGCCTTGGCCTCATCAAACGGTCCCCCAACCGAAGTCGCACGCGCGCTCACGGCAAAAGCCGTGTAAGCCGCCAGATCGGATGCGATCGGCAGGCGCAGCGTCAGGCGCGCGGTGGTGAGGGAGCGTGCAACCATTGAGGCTTACTTCTTTTTGCCAAAGCCCGAGAGACCGGAGGGCAGGCCCATGCCGCCACCCAGCCCCGGCAGGCCACCGGGCATTTTGGCGCCAAGCTGTTTGGCCGCGGCTTCCATAGCGGCCGGATCCATCTTCGACGGGTCCATACCGGCCATATCCGCAGGCATTCCACCTTTGCCGAACATGCCCTTCATGGCCTGTTTCAGCATGCCGCCTTTGCCCATCTTGCCCATTTTCTTCATCATGTCGGACATCTGGCGCTGCATTTTCAGCAGCTTGTTCAGGTCCGACACCTGCATGCCTGCACCTGCGGCAATCCGTTTTTTGCGGCTGGCCTGAAGAATTTGAGGGTTGGCGCGTTCTTTCTTGGTCATCGAATTGACCAGAGCAATCTGTTGGCGCAGCACTTTGTCATCCAGACCGGCATCGCCAACCTGTTTTGCCATTTTGCCCATTCCCGGCATCATTTGCATCATGCCTTCCATGCCGCCCATCTTGATCATCTGTTCAAGCTGCATCTTCAGGTCGTTCATGTTGAACTGACCCTTCTGGAAGCGCTTCATCATGCGCTCGGCCTGTTCGACCTCAAGCGTTTCCTGCGCTTTCTCGACCAGAGCAACAATGTCACCCATGCCAAGAATACGGCCCGCAACCCGATCAGGCTCAAAGGTTTCAAGCGCGTCCATCTTTTCGCCGAGACCGACGAATTTGATGGGTTTGCCGGTGACTGCGCGCATCGAAAGGGCCGCACCGCCACGACCATCGCCGTCCATCCGGGTGAGGACAACACCGGAAATGCCAACGCGCTCGTCAAAGTTTTCGGCGGTGTGCACGGCGTCCTGACCGGTCAGACCGTCAACAACCAGAATGGTTTCGCGGGGGTTGGCAACATCGCGTACCGCTTCGACCTGCTGCATCAGCTCTTCGTCGATCGACAGACGGCCGGCAGTATCGAGCATATAGACGTCATAGCCCCCAAGCGCGGCCTGTGTTTTGGCGCGTTTGGCGATGGCAACGGGATCTTCGCCTTTGACGATAGGCAGTGTGTCGACATCGACCTGTTTGCCGAGAATGGCCAACTGTTCCATCGCCGCCGGGCGGTTGACGTCCAGCGAGGCCATGAGAACTTTTTTGCCGTCGCGTTCCTTCAGGCGTTTGGCCAGCTTCGCGGTGGTGGTGGTTTTACCCGAGCCCTGAAGGCCGACCATCAGGATGGGGGCAGGTGGGCTGTCGATACGCAGCGTGCCGGGATCACCTTCACCTGCCAGCGTCGCGATCAGCTCGTCATGAACGATTTTGACAACCTGCTGGCCGGGGGTGACCGATTTGGTCACGGCCTGACCTGTGGCCTTTTTCTCGACCGCTTTGATGAACTGCCGCGCGACGGGAAGCGAAACGTCGGCCTCAAGCAGGGCAACGCGCACTTCGCGCAGGGCGGTTTTTACGTCATCGGCGCTCAACGCACCTTGTTTGGTCAGCCGATCAAAGACGCCACCAAGGCGTTCGGACAGATTTTCAAACATAGTGCGGCCTCCTGTGCCGATTGAAGTCATGAACTGGCTTTAACTTAGGGACTGCAGACCACAAAAAGAAGCCGGTCGCGCCAAGTCAAACCAGGGCAATGCACGAAAGCCCCCGTGGGCGCAACGCGCTGACGGAGGGCGATCCCGGACAAAGCCAAGGGACCGGAAGATTCGGGCTCTTCCGGAAGTTGGATTTGCCTTATCGGGTCAGTCTGGGTGAGTCAAGAAAGACAGGGGTTGGCCCGGGAATACGGAACCTGAATGCAACAAAGATGTGGCAGATTGCGACGGAGGTGGTTGCAATTCACGTAATATCCCACATCTAGTGCGGGACAAGGGAAACAGGTGCTTCATGGACAACTGGGATGAGATCAGGACGGCCTTTCACGTGGCACGTCTTGGCACGGTGAGCGGCGCAGCGGAAATTCTGGGCGTTCACCACGCAACGGTAATCCGTCATATCGATGCTTTGGAAGGTCGCTTGGGCATCAAATTGTTCCAGCGCCACGCGCGTGGATACACATCGACCGAAGCGGGGCAGGATCTGCTGCGCGTGGCGCAGACCACAGACGATCAATTTCAACAACTCGAAGGGCGCATCAAGGGGCGCGGTAGCGATGTTTCTGGCGAGCTGATGGTGACATCACTGGTGTCTTTTGCGCCAATGATTGTGCCTGCGCTGGTGACGTTTCGGCAGAAATATCCCGATGTTCTTGTGCGCTATCTGACCGGTGACCGGGTGTTTCGGCTTGAATATGGTGAGGCGCATGTGGCGATCCGGGCCGGAGCCGCACCGTCAGAACCTGACAATGTGGTGCAACCTTTCTGTCATCAGGATCTGGGGCTGTTTGCCGCGTCGAGCTATATCGAGCAGTTCGGCAAGCCGTCAAACGAAGCTGAGATGAAAGACCATTGGTTTGTGTCTCATGACAATCTCGACAACCGTGCTCCGTTCAACAAATGGCTGCGCGCGCATGTGCCCGAAGATCGGATGATTTTCCGCGGCACCGATTGGCGCGTTATTGAAACGGCAGTTCTGAGTGGTGCGGGGATCGGGTTTTTCAATGCGCGTGAAGCCCAGCAATATCCGGATCTAATTCAGGTGATGGAACCACGTGAAGAATGGCGCGCGCCGTTGTGGCTTGTTACGCACGTGGATTTGCATAGAACTGCGAAGGTCCAAGCCTTTGTACAACACCTTAAAGAGTACATCGGGCCAGACTGTATGAAATGATCAGGGCCAGATCTTTATGACAGAAGCGCAGCGCGGTCACATTGCCATGTTGGGATTTGCCATCATGGTTTCGGGATCTTTCTCCCTTGGTGGCATGGCTGCGCCTTTTATCGATCCTGCTGCGCTGAACGCAGTGCGGTTTGTCATCGCTGCGTCTGTGATGGGGGCAGCGGCCTGGATTGCAGGGGGTATCACGCGACAGGTTTTTGTGGCCCCCTGGCGCTACTTTGCTTTGGCGGGGCTGTTTGCGTTCTATTTCGTCACAATGTTCGAAGGGCTCAAAACCGCTGAGCCCGTAAGCATGGCGGCGGTCTTCACGCTAAATCCCGCGTTGACGGCCGTTCTCAGTTATCTGTTGCTGCGGCAGCTCACGACTATGCGCATGGCTCTTGCCATTGCAGTTGGTGGTGTTGGGGCCCTTTGGGTCATTTTCCGAGCTGATATCTCGGCGGTTATGGCTTTTGAACCGGGGCGCGGTGAGGCGATCTACTTCTGGGGCTGTATCGCACATGCCCTCTATTCCCCGTTGTTGCGCAAACTGAACCGAGGTGAGCCCGCCTTGGCCTTCACCGCGGGTATACTGGTAGCGGGTGCTATCATCCTGACTGTGATCGGAGCGCCGGTGATTTTGGCAACCAACTGGTTGGCGCTGCCGGGGATTGTCTGGGTGACTATTTTCTACACCGCACTCATTGCCACTGCGCTGACATTTCTGGTGATCCGCTATGCGACGCTGCGCCTGCCATCTGCCAAGGTCATGGCCTACACTTATATTGTTCCAAGCTTTGTTATCCTGTGGGAGCTGGCGCTGGGGCAATCGGTGCCATCTGCTTTGATCTTGCCGGGCGTGGTCTTAACCGCATTGTCTTTGCTGATGCTGTTGAAAGATGAAGAGCGCGCCGAGCCCGTGCCGGGATAAGGCCCCTGTTTCAGCTTTCGTCGAGTTCCTGTTCGAGAAACTTCTCAAAAGCATCTAGATTGATGGCTTCGAACTCACCAAAACTCTGCATCCAAACAGAGGCTTCGCGCAGGGCATCGGGTTCCAACTTGCACCACTTCACCCGACCGCGTTTTTCCTGACTGATCAATCCGGCCGCCGCAAGGATCGTCAGATGTTTGGAAATGGCGGCCAAAGACATCTCAAAGGGATCGGCGACATCTGTTACGGCCATATCATCCTCGAGCAGCATCGAAAGAATGCGGCGGCGAGTTGGATCGGCCAGTGCGGCGAATATGGTGTCGAGTGAGGCTTGCATTGCTCTGAGACATAGCCTGCGTCATCCCAAAGGGGAAGGTCACAGGCGCGGATGTCTGAAGGGATCTTCCGAAGGGAGTCGTAGGTTCCGCCACGCCTGTTGATGCTGTGTCAGGCCAATATCCCGGGCCATTCTGTCATTCACCTCAGGAGCATCGCGCCTTGGGGACCGTAACAAGGTGCGAAAGAGCGCCGAGAGAGAGGTCGGTCGTCGGACAAAACGAGACCGTTCACGCCGGGGCGCGTTCATAGAAAAGAGTGTCATGTCAGGGGCCTTTGTTGAGGTGGTTCCACCTTATCCCGTCGATTTTTTCTTCACAAATGCCAAGATTTGAGGATTGATGTGCTAAAAAGGCACAAAAATGACGCGACCTCTCCCTCCTCTGAATGCTCTGCGTGCCTTTGAGGCGGCAGGACGCCACGAAAACTTTAGCCGTGCAGCCGAGGAACTTGGCGTGGCGCATTCCGCAATAAGTCGCCATGTCCGAGGCTTGGAGCATCGTCTGGGCGTGCAGCTGTTTCGCGATTTGCGGCGCGGCGTAGAGCTCACGTCAGACGGGCAGAGCTATCTGGCACGCATTACACCCGCTCTCGATGCGATTTCTGAGGCAACGGATGAGGTAGGCGGGGTGCCCGAGGGACGGGTGACCATCAGCAGCGAACCCCTGTTTGCCCAGAAGGTTCTCATGCCTCGATTGTCCTCGCTCTATGACGCGTTCCCTGAGATAGATCTGCGTATCGAGGCCACAACCAATCTTGCTGATATGACGCGATACGAGGCGGATCTTGCGGTGCGCTTTGCCCATCGCGGTGTTCTGGATGTGCCATCCGAGTTGCTCAGCGATAGACCGCTCTATCCATTCGCTGCACCAACTTTGCGCCCAGAGGGGTGGACAGAGCCTGATCAACTTCTGGCCTACCGTAGATATGTCGAAAGGGATGGAGACACATGGGCCCGGTGGGCGCGGCTTGCCGGAAGTGAGGCGCAATTCGATACCCCGACATGGAGGCTTGAGACACGCATGTCTCTTGATGCGGCCATTCTCGGGTTGGGAGTCTATCTCGGATCCGAGGAATGTGTTGCGGATGATCTGCGAGAAGGGCGTCTGGTGCGCTGCTTCGACATCGGTCTGACCGATGGCGCCTATCATCTCGTTCCTCGAGAAGGGGGCATGCGGCGTAAGGCGGTGCGCGCGACTTACAGGTGGCTGATGGAGGAAACCGAAGCGTTCCGCAGCGTTCCAGGGTAACTTAACTGTCGGGTTGAATATGCGTTTTCGTCGCCTTTTGCGCAAACATCCCCTGCGACGTAATCACTTCAGTTTTTGGGCGGCTGGTAAAACTGTTTTAAAACAAGATCTTGATGTCGTGAATTTCTAGATTAACGGCCTGTTGACTCAGAAGGCCCAGCACCTTAGCAAGCCCCTGAACTCCACCGGGGCGACATTTCGTGAGCGACACCGATCCAAATCGTAAGATGGAAGAGCTCGAAGCCAAGCTCGATGCGCTGAAAAAAGCGCAAAAGCCAGAAAAGTCGCATCAGGAAGAGCACTACTCTCAGGCCAACATGGCCTGGCGAATGGTAACCGAGATGGTGGCCGGTCTTGGGATCGGCTTTGGCATCGGATACGGACTGGATGCGCTGTTTGGCACGTCGCCGTTTCTTATGGTGCTGTTTACATTGTTGGGCATCGGCGCCGGCATCAACGTGATGCTGCGCACCGCGAAAGAGTTCCAACAGAAAGCAAACGCGCCGACGGGCGCAGAAGATATGAGCCCCTCAGGGGCAGGGGACAAAGGGGACGGCAATGGCGACTGAAACGCACGGCGCAGACAAAGCAGCAGAGGCAGGCGGTCTCGTCTTCCACCCGATGGATCAGTTCATCGTTAAGCCGCTGTTTGGCGATGGCGCGGTTGGGATGTTCACCATCACCAACGTGACCCTGTGGCTGTTCCTCGCAATTGTGACCATCACCATCATGATGGTTGTCGGCACTTCGCGCCGCGCCATTGTGCCTTCGCGCAGCCAGTCGGTTGCAGAGATGGCTTATGGCTTTATCCACAAAATGGTTGAAGACGTGGCTGGCAAAGACGGTCTGGTGTACTTCCCCTACATCATGACCCTGTTCATGTTCATCGTCACCGCCAACTTCCTGGGTCTGATCCCCATGAGCTTCACCACCACCTCGCACTTTGCAGTGACTGTGGTTTTGGCTCTGGCCGTGTTCCTGACCGTAACTATCCTTGGTTTTGTCAAAAACGGCGCGGGCTTCCTGAGTCTGTTCTGGCCGAGCTCAGCGCCTGCTCCGCTGCGTCCGGTTCTGGCGATCATCGAACTGATCTCGTACTTCGTGCGCCCGGTCAGCCACTCGATCCGTCTTGCAGGTAACGTTATGGCGGGCCACGCGGTTATCAAAGTGTTCGCAGGCTTCGCTGCCGTTGCCGCGATCTCACCGCTGACCATCGTCGCGATCACCGCCATGTACGGGTTGGAAATTCTGGTGGCCTTCATTCAGGCCTACGTCTTCACCATCCTGACATGCGTCTACCTGAAAGACGCTCTGCACCCGGCGCACTAAACCGGCGACGCAGGTCACACACAAAGTTACTCGAGCCTGAGGCAACCTTGGGCTCGCCCGAAACACCAAGAACGCAACTTCCAAAATCGTAAGGAGATTCACCATGGAAGGTCAACTCGCACACATCGGCGCAGGTCTCGCAGGTCTGGGTACTGGTCTCGCAGCTCTGGGTGTTGGCAACGTTGCTGCCAACTTCCTGGCCGGCGCACTGCGCAACCCATCGGCAGCTGCATCGCAGACTGCAACTCTCTTCATCGGCATCGCGTTTGCAGAAGCTCTGGGCATCTTCTCGTTCCTGGTTGCTCTGCTGCTGATGTTCGCCGTCTAATCCACGGAACTTAAGATCCTTACGCGCGGGCGGTTTGGCCAAAGTCAAACCGCCCGATCGATCTAATTGAAGTTCCGACGGAGGACGACATGGCGACCGAATCGCACGGAGCCGCATCAGACGTTGTCAGCGCCTGTCTCGACGCAAACGGCTCGGCACTTGGTATGCCGCAGTTGTGCGGTGAGTGGGTCTGGAACCAGGTGTTTTGGCTCGTCATCGCCCTAGTGGTGATCTATTTTGTTCTGGCACGCATCGCGTTGCCGCGGATTGCCTCCGTACTGGCGGAACGTCAGGGAACAATCACAAATGATATCGCTGCAGCGGAAGAGCTGAAGCGCAAGGCCAAAGAGGCCGAAGCCGCCTATGAACAGGCGCTGGCAGATGCCCGCTCCGAAGCTCAGGCGATTGCGCAGAAGACACGCGACGCGATCAAAGCTGATCTCGATAAAGCACTGGCTAAGGCCGATGTTGAGATTGGTGAAAAAACTGCTGAATCGGAAAAGGCGATCGCCGAAATCCGTGCCTCAGCAATGGAAAATGTTGAAGTTGTGGCAAAAGACACTGCTGAAGCCATTGTAGCCGCCTTGGGTGGCAAGGTTGATGCGGGCAAGGTTGCAACAGCTGTAGCAAGCCGGATGAAAGGGTAAGACAATGCGTAAATTGATCCTTCCCGCTCTGCTTGGCCTTTCGGCCAGCCCGGCGTTCGCTGCAAGTGGTCCCTTCTTTTCGCTCGGCAATACCGACTTTGTAGTATTGCTTGGCTTCCTTCTGTTCCTCGCGATCCTCGTGTACTTCAAAGTGCCGGGTATGTTGGGTGGAATGCTGGACAACCGGGCCACAGACATCCGCAACGAGCTTGATGAAGCCCGTGCTCTGCGTGAAGAAGCGCAAACGCTGCTTGCTAGCTACGAGCGCAAATCGCGTGAAGTTCAGGAGCAGGCTGATCGCATCGTGGCTTCGGCCAAGACCGAAGCGGAAGCGGCTGCTGTTCAGGCGCGCGAAGATCTGAAAGTCTCTGTTGAGCGTCGCCTTGCCGCCGCTCAGGCTCAGATCGCTTCGGCTGAAGCTTCGGCTGTAAAAGAGGTTCGTGACCTTGCCGCTCAGGTGGCAATTGGTGCCGCAACCGATGTTGTTGCTGACCAGATGACTGCTGCCGAAGCGGGCAAGCTGATCGACACATCGATCGCCGAAGTGGGTGCGAAACTGCACTAAGCAGTTACCACAGTACTTTGAAACAGGCCCAGCCAATTGGCTGGGCCTTTTCTGTTTGGATATGCGGCGCAACCGCCACGTTGGAATCTAGACAGATGGCGGGTGTCTTTTCTTGACGTTGATCACAAGATACGGTTGAACCGGCACTCCACAGGTAGAACATGTGGGGCAAAGAAGGGGTCAATCGTGGCGCATATCATTGTTGTCGGAAACGAAAAAGGTGGCGCTGGTAAGTCCACCGTCTCGATGCATGTGGCGACGGCTCTGGCCCGCATGGGGCACCGCACCGGCTGCTTGGATCTCGACCTTCGCCAGAAAAGCATGGGGCGCTATCTCGACAACCGCCGTAAGCATCTCGAAAGCCTTGAGGTGGAGCTTCCGACGCCGATCTACATGGATCTGCCTGAGGTTGATAAGGCGGCGCTGGCACCGGGTGAAAACGCCTTTGATCATCGTCTATCCCAAGCTGTGGCCGCGCTCGAGGCAGAATGTGATTTTATCATTATCGACTGCCCGGGCTCTCATACCCGTCTGAGCCAGGTGGCGCATTCCCTGGCTGATACGCTGATTACACCCCTGAACGACAGCTTTGTCGATTTCGATCTCCTTGCGAGGATCGACAATGATGGCGAAAAGATTTTGGGGCCGTCTGTCTATTCCGAAATGGTTTGGTCCGCGCGACAGTTGCGCGCTCAGGCCGGGCTGGCGCCAATCGATTGGATTGTGTTGCGCAACCGTCTGGGGGCCCAGCAGATGGTCAACAAGGCCAAGATGGAAAAAGCGTTGGATCGTCTTTCCAAGCGGATCGGGTTTCGTATTGCGCCGGGCTTTTCCGAACGAGTCATTTTCCGTGAGCTGTTCCCACGCGGCCTGACCTTGCTGGACCTCAAAGACGTTGGGGTGAAACAGCTCAATATCTCGAATGTCGCTGCGCGACAGGAGCTTCGGGATCTGATGAAAACTATCGAACTTCCAGATGTCGACATCACGTTTTAAATGAAAAAGCCCCGGTATGACCCGGGGCTTTGGTTGTTTCTAGCGCTGGTATTATTCGGCCGGGATGGCCTGAGCTGTTGTCCGGCCAAAGTGTTGACGGCCAAGACGCAGAACCAGCAGGATTGCGATGGCCTGGGCGATCAGGGCGATGCCGGTCACCGACCAATACGCCACGCCAAACTTTGTGATGAGACCAGCGGCAACCAGACCTTTGTTGGTGAAGAAGTGGATCATCACCGAAAGCGCAACGGCGGGACAGACAAGAGCGTAGGAGCCGGGGGAGGTTTTTGGCCCCATGACAAAGTCCGTGAAATAGCCCTGCGCCTTGAGAACCACAGCGCCCAACCCAAGGAACGCAATCTGGATGCCAAGCAGACGCGCCAGCAGCCCCATGGTTTCACCGCTGCTGCCATGAACGTCAAAGGTTGTGTGCAACCCGTGGTTCTGACGCAGCAGCATAATACCCAGAACGGTCACAATCGGGACAATAATCATCAGGGTCGGACCAGCTTCGCGCGCGGTGCCATGTTGCAGCATAGACGCAAAGGCGGTGGCGGCGGCCAACAGTGTATAGAGAACCGCAATGGTGCCCAAAAACGTCGACAGAATGAAAGCCACGCCGACGGTAGCAGGATTTGTACTCATCGCGGCGGGGGCGGAGAATCCAACGGCAATCATCGACACAGCAAAGGCGGGCAGCAACTGAGCAAATGAGTTGTGCGCTGTGACGTCAAACACGCCACCCTGCGACAAAACCCGACCCAAGAAGGCGCCAATCATGCGAAGGGCAAGAAGGGCAAGCAGGGTGAATGCAACAAGCGCCAGCGGAAAGAGATATTCCACAATCGACCATAGGCCGGGCACAAAGACGAGGCCTACAATGAACAGTGTGTTCACGGTCATCGCTGCCGCAAGGGGCATGGCCAATAGGGTCGATTCTGCGTTCGAGTTACGCAAAGCGGTGTAGGCGTCCGTTTGTTTGAACGCGGCGTAGGCGCTGAGGTTCCAGAGCAAAAGCCGCACATTGGTGAAGGCAAAAAAGGCGATGCCTGCCATGGCCACAACGACGGTAAACTGCATCCAAACCGACCCGCCTGAGACGGCTGCCATCAGATCCTCGAAGACGGGAACCGGGCGACCTTTGTGTGGCACCCAGAACATCAAGTACATAAAAAACGTGACTGAAAGACCACCGGCGCCAAGTGAGGCGAGAAAATAGAGCGGTGACCATGTGTCAGCGGGGCGTGTGGTGGGGGAGGACATCGGAAACTCCTAACATTCCAAAACTAGAATGTAATATATATTCGAGAATGAGAATGTAAAGGCCTGTGCAAATTACTGCGAGGCAATGGGGCAGGACACCAGACCACGCGCAATATCTTGTGGACAACTGGCGGTGTTCCGCCAAATGGGCGGGCTCTGGCGTTGACCGGGTCCACTGGAACAGGCAAATTATGCCTCCTACTTGACGAGGATGCCCCGCTTGCAGTTCAACAAGCTTCGCCTGACCGGCTTTAAAAGTTTCGTAGATCCCACGGATCTGGTGATCGCCAATGGGCTGACCGGGGTTGTCGGTCCGAACGGGTGTGGCAAATCCAACCTGCTTGAAGCGCTCCGTTGGGTCATGGGTGAAAACCGCCCGACGGCGATGCGTGGCGGGGGCATGGAAGACGTAATCTTCGCCGGGGCGGCCAGTCGACCGGCGAAGAACTTTGCCGAAGTGAGCCTGTCAATCGACAACAGCGACCGTCTCGCGCCTGCGGGGTTCAACGACAGCGACGGGCTCGACATTGTGCGCCGGATCACGCGAGACGTGGGGTCCGCTTACAAGGTGAATTCGAAAGACACCCGCGCCCGGGATGTACAGATGTTGTTCGCGGACGCAGGCACGGGGTCGCAGTCTCCGGCGATGGTGCGTCAAGGTCAGATTGCCGAACTGATCAACGCCAAACCAAAAAACCGTCGCAAGGTTCTGGAAGATGCGGCGGGGATCGGGGGGCTATACCAGCGTCGCCACGAGGCCGAGTTGAAGCTCAAAAACACCGAAGCCAATCTTCTGCGTGTCGATGATGTGGTTGAGCAATTGGCTGGTCAGCTCTCGCAATTGGCCCGTCAGGCCCGGCAGGCTGCCAAGTATCGGGCGATTGGCGAAGAGCTACGACAGGCCGAAGGGCAATTGTTGTATCGACGTTGGAAAGAAGCCGATCTTTCACGAGAGGTGGCTGAGCAAGACCGCAAAGATAAGGCCAGTATCGCCGCGCAGGCGGAGGCCCTTGTCGTTTCAGCTTCAAATGCACTAGCTCAGGCAGAAGAGGCTCTGCCACCACTGCGTGAGGAAGAGGCCATTGCCTCAGCCATTCTTCAACGGCTCAAGGTTCAGCGGGACGCAATCGCAGATCAGGAAAAACGCGCGCGTGCGTTGATAGAAACCCTGACGGCGCGCATTGCACAGCTTGATCGCGATATGGGGCGTGAAAGCGGATTGAATAAGGACGCGGGCGAAACACTGGCCCGGCTTCAGGAAGAGGCCAAGGAACTCGCCGCTGAAGAAGAAGGGGTTGAAGACCGGTTGGTCGATGCCAGTGACGTTGCAGCCGAAGCTTTGACAGTGCTGCAGGCGCGCGAAGCGGATCTGACCGAACAAACCGATCATCTGGCCCGCTTGGGGGCGAAACACCAATCCGCACAGCGTTTTTTGGCAGACAGCCGGAAAACACTGGACCGCACGGAGACCGAAGCAGAGCGGGCGCGACAGGCTGTGGCGCAGGCAACTGAGGCGCTCACTGCGGCCAAAGCTGCGGCGGTGGAGGCTATTCAGGCACAGGCAGAGACGCAGGCCATGGCAGAGCGCGCTGATCGCCTGTTGGCTGATGCGGAAACGGCGCGTGCCGACACTCAGAGCAGAGAAGCCGAGGCGCGCGCCGAGCGGTCGCAATCCGAAGGGGAAATGACTGCGCTGCAGGCCGAAGTCACCGCCTTGGCCCGTCTGCTGGATCGTGACACGGCAGAGGGTGGCCAGATTATGGACCGTCTGCAGGTGGAACAAGGGTTTGAAAAGGCGCTTGGAGCGGCTTTGGCGGATGACCTTCGTGCACCGGAGGTCGATGGGGACGGACCGTCCGGTTGGTCGGTTCTACCGGCTTACGACGTCACCCAAACATTGCCACAACATGTCACTGCCCTGACGCAACATGTTTCTGTGCCAGATGTGCTGGAGCGCCGGATGAGCCAGATTGGTCTGGTTGCGGCAGAGGACGGCCCCCGTTTGCAGCCCCTGTTGAAGCCGGGCCAGCGTTTGGTGTCTTTGGAAGGGGATCTCTGGCGCTGGGATGGGTTTCGCGCCTGGGCCGAAGATCAGCCTTCGGCAGCGGCATTGCGCCTTGAGCAGATCAACCGCCTTGAGGCCCTAAAACAAGAAATGGCCGCGGCAACGGCGCGGCTGGACGGAACACGCGCCGCGCATGACGCGTTGGTGGCACGACTGAGCGAGCTGACCGCAGCGGATAAAGCCGCGCGCGAGGCCCGCCGCGATGCGGATCTGGCGCTGACTCAAGCCACCCGTGGATTAAACCGCGCAGAGGGCGACCGGGATCTGGCGGAAAGCAAGCTTGAAAGCGCGAGCCTGTCCGTGCGGCGATTTGAAGATGAAGCAGGTGCGGCACGGGCTCAATTGGCTGAAGCAGAACGCGCTGTTGCCGGGTTGGAAGACCTGGACGCCACCCGCGCGCAGGTGGCGGATATCAAATTGACGGTTGAGGCCGCGCGGATGACCATGATGGCGCGTCGATCGGCCCATGATGAGTTGAAACGTGACGGTGCGGCGCGGCGCACCCGTATCGCGCAGGTTGAAAAAGATCTGGTGGGCTGGCGCACCCGTCTGGACACCGCTGAGAAACACGCGGCCGAGCTCGCCCAACGCAAAGCGCAGAGCGAAGCGGAGCTGGCTGAGGCGGCCTCGCTGCCCGATGGGCTAGCTGCGGAACGTCAGGAGTTGGCAGGCCAAATCGACAGCGCCGAGACGCGCCGGACAGCTGCCACCGCTGCCCTGACATCCGGAGAAACGGCCCGTCGCGAAGCTCAGGCAGCCGAACGTGAGGCCGAGAAAAAGGCGGGAGAGGCCCGCGAGGTGCGCGCACGCGCCGAGGCGCGTTCTGAGGCCGCCGTTGAGGTGGTGACCGCCGCAGCCGCCCGGATCATGGAAGACCTTGACCTGACCCCAGAGGCGCTTTTCGCGACGCTGGATTGCAACGATGACATGCCGAAGGCTGACCAGATCGAGGACGATGTGGCCCGCCTGAAGCGACAGCGCGACGCCTTGGGTGCGGTGAACCTACGGGCGGAGGACGACGCAAAGGAAATTCAGGACGAGCATGACACGCTGGTTCAGGAAAAAGCCGATCTGGAAGAGGCGATTAAAACTCTGCGCGGCGGCATATCTGGCCTCAACCGCGAAGGGCGCGAGCGCCTGTTGACCGCGTTTGAACAGGTGAACAGCAACTTTCGCATGTTGTTCACGCATCTGTTCGGTGGTGGCGAGGCCAATCTGGTGATGGTTGAAAGTGACGATCCTCTGGAGGCGGGCCTTGAAATCATGTGCCAGCCCCCGGGCAAAAAGCTATCAACCCTGTCGTTGCTTTCTGGTGGCGAGCAGACACTGACGGCGCTTGCACTGATCTTTGCTGTCTTCCTGGCCAATCCTGCGCCGATTTGTGTGCTTGATGAGGTCGATGCACCATTGGATGACGCCAACGTGACGCGCTTTTGTGACATGCTGGATGAGATGTGCCGCCGCACAGACACGCGGTTCCTGATCATCACCCACCATGCTGTCACAATGTCTCGTATGGATCGCCTCTTTGGGGTGACCATGCAGGAGCAAGGCGTCAGCCAGCTGGTTTCTGTTGATCTGAAAAAGGCGGAAACCTTAGTCGCGTGATCGTGACGGGCCATTGATCCGCTGGCAGGTTAGGCTGCTGGCATGACCCGATTTTTTGTATATGCCCTTTGCCTTGTGCCAATGCCTCTCATGGCGCAGGATTTCCCCACACGAGACAGCGACACGCGGTTTCTCCCTGCTGACCTGACCGCGCGTCTGTCTGGTAAGGTGCTGACGTATTTCGACAAGGGCAAATCCCGCTACTACGAAGATGGGCGGTACAGCTACACGTTTTTCGGCGATGAACGGGAAAGCGCCGGGGGCTACTGGACAGTGCGCGAGGACGCCGCTGTTTGTGTCGAGTTTATTACCGGGCAGACACGCTGTGACATGTTTGTTGAAAGCGGGGACCGGTTGGTACTGGTGGACGAAAAAGGGGATCGCTATCCGGTAAAGACGGAAGAGTGACCTTGTCCTCTCTCGTAAGACTGGCCTAGCTAGCACCTATGAAACTGTTTCTCCTGACTGTCCTGACCATGGTGGCCTTCGCCGCCAATTCTGTGTTGAACCGAGCCGCGCTGAGCGGCGGCGGCGCAGATGCGCTGAACTTTGGCACGCTGCGCCTGCTGGCCGGAGCTCTTGTTTTGGCAGCTCTTGCCTTTGCACTGCGCGGGGGGCTTCGTCTGGGCGGCAAAGGTCGCGTTGCGGGTGTTCTAGGGCTGTTGCTCTATATCTATGGGTTTTCGGTTGCCTATCAGGCGCTTGATGCTGGGCTTGGGGCGTTAATCCTCTTTGGAATGGTGCAGATTACCATGTTTGCCGGTGGGCTCTGGATGGGCGAACGCCCCCCTCTGCAACGCTGGATCGGCGCGGGGGTGGCCTTTTCCGGGTTGGTCTGGCTGCTATGGCCCGGTGAAAGCCTATCGATCAACCTTTTCCATGCCGGGGCCATGGTTTTGGCTGGCATCGGCTGGGGAGTCTATTCTCTGGCGGGCAAGCTTGCGAAAGATCCTTTAGTGTCCACAGGAGCCAATTTTCTATTGGCGCTCCCATTGGGCTGGGCCGTTGCGCAGATTTTGCCGGTGACACCTGTCGAAATGAGCGGCGCTGGCCTTGCGCTTGCTGTGATCAGCGGCGCAGTCACGTCTGGATTGGGATATGCTCTGTGGTACCGCGTATTGCCAGAATTGCCGGGCAGCGTCGCGGCGGTTGCCCAATTGACGGTTCCGGTGATCGCCTTGGCGGGTGGCATGGTGTTTTTGGGTGAACCCGTGACACGCGATTTTGTCTATGCAGCGGTCTTGGTTCTCGGCGGCGTCGGTCTGTCTTTGGTGCCGCGAAAAACAGGCTAAGACCCGCGTATCCCCAACGGCACATGTTTTGAGGTCTTTTGCGGCGCGGCAACTCGGCTTATCTCAGCGTTATGCGTGTTTTGATTTTTCTTCTCGTGATGTTGGGTGGGCCGGTGTCTGCGGACTGTGTTGTTTTGCTGCATGGCTTGGCGCGAACCGAAGATTCCTTTCTTCCTATGGCCAAAGTTCTGGAAGGATGGGGGTACCAGACCATTGTTCCGGGGTACCCGTCCACCAAACTGCCGATTGAGGATCTGACGGCCCAAACCCTGCCTGGCGCGGTGGCGGCCTGCGGGGAGGCGCGCGTACATTTTGTGACGCATTCCATGGGAGGAATCCTGTTGCGGCTTTGGCTGCGCGATAATCGCCCGGACAATCTTGGACGGGTTGTGATGCTGGCGCCCCCCAATCATGGTAGCGAGATTGTCGATGAGCTGCGAGACCTTGCACCGTTTGCATGGTTCAACGGCCCTGCGGGGCTTCAATTGGGAACCGGGCAAGACAGCCTACCGCAGCGCCTGCCACCTGTGGATTATGATCTGGGCGTTGTGGCCGGGACAAGGTCGATGAATCCGGGTTTTTCTGCCATGCTTCCGGGATTGGACGATGGCAAGGTGACGGTAGAAAGCACCCGGGTGACCGGAATGCGAGCGCATCTGATCTTGCCAGTCACGCATACTTTCATCATGCAGTCGCCAGCAGTCATGGCACAGGTTCGGCAGTTTCTTGAAACGGGTCAGTTTCAGGCTGGTCTGGATTGGACACGGGCCTTTCCACCCGAATTTGTGGCCTGTTTGGTTGGGATCTGCCCGAAGGAGTGGCAATGGGATTGGAAATAAGCCTGAGCGGGGCCCGGGTGATGCGGGCCGATGGCTGGGATGCTGGGCCTTTGCATATGGCGGAAGGTCAGATTGTTGACGCGCCCACCGGCCGTACGATCGACCTCAGCGGGTTTGATGTTTTGCCAGGTATTGTGGACATACATGGTGATGGATTTGAACGGCACATGGCGCCGCGTCGGGGGGCTCTGCGCGAGCGTGACGCAGGCATGGTGGCCTGTGCCGCAGAATTCGCTGCCAATGGCATCACCACTGCGACATTGGCCCAGTTCTGGAGCTGGGAAGGGGGGCTGCGGGGGCCCGAGTTTGCCCGCGAGGTCTTTACGTCAGTGAAGGTGATGCGTGACAGTGTGCCCATCGATATGCGGCTTCAACTGCGGCTTGAAACCCATTTCCTCGATGAGCTTGCGGCGGCAGAGGCGATCATTGAAGAGTTTGGCATATCCTATGTGGTCTTCAACGATCACCTGCCGCATGCGCGCTTGGCCGAGGGGCGCAAACCTCCGCGGTTGACGGGGCAAGCGCTGAAAAGCCGCCGAAATCCTGAAGATTACTTTAAGCTCCTGCTGGATCTGCACAGTCGGCGTGCGGAGGTGCCTGCTGCGATGGATGCGCTGACGCGTCGGTTGGTGGCAAATGGGGTGACCATGGGCAGCCATGATGACCGTACCGCTGCGCAGCGCGCTGAGTGGCGCAATCGTGGCGCGCGGGTGTCTGAATTTCCGGAAACACTGGAGGCCGCGCAGGCCGCGCGTGATGCCGGTGACTTCATTGTATTGGGGGCGCCAAATGTGGTGCGGGGGGCAAGCCACGCAGGTAATGCCTCGGCACAGGATCTGATAGCGGCGGGGCTGTGTGATGCGCTGGCGTCGGATTATCACTATCCCTCTCCCGCTCGCGCGGCATGGCGCTGTGTCGAACTGGGATTGCTGGATGACTGCGCTGCCTGGCGATTGGTCTCGGCGGGGCCGGCGTGTGGGCTTGGCTTGGAAGACCGTGGTGTGCTTGAGGCAGGGCGGCGTGCAGATTTGATTGTGATGGAGCCTGAAACACGGCGCATTGTTGCAACAATCGCAGGTGGCCAGGTGGCCTGGATGTCAGGTGCAGTTGCCGCACGCTTTGTCGGGTGATTTGTCCTGCCGGTGCGCCCCGCTGGGCGCGCCGGATGTTTTGCGTTCAGGCCACGCAGGCCTTGGGGGCCATGCCCCCAAACCCCAATCGGATCAGTTCTGTTTGACGATGCGGTTGACGTGACCCATTTTGCGCCCCGCTTTGGTGTCAGCTTTGCCATAAAGGTGAAGGGCATTGGCGGGATCGGCCATGAGCTCGGGCAGACGGTCCATATCGAAGCCAATCAGGTTTTCCATCACCACATCAGAGTGCCGTTTGCCGTCACCCAAAGGCCAGCCTGCCACCGCGCGAATGTGCTGTTCAAACTGATCAATGGCACAGCCGTTTTGGGTCCAATGGCCCGAATTGTGAACGCGAGGGGCAATTTCATTGATGATCAACCCGGTTGGGGTGACAAAAAACTCAACACCCAATACGCCAACATAATTGAGTGCATTCAGGATTTTACCAGCGGCGAGAACCGCATCGGTTAGGAGGCGAGAGGGCACTTTGGCCGGTAGGGTCGTGGTGTGCAAAATCCCGTCCCGGTGAACGTTTTCGCCGGGATCAAAGGCCGCCACACGTCCATCGATGCTGCGCGCGGCAATTACGCTGATTTCGCAGGTGAAATTCACAAAACCTTCGAGCACCGCCGGAGCACCCTGCATATCTGCCAAAGCTGCATCGGCCTCATCCGGCGTCATGATGCGGGCCTGACCTTTGCCATCATAGCCAAAACGACGGGTTTTCAGGATCGAAGGCGCTCCGATGGTGTCGAGCGCGGTGGCTAGGCTCTCTTTGTCTGAAACATCAGCAAATGGGGCTGTGGCCAGACCCAGATCATTGAGAAAGGTCTTCTCCGTCAGACGGTCTTGACTGATACGCAGAGCGTCACGGTTGGGGTGGATCGGGCGCAGAGTCTCCAGCAGATCCAGAGCTTCGGTCGGGATGTTTTCAAACTCATAGGTGATGACATCCACAGCCTCGGCGAAGGCACGCAGGGCTTCGTGGTCGTCATAGCCCGCCGTGGTGACGTGGTGCGCCACATCGGCTGCGGGCGGGGTGGCGCCGGGTTCAAAGATATGGGTTTTGAAGCCAAGGCGGCTTGCGGCCACAGACAGCATCCGGCCAAGTTGGCCGCCGCCCAAAATACCGATGGTTGCACCTGGGGTGAGTGGGGTGGTCATGGCGGGCCTCCTGATGATGCGGTTGGGCAGCCTGTGCCCGTTTCTGCGGCCCCATGCAAGGGGCCACCAAGGGGATTAATCGCGAATGGGCTCTTCAGGAATGGAAGCGGCAAGATCGCTGCGCCATGTGTCCAGACGTTGGGCCAGATCCGGGTCTTGCAGGGCAAGAATGCCCGCTGCCATGAGGCCCGCGTTCTTCGCCCCAGCCGCTCCAATGGCCATGGTGGCAACGGGAAAGCCGCGCGGCATTTGCAGGATCGAATAAAGACTATCCACACCGGACAGCGCCTTGGTCTGGACCGGAACGCCAACCACGGGCACACGGGTTTTCGAGGCCATCATGCCGGGAAGATGTGCCGCCCCACCAGCGCCGGCAATGATCACTTGCAGGCCGCGATCCACAGCGGTTTTGCCATAGTCCCACAACCGGTCAGGCGTGCGATGCGCGGAGACGATCTTTGTCTCAAAAGGCACACCCAGTTCGTCGAGAACATCTGCTGCTTCTTTCATGGTGGGCCAGTCGGATTGGCTGCCCATGATGATGCCGATCTTGACTGCGGTCATCGTGATCTCCTGCCGTTTGGGAAGCGCGGACTATAGGCAGATTCGTTTTTTGGGCAATGCTAGGGGCGATGATCACGGGCCAGTTTCGCCAACAGGAGGACATCGTGCCACATGTCGCCCAGACAAATGGCCTCGCGTTCCACACCTTCGCGACGAAAACCGCTGCTTTCATAACAAGCCAGCGCACGTTTGTTGGTCTCAAGGCAGCGCAGCGAGACACGGTGCAGATCCAAAGTTTCAAAGGCGTAATCGAGCATCAGAGCCACAGCCCGCCGGATCAACCCCTGATCCAGTTTGGTTGCATCCACCAGCGTCAGTTCCAGAACCGCGCGGCGGTGCAGCGGATCCAAGGTGCGCAGCCGCGCCTTGCCTGCCAAATCACCTGCGTCTTCGATGACAAACCCATGGGCATCGTTTTGAACAGCAATGACCCAGTCAAGCGCCTCTTCCCGCGTCCACTCTGGCAGCGTTGTGGGGTCTGTGCCAAACATGCGCAACAGCTGCGCATCTTGTCCCAAAGCAAACCGGGCCTCGGCGTCTCCGGCGCGGGGTTTGCGCAGGCGGGTTGTGCCCTGGGTCGCAGCGGGCGGATCTTCAGAGCCTGTGACAAGCCGCATCAGGCGATGATATCCGGCAGCAGGCGGTCTTCGATCTGAGCGATCTTATCTTTGAGCTGAAGCTTTTTCTTTTTCAGCCGCTGGAGAGTGATCTGGTCAAAGGTTCCCGTGGCCTGCAGGGCGCGAATGGCATCATCGAGATCGCGGTGTTCCTGGCGAAAAACCTCGAGCTCGTAACGCAGCACATCCTCGGTTTTCATCGAGAGATCATTTTGCGCGTTCATGGCGGAACCTTCTGAAAATCTTGACGGCTTTCAGGATAGCCTAAGTTTGGCGTCGCGCAAAGCCCTTGCACAGCGCGCGTCTGCCACCCATATTCACTTAACGGGGTCGCCGATAGGGGCCCTGTTTACTGACGGTCGCTTTTGCTAAGGACGTGTCGATGACCAAAATGACCCTGGGTTCTTACCCACATATGCTTGGATTTGAGCAACTGGAGCGTCTGCTAGAGCGGACCGCTAAAACCAGCGAAGGCTATCCGCCTTTCAATATCGAACAAACCTCGGATTACTCATATCGGATTTCTCTGGCCGTCGCCGGGTTCGCGCAGGATGACCTGTCGATAACCGTTGAGGACCGCCAGCTTGTGATCCGAGGCCGACAGAAAGATGACGGGTCAGACCGTGTGTTTCTGCACCGAGGCATTGCCTCACGCCAGTTCCAACGCAGCTTTGTGTTGGCGGATGGTGTCGAGGTTGGAGAGGCCATCATCGAAAATGGTCTGTTGCATGTGGATCTGACGCAAATCCGTCCTGAAACGGTGGTGCAGACGATCCAGATTAAGAAGGGGTAAGGTTATGGACACGAAGTACGATTTTGGAAAAATGCATCAGGATCGCGTGGTCTATGTGCGTCCCGTGACAGGCAAAGATCTGCCTTTGGATGTACGTGCTCAGGTCGGGCGTCGTGCCACCCTTTATGCAGTGCACAACTCTGCAGGTGAGCGATTGGCACTGGTGGAAGATCGCAACATGGCCTTTAGCCTCGCGCGACAGAATGATCTTGCGCCCGTGGCGGTTCACTAAATCGCAAAAAGGGTCCGGGCCGCGGAGGCGGCCGGGACCAACTGATTTAAGTCTTAGAATTCAAAATTCAGGCTGATTTTGAACGAACGGCCCGGTTCGCTGAGCGGAATGACCCCCGCATTTACAAACTCCTGACCGTAGGTGGCGCGAGAAACGTAATCCGCGTCAAAGATATTGTTCACTTCGCCTCGGATCGTCAGGTCTTCCATTCCCTTGAACCGATATTCCGCATGGGCATTGGCCACGGTATACGACGGGATTGCGGGACCAGCGCTTCCGCTATCTGGATTGTAGGTATCTTTCTTCTCCAGATAGTGCTGAATGTCGCCACCGATCCGCAGGTTCAGGTTGTCGAACTCATGTGAGGCCTGCAAAGTGATGTTCTTGCCCAAAGGCATGGTCAGATAGTTGCCAGTGTAGGAATCTGCGGTGTTGCCGTTGATCTTGGTGTCGATGTCGGCAAATCCGATCCGAGCAAAGCCAGCATCCCAGTTGTAGGCTGCACCAATTTCATACCCCGACGCTTCCAGGTCTGCGGTCAAGTTTGGCCCACCTGTCCAGCTTGGGACACGGGCGTCACGCAGATTGGTCTTGAAGAGCTTGGCATTGAAGTCCCAGGCCCCAACGGCCCCGTCGATGGCCACAAACATGTTTTCGGCTTTGACCGGCGTGATCCCATTGGCATCGTAGGTCCAAGTCGGGGCCAAAATGAAGTTTTCGGCAAGGATCGTGCCACCCCAGACATTCGAATAGCCTGCACTAAAGGTTGCAAATTCGTTGATGTCGTATTCGCCCGAGAGGTTGAATGAGACACCCGAATCCTTGTGACCGCTGCCGTCGCGGCCTGTGAAGGATTGACTGTCAAAACGCAGACCAAAAGACAGGCGTGTGGCGTCATTGGGGGTCAGGCGTGCCTGCGCAAACAGACCGACGTTGCGCAGCTTTTCCCGGCCCGAGCTGCTGTCAGCAGGAGTCGCCAGGTCGCGATAGTCCATAGATGAGCTGTCGTTGAAAAAATCTATCCCCGCTGTGATCTCGCCCTGTGCCAATGCAAAGGTGTTTTGGACCACACCATTGAAGCTTTTGGATAGGCCTTGGCGGTGGGAGGCCGCTTCTGGGATGTTCAGTTCGCTTTGGCTAAAGGCCAGGCGCACTTCAGGATCCCACAGACCCGTTGGATTTTCATGGCTCAGTGACAGAACCGTATTTTGGCGAACGAGGTCATAGGTCGCGGTCAATGGAACTGGACGACCAACAGTAACCTGGCCGATGTTGCCACGATAGGGGCGGGCTTCATCGTCTTTGATGCGCTCGTGGGATAGTTCAACCCGATAGCCACCTTCGGTTTCATAGGCGAGTTTTAAAAGGCCGCTTGTGAAATTGGTGCCTGATCCAACAATGTCATCACCACCGCCATCTTGGCGCAACCCGCCATCCGCCATTTTGAGGAAACCGAGATATTCAAAGTTGCCATAGCGCCCATAGGTCATGCCGCTTTTGGAAAAGATGTCGCCATTGCTGTCATATTCCAACTTAACACGCCCACCCATATTTGCGCCCTCGCGCAGCAGGTCTCCGGTGTCAACGGTTTCATAGGACAGCGCGCCGCCAAGGGCAGCGGCCCCAGCGTCGGCGGGCGCGACCCCGGGATCGACACGCACGGATTTCAACAGTGCCGGGTCGATGTAGTTGGTGCCCATGTGGTGGAAGATCTTGTTGTTCTGACGCGCACCATCAATGGTAATGACAAGATTGGTTTCCTCAACACCGTTGACATAGACCTTCTGCGAAATCGGAAGCGAGCTCCCAACCGCGATCGTCGGCTCGGATTTGAACAGGTCTTGCAAATCTGCTGGGTTGTCGCGGTTCAGGTCTTCTTCGGTGACGGAGATGTCGTCTGAATTCCCGGATTTCAGTGTCAACGAGCCAAGGTAAATGGCATTGCTTTCAAATGGCGTAACATCTTGTGCGAGAACGCTGCCAGCGCCCAGCCCGGAAATGATCGCCGCGTAACATGCAGTTTTAAACATGTGACCCTCATTCGTTTTCTTGTGAAGGGTCGCGGACTGATATTCTTGCTAGCTGCCTTGGGCTGCGGTTCTCTTAGTGGTGACAAAACCGCAATGATCGAAACGTGTTAGCGCAGGGTGTGTTGCACGAAAACACGTGCAGCCTTTGAGATGTTATGCGGCATTCGGAAAAATTCGGGCCATCTCGCGGTCAAAGCGGGACCAGCTCATGCCGGCTTTGTTGCCCGCCACCCCCTTGTAATAGGAATGACCGCTCGAGGTGGGTAAGCCCGCCCAGATCTTTGCGATATTGTGCATAAACTTCCGACGGGACAGGTCACCCGCCAGCAGGGCGTTGAGCCCGGCCTCGCGCAAAAGTTGATCGGCCAAGAGATCTTGAACCTGAGGTGAAAATCGCGTGTCGGGGGATAGGCCTTGAATCTTCACCAGACGGCGCAAGGTCTTGGGGATGAATTGATAGCGTCCGATGGCGTGGTTCTGTCCGGGTGTTTGCCGCGTCCAGAGATCAATCTCGGCTAGTGTCATCTGCGAAGGTGCACGCGGAGGTTTGACGGTCGCCCCATAGACAAGGCCGTCATATCCCATTGACCCGGACTCCACGGTAGCGATCAGGCTGCGCAGCTGGCTGACTTGTGATCCAAAGGGCACGACAAATCGGGCAGCGCTCCGGGTCCGCGGTTTTGAACGTGTGCGTGCCGGGTAGGGGGCCAATAGGCTGGTGCCTTGTTGGCCAATGAAGAGGCTGGCCTGTCTGCGGTCTGTGGGCGCAGAGGCCTTTGTTGAGATGATAGGCTGGGCCTGAGCCACAAGCGGCTGTGCCTGATCAAACATCGGTTGGCGCGGGCTTGAGAATAGCCCCTGCGCTGTCGCGGATGTCGCCGTCATCAGCGCCAGAAGCGCCGCAATCCTTGCTGTGCCTTTGAACACGGCCTGACCTCTCGTTCTGAGATTCGTGGTCCGGCGAATTTGCCCCAAATATGTTGAAAATCAGTTTCCGCTGATCTGGGCATAAGAAAACCGCCGCAGGTGAGCTGCGGCGGTTCTTTTTTTAGACAAAGCTTAATGCGCGGCGATCAGACCCATGCTTTCAAGCTTCAGGATCACCTGATGGGCACAGCTGTCTACATCGGTCCCTTCGGTTTCAACCCGCAGTTCTGGGTTGGAGGGGACGTCGTAGGGATCGGAAATACCGGTGAACTCTTTGATCTTGCCTTCGCGCGCCAGTTTATACAGGCCCTTGCGGTCGCGGCGTTCGCATTCCTCGATGCTGGTCGAGACATGCACCTCAACAAAGGCACCAAACTGTTCGATCTCCTGACGCACGTGGCGGCGTGTGGTCTCATAGGGCGCGATAGGCGCACAGATCGCGATACCGGCGTTTTTGGTGATCTCGCTTGCAACATAGCCGATGCGCTTGATGTTCAGATCGCGGTGCTCTTTCGAAAAGCCAAGCTCTGACGACAGGTTCTTACGTACGATGTCGCCATCGAGCAGGGTCACCGGACGTCCGCCCATTTCCATCAGCTTGACCATAAGGGCGTTGGCAATGGTGGATTTGCCTGAACCTGAGAAGCCAGTGAAGAACACGGTAAAGCCCTGCTGCGACCGTGGCGGCTTGGTCTTGCGCAGCTCAGCCACAACTTCGGGGAACGAGAACCATTCGGGGATTTCCAGACCTTCCGAAAGACGGCGGCGCAGTTCGGTGCCTGAGATGTTCAGGATAGTCACGTCATCCTTGTCTTCGATCTCGTCGTTTGGCTCGTACTGGGCCCGTTCCTGCACATAGACCATGTGTTTAAAGTCGACCATTTTCAGGCCAATTTCTTCCTCATGCTCACGGAACAGATCCTGCGCATCATAGGGTCCGTAGAAATCTTCGCCTGCCGAGTTCTTGCCGGGGCCTGCGTGGTCACGTCCAACGATAAAGTGGGTGCAGCCGTGATTTTTGCGGATCAGGCCGTGCCAAACCGCTTCGCGTGGGCCAGCCATCCGCATGGCAAGGTTCAGCAGCGACATCGAGGTGGTCGACTGGGGGTATTTGTCCAGAACCGCCTCATAGCAGCGCACGCGGGTGAAGTGGTCGACATCGCCAGGTTTGGTCATACCGACCACCGGGTGGATCAGCAGGTTGGCCTCTGCTTCGCGCGCTGCGCGGAACGTCAGCTCCTGGTGGGCGCGGTGCAGCGGGTTGCGTGTCTGGAAGGCCACAACTTTTTTCCAACCAAGCTTGCGGAAATAAGCGCGCAGCTCGTTTGGCGTGTCGCGACGGGCGCGGAAATCATAGTGCACCGGCTGCTGGATGCCGGTGATCGGGCCGCCCAGGTACACCGCGCCAGCCTGATTGTGCAGATAGTCCACGGCCGGGTGGGCCTGATCGTCGGCACCAAAGACCTTTTCGGCCTCGCGGGCTTTGTTGGGGGTCCAGCGATCGGTCACGGTCATGGTGGCCAGAATGACACCTTCCTGATCGCGCAACGCGATGTCCTGTCCCAGTTCGATCGAGCTGGCAAAATCTTCGGACACATCCAGTGTGATGGGCATGGGCCACAGGGTGCCGTCCGCCATACGCATGTTTTCGACAACACCGTCATAGTCTTCTTCGGTCAGAAAACCTTTGAGCGGGTTGAAGCCACCGTTCATCAACAGCTCCAGGTCACAGATCTGGCGTGGGCTTAGATCATGCGAGGTCAGATCTGCTGCCTCTACTTTGAGTTTCTGGGCGCTGTCGTAGGAAACATACAGCTCCGGGATCGGTGCGAGATTGTTCTGCATGAGTTTGGTCCTGGATTTGAAAGGGTCGAGACCGCTGGTTGTGCCGGTCAGTTCGGCATGCAGCGCGTCATATTCTGCAAATTTGCGGGCAAGGAACGTATCGGTCAGACGCATGCGCTCTGCGGCCCCACGGGTTGTGATGGCATAGGCAAAGCGTTGGCGTTTGTCCGGCCCGCTACGTTCCGAGATCTTAATGAGGCCAGCGTTGGACGCGGCCCGCAGGTGCGCGTTGAGACGCCCAAGCGAAATACCAATGGCTGCGGCCGTCGCACGCTGGGAAGCGTCCGGGGCGGCCTCAAGCTGGCGCAACAGGCGAAAAAGAAGATCTTCTTCTTCAGGTGTTGCCGGTGTTTCGGATTTGGATGTCATCTGCGACTCAAAGTATGTTCACGAGTGAACGCATCGCACGGTTTGCTGCTGCAGCAAAGTGAATTTACCGCAAAACACAACGGGCCAAGCCGTTGCAGCGCCTTTGCAACAGCGGTCATGTTCCAGTTTGAAAGAAATGATAGGACCAGATTGGGGCAGGCCGTATTCGGCGTGAACAGCGGTCTGCCCCGTGACGCGCTGATGGAACAGCGTGTCTTATTTTCACATCCGTACCGAAATCGGCAAAATGTGGGGGCTTAGCCCTCCATACCCCAACCATCCGGGGTGAAACCAAACTCAAGTGCCGCCCGAGTCGCAACCTCTTCACCGATCCAGATACCCTCGGCGGAAACGACCTGATCCTGAAGTGTGGCGACCAAATAGATGCCCTCTTCCTCATCCTCGATGTACTCGCAGGCATATCCGTCGCGGGTCAGCTTGTCTGCCAAAGGACGCCAGTCCGCGTCTTCATTGGATGGGACAAAGAAATAATCGACATCGGCGATATCTGGGAGGCCGTGTTCGGCCTGCATTTCGGCATAGGTGGCGTTGGTTTCGGCTTGTTGCGCGGCAAAATCATGTGACATCGGGCTGTCCTGTACTGTTTGCAGACGCGCATACCCGCAATGTCAGGTCACGCCTAGGCCATAGTTTGGATCGAAGGGAAGATGTGATCCCTCCTGTGTCACGCGGGCCCGACCGTCATTCCAGCGAAACAGGGTGAGGTGGGTTAGATCAGGGCGGCTGCGGGACGGGGTTAGCAACCCATCTAGGCCCTCATCCCGCAAACGGTCACTGAGAGTCCAAGTGGGCGAAAGCTGGCCCTTTGCATGAAGGTCCGCCCAAAAGGCATGGATCTCTTCAAGAGAGGTTTCAAGAATCTCGCGCATGTCAGGACGGCGCAGATCAACAATCGCAGCGTTTTGGATAAGGAATGGAAATATCCCACGAGGGGGATCTTGAGGGTCGACATAGACCCGGAGCGCAACCTGACAGCCCTCGGGGCTTCCCGAAAGATAGAGGGCCTGTTGACCCTTATGGTGCCAGCGCCCTCTCGGAGCGCCAGCGGGGGCAAGAAGGGAAGCTTCGTTGCCGATAAAACCCGCCCGCCAATACCGCCCGGAAATCCGGGTGATATGGCGGGCGTCCAGCATTATTCGTTTTCCGCCAACCAGCGTTCGGCTTCGAGCGCGGCCATACAGCCCATGCCCGCCGATGTGACCGCCTGACGATATTTATGATCGGTCAGGTCACCTGCAGCAAAGATGCCGGGAATCGAGGTTTCGGTGCTGTCTGGCTTGGTCACAACATAGCCACCCATGTGGGTTTCCAGCACGTCTTTGACCAGTTCATTGGCGGGCGCGTGGCCAATCGCAACAAACACACCTTCACAGGCAATCTCGGTCACGGCGCCGGATTTGACGTTCATGACTTTCACACCGGTCACGCCTTTGGGCATATCGGCGCCGACAACTTCTTCCAGCTGGTGATCCCAGAGAACTTCGATCTTCTCGTGCTTGAACAGGCGATCCTGCAGGATCTTTTCGGCGCGCAACTCGTCACGGCGGTGGATCAGGGTCACTTTGCTGGCGAAGTTGGTGAGGAACAGCGCCTCTTCCACAGCTGTGTTGCCGCCGCCGATCACAACAATCTCTTTGCCGCGATAAAAGAACCCATCACAGGTGGCGCAAGCCGAGACACCAAAGCCTTTGAAGGCCTCTTCGCTCTCAAGACCCAGCCAGCGCGCGCGCGCACCTGTGGCGAGGATGATCGCGTCTGCGGTATAGGTGGTGCCGCTGTCGCCGTGGGCCACAAAAGGGCGCTGGTCAAAATCGATCTTGCTGATGATGTCGCCGATGATTTCGGTGCCCATCGCCTTGGCATGGGCTTCCATGTTGGTCATCAGCTCGGGGCCCTGAATTTCTGTGAAACCCGGATAGTTTTCGACATCGGTTGTAGTGGTCAGCTGGCCGCCCGGCTCAAGACCCTGAACCAGAACAGGATTCAGCATGGCGCGCGCCGCATAGACGGCGGCGGTGTAACCGGCGGGGCCGGAGCCGACGATCAAAACGCGGGTATGGCGGGTCTCTGACATGTGGGGTCTCCTGATATTCTTGGGTCAGGGATATAGACCCGCAGCGGATGTGGTAAAAGGGGGCGGGCTGGAGAAGCGCGCAATAATCACATAATGGTGTGGGGTGACATCACTCTGCTGTAACGGGGGCGAGACCCTCATGTGCCCCAAGGTAACGAAGCTTGCGTTTCGCGGCGTCTATTCGCCATGTTGCGGAATTTAGTTGCGCATTTGGGAAATATTATTGCGTCTGGCCGCTGGGCTGGTATGTTGTTCGCATCTTCGCCCAACACAAGAAATGAGGGACCGGATGCCAATGCACAGGCTGGATCCGATTGATCGCAAGATTCTGGCCGAGCTGCAAGCCGATGGCAGAATGACCAACGTCGAACTGGCCCGTCGGGTTGGTATTTCGGCACCGCCTTGTCTGCGTCGGGTGCGGACCTTGGAAGAGCAAGGCTACATCCGTGGCTATCATGCCGAGGTTGATTCGCGTGAGCTTGGCTTTGAGGTTCAGGTTTTTGCGATGGTCGGTTTGGTCAGTCAGGCCGAAGCGGATCTGCGGGCCTTTGAAGAGCGCTGCCGCTCGTGGCCTTTGGTGCGCGAGTGCCACATGCTCAACGGCGAGGTGGATTTCATCCTGAAATGTGTCGCGCCAGATCTTTCGACGTTTCAAAGCTTTCTGACCGGGGACCTTTTGACAGCCCCCAATGTGGCCAGCGTGAAAACATCACTGGTGATCCGTGGAGCCAAAGACGAACCCGGTGTGCCTTTCGATGTTCTCGAAGAACGGCTTAATCGCATGGCCTAACGCCAATATGTGATTTGGATGATCTGACAAGGCGGGATATTCCCGCCTTTGTTGTTTGTGCTCACCGAAAGTGCGTTATCCGTAGATCAGGCTGTCGACCACGTTTCTGGTGGTGCGAGTCATGCTGACCTGACCAAAGTCGTTCAGATCGGTCAGATTGGGGAACATGCTCACGAACAAGGCGCGCGCATTCAGGCCGAGATCCTGCGCGATGGATTTGCCCGGATGGTAGGTTTCCATCTCGATCCCGCCGACCTGAAAGGTGGTGTGGCGCTGTACCATGAGATGATACATCTGCACCGTGCCTGCTGGCGTGATATCCAGCAGCCGATCTCCATCCGTGTATTCGTGAATCGGCACCAGCACGGATCGTTGCCCCAGCAGTTGAGCCAGTTTGTCATGGTGAAGGACCATGCGTGCACCGGGTCCAACCAGCAAATCCATGCCGGGTTTTCCCATCCCATAGGATTCCGAGGTGATCCGGGTCAGATGGGTAAGCGAGGTGGCCTCATCTGACTGGCCTGGCACATAGGTCGTTGAGCCAATCCAGGTGATCGGCTCAGAGCCGTTGGCCGTTTCAATATAGTCGCCCGGAAGAAGATCTTCGATGGCCACCGGCCCGCGCACGGTCTGAATAAGGGTGCCGCGCGCAAAGGCCGATGCGCAATCCTCGAACAGCGGTATGGCCGGGGCCACATGCTGACGGAACGAAACGGTCAGATCAGGCAGAAGGGCGGCAACCTCATATTTGCGCATAAGAGAGAGAGAGCGCTGAGGTCTGTCATCCAGCCGCAAATCCCCATGAGGGAGTGGTGCGGAGAGAGCGTTATGCGTGCCGGAAAACCCGTGCCCAAAATTTGCCATGTGAACCTCTTAAAAGGTGTCACATCCGTGCTGGCCCCCACCAACAACAACGAACGGACAGTTAGAACGTTTCGTTGATCAGCAAATGGCCTCAATCAGTGTCCTTAGTCAATATTGATGAGACGAACCGCTGTAAACGGATAAAAATCCGCCTCAAAATTCGAGATTGTCGCCATTTTGCGAACCGAGTTGCCACATTTGGGCTGATTTCGGGAATCACCTGCGAAGAGTGATGCAAAGAAAAACCCCCGGCGAGATAACTCAGCCGAGGGTTTTCACGAGGAAACTTGGGGGGGAGATTAGGCCGCTTTACGCGGGGCCTTTTCTAGTTCGCGGGCCAGCATTTCGCGGCGTGCGATCATGGCTGCGCGGCGCGCGCCACGGGCCCAGGGCATCTGAACAGTCTCTGCTTTGGCGGTTTCGGTGATCGACTTGATAAAGCGGCGCTGCGATTTCATGGCTCTCTCCGGTGTTCTGACCAACTGCTTTCGTTGTTAATCAAATTGTCGGAGAATTAAGGCGGTCATGTGGCGCAATCGGGATAATACCGCGACGTGGGTGATATTGTTTCCGGATTAGATC
Source organism: uncultured Pelagimonas sp. (assembly GCA_947497905.1). Taxonomy (GTDB): domain Bacteria; phylum Pseudomonadota; class Alphaproteobacteria; order Rhodobacterales; family Rhodobacteraceae; genus CANMIH01. Next base: position 184,078 of record CANMIH010000009.1, read on the forward strand.
CGGATCGAGGCGATCAACCGCCCGTAATCCGCCTCACCTAAATGGGTGGCACGGCGGTAGGAATAGAAACGATCCATATCAGAGTAGGTGCAGTGACGGGTCCAATGGGCCTCAACCCCTGCGGCCCGCAGTCGCGAGAGCCCATAAGAAGGTAGATCAAAGTGAAGCTTATCCCCGGCGCCCCCTGCGAAAAAACGGGCGTTCTCAGGATCGTCTAGGATAAAGTTTTCGAAGAACTCGGAGCCAACTTCATAACAGCGTTGGCTGATGCAGGGGCCAATAACGGCCTGAATGCCGTCGCGGGTCGCGCCAAGATCAATCATCGCATCAATTGTTGCTTCTAACACGCCGCCGCGCGCGCCTTTCCATCCGGCGTGGGCCGCGCCGATCACGCCCGCTTCGGCATCGGCAAACAACACCGGCTGACAATCCGCCGTCAGAACCCCAAGCGCCAGACCGGGCGTGTTGGTCACAAGGCCATCTGCTTTGGGACGTGGGCTTTGAGGTGCTTCAGTCAGTGTCAGAACATCCGCCGAATGGGTCTGATGCACAGTCGCAAGCTCAGAAGACGACACCTGCATCGCATCGGCAACGCGCGCTCGGTTGATTGTGACCATGTCTGTCTGGTCAGACGATCCCTGACCACAATTCAACCCTTTAAAGATGCCCGAAGACGCCCCTCCCTTGCGGGTGAAGAACCCGTGGTGAAACGGGGTTAAGCTGTCAGAGGTGATAATCTCAAGCGTCATGGCTCACATCCCGCAGGCACTGGGGCGCTCGTTGGGAAGAGCGCAAGTATCTTAAACAACGAACCCATTTCTTCGGGATGCGTCAACCGGCGATGTGCGGCGATATGGGCCTCAAGCGCTTCGCCGCTCAGCTGGGTTGCCAGGGCTTGCGCCCGCGCTGTGATCCCAAGCCGTTCCAAAAACACGCCCTGTGGACAGAGTTTAGCATGTTGGGCCGGGGCTGCCGCGAGCGCCAAAGCTTCGAAATCGACATGGGCTGTCAGATCGGCTTTCCCCGGGTGCGCCAGAGGATCGGCATAGCTGTGATGTTCCAGGGCTTGAAAGGTGTCGCCGAGGCTGTGCCAGCCGCCATAGTCAATCAACAGGGCCACGCCGCCTTGTTCAGAAATGCGGGTGCCGATCTGTGCAGCAATCGCGCAGGCAGGGGCAGAGGTTTCAACCATCTGCCCGTCTTGGGTATCGTCCAGGCGATGCACCAACGCATCAAGCGGGGCTGTCGAGGACAGTCCGATGGTCAGTTTGCCATCCTCTACACCAACCATCCGCTCGCGCCATCCTGAACCGTCGCGCTGAAACTGACGAATGGGCAGGGCATCGAAAAACTCATTGGCCACGAGGAACACGGGCCCATCAGGCAAGGACGAGATGTCGGTGTGCCATTCGGCTTGGGGCAGGCGTTTGGCCTGCTCTGCCTGCAACGCGGGAGATGCCTCGATAAGATGCAGCTGGGCCGCGGCGTGAAACCCCGGGACTGCGCGGGTGGCGCGAAAAATATCGGCCATCAAGGTTCCCCGGCCGGGCCCAAGTTCGGCCAGAACAAAGGGATTAGGAGCCCCTTGATCCAGCCAGCTCTGAGCGAGGCACAGGCCCACCATCTCACCAAACATCTGGCTGATTTCCGGAGCGGTGGTGAAATCCCCAGCGGCCCCAAGCGGATCGCGCGTGGTGTAATAGCCGTGCACAGGGTGCAGCAGGCAGGTGGTCATATATTCGGCAATTGTAAGGGGACCTGTGGCTTCGATTTGCCGGATCAGGAGATCTTTAAGCGCGGTCATGTGCGTTTCTGGGCCCAATAGATCAGGACAAGCCCGCCAAAGATCATGGGCAGGTTCAGAAATTGTCCCATGGTCAATCCATAGCCATCCATGTGCCAGGCGAGACCCAATGGGTTCCCCGGTGAGACGAACTGCAGATCCGGTTGGCGGAAAAATTCTACAATGAAGCGGCCTATGCCATAGCCGGCGAAGAATGTCCCTGCGAGGGTGCCAGGTTTTTTGAGCTGACCGCGCCGGACGAGTACGAGGATGACGAGGCCCAGCAGCAGCCCCTCCATCGTTGCTTCATAGAGCTGGCTGGGGTGGCGAGCACAGAGTTCACCAATGGCCTGCCCACAGTCCTGAGCCTGAGCGCCGGGAAAAATCACGCCCCAGGGCAGATCTGTTGGACGCCCCCAAAGTTCGGCGTTGATGAAGTTAGACAAGCGGCCCAGCAAAAGCCCCACTGGAGTGGCCAGAGCCATCATATCGGCGGTTTGAAGCTTGGGGGCGCTGTATTTGATGCAAAAGGCCCAGGTGGCGACAATCACACCCAAAAGGCCGCCATGAAAAGACATCCCCCCCTGCCAGATCATTGGAATCTCGGCGGGGTGGGCAAAGTAGTAGCTGGGTTGGTAAAACAGAACAAAGCCAAGGCGACCGCCCAGAATGACCCCGAGAATGACCCAGGTCAGCAGATCTTCGATCTGGCGCGCTGTCATCGGGGGCGTTTCATTGGGCCAGAGATGTGGTCGGTTTACGACCAGAACGGCCAGGCGCCAGCCTACCAGAAGGCCAACAATATAGGCGAGCGCATACCAGCGCAGTGCAAATTCAAAGCCAAAAAGCGAGATCGAGAACAACTCGGGCGAGAGCGGGGGGAATTGGAGTGCGGCCTGCATGCGTCCTGTTGCCTCTGGATTTGCGTGGAAGTCAAGCTTGTGAGTCAGCGATTTGCAGCCCATATAGGCAGGGAATGCAACGCCGGAGTGACCCATGCAAACGCGCAACAAGGTTTTTGAGGATCTGTCGCAACTGATGACCAACGCCATGGGCGTGGCTCAGGGCGCGCGGCACGAAGCGGAAACAGCTATGAAATCGCTGATGGACCGCTGGTTGGCTGATCATGAATTTGTAACTCGTGAAGAGTTTGATGCGGTGCGTGCCATGGCACAGAAGGCCCGTGAAGAAAACGAAGAGCTGAAAGCGCGGCTGGCAGCGATCGAAGAAAAACTGGGCTGAGGTCCTGCGGGGTGACGCTCGTTCGGTCCGAGCCTCGCCCCACCCGCCGTCCCGCAGCGCTTTGATTATGAACGCGCCGGGATGATTTGCTGAGCAATGCCCGCAAACAGCAGATAGACCGATGTGACTACCAGACCCCAATGCGCCCAGCTTTCGGGATGGAAGTCGACCCAGGCCGCCCAACCTGCGAAGAATGTCCAGGCCAGAGCAATGGGGAAAGACACCGCCCGCCAGCGTATGGTGCGCGTGGGGTGAATGAATTTCAGCGGCAGGAACATTGCCAGTGACAGTGCGGCAATCAACGCCACGGATACCCAGAACTGCGGCTCAATTGCAAAAATCACAATGATCAGCATGTTCCAGCAGCCCGGAAAGCCCTGAAACGAATTGTCCGCGGTCTTCATGCGGTTGTCGGCGAAATACATCGCACTGGCAAAGGTGATCACGATGATCGCAAACCAACCGGTCCAGCCGGGGAGCAGGCCCGATTGGAACAGCGCAAAGGCCGGGATGAAGACATAGGTCAGATAGTCGATGATCAGATCCAGCAACACGCCGTCAAATCGTGGGGCGTTGGTTTTGACATCAAATTTGCGCGCCAGCGGGCCGTCAATGCCATCCACGGCGAAGGCCACCACCAGCCAGACAAACATGAGGGACCAGTTTTCCTGCACGGCGGCGAGCATGGCCAGCATGGCAAATACGGCACCGGTCGCGGTGAGGAGATGTACAAAAAGGGCGCGGGTCTGAATTGTCATTCCAGCGTCATGAAGGATTTTTGAGCAAAGCGCAAATGATCCGTGATGCGCTGGGCGGGATTGAGCGAGGTCGGGGGAAAAGGCCGGGTCGTCGTTTGGCTGAAACCTGCCGTTTTTGACATTGCTCCCGCTGGCCCGCTGTGGCAGCAAGGACACGTTCTCAGGGCGGGGTGCAATTCCCTACCGGCGGTATGCAGAGATGCGAGCCCGCGAGCGGCCCAAACCCCAGTGGGGCGGGTGTCAGCAGATCCGGTGAGAGGCCGGAGCCGACGGTGATAGTCCGGATGGAAGAGAGCGGACAGGGTGCGGAGGGTTGAAACCTGCGTGCCTTAGGTCGTGATCGCCTTGGTGGATGTGTCCAGTTGAAGGAGATTACTATGACACAGCCCCGTTTTGCGTTTGTAAAAGCCGCTTGGCATGCGGATATCGTGGATCAGGCTCTGGCCGGGTTCTGTGAGGTGATTGATGCCGCGCAGGTTGACGTGATTGATGTGCCTGGCGCATTTGAAATGCCGCTGATGGCCCGTGATTTGGCAGCCACAGGGAAATATGCCGCTGTGACCTGTGCCGCGCTGGTTGTTGATGGTGGCATCTACCGCCACGACTTTGTTGCCCAGGCGGTGGTAGATGGCCTTATGCGGGCGGGTTTGGACACCGGTGTGCCGGTCCTCTCCGTGTCGCTGACCCCGCACCACTTCCAGCCGACAGAGCACCACGTGGGCATCTACCGCGAGCATTTTGTGGAAAAAGGCCGCGAAGCTGCCAATGCTGCGCTGGGTATTCTGAAAGCACGTGAAGCGCTGTAAGCGCTTGGCCTGAGGTGTCTCAGGCTACAAATGATAGGTCAGGGCGCGGGTGATGAAGAGGCGTAGAGCCTCGAAATCAATCTCCTCGCCCTGATCCAGATGGATGGCGCGCGTGCCGTCATAGCCAAAGCTTTCGGGGAATTGTTCGCGAAACTCTGAGATCAGCGAGGTTTGACAGTGCACGAACAGGGACGCTGCGCCCGCTTTGTTCAACCCAAGCCGCAGAGTGGTACCTGACTTTGTCTCTTGCGTGAGATAGGCGGGTTGTCCCCATTTCAGGCATTCGTCCAGTGGCCCAACACCGGGGGTCTGCGCTGCGGTTTCAAAGATCAACTGGCGCAGCTTCAGCATAAGCGCCCGGCGCTCTTCGGGAAAGGTGTCGAAGGCGGCGGCGACATCAGACAGGGCAATCATAAACTGGGTCATACCCGCACCCTGACTGGCAAGCCGAGGTTCGACAAGGGCCTAAGCTGTCAGCTGTGTGCCTGAGACACCAAGAATCGTCGTGGTGATGATCTCACCAACCTGTTTCGGTGTTGCGAAATGCACTTCAGCAAATTGCGCGGTTCGGCCCATCGTCTCTGATTCCATAAGAACGTGATGGGTGGCGCCCTGTTGCGCGGCGAGGTGGCGCTGAACCGCTTGATCACCCGCAGCCCGCAAACGTGCGGCGCGTTCTTTGATCACGGCGCCGTTGACCTTTTGCGGGATTCGCGCGGCAGGTGTGCCGGGGCGCGACGAATAGGGGAAAACATGCAGCCAGGTCAGATTGCAGTCCTGAACAAGCTTAAGCGAGTTTTCGAAATGCGCGTCTGTCTCGGTTGGAAAGCCCGCAATGATATCGGCGCCAAAGGTCATGTCGGGGCGCAGTTTCTGCGCCTCTTCACAAAACGCGATCGCATCGTCGCGCAGGTGACGACGTTTCATGCGTTTGAGAATCAGATCGTCACCATGCTGAAGCGAGAGATGCAGATGGGGCATCAGGCGCGGCTCGGTGGCGATGGCCTGCATCAGGTTTTCATCGGCTTCGATGGAATCAATCGATGAGATGCGCAGACGTGGCAGATCGGGCACCAACCGCAGAATACGCATCACCAGATCACCAAGACGCGGTTCTGCCGGAAGATCCGCCCCCCAGGAAGTCAGATCAACCCCGGTCAGCACAACCTCATTGTAGCCCTGCTGCACCAGCCGCTTGATCTGATCCACCACGACACCTGCGGGCACTGAACGAGAATTGCCGCGACCGTAGGGGATGATGCAAAAGGTGCAGCGATGGTCACAGCCGTTTTGCACCTGAACGTAGGCGCGGCTGCGGCTACCAAAACCATCGATAAGATGGCCTGCGGTTTCCGTAACCGACATGATGTCATTGACCTGAACCTTTTCGGTTTCGCCAATGAAGTTCGGCCCCAGTTTGCTCCAGGTCGCAGGCTCCATCTTGTCATGGTTGCCGATCACCGCGTCGACTTCGTCCATTTCAGCAAAGCTGTCGGGGTCGATCTGGGCGGCGCAGCCAGTGACAATCACCTTTGCGGCCGGGTTTTCACGACGCAGGCGGCGTATTTCTTGGCGGGCTTTGCGCACGGCCTCTTGCGTCACGGCGCAGGTGTTCACCACAACCGCGTCTTTCACCCCTGCCTCTTCGGCCAGCGCCTTCATCGCTTCGGTTTCATAGGCGTTCAGGCGGCAGCCCAGAGTCGTGAACTTGGGCACGCTCATTTCTGCGCCTCCAGCCACTCAGAAGTGAAGACACCACTAAACACATGGGCCGACGCGCCTGTCATCCAAACGCCGTCATCGCGCCAGTCAATCCAAAGCGTGCCGCCATCCAGATCGATCTGGACCTTGCGGTCTGTCAGGCCTCGACGCGCGGCGGCCACAGCGGTTGCACAGGAGGATGACCCGGACGCAAGGGTCGGACCAACGCCGCGTTCCCAGACCCGCATGCGCAGATGATTGGGGCCTTTCAGGCTTGCGACCTGAACATTGGTGCGTTCCGGATAAAGCGGATGGTGCTCAATGCCGGGGCCAAAGGCCTCGAGATCGATGGCCTCGGCATCCTCAACAAAGAAGGTGCAATGCGGATTGCCCATACCGGTCGCGGTTGGAGCGCCCTCGATCGGCAGTTCCAACGTGTCCATGTCATGGGTGAGGGGGATTTCATCCCAGTTCAGTTGGGGATGCCCCATGTTCACCGAAGTCAGACCGTTCCCGGCATCAACCGCAAAAAGCGTGCCTCGATCTGTGGTCAGCGTCAGCTCGGTCGCCCCGGATTCGTCCATCAGATGGCGGGCAATACAGCGGGTGGCATTGCCACAGGCCGCCGAGGTCGATCCATCGGAATTATAGAAAATCAGATGGGGCTGACCGTCGTGCAGCAGAATCTGTGTCAGTTGATCGAATCCCACACCCATGTGGCGATCGGCAATCGCCGTGATCTGCGCAGGGGTTAAGTGTCGGTTCTCATGACGAGAATCGACAACTACGAAGTCATTGCCCAACCCATGCATTTTCATGAAGGGCAGGCCTGCGAGGGGCGGTGTCTGCTGCATGAGGGCGCATATAGTGGGTTTCCTCTTCAAAAGAAAGCGCGGGCCAAAGCGTGCATAGCTGCTATGTGACGGTTTCTTCAAAAAAGGCAGATTTTTGGGTTGACCGCAGGGGGGGCTGTCCATAAAAGCCCGCTACACAGTGGGCCGTTAGCTCAGTTGGTAGAGCAACTGACTTTTAATCAGTGGGTCGTAGGTTCGAATCCTACACGGCTCAC
>CANMIH010000010.1 GCA_947497905.1 uncultured Pelagimonas sp.
CTCAGCGCCGCCGGTGAAGGGGGTTCTACGGCTAACTCACACCACCCGCAACCCCCAAATCTAACAAAATTACAAAATTGGCAATTTCTCTTACGATTCAATCAGTTAGGCAGTGAATTTGGACTATTTCCCCTCTCTACTGGTCGTACAACTCTAGTTAAGCCTGCCAATACACCGAATCTCAGCCCCAATGTGCCATATGGCCTTGGCATAGTGTTATCGGATCAGAATGGCGCGCAGATCGTTGACATTGGTTCCGGTTGGTCCGGGTACAAACAATGCACTGGCCGCCTCGAAGGCGCCCCAGGCATCATTCTGCAGAAGAGCCCTTTGGGGATCAATGCCCGCCCCGCGCATCACTGTCGCGGTAGTTCCATCAGCAAAAGCGCCTGCATTGTCCTCAGAACCATCAATGCCATCCGTATCCGCCGCGAGTGCACATATAGAGGGTTGGCCCTCTATTGCCCGAGCAAACGACAGCAGAAATTCGGTGTTCCGCCCTCCCCGCCCCTCGGTATTGCGCAACGTGACGGTGGTCTCTCCACCCGAAAGAAGAACAACGGGTTTGGCAAATGGCTGATCTTTCTCAGCCACCTCACGCGCGAGTGCCGCATGCATTAGTCCAATGTCACGAGCTTCGCCCTCAATTGCATCTGACAATATAACCGCAGGCAGCCCGTTCTGGCGCGAAACTTCGGCCGCGGCTTCAAGTGAAAGCCGCGAAGAGGCAATGATAGAGACATCATGATGTGCAAAGACCGGATCTTTTGGGTGTGGACCACGCGCGCTTTCGCTGGACAGATGTTTCAAAATGGCATCGGGCAACTCAATATTCCAAGTACGAACAAGATCAAGCGCCTCTTCGAGCGTCACCTCGCTTGGCACTGTTGGGCCAGAAGCGACTTGAGCCGGGTCATCGCCTGGAACATCTGAGACAATCAGTGAAACCACGCGAGCCGGAAAGGCCGCAGCGGCGAGTCGTCCGCCTTTGATTCCACTGACATGCTTTCGGATCGCATTCATCACACCGATCGGGGCGCCAGATGCCAGAAGCGCGGAATTTAGCGCCTGTTCATCAGCAAGGGTTAGGTCGCCTGGAGGAGACGAGAGCAGGGCGGACCCGCCACCGCAGATGAGCGCGACAACGAGATCATCTTCTGTCAGGCCTGAAACCGCGTCAAACAATGCCTTGCTTGCCTCGAGGCCAGCCTCGTCCGGGACAGGATGCGCGGCTTCGATCACCTCAATATGTTTACAGGGAGTTGCGTAGCCGTACCGGGTGACAATAACACCTTCGACAGGAACCTGCCAAAGCTCTTCAAATGCCGCGCCCAGCTGGGCAGCCCCCTTCCCTGCCCCGATGACGATGGTCCGTCCTTTGGGACGTTCTGGCAAATGTTTGGAGATTGCTTTGTGTGGATCGGCAGCTTGAATGGCTGCGTCGAACAGAGACGTCAAAAAGGCGCGCGTTTCAATGTCCATGATATTGTCATCCTTGAGAGCATTTGGCGGCACCGTAGAGGACAGGGATTTTGAGGAAAAGAGAAGACTGCGAAACGGTGTTTCGATTGGTTGGGCGTGGGAGAGACATGTGATGTCAGTTGATCTGCGGATTGTCAGCTGACAATTCTCTGACCTGTGAAGCCTGGGGTTGAGCTTATGCGAAGATAATCACATCAAAAGAGGTCGCGCGAGTTCGGTTCCTTAGGTACCCTAAGTTTAGAGGTTAAGTCCTTGGGATGACAGAGCTGGCTCATTTTTGACGGAAAACGCTTCGGGCGACGGGCCTCAAAGAACAGAACGCCTTCGGAGTAAATCTCAGCTCCGAATTTCCGCTTGCCCTCAAAATCTATGCAAAGGGAAGACCGAAATTGTCAGCTGACAATTCCTCTGCCAGAAATTGGGAAAGACCGGGAATTGAATGCTGAAGCCGATCAAGCTTCATCCGCAAAGAGACAATTAGCGGTTCTCGATTTGAGGCTGTCGTCGTCCACCAAGGCCGCGAGCCATTCCTGCGTTGAGTTGGATTTCCACCTGCATAAGAAACCTGAAAAAGAAGAGATGGAACGTCATCTAGGTCCACCTATGGTGTTTCAACAGCTATAGACGGGAAGCGGCAGATAAAGCTACCTGGCGAAGTTAGTCGGCCTTTCATCATAGAACTGCCTGACATCCGCGATTCCCGCTTTGGCGCAGAAGAGACTGAACCATGGGCATAATCGAAAACTGCGCCGCTTTAGCCTTTTTGGTCAGTTGCCTTAGATAGGCTCCTGGGCTTCGAATCTGCGCTTGTTTCTCGAGCATACACAAAACCGTCAGGCTGGTGTCGTGTTCACCGATGTTTGACCGCGCGTCCGCAATCACTGGGCTGTCAATCCCCATCATCTTTGCAAACTGGTTGGTTAAGGTCGAGAGCTCGAACCAAGAGGTGGGTTTCTCAGCAATCAGGCTTGTGAAGATTGGGCAGGCATCAAGGATTGCTCGCAAAGAGATAGGCTTGGCGGTTTGTTCAGAGTCAAAAGATTTTTTTTGTTTAGTCTGTATGTGCCGCTCATTTTGCGTGTCTATGGCGCTCATTTCGTCTGAACTCGGCAGAAGATCCACTAGTTTATCAAGCATGTTTTCCAGAGCATCTACCCGCGGTTTCTGTCGCAAAAACTTACGGAGTTCTTCGGAAAGGGCAGGGGGGAGCAAATCGAGGTCGATTAGCTCTTGCCGGGTGACAAGGATCTTATCGCGGAGAATGGCGCGTTCCTGTTGCACCAAACGAGCGTCCTCGGCCGCCTGGAACAGCTGGTCAGCGTAGATCGCAAGGGGGGCCAGATCAAAGCCAAAGGCCAAGGCGCGTGTGCCGCCAAGGTTGCGAGCAAAGCGTTTCCGGTTGGGGCTATCATACCGGTTGATAAACCCGAGCTCGACTAGTCGGGCCAAATGGCGCCGCAGCGTGCTTTCAGGCATGCCGTTCAACCGTTGGCTCAGCGTCGCATTGGATGGGAACACAATTGCTTTGCCTGGTTCCGCGACAAGTGCACGACCGGGAAGAAATGTCATCAAAGCTTTGAGAACGGAGAGGGTCCGATGGTTGAGATCAAACGACTCAGCCGCCAGAGTGAGGGCATCGAGAAGACACCATTTATCATTGGCAGAACAGGGGGTCTCCCTGTCCTCACCCGTTTGAACAGCCTGTATTGGCCGCCCAAACTGCGTTTGGGACGCGTGCTGCATGAAATTATCACGACAGACAACAAATTATCGGCCCCACACGCATGCGCGGAGTTGACAGAGCTATGTTGGGAGGGCTATCTCAAAGGTGCTAAGATCGAGAAGGGCCTCTTGGGAACTATCCTGGGGGGCTTTTCTTTTGCGGTCTGGTTTCGTGCCTCCTTTCTTGGTGTATCTACTGCCTTAATCTTCCGACCGTTCGTTTTGCCAGCGGTCGTGAAGGTCGAGAAGCACGCCTTCGACATGTTGGGCGAACCATTGCTCGAACCCTTTGCCAGTGCGTGCGGTGATCTTGAGGGTCATACCCTTGTCGTTGCTTTTCAGCTCGGCCAGAGGAGCACCGTCAATACCCGTGACTATCTGTGATTTTGACGCTGCTGGGGCAGGGGACTTCTCAGGTTGTGAGAGCGTGAAGATCAGCTCAAAGCGACCATCAGATTCCTGCTGCTGAAACGCAGGTTCGCGGGTCATTGCCATGGCCTTATCTTTGAAGCCATCTGTTTCAAACAGCTTCACCATGGCGAGCCATCGCTCACGGCCAATACCCGGCGCCGATCCGACCTGTCGCAAAAAGTCGAGATCAAAGGCTGTCCCAACTTTGAGCATGCGGCTGACCATGGGCAAATCGATGGACAGAGCCGCCGCAATTGTCTGCCGGTCATAGTTCAGCTCTTGCAGCTGAGCGGCGAAGCTTGCCTTCTCAACAAAGCTGAGATCCTGGCGGGCCGTGTTTTCCTGGCCTTGGGCCAGAACAAGCGCATGGTCGTCCAGTTGGCGAACCATTGCTTTGACAGGAAGGCCAAGTTCCTTGAGAGCCAGAAGCCGACGCCGTCCGTAGACAACTTCAAACCGACCGGATGTTTTGCTATGCGGACGCACAAGCACAGGAACCTGCTGACCATAGGTCTGCAGGCTTTCCTTAAGCTGCTCCATCGCCGGACGATCGACGCTAAGCCGGTCTTGAACGCCAGCGTCATCAATCAGGCTTGGGTCAATTTCTTGAACCGCGTTTTCCTGCAGCCGCGACAAAGAGGATTGCAATGCGCCAACTGCGCCTCGCGGCATCATCCGATTTCCGCCAGCCGGTTTAACCGGATTCGCAGAGCTTGCAGACGGTGGGGTCAAACCTCCACCCAAGATACCTTTGCGTGCCATCAGCGACCCCATGCCTGTTGAATAAGCGCTTCGATCTCATCATTCACCTGATTGAGTGAATCGACGGCGCGGTCATAGGTCTGGCGATGGAATTGGCTTCGCTCGACCTCATAGACCGTCTGCTGGGTCAAGCCCGCGTCGGAAATCGCGGTCGATTTCAACATGGGTGCGACCATGACCTCATCTTCGAACAATTGCCGCAGGAACGAGACCACTTGTTGTTGAGGACCGTCATTTGGCTCGTATCGGTTGATCAGAAAACGCAGAAAGTCGAATTGCATCACGGCGCCGGCATCCGAGACAACATCGAGAAGATCCGCGCTCATCTGCAGGAACTGCGACATCGAGGCAATATCGAGCATATTCGGCACAATAGTGATCAAAACACCGGTCGAGGCACAGAGCGCGGACATTGTCAGATAGCCCAATTGCGGCGGGCAATCGAAGATGATCACATCATAGTTTGCCTCAACCTCTTCTAGGGCTGTGGCCATCCGCGAAAAGAACGGCGGTTGGATGTTGCCGATCAGCGCTTGGGGCGTTTCATGCTCGAATTCTTGCAGCATCAACCCGCCAGGTGCGAGGTCAATGCCGGTGAAAAAGGTCTGTTGAATGACCTCTGACATGGGCACAGGATCGTCATAACGGATCGCGTCGTAAATTGTGCCGGATTGCAGAAAATCATATTCTGGGCGGTACCCGAACAGAGTTGTAAGCGAGGCCTGCGGATCGATGTCGACACAGAGCACGCGATAGCCTTTTAGAGCCAAACGATGCGCAGTATGGATCGAGCTTGTGGTTTTACCTGAGCCACCTTTGAAGTTCAGAAAGGAAAGAACCTGAACTTTGTCGCCCTCGCGGCGCCCTTTCATATAGGCCCCGGGGGTTTTGGCCGTGCTTTCCAGAATTTCACGCACATTGCGGAGATCTTGGGCGGAATAGTGTCGTCTTCCGCCCGGTGTGGTATGCACGTCTGGAATACGGTTGTCGAAATGCAGCTTGCGGAGGAAACTCGCCGAGATCCCCAAGAGATCAGCGGCTTCACCGGCACTAAATAGGCGCAACTCCTTGCGCGCGTCGGGCGCAAAGATCGTCCGCATGTGCGTTTCTAACGCCGCAGTAAGCCGTTCGGCGTTCTCACGAACCCGTTGGTTGATGTGGAGAAGATCCGCCATCTCTGCCCTCTTTATAGTAACGCTGTTTTTCGCCAACGCCTTTTCTACCGTTTCTTTAACCAAGCGTAGCGGCTCAATGCAACAGATTCCTGTGGATAACGCTTAGGCGCGCAGAGCTGAAGTTGAGGCAGTGTTGCAAGATATTAATGTAAATATTTGAAAATAAATAGAAATTAAGGCGTTTGTGGTGTGTGGCGTGCTTCAGGCCCGGATCGACGGATTCAGAGACTAATCTCTCATCAGAGACGAATTCACCCAAGTTTGGCAGTTCACATGCAATCAAGAAGGGAATCGATTCCCTAAAACGCGACGAAATTGCGCGTTTGTATACCTCGGCATACCGTAGACAGGCCGGATCTTTTGGCGTATGGAGGGCGCAAAGCAAGAGAGGCTTGATTCATGTCTGAGAATACTCCCGATATTATCTACACCATCGTTGATGAAGCGCCTGAGCTGGCCTCGGCGTCCTTCCTGCCGATCATCAAAAAATTCGCGGCAGCGGCCGGTGTATCCGTTGGTACCAAAGATATCTCTTTGGCAGCGCGGATCATCTCGACTTTCCCGGAAAAACTGACCGAAGCGCAGCGCCAGCCAAACGATTTGGCCGAACTGGGTGAACTGGTGAAAACACCGGATGCCAACGTCATTAAACTTCCGAACATTTCCGCATCGGTGCCTCAGCTTGTGGCGGCCATCGAAGAGCTTCAGGCGCAGGGCTATGACTTGCCCGCTTATCCTGAGGAGCCCAAGACCGACGAAGAAAAAGCCATTCGTGCACGTTATGACGGCATCAAGGGCTCGGCGGTTAATCCGGTCCTGCGTGAAGGCAACTCGGACCGTCGGTCGGCACGCGCAGTAAAAAACTATGCTCAGAACAACCCACATTCTATGGGTGCCTGGGTGTCCGACAGCAAAACCAAAGTCTCTTCTATGCCGGGCAATGACTTCTATGCCAACGAAGTGTCCGCGACCATCACCGCCGCTCAGGCGGGTGATGCGAAAATCGAGTTTGTTGGCAAAGACGGCGCGATCACCGTTCTGAAAGACGCTTGGCCGCTGGCCGAGGGCACCGTTGCAGACGCGACTTTTATGTCTGCCAAAGCACTGGGTGCATTTCTTGCCGAAGCCATCGAAGACACCAAAGCCGATGGCACCATGTTCTCGCTGCACATGAAAGCAACCATGATGAAGGTCTCGGACCCCATCATCTTTGGCCATGCTGTCAAAGCCTGGTTGGCTCCGGTTTTCGAGAAGTTTGGCGCTGAAATGGCCGCGTTGGGTGTAAACCCGAACTCGGGCCTTGGTGATCTTCTGGATCGCGTGGCGGGCAACGCGGACATCATGGCGGCCATCGACGCTGTTACCGCAGAGCGTCCTGGCATGTATATGGTCGACAGCGACAAGGGCATCACCAACCTGCATGTTCCCTCTGATGTGATCATCGACGCGTCGATGCCGGCAGTGATCCGTGCAGGCGGCAAAGGTTGGGACGCGGCAGGCGCGAAGGGCGACACAAACTGTGTGATCCCAGACCGCTGCTATGCCACCGTCTATGACGAAACCATCAACTTCTTCAAAGCCAATGGTGCTTTGGACGTGACCACCGCCGGTTCGGTGGCCAACGTTGGTTTGATGGCACAGAAAGCAGAGGAATACGGTTCGCACCCTACCACCTTCGAAGCACCTGCCGACGGAACAATCCGCGTTGTTTTGGCAAACGGCGAAACTCTGCATAGCCATGAAGTCGAAACTGGGGACATCTGGCGCGCGTGTACTGTGAAACAGGCGCCGATCGAAAACTGGATCAGTCTCGCACTGGACCGTCAGCGTCTGACCGGATCGGAAGCGATTTTCTGGCTCGATGCAAACCGTGCCCATGATGCCCAGCTGATTGCTTATGTGACCCCTGCACTGGAAGCCGCTGGTGTGGCGGACAAATTCCAGATCATGGCCCCGCGCGAAGCCACAGCACAATCGCTGAGAACCATCACCGCAGGCAACGACAGCATTGCTATCACCGGCAACGTGCTGCGTGACTATCTGACTGACCTGTTCCCGATCCTCGAACTGGGCACCTCGGCCAAGATGCTGTCGATCGTGAAGCTCATGAACGGTGGCGGCTTGTTTGAAACCGGGGCAGGCGGTTCCGCTCCGAAACACGTGCAGCAGCTGGTCGAGCAGAACCACCTGCGTTGGGACTCGATGGGTGAGTTCTGTGCCCTTGGTGAAAGCCTGAACTTCCTGGCGGACAGCAAAGGCAATGCCAAAGCTGGTGTGCTGGGTGCGGCAGCGGAAGAGGCCACTCAAGGTATCCTCAACAACAACAAATCGCCTGAACGTAAAGTGGGCCAGCCCGACAACCGTGACAGCCACTATTGGTTTGCACGCTACTGGGCAGAAGCTCTGGCCGCTCAGTCGGATGACGCAGATCTTGCGGCAGAATTTGCACCTGTTGCCAAAGCGCTGGCAGACGGCGAAGCCGCAATCTTGTCCGAACTGGCGGCGGCACAGGGCCCCGCAGCGGAAATCGGCGGGTACTACCGTCCGTCGGTTGAGCTGAAGGCAAAAGTGATGCGCCCGAGTGCGACTCTGAACGCAATCATCGGCTAAGCCCTCGCAACTAACGAAGATAGAAAGCGCCCTTTGGACAAACCAAAGGGCGCTTTTTTTATTTACGGCTAGACGTCGAAAACACATTTTTGGCTTGCACCAAATCTAATAGTCGATAAAAATACTTGGGTATAAGCCAGTCGATCATTCGGCAAGCGATTCCCCCTTAACAAGGACAGACCTCCAAGTTCGATCTTGGGTCAAAGACTGGTGTCATCGTGAAAACGGATATGTTTGCCGGCGGAGCTTCCGCATTCTCTACGTTTCTTATCGCGGCCATCGCGATGTTGTTCCTGTGGACAGCAGTGACGCAGGAAGCCTCTGGCGCAAATGCACAACAGACTTTGGCGGCTCTGACACAGGTTCTGCGTTGACGACCAAACCAGCACGCGACCGCGACACCGCGGGATCAGGAGTAACTCACATGTATATCGACGGCAAACTGACCACATCGCCGCAACAGAAACAAAATCAAGGGTTTACAGACAACCTACCCATGCATGACGCGCGTGAACTGGTTGGCGATGGAACCCAGGCGCGGATCGCGCTGGATGGCCAGATCTACACTCTACGGATCACGCGCCAAGGCAAGCTGATCTTGACCAAATAACCGGATGTGGCGCGCCCTGATACGGCGCGCCGGTCCGTTCTATGTTTCTGCTCGGGTTGTGCCCCGGAAAATAGGTTCAAGCTGAATCCGGGCAATGATCGGCGCATGATTTGGCGCCTCTAACCTCTTCAGCATCAAAGCGACTGCATCTTTAGCGGCTGACTCAAACGGTTGTCGGATTGTCGAGAGATCATTCCCGATCCAGCTCGCCTCTGCGATGTCATCAAATCCCACAACCTGAACCTCATCTGGAACAGAAATGTTATGACGGAGTTTAAGACCGTCTAGAAATCCGATGGCTCCGAGGTCTGAGGTTGCGAATACAGAATCGACATTTCCTAGGGCGGCTAACCGATCTGAGGCCTCAAGTCCGGCCTGATAGGTCTGAGTGACACCTGAGATGACTTCAACGGGTGCGCCCGCTGCCTCACACGCCCGGACAAAGGCCTGAGCGCGCCCGTATACCGAATAGGTATGCTCTTCTGGCTGGAGAACGGCAAAATGGCGTCCGCCCCGTTTGGCAAGCATGTCAAAGGCCAACTTCCCGGCGGCATCAAGATCGATGAGAACCTTGTCGGCGCCCGATACATCAGGATCGCGGTTCACCATCACCACAGGGACATTCCACCGCGCACATTCTTCGATGATCTGGCTTGGCGGTGTGCCAGACGTGATGATCATCCCTGAAACGGAATAGTTGAGCAGTTTTTCGGTCAATCCCCGCGCGTTTTCGCCGCTGTCTGCGGTGACCAAGACGGGGGTATAGCCATGGGATTGCAATTCGCGTGTGGTGGCATGCACAAGTGCGGCCCGATACGACGTATCCAATCGAGAGGCGACAATGCCAACAAGTTTGGAAGAATTGGTCTGTAGGCTTCGGGCCAGAAAATTGACTCGATACCCAAGCTGTTTGGCCGCCTCCAGGACACGCTCTCGTGTGTCTTCCGCGATATGTCCCTGATCTGAAAACGCGCGACTGACCTGCGAGCGATGAACCCCAGCAAGTTTGGCTACATCAAAAGATGTCGGTTTCTTCTTTGGTTTATCGGTCATTACGGGAGAAAATGTCCTGAAATTAAAGGGCTGGGCGTGTCGGATGCAGATGGCACCACGTGCGTGCTTCAGCGCGTGGCTTTCCGTCCAGCGTCTCCGGTTTTGCGCATAATTGTGCGCTGCCACGAGCGGACAGGCTCTTGCGATGATTTTGCAAACTGCTTCCCTCCGGTGGCCCAGCTGATGCGCTATTGAGCGTCGATTGCCCGAGTGTATGCGCACGTGTGCAAGAACACCTAGAGGCTTTATGTAACGGCAATGTTACAGTGGTGAGCCCTAAACCAATAAGTTAGTCTGTTTTCCCCAAATTTCTGGTCAAATAGCCAACCAGAAGATGCAGCAGAATGGAAAACACGCCCAAGGTCAGCATCGCAGCAAACATCAGATCGGTTTTAGCACGTCCATTTGCCAACAGCATAAGATAGCCAAGTCCGCGTGATGCCCCAACCCACTCGCCGATGATGGCACCAATTGGGGCGTACACGGCAGCAAGCCTCACGCCTGAAGCCAAAGAGGGCAGGGCAGCCGGAATGCGGATGTGCCACAGAATCCGCATTGGGTGTCCCTGCATGGTGCGGGCCAGATCAAGATAGCCCTGCGGCGTGCGCATCAGCCCATCCAGAAAGGCTGATGTGACCGGGAAATAGATGATCAACACAGCCATCGCGATTTTGGACCAGAGCCCAAACCCAAGCCAGAGCGTCAGAATGGGGGCCAGCGCAAATACGGGAAGCGCCTGTGTAAACACGAGGATAGGCTGAACCACGACTCGAGCCGCGCGGGATGAGGCGAGCTGAATGGCTGTTACGATCCCAAGCGAGATGCCAATCAGCAGGCCCAGCACCACTTCGGAGGCCGTGACCAGTGTGTGTTCCGCGATGATCCAGCGGTGGCTCCACCAAGTCTCGGCCACCAAAATCGGCCCGGGCAGAATAAATCGGGGCAGGTCCGCGACGGTTACAATAGTCTGCCACAGCGCCAGCGCCACGCCAGTGGACAAAACTGCAGCAATCCAACGGCTCATCGTGTCACCGGATATCCAGCCCAGGCGGCGTCAAAAAAGGCCCGTTCCAGCGAAACGGCAGTGGAAAACAAACGGCGCACTTCGGTTTGGGCCACCTCATCCAGAGAGGGGAACACCGCATCTAATTGGCCTCGAAGATAGGCAACCACCCCAGAAAATCCTTCTCCCGCATGCAGGGTGATCCATTCTCCGAACCAGAAGGGAAGATTGGGGGCGCGGTCCTCAAAGGGTGTGGCCCAGTCCAGATAGATCCATTCTGCCACAACCAGCACGGCAAGCATGTTTTCATAGCGACCAGACAGGCGGGCTTCGTTCATCAGATCGAGAAAGGCTCGCGTTTCAGGAGCCATGTCTTTCGCCTCAGATGGGACATCAAGCGCTTTGAAACTGCGTAGAAAATAGGTGTTCTCGGGACCACAGATCAGACCCAGAAACTGCGCGGCGGGAACCACATCTGCCAAAGATGGACCATGGGCCACGGCAGAGGCCAGAAGACGCACAAAGCTTTCGACAAACAGGTAGTCCTGTTGCAGATATCCGGCCATTTTTTGCGGGTCGAGTGACCCATCTGCCAGGGCATCGGTGAAGGCATGGGTGGTTGCGGCGGTCCAGTCTTCGAGGCAGGACTGGCGAAGAGTTTCGGTTGCGCTCATGTGGGCACCTTTCTAAGGCGGGTAAGCAGATCTGCTTGGGTTTTCAAGACGTCCAGTGATGTCACGGGGCGCGGAATAGGGCCGGTTGGTGGTGTCACATCCATCAATCCTTCGGCGGACATGATCTGTATATTGTCACCTAGCCGCGCTGCCTCGATCGGATCATGGGTCACGATCAGGACGGTTTTGCCACGTAGCACCTCAGCCGAGAGATCCTGCATGGCGGCTCGGGTCTGGGCATCCAGCGCTGAAAACGGTTCATCCAATAGAATGACCGGTTTGTCTTCCATCAGTGTCCGGGCAAGGGCCACGCGCTGCCGCTGTCCTCCGGAAAGCGCTGAGGGCTTTTTAGCTGCGTGATCTGTCAGACCAACCCGATCCAGAATCTGCGCCAGACGGCCATGGTCTCGCGGATCGCCACGCAGCGCAGCCCCCAACAAGATATTTTGCGACACGGTGGCCCAGGGCATCAAAAGATCATCCTGCGCCATATAGGCGACCCGCGAGCTGACATCGCCCCCGTCGGAGGCGCGGATGTCGCCAGTAAACTCTGCACCGGTGGGCAAGCCACAGATCAGACGAAGTAGGGTCGACTTCCCAACACCGGATCCCCCCAAAAGACAGGTCCATTGCCCGGCATCCAAAGACAACGACAGGGGGGCAAACAGTGCTGCGCCGTGGATCGTCGCCTGTCCGGTGAGTGTAATGCCGGGCACAGGGATCATGGGGTCAGGCCCATCTGCCAGAAATTGACCTCAAGCTCGGTGGCGGTTCGGAAGGTTTTGCAAAGCCGCGCCCAGCGCGGGCTGGCGTCGTAATTTTCCCCCAAGCGGCGCACCAATGCGGCTTCGATCAGCTCACCTACGGCAACGCAAGCCTGTTGATAGTCGTCACCCGCATAGGTCGAGATCCAGTCATGGTAAGTTTCCGAAGTGGCTTCGGTTGTAAGGCGCGCACCAATTTCACCATAACCCATCACACAGGGCGCAAGCGCCGCCAGCAGATCCAGCAGATCGCCACTGTATCCGGCCTCAAGCACAAACCGCGTGTAGGCGAGGTTCTCAGCACGTTCTTCCGTGGCAAACAACTCGTCCTGCGAAACGCCAGCGGCTTCACAGATGCCCACATGCAGCTGCATTTCTTCCGCGACAAGCGCATTCACAGTGCCCACGGCGGTCAGCATCTCGGAATGGGTTTCAGATTTCACCACGGCCAGCGCCCAAGCGCGTGAGAAATGGACCAGAAACACATAGTCCTGACGTAGATAGTGCAGGAAGGCTTCGCGGGGCAGGGTGCCGTCTTTCAACCCTTCGACAAAACCGTGGCGGGTATACTCCCGCCACGCTTCGCCAGCCTCATCACGCATCAGCGTAAAGGCACGGCCGTAGGTGCCACTCATTTTGCGGTTACGTCGATTGTGATGGCCTCAACAGGGTTGATGCTGTCGATCATGCCGCTGTCCTTCAGGAAGCTTTCAAAGCGGGCATAGCGACCGGCGTCAAACCCTGCGGGACGCAGAGCAAAGCGGGGCAGGGTGTCGACCCAGGCACGCGCGTTAAGCTCGTCCTGCAGTTCAGGCGATGTACCCGAGAAGATTTCCCAGCTTTTCTCAGGGTTGTTCACGATGAACTGTGTGGCTTTTTCGGTCGCCGCCAGAAAACGCTCAACCTTGTCGGCGTCCATGGTTTCTGGGTTCGCGACATAGATCAGCTCGTCGTAGGAGGGCACGCCTTCTTCTTCGATATAAAAGCAGGTGCCTGGTTCGCCTTCGATGTCCATCTGGTTCAGTTCAAAGTTGCGATAGGCGCCGATCACGGCGTCCACCTGACCGGACATCAGCGAGGGCGACAGCGAGAAGTTGACGTTGATCAGTTCGATATCCTCAACGGACACACCGTGGTTGCCCAGAACCGCACCCAGAACGGCCTCTTCCACACCGGCAACCGAGAATCCGATCTTTTTGCCTTTCAGGTCCGCAGGCGTTTTGATTGGGCCATCTTCGAGCACCAGCAGGCAGTTCAGCGGCGTGGCGACCAATGTGCCTACACGCTTGAGCGGCAGACCTTCGTGGATCTGCAGATGCAGTTGGGGCTGGTAAGAGACCGCCAGATCTGCCTGACCCGCAGCCACAAGGCGCGGCGGCGCCGAGGGATCGGCGGGCGGTACGATCTCAACCTCAAGGCCCTGGTCCGCGAAATATCCGTTTTCAGCGGCAACAATGATCGGCCCATGGTCGGGGTTGATGAACCAGTCCAGCAGAACGGTCATCTTGTCAGCGGCCATTGCCGGGGTGGCGGCCAAAAGCGCAATAGAAGCAAGGAGATGTTTCATGAGGTTTCTTTCCTGTTCGTCATGAAGCGGAGGCAGCGACGAGAACGATCTCGCCGGGCCAGGACTGGTTAAGATGTTCAGCGGCGCGCCAGGCGCGCAGGCCTGAGGCACAGCAAAGCGCGATACGGGTGTCTGGGGCGGGCAGGTCGGTCAGCAGGGTTTCCGGCCCTCGACGCTGCGCAGCTGGATGCAAAAGGGGGGCCTCTGAGCGCAGCTCAATGATCAGATCCTCGCGAGACAGATCCGAGGCAGCGACAAAAGCAAAGGCTGCCTCGGGCTCAGGGGCGCCATCAAATCGGAAACTGTTTGACGCAAAGCTTTGTCCATTGAACCGCACCATCTGACCCAGTGGCGAAGGAGAAAGATCCAAAAGGACATTCAGCGCCATTTGCGCCTGCATCGCCCCAATCATACCAACCACAGGTCCAAGAACCCCGGCGGTTGCACAGCTTGCGCCGCTTTCTGGCGCATCGGGGAACACCGCCCGCAGAGAGGGCGCGCCACCGCAGAACCCGCCGACATATCCACCAAACCCGAGGACAGACGCGCTAATAAGTGGTGTGTCTTGCTCTAAGCAGGTGTCGCTCAGCGTATAGCTGACCGCATAGCTGTCGGCGCAATCGAGCACGAGATCAGCGGCACAGACCAGATCTGTTGCATTGGCGGGGGTCATTGGTTCGCCAAGCGCTGTAATGTCGATTTCACAGTTTAGCGCGTGACACCGTGTGGCCGCGACTTCGGCTTTGGCACGACCACAATCGGCTTCGGTGAACAGTGTTTGTCGATGCAGGTTCGACAGATCCACAGTATCACCGTCGATCACTGTCACATGACCAACCCCTGCGCCTGCGAGCAAAGGCAACACTGGCGCTCCCAAACCGCCCGCACCCACAACAAGCACCCGCGCCTCTGAAAGACGCTTTTGCCCTTCTGCACCCACTTCGGGCAACAACATCTGGCGGGCGTAGCGGTTCATCGGGTGGCCTCAAGCCACTGGCGCACCCGCGCCTCTGGATCTGTGTTGAGCGTGATGTCTGTGACGGCAGACACGATATCTGCGCCAGCTTCAAACACACCAGCGGCGCGTTCCACCGACATGCCGCCGATGCCCACCAAAGGCGTTGAACCCACACGCTCTTTCCACTCAGTGACACGGGGCAGACCCTGCTGGTGCCATTTCATCTTTTTCAGAATGGTCGGATAAACGGGGCCCAGCGCGACATAATCGGGATCCATGGCAAGGACCCGTTCCAGTTCGTCATCATCATGGGTGGACACTCCCAGTTTGATCCCGGCTTTGCGGATCGCAGAAAGGTCGGCCTCATCCAGATCTTCTTGCCCGAGATGGAGCCAATCACAGCCCAGATCGATGGCCATTTCCCAGTAATCATTGATCACCAACACGGCACCATGTTCACGGCACAGATCGCGCGAGATTTCGATGTGCTCACGCACCACGGCGTCCGGTTGGTCCTTCACGCGAAGCTGCACAAGCTTGATCCCCAGTGGCAACATGCGTTTGAGCCAGTCTGAGTGGTCAAAAATCGGATAGAAGCGATCCAAGGTCATGACAAAAACGCCTTTCCAATCACGGGGGTTGAGGCTTCGGCCATGTCGCGCGCTTCGATGGGGTCGGCGTCGTAGGCAAGTCTCCCTGCCTCAACGCCCTTCATCATGGCACGGGCCATGGCGACCGGATCACCGGCGCGGGCCACAGCGGTGTTGAGCAACACCGCGTCATAGCCCAGTTCCATGGCATGGGCCGCATGGCTGGGCAGGCCAATGCCCGCGTCGACCACCAAAGGCACTTCGGGGAACTCGGCCCGCATGGCGCGCAGCGCATATTCATTGTTCAATCCGCGACCAGAGCCAATCGGCGCGCCCCAGGGCATCAGAACCTCGCACCCAGCCTCCAGCAGTCGTTCCGCCACAATCAGATCTTCGGTCGTGTAGGGAAACACCTGAAACCCGTCGTCGGTCAGGATGCGCGCGGCTTCGACAAGCTGAAACACATCCGGTTGCAGGCTGTCGGTGTGGCCGATCAGCTCGAGCTTGATCCATTTGGTGTCAAAGACCTCACGGGCCATATGGGCCGTGGTCACTGCCTCTTTCACGGTGTGGCATCCGGCAGTGTTGGGCAGGATATGGACGCCAAGGCTCTGGATCATCTGCCAAAAGCTTTGCCCCGTGCCGCCAGCCCCTTCTCGACGCAGAGATACAGTGGCGACGCCCGCGCCGCTGTCGCGAAAGGCCTGTTCCAAAATGGCCGGGCTCGGGTACTGGGCAGTGCCAAGCATCAAGGGATTGGGCAAAGTGGTGCCGTAGAATTGTTTCATGCTTAGCCCCCCTGCATCGGCGCGACGATTTCCACGCGGTCACCGTCCGCAAGCGCATGGCTGTCGCGCAGTGTGGCGGGCACAAAGGCCTCGTTCACGGCGGTGGCGACGCGACCGGAAAAGCCGGCTTCGATCAGCAGAGCGGATAGGGTGGTGGCCTCGACCTCGCGGGGCTCGCCGTTAAGCACGATCTTCATCGACCATCTCCGAATGTGTGTTGTGCAGCGCCAGATCAGCCACTCCGCGTGCCAAAGCAGGGGCAAGCAGATAGCCGTGGCGATACAACCCGTTGGCATAGATTGTGTGGCCCAGCCTGCGGATGCGGGGCAGGTTGTCTGGGAACGCAGGGCGCAGATCGACACCGATTTCAAGCACTTCGGCTTCGCCGAAGGCCGGGTTCAGTGCATAGGCCGCGCTGAGCAGCTCCAGCATCGAACGTGCTGTGATGCGGCTGCTGTCTTCGCTCTCGATCATCGTCGCGCCCAGCATGTAAATGCCGTCACCGCGCGGCACGATATAAAGCGGCATGCGCGGATGAAGCAGGCGCACAGGGCGGATCAGGGTCACATCGGGGCACCGAATGACCAGCATCTCGCCTTTGACACCGCGCAGGTCATGCAGAGTTTCACGTGCATGCAGGCCCCGGCAATCGATGGCATGTTTCAGCTGTGGCGGGGCAAGCGTTTTGTGGAACGGCACGCCGTTGTCTTTCAATCCCTTGTATAGATCCATCAGCGCTTTGCGCGGGTCGAGATGCGCCTCTTGTTCAAAGAACAACCCTTTGGAAAATCCATGCAGCTCGGGTTCTAGGTCGGCTATTTCGGTCGACACCGCGCGAAACCCCTCGGTGCGACGGGAAAACCGACGCAGGTCCGGGAGATCGCGGCGATTAGCAACAACAAGTGTGCCGCGATGGGTGACCTCGGTGTGTTGGGCCCACCATGAAATGGCCTCTTGCCCCAGCCGCAGCACAGGTTCTTCGGCGTTTTCATACTCGCACCATGGCGCAAGCATGCCACCGGCCCACCAGGAGCACCCATGTGGTCCGGGCGGCCCAGACGGGTCAAAGATCTGCACCTCTGCCCCACGCGCCACCAGTTCGGTGGCAACCGCAAGTCCGGCCACGCCCGCGCCTATGACGGAGTAAACTGTCATGCAGGCCACACGCGGTGGAAATGGTGGACGGGGCCGTGCCCGTGACCAATCTTGAGATCATCTGCGACGGCAATGGCACCTTGCAGATACTCATGGGCCTCTCGTACGGCCTCTGGCAGCGCCAGCCCTTTGGCCAGTCCTGCGGCAACAGAAGACGAGAGAGTACAGCCGGTGCCATGGGTGTTTTTGGTGTTACGACGCGGGGCCGAGTATTCGCCCAGAATGTCATCTCCTGCGATCAGCAGATCGTGGCAGATCTCACCTTCGGCATGTCCGCCTTTCACCAAGACCGCCGACGCGCCCAGATCGCAGAGCGCCTTGCCCTGCGCGATCATTTCGTCGTGGTGAGACGAGACAGGTGCATCGAGCAAACAGGCGGCTTCGGGAAGATTGGGCGTGAGCAGCGTTGCGCGCGGCAACAAGACATCGCGTAGCGTTGCGACGGCCTCTTCCGCCAATAACGCATCGCCGGATTTGGCAATCATCACCGGATCTAACACCACCGGGCCTTTGTAGCCGGATAGCCCATCTGCGACGCAGGTGATAATCTCAGGCGTGGCCAACATACCGATTTTGATGGCCCCAACATCCAGATCGCTGAGAACGGCGTCGATCTGGGCTGTGACCACATCCAGAGGCACGCCGTGAACGGCTGTCACGGCTTGAGTGTTCTGTGCGGTGATGGCGGTGATCACGCTGGCGCCGTAAACGCCAAGAGCAGACATCGCCTTCAGATCGGCCTGTATGCCCGCGCCACCGCCGCTGTCGGATCCTGCAATTGTCAGTGCGATTTTGGCCACGCAGATGCTCCTCAATAAACGAATGGGCATCTGACATAGAATCCGGGCCGCGTTGCGCGACTTGACCGTTCCCTACGCCGGTATTGCCCGGATCAGGTTCGATGGGTTAACGCGGGTCGCGTCTCTCAGCCTCCTACGAGGCACCCCAACGGTTGCAGTTTGGATAGCGATCATGCCAAAGGGTGTCAAACAGTCAGGTGAATTGGACCGGTCGTCGCCTTTTATCTGGACATAAACGGGGCAATTCGAGCCGTGCCCGTTGACTTTGCGTTAGCATTCCCTCAGGTGACCCTGACAAGATTGGCGCCCCTGTTGCATCGCGAAAATGCGATACCATCTGACCAACGTGAGGCCTTCGCGCGACAGCTGTGCGACCTTGGCCAAATCCGTTCTGGACTTGCAGGTGCAAACCCGCCAGAGAAACAGAGACTAGAAATTGAAACCTGCGCCACGCAGCCAGGCCAGGTGTCACAGGCAGAAGACGATGATGAAACACTCCATTCCCCTGACCACACTTCACGAGAACAGCCTTTACGGTGAGGGCGATGTCTTCGTCCTTTTTGGTGAGCTCTTCGGACGCGGATATGTCACCGGTCTTTTGGACGCGGCGAAAGCGGCAGGTATGACCATCGTGGGTGTCACTGTTGGCCGCCGCGATGACACCGGCGCGTTGCGGGCTTTGACAGATGAAGAACTGGCGCAGGCCGAAGACAATCTCGGTGGGCGTATCATCAATGTTCCGCTGATGGCTGGTTTTGATATGGACGCGCCAGAGGGTGGCGAGACCCCGACCGCGATGCTTAGCGGCATGACGCTGGACAATTGGCAGGACTACAAACTCGACTGGGACAAAGTTGATCGCTGCCGCGAAATAGGCACCGCACGCATCACCCAGTCCATCACCGAGGCGATGGCGCAGCTTGAGGGCATGATCCCGGCTGGCCGCAACGTGATGTTTGCCCACACCATGGCAGGCGGCATTCCCAAAGCCAAAGCTTTCCTCGCCATTGCGAACCGCATCTACAAAGGCCGCGGCGCCCGTCACATGCCATCGCAGGCCCTGCTGGATAGCGATCTTGGCAAGTTGATCTTGCAGAACTTTGATGACGTCACCGCCCATAGCTTTGGTCACCTGATCGAGCTGAGCACTGCCCTGCGTGAGCGCATCGAGGGTGAAGGTGGTCAGGTGCGGTATTCGGCCTATGGCTATCACGGCACCCGCGTATTGATTGACGGCGAGTACCGCTGGCAGACCTACACCAGCTACACTCAGGGCTTTGCCAAAATGAACCTTGAGGCACATGCACAGGCGGCCTGGGACAAAGGCATCAAGGCAACCGTCTTCAACTGCCCGGAAATCCGCACCAATTCGTCGGATGTGTTCGCCGGTATCGAATTGTCGCTGCTGCCCTTGCTGGAAGCGCTGCGCAAAGAAGGTGGTGGCGACTGGGTTGAAGGGATCTGGGATGAATGCCAGGGTCTGTTGAAAGACGGTGTTGAGCTTGAGGCTGTTGTTAAAACGGTTGGTGATTATCAGACCGACCCAGCAATGCAGCCATTCTACAACTTTGAAGCCTGGCCGATGGCCAACACTGCCGCTCAGGCAGAGCAGACCATTGGCACGTCGCAAGACATTGTCGCTCTGCACACGGACCGCAAACAACTGGTGAGCGATGTACTAAGCCACCACGTGGTAAGCGCGACAGGTCAGCTTATTTTTGGCACCGTATCTGATCCGGAAGGCCCGGTTCTGTGGCTGGATCACGATATGGTTGCCCGTCAGTTGATCGCAGACAACGCGTCGTAAACTGCGAACTCTGAGTAACAAAAACAGGGGCGTCCCAAACGGGCGCCCTTTTTGTTTTTGAGGTCTTAGGTCACCTAAGTTGGCTCAGGTGGTGGCGGGGAAGACAGAGGTTTCTTTGACCGTGCCATAGACAAAACTCGTGTCGATAGAGGCGATGCCGCCGATTGGGTGAATGCGGTTGCGGATGAAATCCTCATAGGCCTTAAGATCGGGCACCAGCACACGAAGCTGGTAATCCATCGCCCCCGTCATCACATGGCATTCCAGAACTTCTTCCATACGCAGCACGCGATGCTCAAAAGTTTTCACATCCACTTCGTTGTGCCGCTCCAGGCGAATGCGGACAAAAACCGTGATGGCCAGACCATAGGCGGTGGGATCAACATTGGCGCTATATCCGGTGATCACGCCTTGGGTTTCCAGCTGACGCAGGCGTCTTAGACAGGGGGAGGGCGAGAGGTTCACGGCGTCCGCCAGATCCTGATTTGTCATGCGCCCATTTTGCTGCAAGGCCCGGATGATTTGTCTGTCTTTGCCGTCCATTTCGCCCTCATATTGGCAGATTATGCCAATTTCTAACGCCAGTGTGGCAGTATTGGCAATCCTATGCGCGTGACAGTGGGGCAAACTGGCTTCAACGATGTAAGGAGCCTTCCATGAAAAATTCGACCGGATTTGCCACCCGCGCCATTCACCATGCCTATGATCCGATGGAAAATGAGGGGGCGTTGACGCCACCGTTGCATCTGACGTCTACCTTTTCATTTGAAACCGCCGAGGCCGGTGGCGAAATGTTTGCGGGC
This sequence comes from uncultured Pelagimonas sp., assembly GCA_947497905.1. Taxonomy (GTDB): domain Bacteria; phylum Pseudomonadota; class Alphaproteobacteria; order Rhodobacterales; family Rhodobacteraceae; genus CANMIH01. The sequence goes on from CANMIH010000010.1 coordinate 20,735, forward strand.
GAGCGCGCTGGGCACATCTATAGCCGGATCTCAAACCCCACCTGTGATCTGTTAGAGCAGCGGATTGCGACCCTTGAAGGTGCTGAAGCGGGCCTTGCGCTGTCGTCGGGTATGGGCGCGATCACCTCGGTTTTGTGGACTCTTCTGTCACCGGGTGACGAGGTGATTGTCGATAAAACTCTGTACGGCTGTACCTTTGCCTTCCTGCAGCACGGATTGGCAAAATGGGGGGTGACCATCACCCACGTCGATATGACGGTGCCGGAAAATCTGCGCGAGGCCATCTCGGACAAAACGCGCGTGGTGTATTTTGAAACACCGGCAAACCCCAATATGCGTCTCGTGGATATTGCCGCAACAGTAGAGATTGCCAAATCTGTCGACGCAAAAGTGGTGGTCGATAACACCTACGCCACGCCCTACCTGAGCCGTCCAATTGAATTGGGCGCGGATATCGTGGTGCATTCGGCGACCAAGTATCTTGGCGGTCACGGCGACGTGGTGGCTGGATTGGTGGCGGGGTCTGCGGAACTGGTGGCCGAGATCCGTCTGGTTGGTATGAAAGACATGACCGGGGCGGTCATGGCGCCTTTCAATGCGATGCTGATCCTGCGTGGATTGAAAACACTTGCGCTGCGTATGGACCGCCATTGTGCTTCGGCCAAGGTGGTGGCGGCATTCCTGGAAAATCATCCCGCAGTGCGGGCGGTGCATTTTCCGGGATTGGAGAGCTTTGCTCAGCACGAACTTGCGGAACGGCAGATGGATCAGCCCGGCGCTATGATCGCCTTTGAAATCGAAGGCGGCATGTCAGCAGGCATCGGCTTTATGAACCGGTTGGACATGATCCAGCGTGCGGTGTCGCTGGGAGATGCGGAAACCTTGATCCAGCACCCGGCGTCGATGACCCATTCGACCTATACACCGGAAGAGCGCGCAGCCCATCACATCAGCGATGGTCTGATCCGCCTGTCGGTGGGGCTCGAAGAGATCGAAGACATTCTGGCCGATCTGGATGCGGCCCTACCGACCCAAGCCCAAAACGCCGCATAATCAGGAGGTTGCCATGTCCTTGTCCACCCAACATCTGAAAACCGTGGAACAACGGCTGCTGTGGCTGTCACATTGGATGATCCATCATGCCAACCACGTGCGGCCCAAAACGGATGGGATCAAGGTGGGCGGGCATCAGGCTTCATCGGCGTCGATGGTGTCGATCATGACGGCGCTCTATTTTTCGGCACTGAGACCCGAAGATCGTGTCGCGGTGAAACCGCATGCCTCGCCAATTTTCCACGCGATCCAATATTTGATGGGCAACCAGACGCGTGAGAAGATGGAGAACTTTCGCGGCTATGGCGGGGTGCAAAGCTATCCCAGCCGGACCAAAGACATCGATGATGTCGATTTTTCAACCGGATCGGTTGGTCTTGGCGTGGCCATCACCTCGTTTGCGTCGATCATCCAGGATTATATCCAAGCGAAAACTTGGGGCGCAGGTGCGCCGATGGGTCGGATGGTGGCGCTTGTAGGTGATGCCGAGTTGGACGAAGGCAATATCTACGAAGCCCTGCAGGAGGGATGGAAAAACGACCTGCGCAACACCTGGTGGATCATTGACTACAATCGCCAGTCTCTGGACGGAATTGTGCGTGAAGGTCTGTTTGCCCGACTTGAAAAGATCTTTGATGCCTTTGGGTGGGATGTGGTGCGGATCAAGCATGGCGTGCTTCAACGCGCGGCCTTTCAGGAACCCGGTGGCGACCGACTGCGGGAGTGGATCGATGGGTGCCCCAATCAAGAGTATTCGGCGCTGACCTTTATGGGGGGCGCGGTCTGGCGCAAACGGCTGATGGATGATCTGGGTGATCAGGGGGATGTGACGGCCCTTATCGAGCGGCGCAGCGATGCGGAGCTGGCCGCCCTGATGGAAAACCTCGGCGGCAACTGCGTTGAGACCATGGCCGAGACCTTTGACGCAATCTCGCATGACCGCCCAACCTGTTTTCTGGCCTATACCATCAAAGGCTGGGGGACGCCCATTGCGGGACATAAAGACAATCATGGGGGCCTGATGAATGCCACACAGTTCAATCAGTGGCAGACCCACATGGGTGTCGAAGCCGGGCGAGAATGGGAGCCAATGGCCGGGGTGAATGATCCTCAGGCGCTGCGGGATTTCCTGTCTCAGGTCGCGTTCTTTGCGCAGGGCCCGCGCCGATTTACCGATGAAAAACTGGTGGTTCCACCCGTAGAGATCGATACCTCGCGCGAAGTGTCAACGCAGATGGCCTTTGGCAAAATTCTGGATGACCTGTCCAAGGGGGACAGTGCGCTTGCGGATCGGATCGTGACAACCTCACCTGATGTGACCGGAACCACCAATCTGGGACCATGGGTCAATCGGCGCAAATTGTTTGCACGCACCGCGCAGGCGGACGCTTTCATCGAACACCGCATTCCCTCAACCGCGAAATGGGAGTTTACCCCTAAGGGGCAGCACATCGAACTTGGCATTGCTGAGATGAATTTGATGCTCCTGCTTGGGGCGGCCGGGTTGTCACATGCGCTGTTTGGCAAACGTCTGATCCCGATCGGAACCGTTTATGATCCCTTTGTGGCACGGGGTTTGGATGCCCTGAACTATGCCTGTTATCAGGATGCGCGCTTTATGTTGGTAGGCACCCCCTCGGGTGTAACGCTGGCCCCGGAAGGGGGCGCGCATCAGTCCATTGGAACGCCCTTGATCGGGATGAGCCAGGACGGGCTGGCGGCGTTTGAACCTGCTTTTGCCGATGAACTGGCGGTGATCATGGAATGGGCCTTTGATTATCTTCAGCGTGACGGCGAAGGCGATCCGGATGAACGCACCTGGCTTCGTGATGAAACAGGCGGCTCCGTGTATCTCAGGCTCACCACAAATCCGATTGAGCAACCGGGCAAGCGGGTCGATCAGGATTTCCGGCAGGGCGCAATCGACGGAGGCTATTGGCTGCGCAAGCCAGGGCCAAATTGCGATGTTGTGATCGCCTACCAGGGCGCTGTTGCGCCTGAGGCAATCAAAGCCGCTGGGATCATTGGCGAAACCCGCCGTGACGTGGGGGTGCTGGCGGTGACTTCGGCGGATCGGCTGAATGCGGGGTGGACGGCAGCGCAGCGGGCGCGGTCACGTGGGGTACATGGCGCGCAGGCCCATGTCGAAACCTTGCTGAGGGATCTCCCCGCGCATTGTAAAGTGATCACCGTAATTGATGGTCATCCCGCAACGCTGTCATGGCTCGGCGGTGTGATGGGGCATCAGACCATCCCGCTTGGCGTCGAACATTTTGGTCAGACTGGAACCATTGGCGATCTCTATCGCCATCACGGGCTGGATGCGGCCGCCATTGTGGACAAGGTGAATGGCCTGACCATCGGGCGTCAGGCAGGGCATCGCGTAATGGTCTAGTCTCTATTTCCCGCGAGGGACGGCTGAGCTCCAGTCTGCGACAGTGCCAACTCCGATACGTTTGAGAAGATCAATCAGCTGTCCGACATTATTGTCGGACAGATCCGTCAGATAAGGCCGGGTGGCGGAGTGGATCACATCCGGTGCGCGGCGGCAGGCCTCATATCCCAGCTCTGTGGCTTTGACACTGTGCCCGCGCCCGTCGCTGCTATTGGGCTGACGGGAGACAAACCCATCTTTCTCCAGCCGAGAGATGATGCGAGACGCGGTTGTGCGTTCCAGACCCACAAACTTGGCAATCTGACTGGGGGACTCAATGCCCTCAAACCGGATGCAGGCCAGCACGGTCCACGACAGGCGCGTCAAACCCAGATCGACCAATGCGCCATCCACAGCCGTCTGCATGATCAAGGCCGCGCGGCTGAGACAGTACCCAAGATTGTCCTGAGCCCTATAGGTTGTGAGGTCTTGCGTTTCAGACACTTTGGTCTCCCGGAGCGTGCAGCGTGAACGCAAACTCTCTCACTCCAGTACAAAAACTGCAAGAATCTGCTTGAAAAGAATGGTCGGCTGTGGAGTAGTGAGGAAATATACGTGCAAAATGCACATAAATGACCGGGCGTACCGGAAGCACCTTGGGAGGGGTCTATGAAATTTTTGGCGATGAGCGCGCTTGTGGGCGCGACACTATTGGGGGCTGCGGCTCAGGCAGGTGAATTGAAGCTGGCGCATTTCATGCCGCCCACCCACCCGATGGACAAACATGTGATGGGTCCGATGGCCGAGGCGTATAACGCCGCCACCGGTGGATCGTCCGAGATCAAGATTTATCCCGCCGGCGAATTGGGCCCGGGGCCCAAGGCACAGTACAAACGCGTCGCAACCGGTGTGGCTGAGCTTGGCTTTGTCCTGCCAGATTTCACACCAGACCTGTTTCCGGTTCTGACCAGCTATGAAATGCCGGGCCGTTTTGCAGATGGGATCGATGCCACCAAAGCCATGTGGGAAGGCACCGAGGCCATCGAGGCCGAAGTCGACCGTGCGGTGCCGCTGGCCTATTGGGCAAACAATGCCACCATTCTGATCACCCGCGATAAACCCGTTCGCAGCCCGGAAGAGCTCGCAGGTTTGAAAATCCGCGTGGCCGGAGACAACATGGCGCAGGTCATCACCGCATGGGGTGGTGTTCCGGTGAACATGTCACCCACCGAGGCCTATCAGGCGCTGAGCACCGGTGTTGTGGACGGCATCTATATCGGCCCCTCCGCGTTTTCCTCGTACAAGCTCTACGAAGTGGCCAAATACGCAACGGTCAACATTCCGGGTTCGGTCTATAGCTTCCTGATCGCGATGAACAAAGACAGCTATGGTGCGCTCAGCGATGCCGAGCGTGAGGCGCTGCATGCGGTGTCCGGTGAGAAGCTGAGCCTGCAGGCCGCCGAAGCCTTTGCCGCCGTTGGTCAAAAAGCGCTGGATACCGCCGCAGAGAATGGCGTGGAAATGATCACGCTCACTGATGCCGAAATCGGTGTCTTCTCAGATCTCTCGCCGTTTAAGTGATCTGACAGAACAAGCCAAGGTGGCGCGCCGTCTGGATGGCGCGCCCGGTAGCTAGGATACCATCATGACATCTCGAATGATAGGCGGCGCTTTGCTGGCGCTGGGCGGAGCCTGTTTGCTTGGCCTAATGGCGATCTCCGTCTCCGACGCTTTGATGCGTGCGCTTGATGCGCCTTTTATTGGTGCCAAAGAAATCAGCGAAGCCTGTCTCGCGGGATGCGTTGCGCTTGCCCTTCCGATCAGCGTGTATCGCGGCAAGGCCGTGACCATTGATGGTATCCTGAGCATCGTGCCGGCTTCGGTCGGAAAACTCATCGCCGTGACCGGTGAGGTCTTGGGTGCCGTTCTTTGTGCGCTTCTGGCCTATCACCTCATTGGCGCAGGCCGGGATGCCGCAGATTTTGCCGAAACCTCGGCACTTTTGAAAATTCCCTATGCCCATATGTACTGGATCCTGTCGGCGGGCATTGGACTAACCGCCCCGGCGTTTCTGGCGCGCGCGTGGATGTCTTGGCAGGCAGGAGGTCGGACATGAGCCCCGAAATGATTGGTGTCCTGGGCTTTGTGGTTTTGCTGAGCCTTATCTTTCTGCGCGTGCCCGTGGGCATTGCCATGCTGGGCGTGGGGCTTGCGGGGTCGGCCGTGCTGAACTCCCCCAACGCGGCCCTGAACATCATGACCGGTCAGGTCTTCTCAATCAGCACGCTGTATTCGCTCTCGGTGCTGCCGCTGTTTATTCTGATGGGCAATATCGCGTCGCAGGCAGGGTTGAGCCGCGACCTTTATAATGCGGCTTATGCTCTGGTGGGCCATCTCAAAGGCGGTTTGGCCAGTGCGACGATTGTGGGCTGTGCCGGGTTTGCGGCTTTGTCAGGCTCGTCTATTGCCTCAGCCGTGACCATGGGGCAGGTGGCCTATCCGGAAATGAAACGCCGCGCCTATGGTGATCGGTTGTCCACCGGTGCCATTGCCGCCGGAGGAACGCTTGGAATTCTGCTTCCCCCATCTACCGGATTTGTCCTCTATGCCATTTTGACCGAAGAAAGCATTGGGCGCCTGTTTATGGCGGGCGTTCTTCCTGGGCTGTTGCTCACAGCGCTTTTTGTTGGGGCGGTCACATTGGTTGTGCATTTCAACCCCGCCGCTGGGGGGCAACGTCTGCAAGACGAAGGCGGTCATCGTCGTGTGGCGTTGATGGGCGCACTTCCGGTTCTAAGCATTATCGTCATCACCATTGGGGGGATTTACCTGGGGATCTTTACCCCGGTCGAGGCCGCAGGTGTTGGTGCCTTTCTGGCTTTTGTTATGGCGATCATGCGCCGCAGGCTAACGATCAAGGGCTTTGTCGATGCGGTGCGGGGCACGATGGAAACCACGGGTCTGTGTTTTTTGATCCTCATCGGGGCCATGGTGTTTTCACCCTTTGTGGCTCTGTCCGGATTGCCGACCGCGCTGTCTGGGGTGATCCTGGGCTATAGTTCCTCGCCCTATGTGGTGCTGGCCTTGATCCTCGTGCTGTATCTTTTCCTTGGCATGATCATTGAAGGTCTGTCGCTGATGGTGATCACATTGCCCATTGTCTACCCGGTGATCATTGGCCTCGGATTTGACCCGATCTGGTTTGGCGTGATCATGGTCTTGGTGCTGGAAATGGGACTGATCAGCCCACCTGTCGGCGTGAACTGTTTTGTTGTCAAAAGCGTCGCCCCGGATGTACCGCTCTCTGATATCTTTCGTGGGATCATGCCGTTCTGGCTGGCCATGATCCTCTGCATCATCCTGCTTGTGGCGGTGCCTGGCATTGCCCTGATGCTGCCCAACGCCATGTTTTGACCCAGTACGACCGACGGACCCAAAGCTTATGACCCGCTTTTTCTCAAGCAAATCCCGCCCCGTACATATGGGGCCGTATCCGACCGAGCTTTTGGCGCGGGGGGCGATGCCAGATCTGTCCAAGGTTCCATCTGCGCAGGCCCTTCAGTTTGAAAACCCAAAGGCGCCGCTGTCGATTGTCAACGCGATGCGCGATCATCAGGCGATGTTGGACGCGATCCGGGCCGGGATGGTGAACGGCGTTGTGGCCGAAGCCCCGACAAACCCACTGGAACGGGCACAACATCTTAAATCCTTTGGGTACTTCTCCGATGCGGCCATGGTTGGCACCTGTCTTTTGCCAACCGAAGCGTTGTTGGAGACACCAATCCAGAACCCCGACATTGATCGCCTGGCACAGGATTTGCGCACCAAACAGACCAAAACCCTCGCGGCCGGGATCGACATGATCATGGCGGACCTCAAAGAGTCGATGGAGGCCGAACTTCCGTCAATTGAGGCCCACACCCATGCCTTGGTGTTTCTCTACGAAAACCCGCGTGATATCGAACCGGGTGAGCCGGGCACCACGTGGATTGAGGGGGCTTACGCCCACCGTGCGGCGCTGCTTGCTTCGGAAACGGCGGTGGTTCTTGCCAATTACCTGCGCCTTTTGGGGTATGACGCCCGTGCCCATACCGCTGCCTGCAGTGACGTGGATCTGAACAAACTGGCGGTCGCCTCCGGTCTGGCAACTGTGGAACAGGGCGTGCTGAGCAATCCATATATCGGAACGCGATTTGGCCTGTCGGTTGTGACCACAACCTTTGACATTGCGCCGGATCTGCCGCTCAAACCTATGAGCCAGCAACCCAAATCTGCCTTTGGCGCAGCTTGGAAATTTGGCACCCAAACCATCAAAAATGCGCGCAATGCCGTGCCCTATGCCAAACGGCGTTTTGTCGATGGCGCGCAGCCCTTTGAACGGTTGAAACGGGTTGAGACGCCAACCACCTATATTGATGAACCCAATGTGGCCCGCGTGCCAAAGCGCGCGGACATGTTTGCCCGGACCCAGTTTGGCGACATGGGCAAAAAACTTCAGGATGCTGCGAAGGGCGGGCACTATGTGCGCAAAGCGGCCCCGTCGATGGCGCAACGCCGGGCGCTGGGCGCCTTTGTTCTGTTACAGGATGGCGCATCGCGGTCTGAGAAAATCAAACTTGATCCCCAGGACGCCGCAGACCTGATCAAAGCCACAAGTTACTTTCTCGGGGCCGACGCCGTGGGTGTGTCGCGCTGCCCCGAATGGGCGTGGTACAGCCATGATGCGCGCGGCGAAGTGATCGATCCTCCCCATGATCAGGCCATCAGCATGGTCATCGATCAGGGGTTTGAAACCATGGATGGCTCGTCCGGCGATGACTGGATTGCTGTGGCCCAGTCCATGCGCGCCTATCTGCGGTTCTCGCTGCTGGGTGGTGTGATTGCCAAACAGATCCGCAATCTGGGCTACAGCGCCAAGGCCCATACGGTGATGGATGGCGAGGTATTGCAGCCGCCATTGTTGCTGCTATCGGGGTTGGGCGAGGTGAGCCGCATCGGTGAGGTGATCCTTAATCCCTATCTCGGTCCACGCCTGAAATCGGGGGCTGTCACCACCGATTTGCCAATGGCGCATGACAAACCGATTGATTTTGGTCTCCAGACGTTCTGCGAAAGCTGCAACAAATGCGCGCGTGAATGCCCGTCAGGTGCCATCACAGCCGGCCCAAAGCTGATGTTCAATGGCTACGAGATCTGGAAATCCGACAGCCAGAAATGCACCACCTACCGTGTCACCACCCCGGGCGGTGCGATGTGTGGGCGCTGTATGAAAACCTGCCCGTGGAACCTCGAAGGTGTGTTCAAAGAGGCGCCGTTCCGCTGGACCGCAATGAAGGCACCCAAGTTGGCCCCGGTACTTGCGCGACTGGATGATGCGGTGGGCAATGGCGAGTTGAACCCGGTGAAAAAATGGTGGTGGGATCTTGAGATCGAAGAAGACGGGGGATATCGCCCCACAGCCAAACCGGTCAACAAACGGGGATTGCAAAAGGATCTGGATCTGAAATTCGAGGATCAGACCCTGGCGGTTTATCCTGCGCCTCTGGCGCCTCCACCTTATCCCTATCCCTTCCCGATGGATCGCGAAGCCGGGATCAAAGCCTATCAGGCGATGATCCCTGCGCAGGACTACAAAGAACGTCTAAAACGCGGCGACACAAGCGCGATACACCGGTTCTCGTCGGAGGGTGACAGCCCGGTCATTCAGATGGAAATCACCAAAGCCACGCCAATCGCTGACGCGGTCACTCACTATGAACTGCGCGCTTTGGATGGGGTGGACCTTCCTGAATGGCAGGCGGGGGCGCATCTCGATCTGGTGGTCGCGCCTGAATTTCTGCGCCAGTATTCCATGTGCGGAGATCCTGGGGATCGATCAAAATACGAAATTGCTGTGCTGCGCGAGGACGAGGGGCGGGGCGGTTCAAAGCTGATGCATCGGATCTTTACCGAAGGCCGCAAAATCTTTGTCTCGCATCCCATCAATCACTTTGCGCTCGATCCCACCGCAGAGAAAACCCTGTTGATGGGCGGCGGCATTGGCATCACGCCAATGATTGCTATGGCGCACGAGCTGCATGCGCAGGGACGTGATTTCGCGCTGCACTACTCTGGCCGAAGCCGCTCCACGATGGGGTTCTTGCCGGAACTGGCAGCCATGCCCTGGGCGGATAAGGTCCAGCTGCATATCACCGACGACGGCAGCCGGGCCAATTTCGAGACGCTGTTTCAAGGCTATCGGCCGGGGTGGCATGTCTATACCTGCGGCGCAGATCGTTACATGGCTTCGGTTCTTGAGGCCGCAACCGGTGCTGGCTTCCCGGAAGAGGCCCAGCATCTGGAATATTTCTCGGTCCCGGAACAGCCCGACTATGAGAATTTCGATTTCACTCTGAAGCTGGCCAAGTCTGGTGTGACGCTACAGGTGCCTGCCGATCAAACGGCGGCGGATGTGTTGAACGACAACGGATTTGCCGTCGATGTGAAGTGCGCGGATGGCATTTGTGGCGTGTGCAAATGTGGTGTCGTCTCTGGCGAGGTCGAACACCGCGATTTTGTCCTGTCCAAGGCCCAACGCGAAAGCACTGTCATTCTGTGCCAGTCCCGCGCGGCGCAAAAAGACGGTGTTCTTGAGATCGACATGTAACTGGCTCAGCCAAGCTTAAGGGGCCGTTGCTCGGCAATGGCCTCCATCGAAAAATAGGATGTCACCGAGTCCAACTCAACGGCGCTGATCAGCCGTTGATAAACTTGGTCGTAGGAGTTCATGTCCTCGGTGATGACCTTGATCATATAGTCGTATTCGCCACCGATCCGGAAAAAGTCGATGACATCGGGCACATTGAGAACCGTACGTCGGAAGGTTTTGAGCCAGTCCGAGGAATGATGGCGAGTCTTGACCATCATAAATACGACAAGCCCCAGCCCCAGTTTTTCCCGGTTCAAACGCACGGTTGACCCTTCTATCACACCAGCCTCGCGCAGGTTCTGGAGCCGCCGCCAACAGGCGTTCTGCGAAAGATTGACCTTTTCGGCCAACTCGCGCTGGGAGAGTGAGCTGTCTTTTTGCAGCTCTTCGATGATCATCTGATCGCGTCTATCCATGTCAAACACTCCCTGATGGCGCAGTTTTCTGACCAAAGTAACTAGCACGAAAATTCTCAGATACACGCTCCAATGATCGATAAAAATATAAAGTAGTGGGTCATATCGTAAATCATGGGGGCATTTTGCGATCAAATGACACAAAGATGCAGGGCGGATGTTTGAAATTTGGGTCATCCCCTCAGGGCGCGCCGGGTACTTTGCCGTCAGGAGGTATTCAAATGTCACTCACCGCGTTCCGCAACTCGCTCATGTCAGACACTGTTGTTTCCGCATTGCGCGAAGGCACGATAGGTGACGGCATTTCCATTCCTGGTCTTTTTGGCGATGTGTCGCTGGTCTACGCGGACTATGTGGCCTCGGGTCGGGCCCTGTCGCAGGTCGAAGACTATATCCTGAAATCGGTTTTGCCATTCTATGCCAATAGCCACACCGAGGCCTCCTATTGTGGGGCCTATATGACCCGACTTCGGGCCGAAGCACGTGCAGAAATCGCAAAGCTGACACAGGCGAAAGACTGTACCGTCATCTTCACGGGCTCTGGTGCAACCGCGGGCCTAAACAGGCTGATTTCCCTGTTCGGTGTGAATGAGGCCAAGAAGGCCGTTGTTTTTGTCGGCCCCTACGAGCATCACTCAAATATTCTGCCTTGGCGTGAATCCAAAGCTGAAGTTGTCGAGATCCCCGAAGCCGCGTCCGGTGGCCCCGATCTTGAGGCACTCGACCGTGCTTTGCATGACCATCACGATGCGGATGTCAAAATCGGCAGCTTTTCGGCGGCTTCAAACGTCACGGGTATTATCACCGCCCCCGATGATGTCACTCGGATGCTGAAAGCGCATGGCGCCCTGTCTGTCTGGGACTATGCAGGTGGCGGTCCCTATCTCTCGATTGATATGAAAACCGGCACCGATTGCGAAAAAGATGCGGTGGTTGTGTCGCCGCATAAATTCCCCGGCGGCCCGGGCGGCAGCGGCGTGCTGATTGTGCGTGAGGCTTCGGTCGTGCGCGATACCCCGTCTTGGCCAGGTGGCGGAACCGTCAGCTTTGTGTCCCCCTGGGCGCATGCCTATTCCAGCAACCTCGCAGCACGTGAAGAGGCAGGCACCCCCAATGTTGTGGGCGATATTCGGGCGGCTCTGGCTTTTATCGTCAAAGACGTGGTCACGCAGAGTTTCATTTCCGCGCGCGAAGCCGAATTGAATGACAGGGCGATCGAGGCATGGTCGCGGAACGCCCAGCTTTCGTTGCTGGGGGTCGATCATCCCAACCGGTTGCCGATCTTTTCCTTCCGGGTGCGCCGCGCAGATGGAACTCCGTTCCATCATCAGCTGTTCACCCGTATGCTGAGCGATGTCTATGGCATTCAGACCCGTGGGGGCTGCGCCTGCGCCGGGCCTTATGCGCACCGCTTGCTTGAGATTGACAAACCTGCCTCAGAAACCCTGTTTGAAGATCTCAAAGCCGGCAAAGAGATGGAGAAACCCGGCTGGGTGCGCCTGAACTTCAGCTATTTGATGAGCGATGAGAAAGCCCAATATGTGATCGATTGCGTCAATGAGTTGACCACGCGGTTGGAAGAACTTGAGCCGCACTATCGCTCAGATCCCGCCACCGCGCGGTTCTCAATCAAATCTGATGAGCTTGTCAGCGTTTGATAACAGGCGGGCCTAGTGCCCGTCAGATGGACGCCAATCGCAACAGATCATTCCGGGATAGTTCTGATTTTGCCCCGGAATGCACCACGGATCCCCGTTGTAGAACAATCACTTGATCCGCAAGGTCATAGGCAAAGTCAAAATACTGTTCGACCAGAACAATCGCCATATCTCCGCGCGCGCGAAGCTGGCGGATCACCTCACCGATCTGTTGAATGATGTTGGGCTGAATGCCTTCGGTGGGTTCGTCCAAGAGGAGGAGTTTGGGTTTGGTGATCAAAGCACGTGCAATCGCCAACTGCTGTTGTTGACCACCAGATAGATCCCCTCCCCGCCGGTGAAGGAAGGTTTTGAGAATTGGGAACATGTCGAACACCCAGTCCGGGATGTGGTGTTCAGACTTGGGCAAGCAGGCAAAGCCTGTTTCAAGGTTCTCGCGCACGGTCAAAAGCGGAAAGATCTCGCGGCCCTGCGGCACAAACCCGATTCCCAGATTGGCAAGTTCATGGGATGGCAACACCCCAAGCGGCGCTCCATCCAAAGACACCGATCCCCCAGACCGAGCATGCGCTCCTGCAATGGCGCGCATCAGGCTGGTTTTGCCGACGCCATTTGTGCCCATGACACAGGTCACTTCGCCGGGATTGGCCGTGAAAGAAATCCCATTCAGGATCTGCGAATGCCCATAATGCAGGGTCAGGTCTTGTACATCCAACATGATCAGCGTCCCAAATATACATCGATGACATCTTGGATTGATGTCACGTGGTCCAGATGGCCTTCGGCAAGAACGGCCCCCTCGTGCAGCACGGTCACTTTGCAGTTCAACCGGCGTACAAACTCCATGTCATGTTCGATGACCACAACCGCACGGGTTTTGGCGGCCTCAACCAAAAGGTTGGTGGTGTGTTCACGCTCGGTAGGGGTCATGCCCGCTGCCGGTTCGTCTACCAAAAGCAACCGTGGTTCCTGCGCAAGAAGCATACCAATCTCCAGCCACTGCTTCTGACCGTGGCTGAGCTCACCTGACACGCGGTGCAGCTCGGTTTGCAACCCAACCTCTTCGGCCAGAGCGTCCACCCGTTCTAGATCTGCGGGACTGGGCCGATAGAACAGCACCGCAAACGCACCCCGCGGCTTGCGTAAGGCCATCAGCAGATTTTCCTGCACGGTCTGGTCTTCGAACACAGTGGGTTTCTGGAATTTACGGCCAATGCCTGCGCGGGCGATTTTGGCTTCGGACATTCCGAGAAGCGAGACATTGGCCTCACCCCAGACCACACGGCCGGCGTCTGGTTTGGTTTTGCCCGTGACAATATCCATAAAGGTTGTTTTCCCGGCACCATTGGGACCGATGATGGCCCGCATTTCTGCATTCCCGATGGCGAAGCTCAGGTTGTTGATGGCTTTGAACCCATCAAAGCTGACCGAGACGCCCGAGACTTCTAACAGTCGGCTCATTCCCCGGCCTCCTTTTCCCGCAGAGATCCCATATCCGGACCAAGATCCGCACCGTGACGCTTGCGCGGCATGCGCCCGCCTATGAGGTCAAACACACCGCCGATCCCTTTGGGTGCAAACAAGGTGACGGCGACAAAGCTCAACCCCAAAAGAACCAGCCACCAATCCACCCATTTAAGTGAGACAGGGCCAAGCGGAATATCTGGGGCTTGCCCGCCGGTGAACCACGAGGACATCAGGCTGACAAAGCTTGCCCCGATTACTGCACCATAAAGTCGTCCGCGCCCGCCAATCGCGACCCAGACCGCCAGATAGATCGATGCGATCGGGGCAATTTCAGCTGGGTTGATAATGCCCGCCTGTGGGTAATACAGCGCACCAGCGATGCCCGCGATCATAGCGGTCAGCGTGAAGGTAAACAGTTTATAGGTCTCGACCGAGTATCCCAGAAACCGAACGCGGGCTTCGTTGTCTCGAATACCGCGTAGCACCGAGCCAAATTTGCCTGAGACACTCCAGGCCGCCAAAACATACCCCGCTGCCAAAGCAAACGCGGAGGCCCAGAAAAACCATAATGACACGATTGATTGCGGCACCTCCTCTAGGCCCGGCAGGTTCTGCAGCCCCGACAGTCCATTGTTACCCCGTAAACCGCTGTCATTCTGAAACAGATACAGCGCCAGCGCCAAGGTCATCGCCTGGGTCAGGATCGACAGATAAACCCCAGTCACGCGGCTGCGAAAGGCCAGCCAGCCAAAGACAAGCGCCAAAGCCCCAGGTACAAGAACAACGAGCATAAGCTGTAACGTCAGGGAGCCGGAGAAGGCCCAGATCAAAGGGAATTCGCTGGATCCGACCACCCCAAAGATCTGATTTCCGATGGCGTTCGAGATCTCTGCCTGCGTTGGGGGCAGCGGTGCGTCGGCCAGCGAGGCCTCAACGATCCCGCGGGTCCGTTCATACATCAGCCACATGCCGATCATGTATCCGCCGAGACCGAAAAAGGCGAAATGCCCAAGCGAGAGGATGCCAGTATAGCCCCAGACCAGATCCATCGCCACTGCAACCAGCGCCAGACACAGGGTCTTACCAAGCGTTTTGACAAAGGATGTTGAGATCACCCCCGCACCTGCGCCTTCGGCCAGAACCGTCACAACCACGGTGAACAAGCCAAGACAGGCGAGAAAGATCAGGACAGAAGGATTTTTTGCAAAGAAACCTTGGGTCATAGATCAATCCCCCGCCGCGCGACCTTTGAGGGCGATGATCCCCCGGGGCCGGAACTGAATGAAAATGATGATGAAGATGATCATAAAGGTCTGCGCTGCCAGAGTGTTGGACGGGTTGAACCATTCGATCCCCTTTTGCAGGAATCCAATCATCGTGGCCCCCGCGAGTGTGCCCCAGATATTGCCCACACCGCCAACGACAACGGTCATAAAGCTTTGCACAATGTAATCGCTGCCCAACTCTGAGGTCACTTTGGCAAACAGTCCGATGGCCACACCGGCGATTCCTGCAATGCCCGACCCAAGACCAAAGGTGAGCATGTTCACCCGGTCGGGATTGATCCCCATCGAAGCGGCCATGCGGCGATTTTGGGTAACAGCGCGGGTTTCAAGACCAAGCCGGGTGCGTTTCATCAGGAAAAGGAAGAACCCCAGAAAGCCAATCGCCAGAAGGAAGATCGCAATGCGGATATAGGAAATGGCGATAACGTCGTTGATAGCCCAGGCCCCATCCAGCCAGCTGGGTGCGGTCAACGGGCGGGCCTGAGTGCCAAAGATGTTTTTGGCAAGCTGTTGTAAGGCTATGGAAATCCCGAAGGTCGCAAGAAGTGTCTCAAGCGGCCGGTTATACAGCCAGCGGATCACCAATCGCTCCATCGCCACTCCGGCTCCAAAGGTCACCGCAAAGGCCAGAGGAACCGCAATTAGGATCGATACGGTGTGATTTGGCACAATCTGTTGCACCACATATCCGGTGTAGGCACCCAGCATGATGAACTCGCCATGGGCCATATTGATAACCCCCATCACACCAAAGGTGATGGCAAGGCCAATGGCTGCGAGAAAGTAGATCGATGCAAGAGACAAGGCGTCCAGCGTTAGATCGACCGTCTGGCTTAGTGCCACGCGGGCCTCAATATCGGACAAAGCATCCTGCGCAGCGGTTGTTACAGAGGCGTCAGGTTCGGCATAGACATAGGCAAATTGATGGGCGTCCACTTTGGCGTGGATCTGTGTGAGGGCGATAGGGGCGGGCACCAGACCCTCGGCGGCCAGATGCAGATAGGCATGACGGCGCGTGTCGTCGGTGTTCAACCGATGAAGGGGCACACCCGCAACAGCCCCGTCCTCAATATGTTGGATCAAAGCAGCGCGGATCTCATCGTGCGTGACATTGGGCCGGGCCAATCCCTGATCGACCAGAAATTGATAGGCTGCTGGATAGGAAAACTCGGCACTTCCTGGAAGCAGCCTATCAGCAATGTTTCTGTCCTCGGGGATTGAACCTTCGAAGGCTTGAAGGCTCTGAGCAACCAGCGGATTGAGCGTGGCGCGGAGATCTACCCCCAGATCTCCGGACATAGCCGTGATGGCAGCCACCCGTGCGGTGGAGACTGGATCATGGGCAATCGTCAAAAGCCGCTCGGCCCGTTGTTTGTCTGCTTTGAGGTCCGCATCGGTCTCGGGTGCGATCGAGGCCCGCAAGGGGGACAGCAGTGCCGCGCTGGGCTTGCGTTTGATTGCGATCAAAGCGTCACGGCGACGACTGGGATCAGGGTCGATCAGTTGAAATTGCACCAAAGCGGTGCCGATCATGGCCCGAATGCCGCTGTTTGGTTTGATCTGTTTCAGATCCGCTTTGGGGTATGCGCCAACCGTTTCACCGGTGTCGAAATCCGTCAATTGATAGGATTTGCTGTCGATGCGCGCCCCACGAAAGAACAGCCCATCCGATTTGCGTAACCACATTGATTTGTCCTGCCACGTCTGAAGCACGGTTTGCGCGTGGGGCAGGCCGCTGTCGGCAATTGCGTTGATCGCAGGCGCAATGGTTTTGCGGGATGAGGCGACAATCAGGTCGCGGTTACTTTGTAGAACCGTTTGAACAGAGGTCGATTGTGCCGAGGCACCAAGCACCATTGTCCAAAGCATAAGCCCGGCCAAAAGAAGTGATTTCATGAGTTTAGCTATCCCCAGCAGCAGGTGGCCGGGGAGATCCCCGGCCATGCAGGCTTAGTAGTTCGACTTGATCTGAACGCAGCTGCCGGTCTCGGTGTTGTACATGCCACAGCCGAGGTCTTTCCAATCGGATTTCAGCACAGCAGAGGCCGGCAGGAAGTCGGTCCAGGCGTCGCCCGCCACTTCTTCGGTCTGGCTGATGATGTCAAACTGGCCGTCCTCCTGGATCTCACCAATCAGAACTGGCTTGGCCAGGTGGTGGTTCGGCAACATCGTCGCGATCCCGCCTGTCAGGTTTGGAAATTCCTGCCCGTACATCGCGTCACGCACGGCATCGACCTCGGTAGTGCCTACGGCGGTGACGGCATTCACCCACATGTTAAAGCCAATGTAGTGGGCTTCCATCGGGTCGTTGGTCACGCGCTCTGCACCCATCTTGGCCTTCCAGGTGTCGATGAACTCAACATTGGCCTCGGTGTCGGCGGATTGGAAATAGTTCCAGGCCGCTAGGTGCCCCACAAGATTGGAGGTATCGAGGCCTGATAGCTCTTCTTCACCAACGGAAAAGGCGACAACCGGAATATCGTCGGCCGAGATACCAGCCGCGGCAAGCTCTTTGTAGAACCCGATGTTCGCATCCCCATTGATGGTCGAGATCACACCGACCTTCTTGCCATCGGCCGCAAGCGCCACAACGTCGGCAACAATTTTGGACCAGTCGCTGTGCCCAAACGGGGTGTAATTGACAAAGATATCGGCCTCGGCAATGCCTTTGCCCGCCAGATAGCTTTCAAGAATATTGTTGGTGGTGCGGGGATAGACATAGTCGGTGCCCAGCAGCGCAAACTTTTCTACCCCAAGCTCGTCCAGGAAGTAATCCGTCGCCGGGATAGCCTGCTGGTTGGGGGCCGCACCGGTGTAAAACACGTTCTTCGAGCTTTCTTCGCCTTCATACTGCACCGGGTAGAACAAAAGCCCGTTCAGCTCTTCAATCACCGGCAGTACCGATTTGCGGCTGACCGAGGTCCAGTTGCCAAAGATCACATCGGCGTCGTGAACGCTTAGCAATTCGCGGGCCTTTTCGGCAAACAGTGGCCAGTCTGAGGCCGGGTCAACAACTGCGGCTTCCAATTGGCATCCCAACACACCGCCCTTGGCGTTCTGCTGGTCGATCAGCATGAGCATGGTGTCTTTTAGCGTGGTTTCCGAGATGGCCATCGTGCCGGACAGCGAATGCAAAACGCCGACTTTTATGGGGCAATCCGCCGCGAAGGCAGAGGAGGTGAGCGCCGTCACAGCAACAGAAGCGGCCAAAGCAGTCTTGTGAAAGGTCATAAGTCTCTCCCGGCAGGGCTGCGGATGATGCTTGTTTGATGGCATCAAAGTCATTACGCAGGCCCCGCAACATGTTGGTTGCAATCGTGTGGTGGCCGGTCAGAGGCTCAATTCTATCGGTTGCCACACACCTCGTCGGGGTGTCCCCGGTCAGGCAGGCTCACGATTGCTGCGCTGCAGCGCCTATTTCAAAGGCGGTGAGCAAGGTTTTGGAGAAGATCGGCGGAATTGCCCGGATTCAGGGCGCAGTTGGCGCCATTGCCCGCTTTTTGCGCAGGTTTTTCGGGGAACTACTATAAAGATGCGCGACGCTGCCGGCTGGGTTTGCGCAGAGATCAGGCTCCAATGTCGTTTTGACAGCGCGCGATGTCTGTCAACGATCAAGGCCATGTGTTCGCAAAGTGCCGCCTCTTAAGGCGCGGGGGTTTCAAACCTCAAGCAGCACCTTGTTGTTTTGCCGAACCCGTTTGACCAGACTTTGTTGACGGCGCACCTCAGGTACAGGGCGCGCAATCTCAGGCAGGATGCCTTCGGCGAGCTCTGGAAAAATTTCATAGATCTCGTTGAGTGCATCCGGTCCCAATGTGTCGCGTGCATTATCCCCAAGATACAATGTCTCGGCAGGCGCGCCATTGGCAAAGACCACCTCGTGGCGATCACATAAGAAGTGCCAATAGGTGATGGTTTTGCGGGCCTTCAGTTCGCGCACCCCTTGCAGATGCAGGAGCTTGGCCGCTGTCACCAGAACCTGAGTGGCGCCAAACATGCGTTTGGCCAGTCGCGATTTGACCAACATTCGGTGCTGGCGTGAAACAATTAGATCTTCGCTTGGGGTGGTTGGGTTCAGGGCTCCGGCTGTGATGCGGATAGGTGCCGTTTTCTTTGAAACCACAATCGGGTTGCCGCGGATCCAGCGCACCGGCTGGGCGCCATTGTCCAGCGTTGTGACCAGATCATTTGGTTTCAGATCTTCGACACAGACGTCACCGTTGGGTGTGCGAATTTTTGTCCCTTCTGCAAAGCACATGACATAGTCGCCATCCATTCGGGTGGAAGACATGTTCATGTTGCTGCCTGAAAGCAGTGAATCGATCGAGATGCTTTGAAGGGGTTTTGATTCGAACGCAGCCTGATCCGAGTTGTCGCTCATCTCGGGGGCGAGGTAGGTGTTGCCGTTGGTATCCTGGAAGACAACGGCGGTGATTTCCGCGGTTGTCCCGTCGGTATAGGTCAGAGTGGCATTATAGACGGCAAGGGAGTCAAAGGTTTGTGGCGCACCGTCATCGATCGAAAATTGATCATTCGATACATTGTTGTTTGAATCATATGAGTTGCCGCTGCCGCCTAGATGGCCATTACCCGCACTGGAAAACATCTGGATCTGGTTCATCAGGGGTGACCCGTTTTCCCCAAAGGATTCACCGACCAGAACACTAGCATTTTCCGCAGTGGAATTGCCTTCGGTGGTGTCAATTCGCGCATGGTTACCGAGAGAGAAAACCTTGAACGTGGTCGGCATGACAAATCCCTTTGCTTGGGGAACTACTACTTTTGGGAGGATCATGCCCTTTCGTGTATGAATAATTCTCAAAAGGCACACAACTTCGGCGTGTCAGAATAGGAAAAAATCGCTTCAATTTTGCGGTTCTGGGCCTGCGTCTGTCGCTGATCCCGGACATAGCGCCTCCCTTGAGCTGCGTCTCGCGCACTGGAGAGTGGCACAATTTTGCCGACGTGAGACTGTGAGGACTTTCCTCGCTCCGAAAACGTGGCTCTTCCCTTGTTCCGTGTCGTGGCCTTGGGTATTCCCGAATGAGCACCTGGGGAGGAGCCAATGCCGTCATTTCCAGCCAAGTTTTCTTTGAGGACCACACCCATGCCTGTGGCGCCTCTCACTGTTACGGATCTCTGAAAGTATGCGATATTCTCTGTTTCCCGCTGTGTTGGCTTGCGCTGTACTGGCTGGGTGTGCCGGGCCTGTTCCCGACGACACCAAATCTGGCGCCCCTAAAGCGCGCGGGTTTCTCGCTGGCCTGACGAAAACGCCCACAACTGCCCCGCTCAGACGTGCCAAGTTGGCGGGGGGGGCGGTGGTGGTTGCCGGGCCTGAGGACTATTGTATTGACCCGAAGACCGTCAAAACCAGCGCCAACCGCAGCTTTGCGGTGGTGGCATCCTGTGAGATTCTGTCTCAGGGCAAAGACGGGACCTATGTTGAACCGCTTGTCATGACTGTCACCGTAGGCCGACGCGGTTCGCAATCAGATATGCCCACAGCCAAAGATCTGGCCCGTGCTCTGGAAGCCGAACTTCTGGCAGGTGGCGAAGAAAATGGCCTGACGCTGGCACATCTGGATCGCGGTGGAGACGCGGGGCTGAAAGATGGGGCCGCTTCACATTGGCGAGGGACCTTCGCACAGGGCGACCGTATGATCGGGCTTGCGCTTTACGCTCCGAAAGGCAGCGATTATGCAGGGTCAGCAGGAAAATCCATGCTGGTTGAGCAGTTCCGCCAGATCACGCGACTTAGCCCAAAATAGCGGGAGGCTCTCAGATTTCTCTGGAATGCCCGTATCTGAGAGAGTGAAGCGTTTATTCAATCAGTAGGATTTGCCATAGTAGAGTCTAAGGCGCATAAGATAATGCGCAAAAAGACTCACTTCGACTGAGCGAACACGTGGCAAAAGGGGCAGGGCATGTCAGGGGACAAGCAATCTTGGTTAGAACGGGGCGTCGAAGCCGCGTCACTGACGCGCTGGGCCCAATTGGCGCGCCGTGCGCCCAAAACGGACCTGACAGTTTTGCGCGAACAGCGAAACCGAGCGCGTAAATTGAAGTCCAAGCTCGAAGATCTGATCCATGTGGCCGAGTCTCGGTTGGCATTGCCCTATATCGGTAATCAATCTTTCCCGCGCCCGGCGGATGCGGATTGGTCGTGGCGTCCGGAGCTATGGTGTGGCCCGATGCCGATCACCGGAATTTCTTCGGTCAAAAGCAATGCCACGCTGGGTGGGGAAGTTACCCTGTTTCATGACTGTGCGCATTCCGAGCTGACCCTGCGCCAGATCCGCAATACGCGCGAAGAAGACCTGGCGGCCTTTGGCCTTCGGTTGGATGTGTTTCGGTTTGGCGGGTCTTATCTGTCTCTCGCGGTGGATCTGCCGCAGGACGCAAGTTCCGGTCTCAAGCGCAACCATCTGATCCGGCTCGATACCATTGTTGAGATGGAAAATCCGCTAGAGATTTTTGCGCGGCTCAACATCAAACATGGGCCTAACACGGAACAGATCGTTCGGGAACTGCCGCTGAATGCCGAAGACATCCGTGTCGAGTTTGACCTCGCCTATACAAAGCTGAATGAGAAACGCATTGAGAAGATGTGGCTTGATCTGATCTTTGAAGGGCCGCAAATGAACCAGGTGATCCTGAGGGATCTGACCTTTAGCCGCCGCAAACGCGCCGAACTGTAATTCAGGGGATCGGGATGAGCCTTTATACACTGACAAAAACCCGGTTTCTCGAAGGTGTCTGGGAAGGGCTACTGGTCGCGGACAACGCCAGTGCGCCCCCGCCTGAGATTTCGGTCACAGTACATGATAAACCGGTACGCGGCGTTGTGCTTTCAGATGCGGGTGAACCGGGACGCTGGGTGATCGAAGTGCCTATTCCTCTCGAAGCGGTGGGGGAAGGTGTCAAAACCTTTTTGATCCTCGACAGTGTCGCGCATGAAGTGCTGGAAAAGTTCACACTGATTGCCGGCGATGTTCTGGGCGATGACATCCGTGCCGAAGTGGATTTGTTGCGCGCAGAACTGGATATGCTAAAGCGGGCCTTCCGCAGACATTGTGTTGAAACAACTTAAAGGTTTGCGGCGGGGATAATCCGCGCCGCGCCCAATTGACGTTTGCGGTACCATGGGCCAGTGTGCGGCTATCTCAAATCAGGATTAGTCCCATGGCTTCGCTGCGCGGCATTGCGCTGAAACTCGCCTCTGTTTTTCTATTTACAATTATGGCCTCGCTGATCAAAGCCACGGCCTCAGAAGTGCCTCCCGGAGAAGCCGTTTTCTTCCGTTCCTTTTTCGCGATGCCCATCATCATTGGTTGGCTGGCCTGGCGCGGAGATCTGACCACAGGGCTCAAAGCCAAGCGCCCGATGGGTCACGTCTGGCGCGGTGTGATTGGCGTATCGGCCATGGGCACGGGCTTTGCCGCGCTTGGGCTTTTGCCTTTGCCAGAGGTAACCGCGCTGGGCTACGCGGCCCCCATGATGACCGTGATTTTTGCCGCGATTTTGTTGGGTGAACGTCTCAGGGCATTCCGGCTCAGCGCAGTCGCACTTGGTCTGGTCGGCGTTGTCGTTGTGCTCTGGCCGCGCCTGACTGTCGGCACACTCAGCGATATGGCGTTGCTGGGTGTCACCCTGATCCTGATTTCTGCGGTGCTTCGTGCTTTGGCCCAGATTCACATACGCAGGCTGGTGGCAACCGAAGAAACGTCGGCCATTGTGTTCTATTTTTCGCTGACCGCGACGATGCTCTCGTTGTTGACCTTCCCCTTTGGATGGGCTTGGCCGACAACTTCGGCGCTTATCATGCTGATCTGTTCAGGATTGATCGGCGGCGTTGCACAGATTTTCCTGACCACGGCCTACAAACATTCCGAGGCCGCGTTGCTGGCGCCGTTTGACTACGCCTCGATCCTATTTTCAATCATCTTTGGCTATGTGTTCTTTGCAGAAATCCCCACCTCTCAGGTGCTTATGGGATCGGCCATTGTGGTTTGTGCCGGGGGATTGATCATCTGGCGCGAACGCCAACTGGGTCTCAAACGGGGCAAAGCCCGCCCGGGAATGACGCCGGGCGGAAATTAAAGATCGAAGGTCTCGGCCGCGAGATAGGCCGGGGCCAAAAGCATCCGCCGGGCGCGGCCCAGTGGAAAGCGCCCCGGTGGTATGCGCATCAGGTCTGGTAGCCCCGGATCACCCAACACCTGTCGGGCGACCATATGGCCGGTGAAGCTGGACAGGGCGACACCATTGCCGTGATAGCCAAGCCCGGCATAAAGCCCTGAGTGGCCGGGAATGGCCCCGGCAAACGGCACCAGACCGGGCATCATGCAGACCAAACCATTCCAATCATGTGTGATATCGACATCCCGCCAGGCTGGAAACATCTTCGCAAAGTCACGCCGGATTTTGCGCTTGATCCGCGCCTGAGCACCAGAGGTTGCACGCAGCCCCCCGCGCATGCCAAATAAAAACCGCCCCTCGGGCAAAAGCCGGAAATAATGCAGCAACTGGCGTGAATCGTAAGCCATTTGATCGGTGAACCAGCCTGCGGCAGCCTTTTCTTTTTCCGTCAGCACTCGGGTGACAATCACACTCGATTGCACCGGAAGATAGCGTGCACGTAGCCAAGAGGGCAGATCTTCGGAAGAGTACCCATTGGTGGCAATGATCACGGTATCCGCAATCAGTTTGCCCTTCGGTGTATGAAGAACATAGTGGGGATCCATCTTCAGCACCGGGCTTTGGCCATAACAGGCGATCCCGGCCTGCTGGGCAAGATGCACCAGGCCTGTGTGATATTTCAGAGGATTAAGCGCAAATCCTGCGCGGGTTGTCAGGGCGCCATGCCATGGTCCATCCATGCCCTCTGCCGCAAGATCCGCCTTTTGAGTCAGATGTGTCGCAACTCCATAAGACTGCGCCGTGTCTTCGGCCTCGTCCTGCATCGCACGCCAGGCCCGCGCGGAATGCGCAACTTGGGTTTCTCCTTTGGAATGCGTGTCTGCATCGATCTGATGCATCTCAAGCAGGGCCTGAACATAGGCAATTGATGCTTTCTGGGTGTGCTGCCACTCTGAAAGACCGATGTCGCCGAAGCGCTTGCGCAAAAGAGACTCAGGCAGTTTGGTCCCACCCAAGCAACAAAATCCTCCATTGCGCCCGGAGGCCCCCCAACCGGGGGTTTGCGCCTCGACCACGGCAACGTCTACTCCGGCCTGAGCTAGGGTGAGAGCAGCGTTTAATCCCGTAAAGCCACCGCCGATAATGGCGACATCCGCCTTTTGAACCCCTTGAAGCTCGGGCCAATGTTCGGGCGCGACCGTTGTGGCCCAATAGCTGGGCACGTCGGCGTCATAGGCACTGTCTTCGTAGATCCGCCTCACTGTTGCAAAGCCGCGCGTTCGTCCCGCGCCTGCGCCACAGCTGCGCGCTTGGAAATCAGCGAGGCCGTGATGACACCCACTGTCACGAGGGCAATCAGGATGGTGGAGAGGGCATTGATTTCCGGGCTGACCCCAAGCCGCACCGCCGAATACACCTTGATGGGCAGGGTTGTGGCACCGGGGCCGGTGGTAAAGCTGGCGATGACCAGATCGTCAAGCGAGAGCGTAAACGCCAACAGCCAGCCTGAAATCACCGATGGGGCAATAATGGGCAAGGTGACAAGGCGAAACGCTTCGAACGGCGAACATCCCAGATCCAAAGCGGCTTCTTCCAGAGACTGGTCAAAGCTGACCAATCTGGAACTGACGACAACTGAAACGTAACACATGGCAAAGGTGGTATGGGCTAGAACCACAGTTAAAATACCCCGGTCTAAACCGATGCCGATGAACAGCAGCAAGAGCGACAGGCCTGTGATCACTTCGGGCATCACCAGCGGGGCATAGATCATACCCGAGAACAGAGTGCGGCCACGAAACCGTCCTCCGCGCACCAGCACATAGGCGGCCATTGTGCCCAGAACGGTCGCCAGACAGGAAGAGAAAAACGCCACTTTCAAGGTGACCCAGGCGGCGTTGAGGAAATCCTTGTTCTGGAACAGCTCGCCATACCATTTGGTCGAGAACCCCGCCCAGACCGTCACCAGTCGGGATTCATTGAAACTGTAGATCACCAAAATGACCATCGGCAGGTAGAGGAAAGCAAAGCCCAAAGTCAGGGATGTCGCATTGAACCAGGAAAACCGTCTCATGACGCGCCCTCCGGGAGAGGCCGAATTTTCAACGAAAATTCGTGGACAGCGCGCGCGTAGGGTGAGGGGCGTGCAAAGGTCATTGTCCGGCGCTTGGGTGAGCCAAAGGGGTGTCGAATTTTCGCTGAAAATTCGGATCCGCGTGTCATTTGCCTGCCTCCTGTTGTTTTTGCTGGTTCATCTGGAACAGAACAATGGGCACAATCAGGATCAGTAGCAGGATCACAGCAACGGCGCTGGCAACAGGCCAATCGCGGTTGGAGAAAAACTCTTCGAACAACACCTTGCCGATCATCAAGGTCCCGGATCCGCCGAGCAGGGAGGGGATCACAAATTCCCCCAATACGGGAATGAACACTAGGAAACAGCCCGCAAGAATACCCGACCGGCTTAACGGCACCGTGACCAGCCAAAAGGCCGAAAACCGCGAGCATCCCAGATCTTCAGCGGCTTCCAACAGGCTGTCGTCCAGCTTTTCCAGAGCGGCATACACGGGTAGAACAAGGAAGGGCAGATAGGTGTAAACAATGCCGATATAGACGGCGACATTGGTGTTCAGGATCATCAGGGGCTCGGTGATCAGGCCGAGACCCATCAACAGCTGATTGAGCAGACCTTCGGTGCTGAGAATACCCATCCACGCGTAGACCCGGATCAGAAAACTTGTCCAGAACGGCAGGATCATCAGCATGAGCAGGGTCGGCCGCCATTCGTTCGGCGCGCGTGCCATACCA
The DNA here is from genome assembly GCA_947497905.1 of uncultured Pelagimonas sp. Lineage (GTDB taxonomy): Bacteria > Pseudomonadota > Alphaproteobacteria > Rhodobacterales > Rhodobacteraceae > CANMIH01. The sequence continues at coordinate 46,627 of CANMIH010000010.1, forward strand.
TAGGCAATCGGATAGCCAATCAGGAGCGTGAACAGCGTTGAAACCAAGGCGATCTTGAGCGAACTGAGGTAGGCCTTCCAATACAGATCATCTTCCGTCAGCCAGACAAAGTTTTCAAAATCTAGTTCGCTGAAAAACGCTTTGATCCCGGCCCATCCTTCGGAGAACTCCAAAAGCGGCAGATAGGGAGGGCGCGCAATTGCGGCATCGGACAGGGCAATTTTGAAGACGATCACAAATGGGATCAAAAACAGCGCCAACAACCAGATATAGGGCACCGAAATCAGCGTAAAACGGCGCATCGTCAGCCCTCCAGCACAATTGCCGCGGTGGCGGAGAAGCTAAGCCAGACCTCATCCTCCCAGGTGATCTGACGCCTGGAAACCCGACGGGTATTGGCGATCTGTGCCTTCACCATTGTGCCGTTGTCCAGCTCAACATGATAGGTCGAGATGTTGCCGAGATAGCCGATATCGATAACCTTGCCTTTTAGGGCATTTGCTGCGGCGGGATGTTCTTTCGAGATGCTCATCTTTTCCGGCCGCAGGGCAAGAACAACCTCCTTGCCCGCGAGAGCGGTGTCGCCATTGGCCGCCACCAGAGGCGCATGGCCTTCGCCCCAATGCAGCTCTAACCCACCCGAGGTGTCATCCCCTTCGACAATGTCACGGGCTTTGGCCTGGCCTTTGATCAGGTTCACATCCCCAATGAAATCAGCCACATAAACGGAATTTGGCGCCTCATAGATATTCTGTGGCGTGGCCACCTGAATGATTTTGCCATGGTCCATAACAGCCACGCGGCTGGCCACTGTCATTGCCTCTTCCTGATCGTGGGTCACAATCACAAAGGTGGTGCCGGTGCTTTCCTGAATGTCCATCAGTTCAAACTGCGTTTCTTCACGCAGCTTTTTGTCGAGCGCACCCAGGGGCTCATCTAGCAACAATAGTTTCGGGGCCTTAGCCAGAGACCGGGCCAGAGCCACGCGCTGACGCTGACCACCGGAAATCTGGTGTGGCTTGCGGCGGGCAAATGCCTCAAGCCGGGTTAGACGCAGCATTTCGTCCACACGCGCCTGAATAAACTCTTTGTCCTTACCCTCGCGTTTCAGACCAAAGGCGATGTTTTCCCAGATCGACAGGTGCGGAAACAAGGCATAGCTCTGGAACATCATGTTCACCGAGCGCTTGTTGGGGGGGATGGCTCCGATGTCCTGACCACCCAATAGAATTTTGCCCTCTGTCGGAGTTTCAAATCCGGCCAGCATGCGCATCATGGTTGTTTTGCCACAGCCCGATGGTCCCAAAAGGGCGAAAAACTCGCGCGCATAGATTTGTTGAGACAGGTTATCGATCGCGGTGAAATCGCCAAACCGTTTGGTGACATTCACAAATTCGATAAGCGGCTTTTCCTCGGGATCGTCCCAAGGGGCAAAGATGGTCTGGGCCATAAATCTATCCGGAAGCTGCGAGGGAAAGAGGGCCCGCGCCAGATCGGCGCGGGCCGTAAGGCGATCAGACGCCTGATTTCACGCGGGTCCAAAGACGGGTCACAACCCGCTGAACCTTGGCCGGATAGGGGCCTTTGATATAGGTGTTGTTCATCGCGGCTTCGGGGGGATAGATCGCTGGATCGTCAATCACATCCGCCTCAAGAAACTCCTGCGACGCCTTGTTGCCATTGGCGTAATACACATAATTCGAAGCTGCGGCCATATTGTTGGCATCCAGCATAAAGTTCAGGAACTTATGTGCGCCCTCTGGGTTTGGCGCATCGGTCGGGATCGCCATCTGGTCGAACCACATCAGAGCGCCTTCTTTGGGCGGATTATAGGCAATCTCAACACCGTTTTCCGCTTCTGCTGCGCGGTCACGCGCCTGAAGCACATCCCCGGACCAACCAACAGCCACACAGATATCGCCGTTGGCGAGGGCATTGATGTATTCCGAGCTGTGGAATTTCAGCACATAGGGGCGAATGGCCTCAAGCACACCAGCCGCTTTTTCAAGATCGGCTTTGTCATGTGTGTTGGGGTCAAGACCCAGATAGGTGAGCGCCGCCGGGATCATTTCATCCGGGGCATCGAGGAAATGCACACCGCAGTCTGCGAGCTTTTCCATGTTCGCCGGATCAAAGACCAAGGCCAGCGAGTCAACCGGTGCATCGTCGCCCAGAACTTCTTTCACCTTGCCGGTGTTGGTCCCAAGCCCAGTGGTGCCCCACATGTAGTTGATCGAATAGGTGTTCTCGGGGTCAAACCGTGCGGTGCGATCCGCAATCACGTTCCAAACGTTGCCATAGTTCGCCAGAGCATCTTTCTGCAGCGGCTGGAACACACCCGCTTGGATCTGGCGCTGCAGGAAGCTGCCCGTTGGCACAACCACGTCATAGCCCGACCCACCAGCAAGCATTTTGGTTTCCAGCAGCTCGTTGCTGTCAAAGACGTCGTAGATCAGTTTGAGGCCGGTTTCGGCTTCGAACTTGGCCAAAAGCTCTTCGTCGATATAGTCGGACCAGTTGTAAACGCGCACTTCATCCGCACTTGCCATGCCAGCTGCAAGCGCAAGGGTTGCGGTCCATGTCATGAGGTTCTTAAACATCTCGGGCTCCCGTTGAACGCGGGGTCTTTGATGCCCCGTCATGGAATTTTGATCATATTTCAGTTTCAAAAGCAACTTTCATGATGTTTCCACGCTCTGTTCTCTTGCGCAAGACGTGTTAGACATGGCGTACTGCCCCCAGAGGAGATGTGATGAATTCTGAGGCACCAGAACCGACCAAGGCGGGGCTTCCTGCGCATGAACAGGTGTATCGCGATCTGCGCGACGCAATTTTGTTTGGCGAATTGGAACCGGGAGAGCCCGTAACAATTCAAGGGCTTGTGGCCCGGCTTGAGGCGGGCATGACCCCGGTTCGTGAAGCCTTGAGGCGCCTGACCGCCGAGGGTGCTTTGAATGCGATGGGCAATCGGCGGATTGTGGTCCCTGTCCTTGACGTCGACGCGGTTGATGAGCTCAGCGCGGCGCGTCAGGCGCTCGAACCTTTGCTGGCTCGACGGGCCGCAACACGGGTTACACCGGATGATGTGGCGGAGTTGACAAGCATTGATGACCGGCTGGATCACGCGATTGAACGGGGCGATGTCAGCACGTACCTGCAAGAGAATCACGCGTTTCACGCCAAGCTCAATCAGGTTGCCGAGGCGCCAATCCTGACTGCAATGGTGGATGGTCTTTGGCTGCGGTTTGGTCCGTCTCTTCGGATTGTCTGTGGTCAGATGGGGACGCGCAACCTGCCAGATCGCCACAAAGACATGTTGGTGGCTTTGGCTAAGGGCGATGCCGATGCGACGGCACGGGCGATGGCCGACGATGTCACGCAGGGCATGGATCTGGTCCGACAGGCGGTGCCGGACCAGAAATAGCGTGGTACGTTTTGCGCACAGAGGCGTACACTGTGTACAAAACGTACAATTTAGGCGGTGCCTGCGCGGAACCACCCTAGGCGTTTAAACAGCAGCCAATCCAACGCCAGCGCAAGAATGAGAGACGCGCCCATCAGAGGCAAAAGCAGCATGAGGATCAGGACAAGACCCATCATGCCAAACCCAAGCGCGGCCTCCGGTGCGGCTGGAACCCCTAAAGATCCCGCTGGCTTGCGCTTCCACCAGGCCACAAAACCCGTGACGGACAACACAAGCGCCAAGACGGCTGCGAGCGTGTTGAGCGCAAGATTGAGCGGTCCAAACAGCTCTCCTTGATGAAGGGAAATCCCTAGGCTGACTGTTTTCGCCACCACCGGATTGTCGGCAAAGTCTATGCGTTTCAATATCTTGCCGCTGTATTGATCAACCACAAGCTCGGTTTGATCATAGCGATCTCGGCTGGCTGACCGGACCCAGAAGGCCCCGTCGGCCTTCTTGGCGGGTTTCAACTCATACGGCGCTTTCAGCCCTTCCGCGCGGGCAATGTCAAACACATCACCCATCGCCAATGGCGCAGTTTCAGCCACAGTGGATTTTGGTTTACGCCCCCCAAAACGCAGGCTGTGAGATTTCTGTCCTGTCTGCTCTTGGACATAAGACAGCCCACCACCCCAAACGTCAGTCCACGGCAATCCGGTGATCAGGATAGGCACTACCAGAACCGTCGCCAACATGCCGGTAAACAAATGGGTTTCCCGCCACCATGCGCGGCCTTTTCCTTTGGGAAGAGAAACCGCTTTGCCAATCGTGCGTTGACCACGTGGCCACCATAGATAGACCCCAGTGATAAACATCACGATGGCCCAATGCGCTGATAATTCAACGAATTTCGTGCCGAATTTCCCAAGAAGCAACTCGCCGTGGAACTTCTTGAGCATACGCATTGCCGTTTCGTCTCGTGGCGTCACGGCCAGAACCTCGCCTGTGTAGGGGTCAACCCAGGCGTAGGAGCGTGTTTTTTCAGCATCGTTGAATTCGATCAACGTGCTACGTGTTGGAGTGTCAGAAACGGACACAGACCGCAATCGGGTCAGCCCCACAGCGGCCTCAACCGAGGCAACCTGCGCCTCATAGCTGAGCCGAGTTTCCCCCTGCGCGACGTTAAGTCTGTCGGCATAGATCCATTCCTCGATCTGCGGTTTGTAGAGATAGATCCCGCCAGTCACGGCCAAAATGGCCATAAACGGAAGAACATATAGGGATGCGAGGAAATGCCATTTCCACACAAGTCGATAGAAGGCACCGCCCGTCATAGATGACGTGGCGGGTGCCGATACAGTTGCATCGGTCATTGTTAAGTCCTGTCAGTTGAAATTTGGTCGAAAAACTTAGACCAAGACAGGAGGAGCCCGGGACAGACGTAGACCGTTCAATCGATCCTGATCTGCCGAAGGGTGTGGAAGAATAGCGGGCTGCGGCGCTTCTGGCGCATGTAGAGTAATCCAAGCCGGCAGCGTCTGGTTCGGGTGATCAATCAGATCCGCCAAGGTGCAGTGGGGCAGGGCGCCGGTGTCATCCGCTTCAATTGGTGTTCCATCCGGTCCGATTGTGAGGGTGATCAGATCTGTGCCTGTACAGATCACCATCGTCTGAACGCCCGGTATAAGCTCGGCCAGAACCGCAGACATACGTGGCAACAACATGCCCGTGGCGACGGCCACCACGAGGGTGAGCCGTAGGAATGTCGCCCAAAAAGCGGATATGCCGGTAGAGGTGTTCAATCGTGTCTCCCGGATGCGTCTTTAGTCGGATCACGCCGCCGTGACCAGTGGATTTGTTGTCGCGCAGATTGACAGTTTGAAATTTGATCATATTCTCGAGGCAAACATGAGATGAGGCCGCCGATGACGAATCTGACCACAAATTCCCCGACCGAAGAGCTGCAGCGTCTGGATGCGGCACACCATATGCATCCGTTCACCTGTGGCAGTGAATTGACCGAAAAAGGGGCGCGTGTGATTACGCGTGCGGAAGGATGTTGGCTGACAGATAGTGAAGGCAACCGCATTCTCGATGCCATGGCGGGCCTCTGGTGTGTGAACATTGGCTATGGTCGCAAAGAATTGGCTGAGGCCGCCGCGCGTCAGATGGAAGAACTGCCGTATTACAACACCTTCTTTCAAACCACCCATGTGCCGGGCTTAAATCTTGCGGCCAAGCTGGCTGAAATGGCGCCGGGCGATTTGAATCATGTGTTCTTTGCCGGGTCAGGCTCCGAGGCCAATGACACCAACCTGCGTATGGTCCGCACCTATTGGGCGGCAAAAGGTCAACCTGATCGCAATGTCATCATTGGCCGTTGGAATGGCTACCACGGATCAACGCTTGGCGCGATGTCGCTTGGCGGGATGACCGGCATGCACGCGCAGGGGGGCGTTGTTCAGGGCATCGAGCACATTCCTCAGCCGAACTGGTGGGCCGAAGGGGGCGACATGTCGCCAGAGGAATTCGGTCTGGCACGCGCGCAGGAGTTGGAGAAAAAGATCCTTGAGATCGGTGCGGATAAGGTCGCGGCCTTTATCGCAGAGCCGGTGCAAGGCGCGGGCGGTGTGATTGTTGCCCCCGATACCTACTGGGCTGAGATCCAACGTATCGTCGATCAGTACGGTATCCTGTTGATTGCGGATGAGGTGATCTGTGGCTTTGGTCGCACGGGCAACTGGTTCGGCATTGAGACGCTGGGCATCCGTCCGCATATCATGACCATCGCAAAGGGTCTGTCGTCGGGCTATCAGCCGATCGGCGGCAGTATTGTCTGCGACGAAGTGGCCGAGGTGATCGGCAGCGTCGAGTTCAACCACGGCTATACCTATTCGGGGCACCCGGTTGCGGCGGCGGTTGCGCTGGAAAACCTGCGCATCATGGAAGAAGAGGGTATCGTTGATACCGTCCGCGACGAGACAGCACCGTATCTTAAAGACCGCTTTGAATCATTGGCAGATCATCCGCTGGTGGGTGAGGTCAAGATTGTGGGTATGATGGGCTCCCTGGCGCTGACACCTGATGCCGCAAACCGGGCTCCGTTCAAAGCAGATGCTGGGACTGCGGGCTTCATCTGTCGCGAGCGTTGCTTTGCCAATAATCTGATCATGCGCCATGTCGGCGACCGCATGGTGATCTCGCCGCCTTTGGTGATCTCTAAAGAAGAGATCGACACGCTGATTGAGCGTGCGCGCAAGAGCCTTGATGAAGCGCATGAAATCTTGAAGGAAAAAGGTCTGATGGAGGCGGGAAGCCGCACCTGATCTTGAGTCGAGAAATGAAAAAAGGCCTCCCTAACCGGGAGGCCTTTCATTTTAGGCGGTGGCTTTGACTGGGGGCTGTCGGAGTGCGCCTGTTCCACCGGCGTGCTGGACCCCAGCGGATCCGCTGGCAATGCCCGATGCTAGGCAGTCAAGATCCGAGGCTGAGTTGAGCCAGGCATTGAGGAACCCGGCATTAAAGGCGTCGCCCGCACCCGTGGTGTCAATCACGGGTACCTTGGGGGCATCTGCCTGAATTTTGCGCCCCTTGCGGACCAGATGTGCGCCCTGCGCACCTGTCTTGACCACCGTTGTCGCCTCTGGCAGCGGAACCCCGATAAGATCCAGCCGCGCAGCTTCGTGTTCATTGGGCAAAAATAGATCGACAGCAGATATCAACGAGGTCAGGTCTTTGCCTGCGTCGAAGAGGTCTTCATCCCAACCGCAATCGAGCGAGATGCTGACACCGCTCTTATGAGCAAGATCGATCAGTTCGGGGTGTTCCACCAATGTGCGCAGCTCACCGATATGCAGATGGCGTATACCTTCAAAAAGTACCGCTTGGACCGGAGGCAAAGCGGGGCCAGATTTACGGCTGAGAAACGCGCGATCACTGTCGGTGGTGATGGCCACGGTGATCTGCGGGTCAAACTCAGCCGCCGTTGGTGCGCATCGCCTCGTGTCGAGTTGATCAAACAAAGGATCTTGCATCACAAAATCCGCAAAGGGTGCGGAGGGGATCATGGCCATGAGCGCAGTGGGACGCCCCAGCGCGGCAAGGGTCGCGGCGGTGATAAATGCCCCCCCGCCAATATCCATGCACAGACCTTTGGCGAATGTTTCTGTACCTGCCGTAGGCAAACCAGGTGCGCCTGTAAAAATCAGATCGCAGTACAGGCGACCGACACAGAGCACCTTTTCTGGGCGTTCTGTCACGACACCACCTGACCGGTTTTGGCGTCAAACAGATGAAGGTCATCCGTTGCGGCGCCGAGCTTGACCACCTCGCCGACCTCTGGCGGGCGACGTCCGTCTGCCTTGGCCACCACTTCACCAGAGGGGGTGTCGACATAGATTAGTGTTTCGGGGCCCAGAGGTTCGCGGACAGCCACCTTGCCCTCGACGATGGCATTATCGGCAACCGGATGCAGATCATCGGGCCGGACCCCAAGTAGAATGTCGGTTCCAGCCGCAGCACCGCGTTGAAGATCAAGCGTCTGGCCAGAGGACAACGCCACCTGGGTGCCATCATAGGTGCCCGCAATCATGTTCATCGAAGGCGCTCCGACGAATTGTGCCACAAAGGCATTGGCGGGGTTGCGATAGACCTCGTCCGGGGTGCCAACCTGTTGAATATGCCCATCTTTCATGATGACAATGCGATCTGCCATGGTCATGGCCTCTACCTGATCATGGGTTACAAAGATGATCGTGCTGCCAACACGCTGGTGCAGTTTTTTGATTTCCAGCCGCATCTGTGTGCGCAGCTGTGCATCGAGGTTGGACAGCGGTTCATCAAAGAGAAAGACGGCCGGATCCCTGACCATGGCGCGCCCGATGGCGACCCGCTGGCGTTGGCCCCCTGACAGGGCATCCGGTTTGCGCTCCAGAAGATCTTCCATGCCAAGGATACCCGCAACCTCTAGGATCCGCTGTTCCTTTTCAGCTTTGGGCAGTTTTGAAGACCGCAACCCAAATGCGATGTTCTTTTTCACCGTCATATGTGGGTAGATCGCGTAGTTCTGAAAGACCATTGCGATGTCCCGGTCTTTCGGCTCTAGATTGTTGACTTCACGGTCACCAATCACGATCGACCCACCGGTCACTTCTTCCAGCCCGGCAATCATCCGCAATGTGGTTGATTTCCCGCAGCCAGAGGGTCCGACAAAAACAACAAATTCGCCATCTTCCACATCAAGATTGATGCTGTGCAAGACTTCGGTCGCACCATAAGCTTTGACCAGATTTTTCAAACTAAGATTTGCCATGGGTCAGGCCTCCAACAGAGCCTTAAAGGCCGTATCAAGCGCATGTTGCGCATTTTTGCGACGGATTGCGCGGCTTGTGCTTCGTGACATCAGATCAACAAGATCTGTGCGATAGGTATCAAAAGCGGCGGATAGGGCTGCGGGGGCCGGGCCTCCAAAGCGGTCGCGTCGCGAGACGAACCCCTCCATCGAAACGGCCTCTCGAAACGCCTCTTCGGTGAGTGTCGGGGCATGTCCGGTTGCGGTCTCAAAGGCCGATACAAAGGCCGCATATCCTTCGCCGAGATTTGCCTGTTTTCGAATGCAGGCCCGAGAGGTATGAGCGGCGATTTCATGGGCCTGGCGGAAGGTTAGCCCCTCGTCGCGCACCAATGTGTCGGCCAGCTCGGTGATTGTGACACAGGCGGCTTCAGCGTTGCGTTTCACATTGGCAGAGTTGACAGAGCAGGCCGGCAGGAAGGCAGTCATCAAACGCAGAACCCGATCTGCCGAGTTGAATGCCGCATACCCAGCCTGCTGAACTTCGCCTTCGCTGTCGTTCATATCCGTGAAGGGGGTGTTGTGCATGGTCGACATCATTGTGTCGCAATGCCCAACGGTGACCGACGAGAGATGGCGCAGATGCTCGATGGGAACCGGATTGCGTTTTTGGGGCATGATCGAACTGATCTGGACCAAGGCGTTTGGCACATAAAGCTGACCAACTTCGAAACTGGACCAAAACGCCATGTCCTGAACCGTGCGGCCGAGGTGCAGAAACATCAACTTGATCGCGGAATACAGCCCGGTGATGTAATCCACAGAGGCGATACACCCATAGCTGTTTTGCACCGAGCCATCAAAACCCAGCAGATCGGCGGTGCGCGCGCGGTCAATCGGAAAGCCGGAGGTTGTAATTGCCGCCGCGCCAAGCGGGCAGCGATCGACCACATCAATGGCGTCACTCAGGCGTTTGGCATCGCGCAGAAGCACCTCAATCATGGCCGCTAGGTAATGGCCAAACGTGGTGGCCTGCGCTGGTTGACCATGCGTATAGGCGACAATCAGGGTCTCAGATTCTTGCTCCGCTTTGCTCAACAGCGCCTGGATGAGGGTCAAAACCTGCCCCATCATTGCCTGAGACCGCGCCAGAAGGCCCATGCGAAAGACTGTGTGGTCGATGTCGTTGCGTGAGCGCGCAGTGTGTAGCGCGCCTCCGAGGTCTCCCAGATGTTTACGCAACTCCGTTTCGATCCAGAAGAAATAGTCTTCAAATTCTCCGGTGTAGGTGAGTTTTTCCAAATCGACTTCGCCATGAGCCGCCTGCACGGCTTGGGCGAGTTTTGCGCTCTCAGCAGATCCGATGATGCCAGTTTCCTTCAGCATCACCAGATGGGCCCGGTCGATCATCGCCATGTGATCGGCAAAGTGGGTTTTCACCCCGTCGAACAGAGGGCCAAGAACGGTGTCAGCATAGGTGCTGTCGGGGAAAATGCTTGTGTCTGTCATCCTTTAAGGCCCGCCATAACAACACCGCGGATGATGAACCGCTGGAAGATGAGAAAGAAGATAAGGGTTGGAAGTGTTGAGATCGCGGCACCGGTCATGATCAATTCCCAAGCCACATCCGCCTCGTCTCCAAAGCCGGAAAGCCCTACAGGAATGGTGTACATTTCGGTTGAATTGGTCACGATCAGCGGCCAGAGGAATGCGGTCCAATTGCCGAGGAACACAAAGATTGCCAGGGCGGCCAGCGCCGGTTTGACCAAAGGCATGGCTACGGTCCACCAGATCTGTAGCTCGTTAAGCCCATCGATCCGTGCGGCTTCGATGAAATCGTCCGGAACACTCTCAAAAAACTGTTTCATTAAGAAGGTGCCGAAGCCTGTCATGAGGCCGGGGAACATGATGCCCCAATAGCTATCGAGCCAGCCAAATTGCTGAGACATGAGATACCACGGGATCACCAGCATTTCGGTCGGGATCATCAGGGTCGACAGGATGGCGATGAACACCAATGTGCGGCCCGGGAACTTGAACTTACACAGGGTGTAGCCCACCAGACTGTCAAACAACAGATTTGAGATGGTCGTGGCCGTCGCGATGATCGCTGAGTTGATGAACCACATGTAAAAGCGCCCATCTTCAAGAACATAGGTATAATTCTCAATGGTTGGTTCATCAGGGATAAGATTGACGTTGTAGACTTCGTGCGGCCATTTCAACGAGGTGGAGATCATGTAGATGATCGGCATCACCATCAATATGCCGCCAAAAAACAACACCAGCCAGCGCAGGATCTGTCCCATATTGCGCGGCTTGGATGTGCCGGACGCAGCATCCATCAGGCCCGCAGTTGTGGGTTTGAGGCTTTCAGTCGCGCTCATGTTACGTGCTCCTCAAAAGGCGCAGCTGGATCAGACTGACCACCAGCAGAATTAGGAACAACACGACGGTTTGCGCCGCAGCATAGCCCATGTCGAATGAATTAAAGGCGGTGTCGTAGATCATCAGAACCAGAGGTTTGGTCGAGTTCAACGGGCCACCGGGGTTGTTGGTGGTCATGTTGAATACATGGTCAAAGATACGCAGGAACCCGATGGACGAGAACACTACGATAAAGACGATTGTCGAGCGTAGCAGAGGAATGGTGATCTGGGTCAGAATGGTGAACCAGCCCACGCCATCGATGCGTGCCGCTTCGTAATAAGACGTTGGAATCGCGCGCAGACCTGCCATGAAGATGATCACCTGAAAGCCAAGTCCGGCCCAGATCGCAGGAGCGAGCACCGAGGGAAGGGCGGTTTCCGTCGATCCCAGAAATTCAATCTGAGCGATGCCAAAGCCAGCGAGCACATTGTTGAACAGGCCAATCGGCACGCCCTGATAGAACCAACGCCAGACCCATGCCATGGCCACCGCGCTTGTCATGAAGGGCAAAAAGTACAGCATGCGCAGAAAGCCATGGGCAAAGCGCACTTTGTCGAGGTGGTAGGCAATCACAAACGAGATCAGCAAAGAGATCGGGGTTCCAAGCAATAGATAGGCAAAGGTGTTGCGGAACACGACCCAGAAGACCTCGTCATGCCAAAGCTTGATGTAGTTTTCCCAACCGACCCAGGTCCGTGCTCCTAGCAGGTTCCAGTCCTGAAACGAGATCAGGATGGCGTTGCCAGTGGGATAAAAGCGGATGACGGTATAGAATAGCACCGGCAGGGCAAGAAAAGCCCATGCCCATAAGATCTGCTTTTGGCGGATCGTCAGGTTGCGATAAAAGGACATTTTGGGGGATCTCAGATCAGAGGGTGACCCGGCACAAGATGCACCGGGTCAGAGGACTGTTACTTATAGTAATCGTCGAGGATTTTTTGCTCAGCAACAGCTGCTGCCTTGAGGCTGTCCATCAGCTCGGCATCTTGCAGGAACACGCGCTCAACCATCTGCATCAACTCGGCGCGCTGGGCGCTTTCATTGGCAAATTTGGTGGTGTTTGCATAGGCAAGGCCGCGGATGAACGGGCCAAACACCGGATCATTGGCATTGGAGTCTGTCATGCCAACCGAGGGCTTCGCAGGCAGTTCGCCGACCACATCCAGCCAGATCTGCATCGCTTCGTCCGAGGTGATGTAGTCCATGAACTTCAGCGCGGCTTCTTGCTTTTCGCCTTCTGCTTTGGTGGTTACGGCGTTTACCCAGTAAGAGCTATAGTTCGCACGCACACCGTCGTTGTTCGCAGGAAGCTCGGCCACACCCCACTTCAAACCACGGATCTTGTTGAGCGATCCAATGCGGAACGATCCGTCGATATGCATGCAGGCGCGGCTGGCTTTGAAGGCGGCCTGCGGTTCGTCCATAAAGCCCGCTTTTGTGACTTTATGTTCGGTCTCCAACCCGGTGTAGAAGGCCAGGGCCTTTTCACCCGCGTCGGTGGCATAGTTGACGGTTTTGTAGTCGTCATTATAGGGATCGCCGCCGAACTGACGGACCAGAACTTCGCGGAACCAGTGGTGGTCCTGCGCGTTCATGCCGGTTGTAAAGCCAACCTGTGTGAGATTGCCCGCGCCGTCGACTTTGGTGCAGGCCTTGGCGGCCTCAACCAGCTCATCCAGCGTTTCAGGGGCTTTTTCGATGCCCGCTTCTTTGAACAGACGTTCGTTGTAGAACAGGGCCAGCGAACGGACGGCCGTGGGCAGCGCATAATACTGTCCGTCCCGCTTCATCGCCTGAACCATGGGGAAGAATTCAGAATCAACCTCTGCCGGGTCAAAAGACGCTGTTGGCAGTGGCTGGATAAGGTCGGCTTCGATGTAATCGTTCAGCCAGCCGTAGAACAGCTGGACCACGTCCGGGCCTTCTCCCGCCGGGATTGCCGCCGCAACTTTGGTACGGTAGTCGGCGTAAGGGAAATGAGACATCTTAACGGTGATGCCGGGGTTGGCCGCCTCAAATTTCTCAATCAACTGGCTCATGGCGTCGACGCGGGCGTCGAAGAAATACTGCCAGTATTCAATTTCCACATCTGCCATCGCAGCAGGCGCAGTCAGGGCGGCTAGGGATGTCATCCCGGCAAAAGCCAGCCCTTTCAAATGGGTAATCATGTCAGTTCCTCCCGAAAATTGACCTGGCGGTTTTGCACAGGTCGGTGGGCTTGTTTGAATACGTCAAGCCGTCATTCACAAAGCATTAACTCAACCCACTTGAATAGTCAATTAATTTGAGTTAATGAAATCACATGACAAAAACCACAGCTCCTCAAGGGTCGAATTCCACGCGCTCTCGGTCGCGAAACCGTCAGGTTGTGCTGGCGCAAATTCAAAGCGCGGGTGAAATGGGGCGGGCTGAAATTGCTCGGTCACTTGGGCTGAGCACACAGGCCGTGAGCAACATCATCGCCGATCTTCTTGCGGAGGGGTTGTTGGTTGAAAATGGGACACGGTCTATCGGGCGAGGTTTGCCCGCGGTGCTTTATGCACTGAATCCATCCGGTGCCTTTGCCCTTGGCGTCGAAATTCGCCCCAACGCCATTTTTGTGGCACTGCTGAACATGCTGGGAGAGCCGGTCTATGAACAGCGGGTGCAAAGTCCCTCCACAGATCCAGGTGAGATTTGTGCGATCCTTTTGAAGCAGCGAGATGCGGCTTTGGGAGCGGCGCAGGCGCCGTTTGATCGGTTGTTGGGGGCAGGCGTTGTCATGCCAGGGCCTTTTGGCAAGACGGGCCTCTCGGGGAAGGGCACGGATTTGCCAGGATGGGATCAGGTTGATGCCCAGCCGCTGTTCCAAGAGGTGTTGGGGGTGCCGGTTGAGGTCAGCAATGACGCCAACGCCGCCGCAATGGCGGAACGGATCACCGGGGCAGCAAAGGGGCTGCAGAGCTATGCCTATCTCTATTTTGGCATGGGTCTGGGATTGGGCTTGGTGTCTCAGGGGCATTTGATCCCTGGAGCCTTTGGCAACGCGGGTGAAATTGGCCATATTCCCGTGCCTTATGACGGTCGGTCGGTTCCTTTGGAAACTGTGCTCAGCCGGGCTTCTCTAACCCGATGCCTTCAGTCCGATGATCAGGAAAACATTGATTTTGACCAGCTAAAGCTGATGTTTGTTGCCGGGGATGAGCGGCTCAACAGCTGGTTGGTCTCTGCCGCCACCGCGCTTGGTCATGCGTTGCACATCGTTGAAAACCTGTTTGATCCACAGACCGTTGTTCTAGGCGGTGCGATGCCCGAAGCTTTGCTGGATAAGCTTGTTGCGATGGTTGATCCCTCTATTGCCTCGGTGTCACACCGCATGGACAACGATCTGCCACGGCTGCAGCGCGGTGTGTCTGGACGGATGACGGCGACCCGCGGGGCAGCCGCCCTTATTTTGAATCATACATTTACGCCGCAGATTGCTGTGGCCGCATAAAATTTCAGGAAAAGCATGCCCAAATCTGATCCAATACGTCTCGCCTCGGAGCGCATGACACCTCACATCGTCGAGCTGTGGCGTGCTTTGGTGCCCTTGAAATCCGTTGTGTCTTTTATGAACACCGGGGCGCATCCGGATGATGAGCATTCCGAAATGCTGGCTGCGCTCGCCTTTCGGGATGGGATAGATATCAGCTATGCCTGTTCAACACGCGGCGAAGGTGGCCAGAACAATATTGGTCGCGAAACAGGGGCCGCGCTAGGGGCTCTGCGCACCGCAGAGATGGAGCGCGCTTGTGACATCCTGAACATGCGGATGCATTGGCTGTCAGAAAGTCCCGAAGATCCGATCACCGATTTTGGCTTCTCTAAATCAGGCGTGGATACACTGGCCCGCTGGGGGCGGGCGCGTACCATTTTGCGGTTTGTCGATATTCTGCGGACCGAACGACCGGATATTATTTGCCCGACATTTTTGGATGTGCCGGGCCAGCACGGCCACCACCGCGCCATGACCGAATCGGCATACGCAGCTTTTGAGCTGGCGGCTGACCCGACCTATAAACAAAGTTTCCTTGCGCCATGGCAGGTGAAAAAGCTTTGCCTTCCCGCGTGGTCTGGCGCGGGCGACGCCTATGACGATGAAGCGCCGCCGCCTTCGGCGCATTTTGTGGTAGATGGGACGGGCGTTGAGCCGGTTTCGGGGTGGAGTTATGCGCGGATTGGACAACAAAGCCGGGCCTGTCATGCCACGCAGGGTATGGGCCGATGGGTGCCCGCAGGCGAGGAACGTAGCTTTCCTCTGCATCTGGCCAAAAGCGTTGGGTCGGCAGATGCTGACAGTCTGACCTCTGGCTTGGCCTTGGTTCTCACCGATCTTGCTGTGCCTGAGATCTCTGAACAACTTGCAGAGGCGCAGGGCGAAATGGACCTGGCCATCGCGAGTTTTCCTGAGACCGGGGCGATCCTCACCCATGCCACGGCGGCGCTGCGGGCGGTGCGCGCGGCCATCGTGGCCTGTCCCGCTGACCGACGCGATGAGGTTTTGCACAAACTCACCCGCAAAGAAGAACAGCTCGCGGTTGTGGTGCGTTTGGCGGCACGGGTTGATGTGACGGGGCTGGTTGATAGGAATCAGATTTCATTTGGGCAAAGTGCCGATCTGACGATTGAACGTCGTCAAGGAGTTGCCGACACATTGACTATCACACCTGAGGTGCGCCCTGGGTGGATTGCAACAGAAGCCTCTTTGGAGGTGACCGAGCAGGCACGGCCCACAAACCCCTATCCCGTCCGGTATTTTCCAAATGACCCGCCCCGGCCTTGTCTCAAGGTCGAGGTCGAGGCTCTGGGGGAGACAACACAGTCGTTTGTTCCATTGCATGTGACGCCAACGGCCGTGCCCTCTTATATCGGGGATCTGTCTCCAAAAGCGGATGTGCTCAACCTTGGCCAAGAGACTCGTAAGTTGCAAGTTAAGGTGAGCAATCTGCCTCCTCATATCGAGAAAATTGGCTTTGATATCCCAAGTGGATGGACACAGGCGCGGACCACTGATGGCATCGAGTTAAACGCGCCGCAGGATGTTGCGCCGGGTCTGTATTCCTTTGATTTGTTAGGGGATGGTCTGCCGCTTCAAAGCGTAACTCGCATTACGCAAGATCACGTCACCCCGCGTGTGATCTGTGCGCCTGCGCGCCTTGAAGTGCGGGTCATGGATGTCGCGCTGCCAACTGCCCGGGTCGGGTATATTGGGGCAGGGAATGATCGCGTAGATTATTGGCTGAACCGTCTGGGTGTGGACGTAAAATCGCTAAGCGATGCCGACCTCCACGATGAGGAGCGTTTGGCAGAGTTCGATTGTATCGTTGTCGGAATCTTTGCGATGAAGATGCGTCCGGGCTTGTTGGAACTGATGCCCAAGTTGCACCGCTGGACCAGAAAGGGCGGCAATTTACTTACACTCTACCATCGCCCTTGGGACAACTGGGATCCTCAAACGGTGCCGCCCAATCGATTGGAGATTGGTCAACCGTCGCTGCGTTGGCGCGTGACGGATGAGAACGCAACGGTGACCTTGCTTGCACCGGATCACCCGGTGCTGCAGGAACCAAATGCGATTGGGCCCGAGGATTGGGCCAATTGGCATAAAGAACGCGGGCTTTATTTTGCCAAGGCCTGGGACGTGTCCTACCAGCCGCTTTTGGCCATGTCTGATGCCGGAGAGGCCCCTTTAAACGGCGCCTTGCTTGTCGCCGAAATTGGAGAGGGACGGCATATCCACACCTCTCTTATCCTGCATCATCAGATGGAACACCTTGTTCCCGGTGGGTTCAGGATATTGGCCAACCTGATTGCAAAACCGGGTCAGCCGTAGGTCTTTGGGGTTGCTCTTGCCCTGAGCTTGGGCAACCCTCGGATCATGCGTATTGTGATTTTTCTTTTGCTGGTGTTGGCGGCCTGTGGTCGGCCTTTGACCCCCTCTGAAACGGCCTATTTGCGCGCCATTCAGGGGGATGATGTCGACGTGTCGCGGGTCCGCATGCATGATGGGCATTTCGCCGGATCTGTGACCTATCAGATTCCTGTGAGACCGCGCACCACATGCCAGCAACGCATCTGGCCCCCCCAGACCGAAGCAAAAACCGTTTCTGTCTCACCCGGTGCGACCGTGTTCTACAATCGGATTTTGTTTCGCAAAGACCTGTATCGCGACGATTTTCTGAAGGGGTTCCCTGAACAGATCGATCTTCTGGATGCGATGTTGTTTGCGCATGAGATGACGCATGTCTGGCAATGGCAAAACAGACACCGCACCGGGTATACACCGCTCAAAGCATTGCGAGAGCACACGGCGTCCGCCGATCCGTATTTGTTTGACGAAGCGACAGACGCTAGGTTTCTGGACTATGGCTATGAGCAACAGGGATCGATTGTCGAAGAATACATCTGTTGTCGCATGCTGGATGCCAATGCCCCGCGCACCGCTCGCTTACAGGCCCTGATCGCGCAGGAGATGCCAGTTGATCGGCTTGAGCGACTGCTGGGCGAAGGGTGGGTGCGTTTGCCCTGGGAGGGCGCGCAGACCGAAGGGATCTGCCGTTAATCTTCGCTACGCTGAAGATGATAGATGTAGGCCACAAGATCCACCACGGGCTGAGAGGTTAACACCGGCTGTCCAGCAGGCGTTTTCATCGGGACATCAAAGCGACCTTCAAAAAAATCTCCATAAACCGGCATGGGTGACCCATGAGACACCAGCGGATCACGGCCATCGATACGTTTGACGACACGGGCCAAAGGAAAGGACCCGCCATTCTGGGCCGCAAGTTCGGTCAAGTTTACGGGTTTGATCGTCAGAACACCGGCCATCGGGCCGTCTCCTTTGGCTTCAAGGCCGTGACAGCTGGCACAATGGGTGCGGTAAAGCGCGAGGCCGACCGCAGTGTCCTGAGCAGGGGCCGCTGTGGCCAAAAGGGCAAGAAATAGGCTGGATATCAAACGCATGGCAATCTCCTTTGTCCCCCGTGCCCAAGATGGCAGGAGGTGCAGGTGCCTGCATTGATCGGGGTCAAATTAGACGATTGCCGTCAGGTTCGGCCGAGGCATGCTTTTGTCATGCGGCCAGTCAATAGTCCGCCCATCTTCGAGCAGTTCAACATGCCCGCGACCAAAGCTACGTGGATGGGCCTTAAGGGTCAGGCGGCGACCGTCAAAGTCGCGAAAGCTGAGCTGTGTGCTACGATTTTCTTGTCCAAGTGTGTCGCGCAGAAGATGCAGTGCGATGGTCTGACCCAATCGGAGATCTTGGTAGTTTTCTGCGGGGAAATGTCCGCCGGCAACAAGCCGCGCCAGTGAAATATTTGCAACCAACTGATCAATATCGGCTTCCAGATGCCGGTCCGGTCCTTGATCGCGCACCGGGCGCAGAGCTTCGGGGCTTGTTTCGAAAACAGCTTTGATTAGCGTGCCCAATGCCCCTGCGATCATGACAGTAGAGGTGAAATCCGACGGATGCAGCGGGGCGTTGCCCGTACCGGACAGCGGCAGAAACAGCGCCGGTTCGATTGTCTGCGGACCGCGCATGACATCTTGGGCCTGTGTGTACCAATGCAGGAGATTTGGTGCAGCATCTGCCAGCTCATCGGCGGCCTGGCGGAACGTATCGTTCTTATCAGAGCTCATATCCTGACAGGCCAAATGGACGCTCATGCGAGCTGCGGTCACAGGTGGGCGGTGATAGTGCCGCCTGTTGCGCATCATGTTGTCAGTGGACAGGCGCTGGGCCTGTTGTTCTGCTTTGGCCATAAGGTTCAGAATGCGGGGCCCGTTCCAGGAATGGGAAGCGGGATAATCGGGGCAAAGTCCGTGATCGACCTCGGCGCCGCGCGCCAAAGCATCAAGGGCTGCATTGTGAAACAGGCGTGAAGGCACCGCCTGATGAATATATTCGGACAGGTGGCCCAGAGACTGGATCTCGGGTTGAACCTGATCGCATGGTGCCCGGAGTGACGCACCGGAGTGCGAGGCACACCAGGATAGCCAGTTGGACATATCTGAGGTTTCTGAGAGGGGGGGGATATAGCCCCGGGTTTCCGAAACCTCGGTATCAAGTTGGAAAATAGGAGAAAGTCGCGGCGCATTTTCCGAAAATCCCAGGCCGCCTCTAAAAATAGTACGCAGTGTCAACTGACCGTCGTCGTTCCAGTTGGCTTGGCGGCGTTTTGATTTCGCATCCCCATTGGCCACATCATGCGCTACAGGGGGAAGATCAAAAGAGGGCAGAGCACGCGCTTCAAACCAGCTGAGGTTGCGGAGCTCACAAAGAAGCTCATGTAGCGTGAAGCTGGTGCGTTCATTGATCCAGATTTGACTATGGGGGTCTTCAAGGTCGGTTGGACGTTTGGCCCGAAGCAGGCTCATGGCAAACAGCAGAGCCATATTGCCGGCAAGTTCGCGCGGTCCTAGGTCGAGCGCAGCAGAAAAGGGCAGGGGGCGTGTCGCATAAGACCCGCCAGTAATCACTTTGAACTTATGTGCAGTCATCGTTTTGCCCCGTCTTCACAGCCAAATTTGGCCTGTGACACCCTTATGCTCGGGGGAGCGTGATCTGAGCGTGACTGGGAAAACACGGATTTGTGACGTAGGCAGATTCGGTGGGTAACAAAACCAAAACCGGGGTGTCGAAACACCCCGGTTGGTACTCATTACAATGGCACACAGGTGTGCCGATACTAGTTAACAATTTGAAGTCACCTGATAGAGAAGCAATTTGATACGTGAGCGTATCT
Source organism: uncultured Pelagimonas sp. (assembly GCA_947497905.1). Lineage (GTDB taxonomy): Bacteria > Pseudomonadota > Alphaproteobacteria > Rhodobacterales > Rhodobacteraceae > CANMIH01. Next base: position 66,518 of record CANMIH010000010.1, read on the forward strand.
ATGTGTGCTTATGAAGAGGGTGATGGAAGTTGGACTTTTTGACGTGAAAGAATTGGTTGTAAGATAAGATATGTGCAGACTGGTATTTTTGCGGCGCGCATTGCCGAGAATCAGCAGTCGCTCGATGACAACAGGACACAAAACGATCTGCTTGGGGAAGATTCTTTTTGTGATATTTTAAAGATTAACGAAAAATTAACACGCACTGAAGCAAGTGTGATTCTTCTGTTTACAGCGTATAGTTTTTGCTGTTATGCGTTCCTGGATTTTAGTTAGTTACGTTATGTTATGAATGATTGTAGTGCACGTCTCCGAGTGTGTGTTCTGGGGCCGTTTCGAGTAGAAAGCAGCGAGGGTGTTAACCTCACACCGAAAGGGGCCAAAAATCAGGCTCTTCTGGCGCTGCTGGCCTTGGGCCCCAACATGTCTCGTCCACGCCGCTGGCTCGCAGATAAGCTCTGGAGCAATTTTGGCGCTGAACAGGCTTCTGCCAACCTCAGGCAGGCTTTGAGCAAGCTCAGATCGGCACTGGGTCCTCACAAAGACATCCTAATCACCGACCGTCACACCGTTTCGTTGAACGAAGCGATGGTTGAGGTCGATCTGATCAAACAAGTGGTTCCTGAGGATGAACGCGCGGAGCTCTTGCAGGGGCTGGATGCCCGCGACCCCGAGTTTTCCAATTGGCTTCGTATAGAACGATTGGAGTTGCAAAAGCTTCTTGGTCGATCCCAGATTGAGAAAGGTTTGGGTGTGCAATTGGTCTGCCATGTCGAAGGTGGCCATGCTTCATTGCAAAATTCCTTGCTTGGCGAGGTGATTTCCAATCGCGTGGGGGAAACAATTTCTGAAAGTGTTTCGTCCTGGAGGAAGGATAGCAAGCGAATTGATGGGATTTCTAATTCCGATAATGAGGATTTCCTTATTTCCACGCAGGTTATCGAAAGTGGAGACGGTTTTTCCGTATTCTTGAAGGTGATGCATAGTGAAACCGCACGCATTGTTTATTCAAAAGCACTGCGGTTCGATGAAATGGAGAATCTCGTTTCTGCGGATAGCCCTTTGAATAAAGTGGCCTTCGAAGCTGCGGATCATGTGCTGGGGCGGATTCCTCGGGTTTTAGATGCCGGACGGCCAGAGGCACGTGCGACTGCGTTGCTCCGGTTGGCGCAGTATCGGATGTTCAGTCTGGAAGAAGCCGGTTTGCGCGAGGCGCAGGCTCTGGCGCTTCAAGCATTTCAGATTGACGAAAACGGTATGTATTTGGCCTGGGCCGGTTTGTCCAAAGCGCTGCTCGCCAGCGAACTGGGGTTTCCGTTGGGCTCTGACCTGAGTGAAGATGCGCTCGATCTCTGTCGGCGGGCGCTTGAGCTTGCAAGTGACAATGCTTTGGTGCGGGCAGTCTGCGCGCGGATCCGGGTGCATCTGTTCGGTGTAGGCGGAGATGTTCTAGGCGAATTGCAAAGCGCGGTCGAAAGCAACTTCTCCAACGGCTTTGCTTGGGAGGCTCTGGCCCATGCTCAATTGTTGGCAGGTGATTTTTCAGGCGCACTTGTGTCCGCACGGCGAGGCAGCAGTGTGGCGGCGGCATCCCCGTTCAAACAATGGTGGGATCTAAATTCATCTGTCGTTGCAGCAGCCAATCAGAATTTTGATGAGGCGGCATTGTTGATCGAATCTGCGCGTCAGGCCGCACCGCGGTCCCGGATTGTGTTGCGCCACGAGCTGGCAATCCGTGCAGCCAAAGGGGATCTCACGGGCGCACGCGACTGCGTGACACGCCTTGAAGCGCTGGACTCGAGGTTTGCGGTGACGCAGATGATTGGAGACGCGACTTACCCCGTTGCTAACCTGCGTGCGGCCGGTCTTGTTGCGGCGCTTGAACCGCTGGTAACAATCAGCAGCGGTGAGCCTATTCGGGGGTAACCCTCTGTTGAGATTTGCGGCAGCTCTGTGGCCAGAGACGCGCATGCGCCCCAAACAAGGCCTATTCTGATCCGCAAAGGCGCCGTATTTTCGCAGCTAAATACCCACAGGTTACGTATGCGTGCGTGGCCGATGAGTCGGGTATTTGTGGCTAAACCGTACAAACACCCGCGATCAGGTGGGTGGAACTATGGCAACGTATTTTGTAACGGCATCGAACTGGAACTCTGTATCTTTCTGGTCTGGTATTGATCAGTCAGCCGCGGGGCATGTTCTTGATTTCTCCGGACTTGATGCGAATTACACCGTCGATGTGGATACGACATCCGGTGTCATCACCATCGCGCAGGGTACAACCACCTACTCAATTTCAGATTCCACAACCTCCAGCGCCGGGCATGATGCCACCTTGGGCGGTAGCACGCAGTTGGGCTTTTTCTCCTCGCAACTGGGTGGGTCAGGGGCCGACACACTTAAGGGAAGTTCAGGCGATGATGCGCTGGATGGTGGAGCCGGTGACGACATGCTGGTCGGCCATAGTGGCGATGACACAATCACATTGGGCGGCGGACAGGATTCCGCGTCCGGTGGAGACGGCGTGGACGTCGTTGTGGGCGTAGATGGCGACGATCTTGTGAACCTCGGTGGTGGCGATGAAAGCCTCTCGGCCACGGGTGGGAACAATAGCATTATCGCAGGCGAAGGCGACGATACGATCAGCTCTGACATCGGAGCAGATATGATCGACACGGGGCTTGGCGCGGATTCTGTGCTTGCCGGAGGTGGGGCGGATACCATTGACGCCGGGACCGGTGCGGATTTCGTTGACGCAGGTGCAGGGAGCGACGCGGTCAAAGGCGGATCCGGTCGGGACACCCTGCTTGGTGGCGAGGGTAACGATACCATCTATGGGGATGATGGCGATGTCGGCATGGATGCGGGTATGCTGTCGGCCTTTGATTTCGCCGCCCCAAGTTCCATGGGTGATACCGGAAACGGCGCGATTGGGCGCTTTGCTGTTTATGACAATATCGGCACAACAGACGGTGGAGTGACGCTCCAGGCGCGACTGACCATTGTTGATGCGGAAGACCCAAACATCGCGATCGAGTTCAACGACAACTCGGTTTTCCTCAACCGAGATGGCGAATCCGAAGCGGAAACAGCGGTTACTCTGAAGTTTGAGTTCTTTGATCAGGCGACGGGTGAACCGGTGCGGATTACCGGTGGGTTTACCTTCAAAGACATTGATACGCGGTCGGAAAGCGTTTCTGCCAATTCCGCAGATGTCACTGGAATCACGCTATCCTCGTCTCCTGCCACGCATCTGACAGCCACAGATACCGGCGAACGCCTGATGGCGGCCTCTGACAATACCAGCTCTGGCAACACCGATGAAGATCATTGGGCTCAGTTCTCATATGATGATCAGCAAGAACTTGTTTTTGTAGTGACCTCACGCGGGGGTGGTACCAACTATTCTTTCGAGGCTGGCGGGTTTTCTGGTGCGACCACTTCAATCGTCACAACCCCAGAAAGCCAGGATGACAGCATCGATGGCGGCACCGGTGATGATCTGTTGTTTGGTGTGCGGGGGGATGACACGCTTCTGGGCGGCGACGGAAGGGATACCATGAACGGTGGTGTCGGTGACGACAGCATCGACGGTGGGGCCGATGAGGATGTGATCACCTTCGAAGATGGGTTTGGCCAGGACACCGTGACAGGTGGCGAAGCTGTGTCCTCGGGCGCGGACTTGGACCAGATCGACTTTTCTGGTGTTAGTGACAATGGCGTCTCTGTCACCATGACGGGTGACGAGGCTGGAACCGCCACTTCTGCTGGGGACACGGTGTCGTTTACAGACATTGAAACCATGTCCCTATCCGACAACGCGGATACATTCGCCGGGTCTCACGGGGATGATACTGTTGAGGGCAACGCCGGCGATGACAGCATGTCAGGTGGGGCCGGAAATGACTCCCTGTCTGGTGGGGCTGATGCGGATACCTTTACGGTCACGGATGGCTTTGGCAACGATACGGTTGCGGGTGGAGAGACCGGTACAGATGATGACCATCTTGATATGAGCGGGATCACCTCTTCGGGGGTGTCGGTCGCCATGTCTGGAACAGAAGGCGGGATGGCCACCAGTGGCGCCCACTCGGTTGATTTCGATGAGATGGAACGGCTCACCCTGACCGATCAGGATGATTCTTTTGCGGGCAGCGCAGGAAATACAACCGTTGCTGGGCTGGGCGGAGACGACCACTTCACGCTGAGCGATGGTTTTGGACAAGACAGCATCTCGGGCGGTGAAACGGGCGAAACGCAGGGCGATCATCTGGATCTTAGCGCCGTTACCGAGGATGTCACAGTTGATCTGACCGCCGGTGACGCCGCCAGCCCGGAAAGCGGGACGATCACTTCGGGGGCTAATTCGGTGACCTTCACCGAGATTGAAAACCTGACGCTAGGCGCTGGGGATGATGCGGTGACCGGCAGTTCCGGGGACGACAGCCTGTCCTCCGGTGCCGGAGAGGACACCCTGGATGGTGGTGCAGGGGATGACCATTTCGATTTAGGCGCCAACGATGGGGCCAGAGATGTAGTGGTGTTGCGCAATGGGTCCAACAATGACCGGATCACAAATTTTGAAGCCCCCACACCCAATGGCGACGGGACCTTTGAAGGCAATGATCAACTAGATGTCAGCACGCTTCTCGCCCCGTCGGGTGACCCGGTCACCACGGTTGACGTCAATGTCGCGGACGATGGAGATGGCAATGCCCTGCTGCTGTTCCACGGTGGGGTGACTGTCACGCTGGTCGGGATCACTCCCGCTGACGCGGACAACATCTATTACCTCAATGCGATCGGTATCCCTCTGCCCCTGAACTATATTGTCGAAGGGGATGACGGCGACAACCTGATCGACGAGACCTATCTGGCCGATCCGCAAGGGGATCGGATTGACAACAATGATCACTCCGATGGCTCGAATGATGATGTGATCGAAGCGGGCGGTGGTGATGACACCGTGCGCGCCGGTCTGGGCAACGACAGCATTGAAGGCCAGGAAGGGGATGACAGCATCGAGGGTGGTGTTGGCAATGACACCATTCACGCGGGCTTAGATAACGACACTGTCGTTGGTGGCGAGGGCAACGATCTGGCCTATGGCAGTCATGGCGATGATAGCCTGATCGGCGGTGATGGCAGCGACTCGCTCTATGGCGAATATGGCCGCGACTATGTCGAAGGGGGTGACGGAGACGACACTCTGGAAGGCAACGAAGGTCAGGATACGCTGATCGGCGGCGCGGGCAACGACTGGATGCGCGGATCCTACGATGCGGATTATCTGCGTGGCGGCACCGGAGATGATTATCTCTGGGGTGGTTTCGGTGACGACACCTTCCACATTGAAAATGATTTCGGCAATGACACGGTTGCCGGGGAAGATGTCGAAGAAACCCACGGCGACCTGCTGGATTTCAGCTCGGTTACGGACGACCTGCGGTTCGACCTGACCAACAGCTATGCCAAAGCCGGTACTGTGACCGATGGCACCTATACGCTGCAATACAACGAAGTCGAACTGATCGAACTGGGATCGGGCAATGATACCCTGGTTCTGGCGGATAGCTCGGGCTCGGATCGGGTTCAGGGGTTTCGGGCGCCGACGGACAATGGCGATGGTACCTATACCGGCTACGACCGTTTGGATGTCTCTGACCTGAATGACGATCTCGGCGATCCGGTGGATACAGCGGATGTGACCGTTAGTGACACCAATGGTGACGGGACAGGGGATGCGATCCTGACCTTCCCCAATGGCGAAAACATCACGCTTGCGGGCGTGTCTGTTTCACAGGTGCAAAGCCCGGCCCAGCTTGTGGCGATTGGCATTCCCCCCGCCGCAACCGACTTTATCGTTTCTGGTACTGCGAATGATGACCTGATCGATGGCAGCTATCTGGATGACCCCCATGGGGATCGTATCGACAATGCGGATGGCGTTGGCGGAACACAGGTCGACACCGTTCTTGCCGGTGCCGGAGATGACACGGTTTTGGCCGGAGCCGCCGCAGATTCGGTAGAAGGCGGCACGGGGGATGATGTTCTTGAGGGGCAGGCCGGTGCCGATACTCTGATTGGTGGGGAGGGTGCCGATACTCTACGCGGTGGTGCGGATGCCGACAGTCTGCTGGGCGGCGCCGACGCGGATGTGATCGAGTTGGACGCAGGTCTGGCGGGCGACACCGTTGTGGGTGGCGAGACCACAACCAGCGGCACCGATACAGACCGCCTAGATACAAGCGCCATTTCAACAGATGTGGGAGTGACCTATTCCGGTGACGAGGCGGGATCCGTTGCCAGTGGCGGCGATACGGCGAGTTTTTCTGAGATCGAGGCGCTACAACTGGGCGCTGGCAACGACAGCGTGGATGCTGCGACCACAACCTCTGGCGTAACGGTCGATGCGGGCGCCGGCGATGACACGCTTTTGGGCGGTGCAGGGGATGATACTCTTCTCGGGGGCGATGATGACGACAGCCTGATCGGTGGCGAGGGTGCGGATAGCCTCGTGGGCGGGGCAGGCAGCGACCGGTTTGATCTCGGATCTGGTGATACCGCTGAAGGCGAGGATGGCGACGACTTTTTCTCGATTGGCCCCGACGATCTGGACGGGACAACAATAACAGTCACTGGCGGCGAAAGTGGTGAAACAGCAGGGGACACTCTGCATATCACCGGTCCGGCCACAATCGATATGATTGGTGCTGAAAGCGGCACAGTCACCTGGATGGATGGGACCAAACTCAACTTCTCAGAGATTGAACAGGTTCACTATACGCCCTGTTTCACGCCGGGCACCTTGATCAAAACGCTTGATGGGGAACGTGACGCCGCTGACATCCTGCCTGATGACATCGTGCTGACGCGCGACAATGGCTATCAGGCGGTGCGCTGGGCGGGGCGAAAAACCCTGTCACACGCAGAACTGACCGCCACACCGGCCTTGCGCCCGGTGAAGATTGCCAAAGGGGCTTTGGGCCAGGGCGTTCCGGAGCGGGATATGGTGGTGTCTCCTCAGCACCGGGTTGTGATGTCCGGTTACGCCATCGAGCTTTTGTTTGGTGAAGACGAAGTTCTGGTGCCCGCAACCCATCTTGTTGGACGGCCTGGCATCACGCGGATCTGTCCGGATGAGGGGGTGACCTACGTCCACTTCATGTTTGATCACCACGAGCTGGTCATGTCGGATGGAGCCTGGACCGAGAGCTTTCAGCCAGGTGACCTATCACTCGCAGGACTGGATCAGGAACAGCGCGATGAATTGCTGACACTGTTCCCGGAATTGGCGCAAGAAGGTGGCCGCAAAGCCTATGGCGCGGCGCGAATGTCGTTGAAATCGTATCAAGCGCGGCTGTTGGCAGACGCTTGATATGTCACCCCATGTCCGCTGATTTCACCCTGTTAGGCTTGCCAGTAACTCCGGTGAAGGCGTGCCGGTGACTGTGAAACCCGCAACTGCCTGATAGGCGCGAATGGCCGCTTCGGTTTTTCGACCAACCACACCGTCCGGCGTGCCTGCGTCAAATCCGCTGCGGGTCAGAGCGCGTTGAAGGGTTTTTCGATCTTCTAGGGTTAGCCCATTTTTGTCGCGGCCAAATTTGCCTTTGATCGGGCCACCGCCAGACAGGCGGTGCGCCAGATAGCCCACGCCCAGCCCGTAATTCTCAGATGGGTTATACCGCAGGATCATATTGAAATTGTGGTAGACTAGGAAGGCCGGTTTGCCGACACCCATCGGGGCCAGAATTGCAGCTGAACTTGACGACGGCAGGCTGCTAGCCGCTGCTGCGCGTACGCCCAGTGCGCGCCATGCATCGGTGCTACGGCGGGTTTTCCGCCCGATTGGTGCATCAAAACCTGCGGGCAGAGTCACTTCCAGCCCCCAGGGTTGTCCTTTGCGCCAACCCGCCTTTGACAAGAACCGGGCGGTGGTGGCAAAGGCATCAATCGGATCATTTGACCAGATATCACGCTTCCCATCGCCATCGAAATCGACCGCATGGGTTTGATAGGCATCGGGGATCAACTGGGTATGACCCATCGCACCTGCCCAGCTTCCAACCAATTGGCTTGGTCGGGCATCGCCGGACTGGACGATCCGAAGGGCATTCATCAGGTTCGATTCAAAAAAGGCCCGACGGCGACCTTCCCACGCGAGGGTTGAGGTGGCCGAGACAACGGGAATGCTGCCACGTTTGGTGCCAAAGTAGCTCTCCAGCCCCCAGATCGCGGCCATCACTTCGGGCTGAACACCGTATTTGGCCTCAACCTGCGCAAGGGATTTGCGCTCAGAGGCATAGGCCTCTGTTCCGATTGCGATTTTTTCTTCTGGCGCGACAATCGCAAGGTAGTCTTCAAGGGTGCGTTTGAACTCGGTCTGGTTCTGATCGCGGTCAATCACTCCGGGCAAAAAGCCCTGGCCGCGAAACGCCGCGCGCAATGTCGTGTCGGTGATGCCGCGCGCACGGGCGCGATTTTTGAACTCAGCGACCCAAGCGTCATAGCTCGCATTGGACTGCGGCAGAAAAGCCGGGTCAAGGCTTGAACGTGTGGCAATCTGTGTGAGACCGCCCTTACTGCATCCCGCCAATACTGATGCTAAACCGAGAGAAAATGCCCGCCGTGACAGAACCATTGCAATCTCCTGAACCAATGAATTGGTTCAGAGTGTAACATGCGGAAGGAGAGGCGCGAAGCTGACATTCACACCTATCGGCGGGCCTTGGCCGATCTGGCTTAAACCGTACCGCTGGCCGCAATGCGGGTGATTTCCGCGACCATGGCCTTATGAGGCTCGGGCGCGGGTTGTTGGCCGGAAATCCATTGATAGAGATCCTGATCGTTCTCATCGAGCAGCGCTTCATAGGCGTCCAGCTCGGCATCAGACAAATCTGCCAGCCTTGCGGCGGTATAGCGCATCAACAAAATGTCCATTTCCTTGGTGCCCCGACGCATCGAACGCATGTTCAGCCGGCGAAGTCGTGTGTCGCGAGTTTCGGACATTAAATTTGTTCCTTGAGCAGCACGCGAAGACGTTTCTCGAGCCGTGCCAGACGGTCGGCGCGTTCTTTGAACTGAACCTGCAGGCTGCGGATCTCGGAGAGGACGGCATGTACGTCGGGGGACAGAGGGGCTTCTTCGGCAGGATCAGTCAATCCCTCGCCTTCGCCTGTGATGAGCCAAACCATTGAAACATTTAGCAAACCTGCAAGCATGGAGAGGCGGTTGGCGCGGGGTTCAGACAGATCGTTTTCCCAGCTCTGTAGGCTTTTGACCTTAACGCCAAGGCGTTTGGCCAATACGGCTTGGGTCATTCCTGCGGCTTCGCGTGCACCGGCAAGGCGATCTCCGAAGGTGGCTGCTTCGGGGCCATAAAAGTCATCGGTGTCACTCATTGGAAATCTCCATTGCGGTCTGCTTGATTGGTCGCTGGCGGCAAACTATGACAGGTGTCGCTGATTTACAAACCGGTGGTGCCCAATGTCCTTTCTATCAAAGACCCTTGAACGCGTGAAACCCTCACCAACCGTTGCTGTGACCCAGCTTGCGGCAGAGTTGAAACGCGCCGGTCGCGATGTGATTGCGCTGGGCGCAGGCGAGCCGGACTTTGATACGCCGGACAACATCAAAGCCGCCGCAGTGGCCGCGATTGAGGCCGGTAAGACCAAATACACCGCACCCGATGGCATCATCGAGCTGAAAGAGGCGATCTGTGCCAAATTCAAGCGCGAGAACGGTCTGGACTATCAGTCCAGCCAAATCAGCGTGTCGACCGGGGGCAAGCAGGTTCTCTACAATGCGTTTATGGCGACGTTGAACCCGGGCGATGAGGTCATCGTGCCTGCGCCTTATTGGGTAAGCTATCCGGATATCGTGCGGCTTGGCGGTGCTGAGCCTGTAATTGTCGAAGGTGTGCCCGAGATGGGGTACAAGATTACAGCAGACCAGCTTGAGGCGGCGATTACCCCAAAGACCAAATGGTTTATCTTCAACTCGCCGTCGAATCCAACGGGAGCAGGCTATAGCCGTGACGAGTTGCGCGCGCTGACAGATGTTCTGCTACGTCATCCACATGTCTGGGTGATGAGCGACGATATGTACGAACACTTGGCCTATGATGATTTTACCTTCTGTTCTCCGGCGGAAGTGGAGCCCAAGCTCTATGATCGCACGCTGACAGTAAATGGCGTTTCCAAAGCCTATGCGATGACAGGATGGCGGATCGGCTATGCGGGTGGGCCTGAGCATCTGATCGCGGCCATGCGCAAAGTGCAGGGGCAGTCGACCACAAACCCCTGTACCATCAGCCAGTGGGCCGCTGTGGAAGCGCTCAACGGTCCGCAGGATTTCCTCGCTGATCGTGCTGAGGCGTTTTTGCGCCGTCGCAATCTTGTGGTTGAGGGCCTTAATGCCTGCGTGGGTATTTCCTGTGCCGTGCCCGAAGGGGCCTTCTATGTGTATCCGTCTGTGGCAGAGTGCATTGGCAAAACCTCGGCGGGTGGCCGCAAGATTGAAAATGATGAGGCTTTCTGTACCGCGCTGCTTGAGGAAGAAGGCGTTGCGGTGGTGTTTGGCGCGGCCTTTGGTCTAAGCCCGAACTTCCGGGTCAGTTACGCAACCTCAGATGAGGCATTGACCGAAGCCTGCGCCCGGATTGCGCGGTTCTGTGAGGGATTGGTATAAGGCATGAGCGATCTGCCAGAATATTACTATCGCATCCGTGACAACGGCGCGGCGGTGTTTCGTGTGGATACGGAAAACCGCCAACGCCGCATCGAGATGGACCAAATTGCGGTCGTCAATCTCAACCGCATGGAAATCAAACCTCAGGGTGGTCAGGAGTTAAGCGAAGCCGATCTCGCGGAGATCCGGGGCTGGATGGCGCGGCGTAAGGCTCTTCTGGCCATGCGGGATATCGATGATATCCATCGTGCCGTTGATTATCTCAACACCACAACCCAATGGGCGCAGTCGAAGGCAAGCCCGGATCAGCTGGAAGAGGTCACCGATGATCTGCTTTTGGCGATGCACGACCTGCGCACGGTTCTCGTGCGCAAGAAGGCAGATCGCATCATGAAAGATAAATCGTAAAAGGCGGGACTTGCCCTACTTTTTGCCACCAGATTTTGGCTCGGTCCCGGCTTTGAGCCGGGCGAGATTTTCGCGGTGCCGCCAATAGATAAGCGCTGTGATCAAAGTACCCATGAGTATCAGGTCAGGCCGGCCCATTACAAACATCCAGATGATGGTCGACATGGCCGCCACTAGGGCGCCAACTGACGAGATTTTGGTAAGCAGAAACGCAAAAAGCCAGGTGGCGCAGCAAAGAAGGCCAACTGGCCAGCTTATGGCGAGCACAATGCCTAGATAGGTCGCGACCCCCTTGCCTCCTTTGAACTTGAGCCAGATCGGGTAGCAGTGGCCGATAAAGGCGGCAACGCCTGCGACCTGCGCGGCGGGAACATTGGCCACGGACAGCGCGATCAGCACCGCGAGGGCCCCCTTACCACCATCCAATACAAGTGTGCCAAAGGCCGCGGCTTTGTTGCCGGTGCGCAGAACATTGGTTGCGCCAATATTGCCCGACCCGATCTTGCGCACATCCCCAAGCCCCATGAGTCGGGTGATCAGAACGCCAAAGGGCACCGAGCCAAGACCATAGCCAAGAATGGCCCAAAGCGCGAATTGCGCCAATGTCAGATCAAACATGTTCTGTCTCTCCTATTGGGGCCTTAGGCCTGATAGACCCGTGTGCCACCAACCCAGGTTCCAAGCACCTTGCCCTGAAGTCGTGCGCCATCAAAGGGGGTGTTTTTCGATTTCGACTGAAGTTTGAAACGATCCAGAATGATGGGTTTGTCAGCATCAAACAGCACCAGATCCGCAGGGGCGCCTTCGGACAGGCGACCGCAGTCAAGTCCAAGCCGCTTGGCCGGGTTCAACGATAGCGCGCGGAACAGCGTGGTGAGATCCAGTTCACCGGAATGGTAAAGGCGGAGAAGAACCGGCAGCATGGTCTCCAGACCCACAGCCCCCGAAGCCGCCTCTTCAAAGGGCAGGCGCTTGCTCTCTTCATCTTGTGGGGTGTGGTAGCTGCCGATCATATCAATCAAACCGTCGCGGATCGCGGCGACAATCGCGTTTCGGTCGTCTTCTGACCGCAACGGAGGGGTGACTTTGAAGAAGGTCCGATAGTCTGCCACGTCCATCTCGTTCAAGGTTAGATGGTGCATCGTGGTGCCAGCGGTCACATCAAACCCATTGGCCTTTGCGCGTTCCAGAGCAGGCAGAGCACGGGCCGTGGTGATGATATCGGCGTGGTAGCGGACACCGGTCATCTCAACCAAAGCGATGTCGCGGTCCAGCCCCATGCGTTCCGCCATGGGTGACACTGCGGGCAAGCCGCGCAAGGAGGCAAACTTGCCACTCGTGGCCGCCGCGCCTTTTGACAGGGCAGGGTCCTGCGGGTGTCCGATGACGAGCGCATCGAGGGATTTCGCATAGACCATTGCACGGTTCATGACCTTGGAATCGGCCACAACATGCGTGCAATCGGTAAAAGCCACGGCCCCCGCATCCATCAGAAAGCCAATCTCGGTCATTTCGCGGCCTTCACGGCCTTTGGTCAGCGCAGCCATCGGCAGGACATTGACCGGCGCGGCTTCGTTGGCGCGGCGGCGGATAAACTCAAGGCTTTCGGGCGTGTCGATGCAGGGATTGGTGTCGGGACGGGTGACGATGGTGGTCACGCCCCCGGCCGCAGCGGCCTGACCTGCGGTTCCATAGCTTTCTTTGTGACGTTCGCCCGGTTCACCGATTTTCACGCCGATATCAACGATGCCGGGCGCAAGGTGTTTCCCCCCGGCGTCAATCATCTCATCGGCGGAAACCCCCGCCGGGTGTGTGTCTTCGAAAATCTGCGCAATACGGCCAGCCTCGATCAAAACCGAGCCTTCCCGCAGGGCATTGGCTTCTGTGTCGATCAGGCGGGCATTCTGGATCAGGGTTTTGGTCATGAGATTATCCTGAAAAGCGGGTCATCGCGCCCCGCGCTGAGCAAAGAAGAGAGAGGCAAGGCGTCATCGCAGCACCATAAGCAGAACAAGCGCGCCGAAAAGCACAATGCCCAACAGAGCCAGCAAAAGCGCGGTACGATTGCTGGGCGCATTGGGGTCGGGACGGCCCTGCGGCAAGATCCCTGCGCTGCTTGCGCTCGAAAGTTTGCCTCTGGCGCGCGCTGGTTTTTCTTCGGTGAAGGAGCCAATAAAGCGCAGCTGTGATGCAATGGTCAGCGTTTGGCTTTTGCCTTCAAAGGCTTGCGAGGGGAGCAAGATCACCGTGCCGGTCAGAGCGTCCAGCGAAGGCTTGGCCGCTTTGAAATCAGGGCCTTTGGCCCCATGGGCATCCGCCATGTATTTTGACAATGGCATGCGCTCAAGATCACGGATGTCGACAACGTCCACAAATCCCGGGCGTAAATGCGTGGCGCCCAGTGCGTATTTCAAAGGCCATTCGCCGGTGCCCGCCTGTGTGACAAAGCGGTCGACCGCCTCGTGAGGCAGGTCGAGGTGAAACAGCCGGACTGTGTGGGTCTCGGAACCGTTGATGTCGATCTGGGTCATATCTGGTGTCCCGATCCGCTTAGGCCATGATGTCTTTTGGATTGGCCCGCAGGTTGCGCGCCAGAAGATCCATCGCAGCCATGCGCACAGCAACACCCATTTCAACCTGATCCTGAATAACCGAGCGGTTGATGTCATCGGCAATGGTGCCGTCGATCTCAACGCCACGGTTCATAGGGCCGGGGTGCATCACAATGGCATCTGGTTTGGCATGGCTGAGCTTGGCTGCATCCAGGCCATATCGGTGGTAATATTCGCGCTCGGAGGGGATGAACCCACCATCCATGCGCTCTTTCTGCAGGCGCAGCATCATCACGACATCCACGTCTTTCAGGCCCTCTTCCATGTCGTGATAGACCTCGGTGCCAAAGGCCTCGATCCCGGCGGGCATCAGGGTTGGTGGGCCAACGAGACGGATGCGGTTTTCCATTTTGTGCAGAAGCAGGATGTTCGAGCGGGCAACACGGCTGTGGGCAATGTCACCACAGATGGCGATGTTGAGACGGTGCAACCGGCCTTTGGCGCGGCGGATGGTCAGCGCATCCAAGAGCGCCTGTGTCGGGTGTTCATGGCGGCCATCACCGGCGTTCAACACGGCGCAGTTCACTTTCTGGGCCAGAAGATCCACGGCGCCTGAATGCGGATGGCGCACCACCAGAAGATCGGGATGCATGGCGTTGAGCGTCATGGCGGTATCGATCAGGGTTTCGCCCTTTTTGATCGAACTGGCCTGCATGGCCATATTCATCACATCCGCCCCCAAACGTTTGCCAGCCAGTTCAAAACTGGCCTGCGTGCGGGTCGAATTTTCGAAGAACATATTGATCTGTGTCAGACCCGCCAAGGCATTGGCGTGTTTCTGGCGGCTGCGATTGAAGGTGACGTAATGTTCGGCCAGATCGAGGATCGTGGTGATTTCATCCGGGCGTAGAGGGTCGATGCCCAGAAGGTGGCGATGGTCGAAACGCATAAGGGGGCTCCTGACGGGGTTACGCCTTCATAGAAAGCACCGGACGTGGGGGCAAGAGGGGAGCCGCGTGACACGGCGCCCACCCGCCCACCACGCCGCGTCACGCGGTCCACCGCTTCTGGTTTCCACGGCAGCTTGGCCGCGTTAGGGTGTGCCATGGAATCGGCACTGGAATGGCATACGGCGAAAGCGCTGCTGGATTGGCAGATAGAAATGGGTGTGGACGAGACAATCTCGGACGGGCCAGTTGACCGTTTTGCCTTTGAGGCGGCTGCGAAAGAACGTGCCGCCGAGGCCCAGGCGGCTGTTCCGCAGCGTGGGCAAACCGCACCTCCGGTGAAACAACCCAAAATCGATCCGATTGCCGAGGCTGAAAAGGCTGTGGCGGGTGTGAAAGGTCTGGGGGCTCTGCGTGCGGCATTGGACGGCTTTCCCCATTGTGATCTGAAGCGGGGCGCGCGCAATTTGGTGTTTTCAGACGGGGTGCCCACCGCCAAGGTGATGTTTGTCGGCGAAGCCCCGGGACGGGACGAAGACCTTCAGGGCAAACCCTTTGTTGGGCGCGCGGGGCAATTGCTGGATAAAATGCTGGCGGCGATTGATCTGTCGCGCCACGACAATGTTTATATCACCAATGTGCTTCCCTGGCGGCCGCCTCAGAACCGGGATCCGAAGCCAGACGAAATCGCGATGATGTTGCCGTTTCTGAAAAAGCACATCGCGCTGGTGAATCCCGATGTGGTTGTGATCATTGGGAATATTTCCTGCCAGGCCCTGCTGGGGAAACGTGGAATCACGCGGTTGCGTGGGCAGTGGGCCGAGGCGGCGGGATGCCCGGCTTTGCCAATGTTCCACCCGGCCTATCTTTTGCGCAACCCGGCTGCCAAACGAGACGCCTGGGCGGATTTGCTTGAGTTGCGCACCAAACTGGAGGCCCTGACATGATCGTTGATCCCATAATGATATTGGCCTTTGTGCCTGCAGGTATCGCTCTGAATATCACGCCCGGGCCCGATATGCTGTTTTGCATGGCGCAGGGGCTGCGCGGTGGGCCGCGTGCGGGTTGGGCAGCTTCTGCTGGGATCACCGTGGGCGCATTTGTGCATGCAGCACTGGCTGGTTTGGGGTTAAGTGCGTTGGTTGCCGCTGTTCCGGCGGCCTTTGACGTGATCCGCTGGATTGGCGTGGCCTATCTGATCTATGTGGCTTTCAAGACCCTGCGGTCTCCGTTCGGTGGGGGTGACGCGCCGGCGCTTCACCCGATGATGGCAGCCCGCCAAGGGTTTATCGTCAATATGACCAACCCGAAGGTGATTTTGTTTATTCTCGCCTTTGTTCCTCAGTTTGTGGATCCAAGCCGCGCTGTGTTGCCGCAGTTTTTGGTTTTCGGGACCATGATGGCGTTGGGTGGTCTGGTGGTGAACGGACTTGTGGGGCAGTTTGCGGGTAAACTCAGATCGCGCCTGACCTCGGGATCCCCGATGGAAAAGACGCTGCGTTGGCTCACAGCCAGCCTCTTTGGCGGTTTGGCGGTGCGTTTGGCGCTCTAGGCCAAAGGAAAATCGCATGTCCCGCATTGATGACAGCAAAGAGTTCATTCCCGTTCGCATCGCGGTTCTGACCGTCAGCGACACGCGTGGGTTGGAGGAAGACCGCTCAGGTGATACTTTGGTGGCGCGCCTTGAAGCGGCAGGTCATAGTCTCGCAGACCGAAAGATCATCAAAGATGAGCGTACCGAGATTGCGGATCAGCTGCGGCAGTGGATTGCAAATCCGGAGATCGATGTGGTGATCTCCACCGGAGGAACCGGGCTGACCGGGCGGGATGTGACGGTTGAGGCACATCGCGATGTCTATGAAAAAGAGATCGACGCCTTTGGCACTGTGTTCACCATGGTGTCGTTTCAAAAAATCGGCACAAGCGCCATTCAAAGTCGCGCAACAGGGGGTGTCGCAGGAGGCACCTATCTGTTTGCGCTGCCCGGAAGCACCGGCGCCTGCAAAGACGCCTGGGATGAAATTCTGAAGTGGCAGTTGGATTATCGGCACCGCCCCTGCAACTTTGTGGAAATTTTCCCGCGTTTGGATGAACACAAGCGACGGAAATAGTCGGTCGGCCCGTATCAGTGCAAAGCTTGGTTTTTGGCCAGGCACTTCTACATGTATAAGACGGGGCCGTTGTCCCGATGGAGAACCTTGCCATGCGGTTTCTACGCAAAAGCCTGACGGGTTTGTTTTTGGTTGCCCTCACACTGGGGTTGCTGGCCTACGCAGGTGTTTTGGTGCGCGAGGCCGTGCAGGCCCGGATGAATGAAGAGCCGCGTGTGCGGCCCGTTCGAGAGCGGGTGTTCGCAGTCAACGTTGTTTCCGTAGTCTTTGAAACCGTTGCGCCAGAACTGCGCACCTTTGGTGAGGTTCAAAGCCGTAGAACTCTTGAGTTGCGCGCCGCGACAGGTGGATCTGTGATCGATCTGGATGAGGCCTTTGTCGAAGGGGGGCAGGTCGAGGCAGGGCAGATTCTGGCTCGTATCGATCCCGCGAATGCCCAGTCGGCCCTGGACCGGGCCGAGAACGATCTGTTAGATGCACAGGCCGAGCAACGAGAGGCGAACCGCGCCATTGTTCTGGCGCGTGATGAACAAACGGCTGCGCAGGATCAGGTAGAACTGCGCGAACAGGCGTTACAGCGGCAGATCGATCTGCGAGACCGCAATGTGGGCACCGCTGCGGCGGTTGAAACCGCCGAGCTGGCCCTGTCCTCTGCCAAACAGGCGGTTCTCACCCGCCGCCAGTCGATTGCCGCCGCAGAAGCCCGCATCGATCAGGCGGCAACGCGTCTGCGCCGGGCCGAGATCGCGCGGGATGAGGCACAGCGCCGTCTGGATGAAACGGAGATACGGGCCCAGTTTTCGGGTACTTTGTCGGATGTCTCTCTTGTGGCAGGTCGGCTTGTATCTCCTAACGAAAAACTGGCGCAATTGGTTGACCCGCAATCGCTTGAGGTCACGTTCCGTGTGTCGACCCAGCAATATGCCCGGCTGTTGGATGAGACCGGTGCGCTGATTAAAACCTCGGTGGCAGTCTCGTTGGATGTGTTTGGCACCAATATCACGGCCTCAGGTCAGTTGAGCCGCGACAGCGCGGCGGTGGGCGAAGGTCAGACCGGTCGTTTGCTTTTTGCGTCTCTTGATGCGCCGCGCGGGTTCAAGCCGGGTGATTTTGTGACGGTTTCTGTTCAAGAGCCCGAGTTGCCGCGCGTCGCGCGTGTGCCCTCGACAGCGCTGAATGCAGCAGAAGAAGTTTTGGTTGTTGGAGAAGATGGTCGGCTTGAAGTGCACGAGGTGCGATTGCTGCGCCGTCAAGGTGACGACGTTCTGATCCGCGCGCGCGCGCTTGAAGGGCGGCAAATTGTGGCCGAACGCACACCCCTGTTGGGGGCGGGCATCAAGGTCAAACCCATCGGGGCCGTGGCGACACCTGAGGAGCCTGCGATGGTCGAGCTTACGGATGAACGTCGGGCCAAGCTGCGCGCCTTTGTCGAAGCCAACTCGCGTATGCCTGCCGAAGCCAAAACCCGACTTCTGGGCCAATTGGAGAACACCCAGGTTCCGGCGCGGGTCGTGGAACGGCTTGAATCCCGGATGGGGAGTTAAACCATGCGCCAGACTATGAGCAAAACCACCGGGGGCATTCTCAGCTATGTCACCCGCCACCCGACCCTTGCCAATTTGTTGCTGGTTGTTCTGGTTGTGGCGGGGCTGTTCACCGCGCCCAACATGCGCGCCCAATTTTTTCCCGATGTGATTGTCGAAAGCGTGAGCGTGTCAGTCACCTGGGACGGCGCCGGGGCGGAAGATGTTGATGCGGCGATTGTTCAGCTGTTGGAGCCTGCGCTGTTGGGGGTGGAAGGGGTTGAAAGTTCGTCTTCCAGTTCTCGTGAAGGCCGTGCAAGCATCAGTCTTGATTTCGAACCGGGCTGGGACATGTCCCGCGCCGGAGATGACGTGCAGTCTGCCGTCGATGGCGTGACCAATCTGCCCGAAGATGCCGATGACCCGAACGTGCGGCGCGGTGTCTGGCGCGACCGGGTCACGGACATCGTGGTGACCGGCCCCGTTGGTGTTGAACAGCTGGCCCGGTTTGCGGATGAGCTGGTGGTGCGCCTATTTGCAGAAGGCGTGACCCGAACCACAATTCGCGGTCTTGCGGCACCGGAAACCGTGGTCGAAGTGCCTTCCTCCAATCTGGTGGCATTTGACGTCACCATGGCGCAGATGGCCGAGGCGATTGCGTCTGAGGCCGATGCCGATCCCGCGGGCGATGTGGGCAGTGCCGGTGCACGGGTGCGCACCGGGGTGGCCAAACGCAGTGCAGATGACATTGCCGGGATTGTTCTTCGATCCAATTCGGACGGGTCCAAACTGACCATCGGAGACGTGGCGCAGATCCGGGTCGAAGGGATCGACCGGGAACGGAGCTATTTCGTAGGGGCCAATCCGGCGATTTCCATTCGGGTGGATCGCTCGGATCGCGGGGACGCGATTGGCATTCAGCACACCGTCGAAGAGGTGGCCGCCGAATTTGAAACCTCCCTGCCGGAAGGGGTGCGCGCCGAGTTGATCCGCACCCGCGCCGAAGCGATTTCGGGGCGTCTGGATATTCTGCTCGACAATGGGCTGACCGGACTGGTGATGGTCGTGGTTCTGCTCTTTCTGTTTCTCAATGTGCGCACGGCCTTTTGGGTCGCCGCAGGCATCCCAACTGCGATGTTGTCGGCAATTGCCTTGATGTATCTGGGTGGCCTGACGATCAACATGATCTCGCTGTTTGCATTGATCATCACACTGGGCATCGTTGTGGATGACGCCATCGTGGTGGGTGAACACTCGGACCACCTGTCGCGCACGGGATTAGGTCACTATGAGGCGGCGGAAGGCGCGGCCCAGCGTATGGCCATGCCGGTATTTTCTGCCACGCTAACCACAGTGATCGCGTTTTTTGGCCTGACGGCGATAGGGGGACGGTTTGGGGACCTGATTGCAGATATTCCCTTTACAGTGATCGCCGTTCTGATCGCCTCGCTGGTCGAATGCTTCCTGATCCTGCCCAACCATATGGCGCATGCGCTCAAGGCGTCGGCCAAACAACATTGGTACGATGCGCCGTCCAGGGTCGTGAACCGGGGGTTCAATTGGGTACGCGACAGGCTGTTCCGACCATTGATGCGCCTTGTTATCGCCGCGCGGTACGCCGTTCTGGCAGGCGCAGTTGTTGCGCTGGCAAGCCAAGCTGCCCTTTGGATCCAAGGGGATGTGCAGTGGCGCTTTTTCAATGCGCCCGAACGCTCCTCGGTGACAGGGAACTTTGCCATGGCGCCCGGTGCAACACGGGAAGATTCGCTTGCCCAGATGCGCCTGTTTCAACAGGCGGTGGATGAACTGGGGGCTGAATATGAGGCCCGCCACGGTCTCAATCCGCTGGATTATGTGCTGGCCGAAGTGGGCGGCAATGCGGGCCGTGGTCTGGCGGGGACGGACACCAAATCAGCGGATCAGCTGGGCGGGATCTCGATCGAGCTCATCGAAGCCGATCTGCGCCCCTATTCCAGTTTTGCCTTTGTAGGCGAGCTGCAGGACCGTGTCCCGCGCCATCCTTTGGTGGAAACCATTTCATTTCGCGGCTGGCGGTCCGGGCCGGGTGGGGATGCACTTGATATCCAGTTCTACGGCGCCAGCGCCGAGATTTTGAAATCGGCGTCCGAAGATCTGAAAGAGGCATTGGCACAGTTCCCCGAAGTTTCGGCCGTTGAGGACAATCTCGCTTATGACAAAGAAGAGTTGATCCTTGAACTGACCCCGCAGGGACAGGCGCTGGGTTTTGAAACCGCGGGTCTCGGGCGCGTTCTGCGCAACCGCTTGGGTGGGATTGAGGCGGCCACCTATCCGGTGGGGCCTCGGTCGGCGGCCATTCGGGTGGAGCTGCCGGAAGGTGAACTCACTGCCGATTTCCTCGAGCGCACTTTGATGCGTACGCCACAGGGGGAATATGTGCCTCTGGCGGATATTGTCAGTGTTGAGCAGCGCACCGGGTTTTCAACGGTGCGGCGCGAAAATGGCATCCGGCTGATTTCCGTCACGGGAGATGTTTCCGAGGACGATCCGGCCCGAGCCACTGAAATCAATCGTCTTCTGGAAGAAGATATTCTGCCGAAGATCGCCAGTGAACGTCAGGTGGAATACAATCTGTCCGGCCTCTCTGAGGACGAAAACCAGTTCCTTACGGATGCACGCAACGGGCTGATCCTTGTGCTTCTGGGAATCTATCTTGTTTTGGCTTGGGTCTTTGCCAGTTGGACAAGACCACTGGTGGTCATGGCCATTATCCCATTTGGATTGGTCGGCACGATCTATGGCCATGCCGCCTGGGATGTTCCGCTGAGCATGTTCACGGTGGTGGGCCTTTTGGGAATGACAGGGATCATCATCAACGATTCGATTGTACTGGTGACGCAAATTAATGCCTACGCCAAAGAGCGCGGTCTGGTGCCCTCGATCATCGACGGCGCGGCAGATCGATTGCGCCCGGTGTTCCTAACCACGGCCACTACGGTTCTCGGGCTGGCTCCGCTTCTGTATGAACGGTCTGCTCAGGCGCAGTTTCTGAAGCCGACGGTGATCACATTGGTCTACGGGCTTGGGTTTGGCATGATCCTTGTTCTGTTGGTTGTCCCGGCTTTGGTGGCGGTTCAGCATGATGTCGCGAAACTCGTCAAAGCTTTCAAACGTGGACTGCGGTTTCGGGTCTCGGGCCTGCGAGGAATGCTAAGCCTTGGGTTCGTTGCGATGCTGGCCTGGTTGGTGATGACACTGGGGCATGTGGCGTGGCAGGGCACTCTGCCCGACGTTTTGATGCGTCCTGAACTTGAAGGATTTGGCGCGCTGCAGGGGGCGTTGATGTTGTTTGTTCTGGGGACTGCTGGGCTGTGTCTTGGGCTGTATCTGCTGGGAGGAATGTTCCGCCTTCGAAAGCACTAGAGCAGCTTTGATAAGCACGTTTCTGGCCTTAAGGCGCGATTTTGCTCGATTTTCCAGAAAGTGTGCTACCCTGTAGCTCAGCAATTGCCGGAGATAACCCGATGACCATGGTGTTGAAGTGCAGCGATCTGATACCCGGCTGTGACTACGAAACCCGAGGAGAGACTCTTGATGAGATTCTTCTCGGTGTGGCGTCTCATGCGAAGAAAGTTCACGATCTCGAAGTCACACCCGAATTGGCGAAATTGATCGAAGGTGTGATCAGAAAAGAGTGAAGCAACCCGTTTGAATGTGAATCACTCAGGCGCCAGAGCGGTCAGGCGTTTGGCCCCGAGCGCGGAGAAGAGACCTATCGCTGCGGTAGCAAGCATCATGACCAGCAATATGGTGACGCCGTTTGATCTATCCAGAAACTGCCCTGTGCCCCATGTCAAAGCGGCGCCCACCAACACCGTCAGCGCCCCGTTGAGACCAGCGGCTCCGCCGGTTTGTGTTGGATCAACAGACATGGCTTTGGCGTTGGCTCCGGGCATTGTGAGCCCATTGCCCAGTCCTACAAATAGTGTAGATGCGAAAAATAGCACCGCAGTGAGATGACCCGTCAGGGAGAGTAGAATTCCGCCAGAAAGCCCGAGACAGGCGGCCAATCTTCCCGCAAGGATGAGCGAGAGCGTGTCAACCTGATTGGCAAAGCGCCCTGATAAGAAACTCCCAAACATAAAGCCCGCAGTGATGCTGCCAATGCCAAACCCCAGCTGCGCCGATGTCATCCCAAAGGTCTGTGGCGCAACAAGCGGGGTTCCCGTGACAAAGATATAAAAGGTGCTGGTCGAAAAGGCTGTACAGCCTGCGTAGGCAAGGAAATGTTTGTTATTGAACAGCCCCAGAGCCGAAAACGGGTGCGCGGTGGTCTTAGGGGCCGTTTCCGTCAGATCTTTCCAACACAACACAAAGAGCCCAATTCCAGCAGCGCCATAAAGCCAAAAGATCGCCCGCCAGCCAAGCAGTGTGTCCAAAGCTCCGCCTACCATCGGCCCAATCATCGGCGCCAAAGCCATTGCGGCGGTTATGTAGCCAATGAGGCTCACAGCATCTGCTTCATTTCGGGTGTCACGCACAATCGCCATGGCAAGCACAAAGCCTGTGATCACTGCCCCTTGGCACATACGGGCAATCAGGAAAGTTGTGACATCTTCGGCAAGTGCACAGAAAAGCGATGCGCCCGAGAATATGATCAAGGCAACAAGCAAAACAGGCCGCCGCCCAATCCGGTCAGACAGTGGGCCAACCAAAAGCTGAACAAAGGCTGTGAGCGCCAAATATCCTGAGGCTGCTAGAATGATCACGGTGACCGGGGCCGATAGATCTTTGGCGATCGCTGGCAGTGCAGGCAGAAACATGTTCAACGACAAGGTCGAAACCGCCGTCAGCAGGATCAGAGTGGAGATGTGAGGCGCGCGCGATGTCATGGTCGAAATCCAGAGAAATAGGCATAAAAAAACCCCCGAGGGTGCTCGGGGGTGCTGGGCCAAGATAGCAAAGTTGCTAGCGGACCACGCACCGGACACTGACGACGACGTTTAAAAATGACATAGGGGACTCCTTTTGAAGAAGCCTACGCGCGCGATAGAGGGGATGTCCAGAACGGATCAGCTGTCACAGCCGCGAATGTCGACGGGCATACGCCCCCCCAACACCGTGATCCGAACCCCCGAGCGGTCCAGCGCAAAAACATCAGCTTCGGCATGGGCCATCCGGGTTTCAGCCATCAGGCGACCGCCCTCCCACCAAGTTTTGGGCTCAGCCACCCAGACCTGAGGATCGGCCGTTTCAATCACCGTTTCTTCGCGTCCTGTGCCGCGGGGCATGGCGATCGCGGCGCGCAGGGTTACAGCACCGTCCTTCAAGGAAACCTTACAGGCCACCGATTTCACCCCCGCATCTGCTGCCTCAAAAGGTTCATCGGCCAAAGCGGCGGCAATGGTGGGATCAGGGCGTGTGATATCCGACGGCAGAGTGGCGCTGACCTGAACCTCATAGGGCAGGCAGATGTCTTTGCAGATCCCCAGATCAATGGTCCCGCTCAGAGAGGCATCCCCGGTGTTGCGCCCCAGATCAATCCGCAAAGGCAGGACAACCTGATCATGATAACCGACAGAGCGCATCCCGCTTTGATGAAACACGTCAGGGGTCGGCCAATGAACATCAATGGCACGTGTGCCGCGCTCGGCTTGCCATTCGAATTGCGGTGGAATGCCTGCATCGCCGGGGGCACGCCAATAGGTTTTCCAACCGGGCGCCAATGTCAGGTGCAACGCGGCCATGTGACTGCCATCGGCGAGCCGCCAACCGGGGCGCAATTCAGCTTGAATCACGTCATCAAGATTCTGCGCCAGACCGGCAGACGGGAGGAGTGTGGCCAAAGCCAGAGGCATTACATATTGCATTTCTATGACATGGTACGATTGGAGATAAAAAGGAAGTCACATTCAAGCGACTGCATTCTAACAACGGTAACTTTTTAATCAGTATCAAGTCCCTTGCACCCGGCGGCGGCAGGCTTCATGCTGGACTTCCTAGTATCGGAGTAGTTTTTGCCATGCCGCAGTCCGAGGACATGACCCCAGCCCATTTAACCGGTCGTATGTTGATTGCGATGCCAGGAATGGGCGATCCCCGCTTTGAGCAGGGTCTGGTGTTTTTGTGTGATCACTCAGACGAAGGCGCCATGGGATTGATTGTCAACAAATCCAGCGAAGAGCTGGATATGCCAGCGCTCTTGTCGCAGCTATCCATTGAACCTGTGGAAGATTTGTCCAAACGGGCGGTGCATTTTGGTGGTCCCGTTGAGGTGGGGCGCGGCTTTGTGTTGCATTCACCGGATTATGCCTCACTGGTGACAACGCTTGAGGTTTTGCCGGACATTCACATGACCGCGACGTTGGATATCCTTGAGGATCTCGGCAAAGGCGAAGGGCCGTCGCAATGGATGATGGCGCTTGGCTATGCGGGCTGGGGGCCGGGGCAGCTTGAAAGCGAATTGACCCAGAACGCCTGGCTTGTCTGCGATGCCTCCGCAGATCTGCTGTTCCGCGTGCCCAATCCAAAGAAATGGGAAGCGGCCCTGGAAAGCATCGGTGTCTCGTCTTTGCTTTTGTCTTCGGAAGGTGGCCGGGCCTAATTGGGCGTCAGCCTCATAAGAGGTCTGCCAAATCCATTCGGTTAGACTGAAGAACGCGCGAGGCCATCGCCTCGCGCACGTCCTGTGGTGCTTTTTGACCCGCCGTCCGGAATGGATTTCCAGTTGGCGGGTCAGCTTTAGGTTGCTTTTCCGGTGCCTGATCCGCGTAGAAAGTCGAAATCACAGCCTGTCGGGGAGGCCATAACCCGGTCTCGATAAAGCATGCGATAGCCCCGGTCCCATTCACCTTCTGAGGGGGTGAACTCGGCACGGCGCCGTTCGAGCTCGGCCTCATCCACCAAGAGATCAATAGATTTGTCTTTTGCTGACAGTCGGATCCGGTCACCATCACGCACCAGCGCAAGGGGTCCACCGACATCGGCTTCGGGCGCCACATGCAAGACGATGGTGCCAAAGGCTGTGCCAGACATCCGCGCATCTGAAATACGGACCATGTCTTTCACGCCCTGCTGCGCCAGTTTCTTGGGAATGGGAAGATATCCTGCCTCTGGCATGCCGGATGGGCTGCGCGGTCCGGCGTTTTGCAATACCAGCACGCTGTCTGCCGTAACGGGCAGGTCAGGATCGTCAATGCGCTGCGACAGGTCATCAAGCGAGCTGAACACCACGGCAATGCCTTCATGCTCCAACAGGTCAGGCGTCGCAGCGGCACGTTTCAAAATGGCCCCTTCGGGCGCAAGCGAGCCGCGTAGCGCAATCAACCCACCCTCCGGATCGATCGGATCGTCTGCGGGGCGGATCACCGTATGGTCAATCGGATCGGCCAGCGGTCTGTCCAGCCTCTCTCCCATAGTTTGCCCTGTCACATCCAGCGTTGTGCGGTCCAGCTGAGGGGCCAGACCGCGCAGAACCCCTTCAAGCGCGCCTGCGGCATTGAAATCTTCCATGTAACCTTTGCCGACCGGTTTCAGATCAACCAGAACCGGCGTTTCATCTGAGAGCGTATTGAACTGGTCATAATCGATGTCGATGCCCAGACGGCCAGCTACCGCTGCCAGATGGATCACCGCATTGGTCGACCCGGAGACCGCCAAAAGCACGCGCAGTGCGTTTTCAACCGATTGTTTGGTGATCAGTTTATCGGGTGTCGGACCACCTTCGATCGCGAGTTTTGCGGCCAGTTCGCCACTTTCCTCCGAGGCCCGCAGACGGTCGGCATGAACCGCAGGGATCGCCGCCGAACCCGGCAATGCCATGCCGAGGGTCTCTGAAATCAGCGCCATGGTCGAGGCTGTTCCCATCACCGCGCAGGTGCCTGCTGTGGTGGCCAGACGGCCTTCAATCTGGTCAATCTCCTGGCGTTCAACCTTGCCCGCGCGGTACTGCCCCCAAAAGCGTCGGCAATCGGTACAGGCCCCAAGACGTTCGCCTTTGTGGCGCCCCGTCATCATCGGACCTGCCACAAGCATCACCGCCGGCTTGTTGGCTGATGCGGCACCCATCAAAAGCGCCGGAACGGTTTTGTCACAGCCTCCCATCAGGACCACGGAATCCATGGGCTGGGCGCGGATCATTTCCTCAACTGCCATGGCCATCAGATTGCGGTAAACCATCGAGGTCGGACTTAGAAACACCTCGCCCAGCGAGATTACGGGGAAGGGCACCGGCAATGCGCCCGAGGCCAGAACACCGCGTTTCACCGCCTCAAGCATCTCGGGGAAATGGCGGTGGCAATTGTTGAACCCGCTCTCGGTATAGCAAATGCCCACGATGGGTTTGTCCAGCGCCGCACCGGTGTACCCCATGGATTTCGCGAAAGAGCGACGCAGATAACGGGCAAACTCAGGGTCGCCATAGTTGGTCAGCCCGCCGGTGATGCCCTGCGGTTTATAGGGGGTCTCAGACATTCATGTCCCCTTTCAATAGCTTGTGGCGGGTGTATTTCGGCACCAGATAGTCAAGGATGCCAAAGCTGCCACCTTCGCGGCCAAAGCCGCTTTCTTTGATGCCGCCAAAGGGGGCTTCGGCGGTGGCCAGCAGGGTTTCGTTGATGCCAATCATGCCCGCCTGCAAATCGT
Source organism: uncultured Pelagimonas sp. (assembly GCA_947497905.1). Taxonomy (GTDB): domain Bacteria; phylum Pseudomonadota; class Alphaproteobacteria; order Rhodobacterales; family Rhodobacteraceae; genus CANMIH01. The sequence goes on from CANMIH010000010.1 coordinate 93,373, forward strand.
CGGCACTGCGCAAGGCCAGATCGCTGTCGCGGGTAAAGACATAGGCGGCCAGTCCAAATTCGGTGTCATTGGCCCGTGCCATCACTTCGTCATAGCTGGAGAAGGGGGTCAGTGGGGCCACTGGCGCGAAGGGTTCTTCTGACATGATACGTGCGCTGTCAGACACCCGGCCCAGAACGGTGGGTTGAAGGAAGTGGCCGGTATTGAAGCTGGGGTCACGTCCGCCTCCGGCCAGAACCTCAGCCCCTCGTTCCTTGGCATCTTCAATAAGCGAAAGCGCCCCGTCCACACCACGGGCGCGGATCATAGGCCCGGTCGTGACGGTTTCGTCCAGGCCATCGCCCACCTTAAGACCCTCGGCAACGCGGGCAAATGTTTCGGCAAAAACATCATAGATGTCTTCATGAACATAGAAACGCGTCGGTGAGATGCATACCTGGCCACAGTTGCGAAACTTGGTCGCAGCCAGTTTTTCCGCCGCCGCAACAGGATCGCTGTCAGGAAAAACGATCACGGGCGCATGGCCACCAAGTTCCATGGTCACTTTTTTGATTCCGGCGGCAGCTTGGCGCAGGATCTCTTTGCCCACAGGCACCGATCCGGTCAAAGAAACCTTCTTGATCACCGGCGAGGCGATCAGATCCGCAACCATCGGAGTAGAGCGACCGGTCAAAATCGAAAGGGTGCCCGCTGGCAGCCCCGCTTCGATCAGCACCTGGCCCAGAATATAGCAACAGCCCGGAGCCTCAGAGGCGGGACGCGCGATCACAGGATTGCCCGCAGCCAGGGCGGCGGCAATTTTCCGGGCTGGCAACAGCATGGGGAAGTTCCAGGCCGAAAGGCTCAGGCAGGGACCAACCGGCGCATAGGTGACAGTCAGACGTTCATCCTCGGCGCGCCCCGGAATCGTCTGGCCATAGATGCGCTTGGCCTCTTCTCCGTACCATTCGAACTGATCTGCTGCGGCGTTCACTTCGCCCTTGGCTTCGGCCAGAGGTTTGCCGGTCTCGATTGACATCACACGGGCATATTTGTCCAGACGTGCGCGCAACAAATCGGCGGCCCGACGCAGTATGCCTGCGCGGGTCCATGCCGGGGTTTTGGCCCAAGGGCGGGCCGCAGCGGCGCAATCGTCTAGCGCTTGGGCTATGTCTGCGGGGCCAGCTGCCGGGATCTGGCCAATCTCGGCTTCGGTCACCGGGCTATACACGGCCATCGTGTCGCCAGCCTGCGCTGCACGCCACGCGCCTCCGATCAGGAGGCCATAGGTCTCATACATCAGATCTCTCCTTTTCCGTCAGATCAACGTCGCGGCATACTTCTCCTGAACATCGGCACACCAGTTGCCCACGTTCCAATTGCCCCAGGCCCCAAGCCCTCCTAACGGGTCCTCGCCGTAGTAGACCGGAACATGCACAAGACTGAGGCCGGGGTAGGCCTGGGCCTGTGTCAGGGCATTTTGCAGGCTGTCTTTGGTTGCGCCGCCCCAAAAGGCCTGAACCCCATCGACAGATTGGGCCATAGCGACATAGTCGACGGCCACCGCATCATTGGTGCGATAGGTCTCGCCATATTGCGCCAGCTGCAGGTGGCTGATGGCGGCCATGCGGCGGTTGTCGAGAAGCAGGATTGTGCCATGCACCCCATGTTCCACCGCATCAATCAACACCTGCGGGTTCATCATAAACGACCCATCTCCGGTGAAAGCGATGCCATAGCGCCCCTGGTCTGCAAGACCGGCGGCCAGCAGCGCAGAGACGGCAAAGCCCATGTAGGAGGCACCGGTTTCGGTAAAGGTTTCACCCGGCGCCTGATCTTCGACCACCTGAAATCCATTGGCCTGCACATCGCCGGCATCAAAGAATTTGATCGCCCCATGACGGCGCGCAAACTGATCGGCCAGATGGATCACCTGCGGTTGGCTCAACACCGGCTCGCTCCAGACATCGGCACCCAAAGGGGCCGCATCATATCGTTCGGCTTTGTAAGCCTGCCATTCGGCTTTTTTGGCCGCGCAGGTTTCGAGCCACGCCGAGGTCACTGGCGCGGTCAACCGGACGGCCAGTGCTGACAGAATGCCTGCCGCCGGGCCGGTTAAGGCCATTGTGTTGTTGTAATGCTGAACGTCCTGCAGATCGGGATTGATGTTGATCACGGCACGCGCCTTGGGCCAGCCCATGCCTGAGCAATCCGCCTGACAGACACCGCGACTGCCAACAAAGATCACCAGATCCGCTTCTTGCATCGCATAATTGCCACTGATCGATCCTTTGGACCCACCGACGTGCATGTTCTGTGGATGGGCATCGGGCAGCACACCACTTGCACCGGGGCTGAGCACCACGGCGGCACCAGCGGCCTCGGCTAATCGCGTCAGCTCGGCAGCCGCGCCTCGCGCGCCACCTCCGGCTTTGATGGAGACCCGCTCATGTGACCGGATCAGATCAACCGCTTCTGCCAGGGTTGTGTCACTGGGCGCTGCAGGGGCAGGGAAAGCCGGGCGCACGGGTAGGGCATCGGCGCGGAATTGAACCAGCTCAGGCTGTGTGTTGAGCGGCAGGTTGAGGTAGAACGGTCCAGCTTTCCAGGGGTGGAACACCGTTGCGGCCCCGCGGCGCAGCGCATCGCGCAATGCACCCGGTGCATGCAGAGTGTAGGTTGCGCCCATTGCCCCGGTGATCTGACCAAACAGGCCCTGTTCCGGCTTGGGCACCTGCTGCATGTTGTAGCCTTCGCCGTGCGTCGTCTCATCGCCGTAGATGTGATAGAGGCCAACGCCATTGGACGCCGCCGCCAGAGAGCCGGCCAAAGCTTGCAGGGCACCGGGACCGATAGAGGTTACCACGGCACAGGGCTCGTCATAGACCCAGCGCAGGGCGGTCCCCACATGGGCCATTTCAACTTCGTTGCGGAATTGGAACCCTTTGACCAGCCCGGCCTCTTCATAGATCCGCAGGGTCTCGCCCAACTCGGTAGAGCCATGGCCCAGAATCATAAGGTATTTGCTGACACCCTGTCGCAGAAGCCCCCAAACCAGAGCCTCGGTCAGAGGCAGTGAAATCACCTCGGTCAACAGGCCCTTGTCGATCGCGGCCTCAAGTCCACCCTGTTGCGCCAGCCAGGCAGCGCGCGTGGCGCGGGTCGTTGGAACCGAGGTCATGCGCGCATCTCCCCCAGATGAATGGCGCGACCTTCGCGGGCCGAGCGTTCCGCAGCCATGGCAAACCGCAGCACCTCTCGGCCCTGTCGGGCGGTCAAGAGAGGGTCTCCGCCATCATGCAGAACGTTCAGGAAATGCCGCGTCGACTGGACAAAGCTCTGCTCCCAGCCCGAGGGAATGTCTTTGTACTCTGTAACCTGTCCATCCCGATAGTGCACCACCGGGGGCATGTTGCCTATGCTTCCGTGACCACAGTTGATCCAGATCACACCTTCGGTGCCGGTGATCTCAACCCGGTCATCCTGCGCGTAATACTGACCGGCGATCTCAAGATCCGGCGAATAGACAACCTCAAGGTTGCCGATGCGGTTGCCGGGAAATCGGAAGGAAATCTGCGAAGGCGCATCAAACCATCCGCCGTCAGGGCGCTGGGTCTGATGGATAAAGGCATGTACCTCTTCCGCCTGCCCCATAAAGTGCCATGCCAGTGCAAACTTGTGATGCCCATCATCAAACACCAGTGGGCCACCACCCGCCTTGTCCATTTCCTGCCGCCAGGCGTCGGCCTCTTTCGGCACTTCCCAGGCAGTTTTGCTTTTGCCGGGATTGGATTTGATCCGGATCGACAAAGGCGTACCAATTGCGCCCTCATCCACAAGGGCCTTGGCTTTCTTCACCGGCGGGTGAAAGATGAAGTTCTCGAAGATTTTGACCGGCCGGTCATAGGCCTCTGCGGCGGCGACCAGCTGATCTGCTTCTGCGAGATCCATGCACATTGGCTTTTGCAGCGAGACTATTTTCCCTGCATCCATGGCTTTCAGCGCGGCAGAGAGATGCAGATGATGTGGCAACAACAGCTCGACCAGATCCACGTCATCACGGGCCAGAAGGGCGTCGTAATCCTCTTCAATTGCCGCCTCATCCACGCCCCAGGCTGTCGCGCGGGACCGGGCCAGCGCCGGGTCGCGGTCGCACAGAGCCGTAATCTGCCCCCGAGTGGACTGGGTATATTCAATAGCATGCAGGTCAGAGATGCGGCCGGTGCCGACAATTCCGACGCGAAGAGGCGTGTCAGACATAAAGTTCAGGTTCCCTGTATTGGGGGAATAGGAACAGAGAGCACCAATTCCCCAAGCTCAGCCAAGCGGGCGTCATCGATGCGCACGGACGGACCAGAGAGCCCAAGTGCGGCGATCATTTGCCCCTGTGTGTCAAAAACCGGACGGGCGGTGCAGCGAATGCCGGTGGCAAACTCTTCGTCATCCACGGCAAATCCGCGATCCCGGGTCAGCGCGACTTCGGCGCGTAAGCCGCGCTCATCCGTCAAAGTGTGTTCGGTATAACGTGCCATCTCTTGCGGCATGCGCGCGGTGCCAAAGGCCAAAAACGCCTTGCCCAGAGCCGTACAATGCAGCGGTGACAGCGCCCCAATAGGGTGATCCACCTTGAGAGGCAGGGTGCTGTCGACCTTGTCGATGTACCAGACACGGTCGCCCACAAGCACCGCTAGATGGGCGCATTCCCCGGTCTGCGTCACCAGCGCTTCAAGAGCGGGTCGGCACAGCTCTTTGCACAGGATCACTTCGGAAAGAGAGCGCTCTTCCGAGGGATGACCTTCCTGAGGGACGCTTTCATAGCGGCGTGTTTCATCTTGCCGGGCGTATCCGGAGGCGACCAGGGTCTTGAGGAGATGTGAGGCATTGGACTTCTCAACACCAAGCGCCTCGGCCACGGCCGTCAGGCGCATCGGCGCCCCTGCGTCACGCAGGATGTCCAACACCTGCAATCCGCGTGTAAGAGATTGTAGTAACCGCATTCTATTGGCTCCCCAGGATCATTTGGTGCAATAGTTTACGTATATCACACAAAAGTACAGCACACGCAAACTTTTCACCTCGAAATGACGCCTAGATCTGTGTATTGCGGTTTTTCGCACCCTCTGCAATACAAATTGTTGACATATAGCGAAATGACTGCATCCTGACGCTAGAAACTTGCAATTAGTATCGCATGTTGAAACTTTGGGAGGAATCTTCGTATGACAGGTGTAAACCGACGCAGTCTTCTGGGCTCGGCGCTTGCTGTGACTGTGGCAGCTATTGCCGCTCCGGCTTTTGCAGAAAAAGGTGAGGTCACCATCAGCCACTATTTTACCGGTGAGCTGGGGCTGAAGGCCTTTAACGAACAGATTGATCGCTTTGAAGCGGATAGCGGCTATAGCCTCAAAGACAGCCCCGTGGGCCATGAGGACTATAAGACCGACATTCTTGTGCGTGCTTCGGGGAACAGCCTGCCGGATGTTTTCAGCTATTGGGCTGGGGCGCGGGTGCAGTTCATCGCCGATTCCAATGCGCTGCACGCGATCGACGGCATGTGGGACAAAGCGGGTCTGGACAAGGTGGTTGCAAAATCCATCGCTGACAGCGCCACCTCCTACAATGGCAATCGCTATCTGGTGCCCATGAACTACCACTATGCCGGTATGTTCTATAACAAAGCGGTTCTGGATGAGGCGGGCGTGACCGAGATGCCCAGCGACTGGGATGGGTTTCTGGCGCTTTGTGCCAAACTGAAAGAGGCGGGTATTGATCCCATCGCTCTGGGCTCGGCCAACCGCTGGCCGGCGCAATTCTGGTTTGACTACCTCCTGCTACGCACAGCTGGCCCAGAGTACCGTGCGAAGCTGATGGCGGGTGAGGCCTCGTATTATGATGCCGAAGTCAAACGTGCCATGGGCATGTGGAAAGATCTGGCGGACGCGGGCTATTTCGCAGAAAATTCGAACGCCAACACCTGGACCGATGCCTCGGACAAAGTGGCCCGTGGCGATGCGGCTATGACCCTGATGGGCACATGGATCACCGGATATTGGGGTGGTCTCGAACTGGTTCCGGGTGAAGACTATGACTTCTTCCCGTTCCCGGCGATTGACGCGGGTGTGCCGGTGGCCTCGGTTGGCCCTGTGGACGGGCTTGTGATTGCAGGCAACGCAGGCAATGCCGCCGGAGCGGAAGCGTTCCTTGAGTACATGGTGTCGAACCCAGAGGTGCAGGCCTCGTGGAGCGGTGCGCAGGGGGCCCTTTCGGCGAACGTCAATGTTGATCCTTCAAGCTACAACGACGTGATGCTGAAAGCCTTCAACACCGTTGCCGACTCTGAGGTCTTTGCCTTCAACTATGACCTTGCGACACCGCCCCCCGTGGCAGAAGTTGGCCTTTCGATGTTTGCGCGTTTCATGGATGATCCGAGCAAAGTAGACGAGATCCTCTCTCAGGCTGCTGGCGACGCAAGCGCCGCCTTTAGCCAATAAACCGCAACACCGCGAGGGCCGCCATAACGGGTGGCCCTCCCTTATCGGAGCAAGGAATGGAACGGGAAAACCGCTTCTGGCGGGTGGCGCTTTTGGCGCTGCCGCTCTTTGTGTTTCTGGCCCTCGTGATCTGGCCGCTGCTGAGTTCGTTTTACTATAGTTTCACCAACTGGAACGGCTTTAACAGTGACTATGACTATGTGGGTTTTGAAAACTTCAAACGCATCTGGACCGACCGGCTGTTTTTTAATGCCATCGTCAATACTTCTATCTGGATGGCCGCCGCCATTCTGCTTCCAACGATCTTAGGACTGTCGCTGGCGCTTTTGCTGGATGCCAAAGTGCGCGGGTCAAAGATCTTCAAAACCATCTTCTATTTACCCATCTGTCTTTCGGCGATTGTGGTGGGCCAGATCTGGGTCTGGATCTACCAACCGGATTGGGGCCTTTTGAATACCGTGATCGAACAGATCACCGGGTCGCGTTTCAACTATGCCTGGCTCGCCCGACCTGACAGTGCGCTCTATGCCGTGATTGTTGCCTGGTCGTGGCAGCAAACCGGCCTCTCGATGGTGATCTATCTCGCTGGCCTGACCTCGGTGCCCTCTGACCTTCTAGAGGTCTGCGACATCGAAGGCGCAACACCCTGGCAAAAGATCCGTCAGGTGATCATTCCGCTGCTGACGCCCTCAACCGTGGTGGTTGTGGCGCTGTCGGTGATCAACTCGCTCAAAGGGTTTGATATCCTGTTCATCATGACCGGCGGCGGGCCGTTCAACAGCTCAGATACGCTGGCGATGCACATGTATAACGAAAGCTTCCGCAAGTATTTCATGGGCTACGGCAGTGCCATTTCGGTGGTCTTGTTCCTGATCGCTCTGACCATCATCGGGCTCTACTTCCGCCAGTTGAAGAAAGTGGATGACATCTATGGCTGATCTCTCATCCGGCGCGATCCCGCGTCGTTTCAATCCTTGGCCCGTGACCATCTTCACCGTGCTGTTCATACTGGCGGTACTGTTTCTGACCCCCACCATCGGAGTGCTGCTGTCCTCGGTGAAAACCACCCGGGCCATTGCGCTGGGCGATCTGTGGTCCTGGCCGGATCGTCTGTACTTGGGCAACTACGCCGAAGTGTTTAGCAATCCGGCGGTGCACCGCTATTTCCTAAACACGCTGATTGTGACCCTTCCGGCCACACTCGCCTCAACTGCACTGGGGGTTCTGGCTGGCTATACCTTTGCCAAATTGCCGTTTCGCGGATCAAATCTGCTGTTCCTGGTGGTGATTGCGGGCATGTTCTTTCCGCCGCAGGTGATCCTCGTGCCACTGTTTCGGCTGTTCAACAGCATGGGTCTGATCGACACACTCTGGCCGATTTTTCTGGTGCACACGGCGCTTGGCATTCCGATCTGCACACTGTTGATGCGCAACTTCTTTGCCACGGTGCCCAATGCCTTGCGTGAAGCCGCTATATTGGAAGGTGCCAATGAATGGCAGGTGTTGACGCGTGTGGTCCTGCCGCTCAGCCTTCCGGCACTGGCCGTTCTGGCCACGCTGCAGTTCACATGGATCTGGAACGATTTCCTCTGGCCGCTGATCTTCACCCAATCGGATGAGAAACGCACCATCATGGTGGGCATCGTCAACCTGCGCGGACAATATACCGTGGCCTGGGGGGTGCAGGGCGCATTGTCGCTGATTGCCTCGCTGCCCACGTTGCTGATCTTCCTCTACTTCCAGCGCTTTTTCATCAAAGGCATGACCATGGGCGCGGTCAAAGGATAAAACATGGCTCAAGTCACACTCAAAAATATCAAGAAATCCTTTGGGCCAACCGAGGTCATCAAAGGTGTGGATCTCGACATCCAGCAGGGCGAGTTTGTCGTCTTTGTTGGCCCCTCGGGTTGCGGCAAATCCACCATGCTTCGGATGATTTCCGGGCTCGAAGATGTCTCTGCGGGTCAGATCGGCATTGACGGTCGCGATGTCACACATGTTTCGCCCTCCAAACGCGATCTGGCCATGGTGTTCCAATCCTATGCGCTGTTTCCGCATCTGACGGTGGCGGAAAACATCGGGTTTGGTCTCAAACTGCATAAGACTCCAAAGGCTGAGATCAACCGCCGGGTCGAAGAGGTGGCCAAAACCCTTCAGCTCGAGGCCCTACTGGATCGCACACCGCGCCAGTTGTCCGGGGGCCAGCGCCAGCGTGTGGCCATCGGGCGCTCGATCATCCGCAATCCCAAGGTCTTTTTGTTCGACGAGCCGCTGTCAAATCTTGATGCGGCTCTGCGGGGCAAGATGCGGCTTGAAATCGCGCGGCTGCACAAAGAGCTCAAAGATGTGACCATGATCTATGTCACCCATGATCAGGTCGAGGCAATGACTTTGGCGGATCGCATTGTGGTCTTCAATCAGGGCCGCATCGAACAGGTGGGCACGCCGATGGAGCTTTATCATACGCCGGCCAATCCGTTTGTTGCCGGATTTATTGGTGCGCCTGCAATGAACTTCCTGCCCGCTGAGATGCTGTCGGAACAGCAGGTTAGGTTGGGGGAAACCGTGCTGGATCTGCCCCAATCCAGTGCCTTGTCTGGCGCGGTGACTCTGGGCATTCGACCCGAGCATATCGAGGTGTCAGATGGTGGCGAGATCATGGCGACGTTGGATCTGATGGAAAAACTGGGGTCGGAAACGCTTCTGCATCTGACCACCCCCTTCAGCGACAGCCCGCTGACCGCCCGTGTGGATGGTGCGGTTGAACTGACCGAAGGTCAGACCCTGCGACTGAAATTTAACCCCAATGCCGTGCATATCTTCGCGGCCTCTGAAGTACGGCCTGCGATGACAGCCTAATTGGAAGTGTTTCGGGCAACCCGCATGATGCGCGGGTTGCCCGAAACACCTTGTGTGGCGCAGCAGATCCTGATCCAAAGATAGATCAGAGGCGTGTTGGCTTTGAAGTCACGTGAAAGACCGGATGGTTTTAAGTGCGCCATCCAGAGCCGTGCCCTTTTCGTCCTGAAGCGCAGCTTCGCGCAGGCGCGCCACCCATTGCGCCGCATCTGGGCGCGTGCGGACAAGGCCAGCGCCTTCAACGACACGGTCGAATTTGGAATGCGCGCGGGCATGGGTGTCGGAATAGCCTTTGATCAGGCGGCGACAGCGGATGAGCTCGCAGGCATAGTCATAATCCACCGCGAGAGCATCGTGACACGTATCGATCCAGCGTGTCAGATGTGCTTGCTCCTGTGCGTGACGCAGTGTGCGCAGGCGATAGCGCCGCAGACCCCCAAGCAGATACAGCATGAGGAAATGTGACAGCTTGAGGCTGCGCAGCCTGCGACCCTTGTCGAACCAACGTTCCAGCCGCCCCATCCAGCGGGCGCTGTTCTCGATGCGCGCGCCCAGTCTGGCGGGCAAGAGCCCGGCAATCTCTTCAGCGCGAGGATGAAAGAATTCAGTCAGGTGCAGGGTTTTGTCCTGGGCCTTCATCTCCTGTTCGATCCGTGTGACGCGGGTGCCGCGAGTTTTGAGATCTGCGACGCGGATCACATCGTCATAGGCCATGGCATTGGCAATATGTTTTGCGGCCTCGGTGGACAACACGTAACCCTGCTGTGGGGTATCTTTGGCCACAAACTGATCCAGTCGATAGAGGTAGGCCGCACCATAGGCCAGATCCTGAAACCCGATCACTTTGCGCAGTCCGCGGTGGGCCATCTCCTGCACCGGGGAGGGAAGGCTATCGCAGCGCGCACTGAGAGCGTGCCACTCGGTCATCTGCGCAGCGGGCCCCTGAGGTTGCGACAAGGTCGCTGGCGTTGTGTCGGTCTCCTGCTGGATCTCTTCGGGGTTTTGCGCCCGCTCATAGGCGGCGGAAAAGGCGCGCAGCGAGGCTTCGACCCCTTTGCCCGAGGCGCGAATGGCATCTTCAAAGGCTTCGCGTGGAAAGGGCAGGGCGCGTGAGCCAGCCAGCGCGCCAAACAGAGCAGAGGAAATCACCGAGCCGTTCTGCACCGCGAGCCTGTCCATATCGAACATGATCAGGTGATCGGCGGCGATTTCGGCCGCGGCGCGCACCTCGTCCGACGAGGCAATCCCGTCGCCGGGCACGATCTTTTCCGCGACCGCAAGCGCCCGATGTGTTGAGGCAACCAAGGTGGTGCGGTCTGGGGTCACAAAACCGCGCATAATGGCACGCCCGGCTTCCATCATTTCCGCCGCGATCATGACATCAACATCCCCAGCCGAAGGGGCGAGAGAAAACACCGGGCTCGGATCACTGATTGGGGCCATTTCGATGTAGTAGATAGTGGCCCCCGTGCGCTGAGCCACACCTGCAACGGATGTGGCTTGGGCTGTATAGCCCTGCGATCGGGCCAAGGCTTCGATCCAGTTGGTCAACACACCGCCGCCCTGTCCCCCTACGGCGAGAATGGCGAGTTTGATGATGGTGCCAAGTTTTTCATCCAACGGGCGCGCGGCTGGCAGGATGGGAGTGTTCATTGTGGAACCTCAACAAATTCAAGACGTGTGGCGCGTCGGCGCGCCTGAAGCCCAGCGATGATGCGGCGGCTTGTGCGGGCCCACCACGCGGACAGGCCGGTGTCATTGTGCACCACATCGGCGCGGTAAAAGCTGGGGCACAAGATAGCGGCGTCCGCCACCTCGCCACAGTTGCCACAGCCAACACAGCTTTGGTCAATCGAGGCAATCGGATCGTCACGCAGCGGATCATCCAGCGTTTTCAGCGACAGCGAGGGGCAGCCGGACAGACGGATACAGGCGTGATCACCGGTGCAAATATCTTCGTCGATGCCAAAGCGGGGCACTTCAACACGCGCGCCATCGCGGATTGCGGTGTTGCGGATGGGTTTTTCGCGGCGCCGGCGGTTCAGCATACATTCGGACGAGGCGACAATGACCTTGGGGCCGTTGTAATCTGTGGTCAGCGCTTCGCGCAGCACATCACGCATCCGGCCCACATCATAGGTGTGGTCGATCTGCCGAACCCAATCGACGCCAATGCCCTTGAGCGCCTTGGAAATCGGGTTGTTGGTGGACTTGGTTGGATTGTCGGCGCGAGATGACAGCACATCCTGCCCGCCCGTTGCCGCAGAATAGTAGTTGTCGACAATCACCGCGACGCTGTCGGATTTGTTGTACACCATGTTGCCGATCGATGAGCTGAGACCGTTGTGCCAGAAGCCGCCGTCGCCCAGAAACGAGATCGCCCGTTTGCCACCGCCGCCGTCAAAAGCACCGTTTGACGCAGGGCCAAGCCCATAGCCCATGGTCGATCCGCCAATCTCAAACGGCGGCAGGCACGCAAAGATGTGGCACCCAATGTCGCCTGAGACCTGATGCGCCCCAAGCTCCTGTTCGACCAGCTTCATCGCCGCAAAAATCGGGCGTTCGGGGCAGCCGGTGCAGAACCCCGGCGGTCGGATTGGGACGGTCTGGGACAGATCCGGGATCTCGGGCGCCTCTTGGTTGGGCGCGCGGGTTTGACCGGGCAGCAGCCCCGGTGCATGGGTTTTGAGAAAACTGGTGATGCCATCAAGCATGACCTGACCGGTGTATTCGCCGGCCATGGGGAAGATGTCTTTACCATGCAATTGCACCGGGCTCTGAGAGCGGTACAGCATGGTCGACAACCCCTGTTCGATGAACTCGGGCTGGCCTTCTTCGATGACCAGCAGCCCCTTTTTCCCTTCGGCAAACCGGCTGAACTCGTCCTGCACCAGCGGATAGGTGACATTGAGACAGTAGATCGGCACCTCGGTCTGGCCATAGATGTCGGCGAGGCCAAGACGCTGCAACGCGCGGATCACGCCGTTGTACATGCCGCCCTGACAGACAATGCCTATCTCGGAGGTGGCGGGCCCGAAAATCTCGTTCAAGCCCTTGTCCATGATGTGTTTTTCGGCAGCGGGCCAGCGATTGTTGATCTTGTCCTGTTCGTGTTGATAGGACATCGGCGGCAGAACCACCCGGTTGAAGTCACGGCGCGGATTTGCGACGGCGTCTTTGACGGGCAGCGACGGGCGCGTGTTGTCGCGGCACTCAAAACTTCCGGTGACATGGCAGGAGCGGATCCGCACCATCAGCATCACAGGGGTGTTGGAGGCTTCGGAGAGCTCAAACCCCTGCTGCACGGACGCGACGATTGAGGGCAGATTGGGACGGGGATCCATCAACCAGAACTGCGATTTCATGGCAAAGGCGTGGCTGCGCTCTTGCATGATCGACGAGCCTTCGCCGTAGTCTTCGCCAACAATGATCAGCGCGCCGCCAGTGACACCGGATGACGACAGATTGGCCAATGCATCTGAGGCGACATTGACGCCAACCGATCCTTTGAAGGTCACGGCACCGCGGATCGGGTAGTGCACCGAGGCGGCGAGCATGGCCGCCGCTGCGGCTTCCGAGGCGTTGGCCTCAAAGCGGACATCCAATTCGCCTAATAGCTCTTCGGCATCCGCCAGAACATCCATCAGGTGAGAAATGGGCGCGCCCTGATAGCCGCCGACATAGCCGACCCCATTCTCCAGCAAGGCCTTGGTGATGGCCAGAATACCTTCGCCGGTGAACGTGTGACCTGCGCCAAGTCGCAGGTGTTGGACCTCCTTCTTAAAAGACCGTTCAGCCATATAGGCCCTCAGATGTCGTGGTGTCGTACATTGTGCAAAATCCTTTGCAGGGTGAGGACAAATGCGGCGCGCTCTTGTGTGGAGATGCCCTGGAACATTTGTTCGTAGCTGGCCGCCATGGTGGGCCAGATTTGTTCAAAGACCCGGCGGCCTTCTTCGGTGATCATCACGCGGGTGGCGCGGTTGTCATTTTCATCGGTCTCGCGGCGGATAAGCCCGTCTGCGAGAAGTTTGTCGAGCGTGCGGCTGAGGGTGGATTGTTCGACAACGGCAAAGACCGCCAGTTCGCGAATGAGAATACCGTCATTGACCGCCAGCACGGCGAGGGCCCGCATCTTTGCCGTTGAAAGGCCAAATTCGGACAAAGCATCCCGCAGGCTGGCGTTATAGCGCCCCATAATACGGTTCATCAGGTAGGGCGCAAAGTTCTGCAGCCCCATTTCACCCAGACGGGGTGTCGGTGTCTCGGTCATACTCATCCTCCAAGCCGTTTGGCCACATTGTAGCCCGATCCCCCACCAAGTCCGGGGCCGGGATGGGTCGAGGCGCCGATATGGTAGAGATGTGACGCGGGTGTTGCGCCATTCCGAGAGTGGCTGAAAGGCCGGAAGATGAAAAACTGGTCGAGTGTGCACTGCCCGCCATAGGGGTCCCCCCCCACGAGGTTCATGTTGAGCTGAGCCAGATCCGCCGGGGAATAGGCGCGGCGGCTAAGCTTGATTTCGTCAAAGTTGCGGATGTGGTTTCTTAGGATGGCCTCGATGCGATCTGAGAAGGCCTCTCGCGTGGCTTCGGTCCACGTGCCACCGGTGGCAATCTCGCCGGCCGCATCCCCTTGGATGTGACGCGGTGCGTCAGGGATTTGCAGCCACAAGATCGCCTTGCCGGCGGGACAGCGGCTTGGGTCAAGCCGATGGGGTTGCCCGACGCAAATGGTGGGGGTCACGGGCAGCATACCGCGTTCGGCTTCGTTACTGGCTTTGGACACGCTGTCGATGCCATCGGCAAGATGGATCAGCGCGACATCCTCTAACCCTTCGGCGATCCAGTCGGGATCTGCGTCTAGCGCATAATGCAGCTGAAAGTTGCCGCGCCCGTGGCGATAGTCTTGGGCGGTCTGGAGATCATCGGAGGAGGACCCGTCAAGAAGCCGGGTATAGAGCTGAGAGGGCGTGACCGAGGCCAGCGTGGAGCGCGCGAGGATTTTGTCGCCATCTGTGGTTTCGACACCGATGGCGCGGTTCTGATCTAACAAGATGCGCGCCACATCGGTGTTGGTGCGAATTTCCCCACCGTTTTCAAGGATCAGCGCCTCAAAAGCTTTGACTGCCTGTGCAGCCCCGCCCTTGACCACTGGCGCACCTGCAGCCTCAAGGGCAAAGGCGATGACCTGACCCATCTTGGCGGAATAGCTGCTTTCCGGGGTCAACCCGGTGTGCAACACCCAAGGGGCCCAAAGCGCCTGAGCCAATGGGCTGGCATATCGGGTTTCAAGCCAGCCGCGCGCGGGTTTCAACGCCGCGCCCACCCAGGATTTGAAACCATTGAGGCCTCTACTCCAAATCTGACGCGCCACAAGTCGCGCGGTTTTCCAGCTCCAGAGCTCTCCGCCGAGCAGCGCAAAGAGAAAAGGCGCCTCGGCCTCGATGCCAGTGACATCGCGGGCGTGTTGATCTCCGTCGCCTGCGGCCAAAGCGTTCAAAGCCGCAATGTTTGCCGCCCGGTCCATGGTCAGAACCAGAGCAGTTTGATCCGGGCGCAGGATGGCGGTGGGGTGGGGGCTATGGCAGAACTCCAACCCGTGCCGTCCCAAATCCTCGGCCAGTTCGGCATAGGCCGGTGAAGTCAGGAACAGCACAAAAGTGGCGGCCATCACGTCATGATGGAATCCGGGTTCAGTGATTTCGGCGGTCTGCATACAGCCGCCAGCCTGCGCTTCACGCTCAAGCAAAATCACCTTTTTCCCGGCGCGAGACAGCAAGGCACCTGCAACAAGCGCGTTGATCCCACTTCCAATGATGACGTGATCGACCTGTGACATGGCTTAGCCTTTGGGAACCAAGGCCAGGGCCCGGATCGGGCTGCCGGTGCCGCGTTCGATCTTGAGCGGTGCCGCCATCAAGATGGCGCCTTTGGCGGGCAGCTTGTCGAGGTTGGCAAGCGAGGCCAGACCAAAACAATTGTCGCGGTGAAGCAGGTTATGCGCCGGATAAGGCGGTTCCATACCCCCGGCTTGACCAGCGTCGGTGCCGATGCACTGGCTGCCCCAGCCGACAATGCCTTTGCTCAGCAGATATTCGATGCAATCCGGGGTTGGTCCGGGCGAATGCGGGCCGGTTTCGTCGGCGTTGAGGAACAGATCCTCATCATGGGCGCGCTTGTCCCAATCGGTGCGCATCACCACCCATTCCCCAGCTTTGATCGCTCCGTGTTCGGCCTCCCAGGCCTTCACCATGTCTGCGGTCAGAAGGAAATCCGGGTTGTCTTGCGACTGCGCGGAGCAATCGATGACGTTCACCGGG
Organism: uncultured Pelagimonas sp.; assembly: GCA_947497905.1. Lineage (GTDB taxonomy): Bacteria > Pseudomonadota > Alphaproteobacteria > Rhodobacterales > Rhodobacteraceae > CANMIH01. The sequence continues at coordinate 109,024 of CANMIH010000010.1, forward strand.
GCGACAAGGCGCTGTACATCAAGTGTATCAGTAAAGCCATCCGAGTGGTCTTTGCCGGTGATCCAGTGATGCGGCGCATCGAAATGCGTGCCGGTGTGTTCCCCCAGAACCATCCAGTTCCAGGCAAAGAACGGGCCGTCTTCGTCATATTCACTGATTTTGTGAATTTCGACCTTGGGTGTGTTTTTGGCGAAATCCTCGGGCAGTTTCAGAACCGGCGTATTCGGTCCCAAAACACCGGTGCAATCCACCACTTCGACGCCCCCCGTGGCGAGCAATCCGCCCAGCCCCTCAAGTACACTCTGCGCTGTCATCTGGGTCTCCCTCCCCCTGAAACATGTCTTTGTATTCGAATTTATTTGACGAATCTGGTTTTACCGAATTTAAATGCATTTGCAAATAATATCTAGACCCAAGGCGACTATGTCCAGGAATACTCCAGATGCCGTGATCATTGGTGCAGGCCACAATAGCTTGGCCTGCGCGCTTCATTTGCTGTCTCGCGGTTGGAGTGTCGCCGTATATGAACAGGCCGCAGCACCCGGTGGTGCGGTGAAAACCTCTGAGCTGACCCTGCCGGGTTTTCGCCACGACTGGGCGGCGATGAACCTCTCCCTGTTTGCAGGGTCAGCCTTTTTTTCTCAGTATAGCGAGGAGTTGGGCAAGCGAGGTTTGAATTTCGCGCCAACCTCTCATCCCTTTGCCAGCGTGTTCCCCGACGGGGCTTGGCTTGGGATCAGTCAGGATGCCGAGGCCAATTTGGCGCGGATTGCGGGGTTGTCAGAACGCGATGCCGCGACATGGCAAGAGCTTGGGGCGGCGTTTCCGGAGCGTGCCGCTGCCATTCTCTCGGTGCTTGAGAATCCCATGCAAAAGCATGCAATTGCACGTTTGGCGGGCAAAATGCTCTGGACCTCCGGGGCGGGGGGCACACTCGATCTTGCTCAGTTCCTGATGAAATCGCCGCGACAGTGGCTGGATGAAACGTTTGAATCGGATCATGTCAAAGCCACCTTTGGCGCCTGGGGCATGCACCTGGATTTTGCTCCGGATGTCGCTGGCGGGGCAGTGTTCCCCTATCTCGAAGCCATGGCAGCGCAGGCCTTTGGCATGGTTTTGGGGCAGGGCGGCGCGGACACGGTGATCACCGCGATGGTGGAGGCGATCACCGCACGGGGCGGCACGGTCGAGTGCGGCGTGTCGGTCGAACGCATTCTGCACAGCGGTGGCAAAGCCAGCGGGGTTGAACTGGCGGATGGGCGCAGCATTGAAGCCCGTAAAGCCGTGATCGCCAATGTCGCGCCGGGGGCCCTGCATTGTTTGACCGGCGGGAGCGGAGAGACCCGCCATGATCAGGCGATGCAGGGGTTTTCTCATGCGCCGGGCACGATGATGATCCATCTCGCGATGGAGGATCTGCCGGACTGGGCTGCGGGGCCAGAGCTGCGCGATTTTGCCTATGTGCATCTCGCTCCGTCGCTGGATCAGATGGCGCGCACCTATCAACAGGCCCGCGCGGGGCTGTTGCCGGACGAGCCGGTGATTGTCTGCGGCCAGCCCACAGTGGTGGATCCGAGCCGCGCGCCCGAGGGCAAACATGTGCTGTGGTTACAGGTACGCATGGCTCCGGGTGAGATCAAAGGAGATGCCGCGGGTGAGATAGCGGCCACCGATTGGGAGAGCGCAGCCGCACCATTTGCCCAGCGGGCCTTGGACATTCTCGAACGCTACGCACCGGGCACGCAGGCCAAAATTCTGGCCAAACGCGTGGTCACGCCACGGGAGCTCGAGGCCGAAAACCCCAATCTCGTGGGCGGCGATCAGATCTGTGGAAGCCACCACCTGTCCCAGCATTTTCTGTACCGACCGGCGCGGGGCTATGCGGATGGGCGGACCCCGATCAAGGGGCTGTATCACACCGGTGCCGCCGTCTGGCCCGGAGCCGGAACCGGCGCGTCGCCGGGGTTTATGCTGGCGCAGAAATTGGCGGGCAAATGACCCGATCATCCAAAGGGCGGGACACAACCGTCTGACACTAAAAAATCCAAAAAATAGACCAACAGGGAAAATGAAAATGTCCAAATTATCACGGCGCGGGATGTTAAAACTCACCGCTGCAAGTCTTTCACTGACCGCTTTGCCAGTTGCCGGTTTCGCCGCCGACATCGACGAACTGGTGATTGCTTATAATGTGAACCTCCCAAGCTGGGACCCCACCGTGGGCACCTCGGCGGTGAACCCGACCATTCAGGGGATTTTCCAGTCGGTGTTTGATCTGTTTATTGCTCAGAACACGGATCTGTCGCAGGCGCCGGGGCTGATCACCGACTGGGGCTGGAACGACGACAACACTAAGGTGCATATGACAGTGCGCGAGGGCGTGACCTGGCATGATGGAAGTGCCTTTGGCCCAGAAGATGTGGTGTGGTCGCTTGAGCGGGCCGCCAATGAAACCAGCGGCAACCCGATTCAGTTTATCTGGTCGACCATCGGCAACTTTGAAATCGACGGCAACCGCATCACCGCAGATGTGCTGCGTTTTGAGCCGACGCTGTTCAAATGGATGTCTTTCCTGACCGGCTATGTCCTGCCCAAGGCCTATTACGAAAAAGTCGGTGCCGAAGGGTTTGAGGCCGCGCCGATTGGCACCGGGCCCTATATGGTCGACAAATTCGAGCGCAACGCCTTTGTCCGGCTGAAGGCCAATGACGCCTATTGGGGCGGGGCGCCTGAGTTCAAATCGGTGACCATCAAATTTGTCACCGACGCAGCGGCGCGGGTCGCCGAGGTGGAATCGGGCAACGCCCATGTCACGCTTGAAATGCCCTACGAGGAATACGATCGTCTGAACGGTAGCAAACTGGCGGGGGTTGCAGCGCCGGTGTCGGACATTGGGATGGTGTTCTTCAACGATATTGAGGTGATGACCGACCCGAATGTGCGCAAAGCGGCGGTGATGGCGGTGAACAAACAGGCCATCGTGGATCGTCTGCTCTCGGGCTATGGGGTGCCCATCGATACGCTTCAGGCACCGGGATACAGCGCCTATGATGCGAGCGTCAGCACCCCGTATGACCCCGACGGCGCCAAGGCGCTTTTGGCCGAAAGTGGCTACTCCACCGACAATCCGGTGCGTTTCAAAATCCAGACAACGCGAGGGTTCAAACCCAAAGACTATGAGATCATTCAGGCGATTGTCGGTCTGTGGCGTCGGGTGGGCATCGAGGCCGAGATCGAGGTCTATGAGGTTGCCAAGCATTTTGAACTGCGCGCGGCGGATCAGCTGGCACCTGCGGCCTTCTACAACTGGGGCAACTCGATCGGAGATCCGACCACCTCAACCGGCTTTGCCATGTTTGGTCCATCGCCGCATTCGGTGTGGGATGGTGAGGATCTGACCGCAATGATCGGCCCGCTTTGGGGCGAAGCGGATGAAGCCAAACGCATTGACGGGTGGAAAGCCGTTGATCGCCATATCGCAGAGAACGCGCTGGTGCTGCCGCTGTTCCAATATGTCCAGCCGGTCTTGCATGCCAAAGGTGTGACGGTTGTTCCGCATGCCTCGGGCGCCTTGCTTCCCGCGCTGATGACCCGATCATAAGACTAGACCCGGGACAAAGCTGAAATGACACTGCTGAAACGCGCTTTGGCGCAACTTTGTACGACGGCAATCACCCTGTTTGGTGTGGCGATTGTTGTGTTTTTTGTGGTTCGCGTTGTCCCGGGTAACCCGATTGCCATGATGCTGCCGCCCGGCGCCAGTGCCGAGGATATCTCTCGGCTTGAGGCGCTCTATGGGTTGGATAAATCCATCCTGCACCAGTTTGTCATCTGGCTGGGTGGCGCGGTGCAGGGGGATCTGGGCACCTCGATCACCACACGTCAGCCAGTGCTTGAACTGGTTTTGTCGCGTCTGCCTGCCACGCTTGAGCTGTCGATGATGGCTCTGGTGATTGCGGTTGCTATTGGTGGTGTGCTTGCCCTGACCGGCACCCGGATGCGAGGCACGCGGGTGGAAGGTGCGATTGATGTCGGCAATGGCATGGCGCTCTCCGTGCCTGATTTCCTGTGGGGGCTTGTGCTCATCCTTGCCTTTGGGGTGCTCTGGCCGATTTTCCATATTTCTGGCCGGGCCTCTCCCACACTCGATTTCGAGTTTGCTACAAAATTCTATCTGTTTGAGAGTGTGCTGCGGCTGCGATTTGATGTCTGGCTGGATCTTGTCAGCCACATGTTCATGCCCGCACTGGCGCTGGCCATTCCTCTAGCGGCGATCATTGCGCAGCTTCTCAAGCAATCTCTGAAGGAAACCATGCATTTGGACTATGTGACGCTTGCCCGCACCAAGGGCTATGGCGAAAACTCTGTCATCCTGCGCGAGGCGCTGCCCAATGCGATTTTGCCGACGCTGACGTTGGTGGGGGTGCAGTTCACCTTTTTGATCGGCGGCACGGTAATCATCGAGCGGCTGTTTTCCTACGAAGGTCTGGGGAACATGGCGATTGATGCGGTGATCAACCGGGATTTGCCGTTGATCCAAGGGATTGTGATCCTGTTTGCCCTGATCTTCACCGCGGTCAATCTGGTGGTGGATCTGTCTTACGCGGCCCTGAACCCGAGGTTGCGTCATGGTTGATGGTCGGTCCCTCGTTACGCGCAAAATGGGCGCGCGTCTTTGGTTGTCTGGCGGATGGCTTGTGCTTTTGGCATTGGCGGCGCTCTTCGCCCCATGGATCAGCCCGCAGGATCCTCTGGCGCAGGATATATTTGCCTCGCGTCTTCCGCCGTTCTGGCAGAGTGGTGCGGAGCCGGGCTTTCCTCTGGGCACAGATTCCCTTGGTCGTGATGTTCTAAGCCGGATGATCCATGGCGCCCGCGTTGCGCTGGGAGTTGCCTTGATCGCGGGCACGCTGACCTGTCTGGTGGGGGCGAGCCTTGGCTTGATTGCGGGCTATTTCCGCGGCTGGCCCGATCTGGTGATCTCGCGCTTTATCGACATCTGGATGGCCTTCCCGCCGGTGTTGTTTTCCATTCTTCTGATCGCGGTTCTGGGTACGGGGCTGACCTCGATCATCATCGCTATTGTGGTGATTGACTGGACCCGCTTTGCTCGGGTGATCCGGGCCGAAGCCATTGGGCAGGGGGCGATGGATTATGTGGTGTCGGCGCAGGTCGCCGGGCGCAAACGCTTTGACACAATGATCCGCGAAGTTCTGCCAAATGTCCTGCCAACGATTGTGGTGCTTTTGACGCTTGAGATGGGCATCGCAGTGATCATCGAGGCGATCCTGAGCTTTGTGAACCTGTCGATCTCAACTGACCAACCCACATGGGGTGGTATGATTTCCGAAGGCCGCATTTCCATTCATCAGGCCTGGTGGGTTCTGATTTTTCCTTTGGTGTCTTTGTTCCTTACAGTGCTCAGCTTTAGCCAGCTGGGGGAGGGGCTCAAAGACCGTTTTGATCCGGTGCTGCGATGACGCCATTCCTTCAGATATCCAATCTTAATGTCACTCTGGGTCAAACCCATCCGATTTTGCGCTCGGTGGACCTGACGCTGAGCGAAGGTGAGACACGCGGGCTTGTGGGTGAAAGCGGCGCAGGCAAAAGCATGATCGGCAAGGCCATTCTGGGAACCCTGCCCTCGGCCTTGCGGGTCAGGTCCGGTGAGATCGTGCTGGATGGCGAAGATCTGCAACGCCTAGCGGACAAAGACCGGCGGCGGGTGATTGGCGCCAAGGCGGCGCTGATCCCGCAAGATCCTTTGACGGCGCTGAACCCGTCGAAACGGATTGGAGTGCAGATCACCAACCGCTTGGTCGATATTCTCGGCTGGCGACGCAAGGCGGCCGAGGCTCGGGCGATTGAGCTGTTGGATGAGGTGCACATCCCGAACCCGGACCGCGTGATGCGGGCCTATCCGCATGAGCTCTCGGGGGGAATGCGGCAACGGATTTTGATTGCCGCCGCCTTTGCCGCCGAACCCAAGCTGATCATCGCGGATGAGCCGACCACGGCCTTGGATGTGACCGCCCAGAAACAGGTGCTCAAGCTTATTCACGAGATGCAGCAGCGCCATGGCACGTCGTTGTTGTTTGTCACCCATGATCTTGGGGTGGTCTCAAAGATCTGTCAGTCCTTGACGGTGCTGTATTCAGGGCTTGTTCTGGAAAGCACCGGCGTGGACGAGTTTTTCGCCACGCCCCGCCATGCATATTCCCGTGCGCTGTTACAGGCGACGCCGAAATACACCGACCCTGATGCCAGCCTGACACCGGTGCCCGATCCTGTGATCGAGGCCACCCAACGCGAGGTGCAGATGTTTGACCGAAAGCAGGCCCATGTCTGACATGATTTATTCTATTCGGGATCTGCGCCTAAGCTTTCCCGATCTCGCGCATAAACCGCTTTTTGGGGCGGCGCCTCGGGTCGAGGTTCTCAAAGGCATTAGCTTTGACGTGCCGCGTGGCGATGTTCTGGGCATTGTCGGTGGTTCGGGGTCGGGCAAGTCAACGCTGGGGCGTACCATGCTGCGATTGCTCGAACCCGATGCGGGTCAGATTGTGTTTGATGGGCGGGACATCTCCCATCTGAGTGAAACTGACCTGCGTCCGCTGCGTCGCCGGTTTCAGATGATTTTTCAGGATCCGATGTCGTCGCTAAACCCACGCCTGACGGTGGGCCGGATCATTGCAGGACCGGTCGCGCTTCATGGGTTTGACGATGTCTGGGACCGGGTCAGGCAGGCGCTGGACAATGTCGGCCTGCCGCAAAGCTTTGCATCGCGCTATCCCCATGAGCTGTCCGGAGGCCAGCGCCAGCGGGTTGGCATTGCGCGATCCATCGCTGTTGAGCCGGATTTCATTCTAGCGGATGAAATTGTCTCCGGTTTAGATGTGTCGTCACAGGCGCAGGTGCTCAATCTGCTGGAAAGGCTGGTGGCAGATCTGGGTCTCACCCTTGGGTTTGTCAGTCACGATCTCTCCGTTGTGCGCCGTCTGTGTAGCCACGTTTTGGTGCTGCATCACGGTGAAGTGGTGGAGAATGCCGCCAACAAACAGGTCTTTGAGGCCCCGGAAGCTGAGTACACACAATCGCTGCTGGATGCCATTCCGTTGCCGGATCCCAAGCAGATTTGGTTCTAATCGCGCCAAGGGTTCACACCCCATGCTGGGTGTGGCCGATCAGGCCTAACCGGCCGTGTTAGGTGATGTCCGCTTGACGTGATATGTTTTATATAATTAAAAACACAGCACATGAAGTGCTGACCGTCTCTTGGCACCACGGAAAGGACAAAGCGTGCAACCCACCCCTATTCTACAATTCGGCACCAGCCGATTTCTTCAGGCCCACGCCGATCTCTTCCTCTCCGAGGCTATGAAGGCGGGACAAAAGGTCGGGCCGATCACCGTGGTCCAAAGCTCAGGCGATCCGGCGCGCGCTAAACGTCTTGGCGCCCTTGCTGGGTCGTTCCCGGTCAGGATCGAAGGTCTTGTTGACGGCGCACGCATTCAGGAAACGATTGCCGTCACAAGCATCTCCAGAACTTTGTCGACAGCTTTGGATTGGGATGAGGTGGTCCGGGTCTTTGTTGAAGAGGCGGAAATTATCTTGTCCAACACCGGCGACGCGGGCTTTGCCCCACAGGCAAGTGACGCCGGTCCAAAGTTTGAACAGTCCATGTCCTACCCGGCTAAGCTGAAGCACCTGTTGCACTTGCGATTTTCTGCCGGAGCTTCGCCGATCCAGATCATGCCGATGGAGCTGATTGCAGACAACGGAAACGCCCTAAAGGCCCGGGTTCTGGAGCTTTCCACCGAGGATGCTTCTGAGTTCCGAACCTATCTGGAACAGGATGTCATCTGGGTGAATTCACTGGTGGATCGAATCGTGTCCCAGCCTCTGGAGCCGGCAGGAGCGGTGGCGGAACCCTATGCGCTCTGGGCCATCGAAGACCAGCCGGGTCTAACCCTTCCCTGTGTGCATCCGTCAGTGACGGTTGTTCCAACATTGGCGGAGATTGAAACGCTTAAATTGTTTGTTCTCAACCTCGGACACACCGTTCTGGCAGACCGTTGGCTGCGCCGTCAGGGGGCTTTGGATGCTCTGGTGCGTGAGGCGATGGAAGATGCAGATGAAGTTACACATCTAAGACAGGTGCTCCAAGCCGAAGTGCGCCCCGCTTTTGTTCATGCTGGTCAGGCAGACGCGTTTGACACCTATGTCGACACGACCTTTGAGCGCTTTTCGAACCCCTTTCTGGATCACAAAATCGCGGATATTGCCCAGAACCACAGCCAAAAGGTAGCGCGCCGGATCGAGGCGATGCTGCTTTGGGCCACACAGCAGAGAGACACCTCACCAAAACCGGTGTTGGCCGAGATTGTGGCGCGGAACTTGGAAGCGGCATGATGGATATGAAGGTGAACCGCGTGGGGCAGACAGATGTCTCAGTGACCTCCCTGTCTCTGGGGGGTGCGAGCCTCGGCAATTTGGGGCAGGTGGTCAGCGATGCAGATGCGAACGCGGTTCTGCATCACGCTTGGTCGGCGGGCATCCGGTACTTCGATACGGCACCGCATTATGGGCGTGGCCTTTCAGAGCAGCGCATGGGCGCGTTTCTCAAGGCCAGACCCCGTGAGGACTTTGTCTTGTCCACCAAAGTCGGTCGTGTCCTGTCACCGGGGCCGCAGCTTAAAGAAGCGGATGGGTTTATCGAGCCACTGCCAAATGCGGTGCGGTACGATTACTCTGCGGATGGCATTTTGGAAAGTTTCGAAGCCAGCTGCGCCCGGCTTGGTACTTCTAAAATCGACATCGTCTTTGTGCATGACATTGGTGATTACACGCACGGGACCACCGAAGGCGCTCGGCATCTGGAGGCGCTTCTGGGATCAGGCATGGCGGCGTTGCAGCGGCTCAAGCAGGCCGGGCGGATTGGGGCCATTGGATTGGGTGTCAACGAGTGTCAGATTTGCATCGAGGTGATGAAACACACTCCTTTAGACGTAATCTTGCTGGCGGGGCGATTGACCCTTTTGGACCGAACGGCAGAAGCGGCGCTGTTGGATCTCTGCGCGGCGCAGGGCACCAGCCTCGTCTTGGGAGGTATTTTCAACTCGGGCATACTGGCAACCGGCCCATCGCCGGATGCGTGGTTCGATTATGCTCCGGCAGAGACCGAGATCCTTGAGAAGGTCACGGCGTTGCAGGACCAAGCCAAAGAGGTGGGCCTTACACTGGCGGAGGCCGCCTTGCAGTTTGCGCTGCGCCATCCTGCGGCCTGTTCGGTCCTGCTTGGAACGGGCAAGATACGATCCTTGCAGCGCAATCTGGATGCAGCAGCGCTTCAGATCTCCGGTCAGGCATTAGAGTTTGTGACAACCTAGCTCGCGTGGTGGTGGGTCTGAAGAGAGGTCAGCAGGGTCTGTTTTGACGTGGCCAGATGGCGACGTGCGGCGGCTTCGGCCTTGTCAGCGTCTCGGCTCCGCAATGCATCGATAAGCGTGAGATGTTCCTGAATGGCGCTTTCGTTGCGCTCTCGTTCGTTGGATTTGTTCCATTGAAAATGGTAGTGAAACACCAGCGAAATGATCTTTTGAAACTCTTTGACAAACCGATTTGAAACCACGCCGTTGATCGCCGCGTGAAACTTTTCATCTAGCGGAGAAAAGTCGTGGAAATCGGCATCGATGCGGGTGAGCAACGATAGATGTTCCTGCTCAAGCGCATCCAGTTGCGCCCAAATGTCGTGTTCTGGTGGTAGGGCGGCCAGCTGACGCACCGAGTTCAGCTCCAGCACAGTTCGAAAGTCTGACAACTCAACCGCATAGTCGGTCGTAAACCCATCCAGCACCCAGCCACCGCGCGGCCGACGCACAACGATGCCAAACCGACTGAGCGACGACAAAAACTCCTGCAACGTATGTGTGGCGACAGAAAACTCCTTGGAAAGCTGCGCGACATTCAGCGCGGTGCCTGGCGGAACGTCCATGCGCAGCACCCAATCCAGAAAACGGCTTTCCAGTTCTTCGAGGCTGAGTAAGACCGGTGGGCCTTCTAGACGGTCTGCGGGTCTGGACCGGCGTATGATGATCTTGTCGCGGCCATCTAGTACGATGATTGCTTGCTCATCCAATCGGGCCAGAGCGCTGCGGATCACCGTGCGGCTTACGTCCAACTGGGCGGACAGAGCATTTTCAGAGGGTAGAAAATCACCAACTTTCAAAGAGTCGCAAAGATCTAGAAGCTGGTTATGTGCCTCAACGAAGCGTGTGTTTGTCCGAGCCATACCGCGTGTTGGTCCTCATGATGTCATCGCCTGTATATATGTTTTTTTGAGATGTTCAAAAAAATTAAAAACATTTGACGCAGGAAAATCCCACTATATGTTTATTATTATTAAAGACAGAAGGCGTCTTTAAAGGGGAGAGAAGAAAACCATGTCCGACCACCAAAGCAGCTCTAAAATGCCGCTCTCACCAACCGGGTTGGGGTTGCGCCTTGTGCCTTCTGGCATCGGTTTGCACAAGCTGTCCGCTTTATTGACCTTGGTGCTGTTGATTGTCGCCTTCTCTTTCACAAGCCCGGCGTTTCTGACCATGAACAATGGTTTGACAGTGCTTCTGCAGACCTCTGTGATCGGATTGCTGGCGATCGGCATGACCCTGGTAATCATCACCGGCGGCATCGATCTGAGTGTTGGTTCGGTGTTGGCCCTGTCCGGGGTGGTTGCCGGTTTGACGATCAAGGCTGGCCTGCCGATCTTGCCCGCAATGGCTTTGGGGATCGCTGCGGGCGCTCTCTGTGGTTTTCTCAATGGTCTGGTCATCACCAAAATGCGGATCACGCCGTTTGTCGCTACCTTGGGGATGATGATGATTGCCCGGGGTGTGGCCTTGCAGCTTACCGGGGCCGCGCCGATTAGCCGTCTGGGTGATGCGTTTGGCACCCTGGGCAATGGCTCGTTCTTTCGTATCGTTGAGATGCAGGCAAACGGGTTTCCCAAGGTTGTCTTCCCCGGCATCCCCTATCCGGCTGTGTTGCTGATTGTGATGGCCCTCGCTGGTGGCTTTCTGCTCCAGCGTCGCCAGATTGGCCGCCACATCTTTTCGGTCGGGTCCAACGAAGAAGCGGCGCGCCTGTCTGGTGTGAATGTCGACCGAACGAAAATCTGGGCCTACACCGCGTCAGGTGCCCTGGCTGGGCTGGCTGGCATGGTTCTGATGTCGCGGCTGGTCACGGTGCAACCCAACGAAGGCGTCATGTATGAACTCGACGCCATCGCCGCCTCTGTCATCGGCGGGGCATCGTTGATGGGCGGGGTCGGCGGCATCTCGGGGAGCATGATTGGCGCCTTTATCATTGGGGTGCTCCGCAATGGCCTGAACATGGCCGGAACCTCTGCCTTCATTCAGCAGATCATCATTGGGATCGTCGTCATCGGTGCGGTCTACATCGATCAGATCCGCAACCGTAACTAACTAAAAATTCAAAGAAAACGATCTTCTAACGGGAGGAAACCATGAAGACATTTTTCACAACCGCGCTGGTCACCGGCCTGCTCGCAACCACGGCCACCGTTGCTTCCGCAGGCGAAATTGCGGTGATTGTCAAAACCACAAACTCCAGCTTCTGGCAGAATGTGAACAAAGGCGCCTCGGCGGCCATCGAAGGCCACAGCGAGCATACGATGACCTTCAATGGTCCCGCCGCTGAATCCGAGATCGCCGCGCAGGTTGCTCTGGTAGAAAACGCCATCAACCGCGGTGTGTCCGGTATCGTTCTCGCCCCTTCCGACCCCGACGCTCTAGCCCCGGTTGTGAAACGTGCCTATGAGAGCGGCATTCCGGTAGCGATCATCGACAGCGGACTGGCAGAGGGTAGCGAAGCCAACTACCAGACCTTCCTCTCCACCGACAATTGCGCTGCGGGCAAGCAGGCCGCGCAAATGATGATTGATGACGCGGGCACCACAGGCAAAGTGGCGGTGATGTCCTACGTTGCAGGCGTCGGGTCCGAAATTGGCCGCGTTGGGTGCTTTGTCGACTATATCGGCGCGAACTCTAAACTTGAAATTGTCGGCCCGTTCTATTCGCAGTCTCAGATGGCGACAGCCCTGAACCAGACCACCGATATTCTCGCGGCAAACGAATTGGTGGGGATCTTTGGCGCAAATGAGCCAACCGCCATCGGTATGGGCCGCGCGATAGAGCAGGCCGGAAAAGCAGGTCAGCTGACGGCCATCGGATTTGACGGCAACTCTGACCTGCAGGACATGGTCAAAAGCGGCACCTTGCTGACAACGGCGGTTCAGGGATCGTTTCAGATGGGCGAGCTGGGTGTAAACGCCATCGCCGATATTCTGGCTGGGAAGGAAGTCACCGACTTCATCGACACCGGCGTTGTCATGGTCACCAAAGACAACATCGACACCCCTGTCGCCCAGAACGTTCTCTACTAACAGGCATCGGGTCAGCGGGTGGTGATCCGCTGACCCAAACTCATCCCGATTGGACGAATTTATGTTGGACGTGACCGCCCAAAACGCGCCCTTGGTGCACATGTCAGAGATCTACAAACACTTCGGTGGCATCCATGCGGTTGAAGGGGTGTCGGTTGATCTCTATCCCGGCGAAGTTGTTGGCGTTCTCGGCCACAACGGCGCGGGAAAATCCTGCCTGATGCGGATCTTGTCCGGGGCTATGCTCCCAAGCGGCGGCAAGATCTTCGTGAATGGTGAACAGGCGGACCTGAAATCCCCGCAAGATGCCAAGGGCTATGGTATTGAAACGATCTACCAAACCCTGGCTCTGGCCAATCATCTGGATGCGGCACAGAATTTGTTTCTTGGGCGCGAACTGAAAACCCGGTTTGGCAATCTTGATGACGCGCGGATGCAGTCTGAGGCCCAAGAGGCCCTGCGCCAGTTGAACCCAAATTTTAGAAACCTGAAAGACCCGGTGGCCAAATTGTCTGGCGGCCAGCGGCAGGTGATCGCCATCGCCCGCGCCATCTATTTCCAGGCCAAGGTTCTGATCATGGATGAACCCACAGCGGCGCTCGGTCCCTCGGAAACCGCTATGGTCGCGGATCTGACCATGCGGTTGAAAAATGAAGGGATCGGCATCTTTCTGATCAGCCACGACATGCATGATGTGTTTGATCTGTGTGACCGGGTGATGGTCATGAACAAAGGTCGAAATGTTGGCGCGTTCCGGATTGAAGATGTCAACAAAGACGACATCCTTAGTCTCATTGTCAAAGGTGCACTGCCAGACGACTGGACGCCACGAGGAGGCTCCAAATGAGCGGCGATATGATGCGCGCGGGCGTGGTGGTTGCACCGGGACATTTCGCAATTGAGCCCCGAGCCGCTGTTACGGAGGTGCCCGAGGGATGGGTGCTTGTCGACATCTCGGCGGTGGGCCTCTGCGGCACGGATTATCATATTCTCGAAGGCAAACATCCTTTTCTGAATTACCCTCGCGTGATCGGTCACGAGCTGAGTGGCCGGGTTGCACGTGACGGGGCCGGATGGTCTGCGGGCGATAAAGTTCTGATAAATCCCTATCTGTCTTGCGGCAAATGTCGTGCCTGTAAGCGCGGAAAACCGAATTGCTGTCGCAATATCGAGGTTCTGGGCGTGCATCGCGACGGCGGGTTGGTGCCTCAGCTGGTGGTGCCATCGGAAAACCTGTATCCCGGCGATGGCCTCACAGCGGTTCAGGCCGCAATGGTAGAGTTTCTAGCCATTGGCGCCCATGCGGTGCAACGCTCAGGCGTTTCAGAAGGCGACACCGTTTTGGTCACCGGTGTTGGGCCAATTGGCATCGGCACGGCCCTATTTGCCCGTCTGAAAGGCGCACAGGTGTCTCTGCTCGACCTCAGTGACGAACGTCTCGCCATGGCGTCGGACCGGTTCGGGTTCTCGGAGGGGCATCGCAGCATAAGCGCTGCGCTACAGGCATCGGGCGGCGAGGGCTATGACATCCTGTTTGACGCCACCGGCCACGCGGGCGCAATCGAGGCTGGATTTCCCGCCGTGGGCCATGGTGGCACCTATGTGCTGGTCAGTGTGGTCAAAGACGATATTACCTTTAATGATCCGGAATTTCACAAGCGTGAGATGCGCCTCATCGGCAGCCGCAATGCGTTGAAATCGGATTTTGACTGGGTGATCTCTGCGTTCCGCGACAATCTGATTGATGCCGACGCGCTCTGTTCCAGTGTTTTGACCTTAGACGAACTTGCGGATCAGTTTTCGGTCTTGTCTGCCAACCGATCTGATCTGATCAAGGTTGTGGTCAACCTGGACCGGTAAATTACAAACGCCGGGGTCACCCCGGCGTTTGTGGGTATTGTACGTTTGGCGCACAGAGGCGTACCAAGTGTACAAACTGTACCACATCCTAGATATGCAGCGCGTGTCCCAGTGCTCGCAAACAGGCCTCCTGCAGCCCTTCAGATTGGGTTGGATGAGCATGGATTGTGGCGGCGATATCCTCAAGACAGGCGCCCATTTCAATGGCGAGAGAGAAGGCTGCCGAAAGCTCGGACATCTGCGCACCCACCGCCTGAATGCCGACGATGGCATGATCGCTCTCGCGCCAGACAACACGGATAAAGCCGTCTTCCCGTTCACATGTCATCGCGCGGCCATTGGCCATAAAGGGAAATTCGCTGGACTTTGTCCCCTCAATCTCGCCGGGTAGGGCACCGCAGGTGGCGATTTCCGGGTCGGTGAAACACACCGCAGGAATGGCACGTTTGTCCCATTCCACCGCATGGCCCGCGATATGCTCGGCCACCATTTCCCCCTGCGCCATGGCACGATGCGCGAGCATCGGTTCGCCAGTGACATCCCCGATGGCATAGATCCCACGCATCGAGGTTTGGCAGGTTTTGTCGATTTTGATAAACGGCCCATCCAGTGTAAGCGCTAGTTCTTCCACACCAACTCCCGCCGTGCGCGGCCGCCGACCAACGGTGACAAGCACCTTGTCTGCCGCGACTTCCCCTTGGTCCGTCTGTAAAACGCCCTCTGCAAAGCCCTGTGCTTTGGCGCCTGTCATGACGGTGACATCCAGCGCGGCCAGCCGTTTGGCAACCGGCGCGGTCAGGGCCTTGTCGTAGCTGGGCAAGATGCGATCGGCGGCTTCGACCACAGTGACTTTTGACCCAAGTTTGGCAAAGGCTGTGCCCAGCTCGAGCCCGATATAACCGCCACCCACAACCGCAAGGCTGTCCGGCACTTCGGTCAGCGCCAGCGCCTCGGTCGACGACAGGATATCGCCCCCAAAGGGCAGGAAGGGCAACTCGACCGGGGCAGACCCCGACGCGATTACAATATGCTCCGCGCGAATTTCGCGCTCCCCGTCATCGTCTGACACCACAACGGTTTTCCCATCCAGAAACCGCGCCCGGCCTTGAACAAACCGCGCTCCGGCCTTTTTCATCAGGCCGGATACGCCGGTGTTCAGGCGGTTTACGATGCCATCTTTCCAGGCCACGGTTTGGGCCAGATCAATTTGCGGTGCGCTGGCCTGAATGCCCAGCGGGCCGTCATTCACAGCAGTGATGCGGTGGAATTCTTCGGCCGCATGGATCAGCGCTTTGGAGGGAATACAGCCAACATTGAGACAGGTTCCGCCGGGGGCGGCTTCATCAACGATGATGGTATCCAGCCCCAGTTGTCCGGCGCGAATGGCACAGACATACCCACCGGGACCAGCGCCGATTATCAGAAGTTTGCACGTGAGGTCAGTCATTTACCCCTCCACAAAAAGCATGGCCGGGGTTTCCAGCAGGGTTTTCAGTTTCTGAACAAAGACCGCAGCATCCCAGCCATCAATCACACGGTGATCAAAGGAGCACGAGAGGTTCATCATCTTGCGCGGCTGGAATTGCTGCCCGTCCCAGACCGGGCGGATCTGCATCTTGTTGACGCCCACAATCGCCACCTCGGGGTGGTTGATGATCGGGGTTGTGGCCAGAGCGCCCAATGGGCCAAGCGAGGTGACGGTGATTGTGCCACCCTGCAGCTCATCCAGTTTGATAGTGCCGTCGCGCGCGGCTTCGGCCAGACGTGTCAGTTCCGCGGCATTGTCCCAAAGGCTTCCGGCCTCAGCATGACGAATAACCGGCACGTTCAATCCGTTAGGAGTTTGAGTGGCGATGCCCACATGCACGCCACCGTGCCGATGGATCACATTGGCCTCATCGTCAAAGCGTGCGTTTAAACCGGGCTGTTCGCGTACTGCCTCAACAATGGCGCGCATCAGGAAGGGGAGCAACGTCAGCTTGGGACGTTCGCCTTTGTGTTTGGCATTCAGCGCAGCGCGCAGGCTCTCCAACGCCTCCATTTCGACCTCTTCCACAATGGTGATGTGGGGGATCTGACGTTTGGAGATTTGCATCTTTTCCGCGATTTTGCGGCGCATGCCGATCACGCGGATCTCTTCCACACCGGTATTGGCTCCGCGGGTGATCTGGCCTTGCTGGATGCCGCCAGACGCGGTCCAATGATCCAGATCGGCGTGGTTTATGCGCCCGGCAGGACCAGATCCCGGAACCTGCCGCAAATCAATGCCTTCCTCACGGGCGCGGGCGCGAACCGAGGGCGCGGCAAGGGGTTTGGTGCCTTTTGCCCGCGCAACAGGCGATGGAGCAGGGGGACTTGGGGGGGGGACCGGTGTGGTGCTTGGTGTTGGCTCCGGTTTGGTCGCTGGGGCAGGGGACTGCGCTGTTTCCGGTGTTTCAACCGCGGTTGCCGCGTCTTCACCGGCTTCATTGCCATCCCCGTCTACTTCGATGCGGATCAGAACCGCACCTACGGCCATCAGCTCGCCGATCTCACCACCAAGCTCGAGCACTTTACCCGCAACCGAAGAGGGTACCTCAACAGCGGCCTTGTCGGTCATGACCACGGCCAGCACATCGTCCTCTTTGACGATGTCACCGGGTTTGACCTCCCAGTCGGTCAGCTCAGCTTCGGCGATGCCTTCACCAATGTCGGGCAGGCGGATTGCATGAATTCCCATGACTTAATCCTCCATAACTTTTTTGAGCGCTTCGCCGACGCGGGCAGGTCCGGGGAAATACTCCCATTCCTGCGCATGCGGGTAGGGGGTGTCCCAGCCGGTCACACGGATCATTGGCGCTTCGAGGTGGTAGAAACAGGCCTCTTGCACGAGGCTCATCAATTCAGCGCCGAACCCGCAGGTGCGGGTGGCTTCGTGGACAATCACACAGCGCCCGGTCTTTTTGACAGAGGCGGTGATCGTGTCGAGATCCAGCGGCATGAGCGAACGCAGATCTATGATTTCGGCATCCACGCCGGCCTCGGCGGCGGCGGCTTCGGCGACATAAACCATGGTGCCATAGGAGAGAACGGTCACATCCTCGCCTTCGCGGGTGATTTTGGCTTTGCCCAGCTCGATGAGCTCATTGCCGTCCGGCACCTCGCCTTGAGGATGCTTTTTCCACGATTGCAGCGGCTTATCGTGGTGCCCGTCAAAGGGACCATTGTATAGACGCTTGGGTTCGAGAAAGATCACCGGATCCGGATCGGCGATTGCGGCTAATAGCAAGCCCTTGGCGTCGCCGGGATTTGAAGGCATCACCACCTTCAAACCCGAGACATGGGTAAACAGCGCTTCGGGGCTTTGCGAATGGGTCTGACCGCCGAAAATACCGCCCCCTGTGGGCATGCGGATGACCAGAGGGCATGTGAAATCAGCGTTTGAGCGATGCCGCAGTCGCGCCGCTTCGGAGACGATCTGGTCATACGCCGGATAGACGTAATCCGCGAATTGGATTTCGATCACCGGGCGCAGCCCATAGGCGGCCATGCCGATGGCAGTGCCGACAATGCCGCTCTCGTTGATTGGCGCGTCAAAGCACCGGGATTTGCCGTATTTCTCTTGCAATCCTGCGGTGCAGCGAAACACGCCACCGAAGAACCCCACATCCTCGCCAAACACCACAACCCGGTCATCGGCCGCCATGGCCACATCATGGGCGTCGCGGATGGCCTCAATCATTGTCATCTGAGCCATGGATCAATACCCCGCGTCTTGGCGTTGCCGCACCAGATGCGGCGGCATGGTTTCATAAACCCCTTCGAACATGTCGCGCGGGCTTGGGGCTTTGCCATCACCCAGGGTGCCGACAGCTTCGGCCTGTTTCTGGACCGTGATCACCTCGTCGAGCACTTCGGCTTCGGCCTGGGTGTGGCGGTCTTCGGACCATTCGCCGATGGTGATCAGATGTTGCTTCAGACGTTCGATAGGATCTCCCAAAGGCCAAGCGGCCGCTTCGCGTTTGGAACGGTAGGCCGAAGGGTCGTCTGAGGTGGAGTGGCCGCCTGCACGATAGGTGACATGTTCGATCAGGGTTGGGCCAAAGCCACGCCGCGCCCGTTCCGCGGCCCATTTCGCGACGGCATGCACGGCGAGATAGTCGTTGCCATCCACACGAATGGAGGCGATGCCAAATCCATGGCCACGGGCCGCAAAGGTACCGACACCCCCACGGGCGATGCCCTGGAAGGTTGAGATGGCCCATTGATTGTTGACGATGTTCAACACAACCGGCGCTTTGTAGGTCGAGGCAAACACCATGGCCGCGTGAAAATCACTTTCTGCGGTTGAGCCATCGCCGATCCAGCCCGCCGAAATTTTGGTGTCGCCGGAAATTGCCGACCCCATGGCCCAGCCCACCGATTGCACAAATTGTGTGCCTAGATTGCCAGAGATCGAAAAGAACCCATGCGCTTTTGAGGAATACATGATGGGCAGCTGCCGACCGTGCAGGGGATCATCGGCGTTAGAGTAAATCTGGTTCATCATCGTCAGCATCGGGTAGTCTGCTGCAATCAGCAGACCGGCCTGACGATAGGTCGGGAAATTCATGTCGCCGGGTTGCAGCGCGCGGGCAAAGGCACAGCTGATGGCCTCTTCACCCAGATGCTGCATGTAAAAGCTTGTTTTGCCTTGCCGTTGGGCCATCTGCATCCGCGCGTCAAAGGTGCGCAGCGTCAACATATGGCGCAGACCTGCGCGCAGCTCGTCAACGCTCAGCGCCCCAGCCCAATCACCGACGGCCTCGCCTTCTTTGTTCAGAACGCGGACAATCGAAAAGGCCATATCGCGGATGTCATCCGGCGCCACATCCACCGGGGGACGGGCGACCGCCCCGGCGCGTGGGATTTCGAAATCAGAGAAATCTGGCGTGTCTCCCGGACGGCAGCCCGGCTCAGGCACATTGAGAGAAAGCGGTTGGACGGCGTCGCTCATGCAATCATCTCCTGATACGCCGCTTTGGTCTGGTCCAGGATGACCTCAACCAGATTGTCCGCGACCTCGGTGGTCGATTTGCCTGTTGTGTTCGACAGGTCGAGAATTTCGCGAATGCGCGCAGCAACCGAGGCCATGCGGGCCGTGCGATAGCTTTCGCCGGTTTTGTGAATCTCGCTGGCAACACTGATGATCCCGCCTGCGTTCACCACATAGTCGGGCAGGTAACGGATGCCACGGGCGCGCAGGTCTTCGGCAACCGAGGTTTCCGCCAACTGGTTGTTCGCCGCGCCGCAGACCAGTTTCGCGGTGAGTTTCGCGGCGGTTTCAGATGTCAGGATGCCACCCAAAGCGCAGGGTGCAAAGATGTCCATCTCTGTCTCAAACACAGCGTCGGTCGCACATATCTCGGCATCCAGATCACGCTGCGCTCGGTCCAGCGCGGCCTCATTGATATCTGAAGCAATCAGCTTGGCCCCGGCGGCGTGCAGTTTTTCAGCTAGAGACATGCCCACATGTCCTAGGCCCTGCACCAAGACCCGGCGCCCGGTCAGGTCATCGCTGCCAAACACCTCGTCCGCACCAACTTTGAGACATTGAAACACACCCTCTGCGGTGAAGGGAGAAGGGTCACCACTGCCGTGATCGCCGCCATCCAATCCAACTGCATAGGGGGTTTCTTCGGCCACGATCTGCATGTCAGCCGGAGAAATGCCCACATCTTCAGCGGTGTAATAGCTGCCCTTCAGCGAGTGCACCGCGCGACCAAAGGCCCGCAACAGGGCTTCGGACTTGTCGCTTTTGGCATTGCCGATGATCACGGATTTGCCACCGCCCAGATCCAACCCGGCCACGGCATTTTTTGCCGTCATCCCCTTGGCAAGGCGCAACACGTCGGTGCGCGCGGCCTCGCGGCTGTCATAGTTCCACATCCGACATCCCCCGGCGGCGGGACCACAGACGGTGGAATGCAGGCAGATATAGGCCGCCAGCCCGGCCTCAGGGTCTTCTGCAAAGATCAGGCGTTCATATCCTGCGGGCGGGGTCTCTTCAGTGAGGATCAGGGACATGGCATCTCTCGGGCTGATGGCGGTTTTCTGTGTCCTTCCAGTGTAAACCCTGTCAGAAGGTCGAAAAATCACCATCTGGCCTGTGTTTTGCGGTAGATTGGTGGAAACGCCTCAAGTTTGGAGAAAACATAGTGGTTTCGACTATCGATAGGGTAGATCGTGAGATTATTCGCGCATTGGAAGAGGACGGCCGAATGCCTCTGGTGCAATTGGCGGATCGGATTGGTCTGTCGGTCACACCCTGCAAACGGCGTCTGGCGCGCCTTGAGGAAAGTGGGCTGATCTCTGGCTATGCTGCGCAGATCGATCGCAAGATCGCGGGATTTGGCATCACCGCTTTTGTCTCGGTCGAGCTGGAGCGGCAAGACGCTGAAAAATTGGCGGAATTTCAGCGGCAGGTGGCGTTGTTCGAGGAGGTGGTCACAGGCACACTGATGACGGGCGCGCAGGATTTTCTGCTAGAGGTTGCGGTCGAAAGTCTCGAAGAATTTGAAACGTTCCTGCAGACCAAGCTGATGCGTTTGCCCGATCTGCGGGTGGTGCGGTCGCGGTTTGCACTGCGTAAATTCATTAACCGCGCGCGCATCCCGTATTAACCGGTGAGGGCCGCGCTTGCCGATTTCTGTTCGCTGGGCGATAGCCCGAATTTGCGAGAAAATTCACGGCTAAACTGGGTCGGGCTTTCATATCCGACGTCATAGGCCGCAGCGGCCACAGAGAGGCCGCCCATGGCCAAAAGGCGCCGAGCCTCAAGCAGGCGCAGCTCTTTTTGATATTGGAGCGGTGTGGTTGAAGTCACCGATTTAAAGTGTTCATGGAAAGCCGACGCGCTCATGCCGGATTCAGCCGCCAGATCCGCCACCGGGATCTGAGTTTTGTAGTTCTCACGCAGATAGGAAATGCTTTTGGCGATACGGCTCGCGGGGCTTTCATGCCGCAGCAACTGGCGTAGCATGCCGCCATGTTTGGCGCGCAGTATCCTAAAGTGGATTTCTTTTAGGATCAGTGGCGCGAGAGCGTGGGCCTCAACCGGATCACGGTTCAGGCGAAACAATCGATCCACCGCATCAATAATCGCCGCTTCGGATGCGGCGGCGTCCACACTGTGGCTGGTATTGCTGGGGTCTTCGATCTCGCCAATTTCGTCATAAAGGCTGCGCGCCAATCCAAGATCCAGCCGTAGAGCCAATGCGGTATAGGGGGCGTCCGGGCTTGCCTGAATGACGGCGGCCTCGACATGAACGGCATGGCTGACGATCAGGGTGTCCCCGGCGCTGTAGCGGATCACGCGCCCTCCCATCTGCGCCTCTTTTGCGCCTTGCAACACCAGGCACATGATGGGTTCATAAAACGCAGAAAAACAGGCGGTGGTTTCGAGGTTCGCAATGGCAAACAGGCCCGGCACTCCGGTGTCACAGCCGATGCCAAGCGCATCTTTGCGGCAGACGTGATCAAAAACATCGCGGACCAGAGAATTGGGTACCATAAGGGGCCTCCTGTTCGGTCAAACATATAGGGAGAGTGGGCGCGCGCGGAACCGCAAACTACGTGGTGCCGGAGGATTGGGCAGATCATTTGGAGGAACAGGCACGGTGAAACCCTGAGGCGCTGCTAAGTTAAGCTGCACCACGTTGACAGGAGCCACCATGCCCAAGACCATTCTCATCACCGGTGCATCCTCGGGGATCGGCAAAGATACCGCCAGACTGTTTGCTCAGAACGGCTGGAACGTTGTTGCGACCATGCGCAGCCCCGACCAGGAAACCGAACTGGTAGGGCAAGACAATATTCTGGTCACCCGACTGGATGTGACCGATCCGCAGTCAATTTCCTCAGCTGTTGGTGCCGCTGTCGAACGGTTTGGCCAGATTGACGTCTTGCTGAACAATGCAGGGTACGGCGCCTATGGACCGCTTGAGGCCTTTCCCATGGACCGCATCCGCCGCCAGTTCGACACCAATGTGATAGGCCTGCTGGAAACGACAAAGGCGGTTCTGCCGCTCATGCGGGCGCAGAAATCCGGGTTGATGGTCAATGTCTCGTCGATTGGCGGCCAGATGACCTTCCCGCTGGGCGCGCTGTATCACGGCACAAAGTTTGCGGTCGAAGGCATTTCCGAGGCGCTGCACTTTGAACTCGAAGCTGCAGGGATCAAGGTCAAGATTGTTGAGCCCGGAATGATCAATACCGATTTCGGTGGCCGATCCTTTGATATGGTGAACGACGAAAACATGCTAGAGTATCAACCCGTAGTGCAGGCCCTCTTTGGCGCATGGTCTGGAGGTCAGACCGCGTCAGAGCCTCGGGTTGTGTCCGATGTTATCTGGACAGCCGTCACCGACGGCACCAACCAGCTGCGGTACCGGGCCGGTGCGGATGCAGAGATGCTCTTGGATGCGCGCAAAGCGCAGGATGACGCCACCTTTATTGGCGCTTTGAAGCAAAATATCGGGCTTTGATAAGGCCCAACCGCCGCCTGCAGGTGGTGAAGACCCATAAAATATCGCGCTAAGCCAACAGGGAGACCCATAGCCATGGCAATATCGCTCAAATTGAACGGCAAGACCCATCAGGTCGAGGCCGAACCCGGAACGCCCTTGCTCTGGGTTATTCGGGATGAACTCAAACTCACCGGCACCAAATTTGGCTGTGGCGTCGCTTCGTGCGGCGCCTGCACCGTGCACCTAGATGGCGAGCCGGTGCGGTCCTGCCAGACCTTTATTGAGGATGTGGAAGGCTCTGAAATCACCACCATTGAAAAGATGGAAGACGATACAATTGGCGCGGCGGTTCAGCAGGCTTGGCTTGAACTGGACGTTGTACAATGTGGCTATTGCCAGTCTGGCCAGATCATGAATGCCGTCGGCCTTTTGCGTGAGAATGCAAAACCTACGGCGGATGAGGTGGACGACTATATGCATGGCAACGCCTGCCGCTGTGCCACTTATCAACGTATCCGTGCGGGTGTTCTGCGCGCGTCTGAAATTCTGGAGGCCTGAGATCATGACACGTACTCTTTCTCGCCGAGGTTTTCTGAAAAGCGCTGCAGCGGCTGGCGCCGTTTTGTATATTGGGGCCACCGCCAAGGGTGCTATGGCCGCCTCAGGATCCGCAGATGCGATGCTCACACCCTTTGTCAAAATCGACAGTTCCGGTGGCGTAACAGCAATCGTCAAACATTTCGAAAAAGGGCAGGGGCCGGCCACGGGACTGACCACATTGATCGCCGAAGAGCTCGGTGTGACCATGGATCAGATCGACTATGAGTTCGCGCCCTCCGATCCGGCCGTCTACAACAACCTGCTGTTTGGTCCGTTTCAGGGGACAGGTGGGTCAACCGCCATGGCCAACTCGTGGATGCAGTATCGCACCGCCGGTGCCAACGCACGTGAGATGCTGATCAAAGCCGCCGCTCAGGCCTGGGGTGTTGATGCCGCGTCGCTTGATATTCAGGACGGTCTCATCACGGGCGCTGGGAACAGCGCGCCTTTGGGGGAGTTTGTGGCCCAAGCAGCGACCTTTGAACCGGTCGAGACGCCCCGCCTGCGGGATCCCGCGGATTGGAAAATCATCGGCAAGGAGGCGACGCGTCGCAAAGACAGCCCCGTCAAGGTGAATGGCACAGCCAAATTTGCCATGGATGTGCATCTCGACAACCAGATGGTTGTGATGATCAAACGGACACCCCAGCGCGGCGGTCAGGTTGTTGGTATTGACGACAGTGCGGCGAAAGAGGTCAAAGGCTTCATCATGGCGCAAACACTGCCGACCAAACTGGGGGTTGCAGTTTATGCCGAAAACACCTGGGCTGCGATGCAGGCGCGTGAGGCACTTGAGGTCAACTGGGATTTCTCTGCGGCGGAGAGCCGCTCTTCGCAGGACATCAAAGACGAGATCATGGCCGCGCTGAACGCAAAGGCGGAATACAACGTCAATAAAGCCGATCAAGCTGCGGTCGCGGCCACCATTGATGGAGCGGCAACGGTGGTTGAAAAAACCTTCTACTTCCCGCTTCTGGCCCATGCGCCGATGGAACCGCTGAACTGCACCATCGAGCAGACTGCCGAGGGTGATATCGTTCTGCATGATGGGGCACAGATGCCGACCGGCCCGCATATGGCTTATCAGCAGATCTTTGGACTGCCTGCCGAAAAGATCCACATCAAGACCATGCTGGCGGGGGGCTCTTTTGGCCGTCGCGCCACGCCGGATGCGGATTATCAGGTTGAGGCGGGGCTTGCCTTTGTCATGACCGATCGCAGCCGCCCGGTGAAATTGGTCTGGGACCGCGAAGATGACATTCGCAGCGGCTACTATCGCCCTGCCGTGGGTCATAAGGTGCGTGTGGGTCTGGATGCAGAGGGAACCATCATCGGATGGGATCATCAGGTCGCGGGTCAATCGATCATGAAAGGCACGGCCTTTGAGGCTTTTGCCGTGCGGGACGGGATCGATCATTCCTCGGTTGAAGGCATCGCGGATAGTCCCTACAGCATTCCGGGTAAGGCTCTTGGGCTGACAGACACTAAGAAAGCGACGAGCGTTCTTTGGTGGCGTTCGGTTGGGCACACCCATACCGGCTATGTCATGGAAGTCATGATGGACATGGCGGCCCGCGCGGTGGGCAAAGATCCGGTGGCCTTCCGGCTGGCCTATCTGGGCGGTGAGCAGGACGCGACACGCAAAGCGGGTGTTTTGAAATTTGCAGCTGACAAGGGCAACTGGGGCAATCCCGCACCGGGCAACGTGCAGGGCATCGCTGTGCATAAGTCCTTTGGGTCCTATGTGGCCGAAGTCGTTGAAATCTCTGGCAACCTTGACGATGGCATCCAGATCGAAAAAGTGACAGCGGCGGTGGACTGCGGCATCGCGGTTAACCCGGATGTGATTAAGGCGCAGATCGAGGGTGGTATCGGCTATGGCATTGGCCACGCGATGCGCGATCAGATCACGCTGGACGGGGGGGCGGTCGAACAGTCCAACTTCCCCGATTACGAACCGCTTCGGATTTCGGACATCAAGGCGATCGAAACCCATATTGTTGCTTCTGCCGAAGCCCCAACAGGGATTGGTGAGCCTGGGACACCTCCGTCGGCCCCAGCCCTGGCAAATGCCATTGCGCAGCTTGATCTGGTGGTTGCCGAGTTGCCCATGGCGGAAAACGGTGTGTCTTTCGCCTGAAACATATAATGCGTCGGAGACACCGGCGCATTAGCTGGTCATGTCAGGCCATTCTTTGCCAGTCCCTTACAAGGGGGCTGGCATAATTTTTTCGACGGGGCAGAATGAGGGAAATTGTCAAACCTGAAAGTCCTTTTATGTCGCGTCTTCTCTCTGTTGTGCTGTGTTTTCTTCTCCTTCCGTCGCTGACAGTGGCGCAGGACCGGGCTGCGGTTGAGCGTCAGTTTCAGACTTGGCTGAAGCAAGAGATCTGGCCGATGGCCCGGAAAAAGGGTGTTTCGCGGCGGGTGTTCGATGCATCGATTTCAGGGGTGACGTTGAATTGGAAATTGCCCGGTTTGGTGCCTCCCGGCAGCGCGCCCGTGCCGCGCCAGCAAACGCAGGCCGAGTTTGGGGCACCGTCCCGCTATTTCCGACGTGAGTCAGTTGAGGGGGCAGCGCGGGTTGGCCGTCAGATGGCCAAACGCCATGCCAGCGCCTTGGCGGCAACTGAACGCAAAACCGGCGTGCCGGGTCGTATTGTCTTGGGCATCTGGGGTCGTGAAAGCGGGTATGGCAAGGTGCCCGTGCGCAACAATACCTTCCGGGTTCTGGCGACCAAAGGCTTCATGAGCACGCGCAAATCCTTCTTCACGGAGGAGTTGGTGGCCGCGTTGCAGATCGTGCAGGCCGGGCATATTCGCGGCAAAGATATGAAAAGCAGCTGGGCGGGCGCATTGGGACAGCCGCAGTTTATGCCCAGCAGTTTTTTGAACTATGCGGCGGACGGTAACGGAGACGGGAAAGCGGATATCTGGAATTCAGAAGCCGACACGATTGCGTCGATCGCCAACTACCTAAAGAAACATGGGTGGCAGGCGGGTCGCGATTGGGGCTTTGAGGTGAAAGTCCCGGCATCGGTGTCCTGTGCGATGGAAGGCCCGGATCAGGGGCGCAAAATTCGTGACTGGGCCAAGCTTGGTATTCAGCGCGTGTCAGGTAAACCCTTTCCCGATCATGAGTTGCGGCAGGACGGTTATCTTCTGATGCCAGCGGGGCGGCATGGCCCGGCCTTTGTTGTCACACCGAATTTTTATGTTTTGAAAGACTACAACACCAGCGATCTATATGCGCTGTTTGTTGGCAATATCGGGGACCGCATCCAATATGGCATGGGCGATTTCTCGGCCTCTTGGGGTAAGATCGACAAGATGCTGCGCTCGGATATTGCGGCGATGCAGCGTGGGCTAGAAGCCATGGGCCACGATGTCGGGGGAGCAGATGGCCTGCCCGGGTATAAAACCCGCCGCTCCATCGGGCGTTGGCAAGAGGCCAATGGTCAGTCGGCCACCTGTTTTCCACGCGCCAGTATGAAAGCCAAACTGGCGCGTTGAACGAAGTTCGAAAACCTGCCCTTACACCGGCGGATTGGTGAATTTGGGCGCTGGATACGGCGTGGTCATCGCGCGCTCCATAAGCTCAAGATGATCCTGCCCATAGTAGAGATCCCCGTCCAGAACATAGCTGGGCGAGCCAAACAGGCTGCGGTCCTTGGCCTCTTGGGTATTGGCCTCAAAGACCGCCTGCACCTCGGGTGTCATGGCGCGTGCCAGCAAAGGCGCGGCATCGATGTCGACGCTTTGGGCCGCTTTGGTCAGGTCCGTTTCGGACATCAGGTCGATGTCATCCCGCCAATGCGCCTGAAGCAGCGCAAAGGATAGGGCGTTGATGTTCATGCCCATCTGTTCCGCTGCGATCAGCATGCCGCTGGACAGGTGCAGGGCGTTGTCATGATATGTGGGACGAAAATCCACCATCGGCAGATCCCGATACGCAGCCCAGCGTTCGAGCTCGCGGCCAAAGAAATAGTCCACATGGGCCTGCGTGCGCCCGGCGAAAGATTGACCGCCAGAATGTTTGACAACAGGCGAAAGCTCAATGGGCCGGTGGATCAGAGTACACCCATGGGCGCGGCAAATCTCATAGAGGCGCTTGGCCCCGAGATAGGCATAGGCGGAATGGGTGGAGTAGAAATATTCAATCACGTTTTTTGTCATAGGCGGACCCTAACGAGAGGGACCGCCCAAGGCTAGCCCATGCAAACCCGGGTGGTTGCACAAGAACGTGCTCAGGCCTTCACGGCCTCCATAAAGCGATGTTTGATAACCACAGGATCGAGTGTGATCACCGGCATTTTGGCATTGCCGCTGTCACATTTCACCACAAGC
This sequence comes from uncultured Pelagimonas sp., assembly GCA_947497905.1. Classification (GTDB taxonomy): domain Bacteria; phylum Pseudomonadota; class Alphaproteobacteria; order Rhodobacterales; family Rhodobacteraceae; genus CANMIH01. The sequence continues at coordinate 136,780 of CANMIH010000010.1, forward strand.
ACGGTGGCTTTCTTGCTGTCGATGGCCGCCTGGAGCGCGGGGCCAGTGTCAACGTCCTGAACTTCGATCACGGTATCGCAGCCTGCCGCCCGCGCCATGCCCGCAAGATCGGTTTTCTTTCCGGTATAGGTGGGTTGATCCCCGGTTGATCCATAAGACCCGTTGTCGATGATCATCAGGATATAGTTTGAGGGGGCATTGTTGCCGATGGTTGGCAGGGTTCCGAGGTTGGTGAGAACCGATCCATCCCCATCAATCGAAATGACGGTTTTGGGTTGAGCCAGTGCCAGTCCAAGGCCAATTGAGCTACACAGCCCCATCGTGCCAAGCATGTAGAAATTGGTCGGCTGGTCATCAATGGCATGCAGCTCCTGCGATGGAATGCCAATGTTACACACCACCAGCTGATCACGCAGAATAGGTGCAATGTCTTTGAGAATTTCAGAACGGATCATTGGTCGCCATAGCCTCCCCAGAAATTCGCATCGGTCAGGATCGCGACGGGTTTGTTGCACATGAATGTGTATTTGAGGATGTTGTCGAACTCCTCGACATCCTTCTGCCAATGAAAGTGGTAGGTTGGGATGTTGAGCTGTGCGAGCAGAGCCTTGGTGTGGACCGCCATTTCGACCTGACAGGCGACGGGTTCTCGCAGTTCCCCCCGGTATGAAATTATCATCGGCAAGGGCAAACGGTAGAACTGGGTGAGGGTCGCAAGCGTGTTGATCGTCACACCGATCGCGGTGTTCTGCATGATTATGGCAGGTCGTTTGCCTCCCATAAAGGCCCCTGCGCAAAGCCCCATGCCTTCGTCCTCTTTATTAGACGGCACATGCATAATGTCGTCACGGGTATCGATTTCCTCGATCACACCAGCCAGCTGTTTGCAGGGCACGGTGGTGACAAAGGAAATGTCATTAGCAACAAGATCATCTGCGATCTTCTTGTCGATGTTCATCTCGGGATGCCTTTCAGTTGAAGCCTGTCTTCCGCCTAGGACGAATTCAGGTAAGGGCACGGGGCTGTGACCGTCATGCGCGATGTAACCGCCGGAATTTGAACCGCGCAAGCGTGGTCAGTACAGATTTGGTTTCACGAAACTCCATCAGTTAAATAGCAAAAAGGGCGCCCGATCTGGACGCCCTTGTTTGTGTCTCGAACACAAGGTTCGGGATTAGAAATGCGCCGAACGAGTGGTCGACGGCACCTGCAGAGGTGGTGCAAATTTGGTCAGGTCGATGCCCTCAACGGCTGTCTTGTACTCTTCCAATGTGGGCGTGCGGCCCAGAATGGCGGAGAGAACCACAACAGGTGTCGAGGCCAGAAGCGATTCACCTTTCTTCTCAGGCAAGTCCCCTACAACGCGACCCTGGAACAGGCGGGTCGAGGTTGCCAGAACGGTGTCCCCTTTGGCAGCCTTTTCCTGGTTGCCCATGCAGAGGTTACAGCCCGGACGCTCGAGATAGAGAATGTTCTCGTACTCGGTACGGGCCTGTGCCTTTGGGAAGAGATCGTCGAACTCAAAGCCCGAATACTTCTGCAGGATTTCCCAGTCACCTTCCTCTTTCATCTCATCGATGATGTTGTAGGTCGGCGCGGCCACAACCAGAGGCGCGTTGAACTCAACTTTGCCGTTGGCCTTTTCAAGGTTCTTGAGCATCTGAGCGACGATTTTCATGTCGCCCTTGTGCACCATGCACGAGCCCACAAAGCCAAGATCCACCTTCTTTTCTGCGTTGTAGAACGAGATCGGACGGATGGTGTCGTGGGTATAGCGCTTGGACACGTCGTCGTTGTTGACGTCCGGGTCGGCGATCATGGGTTCGATGATCTCGTCCAGATCCACCACAACTTCGGCAAAGTACTTGGCGTTGTCGTCCGGTGCCAGCGCCGGGTTTGCACCCGAGCGAATGTCGGCAATCCGTGCATCGGCTTTGTTGATCAGTCCTTGCAGCAGCTGCGCCGCGTTGTCCATGCCTTTGTCGATCATCACTTGGATGCGCGACTTGGCCAGTTCCAACGAGCCAATCAGTGTGTCATCGTTGGAGATACAAACCGAGGCCTTGGCCTTCATCTCTGCGGTCCAGTCGGTGAAGGTAAAGGCCTGGTCGGCGAGCAGAGTACCGATGTGAACTTCGATGACGCGGCCCTGGAACACGTTGTCGCCGTGCTGTTTGAGCATCTGCGCCTGTGTGGCGTGCACCACATCGCGGAAGTCCATGTGATCGGCCATTTTGCCTTTGAAGGTCACTTTGACCGACTCGGGGATTGGCATTGCCGCTTCGCCGGTGGCCAGTGCCAGAGCAACGGTGCCCGAGTCCGCACCAAAGGCCACGCCTTTGGACATGCGGGTGTGGCTGTCGCCGCCCACAATGATGTCCCAGTCATCCACGGTGATGTCGTTCAGCACCTTGTGGATCACGTCGGTCATTGCATGGTATTCGCCCTTCGGATCACGCGCGGTGATCAGGCCGAAATCATTCATGAACTTCATCAGTTTGGGGATGTTGGCCTGAGCCTTCTTGTCCCAAACCGATGCTGTGTGACAGCCCGACTGATAGCCCACGTCAACCGACGGCGAGATCACGGTGGCGGCCATCGCTTCCAGTTCTTGCGCGGTCATTGGGCCGGTGGTGTCCTGCGAGCCCACGACGTTCACTTTGACGCGTACGTCCGAGCCAGCGTGCAGGGTTTTGCCGGGAGTGGTGCCCAGAGCGTTGCGGTTGAAGATCTTTTCAACTGCGGTCAGGCCCTGATTTTCAACCGAAAGCTCTTTCGACGGCGCGTAAGCCGACTTGAACTCCTGCCCCAGAGCGGCTGCGGCAAATGTCTGCAGCTTTTTGCCAAAGACAACGGCGTAAGATCCGCCAGCCTTCATGAATTCCATCTTCTGTGGGGTGAAGGCGGCCGCAACGCTTTTCAGCTCATTGCCATCCGCATCATGCAGTGTTTTGGTTTTCGAATTGATGGTCAGCACAGTACCGGTGGCCACGGAATAGGCCTCTTCCAGAACCGCTTCGCCGTCTTCGTCCAACACAACATTGCCATCGGCGTCGGTTTTCTTGACCCAGTTGTCCAAGTCGATGCCAATACCACCGGTCACACCCACGGTGGTCAGGAAGATCGGCGAAATGCCGTTGGTGCCGGCCACAACGGGGGCTATGTTGATGAACGGCACATAAGGTGATGCCTTTTTACCGGTCCAGAGCGCCACGTTGTTGACGCCAGACATCCGCGACGAGCCCACACCCATGGTGCCTTTTTCCGCGATCAACATGACGCGGGCATCTGGGTGCTGTTTTTGCAGTTCCTGAATGGCCACCTGATCTTCTGGAGAACACATGCATTTGCCGTGCAATTCGCGGTCGGCGCGCGAATGTGCCTCGGCGCCGGGCGACAGGAGGTCGGTCGAAATATCACCGATCCCGGCGATATAAGTCACAACTTTGATTTCTTCTTCGACCTCGGGCAGCTTGGTGAAGAATTCGGCCTTTGCATAGCTTTCCAGCAGCTCTTTGGCGACGGCGTTGCCCGCTTTAAACGCTTCGTCCAGACGGTCGGTATCGGCCTCATAGAGGAAGACCTGTGTTTTCAGGACCTCTGCAGCCTGTGCTGCGATGGCTGCGTCATCGCCCAGGGCCAGATCAAGCAGCACCTCAACCGACGGGCCACCTTTCATGTGGGACAGCAATTCAAAGGCAAATTCAGCGGAAATTTCTTCAACGCTGGCAGCGCCAAGAATGATCTCTTTCAGAAACTTCGCTTTGACACCTGCCGCGCTCGTGGTGCCGGGCAGGGTGTTGTAGATGAAAAAATTGAGCGACTCTGCACGGTGTTCGTTGTTCAGATCTTTGATCTGCTCGATCAGTTCACCCACGAGCGCGCCGTCGTCAATCGGCTTTGGGTTGAGGCCTTGATCTTTGCGAGTCTCAATCTCGGTCAGGTAGTCGGTATACAAGCTCATGATTTTCCCGGCGTATTTAGAGTTTGAAATAGCCTGAACACCGGGTCGCAGAGGTTCTGGCGGGCCGGGACAAGCTTGCTGTATGCAACGGTATACCAAGATGAGGTGTGATGCAAGTTTTTCAACAGTGGCATGATGCCCCACGTGCGGAATCTTGGCGAAAATTGTGCCGATTGACGCGGTTGTGATGCCTCATACCGTGGCGTTGACCGTGGCGCGAGTGATTTGTTGTGTCGCGGTAAACGAGTCGCACACCACCAGCGGTGAGAAAGAGGCCGCAACGCGGCCCCAAAAATTGTTCAAACGCTGTTCGCGCCGGTTCACCTAAGAAGAGGCTTATAGAAGCTCGCGTTCTTCCAAAACTTTTCGAGCCACCCGAAAACACTCAAGCGATTGTGGGACCCCGCAATAGATCCCGATCACGTGAATGATGGACTGAATTTCCTCCTTGGTGACGCCATTGTTCAACGCGCCCTTACAGTGGATCTCCCATTCATGCATTTTGCCCAAGGCGCCAAGCATCGACAGGTTCATCATCGAGCGGGTTTTGGCGTCAATGGTGTCATCGCCCCAGCCAAACCCCCAGCACCATGCGGTCATGGCTTCCTGAAACGGTCGCGTGAAATCATCTGCAGCTGCAAGGTTTTTTTCGACATAAGCGGCGCCAAGTGTGGCTTTGCGCTGTTCCAGTCCTTTTTCAAAAAGAGTGTCATCCATTGGTCGTCTCCCGGCACGCAGTGGCACCTTATCTTGGTGAAGTGTTGTTGGGCCGTCGTCCGCAGCGTGGTGGGTCACACCCCCAAGCGTTTGGGCGATACGCTCTGAATTTCAATCCGGTCTTGAGAGTTTGCACAAGTCGAATGTTTTGCAGCTGTGGTTTCAGACGGAAGAACAATTGTCGTCGGATTGGACGGCGACAGATACCATCCACGGAGTTGCGTGTTCACATTGCGAAGAAATGGATCCGCAGTGGCGAAAAGCGGTGTCTTGCCGAGGCTCTCCCACTTGCGCGGATGCCGTATGGGACAGAGCTGTTTCAAAGGCGTGGAAATTCACAAGGTCTTTGACGGTCAGTTTTCGACTGATGTCTCGGTAATTCCAGAACTGCAGTAGATGGCCCACCTATTGGGTACCCTACATAAACGGGGCATTTCACTCTTTTTTAAGGATTTCTGCCAACTATCAAGTAGTTGGTACGAGGGGATTGGTTGGTGTCGGTAAAAGATGTTCTTGTTTCGGTTCTACAAGACCAGAAAGATCCAGCCTTTCTGATAGCAATAGAGGATGGGGTCTCCCTGTCATCTGGGAACGTTGTCTGGAACAATGATGCCTTAGCCGGGCTGTTTGATGGTTTGCGCGATGCTACTCCAAACCATGAGCCCCTTTTTTTTCTGAACAAAGTCGCGGCAGGTTTTCTTCAAAACGGCCTGGAGGAAAAAAGGTTGGGGGCGTTACACCTGAGAAACGCTCTTAGCACATCGGGACCCACCATTGAGACCATGTGGTTTGACCTTGATGCGACGTTCCTTCGTTCAGATTGTGGCGAGGAAACTCACATTTTTTGCCGCTTTGTCGACGTCACTGAACGCGAGAGGCTCCAAACACGTCTGACAGCAGCACAGGCTGAGATCGAAACGGTGAAGTCGCGTTTCGCATACACCGTGAATTCGATTCCCGAAGGTTTCGCGATGTTTGATCGCGACGATATTCTGGTGGCGTTCAACTCAAAATACGCAGAGCTGTACAAACATTCAGCACCAGCCATCAAAGTGGGGGCAACGTTTGAATCCATTATGAGGTATGGACTTGAACATGGCCAATACCCCGAAGCTGAAGGGCAGGAAGAGGCCTGGCTGTCAGAGCGTCTTGATCGAAAAAACAGAAAGCGCGCGCCAGTGGAACGTAGGTTGCCCGATGGTAAGTTTATCCGCGTACAGGAGGCTGAAAACGAAAACGGCGACATCGTGGGTTTGCGTACTGATGTGACGCAATACTATGAGCAGCAACAAGAGTTAGAAAGTAAAGCCGAGGACCTGGCAAAGGCAAATGAAGAAGCCAAAGCGTCCAGTCGGGCGAAAGATGGTTTTTTTGCCCGGATGAGCCACGAACTTCGTACTCCGATGAACGGTATTTTGGGCATGACAGAAGTGCTGCAACACACCGATTTAAATCCTCAACAAAGGTCATATCTGAAAACAATCTCAGGATCGGCCACTAGCCTTCTCAGCATTATCAACGACATTTTGGATTATTCCAAAGCGACTGAGGGGAAGTTTACCTTTGCCAATGAACGGTTCTCATTACGAGATACCATTTATGAAGCGGCGGGATTGATGCAGCCGCTTGCGCATGACAAAAATCTGGACTTTTGGGTAGAGTACCCTCGGACAGTCCCGACCCATTTCTTCGGCGATACTGCCCGCATCCGGCAAGTACTTCTCAACCACCTCGGAAATGCGTTGAAATTTACTGACTCCGGACATTTTGGTATACGAGTTTCATGCCAACATACTGATGGAGAAGCTCGCCTCTTATTGTCAATTGAGGATACGGGGCGCGGCATTCCCCAAGATCATTTGAGCTCCTTGTTCTCCGCCTATGAGCAAATGCCTCAAGATCCGGAAACGGCTATAGAGGGAACCGGGTTGGGTCTCGCGATCTCAAAGGCCCTTGTCGAGCAAATGGGGGGAACGATTGACGTTGCCTCAAACATTGGGGCGGGTTCTTGTTTTTCCGTGTCACTCAAATTACCTGTTTGCCCTATATCTCAGCAGAAAATGAACGGTAATACGACGTCGGACCGTAAACGTGATGTTGCACTTATCGGCCCTCCAACTGTTTCAAATACGGTTCTTGAAAGAACTCTTGAGGCTATGAATTACCGTGTGTTCGCGTTTGAAAATGAGGATGAGATTTCAAGCGAATTGGATGAATTTCATTCAGTTATCTGGGATGGCGATCTGGGTGAACATTTAGGGCGACGCAAAAAAAACTGTCCGGGAAACCACTCGGACCAGAGCACGCATATCCTGATGGTTTCAACCCCTCAACGGCATTCCGTCACTGGATCTGATTATGTGGATTTTTCAGATATCTGGCTTAAACCGGTGAGAAGTGAGGAAATTGAACGCGTACTCTTTCCAGACTTAAAGCCAAAGTTCGGGTATTGTGTTGATGACAAAGTATCAGGTCACTCGGAAGCTGTTCGAAACAATTTGAGCAGAGGGGGGGTTCTAGTGGTCGATGACAACAAGACCAATCGGCTGGTTGCCGGAAAATTACTGGAGACAGTTGGCATCAAGGTGGATTTTGCGAGCAACGGGTTAGAGGCGCTGGACCTGTACCAAGCACTGCGTCCAATGACGGTTTTTATGGACGTAACCATGCCTGTTATGGACGGGATTGATGCAACGCTACACATTCGAAAGCTCGAAGTTGACCACGGGCTCGCACCCTGTAAAATCTTTGCTCTGACGGCAAATACGAACAAGACACAAGTTGAATTATGTATGCGATCCGGTGTCGATGGCATTATTGGAAAACCTGTTAAGCGGAGCGATTTGATTGACGCAATCAACTCCCCCAACACAGCGAGAGGAATAGATGTAGACCGTGAAATCGCTCCTAAAATTGCAGCTTCAGATCGCCAAGAAATGAGTGGTTCGCCAATTCAAAGAGGATGTTGATGTCCGAAATTTGCTGCAAAATGATCTGTCTTGCGAATTGTGGTCGTTCCTCGGGGAATTACATTGAGAGTATCTGAACAGCGAAAGTGGCAACCAGCAACATTGGCATAGATAAACATGGGCCGATTGCATTGGATACCCATTACGTCTTGAGTGCTTTCGCAACAGCACCCAATAGGTCACTTCGCTTGACCGGCTTCATTAACCGAATGTCTTCTGGCCGTAGACCGTTTCCATGAACAGTCGCCTCGGCGGCATAGCCCGACATGAACACAACAGGCAGGTCGGCTTTCACGGCCCGAAGTGCCTTTGACAAACCCGTGCCTTGCAGCGATCCCGGCATGACAATGTCCGTCACGAGTAAATCAAAGGTAGGATCGACCTCAAACAGAGCCTTTGCGGCATCGCCGTTGGTGCGGAAACGACATCATATCCAGCAGTCACCAGAACAGTTTCCAGAACTTCGAGGACTGCACTTTCATCCTCAGCGACAAGAATTCGCTTACCTCCTCCTTCAGCGATAACGGTTGGTGTCGTTGCAACTGGGAGTGGCTGTTCCGCTGGTCCTTCCGCGGGGAAGTAGAGCTTGAACGTGGTTCCAAAGCCGACTTCGGAATAGACTTGGACAGTGCCGTTGGATTGACGCATGAACCCGATCACCATGGCCAGCCCAAGCCCAGATCCCTGACCCGCGCCTTTTGTGGTGAAAAAGGGATCAAATATGCGTTCAAGGGTTGCCTTATCGATACCTTCGCCCGTGTCGGACACCGCAACCATGACATATCGGCTAGGCGCGATTTCCTCGTTTCGCCCATCAACGTAGGCTTCATCGATCCGAATGTTTGCCGTTTCGATGGTGAGCTTGCCGGAGGTGGGCATGGCGTCACGCGCATTCAACATCAAATTCAAAAGCGCACTCTCAGCCACGCTTGGGTCAATGTTGACCCGCCACAAACCGGCCAAAAGCGAGGTTTCGACATCAATATGTGCTGGTAAAGTGCGCCCGGCCCAGATCTTCGTGGTTCTCACAAGTGTATTGAGATCGACCTGTTTGGGTTGCAAAGGAGCCTGACGGGCATAGTTCAGCATGCTACGCGTCAGGTCAGCACCACGTAAAGACGCATCCACGCAGGCCTGCATTCGCTCATCTCGAATCCTTTCATCCGTTTCGCCCTGAACCAGTTCGAGGTTTCCGAGGATGACTGAGAGAAGGTTGTTAAAGTCATGCGCGACACCGCCGGTCAATTGCCCGATCGTCTCCAACCTTTGAGCCGCGGCAAGCTGGCTTTGGAGCGCGTCGCGATTTTGCTGTTCCTTAAGCCTTTGTCTGATGTCAACGAAGCTCCCCCGCACAAGTTTTTTTCTAAAGGGAGGCAGACGTGACAGTGAGATTTCGCAAGGGATTTCTTCTCCCGCCGCATTCACATGGGTCCAGAGAAAAGTAGGACGCCCCCCCTCAAGGGCTTCGCCAATGTATTTTAATGCCAAGTCTAGACTAGTCTCACCATTGGGCTGAAATTCTGGGCTCAGGTCTTTAAAAGACAACTCGTTGAGAAGGTTCGCTTTTGTGTGCCCAAAAAGCTCTTCCGCGCGTGCGTTGACAATTGTGAAGCGCATGGTGTCGACGTCAACAACGGTAATAACATCTGGAGCCGTTTCCACCAGGGATTCAAACTGGCGTGCAGAATTGTTTGCTTCGTCGTCCGACTGAACACAGTTCCGGCTTAAGGTGCTCACCAGATGTGCGACCAGAAACGACGAAACCAGCGCGGTGAATACAAGGACAAACCAGTTGGCGGGGCTGCTATTCCAGTCAGCCAGCGTAATGTCTGGTGAGACCAAAAGACCAGACACAAATCCGTATCCCACGAGCGCTATTGTGCCGAGGCTCAGGCAAACATAGATCAATGCGCCGACCCGACTGAAGAACACCGAGGCCAGAGCAGCCAGGAAGGGAAGCAGCGCGTAGGCCGTGGCAGAAGCGCCGACCTGAATCATAGCAAGGCAAATAAAAACCTGTGCCCCTATCGTTGCCAACGCTCCACGCAAGGATAGAAAACGATCCTGGCGCAGCACCAAAGCCGGTAGAACGCAACAGAAGAGCACCTCCACCGCAATGATGAGGTATGGTAAGCCAAATTGTTCCATGCGAATTGGCACGGTCAGCAAACCGGCACCAAAGATTATCGCCAGAACATCAAGGATTCGTCCCAGTACGGTCCGAACTCTGGGGCTACCTTGCAAAACTTCGGGCTCTCTGTGTGTCTGGATCAAATCTTGGGTCCCAAAGTTTCGCCCAGACCCATCGTCGCAATGCAGAAGAATTCCAGCTCCGGTTCAAATCCACCTTTGGACCTCTGACAAATTAGATCCAAACTGATGTTGCGGTAACCTAGACGAAATCAGTGCCTGCGACGATACTTATCTTTTAGCTCCCTAGTTTAGTGACTTACCGCCTGTACCAAATGGAGGCCTCCACATTCCGGTTAAGCATGAGGGGCTGGCCTCATAACCGAAAAATGACGAGGGCAGCGAGCGCGGTGGGCGAGAGAAGGATCTTCGGGCATCTGTCGTATCGGGTTGCCACGCGCCTCAAATCTTAGAGCCTGACGATCATGAACAGGGCGAAGAAACCTTTGTCACACCAGTGGCTGAAGGGGGCTTATCTGGCCTGTATCTTTGGGACTGAGGCTCCAGGGGGGAGGCGCGTATCTATCGCGCCCCGTGTTCCTTGTCATGTTTGGCTTAGCTGCCCGAGCTGCGGCCAAAGCTTTTGCCAAAACCGCCACGTGATTGCGCCGCTGCGCGCGTCATTGGCGGTTTTCCAGCTGTGGTCGCTGGTTTGGCAAAGGTCGAAGCCCCAAGTTTAGCGGCACCTTTGTTGCTTGAGAATGTGCTTGTGCCTGCGGCGGTAGAGAACTTACCGCCCGCAGTCCGATACATGGGTTGAGATGCGGCCATACCCCGGCCCCCGCCGAGCATGTTGCCCATCAGATAGCCGGCTAGAAGAGGCATGAAAATACTGCCTGACCCACCTTGAGTGGCAGCCGCTTCGGTGCCACAGGCGCCGACACCATGCTGTTCTTCACAGACCGCCTGACTGTCATATCGAGGCGCGGCTTCTACATGGAGGGCTTCTGCTTCGGCAAAGGCGGCATCGCAATCAGCGGCAGAGAAAAAACCACCGCGTTCCGCAGCATCTGTGCAGGATTGGAGATCGGGAAAGGCCTGTGCGTCCACCTGTTCTTCGCGGCATCCAGCCAGAGTAAATGCGGCGGCCCCGATAATGGCGATGGCGACATGTTTGGAACGTTTTGTCATGACAATCCTCTTACTTACAAGGGCTTACGTTGCCGTAATGAAATGGGGTTTGAACTGCGAGAGATCTTGCGTGATGCGCGACTGATCTTCACGGATGCCTATACCGGCGCAGCTTTCCCCGACAATCCAAGCACCGATGATTGGGCGATATCCGTCGAACTGGGGCAGGGGGTGATAGGCTTGGATGATTTTCGGGTGTTCAGAATAGTCAGAATTCTGGGAGCTTTCGACAAGATTGCCGTTTTGGACAATCGACACCGACGCCCCTTCGCGTGACAGGATGGGTTTGGAGACATACCCGGCCTGAAGGCCTTCCTTTGAACGCTCAAACGCCTCCTGTGCCCGGCTTTTGACCGGGCCACGCCCTGCGAGAGCCTCGCCAATGTCCTGTTCGAAGAACGCGGGCAGCAGATTGGGGTGGCCTTCGAACATCTGCCAAAGTACGGGAAGCAGGGCTTTGTTGGACAGCAGAGTCTTCCAGGCCGGCTCTAGAAACAGGCACTGCGAGCCCGCGATATGCTGGGCGTAATCATCCCGAAGCAGGTTTTCCCAAGGGTAGAGCTTAAACAGAATACCCATGACGCGGTCTTGATCATCAAGGAATTGACCGTCGGTCGATACGGCGATTTTTTCCAGATCACAGTAATGGGCGCCAAGATCGGCCTCTCGTGCCGCCCAGCCCATGGCTTCGACTGTGCCATAGTCCTCGGGGTTTCCACCGGCAGCGGTGAAATGCAGATCAGTCCCGCTTTCGAAAACCTCAGAAAACCGCGCGACCAAAGCTTCGTGAATGCCGTTGAACTGGTCGCTGCCTTCCGGCAAGACACCTGCTGCGATCTGATCTTCAAGCCACTGCCACTGGAACGACGCGCTCTCATAAAGTGATGTTGGCGTATCGGCATTATATTCCAGCATCTTTGCCGGGCCCGTGCCATCATAGGCAAAGTCAAACCGGCCATAAATTTCAGGCTCACCGCGGTTCCAGCTGTTGGCAACAAGATCCCAGTGTTCCCTTGGGATCGCAAAGCGCTCCATGAGCTCTTCATTCGCCAGAATATGAGGGACCGCCTCGCGGCACATGGCGTGTAATTCGGTGGCGGGGTCCTCAAGATCGGCCTCAATCTGCTCAAGCGAAAATTCGTAGACAGACCCTTCGGACCAGTAGGGCGCGCCATGCATATCGGCAAAGGTAAAGCCGACCTCTTCGGCATACTCACGCCAATTGGGCCGCTCCGGCAAAGTGATTTTCTGCAAACTGGCTCTCCATCAGATCTGGGCGATTTGTAGGGCGAGAACCAGAGCGAAGCCAGCCGATATTTCCGCGGTTTTGTGCAAAGGTGGGATCATTTGGGCCAACCCATGCAGACCCGAGTAGGTTTGCCCCGGGCATGACAAAGAATGAGAGGTTGGCCCATTTGCGGGTTTAGCAGGCGATTTGTCGTGCTTCGAGCATCGCTACGGTTTGCGGTAGGAGATGCTCGCGGTCGCGGGGTTCGATGATCAAACGTGGATTGGCTTTGGTCTCAGAAATGGCATTGAAGATGGCGGGCCAGGGCAAAGTTCCTTCTCCGGGGTGCCAGTGACGATCAGCATAGCCATCGGCATCCTGCAAATGGATGTGTCCTAAGGTGTCACCTGCGGCGGCGATAAAATCTGTGACGGGCGGCGCTTTGTACTGGCCATTGGCCAGTTGTGCATGACCGGTGTCGATAGAGGTTTTCAGGTAGGGCGAAGCAACTTCCCGCACCAGATCAACGCGCATAAAGGGATCTGCATCATCGATGTTCTCAAGCATCAAGACACACCCGACGTCTTTGGCCCGTTCTACTACTGGGGCCAGACACTCAAGGCTGGCTTCGAACAAAGACCTGCGCAGCCATGAGTAGTTTTGCAGGTTCAACTGATGCCAGAATGTAAACGGGCTGTGGATCACCATATGGGTGGCTCCAAGAGCCTCAGAAATCTCTAACCCCTGGATCAATCGCCGGGAAATCAGGGTGCGTAGCTCTGGGTCAGGATTGGATAGGTCAAGCCCGAGAAACGGGCCATGTATGCCAATCTCACCTTCGTAGCCGTCAAGAAGAGGCGCGTAGGCCGACAAAAGCGCATCGCGTTCGAGTATAAGAGCCTGATAGGTGACAAAATCCTGAATTTCTAATGCGCGGTTGTGGCTGCGCATCCAGTCCTGAAGATCGGTAAAACTGTCACATTTCAGGGCGGCACCGAGCCGGGGAAGAGAGGGCATCTGAGAGTACCTATTTTATGCCAGCGCGCATGAAGCTTTGCACAAACTGACGTTGGAAAAGGAGAAAGGCCAAAAGCAATGGCCCGGATGTGATGAGAGTGGCCGCATTAATGACCGACCATTGGATGCCGGAATCCGTTGCGGCGAAGATGGATAGCCCCACGGTCAGTGGACGGGTCTCAACCGAGTTGGTGATGATGAGCGGCCACAGGAAGTTGTTCCAATGCGCAGAAACCGAGACCAGCCCAAAGGCCAGATAGGTTGGTTTCGCCAAAGGCATATAGACACGCCAGATGCGCCCCATGATGGATGTGCCCTCAATCCGCGCAGCGTCATCCAGTTCTTGGGGAATGGTCATAAAGGTTTGGCGAAGAAGAAAAATTCCAAATCCGGACGCCATATAAGGTAGTCCGATGGCAAGAATAGTATCCACCAGTCCTAAATCGCGCATGGTCTTATAGTTCTCGACCAGCAAGATATCGGGCATGATCATCAGCTGAACTAAGACCAGCGAAAACAAGATACCTTTGCCGCGGAAGTCCATTCTGGCGAAGGCGTAGGCCGCCAAAGTCCCAAGTGCGATCTGTGCGATCAGGATCATAGTCACGAGGATCGTAGTGTTCAGGAAATAGCGTGCAAACGGGGCCTGAACCCAGGCGTCTGAGAAGTTTGTCAGGGTAAGCGGGGCCGTCAGGTCAAACCGTGTTTCAAACTCGGCGGGGTGAAACGCCGTCCAGGTGGCGTAGATCAAGGGCAGCACCCAAAGCAGCGCCAGAGCCCAAGCCGCACAGGTGATCAGGGCCCGGTCCCAGGAAAATGACATCTTGTTCATTTGTAATGTACCCGACGATCAAGGAAGAAAAACTGGGCGATGGCCAAGGCACAGAGGATTCCAAGGATCACCACGGTCAGGGTAGCGGCATAGGCGGTGTCCCAGTATTGGAAGGCAACTTCATAGACATAGAACAGCAGAAGCTTTGAGGCGTTGTTCGGACCCCCTTCGGTCATCACAAAGATATGGTCGATCAGACGCACAGAATTGATCACGGCGTTGACTGACACAAACAGTGTGGTTGGCATGATCAGGGGAAGAGTCACGCGACGGAAGAAATACCATCGGCTGGCCCCCTCAAGGGCCGCCGCTTCGCGCAGAGGCATGGGGATGGTCTGCAACGCAGCGAGATAGAAGATCATGAAGAACCCGGCCTCTTTCCAGGTTGCAACAGCGATCATGGTGTAAAGCACCGTGTCGGTTTGCCCGACCCAGTTCTGAGCCGGGAGATCGAACAACCCGCGAATTTGATCGATCAGACCAAAACCGGGTGTGTAAAAGAACATCCAGATGTTCGCGACGGCAATGAGCGGCAAAACCGTTGGCGTAAAGAAAGCCATGCGCAGTAAGGCGCGGCCGCGCAGCTTTTCATTGACGAAAACCGCCATCATGAGTGCCAGAATGATCGAGGCCGGGATCGTCACTGCGGCGTAGATCAAATTGTTTTTTAACGCTTTGATGAAAACAGGGTCGGCCAACAGCGTCGCGTAGTTGTCGGTTCCGATGAACTCAGGAACACGCCGGCCCCGGCCCGTCGAGAAAAAGCTGTTTATGATCGTTTCAATCGCGGGAATATGCGTAAACCCGACCAAAATGACCATTGCGGGGGACAGCAAGAGACAGGCGTATATCCAGTCGCGGCGCATCGTGTTTCCATTTTCTGAAGGTCGAAGGGGGCGAGTGTCGCCCCCTCCCGTTTGGGATTAGCGGTAGCTGGACAGAACCGCTTCGGCCTGAGCCTGCGCTTCGGCAAGCGCCTCTTTGGGGGTTTTCTCGCCCGCGATGGCTGCGGCCAGAGCGTCGTTCAAGAAGCTGGTGACACGGGCGTTTTCATAGGTCGAAAGCTCGGCCACGGCGTGCTCGAGGTGATCACGGGTGATCAGTGCCGCAGGGACCTCTTCGACATAGGCTTTCATCGCGTCGGTTTCCCAGGCATCGGCACGCGGTGCAACATAACCCGTGGCGATCGACCATTTGGCCGCCTGTTCAGGGGCGGTGATCCACTGGACGAAGTCTACGGCTGCATCCTTTTGCTCTTCGCTCGAGTCTTTGAAGAGGTAGAAGTTGCCGCCACCGGTGGGCGCGCCGAAGCGTTCATCAGCAGGCAGGAAGCCGACACCAAAATCAAACGGAGCGTTTATGCGGATGTTGGTCAGGTTGCCGGTCGACGTCCAGATGATGGCCGATTCACCTTCAAAGAAGGCTTTGGGGGTGGCGCCCCAATCGATCGAGCCTTCGGCCATGACACCATGCGATTTGGACAGATCCACAAGGAACTGCAGCGCACGGACAACTTTGGGATCATCAAAGTTCGTTTTGTTGCCATCTGCGTTGGCAAGAATTGCACCAGCCGGTGTCGAAAGACCCTGGAACAACCAGTATGGGAAGCCCGCGGAGGGAATGCGCAGACCCCACTGAGTGACGTTGCCAGCATCGTCTTTTTCTGTCAGCGCTGTTGCCGCGTTCAGCAGCTCATCCCAGTTCGCCGGAGCAACATCGGGGTTCAGCCCAGCTTTGGCGAAGGCTTCTTTGTTCCAATACATCACAGGTGTGGAACGCTGAAACGGAATGCCCCATGTGTTGCCACCGGTCTGCGAGTTCTGCATGAACGCTGGGAAAAACCCATCAATCCATTCGGATTTCTCGGCCTCAGTCAGATAGGTGTCGAACGGCTCGATCAGATCTTCATCGATCAGAGTGAACATTTCGGTCGAAAGCAGGACCGACAGCTGAGGCGCGTTGCCGCCCCGTGCGGCAGTGACAGCTTTGGTCGATGCATCGGTATAAGAACCCGCGTAGATCGCTTCGATGTTCACATCGGGGTTTGCCGCCGCGTACTCAGAGGTCAGCGCTTCGATAGTATCAGCGGCTGCGCCACCGACGGCCACTGGAAAGTAGAACTCCAGATCAACGGCAAATGCCGGGACAGAGGTTGCCAACGCCAAAGCCGCGGCCGTTGTTGATGTTTTGAAAAAATTGGTAAGCATGCTGTTCAAGCCTTTGCTAGGTTGAAGACGCAAGGAGCATTCCCTGCTTTTGGGTGTTGGGGGGGGGTCTCCGCGGTAGGCGTCGTGCCAAAGACCGACAGATCTTTGAGATCGAAACCCAGCGAAACTGATGTGTTGGGGATATATTGGGCCTGCCCGGCGCAGCGTATGCGTAGCGCCGCTTTACCAATGCGACAGGTGACAAGCAGATCGGCCCCAAAAAATTCAACCGTTTCAATATGGCCAGAAATCGGCCCGGTTTCTGAGATGTGAATGTCTTCGGGGCGCAACCCCAACAGATGGGATCCGGTGCAATAGGGCGCAAATACCGGAAATTCTTGTACGTCCATGGGGTCGAATACGTTCATGGGGGGTGTTCCGATAAATTGCCCGGCAAAGGGCGTGGCCGGACGCGCATAGAGATCGCGCGGTGCTGCGACCTGTTCGATGTGGCCCTGGTTCATCAACACCACCTGATCTGCCATGGTCATGGCCTCAGCCTGATCATGGGTCACATAGACCATCGTGAACCCAAGCTTTGCCTGAAGCTCGCGCAGTTCGGTGCGCATATCTTGCCGCAGCTTTGCATCTAGATTCGAAAGGGGTTCATCCATCAGGCAAATGCTGCGTTGGGCAATGATGGCCCGTCCCAAGGCGACACGTTGTTGTTGGCCGCCGGACAGTTCGCCGGGTTTACGGGTCAGCAGGTGAGACAGCTCAAGCAGACCTGCCACCTGGTCTAGCTTTTCGAGACGTTCGGCCTTTGGCGTGCGACGTGTGCGCAGTCCAAAGATGATGTTTTCAGCAACGGATAGATGGGGGAAGAGCGCATAGGATTGGAACACCATGGCCAGATCGCGTGCGCTTGGTGGCTGAGAGGTGACCTTGTCCCCATCAACAAAGACATCCCCTTCCGTTGGCGTTTCGAGGCCGGAAATCAAACGCAGCAGTGTTGATTTTCCACATCCAGACGGCCCCAGAAGTGCAGTGAAAGATCCTGCTGGTATCGTCAGGTTGATGTCATGAAGAGCAACGGCATCCTCCCAGGATTTTCGAAGAGATTGAAGGCGGATTGACCGGCCCTTCAACGCGAAATCAGGCATGACTGGTGTCCTTTTCCGGAGTGATGAGGGGAGTTTGAGACGCCTTCAGAAGATCGACGATTGGGGTGGGTGGGGTGTCATCGCAAAACACCTTTGTCGGTGAAGAAATCACTCCGCCTCGGACAAAGGCCCGTCGGCTGAATTTGCTGTGATCCAGAACGAGATAGGATTCATTGCAATTGGCTTGGATTGCGGCGCGACAAGCCACTTCATCTTCGGTGAAATCCAATAAATTGCCAGATGGGCTGACACCGCCCACTCCAAAGATGCCGTAGTCCACACGGTATTTTGCGAAAAATTCTTCCACTGCGGGGCCGAGAACATCGCGATCATGAGGCCGAATGGAGCCGCCGGGGATGGTTACCTGCCAATCTGACTGAGCACTGGCCAGCATCGCAACATTCAGATTGTTGGTGAAGATGCGCAGGTTTGGTTTGCCAATCAGGGCTTCGATGACGATTTCTGGGGTTGTGCCTATTGAAATGGCTAAAGAGGACCCGTCTGCCACGTGATCGACGACCAGAGACGCGATGATCTGTTTCTCACGAGGGTTCAGGGCGCTGCGACGGGCGTAGTTCAGGTTGCTTCTGAGCACCGGCTTGTCGACACCACCTCGGACACGACGCAGCTCACCCGCTTCGCTAAGTAGATTGACATCACGGCGAATGGTCTGGGTTGAGACCTGATATCGATCAGCCATCCTGTCGATGCTCACAAATCCATGTTTGTGAACTTCGTCCAGGATCAAATTTTGGCGTTCCGAATACAAAGCAAAACCGCTCCACTGCATCTGTGGGCGCAATGAAGTCGGTTTGTGTAACATTCATCTGAAGGACGAATGACGTTCAAATGAACATTTCACGGTGCTGAAATTCGATGTGATACAAAGGGCAGATTGAAGGTGAAATGTCGAATGTTGCACGACAGCAGAAGACGTTGTTCAAAAGGCCCAGAGATTTATGTGGGGGCTTTGTGCGCCAAGCACGGGGCTGGATATGCCGATTGGGGCGGAGGTTGATCCTGCGCTTAAGGGACCTCGCGCAGGATCATTGAGGTTTGGATTACGACTTGATGTCTTCTGGCAGCAAGTCAGCTGGCAGGTTCTGATAACACACCGGTCGAACAAAGCGGCGAATGGCGAGCGTGCCAACCGAGGTGGCGCCGAAATTGGTCGATGCCGGGTAGGGACCGCCGTGAACCATTGTGTCGCTCACTTCAACGCCGGTTGGGAACCCATTTGCGAGCACGCGCCCCGCTTTGCGCTCAAGGATCGGCATAAAGCTGGCCGCCGATGCCATATCTTCTGCATCGACATGCAGGGTACAAGTCAACTGCCCTTCCAGATTTCGCGCGATCTCTTGCATTTCCTCCAGGCTGTCTGCGGTGACAATCACCCCAAGCGGGCCAAAGACCTCCTCCCCAAGCGAGGCGTTTTCCAGCCAGGTTTTCGCAGAGGTGGCATACAGATTTGGCAGCGCGCTGCGCGGGCCGCTATCTGTGGACAGAAGCGTTGTGACGCCCTCGGTCGCCTCGAGGCGGGCCTTGCCACTGCAATAGGCTGTTGCGATGCCATCGGTCAGCATGGTTTGTGAGGGCGCCTCGGTCAAAGCATCACGTGCCACCTGAGCAAAGGTCTCAGCCTGTTCACCGGCCAGAACAACAGCCACCCCGGGGTTGGTGCAGAATTGGCCCGCCCCCATGGTCAGAGAACCCGCCCAGCCCTGCGCAATTTCTGTGCCTCGGGCATTCAAAGCGTTTTCAAACAGGAACATCGGGTTGATGGAACCGAGTTCACCGAAGAATGGGATAGGTGTGGGGCGTGCTGCACAGAGATCGAAAAGCGCGCGGCCACCACGCAGCGACCCAGTGAAGCCAACGGCTTGGATCAGCGGGTGCTGGACAAGTGCGGCACCAACCGCATGATCGCCGCCCTGGATCAGGCTGAAGACGCCAGGGTGAATGTCGCAGGATCGGATCGCGGCGTGGATGGCCTCAGCGATGATTGCTGCGGTTCCGGGGTGTGCCTCATGCCCTTTGACAACGACGGGGCAGCCCGCAGCCAGAGCCGCCGCTGTGTCACCGCCTGCGGTTGAAAAGGCCAGAGGGAAATTTGAAGCGCCAAAAACGGCAACTGGGCCAAGAGGGCGCTGGATCAGATGCAGATCCGGGCGAGGCAGAGGCGCGCGATCCGGGAGTGCCTCATCATGCCGGTGGTCAAGGAAATCGTCTTTTAGGATGTGCTCTGCAAACAGGCGGATCTGTCCTGTGGTCCGGCCACGCTCACCTTGAAGGCGGGCTTCGGGAAGGCCGGTTTCTTGGGTGCCAATTTCGGTGATTTCGGCTCCGCGCGCTTCGATCTCATCAGCGATGCAATGTAAAAAGGCCGCTCGCGTTTTTCGGCTGAGCTGGCTGTAGCTGAGAAAGGCCGCCTCAGCGGCCTCGGCGGCGCGGTTTACATGAGCAACAGATCCACAAGAAAATTGATGGGCTGGCCCCGAAGCTGGGGTTGACGAAAACTGGGTTTCAGCAGCGATCCAGTCACCTGCAATCAGGTGTTCGCCTTTGGGGACATATGTCATTGAGGGTTCCTACAAATTGACATGTTAGTATTCTAGATTGATTAGATGCGCGAAATTGCCGAGGAGCGCAATACAAAGGCGTCAGAGCCGCCTCTATTTGCTTTCTGCGGCCCGTTTGTCGGCAATGAGTGTCAGGAGGTTTTGTTTGGTCACATCGATATGCTTCTGCAAAAGCGCGCAGGCCCGATCGACATCTCGCGCTTCCGCCAGCCGAAGCAGCTCTCGATGTTCTTGTTTGGCATTGTCTTTTTGCCCGGCCAAACTGAGATGCATACGTACATAGCGATCAGACTGGGTACCGATGCGATGCAACAATTCGTTGGTCAGTTTGCGGTCTGCACGGGCATAAAGGGCGCTGTGAAACTGATAGTTCAAAGCCCCCCAGCGGTCGATCACATCCGCATCTAGAGAGCTTTCCATTTCAGTTAGGATGTCCGCGCATCGCATAAAATCGAGCGATGTCATGAGGGGGATTGACCGGCGAAACAGATCGGCCTCGATCAAGGAGCGCAGATCGAAAATCTCGCCGATCTCTTCAAGCGAGTGCTTGGTTACCGAGGCGCCTCGGTTGTTTGTCAGCACCACCAGCCCTTCGGCATCCAGACGCTTTAGCGCTTCTCGGATGGGCATGCGCGATACACCATATTCCTCGGCAAGCGCCTCTTGGCGGATGACTTCGCCTTCGGTCATGTCGCCATTGAGGATCCGCTCTCGTAGATCGTCCGCGATGACTTCGGGCAGGCTTTTGCGTTCGATCGTGCGTTTTGCTGACACCTGTGGCCTCTTTGGTTTTTGGACTTTGGATACATTAGCCGGAGGGAAGCATGGGGGCCACCAGAAATCAGCCTTGAACTGGCAAATTTGGCGGGTTTCTGAGATCTAAGACAGGATTGGGCGAGGTAGGTCTGGTTTTGACATGCGGTTTACGTGCCGGCATCAGTTGAAATGCAGGCAACTGAATTTCGGATACGATTGCCGCCTTGCCATCTTGCCGAATTTGAAAGTGTGCAACCCAACTGCCGACGCTGGAACTCGATTCACGTCTGGGATTCGATGAGCTCTGGCAAACACGTTACTAAACCGTCGATCCCACGAGGCTTCCAACCAAGATCAAGTAACCTTTCACAGGTCATAGCATTGACGATGTCTTTGCTTCGGCGCGGCGGCGAATGCGGTGTGCCTGTCAAATGGGCAACCTTGGAAAGCAGGACCTGGCGATCCAGAAGAATGTCAGACACATTGAATGGGCCATCTTCTGTTGACGTGAGCAGCAAATTGACCGCAGAAGCAAGATCCGCACCATGCACCTCCGTTCCACGTCGGGGCGCAATTGGCCGACCCGCTTGGTAGTCGTTGAAAAGAGTGCGCCACTTGTTGTGAGGGCCGGGACCGTAAACACCTGTTGCCCGGATCGACGCCGTTCTGAAGGTCGCAGAGTTAAGCGCTGCGAGATCCTGTTCGGTTTGCCATTTGACTTGCCCGTACAGCGTATTTGGGTTTGGGGTGTGGTCTTCGCTGAGCACAGTGCCAGCGGGATAGGTGCCGTAAACCGCCCGCGTGCTGAGGAAAATCACCCGTGACAGCCCGGCGGCTTTGGCGGTCTCAAACAATGTGATCGAGCCTAAATGATTGTCACGTACGAAACGGTCGGGGTCGTCTCCTTCGCCGCCACGGTAGAGCCCCGGCACATGTTGAAAGGCGCAATGGACCAAAGCATGACATCCGCTGAGATCGGGAGCATCGCCTAAATGATAGTCTGGCCGATTGAGCGGGAGCAATTCGGCCCCCATACGTAAAACCCCCTGCGCGACAAACCCACCAACACGGCCGGATGTGCCAGTTACGGCGACCCTCATGTAGGGTTTGCTAGGGTGGTCATGTCCGGAATAGCCCCACCTGATTCATAGGCACGCCAAAGATCGATCAGGGGCTGTAGCTGATCGCGCTTTGAGTGGTTCTGCCAGGGTTTTTCATACTGAAAGTGCAACACTTGGATGTCTTGCCAGCTCCAGAGTTCGGGGAGATTGAACCACACATATTGCAGCATGTTCATATACACGGGCAAGCCATGCCACTTAGGGAAAAAGGACTGCAAAAAGGTCTGATCTGTGCGGGGCCAGAACGCATCGGGCCGATCAAGATGGTCCAGCATGCGGTCAAAGGTTTCAGGGTTTGGCCGTGCGGTGAAAACACCGCTGTTCAACCGTTTGAAATCTCCGATCCCCTCATAGACATTTGGGGAGGCGCAGAACTCGGGGTAGTCAAACAACGTATCGATGTTTTGCAAAACCAAAGTATCGGCATCAAGAAAGACAACGCGGTCGTAGTCCATCTGCCAGAGGCGCAGTTTGGCGAAGTTGTCGAGCGGGGTATGAAAAGCAGGTTTTGTGCCCTTGGTAAACGGGGCTGCCTCATGCAGCGTGTCGCGGGCATGGCGGGTGTTAAAATCTTCTGAGGTGGGCAACAACTCCACCCTGATGAGCTTGGTACCTAGTGTTTCAAGTGGAGCCAAGGCTGCCTCCGGCACGCCGCGGGTGTACATCACAACGCAATCCGCTTTGGTTCGCGTTCGGATCAAGGAGTGCAGCAAAGCCTTGGCACCAAGTGCGAAATCGGCGTTGGTGACAAGTGTGACATAGGCGCAGCGCTTCATGAAACAGACCTGAGCCGCGTGCCTTCGGGATCTGTTTCAACGCGATTGGCTATGTCTTTGGTCCAGGCACTGACCGCCGGGACCCGACTTCTGTCGATCCGGTGTGCATATTTTTTCGCAACTTCAACAACTTCATCAAGCAGCCCATCGGCAAGCTTGGTGGGGGTAAGACCCAGAGCCAGAAAACTGTCATTTTTTACGATCAGATCGTTTTCCGCCGCTTCTTTTCTGGGATTTGGCAGATAGGCCACCTGAGCCCCGGTGAGCTCGGCGACCATCTCTGCAAGATCGCGCACGCGGTGTGTTTCGGTCATCTGGTT
Organism: uncultured Pelagimonas sp.; assembly: GCA_947497905.1. Lineage (GTDB taxonomy): Bacteria > Pseudomonadota > Alphaproteobacteria > Rhodobacterales > Rhodobacteraceae > CANMIH01. The sequence continues at coordinate 159,690 of CANMIH010000010.1, forward strand.
GAAGACTTTCACACGATCCCCTGCAGCGGGGCTGTTGGCGAGCGCTAGTTCGATACAGCGAACCGTATCTTGGATGTGGATAAAGGCGCGGGTTTGGCCACCGGTCCCATGCACGGTCAACGGATATCCGATGGCAGCTTGAATAAGGAACCGGTTGAGCACGGTGCCATAGTCGCCGTCATAATCAAAGCGATTGATCAGTTGCGGATGTCGCCGAGTTTGATCAGTGTGCGTGCCCCATACAATGCCCTGATGCAAATCCGTGATCCGAAGGTTGTCGTTTTGTGCGTAGAATTGGAACAGGATTTGATCGAGCGATTTGGTCATATGATACACGGAGCCGGGCCGCGTTGGGTACAGAATTTCCTGTCCTCGCTTACCGTTAGGGGTATCGATCTCGACGTCTAGGTACCCTTCTGGAATAGGGGCGCCAACACTTGAATACCCATAGACCCCCATGGTCCCCAGATGCACCAGATGTGCATCAATCCCTGTGTCCACCAAGGCCGTCAGCAAATTATGTGTGGCATTGACGTTGTTGTTGACGGTGTATACCTTGTGCCGATCGGACTTCATCGAATAGGGGGCAGCCCGTTGTTCGGCGAAATGCACGATGGCGTCGGGTTTCTCTGTCTTAAGCCACTGGCGCAGGCGTTGGTATTCGGCGGCGAGATCAAGCAAGTGGAAATGGAGCGTTTTTCCCGTCTCTTGTTTCCAGATGCGACAACGCTCTTGGATGCTGTCCATCGGGGTCAAGGATTGCACCCCGAGCTCCGTGTCGATCCAGCGTCGGCTCAGGTTGTCGATGATATGCACATCGTGGCCGAGCTCAGAGAGATGTAGTGAGGTTGGCCATCCGCAAAATCCGTCACCACCAAGAACCGCAATCTTCATCAACATCTCCTTTGGGCGAGACCATGCATCTTATGACGGTCGTTGCAGGCAGGAGTGCATCTGGAGTTTGTGCTTTTCGTATAGGTGATTTGAAAGTTTTGTGTCGATCAAACAAAGCGGTTTTGAATTCAGAAGTTGGTGCGCACGCAGTCAGCAAAATGGGCTGTCTAGTTGGCGTATCTATCTAGCCAACAGAATTGGCCGTCATGCGCTGTAGCCAATCGACGAACCTCCGCACGGGTTTGTGTGCATAGGTTGCCTTGCGGCATAGGAGGACATTGTCGAATTCGGCTTTCACCTCTGGCAGCGGCAGTTTTACCAAAGCACCAGAACGAAAATACTCTTCTGCGTAGGAGCTTCGGGTCAACGTCACACCCATACCGGATACAGCCGCTCTTAGAGTGAGATCCGCGTTGCTAAAGATCGGGCCGTTCTTCAGCTCACTTGCATCATAACCGATATCGGTCAGGTAGTTTTGCCAACCCGTTGTGAACTCATCATGCAGCAACACGGGTTTGGTGAGCCTGTTCAAAATTGTTGAGGGATCCTCTCCTGTGTCGTGCTGGGGCAGGATCGAAGGGCTGCACACGGCGAATTGCTGATCAGAAAACAGCGGAACAATCATCATGTTTGGGCCAGACCGGGTTCGGCTATGTGTGTTTGGACGGATGGCCAGGTCAACCTCATGCGTCAAATCAAGAACACGATCCGTGGCAACAATGCTCACCTCGATATCCGGGTAGGTGTCTTGAAAATCATGCAGTCGCGGCAAGAGCCAGATCGACGCAAATGCGGGTGAGGAGGTCAAAGAGATCTGTTCGACACGCGTTGTATTCACTTCGCTTTCGAGGGCCTTTGACAGGGAATCCAAAACTGGCTGAATTTTTGCATACAGCCGTTGTCCCGACGGTGTCATGCGGACGGAACCAGAGCCCCGTTCAAACAGAACAGTGTGCATCGTGGTTTCCAGTTTGCTCACGCGATAGCTGATCGTTGGCTGACTGAGCCCAAGCTCTGAGGCGGCCTTCGAAAAGGAATGCAGCCGGCCGATGGCCTCGAAGGCAAGGAGTGAATCTAGAGAGTAGTTCCGAAGCATCTATCTAGCTTATAGAAATTTTCTATTCAGTAAACTCTCCTTTGAATTTGCTATGGCCGTGTAATGCCCTCAGTATCTGAATGAATATAGTGATTTCGATGCGCTGGAAGGTGGAAGGCACCTTGCGAACTATCGAAAGGTTTTATGTCAGATGGCGGCAGGCCATCACCAAAAACGCGGTTCGATAAGGAGACGAATTATGATCAACACCTTGAAGACACTTGCTTCAGCGACGGCTCTGCTGGCCACATTTGCGACGGCTGGCACAGCTGGAGAAACGCTCGACCGGGTAAAAGCGGAAAACATGCTGACCGTCGGCACAAACTCTGACTGGGCACCGCAGGCCTTCCTGAATGACAAAAACGAAATGGATGGCTTTGATATCGATGTGGCCCGGGCCATCGCTAACGAGCTTGGCGTTGATGTTGAGTTTGTAACCCCCGGATGGGAGGTCATGACTGCGGGCCGGTGGAGTGGTCGGTGGGATATCGTCGTGGGATCCATGACACCAACGGCGAAACGGGCAGAAGTTTTGGATTTTCCCGCGGTTTACTATTTCACGCCTGCTGCGTTTGTTGTTCACAATGACTTTGAAGGCACTGAGATCGAAAATCTGAATGGCAAAACGGTCGGTGTAACGCCCGCTTCCACGTTCCACCAATATCTTCAGCATTCTCTGGTAATCGATGCGAAGGGTGTTCCTGCATTTGACTATAAGGTGACACCGGGCGAGATCCGAACCTATGGTGCCGGTCTTAGCGAGTTTGATGACCTTCGTCTTGGAAACGGGACACGTCTGGACGGCATCTTGCAATCCCTACCGACGATCCTCAAAGCCGTTGAAAGTGGCATGCCAATTAAACAGCTGGGAGATCCGGTGTTCTATGAGCCACTGTCCATTGCGATCGACAAAGGGGATGACGAGTTCAAAGCTGAAGTTGCTGAGATCGTCGAGAAGTTGCGTGAGAACGGCACTCTAACCCAGCTCTCCCAAAAGTGGTATGGCGTTGACTACACAACGACCAACTAAACCGACCCAAGAAACCAGACCTAAATAAGATCAGGTAATGAAACTTTCCGCCTACCCGCCGGTCCAGAGATCAGTTGCATTCAAACTTGGAATTGCTGCGATCCTAGGTGCCTTGACCTTTATCGCGGCCTATCTGGCTGGCTTCAACGGAGAGATCATTTCAAAGATCCTGACATCAGGGGCGGTTGACAAAACCGCCCCAGCCTCTGGTTTCTTTGTGCCGTCCTTGGTGTTGGCGCTGTTCGTTGGCGGAAACTACATGCTTTTGGTCAGCTGCAGCGATAAAAATCAGACCCGTCTGGTTTGGCTGGAGCTCTTGGTTCTCTTTCTGGCGTTCTTCTATTCGTTTGATCTGAAGCTGTCATTCATTGCGGCGAAGCTCCCGTTCCTCCTGACGCAGGGGGTTGTCACGACCCTGTATGTCGCTTTGGCTGCGATCTGCATTGCTTTTGTTCTGGCGCTTTTGGGAGCGGTGGCCAAGCTGTCCGAGAACGGCATCGCTGTTGGCGTTGCCTCTTTCTACACCTCGTTTTTTCGCGGCGTGCCACTTCTGGCCCAGCTTTTCCTTATCTATCTTGGACTGCCGCAGATCGGGTTTGTTGTTGATCCGGTGCCTGCTGGGATTGCCGCCTTGTGCCTGTGTTATGGCGCATACATGACAGAGATTTTCAGAGCGGGGATCCAAAGCATCAATGCCGGCCAATGGGAGGCGTCTGCCGCACTCGGGCTGACAAAAGCGCTCGCATTCCGAAAAGTTATCATGCCCCAAGCCATGCGACTGATCATCCCGCCGACGGGTAACAGTTTCATTGCGATGCTCAAGGATAGCTCGCTCGTGTCGGTGGTTGGTGTGTGGGATCTGATGTATGTCGCGCGCGCGCAGGGGCGCAGCGAATTTCGTGTGCTTGAAATGCTGATCACCGCGGCACTGATCTATTGGATTTTGTCGATCATCTTGGAACTTTTGCAGGCGCGTCTGGAGCGGTATTTCGATCAGTCAAAGGCAAGATGACCTGACCGTCAGAGCGACCTGACCACCCTTAAAAAAAGGAAATTTGAATGTGCACGATTGGCGCAATTCTTTTGTCATGCGATGAGTATCTTTTGTTCAAGAACAAAGACTTTGGACAAACAGACTTTGAGGAACGCGTGGCCTATTCCCCGTCTTTGTTTGGCGCGCTGGGCGTTGAATCTTTTGACAAGACTGATGACAGCCCTGTTGTCTTTTCAGGCTTATCCATCGGAGCAAATGAACATGGTCTCTTGTGTTGTGATGCCCATGTGGATTTCAAACCGGATGGCGGCAAAAACTATGATCTTCTGGTCGAGATCGTTTTGACAATGGGGCGGGATGTTCCAACGGCGCTTGTGGCGCTGGAGGATTACCTGAGCCAGACACCCACCTGGGCTGGGAACCTGGTGCTGACAGATGGTGCCGAAACCGTATGCGTCGAAGCGCGAGGAACGGAAATGTGTGTGCAGCGCTCAGATAGATTTGTGAGCAAATGTAACCACCAAGACCTGTTCGAAACCGGGAATGCGCCAGCCTCAGAAAGCAGCCAACACCGGTTCCAGTCATCTCAGCAACAGCTGAATTTGGTTGAGAATTTGAACGACGTTTTTGCGCTGCTCAAATCGCATGAATCGGGAAACACCGGCATCTGCAACCATCTAAAGGGCCGGCGCACAGTCTATTCCTATGTCTTGCATGTGAAACAGGGTGAGACGGTACTGTATGTGGCCAAAGGACAGCCCTGCACGCTGAGCGCCTACCAGAAATTTGCGCTGCCGTTCTCAGAGGCGTGGACTGACACAGACGCAGACCTTCTGTTTGCCAACTACCCAAGATGACATCCGAGTTTCTCTGGCCCATCAGACATCAAGGGAAAAACGTTATGCGAGTTGAACGAGACACCTGCCGTCCCCACGCAGATTTGGCGATGTGCGGTGGTAAGATTGTGACCGTGGATGATGAATTCTCGATTGCAAGCGCGATTGCAATTCAAGGTGCCAAGATCCTCGCGGTCGGCTCGGACACAGAGATTCAGGCCTACATCGGTGCTCAAACAAAAGTCATTGATCTCGAGGGTAAAACTGTGTTGCCGGGTTTTGTTGATCCGCACGGACACATCCATTCCCTGGGTCGGGTGTTGCAGAACCTCGATCTTAGCAAAGCAACGTGTTTTCAAGATGTTGTCGACTTGGTTGCCGAACGGGTTCAATCGCGGGCACCGGGCGAATGGATCATTGGACAGGGCTGGGATCAAAACACCTGGCCGGACAAAGCACTGCCCACACATGAGGCTCTCAGTGCGGTGTCGCCTGAGAATCCGGTGATCCTGAACCGGATTGACGGTCATGCCATTATCAGCAACGCCTGCGCCATGCAGTTGGCCGGGATAACCGATGAAACACCCGATCCCTACGGGGGCAAAATCCATCGTGCGCAAAATGGCAAAGCCACTGGGCTTTTTGTCGACCTGGCCGAAGAGCTGATCCGGCAGCATGAGCCCGTCTCAGATGCGGATATCAAGGCGCGGATCAAATTGGCCTCGCAGGCTTTGCTAAACCTCGGTGTGACCAGTTTTCACGATCTTGGCGTTTCTCCCCAAGAGCTCGAGGTGTACAAAGAGATGGATCAAGAAGGGGATCTGGATCTGCGCATTGTGGGCTTCTTCGACGATCCAGAGGGCGAGGCCGACTATCGTAAGTTGTTCGCAGAAGAGACAATCAAGCAAGAACCTGACAGGTTCTTCTCGATCAATGGGATCAAGCTTTTCCGCGATGGGGCACTAGGTTCGCGCGGGGCCTTGATGAAAGAACCTTATTCGGACGACCCGGAAAACACAGGTATCGAGGTGGCGACGGTCGAACATATCGAAGAGGTCACAAAAATTGCGCTGGACTGCCGTGTTCAGGTCATCACCCATGCGATCGGGGATCTGGCCATTCACACCGTTCTGAACGCCTACGAAGCCGCGCTTGGAAGTCGTAGGGTCAAAGATCATCGCCTGCGGTTGGAGCACGCGCAGATTCTCAGCCCTGAAGACCTAAACCGGTTTCACGACCTTGGTGTCGCCACGAGCGTGCAACCTGGCTCCGCCATTTCCGATATGGGCTGGACAGAAACAAGAATTGGGCCAGAGCGCATCAAAGGGGCGTTTCGGTTTCGAGACATCATCGACAGTGGTGCACTGTTCTCCATCAGTTCAGACACACCAACAGAGTCCATCAACCCATTTGAGACAATGTTCAAAGCAATCACGCGCCAGAATGAAAATTTGGAGCCTGTCGGCGGCTGGCACCCAGATCAGAAGATTACGTTGGAAGAGGCGCTTAGGGCGCATACCATCTGGGCGGCAAAATGCAGCTTTCAGGATGAATTTGTTGGGTCAATCGAACCGGGAAAACAAGCGGATGTGGTGGTGGTTTCCCATGACATTCTGGAGTGTTCGGCGGAAAGCCTGCTGGAGGTCAAAGTCGAACAAACCTTCATCGCTGGGAGGCGTGTGGGAGAATTTTCCGTCTGATAATTCTTAAGACTAGATTGGCTCATTGATTGTCTCGGTCAGAGCGCTCCGCGCTTTCAAGTCTTCCCCCGGATTGGTTGATCCCTTAGCGCTAACCTGCTTGAACTCATAATTGCCTTCACGCTGCGGGCTGGTTGTTTGGCCGCAACCTCGGGTTTTCGTTCGGCGTGGCGAATGGACAGATATTGCGATCCGGGATCGGAAAGGTGGATCCTGCCAGCCCTGGGTTTGCATCGATGCTTGCCGGTCCTCCAGCGCGGCAGAGACGCCTTTAGCGCCTTGCTGTGCACAGACCAATGATGGGCAGAGCGCGCGCAAAAACGTCCGGTGGACTAGCTCCTTTGGAGAGGCACAATGCCCTAAAAACACGACTGGTCGACTTAAATATCTGGAGAACTTTGTAAATCCATGTAACCATCGAGTAACTAAGTTTGTCACTCTGCCTTTTCTGCGCATGCCGAATGACTGAAGGTAAGCATATGCGTCGCCTAAACGAGAATGTTTTTGAACAAGACTTGTTACTTTCTGGTACTGCCTTCCTAGAGGCCATCTGTCGCACTGCCACCCGAGAGTTTTCGGCTGATTTTGCGTTCGTTGGTTCGCTACGGATAGCTGAATCTGAACGCATGTTTCTACAGGCCTTTCAGATCAAAGAGGCCGAAGTGACGAACGCAGATTATGATGTATGCGTCGCCCCCTGCCAACAAGCAGTAATTGAGAAAAAGACAGTCGTACATATGCGCGACTTGCAATCCCTTTTTCCAAACTCAGCGGGGATCAAGAAATTCGGTATGGACAGTTATATTGGCTGCCCTCTGCTAAATGAGGCGGGAAGTGCAATCGGAATATTTGTTCTGGAGTGGCGTACGCCGCTTTCAGAGGATCAATCGATCCGCATTCAGGGTAATCTCGAAACCATCGCGCCTCGTATCTCTAGTGAAGTGGAGAACTTGAATAATGCGCATGCACTGCAAGTGCTCATGCAACCAATGGCACGGCGCGAAGATGACGATATTGACGCGATTTGTTCAACAACATTACAATTGGCCAACCTCGCCCAAGTTAAATCGGCTTTCATTGCCGAGTGTCTAGATGATGATCAAAGAGAATTTCGCATTTTGGCCTCGGTAACTGATGGGAAGATCGAAAAAGAGATATCTGGCGTTACTCTGAAGTACGATGACACACCTTGTCGTGACCTAAGAAGTAGCGATACAATTTTCATTGAGCGCGATTTGATGGATCGGTTTCCAGATACCGCTTATTTTGAACATCGTAACATTCAATCTTATTTTGGGAAATTGCTCCGCAATAAGGATGGCACTCCGATTGGTCATGTTGTGTTACTTCATGATAGACCCCTATCTCCAAGACTTCTACAGTCCGAATTGTTGAATGCCACTTTGAAACGTGTTCTGAGAGAGCTGGAAAACGAATTGATTGAACGAGGCCTTGAGGAGTTAAGAAGCTCCATGGAGGTTCGGAAAAAATTACAAAGCCTTGGGTTGATGGCGGGAACCGTGGCGCATGATTTTAACAATTTACTCTTTGCAATTATTGGGCATACCGAACTCGCAAAAATGGAATTGAAGAAACAAGATGCTGCTTATTCCTACATTGAGTTGGCAGAGAAAACTATGTGGCGCGCGCGCGATATAGTAATCGATTTGATGGAGTTTGCTGGGATGAACTCTGAATCAGAGACCGAAATGGTTAACTTGAACGCAGTAATTCAGGGCGCCTTAGAGTTGCTTCTTTCCGCAGACTCTGACCGCTGTTTGGTCAACCGCGATCTGCAATCCCAATTGCCAAGTATACTGGGGCGTCAAAACCAAATTCATCAAATCGTCACCAATCTTGTTTTGAACTCTCTGGATGCCATGGGTGATACGAATGGCGCTCTGACGGTAGAAACTGCCTCGGTGAATGTTCCTAGACGAGATGCAGACAAGTGCATGACCGGGCATTTGGCTACAATGGCAGGCCATTGTGTGTTGTTGAGGATCTCAGACAATGGGCACGGCATGAACCAGGAAACGATCGATCGAATTTTCGATCCATATTTCTCGACCAAAAACAATGGCCGCGGCTTGGGGCTGGCTGGCGTTCTTGGGATCGCTCAGCGTATGAATGCTGGGTTGACCGTAACCAGCCAAGTCGGCCAGGGCACAACCGTCTGCCTCTATTTCAACATTGCAAATTGCTAGCAACTGTATTTCTCAAATCGTCTGAGCGTTCCACTTCTGCCGAGATTTGCAGAGTGCATTGACGATTGTGACAAGTTTGCGGGCGATGGCTGTGATGACAACCTTATGTGGCTTTCCGGCGGCTCGCAGCCTGTCCGCGAATGGCTTTAGATTCGGATTGTGGTGGCTGGCGACGAGGGCAGCCTGGAACATGACGTGTCGCAGCAAGCGCCTACCACCAGCGATGGTCCGTTTTCCACGCATCGCGCCGCTATCGTGGGCGATAGGAGCAAGGCCTGTGAGAGCTGCGGCCTGTTCACCGGATATGTATTCAAGTTCCGGCATTTCCGCTATGAGCATTGTGCTGGCGACTGGCCCGATGCCTGGAACCGACCGCAAAATTTCTGAGGTCTCGGCAAGGTTTTCATCAGCCGCGATGATTCGCTCAATCTGGGCTTCCAATTCAACGACCTGACTATGCAGAAGGTCTTTCAAGTCGGAGTCCATATCTGCAAACACTTCAGCTGATCCCAGCTTTCCGTGCGCTTTGATCTGCGCAAGAAGCCGCTTGCGTGTTTCGACGATCTGCCCGTGTTTAGACACCAAGGCTCTAAGAAGACGTAACTTCTCATGCGGAAGGCTGCGCCCGGCTTCTGGCCGGAACACCATGAACCGGGCAATGAGTTCGGCGTCAATCCTGTCAGTCTTTGCCCGTGTGCCTCGGCTTGCGGCGAAGGCTTTTATCTGTGCAGGCGGCAATTGCGGTGTTGCCAAACCCGCACCATCCAAAGTTGCCCATAACCGCCATTCCTGACCACCAGTGGCCTCGAAGCAAACGAGCGTCTCCAGGTCCCGGGCCAGTCCGGCAACTTGCTTATGACCCTTAATATTGTTTGGCACCCTAACACGCTTGCCATTGGGCAGGCAGTGAAGGTCTAGCCAGTCTCGACTGACATCTATTCCGATAACTGCCGTCTGTGTTACTTTGCTCATACCCTCTTCCTTCTGATCCGTGGTCCTTCGGGGCCACATGCAACTGTTCGAGATGATGAAGAGAGAAGGTGCTGGCTCGCTAGCAAACGTGGTCAAACCCACAAGGCTCAGACGCCATACACCGCCCCGTCAGCAGCCTCGGCCAAAGTCGCTGACGGGGGCAACATAGCAAAATCGAGATACAGAAGGGTCAAGGCTCAAAGTCATCAATCGACGGTTGTTGCGAGCGCGATGTCTGAGAGGAAGACCTTTGGGTAGCGGTCGTATCCTGTTGCAACACGCCGCCAGTCCTTATGGCTGATAAACATGATGTCGCATCGCTGCCCGGCAGTGCATTGCATGGCAATGTCACGAGAGGGGTGGTTGCATCATTTATTGGGACGCTCGCCGTATTTTACAGACTTCGTTCGCCGGATATCATGTTCCATTGCTTTTAGAGGGGCATCAAGTGCGCGCGGCTTTGCTCGTTCCATTCGTAGGGGCCTGTATACATCTATTCCACCCGACGGCAGGTGGGTCCGAGATGATCCACAAGGCTATAAACTTGGCCCCTGTCAATTTTGTTCACAAGGATGACTTTTCCCTCCAATTTTGCTATAGAAATATAGTGTTTGTTGGTTTCCGCTGACCCAACAAGGGTTTGCGATGTGTGTGGTTCAGTCAAAGCTCGACCGTAGATGAGACTTTACTAACGACGTTCAATTTTAGGGTGTGTGACGATCGGCCAGGGTATGGCCAACTGCGGATCTGCTGCTGATCCCGTCCCCCCAACTGTCCTCTCGGCCGGGTCAACCGCCTGTTGGTTACAGGCGCGTATTTTCTGGGGGGACGTCCAATGCCTGGCAACAACGGCAACAATCTGATCAATGGTGGAAACGGAACCGATGTCATTTTTGGTGGCAACGGACGGGATACGATCAATGGCAATGGGGGTCGGGATTACCTGTTTGGCGGCAATGGCCGGGATCTGATATCTGGGGGGGACGGCAATGATCTGTTGTCAGGCGGTCGCGGTCGCGACACTCTTTCGGGGGATGCGGGCAATGATTGGCTGTTTGGAGGGCGCGGTCGTGATGTGCTCTCAGGGGGGGTAGGCAATGATGTTCTGGTCGGGGGACGGGGACGCGACACTGCGGTTTTCGAAGACAGCATCCTTAATTTCAGTTTCTACCAGAGCTGGTGCGGATTTCGGGTGACCCACACCGGGGCTTTGGGGGTGGATTGGCTCTTTGGTATAGAAATCCTGCAGTTTGACGACATCACCATCAATCTCAATGCCTCGAACAATGGGCCATTGGCGGTGGATGACGTGCTGGCGGCGCAATCAGACACAGCGCTAAGCTTTACCGCCGCGGATCTGGTCAGCAATGATTTCGACTGGGAGGGGGATCCGCTTGAGGTGGTATCGCTAGATGACAGCGCCACTTTGGGCTCGGTGACACTCACAGCGGGCGGTGATGTGATTTATGACGCCAATGGTCAGTTTGACCATCTGGCCTTGGGTGAAACCGCAACCGACACGTTCAGATATATGGTGTCGGACGGCAATGGCGGCTTTGACACGGCTGAGGTCACAGTCACCATCACTGGCGTTGGAACCGGCGGTGGCGGCAACACCCCCCCCACTGTGGTGGCGGATGTGGACGCGGCGACGGATGATGGGGTGGCGGCCACCGGCAATGTGCTCGCCAATGACAGTGACCCGGATGCAGGCGATGTGCTGAGCGTTGCGAACCCGGGTGTCTATGTCGGCACCTACGGCACTCTGACCCTCAACGCCGATGGCAGCTATAGCTATGTCGTCACCGACGAGAGTATCGATGATGGGTTCTCAGATAGTGATATCTTCGCAGTCCAAGTGAGTGACGGCACGGCGACGGTTGGAACCACGCTGACGCTGAACATCACCGGTCAGAACGACGCACCTGTTGTGGTGGCGGATGTGGATGCGGCGACCGATGATGGCGTCACCGCCACTGGCTATGTACTCGCCAATGACAGCGACCCGGATGCAGGCGATGTGCTAAGTGTTGCGAACCCAGGCGTCTATGTCGGCACCTACGGCACGCTGACACTGAATGCCGACGGCATCTATAGCTATGTTGTGACCGACGAGAGTATCGACGATGGGTTTTCAGACAGTGACGTCTTTGCCGTACAGGTGAGTGACGGCTCGGCGACGGTTGGAACCACGCTGACGCTGAACATTACCGGTCAGAACGATGCGCCTCTAGTGGTGGCTGATGTGGATGCGGCGTCCGATGATGGCGTCGCCGCCACCGGCAATGTGCTCGCCAATGACAGCGACCCGGATGCAGGCGATGCGCTGAGCGTTGTGAACCCCGGTGTCTATGTCGGCACCTATGGCACTCTGACACTCAATGCCGATGGCAGCTACAGCTATGTCGTGACCGACGAGAGCATTGATGATGGGTTTTCGGACAGCGATGTCTTTGCGGTCCAAGTGAGTGATGGAACTGCGACGGTTGGAACCACGCTGACTCTGAACATCACCGGTCAGAACGATGCGCCTGTTGTGGTGGCAGATGTGGATGCGGCGACCGATGATGGCGCCGCCGCCACTGGCAATGTTCTGAGCAATGACAGCGACCCGGATGCTAGTGACGTTCTGAGTGTCGCGAACCCGGGTGTCTATGTCGGCACCTTTGGCACCCTGACCCTCAATGCCGATGGCAGCTATAGCTATCTCGTGACCGACGAGAGTATCGATGATGGGTTCTCAGACAGTGATGTCTTCGCCGTACAGGTGAGTGATGGAACTGCGACGGCTGGGACCACGCTGACGCTCAACATCACCGGTCAGAACGATGCGCCTATTGTTATGGCCGATGTGGATGCGGCGACGGACGATGGGGTTGCCGCCACCGGCAATGTGCTGAGCAATGACAGTGACCCGGATGCAGGCGATGTGCTGAGTGTCGCGAACCCGGGTGTCTATGTCGGCACCTATGGCTCGCTGACCCTCAATGCAGATGGCAGCTATAGCTATGTCGTGACAGATGAGAGCATAGATGATGGGTTCTCGGACAGTGACGTCTTTGCGGTTCAGGTGAGTGATGGAACTGCGACGGCTGGGACCACGCTGACGCTCAACATCACCGGTCAGAACGATGCGCCCATCGTGGTCGATGACACGGCCAATACCACCGAGGCGGCGCAGGTGAATGGCAACATCCTGAGCAATGACAGTGACGTCGATAGCGGTGACAGCCTCAGTGTGGCCTCTGTTGCCGGGTTTGCTCCGGGCACGGCCCTGACGGTGACCTCCGCTGGTGGACGGCAGGGGGCTCTGACCGTCACCTCAACGGGGGATTTTGTCTTTGATCCCCTGAACAACTTTCTCGATCTCGGGGTAACCGTGCCTGACACGGTGACGGTGAACTATCTCATCAGCGACGGGACAACCACCGCGCCGGGGCAACTCGTGATCACGGTACTGGGCGAGAACACGCCCCCCACAGCCAATGATGATGCGGATGCGACGGACGAAGACACCGCAATCACGCTGGATGTCATGAACAATGACAGTGATGTGGATTTGGATGGCTTTGCAATCACCGCCATTGACGGTCAGGCGGTCAGCCTTGGAGATAGCGTTGTGCTGGCGGGTTCTGGTGCGGTTGTTACGCTTAATCTGGACGGCACGCTCACCTATGATCCGGCAGGTGTTTTTGATGCGTTGGCCGACGGGGCGTCGGGGGCCGATAGTTTCAGCTATGAGATCACCGATCCCGGAGGCGCCAGCGATACGGCACAGGTGGCCATCACGCTCACTGGGGTCAATGATGGCCCCACCGTCGGCAATCTGGCGCTGAATGTCTTTGAAGGGATCGGCATCAATATCAGCGCCGTGGGCAATGGCAATCTGATGAGCAACACCAGCGACGTCGATGGCACGGTTGATGCGGTGGTCGATGTGGACGGGCAGACCGATGGCACCACAGGTGTGATTGGGGCTTACGGTGTGCTGACATGGAATGCCGTGACCGGCGCCTATAGCTACACCGTGGATGATGACAATCCGGTGGTGCATGCGCTGCAATCGGGTGACATGCTGCAAGACAGCTTTACCTTCACGCTCATTGATGACTTTGGCGCCACCGCCTCGGCGACGTTGACCGTGACCATTGACGGGGTGAACGACGGGCTTTTCACCGAGCAAAATGATGCAGTGAACCTCAGCGCTGCGGTGGCGGCGTTCCCTGAAACCGCCTTTGACAACAATTTCCTCAACGCACTCGGCGGTGAGGATGCGGTGACCTTGGTGTCTGGCGCGGAAATATCCCCCTATCTGGCTCAGTTCAACGGCCAGACATTTGACGGCGGTCTGGGGGATGACACCATTCAGGTGCTCAATGGCTTTATGAACGCAGATGGCAACAGCGGCAGCGACTGGTTGGATCTCAGCGCGCTACTGGCGGCTGGTTCTGCGGTCAATGTCAATCTCGCCACGGGGGATGTGGACATCGCCCGCAATGGCAGTGTTGATCTGACTGCGGTGAATTTTGAGAACACCCAGACCACATCCCACGCCGATAGCATCACCAGCAGCAGCGCAGACAACTGGATCCTGGCCGGGGACGGCAATGACACCATTTCGGTGCTGGCCGGGACCACGTCGCTGGGGGATATCTATGTCGGGGGCGCTGGGGCGGGCGACTGGCTGATCAACGCCAGTGGCAGCAACCTTGTCTTTGACATGTTTGATGCGACCGATGTCACCGAAACCATCAGCGGCTCGGGGCTGGAACATATGTCAGTGGCGAACCAGTCGGTGCTGGGCACAACCGGGGGTGATCTGGTCAATTTTCAGGGGCTACGCCTGACCCAGATCCAATCCACCGCCAATTTATTCGAGCTCGCGACCGGAGATGGCAATGACACGGTGATCGGGTCGGACCAGACCGCGCTTCAGGCCAATAATTTCAACCAGACGCGGCTAGACTACGATCTGGGTGCAGACAACGACAGCTTTCAGGGCATGGGCACCAACCTTGATGTGGTCTTTGGGCGCTCAGGCGACGACACCCTGCGTGGGGGCGGCGGCAATGACACGCTGGAAGGCGGCGCCGGTGCGGATCTGGTTGATGGGGAGGCCGGCAATGATCTTTTGATGGTACAGCTTGGCGATGCCCCTGAAACGGACACCCTAATGGGGGGCACCGGGATCGACACGATCTTTAACGCGACCGGTGGCAACCTGATGTTTTCGACCTTCGATTTCGACGCGCTGGGCGCGGTGAATGGAGCGGGGGTCGAACGGATCGAGCTGGTGAATGGCACCATCGAAGGCACAGCCTCCGGCAATAGCTTTGACTTTGTCGGCGTGACCTTTCGCAGCATCAGTTCCACCGTTGGCACGCTTGAGGTGTCGACCGGGGCTGGCAATGATGTGGTTCAAGGATCGAACCTCACGGCGGTGCAGTCCAACAACTTCAACCAGACGCGGCTGGATTATGATCTGGGCGCAGGCAACGACAGCTTCACCGGCAATGGATCCATGTTGGATGTGGTCTTTGGGGGGCTGGGTGACGACACCATTCTGGGCGCGGGCGGCAATGACACGCTGCAGGGCAATGAGGGCGCGGATTTTCTCGACGGTCAGGACGGCAATGACACCTTCCTGGTTCTGGCCAATGAACAGTCGCATCTCGACACCTTTATTGGCGGCGCGGGCACGGCGGATTTCATCATCAACAACGCGGGCGCGAATTTCCAGTTCTCGGTGTTTGACTACGATGATGCCACCGGCACGGTGAATGGCGCGGGTGTGGAAGAGATCGACCTGAACTCGGGCACGTTCTTTGGCACCAGCGCGGGCAATCTGTTTGACTTTGAAGGCACGCGGTTCCGCCGCATCACACCAACGTTGGCGGATCTTGAGGTCTCGA
>CANMIH010000011.1 GCA_947497905.1 uncultured Pelagimonas sp.
CTGTCACCCTGGTCGGGATCAACAATCGAGAGCGTGCCGATGGCAGCACCCGCCGCATTCTCCGCAACTGTCGTGCCTGTGTCTGTTAAGTTGGCGCTCGACGCGTTTGGCCCGTTCGAATGAGTGTTCAGATCTGAGTTGCCAGCCCCATCGAAAACTGCGCGTTCCTGTGCAGTGCTTTCATGTACGACGCCAGTATGAAGAGTGCTACGACTGGGATCGTCCACTAAATTTTCTACGCCACGAGAAAGGTGTATCGACAAGTCATCTTTCTCATCATTTTCCGAGCCCAACGAGGCTGCAATATCTGCATCTGTTTTTGATGTACTCATAATATCCAACACCCAGAATAATAGATTCCTCCGCCTCAATTAATATACAAAACACCCCTCGACATAAGAGGGTAAGTGCTTATAATTATTATAACAATTTGCCACATTAAGACGAATGAATTCACACCTTATTAAAGGTTCCGAACTTACACCAATCGCAAGGAACATGTGGGGCGGTGATGGGTGTGAAGCAACCTAATTTTACAGGACGCATCAAAAAAAAGAGACGAGACATCCCACTCTGGGCTGCATCCATCTCTCTCAATATCCTCTCATTATTGATGCCCATCTCCATTCTATTGATATTTGACAGGGTGATCCCATTTCAATCCACCGAAACGTTACGCATGCTGATGCTTATTTTACTTGCCGGCTCGGCAATTGAATTAATTCTGCGCTGGTCTCGCTGTGTATTGCTGAATTCCTCTGCAGAAGAGGCGGCAGCTATCAACTATCAGAACTTCATGAGAAAAGTACTTTTTGCTAATCCAGCTCAATTCACCAGCGCACCGAGGAGTACATATTTTGAGCGGTTTGTCGCAATATCAAAGATGCGCGACCATCACTCAGGAGAAAATCAGACTCTTTCCATAGATCTCCCGTTCACGTTGCTATTTGCTACTATGATTGGTCTGATCGGAGGGCCGCTGGTGTTGGTACCTTTGGGCGCTTTCTGCGTGGTTCTGATCTTTACAGGCTTTATGAAAAGGGCGCAATGGGCGCTGTTTTCTAGCCGCAAAACGATCGATACTCGGCGGTATGCTTTTTTGGCAGAACTCCTGAGCAATATGGCCACCATAAAATCTAATCGAATGGAACGCCAGATGACACGCCGGTTCGAAATGCTGGAAGAGCAGACCGTAAGCATAAGCCAGCGTCTCATCCAGTTTTCAGGCCTTTCGCAAAATTTTAGCGCCGTTTTTTCGCAACTGACCGTCTCAGCTTTGGGGTTGCTTGGTGCCTTCCTTGTTATCAGGGAAACCATTGGGATCGCAGAGCTTGCCGCTTGCATGTTACTTAATGGGCGCATTATCCAGCCTTTGTCCAAATTGATGACACTCTGGGTGCAGTCTGAGAATGTTGCTTTGTCACGCTCTAAACTCGACGAGATGGACACGATCGAAAGTCAGCTGCCACCTCGTAAACCGTTGCCGCGCATAAAGGGAGAGGTTGCATTTTCTAATGTTTCCATGGCTCACCTCAGTGGTTCAGGCATGGCAATTGCAGGGGTGAATTTTTCAGTAGGCGCGGGTGCTACCGTGCTGGTTGAGGCCATAAATTCATGGACGATAAACGCTTTGTTCGAAGGTCTTGCAGGTCAGCGTCGACCCACTTCTGGAAGTATCACTATTGATGGGGTCGGCGCGGCAGATCGTGTGACGCAAAGGGGACGGCATGCGCTTGTCGTGCTTGAATGCGAACCTGCAATTCTGAGCGGCAGTCTGCTCGAAAATCTCGCAGCTTTTGGCGATTCTGAACAGGTCGAGCGGGCCAAGTACTTTTCCGCTAGGCTAGGTTTGGAAAAACGCGTTCATCGTTTGCCAATGGGTTACAGTACGAAGCTCAACACTGGTACCGCGTTTGAAAAAGATCCGGTGAACCGGCAGCTAATTGCATTGACCCGCGCACTCGCTCTTGAGCCAGGTATTCTGATCATGAAGGAACCAACGGCTGTCCTAGATACGCCCGAGCGTGAAGCTTTATCGCATTGCCTTGCCAGCCTGTCTCCGCATCCGACCATTTTGATGGCTAGCCCAGATCCTCGCATGAAACGGCTTGCGGACCATACTATAACGCTTACCTCGCCAGAAGACGTCTGGCACCAAGATGCTGCTGCGGATGCCGCATTGGCTCGTAAACTGAAACAGGGGGCGGCATGAACACGTTGACTACTACAAATGCCAGTGTTCTTTTGCAACACCTGCTCAAAGTGGGGGGGTGGCGTAATAGCGAAGAAGCTATTCTCGAGGCCTTTCCGCATATGTCGGAACAGCTTCATTTCGAAGAAATTATCCAAACATTGGATAACTTAAAGGTCCCCTACTCTCGTATCGTATGCCGTGAAATTGAAATCACTGCAGCAGAATGTCCGGCGCTTGTGATCGGTCAGGATGGTGTTTGCAAGGTCCTGCTCTCGGTACAGGACTCCGAGCTCGAGTTTTCCTATGATGGGAAAATAACGCATCGACTTGCCCGGGATCAACTTTGCGAAGTCGTGCGCATCGACCGGTTTAGCAATCAACAGGCTGACGCGGATTATGGAACGGTACGTGCCTCGTTCTCCACCCTGGGTCCAATGATGCCCTGGTTGTTGGCGTCATCGCTATTGACAAATGTATTGGGGTTGCTCGCGCCATTGCTGATTATGGTCATCTATGACCGGGTGATCCCTTCAGGGTCCGTGAGTTTACTGCTTTCACTAGTGATAGGAGTAATCGTTATCGGCGGTGCGGATTTCTGCTTTCGCTACGCTCGGACCAGGGCACTCGCCTATGTAGGCTGGCGAGGAGAGCGTGAGCTAACGGTTTCGCTGTTTCGCAAGTTGATGAGTTTGCCGCTCGCTCAGCTGCAGAAGTCCGATATCAACCAGCAGCTATCGCGCTTTCGTCAATTTGAAGCGCTGCGAGAAGCGTTTACTGGGCAAGTAATGACCACGTTACTCGATCTGCCCTTTGCGCTGATTTTCTTTGCTGTTCTGACGTATCTTGCACCTACAGTTGGGCTTTTTACACTATGTCTTGTGATGTTACTCTTGGTGTTGGGCCTTCTGAGTATCCCATTTCAACAGCGATTGGACCAGAAAGCAGCAGCAGCCAGTGCTGCCAGCCAGTCAGCTATGCATGATGCGATCTCGCATCAACGTGCGATTGCCGATCTAGGAATTCAGCAACAGTGGATTAACCGCAGCCAGCCATTGGCAGAAGCCGCCGAAAGCGCCACTCGTACTGCGCGTCAATTTCAGTCTTCCATGCAATCCCTTGCTCAGACTATCACCGCCCTCGCAACTGTGGGTGCTGTCGCGATTAGTGCTTATGGCGCGCTATCCGGATCTTTGACGTTCGGTGCGCTTATCGCTTCTATTGCGTTGGTGTCGAAGGTGTTTGCGCCACTTCAGGCACTTTATTCGAGCTTCCCTCAAATCTTATCGTTCCGCACAAGTCGAGTACAGGCTGACCGTGTCCTCGGCCTGGTCGAGGAGATGGAGCTTGGGCTTGAACAGTCCCACCAGAAAACGCTCACAGGTGCGGTGTCGTTTGCGGGTGTGACCTACCGCTCGGATCCGCTAAACGCCCCATTGTTGTCTCAGGCGAGTTTCAATTGCAAACCTGGTGAGTTGGTGGTCGTAATGGGCAGTGACACAGCCGCACGCACTGCAGTGCTAGACCTGATCGATGGTCTGTACTCACCACTTGCCGGCACCATCGAGCATGATGGCATCGATATCCGCCAAATCGCGAAAGATGAACTGCGTAAATCAATCACTTACGCGACTTATGAGAAGGCCTTATTTTATGGTACCGTGGCACAAAATTTCCGCCTTGCTGCACCTTCACTCAGCGATGAGGCGATTGAACAAGCCTTATATGACGTGGGTCTCAACGAAGACCGAGATTTGTTGCCCGAGGGGTCAGCAACCCGTCTGAATGACCGGCTTCTTGGCCGTCTACCAGACGAGGCTAAAAAGACCCTGACACTCGCACGCGCAATGGCGCGACCTTCCTCGTTGACGCTGTTTTCTGAGCCAACTAATGGGCTTAATGACGCGCGGCGCAGCTATTTTAAACAGTGGCTGCATAAGCAAAAAGGCAATCGTACCGTAGTGATTGCAACCGCTGACCGATCATTCGTTCAACTCGCAGACAGGTTTATTTTCCTGAACGGGGAACGCGTTGCTGTGCATGATACTGGAGACGCAGGGCGCAAAAAAATTCTGGCAGCATTCAAAGCTATTGGAGGCTAAATATGCGATTTCGTATTTCTAAATCAGGACCGTTCCAACGCGCCCAGCTGAAAGAACGTGCGCGCCAGCCCCAATTAGCTGCCTTCATTGCCCTGACATTTTCTGCCATGGTCGCGAGCCTAGTTGTGCTCGCGGGGCAAACTGACGTGCCGCAAATCACCCGGGCGATGGGTACGATTGTGCCGACCGGTGACTATCCTGCGATCGAGACACTCAGCGGAGGTATTGTGAAGGCCGTTTATGTCCAAGACGGTCAAACTGTCGAAGCGGGTGATGTTTTGATCGAACTACGCCACCCAGACCTAAGCGAAGAGCAAGAGGTGCTACGCGGTCAGCTCGAAGCAAATGAGCGCGAACTAGCAAACGTGAAGGCTGTGCTTAGCGTTCTTGCCAATAGCGAGCCAGTAAGACCTGCTCAGGTACGCGCCTTGAAAGATCAAGGCATGGATAGCGCCGCTGTCGTGCTCGAGCTTTTTGGCGAAAGCCAGCGGATACAGTCTTTATCAATCCTCCAACAAGAAGAAACCATTTCAATTTTACGCAGTGCATTCAGCTTTTCCCAAGAGCGTGTCCGTCGCAAAGAATCTAGTTTGGAACGGAGCAGAGTTTTGCATGATAAGCGCTTAAAGCCGTTAAACGACATCCTTGATGAGGAAGACAATCTTGATACACTTCGCGCCTCTGCAACGGACGCGGAGGTCCGCTTGGCAGAAGCGCAAACTGCGCTGCATTTGGCGAAATCTGCCCGAGATGAGGAAAAACTGACCCTTCGTGAAGAGATGCTAACTATGCTGATGGAGTTGGAGAAAGAACACGCGAAGTTGCAAGCCTCTCATAGGACTGTGGTCAAAAAGCTTGCAGCGCTACGCCTTGTGGCACCTGCGCGCGGCATCGTGCAGGCTAAAGCATATCCCAATCCAGGCGAAGTGATAGAACCGGGTGAAACACTCTATGATCTGCTGCCAACCGGCGAAGCATTGATCGTCGAAGCTCGCATACCGAATTCCGACGTGGGCCACGTAAACACCGACTATCCTGTCGCAATAAGCATCGACACCTTTGACGTGCGCCGTTTTGGTAAAGTCGAAGGGCGCCTCCAGTCGGTTTCTCCAATGCCGCTGGTAGATGAGCGAACGGGTGAAACCTATTTCCGGGCGTCCATTGCTTTAAACGACACTGTGATTGGTGAGGGTTACTTCCGCCGTCCGTTGCAGGCTGGCATGACTGTAATCGCCGAGATGACCACGGGCGAGCAACCATTGCTGTCATATATGCTTAAACCGGTACAGCTGACCGTGGAGCGCGCTTTCAAGGAGCGGTGACAAATACATCTAAATTGGCACGGCCAACCAGCTTTGATGATGTAACCCGGCGGCATCGATGTGCCAAAGTCGCTCTTCAATACTCCACAAAAGAGAGATCTGAGAAACAGGCCTATTCTGACGCTCCGACAGGCCCCCAAATTCAATATCGTTAGCCATCCGGCTTTTTTTAGCATTTCTGTAAAAGCAAGCGCCTGGGACATAGGGAGCGATTTCCTTCTGCGCAGGAACGCTGATCTACGCGGTAGCGTGGTCGTTAGACGGCAAAACCGCCACGTCAAATTTTCATCATACACCACTATTGAAAATAGTTCAGTGTGACGCCGTCCGGCACCGAAGTGGTATCAAATAAAGTTCTATAGCGCGGGCCCCGCAGTGGGATCTTATGAAGTGTCCCTACGCGCCGTTCAGAATGTCTTTGGTGCTGATGTCGTCTCGTATATTGAGCACTCGGTTTTGCAACATGCACCAAATCCCGTCTTTGGCGTCGGAAATCCTGAAAAAGCCGCCGTACCGATCTGGTTCATCGACAAGTATCTCTTCCTACCCACATTACCCATCTATAAGTTCTTCGGGAACCGGGGACGTCGTCTGATGCGACAACAAAACATAAGCTTCATCTCCATTAAACCTGACCCCGGAAGACGCCCAAATGCACTGAAATCGAACGGAGAGTTGTGGCCCACTAAAGTCAGGTTAGCGTTGCTTCTACCACTGCGCCACAAGCAACGCGTTTAGGTTCTGGACCCATTAATTTGGTTGCCATCATATCGGCTGCGTGATTCAAGCCCGTGAGTTTCAGGGGGGTATCATGAGCAATCTATTCTGGCTGACTGACGAACAGATGGCGCGGCTTCGGCCTTCCTTCCCGAAGAGCCATGGCAAGCCAAGGGTTGATGACCGACGTGTTTTGAGCGGGATTATCTTTATCAATCGCAATGGGTTGCGGTGGTCTGATGCGCCTCGCGAATATGGATCGCCAAAGACACTATACAACCGCTGGAAACGATGGAGCGATATGGGTGTGTTCGCGCGGATCATGACAGGGCTTGCTGCGGAGGGAAGCGATCATAAGACCATCATGATCGATGCGACTTACCTCAAAGCGCACCGCACGGTTTCCAGCCTGTGGTTGAAAAAGGCGGGCGTGGCAGGCTGATAGGGCGCACCAAGGGTGGTAAACTGCACGCCGTTACTGACAGCCTCGGATGCCCCATCCGATTCTTCATATCGGCTGGGCAGGTTAGCGATTACACGGGGGCCAGAGCTTTGGTGAATAGTCTTCCATCAGCTGATTGGCTACTGGGTGATCGCGGCTATGATGCAGATTGGTTCCGCGAAGCCCTTACAGACAAGGGAATAAAACCCTGCATCCCAGGCAGAAAATCACGTGACAAGCCTGTCCGATACGACAAGCGGCGCTACAAACGCCGCAACAGGATCGAGATTATATTCGGAATACTGAAAGACTGGCGACGCGTCGTAACACGGTATGACAGATGCCCAAAGGTATTCCTCTCGGCCATCGCACTCGCAGCTTCCGTCCTATTTTGGCTGTTAATCAATGAGTCTGGAACCTAGACTTCCGAACGCATCTTTGAGCAGCTCCTCATCTCGCCTAACTGGGTTCATTCGCAGGCCAGTACCCAATAATCGGCTGCGCCCCTGCCCTAATCTTACTTCAGCAAAACAGCCAGCTCACGGGCTGTGGCACCTCCAAAGCAAACGAAACTGTGCTGCGGGAGCAACCCGGAACCCAAAACTTCTTTTTGGTAGCGGTTGGCCCGAGACCTCAGCGACAACAAATCCACACTCGACGCCCCGACGAACCAGACATCCGTTCGGTAATAATCTGAACACCGTTCATGATCTCAATGTCCAAATCGAGCGCGCGCCCCAAATCTCCCCAATTTAAAAAGTTACAGCGTAACATCGGTGTAACATCATATGTAACGTCGTAAGTATCTGACTATACGTTAAAAAAATAGAAAAGTTACAAAGTTACATAATTTATTAAGAGTGTATTACGTGCACACACGCGCACGCGCATGTACGCACGCGCGCACGCACATGTACATATATCGCGCTGTAACCTGTAACATTGGCTAACTGTATGATTTTAAAAGATTTCAAGGTTGCATGCGGTTTTGAGAGGTGTTGACATTTGAATAAAATGAATGATTTCAATTATTTACAATGTTACACCGCGCGTAACGTTCCCCAACCAAACTAGGTTAAGCTCAGCGAGCTTTGAGAACCTCTGATCGATCACCAAGTTATGCTGCTGTTTTTAGAGCTTTTCTGTGACTCGAAGAACGACCAATTTGAGCGCCGGAACGTAACAGCGGCTTGATTGCCTTGAACCTCAGCTCGCTCCAGGGGATGAATCTTCAGGGTTCCTATTGTACTGATGGCCAGTCCAAGGTGCAGAAGTGATGTGCGCGAGAAGCGAATTACTTCTTTACTGCAGAGTGTCTCAACGTGCCTTTGGAGTTGGTTTCAGAGGTTCAGCTTGCACCAGCACATCGAGCTCTTTGACGGACCGGTTAGCTGATTGTCCAAGCATCTCTTTGGTAAGCTCTCTGAGTTCGACCAGCAGAGGGATCAAGAACGAACTTTTCAACATAAGCCATTGAGAGCGATGTTTGCGTAAATTCGAGCCGTGACGCCAAATATCGACAAAATCGCCCGGGAACCGTCCTTGATTAATCGTGACACGATTGCCAGGCCTCCCTCATTGCTCAACTAAATTTCTGCATTCGGAGTTCCTGGTCAGGTCGTCATTTTAAGGGTCCATGTCGGAAACAGTGAGCTCTCAGCCGTGCTTACTGGGTAGCTTACCTTCGGACCGTGCCTTATCAGGTCTTGCAACTGATCAACAAACTGGGCTCAGGGCGTCTTTCAAATTGATATCGTGACCGAAGGAATTGATTGTGGCGAAACTACTTGAACCGTTTCAGCTCAAACACCTGACGTTGCGCAATCGCATCGTCAGCACTTCCCACGCACCTAACTATGTCGAAGACGGCCACCCACGCGACCGCTATAGGTTGTACCACGAAGAGAAAGCCAAGGGTGGCGTTGCGCTGACCATGATTGGCGGTTCGACCAACATCTCCCCTGACAGCCCCTCAGTATTCGGCCAACTTTATGCGGGCGACGACAGTATCATTCCGTGGTTTCAAAAACTCACCGAAGGTGTGCACAAACACGGTGCCGCAGTCATGTGCCAGATTACCCATATGGGCCGCAGAACCGCTTGGGATGATGGGCATTGGTTACCGGTTCTGGCGCCCTCCAGCGTGCGTGAGCGCGCTCATCGTGCCTTTCCCAAGGTGATGGAATATGAAGACATCGAGCGGGTAATTGAAGATTTTGCTTCAGCCGCGCGGCGTTGTCAGCAAGGCGGGTTCGATGGCATCGAGATACTGTCACATTCGCATCTCCTGGGTCAGTTCCTGTCTCCGCTGACCAATCAACGTGATGATCACTATGGTGGCTCATTGGAGAACCGCATGCGTCTGACCCACGAGGTTCTGGACGCCGTGCGCACAGAGGTCGGCCCCGAGTTTATCCTGTCCATGCGCATCACTGGCGATGAGTTGATAGAGGGAGGTCTAAGCGTAGATGAATGTGTCGCCGCCGCCCGGCTTCTGGAGGCCTCAGAGCAGGTCGACCTGCTCAACATTCTGGCTGGAGCCCCCTACGATGACCTTGGGCTAGCCGAATGGGTACGCCCCATGGGCCTGCCCGCCGCCCCGCATATCTCAGTAGCTGGGCAAATCCGTAAGGCCGTTAACTTGCCGGTCCTTCATGCAGGCGGCATCGCAGATATTGCGACGGCCCACCACGCAGTCTCTGGCGGTCATGTTGATCTCGTTGGCATGACGCGCGCACTGATGGCCGATCCATATCTGGTAAGCAAACTAGCACGAGGTGAAGAAGACCGCATCCGCCCTTGTGTCGGCCTAGGCTATTGCGTGGATCGGGTCAATCAAGGCAAACCCGCCGTCTGTGGGCATAACGCCGCCACAGGGCGGGAACAGACTTTGCCCCATATCATCACGCGCAGCCGCAACCGCAGCCGCAAGAAGGTCGTTGTTGTCGGCGGGGGACCTGGGGGGCTGGAGGCCGCCCGGATTAGCGCCCTGCGCGGACACGAAGTTGTACTATTTGAGGCTTCAGATCGTCTTGGTGGACAGCTTGTTCTGGGCGCCAAGGGGAAGACGCGCAGGCAGGTTGGGGGCGTTGCCGACTGGTTGATTTCTGAAGTAAATACACTTGGCGTCGACATCCATCTCAACGCCTATGCCGAAGCCGACGACGTGCTGCCCCTAACGCCGGATCTGATCGTAATCGCCACCGGTGGCTGGCCTGTCCCCCCGTCCATTCCTGGCAAGGAACTGGTGACTTCCAGCTGGGAGGTGTTGTCCAGAGAGACCCGTGTCACAGGCGACGTTCTATTGTTTGACGAAACCGGTGACCACCCCGCCGCTGTCACGGCTGACGTGCTGACGGGAGGCGGCTGCTGCGTCGAACTTGTGACACCCGACCGTGCGCCTTTACACGAGCTCGGCCCAACAACCTCTGCTGTAGCTTTGCGTGATTTGACGACCAATGGGGTAACCTTTACCAGTCTTCTGGAGCTCGTCGCTCTAACGCGTGAAGGCAACAAGGTTCGCGCCTGCCTGCGCCATGTATTGACGGGCGCATTCTTTGAACGTCTTGTCGACCACGTTGTCGTCGAACATGGTACGGTTCCGATGGACGACCTTTATCACGACCTCAAACCGCGTTCGAAAAACCTTGGACAGGTCAACCACTTGGCGCTGATCAACGGGACGTACCCATTCGTCGACGCCGTTCAGAATAATCGATTTTACCTCGCGCGCATTGGAGATGCAGTCGTCAGTCGCAATATGCACGCCGCAATTCTCGACGCCTTGCGAATTTGTAGCAAGTTCTGATCAAGGCTAAGCGCATTAATTGCCGATAGTACACGGCTCCAGTGATACGAACCTGCGCAGGCTTATATGGCTACAAGACATCTCTTGATCTGGCTGAAAAATCAATCCCTGCACTTCTAACCCAAATTAGCGGCCTTTAGGCGAGCAGGTCACGATGTCTAGCACCCCATATGGGCAAATAATCACATTCTAAGTCACCATGCCACT
The DNA here is from genome assembly GCA_947497905.1 of uncultured Pelagimonas sp. Lineage (GTDB taxonomy): Bacteria > Pseudomonadota > Alphaproteobacteria > Rhodobacterales > Rhodobacteraceae > CANMIH01. The sequence goes on from CANMIH010000011.1 coordinate 10,790, forward strand.
CACTGCGCCCAAGATCAAAAATTTCAATTGTCACTCAGGCGTTTCTGCCATTGGTGTTCATAGGATTCCAGTGCCTGTCGAAAACCCTCTAAGGACCAAGTGAGTTCAAATCGGCGCAGATGAGGATCCACGAAAGAGAATTCGATGGAACTACCAATACTCATCGCCTGCAAAACTTCGTCTGACCTAACCGGGTCTAGCGTGCAATGTGCAAACAAAAGACATTGCGGGTTCCGCATCCGCCAGATGATTTCACCATTTCTTCTAATTACAAACCCACCTGGTAAAAAAACTGTCCCTATCTCTGGTCCAAACATCACATCGTGCTTGCCAAAAGGGGCGTTTTTTCGCGGAGTTATGAAGGTGAACAACGCCCCAAATTTTGGACGCTCTGCATAAACATCGACCCACCGGATGTAGCATCTTTGTTTCAGCGTTCCGAACTCGTCACGTTCGTCACAAATAACATTCCAAATTCCGTGAAACGAGTGGTGCGTTCCGCGCCAGTTGCTTGCAGTATCACGCCCCTGCAAATCTTGTGCAGTAGAAGGCCCGGCCAAGAATAGTACCAGCCAGAGCGAAAAGGCTCGAAGACAAAACATCATTGCTCACTCGCCAAGCGCTTCGCTTCGACCAGCGCTTGGCGCCAATCAGGTCCGTGCACTGACTTGATTTGACCATTCTGTGACACAAAAAAGATCGGTGGGTAGACAAATTCCAACTGTGGCGCTGCTAGGCGCAATATCGGATCGCGGTCGCCATAAACTCCCATTTCAGGGACATGACGCGTTTTAGCGATGATATTATCTTCAACCGCAAACCCTAGACGTTCTCCATCAGCTTGAACATCTGCAAGGTTGTTGCGTTTGAATGCCATGCAAGGGGGACAATCCTCGGCTCCATAAAAATGGAACGTAACGTGACCCGAAGCATATGTAGGCCCCGCTCCTAAAGCGATAGCAACAGCACCCGTAATAAATTCTCTTCGTCTCATATTCTTCTTCCCGATAGGTCCGGAGCCAAAAAACGGCTCCGGATACACTTTACTAAACATTTGTTGTGTTTGACTCAGACAGTATATCGATACTCCTCCGGCACCCAGGCGTAGGCATCGCCACTGCGCGCCACATGCCCAAAGGACGGGAACGGGCAGTGGGGCGAGGCCACCAACAGTTTGTCATGCGCCGCCATGTCCAGCAGCTTGGCGCGGGTCTTCTTGCCGGTTTCGCCGTCCACATCGAACACCAGACCTGCTTCGGGGTGCTGGAATTGCACCGCCGCCACGCCGCAGGCGTCGCCCCAGATCAGCAGCTCATCGCCGTCAAAGCCAAAGTGATAGCCGGTCTGACCCGGCGTGTGGCCGTGCAGTTCCATCGCAGTGACACCGGTGATCAGCTCGGGCGCACCCGAGAAAATGTTGAGCCGCCCGTCATAAGCCGCCTTGACGTCCAGCGCGGCTTGATACCACGGTTTGGCGAAATCAGGGGCCGAGGCCAGGTTGGTTTCCGAGGCCCAGAACTCGATTTCCTTTTGTGCCACATGCACTTGGGCATTGGCGAAAGTCGCCTTGCCATCTGCGGTGATCAGCGCGCCGATATGGTCGGGGTGCATGTGGGTGATCAGAATGTCGTCGATCTGATCGGCGGAGTGACCAGCAGCAGCCAGCATTTCCAGGAATTTGCCAGCGGTGGGGCCAAACAGTTCGGCCGAGCCGCTGTCGACCAGGATCAGACGATCGCCGGTGTTCACCAGATAGGAGGTGATGCCGATGCGGATGTTGCCGTTGTCGGGCAGGAAACTGTCTGCAATGGCCTGCTTGACGCCAGCTTCTTCAATGCCGACCCACAGGTTGTGGGCAATGTCCAAGTAGCCGTCCAGCAGCGCAGTGACTTCGGCGTTGCCCACCTTGCGGCGGTAGAAACCGGGGGCTTGTGCGCCGGCCAGCGGGGCAGCGGCGCTGGCCTTGGTCGCCATCAACGGCGTTGCGATCGCGGCAGAGGCGGCGACAGCGGCCCCGGTCAGGGCCTGACGGCGGGAAATGAGGGTCATGAGAGATGTCTCCATGGTTTGGGTTGAGTGGGTTATGGGTGTTATTCGCGCAGCAGATCGGCCACGACTGGCGCCAGCGCCCGCCCGAGTTTCTGTTGCGCGGCAGCGGTCAGATGCACCCCGTCCGCCCCGTCAGCGCGGGTCACGGATCCCGCGTCAAAGACCGGGATACCGGTTCGCCGGGACAGACGAGTATAGGCCTTGGACAGGGCTTCCGAGCCGGGTTGCGAGCCGCCAAAGATATAGGCAAGCCCGCCCTGTTCCGGGTTGGTCAGCGGCGGCGGGGTCACCACCAGAACCTGTTCTACACCGCCCGTTTGCAGGATCCGCGCAAGAGAGAAGACTGACCGCGCAATGATGTCCGCGTCCCGCTCCTGACCGCTTTGCAGGTCGTTGGTGCCCAGCATCACCACCGCTAGATCCAACGGCAGATGACGAGCGACCAGATCGGGTAGCGGGGTGGTCACAGCGCGTCCGATATTGTCAAACGGACGCCCCGCACCCAAGTCAGTACGCCGACCGATGCGACCCTCCACCACCACCACGGCATGAGGGAGAGCCGCATCAAGCACCCGCCCCCACCGCACGGTTTCACCGTGCCGCGGGCCGGATGCGTTGGACCCCCAGGTGTTGCTGTCTCCCAGCACAAGAATCCGCATCTCGGCCCAGCCGGGCACAGGCGCGGCGCACAGCATCACAACACACAAGAAGACAGAGCGGATCACCAGAGGATTCCTTTTGTTTTCATCATGATGATCAATCTAACCCCTGCCCTGCCCGCATCGAACAGGGCACCTTTTTGTAACCATGGGCGTTCCGGTCACGTTCGGGTGAGAATGGCGTTACAAGTGGTGAATTCGCCGGGTTTTTCGCTCTGAAATCCGCCAATGTGACGGCTCAAACGCTCCCTGTTTCACACCCAGCCAGAAAGCCCCCGTTTCATGACTAGCACCGACCAGATTCGCCGCCTTCTGAACGCCTACAGCTTCACGCTTGACAGCGGTGATCTGGAGGGGTTTGCGGATCTGTTTGCACGGGGTGAATGGGTGTTTGACGGAGGCGCGCCGCTAGCGGGGCGGCAGGAGGTACGCGACAAGCTGCTGTCGCGGGTGGTGTTGTATTCCGATGGCTCCCCACGCACCCGGCACCTGTCGACAAATGAGGATCTGCACGTGGATGAGGAAGCCGGAACCGCGCACTGCCGGCGTTATGTCACGGTCATTCAACAGACGGACGCGCTGCCACTACAGGTGATCTATTCCGGCGAGTATTTCGACGAGTTCGCCCGGGACGAAAACGGGAGCTGGCACTACACCCGTCTGTCGATCAGCCGTCCGTTTTATGGCGACCTCAGTCAGCACATCCGGCCATCGGGGGCGTAAGCTTTAATCCACCGCCGTCTCGGCCAGCCAGTCGACGAATTGGCGCGCCGCGCGTTTACGCATCCCGGCGGGAGAGCGCAGCACCCGGTAGTGATAACCGGGCAGCTGTGGTCCCTCCAGCTCGACAAAACCGTCATCGAATTCCACCGATCGCACGATGGTACGGCTAAGAAGCGCCGCGCCATGGCCCCGTTTCAGGGCGTCAAACGCCAGATTGTAAGCGTCGAAACTCATCCGGCGATAGCTATCGTAATCCTCGATCCCAGCGGCAGAGAACCACGCCTTCCAGGACGGCGCCGTCAGGGACGAGTTTTCCCATCGCACGTCGATTAGCCGCTTGCGGGTCAGAAATTCGATCCGCGCCGCCCGGTTCGGGGTCAGCAAATCGCGGCTAACGGCGGCAACGTAGTATTCCTGATAAAGCGGGATTTCATCGCTGTTTTCCGCAGGCGCCGCTCCATAACGCACCGCAACGTCGATCTCGCTCCCGCTCATATCCATCGCGCTTTCGCTGGCGAAAACATTCAGGGTCAGCTGTGGGAAGGCGTCGTAGAATTCACCCAACCGTGGCTGCAACCAATAGCGGGCGAATTCCCGTGTGGTCGAAATCGTCACCGTATTGGTATCGATGTTGCCATAAGTTTCAGCGAAAGCCGCCGCCAGACTGTCCATGCCGCGGGTGATATCAGGCAACATCCGCGCACCCTGATCGGTCAGTGAGATATTGCGCCCGGCCCGTTCGAACAGCTTGATATCCAGCAGGTTTTCCAGATGTCGGATCTGATGGCTAATCGCAGTGGGCGTCACCGAAAGCTCATCGGCCGCCTCGGAAATACTCTCAAGACGGGCCGCCGCCTCAAAGGCGCGGATGGCGTTCAGGGGGGGCAGTCGGCGTTTCATCTTGTCCTTTCATGACACGAACCACGCGGTTCGACAAAGTTGAAATATCTGCATGAAAGGCATGAGAGTACCCCGGACCAAAGCGCAGCCCGGGGCAGTGAAATCAGTGGATGTCGGAATAGGTAATGGTCACGCTGTCCACATTCACCAGATCCAGAAAGTCTTTGTTCACCGGATCGGCGACGAATTTGTCGAGCGCGGCGCGGCCAAGCTCTTCGCTTTCCCAATAGACAACTTCGATCCAGACGCCATCGGCCTGCAGAGCCACATAGCGATCCACGAAACCTTCGTAATTGGCGGTCAGGTTGGCGTTGACGATGCCCCCGGCGGCGGCTTCGGACATCGCCTCGACGCTGACGCCCTCCTTGGCCTCGAAGGTCACATATTCGATGGTTCCGGCTTTACTCAGATCTGCGGCCATTGCGGCTGTCATTGTCCCGATGGCCAGGGTGGTCGCAAGTGCTGCACTCTTCAGGCCTGTTGCAAGTTTCATCATGGATAACTCCTCCTGTTGCATGATGGATGGGGTGAGTGGTGGTGGATTTTGGGGGTCAGAGGCTGCGCACACAGTCGGCGATGGCGCGGCCCAGTTGGGCGTGTTGGTCCTGGCTCATGTGCAATCCATCGACGCCCGCCGCATTGCCGATCACGGCACCGGCGTCAAAACTTGCGATGCCGGCGCCGTCGGCGGCGGATCTGAGGGCGGCGCCAAGCGCCTCGGATTTGGCCTTGCCACCTTCGAACATCGCGGCGAAATCCGGGTGGGGCATGTCGTTGACCGGCGCGGGCGACACAACTAGCACCTGCGGTGCGTCATAGTGGTAGGCGACCCCGCCGCCACAGCCCTGCGCGACCTGCGCAACCTCGATGATCGCGGCGGCAATGTCTTCGGCAGAGCGGTTGGTGTCCGCCTTTAGGTCATTGGTCCCCAACGCAATGATCAGCAGATCTACCGGCATTTCCCGTGCAATCGCTGCAGGCAGGGTTTTCGCACCGTTGAACATGTCCGCCTTGATCGCGTTCCAGTCCATGGCCTCATCCAGATTGGTGGCGCGCACGGTCAGACCATCGACGGCGACGTCGTAATTCTTGCCCAGTTCCGCGGCCATAACGCCCGCCCAGCGGTCTTCGTCGGCATAGCGGGTCGAGGGGAACGCCTCCTCCACCCCGATCCAGCCCCAGGTGTTGCTGTCGCCATAGACGAGTACTTTCTTCTTGGCCATGACAGGCTCCTTCATTCGTTTTTCAGGTGTTCGGTGATCAGGTTTTGATGATGTGGCCGTCTTCTGGGTGCCAACTGGCGGTGACGCTGGCGCCGACTTCGATATCCAGCGCCTGCATGTCGCGCTGTTGCAGCTGCACGGTGATCGGCGTCCCGGCGGCTGTTTCCAACCGCAGATTAACCAGCGCGCCCACGAATTCCTCACCTACGACGCGGGCGGAAACCTCATTTTCCGCCCAGCCCGCTCCGGGGGCGATCGAGATCTGGTCGGCCCGCACGATCAGACTGACTTCGTCGCCTTCATCCTGCTCCACCAATTCAGGACCCGTGTAACTAAAGCTGCCATCAGTGCTTTCCAAGGTAAGTTCACCGTTCTTGCGACGACGCGTTTTGCAATCGAATATCGACGACCCGCCCAGGAACCGCGCGACAAAGGGCGTGGCCGGGCGCAGATAGATGTCCTCGGGGCTGCCTGCTTGTTCGATCCGACCTTGGTTCATGATCACCACGGTATCGGCCATAGAAAACGCCTCGGAATGGCTGTGGGTGACATAAACAAAGGTAATGCCCAGCTCACGCTGCAGGCGTTTCAGCTCGCCCTGCATCTGCACCGACAGATGCGCATCCAGCGCCGATAGCGGTTCATCCAGCAGCAAGACCGAAGGTTCGGTCACTAGGCAGCGCGCCAGCGCCACCCGCTGGCGTTGGCCGCCCGACAGTTGGTCGATGCCGCGATTGGCGTAGCCTTCCAGCCCCAGCTTGCCCAGCCACTCGAGCGCACGGGAGCGCCGTTCAGCGCCGCCTACGCCCTTCATCCGCAACCCGAATTCGACATTTTCGCGCACGGTGAGAAAGGGGAACAGGGCCAGCGACTGCCAGACCATGGGCATATCCCGTTCCCAAATCGCCAGATCGTTGATCCGCTGCCCTTCGCGCATGATGTCACCGCTGGTCACATCCTCGAGCCCCGCCAACATCCGCAGCATCGTGGATTTGCCGCAGCCCGACGGGCCCATGATGGCGATGAACTTGCCCTCTTCGATATCCAGGTCCAGCCGGTCGACGGCAAGGGCTTCGCCATAGGATTTGTGGATGTTCTGGAGCGAGATATGCGCGTGCGACATGCGTTTGTCCCCCGGATTGGGCGCGCCAGTGCGCGCGGCGGTGATGTCTGTCAGACTGTTCATTGTGTGGCTCTCCCGGTTCAGGCGCGCGTCAGGCGGCGCAGCACCAGAACCTGCGCGCCAAGGATGAGAGTGATCGAGGTGATGAAGGTGATGGAGCCGATGGCGTTGATGCGCGGGCTCACCGCCGATTGCAGGAAGCTGAGGATCCGGACCGAACTGGTCTCCTCCAACCCGCCGACGAACCAGGTCACCGCGTATTCGTCAAAGCTGACGGCCATGCACAGCAGGAACGCCGCGAGGACCGAAGTCTTGGTTGACGGAATGATCACCTCGCGAAAGGCGCGCCAGTTGCTGGCCCCCAGGTTCTGCGCGGCGAACTCAAGATCTCCGTCGATCTGGGAAAACCGCAGCCTGATGATGGCCATGGCAAAGGGCGAGGTCAGGACGATATGGCTGACCACGATAGCCGGCAGAGTGCCCGACAGGCCGATGCGCGACAAGTATGCGAGCATCGCAAGGCCGATAACGACCAGCGGGATAAGCGGTGGCATCAGGGCGAAGACCAGCACTAGCTTCTTGCCAAAGAAGTTGAACCGGTAGTCCGCATAGGCGGCGGCGAAACCCATGGCGGTGGCGATCGGCGCCACGATCAGCGCGATTTTCACCGTGTTGGCGAATGCGTCGATCACCAGCGCGTCGGCCAGGATCAGCCGGTACCACTCCAGAGTGAAATCGCCCAGCGGAATGGTCGGAAACCGGTCCGAATTCAGCGAGAACACGAAATTCGTCAGGATCGGTGCGTAAAGAAAGGTCAACGCAAGACCCAGAAAGATCACGGTCAGGCGGCGGGTCAGCGGGGAAACACGCATGGCTCAGGCCCTCCGATATGCATAAGAGATGGCGCCAAGGGCCGAGATCAGCAGGGTGGCGATCATCACCAGCGCAACCACGGCGGCGCGGGGCCATTGCTGGCCGGATTTCACCGTGTCGGCGATCAGGATCGACAGTGTGGTGAACTTGCCGCCGCCCAGATAGGTCGCGGTGACAAAATCGCCAAAGCTGAAGATAAAGGCGAAGAGCGCCCCCAACACGATGCCCGGGCGCACCGCAGGCAGCACCGTGGCGAACAGCACCCGGCGCGGGCCGCAGCCCAGGTTATAGGCGGCGTCGATCAGCGTCTTGTCCAGCGACAGCATGGAAATCGACTGGATCACGATCACCAGCGGCAGGGTCAGCGTCACCAGCCCGATCATCAGCGCAAACGGCGTGTTCAACAGACTGCCGCTATCGATGCCGATGGCGGCCAGCGTCTTCATGATGATGCCGTTTTCGGTCAGATAGATCTGCCAGGAATAGATCCGCACCAGGTACGAGGTGAAGAACGGCACTACGAACAGCCCCAGTACCACCATCCGCGCCTTGAGCCCCAGAAAGAAGCTGATCGCCAGCGCGCAGGGCAGCGCGATCAGGCTGGCCAGTGCGGCAGCGCTGAGTGCGATCAGTGTGGTGCGCAGATAGGCGGCCCAGAAATAGTCCGCACTCAGCATCTTTTGCCAGTTCTCAATCTGGAAATCCGGGGTCAGCAGAAAGTTTCGCACATCCCAGAAACTAAGCCAGATTAGCAGGATCATCGGCCCCAGAAAGAACCCGGCCAGCCAAAGTGGCAGCGGCAGGCTCCACAGCCCACCATAGGCCAGGCGCGACAAGCGCCGGATGGAGATCAAAGTGGTCATGTCGTGGTCCGTTTCGCCCATAGGTGGGGCGCTTGGTGTCTGTCAGAAAGCTCCCCGCCACCGGGGAGAACGTGTTGATGGCGGAGAGAGGGTGAAAGCTCACAAAGGAGAGGGTCAGGCGCTCTTGTATGCCGACCAGAAGTCGTTCCAGTCCGCCAGGTCCTGCTGTACCGGCAATTGACGAATATGGATGCGGCCCTTGCGGATCAGGTCGATAGAGTTACCATCGCCCTTGAAGATGCCTAGGTGGCGGGCATCGTCGGGGCGTTCTGAGATCATGCGTTCCCAACCAACTTTGGAGGGGATAATCGCGGGAAAGACGTTCAGGTTCGCCAGCGTGAACTGCCCATCCGGGCTGGACGTATGCTGGATGAATTTGCGCGCCAGATCCGCCTTGCGCGACCCACGCCCGATCGAGAAGCTTTCCGTGAACTGGATGCCGCCTTGTTCGGGAATCGTGGTGGTCACATTGGCCCCGTCACGACGCAGCACGCCGGTGATCCATTCGCCGATGCCCGGCATCACGGTCACCTCGCCCGATTTCAGTGACGACAGCACACCGCCATAATCGTAGAAGCCGCGCACCTGCGGTTTCAGGCTCAGCGTTGTGTCCTGCAGTTTGCTCCAGGCGTCGCCGCCGATGTCATAGGGATCGCTGTTGCCATCACGCAGGGACAGCACACCCAGATTGGGCAGGTGCCAGTCGAAATGGCCAACCTTGTCCTTGTGTTTACCGTCCCACAGCATGTCATAGGACGACGCCTCCTTGACCGACACCGCGTCCAGATTGTGCGAAATCCCCAGGAAGCCGAACCGGCTGATCACCGCGTACAGCTCGTCATTGTGCCAATGGCCGGGGAACTTATGGAATTCGGGATAGAAGTCGTCGAAGTGATAGTCTTCGGGGTCCAGTTTTTCGACGAAATTGGCACGCACCAGCTGCTGCACGTATTCCGCGTCTGCGTGGATCAGATCATAGGTGCCCGGAGGCGACTGAGCCAGTAAGGCGAGCATTTGTTCGCCACCCACATAGTATTTCGGGGTGATTTTGACATTGTGCAGCTCTTCAAATTGCGCAACTGCATCAGGCTCAGCCTGCCCATACCAAGCCAGCATGGTCATTTCGGTCACCGACTGGGCGCGGACAATCGACGGCATGGCGAGCGTCCCGGCAGTGATGACGCCGGACTTTAGTAATGCGCGTCTGGTGAGTATGGTTTTGACCATTTTTGGTTCCTCCCTTGGTGGATACAGGGAGTATTTGGGCCAGCCGCCGCCCCAACAATCGAGCAGATCTCAGCCAGTCCCAAGTTTTTCTCAGCCTTTCTGAGGCGCGGTTTTCCACCCCAGATTGCATCAGGCACAAGCCACGGGCGCACGGCGTGAGAATCGCCACCTAGTGGTCCCCCTGCGGCATGAATTTCATCCCATAGGGGCTGTCGCGGAACAGATCCGCCTCTTTCAGCAGCCAGTCCTGAAAGGCGCGAACCTTGGCCGATTGGGCGCGTTCCATCGGGCAGACCAGGTAATAGCTGCGGTCCTTCAGCACCTTTGGAATTGGCGCCGCAATGCGCCCGCGTTCAATCTCACGCGAGGCGGCAATGATGCTGACCAGCGCGGCGGCGCGGTTGTCCATCGCGGCCTCGATACACATGATCTCGTCACTGAAATTGGCGATCGGACGGATCCCGGCCCCGTCCACCCCGACCGAGGCGAACCAGGCCCGCCAGTTCGGATCTCCGTCCTGAAACCCCAGCCATTCATATTCCACCAGATCGCGTTCCAGCAGGTCCTCGGGGGCGCGGATCTTCTGCTCCAGACGGCGTGAACAGATCGGGGTGACATAGTCATCCAGCACCCAGGCTGCGTGCTCTGCCGGATCCGGGCTATCGGTATAGCGGATCGACACATCCACGCTGAACCGCGCGAAATCCAGCACCGTGTCGGACGCGATCACCTTGACCTCCAGCTGCGGATACAGCTGGCTGAACTTGGGCAAACGCGGGCTCAGCCAGCTCCATGCGAAGGAGCGAGTGGTGGTCACCACCAGCTCACCTTCGACCTCATCCGTGCTCAGCTGCGCGATGCCGAGGTTCAGGTTGCGGAACGCGTCGGTCACGAACGGGCGCAGCAATTCGCCCTCGGTCGTCAGCTTCAACGACCGGGTCAGCCGGTGGAACAATTGTGTGTCCAACTGCGTTTCCAGCGTCTTCAGCCGGTGGCTGATCGCGGTGGGTGTCAGCAACAGCTCTTCGGCGGCCAGTTTGATGCTCATATGGCGGGAGACGGCCTCGAACGCCTGCAGGCTGGTCAGGGGCGGCAATCGTTTCACGGGGTCGGTCCTCCTCCAAAAACCGGCGACCCCTCCGCTGTGGGAGGGGTCTTCCTGCTCTCGATCCTGTGATCAGCTGCGCCTTGCGCGCAAGACGTCCAACCCGGCCGCCACAATCAAGACGAGACCTGTTGTCATGAGACTCAACTCTGTCGGCACGTTCATCAGAATCAGGCCGTTGGCGAGCATGCCCAGCAACCAGACCCCCAACACCACCCGCAGCACCGATCCTTTGCCGCCCGTGAACGGGATTCCTCCCAGCAACACCGCAGTCAGAACGCTCAGCTCGACCCCGATGCCCAGCGTACCCGCCGGAGCCGAGTTGATGCGCGAGATGCTCATCAGCGCGGCAACGGCGACAAAGAACCCGGTGGCGGCATAGAGGCCAATGCCAATGGCCTTGACCCGCAGGCCGACCAGAAAGGCGGCGCGCTGGTTGACACCCAGGGCGACGATCTGCGGGCCGATCGGCAGCAGCGCCATGACGCCCACACCCAGGCAGATTACCACCAACATAATCCAGGTCAGGATTGGCAGGCCAAACACCCGCTCATATCCGATTACCAGAAACTCCTCGGGGAAGCCAAAGATCGGGTTGGGCGCCAGCCACTGCGCGAGGCCACGGATCAGGGTCAGCGTGCCCAGCGTCACGATAATCGGTGACATGCCCACGGCAGACACCATCACCCCGTTGATCAGCCCCACAACCGTGCCCACGACCAGCGTCAGCAGCACCGCGCCGGTGATCCCCAGCGGCTCGAAACTCAAGCCCGCGACCACGCCGCACAGGGCCAAAGTCGAGCCGACCGACAGGTCGATCTTGCCAGCCATCAACAGCAGCGCAAACGGGATCGAAATCGTCATCAGCGCCGAAACCTGCACTGAAATCGCAATCCAGTTGTTGGCGGTCATGAAGACCGGTGCCTTGATGTAAAAGAACAGCGCCAGCAGCGCGATCGCCATGGGCAGCGCCGCCGCCACCGCCAGCTCGAACCAGTCACGGTCCTGTTTGTCCCCTTTCGCGCGCCCGCCCGGCGCGCCGCGTGTCAGTCCGGTATCCGTCATTGTACCACTTCCATCTGCGGGGCGCCGCCTTCGACCCCCTCTTCCGTTCCGTGTTCGGCCTTGTGGGCCAGTTCGATCAGCAGCTCTTCGTCATGAGGGTTGTCAATCAGCGCAACCTGCCGCCCGCGCCCCAGCACCATCACCTTGTCCGCGAGATGGCAGATCTCGGTCGCGTCCGAGCTGGCGACAATGATCGTCGACCCCTTGCGTTTGACGTCGGCCAGCGCCTCGTACAGCTCGTGCCGCGCGCCAATGTCGACACCCTGCGTGGGCTCATCTAGCAGCAACAGCTTCAGCCCCGCGCCATCGACCAGCCAGCGGCCCACCATGATCTTTTGCGCATTGCCGCCGCTGAACCGCTGCCCCTGCAGGCGTGGGTTCGGCGGCTGGATGTTGAGCCGCCGCGCCGCCCGTTCAAACTCGATCCCTTCGCGACTGAAATTGCGCAGCATCCGGGGCAGCGGCGCGCGACCCAGATGCGGCACCAGCAGGTTTTCGACGGCGGCAAAACTGGAAAACAGGCTCTGCTCCTTGCGGTCACTCGCCACCAGCGCAATGCCCTGATCCAATGCCGCACGCGGAGAGGCGAAATTGCGCGTCTCACCCTGAAACACCATCGAACCGCCACTTTGCGGGGCAGCACCCGACAAGCATTCCAGCAGTTCGGTCCGCCCTGCCCCCATCAAGCCATAGATGCCCAGCACCTCACCGGGATGCAGCGCTACGTCGATGGGGCCGACAAAAGAGGTTTCCAGCCCTTCAAGCCGCAGCACCTCAGGCCCATCCGCCTGAAATGGGATCTTCTCCAGCCCCGCCACCAGCGCGTCGGGAGAGATCGCGTCGGTCATGTCGGCGATGCTCACGTCCCCGACGGGCCGGGTCCACAGGATGCGGCCATCTCGCAGGATTGTGACGTCATCGGCAATTTTCGGGATCTCATCCAGGAAATGGGTCACATAGATCACCCCGATCCCGTCATTGGCGACCGCCTGGCGAATCACCTCGTGCAATGCTTTGGCCTCCTTGTCCGAAAGCGAGGCGGTGGGTTCGTCCAAAATCAGGAACTTGGGTTTCAGCCGCAACGCGCGGGCGATTTCAACCACCTTGCGCTCCCCCACCCCCAGCGATCCCAGATCGGCGCGTGGGTCAATGTCATCCACCCCCAGCCGTTCCAGCAACGCACGGGCCTGGGCATTCTGGGCGCGGCGGTCCACGCAACCGCTGCTCCGGATTTCATGGCCGAGAAAGATGTTCTCGGCCACGCTCAGGCCTTCAAAGACCTGGAAGTGCTGATAGATGATCGCCACCCCCTCGTCCTGGACCTGCCTGGGCCCCAGCCCCCGCAGAGAGGCGTCCCCGACAAGGATGTCGCCGCTGTCCGCCTCCTGGGCACCGCTCACACAGTTCAGCAGGGTGGATTTGCCAGCCCCGTTGGCACCGAGGAAGGCCAGAACCCGGCCCGCCTCTACCGCCAGATCCACACCTTTGAGCACGGCGACCGGCCCATAGGATTTGCGCAGGTCATTCACCTCAAGACGCATTGGTCTGCTCCTTGTCGGGGATGCCATCAGTTGGCGTAGTTGGACAGCAGCTTGTCCAGCAGCGGCTGGTCGGCCTTGCTGGCCAGAACCGTCGGCGTGTAGGCAGAGCTCGGCGCAACATCGCGCACAGCATTCAGGGCGAGGTCGATGATATTGGCGCCCAGCTCGTTGATCAGGATCGCTGCCGACGCACGGTAGGCGCCACCGTCATTCACAGCCGACAACCCTTCGAGAGAGCCATCCTGGCCACCCACAAACATCACATCGGGGTTAGCACCTGCCAGACGGATCGCTCGCAGTGCGCCCACGGCGGCGTCATCCGCCATGCCGATGATGATGTCGAGATCGGGATGCTGTTGCAGCACGGTTTCCGCCACGCGCAGACCGTTGGTCTGGTCGGCGGCGTCCTGTTCGGCGACGACGGTAATGCCGTTTTCGGCAAAGATCCGGGTGACCTCGGTCCAGCGCGGGCTAAGCGAGGGCAGTGGCGTCAGCGTGGTCACCAGCGCCTTGGCGTTGGTCACGTCATTCGCCTTGGCCCAATCAACGGCAGCCTGAGCGACGATCTGGCCTGACTGCGCGTGGTCAAAGCCCACGAACCCGTCTGATCCTTCCATCTTGCCCAGATAGGTCAGCCATTTGATGCCCTGTGCCTGAGCCTGACGTTGCAGCGGCTGCAGCGCGGTGGGTTCGATCGGCAGCACCACGATGGCGTCCACGCCCAGCGTGATCCAACCCTGGATCGCGTTGATCTGCTGCTCCAGATTGTTGGCTTGGGTGTTGTCATGCAACACGGTCACGCAGCCCAGCTGGGTCGCGCGTTCATCGGCAAACCGGCGAACCTGCTTGACGATGGCGACCTCGGACACGGAATGGCTATAGGCGACCTGATACGTCTTCCCGCCCTCGCAGGCATCCGACGCGGCGCTGCGGATCTGGTCGATGGTGACGTCCTTGATGTCGGCGGCATGCGCGCCTGCGCCCATGGCCATCGCCATGGTCAGCGCCAGTGATGTGGTGAGTTTTCTCATGGGTCTATCCCTGTTGATCTGTTGTAAGAGATCCGCGTTTTTCGCGGTTGGTATGGGTGGGAGGGGGCAGCCGCATGGGGCCGCCCCGCCCGGGTCATCAGAATTCAAAGACGTTGGAATATTTCACCGACAGCGAATCCCCATCGACCAGCGCCAGGAAGCCCTTGGTGCGCGGGTCCTCCACAAAGCGGGGCAGCGCGGCTTCAGCCGTTTCCAGCGAGGTCCAATAGACGACTTCGACCCAGGAGCCATCGGTGTTGCGCGCCAGGTGGCGGGCGACAAAACCGTCATAGCCTTCCAGCACGTCGTCCATGGCCAGGGTTTCGCGCAGGAATTCGTCGGGGTTAGAACCTTCGACCAGGTTGAACTCAAGATATTCGACGATCACGGCGTCGGTGATCGGGCGCTCTTCAGCAAAGCTGGCGGTAGCCGCGCCAACGGCCATGGCGGCGGACAGCGCGAGGGCTTTCAAGGTGGTTTTCATCGTGTTTCTCCTGTTGGATGGTTTGATTTCATTGGCAAAAGGGAACCCGGCCCCCGCGAGCATTCGGGAGAGAACAGGAGGGCCGGGTCCGGAGGTGATCAGGGACGCAGGGAGTTTGTTAGAGCGCGATCCGGTCGTAGTGCTGCGCCCAGGGGCGCAGGCGTTCAAAGGCGGCAGCGGCGGCCAGCACGTCGCCATCAGCCTGACGACGCCCGGCGATGTGCAGACCAACCGGCAGGCCCGAGGCGCCCAGACCCGCAGGCACCGACACCGACGGGTGGCCGGTGAAATTGGTGAGGAAGGTCGGGCACCAGCCGATCAGCGGGTCGATGGCGACGCCATTGATTTCCGACGGGCCTTTGGTGTTGCCATCCGTCGTGTTCTTGACCGGCATCGCGGTCACGGTGGGCGACACGATCAGATCGTATTTGGCGAAGGTCGCCTGATAGGCGTCGAACACTTCGGACCGAACCGACAGATCGCGATAGAGGTCATCGGCGCTATAACCCGGGCCAACACGTTCCACCCAATCCAGCAGATCGGGGGCGAGGCCATGGCGGTGTTCGTCGGACAGCAGATCCAGACCGCCCGCTTTGATCGCATCAAAGCTGTGGCGCATGATCGGAACGAACAGGCGGCACCAGATGTCACTGTATTCGCGCTGGTCGCGGGTCAGGCCAATCTTGATCTCTTCAACCTCGGCGCCGGCTTGTTCGAACACCTTCACGGCGTCGGCGACCACGTCAGAGACTTCACCTTCGACCGGGAAGACGTCGAGGTTGGGGCTGAACCCAATCTTCATCCCCTTGATGCCGCGCAGGCCCGCATCAGCGAAATCATTGATCATGTTATGACAGTTCGGATCGCCCGGATGCGCGCCCTGCAGAACGCCAAGCGAGACAATGGCGTCCTCAACATTGCGGGTAATCGTGCCCTCGAAAATATAGGGCAGCGTGTTGGCGAATGCGTTGGGGCGCACCAGCAGCGGCGTGCGCCCGGCCGAGGCGCGGTAGCCCACGGTATTGGTCCAGGCCGCCGGAATGCGGATCGACCCGCCGCCATCGGTGCCTTCGGCCACCGGCAACATGCCAGACGCTACGGCCGCCGCAGAACCACCCGAAGACCCACCGGCATTGCGCGTCGGGTCGAACGGGTTGCCGGTCGGGCCAAAGGCGGCGTTGTCGGTGGTGCCGCGATAGCCCATCGCAGGGCTGTTGGTCTTGCCGACGAAGATCGCGCCCGCGTCCTCCATGCTTTCGACAAAGCCGCATTTCATGTCGGCGATGTTGTTCTTCAGCTGCGGGATGCCGCCAAGGGTGCTGGGCCAGCCGGGTTTGAAATCAAACAGATCCTTCATCGCGGTCGGCACGCCATGCAGCGGCCCCAGTTCATCGCCGCGCGCCACGGCCTCGTCGGCCTTCTTTGCCTCGTCGCGGGCCTCGTCAAAGGCGGTGAACACAAAGGCGTTCAGCTTGGGATCCGCCGCCTCGATCCGTTTGATCGCGGCGTCCATCACCTCGGTGGCAGAGACACGGCGTTCGCGGATGGCAAGGGCGGTTTCGGTGGCACTGAGTCGGGCAAGATCGGTCACGATACTGTCTTTCCTGTTGGGTATGCGGCCCCCCGTTGGTCGGGGAACTCGGTTCTCTACACAGGATCGCCGCCCATCGGATTCCAGCAACTGAGAAAAGTTCAGCCCATGCGTGAATACAGAAGCGCGTTGAAATATATACTTTTTTGCATAGGGTTACAGAGATTGACCAAATCCGTTCACGAAACAGAGAGGTGGCTTGGTCCAACTTGTTCCAACCCCTAATCTGCTTCAGACTCCCAGCACGCGCGAAAGGCAGGCTGCCATGACACGACACGAGAACTTTCAAATCGGTAATGTCTTTGCCGCGTCCTGCCCGTCGCGTCTGTTCCTGTCGCGGATCTCGAACAAATGGGCACTGCTGACGGTGGATGTGCTGGGTGAACGTCCCCTGCGCGCGACCGAACTGCGCAACCGGATGGAGGGGATATCCAAAAAGGTGATGGGTGACGTTCTGGGCGATCTGCAGGAGCTGGGGCTGGTCGAGCGCACCGAATACCGCAAATTCCCACCGCATGTGGAATACGGGCTGACTGCCAAAGGCTATTCCCTGCGCGAGGTTGTATCCCAGCTCGACCGCTGGGTGGAACGCAATTACGGCTGACCCTGGTCAGAGGATCAGCCGTCTGATCTTAAACAGGCGTAAATTCATCCGCGCTTGCGGAACAACCCGGCCACACCTAGGGGCAAGAAGATCACTGTCAGCACCACCGCTACGCCCAGCAACAGCAAGCGATAGTCATCAAAACTGCGCAACAGCTCGTTACCGATCACCACGATGAATACCCCCAATACCGCGCCGGGGAACCGGCCCATACCGCCAATGGCAAGCATCACCATCGCCATCAGAAAGAATTCGGTTCCCAGCACCCTTGGCGTCACCACGCCGGTATAGTGGGCGTAAACCCCGCCCGCGACGGCGGTGAAGACAGCCGAGGCGACAAACGCCAGCATCTTGTAGCGATATTCATTGACGCCGATAGCCAGCGCGAAAGTGTCCGCATCCCGCATCGCGATGAACGCAAGCCCCATCCGCCCACGCAAGATGACAAAGTAGATCAGGTAAACGCAAATCGCCCCAATCGCCAGCGACACCCAGTACCAGGTCAGCTTGTCAATCGACGACACCTGATAGCCAAAGAGATTCAGCCATGGGATGCCCAGCAGACCAGTATTGCCACCCATGCCGATGGCCTTGCCTTGTTGTATCAAAGGCGGCAGCGCCAAATGCACGGCAAAGGTAAAGAGCGCCACATATTCGCCCTTCAACCGCAAACTCGGGACCGCAACCACCACACCGATCACCGCGCCAATCCCCGCCGCCGCCAGAATGGCCAGCAGCGGCGTCACCCCGGCATAGATCGACAACATGGCCGAGCCATAGGCACCAAAGGTAAAGAACACCAGCTGCGCATAGTTGAAGATCCCCGCATAGCCCAGGATCAGATCCCAGCTGGCAATCACCACGCACCAGATGAACACCAAAATAAAGATATGGTGGATGTAGCTATCCCCGATCAGCCCCCCGGCCAACGCCAACGCAGCGATCACAGCCCAATACACCAGCGAATGCTGCCTCAGCCCCGCGCCGGTGAAAACCGATGTGATATGCGAGTTTTCGGTTTTTGTCTTGCTTGATGACATCTCAGTTCTCCCACACACCGAATAGACCCTTGGGGCGGATCATCAGCACAATGATCAGCATCAGCAGCCAGGCCGGCATGGCCCAGCTTGGGCCGATATAGAAAATGACAAAGGCTTCGAGTACGGCGAGGATAAAGGCGGCGACAAAGGCCCCTTTCGTGCTGCCCAATCCCCCCAGAACCACAATGACAAAGGCCTTCAGGAAGGGCACCCAACCGCCGAGCGGCGACACAAGGAACACGGGGGCCAGCAAAATACCCGCGATACCGGTCAGCACCACCGACAGGGCAAAGGTCAGGCCAAAGATCTGATTGACGTTGATCCCCACCTGATTGGCGCCCTGCATGTCCTGACTGACCGCACGCACCGCCTGACCATATCGGGTCGACGACAGAAAAAATTCAAGCGCACCCACCAAAGCCAGCGAGATCACAAAGATCGACAGCTTGTACCAGGTGATGGTGATGCCGCCGACGCTCAGCGACCCTTCGACAAAGGGGGCGATGGTACGGGTACCAGGACCGAACACAAGTTGCAGCCCGTTCTCGATGATGAAGGCAAGCCCCAGCGTGACCATGATCGTATTGATCTTCCAGTTGTCCGACCCGCGCAGGGGACGAATGATCGCGCGCTCAATGCCGATGCCGGTCAATGCCAGCACCGGCAACACCAGCAACACCACCAGCCACAGCGGCAGGCCGGGACCGCCCGCCACGAGATACCAGGCCAGAAACCCTCCTAGTGAATAAAGCGAACCATGGGCGAAATTCAGAATGCGCGAGGCGCCATAGACCAGCGACAGCCCCACCGCGACGACGCAGTAGACTGCGCCTTGCGTGATGCCGCTGATCAGGATTTCCAGGATCTGGGTCATAGGACCTCCTGCATGTTATCGGTGTCGGTTTCGCGCAGCACGCCTTCCTCGATCGAATAGACCCGGTCGATCATGCCCTTCAGCAGCGCGAGGCTCTGTTCGACGATCAGCACCGTCAGCCCGTCCTTGTTCAGCTGCGACACGGTCTGCAGCATGGTCTTGGTCAGGTTCGGCGCGAGCCCAAGCGAGGGCTCGTCAATCGCCAGAAGCGTCGGATCGGACATCAGCCCGCGTCCCAGCGCGACCATCTGCGCCTCGCCCCCCGACAGTGACCGGCACAGCTGATTGCGCCGCTCGGCCAGACGCGGGTACAGAGAAAACACCCGGTCTAGATTGTGTTTCTCCGCCGCCCGCGCGGCGGGCAGATAAGCCCCCAGCTGCAGGTTCTCCAGCACGGTCATGTCGGGAAACAGGCGGCGGTCCTCGGCTACGTAAACCAGCCCCTGCCCCACCAGTTGCGGAGCCTTCAGCCCTGCAATGTCGCTACCATTAAACCGGATGCCACCGGACTTGATCGGTGTCAGCCCACAAATCGCTTTAAGAAGCGTGCTTTTCCCGTGACCATTTGCACCAGCCACGGCGACCAGCTCGCCTTTGTTCACCTTTAGCGAGGCATCGTGAAGAACGTGAAAATCACTGTAAAAGGCATTGATTCCGTCAACCTCAAGCATCGTGTTTCTTTCCCAGATAGATCTCGACCACATGTTCGTCGTTCAGCACCACCTGAGGCGTATCCAGCATGACGAATTCGCCAAAGTTGATGATCAGCACCCGGTCGGCGATTTCAGCCAGCGCGCGGGTCTTGTGTTCGACCATGACGATGGTGATGCCCAGCTCTTCGCGCACGTGACGGATGACCTGTAGGAACTCAACGATCTCCTCGGCGTTCAGCCCGCCAAGAGGTTCGTCCATAAAGATGATTTCGGGCCCTGTCGCCAAAGCCGCCCCCAGCATGATCCGCTTGCGGGTCAGCAGGTCGGCCTGCGCAGCGTCCATCTGCAAGCTGTCTTCCAGCTGGGTCAGGAACAGGATTTCGTCCATCGAAATGCCGGTGGCTTCGCCGCGGACCTCGGTCCCGAATATCTGACCCGCCAGCAGGTTTTCGCCCACCGTCAACGAAGACAGCAGTGTCGGGATCTGGAACGTCTGCGCAATCCCCAGGCCACAACGCGCGTGGCGTTTGAAGCGGGTCACGTCACGCCCGTTGAAACTCACCTGACCCGAGCTGGCGCGCAGCCCGCCAGTGCACACATTCATCAGCGTTGATTTTCCGGCCCCGTTCGGCCCGGCCACGCCCAGGATCTCTCCTCGGTCAATATGAAAGGACATATCCGTCAGCGCCCGGAACGATCCGAACTGCATCGTGACATTTTCCAGCGACATCTGCGTCATGCGAGAGACCCTTTGTGCTGAGAATTTTGTTGAAATGAACGAGAGCCGACCGCACCCAGGGGGAGGTATGCGGCCGGTTCAAAGGGGCGTCAGTTCACCCAGGCAGGAGTCACGATCTCGCCAACTTTTTGGTCGCCGACGACCAGACGCACCCGTTCACCATTCTGAACCTGGAACAGCTGCGCAGGCTGGGTGTCCGAGCCGTTGTCGATAAAGTTGCGTTCGTTGAAGGCAAAGGTGCCCACAAGGCCCTCGTACTTCATCGCGCGGATCGCATCGGCCACGGCTGCGTGATCGCTGGCGTCACCGACCTGCTCGACCGCAGCCGCCCACATGTAAACCATGTCATAGACTGCTGCCGCGAGGCTGACCGAAGGCTCAAAGCCATAGGCCGCTTCCCAGCGTTCAACGAAAGCATTGCCCGCCTCGTTGTCCTGATGAGCGTTCAGCGTGAAAGACAGCAGCCCTTCGGCATTGCCCTGGCCAATCACGTCATCCAGACCGGTGGTCGCGCCAATATAACCCACGTTCAGCAGCGCCGAACCGGCGGGATTTTCCTTGTACTGCGACAGGAAGGTGGTGGCTACCGCAGGCTCCAGCGCCTCCAGATGGATCAGTGCAGGCTCAGCGGCCCGGATTTGACTGTGGATGCCGGTCCATTCCACGGTGTCATAAGGCACTTCCTGGATATACACGACTTCCCAGCCCGCAGCCTCGGCTGCGTCTGCCATGGATTTGGCGTTGTTGATGTCCCATTCGAAATCACCGTGAACGATGGCCAGACGCTTGTTTTCAAACGCATAACCTGTGTTCAGCACCATATCGAACTGGGCCTTTCCATAATTTAGATCGATGTCCGAGGCATTGAAGATCGCGTTGCAGCGCATCCGTTCGGCCAGATCGATTACACCCGCAACCGCGTCATTGTGAATGTAAGGGATACCATAGGGGCAGAAGGCCGGAATGTCCGGCCCCATGCCGCCATAGCCGTTGATCAGGGCACTCACGCCTTCACGCTCGATCAGGTTGGCGGCGGCAGCGGCCAGCTTGTCCGGGGTTAGATCGCCGATGTCAAACGTCACAACCTCGATTTCGTTGCCCAGAAGGCCGCCCTTGGCGTTGATCTCACCAACAGCCAGATTGATCGCCTGCTCCATCGTTTCGCCGTCCGCAGCGAAATAGCCGGTTAGCGGAATCGGCGCGCCCAGCGAAATGCTGTCCGCCATCGCGACACCGCCAAGCGCCGTCATCGCGCAGGCCGCGATCCCCGTCCGGAGCGATTTAAATGCTGTAGTAAAAGCCATGTGGTTCCTCCCGTTTGGAACTTTGTCAGGTTCTTGAGCGGGCATGGTCGGAGATGCGTAGCGCCGCCCACCATCACCCGGAATCATGTTCCGGGCCGGTCCGCCTAGTTGAATGAACGCCCTTTTTTCCCAAGGGCCCGATCGACGCCAATCGGAGGATGCCCGGCGGCGTTGACCCAAGTCCTAACCAGCGAACGCCCGGAATAGCGCCTGAAATCTCCTCAGCCCAGGGATGAGGTTTCGTCGGGTGACAACAGTGGCCTGCGATTGCGACGGTTCAGACCGAAACCGAATTGGAGACCGACATGACCGACTTGGAACGCAACAAGGCGACCGTCGCCGACATCTACGCCACCTGCTGGAACAAAAATGACATGCAGCGCGTGGATGAGATCTTTGATGAAAACGTCCGCCACGGGCTGCTGCTAGATGGCTGGCCGTCGGGCCGCGACGGGTTCAAGAAACTGGTCGCCTTCTGGCGCGAAGCCTTCCCCGACATCCATGAAGACGCGGTTGACCTGGTGGCCGAAGGCAACACCGTGATGTCCCGCTTCCGCCTGCGCGGCACGCACACCGGCGATTTCTACGGGATCCCCGGCACCGGCCGCAAAGTCGACATCTATGGCGCCGAATGGTTCAAGTTCGACGAAAACGGCAAGGTGACCGACTATCTGTATCACGAAGACACGCTGGGCCTGTTCTTCCAGCTGGGCGTCATGCCGCTGCCGCATCTGAACATCGCCGGCGTTGACAGCACCGAAAAGTAAGGCATACGCCCATGGACCTTTCCAAACTCCCCACCGTGCTCAGCGAAGACACCCTGTCCAACACCATGCTGGGCAATGTGGTCGAGTTGTGCATCGTCACCGACGATCATGTCAAAACCATGCAGGGGCTGATCCAGCTGGGGATTGGTCCATGGGCAGTCTATACGTTTTCGCCCAAAACGGTCACCGACCAGACGTTTAACGGGAAACCCTGCGAGTTTGCTCTCAAGGTTTGTTTCGCCAAATCAGGCAATATGATCTGGGAACTTATGCAGCCCCTATGGGGTCCGTCGATCTTTCAGGACTTCCTGGATCGCAACGGCACGGGCTTTCACCACGTAGCCTATGACTGCAACGACATCCCCTGGGACGAGCGTATCGACTCCCTTGAGGCGCGCGGATTTCGCATGGTTCAGTCGGGCAAGTGGATGGGGCGCAATGCATTCGCCTTCTTCGACACCGAAGACGCCACGGGCACGACCTTCGAAACCTACCACTTTCCCGACGACTGGGACTATCCCGAACCGGAAAGCTGGTACCCCGCCCCGCCGCCCGCAGGCACGCTTTAGACCTTTACACTCCCTGACCTGACACCGGCGCGCGGATCCGTCCCGCGCCGTCTTTTTTGGAGACTTCAACATGGACCAATTCCCCGGCCTCAACTTCACCCGCCAAACCGTCATGGTCACCGGCGCCAGCCGTGGCATCGGTTATGGCGTCGCCCGCGCATTCGCCCTGCACGGGGCCAGCGTCCACATCCTGTCCCAGGGCGAGGACGTCCATGACGCCGCCGCCACGCTGACACAGGAAACCGGGCAGGACGTGACCGGCTGGACCTGCGACATCACCGATGCAGCTCGCGTGGCCGAGGTCTTCTCGCAACTCCCCGCGCTTGACGTCTTTGTCGCCAATGCCGGACTTGAGGCCGTGACCCCCATCACCGATCAAAGCGACGCGGCGCATCAGCGCTTTGCCCGTGTGGTCGACATCAACGTGATGGGCACTTACCTCACCACCCGCGCAGCCGTGCCGCTGCTGGGCGATGGCGGGCGGATCATCATCACTGCCTCTATCTGGGGCACCACGGCGGAGGCGGAACTGGGCGCTTATATCGCCTCAAAACACGCCAATATCGGGTTTATGCGCGTACTGGCGAAAGAGCTGGGACCAAAGGGCATCCGCGTCAACGCTGTCTGCCCCGGCTGGGTGATGACGGGCCCTGCGCTGAACACGCTAAAGGAAATGGCCTGTGATCGGGGCGTGTCCGAGGAGGCAATCACGGATGAGATAAGCGCCAGCCAGTCGCTGCCCGGCGTTCAGGACGCTCACGACATTGCGCTTAGCTATCTCTACCTCGCCTCTGCGCTGGCTGCTAACATCACCGGGCAGAAACTGAACGCTGACCGCGGCGCGGTCCAGGGATAAGGAAGACAAGATATGGGCAGACATCACGATATGGTGCTGGGCGCATTGGTGGGGGATGCGGCGTCGCTTGGGCTGCACTGGATCTATGATCAGCCGCGCATTGCCGAGCTGGGTGGCAACACGCCCGAATTCCGCGCCACCACTGTACAGCATTATGCTGGGGTGCCGTCCTACTTTGCCCACCCGCTGAAATCGGTTGGCGATTTGACCCAATATGGCGAACAGGTGCTGGTGCTGCTGCGCGCGCTGGTGGCCTCGGGCGGGAGCTATGATCAGGCTGCCTACAACGCAGCCTTCACCGCACATTTCGGTTATGGCGGGACCTATGTCGGTTACGTCGACCACGCCACGCGCGGCACGCTGGACAACCT
This sequence comes from uncultured Pelagimonas sp., assembly GCA_947497905.1. Lineage (GTDB taxonomy): Bacteria > Pseudomonadota > Alphaproteobacteria > Rhodobacterales > Rhodobacteraceae > CANMIH01. The sequence continues at coordinate 35,024 of CANMIH010000011.1, forward strand.
CGCAGGCGGCGACGCCGATCAGCCCAATGGCGCGGCGGATACGCAGCTTCCGGCCATCGCCAAGCTTCCTGCCCTGCTCGTCGCCGGGCAGGAGACTCACTCTGTCGCCGCCATCCGTTCGACCAACAACACCGATGTGGCCGAGGCCTGGGGCCGCATCACCACCGCCATGCTCTGCGCCGCGCGTGATGGCGGCGGGGTGGATGCGGTGGTCAAATCCGCCTTGGACGCCGCAGACGCCGACACCCGTCCCGCGCTGGAAGCCGTCCTGGCCGCAGCCGACCAAAGTCCTGTCGACTTCATCGCTAAGACCGGCATGGCCTGCGAGCTCAGCTATGGCATCCCTGGCGTGCTGCACATCTTGCTGAACACCGAAGGCTATGAACAGGGCCTGCGCGAGAATATCCTCGCCGGAGGCGACAGCTGCGGCCGCGCCATCCTACTGGGTGGTGTGTTGGGCGCGATACACGGTGTGCCAGAAAGCTGGCAGGCCCGCCTCAAAAGCGGATCGGAGGTGCAGACGTTGCTTGGGAAACTATAGGTTCTTGTTGTTGCTGGGCTAGAGTTCATGCATTCCTATAGCGGGCAATTCTTCCTAGCCAGCAGCGCAGGCCTGCCTTGGATGTTAGTCTTTGAGAGGGCTGACGACGTATGTTGCAAGCTTCTCTCAGAGCTTAAAATCTCGCCTCGAAAGGCATTAGAGGCTGACGGCTCGAGCACGTTGATGCCTCCAAATCCAGTGATCGCTTGTGGCGATGTCCCATTCACCTCCACCAGCCAAGCGACATAAACTCTGAACCTATATCAAGACTGAGAGTTCTTTAAGGCGTCAAAGAATTCCGGGTAAAACTGGTATTCCAAATCATCGCAAATTTCAGCCGTCTAAGGACGGCCTGACACCACAACACGATCTTGCGCCACAGATGTATCCCAACGTGGGCAACCGGCCAACAAAACCAACCTAAGTCACTTCTCGATCCGACAACCAACGCAGCGCCCAATTCACGCTCCTAAATGTGATCACGCCAAACCTTAGAAAATCTACCGCTTGGCCTGAATTTTCCTCAGTTTTCGGAACAAGTGCTTTCGTGTTTGCTCGGACGTGAGAACCATTCCCACGACCAAAGGCCCACGCAATGACCGTTTCCGCATTCCCATTCGATCCAGGCCAACCCGATGGCACCAACCAAAGCCTCGATGTCGCCATTTCGCCCGATGGAACGCCAGAACCGGGCCACACCTACGACATCCCCGCCCGCTGTGGCATGGCCGTGCGCGTCAACGCAGGAGAGGTCTTAACCGTCACCAATCCGGCAGGCTATCAGGTTTGCGATTTCTGGATTTTCAACGCGGAAGACCTGCAAGAATACAGCTCGATGGAGCATCTGCACACGTCCCTGTTGTCGATCTTCCCTAAGGTCGGGGATGAGGTGACTTCGAACCTACGCCGGTCGCTGATGACGATCACCGAAGACACCTCGCCCGGGATCCATGACACGGTCATCGCCAATTGCGACCACGCACGTTACCAGCAACTGGGCATCGAACGGTATCACGAAAACTGCGCCGACAACCTGCGTCAGGCACTAATCGCTATCGGACTGCGCGCGCCCGCCATCCCAGCGCCCTTCAATCTTTGGATGAACGTTCCGGTAAAGCCCGACGGGTCGCTCAGCTTTGAGCCTCCTGTATCGAAACCCGGCGACTACATGCAGTTCCACGCCGACATGAATGTCATCGCCGTGATGTCCGCCTGCCCCCAGGACGTGACGCCGGTGAATGGCGAAGGGACCTCTCCCGCCGGATTGTCGTTCCGCGTCGACCCTAGCTGAACTCGCTTAAACCTCATGACTGACCTGTTGCTCTCCGGTCGCTGGGTGGTGTTATCCGCCCGCGACATCCGCATGGATCATGCACTTTTGATACGCCGAGGCCGCGTGGTCGAAGCCGGCCACATTGGTGAGATGCGTACACGCCACCGCGGTGTAGCTGAGTTCGGCGGCAGCGAGTGCGCAGTCCTTCCCGGCCTGATCAACGCCCATCACCATTGCTATGGGGTGGAATTGGTCAATCAGGCCGTCGCGGATGATTTCCTGGAACCGTGGATGTTCAACGGCCCCGCTATGGTTGATCTGTCTCCCCGGCTTTCCTCGGGCCACGCCGCCCTGCGCCTCTTGCAAAGCGGCGTGACCTCGGTGGTCGATATGTGCGCCGCCGGTCCTAACCGCCCCAGCGCCGAAATGCGCCTGCGGGCCAAAGCTCAGGCCTATCGCGAGGCGGGCCTTCGCGCCGTGATCGCACCGGGAGAGCGCTGGCAAAATCGCATCGTGCATGGTGCGGGTGAAGAAGCGGATTTCCTCGCCACCCTTCCAGCCTCTCTTCGCGACCGCCTGCGACGGGCCGAGGCCGCGCGTAAGCGACTAAACCCTGCTGACTACCTCAATCTGCTGGGGGACTTGATTGGCGAAAACGATGGCCAAATCGACTTCTGGTTCGGCCCCACCGGACCGCAATGGACGCCCGACGATCTGCTCGCCGACATTGCGCGGCAGGCCGAGCGGCTTGACACTCGGGTCCAAACCCACGCGTTGGAAAGCCATTATGAGAGCATCGAAAGCCCCCGCATCCGTGGCCATTCGGTGATCGAGCATTTCGCCCGGCTTGGCCTGTTAAAGAACCGGCTGTCGTTGGCCCATGCAGTTTGGGCGACGGACGCGGATCTGGACCAGATCGCGCGCGCGGGTACGCAAATCTGCCACAATCCAGGCTCGAACTTACGCTTGCGCTCAGGTGTGGCCCCCGCCGCACGGATGCGCGCTGCCGGGGTCACCACCGCGCTTGGCATGGACAGCACGACGCTGGCGGGGGATGAAGACATGTTCGCCGAAATGCGCCTCGCCCTGCATCTGAACCGTGCGCCCCATACCTCTGCCCCCGCGCTCACCGCCCACGACGTACTGGAGATGGCGACCATAGGCGGCGCGCAGCTTCTGGGACGAGCCGATGAGCTCGGACAGCTGCATCCAGGCTTTCTCGCCGATGCGGTGGTGCTGGATCTGTCCCGCCTGTTGAAACCCTGGACCGACCCTACCGTCGATCCGATTGAGTTGATCGTGGGCCGCGCCAAGGCCTGCGACGTGAGCGATGTTCTGGTCGGAGGGCGTCCTGTTCTGCGCAACGGCGCCCCGGTCGGCATCGGCGAAGACGCCCTAACCGCAGACTTGCACGCCGAGCTCGACGCCAACCCACCCGATCCAGCCGCCCGCGCGCTGCAAGCCGATCTGCGCCCATGGCTGATGGCGTGGTACGCGCGCTGGGACCGAAACCATGCCGACACTCACCCCCCGGTACAGCGCTACAGCGCCCGCCCCCTGCCAATAGGAAAGGAACCCTCATGATCCGGAACCCGATCAAATGGCCGAACGGGGCGCGGTGCGCCTGCGCCATCAGCTTTGACATCGATGCCGACAGCTTGATCCATATCTCGCGCCCCAAGGACGGGCATGACCGGCTTTACCCGATCTCGATGGGCCGTTATGGCCCTACCGTCGCGATCCCTCGGATCCTAGAATCCTATCGCAAGTTCGGACTGAAGCAGTCCTTCTTTGTCCCCGGCTGGGTGGTCGAACAATACCCCGATGCGATGGAGATGATCCTGAAGGATGGTCATGAGATCGGCCATCACGGCTACCTGCACGAGGACCCCACCGCCCATGGCCCCGCCGAGCAGCGCGAATGGTTCGAACGCACGCTCGATGCTCACAAGCGCGTCATCGGCAACACGCCCCGCGGCTACCGCGCGCCCGTCTATAACGTCACTCAGACTGTCATCGACCTAATGATCGAATATGGGTTCGAATATGAAAGCTCGCTGATGGCCGACGACATCCCCTATCTGATGAAAACAAATCAGGGATCACTGGTCGAACTGCCCGTGCATTGGGGCACGGACGATTGGCCCCCTTTCGCTCATTACGACGAAATCGGCTACATGATGCCTGTCGCCGGACCCAGTCAGGGTCTGCAAGGGTTTTGGGAGGAGTTCGAGGCGCAGTACGAGGCCGGCGGCTTCTGGCTGGCGATCTGGCATCCGTTCCTCACAGGGCGCCTGGCGCGCTGGCGTCAGGTGGAAAAATGGCTGGAGGGCGTGCTGGAACGCGGCGACGTCTGGTTCGCCCCGATGCATGAAATCGCCGCACATGTCCGGGCCGAGGCCGCCAAAGACCCCGCTGCCGTCCGGGTCGAGGAGCTGCCCTATTACACCAAACCCGTCCTGTTCTGATGTCTGCCCTCGAGCTATTGGCACGCGCGTTGGCGCGCGCCGATCACCCCTCAGCGCGCAACATGTTTCTACATCGCAATGAAGCGCAACTTTATGATCTGGCGCGCAGGTCCGACAGCCGCGCCGCCCTTGGCAAGCCCCCGGGACTGCTTAGGGGTCATATTGTTGTGATCAAGGGTAATATCGACATGCGCGGACTACCCACCACCGCCGCATCGCGCAGAATTGCCGCCGCGCCCGCTACGGAAAACGCCCCTCTCGTGAGACGCCTGATAGAAGCGGGCGGGTTGCCAATGGGGCATGCCAACATGTCGGAGTTCGCATTTTCCGGCCTCGGGACAAACCCGCATTTTGGCACACCACTGAATGCGCTTGATGCAGATCTGGTTCCCGGCGGTTCCTCCTCGGGCTGCGCCTCGGCGGTGGCGCTGGGGGTGGCCAACATGGCGGTCGGAACAGACACGTCTGGGTCCACCCGTGTGCCAGCCGCCTGTCAGGGCATCTGTGGCTTTCGCCCCACCATGGGCCGCTATGACGGCGCCGGGATCACGCCGCTGGCCCCTTCCCTCGACACGCCAGGCCCTATGGCGCGCGACATGGCGGCGCTGCTGAAATTGGACGCCGCGCTGCGGCGCGGGGACATCGTGCAGACCGGGACGGAGCTGCCCCGGCTGGTCACCCTGCCGCGGGAACAACTCGGTCCGCTGGACCCGGAAATCCGCGCCATGTTCGACCGCGCCCTTCGCGAATTGCGCCACGCGGGCTTCCAGATCGACCAGCGTCCCCTGCATGCCTGGCAGGAAGTCCGCAGCCTGTTCCGCATCCACGGCACCCTTGTCGCGGTAGAGGCACCCCGTGCGCTTTCCCAGCTGATAGACATCACCAGCACCTGGATCGACCCGGTAATCCGGCAGCGGCTTGAGGTCGCCGCTACGTTCAAACCCTCAGATGCGCGCAAGATTCGCGAGGCGCGCGTCACGCTGCAATCCGCCATCGTTGACCAATTGGACGGGGCCCTGCTGCTGATCCCGACCCTGCCTGCCCCGCCCCCGCGCAAAAAAGACGTGCTGGCCGACACCCAGGCCTTCGCCACCGAAAACGCCCGCGCGCTGTCGCTGACCATGCCCGGCGCCTATCTAGACATGCCCTCGCTCGCACTGCCCTGCGGCGCACGACCGGGCCATTCGATGACAGTAGCTGGCGCAACGGGCGATGACGACCGCGTGCTCTGGGTCGGCCAGCAACTGGAATCCCTCCTTTCCCCCCTGAGGTCCAAGGTTCTGGCATGACCCAAACTCCCAATTTAAACGCCGACCGGGCCGAAATCGCCACCCTGATCGCGCACCAGTTCCGCGCGCTCTGTTGGGACGAAACCACCCCGCCTGACACCGCCGCGCTGACCGCCGCCTATCTGCCTGGCGCGTTGCTCTATTCCTCTGCCCGCCCCGCGAAACCGCAAACCGCGCAGGCCTTCGCCGACCACATGGAGGGGCTGCGCAATTGCGGCGCTCTACCGGTTTTGCATGAAAAGGGGCGCGGGCGGCATATCTGGATTGCGGGCGGTGTCGCTGTCGCTCTAGCGGGCTGCGAGATGCACGAAAACCAATCCGAAGTGACCGAGGACATCAGCGCCTTCCTACTGGTGCGCAATCCCGACGGCTGGGCCATTGCCGGTCAGGCCTGGGACATCCTGCCCTCAATCACCGTCGCCTTTGCCGCCAACGGGCTGGATGACACGCCCTTTGACGTCTGACCTTCCCATCTTCAGGAGCACCAAGACATGCCCAAATCCCTACTCATCATCCACTCCAGCGCTCGGGCCAACCGGTCGCTGACCCGAGAACTGGCGCAGATCTTTGAAGAAAGCTGGACCAGATCCGGCGGCGGCGCCGTGGGCCATCGCGACGTAGGCTTGACCCCGCCCGCGATCCTCAACGAGGACTGGATCGCCGCCGCCTTTACCGACCCCAGCGAGCTGACCGACGCGCAAAAAGAAACCCTCGCCGAATCCGACACCCTGATTGACGAAATCAAATCCGCCGACGTCATCGCGCTCTGCGCGCCGATGTACAACTACTCCATGCCCGCCTCGCTCAAGGCGTGGTTCGACCTGATCGCCCGCGTCGGCGTCACCTTCAGCTTTGACCTGGCCCGCGGCGACACTCCGATCGAACCAATCCTAACCGGCAAGAAGCTGGTGGTGTTGTCCTCACGGGGGGAATTCGGCTTTGCCCCCGGCGGCGAACGCGCCCATCTGAACGGCCTAGATCCGGCCATCGCCGCCAGCGCCCATTACCTAGGCGCCGATGCAGGCGAAATGGAAACCATCGCCATCGAATACCAGGAGTTCGGAGACAAACGCTTCGAAACATCCCTAGCCGCTGCCCGATCGCGCGCGAAGCAGGCCGCTATCGAACTTGCAATCTGAGGGCAAAAAACAACTGTTCCGGCTAAATCACATTTCCTAAACCCGCCCAACCAAGCTGACATCATATTGTTGTCAGCTTGGTTGGGCGGGTCTAGGTTTGAAACTGCTCCTTACTTTTCCCTATGACAGGCCAGAAGGATGGTCTTTTGCTGACCGGATCGGAAGCTACTATCGGAGTCGAAAAACAGATCGAGATCTAAAACTGAAACCGCCCCCATTCCGCCCCTGGCGGCCCCCCCAGCCATGCTCTGGCTGAGAAAAGATGAAACCCAACCTGATCAGCAGGAGCAAAAAGTAGCTTAACCTACGCTAAAAACTGTCCAAACAATGAGGACCAGCTCAGCGTCGAATCTTGATCCCGACGCTGAGCTACGCGGGAATCAAGTCAAAGGGGGAGGCTAAACCGCCCGCCCCTCTCTGATTTACCCTATAAATCAAGCATATAGGAAACCTCTGCTTCACTTCGTTCCACGCGGTCTGGTGAATAGTAGCCCTGTTCGTGAAGTAGATTGATCGTATAGCTGACCACCCCATTTTGAACGATAGGAATGTTTAGAATACTCTCACATCCTAACGACCGGATCAAAGCATGATCTGCAAAATGTGCTTTTAGCTCTGTATAGCTGTTTGCTACAAAGGTTTGAAAGTCACGGATAACCAGGTTGCTCCAGTGTGATCGTTCTGCCGGTTTGAGACCAAAAACTGGATATTCTTCTGGCCGGTTAGAAAACACCCGAGCAAAGCTGTGATCTTTGGGATCAACACGCGTCACAGTGAACAAACGCACGCCAACACTCTCGTCCAGCCTCTGATAGAGACGAACCCAGTCGTCTTCGCAATAATGGTTCATAGAATTCATCAACTCAGTTCTCAGTCACACCGAACGGGCCGCGATAATTTCATCAAGCCAGCCCAACCTCATCTCAGGTACTGACGACAAAAGTGTTGCGGTGTACTCATCAAAAGGTGGCGACAGCACTTGCGATTTCGGACCGTACCGCACCAGGTTACCCTGATGCATAACCGCAATCGAATCCGCGATAGCCTTCACGGTGGCCAGATCATGCGTGATAAACAGGTAGGCTACATCTCTCTCCTTCTGCAGCTTCTCCAGAAGCAAAAGGATATCCTCGGCCACCAATGGATCCAGAGCGCTGGTCACTTCATCACAAATGATGACTTTGGGATCTGCGGCAAGCGCACGGGCAATGCACACACGTTGTTTTTGTCCGCCAGATAACTCTGCGGGATAACGATTGGCGAACTCAATCGGCAGCTCGATTGCCTCTAGAAGTTCATATACACGAGCAGACCGCTCTTGCCCTCGTAGTCCAAAGTAGAATGACAAGGGACGACCGATAATTGCCTCCACGGTTTGGCGTGGGTTCATGGCCACATCTGCCATTTGATAGATCATCTGAATATCACGCAACTGATCCCGGCTCCGGTCAGATTGCTTGAGGGGCAAAGCCGCATTCTCAAATGCTACATCGCCCAAACGAGGTGACAAAAGCCCCGTCACGACCCGTGCCAATGTCGATTTCCCCGAGCCAGATTCCCCAACAATCGCAAGTGTATGCCCTGGGTCAACGGAAAGAGTGACGTCTTTCAGAATATCGGCTTCACCATATCCTACAGTCACACCCCGCACCTCAAGAACGGGCCCCTGCCCCGCTGGCGCTTCGGAATGTTGTGTGGTCCGAACTGACAACAACGCCTTGGTGTATTCTTGGGTTGGTGCATAAATGATTTGCTCAACCGAGCCCTGCTCAACCATTTTCCCATGACGCAAAACCATGATGTCATCGGCTATCTGCGCGACTACAGCCAAGTCATGAGTTACATAGAGTGCAGCTACATTGGTTTGTTTGATGGCGTTTTTGATCGCCGCCAGTACGCCAATCTGTGTCGTCACATCCAACGCAGTCGTCGGCTCATCAAAAACGATGAGATCAGGTTCAGAACACAGGGCCATTGCTGTCATTACACGCTGCAACTGCCCCCCGGACACTTGATGCGGATAGCGAGACCCTATTGTCTCTGGTGACGGCAAACCAAGAGCAGCAAACAATTCAATCGCGCGATGGTGTGCCTGTTGTGCGGTCATGAGGCCGTGTTCGAGCGTAGCCTCTACCACCTGATCGATTAATCGATGGGCCGGGTTGAACGAGGCCGCGGCAGACTGAGCGACGTAACTAACTTCTTTGCCGCGCAGGGCATTCAGCTCCGAGCGACCTCCCTGTGTGATATCCCTGCCATTCAGAAGAACCTGACCTCCACTGATGTGCAATTTGCCCCGGCCATATCCCAAAGTGGACATGCCGATCGTGGATTTCCCGGCGCCAGATTCCCCGATCAAGCCAAGCACTTTGCCTTTTTCCAGAGAAAAGGACACATCTTGTACAATGCGAATTGGTGGCTCGGCACCTGCAACTGAGATCTCTAGATTGCGAACATCCAGTAAACTCGAGTCATACATTTTGACCTCCTTTCAGGCTTGAGGTGCGTTTGAGTACCCAATCGGCGATCAGATTGACCGAAATAGCCAGAACTGCGATTGCGGCCGCTGGGATAAGCGCAGCTGGAATACCAAAGACTATCCCGTCCTTGTTTTCCTTAACCATGCCTCCCCAATCCGCTTCAGGTGGCTGGATCCCTAATCCCAGGAAGGACAACGCAGATAAGAACAACACCATAAAGATGAACCGCAGCCCCAACTCGGCGATTAAGGGAGACAGCGCATTGGGCAGGATTTCTCGGAAAATGATCCAAAGCCGCCCTTCTCCCCGCAGGACTGCTGCTTCCACATAGTCCATGACCACAATGTCGTGTCCAACTGAGCGCGTGAGGCGAAACACCCGCGTGCTATCCAGGAGCCCCATAACAAGGATCAGTGTTGTCAGGCTTGGCGCAAGGACGGACAAGATCACCAACGCTAAAATCAGCGTCGGAATTGCCATCACCAAATCAACCAACCGGGATAACACCTGGTCTATCCAACCTCCGAAGACTGCGGCGGCCAAACCCAAAAATGTTCCCAAGCAAAAGGAAATCATTGTCGCGAGAGCGGCGATCCAGAGGGTTGTGCGCGCGCCAAACATCAATCGACTAAGCAGATCGCGGCCCAATGTATCGGTGCCAAGTAGATGCGTGGTGGACATCGGCTCCCATACCTCGCCGACAATCTCGGACATTGAGTATGGGGCGATCCAGGGTGCCAAAACCGCTACGCCAACAATAGTTACTGTGACTGCAATGCCAAAAAGGGCACTCAGAGGGATAGAGAGTTTCATTGCTCTGGTCTCATTTTGGATGACGCAAACGTGGGTTGCTCAAAAGGGCGGTGATATCTGCGATCAGGTTCAACCCGATAAAGATCACCGCAAAAATCAGGCCAGCGGCTTGAACCACCGGCACATCTCGTTTGGCGACATGATCAACAAGATATTGTCCCAGACCGGGGTAAACAAAGATCACCTCAATCACGACGACGCCCACAATCAGATAGGCCATATTGAGCATCACAACGTTTACAATCGGGGCAATGGCATTGGGCAAGGCATGCCGGTAGATCACTTTAAAAGACGAAAGACCCTTAAGTTCAGCGGTTTCGATGAAGGGGCTTTCCATGACATTCAGCACAGCGGCTCGGGTCATGCGCATCATATGTGCAAGCACAACAAGCGTGAGGGCGAATGCAGGCAACGCAACGGCATGCAATCTGGCTAGAAATCCCATCCCGTCATAAACGGACGCAACTGAGGGGAATGCTGGAAATTTGACCGCGAAAAACAACATCAGAAGATAACCGATGAAAAACTCTGGCAGCGAGATCGACGTCAATGTCGCTGCAGAAATCACTTTATCCGGCCATCTGTCACGATATCGAACCGCTACCAGACCAAGGAATATTGCCAAAGGTACGGACATTATCGCCGCCACTGCAGCAAGAAAGAGCGTGTTCCCGAAGCGGCTTATAAGAGACTCCGCGATATCGCGTCCGTTCGTCAACGCCACCCCTAGATCACCTTGAAGAAGACCACCAAGCCAGCTGAGATAGCGGCTTAATGCCGGCTCGTTCAAACCCATTTTTTCTCGCAGGTTTGCCAACGCCTCAGGGGTCGCTGTTTGCCCCAGAATGTTCTGTGCTACGTCTCCCGGAAGGATCTCTGTGCCAACAAAGATCACAACCGAAACAGCAAACAGGATCAGCAAGCTCAGCGCAACGCGCTGAGCTATCATTTTTGCAAGACCTGTCGCCATGGATCAGGCTTTCAGCCAACACTTAATGGTGGCAAAGCCGTTCATCATGTTTTGGCCCGGATCGTCATACCAGCCCTCTACCTTGTCGGTGGTACCCTCAACCCAGTTCGCAAACATCGGGCAAAGCAACCCGCCTTCGTCACGAACCTTCACACCCATCTCACGGTAAATCGCTTTTCGGCTCGTCTGATCGGTTTCAGAGCGGGCTTGAAGCAGCTGAGCGTCAAAACTGTCATCAAAGAACCGGGTATCGTTCCAGTCGGCGCTGGTTAGGTAGGCTGTGGAGTACATACCGTCTTGCGTGGGCCGTCCGCCCCAATACGAGGTGCAGAATGGTTGTTTGTTCCACACTTCCGACCAATACCCATCGTTAGGCTCACGCTTGATCTCGATCTGGATACCAGCCGCTGCGGCAGATTGCTGGAACAGCTGAGCGGCATCTATGGCACCTGGGAAAGACGTATCGGCGGTGCGCAGGACAACAGGCCCATCGTGGCCCGAAGCTTTGAAATGCGCTGCCGCTTTTTCTGGATCGTACATGCGCTGTTCAATGTCGTCCGAAAACAGAGGGTAAGCGCCATTGATCGGCATGTCATTACCCAACGACCCATGGCCAAACAGGATTTTGTCAACCATCTGCTGACGGTCCATCGCATATTTCAGCGCAAGACGCAGATCGTTGTTGTCAAACGGAGCCGTGTTGCAATGCATCAAAAATGCATAGTGGCTGCGACCACCAGCGGAGTGCACAGTTATACTAGGATGACGTTCAACCAAGCCCGCCACCTTTGGCGGGATGCGGTTGACCATATGAACCTGGCCAGATTGGAGGGCTGCGACACGAGCAGTATCATCCGAGATGATCAACATTTCGATCGCATCGGCATGACCTCGGGTATCGTCCCAATAGTCTGCAAATTTTTCAAATGTATACCGAACTCCATGGTCCGCAGTGACCACTTTGTAGGGCCCGGTTCCCACGCCTGCGTCTGGCGCGTCTAAGCCACCACGGGGTTGGATCGCCAGATGATAATCCGACATGATATAGGGGAGATCGGCGTTACCCTCTTTCAAGGTGACAATGACTTTCCCACCTTGGTCTTCGATGGTCTCTACTGCGCGCAGCTGACCCAAAGCACCAGATTGCGATTCATCGCCTGCGTGACGCCGAAGTGTAGCAACGACATCTGCTGCGCTCAGTGCATCACCGTTGTGAAAACGAACGCCTTCTCGGATGGTAAAAGTCCAGACTTTCGCGTCTTCCGAAGCTTCAACAGCTGTTGCCAAACGCATTTCCAGGCTGCCATCCGCGGCAACTTCGACAAGGGTGTCGCCGAAATGCTTGACCACCATAAATGTGGTTTCGTTCGAGGCCAAAGCCGGATCAAGGCTGTCGGTGGATTGCCCGCCAGACATCGCGATCTTTAGCGTCCCGCCCTTCTGCGGTGTAGCAGCCTTTGCCTGTGAACCAAGCAAAGTACCGGCCAGTGCAGTGGTAGCTCCTAAAGCAAATGCACGTCCCATAAAGGCACGGCGATCCATTTGACCAGAAACTGTCAGCCCTGCCAGATGTTTGAGTTCGTTGTTCATTGATTTCCTCCCTGTTCACGCGAATGGTTGGTGATTTTTGGTTCAGCGATCGATGCTGTCTTGAAAATTCTTCTCGAAGATCAGAGTGTCACCGTCCCAAGCCTCGAGTTTTTGCTGGATAAAGAACTGATCTTCTTGGCCCCACATACGAGTGACCACACGGCTGCGCACAGCAAATTCTCCCTCTCGAGCAAGTCCCCGGTTCCAGACAATTTCGACATGCGCCGAGGCGGGATTATCGCGCTCAATTTCCCAGGTTTCCGTCATGTCGCTGTCAGAGATCAGGCCGTTCTCAAGATCTTCCCGTCGGCCATGATCACCTGTTAGCTTCAAGGTGATCCGACCGGAGTTTTGATCTTCATTTCGTGTTTTTGCTTCCGTTGCCGCGCGAAGTACCCTGTACGCGCGCTCTTCGACATCGATGGGGGCATCGAATTGGGGTTCGAACGCTTGATCGGGGCTTTGATGCATTGGCAATTCAAGTAGGCCTGCACTCAACGTCAGTTTGAAGCTTCGCCCCTCAGGCCAACAGTAGGGCCAATAGCTGTTCGAAATTGCGACCCTTAAGCGGTGCCCCTTGGGTAGACGGTAAGCTGTCTGGTCCAACGTTACTTCAACATCGTAGAGCTGCCCAGGCTCCAAATCGCCCTTGCGATCAAACCCGTAGCGATGACGCAGGTTCAGCAAACCAAAGCTGATAAACCCGGAAGTTCCATCAGGTGCGACATCACAGAGCCGCACAATCATTTGGGCCCGGGGCATGTCGGATGCCACCGTTATGCGCACTTTTGGTGCACCAAGAATTACCCTGTCTGATGTGACGGGCGAGCTGTCAAAACAGGCTGAAAGTGCATCGTCGTGGCTTTGTTCATCCGGTAATTCCCCGGGCCCAAACCCGAATGGAAAATATTCGCCACAAGCTCGACCACACGCCAGATCAGCTGTGGTTTGCGTCCGAAATGGTTCAGCGGTGCCTAAGGTGCCATTTCCAAAATGAAAAACCTCGGACTTGACCGAGGACGATGGCCATTCAGCTTCTCCCACCCAGCGTCCAGGACGATAACTCAGCCCGGCGTCAGGTGTCACACTATCCATGACATAGGCACTATAGGCAGGATCTTTATCGACGCCACGGTCAATTCCCTTCAACCAATGGTCCCACCACCGAACAGCAAGATTCAGATAGTCAATGGACGGCCCAACGGTACTGATATGAGGATACTTGTGGCTCCACGGCCCTACGATCCCTTTAACAGGCGATTGAAGGTTTTCAACCAGATGGGCCATCGTGTTGCGATACCCATCGTGCAACCCTCCTAGCGCCAAAACAGGTGCTTGAATTGCAGAGTAATCCTCGCAAACTGAGCCATGTTGCCAGTAGGCATCGCGATCCGCGTGCCCCTGCCAAACTTGGCCAAGAAACGGTGTATTCTGCAGACGATCGATCCAGACCTCGCGCCAGGTTTCACCAACCAAGGCCGGGTCTGGCGGCATTGAGAACCATGACATCGACGTGGCGGCCCAACCGATGTTCTCTCCCACCTGGATACCACCTTTATAGTGGATATCATCAGCGTACCGGTCGACCGTCGATCCAATGGTGATGACAGCTTTCAAAGGTTTGGGTGCCAACGCCGCGATTTGTAGCCCGTTGAAGCCACCCCAGGAAATACCCTGGATCCCGACGTTTCCATCACACCAAGGTTGTGCAGCAATCCAATTGATCACCTCGACACCGTCAGCGAGTTCTTCCGAAGAGTACTCGTCGTCAAACAGTCCTTCGCTCTCACCACATCCCCTGCGGTCCACGCGCAAGCTAACGTAACCGTTCTGAGCGAAATGCAGATGCATTGCGTGATCTCTGGCCGCCGTGCCATCAGACTTGCGATAAGGCAGGTACTCCAAAATAGCCGGCATAGGAGCAGTTGCGGCACTCTCCGGCATCCACACCTTGGCTGAAAGTTGCACCCCATCAGACAGCGCAATCTTCATATGTGGATCAATGGATATCCCAGAGGTTCCAGGTTGTGACACGTGAGAGTCCTTTCATTGCCATTAAAGGCAGATGAACCTCCCAAAAAGGTGTTTGACAATTACGCAAATTTTCTCTTTTTTACGCTAAATTACGCGTAAACGTAAAACCTAGCGCAAAACTAAGCAGGACACTGGGTGCGAAATGTCAAATTTTTCTACGAACCTAAGAGAGTTGTGTAGAACGCGTCGCTCGGTTTCATCTGTTTGCCGAGATATTGGGCTCAATCGTCAGCAATTTGAGCGGTACCTTCAGGGGCAGTCTCAACCATCAAGCCACAACACATATTTGATTTGTCAGTACTTTGGGGTCGAAGAGGCCAGCTTGTTTCTCCCCCCTCGGGAGTTTAACGCACGTGTCTCACAACTCTCCGCAGATCTCACTGTGCCAGGGGTGTTCCAAGAATTATTTCCTGGCAATCTCAACGTGTTGCGAAATTATGTAGGCCTCTATCATACCTACTTCATCAACATCACTTGGCCATCTCTAATCCAATGCGGACTATGTCTGGTGCGAGAGGAAAACAACCTAATCCGAACTCGCTATTTAGGACGTGCTCAGGACCCATCATCTCGTCAGACGTACCGATCACGCTTTCACGGTATGATGTCCTTTCAGGGTGACGCCATTTTTGTTCTGGAACGTGGAAGCGGTGCAGCAGACGCCATGGCGCAAACGATCCTGACCCCTTCTGAAGCCCACCGATCCACTTACGTGACAGGCTTGACCATGGCCATGGCTTGGCGTCCTTATCGAACCCCATTCTCTTCTCGCGTAATCTGGAAAAAGCAAAAAAATACATACGATTACCGAGATGCGGCCCGAAAATGCGGACTGTATCGACCTAATAGCATGTCGCTCGATCCTGTTGTCCGAAGCTTTTTCGAACATCCTGGCGAAGGCATTCTCCGGCTTTGATTTGATGAAATCCGGACAGACAGATAGACTGTCTCTTCAAGCTCCGGAACCAAGAGCTCGTCTACCCTCTGCTTCTCGGCTGAAGCTCATGTGCCTTCGGATTTCTCACGTGGCAGAGGTTTCTGAATTTGACTTTGCAGGACGAATGCGCGCTCTTTGATTTGACCTGCTGCCAGTACATCGACGACTTTCATCGTCACCAGATCACTGCCGCACAGCGGGCGGTTCGATGTCTGCGAATGGGTCACGATGGGTCTTGATAACAGGTTGCGGCCTTTGCCAGGGTTTGGCGTGTCGATTGACATCGCGCCGAGCTGCCAACCGGGCGTGGCACCTATGTATCATCAGTTGTTAAACACGGCGAAGCATTCCAGGTTGGTGGGAGGGAAGACTGGGCAAATATCGTCGATATGCGGGCCAAGCCCATACGAAATGGTCTCATGCCCCAGCGTTCATGGTGCGCGCTTCACCGCTAGAATAAGCTGTTTACACCTTCCAACGCGGACCGCAGCAACTTAGAAAATTCATCTGCCAAAACTGAAGGAGGCCGATGTGCAGGTTGCATGATAGAGATTTCAAGCGCGACACCGGGACGAAACGGGCGAAATACAACCGGCCTAGGTTCGGGCTGCATGTTCAAATATCCAGCTGCCGTTATTGGGTCACAGACACAATAGCACAGGTTCTTAGCAACCAGTGTCAGCGCGGGGTGAAAGGTTCTAAGCTCGAACCGGTGTTCAAACTGCGCTTGTTGCTGTTTAAACACGCGCAATGTTGCGATTAGGTTCGGATGTCCGTCTTGCAGGGCCGCCATCGGTTTGCCCGACAGGTGGCGCGCCTCGATCCCCTCCAGATCTGCCAGCGGGTCTCCTTCTGGGATCGCGCAAACGCACATCATCTGGAAATCAACAGTTTCAATCGCAGCTGACGGCTTTGGCGTTTCACCTAGCCCGATGTCATATTGCTGCGAGGCCACCCATTCTTCGATCACCGGTGAGGCGCGCATCATCAGCGAGGCGCGCACCTCAGGCTTGTCCTGCAGAAAATCCCCAAGCAGCTGCGGCATCAGCAGGCTGGCGGCGGCGGGCATGCAGGCGATGTTCAGTCGTCCCTTCGCCAGCGCCCCGATTTCGCGCATCGTGCGGGTCGACAACGCCAGCCGTTCAAGGATCGCGTCCGCCTCTCCCAAGAAGTACTGCGCCTCGGGTGTGGGGGCCATTTTCCCGCGCTGACGACGGAACAATGCGATGCCTAATTCCGACTCGAGATTGGCGATCAAGGCCGAGACCGCGGGCTGGGTTCGTCCCAAAATCCGCGCGGCATCTGACACGGAACCGGTCCGCATCACCTCGCGAAAGGCCTGTAACTGGCGAAAGCTGAGGTTCATGGCGCGTTGATTTCCCTTTCCTTTTCACCAACTCATAAAGCAACCCTATTCATTAATCAATTTAATCGCTTTGACTTAATACCCCACTCCCGCAAGTTTGCCTGCCACGAAATGCCGCTCGCGCATTTGCCCAGAAAGGGAGGGGAAAATGAACCGCACCTTCAGTGTCTTGCTGACCGTGTTGATCTGCCTGGTGGCCGCTGGCCAGTTCGTCCAGGTGATCACCCGCTATGTGCTGGAAATCCCGGTGATGGGGTTGGAGGAAAGCCTGCTCTACCCGACGCTGTGGCTGTACATGCTGGGGGCGGTCAATGCCTCGCGCGAGAACACCCATATCCGCGCCAATGTGCTGGAAATCTTCCTGTCCACCGAACGCCAGCATCAGGTTCTGGCCATCATCGGCGAGGTGATCAGCCTGACTGTTGGCCTGTGGCTCACCTCCTGGGCCTGGGATTTCTGGAAGTACTCCCAGCGGGTCTGGCGTGAAAGCCCGACGCTGTACCTGCCGACCTTCTACGTCGATGCCGCGCTGTTTATCGGGATGGTGCTGATGATGGTCTTCACCGCCTGGCATCTGATCCTGCACATCCGCGCCCTGTTCACCCCCGTTTCGGCCAAAAAGGAAGCCTGAGATGATCGAGATTGCGCTCCTCGCCGTTCTGGTTCTTGTCGTTCTGCTGACGTTGGGCGTCCCCCTGCCCTACTGCTTCGGCGCCGGTCTGATGGTGATGTATTTCGCCGGTGACGTGGTGATGAAGGGCAATATGCTCTGGGGTTTCCAACAGCTGGGCAACCCGGTGTTGCTGGCCATCCCGCTGTTTGTGCTAGCTGGAACAATTATGAGCGTGTCCGGCATTGCGGCGAGCCTTTTGAACTTCGTCAACATCTTCATCGGCCACCTGCGCGGCGGCCTGGGCGTTGTGGCCACCGTGTCCTGCGCGCTGATCGGGGCGATCTCCGGCTCGGGCCTGACCGGCGTTGCAGCCATCGGACCGCTGCTGATCCCCGAGATGGAGAAACAGGGCTACCCCCGCGAATACGCCACCGCGTTGATCGCCAACGCCTCGCTTCTGGGCCTGCTGATCCCACCATCGGTTACGATGATCGTCTATGGCTGGGTCACCGATACTTCGATCCTCGCCTGCTTCCTCGCCACGCTGGGGCCTGGCCTGCTGATCATGACCAGCTTTTCGGTCGTGAACATCCGCATGGCGCGCAAGTTCCCGCTGAAACTGGACGAGCCGCTGAAAGGGGCCGCATTCGTGTCCGAGGCGACCTCCCGCGGGCTGAAGGCCACCCCGGCGCTGCTTATGCCGGTGATCATTCTCGGCGGTATCTATGGCGGCATCATGACCCCGACCGAAGCCGCCGCCGTGGCGGTGATCTATGCAATCCCGGTTGGGTTCCTGATCTACAAGGGTCTGGACATGCGCACATTCTTTGGCGCGGGCAAAGAGGCGGCGACATCAGTTGGCGCGATCATGCTGATGATCCTATTTTCCATGATCCTGTCCCAGATGTTTGTGCTGGAAAGTATTCCGCAGGCCATCGTCCAAGCGATCTTTTCGATCACGGAAAACAAGGTTCTGCTACTGATCCTGATCAACATCCTGCTGTTCCTGGTGGGCATGGTGGTCAACGACGTCACTGCGATCATCCTGATTGCGCCGCTGTTGTTGCCGCTGATGCAGGCGATAGGCGTCAGCCCGATCCAGTTCGCCGCAATTATGGGCGTCAACACTGCCATGGGCGGCGTGACTCCGCCCTATGCCTCGATCCTGTATCTGGGCGCGCGTGTTGGCCAAGTGCCGGTCACAAAGGTGATCCGGCCCGCCATGACCCTGATCCTGCTGGGCTATCTGCCGGTGGTGTTCCTGACCAGCTTCTGGCCGGGCCTGTCGATGTGGCTGCCCAGCGTCTTTGGCTACTAAGCCCCCCGAACTCATCATTACCCACGGAGGAGAAAACCCATGATGACTTTCCTGAAATCCACCTGCATGGCCGCAGCGCTGGCCACCACAGCCGGCATGGCCATGGCCGATACGCTGAAGCTGAGCCATATCCGCCCGCAAGGTGCAACCATCGACAACGAGCTGCGTGCCTTTGCCGAAGGTCTGTCGGGCGCCACCAATGGCTCGCTGGAACTGAACCTGTTCCCGGCGTCTGCCCTAGGTGATTACACCTCGGTTCAAGAGCGTATCTCGGTTGGGGCTATCGACATGGCCGTGCAGCCCGCCGCCACGGCCGTTGATCGCCGGATGCAGATCTCGGCCTTCCCCTATGTCGCCGCGAACTGGGCCGAGGCGAAAAAGATCTATGGCCCCGGCGGCGCGATCTATGACGCGATGAAGGAGCTTTATGCCAAGCAGGATATCACCATGCTTGCCGCGTACCCGGTCTATTTCGGTGGCGTTGCGCTGAACACCGATGCAGTAGATCCCGGCAATCCGAACGCTGCTAAAGGCATCAAGGTCCGCGTTCCCGGCATCAAAAGCTTCCAGCTGACCGCCGATGCGCTGGGTTACATCTCTTCGCCGATCCCATTCTCGGAGGCATTCACTGCAGTGCAGACCGGTGTGGTTGACGGTGTCGTAGGGTCGGGTGCCGAAGGGTATTATGCTTCGTTCCGCGACGTGACCACCACCTATGTGCCGGTGAACACCCATTTTGAGGTCTGGTACATGATCATCAACTCGGGTTCCCTCGCGGAACTGTCTGACGTCGACCGCACCGCGCTAGAATCTGCCGCCGTGGCGTTCGAAGCCAAGCGTTGGGAAACCGCTGAGGCTGATCAGGGCGCGTTCGAACAGAAACTGGCTGATAACGGCGCCAAGATCGTTTCGCTGAGCGACGCCGAGCTGGCGGCCACAGCCGAGCACGTTCGTGCGGAAGTTTGGCCGCAGGTGCTGGAAGATGTCGGTACCGATTGGGGACAGGCCATCCTGGACAAGATCGCCGAATAAATCGCCTTCTACCTACGGGACAGGCGCGACCTCCCCCTGCCTGTCCCATCGGCGCCCGTTACCTTCCGGGCGCCGTCCTCCCTTTACGACGCTTGATGGAGAGCGCCCCTTAAGATGTTCCGATCCCTGCGCCCCAAAACCGCCCCGGAAATAACGCTGTCCATCAATGGACACGACATCATTGCCACCGCCGGACAATCGGTCTGGTCGGCCATGGCGTTGAACGGCCAGACCGTGACCCGACGCGCCGCGCTGTCGGGTGAGGATCGCAGCGCCTATTGCACTATGGGTGTCTGTTTCGAATGCATGGTAGAAATCGACGGGGTGCCGAACCAGCAAGCCTGCATGCGCCAGGTCTCTGACGGAATGAAGGTCTCTACCCAAAATATTACTGAGAGTTCCGAGGCCACCAATGCAGGCCTTTGATTGTGCAATTGTCGGAGCTGGACCGGCAGGCATGTCGGCAGCCATCGAACTGGCCAATGCCGGTGCGCGCGTAGCGGTGTTGGATCGCGGGCAAAAACCTGGCGGGCAGATCTATCGCTCTGTTTCTGAAAGCCCCCTGCCCGACGCAAATGTGCTCGGCCCTGATTATACTGCGGGCGCTGAGCTGCTCACCGCTTTCTCCCGTGCCGATATCACCCATTTTGCCGGTGCGGATGCTTGGCATTTGGGCGATGACGGGCGCATTCTGTTTTCCCACCTCGGCGAAACTTGTGAGCTACATTGCCGCGAAATGCTGGTGTGCCCCGGCGCGATGGAGCGTCCCATGCCGATCCCCGGTTGGACCTTGCCCGGTGTGATGACCGCTGGCGCGGCGCAGGTGATGCTGAAATCTGACGCCATGGTGTCTGATGGCGCGGTCTTTGCTGGCTCCGGTCCGCTGCTGTATCTGATCGTCGCGCAATATCTACGCCTTGGCGTGCCGGTCGCGGCGCTGGTCGACACCACGCCGCGCCAGAACTATCTGAACGCCGCCCTGATGCTGCCCCGCGCGCTGCGCCGAACCGAGTTGCTGAAAAAAGGCCTGACCTTGCTGGCGGAGATCAAACGATCCGGCATCCCGGTTTACCGCTTTGCCGAAGGCCTGAAAGTGCTCGGTGAGGAAAACGCCACCGGACTGCAGTTCACGACCAAAGGACAGACACACGAGATCGCCGCCGACACAGTCTTTCTTCATCAGGGTGTGCAACCCAACCTCAACATGACCCGCGCCATGGATCTGGAACACCGCTGGAATCTGAAGCAGCTGTGCTGGCAAGTCGTGACGGATCCATTTGGCCAGACCTCGGTCCCCCATGTTTCGGCGGCGGGCGATGGCGCCGGGATTTTTGGTGCCGATGGGGCACTGATTACGGGCCGTCTGGCGGCGCTCAACATCCTGCATAGGCTGGGTCGGCTGACGCTGGCTGAACGTGACCGTCAGGCCGCGCCGGATCTGGCCCAGATTACCGCAATGGCCCCTTTCCGTGCCTTTATCGACAGGCTCTACCGTCCCACCGATGCGCTGCGCCTGCCACAAGAACTTTCAACCTTGGTCTGTCGCTGCGAGGAACAAACCCTTGCGGACCTACGCGCCGGTTTTGATCGAGGCGCGCGTGATCCCAATGCGCTAAAATCACTGACCCGCTGCGGTATGGGCCCCTGTCAGGGGAGGCAATGCGGACATATGGTGGCCGGGCTTCTTTCGGAATGGCGCGACGAGCGACCCGAAACCATCGGCTATTATCGCCTGCGCAGTCCCCAGCGCCTGTTGACCCTGAAAGAGCTCAGCCGTTATCAGGCCGCCTCGGCCCCTGCACAAACGGAGGCTGCGCAATGAAAGCGGATGTATTGGTCATCGGTGGCGGCATTCAGGGCTGCGCCACAGCCTATCATCTGGCGCGGCGCGGCACCTCGGTGATCCTGCTGGAAAAGGACTACACTGGCCGTCATGCTTCGGGCGTCAATGCTGGTGGCGTGCGCCTGCTAGGCCGCGACGTGGCCGAGGTCCCGCTGTCCAAAGCCTCGATGGAGATGTGGCAGACCCTAGATGAAGAGCTAGACGCAGACACCGGTTTCCGCCGCAATAGCGTTATCAACATCGCGGTGGACGAGGGGGACATGGCCACCCTGCGCGCCCGTGAGGGCAAGATGCAGGCCGCTGGCTACACCCATGAACGCATCATCGACCGGGCCGAACTGCTGGACCGCTTGCCCCATGTGAACCCTGATTGCGTTGGCGGCGCGACCTCGGATCTGGACGGCTATGCGATCCCCTACAAGGCCACCAGCGCCTTTCGCCTCGCCGCAGAACGCCACGGCGCACAAGTCGTCGATGGTGAAGAGCTGATCACGCTGCGCCGTGTCGGGCAATCCTGGCTCGTTCAGGGGGCGCGGCAAAGGTACGAGGCCAACAGCGTGGTCAACTGCGCAGGCGCCTGGGCGGACCGCGTCGCCATGATGATTGGTGACAACGTGCCCCTGTCACACGCCGCACCCATGCTGATGATCACCGCCCGCATGCCCCATTTCGCCCGGCCCGTGGTCGGGGCGGTCAGCCGTCAGCTCAGCTTCAAGCAGTTTGAAAACGGCACGGTCCTCATCGGCGGTGGGGCCAAGGGCTTTGCTGATCGCTCCAACAACCGCACCCGACTGGATTACGCAAAGCTCGCCAACGCCGCACGCATCACGGCTGAGTTCTTTCCGATCATGGCCCGTGCGAGCATCAACCGGATGTGGGCGGGGCTCGAGGCCTATATGCCCGACAACCTACCCGTCATCGGCGCAGCGGAAAACGCTGATCGTGCTTTTCATGCCTTTGGCTTTTCCGCGCATGGCTTCCAGATGGGGCCGGTCACCGGCCAGATCATGGCCGACCTGGTTCTGGGCGAGCAAAACCGCTTTGACCTAACCCCTTTCCGTATTAACCGCTATGACCGCAAGGTCCTATAAGAGAAGAAAAACCCATGACCATCACCCGCATTGAAACCAACCAGCGCATGAGCCGGGTCGTCAAGCATAATGGCGTTGCCTATCTGTGTGGACAGACTTCCGAGGCTGAGAGCGTGGCTGAACAGACCCGCGAAATCCTCGCCAAGATCGAAGATCTTCTGGCCAAGGCAGGCAGCGACAAGACCCGGATACTGCAATGTGAGATCTGGCTGGCCGATATGGCAGATTTCGCCGAAATGAACGCTGTCTGGGATGCTTGGATCCCAAAAGGTCATGCACCTACCCGCGCTTGCGGTGAAGCGAAGCTCGCAAGGGATGTATTGAAGGTGGAAATGATCGTGACGGCCGCATACGAATAATCAATCGGGGCAAGCGTATAGCTGACATTGTCACTCATGCAGCAAACAAACGCTGCCCCATTTTCTTTCGAAAAACTCAAAGTGAGATGCGCGGCACGACCTAACTCTTGTGTGGAGGCTCCTGCCCCGCGCCCAAAATCAAGCAAGACACACTTCATCACAAAGATGGTCTCAATCGCCCTGAATGTCTTTGGAAAAAGAAACTGGCGAATCTCTAGTGGGTTAAGCCGCTCCGCCCAATTAGAAACGCAACCAAAGCGAATATCTTACCCTCTTTGGAGGCGCCAATCCTAGATCACCTTGGAATTCAGCGTCCCGTCTCAATGTGACCGATTTAACTAATCTTTCTCCTCTCGGAGGATCGTCAACGGTCAGCATAAGACCAAGACGTGAATAGCACTAACACTTGATTGTGGTCGCGACGGAGCATACGCCAACTCCCAGACACGAAGTTTAGGAATTGTTCTGATTGGCTTCTCCTACAATCCAATCTCGAAAAGCCTTGAGCTGCGTATGCTTCATCGCTTTCGGAGGATAGACAAGATGATAGGACCGTGAAGGGGTAAACTTATCGCCGAACGGCCGGATCAGCTGTCCAGATCGCAATTCGTTTTGGATAAGAGGTAGCAACCCGAGCGCAACCCCCTGCCCTGAAAGAACCGCCCGCAACAAAACGCTAGAGTCATCTATGACGACTCCAGGTAGGCGCCCACCGGTTTCAACGCCCATGGCGGCGCACCATTCCATCCAATCGAACTGATCTTTCCAATGCAATAATGGCAAGGTCAGTACATCAGCCGGATCGGTTAATACCGCTTTGTTCGCCAAAAGAAACGGACTGACGACCGGCGACGTATCAAACCAAAGTAACGGTTCGGAGATCAACCCGGGCCAGCGACCGTCCCCCCAGGCCAGCATCATGTCGGTTTGCCCATCCGAGAATTCCACGCCGCCGGGAGAGTACTGCAAGTGCAGCCCAGTCTCTGGAAAGCGCTGCCAGAAACTGAATAGCCGCTTCGATAACCATTGCGAACCAATCAGCGCGCCGACTCCCACTGTGATCGACGTGCGGCTGGCGGACTGACGCACCTCCTGGACGGCCATGTTCAGCCGCGCAAAAACCGCCTCGCAGGCCTCTGCAAACTGACGACCTGTCTCGTTCAGAGAGACGGACTGAGCATTGCGGTCAAACAGCTGGCAGCCGAGATAGGATTCAAGCGATTTGACCTGAGAGCTCACAGCGGTTGGCGTCACGCCCAGCTCTGTCGCGGCGCGCTTGAAATTCCCATAGTGGGCCGCCACGGCAAAGACACGCATCGCACTAAGCGGAGCCTGATCTGAAGGATTTAACATGAATAGGCCAACTTTAACTTACCCTAGGTGTAAAATATTTCTATCTATTCAGATTACTCACATCAAGGCAGGCTGCTGCCCGACAGAGAACAAGCAACGTGGCGGAGCCGAGAACCATCCGCCAGAAGCGGAGGGTAGATGTCACGGGATACGCCATTGGCTGCGCGGTATTACGTCGAGCCGGAATACTTCGAGCGGGACAAGGAGCGGATCTTCTTCCGCAGCTGGCAATGCGTCTGCCATGTTTCCGAAATCGCGGAACCGGGTGATTTCAAGACCTTCACCATCGTTGATGAGGATGTCTTTGTGATCCGCGCGCCAGACGGTGGGATCAAGGCCTACTACAACATCTGCCGTCACCGCGGCCATCCGATTGTCGAAGACAGCGGCAAGGGCAAGCGGGTGCTGGTCTGCCCATATCACGCCTGGACCTATGAGATTAACGGCCGGCTGCGCCGCGCGCCGGGATCGATGGAGAGCGATGGGCTGAGCTGCGATCAGATCAACCTGCGCAACATCCGGGTTGAGGAATTCTGCGGCTTTGTCTTTGTTAATATCGACGAAAATGCTGCGCCGATGGGAGGGGAACTGGAAGAATACCGCCAGAATATGCTCAGCTTTCACCCTGATCCAACCAAGCTGAAGTTTGTCTGTGAAACCGAGATTGCGCATGACAGCAACTGGAAGCTCTCGGTCGAGAACTACAACGAGTGCTACCATTGCCCGACAGTCCATGCCTCTTCATTGACGCATGGCGTGCTGGAAATGGAAGGCTACACCACCATCCCGAAGGGCAAGACGATCTGGCATGACGGAAAGGCCCAGACAAAGAACGAAAAGCAATACGACTACGATCTAAAGGCAAGCCCGCGCGCAGGCGATTATGGTGCCTATTGGATTTTCCCCAATGTCTCGATGTGCTGTTATCCGGGTGGATATTTCACGATCCGCCAGTTCTTGCCCATAGCATGGAACAAGACGGTCTACCGATACCGCTGGTTTTCAAGCGGCGATATCGCGGATGAGGACGTGATTGCACTGATGCACAAGCACAAGGCAACCACCGGAGCCGAAGATGAAGTTGTTGTCTCTAAAATTCAGAAAGGGATGCAAAGCCGCGCCTTTGAGCCCGGGCCCTATGTAATTGGCGACGGCCGAGGCGCAATGAGCGAAGTTGGTCTCCGCCATTTCCATAATCTCTATCGGGATGCATTGGGAGAAAGCGCATGAGCACTGCAATCCGCGAGGACCTAGCCGCGCTCTACCGGTTGGCCCACCATTTTGGCTGGACCGACCTGACCTCGACCCACATCTCGGCCCGCCTGCCCCAGGACCCAGAGCACTACCTCCTGAACTCTCACGACCTAATGTTTGATGAGATCACCGCATCAAACCTCACCCGCATGTCCTTTGCGGGCACGGCGGTAGATGATCCACCGGGCAGCGGAAAGGTCATCAATCTGGCCGGGCATCTCATCCACTCCGGTATTTTGCGTGCGCGCCCCGATGTGAATTACGTGATACATAGCCACACCCGTGCAGGCGTGGCCGTGTCGGCTATGCCAGAGGGGTTGTTGCCACTTTCGCAGCACGCAGGTTTCGTACTCGGCACCTTGTCGACGCATCCCTATCAGGACTCGACTGCGGTCGAAGATGAGGGCGCGCTATTGGCCCACGACTTGGGCCAAAACTTCGCCATGCTGTTGCAGAACCATGGACTACTGGTCGTCGGGCGCACCGCGGCTGAGGCCTTCACTTATCACTACTACCTTGAAATGGCCTGTAAAATACAAGTGGATATACTGGGCGCCACAGACAAACCCATCGCCATCGCCGAGGATGCCATGGCGGCTCTGCACGACTGGGGTTCGCCGAACAATGGCCCGCATGGCCATGTGCAATGGCCCTCGCTGATCCGAATGCTAGAGCGTACAGCGCCGGAGTACCGGTCATGAAAGAAGACAGCCTAATCCTCTCCCGGCGCGAAGGTGCCTGCCTAACCGTCACCATCAATCGGCCGGATAAAGCCAATTCACTGACCATCGAAATGCTGGTGGCTATGCGAGACATCTTTCGCGCAGCCACCGATGATGATGAACTCGCGGCCATCATCCTAACAGGAGCCGGTGAACGGGTGTTTTGCGCCGGCGCGGATCTAAACACGCTTTACAATAAACACGACGGCCCCGACCCTTGGGACGAAATGGCCGCAGCGCTTAGGGGTGTCCCTGTGCTGACTGTGGCAGCCATCAACGGTCCCTGTATCGGCGGAGGTCTGACTTTGGCGCTAGGCTGCGACACGCGTATCTGCGTGCCTGAAGCCCGGTTTTCCTATCCGGTCCTTAAGAACAACGTGCTGCCCGGACAGTATGACGTTGACAAGTTACATGCACTCACTGGCCCGGGTCGCAGTGCTTTAATCCTACTCGGCGGAGACACCGTGAGCGCGGAAGACGCCGTTTCTTGGGGACTGGTAGATCGGTTGGTGCCTCGTGGAACACTGCAAGACGCATGTCACAGTCTCTGTGCCGCCGCACAAGCCGCTGATCGAGGGCATCTGAAAAGATTGAAATCCATGCTTAAGGGAGGGTCGTCATGAAAGGTATTCGCGTTGTCGACATGACGTCTGTTCTGTCCGGTCCGTTTTGCACCTGGCTTTTGGCCAGCCTCGGCGCTGATGTGATCAAGGTCGAAAACCCCAACGGGGATCTGGCTCGAGGCACCCCACCTTTTGAAGACGGCGTTAGCCTCTATTTCGCTTCGCTGAACCGCAACAAGCGTTCCGTGAAACTGGATCTGAAAACTCAGGATGGCAAAGAGGCATTGCACAAACTGCTCGCCACCTCAGACGTCTTTGTCGAGAACATGCGCCCGGGCGTGCGCGACCGGCTAGGCTGCAGTGACGCCGACCTCAGGCGAATCAATCCACGGCTGATCTCTGCCTCTATCAGTGGCTTCGGCCAGACCGGCAGCCTATCGCACCGCCCGGCCTATGATATCGTGGTGCAGGCGATGAGCGGCATGATGAGCATCAACGGAGAACTGGATGGCGACCCGACCCGGGTCGGATTTTCAGTTGGAGATATCGCCGCCGCGCTCTTCACCACCATCGGCATTCTGCAGCGCCTCTATGAGCGCGATGCCAAAGGGCTGGAAAAAACCAACCATTTAGATGTCTCCATGCTCGCCTGCCAGTGGGTGTGCTTGGAGAACGCCTTTGCCCGCTATCTCAACGCAGGTATCGTACCAGGCCCGATCGGCTCACGCCATCCATCGATGACACCGTTTGAACCCTACCCAACCGCTGACCAGGACATCGTTATCGGTCTGGGCAGCGACAAGGACTGGCCGCGGTTCTGTGAGGCTATTGGTTTTATCGAGCTGCTGGACGACCCGCGCTTTCAAGGCGATGAGGCGCGGTTGGCGAACCGTGACGCGCTGGACGAGGTGTTGGGCGAGCATCTCAAACAGCACCCCTCGGCCTATTGGACACAGACCCTAATCGACAATGCGATCCCATGTTCGGTGGTGGAAAATATCCAGTCAATTGCCGACAGCCCGATTGCCGAAGAATACGCGGCCTTCTCTAGCGTCGAGACCGGTGCAGACGGGCGCGCGATGCGGTTCGCGCGCAATCCCATTGCACCAAGGGATCTGCAGGAAAGCCCGGCGCCCCAGCTGGGACAGCACACCCGGGAGGTTTTGGCCGAACTGGGCTATGCATCGGATGCCATCGACGCGCTGACTGTAGAAATTTCTTAATGGCCAATTCAGGACACAGCACATGCCCGAATTTCAAACCCCAGACGGCATTTCAATCTACTATGAAGAGGCTGGGAGCGGCGCTCCCATTGTCTTTGTTCATGAATTCGGCGGCGACTACCGCAGCTGGCACCTGCAGGTAGCGGAGCTGAGCCGATCCTTCCGCTGTATCGCCTATAGCGCCCGCGGTTTTCTGCCTTCTGCAGTTCCGCAGGACCGCAGCCAATACGGGCAATCCTATTCGACCAGCGACCTCCTGGCCCTGATGGACCATCTCGGACTGGACCAGGCCCATGTGGTTGGAACCTCCATGGGCAGCTTCACCAGCCTCGACTTCGCACTAAACCACCCGGATCGAACAACCAGCGTAACCCTTGTTGGCAACAGCTCCGGCCCACGGGATGACGCCGAACGCACCCGCTACCGGCAAGACTGGGTTAGCCATGAGGCCAAGCTGCGAGAAGAATGCGGTGGGAACGGCGCGGTGGCTGTACTTGAAGAGGATCCGGCCTATCAGAGTTTTCAGCAAAACGACCCCAAAAACTGGGCTATCTATGCCGAAAACCTGCGCGGTCAACCGCCCGAAGGCGCCGTTCATGTGCTGTCGACCGTGCATTGGAATCGGCGGTCCCTGTTTGAGGATCAGGCGCGGTTGAAAACCTTCGAAAAGCCGGTGCTTCTGGTGACCGGGAACGAGGATTACTACCTGGTGGGCGAGACAAATGCCTTCCTGCAAGACACTTTGCCCGACGCCGTATGGCACCGGCTTCCAGGGACCGGCCATTTGGTCAACATTGAGCGGGCCGCGGAATTCAACCGCCTTCTCGCCGAATTTGCCGGGGAGCCAGAATGACGGGCTTCATGTCCCCGTCTCTCTCTCCCCGCAGACGGCTTTGTTGCAACAAAGCCGATCCCAGGGCAAAGTTTGCGCCCAAAAAAACCGCACATTTCTGGAATGCACACAGATTCTTAGTATCTTAAGGACACTTCTACGAGAATGGGTGGTCGCGAATCTGCTTAAACGTGAAAACGTTGTGGACCAAGACCAGTTCTGCAAGGTTAATTCATTTTGTAAGTTCCAGAGTCACTCAAAGGAGTGCCTCTGCTCTAAGCCAGTCTGGCTGAACCAGCAGGTCCGTTTTGGGCTGACATCGGTCACTGGGCGGCGGCGAACACACGCGATTTCACTGCAGGCGTGCTTTCCAATCGCCGCAAGGCAGCTCTGAGCCCATACAACCCACCGCATAATCAAACCAACCAGATGCGCCAGACCCTCTCTTAGCTCAGGCCGCTAACTGGCCCAAATCTTCTGACGACGGACACGAGGTCTCATCCACCGCCCTGACGATGCTGGCAGTTGCTCCAACATCTAAGCTGATGGCTGTTGCACCAATCTCACGTGCAACCTTTTCTCACCTGGACAGGTCGCGACAACCGATCACAACATCATGACCCATAAAGACTAAGCCTGCGGCGGTAGCGAGTCCGATCCCTCTATTACCGCCTGTCACAAGTGCGCGTGCCATGGTGACTATTCCCCTAGTCTGCGTATTGAAGTGACATACGAGTGATCTGGTCTTCTTCATTCCACCAATAAGAATAGTGGACGATCCAACTCAGCCAGTTCACTTCAGTCTTGGCGTAGCCCTCTTGTCGCTCCAGAATTTTTCGATGCGCGAAAGTGTCCCCGCCGGGAATAACCTCTCGTAACGCCCATGCACGGATTGAATCAGTTCCATTAAAGGCGCGAGAGACGTCGATCATTTCAGCGTATGGCGTGAAACACGCCATATAAGCATCAATGTCTTTTGCGTTTGCACTGTCCTGATAGCAGGAGATGGCTTGGGGCAAGTCCTCTGCCTATGCAGGGAAAGCAATCAGTGCGAGAGAGGCTGTTATGTACTTCAGCATTGGACTGGGTGCGCGGCGGCCTTGGCTGTTGCAGATGAACGAAGTCATAAGACCAAACGTGGTTGCGGCGCTCGGGTCGGAGCCGCACACATGACCCATCATTCCGCCAAAGCCGACCTTTCTTTTTCTGTTTCTGTGGAACTTTCAGCCCTTCACGTCGCCAGATGCGTTCGACACGCTTGTGGTTCACATGCCAGCCCGCGTTATTCAGCAAACCCGTCACCATCCGATATCCGTAGCGCCCGTACTGGTTGGCAAGCTCAATGATATCGTCGGTCAGACGCCGCTCATCGGCCCGGCCCTGGGGCACTTTGCGCTGCGTGGATCGGTGCTGACCCAAGGTGCGACAGGCCCGACGTTCTGATACGCCAAGCTCCTGCCGCACAAGGTCGATGCATTTACGACGACGCGAAGGGCTCAGAAGTTTCCCTTTGCCGCCTCAGCCAAGATCAGCTTGTCCAACGTTAGGTCCGACACCGCACGTCGAAGCCGCTGGTTTTCTTTCTCCAGCTCTTTCAGTCTGGCCAGTTGCGATCGTTGCATTCCGCCATAGAGCTTTCGCCATCGATAGAACGTCTGCTGCGTAACACCAATCTGGCGCGCCGCCTCGGCAACCGTCGCGCCTTGTCCTTGCAGAACTTCAACCTGCCGAAGCTTCAATACAATCTCTTCCGGCTTTTCTCGTTTTCCAGCCAGCGTTGATCCTCCAATTTGCGGGACAATCTATCCCAGTTGGTGGACCACTTTCAGGGGGCTACTCCACATGCGTTTCGGCTCCTCTCCCAGCCAAGGATTCGTCACAGGAATCTCTAACCAAAATCGAAGGCATTTTCGGGGATCACATCACCACCTTGATCTAGGGTAGGTATAGACTGCTCACATGAAATACTTGGTCATTTTTAAGCAAGCCAAGTTTTGAGGCTTTTGCAATAGCTTCGGAATCCGTTTCCGCGCTAAGTGCCTTTCGCACACGCATCATGTGGTTGTCGACAGTCTTAGGATTATTGCGGCCGATTTTGTGAAGGATTTCCTTCACCCGAAGACCCTGAGCTTTGTACATTAAGACAGATAAATTTAGCTGGCTCAGGCCACGCTGATCTGTGACTTCTAGGTCCCACTCACAGCTACGATGAAACAAAGTGGCCAGAGTCACTATCCTTCTACTGTTACTTTCAAATCTTGCATTGTGCCTCCGCTCATCGCCTTGCGGGTTGTAAAGACCGATCACCGCACGCAAGCCATTGGCGGCTATAGGAATAACGACACCGCAGTTCACATGATCACGAACAGCATGAACAACATCCACGAACTCAGGTTGCAACTGCTCATCTGCTACCATCTGATAGAACTGAGACTGCAATATAGGCCTAGAACCGACTGCCCCAGACAACATGGCACAGTCGCGTTTGCCGAAGCCTTCTCGCTGATAATGCGCACGCCAATCCGCGGACAAGCCTGTACGTTTTGCTACAAAGCTCTCGGTGATCTTTGCGCGCGATCGAGTGTCCAGGAAAATTCCATAGTTCACACCACTGTAATGATATTCGTCGGTCATGTAGCGTGAGAATAGATCGAACTTTTCCTGTAGCGATGATTTTCCTTCGATGTCAGCCAAAAGGTCTATGACTTCAGACATGAAAAATCCCTAGTATTTAGTTACTTACACTGAAGCGGTCAAAGGTGAAACGATCGGATAGCGCATCCAGAAGCTATCTACTAGGTCTGGAAATCATACCTGAGACGCATTTACTTGACGTCACTCATTAAAATCTACGCCACACAAAATTTGCCCCAAACTCTTGTTTGCGGAAGTAATCCAGATTGGAGCGTGTCTTCGCAAAACTAAGATCAAGAGAAAGCGAGGATGACATAGGCACTATGAGGGAAAGGGCCGTCTTTTCTTCTTTGCGCGGCAACCCTAAAAACTTGCTCCCGCTTGACTGGGAGTGGCGGAGAGTTGCGCTGATTGGGCGGCCCAACACCGGGCGAGTGATCGCGAAATACCCTGAATGGTCTTCCGAAAAGCCCTCGGAACGTAGCTTGGTTGCAATGCCTGCTTCAAACGTCATTTTTTCAGTATTTGTCTTATAGGTCATGTGCAATTGGTCGTAATGGGCATCTGTGCTGTCGGTTCGCGAGACACCGAACTGAATGGTGCTGGGGAAATGCCCAACATCCAGCACTTTGCCCCAATTAACACGCAAGCTACGCGTGGTCGTTTGGGATAATTCGCCACGCGAGCGTCCGGTATTCAGGCAGGCTTCAGCATAGCTCCAGTCAGGAGAATCATAGTGGTAACAGGTATTTACGTTTACAGAGCGATTGCTAAGATCATGTGAGAGAGCGTGTTCATAGCGCGCAATAATAGCTCCAGACACGCGATGCCCTCGCGAAAACTGGTATTGCCCGCCAACAGACGCCACTAGTCCAGCCTTAAGTCCAGAGACAGCTTGATCTTTCACTGGCACAGTGAACTCTAGTCCGTTGATGTCGACTTTTTCATGCGGAACGCCGCCGTTCAGGTTGGAATCGTAAGCAAGGATCGGTTGGATGTTGGTATGCACACCGCCAGACGGTTGAACGTCCAACTGGCCATAGCGAGCCAGTGCAGGCAATGAAAGCGGCACCGCAATACCCGCATTTGCCAGCTTGAGGCTGTGATATGTGCGCAGGCGTTCATCGGCCAGAGATGGAGGTGCGGTTACCAGAAGGGCTGCAATAAGGGCGACTTTTTTCATTGGGAGACGATCAGATATATTGGGTGCGGCGCAGGGCCGGACACGGCCCTGCACCTATAAGGTTCGAGCCAAGATTAGTTGGCGTTCACACCAGCGATGAAGCCGATGTTGGCTTC
Source organism: uncultured Pelagimonas sp. (assembly GCA_947497905.1). Classification (GTDB taxonomy): domain Bacteria; phylum Pseudomonadota; class Alphaproteobacteria; order Rhodobacterales; family Rhodobacteraceae; genus CANMIH01. Next base: position 68,060 of record CANMIH010000011.1, read on the forward strand.
AAAGGCTTCGTTGGTATCCGTGTAGGCCACGCCAGACAGCAGTTGCGGTGCGCGATTCCCGCCCCCGAATGTGATCTCTGTCCCCGTCAGATCAATAACCGTCTGTCCCGTCGCAGTTGCGGAGGTTGAACCGGCTCCGGTAAACGTCACGGTGCCAGAAACCGTTTGTGTGCTGGCATCATATGTCAGAGTGTTGGCCCCCGCAGTTTCATCAATCAGCGTACCTGCTTGAGCTGGGTAATAGGCTGTCAGATCCGCCTGACCGGTTCCACCGTTGACAACCACATCGACGAGACCGCCTTCATGGGTGGTACCGTCCACCTCACCGTTCCACTGCCCGTAGTAGGCGACCGAGCCAACAACAGCGTTCGGGGTTCCATTTCCGTTGCGCGTTTCGATCGCGATCAAATTATCGTTGGGGTCATACAGGCGATAAGTCTGGGCGAAACCACTGTTGCCGTTAATCTGATCGCGTTTAACGGTATACCCCTGCGCCGCAGTTTGCACCTGCACCTCATTTGTCTGCTCAAACTTAGCATACGCGGTGACATTACGGGTCCCTATGATATCGATACCATCTGCCAAGCCGGGCAAGGTCCCGAGATTTGAAGACACGTGTGTGCCCGAGTTGTACGTCGCCAAGGGTTCATCGAAGACGTTGCTTTTTGACACAACGTTGCCGCTCGGCGTGCGAGTCGCGATGAACGCGGCCGAGCTACCTGCCCCCGGAGCAGGATTGCCGCCTGAAGAATTGCTCGAGGCGCAGGCCGCCACTAACGGCATGATGGACAGCATTACAATTTTTTTCATCTTTCCTCGCAGATCGGGTATGCACGGAGCATATTTTCCACGAACGCAGAGCATCGGTGGAATATTACTAGATTGGAGAGCATTTCCTCGATCGACCGAAAGGGCCTTGGAGAGCGAAACACTATCAACTGGTCAGCGCGCGCTTTGACTCGCTGATGAAGGGTAGATCGCAAAACTGGGGTGCTCGGAGAAGATGGAGAATTCTCCATATGCCCTCAGCTGCTACACCCCGTAACTATTTGAGCAAACTAGTAAAAATGACATGCGATCTGTGCAACTCTGTTCCGCAGATCATTGAAAAAGACATCGTTGTGCAAAGGTAAGAAAGAACTAAAGGGGCCAACTCTGAGACCCTTCCATAGCCTAAGAGTTGAAACTGCATGCGCCCCGCTACAATCTCGACATGTTCCTGCGCGAACTTGTGTCCAACACTTCGGACCCCTGCGATAAGTTGCGCATGCGGCACTGACCGATGTCAGCCTTGCCACGTCGAAGTGTTTCGCGAGTACGCTGGAAGCCGGTGCCGGCTCTGGCATATTGCCAATTGCGGATAACATCGTCCGCATGACCCACGCAGAAGAATGTCGTGCCATTCGTTGCCGTTCTGTGGCAATTGCCGAACAATATGACAACGTAACTGTGACGGCCGCCGCAATAGTTCAATGGAAGATCATCACGAGGTTTCTTTAAGCTCGATAGGAAAAGAAGCCTTACCATTGGGAGCCCCATGGTAAGGGCACAGCTCGGATCAATTCTTCACGTCGCCCAGGTCAAGCGGAACACAGACGCCGGTCTGCTGGCCCTGCTCGCTGTGGGACACATTGAGTTCGAGCGTTTCGTGAGACAGCGAAAGGGTCAGTTTGGCGTTCAAGCGCATGATTTGTTCAGACCCGGTATCGGTGGTGGTCTGTGGCCCCGATCCCGGTGACAGAGTCAAGCGGAGCTGCTCGTTTTCGATTGCAACGGACCCGTTGGCGGCGCGCACCATGACAAATTGAAAGCCCCCGGCCTGACAGGCAAGTGCCTGTGGGCGGGCTTGCTCTGGCGCGGCGTCAGAGTCTTCTGAGAGTTGCGCCAGTCGCACAAAGCCGGAACTGCACACAGCGCCGATCGCATCCGGCGCGTTCAGGTCGCACTCAAACCCATAAGACTGAAAACGAACGCCCTGCCACCCGTCTACCGGCGCACCACAGGCGCGCACTTTCTGATCAATAGATACGACCTCGGTTGTGATCTGATCTGGCCCAAGGTGGATCGGGCTGACCTCTTTGTCATCCATCCACCCGGCAGGACGCAGGGCATGGGTCGCTCCACAATCTGATGCAACCTCGGGCACAGATACAACCGGAGCGACACGCCCCATACTGCGCACGATCAGATCCAGTTTCTGGAATTGATCGACGATCGAGTCCGGATTGCACGCCTCTTCGTTTGAGGGCAGGAAGTCATGTGCCAACCCCAACGCCACCGAGGCAAACTCCAAATCTCGATCCACACCCACAGTAAAAACCCGCTTGCCTTCATAAAAACGGATGTAGCTGAAATCCTCTTCGGATTGTGCAATGCCGCTTGAATGGTAGGGCATGAAACGAACGGGCATGTCTATGTCATAGACAGGGCGGGACAGGTCTGGCCCGCCGAGAAACTGGACCGTTTCATCGCGCAGGCACACCTGAACGCGGGAGGCGTTTTCCGTGTCGCAGTAAAATATCTGCGTGCCGTCAGTACCGCAGTCGGCAAGTGCCGGGGCGGCGTAGAATGTCACAGCCGCCGCACATGCAAGATGTTTCATCTGTGTCACCCTCCAAAACCGGCGATATTGCTTTGTTTGACCCAGGCGCTGGAACAGTTGCCCCAATAGGCCATGTTGGGCGGCCACGCATCGGGCGCCATAGCGCAGGCGGCCAAACGCGCCTCATAGTCTTGTCGGGACAAGTAGCCGCCTTTGCCATCGCCCTTGTCGGGATCGATCCAGATGATGCCTGAGAAGCCAGCGTCGTTCACACACTCGAAAGCCGAGCCAAGGTCGGATGGAACTGCATAACCAAGGATGGCTGCACCGTCTGATGGCGCTGCATAAAGTGCGATCTGTCCATTTTCGGTACCTTCGTTGCTAAGAACACCAGCCACCTCACGGCAGTCATAGCTGCCATAGGGCGTCGCCCCGATGATCGGTTTGCTGGGCTGATAATAGGCGGCGCTGTCGACGCTTGGGCCAGTGCGCATCGCATTCATCGATACGCGGCGCAACGCCAGCAGGCTTTCAAGCTCTGCACTGAGGGCGGGCTGCATGCAGGTTAGGGTGCGATCCGGCGCGGTACCGTGTCCAAACAAATCCAGCCAAATCTCTGCGTCCGCAGTATCAATGCTGCCGATGGGGGTTTTCACACTCAAAACAGCCCGACCACCATCATGCAGAAAGGAAAACTCGTAGATATCCCACGGAAAGCCCCCAGTGCCCGGCGTCATGCCAAAGGGCACATCCGCCGCCAGCTGATAGATCGGACCATCCGATATCTGAGGCGTCACATGAAGTTCCAGCACAGGGCTTTCTGTTTCAGGATGCGCGCTGGCGCAGACTTTGATCTCATCCGCGTCTTCGGTGAGGCACAACACCTGTGTCGCCAAAATGTCGTCGCAAAAGGCCTGCGCCACACCGGCAGAGCACAGCAGACTGGCCCCGAATACTGTTAGAAACGATCGCACGTTTAATCTTCCTTTGAGTTTGGGGCATAAATGGCCGCTTCGTTGAGGTTCGCCAGCGATCCAGTCACTGTTCCAGTTGCGCAGATGTATGAGGTGGGGCTGCCAACGTCCCGGATCAGGTTCAGGCCTGCTATCTGCCCAGAGAGGTAAACTTCATAACTCGCCCCCACACTGATGAGTGTCGAAGACGCCCAGTCGCTTGATGTAAGCCCCGTCACATCCCCCAAGGGCACGCCAACTTCGGCGGGAACCTCTGGGGCTTTGTCATACGCCAAGCGGGCCTGCTGCGGGGTCCAGCACAGTGCAAGCTGTCCCCCGTTCGACAAGGTGCAAGACAGGGCAAGGGTTTCAGCAGGCTGGCAGCCCGCGTGAGAGATAACAGGCACCAGAGTCAGCACGCACAACAGCGATGAACGCATACCCCCGATCATCCAGCAAACACCTCGCATGAGTTGGGGGTGATCGCACCTTCGGGCACCCAGCCAGCGCCGCTGTCTGTTTCGACAAACTCGAACCCGCCCCATGGTTCGAAACGGAAATGCACCGTTTCGCCACCCGTGATGCTACCTGTCGGATAGCTGTTACGCATACCAATGCCGCTGGTCATGGTGACGGGGGCACCGGTATATCCAACACAGGAGGATTCAAATTCTGAAAGCGTCGGCAACAGATCGACGTCCTCCAGCTTGCCGATCAGCGATGAGGCCAAGTGACGGCCTTTCGTGTTGATGTTGCAACTGTAGCTGGCTTCCAGTTGTTTATGCGCGCTGACCATGCGCTGATCCCAGTCCGTCAGGTGGGGGGATTTCGTCGAGCAGTCTGCGCTAAATACCGATTTTCCTAAGGTGGAGCCAAAGCAATACCCTGCCCTGTCAAAGGCCAAGTTCCGCAAATACCACGCATCCTCGCATAGGGCGCTGGCCGTGCCGGCTGTGCAGACCAGTGCTGCGGTTAACAAAAACGTTCTCATCTATCATCTCCATAGGCGGCAGTGCGCTGGCTCTGTGACCAGAGCGTAAGGAGGAGGCACGCGCGCCTGTTTGTATTTTATTGAATGCGCTGCAGATGGGCGCGATCGACCCATCCCGTAGCGCAGGGGCCTGTGTAGGGTTTCCCCAGATCTTCGGGACGCAAGAAACATCCCGTCAGCCCGTTGGTTGGGATCGCGACAGCGATGAAATCACCTGCGCGATCAATGATATCAATGGTTTCGCCATGTTGTAGCATCCACCATATTGGTGTCGCGGCCGATGGGCGCGAGGACGCATAGACAGGCACGCCCTCTGGGCTGGCATCCCCATCAGTCACCCGTGCCACGCCCACCGTGTCTGCGCGGGGGATGATGTCATCATGCGAAAAGAATACGCCAATAGGACCGCGCGCGCGCTGGGCCTGCCACAGCCCCTCTGGCGCAGCGTAAACCGTATCAGAGGCACATAAGGTTTGATCCACACTGGCCCGCCAATGTGGGGATTGCAGCCACATGTTGAAATCACCCGTTTCAGAAACGGTTTCATTCATGTCATCCCACGGCAGATCCACATGCAGGGTGACGGGCTCGGCCAGATCTACGCTCCAAAACCCGATTTCCAACTGTACCTGATTGCCTTCGGCCCAGCGAAACCAGGTCGTATTGGCATCCGCGATCAAAGGCGTGTCGTAATACATCTCCCCCGAGGCCAGCGCATGGCGTGTCAACGCATAGTGCTGATCCTGCGCACAGACAGTGAACTGCTCGCGGAAATCGACATTATCTGTTGCGCATTGGAACACAACGTCGCCACCACAAACAGATTGCGCTGTCGCGACGCCGCCCCACGCGGACAGCGCCAAAGTGGCAGTCGCACCGGAAAGAAAGCGATGCATGGACATACCCGTCATTGCGCCGCTTCGATCAGTTCGATGAAGGAGGTCAGATCGCTGTTCACGCTGCCCGCATCACATGGGATATCTGCAATCAGTACGCCGTCTTTCAGCACATTGATCCCGCCCATTTCCGTGGCACCTGCCGCGCGTTCGCTGCCCCACCAAACCTCATAAGCGTAGCCACCGCCACCATCAAAGGTCACAGATTCATTCATGAAGTTCCCCATGCCGTTCCATGGCATCGCGGTGAGCGTGTCCATGTCCTGCAGGATCTCTTTTTCAACGGTTCCGTTGGATTTGAAGAACCCATAGGCAGCCTTTGCACCATCGGCCCAAACGGCATTGCACAGCTCTACACCGCGCGTGCCTCCCTTCAGCGTGCAGGAGAACATCTCAGTTCCGTCCAGTTCGCAGAATTGTCCGGCCTGCAACGCCCCGGCGCTGAATATCATCGCAATCGAAAGGCAGATCTGTTTCATTCTATATCCTACTCCAATGTCTATTTTGTCTATTCAGGTGTGTTCGGCCGTACCCGGCGCCGACTTTCGCAGCCGGTAGGCACTCGCGGCGGCACCGGCCAAAGCGGCGGCAATGATGAAAAGCGCCAGAAGTGGCCGGAAGTAGAACCAGGCAATTGCCATTGTTGTCCCACCAACAAGCAGCGTGAGGGCGAGACTGATCAACGAGGTGACAGAGGCCGTGATCCACCCCAGAAACGGCAGAATGCTGGCAATGACATCCACCACGCCAAACAGCGCCTTGAAGCCCAAGAACAACAGAACCATTAGCCCAAGGCGCAACATCCATGTTTTGAATGCGTTAATGGACTCGGCTGTCTGGAACATTTCGCCAGCAGTTTTCAGCCCGTATTCGACCAAATAGATCTTGCGCCCATTTTCCGCGGTGTAGGGCACCAAACTGTCGCCGCGCTGGACGCCGACAACGCTTGCATCTGCAACTTCAGACGCGTGATAGCTTACGCGAAGATCACCGATCTGCGGTGCCGCGACATCTACACCAAAAACGATCTGCCCCGCGACCAGTTTGGCCGGTCGACCCAACGACAAGGCTTGCGCGATCTCTTCCATCTGATGTGCGTTCAACAGCATCGGTGTTGCACCGCCCAGATCAGAAATCTTATCATCTACGATAAAGTCACCAATTGTGCCACTTGGCTGTCGGATGACTTTTGATGTGACGTGCATAGGCGGGTTCATATGCCCCTCCGGGATCCGAAACTGTGACCCGTTTGCGGGCGCATCCGTCCAATCCTGACGATAGGTGTATTGCGTGGTCTTTTCTTGCCCGCCGCCCAGTTTTGTCTCTGTCTGGGTTTGTGTGCTTTCGATCCATGCAAACTGTTCCACTTTCCGTTCAAGGCGCACGGTTTGTGCAGGGGCGACGACATTTAGCGCCACATCGACCAGCGGCGCTGCAAGCGAAAGCGGGCCGTTTACATGTACAAGATGGCCTTCGTTCTCCGGATCTATGGCTGTATGATCTACTGAAACAACCTGGCTGGCCCCTTCGGCCAGCGCCCTTGCCGTACGCACAGCATTGCCTTCGTTCCAAAACAGAAAATAGACTGCGATACCGATCAAGCTGATCCCAAGCCCGATGCCTTTGATGGCTTTTTTCAACCGAGCAAAAAAACCAACTTGGGTTGTTTCTGTAAACTGAGACACGTTTCACGCCTTCGATGCTTTAATCTGACATTATTTGTCTTTGCCAAAGCCCAATGCGCCTATGACCTCGGCTATATCTGCCATGCTGGGCCCAACGGCGATTGGCGCATCAGCTACCCCGAGCCAATCGTTGATTTTCCGCGCCGACACGAGGTGTCGTTTGCTTGTGGTGTAGCCATGAGACAGCGCAACGCGATGTCGGTTTGGGGCTGCCCCCGTCACCACGCACAGCCGATAAGTGTAGCTGGCGTGTAACCGGTTGTTGCTTCGCTCATTCCGTTTTAGATCCACATCGGCTTGTGCGACATCTTCCAGCGCGATTGTGTCTTCACGGGTTCCATGCAACATGGTCTTGTGTACTGTCAGCAAGTTACCGGGTCGATCAAACACCACTTCTGTTTTGTGATAGATCAACCACAAAATCCCCCCACCAACAAAAAGAGCCCCGACAGAGATACCCCAGCCCGCTAGGTAACCACTCATGGCTGCGAATAGGCTGATGCCCAAAACGCCCATAAGGACAACGCACAATACCACCGCAATCACGCGGGTTGTGCCTTGCAAAATGAGGAGGTCTGGTTGGTAAACGCTGATTTTCATATCGCAAGGCTCAGATACTAAACTTTACAGTTGGGTGCCGACTGTACGGCTCGGGTAAACCCGAAGCCGAGCGAGAAGGTCCCCCCCTCTCAAAACGGGGCTTTGCGCGCTGGTGCTGCCCGACAGGTACATACGAGGTAAAGAAATCGCACCTGCTGGCGCACAACCAGCGCAGCAAAGCATGGGTTACAGAAGCGGAGTCTTATTTCTTGTTGTGCTTGCTGTATTTCGGGTTCCGCGGCCAATGGTTACACCCCGTTCTTGGGTGTCCGCAGCGGATGCAGGCGCGGTTTGCTTTTGGGTGCTTTTGGCTCCCTTAGCAAAGACAGGCGCGGATAGCGCGAGCGCAATGGCTGCGAGGATGGCTGTGAGTTTCATGTTTGTATTTCCACTTGCGTTGACGCGGACCGGATACCGACTGAATTCAGAGGCGAACATATGGGTAATTCTCCATCTTGCGGTCGTGGGTATCTGTTTTCGCGCACGACACGGACGGCTCCTTCGCGGTTGCCTCGTCTCATTGTACTTTCTGCGGCGCTATACCCGCTGCGCGTAGGGGGCTGCAAAAATCCCCTACGCCTTTGTATTTAGTGGATAAAGCCATAAAACGGCTCGCAACAGACCGTTTGAGAATACCAAGATGTACACCCCTTTTGACGTGATAACCCAGATCACTGAAGCTCCGACTTTGGACGCAAAGTATCAGCTCTTTGCCGGCTTTATGGAGGCTGAGTTTGGGTATGTAGGTGTGATCTACGCGTTGTTTCTTGATACGCGAACAGTACGTGCGATCCACAATAACCATTTGTCCAAGCGTAGGGGGCTGCCAGATGAACGGCACAGCATCTATCAGCGAGAAAACTATGCGTTGGATGATTACGGTATGTTGAAGGGGACCCTCAAGTCCAAGCCGATCCTGCAATCCAGTTTCTATCGCTTGCTTGATGAAGACGAGCTGCCATCAAATTTTGCAAAGGTGGTTGGCGGAGTGCGCAATTTTGTGTCTTCGGGTGTCGTCTTGCCGCTTGCGGCAGATGGAGTTCGAGGGATCGTTGGCCTGTTTGAACCGACCGGCGATATCACAAAACACGACGCCCGTTTTGAACGCGCTCGAGCTGTCATCCAAACTCCGGCAAATCACTTGCATTAATGCGCGGATTGGTCCGAAGAGACGGTTGACCAGCTAGGATTCAGCGAAATGAACCTGCGCGTTCTGCAACTGAAAGCGAAGGGGCTACGGGTCAAGGAAATCATGCACATAATTGAGCGCGATAACCGCAAGACAGTCGAGAACCACATGCTGCGCTTGCGTATGAAGCTAGGAACCCGGAATGACATGGAAACGGTTCAGCCCGCCGCAAGGCTTGGGTTGCTCAAAGATGACGGTCTGGATGTTGGGGAAACCCTGCCTACATTTATCAAGTCTTTGGCTCCTCAGTCTCTCGGGTAGCGCCTTCATCTTCGAGGTGAGCTATGAATACCAGCTTGGTCACAGTTGACCAAAATTGAGAGAATCCGAGTGATATGAATGTAGGCCTCGGTTCGGCTGGTTTCATGGGTTTCAGGATAACAAATGATTAAAGTAGACATCATAAATCGACACTCGGGCCTCACCCGAGTTACAATGGAAATCGACTGCAATGGCGAGGCTGGTCACGCGACCCAACTAGGTCGTGCCGTCAAAATGGCTTTGGAAGCAGGAGCCGACCTAAGCGGCACTAGTTTATCTGGGGCAAATCTGTCGGGTATGGATTTATCTGGGGCAGACCTCTCTCGCGTAGATCTACACGCAGCAGATCTATCCGATGCCATCTTGTCTCACACAAATCTATCCGACGCGACCCTGACTGAGGCTGATCTTGCCGGGGCCAACCTGTCGAACGCGTGTCTGTCTGAGGCCGACCTTTCCAAAGCAAACCTTCAATGGGCCAACCTAACCGGTGCGCTCCTCATGGAGGCCGATCTCAGCTGGGCTGATCTGTACAAAGCTAATCTCACTGAGGCAAACCTTTCTGATGCGAGGCTTAGCAACGCTGACCTATACTGCGCGGACCTGACACACACCGACCTAACCGACGCAGACATGACCGCAACAAGGCTGAACAGGGCCGATTTGGCCCGGGCCAATCTAACCGACTCGACGCTCGCCGAAGCGAGTATTATCGGGACAAACTTCTCTGCTGCGACACTTGAGGGAACCAAGCTCACCAGCGTGTCAGGGATCAATGATTGGATCAAATGTATTCAGATCGAAGATTGGCCTGTAACCTACACTTCCGATGTCCTTGAGATCGGGTGTGAGCGTCATGCGATCTCGGATTGGGCGGAGTTTGATGACAAGCGGATCGCTGCGATGGACGGGAAGAAAGCTCTCAAGTTTTGGCGAAAGTATAAAAGTTGGATTTTCCAGACCATTGAACTCTGTCCAGCAAAACCCATCAGGCCTTGTTGTACAAATTAGCTGGTGGTTTCAATGCATGAATCCAGCGTGATTGCTTGAAGACATGAGCAGCAGAGGCCCAAGGAAGTACAAAACCACGAACTGCTAGGCTTACAATCAAGCACTGTTTCAGCGAGGATCGCCAACGATCTGGTTCTGTCCTGAGATGGAGTGACTCCCTTCGCCAACCGGGAGGCGCGGTTGCCAACAGTGCTGCAGTTATGCCGCGATCTAGGCCTGCCTGACAATGAAGGTGCTCTTTGGCATGCCTCTGCGACAAGCGACGGGGTTCGTTCAGAACCTCTTGCGCCTGGTCCGGCTTGACTGGACCGTGCCAGACATCAGCACACTCTGCCGCCTCCAAAGGGCGATGAACGTGATCCCCTAACGTGGCAGTGAACTTCCCCAGCTGAACTGGTCCATCGCGATGTTTAGGAAACGGAGGACCGAGAATGGCAAACAAGCGACCCAAACCAGAAGAGATTGTCTCGAAGTTAGTGCAGGTTGGAGTTCTGATGGGTCAAGGAATGTCCCGCCTTGATGAGATCAGAGAGATCGGCGTTGTTGAACAGACCTATTGTCGCTGGCTCAAAAGGAGGTTTCGGGGTCCAGAGGATCGCCGATCACCGCATTGCCCAGCCGTTCCGATAGGCGCTTGAGGAAAGCGTCCCTAATGCCCTTCTGCACAAACATCCGCGTTGTCGAAGATGTTCAAGGGTGGATTTGCCGCTCAGCTCCATCGTCACAAGTTTCAACTGGGCAGCGGCAGAGGGGTTTCAAGAACACAATGAAGACGTTGATGCAATCCTGCACATGCATGTTTTCGTCAACGCGCCGCCCGGCTTTACCGCCCAGTCGAAAATCGCCGATATCGCCTCGTGTATCGGGAACTCGGAACTGCGAGCATCGGCAGCCGCGCTGCCCTCGGGGCGACCTCGTTGCCCAGTGACGCACCTGTTGAGATCACCCTGACAGTTTCGGTGCGGCCAGCAAACCCGTATTGTAAGCAGGCATGGTCGGATTGAGCTATTGGGATGAACCGCCTTCCAATTAGCTTACAACTCCGAAAAAGGCTGACGTTGCCACCAGCCTTAAATTGCTTTGATCAGAAGTTCTGCCAGATTGAATTGTCGCCGCTAGCCTGAGGTAGGCTGTTCGGTGTTGGATGATCCACACGCGTAGGCATTGGATTAGACGGCTGTTCCTCCCAATTGCCTTTCTTCTGTGTAAGCTCTGCTGACCGCACACTTTCTGGCTCTCCCACGGAGCGGAAACGGTTAACCACCGATCTCAGCTGCCCTGCTTTATCCTGCAAAGCTTGGCTTGATTGGGCGCTCTCGCCAACCATGGCCGCATTTTCCTGTGTGACCTTGTCGAGTAGAGCAATTCCACTGTTGATCTCAGTGATGCCCTCAGCCTGTTCAGATGCGCTGGACGCAATGGTTTTGACGCGGCCAGTTACGTCATCAATCCTTTCCAAAATTTCGTCCATGGCGCGCCCCATCTCACCAACAAGTTCGGCGCCTCGGTCAACGTTTTTGGTTGATCCTGAAATGAGATTTTTGATTTCACCTGCACTTTCAGACGATCTTTGCGCCAGCCCCCGGACCTCAGATGCAACGACCGCAAAGCCTTGTCCGGCACTCCCTGCTCTCGCTGCCTCAACGCCTGCATTCAAAGACAACAAGTTAGTCTGAAACGCGATATCCTCGATGACAGTAATGATCTGGCTGATCAGCCCGGATGATTTTTCGATCTCAGACATCGCACTCATAGTTCGATCGCGCACTTCCTTGCCACGCTTGGCTTGCTCTCGCGCTTCATTCACAGCAGCGACGATCTCTTTCGCTCCATCTGCGTTGGACGCGACACTATTAGTAATCTCCTCCATAGCCGCCGCAGTTTGCTCAAGAGTTGCGGCTTGGTTTTCTGTACGTGAGGACAGACTTTCTGCACTTTTATTTAAATGCTTTGCGTCTTCATCAATGGATTCTGCATCCACACGCAGCTCCGCCACTATTTCTGACAGAGAACCGACTGTGCTGTTGAAGTTGTCTATCAGAAGTCTGTAGTCTTCACCGAGATCTTCATCAATATTGCAATCAAGATCTCCTTCTGCCAGCAACTGCAAGGACCTCGCCAATTTCGTGACAACAACTGCTTGCTGTTCGGCTTGGCGTGCGCTGGTCAATTGAGCATCTTTGCCATCCGAAAGCGTTACCTTGAGTTCATCCAGTCTTTTCGAGATTGTCCCGAGTTCATCTTTTACTGCAGTCCCCTCAATGGATGTCTCATAATCTTCAGCTGACAGGCGTTCGACGCTGTCCGAGAGCTTTCCAATTCTCGAGGTGAGCAATCTCGCGATCAGGAATGAGATCAACAGAACCAGCGCGAGGGTGGCTGCAACTTGCGCAATCGTTGTGCTCAATAGCTGAGTTCGTTCAGCATTCGCTTCCGCAAGATCTTGTTCCAGGATTACGTTCCACTGGATACCTTCACCCAGGATGCTACCGGTTCTAGTAATAATTGGGTTCCCAAGTAGCCCCTGATCTTCCACCCGTGCAATCGGCTTGTGCTTTCTCGCATCAAGGATATGCGGAAGCTCCGGAAGTTGATCAAAGATAGCATGACCGCCATCCTTTGGAGAAGACGACAGCGCCCGCCCGCTGTCATCCACGATGTACATAAAGCCAGTTTCGCCCAGAAGAGATGCGTTCGAAAGGACCTCTGCGATAGCTTGATCTACGGGAATTTGAAGTGCGACCACACCGATGCGTTGCCCAGAGTTGTCAAAGACGGGAGACGCTACGAATTTTGCAGGTGCCCCCGCGCTCGGCGCGTAAGGTGCAAATTTCGATAGGAAGCGCGTCCCATGAGCGCCCTTCAAAGCGTCTCTATAGACCTTGCCCAATTCACTTTGGGCGTATTTTCCGTCAATGAAATTTGTAGCGAAATCAGCCTCTTTGAATACCGAGTAGACAAGGTTTCCTTTGGTATCAAACAAGAAGAGATCGTAGTAACCACGGTCCTGCTGAACAGTTCTGTACCCAGAGTGAAAACTAGCGTGTTCCGAACTCCAAGCACTGCCATCGCCGGCGTCATTTAAAGCGTCTTTACTGCCAACGGGGTGAGGATTGCTGGTGACATACGCTTCCGTGAGAAACTTTTTTGGAGAAGTGGAGATAGCGTTCCATCCGGCTGAGAAGGCACCAATGCCATCCATTACATCCTTGCTTTGCGAGAGAATTTTGATGTCGTCATCGACACCTTCAAGCCACGCTTCTAAACGCTCAATTTTGGCGTAAATGAGATAATCATAGGCTGCATCTCGTTGATGCTCGAGAGCCGTGGTTGCTTGCCAGAAGCCGATTGCTGAAGCCGTTAGAGTAATCAGAATAGTAGGTAAGGCGATTTGAATCGGCATCTTCCACTTGAGAGGCAAATCCCCCCAAGAGGTAAGTAGATTTCGTAAACTTGGCATAACTGGCTCCCAACAACCATCTTGGAGCTGCAAAGGAATTTCGGCAGCTCAACCAGAGCGGGGCTCCGGAATGGCGCGAAGTTAGGCATTCACTGATTGCGCAAGGATTAACAAGGAGTTGACCCTACTTAGCGTCATATGGCCAAATTCTGAAAATAAGCTTATAAATACAATGATTTAGCCAATTTGCAAATTTGCAAATTTTATACATCCTTATACGTTCGGATAGATTGCAAATCTGCAAAAAACAAACATGGCAAATAGACCATTAGATCCCAGGGCAAAGTTTGCGCCCCAAAAACCGAACATTTCTGGAATGCACACAGATTCTTAGTATCTTGAGGATACTTATACGAGAACGGGTGGTTGCGAATCTGCTTAAGCGTGAAATCGTTGTGGACCAAGACCAGTTCTGCGAGGTTACTCCATTTTGTAAGTTCCAGAGTCACTTAAAGGAGTGCCTCGCCCCGTCATCTCACGACTTAGTGTGGGAACTGTGCATTCGCAGACAAATCCACTCGACAACCTTCGGGCCAATGTCAACAACTTGAGTAAGAAGCTTTTACCCAACACACTCACCTACGCAGAAGAACAGCTGTGCATACTCTTCGGGTACAGAAGGCTCAATCCTGATCACCTGTTCATTTTCTAGCAAAGCCTGTGTGAACGGTTCTAACCTAGTGCCATCATCTAATCGAATGCGTGTTGCGTAAAACAGTCCATCACCTTGGCGTTCGAGCTCCAGAAGTTCCAGCACGGTCCCCGAAGACAAGTGTCGCCTGACAACCTTCGCCCACCCATCTCGGTTCAGCACGCCGTCTGGCAAGACCACGCGCAGCTTCGGATGGAACACCGCATCAAAGAGCGGCTCAACATCGGCCCAAGACGAGCATCCATTGAAAGCGGCGAGGTAATTCCTGAACTCTTCTTCGATCATATTGCGCCCTGCCTACAATATTGTTCTTTGACAGCATTATCGTACCAACTCAGACTGAGCTCTGGTCAAGCTGGCCAATTGTGTCAGAACCTGTTCATTGGTAGAGGCAACTACCCGTCAGAGCACTTGCTTCTTGAAATTGAAGCCATTCGTACGCCTCTTCTAGAAGTTTGGACAAAACCTAGCCCACCCAAAGCTTGATTTTCTCACTTTGGTCCGTTGCATGGAAAATGAGCCGTCTAGAACGAAGAGAATTTTCTCGGAAATGCACTCCCCGTTTGTTTATTAACAAATCGAAGAAAACAAGAACCCAAGTTGCAGGCAACCTGCCTCGTTAGTGATTTATGCATTGGGATGCCTAATCACCAAACAAGTCTAATTGTGAACTTACCTCTGGGACTTGTGCACGTGCTGTGCCTCTCCTCCGACTTCCGTGTTTATCTAAGACATTTTTGGACCGAGCTTTGAAACCATTGCTCTTCCGAACTTCTGTAATACGTTGTTTAGCGTCTTTCGCAGCCATCTCGTGATCTACGATGGGACGGGGATATCCTGCTAAGGCTCTACCTTCGAACAAATTCGGCTGACACAACCATGGTGTGTGGATTTGGGTATCATGCAGATGTTTCAGTTCAGGAACCCACTTGCGGATAAACTCCCCTTCGGGGTCTTGATCTCGGCTTTGCTTGATGGGGTTGTAAACACGCATCGCGTTGATCCCTGTGACACCCGATTGCATCTGGAACTGGCTATAATGAATGCCTGGCTCATAGTCGGTGAACAGACGGGCCATATAGGGGGCCGTTTTGCGCCAGTCGAGCCAGAGTTGGTAACTGGCAAAACTTACCAGCATCGCCCGCATTCGAAAGGTGATCCAGCCAGTCTGTATCAATGAACGCATACAGGCATCGATGAAGGGGAAGCCGGTTTGCCCATTGGCCCAAGCCTGAAATCTACTGTCATCATGTTCCGTCTCACGCAATCCCTCAAAGGCTGGATGCATGCAGTGGGTTTCGATCTCTGGCTGATCCTCAAGCTTTTGAACAAAGTGGCAACGCCAGGCTAAGCGCGATCCAAAAGCGCTGATGTTTCGGCCAAAGCTTTGTTTCTCCATAGGGCTGAGTTGATCTTTCCGCCGTTTTAACGCCTGAACGACCTCTTTTACTGAAAGGCTCCCCCATGCAAGATGCGCTGAAAGGCGCGAGCAGTTGTGTTCTGAGGCTAAGGGCGAAGAAATGTTGCGCAGATAGAGCCTAGATCGGTGCTCGAAGAAACTGCGAAGATCTGCCACAGCAACGCTTCTACCACCTCGTTGTGCGCGAGGCAGTCCGGGACCGAACATAGGGTGATCTTTGCGTGGCAAAGAATCCGATCGGCAGCTTGCGACCGGCATTAAGCGGGCTGGTTTAGGCGTCACTGGCTCTGACATGCGCTTATTGCGGATGCGGCTCCAGTCATCACGGTTTTTTAGCCGTCTGACGACGCCGTTTGAGGGAAACTCGCGGAACGTGAGGCTATGTTCGCGGCACATTTGGTCAACCGCCATATCGCGACGATAGGTCCAAAAATCACCCGTTTCCTCATGTGCCCAGATCGTTCTGCTACCAGTTTCCTGCACCATGGTGCGTAGCACGTCGCACGCATCACCGACCCGCAAGATAAGCGGTTGCCCTAATTTCGCAAGACTTAGGGTAAGCTCACTCAGGCAATCATGAACAAAGCCCCAGTGTCGGGATGAAGCAAAAGGCTGTAGCCACAGTTCAGGTTCCACAATGTACAAAGGGATAATCGGTGCCCCCTTCTGAGCGGCTGTGAAAAGTGGTTTGTGATCATGCACCCGCAGATCCCGTTTAAACCAGACGATCTGAGGAGTGTCGTTCATAAGGCCAGCTCGCTGACTAAGGACGGGATTTGCTTCTTAAGCCTAAAGAAGCCCTTTGACGCATATGGCCAAACAAGTTGATCATATCGCCTAATGTGATGGTGTAATCGTACTCCCGCTAGGGCGAGCCGGTGCTGGGTTTCGACAAACCCGTTGGCAGCTGGGCCAACCGGAAGATGAGTACAGAGCGCATCTGACACCTGCGCGGTCTGAACGGCCAGAAGAATTGCTCTGCTCCAATCGTGACCCCGATGGAACGTTCCTCCAAGCAAACGAGTGGTTTTCTCGACTGCACTTTGCGCAAAAGCTGAAGCACTTGGAGAAACAATGCCAACGACTCCAGTTACGCTGACCTCTGAGGGTGGCGGCAGGCAGTCTTCTTCAGTCACAACCCAAACCGCTTTTGAGAGTGGAGCAGTTGAACTTCGGGCTAGCGGTACCTGCGGGTGCTCTCTGTCTTCGTGCACTGCATTGGCGGTTTCATTCAATTGACCCGACGGTTGAAACCGCCCGTCGGTGAAACGAGCGATATTTTCAGCCGTTGCAAGATAGTGTTTGCCCTTGGTGTGCAACCCAGCAACCCACCGCCAACTCAAGGTGTTCGAGGCAGGGTCAGCGTCCGCAAGGTGCCGGAGAAAGAAATCAGCCCCCATCTGCCAGGGCAGCTGAAGGGTAAATATCCAGATCGAAGCAAACCACATCCGGGCATGGTTATGCAGATAACCCACTTCGAGCAGTTGCTGCACCCAGTAATCAAAACACTCAATTCCGGTACAGCCGGATACAGCATTATAAAATCCGCGCGGTGGATCTTGCAAAGCTTCTGCGAGATCCGATTGGTAGGTAGCCCAGACACTGGGATGCTGTTCCAGCCACCCCTTGAAATACCCCCGCCAAAACACTTCCTGAACAAATGGCATCGCCTCATGTAAGCTGTTGTGCTTGAGCACAGCGCCCAAAACGTCGATCTCAGAAATCAATCTGTGCCTTAAATAGGGAGACAGCCCAGAAACTGCAGCGAAAGCACCTTCCCGATCATAGTTGCGGTTCCGTGCGTAGGCCCGACCAGCATGCGGCGAAAATGCCTCCAATCGCTGCAATCCAGCGGTTCGAGTGGGTTCAAATCTAGTCATTTTGGCTTTGTTTCGCGATCGACCTGCGCTGCAATCGGCAGCGATCTGAGCAATAGCGGACTTCGTCCCAGCTCCGCTTCCACTTTTTGCGCCAGGAGAACGGCCGATGACATACGACACACGTCTTGTAGGGGAGATCAGACTTTTTCATTTGTTTCCAATGCCCTGAGGAAACCCTGTGAATCATCGCGCACAGACTGCAACTTGTCGCCGGACATGCGATCGAGGGTCTTAAACACGAACCCCATGCGCGGATTGCCCCTCAGTTTTTCCGCATTTCGATCGATGAAGTCCCAATACAGGTAGTTGAACGGACAGGCTTTAGGCCCGTTCTTGGCACTGACCTTATATGAACAGCCATCACAGTAATTCGACATTTTTTTGATATATGCGCCGCTGGCGGCATAGGGCTTTGACGCTAAGAGGCCACCATCCGCAAACAGCACCATGCCGTGGACATTAGGCAGCTCCACCCATTCGTAGGCATCCGCATAGACCAGAAGATACCACTCATTTACCTGGTCCGGATCCAATCCAGCTAACAATGCGAAGTTTCCTAGCACCATCAGCCGCTGAATGTGATGAGCGTATGCGTTGCGTTTCGTCTCCGACACTGTCTGACGCAAGCAATTCATCCTAGTTTCAGCGGTCCAGTAGAACTCAGGCAAATCGCGCGTCGCGTCAAAGAAATTCATCTCCTTATATTGCGGCATCTGAATCCAGTAGAGACCGCGCACAAACTCACGCCATCCTAAGATCTGGCGTATGAACCCTTCGACTGCATTCAGTGGGGCTGTCCCTTGTCGATAGGCCTGCTCTGCCTTCTGGATACATTCCATAGGGTTGAGCAT
Organism: uncultured Pelagimonas sp.; assembly: GCA_947497905.1. Taxonomy (GTDB): domain Bacteria; phylum Pseudomonadota; class Alphaproteobacteria; order Rhodobacterales; family Rhodobacteraceae; genus CANMIH01. Next base: position 86,451 of record CANMIH010000011.1, read on the forward strand.
TCCGCAGTTCAGATAAAGCGCGAGGTGGCTATGAAACATCCATGGTTCATCTTGCACCATGGCATCTTGCCAATCCCCGAATTGAGGCAAACGCTCCTGGATGAACATGTCCAGTGCTGCTACTGCGCCCTCACGGGTCACCGCGTAGTTAAAGGGATAGATATCCCCAAAGTGATCCGCAAACTCCCTTTCAACTAGATCCATCACCTCTTGCGTGATGTCATCAAGGGGAAAGCTGTAAGGATTTGGCGCAATCAGCCCGGTGGCAGGTGGTTTTCGATTGTCTGCATCAAAGTTCCATCGACCACCGGAGGGGCCGTCTGGTTCCATCAAAATCGAGTATCTCTTGCGCATCTCGCGGTAGAAATACTCCATCCGCAATTGTTTGCGCCCCTTGGCCCAATCAGCGAATTCTTCTGGCGATGACAGAAACCTATCATCATCCAGGACGGCAACTGGAACCTTCAGTCGCTCCTCCCAAGTCTGCATTTCTGATGTGAGACGATATTCACCAGGTGTCGTCACGACCAACTCATCTGGCTTTAATCGCACAGCGGCCCTTTGCACTTCGCCAAACAAGGATCCTTGATTATCTGCATCATCGTATCGGGTGTAGAGGACCGGCAGTCCTTCTTCTCGAAGCTGCTCGGCAAAATGGCGCATCGAGGAGAATACAAAGGCAATCTTCTTTTTGTGATGTTTGACATACCGGGCCTCCTCTCGCACCTCGGCCATCAAAACAACATCCCCGTCCTGAAACTGGCGCAGAGAGGAGAGCGAGCGAGTGAGTTGATCGCCAAGAACCAGGATGAGTTTCATAAGCAGCAGAAGCCAGTCAGGTGTTAGGTTTCTGATGTTACGTCTGATCCGCCGATTTGGATGACTTTGGTTTAGCAGGCTGCTGAAGAAGTCGGGGCTCGACGCGGCCTGAGGAACATGTTTCACCCTCAGCTCAACTTGGCGGGGGTGATGATGCGCGGGAGGGATGAAGCGAGCGGATCGCTTTTCAGCTATGTCGATCTGGAAGAGCGCATCCCCGCGCGGCACCCGCTGCAGAAGATAAAGCAGGTCGTGAATGACGCGCTGGCCAGCCTGGATGCCGAGTTCGAGGTGCTCTACACCGACTTCGGCCGCCCCTCGATCCCGCCGGAACGGCTGATCCGTGCGAGCCTGCTTCAGATCCTGTTTTCGGTCCGCTCCGAGCGGCAACTGATGGAACAGATGCAGTATTATCTGCTGTTCCGCTGGTTTGTCGGCCTCGGGATCGATGACCCTGTTTGGGTTATGGAGGCTGAACGGTCTTTCCCACCACCGTTTGGGGCCACAATTGCCCATGCCATTGCCTACATTGTAGAAGCGATGCGCTGCACGCGTCATAGCATGTTCAGCTACATCCGAAATGACGATGCCTCAGCTGACCTCGCAATGGCCCGAGACTTCGGCCGACAGGTCGCTGAGCTCCAGGTCCGGATCGCGATGCTCTACCGTTACACCGCTCTTGGCATACCCATCACAGAGCAAAGGCTGAGTCCGTCTGAGGAAAAGGGGGAGCCCGCTCAAAACCCGATTTGTACAATAGAGCCGCTTTACGCCGCAAAAAGCGGATGAGACGCTCTATGAAACCTTGAATGCCGCTGAACAAGCAGCCTAACATTTGAGCCTACAACTTTCCGGTTTATCCCGGGGCGGTTTAAGAGATTTGAGCAGCTAGCAACCAGCAAAAGATCAGAGACGCTCTTGATGGCCATTTCACATATTTTACGCGCCCCCCCCACCGCACTGGGAATGGATCAGAGCTTGCTAGATCTGGTCGAGGCCATGGATCGGGCCGAAGGGCTTTCTGGTTGTTGGGACACGATGACTCGTTTCTTGGAAACTCAAGGGGTCACGCTCCCAACCTATATTTACCTGCGCCCAAGCCGGCCAGATGATGCGCCTCTTATACTTAGTCGCATGCCTGATTGGTGGGCTGATTTCTATCTGGAAACCCAAGCCGCAGCGCGCGATCCATTCTTCAAGACCTGCCAGAGCCTGAACGCCCGCTCCATTGGTATGAGCTTTCTCAATGAGAACCAACATATGCTGACCACCGGAGAGGCGCGTTTCATTCATGAGGCAGCCGATACAGGCTTGATCAGCGGGCTTGCGCAGCCTGTCCAGACGATAAACCCGATGCATTATGGCGGGTGGAATTTTGGCTCTGAACTTGGCCGAGGCGAGTTCCTTGCGGAAATGCAGTCCACTGGTGCCCGTCTGCAAATGGCGGCGTTCTTGTCTCACAGCTATTTCCAAAAGGAATTAGCATCCCAACCCATTGCGCCTCAGCTCGGCGAACCAAGGCAAAGGTGTTTGACACCACGCGAGAAAGAATGTTTGACTTGGCTGGCCAAAGGTTTGCGTGCGGGGCAGATCGCTGACAAACTTACTCTGGCCAAAGTAACGGTAGATCTTCATCTTGCGTCTGCCCGCAGGAAACTGGGCGCAATTACCCGCGAACAGGCTTTGGTTCTTGCGGTGATCCAGGGAGAAATCAGCCCGTAACAGTACGCTGACTGGTCCGGTATCCGAATGGATTTTGCATTATCTTATAAAAAAAGAGCATCGACCGTAATGATGACATCTTGAAAATCATCGTCAGAATGCCCGTTGCGGATCAAGTCTTCAAAACCCAAAGTAAGTGACGTGGGGTCTTTCGCGTCAACGCCGCTGAGAACATGTTGTGCGCCATCAGGATTCCAGCTTTGGTCGTGCGAGAAAAACAGGTGTGTATTGAGAACAGTCCCTTCCGCGTTCCCAAGCTGCCTGTGCCCATCTTTTTCGACAAACAAGAACTGGTCACTGTCGAAGAAGCTGTCAGATACGATGTTAGAACCGTTCTGCGCTATGAAGAAGCCAAACTTACTATTTGGGTGGATCTCTATCGTGACTGGAGACAAAACCGTCTTGGCGTTCTGCGCCAAAACCTGAATATTTCGCATGTCTCCATTTTCAGCTATTTCATAATATCCTACGCTGTTCGCGAAAGCAGTCCCCGCATTACTCCTGAGTGAAACTTCGAATCTTGTAGAATTGGTTGAAGTCAAGAAATCTGGGGCAATAAGTCCGTTAATGTTATGTGCTTCGACTGCGATGGCTTCTTTCAGGTCGGGCAGCAGGTCTCGCAGCGCTAGTTCAATCTGTGCCTCTGACGCGCGCCATGCGACAAAACCACGGTTTTGCAGGGTCTCGTTGAATGTGATTTGTGTACTCGGCAAGTGAAGGATGAAGGTGTCAGTACCTTGCTCAACGAACAACTGCAGGTCTTTTAAGGCGATCCCTTTTACGGCAATCACGTCATCGTCACCAAAACCTTGAACTGAATCTTGGTGAAGCTGCTCAGACGTACCCGTGATACGAATGCGCCCCTGCCCAAGCTCGTAGTGATCCGCACCTAGCCCTCCGTTCAGAACATCGTTTCCACCGCCAGATATCAGATGATCTTTTCCGATCCCGCCAAGCAAAGTTTCAACAGCCGTTGTTCCGTGCACAAATTCGAGGACGTCCTCAACAAGTATGTCAAAGTGCTGTGTGACCCGCAGCCCGGCACTGTCGATTGCATCAAGTTCAATTCGGTGGCTCTGACTGGTTTCAAAGTCCAGCAAACCAGAGTTGGCTACCCACAATTCATTTCCGCTCAGACTGAATATGCCATTGGCGTCATTGACCAGTTGGAATGTATGAACATCACCGATGTCTGGGTCGTTGACGCCAAAGGCGGCAATAAACGCCCCATATGGCGCCCGTTCTGAGACCGCACCGCCTGCAACCAGCTCGATACTGCTAGGGGCAGAATTGCGGGCGCCATTGCGCACCACTCCAATCTGACTGTTTGTTGTTTGCGTCTCTGATCCGGTTTGCACAGTGTAGCTGAAGCTGAGCACTTCCCCGACGGACCCCGGGTCGCCAAAGGCATTGCCGGGATCAAAGACTAGCGTGTTTCCAGAAAGACGCAGGCTGCCCTTCTCTGGTTGGGTGAAAGATATCAACACGGCCTGTCCGGAATGCGGCAGACGATCATTGCGCAGCACATCCAGAACACTTGGTGTGCCAATTTCAGTGAGAAAATAATCGGGATTGGTGCGAAACTCTGGATCGCGATTTGCAATGATTTCAATCTCAACATCGGCAGTCTGAGACCGATTTCCGGTTGTGTCAGCGACTGAATAGCTAAATTGCGCCCGACCGACTTGATTGGCCGCTGGTGTAAAGCGAATTGTGCCACCGGGCAGGATGTGCACAAGCCCTGCTGTGGGTTGCGAGTCGATCATAACACTTGTTGGGTCAAGCAGCGCAGTGCCAGCTACATCGTTGGCCAAGACATCAAAAACTGCAGATTGCCCCTGAGCCGTTCCAAAGAGGTCATCAGCGGCGTCCGGCGCTTTGTCGCTGGCAGCAATCGTTACCGACACCGTTTCTGAGCCATCTGGCCAGGTGATACTGAACTCAAGATCTTCTGTAGTTTCCACAATTTGATCATTCACAAGCTCAAAGCTTGCGATTTGCTCGCTTTGGCCTGGAGCGAATAGCAATTTCACCGGTTCGGAGGATTTCAAATCGGCGAGTTTAGCTGTTCTAGCCACCGGTGTGACTGTCGCTTCCAGCGTAGATGAAACATCACCCTGACGCTCGACGAGCACTCGAATGAGTGGTCGCTCTTCGCTTGGGGTCTGATCCAGACCGGTCACATCCAGTTCAACTGGCACCGCGCCATCGTCATTTGTTAAGTCGACCTTTGCTGACGACGCCGCGATCCAGGCGGTTCCACCCGGATTTGAGAGGGTGACTGTGACAGTCTTCGTTTGTTCGGCAACGTCATCGTCAAGAGTGTGCAAAGTGATGAGCGCTTCTGACTGGCCAGAAGCAAAATTGACTTGCCCTGCCTTTGGCCGTGCAGGATCCAGCGCCGCCCCCTGAGCCAGATAGCTGACAGACAGATCAGCTGACAAATCGCCCATCCGATAGACCCGGAACAACACGCCCGTTGATGCCGCCTGGCTTTCAACCATTTTGTCAACAACAGAGGTGATCCCAAACGCTGAGCCAAAATCCGGGGCGTTCTGTGTGTTGACGGTTTGTGTTTCATCCGTCCAGGATGGTTGCGCATAATAGGCGCTGAGCGCAAAATCGGAATTGCCTGTCAGAGCCACATCAAGAATCGCATCCGCGCGCAGAGCGTCGTTTGTGATCCCATAGCCATCTACGATTCTTGTCGCCCAGGCGATAACGTCTGGGGGCAGATCATCAATCTGTGGCAAAGCCTTGGGCAGACCCTGATCGAAGCTCCCGACGGTTTGGCCGGTTGGGTAGTCAAATAACGTGTCACTGTTCGTAACGCGCCAGTCATCGGCAAACCCACCGTAAAGTACGGAAAAGTCGGGGTTGATCCCAAGCTCGGTCCCATCTGCGCGCTGCAGATCGTTCAGAGCATCCCCGTCGAAATTGCCCAGCAGGCCTTGCATATTTCCCGCGCGCAATTCGGAAACAGCAATATCTACATCGAGATAGCCATCACGGAAATGAACGGTCAGTTCATCCCCTAGGATGCTGGAAAACCGGTAGGTTCCGTTCCCAGTGATCAAAAAACCACCCGAGAGTTCGACGACCTGATAAGGCAGGACATCTACTGCTTTGCCATCAATCAAAAGAAGATCGTCACGTTGCAAATCAATACTGATCCGGGCATTCCCGATTTGCGCCGCAAGCGCTGTCGTTTGTGTGGCAACCGAAGAGGTGCCAATTGCCGTATAGCGTGCCTGTACCTCAAAAGGGTGCGGCAAGGCATCATCGCTGGAGCGCGCCAGAACAAATTCACCAGTCATTCGGAAATCGTAAGTCGCCCCATCAAGGGTTGCGATACGGGGATCCCCCCAGATAGTCGGCTCGGACTTGGCGTAAAAAAGCAGGCTCATGCGCAGGTCAAACAGTGCTTCAAACCGTGGATTCACGAAATGGCCATAGTAATGATCAAAGACGTTCTGATAGTCTTCGTCGCTAAGATCTTTAAAGGCCAATCCTGGAAAAAACGCCCGGATAGGGATATCCGTATTCCCCAGCGTCAAAGGGATAATGTCCCTATCCGTGTCATCATCGAGAATGTCAGTTGTTGCAAACCCGTTTTCGATCCCCACATGGCTACCACTTTCAGTGGTGGCGCTGACGATGTTCATGATGGCCGTTACCGTTGGCTCGGCAACGTTGTCGGAAATCGTTGCAAAGCTTTCGATGTGGTCGGTAACTGATACGCTGCCAGAGGCATCATCCGCATCGAAATAGAATGTCCCGGACATGGCCATTTCGTCAGTATCAAACACCGACAGCTGGAAATCACGGGTCACTTCGCGAAAGCTCACCTCATGATTGCGCTCAAAGAGAACTGGTCCGACATTTGCCGCGGCGATGTCCATAGTTTCGGGCAAAAGAGCAAAATCTTCCTTGATACTGGGAAGATCAGTTTCCGGGTCCAGCCCCAAAGCTTCGAACAAAGCGCCAAACTTGGCCTCGGCTTCCACTTTGAGCAACGTCCAGCTAGACACGATTGTTGGCTCAATCGAATAGGTCAGATTGAGATTGCCACTTTGGCGGATACGCACTTTCCCATTCAGTGTTTCCACACCGTCATTGGCCACAAATGTAAAATCTGACTGACCTTCGGTGCTAACCAGCGGCTGAAATCCCAGATCCGCCGCAGAGGTCGCGATAGCCCCGTCAATTTCAATCAGATATTCCGGGATGCTTTCGGTTACATCAAAGGTGCCAGACACTTTAAGCCCAAGGCCAATATCAAGCGTCCAGTCCAGAGTCGTGACCTTCAATGAGGCCTCGCCTAGCGGACTCGTATCCAGATCTTTGATTTCTTCAGAGCCGTCTTTGTTGCGCTTGCGGATCTGATTAACCAGATCATCCAGCGTGAACTCCTTGTTCAGCTCTGACAGCGCATTGACATACGGGATCCATTCTAGTGCCGATGTCTGCAACGTCAGGATCTTGTCAACATCCTCTGCCTTGGCAACAAGCGGGGCAGCGCCACGTACAACGTCGTCTTCTGGCGGAGTGAGCACGAGGCTGATGTCAGGCACATTGCTGATGTCAGCGCCAAGACGATCAGCGATGCTTTGGACTGTGACGCTTGCGCCGTCTTTTTTTAGGGTTGCCAGGGAAACTTCGTGGCTAATGCCATCAGGCTGTAACAAAAACGGGGCGAACTGGGCGGCAAAAGGCTCATTGTTAGGAAGCGAAATGCGAAAATCGGCGATACCAGTCGGTCCAAGAACCTCAAGAAACGCGACCACATCCATGCTTTCGAAAGAGAACCCGCCCAGATCAAGTGTAGTGGCCTCTCCTCCTGTTTTGACCACTTCGATATCAAAGGGATCGCCAGACTGAACCACCAAAGGTGTGATCAATTCGGCATCATAGTGATGGGCAACCTGGGCAGTGCCTGCACTTGCTTTGTCAAAATCGAGATAGGTTCCAAATTCCAGATCGGCCCGCAGATCTGCGGTGAATGGGCCGGCTTCGATAATGCTGGTTGTGTCCAACTCGATAACGGCCAGTTCATACCCATGTTCCAGCCCGTCAAAAATTTCGGTCCCCACATCGTTTTCACCTGCTGGGATGTCCGCTGCGCTGGCAAAGACCTTGTGGAAATAGGCCTTAAACGCTTCGTGGCGATCGCTATCTTGTAGGGTGTTGCTGGCAACAAATGTCGTGGCTTCATCATATTCCTGAAGCCCACCGAAGGTATAGAATGGATCTATGTCACGCGCATATAGTCTGTCGCTTTGCGTGTAGTATTCAAGAAAATGAAATTTATCATCAGGGTCGCTCCATTCGTAAAACAGCGGGACACGCACCGCTGGGCCTGTCTGCTCTTCCAGCACCCAATCCACCCGAATCCGTTCGGACAGATCACCGCTACGATGAAAGTCAAAGACGACGTCTCGACCTTCCGTCTGCACCACATGCCGCGCATCTACAGTCACAATGGCAGCGTCGTCATCGAGAATTTCACCCTGTGCAGTAAGGCGACCCAACACAGGCACATCGCCACCCGAGGCGGTGCGCGCGTCGCTCACCAGAAAGGTGAATCCTTCATCACGCTCGCCAATGCTATCCCCAGCAAAATCAAAGGTCACATCAACCGAATGCTGCCCCGCGGGCACAATTGCAGTACCGGAAAGGGCGGTGCCCGGGGCGAAATCATCCGGCGTGGCGCTATGCCCATTCGAGCCGACCAGAACAATCCGCCAGTCAATCAGAACATCCTGATCGGCGATTTTGGCACCACCACCTGCATCAAGCGCACCCAGCTCAAGCGTGAAACTGGCTGAATTGCCCGTCCCGGTTCCTTCGGCCTGTGCCACATCAAACGTTGTAATGCGCACGCCAAATGCGTCGTCGTTGCGCAGCGTGACGATACCGGTGTCATCCGCAATGCTGATATCCTGACCCATGCTTTCAAGGTTTGAGAGCCGAATGGTCGCGCTTTCATCCGGTTCAATCTGAATGTCGCCCTGAACAGCCAGAGTGATTGCTTTGCGTGTTTCCCCAGCGTCGAAAGTGACCGTCCCGCTTGTGGCCTGGCCAGGTGCAAAGTCATTTGCATCCGCCCCCCCATCAAAGATCAGATCATATTGCAGCGAAACTTCAGTTTCGGCGGGTCGGGAGAGAGACAGGTCGACATCCACCAATCGGATGCCGTTGGCACCGGTAAGATTGCCCTCCAGAACAGATGTGTCGGCAATACGAACCTCGGCGCTGTCGTCGTTGAGGATCTGCATCTGCGCGGTGCTACTGGCTAGCGCTATTGTAACGCCTTCAGCAATTGCACGGGTGATTGTCATGGTCAGGGCTTCGTCCAGTTCGACCCGCGTGTCCCCCTTGATCGAAACAGGTATCTCTGCTTCACGCGCACCGGCCGGAATGATGATCTGCCCACTCAAGCTCTGGCCTGGGGCCAGATCACTGATATCAATTTGTCCTGCAATGTTCCAATCCACCGTGACGGGCACGGCCTGGGCCTGATCCAGTACCACGCGGAAACTGTGGTTTGTCTGAGAAACATCGCCCTCTATCGCGTCTTCTGGTGCAAACAGGCTGACAATTGCTGCCGATGTGCCGCCGCCGCCAGCCGCTCCGTCATCATTTTCAATCTGTACGGACGCGGGTTGAATGACACGTGTCGCAACCTGCATGCCCGAAGAGCTGACTGAAAAGACCGGTTTCAGCTCTTCATCGGCCTCCACCAGTTGGTCGCCCGAAATATAGACAGGTACAAAGGCTGTCAGTTCGCCTGCTGGAATCGTCAGAGTTCCAGTCGTCGCATTGCGTATGTCCTCCGCATCAACGCGATCCGGCGATGTCGCCCCGGCCAAAAGATCATAGCTGATCTGTAAATCAACCGTGGCCGCCTGCGACAGGGTGATCGAATAGCCAACCTTCTGCAGATCTGCCAGAGGTGTGCCATCCGGAAAATGTCCTTCTGAAACAGATCCGCTGGCGGCAATGGTCACTATGATCTCGGGCTCTTGGCTGTTTCCCCCGCCCGGGTTGCTATCAGCATCACGGATCACCAACGGGGCAATTGAGATATCTCCCAAATTGACCAGTGCAGGATCAGACGCTGACAGGCGAATATGCGGGTTCAGGACTTCGTCCCCTTCAGACAGCCCATCGCCCGCAAGGAAATACAGCGGCAGTTGAGCGGATGTTTGACCTGCAACAATTGTGACCTGCCCGCGCAAATCCTCTGGCACCGCAGGTGTTCCATTGGTTCTGGAAAGAAAGTCATCGGCGGAAAGCGTCGTGCCGTCGCCCCCCAAAAGATCATAATCCACAACAATATCGGTCAGCGCGGGTTCTGACAGCTCAATTGTATATTGCAGAAAGGTCGTGCGCTCTTCTGCAAGGCTGGGTTCATCATATTCAGGCGCTTCCTGAAAATTCCATGGATCCAGGAACCGCCCAGTGGCAGTGATCAGAGGCAAAGGCGCGTCAAATCCTTGCAACTGCACCAGTTGTTCTTTGTGGGATATCCCGGTGCTGTCAGAGACGCTCCATTCCAGAATGATTTCACTTTGATCGGTCATTGCGCCAGCATGGCTGTAGCTGATCATCCGCAAAGCCGAAGCAACATGCGCGTGGCTGGGCGCAGTGTCGATGTTGGTAAAATTGATTGTGATCTGTCCCGGAGTTGTCACAACCTCAGCGATCTTGTCGCGTGTATTGCCAATCGGACGAAGGACGCTGCCATTTTCTGCAACTGACAGTGTTCCGAATGCGATACCCCGCACCGAAAAAGTATCCAGCGGATCAGCACCGCCTTTGCGTTGAACCGTTATACTGATGCCGCTATAATCCTCCAAAGCGGCGCTTTCGGCGTCCAAAACGCTTACGTGTTTCAACAAGTTGACAGCTTTCGCGCCCCTGATGAAGCTGGCGACCTCATCAAAGCGGCTAGACAGGGCAATGTCACCTTGCTGGATGCCGCTGCTATCAATACCTGCGCTGAAATGGCCCTGGGTGTGGCCAATTCGGGATACAAGCGTGGACTGACCTTTTTGTGCGTTGTTTAGCGCCGTAAAAGACCAAAAAGAGCCTTCCGCTGCATCTGCAACCCCTCCGTGCCAATTCCAGCCGCGACTGGAAATTAACTGTGTGCTAGCCCCAAACCCAGCGCTGCTGGTTCCCTCAATGGCGGTAACCTCCACCATCAGCTCAGTCAGCCCGTCACCATCTAAATCGCCAACAGCTTGCAGATTTCCGATGATGTTTCTGTTGTAGGTGCCCGAACCAAATGCGCCCAGATAGGGCACTTGATATCCGGCGATCTGAGAAAACTGTAGAAAATCGGATCCTGAATAAAAGGTGATTTGTCCAATAGGTGCGTTGGCAGCATTGAACGAGGCCAGGCCAGGCGTGAAAACGGCAAAGTCCGAAACACCGTCATTGGTCACATCACCCAGATCGACGATCTCAGTACCAAATTCAACATTCAGGCGGTCAAACAGGTCTGTGGTCGGCGTGATCTTGGCCAGCTGGTCTCCAGTATGACCGGAAAAAACATAGACCGCGCCCTCTGCCTCCAGCGGATTGGCCACAGCAAAGTCATTGGTTCCATCGCCGTTCAGATCACCTAACCGGGAAATCACATCGCCAAAACCACCAAACCGATCTTCTGCGCCAGTCACCTCATACAGCATCTCCCCGGTGCGTCCGCTGAACACCACAACGCTTTGCCGGTCCTGACCAAAACCAGGCGAGGCAATTGCCTGACTGGCAGCGATATCATCCACCCCGTCACCATTGACATCCCCCAAGACCGTCAGAGTTTCACCCAAACGCCCCTGATTCACTGTACCCCGCGCAAAGAGCGAGCTGCGTTCTTCCGGGGCCGTTGGCGTATTCGGATCGACGCCTTTCAGCAAATAAATCGCGCCAGAATTGAGCAACCCACTGCCGTCATAATCAGGCAAGCTGGTAAGAATATCTGGAATGCCGTCACCGGTCAGATCGCCGGTCATCATGACCGCGTCGTCTACTAGCCAAATACTCGCGGTATCAAATTCTTGCCTTGTACCGTTTTGAGCGGGAATGTTCCAACCGGAGAACCGATCCAAGATCGTGCCATCGACACCGGACAGCACATATTTCGCTCCGTAAGTTAGGTGCTCATGTTTTGGTTCGTCACCCGGAGCACTAAGCAACAGATCAAACACACCGTCATCGTTATAGTCGAGACCTGGAAGAATCCGGCTGCCCAACTCGGGGCTTGCAAAAAAAGTCCTTCCTGTTGTCCCTTCAAATTCAATTAGTTGTGGGTAATAAGAATAGACAGTTGAAAAATTGACACCACTAAAAATTGGTTTGGTCATGCTAAGCTCTTCGAATTGAAACCGGCAAACCCAAAGCACAAATTAAACGCCCAATAACGAAATGAGCCCCCCAGTTTCAAGGGATCCCATGATGGCTAACGTATGAGCTGGGTCCACACCCGTCCTCGATACCGGCTCGAGCTCTAAGTATTCAATCTATGAACTTTCATAAGTTAAAGGGAGGAATACGCTCATCAACAAAGCTTGGAAGATCTAAATTTCCACCGTCAAGCAGGGTAACCATTTGAACCTAAACCACGCCAAACCAAAAACTATTAGACTTGACCGAGGGCATCGCCGCCAAACTGAAGCTGATCAATCTGAGATTCATCGACATCACTTCTATCAGGCTATGGATGCGCAATTTTTGAACGAAACTTAATTGAACAGGGCTTGTACCGCTTGCACCAGTACCATTGCGGAAATGATGGTTCACTTGAAGGGAAGCACTTTCCTACACGATCCTACCGAGCCGAAAAGCATCGTTGCGCCAACGCCTATCAGAAGGTACACACGCAGTTACACAAACGGTCGCACAAATTCACCTCCGGCTGACTGAAAATCTCGTTTTCTCGCATAAAATCAAGGCACTAGATGGAAAGGACAAACTGCCTCCGATCCCTACCGCCGGAGCCATACTCACCTAAGCTGTTGATATGGTAGACATAAACCGCTCCGGCGGGGTGTGTCATACGAGACTGTCATACATATGACAGTCGGCTAGCGTTTTCCGTCACCTTCGGCGCTCCTACTCAGGAGGCCATCTATGGGACTACAAACCAATCTGATCCGACGGGGCGCGACATATGCCTGGCGGCGGCGCTTGCCCGCGCAACTGGGCGGCAAGCTCATGCAAATCAGCCTGCGCACCAATGACCCTGACATCGCTAAACGCATCGCGCCGGTTGTAACTTCAGAATCTTGGCACATGTACCGGGCTATGATGTTTCAAACCCTGACCAAAGACGATGCCCGCACTCTGCTCACTGCTGTAATCCAGCGTGAGTTACGCCGCATTGAGCTAGAGCGCCTGACCGGGGCCGATAACCCCTGCCCTCTCTCTTGGGAGGACAATCGCAGTCATGACTGGGCAACGGGCAAAGCCTTGCAGCTGTTGGCCTCGCGCGGAGTGTCCGGACGGGAGCTGAGTGATGCCGATCTGGCAGAGCTTCAGGCTGAGGGACGTACGGATAAGGATATCGGGCGACTGAAACACGTTCTGGAGACAGAAGCGCAGAAGTTCTCCCACCCTCCGCTTCAAGGTTCCAATGCTCCGGTCAAACAGCTTATGTCAGAGAGCCTCGGCCGAGAGGATTTTTCTAATCTGGAAGCGCTTCAGGGCAGGAAACTCTACCTACAAGGTCGGAGCGCTGGTCGCCTGACATCGTTGACCACCGATCCATCCTTTGATCAAGCCATGGAATTGGCTCAGGAGCTGGCAACGACAGAGGCAAAGCTGCCTCGCAGGGAATCTACGCCGATCTCCTCGCCAAAACCGTCGCCAAGCCCAACACCTCACTTGACACGCGTCGCGCCAGTACAGCCCCCCTCACCCTCGCCCTATGATCCTCAGCTCTTTGCATTGATTGAGCGCCTCATGGAGCAGAAGCGCCGTCAGAATGTCTCGGGTCAGATGATTGAACAGATCTCCAAGACCCTGGCGCTCTTTGTGGAAGCCATTGAAATCGACACGATCCACGAGCTGCGACAACCCCATGTGGCCAAATATGTGGATGTGCTGCATCAGTTGCCCAAACACTACCGCCGCTCCCCAAAGGCGCAGAAGATGTCGCTGTCCCAGATCCTAAAGACCGCCAAAAAGAGCGGCCAGGCAGACGGTCTCTCGGTCACAACCATCAATCGCAACCTCGACTATCTTGGGCAATTGCTGCGCAAAGCCAAGGCCGAAGGCTTCACAGAACCCAATGCCATCGATCTCGACGCCCTGCGCCTGCGCAAGAAAACGCGTGAGCGAGATGAATGCCCGCCCTTCTCGCAACAGGATGTGCAGCACATCTTTCAGCACCCGGTCTGGACCGGCGCGGCCTCGAAACGCGACTGGCAAACCCCCGGCCCCCATCTGGTCAAGGATGCGCTATACTGGGTGCCCTTCATTGCCGCGCTGACAGGTGCCAGGCGTGCGGAAATCGCAGGCCTGAAGATTGTGGACGTGGACATCCTCGACGGCATTCCCGCAATCCGCATCCGTGAGAATGCCAACCGCAGCATCAAGACCTTCGGCTCCGAACGGGATGTGCCTCTCCATCCGCAGCTGATGGAGCTGGGCTTTCTACATCACGTCGAAGCCCTGCGAAGGCGGGGTGAAACCGATCTGTTCCCGGATATTCGCCCAAAAGACGGTACAAAGGAGCGCTGGGGTGGCAAGCTGGATTACAGGTTTCGCAAAGTGCTCGATAGCCAGCTGCGCACAGGCCGTGACGGCAAGAGCATCAAATCGTTCCGCCACTACGTGATCACAGAGCTAGGGCGAAACCGCGAGGTGCCAGAGAACGTACGCAAAGACATCGTCGGGCATGTCGGCGGCAGCATCACCGCCGAACGCTATACAGACACCGCAACGCTTCAGGAGAAAATCGCCGCAATCAGCACACTACCCAGGGTAAACATCAAACTCAGTGCGTAGGCTGCTCCTCCAATGGATGCACCACAACGCCTAGGTCCCGCGAGCTGAACGGCGACAAGCACGCTGTCCTTGAATGTAATTCCGGTTCGTCAGGAAAGGGTCGCAGCAGCATCCATACCCCAGAAATCCCCCTCGCGGAGGATTTCTGTTCCCATCAAATTTGGGTCCTGCACGGTCACGGGCCCGCGCAAGACCTCCAAATTCACTGGTGCGATGGAGCCTCACGCAGCTGCTTGACTGCCCCAGACAGCGCCTCGTCCTTGCGGACGTATCTTCGGGGTTCCCAAGGAACCGAAGACACGTCCATCATGGCGACGTGCTGGGCCCGTCAACCCTTTCCAGCTTACATGTGAACCTCAGGAATGAAAGCTAGGGAGCAACTCTAATGCTCTAAAGACGTTCGTTTTCACTGAAAATGCTTCGTACAAGTAGCCCTTCCATAATAACATTGGTGAGCTCTCTGTGCCCGGCGTCGAGTAGTCTGCTCATCCAATGGCGGTCCCACATCTAATGTCAGCTCTGCTCAGGTATCGGAAGTAGCCTACGCTAAGTCGGGAGCCAGGAATCGGGTCGAGGATAGTCTCGGCTCGGAGCCGACTTTGGCAATTTGCCCATGCAGCGGGGCAGCGTTCCCAGAAACGGACATTCTGCTTGCTTCAAAAAGTTTGCCGGAACGGAGTTTCCGCGAACAAGTATGGGGCGATATCCTTTCAGATAGTCCATAGAGGCAGCACCAATGCAGAAGCGAGCGGCCGACATCCCGATTGCCTTGCACCAATTGCCACCTGACTTATGGCAGGTTTCTTAGAGATCTTTGTAAGTGGTAGCTTACATTGGCCTGGTGCTTGGCTGCAATTAAGTTCAGAAATTCCGTTGAGTCGAAGCTCTGTGCTTCGATCTTTATTAGCTCGCAGTTCGCGGACAGCGAGCCCTAACCCAGCTTGGCCAATTCAGGTTTAGCAGTACCCAAGGCTTTCTCGATCCAGACCGGATGTTCCTGCAATTCTGGAAATGTCTTTCCCATTATCGTTCTTCTTACGACACGACAGCTGCTATCCTATAGCAGCTCCCACCACATCGGTTTAGCAACTGTAGCTACCTAATTAGTCCCTCGACGCCAACTAAACAGATCAGGTCGCAATCACAGGAAGCGTTCCTTGTTCACTGATCTGTTGGTCCCTTATTGGACTTTGACGGGCTTTTCTAATTCGGCAGTTCGGTCCGTTGACGCCGTCATAGCTATGATTCAGAATGCCAGGCGACGGCTCATCGTTTTCGTACCGTCATACGAACTTCTTACATGTGCGGAAGACGTCATTGAGATTTGGAGGACCGGGGCATGACCACCCAGCGTATTGAAAGCCAAGATATTTCTGTCGCTGGACTATTCCAGTCATTCTACGCCGTTCCCGACTATCAGCGAGAGTATGTATGGAGCACGGAGCAGGTCGAGCAGCTTCTGACAGATATCCTTGGCGAGATGACCGGCGCCGATCCCGAGCACTCGCCGGAGTACTTCATCGGAAGCATCGTCGTATGCCCCGGACAAAGCGGGCTGCTTGACCTTATCGACGGCCAGCAGCGGATGACCACACTCTACTTGACACTCTGCGCAATCCGAGATCGTTTCCTAGCTCTCGGTGCCGCCAACTCTGCTGTTCTCAATTCGCAGATCGCGGATGCCTCGATCGATGCATCGGGAGACGAAGTCAGCCGCTATCGGCTTGACCTGCAATACGAAGACAGCGGCGACGCACTGACAAAGCTTGCTGATAGCAAGGAGATTGACAGGACCGAGACACTGTCGATGAAGAACATCGCTAACACACACCATGTTGTGACCCGCTTCCTGGTCAGTGAGTTCGGCGAGGATGTCGCAGCACTGCGCCGCTTTTATGGCTACCTTTGCAACAAGGTGAAGCTGATCCGCATCCAAACCGACGACGTCGCTAAGGCGCTGAAAATCTTCGAGACAATCAACGACCGTGGTATTGGCCTCAACTCGATGGACCTCTTGAAGAATCTGCTCTTCATGAAAGCTTCCGCGAGCCAATTTGGTCAGTTGAAAGAGACGTGGAAGAACCTGCAGGACACAATCTTTGACATGGGCGAAAAGCCGCTGCGGTTCCTGCGATATTTTATCTTCAGCCATTACGACGTCGATTTGCTGCGCGAAGATGAAATCTACGACTGGTTGTCGAGGAACGAGGCGAAGGCCGGCTATAGTTCTGATCCGATAGGGTTCGCCCGCGAGCTCGTTTCCGCGGCGAAAGCCTATAGCAATTTCCGAGAAGGGAAGGACGAGCGTGGGGTTGGAAACCGGCATCTCGAAAACATGAGATTGCTTGGCGGATCTGCTGCGCGCCAACACCTGATCCTTCTGCTCGCCGGGCGTAAACTGAGCGGTGACCTCTTTGACCGGTTGGCTTCGGAGGTCGAATCTTTGTTCTTCTGCTACGTGATTACCCGCGAACCGACGCGGAATTTTGAGCGTAACTTTGCGCGGTGGGCCACGGAATTGCGCTCCATTTCTTCTGCGGAGGAACTGGAGGCGTTTACCAACAAGCGCTTTCTGAATGAAAAGACGAAGCTTTCAGCGCGCTTCGACGACGCCATGGGGCGCCTTTATTATGGGACGCTTCAGCAATATAGATTGAGATATGTTCTCGCGAAGCTGACACAGCACATCGACCTCGCAGCGTACGGCGAGACAGAAGGCACCCGTTGGCTGCAGTCCTACACCAGCGGTGGCTTCGAAATCGAGCACATCTTTCCCCAGAAACCTAGTGCGAAGGCATTGGAAGAGTTTGGCCCGATAGAGGACCCACTAGCCTCGCAGCGACTGGGGAATCTGGTTCTCGTTGAGAAGTCGATTAACTCATCGCTTGGAAATCACGCGTACAGCGAGAAGCGGCCGATCTATCTCCAATCGAAGCTACTCCTGACGCGCGCGCTTTCAGAGCGTCCCCAGGTCGGTACAAATACTCGAATTGACCGCGCCGTGGCATCAATCAAACCATTCCCAACTTGGACGGAGCACGATGTTCTGCAACGACAGCGATGGCTGGTGGAACTGGCGCGCTCGGTCTGGGGGGTACCTGTGAGTTCTGCAGCCCCCTTGTGAATCTTCTTTTCGCGCGGGACGAAAGTCGGTTTCGTCCCACATCATAGCCAACGAGCGCCACCACGGTGAACGTAAGTTTCAAGCGTTCGAGTAGCACCCCGATATGAAGGGCTGCTCTTGCTAGTTCGCAGAGGGCAATTCGCCAGCGTAGAGAGTGTTCGGTTGCCGTGGACGAGGTCGTGATGGCTGCATCCGGCGAAACTAAAACGCAATGCGAATTGAGTACATTCGCTGCTTGTCACATGGAAGCGCAGCCTTAAGCGTCAGTTCGGTTAATTGAGTTAAGGCAAAAAGGCTGTTTCAGGGGGGTTCAACTCCACTGAGTGTGTCGGCACTCTTGCGGGGGTCTGAGGAATTGCTAATTGTTTAGTTGTGATAAATTTCTGAAAAGGTGCGGCCGTGCAGAAAACATACTTAGGTCTATTTTTGTACTGTGCTTTTTCAGTCAGTGCATCCGCCTGCGAGGTCGATGTTGAATTTATAAAAGAGAGTAACAGCGAAACGCTGATCGCCTGCCTAGAGGGGGCGAAGCGTGATGAGTTTCTGAATGGGAGAAACTTCGAACTATCTACCGTTTTGCATCTAGCCGTCGAAACAAAGAAGGACCACCTCGTGCTTGATGCAATACGTCGCGCCGCAGGCGAGGACGGCTGGCAAGAATTACGTGACCGCTTGGATAAGACCGGGCGCACGGCACTGCATATTGCTAGTGCGACTAGTGAAACCTCCGAAACCGTCCGATGGCTTTTGACTTGGGGCGCAGATCCAAATGCGAGATACGCGGTCGAAAAGAGGTGGAATCCACTGTCCTTGGATTACGGAATCACGCCACTCCACCTGGCCGCAAAGCGCGCCAACGGCGCGGATATTGTCTCGGCGCTAATGGCAGGCGGTGCTGATGCATCTATAGCTCGCCCGATCGATTCGAATGCAGACCAATTCTATTGGCCTGCTTTCCTGGTAGCGAGCCGTCATGCCGAGGATTTGCGGGTCCTGACTGCCTTCGCCGCTGGTGGAGGGAAGCTGAATGTTGTTTCGAACGATGACAACAATGCGCTTCATGTGGCGGCGGGCTGGGACCGGTCGGGTGACGTGATTCGTTTTCTTCTTGAAAAGGGAGTGGACTCCAACGCGACTAACAATGAAGGTCAGACGCCCCTGCATCTTGCTGCTCGTTATTCATCCAAATCGGAAACTGTGGCGAGCCTACTCGAAGCCATGGAAAACCCGTGCGCCGCGGACAAAAAGGAGCGTACTGCACGCGAGTTACTTGAAGTGAATGAGGCCATCGCCGGAGACCATATGCTAGATCTTCGGTTTCATGAGATTTGCGTCGAAGGAAATTGAGAAAATATGCGACGGATAACAAGCTTCGTTCTTCTTGTGTTAAGGCGTAGCGCTTTCTTGCTTGTTTTTGTAGTTCTGATTCTCGGTAGCAATATCCTCTTGCTGGCCGCTGACGCAGTATACGACGCCGCAAAACGAAGTCTTTGGAGTTTAGCCAGCGTTGTCGCAAATGTCGGCTACCCGACAACTCATAGCGGACACCGCGAAGCCGCGGACAGACTGACTGCGCAGACACGGGTGTTAAAGGCCGAGGCGCAGGGGCTTGATGCCGAATTGCGCCGCGCACGAAACGAAGTTGTCGAACTGAGTGCTGACAATGAGACCTTGAAACGGCGTGTTGTCAGCCTAGCGGACGAGAAGACGGAGATCGATCAAAATCTTAGACTCGCTCGGCGAGAGCTAACAGAACTATCCAGGAAAACCACGGAACTCACCGCTGAACGCGCTCGCCTTAGCCGTCGGCTTGCCAATCTCGAAATTAAAATTGAGGAGCTTGATGGACCAATTCGGGAGCGACTCAGTGCAATCAACGAACGGCTTGCTCGACGAACTTCACGAATGATATCGACTAATACGTCCTCAATGGCTATCGAAGCGGTGCCATATTTCGGCGTCGCCGCTATCGTTGGTGTTACATTCGTCGAGGTACGCGATGCCTGCTTAACTCTAGCGGATACTCGCGAGATGTCGGAATTGCTATTGGGTGAGCCCGAAGAGGAAATTCCTGCATGTGGCTATTCGCCGGAGGAGTTTTGGGACATTTTGGCAGGTGGACCTGACGTGGCTTCTTGCCGTGGTCTGAGTGCAGATATGCCGGCCGAACTTCGGTTCGACTGCTCGAATATCATGCGCCCTGGCGAATCCACATCGTCGAGTTTAGATGCTGCGCTTGAATTCGAGGATGTAAAACGCCCAGGCGAATGACATATTGAGCGACCGGTGAAACGTCGAGGATTTCGCAGCGCACCGATGGCGTAGGTTCGGAAAAGCGTAATAAATTCCTGCCCTGACGAAGAGCCAACGATTGCGTTTTGTATCGTGGGTCAGTTGGAACTTTGTTTTGTAGTACTCATGCCCGACCGTTTCGATCGATATTCGTTTATCCAGAATTGCAACATCCAGTCGTTACTTTCCAACAGGATTTTGCGGGTATTGGAAGCTGCCCCGCTGTGTTGTGCTGACACACGAATTTCCGCATCGGGCTGAGTTTGACCTCGGCCGGCATTTTGGCGCCAAACTATGTAAATGTTGCGATCTGCGATTCACTGCCTTTGGTGCGGGCGCAGCACCGCCCTGGTCCCTGGATGCTGACTTGAAGGGCTGCTTTCGGGATAACGGCTTCAGGACCTCGCGTCTGCAAAAAGACTTTCGCTTCGGCTTAGGTGAACGTCTTGGTTGGGTTGACTGCAGCTATACTCGACGCAAAGCAACGGTTTTCTTAGCTTAATCAACGTTACGCTGCGGCAAAACAAAGGAGGCATTCGCAAAATAGCAAGACACTGAGTTGCGAAAATTCCAATTTGGTCCGGGCTTAAATCAGCTAGATAATCAGATGGACCATTCCAGCAACACTTGCGGCGACCACTCCGTCCCGAATGATCTTTTGTTTTGCCTCAACTGAAAGAGCTTCACCCTTCAACATGGACTTGGCATTAGACGCAAGTGTCACCATCGCAGCAACGCCCATACTCTCGACAATGTCCGTGTCGGCTCCATGACCGAGTTTTTGTAAAGCCGAGGACGTGTCAGCTGTAAGGTTGGCATTGCTGAACTCGGAGGAAGACCAGTCTGGCGAAGAGGTAGCAACCTCACTCGTTACAAGCACGTCTATATTTTCGTATTTTTCGTTGTGTTCTCGTACGTAAGACGCGTAATTTGTCGCCTTGAGTTGGAACTCTGAAACATCACCTGTCTCAACATTGACAATTCTGACATCTGCACCAGCGTAATTTGTGTCGCCGAAGAGCTCTACGATATATTCGTCACCATCCATGTTCTCTTGTCGTTGAAAGGCAAGTTCGTGGTAGATTCCTTTTACGTTGTTCATAAGCCCGGAAATTTGCTCAACGGATAGCGATTGCACGTATTCAGACAGCTCAAGTTCACTGGCACCAGCAAGGCTTTTGTTTGATCGACGTAGCGCTTGTAGAACCAATTCCTCATTTTCCGTAAAGGAAAGGACGGTGTCTGACATCAGTTTCAGTATTGTGGCAGATACGACACCTGTTGCGACAGGGGCAGTAGAAAAGGGGATTCTTCTGAACGATGACTTTTGACCATTCGTCATTGAAAGGGCTTCAAACATTTCGACCAAGTTTACCTTGCAACCTTCAAGGCGCATCAAAGGAAGATCCGGCCAGTCGCTGACTTTGGCAATGCAGACGTCCAACTGTTCGAGGAAATCATGTTTTAAGCTCTGCTGCAGGGTCTCAGCGGTGAGTGGGTCCAACACGGCGTTTTGATTTGCTCGCTCACGAAATGCTGTGGCCAACATCAAACACGTCTCGACGAACCGCATTTCTTGCGGATCTAGGGATTTTTTCTTGCGCCGTCTTCCGGTCCATTTTCCAACGAGTTTGCGAGATCCAAAATATGCGAGCGCGCCTCCGGCGGCAGCTACACCGAGGACAATCCACCCGCCAGTTACAACGCTCCCGCCAATCCACGCCAACGCGGCACTGTTGAAAGCTGCCCCTGAAAGTGAAGAGATGGCCGTTCCCGTACTGGCTGTTCCGAGAATGGAGGCGATGGAAAATAAACTTGCTGTCGTACCGGCTGCAGCCAATTTCCCTGAAAGCGCTGTAACGATCCTTGCCGAAGTGCCGCGCTTTTCAATCAACAGCGCATCGACGAGCTCTTCCAAAGTAATTGCTCCTTTTTCGAAGAAGTTCTCCGGCGAATATTTGGTGTGTCTAAGCTCAAATTCCGCGAATTTTAAAGCCGCATGATCTTTGGCCGTTTTCCCCCCTTTTACTGCGAGCTTGCCTGTTTTCTGACCAACGGGCTTGGCGATAGCCCAACTCGCTTTGCCAGCGGCCTTAGCCAAAAGTAGGGATGAACGTCCTGTCGCGCGCACCACCCGTGCTGATAGTGCGGACTTTTTCTGGCGTTCTTCATCCAATTTTATGCGCTCCAAGAGTTCTGGTAGGTTAGTAATATGGTAGTTTATGGTTAACGATGTGGTTGATAAAACCCGACGATAACTTTCGCCCCGAAGTGATCACGTAACCTTGATCAAAGATGAAGCGGACGCTGCCCGCTTACAGTTTACAACACGAGGGACAGACGAATTATCCCAACTTCCTAAATTGGATGACAAATCCTTACACAAACGGCTCGATTCAGTTTATTCAATCACACTATTTTTTTCTGAGCAAATTCAGATACGATATCAGTTACCTTGTTAGTATCTCAACCGGCCCTAAATTCGTGACAATACTTCGGTTGCCTGCTAGGCCCTTTGTTTCCTTCGTTTTCCATAACATTGCGGAGGGACTCTGCGGTGAGAGAAGATCACGTCAACTGATAAAGGTCGGCCAGCAGATTACCTGGATCGCCCCCCTCAGCCAAAGCCTCTCGTGTTGCTAGAAGACCTTTCAGGTAGCTCGCCAAATCTTCACCCGAAGCTGTCCTTTTCTCCATGTCCGAAATGATTGCATCCAAGGGAGCAGCCATGCGATCGGCCATTGGGTCCTTACCGATGACCAGCGCCCAGGGTTCTACCATGCGCCAACGCAACAATCCTACAAGCAGGATAGGTAAATAGATAAATTTGCTGCCATACGCACCACCCAGTTCCATTGAGAGACGGTGAGAGACAATCTTTGAAAGGCGTTCAACCACCGCGACATCAAGAAGTCGTGGAGCCAAATCCGTTCGCGAGAGAAGAAAACCGACACTGGCTATGTGATGAATTTTCCAAACATCATCGCTTTCGTTCATTACTGCGCGAAAAGCAAATTCAATATCATTCGGCGCACTCGAGACCCGCCCGAGGCCCTGTAACACCAGCGTCTTCCATGCATTGTTTACCCTGATCGGATGGTTCGACTGCTCCAAAGCCGCCAACATGGGAGGCACGACGTTACGAGGACACAAGCGGAAAGTCCAAGTCAAGAACCTAAGCGCCTGATTGTCCACGTAAGATTCAGTTTCCAAACAGGTTTCGAACTCCTCCAATGCACGAGCGATCAACTTTTTCAGTGTCGCTACATCATCCAGCCCCAATCCGTCAGGTAGTTTACCATCGCTATTCACTGCGTATTTTTGCCCCGGTCGAGAAGAAAGAAAGCCAGCAAGGCGATGCCAATTGGGATGAGGCTTAAGCACCTCTTCTTTTGCAAAACGGGCTAACCCCAGGCGGTTGCCCACGCCTTCCCAGACGTCCATCCCGCATTCCAGAATGACCCGATCAGGCACCCCGGGTGGCCTGCGTTTGTGTTTCTCAAGGATGTCGGCCCAGCTTTCCTCGACCACTTTGGCTTTGTCGAAATCCACCAGGACCGGCGCAGGAAAGGCCTGCGAATTGACCGTCAGACGCGCTCGTCCAGCGACAGGTTGTTGCTCCAGAGTAAGTTCCACTTCGGTCTTGTGTGTTACTGGCCTAACATCTGCAAGTGTCGCCAATCGTGGTCTCGGATCGTTTTCCTTGAGCAGATAGACTGAAATCTCACGCTGCCCAGGGCTCAAGGCAAGTTTCGCGGGTGTCCGGCTCCGAAATACACGACCGGCAGGAAGCACTTCGTTCTCCGGAACAAGGTTATGGGTTCTGGCTCCTTGTTTCCCTTGTACCATCGTTGAGACCTGGGGCAGGAAGTCGAAAAAAGCTGGCTGCCCGATCGACAACCTGCGCGCCGCTTCCAACGCGCCTCGAGCAACACAATCCCTCGGCAGAAGGCGAACCTTTCTGCCAGTTGCGCGTTCAAAATCCTGGACCAGAGTTTCTGACATCCCCTCAGCCACACGGGTGTCCAATAGAATATGTGTGCAGCCCTTCATGCGCACAGCTAAATCGCCATGCAGCCTATCATCAGGCAACCATTTCAGCGGTTCGGCATGAACGGTGGCCCAAGACCCCGACCGCAATCGCAATAATTCGGGCTGATTGACCTCCCCCAAGGCGACACAACCTGGCGTTTTAGACGTCTCCAGCGGCCCCCCAGCCCCAAAACGCCCAAGCTTCTCGGTCAGAAGCCCAACGGCCGATGCCCTTCGTGAGATCAAATTGTGGTTTGTGCGATGTAGGACCCCCGAGGCCCGCCGCTCTGGTGTCAAACGTCCTGATGATGCCCGTATATCGAGAACCTGGGTTGTGAACCCTTCGCCATGCTGCAAGATAAGGCCGATCCGATCACCGTCTGAATAACCTTCCGATGTCAATGCTCCGAGCAGCGCCAGCACTGGGCGCCAAACGAGAAAGGGCTGCCGGACTCCTGCTTTGCGCATTGCCGCAAGCCAAACTTCCTGATGCTGTTCGGTGGTTTTCTCGCAATCCGGGATTGCCATGACGGCGATATCCGCGCCAGAAGCCATCGCGTTAAGCGCCGCACCAAGAGCCGTCTCATTGCCAAGGGGATCATCCATCAGGTCGTATACTTGATGGCCTTCTGCAGCACCGATCGTCCCCCAACCCTCTCCCCTACCATTTGGTGCCAACTGCGCCTGAATACCGCCGACATATGGCATACGTGGATCATGTCCGGATTTAACAACGCGGGCCGTCAAGCCGCCGAACACAATCACCTCGGCATTTTCTTCGGCGTCCTCTCCAGGACGTTCAAGCCAAGTTCTCGCGCAAAGATCGCGCCATCCGTTCAAGTCATAACCAGCCAATCGACGTGTCATTACTGTTCCTTCAAAAGAATGGACTGAACAAACTGGCAAAGCGCGTCCCTTCCCAGTCTCAGTGCATCTCCGCTGGCATCAAGGCTTATACCGTGAACGGTGCTTCCAGATTGCTCGACTACCTCATCACCCGGTTCACCAAAGGCCTGCGTCAGAACCAGCCCTTGTCGCAGGACGGAGTCCCCATGCGTGCGCCGGGATTGTTCCAGAACAAATGCCGCCTTTTCGCATTCCTGTGCCAAATCCGGTTTTTCGAAGCAGTGCAGAGGCCATATGGGCACACGGCGTGGCAGCTCATCGTCTCCGAGTTTCGAAACACGCAACCACACATGGGCTCGCGTCACGGCCTGTTGAGAAGAAACGCTCTTCGGACGCGCCTGAACCTCAACAACCTGTCCGGTTTCCGGGAGCCAGAAAACTGCCAAAGGGTTGTCCTGAACGAACCAGCGCCCGGCTTCGGCCTCATCATTCCATTGGACCGGCGCCTGTGCAATCAGCTGCGCATCATCCAGATCGTGAATGGCAAGGGTCAGCGCGAGGATGCAGAAATCCGTCCAGCTTTCGGCCTGCCAGGACCAAAGATCATCGAGTTCCCGTTTCCGCCGCAACAATCGAACCCAAGCCGAATGAACCTCTAGGTAATCCCTGTCCTCCATCAGAACGTAGTTTGGCGTAACCCCGGCCTCACTGTAGCCGATCCCGAGCTCAGCAAAGAGCTTGCTCAATCTCCGGCACAAACGACGAAATTCATGGACCTTTCGATACCGATCCGAACGCTCTGCACGCGGATGTTCTCGCATCCAGCCGCGCGCCACATCAGAGGCAAGCCGCACATACGCATGCAGGACACGGTTTTCTAACGTGTCAAAGTTCTCATGGCGCACAATCGAAAGAACGCGTTGACGTGATCCTGCACGTTCAGCGGTTGAACGTCCAGGTTGACGCGCTAACCAGAGCATAGACGCTCGGTCCATTTCCTGTACTCTGTCAATCGGGGTTAACTCGCGCGTACGACGCAAAACTCGTCGAATGCGATGTTCAAGCGCTTTGAGATGCTGCTGCATTCCACGCGCCTGCCGTACAATTTCGGCCATACGCGGGGATTCTTCATTCTCTGCCGCGTCCCACCCGTCGGCCAAGCGGTCCCAAAGGTTCTCCGGATCGTCAAGAGCCGCTTCGAGTTCTTCGACCCGCGCAACGACACGGTTCATACGCGCAAAGGCAGCAGCCGCAAGTTCCTCATCATCGCTCGTGGGATTGATCTTTTCCGGCGGTCTCTTTGGTAGCCCGTTGGCTTTGAACGGTTTGTCCTGATGCCCCAACTTCGGATATGGCAACAAGACCAGTTCCCGTTCGCCTCCCCCCTGCTTCCAACCCATTAACGAAACATGGCCTATATTTGGCGCATTCAAAGTCTCATATTCGCGCAGGAAACAATCCCCTGGACCAAACACCCGATCAGGATCAGACAGTGTGTACCAGGGACGCAGATTGCAGGTCATGAGCGCGAGATACCCCGCCAAACAAATTGTCCAGTGTCTTCGGATTGCTCTGCGCTGTCGCGAATAGCCAAGGCAAGGTCTTCGTCCTGAAGATGTGATACAAAATCTGCCAGTTTGTCGATCACAGGCCGCGCGGTTTCCATTTCAACACCACGCAGCTTAGGCAGAAGACGCATCTCGACCTGATCGGCAAGGGGTAACTGCCAACCGTTCTCACCATTTATTTCCGGGTAATTTGCAACATAAGCACCAATTGCCACACCCATCCGATGGCCAACCGGACGTTTCAGATCACGCATAAGATCAGCTATTTCCTCAATTTTTTGTCCGACATCACGTGCATCTACCTCGCGCAAGTCGCGGCGACACCAGCTTTCCCACTGTGTTCGCGATAGCGCTTTGCTTTCCAGCGTGGTCCCCTGGCCACGCTGTGTTTTGAGCGACTTTGGGGCGGCAAATCGAATGACATTGGCTCGGTCAATCACCTTGTCCGAAAGCGATTGCGTGCTTTCATCTTCGTTCATCGTTCCTGCAAACAGAAGATTGTACCCTGGATAGATCACCGGCGCCTGTTGCCCTTCCGGCATACGCAGTTCAAGCTCCAGCGATGCGTCCTTCCTGTTGGCTTCCGTTAACTCGGCCCCATGGGGAGGCCGGCTTTCCAAGCGGCTGAGGAAGTCGGAGAAATAATATTCCACACGCGCAAGGTTCATCTCGTCAAGCAGGATCAACATCATCCGATCTTGCAGATCCCCTTCAGACGCCTGCTGGTTGAACGCGTCCAGATGGTACAGCGCCTTGGCCATTTCAGTTGGGCGATAGCGGTTCTCAATATAGTTATAGAACCCCATCAAATCCTGTGGGCTGTCCCACCGTGGCTGAACCGGCACTTGGAGGAAACCGATGCCCATGCCTTCGGCATACCGGCGCGGCAGCTGGCTTTTGCCAGTTCCTGAAATCCCGGCCAAAACCGCCATCTGTGTGGTGTCATTGACTTTCATAGCTGTGTGAAAGGCGCGAATAGTGCGATCCGGGTAATCCAGTCCCTGCGCCTTTAGCGTACGTTTGACGCGATGCAGCGCATCTTGCTCATTTTCGCGCTCATGCAAATCCAGTTCGCGCAGATGTTGCAAAACAGCGGGCATGGAACGGAGGTCCCGCAAGGGATCCGTTTCCGGAGAACTGGTTCCGTCCAACTCACCTTTTTGAACCCGCAAGGCGGCAACGGCAGCCTCCAGCGTCGTTTTCGCCTCACCAAGTTTGCCGATTTCGCCTTGTAGCTTGGTATTTTCCACGGTCAACGCCGAGTTCTCTGCACAGGCTTTTACCTGATCCTGCTGGACTTCGGCCCGGTTCTTCTGCGTTGCCGCAAGATCAGCAGCGGCCGCATCCAATCTTTCGCGCAATGATTGTTCGCCACCTGCCAAGCGGACCTCCTCCCGGCGCATATCTTCCAGCCGTTCGCGAAGTATTGCTTCGTCTTCTTTCAACTGTCGCAGATCCTTCATTTCACCACGCAGCCGGTCCACATCCGTTGAAATGCGGGTCTTTTGCTCCTCCAATTCTGCGATCTTCGTGGTCAACCCTTCGGCCCTATCAAGACGTGCTTGAACGGCTTCAAGCGCTTCCCCGGCTTCGAACAATTGTCGCTGTGTTTCACCATGTTTCACCAGCGCTTCATCTGTGTCACGATCCATTTGTCGGATTTCTTCGCGACGATCTTCGAGACGATTTAACTGATCGAGGATATCTTGATGCATCAGCTCAAGTGCAGCCACTTCGGCTTCCCGATCAGCAACATTTTCCATCGCTTTCTTGCGGTCATCAATCTGCTGGTTGATGCTCGCCAAGGTGTCACGACTATCGCTGATCTCTTGTTCGACCTGTTCCCGGGATGAAATCAGTGGAGCCACATCAACGACACGATCATGCTGCACGGCCAGAACCATCTGAAAGAAACCGAGCACCGCAATAGCGACCACAATCAGGAGTGCGAGAGTAACAAGTGTCGGGGTCATTCCTGTTCTCCTTCCGGAGCCAGTTCACGACGTTGCGCGACCAATGCCTCTATTTCCGCATCGATTCGTAGTTTCTGCGCCTCAAGGTCGGAAAGACCCGCTGCTAGTCCATTCCATTCCGCCAAAGCTGTGTCCCTCTGCGCCTGAGTTTTCCCAAGGCTCACTGTCAACTGATCAAGTTCCTTACGGACGGCATTCCGATCATTGGTTGCCGCCTCCCGAAGTGCATCCAGCCGTGAAACCTCCCCCCCAAGCCGCCTTTCCTCAGCCTCCAAACTTGTGACACGCCGTTGCAACGCTGCCGCCATGGCACGCTGCTCTGCCGCCAGCAGCATTATTTGGTCGAGTTCCCCTCGATCCTCAGCCAGTCTTGCCTGAATCGTAGCCAGGTCGGCTTTGGTGACCGTCAGAGCCTCTTGTTTCAACGGAATCTGCTCTTCTAAATGAGCCTGCTGCGCCTCAAGGCTATCCCGTTTCCCTTCAAGTCCTTCGACACGCCCGATCACGGCTGCAAGCTTAGAACGCGCCTCTCTCAGGGCCTGTAACTGATCTTCGAACTCGCCTTCAGTGTCCCTCAAAGCTGTTTCCGCGCTCTCTCTTGACACCTGCAAGTCCGAGAATTGTTGCTCCAAAGCAGTCTGGTCTGATGTCAGACGCGCGACAGAAGCCTCAAGCGACGTTTTTCTTTCTTCAAGAGAGAGAATTTCTTCTTGAAGCCCGGGAACCCGCTTGCCAAGGACTTCCTCTTCGACTCGAAGGCTTTTGGTTCGCGCCCGCAACCCCGCCAAGGTTTCGTCCAGCCCTGTCGCCTCTTCGGACTTTTCATACAAAAGCGCCCGGAGCTTCGCTTCCTGATCACGCAGACCAGCCAAGCGCTTTTCAATCTCAACGTTCTCTGCGTCCAGCGATGCTTTTCGCGTTCGAGAAACCGCCAAATCTGTACGAAGCGTACCATAGTCCGCCAGCTCTGCCTTCAGAGCCGCAATCTGGACGCGTAATTCCTCACGTTCCAGCCTTGAGGATGTGACTTCATTCTCTAACGCATCCCTGCGTTGCGCGATCTCGGTCGCTGCGTCTTTTGCGCGCCTCTCATCATCTCTCAGTTTTTCTAGCTCCCGCTCGATGTCCTGAACAGTTTGTTGCCTGGCTTCGATGCGGAGCATCAAGCCATCATGCTGACGCTCTGATGCAAGCCGTTCCCGAGCCGCCACCTCTTGTTCCCGAACCGCATCGGCTCTGCGTTTTTCAAGATCAAGAACCGTGCC
Source organism: uncultured Pelagimonas sp. (assembly GCA_947497905.1). Classification (GTDB taxonomy): domain Bacteria; phylum Pseudomonadota; class Alphaproteobacteria; order Rhodobacterales; family Rhodobacteraceae; genus CANMIH01. Next base: position 116,107 of record CANMIH010000011.1, read on the forward strand.
CCGCAGTGAGGCAACTTCTCCGGAAAGCCGCTTTGCTTCGGCTTCTTGCCCCCGCAATCCTGCAAGTGTGCCTTCCAACACGCCGACCTGTTCCTGCAATTGGGAAATTCGGGTCTCCAACCCGGATCGGCGATCCGTCAAAGACGCGATCAGCGTTTCTAGACTGGCACGGCCCCGGGTCAGGTCTGCATATTCGGCATCCATCTTCTGGGCCTGGACCACAAGCCAGCCACCGGCACCGATTGTGGTGGCCGAAAGCAGTATGGCTAATAGCGTTCGAGGGCGTTTAGCCCAGAAGGTCTTGTTCGACGAGGTCAATGCACCCCTCCAGATCCTGTTGTAATTCATCGACCCAGAAACGGCGGACCTTCCAGCCCAGCCCTTTCAATTGGTGGTCTCTCCAATGGTCATCAAGCTTGCGATTGCCGTCGGTATCCTGATGAAATTGACGCCCATCGACCTCGAGATCGAGCTTGACTCCGGTTTTCCCAAAGACCGCAAAATCTAGACGTCGGCCAGCAATTGGGTATTGTGGTTCGTAGCGAAGCCCGCGACGGCGCAGTGCGGCATCCACGATACGTTCCCATTCACTGTCGAACACGCCTTCGCCGCCGCTAGAACGAGGATTCTCGATCCGGTCCAACAGGCTTGCCAGCCGCCTGACCTTGCCGCTGACGGCAAAGGACTTGTCACCAAAAACATGCGCGACCGCCCGCGCCCGGCTGATGGCGACGTTCATCCGCCGCGCGTCCCGGTTCAAGAAGGTGGTCGTCGAATTTGCACTGCCGGCATGTACGACGGGCGAAAACAGGATCAGATCCCGCTCCTGCCCCTGAAACGCGTCCACAGTCCCAACCCTTAGCTCTGCCCGGTCCCGGACGTCCTGCGGCAGGGCCGTCTCCAGCGCTGCATGCAGTTTGTTCACCTGATCGCGGAAAGGCGAAACAACACCGACGGTTCCGGCATAGCCCTGTTCGATCAAAAGCTGGTGCAGGTGGTCCCGAATGGCCGAAATCTCTGCGGAGTTGACATTGCCATGCGTGCCCACAGCAGGGGCAGGAACATCCGTCCAGGCCAAGCCCGGCTTGACCCCTGCGGGCACGCACATACCATCCTGGTCCCCGGCAACGCGCAGCTTTCCCGAATAGAATTCGTCATTGATATAGCCTACGATGTCTTCGGCTGATCGGTACTGATCCCGCAAAATGATTCGCACGGCCCCAGGGCTGTGTTCCGCGAGCGAAAACAGAGATTTACTGCCCTGAGCGTAACGACCCATGCCTTTGATCGGCAACCCTTGGGCAGCCATCAGGTTTCGGTCCTGCGCCGCGCCAACCTGCGAAATGAAGGCCAACTGATTGGCATCCCCGACAACCACCGCCCTGCGCGCTCTGGCCAAAACAGGGAGAGCAGAACCGATGTCACACTGGCTGGCTTCGTCAAAGATGACCAAATCGAATAGCCCGTCATGCAAACCAATTCGTTTTGGTGTCCCGAGAACAGATGCCAGCCAAAGCGGACGGTGGTCGACAACCGTTGCCGTCAGCGCACGATCCAAGGTCTTTTCTCCATGAAGCTGAAGATCGGACTGAGCATCAGACAGCGCCCGTGCAGCGTCTGTGGACAAGCTGCACCTCACTGCCAATGTCCGCGCCAGCCATTCCGGCGCGCGAGATTCAATCCGCGCAGTCAGTTCCATGGGATCCAACGGTACAGGGTGTGAGGTCAGCTGATTGCGCAAACGTTCAATTTCGCGGTCGACCTCGGCCAGGGTCATGGCCTTTCCGACCGAACCGGTTTCGTTCCTCTGTCTTCGAAAAAGCGAAGACAGCCATTCCCAAAGGCGCCGCCAAAGACCCGGCGGCTTGTAGACGGTCTGAACAGAAGCCCCGTCTCCAAGCGCCTCACGCGCCTTTACAATTGCAGAACGCCGTTCGTGGTACTGCCCCAGCTCACAATGCAATCTACGCCGCGTTTCTATTGCGTCCAATGCATTGTGCCGTTGTTGGGCCAGCCCTTGAAGTTCAAGTTCGGTAGCTTCTTCCGGCGGCAGCCCGGGGCTCCCAGTGGTCTCCTGCAGGATCGCATCCAGAACGCCACTCATATCCTGATCAATGCCGCGCGCCGGGTCCAACGTCCGCACAAGAAATGATGTTTCTTTGGCAATCTCACCAAGCCGCTGTTCCACGGCATCAAGCGCTTGATGGTTCTTCGACGCAACCAAAACACTTTGTCCGGCGGCCAATGCGCTGGCCGCTATTGCCACGATCGCCTGGCTTTTGCCGGTTCCTGGCGGGCCTGTAACAACGGTCAAAGGGGCTATGGTCGAAGACTGAACCGCATGAATCTGCTCTGCATTCAATGGGCCGGTGTTGATCGCAAATGCGGGTTCATTGTGGTCTTGTATTTCTTGCTGTCGCACTCCCAAAAACGGAGCCAGAGCGGTTTGAGCAAGTCGTTCCGGCGACCATTTCGAAATCAGATCCAGATCTTTGACAGCCCCTACTGTGAAACTGGCTTCGGTTGGAAGGAACAACCCAAGTGCATCGTGGATACCTTCTGCGTCCAGATCAACCTGGGCAACCGGCTGTGTGCCATGCAATTTGCCACGAATAGCGCGCGCAGCCGCCTCACGCAGCCGCCCCCTGAACTCATCCCGAGCTAATCCAACCGCACCCAAAGCGGAAAACACCTCTTCGAGCGCCGACGTGGTCCAGCCTGCGCTGCGCGCTGCCGATTTGATCCAGTCCGGATTGATCAAAACATCATCAGTTTCCAGTTTTAGAACCAGTTCTTCTTCTGACCGCTCCCACGTCGCAGCAAACAGACCAACAGGTATGATCCTTGGCACGCCTGCCTCCCGAACGATTGCAATGGGCCAGCCGATGGCCATTGCCTGATCCTCGGCCGTCCGTTTTTGCAGTGCTTGCCGAAAACTATCGGGTAAACTGTCAAGGGATGCCCGAATTTCCCCAGTGTGACTTTCGCTGCTCCACCAACTCCCACTGCCAGAGATCAACTGAAACGCGGTACCATGCCGATCTTCTGCCTGCTTGATCGCGCCACGCGGATCACTTCGCAAAGCAGCCTTGTAGTAACGTATCAGGCTGGCAGGTTTGGGGGCGTCAGAGATGTTTTCAGCTTCATCATTTAGAAGCCCTGAACCAGCTTTCAACTTTTGATGAAAGTGAGCAGATGCCGCCACAAGGCTGCCCGTCTCTCCCAAAACTCCTAACGATGACTTTGAAACGGCCTCGCCCGCGGATGATGGTCGCCGACTTCTCGCACGCCACTTTCGGTCGGCCCCTAATTCAATCAACTCGTCCGCCAGCAAACGTCTCAGCTCACGATTGATTTCGGTTTTGTCGCGCGACGAATGCTCGATATCAAGAAGACGAAAAAGCTGACGGCTGGTCCGCCCCATCGGAAAATCTTCTATAAGCTTGAGAACGTCGGTCACCGACAGGCCTCACACTTATGCGCACCATGAATCTGCAATTGTAGTTCCCAAAAAACTTTCAAGAGAAATCTCTTCAAACAATGTTAGCTCATTCAAAAGACCTCACTAAATTGCTCAACCGAACTGGAGGTTCTGGAGATACGAGTCGCACCTTGCCCAATTTATTATGTGTTTCAACACACATAGCAAGATTGCAACTGCATTGAATCCCAACATCTGCAAAAGTTCTTGATCCCTTACCAGAGATCGGTGGTTCAAATGCCAAATAGTGCACGCCAGGATAAATCTCACATATCGGATTAAAAACTAAGCTGCTGCTTCGGAGCCAGATCCTTGGGTGGAATGACATTGTGCAGATGGTTGAGGGTGCGGTGACAGGGCAAAATCGGAGGGTCCGGGCGTGAGCCGGGAGACCGATTTTGTGCTTTTGCCAAGCCCGCCAGCTGCGATAAGGAAGACCCCAAGATCTGTAACTCCGTGCCGCTGCTTTGGTGAGGGTTCGGGTCGGGGGTATGGGGGCAGAGCCCCCAGAATTGCGACATTCACGGTTGTGGATTGCCTGCTCAAAGATGCGTTCGGAAGTCTAACAACAATTTTGTTCGGCTTTTCCATTATTGTCTGACTTCTCAAATCGGTGACCAGAGGCCAAAGCTTCCGTCGAAAGTCGCGGAGTTCTTGCCCAAAGCGTTGATTTTGTTGATCCGCTTTTGAAGGAGGCTGAATTTTCCAAGCAAAGGGTCAATTCAATCGTCGTCTAGGTTGATCCCATCCTCGAGAGTGTTCTCTGAGAGCCATTTATCCACGATCCGACGGATCACTTCTGGTCGTGACGGAATGCCATTTGTATTCTTCCGAACTTCATCAATTGCCAGAATTGTTGCTTCGGGAAGGCGCACCATTACGGGCTTTGCGTCGGTCTTGGGACGGCCTCTACCTGCCATATCAAAATTACCCCTTGATTTTGTGATAGCAGATAATCATATTGCTCGTGTGAAGGCAAGGGCGGCAACCCTCACCTCCACACTAACCACAACGATCTTTAGAGGAGATCACTATGGCTGACAAAGCTCTTAGCATGCTGCGTAATGCGGCAGAAACCCCCTGTGACTATTTGACGACGGCGAAAGCTGCCTTGGGTCTGTTCGAAACAGCCTTGAATGCGGAAAAATTCACCGAGGCGCTTGGGATGTTTGATCCTGACATGTCCAGTGACACCGATGAGATTTCGCCTCTTTGGGCTGAGGCGGTGACCGCGCTCAATGCCGCGTCGGCGTCAATTGCACCTGAGGGCAAAGATGAACAGCGGTTGCAGGTTGTTCTGTCGCGCATTGCCTCGGCTGTGAAAGATCTGGACAGCGTTGAGAGTGATCCGACGCTTTGGTTGCAGGTGCATTTCATGGAAAAGAGCATCCGCAAGGTGGCGCCCACGGCGGCGATTGCTCTGCTTGATGAGGCGATGTCTTTGCTGGCGCAGTATCTTGATATGATGCGGGTCATTGATCTCGAAGACTTCGAAGATCAGTTCTGATCCCTCCTCCAAATTCTTTTGTGCGGGCGACTGACGCCCGCTGACCTTCCTTTTGAAAATGGAGGACGATGATGTCTGTCCAACCCCGCCGCACCACCGCCAGTGCGTTTCCTTGTGATATTTCTGATCCCGATTTTGAACCGGACCATTCCGCAGTACATCTGAGATGCCAGTTTGCTGAAAGCCTGCAGGCTTTAGATCGAGCAATTGCGGCCGAACAGGACCTTGAACTTGCCATTGGCGACGGGGAGACCAGCCTGTTCGACCCAGCACTGGCCAACTGGTTGAAATCCGCAGAGACAGGTTGGGACTGTGTCACGGATCGCCTCAGCGTGTTGCGCGAAGTAGCGGATATCCTCCCCGATAGCCTGCTTTCGAAGATGTCATTTTGTTTATCAGACGCGATGAGTTCGACAGATCTGCATGAGTTTGATCACCAAATTCTGTTTGGTAGACAGCTTGTTGCTCAGGCCCTGCAGGGTGCCGCGATTTCAGTTGCCGCGCGTGACACGGCCCAGCTCTTGAGCTTTGCGTTGAAACGCCTAGAGGTCATAGCGAACCGGCCTTTCATGTTCTCAGACGAAAACCGAGCAGAAGACATGCCGCAACAAGATCCACCGGGCATGACCCCTTATTGAGCTCACCCACACCAATTGCAGTCCGGTTGCTCCGGACTGCACACTTACTCAGGAACTAAGAGCTCACCCGGGGCATGTTGGAAGAGATGATGGAGCGACCAGAAGACAAGTCCCCTTCTGGTCTCATCGAGCGACGGACGCAATGGCCCCTGGATGACGATCTAAAAGTATTGGAAAAACTAAAATAAATCAGTGCGGCAGCAGGCAAGAGGCCCTGGCCTCGCGCAGTTGTTTGACGTGTCAAACGACGGAGCGCCTCCCCGGCGTAAGGGGCAGACGAGGTAGCTCTCAAAGCTACCTATAGTCTGTCTCTATAGTTAGTTTCGCGGGCGACAAAGCACTGCCTATCCACAGAAATACAGTAGTCCAACTGGCTCAGTCCCGAAATCCGGTTTTGAATTTTCGCAAGCCTCTCGGAGCCTTTCTGCAACACCGCAGAAAGGAACCACTATGGCCTACCAGTTCATCCATATCGAGACATATTCAGAAGCCCCCAAACCTGTGAAAGACGTTCCGGGGCATTACAACTCCGCCGCCCAAGTTCTCGGAGAAGCGCGCCGTGTTCCCAAATATTCGGCCCATGTGGCTGTACCAGGAAAGGTCCACCAGATTGGTGGGTCGTGCTCGGTGGCGCAGCTTGAAGTCAAACGTACTGCCCTGCTGAAAGACGCCAAAGAAACTCTGCCCTCCAAAAATGGCACGCCCTATCAGCGCAAACTGCGGCGGGACGCGGCGACGCTCTATACCGAAATCCATTCTCACCCCATGACCACCAGAGAGTTGCGGAGTGATCGGAAGAAACATGGGCGAGCGATCAAGAAATGGGCCCAACATGCGCTGGATGATTTTCAGGCGCGCATGCCCAAGGACATTGATTGGGTGGCGGTGATGCATCTGGACGAAAGCCATGTGCATTTCCACATCCTTGCGATCAACACCAACGACCCCAAGCTGGACGCCAACAAGCTGCACGCTGGCAAAGCCGCTGCGGCCAAAAAGCGTGAGGAGCTGAAAGAGCCATCGGCGGTCCCTGCCCTACCGAAGCCGGAGTTGAAGAAACGCCCCAAGAAACCAAAACAGCCCCGCCCCTCAAAGAACCGGGAAACCAAACGCAAGAATGCGATTAAACGCGAAGCGCAACTGGCGGCATGGGATGCCGCCTGCGCCGAAGTCGCTGCGCACAACCGGCGGCTGCTGGATGAATGGAAGACCGAGAATGAAAAACATCTGGTGCGCGCCCGGGAAAGCCGTGGCCTGATCCCTGAGAAACAGGCTTATTCTGACGCTATGACAGGCCTTCAAAATCAATACTATGAAAAGGTCGGCAAACCCTGTGGTCTCCTGCGCAAGGGCCCCCGCTCAGAACGGCTGTCCACGGTGCAGTACCACCGACGTATACAAATTGAGAAAAAGATATCTGAGGATTTGGAGAAGACCAAAACTGAGCAGTTTGAGTTGGCATCTCAACAAAGACAGGTTGGAGAGAATGCAGAACGTGCCCTGAAGATCATCGCCAAAAATGAAATGAAGGCCGATCAATTGGCTTCAGAAAAGGCGGAGTTCGATGAAGGTATCGCGGCGCTGACAGAGCTGGTCGATCAAATCGACGAAGGCCGCGCCAAGATCACCGAAGATCAAATCCAAATGGTCAACCCACCAAGCTTCCTCCAACGCCTGCTCTCTCCTGCGCAGCCGAAAACCAAGACCACAAACCTGTTCCGAAAATTCATCAAAGTGCTCAAATCCGCGGTGCAGACCCGACAAACAGCAGTTGAACCTGAGACCTTGCCCGAGGATCCGCATGAACCTGGATTTTGAACCCGCTGCCCCTCCTCAACGGATTCGTATTGATGGTATGCATCAAATGACGAAACCGACCCGAAGTGGCCGGTGCCAAGGCTAATTGTGACATCGACCTTAAAGGGAGTTGTGGTGCACCAAACCTGGATCAAAGGTGCAACCTTTTCCGTTCTGCTTGACCTTGATGAGACCCAACTTCATGAACTTTATCTTGAACCTACAGTTGCTCGAAGTTTTATAAGGCGCCGAAGGCTCCTTCTGCCATGGCCGGAGATGCCTCACAATTTTCTCTGGAGCACGATCTATGCTAACCCGACGCCATTTCATTTCCACATCAACTGCGATGTTTTCGCTGCCGCTCGCAGGTCCCGCTTTGGCAAAAAGCTGGCCAACAAATAGCCAGAAGGCTTCGTGGGATTCTCAGGTAACACCCAACAACTATGACCCCGCGACGTCCAACCCCTGGGGCCTGCACGCTCGCTTCCTGCCTCAACGTGTTGCTGCGAAAGACGGTCTTGTGCCTGGTGATATCCACGTCGATGCAGTCGCTCGGTATCTTTATCACATTGAAGAAGGTGGCACTGCGATGCGGTATGGCGTGGCCATCGCACGCGGCAATCTCTACGAACCCGGAACCTATACCATTCGACGAAAGGTGGAGTGGCCACACTGGACTCCTACAGCGTCTATGATCGAACGAGATCCGAAATACGCAAAATTTGCGAATGGAATGGAGCCCGGACCAGCTAACGCTCTCGGATCACGCGCTCTGTATCTCTATGTTGGCAACAGAGACACTTACCTTCGCATTCACGGCACGCCTCAACCCAAGTCGATTGGTGGTCGAGCGAGTTCTGGTTGCGTCAGGATGGTCATGGCGCACATCAATGATCTCTATTCTAATGTCGCTATCGGCTCGACGGCATACCTGCATTCAGCCGAGAAGAGTGTTGTCTCTGAGGGCTAGCGCAGGAAATTGATGCATTGAGCTTTTTTCCGGCCCCCAATGTGGGCCGGAATTTCCAGAAAAGCCTTAGTTTTCCTGAGCGACACAAATAGGGTTTCCACCAGCGGTTCTGAGCGGAAGTAAGGTCTTTTCAACGGGGCCGTTGTGTTCGTACCAATAACATCTGTCTTGCTCACGCAACCGAGCTGTAGCCAAATCTTGATCTGGACCAGCCAACTCCACGACAGTTTCTGGCAGCATACTTATGTCTGAAGATCCGTTCTGGCTTGTTGTGGCGCACGCCCCAAGCAACAATGCCCCAAATAATGGCGATCCCAGTCTCCAGGCAAATCTTTGTGTTCTCATTATCCTCTTGTCTCCGTCTTCGCTTATCTCGTTGCAGTGATTGTGTTTTCAGTATGTAACGTCTCAAAACCACGAAATGAGACGCAAAACGGTTAACATCTTCGCCGTCATTCTGACCGTTGACAGCCCCCACCAACCGAAGTTGCCTGGATTTGGTCGATCGGCGACAACGCCAGATCTTACATCGGCGCATTCGAACTACCCTCACAGATCGTATCGGTAGCGTTTCTGCGACATCGGCGCCGCCAGTAGCAACCCAACACCACCGACGACGAAAACATCGGCCATATTGAAAGTAGGCCAATGCACGGAGCCAACGTAAAAATCGAGGAAGTCAGTCACTGCCTGAAATCTCAAGCGGTCCACTACGTTGCCGAGCGCACCACCAATTATCACGCCATAGGCGATCATTTCTATGCCGCACTGGCTTTGAAACATCATGTTCGCAAGCCAAGCACAGACTATGAGTGCAAGCAACACAAGGCTCCACGATGACGCACCGCCGAGCAAACCGAAGGTAACGCCATCGTTGCGGTGAAATGTGAGATTGATTCCGGGGAACAGAGGAACTCCAGCACTCAAGATATTTGAGTTTGTAACGACTAAGGCCTTTGTGACTTGATCAATCGTAAAAGCTATCGAGATAGCCAACATTCCGATCACAGGAGTTTTTGTGGCGCGCAACTTCATTTACCCAAGCCAAACGTCGAGGAATAACATCAGGACAAGTCCCACTGAAAGTCCAAGAGTCGCCTTGTTCTGATGACCGCTGCGATGAGTTTCCGGGATAATTTCATGACTAATGACATACAGCATTGCTCCAGCAGCAAAAGCTAATCCCCAGGGTAGTAGCGGCTCTGATAGCGTGATGATTCCGGATCCGATGAGTCCGCCTATTGGTTCCACCATGCCAGTAAGCGCAGCGATGCCCCATGCACGCAGCTTTGAATATCCCTCTCCAAGCAGCGAAACTGCGACAGCCAGACCTTCAGGTGCGTTCTGGAGGCCGATACCTATCGCTAGAGGCAATCCGCCTTCCATACCACCAGACCCGAACCCGACACCAACAGCGAGGCCTTCGGGAAAGTTGTGAATTGTGATTGCGATGATAAATAGCCAGACCCGTCGAAGAGACGAAGCTTCAGGCCCTTCACGCCCAGAACTGAAGTGCTCATGCGGCAGTTTCTCGTTCATAAGGGCGACCACGCCCATACCAAGTAGGATTGCTAAGCAAACGATTGCCGCCGGGGCAGCCTCGTTTTCAAACCGTGGATCGGCCGCGTCCAATGCTGGGATTATGAGTGAAAAGAAGGAAGCAGCGAGCATCACACCTGCTGCAAACCCAAGCGACATGTCTCGAATTGCTCGCGACGGAATACGAGCAACGAGAACCGGGGCTGCCCCGACGGCGGTCAAGGAGCCTGCCGCTAGACTTCCAAGCAACCCAAGCGTTATGGGCGAAATCCCCTCCATGATTAGTTCTCCGGGTAGCTTGAATAGGCCATGGCTGGACCACCTTCATGGAATATGTTCAGTGCATGGAGCAATTGTTTCATCGATCAGAGTCTTTCGGATGCAATTGGTGTGAGTTTATAGCCGAGATTTTCTGAGAGACGCGCTCGGGCTTCGGCTAGTCGCGACAGTGCCGCGCTGTCATCTGCTGCACGCCCGTCAGTTTCTGCGAGGCGTTCGTCAGAAAGCGGGTCTGTTGGGCGGCCATCTACGCGAACTTCATAGTGCAAATTTGGCCCGGTAGCAGTGCCAGTAGCACCAACACGCCCGATTACATCGCCGGCAGCTACTCTCTGCCCCTGCTGGATATTTTTCGGCACAGCGCTGAGATGCGCATAACGGGTCATGGTGTCTGAGCCGTGGGCGATTTCGACAACCCGGCCATAGCCCCCTCTCCAACCAAGGAAGCTGACACGCCCAGGCGCCGTGGCCCGAACCGGTGTCCCGCGTGGTGCAGCGAAATCGACGCCAGTGTGCATGCGAACATTGCCATAGACTGGATGTTTGCGGCGGCCGAACACTGAGCTTAGACGCGCACCCTCAACCGGCTGTGCAAAAACTCGCAGAATCGTGCCATCGATAAAAATAGTCGCCTGTCCGCTCCCGTTCTCCGGCCAGACGATCTCATAATGCGTGCCTCCTATCTCCAGCGAAGCGAAGGTCAATTTTGGCGAGCCAATTCTGTCCTCACCGATGCGCGCCTCGCGCCAAAGAAGCTTTAAGATCTCACCGCCAGTCAACTCACGGCGGAAATCAATTGTTCCACCAAGCATCTGCGCCAGGTCGACAGCAAAACGGGCGGGTATATCGGCTTCTTCAAGCGCTGCGAAGATCGAGCTTTCGATAACCGTTTTACCCGCGAATGTCATGATATCAGGGTCCGGAGTCACGACCTGCGTGGCCAATTCTTCGCCGAAAATCGCCTCGATCCGCACACCGTTCTCAACAGAAAGCGCGATGCTGCGCAAGCTGCCGTCCGTCGTAAAGACAACGGTGACCGAATGCCCTGGCCTAAGTCGCCTTAAATCATATTCAGTTTCAAGGGCCAGAGCGACTTCCGCGCGCTCGGTTGTAGATAGACCCGCCTCTTCGAGAACGCTGTCGAGCGTTTCGCCGCTTTCGATCTCGCGTGCCCAGATCGGAGAGAGAGGCTCAGCCGTTGGTAGTACATCATCTAAGACAGAAACTTGCATCTGAGGCATAGGTTCGCGTGGCAAGGTGGACACGGCAGTTGGCCGCGCAAGCTGAGGTAAATCTGTCTCAATAGATAGGGGAGCCTTGAACTGAGGTGGCGACCATGTGTTAGCAATGGTCAGATCACGTGGGACCGGCTCCTTCGGCCAGTTGTCGGACAAAACCAAACCGCCACCTGACAGAGCTACAAAAAGTCCAAAACTGGCCGCTACAGATCTGATACTCATGTTACCCCCTCCGTTTCTTCAGCGAGTGCGCGGCGAATTTTGGGCACGGCGAACTCCCTCGGTTCGTGATAATCGATTATGGTGGTGAACAGCCCTGCGGCGTTGAACAAGAAAACGCTGGCGGTGTGATCCATGGTGTAATCGTCGCCTTCTGTTGGCACCCGCTTATAGCGTGCGCGGAAGCCCTGCGCCGCGCGCGCAATTTCCTCTTGCGGGCCAGTCCAACCACGGATTGATGGATGGAAGTAACCGACATATTCCGCCATCGCTTCGACGGTATCACGCTCGGGATCGACGGTGATAAACACTACATTCATTTCCTCGGCTTCTTCGCCGAGATCATCCAGCCAACCAGAGATGTCTGACAGAGTCGTCGGGCACACATCTGGACAGTAGGTGAAGCCGAAGAAGACCATCGTCGGTTGGCCGATCAATGTTTTGGGTCCGACGTCCTCGCCCTCGTGATCAGTAAGGCGAAACTCCATTTCAGAAAGGTCAACCGGTCGCCCCCCTGTCTGTTCGGACTTGCCGGGGCCGTCTACCTGCCACCATCCAACAACAAGTGTCAACGCCATCGTTATGACGCCAGCGAAGGCAAATTTTAGAAACGTCCGTCTGTTCATCAGTTTTCCGGGCCGCGCGCAGCAATACCTAAAACTGGAATCTCGACCACGACTTCACCGCCGTCAGAGAAATCAAGCGTTAGAAAGAAGCTGCCACCCTCGACCATAGCCCGTTGCAAACGCATAAGCATCACATGCAACCCACCCGGCTCTAAGGCCACAGCGTCGCCGGGTGCAATCTCGATCTCACCTGCTGGGGCCATTGAGCTGACACCTTCGGCATTTGTAGATGTCCGGTGAATTTCAGGCATCATCGCCAAATCTGTGCGAAGGCCCGTCAGTTTCACGACCTCTTCGCCCGTGTTGCGGATTTTCATATAAGCGGCCCCCGGACGACTGACACCAATCGACGCGCGCGCCCATGCGGACTCGACAACAACATCCTCCGAACCAGCGACAGCTGTGGTTGCAACAGCCGATGCGATCATCGCCGCGATCAAACTACCAATCGTTTTCTGCACGTTGAATTTCCTTTTCTTCAGTTCGTCGCCATCGCAACTTCTGCGGATACCAACCGTCGTAGCTCAGCTTCGCCGAAAGGATTAAGAGGCTTTCCGTTGACGAAGAAAGTCGGTGTTTGGCGCACTCCAACGGTCTCAACATCAGCACGATCTTGGTTGAGAACCCCGGTTGTCTGCGGTGCAAGTAGTTGGGTCTGCGCAATTTCTGGGTCCAGTCCTGCAGATGTCGCAATCTTCATCAGCAACTCTGGCCGCATACCGCTATGGGCAGCCCACTGTGGTTGATCCCGCAGGACAGCTTCCAGAACAGGTTCGAAGACACCTTGCAAGCGCGCAGCTTCAAGAATGCGGATGGCAAGTTCAGAGCCCTCACCGTGAAATGGGGTGTAGCGGATGACAACCCGCACAGCGCTGCCATGCTCAGCCATGATATCTTTCACAATAGGATAGAACGCCCGGCAGGCTTCACAAGCCGGATCGAAGAACTCCACAATGGTTACAGGCGCGTCGTCGGGGCCAAGGATGGGAGAATAGGGCTGAATCAGCGCATTGGCTTGGGCTGGAGCGATAGTTTCTGTCTCCGACGCCGGCTTGGGTCGGTTCGCATACCAGGATGCACCTCCAAATCCGGCGACACCAAGAGTTGCTACAGATAAGATTAGACCACGACGGTTCATGGATGTTTTTCCTTTAGAGAAAGAGCAGACAGCACCGCAATGAGAGTAAAAGCAGCAAGCGCCATCAGCGGGATTGGGACGCCAAACACCACTTGGTTGTCGTCAGTGCATGAAGGGCCAGTCGCAGAGCAGGGTTGAATCCGTTCCGGGATGACGCCGAAATAAAGCGCCAAATGCCAGACCGCCACGAGACCACCGCAAATTGCAAGAACGACTCCATACCGGCCTACTCGTTCATCGTGCCACCAAAGGCCAAGCCCGAGGACCACTACCAAAGGAAACATAAAAGCCCGCTGGAACCAACAGAGCACGCAAGGTGATAGCCCTAGCACCTCTCCAATGAAAAGAACGGCGAGCGACGCGAAAAGGGCGATCGTCCATGCCAGCCCGAGAGCCAGTTCTCCGTTTAAGCGTTTCATTTCAATCATAATCTCGCTTTTAGGTCGGTAAGAATCTCTTCTGCTGGTGTGCCGTAGGCCCAGGAATCCGCGAAACCCGCTTGGGGATCCAAAAGGAACAGATGCGATGTATGACCCATTGTGTATCCATCTGGAGCGGAGGCCTCTTCGATCCGCTCAAAAAATATCGGAAAGGACTCTGACGTTTCCGCAATCTGCGTTGGTGTCCCGGTCAGCCCGATGATGTCCTCATTAAACAATGGCACGAACTCGGATAGTGCCGCGGGTGTGTCGCGTTCAGGATCAATTGATATGAATATGGGTTGCACTTTTTCAGCGTCGGTTCCCAGTCCTTCCATAACTGCGGCAACTTCGGCAAGTGTCGTTGGGCAGATATCCGGGCAGTTCGCAAAGCCAAAAAAGATGAGCAGCCATTGCCCGGAAAAGTCACGTTCTGTTCGGATCAATCCATTGTGATCTGTCAGTTCGAACGCGGCACGAAATGCGGGGTCAGACATGTACGCGTCGGTTTCGGTCGGAGCTCCCGCGAACTGAAAAACCGCAAACACAAGAAGCGTTGCGCCTACCAGACCCCATAATACCTTTTGAATATCTGCAAGTCGCACGTTGCGCGGCCCCCGTCTGATTCTTCACTTTGAGGCGAGATACATCCTCTAGCTACTGTAGCTTCAAGAGGTTTTCTGATGTGCACGATGAAGTTCCCCAATCGAAAATTCTGCGGTTGTGTCATGTGGTATGCAAATCTACATTTCCTAGAGGCTTCAAGGGAGGTTCAACATGTTCACAATTGGCATGATCGCAAAAAGGACAGGCACCAAGGTACAAACAATCCGATACTATGAACAGATTGGGCTGATGCCGGAACCTGGGCGAACAGAAGGCGGGCAACGACGGTATGGCGATGCGGAACTAGACCGCCTTGCATTCATCCGTCACAGCAGACAGTTGGGATTTCCGCTCGATGCGATCCGGGAGCTACTTGATTTGTCCGACACACCGGATCGACCTTGTCACGAAGCCGATGAGATCGCTCGTCGACAATTGAAGCTCGTTGAGCAGAGAATGGAGCGGCTGAAAGCCCTGCGCTCAGAGTTGAAACGGATGGTCAAGGAATGCAGCGGCGGAAACGCCGCGCAATGCCGTGTCCTCGAAGTCCTCAGGGATCACTCAGAATGCTTGACTGATCATGATAATATAGGCGTCTAAAAAACGTAGTAAGCACTTCAAAGTTACCACTTGAACCTACAATGGCTGTAGCAATTATCTACCTCCTTGAAAGATTCGAGGAGATAGACCGTGGCGCACGAAGACCGTTTGTTGAAAGCAACCCCGATCTTAGATTTTGGGTCGGCTGCCATAGCGCAGCTCATCGATGGAAAGTGTTGGCGTGACCTGTCTGACACCGACAAAGTCGGCTCCGTCTATGATTTTGTGCGCAACGACATCTCATTCGGCTACAACCGTGCAGACGACATTCCAGCGTCCGAAGTGCTGTCCGATGGCTATGGGCAGTGCAACACCAAGGGCACACTCCTTATGGCGCTGCTCCGGGCAGTGGGCGTAAAGTGCAGGATCCACGGGTTCACGATCCATAAGGGCCTTCAGCGGGGCGTGGTGCCGGAACTTGTCTACCCGATTGTGCCAGAAGAGATTCTCCACTCGTGGGTCGAGGTCGAACTGAACGGAAAGTGGATTAACTTAGAAGGCTTCATTCTCGACAACGCGTTTCTGAAGGTTCTGCAGTCCTCGTTTGCCGACCGCGAGAGCCTTTGCGGCTATGGGGCCGGAACACATTGCCTTAACGCGCCGCCGGTGGAGTGGACCGGGCAGGACACCTACATCCAGGACGCCGGAATCGTTCGGGATTTTGGAACGTACGATACGCCGGACGCTTTCTATGCAGATCATGAGCAAAAGTTTGGGCATTTGCGTGGATGGCTCTATCGCAACGCCATCCGGCATTGGATGAACGCCCGTGTGAGGGCCTTCCGCAAAGGCCGTCTGAGACCCGACGCATCCATTGCGCACCAGCATGAGGGAGATACCAATGCCGCATGATCACCACGGTCACAGCCATGCCCATCTTGATCCCTCAAACGGAGATCGACGGGTTGCTATTGCAATTTGCGCCAACGGGCTTCTAACCGTCGCCCAGATCATAGGTGGCATTTTCGCTGGCTCACTCGCGCTTATCGCAGATGCGCTGCACAACTTCTCTGACATGGCGGCGCTCGTCATTGCCTTCGCGGCCCGCAAAATTGCACGACGTCCCGCCGATGAACGGATGACCTTCGGCTATGGTCGGATCGAAACCGTGGCTGCATTGATCAATTACACGACGTTGATCGTTATTGGTCTCTATCTGATTTATGAAGGCGGCATGCGCCTTATCGAGCCTCCTGAGGTGAAGGGGTGGACTGTCGTGATCATTGCCGGATTGGCGCTGGTGGTCGACGCCCTAACGGCGACGCTGACCTATTCGATGCAGAAGGGCAGCCAGAACATACGCGCCTTGTTCCTGCACAACCTCTCCGATGCTTTGGCCTCAGTGGCCGTGATTGTCGGAGGCACGCTGATCATCCTTTATGACATGCGTTGGGTTGATCCTGCGATCACGATCGGAATTGCCATATACATTCTGTACTTGGCCTTCGCAGAGATTGGGGCCCCAATCCGGACGCTTATGCTCGCTTCTCCACCGGAAATAGACGGAGGAGAGGTGGTGGCAGCCATTCGCCAGACAAATGGAGTGAAGGACGTCCACCATGTGCACTTGTGGCAGATGGAAGAGAATTCACCAGCGCTCGATGCTCATGTCGTCGTAGAAGACGATGCATGGAGCCAGTTGGAACGGATAAAAGCAGAGCTAAAGATGCGAGCTGGTACAGAATTCGGGATCAATCACGCCACTTTAGAGTTTGAACGCAACGGCATCTGTGATGGCGACGTGCCGCTGTTTGGCCATGACAAACGTCGGAGCTCGTAGGTTTGTGGATGTCTATCATGAGAGTTGTAACGGGCGGGAACTTAGGGTGAACCCAAAAATGACCTTGGCTTAACCTAACTGAAAAGGAGCTATCTCTGCTATTTGCCATTCGGCTATATTCAGAAGTAACACTAGCGGCATAGTCAGCTCGTTCTGGTTGGTCATCAGCGTGAGGAGCTAGCAAAGCCGTCAAACTCACTTCTTTTGAAAGCACTCCTGACATCATTTTACATTGTAGTGTGCAACATCCCTCGAAAGGAGATGCCGGTCTGATTGGCCGATAAATCATTAGGAAATGAAACACTCGATGTTGCAGGGAAAGTCGAGGAGTGGCCCATTTGCAGATCTCAAAGAGACATCTCAACAGATTGTGTCTTGAAGCAACGCTTGAAACTGTCATACATGACTGACATACATCGGTTTTGCAGCGCCGAAGTGTCGCGATATACGCAAGTAAAAACAACAGCTTACCATGTCATCGCTTCGATCCCTACCGCCGGAGCCATCTTCACTCATAAGTGACTGGTTTGCATTGCAAATCAAGATGGATGGCATGATGTGCGGCACCCCGCTGCGGCACCATCAGAACCATTTTCGTTCCTTCCGCCCCAACCGGATCGGAACAACAATGATCACCCAACCCTATCTGTTCAAACGCGGCGACGTCTATCAGTGGCGCCGCAAGACCCGAAGGTTTTCCACAAAGATCGTTGATATCAAACTCTCTCTGGGGACGACGGATCGTCTGTCAGCCTGTATTTCATCTAGAAAAGTTAGTGCCGAGAGCGATTTTATCATGGAGCAGATCATTCAGAACCGCATCACGGATGAGGTCGGGCGACAATACCTCGCCCATGTCATCAAAACCGAACGTGCCAAGATCGAGGAATTGCGATTGCTGTCCCGGGTGGATAGCCTCGATCCTGAGGATGACACCCGTCATGATGATGCAGCGCAGGCCGCATGGGTCGCAATCCATGAGAAAGGCCTCGACCATCGTATTGCCGCGGATACACCTGAGCTCACTCGAGACAATATTGAAATCACCCGCGCTGATTTGCATAGCGAAGCGCGGCGCCGGATTCTCAAACGGGACTTTAGGGATCTGACGGGGGTGGATTGGCTATCCGCATTAGAAGAACTGACCCTGCGCGATCTCTATATTCGGGCCAAAGCGGAGGCCTGGTCCGGTCCACACCATAGCAGTGAACAACATTCTGACAGAGCCGCCCAATCAGAGGTGGTACCTCAGGTGCTGCCTGCAAAGCATTGCGAGGAAAAGGAACGACCGGATCCAAGACTTGAGCAGCCTCATCTGACTGGTCCATTTTGATTGTTAGTGCATGATCGGCCTGGGTTCCATTGGGATAATGGTTTCAGGGGCCGGCGGGCGGTAACCCAGTGCACTGTGTGGTCTCTTGATGTTGTAGTGTTTCCTCCATTCTTCGATGATGATTTGCGCTTCTCTGAGCGAGTAGAAGATTTCACCGTTTAGCAGCTCGTCCCTCATCCGCCCGTTGAAGCTTTCGCAATAACCGTTCTCCCATGCACTGCCCGGCAGGGCATCGCATGGCGATGTCCCGAGAGGGTGAGCCTGGCTCGATGTAGGCTGTCTTTGCGCCGACCGCGGCGATCCAATCCCGGACCGCCTGAGCAACGAACTCAGGGCCATCGTCCGACCGGATGAAGGTGGGAGGGCCACGCAGGATGAACAGGTCGGTTAGAGCATCGATCACGTCTGTCGAGTTCAGCTTGCGCTTCACCTTGATCGCCAGACATTCCCGGCTGTGCTCGTCGATGATGTACAGCATCCGGAATGCCTTCCCATCATCGGTCCGGCAGTGAACAAAGTCATAGCTCCACACATGATTACGATGTTCCGGGCGCAAGCGAACGCATGATCCATCCATTGGCCGGTAGGGTATTGCGCAGCAATATCCCGAGAGGAGTTCAGCCACAGCCGTCCTTTCTTTGCCTGTTTCGGCGGAACCTTCAGCCCCTCTCGCCGCCACAGCCGCTCGACACGCCCATCGCTGACAGACCAGCCGGCATCCCTGAGAAGTACAGCGCCCCTACGGTAGCCATATCGACCGTATTGGCGTGCCAGCTCGATCATGTCGGCAACCAGTCTGTCTTCATCAGCTCGCCCCTTTGGGATACGCCTTTGCGTCGAGCGGTGTTGCCCCAGTACCTGGCACGCCCGCCGTTCCGAGACGTTGAATCGGGAACGCACATGCTCGATGCAGGCACGGCGACGAGCGGGGCTCAGAAGTTTCCCTTTGCGGCTTCCGTCAGGATCAGCTTGTCCAGCGTCAGGTCCGACACGGCCCGTCTCAGCCGGTCATTCTCCTTCTGCAGCCGCTTTAGTTCCTTCAATTGATCTACACCCATTCCACCATATTGCTTACGCCAGCGATAATAGGTCTGCTCAACAACGCCGATCTGTCTGATTGCATCCAAACGGGGCATCCCTTACCCCATCAGAACCTCAACCTGCCGTAACTTCGAGACTATCTCTTCGGGTTTTGGTCGCTTGTTCGCCATTCTTGCTCCTCCGTTTCCTAAACATAGCGGCGGACCAGTTCCGTTGGGGAGGCTCACGTCTACCTGCACGCCTGGGAGACCGGATCAGAGGCGAAGGCGGGCGTTGGGAAATGGATCGATTTCTACAACCGCAAACGTCCACACTCCGTCCTTGGCGGCAAACCTCCAGCCTTGGTCTATCGGCTGAGAAAACAAGTAACCCAAACCGATCAGCAGGAGCAAAGAGTAGCTTAAATTACGCTGAAACCTTTCCAAACATTGGGGAGTAGCTCACGATTGCTTGATCAAAGGCCGAGGATTGCGAAGCAAGATATTGCATTCTGATCTTACCCTCGGTCTTGATCTTTTAGTATCGGTTCTACGCTTTCACAGCTTCTGTCCGCCTCCTCGAGTTGCGTCCTCCTCACAACCAGCTTGCCAACAGGAAGTATAAACCCCTAGGGCGCAACGGGGACCATATAAGAAAGTGTGCCAGCATTTCCGCCGACCACGCCGCACCCTGAGCAGCGATACAGGCGCGCTTCGTTCACTTCAGCCAGCGGCCCTTTAGCAACTTCCGATCAGTGATGCGAACCTGAACCCTGTCCATTAGTAGCGGGCTGCACCTTGGCAAAAAATCGGCGATTTCGCCCAATAGAACATCCTCCAAGATACCCGGTACCAAGACGGATCTGATAGCTTGCGAAAATGCCTTCTTTCGAGCTCGAACGCATAACGGATAGATGAGATTGGCACGCTCTTCAGGATATTCTTCGAGCGGCATGGAGTTTTGCATGCCTCAAACCTAAATCGAGAACAGAGACAAAAGCGAGCCTGAACTTCGTCGAGGTCTACGGTGGGCCAGAAGCCTTGTGCGGACATCGAAGTACGTTGTTAACTCTGTTCACCATAATCTAGTTCCGTAACGTAACAACAGTTGGCGTTGAGCGAAGTCATAGGGAGTGCCGATGGGTTTTGGGTTGAGTGAACTGACATATCGGATTTTCGCACCTTTGACAGTTGTGCTGGCCACGGCGATCTTTGCTATTGCCGGCGAAAGCGACCTTCGGGACCAGTTCCGGCGCCCAACCACAATCCCGTTTCCAGCCGAGGCACCTTACAACCGCGAGGTGGCGACGCTTGGCAAAATGTTGTTTTTTGACCCTCGCCTTTCTGGTGAGCAGAATATGAGCTGCGTGAGCTGCCACAATCCTTCTTTCGGGTGGGAAGCCCCTGTCGCACTTTCGATCGGAGCCATGAATCAACCGCTCGATCGGCATGCACCAACTCTTTACAATATGGCTTGGGTCTCATCCTTTTTTTGGGACGGTCGTGCTTCCACACTTGAGGAGCAAGCTATCGGCCCGATAACCGATGAGCGTGAGATGGGGGCGACCTTTGACATGATCGTAGCGCGCTTATCTCTCGTTGAGGGATATCGCGATCAATTCAGTAGGTTGTTTCCCGGCGAAGGTATTTCAAAAGGTACAATTCTAAGGGCAATTGCAACATATGAGCGAACGATTGTCAGCGGTGTAGCAAGCTTCGACCGGTGGGTAGACGGAGATGAGACTGCGATTTCGGACTC
Organism: uncultured Pelagimonas sp.; assembly: GCA_947497905.1. Taxonomy (GTDB): domain Bacteria; phylum Pseudomonadota; class Alphaproteobacteria; order Rhodobacterales; family Rhodobacteraceae; genus CANMIH01. Next base: position 137,055 of record CANMIH010000011.1, read on the forward strand.
CGCCCGGCGGGGTTTTGAGCTGTTCACCGGCGCTGCCGGATGTTCGGTATGCCATTCCGGTTGGAACTTCTCGGACAATCAACTTTACGACACAGGGTTACAAAGACGGGACATCGACAACGGTGTCCGCTTTAAAACACCGGGCCTGCGCAGCATTGCTTTGCGTGCACCCTACATGCACGACGGTTCTTTAAATACCCTTCAGGACGTCATTCAGCACTATGCAAGTGGTGGGAACCCTAACGTCACCAGAGACGTAGACGTGGCCCCATTCCCAATGACGGATACCGAGCTTGCAGATCTAGTGGCTTTTCTAAACACTCTGACAGAAGAGACTGGCGATGTCCGCACACCCATCCTCCCAGCGAACTGATCAGGATGAGAGAAAGCGATGGGGGCCCACGCGCATTCGCTCATCCATTCTTTTTCCCCTTGTAGTTGTCTCGATTGTTGCCCTGAGCGCGATTTCTTTCGTAGGTGTGAGCGTTTACATAACGACCCAGAACGAAGTTCGTGCGCTGGAACAGACGGCATCGATGGCCGTAGTTGCAAAAGAAACTGCAGAGCTACTTCTCGACGCCCAGGATTATGTGGCCTCGGTTATGTCCATGACCGAAGTCATCCCGGATCAGGAGGTTCGGCGTGAATTCGGCAGATACCAGAACAGCATTCAGGGCAATTTTCAACGCCTGCAACAATCCAATGATGTGACCTATCTTGAGCATATTGGTCACATGAACACAGCCTTCGTAGTTTGGACGGATCAAGCTGAACAGGTGCTGGGACTTCATCCATCGCCAGATGTGCCTACTCTTGAAGCACTTAATGCCGTGTCAATAGCAGTTCAGGAACATACTGAGCATGTTGTTGAGCACAGCAGAGAGCTTGCCGCCAAAGTTGTTCAAGACGCAAATCAATCAATCGTTCGGAGCGTCAGTATCGGAGCGCTAGTTACCGCGCTGTTGCTAGCAGCGGCTTTGCTTTTTTCATTTCGAATGTCCACAAAGATTTCAACCGCTATGCAGTCCGTGTCTGCGACCCTAAGCCGACTGTCAGACCGTGCAGGTAACGGGCGGAAAAAATCAAACAGCGAAATAGATGTGATGTTTGCTTCACTGGAAGTGCTTGAAGAAAGTGTCGCAGAAAAAGCACTGATGGCTGAGCAGTTGGTAGACGAGAAAAACAGAGCCGAGGCCGCCGTGCTGACCAAGTCGCGGTTCCTAGCAAACATGAGCCACGAAATTCGCACACCCATCAACGGCGTGCTTGGTATGGCCGAGATTTTGCATGGGACAGACCTGAATTTTGAACAGAGAGAATGCTCACAAACTATTCTCAAATCTTCAGAAGCATTGTTGACAGTTATCAATGACATCTTGGACTTTTCCAAAAACGAGGCAGGCGAGGTGCAGCTGACAACAGAGCCATTCTCGTTGTACGAAGTCGCGTTCGATGTCGCCGGACTCCTTGGTCCGGCACTGGGTGGTGCAAACGTCGAAATCAGCATTGATTATGCCGAAACCGTTCCTCAGTGGTATGAAGGTGATGCAGGCCGAATGCGCCAAATTCTTATGAATCTCATTGGAAATGCAGTTAAGTTTACGCCGGAGGGCTTGGTTGTTATTTCTGTAAATTACGACGCCTCGAAGCAGTATCCGCTCTCAATATCCGTCGAAGACAATGGAATCGGGATCGCAGAAGATAAAGTTGGCCAGGTTTTCGAAGCATTTCAACAGGCTGAAATGCACGCTTCCAGACGTTTTCAGGGCACAGGACTTGGGCTGGCTATCACAAAGCATTTGGTCGAACTGATGGATGGGAAAATCAGTGTTGCGTCCACGTTGGGTGTTGGGACAACATTCACTTTGGACTTGGATTTAAACCTGACCGACGCTCAAGAATGTCAGTCTTCAACGCTGGATCTCTCGTGTCTTCGCGGGCGCCGAGTGCTCATAGTTGATGACGTCGAACTCAATCGGACAATTCTGGACAAATCCCTAAGCGGATGGGGAATGGAGGTGCGGACCTATGGAGGCCCAGAAACCGTATTGGCAGAAGATCTTTCGGTTTTGCGGGAATTTGAGATAGGCATTCTTGACTACAACATGCCCGGGATGCGCGGTGACCAGCTCTTTGACGCGCTTCAAAGCAAGTTGGGAGCTAACTGTTTCCCGATGGTATTGTACTCGTCCAGTGATCAATCGTCCGACTTGCGACAGCTTACGGCTCAAGGTTTTAGAAGTGTATTGATGAAACCGACCCGCTCCGCGGTGATCGCACAGAGTTTGATGAGCGTATTCAATTCTGAAAGCCCCCAGCCCCCTCTCGACCTGAAGGTTGACCATCCAAGCCTGGCAAATGTTCGGATATTGATAGCGGAAGATAATGCAACAAACCGGTTGGTTCTCGAGAAAATGCTCAGACCAACCGGCGCAAATCTCACATTCTGTGAAAATGGTCTTGAGGCTTTGGACTGCATCTCCGATGCTGAGTTCGATCTGGTTCTTATGGACATCTCGATGCCCGTGATGGACGGATTAACGGCAAGCAGAAAGATAAGAGAGACCGAAACTCGAAAACAAAACGGGGTACGCCCGATCATCGCATTGACTGCAAATGCCATGGAAAGCGACCGAGAGGAGTGTATTGCGGCGGGAATGACTGGATTTTTGACCAAACCGATACGCAAAACTGAACTAATTCAAGGTATCCAGGCCGCGCTTGAGTAGTGATGTAACTCTTGTTCCAGTCACGTCTCCAAGCCATGCCATCCTGTCAAAGCATCAGCCCAAGCTTTCACAACGGCACTCTGCTAGCTCGGAATCCATGATCAGCAAAGCAATGGCTTAAGCCCCCGGAGCCCCCCGGCAGTTCGGGCATAGCGGCTACCCACCGGAGATCTACGATGCCTGACAGCTTAGTAGACAACTATGCCCTCAGATTTCCGCAGGCCCTGCAACACCTCCCCAAACGGAAGACCAGTTCAGTTGGGAAGGCTCAGCATCTACTAACAAAAACAACCCGCCATTTGTTCAAATCACGTGCGTGCGGCTTCAAATGCGCTCCATGCCTTTTCAAAGGCTTCGAAGTCAAAACCCTCTGCTCGTGCGGGCTCAAGGATAAGCTTTTCAGTTTCTAGCAGCTTGAGAATGGCAGCTTCCAACTCTGGAATGACCTCGTTCGGAATGACAAGGGCACCATGGCGATCCGCATGCACCAGGTCACCGTCATGGATCGTGAGACCAAAGACAGAAACGGGTGTACCCACGTCGCGTACATGAACAAACCCGTGGCTGGGTCCAATCGACCCGGCCACCACCGGAAAGCCTTCGGGCAAGTCCCCGAGATCCCGCATCACCCCATTGGTCAAGGCTCCGCTGATGCCAAATCCCTTGTGAACGGTGGTATTGATTTCGCCCCAATAGGCTCCGATGCAGTTGGGAAAATCCAGATCCTCGACTACAGTCACCGCAGGTCTGGGCCCCTCTGCCATGTGCCGATAGTACGCCATTCGTCGGGCCTTGATCACCTCGGGTGCCTCTTCAGGAGGTTGGACAGCTGCAATTTTAGCCGTCCTCGCATAGCCAACCATGGCTCCACCATCCGGGTCGGAACACAACGGGCTGCCCCGGGTAAAGGCATTGAAGCCTCGCTGGCCTTGGGCCACTTCGATGGCGTTGCAGACGGTGGGCGTGTCGACCTTTTGAAGCAAGGCCAGCAAACTTGGGGTCATGAAAGCTCCAACCAGCGGCGCAGGGCTGCTGTTGTCTGAGTGGGTTGTTCAAGGGTTGGCAGATGGCCCGCGCCTTCAATGATGGTCAGCGTGCTCTGGGGCATGAGGTCATGCATCAGTTCGTGGCGACTGATAGGACAAAGCACATCATCCCGGCCACAAAGCACGAGCGCCGGACCTTGGAACTCGCGCAGTGTGTCTGTTTGATCCGGGCGATCCCGCAGAGCTTCGGATTGGTTCAGAAAAACGTCGTCGCCTTCCTTCAGCGCCATATCCAAACAAAGGTCGCTGATATCCTGCTTTTTCGGGCCCTCTGTCAGATAGTTGGGGATCAGCTCCCTTTGCATGACGTCACTCAAACGCCCGTCTCGTACGGCCTGCATCTGGGGCACCCGGCGCGCCTTAACCTCAGGTTTCTCAGCAAGGGGATTGGTGTCGAGAAGAGCAATGCGCTCAATCCGGTCCGGCGCCTGTCGCAACATCTCCATGGCGACAATTCCGCCCATGCTCAACCCCACCAAAGCCAGTTTTCCGGGTGTTTGAAGTAGGCGCCTCGCCATGGCCTCAACACTGTTGTCTTCACGCCCAAACATCAGGTTGAGCCCCCCCAATTCAGCTATCTGGGGGGCAAACAGACGTTCGTCACACATCATGCCGGGGAGAAAGATTAGCTGTGTGCTCATGTCCCTGCTCCTTTTGTCTATTGTCCGCTGACCCGCCTTTTTCCAAGCGGGCCGGCAATGCATTCTCAAGATTTAGCCGGTCCAAGTTGCCCCGGCGGGGTCATCAGTTGCAGTGATCCGGTAGAGGCTGGCTTCTCCGGTCATCGAAGGCTCTGCCTCATAGGTTTCGCCTGGCAGCACAAGGGCGGTATCCCCATTGGTCAACACAACCTCATGATCCTCGATCCGGACCCGCCACTGCCCGCGCACCGGCATCAAAACAACCGGTTTCTCAACCGCAACAGGCGAAGACACGGCCGAACCTCGCGTCAGGAAATCGACCTCAAAGCCGGGCTTGTCTTTGATGATGCCATTTTCACCGATTACAACGGCGGGTTTGTTGGCACCTAGAGCCATGAGATCCCAATACCGTGCGACATAGCTGCCAATAACGGCATCTACTGGCACTTCTGGATAGGCCTTCAAATCATCCTCAGACAGGAGTGGCATCGGCCCCACGTTATGGGGCAGGCTTTCACCCTTTTTGCTGTCGTAGAGCACACCGTTTTCGCCCAACATCAGCCCATGCGCCTGTGCGTCCTCGATCACATGCGGTGCCCAGGTCACGCCGCCACCAGCATCATCACCGCCTAGCATCGACATGATCATGCCGTAGTCGGTGCCGATGTTCTCAAACCCACGGAAGATTCCGGTTGGGATATTGAAGATATCCCCCTCTTCAGCCACGAACTCACCAGCTGTGCCATGCAGACCCCAGAAGAAACGCCAGCGGCCTTTGGCAACAAAAAACACCTCGGCCGTTGTGTGGCTGTGCAGTGAGTTACGGCATTTGGGCGGCTGGCCTGCTGCCCCGATATTAAAGCCAATTTTATCCGTAATATGAACGTGCTGATCTGGAGATTCAGACACACCCCCACCGATGATGGTGAAGTTTTCTTTCTGGTCGCTGCCGGGTGTATGCGCGTCAATAAAGGCGGTTTTGCAGGGTTTGAGTTCGCCATAACGAACGATACGGGATTGGATAGTGCTCATGATTTGGTCCTTTCAGATTTCACAGTGTCGAGGATCAAACCCCAACTCCTGGAGGACGATTGTTGAGCCGCCGTGCTCGCAAACTGGCGCGGAATGCATGAAACCGACGCATGGATTGACTGCTATTGAGGCTGGTCTGAGGTCCGACCATTCAAAGCGCCCCAGTTGCCAGAAGGATTTGCTTCCAGATGGCTGTTTCGTCAAACAGAGTATATTCCCGACGCAGCTTGATCTCTCCGCCAATCAATTCGCCCCATTCGGCCTGGGAAATACCCAGCACATAAACTTCTGCGCCAGTCGGCGCGCCAAAGCTGCCCCAGCCGTCGTGTTTGCCATGAAGGCTCCACCGCACGGAGGAGCGCGGGGGCATATTGCGGTCCTCGCGGCCGATCTGATGATGGATCGTGAACTTTGCTGAGGGGAATGACGCACGCAGTCCCATCCAGAACCGTTCTACTGGGTCCCAACTGTGACCCTGAGAGCCTCCGGGATATTCGGTCACAACCGCGCGGTCATACTCCGATTTAATCACCGTCATATCTGCATTCATGATCCGTGTGATCAGATCAGCGTGCCGTTGTCCCCATTCGTTATCATTGCCCCGCCCCTGATAGGGACCAACAAGATCGTTGGATGGAGTCAGAGGCTTCTGACAGATCTCAGGCCCCCCTTCCCTATTGATCAGATCACGGGCAAAATCACGCGGATCCCACCCCATCTGCCGAACAACGGCCCCATTGTCCCGGATCAGCCATTCATCATCAATGGCGTTATCCTTGGCGTGGCAATCTGCCAGAATGCGGTACACAAGCTTGCTGCCCGTTGCTTTACCGAAAGCGCCATCCCCAAGATGCGTCGCTGTTGAAAGGATGCGGTGGCTCGACAGCATGCCGGTTTCAGGCGTTCCCGACCAGATCACATCTTCTCCTAGCAACGTGCGATCTGGGAACTCGGACAAGGTCGCCATAGTCGCAGCAATGACACCTGCATTACCTGTGCTCACGCTGCCGGGCATGCGCACAACAACTTCGGGCGCATAGTAATCGTGCAGGGTCGCAAAGCCACGCCCTTCCCAAATTTCGTGCGTGATCCCAATAATATAATCGGGGAAATCGCGGAATTTTGGGTCAAATCCCTTCATCATGTTTGTCCTTTAGGTATGCGGGCAGAGCCACGGATGATCAGAGGGCCGTCGATCTCGATATGACGGGGGCCGCTGGCTTCGCCTTCGATTTCGCTCAGCAAAATATCAACGGTGCTGGCCACCATGCGGTTGGCAGGCTGGCGCACGGTTGTCAGGTCATAGGCGGGCCAGGACGCAGTTGGCACATCGTCATAGCCGATGACGGACACATCCTGCGGGACCGACAGCCCCAACTCGCTGCGCAGCACGTCCATGACCGCAAATGCCATATGGTCGTTGGCAACGAAAACCGCCTCAGGAGGATCGCTGGCAAACATCGCCCTCGTCGCCTCGGCGGCCTGTTCCATTTTGAAGTTGCCAACACCTCGTGCGTGCAAAGACAGCTCTTCCTCTGCAAGGCGCGCCACAAACCCCGCCTCGCGATCACGTTGGGTCGACGCACCTTCCCAACCCGCGATATAGCCGATTTTGCGGTGCCCGCTTTTGAGCAGGAACTCTGCCACTTTGCGTCCACCTGCGATGTTGTCAGAGGTAACAGCCGACATGCCCGGCCCATTCTGGGACCGGTTGAACAGAACCATCGGGACACCCACAGCCTGGCAGCGCGCCGACAATTCTGACGACATAGCGACCGACGCCGCGATGATGCCATCAACCTGATAATCAAGAATTTCCTCGACGACGTTGTCGATCTGCGAAGCCGTATTGGGAGCGAGGAAAATCAGCACATGATAGCCGCGCTCCTGCAACGCATTGGAGAGCTTTTCGAGCGCTTCCGGGTAAAAATGGTTTTCAAGATAAGCAACCACCAACCCGATGATCCGGCTTTTGCCCGATACCATCGCGCGCGCGAGAACGTTGGGTCGATAGCCCAGCTCGCTCGCGGCTTTACGCACCTTTTCGATCGTGGCTTTCGAGGCGGAGGCACCGGGTGTGAACACTCGGCTCACAGCCGATTGAGACACGCCGGCCAGCTTGGCAACTTCAGAGGATGTGACCTTGGAATTTGTCATTCCGCAGTCCACCCACCGTCAATCATCAAAGCTGTCCCTGTCACCAGTGCAGAGGCCTCGGACGCAAGGAAGACGACACCCCCCATGATATCTTCGACCGTACCAACGCGGCCCAGTTTGATTTTGTCTTCGATCCAAGCTTTGCGTTCAGGGCGATCGAAGGTTGATTGCGTCAAAGGCGTTAGAATAAACGTCGGACAGATCGTATTGACCCGAATGCCTTGTTTGCCCCACTCGATGGCCATGGATTTGGTGAAACCCTCGACCGCGTGTTTTGTGGCGCAATACACCGCGCGGTCCAGTCCACCAACTTTGGCCATCTGACTGGAAATGTTGATCAGGGAACCCGGTTTGCCCGCCTCAATCAGGCCCTTTGCGACAGCCTGTGTCAGGAAGTAGGCCCCTTTGATGTTCAGCTCGGAAACCGCATCAAAATCGGATTCTTCCGTCTCTAACGAAGGCGAATGGCGCGCGAGCCCTGCGGAGTTGACCAGAACGTCAAAGGGCCCATTTGCGGCCACAGCCTCTTGGGTGCCTTCAACATCGGCCACATCCAAAGACAAAGCCTCTGCGCTCAGGCCATGCTCGGTCAATGCAGACACCAGATCTGCCAGTTTGTCGGCCGACCGAGCCGCGACGACCACATGCGCGCCTGCTTCGGCCAGAGCTGTTGCGCAGGCAAGACCGATGCCAGAACTTGCACCTGCGACCAACGCACGTTTGCCTTCTAAGCGAAAGGACGGGGTTTTGGGCAGGGTCATTGGGCATCTCCGGGATTGTACAGCGGTTTGAAATTACGCGCTTTGTTGAACTCGCGCATGCGAGCCAAAACATCTACACCCAGTTGATTATGGATATCCAGCAAATCCACCAGCACCCAGTTTTCCCGAATTAGACCGCCCTCCAGACGCCAAAAATCGAGGCTGCGCAGCGTTATCTCTTGACCCGACGGCGCAATGCCCAGCCAACCATCGTGGTTTATCGTCTGCTTCATATTGGGCCAGCCGGTGACAGCGGCATAGTCACCATCACCAAAGAAGTGAAACGTCAGGTCCTTATCATGCGCGCCGCGATCGGGCATGGCGTTGAGGAACGGGATCTGGTGCCAATTGCGAAACCCCGGCGCGCCACGACAGGTCCCGATCCCAGCAGGTCCATACCAGTTGAACCGTGGGTGCCAAAACCGCTCCATTTCCATCACTTCAGGTCCACCCTGCGAAGGATGCCGGACAAGATGCGCGAGCATGTCAACAATGAGATCGCAGGACGCCTGTGAACGTGCCGCGTCTTTTGGGCCGGACACAAATCCGTCTTGCGAAGACGGGCCCGGTACAAACAACTCGCGCCCCAACGAAGGGGCCATCGGCCAGGCACCGGCCTGCATCATCAGTTCGGGGATGTCCCAAATCGCCTGCATTTCGACGATCTGGCCAGCTTCAAAGCGGAAAAACTCATGGAACCGCATATGTGCAAAATGGCCAGTTGGCGGAATATCAAGAAAGGGCGCCACAAAGGTCCCGATATAGTGGCCACCACATCCAACCCAGTCTTGGCCGTGATCGTCCCGACCCGCCATGACAATCCAATCGCGCCGTTCCAAATCCGGCATGGCATCCGCCAACGGCGCATAGGCCGTTTCAACCAGTGTATTTTTGTCTAGGGTGCCAAACGGATGCGCCAGATGAACACAAATATCTTCGGCGAACACCGCATCGATTTCGCGACGAACAGCAGCCAGATCAAAATCCCTCATTGCGCTACGCAATGGGGCAATCAGATCTTTGTGGTTGCTGTGTCGGTCCATAACGGTTCTTTCAAAGTGGCTGGCCCCAGGTCTTCGGGGCCAGAGGTCTGCACTTACTCAGCGGCATCGCGATAAGGAGCACCTTCGCCATAAGGCACGTTGATGCCCCCATAGCGACGTACACGCAGGTTGCATTGCTCGGCGTGGCCCACAAAACCTTCCAGCATACACAAACGCGACCCATATTCACCAATCAGAGTCGCGGCCTCATCGGTCGTCACTTTCTGATAGCTGTGCGTTTTCAGAAACTTACCGACCCACAATCCACCTGTGTAGCGGCCGGCCTTTTTGGTTGGCAGCGTGTGATTGGTGCCGATCACCTTGTCGCCGTTCGACACATTGGTCCGAGGGCCAAGGAACAGCGCGCCATAACAGGTCATGTTTTCAAGGAACCAGTCATCGCGATCCGTCATGACCTGTACATGCTCAGACGCGATATCGTCGGCAACCGCAAGCATCTCATCATAGGTGTCGCAAACGATAACCTCGCCATAGTCCTCCCAGCTGACCCCAGCGGTGTCAGCTGTCGGAAGGATTTTCAAAAGACGGTCGATCTCTGACAGGGTTTCCTCCGCCAGTTTCCGCGAGTTTGTTACCAGCACCGCTGGCGAATTGTAGCCATGTTCGGCCTGCCCCAGCAGGTCAGTAGCGCACATTTCGGCATCCACCGTTTCATCGGCGATAACCATGGTCTCCGTTGGGCCAGCAAACAGGTCGATGCCAACACGACCAAACAGTTGCCGCTTGGCTTCGGCCACAAAGGCGTTGCCTGGACCAACCAACAGATGCACGGGATCGATGCTTTCAGTGCCAATGGCCATGGCGCCAACGGCCTGAATGCCACCAAGCACATAGATTTCATGGGCGCCGCCCAGATGCATCGCTGCGATCACTGCGGGGTTTGGTTCGCCGTTGAACGGGGGTGTACAGGCGACGATCCGCGGGACGCCCGCAACCTTGGCGGTGGCCACCGACATATGCGCGCTGGCGACCATTGGGAACTTACCGCCCGGCACGTAGCAGCCCACGGATTGGACAGGGATATTTTTATGCCCAAGGATTACACCCGGCATGGTCTCAACTTCGATGTCGAGCATGCTGTCACGCTGCGCCTGCGCAAATTTGACAACTTGCTCTTGAGCGAACTTGATATCCGCCATTTCGCGATCCGAGACTTTAGCGATGATCGCCTGGATCTCGTCCTCGCTCAAACGATAGGAAGGCCGGTCATATTTGTCGAACTTGACCGCAAGTTCGTGCACGGCCGCATCCCCTCGCGTTTCGATATCCTTCAAGGTTGCTTCAACAACAGCGGCGGTCTTGGCATCATCCTCGGCGCGATCCGCTGCGGGTTTGCCCCGTTTCAGGTATTCGATTGTCATTGTCTTATCCTTATTTATCGGGACGTGGGGCGGTGCGCTCGCCACGGTCATAAGTTTCCCAACCTTCACCGTTGAAAAGATCGACACCCAATTGCGCGGCCACATGGGCGAAATCAACGTTCACCCAGTTGTCGACGATTTTGCCATCCACGACTTTCCAGAAATCCATGTAACGGACTTCGACGCGTTTACCGGTTGGGGCAATACCCAGGAACTCACCCGAGTGGGTGGCTTCCTGACGGCCAAAGGCCGCGGCCCACTCACCCATGTAAAGACGGGCTTCATCGATGCAGGTCTTGTCGGAGAACGCTGCCTGAAAGGGGCGTTGCCAATTGTCCTGGAACTCTTTGAGGCCGGTTTTGGTGCCGCAACCTTGGTTGCCCATCCACCGAAATCCTTGGGAAAAGAATTCGCCAATATCATCGATGCGGTGATCGTTGAGACCATCCACCATGGTTTCGATCACCCGGCGGGTTTCTTCGGTTTTGCTCATATCGGTGTCACGGGTCAGAACCGCTTGTTCGGGACGGGAGCCTTTCATCGGGCTTCTCCTTTCAAAGTGTCTGTTGATGTCAGAGGGGCGAAAGCACCCGTCCCGACAAAATCCCGAGGCAGTCTGTTGAGAGCTGGATGGCGCGCCATAGCGCTGTTACGTGCGGTTGAACTCATCCCTTGACCGCCCCCGCAGTGAGACCTGACACGATCTGGCGCTGGAAGAACATCACAAGGATGAAGAGTGGCGCGGTTGCAGAGACAACTGCGGCAACCGCAAACATGACGTTGCCTTCGGTGTAGGTGGTGCCAAGGAAGGCCGCGATGGCAGGAACCATGGTACGGTTGCTTTCGCTCAGCAACATCGCGGTGACCGCAAAGTCGTTGTAGGCCAAAAGGAAGCTGAACAAACCGGTGGTGATCACACCCGGCCACATCACGGGCACGATGACATGCCGGAAGGCCTGAAACTGGGTACAGCCGTCAACTTTCGCGCTTTCATCCAGTTCTTTTGGGATGTTCTGGAAAAAGCTGTGCAGCATCCAGAGCGTAAACGGCTGGTTGATCGCCACCAAGACAATGATGGTGGTTGGAAGGATGCCCCAGACGTTCCACTCAAAAAATGGGAGCAAATAACCCGCCACCAGCGTGATTGGAGGCATCGCCCGAAAGATCAGCGCGGTGATCAACAGCCAGAAGGTATAGCGATACCCAGAGCGAGACAGAGCATAACCGCCCAGCGTGCCAATGGTCAGCGACGTGCAGACCACAAAGAAGCACACGATGAAGGTGTTGATGACGTTGCGCCAAAACTCTTCCTGAATCCACGCCCCGCGGTAGGCTGCGCCGGTGAAGGCGCTGTCGTAGGTCGCGCTGGTCCGCTCTCCGGTGAGCGCATTTGTCCAATCGGCGATGGAAAAGAAATCAAGCTCAACCTTGAACGAACCCCAGAGTGTCCAGAAAAAGGGGAAAGCTGCGAGGATGAACCAGAGCAGGACAAAACCGCTGGTCAGGATGCGAAGCCCGGTGGGCATGCGTTGTGCTTTGGATGCCATATTACTTGCCCTTGAAGTCGCGCCAGGTCCGGACCAGCACCGGTGACAGCAGGATCGCGACACCCAGAATGGTCAGAACAGAAGTTGCGGAGGCCGCAGAGAGTTGTCGGGTTTCGCCTCCAAGATCATTGAAGATGATCCAGCTGAGCGAAGTCGCATGTGCCGAAGCATTAAAGCCGACCACAGGTTCGAAGACGCGGAAGTTGTCCATCAGCTGGATCAGCGCCACAAAGGTCACCAGCGGCATCAGATGCGGAATGATCACGTATTTGGTCTGCTGCCAACGGGATGCCCCGTCGATCTGCGCCGCTTCCAACTGGTCTTTTGGCAGTGTCTGCAAGCCGGCGTAAAATACGACAAAGGCAAAGGGTGCAGAGTGCCAGACCCCGTAGACGATCAACATAACCCAGGTCAGTCCGGTGGATGCCTTGAGCGAGAAATTGGGATCACCGGCAAGGGCCACTAGTGCCGATCCAATGACACCTCGGCTGTCAACCATCCAGAACAGGATCAGAGAGCCAATCAACGGTGTCACGATCATCGGCAACAACGAGAAGAAGATCATGAAACCTTTGAGATGACGATGAAGCGAGTTCACCGCGAGCGCAATCATCAGGCCAAAAATGATCAGCAAAGGTGTGACAATAAACGTAAATGTCAGAGTAAAGGCCAAGGCCCGGTAGAGCGGCAGATTGAACAGCTTTGAGGAAAACTCTCCCCAGCTTTGGGAGGCTGCCCAAGCTTCACTGACCTCGGCCACCGCGAGGTGCGCGCGGTCAAAGTAGATGTCGAGTCCGACAAAGCGTCCAAGAGGCTGTGCGTCACGGATTGCACGGGTGGCGTCTTGGTCGATGGTTGTCTCGGTGGTGCAGCCCACAAGAGGCGTGCAATTTTCAACTGTCTTCAGCACAGCCTCATGTGGGGCAAAGACAGACTGGATCACGACCGACACGATTGGCAGAGCGATGAACAAGAGCATCGCAAGGCCCGTGGGCAGAAAGAACCAGAAGAAGGTACGGTGTTTCATCTCGTGATCCGGGTAATTGGATGAAAGGGTCCGGAAAGGGGAACCCCCCTTTCCGGTGAGAAGAAGGTCTTACTTCAGGAAGCCTTTTTCTTTCGCAGCGGTAACATAAGCCGCTTCGATATCGGCGAGAGCCTGCTCTGCACTTTCCTTGCCCTGCAGGAAATCGGACAGTTCATTGCCGATCGCGCCGTGCATCAGGCCCATGTAGGGAACCATTGGGTATGGCACAGTACCGGCCTTGGCCGCATCAAATACACCAATGGCTGCGTCAGTTGGCTCGTAGCCGTCGATCAGCCAAACCGCCTGACTTGCCACTTCGGCGTCTTGCATCAATTCGGGACGAATGCCGTTCATCATAGCGATAAAGGTCGCCTCGGCCTCTGCGTCAGAGATGTTCTTGGCCACAGTCCAGCCATCCCACCAGAGCGTCGAAGCAGGGATCGTTCCGCCACCTACTGTCATCGGACCCGCGATGGCATGCCCGGCTTTCACTTCATCGGTGACGCCATCCGCAGTGGTTTGCGTCGCAGCGCGCGAGCCCCACATGTTCAAGAGTGCAATGTTCCCTGCGCGGTACTCGGCGTTGGTTGCATTCGAGTCATGCGTGAGGAAGTCGGGGTTCATGTATTCCGTCAGCGCTTTCATCATGTTCAACGTCTGAACACCAGCTTCGGAATTCACATTTGGCTCTGCGCTGCCTTCCTTAAAGAAGGTGCCGCCATAACCGATGAACATGTTGTTGAATTCCTGCGCGAGGTTCCAACCCGCGGCGTAGGCACCACCGATTGGGTTCTGCATCACGCCCTTTTCGCGAATGATTTCCGCGGCGGCCAACATTTCTTCATAGGTTTTTGGTGGCTCGATACCCAGCTCGGCCAGAATGTCCTGACGGTACATCAGGTGCTGCGCGTTTGCCATAAAGGCCACAGCCATCACTTTGCCATCCACGGTAATCAGCTGGCTTTTCTGCAGACCCTGCCCATGCTTGGCAACCAGATCATCCAGCGGGCGAACCAGATCGTCGTTCATCAGGATTGTGAGGGTCGAGTTTGCCACGATGGCCGAGGTGTATTCGGCCGGGTCACCCTGCATACCCGCGACATGAATGTCTTTGTGGTCAGCGGTCAGGTTCTTTTTGACCTCAGCGCCGGTGCATTCAGTTGCACCTGCACCCACGGTTTGAATCGCCGGGAATTCGTTACCAATGATGTTGACACGGGCATCAATTTCACAGGCCAGTGCCCCACCAGCCCAAAGGGCGATTGTACTGGCAAAGGCCACTCTTTTCATAAGCATTGTCTCTTCTCCCTGATGAGTTGAGTGTATCTTCGAAGGCCACACTCGGATTGTTCCGCCAAAGCGGAAAGGCGGGGGCTAGCCCCCGATGCGCGCACCTGTTGCGGTGTCGAACACATGGCAATGGTCAGTGCTGATGTGCAGCGAGACCGTGTCATCGATTTCAGCACGGAAGGTTTTGTCCGCTTTCACGGACACTAACTGACCACCAAGGCGAACGGACACCATCGTGCTGTCACCCAAGAGCTCAAGCGTATAGATCGGAGCGTTGATTTCGCCATTAGACGCAACAACTTCGGCATCTTCCGCACGAAAGCCCAATGTGATTTTGCCGTCCGGGGCATTCAATCCGCGCACTTCTGTCTGATCGGCCCGGAACACCCCATCCTTGACCTCACCTTCGAGCAGGTTCATGGCTGGGTTGCCGATAAAGCTTGCGACAAATGTATTCGCCGGAGTGTCGTAAATCTCAACCGGCGTGCCGACTTGCTGCACCACGCCCTGCTTCATGATGACCACACGATCCGCGAGGGTCATGGCCTCGATCTGGTCGTGTGTCACATAGATTGTGGTGACGGCGAGCTCATGGCTCAGGTTTTTGATCTGCGCACGGGTGCTGACACGAAGCTTGGCATCAAGGTTCGACAGCGGCTCGTCCATCAAAAATACATTCGGCTCACGCACGATGGCACGGGCAAGAGCCACACGCTGACGCTGACCACCAGAAAGTTCGGCCGGCTTGCGGTGCAGGAAATCATCAAGTTCAACCATGGCCGACGCCCGGCGAACCTTTTCATCGTGGGTTTTCGGATCGATGCCCCGAACCTTTAGGGGAAACCGGATATTCTCGTAGACATTCATATTTGGGTACAGAGCGTAGCTCTGAAACACCATGGCAACGTCACGGTCTTTGGGTTCAAGATCGTTGACCTTTTTGCCGTCGATCAGGATCTCACCTTCGGTGGCGTCCTCCAACCCGGCGATCATCCGCATGGTAGTGGTTTTGCCGCAACCGGACGGACCAAGGAGCACGAGAAACTCTTTATCGGCAATGGTCAGGTCGAAATTTTCAACCCCAACAAAGCTTCCCCATCGCTTGTTGATGTTCTGCAACCGAATTTCGGCCATGCGGTTTCCCCTCCCGTTGGAATCGCCTTGCATACGCTTGCAAAAGGTTAGGCGTTGGTGCAACATTTTGGCAAGTGATTTTTGCATTCGTATGCAAAGATGGAACAATGCATTGAAAAGGTAAGAAAATGTCAGATCTTCAGGCTGCCAAGGAAACGGTTCTGAAATTCTATGAACAGTTGGACTCGCCAGACGCGGACCTTGAGGCCGTGCTCTCTGCACACTGCGGAGCGGGCTATATCTGGCGCGGATTTCACCCCTTTGGTGAACTGAACAATCCCTGCGAAGTGGCGCAGAGGTTCTGGCGCCCCCTGCAAACAAGCCTGACCTCGTTGCAGCGCCGACAGGATGTCTTCTTTGCCGGGCTCAACCAGATGGACGGCTTTCAGGGCACCTGGGTGGTGTCGATGGGGCATCTCATGGGGCTCTTTGACCACCCCCTCCTAGGCATCCCACCCACCCAAAAGATTGCGATGCTTCGCTACTGTGAATTTCACAGGGTCGAGAATGGCAAAATTTGCGAAACAGCGATGTATTTCGACCTTCCCCACCTGATGGCTCAGGCAGGGATAGCCCTGTTTCCAAACCAAACCGCCGCGCAATTGGTACAGCCCGGCCCGATGACGCATTCTGGATTGCTGCTTGATCCAACTCCTGAACAAGACGGCAAAGACACATTGTCCCTGATCAATCGAATGATTGGAGATCTGGGGCAATGGGACAGCAAGCTCAGTCTAGAGGATGAGCTACGCCAGACATGGGACGAGAACATGCTGTGGTGGGGGCCAACTGGAATTGGGGCCACCTATACCATCGAACGCTATGCCAAACAGCATTCCGGCCCCTTCCGCGCGGCCTTCTCAGAGAGATCCAAAACCACACATATTGCCCGTCTGGCCGAAGGCGAGTTTGGTGGTTTCTTTGGTTGGCCAAATTTCACAGCACGTCTGTCAGCGGAGTTCATGGGCATCCCCGCCACCCAAAAGTTGGGTGAATTTCGGGTTATCGACATCTATCGCCGCGACGGGGACAAACTTGCGGAGAACTGGATTTTCATCGACCTGCTCCATTTCTGGAAGTGTCAGGGACATGATTTTCTTGCCCAGCTTCAGGCCGGTGAGCTGACGTGATCTCCTGCCACAATCACGTGTTGATCCTCGTCCAAAGAAATTGGATGCAGACACTTTTAGGAAAGCGGAGGAGAAGCCTGCGAACAAACGGTACAAATCTGACTTAGGAACCGCCTATGTGCCACATAACCTGACTAAAAAATCGTGAAGGCCCAGCGCTTTGCGCCAGGCCTTGCAAGGTCAAATCCAGAACTCTTCACGGACCACCGCAGGGCGCGCGCCCTGAGGTGTTTCAACTACCAACTGGATCCCATCCTTCCAGCAGGCCGCGTCCACCATGCCGATTGCGACATTGGTTTCGAAGTCAGGCGACCAGGCGGCCGACGTCACCTGCCCGACCTGAACGCCCTCGTTCATCAACGGCCAAGCTGCGCGCGCTGGGATAAGCGCATCTCCACCAATGGAAATCGCACGGATCTGGCGGCTTGGCCCGTCGTCCAGTTCCTTTGCCATCGCAGCATGACCAATGTGCTCATTGCCCTCTACCGGCTTGCAGAACTTACCCAACCCGCATTCCAACGGTGTGTTGTCCATGGTCATGTCGTTGCCATAGCTCAGAAGCCCTCCTTCAATCCGCTCGATCAGATTGGGACAGCCAGGACGCACATTCAAATCCTCGCCAGTCGCAAAGAGCGCATCCCAGAGCGGCATTCCATTATCGGTGCCTTCGACATAGATCTCGAAACCTCCCTGCTTAGAATACCCTGAGCGCGCGACGATGAATGACGTATCGCCAAACGGCAGCCGCTTGTATCGGAAGAACCGAATATCACGGACCTCTTCACCAAAGACACGCGACATCAGCTCATCTGCTTTGGGTCCCTGCACCGCTAGCGGCGAAACGTCGGGCTCGAAAACACCAACATTGAGACCTTTTCCAAGGGCCAGGCCTTTAATCCAGAAAAGAAGATCGCTGTCTGCGATGGAGATCCACCAACGCGTATCGCTGTGTTTGATCGCCACCGGATCGTTCAGCATTTTGCCGTCATTGTCGGTGATCGGCACGTAATAACACTGATCTGATTGCATCTTGCTCAGATCGCGCGGGGTCAGCATCTGCATCAGCACAGTCGCATCTGGCCCATTCAGTTCGACCTGACGCTCGACTGCAACATCCCAGACCTGCACGTGCTGTTTCAGGTGGTGATAGTCTTTTTCGACACTTTCGAAGACCGTCGGCAACAGCATGCGGTTATAGACGGTATAGCCCTTAACCCCACTAGCTTCTACGCCGGGGGTAAACGGCGTTGAGCGTAGGCGGCGGGAGTGTGAAATCGTATGTGTCATTCAACGGCTCATGGTTTTGGCAAGTTCGCGAAGCTGAAATTTCTGGATCTTGCCGGTTGAGGTTTTGGGGAGGTTTTGGAACACGACAGCTTTGGGTGATTTGAAACCTGCCAGATGATCTCGGCAAAAGGAGATGATCTCGGCTTCAGTGACCGACGCCCCTTCGCGCAATTCGATAAAGGCGCAGGGCGTTTCACCCCATTTTTCATGCGGCATCGCGACGACGGCCGCGGCCTGCACCGACGGGTGGCGATAAAGCGTAGCCTCGATCTCAACCGACGAGATGTTTTCTCCCCCAGAGATAATCACATCCTTCAAACGATCTCGGATCTGCATATAGCCGCTGGGCTGAACAACCGCAGCGTCGCCGGACCAGAACCACCCATTTTCAAAGGCTTTTGCGGTGGCCTCTGGGTCTTTGTAATAGCCTTTCATCACGGTATTGCCGCGGATGCCAATTTCACCCTGAGTTTCACCGTCTTTTGGGGTGATCTGACCAGTCTCGGCATCAAAAACGGACACGGCTTCGACCATGGGCAAGGCAATGCCTTGTTGCGCTTGAAGCTCTGCTTGTTGCGCCGCGTCTAAATCATCCCAGCTGTCTTGCCAGAGACATTTGGAAATGTGCCCGTAGGATTCAGTGAGACCATAAACCTGCATAACATCCAGACCGATGGCACGTGCTTTCTCCAGAACCGCAGGGGGGGGTGGAGCACCAGCCGTCAACACCCGGACGACTGGATCAAGCGGAGCACTGTCACCGGTTTCAGCCTCGGCCAGCATTTGCAGGACGATAGGCGCCGCACCGAAATGTGTCACTCCGTGTTCGCGGATAGCAGCCATGATCTTGTCTGCTGAAGGCGTACGGGTGAAGACCATCGTTCCCCCAAGCATCGCCATAACCCAAGGATGCCCCCAACCGTTGCAGTGAAACATAGGCACTACCGACAAATAAACCGGGTAATGCGGAAGCTGCCAAGCCGCGACAGTCCCCATCGCCATCAGATAAGCACCACGATGGTGATAGACGACACCTTTGGGCCGCCCAGATGTGCCTGAGGTATAGTTCAGCGCAATCGCATCCCATTCATCTTCGGGTAAATCCCGCGCAGAGACAGTCGAACCATCGTTGAGCAGGCTCTCATAGTCGTCACCGCCAAGTGTTTCTGCAGCACTAGCATTGGGGTCATTGATTTCCACAACAGGGATCTGGCGTTGCAGAACATCAAAGGCTTTGGACAACAGCGGGATCAGTTCGCGATCAACAATCACCAGTTTGGTGTCTGCATGATCAAGAATGTAGGCAATCGTCTCAGGCTCAAGACGGGTGTTGAGTGTATTGATCACCGCGCCAGTCAATGGAAGCGCAAAGTGAAGCTCAAACAACTCGGGAATATTGGGGCTTAGAACGGAAACAGTGTCGCCCTTCGTGATCCCCCGAGACATAAGACCCGCAGCCACGGACCGAATGCGCTGCGTGGTTTCAGTCCAATCCCGTCGCACATCGCCATAGATCACAGCGGGTCTTGAGCCATACAATGCCTCGGCGCGGCTTAAAAAGGAAACCGGGGATAGGGGAACATAATTCGCGTCCGTTTTGCCAAACGCCTCGTAGTTGGCTTGCATGATCCATCCTCCCTTTGATCGATGCGTGTGGGACTGCAAAAGGCCTTCCCCGCAGATCATTCTTGGTTGGAATTGGATATTTTGAAAACAAAGATTGTGGTATAAGGAAAAAATCACGCACTGGATTGAATTTTTTTATGCCCGACAGTCTCCCCACCCTGAAAGGGTTGCGTGCCTTTGAAGAGGCATTCTTGTTGCGCAGCTACACTGCGGCAGCCCGCAAACTGAATGTGCAGCAGCCTGCCATTAGCTATCAGATCAAACGTCTTGAGGAAGATCTGGGCGTTCAACTGTTTGACAAAGACCGGGGGCAACTGACCCCAACACCGGCGGCGAACGAACTGTTTGACACGGTGCAGAGATCGTTTGACGCCATTCGCAAGGTCTCTGAAACGCTGCGGAAACCGCCTCAGCCAAATTCGTTCACAATCGCAACATATCCAGGGATCGGAACATATTGGCTTTCCTCACGGCTCTCTCTTTTATCCAAAGCGCTGGCAATGCCTGTCAAAGTCGTCACGCTGGTCAAAGACGAGCAAATTTTGAATGAAGACGCCGACTGCAGAATCCTTTTCGGTAAAGGCAACTGGCCAGATCACACCGCAAAACTTCTTATCCCCGAAGCTGTTTGCCCGGTCGGCGCTCCTGACCTTGCGAGGACGTTTCATCAAGAGACAAGCAAGGGCGACTTCACGATCATTGAACAAGAGGATCCCGAAAATCGCTGGATCTGCTGGAAAAATTGGATGCACCAGACAGGCGAGACGGCTTTCGCCAACGCGAACCAGATGACAGTCAATGACCATGGTCTTGCTTTGCACTTGGCCTTGACCGGTGCTGGCATCACGCTGGCCTGGACGGACATGGTGCGCGACTTGCTCAACAGCGGTAGCCTCGTTCCTCTTTCGACAAACCTGGCCACTTCAGAAGCGGGATACTGGCTGGTTGCGCCATCAGATTTCTTTGACTCTGACGCAGGCATCGCGGTGTCTGATGTCTTGTCATTGAAGGAGACGCCAAACCCTGTAACCAATTGAAGTTCATAGGTTCCTTTACACCATATCGGTAACAAGATCGGCCATCTCTGAAAGCCCCAAGGATCTAAAGGCAGCTGCAATAGCCAGAACGGTGACCCCTACTGCCATACGCTTGCACCGTTGTAAGTTTAAATTTGGGTGTTTTATCCATCCTTTTGATCCGTTTCGACGCGCGTAAGAATGGCCTGCGCCACAAACAGGTCCTGAACAGATAGGCCCGAACTGTCGAAGATTGTGATGTCATTCGGATCCTGCCGCCCCTCTGCCTGTCCGGTGAGAACGTCCCCGATTGCAATCAATTCCTTTTCGTCCGGCGCATGTTGGAACTCGCCAATCACACGCGATTGGGCGGGCAGATCGCAAAACAGGCGTGCCCGCTCAAACAGCGCCGGAGGCAGTTCTTGTTTGCCGGTGGAATCCGACCCCATCGAGACCACATGCGTGCCGGGTTGCACCCAATCGGCATCAAAGAGCGGAGCAGTTGCGGGTGTGACAGTCACGATCATATCCGCCGCTCGACATGCTGATTCAGCACAGGACACTTCGGCATCTATGCCGTCCTCGCGCAGGGCGGTTACAAAGTCTTGTCCCTTTCTGGCGTCGCGGGCGACAACCAGAACCCGGTCTAGCTTGCGAATTCTGGCAAGTGCACGCACCTCATATTCGGCCTGATGACCCGCACCGAACACTGCGATCGTTTTGGCATCCGGCCGCGCAAGTACATCGGCGGCCACCGCGTCCGCAGCGGCGGTTCGATAGGCGTTCAGCTTTCCTGCCTCGACTGCGGCACCGATCCGGCCCGTGCTCTGATCAAACAACAAAATGATGGAGTTGTGCCGTGGCATCCCTAGAGCATCGTTGCCGGGCCAGTAGGAACCAACCTTGAGCCCCGCAAGATCAGAAACAGCCGACGATTTGATGGCATAGGTGTTGCTCGGGTCGCTACCGTGCCCCAGCACAACCGGGAAAATCGCAGCGCTTTCGCTCGCCGCGATCAAAGCGGCCCTTACTGCGTCGTAGGCCATGTCGTGTGAAGCAAGCTGTGCTGAGACATCTTCGGAAATGTACTTCATTGATCTTTCCTACCACCCACCAAACCGGCGCCAGACTTTCAGGGGCTCGCTAGGTTCAGATGGGATGACATTGTATTCGTCAAACTGAGCGGCTGTGGCACAGGCATGATTGGGCAGGATGCGCAGCTGTGAACCTAAAGGCAGCTCCGGCAAAGGCGCTTCGTTGCCAGACCGGCGGGCGATGATCCCGTGTTCCTGATTAGCCTTGATTACAATCAGGTCCTCGATGGGCTGGCCGGTTGTATCACACACGACACCATACCCTTGATCGACCTCTTGACCAGCCGTGCCCCGGTCGCGGGACATGGCCATCCAGCCGGCGTCTGTGATAATCCAGCCCTTTTCGTTTTGATGTCCGATGACAGTGGTCAGCACTGAAAGCGCGATATCGTCGATTTCGCAGACACCGATCCCGGCCTGTACCAGATCGAAGAAGGCATAGACCCCTGCCCTGACCTCGGTCACGCCTTCCAGATTGTCGATAGCGTGAGCCGTGGGGGTCGAGCCGATGCTCACCACGGGGCAGGAAAAGCCCGCTGCACGAAGAGCTGCGGCAGCACCAACTGCGGCCTGACGTTCCTTTTCCGCGAATTTGACGTGGGCCTCACGCCCCGAAACCTCGTAGCTTTCACCGGCATGGGTCAGCACTCCACGCAACTCGGCAGGACCATTATGCAAAATTCGGCCAATCTCAATTAGAACAGGATCATCCGGGGCAACCCCACTGCGGTGCCCATCACAGTCCACCTCGATCAAAGCCGGGATCGCCTGACCTGTCCGCCGCGATGCGTCTGCGACTGCCTGCGCTTGAGCCACGCTGTCAAGCAACACAGACAAATCGCAATCCCTAGCTCGGATAGCAGCAACGCGATCCAACTTCTGTGGTGTGATACCCACGGCATAGATGATGTCCCGGACGCCCATTCTTGCAAAAGTTTCTGCCTCGGCCAGCGTCGAAACCGTCGCAGGCCCCGTTCCATCGCTCAGCAGGTGCCGGGCCACATCCGCGGATTTGACTGTTTTCAAATGCGGTCGCAAAGTGCCGCCGCGCGCCGTGATATGGGCCTTCAAACGATCAATGTTTCGATGCATCCGAACCTCATCCAAAATCAAGGCTGGGGTTTCCAGGTCGTATAACTGCTCTTCCAATGAGGGCATTGCGATCTCGGTCATATCTGTCGTTGCAAAGAGTGTAAGCGGACCGCTCAACAGTCTCTATTAACTAAAACTGGGAATCACATTAAGCACAGCTTCATGATTGAAACACCTGACCTTCGCTTCTTTATGGCCATTGCGACCTCACCTTCATTGGCGGCTGCAGCTAGAACGCTGAATGTCAGCCCGTCGGCCGTGTCTCAACGCCTGTCTCACATTGAACAGCGCCTCAGCTTGCGGCTGATCGAGCGCGGACGGGGCCATCTGGTTCTGACCTCTGAAGGCGAAACACTTTTGCGTCGGTCAGCTGAAATTCTAAACGACCTCGCAGTCCTCAATGAAGATATGCGCACGCACCGAAATGAGATCAGCGGCCCGCTGCGCATCATCGCTCCATTTGGGTTTGGTCGCATTCACGTCGCTCCGGTCATCGCAAATCTGGTGCGCACCTACCCAGACATTTCCCCAGATCTGATCCTCTCTGACGATCCCTATGGCGCGGCCCGGACCGACAACTGGGATACGATCATTCACATCGGCAAGTTGGCGGATTCCACTCTGACGAAGAAAAAACTTGCCCCAAACCGACGTTTCCTTTGCGCCTCCCCAGACTATCTTGCGCGCGCTGGAATTCCAGAACGCTTAGAAGACCTTCACCACCACGCCTGCGGCGTCATCCGCGAAGATCAGGCGGATGTCACCATGTGGAGTGTCACCGGTGCAACAGGCGAGCAACACGCGCTTCGTATTCGTCCCAATTTTTCCAGCAACGATGGAGAGGTGGTTAAATCCTGGGCCATCGCAGGTATGGGGATTGTTCAGCGGTCCGAGTGGAATGTGGCGGCGGATTTGGCGGCGGGGCGCCTCACCAGGGTACTCCCCTCACTTTCACTGCCGGACGCTGACATCGTCGCTTTACTCAATCCAGGAACTCTTCGAAGCGCGCGCGTTCAAAATGTGCTGGACGCACTCACGGCCCATTTGTCATCTCATTTGACTTGATGGGTTTGCTGGCGTTCTTTGCAATCACATGGGCGTAAATCACAAACTACAAAGCACCTTAGTCAGAGGCGTCTTGGCGATGCTTTACGGATCGGAGCCGAACTTGGCCCGATCCAGTTCACCCGTCCGACCCGACTGGGTTTCGATCTGCGCGTGCACATCACCTTTGACGCAGTGTCTGGTGGCACCTTGAATCTTCGGCGATGGCGGATGCTGAACATTTCGTGATCTGTCCCTGTGCAATAGGATTAATTGATCATCATTCAGCTCAGCGACGGCTTTTCAAACAGTGTCCCGCAACCTCTGTGCCGGGCTCAAAATAACAGGAATCGCATATTCAACGACAGGAACCGCGCCTCTCAGCCGGGACCGAAATGCGCATGTTGTCTTCATCACGAACAAAACAACCGAGCGATCCTGATGGAGATGACCATGAAATTATCAGCCCTGACCACCGCCGCCGCCCTTCTGGCGACCACGGCACTTGCCGATGTAGAAACCCGCGCCGTTAGTTTTGAAAATGACGGTGCAACCCTGTCTGGCACCCTTTACCTACCCGAAGGCCATGACGGTTCGCCACTACCGACGGTGGTGGTAACGGGCGCCTGGACCTCGGTTCAGGAGCAGATGCCTGCGAACTATGCCCGTGAAATGGTCGAACGCGGGTTTGCCGCCTTCACCTTTGATTTCCGCGGATGGGGCAAATCTGGCGATCTGCCACAAAACGTACGTTTCGTCGAAAGCCCTGAGGCGAAAACCTCTGATATTGAGAAGGCCTTCGAATTCGTTGCCAGCCTACCCGAGGTGGACGCGACCCAGATCAACGGATTGGGCATTTGCGCCTCTGCTGGGTACATGGTCGACGCCGTTTCGGGAAATGACATCGTCAAACGTGTCGGCTTGGTCGCGCCCTGGCTGCAAAACGAAGAAATTGTCGAGGCCGTCTATGGCGGTACCGATGGGGTTGCCGGTTTGATCGAGGTTTCAAAATCAGCCGAAGCGGCCGGCGGCCAGATCATCCCAGCTGCCGGTCCTGAAGGCGCAGAAGGCGTATTGATGCCGATCGGCGGCTATTACTACGAGGCCGATCGGGGCGCGATCCCGGAATACGACGACAAGTGGAACAACGCTGGCTGGGAAGGCTGGTTGACCTATCACCCCGCCGACAACCCTCAGCGACTTGATAAACCGTTGGCCATTGTCCACTCGGAAAGCGCCGCTATCCCTCAGGGTGTGAAGAGCTTCTTGAACGGTTTTGCTGGAACCGCGACCACTCAATGGTTGGAAGATGTCACCCAGTTTGATTTCTACGACAACCCCGAGGACGTTTCGCGCGCCGCTGACACGATGGCAGACCACTTCCGTGCTGGTACGGATAGCTAAACGCCAACAGGGGCACCGCTTTGGTGCCCCCTCTTTTTCAAAGGAAAATAACATGGCTATCAAGCTTGTAACCGCCCTTGCCGCCGTTCTGACCGCCAGTGCAGCTCTCGCTGATCCGATTGAAATATCGAGGTCGATCACCGATATCGCTGCTGGCGCAGACCGTCACGACTGGGCACGTGTGCGAGGGGCTTTCGCGGAAACCGTCACCACTGACTATACCAGCCTTTGGGGCGGGGAACCCGTCACCCAGTCGTCTGATGATCTCGTTGCTGGTTGGGCCGGTTTCCTACCGGGGTTCGAGGTCACCCATCATATGGTGACCAACCATACCGTAACCGCACAGACGGACACTGCGGCCAGTGCCGAGGCTGATTTCACCGCAACCCATCGTATTGAAGACACGCTGTGGGTGTTGGGTGGGCGGTACACCTACGAGTTAGAAAAGTCCGACGATCGCTGGCTGGTTACGTCAATGACAATGACCTCACTGTGGGAAAGCGGTGACCGTGGCCTTGTTGCCAAAGCTGGTGAACGTGCCGCATCTGCTCGAAACTGAAAAGAGGTTGCGATGCATCGAATAGCATTTTCCGCTGCGCTGCTGGCGGCCTCCCCGCTGTTGGCTGCGGACCTACCCAAGGCCATTGACTGCTATCAATCCGCCACCAACGCGCGTGACATTGAGGCGTACATGACTTGTTTCATGCCAGATGCAGTCATGGTTGACGTCAACCGTTCCTTTGAGGGGCACCAGGCGATCCGCACCTGGGCCCTCCGCGAGGTTATCCCGGGCGGCGATAGCTTCCGGCATCGCGAGATTTTGGAAGAAGGTGATGGCTATGCCAAGACCGAAGTCAACTGGGCAGCGTGGGTAGCGCATTACCACTACTGGTGGGATGCAAGTGGCAAGATCACCAAGATGTCGTTGCAGTATGCGGATTAAATGGTTCGGGCGGGTCACCCTGCCCGAAACACCGCCGGGGTCGCACCGAACTTGCGTTTGAAATGCTGCCCGAACCGGCTGAGATCGTGATATCCCACACGATAGGCAACCTCGGCCACGGTCATCTGCGAGGTTTTCAGAAGAACCGAAGCCAATTCCAATCGCTGAACGATCACGTATTGCAACGGCGTTTGGCCGACCTCTTTCTTGAAGGCCTTGGAAAACTGTGTCGCGCTCATCGCCGCCAAATCGGCCAAGGTCGACAACGACAGATCTTCGGATAAATTGTCGTGAACATAATCAAGGACACGGCGCAGGCGTGCGTCTTCGATTCCGACATGCCAATCAGGTGTTGGCCGGATGGTTTCGATGATATGTGCAGCCAAAGCGCGCTGTATCGTTTCGCGGTAAAGCGTGCCCCCGCCCAGAGCCGTGCTGGCCGTTAGGCTGAGGTTGAGCAAAAGCGGATCGATGTCCCCGACCACCGCCTCAAACTCAAAGCCTGTGCTGAGACCAAACTCATCCAACATAGCGTCGTCCAGACTAACCATGACGAACTCAAGCTCGTCATCGTATTCACAGACACCTTGACTGCCACTTGGAAGTATCCACCCTTGATTTTTAGCCAAAGGGATGTGCGTGGTCAAAGTTGTATCATGCGCAAACCGATGCGTCGGCTGGTCGTTCAGAAATATACCGACCGACAAAGACGAAAGTTCAAAGGCGCCTCCACCTGCAGGTAGTGCCGTCTTATGTGAGACCACGCTGGACATGTTTGGAATGTAATGCCTCTCTCGCGTGTTTCATAGGCCAGTCGCACATCATCTTTACACAGGGCACCTTCCGAACCAGTTTAAGGTTGGATGAGCGGCGCGAGGTGCATCGATCCGCAAGAACGGCGTCAGATCCGGTTCAGCTCAGCCCGATGTTTTTCTTTAGATGCTCCATGAACAGTCTTAGCGGCATCATTGAGCGATACTCACGCGGGAAATAGATATAGACCCCAGGGGTGGCAGACAGATGGTTTTCCAGAACCGGCACCAACGTCTGTTTCGCGATATCCTGTTTGACGCAGTCACGGAAGGTATAGACCAGACCAAGCCCCTGCCGTGCCAAGTCGATAGACGCAGGCAGGGTATTGTTGATTAGGTTGCCACGCACATCAACCACGTAAGATCCCTCTTCCTTCTGGAACTCCCAAGACGCGATACGCTTTGAGGAATGAAAGCGATAACGGATGCAATTGTGCTCTAGCAGGTCGCGCGGGTTCTGCGGTAGCCCATGTTGATCAAAGTAAGCTGGGCTACCGACAACTGCTAAGGGCATCGATGGTGTCAGACGCACAGCCACCATGTCTTGGGCGATCTTATCGCCAATCCGAAAACCAGCGTGCAACCCTTCGTCGACCAAATTGGTCAACGCATCGCTGATGGAAAACTCCAGCTCAATTTCGGGATAGTCCGAGCAGAAGGATGCCAGCGTCGGACCGATAAAAAGATCATAGACATGATCAGCCATCGCCAGTTTCAAACTGCCGCGGGCGGCATGCCCTGTGGTGCGCGCGCTTTCTACTGCGTCGGTCAGCTGATCAAAGGCGGGGCCGGCACCCCGGATAAGGACACGTCCAGCTTCGGTCAGGCTGATAGAGCGTGTCGTTCGAATAAACAGCGCTGTCCCCAGCTGTTCTTCCAGCGTCTTCAGCTGATGGCTGACGGTTGATGGCTGAGCAGCCTCATCTGACTGGTCCATTTTGATTGTTAGTGCATGATCGGCCTGGGTTCCATTGGGATAATGGTTTCA
>CANMIH010000012.1 GCA_947497905.1 uncultured Pelagimonas sp.
CTTCGGGAACAAATCCGAAATCGGCATCATCGCCGACCCAATAATCCCAAACGCATGCTGAATCCCGTGACGCTGCAACACCTTCACAAAGGCTTCTTCGGTGGTCATTTTCATGTGACTAAGTCTCCCAAGCAAGGACGCCGACCTTGGGGTCGGCGGGTTTGAAGCTATCGTAGATTGCGGCTATCTGGCCGAATAGGGCCAGATCAGAAGTGGGGCTATGACCAGACAGATGAAACTTTGATCCACAACTGGGCTTAGATCGGATATCCTATGGATTGACGGGGCCCAGGAGACTGAGCCGCCACAATTTGATCCCAATTCTGTGTCAATTGTCAGAGTAGGATCATGGCGACGGTTTTGTGTCGTCAATCAGCGCTGACGAATCGAGCCATGCCCAACGCAGTTGCCCTTTTAGTCCTGGCCCTCTGGCCATTTGTTGTGATTGCCCTTCACGGGCGATTGTCGACAGACCGTGCGCTGATCCTGAGCCTTCTTGTGGGCTATATGTTTCTGCCTGAATATCCGACGCAGTTTGATCTTCCGTTGTTGCCCGCGCTCAACAAACACAACATTCCAGCGCTGACTGCATTTCTTGTGACCCTCTGGCGATCAGGCCGTCAGATCCCCCTGCTGCCCGAGTCCCGGCTCGGGCGCGTCTTACTGGTTGTCTTTATTCTGACCCCGATCATGACGGTGCTCACCAATGGGGAAACCGTATTTTACGGCCAGGTCGGCCTGCCTGCCATGGGGTTAAAGGAACTGATTTCGCTGCCGTTGCAGCAATTTTTTCTGATTGTCCCGTTCCTGCTCGCGCGTCAGCATCTGGCCCATGGTGGCGCGCAGCGTGAACTGCTGAAGGCCCTCGTTGTCGGTGCATTGGTCTATTCGCTGTTTATGCTGGTGGAAATTCGGCTGTCACCGCAGATGAACCAATGGATCTATGGCTTTTACCAACACTCCTTCGCCCAAACCCTGCGCGGAGGAGGGTATCGGCCCGTTGTGTTCATGTATCACGGAATCTGGGTCGCCTTTTTTGTCATGACCGCCATCGTCGCCTCCTGGGCCCTATGGCGACAGGCACACGGCGGAGCCCGGTTTCAACTTCAGCTGATCGCGCTGTATCTGATGGTCATATTGGTCCTGGCAAAATCTCTTGGCGCGCTTTTGTTCATGTTGCTTCTTGTGCCGCTGGTTGTGCTTGTTCCCAACCACCTTCAGGTCAAAATCGCACTGGTCATCGGTGTGTTTGCCCTGTCTTATCCTTTGATGAAGGGCTTGGGGATTTTTCCAACCGAGAGGCTCACCGGACTGGCAAACAGTTTTGATCCGGCCCGCGCGCAAAGTCTTCAGTTCCGGTTTGACAACGAAAACACGCTTTTGACCCGCGCATTGCATAAACCGTTTTTTGGCTGGGGCAGCTGGGGTCGCAATCACGTGCTGGATTCCATCAGTGGTCGGGTGCTGACCATCACCGATGGCCGCTGGGTTATCACAATTGGGGTCTATGGCTGGATTGGATTTCTGGCAGAATTCGGCCTGTTGGTCTTACCGTTGTTTTTGCTCTGGCAAGAAAGCCGACATACAAACGACGTACAGGTTTCGCCCTTTGTTGGGGCTCTAAGCCTGATTTTGGCAATCAATGTGCTAGATTTGTTGCCAAATGCCACGCTGACGCCGCTTACTTGGCTGGTGGCCGGAATGTTAACAGGGTATGCTGAAGAACTTCGGCGCATGCGATTGAAGACACAACGACCGACCCAACAGGGCCTAGCTTGGAAGTCGGTCATGTAACGTAATGATTGTCAGATGGAAGTGCCAATGCCTGTTTTTTCTACACCACGGCTCAGCATTCACCCATGGGATCCACACCTGGACGATCCCGCCAAACGTTATGTGTTAAAGCAGGCCATCCGCCCCATGCTCAGCGACGCGGCGATGCGTTATCTCCCATCGACTTTGGCTCTAGGCTCAGGCCCCGACCCATTGGAAGATTGGGTTGTCGCGCGCCAGGCGGCGGCTTCGGTTTCGGTTATTCAACAACAAGATTTAACCATTGGGTTGCTGTTCCTGTTTCTCCCTCCTGCCGCAGAAGAAGGCTCGCCGATCCATCTGGGCTATCTGCTTGCGGAACAGGTTTGGGGACAGGGGTTAGGATCGGAATTGGTCGCTGGCCTGATCGCTCACCTCGAGCCTGGCCCTCTCTGTGATCTTCAAGCTGGTGTCGACATCAACAACCACGCCTCTGCCCGCATACTGAAAAAAAGCGGTTTTGTCAGAGCACCGGAATTCTGCGCAGATGCTCTTGATGTTTATGTTAGATCCGTAGGGTCCATGCTCAGTCCGGCTGAGGCGGAGATATAATCCGAGCGGGACTACCCGCCACTGTCACCCCTGCGGGCACGTCTTTTGTAACCACAGCATTCGCACCAATCACCGCATGTTCTCCCACTGTCAGAGGGCCAATCAGTTTTGCGCCAGCCCCCACATCAACATGGCCTTTAAGCGTGACCGCACCAGCAAGGGTAACCTGCTGAAATATCAGACAGTTTGGACCAATTTCAGCCTCGGGGTGAATGATGACCCCTGTTGGGTGTGGCAGCAGAAGCCCACCTGAAATCTGGCAATTGAGATGTAGTTCACTTTGGCACACCACCGACCACCAGCGATGGTTCAGCACCCAGAACTTTGACGCCATCCACCCCCAGAAACCGCCCATTTTGCGTGCATTCTGGTAACGGCGCACGGCCCGCAACAATTTGGGACCCGGATCCCAAAACTGGCGGATCGCCTCGCGGCTCCAATCCGGGGCCGTGGCAGAAATCAGATCTGGTTTGTCCATTTCAATCAGACCCCATCAAACGTCTAAGCGTTTGTCAGATGTGCGCCATCCCTGCCGTTCTGGCAAGGCATGTTCGATCAGGTCACAGCGAAACGTTGCTGAAAGACCAAAGACTTGCGTCTTTAAGCCCGGCGCAATCGCAACATCACCGCACGCATCATCTGACCGGGCAGAATGGCGAAACACTGCATGTAACGCCCCACCAGTCGGCGTGGGTTGCCCAACATGCGCCAAAGCCATTCCATTGCGATCCGTCGCACCCAGACGGGCGCGCGTTTTTGCTTACCGGCAAAGAAATCGAGCCCAGCGCCAATAGAAACAAATCCCATAGACGGGACCGTCTCTCGACCCTGCGCGGCCAGCATTTCCTGTTTCGGTGCCCCAAGCGCGATAAAGCACAATCCCACACCATCGTCCTGCATTTCCTGCAGGAGCGCCTTCGCATCTTCGCTGTGTGGATCAAATCCCATGGGGGGGGCAATGCAGCTGACCACTTTGAGATCGCGCACTTCTCGTTCGAGATAGGCCTTCGCGGCCTGCAATACGTGCTGGGTTGACCCAAACAACCCGAGTCCCACGCCCTGACGCGCCGCAATCCGCGCAAGGGGAAGAATTGCCTCAGATCCGGGAACCAGTGACACGGGCTGCCCTGCAAGTCGCGACATCCACACAATGGGGTTGCCATCTGCGACTACAAAATCCTGCGCAAGATAAGCTTCGCAGAAAGTTGTCGAGTTCTTTAGCTTAACCAGATGGTCGAGATTGATCGTTGCTAAAGCAAACCCCTTGCGCTGAGCAAGACGTTCAGCCACGCGCGCTTCAAGCGCGGCCCAAGTTGGCACATTCACCGCGATGGTGTGGTTATTGATGTGAAAGTCCATAAAATCACCTTAGCGGGTCAAGGTCACATAACCTTGAACGGCGGAATGTGAAGTGATGTTTTCGCAACATTTGGTGGAAATACCTGTCAGGTGGTGCCCGAAGGACGCAACCAAAGGAACAATACCCTCGAATTGTCGAAATCTGGCCATGTTGTCCAGTCTATAACCGGTGTGACAAGAACTGGGTGAAATATGAGTTTGGTGAGTTTCCGCAGAGCGGAGCATCACATGCAGGGGCCTGAAATGCACGGGAAAATCTGTCTTTTGGGCTGTGGCTTTGTTGCAGACCTCTATATGCGCTCGCTTGAGGCGATGACGGGAATTGAAGTTGTTGGTGTCTGGGACATCGATGCCGAACGGCTCGCCACCTTTTGCGCCCATTGGAATGTTCCTGCGAAACAATCGCTTGAACATCTTTTGCAAGACGAGGCACTTGTCCTCAATCTGACCAATCCACATGCGCATTTCGAAACCAGTCAAGCCTGCCTGAAAGCAGGGCGTCATGTTTATTCGGAAAAGCCACTCGCCATGACATCCGCTGAGGCCAAATCTCTTTATGATCTGGCTCAGGATCGCGGCCTGATGTTGGCCTCTGCGCCATGTTCGGCCTTAGGAGAAGCGGCACAAACCCTTGGTCAAGCGCTCCGTCATGGCACCGCTGGCACCCCGCGTGCCATCTACGCCGAGCTGGATGATGGATTTGTCCCGCAGGCGGCGTACAAGAAGTGGTTATCCGAAAGCGGCGCACCCTGGCCCTATGAGGATGAATTTCGCGTTGGCTGTACGCTTGAACATGCGGGGTATTACTTAGGTTGGCTCATCGCCTGGTTTGGGTCTGTGCGCACGGTGGTGGCCGCCTCCGCAGAAACCATTCCCGGCAAAGAAGGCTCTGGACCCTTTGCGCCAGATCTATCAGTGGCCACGTTGTTTTTTGAGAATGGTCCGGTGACACGCCTGACCTGCTCAATTACCGCCCCCCACAACCACGCTATTCGGATTGTCGGGGACAAGGGTGTGCTGTCTTGCGATGCGGCCTGGGACAATGCTGCGAAAGTTAAGTTCGCCAAACGCCTGACCCTGAGGCGCCGTTTGATGGAACATCCCTGGCCACGTCGCATCAAGCTTGCACAACCAACCCACCCCAAAGTGAAACGCTGGGGGGCCGCCGCGATGAATTTCATGCTTGGCCCTGCAGAAGTGCTTAGCGCCTTACAGGAAAACCGCCCCTGTCGCCTGTCAAATGACTTTGCGCTGCATATGACTGAGGTCACGCTAGCCATCCAAAATGCGGGGGAACACAGCGGTGCCCAAACCATGACCACCACCTGTGAACCAATGGAGCCCATGCCATGGGCGACATGATCCTGATCACCGGAGCCAATGGGTTTGTCGGGCGGGCCGCGGTGAAAGCCGCACGCTCAAAAGGGATTGAGGTAACCGCCGTTTACCGGAGCACTCCTGCGCCGGAGTGGGCAAGTGATCCCGGCATAACACCACTGCAGGCCGACCTGTCGAACCCAGACTGCGTGCCCAAGCTTGCCGAGGCGGCACAAACTTGCGGAGCCACCATTCATGCGGCCGCTCATCTGGGGGGCGATGCGGCTCACCTTGAAAATGACACACGCCGCGCAACCGAGATCCTGCTTTCCGCGCTACCAAAAGACATGCGTTTGGTTCTGGTCAGCTCTATTGCAGTCTATGACACTCTTAAGCTTACCCCCGGAGACATCTTGACCGAGGCCAGCCCGCTTGAAACATCAGACACTGCTCACGATGGCTATGCCAAAGCCAAGCTACAGCAGGAAGAACATTGTCAGGCCTCGGGACTTGCCACATGGATTTTACGTCCCGGCGCGGTCTATGGCCCCGGTCGCAGCTGGCACGCGCTGATGGGGTTCTGGGCGTCTAAACTCCATGTTCAGATCAGCTCAGACGGGCAGCTCCCCTTGGTACACGTCGACCATCTGGCCGACAGCCTGTTTCAAGCCGCCCGAACCGCCCCCAAGGGCACGCCTGTGGTCAATGTCATTGATGATGATCTACCAACCCGGGCGCGTTTCCTGAAAGCACATCGGAATAGTGCCGGATGGCCACATCTAACAATTTCTATTTCCTTCAAAATTTGGTTGCTATTGGCAAGACTATTGAAACCTGTTTCCTCCAAGTTGCCGGGATTATTTCAAGAGCCCGTTCTGCGTGCCCGTCTGATGCCCTTGTCATATCCCAACGAGGCCCTGCGCGCAGCTTTGGGTGGGGCCGATCGGGCTCCCTTTGAACAGATGTTGGCACAGTCAGTGGAGCAACCAAAATGACCCATAAAAAATTGGGCTATCTCACCGGAGAATATCCACGCGCCTCTGATACGTTTATCCAACGCGAAGTTGCTGCACTGCGGGAGACGGGGCACGAGGTGGTGACCTGCTCAATCCGCACCACCGGTCAAGAACACCTGGTTGGACCGGAACAGCGCGAAGAGCACGCCCGCACCTTCAAAGTGCTCGACGCGGCCCGCAATCCGGTTCGATTGCTGAAGGCCCATCTGCGCTGGATGCGCGCGCCTGGCCGGTATCTTTCGGCTCTCAAACTGGCTTGGCAGACAGCCCCCAAAGGCATCAAGGGGCGTCTCTACAATCTGATCTATTTCCTCGAAGCCGGTATTGTGGCCAAACACCTTGAGGATCAGGGTGTCGAGCATCTGCACAACCACATTGCCAAAGCCTCATGCACGGTGGCGATGCTCGTCAATGCGCTCTCAAACCTGCCTTATAGTTTTACCATTCACGGACCCGATATCTTCTTCGAACCCGACCACTGGCGGATTGACGAAAAGACCAAACGCGCCAGCTTTGTGGCCTGTATCAGCGACTATTGCCGGTCACAACTGATGTGCTTTTCCGAACCCGATCAGTGGGGCAAACTGCATATTGTGCACTGCGGGGTAGATCCTATCCGCTATGAGCTTGCTCCGCATACCTCAGAACATCTTCTGTTTGTTGGCCGTCTGGCGCGGGTCAAAGGTTTGCCCATTCTATTTGAAGCGCTGGCCGAGCTTAAAGACAAATTTCCAAACATGCGCCTGACTTTGGTAGGTGATGGTCCCGACCGTGCCGCACTTGAGGCGCAAGTGAAGGAGATGGGGCTCAACAACGTCAGTTTTCTCGGCTATCGCGGCCAATCCGAGGTGGCTGATCTGCTGCAAACTGCGGATGCTTTTGTCCTGCCAAGCTTTGCCGAAGGTGTGCCAGTTGTCTTAATGGAGGCGATGGCCTCAGGCGTCCCCGTCGTGGCCACCCGCATCGCTGGCATTCCGGAACTTGTGGACCATGGCAAAACTGGGTTTCTTGTCCCGCCTGGGGACGTCGCATCGCTGACCAAAGCCATTCGTTGGACCTTGGAAGACAACGCCCAGCGCAAAGCAATGGGTGAAATGGGGCGTGACATCGTGGATTTCGATTTTAACGCCGCACGCGAGGCTGGATGGCTGTCGACCTTGATCGAAGCCTATGGGTCTGGTGACACTTCGCTTCCCAAACGGCGGGGGCTCTCGTGACGCCGGTAGATGTTGTTCTGATTGGCCGAAACGAAGGTGCACGTCTTATTGCCGGACTGGCAAGCGTAGCCGGTCAGGCCCGTCAAATCGTCTATGTCGATTCCGGCTCCACCGACACCAGCTGTGCCGAAGCCAAAGCCATCGGCGCCAAGGTTGTTGATCTGGACATGAGCGTGCCTTTCACGGCGGCCCGTGCCCGCAATGCAGGCTTTGATGCCTTGGACGATCCACAAATCGTATTGTTCATCGACGGCGACTGCACTCTTGTTCCCGGCTTTCTGGACAAGGCCCGTGATCACCTTCTCGCACATCCCGGCCATGGATTGGTCACTGGCTGGCGCAGCGAGATCCATCGCGATGCCAGTCTGTACAATCAGCTTTGCGACTGGGAATGGCATCGCCCCGCCGGGATCATTGCCGCCTGTGGGGGCGACATGATGGTGCGCGCCTCAGTCTGGTCTGAGCTCGGGGGCATGGATGCCACCGTGATTGCAGCAGAAGACGATGAATTCTGTACCCGCATGTCAAAAGCGGGCTGGGTGTTGGAACGCCTGCCTTTCGATATGACCCGCCACGACGCAAACATGCTGCGTTTTGGTCAGTGGTGGCGCCGGGCCGAGCGTACTGGCCACGGATTTGCTCAGGTCGGGTATCTGCATCCTGACTACTTTGTAACTGAACGCAAACGCGTCCTCGTCTATGGACTGGCCCTTCCTGTTCTATTCAGCATCGGCCTGTTCACCACGCTTTGGCTTTGCCTCTTGGTGGGTGCGCTCTATCTTCTGAACTATCTGCGCACAGCGCAGGGGTTGCAGCGCGACAATCTTCCAAAGGCCGAAGCCTTTCGGCACGCCGTTCTGCTAACCCTCTCGAAACTCCCCAATCTTATTGGCATGGCGCGGTTCCACCTGCGTCGCCTGCGTGGTGCCGACATGCGCATCATTGAATACAAGTAAAGGAACGTTCTCCATGTCTAACGAGATCCGTGTTGGCCTAATTGGGGCTGGGTATATTGCGACCTGGCATGCGGATGCATTAAAGGCCACGCCGGGCGTTCGGGTCAGTGCCGTTTGCGACCTGAATGAAGCAGCCGCCAAAGGCCTTGCTCTCGGCTACGGGGCCCAGGCCTTTCCCTCGGTTGAAGACATGATCGCGGCCAAAGCCTGTGATGCCGTTCACATTCTGACGCCCCCACATCTGCATGAGCCTCTGGCGATCCAATGCCTGAACGCGGGTTTGGATGTTCTGGTTGAGAAACCTGTGTCAGAGAGCCATGCCGCAACCCAACGCATGGCCGAAGCCGCGCAGGCAAACAGTCGACGTTTTCATGCCGGCCATAACTTTCTCGGCCTGCCGTCTTACACGCGAATGAAAGCAGCCATGCTGGCCGGTGACTATGGCCGCATTGCCAGTGCCGAAATCACCTGGGCACTACCGCTGGCGCCGCTGCGTTCCGGCCCCTTCAATCTGTGGCTGTTGCGGGAACCCAAAAACCTGATCCTTGAACTTGGGCCGCATCTTATGGCTTTTGCGCATGATTTGTTTGGCGAGGTTGAGATCCTTTCAGCGCACGCATCGCACCCAACGATGCTACCGGGTGAAGATCCGCGTCCACAGGGGTTCCGCATTCTGGCCCGTGCCGGAGGTGTCAACATCACCTTCACTATGGCAATGGTGGAAACCGTTGACGATCGCTCGGTAACCCTGCGCGGTTCTTCGGCTCGGGCCCGACTGGATTATGCCTCGGATGTGCTGATCATTGACCGAGAGAATGCTGGGGATCTTGTGGTCAACCCTCTGCGCCGCCAGCTTGATCTGTCGCGCCAACATCTCTGGCAAGGCACGCGCAATGCTCTGACCCAATTGAAGTCTCTGAACACCAAAAACCCCTATGGGCTCAGCTTTCGCGGCATGAACAGCGCCATCTACGGGGCCATTGCAAACAACACACCACCTGACACCCGGTTCAACTCCGATAGCGCGGTCTCGGTCATGCGTGCGCTTGATGATGTGATTGCCGCGCTGCCACAGCAGATCCTACAGGTCAAAGCCCCAGCGGTCCAAACCCGCGCGCCCAAACCCACAGCTATGGTGATTGGTGGAACCGGATTTATTGGCCGTGAACTGACCCGCCAACTGGTGGCCTCGGGGCGCGATGTGCGTGTTCTGTCACGTGGAAAAACCGGCCCGTTTCCGGATCTAACCGATCAGGTGGAAACCGTTGGTGCCTCGCTGCATGATCTCGACGCCCTGACGCAGGCGATGGACGGCATCGAGGTTGTCTTCAATCTGGCCAAGGCGATGGAGACCACTTGGGCCGACTGTCTGATCAACGATGTCGGCGTGGCAACGCGCATTGGCATGGCCTGCGAAAAGGCTGGGGTGAAACGTTTGGTCTATACCGGAACAATCGCCTCGTATGACATGTCCAACCCGCATGGTGAGATCACCGAAAGCACTCCTTTCCCCGAGGATATGACCAATCGCAATCTTTATGCGCGATCCAAGGCTGAATGCGAGCGACAGCTGATGAAGCTGCATAAAGAACGCGGCTTGCCGGTTGTAATCGCGCGCCCGGGCATTGTTGTCGGGCCTGGTGGCCCACTGCAGCACTGGGGCATTGGCCGCTGGCATGGGGCCGGTGCAGTCCGCATCTGGGGGCACGGCCGCAACATCCTCCCCTTCGTTCTCAACGAAGACATCGCAGATGGGCTGATCCGGATGATCGATGCTCCGGTTGAGGGGCAAAGCTTTAACTTGGTCGGTGACCCAATGCTGTCCGCTCAGGAGTACTTTGAGGCCATTCATCAGGCTCTGGGCGCGCGACTGCGCGTGAGCACCGGGAACCTGACTGCATTTTATGCCGCGGATGCGGTGAAATACGGGCTCAAGAAATATGCCCTGCGGCGCCAAGGCGTCATTCGTCCTTCCCTGGCAGACTGGAAAAGCCGGGCGCATTTTTCGGCCTTTGTGAACAACCGTCCAAAGGAGGTACTGGGGTGGCGCCCAGAGGCCAACAAGGTCGCGTTCATTGACAAAGCGATCACCAATGCAAATCTCTTTGGTGTGTGACCTCTCGCCTAAGCCCTCAGTCCTGGTATCTTGGGGCGGAGCAACTCAAAAATGTTCCGATCCGACCATTGGGATGCAATTCTCTTCCTTGCAGAATTGGTGCGGTGAGAACCCAAATCGACTTTTGAATTTCTTTGAAATGGTCTCAGGCCTTGCTAGTCCTTGCGCCGGAACTTTTCATCCCCTTTCTCATCATTCACGCCTTGGTGATTGCGCTGCACAAAGAGTGGGGATTAGCTCGCAGCAAAGGACAGTCGGTTTACTCAGCACCTAGAGTGTTTCATAACGGGGCAGTTTAAAGACTTCCGTCGAAACAAACTCGAGTGTTATGACCTTTTCCAAAACAGTTGCCGCAGAGCTTGTCCTCGCCATTGAGGCCTATTCCAATAGACCCGCATTGTCTGACAATCAAAGGCAGCTGAGTTATGCCAGTCTTGGCCAGTATGTCTCAGCCCTGAAAATCCCCTTAACTGCGCACGACGTTGTCGCGATCTATGGGGCGCCAGGGTTGGTTATGGGCGCCAGCGCCATTGCCTGCGTCATCCATGGACGTCCCTTCGTACACCTCGATCCTGCCATGCCTCAGATGGTGGTGCACAACATCCTGTCTGAACTTAAAGTTGGCCTTGTTGTTCTGTGTGAGCCCCCTGCAGTTGGGCAGATACCCGGTGACTGTGCAACGTTAGAGGCTGAGCCCGTTTTGGCGCAGATTGAATCCGAGCCTCACGACGAAATTACCCCGCTCGAACCGGGCAATGTTGCCCCCACCGACCCGATTTACCTTGTCGCGACATCAGGCACGACTGGCCGCCCGAAGTGCATTCCCGTTTCGCAGGATGCGGCCTTCCTGTCCTATGAATGGCGCGATAGCTACACCCCC
Organism: uncultured Pelagimonas sp.; assembly: GCA_947497905.1. GTDB lineage: Bacteria > Pseudomonadota > Alphaproteobacteria > Rhodobacterales > Rhodobacteraceae > CANMIH01. The sequence continues at coordinate 11,226 of CANMIH010000012.1, forward strand.
TATGCACCAGAAACGCGCGTTGGGATTTATGTCTTTGCCATCTGGGAAATGTTCCGCCCGCTGCGCAAGGGTGCGAGCTTGTGGTTCCCGGATGCCGGTACCCTTTTTGCACCTGCCAAACTGGCGGATTTTCTGACCACGAACCGCATTGACGAGATGCTGTTCACACCCTCGTTCTACGACACATTCCTGAATGCGCTCGATGCCGATTGCGCCGCGGCCCTGCCTCTGTCTCGAGTCGTCTTGAACGGTGAGGTGGTCAGCGATGATCTGATCCGCGCATCGAAAGCCAAGCTGCCAGGGGTCGCGCTGTGGAATCTCTATAGTATTTGCGAAACGCATGACATTTGCATGTCGTTGGTAACCGAGCCCACAGGCGATAGACCCGCCTCTGTCGGCATTCCTATGCCACACCTGCGCGCGGTTATTCTGGATGAGGCTGAGCAACCCTGCCCTACCGGTAGCTCTGGTCAGTTGTTCTTTGAGGGCGCCCGAATGCTTGGAACGGGGTACGTCAACCGCCCCGAAGAAACCCGCCTGCGCTTTCGTGATATGGTAATCGAAGGCCGCCAGACCCGGCTGTATGACACCGGCGATCAGGCGCGACAGGACGCAGATGGGACGCTTTATATCGAGGGACGTATTGCGCATATGCTCAAGCTGCGTGGTTTCTCGATCCAGACCAGAGAACTGACAGAAACGATACGCGACCGACTGGCTTTTTCCAGTGCAGCGCCCTGGGTGTCAGAGGTCAAAGGTCGCGGGCAAAGCCTGATCTTTTACTTCGCGGCTGATGCTGCGCAGACCAAACACAACGCCGAGAAATGGAACCTCAATCCCGGTGTAAACCGTGTGCCTGCGGCTCTGGCGGCTGACCTTCGCGAAGTGCTACCGCATTACTGCGTGCCCTCTTTCCTTGTTCAGATGGAGGCGCTGCCATTGCACCCGGTCTCAGGTAAGGCGGATGTGCGTGCTCTGCCCGAAGTCGAAGAAACCAACACGCAGCGTATCCTGTCCGAAGACATGGTGCTCTCTGCAGCAGCTCAGGCCATGTCCTGCTCGCCCATGGATCTTGACCCGGCTCTGAGCTTTCACGATCTGGGCGGCGACTCGCTGATGTGCGTAAACCTGATGTTGGAGCTGGAAAAGATCTATGGCCTGCCAGTTGATTTCGATCTGGCAATGAACGTGCCGCTCCATCGGTTGGACCAGCTCTTAAACCAAGAGGCCGACGCACCCGTCGAGTTCGAGGGGTTCGAACGGCCCGGGATCCTGCTGACGGGAGCGACCGGTTTTCTTGGCGGGCATGTGCTCGCGCAAGCGGTTCGCTCTTTGCCAGACGACGAAGTGGTCTATTGCCTGGTGCGCAACAAGAACCGAAGTGCGCGGGATCGGCTAGATGCTGTGGCGAAAACCCACGGCATCGATACCAGTCGCTATGTGATCGTCCATGGCACATTGGATGCACCACAGTTCTCATTGGATCGGGTCCACTACGAGGCAATGACACAGGTTGTCACACGAGTGATCCACTGCGCGGCTATGGTGAACCTCGCAATCGGGCGGCAAGAGATGCTGGACTGGTCCGCACGGGGCATCACCACCGTGATTGAGTTTTGCCGCGATGCGGATGCCGATCTTCGCTTCACCTCTTCTACCTCGGTGTTCCCTGATCGAGGTGGCCCCTGCCCTGAGGATTTGATCACAGTTTGGGAGGAGTGCACGGGGTATGGCGCGGCCAAGATCGCTGCAGAGGCCACAATTCGAAGCTCGGGCATCTCGTCTGCGATCGTACGGCTGCCGTCGATGTACGATCTAGAAGCGCCAAATCCGCGCGACCTCTACGAGATCATTCTTCAAGCCGTTTTCCGCTCAGGAAACCGACCTCGGGGTCTCACTTTTCCCATGATTGACGTGACCGCAGCCGCATCGTTCCTGTTGGGTGACATCACCACACCGGATGCATCGATCTACAATCTGATCCCCGATCACCGCATCACCCTGGAAATGCCACAACCCGTTGCTCCTCAGGATTGGTTGGCGATGACGAATTTGGATCCGGGCATTGCGGGTGTCATCGCCGAATACCCGGACACGCTATGCGCCGATGCCAAATTTGAAACGGCGCATGCACAGGCCGCCTGGGCACGTGTCAGCGACAGGCCCTTTGGCTCTCTCACTGACACCGAAACCCTGCTGGCGCGTCGCGCGCAGGCTTACCAAGGAGAGCCTGCGTTGACCTCAAAATCTGACATTGTCAGCGCGCGTGCTGCATCACTGGCCAAGTAGGCGGCCAGTTCGGCCACTTCCTCTGGCTGCACCAGTTGGTTTTGCGGGTTGGATTTCGCGTAATCCGCCCGCACCTCTTCAAGGCTTTGTCCGGTGGCGGCGATATCTGCGTCGATAAACTTTCGCAGCATCTCGGTCTCTACCCAGGTCGGGCTGATTGAGACACAGGTGACACCATGTTCAGCGCCCTCAAGGCTGACACAGCGGCCAAGGCCCAACAGGCCCGCCTTAGACGCGCAGTAGGCCGCGTTGTTGGCCATACCTGTATGCGCTGCCATTGAGGCAATATTGATGATCCGTCCCCAGCCCGCGGTTTTCATATGCGGCATGACGGCCCGGATCATGCGAAAGGTACCGCTCAGATTAATGTCGATCTGATCCATCCAGATGCCCTCGGGATGGTCGTCAATTGCGGCCTCATCATAGATCCCTGCCGCGTTGACCAGAATATCCACGCCACCACGTTGGGCAACAACATCAGCAACGAAACTGTCTACGCTTTCGCGTGATTGCACGTCCAAGACGGCCGCTTTGATCGCCCCATTGTCTGCGCCAAGCTTGGCCTGCACAAATTCGGCGTCTCCTGCGCTACGCGCGCCCACAAAGACCTGTGTGCCGTCCTGCAAAAACCGCCGCGCGATCGCCAACCCCATGCCTGACAGTCCGCCCGTCACAATCGCGGTTTTGGATTCAAATGACATGTTGTCCTACCCTTGAGTAACTCTAATACCCGGCGTTCTAGGAAATGGCTCGCCTAAGTTACAGCGAAATCGGTTCGAGCTTCTCAACACAGACGATCAGGGCCCCTGTCTCAATGCAAATGCGCCGCGTTGCGACCCGTTCAAAGGGGCTCTGATTGTCTCTGAACGAGATGACAGCGCTAGGCGCATTCAAAAAATGTGCCACGCATAAATCATATTGACAACGACGGAAGCGTGTTCAATTTAGGGCCACACGATGGTTCCCGCACGTTGAAACACGCGGGATGAAAAGGGAATACGGTGCGGTGTCACCAAATGACGCCAATTCCGTAACTGCCCCCGCAACTGTAAGCGGCGAGCGAAGCTGAAATGCCACTGACCGAATTCGGTTGGGAAGGCCAGCGAAGCATAGAACCGCAAGTCAGGAGACCTGCCATCACGTTTTCAACCAACCCGAGGCGGGGCGCCTTGGAAGGAGGCTTTATGGCACGTGCAACGTGTAACGACATAGCTGGCACCTTCGCACCGCGCTTGATGGCAAGCGAGGCTTTGAATGTGCACCGAACCAACCCACTACATTCTTATTTGCAGCACCTGTGAAGGCGCAAGAAACGCGGCCCAGTTAAAGGCGGACATGTCGTCGGATGTTCCTGCCACGGTACGGTTTCGCGCTGTGGATTGCCTTGCGGGCTGCGAACACCCGCCTGCTGTTGGCTTTCAAGCCCATGGTAAGGCTTCGTATCTGTTTGGCGGTATAAAATCGTCCGATGATATTCGGGCGATTTCAAGCTTCGTGCATCAATATGTGCAAAGTGCCACCGGCTGGACGTCTGCAACCGAACGTCCTTCGGCACTTTTTACCAAAACCTTAGCTCGACTGCCGGCGATTGCGGAGGCCGACGCATGACCGAGTTTTTCACGGTACGCAATCTGGAGTACTTTGCCAACAATGGTGACCCACTGATCCGCGACGTAAATTTTGACCTACCAAAAGGCGCGGTTTTGGCAATTGCAGGGCCGAACGGCGCGGGAAAAACCACACTTCTGAATCTCTTGGCTGGCATCGAAGACATTGACGCCGGAGAGGTTCGACTTGATGGCCGTGATCTTAGCAAACTCTCCCATACACAACGTGCACGCAAAATAGCGGTGGTCTCACAAAACTCTGCTCCTGATGGGCGGTTGTCACTTCGCGAGTATGTCGCCCTAGGGCAAATGCCGATTTGGAATGATTATGCCAATGAAGAGCATGCAGACGCATTGCAGCGCATCTTGGAGCTCGCGGGCCTAGAGTTGCTTGCCGATAAGCCGATGGGGCGGCTGTCTGGTGGTGAAACTCAACGTGCACATATTGCACGAGCCTTAGCGCAACGGCCACAGCTGCTGTTTTTGGACGAGCCCACCAATCACCTGGATCCCGACGCCAAAGGACGGATGTTATCGTTGATCTCTAACTTGGGCATGACAGTCGTCACTATTCTGCATGATCTGGTGATGATCCCAGAATTCGCCACCCATGCCGCCCTGATGAAGGGCACCCGCATGATTGGGTTTGGGACGGTCAAAGACGTAATTACGCCGGAAAACATAAGAAATACGTTTGGCGTTGAGTACCTGCTTTTGCCTCACGAAGGCCGCCAGGTTCCTGCGCTTGATATCCGAAAAACGACAGTTCACACCTAAAGGAGAGAAGGTATGAAACAGATTTGGTCTGCGGCCCTTTTGATGGGGCTCGCCAGCGCCGCTTCGGCGGACGTCAGTGTCGACAATTGTGGGGAGGCACTTGTTTTTGAGACCACTCCAGAACGCATTGTGGTCCACGACATGAACATGACAGACATGGCGTTTGCTCTGGGACTTCAGGACAAGATTGTTGGCCTGACCGGCATCACAGGTTGGTACAAAACCAGCCCGGATTTCGATGAGATGCGCGGAGACATCCCTGAACTGGCGCCCAAATACCCCACCGTAGAAAACCTTGTAGCTGTTTCTCCCGACATGTTTTTCGCCGGTTGGTACTACGGTATGAAACCCGGTGGAGATGTGACACCTGATACGCTGGCGCCATTCGGCATCAAAACCATGGTCCTGAGCGAAAGCTGTGTCCATTTGCACAAAGATCGCCCCGAGGCGAGCATGGATCTTTTGTTTGATGACGTAACCCGCCTGGGCACAGTTATGGGTGTTGCCGACAAAGCCAATTCTCTCGTGACAGGTTGGAAATCCCAGCTTGCGGGTATTGAGGCAAAGACCGCTGATGTCGCAAAGCCCCGGGTCTTCTTGCTAGACGGCCCTGCAGACGCCCCCTTCACCTCGGGTAAGTTCGCCATTCCCGACGCTATGATCACCGCCGCCGGTGGGGAAAATGTCACCCATGATATGGACACAAGCTGGGGTCGGTCCTCCTGGGAGGCTGTCGCAGCCGCAAATCCAGAGTTCTTAGTTCTACTGGACTATCAGGGCGGGAACAGCGCAGAAGACACGTTCAAATTCCTTCAGGATCATCCCGTCATGGCCCATACCGATGCGGTTAAAAATGCCCGCTGGATAGGTTTGCGCTACGAGGAACTGACCCCTGGCCCGGCGAACATCGACGCCATTGAAAAAATGGCCAAAGCAATGCATCCGGATCTGTTCTAAGATGGGTCGATTGGCTCTGACTTTATCACTGGGGGTGGCCATGTTGGCCGCCCTCATCTTGCTGTCCGTGCTCTATGGCTCAACGTCTATTCCCGCTTCAGATGTGGTTGCCGCCATTGCTTCTGGGCTCGGCCTGAGCGGCGCAGACCCATCTCCTATGGGACGGATAATCTTTGACCTTCGCCTGCCTCGCGCACTTTTTTCAGCGATAATTGGTGCTGGGCTTGGCGTTGTCGGCGTGGTCTTGCAAACCACCACCCGCAATGATCTAGCGGATCCTTTCCTCTTTGGCTTGTCCTCGGGTGCTGCCGCAGGAGCGGTATTTGTCATTACCGTGACCGGCGATGTTTTGGGCATTTGGACCTTGCCATTAGCGGCATTTTTTGGCGGCATGATCGCCTCAGCCGTGGTGCTATTGCTGGTACGACGCCTGCAAACAAGTGCGCCGGAAAAACTGATCCTTTCTGGCCTTGCCGTCTCTTTTCTTTTTTCCGCAATAACCAATTATCTCATCTTTTCAGGCGACAACCGCGCTGCGCATTCCGTCATTTTCTGGATGCTTGGCGGGTTAGGATTGTCCCGATGGGAGACATTACCCCTTGTTCTGACAGGCTTTGCGCTGATTTTTGGATTCACGTTTCACCGTCGCCGTTGGTTGGATGCGCTTTTGGCCGGTGATGTGACCGCCACGAGTCTTGGCGTGCCAGTGCATCGGTTGCGTGTGTTCATTTTCATGGCTTCCGCTCTTGCCACCGCGGCGTTTGTATCTGTCGCCGGGGTTATCGGATTTGTGGGCTTGATGGTCCCTCATCTTGCGCGCGGATTGGTTGGGCCCTTGCACACAGCTCTCATTCCTGCCGCAGCCTTGGTTGGGGCAATCTTACTCACGGCATCTGACATTCTCTCGCGTCTGCTTTTGGCACCGCAAGAATTGCCCGTGGGCATCATCACAACATCACTCGGAGCACTATTCGTCTTCGCGCTACTTCTGGGGCAGAGCCGAAAATAGGTCCGGCTTTCTTGTTTGCGATGAAGATGAGTTGATGCGAACCACGAAAACTAGCGTGAACATGCCGCTGCACTGGAAACCGATCTCGCCGAAATCCTGAAATCACACACCGCCCATGAGTGGAAAACCCTGCTTTTCCCGCCGCGTGTCTTCGGTCCTTACCGGAGTGTCTCGAGGCTGAACAGGTCAAGGACCGAACTTGTCTGCATCAGACCAAGGCAGGGGTCACGGTGCCCATCTTGCCGTTCCGCATCGACCACACCACCACCCATGCTCCGCAGGGGAGTATCCCAAAATTGGGTGCAGACACGCACTTCATCCTTGCATCGGGCGGGTTCAATGAGCCTAGACCCGAGTTCCTCGGTACCAGCATTGGCTGGCAAACCTTCACTACGAACTGTAATCGTCGATCAACCGGTCGGGCTTGGCGAATTGCTCCAGATCTTTTTGTGATCGGATCGAGACGTTGCGCCCTTTTACCTGCACACCGTATGGGTGCAGGCCCTTGAAGGCCCGGCTCAGGTTCTCTGGTGTCATACCCAATATCGACGCCAACCTGCGCTTTTCGTACCCCAGATCAAATGTATCGCCGCCACCAGCATGTCGCTGGCACCGCAAGATATAGTTGGCCAATCGCTCCAGAGATGTGCGCAGCTTGAGATCTTTTTGGGACTTCACCACGGTACGGTAACACTGGGCCAGCTCTGTCACGATCGCGCGGGCAAAACCGCTATCGGTGTCAAAAACTTTGCGGACGTCCTGACTAGGGATCAGTGCGATCCGGCTTTTCTCAAGCGTGCGCGCCGACATCAGATAGGGTGCTTCTTTGATCGTCGCAGCGAGAATAAAGGTTGAGATCGGGCGCACGGTCGCCATGCTGGTTTCGCGATTGTTCCAACTGGAAAACAGCTCAACAGACCCTGACAGCACAACATGCAAAAAGTCTGATGGGTCTCCCTCGGTGATCAATTCGATCTGCGGTGGAAAATTCTGAACATAAGATCCCCGCATGAGCGTTTGGAAATGTTCATCTGACATCTCCGCAAACAGATGCAGACCCCGGATATCGGGATAGTCAGATTCGGGCATTCCGATGTTCATGAACGTGGCTTCCAACGAGGATTTGGCTAATTGACATTAATCAATTTTGAATGGGGCAAAAGTCAAGGTTTCGTTTGTAAAAAGGCAGTTTCTGAATTGATCTTTAGCCGCATCCGGCATGACATTTTTCCCTAAGCTATTTATTTAAAACGATAAAAATGGAAAATTGACCCACATCAAGTTTTACAGCGCCACAAAAGCGCAACCCTGTCCCCAGAATTAACGGTTGGCTGATCCAACCATACGGAGGGACATTCATGGAATTTGACAATAAGGCCACGGCGCTGTGGTCCAATTTCCTGAACGTGAGGATGCCCCAGATCAGGACGTTCCATCTGACATGGTTCGCCTTTTTCTCGTGCTTCTTCGCTTGGTTCGGCATCGCGCCTTTGATGAGCGTGGTGCGGGATGAACTGCAACTGACCAAAGACCAGATTGGCTGGGCGATCATCGGGTCAGTATCCATGACAATTTTTGCCCGGCTGTTCATCGGCTGGCTGTGCGACCGCATTGGGCCGCGCAAAGCCTACACTTGGTTGCTCGTCCTCGGGGCCTTCCCAGTTATGGGGATTGGTCTCTCTTGGAACTTCGAGAGCTTCTTGCTGTTTCGCGTTCTGATCGGCTGTATCGGGGCTGCTTTTGTCATCACCCAGTACCACACCACCGTAATGTTTGCCCCAAATGTCGTGGGTCAGGCAAATGCGACCTCGGCGGGCTGGGGTAACCTAGGTGGTGGTGTCACCCAGTTTGTGATGCCATTGCTGTTCTCGGTCTTTGTTGTCGGGTTTGGCTTTTCTGAGGCCATCGGCTGGCGTCTCGCCATGGTGGTCGTTGGTGTGATCATCTTCTGTATCGGGATCGCCTATTACTTCCTGACCCAGGATGCGCCGGACGGTAACTTCGACAAGTTGCGCGCCGAAGGCCGCATGCCTGAGAAAAAGAAGGTCACCGGCAACTATCTGAAGGCGCTGAAAGATCCACGTGTCTGGGTGCTGTTTGTCATCTATGGAGCCTGTTTCGGGATTGAACTGACCGTCAACAACGTCGCTGCTCTTTACTTCATGGATTACTTCGACCTGAGCCTTGTTGCAGCGGGATTTGTGGCAGCTTCCTTTGGCCTGATGAACTTGTTTGCCCGGACTTTGGGCGGCTTGTTTGGTGACAACTTTGGAGCGCTCTGGGGATTGCGCGGTCGTTCGGTCTGGCTGTTCATCTGCCTGTTCTTCGAAGGCTGTGCCTTGATGGTCTTCAGCCAGATGCAGGTTCTGTTCCTGGCTCTGCCTGCGCTCATCGTCTTCTCGTTGTTCACACAGATGGCCGAGGGTGCAACCTATTCGGTGGTTCCCTTCATCAACAAAAAGGCACTGGGCGCGGTGGCTGGTGTTGTTGGCGCTGGAGGTAACGCCGGTGCGGTTTTGGCCGGATTCCTGTTCAAGAACATGATCGACTGGTCCGAAGCCTTCCTGATCCTCGGCATTATCGTTTCGATCGCATCGTTCCTCGCCTTCTTTGTCCGCTTCTCTGAAGAACAGGAAGAAGAACAGCGTGAAGCCTTTGCAGTGGCCAACATCGACACCCTGCGCGGCAAAGCCATGAAGGCAAACGAAGCCCTCGCAGAAGGCCTGAAGCTGGTCGAAGCCTCAAAACAGCACGCGGCTGACAAGCACGCCTGACCCTTTCAATGGCGGGCGCTTAGGGGCCCGCCGCCTCAAGACATCTGGAGGACCATCAAAGATGGGACAAGATCTACGAAACTACACGCCGGAAGACGAAAGTTTCTGGCAATCAGAGGGCAAATCCATTGCGAACCGCAATTTGTGGATTTCCATTCCCTCGCTGCTCTGCGGCTTTGCAGTCTGGCTTTACTGGGGCATCATCACCGTTCAGATGATCAACCTCGGCTTTGCCTTTGAAAAGTCCGAGCTCTTCACCCTGGCCGCTATTGCTGGTTTGACCGGCGCAACCCTGCGCATCCCGTCGACTTTCTTTATCCGCATCGCTGGGGGCCGAAACACCATCTTCTTCACCACAGCCCTGCTGATGATCCCGGCGATTGGCGCAGGCTTTGCCCTTCAGAACCCTGATACCCCACTTTGGCAATTCCAGATCCTGGCCTTCCTGTCGGGCATCGGCGGCGGCAACTTCTCCAGTTCGATGTCCAACATCTCATTCTTCTTCCCCAAGAAGATGCAGGGCTATTCGCTGGGGATGAATGCAGGGCTCGGCAACTTTGGTGTAACCACCATGCAGATCCTGATCCCGCTGGTGATGACCTTTGGTCTGTTCGGTGGCGAGCCGATGATCCTCGAGAACACCTCGGGCACTTTGATCGGCAAAATCCCCGCCGGGTCCGAAACCTATATCCACAACGCGGGCTTTGTTTGGCTGCTGTTCCTTGTGCCTTTGGCCTTTGCCGGCTGGTTCGGCATGAACAACATCCGGGATGAACATGTGTCGCCCGACATTCCAAATCCGATTGGCGCCTTCGGCACAATCACCTTCATGCTGGTCATCGGCCTTATCTGCGCGGCCTTCGGTCTGTGGCTGATGCTTCCGGCGGCGGTGGGTGGCTCGGGTTTCATGGTCTCCAAGTGGATCGTGTTGCCCATCGTCATCGCACTGACCGTTCTTGGTCTGAAAATGATCCCCGGCCAGGTCGGCCAGAACCTGACCCGCCAGTACAAAATCTTTGGCAACAAACACACCTGGGCCATGACCGTCATCTACACCATGACCTTCGGCTCATTCATTGGCTATTCGGCGGCTCTTGCGCTGACCATCAAAGTGGTCTTCGGCTTCAGCCACATCGAAGTTGACGGCGTCATGACTCATGACACCATCAACCCAAATGGCCCCTCCGCTCTAATGTTCGCCTGGATGGGCCCATTCATCGGCGCGCTGATCCGTCCGATCGGCGGGATGATTGCCGACAAGCTGGGCGGCGCACGCGTAACTCAGTGGATCTCGATTGTGATGGTCGCCAGCGCCCTGGGTGTCGCCTATTTCATCCAGCAGGCCTATTCCTCTGCAACCCCAGAACAGTACTTCATCCCCTTTCTGGGTCTCTTCCTGATCCTGTTCGCGGCCACCGGCATCGGCAATGGCTCGACCTTCCGGACCATCGCCGTGGCCTTCAACAAAGAACAGGCCGGACCGGTTCTGGGTTGGACCGCAGCTGTGGCAGCCTACGGCGCCTTCATCATCCCCAAGGTCTTTGGCGAACAGATGAAAGCGGGCACTCCGGAATACGCCCTCTACGGTTTCGCAGTCTTCTACGCGGTCTGCATCGCCATCAACTGGTGGTTCTACCTGCGCCCCGGCGCCTACATCAAGAACCCCTAAATCCCAACCGGATTGCCCCGTCCATCCGGGATGGGGCAGTACCTCTAGCCAATTTGAGGACCATCAGATGAGCCACCTGCTCGACAGATTGAACTTCCTCCAGTCCAACGAACTGGAACAGTTCTCAAACGGTCATGGCCACGTGACCCGTGAAAACCGCGATTGGGAAGACACCTACCGCAACCGCTGGCGTCACGACAAAATTGTGCGTTCGACCCACGGTGTGAACTGTACAGGTTCGTGTTCCTGGAAGATCTACGTCAAATCCGGCATCGTGACCTGGGAAACCCAACAGACCGACTACCCGCGCACACGCCCTGATCTGCCCAACCATGAACCGCGCGGCTGCGCCCGTGGTGCGAGCTATAGCTGGTATCTCTATTCCGCCAACCGCGTGAAAAATCCGATGGTGCGGGGAAAACTGATGAAGGTCTGGCGCAAGATGCGCGAGACAAAGTCCCCCATCGAGGCCTGGACTGCGCTGCAAGACGATCCAATCCTGCGCAGCGCTTATGTCGAGACGCGCGGAAAAGGTGGATTTGTGCGCGCGTCCTGGGACGAGGCCACTGAAATCACCGCAGCGGCCAATGCCTATACGGCAAAAACCTATGGTCCTGACCGGGTGTTTGGTTTCTCGCCGATTCCGGCGATGTCGATGATCTCCTACGCCGCGGGCTCGCGCTATCTCAGCCTGTTGGGTGGGGTCTGCATGTCGTTCTATGACTGGTATTGCGACTTGCCGCCCGCCTCTCCCATGACATGGGGTGAACAGACCGACGTGCCGGAAAGCGCCGATTGGTACAACGCCGGTTACCTGTTGCTCTGGGGTTCGAACGTGCCTCAGACCCGGACACCGGACGCGCATTTCTATACTGAAGCGCGTTATCGCGGCACCAAATCCGCCGTGATCTGCCCAGACTACTCCGAGGCTGCCAAATTTGGTGATGTCTGGCTGAACGCCAAACAGGGCACCGACGCTGCGCTGGCTATGGCTTTTGGTCACGTGATCCTGCGTGAGTTCCATCTGGATCGCCAAACCGAATATTTCGAGGAGTACACCCGCAAGTATTCTGACTTCCCCATGCTGGTGAAGCTGGAGGAGAAAGACGGCAAACTGATCCCCGGCCGTTTCCTGCGCGCCGATGATCTGGACGGAAAACTTGGTGAAGAAAACAACCCTGAATGGAAAACTGTTGCTTGGGACGACGTGTCCGGCGGTCTGGTCGCCCCCAATGGCGCGATTGGCTATCGCTGGGGTGAAGACGGCGAATGGAACCTTGAAGAAAAGGCTTCTGAGGCAGAAACAAATCTCAAGATGTCCTTCGTCCTAGAGGATGACCATGATCTGGTCACCGGCGTTGACTTCCCCTACTTCGGATCCGGCGCAACACCGGAATTCACCACCGGCGACAAACGCCCAGATGTTCTGACCCGCAATATTCCCGTCAAAACCATCAAAACCGCTGACGGTGAGGTGCAGGTTGCCACGGTGTTTGATTTGTTCTGCGCCAATTACGGTCTGGATCGAGGTCTTGGAGGCGATTGGGTCGCCAAAGACTTTGACGAAGACATGCCGGGAACCCCAAAGTGGGCCGAGAAAATCACCGGAGTGTCCGCAGACAAGATTGTCCATGTGGCGCGTGAGTTCGCTCAGAATGCCGAGAAGACCAAAGGCAAGTCGATGATCATCATCGGCGCGGCGATGAACCACTGGTACCACATGGACATGAACTATCGCGGCGTGATCAACATGCTCGTGATGTGTGGCTGTGTGGGTCAATCTGGCGGGGGCTGGGCGCACTATGTGGGGCAGGAGAAACTGCGGCCGCAAACCGGTTGGCAACCTCTGGCCTTTGCATTGGATTGGGGACGCCCCCCACGCCACATGAACTCGACCAGCGCCTGGTACGCCCACACCGATCAGTGGCGGTATGAAACCCTCAATGCCGATGACATTCTGTCGCCCACCGCGCCAGAAGGCGACTGGGATATCAACCTGATTGATTACAACATCCGATCAGAACGGATGGGCTGGTTGCCCTCGGCACCGCAGCTGAAAACCAACCCGCTTGAGGTCGCCAAACAGGCAAAGGCCGCCGGCAAAGAGATCCCCGCTTATGTGGCGGAACAGCTAAAATCCGGCGATCTTGAGATGTCGTGTGAAGATCCCGACACACCCGAAAACTGGCCGCGCAACCTGTTTGTCTGGCGGTCGAACCTGCTCGGCTCGTCCGGCAAAGGGCACGAATACTTCCTCAAGCATTTGCTCGGCACTGATCATGGTGTTCTTGGCAAAGATCTCGGGGAAGAAGGCCGCCAGCTACCGAAAGAAGCCAAATGGCACGAAGACGGTCCGCGTGGAAAACTAGATCTCTTGGTCACCATCGACTTTCGCATGTCGACCACAGCGGTCTACTCGGACATCGTTCTGCCGACGGCCTCCTGGTATGAGAAAAACGATCTCAATACTTCGGATATGCACCCCTTCATCCACCCGCTTCAAGCGGCGGTTGATCCGGCGTATGAGAGCAAATCCGACTGGGAAATCTTCAAGGCAATTGCCAAGAAATTCCAGGAGATTGTGCCGGGGTATTTGGGTCAGGAAACCGATATTGTCGCGCTGCCTATTCTGCACGACACCCCCGGTGAACTGGCCCAAGATCAGGTGCGCGACTGGAAAAAAGGCGAATGTGATCTGATCCCGGGAAAAACCGCGCCGAACTACATCCCGGTCGAACGCGACTATACCGCGATTTACGACCGGTTCACAGCGGTTGGCCCTCTGTTGGACAAGCTTGGCAATGGTGGCAAAGGCATCAGCTGGAACACCGAACACGAGGTTCAGCACCTGCGCGAGCTGAATGGCGTGCATGAGGATGGCCCAAACAAAGGCATGGCTAAAATCGTCACAGATATCGACGCCACCGAGGTTGTGTTGATGCTGGCTCCCGAAACCAACGGTGAAGTTGCCGTCAAAGCCTGGGATTCCCTGTCCAAGGCCACCGGTCGCGATCACACCCATCTGGCCCTGCCCAAGGAAGACGAGAAGATCCGCTTCCGTGATATTGCCGCACAGCCACGCAAGATCATCAGCTCGCCCACATGGTCGGGGCTGGAAAGCGAAAAGGTCTGCTACAATGCGGGGTATACCAACGTGCATGAGCTGATCCCATGGCGCACCCTGACCGGCCGCCAACAGCTTTATCAGGATCACCTGTGGATGCGCGCCTTTGGTGAAGGGTTCATGAGCTACCGGCCGCCGGTGGACCTGCGTACCATCAATGACGATGTACGCGACGACGGCGACAATCTGGTGCTGAACTTCATCACTCCGCACCAGAAATGGGGCATCCACTCGACCTATTCGGACAACCTGCTGATGCTCACGCTGAACCGTGGCGGGCCGGTGATCTGGATTTCCGAGAACGATGCACGCCGGGCCGGCATTGCCGACAACGACTGGGTTGAACTGTACAACACCAACGGTGCGTTGACCGCACGGGCGGTGGTCAGCCAGCGCATGAAAGACGGCACCACCTTTATGTATCACGCTCAGGAAAAGATCGTGAACACACCGGGGTCGGAAAAAACCGGCAACCGCGGCGGGATCCACAACTCGGTCACTCGCGCCACGCTGAAACCGACCCATATGATCGGCGGCTACGCGCAACAATCTTACGGCTTCAACTACTACGGCACCGTAGGGGCAAACCGTGATGAGTTTGTTGTCGTGCGCAAAATGAAGAAAGTCGACTGGCTCGACGATGAAGCGACCCCCAGCGAGGAGGCAGCAGAATGAGAGTACGTGCACAAATCGGCATGGTGCTAAACCTTGATAAATGTATCGGGTGCCACACCTGCTCAGTCACTTGTAAGAACGTCTGGACCAGCCGCGATGGTGTTGAATACGCATGGTTCAACAACGTCGAAAGCAAACCCGGCACAGGGTACCCAACAGATTGGGAAAACCAGAAACGTTGGAATGGCGGCTGGGAGCGAACATCATCCGGCAAGCTCCAGCCGAAGCAAGGTGGCAAATGGCGGATCCTGGCCAATCTTTTTGGCAACCCGGATCTGCCCGAGATCGACGACTATTACGAGCCGTTTGATTTCGACTATGACCACCTGAAATCGGCCCCTGAGGTCAAAGCCTTTCCAACCGCACGCCCAAGATCCAAGATCACCGGTGAGCGGATGGAGAAGATCACCAAAGGCCCGAACTGGGAAGAAATTCTGGGCGGTGAATTCGAAAAACGGTCGGAAGACTACAATTTCGAGGGCATCCAGAAAGAGATCTACGGCGAGTACGAGAATACATTTATGATGTATCTCCCCCGCCTGTGTGAGCACTGCCTCAACCCGGCCTGTGCCGCGTCTTGCCCATCAGGTGCGATCTACAAGCGTGAAGAAGACGGCATTGTCCTGATTGACCAGGAAAAATGCCGCGGTTGGCGCATGTGCGTCTCGGGGTGCCCGTATAAGAAGGTCTACTACAACTGGTCGACCGGAAAATCCGAGAAGTGCACGCTGTGTTATCCGCGCATCGAAAGCGGCAATCCAACCGTATGCTCGGAAACCTGTGTCGGGCGTATCCGGTATCTGGGGGTCATGCTCTACGATGCGGATAAGATCGAAGAGGCGGCAGCGGAAACCAACGAGCGCGAACTGTATGACGCGCAGCTGGGTGTTTTCCTCGATCCGAACGATCCCGAGGTGATCAAAGCGGCCGAGGCCGATGGCATTCCGCAGGATTGGATCAAAGCTGCGCAAAACAGCCCTGTGTGGAAAATGGCGATGGACTGGAAAGTCGCCTTCCCGCTGCACCCGGAATACCGCACCCTGCCTATGGTCTGGTACATCCCGCCACTTTCGCCGATTCAGAACGCGGCCGAAGCTGGTGCGATTGGCACCGATGGCGCCATGCCTGACGTGCGCAACCTCCGTATCCCGGTGCGTTATCTCGCCAATATGCTAACCGCCGGTCACGAAGCCCCAGTTGTCACAGCGCTTGAGCGGATGCTGGCAATGCGCGCCTATATGCGGTCGAAAACCGTCGAAGGCGTGGTGGACGAAGGGATCGCCAAGCGCGTGGGTCTGTCGCCGCAGATGATCGAAGACATGTATAAAATCATGGCTTTGGCGGATTACGAAGACCGATTTGTCATTCCAACCACCCACCGTGAACAGGTCGAAGAGGCCTATGACCTTCGCGGCGGTTGCGGCTTTACCGATGGCAATGGCTGCTCTTCGGGAGTGTCTAAGGGCTCGCTCTTTGGCGGGTCGAAGAAACCCCTCAAAATGCCTCAGGAGGTGATGTGATATGGATCGTTCTTTGAAAGCCCTGTCGTTGCTGCTCTCCTACCCGACACGAGAGCTGCAGCAGGCCATGCCTGAGATCGGTGCGGTGCTGGCATCAGACACCCGCCTGACCGCCGCCGCGCGTCGAGATCTCCGACCCCTGATTGAAGCCCTGCGTGATCTCGATATCTACGAGCTGGAAGAGCAGTTTGTGATGTTGTTCGATCGCTCGCGCACGCTCTCGCTGAACCTGTTCGAACATGTTCACGGCGAAAGCCGTGATCGTGGTGGCGCCATGGTGAGCCTGTTGGAAACCTATCGAGAGGGCGGATTTGATCCCGTCACCTCGGAATTGCCTGATCATTTGCCGGTACTGCTGGAATTCCTGTCGACACGTCCCTTCGTCGAAACACAGGAAACCTTGGCGGACGCGGCGCATATCTTTGCCGCCTTGCAGGAACGTCTGCAGCGTCGGGAAAGCGCGTATGCTGCCGTGTTCGCCGCCCTTTTGCAGATCGCAGGTGTGGTGGCCGACGCCGAAGCGGTGGCCGAGCTACTTGAGCAACCTGAAACAGATCCGGAAGATCTCGAAGCGCTGGATGAGGTCTGGGAAGAAAGCGAAGTGCGCTTTGGCCCAGACCCCAACGCTGGATGCCCTCAGGTGCGCGACATGCTGGCCCAAATGGACCCGCCCAAACCCCAGCCAGCCGCTTCAATGCCCGCTGAGTGACGGAGGAACAGATGCATAATTTCTTCTTTGGAATCTTCCCCTATATCGCCCTTGGCGTGGGGATCATGGGCACCATTGCCCGCTATGAACGTGACCCGTTCACCTGGAAAAGCTCATCCTCACAGCTGCTGCGGACCAAACAGCTGCGCCTTGGATCGATCCTGTTTCATATCGGTGTAATTGTCATTTTCCTGGGTCACTTTGTTGGGCTTCTGACTCCCATTCAGGTGTTTGACGCGCTTGGTATCAGCCACGGCGCAAAGCAGGTTCTGGCGGTTGTCGCCGGTGGCCTCGCCGGGGTCATGGCCCTTGTCGGTGGTGGGATCCTGTTTCATCGCCGCTGGACCGACCCGCGCATCCGTCAGACCTCAAGCTTCTGGGACATTGCTATTCTCGGCATGTTGTTGGCGCAACTTGTCCTCGGCTTGGGCACCATATTTGCCTCTCTGGGGCATCTGGACGGGCATGAAATGGTCAAGTTCATGTCCTGGGCACAGGGGATCTTTACCTTCGACGGTCAGGCAGCCAGCTACATTCAAGACGTGGCTTTCGTCTTCAAGCTGCACCTCGTGCTGGGCCTAACCATCATTCTGGTCTTCCCCTTCACCCGTTTGGTTCACATGCTCTCGGCCCCTGTACGTTATCTCTGGCGCCCCGGATATCAGGTAGTGCGTTCGCGCCGTCAGGCCCCCCTGCCTCAGCGAGGAAAATAAGATGACCAAAGCCCTGTTCCCCGATCTCATCGTCAATGGCGAGTTGGTGCCCCACTCCAGTGTGGCGGCGGAGGTGCAAAACCATCACGCCCCAAGCGGCAAGCCTGGACTTGCCTGGCGCAAAGCCGCCAAAGCCATCGCAGTCCGCACCCTTCTATTGCAGGAGGCACAACAGCGTGGGTTGGAAACTGCTCCACAGGAGGTCGCTCCGGGACAGGTGGAAACCAAGGAAGAGGCCCTGATCCGGGGCCTCCTCCAAGAGGCCATCGTGCCGAAGGCCCCTTCAGAAGATGACATTCATCAGGAGTGGCAAAAAGATCCGCAACGGTTCAGAGCTCCTCCGCTTTGGGAAGTCTCACACATCTTGATCGCCTGCGATCCACGAGACAAAGAGGCCACCGAAACTGCACAACTGAAGGCTGTCAAGATTACCAAACAGGCGCAGGCCAACCCCAAGGCCTTTGCCAATCTGGCCAAAGAGGTCAGTGATTGTGGTTCAAAGTCCGAAGGTGGATTTCTTGGTCAGCTGAGCCCGGGTGACACCGTGCCGGAGTTTGAACAGATCTTGCATGGGCTGTCCGAAGGCCAAATCACATCTGAACCGATGTTAACCCGGTACGGCTATCACATCGTGCGCCTAGACGCCGTCGCTTGGGGTGAGACATTGCCCTTCGAGAGTGTTCGACACAAGATCGCCGATGCTCTGGAAAAGGCCGCCTGGACCAAGGCCGCGCAGAGCTATGTGGCCCGGCTTATCGAAGCCGCCGAGATCTCCGGTGCGGACCTGAAACAGCCTTAAACACGCGTCCTGCTCTGCTGAGCTACAACGGGAGTTTACACGCACATGACGCTACAAGAGACAATAATCGCCGGAAGCTGTGGATGTGACGCATCTGAATTGGCATCAGGTTTGATCAGCTATAATGAGGCGCTGCACGCGATCATGACATTGGCAGCGCCGGAGTTGGAAATCAAAGACCTTACGCTCTCACAAGCGCGGGGTCGCGTTCTGGCAAACGCTTGTGTCGCGTCACACCCTCTCCCATCTTTTGACCGCTCGGCGATGGATGGGTATGCGGTGTCAACCAAGGCCCTGCAAGGACAAGGCCCCTGGACGTTGCAAGTAGCCGATCGCGTGACAGCAGGTTCTTCAGCAAGTCAAGACATCCGGGAGCAGACTGCGGCGCAGATCTTTACCGGCGCCCCGGTACCTGACGGCGCAGATGCCGTAATCATGCAGGAAAAAGTCAACCGAAGCGGCGACCACATTCTGATTAATCAAGCACCTCGAAATGGCGAAAACATCCGGCGCGCTGGTGAGGAATGTGCCGCGGGTACAGAGGTATTGGCCGTTGGAACCCGGCTTGGTCCCCGCGAGATTGCCGCTTGTGCGGCAATCGGTAAAACGACACTGTCGGTAAATCGTCAACTAAAGGTCGCGCTGCTTGTGACCGGGAATGAGGTGTTAGACACCTCTTTTCCGGCAGGCCAAACACCCCCGCACGCAATGATCCACGACGTGAACGCACCGTTGCTTCAGGCCGAGATGGCGCGCCCTGACATTGAATTACACGTGGTGCAACACGTTCCCGACCAAAGAGGTACTCTGCAGGAGCTTCTGGGACAGCTCGCACAAAAGGTGGATTTAATTGTCACCACTGGCGGATTGTCTGTGGGTGAAGAGGACCACGTGCGCCCCGCTTGGCAAAACCTTGGCGGCCAAATCACTTTTAGCGGTGTTGCCATCAAACCTGGCAAGCCGGTGTCATTGGGTAAACATGCCACATGCCACTGGCTAGGTTTGCCTGGCAACCCCTTAGCGGCCTTCCTAACATGGCAGCTCTTTGGCAAACCCCTTGTTCATCGTCTTACTCAAGCGCGGGGACACGCTGTTTCACGGCGCCAGCTTGTGTTGTCTCAACCGGTGACCCACAAACCCGGTCGCTGCGAGTTTCGACCCGCAACAATCGTGCGCTGTGATGGTTTGGGGCGGGAGATGGTTGAGGCCGACACCGCAACCCATTCAGGGCAAGTAACAGGCCTGCCCCACCGCGATGGGGTCATTCTGATCTCTGGCGATATTGACCAACTGCCTGCCGGGGCTTTGGTCGATTTCTTCCCCTTCTCAAATTGCTGAAGTGTGAGAGCTATGAAAATTGCTTACATCAAATCCGAGACCCGTGGAGAGATAGACAACGTCTTGTTTGACGTTGCTCAAAAACTTCGGGCCAACGGGCATCGGCTTGCGGGTGTTGTTCAAATCAACACTGACCGACCTAATGGTGGACGCTGCGACATGGACATAAAAGTTCTGCCCGATGGCGCAACATTGCGCATTTCTCAAGACCTCGGGAAAGGCGCTTGCGGCTGCCGCCTGGACCCAAGCGCGCTGGAAACGGCGGTGTCACAGACCGAAGCCGCCTTGGCCCATGGCGCAGACTGCGTGATCATCAACAAGTTTGGCAAACAAGAGGCCGAAGGACGAGGGTTTCGCTCTGTCATTGCTGAGGGGCTAGCTGAACCGATCAACGATTCCCCACAGGCCATTGAACGCTGGTTTCACAAAGAAACCGTCGCCTGCTCAGTTGAGGCCTGAAACGTCCTCGTGCAGCCCCATCACATTCAGGCTTGAACCGGAAGAGAAATTGATTCTATATCCGCTGGCGATGGTTATTGAGAGACTGGGCATTTTCAAATGGTTACGCATTAATACTGCGATCCCAGATCGAGTGAATTTCAGAACGCTGGCCGCCGCCCAACATTGATTTGATGCTGGCCAATTATTTTTTAGACGTGCATCGGCTCTCTGGGCCGATGCTTTGGACGGCAAATATGATTTCTCTCTTTGATATTGAATTTCAGAAAATCGAACACCAGTGTCGTGAATTTGTTGAGGCGGTGGGGCTGTCTAATGAAATTTCCTTTGAGGCGATATTTCAATCAACCAAATTCGGGTCGGTGCGCCAAGTATTCAAGGTGACAATTGCAGAGCAGACTTTTGCACTGAAGTACGACTCTCGCGGCGGCGAAACTGGGCGGCTGCGCGCTGAGTTTGCCATTGTGCAACGACTGTTTGAACACTTCAAATCGCAAGAAAAGGTGGCAGTGCCTGAACCGATGTATTTGTCACCCTCGGGTGAGTTTTTTGTTTTGCGGTATGTTGGGGATCGGCTCGCGACAACCACCATTTCCAACGATGCCAACTCCACCAAGATTGGACAGGTGTATCGTCGGGCCGGGCTATGGCTGCATCATCTGCATGACTGTACGCCGAAGCAAGAGGTCGCCCTCTTTCCGAATTGGATGCTTGAGGCCGTGTCCGAGCATATGACGCAGGACCCGCAGGCTGATCCAGAAACTCTAAATCGTTGTCTTGATGTCGTTGCCTCAGAAGCTGCACAATTTCAGCGCCGGTCAGGCCTAAAAGTGCTCAGCCATGGCGATTTTCACACCTCCAACATGATCCTTGCCCCGGGGCTCACATATGGGTTTGATTTCACAGAAACCGCCGAAAAATTGGCGGAGTATGACATTGTTGATTTCCTTAAAAGTGATGTGCTGCGCAGGGATGATGTGACCGGGGTGGATCGCAGCGGAGTCTCGCGTCATTGCAAAGATATGTTTCTAAAAGGCTACCGGCATCCAATCGACCTTGACGTCCTGGATTTTTGTTTGCGCGGTCGCCTCTTGATCGATTGGTCTGCAATTACACAAGAGCGCTATGCCAAAAGCGCGTTTCAGCGAAACAAGTTTCATCAGCTAAAGAAGCGATTGAGCATCGCGTTTGCGGCGCATCCCACAATAGACAAGTTTAGTTCGGCCTGATGCAGGGGCACGCAGAATATGTACTAGCGCTGCAGATGGGTGTCTTTGACCTCGGGCACCTTGTGCGCAGAGTTGAACCCTTAATCTTCATGCGCGTGCTGGTTCTGCCTTAGGAACCAGACCAGTGAGGCCGCTGAGCAGAGCAACAATATCATCGCAATGGGATGATAAATAACTCCCGTTAAGTCCCCATTCAACAAAACCAGCCCCTGCCCCAACGAGCTTTCAAACCGTGGACCTAGAAAAAAGGCGATGATGAAGATGACGACTGAGTAGCCAAAGCTTGCCATCAGATAGCCCAGTCCCGCAAACCCAAGCATCACCGCAACCCCAAACAACCCACCGGTGGCGAGCGACACACCGACGATGCACAACAACAGAGCCGAGGCAAAGATCATCGTTTCCGGCGCGGCGACCACTTTGATCCAAAAGCGCAGCCCAACCTGCCCCACCAGAAGGTTCATCAGGTTGGCCATAATCATAGCCCCGAACAGGCCATAGATCAGCCGCCCCTGATCTTGGAACAGTAGAGGGCCGGGCTGAATGCCGTGGATCATAAAGGCGCTGATGATCAGCGCGGCGCCGACACTGCCCGGTATGCCTAGCGTCAACAGGGGGATCAGGTTCGACCCAACGACGGCCGAGTTGGCAGATTCCGCCGCTGCGATGCCCTGCAGATTGCCTTTGCCAAAGCTTTCGGGCGCGTCGGATGCCGATTTTGTGGCCGCATAAGACATAAAGGCGGCGGCGGTTGACCCGATCCCGGGCATCGCGCCCAAAAGTGTGCCAATGCTTGCACCGCGCAGCATAGTAAACCGACAGGCCCAATATTCCGCCCAGCTCACCCGTCGATCTGCGGCATGGCCGGTGTCTTTGAGATCAACCGCCGGGCGCACCCGCCCCTGCGACTGGGCCAACCGCCGAAGAATTTCTGAGATTGCCAACATGCCAATGGCAACGGCTGCGAGCGGGAAACCGTCATACAGTTCGAACTGACCAAAGATCAGACGCGGTGTGTAGTGCTCCGGGTCGGCCCCAACAGTGCCACAGAGCAGGCCCAGTGTCGCGGCGATGATGCCTTTGATCAGCGAGGCACCAATTAGTCCGGACAAAACCGAAAAGGTGAAAATCATCAAGGCAAAGATTTCAATCGGTCCCATCTTCAGCGCGATGATCGCCAGTGGCGCAGAAACCGTGATCAGCACAATGTCGCTAAAGGTGTCCCCGGTGACCGATGAAAACAGCGCCATCTTTGTGGCTTTCAGAGGTTTGCCCGCCTTTGAAAGCGGATAACCATCCAGCGCCGTTGCCGCCGCATCCGGTGTGCCGGGTGTGTTCATCAAAACCGCCGGAACCGCGCCGCCGACAAGGCCGCCTTTGTTCACCCCTACCAGAAAGCCAATCCCCGCCAAGGGATCCATGCCAAAGGTGAAGGGAATGGCAATCGCCATGGCCATGACGGGGCCAATTCCCGGCACAGCACCGACAAATTGCCCGACCACCACACCGAACAGGACAAATCCAAGATTCCACAGGGTAAAGGCATCAGAGAACCCGGCTATCATCGTCGCGAAGTCAACCATATCAATCCTTTAAGGAAGAACCCGTCCCAAGGCCTGTTCGACCACCAACCAGATCACCAAAGGGGTGCCGAAGATTCCAAGCCCAAGCCAAACTGGGCGGCGCTCGCCCATCAACAGCATCACAGCCGCCGCAAGGATCGGCGCGGCATAGGTGAACCCAAGCAATGATATCGCCGCTAATCCCAGCGCCAGCACGACAAAGTACAACGCGGCCATGGCCATCTCGCGTGGGTTTTCAATGCGATGGGCCGTGGCACGCAGTTGCAGCAGCAATCCACAGCCCATTAAAACCAGTGCGAGAACGTTGGGCAGCGAGTTGGGCCGCATCCAGCCCTCGTCCACCGTCTCGATCTGCTCTGGGATGACAACAAAATAGAGCATCAGCCCAAGGACAAAGACGCCCAAACCCGAAGCGCGGTCTGCGTTGATCATGCCAATCGTCCATTCAAAGAGGTCCCGGTCAGGTGTGCCCTGACCGAGGTGATCTTATTGACCAAAAAGGACGCCAACATTCTGCAACCCATCAACCATCATGGCCTTTGTCGCCTCTGCGCCAAGGTTGAGGGGATCGGTTGAGGCCACATTGCGCACAACCTTTTGGACCTCATCGCTCTCAATGGCCGCCGCAAGCGCATCTGCTAGCGCGGCTTTGGCCTCGGGGTCTGTTCCGGCGGTGGTGGCGAAATAGAAATACGGATCAACATAGGCATCATAGCCCAGATCGTTGATTGTCGGCGTGTTGGGCGCATAGCTGTGACGGCTGTTGTTGCCCACGGCGATCATTTTGAAGTCACCCGAGTCGAGATATTTCACATGGGTGCCTGCCGAGAAACCGGCCATGACCTGTCCACCTAGGATCAGTTTTTGCCCCTCGGCTTCACCTTTGGTCGAGACAAAGCGGAAATCGGCCGCCTCTTTGGCGTTGACCACTTCCATCAAAAGCTTTTGAGGCGCCGCGTCAAAGCTAACGGCAATGCCGCCATTCGCTTTGGAATAGTCAATCATGCCCGCCAGATCATCAAACGGTGCGTCGGCACGGGCCACAAGCGCGACCTGTGCGCGGGCAACGGTGCCCAGATAGTCGAAACTATCCAAATCAAAGGGAACCTGTTCGGGACGTTTATTGAGGTTGACCAGAATGGGCATGTTCACACCCATGCCAATGACCGTGCCGCGCGCCGGCATTTTGGAAATCCCTGTGAACATGGCCAGACCGCCACCGCCGGTTTTGTTCTCGGCAATCACGTTCCATCCGGTCTGTTCCTTCATGACCTTGGCAATCACCCGGCCCATTGTGTCGGTCGAGCCACCTGCGGCGAATCCGATCTGCAGCTTGAGCGGGCCTTTGGGCGCCCAGTCAGCCAGTGCGCCGCTGGCAAGTGTCATGCTTAGTCCAGCCACAAGGCCGGCAAGGGTTTTTCTCAATGTCATAGGGTCCTCCTCCCAAGAATAGCTAGTTCGGGTCGCCGCCCGATTTGGCATGTTCTGCTGCCGCCGCGATGCGCTGACACATGCTCACAAACATCAGGCGTTCGTCATCGGTCAGCGCGCCATCAATGGCCTGCGAAAATTCGGTCATCGGGGCCAACAAGGCCGCATGTTTGGCATGGCCTGTGTCTGTCAGCGCAAAGGCTTTGGCGCGGGCGTCACTTTCGCTGGGGCGTGAGGTGACAAGGCCGCGATCTTCCATCTGTTTCAGCACCTTGCTGAGTTGTGCCTGTTCGGTGCGTGTGAAGTTCACAAGCTCTTTCTGCGTCGCACTTTCAACGCGCGACAGGCCCAGAAACACTCGCCAGCCCACCAGATTCACGTCCGGTTCGGCGCGCAATGTGCGGTTCACTTCCGCTTTTAGAATTTCTGCGGACCGATTGATCATAAAGGTCAAAACACCCACCCCCTGTGGGATGTCGTCCAGACTGATCCGTTCCAAATTTTGCGCGTCGCCGACCATGCTGCCCTCCTCCTTGAGCAAAATAATCGCACTTGTATGACATCTCATACTATTGCATGACATGTCATGTAAATGCTTTTCTTTTCGTGACCTCACCTGAGGCCCCGATCTGTCCTTCGGTATGCCACGGATTTCTGGTGCGCGCGCGGAAAGAAAGCGGTCATAAATTTTCTGGTTTGCTGCGGGGATGCGGCTAGGCTAGCCCGGATCAAGATGCAGGTAAGGCCCGTCACATGACGAAGAAAAAGAATATTCTTTTCATTATGTTCGACCAGTTGCGCTGGGATTACCTCAGCTGTGCGGGCCACCCTCACCTGAAGACACCGCATATCGATCGTCTGACAGAGCGCGGCGTGCGGTTCTCGCGGGCCTACATCCAGTCCCCGATTTGCGGCAGCTCACGCATGAGCACCTACACCGGCCGGTATGTGCATTCTCACGGCGCTTCGTGGAATGGCATTCCGCTCAAGGTGGGTGAAATGACCATGGGGGACCACCTGCGCAAAGCAGGCATGGACTGCTGGCTTGTGGGTAAAACCCATATGCGCGCCGACGCCGAGGGGATGGCGCGTTTGGGGTTAGAACCGGACAGTCTTATTGGGGCACGCGTGGCGGAATGTGGGTTTGACGTGTTTGAACGCGACGACGGCATGCTGCCCGAAGGCCCGGATGGTTACTACGATCCCGATGGAGCCAAGGCCTATAATGAGTACCTGCGGGACAAAGGCTATGAAAGCGACAACCCTTGGCATGACTTTGCCAACTCGGGGCTGGATGACGAGGGCAATGTGCTCTCAGGGTGGTTCCTCAAAAACTCGACAGAGGCGGCGAATATCGCAGAACCCGACAGTGAAACACCCTATCTGACCGGACGTGGCATCGAGTTCATGCAAAACGCCACAGATCCGTGGTGCTGCCATCTCAGCTATATCAAGCCGCATTGGCCTTATGTTGTGCCCGAACCCTACGCCAGCATGTATGGACCCGAACATGTGCTGCCCGTGGTGCGGGATGGTGCAGAGAAGCAAGATACACACCCGGTGCTGCGCGCCTTTATGGACACCAAGATTGGCCAGACCTTTTCACGCGAAGACGTGCGCGACGCGGTGATCCCGGCCTATATGGGGTTGATCAAGCAGGCCGATGACCAGATGGGTCGGCTGTTTGCCTGGCTGGAAGAAACAGATCGCATGAAGGACACCATGATTGTCCTGACTAGCGACCATGGGGATTATCTTGGCGATCATTGGATGGGGGAAAAGACCTTTTTCCATGACACCTCGGTCAAGGTGCCGCTGATCATTTACGACCCCTCGCCCGAAGCGGATGCCACCCGTGGTATGACCTGCGATGCGCTTGTGGAAAGCATTGATCTCGCGCCAACATTTGTCGATTTCAACGGGGAACCCGTGCCGGGCCATATTCTGGAAGGCGAAAGCCTGTTGCCCATCCTGCATGGCGCGCGCTCGGATACGATGCGGGATTTTGTGATCTCGGAATATGACTATTCCGCAAGTCCCGTTGCCGCTGCGCTGAATGCCGACGTGCGCGATGCCGTGATGTTCATGGTGGCCACAAAGGATTGGAAGCTGATCCACTGCGAAGGTGGACATCGACCGTTGTTGTTCAACCTCAAAGACGATCCGAACGAATTGACCGATCTTGGGGCCAGCGAAGATCATGCTGCGGTGATTGAGGATCTCTATCAGATGCTGTTTTCCTGGGCGCGACGGCCCTCACAGCGCACCACGCGCTCACAGGCGCAATTGCTGGAAATGCGGACCAAGTCACGCGGCAGAGGTGTGATCCTGGGAGTATACGATGAGAATGATACGCCTCTAGAGTTCACGGTTAAATACAGGGGGCGCAAAGCAAGGGATCATCGATCCAGCTGAAGAAATCCGCGACGAGATCACAGCTCAACGACCGTGTCCTCACACCATGCCAGTTCGCTCTAATCACTCATTTTTCGAAGGAGACAGAGGAGATAAGCACCTCTGTCTCTTCAGTAGCGACGGATCAAATACCGAAGGCACGTGCCATAACGCTGCCCAGTCGGCGCGCAAATTCCGCGGGGTCTGTCGGGGTTTCCCCCTCCACAATGCGCGCTTGATCAAACAGGATATGCGCCGCATCGCTCAACAGATCATCGCTGCTCGCCCCGTCCGCTTTTGCCCGTTCGGCAAGTTTTGATATAATCGCATGGGTCGGGTTCAACTCCAGCACACGCGGTGCACCGTCCTGCAACTGGCCATGACGTTTGAGCAGACGCTCAAGATTGACATCCATGTCACCATCATCCGCAATGAGACAAACCGGGCTGTCGGTCAGACGCTTCGATGGGCGTACATCTTTGACGGTTTCGCCCAGTTCCACTTTGATCACTGCGATCAAATCAGACAGATCCGCCTCTTCCGGCTTATCTTCTTCTGGCGTGTCATCGGTTTCGACCTGGTCCAGATCGGCCGCACCTCGGGTGATGGATTTGAGCGGTTTACCTTCAAACTCGGTGATGTGTTGCAGCCAGAATTCGTCCACATGGTCAGAGAAGAGCAGAACTTCGACACCTTTGGCTTTGAAGCCCTCAAGATGCGGAGACCGAGCCAGCTTTGCTGCGTCCTCACCCGCGATATAGTAAATCGCCTCCTGCCCGTCCTTCATCCGCTCAACATAGCTCGACAGGCTGGTCAAGGCCTCATCGCCGGTTGAGGCAAAGCGGCAGATTTCCAAAATTCGGTCACGCAAGGCGGGATCTTCGACCAGCCCCTCTTTCAGAACTGCACCAAAGTTGCCCCAGAAGCTTGCGTAATCGTCTGCCTCTTTGGTGGCCTTTTTCTTCAGCTCACCCAGTACTTTCTTTGAGACCTGGGATTTGATCTTAGCCAGCTTCGGATCTGACTGCAGCATCTCGCGGGAGACGTTCAGGGACAGATCCTGACTGTCGACAACCCCACGCAGGAAACGCAGATATGCCGGAAGAAGATCCGTCGTAGTTTCCGAAATGAACACTCGGTTTACATAGAGTTTGACGTGGCTTTTACGCTCTGCGTCAAACAGATCAAACGGCTGCATACTTGGCACGAACAAGAGGCTCGTGTGGTTGAGCGACCCTTCAACTTTGTTGTGCATCACATGCCAGGGCGCATCATAAGCGTGGGAGTTGTGACGATAGAACTCGGCGTATTGCTCTTCTGAGATATCCTTCGACGGGCGTGTCCAAAGAGCCTCTGCGGCGTTCAGCGTGTCATCGCCTAATTTGATCGGAAAGCTGATATGCTCAGAATAGGTTTTGATGATGTGGCGAATACGCGCCTCGTCCGCGAACTCTCTAGCATCCTCTTTGAGATGCAGCGTCACAGTGGTACCCGCACTGTCACGTTGCGCCGGTTCGATGCTGAAGGCGCCTTTGCCGTCCGACGACCATAGCCAGCTTTCTGTCTCCCCTGCTTTGCGCGTGGTCACATCAACCTTGGACGCCACCATAAAGGCAGAATAAAAACCGACACCGAACTGACCGATCAGACCCACCTGATCCTTTTCTTCGGCTTTCAGCGCTTCAATAAAGGCCCCCGTGCCCGATTTGGCGATGGTGCCCAACGTCTCCAGCAAGTCGGCGTGGTTCATGCCAACACCGTTGTCACTGATCGACAATGTCCCGGCATCAGTGTCGAGATCGAGGTCAACGGCGAAATCCTCTGAGGGGCTCAGAGTGGCATCGGTCAGGGCAGCATAGCGCAGTTTATCGCAAGCGTCAGAAGCATTCGACACAAGCTCGCGCAAGAAAACCTCACGATTGGAATAGAGCGAACCGGCAACAATCTCCAGAAGTTGCCCAACTTCAGTTTGAAAGGAAAAGGTTTCTTTCTCAGAGGTATCCGACATGTGATTTTCCCAGTGTATCCAAATTTGGCGCAAATCTATGCAACCCGTCTTGCGGGTTCAACAGGGGCAGCACACTGACCACCGCTCAGAGCGAGTTAGTCCCATGCGTCAAAGGAAGTCGTGACGTGAAAGCCTTGAAATTCCACGCTTTGGCTGGTCCGGTTTGCGGGCGTCGGGGCGGCAACTGAAAAATTGTTAGAAACTGATGCTCAACCCTCTGGACACCACCGCGGAGCTTAGATACATCAGCCCCTACCCGAGAGCGACGCTCTCACCCAGCCCGGGTAGCTCAGGGGTAGAGCAGTGGATTGAAAATCCTCGTGTCGGTGGTTCGATTCCGCCCCCGGGCACCACTTTTCTCAAAGTGAATGAGATATAACTCATTGATTTTGTTAGATAAAAAAGCAGATTTAGCCGTTCTTACAATTACCTAAGCCCGTGCTTGCTGCACAACTTGCTACACAAGTCGCTCCACATATAGCAGGGTCGTCAGCAGAGCATTCAAACTTCAGGCACTATCTCAGCCCATATTGAACCTGAACGAGGCCGCACGAGTGTTCTCTACTTGACAACGGATCTGATCCGGTATGGAAAGGCGAACGGCCTCAAATAGTTTCAATGGTTGCCAGCTTCATTCAGGCGCTTCTCGACTTCTGTCACGAACCGGGATCGCCTGCTGCTGCTATACATCAAGTGAATTTCGAACCGCGCACGTGTGAAGCCAATGGCTTTCCCTTGTATTCATCGTAGTCAGTGATGATTGAGAATGGGATGCCAAGAGCACTGAGGAACTTCACGTAAGGTTGGAAGTTGGTGCCTGAAACTGAGCAGACTGAGATGCCATGTTCATCGAGATGGGTTCCCATTTCTCGAGCAAAGTCCGGGATAAGAAAACGCTCTGCGTCACCTTCCACGAGAACCACGCCACGGGAGAAAACCATCTCTGCACGTGTAACATCAAGGTAGCGAGTGAGGTCTTCTGTCTCGGCATCGCTGAAGCCTGAGTTGGCTGTAGAATAGCCTTTGGTCCCTGCATTCGTTTCCTCGCGGAGGAGTAAAAGAGAACTCAAAGGCGCAACGCTTGCAATGTGTGGCGAGTGAGTCGTCAGAATTACAGAAAGAGGAGCGTCCTGCTGATCTTCTCCTTCGGCGGGTTCTTCTTCCACAATGGCTTCGAAAAGATGCTTGTAGACCAGGCGCTGAGCATAGCAAGAACATCCATGTCACTTTCAAAGTCTTTGATCTCTATTGAGATCCTGATTGTGGTGTTCTCGTCGACTTTTTCCAAACCATCCCAGAAGTCTGACAAGCCCAGTTGGCGAGTGCTATCGGGTAGCGATGGGTCAAGAAGAAGACGCAACCCGAACAGCATATTGCTCTTGCCAACACGGTTTTCTCCGACGATCACAATGTTTCCATCAAGTGCCACATCCAAATCGGAAAAGTTGCGAAAATTCTCAATTCTCATACGAGACAAATGCATGTGCATTCCTTGCTAAGATATTTGAGTTGAACGCTTAATTCGGCGTCCTTTTGACTGTGAACTTCCTTACCGCGCACCTATGCATCGCTTTCAAAACGATTGGTGAAGAACTGAACTACTGCGCAAGCTCCAATGTCTCGAAAGATTGATATAGGTCTGGAAGGTTTGCGTGAGAGACCCGAAATTGGTTTCTCTTCTTCTGCATGCCGTTCTCGACCTTCACTGCCGGATCAAGATAGACACTGCCTTGGCTGATGAGCCGCATGAACCTGAAGAAATCAGTTCCTTGGCCAAGCTGAACCCTTTCGGCATATTGATATCGCCTCGGGTTGCCGGATGAACGTGAAGGAAGGTAGGCCGCTTGAGCGTGCTTGCGATTCCAGTGGTTGAGCAGGTTCTTGAACTCCCAGCCTGCAGCAACGCGATCATCAAGGGCGACCAGCAAGATGCTCCCACCCATGTCGTCAATCTTGCCCTTTTCCGTGTCGTATCCTTCAACGATCATCCGAACCGAAGTGCGCGCGTGCGCTTCGGATCCGTATTTGTAAATGCCGCCGAAGTTCCTGCGCCCCGGCCGGCCTTTAGTGTCGTCGTAGCCGAAGTCATTCATAAACAGCGGAAAATTGTCAGAATATACGCCTGAGGTTGGCTCAGGAGTCATCAATGTGACTGGTGATTTCGCCCGAAAATTCACGAAATCCCTGACGGAATACTGCTTGACCTCCCATCCCATAAAGTCAGGTTCCGCGATACCGTTGGGGATAATCCCCAGTTCGGCTTCGAGAGTATATCCACCACCATTCTGTGCGGAATACGGCCTGATTACCCCATCGGAGTGCAGTCTTTGACCGGAAATCCAGCCTTTTCCATGAACTTTCCGAAGTGTTTCCAGAAGAATCTCACGCGGGTCGAGGCTGGCGGTGGTTGCCAGACGGGTGATGTTCGAGAATACACCTTCCGACGGAAACTCGCCCTGAGCGTCCAGCTCGGCGACTACGTCAGAATCATGGGCGTCTACATAGCCAAAAACGCGCCCCTCGGGGGAAACACCGAAGAACATCACCCTTCCTTCATCGCGAGAGACCATGAGGCCCTTCGGTGCGTTCACAGCTTTCTGCAGAAAGCCCGACATTCTGACTTCGGGGTATTTGGGGTAAAGAATGAGCTGGGCGTTGGGTGCTCGCCATGTTCCTTGGCGGTCTATCCAATAGAACTCGACAGAAGCTTTGTCGCGCCGCCGGACAGATCCTGCTTTCTCAGAAAAATCAGTCTCGATGTCACCATGCGGAATGATGTTCAACGCATCAAAGCCGCCGCCCAGGTAAACTTGGTTCTTCGAGTTGTCATTGGGTGCAAGGCGCTTCGCATAAAAGCGCTTCGCCCCCGCATCTTGCATTGCTGAAATAAGGTTGCTCAGGGAGGTAAACATGAGTCGACGCCTCTGATTTCAAATAATTTTTCGTCAGAGGACAACCATTGGGCGAGAGAGTCAATAACAGTTTCCGAACTGATTTTCTTTGGGCCACGGAGGGCGCACTCCCAAACAATTGCGACCCTCCATCCCATATCCTGAAGCTCACTTGCTGTTTTGATGTCACGCCTTCTGTTTGTGGAAATTTTGCTCTCCCAGAAATCCCTTCGGGTGCGCGGTAGCCGGAAAAGGTTGCAGTCATGACCATGGAAGAAACATCCCCGCACATCAATCAGAGCGCTATATCGGCGCAGGACTATGTCTGGTGTCCCCGGGAGCGCCTTATCATGAAGGCGAAAGCGAAAGCCGCGGGCGTGAAGCCCGCGGCGGATAAGAAGTTCTGGCTTCGTGTTCTTGCTGCGAATAGCCGACATATTGCGGCTGCGGGTAGCTTGATCGTGAACGTCAGACAGAGACCGCCTCCTTCGGGCGGTTGTCCATCACGTGCGCAAGATGAGGTGCCATAATGCGCGCAACCTCTTTGAACACGGGGACGGCAACGCTGTTCCCGAACTGGCGATAGGCCTGGGTGTCAGACACCGGAATTCTGAAGTCATCAGAATACCCCATGAGGCGAGCACATTCACGTGGCGTCAAGCGGCGAGGATTATTTCCCTCACCCTGATCAATCAAGATCTCCGATCCGTCTTTATGGTAACGTGCAGACAGCGTCCGAGAGACATTCTCGGGGCCGACCAGACCAAAACCAAAGCCGTTACCTGCGGCTTTGTGTTTGGCAGCGTAATTCTGCAGGTATTCCCAAAGTTTATCCGTCAGGGTGTATTTTGGGTTCACCCTGGCATCCGGGCCCTCAGTATAAGGAATTTCGGCTGTCTCGGTTCCATTCTGAGGATGTAGGATCGACCCAAGCGTGATACTGCCCTTAGGCTTCAACTGGAGGTCCTCAAAAGTGAAACCGGTGTCTTCCTTGAAGCCAACGATCACAATCCTCTGGCGATGTTGAGGAACGAAGTGCTGGGCGTCGATCACCTGAGCCTTCACCGAGTATCCAAGTTCCTGCAAAGCGCCCATGATCACTTCAAAGGTTTTTCCCTTGTCATGACTCGTCAGGTTTTTGACATTCTCGAGCATGAAGGCTTCAGGCCGATGATGCTCAAGGATCCTGACAACATCAAAGAACAGTGTTCCCTGTGCTTCATCACGAAATCCATGTTCTCGGCCGAGTGAGTTCTTTTTGGAAACACCGGCTAAGGAGAATGGCTGACAGGGGAAACCGGCACACAGCACATTGTGCGGTGGGATGTCTTCGGCAGCCACTTCACGAATATCGCCGACGATCGGACGGTTGTCGCGGTAGTTGGCCTCATAGGTCTGTTTTGAGAATTTATCCCACTCGCTCGTGAAGACACAGTGCCCGCCGATGCTCTCCATAGCCTGGCGCAAACCACCGATTCCGGCGAAAAGATCAATAAATGTGAAGCCTTGGCTCATCCTGGTCGCACCTCTTTTTCATGCACTATATATGGGTATTACGGCCCGGTCCAGGCCAGTAATAGAAACTATCCGATCAGTTTCCCATAGATTTGTTCATATTTCGTTCTCATCGTGGGGCGGCGAAGAATAACTGTCCCAGCTTGGTTCTCAGATCGCATGAACTTTCTGTTTTCGTTCATGCCGCATGTTGACTTTCCTCATTGGTAGCCTTCGCCGCTTGGCCTATTTTACATTGGCTGAAATTCAAAAAACCGAAGCCGCTTTTTTTGCAATTTCGGCATAAAGTTTTGTTTCACCCCCGTTGAACGGCGTCGAGAAAAATCCCAGAAAACATTGCACTTAGCTCTCTTCAGAGTTCAGTGAGACCGGAGCAGAGCTTGTGTCGCTCCGGTCTCACATGAACTCGAAGAGAGCATTCAGAGACATCCAAAGGATGGATCTGAAGAAGGGGTGACAAGATCTTCCTCAAATCTTGGAGCCCATCATGACGGCACATGTACCGGGCGCAGCGCGTCCGCTTTCCACTGGCGAAATCGTTTCATTCCGCTTCCCTCATTCAGATGGTCCCGGTGACAAGGACCGTCCTTGCCTGGTCATTCATGTCGACGACGCGACAGGCGAGGCTGTGCTGGCCTACGGAACGTCCATCTTTCCTGAGAAGCTTTCGGAGTTCTCCCTGACAGTCACGAATGTCGCCAATCTGGCGGTGCTCAACTTGGTGAAACCGACGCGATTTATGTGCCAGCGGCGTGTCCGGGTGCAGCAATCAGACCTGCGGTTCGCACCCAATTCCGAAGGTGACGTGGTCATTGGTCAGTTTCCCGGTGATGCAGCGTTTCGCTGTGCTGCAAGTTCTGCATCGTTCAAACGCTATGATATTGGAGCAGGGCGTTTCGTTTTGGGTGATGTTTTTTTATAGGAGCTTTGCTAGCGGATGAGGCTTGGCAGAACGTTTTTGTGAGGGGGGGGGTGGAGCGTCTCATAGATCAAACTCCTCCGGCTCGAAGTCGCTAGCGGCTAGCACTTCTTCCCATTCTTGCAGCGCTGAAAACAGCGCCGTTAGTTCCTCGGATTTTGAACGTGAAGCAGAGCCAAAGGAGTTCGTCATTACTCCTTTTGGGGGCACCACTCCCAATTTTTACTGTTTCCCTTCAGCGCCTTTGGTGCCGGTTTTGCCCCGCCATTTGCGGAACCGGTTGCCAAAGCAGCTACAGCACCTGAGCACGCCGCAACTTTTTTGCTCAGGACCGCACAAGCAATGCAGTCGTCTCCCAGCATCTAGTACACATGCTTCACTAAATCGAGCCCAACCGGGAAAATCTCCGTCAAGACCGATCTCCTGTGTGGATCGGAGCAGACCTACCTTGGCACATTGAAGCCGTCGGGGTGGTCACATCATCAGAGCCCGGAAGTTCGTTGTTGGGGGACTGACAGAGGCGCTACAGTCAGCACAAAACATCGCAAATTTTAGACAAACAAAACGTACGCACAGTCAGAGGATACATGACTTACAGGAGCTTTTGACTGACACAATACTTACACCCCCTTTATCATCGCGCCAGAGCCAAAGTGTTCAAATCACGTGACAATCAATACCACAAAATTCGAACATGCGCGCCAGCATGTAAGTTACACCTCCATATATGAACGATCCCCCGTCCAATCCCGTCAAACGCCTTAATATCCCTTATAGAAATTCTTGACATCTCTTCAACCCATCAAACACTATTCGCTTTGAACACGGTCAACTTTTACATTCAAAATCAATATTTTAACCCATTCGTGCAACAAGTGGGATCATTAATTTCATCTCACTTCATGCGAAGTAAATACCGAAAATCGGAAACGTAATACATTTCCATACTCACTGCCATCACCCTAATAAGCCGCAACCGCGATTTCATCATGCAGATCCGCGATCTCGAATAGGAAAGATTGGTTAAATGGGTAACTCATTAGAGAATAAACTGTCACAGTTCGATCTGCTTGGTGACAAGCTAAACCTCTTACGTGAGGTCGGAACGATTATCATTCCCGTGCTAGATGATGTTCTTGAGTCATTCTATGACCGGGCCGGAAACGACCCTGAGACAGCCACGTTTTTTGATACCCCCGAGCGCATGACCTATGCCCGCGGGGCGCAGAAAAAGCATTGGGAACGTCTGCTTACAGGAGCATTCGACGAAGGCTATCTTGCTTCAGTCGATCGTATCGGGCGCACGCATGCGCGCATCAACTTGCCGCTCGATGTCTATATGTCGGCCTATTCGCTTGCCACATCGGATCTGATTTCTGCTCTGATCCAACGTCTTCCCCTGCGCAAAAAGCGCAAACTTGCCGCAATGATCGGGGTTATGACCCGCGCGTTTGCGCTAGATATTGAACGAGTGGTCCAAACCTTCTTTGACATCCTTTCGGAAGAACAGAATATCGCATTTGACAGCCTCAACACCGCGATTGATCGTTTGGCCCATGGGGATCTGACCTATAACATCCCTGGCCCCGATGAGAGCGCCTACCCTGCACGGTATGATAGCGTCCGGATTAAACTGAATGATGCCACCTGCAGCCTGCAGGACATCATGGGGACGGTTTCGGAATGTATGCATGATCTCTCTGGCAATATTCAGGACGTGTCTTCGTCGACCGACGATTTTGCACAGCGCACAGCGGGCCAGGCTGCGTCGCTGGAACAAACGTCGGCCGCCGTTCACGAACTGGCCGAACACGTCACGCAATCCAGCGGCAACACCACCAGCGCCTCTTCGGTCGTCTCAAAAGCAACCCAGACAGCCGTTGAGGGAGCCAAAACCATGGTGGATGCCTCAGACGCGATGACGCGCATTCACGCCGCCTCTGAAGAAATCACCAATATCATTGGCATGATCGATGACATTGCCTTTCAGACCAATCTGTTGGCGCTGAACGCAGGCGTTGAAGCCGCCCGCGCGGGTGACGCCGGACGCGGATTTGCGGTGGTCGCCCAAGAGGTGCGCGGCCTGGCCGCCAATGCCTCGGAGGCCGCATTGCAAATCAAGGAGCTTGTGAACAAAAGCTCGGCCGAAGTGGCGACCGGCGTGACCCTGATTGACGGGGCGGGCCGCGAACTTGAGGCTGCGGTGACCAGTTTCAAAGAGATTTCGCGACTGACCACCGAAATTGCTTCGGCCTCAAGCGAACAGTCGATCTCTCTACGCGAGATCAATTCCGCCGTTGCACAAATGGACGGAGCAACCCAGCAAAATGCAGCGTTGGTGGAAGCGACGGCAACAGCAACTGCACGCATGCGTCATTTGGCAGAACGGGCCGAAAGCGCGCTCGATAAACTCCACATTTCGGCAAAGTCGCCGACAGAGTTTGTCACTCAACCGAGGGAACACGCGGCCTAAAATCAGACAAGAGCAGTTTCCTTGGATCTGCTCTTGTACCATGCCTCGACCAAGGTGCTGGTTCTAGAAGCAAACCTTTGATAGCCATGCGGAACACTCACCCACTTTGGCGCAAGAATAATGAGCAAACGCCCCACAATTTCCGACTTGGCCCGCGAAGCCGGAGTGGGCACCGCCACGGTGGATCGTGTCTTAAACGGACGGGCCAAAGTTCGTTCGGATACCGCGCGCAAAATCTATCTCGCCGCTGAAAAAATCGGCTATCACGCAGCGCCCCTGTTGCGAGAACGACTTTACTCAGACTTGCCGGAGCGACGGCTGGGTTTGTTGCTGCAAAAAGAAAATCAGGAATTCTATAAAACCTTTGCACAGGTGTTTCAGGCCAAAGCACAAGCCTGCCCGGGGGTGCGCTGTAAACCTGACATCATTTTCGCCAGCTCGCAGTCCCCTGAAGAACAAGCCGGGCTTTTGGCGGATCTGGGGCGTCGCACTCATGCTGTTGCGGCCACTGCGGTGAACCACCACGATCTGACCCATACAGTGCGGGACCTGAAACGACGGTCCGTCCCAGTGTTCACTCTGCTCAACGATTTTGCCCAAGAGGTTCGGCATAGCTATGTGGGGTTGAACAACATGAAGATTGGCCGCATGGCCGCTTGGACTCTGTACAATACGCCTCAACCACCGGGAAAAATTGCTGTCTTTGTTGGAGGTAGCCGCTGGCATGGGCACGCGCTTCGAGAAACTGGTTTTCGAAGTTTTTTCCGCGAACATCCGGTCAAACACAGCCTTTTGGACACGATGGTTAACCTGGAAACCCGGGCGGTCACCTATGAGGCCACATTAGATCTTTTGCGCCGACACGCGGATCTGCGGGGTATCTTTGTGGCCGGAGGAGGCATGGAAGGCGCCATTGATGCTGTGCGTGAAATGCGCCAGCCCGGTGAGGTGGCCATGGTGGTCAACGAACTGACAGACGTTTCGACCCGCGCGCTTCAGGAAGGGTATCTGACGCTAATCGATAGCACGCCTCTAGACCAGCTGTGCCAGAAACTTGTTGAAGCCATGGTGCATGCCACGGGTCTCAATGCAAGCGACCCCCCAGGCCAGATTTTTCTCCAGCCTGAGATCTATATTCCAGAATCCCTGTGACGATGCAGGGCCCGCATCAGGGAAGAGCTATTTTATAGCTGAAGCGCCACTGCCAGCGCAGCAAGTGAGTGCAAGCGCAGGCTTTCCGTCAGAGCCACATTTTCAGGGGTATAATACTGCTCTTCATGCAGAATATTGATCGTGGCGACCAACTCGCCTTTGATCAGCACGGGCAGGTTCACAACCGATCCACAGCCGAGCTCACCAATCAACTCATAATCCCCAAACACCTTGGAAATATCGTCAAGCGTATTGGCCACAAATGTCTCGTGCTTTGTGTGAACATGTTCAAACCAACGATCAAAGGTGATCGGTTTGGTGCCGGAGGTCGGATAGGCGTTGGGTCGGTTGGTATAGGCACGACGTGCCAAAAGCGCCTCCATGTCCACCGTCATCACGGTAAACAATTTAAACCCAACCACCTCCTGGAACAACGCCGACAGCGCGTCGTAGGCCCGTTCGGCGGTCGTCGCCTGCGACAGGGATTGGGTAAAGCTGGCCAGCGCGGCCTGTTGGTCGGTCATAAAGTGTCCTCAGTGTCAATTTCTGCGCCACTCGCGGCATAAAGCTCGCGGGTATAGGCATGGGCGAAATCGCCCGTATGCAGCTGTTTGGCCTGGGCGATTTCAACCACCCGGCCCTTGTTCATCACCGCCAGACGGTCACACATAAAACTGACCACCGGCAGGCTGTGGGTGACCATCAGATAGGTCAGGTTCTGCTCGGCCCGCAGCGCCTTCAACAGGTTCAGGATCTCGGCCTGCACCGAGACATCCAGCGCCGAGGTTGGCTCATCCAGCAACATCACCTTGGGTTCCAGCATCAGCGCCCGGGCAATGGCCACACGCTGACGCTGTCCGCCCGACAACTGATGCGGGAAACGGAACCGGAACCTCTGATCCAGCCCCACCGCATTCAGCATCTCGGCAATCCGCGCATCGCGGTTGCCAATCCCATGCACCCGCAGCGGTTCGCGCAGCACCATGTCCACGGCCTTGCGCGGATGCAGCGACCCGTAGGGATCCTGAAACACCATCTGACAGGTTTCCGCAAACCGGCGGTCAGGTTTGTGCAGACAGGGTTTGCCCAGCACGCTGACCTCACCGGTCCAATCCGGCGCCAGACCGGCAATGGCCTTCAGAACGGTGGATTTCCCCGATCCGCTTTCCCCCACAAGGGCAAAGCTCTCGCCCTCGGCAACCTCAATGTTCACATCATGAACGATTTTGGTTGTACCATAGGAAATGTCGAGGTTCTTGAGAGTGATGGCGCTCATGTGCCCCCCCATGCGCTGCGGTCCAGTACTGGCAAGGTGCTGCGCGTTTCTTTCATCTTCGGAACCGCAGCCAACA
This sequence comes from uncultured Pelagimonas sp., assembly GCA_947497905.1. Lineage (GTDB taxonomy): Bacteria > Pseudomonadota > Alphaproteobacteria > Rhodobacterales > Rhodobacteraceae > CANMIH01. The sequence goes on from CANMIH010000012.1 coordinate 50,592, forward strand.
GACCACGGGTATAGGGATGTTGGGCCTTGTGCAGATCCTGCGCTGCGCAGGTTTCCACCACTTCACCACCGTGCATCACCATGATCCGGTCGCAATAGCGCGCCACAAGGTTCAGGTCGTGGCTGATCAGGATCAGCCCCATGCCCTTTTCACGCACCAGCGCGTCGATCAGGTCCAGAACCTGCCCCTGCACCGACACATCCAGCGCCGAGGTGGGTTCATCGGCAATCAACAGATCCGGGCGTGGGATCAGCATCATGGCAATCATGATGCGCTGGCCCATGCCGCCGGACACCTGATGCGGATACATCTGCGCCACGGCCTCGGGATTGTTGATGCGCACCGCCTCAAGCATCTCGATCACCCGCGCCTGCACCTCACGGCGCGGCAGGTTTTCATGCACCTTCAGCGCCTCGGCAATCTGATGGCCAATGGTCATCACCGGGTTGAGCGAGAATTTCGGGTCTTGCATGATCATCGACATGCGCGCCCCGCGCAGATGCCGCATCTTGCGTTCGGACAGTCCCAACAGATCCTGCCCGTCAAAGCGCATCTTATCCGCCGTCAGCAGGCCGGGTTTGCGGATCAGGCGCAGGATGGCCCGCCCCGTCATGGATTTCCCCGAACCGCTCTCGCCCACGATCCCCAGTCGTTCCCGCCCCACCGACAGGCTCAGGCCTTTGACCACCTCAACCCGCCCTTTGGGCGTCGGAAAGCTGACACGCAGGTTTTCAATTTCAAGCAGGCTGTCGCTCATGATTTGCCCCCCTGTTTCGGGTCAAGCACATCGCGCAGACCGTCACCCAGAAAACAAAACCCAAGGCTCACCACAATGATGGCAATGCCGGGCATGGTCGCAACCCACCACTGATCAAGGATAAAGGTCCGGCCGCGCGAAATCATTGCGCCCCATTCGGGCAACGGCGGCTGTGCGCCAAGCCCCAAAAAGCCCAGACCCGCCGCGGTCAGAATGATCCCCGCCATATCCAGCGTCACCCGCACAATCATCGAACTGGTACACAGCGGCAGAACATGGCTGAGAATGACCCGCGTATGCGACGCGCCAAGCAACCGCGTGGCGGAAATGAACTCGGCATTGCGAAAGGTCAGCGTCTCGGCCCGCGCGATCCGCGCATAGGCGGGCCAGGCGGTGATGGCGATCGCGATAATCGCGTTTTCGATCCCCGGCCCCAACGCGGCCACAAAGGCCAGCGCCAGGATCAGCTTGGGCATCGAGAGAAACACATCGGTCAGACCCATCAGGATCTTGTCAGTCCAGCCGCCGAAATAGCCCGAGATCGCCCCGATGATCAGCCCCAGAGGCGCCGAAATCAGCGCCACCAGCGCAACAATCATCAAGGTGATGCGCGCGCCATAGACCACGCGGCTAAAGATATCGCGGCCCAATTCGTCGGTGCCCATCCAATGGTCCCATGATGGCGGCAACAGGCGCGCCTGCAGGTTCTGCCCCACGGGGCTTTCCGGTGCGATCCAGGGCGCAAAAGCCGCCGCCAGCACCAGAACCAGCACAATCGCCGCCCCCAGCATCGCCAGCGGATTGCCCAGCATCGCCAGACCCATCCGATAGGCCCTACCGGCATTCGCCTGCATCCGCGACGTGGGAGATTCGTCAAGAAGCCAGTCTTTGGTGGTCATTCTTTGCTCCTCGGGTCCAGAACGCGATACAGCACGTCCGAGATCTTATTGATGAAAATGAACACCGATCCGATCACCAGAGTGGATCCAAGAACCGCGTTCATATCGGCGTTCAACAGCGCATGGGTCAGATAGTTGCCAATCCCCGGCCAGCTAAAGACGGTTTCGATCATCACCGATCCCTCCAGCAAGGCGGCATAGCTCAGCCCGATCACCGTGATCAGCGGCACGCGGATCGGTTTGAACCCATGTGACCAGATTACCTGCCATTCCGGCACGCCTTTGACACGGGCGGTGGTGATGAACTCCTGCCCCAACTGGTCCAGCATGAAACTGCGGGTCATGCGGGCGATATAGGCCAGGCTAAAGAACCCAAGGATCGCCGAGGGCAGCACCAGATGTGACAGCGCGTTCCAGAACACCTCGGTGTCCCCGACCAGCAGGCTGTCAATCAGCAGGATACCGGTGATCGGATCCACCAGACCTTCGTAAAAGATATCCACCCGGCCCGGCCCCGCGACCCAGCCCAGACCGGCATAAAAGACCGCCAGCCCCACAAGCCCCAGCCAAAAGGCCGGCACCGCATAGCCCAGCAAGGCAAAGACCCGGATGATCTGATCCACCCATGTGCCCTGTTTTGTGGCGGCCCAGACCCCTGTGGGCACGCCCAGCAGAACACCAATGATGATGCCCAGTGTGGCCATCTCAAGCGTCGCGGGAAACACTCGCGCCAGATCTTCCGACACCGGGCGGTTGGTGGACACCGACATGCCAAGATCCCCACGCGCCACATCACCGACATAGGTGATAAACTGCTGCCACAGCGGTTTGTCCAACCCCATGGCTATTCGGGCGGCGTCATATTGCTCTTGCGTGGCGCGATCGCCCACCACCGACAGAACCGGATCGATGGGCACGACACGGCCAATGAAGAATGTGATCGCCAGCAACCCAAGAAAGGTCAACAGGACCACAATCACGAATGATGTGAGTCCCCGCAGCCATCCGGTCACTGACGGAATTGTTTTTGCCTGACTGGCCAAGTTGTTCTCCCTCGGATCACAGGACGTTTGCCCCCTTACGTCAGGGGCGGTATGTCGCGCTGAATACGCATCTGAGAGGAGATTAGCAAAAAATTTTTGCATCACAAAAATTTTTTTACTAATCTCTGAGTCGAGACGGAGGACCGATGGCTAATCCAGAGAAACAATCAACCGCGCCAATCCTAGGTGGATTGATCCGCAAACGCCGCAAACAGATGGGGCTGACCCTTCAGCAACTCTGTGACAAAGCGACGTTATCTGTGGGCTATCTCAGCCAGGTGGAACGGGACAATGCCACCCCCACCCTGGGCACATTGGCCCAGATCGCCGCCGCGCTTGAGGTCTCGCTTGAGTATTTTGTGGCGACGCCCAAACCCTCTGATGCCGTCACCCGCGCCGAGAATCGCCCGCGATTCAGCGTTCCGGGGTCCGACACCACCTATGAGGCCATCGGCGCCGAATTTCCCGGTGCGGAACTGTCCAGCTATCTGCTGCATGTACCGCCCGGCTTTTCGTCCGAAACCGTCAGCCACGAGGGCGAAGAGATCATCTTTGTCATCGAAGGCGAGATCGAACAGGTGCTCGACGGCCAGACCTTCCGCCTGCGTCAGGGCGACAGCCTGCACTACAGCGGAAAAACACCACACAGCTGGTCCAATCCAACCGAGACCACAACACGTATCTTATGGACCGGCACGCTCAGCGTCCTGAAAGGCAGCGCAAGCATTGATCTGCCCGAGCTGACGGTCGTGACCTGAATAATCACAAGACTACCATCCAACGGAGGAGACTGACATGAAGCTTCTGAAATCCGCCCTGCTGGCATCTGCTTTGGCACTGCCGATCTGCGGTGCGGCAGTGGCCGAAACCCCGGCAAACGCCCTGATCGTGGCACAGAACATTGACGACATCGTCGCCATTGATCCGGCACAGGCCTATGAGTTCACCTCCGGCGAGCTGGTCACCAACCTCTATGACCGCCTTGTCCAGTATGATGCAGAAGACCCCACCGTTCTGGCGCCGGGTGTTGCCTCCAGCTGGTCGATTGACGCGGCAAACCGCACCATCACCTTCACCATCCGCGACGGTGCCACCTTCCACTCGGGCAATCCGGTCACCGCACAGGATGTGACGGGCTCGCTGGGCCGTGTGATCAAACTCAACCTGACCCCGGCCTTCATTCTGGCCCAGCTGGGCTGGACCGCTGAGAACGTTGACCAGATGGTCACCGCCGAGGGCAACACCGTCACCATCAAATACGAAGGCGATTTCTCTCCTGCCTTTGTGATGAACGTTCTGGCCGCGCGTCCGGCCTCGATCGTCGACATGCAGACCGTCATGGCCAACGAAGTTGACGGCGACATGGGCAACGCCTGGCTGAACGCCAACGCAGCGGGTTCGGGTCCCTTCAAACTGGATTCCTACCGCCCGGCCCAGCTGGTGCGGATGAGCGCCCACGCTGATTACTTCAAAGGCGCGCCTAAAATGGACTCGGTTCTGATCCGTCACGTGGCGGAAAGCGCCACTCAGGAACTGATGCTGGAAAGCGGCGACATCGACCTCGCCCGCAACCTGACCCCAGATCAGATTTCCGGCCTCAGCGCCGATGAAATCAAGGTGGAAACCTATCCTCAGGCCGCCGTACACTTCCTGTCGTTCAACCAGAAAACCGACAGCCTGACCGATCCCGCCATCTGGGAAGCGGCCCGCTATCTGGTGAACTACAAAGGCATGACCGACACGATCATCAAAGGTCAGATGGACGTGCATCAGGCCTTCTGGCCCAAGGGTTTCCCGGGGTCCTACGACGAAACCCCGTTCAGCTATAACCCTGAAAAGGCCAAGCAAATTCTGGCCGACGCAGGCATCGAAACACCGATCAAGGTGGAGCTGGACGTGATCAACGCCGCGCCCTTCACCGATATGGCGCAATCGCTGCAAGCGAGCTTTGAAGACGCGGGCATTTCCTTTGAAATCCTGCCCGGCACTGGCAGCCAGGTCATCACCAAATACCGCGAGCGCACCCACGAGGCGATGCTGCTGTATTGGGGCCCCGACTTCATGGACCCGCATTCCAACGCCAAGGCCTTTGCCTATAACTCGGACAACTCCGACGGCTCATATGCGGCCACCACCACATGGCGCAACGCCTGGGCGGTTCCGGATGCCATGAACACCAAAACCAAAGCGGCCCTGACCGAAACAGATCCAGCAAAACGTCTGGAAATGTATCAGGAACTGCAGGCAGAGGTGCAGAAAACATCGCCCATCGTGATCATGTTCCAGGCAGCCTATCAGGTGGCCATGGACAAAGACGTCAGCGGCTATGTCAACGGCGCCACCTCTGACTTTGTTTTCTACCGTCTGGTTGAAAAAGAGTAAGGTCCGCTTTCGCGCTCCTTGTCATAGGGTCGTTTGGGGATACCCAAACGGCCCGTTTTTGTTGTCCCAATCCGAGACCCGCCATGTCCCTTTTTGAAACCCGCCTTGCCAATCTGCGCGCCATGATGCGCGACACAGACACCGATCTGGTCGCGCTTGGTCCCTCCAGCCATATGATGTGGCTGTCCGGTGTGAACCCGCACGGCGATGAACGCCCCGTGATGCTTCTGGTCAGCCAAAGCCACGCCGGGTTCCTGATGCCCGTACTCAACGCCGACGCCGCCCGCACCGCCACCGATCTGCCGTTTGAAACCTGGTCCGACGATCAGGGCCCGGCCGAGGCGCTTAACACGCTGCTGGCCGCATGTGACGTCCAAGGCCCCGGCAAATCCGTGGTACTGGATGAAACCATGCGCGCCGATTTCGCGTTGCGCCTGCTGGACGCCATGGACAGCCCCGCCCGCCGCTTTACCGATGACACCATCGGCCTGCTGCGCGCCATGAAAGACGATGCCGAATTTGACGCCATCAAAGCCGCGCATCTGTTGAACGATGAAGCAGTGAAACGCGCCTTTGCCGGGCTGAAAGCCGGGCTGACCGAACGCGATGTGCAAAACATCATCCGCGATCACTATAAGGCCAATGGCGCCACACCCGAGTTTACCATTGTCGGCTTTGGCCAGAACGGCGCCTTCCCGCATCACCACACCGGAGACACCGTGCTGGAAGACGATATGGCGGTTCTGATCGACACCGGCTGTCGTCTCAACGGCTACCCCTCCGACATGACCCGTTCAGGTTTCTTCGGCACCCCGGGTGACGAGTACAAAAAGGTCTTTGAAACCGTGGAGCAAGCGGTGCAGGCCGCGCTGGCCGCCGCAAAACCCGGTGTCACCGCCGCCGAGGTCGACCGCGCCGCCCGCGATGTCATCACCGCTGCGGGCTATGGTCTCCAGTTCCTGCACCGCACCGGCCACGGGCTGGGCATCGACGTGCATGAACCGCCCTATATCACCGCCACCTCGGATGTGGTACTGAACAAAGGCAACGTCTTTTCGATCGAACCGGGCATCTATCTGAACGGCAAATTTGGCGTGCGTCTGGAAGAGATTGTCATCCTGCGCGACACCGGGGCCGAGATCTTTTCGGAACTGCCCCGCGACATGTTCTAAAACTCAAAAGGGCTGGCGATCCCCTCGCCAGCCCCATCTAGACACAGTGTACTTTTGCTCAGGGCCTCAGCGGTGCACAGGCCTCTTGTGCCCATTCAAACGCGCTTTCGCTGAGGAACGGACCGACCCGCTTTAGCACTTCAGCATGGTATGCATCCAGCCAAGCCACCTCTTCGGGGCTCAGCGCGTCAACCATCAGCATATCCTTCTGGATCGGCGTATAGGTCATGTTCTCAAACTCGAAGAACCCATCGTCGGCTTCAACAATGGCAAAAAGGTTTTCGATCCGAATACCATAACTCTCGGCCACATAATGCCCAGGCTCAATCGACATCACCATACCGGGTACAAGATCCACCGGGTTATAGGGTTTGCCAATCCGTTGCGGGTGTTCATGAACGGAAAGACGATGTCCGATCCCGTGCCCGGTGCCGTGATCATAATCTAACCCCAGATCCCACAAGGGGCGCCTACAGATGGCGTCGATATGATGTCCCTGCGTGCCGTGTGGAAAACGCAGTGTTGAGAGCGCATAGAAGGCTTTGAACACAGCCGTATAGGCCTGATCATAGCCATCGGGGCGCGTTAAACCAAAGGAAAAGGATCGCGTGGCGTCCGTTGTTCCCGTTTCATATTGCCCCCCACTATCAAGGAGATAGGGATTTTCGGGCAGAATCTGTGCATACATCACTTCGGTGGTGGCGTAATGGCACATGGCGGCATTGCCGCTGGCCGCAGAAATAGAGTTGAAGCTCTCCTCTAAGAACCCTGGCTGGGCGCGGCGAAACTCCAAAATCTGCGCCTCGGCCTCTCGCTCGGTCAGTGGCGCGCCCGCCGCCGCCCGAGCTGGCACCTCACGCGCAAGCCAGGCCGAAAACTCGGTCCAGGCCACCCCATCATGCACATGACAGGCACGCATACCTTCCAGCTCGGTGGCGTTCTTCTCAGCCTTGGCCAAGGTTAGCACACTGCGCTGCTCGACCACCTCGGCCCCCAGGGTCTCAAGAACCTGTCTCACCGCTACGGGCGAAAAATCAGGGTCAACGGTCACAACCGCCTCTGCGGAGGTCAGCTCTTCGAGCACATGCAAAAATGCATCCGGTGTGCGAACCGAGACCTCCGGCGGCAAGGTATCGCGCAAATCATCGGTCAATTTGCCCTCGGCAACAAACCAGTAGATCTCTCCCGTGTGGCAGGCAATCATAAAGCCCTGTGGCATAGGGTTAAACGCCACATCCGAACCACGTACATTCAAAAACCACGCGATATTGTCCGGCTGGGTTTCGACGTGCAGAGTCACACCCTGATCTTGCAGGGTCTGCCACAGCGCAGCAGATTTCTCCGCAGTGCGTTGCCCCGCAAATTGCAGCGGCATCGCCGTGACCTGTCCCATGGGCTTCGCTGGCTGATCATGCCAAATCGCGTCGACCGGGTTGCGCGCACAGGGGACAAACTTTGCACCAACCGCCTCACAGGCCCGCGCCAAGCGATCATGCCACGCCGGTGGGATATGCATGGCATCGAAACCAAGTCGCATGCCCGCGACCACATTTGCGCGCACCCACTCTTCAGGCGGTGCGTCAAAAATATGATGATGGCTGAACAATGGCCCGGCACATTGATTGCCAAGCTGCACAGTGTATCGCCCATCGACAAAAACAGCGACATCATCGCCCGTAACAATGGCCATGCCCGCCGAACCGGTAAAGCCGGTGACATAGCCTAGGCGCTCGTCATGTGGCGCTATGTATTCGCCCTGGTGGGCATCAAAACGCGGCACCAGAAAGGCATCCACCCCCTGTGCGCGCAACTCTTCGCGCAGCGTATTGATGATCTCAGCGTGCGTGTGGCGTAGTGTATCAGGCATTGTGCAGAATCTTTTCGACATGGTGACAGGCGACTTCGCCGCGACCCTCAAGTGGTCGCAGCGAGGGGCTTTCACTGTGACAGCGCGTATCGGCAAACCGACAGCGTTGATGAAATGCGCAACCCGTAGGCACATTGAGCGGCGAGGGCAATTCACCCTCAAGTTTTACCTTTTGGCCTTTGTCGTCAGGGTCCATGGAAGGAGCAGCGGACAGCAAGGCCTGTGAATAGGGATGGCTGGGGCTGGAGAACAGAGTCTCACTGTCACCAATCTCGACGATCCGCCCCAGATAGATCACCGCAACCCGGTTCGACACATGCCGCACAAGACGCAAATCATGGGCCACAAACAGCACTGTCAGTCCCAGCCGCTCTTGCAATTCGAGCAAGAGATTGACCACCTGCGCTTGAACGGAAACATCGAGCGCCGACACAAGTTCGTCTGCAATCAGGATCTCAGGCTCAACTGCCAGCGCGCGGGCAATGGCGATCCTCTGACGCTGCCCTCCCGAAAACTCATGTGGCAGCTTTTCGGCCGCGTCTTGCGGAAGCCGCACAAGATCAAGCAATTCAGCGACGCGCTCGGGGATCTGGTCCTCAGATCGCATCTCATGCACACGCAACGCTTCAGACAGAATTTGACCGGTGGTCATGCGCGGGTTCAAGGAAGAAAACGGATCCTGAAACATCATCTGGACCCGGCGGTTGTAGGCGCGGTCGCCGCGTACTGAGGCGTCAAAGATATCCTGTCCGTGATGGCGAACAGAACCGCTTGTCGGTTCATACAGGCGCACGATGCAGCGGGCGAGGGTTGACTTGCCACAGCCAGATTCCCCGACCACTCCAAGGGTTTCCCCCTTTTGAAGTTGTAAAGAAACGCCATTCAATGCCCGCACAACTTTGCCCGGACGCCCCGCCACCCAGTCAGCCAGACTGCGCGAAATAGGAAAGGCCAATGACAGATCGTTGATCTCTAAAACGGCCTCACTCATGCTGCACATCCTTTGGTTTGGTTTTTTGGATTGAAACAGGCCAGTTGTCGGTCCTCAGACACCCGAAGCAACGCGGGCCGCGTGGCCAGACAGGCTTCGGTTGAGGCTGCACAGCGCGGCGCAAAGGCACAGCCCGGAGGCAAATGTGCCAAGGATGGCGGCGTGCCGGGGATGGAATAAAGCTGCGTGCGCGGCGCCACCCCTTCGGGCACCGATTGCATCAACCCAACAGTGTAGGCGTGATGGGGATCGCGCAAAACCTGCCGCACCGGCCCCTGCTCCACAATCCGACCGGCATACATCACCGCCACCCGGTCACAGGTCTGGGCCACAACCCCCAGATCGTGGGTCACCATGATCACGCCCATTTTCATGTCCGAGGACAGCCGCAGGATCAGATCAAGGATCTGCGCCTGAATGGTCACATCAAGTGCCGTGGTGGGTTCATCCGCCAGCAAAAGCTTAGGGCTGGCCGCCAGTGCAATCGCAATCATCACCCGCTGGCGCATGCCACCGGAAAACTGGTGAGGATAGTCCGTCAGACGCGACGCCGCCGCCGGAATACCAACAAGATCAAGCATTTCAATCGCCCGATCCCGCCGAGCCTTACGACTCAGATCCGTATGCGCCTGAAGCGTTTCGACCAATTGCTGTCCCACGGTCAGCAGTGGGTTGAGCGAGGTCATCGGCTCTTGGAAAATCATCGCGATATCACGGCCTCTGATCGGTCGCAGGTCACGCTCGGATTTAGTAATGAGTTCTTGGCCCTGCCACCTGACAGATCCCGTAACCTCGCCGTAACGCCGGGCCAGCCCCAGTACCGAACGCAACGTGACTGATTTGCCCGAGCCACTTTCGCCCACAAGCCCAAGCACTTCCCCTTCGCCAACGGTAAAGCTCACATCCCGCAGCGCTGGCAGGGTCTGCCCGCCGCGCCCAAAGGTGGTGCACAGGCCTTCGACCTCAAGAATAGGTGTCTGTTCCATATCCTGCCCCTTATCCACGTGGCCGCAAAAGATCGGCCAAGCCGTCGCCAATCAGCGAAAACCCCAGTCCAGTCAGGACGATGGCGATCCCTGGCATGAGTGAGAGCCACCACGCCGTGGTGATGAAATTGCGTCCTTCGGCAATCAAAACACCCCACTCGGCCTGTGGCGGCTGCGCGCCCAACCCGAGGTATCCCAGCGACGAGCCCAACAAGATCGCCAGCGCCATATCCGTCATCCAGTAAATCAAGACAGGTGTGATCGCATTGGGCAGCAGGTGGCGGAAGATAATGCGACGATCACTATAGCCCATCACCATGCCCGCATCGGAATAATCGTTGCCCATCTGGGCGATGATCTCGGCCCGCATGAGACGCGCGTAATAGACCCAACCCACCATGGTAATCGCGATATACATGTTGATCAGCCCCGGCCCCAGAACCGCCACCACTGCGATGACCAGAACAAGGAAAGGGAAGGTGATGATGGCATCGACCACGCGGCCAAAGATCATATCCGCGATGCCCCGGTAATAGCCGACCAGTGCGCCAACCACGACACCAATCACCAAGGCAAAAACCGTCGCCAAAATCGCCATCTGCATATTGACGCGGTAGGCATGGATCACCCGCGAAAAACTATCGCGACCCAGACTGTCGGTGCCAAAAGGATGGGCCCAGCTGGGCGGCTGACGGATCGCCAGATAGTCGATATAGTTCGGATCATAGGGCGCAAAGACATTGGGCATCAGCGCCAGAAGCGTCGACAGAGCAATGATCAGGCACCCGATCAAAAATCCGGGTTTGCCAAGCGCCAGTTGCAGTCGACTTGGCCGCGACGGCGCAGAAGAGGAAACAGCAGTATCGCTCATGACAGGCGCATCCTTGGGTCTAGCGAGCTTTGGAACAGATCGGTGAGCAGAAAGACCAGCGATACGAGCACCGCAAAGGTCAGCGTCAGCCCCTGGATCAGCGGATAATCGCGGGCAAAAATCGCCTCAAGCATCAACCGCCCAAGACCCGGCACAGCAAACACCGTTTCGGTGACAAGCGTACCGCTCATCAGGTTGCCGATCGAAAGACCCAGCAAGGTTACGGTTGAAATCAGCGCGTTGCGCAGCACATGTCGCCCCAGGATCACCCGATTGGGCAGGCCTTTGGCGCGGGCGAACTGGACGTACTCTGCATCAAGCACCTCGATGATCGCAGAGCGTAGATTTCTCAGAATGATCGCCGAGGTATAAAGCGCCACGGTGAAGGCCGGCAAAAACAGGTGATAGAGGTGTGAGACAAAGCCCTCGCCATAGCCCCCCACCGGGAACCAGCGCAGCTGAGCTGCGAGAAAAGTCAGCAAAACCAAGCCAATATAAAAAACCGGCATCGACAATCCGACCTGAAACACCGTGCGGATCACCGTGTCGGGCCAACGGCCTCGGTTCAGCGCTGCCACAAAGGCCATCGGCCCGGCAATCAACACCGAAAGCCCTACGGCATAGACCGTCAGAAAGGCTGTGGTTGGCAGACGCTGAAACACCACATCCAACACTTCGGTGCGCATCAGGATTGAAGTGCCCAGATCGCCCTGCACCGTATTCGTCAAAAACAGCCAGAACTGCACCCAGGCGGGTTCGTTTAGCCCCAAACGATCACGGATCGCGGCCAGATCGGCATCAGATGCGCGATCACCGGCAATCGCAAGAGCCGGGTCACCGGGTAAAAAACGCACCAACAAAAAGATGATCACCATGACCAGAAGAAAGGTCGGGATCATCAGTGTAAGCCGTTTCAGAATGTATTGAAGCGTGGCCATCTGGTCCTCGTGAGACAAAAAAGGCCGCCGGAAGGGATACGAACCGGCGGCCAGAGTAAGCGTTTACCGCAGATCAGCGGTTGACGCTGGCTTCGTCAAAGATGTTGTTGCCCAGAGGCGTCTGGACGTACCCTTCGACCGACTTGGAAACCGCTACCGCAAAGGGGGTCTCATACATGAACAAAAGCGGTGCCGCTTCGGCATAGATGTCCTGCATCTTTGCGAATTGCTCAGCGCGTTTGGCCGGATCAAGCTCAACTGCGGCTGCTTCGAACAGCCCGTTGAACTCGTCGTTGTTCCAGCCGGTACCGACCGCTTTGCGGGTCGGGTGATACCCCAGCCATCCAACTACCTGACTAGGGTCATTCACATCATTCACCCAGCCATAGGTGTGGATATCAAACTCGCCCGAACGGTTCTTCGCCCCTCGGGTCGCGCCATCCACCTGCTCGACGTTCACCTTCAACCCCAGCGGCGACCACATCTGTTGCAACGCTGCAAAGATGGTGCTGTCGTCGGCCGACCCTGCCAGTGTGGTCAGAGTGATCTCGGTTCCGGGTTCAACGCCCGCTTCTTTGATCAGCTCCTGTGCCTTGGCCATATCGTAGGAATACAGCGGCGTTTCACCTGTCGACATCGGCGTCGCCGCCGCCATCAAAGGCGAGGTCATCGGCTTGCCTGCGCCCTGCAGCACCAGACCAATCAGCGCCTCTTTGTTAGTGGCGTAGTTGATCGCCTGACGCACCTTTGGATCTGCCAGAGGGTTGGGTGTGCCATCTGCGCGGGTGTCACGTGTGTTGATCGGCGAGTAGATGATCCGCGTCGAGGGATAAAGATTCATGTTGATCTTGGGATCTGCCTCAAGCTCAGCGACGCGGCTGAAGGGCACAAACTCGGCAACATCCACTTCACCGGCCTGCAGCTTGAGAATGCGGGTCGCATCATCCGGGATGATTTCGAAATCAACGCTTTCAAGATAGGGAAGCGCTTTGCCATCCGATCCCATGCGCCAGTAGTTGTCATTGGCGCAGAACTTCATGCTCGCGCCCTGCTCGAAGTCACACATATAGAACGGACCCGAGCCCACTCCGGCACTGGCGCTTGCAAAGATCGCTGCCGATTTCTCCTGATCTGTCGCACCTTCGGCCGCATCAAACGCGGCTTTCGACACGATGCCAGTGTTGAAGGTGGCCAGCATCGACAACAGGGTCGGATCAGGGTTGTTAAGCGAAATGGTGACGGTATTGCCATCCGCGGCCACCGATTTGATCGACCCCAACAGACCGGCCCAAGGGCTCAGATCGAGGTTGCGCGCACGATCCAGCGAAAACACCACATCCGCGCTTGTCAGCTCAGATCCATTGGCAAATTTCACACCGTCGCGCAGTGTCAGCGAAACGCTCAAACCATCCTCAGAAACGGAATGGCTTTCCGCCAATCCAGCCACCACCGAGCTCCCGTCGGAACCGGTGCGCAGCAAGGTGTCAAACAGACTCCCAACCATCCAGATGTCGGGGTTGCGATCGGCGTAGATCGGATCAATCAGGCGCGAGCCGTCATAGCGGGCAAATTTCAAAGTGCCACCGCGCTCTTGCGCCATCGCTGGGGTGCAAAGAGCCGTAGCAGCGGCAAGTGCCGCCACCATAACAGTGCGTTTCATAATCGGATTCCTCCCTGGTGGTCCGTATGACTTCGTAAGTTTAGCTATTTTTTTATTGTTACTAAAAATAAGTTTAGTGACAGAAACCCGAGGCAGGCAACCTTTTTTCCGCACCAAATTCCAAGTATTTTCACCGGAGTTCTCGCAATTTCGCACAGAACCACCTGCAATCTGCATAAAGGATATTGTATCCAAACAGATTCGTCGTGGAAAATTTTTACGCCCGAGTGATGTTAGCTTAAGTTGACCCAATCGGCCGGGTGGGAACCCACAGCTCTACCGAATCTTCGTCACCCAGAACCCGAGAGAAATGAGGCGTGCTGGTGTCGTGGTGCATGCTGTCCCCTGGGTTCATCACATAAACCTTGTCCCCAAGATGATATTCCACCTGACCCGACATCAGGTGAAAGAACACCTCGCCGGGATGGCACATCTTCTCAGATTCGTGTCCAGCCGGACGGTGAATGATCGTCGGATACATCAAAGACCCGGCAAAACCTGGCCCAAGTTTTTCGTAGTATCGTCCGTTCACACCAAGAGAATAGATCTGCCGCGCATTCGCTGGCGTGTATTCACGCAGCTGATCTGGGACGCTCAACAACTGTTCGACCGAAGTCCCCAATGCCGCCGCGATTGACATCAGGGACGTCAGAGACGGTGACGAAATTCCACGTTCCACCTGGCTCAAAAATCCAGTGGTCAGCCCGGCCTCTTCCGCAACACGTCCCATCGTCTTGCCCAACATTTTACGCCGCTGACGAATGGCCGCTCCCAACTGACTGGGTTGGCCTTTCGGCGGTGTGGTCGTTGTTGGGGCGGATGTGGTCATAAAACTGGTCCAGTTTTTGGGATGCCCCCAGCCATACGCTAGCGCGCGGCGTCAAGTCCAGAGCTCTGCCCCCGTCGTGCACAGTCGAACACCTTCATGATGAAAATTGGTTTGGTCAAACAATCCTATTTTGGCCATTTCAGAAACACGCACCCCATGACACACCGCATTCAATAGATCACTTTTGAAGGATGCCGCCTATGAGCCGTCTGATGATGTTCACCCTGTTCTATCTGGCCGTGTTTTTGCAGGCCGGAGCCTATGGGCTGACGTTTTTGTTGCCTCCTCTTTTCGACGAGTTCGGCGCAAATGAGAAAGTCGTGGGAGGCATGCTGTTTCTCACCACGATCTCAACCTTGATTACAGTCTACTACGCCGGGCATTTGTCAGATGTTCTCGGCAGAATGCGCGTTCTTGGCATTGCCTGTCTGGCAATATCTGCATCTCTGGCGGCCTATGGCATGACCCACTCCGTCGGCCCCGTGCTGTACTTCGCCAGCGCTGCGATGGGCTTTGGCTGGGGGCTCACCTATGCACTAACAAGCGTCGTGCTCACCAGACTGGTCCGGGCCGACGAACGCGTTCGCTATTTTGCCGTGCAATCCGTGGCTCTTATGGCAGGCTTTGGACTTTCCCCCGTCATGGCTGCGCAGATGGAGCGTGCCGGATTTGCCATGCGCGACGCATTTTTTCTCACCGCCGTACTCTGCACAATTGCGGCCTTGGTATTCTTTGCGCTGATCCGACCTGTGCGCCTTCATTCTGAGGTATCTGGACCAGAAACACGCTCATCTCTGTCGCCGACCACTGTGTTCAAGATTATGGGATCTCCGGCCCGGCTCCCGGTGATCATGGTCTGTATCGGTGCCTCTGTTTTTGCGGGAATGAACAACTTTCAGACTGTTTTCGCCCAGGAACGCGGATTGAACTATGCTGACTATTTTCTAGCTTACACTGTGACAGTTGTAGTATTTCGGGTGGTCCTGGCCCGGTTCAAAGGCGGATCAAACCCCTATCTGACAATCGCTGCGCTGCAATACATCATGTGTGGGTCTGTTGTGCTGTTCCTCAGTATTGGTGCCAATGTACCGCTTTACCTTGTGACGGCCTTTCTCTTTGGCATCGGATATGGCGTAAGTTATCCAATCTTGGCCGCGATGGCCGCCAACGACGCACCACCCGAGATCCTGCCGCAGACGCTTCAGTTTTTTGCTCTGACCTACTTTATTGGAATCTTTGGATTTCCATTGGTGGCGGGGTGGATGATTGTCGAATTGGGTAGCCCAGCCTTGTTGACCTTTATTGCCGCTCTTGCCGGCATAGAAGCCGCAATGGCGGCGCTGCGCGGGATAAGGAACACCCGGACCAACACAGTTCTGCTCTAGGTGCACAGCGCGGACATCAAAGCGGATGTGGCCACATCAAATGCGGTCACATCCCGGCCAATACGGGCTGCGATCTGCGCCCCTTCAACCAAAGCCAATAGCACTGCGGCCCCGGCCTTAGGGTCTTTCGCGCCTAGAATTGGCAACACATCAGAAGGTATTTTCGACAGGCTGGCCTCTAACCAAAGACAGACCTTTTCACGAAACGCGATCATTTGAGCATAGGTGTCTTCGGGCAACCCATCGTTGCCAACCGCATAGGCCACGCACAAACACAACGCTGCTCCATCCTGAAGCGCGTCGCGGTAGAACCGGACAAATGCGGCTAATTCGTTTTGCGGATTCTTGGAGGTGGCTCGGATGTTTTCCAACCTCTCAATCACAGAGTCGGAGTAGCGCGCCATAATCGCAGTAAGCAGATCGCCTTTGGCGGGGTAGTGATAATGGATGCTGGCCTTGCGGATACCAATGTCCTTGGCGAGATCGCCATAGCTGAACCCGTCCGCACCAGTGTGGCGCACATAGTGCTCGGCAGCGTCCATCAGCCGGGTTTTGGTATCATTTGTATCCATGGCTGGCTCCCTTGATTCCGATCGAACCACCGCTTCGTCGGATCGGCATATCACAGGGCACCGTGAGAAACAGCACCCTGTGATAGGAGCGAATGTTAAACGTCAGGAGCCTGGGCGAAAGGCAAATGGCCCGTTTTCATCCAGAGTTTGGCACCATCTAGCCCCGCAGTTGCACGCAGAGCTTCGCCGTCAGGCAGACGCAGCCATGCGCCTTTGCCCAACGAAACGCCCCCTTCAACAAGCCCACCGTCCAGTATCAGGATTTCGATGCCACCGGAGGCCGTGTCCACAAGGTCAACCTCTGGCTCTAGCGAAAAATAGCTGACCACCTCGCGGTCATCGCGATGCAACTCGGCGCGGGACACACCGTTTTCAGGCACACCTAGCTCATCGGCCATCAACTTGCGGAACTGTGTGCGGTCGTCTTTGTCAAATTGCCAGAGTTTCACAAAGATCGTGCAGCCCTCTTCGGATCCGGGCGTATGAGACGATGTAGGCGGATTACGGACATAGGTTCCCGCTGGAAAATCCCCATGTTCGTCCTGAAAGACACCGTCCAATACAATGAACTCTTCGCCCCCGGTATGTACATGCGGGGAAAAGGCGCTGCCTGGCGCGAAGCGTACGATGGTCGTCGCACGCGCGACCTCACCACCGATACGGTCTAACATGCGGCGCTCGACCCCTGCCATGGGCGATGCTGCCCAATCAATCTGTTCAGAATGAACAAGCGCACGTTTGGTGAAATCAGAATTCAGTTCCATGATACTCTCCACTGTCGCAGGGGGTTACGCTCCGGCAATGCTCGGACGGGCCGACATCTTGTTGCGCCAGCTGTGCAGATGGGTCAAGTCGTCCGGAATCTCAACTTTGGCAAAATCCGCAAAAGCCAGACCGGCAAAGGCCGTGATATCTGCCATCGAAAAAGCGGCGCCCGCCAGATAGTCCTGTTTTGACAAAACCTCATTCAAGTAGATCATGGTCTGTCCTGCAACTGCCTTTTGCTTGTCGCCCCACTCCACACATTGATCGGTTTCCAACTCAGGGCCAAGACCATCGGTCGCGTGATGAAAATAGGTTCCAACCGCGTTCAAAAGACCGGCTTCGGCACGGATATTCATCATCGAGATCTGAGCCCGCTCTTTTGGCGTTGTCCCGGTCAGCGACGGTCCATCAAAACTGCCATCGATGTATTCTGTGATCGCGGTACACTGTGAAATATGCGTGCCATCTTCAAGCTCAAGGCAGGGAACAGTGGCATCAGGGTTCTTTGCCTTAAACGCGTCAGAGCGATGCTCACCATTCATGACATCGACCGGTACAAAATCGACTTTGTCGGTTGCGCCCTTCTCAGCGAGGGCGATGCGGATACGGGCGGGATTGGGAAAGCCCTCAACATCATAGATTTTCATCGGTGTGATCCTTGGTTAGATTTACACCCACACCCTACCTACCGATAGGTAGATTCGCAAATGAGAAAGTTCTCACCTTTTCGTGACCAAGGCCAGCATCACGCTTTTTTGGTTTCTCCCTTTGGGCCAGCAAGAGGCAAGGCCAATGGCCCTGCCCTAAACATTTTAGTCTTTCACGATCCGACGCCCACCAGCCGTCGTCACAACATGCTCGATCGGGGTCGAGCGTGAGATCACCTTGCCTCGGCGCACCACAGCGATACGATGGGCACGCAGCCGGATCGCCTCAATTTTGTCACTCGCCTGCAGCAGTACAAAATTCGCATCACACCCTTTTTCAAGACCATAGCCCTCAAGCCCCATGATCTTGGCTGAATTGCTCGTCACCGCGTCAAAGCACCAATCCATATCTGCCCGGCTTGACAGTTGTCCGACATGCAGCCCCATGAAGGCCACATCAAGCATGTCCGCTTTCCCCAGCGAATACCAAGGATCTTTGACGCAGTCCGAGCCAAAGCCAACGGTGATCCCGGCATCGCGCAGTTCACGCACGCGGGTCTGACCACGCCGCTTGGGATAGGTGTCATGGCGGCCCTGCAACATGATGTTGATCAAGGGGTTGGGGATCGCATGCACGCCCGCTTCTACCATCAATGGGATCAGCTTCGAGACATAGTAATTATCCATCGAATGCATCGAGGTCAGATGTGACCCCGCCACCCGGCCCTGCAATCCCAGTCGCTGGGTTTCATAGGCCAAGGTCTCGATATGCCGACTATGGGGGTCATCGCTTTCGTCGCAATGCATATCCACCATTAAGCCGCGATCCGCCGCAATCTGGCACAGCTGGCGCACGCTCTCGGCCCCATCGGCCATGGTGCGCTCGAAATGCGGAATGCCACCAACAACATCCACACCCATATCCAGTGCCCGAACCGTATTGGCCATAGCCGTGGGATCACGCAATACGCCGTCCTGAGGAAAGGCCACCAGTTGTAGATCAAGATAGTCTTTCACCTGCTTGCGCACCTGCAACAGGGCCTCGACCCCTTTAAGCTCGTCATCGCAGGTGTCGACATGGCTGCGGATCGCGCCCATGCCCATGGACACCGCCATATCGCAATAGCGCAACGCCCGCGCGACAATGTCATCCACCGTCTGGATCGGTTTCAGCTCGCCCCAAAGCGCGATGCCCTCAAGCAAAGTACCCGAAACATTCATGCGCGGGGTGCCTAAAGACAAGGTCGCATCCATATGGAAATGCGGGTCGACAAATGGCGGCGACACCAGATAGCCATCTGCGTCGATCACTTCACTGGCCTCAGCCGCAATTCCCGCCTCAACCGCAACAATCTTGCCGCCCTGACAGGCGATATCCATCCCAGTGCGCCCATCGGGCAGCGAGGCATTTTTCAAAATCAGGTCAAACATCTCAGATCTCTTATCGTTGGCCCTTAAACCAGGGTGTGAGCAAAGCGCGAGGGTAATCCGCCGAACGGGCGGCAATCACCAGGGCAATGATCGACAGGATATAGGGCGCCATCAAAAACACCTGACCGGGCACCAGAGCCCCCATTTCGGTCTGCAACCGCACCTGAAGCGCATCAAAAGCCCCAAACAACAGCGCTCCAAACAGGGCCTTGCCCGGTCGCCAGCTGGCAAAAATCACCAGCGCAATACAGACCCAGCCCCGGCCATTTACCATGCCAAAGAAAAACGCATCAAAGGCGCTCATGGTCAGAAAGGCACCGCCAAGCGCCATCAAGGCCGATCCCGCGACAATGGCCCCGATACGCAAGCCATAGACCGACAGCCCCTGTGCATCGACACTGTTCGGGTTGTCTCCAACCGCCTGCAAGGCCACCCCCAGTGCGGTCCGGTTCATCACGTACCAGACCAGCGCGACAAAAGCCAAAGCCAGCCATGTCAGCGTAGTTTGTTGGAACAGCACCGGCCCAAGAAACGGCAGATCCGAGAGAATTGGCAAATCAAGCGGTTGAAACGGTTCGATCCGGGGAGGCGACGAGACACTGGGAAGCGCCGTGCGATAGGTGAAATAGCTCACCGAAGTCGCGAACAGCGTGATCCCCAACCCGCTCACATGCTGGGACAAACCCAAAGGCACGGTGAGAATGGCATGCAACAAACCAAAAAACGCTCCCGCACAGGCGGCCACAAGAATACCACCCCAAAGTCCGGCCCCAAGCCAAACCGCCATCCAGCCACACATGGCGCCAACAACGAAAATGCCTTCGATGCCAAGGTTCAGCACCCCGGCCCTCTCACAGATCAGCGCGCCTAAAACGCCAAATATCAAAGGCGTGGCAATGCGCAACGACGCGGCCCAGAAGCTCTCGCTTAGCAAGATGTTCAACAGGTCCATCATGATGTGGCCCCCGCTTTGTTGGACCGGATGATCCTGTACTTCGCCAGAAAGCCGCCTATCAACACGCACAACAGCGACATCGACACCACAAGATCAGCTAGAAAGGACGACACACCCATGGCGCGGCTCATGCTGTCAGCCCCGACAAACACCGAGGCGATGAACAAAGCGGCCACAACAACCCCCACGGGCGACAATCCCGCCAGCATCGCCACCACAATCCCGGTATAGCCAAAGCCCGGTGACAGATCTGCGGTTAGATACCCTTTGAGACCTGCCACTTCGCTCACGCCGGCCAAACCGGCCAAACCACCGGAAATCACTGCCACTCCAAACAGAGAACGTTTGACATTGATCCCGGCGTGGCGCGCTGCGGCGACATTTTCGCCAACTGCGCGCAGTTTGAAGCCCCAGACCGAGCGCGCCAACATAAACTGAGCCACTCCCGCAAGAACCAGCGCCAGTATAAGCCCCGAATGCACCCGCATCCGCTCCATCAACGGCGGCAACATCCCCTGATCCAGCACCGGCGCCGATTGTGGCCAGCCCAGGCTCATCGGGTCCTGCAACGGTCCTTCCAGCATCATCTGCAGGAAAATCAAAATGATGAAGTTCAGCAACAGCGTGGTCACCACCTCATCCGCGCCAAAGCGCACCTTAAGATAGGTCGGGGCCGCCATGCCGACAGCCCCCGCCGCCGCCCCGCAGACAATGATCAGCGGCAGCAAAACAACGCCCGAGATATCCAGCACACCCGAACCAATGGCAACCGCCGCCATTGCCCCCAGATAGAGCTGTCCCTCGGCCCCGATGTTCCAAAGTTTGGCGCGAAAAGCCAGAGCCGCCGCCAACCCAGTGAACATCAAGGGCGTGGCCCGTGTCAGCATTTCGGAAAAGGCAAAGAGCGAGCCAAAAACACCTTTAAACATCTCACCATAAGCCACAATCGGATTGGCCCCGGCAAAGATCAGCGGAATGGCCGCCAAGGCCAATGCCACAATCGCAGACAGCACAGGAATGCCCACTGCAAAGGCGCGCGGAGTCTGCGCACGCGGTTCAATCCGGATCATTCCGTCTCTCCTGCCATCATAAGCCCGATCGTCTCACGGTCATGGGTTGCGGCTTCGATCAGCGTGCCATCGCGGATCACCACAATCCGGTCGGCCAGCCCCAAGATCTCGTCCAGATCCTCTGAGATCAAAACCACGCCCGCACCGCGTTCCCGCGCCTCAAGCAACCTGCGGCCCACCTCTGCCGCCGCCCCCATATCCAGACCTCGGGTCGGCTGGTTCGCCAAGATCAGACGCGGTGCCCGTTCAAACACCCGTGCGAGGATAAGTTTTTGAATATTCCCGCCCGACAGCAACCGCGCCGAGGCGGTCACGCCGGGGCCGCGGACATCATACTCCTGCGCTAGCTCTTCCGAATGGCTGCGGATCTCGTCATGGCGCAACAAACCAAATCGCTGAACTTCGGGATCGTCCAACCGCTCAATCACCATGTTTTCGGCCACGCTCATTGAGCCAACGATGCCCTCGTGGTGCCGGTCTTCGGGGATCCGCCCGATGCCCGCCTTGACCATAGCGGCGGGACTGAGTTTAGCGATGGGCCTGTCATCAATTGAGATGCGTCCGGCACTGGGATGCACCAGACCCGAGATCACACGCGCCAGCCCACCCTGACCATTGCCCGAAATCCCGGCAACCCCCAGAATTTCATGCGCATTGACCGTCAGATCAACGTCCTTCAACGTGTCCCGTTTCGACCGCCCGGCCACCGATATACCCGCAAGCTGCATCACCGGTTTCCCCGGTGCCAGCTCGGCCCGCGCCACTTTGGGGGTATCTGCCCCCACCATCATGCGCGCAATCGACGTTTCATCGGCCTCGGAGGTGGCCATTTCACCCACCTTACGCCCATGACGCAGCACGGCAATCCGGTCGGAAAAAGCCAAGACTTCGCGCAGTTTGTGGCTGATGAAAATCACCGACAGCCCGTCCTGCGTCATAGCCTGAATGTTCTCAAACAGCGTATCCGCCTCTTGCGGTGTCAACACGGCCGTGGGTTCATCCAGAACCAAAATCCGTGCATCACGGTACAGCGCCTTGAGGATCTCAACCCTCTGACGCTCGCCCACGGTCAGACGCCCCACAGGCACGTTCAACGGTGCATTCAATCCGCTGCGTTCTATGATGCCCTCAATCTTGCGCCTCGCCGCTGCCCGGTCGCGCTTGAGCGCAAACAACGGCTCAGACCCAAGCGTGATATTGTCCAACGCATTGAGATTTTCTGCCAGCGTGAAGTGCTGATGCACCATACCAACACCGGCCCCGAGAGCCGCCTGCGGATGACCCAAAGGCAGCGCACGTAGCGTGCCCTCCTCATCCGCCACATCAACCGAACCTGCATCGGGCAGATAATGCCCAAACAGCATATTCATCAGTGTGGTCTTACCCGCACCGTTTTCGCCAAGAAGCGCAAGAACCTCACCCTTTTTCAGAGTCAGGCTCACATCATCATTGGCCACAACCGAACCAAAGCGTTTGCTTAGCCCGGTGAGCTTGAGAACTGTGGAATCTGTCATGGGAAAGGGGGCCGGCCCATTGGCCAGCCCCGTCATATCTTAGTTGTCGGAAACCGGACGGGCGTCGTTCACGTTCACACGGAACAGACCATCCATGATCTCCGCCTCACGCGCCTTCACCGCCGCAACTGTCTCGGCATCAATCAAGCTTTCGTCCATGACAAGCGACCCGCCGCCATAGCCCATAAAGCTATACTGACCATAGTCCGCCGCCTCAAACGTACCGGCGGCAACATTGGCCACAGCTTTGTCGATGGTGGCTTCCATATGCCACAGCGCCGACGATAGGATGGTGCCCGGATAGTCGCCCGATGTGTCGATCACATTGCCGATTGCTTTCACACCACGTTCAACCGCGGCATCCGATACACCAAAGCGCTCGGCGTACATCACGTCCGCACCGGCATCCATCATCGCGAAGGCGCTTTCTTTGGCTTTGGGTGGATCATACCAGCTGTCAATAAAGTTCACGATGAACTTAACCTCTGGGTTCACGTCACGCGCCCCATCCATAAAGGCATGCATCAGACGGTTCACTTCTGGGATGGCATAGCCCCCCACCATACCGATCACATTCGACTCGGTTGCTTTGCCAGCGACCATGCCGCTCAGGTAGGACGGCTCGTGAATCCAGTTGTCAAAAACAGAGAAATTCGGGCCTACCGGACCAAAGGACGACCCCATCAGGAACGCCGTGTCCTGATAGTCTTTGGCCACCTTGCGCGCCGCACGCTCAAGACCAAACACCTCGCCAACAATAAGCTTTTGCCCCTGCTCGGCATATTCGCGCATCACGCGTTCATAGTCGGTGTTGGCAACATTCTCAGAGAAAACATACTCAATGTCGCCCCGCTCAGCGGCAGTGTTCAGCGCCTTATGAATACGGCTGATCCATTGCTGCTCAACAGGCAGAGTGTAAATCGCGGCCACCTTAAGCTTTTCAGCCGCTGCAACACCAGCGGTCATCAGGGTCGAAGCAGCAACCAGTGCCGCCAGCATAACCCTCCGAGTTGTCGATCGTGAATTCATTACCCTCTCCTGTTTTTGCAAATCCAATTTTTATCGGTTAGTCACTTCCACACCAAAATACGAAACATTCACATATGTATTTGTAACATTTGGATTAAACTGCGCGGCACATGAATGTCACTAGGCAAATTGCCCTAATTCTAGGCACACAGATCATGACGACGTGCTTTATCAAGCCAAACTACGGTCCGTTTTGTCAACTCTAAGACCTGCCGGGACAGGAATTGCAGCTAGGCCAGAGCGTCTCAGCGGCACAGGTCCGTTGACGTCAACGGTGCAAGAAATGCGCTGGCTGCATAATGGGCCTGTGGACCTGAGGCCGTTGGCACCATGACCTGGCTCCACTCGGCATTCACCTGAGCAAGAACCGCAACACACCCCCCGCCCGGTTGCGTGCCAAGTGACGGGTAGTTCACCCCCGGCCCCGTGCGGATATTCAGGCGATCCGCCGTGATATAGTGACTAAGAGGCACACCGCCAAAATGGCTTGATGTCCGTGTCTCTGACGGCGAAGACGCGGGTGACATCTGGAAATTCAGCTGCGCTTTGACATAGTCCACGATGCCGACCGTATTGGCAAATCCATAGATCAGCAGCCCAATGACGATAAAGACACTGGTGTCCCAGATCTGCTCAAGCCGCCGTTTGACTGGAACACGCGCCGGGACGACGCCCGCTGCCCCCGACGAACTGCGCCCCGATTGCGCAGAGGCTTCATATCTAGATTTACCAGTTGCAGGATCGCGCCCACCCAGAGCCGCACCCAACATATAATCCCCACTATGCGTGAAACTGCGGTGTGAACGTTTGCCAGCAGCCCCTTCCATCATTGCTGTGGTTTTTTCGCGCTGCTCTCTCTGGCGTGCCTCCTCAGCGCGTCGCTTCGCCTCTAAATCTGCCAAACGACGCCGGTTTTCTTCCTCGCGGCGCTGGATCATCTCCTGCGGTTGTCTTGCCCGCGCAGCTTCTTGTTCCGGGGACCCCCAACCTGACATGTTTACCTCCGCCAGTTTCCAGCGCTGAGTGTAGATAGAAATCCCGGAAACGCGCCAGCCATTTTTGTCTCACTTTGCATTCGATTACCTAGCCTAAACCCCAATTCAAATAGGAACATTCTCCAACCGGAGCGCCGCTCTATTGGAGGAAATTTGCGCGGTCGAGCATCTGAGCTTCACGATATTTTTCGACCACACCTTGCCACCAGAACACAGCATGTCGCCATGCAGGTGCCCGCTCAAACCGAAGTCGGATATGGCCTGGTTGACCCAGCATCTGAGACGGCACTTGATTAGGAAGCTGCACGGTCAGCTGCCAGCTACGGGTGCCACTTTCACGATCAAGCTGCATCACCTCGCGCAACTCAAGCCCGGCAACATCTACGGATTGATAAGTTTTCCCAATTTTCAGATCCGCGCTCTGGAGCGAAGCCTGGTAGAGAGTGACATACCGTTCCGGCACATCGCCTGTCAGATACGCGTGCCCTGTGTCAGGTAAAAAGGCTCCAACAGATTGCCCAGAGTTCAGCCACTGTCCCGGCTGCAAACGTTCCATCGGAACAAACAGACCCGAGTGCGACGCAACAAGCCGAAGATTGGCGATTTCACCTTCCAGAATATGCTGCCGTTCCGTCAATGAGGTGATCTTATCCTGCGCAGCTTTTGCCTTGGCCGGGTCTTCGCCACGCACGCTATCCAATACCGCCTCGGCTCCGATCATCTCTTGCGCCAAAAGCGCGAGATCGTCGCGCAACACCGCATTGTCTTGCAACACCAACACCGCACCTGCCTCGACCAAACCTGAGTGAACGGGTGCTTCCAAGTGTCCGCTGCTGCGGGCGGTCATTTGATAGCGCCCACCCGTATCAACAGAAACAGGCACAACAACCGAGAACGACCACTGCACCCAAATTCCCAAAACGGCCACCATCGCAGTCAGCCCACCGCACCAGAGCGCTCTTCGGCGAAAACCATTGGTACCGAGAGAGGCCCCAGACGGAGCAGCACGCATCATCGGTGCAACAAACATCACCAAGGCCCCCCAAAGCGTCAGAAGAACCCCACCCCCCAGATATTTCGGCATCAAGCCAGCAGCGATGATCCACAAAATATTTAGGCGATAGACCAAGGTCCCGAGCGCATATCCCAACATCCCGGCCTGTCCCCAGGACCGAGGCAAGGCACCATTTTGACCAAAAGATCCAAACCAGGCCGTTACATCCTTCAGCATCGACGCAGCCCGGGTGTAGAAATTACGCATCCCCAAGGCATCGAACAGAGCGTAATATCCATCCAGCTTGATCAGCGGATTGGCGTTGAACAGGATCGAATTCAATGTAGAGAACACCACGATATTGCCCAAAAGCACGTGGAAATAGCTGCCCTCGGTTAAATGCCAAGCCACAAACGCTAGGCCGCCAATAAAGAGATCGGTGATGATCCCCGCCAGACTTATAGCAATCCGCGCGCGACGCGGGGCGGTCATATCGGCATCGGTCACATCCACAAAAGGCATCGGATAAAGCCCAACAAGCATGATCCCCGCCTGTTTCACCCGTACGCCATAGCGCGTCGCCGCCAGCACGTGACCCAACTCGTGGATCACCTTCAAAGCAGGCGCTATAAGACCGAAGCTCAGCAACGCTTCGATGGAAAAGGCGCGTTCGAATTCTTGAGCAATCGCCCAGTCGTTTTGTACCCCCATCAAAAAGCAGAGCAGCGCCAGGGCAAAAAGCGCACCAAAGACCTGCGGGCCAACACACAGCCGTGCAACGCCCTCAAGATATCTTTGCACTGGACTGGGATCAAACAACGGAATGTTCGCAAACAGCGGATTAAACGGCTTCTTGCGCAGCAAATCCGTGGCCCGCGCGCTGCGTACCATGTGCAAAAACCCAAAGGCCTCACGGGCCTGGTCTTCATCCAGCCGCTCGCGCACCTGTGTCACCTGCGCGGGGTCGTTCACCGCCTGTTGTGACAGCCGCAGCGCATGGGCCAGCTTGGCAGGCAGGGTAAAAATCCGCCCAGTTGCGCGATCCTGCGCCAGATAGAGCACCCGCCCTCCCTCGGCAGAGAGGCGTAAGGCGACCTGCTTCAAAGCTGGAAGTCGAACCAGGTCCATAGTTTCATCCTGAGATATTCGCGCGCATACCGGGTCAATGCGGCAATACGAATGGTTTGACCGGTTTCGATACGGGCAAAGCCCGCAAGCCCGGCAAAGAGGCGGGACTGGTCGTCACCCATGATCCGCGCCTGCACAACAAGCGTCTCTTCCCCCGTGGTCGGATCGCTGCGTTGCATCGGCGCGCTGATGATCTCAAAATTCCACGTCTGGCCAGAAATACCACGAAACCACAGCGATCCTGTCTGCCCCGTGCGCAACAAAGGCGCATCCACCCGTGCCACAGTGAGCGTTGACACAAAACGCGCGTCGGGTTGGATCATGGCCAGGGTCTCGCCAGTGGCCTGATAGTTTCCTGCAACCTCGGATCCAAGCACCTGCACCACACGACCTGAAATCGGGGCACGCAGGTCGAGTTTGGCAATGCGGGCTTCGATCTGTTCCAGACGTTTCTGACTTTGCGCAATGCGCTGTTCCGAAAGCACATAGGCACCATAATCATTGGCAGACAGTGCAGATTGCGCAGAGACTTGTTCCACCGAGATCTGCAAAGCGATTTCGGCGCGTTGATCCGACAGGGTCGGAGCACGTAGCGTCGCTATTGAGGCCCCTTCAGCGACAACATCCCCGACACGAACCTGCACCTCCTCCAGAAAGGCATCAAAAGGCAACGACAGAGCGCGCGCTTGGGCCGGTTGACTGATGGCCGTCGCGGTAACGGTCAAAGGAGCGGGCAAGGCCAGCCAGACTCCTGCGGCCAGAGCTGAAGCAACCAGAGCACTTCGGATCAATTTGGCCTTTAGCGGATGCGGTGGTTTAGCAGGCACAATGGCGCCTAAAGCGCTAAGAACGCCATCCAGATGCACCTCAGCATTGGGCACAGCGCCCGAGAGCACCAACGCATAGCCATGCTCAGACTGCCCCGGCACCGCGATCACAAGATCCCCCTGCCCCAGCATGTCATGCAACAGTGCCGGGTCCAGATCGGTCTCTTCCAGAGTATCCTTTGTCACGCGCAGGGTCTGCGCGTCGTTCTGCGCAACCTGCTTACAAACATGGCGAATTTCGTCGAACATTGTCCCGGCAGAGGCATCCGACGCCACCATGGGTTTCAACCGCCCAGCGCGACTTCGGGCAACAATGGCCACATGGCACAGCCCGGCTTCGACACAGGCATTGGCCACAATCTGCAGAACGTGTCTAACTTTGCGCCCCGGGCCGTCTCCTAGGCGCTGCAACACAACCAAAACCGCAGCTGCTCCAGAATCCTCTGCCTCGGGCTTGGCCCCGGTGACCGTCACTGAGGCCTCCGCATCCTGCGCGAGATTGTTTCGAGGGGGCTCGACACGCTGGCTCTGCGTCGCGAGCTTCGGGCCCGCAATGCGGATCTGGTCGACCAAGCCGGGCAATTCCGTCACCGGAGGAACCTGATCGAAGACCCATGCTTGCCAAGCCCCAGCCATGGGCAACACGATCACCAACCTGTCGCCCAGTTTGCGCAGGTTTGGCTTTTCGTCCCGATAGCTCAGCAGTTCCGGCAGAGGAATATCAGACGGCAACTGTCCTGACAGAACCCGCGCGGCATTTTCAGGCGCGGGTCCAAGCGACAGGACAACAAGGGCATGATCAAGCACGTAAGAGACCTGTCTTATCAGGTTTCGATTGTGCCGAACTGCTCTTCATAGGCTTTGATCGACTGGGTTAGGATCACTGCAAGACGCTTGGCCGCAAAGGGGCTCATCACCATCCGGTTGGCCAGTTTGACCTCAACCTCAGCGGTTTCCTCACGGGTGCCGCGCCAGTGCTGGTGGGTGCCAAACAGCAGGAAAAACTCTTCGCGGTTGGCGGTTGCGGTGCCAACATTGGCGTAGGAGCTGACCATATCGCTGTCGTCCCACTTGATGGCTGTGCCGTTCAGGGCTGCAGGTGCGCCGCTTACTGTATCGCTCATTTTGTTGTCTTCCCGTTTTGATCTTATTCAGCCGCGAGGGCCAATTGCATCGGAGTATCCTCCGACAGGGTTCTAGCCTGTGCAGCCTCCGAGGCAACCCGGCTTAGGATGTGGTCGACGATCTGCGAGATCAGCTGTTCAAACGTCGCCGCATCCATGTTGGCTGCGCCTGCCAGCTGGCTCATGACCGATTGCATCAATGCCGCGCGTGCCAAATCCAGATCTGCCCCCGCCGCCATGGTTTCAGCAAGCGCCCCCATCACTTCAGCCCCCTCAAGGTGAAGCAGCACTTGATCAATCACCTGCCCCAGCACAATCTCGGGTGCGCTCTCGGACTGATAGCCCTCGGAAATCGCGCTTTTGCCTTCGATCTGCTGTTTGGCTTTCTCTTCTGGTTCTGCGCCCAGATCTTCGAATTTAAGTGGGACGCCAATCGAGTCTTTTTCTTGAGCGGCCGAGACCACATCCGTGGCGCCTGACCCCGCATAGTTTGAAGTATAGAGCGCGCGGTGTGGTGTGGCGTCAGCATAGCCCAGCGTACCCCAGGTGGCGCGGAAGATCCCGGCATAGCCATCGGACTGCAACAAGTCATCTCGAGTGTTGCCAAAGAACATATCCGGTCCCAGACCACCCACAGCAATATCCGCGCCCTCTCCGGCGTGGATAAAGTCATATCCCCCATCGAGATAGGCAAAGTTGGTATCGATGGTCAGCTCTTCGGTGATGGTGCCATCCGGCTGCGGGGCCCAGGTGCGTTTGTAGATGACAGTTTCACCAATAAGGAAATCCTGACCGTCCTGACCACGCAGCGTATCACCGCCAAACCCACCCATAATGAAATCATCGCCTTCAGCGCCGCTGATGCTGTCGTCAAAGCCAAGGTTCGGCTCGATGCCCACCATATCGCTCAGGCGGTCGACCACCGATTGTCCTGGCATCACAGTCTGGTAGCTTGCAAAGATTACGGTTGCCAGATCCCCAATCATCAGGTCGTCACTGGTCCCACCGATCATCGTGTCGGCACCGGCCTGTCCGATCAGCACATTGTCACCACTGCCGCCCTGGGCTGTGATCAGATCATCGCCGCCCAGCGTAATATTGGTCAGAACAAGCGTTTCAACGTCCGTTTCATTGCGGAAGGTGACATCCCCGTCATCCCCCAGAACAACGTCTTCGCCTTCTTGCGCCTGAACCGTGTCATGGCCCTGCGACGCCATCACTAGATCATTGTCGGCGCCTGCATCGATCCAGTCATTGCCGCCGCTTTGCAGAACCGTGGTCTGCGCTCGCCCCAAACCTGTAGGATGCGCGGAAACCCAACGGCCGTCATCCCCGACCACAAGGTCTTCGCCGGCTCCAGTCGACACACTGTCGTCATTGGCACCCGCCAACACAACATCAACACCTTCAAGCGTGGTCAGGGTGTCTTGCCCACCATTGCCAAAGTCTGCGGTGGATGCGGTTCGGGTCGCTGCCGCCGCCAAACCGCCCTCCTGAGTAACAAAGCCCATGTCCCCGAGCAACGTGTTGGCACCCGCCCCCGCGTGGATGCTGTCGCTGCCCAAGCCGCCAAGAATGACATCAAGCCCGGTGCCGCTTAGCACGGTATCCGCACCATCTGCCCCATCCGTCGCCTCCAGACGGCTTGTCCCGGCAAAGGACATTTCAATCCGGCCATTGTCGCCCAGAGCGCGGTTGTCGCCGTCTCCCAATGTGGCATGGTCACTGCCGACACCAAGGATGGCAATGTCATGACCCGCTCCCAAGGCCACGGTATCTGCGGCCCCAAGTGTGCGATCTGTGGCCTCAAGGATCAGCGATGTCGCATCCAGCGTCAGGCCGCCATTGTCGCCGAGCACAACATTATTGCCCTCACCCAGATCCGCCAGATCCGCGCCCTGCCCCAACACCACATGATCGTGACCAGACAACGAGATAACGGTGTCATTGCCACCCAGAGACGGCGATTGGGTCACCAGACTTTCGGTCGTGGCAGTTTTGGTCAGCACACCATTGTCACCCAGCGCCAGGTTATCGCCTGCACCAAGGCGCGCGTGGTCCGCCCCAATCCCCAGAACAATCCAGTCCGACCCGGTACCGGTGACAACGCTATCGTTGCCGCCAATGCTGTCATCCGTAGAGGTCAGGGTTGTGGACGTGGCGGTGATCTCCATCACACCGTTGTCCGCCAAGGCGCGATTGTGCCCGTCACCCAGCGACAGAGTGTCGTCACCACTGCCTGCAACAACAAGGTCCATTCCCGTGCCTGTGGCGATACTGTCATGGCCACCGTGGTCCGCCGAGCGACTGGTCAGGCGTGTGACCGAGGCATCCACTTCCAGCAGGCCACTGTCACCAATCGCCATATTCGCACCCTCGCCCAGCGCGGCAGTGTCCGACCCCACGCCCAGAACAACCCAATCCGACCCGGTGCCGCTGGTCACGCTGTCGTTGCCACCAATACTGTCATCCGAGGAGGTCAGGGTTGTGGACGCGGCGGTGATCTCCATCACACCATTATCCGCCAATGCGCGGTTATCTCCGTCACCCAGCGACAGCGTATCGTCCCCACTGCCCGCAACAACAAGATCCAAGCCGGTGCCTGTGGCGATACTGTCATGGCCACCGTGGTTCGCCGAGCGACTGGTCAGGCGTGTGACCGAGGCATCCACTTCCAGCAGGCCATTGTCACCTATCGCCATGTTTGCACCGTCACCCAGCGTGGCAGTGTCCGCCCCCGTCCCCAGAACAACCCAGTCCGAACCGGTGCCAGAGGTGACGCTGTCGTTACCACCAATGCTGTCATCCGTAGAAGTCAGAGTTGTGGACGCTGCGGTGATCTCCATCTCACCGTTGTCCGCCAATGCGCGGTTGTCCCCGTCACCCAGCGACAGCGTGTCGTCACCGCTGCCCGCGACAACAAGGTCAGCACCCATGCCCGTTGTGATGCTGTCATTGCCGCCATGGAGCGCATCTGTGCTCATCACACGGGTGAGTGCGGCATCAACGGTCAGCGAACCATTGTCACCCACCGCAATATTTGCGCCTTCGCCAAGGTCGGCGCTGTCATGACCTGTTCCAAGGACAACACGGTCGTCTCCATCAAGCGTGGTCACCGTGTCATCGCCACCAGAGGTCAACCCATTGGTTGAAACACTGAGCGCGCCCGTCGCGCGGGTCAGTCGGATTTCCCCAGCATCCCCCAACAGACGGGTGTGCCCATTGCCCAGCGTAGCACGGTCATTGCCAAGACCCAGAGCAACAAATTTTTCGCCGTTGCCCAGAGTGACCACATCATCGCCATCCGCGTCCGCGCCCTCCGACGAAATCACACGTTCCGCAGCGGTCAGTGCGACCGATCCAGAGCCAGCAAGCAGGGTCATGTCGCCATTGCCCCCTTGCACCGTATCGGACCCGGTCCCTGTCACGATGTGCATAACGCCATCGGTGACGGTGACGTGATCCGCACCATCGGTGGCTGCGGCTGTGGTCTGAATTGAGATCCCGAGCTCGGCCGTTCGGTCATCGCGTGTCAGCGTACCATCATCAGCTAGGATGACATGATCGCCTGTACCCGAGCTCAGGCTATCCGCGCCCAAACCACCGACGATGACGGCGTCACCTGTCTGCGAAGCCACGGTATCGTTGCCAGCACTCACAACGCCCGCGGCGGTGGTCATGGCTACTTCACGGCCAGTGTGGTCGCTGTTCGACGTCATCTGGATCGCCCCGTCGTCGCCCAGTACATACACCTCTCCGTCTGCAAGGGTGGCCTGATCAGACCCGCCCCCCAGCACCGCTGTGACCGTGCCACCCTGCGTGGTTAGCACATCGGCACCGTCACTGGCGTGGCCCGCGCTGGTCATTGTTTTGATCAGCGATCCGATCAGGCGGCGGGTGCGGACATCTGCATCCAAAACCTCTTGTGACGCACCCGCTGAGGGCGCGACATAGGTGCGCAACGCATTCAGCGCCAAAGCATCCACAGTGATCACACCGCTGTCGGCCATCGCAGCAAGCCCAGCTGACTGCGCTTCGATGGTATCGTTGCCACCTCCGGCGACAACCATATCAAACAAATCGGGCAGCGCTGGTGTGCTGTATTCGCTCGGAGTATCGACACCCAGCGTGATCTGATCATTCCCGTCCGCATCATCTGCGATACCGGTGATGGTCAGGCCCGTAATATCGATCACACCAAGGTCGCCAAGAATGATATCCGCTCCCAAACCGGACTGCAGCGTATCGTTCCCTTCCCCGCCCACGATCATATCATTGCCACGACCGGTTCGGATCAGATCAGCGCCGCCATTGATCGACGCTGTGCCGCTAATGTGTGTCGCGTTCTCTAGGATGCGTGCGCCGGAAATCTGGCCGAAGTCCCCCAGAATGATGTTGTTGCCTTGGAAATCTTCCAATGTCTCAGGTTGACCTGCATCCGCTGCCCCCCCGACCAGAATGTCATTCCCATCCTCTCCAAACAGCTGATCCGTGCCACCGCGCGCATCTGTATCGAGGATCGTAACGGCCTGTTTTGCCACAAGGCTGCTCGAAAGCGTGACGGATCCAAAATCTCCGAGAAGAATGTCGTTGCCTAGGCCACCCAGCATGCTGTCACTGCCACCGCCACCAATCAAGACATCGTCGCCATCATTGCCCGCAATGGTATCATTGCCATCGGCATCACCGACACTGGAAACCACCAGACCAGACCGAAGCTGACCTGTGAGATCTATATCGGAGAGCACCAAAGTCGCGCCTGAGCTGTCCGACATATGGAACGTGCCACCATTGATCAGATCGTTCTCCAGGCCGCCCGACAGGCTATCGGCACCGCCGTCGCCTTGCAGGATGTCTTTGCCCAACTGGCCGAAGAAGCTGTCGTTGCCATCCCCGCCGATCATGATGTCTGCGCCATCTTTGAGCGATAGCGCCGAGAGTGCATCATTATTTGTGGGCAATCCATCCACGCCTGCGGCCTTGCCCCAGCCCCAGACCTCGGTTTCTGCGCCGTTCACCTGAATGATATCGGACCCAGCACCACCTTCGACATAAACATCATTGCCCCCAACGGTCACCCGATCGGCTCCCGCGCCAGACAACACGGTCACGGTACCGGTTCCATTCAGCGCTCCGGTGATACGGTCTGCACCCCCTCCGGTTAGGATTGTGTGATTGCCAGATCCAACTGTTACGGTTTCAACATCTTTGGCCGCTTTAAGTTGGGTGGTTTCAGTGTAACTGATTAATAGGTCATGCAAATTGACCTTCTGTCCGTCGCTTACCTTATAATTAGCATTGGCGCTGCTGTTGACAGTGCCATCGGCATTGAGCCCCAACAGGTTCAACACCGCAGATTTGCTGACACCGCCATTGGCAAATGTCTGCAAAAACAGATCTTTCATCCCGAAATCAGCGTCGCCAAAATAAATCACATTGCCACTTGGGATATTGACCTGATCCGCGCCAGCCTCACCAAAGATAACATAGGTGCCTGTCGAACCTGCCGGTGCTGAAATCGTATCAACCCCGTCACCTGCGAACACGACATGCAGTCCCTGTGGCGGCAGTGAAATCGTATCCGTCCCAGTACCTGTATAAGTGATTGTGGTGATGTCTTTGTTCACGCCTGCCAGGTTGACGACGTTGTTGCCATTGCCAGCCGGAACGATGATTGCGCCAGCCCCTTCAGCAAAGCTCCCGGTTTGAACCTGACCGTCGCTGTTGAGATGCACCTGGAACGGAGAGTTTGGCCCAGTCACCGTGATCACATCGTTGCCATCGGTTTCGATGTTCGACATGCTCGCCCCGGCCCGCGCACCGACGTTGAGGATCGCGGTGTTTCCTGTTTCACTCAGATCCGTTGCAAGCTGGGCCGGGGGTTTAGATCCGCCAAAGCTGATGCTGTCTTGCAGATTGAAAACAGTGGTGGACCACTTCAGATCCGGAAGTGGCCAAGGCAGACTGATGCCCGCCCAGATGCTCAGATAGATCTTATAACTTGCTGTTCCTCGGAACAGATATCCCAAAATATCCGAACCGCTTGAGGCCTCGATGAGCGCAATCAATTCGGGGATACGCAGTTTGCCGTCATCATTTGGATCGTTAAAGCTCAGTTCGACACCAAACCCAAACGACGAATTGATCCCGGCAAGGCCCGCGTTGAGACGCAATGAGGCTCCAAGATAGGCATCCACCAAAGAGCCCGGATCGGCGGCAATAAACACGCCATCCAGCAGGCGCTCAGGATCATACGAGTTGACGAAATTTGCCAAGCCCGACATGTCATATCCGACTTCGAATTGAGCTTTGAACCGTGCCTCAAACGTCGCCTGGAACACACTTTTAATGATGCTTTTCACCCAACCCGGCGCGCCCATCGCGCTGAGCACCTCATCGGCTACATCGATCACTCCAGTGTCAAAGTTGAACAGCGTAAATCGCGCCCGGACCAGATCAACTTCTTCGAAATTGCCCGTCAGGATATTGATCGCCGAGAACGGATCCGTCAGCAACGGCAGCTCGATCGACAGGCCATTGTTGGGATTTCCGAAGACACCAAATTTGGGTTGTTGCGACGCCGCGCCAGCATTTGACCGGCTAATGTCCGATTGATCAATCGAAGACACGCCTTTTTCGCCGCTCTCCATATCGTCGGCGTTGCCTGAGAAATCGTAATCCCCAAAGACAACCATGCCGCCCGTATTCACCAGCGTTTGCGTGAACTGCAGGACACTGTCAGAGACCTGGATGATGCTATCGACGATCTTCAAGATTGGGAAAACATTGCCCAAAATCTGCGTCAGGTAACTGATCGGTGGATTGGCCAGCACGCTGAAGAATTTGGCAAGCGGGTCGATAAACTCTTTGATTGGGTCAAGAATAGGCGCCAACAGCGCATCGTAGAGAACCGACGCATCCAACCGCACCTGATTGAACAACACCTTGTCGATGTTCAATCCTGTGGTCAGAGCGTAATCGCCCTGAAACACCAACTCTGTCGCGACGCTTGGGATAACCTGTGTTCCGCCAAACTCGATGGGGTTGCCCGTTGTCGGATCCAGAACGTTGGCCGATAGTCCGATTTGGACATCAAATGCCGCAACAAAGTCGAAGGAGATCAGGTTGCTGGTGTCCAACTGGGCAAGATAGACAACTTTTTCCCAGTCAAGCGTTTCCCCCAACGCGTTCTTCACTTCAACACCGCTGAAATCGCGATAGGCGCTGTCGCCCGTCACTGCACCGCCATTGGCGGGTTTGCTATTTGGGTCTTTGACCTCCAGGCCACTGTCGCCATAAAGATCCGCTTGCAAGCTGGCCGAGACTTCCGCCGTCCCACCGCCACTACCCGCGCTCGACGCGATCTGTCCTTTTTGCAGGGTCACCGCTTTGGCTTCGACACCCAGCAGGTTGAACAGGCTCATCGAGCCTTCGAAACTTCCGGCATCAACCTTAAATTCGATCTCAATCTCTGGATCATCGGTATCATTGAGCAGGAAGAAGCCCTGACCATCATAGCCGAAGCCGATGTTGACCATATAATCCAAGGTCATACGCACCTTAGAGCCGTCTTCCACCTCAAGATCGAAACCGGGCAGGCCAAGGTCAAAATCAATGTCGATCATTTCGTCAAAGATCAGAGCATTGAAGTTCAGGGCAACATAGAGATAGGAACCCTCGGTGGCCCCATCGGTGTTGAGGAAGGCCTGCAAATATTGCGTGCCAGATGTACCCAAGAGATCATTCAACGCGTCATTCACGACACCGGTCAGGAAATCTACGGTTGTGGGATAGCTGCCGTCCGCATTGGGCGTTTCGGCCCAGGCCAACGCTTTGGCCACAACATTCAGGCGGAAATCATCAAAGAAGGTCACGCCCGAGCCAATGGCATCGCCAATCACCGGCAGACTGATCCCGCTCAGGTAGTCATCAAAGATAGTCTGCATTTGGTTGAGCAGCATATCCAGACCGCCCAGCACCAATTTGGGGTCGTTCAGGATCGCCAGAACATTGAGGTTGGATAGGAAGTCAGACAAATCCGGAAGCTCGAGCGAAAGCTCGTTCAATCCCGTCCCGATAGCAATGTTTCCACCGTTATAGAGGTCAATCAAGACCCCTTCCATCAACGCACTTGCATTCGCGGCCGTCAGATCTTTGAGTTTGAAATCATCCGGTGTGGACAGCAGGTCTGCGGTCCATTTCAAACCATCAGTGGTGGGGTCGAACAACCCCAGCGTATCGCTCAACGGCAGATCAATATCAATTCCGATCGCAACATCAACATCAAACAAATCAGAATAGCCAAGCGTCGGATCGCTGGAGATATCAAAGATATGGCTTAGATCGTATTGACCTGCATTGCTGTCACCGTCGATATCATTGATACCAAGAGTGATGTTGGCAGGGTCATCAGACCCGTCACCCGCATTGATCAGGGCTTTGCCATTTTCAACAAGGACTTCGACAGGGCCCAGTCCCAGCTTAAGCTCAAGCCCATCATTCACGCCAGCGGTGAACCCCGCAACGATACCGGTTTTCTCAGTGTCGAGATACACCCGAGGTGTGCCAACCGTCACGGCTTCAAAAATCACGTCTGAAGTCAGATCACCCTCGGTGGCACTGTCATAGGCATCAAGGCCCAGAGCACGCGCAACATTCGATCCGCCCAGGCTCTCAACTTTAAAGGCGATGTCTTTCGATACGTCTTCACCGGAAACCGCAAAACCAATGGCGTCATAACCCAGCGACGTCACAAAATCAGTGCCGCGCAGCTCAATATTGCCCCCTTCGAGCACCACATCGATCAGGTTTGACAGCGGCACGTCTACCAAGGATATCCCTGTGTCGCTGAGAACTCCGCGATCAATCCGGGCCTCTTGCAGAGCAGTTGTGAGCGCCGCGATAAATTCCGCCTGAGTGCGGCCTGCCTGTTCATCGATGCTCACAGATACAGGCGTATCACTGATCTCGATTG
Source organism: uncultured Pelagimonas sp. (assembly GCA_947497905.1). Taxonomy (GTDB): domain Bacteria; phylum Pseudomonadota; class Alphaproteobacteria; order Rhodobacterales; family Rhodobacteraceae; genus CANMIH01. The sequence continues at coordinate 88,397 of CANMIH010000012.1, forward strand.
TAAAGGCCCGGGCGCCTGCGTAATCCGTGAACCCTGCGTCCAGAACGACGGTCAGCACCCCGCCCACATCACTGGCCTCAACCCGATCCGCACCAAACATCGCAGTGACATCAGCAGTGTCTACCAGCTGTGTATCGCTGTCAGACAGCGTGATCTGCCCCGTGGTTTCATCGTAGCTAAAGCTTACGGTTGCTCCAAACTGAGCTTTGACCGCTGCATCAATTGCATCAACCACCTCACCCAGAGTTTCGGCATCATCCAGATTGATATCCGCGCGCTTGTTTGTCCCCGCTTCGGTATCATACCAAGTGATGCGCAGATCGTTGCCTCCACCCGGGGCAAGGTTGAAGTTGCTGACAGTTGACAGTTCATTCAGCGCCTTATCCCGCACTGCCGGGTCAGTTGGCTTCACCAAGGTTGGCGACAGATCGATGCCAAAGGTAAACCGCATCGCCAGCGTCGGATCGAAAATCAGTTCACCGTCACCCGATACGTCAACAAATCCACTGACCACATCTGCCAGATCCGCGCCAAGAATATCTTTGAGCTGATCGCCCAGAAGTTCCGCCAGATCGAGATTGAACGGCAGGCTCTTTTGATAATCCTCAAGGAACTTGAATTCGAGATCGAACAGAATGGTCTGAGCATCCCCATCCCATGTCAGTGTCACCGTGTCATGACCAAAGACTTTTTCCAGCTCATCATGCACAACATCCAGCCCGGACTGTGGATCGTCCCGCAGGTCTTTCAGCGCATCAATGAAATCTTTGGCGAAATTGATCTGATCCAGAATGGACAGGTTCAACAGCGGAATGTCTTCCGCGAGGAACGGCATCTTGTCGGAAAGCGTGTCCCCAACCACCACAAGCATATTCGCAATGGCCGACAGCGTATCCAGAATGTCACCGTCTTCGAGCGCACTCAGACCATCGATGGCTGCAAGCGCATCTGGATTGTTGCTCAGCAGCTGAACCACCGATGTGCCACCCAGATCCTGAAGGTCTTCGATAGTCAGACTGATCCCGTCGATCAGATCCTCATTGATCCCATCGATCCCCGCGACAGTGACTTTGACGTCCCCCAGGCGCAGCAGAAACTCTGCAAGCTCATCTGGCGCGGAATTGTCAAACGGATCAACCGTCACCAGTTCCACCGCATTGGCGATGGGGGCATCTGAGGCGTTGAGCGCCTGCCCTTCCCCATCCACGACAATGCCGCCCTTCATGTCGAAGCGGCCCAAGAGCGAGGCAATGCCCGGCGCGGGTATACGCACCGTTTCGCCGTCAACCATTTCCAGACGCTCGGCCACAGCTTTGTGCAGCGCTCGATAGCTCAGATGTCCACCAAAGGCGCCGTCGCTGTCGCGCCCTACAAGTGTTGCCTCTAACGCCGTATCAAGCGCCAGCACATTCTGACTTGCGTCTTCTGAACCAATGGCGACGGATACAATACCCACATCGGCCGATCCGATGATGTCGGTTGCGCTGCCAGACACATCGACGCGCAGCGCGAGATCAGCAAGGAATACATTGTCCAACACCAGATCAAGGGAGGAACTCTGGGTCGCGGCATTGGCTTCAACCGCATTGGCAGTACCGCTTGTCCCAATCACTGCCTGAGCAAGACCGGCCAGATCAATGCCCATGCCGGCACTGAAGGTTGCATTCAACTCCGCCGCCAGTTTGGCCTCAAGCGAAACGCCATTCAACAGGCCTAGGCCCAAGTCATCGGCATTGAAACCAACGGAATCATCGGTGGTGATTGTAAGGGTTTTTTCCAGATCCGGCAGCGAGAAGATCAACTCTCCCTTGTCGGTCAGAACAAGCTCGACTCCGGGCAGAACTTTGGTCAATTCGGCATTGACCCACCCCATCAACCCTTCAATATTCAACGCGCGCAAGAGATCAGTGGGATCAACTGACAGCTCAAAAGACCGGTGCTCGTCTGCGCCCAGGTCAAATTTGAGACCATCACCGCTACCGTTCGAAGACACCACAATGTCAAAGCTCTGTGCTGTCAGAGCGGCATTGAAATCACTGATAAATTGCCCCAGATCGGCGAACCCGGTTCCAGTGCTTGACGTGACATCGACCTTTTGCTCTTCGCCATCCACCATAAGGGTGTAGCGCACGGATTTTACACCAGCGAGCTCGGAGAAATCCAGCGTCCCCAACTCAAAGCTGTTCACTGCCCCGGAAAAGCGAATGGCCAAACCATTGAATTCTTCAACGGTCTCACTGCCTGCCCGCACCACGGTTTTAAGCTGACCGGCGTCGAACCCAAGATCTGCAAACGTGATGCTGTCATCAGTGCTTCCGTCGGATTTCCGACGCGCGCCCACCAGCGCCACAGACCCCTGAGCGGTGGGGGGCGAAGCGCTGCCAGTAATTTGCAACCCGCCAAACAATGAAAGAGCGACCGTGATATCATGGCCGCCCAGAGCCGTGTTCAATTTCCCAATCAGATCCGCGATGCGATCTTCCACAGAAGCGGAGCTATTGGCAACGGCCCCATCCAGAGCAACATTCAGCGTCGTAAGTGTGCCATCCGTTGCCAGCACGGCCAATTCAAGCTGGTCAAACGCCAGAAGCGCGTCAAGCTGGGCCGCCGTTAGGCTCTGACCATCTTGCGAGGTTGTGGCTTGGCTTAATACACTGACAATCTGTTCTAGGTTTCCGCTGCCGTCCTCTTGAGAAAAGCCAAAAGCGCCACTGTTGATGGTAAAGCTATTGGCAAGCCCAGAGAACACATCCGAAATTTGGCCAATCACACTACTCAGGCGTATGTCTGTGAGCGGGATAGCGAGATCGAAGCTGGCATCCCGCAATGCGCTTGAAATGGCTGTGCCGACATCATTGAGAAACCCAATGACCTCTTCGGTGCCCATGGTTGCAAGTGCATTTACGCTGTCACTTATCGCTTGCGCCAGTTCAGGTGGAAGTCCGGCATCATCCAGCGTCAGATCAAAGTCAACTTCGGCGTGCGTCACGAGCCCCTGAACACGTCCCTCGGCTCCGCTGCTGTCTAGAATTGTTGACAGCCCTATGTCCGCTTCAAACCCCTGCGAAACCCCGCCCATGGTCAAGGCCCCTGACAGGTCGACCTGAGCTAGCGCATACCGCGCATCTTCGGCGATATTGACATAGCCAGATCCATCGACCTCATGAATACGGGCCGCCATATCAAAGCTGGTCCCGGGGGCATCCCCTTTCCAGGTAAAGCTACTAAAATCCGTCGAAAAACCTAAGTTCGCGCCTGCCGAAGCTTCAACAAACAGGCCAAATTTCGCTACTTCGACCTGATCGACCTCCAGATCCAGCATGCCCAGCGTGACATCGGCATCTGCCGGTAGACCAAGTACGCCTCCCACTTCAAAAATAGGCGCAAAGGCAAAATCATGAATATCGACGCCAAACTCACTAACAGAATTGCCGCTAATTGTGACCGAGCTGGCCAGCTCAAAGCGGATGGCCGCGGCATTAGCGCCAGCACCGGCAATGTCCAATGGCAATGTCAGACCTGGAACAGCCTGTTGCAGCAGGTTGGTAAAATCAGCCACCACTTGGGGGAGATGGATGGAGACATCGACCGCATTTGCGCCATCCTGGGCAAAACTCACCAATGTATCATCACCAACGACGATGTCGTCGAGATCCAAAGATAGTTTGCTATCCGCCAGCGTGGAAAGTGCCGCGACCTGATCGCGCATTTCCTGAATCACGGCAGAAATCCGGTCCACCATTTCGGTCGCCGGGTTCAGGTCCACCACCTGATTTACATCATCGTTTACAGTGACCCCACGAGTATCTTCCACCAGTCCAGAAACAAGATCGAAGGCGCGGGCGGCGTCTTTCTCAAACTCCTCAAGAAAATTTGTCAGGGGATCTAGCTGATTGGCAAAGGTGGCTTGGATATTCGTCAGAACAGTGTCCAAAGCGGTTGACCCGGTGAGGTCCCACTCCAGATTTGCATCCAACATAACACGCGGTTCAAGCGGGACAGCACGGGTATCAATTGCCAGTTCAGGCACCAGTTTGGAACCCTTGGAAGTGATCTGCTTATTCTGTCCCATATCCGTCCCTATCGTCTCGTCCTACGCGCCTTTTTCCAAGGCTTTGCGCACCTGGCATCAAATGCCAAAAATCGTTTAAAACTTTGTATTCAATGAAAAATAGAAGCGATTGGTATCATCACTTGGAAAGGTATTGATAGCTTTGGCAACACCGAACTCCATCGCCCCAAAACCACTATTCCAATAGGCCGAGACACCCACGCTTGACCGCCAGTTCTGAGCATCATCGATGCCGCTCACACCGGGCAGCCCCCAGGCGCTGCCAAAATCTGCAAAGAGCCCCGCTGCAAATCGCTCACCTTGTACTGGGGCTAGCATTTCAAGACTCGCAGTGGCGTATTTGGTGCCCCCAAGCGCATCGCCCGTGGTCAGATCGTGCGGCCCGGCCGCGCCCCAGGCAAACCCGCGTGGCGCATGCCCTCCCAAAAACGCTCGATCCAACACATGCACATAACCATCATTGCCGCGACCGCGGATGGCACCGCCCTCCATCGCGACGCGCCAGACCGACGCACCTAAAAGAGGCTGAGTGGCCTCAAAGCCCGCATTTACACGGGTGGACCCGCGATAACCATTGCCGTCGACGGCAAAGCGCAGACCCGCATGAGCCGACATGCCCGGATCAAGCAATCCGCGATCCAAAGAGGTGTCATAGCGCAGAGCCACTCCAGCCCCCGCCGCTCGGCTGGTGCCCGCATCCTGCTGCAAAACCGGCGACAGCCCGGCGTTCAGGTCGTCCAGACGATCTTGCTGCCAGAACAGGCTACCTGACCAGCGCAGATTTTTAGACAGAGCCGCACTGTAGCTCAGTTCGACTTTGCTACGTTGCTCTGAATAGGGGCGATTGTCCCAGTCCGACTGCGACGCGGTGAGTGACAGAGCAAGCTCCGCGTCACGGCCCAATCCCGTGTCGCCCAGGCTCCAACGACGGGTCACTGCCAAGCTAGAAGCACGCCCCTCGGCACCGCCACGATGTGACAGGTTCACATCAACCCCTGTGCCAAACAGGTTATCGACATCAAGACCGATATCCGCAGTCGCTCCATAAACCGTTGAATAACTGGCACCGACCGTGGCGGTTCCCCCGCCTCCAGTGGCCTGCGCCATAGCCTGGGTTGCGCCTAGACTGGTCAGCAGCACCAAGGCCCATCCGCGTGTCACTCCAATGGTCATTCTGCGCCCCCCAGAACGGTCATTTCACATTTGCTCCCTGGAAGCACTGCGTTGTTTTCCAGACGGAAAAATGCGCTAACGGTGTTTGAGGCAAGGTCTGCTACCGGTGAAACATGATCCAATTCCACCGATAAGGGCTTGCCTTTGGCGCCATTGATCACCACCGAAAATTCCTCTTGAGCCACCAGCCCCGCCAAAAGTGCGGCGGGTACAAAGGCTTCGACCCGTAGCGGCTGATTGACATAAATAACGGCCAAAGGCTCGCCCGCGGCTGTTTCGCCCGGATCGATCAGCGCCTCGTCAAGAACCCCATCCACAGGACTGCGCAGCTGCATGCTATTTATAACGGCCTGCGCGCGCTGCACCTCAAGCACAGAGAGGGCAAGTGCCTGCATTTCTTGCGCAATCTCGGCCTCAGCCAGACTAAGCTCAAGCGCTGCGGCGTCATGCTCGGACGCAGCAACGGCCTTACGCGCGCGCGCCTGCGCCAGTCGTGCCTCTTTGATCCTCGCTCCATCACGCCGCACAATCGCCGCCTCTAACCGGGTGCGATCGCCTGCGCGGGCCTCTGCTAGCGCAAGCTCGGCGCGCAAAACCCGAGTATCCAGCTCAATCAGCAGGTCACCTTTGGCCACATGCTGGCCTGGGCGCACATGGACTTTCGCGACGATCCCTGGCGCCGGCGCCGCCAGTGCCACCTCACGCAGTGGCTTTACCGTGCAATTTATGGAGCGCCCACCTCCGGACAGCGCCGCAAAAGCTTCACGGGATGTCACCTCTTGGGCAGAGGCCTCCCCAGCGAAAGCAACTGCTGACAAGAGTATCGGTATCAGCGAATTACAGCGGCGCATTGCCAAGATCCGCTCCGACGAGATACTGCAACCGCCCCCAGGCGCGCAGATATTCTGACTGATAGAAAAAGGCCCTCTCACGCGCCACTTCCAGACGCAGCTTCCGAGCAGCCACAGCAATATCGGCCGACTGTCCTGTTTCGCTCCGCGCCTCTTCTGAGCGCAATGCGCGACGTGCGGCCGAGACAGCTCGCCCAGCCTGCCCCATGGCCTTGTTCAATTCCCCCAATCGCGCATGCGTGGTGCGGATGCTGGTTTCCAGTTCGCGCCGCTGCGCATGATAATCCAGCACGGCGCTGCGCGCGGCCACCGTCGCCGGCAACATAGTGTAGCCTTCTCCGGTTGCGTTGAACAAAGGAATGGTCAGCGCGACCCCAACTGTGGTGTCTTCAGTGACCGACCCGCCTCCAAAGCGGCTATCTGCACGATCTTCTTTTTTGATTGAGGCGTAGGCCATCAGAACCGGCGAAAAGTCATCCGCCAGAGCTGTTTTGCGCTCCAGATCAGCCCCGACTGCGGTCAAGGCCGCTGCCATAACAAGTGGATTTTCCTGCAAGCCCGTCGCTACCGCCTGTGCGGCGCTCACTTTACGCTCAGCACCAACAATTTCGCGCGGTAGGCTCAATTTTGGCACATCAGTAACCGCAACACCGGTGAGGCGCGCCAGGCTCCCCATGGCTTCCGCATATTTTGCGGCGTTCAGCGCTTCCTCAGCGGCCAAACTCGCGCGCTCGGACGCAAGTGACGACTTTTGAATTGCATCCCCCAGCCCGCTTTCGTCCAGAACCGACTGGCTGGTGATCTGGCGGGACAACAGCGACATCCTGCGGCGCAGCATCTGGGACTGTGTCTTGGCCTGACCAGCAACCACATAGGCATCAAAAACCTCAAACGCCACGTCGCGCACTGTGCGGATGTATTCAACCTCGGCCAAAGACCGGGCGTTGCTGGCATGTTGGATACCAAAAATGCGCGCCAGATCGAATATAGGCTGCTCAAGGCGTAGTTGCTGGGTTTGGACAGGATATTTCGCTTCACCTTGCTGGAACACCGCATTGTCGGTTTCGACGACAACCTGATTCACATTGCTCTGATCGAGGATAAGCTTGACCTGAGGCAGATAGCCAAAAATTGCGTTCAGGCGACGCGCATCTGCGAGATTGATCCCCTGCGCCGCAGCACCGATACGTGGATTGCGCTCAAGCGCCGCAACCAGAAAGGCGCCAAGTTCTTGGGTATCCGCGTCTTGCAGGTCGCCATGTGCACCAGAAAGATCGTTGCTTTTATCTCCCCGAGCGACGGCCTTGCTCAAGCGGGCATCAAGCCGCTCCTGCGCCTTGGTGTCCAAACCGTTATCCATGAGATTCATGAGCCGCACATCGGTGGCCTTATTGGTTGCATTCTCACAACCGGAAAGTAAGACGCCAGCCAAAACCGCGCCGCACAACAACCTCTGCCTCATAATCCCCCGCAGACTTCAATTTGCTTTTGTGCGCAACACCGACGCTGAACCGTTAAAAAAATCATATTTTTTCGATAAATACGCAAAATTCGAGTCACCGGTCAACATGCTCACGCAAGAAACTCCGACACTGAGACTGTCGGGTGCGGGGAGAAGTGCGCTCTTCGATGTCTGCCGTTGACCAATGCATTTGGCGCCAGAGGATACGAAGTTTAGACCGACGTCTTACCGGCTCATGAATATACTCCGAAAGAAACCTTAAATTCGGAACAAAAAATCACTCTTTAACGAGCCGTTATTTCAGTTTGCCCAAAAATAGGGCAAGTATTTTGGAGTAATTGGTGATGACTGGACAGCGAATTTCAAAATTCGGACGATCTCTGACAATTCTTGGCTTGATCAGCGTATTTGCGGCACTCACAACTCAGATTTGGAGCAAAAACGAAGTTTCAAAACTCGAAGCTGCATTTGAACGTCAATATCGATCGTACATTCTGGCGGACGAACTTCGCCAATCTAGTGACGATTTGACACGCCTCGCGCGAACCTATGTTGTGACGGGGGATGCCAAATTCGAACAGCAATATTTTGATATCCTTGCCATTCGGAATGGAACAAAGGAGCGCCCTCTTCACTACAACCGCATCTACTGGGATTTTTTGGCCGCCGATCGCCCGGCAACCGAAGGCAGCGGCATCACCCGATCTCTTGAAGACCTAATGCGGGATGAGGGGTTTTCAGATGAAGAATTTGAGCTCCTCTCTCAGGCCAAGGCAAATTCTGATGGCCTTGTCAGCCTTGAAGTCCAGGCAATGAACGCCGTTAAAGGCCTCTATCAAGACAGCTCTGGAGCCTATGTCATCAGCGGTGAACCCGATATGGATCTCGCACGAGACCTCCTCCATTCCCCTGAATATCACGCCTTCAAAGCCGACATCATGGCACCAATCCATGATTTTCTTGGTGCGCCTGAAAAGCGTCTCGGGGACAAAATTTCGGCCTTGCAGACGCGTTTTCATCAGGTTGAGCAGGCCTCGACCCTTGCCGCAATGGCAATGATGATCGTTATGATCGGAATCGCCTGGGTTCTGTTGCTTGGCATGCTGCGCCCGTTATCCAAACTCACGCAGACCCTTCAACGTTTTGAAGCTGGCGAACCCGTAGACCGGGTCCAAGGCACACGACGCAATGACGAATTTGGTCAACTGGCGCGCGGCGTCGAAATTGCCATCACAAGTGCGAACCGTAATCGCCAACTGGGTCGTGAACTTCAAACCGTGGCCGAAGCCGCGCAACGCGGCGATTTTTCGGGGCGTGTTCTAACCAACGACGGCGATGCGACCTGCATCGCCAATGCTGCTAACGGACTGATGGTTCAGCTTGATGCAGCCTTCAGTGAAATTTCGGAAATGCTCGAAAATGTCGCAAAAGGTGATCTTTCGCAAAGCGTTGAAACCGGGCTTGAAGGCCGCTTTGCAGAAGTTATGCAACATGCTGAAACCGCCCGAGCGGGACTTGAACACATTGTAACTCAGGCCCGCCGTGGTGCGGATGATCTTGATTGCCGCGCAGCAAAGCTCGCTGACATGATGAAAGGCGTACAACGTGATGCCGGTGTCAATGCGACGACGATCGAACAAACCGCCTCGTCTATGGCCGCCTTGTCCACATCCTTGAATAGCACCGCCGCTAGCGCCCTCGAAGCCGAAGGCATTACTGAAGAAGCGCGCACCGCAGCAGAAGCCAGCAGTGGCGTTGTAGAATCCACCATTGCGGCCATGGCCGGTATCCAGAAATCGTCCGAGGATATTGTCCAAATCGTTTCCGTGATTGACGATATCGCCTTTCAAACCAATCTGCTTGCATTGAACGCAGGCGTCGAGGCGGCCCGGGCAGGCGAAGCCGGTAAAGGCTTCGCGGTCGTCGCCTCCGAAGTCCACGGTCTTGCACAACACTCTGCACAGGCGTCCACGCAAATTCGAAAGCTCATTGAGGGCAGCTCGCATCAGATTGAAGACGGGGTGGCTTTGGTCGGGCGCGCGGGAACGGCACTGCGCGGCATCGCCAACCAAGTCAAAAGCATCTCTGACCGCATCAGCGAGATCGCCAACGGAGCCCGAGACCAGGCTTCGGGAGTTCAGGAGGTCAACGCAGGCGTAGCGCAGCTTGATGGGGTCACCCGCAATAATGTCGCTATGGTGCAAGAGGCCTCGACCGTCGCCGCATCCCTGAAATCCGAAGCGGCCTCTCTGGAAACTCTTGTCGCTCAGTTTAAACTCCGAAACGACGCCGCAACTGAGAACCATTCAATTGCCGCTGAATGACGGCGTAGACAGGAAAATCCGGCCCAAAATACAAGCCTAGCGGTACCCAGCTCCTGTCGAGGGCTCAGCGTGCCTACAAACATGCGCACCGGGGGAACGCCCCCGGTGGCAACAGAACAGATAGACTAAGCACGGCCCCAAAAATTAACAAATTCAAGCAGTCTGATCTTGCTGTAAAGATCACGCGCCCCTACAAATGCGACGAGGCCAAACCGGTCAAATTTTCATGCCAGCAGCCGGAGCGGCCAATGACCATCACCCATCTCGTCACTCACTCGGGCGGCTTTCATGCTGATGAGTTGCTGTCATCCGTAATTCTGACCCGGCTTTTTCCGGACGCCAAATTGCTTCGCAGTCGCGATGCTGCTGCAATCACTCCGAGTGCAAACAAAATCATCTATGATGTTGGGCGCGATTACGATGCGTCTCAGCAAATTTTCGACCACCACCAGCGCCCCAACCCGCTGCGCGACGATGGTCAACCCTATAGCTCATTTGGTTTGATCTGGAAGCACTTCGGCCATGACTATCTTCGTGCCATGTCTGTCCCAGATGCTGATGTAGATGACATTCATGCCAGTTTTGACAAGGGATTTGTGCTCCCGATTGATCTGCTCGACAACGGCGCAATGAATCCTTCGGTTGCCGGTCCTTTGGCTGGGTTGACGCTGTCATCTTTGCTTGAAACGCTCAAACCCGTGTTTGATGACCGCAGCCCTCAGGCCGACGACGAAGCGTTCCAGGCAGCACTTTTGGTCGCCCGGGCTTTTGTCGAGGCGTCCATCAAAGGCAAAGCGGCAAAACGTCGAGCAGAAGCCATGGTGACCGAAGCTATCAACAGCGCAGGCGCCTCGCCCATTCTTGAACTCCCCATGGGCATGCCGTTTCGATCCGCCGTGGAAAAAGCAGGCGCAGATCACCTGCTTTTTGTCATTCATCCACGTGACGATGACTGGGCTTTGACCACGATCCGCAAAGGCGGAGACACCTTTGAGAGCCGCGCAGACCTACCCGCAGCCTGGGCGGGATTGACCGACACCGCTCTCGAAAACGTCACGGGCGTCAAAGGCGCTAAGTTTTGTCACAATGGGCTTTTTATTGCCGTGGCTGACACGCGCGATGCGGCTCTCAAAATGGCCCAGCTCGCAACGTCTGAAGCAGCTTAACACCGCCACCTCGTAGAGATATCCAATGAGGTATGCGAGGCCACGATCATGCCAATACCGAAACATTGTTGATTTGGAGCTAAAGTACAAGGGTGCCTTACTTTCGCAGGAACCGGCGCTTGCACTGAGAGCGCCGGCTCCGCAATTCTAGGGTTTGGGTGTAAACACCAAGCGACCTTTTCCGCCTTTTCGACAGCCTTTGTATCAAAAACCAAAGGGTTCGTTAGAGTTCGGTTTTCGCGGGGCCACGCATCTCGAACAGCCCAAAAATCCTAGGCACGTGACAGAACCAGAATGCCGGCAATGATCAGGCATAATCCGGCAAGTTTCACCAAATTAAACGGCTCACCCAAACCCAATACCCCAATGGCAACAACAACAATAAAGCTTAGGGCGACAAAGGGGTACGCCAATGAGAGGTCCATGTGTTTTAGCGCGAGAAGCCAGAACACTGTTCCAATCGCATAAAGCGCAAGGCCCACCAGAACCATGGGGGACAACAGCATAGACATGACCGTACCGAGAGCTGTCTGCGCGTCACCGCCTCCTGCTCGATCAACCCCGATCTTGAACGACACCTGTCCAAAGGCGGAGAGCGTCACGCTCACCACGATGAGAATGAAACCTTGGAGTGTCATTGAAACACACTTTCTACAGGAACCGATTTCGCCAACAGGGCAAGGCCAATACACAACACCATGGTGACCTGGCTCACCCGATCTTTGAGCGCAAAGACCACGGGATCATCCTGCATCTTATCCCGCAAAGCCCAGAGCCAGGCGCGGTTGACCCAAAACAGCATGAGCGGAACAATGAGCCAAAGTGTCATGGGTGAGACATAGACACCCGTCGCCGCCTCACTGTTGATGAACAAAGTCAGCGTCAAGATCGCCACAAGACCGCTGCCAATACCTGTCGATAAGATCGCGGGAAGGTCAGTTGTCCAATAGCCCCGCGATTGCTGTCCACCACGGGCCTGAAGGCGCGAGAGCTCGATGTGCCGTTTCATCAATGCAAGGCTATAGAATAGAAACAGAGAAAAGGTCAAAAGCCAGGTGCTGACCATTATTCCGATCGCCGCGCCACCCGCAAAAACCCGCAGAGTGTAGAGCCCGGTGAGCACAACAACATCGATTGTAGCGTGATGTTTCAACACCGTGGAGTAGAGTGTAGTTGTAACTATATAAAGCAGGAAAACAAAGACCATTCCCTGCCCCAGCACCAAACCAGCGGCCCCGAGCCCAATTGCCATCAACAGCCCAGAAACCGCCACCCCCTGCACCGGCAATAGCGTACCTGCTGCAAAAGGGCGCTTACATTTTGTCGGGTGACCACGATCGGCCTCAATATCGAGCAGGTCATTCAAGATATATATCGATGAGCTGATCAGACCAAACAAAGCACAGGCCAAGAGCGCCTGCATCACCATCACCAAATCACCGTAGGAATGAGAGGCCAACAAAGGCAGCAAGACCAAAAGATTTTTGGCCCATTGATGCGGACGCATGGCCCGAAACACGGGGCTTGGTTTGGACACCTCAGTTTCTACATCCAAAGATAAAGGTTTCTCTGTGCCCAATGCCGCGCGCGTACGCGATGAAACTCCGACCAATCCAACACGAGATGCTTCTGCCCAAATTGGCAAATCGGCTTCAGCGTCTCCGAGGTATTCAAATCCGTCCGGGGCTATCTCTTGTATCTTTTCAAGCTTGGCCTTGCCTTTTAGGTTATGCCCCTCATCCGAGGCAAAGACGGCGTCAAACATTTCCAGATGATTGGCAATTTTCTCAGCCACGGGCGCAGCGGCGGCAGTGGCCAAATAGATTTTGCGCCCGTTTGCAGCTTCGGCACGCAAATACGCCAAGACCTGTGGATTGTACGGCAAGGCTGCGGCATCAAATTCGGCATCTTGAGCAAGATGATGTTTGAGCGCCGCTCGACCTTTGAACATCGCACCCAAGGTCGGAAGAAACCGGCTTGGTGTTCCTAGATTTTTGACCAAAAGCTCTTGCGCCAGATCCGTGCGCACAAGCGTCTGATCTAGGTCGACAAATATCGGCAGATCATCTTTTGGCGTAAACCTATCCATACTCAAATCTGCTCCCTGGCGCTACGCTTTGCCTATATCGCTTTTCTCGCAGGAATTGTGCGAAACTTTGGCAGAAACGTGCTAATACCGCAGCAACCGTGCCCACGCGGAGCAAAAACATGCAGGCAAAACAGTATATTCCCCTGGTTCTTCTCTTCATTCTGGCATTTGCCGTTCGGGTTGTAGGGGTCGACTATGGCTATTTTCTAGGCGATGAGAGGATCAATGATGCGGCCCGCGCCCTCGGTGGGGACCTTGTTCCGCGACAGCACTTTTATCCCCCACTTTTCAACTACCTAAACGCGATCGCCTTTGGAGGGCTCTTTGTTGTTGGCAAGGTGTTCGGAATCTGGGCAGACGGAGGCGCCTTCCGCGCGCAGTATTTCACGGATCCAACCGTTTTCTATGTGAGCGCCCGTGTGGTGACAGCCGCCTGTGGCGCGGCCCTGGCGCCACTAGGATTTCTGATCGCACGAGACCTGAAATTTGATCGAAAGGCCGCGATTTGGGTCGCGCTTCTTGTCTCTCTCAGCCCGATAGCGATCTATTTTTCCTACATCGCCAAAAGCGACATCCCCCTTGCCAGCGCGGTGATGTGGGTGGTCTTGATATTTTTGGCCCAATCCCAATCTCCTGGCTCCAACCGCTTGGCTGTTTTTCTTGGTGTGGCCATTGCTTTGACCTTGAGCTTCAAGCAATCCGTGGTGTTCTTTCTAACCCCTTTGTTTGTCGCCCAGATCGTTCTTCTTGTTCCCGTGCTTGGACTGGGTCGCTACCTCAAGCAGCTCACAGTTTCTATTCTTACTTTGGGTCTTCTCTGGCCAATTCTGAATGTCGGAATTGTCCTTGATTTCCAGAACTTCCTGGAATTTCAGAAAGTTCAGGCTGTGATTTCTGTTCAAGGCAATACCGAATGGTGGTCGGGGCTACCGGTTTTGATCCTGCGGGCCTTGGACCCTCAAGCGGGACTGGGCTGGATCCTCGCCCCGCTGTTTCTGCTTGTACCTGTCTGGCTGGCGCGGACATCAAGCGATCTTCCGAACCGGCGGGCACTTAAGGCACTGTGGTGGGCAACCTTGTCCGGCATGGTCTTGTTCGCACTCACCACACGAGATCGCCAGCCTGAACATTTTTGGATTTACTTCTTTGTGGTCGCTGCGCTACTTGCCAGCCTCATGGTCGTCGATGTGATGAAACGCCAAAGGTTCACCGGTCTTGGTCTCGCTGGAACTGCCTTGGTGCTGTCTGGCGTATCGATTGTTCAGCTTTGGCAGCAAACACTGGCACCGCCTGTGCGCGTTGAGGTGAGCCAAATTCTGAAAAGAGATTATCCCGAGCGGAATGTGATGAGCATGATCGCACTTGATATCCCTCAGACACAGGCTGCTCAGGCCTTTGAATTTCAGCGTGCCGACCGACTGGCCGCGAAATATGAAATCTCATTACCACCGCGCGCTGCGGAACGGTATCTGACCGCCGATGTCAGCGGGTCACAATTCATTATCGACTTCCCTACAACGCTGTTTGGCCTCGAAGATGCCAGCGAAGAAGATCTAAAGGGGAAGGTCAAACCCTATGCCTGGCCCCTTCAACCCGAGGAATGGCAGCTTTCGTATTGGGTAGCGCAAGACATCGATGTTCTGGTGGTGTCTGATCTGGTTCACCAAAGAACGCGTGCGCGGTCAGCCCTGTTGCGCAATTTCTATTCGGAAGTCGCTGAGACATGCCATCTGCATGCGTCGCTTGAGCCGGTGAAACCCCTGTTTCTAGAGCGCGAGATATCAATCTTTGATTGCGCTAGCGACTAGACCACGAAATCTGGAACGTCATACCCTCGCATCAGGTCCACGCTGCCATCTTGACCTCAGAGCTGAGCGTGCCACTCTGCGCCCATGTTTCCAATTCGTGACCATAATCCATCCGGCCGGGTGCCCTATGTCACCTATGCACTGATCGCGGCCAACATTCTGATTTTTATAGCGAACTGGCATCTACAAAATGACCCACGTGCGCAACTGAACTTCTACGCCAGCTATGCACTTGTTCCGTCCTTCATCAGTCAGGGTTTTGGTTTTGAGGGGTTCGTGACCTCGCTCTTTCTGCACGGCGGCGTGATGCATCTGGCCGGGAATATGTTGTTCCTGTTCATTTTCGGCGACAATATTGAAGATGAATTGGGTCACTTTCGCTTTGCGCTCTTCTATCTCTCTGCGGGTGTCGGAGCAGGGTTGGTCCATTATATGTCTGGACCTTTTTCCAATGTGCCCACCGTCGGGGCATCGGGTGCGATTGCCGGTGTCATGGGTGGATATCTTTTGTTGTTTCCAAAGGCCCGCGTCGACATCCTTTTGTTTCTCATCATTTTCATCCGCGTGTTCCCTGTCCCGGCCTGGCTTATGCTCATGCTTTGGTTTGGCATGCAGATTTTTGGCGGTATTGGCAGTGATCCTAATGGCGGCGGTGTGGCCTATTGGGCGCATGCAGGCGGGTTTCTCATTGGATTGGCTCTGATTTGTCCAGTGTGGCTCAGACGAGGCGGGCCAGAGTTTTGGCAGCGTTCGCACGGTCACCCCCCTCATCCAGAAACGCGCTACCCGCATTCAATTACTCAGATTCCAAGGATCCCTAGAAGATGACAGACACCGTAAAAGCCACTTGCCACTGTGGGGCCGTCGAACTGCGCGTGACACTGAGCGATGGCTTCAACACCGCCCGTCGCTGTGATTGTTCTTTCTGTCGACGTCGCGGCGCACCAGCCGTGTCGGCCCCATTGGGAGGCATCGAAATCACCAAGGGTGAGGACAAGTTAACCCTGTACAGCTGGGGAACTCACACCGCAAAACATCATTTCTGTTCAGTCTGTGGCATCTACATGTTCCACCGCCGCAGATCGAACCCGAACGAATATGGTGTGAACCTCTATGCAATAGATGGGGCGGAACCGAAGGACATCGAACCCATTTCATGGGCCGACGGGGTCAATCATCCAAGTGACCGTCGCTGACCACCTGTGTCAAAGCCTGCACTGCTCGCGCTAGTGCAGGGTTGCTTTGTTGCTGCGGCATCAGCGCAAGCAATATTGCTTCCTCACATGAGGTATCGCGAATGGGACGTGAAATCAGCCGTTTCCCATCATAGGCCACTTGGCTTGGTGGTGTGGTATAGCTCAGCCCGATACCTTCTCCGTTGGCGGCGAGCGTCCGCATAACCTCTAATGCTCGGGTACGGTGCCGAACAATTGGAGAGAGACCAGCTGCATGGAACCGGTTTAGAAAATGTTGAGCTGACAACCCCTCATCAGATAGGATCAGGGGCTGTCCAGACAGGTCTGCCAATGCAACGTCACGTTTCGTCGCCAATGGATGTCCCTCAGCCAAAAAAGCCGAAGGCTGTACCCGCTTCCAGGGATGTTTGATAAAGCGGGCGTCCAATCCAATGTCATAGGTTATAGCCAGATCCAGAGCCCCGCCTTCGAGATCACGCGCAATCGCACTAAAATCGCCAATACGGTGATCTAGCCGGACACTTGGAAGCGATTCGGCCAAGGCGCGGAGCACCGGTCCAATCCAGCGAGGAGCAAGGTCGGTGAAAAATCCGATCACAAGCTGATCACTCTGCCCCGCTCCACCTTTGGTTAGATCCGCAGCTTCATCCAACAGCGCCTGTGCCCGAGCAACAAAGTTTTGACCATAAGTTGTGATCGCGAGGCTTTTTCCCTGGGTCCGCAAAAAGAGACATTGCCCGAGATGATCCTCAACCTTGTTCAGCGCCACGGTGAGCGAGGGTTGCGACACATTCAGCGCATCTGCCGCAGCTTTCATGCTGCCCGCACGGGCAATCGCCACGACGTATTCAAGTTGGCGGAGTGAAACATATAACATTAAGCTATATTACAACCACAAACTCATTATTTGAAGCTAATTCATTTCTATGATGATCTGACCGGGCAAAGAAGGACGCGAACATGCATAAGCTACTGACACAAGACCAGATTGATGCCTATCAGCGCGACGGTGTAGTCCTGATCAAGGGCCTTTGGGCCGATCATGTGGACACTCTGCGCGCCGGGGTTGAGACCAATATGAAAGAGCCCGGCACCTACGCAGCGGAAAACCTGAAAGCGGGCGAAGGTGGGCGGTTTTTTGACGACTACTGCAACTGGACCCGTATTCCTGAATTCGAACAGGTGATCCGAGAAAGCGCTGTGGCCGAGGTGGCTGCGGATCTGATGCAATCAAATGGGGTACAGGTGTTCCATGACCATGTTCTGGTAAAAGAGCCCGGCACTTCCAAACCAACACCCTGGCACCAGGACGGCCCCTATTACTTTGTGGAAGGACAGCAAACCGTGAGCTTCTGGTCGCCGCTCGATCCTGTGCGCGAAGCCTCATTGCGTTGCGTCGCAGGCTCCCACAAATGGGCGAAACCCGTTTTGCCCACACGCTGGCTGTCTGAGGAAAACTTCTACCCGGACGAAGATGCCTATATGCCTGTTCCTGACCCAGACGCCGAGGGCATGACAGTACTAGAGTGGCAGATGGAGCCGGGTGATGCTGTGGCGTTTAACTATGGCATCCTTCACGGGGCGCGAGGCAATGACAGCGCGCAACGTCGCCGCGCGTTTTCGCTGCGGTTGGTGGGGGACGATGCCCGATACGTTGAACGCCCCGGTCGCACGTCGCCCCCCTTTCCTGGCCATGACATGAAAGCGGGCCAGAAACTGCGCGAAGACTGGTTCCCAACCATTTTCCAACGGTAAACAACAAAGCCCCGGCAAATGCCGGGGCTTTCGTTTGTACGGTCTGCACTAGGTAAGACCAAGGCAGCCCAAATTCAGGTTTCGCGAATGACCTTCGCAAAGGTGCTGAAGATATCATTGTTGGCGCAAAGCAGGCTGCCGCTTGCAAGCGGATCCTGATCTTCGCGCACACCTTCAATCAAACCACCAGCCTCTTTGACAATCAGAGCGCCTGCAGCGATGTCCCACAGGTTGAGCTCACGCTCCCAATACCCATCGTAACGGCCCGCGGCCACATAAGCCAAATCTAGAGCGGCAGAGCCAAAGCGGCGCACTCCGGCACATTCTGGCATCAGACGTGCGAAATCTTTCAAGGTCGCAGGCAAGGTACGCTTCGCGGCAAAAGGCACACCCGTTGCAAATACGGCCTCGATCATCCGGCGACGACCAGACACGCGCAGACGTTTGGAATCATTCAACCAAGCACCTGTCCCACGCTCAGCGTAGAACATTTCGTCTTTCGCGGCGTCAAAAACTACACCGGCAACAATCTCGCCCTTGTGCTCAAGCGCAATCGAAACCGCCCAGTGCGGCAGGCCATGCAGAAAGTTCGTGGTGCCATCCAATGGATCAACAATCCAACGACGGGTTGGATCTTTGCCCGCAGTTTCACCGGTTTCTTCACCCAGCCAGCCATAGTTGGGGCGTGCGCCCAACAGCTCTTCACGCAGGATCTGTTCGGCGGCATGGTCGGCCTTCGACACAAAGTCGCCTGCCCCCTTCATGGACACCTGAAGGTTTTCCACCTCGCGGAAGTCCTTGACCAACGACCGCCCCGCCTTGCGTGCGGCTTTGATCATAATGTTTAGATTTGCGCTGCCTTGCATCTCTGGCCCTCTAGCCCGAAGCTACCAAAATAAGGAATAGGCCGCGCGTATACGCGGCCTTTACGGAAATGCCAAGCACATAAGGCTTAACGATAGACAACGCCTTTTTCACCAACAGGCGCATAGGTGCGAGGCGTGCTTGCCCGGCGGCGTTTGACACTGCCATGATCGACATAGGCGCCAGCATTTGGCTCTCCACAGCAGATCACACCACCCATAGTGACAGGCTGCAGACCTGCCGGGCAGAAGTTTGGTGCACTGTAGGAGTGAACCAACGTGTTTGAGTTGGGGTTGTTTGTACCATCCCCCATATACATGTCGCCCCAGGCAAAAGCCGCGCTACCTGACAAGGTCAGTGCTGCGGTGATTGCGAATGTCCGGAAAATACCCATAACGTCCCCTGCTTACATGGCGAAAACCTTGTTGGACAGGCTAACACCCTCACACGCCAAGTCAATTTTTTCCTTGGCTCAACATCACAGATTAATTGGGCTCTGTGCCTTTTCTGACTTAGGTCGGATCCGAAGGGCCTTCCTCATTCCAATAATCGCCCATTGCAACAATACACGACCGGCCTGAGGCATAGGTCAAAACCATGGTCCAGCCCCCACGCGCATCGGTCCAAATCTCCATCATTTCCTCGGGACTGCGCAGGCCGGTAGCACGGCGCGTCGTACCAAGTTGCTGTGTCAAACGCTGTTTCATCTGGTCAGATGGCGCACAGAGTACTTCGGCAATCGGGCTATTGGCCATGGCTGGGCCACAGAGCAATCCGGCGATGAGGAAGAAAGCTTTCATATCCATCGTGTAACAGATTCATGACAAATTTTCCACGCTGAAGATCTGAAACACATTCACACGGACGATCACAGACGCTTGAGCCGGGCTTACGCGACTCAGCGTTTCAGCGCATTTTCAATCCAGCCAATCGAAAGCAGGAGCCGAGCCATGACCATTTCAAAACCGTCGACACGCCGTCAGTTCATGAGCGCACTGCTTGCGGCCCCCGCTGTGATGGCTGCGCCCCGGCTGGCCTTGGCCCGGGAACCCGAAGTTTTTGCGGCGAACGGCTACGCAATCGGGGGCATTGATCCGGTCGCATATTTCACCAAAAGCGCTCCCGTCGCAGGTTCAAACGCGCACCGCCTCATGTGGCGCGGGGCAACCTGGCGGTTTGAAACCGCAGACAACGCCGCACGGTTTGAAGCCGACCCAACCGCGTTTGCCCCGCTGTTTGGCGGATATTGTGCCTACGCTGCATCTTTGGGCTACCTCGCTCCTACCCGCCCCGAAGCCTGGACCGTCTACCAAAACAGACTGTACCTGAATGCCAACCTGCGCGCCCGCGAGCTCTGGCTTCAGGATGTCCCCGGCAATATTGCCAAAGGCTTAGCCAACTGGCCTGCGGTTTTGGGCTGACCTGCGCTCACAAGAAAAAGGCCTACTCAGGGATGATTGCACCGCGGGCAGAGATTACTTTGGCCGCGAGATTGTGACCCGTTTCCAATGCAATCTGAGTGGTCTCACCTTTGAGATAGGCCGCAAGATAACCCGCATTAAAGCTGTCACCCGCCGCAGTACTATCAACAACTTTGGAAACAGCCTGAAGGTCTTGTGGCGTTGCCTCGCCCGACAAATCCAGGGGGCCTTCCGGGCCTCTCTTCAGCGCGCCCCGTGATACGCCAAACCGAGACAATCGGGCCAATACCGCAGCCTCATTCGCGTCTCCAAACAATTCCATTTCATCATCCACTGACGGGAGCGCAATGTCTGCCGCGCGCCACATCTGTTCATTGATGTCCTGCGCAATGTCCCGGCTTTCCCAAAGACGCGGTCGATAGTTGCTATCATAGGCGAAAACGCCCCCTCGGCCACGGAACTCAGCGATAAAATCAATGAGCCGCTGCCGGACCTTGGGCGGCAAAATTGCCATAGTGATTCCGGACAGATAGATCAAATCCGCCCCTGACATATCCGACGGCGACACCAAGCAGGGCTCCGAAAACAGCGAGCGCGCTGCCGAGTTTGAGCGCCAGTATGAAAAGCTGCGCTCTCCAAATTCATCTGTATCGATCGCATAAAGACCAGGCATCAGATCAGGTCGTGTTTCAACAAGCGAAACATCCAGCCCATGATCCTTTAGCGCGTTTTCAATTTTGGAAGAATATGGGTCCCGCCCTAGGGCAGTGACGTAAGAAATATCAATGGCTTCCCCACGCAGCAGACGCCCCAGATACACGGCCGTATTATAGGTATCCCCGGCAACGCCAAGCTGCGGGGTCCCCCCGAGAGCGTTGGACAGTTCAATCATAACTTCACCGACACAACACACGCGCCGCGTCGTCGCTTTGCCTTTTTGCACTAGAGGTCTCCAAATGTTTCTTTGACCTGCAACCATGCCTCGGACAGATGCGCACGAAGCGCGGCTTCTGCTGCGTCTGGATCGCGCATGAGAATGGCTTCAAAGATTGCAAGGTGAGATTGATAATTCAGTTCATTCCGCTCCGGGAGCCGGGGCATTTTTGACCAATGCGGTGCCAGCCATGAGGTGTAGGCCCGATGGAGAGCTGGCAGTGTCGGATTGCCCGGGATTTGATAGAGAACACGATGAAACTCGGTGTCGGTCAGATAGAAAGCGTCACTATCCTCGACGGTTTCCTGGTTGGCGTCGAGGGCCGCTTTTAATGCTGCGATGTCAGATTTGCCTGCGTTTTTCGCGGCTTCACGCACCAACATCGCTTCAATCATGATGCGGGTGTCAAAGAGATTTTTGACACCACCCTGTTCCTGCAAAAGACAGGTCACAATGCTTTCCAGGGCCCCAAAAGCGGTGTCATATCCGGGTTTGCGCACCACCGGGCGGTGGCGCGGACGCGTCTCGATGAGACCTTTGTTCGATAATGTTGCCACGGCCTCACGCACTACGGCACGGCTTAGACCAAACTGCTCCATCAGATCGCGTTCAGCCGGTAGGGTCTGCCCATCTTTGAGTTCACCGGTTTGAATGCTCAACGCAATCCGGCGCACCATGACATCTGCTGCGCGCCCGGTGTCTTCCTCATCCGACATCTGACGACCTTTCCGCAAGCAATGCCTGTCCCAGCTCGACAAGCGTCTTTCCCAAGGGAGTGTTCATTTCTCTATATTTGGTCAGACCAAAAAATGCAAGCAAATTGACAATCTCGCGACACTTCAACCTTAAGCTCAACTTTGGTCCGACCAAAATTCACGGGCGAAGCCCAAACCGAGACCCCTTCAATGCCAATTCACTGATGAGGATCGTTAGGGAGATACACAATTGGAAGGGATGGTAGCTTCAACGCCAAAGTCTCTAGATGGGTCCGCCTGCATCACTGGCCCGATCATCTAAAAGAGGCCCCCGTGCTTTCGTTGAAGGCAAGGCCAGAGTATTTCAAGACTCTGGTTGCCAACGACGCCTCACAACAGGCGCAACTATTGGCTAAAAGGGGGCCGTTTAATCAGCCTCCCGGCCTTTACGAGCCGGTGCGCGGCAAGCGCGGCCCCCAAAAAATCATCGATCTTTCGCACGGGGCGACACCCCGCTGACTCTAGATCAGATTTCAATATCTCGGATACGGCTATCCCCCAAGAAACACATCGCCTTTCATTGTCTCCGGAATCTCCGCCCCCAGAAGGTTGAGAATGGTTGGAGCCAGCTGTCGTTGATCCAGCAAGATGTCCTCTTCCACACCCTCTGCTGCGCCAAAGTAATACAGGGCGAAATCACGCTGGGTTTCTGAGTTGCCGCCGTGGTGGCCACGCTCATTTTGACCATGATCTGCGGTCACAATCACTTCGTAGCCGTCACGGCACCAGCGGGTGATGTATTGCGCAAGCTTCTCATCGAGATGGAAAATCGCCTGATCCATTTCCTGACATTCATGGCAGAACCGGTGCCCCATGCTGTCGAGGGTGCAGGTGTGCAAGATGCCGTAATCAATGCCAAATCGCTGGGTCAGCATGGTCAGGGTCGCAAACAGATCCGCATCCGCCGGCGTGGCCTGGTTGATCAGATTGTACCCGGTCATGGTATGAAACCGGCCATGGTTGATGGTAGCGTTATCTGGCTCGTCATATTCGAGATCCATCACCGGATCGAAAGGCGCACGGTTGAAAAACTCGGACCAATAGGAATGGGTCACCGCGCCGGTCACGCCGCCGGCCTTGCGGGTTTCGCTAAAGATATCAGGCATATCCACGCGGAACACATTGTCATTGCCGGTCACCCCATGCACTGCAGGGGCAACGCCTGTATGGATAGAGGCATAGCAGCTTGCCGAGGTCGAGGGCAGCACCGCCCGCATCTTCCATTTGCGCGCCTCGCCGGATTCAACCCAGCCTTCGAGATTGCCAAACAGCGGCCAATTGCGCCACGGCACCCCATCCAGAACGATCAGGAGTAGTTTGTTTTTCATCGCTCAGTTTCCTGCGCTTTTCGTCGTTGCAGATCACCGGCAGCCGAAAGAGCCGGCACTTTTCAGTTTGACACAACGGAAATTCATATCCTGTGCGAACCGCGCCATAGCGCGGAGTTTTGCCAGAATGCAATCTCCAGATTTGGTCTAGACGGACAATATCGCAGGACAGAAAATTCGCTGAACAATCCACGGCACGTAATGTCGGAATTGGCCAGATTTCGTCCAGGACAGTTCGAAAATTTTGTTCCGTACGCGAAGGTTCTGACCATGCACGCGAGATGCAAGTTTACGAACGCAAATTGAGATGCTCCGAAGTAATAATCCGAGCATCTCAAGCCGCCAAACCGTTTTCAGTCACACCATGTTTGACGTGCGTCGTGTCAAAATTGACCTCCGCACAAAGGCCAGAATAAACAGCGCTGTCAGGATCAATACGATTGTAGGGGCCGGCGCGCTATCAAGATGGAAGCTGAGAAACACGCCCCCTAACATAGACGCCATACAAACGCACACTGCGACAACCAGCATCAGATCAAAGCGCCGCACCACAAGAAAGGCTATGGCTCCCGGTGTGATCAACAAGCCAACGGCCAAGATGAGACCTGTTGCGGAGAGCGTGGCAACGATCGTCAACGACAGGATGGCCAATAGCCCATAGTGCAACATCGCGACTGGCAGACCAGTTACTCTGGCTTGAGCGGGGTCAAAGGCGTGCAACATGAAGTCTTTCCACTTCAACATCAGAACCAGCGAGACACCGGCGGAGATAACGCCCGCAGTCCATAGATCCTCAGATCCCACGCCAAGCATGTTACCAAAGAGAATGTGGTCGAGGTGCACATTTGTCTGGAGCCCAACATACAGCACGAAGCCCAGCCCAAACATGCCCGAGAACACAACGCCCATCACTGTATCCTGTTTCACCCGGCTATTTTCAGCCAAATACCCAGTCGCGACTGCGGTCAACATCCCAGCCACAAAGGCGCCGATAATCAGCGGAATTCCCAGAATATAGGCCAGAACAATTCCCGGCAGCACGGCATGACTGACGGCATCGCCCATCAACGCCCAGCCCTTGAGCACCAGAAAACAAGACAACAGAGCTGTTGGAACAGACACAATCGCCGCAATCCAGAAGGCGTGTTGCATGAAACCCAGCTGGAATGGCATCAACCAAAAATCCATCATTGTGCCTCTCCCACTGCCACAGCTTCGGCCGCTCGTCGTTTAGAGGCCAGCAACCCATGCTTCGGGGCGAAAATGAACGCCACTAGGAAAAAAACGGTCTGGAGTAAGACGATTACACCGCCGGTCGCCCCATCAAGGAAATAGCTGATGTACGCACCAAGAAAACTTGTCACGGCCCCGATCCCTACGGATGTCGCAATCAACCGTGGAAAGCGATCGCAAAGCAAATAGGCTGTGGCGCCCGGTGTCACCACCATCGCGATCACCAAAAAGGCACCAACCGTCTGCATCGCGGCCACCACACAGGCGGACAACAACATGAAGAACACAGCTTTCAACAGTCCAGGCCGCAATCCGATGGACCGCGCGTGGTTTTCGTCGAAAAAGACCACCATCAAATCTTTCCATTTGAGCAGCATCACCGTCAGCGACACAAAACCGATTATCACGAGCTGCAGCGTATCCTCTGGTGTGATCGCGAGAATATTGCCCATCGTGATGGTCTGAATGGAGACCGACATCGGATTGACGGAGGCCATAAACAGCCCCAGACCAAAAAACGACGTGAAAATGATGCCGATGATGACATCAACTTTTAAGCCTGAACGATCCGACAGAAACAGCATCGCCGCCGCCGCCAACCCGCCTGAGAAAAACGCCCCAAGCGCGAAGGGCAGCCCGAGCACATAGGCCCCCGCCACACCCGGCACCACAGAATGCGCAAGCGCATCGCCAATCAGCGACCAGCCTTTGAGCATGAGGTAAGATGAGAGAAAGGCGCAGACCCCTCCAACCAGGGCGGACACCCACATGGCGTTGGTCATGTAGCCATAAGTGAAAGGCTCGAGTAGCGCGCTCATTTCAGGCCCTCGGCGCTTGCGGTTTTATCGCCGTATTGCACAAATGGGCGCTCATCATCAGTCAAGATCGTAACTTTACGCGCGTCGTCATCGTCATGCAGATCCGCACCACCCAGCGTGATATGTCGCAGCACACCGCCAAAGGCCGCTTCGAGATTTTCTCGGGTGAAGGTCGTCTCAGTCAGCCCATGCGCCAAAACCGTTCCTTTCACCAAGACTGTACGGTCGCAGAACTCAGGCACTGATCCAAGGTTGTGTGTAGAAACCAGCATCACGCGCCCTTCTTCACGCAACGAGCGCAGTAGGGAAACAATTTGCTCTTCGGTCTTCACGTCAACGCCGGTGAAAGGTTCGTCCAGCAAAATCACCTGACCATCCTGCGCAAGCGCACGCGCAAGAAACACACGCTTTTTTTGCCCGCCAGACAGCTCACCGATCTGACGGTGCCGAAAATCAAGCATATTGACCCGGTCTAGAGCCGCATCTACCGCTTCACGATCGGCTTTAGCTGGACGACGCAGGAAACCCATATGACCGTACCGTCCCATCATCACGACATCTTCGACCAGGACGGGGAACGACCAATCAACATCCTCAGACTGCGGAACATATGACACGAGGTTCTTCTTCAGAGCCTCAGACATGCTGAGACCAAGCAGGCTGATCTCACCTTTGGCAACAGGCACAAACCCCATAATGGCTTTGAATAGGGTCGATTTCCCGGCGCCATTCACGCCAACAAGTGCGGTCACTGTCCCACGCGGGATTTCAAATGTGGCGTTGCGCAGCGCGGTAAGCCCATTGCGGTACGTGACAGTGACATCTCGGGCCATGATGCCTGAATCTGCGCTGGTGGTTTTGGCGGAATGCATCTGCTGAAATTCGTCTTTCATAGTGATCTTTCTACCGGAAGGGACGGCGCCCGGAGATGAAGGCTCTCTCAGATCAGATGGATCCAAGAGAGCCTTCATTCAATTTGAACCTGCCGTCAGGCCATTGACCACGGTCTGCGAGGTCACTTTGAGCAAATCCAGGTAGGTTGGTACCGCGCCATTTGGTTCAGACAAGCTATCAACGTAGAGAACGCCGCCATAATGGGCCCCGGTTTCGCGGGCCACCTGCGAGGCAGGTGCGGTATTCACTGTGCTTTCACAGAACACCACAGGGATGTCATTGTCCCGCACACCGTCGATAACCTTACGCACCTGCTGGGGGGTGCCCATCTGATCCGCATTCATCGGCCAGAGATACAGCTCTTTCATGCCAAAATCTCGGGCCAGATAGCTAAAGGCGCCTTCACAAGTTACCAACCAGCGTTGCGCCTCGGGGATCTGGGCGATCTCCTGCCGCAATGGCTCAAGTGTCTCTTGCAGCGCATTTTTATAAGCTTCGGCATTGGCCGTATAAATCGCTTCGTTCTTTGGATCGTTAGCGACAAAGGCGGCAAGAATGTTGTCGATGTAGATCAGAGCGTTTTCCAAACCCATCCAAGCATGGGGGTTTGGCAGACCTTCATAAGCGCCCTCCGCAATTGCAATTGGATGAATACCCTCGGTCAATGTCGCCGACGGCACATCGCCAAGGTTTGCGAGAAACTGTTCAAACCAAAGTTCAAGGTTCATCCCGTTCCACAGGATCAGATCCGCATCCAAGGCCCGGACAATGTCTTTTGGCGTAGGTTGGTAGCCGTGGATTTCTGCACCGGGTTTTGTAATCGAGACCACGTCCGCCGCATCTCCGGCCACTTGGCTCGCCATATCCGCAAGAACGGTGAATGTCGTGACAACTTTCATCCGCTCTTCATCGGAAAGGGCTGGACCAGCGAACAGAGCAGTTGCGACAGCGGTCCCCAGAAGGTGTTGATACATTTTGGTCATGAAATTCCTCTCTTGGCGCATCGGCCACTCATCTTTTGAGGCCCACGAAATTGCGAGTGAGTCGCAACTTGAGCGCTGTTGGGCCAAGGCCTAACCCACTTGCAATTCACTCGCAACAAAAATATCGCAAGCCGTCTGATTTGCCTTTAGCCGAGGAACATTTGATGGAAGAGGATGACCTTTCTCAAAGGCTATGTTAGGTCAGTCCTCCAGCGGACTCGGTGCTTTCCTACGGATGATCGATCGCTTTGGGTGCGAAACATGGGTGACAGAACAGTGCCAAATCAGGAAAGTCTCATCGATAGATGTCGTCAAATCGGTCTGCGGATAACCGGCCCAAGACGTGTTATCCTTCAGGTGCTTGAAGAGGCAGATGATCACCCCGACGTCGAAGAGCTGCATCGACGCATTCTAAAAACCGATGCTCAGGTCAATATTGCCACAGTGTATCGCACCATGAATCTGTTGGCAGAGCATGGCCTGATCGAACGACATACTTTTGACGATGGCCGCTTGCGCTATGAGGCCGCGCCAGAGGAACACCATGATCACTTTATCAATACAGACACCGGCGAAGTGATCGAGTTTCGTTCAGACGAAATCGAGCGCCTTCAGGAAGAAATCGCGCGACAATATGGCTTCGAAATTGTCAGCCATCGCCTTGAAATCTATGTAAAGCCACTCTCCAAGACTTAAAACGTCAACCACACCGATTGTGCTCTGAGCGGTCAAACACACTGCCTAAGTCAGTCGAGCGCGCAAAATTTGCTCAGCTCAAGATGAGCAACACATAGTTTGCCAAGAAGGTTCACCTTGATTGCGAATGATCTTGCATTCTTGGCACACACTGCGTTCCACCAGATCGATGAAAGACAATTCTGAATTGGGAGAGCCAAAGCTTAGGAAACTCATCAAGGTTCATCAAAAGTGTCTTGACCCCGCCAGCCGAGCTTCTAAAGCAAGGATCATAGCGTGCGCATTGCTGCCTCTGGATCTACCAGAGAACGCATCACGCCGACCTTCGATGGGACATGGGATCTGAGTGATGCAACAGTTCGACCCTGCTTTGGATTCGCGCGCCTTTCGCGACGCGCTTGGCGCTTTTGCAACGGGTGTAACAATCATCACCACCTCCAGTGAGGACGGCCCAGTTGGCATCACGGCTAGCAGCTTTGCAAGCCTGTCCTTAGACCCGCCTTTGGTCTTGTGGTCCCCTGCCAAAACCTCAAACCGATTTGTCTACTTTCGCCACGCCCAACATTACGCCATCCATGTCTTAGATGGGCATCAGCAACAGGTATGTAATGCCTTCGCACGAGAGCGTCACGCATTCGACGGTTTGGACTGGAACGAAGACGAACAAGGCGTTCCGCTTATCAACGGATGCCTGGCCCGGTTTGACTGCACGCAAGAAGCCGTTCACGACGGCGGCGATCACGTAATTATTGTCGGTCGGGTGACACAGGCAAGCTTTCGTCCTGGTATCCCACTCCTGTTTCAAGCAGGGCGATTTGTCAGTATCAAGGGCTAGAGAACAGACGATCCCGCTACGCAACGCCGCGAGACCGAGGCATTTTCTGGTGACTTGTTAAAATTTTCCGAATATGCGTTAGCGGTAACAGATTCAATTATCTAAAGCATAACGCTTTGAAGCTGGCAGCCAAGAAATCGCTCAACCCTTTGTTTTAATTCTATTTCCCATCCAGTCGATCTGACCAACGGGTAACAACCCTAGGCATCAATCAGCGATCGCCTGTTAGCTGCACCACATTCTTCCGACTGAAACATCTGCATGTTTCCACCTTGGTAAGAACTTCATGCAACCGTCTTGCCCAGAATTTACTCTGGGACTTCTATTCATGTTCTCTGACAACGCCTTTCAGGCAAGAGACATTACCTCGACCGGTCTTCACACCTGCGCAACTGCGACGGGAGCCGATGTGACGCCCAATCTTCGAGCCCATTTGTGCCGCCACATCACGACTTTGCCCGCGCTTCGCCGAGCAATGCAAGACTACAGGTAAAATCATGTCAGCCGAAACTACAAAACTCAAAAGACGCTTCCGCTCACCTCTGTCCAGCATTGGGGCCAAACTAACGCTTGTCTTACTGGCCCTCGGAGCCGCGGCTGTGATGATCAGCGTCGTGGCCTCTTTAGTCTTCCAGAATGTGGCCAGAGACATGGATCGGCTGACACATGTCAAACTACCTGCGCTCGAACTCTCAAACAGCATGACCGCCGCATCAAGTTCCATCAAAGATGCGATGACAAAAGCCCTATTGGTTGAATCACTGGTAGAACTGGACGCAAGCGAAAGCCAGATCTCAGAAAAGGTTTCGCATCTGCGTGAGCTGGTCAGTCAAATGCCTGAGGAAACACGGGGCGAATTCTCAACCGATGTAGAGACAGCGGCCCAATCTCTCGAAAAGCTTGTGATGGTCAAGCGGCAGGCCTTTCGCAATCAGGAATGGATCCAAAGTCAGGTAGCAGACCTACAGTCAAATAGCACCGCGCTCCAAAATCACCTCTCGGTATTGGCTGGTGAAGCTTATGAGCACCTGAGCACCGGAGGGAACACAACAATTTCGTCGGTGGGCGCAACGCTTGACGATCTGGTCAATGTCCAATTTGGCGCCTTGCAGACCCTTTTAGAAACCCAAGCAAACATCAATATGATGTCAGGTGTAGCCCTTGCGATCGGCACCGAAAAAGACGCCGAAATTCAAAATCTTCTCCGTGACATCGGCAACGCCACATCAGCGCGACTGGCAACCGTCATCACGCAGCTCGAAGTAAACGAAGCTTTGATGGTGGATGTTGAAGTCCTCTACCAAGCTGCCGACAGTTTCGGTTTGGCCGTTCTTATGGGCGCCGGCCAGACCACAGCCATGAGGCGCGACATTCTGAAAGCCCGCGCAGCATCAAGTGAAGCGTTGAACATGGCGCTTGATGATATGGTTATCTCGCTCAGCATTGCTGCGAGTGAAGCCAGTGATGACAATAAACAGGCCATTCAGGATCTACTCAACAATGAGGTTGGCGTCCTCCGCGCCCTGTTGGAATTCAATGGCTGGCTGGGCGAGTTTCAGTTGGCAGCGCTCACAGTGGTGGGAGCAAACACAGCAGCAGAAGTACGGAGTGCAGCCCCTGCGCTTCAAGAAGCTGCGAACTACCTAGCGGGTTTGGCTGAGCTCGATCAAAGCGAGGGTATGGCTCAATCCTTGGCCGCATTCGCCGCCATGGCAGATCCCGAACAAGGGCTTGCCGCTTTCAAACAATCCGCGTTGCAAGCCAATGAAGGGGCCATGCAGGCGTCGCATGAAACCGCCGCAGCGGTACTGCAGATTGCCAGCCGAGCCGTTGCTGCAGGCAGTGCAAGTCAGGCAGATATCGCATCCATGGCTCAGAAAATCGAAAGCGAAATCACCAGCGCAGACACCCAAATGCGTACCCTTCTTGCGGTTGCCGCCGGTGTTCTCATTGTATCGCTGTTTCTCACGCGGCTCCTCATCCAGCGCCCGCTCCGTCGGATCAGTCAGACCACTGAGCGCCTTGCCCAAGGGGATCTGGCACCTGTGACTGGATTTGAACGCGCGGGTGATGAAATCTATCGCATTGCGCAGGCCCTATCGGTCTTCCGCAATGGTTTGGCGGAACGTGAAGAGTCCAATCACTTGATCGAAACAGAACGCGCAGAACGACAGGCGGAACAGGACGCGGCCGTCACCGCCATTGGTGCGGGATTGGCCAGCATGTCACAGGGCGATCTCAGCGCCCGCATCACGCAGCAGATGTCTGGTGGGTATCAAAAACTTGCCGACGATTTTAACACGGCGATCAAACAGCTGTCTGACTCGCTGTCTGAAATCCTCAATGCCTCGAATAGCATCCACACCAGCAGCACCGATATCCAACGTGCCGCAGATGACCTGTCGCAACGGACTGAGAACCAGGCCGCCGCCTTGGAAGAAACAGCCGCCGCGCTTCAGCACTTGGGTGAAGGCGTGTCATCGGCCGCAAGCGGCACCCGCAACGTAGAAACGTCGATGCAATCTGCCAAAGCAGAAGCTGAAAAAAGCACCGATGTGATGAACACCGCCGTTGGGGCCATGTCGAACATCGAAGACAGCTCGAAGCAGATCGCGCAGATTGTGAACGTGATTGATGATATCGCCTTCCAAACCAACCTTCTGGCGCTCAACGCCGGTGTAGAAGCAGCGCGCGCCGGCGAGGCTGGCAAAGGGTTTGCCGTCGTCGCCTCAGAAGTCCGCGCCCTCGCGCAGCGGTCGTCTGAATCCGCGCTTGAGATCAAATCGCTGATTACTGCAAGCTCGGACCATGTCGAACGTGGCGTGGATTTGGTGAGCAAAGCCGGAGAATCGCTCGGATCGATCCAGGAACGCATCGGAGAAATTTCGACCCTCATGACCGAGATCGCGGAAATCGCCAGCGATCAGTCACATGGGTTGAACGAGATCAACACGAGCATGGATCAGCTCGACAAGATGACCCAACAGAACGCTGGAATGGTGGTCGAAACCACGGGCTCGGCAACTCAGCTCAACCAGCATGCATCGAAACTGGCGCATCTGGCCGGTCAATTCAGCCACAGTTCGTCAGAACAGGAAGAGAGCGATACCCGCACAGCGGCCTGATCAGACTAAATTCACCAGCGTCTGTGCCCTCGCGGTCAGGCGCTGGTGCGCACCATAAGGTGGCCATCAAAGCGGGTAAGATCCTCGGCGACCTCGCCGCCCTTCAAGACCGCGACCAAGGCATTGGCCATATCGGTCAAAGGCTGACGATACGTTGTAAGTTGATAATGCGGGCCTGCGGCCTGAGGCACGTCGTCAAACCCAGTGATGGCTATGTCTTCCGGAACACGCAGACCCAGCTCATACCGCACAACATCCATCGCCCCCATCGCAAGTGAATCGTTCTCGCAGACAATCACATCCGGGCGATCAGACGGTGCCAACTGTTTCAGATAATCGCGGGTTTCAATAAACGCCAAATGCGGATCATATGCCGGTACCGAGATCCAATGCGGTGTTTCCCCCCAGGCATCGGTCCAAAGCTTCAGAAAGGTATCTTTTCGGAGCACGTGGGCCGAGGGTGACTGCGGGCCAGCCAAAAACAACGGCTTTCGATACCCTCGTTTGACCACATAATCATAGATCATGGTCATTGCATCGCTGTCATCGCAGCAAATCGAAATTGTGTTTTTGTAAGCCGTGTTACGTGCAAACAGAATAAGTTTCTTCACGCGTCGCGCACCAAGAGCTGTTTCCAATTCGGTATGATTAAACTTGGTTCCGATTAAAACAGCGGCATCCACGCGACGTTGACTGGCATTTAGCAAGGCCGCGGATGCATCTTCCTCGCTGATGGTATTGACCAACAAGGTATCCCATCCATTCTTTCTTAGAATGCGGGTCAGGCGCTCCATCATCACAAGCTTATGCGGATTGGCAAAATCGTCGATCAACAGGGCCACAAGATTGCTACGATCTGACGCCAGGCTAGAAGCGAGAAGATCCGGCACATAGCCGAGCTTTTCCGCAGCCTCCATGACCTTTTTGCGGCTCTTGGCCGAGATCGGCGCATCTTTTTTGTAGGCGCGGTTGACTGTCCAACGCGACACCCCTGCCAACTCTGCGACATCATCTGCTGTGACGGACCCACCAACGGGCGGCTGGGGTTTTTCCTGCATAGTATCCTCCTGACACGACGCTACCGAGAAAATCAAGTCTGTCCACCAAAATGCACGCGCGAGCAAATATTTCTTGCACGCGAGTGCAAAACACTCTTAGTTGAAGCCGAACCAAGAATCAGGAGAGACCATCGTGCTCAAAGTCGGGCTCATCGGCGCAGGCCGTATTGGCAACGTTCACGCCAAAGCCATCACTTCGCATCCGGGCAGCAATCTGGTTGCTGTCTCTGACGCATTCGCTGAAAACGCCGAAAAGCTGGCTGCAGAATATGGTATTTCAGCGCGCAGTTCTGATGACATTCTGGCCGATCCGTCCATCGATGCTGTTTTGATTGCAAGCTCGACAGACACGCATTCTGACCTCATGGAAGCTGCAACGGCTCAGGGTAAAGCCGTGCTTTGCGAAAAACCTGTGGACCTTAGCCTAGAGCGCGCGAAACAGTGCCAAAACGCCGTAGCCCAAACCGGCAAACCGGTCATGATTGGCTTCAACCGTCGCTTTGACCCGAATTTTGCGGCGCTTCAGGCCGCAATTTCCAAGGGTGAGATTGGCAAAACCGAGTTGCTGGCGATCACATCCTTTGACCCTGCACCGCCACCTGTCAGCTATATCAAAGTCTCAGGCGGACTTTTCCGTGACATGATGATCCATGATTTCGACATGGCCAACTTCCTCATGGGCGAAGCCCCTGTCACCATCACTGCAACAGGCAGCTCGGTGGTTGACCCGGAAATTGGTGAGGCCGGCGATGTTGACACCGCCGTTGTCACCATGACCTACGCGGATGGCCGCATCGCCGTGATCAAAAACTCGCGTCGCGCCGTGTACGGTTATGATCAGCGTGTCGAGATCTTAGGGTCCGACGGCTTGCTGCAGGCGCAGAATATGCTGGAAAATACTGTGGTAAAGTCCACCGTAGACGGCGTAACCAGCGCCAAACCCACGTATTTTTTCCTCGAGCGGTATATGTCCGCATATGCGGCGGAATGGGCGGCCTTTGTTGAGGCCTGTGAGGCCAACGCCCCCATGCCCGCGACCTTGGACGAAGGTGTCACAGCCCTGGCTATGGCCGAAGCTGCAACGCAGTCCGCCAAAACCGGAGCCCCGGTCAAACTCGCTGACTTCATCTAATTTTTTGCCCCAGCCTGTTCTGCAGGTTGGGGCAAATTCTGAAATTCGGCCAAAACCGAATGAAGAGGTGTGAAACCTCATTAAACAAAGCCCTTAGGGAGGAGCTTCTATGAATAGATTTGTGAAAGGTGCACTGACCGCGGTTGCAGTTGCCGTTGCCGCACCAGCCATTGCACAGGACATTGTTGTTGTCGCACATGGTCAGGCCAACGACCCTTTCTGGTCGGTTGTGAAAAACGGTGTTGAAGAAGCGGGCCGTGACACAGGTGTCAACGTTGACTACCGTTCGCCGGAAACCTTTGACATGGTTGCCATGTCTCAGCTGATCGACGCAGCCGTCAACCAAGAACCCGATGGTCTGATCGTTTCGATCCCAGACGCAGATGCGCTTGGCCCGTCCATCGAACGCGCGGTTGCCGCTGGCATTCCGGTTATCTCGATCAACTCCGGCTCGGACGTATCCAAAGGCCTTGGTGCTCTGCTGCACGTGGGCCAGGACGAATATGACGCGGGTAAAGCCGCAGGCGAAAAGCTTGCCGCCATGGGTGGCTCAAACGCCATCTGTGTGAACCAGGAAGTGGGCAATGTCGCGCTTGACCTGCGCTGCGAAGGTTTCGCCGCTGGCTTTGGAGGAACATCGACCGTTCTGCCAACATCGAACGACCCTGCTGAAGTTCAGGCCAAAGTTTCGGCGGCTCTGGCATCGGACGACGCGATTGATACCATTATGGCGCTTGGCGCGTCCACCGCAGGTGAGCCTTCGGTTGCTGCGGTAAAAGCGTCGGGTCGTGATGTACAGGTTGCAACCTTCGACATGTCGGCGCCTTTCCTGCAGTCGATCGTAGACGGTGACGCAGCCTTTGCAATCGACCAGCAGCAGTTCCTTCAAGGCTACCTGTCGGTGAACTTCTTGGGTCTGCACGCCAAATACGGCCTGATGCCAGGTGGCAACGTGCCTTCGGGTCCGAACCTGATCACAGCAGACAAAGCCGCTCAGGTTGTTGATCTGTCGGCCAAAGGCATCCGTTAATCGGCATGTCCGCACATCTGGGAACGGCGGATGTCGCCGTTCCCTCCATGCAGGGAGAACCGCATGAGTGACAGCACCCCACTCTCCAACGACGAACGCCTTAAAACCGAGCCGTTCTTCGCCCGACAGATGAAACGACCCGAGCTAGGCGCGATTGCCGGTGTGGTCTTGGTCGTCATCTTCTTCTCGATCACTGCCGACGGCTCGATGTTTAGCCTGTCCGGCATTATGAATTTCATGACACCCGCCTCTCAGCTTGGCATCCTGGCCATTGGCGCCGCTCTGCTGATGATCGGCGGTGAGTTTGACCTGTCGATCGGGTCAATGGTGGCCTTTGCCGGCCTGTTCTTTGGCGTATGCGTTGTCAATTGGGGTTTGCCGCTTGTCTTTGCCATCCCGCTGACATTTGCCTTTGCCGCAGCCGTTGGTGCGATGAATGGCGCAATCGTCATCCGCTCCGGCCTACCAAGCTTCATTGTCACCCTCGCCTTCCTGTTTATCCTGCGCGGCCTTTCTCTTGTTGGACTTAAGGCGGCAACCGGTGGCTCAACCCAGTTGCGCGGTGTCCGGGATGCCGTTGAAGGTGACTGGCTTGCTCCCATCTTTTCGGGCGACGCTTTGCAGGGTGTCTTTGGCTGGCTGGCGCAAAACGGTCTGGTGGCCACGTTCAAAAGCGGCCTGCCCAAGGTGCCCGGCATCCCGGTAGAAATTCTCTGGTTTATCGTCATCGCATTGGCGGCGACCTATGTCTTGCTGCGCACCCCTGCGGGCAACTGGATCTTCGCCTCGGGCGGCGACCGCAACGCGGCCTCAAACTCAGGCGTTCCGGTGGACCGGGTCAAGATCTCGCTGTTCATGCTGACCGCCTGCTGTGCGGCTCTGGTGGCGATCATCACGGTGATGGACGCGGGCTCGACCGATGCACGTCGTGGATTCCAGAAAGAATTCGAAGCCATTATCGCAGCCGTAATCGGCGGGTGTCTTCTGACCGGCGGCTATGGTTCGGCGATCGGTGCGTTCTTTGGCTCGATCATCTTTGGCATGGTTGTCATTGGCCTGACCTACACCGACTTTGATCAGGACTGGTTCCAGGTCTTCTTGGGCGGCATGCTGTTGATCGCCGTTCTGTTCAACAACGCGATCCGCAAGCGCGTGACAGGAGAACGCTAAGATGACTGTAGATACCAAATTTCATCACGGCGATCCTGCGACGGCTGAACCGATTGTTCAGATGCAGAACATCGAAAAGCACTTTGGCAATATCATTGCTCTGGCGGGGGTCAGTTTTGACGTGCGTCCAGGCGAATGCCACTGTCTTCTGGGTGACAACGGTGCGGGCAAATCGACCTTCATCAAAACCATGTCGGGAGTGCACAAGCCCACCAAAGGTCAGATCCTGTTTGACGGCAAACCCATGGATTTCGCGACACCGCGGGATGCCATGGAGGCCGGTATCGCCACCGTGTTTCAGGATCTTGCGATGATCCCGCTGATGAGCGTGACTCGCAACTTCTTTATGGGACGCGAACCAATCAAAGGCAAAGGGCTGTTGAAGCGCTTTGATGTTGAGCAGGCCAATGCGGTGACCATGGAAGAGATGCGCAAGATGGGCATCAACCTGCGTGGTCCGGATCAGGCTGTGGGGACTTTGTCGGGCGGTGAACGCCAGACCGTTGCCATTGCCCGCGCGGTGTATTTCGGCGCCAAGGTACTGATCCTCGATGAACCGACCTCGGCTTTAGGTGTGCGCCAGACCTCGAATGTTCTGGCCACCATCGACCGCGTCCGCAAGCAGGGCATCGGTGTGGTGTTCATCAGCCACAACGTGCGCCATGCGCTGGCGGTGGGGGATCGCTTTACCGTTCTGAACCGGGGCAAAACCCTAGGCACCGCGAGCCGAGGCGACATCTCTCCCGAAGAGCTTCAGAATCTCATGGCTGGCGGGCAAGAGATGGCCCAGCTCGAAGGGTCGCTTGGCGGGACTGTCTAAAACCATCGCCAGCGCCGTTATTGGCGCTGGCCTGCTAAACTCTCCGATCAAACAGGAGAGCCAATCGCGTATTTCACCTCCCTGAAACACAGCGTATCTGCCTATGAGATCAGACCTCCGACCTGACCTCATAGGCCTTTTGCGACTTAAGAAGGCACTACATGACACAACCATTCCAATTGGCCGCCTGCGCCGAAATGCTTTGGCCCGACAAACCGATTGAGTGGCGCGCCGCGCGCCTGACCGAGATGGGGTTTGGTGTGGGCCTGTGGAATTGGCCTGATCACGACTTAGATAAACTTGAGGCTGTCGGCGCCAATTACACCATCATGAATGGTTATCTGCAGGGGCGTCTCGCCGATGATGAGGGGGCCGAAATGCTGTTGACCTCTGCCCGCGAGACCGCGCAGGTGGGCAAACGGCTTGGCGTGGACCGGTTGAACCTGCATGGCACCGGGCTTGGTGATGGCGGCATTCCGATTTGGCAACATGAGACCACAACCGGCCCGATGTGGTTGAAGGCACGTGACACACTGAACCGGATCTGTGATCTGGCCGAAGAGGAGGGTGTCGTTTTCACCCTGGAAAACCTCAACCTATTAGACCACCCGGGTTGCCCATTTGGCTCGACCTCTGATGTTTTGGCTCTTGTGTCATCAATCAACCGCCCACAGCTGCGTATCAATCTGGATCTGTATCATACACAGATTGGCGAAGGGGATCTGATCCGCTGGTGCGAAAAATGCCTGCCTTGGATTGGAGAAGTGCAGGTGGCGGACAATCCAGGCCGGTTTGAGCCGGGCACGGGAGAGATCAACTATGCCGCAGTTGCGCGGGCGCTAAACGGTATGGGCTATCACGGCCCGGTTGGAATGGAAGCCTTTGCGCAATCGTCCTCTGATGCCGCACTCGAGGCCTTTCGCGCGGCCTTTACAATTTAAAAGAGAACCGCCGGAGCAACACGTTGCTCCGGCGGTTTCACTTATTTCTTAAGAGTTTCTGCCATTTGGCTATGCAGCTCCTCTTGCCAGCTGTCGACACGTTCCCGGACCCGCGCAACAAATGCATCGTTTTGATGAAGAGGCACACCCACCTCATGTGCATCTGACATTTCGATCATTGTCTTTCGGTCAGCCTCATCAAAAAAGCGTATCGCCTTATCCGCCGTTTCGCGATCATGCCCAAGTGCCTCCAAAACGGACCGGCTCATGCGCAATGAACTGTCATAGGTTTCGCGTATGATGTCCCGGCATCCATAGGCCCAAAGATCATATACATGATCTCGGTCCATCGCCCGCGCGATGATATGCACCTTGGGGAAATTCAGACTCACGTATTTCACGATCTCATCGATCTTTTCCCGATCATCAATCGCAACAATGAGAACCCGCGCCTCAGCGATCCCAGCCGCGTGCAACAGGTCAGGCCGCGACGCATCCCCAAAATAATGCTTCAATCCGAAGCGTTTCAGCACTTCCAAGCGATGCGAACTGTAATCCATGACGGTGGTATCATACTGCGCGGCCGCCAGAACTCGGTTGATCACGCCGCCGACACGCCCAGCGCCGGCAATAATGATCTTACGTCCATCCGGCATGTCATCCGCGTCGCGTTCCTGTTCAACCGAATATCGCGGTGCAATGACCTTGTCGTACAGGATGAACAGGCCCGGTGTCAGCAGCATGGAAAGCGCTACAACCAACAAGAGCTGATCCGCCAGAGCGGGTGGCAAAACGCCGTTGGCGACAGTGAAGGACAGCAACACAAATCCAAATTCACCAGCCTGCGCCAACCCTAAGCCAAAGAGCCATTTGTCTGCCCCTTCAAGCCGAAAAATGCGCGCCAGGATCAAAAGCACAAAGGCTTTCACCGCAATCAGACCAAGGGTCAGCCCTAGGATCGCGCCAAAGTTCTCAAACAGCAGGGCAAAATTGATTCCGGCCCCAACGGTCATGAAAAACAGTCCGAGCAAGAGGCCTTTAAACGGATCGATGTCGCTTTCCAGCTCATGGCGGTATTCCGAGTTTGCCAACACCACCCCCGCGAGGAATGTCCCCAATGCCGGGGACAACCCGACCAGCGACATCAACACGGCGATCCCGATCACAAGCATCAACGCCGCCGCTGTGAACAGTTCACGCAAATTGGCTTTGGAGATGAAACGGAACAAGGGGCTGGTCAAAAGCGATCCGACGACCAGAACCACGCCCACAGATGCCAGCGTAACCAAGGCGGTTTGCCAACCACTCAGGCCCGCAACCAAACTAAGTTCAGGTCCATGATCTCCGCCCTCAGTTCCGTGGCTGGCCCCATGTGACAGCGCGTCTTGCAATTCGGGCACCGCCAGAAGCGGGATCAAGGCTAGCATGGGAATGACGGCAATATCCTGTGTCAAAAGAACCGAAAACGAGCTCTGCCCCCCGTCCGACCGCATCAACCCCTTTTCACCCAAAGTTTGCAAAACGATCGCAGTCGAGGACAGCGCCAGTACCAGACCAACGGACAGGGCGATGCTCCAGGGGTGACCAAATGCCATGGCAACACCCATCACGATCACTGTCGTCAGGCCAATTTGCCCTCCGCCTAAACCGATCAAGCGGGCGCGCATCTCCCACAACCGGCGGGGTTCAAGTTCGAGCCCCACGAGAAACAACATCATCACAACGCCAAACTCTGCGAAATGCTGAAGCGAAATCACATCAACATGCAGCACACTCAGCAGAGGTGAAATCGCGATGCCTGCAATCAGATAGCCAAGCACCGACCCCAACCCAAGCGCTGTCGCTATGGGCACGGCGATCACGCCCGCCACCAAAAATATGAAACTAAGCAGTAGAAATCCGGTCATGCGTACGCCCCTCGCCACATCATGTTTGATCGAAAGGTTAATCTGCGAAACACTTTAGAGATAGAGGGCTCAGCCAACAGCCCTATATGCATTTTTGCACACAAATACCCATAACTCGCGACGAAAACGCAAATTCGATCAAAAGGCCTGAAAGGGAAAACCGGCCAATTCGCGCCCATGTGATCAATTGGTCGTGGCGCTTATCTAAGGGCAGCTATATCGTAACCTCAGGGGATGCAGTAACGACTTCAGGACATTTAGGATGCGTTTGATCCGACAGGCGATTTTCGGGCTGATGATGTGTCTTCCCAGTATGGGTCATGCCGAAACCGCGTTCTCCCTTGAGGTTCAGGCTTCGCAAGATCCAAGTTTAGACTCTGTGGTTCGTTCCACCGTACTGAGCGCTCAGATTCTGGATGAACCCGATATCACCGCGCAGGATATCGTGGCCGCGGCCCAAGCCGACTATGCCCGCATAGTAGAGGCGCTATATGCAAAGGGCTATTACGGGCCTGTTGTTCGCATCCGAATAGATGGGCGTGAAGCTGCCTCTATCCTACCACTTGCTACACCGGCGCAGGTGTCTCTGGTTGAAATCAATGTTGACCCCGGCCCCGCTTTTCAATTTGGCACAGCAAAAATCGGACCATTGCCCAAAGGCTCGGTGCCACCCGAAGGTTTTCAGCCGGGAAAACCCGCTCTTGCAGGAGAAGTGCGTTCAGCTGCTGTTGCAGCGATTGCAGATTGGCGCGAGACGGGCCATGCAAAAGCGCAGCTAGGTGCGCAATCCGTTGTTGCCCGGCACGATGCAGAACGCCTTGATGTGACTTTGCGTGTAGATCCGGGCCAGCGACTCCAATTTGGCAAAATCAACGTCACCGGAGAAACCCGCGT
Source organism: uncultured Pelagimonas sp. (assembly GCA_947497905.1). Taxonomy (GTDB): domain Bacteria; phylum Pseudomonadota; class Alphaproteobacteria; order Rhodobacterales; family Rhodobacteraceae; genus CANMIH01. Next base: position 129,131 of record CANMIH010000012.1, read on the forward strand.
ACGAGGGTCTCGCGTGCGCCAAATCGCGGGTCTTCCCCAAGGAGAGGTGTTTCGCGCCTCAGACGTTGACGAGGCCGCCCAGAGGTTGCGGGCCACCGGCACGTTTCGATCTGTGCAGGTGATCGAGGCGGACACGGCCAATCCTGATGGCACCCTGGACATGACCCTTGATGTTGTGGATCGCAAACGACGGAGATTGGGGTATGGAGCCGAACTCTCGTCCACCGAAGGTGGCACACTTTCAGCCTATTGGCTGCACCGCAATCTCTTGGGCGGGGCCGAACGTTTTCGGTTTGACGCCGAGATTAGCCAGCTTGGCGGTCAATCGACCGGAGGCGCAGATGCATCGATCAAAGCTCGACTGGACAAGCCAGCGGTACACGGCCCCGATACCGCACTGTTCGTCTTGGGCAGCCTTGACTACCTTGATGAGCCCAGCTTTCGCGAACGAAAAATCAGTCTGGGATTTGGTGTCTCGCAAAAGTTTTCAAAGGCGCTTATTGGTGAGGTCGGTCTGTCTGTCACGCGCACGGAAATCACCGATCTCTTTTTGCCTGTCACAGCCAGTGGTTCGCACCCAAAGCGCACCATCAATTTTGTAAGCCTGCCAACCGCATTAACCTGGGATACGCGCGATGTTGCGCTGAATGCCACATCGGGTGTCTTTGCCAAACTTCAACTTGAGCCCTTCTCTGGATCCGACAACACAGGCAATGGGGCTCAGCTCAAATTCGATCTGCGCGGCTATCACGCAATCGGCCAAACATCAGACACAGTGTTGGCAGCTCGGTTTCAGCTGGGCGCTCTGGCCGGACCACAAGCCGACGATGCCCCTCCAGCGTTTTTGTTTTACTCAGGCGGTGGTGGCTCTGTACGGGGTCAGCCCTATCAGTCTTTGGGCATCACTCAAGGCACGGCAACGCTTGGTGGGCGCAGTTTTCTTGGCCTCTCTGGAGAGCTAAGACAGGCCGTCACCGATACAATCAGCGTCGTTGGCTTTGCCGATGCCGGATACATTGGCAGCGAAAGCTTTGCTGACGGCAGTGGCAGCTGGCACTCCGGGGCTGGTCTGGGCCTGCGCTACGATACGTCGATCGGCCCCATACGATTGGATGTCGCGGCGCCTGTGAGCGGATCAACGGGCAGTGGCATTCAGTTCTACATTGGGATCGGACAGGCGTTTTGATGCGGATTATTTGCTTTTGTCTTTGTCTGATATGGCCCCTTTCGCTGGGTGCACAGACCACCGATGACGACCGTGGCTACATTCAAGCCCTGCTTGAGGACGCTCTGTCAGGAGACGGGCGAAAAGTTCAGATCACTGGATTTGCCGGTCTGTTGAGTTCCCGTGCGACCATCGAAAAGATCACCATCGCAGACGAGGCCGGCGTCTGGCTGACCATGACGGATGTCGCCATGGTCTGGGAGCGCACGGCCCTTCTGTCGGGTGCCCTGACCATAGACGAAATCAGCGTTGGAGCGCTCTCACTTCCTCGAATGCCAATTCCGGTGGCATCTACCCCGTCACCAGAGGCCAGAACAAGTTTTGCCCTGCCAGAATTACCTGTGTCTGTGACGCTTAAAAAGTTGTCCGTAGAGCGAGCAGATCTCGGTGCCGAAATTCTCGGTCAGTCCGCACAGATTTCTGTCAACGGATCTGCTCAGCTATCAGGCGGAGAGGCACAGGCAAGCCTAGCGCTGCTGCGCAAGGACAAGGGGGGATCTATTCGGTTCACGGGGGGGTATTCCACTGCTTCCAATGTGCTGGATCTTGATCTGGACATGCAAGAACCACGCAACGGATTGCTGTCGACTGCCCTTGGGCTGGTCGGCGCACCAAGCATTGATCTAACTCTAAAAGGAACGGCACCAATCGATGCCTTTCGCGCCGATATGCGGCTCGCAACTAATGACCAAGATCGGTTGTCAGGTGTGATCACCCTGGAAACAGACGCGGATGGCGGCACACAACGTGCACTCTTGGATGTCTCCGGTGATATTTCGCCTCTTGTTCCAGACCAGTTCCACGCCTTTCTGGGCAACAATGTTGAGCTGACCGTTGCCGCCAACCGCGACGCAGATGGGGCTCTCCAACTCGACAATCTCAATCTGGCCGCCCGAGCCCTTACTCTAACCGGCACGGCGAACATAACGGCCGATGGCTGGCCGCAAAGATTTGACTTTTTCGGCAAACTTGCCTCCCCTGATGGACCGCCGTTGTTGCTCCCCCTTCCGGGACAAGAGTTTTACATAGATCAGGCGGATTTCCTGCTCAGTTTCGATGCAGCTCAAGGGGAGCTTTGGCGACTGAACAGCGAGGTCAAAAATGCCAGACAAGGGGACCTTTCCGCTGCGCATCTCTCCCTCTCCGGTGTCGGGAAGATCGCGCAGGCAACCCAGGACGTGTCCGGTGATATAGCTTTGGCCGCACTTGGCCTCGACTTTGGTCAAGAAGCGCAGAACGCAGCGTTTGGTCCGGCTATCAAGGGTAAGCTGCGTTTTGATTGGCGAAAGAACACCCCACTGTCGTTTAGCAATCTGGATTTCTCCGGGATTGGGTACGGATTGACCGGCGGGGTGACCATTTCTGGCGTCACCGAATTCGCCCCTGTGGTGGCGACTGATCTCAAACTAGAGGCGTTAGATCTGAAACAGTTCAGCGCCTTGACACCCTTGAATCTTTCAGGCGCGGCCAATCTCGCCATCAAAGGGTCGATCCACCCCTTGCTCGGCGCCTTTGATTTCACTTTCAACGGGCAAACCCAAGACCTCGCCACAGGTGTGGCACAGCTTGACCCCGTGCTAAACGGCCCGGGTGTTTTGGAGTTAGGTGTCCTGCGTAACGGTGAGGGGACACGAGTCATGCCGCTCACCATCGAGACTGAGAGCGCCCGAATTGTCGGTGATGCGCATCTCGCTCAGAACAATAGCTACGCGCGGGCCAGTGTTGAGTTGGACGACATGTCCATGGTTGTGCCCGAACTGTCCGGCGCGGCCTCAATTCTTGTTGAAGGCAAACAGACAGATGAGAACTGGAACATTGACCTAGCAAGCACCTTGCCTGCGGATGGGCGATTACAATTTTCCGGTGTTGTCACGAAACTGAACGATATCTCTGGAAACGTCACCGCCCGGATCGGCCGCCTCGCCGCTTTGTCTCGTTTGGCAAATCAAAACCTGAAGGGGCGCACCGACCTTTCTCTCTCACTCTCGGGCGCGCTGGACACCCAGAACTTCACGTCCAAAGGCACCGCGGAAATTCAATCCCTCCAAATTGGCAACCCGACACTCGACCCGTTTCTTACCGGCCAAAACCAAGTCGCCTTTGATGTCAAATTATCGCCGAAAGGTGAGATCCGAATTGAAACTCTCTCCCTCTCTGGGCCGCATCTGAACGGCAAGGCTTCAGGGATAGTTTCCACAACGCAGAGCAACCTAGATCTTGATCTGCGCGTGACAAATCTGGGGCTCATTGCTCGGGAAATCTCGGGGCCAGCCAGCGTAACGGGCAACGCGTCACATACAGGTGGCGATTGGCGTATCGCCCTATCAGGCAGTGGGCCCGGCGGCATTACTCTATCCGCGCGGGGGTCTGCGCACCAAGATTTTGGGCACGTCTCTCTAACCGCCAAGGGGCGCGCACCTTTGGCACTTGCCAATCGTCGCCTTGCACCTCGCTCGCTGGGTGGAACCGTCGAGTATGATCTGGCGATCAATGGCCCTCCGGCTTTGCAATCGCTGTCTGGCACCGCCAAAACACAAGGCGCCCGCCTCTCGCTCCCCGCGCTTCGGATGGTCCTCGATGATCTCACGGCACAGGTGTTTCTAACTGGCGACGAAGCCCAGATTTCCTTGGACACGCAACTTCCTGACGGCGGTTCGCTTCGTGTCGACGGCCCCATTAGCCTTGCCGCTCCGTTCAAAGCCAATCTGAGGGCCCAGCTGCGAAACGCCATTCTGCGCGACCCAACGCTCTTTGAGACCTCTGCAAATGGAGATTTTACTCTGACGGGCCCATTGACCGGCGGCGCCCGCATCGGCGGGCAGATCAATCTTGGCCTTGTTGAACTGCGCATACCGCAAATTGGACCAAGCTATGCAAGCCTTGCAGGCCTCAAACATCTCAACACACCAGCGGATGTTCAGCGCACGCTTCGGTTTGCGGGCCTGAGCCAGTCTTCGCAAGAAACGCCATCACCTGTCGCAAACTTCCCGATCGACCTGAACATCCTAGCCACCAATCGCATCTTTGTCCGCGGTCGCGGATTAGACGCCGAACTTGGAGGTTCCCTACGCCTGACTGGAACAACACAAGATATCGTTCCCGTCGGGCAATTTGACCTGATCCGTGGCCGGCTTGATCTGTTACGCCGCAGACTTGAACTGACCGAAGGTTCTGTCAGCCTAAGGGGCAGTTTTGACCCTCAGCTGATTTTTGCGGCCACCACTCAGGTTGACGGCACCGATATTACTATTGGATTGTCTGGACCGGCATCCGAACCTGATCTCAAGGTGACTTCCAGCCCAGAGTTGCCACAAGATCAGGTGTTGGCTCTGTTTCTGTTTGGCCGAGATGTCACAAGCCTGTCTGCGTTGCAGGCTGTTCAACTTGCTGGTGCGATCCGCACCCTATCAGGGCAAGGCGGCCTCGGTCTGACCCAGCAGATCCGAGGCGGGTTGGGGCTCGACGATCTCGACATTGGCACCGATGACAGTGGCACAGCGCAGGCCCGTGTGGGCAAATACATCTCAGACAACATTTATACAGATGCGACCATCAACAGTGCGGGAGACGCACAAATCAATCTCAATCTGGACATCAACCAGAACCTCACCCTACGCGGGCGCGTCGGTTCCTCCGGTGAGACCGGTGTCGGTATCTTTTTTGAACGTGACTATTAAGATGGCATCTGTTGGATGTTGACCTGAGCACAGGCAGCGCGAGCGATGTCGCACAGATGGGTGTGGTGGGTTAGGTAGATCACCTGCCCCACCTGCGCCATTTCTGACAACAGCTCAAAAGCCGCGAGAGCACGATCATCATCAAAGCTTTCCATGATGTCATCTGCAACAACTGGAACCGGCCCATGTGCCTGCACAAATTCATGATATCCGGCGATCCGCAAGGCAAGATACAGCTGCGCCCGTGTGCCTTCTGATAAGGCATCCGCATCTTTGGATCGCCCCTCCTGTGTCATCGCAACAAGCACATCGCGCGCGCCATCCGGTTGTGCAACCAACCCACTATAGGCACCTCGCGTCAGGCGCACAAAGGCATCCGAGGCGCGCGTGAGCATGCCACTGCGGTGCGTATCGCGGTACCGTCGCATAAGATCATCCACAGTGCGCAACCCCATGCGCAACTGCAAATAGCGGCGCGTGCGCTCTTCAATCTCCAACAACAGAGTTTGACGCTTCACCATCAGAAGCGCGATTTCATCATCGCCTCCTACCGCCGCAAGGCTGGCTTCGGCTGCGCGAAACTGAGCATGCGCCTCTTCACGCGCACTGTGCAGCGCTTCCAGCTCATGCTGTAAAGCCATTGATCTTGCTTCGAGACTGTCGGGATCGACCTCTTCCATTCGGGATTGCGCCTCGTCAATCCTGTCAACACGCAGCTGTTGGCAAATGTCGTCCTCAAGCTCGGCAATTGAGGCGTCCAATACCCTCTGTTCTCGGATCTTTAGCAAAATTTCTCGGCAGTCGGTCCACCCCTCTACACCTAAAAACAACGACATTTCAGCAACCAGAGACTGGTGCTGGCGCGCTTCCGTTTCGGTTGTGCGCAACTTGTTTTGTGCCATTTGAAGATTGTCTGATTGCGCCTTGAAGAGGGTTTCGTTGGATTTGGCTATTTCCAAGCGAGTGTTCAGATCCGACCAAACCGGATCCGCACCAAGGGTATCGGCCAAAGCCTCGAGCACGGAATTGAACTTTTTCTGATCCCCGCGCATCGCGGTTACTCGGTGCGCAAGGTCGCGCTGTTTTTCATCTAGCCGACGCAAGACATCCAACTCATCAAGCACGGATGCTACCGCTGCGACGGGTCGGTCCGCAAACCACAAACCTTGCGTAGCGGCCTGCCAGTCGACATGCCATTCTTCCAAAGCTCGCTGCGCAAGGTGCAGCGCCTGTTCTCTGCGCGCTTTCATCACCTCAGCCTCGGTGACCCTCTCGCCCAGCGCATTCAGAGTTGCAGCCTTATCAACATGTGCCTGAGCAAACTCGATCAGAACAACCAGTCCCGATGTGTCAGGCACCTGGCACCCGACAATGTCCATTGCCTGTTTTAGATCTCGCGTGGCGTCCTGAAGCTGCGCGAGGGTCAATTTCTCTTCATTCTGCGCCTCATCAAGCGCCAACTGAGCATTTTGCGCCAGTTTGGCCGCTTCGATCCAACGCCGAAACGCGCCAAGCTCCGTGTCAGGGGAAAACGATTGAGAGACGCCGGTCACCAAATCTCGAAGCTGCTCTTTAAAGGTCTCCGCCATCGTTTTTGCGTGTTCGTAAGTCTGCTGAACCTCGGCCTGCTCTTTTTGCAGCAAAGTAAGCCTGCGGCCTGCGTCAACAGATTGCTCAGCGCGGATCAAACGTTCCGCAAGACCCTGAGCAGTCTGATCATCCAAACGCATGGACCTTTCAAATCGTTGCGCGCTCTCTGGCGTGAGATCAATCAGATGTGCCGCCCACGCCGCTTCTCGCAAACTCCTTGCCTCGGCGGCCTGATCCGGGCTCACGTCGTCCTGACGGTGATACGAGGTGAGGGATTGTTCAATGCTCTGAACCTCTCGCATTTTTTGCGAAAGTGCGCGCTCAAGCTCCTTCAGCTCCTCTTGATTTTCATCCAGCTGCCGCTGAAGCCGGTCCAGCTGTTCAAGGTCAGGCAAAGTCAGCTCAAGCACAGCCCCCTGCCAAGGTGCCAGAACTTGCAGGGCACGGGTCAGATCGGCCAAGCGACTTTGGTGTTTGTGACGTGCCAATTGAAGCGCTGCACTGGGGTCTTTCGCCCGGATCGACGCAAGGACTTTGGTCAACCCGTCAATGTCGGCCCCTCCGCCAGACTGCGTTTTCAACCTCTGTTTCAGCTCTGCCAAACCGTGCGACGCCGCCGTGAGCTCCTCTTCAGCCACACCAACCGCCGCATCCAATCCAGTCCGCTTCTGTATCAGTTTGCGCAGTTCGTCGCGGACTGGCGTTTGCACCAAGATATCACTGGGCAGCGCTCCGCCCTGCCCCAAGGACTGCAACCTAGATGCGATTTGAAGCTCCAACCCTGCCAAGGCCTCCTGCCGTCTCGGAAGATCTTTCTGCGCGGTATCTGCGGCGGAAAACAAAACTTTGGCTGTTTCAAACTGTGGCTGAGCAGCCAAAACCTCGGGATCCCTTTGGATCTGATCTAATCTTTGTTTGGCCTCAACGACGGCACGGCGATCCCGTTCTAGACCCGTGGTCAATGTAATGTGCAGCCTGTCGGTGTCTTCCAGATCATCCAGCCAGACCTGAGGGGGTTCAGGCAGATCGCGCAGATCGGTGAGCTGTCCTTTGAGGCGGTTAAGGCGGCCCAATTTGGGCAGTACCTCTTGCATGCGACCAACTGCAACCTGGGCGGCTTGGCGTTCTTCCCAATCTTTCCGAGCCATCTCCCAGTGCGCTTGCGCCTCATCGCGGGCTTTGGTCAGTCGCGCATATTCTGGTGCGGCGACGTCCCTCTCTTTGATCCGCGCCTCGATCTCATCAAAGTCCTGCCGCAACTCCTTCAAAGCACCTTTGCGCCCCGTTGCATTCAAAAACTGATCTGCTTCGGCCCTCATGACATCAAGCTGTGCGGCGACATCGGTCAGCCCGGCCCCAGCCTGAAACAATAGCTCACCTAGATCACCCTGACTGGCAAGAATACCTGCCCCGCCCTGATCCAGCGTATCACGGTTCAATGAGAACATTGCGGAGTAGGCCTCTCGGTCTAAACCCCGCAGAGCATTCGCCAGGTGGGCTTCGGGAATGGCCTTACCTTGCGGGTCTTGCAGCGACCCATCGCGTCGCTTCAACCGGATCAAACTCAGTGAGTTACCTTCGATCTCAAGCTGTGCCCCCAATTGCATGTGTTTGTAGTCATGCACAAAGTTCATGTTGCTGCGCACAGGGATCTGAAACAAGAGGTCAAGCCATGCCGACCAGAAGGTTGATTTCCCGGCCTCGTTTGGTCCGCAAATGACATGCAGATCTGGTGCATTTTGCGAAGGAGGCGCAAACGCAAGCCCCGTCTCGGTGAACTTACCATAACGTGTCAGGTCAAGACGTGTCAGTCGCATCAGCTGTCAGTCTCCAACCGTGCCAAAATGTCCTGCGCTCCTTGCTGAGCCAATTTCTTCAGTCCCAAGGCTTCTTGGTCCTCGTCGTCGCCCAACATGCCCCGAAGCGCGGTTGGAAGATGGCGTCTCAGAGCTGCGTAGTCCTCTCGCCCATCCGACGGCCCCTCCTGCTCTAACAACTCAAGAAGTTCGCCTACTGCGCCAACTTGGGTTGTGGCCTCGGGCGCTGTGAGCCCGAGCTCAATTTTGTCTATCCAAACTGTACCCAGCTGTTCGGCAACAACCTGCGCTTCCGCAAAAAGCAGGTCTTGGTCGCGTCTGGCCCGCCAATACAGAGAACTCGCCCCTCGCAAATCAATTCGCAAGATCAAATGCTCGGCCTCAAAATCGCGACGTGCCTGCCTGATGGTTCTTTGAAGCGCATCTAGCAAATCAGACCACTGGTCGATGCCATCACAGGATAGGTCCACGCGCTCAAACTGCGCCGCACCAAGACACCTCTCGCTTAACGTCATCTCACCGTTATCGGCAACCGAGACCAGAGTGACCGACTTCTGACCGGCTTCGCCAATGTCCCTGCCCTGCGGAATGCCCGGCATCACAACCGTTGTTTGTCCTTCATAGACCTTTCGCACATGGATATGCCCCAAAGCCCAATAGTCGAATCCCACGGCCTGCAGGTCCGGCAATGTGCAGGGCGCATAGAGATCGTGACCCGCCGCGCCTCCCAATGAGGTGTGCAGGATGCCAAGATTAAATGCACCGGCTACAGGCGCTTTGAATTTGGGCAACAGGCTGTCTGGTGCATGTGGCTGGCGAAAGGAAATGCCATGCACCGCAACAGGGTGACCGTTCCAATTCGTAGACACAACTTCGGCCCGGCCGCCAAACACTTTTACCGAATTAGGCAATTCAAGCTCGGTGGTGATTTTTGACATGGCATCGTGATTGCCCCGGATCAGATACACTTCGACCCCAGCTTCATCCAATCGACGCATTTCCTGCGCCAGAAACCGCGCGGTCTTCATCGAGGTTTGAGCGCCGTCATAAAGATCACCCGCAATCACAAGCGCCTGCACCTGTTCTGACAGACAAAGATCTACAATACTGCTCAATACCTGACGGGTCGCGTTCCCGACCAGATCGGCCAGTCCTTGTTCTCGCATGGCCAGAGATTTCAGCGGCGAATCCAGATGGATATCGGCTGTGTGCACAAATTTAAACGCCACGCTCTGCCCCTTGTCCTTCAGCGACAGAATTGTGCTGCGTGGCATGGGTGAGGTCAACCAACAGGCGTCTTTTGTCTCGTCTTAGCGAAGAAAATCAATGATGGGACAATCCGGTCGCTCGTCGCCGTTACAACACTCTACGAGATCAGACAGCGTGTCGTGCAAAGACTGTAGTTCGCGTTGCTTTGCACGAATTTGCTCAAGCCGATTTGAGGCTAGCGCTTTGACATCCGCACTGCTGCGGTTCTGGTCTTGATACAGACCTAGCAGTTCGCGGCAGTCATCTATGGAAAATCCAAACTCGCGCGCGCGACGGATAAACACCAACTTGCGAACCGAAGCAGGATCATAGCTGCGATATCCCGAGGCCGTTCGTGATGGAGCCTCAACAAGACCTATCTCCGAATAATAGCGTACTGTTTTCACGGGCAACCCTGCTTCCATTGCCGCAGCGGAGATATTCATCAGCTCAACCTTCCAGTTTATGGAAAGATAGCAATCCGATTGGTTCCTCGCAAGATGACCAAATCGCATTTGTTGCCCACGCACAGATAACAAAAAATTCCCTACATATTTTGCTAATTTGCAGGAAAAAGTTGACAGTTTGCCCTGAAAGCACCTTAAGACTGTATATTGCACCTCTCGCAAGACAACCATAACACCGTGCAAACACCGAACTTTGAGCACTCTTTGAACCTCGCTCAGTCTGGTGTGATATAGGACAGCAGAAGATTTCGAATGCCCACTTCATTGGAAATTCTAAAATTTATAGAAGGGTTGCGTCTGAAGAAGGCGCGTGCCCTTGCGCTGTATTTGTTCCTATCTCCCGGACGGACGCATCGGAAAGACAAGGTTCTGGACCTGCTCTGGCGCGACTCGGACACGACGAAAGCCAATAACTCTTTTCGCCAAACCGTTCGAAAAATTCGCGTCACCGCAGAATCGGAGGCGATTGATCTTCCATTGGTCACAGACCGTGGCGAAATCTCAATGGACCTGCCGAAAGAGTGGGATCTGGTTGGGGAAATTTCCGATGGATTTGAAAATCCGGACCACTTCGGCGCCATTTCTCAGGCTCTCCAAGTGTTTTTTGATGTTTTGGACCTGTGCCTCAACCTCTCAGACAGTTTTGACAGCTGGGTCAATGTAACGCGCGCGCAAACGATCACACGCTTGCAAACCCTCAGCGAACCGATTGTGACAGGTCCTCAATCCGAGTTTGCCTATAGGGTTGCAACGTTTCTCACTGAGCTTGATCCCTATAACGAATCCTGCATTCGCGCGATCATGACCTACCACTGGCACAACAATGCCTCCGCAGCTGCGCTGGACACCTACAACCATCTCTATGAATATCTAGATGTTCACTTTGATCAGGAGCCGGAAAGCGAAACCATTGAATTGCTTGCGGCGATTAAAATGGATCCTGACGGCGGCGCAAAAAGCCCGACACCTGAACCCCGGCAAATACTGACCTTGGTGGTTGAAAGCATCGAAGCCCGCGGGGCCTCGGCCCATGATGCCAGTTTTCAACGTGCTTTTGTCGACGATCTAACCATGCGCCTGAGCCGATTTCGCGAATGGAACATTGCCGACACGCCTCCCAACCATTCCGAGTACCATATCGTATCTCTGGCGCTTTTTTCCTTTGGCGACGGCTATTCGCTTTCGGTCAATGTCCGACCTGCGGATAGCGAGAAACCGCTTTGGTCGGAGATCATCGAAGCCCCACAGACACGGTGGAACGACAAGGCCCGTCGTGTCTTGTTTAACGTAGCAAATGCGCTGCGTGTCGCCGTGGCGGATCGGAAAGGCGCAACCGATCAAAATGCGATCTATGATCAATGGTTGCGATCCCTGGCACTGATCGGCACCTGGACCCATGAAAATGTGGTACAAGCTGTGTCATTGCTCACCGAGATCACCCAACAAGCCCCAACGTTTGGCGCCGCGCATGCGGAACTGGCTGGAATCTACAACATCCAGCATATTCTGCGACCGGGCACTTTCCAGTCGGAGGAGATTAAATCATCCGCACTGCATCATGCCCTGGAGGCGGTCAACATCGACTCAATGGACACTCGCGCATATCGCGTGTTGGCTTGGTGTTACTGTCACAAGTCCGACTTTGATCTGGCAGAGTTTCATTTCGATCAAGCCCTGCTACTCAACCCACAAAATCCACATTCTTTAGCGTCCAGTGCACTTGGCTTTGCCTTTTCCGGCAATCTCGACCGAGCACGGGAACTGATTGGTGATGTTGCCCGCCTTCCGGACACTATGGAAACGTTCCATTTGACCTATCTGGCGGCTTCAAACTATCTGACCGGAGCCTATGAGACTGCTCTTGAGCAATGTATCGCAGGCCCAGACCTGATGATCACAGTTGGCGGATGGCATACAGCAAGTTTGGCAAAGCTGGGGCGAACAGAAGAGGCCCGGGTACAGCTGGATCACTACGTCGCAAAAATCGCAAAAACTTGGTATAGCGACGCTGCTCCGACGGCACCCAATGTCATCAATTGGTTTGTGTCTTGCTTTCCCTTGCGGCACGAAGCCGCGCGGCAGGATCTTCTCACAACCCTGCACGCGCTCATTGCGCAAGATGGAGCTTCGCCAGAGGCGTCAGTTACACATCTGCGTGATGTAGATACCAACCGACCGGTGGAAAGCTGAGACGGGCGAATTCAGGATACGGACCATATCTTGTTCCGCTGGATCTTCGGCATCATCTTCCAGATCGGGCAATGGCCCAAACTTCTCCGCGACCAGCTTAAGCAGACCATCCTGAGTAGCCTGAGGCAGGGGTGCGCCATCGTCATCTCGGAATTCGGTAACCACGGACGACAGGATCGGGTTGAAGTATTCTTTCATCAACATCCGGTCCAGAGCATAGGTCAGCGGAGGTTGGAAGCCACTCTCTTTCCCACGGGCCAAGAACAAGGATTGCTTGTGTGCCAACGCCCCGGTTGCGGGAACCACCAGTTTGCGAACATTCACATCCGCTTCACCTGACGCCTTGGTGCGCTGATCATATTCTAGTTCAATTGTGGTATTGTCCCAGATCTCTTTCAGCGCAGGATCGTCAGCGGTGTGACCGGGAGGGCCCTGAACCATCATCGCCTTCTTGATACGTTCAACGACTTTCTTGTAGGCGTCACTGCCGCGTTCAAGTGGAGGCTTTTCCGACAGCTCAACCAGTGTTTTTCCGATGTATTCAACATTCAGAGCCTCGCCCCGAACGCCATTGCGCTCTGGAGAGCTGTCGATGGTATCATCTGCATGCAGATACAACATATCGTCGCTGTCGATCCGTTTGCCGACAATCACATAGTTTTCAATCATCACCCATCTCCTGTTATTTCAATGTTTCAATCAATTCCAAAAGAGATGCGGGATACACCACCTGGGAATCTCCCAGCCCCGCCACTGAATACTGAACTTTGGTTATGGCCTGCTCAAGGGAACGCAACAGAAACAGGCTTCCGAGCGGACCAAACCGCCCGTTTTTCCCATAAAGCTGGGCTTCAATCATAAAGACGAGGAAGATCGGGCAAGTTTCGATTTCCACTGCTGTGACTTGCGATCCGAATTGAGCCGCGAATTTTGTCGTGAACTGCGCCGCAAGATGTTCCGCATCCAGCTGCTTGGCCCAAGTGTCAGGCAACCGCGCGATTGTTGCCTGCATAAACGGATCCTTTAGCATCACCGCCCCTGTTTCCTGCGCCGTCTGAGCATCCAGAAGAGAGATATGGATCCCTTTGGGGTTGGCCAGAGTTGGAGAAAAGCTTGCACAAATACCCGTTTTTGTCCCCTCCGCCGCGGGGTCAAAAAACTTACTCCAGTCCAATCTCCACTGCATTTCTTCTGTCTCGGAATAATCCGGGTCAGGCAGAAGAAAATCTCTCAACCGCCGCGTACGATCCGAAAATTTGTATTTCCGACGCGGCAGGGCGTGAAAGGCACGGAAGAGCCCATGCATAAGGGATGTTTCGTCAAGCGGAGCTGCAATAGACCGTTCCGAAGGCGACATTGCCATCACTTCAGGATCAGCAAAGGTAGGGAGGAATTCATTCCAGATCAGGCGATGCCATACTGTTAGAACGTGCGCCCGCGCCTGAGCAAAAATCAAGACTTTAACCTTGGGGTCGTTTAAGAGCCGCTGCTCCAAATCCGGAGCAATCTGATCCACTACCGCGTTATGGAATTTCATCCAAATCACAGCAAGCCGGTGCAAGATTGTCGTGTCCCGGTTGCGCGGGTCATGGAGCGCCCGCACACTGTAATCTGCAGCCGTATGAGGCAAGCTCATCACCACCTTGGTTTCAACACGAAACTTATAGGTCTTGGGATCATAGAGATGCGGCGTCATCGCCGGGCCGAGCCCATAAATGGTTTCTAGCGTCAGCGGGTTCTCAATCAAATTGTACCGCGACGCGGCCCAAGTTTGATCATCAGACCTTTGAACCCCATGCCGGTCCCGCACATGAGGGATATGAGACAGCGGAACGCTATTGCCCATGTCATGGCCAATGAGCTGGGCGAAATATGTATACCCAGCAGGAATTTTAGCCTTGTCCTGTAGCGTAAAATCCCGCCAGTCACGTGCGGCGAAATTGATCCCTGGCAGGCTATTGTGCGATTGCGTTTCACCTAGAGATGAAGCTGGGGTTTGGCTCACTGAGGACTCCAATCAAGTCTTACATAAAGGCAGTTCCTGCGCCCTTGGTTTCGAACTGTCGCTCTCCAACAAGATGACACCCCCAAACGCTTCGTTTGCGGTTCTCAGGAGCGAGACGCGCGGTAAAATCTTCAAACTTTGGAAGTTCCCGTCCAGATGTGATGTCTTCGACCTGCGTCACGACCCGACGTTTGGAGGGCATCTTGGCGTATTCCGACATGACCAAAACCGGGCATCGCGCAAGATAGCTCGCGATTTTCGCCTCGATCCGCGATACATCTAGGTCAATGCGGCCACTGCGTGCAGCCATCACCTCCATCAGGTTCAGCTCCATCAGCATCGTCTCACGCAGGGCTTTTTCAATCGCCTCAAAGGCGCAGGCCGAGGCGCCAAATCCCAAAATTGGATCCTGATGTGCCACGCTATGGGACCGCGATACCGCAACAAATACGTCACTCTTGTTGTCGATCAACCAAACAGAAGTCTCGCGCTTCATCCCCGCGCCGTCACGCCACAGGTCCAGTTTTTGAGCAAATCCATGCGCCGCCATCCAGGCCTCTGGCACAGCTTTGGCCAAAGCACCCCCTCGCCACCATTGGGACACGTCCAACCGTTCGCGCGCTTCGTAAAATGCAAGAATTTTCGCCGCTTGGGGATCAGTGTGAGCCGCGATCCCATCCTGAGGTCGCCGAACTTCTTCTTCCACACCGGTTTCACGCATCTGTTCTAGAACGCGAATTTCTGCGGTTTCACTCAAACAACGCTTCAAAGCGCCCTCACGCGTCGAATCCAGCCCGCTGGCCGTGGCTCCAGAGGATAGTTGCGCTTGTAAAATACTGAGCCCAGGAGCAAAAATCGACTCCCGCCAGTCCTGCCGCGCCCATTCCCAAATGAGCGGATCGCTTTGACCGGTAAACTTCATATTATATGACATCCAACTACATGTCCTTTTGGCGAAGGAAAAAATGCCGGTTGCTTTCGCAACAGGCTAAACTCAAAAAAATCCACCACCATCCCAAGTACACCTCTGCCAGCGCGATGTGATTTTTGTGTGATAATTTTCGTCTATTCTACGCTTCAACCCATCTTGAACCCGCAAAAGTGGCGTTGGGCACAATCGCTCTGATCACCCAGCCCCAAAATTTAGCACTCGGTGCACCACACCATCCCAAGTCGAATACCCATCCGCCTTTTATGGCCTGTCTTGACCCCACGCGCAGCTTGGCACACAACCACTTCCAGAAGGAGCCGTCATGACCACCACCATCACCGACAGCCATTGCCATCTGGATTTCCCAGATTTCGATTCTGAGCGCCCCGAGATCATCACCCGAGCCCTTGAGGCCGGGGTAACACGGATGGTTACCATCTGCACACGTCTCAAAAATGAGCCCAAAGTGCGTGCGATTGCCGAGGAGTTTGCCCCGGTCTTCTATGCCGCTGGCACACATCCCATGAGCGCAGCTGACGAACCCTTGGCCACTGTCGACGAGCTTGTTGCGCTCGCACAGCACCCCAAGTTTGTTGGCATTGGTGAAACTGGACTTGACTATCATTACTCAGCCGAGAGCAAAGATATTCAAAAGGCGTCTCTGCGCGTTCACATCGAAGCCGCGCAGGAAACCGGCCTTCCGTTGATCATCCATGCACGAGACGCAGATGAGGATATGGCCCAAATTCTGAGCGAGATGCACAGAGCCCGGCCTTATACCTGTGTGATGCACTGTTTTTCTTCGTCACCTGAGCTTGGCCGTGCTGCGCTGGATCTGGGGTTTTACCTCTCAATGTCAGGCATCGCCGCTTTCCCCAAATCCAAAGATCTTCGCGAGATCTTTGCCAGCGCGCCGCTCGACCGCATCTTGGTCGAAACCGATAGCCCCTACCTAGCCCCTCCCCCCTTTCGTGGCAAACGCAATGAGCCATCATATGTAGTGAACACAGCCAAAGTGGGCGCCGAGGTGTTTGGTGTGAGCTACGAAGATTTTGCCCGCGCGACTGAGGCAAACTTTGATCGCTTGTTCAGCAAAGCGCGCGTCGCGAAAGCCGTCGCATGAGCCAAGAGCTGCGCTTTACCATTCTAGGCTGTGGCTCATCCGGTGGCGTGCCAAGGATTGGCGGTCACTGGGGCGAGTGTGACCCACAGAACCCTAAAAACCGCCGTCGCCGATGCTCGATGCTGATTGAACGCGAGACCTCTGATGGCGTGACCCGTGTTTTGGTCGACACCAGCCCAGATATGCATGCGCAGCTGTTGGATGTTGGCATTGCTGAACTGGATGCTGTGGTCTGGACCCATGCCCATGCAGATCATGTTCATGGGTTAGATGACCTGCGTCAGGTCGTGTTCAATATGCGTGAGCGGCTGAACGTCTGGGCCGACGGTCCAACGCAAAACGATCTGCTGTCCCGATTTGGCTATGCATTTGTCCAGCCCGAGGGCTCACCCTACCCACCAATCCTGAATCTCCACACCATTGACGGCCCGTTTGAGATTACCGGGGAAGGTGGCGCGATCTCACTAACCCCTTTCAAAGTGAACCATGGTAGCATCGATGCGCTCGGTTTCCGTGTAGGGGATCTGGCTTATCTTCCGGATGTCGCAAAGATGAACGACGACGCCTGGCAGGCTGTCGCGGGGTTAGAGTGCTGGATCCTTGATGCGCTCCGCCGCGCGCCTCATCCGACGCATGCGCATCTGGATATGGCGCTTGAATGGATCGAGAGGGCGCAACCCAAGCGGGCTGTGCTTACCAACATGCATATTGACCTCGACTATCAAACGGTTGCAGATGAAACCCCTGACCATATCACCCCAGCCTATGATGGCATGGTGATCCGCTATCCACTCTGATGCAGGCGCTGATCGACGTCATTTTGCCCGTCTTTCTGGTGATCGGCGCCGGGTATGGCGCGGCATGGCGCAATTGGTTTTCTGAACCAACAGTTGACGGGTTGATGAAATTCACCACGAATTTCGCCATTCCCTGTCTGCTTTTTCGAGCCATCTGGCAGTTGGATCTGGGTGGTCACATCGACTACGCGCTGCTCATCAGTTTTTACACCGGATCTTTAACCGGATTTACGGCCGGCCTACTTGGGGCGCGCTTTCTATTTGGCCGCGACTGGGAAGATGCCGTTGCCATCGGGTTCACCTGCCTGTTTGCCAACTCGCTTTTGATGGGCTTGGCCATCACCGAACGCGCCTTTGGCCCTGAAGCGCTGGAACCCAACTATCTGATCATCGCGCTGCATTCGCCAATTTGCTACGGGGTTGGCATCACGGCCATGGAGCTTGTCCGCGCGCGTGGCACCCCTGCACGAACACTGCCGATCAAAGTGCTCTCCGCCATGTTTCGCAATGCGCTGGTCATCGGTATCTCGCTGGGGGCTTTGGCCAATCTCTTTGATGTCCCACAGCCAGTGCCATTGGTTGATGCCTTGGACATGATGGCGCGCGCCGCCCTGCCCGCAGCGCTTTTTGGCATGGGGGGGGTCCTTTATCGATATCGCCCTCAAGGGGACGCACGGGTCATTGCATATGTCTGTGTCGTCACACTTGTCTTACATCCAACCATCACTTGGACCCTAGGCACATTGACCGGTCTCCGCACCGGAGCTTTCCGGTCTGCCGTGATCACCGCGGCTATGGCCCCCGGCATCAATGCTTACATCTTTGCCAATATGTATGGTCGCGCCAAGCGGGTCGCAGCCTCGTCCGTACTCGTTGCAACAGCTTTGTCCGTTGTAACCGCATGGATCTGGCTTTCTTTGTTGCCCTAATCGATTTTTCGTGAAAAATCGAACTTCGTAATCTCTTAATTTTTCCTAGAAAAATTGCCCACCCACATCCCTCTGACTTTGTGGGTTTCGATTTGACCAGCAGCCCTTAGAGTAGCGCCATGCAACAAGACCGTCCCCTCCTCGGCATCGCTTTGATGCTAGGCTTCTGCGTCATGATCCCGTTTGGGGATGCATTGGCAAAACTGCTCGGCCCTCATTTGTCGGTGGGCCAACTTGTGTTGTTGCGCTTTGTGTTTCAGGGGTTGATCTTGATCCCTTTCACGCTTCTAACAGGTCGGTCCTGGCGGATGCCCGCCCGCACGCTCGGCTTGGTGTTTGCTCGCAGTGTGCTGCAAATCTTTGGGATCGCCTTTATGTTTCTAGCGCTGATCCATCTGCCATTGGCAGACGCCGTGGCCATTGCATTTGTAATGCCATTTATCATGTTGCTTTTGGGGCATTGGTTTTTGGGCGAAGAGGTCGGCTGGCGACGCTTGGCGGCCTGCGCTGTAGGCTTTGTCGGCACATTGCTTGTTGTACAGCCCGCCTTCAGCGATGTGGGCTGGCCTGCTCTGCTCCCGCTGGGAGTCGCGGTCATCTTCTCTGTCTTCATGCTCGTCACACGACAGATCGCAGGGCAAACTGATCCGGTCACCATTCAAGCCGTTGGCGCCCCAATGGCCCTTCTGGTTCTCCTGCCCACACTGTTCATTCAAACACCGATGGTCGAATGGAAGCCAGTCAGCGCCGACATTATGGGGCTTGTGATTGCCATGGGTAGCGTGGGAACCATCGGGCATTTGCTTATGACCTGGTCCCTGCGGTATGCGCCCACCAGCACCCTCGCCCCAATGCAATATCTCGAAATCCCAGTGGCAACGCTTGTGGGTTTTTGGATCTTTGGTGATATTCCCGGTCCACTAGCCCGTGTTGGCATCGCCGTCACAATTGCTGCGGGTCTTTACATCGTCATTCGCGAGCACGCGACCAGCCAGGCACAGACGCAAGTTGCAACAAAACCTGATCCGCAACCTCAATCGGCAGAATGACCAACATTCCTGGCTGATCAAACGTTAGCTCGACAGGCCCTATTGTTTCGTTTGAGGTGCCAATTTGCGTGTCAGGCCCAAAGACCAACCCTTCGATGGACCAGCGCAATCCCTCAGATCGGCCTGTCACCTGACTTAAGGGAAACAGCGAAAATCGTGTTCCAACGGGCAAGTCAAGTGACAGCTGCGGCGGCGCGAGAAACACCACATCGTCGTCACCTAGAAGAACACAGCGCTGATCTGCCCGGCGCACCAGCACCGTCATGGCCGCCAGCTGGTGATCTAGGCGCGCGCCGAGAAACCCAAGCCCGACAATCAGAGGAGAATCGATATGGCGCAGAGCCTTATCGAAATCTGTGCTGTCTTGTTCAGCGATATGACGCAAAACCCCAGGTTCCAGATCGGCCTGCAATTCAGGCGCCAGCGAATCCAGATCGCCATACACCGCATCCGGCATATGCCCTGCCGACAGCACCTGCGCAGCCCCGCCATCTGCTGCAACAACGGTAGAATATTGCGTCAAAGCCAAAGCAAGCTGCGCCGGATTGCAGTTACCGCCGCCGACCAAAAGTACGGGGTTTGAGGTGTGAACAATTTGATTCATGATGTCTGATTAAAGGCCATTTTGGAAACAGACCACATTCTCGTCACGAAATGATACCCTAAGGGGCACAGAATCGGTCAGCTTTGGTCTTTGTGGTTGTGGTAAACACACTGTTGCAGAACGAATGAAAGTGAGCAGCACATGGTGAGTTCGAGCAAGATATTAACAGTATCCTATGGCACATTTTCGTGCACCGCTGAAGGATTCGAAGATCCTTTGGCCGCAATGAAGGAAACAACCCATTTCTTCCGCTCGGTTGTCAGCGAAGATCGTTTCTTTGGCGCCGAGCCGCCTCAGTTCGATCCTGAAATCGCAGGCGAACTGATGCGGGAGCATCTGGCCAAACGTCAGATGACCGATGGACAGGTCAGCCTTGGGCTTCCAGCGGCCGCCGCAGCCTCCACAAGCGCGATAGGCGCGGCCCTGGCCGCCAGCGCCGCTGCAACCGCCCCCTCTCAGGACCTGCCTGACGACTCTGAGGCTGTCGCAGAAACGGCTCTGCCCGACGATGATACCATCGAGGCAACCGCTTATGATCCAACCCCTGAAAACGCTCCTGAGCTCGACGCCGATGTTCTGCCACCGCAGGCGTCAGAAGCTCTGACTGCGTTTTCGGACCCCGAAGAACACCAGAATGAACCTGCTGAGACTGCTGCCCCTGTCTCTGATGTGGTTCCGGCGGCTGATGCTGCACCGGCTGACGAGGCACCTGCTCTGCCCGTTGAACCAGCCGCCAGCGTCGCTGCCAAACTTGACCGCATCCGCGCCGTCGTGGCCCAGGACACGTTTGAAGATCAGGACGAGAACCTGACCGATGACGTGGTCGTGCCTTCTGCACAGGATGCCCCCGCAGAGCCCGTTGAAACTACGGTTGAATTCGAAGACGAAGACGCCGCGCTCGACGACAACCTGTTTGCCGACACCATCGCCAGCCTAATGGCCGAAAACGAGCCAAACGGTGAAACCATCGAAGCCGAGGTGGTTGAGCCAGCTGCAGACGTTGTGGAGGAACCTGAGCCGGAAACGCTTTTCGACGTCGAGGATGACGTGTTGATGGAAGAAGAACGCAACGAGATCGACAAAGTTCTCGATGCGGCCTTTGATGACGACAACACTGATTTCGATCTGTCCGCGGCGCTGGATCAAGTAGACGCGTCCCAGCCAATTGAGACCACGCCAGCGGCCTCACCAGAACCGGAAACAGCGCCCGAGCCGATCGCCGAGGCCCCGCGGGCGACGCCGATCCGGGCGCGCGTGGTGAAGGTGAAGCGCGCGACTTTTGAAAAAGTGCTCAATGAAGGCCAGCTGGAAGAAATCGAGGACGAAGACGACGTCCAGCCAGAGCCGATTTCCTCTACACCGCCCCAAGATCCAAAGCCTGCCGCACCTTCTTCGCTCAGTGATGCGGAAGAGGACGAACTCGCACGGGAATTGGCTGCGATCAAAGCTGAAGTCTACGACACTCCCACCGCCAGTGTCGCGCCTCAGCCTGCTCCAGACGCAACACCAGCGCCCAGTGCTGAATTTGACACCGATGAGGAAGATGATTTCGATATCGATCCATCGGTTCTGGAGGGCGCGCGAAAGGCCGTGAAATTGGCCAGCCCCGCCCGTGCGATGCTGACCGAGAACCGTGTCGAGGACAATGACACGTCGCGCATCCTCGACCAGACCAATTCGGAACTGGATGAACCCGAGGGAAGCCGCCGCCGCAGCGCCATCGCACATCTACGCGCTGCCGTTGCTGCAACCAAAGCGGACCGTTTGCTGGGCCGCAATAAGGCAGAGGAAGATCAAGCAGAACCTTACCGCGAGGATCTGGCTGATGTTGTGCGCCCCCGCCGCCCCCAACCCAATGGCGCGCGGACCGAGCGCCCGGCCGCCGAAGCGCCCCGCCCGGCCCCCCTGCAACTGGTTGCCGAACAACGTATCGCTCAGGACACGCCTCCATCCGAGCCGACCCCTGTGCGCCCACGTCGCGTCGCCCGTGCAGCAACCGCTTCCTCACGTCAGGTTACACCGCTGCGGGAAGACCCGGTAAGTGAGGGTGAGTTCGCCGAATATGCCGAGAGCGTCGGCGCAAAATCCTTGCCGCAACTTCTCGAAGCCGCGGCGGCCTATATGTCTTATGTCGAAGGCCGGGATCAGTTCTCCCGTCCGCAGCTGATGACCACGGTCCGCCAAGCCGAGGAAACCGAATCATCGCGTGAGGATCGCCTGCGCAGTTTCGGCCAGTTGCTCCGCGATGGGAAAATCGAGAAGACATCCGGAGGGCGTTTCACGTCGTCTGAAACCAACAGTTTCAAACCAGCTCAGGCAGCGGGTTAAGACCGACCTTCCATTCGAAAAGCAAAAAGGCGGCCTAAAGGGCCGCCTTTTTTCATCAAGACTGCGGGATGGCGGGTGGGGCGATGTGCGCAGCGCTCACAAGCGGTCCCGCTACTCCACATTTAGTCCTTGGCATCCGGATCGGCTTGGCCGACCCCTTTGAATACTGGTTTCAAAGGGAAAACCCAGGCCACGCCCACGAGAACAAACACGACGAACTCAACCACAACCGGAAGCTGCCACAGCGACAGCCGGCTGAGAATGGCCCAGGCCACGGCAATATAGATCGGCATACCGATCAGCAAAATCACCAGCGCCCAGCGCCGACGGGCCTTATAACTCATCGCCATCTGTCTGTGCTCCAATCAGTCTTCGAACGGATCTGTAACCAGAATGGTATCATCCCGCTCGGGTGAGGTCGACAAAAGTGCGACGGGGCACTCGATCAACTCTTCTACGCGGCGGACGTATTTGATCGCATTGGCAGGCAGGTCTGCCCAGCTGCGCGCGCCTTCGGTCGATTCTGACCAGCCTGGAACCTCCTCGTAGATCGGGGTGCAGCGGGCCTGCTGATCAGCTGCGGTGGGCAGGTAATCCAGACGTTCCCCATCCAGATCATAGCCCACACAGATTTTCAGCGTTTCAAACCCGTCCAGTACATCCAGTTTGGTCAGGCAGATGCCTTTGACACCCGAAGTTGCACAGGTCTGGCGCACCAGAGCCGCGTCGAACCAGCCGCAGCGGCGCTGACGGCCGGTGGTGGTCCCAAACTCATGCCCACGTTCGCCCAAGCGCTGGCCATCCGCATCCGGTGTGCCATCAGCATTGAGCAATTCGCTTGGGAATGGGCCTTCACCAACACGGGTGGTATAGGCTTTTACAATACCCAGCACATAATCAATGCTGCCGGGCCCAATGCCAACACCGGTCGCGGCCTGACCTGCGATCACATTCGACGAGGTCACAAAGGGATAGGTGCCGAAATCGATGTCCAGCAGTGCTCCCTGCGCGCCTTCGAACAAGATACGTTTGCCCGCTTTGCGCTTTTCGTTGAGCACTTTCCAGACCGGCGCCGCATAGGGCAGGATCTCTTTGGCGATCTCTTTGAGTTGCGCAACCAAGGCGTCGCGGTCCACAGGCTCGATGCCCAGACCTTTGCGCAGCGGATCGTGGTGCTGCAACGCACGGTCGACACGGGCCTCTAAGGTGGCGTCATCCGCCAGATCCGCGACACGTACCGCACGACGGCCAACCTTGTCTTCATAGGCCGGGCCAATACCCCGACCAGTGGTACCGATCTTGGTGCCTTTGCTCGAGGCCTCTTCGCGTGCGCGGTCCAGCTCACCATGAATCGGCAGGATCAGGGGAGTGTTTTCCGCGATCATCAGCGTCTCAGGCGAAATTTCAACGCCCTGAGCCCGCACGGTCTCGATCTCTTTGATCAGATGCCATGGGTCCAATACCACGCCATTGCCGATCACCGACAGCTTGCCACCGCGCACAACGCCAGACGGCAGCGCATGCAGTTTATAGACCTTACCGTCGACCACCAAAGTGTGACCGGCGTTATGTCCGCCTTGAAAGCGGCAGATCACATCCGCGCGGCTCGAGAGCCAGTCTACGATCTTGCCTTTGCCTTCGTCGCCCCATTGGGCCCCCACGACAACCACATTCGCCATTGCACATCCTTTCGGTGATGCTCGGAATTCAAACCCGAGCCCGTATATAGCGCTGCATCGCGGCAGGGAACCGAAAAATGGCCGCAGGCAAAAAATCAGTCCCAGTACGGTTTGGCCCGGCGCGGCGTCATCACATCTGACACAAATTGCACCCGGCCTCGTTTGACGAAGTAAAACACTCAGGATTGACATTCCGACAAAAATGATAAGATTACTGCCAGCACAACCGAGGCCCCACCATGATCATCTGCTCCTGCCAGAATATCTCAGACCGCGACATTCATGCAGCGATCGATTGGATGCGGGCATGCGACCAAGAGGCCATAATCACCCCATCCAAGATCTATCATGCCTTGGGGAAATCCGCAGAATGTGGGGGATGCATGTCGCTGTTTGTGGCCAAGATGCGCAGCAACGACAATTTCAAGGTCCCAGAAACACTGCGCGGTTTGCGCCAACCTCTTCACCAGGAGCAACGGGCTGAAGGTGCAGCTTGATTTTTCCGATAGATTTAGTCAGGATGGAAGTGTTCGATCACACCTGTGAGTCTCGCAATGTCTAAATCTCCGTTATCATCGAGCAAGCCAGAATACGCGAAAGACATGCCCGTACGCACACCGGCACGCCTGTATGATGCTTCAGAGCTTGGGGCGATGACCGGTGAAACAGATTTAGGGGACGCGGGTCTTTGCGACTGGGCCGTCGAGATTTGCCGCAAGAGGTGTGATTGCGGCCCCTCCGACAAAGATCACTAACCGCTTGCGAGCCCGAATCCTCCACGTATTCTGCGCAACCTTCAGCATAGACGCGACGGTGGGATTCGATGCCTCAAAACACATTTTGCCTATACAGGTGGGGATCCGTCGCAGACTTTGACCGCTTGGGACAGGTCATGTTTGACGCGATCCACGCCACCCCCAGCCCATATTCACCCGCTCAGCAACGGGCTTGGGCGCCTGAACCTCCTCAGGGCAACGGATGGGCGCAAGCTCTTTCCTCGCAACACATTGCCGTTTTGGCAGACAAAGAAAACGCGCAGGGCTTTGTCACCCTCACCCCAGACGGCCTATTGGATTTCGCTTTCATTGCACCGAAGTGGCAAAGGCAAGGACGGTTGCGCCCCCTAATGGCGATGATTTCGAACCGTGCGCGCTTGCAGAACTTAAGTTCAGTAACAACCTACGCCAGCCTTTCGGCTCAGCCGGGATTTGCCAAATTGGGTTTCACCCTAGAGCATCATGAAGAAGTTGAACGTCATGGCGAACACCTCAAACGCGCAAAAATGACACGGATCTTATAGCCCGCTGACACAGAACCACTTACTCAATCCCGTTCGATCAGCTATGCAGTTCTTCATAGTTTCCAACGTTAAGGCCCGAAAATGAGCTTTTTTCTTCGCTGGCTGTTCGCCTTTATCCTGCTGACTGCGACCTACAATCCAACTCAGTGGAATTTTGTGCACTGGGCCGCCAACAACTGGCAGGATCAACTGCCAATCACGGTGCTTCTTACGCTTCTGCTGACGGTTGGGTATGTGATCTATATCCGCGCCACATTGCGTTCGATCGGTACAATTGGCATGGCGCTGATTTTGGCCCTGGTTGGCGCAATCCTTTGGGTTCTCTGGGATTTTGGCCTGCTGGATCTTAGCAATCCTCAACTGGCGACCTGGATTGGAATTCTGGCGCTGTCGATTGTGTTGGGGGTTGGGTTGTCCTGGTCGATCATCCGCCGCAGGTTGTCGGGCCAGGTCGATACGGATGATGTTGACGAATAAAACCTCGGGCGGGGTCCTCCCCGCCTGTTTCACTCAGGTTCGTCCGCCCCAAGCCGCACCACAGCGCCATGGGGTGTCGCAAGATAAGCCCGCGCCCAACCCTCTTTCAGCTGAGCCAGAACTTGGGCCTCTGCCAACTCTTTCGTAGTGCAGATCCGCTCAAGAGCTTCCACCCAGGCGAGAAAGTAATCCTCGCCCCCGTCCAACTCCTTATCGACACCATGTTCGGCCAGAACCGCACCGAATTGCTCGGTCCACTCGGGCCAGCCAAACGCCGCCTGTGCATGTAGATGCACAGTCAAAGCGAAAACCTGCGCGTGCCAAGGGGCTTCAAATACCGGTTCAGGCGCTCTCATGATGCGGCCTCAAGGTAGCTTTCCCAAAGATCGCAGGTCACCTCATCTCCGGCCCGCTCAGGTGCACCCCAAAGGTCGCCAGCGTCAAACACCACCGTGTAGAGCGGTTCTGGACGCTCTCCCAGTCCATGTGCTGCAGCATCCGGAAGGACATGGGCCCCATGTCGCAGCACAACCTCTCCCGTAACACCGGTAGCATAACTTGGGAGCCGCGTGTGCCCGCCAGCCACAAACGCATTTGCCGACCGAACCCGGGTGCGTACGCGGTCACCGATAGCAAATCGAGGCGCTCTTCCGTCCCGATTGGCCGGCCCGCCGGCCGCAAGAACCCCGGCAACCTTTTCTGCCAGCATCTTGCGATCCGTCAGGTCAGATGACGCGACCGGCCCACCGGCAAGTTCTTCTCGGGTCACGACACCGGTTGCTTCAAGCAGATCGGCAAGACCCGCCAGCCACTTTTCGTAATAGGAAAAACGGGCATAGTCCTTCGGAGACAGACATTCACGCGCATGGCGCGACACATCAATATTCCACTGACCCAAAGCCCCACAGGCCAAGGTCACTGCCAATGCGCGCCCATGCCAGTCTTCTTTGAACACCGGTTCCCCTGGATTTGGGTCGATGGCGCCATCACCAAAACGCCCCCCCATATCGTGCACCCGGCTCATGACTGAGCCCCAAGAACATCTGTACCGACCATAGAATCGCGGGTCACCGCTTTGGCCAATTGTTCTTGGCTCCAGCCTTCTGTCCCTTCAGGGCGCTCTGGAATAACAAGATACCGAATTTCAGCGGTTGAATCCCAGACCCGAACTTTGGTGTCATCCGCCAGTTTTACGCCAAACTCGGCGAGTACCTTGCGGGGTTCTCGCACGGCACGCGACCGGTAGGCATCAGACTTGAACCAGCTGGGCGGGATGCCAAGCAGGGGCCATGGATAACAGCTACAAAGCGTGCACACGACCATGTTGTGCTGGCCCGGTGTGTTAAACACCGCCACGATGTGTTCCCCCTGACGGCCATAAAACCCCATGTCGCGCACAGCGGCAGTCGCATCCTGTTTCAGAGCCTCTGCGAACTCAGGCTCATCCCAGGCCCGGGCCACAACGGCGGCCCCATTTTGAGGTCCAACCCTATGCGCATAGGTGTCAATGATTTCGTCCAGAGCTGCAGGATCTATCAAGCCTTTGCGTTCAAGCAAAGTTTCGAGGGCTTTGACCCGCAAAGCCGGGTCAGGTGGTAGAACGGAATGTGCGTGGTCGGGATCATCAAAATCATGTGGCATGGCAAAAAGATGCGCTAACTTTCCTGCGTATTGCAAGCCCACAGAGGCCTGTGTGCATGGCGATCTGTAGGGGCCAGTATCAAAATCACCTACTTGTTACCAAACGCCGCCTGATGCCTTTTAGGTTCATTGGTTGCTCCCGTACTTGCGAAATTTTCTCTGACACCCGTTCTGGTCAGCGCTTCTGACGGATGAATTTCATTGTTTGTTTCTCGGCCCAAACAGGCCGCATTTGTGTTGGTACCCTTCTTATGGACAAAAAGCTTACCCACCTCGTCTATGATGCGTCGTTGGATAACTCGCTGTGGCCCGAGTTGATCCTAGAGCTATGCGAACAGCTGCACATGTATAAGCACGGCCGATTGATCGGCGACGCTCCTCAGGACATTGACGATTTGGCCCGCCATTTCCAACGCGCCTTTGCCATTTCCGAACGAATGGTCGACCTGCAGGAGCGCACCTCCAATCTCGTGTCCGTGCTCAATAGCTTTTCCTTCGGGGTGGCGCTCCTTGACGACGAGGGCCGCACTATATTGGCCAACGACACCATTTCTGACCTTGTGCCGTCGGATGGGGTGGCAGCGCTCCCTTTTCGGCTTGAAGATCAGGACGCGACCACCAGCTGGCCACTGTCGAACTGGATCGAGCACTGCAACACCACAGGCACGTGCATCAATCTCAAATCTTGCGAACATCAGTCCAGAAATCTTTTGATGTTACCCCGATACGACGCCGTTCAAATGGGCTTTCCCACCACGGCAGCAGCTGTGCTGATCGCGACCCACCGAGACACCACAAACGCGCTTGCGGATTTTGCCAAAAGCCATGCGCTGACAAGTCGCGAAATTGAAATGGTCAAGTTTCTGGCCAATGGCACCGACCTCCAAGACACCGCAAAACACATGGGAGTGACCTATGAGAGCGCCCGCAGTTATCTCAAACGTGTGTTCCAAAAATCAGGCTGTGCTTCTCAGGCCGAACTGATCGAAGAAATCAGGCGCGCACCGCTCAATCTTTTGAAACCCCGCGTTCCTGATGAAAGCGATCAGTTGAATGTCCGGCGTTTGTTGCGGCTCCCCGATGGTCGGCAGCTTGAGTATTTCTGTCTTGGGCCTAAAACCGGCTATCCGGTTCTGTCTTTTGACGCCCTAGCAGGTGCCACAATAGATGTTCTCGGCGCCCCCAAACACTGTCTGAGCTTTCTGGAAAAATACCACATTCGTCTGATAGTGCCCTGTCGTCCCGGCGGGTTTCGATCCGATCTCAAGATATTCAAAAGTCTGCGTGATTTTGCGCCTGACATTGACGCAATTCTGGTCAACGAGCACATCTCCCGCTTTAGCATTTTCGGATTGAGTTTTGGCGCCAATTCCGCGCTTGGCGTGGCCCATGACCTACAACATCGGGTCGATCGGATCGTTTTGTCTTCTCCGTCCTACCCGGTTTACCAACACCCGAATTGGCGCGATTTAGATCAGTTCTATGTGCTTTGGGGAGTTCTAGGGCGTCATTGGCCCAGCATGTTGCGGCGGATTATCCCGTTTCTTGTGCGCTCGATCCTACAAAATCGGGATCGCTATTTTGACCGATATTGCGCCCGGACCAAAAGTTTACATGACGTTGAGATCCTGTCCCACCTTGGGGTGCGCCGTCGGACGGCCGAGCTTTTGGCTGAGCGCACCTTGCAAGGCACCGAAGGAATTGTCGAAGAAAACCTGCTCAACATCGGCGGGTGGGATTTTGATGTTGGAAACATCGCTGTGCCGGTAGAAATTTTTCATGGAGAGTTGGACAATGTCGCCCCCATCGAAGGCAGCGAAGTTTTGTCACGCGACTTACCGCTGGCCCAATTAAACCGGCTTGAGGGCAAAGGCCATTACCACCACATGCGCCACTGGCCGAGCCTCGTCGCACGCGCCGCCGGTCACGACGTGGCCCCCGATATTGACAGGTATGGTTTTCCGGAAGACCCCTGATTTTACCCCCATTTGGGGATATCAACCTTGGTCAAGAAAATGGGATCACAACCCCACCAAACTGTATGTTCCCTTGCTGCTCTTCGTGGGTCCCATGTCACATTTTCAAAATGATCTTTCTTTTTATGAGATTTTGGGGCTCGCGGGAGCAGCGCTTTATCTGCTGAGCTACGTGCTTACCGCTCTCGACAGGCTGCCGAGCAATGCCCCCGGCTATTATGTTGCAAAACTTTTGGCCTCGGCGCTGGTCGCCATCAGTTTGCTAGAACAGTTTAATCTGGCGTCAGCCATAATTCAGAGCTTCTTTTTTCTGGTATCTCTGCTTGGTATCGCCCGTCATCTGCACCTGCGGAATCGCAAAACCGCACAGTCTACCAGCTCACAGGATCTGCCACTTCCCCCCTTTCCCCCGCTAAACCATCAGGTCAGAATTCACGATCATCTCCCACGATGAACAACTAAAGGACGCCACAAGGCTTGCACCCTCGTCCGGCTTCGCATACATACCCCGCCAGACCCGAACGCATATGCAGGCCCCATGGAAAACGTCATTCTCATCGTCCATCTCCTCCTTGCACTCGGCCTGATCGGCGTGGTGCTCTTGCAACGTTCCGAAGGCGGTGGCCTTGGTATTGGCGGCGGTGGCGGAGCCATCAGCCAGCGCGGTGCGGCAACTGCATTGGGTAAAGTGACTTGGATCCTGGCGATCGCCTTTATCATCACTTCAATCACATTGACCGTGATTTCAGCTCGCAATGCTTCGGGCAGCTCGATCCTGGACCGCATTGGCGGCTCGGCACCGGCGGCCAGCGACGAGGCACCGGCGAGCGACCTTTTGAACACTGACGGCCTTCTGCCCCCACCCTCGGGTGATGCTGATGCGCCACTGGTGCCGCGCGCCGCCGACTAAGGCGCGCCAGCACCCTCTGACCCGCGTAAAGGTGGGTCCATCAAGGGATTGAAGTCCAGCCCACCTATACAACAGCATATAGCGTGTGGCTGGACATTTATTTCCGAATCCGATATATCTCAAATCCCGTGATGCTGCGTTTTTTTAAACGCGGCAGAGCAAGATTTTGAGAAAAACACTCACGCTAAATCACGGGGCGCCTCACATATGGCACGCTTTATCTTTATCACCGGCGGTGTGGTCTCTTCCCTTGGAAAAGGTCTCGCATCGGCGGCTCTTGGTGCTTTGCTTCAGGCCCGCGGATATTCGGTTCGCCTGCGCAAACTTGACCCCTATCTGAACGTCGATCCGGGCACCATGTCGCCCTTCGAACACGGCGAAGTGTTTGTCACCGACGATGGCGCAGAAACCGATCTGGATCTGGGCCACTATGAACGTTTCACTGGCGTTCCCGCCTGCCGCACCGATTCGGTCAGCTCGGGCCGCATCTACACCAACGTGTTGGAAAAAGAGCGTCGTGGCGATTATCTGGGCAAAACCATCCAAGTGATCCCGCACGTCACCAACGAGATCAAAGATTTCATCGCCACCGGCGAAGATGATGTGGACTTCATGCTGTGTGAAATCGGCGGCACAGTTGGCGACATCGAGGGCCTGCCCTTCTTCGAAGCCATTCGCCAGTTTGCCAATGACAAGGCGCGCGGTCAGTGCATCTTTATGCACCTGACATTGCTGCCCTACATCAAAGCCTCGGGCGAGCTGAAAACCAAACCGACCCAGCACTCGGTGAAAGAGCTGCGGTCGATCGGCATCGCACCGGATGTTCTGGTCTGCCGGTCCGAGGGCCCCATTCCGCAGAAAGAGCGCGAAAAACTGGCGCTGTTCTGTAACGTGCGTCCTGACAGCGTCATTGCCGCGCAAGATCTGAAATCGATCTATGAGGCGCCGCTGGCCTATCACCGCGAAGGCCTGGATCAGGCGGTTCTGGATGCCTTTGGAATTGCGCCAGCGCCCAAACCGAACCTGTCGAAATGGGATGATGTGGCGGACCGCATCTATAACGCCGAAGGTGAGGTCAATGTTGCCATCGTTGGCAAATACACCCAGCTGGAAGACGCCTATAAATCGATTGCCGAGGCCCTGACCCATGGCGGCATGGCCAACCGGGTCAAAGTCAATGTGAACTGGGTCGATGCCGAGATGTTTGACCGCGAAGACGCGGCACCACATCTGGAAAAATACGACGCGATCCTCGTGCCCGGCGGGTTTGGCGAACGGGGTACGGAGGGCAAGATCAAAGCGGCCCAGTTCGCCCGCGAGCACAATGTGCCCTATCTTGGCATCTGTCTTGGGATGCAGATGGCCGTTATCGAAGCCGCACGTAACGTTGCCGGCGTCACCAAAGCCGGATCTGAAGAGTTTGACCACGAAGCGGGCAACCAGCGCTTTGAACCTGTGGTCTACCACCTCAAAGAGTGGATCCAGGGCAACGAAAAGGTCAACCGTCGTCCCGATGATGCCAAAGGCGGCACCATGCGTCTAGGCGCCTATGATGCGGTTCTGACCGAAGGGTCTAAAGTGGCCGAGGTCTATGGCAAGCAGGCCATCGATGAACGCCACCGTCACCGTTATGAGGTGGACATCAAGTACCGTGAACAGCTTGAAAACGCAGGTCTGCGATTCTCGGGCATGTCACCTGATGGGCGCCTGCCAGAAATCGTTGAGTGGCCGGATCACCCCTGGTTCATCGGCGTTCAGTTCCACCCGGAATTGAAGTCGAAACCCTTCGACCCCCACCCACTGTTCAAAGATTTTATTCGCGCAGCGCGAGACGCCTCGCGATTGGTATAAACCCACCAGAAACGGCGCTTCGGCGCCGTTTTTTGTTTTCAAAACCAACATCCCCCTTCAGATCAGTTCGTTGCGACTAAGGGGCACATGTTAGGCAAACGGACTGTATCAAACTACGTGCAAAGCTGGCGGATATCCCGCTTCGGTATCCCGGAATTGAAGTCGTCTGATAGGTTCCCAAACCCATAATCGCCCCCTCCCCCCCTTGCAACACGAAGGAGTTGAGCACTTCAACACATCAATCGGTGGGCGTTGCACTCCTGAGTCGCTTCTCTAGGACTTCGATGTCAAAACGTTTCCACATCGAGGATCAACTCTCCACCCAAACCCAAAGTAACCATCAAAGAAGCCGCCAGTCAGGTGGGCTGTGGCATTGCGGCTGTCGGCTAGGTCCTCAACAAGTCTGGCCGCCGAGCCCAGAGGTTCGTACTGGGGTTGAAACCGCTGCCCGTGAGCTGGGATCTGCGTTCAGCGCCATAGGGTACGCGCAATCGCACCACGCCCACAGATTTTGCTCTTGGACGAGCCAATGTCAGCTCCTGATGCGGCTCTGCGCATACAGTTACGCAATGAATTGGTTTTTTTGCTGCGTCAGCTCGGCATCACCTCATATCGACTAGTGGCGGCACGTTACGGCTCCCTTTCTCTGTGGAAGATGAGAATGGATTGGCCGGGTAGAAGATCTTCGCCTCTCCGATAATGGCCCGGTATCGGCGCGCGCTGCGACCGTGCCCTTCCTGGTCATTCACTACTGTCTTGACCTGCTCGGGATCACATCTCCAGCCAACATGCCCCAACGTCACCGCGGATCACCGTGACGACCTGCGCCTACAACTCATGCTCAAACCCGTCTCTAAGGCCCTTCATCGACGGCATGAAATCAATGATGACATACTGAAGTCAAGCGAAGTACCCCTAGGGCATTTCTCATGGCGAAAGCCGTCTAGGTAAACGAGATTAAGGCTCTTCTCTACCGGAGGAATTGGATCGAGAAACGCGAAAAATACGCTGAAACCACAGGAAGTTGTCTGACAGCTCTTGACCTCAACAGGCCTCTGATTTACGACGTCCAGACAGCGAGCGGGTATGGTGAAATGGTATCATAAGAGCCTTCCAAGCTTAAGGTGCGGGTTCGATTCCCGCTACCCGCTCCAAATCGCTCTCACCTAAAAAGGCGAAATGTTGCTCAGTTGACTTATCGTAGTCGTTGCTTCAAGCGATGAACGGCAAGTCGTCAGCCTCTTTGTATTTCGTCTTTCAAGGATATGGTTCCAGGGCCCGTAGGACCAGATTTCCTCGTCCGCAAGGCAAGACAGGCACCTCGCCTCTACCATTAACGAGGTCCAGATCTTCCTTCGGCACTCCCTACTGCGCCCTGGGGGAGTTAGCCGAGAGGATCTATCGGAAGTTTTGGGATTTGATGTTCTGACCCGCGACGAGGCCGCGGCGATCTCGGCACCGGGCCAAACCAAGTCACACTACGCGCCGCGCGCCAGTGTCCGCCTGAACGCAACGGACTGGCAAGAGGGAGAGGCCCGGCTTGGGTTTGGGGATGTGGCCTGTGATCTGAATCTGTCAAAAGAGGGCGATTTGCGCGAAGCCGCCGCCAACCTGTTTGAATTCATGCATCAATTGGACGCCACGGGGCGTGATCACATCGCAGTCTCCCCAATCCCTGATGTTGGACTTGGGTTAGCGATCAATGACCGCCTCGCGCGCGCGGCGGCTGACGGATAGCTCCATGC
>CANMIH010000013.1 GCA_947497905.1 uncultured Pelagimonas sp.
GCGCTCCGTTCGTCTATCGGTTAGGACGCCAGGTTTTCAACCTGGAAAGAGGGGTTCGATTCCCCTACGGAGTACCATTGGTGTAAAAGTACCGGCACATGTCGATAATGTGCTCCGTTCGTCTATCGGTTAGGACGCCAGGTTTTCAACCTGGAAAGAGGGGTTCGATTCCCCTACGGAGTACCATCGATGTAACATCGGCACATGCGACAGTGTGCTCCGTTCGTCTATCGGTTAGGACGCCAGGTTTTCAACCTGGAAAGAGGGGTTCGATTCCCCTACGGAGTACCACGCGGCTTTCTCAAGAAAATCTGAATGTTTGGCGTGAGCTCTGGCTGTGGTTCTTTGCTTTGGCGGCCTGTGCGTAGGTCGCGACGGGCTCAGAGCAAAGCTGAGAGCACGATCCAACCTGTTGTTTCGCTGGCCAGCTGAACCGCGCCAAGCACGTCACCGGTTTGGCCGCCAATTCGGCGTTTCGCGATATGCGACAAGGCCCAGGCGGTGGCGATCATTGGTAGCAGAGCCCAAACTGCGGCCAATCCAATCAGAGGAAGCACCGCAAGGCAAAGCAGAGCGCCGGGCAAAAGTACCTGCAGGGGCTGGCGCCCGGCCATATGTCCCATGCCGTCTGTGCGCGCAGGGGGGACAAGAACAAGAACGCCCAGCATGATCAGGCGGCTTGCGATGGCTGTAAAGACAAAGGCAGGCAGCAACGCGGGCGCATAGCTCGCGATACTTGTGCCCATCAGAGCCAGCGCAAGTCCCAAAGCCAGAACACCATAAGATCCTATGCGGCTGTCCCGCATGATCTCCATCACGTGGTCCCGATCGCGACCTCCGCCCATGCCATCGGCGTAATCCGCCAGCCCGTCGTGATGTAATCCGCCGGTCACAAGCCCAAGGGCCGTGATGCCCAAAAGTCCGGCAGTGGCGGGAGATGCCCCAATGGCCAAAGCGGCGGTTGCGATCAGCCCGGCAATCAGGCCAATAGGAAGGCCGATCAGGGGAAAGGCCCACTGGGTGTCTTTCAGTTCTGGAGCTTTGCCCTCAATGCGTCCGGCGGGCAGTCGGGTCAGCAACATCAAGGCGATTCGGAGTTCGTTGAAGCGGCGCATGGCTGACCTTTTGAGGTGGACACGGCAGGGCAAGACACCCTGCCGCAGTGGTTCAAAGTTTAGGCGTCAGACACACCGGCTTCTGCGAAGGTGGCCATGCCATTGTGGCAGGCCAGTGCACCGCGCAGGATATTCAGTGCGAGCGCGGCCCCGGACCCTTCCCCAAGCGCCATTTTGAAATCAAGCACTGCCTCTTTTCCCATGCCGTCCAGCAACAGGTGGTGGCCGGGTTCGGCGCTGGCATGGCCCACAAGGCAGTGGTCGAGAAGGCCAGAATCAGTGGCATGCAGCGGCGCGACCGAGGCGGTGCAGATGTAGCCATCCAACATGACAGGGATTCGTAGCGCGCGGGCGGCCAGTACCGCTCCGCAGATCGCGGCCTGTTCGCGACCACCAACGGCCTGCAGAATCTCCATCTTTTCAGCGCTGCCATGCAGAGTGACTGCGCGGCTGACCACATCCGCCTTGCGGCGGACACCTTCGTCGTCAGAGCCTGTGCCACGGCCAACCCAGGCGCGGGCCTCGCCGCCGAACACAGCATGTGCAAGTGCGGCTGCGGTGGTCGAATTGCCAATCCCCATTTCGCCAAGAACCAAGATATCCGCTTCGGGATCAACCGCATCGGCCCCGGCTTGCATCGCGGCCAGACATTCGCTTTCGGTCATGGCGCGCGAAGTTGTAAAATCCTGCGTCGGGTTGTCGAGATCAAGCGCAACCACCGACAGGTCTGCTCCGGCAACTTTGCAGAGCTGGTTGATTGCGGCGCCCCCGGCTTTGAAGTTGGCGACCATCTGGTGCGTCACTTCCTGCGGGAAAGGGTTGACCCCCTGAGCGCAGATGCCGTGGTTTCCAGCGAAAACAATGGCTTGCGCTTTGTTGATTTCGGGCTGTGCGGTGCCGCGCCATCCTGCCATGAACACAGCGAGCTCTTCCAGCCGGCCCAGAGAGCCGGGCGGTTTGGTCAGTGTGTTCTGACGGGCCACGGCGGCCTCGGCTGCGGCAGAGTCGTAGCTTGGCAGATCGGCTGTCAGGGCCGAGACGGCCTCAAGTGAGCTGAATTTGGGCAAGGATGTCATTCGGTTTCACCTTCACTGGATAGCCCGAAACGGTCAGATAGACCTCGTCACAGGCGGTGGCGATTTCCTGGTTCACAAGCCCGGCGGCGTCACGAAACGCCCGGGCCAATTTATTCTCGGGCACGATACCGGCGCCCACCTCATTGGTTACAAACACCACCGGAGCGGTGAACTCCGGCAAAGCAGCGGCAAGCTCAGCCACGGCCGCGCGCCAATCGCGTTCTGCCAGCATCAGGTTGGTCAGCCACAGCGTCAGGCAATCCACAAGGCGCGGTTCGCCGCCGTCGCTGTCACGCAGGACACGCAGCAGATCATACGGTTCTTCGTAGGTTTGCCATTCGGCACCGCGGCGCGATTGGTGCAGAGCGACACGTTCCCCTATTTCAGCGTCAAAGACCTGGCTTGTGGCGATGTAAACGCCTTTACCAGATTGGCTAAGGGTGATTTGCTCGGCCAAAGTGCTTTTGCCCGACCGTGCGCCCCCTGTGATGAGTATCGACTTTCCCATGGCCGTGTGACAAAGCACGTTCCCGAAGTCAGGGAAAGAGGCATATGGCACAACCCGGAGCAAATGAGCTGGTTTTGATCCGCCATGCCCCTGCCGATCACGGCGGGCGGCTGTGCGGTCGTACTGATGTACCGGCGGTCATCGACCCGGTGCTGGCCGAAGTGATGCGCGCGGTGATGGCAGATGTTCCTCAGCATCGGATGAGCCCGGCGCTGCGCTGTCGTCAAACGGCGGCGGCGATTTTCCCTGAAATCGAGATCACCCAGGATGCCCGTCTTTGGGAGCAGGATTTTGGCGTGCAGGACGGCATGCGCTTTGAAGATCTGCCTGACCTGGGGAGCCTTGAACTTGAAGAACTGGCCGAACTGAGTGCGGAAAATGGTGAGAGCTTTGCCGACATGGTTGCACGGGTTCAGCCCGCTTTGATGGAGTGTGCTGAGGCCGTGCGCCAAAGCGGCACGATGGCGGTTGTGGCCCATGCCGGGACAGTGCGCGCGGCTCTGGCCTTGGCCATGGGGCGTTTGCCTGAAGCGCTGAGTTTTGAAGTTGGAAACATGTCGGTCACGCGGCTTCGGGTGCTGGACGGTGGATTTTCAGTGATCTGCACCAATTGGAGCCCGCTGTGAGCGTGCGGGTGGCCGGTCACTTTGGTGAATGGTTGCAGGGGCGTTTGGGGGCGGATGGTCCGGTTGCCTTGGTGACATTGGCCTGCCCGGCATTGGGTGTGCGGGCGACAATTACCCCAGCTGAGCTTTCCCTGACCCAATCCGCGCCGGTGATGGATCTGGCACGTTTGCGCAGTTTTCTGCACCATCTGGGGCAAGATGAGACAGGTGCCGTTTCGCTGGACATCGAAATGCCGCTTGGCGGTGGGGCTGGGGCGTCGACCGCCTCATTGGTGGCGATTGGACGTGCTCTGGGCTGTGACACCGATTTGATTGCGCGCGCCTGTGTGGCCACCGAAGGCGCAAGCGATCCGGTGATGTTCGATCAGCCTGATACGATTCTATGGGCGCCGCGTGTGGGACAGGTGATTGCGCCGATGGCTGCGGTGCCTGCCTGCGATATAGTTGGCGGCTTCTGGGGTGCCCATCAGCGCACCGATCCCTCAGATGTGAATTTTCCAGATATTGGCGATTTGGTACGGGCCTGGGGGCTGGCCGATCGGCTGGACGGATTCGCAGCGCTTGCCACAGAAAGCGCAGAACGCACCCGCATGTTGCGTGGTCCCTATGATGATCCAATGCTGCATCTCGCGAAAGATCTGGGCGCATTGGGCTATGCCCGTGCGCATACCGGCTCGGCGCGGGGATTGATTTTTGCCCCCGGCTCTGGCGTACAGGCCGAAACGGCGCTGCGCGAGGCGGGATTGAGCGGTGTGCTCAGGTTCCAGACAGGAGGTCAGACATGAGTTTTGCAGCCATGATGTTGGTGGCACTGGCCATTGATGCGGCGGTTGGATGGCCGGACGCGCTGTATCGCAAAATCGGACATCCCGTGGTCTGGTTGGGCGATCTGATTTCGCGGTACGAAAAACTCTGGAACCATGGGACAGAGTCCTCTCGTCGTTGGAAAGGTGTGATGATCACCCTATTGGTGACGCTGGCGGCGGCGGTGCCTGCCGTGCTGCTCCAGAGCCTTCTGCCTGACGGTCTGTTTGGCATTCTTCTAGGCGGTGTATTGGCCTGGCCGTTGGTTGCGGTCCGCTCGATGTACACCCATGTCGCGGCGGTGGCCGAGCCACTTCAAGCGGGGGATCTGTCGGGTGCTCGCCATGCCGTTTCGATGATTGTGGGGCGTGACCCCAATCAATTGGATCAGGCAGGCGTTGCCCGATCTGCGCTGGAAAGCCTCGCTGAAAACACCTCGGATGGCATTGTGGCCCCGGTGTTCTGGGGGCTGGTGTTCGGATTACCGGGGATTGCGGCCTACAAGGCGATCAACACGATGGATTCGATGATCGGCCATCGCAACGACCGCTATGAAATGTTTGGTAAAGCGGCGGCTCGGTTGGACGATCTTGTGAATCTGATCCCTGCGCGGCTTACGGGTGTGTTGTTTGCCGCCGTGTCGGGGCGGTTTGGTGAGGCATGGGCCGTGATGCGTCGGGATGCGCCCAAACACCGCTCGCCCAACGCGGGCTGGCCCGAAGGGGCGATGGCCGCCGGGTTGCAGGTGCGCCTGTCGGGACCGCGTGTCTATGGTGACCGGATTGCCGAAGAACCGTGGCTCAATGGCACGTCTCCAGATCCCATTCCTTTGTCGCTATCAGAGGGGCTTGCGCTCTATACCCGCGCCATGATGCTGATGGCGGGGGCGCTGGCCCTCATGGCTTTGATATAAGAGGCAGCAATGCGCGATCACGGTGGCAATCTTGACTGGGCCATGCGCCAGTTTGGTGGGGAAGATTGGATTGACCTTTCGACGGGAATCAATCCGGTGGCCTATCCTGTGGGGGACATCCCGGCGCGGTCTTGGGAAGTTTTGCCGACGCGCAGTGATATGGCGGGCCTGAGTGCTGCGGCGCAGGCGGCGTACCGCACGGGGGCACAGCTGGTGCCGCTGGCGGGCGCACAGTCTGCGATTCAGTTGGTGCCTTATCTGCGTGAGATCGGCGAAGCCCGCATTTTGGTGCCAACCTATAATGAACACGCGGCTGCGCTGCGCCACGCAGGATGGCCGGTGCAAGAGATTTCAGACACTGGGGGTGGCTCCGCTGCGCGTCTGGCCCAGCTTGAAGGCGCGGATCTTGCGGTTGTGGTCAACCCCAACAATCCCGACGGGTCGCGCTATAGCCCCGAGGATTTATTGGCCCTTGCTGACAAGGTCGGGTTGCTCGTCGTGGATGAAAGCTTTGGCGACCCTGAGCCGGAGCTGTCGATTGCGACCCACGTGACGGAAGACACCCAAAACATCGTTGTGATGCGGTCTTTTGGCAAGTTTTACGGCCTGGCAGGGGTGCGCCTCGGGTTCGCGCTCACGGGGGCAGAAATGGCTGAAACACTCCGCGGCATGGCGGGGCCATGGCCGGTTCCGGGACCAGCAATCGCCATCGCAACCCGCGCTTTGGCCGATCAAGCGTGGCAGAGTGAAACCTGTATTCGGTTGCGTGAAGATGCGGCGCGACTGGATGCTTTGGCCGCGCACGCGGGATGGCGACTGGTCGGAGGATCACCACTGTTTCGGACATATTCGACCCCCAATGCCGAGGAGGCGCAGCGTCACTTGGCAGAGCGGCAAATCTGGTCGCGCATTTTTCCGTGGTCGCCGGACTGGATCAGGTTAGGATTGCCTGCCGGAGCGGCGCAGTGGGCCCGGTTGCAAGAGACGCTGGCAGGAGAGGTCGCGCATGGAATTTGACACCAGCACCTTTGACGCGATGACTGAAGTTCTGCGGTGGCGCCGGGATGTGCGCCATTTCAGAACCGATCCCATTCCCGAGGTGGATCTGGATATTCTCAAGGCCGCAATGGATTTGGCGCCCTCTGTCGGCAATGCGCGGCCCTGGCGGGTGTTGCGTGTGCGCGATCCCAAGGTGATGGCCGAGGCGCGGGCGATTTTCGAAGCCTGCAATGCGGCCGCCGCTGGCAGCTATGACGGGGATCAGCGCGACGATTACATGGCGTTGAAACTGTCCGGTCTGGACGATGCGCCGGTGCAGCTTTGTGTGTTTACCGAAACCGCGCCGGAAGAAGGCCATGGGCTGGGCCGGGCCACCATGCCGGAAACGCTCGGACAATCGACGGCCATGGCGGTTTACTCCATGATGTTGACCGCGCGGGCGATGAACATCGGCGCGGGCATGGTGTCGATCTTGGAGCCGGGCAAGATCGAGGCGCTGTTTGAGGTGCCAGAGACCTGGCAGTTCTCAAGCTGGATCTGTGTGGGCTATCCGCAGAAAATGGATGACACGCCGCTGCTGCACCGAAGTGGGTGGCAGGAGAACACCACCACGGTTTGGGAAGACCGATAAGCGATCAGGGGAGGGGCATTGCCCCCTGATGCGTGGTATGTCTGCCAGAGTGTTAGTGACTTAGAGTTTTAGCGTGCGCAGGCCAAAAGGCCGTCGACGTCCAGATGAGTTTCCATGTGATCCGCCAGCCGGTCGAGCGTGGTCTCGACTGTGGCGTCATAGCTGTCACCGCTGCTGGAGCCGCCGACGCTCTCCAGCCATGCCGCGCGAAACGCATCGTCTCGGAACATCCCGTGAAGATAGCTTCCCGCGATTTTGCCGTTGGCGCTGATGGCACCCTCTGGACTGCCGTCGATTATGCCAAAGGGGCGGGCGCGGTCAGGGCCAGAGGATCGCCCGATATGGATTTCATACCCATGAAAGGCTTTGCCGCTCGGGGCGTGAACAGCCTCCACTTCGGTCAGGCGTTTGTCGCCGGTCATTTCGGTCTCAATATCAAGCAGGCCCAGACCCGGGGTTTCGCCTGCGGGGCCTTCGATACCTTGAGGGTCGCGGATGATCTGACCCAACATCTGATAGCCGCCGCAGATCCCCAGAACATGGCCACCCCGCCGCATATGGGCTTGAAGATCAATGTCCCAGCCCTGCGCACGCAGGAAGGCCAGATCGCCAATCGTGGATTTGCTGCCGGGTAGGATGACCACATCCGTGTCGCCGGGCAGGGGCTGGCCTGCGCGCAGCATGGTTAGGCGAACACCGGGTTCCTGTGCGAGCGGGTCGAGATCGTCAAAGTTTGCCATACGCGACAGGCAAAGGCAGACAACGTGCAATCCGTTGTCACGGGTCGGTGTGCCAACATCCAGCGCATCTTCGGCTGGCAGTTGCCAGGCGTCAGCGAACCAAGGTGCCACACCAAAGCCGCGCCAGCCGGTGTGATCAGCGATCATCTGATACCCATCGTCGAACAGGCTCGGATCGCCGCGAAACTTGTTGATCATAAAGCCCGCCACCAGAGCAGCATCGTCTGGGGCAATCACAGCCTGCGTGCCCACGATCTGCGCAATCACACCGCCGCGGTCGATGTCACCGCATAGAATCACGGGGACCTGGGCGGCCTGCGCAAAGCCCATATTGGCGATGTCGCCCTTGCGCAGATTGACCTCTGCGGGGCTGCCTGCGCCTTCAACAATCACAAGATCATATTTTGATTTGAGCCGCTGAAAGCTCTCTTGAACCGCCTGCATCAGCGTGGGTTTGAGCTTGGCATAATCACGGGCCTTGGCGGTGGTCAGGCGTTTTCCCTGTACCACAACCTGCGCGCCAACATCGGTTTCGGGCTTCAAAAGCACCGGGTTCATATCTGTGTGGGGGCGCAGACCACAGGCCAGCGCCTGAAGCGCCTGCGCGCGGCCAATTTCACCTCCGTCCGAGGTCACGGCGGCGTTGTTTGACATGTTTTGCGGCTTAAAAGGCGCAACCGACAACCCCCGCCGGGTTGCGGCCCGGCACAGCCCAGCCACCAGCATGGATTTCCCGACATTTGAGCCGGTGCCTTGGATCATCAGCGCTGTCATTTGCGTACCCTCATCTTGCCGCAAGTCTGCCCCTAAACCCGTTTCACGTCTGAGGCAATCGCGGCAAAATGAAAGGCTGTCGCGGCGTCAGGCCTGCATTGGCATAAAGGCCTCAACTGCGGCTTGGGCGATTACGGTGATCTCGCCTGTGTCTGGATTGGTGACGTTTAGACCGCCAAACACGGCTTTGACCTCGGCCCGGCCACGCGGCAGGGTTTTGGCAAGCTCAGCGCAATCCACCTGATCCGGGTCTTGCACGGCGACCGTGACCTGCACCCGCATTTCGGTGTGTGGAATGTTCAATGCACCAAACATAGGGATCGAGCTGTGACGCAGCGCGTCCTGGATCGCCCGGCCTGCGGCTTTGGTATAATCCATCCCATGCAGGTCATTGCCCATACCCATTTCGATGATGAAACGCTGGTCGCTCATGTCCGCTCCTCCACATCCAATGAGACCGAGATCGCGACATTGGCCATCACAGTCGGAGCACCGCCATCGGCTCGGGGGGCGTCTAACCCACCGGCGTGACACTGCACGGTGACCTGTCCATAGGGGAAGGTGGCGGCTACTTTGTCGGTGTCGACCTGTTCGGGCTGCGCCACGCCCACATCCACATG
The DNA here is from genome assembly GCA_947497905.1 of uncultured Pelagimonas sp. Lineage (GTDB taxonomy): Bacteria > Pseudomonadota > Alphaproteobacteria > Rhodobacterales > Rhodobacteraceae > CANMIH01. The sequence continues at coordinate 8,807 of CANMIH010000013.1, forward strand.
AATAATCATCTCGGATTTGTCTTTGCCAAACAACTCAGCAAGATTGATCGAGTTGTGCCACAGCGCATCTTTCACAGCACGCACCGCAGCTTCGGTATAGTCCTGACGGCGCAGGGACGATCCCATGCCGAATTCGGTCAACAGACGTTTGACGGGCACATCTTTCTCCTGAAGGCAGTTTTGCCCCACGCTAGACCGGGTTCAGAATGGGGACCAGAGCGAATGCGCTCTGGTCTTATGAGCAGTCTCAGGGTGGGCGGGATGAAGCCAAGTTTCGCTTAAAACTCGACGCCTTTCTGCGCTTTGATGCCATCGCGGAAGGGGTGCTTGATCAGGGTCATCTCGGTCACCAGATCTGCCGCTTCGATCAGCTCGTCTTTGGCGTTGCGTCCGGTCAGACAGACGTGGGTCATGTCGGGCTTTTGTTCCAGCAGGAAGTCGACGACTTCGTCAATGTCGAGATAGTCATTGCGCAGCGCGATGTTGATCTCATCCAGCAGGACAAACTGGATATTGGGATCAAGGATCATCTCTTTGGCCAGATCCCAGCCGCGCTGGGCGGCGGCGATGTCGCGCTCGCGGTCCTGACTTTCCCAGGTGAACCCTTCGCCTGACACCTCAAATCGGCACTCTTTGGCAAACTTGGTTTTGAGAAGTTCGGCCTCACCGGTCATCCAGTTGCCTTTGATGAATTGCACCACGCCACAGGGCATGCCATGGGCAATGCAGCGCATGATCATACCGAATCCGGACGAAGATTTGCCTTTGCCTTTGCCGGTATGAACAAGGATCAGACCCTTTTCTTCGGTCTTGGTCTCCATCATTCGATCGCGTGCGGCTTTGATTTTGCGCATCTTTTCGGCGTGGCGGGCGTTGACGTCTTCCATGGGGCGTTCCTTGCGCTTGACAATGACCTGTTGCGACGCGCATCTGGCACCAAGCTGGTGCCTGTGTAAAGCAGGTGAAAAGGGAATGTGACGCAAAGCCTGCTTTGCCAAGTACAGCCGCCCCCGCGACCGTGACCGGAGAGGTCTCTCACCCGCCACTGGCACTTGCCGGGAAGGCCGAGGGACCAACAGCGCCAGATCTGCGCTGACATCCGCAAGCCGGGAGACCTGCCAGCGTCTGAGACGCAACCGGACGGGGTGTTCCGGGTGTCGGTGGCCTGGGGCCTCCGCCATCCTGCCCACGTCCCCTGACAGGGACAAAGAATGAGCGAACCGCAACAGCCGACCGAATTGATGGTCTGTGTGAAATGTCTGCGCGGGTTGGATAAACCGGAAGAGGGGCAGCGCCCCGGTGAGATCTTGTTTGACAACCTCAAAACCGCAGAGATGCCCGAAGGGGTCAAACTGACACCTGTGGAATGCCTGCAAAACTGCGATCAGGGTGTGTCGATGGTTTTGCGCGGTGGGGCCAAACGGTGGACCTATGTGTACGGCAACCTTCATGAAGTGTCGCATCTGGACGTGATTCTAGATGGGGCTTCGCGGTATCACGCCACGACGGATGGGGTTATCCCGTGGCGGGAACGTCCGGAGCACTTCAAACGTAACTGCATCGCGCGCATTCCGCCCGAAGCGACCTAAGGCCAAGGAGAATTAGATATGGCAGATTTGGCAAAACTTCCTGTGACCGTGATCACCGGCTTCCTTGGCTCGGGCAAGACCACGCTTGTGCGCAACCTGATGCAGAACCCCGGCGGCAAACGTCTGGCGATTGTGGTCAATGAATTTGGCGATGTGGGTGTTGACGGTGAGATCCTGAAATCCTGTGCGATCCCGGATTGCCCGGCGGAAAACATCATGGAGCTGGCCAATGGCTGCATTTGCTGCACCGTGGCCGATGATTTCATCCCGACCATCGAGGCGCTGATGGCGCTTGAGCCGCGCCCCGATCACATCCTGATCGAAACCTCGGGTCTGGCACTGCCCAAGCCGCTGCTCAAAGCGTTTGACTGGCCGGATATCCGGTCGAAAATCACCGTGGATGGCGTGATTGCTCTGGCCGATGCCGAAGCTGTGGCCGCAGGCCGCTTTGCCACAAACGTGGCGGCTGTGGATGCTCAGCGCGCGGCGGATGACAGTCTCGATCACGAAACGCCTTTGTCAGAGGTGTTTGAGGATCAGATTTCCTGTGCCGATATCGTGCTTCTGACCAAGCCCGATCTAGCCGGTCCTGAGGGCGTGGCGAAAGCCAAAGAGATTGTGCTGGCCGAAGCGCCGCGCCCGCTGCCCGTTGTAGAAGTGGCCGAAGGTGTTGTGGACCCCCGCGTTATTCTGGGTCTTGAGGCCGCTGCCGAAGATGACATGGATGCCCGCCCAAGCCATCACGACGGCCACCACGATCATGAGCATGATGACTTTGAAAGCATCGTTGTTGATACTCCTGAGCTGGCTGACCCGTCCGAGCTTGTGACCGCGATCGAAAAGCTTGCGAATGAAAACAACATTCTGCGCGTCAAAGGCTATGCGGCCGTTGCGGGTAAACCGATGCGTCTGCTGGTGCAGGCGGTTGGCGCCCGTGTTCGTCACCAGTTTGATCGCCCATGGAAGCCAGAAGAAGGCCGTCAGGGACGCATCGTGGTGATCGCTGAACACGACGACATCAAAACCGATGTGATCCGCGCCGCGCTGGGTGCGCAGGTGGAAGCGGCGGAGTAAGCCCAAATGCATGTCATCTTTCGCGAAAGTCATGGGTTGGATGAGGCGGATACGCCGCAGGATCTGGGGCAAAGCCCGGCGGATCTTGTGGTGCTGTCCTTTTCAGACAGTGACCTTGGGGCTTTCGCCGAAGGGTGGCATCGCGGCCGTGGGAAAGAGGGCAAATTGCCCACCCTGCGGCTTGCCAACCTGAGCAAACTGAAACACCCGCTGTCTGTCGACACCTATGTTGAACAGACACTGGAGGGCGCCAAAGGTATTCTGATCCGCTTGATCGGTGGGGTGTCTTATTGGTCTTACGGATTGCAGCAGGTCCGGGCGCTGGCGCAGGCCAAGGGCATTGCGCTGGCGGTTCTGCCCGCAGACGGGCGTGAAGACAAACAGCTGGATGCCTATTCGACCTTGCCGGTGTCGACGCTGAGACGCCTGTCGCATCTTTGCGACGAAGGGGGCACGGTTGCGGCTCAGGCGGCTTTGGCGCAGATGGCACTTGCTGCAGGCTGTTACGCTGGGCCGGTGATCGGGTCCAAAACTGTTCCACGCATGGGGGTTTGGGAACCCGTCCGTGGCGTGGTGCCTGAGCTTCTGGCGGAGGGGGGGCTGTCTGCCCCCGCGCCCGATGGGCGCTCCCCCGAGAGTATTTCTGAAAAGAAGAAACCCGAAGACAAACCCGCGCTTTTGATGGTGTTTTACCGGTCTTACTTGGTTGCGGCGGATCTTGCCCCGGTGGAGGCGCTGTATCGGTCGTTTGAGGCCAAGGGATTTACGGTGACAGCGCTGTTTGCGCCTTCGCTCAAGGTGCCTGATGTGGCGCAATGGATGCGCGGAAAGGTGCAAGAGATTGCACCGGTGGCGGTGGTGAATGTCACCTCGTTTTCTGGCAAGGGCAAAGATGGCACATCGCCCTTGGACATTGGCGATGTGCCGGTGTTTCAGGTCGCGCTGGCCACTTCCAATCGTGAGGCCTGGGCCGAGGCGGATCGCGGGCTTTCGCCTGCGGATCTGGCGATGCATGTGGTTTTGCCGGAGGTGGATGGGCGCATTTTTGCGGGCATTGCCTCGTTCAAAGAACCTGGGATTTTTGACGAAGATCTGCAGTTCGCGCGTCTGGCCCATCAGCCGGATCCGGCGCGGATCGCAGCGATTGTGGATCATGTCTGCGGCTGGACCCAGCTGGCGGCGTTGTCGCCTGCAGACCGGCGGGTGGCTCTGGTGCTGTCCACTTATCCAGGTAAAGACTGGAACATGGGCCATGCGGTGGGCATGGATGCCCTCGCCTCAGTTGAGGCGATGCTGGGGGACCTGTCTGAGGCAGGGTATGGCGTGGACACCACCTCGGTCACCGAAGGTTTGCAGGCGCGTCAGTTCCATTGGTCTCTGGCGGCATACAAATCGGCCTTGGATGGGGTTCCGCAGGAGCTGCGCGAGGATCTGGCTGAAGTCTGGGGTGCCCCCGAGGACGATATCGATTTCATCGACGGTGGGTTCCGCTTTTCCGTTGTAGAACGTGGCACTGCGGTTGTGGCGCTCCAGCCCGAGCGCGGCTTTGTTGAGGCGCGGGACGAGGATTACCACGATGTGTCGCGCACGCCGCGTCATGCATATGTGGCCTTTTACCTTTGGCTCAAAACCCGCGCCGATGCTTTGGTGCATGTTGGTGCGCATGGAACATTAGAGTGGCTGCCGGGGAAGTCGGTGGGACTGTCAGAGTTGTGCTGGCCCGAGGTATTGACCGGCAATCTTCCGGTGATTTACCCGTTTATTGTCAACGATCCGGGTGAAGCGGCGCAGGCCAAGCGCCGGATTGGGGCGGTGACTTTGGGCCATGTGCCCCCGCCCTTGAAACAAAGCGAAACGCCGGATCGGTTGGCGCGGCTTGAGGCGCTGTTGGACGAGTTTTCCAACGCCGATGGCCTCGACCCCAAACGACGCGACAGGTTGCAGGGTGACATCCGCGCCGAGGCTCAGGCCTTGGGCGTTGAGGACGATCTGGGGCTGGATCGCGCGTCGAGCACGGCAGAAGCGATCACACGCATTGATCGCTTTGTTTGTGACATCAAAGAAAGCCAGTTTGGCGACGGGTTGCATATCTGGGGCCGGGCGGAAGCCGGATCCATCGACACCACCGCCTCTGCGGCGGCAGAGAAAGCGGCGTTGCCGCGCGCCCTAGATGGTCGTCGGATTGAGCCCGGGCCATCGGGATCGCCATATCGCGGTCGCTCAGACGTGTTGCCGACGGGCCGTAATCTGTTCACGACAGATCCGCGCAGCGTGCCAACCCGCGCGGCCTATGCGCAGGGCGTTACTCTGGCAGAAGAACTTGTGCGCCGGCATTTGCAGGATGAGGGCGATTACCCGCGTGGTTTGATTGTCGATCTCTGGGGATCGGCGACGATGCGGACGGCGGGTGAAGAGTTTGCCATGGCGCTGCATCTGCTGGGGGTGCGGCCAATCTGGGACAAAGGCTCGGAACGGGTTTCCGGTATCGAGGTCCTGCCGATTGCTGAGCTGGACCGCCCGCGTATCGATGTGACGCTTCGGGTGTCGGGGCTGTTCCGGGATGTGTTTCCAACGTTGTCGGGGCTGTTTGCCCAAGGCGTCAAGGCTTTGACCCAGCGTGATGAGGCCGAGGACTGGAACCCCTATGTGGGCAAATCCGGTGCGCGTGTGTTTGGCCCGGCGCCGGGCAGCTATGGACTTGGAATGGGCCATGCGATGGAAGACTATTCCGACGAAGGGCGGCGTCAGGCGGGCGAAGCCTGGCTGGCGGCCAGTTCTTGGTCGCTGGATGGGCAGGAACCTGTGAGGGACGAAGAGGCCTTGCGCGAACGGGTGTCGCAGGCAGATAGCTTTGTGCACATGCAGGACCTGCCGGAAACCGATATTCTGCTGGCCGGAGACTATGCTGCCCATGAGGCGGGTTTTGCGGCGGCGCAGGCGATCACCGGAGGCAAAGCCGCGCTGTATCACATGGATATCACCGATCCGTCCAAGCCGCGCGCACGTGCGTTGACCGAGGAAATTGCGCGGGTTGTTCAGGCGCGCGCCAGCAATCCGGCGTGGATCGCAGGCATGCAGCGGCATGGGTTCCGGGGCGGCGCGGAAATCGCGGCGACTTTGGACAATCTTGCCGCTTTTGCGCATCTGGCGGCTGTGGTGCCTGCGCATCTGTTTGACCTCTATTTCGATGCCACTTTGGGGGCCGAGGACGTGGTTGATTTTCTGCGTCGTGAAAACCCAGACGCGCTTCAGGCGATGCGTGATCGGTTTGCCGCGCTTTATGAAGCGGGTCTCTGGCAGACACGGCGCAACTCGATCCTCGCCGAGATGGAGGCGCTTGCATGAGTGAACCCGTCATTCGCGGTTGGTGCCCCGGGGCGCATCGTCCGATGATGTCGGGGGATGGGCTTGTGGTGCGCGTGCGCCCTTGGCTGTCGCGGGTGACGGCCAAACAGGCGCGCGGACTTTCGGCGCTGGCGGTTCAGTTCGGCACCGGTTTTCTTGAGATGACCTCGCGGGCAAATTTGCAGATCCGGGGCGTGACGGAAGAGGGGTTCCCCGAGCTTCTGACGGGTTTGGAGGCCTTGGGGCTTCTCGACAATGATGTGTCGGCAGAGAGCAACCGCAATATTGTCACCACACCCTTTCGGAGCGCCGATCACGACGCCATGGCGCAGGCACTGACCTCTGCTTTGGCTGCACAGGATATGCCCAAGCTTCCGGGCAAGTTTGGCTTTGTGATTGATGCGGAGGGGCGGCGCGATCTGGCTCAGATCAGCGGCGATATTCGAATCGAACAGGGAGAAAGCGGCTGGCTTGTGCGGGCCAATGGCAATGAGACTGGGCGTTCGGTTGACGGGCCGGAGGCGGCCGTTGAACTGGCCCTTGAGATCGCGCGCTGGTTTGTGGCCTCCGGTGGCATCGGCGCAGACGGTCGGGGGCGCATGGCTCGGCATCTGGCAAAGGGGCATATGCTGCCCGACGCTCTGATGGGGGACGCCACGCCATTTCCCGCTTCTGACGACCCAGACCCCGGGCTCCAGCATGGTGGTATGGCGGTATCAGCCAGTTTCGGGCTGCTGCCCGCAGCCGCGCTCGCTGCACTTGCGGATCTGACGGATGACATTCTGATCACGCCGTTTCGGATGTTGTTTTTGCCTGCGATCTCAAAACTACCTGAAATCGAGGGTTTGATCACCCGAGCCGACGACCCGATGCGCCGCGTTGTGGCCTGTTCCGGTGCGCCCTATTGCCCGCAGGCTGAGGCCGATACACGTCTTCTTGCCGCGCGGCTGGCGCCGCAGGTGGAGCCAGGGCGGCTTTTGCATGTGACGGGATGCGCCAAGGGATGCGCCCATCCAATGGCCTCTGACCTGGTGCTGATTGGCACTCAGGGAAAATACAATCTTGTGACCGACGGCTGTCCATGGGATCAGCCTATTCAATTCGGCTTAGACGCCGACGACCTATCACTTCTGGAAAGCCGGACCTGATGCCTTATACCTATGAAACAAATGGCGCTGCCATCTATGCTGAATCCTTTGCCACCATCCGGCGCGAGGCAGATCTGGCGCGCTTTACACCGGAAGAAGAGCCCGTTGCCGTGCGCATGATCCATGCCGCTGGCATGGTGGGGCTGGAAGAGTTTGTGCATTTCTCTCCAGACTTCGCAGTGAACGCGCGTCAGGCGCTGATCGACGGTGCGCCGATCCTGTGTGATGCGCGGATGATTTCCGAAGGGATCACAAAGAAACGCATGCCTGCGGACAACGAAATTGTCTGCACTCTGTGGGATCCCAAAGTGCCGGAAATGGCCGCCGAGATGCAAAACACCCGGTCGGCTGCGGCGCTTGAGCTGTGGCGTCCCAAGCTGGAGGGTGCAATTGTCGCCATCGGCAATGCCCCCACCGCGCTGTTTCATCTGCTGAACATGCTGGAAGATCCAGATTGCCCGCGACCGGCGGCGATTATTGGCTGTCCTGTGGGCTTTGTCGGTGCAGTTGAAAGCAAAGACGCCCTGTGGGAGGCCCAGCCCGTGCCCAGCATGATTGTCAAAGGTCGCTTGGGTGGTAGCGCGATGACCGTTGCGGCGGTCAATGCTTTGGCGAGCTACGCGGAATGAGTAAGGGCACCATCTATGGCGTGGGCCTTGGCCCGGGCGATCCCGAGCTGATGAGCGTGCGGTCAGATCGTCTGACACGCACCACCAAACATGTGGCCTTTTTCCGCAAAGAAGGCCGCCGTGGGCGGGCTTTTGGGATTGTGGACGGGATGATGCGCGAGGATCGCATTGAATTCCCTATGGAATACCCCGTGACCACCGAGATCCCTTTGTCGGACCCGCGCTATAACGAAGTTCTGTCGCAGTTCTATGAAGACTGCTGCGCGCATCTGCGGGCTTTGGCGGAAGAGGGTCACGATGTAGCGGTGCTCTGTGAGGGGGATCCGTTTTTCTACGGCTCTTTCATGCATCTATATACTCGTTTGAAAGACCATGTTCCGGTGCAGGTTGTGCCGGCCATCACCGGGATGGCAGCGGCCTGGACTGCTACGGGTGCGCCGATCACCTGGGGTGACGACGTCATGTCGACCATCATGGGCACGCTCGACGAAGAGACCATGACCCAGCGCATGACGGATGCGGATGCGATCATTGTCATGAAGATTGGACAGAACATCGACAAGATCCGCCGCTCGCTCAAGGCCGCGGGCCGGTATGAGGATGCGTGGATCGTGGAATATGCCGCAATGGCAGAACAGACAGTCACCCGATTGGCGGAATGTGAGGGCAAAGTGACCCCGTATTTCTCAATTGTTGTGGTGCATGGACAGGGGCGCAGACCATGACGGGTTGGGTAGCCATTGCCGGACTGGGGCCGGGACGTGAGGATCTTGTCACCGAAGAGGTGCGCGCGGTTTTGGAAGAAGCCACCGATGTAGTGGGCTATATCCCCTATGTGGCGCGGGTGGCAGAACGTCCGGGCCTGACACTGCATGCCTCTGATAATCGGGTTGAGCTTGATCGCTCGCAGCACGCGCTTCAGATGGCTTCCGAAGGCCGCAAGGTGGTTGTTGTGTCCTCCGGGGATCCCGGTGTTTTTGCCATGGCGTCGGCTGTGCTTGAAGCGGTTGACGATGGCCCGGAAGAATGGCGCGAGCTTGATATTCGTGTCCTGCCCGGCATCACGGCTATGCTCGCGGCCAGTGCGCGCTGTGGTGCGCCTTTGGGGCATGATTTCTGCGCCATCAACCTGAGCGACAATCTCAAACCGTGGTCTCTGATCGAAAAACGTCTGCGTCTGGCGGTCGAGGGTGATTTTGCGATGGGATTCTACAACCCTCGTTCCAAATCACGCCCCGAAGGGTTTGAGCGCATGCTCGAAATCCTGCGTGAAACCTGTGAGCCTGAGCGCCTGATCATCTTTGCCCGTGCGGTCACAACGCCGGAAGAAGAGATCAAAGTGGTGCCTCTGTCCGAGGCCACGCCGGATATGGCGGATATGCGCACCATGGTTCTGGTGGGCTCCAGCCGGACAAAAGTGATCGCCCGCCAAACCGGAGCTGATTTCGTCTATACGCCGCGGTTCACACCAGAATGATCCAACCAGTCCAGAACGCCCTGGACCGAGTGGGTCTCGGTGCGTGGGGGCAGGGTAGGGCGGTCGATCATCACGATCGGCAGCCCAAGGTGCCGTGCGGCGTCAATCTTGGCCCGCGCGCCGGTGCCTCCCGAGTTCTTGGACACGATCAGATCAATCCGATGATCGCGCAACAGCGCGCAGTCTTCGTCAAACCCAAAGGGGCCCCGGGCAATGATCGCCTGAGCCTTGGGAAACGGCAAAGCGTCGGGCGCATCGACCAGACGCAGCACGTAGTGGTGCTGGGGATTGGGTGCGAAGTCGTCGAGATGCATGCGCCCAACCGCCAGAAACACGCGCTTGGCCTCTCCTTGCAGGGCCGCAACCGCGCCGGAGATGTTGGGCACATGGTGCCAGATGTCGCCGTCCTGAGCCTGCCACGGGGCGCGGGTCAGCGCGCACAGCGGCGTGTTGGTCTCTGCGCAGGCGGAAATTGCGTTTCGGCTCATTTGATCGGCAAAGGGATGCGTGGCATCAATCACATGGGTGATCCCCTCGTTGCGGATGTAGTCGCGCAGACCCGCCACACCCCGAAAGCCCCCCACACGCGTGGGCAGCGGCAGCGGTTTGGGATTGGCCACACGGCCCGCAAGCGAGACAATCGCCGGGTCCTGCCGCTCGGCCAAGGCACGGCACAGGGCGCTGGCTTCGGTGGTGCCACCCAGAACAAGAAGGCTGTGGGACATGTCTGACGCTCCGCTCTCAAAAACACCGTGGTTAACCATCATCGGATTGGGCGAAGATGGTCCGGCGGGACTGTCTAGCGCAAGCCTGAGCGCCTTGGAAGAGGCTGAGGTGGTCATGGGCCCACCGCGTCATTTGTCGCTTTTGCCCGAAGGGCGCGCCGAACGCATCGCATGGCCTGTGCCGTTTTCAGACGGGTTAGAGGTTTTGGACGGATTGCGGGGGCGGCCAACGGTTGTTCTGGCCTCAGGCGATCCCTTTTGGTTTGGCGCAGGCAGCGTCATGGCGCGTCGGTTTGAACCGGGCGAGTGGCGGGCCTTCCCCGGCGCATCGGTCTTTTCCATGGCGGCGGCGCGTCTGGGCTGGCCTCTGGAAAAAACCGAGTGTCTTGGATTGCATGCGGCCCCTCTGTCACGCCTGCGCCCTGTTCTGGCCCCGGGCAAGCGGATCATTGTGACTCTTCGGGATGGCGAGGCAGTTGCCGCATTGGCGGCTTATCTGGATGGCGCAGGGTTTGGAGCCTCGGAACTGGCGATTTTTGAAGCGCTGGGCGGACCGCGTGAGAGGCGCACAGTGGGGCGTGCGGATGCGCTGACCGGTGATTTTGGTCATCCGGTCTGTGTCGCGATTGCCGTGGAGGGTGACGGCGCTGTTCTGTCGCGTGGGTCTGGCCAGTCGGATGAGATTTTCGACAGCGACGGTGTGATGACCAAACGCCCGGTGCGGGCGCTTACCCTGTCGGCACTGGCGCCGAAACCCTTTGAAACCCTGTGGGACATTGGCGGCGGGTCTGGGTCGATTGCCATTGAGTGGTTGCTGAGTGACCCATCCACGCAGGCCATCAGCATCGAAACCCGCGCAGACCGTGCCGAGCGTATTCGCGACAACGCGCGGGATCTTGGCGTGGATCGATTGCAGGTCGTGGTGGGCAAAGCGCCCGACGCGCTTGGAGATTTGGCCAGACCGGATGTGATCTTTGTCGGTGGGGGCCTGTCGGATGCACTGATGGACGAGCTCAAAGGGTTCACTGGCGTGCGTTTAGTGGCCAATGCGGTGACGCTTGAAAGCGAAGCCTGCCTGATCCGCTGGCAATCACAGCTGGGTGGAGAGCTGTTGCGCATCGAACTGGCGCAAGCTGCCCCTCTTGGGCCGCGTCTGGGATGGAAATCGGCCTACCCGGTGGTGCAATGGAGTGTCACGCTGTGATCGTCGCGGGGTTTGGGTTTCGTACCTCAGCCACGGTTGAGAGCCTGCGCGAGGCATTGTCGCTGACCGGTGGCTCACCCGATGCGCTGGCCACAGCAGAGGACAAAGCCCGCCAGCCCGTGTTTCAGGCGCTGGCCAAAGAATTAAACCTGCCCGTGATCGCCGTTGACAGCGCGGCGCTGGTTGCGCAGGAGGTCACAACGCAGTCTCAGGCGGCGCTTGCCGCCCGTGGGACCGGCAGCGTGGCAGAGGCTGCGGCATTGGCCGCTTTGAAACACCCCGCGCAGGTGCTCTGCGCACGACAGATATCGAACGACCGGCAAGCGACCTGTGCGCTGGCTGAAGGAGACAGGACATGACGGTACATTTCATTGGTGCAGGCCCCGGGGCGGCTGATCTGCTGACACTGCGCGGACGCGATATCATCGCCTCGTGCCCTGTTTGTCTTTACGCCGGATCTCTGGTGCCCGAGGCGATTTTGGGCCACTGCCCCGAAGGCGCAAAGATCGTGAACACGGCGGCGCTGGATCTGGATCAGATCATGGCCGAAATTCAGGCCGCCCATGCCGAGGGTAAAGATGTGGCGCGTCTGCATTCCGGTGATCTCTCGGTCTGGTCTGCACTGGGTGAACAGCTGCGCCGGCTGCGCGAGCTGGAAATTCCCTATTCTGTTACCCCCGGTGTGCCGGCCTTTGCGGCGGCTTCGGCGGCTTTGGGACAAGAGCTCACCCTGCCGGGTGTGGCGCAGTCGGTCATCCTGACCCGCACACCGGGCCGCGCTTCGAGCATGCCCGATGGGGAAACCCTTGAGAACTTTGGGCGCACCGGTGCGACCCTGGCGTTGCATCTGTCGATCGGCAATCTGGCGAAGGTCGTGGAAGATCTGGTGCCACATTACGGGGCCGAGTGTCCGGTGGCTGTGGTTTACCGCGCAAGCTGGCCGGATGAGAAGATCATCCGAGCGACGCTCAGCACAGTAGAAGAGAGCATTGGCGAGGGTATCACCCGTACGGCGCTGATCCTTGTTGGACCTGCCCTTGCGGCAGAAGGGTTTCAGGAAAGCTGTCTCTATTCGGTAGATTATGACCGCCGCTATCGTCCGCAAAGCGCAGAGAGCCCCTGGGCCAGCTGGCAGCACGGCGACGATTGATCGGGATCGGGGGCGCTGCCCCCGTCGCCCTAGGGCGACTCCCCCGGAGTATTTTGGAACAGAAGACGCGCACTGAGCTTGGGAGAGGCAAATGATACAGGGCATAATGGTTTCAGCCCCCTCGTCGGGGACAGGGAAAACCACGGTCATGTTGGGCCTGCTCCGGGCACTGGCCGATGATGGGATGACGGTGCAACCGTTCAAATCGGGGCCGGATTACATTGACCCGGCTTTCCATCAGGCGGCCTGTGGGCGCGCTTCGTTCAACCTTGACACCTGGGCGATGGACGACGGGCTGTTGAATGCGATTTCTGCACAGGCGGAAGGCGCCGAGATCTGTGTCGGCGAAGGTTCGATGGGCCTGTTTGACGGGGTGGCGACGCGCGGCCAGAGCGGGTTTGGCTCAAGCGCCGAGACCGCACAGCGTCTGGGTTGGCCGGTTGTTTTGGTGGTCGATGTGGGTGGTCAGGCGCAGTCAGCGGCGGCTGTGGCGCTTGGGTTCAAGATGTACAATCCAGAGGTCAAAATTGCCGGCGTGATCTTGAACCGGGTAGCCAGCCCGCGCCACGAACGTCTAACCCGTCTGGGGATGGATCAGGCTGGATTGCCTGTGCTGGGCGTGCTGCCGCGTCGCGGGGATCTGGCGCTGCCCGAGCGGCATCTGGGGTTGATCCAGGCCGTGGAACACCCGGATCTGAACGCCGCCATTGCGGGCTATGCCGAGTTTTTGCGCGAACACGTGGATCTGGATGCCATCAAAGCGGCGGCTTTGGGGCATGATTTGCCAACGGGAGGCGCATTGCCCAAGCCTCCGGCGCAACGGATTGCCTTGGCGCGGGATGCCGCGTTTTCCTTTACCTATCCGCATCTTGTGGCCGGTTGGCGTGCGGCGGGTGCTGAGATCCTGCCCTTTTCGCCGCTGGCGGATGAAGCGCCAGATGTAGAGGCCGATCTGGTCTGGTTGCCCGGCGGCTATCCAGAGCTGCATGCGGGGAAACTTGCAGCGGCACAGACCTTTCTGACCGGATTGCGCAAACACGCCGAAACCAAGCCTGTGCATGGAGAATGCGGGGGCTATATGGCGCTGGGCGCGGGGTTGATCGACAAAGACGGCACGCGTCATGAAATGGCGGGGCTACTTGGGTTGGTCACCAGCTATGAAAAGCGCAAATTCCATCTGGGCTATCGCCGTGCGGTTCTGAACGATGGCGGCATGCCGGGCTTTGGAGCGGGTGCCGCGTTGCGCGGGCATGAGTTCCACTATTCCAGCATCCTTGAACAGCCTGATACGCCTTTGGCGCAGGTCTTTGATGCGGATGGCAACCCTGTGCCTGAAACCGGGTCACGCCGGGGCCATGTCACGGGAACTTTTTTTCACTTGATCACGGAGGAGGCGGCAGGATGAGCACGCCCTTGGTGAGCTTTGTCAGTTCCGGCCCGGGTGATCCCGAGCTGTTGACCGTCAAAGCGGTGGATCGGCTGCAGAAGGCCGATGTTGTGTTGTTCGATGATTTGTCCTCTGGGCCAATCCTGTCCCATGTGCGCCCTGAGGCCGATCTGATTGGTGTGGGCAAACGGGCCGGACGGCCAAGCCCCAAACAGGATCATGTCAGCCAGCTTTTGGTGGATTATGCCGAAACCGGACAGCGGGTGGTGCGCCTGAAATCTGGGGACAGCGGGCTGTTTGGTCGGTTGGAAGAAGAGATGGTGGCGCTTAAGGCTGCGGGTCTCGACTATGAGATTATTCCGGGCATCCCCTCGGCGGTGGCGGCTGCTGCGGCCTGTGGTATTCCACTCACCCGGCGCCTGACCGCGCGCCGTGTGCAGTTTGCCACCGGGCATGATGTGACCGGAGAATTGCCGCCAGACACCAATCTGGATGCGCTGGCCGATCCAAAGGCCACAACCGTGATTTTCATGGGCAAGCGCACCTTCCCTAAACTGGCTGCAGCACTAATTGAGCGGGGGCTGCCTGCGGATATGCCTGCGGTTCTCGCCGAAGCGGTCTCGACGCCTGAGCAAAAGCTGACACGCCTGACGGTGCAGGGGTTGGCGGATCAATTGGCGGATGAGATTGGTGATAAACCCGCGCTGGTGCTTTATGGGCCGCTGGCCGAGATGGAGAGCGCAGATGATTGATCTCTGGCTGATCGGCATTGGCACGGGCAACCCGGATCATGTGACCGGCGAGGCGCAAAAGGCACTGCGCGAGGCCGCGCTTATTCTGGTGCCGCGCAAAGGCCCGGATAAGGCTGATCTGGCAGGACTGCGCCACGATATTCTGACCGCAGCTGGGGCGACCGCCAAGGTGGCGGAATTTGATATGCCGGTGCGCGATCCCGCGCTGCCGTATCAGGAACGCGTGGCGCAGTGGCACGATGAGATCGCAGAGATCTGGAAGGCCACCATGGCAGACTACGCGGTAGACGGACCCGTTGCCTTGCTGGTCTGGGGCGATCCGGGGCTCTATGACAGCACACTGCGCATCGCGGATCGGTTCACGCCAAAGCCCAATATCCGTGTGGTGCCCGGAGTGACCGCGCTGCAGGCACTGACATCGGCCCACGCCATTCCGTTTAACACGGTCAACGGCGCGGTTGTGGTGTCAACCGGACGGCGTCTGCGCGATCATGGCTGGCCGGATGGAGCCGAGACTGTGATTGTGATGTTGGATGGCGAATGCAGCTTTCAACAGCTTGATCCCGCAGGGATTCAGATCTGGTGGGGCGGGTTCCTTGGCATGAAGGAACAGGTGCTTGAGCATGGGGATCTGGCCGAAGCGGGCCCGCGCATCGTTGCAACCCGTGCGGCTGCGCGTGAGGCCCATGGCTGGATCATGGACACCTATCTGCTGCGCAAGCTTGCTCAGTAACGCCTAGGGCAATGCCTGAAACAGAGAGTTTTCCCAGTTCTTGAGAAAACTTTCGCGTTTCAACTGATCTAAAAAGACCAAAAGCCCCGGTCCAAAGCGGATCGGGCGCAGCGCGCTATTGGCTTGCAACTCGGCGGGATCAATGGCGGGCAGGCCGCTGGCTTTGACAAGGTCGGGCCGGTTGCGCAGGGTGATGAGAAAATCAATCATATCCTGCGCGGCGGCGGTGTTCTTGGCGTTGTGAGGTACAAGTGCGGTGCGCGACATCACGTTCACATAGTCGTTGAGCGGGATGATGTGAAATCCGCCGTCTTTGAGGTGCGCCGCCGCATATGATCCCAGCACGTTATAGGCCACGGCGAGTTTGCCCGAGGCCACGTCCCGGATCATATCCGAGGAACAACAATAAAGCTTGGCCTCTAGCCGCCCCATAACCTCCATCAACCGCCAGAAGGCTTCAGAGTTGCGACTGTCCTGAGTGGCCATCAGATAGCCAAAGCCTGAACTGCGCACATCATAGGTGCCAATCCGGCCCATAAACCGAACAGGTTCGGCGCGCAGAGCGGTGACAAGCTCATCCCGGGTGCGCGGTGCCGTTTCGGGGGTAAAGAACGACTCTGAAACCACAATAACTGCTGGCTCCTGCGTGAAGGCATAGAGCTGATTGCGCCATGTGGCCCAATCCGGCAGTTCGGTTGCGGCGGCGGAGACATAAGTCTGTGCAAAGCCATCGTTGGCGAGTTTGGTCTGCAAATCCATTGCGGAGGAAATGGCCAGATCGAAGCTGGCCCCATCGTCATAGATCGCGGTCATCAACTCGGTTGTGGAAGTGACGGTATAATCCACGGTCAATCCCGGTTGATCGGTCAAAAAAGCGCGAATGACGGGGTCAAACACATCAAGATCTGCGGTTGAGATCACGCGAAGGACCGCGCGTTCATCCTCTGCTGGATAGACCCGGTGGGCTTCAATTTCAAAGGCGCTGAGGGCCGTGGCCCAGCCCAGAATCACAGCGGCAAGATAAGTGAGACGCATGCGCCAGCTCCGTTCGGGTTGGGGGACAGGGCAAGACGGCCTCCATGGGCGCGCACCACCTCATCCGCGATCGTCAGGCCAAGACCGGATCCGACCACGCCGCTTGTGTTTTCGCCGCGCGAGAACCGGCGTGTCAGGCGGCGCAGATCCATGTTGCCAAATCCCGGTCCCTCATCCAAAATTGTCATATGAATATCTTCATCGACGGTGAGCGAAGCCGTGATGTCGCTGTCCTCAGGGGAATATTTGATCGCATTATCAAGGATGTTTTGCAGAGCAGCCTGAATCAGGATGCCGTCCCCTCGAAAGGGCACCGGATGCTCGGGCAGATCGCGTTGCAAGGCAATTTCCTTGAGGGCCGCAGTGGGCGACAGACGGGCGCAGGTGTCCAGCATCAAGGCCCGCAGATCCAGTTCATCGCGCGCCAGACTGTCGGCGCGAAAGGTGACCATGGCATGGTCCAGCATCTGTTCTGCGGAGCGCGAGCTTTCGTCAATAGCACTGATCATCTCGCGGATGGCCTGTCGGTGATGCGGTTTGTTGAGTTTGCGGTGGGTGACTTCAGCCTGCACCCGGACCGTTGCCAGTGGGGTGCGCACCCGATGCGCGGCCTCTGCGATGAAATCTTCGGTGCGTGACAGGGAACTGCGCAACCGAGCCATAAAGGAATTGAGCGCCAGAACCAGCGGAGCAAGTTCGTCCGGAGTCTCAGCCGTCACCGGGCGCAGGTCATTGGGGCCGCGTCGGGTGATTGTGTCGGTCAACCGGGTGATAGGGTCCAGCGCAGCGCGGGCCGCGAGCAGAGAAAGCGCTGTTGCCAAAAGGAAAAACCCAATGCCGACACCGGTGGCTGTCGCAGTGATCTGTCTTGAGATTTTGGCAAGCCCGTGACGGGTCTGAGCGACCGTTACGATGACATTGGTGGTATTTGATGCTGGTCCGATGGGGCGCACCACCGATACGGCGCGCACCTCTTCGCCGCGATAGACCAAGGTGGTGAACGCGGGTTGATCCAGGTGAGGCGGGGCCGCGGGCAGGGGCAGATCGTCATAGCCGGTCAATGTGCCCTGCGCTGTTGCAATGCGGTAGAATACACGGTCCTGATTGGTCGATCCCAGCATTGACAAAGCAGAATAAGGCAGATCAAGCGTGACCTCTCCATTGACGCTGCGCAGACTGTCGGCAATGGCGATTGCGGAAGCCCCCAGAATACCATCCTGTGTGCCCACGGCGGCCCGTTCGGCCACCTCGCGCACCACAAGGATAAACGCCAACGACAACAGCGCGGCAACGCAGCCCAATTGCACAAACAACCGGCGTCGTATGGAGGGCCGAGGCGTCATGCCGCCATCAATCGATAGCCCAGCCCCCGCACCGTTTCGATGCGCGCCCCGCTGCCATCCAGCCGTTTGCGCAGCCGTCCGATATAAACTTCAATCGCGTTTTCGCTGGCATCTTCGTTGAGCGAATAGAGCCGGTCCATCAGATGCGATTTCGAAAACACCTGACCCGGGGCACCAAACATGACCTCAAGTAGGCGCAATTCACGGTTGCGCAGTGCGACGGATTTCCCCCCGAATCGCAGCTCGGCGGAGGTTGGGTCTAATTCGGTTTCAAAAACGCGCAAAAGATTCGCAGCAACCCCAGAATGCCGCCGCAAAACGGCGCGACATCGGGCATTCAGCTCGGCGAAATCGAAGGGTTTTGTCAGGTAATCATCGGCCCCAAGATCCAACAATCCGATACGATCGGAGACCGCAGATCGTGCGGTGATGACAATCACGGGCGTGGGTTTTTCCGCCTGTCTCTGGGCGTTCAAAAAGTCACGACCATCGCCATCTGGCAACATAATATCCAACAATATCAAATCGTAATCGGTCACCGCCGTAAAGCCCTGTGCCTGATCTAATGTCGGCGCATGGTCCACGGCATGGCCGTCCAATTGCAGGTGTTCCACCACCGCATTGGCCAGCTTTTCATTGTCTTCGATCAGCAGACATCGCATCGCGCAAATTTTCCAGAAGTGACAGGTTGGTGTCAGGTTGACGGCGTTTGTTCAAAGCATGGGCAGGTCCAACTGCCATGTCAAACGGGAGGAAAACCATGACAAAACGTCTTTTCGGAGCGCTCATGACGAGCGCCGTTCTTTCAGTTGCCGCGTTCAGCGCACAGGCCGCAGAATGCATCGCACCCGCGAACCCGGGCGGTGGCTGGGACTTCACCTGCCGTCAGATTGGCAAAATCATGCATGACATCGGCGCCGTGGATAAGCCGGTTCAGGTCACCAACATGGCCGGTGGCGGCGGTGGTCTGGCCTTTGGTCACGTTGTGGCCGAGCGTAAAGATGACAGCGACCTGATCGTGGCCGCGTCCTCGGCAACCGCAACCCGTCTGGCCCAGAACGCCTATGCCGGTATGACCGCCGATCAGGTGCGTTTTGTTGGTGCGATTGGCGCCGATCCGGGTGTGATCGTTGTGGCCGCCGATAGCCCCTATCAGTCGCTGAATGATCTGGTTGATGCGATCAAAGCGCAGCCCGGTGAGCTTTCCTTTGCGGGTGGTTCGGCTGTGGGTGGATTTGACCATCTCAAGCCGCTGATGATCCTGCAGCGTGCCGGTGTGGAAGATGTGCGCGCCGTGAAATACATCGGTGTTGATGGTGGCGCGGATGCAATCACTCAAACCGTGGGTGGCTTCACCACGGCGATGTCTGGCGACATGTCCGAAATCGTTGGCTTCCTCAAATCGGGTGACGTGCGCGCAATTGCGGTTCTGACTGAAGACCGTGTACCGGGCTTTGACGACATCCCAACCGCTAAAGAGCAGGGCATCGATGTGGTCGCCGTGAACTGGCGTGGTCTCTATGTGCCCAAAGACATCAGCGACGACGATTTCAACGCCTGGGCCGACAAGCTGCAGAAGGTTGCGGATAGCGACGAATGGCAGGCGGCTATGGCGGCCAACGGTCTGGCGCCTTTCACCAAAGTGGGTGCAGATTTCCAGAACTATGTTGACGGCGTTGTAGGCGAGATCCGTGAGCTTTCGAAAGAAATTGGGGTGATCCAGTAATGACCTCTGACCGCATCTTTGGCGCGGTCGCGACTGTGGTGGCATTGGCGTTTATCGCCAGTGCCACTCAGATCCAGACCAGCTTTTTGGCTGATCCCGTGGGCCCCAAGACCTTTCCCATGCTGATCGGTGCGGTGGCTGCCCTGTGTGGCATCACCCTGATGATCCGGCCCGATCCGGATCCGGAATGGCCTGAACTGGCCACGCTTGGCGCGCTTGCCATCGCTGTGGTTGTTCTGGTTGGATATGCATATGCACTTAAGCCGCTTGGCTTTTTGCTGCCCACGGCGATCGCCGCAGGCATTCTGAGCTATCAGATCTCACCGCGCCCCAAGATGGCGATGGTGTCGGGAATTGGCCTTTCGGTCGGGCTGTTCCTCGTCTTCAAATTTGCATTGGGTCTCAGCCTTGTAGGGTTGCCCAAAGGCCTGACCGGCTAAGGATACCGACATGGAGTTGCTGACTAATCTGGCGACCGGTTTCGGCGTCGCCCTGTCCCCCTTTACCCTCATGCTGGCTGTGTTTGGGTGTTTTATCGGGACAATCATTGGCGCGCTGCCCGGTCTGGGCCCGTCCAACGGCGTGGCCATTCTGATCCCTTTGACCTTTTCGATGGGGCTTGATGCCACCAGTGCGCTGGTTCTGATGACTGCCGTGTATTACGGCGCAATGTACGGCGGCCGGATCAGTTCGATCCTGCTTAACATTCCCGGTGATGAACCGGCACTGATGACCACCCTTGACGGCTATCCCATGGCCAAAGCGGGTCGAGCCGGTGACGCGCTGGTGATCTCAGGGGTTGCGTCATTTGTCGGGGCCTTTCTGGCGACCATCGGCTTGATGCTCTTGGCCCCCATTCTGGCGGATGTGGCTTTCCTCTTTGGTCCGGCGGAATACTTTGCGCTTTACCTGCTGGCCTTTGCCACGCTGGGTGGTCTGGCCTCGAACAATCAGGCCAAGGCGGCGCTTGCCTCGTGCATTGGTCTGGGCATCGCCATGATTGGTGTCGATAACAACTCGGGCCTGCCGCGCCTTACAGGGGGCAATCTGCACCTCTTTGATGGCGTAGATTTCCTTGTGGCTATCGTGGGCCTCTTTGCTATCGCCGAAGTGTTCTTTTTCATCGAAAGCCACGGCAAAAACACCTCGATTGGTGTGAAGCTTGAGAAAGTGACTGTGCCAGTGAAAGAGATCATCGGGTCAGGCATGACCATGCTGCGCGCCTCTGTTGTGGGCTTTGTTGCTGGCGTTCTGCCGGGGGCGGGCGCGTCTTTGGGATCGTTCCTCAGCTACATGACCGAGAAATCAATCGCGGGCGAAAAAGGTGGCTTTGGCACGGGCGTTGCAAAAGGTGTCGCGGCACCGGAAGCAGGCAACAACGCCGCCGCAGGCGGGGCGCTTGTGCCGATGCTGACGCTGGGTGTTCCGGGATCAGGAACGACCGCTGTCTTGCTCGCGCTCTTGATGACCTTGAACATCACGCCGGGTCCAACCCTGTTCACTGAACGGCCAGAAGTGGTCTGGGGTCTGATCGCCTCACTTCTGATCGCAAACTTTGTGCTGCTTCTGATGAACGTGCCGATGGTGAAGATCTTTGTGAAGATCCTCAGCGTGCCACCTTGGGTTCTGCTGCCGGGTGTGACCATGATCAGCTTTGTGGGCATCTATTCGCTCTCGGGCAGCTACTTTGACCTGCTGTTGATGGTGGCCTTTGGTGTGCTGGGCTATGTGTTGCGCAAGCTGGATGTGCCCACTGTGCCGATCATCCTTGGCATTCTGCTGGGCGGGCATATGGAAGATGCGCTGCGTCGGGCCATGGTGCTGTCGAGTGGCGATTGGACCTATCTGTTCAGCTCGGGCATCTCGATCACACTTTGGATCGTGGCTGTTGTGGGCTTTGTTGCGCCGATGTTCCTGCGCAAGGTGCTCACCAAACCGCAAAGGATAACAGACTGATGGTCAAGGTTTTGATCCCTTCGGGGGCCTTGGGATTGGGCTATGACCGGGCCGCTTTGGCCCGGGGCATAGCCCTGACCCCCGACATCATCGCCATCGACGGGGGGTCCACGGATAGTGGGCCCCATTACCTTGGCACGGGAACCTCCAAATACTCGCGAGGATCAACCAAAGCGGAATGGGCCGAGTTGATGCAGGCCCGCGCCGAGGCAGGTGTCCCTTTGGTCATTGGCACCGCAGGGACCTGTGGCGCGGATGATGCGGTGGATTGGCTGGTGGATATCACCCGAGAGATTGCGAGCGAGACCGGCCAGAGCCTCAAACTGGCGGTTCTGAAAAGCGGGCAGGCGGCCGAGACGCTGGTGACTGCGCTTGCGGATGGTCGGATCACACCGCTTGAGGTCGCGCCGGAGATTTCTGACGATGTTCTGCGCAACTGTACCAATATCGTCGCGCTGGCAGGGGCGGAACAGATTCAGGCCGCGCTGGCCACGGGTGCGGATATCGTCATCGCGGGGCGCACCACTGATACTGCAATTATTTCTGCGATGCCTCTCGCGATGGGGTGTAACCCCGGTGGCGCTTGGCATGGGGCCAAGATTGGCGAATGCGGGGCGCTTGCCACCACAAGCCCAAACTCCGGCACCATTCTGATCGACTTTGATGCCGAAGGGTTCACCATCACCCCGATGGGGGATGAGGCCCGCGCCACGCCACACACTGTTTCGGCGCATATGTTGTATGAGAACTCGGACCCCTATGTTCTGTATGAACCCGGTGGCCATTTGGATGTGACCGGCGCCATCTATACGGCACTGGATGATCGTCGGGTGCGGGTGACCGGAAGCACTTGGGTGCCAAGTGAGGATTACACTGTCAAACTCGAAGGCGCGCGCGTGGCGGGCTATCAAACCGTATCTTTGGTTCTTGTGCGCGATGCGCGTTATGTCGAAAACATCGAGGTCTGGTGCGCGGATATTCTGGACCGCTGTCAGGAGAAGGCTACAGCCCGACTTGGGCGGGATGATTTTTCAATCGAGCTACGCCTGATCGGTGCGACGGCAACCTTGGGCGCGTTGGATGTGCGGGCGCAAAAAGGCAGCGAAATAGGAGTGATGGGAATCATCACGGCCCCCAGCGAGGCGCTGTCCCGCGAGGTGGCCAAGATGCTCAACCCCTACCTCCTGCATCATCCGCTCACAGAGCAGGAAGAAATGCCAACCTTCGCCTTCCCGTTTTCGCCCCCGGAAATGCCGCGTGGCGCTGTGCATGAGTTTTGCCTTAATCACCTGCTGCATCTGAGCGACCCGATGCAGGCGTTTGAGCTGACGGTTGAGGAGATTGCACCATGACCACATTGGGAGACATCGCAACAAAAGTCAGGTCAAAGAACGCCGGGCCTTTCTGGCTGACAGTCGATATATTTTGCGGAACCGAACGCGCGTTTCAGGAGATCAGCCAAGGTTTGCAAACCTCGGAAGTCGCCCGGATTTTTCAAATTGAGCCGACGAATTTGAAGCGGTTTGATATTCCGGACCTTGCCGTAATCAAGCTGAGTATGCCTCGGCCTCAGGTGCAGGGCACTGCAGCCGATCGTGATATGCATGGCGCGTCTTTTGCCAATTTACTGGTAGAAATGCCTATATAAACAAGAGTTTTGGGCGCGCCTTCGCTGCGCGCGCCCAGGGCTGGTTTTATACCGTTAGTTTTGCGTTCATTCCTGTTTCACGTGTTGACAAGGAATGTCTCCAAAGTCAGAAATTTGTCTGAGTGTGGGGATTTCCCTTTTTTAATTGGTTCTCTTTTGTGTGGGATATTTGTGATGTCTAATTTTCACCTGTCGCGTGAATCGCGCGATAAAAATTCACGGTCTATTCTCGCTGCATTCCGCAAAATCCATGAAATGAAGGCGAAATCGCTCTTTTCGCTCGGTGGTGCGGTTTTGGTTTTGCCCCTGTTGGCGCAGGGTGCCGAGGCTGCTGCTTCTTTGGGTGGCATTGAAGGCGTTGCTGGCTTCCGTGTTCTCGAAGATGGATCTGTTGAGGTTGTCCTGAATTCGGGCGCCACCGTTGTTGTTGATGCCTCCAATGTGGAAAGCATCGATGGCAATCAGGTGATTGTCTCTGATGTGGCCGTGGCGGAGCTGTCGTCGCTGGCGGCTGGCAACGGAGCGGTTGCGGGTGCGTTTGGAAATGCTGGCGCGGCTGTGGGTGGTTTGCTTGGGCTGGGTCTCGCTGTTGGTGGCGGCGGCGGTGGTGGAGGTGGCGGTGGGTCGACCGCGATCTCCAAAACACTAAGCGTCATCGATGCACCTCTTGAGAACGCTCTGGTCTTTTATGATAGCAATTCCGATGGTAACCCGGATCAATCCGAATTTCTGGGCCTGACCAATGCGCAGGGGGGGATCGACGTCAATTATACCCCTGTGGATGGCGGGAAATTCATCATCATCCCCTCTCCGGTTGTTGATGCAAGCATCTATGGGTGGGACAGCGCGTTTGCCGCGACCTATGCGCCGGATGCGGCGAACCCGATCATCACCCGCGATGTTGTCACCGATAACAGCTTTACACAGGTTCTTCTGGCCAATGACACAGGTGCCGGAACCGATCAGGTGGTGTCACCAGTGTCGACCCTTGTGTCCAGTGGCATGGATGAAGCGGTTCTTAAACAGGTTCTTGGCCTGCCGGCTGAAACAGATCTGAACACGCTTAACTTCTTCGAAGATCTCTCTTCTGGGGACAGTGCGGCTCAGGAGGCTGCGTCGAAAGTGGCCGGGTTCGCGGCGGCCATGGCCAAGGTTGTTGATGCTGCGGTGTCTGCGGCTTCAAGCAGCGGGACATTGACCGAAGCCGAGCTTCAGCAGATCACCCAAGATGCCTTTGCCGATGCGGGCAAAGTGCTCGCCGTGGCGACCGAAGGTGGTGTGAGCCTGGAAGATGCGCTTGAAGCCGCCTCGGCAGTTGCCGTAGCTGGTGCCATCAGTGACGGTGTGAACACTGATGATATGGCGGCAGAAATCATCGCTGCAGCCGGGGGCGGTGCCTCGATTGACGACGCGATCACCACGGCTGTGACCACGCAGGCCACGGCGGGCAACTTGACCAGCGATCAAGTTGACGGTGTGGAAGAAATCTCAGAGGCGGTGGCCACCGCTTCAACGGCCATCATCGAGATCTTCGAAGACGCGGTCATTCCGACGGGTGCCACTCTGGATGACATCGAAGAACTGCTGAAGACCTCTCTGGACGATGCAACCGACGCGGCGGATGCGGCGATCAACGATGCGGTGAATGAACAGCTGCTCGGCGTGAAGCTGGAGGCGGATAGCAACGAGGCCACGGAAGGCCAGGTTGCTATTTTGAAAGGCAACGTGCTTGCAAACGATCTGAACGAAGATGGCACGGCGCTGGACTCCAACACGCGTGTGGACTCGGTCAATGGTCTGGATATGGCCGAAGGAGGCACCACCGACGGCACCTCAAGCTCGTTTGTGATCAGCACCCGCGATTGGGCCACACCGGAACGGACTGTCTCGGTCCAAAGCATCGATGACGCTATGGGCTTGAACGGTGTCTTTCCTGAGGCCCGTCCCTTTGGTTCGCCTACTCGTGGCTCGGCAGTGATCGCCGAGATCACAGTTGGGGCAGGGGATACCATCAGCTATGACTATATCTTCGCCTCCTATGACTATATCCCTTACAATGACTACAGCTTCTTTGCGGTTCAGAACGTGGCAGGCGGCGCAGGCGTTGTGCTGCGGGGCGAAACCGGCGAAAGCACGGCAGGTCCGGCAGATGTACGTGACCTGAAAGGGCCGGGATATTACGTCAACGCAGGTGTTGAAACCAACACCTCCAAGAGCTTCAGCTACACCTTCACCGAAGCAGGGACCTACAAAATCGCCATTGGTGTAACGGATGTCCGAGACACCATCGTCGACAGCAAAATCTCGGTCAGCAATATCGAACTGACCCCGAACGGTGGGACGGCGCAGCCGGTCACCGGCTTCACCGAACACGGGAACGTTCAGGCCGAGGCGCCAACGGTAACCGCGCTCTCCGAGACCCTGTTGACCGGGTTCTATGGCACGCTGATCATCAATGAAACGGGCGATTACATCTATCAGGTTGGCGGGCCGAATGCCGAGCCGATTGCCGAGGGTGAGGTTGTCACCGACAACTTCGACTACACCGTCAAACTGCCGGATGGCACCTTGGCGACCCAGACGCTGAGCATCAAAGTCACCGGGACGGCAGATGCGGCGGTGGATGCGCCGACCATTCTGCTGGATGTCAGCCCGATCAATGGGGCGGACATGACGGCTGCGGTCTTTGCAGGTAGCACAACCAACGCTGTTGGTGAGACGATTGTTCTGACCATTTCGGACCAAGACCCGACCACCAGCGACATCATCATCTCGGACATCGTGGTGGACAGCGACGGCAACTTCGTGACCACACAGGATGTCTCGGGTTTGACCGATGGCGAGCTCTCGGTCACGGCCACAGTGAACACCACCAACGGCTCGGCCTCATCGACAGCACAGGCCGAACTGGATCGCACGGCGGATGAGGGGGGCGACTACGCTCTGACCTATTCGCCTGCGGTGGATGGAATTACCACCATTGATGTTACTGGGTTGGACGCCGATGCCCTGCTAACGATCACGGCGACCGATGGGGTTGTGACCGAGACCTTCGAAATCGCTGCAAACGGAACAGGGTATTCCTTCGATGTCAGTGCTCTGAACCCGGCTTTGACTTGGACCGGTTCTGCAATCATCGTCGATAACCTCGGCAATGAGCAGACCTTCCCGGCCGAAACCGTGTATCAGCCTCAAGTGTCGGTGGATATTACTGGTGGTGTCATTAACCAACTGGAAGCAAACTCTGTTTTGATCTTGGGCACATCCACTGTGCCCAATGGGATTGTCACACTTG
Organism: uncultured Pelagimonas sp.; assembly: GCA_947497905.1. GTDB lineage: Bacteria > Pseudomonadota > Alphaproteobacteria > Rhodobacterales > Rhodobacteraceae > CANMIH01. The sequence goes on from CANMIH010000013.1 coordinate 35,023, forward strand.
ATGTTGGCGGGATTGTTGTGTCCGGTGTGACCACAGGTGCAGATGGGTCGTTCTCCGCAACCGTCGATGTCTCGGGGTTGCCAAATGATGGCCAGATCACGGCCTCCGCGTCGGTGACATTTGGAGGTGTCACCACTGCACCGGCCACGGATACAGCTACATTGGACCGCACGGCTGATGCGGATACACCTGCAACCATGAAGATCGTCGCTATCGGTCCGGATGTTCTGGTAACCATTGCCGGGCTGGATGATGATGCCACAGCTCAGGTTACACTCAACGATGTCTTTTTAGGCGCAGCGGGCAATGGGTCCTTCACCGTGACCGGTGCAAACACGGGCAGTGTCCTTTCGGGACATCTGAATATTTCAGATGCCGCCGGGAACTCAGCGCTCGTTTTTGCGGACCCGGGGTTTGCTCCAACCATCAATCTTGTCATCCCAACGGTGACTGCCGCGAACGCAGGTTCGGTTGAAATCACCGGGACAACAACGGCTACGGTCGGCACCATGCAGCTGACCATTTCGGATGCGGATGGCGCGACGGTTGACGTCATGCCAGCAGCGGTGACTGTTGCCGCCGATGGGACGTTCACGGTGACGGGTATTGATCTCTCTGGTCAGGTTGACGGGGCTCTGACGGTCACGGCAGTGCAAACCTACGAGGGGTTGACCTCGTCTTCGGACGACGCCGGGGTGAAAGACACCGATGCCGGTAGCGTAACAGTCACACCGTCGGGCTTTGCGATTGTGGCCGGTGAAGCAATGGTCAACATCGATGTTTCCAACCTCGAACCAGGGGCCAGCGTGGTGGTTTCCATGACCGCTCCGGGTGAAGCTCCTGTCAGTGTGACAGCAAATGCCAATGGCACGGTGTCTGTGCCATTGGGCGGTGCAGATGGAGGTGAAACACTCAGCTTCAGCTATGTCCTGACCGATCCGGTTGGAAACACGGCTTCGGGTACCGCACCAGACGCCATTGCTCCGCGCGTGATCAACACTGATACGGGAGAAGGCTTCCAGACGCTGCAGGCTGCAATTGATGCGGCGGCGGATGGGGAAACGCTGCAGATGGACAGCGGGCAGTTCAACGAAGATGTCACCGTCGACAAACAGCTGACCATCAAAGGCGCACAGGCAGATGTCTCGGCCAAGTTTACCCCGGGACAGCTTGATCCAAACATGGATGGGTCGCCCCGCGGGGATGAGACCGAGATCCTCGGGACCGTGACCATTGCCTCCGACGACGTGACCTTGAACGGTCTGGCACTCGAAGATCCTGATGAGCCTCTGACCTGGGACGAAAGTCTTCTGGCGGGCAATCCAGGGGCGCTTGATAACTTTACGATGATCAACACGATCATCGAAGGGTTCAAAGCCTCAGGATCGCCGACCTTCAATGCCGGATCCACCGCAACCCGGGGCAGCTATGACGGTCCTGCCGTTGCAGATGGCTGGGTGATCGAGAACAACTTCATTGGTGGGGTGACCGAGGGCAACGGTGGTGCGCTGTACCTCAGCGGTCTGTCCAATGCTTCGATTTCCGACAACATGTTCTGGCGCCCCGCCGCTGGCCATATGTATGTGTCTTCGCTGACAGACATCGAGATTGATGGAAACTTCTTCTATCACGGTGTCCATGCGGGTGGCGCGGACTTTGACGGATTTGGCGATGAGTTCTCGGGCAACGGGTATGGTTACGGCTATGGCTACGGTGCGGGTGGCGCGCCATCGGATCCCTTCTTTGGCCGGAACTTCTGGATCGAGATGAAAGGTGACAACGACGGTGTGATGATCACCGGCAACGATGGTCAGTTCAACTCGGGCGGCATTCAGCTTTATGGTCAGGACTTGGCCTACGACTTTGACAACATCACAATCAGTGGCAACACCTTCCGTGATTTCGTCAATGCCGATCCGTTTGGTGTGCTGGAAGGCAACGGCAAATCGGGCTTTATGGGCGCGATCAACGTTGCGGGTCTCGATGGCAGCCAGGTTGAAAATCTGGTCATCACCGGAAACACGATCACCGGCAACGCTGATCAGATCTATTCCGACAGGGATGTCTTCAGCCTGATCGTGTTGCAGGGTGACATCGTCGGCGCAGTGATCGATGACAACATTCTGACCTGGGACACCTCCAGCACCGATATCACCACGGTCCTGCAGACGCTTGGGGCGCCAACGAGCCTGTTTGATGGTGGCTTGGGAGCCATCGGTATGTCGGGTGGCTTGAGTGGTGTTATCAATATCGAAGGCAACACCTTTTCTGAATCGGTACCAAGCGGACCGGGAGAACCTGGGCAGGTGATTGGCGTACTTGTCTTCGCTTCAGACGCGAGTGGGACCTTCCAGGCGGAGTTGACTGAAGTCGGCAATGACTTTAGCGGCTGGACGGATCCCAATGCCCTTGATCTGGTGTTTGTGAATATCCCAGAGGGATACACCCCACCAGAAATCAGCCTTGAAACACCCGATACCTTTGTTTTTGCAGGTGGTGTTTTGATCCCGCTGCGTCTGGGAGACGATACCGCCAATACGCTCACAGGCACAGGGAACAACGAACTGTTCTTCGGAGCGGGGGGAGACGACGCGATCAGCCTGGGTGGTGGACAAGACATTGTGGTGGTGGATCCAAGCGATCCAGCGGCCAATGGAACGGATACCATCACAGGGTTTGACACCGGCGCGTTTGGGTCTGGTAATCCCGATGGGATCTTCTTTGCCAGCCTGTCCCAGGGGGATCTCCGCGGCGATGGTTCGGGCTCTCAGAAGATCGATGATGTTTCCGATGCGATCAACGTCAATGCTGGGTTGCTGATCTTTGACAACAGTATGAGCGCGGCGGATGTAACAACCGTTCTGACTTCGCTTGGAGGGGACAGTGTTCTCTTCGCGACAAGCGATGGGGCCAACACTGAAATCGGCCTGTGGGATGGATCCTCAACATCGGATCTGGCGGTTCTCAACGGAATTGCGAACCCAAGCGATCTGGACAGCTCGCAGTTCCTGCAGTTTGCGACCTTGCCAGAGGTTTAAAATCAATCACCTGCGCCGGATATTGTCCGGCGCAGGTTTCTTTTCAGGAGGTCATTTTTTGTCCACGTCATTGAACCTGTGGGGTCAGTCCGTTTTGGGATTGGCCCTAACCGCATTTTTAGCGCCCGCCTCTGTCAACGCGCAGACTGCCACCATTAGTGGCGAAGATTATCTGGCTTATTTATCCTCACTAACGTCACAGACGTCCGCCACCAGCCGGACCCGCACCCGTGGTGCAAGTACGGTGGGGGTGCCAAGCGGCTTTACCCTCGCGAAAAATATGGGGTTTGCGGCGGTTGCGTTATCCGATCGCCGCGAACGTACTGCGACGCGAGAGGCGGATGGCTCATTTGCCTTTGGTGTCGGATTTGGAGACGCGCGTAAGTCTGTCGGCTTCGAAGCGATTGTCGGCTTGAGCAGCGTCGGCGCGGGGGTCGGTAGCAAATTCGACCTTGGTGACTTTGGGGATTCCGGCTCTCTCAACTTCAAGCTTTCGCGTGAAGTTACGTCCATTTTCGATGGGGAAATTGCAAGCGTGGCCTTTGGTGTAGGGCGAGCTGTGCGCTGGGGGGATATGACGAATGAAGACCCCAATTACTACCTGGCCTATTCCAGCACCTTTGCGGTGCCGATGTCCGAGTATCGCGACATGTCAGGGCTTTTGACCTTCGGCGTTGGCTCGGCGATCGGCACTCAGGAAGACAAATCCGGGGCGTTTCTGGGCGTTGGCCTGGGCGTGACCGATTGGCTTTCGGTGGGGGGATCTTGGTATGGAGACGAGTTCACCGCAGGTGTGTCGTCGACAATCGATCTGCGCAAAGATCTGAGCCTTCAGGTCGGGGTGAGCTATGGCGACGTGACGAAAAAGAATTCAGATGGGCGGTGGAACCTGACCTTCGCCTTGGTGGATGCCAAACTTTTTTAACTCAAGGAAGGAAACCCAAGTTATGCGACAGTTGATTTCCATTGTGACAGCAGGGGTGCTGGCAGGTCCGGCTCTTGCGGGGCAGATCGCCGTTGTGACCCCTCCAAACATTGTTGTGCCGACCCCAAGCCCGGTTGTCGCGCCTCCCGCACCGGCACCCACCGTTCCCCCTGTGGTCGCAGCCCCGGTGACGCCAGTGACGCAACCCGCGTCTCCAGCCGTAACACCGGGCGTCGCCACGCCTGGGGCGACACCGGGCGCCACACCCAGAGCAAGACAGGTCGCGATTGCGCCTTCCGTTGGAGGGGGCAGTTCCGTGCCGCTGACCTCAGTCCAGAGCTTTAATGTCGGCAGTCTTTCAACTCCTCAGGCGCAGGAAGCTGTGGGTCTGATCCAGCAGGCTCTGAGATCTGGCAATCTCAGCCGCGCAGAGCGACAGGTTCTGACAGGTCAGCTTGGCCAGCTTCGGGCACAGCTGGGTCAGTAATCGTCTGTGATCTGAGGCAATCCGTGCGCCTGATCAGGCCTTTCGCTATTCGCGGAAGGCCTGTTCTTTGACTTTGATGACCGGTCGAGTGATGTAGTCCATCACAGTTTTGCGCCCGGCCAGAATATCGACCTGCGCAATCATGCCCGGCATAATCTGCACCGCTTCTCCCGCCGCGTCCAAGATGGTGGTATCGGTGCGAATTTCTGCGACAAACACCTCTTCTTCGCTGCGCTGCGAGCGCTGGATCGTATCCGCGCCGATCCGCACGATCTCGCCGTTCAGCCCGCCATATCGGGCAAAGTCATAGGCGGTGATTTTCACCTTTACCTGTTGTCCGGGATAGATAAAGGCAATGTCATTGGGCAGAATATAGGCCTCGACCAGAAGGCTGTCATCCAGGGGCACAAGCTCGACAAGCTCATCCCCGGCGCGGGCGGTGCTGCCAATGGTGGTGCGGTGAATGCGGTTGACGATGCCGCGTACATGGGCATGGATCTGCGCCCGGTCGGCCCGCTGTTCCAAAGCAGGTAGGCTGGCTTTGAGCGCAGCCAGCTCTGCGGTGGAAATGGCCAATTCGGTCAGGGCATCCGCTTTGTACCGGCGCCGTTGCGCCGCGATCTTTTCGTCAATCTCGGCCAGAGCGGCGTCAATCCCGTCAATCGAGGCCTGCGCCTGCACCTTGCGACCTTCCCATTCGGCTTCATTGCGGCGCAGTGACAAAAGGGTGGTTTGCGGTTCAATTCCGCGCTCAACCAACGGTTCCATCATGGCGCGTTCTTCTTTCAGCACTTCGATGGTCAGCTTGGCCGTTTCGAAATCAACCAGAAAGGCTTTGTGGTCGTTTTCACGCTGGCTGCGCTGATTGTCCAAAATGGCAATTTCGGTGGCCAGAGCGTCCAATCGTCCGCGATAGAGCGCGGCCTCGGATTTGACGACATCTGCGGCTTTGACCACCAGATCCTCGTCAAACAGCAGGTCCCCTCCGCCAATTTCGGTTTCAAGGCGCTGGATACGGGCCATCAACCCAAAGGCGCGTTGCATTTCCTGATCGAGCTTGGAGGTCAGTTGGACTCCATCCAGCTCCATCAACAAGGTGCCTTTTTCAACGATTTCACCTTCCGAAACATGCAGTGTTTTCAGAACACCGTTTTCCGCTGCTTCAATGACCTGTACATCGCCCGAGGGCACAATCCGCCCATCCGCCCGGGTGACATCATCGATCTCGGTCAATGCGGCCCAGGCGCCGGCTGCGCCCAAAAACAGTATGATCGCCAGCAACAGCAGACTGTTGCGCAGGGGTGAACGGCCCTTCATGGAACGGGCCAATGCGTCAAAATCCTGGCTCATGAGCTGGCCTCTTTCTGGGGTGCACCGCGCTGCAGGATCGATTTGGGTCCGTCAGCCTGAATTTTGCCGTCGCCAATGACAATCACGCGGTCTACCAGATCCAGAAGGCTGGTTCTGTGCGTGATGATCACCATGGTGCTGTCCTGCATCTGGGTTTTGATATTGTTGATGACCTCAGCTTCTTTCTGCACATCCATCGCGCTGGTGGGTTCATCCAGAAGAAGCATGGGCGGCGCACCGACAAGCGCACGGGCGAGGGTGATGGCCTGTTTTTGCCCCCCCGACAGGCCTTCGCCCTTTTCGCCTAGCGGCATGTCATAACCCGCCGGGTGCCGGGCGGCGAACTCTTCCACACCGGCGATACGTGACGCCCGCAAGATTTCCTCGTCACTTGGGCGGATGCCGCCGATTGAGATGTTGTCGCGCAGCGTGCCGGAAAATAGCCAGACATCCTGAAGCACGGATCCGACGTTGCGCCGCAGGTCGCCGGGATCAATCTGGCGAATGTCCACGCCATCAACCCGAACTGCGCCTTTTGACGGTTGATACAGCCCCAGCAACATGCGCGCGATGGTGCTTTTGCCCGATCCGATGCGGCCCAGAATAGCGACCTTTTCCCCCTGCTTGATGGTAAAGGACACACCTTTGAGCGTTTCAACCAGTTGATCGGGGTAAGTGAAATGCACATCCTCAAAGGTGATATCGCCTTTGAGGGTGGGGCGCGAAATCCAGTTGCGATCGTCGGGGCGTTCTGAGGCGGACTGCATCATCTCGTTGAGATTGCGATACGAGCTGCGCACCTGATTGACCCGCGTCAGGGTCTGGGCGAGCTGCGCCAAGGGTGCCAGACAGCGCCCGGTGAGGATCACCGCAGCAATCAAGGCCCCCATGCTGGTGACACCTTCCGAGATGAGGAATACCCCGTAGAAGATGATCATCACCTGCGCCGCTTGCTGGGTGAAGGCGGTGGCATTGAGCGCAAACTGTGTCAGCGCCCGGCTTTTGCCGCTGTGCTGGGCCTGTTTGCTGATGGATTCTTCCCAACGCGCCCGCATATAGCGCGCGGCCCCCGAGGATTTGATGGTCTCAAGCCCGGTGATGGTTTCGATCAGGACGGCCTGTTTCGACTGACCATCCTGCGCGGAACGATCTGCGAGACGACGCAGGAAAGGCTGGACCAGCATGCCAATCACCAGAACCAGAGGCACCGCGATGGCCGGGATCAGTGCCAGTGGCCCACCAATCAGATGGATCACAAAGATGAACATGACAATGAACGGCAGGTCGACCACCGCAACAATACTTGCCGAGGTGAAGAAATCCCGCACCGTCTCAAACTCGCGCAGCGTATTGGCCATGGCCCCGGTTGAGCCTTTGCGCTCGGCCATTTGTAGATCGAGGAGTTGGTCAAATATCCGCCGCCCCATCAGCAGGTCGGCCTTTTCACCGGCTTTGTCGATAAATCCTGCCCGCATCATCTTGATCAGGAAGTCAAAGATCAGGGCGATGGCGATGCCGCTTGTCAAAGCCACCAGAGATTCCATGGCCTCATTCGGCAGGATGCGGTCGTAGACCACCATGGTGAAAATCGAAGTCGAGAGCCCAAGAATTGAAGTCAGGATCGCGGCCAGAACCACCTGAAGATATGACCAGCGGTTGGCAGCCATCGCCGACCAGAACCAATGTCCGCGCGTGGTTTTGCGGTGCGTCAGGTCTTCGCTGAAATCTGCACGCAGCAACAGGGCATAGCCGGAATAGGCATCTTTCAGTTTCTCGCGCGAAATCTCTCCAAGCGTGTCCCCAAGCTCGGGGTCGTAGACCACATAGGTCTTTTTGCGCACCTTGTGCAGGACAACCGCTCGGTCGTTGTCCAGAAACAGGATGGCCGGGGTCAGGCTGTCGTCAAACGTACTGAGTTTGCGTTTGCCAAAGCCGGCCTGCACACCCGCCCGTTCGGCCACCTGCAGGGCATCGGGAACTGACAGAAAGCCTTTGGGGTCCGAGATGGCAGAAAACAGCGCCGCATGGGTGATCGGGCGATCAAGTTCAGAGGTGACATGCAGCAGACAGGCTTCGAGCGCAGACAGGGCACGGTCGGGGATCAGGGACAGGTCAGGAGTCATAGCTCAGCCAGATAAATGCCAAAAGCGTCAATGATATCACCGGTCAGGGCGAGGGCCTGATATCCCGTCAGGATATGTTCCCTGTCAGCCTCAACCTTGGTCTGCTGCGCCCGCACATAATCTCGCTGGGCGTCGAGCACCTCCAGAAGGGTGCGACGGCCAATGGTGAATTCCTCCAGCGCGGCGTCCACCGTTTTCTGGTTTGCGGCCACAGCGGTACGCGCGGTGCGCAGGCGTTTGCTTCCTGCGGTGCGATCAGAGGCCAGAAAATCCAACGCGCGTTTGATGTCGCGGCGCAGGCGTTCGCGTTCTGCTGTCACGCGGGCGACCTCGGCCGTTGCGCGGTCAATCGCGGCCTTGGCCTCGCGCCGGTTGTCGAAACTGTAGTTGACGGACAAATCAAACTTAACATCCGCGCCGCCGCCGTTGCCCTGACGGGCCGTGCTGCCAAATTCGATGCTAGGCGCCCGTTCGGCTTTGGCCTGAAGTTCACGCGCAACGGCAACGTCGTATTCCGAGTTGATGGCGCGCATGCGGGGACTGGCGTAAATGGCGACCTCCGAGGTCCGGTCTATTGTTGGAGCTTGCGGAGGGCGGGGTAGGGTGCCTGCCACCAATCCAAAGGTTTCTTCATAGCGGGCGCGGGCCTGATCCAGCGAGTTTTCTGCATCGGCAACCTGGGTTTGGGCATCGGCCAATCGGGCACGGATGATCAGCACATCGCTTTCGGACCCGGCTCCGAGCCTCCGACGCTCTTCCACCTGATTGAGAAATCTGCGGTGCGTGCCCAGATTGCGCCGCACCAGACCCAGCATATCCTGAGCGGCCAGCACGTTCAGATAGGCTTCAACCGCAGCCATTGCGGTGCTGGAGGCGGAAACCATGCGATCATCGCGGGCTTTCACGGTGCTGGCCTGCGCTGCCACCTTGTTGTGCCGCGCTGCCCCCCCGTCATAGATCAGCTGTGAGATGCGCAAATAGGGCCCGCTGGAGTCATCAAAGCTGTCAGAGCTTGCGTTGTAGCTTGTGGCCAGATTGGCCCCGACCGAAACCGACGGGCGAAACGCCCCAGATGCGGATTCCAGATCTGCGCTGGCCGAGGCAATCAGGGCATTTGAGCTGCTCAGATCGGGATGGCTGACCACCGCCGTGGCCACGGCCCGCCCGAAACTGGTTTTGCTCACCGCAGCAGAGACACGCGGTTTTTCTGGGAAGGGGGCGGCGTCGGTCAACGTGACCTGTTCGGTGATTTCAACAGGTGTGTTGAGGTCAGCGGGTGTTTCTTCGTTTGAACCCAACTGGGCGCAGGCGGAGAGTGTTACTCCGGTTATCACCCCGAACAATGGCAGCATCCGGTAAGTCATGTGCGGTCCATCTCGTCATATTGAATTTCAGAGGCTTCAGCGTCAAAGGCCGTGGCCATGGCCGATAGAAATGTTTCGGCGGTGGCCTCAGGTTTGACTGTTTGAGTGGGGGCAGGCGCAGAAAGGGCAACGGAAAGCCGTTGCATCGAAATCAGCTGAGCAAAGGCCACTTCCAATCCACCGGTCTGCATCAGTTTCAGCATGCGGGGTGCAGAAAGGGCATAAAGCGCGGTGCGGTTGAGGATGTATTTCCGGTCGAACATCGGATCATCCAGCGAGGCATAGCCGCGCAAGGGGCGCAAAACCTTGCCCTTGAGCAGTGATTGTGTGGCGTCCTGCAGTCGGAAATAGTCAGCGTGGAAGTCGCGCATCACATCGGTGACCGGAGATACGTCATTTGCCGGGGCGCCCGTTGCGGACCAAAGCTCAAGCCCACCTGATGCGGTCAGGAGATTCGGGCTGTTTTCGAGATATCCCGGGGCAAATGTGGCGCGCTGAGACAGGTCGGGTGCAAAGGGGTGCATCCGCAGCAACGCAGGGACATATCCCGCCCGCCACTGTCCGGATGGATCGACAACAGACTGCCCTTGTGCGCCAAATGACAAGAGCGCCTCAAGCCGGTGGCAGGTCCCGGTGTCGACAAGGCAAAGAGGGAGATGCGCCGCAGCACGGTGGAGTTCGCTCCAGGCCAGAGGCACCGAGACATAGGATCGAGCAAAGGCGAAGGATTCGTATCGTGTCCAAGACCGTGGACCGGAGGCGGAAAAGGTAAGTTCTTTAAAATGCGCGAAAAAATCGCGTTCCATGGTACACAAGGCACTAATCAACCAAACAAAAGTCACAAAAAAACAGCTGCACCCCCGCGCAGCCTGCCCGTGAATTCTGTGCGGAAGTTCAACGGAAAGCAAGAGTTAGTTTTTTGTTAACGATGGCGGGGAGGGCATGGATTTTTGAGAGGGCGCGCTGTACTAATATTTTAGAGGTGATGCGGAGCGCTTCACCCTTCAAAGAAAAGTGACGCGGGGCCAGTTGTCAAAAAAACTGTTGCGAAACGTCATATTGTTGTGATGATAGCGCCCTACATGCACACGAGTGCAGTGGAGGATTCTTGTTTGTCTCAGCTTTTTGGGCCAGCAACGCGAAAATCACTGATTTTCGTGAACCCGACACTGCGTTCTGCGCTTGGCCGGCATTGCGTCGGTACGGACAAAAACTTGATCTGCCGTGTATCTGCGGTGGGCTTTATCGGAGTCTGACATGAAACTTTTTCAGATTGCTGCGACCGCTGCCTTCGGTCTCACCAGCTCGGTGGCATTTGCCGAAACCGAAATCACTTGGTGGCACGCCATGGGTGGCGCACTGGGCGACACCGTCAACCAGATTGCGGCTGATTTTAACGCAAGCCAGGATGACTACAAAATCACCCCGGTTTTCAAAGGTTCCTACGAAGAGACCCTGACCTCGGGCATTGCGGCCTTCCGTGCCGGCGAACAGCCAAACGTTCTGCAGGTTTTTGACGCTGGCGCGGCCACCGTTATCGGTGCCAAAGGCGCAACCATTCCTGTTCAGGATCTGCTGTCCGACAATGGCGTTGACTTCGACATCAACGACTACATCGCCGGTGTGCGTTACTTCTACGCTGACACCGACGGCAAAATGATCGGCATGCCGTTCAACTCGTCGACGCCGATCATGTACTTCAACACCGACGCTTTGGAAAAAGCCGGTGTGACCCCGCCGAAAACCTGGGAAGAGTTCCAGGAAACCACGGCTCCGGCTCTGAAAGCAGCGGGCTACACTGCTCTGGCTCAGTCGCACCTGCCATGGATCTTCACCGAGAACTTCATGTCGCGCCACAACCTGCCGTTTGCGACCAACGACAACGGCTACACCGGCTCCGACACCAAGATCCTGGTGAACAACGACGCCATCAAAAGCCACTTCACCGCTCTGACCGAGTGGCAGAAAGAAGGCTTCTTTGAGTGGTTCGGCACCGGCTGGAGCGACAACCAGGCCAAGTTCGAAGAAGGCGAAGTTGCCATGTGGCTGGGTTCGTCGGGTTCGTTTGGCGGTCTGATGAAAAAAGACCTGCCGTTTGAGTTCTCGGCCACCTATCTTCCTTACTGGGAAGCTGTGACCACCGAGCCTACTCAGACCTTCATCGGTGGCGCGTCGCTCTTCGCGATGGCTGGCAAGTCGGACGAAGAAAACAAAGCAACTGCTGAATTCTTCCGCTTCCTGACCTCGGCTGAGACCCAGTACTTCTGGCACCAGTCGACCGGTTATGTTCCGATCACCGAAGCTGCCTACAAACTGGCAGGTGAAGATGGTCACTACGGTCGTTTCCCAGCTGCCGAAATCGGCATCAAACAGCTGACCCTGCCAGCCGGTGACAACACCAAAGGCTACCGCATGGGCTTCTACGTTCAGATCCGTGACGTGATGAACCGTGAGTACGGCCGCATCCTGACCGGTGAAACCGACGTGGAAACCGCCTTTGCAGCAATCGAAGCAGAATCGAACAAACTGCTGGAACGCTTCGCAAAAACTCAGAAGTAATTCTGAAATTCTTACAACACTGTCTGGTGGCTGCCCCGTGCAGCCACCAGTTTTCTTCTGAGAGGCTCCCCCTTTGAAACGCGCTGGATTTGCCACAAAATGGCTGCCGATCCTGCTGCTTCTCCCGCAGCTCGCGATCATCGTCATTTTCTTCTACTGGCCCGCAGCCCACGCCGTGCAGTCGTCTTTCTACCTGCAAGACCCCTTCGGCTTTGGCTCGACCTTCGTTGGTCTGGAAAACTACAGTGACCTGCTTGGCAATGCCGAGTATCGCAAGGTCGCCTGGTTTACCGTGATCTTCACCCTGCTTGTGACCTTCTTCTCGCTTGCGCTGGCGTTGCTGTTGGCGGTCAAAGCGGACAATGTGCTGCGCGGCGCCAAGTCCTACCGCACGCTGTTGATGTGGGTCTATGCCGTGGCCCCTCCTGTGGCTGGCTTCATTGGTCTGATCATGTTCGACCAGACATGGGGTCCATTGACCAATCTGTTCGGCTTCTTTGGCTGGGAATTTGTGCTGGGCGTGAACTTCAACGACACCGCCTTTGCCATGGTTCTGGTTTCGGTCTGGAAACAGGTGCCGGTCAACTTCATCTTCTTCCTGTCCGGTCTACAGTCGATCCCGCGCTCGGTGCGTGAGGCGGCTCTGATCGACAACCGCTCGGGCTTTAGCCGCTTCTGGGATATCACCTTCCCGCTGCTGGCACCGACCGGTTTCTTCCTGCTCATCACCAACATCACCTATTCGCTGTTCGACACCTTTGGTGTGGTCGACACCCTTGTGAAAGGCGAGCCCGGCAACAACCCGATGACCCTTGTGTACAAGGTTTATGTCGATGGGTTCCGTGGCAACGACCTTGGTGGGTCCTCGGCCCAGTCGGTGATCTTGATGGTGCTTGTTCTTGCGTTGACGATCTTCCAGTTCAGGCTGGTCGAAAAACGCATTCACTACACGTAAGGGGCGCATCATGGCTGATACAATGCAAAACCCGCCCAAAATCAAACGCCGCATTCGCTGGAGCACGGTCAGTGACCACGCGATCCTGATTGCAGGTTCGCTGTTCATGCTGATCCCGCTGTTGATGGTCATGCAGACCACAACGGTGCCGGATGCCGAGATCATCAAATACGGTCCGCAGCTGAAAATCGGCAGCGAGCTTCCGGCAAACTTTGACAAAGCGATGTTCGAAGCGACCGGGTTCTCGGGCGCAAACACCGGCATGCGGATGCTGCTGAACTCGTTCATCCTTGGCATCGGCTTTGCTCTGGGCAAAATCCTACTGGGAATGATGGCGGCTTATGCGCTGGTGTACTTCCGTCTGCGCTTTGCGTCGGCAGCGTTCTGGCTGATTTTCACCACGCTGCTGTTGCCGCTCGAAGTGCGGATTCTGCCCTCTTATGAAGTTGTGCAGAAGCTGGGCATGCTCAACACCTATCAAGGTCTGATCATTCCGCTGGTGGCCTCGGCCACGGCCACATTCTTCTTCCGGCAGTTCTTCCGCTCGGTCCCAGAAGAATTGGTCGAAGCCGCGCGCATCGATGGTGCAGGTCCAGTTAAGTTCTTCGTGGATATTCTGGTGCCGCTGTCGAAAACCATGATCGCCGCGATGTTCATCATCATGTTTGTGTTTGGTTGGAACCAGTATCTCTGGCCCACCATGATCACCACGGATGAGGACATGTACACCCTGGTACGGGGCATCAAACAGATCACTCAGGTGCTTGAAGGCGCAAGCGTGCCTGAATTTGGCCGGTCGAACCTCTTGGCGCTGATCGCCATTCTCCCGCCGGTCTTCATCGTCATTTTCTTCCAGAACTGGTTCGTCAAGGGCCTGACGGAATCGGATAAGTAAGGAACTACTCTTATGGCAAATGTCACACTGGATCGGATCCGCAAGGTCTATCCCAATGGGTTCGAAGCGGTCACCCCGACCAGCTTTGAGATCCCCGATGGCGAGCTGGTAGTTCTGGTTGGCCCCTCGGGCTGCGGAAAATCCACCCTGCTGCGCATGATCGCGGGCCTCGAGGACATCTCGGAAGGGTCGCTGTCGATTGGGGACAACGTCGTCAATGACGTTGATCCCGCCAACCGCAACATCGCGATGGTGTTCCAGAACTACGCGCTTTACCCGCATATGACCGTGGCCAAAAACATGGGCTATGGCTTGAAAAACCGTGGGACGTCGAAGGCGGAGATCGAAAAGAAGGTCCAGGAGGCAGCGAAGATGCTGAACCTCACAGACTATCTCGATCGTCGCCCCAGCCAGCTTTCTGGTGGTCAGCGTCAGCGTGTGGCCATGGGCCGCGCGATTGTGCGTGAACCCGCGTTGTTCCTGTTCGACGAACCTTTGTCGAACCTCGATGCGAAACTGCGCAACCAGATGCGGATCGAGATCCGCGCGCTGCAGCGTCGCCTTGGCACCACCTCGGTTTATGTGACCCACGATCAGGTCGAAGCCATGACTATGGCTGATCGGATCATCGTGTTGAACGGTGGGCGCATCGAGCAGATGGGCACCCCGGCTGAGATCTATAACAGTCCGGCCTCAACCTTTGTTGCCAGCTTCATGGGCGCACCGCCGATGAACATCATCAGCGGCACCGTCTCAAATGGCGCGGTGGCTCTGGCGGATGGCACAGCCTTGCCCGAGAGCGCGCCAGAGGGCGCCAATGGCGCGGTTCAGGTGGGCATTCGCCCTGAGGATGTTCTTTTGGGGCAGGGCGGCGTGCCTTTCACCATCGACATCATCGAAGAGCTTGGCGCGCACCGTTTGCTGCACGGCAAACTGGGCGGCGAAGACTTCTCGGTTGCGATCAACAAAGATGAAAGCGCGGAACTGGGCGCCACCACCGTTGGTGTCAAACCCGGCGCTGTGCACTTCTTTGATGCCAACGAGGGAAAACGTCTGTGACCCAGATCGTTGATGTGTTGCCGCTGGTCACAGAAGACCAGCGCGCGCGCATTCTAAAGGCCCCTCGCACCGCCGAAGCGCATGGCGCGCTTCTGGCGGAGGTTCCGGCGATGAACATGCTTGAAGTGGGAGGCACCGCCAGTGCCTCTCAGCTCCCAGCCTCGTTTGGGGTTGCCGCCTGGAACGTCGAACGTTGCCTGTTTCCGCAGGCCAGCGCAGATCATCTGCTGGCGAAGAATGTTGCGGTAGTGCTGTTGTCGGAGATGGACAATGGCATGGCACGCACCGCGCAGAACAACACCACGGCCGAATTGGCCAAGGCCATGGGCATGCGCTACACCTATGGGGTCGAGTTCTATGAACTGGATCTCGGCGGCCCCACCGAGCGTCCTTTTTGCACCGATGATTTCAATGCGGCGGGCTGGCATGGGAACGGCATCCTGTCGTCCGTACCTTTTTCTCGACTGTCCTTGCTACGTCTGGACAAACGCGGGCATTGGTTCCTGACCGGTGAAGACGGGGGCTCCGGTGACCCAGAACAGCCGCGCATGGGGGGCCGTATGGCGATCCTTGCCGAGCTGCCAACGGAAAACGGACCTATCTGTGTTGTTTCGACCCATCTGGAAAGCGCAACGGGGTTTGAGCTGCGCCATGCTCAGTTCGAGACGATCCTTGATGCGGTAGAAGCTTTTGCGCCGGGAATGCCGGTGTTGATTGGCGGGGACCTGAACACAGGCAACCACCTGCCGCCGGACTTCGACCACCGCAAGGAAACTCTGTTTGCGATGGCCGAAGAGCGTGGATTTGCGTGGGATCTGACGGCAGAGGGGGTGACCACCCGCAATAGCCTGATCACTCCGCATGACACGCGCCGAATGAAACTGGATTGGTTTTGCCACCGTGGGCTATCGGGTGCAGCCCGGCCTCTCTTGGCTTCGCTTGATCCAGACGGGCGACCGCTTTCAGATCACGAATGTATCCTGTGTGATATCACAGTTGGATAAGACAGACGCCCCGGTTTTCGACTGGGGCGTTTCTTTTGTGGGCTGATGTCACTGGCGTCTCTAGCTGTCGGGGCCAAACCTCAGACGTTCCAGCGTGACCTGACCCGAAGCGTCGCTGCGGATGATATGCAGGTCTCCGTAATTGAGGGGGGCAGGCTCAGGCAGTGAGAGGTCTTCCCAGATCCGTCGGATATTGCCTTTATTCCCCACCCAGATCACGGTTTTGCCTGCGCCCCGGCGCGTCAGCGGCCCAGTGGGGGTTTCAGCCGGTATGCGCGAGAGCGACAACCCACGGGCCTGTTCCAGAGGTGCAGCAGTGTCGAGATTGCGTTTGATGCCGGGTGAGTAAATGCCATCTAGCGGCAGGTTTTCCAGTGCAGCAACAAGGGCATGAGAGCGTTCAATACCCTTCGCTGTCAGATCTTCGCCCTCGCGGTCCGAATGGCGCACAACAATCAGAGTGGAGTTGGGGGCGATCGCAAAGCTGCCCGGCACTTGAGGGCTACAGGCAGAGATCGCCAATAGAGACAATACGAAACGTCTTCTTAACACTTTGTTCTCCTTAATACGCCTGCCGTTAGGTTATCCCAGTTTCCCATTTGCCCAAAGAGAAAGGCTTGACGGGGAAATAGGCACACGTAACGCTGGGACTTATTTGATTGGATTACCCTCATGATTGATATGAAATCCGGGTCTGGTGGATTCGAAAACGCTTTGACCATTCTGGAAAATTCGAGAAGCCTTGAGCTGAAGCGCGAACTAAAGATGGCCCTGAAAGACATCCAAGCAGGGCAGGATGCTCAGGCGCATAAACGGCTGGCGGCCCTGCTGGATCGGTTGGATGCACCCTCTGATCTCTGGTTGCACCGCAAATGGGATCGCCGTCTGGACCAACAGGCCGCTGCCCTGTCATTCGCCGACCAAGACCGTACTGTATTAAAACGCAAACTGAGACGCGCGTTTCTCGACCGGTTTGATCGGGCCGAGAGAGGCACAGATCCGTTCCCTTATTTCACTGCGCCTCAGACCCTACCCGATGAAATGTACCTGGCCCTGCTTCTGGCCGCGCCGCATGTGAGTGCCTTTCGCGCCCACACCAATGCGGACTACCTGCAACAGGGCCAGTTTCAGAGGTACTTCACTGCGATCACCCCAGAGGCTCTAAGCGCCTCACATCCGCGGTCACAGAGCCTGTGGATGGCGGTAAAAGAGGTGTTTCACGACCCGGATATCATTGCGCGGATGTGTGAATGTCTGGATATCGTTGTGCCGCCCCGGTGGCGGGTTGTGACACGGCTTCAACTGGACCGCTGTGGCGCCCTTATCGCCCCACATCTGGATGGCGAACATGGGGGGCTGTTCACGTTTCAGATGTATTTCCCGTTGAACAAAGACAATTTCGACACCGGCACATCGCTTTTCCGCAAGCAAGGCAGCGCCTTTGAAACGGTGCATAAATTCACCTATGCGCCCAATTTTGCCTATGGGTTCAAGATTTCTGACAGCTCCTGGCATGGTGCTTTGGAAGGTTTAGATCCATTGGCGGAGGGCCGTATGAGCCTCGTTGTGCGTCTGTTCAAAGACTAGGCTGCAGCTAGGAGGCAAAAGAAAAGGCGACCCTTTGGGGCCGCCCTTTTTAAGTTTCACCGTTCAAACGGGGTGTTATCCCAATGCGGTGCTGCAGCGACCACAGGTGCCGGCATGGGCGTGTTTGCCCACATCTGGCAGGATCTTCCAGCAGCGCTGGCACTTTTCTCCGTCCGCTTTTTCAAACACCACACCCACGCCTTCGATCTCGGGCATGCGGAAGGCATCCGGCGAGATTGGGTCGTTGCTTAGGGTGATGGCCGAGGTGATGCAGACATCTTCGAAATCCACCGACTTCAGTGCCGCCAGCATCTCGTCATCGCGCACATGAACAACCGGGGCCGCCTCAAGCGACGCCCCGATCACCTTGTCGGTCCGCTGCACCTCAAGCGCGGCGGTGACAACACGACGGGCGCTGCGTACCTGGGCCCATTTGGCGGCCAGAGGCTCGTCCAGCCAGTCCTTCGGTGTGTCGGGCATATCGATCAGATGCACCGAGCTGTCGTCGCCGGGGAAGCGCTCAAGCCAGACCTCTTCCATGGTGAAGACGAGGATCGGCGCGAGCCATGTGGTCAGGCGGTGGAACAGGATGTCCAGCACCGTGCGGGCCGCATGGGCGCGGGGGCTTTCGCCATCGCAATAGAGCGCATCTTTGCGGATGTCGAAATAGAAGGCCGACAGATCCACGGTGGCAAAGTTGAACACCGCCGAGAACACGCCCTGGAAATCAAACTCAGCATAGCCTTTGCGAACCTGATGATCCAGCTCGGCCAGACGGTGCAGCACCCAGCGCTCAAGTTCGGGCATATCCGCCGGGGCCACGCGATCTTCTTCACGGAAATCCGCCAGCGATCCGAGCATATAGCGCATGGTGTTGCGCAGGCGACGATAGCTGTCGGCCACACCTTTCAGGATCTCCGGGCCAATGCGCTGGTCCGCCATATAGTCGGTCTGCGCCACCCAGAGACGCAGGATATCTGCGCCATATTGCTTGACCACGGTCTCGGGCACGATGGTGTTGCCCAAGGATTTGGACATCTTGTTGCCCTTCTCATCCAACGTGAACCCGTGAGTCACAACGTTGCGATAAGGCGCGCGGCCGGTGGTGCCCACCGATTGCAGCAGCGAGCTGTGGAACCAGCCGCGGTGCTGGTCGGTGCCTTCCATATAGACATCGGCGATGCCATCTTCGGTGCCGTCCTCGCGGTCGCGCAGCACAAAGGCATGGGTCGAGCCACTGTCAAACCAAACGTCCAGCACGTCAAACACCTGATCATAGTCATCCGGGTTGGCGATGCCGTCCAACATCTTGGCCTTAAAACCTTCTTCGTACCAGACATCCGCGCCATGCTCGTCAAAGGCCGCTTTGATCCGGGCGTTGAGGTCAGCATTGCGCAGCAGGAAATCCGGCGCGGTTGGCAGCGTGTCTTTCTTGGTAAAGCAGGTCAGCGGCACACCCCAGGCGCGCTGGCGTGACAGAACCCAGTCAGGGCGCGCTTCCATCATCGAATGCAGGCGGTTGCGCCCGGCCTGTGGCCACCACTTAACCTCTTGATCGATGGCGGTCAGTGCGCGCGCGCGGATGGTCGTGCCCAGTTTGTCCTGCCCGTCGCCAACCTCTTTGTCGACGCTGGCAAACCACTGCGGTGTGTTGCGGTAGATCACCGGCGCTTTGGAGCGCCAGCTGTGCGGATAGCTGTGCTTGATGCGACCACGGGCGATGATGCCACCTGCTTCAACCAGCTTGGCAATCACGGCGTTGTTGGCCTTGCCCTCTTTGCCCTTGCGGTCGATGACCTGAAGCCCGGCGAAGAACGGCACATGCGACAGGAATTCCGATTCCTCGCCGACGTTATGCGTCATCCGGTCGATCCAGTTGCGCGCCACAAAGGCCTCATAGTCTTCCTGACCGTGGCTGGGGGCGGTGTGAACAAAGCCCGTGCCGGCATCATCGGTGACGTGATCGCCATCGATCATCGGCACGTCGTAATCCCAGAAGCCCTCGGCCCCGTCGACGCCGTGGAAGGGGTGCGCACAGATCAGGCCGTCAAATTCACTGGCGGCCACATCGCGGACGCGGGTGAACTCGGTCACGCGCGATTTGCCAAGGCATTCCTCTGCCAGTGTATCGGCAAAGAGATAGAGGTCGCCCGGCGCAGTCCAGCTTTCTTCTTCAGTCGCGTCCACACGGTAGAGGCCATAGGAAATGCCACCGCCGTAGGCCACGGCGCGGTTGGACGGGATGGTCCAGGGCGTGGTGGTCCAGATCACGACGCGCGCTTCGGCCAGATCGCCAGTGGCATTCTGGAACCGGAACGGCACCCAGATGGTGTGGCTCTGGTGGTCGTGATATTCGATCTCGGCCTCGGCCAGCGCGGTCTTTTCAACCGGCGACCACATCACAGGTTTCGACCCCTGATACAGCGTGCCATTCATGAGGAACTTCATGAACTCATCGGCAATCACCGCTTCGGCGTGATAGTTCATGGTCAGATAGGGATCGGCCCAGTTGCCGGTGATGCCCAGACGTTTGAACTCGTCACGCTGAATGCCGACCCACTCATCGGCAAAGGCACGGCATTCGCGGCGGAAGTCCACCACGTTGACGTCATCCTTGTTCTTGCCTTTTTTGCGGTATTTCTCTTCGATCTTCCATTCGATCGGCAGACCGTGACAATCCCAGCCCGGCACATACCGCGCGTCATGACCCATCATCTGATGGCTGCGCACAATCATGTCTTTGATGGTTTTGTTTAGCGCGTGGCCGATGTGCAAGTGGCCGTTGGCATAGGGCGGGCCATCATGAAGCGTAAAGGGCGTACGGCCCTCTTTTTCGCGCAGACGGTCATAGACCCCGATTTTCTCCCAGCGCTCAAGCCAGCTGGGCTCGCGCTTGGGCAGGCCGGCGCGCATCGGAAATGCGGTCTTCGGCAGGTTCAGGGTGTCTTTGTAGTCAGGTGTGGTTTGGTCAGGCGTGTCGGCGCACATAAGGGGCGTCCTTGGATCAGCATCTTTTCAGGAAAATGTGGGGCGGCGCGGCAGTCCATACGCCTTGTCCCGGCGGCTCAAGCAGCGAGCGCCGGGCATATAATTCGAATAATGATCGCGAACGGATGCATCATGGGGGCGTTATAGGCGCCTGTGGGGCCGGGGTCCAGAGGCTACGGGCGCGCACGGGCACTGACCCATTGTGAGCCTCTTCGATTCCGCTAAACTGGTGAGCAGCGTTTATTAGACGCATGGCTATAGGATTGAGAGTATGAAAAATCTTGGTTTCAGCATTCTAGCTTTACAGGTGATTGCAGCGGGCGCCTCGGCCGACACAACTTTGTCCGGTTCGGAGATCCGAACATTTCTGACCGGCGC
Source organism: uncultured Pelagimonas sp. (assembly GCA_947497905.1). GTDB lineage: Bacteria > Pseudomonadota > Alphaproteobacteria > Rhodobacterales > Rhodobacteraceae > CANMIH01. The sequence continues at coordinate 55,735 of CANMIH010000013.1, forward strand.
GACGGTTGTGTTTGAAGATGGCGAGCAAAAGTGGATGTCAGGTGGCAAGACCATTTCGACGTTCTTTAGCAGTCAGGGCCGCGAAGATGTGAATGGATCCTGGGCTGTCGAGGGGAATAAATTATGTGAGACCTTTCCCCGAACCGGACGGCAATGTCTGACCGTTGTGGTCCTCAACGGTGGCGATATTCGGTTCATCCCAAGGGATGGAAATCACTATACCGGCTCGAAACTTGACTAGACCTTGATCGCGCAGCGCGCCTAGTCAGATCGCGGCCAAAACAGACGCAATTCCTAAGATGGAGAGATCTTATGTCTGCAATTCCTCCGCGATTTGATATCACGGGCGCGTCCATTGATCAGGTCGTTCAAACCTTCTACGCGCGGGTGCGGGCGCATCCCGAGCTTGGGCCGGTCTTTGGCAACCACGTCGGGACAACAGATGCCGATTGGGATGCGCATATCGCCAAGATCACCAACTTCTGGCGCAACGCGATCCTGCGCGAACCGGTGTACAACGGCAATCCGATGCAGGTGCACATGCAGGCGCGCGATGTGCGTGTGGGGCATTTTGACCCCTGGCTTGGATTGTTTGAAGAGGTGTTGCGGGCGGAACTGCCCAAGGACGTCGCCGAGACCTGGCTGGCTCTGACCCATCGCATTGCGCGCGGGTTTAAAATACAGCTGGCAGATCGCGACAATCCAAGCGGTATTCCCGCTTTGGGATAAAGCAGGCTGGCGTCCTGGCGGTAAGCTGGGGGGCTGGCGTGTGTTGAAAAGTCATAAAGTTGAAAAGCGAGCGGAGCGGCCTTGCGCGTGGCGAGGTGGCTTGCTTGCCGGAATGCTTTGAACTGCCTGCACCAGCGGGAGGAGTGGGCCGCGTGATGTGGGTGGTCTGCGTGTCTTGGCGGGCGGCGCTGGCTGGCGACTGACACGTATAAGGTATCTCAAGGCTCAGATCTGGCTGGCGATGCGACCTGGCGATTGGCTAGGTGGCTGGCGTGCTGACGTCTGAACAAAGCAAACCATGGCGGTCAACGCGTGAATTTCATGGATGCAAGGAAGGCTGGCTTGCAGTGAACTGGCTGGCGGTTGCTGGCGATGTTCAAGCTGCTGGCTTGCTGTCTTGAGATTGAACTTAGGGGCCGTGCGGCGGACCGTCAATAGGAAAAATGCAATAAAATCATATACTTGATAGATTTACTCGGGAATGTTGCGCCTGCATTTCCTGACTATTTTAGTCATTTGGCTATCCCCTTAAAACCATTCAAAAACTGGTCGAGCCAGCATCAGCCACAGGATCGCAGCCACGGCAAAGAAGGCGGGAAAACCGCAGGCGAACCAGATGCGGAACAGAAAAAAGTAGCGTGGGGGCAGGTCGGTGTCCGTTGCCACGGCCACCCGTGCCAGATCGCGCAGCCGAATCTGTATCCAGACCACCGGCAGCCAGAACAGGCCGGTGATCCCATAAAGGATCAACGACAGCGCAATCCAGGGCTCGGTCAGGTCCCAACCGAGCTCACGGGCCAAGAGATAGCCGGTGATTGGCTGCACAACCACGGCGCTGGCGGTGAACAGCGTATCCGCCACAACAACCACTCCCGCCGTATGTGCAATCAGGCGTGCATCGCGGGTGCGATGGGCCATCAGCATGAAAAAGGCGATGCCCGCGCCGGTCCCCAGCAGAACAGTGGCGCCAACAACATGCATCCAACGCAGGGCAAGCTCGTAGAGCATCAGCGGTCCTCCAGCAGGTGCGCCGTGACTAGGGCCAGCATCAGCGCCGGTCCGATTTTGGCAAGCGGCCCAAGAGGGTCTGCCCAAAGATGCGGTGTCACCACCGTTCCCATCACCAGATAGATCGCGCTGACACCGGCCATGGCGAGCGCCGCTTTTTGCGCCCACGGGCGGTACAAAAGCGCTGCGGCAAGGAGGATGTCGATAACCGACCAGAACAGAACCGAGAGTTTTGCCAGTCCCGCGCTCCAGCCCATTTCAAGCAGGGTGCGCATGGCCGCAGGTAGGCTTAGAACCCCCATCACTCCCGAAAATCCCCAGAACAGAGCCAGTGTCGAGACGCAAAGTGGCATAAGCAGCGCGGCCCGGGCCTGTGCACGGTGTTCCGGGCCAAGCTGTAACTGCTCCAGGCTCTGTTCAAGTGTGGGGACCGCAGAGGCCAGACGGCTCCATGGCGCTGGGTCGCCAATAGGCGTGTTTTTGAGCACTGAAATGGCTGTGCTGCGCAGGGGACTGCGCCAACCGAGGCGGCCAAGGAGATCAGCGGATTTGGCGGTCATAGGGATCATCCAACCGGGCAACGTGAGGGTGGCACGGGCTGGCGAAAGACCAAGGGCATGCCGATGGGTGGCAATGATCTGGGGTAGGCTCTGGGGGGTGGTCTCAACGAGATCCAGCTGCTGACCCAGCAGATCATCGGTTTCAATGGCGCGCAGAACGGCGGTGCAGATGTCGGCGGTTCCGACGCTTTGAAGTTTGGCTTCTGGCAGCGCAAGGGGCTGAATAAGTGGCACAGAAGCGAGCATGCGGATTAAGGTCGTCCCGCCATAGGCACTGCGCGCCAAAACCAGACCGGGCCGCAGGACCGTGGCCTCGGCACCAGATGCCAGAAGCGCCATGTCACCCCGGGCTTTGCTGGCAAGGAAAGGGATCGGGCTGTCAGGAGAGGCCCCAACCGCCGAGATCTGCACCACGCGTGTGTTCGACCTGCAGGCCGCTATGCCCAGCGCGGCAAGCGCATGATGATGCAGCGCTTCAAGATCGGCGTCAGGCCCATCCTGAAGGGCACCTGCGCAGTTCACAACGGCATCAAAGCCTTGCAACATGTGCCAAGCCCCGGGGGAGGTGGTTTGCGCCATGTCCAGAGTGAGGAACTCCACACCGGGCAGGCGGCGATGGGCCGCTCTGGAACTGCGCCCGGCGCCTGTCACCCGATGGCCCGCGCGGCGCAGGGCTGTGACAACCTCAGCCCCAATCAATCCATAGGCCCCCAGAACCAGAATGTGTTTCTCGGTCATTTTGCGCTCTCCTGACGACAGGACATCACGAAATTGGGGGCGGGACACTGTGGTGTTGTAGCGCGGCGGGATGCGTGCACGCGCCATTTCTCACTGTTTGAGCCAGAAGACATTTGGGTGGTTTAGGATTTCTCCGACTGAAACAGGCCGCCCAGGGCGCCGCGGATGATGCCGCGCACCGAGGGGCGCTTGCCTTCGCCAAAGGGCAGGGGGCGGCAGACCTCCATGGCGGCAACGCCAACACGGGCGGTGAGTGAACCATTGACCAACCCTTCGCCAAACCGGCGTGAGAGTTTGCCCAAGAGGCCGCCCCCCAGAAGCGGTTCCAGCATGTCATCGCCCACGGCAACCGCACCGGTGGCCACGAGATGGGACATGACCGCACGGGTCAGGCGCCAGCTTCCCAAGGTGCCCGAACGCCCGCCATAGATCTCTGCAATCCGGCGGATCATGCGTAGGTTGGCGGAGAGAGCTGTGACAACATCAACCAAGGCCAAGGGCACAAGCGCGGTCACGGTGGCCACTTGGCGTGCGGCCGCCTCAACTTCGGCACGTGCGGCCAGATCAAGCGGGGTCATCAGCTCGGTCTCCGCCATGGCAATTTGCCCTGCGGCATCAAACACCTCGTCGCGGCGGGATTTCAGACGATCCCGGCCCCAACTGGTGTCCTCGCGCCCGGTGTAGAGCGCCACCAGACTGTCATTGAAGCGGCGCGCGGCTTCGAGATCATCATTGGCAAGCGCGTCTTTGGCCTGATGCTGCAACTTGTCCAAACGGGACAGGCGGGCAAAGGCGGCGACCTCTTTTACAGCAATGGCCAGTGCGACAAGCACAAAGACCGCAATCAACCCGGTCACCGCCCAGCCAAGCAGCGGAGTGGCGGCGATCAGACTGGTGGTGTAATTCCACGCCGCGATGGACACCACCGTGCCCACAAGGGCCATGAGCAATCGCCAGAACCAGCGCGCAAGTGCCGAGGGTTTGCGCGCGGCCAGAACGGCGGCGGTGGCCATGGCTTTGCCTTGGGGGGCAGGCTCGGACAGCAGTTCGGGGACCGGCGCGGCCTCTGAGGGGCTGGGGGCCGTTGTTGTGTCACTGTCCAGATCGATCAGAACCGGGCCTTTGGTCATGGTGCTTCCCATTGAAAATGAATGTCAGGCAGCTGTTCTTCGTTGCGGCTGCCGTCGGTGCGGTGCGTTTCAGAAAACCCGTGACGCTCGTAAAACCGCTGGGCGCCTGTGTTCTCGACAAAGGTCCAGAGGTCCAGCTTGCTGCGCTTGCTCATCGCGTCTTGCAAAAGTGCAGAGCCAACGCCTTGGTTCTGTGCCGTTTCATCCACAAACAGGGCGTGGATGTAGTCTTCTTCTCGAGCCAGAAACCCCAAAACTCGGGTGTCTTCTGCGACGGTGACCCAGCCGTAGTCAATCAAGCGTCCCATATGGGCGATGTCTTCGGCGCCGGTGTGCAGCAGCGGTTTCCAGTCACGTGCCGCCACGGCCTGCGTGATCATCGCGCCAAGCTTGCCGGCATCGGTTGAACGGGCAGGGCGCAGGATCATAACTTGTCTCCAAACAAAAACTGGGCCGCGCGGTCGAGCCGAATATGGGGCGGGCCTTCGCCGGGTTGCAGCGTCAGAGGCGCGGGGGCGAAGTTCATCACCTGATAGTCCTGATCCAGCCAACCCTCGGCCCCCTGACGGGCAGGCCCCAGAAGATGCGCCGGATCCTCGGGCAATTCGCCGGGGTAAAAGGCGGCCTGTTTGCCACTGTCCAGCAGTGTGCCGCGCACGACATTAAGATCCCGCCCCTGATGGGTGACGCTTTGTTCGGTGGTTGCCCGCAGGCTGGCCAGCGCAAGCGCCTGGGTTTCCGCCCCGGCAAACCGGGCCCGGTCGCGGGCCTCGCGGGTCATGGCCTCCATAATCGCCGACAGGCGCGCGTGCTGGGTGTGGTGCAGGTGATCGGCCTTGGTGGCGGCAAAGAGGATCTTTTCCACCCGCTTGCCCAGCAAAAGTTTGCTGAGCCACGCGTTTAACCCGGGACGATAGGCGGTAAGAATATCGGCCATGGTCTGGCGCAGATCCTCAACAGCACGGGGACCGGCATGGATCGCCCCCAGGGCGTCCACCAACACCACCTGACGGTCGATGCGCGAAAAATGATCGCGAAAGAACGGTTTCACGACGCGGGACTTATAGGCCTCAAAGCGGCGCTCCATTTCGCGGTAAAGCGAACGGCGCGGCGGGGTGCCCATGGGCGGCAGCGGGGCAAAGGTCAGCACGGGCGAGCCTTCGAGTTCGCCGGGCAGCAGGAACCGCCCCGGTGAACAGTCGGAAAACCCGGCCTTGCGCGCCGCATGCAATGCCTCTGTATAGGTCGCGGTGAGGGCGCGGGCGCGGGTCTCGTCAAAATCGGCATCGGCGGGTTCGGATTTGGCCATCTCGACATAGTTCGGCCCCTCGGGGCGGCTCTCCATCCGGGTGAGCATCTGCGAGGACCAATCGGCAAAAGATTTGTCGAGCAGGGCCAGATCCAGCAGCCATTCACCGGGATAGTCGATGATATCCAGATGCACCGTGCGCGGGCCCTGAAACCCGGACAGCAACCCATTGGGGCGCAGTTTCAGCGAGAGGCGCAACTCTGAAACCGCGCGGGTGCTGTCGGGCCACTGCGGTGTGCGGGCGGTCAGAGCCCCCAGATGCGTTTCATAGTCAAAGCGCGGCACCGTGTCGTCGGGCTGGGGCTGGAGATAACTCGACAGAATGCGACCCTCGGACTGGGCCACAAGTTGCGGCATGCGCCCGCGATCCAGAAGATTGGCAACCAGCGAGGTGATGAACACGGTTTTGCCGGCCCGCGCTAGGCCGGTGACGCCCAGACGAATGGTGGTTTCGCCAAAGGCATCGGACAGCGTATCGGTCACATTGCCCAGACTTTGGGTCACCGAATTGGTCAATGTGCTGATCACCATAAAATGCCTTTCGTCTCTTTGATGCTGTGAACCTAAGCATTGAGGCCACACTTAGCTAGGGCAACAACAAGGGGGAATTGCGCGTCTTGTGCTTCCTAAAACAAAGGTCATGGTGGCGGCATGAGTGTATTTAAACGCAACCCGGGATTCGCCCGGCTTTTCTTCGCCTCGTCTATTACTAATCTGGGCGACGGTGTTTCGGTTCTGGCCTTTCCGTGGCTTGCCTCTCTGATCACCCGCGATCCCTTTCTGATCTCACTGGTTGGATTTGCCACGCGCCTGCCTTGGCTGTTGTTCACGCTGCCTGCGGGGGTGATCACCGACCGCGCCAATCGGCTGCGCCTGATTGTGAATGCCGATCTGCTGCGCTTTGTGCTGACGGCTTTGGTCGTTGGGGTGATCCTGGTGATCCCCGAATTTCCGCCCGCGCAGCCGGGCCTGTGGATAGCCGCGCTGGCGGCTTTGGCCTTTTGTCTTGGCAGCGCCGAGGTTCTCCGGGACAACGCGGCGCAAACGCTGTTGCCCTCGATTGTGCGCAAAGAGGATCTTGAGGTCGCCAATGGGCGGCTTTGGACCATCGAACATATCATGGGCCATTTTGTGGGCCCGCCTTTGGCTGGTGTGCTGATTGCGCTGGCACTGCCCTTACCCTTTGCGTTGGACGCGGTCAGTTTTCTGGTGGCGGCGCTACTGATCCTGCGCATTCCCGTGACCCCGCGGGCCGCCCGGCCTCTGCGCAAACCCCGAGAAGAGGTGGCCGAGGCCTGGAGCTGGCTCAAGGCGCATCCGGTGATCCTGCGTTTGGCGGTGATGCTGGGTTTTATGAACCTCATCTCGATGATGAGCCTCACGCTGATTGTTCTGATTTCGCAGGATATTCTTGGACTTGATGCGGCCCAGCACGGTCTGCTTCTGGCCGTGGCCGCCTTTGGCGGCGTCGCCGGGGGGCTTTGGGGGCCGAAGGTCATCGGCTGGATGGGCAATCAGATCAGCCTCTTTGTGGCAATTGTGCTGATTGCGCTGGGCCTTGCCTTGATCGCGCTGACCAACCAGATCTGGGTCGTTGCCATGGCGCTGTTTGTAGAAAGCTTTGCTGCGCTTTTGTGGAACATCGTCACGGTGTCCTATCGTCAGCGTGTGATCCCCGATGATCTCCTGGGGCGGGTCAATTCGGTGTACCGTTTCTTTGGCTGGGGCGGTGCCCCGATAGGCGCGCTTCTGGCGGGGGTGTTGGTCAGCGTGAGCGAGCCGGCGCTGGGCCGCGAGATGGCGCTGCGTCTGCCCTATATGCTGGGGGCAGGTGGTATGGGGGTGATCCTGATCTATGCGCTCAGACGCTTGCGGCTCTGAGCATCACAGGCTAAGCCCCGCCCATGCCCAGATACGCACTATTGGTAGAATATGATGGCCGTCCCTTTGCGGGGTGGCAGCGACAGAAAGATCAACCCTCGGTTCAGGGGGCGATTGAGGCTGCGCTGGCCAAGCTTGAAAAACGCGACCACACCATCGCCGCAGCGGGTCGAACCGATGCCGGTGTGCATGGGCGCGGGCAGGTGGCCCATTGCGACATGGAAAAGGACTGGGATCCGTTCCGCTTGTCCGAGGCGCTGAACTATCATCTCAAACCCAATCCGGTTGCCATTCTGCGCGCCGAACGGGTGGCGGATGACTGGCATGCACGGTTCTCGGCCATGGAGCGGCGTTATCTGTTCCGTCTGTTGACCCGCCGCGCGCCTGCGACGCTGGAAGAGGGGCATGTCTGGCAGGTCAAACACGAGCTGGATGTCGAGGCCATGCGGGCCGGGGCACGTCATCTCATTGGCCACCATGATTTCACCACCTTCCGCAGTGTGATCTGTCAGGCGCAATCGCCGGTCAAAACCATGGATGAGATATCGATTGAGGCGGTGCGGGGACCGGCGGGGATCGAAATTCAGTTCCGTTTGCGCGCCCGCAGTTTTCTGCACAATCAGGTGCGCTCGATTGTGGGTACTCTGGAACGGGTCGGTGCCGGGTCGTGGGACCCTGAGGATGTGCGCGACGCGCTTGAGGCCAAGGAACGTGGTGCCTGTGGGCCGGTGTGTCCCCCCTTTGGGCTGTACCTAGACGGCGTTGGCTATCCTGTCGATCCATTTGTGTGACAGGCGCATATGGCTGTGCCCCGCGCGGTGAATCCGACGGGAGTGATGCGCGAGTGCAGGGGATGAAAACGGCGGCCGCCTGATGCGGATCCTGTACAGGCTGTGCCAAAGCCTGTCTTTTGGGGGGCTGACCCCCAAAACGCCACTAGAATCGCGATTCCCGAACGGGCGGGGCAGATCCTGTTTTCATCGGTACCGCGTCCGATCTTGCGGTGGCTTTGCCAATAGAAAGTTGCGCAAACGGCCGCAGGTGGCGCAACCCTCTTGCTTTTCCGGGCGCGCCCGATTAATGACGCGGCCATGACGAACAAAGCGACCCTCCGACGAGCCTGAGCTCTTCTTGTCCCCGTGCCAAATTGGCGCGGCCTGTGTCTTTGCGTCACCTATCTCACATTCAAAAACTTGACAGCCCCCAATGTGCTTGGCACCAATCGGGCTTCACTCATGAGGAAAGCGTTATGATCCCCTCCGTTCTGCCCACTTACGCACGCGCGCCGTTGAATTTCGTCAAAGGCGAAGGCAGCTGGTTGATCGAGGCCGATGGCCGACGTTTTCTCGATCTGGGGTCGGGCATTGCCGTGAATGTTCTGGGGCATGCCCATCCCGATCTGGTTGAGGCGCTGACCTCGCAGGCCAACAACCTGTGGCATGTTTCCAACCTCTACGAGATCCCACAACAGCAGGCGCTGGCCGACAAACTGGTCGACAAAAGCTTTGCTGACACCGTGTTTTTCACCAACTCCGGCACCGAGGCCTGCGAGCTGGCGGTCAAAATGGCGCGGAAATACTGGTATGACAAAGGCCAGAAAAACCGGGTCGAGATCATCACCTATGAGGGCAGCTTCCATGGCCGGTCATCTGCGGGGATCGCGGCGGCGGGGTCTGAGAAAATGACCAAAGGCTTTGGTCCGCTCCTGCCCGGTTTTGTGCACCTGCCCTGGGGCGACATCGAGGCCACCAATGCGGCCATCACCGAAAACACCGCCGCGGTTCTGGTCGAACCCGTGCAGGGGGAGGGCGGCATTCGCCCCATGCCCGATGCCGATATGAAGGCGCTGCGCGAGATCTGTGATGAGGCGGGCATTCTGCTGATCCTGGATGAGGTGCAATGTGGCGTCGGTCGGACAGGTCGTCTGTTTGCCCATGAATGGGCGGGCATCACACCAGATATCATGATGGTCGCCAAAGGCATCGGCGGGGGCTTTCCCCTGGGCGCGGTTCTGGCCACCGAAGAGGCGGCAAGCGGCATGACCGCAGGCACCCATGGCTCGACCTATGGCGGCAACCCCTTGGGCTGTGCCGTGGGCAATGCGGTGATGACCCATGTGGCGGACGATGAGTTTCTGGCAGGTGTGAATGCACGGGCTGGTTTGTTGCGGCAGAAACTCGAGAGCCTTGTCGCTTCGCACCCCGATGTCTTCGAAGAAGTGCGCGGCACCGGCCTCATGCTGGGTCTGCGCTGCAAAGCCTCGGTGCCCTGTGGCGATGTGGTGAAGGCAGGATATGACGCGCAGGTCATCACCGTGCCCGCTGCAGACAATGTCGTGCGCCTGTTGCCTGCATTGAATCTGACCGAAGAGGACATTGCCGAGGCGTTGACCCGTCTCGAGACCGCTGCGGTTTCGTTGCAAAAACAACCGGCCTAAGTTGCATCTGGCCATCATTTTCCGGGGGTGAGCCATAGGCTCTGGGGGCCTCGCCCCCAAGACCCCCTTTCAGAAAAGACACCGATATGAACCATTTTCTCGACATCCACAAAACCGACAAGGCCGAGTTGCGGCAGATTATTGACAGCGCGGCTGCGATGAAATCCAAGCGCAATGGCCGCCCCAAGGCCGCGCCGGATGATGAGCTGCCGCTCAAAGACCGCATGGTTGCGCTGATTTTCGAAAAACCCTCGACCCGGACACGCGTGTCTTTTGACGTTGGTGTGCGCCAGATGGGCGGTCAGACCATGGTGCTGTCGGGCAGTGACATGCAGCTGGGCCATGGCGAAACCATCGCCGACACAGCGCGGGTGTTGTCGCGGTATGTCGATATGATCATGATCCGCACCTTTGACGAAGCGGTTCTGGAAGAGATGGCGGAATATGCCAGCGTGCCGGTGATCAACGGTCTGACCGATCGCACCCACCCCTGCCAGATCATGGCGGATGTGCTGACCTATGAAGAACACCGGGGCCCGATTGCGGGCAAAAAGGTGGTCTGGGCCGGGGACGGCAACAATGTCTGCGCCTCGTTCCTGCATGCGGCGGGTCAGTTTGGCTTTGATCTGACCTTCACAGGTCCGGTGCAACTTGACCCCGAGATGGAATTTGTGGGCTTTGCCCGCAATCAAGGGGTGAATGTCACCATCGAACGCGATGCCTTTAAGGCGGTTGAGGGCGCGGATTTGATTGTCGCGGACACCTGGGTGTCGATGCATGATGCGCAATCCGCCAAAGAGCGGCGGCACAATATGCTGCGCCCCTATCAGGTGAACCAGAAACTGATGGAGGCGGCCAAGCCGGATGCGCTGTTTATGCACTGCCTGCCCGCGCACCGCGAAGAAGAGGTCACGTCCGAAGTGATGGATGGGCCAAACTCTGTGATCTGGGACGAGGCAGAGAACCGTCTGCACGCCCAGAAGGCCGTGATGCGCTGGTGTCTCGGCACCTGATCCGGGGCAAAAAGAAAGAGGGGCACATGGCCCCTCTTTTTTGTATCTGTGACCTCAATCAGGTCGGGATATGGTCTTAAAATACAACCCGCGCAAACCAAGCCACTGTGGTGAGCCAAAACAGCGGCACAAAAGTCAAAATGACCCCCCAAATCACGGGCTCTGTCGGGTTGCGGCGCGCAGCGCGCCGTTCAAACCGTGCACCGTGTTGATACGGGGCCATGGCAAACCGGCCATTTTGCTCGGGGGACGAAGCGGGCAGCGATGTCGTCATAAAACGCCTTTCTAGCAGGGGAATTGCCCCTACTTTTTGACAGACGAATCTTAAAAACTGCCGAAAATTGCGGTGATCTATCCTCTAGGACGCATTTCGCCCCAACCAGATTTCCAGATGTCCGGCGGTGTCGGATTCCCACTTGGTTCCAACCAGACTATAGGACGTCATTGGGGTGCTGAGCCCCAAAATTTGGGTCAGAGCTTTGGCCAGTTGCGCCGCGTTTTCGGCGTCGTCGACATGGGAATAGCGTATGTCCAAAACGCCCGAGGCGGACTTCACAGCGTCCAGACCGTCACCCAAACCCTGCACGTTCCAACCTAATGCTATCAGATCCTCACCCACTGAGATGGCTTTGTCCGCATCCCATGGGCTGAAGTGATTGATCGATACCCAGGCACCGGGGAACAACGGGCCGAGGGAAGCGTCGCTGTTTTGGCCGTCGGCGGTTGCGAGCACCGGATCGGCTGGGGCGGGTCCGACGCTCGGGGGCGCCAAGACCGCGTCGATCCCGGCATCGCCAACCACAAACGACAGCGACGTTGCGCTGTCAGAGGTCAATGGGGTCAGCGGCGTTGCCCCCAACTGGGTGGTTCGCTGCTCTTCCAGCGGGCAGGTCGTTGCTGCGGGATTGAGAAAACAAAACCCGCTCATGTGCGGAAACACGGCGCTGGGGAACAGGAACTTCAAGAATGCGCAGCTGACGTAGACAACAACCAGAGCAAAGACAAACCAGGACGCCGCTTTGAAAATCGCAGAAGGCACATTGGCAAGCAATGTCACAGCCAGATAGCCGGACACCAGGATCACCACGATTGTAAATGTGTCCTCCCCAAATTTGCCCCAGGATTGAACCACAGCCACAGCCGCAACCGCACCGAGGGCGACATTGATGATCCGCGAAGCGTTTTTATCAATTCCCGAAAGGTTTTGCAGAACCGCGACGGGGTTCATGGAAATACTCATAAGAAAACCTGCAATAATGATTCCTGTTCGCAAGTATGAGGTGCGATTGGGGATCGGGCAAATTTTTTACAAGACTGGCGTCACGGAGCCTCGGTGGTCACATCACTTGCGGGGTTTGGCGCGCAGGGTTGGGTCGGCCTGGGTGGGGTCTTCCGGCCAGGGGTGACGCGGGTATTTGGCGCGCATGTCTTTGCGCACATCTGCGTAAGACCCCGACCAGAACCCCGGCAGGTCCATGGTGGTCTGAACCGGACGTTGTGCGGGGGATAGGAGCGTCACACGCAGCGGGGTTTTTCCAACCATCGGGTGGGTGGTCTGGCCAAACAATTCTTGCAGGCGCAGCGAAATTTCCGGGTGTTCACCCGAGTAATCGATCGGGGTCTGACGCCCCAGGGGCGTGGTGAAATGGGCCGGGATTGCGCTGTCGAGCTGCTGCATCTGCCCCCAGTCCAACCGCGCGCGCAGTGCGGGCAGCAGGTCAAATTTTTTCCACCCCTCTGCGGTTTTCACCCCTGAGAGATAGGGCAAAAGCCAGTCGTCAATCGAGGTCATCAACGCGTCGGGGGACATGTCGGGCAGGTCCATGCCCGCCTCGCGCCCCAATGCCACGCGGGCGCAAAACCGGCGGGAGGCCTCTGACAGCGTGATGCCCAGATCGCGCACGCCGTCCAACATGGCTTCGGCCACCGCGTCATCGGGGGCGTCTTTCCAGATCCGGTCGTCCAGCGGGATGGCGCCGAATTTTTCCTGTCTGCGGGCGACAACGCGGCGGTCCCGTTTCGACCAGGCACAGCTGTCGTGCCAGCTGATTTGCTCCTCAAACAGGCCGCGCAGCTCGCCAGCCGAAATGGCAATCGCCTGCCGGATCTTGGCCTCACGTGGGTTACCATCCGTATCTGTCACTACAATCAGGCGTTGATTAGCCAAAGGGTCGGCATCATCCAGAATAGCGCCTTTGCCCCCGGAGAGCTGAAACCGGGGAGTATCGCCTTTGCGGCGCAGCCCAATGCGATCGGGATAGGCCAGTGCAGCCATTTCTGCGGCGGAGTACCCCGCAGGTTGTTCTGATTTCACCACCGATCTTAGGCGCTTGGCCTCGGATTTGATCCGTTCCAACGCGGCGCGATTGACACCAAAAGGGCGCTCAGACGTGAACCGGCGCAGGTCGGTGAGCGCCTCAAGACGGTAGGTGAGGTCTGTGGATGAATTTGTGAGCGGGTCCCGATCCGACAAGAGCGCGGCAAGTTTTGCCGCCTCTGAGCCGGAAAGAGATAACATATGTGCAAGGCGGGGGTGCAGGGGCAGGCGGGCCAGTTTCTGACCGTGATCGGTGATCCGTCCGCTGGCATCCAATGCGCCCAACATCTGCAACAGCGCCGTGGCCTCGGAGAAAGTACCGTCAGGTGGCGGGGTTAGAAATGGCAGGTCGCCGGGACCCGCGCCCCAGAGCGCCAGTTCAAGCGCCAGCCCAGACAGGTCTGCGGCCTCAATCTCGGCAGGGGGATAGGCTTGTAATGCGCCTTCCTCGCCTTTTGTCCACAGGCGGTAGGCCACACCGGGGGCCACACGCCCTGCGCGCCCGGCTCGCTGGGTGGCTTCGGCTTTGGTGACCTTTTCGGTGACGAGACGCGACATGCCCGAACCGGGATCAAAGCGCGCGCGACGGGCTTTGCCACCGTCGACGACAACCCGGATGTCTTCAATGGTCAGCGAGGTTTCGGCAATGCTTGTCGCAAGCACCAATTTCCGTCCGTCTGTTTCGGGGCGGATGGCTGCGCGTTGCGCCGAAAGCTCCATCGCGCCAAACAGAGGCCGCAGATTGATGCCTTTGGGCAGGCGGGATTTCAGCAATCCCTCCACACGCCGGATTTCGCCTTCGCCGGGCAGAAAGGCCAGAATGCCGCCTTCGGTTTCCTGAGCTGCCCGCAAGATCAGATCGGCCATGGCCTCGTCAAAGCGGGCCCGTTTCGGCAAGGGCGCGGGCAGCCATTTGGTGTCGACGGGGAAGGATCGGCCCTCAGAGGTGACAATGGGGGCCTCCATCAAGGCGGCCACAGGACCAGCATCAAGGGTGGCAGACATGGCCAGCAGGATCAGATCTTCGCGCAGGGCTCCGGCAATTTCCAAACAGAGCGCCAGACCCAGATCGGCGCTCAGCGACCGTTCGTGAAATTCATCAAACAGCACCGCGCCCACACCGGACAATTCGGGATCGGACTGGATCATGCGAGTCAGAATGCCCTCGGTGACCACTTCGATCCGGGTGTGTTTCGAGACCTTGCTTTCGCCGCGAATGCGGTAACCGACGGTCTCGCCCGTGGTTTCCCCAAGGCTTTCAGCCAGACGCTGGGCGGCGGCGCGCGCAGCCAACCGGCGAGGTTCCAGCATGATGATCTTGCCCGTGGTCAATCCAGCCTCAAGCAGGGCCAGAGGCACCTTGGTGGTTTTACCGGCACCGGGTGGGGCCTGAAGCACAGCGCGCCCCGCAGAGCGCAGGGCGTCGAGAAGCGCGGGCAGGGCGCTGTCTATGGGCAATGTTTGGGTCACGCGCCCCTTATCCACAGGAGCGAAGAGGGCGCAAGGGGCGCGTGAGACGAGAGAGCGCAAGTGTGGAGTTTAGGCGAACATATCCAGCCACTGGTCAAGGGTATGAACGACACCGAAATGCGGCGCGGCGTTGACGATGATATCGTCCTCCTGCACCAGATCGCCCTGAACGGTGATGGTGCCCAGCACATCCTGATCATGCGCGCCACCGTTGCCGCCCTGATCCGAGATCACGGTGATCAGGGTAAAGTCATCGACGCCGTCATTGTCGCTGTCGATATGTTCCACTGCCCCCACCGCAACGGTGTGGCCAATCAGCTGGATCTGGTCGCCTTGGTCCAGTGAGAAATCGGTGATGGTGTCATCGCCGATGCCATCCACCCAGTGATCGTGCAGATTGTCGTTTTCACCGGCCACGCCGTGCCAGTTGATCATGCCATTGTCTTTGGTGTGTTTGCGCACGATCTCTTCGGTGGCATTGATATCCACCTGAAAGACAAAGTCATCCGCGCCACCGCCCCCGGTGAGAATATCATCGGCATCTTCATAGGGCTGGTCCGCGAAATACAGCGGCGCATCGGGATCTTGGGCGATGGTCACCTCACCTGCGTCCGAGCGGGAAATGATCGAGTCATCCTCATCCGTCCCCACAACCGTGTCATTGCCAAAGCGCGACTTGAGCTGATTGTCCAATTCAAAGTCGTGCCGCATCAGATGTTTGTTGCCGCTGATATTGACCTTGAAGTCGGCGGTGCCGTCTCCGTCGCTGTCGATCTCAAGCTTGTTGTTTGCAAAGCGCACCGCCTCGTGGCCACCGGTGAAATTGGCCATGCCGATATAGGTCAGTGTGCCAAAATCGGTGAGGCTGATCAGATCTTCGCCGCTGGCAAAGCCTTTGACAAAGTCGATCTGCCCATCGTCCACGCCGCTGTCGCCCTGATTGAAGATCACAACATCGCGTTCATCGTCGCGGTCCCACAGGCGGATATGATCGGCCTCGGCGCCGCCCAGAATGGTGTCGCTGCCTTCTCCGGCGTGGATGTGATCGCGTCCAATGCCGCCGTCGATCAAGTCTTCGCCAGCCCCGCCATAGAGCTTGTCCCCATCGTGACCGCCGATGATCTCATCGTTGCCATCGCCGCCGGAAATGGTGTCTTCGTCCATTCCACCGATCAGCACGTCATCGCCGTCATGGCCATAGAGTTTGTCATATCCGGCCCCGCCGAGGATCATGTCGTTGCCGTCATGGCCGCCCAGTTTGTCGTTGCCATCTCCGCCGTCGATCTGGTCATCACCCTCACCGCCCCAGGCGCGGTCGTGTCCGTCACCTGCGGTCAGGATGTCGTCACCATCATGTCCGGCCAGCGTGTCATCGCCGGTGCCGCCGTCAACGGTGTCATTGCCATCGCCGCCCCAGAGCTTGTCATTGCCTGCGCCCCCGGACATGTCGTCGTCGCCATCGTGGCCACCCAGACGATCGTGCCCCTCGCCGCCATCCAGCGTGTCATCGCCATCATGACCCCAGAGCCGGTCATTGCCCGCATCGCCCGAGATTTTGTCGTTGCCGTCTCCGCCCGAGGCCCGGTCATCCCCTTCGCCGCCGGAGATGTCGTCGTCGCCGTCCTGACCGCTGAGACGGTCATCTCCGTCCCCGCCGTCAATGACATCATTGCCGTCGCCCCCCCAGGCGCGGTCCATGCCGTCGCCGCCCATCAAGGTATCGTCGCCGGTGCCACCGCCCAGTTTGTCGTTGCCGTCACCTCCGTCGATGGCATCATTGCCCTCTTGTCCCCAGATCCGGTCGTGTCCCGTGCCGCCAAAGGCCACGTCATCACCCTCGCCGAGGACAACACGGTCATCCCCTGCGCCCGCATCCACGGTGTCGTCGCCTTCTTTGGCGATCACCTTGTCATTGCCTGCCCCGGCCAGAAACAGCTCATTGGCGGCGTCGGAGAGTGGGTTGGAATAATCCCCGCTGCGCAGCACATCATTGCCGTCGGTGCCAAATTTGATGGTGTCGCCGTTGAGAAAGTGGTTCAACCATCCGGCGATATCGGTCACTTTTTCATTGGCCTTGCCATCTTCGTTCACAAAGCGTGTGCCATCATTGGCAAAGCCGATGTGATAAATGGCGTCGATGACCGTGTTGATCAGGTTTTTGCCCTGAAAACGCAGCGCGCCGCCGTCGTTCTGCACCAGATGAAACCCGGTTTCGACCCGGCCTGCGTCATCGCCATGGGCGGCGGTGAACGTGGCAAGGCGGTCGGCATCGCTACGGATATAGCTGCTGATGGCCAGCACATCATCGGGGCTGATTTGCCCATCTTCATTGAGGGAAAGCGCGGTGATGGCCTCGGCAATCAGGCCATTGATCGCCTCGGCGGCCTGCGCGCCGGCCTCGATATCTGCGGCAGAGGCATTGACCGCTAGGCCAGGGTCCGTGCGGATCAGATCTGCGATGCGGTTCAGAGTGTCGAGAAAGGTCGCCATTGCACATATCCTTGCGATTTGGTGAGGGCCAATGGGGAATTGAGCCGAAAACAAGGATTGAATCGGTGCGAAATGCGGCAAGAATGTGGCGGTGCGTGCACTACCTATGCGCGATTATTAACGGATTTTAATCAAGTTCCCCTGCGGCGGCGGGGCCACTGGACAAGTGCCTGTTTGGCGGGGCACAAATACCTCCGGACCACGGGGGGAGTGCGGTGCGCGACATGACAGATTTTAAAGAAATGGCGGAACAGATCCTCGCCGGAAACCGCCGGGCTTTGGCGCGTGCCATCACGCTGGTGGAAAGCGGGCGGGATGATCACCGGGCGCAGGCGTTGGAATTGCTCGACACTCTGCGCGGTCACGGACGTCAGGCGCTGCGCATTGGTTTGTCTGGGACGCCCGGTGTCGGCAAATCCACCTTTATCGAGAGTTTTGGCTGTCTGTTGACGGGGCAGGGGCTGCGGGTGGCCGTTCTGGCCGTTGATCCAAGTTCGGCGCGGTCGGGTGGTTCGATCTTAGGCGACAAAACCCGGATGGAACGTCTCAGCCGGGACCGCAATGCCTTTATCCGGCCTTCGCCTTCACAAACCCAATTGGGTGGGGTGGCACGGCGCACCCGTGAGGCGATTGATCTCTGTGAGGCCGCAGGCTTTGACGTGATCCTGATTGAAACCGTGGGCGTGGGGCAGTCCGAGACCATGGTGGCGGAAATGTCCGACCTGTTCCTGCTGCTGCTGGCACCGGCGGGCGGCGATGAGCTTCAAGGCGTCAAACGCGGCATTATGGAGATGGCGGATATTCTGATCATCAACAAAGCCGACGGCGATCTGAAAACCACGGCCATGCGCACCTGCGCCGATTACTCAGGTGCGCTGCGTCTCTTGCGCAAACGCGCCTATGACCCGGAAACCTTCCCTAAGGCCATGACTGTGTCCGCGCTGGAGGAGAATGGCCTGGAGGCCGCCTGGAGTGAGATGCAGGAACTGACGGACTGGCGCCGCAGCGAGGGGCATTTCGAATCGCGGCGCGTGGCGCAGGCACGCTATTGGTTTGAGGCCGAAGTGCGTGATCGTTTGCTGGCGCGCCTGAACCAGGAACCGATGCGCGGGGCGATGACAGCCATGGCACAGCAGGTCGAATCGGGGGATGTGTCGCCCTCTCAGGCCGCAGAACAGCTGTTGACCGTCTATATGGGGCGCTGAGGGGCAT
Source organism: uncultured Pelagimonas sp. (assembly GCA_947497905.1). Lineage (GTDB taxonomy): Bacteria > Pseudomonadota > Alphaproteobacteria > Rhodobacterales > Rhodobacteraceae > CANMIH01. Next base: position 74,029 of record CANMIH010000013.1, read on the forward strand.
ATTTTTCGGCTTGGTCCCGAGATTCAGCCGCCAGATCTCTGGGTCGGGCTTGACGCTAATCCCCCGCAGGCGTATAGCCCTGCGAACGAGATTCCGGGCGCCCCGCGTGGCGCCCTTTGATGTTAGCCTGCGGACTTCGGTCCGGGGCAGAGATTGGCAAGGCCCATCCTTGCCCGCAAGATGAGGATGAACCTATGTCGCGTGTATGCGAACTGACCGGTAAAGGCCCGATGGTGGGCAACAATGTTAGCCACGCCAACAACAAAACCAAGCGTCGCTTTCTGCCGAACCTGAACGACGTAACCCTGCAGTCCGAGACTCTGGGCCGTGGCATCAAACTGCGCATTTCGGCGCACGCCCTGCGTTCGGTTGACCACCGTGGTGGTCTGGACAAGTTCCTTGCGAAAGCAAAAGACACCGAGCTGAGCGCAACTGCTCTGAAGGTGAAAAAAGAGATCGCAAAAGCTCAGGCAGCTGCCTAAGTTTTTCTAAGATCATCTGATCCGAACAGCCCTGCGACGTTGCCGTCGCGGGGCTGTTTGCTTTTCGGGGTTTTGGTTTCGAGATCTCAGGCGTATAGACATCCGTGATGTCCGTCCTGTTGCGATCTCTGAGCGGCCTGTTCCTGGCCATGATCCTGACGGCCACCAGCCTGACCATGGCGGTGGCACGCGGACAGACTTTGCCTGTGGATCAGATTGTGATCTGTCATGGCATGGGTGTAGCCACCGTTCTGGTGGATGCCGAGGGAAACCCCACAGGGCCCGCACATCTTTGTCCCGAGAGTGCGCTGTCGCTGTTCGCGGCTGTCACCGACCTCCCGCCCCCTCCAATGCCCCACGGCGTCTGGTATCGGACCCAGACCGAATGGACCACTGTTCAGATCACAGGGCGCGATGCGCCTGCGGCCACCGCACGTGGGCCGCCGTTGATGGTGTGACTTTCCACCCTTCAACTGACTGACAGATAGGAAATACCAAAATGAAATTTGCGACTCTTTTCGCGGGTGCGGCGGTGGCTGCGCTGATGGGTTCGGCTACGATGGCCGAGGTTGTGGTCAAAGACGCCTATGCGCGGGCTGCTGGCAAAGCTGCCAAAGCGGGCGCGGCCTTTATGATGATCGAAAACACCGGGGATGCGGATGACCGCCTTGTGTCGGTGTCCTCGGACGTGGCGCACCGCACCGAGCTGCACACCCACAAAGATCTGGGTGACGGCGTGATGAAGATGATGCACGTCGAAGAGGGCTTTGTGATCCCGGCAGGCGGCATGCATATGCTCAAGCGCGGCGGCGACCACGTGATGTTCATGGGGCTCAAGCGCAGCCTGAACGACGGCGACACCGTGAGTGTGACCTTCACCTTTGAAAAGGCAGGCGAACAGGTTGTTGAGATCCCCGTTGATCTCAAACGTCAGGATGCCCATGGCGGCATGAAGCACGGCAACTGAGCTTTGCGTTCAAAGTAAACAAGAGGCGGGGGAAACCCCGCCTTTTTCATGCCTAGCCGGCGGTTTTGCGCATCAGGGCCTCAATGGGGCCGCGTTTGAACCAGCGCGCCCAGACCCAGGCGTAGAGCGTTGCAAGCGCACAAAAGACCAAAGATGCGGTGACCGAGTGCGCAAGGCTTTGACCGCCCAGCATTTCCAGCGCCTCAAGCGTGCCCATGCCCAACACGATATGCGCTACATACAGTGTCAGCGTCTGCCGCCCGGCGGGGGTGATCATCTGCAATATGTTCAACCGCTGCAATGCTGGGGCCACCAGAAGGCTGACACCAATCACACCACAGGCCGCGCCAATTCCGGCCAGTGTATAAAGTGGCATGGGAGGAATGGGGGATGTTGTCGCCAGATCCGCCAGTTCAGGGTCCAGTGCGGCAAAGATCGGGGTCAACAGGGTGCTGAGCAATTCGGCCAGCCCCAGCGCACAGGCGCCGCCGATGGCAAGCGCCGCCTGAACGCGTCGCCGCGACAGAGGCAGGCGGCCGAGCACAATACCAAACAGCAAAAAGCCTAGCCAGGGGATGACGGGGTGCCATCCGTTGAAGAACAGATTGCGAAGAAAGCCGGTGGGTGTCCAGAAGCCGGAATAGCTGTAGCTGGTCCAGTCCCACCCGGCCTCATAGTTCACGGTCAGAACCATGACGCAAAACAGCAGATTCAGCGCCACCACAGTGCCGATCAGCGCGCGGCTGCCCAAAGGTAAGAGTAATACGCCAAACAGGAAATAGGCTGCGTAATAGTGCAGAATATCGGCGTCGAAGATTGTCATGTTCAACAGCCCAAGCACCATCAGAAACAAGGCGCGTTTGAGGGTGACATGGAGTGTCCGGTCCAGACCCCGCGCCCCGGCCAGCCCAAGCCCAACCCCGGCCAGCACCACAAAGGTCGCTGCGGCACGCCCCTCAAGCGCGGCGGTGAACCCGGCCAGACCCCCTGTGTCCGCGTCGGTGACCATGACGACTTTGAAATTGACGATAACCATGCCAACAAAGGCCAGAAACCGCGCGAGGTCGAGCCCCTCAAGCCGAGACGCCTGCGACATGCCTTACACCAGCTCTGCGACCCATTGAGGCACAATTTCCGAGGCTGGCCCGATCAGGTGGCGGGTGAAAGCGCGGGACACATCGGTGGAATTCAGGTTCAATTCGACCGTATCTGCGCCCGCATAGCGGGCCTCTTGCACAAAGCCGGCTGCGGGATAGACCTGTCCTGAGGTGCCGATGGCAGCGAAGACCGTACAGCCCGCGAGGTGCTCGGCGATTTCATCCATGAAATAGGGCATTTCGCCAAACCAGACGATGTCGGGCCGCCCCTGTGGCGCGCCACATGACGGGCAGATCTGTCCAGGGGCCATTTCGAGCGGCGCGGGCCAGCGATGGTCGCAGCTGGCACAGAGCGCACCTGTCAACGCGCCATGCATATGGATCACCGAAGACCCCGCCTTTTCATGCAGCCCATCCACGTTTTGGGTGACAATCACCACCTCGCCGTCAAACTCGCGTTGCAGGCGGGCCAGGGCGTGATGGGCGTCGTTGGGCGTGGCCTCGGCGGCCTGAGCGCGGCGGGCATTGTAAAAATCATGCACCAACTGAGGGTTGCGGGCAAAGCCCTCGGGTGTGGCGACATCTTCGATGCGATGCTGCGCCCAAAGCCCGCCCTCATCGCGAAAGGTGCCAAGTCCGCTTTCTGCAGATAGGCCCGCTCCGGTCAGAATGACAATCTTCTCCATCTCCGCCCCCTTGTTGTCGCGCGCGCTCGCGCGTAGTCAGAGGTATGACCCATCGCATCCTCTTCGTCTGTCTTGGAAATATATGTCGCTCTCCCTCGGCCGAAGGGGTGGTGCGCCAGATGGCGTCGGATCGTGGTCTGGATGTCACGCTGGACAGTGCGGGCACCGGCAGCTGGCACGCCGGTGAGCCACCCTATGGCCCAATGCAAGAGGCGGCGGCGCGACGTGGGTATGACCTCTCAGACTTGCGCGCGCGTCAGGTCACCAAAGGCGATTTTGGCGCCTATGATCTGATCATCGCCATGGATGCGGACAATCTCGCCAACCTCACGAGGATGGCCCAGAAGGGCGGGCAGGGGGCCAGACTGGCGCTGTTCACCGATTACGCGCCACAGACCGGGGCCGACCATGTGCCGGACCCCTATTACACCCGCGATTTTGACGGCACGCTGGATCTGGTTGAGATCTGCGCCGCCGGGCTGTTGGATCAGCTGGCATAAATCGCTTTGGCGACACCCCAGGTCACAGGCAAGGCCAAAACAAAGCCGACGGCCGCCGCCGCAAGAATGGGAGTGAGAGTGTCGTGTCCCATCACCAACACGGCGATGATACAAGAACCGGCCAAACTGGTGCCGATCAGCGAATAAAGCATACCTGCAAGGCGAAGCATCTGGGCCTCCTGTGAGTTTCTAAAGGAACCCTACCGTATGGTGCATGCCGTTGCTTTGATCTGCATCAGCCCACTGTGTGATCCATGCCCCTGCGTGACTCTTGTCCCTACCGTGACGCCGCGTTAGGAGGGCGAAAAGATTGAGTTTCAACGGATTGAAAATGCTGAGAGCGCTGTTTGGCCCGATTTGCCTGCTGGCTTTGGCGGGATGTGACATCCTCGAGCGTATGTCTGCCCAGGTGGCGCAAAACGCCGAACCGGAAGTGTCCTGCCGGACGCGCCCCGATGGCTGTGCGTTTGATCAGGGCACCCTGCGCGTGGACCCGGAGCCGCGGGTGCTCCCGCGCCGGTCGTATCAGTTTTTCCCAACTGCGGACGAGCTCAACTTCACAGATGCCCGTGGCCGTCGCTGGGTGGCTCCGAAAGGCACGCTGACGGATGGGGCCTCGATCCCTGAGATCTTTGTCGCCATTGTGGGTCAGCCCACCGCGCCGGAATATATCCACGCGGCGGCGGTGCATGACGCCTATTGTGGGGTCGGCAATGAGCTGGGGCTGCGGTTTCACGATGGCCGCTGGGAGGATGTGCACCGCATGTTCTACGACGGGTTGATCACCGGAGGCACACCTCCGCTGCGCGCCAAAGTGATGTATGCGGCGGTCTGGCTGGGCGGGCCGCGCTGGAACACCCATCGGGATCTGCGGCATCTCTCCGTGGGAGACAAACAAGACGCGATGCGCCGCGTAAAGCTCTTTATCGAAGACAACGACCCGCCGCTGCCTGCTCTGGTGGCCTTCCTTGAAGCTCAGGAGAAGGGGATGCAGGCGCAGGCCGCCGGTAAGGACGAAGAAAAGCTGCAAAGCGAAGTGTCTCCGGAAACACCCCCCGGTGCAGGAGGAGAGTTACCCCCCGACCCAACCCCACCCGGCGGAGGTGGAGGCATCGACCCACCACTCGATCCCCCCTATCTGGATCCCGATCCGCCGGGGGCTGCTTAGCTTGGGGTGCAGTGAGTGACCCTTTGGTGACCCGTATAGCATTCGGACGCGGCGCATTCTGGTGACCGTGCCGTATCAACAAGCGAAATGAATACCCGACGTATGGTTCTGTCCTCTGGGGTAAATGAACCAATGTCGAACCCACTGTGAGATACCTACGAGACCACATCGAAAGATGTCGGTTGTGCGGACTTTGCTGCCGATCGTTCCGCAGAAACCAATGAAAGCAGTAAGCCTCAAAGCGGACCTAGTGTTGGAAACTCGATCTGAATGCTGGAATTGAACAACGACCAAACTGGTGGGCGAAAAGCGTGGACCATTCTCTTGCAGCGCCTAAACAGCTTGCAATCGACCCTCATTGTTGTCCAATAGATTAATGCTGATAGACATTTTTGCCCGCCGCTATGAGAAACAGACGCTTCGCGACAGCTTTGAGCAACGCGATAGCCGTCTCCTTGTTCAAGCATTCCGCATACTAGCTGAGGACATGTATCCGTATTACAGAGACGGCAAGGAAGACACCATTGGGGTCGCTTTCTGGACCGGTTTGCACAGCAACATGTCACGCGAACTTGGGGTGAAGGAGCTGTCGCCAATATGGTTTTCATACACAACCAAGTGGAACGGGAATGATCACGTTCAGACCCACAAAAATGCAATGGTCACTGTCTGTGAAAACTGGTTGACGAAAGCCGTTTCGGGTTCCCCTGACGAACACGTCAAAGAGCGATTGAGCCTGATTGAATTAGGTTTTCGAGGGCGTGAAGCTGAAATTAATGCGATGAACGCATCTGCCATCACTGATGGCGAACGACTTGTCGCGTCATTGTCGCGCCCCGGCTTGCGGATGCCAGATGACCCGCAAGCGGGTGCACGCAAGTGGCGAGAGATGAAAACTGCCGCATTTCGCGCTAGCGTTGAGGAACTAAACGCGCGTTTCCGTCAAGCTAGCTACCCGTTGAACTACCACAATGGCTACATCCAAATCTCGACTGACGATGTTGTTCAGCGGGAAATTGAGACACCGTTCTGGGCACTAGTCAGTGATCCCATTTGGGCAAACGTCGACTTGGATATGAAAGAGGCACTCGACCTTCGCGACAGCGATGGCCGCGACCCAGCCTTCTATGCTGCCCGCGCGTTAGAGAGCACCATCAAAATAATTTCTGACCAAAAGGGATGGACCCACGGCGGCGAAAAGGGTGCTCACAATTACATCGACAACCTTGCATCGAAGAAGAACGGCTTCATTTCGTCTTGGGAAGGCGCGTCATTAAAGGACTTCTTTACACATGTCCGCAACCCTTTTGGGCATGGCGCAGGTAGTTCGCAAATGCCGAGACTTTCGCGCCCGCAGACCGAATGGGCTATCGAATTTGGAATGAGTTGGATCAAGAATCTCATTCGTCGCTTATGACACAACCATCAGTTTGCAGTGTCCGCTTCTCTGCGGATAGTCGTTATTGGGGCGAAGCGCAGCATCGGTCAATTTGAGCTCAAAGCGGCCATCGCGCTCTGAGCCTCTAGGGCTCTGACAGATACCTCATGCTGTAAAATGCGAAAAACCCGGCGCTTGGCCGGGTTTTCTTTTAGTTGTCCATTTTGAGGGCCGAGATAAAGGCCTCTTGTGGGATGTCGACTTTGCCGAACTGCCGCATCTTTTTCTTACCGGCCTTCTGTTTCTCCAGAAGTTTTTTCTTCCGGGTGGCGTCGCCGCCGTAACATTTCGCGGTCACGTCCTTGCGCATCGCCGACAGGGTTTCGCGGGCAATCACTTTGCCGCCAATCGCTGCCTGAATTGGGATTTTGAACATGTGGCGCGGGATCAGATCCTTGAGCTTTTCACACATGGCACGGCCCCGGGTCTCGGCCCGGTCGCGGTGTACCATGGTTGAGAGCGCATCCACCGGTTCGTCGTTCACAAGGATCGACATTTTGACAAGGTTGTCCTGACGGTATTCTTCCATCTGGTAGTCAAACGAGGCATAGCCCTTGGTCACGGATTTCAGACGGTCGTAGAAGTCAAACACCACTTCGTTCAGCGGCAGGTCATAGACCGCCATGGCGCGCGTGCCGGCATAGGTCAGATCCAACTGGATACCACGACGGTCCTGACAGAGCTTCAGCACATCGCCCAGATATTCATCAGGCACCATGATGGTTGCTTTGATGCGCGGCTCTTCCAGGTGGTCGATGGTGGACGGGTCGGGCATGTCGGCCGGGTTGTGCAGATCGATCATGGTCCCGTCTTTCATGTAGACGTGATAGATCACAGACGGCGCGGTGGTGATCAGATCGATGTTGTATTCGCGTTCAATCCGGTCGCGGATCACTTCGAGGTGCAGCAGACCGAGGAAGCCACAGCGGAAGCCAAAGCCAAGTGCCGCCGAGGTCTCCATCTCATAGGAGAAGGAGGCGTCGTTCAGCGCCAGCTTTTCAATCGCTGTGCGCATGTCTTCAAACTCGGCGGTGTCGACCGGGAACAGGCCACAGAACACCACAGGCTGGGCGGGTTTAAAGCCATCCAGCGCGGTTTCCGTGCGACGTTTGTCATGGGTGATGGTGTCACCCACGCGGGTGTCGCGCACCTGTTTGATCGAGGCGGTCAGGAAGCCGATCTCGCCCGGGCCAAGCACATCGATGTTTTCCATCTGCGGACGGAAAACACCAATGCGGTCGACACTATAGCGCGCGTCGGTCTGCATCATGCGGATGATGTCACCTTTTTTCAGCTGACCATCCATGATGCGCACCAGAACAACAACGCCCAGATAGGGGTCGTACCAGCTGTCAACCAGCATGGCTTTCAAAGGCGCGTCGGGGTCACCGGATTCGGGCGAGGGCAGGCGATTGACGATGGCTTCGAGCACGTCCGGGATACCGATGCCGGTTTTCGCAGAAATCAGGCAGGCGTCCGAGGCGTCAATGCCAATCACGTCTTCGATCTGTTCGGCCACACGGTCGGGTTCGGCGGCGGGCAGGTCCACCTTGTTCAGAACCGGCACGATCTCGTGGTCGGCTTCAATAGCGGTATAGACGTTCGCCAGCGTCTGCGCCTCAACCCCTTGGGAGGCGTCGACAACCAGAAGCGAGCCTTCCACGGCTTTCATCGAGCGCGAGACTTCATAGGCAAAGTCCACGTGGCCGGGGGTGTCGATCAGGTTCAGCACATAGTCGTTGCCATCCGCTGCGGTGTAGTCAATCCGCACGGTGTTGGCTTTGATGGTGATGCCGCGCTCCCGCTCGATATCCATGGAATCGAGCAGTTGTGCCTGCATATCCCGCTCTTTAACGGTGCCGGTTTGCTGAATAAGCCGGTCGGCCAGGGTGGATTTCCCGTGGTCGATGTGGGCTACGATGGAGAAATTGCGGATGCGATCAAGAGGCGTCATGCCACGGCATATGCGGTGGATTCTTGAACGGGTCAAGATGGCTTGTGCCCTTTGAGACCGATGATCGTCACTTGGACCCCATATAAGAGCCGATTTGGCGCAGGTTCCCGCGAGCCTTGCGGATATGACGGGTTTGACAGGTGTGATGACCTCTGTTTATTTTGCGTGATGAAATAAATGATGCGGTATGGGGAGAGCGGCATGTATTTGGGTCTGGATCTGGGGACCTCGGGACTGCGCGCCCTGTTGGTCGATGAGGGCGGTGTGACAGTGGCTGAGGCTGAGGCCCACTATGAGGTACGCCACCCGCATCCCGGTTGGAGCGAGCAGGACCCGTCCGATTGGATTCTGGCCTGTGGGTCGGTCATGACCGCGCTGCGTGACAAAGCCCCAGAGGCCATGGCCGCGTTAAAAGGCATTGGGTTGTCGGGACATATGCACGGAGCTGTGGCACTGGATGGGCAGGGTGACGTCATCCGACCTTGCATTTTGTGGAACGATACCCGGTCGGCAGAGCAAGCGGTCAGGCTTGATGCCTTGCCCGGCGTGCGGGAGGTCTCGGGCAATATCGTGTTCCCCGGGTTCACGGCCCCCAAACTGGCATGGATGGCCGAACATGAGCCCGATCTGTTTGCCCGCATCGATAAGGTCTTGTTGCCCAAAGACTATCTGGTCATGTGGATGACGGGCGAGGTGGTCAGCGATATGTCAGATGCCTCCGGATCGTCTTGGCTCGATACCGGCGCAAGGGTCTGGTCGGATGATCTGCTGGCGGCCAGTGGGATGCGGGCGGATCAAATGCCGCGCGTGGTTGAGGGCTGCGCGCGCGTCGGGGAGCTTCGCGCGCCGCTTGTGGCGGACTGGGGTATCTCCGGCCCCGTGACGGTTGCGGCTGGCGGGGCGGACAATGCCGTGGCGGCCTGCGGCGTTGGATGTTTTGCTGAGGGGCAGGGATTTGTATCGCTTGGGACCTCTGGTGTGTTGTTGGCGGCGAAGGACAGCTTTGCGCCTGATCCGGCGACTGCGGTGCATACCTTTTGCCACGCGGTGCCGGATCGCTGGTATCAGATGGGGGTTATTCTGGCCGCGACGGATTGCCTGAACTGGTTGTCCAAACGCTTGAAAAAGACGCCTGCAGAGCTGGCTGGGCTTTTAGGAGACGTGAGCGGCCCTTCGGATGTTTTGTTCCTTCCCTATCTCTCAGGCGAGCGCACGCCGCATAATGACAGCGATATTCGCGGGGCCTTTGTTGGCTTGGGGGTCGACACGGATGACGCCACCTTGGTGCAGGCTGTGATGGAGGGCGTGTGTTTTGCTCTGCGGGATTGTCACGAGGCGCTAAAGGCTACGGGCACGGACTTGAAGTCAGTCCTGGCGATTGGAGGGGGCACCAAATCGGCATTCTGGGTTGAAACACTGGCCACTGTTTTGGACCTGCCGCTGGATCTTCCCGACGCAGGAGAGTTTGGCGCGGCACTGGGGGCGGCACACCTGGCGCGTGTTGCTGTGACGGGAGAGATGCCCGAAACCGTTATGACCCGGCCAAAAATAGCAGGCACTATCCACCCTCGGGATGACTTGCGAGAGGCCTATGACGCGGCCTATCATCGGTTCACCAGGTTGTACCCAGTGATGAAGGATGTTGTGTGATGCGGTGGATGGTTGTTGCGCTTTGGCCGGGGGTGGTGATGGCGCAGGATCTCGCCCCGCCCGTCTTTCCTGATCATGATCCGGCCAAAGTGTCATTGGGTCAGCTTTTGTTTTACGACCCGATCCTGTCCGGCAACCGCAACATTGCCTGCGCCACATGCCACCACCCCAAGATGGGCACGGCGGATGCGGTGTCTTTGTCGCTGGGCGAGGGGGCTGTTGGGTTGGGGCGCAATCGCCATGTCGCGGGCCCAGACAATGTGCCCGAGCAACGTATCCCTCGCAATGCGCCGGCCTTGTTTAACCTTGGTGCCACGGAATACAGCGTGATGTTCCATGATGGTCGGCTGGAAATTGACCCAAGCCAGCCCGGAGGGATGCGCAATCCGCTGGGGGTGGCTTTGCCAGAGGGGCTCGATAGCATTCTCGCGGCGCAATCCATGTTCCCCGTGTTGTCCGCCGATGAGATGGCGGGGCACTATTCGGAAAACGAAGTGGCCGAGGCCGTGCGCCTAGGGCAGAGCTTTGAAGCCTGGGATCGGATTGCGGCCCGTGTGGCGGCAGAGCCCGGATACCGCCCCTTGTTTGATGGGGTCTACGGTGAGGGGAGTGAAATCCGCTATGTCGAGATCGCCAATGCGCTTGGGGCCTTTATGGATGTGGAATGGCGCGCGGTGAACAGTCCTTTCGATCGTTACCTGATGGAAGGCACACCTTTGTCCGCGCAGGCCGAACTGGGCCGTGAGTTGTTTTATGGCCGGGCACAGTGCTCGACCTGCCATTCAGGCTGGTTTCAGACTGATCACCGTTTCCATGCAATTGCGCTGCCGCAGGTCGGCCCGGGCAAAGCCGCACGGTTCGAAAACCACGCCCGGGATGAGGGCCGGATGCGGGTGACGGGGCAGGCCGAAGATGCCTATGCGTTCCGGACGCCTTCGTTGCGTAATGTGACCTTGACCGCGCCCTATGGGCATGATGGAGCTTATGCCGAATTGTCGGATATGGTGCGCCATCATCTCGATCCTGTGCCCTCACTTATGGGGTATCAGGGCGACAAGGCGGTGTTCCTAAAGCTTGACGGCGCGGATGACTGGAAAGCGCAGGGGGATTTGGCCGAGCTCACCAAAATTGCCGCGGCCAGTGATCTGGAGCCGATGGTTTTAAACGATGGCGATATTGCCGCCATCCTGGCCTTTCTGAAATCGCTTGAGGATTTGGACTGGCAAAATCGGATGGGTGTGCCGGACTCTGTGCCAAGTGGCTTGCCCGTGGATCGCTAACAGTCCCCCTTTGGCTTTTAGCACTTGAGGCCTGTCATGTTTGAAGAGTTCCAATCGCACGTAATTGATGTGGAGGGCGCCTCTATTCACCTGCGTGTTGGGGGATCGGGTCCGGCGTTACTGCTGCTGCACGGATATCCGCAAAGCCACGCGATGTGGCATCAAATGGCGCCAGAGCTTGCGAAGTCCTATCGGGTGATCGTGGCGGATTTGCGCGGATACGGGGCCTCGGTGTGTCACAACGAAGATTACACCTTTCGGGCCATGGCGGGGGATATGCTGGCGGTGATGACGGCGCTTGGCGAAGAGCGTTTTGATCTCATCGGGCATGACCGGGGCGCGCGGGTGTCGCATCGGATGGTGATGGATGCACCGGACCGGCTGCGCTCGGTGGCGATCTTGGATATTCTGCCAACGCTGGATGTCTGGCGTCTGATGGATGCGGAACTGGCCAAGCGGTACTACCATTGGGGATTTCTGGCTCAACCCGGTGACATGCCGCAGCGCCTTATTAACTCGGATCCGGTGTTTTATCTGCGCAACGCGCTGGGCGCTCTGTCGGGGCAGATCGAGATGTTTCACCCCGAGGCCCTGTCAGACTACGAGGCGGCGGCACGCAGGCCCGAGGTGGTTCGCGCCTGGTGCGGTGACTATCGTGCCGGTGCCTATGACGATCTGGACGTCGATCGTGCTGATCTTGGGCGGAAGGTTGATCTGCCCTGTCTGGTGCTCTGGGGAACGCGCGGCGTTGTTGATCTGCATGAAGACCCCGTAACGCTGTGGCGGAACTGGTTCCCGCAGGCCCGTGGGCAGGGCATTGAGGCCGGGCATTTCCTTGTCGAAGAATGCCCGGACGAGGTGTTGCCTCTGCTTCGCGCACATTTGGACGCAGTCAGTCGCGTGTGATCTCAACCGCCGTATTGGCCTTGGCATTTTGCCAGTCAGAGGTGCTTTGGTCAGGCCAGATAACCCGCAATCTGGCCGAAGTCGCGGCGCCCAGTCCGAAATGCTCAGGGCCTGATTGACCTGAGGCATGGCCGCCGCCGATGGTCTGTTCGCGGATGTGACAGCGATCCGCAAAGCAGACTTCGAGATGTGCGCCAATCGCATTGCGGTTTGGGCTGGTCTGCCGCACTGAAACGGTGATCCAATTGCCTCTGGCACTCGTGTTTTCAAAGAGTTCCAGATCTGATCCCCGATTGACCACGGCCAGATCCAAATCGCCATCCAGATCCAGATCGATCAAAGCGGCGCCTCGGCTCTTTGCCATGCTGGCCACCCCTGCGGCGGTGGATCCTTCAGAGAATCGCCCATCTGGTGCCTGCATCAGCAAAGAATTGGGGTCTTTCATCGCGGCGGAGGGCATGAGTTCAACATTGCCTTTGGCGACAAAAATATCGTCCAGCCCATCGTTGTTTACATCGCCAAAGGCCGCATGCCATCCGGTGGAAGGCCGTCCATCCCCACCGGTATGGGGTCGATGTGCCGTGGTGCCCCGGTCATAGGTGGCATCGCGATAGGTTGGCGAATTGGCACCGCCGTCAAAGGTCTGAAACTTCTGGTCGCCCATCGAGGTCAGATAAACATCAGCAAACCCATCACCTGAGAGATCACGCGAGGCAATGCCCATGCCCCAGATCTGGGTGCGCTGCCATCCATCCGCCGCCTCATAGAGACGTGGGGTCTGTTCCATCGCCCAAAGCTGTTCTTCGCCGTCGCGCACGTAATAATGCCGGTCATTTGACACCCGCAGATCCTGACGACCTGTGCGGGACCAGTCGGTAAAGAGCATGGAGAGCGCACAATGACCTGTCAGGCGAAGCGGGTCGCTATACCGGTCGCCCTCTGGACGATACAGCAGCGTGTCATCGCAGGCTTCAAATGGACCCTCTGGGTCGCTGCGATCAACATAGGTGCCAAAGGCCAATGTGGGCAGGGTCTGCCCGGGCTCCCAGGTTGCTGAAAAGGCGGTGGTCCAGTGATCATCGCTGGAAAACCCAAGGTCAAATTCGGTGAACTGACAATTGCCCAAACCGCGCATCATCTTGTCGGGACCGGCTCGCAGAAGCGCCAGATCCAGAATGCCGTCTCCATCGATGTCGATGGGATAGGCCCCGGTCAGCCCGGTCAGGGCCAAGGTATCCGGTGTTTCTTCTGAAAAGGTCATCCCCGGCGCGTTCAGAAAAAGTTGCGAGGGGGAATCGCCTCCGGCCGCAAAAAGTTCGGGCAATCCATCACCCGAGCAATCAAAGGCAGCGACGCCGCCACCGACGTAATGCTCCCATCCGCCGGTGTAGACGTGTGAGGGTATCTCACGTTGGATAAAGCTCGGGTCGGCCATGGCGGGTGTCGCGAGGCTCAGCGCCAGAACGAATACATCAGGCCGCATCTTTCGACAGCTCCTTGACCTTCAGAGCGGAGACTTCTTCGATGGCATATGCGGCTGCCCCCTTGGCCCACATCTCGTCGCCCCAGGCGTGAATGCGAATCTCTGGCAAGGGCGCATCGATTTGAATGACGGAATTGCGCATCTGTTCTGCAACGCGGTCCGCACTGAGGTAGTCAAACGACAGTCGCCCACCGGAGAGAATAATCAGTTTAGGGTCAAAAATATTGACGACATTTGCAAGACCAAGCGCAAACATGCGACCGGCCCGTTCAAAGATGGACTGGGCCAGTGGGTCACCGGATTCGGCGTTTTTCACAAGTTCAGTGATATGGTTCAGTGGGCGGTCTCGATCCATGATGTTGGCCTCGCGCAGCAGAGCGTAATCCCCGACATAGGCTTCGAGGCACCCACGCTGACCACATTGACACAAGGCCCCTTCCAGCTGGACTTTGGTGTGGCCGAATTCCGCACCACAGCCGCGTGCGCCGCGATAGATCTTGCCGCCTGAAATGATTCCCATACCCACACCGTGTTCGACGGTGATGACAACAAAGTCGCTTTCATTGCGTGCCTTGCCAAAGAGGTGTTCCGCCTTGGCCACCAGATTGGCGTCATTGTCGAGGAAGACGGGGCAGGGGGCCTGATCTGCCATCACAGTTCCGAAATCGACATTTCTCTCGGTAAGTGCTGAAGACCAATAAATAAAATTCCTGCGTGCGTCGACCAATCCGGGGATGGCAAGGCCAATTCCAGAGAGATCCGACGGCTGGACGTCGGCCAGTTCACAGGTCTCTGCAACCGCCTTCAGGACGGCTTCGCCCAGCTGTTTCGGAGGCATCCGAGGTTCGGTCAGTTGCATGTCATGGGTGGCGATTTCGTGCCCTTCGAAATCCAGAATCAGGACGGAAATGTGATTGTGGGCAATTTTGACGCCCGCCACTCGGTAGGCCGCGCCGCGCACCCGCAGGGCGACACGTGGGCGACCGCGGCGGGCTTCCGGCGGCTGGCTGCTGAGCTCGGGTGTGATCTCTTCAATCAGACCACCTTCCAAAAGCTGAGAGGTCAGTACCGTGACTGTCGCCGGGCTCAGTTGTGTTTCGCGGGCGATGTCGATTCGGGCGATGCATCCGGCGGCTCGGATCAGATCAAACACCTGAAGTCGCCCCGCCTCACGTGGGTCAGATGACGGGCTGCTGCGCGTGCTGAGTGTCATGATATGTCCTTACTCCTCCTGTCTTCACCGTATTTAATTTTTGAAATGAAAAAAAGTTATTTTTTTGCTCGAAAAAAATGTGTAGGCTCTGATTCCAAGGTCACCTGCTGTCGGAGGTTGGGTGCGCCGAATGTTTAAGGGAGGAATGAAATGACCCATTTGAAAGGTGTGTCCGCACTTGCCATCGCTATGTCACTGGCGTCGGGGGCAATGGCCGCGGATCTGACCGTTGGCGTCAGCTGGTCGAACTTTCAGGAAGAGCGTTGGAAAACCGACGAAGCGGCCATCAAAGGCGCGCTTGAGGCGGGGGGCGCTGATTATGTCTCAGCAGACGCACAGTCGTCTTCAGCCAAACAGCTTGCAGATGTTGAGAGCCTGATCGCTCAGGGCGTGGATGCGCTGATCATTCTGGCGCAGGACGCGCAGGCGATTGGCCCGGCGGTTCAGGCCGCAGCCGACGAAGGCATTCCTGTGGTTGCCTATGACCGTCTGATCGAAGACCCACGTGCCTTCTATCTGACGTTCGACAACGTTGAGGTTGGTCGCATGCAGGCCCGCGCCGTGTTGGAAACCCAGCCCAGCGGCAACTATGTCATGATCAAAGGCTCGCCCACCGATCCAAACGCAGACTTCCTGCGTGGTGGTCAGCAGGAGATCCTGCAGGCGGCGATTGACAGCGGTGCGATTAAGATTGTTGGCGAAGCCTACACTGATGGCTGGCTGCCCGCGAACGCTCAGCGCAACATGGAACAGATCCTGACCGCGCAGGACAACAAGGTTGACGCCATTGTTGCCTCAAACGACGGCACCGCAGGTGGTGTTGTTGCCGCGCTGACCGCACAGGGTCTTGATGGCCTGCCGGTGTCGGGTCAGGACGGTGACCACGCCGCGCTGAACCGGGTTGCCAAAGGCACGCAGACCGTTTCGGTCTGGAAAGACGCCCGTGATCTGGGCCGTGCAGCGGGTGAGATTGCCGTGGCTCTGGCCGGTGGTGCCGAAATGAGCGCCGTGGAAGGCGCAGGCTCGTGGACCTCGCCCGGTGGCACGGCCATGACATCGATGTTCCTGGCGCCGGTTCCGGTGACCAAAGACAATCTGACCTTGGTTGTGGATGCGGGCTGGATCACCCAAGAGGCGCTCTGCCAGGGCGTGTCGAACGGTCCGGCACCCTGTAACTGATTTCATCAATTGGCCACGCCCCCTAATGTGGGGGCGTGTGCCACCTCTTTTGACGCTGACGAATGGAGTGCGCCATGAGCGACACCACCTCTCAGCCGGTTTCCCAACAGACGTCGCGCAACCTTTTCCAGCAGCTTGAGCTGGATATGCGGCTATTGGGCATGATCGGCGCCTTTGTCATCCTGTGCATTGGGTTCAACATCTTTACGGATGGACGGTTCCTGACCCCGCGCAATCTGTTCAACCTGACGATCCAGACCGTTTCCGTGGCGATCATGGCCACCGGCATGGTGTTTATCATCGTCACTCGCCACATCGACCTGTCGGTGGGAGGATTGCTCGCGGTGAGTTCGGCCGTGATGGCGATCACCCAGACCGATATCCTGCCAACGGCTCTGGGGCTTGGGTTTGATCACCCGCTGATCTGGGTTGTGACTATATTTGCGGGTCTCGCTGTGGGCACGCTGATTGGTGCCTTGCAGGGCTGGCTTGTGGGCTATCATGCCATTCCGGCCTTTATTGTGACCCTCGGCGGGTTCCTGCTTTGGCGCAACGTGGGGTGGTTTATGACCGATGGTCAAACCATCGCACCGCTGGATGCGACTTTTCTGAAACTTGGCGGCATCAACGGCACGCTGGGTGAATTCTGGAGCTGGGTGATTGGCGCGATTGCGGCGGTGCTCTCGGTTTGGGGCCTGTGGATGGGGCGCAAATCGCGTGCCGCACATGGTTTCCACGTCAAACCGATGTGGGCTGAGCTGACGGTTATGGGCATTGTTGCCGGTGCCATTCTGGGCTTTGTCGCAGTTCTCAACGCCTATCATATTCCGTCGCGCAAGCTGAAACGCATGTTCGAGGCGCGCGGTGAGGTGATGCCTGAAGGATTGGAAGTGGGCTATGGCCTGCCGATCTCGGTGCTTATCCTGATCGCTGTGGCCGTGGTGATGACGGTGATTGCAAAGCGTACACGCTTTGGCCGCTATATCTTTGCCACAGGCGGCAATCCTAATGCGGCGGAGCTTTCGGGGATCAACACCCGGTTGCTGACCGTCAAGATCTTTGCGCTCATGGGCTTCCTTTGCGCCTTGTCCGCTGTTGTCGCTTCGGCCCGCCTGTCGAGCCACACAAATGATATCGGCACTCTGGACGAGCTACGCGTGATTGCAGCGGCGGTAATCGGTGGGACAGCGCTCTCTGGTGGGCTTGGCACGATCTATGGCGCAATCCTTGGCGCGCTGGTCATGCAAAGCCTGCAGTCGGGCATGGCGATGGTTGGTGTGGATGCACCGCTGCAAAACATCGTTGTGGGTGCGGTTCTGGTCTTTGCGGTCTGGATCGACATTCAATATCGCAAGCGTTTGGGGACAAAGTGATGGCGCGTAATCCACATAGAAACGCAGGCGAAACGCCTCTGGTTGAAATGAAGGATATCTCGATTTCCTTCGGTGGGGTAAAAGCGGTGGATCACGTATCGGTCGATCTGCATCCGGGCGAAGTTGTGGGCCTGTTGGGTCACAACGGTGCCGGTAAATCGACGCTGATCAAGATCCTCTCGGGCGCCTACGCCATGGACAGCGGTGAAATCCGCGTCAATGGCAACAAAGTCGAGATCCACACTCCACGTGACGCCCGTGCACAAAACATCGAGACGATCTATCAGACACTTGCTCTGGCGGATAATCTGGATGCGGCGGCGAACCTGTTCCTTGGGCGCGAGTTGGTCACACCGTTTGGATTGGTGGATGATGCCGCCATGGAATCGGAATGCCGCAAGATTATGGGGCGCCTGAACCCGAACTTCCGCAAGTTTTCGGAACCGGTCAGCGCCCTGTCAGGTGGTCAACGCCAGTCGGTGGCGATTGCCCGTGCGGTGTATTTCAACGCCAAGATCTTGATCATGGACGAACCCACGGCAGCACTCGGGCCGCATGAAACCCAGATGGTGGCCGAGTTGATCCAACAGCTCAAGGCAGAAGGGATCGGCATCTTCCTGATTGATCACGATGTGCATGCGGTGATGGAGCTCTGTGACCGCGCCAGCGTGATGAAAAACGGTCAGCTGGTGGGCACGGTTGAGATCGACGATGTCACCGATGATGATCTGCTCTCGATGATCATTTTGGGCAAAAAGCCCGGCGAAGCCGCCGCCTAAAAGACCTCCGGCCCCGGTAGAGATCGGGGTCGGCTTACGACATGGAGACACGCCGATGACAACCGGTTTTTTCGACGGCCTGACCAAGGTCGCCTATGAAGGTGTGGACAGCACCAACCCTCTGGCGTTCCGCCATTACAACCCGGATGAGATCGTGCTGGGCAAGCGGATGGAAGACCACCTGCGCTTTGCCGTCGCCTGGTGGCACAGCTTTGCCTGGGAAGGCGGCGATCCCTTTGGTGGCCAGACCTTTATTCGTCCCTGGCATCCGCAGGATGATATGGGCCGCGCCAAAATGAAGGCGGACGTTGCCTTTGAGATGTTTGATCTGCTGGGCGCGCCGTATTTCTGTTGGCATGACGCGGACATTCGTCCTGAGCAGGGCAATTTCGCCGACAACCTGGCGACGCTGAATGAGATCACCGATTACATTGGCGAGAAAATGCAGGCTGGGGGCACCAAACTGCTGTGGGGCACCGCCAATATGTTCAGCCACCGCCGCTGGATGTCGGGCGCCTCGACCAACCCGGACCCGGATGTGTTTGCCTTTGCTGCAGCCACGGTGAAATCCTGCATGGATGCGACCCACAAACTGGGCGGTGAAAACTATGTACTTTGGGGCGGACGCGAAGGTTATGAAACCCTGTTGAACACCGACATGGGGCAAGAGCTTGACCATATGGGGCGGTTCCTCAACATGGTGGTCGAGTATAAGCACAAAATCGGGTTCAAAGGCGCCATTCTGGTCGAGCCCAAACCGCAGGAACCGTCGAAACATCAGTATGATTTTGACGCCGCGACCTGCATCGGGTTTCTACGCAAATATGGTCTTGAGGATGAGGTCAAACTCAACCTCGAACAAGGCCACGCCATTCTGGCAGGGCATTCGTTTGAGCATGAGATTGCGGTGGCCACCTCGGAAGGTATGCTGGGATCGATCGACATGAACCGCAATGATTACCAAAGCGGCTGGGACACCGATCAATTCCCCAACAACACCCCAGAAGTGGCGCTGGCCTATTATCACATCCTGAAATCGGGTGGGTTTGACACCGGCGGCACCAATTTCGACGCCAAGCTGCGCCGTCAGTCACTGGATGCAGAAGACCTGATTGCCGCCCATGTGGGGGGCATGGACATCTGTGCACGTGGCCTCAAGGCGGCGGCGGCGATGATCGAAGATGGTGGTTTGGACCAGGCCTTGGACACGCGGTATGCGGGCTGGCAGTCACCAGCGGCGCAGGAGATGCTAGCGAGCGATCTCGACAGCATCACAGCGCGGGTTCTGTCCGAGGGGATCAACCCCGAGCCCCGGTCTGGGCGGCAGGAGATCCTGGAAAACTACGTAAATCGCTTTGTATGAGCGGAAATTGGGGCTGACGATCTTGTCAGCCCCTCTTCGATTGAACACCTGCGTGTTTTGCACCATGATAGCGCCAAGGCAGATTTCCGGACAGACGGGCAAACCCGCGCCGGTGCAGGCAAAATAGGTGTGATGTGATGAAAACAACGGCAGTTGTGGTATTGGCCGCATTTGTTCTGACCGCATGTGGCGGTGGTGGGCAAACTCGGGTTGAACGCTATTACGGCAGTCCCAGCGTCAGTATGGCCAGTGGCCCCATTTCAAATGCCTGTCTGACCGCCAATCGAAAATCGGCCAACCGACGTTTGTGTGGCTGTATTCAGGGCGTGGCCAATTCGTCGTTGTCCAGCTCGGACCAACGTCTTGCGGCCAGCTTCTTTTCCAATCCGCACAAAGCGCAGGAAATCCGTCAGTCGGATGTGTCGAGCAACGAGCGCTTCTGGAAGAAATACAAAGCCTTTGCCGCCCATTCTGAACGCGTCTGCAAAGGCCTCTGAACACGGGTTCGTTGAGGTGGGGGCAAAGCCCCCAGCCTCAATTTAGCGTTTAACCAACAAGTTTGACCGGAGGCGGGGTCTGCATCCGCACCTCGGCGGTCATGGCATGACCCACCATACCTTCAGCGCGAGAAATCAGCGAGGTGGCTTGCGCCAAATTTGGCAGGGCCTCATCGTCAACCTGCTGCCATGTCACTGTTTTCAGGAACTTATGCACCGATAGACCACCTGTGTACCGCGCGGCCCCGGATGTGGGCAAAACATGGTTTGGCCCGGCGGCTTTGTCACCAAAGGCCACGGTCGTATTGGCGCCTAGGAACAGAGATCCATAGGCTGCGAGATTGTCACGCCACCAAGGTAGATCGGCGCATTGCACGTGCAGATGTTCCGGCGCAAAGCGGTTGGCCTCGGCCAGCATCTCATCGCGGGTGTCACATAGGATAATCTCGCCCATCGCGTCCCAGGCCGCACGTGCGGCGGCGGCATTCTCAGGCGGCAGGCTGGCGATGGTTGCGGGCATCATGGCCTGCACCGACCGCGCCAAGCCTTCGTCATCCGTGACCAGCCAGCAGGGCGATGTCACCCCATGTTCGGCCTGACCCGCGAGATCCAGAGCAACCGTGGCCGGATCGGCGGTTTTATCGGCGAGGATCAAGACGTCGGTTGGACCGGCGAACATGTCGATACCGACCGGGCCAAACAGTTGGCGTTTGGCTTCGGCGACAAAGGCGTTGCCGGGGCCTGCGAGAACATCGGCTTTGGGCGCGCCAAACAGGCCATAGGCCATGGCCGCAATCCCTTGCACCCCACCAAGCGAGAGGATGGTGTCGGCGCCCGCCAGATGCATGGCATAGAGGGTTGGTGCGTCGATGGTCTCTCCACGTGGTGGGGCGACGGCGGTGACATGCGGCACACCTGCGGCGCGGGCCGTGGTGATGGTCATCAGGGCGGATGCAATATGGGCATAGCGCCCACCGGGGACGTAACATCCCGCTGCCGAAACCGGGATCACCTTCTGACCTGTTTTCAGGCCGGGTCGAATTTCGGTTTCAAAATCCTGTACAGAGGCGCGCTGGGCTTCGGCAAAGCGACGAATGTTATCATGGGCATAGCCAAGAGCCTGCTTCAGCTCGGGAGAGACCTGCGCGCTGGCCTCTTCGATCTGATCGCGGGTGACAACCGGATCTCCGTGCCAATTGTCCAACCGTTTGGCGTAATCAAGGGCCATCTCTTCGCCCCCCTCACGCAGACGGGTCAACATGATCTGGACCGTGTCAGAGACATCAGCCTGAACCTCGGCGCTCAGACCAGGAGCTGATTTTATGGAACGGATGGGCATGATGCGGAAATCCTTGACGAGAGCGGTGGAGTTTTGGAAAAACGAAATTTAGGACCGGATGGGGGTCAGGCGCAGAGAGGAAGTTTTCATGTTGATGAAAGGGGTCACCCTGCGCGGGCTTGAGGTGTTTGAGGCACTTGCGGCAACGGGTTCCGTGGCCAAGGCCGCCGAGCGCACGGGGCTGAGCCAGCCAGCGGTCAGTCAACAGATGCGAAATCTTGAAACGGCGCTGGGCACTGATCTGGTGGATCACGGGCGACGCCCGATGCAGCTTACTCCGGCGGGACGATCGTTTTTGCAGCGCACGCGGGCGGTGCTGACCCAGCTCAGACTGGCGCAAAACGAGCTGACGGTGATGGACCTGACCCACCTCAGCACGCTCAACCTCGGAGTGATCGACGATTTCGATAACGACCTGACGCCGCGCCTTGTAACCATTCTGGCCGAAAGTATGACCCGCTGCCGGTTCAAACTGATCACTGCCCCCAGCCATGAAATCTCGAATGAGATGAAGGCCAAGCGGTTGCATCTGGCCATTTCGGCCTCGAGCGGTGAGGTCATGGACGGAATCGTCGAATATCCGATGGTCCGTGACCCGTTCATTTTTGTCTGTAGGCGCGGTGCAGTGGCCGATCTGGGCAGCGTCGAGGCGGTCATGCAGAACCAGCCTTTGCTGCGCTATGACCGAGAGCAGTTGATCGGCCGTCAGATTGAGGCGCATCTGGCGCGGCAAAAGCTGAACTTTGTCGAGCGCTTTGAGATCGGTGCCCATCTGTCGCTGATGACGCTGGTGTCGCGCGGTATGGGATGGGGCATCACCACCCCCTTGGGGTATATGCGAGCGGGCCGTTTCCATGATGAGATGGAGGCCCATCCCGTACCGTTCAAACCGTTCTCGCGCACCATTTCGCTTTTTGCGGGCAGTGACTGGGCGGATCGCGTGCCGCGCGATGTAGCGCGGACTACGCGGATGTTGGTGAACGAAATGGTGATTTCCCCAGCCCTGCACCAGCTGCCTTGGCTGGAAGGCGAGCTTCGCGTTTTGGAGGGGTGATCTAGCGCTTCTCATACTGCGAAATTGCGTATGGAATTCAATCGCGCAAGACCGCGCTAGATGGTTTCGGAAAACCGGCTCTGCCTATTCGAAAAATCTAAAACTATCGCGCGAAAACAGACCAGATTTCGCGAAAATGCCTGACCAGATAAATCTTGCTGGGATTTGGCCGGATGGCCAAGAGGGGCATCCCCCTCCCGGCGTTAGGCTTTGGCGCGCTCTAAAAAGGCCCGCACCGAGGCCTCAAATTCACGCGGCTTTTCGGCGTGCAACCAATGGCCTGCTCCGGGTATTTTGGCATATCGCGCCTTTGGGAAAAGGGCGCGGGTCAGATCGCGATATTCTGGTTTGACGTAGTCGGAATCCGCTCCGGACAAAAACAGGGTTGGGCCAGAGAACGACCCAGAGACATCTGTTGGAAATCCAATCACATTGGCCATCTGATCTTCCAGAGCATCCAAGTTCAACCGCCAGCGTTTGTTGGGCAGATCCAGTGACTGGGTGAAAAATGTCTGCAGCGTGGTGTCCGGCACATTCACGGCCAGCTGGTCGATGGCGTCACTGCGCTTTTCAACCTTAGAAAGATCCACGGCGCGCATGGCTTGAATGAACTGGGTCTGGTCGTGGGTGTAGGGCACCGGCGCGATATCTGCGACGATCAGGCGGGAAACCAGCTCAGGGCGGGTGAGCGCCAGCATCATCGAGGCTTTGCCGCCCATGGAATGCCCGACCACGTCCGCCTCGCCTCCGAGGGTTTCGATCAGTTTTGCTAAATCTTCCGCCAGAGCAGGGTAATCGTGCCGGTCATCCCAGAAACTATGGGCGTGGTTGCGCATGTCGGGTGTCACCACCTGCCGTTCATCGGACAGACGGCGTGCGATTACCCCCCAGTTGCGTCCCGAACCATAAAGGCCGTGGACAATCACAAGGGGACGTTCGGCGGTTGCGTCGCCGTGGGTTGTATAATGCAGCATGTCAGTCCGTCAGTGGGCGGCCGTGGAGACGCAGGAACAGGCTTTCCTCGTCGTCATTGCGAAAGAAGGGCACCGAGTTTGGTGGCGTGTCATCGTGGGCGCGGGCCGCGACTTCGGCCAGCACCACCTCTGTGATAAACGGCAGGTCAAAATTGCGGATCTCATCCAGCGGGATCCATTGCAGGTGGGACAGCTCGTCTTCGGCACCGGAGAAATCATCCGGGTCTGAAGCGAGGGCCTCGGCATCGAGCAGGAAAAACCGCGCGTCAAATCGGCGGGGACGTCCGGGGGGCGTGATGGCGCGAAAGACAAACTGCAAACCGTCTGCCACAGGGCGGTGGCCCGTGCCCGCAAATCCCAGCCACTCTTCTGGAACGGCACCGGGCCAGGGGGCCTGTGTGCCCAATATCTGACCGGTTTCTTCCCAGAGCTCGCGGATAGCGGCGGCGGCCAATGTCCGGGCCATACCGGGTTCGGCACCTTCTGACAGACGTGCCGCACAGAGTGGCGGCAGAGGGCGCGCAAGCGCCACCTTGCTGTCATCGGGGTCAACGGCCCCACCGGGAAAGACAACCTTATTGGGCATGAAGGCGGCTTTGGAGCCGCGCTGTCCCATCAGGACACGTGGATTGGTGCTGCGATCACGCAGAACAATGATGGTGGCGGCGTTGCGGATGGCGGTTTTGTCGATTGTGTCGCTGCTCATTCTGGCCCTCGGTTTACGAACGGGCAAACCCGTGCAGTTCGCGTGCCCATTGATAGGCGACAATAACGCCTTTGAATTTTGGGAGAAGATAAAGCGACAAGCCGACACAGCCAACCGCAAAGATTGTGAAGAGGATCAAAGGATCGGGGCGATAGCTGGCGAAAATGACGTTCAACAGAGGTGTCATGATGATCGCGACGAGGATCAGGGTCAAATAGGCCGGCGCGTCACCTGCCTTCTGATGATAGAGTTCTTCGCGGCAGACCGGACAGTGGTCCCGAACCTTGAGATACCCCGCCAACATTGGACCAGACCCGCACCGGGGGCAGCGCAGGCGCCAGCCACGGTGTAACGACGGCCCGAGCGGCCGTGTGTCGTTTTTTGGGGTTGTGGGGGCCATGCGATCCTCAGGGTGTTAGCGCCTTGAGGATGGCCCGCGTCGCGAAAGTGCGGAAGGGTGCAATCTGTCCTTGCGGCGGCGTGTCACAGCAGATTTCCGATAAAAACCGAGGGGCTGCGAAAAAAGTTTCATTTCTTGCGACGGGAGTTTCGGGCCGGGCCGTAACAGTATGCAGAGACGCTCAGAGAAGGGCGGATCATACAGGTTACGAATTGGAATGGAGACCTCCGACATGAAAAAGACTGCACTGATGATCACCGGCGCGTTGGTTCTGGCTCTGGGGACCGCAGGCGTTGCCTCGGCCATGGGTCCAAAAGACGGACGCGGCCCAAACTTTGAACAGATGTTTCAGGAGCTGGACGCCAACGCGGATGGCAAGCTGACAAAAGAGGAAATTGAGGCAGGGGCCGCAAAACGCTTTGCCGATGCGGACACCAACGGCGACGGCTTGCTGAGCAAAGAAGAACTGACCGCGGCGTCTGAGAAACGTGCTGAAAGCCGTCGTGGCAACCGGATCGATCGGATGTTCGAGCACAAAGACGCCAACAACGATGGGCTGCTGAGCCAGGAAGAAATGGCTTCGGGCAAGAAACGCGGTATGAGTGCGGATCGCATGATTGAGCGTCTAGATACCGATGGGGATGGCGCCATCACGCTGGCCGAAGCGGAAGCTGCCCGAGGCAAATGGCGTGGCAAGCGTCACGGTCACGACGACAACTGATCTGGCTGTGTCTCCCGGGGTCTTTCGAGACCCCGGTGATCAGGGTTGCCATCTTGTCCCGGCAGCCCTGATCCCAACGGGCCCAAGAGGAATGGTTTGGGTCAACGTGTAGGTGCAAGGTGTGGACCGCATGGCATTTGACGCCCATAAGGAATGTATGAGTACTCTCGGAGATGATGCGCTTTTGGTGGCTTTCGCCGGTGGCGATGCTGGTGCCGCACGTGAACTGACCCAACGGTTGGCCCCACGTGTGTTTTCGCATGCTGTGCGGATGTTGGGCGGGGATAGGGCCGAGGCAGAAGACGTTGCACAGGAGGCGCTGTTGCGGCTGTGGCGCGCGGCTCCGGGGTGGCGAGAAGGCGAGGCCAAGGTCACAACCTGGCTATATCGTGTTACCGCGAACCTCTGCATTGACCGTATGCGCAAACGTCGCGGCGGCCCGGATCTCGATTCGGTGCCGGAACCGGTGGATGAGGCACCCTCGGCGGCGGAAGAAATGCAGAACGCCGCACGGGCCGAGGCCTTGCAGGGCGCTTTGAATCAGCTGCCCGACCGTCAGAGACAGGCGGTGATCCTGCGTCATATCGAAGGGATGTCCAATCCTGAGATTGCGCAGATCATGGACATTGGCCCACGGGCCGTGGAAAGTTTGACCGCGCGTGGTAAACGCGCTCTGGAGGCATTGCTTTCGGGGCGTCGCGCGGAACTGGGGTATGAAGACGATGACTGAACGCAAAGACGATATCGACCTGGATCTGTTTTTTGCTGCGGCGCGAGAGGACGACCCCGCACCGTCAACAGATTTCATGGCCCGCATGGAGGCACAGGCGCTTGCGGCTCTGCCGGAACCGGCGCCGCGCCGCAGCCTGTGGTCTCACTTGATGTCAGCCGTTGGAGGCTGGCCGGGAGTTGCGGGACTGGCCGCGGCCTGTGCGGCTGGGGTTTGGATTGGTGTTGTCTCTCCCGATGGGATCAACACCCTGTTTTTGCTGCAAGATAATGCGCTTGGCACCATTGGTGTTGATCCCCTGAGCGGTTTTGATCTTGCGATGATGGAGGGTTGAGATGACCATCTCTCAGGAACCCAAACAGAAACTCGGCATGAAACGCTGGCAGAAGGGGCTGTTGTTTGGCTCTTTGGCGATGAATCTGGCGGTTGTCGGATTGGTTGCCGGTGTGGCCTTCGGCGGGGGTAAATTCGGTCCACCGCGTATGCATGGCCCCGACAAAGATGCAGTGGCCCCCTTCACCCGCGCCTTTACTGCGGACCAACGTGATGCGTTGAAGAAATCTCTGCGTCAAAGCTTCTTTGAGAACCGGGGAGAACGCGGGGGGATCGTGCAGGATTACCGCGAAGCTTTGGACGTTCTGCGCACGGAACCTTATGATCGGGAACGGATGGATACCCTGCTGGATCAGCAAAGCGCGCGCGGCCAAAGCCGGCGTCAAAAAGGTCAGCTCGTTTTGTCCGAGTTTCTTGCAGGCTTAACTGCGGAAGAGCGCGCAACCTACGCGGATCGGCTGGAAGAAGAGATCGCGAATTTTGCGCGGCGGCGCAAACCTAAGCGTCACAACTGACGGCTGAACCAATTCCACATAAAAAAACCGGCATCCGAAGATGCCGGTGTTCCAGTTTTAGGGGAAGAGAGAAACTGGAGAGTTAGGTTCCGTTGACCTGGCGTTTGACCGTGTCAAAGAGAGAGAGCTGGCGCACCGGTTCGATGGTCTTTTTGCGGCGGCGGGGCACCATGGGGCGCACAGTATCCGCCAGAACAACTGTGTTGCGACCCTGGCTTTTGGCGGCATAGAGGGCCTGATCTGCCTTTTCGATCAGAGTGTCTGGCGTTTCTTCACCTTCGATTGTCAGGCTGGAAACACCAATCGACAGCGTCACAGTCAGGCGGCGACCTCCGGGCAGGGTGACCGGTTGTTGGGCCATGATTTGGCAGAGGCGCTGGGCGATGGTGACCGCTGAATTGCGGTCGGTGTCGGGCATGGCGACAAGGAACTCTTCGCCGCCCCAGCGGGCGATCAGATCTGAGGGGCGCAGGTTGTCTTTCAACCGGCGGGCCAGCGTCACCAGAACCGCATCTCCTGCGGCGTGCCCGTATTTGTCATTGACCTTTTTGAAGAAGTCGAGGTCCAGAACAAGAAGAGAGAAGGGGCGGCGGCGCTGCGTGGCGCGGTCGGTCAGGCGTGCCAAGTGTGGCTGGGTATAGCGGCGGTTGTACAGCCCGGTGAGCGAGTCGGTCACGGCGGCGCGCAACCCGTCACGCATATCTTCGCGCAGCCGATCGTTGGTGCGTTTGCGGGCGATCTGCTTGCGCAGGCGAATGGCGAGTTCCTGAACATCGGGTCCGTTCACCAGTAGGTCATTGGCCCCCATATCAAGGGCGCTTGCGGCTTCGCGCTGTTGGTGGGGGTAGGCTACATAGATAAGGGCCGCGTGACGCGTGTGACTGTTGGCGCGCATCTGTGCCAAAAGGGTGAGCCCCCGACCGTTTGCACCGCGACCTTCCGCAATAACGATGACATCCGGCGCAGGGCGGCGTTCACGCAGCGCGTGATCGGGTTTGATCAGTTCGATCTGCGCGCCCAGAGCATCGCCTAGTTCATTGGTCAGAGATTTGCCCGTTGGCATATCTCCCACAGGCACAAAAGCAACCAACGCCGGGTGATCGAAATCGGGGTTGTCTTCTTGCAGGCCAAGCGCGCGGCGCGTGTCTTCGCGCAGCTGCAGCTCGGCTTCCGCATCCCGTGCACGCAGCAGCGAGCGCAGTCGGGCAAGCATCACCTGGTCATCCAGAGGGCGTGACAGCACATCATCAGCCCCCGCGATGAGCGAGGTGTGGCGTTCTTCGGGAAGGTTGTCGCTGTGAATGATGACGACGGGAAGATGCATGTCCTGAGCGGCGTCACGAAGCGCGGCGCAAAGGTCACGACCCGCCATGTCGGGAAGATCCGAAGAAATGATCACCAAATCGGGTAGAGATTTTTTGATCAGATCAAGCGCCGCGGCGGCGGTGCCAGCCTGGGCCACTTCGTAGAAGGCAGCCGCCAGTTTGACCCGCAAGATGATGCGGTTCGTCGGCACTGCATCGACCACCAAAATCCGTCCTGTCATCTGCTCTTCCTCGGTTGGGGGGTTAACGTCCCTTACTTGCACTCTTTCGCAGTTTAAGATTTGTCTACATTGGTTAAGAAATCCTTTCGGGAATGGATCTAAATGTCTTTTTCTCACGACCAAGCTGAAATAATTGGACTTCAGGCCGTGGCCTGGCTGGCTGCAAACGATGACTTGTTGCCGGTTTTCATGGGTGCCAGCGGTGTGTCCGAGGCAGATCTGCGAGAAAATCTGACAGATCCGGCGTTTCAGGGCTCGGTTCTGGACTTTTTGTTAATGGACGATGTCTGGATTATTGCCTTTTGTGATGCGCAGGGACTGGCGTATGACGTGCCCATGCAGGCGCGGGCGGTTTTGCCCGGCGGCGGGGAGATGCATTGGACATGAAATTAAAAGCGGATGCGGTTCTGTTCGACAAAGACGGAACCTTGTTTGATTTTGGGGCCACCTGGAATGTGTGGACGGCCAAAGTGATCGAAGATCTGTCGGAAGGGGATGTGTTCAAAGCCCAGGCCATGGCAGATGCGGCTCGCTATGACCTGACTGAAAAGGCTTATCTGCCGGACAGCCCGATCATCGCCGGGACCAACCGTGAGGCGGCGGAATGTCTGTCTGTCGCGTTGCCCGACTGGTCGGTGGACGATCTGGAAGTGTACCTTATGAAAAGCTCCGCCCAAGCGCCTCTGGCTGAGGCGGCGCCTCTGGTGCCGCTTTTGGCACGGCTTTCTGCGATGGATCTCTCGTTGGGTGTGATGACCAATGACACGGAATATGGCGCGCGGTCGCATCTTCGGTTTGCCGGTGTTGAGGGGATGTTTGATTTTATCGCGGGGTTTGACAGTGGCTATGGTGCCAAACCTTCGCCGGCGCCTTTGTTGGCCTTTGCTCAAGGTATGGGACACCCGCCTGAGCGTGTCGTGATGGTTGGTGACAGCACCCATGATCTAGAAGCGGGTCGCGCGGCGGGCATGTTGACAGTGGGCGTATTGACCGGACCGGCGGGCGCCGAGGATCTGGCCTCGCTGGCGGATGTTGTATTGCCCGATATCGGCCACCTGCCGGAGTGGCTCCAGGCCTGACGCCGACGCAACTTGTCGGAAATTTGAAACCTCCTTTCAGATCGAAAGGGGGTTTTCTTTTGCCAGTGTTGTGCAGTCGCGATCTAAAAACGACGATTTACGTCGTGAACCGACAGGCCGCCCGCCCATTCGCGGTGTGTGATCAGGAGAAATTGGATCGGAGTACATCATGAGCGAAGCAGAAACCGCAAAGGGCGGGCGTCGTCGGCGCGGCGGAGGCCGGGCTGGAAACACACGTGGCAAGGCAGGTCTGGCGACGGAACAACCGGCATGGACATTGCCCAAAAACATTGACCGCCCCACCGAGCCACTGACCCCAGAGGGGGTTGAACGCCTGCATGATGCGACGATGCGGATTATCGAGACCATTGGCATCGAGTTTCTCAATCATGAGGCGCTCGAAATTTTACGGGCCTCGGGGGGCTGCATCATCAACGGTGAAAACGTCCGGATGGAGCGGGATTTTGTGATGGAAATGGTGGGCAAAGCGCCCTCAAGTTTCACCATGACACCGCGCAACCTTGATCGGAAAATCACCATCGGCGGTGACAATATTCTGTTTGGCAATGTGTCTTCACCGCCAAACTACTGGGATCTTGAGCTGGGCAAAAAGGTGTCGGGGACGCGTGAGCAATGCGCAAATCTTCTGAAACTGTCTCAGCACTTTAACTGTATTCACTTTGTGGGTGGTTATCCGGTTGAACCCGTCGACGTGCACGCAAGCGTGCGCCATCTGGATGTGCTCTATGACAAACTGACCCTGACCGACAAAGTGGCGCATGCCTATTCGTTGGGCGAGGAACGTGTTGAAGACGTTATGGAAATGGTGCGGATCGCTGGTGGTCTGACCCATGAGGAATTCAATGCCAGCCCGCGGATGTACACCAACATCAATTCGACGTCGCCTCTGAAACACGACATCCCCATGCTGGATGGTTGGATGCGTCTGGCACGTCGGGGGCAGGGGCTTGTGGTGACCCCCTTCACATTGGCCGGGGCTATGGCTCCGGTGACCATGGCAGGCGCTGTGGCTCAGTCACTTGCCGAAGGTCTGACGGCGATTGTTCTGGCGCAGATCATCAACCCGGGCGCGCCCTGTGCGATTGGCACGTTTACGTCGAATGTGGATATGAAAAGCGGCGCACCCGCCTTTGGCACACCGGAATACATGCGCGCGACGCAGATGACCGGCCAGATGGCGCGGTTCTATGATCTGCCGATGCGCTCGTCAGGAGTATGCGCCGCCAACGTGCCCGATGGTCAGGCCATGTGGGAGACCGAACATAGCCTCTGGGCGGCAATTCAGTCGGGCACCAATATGGTGTATCACGCGGCGGGGTGGCTTGAAGGAGGACTGATTGCCAGCCCCGAGAAGTTCATTATGGACTGCGAAGTGATCAATCAGCTGATCCGCTATCTGGATCCGTCGATCTGTGATGTCTCTGAGGATGCGCTGGCCGTGGATGCAATTGCAGAGGTTGGACCGGAAGGGCACTTCTTTGGCATCCAGCACACGCAGGACCGCTACGAGACTGCATTTTACCAGCCATCGCTCTCCGACTGGAAAAACTACGAGGCCTGGGAGGCCGGGGGCGCCATCTGGACCCCTGAACGCGCCCATGCCCAGTTTAAGCAGATCATTCACGAATTTGAGGCCCCGGAGATGGATGTGGCGATCCGTGATGAGCTTGCAGATTTTGTGGCGCGGAGGAAATCTGAAGGCGGGGCTCCAACCGATTTCTGATCTCGGGGGGCTTCCTCTCCAGACCCAAATCAGAGAAAGCGCTCCTCAGGAGCGCTTTTTTGCTATTCTGCTGAAACGAGGTCGGGTATTCCGCCGCTACGGTTGATACCAACCCCATGATACCCAAGTAAAAGTTTAGACAGTCCGATCAAGGAGAGCCAAAATGCAGAGTGACACGCAACCGGGTTACCTCTTGTATTTGGTATTGGCTGCGATCGGAGCCTGGGCGGGATTGACGGGTTGGTGGCTGACCGAAGGGTGGCAGAATGGCCTTTTGCCTGAGCGTGAAATGCTCGGTGTGTCCTTTGTCCTGTTTGCCTTTTTTACCATGATGCTGTCGCTGATTGGCCCGGTGACGGTGCATCGTACAATTTTGCCTGCCGCGGGGGCTGCGGTGCTCCTGGGGGGGGCTGTGTGGTGGGCGTCGGGACGGCATGAGGATGTCGGTGAATTTATGGATCTGGGTTATCCGGTCCTGTGCTTTGCGCTGGCGTTGCTTGTGGTGACCCCATTTGTGGCGGCGACACTGAGCGCACCCGCAGGGTGGCAGGATTACCCGTTGCTGTACCGCCTGAGCTGGCGAATTGCCGTGCGTCATGTGGCGGCCTTTGTGTTCACGGCGATGTTCTGGGGGATCTTTGCGCTCTCGGATGCGGTGCTGAGCATTGTGGGCCTGGATCTCTGGGATCTGGTGTTACGCCATGATGCGACGGTCTGGGCGCTCAGTGGTGCGGTGTTTGGGCTGGCTCTCACCGTTGTCCACGAGCTGCGCGAGTTCATTTCCCCCTATCTTGTTTTGCGGCTTTTGCGCTTGTTTGTGCCTGTGGTGCTTGTCGTGGCGGTGATCTTTGTGGTGGCCTTGCCCCTGCGCGGGTGGGGGGGCTTGCTCAATGGCTGGTCCCCGGCCGCGGCCCTTTTGGCATTTTCCTTGGCGGCGGTTGTTCTGGTCACGGTCTCAGTGGATTGTGAAAGCTCAGATGCGGCGCAGAACCCGGTGTTTCGCCTGTTGGTGGCGGGGTTGGCGGTTTTGGTGCCTGTCCTGGCAGGGCTCGCCTTGTGGGCGGTTTGGCTTCGCGTGGGCCAATATGGCTGGACACCCGAACGACTGACCGCATTGACCATCGGACTTGTTCTTGTGGCCTATGGTGCGGCCTATGCCTTGGCTGTGGCGATGAGACGAGACTGGATGGAGCGCATTCGGCAGGCCAATATCTGGCTTGCTTTGATGGTGGTGGTGACCTGTCTGTTTTGGTTGAGCCCCTTGTTTTCGCCCGAAGCGGTGTCATCGAGGTCGCAATTGGCGCGCCTTGTTCACGATGACACACTAGACGAATCCGTGTTGGCACAGCTGGCGTTTGACTGGGGTCACGCAGGGCAAACGGCACTTGAAGATCTGGCCATCGCACGACCGGAACTGATCGCGACAATCGACGCGGTGCGTGAGGGTGGACGTTACTTTGTGTCGGCAAATGAAGAGGTTGTACGCCCTCTCTCGGCGCAGATCCCAGTTTATCCTGAAGGGGTGACCCTGCCTGATGGTGCGTATTCGGAATTGAATGCAGGATTCGCACGGCGGGTCTCTGCGGCCTGTGATTTGGCGCTACCCTCTGGTCCGGGATGTGGATTATTTGTAATTCCCAGCGAAACGACCGAGACATCTATGGTACTGTTTCTGCGCGAAGCTGAAAATGTGGTACGGGTAGAGCCTATGCGTCTCTCTGACGGTGTGCTGGAGCGCGAAGGGCATGTCAGTCGTCTCGGGGCCAACAATAGCCCGCTGGGCGACCGCGCGCTTACTGATCTGCATGCTGGAAAAGCAGAGGTCGGACTGATTGAGGTGGAGGTGATCAAATTGAGCGGGAGATCTCTATTTACGCACAATTGAATATGTTACCTCAAATTTAACGTCCCTTGCGACATGTTAGAAGGGGATGACAATGGTGGAGCTCTCATGCACGGGCTGATCTTAAAAACTCTGCAGGTGTTTGTGCAGGATACATATGGCCCCGATAGCTGGGCTGACATCGCGGATCAGGCGGCATTGGATGTCCCTGAATTCGAAGCGATGTTGAACTATCCGAAAGAGATTTTTTCAGATGTCCTGCAAGCGGGTGAAAAGGTGCTGAACAAACCCTGGGAGGCCATCCTAGAGGATGTCGGCACCTATCTTGTCTCTCACCCCAACAGCGAAGGGCTCAGACGACTTTTACGGTTTGGGGGCGTGGATTTCACCGAGTTTCTGCATTCGCTGGACGATCTGCCCGATCGGGCGCGTCTGGCGGTGGCGGATCTGAAGCTTCCCGATCTTGAACTTCGCGATCTCACCTCTGTGCAATTCAGTTTGAAAGTTGAGGGCGATCTGCCGGGGTTTTGCTTTGTTATTATGGGTGTTCTGCGTGCCATGGCGGATGATTACGGGGCATTGGTCCTGCTCGATCATGCCGGTGGCCCGTCAGAGCGTTTGCAATTGGTGGATGTGACTGTGGTTGAAACAGCCTATGCTGAAGGGCGTGAATTTGAGTTGGGGGCGGTGCATGTGCCCTCAGAGGGGGCGGCATGAGCCACGTGCCAATCGAAGTGCTCCACCGGATCAATCCGTTACACGCGGTATTGGATAAAACCGGGCATATCATCCAGGCGGGTCCAACCCTGCGCAAAGTTGCCGGCGCGGATATTGAGGGACGTCGTTTCCTTGAAATCTTTGAAGTTTACCGCCCGCGTGCGATCACGGGCATGTCTCCGCTGTTGCAGGCCGAGGGACGTAAATTGCATCTGCGTTTGCGAGGCGGTGTGCGAACCCCGCTCAAAGGCGTGCTTGCCGCGGATGACAATGGCGGCGCAGTGATCAGCCTGTCTTTTGGTATCTCTGTGGTGGATGCGGTGCGGGACTATGCGCTGACCAGCACAGATTTTGCGCCCACAGATCTTGCCATCGAAATGCTGTATCTGGTCGAGGCGAAATCTGCGGCGATGGACGCCTCGCGCAATCTCAATACACGTCTGCAGGGCGCGATGGTTGCGGCTGAGGAACGGGCCTTTACCGATACTCTGACCGGGTTGCGCAACCGCCGGGCCGCGGATCAGCTTCTGGAAAAACTGTGTCGCAGTGGGCGCCCCTTTTCGCTTGTGCATATCGATCTGGATTTCTTCAAGCAGGTCAATGACACCATGGGACACGCCGCCGGGGATCATGTGCTTAAAGCGGCGGCCCGCATCATGGGCGAAATGGCCCGGAAAGAAGATGTGGCGGCCCGCGTTGGGGGCGATGAATTTGTGATGATTTTTGCCGATCTGGTCAGTCGCCGCCGTCTGTCGGATATCTCGACACAGCTGATCAAGCGGATCGAAGAACCCGTGCCGTTTGAAGGGCAGGAGTGCAAGATTTCTGCAAGCATCGGCATCAGCATCAGTGACGGTACTGTGCTTGAACCCGCGCAGATGCTCGAGATGGCGGATATCGCACTTTATGCCTCAAAACGGGCCGGTCGCGCACAGTTTCGGTTCCATGAAGATGAGGTTCTTGCAGGAGAAATTCTGCCCCAGAATGTTGCCGCGGAAAATTGATTTTTCGGGCAAAAAAGGGGTTGCAGTGCTGAGACTTCGGGCTTAAATACGCCTCCACGGTTGGGATGTAGCCAAGTGGTAAGGCAACTGTTTTTGGTACAGTGTACCGTAGGTTCGAATCCTACCATCCCAGCCAATTTACTAAAATAGCCAACAAAGACCGCCTCGCTGCTTAAGTGGGCGTTGTGCCGTTTGGCAGGCCCGTACCGCAACTGCACATCCTTGATTTTGCAGACGATGCTCCCCAAAGGGGAGGTTGGTGTCCCAAAGAACCTCCTGCCGCTTGTTTTAGGGCGACGATTGTCGGTCGAGGGTCCTGACCCTAGGAAGGCTACTTCCCTAGGAATAGCGTGGTTAGCCCTCTAGCCGACCAAGACGTTCCCCCAATCCCTGATTGTATTGGCGGTGGTGTTAAGATGGTCTTCAAGCGTTAAACCTGTTTCCCGTTTCCTGGGTTTTAGGTCGTGATCTCCGTCTGGTAGCCAGTGGACTCGGATTGCAGAGGGAAGGTTGTAGCTCAGGACCTCTTCCTTTGTGCCAAGCGGATCGCGTGTGCCTTGGCAGATCAGTGTGGGCACGGTGAGGGTTCTCAGATGGTCGGTGCGTAGGTTTTCCGGCTTGCCGCGTGGATGGAATGGATATCCTAGGCACAAAAGGCCGGCGATGTTTCCAGACCGATACAGATCCTCGGCAATCATGCTGGCCACACGTCCCCCCATAGATTTCCCTGCAAGGATTAACGGGCCATCGGGGGTAAGCGCGTCAATGGCGCTATGGTATTCCTCCAGCAGCAGATCGATCTTTGGCGGTGGGCGTTTGGGACCGCCTGTTCGGCGTGCCGCCATATAGGCGAACTCGAACCGTGCAACGCGCATGTCCCTTGCCGCGAGCCGTTCGGCCATTGAGGTCATCCAAGGCGTGTCCATTGCGGCACCCGCGCCGTGGGCCAACAGGATGGTTGGGCGTTCTGGCATATCGCCATTCATCAAGAAATCAATCGGCATGGCTGGTTCCGTAAAATGAAAAAAGGCGCCCTAAGGGCGCCCTGAATGGCAACTTTAGCCCGATTTACAAAGCTCAATGGGTCCAAGGCGTGCGGCGGTCGACAGCGAAGTTTTCGGCGTAGCCGCGGGCGCGGATGTTGGGCTTGCGCTTGTTGGGTTCTTGGACCGTGGCTTCGATCCCGTGATCCTTGGCGTAGGCTTCTGCAGCTTCCTTGCTATCAAAGCGCATGCGCACCTGGCTTTGGGTGTCGCCCGACGAAGTCCAGCCCATCAGCGGATCAACTTCGCGGCGTTCCGCCGGTGAAAATTCAAGAATCCACACTTTGGTTTTGCCCTGACCCGAAGACATGGCGGTTTTGGCTGGCTGAAAAATACGTGCGAGCATATCGGATCTCCTTGAACCGCTGTGGTTATCGGAGATTCCCGAGCTAATCTCAAGCCCTAGGACATCGCAGATTTGTCGCGGCTTCTAACAAAGATCTCAACACTCGGCCAAACAGACGTAGACAACACTCTGCTGGCAGAGGTTTGGCCAAACGTCGGCGCACGGGGAGCGAGGGGTAGTTGACAGCGTGCCGAGTTGGCCAAACCGACTGCGCCCTTAAAAGGTACATTCAAACGTAAAATTCACAAAATGGTAACACTCAAATCTGGCGTGAATCTGCCAGTGGCCAGCGCATCCACAGAAATCTGAGGGAAAACTGCCCAAAAAACAGGCAGCGGCTGAAGCGGAAGGGGCGTCTGACACAGAACAGTGTCAGCTGATGCTGGACAATCGACACCGTTTTGTTTGGGTACGAGAAGAAATTTACAGCTCTCTGGTCATCTGCCTCTTGCCTGTGTCTGAGAAAAGAACAAATGTGGGACATCCTGCGGCAAGAGACCTCCATCATGCACAATAATTCGCCAGAACAGATGCAGATCCTGCACGCCCCGGCTCCGGATGTGAAACACCGTGAAAAGCTGGAAGGGGGGAAGCAATTTGTCTTGCACACCGACTTTGAGCCAGCGGGGGATCAGCCAACGGCCATTGCCGAGCTGTCCTCGGGTGTGAACGAAGGCGAGCGGGATCAGGTTCTGTTGGGGGCTACCGGTACGGGTAAGACCTTTACCATGGCCAAGATCATCGCCGAGACCCAGCGCCCCGCCATCATTCTTGCGCCGAACAAAACGCTGGCCGCGCAGCTATATGGCGAGTTCAAAGGCTTCTTCCCCGACAATGCGGTCGAATACTTCGTCTCATACTACGATTATTACCAACCCGAGGCTTATGTCGCCCGGTCTGATACCTTCATTGAGAAGGAATCTCAGATCAACGAACAGATCGACCGCATGCGCCATTCGGCGACACGGGCTCTTTTGGAGCGCGACGATGTGATTATCGTCGCCTCGGTGTCCTGCATCTACGGCATTGGCTCGGTCGAAACCTATGGAGCGATGACGCAGGATCTGTTTCTGGGGCAGGAATATGATCAGCGCAAAGTCATTGCAGATCTGGTGGCCCAGCAATACCGGCGCAACGATCAGGGGTTTCAGCGCGGGTCGTTCCGGGTGCGCGGTGATAGCCTGGAAATCTGGCCCGCACACCTTGAAGATCGGGCGTGGAAATTGTCCTTTTTTGGGGAAGAGCTGGAGGGGATCAGCGAATTTGATCCTCTGACGGGGCAACGCACCGACACGTTTGAGCGCATCCGCATCTATGCGAATTCCCACTATGTGACCCCGCGGCCCACCATGCAGCAGGCGATCATTGGCATCAAAAAAGAACTGCGCCAGCGGTTGGATCAGCTGGTCGGCGAAGGCAAGTTGCTTGAGGCGCAGCGTTTGGAGCAGCGTTGTAACTTTGATCTTGAGATGTTGGAGGCGACGGGTGTCTGCAACGGCATTGAGAACTATTCGCGCTATCTGACCGGGCGTGCGCCGGGTGAGCCGCCGCCCACCTTGTTTGAGTTTATCCCCGACACAGCCATCGTCTTTGCCGATGAAAGCCACGTTTCGGTGCCCCAGATTGGCGGCATGTACCGAGGGGACTATCGACGCAAATTTACCTTGGCGGAACACGGGTTCCGCCTGCCGTCCTGTATGGACAACCGCCCGCTCAAGTTCGAAGAGTGGGATGCCATGCGCCCGCAATCGATCTTTGTTTCGGCGACCCCGGCCTCCTGGGAAATGGAGCAGACGGGGGGCGTGTTCACAGAACAGGTTATTCGTCCAACGGGCCTGCTTGATCCGGAAATTGAAATCCGACCGGTTGAAACCCAAGTGGATGATTTGCTGGATGAAATCCGCAAAGTCACGGCTGATGGTTACCGGGTGCTCTGCACCACGCTGACCAAACGCATGGCCGAGGATCTGACGGAGTACCTGCATGAGCAGGGGATCAAAGTCCGGTATATGCACTCGGACATCGACACCATCGAACGTATCGAGATCCTGCGCGATCTGCGGCTTGGGGCTTTTGATGTCCTGATCGGGATCAACCTTTTGCGTGAGGGATTGGACATTCCTGAATGTGGCTTGGTCGCTATTCTGGATGCGGATAAGGAAGGGTTTTTGAGGTCGGAAACCTCGTTGGTGCAGACCATCGGGCGGGCGGCACGAAATGCCGAAGGCCGGGTGATCATGTATGCCGACAAAGTGACCGGCAGCATGGAGCGCGCGATTGGGGAAACCAATCGCCGTCGCGCGAAACAGATGGCCTATAACGAAGAGCATGGCATCACGCCTGCTACGGTTAAGAAAAACGTCGAAGATATTCTGGCGGGTCTTTACCAGGGCGACACTGATCAATCGCGGGTCACGGCCAAAATCGATCCTGCGGTGGCCGGAGGCAATCTGCAATCGGTGCTGGAAGGCCTGCGCAACGATATGCGCAAAGCGGCAGAAAACCTTGAGTTTGAAGAGGCTGCGCGGCTGCGTGATGAGGTCAAACGGCTTGAAGCCGTTGATCTGGCCGTGTCTGACGATCCGCTTGCACGTCAGTCGGCGGTGGATGCGGCGGCGGAAGCCGCGGTCAAGTCTAAAGGCCGCTCTACCGCTGGCCGGCCGGGCCAACGGGGTGGGGTGAAACGCCGGAAAAGATAACTTTGGCGCTTGGCCCGATCAAATGCTCATGTCAGACATCGGAGCATGACAAAATCTGATCTTTTCCAACCTGTTGATACCGAGGTGCGCGCACAGGGGCAGGCGATGATCCGCGCGGCGAGCGCGGCCTCCCTGTCTTTCCTGCAGCCGGGCACGCATTTGCCGTCGGTGACGCGCGTGGCTTTGGCCACAGACCGGGCGGGGTATCCCGTGGCCTTGATCTCATCGCTGGCCAGCCATACCGCCGCGCTTGAGAGCAACCCCAATTGTGCGCTTTTGATTGGTGAGCCGGGCCCCAAGGGAGACCCGTTGACCCATCCGCGTTTGACGCTGCATTGTACCGCCGAATTTGTTCTGCGCGACAACGACGGCTATGCGGATTTGCGTGCATTTTTCCTCGAACAGCGCCCGAAATCAAAGCTTTATATTGATTTCCCGGATTTCCGATTTGTTCGCTTTATCGCTCACGAGGGGCTGATGAATGGCGGATTTGCCAAAGCTTATCGGTTTGCGCCCGAAGATTTGGTGACGGTTTAGAGGGCGAGGACAAAGGCCTTAATTCCGGCCTTTGTCTAGAATTTACGAGCCGTGCTAGGCTTTGAGCAACCGCAGAGCATTGGCCACAACGGCCAGTGACACCCCAACGTCAGCCAGAATGGCACCCCACATTGAGGCCATACCCAAGGTCGTCAGCGCGACAAACAGCGCCTTTGTCGCCAGCGCAAACGCGATGTTTTGCCGGATGATCGACATGGTGTGACGTGAATGAGAGACCAGCCAGGGCAGTTTGCCAATGTCGTCGCTCATCAGGGCGATGTCTGCGGTCTCGATTGCGGCGTCTGATCCGACGGCCCCCATGGCGATGGCAAAATCTGCACGCGCCATAGCGGGGGCGTCATTTACACCATCGCCGATCATGGCCACAGTTTTGTGTGTCTGGGTCAGGGCTTCGATGGCGGCAACCTTATCCTGCGGCAACAGATCTGAGCGCACCTCA
The DNA here is from genome assembly GCA_947497905.1 of uncultured Pelagimonas sp. GTDB lineage: Bacteria > Pseudomonadota > Alphaproteobacteria > Rhodobacterales > Rhodobacteraceae > CANMIH01. The sequence goes on from CANMIH010000013.1 coordinate 113,834, forward strand.
TCGATCCCCACCGCATCGGCGACAGCCTGTGCTGTGTGCCGGTTGTCGCCGGTCAGCATAACAATGGTCTCAACACCCTGCGCGTGCAGTTTGGCGATAACCTCTTTGGCATCCTGGCGAATGCGGTCGCGCAGCTCTAACAGGCCAAGCAGGGACGTGCCTTCCCCAACCGCAACCAAGGTGCTCCCGGCTTTTTCTATTTCGGACCGTAGGTCTTCCGGGATCTGCGCGCCATTTTCAGATGCAAAGCGGGCCGAGCCGAGCCAGATCTGACGTCCGGCCACAGTTCCGACAACACCGCGTCCGGGCACCGTTTGCGTGTCTTCGGCGGGGGCGTCCGGAGTTTTGCGGGCCAGAATGGCGCGAGCCAATGGGTGTGAGGATCGCGCCTCGAGTGCTGAGGCCAGCGTGAGCAGGCTGTCTTCGTTGTCCTTCAAAGCATACACAGCGGCGACTTCGGGTTCTCCTTCGGTGAGTGTCCCGGTCTTGTCCATGGCCAGAGCTGTGACACGTCCCGGTGTCTCGACATAGGCGCCACCTTTGATCAGCACCCCGTTTCGGGCTGATGCGGCCAAAGCGGCGACGATGGAAACCGGCGTAGAGATAACCAGGGCACAAGGGCAGGCGATCACAAGCAAAACCAAGGCGTTGTAGATCCAGGCGCTCCACACCCCGCCGAGCACCAAGGGTGGGACAACGGCAATTGCAGCGGCCAGCGCCATGATGATTGGGGTGTAGACGCGGGCAAACTTTGTCACCCACTGTTCGACTTCGGCGCGGCGGGCATGGGCGTCGCCCACCATTCGGGTGATTTTGGCGAGAACGGTATCGGTGGCGGGTTTGGTGGCGCGAATGGTGAGCGTGCCATCGCCGTTGATCGTGCCAGCAAACACCTCGTCTCCTGGTTCTTTCGCGACCAATGCGCTTTCCCCAGTGATGGGGGCCTGATCGACGGCACCCAGACCGGCGGTGACTGTGCCATCAAGCGGAATGCGATCCCCGCCGCGCACAATAAACTCTGTGCCAACCTGAACCTCAGACGCGGGCCTGTCTGTTTCCTTTCCGTCTGGAGACAGCACACGCGCTGTAGCGGGGGCAAGGTCCAGAAGCGCGGCCACGGCTGACCGGGCCCGCCCAACGCTCCAGCTTTCGAGGGTCAGGGATAGAGCAAAAAAGAAGGAGACGGTGGCTGCTTCGAAAAACTCCCCCAAAGCCAGTGCCCCTGCGACGGCGATCACCATCAACAGGTTCATATCCGGGGAGACACGTCGCGCGGCCGACAGGGCTTTGGGCGCGACAAGCCAGACACCAAAGAGCACGGCCAAAAGAAAGGCGCCAATCTCAAAGATGGGCATGGCCGTGCCCCCATGGCCGGAAAAGATCTGAACCGCGCCGGACAATCCGGTTTCCACCACATGGTAGCCAAGACCCACCGCCCAGAACCCGGCAGAGAGGCCCGTGAACAGTTTCTGTCGTGTCAGGTGGGCCGCTGCATCGGCCTCGGCGCTCCCTGCATCCCAAATTTTTGCTGACATCCCCGTGCTTGCGACACGGTCGATGACCTCCTGGGCGGACATAGGGTTCGCGGTTTTCAGAATGGTCATTCGTGCATTGATGACATCGAAGGCAAGATGCTCTTCCCCCCCGAGATCGTGGGCAAGCACCTTGTTGAGGATGGCCACTTCCTCCGCGCAATCCAACCCGTTCACGCGAAAGCTCTGGCCGTCTTCTGCAGGAGCGGTTGGATTGGGAATCGTGGCCGATGATCCGCAGCACCCTCCACCATGGTCATGTGAAGCGGAAGTGGCATGGGACAGGTCTGGGTTTGTTTGGCCGCAGGGATTGGTTGCGTCGTCGCGCACGAGATCACCTCTTAAATCTATCTGCCATCCTAGATGCGACCTCTAGTGGCTGTAGGGTCAAGAGAAGAATTTGAGAATTTTGCACGGGGTTGCGTAACCGGTTAGCCGGATCTACATCTATAAAGCTATATTCACTAGAGGTTTTTATGCTGACAATTGGAACGCTTGCCCGCAAAACCGGCACCAAGGTGCAAACCATTCGGTATTATGAACAAATCGGTTTGCTCAATGAACCGGGCCGTACTGCGGGCGGCCAACGTCGCTATGCCCAAAGTGATCTGGATCGACTGGCCTTTGTGCGTCATGGGCGACAGCTTGGATTTTCTCTCGATGCAATCCGCGATCTGCTCGGGCTGTCGGACAATCCAGACCAATCCTGTTCTCAGGCGGATTCGATTGCCCAACAACAGCTGGTTCAGGTTCAGCAACGTATTCTGCGTTTGCAGGCGCTTGAAACCGAACTTCAGCGCATGATTGCAGAATGTGAGGGGGGGCAGACCGGGGATTGTCGTGTGCTTGAGGTGCTACGCGACCATTCCGAATGCCTGACGGACCACGACAACATCGGCGAATGATCGCGCTCACGATGTTGTGAGTGAAACGTGTGTTGATCCTCTAGTGGGGGGAAGGTGTAGCAGGGGAGGGAGCAATGACAACAGAGCAGACATATGGCCCGTTTCCTGACCCGTCGGAACTTTATCGCAACCGCCGCAACCTCTCTGGCGACGCCTGTCTTGGCGCAAGCCGTGGGGGAAGAGACTATTTCCCGCCGCAACAGCTCGGGGTTTCGTTTGCCCGACTGGCGCGATCACTTTGAGACGCTCAAACATGGGGCGATCCTCTGTGATATCGACTCACGGGCTGTGCAGTATTGGTCAGAGGATGAGGCAACCTACAAAGTCTATCCTTCCAGCGTTCCGATGAGCGAAGAACTGACCAAACGTGGCTATACCAAAGTCATCCGCAAGGTGGATGGCCCGAGCTGGCGTCCAACGCCATCGATGAAAAAACGCAATCCGGAATGGCCAGATTTTGTGGGGCCAGGGCCGGACAATCCGCTGGGCACCCATGCGCTCTATTTGTCGTGGCAGTACTACCGCGTTCACGGATCAAACGACACGCGCAAAATCGGCCGCCAGTCGTCGAATGGCTGCATTGGCCTCTACAACGAGCACATCTCTGAATTGTTTGCGCTGGCCGAGGTCGGAACGCAGGTTAAAATCTTCTGATCCAATGGCTTTGCCTTTGCTCTCTGTGCTGTAAGGTGCGGCCCATGACACGTGGCCGCAGCAGGGGAGAGAGCAATGGCATCCGCAACATTTCATGATCTTGAGGGCGCATCGGTTTTCATCACTGGTGGTGGCTCGGGGATCGGTGCGGCCCTGACCGAAGGGTTTCTGCGGCAAGGCGCAAAGGTGGCATTTGTTCAGCGTTCGGATGCCCGTGATTTCTGTGATGAAATGGAGGGGCTCACCGGCACGCGGCCCTTGTTCATCCCGTGTGACATCACCGATGTATCGGCGCTGAAGGCCGCGATTGATCAGGCGGCCGAGGCTCATGGACCCATTGGGATCTTGGTGAACAATGCCGCAAATGATCAGCGCCATGTGCTTGAAGACACAGATGAGGCCTATTGGGACTGGGCGCAGGCCATCAATCTAAAGGCCTACTACTTTGCCTGCCAAAGCGTGGTACCAGGGATGAAGGCGATGGGCGGCGGCTCAATCGTCAACTTCAGCTCGATCACCTATATGCTTGGGGTGTCCGGACTGACGGCCTACACCACGGCAAATGCGGGAATCATGGGGATGACGCGGGCTCTGGCGCGCGAGCTTGGCCCGGACAAGATCCGCGTCAATTCGCTGGCGCCGGGCTGGGTGATGACCGAACGTCAGGAACGTCTCTGGGCCACACCGGATAAAGTGGCGGCACATGTCGAAACACAATGTCTGAAAGAGGCGCTGGTGCCGGAAGACATTGTCGACAGCGTTCTGTTTCTTGCCTCAAACAGCAGCCGAATGATGACCGCTCAGACGCTTGTGGTTGACGGTGGCGCGGCAATGACCGGTTAAGTCAGGGCAATTACAGCAGTGCCGCAGATGGCCAGACCCGCGCCCACTGCGGCCAGGGCTGTGGGGGGCTGTCGGTCTTTGATCCACAGGATTGCGAGGACTATTACCGGCGAAAGTGATCCGAGCACTGTGGCGATCCCTGCATCAAAGCTGGCAATCGCATAAAGTAGGAGCGTTGAGGACAGCACATAGCCGATCAGACCCGGCAAAACGGTTTGTCCCAACATGCGCTTAGACATTGGTTTGGCCGGACGGAACATCTCAGCAGGCCAAAGCGCGACAAGTGAGATCACCAGTGCGGCCCCCAGAAGGCGCAGAGCGGTTGCGGCCAGAGGCGCAGTGCCTTCTACCATCGCGGGTTTTAGGGCCAGAAAGCCTATTCCCTGAAACAGCGTCGCACAGAAACCCAGTGCGATTACCTGCCAGATCGGCGCGCTGAGCTGGTCACTTTTTCCAGAATTGCCAGATGCGAAGAGAACCGCAAGCAGGATGCCTATGAGCGCAAGCCCAGCCCCGGCAAGGTCCCAAGGACTGAGCGTTTCACCAAGCCACAGATAGGCCATGCCCGCGACAAGGGGGCCTTTGAAAGATAAAATGACCTCGGTCCGACGCGGTCCTCCGCGTCTCAGACAGGCAATCATCGCGAGATTGCCGAGAAGGATCCCAAACAAGCTGCTAATCACGAAGGCCGGCCAATGATGCCAGGTGACGGTTGGCCACAGTCCGAGCACGGCGCAAAGCCCTGCGACACAGGCCGAGCAGGCAATCAGTTGAATCCGGGTGAACTCAAAGGCGCCCAGTTTGCGGGCCGGGGATTGCGCAAGAACAATGCCGGTCGCCCATCCACCAGAGGCCCCCAATGCAGCCAGTACAGGAAAAATCGCCATGACATCCTCACGCAGATTCGCTATCATTTGTGTAGCAAATAATTTGCTACACAAATGATAGCAAGGGCAATATGGCACCGACATCTCCCAAACCCGGCACCCCGGTGCGCGGATCGAAGACAGGCAAACCCATTATGGCGCTGTTCGACCTTCTCGGGCGCAGCTGGGCGATGGGTGTGATTTGGCAGTTGTCAGAGGCACCATTGACCTTCCGGCAGCTGCAAGAGGCCTGTGGCGGTGTTTCCCCAACGGTGCTGAACAAACGCCTCAAAGAGCTGCGCGAAGCCGCTCTGGTGACTCATGGCGAAGGGGGGTATCACCTGACCCCATTGGGGCAGGAGCTGTTTGATCTCATTCGACCTTTTGGTCAGTGGTCCCAGGATTGGGCGCAGGCGATAGAGGCGGATGGTTAAGCTTCGCCCACCAGTTTGAGAACCATAAGCCGCAGCGTTTCCAACATTTGCTCGAGCTTCTGTTCCGAGGTCGCCCCGTATTTCAACCCGTTGCACGTGGTCACAATGAACTCGGCAAGATCTTCGGCGGTTTGGCCGTTCTGGGCGAGGGCGGCCTGGTGTGGGATGAAGAGGGGCTCAAGCATGGCCATCTTGTGCCGCATCATTTGGTGTGAGGCTTTCTCAGACTCTTTGTCGCCGCCGGAAATCAGATCCTCGGCATCCGGCATTTGCTGGACCATCGTGTAAAAGCGAATCGTGGTATGGTCGAAAAAGCTCCAGAGCTTGTCAGATAGGGTGTCTTGCCTGCCCCAGTCGGCGCGGACCTGAGCCAACATCTGGGCCACGACGTATTCCATCGCCGCCAGCATGACCCCATCTTTGTTGGTGTATCGCCCATACAGGGTTTGGCGGGACACATCCGCTTCGCGTGCGATGTCATTCATCGTCGTGCGGCGGACGCCATACCGAGTGATGACACGCACAACAGCGTCAAGGATAGGGTCTTGGTCTGGGGTGGTTGCTTGGGTCATGGGGTCAGATGAACAAATAGACGCCATTTGTCAAATGATAGATTGACAAATGGCGTCCTAATGTAAATGTGTAAGGCGAAGCCGCCGCAGATTTCTGTGGCGACCCCAGAGTGATCCCCAAAATGGGGCAAGGAGTTCACGATGATCCGGCTCAAGGTGAATGGCGAAACGCGCGAAGTTGATGTCTCTCCGGAGATGCCCCTGCTGTGGGTGTTGCGGGATGAGCTTGGCATGACGGGCACGAAATACGGCTGCGGTGTTGCCCAATGTGGTGCCTGCACCGTGCATGTGGATGGAACGGCGGTTCGGTCCTGTCAGGAGCAGATCGGCGATCTGGAGGGTGCAGAGGTGACCACCATTGAAGGGTTGGGCACCCCGGATCTGATGCATGCGGTGCAGGCCGCTTGGGTAGACCATCAGGTGGCGCAATGTGGATATTGTCAGTCGGGACAGATCATGCAGGCCGCATCGCTTTTGGCGGAAACACCCAATCCGACCGATGACGAGATCGATGAGGCCATGTCTGGCAACCTGTGCCGCTGTGGCACCTACCCCCGTATTCGGGCCGCCGTCAAAACAGCAGCTGCCAAAGTACAGGAGGGTTAAGACATGAGCCGCATTGGAAAAATCGCCCGACGTTCGTTTTTGGTAGGCGCTGCTGCTTTGGTGGGGGGCGTGGCCTTTGGCGTTTACGCGGTGCGCCGCGATCCTGGCAACCCGCTGCATGACGATCTGAAAACCGGCGAAGCCGCGTTTAACCCCTGGGTACTGATCGATCAGGACAAGATCACGCTCATTGCGCCCCATGGCGACAAAGGGCAGGGGATTTATTCAGCGCAGGCCGCGCTTATTGCGGAAGAGTTGGATCTGGAGTGGGGCGACTTTGAGGTGAGCTTTGGCAAACCGGCCAAGGCCTATTGGAACACCGCCATGGCGGAAGAGGCCGTGCCCTTTATGTCCACGGACGAGAGCTTTGGTGCCGAAACCATGCGCAGCGTCATGGGCGGCGTCATGAAGGTCATGGGGATGCAGGGCACTGGGGGGTCTTCTGCCATTCCAGACAGCTTTGTCAAACTGCGCGAGGCTGGAGCCATGGCGCGGGAGACCTTGAAACTTGCCGCGAGCAACCGCAGCGGCGTCCCTGTGGCTAAACTGAAAACCGAAAAGGGGGCCGTGATCCTGCCGAATGGGGATCGGATCGCCTTTACGGATCTGGCCGCTGAGGCGGCAGGTCTGGAGCCTGTAACAGGCACTGCCCTGCGCGATCCAAGCCAATGGCGACTGGTTGGGAAACCGATGCAGCGACTGGATATCGTTGGAAAATCAACGGGGACACAGACCTATGGCATCGATATCACCGTGCCGGATATGGTCTATGCTACGGTTAAGATGAATCCCCGTCAGGGCGCTGGCCTGAATGGGTTTGACGCCTCTGAGGCCCTGGCACTTCCCGGAGTGAAACAGGTGGTTGAGATCACAGGTGGTGTCGCCGTGATTGCCACCAATACATGGTATGCCATCCAAGGGGCCGAGGCGATTGAGTTCGACTGGGCCGAGGCACTTTATCCCGCAGAGCAGGACCAGCATTGGGAGGCGCTCAGCGCCGCGTTTAGCCCAGAAAAGCTCGACAAAGAATGGCGCAATGACGGGGATGTCGAGGCGGCCGACGGGGATGCGATTGAGCTTGAATATCGCTCACCTTATGTGGCGCATGCCCCACTTGAACCCCTGAACGCGGTTGTGAAGGTCACCGATGCGGGCATCGAGATCTGGACCGGCCATCAGTTGCAGCGCATGTTGCAGCAACAGCTCGCCCCAATCACCGGCCACGAGCCCGAGCAGGTCACCCTGCACAACCAATTCATGGGTGGGAGCTTTGGTCACCGGCTGGAATTCGAACATCTGAAGCAGGCCACTGAGATTGCCAACCAGATGCGCGGCACGCCTGTGAAGATGACCTATTCACGCGAGGAAGACTTCGCCCACGACTTCCCGCGTCATATTGCGATGGGACGCGCGCGCATGGTGACAAAGGCCGGTAAAGTCGAGGGCATGGATCTGTCGATTGCCTCGCCCTCGGTTGTGGTGTCGCAAATGGGGCGCGCTGGGCTCAATATCCCGGGCCCTGATGTTCAGATCGTGGCCGGTGCGTGGAACAATCCCTATGCCCTGCCGAATTATCGTGTGCGCGGATATCGCGCCCCTGAACTGGCGCCGGTGTCATCGTGGCGGGCTGTGGGGGCAAATGCGGCCGGGTTCTTTTTTGACTGTGCCTTGGATGAAGCAATTCATGCCGCAGGGGCCGATCCTCTGGCCGAGCGCCTGCGATTGATCGACCACGACCCAAGCCGCAAAGTTCTGGAAGCGGTTGGGGAGATGTCGAACTGGGGTGGGGCACTGGCGCCCAATCAGGGACGCGGGATTGCCTTTGTCGAGAGCTTTGGGGTGCCCACCGCTGAGGTTGTTCAGGTCACCAACACCGAGGAGGGCATCAAGATCGATAAGGTCTGGGTCGCCTGTGACGTGGGTACAATTGTCGACCCGGTCAATTTCGAAGGTCTGGTGCAGGGCGGAGTGATCTTTGGCCTGGCCCATGCCATCAACAGCGAAATCACCTATTCCGACGGCATGGCAGAGCAATCAAACTACTATGATGCTGAAGGGCTGCGGATGCGTCAGGTGCCCGAGATCATGGTGCGCGGCCTTGAGAACGGCGACAAGATCCGCGGGATTGGCGAACCACCCGTGCCGCCTGCCGCTCCGGCGCTGGCAAATGCAATCTTTGCGGCCACGGGGCAGCGTATTCGCGAGTTGCCGCTCTATCACCACATCGATTTTGTGTGACGGACCAGACAGAGGAATGGGAAGGGGGGCACAAGGGCCCCCTTTTTCTTGTCAGTCGCGATCAAAGAGATCGTCATTCATATGAAAATCCCATTTGTTTGATGTGCTGAACCAGCGTTCTGGCAGGAACCAGAAGGCAAGCCCGGCTGCGAAAAACAGCACAGCGCCTCCTAGAAACATGGTCCAAAAGATTGCGTCGCCTACCATCAGATAGGCCTTTTCAGGGTTCGTTGGAGACACAAAGGCCGTGACCTGCTCTCCGAGTGGGAACTCCGCAAGGCGCGTTTCGATCTGCGCAGCGATGGAGCTGGACATGGTGTAGCTCGCCAGAGTGGTCGCGCTGTAGCGAGTGCCATCCACAGTGTAAGAAAAGGCGACGTCAGGGCGATACATCACCACCGCCTGGCCATCGCTGATCGAGGTATAGCGTTCAACCTGCACCCGATCCATGACGGCGGTGACCTGAGGCCAGGATTTGACGGCGCGCTCGTGTAGATAAAACCCCACGCTCAGAGCCACAAAAATCATTCCAGCCAGGAAAAACACGTAGCTCGCCAGCTTTTTCAATCGAGACATGGAAGATGCCAACCTATCACCAAGACACACAGGAAAACCTAATACCAAATTGGTGGCAAAGCGGGCGGCTTGGCGCAACAGCTAACGCCGAGACGTGCTAAAAATGAGAGCGTGAAAACAAACAAGGCGCCGTCGGTGGATCCGACGACGCCATGCTGCTCGATTGTTTTTTCTTACCCCGGTCCTGCCAAGACCGTCGCGATCCAAGGGATGCTGGACCACAAAACTAGGGTGGAGCGCCGGAGTAGTTCAGAACTGATTCGGCCTCAACCCCCCAATTGAATCTCACTGCCTAATTTTCGCCATTTTCGTTAATATTTTATGATCTGGCGATGGAGGCCAGCGGTGCACAGGTAAGGCTTTGGCCTAAGCCTGCGTGCTCATTTCTTGAACAATTAGGGCGCATTTACAGCGCAGACCCTTGCTTTGTTAGAGAAACATTGGCCTAGTTTGGCTCTGAAAGGAGCCCCCATGACCCAATCCCAACTCACTGAGATAACCGCGCCTCATGCAGGTGTTGAAACCCTTCTGGCCCGGCATCATGCGGCGATGCGTGCGGGCAGCCCGGAAGAGAGCTGTCATGTAATGACTGGGGATGAATTGCGGGCCTCGGGCGCACGGATCTTTGCCCTCGAAAAAGAGGGTGAAGTTGCGGCCATTGGGGCGTTCAAGGTGCTCGATGATCCGACCGCGATTGAGCTGAAAAGCATGCACACCGCGCAGGAATTTCGCGGTCAGGGGCTAGGCGGCATTGTGTTGCAGGGATTGCTACAAGAGGCCATTCGCGCAGGGGCCCAAAGTGCCTGGCTCGAAACCGGATCAGATGACGGTTTTGCCCCGGCGCGCGCACTCTATGAACGGGCCGGTTTTGTGTATTGCGCGCCCTTTGGCAGCTACACAACAGACCCGCTAAGCGTCTTTATGACCATGGAATTTGGTCTTCAGCACACCTCAGGCCCGGCATAATCGTTTGCGTCGTGGGGCCGTAGATTCAACGGGCCCCACCATGAAAAGGCGCGGCTATTTAGGGGCGCAGAACATATCGTACAGAAGGCCAATCACCCGGCTCGTGTCTTCATTTGCAAGACTGTAGTAGATCGTTTTGCCGTCGCGCCGGGTAGAAACCAAACCTTCTTCGCGCAGGCGGGCCAGCATCTGGCTGACAGCCGCCTGTCGAATTTCCAGCAGGCCTTCCAACTCACCGACAGACTTTTCGCCTGATCCGAGATGACAGAGGATCATGAGTCGGCCCTCATGGGCCAGCGTTTTGAGAAACGCTGCGGCATTGCGGGCGCTGCCTGCCATTTCCGAAGGGGGCGCGGTTGGTGCGTCGATGGTCATGTCGTCTCGTCGTCTTGTTCGCGATTTCGAAGGACCATATCAGCGCCAACACAAAAATGCGAGGTCAGCTTTCAGGTGCCGGTGCGCCACCCTGAAATGCATTGCCATTTGCATAATCACAGGGCGCATCCTGCATCTCAAGATGCAATCCAGTGCCAGTGTAGGGGTGCGCCCGTGCCAGATCTTCGTCCACCTCGATACCTAGCCCCGGCGCGGTCGGTGCGGTGACAAAGCCGTTGTCCACCCGGATCGTCCCTTTGATCAGCTGATCATGGAAGGGTGTTTCGATGGTTTCGGCAATCAGTAGGTTGGGAATGGATACCCCAAGATGGATATTGGCGGCCCATTCAATGGGGCCTGCATAAAGATGCGGAGCCATCTCGGCATTGTAGACTTCGGCCAAAGCCGCCAGTTTGCGCATTTCCCAGATCCCGCCTGCGCGCCCCAGTGCCGGTTGCAGAATTTTGGCCCCGCCGTTTTTGAGGACTGCAGCAAATTCGGCCCGTGTGGTCATACGCTCGCCCGTTGCGATGGGGATGCGGACGGCGCGGGCGACCTCGGTGAACTGGTCCAGATTGTCTGGCGGAATTGGTTCTTCGTACCAGAGCGGCGAATAGGGTTCGAGCGCCTGACCCAGCCGGATGGCGCCGGCAGTGTTGAACTGGCCATGGGTGCCAAACAGAAGATCGGCTCGGTCGCCGACCGCCTCGCGGATGGCTTTGCAGAAGGCAACTGAGCGGGTGATGTCGGACATGGCGGGCATGTGGCCGCCGCGCATAGTATAGGGACCGGCGGGGTCAAATTTGATGGCGGTGAACCCACGGGCGACATAATCCTGCGCCGCCTCGGCTGCCATCTCAGGGGACACCCAGAACTCGGAGATGTTATGATGGGGCAGGGGGTAGAGATAGGAGTAGGTGCGGATGCGCTCATTCATCATCCCGCCCAACAGCGCCCAGACCGGACGACCGCGCGCCTTGCCCAGGATATCCCAACAGGCGATCTCAAGCCCGGAAAAGGCCCCCATGACGGTGAGATCGGGGCGCTGGGTAAAGCCCGAGCTGTAGGTGCGGCGGAACATGCGTTCGATGTTTTCGGGGTTTTCACCTTCGAAATAGCGCTGGAACACATCGGCGATCACCGCCTTCATGGCCTCGGGGCCGATGGAAGAGGCGTAACATTCGCCCCAACCGGTGATGCCATCAGAGGTGGTGAGTTTCACCAAAATCCAATAGCGCCCCCCCCAACCGGGGGCGGGAGGTGCGGTAACAATGACATCGAGATCTTGCAGTTTCACGTTTTCAGGTCCTGTGACTGGAAAGAGGCGGGGGCCAGCCCCCGTACCCCCGGAGTATTTGTGAAAAGAAGAAGGGCTTAGCGGTCGAAGAGGATGACATTTCGGCGGGCATTGCCGGATTTTGTGTCGGTGATGGCCTCGTTGATCTGATCCAGAGACCAGCGGCCCGAGATCAGTTCGTCCAGTTTCAGACGGCCCTGTTGATAGAGATCCGCCATCCAGGGGATATCGCGTGAGATGACCACATCACCCATTTTGGAGCCGATCATGCTTTGGCCGGTGAAGGCGGGCACCACGGGTTCATATTCGGCTTTGTCCCCTGAAGCGGGCATGCCCACCATAACCATCCGACCGCCCCAGCCCAGATAGCGCGGCGCGCTGTTATAGGCTGGGATCGCCCCTACGGTGACGGCCACGAGATCAGCCCCTTTGCCCATGGCTTTGAAGGCCGATTTCCAGGGCGATTTCTCGGAGGCCAGAACACCATCTGTGGCGCCGAACTCGCGGGCAATTTCAAGTTTCTCTTCGCTCATATCCACCGCGACGATGCGGCGGGCCCCGGCGATGCGCGCGCCCTGGATGGCGTTGAGACCGACACCGCCAGCGCCAATAACAACGACATCTTCGCCTGCGCGCAGCTTGCCAGCGTGGACCACGGCCCCAATGCCGGTGATCACCCCACAGGCCAAAAGCGCGACTGCCTCAGATGGCAGTGAGGCCGGCAGGGCAACAACCTGACTCTGATCCACAACCACCTTTTCCGCAAAGGCACCGCAGTTCATGGATTGGTCAACCTTGGTGCCATCTGGACGGGAGAGGATCGGCGGGGCCTGAGTGGGGGTGGCACAGATGGTGGGCTTGCCTGAGGCGCAATTCCCGCAGTGTCCACAGGCGCGGATCAGGGTCACGGCCACTGTGTCGCCAACTTGAAGCGTGGTGACCCCTGCGCCGACCGAGGTGACACGGCCTGCGGCCTCGTGACCATAGACCGCTGGCAGGTCACCGCCCCACAGGCCTTCGGCATAGGAGATGTCAGAGTGGCAGATTGCAACGGCGTCAAGCGTGACCTCCACCTCTCCGGACAAAGGCGCACGTAGCTCCAGCTCTTCGATCTGAAGGGGGGTGTTGAACGCAGTGCAGACGGCGGCACGAATTCGGGTCATAGGTATCCTCCTGCGCCCAGCCTGCGGTGTGAGAGGAGAAGCCGCAAGCCGGAAAACGACGATGTTTCGTCGCGTTACTGCTTTCTGCCCGGCATCACGACATAGGCCAGAGTGACCAACACAAGCGACAGAAGGAAAGGGGCACCGGGAAAGTAGATCGCCGCGTCTGGGGCGGTGAAGCCCGCGAAGACCTGTGTCATCAGCAGCGGGGAAATGATTGTCGCCATGGCCGCGGCCGAGCTGAGGACGCCTTGAATTTCGCCTTGCCGGGCGGGGCCGATCTGGCGTGACAGCATACCTTGTAGCGCCGGGGCAAAAGCGGCCCCAAGGGCGGCGACCGGGGTCAGGATCAAAGCCAACGTTCCATTGGTGACGATGGCAATCAATCCATAGGCAATGGCGGAAAATCCAAGCCCAAATAGTGCTGTGCCCTGTTCCCCCAATCGTGAGATCAACACTCGGATCAGCCCGGCTTGCACCACGGCCATTGAGACGCCAAACAGCCCCAGCGAGATGCCGATTGTGCCCACATCCCAGTTGAAACGCGCATGACCAAAATAGGCCCAAACGGCGGGATAGACGGCATAGCTCACCTGATAGAGGAAATAGGCCGAAAGCCCTCTGGCGATGCCCGGAAGTTCCGATACAGCGGCAAAGGCGCCAAAGGGGTTCATGCGGCGCCAGTCCAGGGGACGGCGGATCTCATCCGTAACTGTTTCTTTTAAAACCACATATCCGAGCCCGGCATTGGCGGCGGCCAGCACCGCCGCAGCCCAGAACGGTGCGCGCGTGCCCCATTCGCCAAGAACACCGCCAAGAAGAGGGCCAAGCACAAAGCCTATGCCAAAGGCCGCGCTGATCAGGCCAAAGCCCTGTGCCTTTTTGTCGTCCTCAGACAGATCGGCCATGGCGGCCGAGGCGGCGGCATGGGTTGCGGCAGTGACCCCGCCCACGAGACGCCCGGCCAGCAAAAGCCAGATCGAGCCTGCAACCGCCATCACGGCGTAATCGGCTGCCATGATTGCGAGTGAGACCAACAGGACGGGCCTGCGGCCAAAGCGATCGGACAGGCCGCCCAGCATGGGCGAGAACAGAAACTGCATCACCGCAAAGCCCGCGCTGAGGATGCCTCCCCAGATCGCTGCCTGAGCCAAGCTGCCGCCCATGACCTCTTGGATCAGATCCGGCATGACAGGCATAATCAGCCCAATGCCCATGGCGTCGATCACGATGGTCAACAGGATAAAAACGATGGGAAGACGCATATTACCGGAAAGCCTGTGACGCCTTTGCGAAATTGCGGGCCTCGTCCGGAGCGGTGCCGAGCGCCGCCGAGACATCAAACACCTCTTGTGGAAGGTCCGGGTGCGCCTCTTGGGTCACGTCTGTCAGAGAACGTCCCGTGTCGCGCGCCAAAGTTGCCAGGCGCTTCACCTCGGCCTGTGCTTCGGGACGGCGCAGGGTTTGGGTGAGCGCAAAGCTGATCCGCTCGGCCAGAATGAAGCCGCCGGATGCGTTCAGGGTTTGGGCCATGGCCTCTGGCTCCGGGGCCAGATCGTCAACAAGCATGCGGGCCTGACCCAGACAGGCGGCTGTTGAGACCACCAGCTGTGGAAGGGTGAGCCATTCAGTAAACCAAGCCGCGCCATCGCGCTGCTGGCGGTGAATAAGGGCCCCTTGAAGTGTGCTGTGCAACCCCCGAACGTGATGGGCCAGAGCAACCATAGTGCTTGGACCAACGGGGTTTTGTTTTTGTGGCATAGTAGACGACGACCCAGTTGCCCCCAGTGTCATCTCACCAATACCGGATTGCGCGGCGGTGATACTGTCTTCGCCCATTTTGCCAAGGGCCATGGTGACACGGGACATCCATCCGGCGATGGACAGAATGGGGCTTCGGTCGCTGTGCCAGCTGCGTTCCGGATCCTGCAGCGCCAGTCGCTTGGCCAGATCCGCGCGCAGGGCGGCGGGATCGGGGCCGAGTTCGGACGCGGTTCCGGCCGCACCGGAGAGCGACACCCAAAGGCAATCGCGGCGCAGGGCAGGCAGGGCTTTTAGCGCGTCCAGCAAAGGCCAGCCCCAGGCGGCCAACTGGGCGCCAAAGCTGGTTGGGGTTGCGTGCTGTCCCCAAGTGCGGGCGGCCATTGGGGTTTGGGCGTGCGTGTCGGCCAGTGCGGCCAGCACCCCCACGATATGATCGAGATCTTCGGCCATCAGACGCAGGGTGCGGCCCAGACGCATCATCAGAGCGGTGTCCTGAATATCCTGCGAGGTGGCCCCCCAGTGCAGATACTGCGCATGTTCCGGCGCCTGCATTTCTTTGCGGAATTCCGCCACCAAAGCAGGAACCGTCACGCCGTTCTGGCCGGTGGCCTGCGCCAGAGATCCGGGGTCAATCTGAATCTCCAGACCGGCGCGGTGAATGGCCTTGGCGCTCTCTTCGGGGATAAGGCCCGCGGCGGCCTGTGCCTGTGCCAAGGTGCCTTCGACCAGCATCAGGGCGCGGATTTCGGCGCTGTCACTGAACAGGCGACCGATCTCACCGGCGGGGAAGAGATGATGCAGATGCAGGCTGTCAAACGGCGTGGCAGGCATGGTTATCCCCGTGCAATCGTATCAAATAAATCGGACAAATCTTGTGGCCTAGAAAAGAACGGCGAATGCGATGTGTCCAGTTCAAAGACGGACCTAGCGTCAAAATCTGCCGCCATGCGTCTTTGAAGCTCTGGTGGAATGGTCCTGTCCTGATTGCAGATGATATAGCTGCGCGGCACCGAGTGATAGGCGTCTGTCAGGGGAACCTGTTGATCTGAGGGCTGTGTCGCCTGCAGGCACAGTTGTGATTTGGCAAACGCCAACTGATCGTCGGTGCAGTCGTGATACATCACATCACCAACCATATCGGGATTGATGGCAAAGCTTTTGCGGTCCTCACTCATGATCAGAGCGGGCAGAAGGGGCTGGGTTTTGCCCTCTTTGCGCATCTGCGCCAATGTTCGACCCGGCCAGGGAAGATAGGCACAGAGATAGATCAGCCGGTCGACCAGCTCGGGGGCCTGTTCGGCGGCGTGTGAGATGACATAGCCGCCCATGCTGTGGCCGACCACAATAGTGGGTTCTGTCAGGTGGTCGATCACCCGTTGGGCATAGAGATCCAGCGTAGCCGAATTGGTGGGCAGTGGGTCATCACCATGTGACGGCAGATCAATGGCGATGGCCTCATGCCCCAGAGCGGTGAGCCGTGGCACTACCTCGCGCCAGCACCATGCGCCATGGGCCGAGCCGTGGACCAGAAGAAAGCGCGCCATTACAGCAAGCCCTGTGAGGTGATGAACTCGGTTAGGATTTCGGCATAGCGTTCGGGATGATCAACACAGGGCAGATGGCCTGCGCCGCGGATCAGCTCAAACTTGGACCCAGGGATCAGCCCGCCGGTTTCGCGCACCAGATCGGGCGGGGTTGAGCCATCTTCGCTGCCGGCGATGGCAAGGGCAGGCAGGCGCAGCGCGGCGGTGGTCGAGAAGAAATCGGTGCCCGAGATGGCGCTGGCACAGCCTGTCCAGCCAGCAACAGGGGTGCGCAGGAACAGGTCACGCCAGGGGGGGAAGGCATCGCTGTCGCGGAACTTGCGCGAGAACCAGCGCTGCATATTGGCGTCGACCACGGCCTCAAGCCCGCCTTCCTGCGCGGCTTTGATCCGGTCGTCCCAGATGGCGCGGGTGCCGATTTTGGCGCCGGTGTTCGACAGCACTACGGCGCGGATCAGATCAAACCGTTTGGCCGCCAGCCCCTGCGCAATCATGCCGCCAATGGACAGGCCGACAAAGATCGCCTCTTTGAAGCCGGTTTGATCCATCAGCTGTTCGGCGTCACGCACCAGAGCACCCATGGACCAGGGGCCGGGGGGGCAATCAGAGTTGCCATGCCCACGTTTGTCAAAGCGCAGAATGCGCAGCGATTTGGGTAGATGGGGGAGAATGGGGTCCCACAGGGTCAGATCGGTGCCAAGAGAATTGGCAAAAACCACCGGTACGCCGTCGTCAGGTCCGTCGATACGGTAGTGGAGGCGGTGCCCGCCAAGATCAGCCATGTGCATGATTTTCCCCCGGTTTTGCAGATGAACTTAGGTCATGCGGCCCAAGCTGGCAAGCGGAGGAGAGGGTGGGGAAAATCCCCACCCCAATTGGTTCAGGCGATTTCCACCAGCTCCAGTTCAAAGGTCAGGTCTTTGCCAGCCAGCGGGTGGTTGGCATCCAGCATCACTTCGGTCTCGCTGACCTCAACAACGGCGACCTGAACAATCTGGCCTGTTGGCGCCTGCATCTGCAGCATGGTGCCGATTTCAAGCGGAATGTCGGCTGGGATCTGGTCACGCGGTACGGCCTGACGGGCGTCGGGATCAACCTGGCCATAGGCGTCGTCGGCGGGGATGTTGATGGTCTTTTTCTCACCAACACTCATGCCGGTCACGCCGCTGTCAAAGCCGGGGATGACCTGACCCGAGCCAAGGGTGAACTCAAGCGGGTCGCGCCCGGCCGAGCTGTCAAAGGTCGAACCGTCATTGAGGGTGCCGGTGTAGTGAATGCGAACGGTATCGCCGGATTTCGCCTGCGTCATGGTGGGCCTCATAGATTAGGGTGAATGATCGAGGCCGGGGCGCACCCGGGTGCTCGTTTCGAGAAGTTGCGGGACCCTAGCGAGAGTGTGATCAAAAGGCAAACAGATGCGACGGTTTGAACCTTTTCGTTTGCAGGTCTGCGTGCCAGTCTCGGGCTGATTTTGAGGGAGAGAGCGACATGGCCATTACCACCTGTGTGTTTGACGCCTATGGCACCTTGTTTGATGTGGCCTCTGCGGCGCGGCGGGCCGCCGAAGAACCCGGTCGCGCGGCTTTGGCCGAGGTCTGGCCACAGCTGGCCGAGGACTGGCGACGCAAGCAGTTGGAATATAGCTGGCTGCGCGCGGTGGCGGGCACCTATGTGTCGTTCTGGCAGGTGACAAAAGACGGGCTGGACTGGGCGATGGAGGCGGCGGGGCTGGATGATCCTGAGCTGCGCGAACGTCTGCTTGCGCTGTATTGGGAGCTGCAGGCTTATCGTGAGGTGCCCAAGATGTTGGCCCAATTGAAAGCCAAAGGCCTGTCGACGGCGATTTTGTCGAATGGCAATCCCGATATGCTGGACGGCGCGGTGGACAGCGCGGTGATCGGCGATTGGCTGGATGCGGTTCTGTCGGTTGAAAGCGTCGGCATCTTCAAGCCCGCCCAATCGGTGTATGATCTGGTGGGTGCGCGGTTTGGCTGTGCCCCGGATGAGGTGTTGTTTGTCTCCTCCAATGGGTGGGATGCGGCGCATGCGGCGGCCTATGGGTTTCAGACGGCCTGGGTGAACCGCGCCGGGGCGCCGATGGACCGCCTGCCGGGCAAACCCCATCATGTTCTGTCTGATCTCACCACCTTGCCGGAGCTTGTCTGATGCCCAAATTTACCACGTCGGATGGTGTGTCGCTGCATTACACGGATGAGGGGCAGGGGGTGCCGGTGCTCTGCCTGTCTGGTCTGACCCGCGATGGCCGGGATTTTGACTATGTCGCGCCGCATCTGCGGGATGTTCGGCTGATCCGGCTGGATTATCGTGGGCGGGGTCAGTCGGATTGGGCCCCGCATGGGACATATGCGGTGCCGGTTGAGGGCAAAGATGCGCTTGAGCTGTTGGATCATCTGGGGCTTGAGAAAGCGGCGGTTTTGGGCACCTCGCGGGGCGGTTTGATTGCCATGCTGCTGGCCATGGTGGCGAAGGAGCGTCTGTTGGGGGTGGCCCTGAATGACATCGGCCCTGAGATTGCGGGGCCGGGATTGGCGGCGATCAAAGACTATCTGGGCCGCAATCCGGTCTGGAAATCCTACGATGAAGCCACCCGCATGATGGCACAGCGGATGGCGGGGTTTGACAATATCCCCGAGGCACGCTGGCGGGAGGAGGCGGAAAAGCATTACCGCGAAGAGGCGGGTCGGCTGGTGATCCGCTATGACCCAAAGCTTCGCGATGCGGTTCTGGCGGATTGGGATCAGCCCCTGCCGGATCTGTGGCCCATGTTTGATGCCTTGGCGGATCTGCCGCTTTGTCTGATCCGTGGGGCAAATTCGGATCTTTTGACGCCGGAGTGTTTTGCCGAAATGGCGCGGCGGCGGTCGGATGCGGCCATGGCCACCGTGGCGGACCGAGGCCATATTCCGTTTCTGGATGAACCTGAGGCTGTGCAGGCTTTGACCGCGTGGGTCACGCGTTTGGTGTGACGATGGGGGCGCTCGTGCGATGCACCTCGCCCCGCCCACCGTCCCATAGGCGTCAGTCGGTTTGTGCGGGTTTCACAAACACCCGGCTGGGGTGCAGCTCGCCGGATTTATAGATGCCAACAGCCACGGCTTCGCCTTCAAGTGAGGCCCAGGCTTCGTCGCCGTACTCCGCATCACCGGGGAACACCATGCCAGCGTTACCATTGCGCAATTTGGCCGCGCCTTCGGCGGTGGTGCGCAACTCGGGCAGGTCATCCAGACCAATTTCCAGTGGTTGGATATGCGCATCGAGGGCAGGGGTTTTGGCCATCTCGTCGATCTGTTCAATCGACAGACCCTGATCCGCCTGAAACGGACCCGACCAGATGCGCCGCAGCCAGAGCACATGGCCCTTGCAGCCCAGAGCCGCCCCAAGATCACGGGCGATCGAGCGGACGTAGCCGCCTTTGCCACAGGTCATTTCTAGTTCGACATGATCAGAATCCGGGCGAGAGATCATCACGAGTTCTTCGACAAAGAGGGGCCGCGCTGCCAATTCCATTTCTTCGCCGTCGCGCGCGCGCTTGTAGGCGCGCTCGCCATCAATGCGCACAGCCGAGAACTGGGGCGGCACCTGCTGGATGTCTCCGACAAAGCCGTGGAGAGCTTCTTTGATCTCCTCATCAGAGGGGCGCAGATCGCTTTGTGCGATCACTTCACCTTCGGCGTCGTCTGTATTGGTGGCCTGACCCAGTCGCACAACAAAGCGATAGGCCTTGAGCGCGTCGGTAATGTAAGGCACGGTTTTCGTCGCTTCGCCAAGGGCCACGGCCAGAACGCCGGTCGCCTCGGGATCAAGCGTGCCCGCGTGCCCGGCCTTTTTGGCCTCCATGGCCCAGCGCACCTTGTTGACCACCGAGGTGGAGGTGATGCCCGCAGGCTTATCAACAATGAGCCAGCCGGAGATGTCCCGGCCCTTACGCTTGCGTCCCATTCGGATCCTCGTTTTGATGAGGCGGCGGAGGTACCAAGGCAGGCTAAGTCTGTCAATCCGACGTGGCAACCGTCAGCGGAAAACAAATAATTCACGCATTGAGTTTTCTTTAATCAATGAAACGTCATGTAAGGTGATCAATCACAAAATGAACTAACGCGCATGAATATTGATTTTATTGAGAGCCTCACCCGGTTCAAACTGGATGGGGAAAATGCAGTGCAGCTTAAGACTGTAGGGGAGCTGATTTCACCACATCTCGACACGGTGCTTGAACGGTTCTACGCCGGGGTCCAACAGGATGATTCTGCTGTATCATTCTTCACCGGGGGCGCCCCCCAGATGTCGCGGGCTCGATCTGCTCAGAAGGCCCATTGGATGCGGCTTCTGAACGCGGATTTTGGTGCGGAGTACCAAGAGTCTGTACGCCGAATTGGGGCCACACACGCCCGTATTGAATTGCCGCTTGAACTTTACATGTCGGCATACTCCTGCGCGGGCTCTGACCTCTTGGCCTGTTTGATGGCCTCCAAAACACGCCGGCTTAGACGGGCCCATGATCTGGGCGCGCTTTCTGGTGCGCTGATGCGTGCGTTTGCGATGGACATGGCGCTGGTTGGGGACGAGATCACCCGCATTCAATCCGAAGAGCAGACACGCGCCTTTGGGTATCTGAATGCGGCCATCGATGATCTGGCGCAGGGGGACCTGACCCATGTGATCCCCGGCCCGGAGGCAAGTGATTTCCCAGTGAAATACGATCCGGTGCGCATCAAACTGAACTCGGCCACTGAGGGGCTGAAACAGACCATCACGCGGATTGGTGCGACGGTTGCGGATCTCTTAGGTGCTGTGGATGAGGTGGCGACTGGCAGTGATGAGCTGTCCCGCAGAACCGAAAATCAGGCGGCGTCATTGGAGCAGACCGCCGCTGCGATGCAAGAACTGTCGCAGAATGTCGCCAGTTCAGCCACAGATACCCAAACGGCCAATTCCGTTGCGCAGTCTGCCACCAATGAAATGACCGATGGTGTCAAGATTGTCTCGAAAACCTCGGACGCCATGGGGCGTATTCAGGACGCCTCTGACCGTATTTCCCAGATCATTGGTCTGATCGATGATGTGGCGTTTCAGACCAATCTGCTTGCCCTGAACGCAGGTGTCGAAGCTGCGCGTGCGGGGGACGCCGGGCGGGGATTCTCAGTTGTGGCGAGCGAAGTGCGGTCGCTGGCCGGGAGCACCTCGGAGGCGGCGAAAGAGATCAAACAGCTTATTCAGGCCAGCGCCATGGAAGTGGAAACCGGCGTTCGGCTTACGGAAGAGGCCGGGGCCACATTTGACAAGATTGTCGCGAGTTTTGCGGAGGTTTCCAAACTGTCGTCAAATGTCGCGAGCGCCATGCGAGAGCAATCGGAAGCTGTCCAGGAGGTGAACTCGGCGGTCACGCATATCGATGGGATCACACAGGAAAATGCCTCGATGGTGCAAAACACCACAATGGCAGCCGATGTTATGCGCCGCTGTGGTCAGGATGTGCAGAGCCTGCTGAAAAACCTTCGGCTTGAGCGCACGCAAGATGTGTTCGAGTATGACATGGCTGGGTAAGGCCCATAAAACCACCGGTTTCTGATCGGTGGTTTGTCTCAAACATTTGTCACAAGTGACTTGATCCAACACCCACAGTCAGTGTCTGCTTTGTCCAAAGCATTGACAGGGAAAGACTATGAAACAATTTGGATGTGCAGCCCTTATTGCCGGGGTCGCGACCTGCGCTGCGGCCGAGACCTATTTTGCGCCCTCTCCCGGGACGCATTTTGTGTATGGTACTTATGAAGGGGGAGATGTGCCCTACATTTCGGAAACCATCACCGTTGTCGCATCAGATGACCGTGGGTTTGTCGCGCAGATCGAGGTTTTGGGAGAAAATGCCCATAAAAGCCTCAATCGATACCTCTATGGCTTCACGTCGTTTTCCTGCGAGTATGAGGGCATGCATCCCTTTGGCGATGGGGTTGATGCCCTGTGGCCCTATGCGCCCGGAAAGGCCGACGAATCTGGCGCGTTTTTTGTGATTGGCAAAGACATCGATGCCTGGGTGAACAACACCCAATATGATGTCTGGGCCGTGCGTGAGGTCACCGAACATGGCAGCACATGGGTCACCCGATCAGCGCCGGCTTTGGGCGGCATGAAGGTGGATGATCTGGTTGGGATCGAGCGCCGCCCCGTGCCCAATGTGGATATGGCCGCGGTTGAGGCCTGTCTGACGAACTAAGTTTCTTGGCGGCGCTTTGAGGGGTTAATCCAAAAGGCCCGCCGAGGAATCCAACATATCATCAAGGCCTTGCCCCGCGCCGACACTGCCAATCGACCCGGGAGGGGCGAGAAAAAACACAGGTGGTGTGCCGGAAGAGGCGAGGACCGCGCTGTTCGGACGGCTCAGGTCAACATTCCCATTGGGTGTTGCAAAATTGAATGCTGAGACCGATGTATTTGTATTCTCCAAAGGCCCCGGCCCCACCAGCGCTGCAAAAATAATGGGGGCTCCGGGGAGGGGAGTTGAATCTTGTGCCAACGACGCTTGTACAGTCACAGACAAGGCTAGGGAGCAGAACGCTAGTTTGAGCGGAGTCATCATCGGTCCTTTCTAAAAATCATATGAGATCTTGAGGGAGAGCTGTCGGTCTCCCGACAACGCGCCGATCCCGGTGCTGCCGCGAAGGGAGACAGTTGTGTCCCCAACCCTGTGGGCGAGCCCAAGATTTGCATATCCCCCCTGTTTCACCAAATGGGCGCTGAAACGATCACTGGACACTACACCTTTGATCCCGAGGGTGAGTGCGGTGCGTTCGGCAATTTGATAGCCATAGAGCACCGAAGCGGTTGTCTTTCGGCGGGTTTCGCGAGAGGTGGAGGTGCCGAAATCCTGATTGAGCCATGTGATTGAGTGGTTTAACCCTGCACTGAGATAGGACTTAGGTCCGTATCCGATCAATCGTTGCAGGCCAAAACTGAGTGTTTGTGCCGCGCCATTGCTGGCGGCCGGACCTGTCCCGTCATTGAAAACCTCGGCGTTATCCGCAAAGGCGAAGGCGACGGTCGCGGTGGTGTGCGCTCCGGTCTGATAGGTGAAATCCACACCTGCGCCACGGATGGTGGCGTCTGAGCGGCCAAAGGGGTTGCGGGCATCTAGAGAAGAAGACAGCAGAAAGACCGATCCCTTGCTGCGCGGTCCAAGCAGTTTCGAATATTTCAGAACATGGGTGAGCCTGTCGCGTTCGCGGTTTTGGGCCGAGCTTTCTGAGGTCGCATAGCGCAATTCATACGACAGGGTTTGTGTTTTGGGGTGGTCTGCGACTTGGGCAAAAACTGGACTGGCCAAGAGGCCCAACAGGGCGAGTACGGGTCGTCTGACAAAATTCATTCTATCCCCTAAACTTTTTACGCTAGGTAACGACAGAAAAACGCGACACACCAAATGGAAATCACCTGTTTTCAGGTCTTGTCCGGTAACCGATGCAAATAGCACGCACAAAAAAAGCCGCCCAAAAACGGTGGGCGGCTTTGGTTTGTGGGTGTGAGCCCGTTTAGTCGCGGGTGCCAGCAAAGCGTTCTTGCCAATCTTCGCGCTCGGCGTCGGTGATCTTGCGGAAGGTCACATCCGGCACGGTAAAGGCGTGGCCCTCGGGCATGGCTTTGAGCGCCGCTGCGATATCTGTGGGCCACTCGGCGTCATCCGCCTTCATGCAGGACAGCAGATCAGCACAGGCATCGGGGATGAAGGGCGACGAGATCACGGCGTAGAGACGGATCATGTTCAGCGCCAGACGGATCTGCATGGCGGCCTGCGCGGGGTCTTCCTTGATGGTCGACCACGGCGCAACCTCTTGCAGGTATTCGTTGCCCAGAACCCAGGCGCCGCGCAGCGAGGCGGCGGCCTTGCGGATCTCGATGGCTTCCATATGGGTCTGATATTCCGCGATTTTGGCGGTCAGATCGGCCATCAGCTGCTCTTCGCGGGCGCCGGGGGTGCCACCTTCTGGCACGGCCTCGGAGAATTTCGAGCGGCAGAATTTGGTGACGCGGCTGGCAAAGTTGCCCAGAACGTCGGCAAGATCTTTGTTCACACCCTGCTGGAAGCTGTCCCAGGTGAATTCGCTGTCCGAGCTTTCGGGCACATTCGACAGAAGCCACCAGCGCCAGTAGTCGGCAGGCAGGATTTCCAGCGCCTGATCCATAAAGACGCCACGCCCGCGCGAGGTCGAGAACTGGCCGCCGTCATAGTTCAGGTAGTTGAAGGATTTGATGTAATCGACCAGTTTCCACGGTTCGTTCGATCCCAGAATGGTGGTCGGGAAGGACAGGGTGTGGAAGGGCACGTTGTCTTTGCCCATGAACTGGGTGTAGCGCACGTCATCTGCGCCTTTGTCGGTGCGCCACCAGCGCGCCCAGTCGTCGCCTTTGCCCGCATCAACCCATTCCTGCGAACAGGCAATGTATTCGATGGGCGCATCAAACCAGACGTAGAACACTTTGCCTTCCATACCGGGCCAGGGTTCGTCGCCTTTTTGAACGGGCACACCCCAGTCGAGATCGCGGGTGATGCCGCGGTCCTGCAGACCGTCACCATCGTGCAGCCATTTCTTGGCAATCGAGGTAGTCAGCACAGGCCAGTCGGTTTTGCTGTCGATCCAGGCGTCAAGCTTGTCCTTCATTTCCGACTGACGCAGGTAGAGGTGCTTGGTGTCGCGCATCTCAAGATCGGTGGAGCCGGAAATGGTTGAACGCGGGTTGATCAGATCAACGGGGTCGAGCTGTTTGGTGCAGTTGTCACACTGGTCGCCGCGCGCATCCTCAAACCCGCAGTTGGGGCAGGTGCCTTCGATGTAGCGGTCGGGCAGATAGCGGCCATCGGCGTGGCTGTACATCTGGGTTTCGCTGACCTCGCGGATCAGGCCTTCGTCATCGAGAACCTTGGCGAAATGCTGGGTCAGCTTTTTGTTTTGATCGCTGGACGAACGGCCAAAGTGGTCAAAGGACAGGCGAAAGCCCTCTGCGATCTTGGCCTGAACGCCCCACATTTCGGCGCAATAGTCGTCAACCGGTTTGCCCGCTTTGGCGGCGGCAAGTTCGGCGGGGGTGCCGTGTTCGTCGGTGGCGCAGAGGAAAAGAACCTCGTGTCCACGGGCGCGCAGGTAGCGTGCGTAAAGATCGGCGGGCAGCTGCGAGCCGACGAGATTGCCCAGGTGTTTGATCCCATTAATATAAGGGATCGCCGAGGTGATGAGGTGGCGTGCCATGAATCTGTCCCTTGAGGTTTGGCAAGCGGTTTATCGCAAGGCAGGGGCGAGGGCCAGCGCGGTTTTACCGGTTGCGCGACCGAGAGAGCAGGCGCCCGATCTGAAACGAGGTGCGCGGCGCATAGACATAGGGGGTTTTCTGATCAGAGGACCGCCCTGTGCGCATGCGAATGACCCCAAACACCACTAAAAGCGCATGGCCAACGGCGATCATGGCAAACAGGGCGCCGGGTCCAAAGGTCTCGATCAGATACGACGCGACCCAGGGTGCGGCGATGGCGCCGGTGGCGTACCAGAACATCAGTGCGGCAGAGAGTTCGACCCGTTCCGAACTGTCGGCAAAGTCATGGGCGTGGGCTGCGGCGACCGAATAGATCGGGAAGGTAGTAAAGCCAAAAATGGCGGCGGTGAACATAATGCCAAAGGTTGGCAAGCCGGACACTGTCGCCGTGAACACGCAGCTGACGATGGCGGCGACAGACAGCCAGATCAGCACCCAGCGGCGGTCATAGCGGTCAGCCAGCCAGCCCATTGGATATTGCGACAGCGCGCCGCCCGCTACAAAGGCGGCAAGAAAGATCGCGATCTGGGATGTGGCAAGGCCTACGCCGGTGCCATAGATCGGGCCGACCATGCGGAAAGAGGCGCTGGACAGCGCGGCCACCAGCACGCCCGCCACCGCAAGCGGCGAACGGCTCCACGCAAGGGCGGGGTTCAGACGCGGGGCCGAGGGCGTTTCGGGTTGTTTCAGGCGGGTCAGCGTCAGCGGCAGCAGCGCGGCACAGCAGATGATCGCCAGCAGAGTGTAAGAGGCATAATAGGCTGGCTCCAGCACCGAGATGATCAACTGGGCGGCAAGCGAGGCCGACATATCGGTGACCCGGTAGGCGCCCATGGCACGGCCCCGGGTTTCATTGGTCACCTTGGCCTGCAACCAGGCCTCAATCACCGTGTAACAACCCGCCACACAGATGCCCTGGGCGATCCGCAGACTGGCCCAGGCATAGGGGTTATCGGTCAGGACGTGGCCCAGAATGCCAATGGTGCCAAGGGCGGTGAAGGCGGCAAAGGCGCGGGAATGCCCAATCGACCCCATCAAGCGCGGCGACCACCAGCAGCCGATAAAGAAGCCAAGGAAATGCGCCGAGCCCAGCAGACCGATTTGTGTGGTAGTGAAGTTGAGCACCAGACCAGACAGAGCATCCAGAGGACCAACGCCGCCCAATGAGAACTGGAGCAGAATGATCGATAGGAATAGGGCGGCGAAGGAAAGCATCAGGCGCATGAGCCCAATGCACCAGCTTTGGAATTAGCACGATGGGCCGTAGGCGACGCGGGCATGTCGTTTTCCGCCCTAGCGATACACGTTTTGAGGCAAATGTTTCACCGTCGCGTTTACTTGTGATTAACCATGTCAGTTCAACCTATGGGCATGTCACAGAGTTCGAGTAATTTTGCCTCTTTTGGCGCATTCTTTTTTACGGTTTGTCTTGCGCGTCGAGGCAGTGATCTTTTGGTGTCCGAGATCGACACCCTGCGCTGGGCCGTGGCGGAGACTCGCCTCGCCTCTCCTTTCGAAGTTCTGGCCTGGGTTGTCTTGCCTGACCATATGCATGCGATTTGGCGGTTGCCTGAAGGAGATACTGCCCATGCGCGCCGCTGGACGGCGATCAAGGGGCGGTTCTCACAGGCTGTATATGCGGGAGGACAAGCGCCGGAATTGCGTGCGAAGATTGCGCGCGGCGAAATGGGGATCTGGCAAAATCGACAGTGGAGCCACGAAGTCACCAGCATGGTCGATATGCAGAGGTTTTTGAAACTGTGTCGCTGGGCTCCGGTAAACGCGAAATTGGTGCGCATGCCGGAGGATTGGAAGTTCAGCAGCTTCCATCGCCAGAAAACTTGCCCTGCAAGCCGATATGGCTCGGGCATGGCGCCCGTGCGGGACATGACAGCCGGTCAGCGCGCCTAGGCATGAAATGCCCTGATCTCTCTTGGCAAGGCTGTTGGGATGACTAAGTTACCGCCAACAGAGGAGCTTTCCCATGAAAATGAATCCGCTTGGCCAATCCGGTCTGATGGTGTCTGAACTGTGCCTGGGCACAATGACCTTTGGCAGCCAGACCAATGCCGAAACCTCACATGCCCAGATTGACCGCGCTCTGGATGCAGGCATTAACTTTATGGATGCGGCCGAGATGTATCCGGTCAATCCCGTGCGCAAAGAAACCATCGGTAAGACTGAAGAGATTATTGGCGATTGGTTTGCCAAGACGGGCAAACGCTCTGATTGGATTCTGGCGACCAAGCATTCTGGCGAGGGGCTGGGCTTTGTGCGTGACGGGGCGCCGATCAGCTCGAAAACAATCTCTGAGACCATCGAAGGCTCGCTGAAACGGTTGAAAACCGACCATATCGATCTCTACCAATTCCATTGGCCCAACCGCGGAAGCTTTATGTTCCGCAAAAACTGGTCCTACGATCCTGCAGGGTCAGGATGGACTCGCCAGCAGGTTGTGGACAACATTGAGGACTGTCTCGGTGCGCTGCAGCGTGAGGTCGAACGCGGTACCATTCGGTCCTTTGGGCTGTCCAATGACAGTGCCTGGGGCACCTCGCTTTGGCTAGAGGCTGCGAAACGTGTTGGCGGGCCGCGCGTGGCCTCGGTCCAAAATGAATACTCCTTGATGTGCCGTCTGGCCGACACCGACATGGCCGAGATGCTGACCTATGAAGAGGTGGGGCTGTTGCCGTTTTCGCCTTTGGCGGCGGGCTATCTCAGCGGCAAATATCAAAACGGTGCCGTGCCAGAAGGGTCGCGCATGTCGCTAAACCCGGAAATGGGCGGACGGAAGTCCGAGCGCGTGGATGTGGCGGTCGATGCCTATTTGCAGGTTGCGCGTGATTTTGAGATTGATCCGGTGCACATGGCGCTGGCTTGGTCGGCGCAACGCAGCTTTGTGGCCTCATCTATCTTTGGCGCCACCACTCTGGATCAGCTTGAACATGCGCTGGGCGCGGCTGATGTGACGCTCAGCCCTGAGCTTTTGGCAAAGCTGGATGAGGTACACAAAGCCAATCCGATGCCTTACTGATCTTCAAAAACGTGGGGGCGGCGCCCCCACTATTCCTATCAGATCTGTTCGCGCAGCTGGCGCAGGTGATCGGGCAGGGCGCGGGCTGAGATCTCGGATTGTCGGACCAGATGATCAAAATGGGCGGTGATCCCGGTGATCCGATTGCTGTCTCGGAAGGCAAGATAGTTGCGTCCGAGGTAGAGCACTGCAAGCAGCGGGCCAAACACAGTGACTGGGGCCGAATACATGCGCCGCGCACAGAAGAGATACATGCGCAATCGCGGGTAAAGCGTTTCGGTGAGATCGATCATGTGATCAATCTGCCGCAGGCGGTCTTCGCGAGAGAGGTCTGAATAATATCCGGCCCCCGTGGCGAGATTTTCCACTTCATGCCGGGGGAGGCAGATCTCATAGTCCGAACTGGACACGCGCATCCAATCAAGTCGCTCTGACGAGGCACTGATGGCCTGTTCGGTAGTGCGCCCGAGGTGGGGTTCATATTCCCATTCCAGAACGGCACGGGTTTTGAGCATGTCGGGCAACATGGCCGGGACATGGCGGATTTTGTACCCCTCCGCCTCCTTGTGCCACGAGAAAATCTGTTCATCGACAAGGGCGCGTGGGGCTTCGGTCATCGTCAGTGAGGTCGCCAGAAGATCCGCCGCACTTTCCGGGCGTTCGGACAAGCCAAGCAACCAATCGGATGACACGCCAAGCGCCTCGGCACAGGCCCCCACCAGATGGGCGTTGGGCAGCCGCGCGCCATCTTCTTTCAAAAGCTGTGAGATTGTGGAGCGATCAGTGCCTGTTTCCCGCGCCAAGCGGGTCTGATTGCTGCCCATCTGGTTCATGGCCTCGGTCAGGCGCTGGCGAAACAGGACTGTGCGGTCGCGTTTGTCGATAATCTGTAGCATGTGTTGATTATTATCACGTATGGAGAGATTTGTTAATCAGAGACCTAATTTCGCACAGCTCACGACCCCGTTACCTTCAAAGCGAACATAAGTTGTTGGAGGATCAATGGAAACGCGGATGCGCACCTTGGTAAAGTCGGTGCTTTGGATCTTGTTGGGTTTGGTGTCTATGGCCGTGGTTGGCTTTTTCTGGACCGGATCTTTGGTCGCTGGCGGTGGGATGGCGATCGTCAATTCATTGATCGGATTTGTCTTCTATCTGGCCTATGAGCGGCTTTGGTCGCGCATCAGTTGGGGCCGCCATGTCTGAGCGCCGCTTTGAATGGCCGACATTGGCGTTGCTTGTAGGGTGTTACGGCCTGTGGATCACTGGCACGTTGATCTGGTGGCCGGTTGGTCTTGTCCTGATCACCCTTGCTGCGGCGCTGCATTCGTCACTGACCCATGAAGTTCTCCACGGCCATCCCTTTCGGTCGTGCTTCTGGAATGCCGCTTTGGTGTTTCCACCGCTGACATTGGTTGTGCCCTACCTTCGTTTTAAAGACACCCATCTGGCCCATCACCGGGAACCTTTGCTGACGGATCCCTATGATGATCCTGAAACCAATTTTTTAGACCCAGAGGTTTGGGGGCAGCAGGCGCGGTGGAAGCAGACCTTGCTGCAAATCAACAACACGCTGGCCGGGCGGATGCTGTTGGGGCCTGTCATTGGCACCTGGGCTTTCTGGAAAGGTGACTGGGCATTGATCCGAAGCGGAGATCGCCGCGTGATCTTGGGCTGGGTGTTACATCTGGCGGGACTGCCATTCGTTCTTGCTTGGGTGGCCTATGCGGGAATGCCGATCTGGGTCTTTTTGCTTGGGACCTATGCATCGCTGTCCATCCTCAAGATCCGTACCTTTCTTGAACATCGCGCCCATGAGGCCGCGCCGGGCCGATCGGTGATCATCGAAGACCGTGGGCCCTTGGCGTTGATCTTTCTCAACAATAACCTGCATGCGGTGCACCACCTTCATGGCAGCGTCGCGTGGTATGATCTGCCCCGGCTCTACCGCGAAAACAAAGCGCGGTATGTCGAACGCAATGCCGGATATGTGTATCGGTCCTATGGTGAGATCTTCCGGCGGTATTTCTTGCGCGCGAAAGACCCCGTGCCACATCCGCTCTGGTCAAAAGACTAAAGGGCAGGCACAAGTCGCCACATGGATTTGTGGATTATTGCGACCTTCTCAGCCGCGTTTTTTCAGACGCTGCGGTTCATGCTGCAAAAAGTGCTCGCCAGCGGGGCTTTGTCTCCGACGGGCAGCACCTTTGCGCGTTTTGCCTATGCGATGCCCGCCGGGTGGCTGGTTCTGGCGGTCTACCTCTGGAGCACGGGTGCTGAGATCCCAGCCATCGGGTCTGATCTTTGGATCTGGGGCGCGATTGGAGGATTGGGACAGATCCTCGCAACCGTGTTTGTTGTGATGATTTTCAAGAGCCGCAGCTTTGCGGTAGGGATCACGCTCAAGAAAACCGAAGTGTTGCAGACCGCTTTGATCGGCTCGATGTTTTTTGCCGAAGCGATTTCTCCGAGTGGCTGGCTTGCGATTGGCATCGGCATGGTTGGCGTTCTGTTGCTGACCGAGGGCAGCGGTTTGGGGGTGATCAAACAGCTGGGCAGTCGCGCGGTTTTGCTTGGTCTGGCGTCGGGATTTTTCTTTGCCATTGCGGGTGTTGGGTACCGTACCGCGACGCTCGCGATTGAAACCGGTGATCCGCTGTTGCGCGCCGGAATTGGCATGGCGGTTGTCTCGCTGATGCAGACGGCGGCTTTGGCCGTTTGGTTGCGGTGGCAGGAGCCCGGGCAGTTGAGTGCGGTCTGGCAGGCGCGTCGCGTGGCGGTCTGGCTTGGGCTGACCTCAATGGCGGGCACGCTCAGCTGGTTCACGGCGTTTACCTTGCAGGTGGCTGCCTATGTCTATGCGGTTGGTCAGGTCGAGCTGATCTTTTCGCTTATGGCCTCGGTGCTATTTTTCCGCGAAACGGTGTCGCAGCGCGAGGTGTTGGGCATCGCCGTACTGACCGTGTCTATTCTGGTTTTGGTTCTGGCTGGCGCGACGGGCTAACTCTGTTTCGGGGATGGCAGGGATTGGCATAAAGCGCATCCCGCACCACAACGGTGACCGTAACAAAGCTGACGTAAAGCAGCAGATACCACGAGCCCATTTTGGAAAAGCTGACCATGTCAAAGCTGGTCTGCCCCGCATAAAGCCAGGTTCCGGTATTAGTACCGACGTTTTCGGCGACCCAGAGCGCGATTGAGGTCAAAAACGCTGCGAGAGGTAAGGGCATCCAATAGTCATGATCGCGGGTGCGAAACCAGACCCGTGTCCGGATGAACAGCACCAGGGTTGCCACGATCAGCACATAGCGAAGATCGGGTAAAAAGTGGTGGCTGAAGAAGTTCACATAGATGGCTATCGCCAAAGTGGCGGTCATCCAAAACGGCGGATAGGGCGCAAAGCGCATGTCAAAAATGCGGATGACCCGCGCCATGTAGCTGCCGACAGCGGCATACATAAAACCCGAAAACAGCGGAACGCCGTAAAATTTCAGGACTGCCGCCTCGGGGTAACCCCAGCTGCCTGCGTTGACTTTGAACAGCTCCATAGCCGTGCCGGTGAGGTGGAACAGCAAGATCACTTTGGCCTCTTGCAGCGTTTCCAGCCGCAACAGCAAAAAACCGACCTGCAGCGACAGAGCCCAAATGAAAAGCGCGTCGTAGCGGGCCAGCGGCCAGCTGTCTTGCCAGATCTGGTCGGTCACCAGCAGCCCAGCCAGCATCAGTGCGCCAAATAAACAGGCCCAGCCCTGCTTGAGAGTGAACATTACAAGCTCAACGATGCTGTGGGGCAGGGTGGCGCGCATGGCGTCGCCAAAGGCGCGTTCTATGTGTCTGGTATCCATGGGCAATGTCTGAGGCTGAGTAGGGGGAAAGTCGAGTGGGGAATTCCGGCCCCTTGGAATTGCGCTGGCGCGGAAGCCTGATATATCTGAACGGCGTTCACAGATTGCAGCGAGAGCAGGAAACAACATGGGTAAAGTGGATGAGCGCCGCGCAGCGCTGCGGCTTAAACTGATTGATCTGGCGGAGGCCCAGATTGCGGAGGGCGGTCTAGTGTCTTTGCGGGCGCGGGATCTTGCGAAGGGGGCGGGTTGCGCGGTTGGCGCGATCTACAATCACTTTGACGATCTCAATGCGCTTATCCTAGAGGTCAACGGCCGCACCTTTACGCGATTGGGAGAAGCCGTTGGAGGGGCTGTGGCGCAGGCCGAGGCATTGGATCCGAAGCAGCGGTTGATCGCGATGAGTCATGCCTATCTTGATTTCGCGGCTGAGCAGCAAACCCTGTGGCGGGCTTTGTTTGATGTGCAGATGTCGCTCGATGGGCCGGTGCCTGATTGGTATCTCCAAGCGCTGGGCGGTTTGTTCGCCTATATCGCGGCACCTCTGCGCGAGATGTTCCCGGATATGCCGGAGGCGGAGCTTGATCTGATGACGCGTGCGTTGTTTTCGTCCGTGCATGGTATTGTGCTGCTTGGACTTGAGCGCCGCATCTCGGGCGTTCCGATCGATCAGATCCGCGAGATGATCGGGCAGGTTCTGCTGCGAATAGGCTGACGTTACGTTATCCTGAACACTGTTCAAAAATAGTTTGAACAGTGTTCAGGATCTTGCTACACCCAATTTGTGAACGATGTTCAAAAAGGAAAAGCAAGATGTTCGGAACGTTAAAGACCCTGTTTGTTGGTGCGAATGCCCGGGCGGAAGAGCAACTCCGCGATCATTTTAGCATCGAGTTGATCGACCAGAAAATCCGCGAAGCGGAGGCCGGATTGAAAGCCGCGAAATACGCGCTGGCAAATCTGATCCAGCGGGAACGCAGTGAACAACGCCAGGTCGACACTCTGGTGGCCAAGATCAATGATGTGATGGCGCGCGCTTCAGAGGCGTTGCAGCAAGAGCGCAGGGATCTGGCCCAGGAAGCAGCTCAGGCCGTGGCGGCGATGGAAAATGAATTGACCCTGCGCAAAGCCACGGTGGACCGGCTCGAAACCCGCATCCTGCAGCTCAAACAATCTGTGGAAACGGCCCACCGTCGGCTGATTGATCTCAAACAGGGGGCCATCGCGGCCCGGGCGGCGCAGAAAGAACAGCAGATCCAAAAGCGTCTAGGGCGTCATGTGGCTCAGGAAACAGCCTTTGAAGAAGCTGAGGCGTTGATTTCAAATGTGCTGAACCGCGATGATCCGTTTGAGCAAAGCCAGATCTTGAAGGACATCGATGCCGGGCTGGATCAGTCGAATGTGGCTGACAAGCTGGCCATGGCCGGATTTGGCCCCGCAACGAAATCAACCGCAGAAGATGTTCTGGCCCGCCTGAACGCCAAAGCCTGATCCCCCAACCAATAGACGATAGATTTTTAGGAGACCCCCATGTCGACCAACCGTAATGAAAACAGCCTGATCCTTTTTGTTAACTTCGCCGGTGTTGCGCTGGCCTATGGCCTGCTGGGCGTGTCGCTTTGGCTCTCCGTTGATGTGCCGCTTGCCACCAAAGGGTTTTGGGGGATGGGCATTGTGCTGCTGACCATCAGCCTGATCAATGTTGTGAAGTACAAATTTGACATGCGTATCGCGGAAGATCGCATCAGCCGGATTGAAGAGGCCCGCAACGAAAAGATGCTGGAAGAGGCATTGAACACCGACCTGTAATGCAACAGATCTTGTCGCCATTGGCCGGGGGTATCCCCGGCCTTTGGGTGTTTGGGGCGGATGCTATCTGATCCGGGTGATCTTGGTGCCGTACAAACACCGCGGGAAATAGGGGTAGGCGTCAGTCGCAAAGTAGACATATTGCCCATCGACCATGCCCCCGTTGCATTGATCCAGATTTCCGGATCCACGCACATATTCGAAATCTTCATTATAGGTACCGTCGTACCGTCCACCGGGCGCGGAAGGGCGGGTGCCGGATTTGAGCTGCCAAGAGGGGCGGGCATTGTCTCCTGCATAATGGATTTCAAACCCGTCCGCGGCCCAGCCAATGCGTGTTTTCCCATCCACATGGTCAAGCGCGGGAGGCATGCCGTGATAGTGATAGAGGCCGCGTTTGTCGACATGGGCGTTTTGCGCGTCGAGGCCAAGCACCTGGCGTGCGCCCATGCCATCTAGGTTCCAGCCGGAGGCGCGGTTGCGGGAATGGCCGCGTGGGCTTCTGGCGTCGTAATAATCTGCAGTTCCGGGGCGAATGATCACGCCATTTTCTGCGATCCCCACGGTCTGCACTTCTCGGGCGCGATTGCCCTTGGTCGGATTGCTGGGAACGCAGACCTTGATGGACTGTGCCCGCATCGTATGCGGATTGCCCCGATTGGGAAAACGACCCGTGGCGTGGTCGGGAAGTCCGTCGGATGTGATGCAGCGCGTTGCCCCGCTTTCGGTCACTGTGGTCGAGGTATCGGCGGCCTGCGCCAACACTCCTAATCCAATGACAAAGGCGGTGCCAAGTAGGCCGACTTGAACTGGGCTTCTCATAGGGGTACCTCCTGTTGGCGTGTACAGGGTTTTACGTGGTTGGCTCAGAACTCCGTCGCAGAATTGTAAAATAATCTCGTTAGAGCGGGACAGTCTTCTTGGATCGGAGGAGCCTTGCCTATCAAGGGTCGGGCGCCTGTGGCAAAGTGGACAACAGATTTAGAATCGTTTACGCGGGCCACGCCGAGTGGCACTGCTCGGACCCAAGGAAGACACCCGTGCCCAGCGTTTCCATTGTTATCCCCATGCACAACGAAGCCGACAACGTCGCGCTTTTGGTTGAAGGTATTGCCAAGGCCTGCAGCGTTGCAGACAGCTTTGAGATCATCTGCGTCGACGATGGGTCGACCGATGAGACGGCGTCACGCATTCGCGCCCTTCAGGCGGACCACCCAACCCTGCGCATGTTGCAGCACCCCACGGCCGGTGGGCAGAGTTCAGCGGTGCACAGTGGGGTTTTGGCGGCCAAGGCCCCTATCGTCTGCACCCTTGATGGGGACGGTCAGAACCCGCCGTCCGAACTGCCTAAGCTGTTCACATTGCTGATGAATGACAAAACCGGCACGCTTGGTCTTGTTGCGGGGCAGCGGGTTGGTCGGAAAGACACCCTGTCCAAGCGTTGGGCGTCTAAATTTGCCAACGGGCTACGCGGCTGGATGCTCAAAGATGGCACCCGCGATACCGGTTGTGGGCTCAAAGGCTTCCGTCGCGATGCTTTCCTTGCCTTGCCCTATTTCGATCATATGCATCGCTATCTTCCGGCCTTGATGGCGCGCGATGGATGGGAAATTGCCCATGTCGACGTAAGCCACGCCGCTCGTCATTCCGGTAGCTCGAAATACAACAATCTCCAGCGCGCCCTTGTGGGCATCTATGACCTGTTTGGCGTTGCGTGGTTGATCCGTCGCCGCAAAAAAGCGCGGCCGCTGGCGGAGGAACGGTCATGAGCGAGACCGTATTTGCATGGCTGAACGTCGACAGCTGGGTCGAGTTCTGGTGGGTCCTGTTTGGTCTTTTTGGTCAGCTGCTGTTTATGGGCCGGTTTTTGGTCCAATGGATTGCCTCTGAAAAAGAGCGTCGCTCGGTTGTGCCTTTGGCGTTCTGGTACTTCTCAATCGGCGGCGCCGTAGTTCTGTTTTCCTATGCCTGCTATCGCGGTGATCCGGTGTTCATTCTTGGCCAATCGCTTGGCCTGTTTATTTATCTGCGGAACCTCTGGTTGATCCGCAACGAGCGTCGCAATGCCGATGCTTGATCGCGAATGGCTGGCGCCCGCGCTCTTTGGTGTGGCGCTGATCACCTTGGCGCGGATTATATTGCAGGCGTTTAATCAGGCCGATCTGTTTGTGGACGAGGCACAATACTGGCTCTGGGGTCAGGAGCTTGCCTTTGGGTATTATTCCAAGCCTCCGATGATTGGCTGGGTGATCCGGTTCTTCACCGAAATTGGCTCCGATGCGCCCTTCTGGGTGCGTTTTCCTGCGCCACTGTTTCACGGCATAACCGCGATGCTCTTGGGCGCCGTTGCCGCGCGGCTCTCAGGGCCACGCGCGGGGGTTGTCACGGCTCTGGGCTACGTGACCCTGCCGATCATTGCGGTTGGCAGTTTCATGATCTCAACCGATACGGTCATGTTCCCATTCCTTGCTGCGGCTCTGTTGGGATATGTAACGCTGCTTGATCGCCCTACGGCGCGCGTGGCCCTGTTGACCGGCTTTGCGCTTGGGCTTGGGTTCATGTCGAAATATGCCGCGATCTATTATCTGATCTGCGGTCTGCTTGCTGCGCTGACGGTCCCGCGCGCGCGACTGCCTTTGAAAACCGTGGGGCAGATCCTTCTGGCGTTTCTCGTCGCCATTTCGCCCAACCTGATCTGGAATGTGCTCAACGATCTGTCGACGGTTCAGCACACCATGGACAACGCCGATTGGGTGCGTGATCCCGCTAAACGAGTGGCTCTGAACTGGGCCGGGCTAGGCGAGTTCTTTGGCGCACAGTTCATCGTCTTTGGTCCGGTGTTCATGGTAACACTGTTGATCGCCACGGCGACCTGGATGCGCCGAGATGCAACCACGCGGATTGCAATTGTCTTTTCGGTGCCGATCATCCTGTTTGTCTGTGTGCAGGCCTTGCTGAGCCGCGCCTATGCCAATTGGGCGGCTGCGGCGTACCTGATGGCGCTTATGGCCGTGGTGCCTATTTTGCTGTCGCGTCCGCGCTGGTTGGCGTTGAGCTTTGTTTTGAATGGCGCGTTCTGTCTTTTCCTGCCAGTGGCGCTTACCCAGGCGGAGACCCTGAAACTCGGGCGCGCGCATCTGTTGGGGGAGCGCTACATCGGACGGGAAGCGATGAGCCTGCAGATCGCCGAAATTGCGCAGTCTCAGGGCGTTTCAACCATCGTTGCGACCAACCGTGATGTTCTGGCTGATATGTTCTACAGCCTGCGCGACAGCGATTTTGAGCTTTACTCGGTGGCTCCGCGCGGTCGGGCACATCACCACTACGCGCTGAAGTTCCCCTATCTTGGGCAAGCTGACGATATTCTGGTGGTGGTCGGCACCCCAGATGCCAGCCATGTGCCCTGTCCGGATGCCAAACTTGTGGCCGAGCTCCGACCACAGGAGGGTGCCTATCGGAAGGCGCCGCAGATGGCATATCTTGCCCCGGGACACTGCCTCGCGCCTTAAGGTTTGGCGCGGATGCGGCCCCGGGCCTTTTGGAAGAGCCGCCCATCCGTGACCGCAAATCCAAATGCAATCACGGCAAACCCACCCCAGGCTTCTCGTCCTATGGTTTCGCCCAGAAACAGGGCCCCCAAGGCAATGGCAAAAGGTGGGATCAGCAGCGTGACCAGCAACAGGTTGGCGGCCCCTGCGCGTTTGAGAATGGCAAAGTAAAGCGCATAGGCAAACACGGTGGACAGCAAAGCCAGCCCCAGCAGCGCCCCCCATGTGGTGGCCGACAAGGCAAAAGAAGGCACCCCTTCGGTCAGCAGTACCAAAGGCAGCAAAAGCACCGAGCTGCCAATGACCATTCCGCAGGCGTTCATCAGCGGGGGCTGCCCTGACAGCATGGTTTTGCCCCAGACACCTGCGAAGGCATAAGAGAGCGTCGCGCCAAGCACCGCAAGCTGGGCCAGATTGCTGGGGTCAAAGCGTGTGATGGCATCGATACCCATGATCAGCGCGACCCCGACCAGCCCAATCCCGGCCCCCAGAAGTTTGTTGCGGGTCAGAGGCTCATCTTTCAACAGCAGGCCTGCAACAACTGCGGCAAACATGGCTGTGGTTGCATTGAGGATTGAGGCCAACCCACTTTCAATCTGCGTCTGTCCCCAAAAGATGAGGGAAAACGGGATCGCATTGTTCAACAGCCCCATCCCGAGATAGGCGCCCCAGATGCCTGGGCGGTGCGGGATCGCGATCCCTTTGAGGCGCACGATCAAAATCAGGACTGGTACGGACCATAAGACGCGATGCAGCACAATGGTGAGGGGCGAGACCTCAAGCAAAGCAACTTCGGCAAAGAAAAACGACCCGCCCCAGACCGCGGCCAACAAAATGAGCAGGGCGAAAGAGGTAAGGTCCATGGAGGTGGGGTGATCTGACATTGGGGATCCTGAGGTTCTGTTTCCCCAACCTAGATTGCGCTTAGTTCCGTCGCGATCCGTTTCTTGCGCACAATCGCGAGGCGCCCAAAAAGAAAGGCGGGGAAACCCCCGCCTTTGCCGGAACAGAGAGAGGCTCTGATCTATGTGCCTTCCCAATTAGAGGTTTGGGTAGAGAGGGAAGCGGGCGCAGAGCTCGGCTACTTCGCCGCGCACCTTGGCCTCAACCTCGGCGTTGCCCTCGGGGCCATTTGCCGCCAGACCGTCGACAACTTCGATGATCCAGTCCGCAATCTGGCGGAACTCAGCTTCGCCAAAGCCACGGGTGGTGCCTGCGGGCGAACCAAGGCGAATGCCAGAGGTCACGGTGGGCTTTTCCGGGTCAAACGGCACGCCGTTTTTGTTACAGGTGATATGCGCGCGGCCCAGAGCCTTGTCGACGATGTTGCCGGTCACACCTTTGGGGCGCAGATCCACCAGAACCACATGGGTGTCTGTGCCGTGGGTCACGGTGTCGAGCCC
>CANMIH010000014.1 GCA_947497905.1 uncultured Pelagimonas sp.
GTCTGGCGGCGAGCAGATATATGACCGCGCCGATGGCGATCAGCGGTGTCAACATGCCGAGGAGGCCGAAGACCATGCCGGTGGCGGTGCAACATCCCATCATCATAAGAGCGATCCTTTCTTTTGCGCACGGTTCAGGAGAACCGCGTAGAGTGCTGTGGCGGCGAAAACGCCGATTGTGATCCGTATTGCGAACCTGAATTCGAGAAGAATGATCAGGATCGACAGGGCCACCGCGAGGCCGGTGGCCCAAAGTTTCGGGGCCGGTCCCGGTTTGCCAGCGCGCAGCCAAAGGGCCTGTGCCACCACGGCGAGGCTGAAAAACAGCAGCGGGAACAGGGCGTAATCGAGCCAGCCCGTGAGGGCCGACAATCCGACGCCAGCGACGATGACGACCAGAAGCGGTGTAAAGCAGCAGAGCGCGGCGAAGAGCGCACCGCCAAGCCCCCATTTCAGCAGACGGTCGGAATTTTCAGGTGTGTCAGTCAAGGAGCCGTCTTTCTTTGTGATGGGTCGGGGCCGGAGGCGCGTTTCATTTGCGAACGACGCAGTGCGCGGACGATCAGGTAGGTCAGACCCGCCAAAACCAGCACGGCAATGCCACTCATTCCAGAGAGCCAAGCCCCAACGCCGCCGAACAACGCTGCAAGCACGGCAGTTCCGCCGCCGCAGCAGACGACCACGACCGGAGCTGCTATTCCGAAGGCCAGCAGGCCACCCATCAGATTGTCACGCATTGCAGGCGGCTCAGGAGGCTGTGTCGGGCAGCACCTGCGCCGGATAGCCATTGGCCGTCACCGCGCCGATGATGCTTTCGATGGAAGTTTCGGCGTCATCGTAGGTCACGCTGTAAACACCCTGCCCGTATTCGGGGCCGTCCTCGAATGCGGCGATCTCGACCGACGGAACACCGCGCATCGAGCTGGCAACAATGAACGAACAGGACGGGCATGTCAGTTCGCTGACGGCGATCTCGACCTGGCGCTCTTCAGCGAGGGCCGGGGTCGAGAGTGCGACGATGGCCAGGGCGGATAACAGGAGATGCTTCATGGTCATGGTCCTCGTTCAGAATTTCAGGATGAAGGGGGTGATGTAGGGAAAGATCATGGCGACAGCGACAATCGCGGAAGCGGCCCAGAGGGTTGCGCGCATGATGCGGCGGTCGATGGGGCGGGCGCAGGTGCCATCGGCACAGGCCTCGGCATCTACAGGCTTGTAAGCCTTGTAGAAGCCGTATCCCAAAAACGCGGCGCTCAGCGCGAAGGTGTACCATTTGTAGGCATAGAGCGCCCCGAGCTGCGCGATGAACACGCCTGTCACGCCAAAGCTGACCAGCACCAATGGAAGGATGCAGCAAGAAGTCATCGCCAGCGCACCGAGGACGCCGAGGCCGGTCACGCCCCATCCCTTGGTGGTTTCGTCGCCAATTTTCTGCGACTGAGATTGCGGAAGTTCCGCCAAATGTTGTTCCATCGAATCTTCCTTGAACAGATGTTTCCACCGTTCTAGGGTCTGTAGTTGATACAGGCTCAAGGGATTTTTCGGCACAATGAGTAACACAAGCGTGAGATCAATTCGGCGGGGCGATTTGGCCCGCGCAACGGGCTGCAACCTGGAAACCATTCGCTATTACGAGAAAATCGGGATCATGCCGGACCCGCCGCGCAGTACGAAGGGCTACCGAAGCTACGACGATGCCCACGTCAAGCGGCTGAAATTCGTCATGCGGTCCCGCGATCTAGGCTTTTCTCTCGAAGAGGTTCGCGGGCTGCTTGGGCTGGTCGATGACCGATCCCGGACATGCGCCGAGGTGCAGATCATCGCCGAAGATCATCTGACTGACGTTCAGGCCAAGATTGCCGATCTGCAGCGCATCGAGCGCGTCCTGTCGGACACTGTTGCGCGATGCACCGGCGATGCTGCCCCAGAATGCGCGGTGATCGATGCGTTACTCGATGCTTAGTCCACCCTAAAGAAGAGGGGGCAACGGACCTTCGTGAACGGCGCAGCGAAAGCCCGAAAAGTCCGCTCAGCTGACCTTGACATCGACAGCAGCGAACGACCGGTGATTGAGTAGCTCCGAGCACTTGGGCCGACACGAATGAATGCCAACGCTGTCTTTGTCGGCGCTAGTAGTTCACCTGCTCAAAGCCGTAGTTCCCTTCATAGTCACGCCAGTCGACGAAGACAGAACGGTGATAGATGCTGGGGCAATTCTGGCCCCAGCGTTCGAGGCCGATATGGGCGGAGGGTAGGGCGGTTATGGAAGACCTCTGCCAGGCGAAGTCACCTTGCGTCCCATATGTGCCTAGGACCACGGTGGCGCTACGATTGCAGTCACCATCACGACCGGATTCGTGTTGCCGCGCATACCGGACATCAAAGACGCGGATGGAACGTACGAAATTGAACTCAGGTCCGCTGATATCGATGTCCGCGCGATCTTGAATGAGCCGGAGGGCCTGGTCGGCAGGAACGAAGTCACTAGGTGCTTCTGGAATGCGTCCAGCAGCCATAGTTGGATCAGCGGTATTGCGCGCTGGAAATGATTGTCGCGGTCCAGTGCTGTTGTTCTGGAAGAACGCATCAAAGATGCGGTCTGCACTGTTTGCTGCCGGAACGGTCTCAAAGGACGCACCCATGGGACAGCGCCAGATTTGAAGCGGCGGTTCCACCGGCCAAGGGGTAATGCGTCGGATGAATTCGGCTCGAGCCCTGGCGCATGGTACGGAAGCAGGCCAGCCGCCAGACAAGCACAAGAGGATCGCGCAATCGATCGGGTATGTCTGCGCGCGGACGGGCATCGGCAGCGAAAGGCCTGTCACGGTTAAGGCAACTGCGACCGAGGGGAGGAGCTTCTTGAATAGATGGTGCATACTGAGGGCCCTCTGTGACAGGCTTCAGCATACATACGAAAATATACTATCGCAACACTAAGTATAACGTCGCATAATGAAGTTTATGTAATTTTTTTCCACAAGGGTTACGGCGTGTGGGTAAGATGGCCTGTGGCGTTTCCAGCGGTGGCTAGGAGGCGCCTACGTGGCCGCCGCAAGTGCCAGTTTTCTAATCATTTTAGGGTCCTTCTCTGGTTGAAGTGAAGATAACGGAGCCCTCAAAGGGCTCCGTTATCAAGTTGTCAACTGGCGTCTTTGAACTCGGCGTATTCGCCGCGTACTTGAACGGTCACGGTGGCGGTCTCGCTGTCGCGATTGCGCCAGAACCAGCCGTGTTCGCCGTCGAATGCAGCGACGATCTCGCCTTCGTCGCCCATCGATCCGCGACCCTTTTCGTAGGTCACCGAATTACCCCCACCATGGCCGTGCAGGTCGAAGTTGACGCGCCCGCCCTCGACCAGCATCCGGTATTCTGCGGTCTGGCCCTCGGTCATAACGAGCTTCCACTCGGCGGAGTCTCCGGGAGCCAGGGTGAAGGTGGTTTCGTCGCGCCAGACCTCCGCTTCCTGAGCGTGGGCCGCCCCGACGAACAGGCCGAACATGCCGTCTAGGAAGCTGGACTGGT
This sequence comes from uncultured Pelagimonas sp., assembly GCA_947497905.1. Taxonomy (GTDB): domain Bacteria; phylum Pseudomonadota; class Alphaproteobacteria; order Rhodobacterales; family Rhodobacteraceae; genus CANMIH01. The sequence continues at coordinate 3,523 of CANMIH010000014.1, forward strand.
CGCCGCCAGTGGCCTCCAGTTCCAGCAATCGGTCGGCCTCCGCCTCTTCGGAGAGTTGGGTCTTGATTTCACCCATCTCTGCCAGACCGAGTACGCCGCCAATCCCGGTCGGGTCGATGTTGTATTCGGCGGGAAGCACGACAGTCACGAGGATCGCAACGGCGCTGGCCGCAGCGATAACGGTGGAACGGATGAGCTGCGCGGAACTTGGCAGCTCATCGAGGCTCGGTTTTTCTGCGTTGAACATTTGGGTCTCCTAAATTCTCAGGCGGCTACGAAGTAGCCAGTGATTTGCAGGCCCATGAGGATGAATCCCATGGACATCATGACGACGTTGGCGGCGTAGGCCTGCCGGAAGAAATTCGGGGATTTCCGCCAGTAACCCATGACAATGAGGATCACGGCAAGTGCCATCAACTGGCCCAGCTCCACGCCTACATTGAACGCCAGGAGATTGGCCAGCAGCCCATCCGACGCGATCTCGTAGTCGAGTATCTTGGTGGCCAGACCCGTGCCGTGGAAAAAGCCGAAGATCAGCGTCGCGGCCTTAGTGTTCGGCTGCACCCCGAACCAGCGCTGGTAGGCACCCAGATTGTCGAGCGCCTTGTAAACGACCGAGAGGCCGATGATCGCGTCGATGATATAGGCGTTGATGCCCCAGCCGAACCAGACTCCTGCCAGCATCGTGGTCGAGTGCCCGATGGCGAAGAGGCTGACATAGATGCCGACGTCCTTCATCTTGTAGAGAAAGAAGACGACGCCGAGCAGGAACAGGATGTGATCGTAGCCCGTCACCATGTGTTTGGCACCGAGATACATGAAGGGGATGATGTTCACCCCCCAGATTTCCTGGATGTAACCCGCGTCGCCTTCGGTGACATTGTGAGCAAGCGCATTGCCCGCACTCAGAATGAGTGACGACAGCGTGATTAAGGACAGGATTACGATCCGGCCCATGCCGGGATCGGTCCAGCCCCGATGGACTATAGTCATGGATTGAACTCCGTATTCTTGTCTGATGGTTGGTTGAAACGCGCGAGTGGCGCGCGACCAATCAGACGCGCGGAGGTCGTTCGATCAGGAATAAGCGTCGGGGGTTGGCGGCGGCTGCATTCAGCCGCCATGCGGTCTTGTAAATTTCCATGGGCAGCGGCGACAGATCGGGGCCAGGCACAACCGCCTGACTGTGATCGTGATCAACACTGTCGTGGCTGTGTCCGTGCATGGCCCAAGCCAGGTCTTCTTCCAGACCGTGCGAATGCCCGTGCTCGGCAATCATCTCAGCGTGCTCCTGAAGCACATCAATGATTGCGGGCGCATGTGAGGTTGTGGGCATGACCGACCAGACGAGCACGGCCGCGCATAGAAGTGTCGCGAACGCGGTCTTTCCGATTGTCTGTAAAGTTGTCATCAGCTTTGCCTGCCGGCTCGTCTTTGGCGTGATGCGTCGTGGCACCATCTTGTTCAATCCCCCCAGGGAGGATAAGTCGTTGATATGACAAATCCCCCTGTCCATGCAAGTCATCCCGCCCTCATCGCACGGCTGAAACGCGCTGACGGTCACCTGTGTGCTGTGATCGAGATGATCGAGGCGGGCAAGCCATGCCTTGAGATCGCCCAACAGATGCAGGCGGTTGAGAAAGCGATCACCAATGCCAAGCGGGCGTTGATCCACGACCATATGGACCATTGCCTAGACGCTGAAAGCTCCGAAGCCGATCGTGCCGAATTGCGGGCGATCACCCGATATCTCTGAGGCCCGCCATGCTCGATATCCTCTCTGACCGCACCTACCGCCATCTGTTTCTGGCGCAGGTCGTGGCGCTTTTGGGAACTGGACTCGCAACGGTCGCGCTTGGGCTTTTGGCATTCGACCTCGCGTGCGACGGGGCGGCGATTGTGCTCGGCACAGTTTTTACCATCAAGATGGTAGCCTACGTGGGCATTGCGCCGATTGCAGGGGCGTTCGCCGACCGGGTGCCGCGTCGCGCGTTTCTTGTGACGCTTGATCTTGTGCGCGCGGGCGTGGCGCTGGCCCTGCCTTTTGTGACTGAGGTCTGGCAGGTCTACGTACTGATCTTCCTGTTGCAATCGGCCTCCGCTGCCTTCACGCCGACCTTTCAGGCGACGATCCCGGACGTTCTGCCCGAAGAGGAACGCTATACCCGCGCGTTGTCTTTGTCGCGGCTGGCCTACGATCTGGAAAACATCGTCAGTCCAACGCTGGCGGCACTTTTGGTTGCGATGATGTCCTACAATTCGCTTTTCCTCGGCACAGTAGTAGGGTTTACCGCCTCGGCCCTTCTGGTCGTTTCGGTGCTACTGCCCAATCCTAAGCCCTCCAAACCACGCGGCATCTATGACCGGACCACACGCGGCATCCGCATCTATCTGGCCACGCCCCGCCTGCGCGGGTTGCTGGCGCTGAACCTTGCGGCAGCGGCGGCCGGGGCAATGGTGCTGGTCAATACCGTCATTTTGGTGCGCGGATCGCTCGGCCTGTCGGAAAGCGCGCTGGCCTGGACGATGTTCGCCTTCGGCGCTGGCTCCATGACGGCCGCACTGCTCCTTCCGCGCGTAGTGGATGCGCTGCCAGACCGGCCCGTAATGTTCGGCGGTGCTGCCCTGATGGTGGCGACATTGCTGGGACTGGGGGTAACAGTGCTGACCGCCGGCCTTGGTTGGTTCATCCTTTTGGGGGCCTGGCTGCTGGTAGGTCTGGGATATTCCGCCGTTCTCACCCCGTCTGGCCGGTTACTACGCCGGTCCGCCCATGCCGGGGATCGCCCCGCTCTGTTCGCGGCGCAATTCGCGCTGTCGCACGCTTGCTGGCTGGTGACCTATCCGCTGTCGGGCTGGCTGCTGACGGTCTACGGTGTCGTTCCTGCGCTGATCGGTCTGGCGCTTCTCGCGGCCACTGGCATGCTCGCTGCTCTGAAACTCTGGCCAGCGAGCGATCCCGTGGAGCTTGAACACACGCACGACAACCTGCCACTTGATCATCCCCACTTGAAGGGGCATCGCAGGCACAGCCATGCTCTGGTGATCGACGAAAGCCACCCTCGCTGGGCCACACATTTCTGAGCGTTGGCGATTTGACGGAGGGACTGCCTAATCAAGATGGTTCGCAAACCTGTGAAAGAGGGAAGCCGATACCAGAGCGGCCAAAACAAACCAACCAGAAGGATCATCAATTGATGTACATACGAAGCGCACTTCTTCTCACAACCGTCTTGGCCTTGGGGGCTTGCTCGGAGTCTTTCTCGAATTCAGAAAACGCGTCGTCACGCCCGCCATTACCGGAAAATATCCTGGAACTGGCCGCACCGAACCAAGACCTCGCGACCGCCTATCTGCGGCCCGAGGACAACTGCTACTGGTACATGCACGCGAGTCCGGTTGAAACAACGCGATTGCCGCTCAGGACGATCGAGGGAAACCCAATTTGCGTCAAACGGGCCGAGTAGGCGATCTCTGGGAATGCCCGCAACCGGCTTGTCGCTTCCGTCCACTTGGTAGGGATCGATAACGTATCATCGACCTAGTGGTGCCCACATGGCAGGCTATTTCAATGGATAGATTTTTCTCTATCAGTATGCCCGCGGCTCAGTTTGTTAGAAATGTCCTGCTGTTCAGCTTCGCTGCATTACTGCCGGTCCTGTTGTTCTATGTCTTACTGGCTCCGGGCTTTGCTCCGGCTCTTGCTGCCGGCGGACCGGCACTCATGCGCTTTCTAAGGCAGGTTGCGACCAACGGTTTGCCCGTGGTTTTTGCCGTCAACTACGTCAGTTTTTTCCTTTTCGCCATGACAAAGCAACCAAAGGCGGGCTCAAGAGACACGGTGTTTTTCGTGCTGGTCGATGTGTTGCTCAGAGCCCTTCTCTTTCCAGGTCTACACGCGCTTATATACGTTCTATCTGCCGACTGGTTCGGGTCATTCGGCGGCAATCGTTCAACCGCCTTGGCGGTTGTGTCCCCGACTCTTGCGCGCTCAGCGTTTTTCGAGAACATCTCCGGCGTTTACCTCTATGCGACCATGATAAGCGCGTTGCCGCTCTACGTTTCGGCTCTCGGGCGGTCGGAATTTCTTGGACCGATTGTTCGTCGCTTGCCCATGAACACAAGCGTGATGCTGCTTGCCCTGGCTGCGTTTGCCTTGTCGGTCGGGCTGATCACGATCGGCGCACAAGGCATCGCATCTCTTCAGGCCAGGTGATGGCAGGCTAATCACCGTGGGCGTGGGCGGGGGCGACTTGCGGTGCCACCCATTGCGACAAGTAAACGCGCTGGAAGGCGAACACAGCGATCATCCCAGCAGCCGCGTAGAGAACAATCATCGGGTCGCTTTGAAGCTTCATCACGGTGAAAGCTGCCAGTACAACTACATCGAGCGCCAGGGCAGTCAAAAGCACGATACCTGAGGCGCCGACGTCTGCTCGACGATAGTGGAACACGCCCCAATGTATGATCATGTCCATGACAAGGTAGAAGAAAGCACCGAGGGATGCGATCCGGCCAAGATCGAAAAGCACGGCCAACGTCGCGGCGATGACAACGGTATAGACCAGCGTGTGGCGTTGGATAGGGCCGGACATACCGAAATGGCTGTGCGGGATCATTTCCATGTCGGTCAGCATCGCCAGCATACGCGACACCGCGAAGACGCTGGCCAGAACGCCGGACGCCGTTGCGACAGCGGCCAGGATCACCGTGAGTATGAAGCCGGTTTGTCCAAGGGCGGGCTGCGCCGCTTGTGCCAGCGAATAGTCACGCGCTGAGATGATCTCCTCGATCGTGAGACTCGAACCGACCCCGTAGGCGACCAACAGGTAGACGACGACGCAGATTCCGATAGAGAACATGATCGCTCGGCCAACATTGCGATTTGGTTCAGTGATCTCGGCTCCGCTGTTGGTGATCGTGGTGAATCCCTTGAACGCAAGGATGGCCAGCGCCGTAGAGGCGATGAACCCCGTGAGCCCGTAGGATTGTGAGGTCTCGGACGCCGCGGCGAACGCAAAACCACTGGACCACAGGGCCGCGATGCCAAACAGAGCTATGCCTCCGATCTTGATCGCGGCCATGATCAACGAGAACAGCCCGACCGAGCGGTTTCCGGCCATGTTCACCAAAAAGGCGAAAACGATTACGGCCACGGCCAGAGCGGGGACCAATGGGCCACCTTCGATATCGAAAGGGCGCAAGACATAGGTGGCGAAGGTCCGGGCGACGAGGCTTTCCGCGATCACCATGCTGAGCGCCATCAGCAGTGCGGCCCCGCCCGCGATGGCTCCGGGGCCATAGCATTTCTGCAGGATCATGGCGATGCCACCCGAGGACGGCCATTTGTTCGACATCCTGATGTAGCTGTAGGCGCTGAAGCTTGTGACGACCGCGCCGGCGATGAATGCAAGCGGGAAAAGCGGGCCGGCGAGCTGCGCGATTTGCCCCGTCAACGCAAAGATTCCAGCGCCGATCATCACGCCTGTCCCGATCGCAACGGCTCCGCCCAGACTGATGGAATTTTCGCGGTACGTTTCTTTTTCGCTCTGCATAAATGGCCCCCTTTTAATTTTGGTTCGTCCGAACGCTGTTGCGCGCTTCTAGATACGAACGCCGCGAAGGCGCAGCGAATTGAGCACCACCGAGATTGACGACGCGCTCATGGCGAAGGCAGCAAACATCGGACTGATGAGGATGCCAAAGAAGGGAAACAGAACTCCCGCCGCGACCGGCACGCCGGAGGCGTTGTAGATCAGCGCGAAGAACAGGTTCTGGCGGATGTTGCGCATCGTGGCCCGGGCGAGCCGCCGCGCACGCACGATACCATCAAGGTTGCCCTTGACCAGCGTGACGCCCGCGCTTTCGATGGCCACATCGGCGCCGGTGCCCATGGCGATGCCGACATCGGCCTGCGCGAGCGCGGGGGCGTCGTTGACGCCATCCCCGGCCATGGCGACCTTGTGGCCCGCCTCTTGCAACTCAAGGATGATCCGCGCCTTGTCCTCCGGCAGCACGTCGGCCCGGATCTCATCGATTCCGAGCCGCGTGCCGATGGCCTTGGCCGTGCGTTCGTTGTCGCCGGTCGCCATGATGACGCGGAACCCCAGTTCATGCAGATCCTCGATGGCTTCTGGCGTGGTCTCCTTCACTGGGTCGGCGACAGCAACTAGACCGGCGATCTCGCCATCCAGCACAACGAACATGACCGTCTCGCCTTCGTCGCGGCGGGCATTGGCCTTGGCGGTCAACGCGCCCGCCTCGAGCCCCAATTCGCGGATCATCGCCAAATTGCCGAGCGCGACCGCTTTGCCGTCAACGACCCCCTTGACGCCCTTGCCAGTGACCGCCTCGAAGTCCCGTGCCTCGTCAATTTTGACATCTCGCTCCTCCGCACCCCTGACGATCGCTTCGGCCAAGGGGTGCTCCGATCCGCGCTCAAGCGATGCGGCGAGACGCAAGACCTCGGCTTCGTCGTGGCCGGGTTGCGGGAGTACGTCGACAAGCCGCGGCTTGCCCATCGTCAACGTGCCGGTCTTGTCGACGATCAGGGTATCGACTTTCTCGAACCGCTCCAGCGCCTCGGCGTTCTTGATCAGCACCCCTGCCTGAGCGCCCCGTCCTGTCGCTGTCATGATCGACATCGGTGTCGCCAGGCCAAGCGCACAAGGACAGGCGATGATCAGAACCGCCACCGCCGAAATCAATGCGTAGGAAAGCGCAGGCGCGGGCCCCCAGATCGCCCAGGCGATGAAGGACAGGACCGCGATACCGATGACGGCCGGAACGAAATATCCCGCCACCTTGTCGGCGTATTTCTGGATCGGGGCGCGCGAGCGCTGCGCGTTCGACACCATCTCGACAATTTGAGCCAGCATCGTGTCGGACCCGACACGCGTCGCCTCCATCACCAGACTGCCGGTGCCATTGATCGTCGCGCCGGTCAGCGGGTCGCCCTCGGTCTTCTCGACCGGCACGGGTTCACCGGAGATCATGCTTTCGTCGACCGAGGACCGGCCGTCCAGAACCACGCCATCGACCGGCACCTTGTCACCGGGCCGCACGCGCAGCCGGTCCCCGACTTGCACGTCCTCCAGCGGGATTTCCTCCTCGGATCCGTCGTCCCGGATGACCCGCGCGGTCTTTGCCGCCATGTCGAGAAGCGCGCGGATCGCCTTGCCGGTCCCCTCGCGGGCGCGTAGTTCCATCACCTGGCCGAGCAGCACCAGCGTCACGATCACCGCCGCCGCCTCGAAATAGACGCCGACATGGCCATCGGAGTCTCGGAACCCATCAGGGAATATGTCCGGTGCGAGAACGGCAACGACGCTGAAGAGCCAGGCGGCAAGAACGCCCATGCTGATCAGGGAGAACATGTTGAGGTTCAATGTGCGGAACGAAATCCATCCGCGTTCCAGAAACGGCCAGCCGCACCACAAGACCACTGGCGTTGCCAGGATCAATTCGATCCATTGTGTGGTGCTTTCGCCAAAAAAAGTCCGGACTGCGGGGAAACCGACGAATGGCCCCATCGTGAGGACAAGGAGCGGGATCGTCAGGACTGTGCCGACCCAGAACCGCCGTGTGAAATCCACCAGTTCGGGATTTGGACCTTCATCGCCCGGCACACCGGATTCCAGTTCCAATCCCATACCACAGATCGGACACGCGCCCGGATCAGGCTGCCGCACCTGAGGGTGCATCGGGCAGGTGAAAATGGGACCATCATGTCCTGTAGGAACCAGATCATATCGGCCATCGGCCGGCGTGGCACCCGCGTGGTGTTCGTGATGATCATGTGCTGAATGGACCTCGAGCTCCGATTCCGGCACGAGGTGCATCCCGCATTTCGGACATTTGCCGGGCTCAAACTGCCGCACCTCAGGGTGCATGGGGCAAACGAATACCGAGGAAGCTGCTGTGGTTTCAGAACTGTCGGGGGTGCTCATTTTGCGGTCCTTTCCGAGAATGCTTCTCTTGCTTGGGGCTTCCATCCACAGGAGGGTCAAGAGAGATCAGTACGGCGATTACATTGCGGCTCTGCGGGGTGGCGCTGTCCGGCCCCGTTCCCGCCGGGCGAACACGATCAACGCCAGCCCGACCAGCACCATTGGCATGGAGAGCAACTGGCCCATGGTCAAACCCCACTCACCAAAGTGGAGCGCATGGCCAATTGGGTTATCTTCCGTCACGAACTGCTGGTCCGGTTGCCGGAACATCTCGACGAAATTTCGGGCAAGACCATAGCCGGTCAGAAACACGCCAGCCAAGGCACCGGGCATTTTCAGCCAGCCCCGGCCCCAAGCGAGATAAATGAGCAGTATTCCAAGAATGAGCCCCTCCAATACCGCCTCGTACAGCTGGGACGGGTGTCGGGCGCAGAGGCCGCTAACCCCTGGGCAGGCCTGCGCGACTTCGCCGGGAAAGATCACCGCCCAGGGAACGTCCGTTGGACGCCCCCACAACTCATTGTTGGTGAAGTTCGCCAGCCTTCCAAGAAACAAGCCTGGTGGTGTTGCCAAAGCCAGCAAGTCGCCAGTGCTGAGCAATGACGCGTTCTGTCTAAGGCAGAACAGCAAGGCCGCGATGACAACTCCCGCGAACCCCCCGTGGAAAGACATGCCGCCTTGCCAGACCATCAGAATTTCCAAGGGATTGGCGAGATAATATGCGGGCTGGTAGAACAGTACAAAGCCCAGGCGACCACCAGCAATCACGCCGATGATGATCCACGTCAGAAGATCTTCGATCTGCATCCGGTCAAGCGGCGGTCCAGCTGGCGTCCAGAGCGCGGGACGGCTTATCGCACGCAAACAAATGCGCCAGCCAATCAGGATACCGAAAATATAGGCTAGCGCGTACCATCGGAGTGCGAATGTTACCCCCCCGATTTCGAAGGAGATGAGGTCGGTTCCGATATCCGGAAATGGCAATCCCGCTGGCAGCACTGGGTGAGTTCCTCATAAATGACATATGCGGGTTCAAACGACATTGGTCGAGCACCGTCAAAGGTGCTCAATCGGGGACAGGATATCGAACCCCCATCACGCCGCGTCGAGGGCGTCCCGCAGGAGATCACGGACTTCGCCGGCGACCGCGTCCAGGTCTTCGTTTTGCACCGCCTGCATTGAAGCGACAGGATCGACCGCGCTGACTTCGGTGCCGCCGTCCACTTGCCTCAGGATGACATTGCAGGGAAGCATCGCACCGATGCGAGGCTCGATCTCGATAGCTTTGTGCGCCATGCTCGGATTACAGGCTCCTAGAATGCGGTAATGGGGCATGTCCGCGTCAAGCTTCTTTTTCATCGTCGCTTTGACATCAATCTCGGTCAGAATGCCGAAGCCCTTGTCTGTCAAAGTATGCCGAACGCGCATATCGGCGTCATCAATATAGACATCTTTCAGAAAGCGATCATAGGTATAGGACATTGGTATTTCCCTTTGCGTTTCCAGAGTTCTTGGTCTTCGCGAGGTGAAGGCGTCAGGCCGCATTTCGGTTCAAGGATCTGGCCATGTGTGGTCTGGGAGATTTGAGGTTGGGTGCCGGTGCGAAAAACCGGCACCCGACTACTCAGTTGTCTTCCATCATCGGGCCGTTGCCCATAATCGGCCCGTTTCCTTGGCGCGCAGGCGCATCTGCCATGTTCGAGCGCATCATCTGCATCCGCTCCATCCTATCGGCCGGAGCGGCCATCTCTTCCGGCGTCACCGCGCCGTCGCCATCGGCATCGAGGTGTTGGAAGCGATCCACCATCATTTCGCGGATCATCGCGCTGTGGAGAGCTTCAAACTCGGTAATCGAGAGGTTTCCATCCCCATCGCTGTCAAACTCCGAAAGCTTGGCCTGAAGCTGCGTGCGCATTTTTTCCGGCGTGGTTGTGCCGTCTCCATCAGTGTCGAACATTTGCATCATGCCGCCACCCATTCCTGAGCCCATCATACCACTGTCCATACCGCCGCCCATCATGTTTCCGTGCATGCGCTTCATCATGTCCATCATTCCGCCCATGTTCCCCATCATACCGGGACCACCGTTCTGCATCATGCCTGGTCCGCTCTGGGCGCCAAATTGTCCCCCACGCCCGTGGTTGGCGTCCGCGAATGCGGCACCGCCAAGGGCGGTTGCAGCCAGGGTCATTGCAGCGAGTAAAGTGTTGCGTTTCATTTCGATCACCTCGTGTCAGTGTTGCGATACCCAGCATATGGGGGGCACCTGCAGATGCGGAATGCCACGCGAGCCGGTGTTTTGTATCGCGAGGTCACAAAGGCGGGGTCTGTTACAAATTGCGACAAATCAATTCGGGGCGAACGCTTCTCTTCATCTGAAACATGCGATATCCAGAAAAAAAAGGTGTCGAGGATCCGTATACCAACCGAAACCGAACCCATGTTTCGGTAGAGGTGAAATCCGGAAGAGTTGATGTCGAGAGTGGTAGAGGACCTGAATATCCCGAAAATTCAATTATTCAACCCATGGCAGGAGGCTGCAGGGTGCTCTTTTTGAACCGCATTTTCTCAGTTCTAACCTTGGTAATTTTGGCGGGGTGCGGTGCAGGAAACGACATGCGCCCTGATGCTTCAGCCGAAGTCATCAGTAGTGCATCCTACCGTCACGACGGACCGGCCGCGCTGACGCTGTACACCATGATCAATAACAGGTCCGGGGCGGGTGCGCATACCAGCGTCATGATTAATGGGTCGCAGCGTGTTATCTTCGATCCGGCAGGAACGGTCCGGCTGAGCGCGGTACCGGAACGGGGAGATGTGCTTTATGGCATTACTCCACAAGTGGCAGATTTTTATGCGCGGGCTCATGCTCGGGAGACCTACCATGTCGTCATACAAGAGATCGATGTGTCTCCCGAAGTCGCGGAGCAGGCCTTACAGCTTGCAATTGCCAGCGGCCCAGCCGCTTCCGGTTTTTGTAGTGCCAGTACCTCCGCGGTACTCAGACAATTACCAGGATTTGAATCCATTGGACGCACATTTTTTCCAAAGCGCCTGATGGCGGATTTTGGCAAGTTGCCGGGTGTGCGAACCAGAAAGCTGTTCGAGAACGATGAGGACGATAAATCCGTAGCGATTGCACGATTCGAAAACTCACTTGCGACGCGGCCATGAGTGTTTGTTTACAAACTCGTTGGAGGATTTCGCTGCACGACGCGGCACTCGGCGTGTGAGCCAAAGATGAGGTGGAAGTATCGCTTGTACTGGAAAATCCCCCGGCCACCAGAGATGGGCGACGACTTAGTTGATGACAAACCAAATGGGCAATTCGGAGAACCGTCGAAACCTCGAATGATATAGGCCCGAGCTCTGCAACCGAGGTATGTCCGCTGATTTCTGTGGCGCCGCCTTTTCTAATCTCACGCTTTGGTTGAGATGGTGTCAGCGTAAAGAAAGGGATACTGCTCTGAAACTGTCGATCTTCCCATTTTTGGCTATCGCACTCGGTTTTGGCCATGCAAAGTCGGTCGAGGCGCACCCGCACGTGTTCGTGGACGGAGGAGTGGACTTCATCATGTCCGGCCCGGGGACCTTGGGAGCGTTGTCAGTGACCTGGCTTTACGATGAATTCGAAACTCTTTATGACCTTTCGTCCCGTGGGATCGAGCCGCAGCCTGACGGCAGCCTGTCGGACGCGGATCGAGAGACTATTCGTGCAGCGTATAGCAACTGGCCGGATGATTTCGACGGATCGGCTCACCTTACGATTGATGGCCAATCCATTGATATGGCTTGGCCGAGCGATCTTGCCGTTGATTTGGTCGATGGCCACCTTCAACTCACTTTTCAACGTGAGCTGGACGAACCTGCCGACATCGCGGGCAAGGCTGTCGAAGTTGCGTTCTACGAGTCGACATATTTTTTCGCGTTCAAGATCACCAATCAGCCTGTTTTCAAGGGGAGCAAGGCCTGCATAGCGACGGTCATGCCGTATATGCCTGGATCGGAATCCGATGAGCTCCAGGAAAACCTTGCTCTTCTGAGCCGTGAAGAGACACCCGACATCGCCAATGTAGGAGAGTTGTTCGCTGACAGGATCATCGTCGAATGCGAGTAGTGGTCCCGATCGCACTGATCCTCGCGGCAATTTTGCTGTTTGTTATCGGCCAAGCCGCTTTTCCGAATGTGATGGATTGGGCAGCGGGCCAACAACGCGCATTCCAGAATGAGATGGCCGCAGCCGTGCGTGCGATCCGGTCAGGCGCACCGGGAGGATGGGTGACCCTCCTTTTGGCCGCAGGGTCTTACGGTGTTGTCCATGCGGCTGGCCCCGGCCATGGCAAGTATCTCATCGGTGGGGTCGGTCTGGCTTCAAGTGTGTCCATGCTGCGTATGATTGCTCTGGCAATCACGTCGAGCCTCGCCCAGGCTATCTGGGCCGTCATTCTTGTCTACGGAGGTTTTTCGTTGCTTCAGCTTTCTGCCGATCACCTGACTGTGCTCGCAGAAGACTGGCTGGCTCCGGCCAGTTATCTCGCAATCGGCGGTATTGGCACTGTCTTGGCCTGGCGCGGATTAAGCGCGTTGATGCCCCACACTTCCGCAGGACGGCGCGGACATACTGATCATGCTGACGGCTGTAGTCACGCACACGGTCCAACAGCTGAACAGGTTGCATCAGTGCGGACCTTTCGCGAGGCAGCGGGGCTCGTCGTCAGTATCGCCATACGCCCTTGCACCGGGGCCCTCTTCTTGCTTGTGATCGCTTGGCAACTGGACATCAAGGCGGCGGGGTTCGCGGCCGTGATTGCTATGGGTCTTGGCACCGCAATTCTCACCTCCGCTGTCGCTGTTTCCAGCGTGACGCTCCGCAGCATGGCGTTGTTGTCGGGGGGGCAAACCGGTGTGATGGGTGTTGCCGCCCCTGTTCTTCAGATCATAGCAGGCCTGTTCGTCCTGTGGTTCAGCCTGACGCTGCTTTCGATCACAGTCTTGTAGGATGCACCCTTGTCGGCGATCGCCCGCTTTAATGAAACGCTCGATGTTAACGTTGGCGAACGATAGGTCCAATGTCTTTCGGAAAATCTCTTAGTACGACGACAGGGCGCAGCGCTTTTGTCAGCGATACGCCTTACAATGACAAATCAGCTTCGAGCGGTAACGCTGTCCTCGGCCGAGTAGAGGAACGCCGTCGATCCGATAGCGACATTCGGATAGAGATCATTGATGTGGGCCATCACCATGCGCACGCATCCCGAACTGGCCCGGCCGCCAATGCTGCGAGGGCTCGGTGTTCCGTGAATTCGAAGGTACGTATCCCGATCTCCGACGAATAGATACAAAGCCCTGCTGCCCAAGGCATTGTTGGGACCGGGCTCCATACCATCGGCAAACCGCTCGTAGGCCTCCGGGTCGCGTTCGATCATCGACTGTGTTGGCGTCCAGTGCGGCCATTCGACCTTTCGACGGATTGTATAGGTGCCAGGTTCATAGAGATCGCCCTTGGCAATCGCGACCCCGTAGCGCATCGCAGTGCCACCTTCCTCGATATGGTACAGGTAGCGCGCGATCGCATCGACGTGAATGTCACCCGGGCGCAAACCGTCATTCGCCAATACGCGTTGCGGCAGCAGCCTGGGATGCAGCCCCCATGGGTTGGATGTTGCCGGGTCGTAGTCGGTGGGCGTGACCTGCGCATCCCACGTCGCTTTTTCGGCTGTTGTCGGCCAGGTCTTCGCGAATGCTGGTGAACTCACATAAGCTGAGAAAAGCGAGCCGGAGAGTGCAAGGAAGTGTCGTCTGGTAACCATGGAGCGAAGCCCTTTGTTTGTTTTCGATGAATGCGGGACGATTCAAGAAACGTCCGCGACCCCATGCCACCGAACCTTTTGATGTCTTGCGATTGCGACCAACCAGAGGCAAGCAAGGACACCGCTTAGGATCGCGTTCCAACTCGCCATGGACAACGTCAGAAATTCCCAGACAACCTCATCGCACAGAACAAGAGTCGAAGCACTTGAACTGGCAGAGGGCAGCAATTCCGATACCGACACTTGGGAGATATCGAGGCCTGATCCCGTGCAAGACGTCGGTCCCTCCCACCAGCCGCGCTCGACACCGGTATGAAACACTCCCAACGCGGATGTGCTGAGTGCCGACAGGGCACCGATTATCAGGATTGGCAAAATCGGCAGAGCAAAGAGCAACAGAGCGCCCATTCCAATGGCGATTGCGTGTGGGTAGCGTTGCCAGATGCACATTGCGCACGGCGCGTACCCAAGAGCCTGGAAAACGAAGGCCCCCAACAGCAAGGCGGCTGATCCTGCCGCCGCAGTCATGCCGAGAGATTTTGGTGTCAGGGTCAATGAACGCTCCCGTTGGCAATCGATGGACCTGTTTCTCGCTTGTCAGGTTACGTAGACGGCAAAAGGCCTGTTATCATTCAGAGATTTGTAACGTTATGTATCCGTCTCGACACTCAGCCGACTCTGATCCACGTTGCCATACCGTCGGCTTGGTGGCTCAACATGTGGCAATGCAGCATCCAGGATCCCGGATTGTCCAGGACGACGAGAATATCCCGCGTCTCGCCGATATCCAGATAGGTCGAGTCCCGGTATGGACCGGCTTCCCCCGCCGCATCGAGTTCCCAGAAATGGTGGCCATGCAGATGCATGACGTGTGGAAACCCGGTTTCGTTGCGGATCGAAATGCGCGCGGTCGTCCCCTGCGCGACGGATAGGAAAGGGGTTCGAGGCAGGCCCGATACGTCATTGAGCGCCCACGTCCCTGTGCCGTTGTGGGACGCGCTTCCCGCACCTCCCTGAAGCACGAGCTCCGCGGTTTGGCCGGGGTCTTGCGGGGCGGGCATTCGGTTGGCGGGCAATGCGGTGATGGGCGCTTTCGCAGGGTCACGAGAACCGGAAACAGCGATTTCGCCAAGGCTCAACGTCCGCTCTCCAAAGCTGTCGTCGAATCTAATAGGCCCGGTGGCATCACCAATCACATCGCATCTTTGCCCCGGAGCTAGGAGGATGGGTTCGAGTGTCTGTGGCTGCGCCAGGGGCATACCATCCAGTGCAACGATCTTGCCTGCCAGACCGTCCAGCCCGACACGGTAAACCCTGTCGATAGAGGGATTTATCAGGCGCAAGCGCAGGCGGTCGCCTTGTCTCACATTCTTGCTGGTTCCATTGGAAACAAGCGCCGTGACCGTATTGCCGATACGGCCCTCGGTCGCGAAATGAGCCGGGTTGAACCCTTCGTCGTACTGTCCGGACTGATCCAACAAGACATCGAAGAACTGAACAACGATGTCATGGTCGACAGCCGGCGCATTTTGCTCCTCGACGATGAAGGCGCCGAAAAGACCGCGGCTGACCTGATCGTAAGACAGGTAATGCGAGTGATACCAATACGTGCCGGCATCCGGGACGCCGAATTGATAACGATACGAGTCGCCCGGAATGACCACATCCTGAGTGAGGACGTTGACACCATCCATCCGATTTGGAACCCGCAACCCATGCCAGTGAACGAGAGCGCCCTCCTCCAATCGGTTATCGAGGGTAATGCGGGCGGTTTGTCCTTGTCGCATTCTGACTTCTGGGCCCGGCAGACCACCGTTGAAGCCCAACATCGACACGTCGTACCCAGCAAGGTGCGCCTTGATCGATTGGGGCGCGAGGATCAACTCGTGTGTCGCTGCTGGCAAGCGGGTACCAGCCAGCGCAACGGTCATCCCGCCAAGGAAAGACCTCCGGCTCAAAGACAATTCCGTCACCTCATGAATGATAGACTGGCTTTCGCCAACTGCCGCACTTGTGCCATTTCCGGAAGAGGAACTTCAAGGCGACAGAACACTCCTCACGCCGTTGTCACTTTGGGATACAGGAAGACGCGGGCGCCGATTTCAACGCGTTCGTACAGATCCTTCACATGTTCATTCGTCAACCGCGCGCATCCATTCGACACGGCAGACCCAATTGTCTCCGGGGCGTTCGTTCCATGAATGCGAAGATAGGTATCGCGTCCCTCGGCATCGTAGAGATAGAGCGCGCGGGCCCCGAGCGGGTTGTTTGGCCCGCCTTTCAGTCCATCCTTGTACTTTGCGTATTTGCGTGGCTCGCGCCGGATCATGGCGTTCGTTGGCCGCCACCATGGCCATTTGGCCTTGCGCGCTACCGTGAACTCTCCGGGTTCGTACAAGCCTTTGCGCCCTACCCCAACACCGTAGCGGATCGCCATCCCGTCCTCGAGCATGACATAGAGGAAAAAATCGTCAGGAACGACGTGGACATCCCCTTTCACCCAGTCATCGCGACGGGTGTTTACCAATTGCGGTTCAAACCGTTCGGGCAATTTGACTTTGTGGGCCCAGGCGGTTGTGGGCAGAAAGCAACCCAACGCTCCGGCACAAATCAATTCTCGTCTCGTGAAATTCTGCATGTCGCGATCTCCTCGGGCCCATGAAAAATCATTGCGCGACAGGGGCAAAGAAAAGAAGCCGTGAAGCGGGGCAAACGACGCGCCTTTGTTGCCTTGAAACTACGAAAATTCGCGCTTTTGGAACCCTCCAGCGCTGGAATGTTGTTGTTTTACAGAGAACTGCAAGGAGGTGACTGGAAATGCACTACTCACGATTCTTTATGATGATCGGAACATCGACCGTGGTCATGTTCGTTCTGATGTACCTGAATACCTATCTTTGGGGCCATATCTTCTTTTCGGAGACACGCCTTTACATGGCCATCCTGATGGGGGCGACCATGGCCGTGATTATGTTGGCCTACATGTTGTCCATGTATCAGAACACCAAGGTCAACATCGCGATCTTCGGGGGCGCCATACTTGTCTTTGCGGCGAGCCTCTGGCTGGTTCGCGGGCAATTCACGGTGCAGGACAGGTCCTACATGCGCGCCATGATCCCGCACCACTCGATCGCCATCATGACGTCGACTCGTGCCGAGATCACCGACCCGCGCGTCCGGGGGCTCGCAGACGACATTATCTATGCGCAGGACAAGGAAATCGCCGAAATGCGCTACCTTATTGCTGACATTGGAGCAAACGGCGAAGCATCGGCCACGCGAAGCGAAACGCCGGCGCAGGTTGTGGATGCGCAACAGGCGCTTCAAACGGAGGTCGTGTCGAAGGTCGATCCTGAGTTTCTGACGGAAGACGAAATCGCTGCGGTGTTCCCGAATGGCGGAAATTGCCGCTTTGCTTACACCTCGGACAGTCCGGCTGTACTGGTGACTGGTGAAACCGGCGAAGGGTCTGCCGCCGCAATGAAGATCAGCGGTGATCTGGTGCGCCTGAATGCGCAGGGCGAAAATGCATTTTCTGAAGGCCCGCTGTCGGCCGAGATCGCAGAGACGAACGGTGACCTGACCGATCTGATCGTCAGCGCGGGAACCGACTACGAAGCCGGGTTCCGTGGTCAACTTACGTGCAGCGGATAAGGAGGAAAGGACATGCCCCGCGGCACAGACAGTAAATCCGCGCAGCTTTATCGCATGGTCATGCCGGGCCATGTCTGCCCCTACAGTCTGAAATCGAAAGACCTGCTGGAGCGGCAAGGCTTCGAGGTGGAAGACCATCCGCTTGACACCCGTGAAGACACCGATGCTTTCATGGAGAAGCACGGGGTCGAGACGACGCCGCAGACTTTCATCGGGGACGAACGGATCGGCGGTTACGATGATCTCAGGGTGTTTTTCGACATTGACCCACCCGAGGAAGAGCAAAGCGACACGACCTACCAGCCGGTCATCGCGATCTTTTCCGTTGCCGCGCTGTTGGCATTGGGCCTGTCTTGGCACCAGTACGGGTCGGTCCTTACCTTGCGGGGGTTCGAATGGTTCATTTCGCTGTCCATGACCATTCTCGCGATCCAGAAATTGCAGGATGTCGAAGGGTTTTCGACGATGTTCCTCAACTACGATCTGCTGGCGCGCAAATGGGTGCGATACGGCAAGGTCTACCCGTTCGGCGAAGCGTTGGCAGGTGTCCTGATGACTGCCGGCGCGCTGCTGTGGCTCTCGGCGCCTGTCGCCCTGTTTATCGGCACGGTCGGCGCTGTCAGCGTGTTCAAGGCTGTTTATATCGACAAGAGAGAGCTGAAATGCGCCTGCGTCGGCGGTGACAGTTCCGTCCCGCTGGGGTTCATTTCGCTGACGGAAAACCTGATGATGATCTTCATGGGTATCTGGATGCCGGTCCGCGCGATCTGGTTCTGAGGTACAGCCCCTTCTTGCCTGTCACTTGGCCAACCGCTCCGGCGACAGATCCTCGATGATGGGGCAGTCGGGCCGGTGATCCCCGGCACATTTTTCCACCAGTTCGGCGAGCGTCGCGCGCATGGATTGCAGTTTCGCGATCTTTTCCTCGATCTGGCGCAGATGGTCTTCCGCAACCGCCTTCACTTGCATGCTTTCGCGGTTTTCATCCTCGTAGAGCGACAGGAGCGTCCTGCAATCTTCGATGGTGAACCCCAAGGCCCGTGCGCGACCCAGAAACGCCAGCTTGTGAACGTGGTTCTCGGTGAACGCGCGATAGCCGTTCTCGCTACGGTTCGGGCGGATCAGACCGATGTCCTCGTAGTAGCGGATCGTCTTGGCGGGCACACCCGATTGTCGGGCAACGTCTCCGATGTTCATGTCGGACCTCCGTTATTCTGCTGGAGCAGGAGTGGCGGCTGCCATCTCTGCCGGGATTGCGCGCTGCTCGTCCATCGCAGGCGCGATGCGCCGCAGCCGCAGGGCATTGGACAGGACAAACACCGAGGACAACGCCATCGCACCCGCCGCAAGGATTGGTGACAGGAGCAACCCAAAGGCCGGATAGAGCACCCCGGCAGCGACCGGAATAAGTGCCACGTTGTAGGCAAAGGCCCAGAACAGGTTCTGCCGGATGTTGCGCATGGTCCGCCGCGATACTTCGAAGGCGTTCACCACGCCGCGCAAATCGCCCGACATCAGGACGACATCCGCAGATTCGATGGCCACATCGGTGCCGGTTCCAATGGCGATGCCCACATCGGCATGCGCCAGCGCCGGGGCGTCGTTGATCCCGTCGCCGACAAAGGCGATGCGCTTGCCGCCCTCGCGCAAACTGTTGAGCGCCGCGACCTTGCCGTCTGGCAGAACGCCGGCGACGACATGGTCGATGCCGGTTTCGCGGGCGATGGCTTCGGCGGTTTCGCGTTTGTCCCCGGTGATCATCGCAACCGCAAGACCCTTTTCGTGCAGCGCTGCGATGGCTGCGCGGCTTGCCGGTTTGACCGGATCGGCGACGCCGATCACGGCGGCGATACGTCCATCTATGGCAGCGTAAAGCGCCGTCCGACCCTTGCTCGCGATCTTCGTTTCCTCTGGTGCCAATGCCGAGATGTCAATGCCTTCCCGCGTCATGTAGCGGTCGGCCCCAACCAACACCTCCGCGCCTTCGACCAAGGCGCGCACGCCGTAACCGGTGACCGACTGGAAACCTTCGGCCCCCACAAGCGGGGCGCCGTCGCCCCGGGCGGCGCGGACGATGGCGTCCGCGACAGGATGCTCGGAGAGCGACTCCACGGCGGCGATCTTCGAGAGCGTTGTTGAACGATCGAACCCTTCCGCCAGCACAAGGTCAGTCAGTGCGGGTCGCCCCTCGGTCACCGTGCCTGTCTTGTCGAGGGCGACCACATCAACGGAATCAAGTAGCTGCAAGGCGTCGCCCTTGCGGAACAGGACGCCCATTTCCGCAGCACGTCCCGTCCCGACCATGATCGAGGTCGGCGTCGCAAGCCCCATCGCGCAGGGGCACGCGATGATCAGCACCGACACACCGGCGATCAGCGCCATTGTCAGGGCCGGATCAGGCCCGAAAACCAGCCAGACCAGCACGGTCGCCGCCGCGATCGCCATGACGGCAGGTACGAACCACAAGGTGATCCGGTCGACCAATCCCTGGATCGGCAGCTTGGCGCCCTGGGCCTCTTCGACCATGCGAATGATCTGCGCCAGGGTTGTGTCGGCGCCGACCCTTGTGGCGCGGAATTGCAGACTTCCAGCGCCGTTGACCGTCCCGCCGGTCACCGGATCTCCGGCACTCTTTTCAGCGGGGATCGGCTCGCCTGTCAGCATGCTTTCGTCGACGCGGCTGGTCCCCTCGATGACCTCACCATCGACCGCGATGCGTTCGCCGGGACGCACGATGACGATGTCACCCTGAACCAGCGCATCGATCTCGATCTCGACGCTTTCTCCGTCCCGCATCACGCGTGCAGTCCGCGCCTGAAGCCCTAATAGCTTCTGGATGGCCGCGCCCGTTCTCCCCTTGGCGCGCGCTTCAAGAAACCGCCCCAGAAGGATCAGAACGACGATGACCGCTGCCGCCTCGAAATAGACGGTGCGTAGCGTGTCAGGCAGGACCGACGGTACGAATGTCGCAACCACGGAATAAAGGTAAGCCGCCCCGGTGCCGACCGCGACGAGGCTGTTCATGTCGGGGGCACCCCGGAACAAGGCCGGGAAACCCTTGGTGTAAAACGTCCGGCCCGGGCCGAAGAGAACGATTGTCGTCAGCACGAACTGAAGAAGCCAACTCGTCTGCTGGCCAATCGTGGTCTCGATCAGCATATGAACGGCCGGAATGACGTGGCCACCCATTTCGATCAGGAAGACCGGCAAGGCGAGGATGGCCGCAAAGGTGACCCGTTTGGCAAGCGCCTGAGCCTCTTCCTCCTTGCGCGCAACTCTGTCGTCACCGGCCTGGGCCGTTGCCACGGTTGCTGGATACCCTGCCGCGCCGCTTGATTCGATCAGATCGGATGTCGTGACAAGACCTTCGACGTAAACGACCGTCGCCGTCTCTGAGGCGAGGTTGACGTTCACCTCGACCACTCCAGGCACCGCGGAAAGCGCCTTATCGACCCGCCCGACGCAAGAGGCACAGGACATCGCTGCAATCGTGAGTTCGGCCCTGGCCTTCCGCGCGGGGTAGCCCAGCTCGCGAAGGGATTCGATGATGTCGGGAATGCGCTTGAGCGCGTCCACGCTCATGCGAGCAGTTTCCGAGGCAAGGTTCACCGACACATCCTCTACGCCGTCGATTGCATTCAATGCGCGATCGACCCTGCCAACGCAGGACGCGCATGACATGCCTTCGATCGGCAGGCTGATCTGTTTGGGTTCGGGCATATGTGTCACCTGTTTTTCCATTCGAAGTGGAATATGAGGCTTCCAGTTACTGGAGGGTCAATGGGAGGGCGCCAAATAAATTTCTTCACTTGACCTTCCAGCGGGGGGAAGCCCCATGTCACCGACAGAAATCAGATCAAGGAGTGGTTCCGATGAAGTTCAGCGTTCCGGACATGAGCTGTGGACATTGCACCGCAGCAATCGAAAGCGCGGTGAAGAGCGCAGATCCGAATGCAGGCGTAGAATGTGACCTTTCTGCCCGACATGTGCGTGTCGCCAGCGTGTTACCAGCCGATCAAGTCCTAGCGATCATTCGGGATGCGGGCTACAACGTGGAACCTGCGGCCGCTTGATGCAGTGCCTGGACCACCCAAGGGCGGTCCGGGCACAGAATTTCAGTCTTCGACTTTGCGGGCTTCCTCGACCAAGTCGACAAGCTGCGCCTTTTCGACGAAGCCCGGGACCAGCGCGTCACCGATCACGAAAGACGGCGTGCCGTTAAAGCCCAGAGCTTGGGTCAGTTGCATGGATGTCGCAATGTGCTCTTCGACCTCGGGGGCCTCCATGTCCTTGCGCAACTGCGCGATGTCCAAGCCGATCTCCTCGGCCACGCGCAGCACGGAGGCCTCTTCCGCGCGGCCTTCCAGCCCCATCATCGCCCAGTGAAACTCTTCGTATTTGTCCTGCTTGCGCGCTGCCAAGGCCGCTTTCGCGGCGAACACCGATCCGTCTCCGAGAATGGGCCATTCACGATAGACGAGGCGAATGTTTGGATCGTCTTCGATCAAAGCCCGCACCTCGGGTTTGACCCGCCGACAATAAGGACAGTTGTAGTCGAAAAATTCCACAACGGTGACGTCCCCTTTCGCGTTGCCGAGAACCGGCGCATTCGGATCGTTCTCGATCAGATCTCGTTGGTCATTCAGAACTTGGGCCTGACTGAGCTCCTGCGCTTGCGCCTGCCTTTGTTCGAGGATCGCCACGGCCTCCATGACAATCTCCGGGTTCTCGCGGATTGCCTCGAGCACTAGTTCCTTGACCCGGGACTCTGACAGTTCGTCGGCGAGTGCCGGTATCGGAAGCAAGGCAGCTATCGCGACCGTCGTGAAGGCTTGTCTGAAACGCATTTTAGTTCTCTCCCCGTTGTTCGTCGGCTTCTGTCCGCGCGGCCTGGACTTCGCGGATGCGGTCTGGCCAGGTGGACCGGATGAAGGCCAGGATGTTGTGAATTTGCTGGTCGGTCAGCACGTCTGCGAAACCGGGCATGCCACTGTCGAATTCGACGCCCTGACGCGCCAGAAGCGCCGCACCCCCCAGTTTTGTGTAATCGAAGAGCAGGCTGTCAGGATGATGCCAGGTGTGACCCGTCTCATCATGCGGTGGTGCTGGCAGGCTCCCATTCGCACCAGACGTTTGCCAATCCGGCTGGCCTTCCAGATCGGCGCCATGACAAGACGCGCAGTTCTCTGCGTAGAGCAACGCGCCTTCTTCGATGTCATAGCTCTCCGCCTTGGACGCACTGCCGACATCCGAGGATGCACTGGTCGAGAGCCAATACGTGAAAGCGGCTGCGACGACAGTGATCGGAACGGACCATACAAGATACCTCATGTGACCCGCATCCAGGTTGTCATGCCGGACGCCGCATGGCTGAGCATGTGGCAATGGAACAACCATTTGCCGGGATTGTCTGCCGTAAAGGCGATCTCCCGAGACTCGTTGCCAGCCAACAGGATCGTGTCCCGCATCGGCCCGAACGCGCCGTCAGAATGCAGCTCGCGGAAATGCATTCCGTGCAGGTGCATCGCATGTGGGAACACGGTTTGGTTCTCGATCTTCAGGCGCACCGGCTCGTTCAGGGATAGATCGGCCAATGGCGTGTCGGTCATTTCGGCGACATCATTCAGGGCCCAGAACTTGCCCGCTTGGGCAAGCTGACGGAATCCAAGACGTTCCCCGCCGAGCAGCGCAGACTGCATCCTCCCCATAGCACCGCCGGACATGACCAGCCGCAAATCACGCGCATCGGCAAGGTCCGGGGCGTGTGCCCCGGGGTTCTGCGGCAACGGCAGCGGCTTGCCTCTTGGTACTGAGCTGGTTGTGCCGTTGACGGGAAAACTCACTAGCGGGATCAGTTGATCGTCATCGCCGATTCGCAGCACTTGGGCAGTGCCACCTTCGTCTTCGGTCACATCCACAATTAAGTCGACGCGCTGTGCCGGGCCGAGGATCAACTCGCCGTCAATTGACTGCGGTTGGCCAATTGGCATTCCATCCACGGCTATCGTCCAGCCACTCAACCCCGAGAGCCTCAGCGGGAAAATTCGCGCGCTTGCTGCGTTGATGATCCGCAAGCGAATGCGTTCATTGCGCTTTGCGGGCAAGGTCAGATCATAGCGCCCATTGGTCGTGATAAAGTTGCCGATGCGTCCACCGTGGCTCATCATCATCGGCTGTTCGAAATTGTCGAACAGCTGGCCGCTCTCAGGGTCGAGCAACCAGTCCTCCAGAACGATGACTTCCTCGCGGTCGATGTCTGGCCTGTCGGCCTCTTCGACGATCAAGGCACCGCGCAAACCACGCGCGACCTGCTCGTATGAGCGATTATGCGCGTGGTACCAATAGGTGCCAGCGTCCGGTACGACGAAGTCGTAGTCAAAGGTTTTACCCGGTGCAACGGCCTCTTGGGTCAGTCCTGAAACGCCATCCATCGCGTTATCGATCCGGATTCCGTGCCAGTGAACCGAACTGGGATCGGGTACCTCGTTGCGGAACCTACGACGCACCCGGTCGCCTTGTGCAACCCGGATTTCCGGGGCCGGAACAAGGCCGTCATAGCCCCAGATCTCTGTTTCCGGGTAGGTGTCCGGAAGAAGCTGATGACGCGCAACCTTGGCAACCACGTCCTCGAACCGGGTTGCGGGATAAGCCGACCGTGGGATGGCCGCCGCGCAGGCCGCCAGTGTTGCATGGCGCAAGAAATCCCGACGTGTTTGTTTCATTTCGATCCTCGAGAAAGCGGGGGCTTGTTGCCCTCGCGTGATGTTAGTTCGACGCGGTATTCTCCGCCTCGACCGTGTCCTTGTTCAGCAGGAAAAGTGCCATCGCTTCGCGATCGGCAGGTGTCAGAAACCGAGTTCCCTCGCGAACCACTTCCGCCATGCTGCCGCCGAAAGCATCGCCCGAAGGGGTGATGCCGGTCTGGAGCGCATAAGCGAGGTTTGAAACCGTCCAGTCATTTTTGGCCAGGTCTTTTGGCCGTATCGCAGGTGCCTTGCTGCCACCGGGAAGCTGGGCGTTGCCTGCAAACCTTGCGCTCAGGTCTCGTCCCCCGGCAAAGTTGCGGGATGTATGACACGCGGCACAATGCGCGGCACCATTCACCAGCTCCTTGCCACGGTTCCAGGCGTTGCTTCTACTCTCGTCCGGCTCTGTATCCGGATCGTAGAAGAACGCCGCTCGCCAAAGCTTCAGCCCCCATCGTTGGTCGAATGGGAAGCCGACATCGTTTTCTGGTGCAGGCTTGTCCACGGGCGGCACGGTTTGAAACGCCGCCCAGAGGTCAGCGATATCCTGGTCAGAAAAATCCGCATAGAACGTATATGGGAAAGATGGATAGTAGGGCGTTCCATCGGGGCCGATCCCCTGCCGCACGGCTTTTGCGAACTGTTCTGCCGTCCATTCGCCCATGCCATGTTCGGGGTCGGTCGTCAGGTTGGGCGGATAGAACGTTCCGAACGGGGTTTCGAGCGGCGCCCCTCCGGCAAGTGGTGCGCCGCCCGCTTCAAAATTGGTATGACAGGCAATGCACCCACTGGCGCGCGCCAAATATGCGCCCCGGTCGACATTGCCCTCTGTTGCAATCGGAGTCACTGCACTGCCGACAGGCCATGCAATCACAGCGCCGAGGCCGGCCGCGCCAAGCACGGCGACCCCGCTGACGAGTGTCAAAAACCGGCGCATGGTTAGTCTTCTTCCGCCCGGAAGCGTTCATGGCATGCGGAACAGACCTGGGTCGTCATCGCGAATGCCGCGGCGGCGGGCATTTCGGCAATGGCGGCAGCATCCATCATGCCGCCCCCGCCCATCATGGTTGTATCGCTTCCCATCATGGACCCACCGCCCATCATCGAGGCGCCATCCGTGGAGGTATTGCCGCCCATGCCGCCTAACCCATTGTCGGCTGCGCGTTCCAGGCCCTCAGAGTATTCCTCCAGCTGACTTGCCAATGTTGCGAAGCGGTCCCAATCGGTCCACACCTCGTCTTTGGCTTCCGAGGGCATGCCCCCCGTGCCCTCCGGGAACAGCTTTGTCATGCTCTCGCCGGCGTGCTGCTGGAACAGGCGCGCTGCATCGCCCACTGTTTCTGCGTCATAGGCCGTTTCGCCCCGCATCATCGGGGCAACGGTTTTGATCGCCTTCCCCATAGCAAGCATGGCGTCCATTCGTTCTTTTACGATGCCGGTTGCCCCGCCATGCGCAAAAGCCGTGACCGCAGTTCCTGCGATCAATACTGCCGCTGCGATAGTTATCTTTTTCATGTCTTCGATCCTTTAATGAGTCTGCTTTTCGAGCGATGTGAAATCAGACCCACCGTCGGGGCGGTGGAGGATCGCTGGTGGGGCGCAATTCGGAATTTTGAGTCGCGCCGTCTTGCATGACAGCCTTCAGAAAGTGAGGCTCGTAAACCACGTTTGTCTGGAGCAACACCGCTGCCGTGACAGAACAATCGAGTCCCGGATGACAGTGGCCAGAGGCCTGGTTCGTCGATAATTCTACATCTTCGTGGGATTGAATTTCTTGCGCCGAGGACGCTTCATCGTGATGTGTTGGCGCCTCAGGCACTCCGAGAACCACCAGGAAAACGCCGAAAATCATCGACAGTATCAATCGGCTTGTCTTCGACCAACGCATCAGTCGATCCCGTTGGCCCGCTGAAGTTCGCGGACATAGGCGACAACCATCTTGACGTCTCCCTGAGTCAGTCCTTCGATCCTTGGCATATTACCGAATTTCCAGTGATGCGCACGCACGCCATTTTGAGCGGCCAGAACAAAGGCCATGTCTGAATGGTGGCTTGGTTCGTAGATCTTATGCACAAGAGGCGGGGCAATCCCGTTTTGTCCCGCTGCGTTTGCTCCATGGCACTCGGAACACTTAGCCTCAAAAATGGTTTTCCCAATCGTGGCTTGCTCTGAGAATTCTGCCGGCAATTGGACCTGAGCGATTGGGTCGCCTGCTTCTATCCGACTTGTGTCAGGAGGCGTCATGGAATGACCCATCGCTGTATCTTCCGCAGAAATGAATTGCCAAGTGGCAACTCCCCCGCCAGCTATCACTACGGCTGCGATAAGTGCGGTCAATTTATCCATACTTGTGTCTTCCGTCTTGCCCGTTGTGTCAGATAAGTTTGACCTGAGTGCCGACAGGCACGCGCTCATAGATCTCCTCGATTTGTTTGTTGAACAAGCCGATGCAACCATTCGACGATCGGCGGCCTATCTTCCGAGTATCTTGTGTCCCGTGAATACGGTAATATTGCCAGGAAAGATAAAGTGCACGGGTGCCCAACGGGTTGGCTGGATCCCCTCCTTCAATACGCAACGGCCATTCCGGATTGCGTTCCCGCATGGAGGGCGTCGGCGCCCAACTGGGGTTTTTGCGCTTTTCCACCACTTCCGTGTAACCGCGTTTGGTGAGTTCGTCAGTCAGCGGAACGGAAGTTGGATAAATCCGCATTTCGCCATCAGACGTCCAATGCTGAAGCGCCATCGTCACGGTATCTGAGATGATGATCCCCTTGCCGAGCGTGTCGAAATGGTCTTGCCACTCATGAGTACGGAACGAAGATATGTTACGGCGAGTAATCTCGGCTTGAACCACGCTGGGCGCGGCCAAAGCGACGGCCGCAAATCCCAATAGGCCTCGCCGATTGATCTTGTTTTCTCGCAAGGTCGTCATGACACACTCCTGCCTTCGATTTTGTTACATCCCTTTTTACGGGAAGACCGGCATCAAACAACCTGACAAGGCCGCGAGAAGTGTATCCATTTGTATCCTTGACCTTACTCTACTGTAGGGTCGTAGATGACACTTAAAATGGTGAAAAGAGGGTATCATGGACCACCAAAACCACAGAAAAAAGCCGATCGTGGACAGGCTTATGCATTACGGAATGATGGCGTGTTGCGTCGTCATGCTGCTGCCCGTTGCGGGGTTTTTTCTTGCCGGCGGCACATTAGCGGGCATGTGGGGAAATGCAGCGGCTTTCGCCCCGCTCCTGCTGTGCGTGGGGGCGCATCTCGTGATGCACAAATTCATGGGAAAATCGTGCCATGCCGATAAGGCAAACGATACTATCGAGGAAACACCCGAGCCCATGACTTCCGCGATTCAAGTCGTTGTCCGCGACAGGCAGTAATGTGCGCGGGAAGGCACGGGTATTCGTATTGCTGTTGATGGTTACGTTACTTGGAGGTTGCGCGGTAAGCCTTGCAGACTGCCTAGATCTCAAGGCTATCGTTTCCACGAAGCAAGCGTCAAACCCTCTGCCGGGTGGGTGTCGAACCGTTTCATCTTCTGCGAATGGCGTTGCGCGAGTTGTCTGTGCGGATGGTCGTCAGGGTTTTGCCGTAGGTGGCCTTTGATACAATGTCCGGCGTTTCAGCGCATACTGCGTGAAAATTGAAGGAAGGATACGGGTTCTTGATAGATGGCCTTCTGATCCTGCGTCGGATTTTCCTGATTTCCATCGTGCTTCTGTCCCTTGTCTCTGGAAGCGTCTCGGCAGCAACCTCTGCTGAATACCAGAGCGCGCCGCTCACCGCGCATCTCACTAGTGCTCAGCACGGGGTTCCCGAGAACACACAGACTCTGTCAGCCGGGCTTCATCTTCAACTGAACGAAAACTGGAAGACCTATTGGCGGTCGCCGGGAGAGGTGGGAATACCGCCTTCGGTCGAATGGAGCGGTTCCGAAAACGTTGCAGATGTCGAATTCATGTGGCCCGCCCCGACACGCTTCACCGCCTTCGGCATCGAAAATTTTGGTTATGCGGGTGAAGTCGTCTTTCCGCTGCGCGTGACGCTCGAAGATCCCGGCGCACCTGTGACTCTTTCCGCGCAGGTCAAACTGCTGGTGTGCTCCAATGTCTGTGTCCCGGAAGAGTTTGACCTGTCACTTCACCTCGGACGGGGCAATGTTATCGACAGCACTTCGGCTGGGCTGATCGGTACGTTTTCCGAGCGCGTCCCCGAAGGAGCCGAGACGAGCGGCGTCAGCGAGGCAAATGCCTTTATCGACGAAGACCTCACGGAGTTGACCGTCAGCCTTCGCGTCGATGAACCATTCCAGTCGCCGGATGTGTTTCCTGAACTGGGTATGGGTGTTGCGCTTGGCAAACCCGATATCCGTTTGGGAGAAGAGGATCGTTTGCTTTGGGCGCGCTTGCCGATCCTCTCGTCGAATACGGATGTGACGGTGGCGCCGTCGATTACCGTCACCGACGGCGAGAACCGGGCCTTCACGATCATCGCGGATCGCGTGGCGCAAGGCATCGCACCGCCCTTTGAACTGGCCGCCACGACACCGGACATGTTGGAACTGATCTGGATTGCCGCGATCGCGCTGCTGGGCGGATTGATTCTGAATGTGATGCCCTGTGTGCTGCCGGTGCTGTCCATCAAGGTGTCGTCCGTGCTCAAACACACCGATCACGACACAACCCGTGTCCGGTTCGGCTTCGTCGCAGCCGCCGCTGGCATCATGATGTTCATGTGGGGTCTGGCGCTCGTCCTCTGGGCGCTCCAGACGGCAGGGCTCAGTGTCGGGTGGGGTCTGCAGTTTCAAAGCCCGCTGTTTCTTGCGGTGATGATCGCTGTTCTGCTCGTCTTTTCGGCAAATCTGTTCGGAGCGTTCGAGTTCGCCCTTCCACACGGCATTCAAACGCGGCTTGCAGGGGCCGGTGGACGCAACGGGTATTCCGCCGACTTTTTCACTGGCATGTTCGGTGCCGTCATGGCGACGCCTTGTTCGGCACCGTTCCTCGGCACCGCTGTGGCCTTTGCTTTGGCCGGGCGTGGCTTGGACATCCTCATAGTCTTTTCGAGCCTCGGGTTCGGCCTCGCCCTGCCCTATCTCGTCATCGCCGCGTTCCCGCGTCTGGTCGCATTCATGCCTAAGCCTGGTCGATGGATGCTGATCATCAAAAGCGTCATGGGGGTCTTGTTGCTTGCAACCGCCGTGTGGCTGTTCTGGGTGCTCGACGGTGTCGCCGGGCTTGTGTCTGTCATCGCGGTCGCGGCGTTGTCCGGTCTCGCCGTTCTGATACTATCTCTCCCGAATGTGCAGTCCCAGTTCAGGTGGTCTATTGCCATAGCCAGCCTTGTCCTGGCCATTGCCGCAGGTCCTCTCTTGCAGCAATCAGCACCTGCGCGTTCGACGCCGCAGTTGGCAATGGCTTGGATCGCATTTGATCGTTCGGACATAGCGAAACGCGTGTCCGCAGGAGAGGTCGTTTTTGTCGATGTGACCGCTGACTGGTGCCTGACTTGCAAAGCGAACAAGACACTTGTCATCGACCGGGAGCCAGTCCGGAGCGCGCTTGAAACGCCTGGAGTCACGGCGATGCAGGCAGATTGGACACGCCCGGACACGCGCATTTCCCGCTACCTTGAGAGTTTCGGCAGATACGGCATCCCCTTCAATGCCGTCTACGGACCATCGGCACCGAACGGCATTGTGCTGTCCGAATTGCTAACAACCGAAGACGTGATGGACGCCTTGGCGCAAGCCAGCGGTCGGGATGTTTCCGCAAAGGTTGCCGGACAGGAGTGACCTGCCCGGGCGGGACACCGACCAGCAGTCAGCCGCCGAGCCGCTCAAGCGCGGCACGGACCGCCGCACGCCGAGGATCACTGGCGGGCTGCTGCTCCAACAGCGCTTCAGCCTTGCGGTAGGCCTCAACGGCGCGATCGGGCTCCTCAAGGACCGTATAGGCGTTTGCCAGCCGCATCCAACCATCCAGATCGTCCGGTTCATCCTCAAGACGCTCGGCCAGCCGCGAGACCATCGATCGGATGAACTCCGCGCGGTCCGCGTCATTCATCTCCGACGCCGTCGCAACATCTGCCGCACTCGGGCCGGGTGGGGATGTCGGCCCGCTGGGTAGATTGACGACCGGGAGGTCAGCTGCCGCTGCAATCCGGTTGATCTGCAAAACGTATGTTTCCATCCAGGGCACGAACGTCTTTTCCTGGTTCAGCCGGGAAACGAGCAGATCGTAGGCCTTACGCGTCTCTTCTTTTTGAAGATGGTAGAGAGACTCGAAATAGGTTGCCGCAGGATTGGATGGGTCAAGTTCCAAAGCGCGATCAATGGCCAATTTCGCCCGTGGAATAACAACGCCATCATTGGCAACCGCGACAGCCTCCGCCAGCATGGAGAATGTCGCGGAGGTGGCATCCTCCCGTTTGGCGACAACTTCGAATGCTTCGACAGCATCAACTGTTCTGCCCATGCGCTGATAGGTCTGGCCCAACAGCATCCACCCTTCGCTGGGGCCGCCGGTCGGATCGGATATAAGCCTTTCGCGAAGTTGTATTGCCAGCGCCGTCACTTCATCAGTCTGTGCGCGCTCCTCTGCACGGGCAGCGAAGGCCATTGAAGGCACCTCCGGCGATCCCATTGTCAGATAGTAGCCCGCGGCAATAACCGGCGCGAGGACCGCCGCGACAACAAGAGTGCCTCTGCCACCACTACGGGACGATCCGGCTTTTGCTTCCAAATTGCGGGTCGTCGC
Source organism: uncultured Pelagimonas sp. (assembly GCA_947497905.1). Lineage (GTDB taxonomy): Bacteria > Pseudomonadota > Alphaproteobacteria > Rhodobacterales > Rhodobacteraceae > CANMIH01. The sequence goes on from CANMIH010000014.1 coordinate 34,455, forward strand.
GAGGATCCGTTTCTTGATCTCGAGTCTGGCTGCTTGAGCTTCTTGTTCAGAAATCAAACCGCGGTCCATGTCTCGTTCGATTTCCTGCATCTGATCGGCGAGGATGGCCGGTACCGCATCTCCTCTGGTGAGAGTGTTCGATTTGGACAGCAGCAGCGGGTAGAGGACTATTCCGATCGCGACCAGCGTCAGAAGACCGAAAATACCCCAGATCATGACGCATCCCCCGCTTCGTTTTGTCTGAGAATTTCGGACACGGTGTTCTCATCCTCCGCGCCCAAATCTTCAAAAGCCTCTTGCTTTCGCCGACTCATCAGTACCCCGCCACCAACGAAAACCCCGATCAGAACGAAAGCGATCGGCGCAAACCAAAGCGCGTAGGTCGCAGGCTCCAGAGGCGGTTTGAGCAGCACGTAATCCCCGTACCGCGCCCGAATGTATTCGATCACCTCCGCGTCGCTGTCTCCGGTGACCAGTCGCTCGCGTACGAGCAGACGCAAGTCCCGCGCCACACCCGCGTTCGAACTGTCGATGTCCTGATTTTGACAGACGACGCATCGCAGATCCTTGGAAATCTCCCGCGCACGCTGTTCCAATACCGGGTCGGTCAGCATTTCGTCTGGTTCGACCGCATTGGCGGCAAAGGGAAAGAGCCCGATGCAAAACGCGAAAATCAACTGTCTCATGATGCTGCTCCCTTTGGCAGTGCGCCTGCCTGCTTCAGGGCTTGCGTGAACCGTTCGACGGCGTCCGGACCCACGACCGGCCCGACATAGCGAAACAGAACAGTACCATCGCCATCGACGATGAAGGTTTCCGGCACGCCTGAAAGGCCCCATTCGATCCCTGTCCGGCCTGAAAGGTCGGACCCGATCCGTTCGTAGGGATTGCCGAGGTCATTGAGCCACTTCACGGCATCTTCTGGTTTGTCTTTGTAGTTGATGCCGAACAACCGCATGCCCTCGCGTTCGACAAAGCGTGTCAACACGGCATGTTCCGCGCGGCAGGGCACGCACCAGGACGCAAAGACATTGACCACGACCGGTCGTTCGTTGCCTACAAGATCGCTTCGGGCCAGGCCGGGTGTCTCCAACCCCGGCACGGGATCGAGGTCGAACGCCGGGGCCGGTTGCGAGATCAGGACGGAAGGGATCTCGTTGGGATCCCGGTCGGGATTGAGCCCCCAGAGAAAAAAACCCCCGAATATGACCGCCGCAATAAACGGCAGCCCGGCAATGAGACGTTTCATCTTCTCTCCTACTCGGCAGGAACAGCATCGCTGGCTGGCTGTTTGGCGCGGCGCGGCGCCCCGACCCTCAAACGGCGATCCGACAAGGACAAACAGCCACCGATCACCAGCAGGATCGAGCCGATCCAGATCAGGTTGACGAGCGGTTCATAGAGGATCCGAAGGGTCCATGCTCCGGCGTTGTTCACTTGATCGGAGGCTGGCGTTGCAATCGACGTATAGAGATCACCCGCCAATGTAGAGCGGATGGCCGACTCCGTCGTCTGGCTTTCCGCGACCGGGTAATACCGGCGTTCTGGGAAAAGCGTCGTGACCAGCTCGCCATCCCGACGGACCACAAGGGTGCCGCGATCCGCGATGTAGTTCGGCCCTTGAACCTGTGTGGCCCCTTCGAAGGTGATGTCGAACCCCGCGATCGTGACTTCGGTCCCGGGGGCGGCAAAGACGATCTCCTCACTCTTCCATCCGGTCGAGCCGATCATCCCCATCATCAACACAGCGACGCCGGCATGGGCGAGTGTCATACCGTGAGAGGCGCGTGGCAGGTTGCGCGCGCGTCTCGCGCTCTCTGCAAGGGGAACCTCGAACAGGCGGATGCGTAGCGCCCATTCCCGTAGGGTTGCAAAAAGCAGCCACGCTGCGCCAAGGATGGCAAGATAGGCCATGATCGGCCCACCGTTCAGAAGATACCATGCGGCCAAAGCTGCGATGAACGCCAGAACGACCACGAACCGAATGCGATCGAGCAACCCGGCGATATCAGCCCGCTTCCACGACAGGAATGGACCAAGACCCATGAACACGACCAGCGCCAGCATCATCGGAATGAAAGCCGCATTGAAGAAAGGTGGACCCACCGAGATCTTGTCCCCCGTGATAGCCTCGAGGATCAGCGGATAAAGCGTCCCGAACAGGACCGTTCCCGTAGCGGCGGCCAGAATGAGGTTGTTCACGAGCAGCCCGGCCTCGCGGCTGATCGGGCGAAACAGACCACCCGGCTCCATTTCGGGCGCCCGCCAGGCGTAGAGCGCCAGCGACCCACCGATGGACACGGCCAGCAGACCCAGAATGTAAAGCCCGCGCTCTGGATCGACGGCGAAGGCATGCACGGATGTAAGCAGGCCTGACCGGACGATGAACGTCCCGAGCAGCGAAAGCGAGAAAGTCAGGATGGCAAGTAGGATGGTCCAGCTTTTGAACGCGTCGCGCTTTTCGGTGACGATGGCGGAATGCAGCAGCGCCGTGCCCAGAAGCCAGGGCATGAAGCTCACGTTCTCGACCGGGTCCCAGAACCACCAGCCGCCCCAGCCCAGTTCATAATAGGCCCACCACGATCCAAGAGCGATACCTGCCGTAAGGCTGACCCACGCGGCCAATGTCCACGGGCGGACCCATCTGGCCCAGGCCGGATCGACGCGCCCTTCCAGAAGAGCCGCAACGGCAAAGGAAAACACGATGGAGAAGCCGACATACCCGAAATACAAGAGCGGCGGGTGCATGGCGAGACCCATGTCCTGAAGCAACGGGTTGAGGTCATTGCCGTCGAGCGGCGGCGGAAACACCCGCTCGAAGGGGTTCGACGTCAGCAGCAGGAAGGACAGGAAGCCGACGCTGATCCACGCCTGCACCGACAAGGTGCGCGCCTTGGTCTCGGCGGGGATGTTCGATCCGAACCAGGCGACGCCCGCGCCGAACACCGCGAGTATCAGGATCCAGAGCAGCAGCGAACCCTCATGGCTGCCCCAGGTCCCGGCCACCTTGTAGAGCATTGGCTTGAGCGAATGGGAGTTCTCGACGACGTTCCTGACGGTAAAATCGCTGACGATGAAAGCCTGCATCAGCGCTGCGAAGGCGATGGCCACAAACAGCACTTGTCCTATTGCCGTCGCCTGGGCGGATTTCATCCAGACGGCATTTCTACGCGACGCACCTGCAATCGGTAGAACACTCTGAACAAGCGCAAGCGCCAGTGCGAGGGCCAGTGCGAAGTGACCGATTTCCGGGACCATGGCGTTCTTTCCTATCTAAGGTTGGTGGCGTCGCGTGGTACGGAGTTCAAATCCGCAATGTGGACTATTCGTCGAGCGTTGCTTTCAGTCGGCGAAATTCTTCTTCGTCGATTTCACCATTCGCAAAGCGACGCCTCAGCGCTTCCTGCGCGTCCGAGTCCGGGGGACGGGTGCCATTGTCCCGCAGCCTGAGCACCAGAAACACGATCAATGCGATCACAGCGCCCCAGAAGGCGAGCATCATGAAGCCGCCCATAAAGCCATAGCCTCCGCCCCACATGTGACCTGTCCAGGAGCCTGGACCATCAGCTCGCGCCATGCTGGCGGGCAAGCTGGCCAGCAACGTTGGAATGAGCGTTTTCAGTTTCATCTGTTTCTCCTTCGATTAGTTCGCTTTCATCCAGTGGGATGGTGACAACAGCGCGCAAACCCGCGCTGTTATGGTTGACCAGCCGGATATCGCCGCCATGGGATTGGACGATTGTCCTCGCGATTGAGAGCCCAAGCCCATAACCGCCCGTTTCCAGAGACCTCGATTGCTCGAGGCGATAGAAGGGATCGAAGACCTTTTCCAACTGGTCGACGGGAATGCCGGGCCCATTGTCATCGATCTTGAGTACGAGGTTCGAACCGTGGGTCGCCCAGCTGACTTTTGCGGCACCACCGTAGCGAACGGCGTTCTCAAACAAGTTCCTCAGAGCCCTTCGGAACGCGTTGGGTCGAAGCCGCACGGCAACATCATCACTCGGGGCAAAGGTGCAGTGTGCCGCCATATCGCTGCACAAGCTGTCCAGAAAATTGCGCAGATCGACCACTTCGGCACCTTCGGATCCGGTAAGGCCGCGTGCAAAGGTGAGCGTCGCTTCGACCATACTCTGCATCTCTTCGACCGATGCGATGAGGCTGTCCCGCGTCTCTTCTTCGTCAACCAGCTCCGCGCGGACACGCATGGCAGTCAACGGCGAGCGTAAATCGTGGCCAAGGGCTGCGAGCATACGTGTACGATCACTGACAAACCGGGTCAGCCGTCGTTGCATGCGGTTGAATGCGACGGTCAGATCTCTGACCTCGGTCGGCCCTGTGACCGCCAATTCGCCCACATCTTCGCCCCGGCCAAGATGGTCCGCAGCCTTCGACAGGTGCCGCAAAGGACGCGTCAGGCGCGTCATGACAAACCAGAAGATCGCCACCAGAAGCAGTCCGGCGGAAATTCCAAAGGTCAGCATCGAATAGAAAGGCCATTGGATTGGCGGACGCTCGAACCGCGTTCCGACATTCAGCCAACGCGCTCCCTTGATGGCGATCGACAGATTCATTTCAACCGCTGTCAACTCTCCGCGCATCATCGCGAGATGCATTTCCGTCATCTCGTCCGAGAGATTGGGAAGAGGCCGCAACTCGCCCTCGACCTCGTGCAATTCAACGCGAATATCCCGGCTGTAGCTGTCGTCCATCAAGGCGCGTATGCGCGCTTCCACGATGCCGCCGTCCGAATGACCGGTGTGATCCACGATCGGAGCGTCCGAAAGATCGAACCGGATCAGAGGCGAATTTGCCGCGCGAAGGATCGAGTCCTGCAGATCCAGCGGAGCCTCCTCGATCAACCGCGCGACATTTGCTGCGCGACCCGCGGCCTCGAACCCCAATGCGGCACGGATCGCAAGGCTGCGCTCGTCAGCGAACAGGAACAGGCTGATCGCCTGGGCCACGACAAGTACTGCGACCACAAGCAAGATCAACTGGCCACTCAGAGACCTCATCGCACGGCGCATCACGGCGCATCCTCGACATCGGCAGCCAGACAGTATCCGCCGTTCCGCACCGTTTTGATGACACTGGGCCTAAGTACATCCGGCTCGATTTTGCGGCGGAGGCGGCTGATCTGATTGTCGATGGTGCGATCCATCGGGCCTGCCGTCCGACCAGCGGTCAGGTCAAGCAACTGGTCACGGCTGAGCACCATCCTCGCGCGTTCCAGCAGGACCGCCAGCAATTTGAACTCAGAGGTCGTCAATGGCGTCTCGGTGGTGGACTCGTCAATCAGCACCTGCCGGTCGGTATCCAGTATCCAGTGCGCAAAAGAGACTTTCCTCCCAGCGAGGCTTCCGGCCACAGGTTCGTCGCGGTTGCTTCTCCGAAGAACCGACTTGATGCGGGCGAGCAGTTCTCGTGGATTGAACGGCTTGGCGAGATAATCGTCCGCACCGATTTCCAGCCCCACGATCCGATCCGTTTCCTCACCAAGCGCCGTCAGCATGATGATCGGAAGATCACCCTCTGGCGCAAGTCTGCGGCAAACCGACAAACCGTCCTCGCCCGGCATCATGACATCGAGCACGAGGAGGTCGAAGTGACCGGTGGCCAGCTTGGCATCCATCTCCACGGCATCCCTGGCGACGGTCGTGCGCATTCCGTTCTTCTCCAGAAAGCGCGCGACGCTTTCGCGAATCTGAGCGTGGTCGTCCACGATAAGGATATGAGGTGGCGGTCCCATGGTGTCCTTCCTAGATCATCGTTGCATCGTGTTTCATGGGCAGAATTGTAGCCGTTTGTATCAGGTCAGTCCCTTGCTACAGATGGATACAAATCTGTGCCTGCACCGTGTCGTGCTCCCGGGTAGCGTCGCCGGCATGTTATGTGACCTTTGGATCGCAACCTATCAAAGGATGAGGTTTTCGAATATGGCTCTTGATTTGAACCGGCGCCGTTTCGTTCTGGGTGCTCATATGACGGTGCTGACCGTCACGGCGTCACCGCTGTTGGCGCAGAGCCGATCTGTCTGGTCGGCGGAGAATGCCTTTGACGCGCTTCTATCGGATACGGCGCGGATCATCGATGTCAGAACGCACGAAGAGTGGCAAGAAACCGGCGTAGGTGCTGGTGTATGGCCGATAAGCATGCACGCGTCCGGTTTTCCGGACCGATTGTTCAGGGCGAAGGAACTGAGCGGTAATCGCACTGTTGGACTGATCTGCGCCACTGGCGGACGCTCCGCATCGCTGCTTCGAGCGTTAAGACAAGCTGGTTATTCGGGCTACGCCGATATCTCGGAAGGGATGTTGGGATCAGGCGAAGGGCCTGGCTGGATCGCATCGAACTTGCCGACCGTTCCGGTGGATGTCGCCCTGAACGGGTTGCCCCCCGCGTTGGCCTGACCAGTGAAGAATCAATTGGTCCCGTTGTGCTAAAAGCCTGATGTATGGTCAAATTGACCTGTTTGAACAGGAAGACGGGTTTGGGTGTATGACCGAGTTGATGGCTATGTTTGTCGGAATATGCGCGGCGATCGTGATGGGAATTGTCCATCATTATGCGTTGTCGGGCATTCTGAAGTTTTCCCCGCAGCGGTCGGATGGCTCCGGCTTTCGGATCATCCTGACGTTTTCCGCGTTGCTGTTGCTGCACGTATTGGAACTTGTGACGCTCGCCGTGTTCAACACGATGGTGGTGGCAAGCGTTCTGCCGCAATCGTTCAGCAACAGCCCGCCGATGTTTCAGGATGTTCTCTATGTTACGGGCATCTCGTTCTCGACCCTTGGCTATTCGTCCATAGAGGTGGTCGGGCCCTTTCGACTGTTGCTGATGCTGCAATCGCTTTTGGGCTTCATGTTGCTGACCTGGTCAGCGACGTTTCTTTACTCAGCCTGCCAGCAAGTCTGGCAGAAGGCGAAAGATGACTGAAAATCGCCACGCGCGTCGGACATGAGCTTGGCGTCAGCGTCAAATACGTCCTGATATCGGTCCTTTGACCTCACCGTGGAACGGTTGAGTGAGCGCTGCGTTGCGCGCGTGGATGAATAGCCCTTGACCTTCCAGTTGCTGGAATCCCTAGGTACAAAGCCATGGCACAGATTTTCGAAAAGACAGGCGATCACGTATCGCACCATCGACACGGGGATATCTTGAAATCTCCCGTATGGGTTGGTGTGTTGTTTGTCTTGCTCACAATGCCGGCTCACCTGTTTTTGGATGAAAAGAGCTCGATAGCTCTTGCTTCGATCACGCTTGCTTTGATTGGCGGTGCCTATATCGGCTTTGGCGCCGCGGACGGCAGAGCGCGCGTGTTCTGGGCAGAGCTCGCCGTCGCCCTTTTGTTCGGCTCGGCAGCCTTTTTGGGGCTGATATGGCATTGGGCTTTCCTTCCCTTGGGCTTGGCCCTGCACGCCCTTTGGGACATGTCACACCACAATTCTTATCGTCTCGCCCGGATTCCGAACTGGTATATTCCATTCTGCGTGGCCTTTGACCTTTTGGCAGCGACGTTTTTCGTTCTGCTCTATGCCGTGTTTTGATCCATGATGATGCGCATCCTTCTTATTGCGGTGTTCCTGATGGGAGTCGTCGCATTGGCCTTCCCGGACGTCCTTGGCGTTGACATTCGCCTGCCTGATCGCGCGGAAATTGACCGCTGGATCGAGGCGGCAGGTCTTGCCGGACCAATTGTTATCGTGGCGCTTATGACAATCGCTATCGTCGCAAGCCCCCTGCCCTCGGCGCCGATCGCACTCGCCGCCGGAGCGGCTTATGGGCACACGTTCGGGACACTCTTTGTCGTTCTTGGCGCGGAACTCGGTGCGCTTGCCGCTTTTGGTCTGGCCCGCGGTCTCGGTCGTCCCTTCGTTGAGCGTCATCTCGGTCAGAAGATTAACACAGGCCTGTTCGGATCGCAGAACACTCTGACCTTCTTGGTCTTCGGCAGTCGCCTGCTGCCGTTTCTGTCCTTCGATATGATCAGTTACGCCGCAGGTCTGAGCAAGCTGCATCTTTGGAGGTTCGCGCTGGCCACGATGGCCGGGATTATTCCAGCGAGTTTTTTGCTCGCTCACATGGGCAACCAGGCGATGAACGGAGATGCCCGCACTGCCACATGGACCGCGCTTGCGCTCGGTGGCTTTACCGGCCTGTCGGTTCTCTTCGCCGCGACGCGAAAGACCGGTACACAAGGGGAGGAGAGCTGATATGGCCAGTCATTCTCACGCCGGGCACATGCCGAGTTCCGGCAAGGCCCTTGTGATTTCGGCCTGGCTCACCGGCGTCTACTTCGTGATTGAACTGGCCGTCGGGCTCTGGACTGGCTCGATTGCCGTCCTGTCGGATGCGTTTCACACCCTGTCGGCGGTTGGCGGCGTTCTCGTGGCCATCACCGCGCAGCGGATTGCGCGCCGTCCAGCGGATTCGACGCGCAGTTTCGGATGGTACCGCGCCGAAATCATCGGGGCGCTGGTGAATGGCGGCTTTCTTCTCGGCATGGCGCTTCTGGTGATCTGGATGGGCGCGATGCGGCTCGGAGACCCGATCTACCTGGCCACAGGCCCCATGCTTTGGGTCGCCTTCGGGGGCCTGGTCACGGAAGTGGTCTCTCTGGCGCTGATGTGGCAATCGAGCAAGGACGATCTGAATGCCCGTGGCGCGCTCTGGCACATCATCCAGACCTTTGTCGGCAGCCTCCTGATCATCGTCACCGCCCTTGTGATCGAGTTCACCGGCTTTCTGGCGATTGACCCGATTCTCGGCATGGCGTTCGGGGTGGTTCTCCTCTGGGCCTCTGTGGGCGTAATCAAGGAAGCGGTCCACATTCTCATGGAAGGCACGCCCGAGGGAACGGATCTCGACGCTGTAACAGCGGACCTGAACGGGCAGGACGGGGTTCTGGATGTTCACCATGTGCATGCCTGGACGCTGACCAGCGGCAAACACGCGTTTTCCGCCCATATCCGCCATCAGTCACCCGCCGAGGCCGCGGATTTGCTGAACAGGGCCTATCGGCGGCTGACGGAACAGCATGGGTTTCACATGGTCACGCTGCAGCTCGAAACAGAGTGTCTCGACGAGCGCCACGCGCGGGATCTTGATATAGTCCAGATAGCGGCTGCAAAGGCTGCGCAAGAAAAGACTGATGTGCGAGATGCGCATCCGCACCCAAGCCCTAACACAGAAGGGCCGTAGACTGTGATGGACATAATACTAGCCGCAGAGCCGGAGATTCGTCTGACGGCGTTTTTGAGTGTGCTGGCCGCCATGGCGCTTTGGGAACTCGCCGCCCCGCGTCGGCGGCGTGACATTCCGCGTGTCATCCGTTGGTCGAACAACCTGGCACTTGTCGTGATCGATACCGCGATCCTCCGGTTGTCTTTCCCAATCCTGGCCGTCGGTCTGGCGGTCCTGGCCGAGGAGCGGGGCTGGGGCCTGTTCAACATTATCGAGGCTCCTTTCGGGTTGGCTGTGATCCTGTCCATGCTGCTGCTCGATCTGGCGATCTATCTGCAACATGTCATGTTCCACGCCGTCCCGGCCCTGTGGCGCCTGCACCGGATGCACCATGCGGATCTCGACTTCGACGCAACCACTGGATTACGCTTCCATCCGATTGAGATCCTCATCTCGATGGCGATCAAGCTCGCCCTGGTGGCAGCGCTTGGTCCGCCCGCCGTCGCGGTTTTGTTGTTCGAGATCATCCTCAACGCCACTGCCCTCTTCAACCATGCCAACATCAACCTGCCGAGACCGGTCGACCGGTGGCTCAGATGGATCGTCGTCACACCCGACATGCAACGCGTGCATCATTCTGTCGATCCGCGCGAAACCAACTCAAACTACGGCTTCAACCTGCCGTGGTGGGACCGCCTCATGGGTACTTACGTAGCCCAGCCCGCGAAGGGCCACGAGGGAATGACGATCGGTATCGAGCAGTTTCGCACGACGCGCGACCTCTGGGTCGACAGGATGTTGATCCAGCCCCTTCGCGGGCCAGCAAGCGGACACGCCCTGGATACATCCGCCCTCACGCCGACAAGCAGGAACAGCCTCTGGACTCTCGAAAACACAGTTCTAGGGTCTCGGGTAACTCAAAAAGGAACACATGATGAAACGACGTACGTTCTTGCTGGCCGGAGCGGCTGCCACACTCCCCCTGCGAGCACTGGCCAACACGGAACCGGTCATTAAAGTCCTGAAAACCCCCACCTGCGGATGCTGCACCGCTTGGGTCGATCATGTCCGGCAAGCGGGCTTCGCGGTCGAGGCGCAGGACGTCGATCAGGATGCGCTTTATGCGTTCAAAGATCGGCTGCAAATTGCACCGGAACTTGCTGGATGTCACACGGCGGTCGTGGGCGACTATTTTATCGAGGGCCACGTGCCTGCCGCGGACATCACGCGGCTGCTAGCAGAGCAACCGATGGCGCGCGGTTTGACTGTCCCCCGCATGCCGATGAGTTCGCCCGGCATGGGCGGTCCCGGGGCCGGTGACGCTTTTGACACCTTGCTTGTTGGCTCCGACGGCGCGACCTCGGTCTTCGCGAGCCACAGCTGATCAGGTCATGGGTGCAGGTGATAGATCCCGCGGGACGGGTTCATGACCCGTCCGTCTTGCACAAGCTTTCGCAGCGCCCTGTAGGTCGCCTCATGGCTCAATTGTAACCGAGCGGCAAACTCGACGATGGAGCCTTCGAGCAAGCCTGCGATCAACCCTGCCATCACCCGGTCCTCTGCGCGCCGAATGCCAACGATCTCCAGCATCTGTCGCTGCGCCTGTATCTGTTGAGCCGCCTGACGGCCATAGGCGCGGGCAAATGCCGGGTCGGCAAAAGCGGCCAATACGAAAGCCTTGTCGATCCGGATCAGCGCCCCGGCCTCAACAATGACTGCGTCGCAATGATAGACCTCCGAAAACACCGAAGCTTCGGCAAAGCTTGTTCCGGCTTGGGCACGGTGGATGATGAACCGCTCGCCATCTGGACCGACCCGCTCGAGATGCACGCGCCCGGTTTGCACGACATAGAGACCGTGGGTGGGGTCGCCTTGGTGAAATACGGTATCTCCAACCGCGCCGGAGATTGGGCGCAGGGCTGAGCTCGGGATATGATCATAGGGGTTTGGCAACATATGATTGAAATCATATTACGATGCATCCGCCCCTGCTAGCGTAAACATGACACCACCCCATTGAAGGACCTGTCCATGCGTCTCATTCCCTTCGTCCTTGCCATAGTGATGGCCGCACCCGTGGCCGCGCAGCACGCCAATTCCGCGGCTGGTCACGACATGGGCGGACCGCAGGAAACCGGGCAATCGGCCTTTGCCGCCTTGGCGGAAATCGTAACGATCCTGCAGGCCGATCCCGAGACGGATTGGGAGCGGGTCGATATTGACGGATTGCGCCGCCATCTGGTCGATATGGACCTTCTGACCCAAGAGGCCGTGGTCGCCCGCACCCTGCGGCCGGAAGGGGCCCGGTTCGAGATTCGGGGCACCCCCCGTGTTCTCGAGGCCATCCGCGCCATGGTGCCCGCCCATGCGCCCTTTCTCGCGGCCGAGACCGGCTGGGACGTTGTGACAGAGGACTTAGAAGATGGCGTGGCGCTCAGTGTCGATGGCGATGCCGCGCAGATTCAGGGACTTGGTTTCTTTGGTCTGATGACCATCGGGGCGCATCACCAGGAGCACCACCTCATGATGGCAAAAGGCGCTGGCCCGCACCATTAATGCGCCGACAAGGCCTGTTTGATGATCCGTAGAGAGGTGCGCTGACAAAACGTTACATCTCGCGTGTTGACCTTCCAGCGCTGGAGACGCGGACACATGCCCGGTGATGGAAGCGTCAGAGGATACCGCGCGCAGGGATTTCCTGTATTACGCGACGGCCGGGGCGGGGGTCGTGGCCACCGGGGCTGCGCTCTGGCCTCTGGTGAACCAGATGAACCCCTCCGCCGATGTCCGCGCTCTGGCACAAATCACCGTCGACATCTCCGATCTTGCGCCCGGAACGCAATTGACCGTCAACTGGCGCGGAAAACCTGTTTTTATCCGTCATCGCACAGAGGCAGAGATGGCTCAGGCTCGGGCAGAGGCGGTCTCTGACCTGCCAGACAGCCAGGCGCGCAACCCCAATCTGCCCGACGATGCGCTGGCAAGCGATGAGAACCGGGCCATTGCGGGTCACGAGGCATATCTGGTCATGATCGGTGTCTGTACCCATCTGGGCTGTGTCCCTCTGGGGGATGAGGCGGGGGATTTCGGGGGTTGGTTCTGCCCCTGTCACGGTTCCCATTATGACGCGGCTGGGCGCATTCGCAAAGGCCCGGCACCTGAGAACCTGCATATTCCGGACTTGTCGCTCTCGGAGGAGATGGTGCTGACTTTGGGGTGATGCAATAAAGGATAATCTGTAATCAGAGCGCTCGAAACTGGAACAGATTTCGACTGGCCGCTGGTCGGCCTAAATCGCAATACTCCACATCCGAAACCGTCCCTGCCCCGTCACTTCACGGATTAGACCCTTCGCTTCCATCCAGGCGAGATTGCGTTGAGCGGTGGCGCGGCTAGCACCGATCCACATTTCGGCCATCGGGGCGGAAACGAGGGGCCATTCGGTCAGCAGGGCGCTCAGGACCGGCGGTGTCTTGCCTGAGAGCGTTGACATCTCTGCTTTGGCCTTCGCTGACCATGATTGGATATCGTCGAGGCGCCGCATCGCCATGAGGATAGCTGTCTGCATCCCCTCGAGCCATTGTTTAAGGCGCTCTGCCGATGGCCCACTCGCGCGCAGGCCCCCTGCCCCGCCCATTGCCAACGGTGCGAAAATTGCCCCGTTTCCCTCGCTAGCCGCGATGCGCGCGGCCGTGACCGCTGCTTCCACCCGATCGCCCTGCTGCCCAAGGCCCGCAAGACTCCAGAGATGAAACCCCATGCAGGCGCGGGTGATCGGATGAAGATCGGCGGCCTGTTTCATCAAATCCAGCCAACCGCTCGCGCGATCGTCGAAGCGCTCGGCATTTTCATCGATGTTTTCAGGATCGCGGCGGTCGAGGAAGGCTGCGATATCGACTATCGGGTCAGGACCGCCTGTCAGTCGCCGAACGGCCCATCCAATTCGCGCCAAGGCATTTGGGTCATCTTGTGCGCCTGACAGGCGCATAGAAATCCATAGCGCCAGACGATCCGGGCCTACGCGATCTCCTGCAAACCAGCTCAGGTCTGCCGCCTCGATCAGTGCCAACCTATGCAGCCAGCCTTTGGGCGCGCGAGCCAATCGGTCATCGAGCGCACCCAAGCGCCCGGCCACCCTTGCCAGAAGCGCAGCCTGCTCCGCTTCGGCCCTTGCCCAGTCATCAATGAGGCCCTTTTCCGGCTGTCCCGCCCGAGGTCCGGGAGGCCGGTAATCCGGTTCCTCTTCGATCGGGCCCGGCAGGTACCAGAGAACTTCTTCCGAAGCATCCTCATTCCCCTCTCCGATGTCGAGGGGTTCGTCGAAATCTTCAGGAATAATAGTCGATTGTGGCATCATATGTGCAAAATACAGATTATTTGCACATTACCCAAGCTGTTTTGTGACCGTCGACAATGCTCTTTACACATTACGTGCGCGCGACTGCCGACGGAACCTTTCAGATCGCGATCAATGCAAGGAAACCAGGGGATTGTGCATCGGCACAATGAGAAAACACTTGCTTGCATTCGTTTGTAAACGGTCGTTTAGTAACGGTATATGAAATTGCAAACGGCCGATTTTCATGCCCCTGATAGGCTATGCGCGCGTATCCACAGAGGATCAGACCCCCCTGCCCCAGTCTGAGGCCCTGCAAACTGCGGGATGCGTCGAGATCTTCGAAGAGCACGCCTCAGGCGGCAATCGTGCCCGGCCGGTGCTTGCCCGCTTGCTGGAGCGCATTAGCAAGGGCGACACGCTGGTTGTCGTACGGATCGACCGGCTCGCACGGTCTCTGTCGCACCTTCTCGAGGTGATCGAACGGTTGGAGGCCAAGGGGGCGTTCTTTCGTTCCATTCAGGACCCGATCGACACCGGATCCCCGCAAGGCAAGTTCACGCTGCAGGTTCTGGGCGCCGCGGCCGAGTTCGAGCGGGCGCTGATCCGGGAACGTACCAAAGCAGGGCTGGCGAGCGCCCGTACCAAGGGCCGGGTCGGCGGGAACCCTGGACTGCGGGCCAAAGACCCTGCTGCTCTTCGCAAAGTACGGCTGGCGCGACAAGACGGCTACATGGAGCGTCTGAACGAGACGGCACAAGATTGGGTGCCCCATGTGCGCCGGTTGCGACCCGACTTGGCCTGGGAAGACGTGGTGCGCATCATCAACGGCCCCTTGCCCGAGGCGCGTCGCTGGACCCAAAGCCGTCTCTTGCGCGCTGTGAAGGCCTATGTCGGCGACGGCTTCCTGCCGGCCGAGGTGCTAGCCCGCGCCGGGCGCCGCGAAACCGACGACCGTCTGCCCGCCATCGTCGCCGGCATCAAGGGCGCGGACCCCGACATCACGCTTCAGGCGATCTGCACCCGGCTGGAAGCGATGCGCGAACGCACGCCTCGTGGCCGAACAAGATGGCAGCCGTCTTCGGTGAAAATGCTGTTGGAGCGGGCGGAACGACTTGGCCTCATGCCGTACGAATCGAGCCAAAATCAGATGTAGCTTCTGACCCGAATCCAAAAAATTTCACCGGGAGAAAACTCCGCAGGAGGCAGAAAGTGCCATTAGTTGCTTGGGGTTAGCTGCTAATATGCCAACTCAACAGAGTAGCGGCTCGATTTGGTTAGATCTGCATTTAATATATTTATATCAATGACTTGCTGAGTTTTTTACACGACAACACCTATAGGTGTTGTGGATAACTTTCACACTACATTTAGATTCTTCTTGCCGGACTCACTGGATCGTGGCATTCCCATTCTGACGGCAAAACGCGTCAGACACGCTGTACACCGTCAGAATGACTAAGAGCCTCAACAGAGGCCGAGAGTGGGCGGCAGGACATGGATGATCGTAACATTGGATACACGCAAGGCATAGGCTCTTCCGATATCGGAGCATTTGCCAACAATCTGGCTGAGTCTTTGGATCGCCAGATGAAGATCGCTTTCGAACCCGAAGAACGAAAGTCCCTACGTCGCTTCAGTTCCACCGAAGTCGCCGGCCTCCTGCGCGTAAGCACATCTAACCTGCGCAACCGGCACAAGGACGGCAGCTTCCCGGAAGTGCATACAGACAACCGCGGACACCGGTTCTACACAGCCCAAGAGATTGATGAGTTGCGCGATGTTCTTGGACGCACTGGAAAGAACGCAGAAAGCTACCGCCCAGGTCGACGTGATGGCGATCGTCTCCAGGTGATATCCGTCGTCAACTTCAAAGGCGGCTCATCAAAGACTACTACAACGATTCATCTTGCGCAAAGGTATGCCTTGCGCGGTTACCGCGTGCTGGTCCTAGACCTCGATCCGCAAGCAAGTTTGACCACGTTTTTCGGCTTTCGGCCCGAGCTTGAGTTCGCCGATGGCGGCACAATCTATGATGCTTTGAGATATGAGGACCAAGTTCCTCTCTCGAACGTCATCCAAAAGACCTACTTCCATAAGCTCGACATGGTGCCCGCCGGTTTGATGCTCTCGGAGTACGAAACCGAGACCGCAAACGCTCTCGCCCGTCGCGTACAGCCCATCTTTGCAGAGCGCCTCGCCTTGGCGCTTGAAGAGGTTGAGGCAAACTACGACATCGTCCTGATCGACTGCCCGCCTCAGCTTGGGTTTCTAACCCTGACTGCGCTGGCAGCGTCGACGGGGCTTTTGGTTACCGTGGTACCTGGCATGCTTGACATCGCATCCATGAGCCAATTCCTGAAGCTTGCTTCAGAAACGGTCAAGGCCGTGGAGGAAGCCATCGGTCGGCGTGTCACATGGGATTTTGTCAAGTTCCTGATTACCAGATATGAACCGTCGGACGGTCCGCAGACCCAAATGGCAGGCTACCTGAGATCAATTCTGGCAGGTCAGGTCATGACAGAGCCAATGCTGAAGTCTACGGCGATCTCCGACGCGGGGATGACCCAGCAGACCGTCTACGAAGTCGATCCAAGCCAATTCATCAGAAAGACAATTGATCGCGCCCTGACCAGCGTGAATGGCGTTGGCGATGAGCTAGAGCAGACGATCCAAATGGCATGGGGGCGTCGCTGATGGCCCGAAACATCTTCAACCAGCCTCCAAGGAATGAGACGGAGAGCGGAGCCCCCTCCCCTACCCCGCCAAAAGCGGCAAAGCTGCCGGGATCTATTGGAGGATTGCGCGACTCTTTGCGCGAGATCACAGCAAACTCGATTCGCGATATCGAACCCGATCAGATTGACATGGATGGGCTGCGCGATCGGTTGGTGCTGGAAGATTCCAGTATCGATGAGTTGGCCGAGAGCATTCGCAAGCATGGCCAACAAGTGCCCATCATGGTCCGTCCATCAGCCCAACCGGACAGATACCGCATCATCTACGGCCGCCGCAGGCTTGCGGCGATCCGTAAGGTCGGTGGAACGGTCAAGGCAATTGTTCGAACCTTGGACGATGACGCATCTCTGATCGCTCAAGGCCAGGAGAACAACCTCAGGCTTGATCCGTCTTTTATAGAAAAGTCTCTTTTTATCAAAGAGATGCAAGAATCCGGGTACAAACCCGGTGTCATTCAAGATGCTCTAGGTCTGACCCGGCAAGGCGTATCCAACCACAGGGTCGTCATAGAACAACTGCCAGACGGTCTTGTTCAACTCATCGGGCCAGCACATGGGATCGGACGACGGCAGTGGGGTGATCTAGCTGCCTTGTCGGTGAAGGTAGATTTGGTGGACATCGCCAAAGAGGCGCTCGCCGCCCTGCCCGACGACACTCCTAGTTCCGAAAAGTTCCAAGCGGTCTATTCGGCTTGCTCGAGCAAAGCACGTAGCGACAAGAAGCCGCCCAATCGTGGGCTGACTTCGGTCATCAATGATGAGAACGGCAGTTCATTGGGCACGCTGACAATCGATGAGAAGGCGATCGCGCTCAAGGTCACCAAGAAGGACAATCCAGAATTCGGCCAATGGCTCGAAGAGCACGCGGAAGCTACGCTTTTGCAACTCTTCGTACAGTGGCGGAATGAGAGAGGCTCTGGGTCCTAACCCAGGCCACACAGAGCAACACGAGCAGAGGAGAAAAGCGAAGACCCGAAAGAAAAGAGCCCCCCAAAGTTTCCCCTGGAGAGCCCTCATCATCTGATTAGCATCTTTGATGTAGCAACCTCCAGCATACCGGTCAAGAGACACCGATTCGGTGGACTGATATTTTTTGCCTTTTTCCGCGAAAATTCGAGGAAAGAGACGGGGAAGTTGTGGGCCGAACGGTCGTCGTGAACAAGCCATGGCATTTACAAAACTCTCGATCGAAGCCGCAGGTGCTGATGCAACCCGCGGCTCATTTCCCCCATCTGAAACCGACGTCTGGACCATCTTCAGAGCCCTGAGAGATGCACGCAGCGTGTTTGGTCTACGTCCTGGCCACATACAGACACTTCAAGCAATGCTCAGTTTTCTGAAACCTGGCCATGGCGAAACGGTTTTTGCGTCTAACGATTCACTTTGCCAGCGCGTTGGCGGAATCGACGAACGGACACTCCGGAGGCACATCAACCGCTTCGTTGAACTCGGATTCATCAAGCGCAATGACAGCTCGAACCGAAAGCGCTACCGCGTTCGCTCATCCGGCGGGGAGTGCATCAGTTATGGATTGTCTCTCACCCCCCTGCTCCAACGTGCGAGCGAGCTTATAGCCATCGCGCAAGAGATGGAGAATAACCGGCGAGATCGGATATTTGTCCGCAAACAGATCCTTACAAAGCTCGCCCATTTGGAAGAGCACGATCCTAGCAACGCATTCATCAACCACGCACGGAAAGCTCTACGCAGGAAGCTGAGCCTCCCCGAATACCACGCTCTGCTCGCCAATACAGATGCAGAATGCCAGAGTTTGTCTACCCCGGATGACCCGCCTGAAACTATGGAATTGCCCGCCAATGACGGACAAACTGTCCGGCATCAATCTAAGTCTGAAGAAGAAAAAAAAGATTTAGATAGCAACATAGGCCTTGAGGCCCTGAAACCAGACTTGCTGACCTCAGTCTGCGATCAGGCGACATCGTTCTCCACAGAGAGACTTAGAAACTGGTTGGACATTGAAAACCATGCTCGAACACTTGCACCCATGATGGGCATTCACCCAGAGACTTTCGAGAAAGCCAAGAATGCTGTAGGAGCTCAGAAAGCGTCATGCGCGATCTTCATCATGCTACAGCTTGGAAAACGCATCAGGGATTTTGGAGCGTATTTTCACAGTATCACCCTGGGTCAAAGGCAAAACCAATTTGATCCATTAGCTTTGATCAAGCGACTGTCCGAAAACAATGAGCGAACTGTCTAATGTCCACCGCGGTGGACTTCGAACGAGAATCGGCGCTTGTGGCAACCAAAACTGTCCAAACGCACATAGCGGCGCGTGGTGGTTCTTCAGTTTATCTCAGACCAGCAGATGTCCACCGCGGTGGACAAGTGACACACGAGCAAGCCTTGATGAAAATCTGGCCGCCCATGGAAGAAATCGGCGGCCAGGCATTACATCCTAAATACCTAAAGTTATTGTGGGAGGTCACCGTTTCCAAAGAGGTTTGGAAAGAGCCGCTCTCGATAATCCAACGGAAACGCCAACCGAACCGGCGTCTTCGGCGAGGCGGACCTCAGGTATCCGGCGGCGGTCAGCTTACTCAGCGTGTTGCGAGCAGTACGCTCGGACGTCTTGAGCACAATCTGCGCATCGCCTCGTTCCAGTGCCCCATGCCGAAGAACCGCCGAGATTAGTTCCGGCGCTCGCTTGTCATCGATGGTATCTGCAACAAGACGACGATACCGTTGGTCTAGTCCGCCGAGATCGAACAATCTTGCTGAGAAGGTGATCTGGTCGAGCGTCACCTTTAGGAACCATTCACTAAACGTCTTCAGTGCCGCTTCTGACAGGTTCCCCCGTCCGTCGCGGTCTCCGCGGCGTGGACTGTCGGCCAGATCCATCATCCGTTTGTACTCGCCCCGATCGGTTAGCCCGCGGGCCAGCCCACGTGATACGGACCAGAGCCCTTGGCCACCAATCCCCGCTGTGAGGGCCATGGCATGAGACATCAGTCTGCTGACACGGCCGTTACCATCCGGGAAAGGGTGGATGTAGTTGAGCCGGTGATGCGCAGAGGCGATCGCGATGATCCGTCCGCTCGAAGACCGCGCCGCAATCTGAAATCGTTTGTCGAAATGGTCCATGAATGCCGCGACGCGCGACGATGAAGGAGGTAGGTGGCGCCCGACCGCAACTTCCCGATCATCATCCTGGCGCATGCGTCCCGGAACGATGGGCTCTTGTGTGCCGTCGGGATGTTCGATGACCCGAAACTCATCCGGCATCTCGTCGTAGAAGCTCTTATGGACCCAAGTCAGGAATTCGACGGATGTGGGGCGGGGCAGGGTGCCCTTGCGATGCATCTCGTCGATGGCCCGTTGAACGATGACGTGCGCCCGGGCCTCAAGGGCGAGGGGACGGGTTTCTTCCTCAAGCTCGGCGCCAGCCAGCGCCCTTTCGATGTCGCGGGGGCGCGTGTTGTGTCCTTCGATCAGGTTGGAGTAGTAGCAGTTCATCACACGGACGAGATCGGCAAGTTCGGCTGCGCTGTCAGGATGCAACCCTTGTCCCAGCCCGGTGGCTTCCCTCTGGATGTCGACCGAAAGGTCTGCCAGTTCTGTGGGAATATGCTCCTCGAAGAAGCAGGGTTCGATCCTGGCGGGTGTTTCCAGCATTTTTGCCGATCTTCCATGTTTGCAAAGTAATTGAAAAATAAACACATTTCGTACTTTCAAGCAAGGTTTTGCCGATATGCGTTGCCGATATGCGTTGCCGATCTTGCCTGCCGATCTGGAATTGCTGCATGAAATCAATGGCTTCGGCAGAAGGGCCGGGCTTTTCGGTTTTGTTGTGTGCCCAAAGGGGCCGGAAAAAGAGAAAGTGTTCTTCGGGTTTTGTGACTGACGGATGAGGGCCTTTGGGGTCCCTCAGATGGGTCCGGGCCGGGTTCCGGTCTGCCGTTCCGGATGAAGGGCATTCCTATGCAAACAGGTGTTTTGCGCGTGTTGCGCGCGACCGCTGCCTGGTGGTGGCGACACAAGGAACTACGCCGAACCGGCCGGTTGGAATTGGCACGGCAGCTCGAACGCGAGACCGTCCTGCGTGATCTCGGCTATCTCAGGCAGGCGGCAACATTGCCGAATGCCCATGTAATCTGCGGAAAGGGCGGGACATTCATCCATCTCGGTTGGACCACCGTGTCGACCTTCGCGCCGATCGAGCGCTTTCCCTTGGCCACTCTTGCGGTCGCACGAGGGACCCCGTTCATCGATATCCGAACCGTCACCGATGTTATCACCGTCGCGAACCTGCCGCGGGTGGCGCGGGACGGATCGGTCGACCGTGACTCTTCGGGTCCCGGCAAGTCCGTGTCGCTGACCACCTACATCGACATGGTCGAAGCCCTCGGTGCCAGGATCGCCAACGATCCGCGCCCCTGTCGGTCAACCTAGTCACCACTCCCTCTCACCAAAACTCGAAAGGAGGCCAGCCATGGCCCGATCCCGCACGCCCAAATTCGATGCCTCCGAGGTCATCACAAACGAAATCATCCGCATCATCGAGCGCGGCGTCCTGCCGTGGCGCAAGCCATGGACCGCAGGTGGCAGCTCTCGTCCCCTGCGCGTGGGCGGAGAACCCTACCAGGGAGTGAACAACTTCCTGCTGACGATGCGGACCGTGATGGCGGGCCACAGCTCACCTTTCTGGATGACGCTGCCGCAAGCCAATGCCTTGGACGCAAAGGTCCGCAAGGGCGAAAAATCCTCTGTCGTCGTTTATTACGGTCAAAGCCGGAGGGATGCCGGCGATGAGGATGACCGCAGCGACGGGGATGATCGCTCCGAGGAAGCCCGCATCTTCCGCTTCCAGAAATCATATCGCGTGTTCAATGCCTGCCAGATCGATGGCCTGCCCGAAAGTTTCTACCCTGACCCGGAGTCCGTACCCGAGCATCCGCCGTCCGAGCCGATCCCGCACATGCAGGCGTTTTTCGATGCCATCGACATCACGACCGTCTTCACGGGCACGGAGGCGTACTATTTGCCCCCCGTGGACAAGGTCTACATGCCGTCCATCACGCGGTTCCAGGACCCGCGCAATTTCTACGGGGTGTGGGCACATGAGCTGGCCCATGCCACGAAAGCCCCCCATCGACTGAACCGTGATTTTGGGTTCTCGAAGTTTGGCAACACGTCCTATGCGCGCGAGGAGATCGTCGCGGAATTGGCCTCGGTGTTCCTGGGTCAGACGCTCGGCTTCACGGCCCATACGCTCGAGATGAATGCCGCCTACCTCCACAACTGGTTGCGCGTTCTGCGCTCGGACAAGGGCGCGATCTTCCGGCACGCCGCGGACGCGCAGCGCGCCTGCGACTATCTGATCGCCAGATCGGAGACGGGCAGGGCAGGGCGCAGTGCCGAGGCCGCCTGACCACACGGAGAACGGAGACGCCCATGTCACGCAAGGAACCCAAGACGCTGCGGGTGGCCAGCTTCAAAGACGGCCGCCGCAAGATCATCACCTTCAAGCGCGGTGCCTATTGGTGGAGCCAGTCCGAGGGCGCTTATCCGTTCTCGGCAGCGCTCGAGAGCATCAAAGAACAAGGCGGCTGGATCGAAACCATCCCCAACCCGAATTACAGACCCAAGGGGCTGTTCGGGTAGGGCACCTTCTGCTTCGGTCCCTCCGACAAGCAGAAAAGAAAAAGCGGGCTTTGAGAAGGGTGTTTCAAACCTCTCAAAGGAGATCCCCATGTCCATGACCGTTCAACCCCTGCCAGACCGTCCGGATCCGACCGTGATCGCGGCGCAGAACGACGCGTTTCGCAAGCTCGCGTGTCTTGGCGTGCCGCCCGCGCAGCCCATCCAGGGCCGGATGCATGTCACCCGCTCGCTTATGGAGGCCGGTGACGGCTTCATGGCCGAGGCGGTGAAGGCGACCGGTGCGTTCGATACATTCGAGCCTGAGAATGATCCCGAGGGCTGGCACGATTTCGGGGCGGTCGAGATCCGGGGCGAGACCGTGTTCTGGAAGATCGATCTCTATGAGGCAGATTCGGATTTCCGCTACGGCGCTGAGACCCCGGACAATCCTGCCACCACCATGCGCGTGCTGACCATCATGCTGGCGCGCGACTGGTAGGGCAGGGGACTCCTCACCCTGACATCTGAGACGATGAAGGCCCGCTGACTCCTCAAAGGGAAAGTGGGCCTTTTGTCGTGGTGATCCCTGAAGCCGGGGATTGGTCACGCGCGTGAGCGCGCGGGCCACACCTCACCCTCCTGGAAGGATATCCCATGACCACAAGCTTTGCTCCCCTTACCGTCGCTATCGGCGATCTCGTCCCGCATCCCGCCAATGTGCGCAGCAACGCGCCGGAAACCTATGACCCCGAAAACATCGCCCATCTGAAGGCCAGTATCGCTGTGCTGGGCCTGCTCCAGCCGCTTCTGGTTCAGAAGCTTGACGGCAAATATGCTGTCCTCGCCGGTGGCCGGCGCCATGCAGCCCTGAAGGAGCTGATCGCTGACAAGGCCAGCAAGGGATTCACGGCGAAAACCAAGGTCGACTGCCGCCTTGTCCCTGAGGAGTGCGACGTCACCACGGCGCTGTCGCTCGCCGAGAACATCACCCAGGCACCGATGAATGCCATCGACGAGTTCGAGGCCTTCGCCCGGATGATGGAGGTCGACGGCCAGACGCCCGAGACGATCGCAAAGACCTTCGGCGCCACGGTGGCGGCCGTGAAAGGCCGGTTGCGCTATGGCCTTATCCACCCCGACATCCGCGCCGCGGCCCGGGGCAAGGTGATCACGCTCGACACGATGAAAGCCTTCGCCGAGCACCCGAGCCAGGAGGCGCAGCGCGAGGTCTTCGAGGCGCTCACGAAGGACGGCGGCTATCTGCAGGCCTACACGGTCCGTCAGGCGCTCAAATCCCGCGGTGTGCAGGTCAGCGATGATATCGGGGCTTTCGTGCGCGCGGACTACGAGGCCCGCGGCGGCGCCGTCGCGGCTGACCTTCTGGAAGAGCATTCCGTGCTGGAGGATGCAGCGCTGGTCGAAACCATCCTGCTCGAGAAGCTCGGTGCCGCCGCCGAAGAGGCCCGCATAAAGCTGGGCTTTGCCTGGGCCGATGCGATGGTCCGCTATGATTACGCGACCATGGCCGACTACGGCCACGTTTATCCCGGCCCGATCGAGCCTGATGAGGCTGCGCAAAAGCGCATCGATGAGATCACCGCCGAACTCGAGAAACTGCAGCTCGAGATGGAGGATGAGGGGCTCGAGGACGGTGCCTACAACGCGCTTTACGAGCGCGTGGACGCCTTGGAAGAGGAAGCCCGCGACCTGCAGGAGGCCTACAGCGCCGAGGACTTGGCCCGTGCAGGCGTGGTCGCGTCCTGGTCGAGTGGTCAGGTGATGCTCCATATCGGCCTCGTACGCCCGGAGGACACCGTAAAAGCGGAGGGCACGCGCGGCGCCTCGAGTAACCAGACGGGGGAAGAGGCCCCTGACCCGGGCGAGATCAGCTACCCGGCCTCGCTGGCTGAGGACCTCAAGACCGAGCGAGCCATGGCGCTTGGGGCCGCGATGGCGCTGCATCCGGAGGCCACGCTGGATCTGACGCTCTTCAAGCTGGTCAGTGACGTTCTGGCCAGCGGCATGAGTGTCACGCAGGCGATCAAGATCGATGCCCGCAAGGAATACCGCAGCCATGCCAAGATGGACGAGATCGACGAGACCTCGCTCGAGCAGGTGGCGGCGGCGCATGATGCACTTGATCTCTCCTGGCTCGATGACGCCCGCGCGCCCGCCGATCAGTTCGCGGCGTTTCGCGCGCTGGAGGCCGGCGAGAAGGCCAAGCTCGTGGCCTATGCCACGGCCAGCACCACGCAGTCCTGCTTCGCGCGGGACCGCCAGCGCGACAGCCTGATGCATGCGTTCGAGATCGAGATCATGCCCGACATCCGCGCCCACTGGACGCCGAATGCGGCGCTCTTCAACCGCTTCAAGAAGGCATGGCTCCTGAAAATCCTCGGCGAGGATCTGGGTCTCGCCCAGGAGGCGGTGACACTGGCCTCTTCGAGCAAGAAGGAGATCGTCACCTTCTGCGACAAGCTCTTTGCCGAGCCCTTCGCCACGCTGACGGACGCGCAGCGCGCTGCCGTGGCCGCCTGGTGCCCGCCCATGATGCAGACCGCCGGTGTCGCCCGTGATGAGGCGGAGCCCGCTGCGGAAACCCCCGAGCCTGACAGCGAGGTCGCGCAAGCGGCTTGAGTCCTCATGCGACCCGCGCGAAGTATTTCGCGCGCGCGGGTCGATCCTCTCATACCCAACGGAAAGACATCTCCATGGCTATTCTCAAGTTCTCTGCCTCCGCTGTCGCGGCGCAAATTGCCCATGCGCGCGCCTGCAAAACCTTCCTGCCCAACTGGAACGGACCCGTGGACAGGCCCGCCCTGATCCTCATCGTCGGCAATGGTGTGCATCTGCGCTCCAACGGCATCGATGGCACGACCACCCATATCGTTACCACCGAGCAGGCCGATCCTTCCTTCGCCTTCGCCGACGGCATGAACCCGTTTCGGGACACCGACTGGATGGCGCAGCGCCGCATGGCGTTTCGTGATCTGACCGGCCAGTTCTACACCGACATCCTGGATGACGTGCAGGTGCTCATCGACCGGGGGCGAGGGGCCATCCGGCTCGCCACCGATGGCCACAGCATCCGCGTCTTCGTGCGCCGGGCCTCGGATTATCTCATCGGCGGAACCTACGAAGTGCCCTCGGGCCTCGGCGGCACCTTCCGGGTCATCCTCAAGGATGCCTGCGACACCTTCGCGATCGTGCAGAACTGCGGCAATTGCGAGGATTTCGACGCCATGCAGCCCTATCGCGTGCCGCTCGATGCGCTGATGGAAATCGATGACCGGAGGGCGGCGTGATGGGTTGGCTCTTCTATACCGATCGCCGCATCCAGACCTACGCGGATGAGAAAGCGGAGATTGCCCGGCTCTGCACCTCTCATGGCGAAAGGCGCAAGACGGAACTGGTCAAAGCCTGCAAGGTGGGTTCGACTTGGTACGCGGCGGCAAAGGTCACAAATATCGACGGCACCCCTGTCGAAGACACGACCTATGTCACCGATGCGGATGGCTCCATCACTTTCGCCGCCGTATTCCTCACCCGATACGATGACGGCTGCTGGGGCTACAAGGACATGGAGGAAAGCGCTGGCCCGAATGAATCTCGTGCTCCCCTTGGGCTGATCGTGCTCCTCTCCGACCTGAAAGACCCGGACAGCTACGCCCAGGACTGGCGTCAGCGCTGCCGGGATTGGGCGTCGATCCCGGACTACGAGGAAGGCGACAAGATCAGGCTCGCGGCCCCTGTGACGCTCACCGATGGCAGCACCTGCCAGATTGTTACCGCGACGTACTACAAGCGGGGGCGGCAAAAACGCCGCTGCTACCGCATCGAGGAAACCGGTGGGCTCGTACGCCTGTCGAAGGCCTCGCTTGCGGGCTCAGAGCTGCTCAGCTCCGCAAAGGGCGCGGCCAGTCCTGTGCTGGCGGAGTTCCTGGCGGGGCGAAATTAGGTCCTGCGCCGGACGGTTCATCGACCTGCCCGGCGACAGCAGATGCTGCGGCTTGTCTTGACAAGGCAATGCAAATGCATTACCTATCGCGGGCAGCAAAGCCCCTTTTCTTCAGGAGACTGCCATGACAGCCCTCGCACAAGATGTCTCGAAACTCACGGATCGGTATCAGACGACCGTGCCGGCGGGTGTGCGCAAACAGCTCAAGCTGGGCAAGGGCGACCAGATTCGTTACTGCACCGAGCCGAGTGGCAGGGTCTATATCGAGCCCGTGCGCAGCGACGAGGAAGATCCCGTGCTCGGAGCCTTTCTCGATTTTGTCGAGGCCGATATCAAGGCGCATCCGGACCGCATTCGGGCTTTCGATGGGGCTTTGCATGACCGTCTTGCAGCACTGGTCGGAGACGTTGATGTCGATCTCGATGCGCCGCTATCGCTCGAGGATGAATGAGCGGCGATAGCGTGCCCGCCCAAGCGCCCCTTGTCGTGAATGGATGGTCGATTTATGCGCACCCACTCTTTCTGGACCAGCTCGAAGGGCTGGTCGAGGAGGTAGAGGCGCGTAAGGCTCGCGATCCCAAGACCTGGCACAAGAAAAACCCGACGAAACGGCTGGCCGCCATCTTCAAGCTGGTCACCGAGGCCATACCTGCAGATCCGGGTGCCGCCGCCTTCCGGCAAGGCGGCACACTCGGCGATCACCGCAAGCACTGGTTCCGGGCGAAATTCTTCCAGCAGTATCGGCTGTTCTACCGGTTCAACAGCGATGCGAAGGTCATCGTGGTGGCATGGGTGAACGACGACAAGACCCTGCGCGCCTATGGCAGCAAGACGGATGCCTATGCGACGTTCAAAGGGATGCTGGAAGATGGCAACCCACCTGACAATTTCGACGCGCTCTTGAAAGAAGCTGCAGCGGCAGGCAAGCGGTTCGAGAAATCCCTTGAAGCGGTGCCCGATCGGTAAGTGGGCCAGCTTGCTATGACCCTTTGGCATTATCATTTACGACGCCACGCTCGAAGATGTAGCATCGGCTGATAATGCGGTCGGAGAAAGCACAATGAATGAGACGGAAAAGGATAGGCAGCACCTCGGTCTAGAGGAGCAATGCGCGCCTGACCTGACGGGGCACCGTTTCCCAATTGCTGTGCGCGTTGCAGACATGCCCGATGACCTCGGCAAGCTGCTGGATATCGGGCTCGAGGAGCATTTCCGTGGCCGCTGAAGCGAATTCTTATGACACGTGGTTTTGCGCGCAGGTGCAGGCCGCGCTGGAGGATGCACGCTCGGGAACATCTCAGGTTCAGGTGATGCAGGCCGCACAGGCATTGATTGATGCGAAGCGGCAGGTCGAACCCAAGTCCTGACCAAGCCTTTGAGGTCGGCGCGGTCTGACTACGTCACCCTGAAAAGCGAAAGCGGGCTTTTTGTCCTTTGGAACTCAGACCCTGATCCAAAGGAAAATCCCCATGTCCAAACCCAGAACGGCCAACCCGGCTCTCGCAATCTCCGAAGCCGATCTCGCCTCTGCCCTCGCGCAAATCGGCACGGAGGTCGATGACCAGCCCCTGCGCAGTTCAGCGCTCGCGCGTATCATGCGCGAGGCGTTTCATGGCAGCGATGCCGGTGGCGCCTGGGACTGGCGCATGGCCTATGACATGATGCAGGCAGCGGCTGTCCAGGTGCTGCTGCGTGGGAACGGCGCGGCAGGTGACACCGCCGCTGCAAGGCTACTTGCCTCACGGCTCCTGACGGAAACCCGCCGGTCAGAGCAGCAGATCCGGCTACAGCAGTTTTCCACGCCGCTGCCATTCGCGGCGCTGGTTTTGCGGGCCGCGGCGATCCGCAAGGGCGAGACCGTTCTGGAGCCCTCGGCTGGCACCGGTGCCCTGGCTGCTTTCGCCGCCCGGGCCGGTGCCACGCTTCTGCTCAACGAGATCGACCCCTTTCGCCAGCGCCTCCTGCGCGCGGTTTTCGGCGGCGAGGTCACAGGCCATGACGGCGAGCATATCGATGATCTGCTGCAGACGCCGGTTCTACCCGAGGTCGTGGTGATGAACCCGCCCTTCGCCTCCTCGGTCGATCGCTCCCGAGACAAGCACATCGCCGCCAAGCATCTCATCGCGGCTGCAAAGCGCCTGGCACCCGGCGGGCGGCTGGTGGCGATCATGCCGCCGGGATTCACGCCCGAACGCGATGCCGCGCATTGGTCCCGCGCCTGCGGTCTCCTGACGCCGCGATTGGCGCTGACGATGCCGGGACAGGTCTATCGCAAGCTCGGCACCTCTGTCGAAACCCAGCTGATGGTCTTCGACAAGGTGCAGGAGGACGGCGAAATGATCCGCGCCAGTGTCCGGGACTTGGATGAAGCCCTTCCTTTTGTCGACGCAGTTGCCGCGACCCGGCCCGAGATGCGCCCCGTCCAACGGGCTGAAGCGATCCCTCATGCGCGACCGATCGTTCCATCATCTGCCCCGCGCAAGACCGCTGCTGCGCCTGTCGCCGCCTCCAAATCTCGGGCCAATGCCGTTGTCCCGCTCACTTTCAAGAGCCTCGATATCCCGCGCGACAACACGCCCATCTCGGACATCTATGCGCGCTACCGTCCGCAGCGGATCGAGATCGCGGGTGCGCAAGAACATCCCACGCCGCTCGTCGAGAGCATCGCCATGGCCTCGGTTGCCCCGCCCATGCCCTCAAACACGGGCAGTGATGACTTGCGCCTGCCCGCACGGTTGATCGAGGAGGGACATCTCTCCGAGGCGCAGCTGGAAACCATCATCATGGCGCATGACGCCCATGGGCGCGACCTGCCGGGTCGGTTCGCGATCGATGACGACCAGACCAAGCTGACGCGCGCCGATGATGATCCAGACGCACGTGCCTATCGCCTTGGCTATTTCCTCGGCGACGGCACCGGTTGCGGCAAGGGGCGCGAATGCGCGGGGCTCATTCTCGTGAACTGGCTGGCCGGGCGCAGAAAGGCGATCTGGGTTTCCAAATCCGCCACGCTCATCGAGGACGCCATCCGCGACTGGACCGATCTCGGCGGCTCGCCAGCCGACATCCAGCCGCTCTCAAAATGGAAACCGGACCAGTCCATCCCGATGGGCGACGGCATCCTATTTGTCACCTACGCCACGCTGCGGTCCGCGGGCAAATGCGGCACCACGCGACTGAGCCAGATCCTCGCCTGGATGGGCGAAGACTTTGAAGGCGTGCTGGCCTTTGATGAGGCCCATGCCATGCAGAACGCGGCCGGGTCCGAGCAGGGCAGGGGGGTCAAACCCTCCCAGCAGGGCCTTGCTGGCCTCCGGCTGCAACTGGCAGCACCCCGCGCTCGCGTCTTCTACATTTCGGCCACGGGTGCGACGAGCGTCCACAACCTCGCCTATGCCGCGCGCCTGGGGCTCTGGGGGCAGGGCCCCGAATACCCCTTCCCAAGCCGCGAGAGCTTCGTTTCTGCGATGGAAGCCGGCGGCGTGGCTGCCATGGAGGTGGTCGCGCGCGATCTCAAGACGCTCGGGCTCTACACGGCGCGTGCCCTCAGTTTTGATGGGGTGGAGTATGACGTGCTCGAACACGCGCTGACCCCGGCCCAGATCGAGATCTACGACGCATACGCGGGTGCTTTTCGGATGATCCACCACAATCTCGAAGCGGCGCTGACTGCGACCGGCGTCAACGACGCCTCGGGGGAAACTAATGCGTCGGCCGCACGCGCCTCGGCCAAGTCCCGCTTCGAGAGCACGAAGCAGCGCTTCTTCAACCATCTCCTGATGGGCATGAAAGCCCCGACCATCATCCGTGCGATCAAGGACGACCTGGCGGCAGGCAATGCTTGCGTCATCCAGGTTGTCTCGACAGGCGAGAGCCTGCTGAAGCGTCGGCTTGAGGCGATGGACCCGGAGGATGAACTCGTCGAGGGTGCCTTGACGCCGCGCGACTATGTTCTGGGCTACCTCGAACAGGCCTTCCCGATCCATGCGCAAAAGCTCGTGGAGATCGACGGCAATATGGTGGCGGAAACCTTGCGGGATGAGACCGGGGCGCTCGTTGTCTCGCGCGAGGCGCTCGCTTTGCGTGACGCGGCCATGATGGAATTGATGACGCTGGCGCCGATCCCCTCGGCGCTCGATCAGATCCTCTGGGCATTTGGCGATGAGGCCGTGGCAGAAGTCACGGGGCGGTTCATCCGGCCACTCAAGGCCGAGGATGGCCATCTCTTCATCGAGAAGCGCAGCGCCAGCAGCAATTCGTCCGAGACCCAAGCCTTCATGGACGGCGAAAAGGATATCCTGATCTTCTCCGACGCGGGCGGTACGGGCCGGTCCTATCACGCGGCGCAAACGGCGAAGAACCAGAAACGGCGGCGGCACTACCTGCTGGAGCCCGGCTGGCGCGCCGATGCGGCCATCCAGGGGCTGGGCCGTACGCATCGCTCGGCCCAGGTAAGCGCGCCCTTCTTCCGAGTCTGCACCTCAGATGTGCATGGCGAAAAGCGTTTCACCTCGACTATAGCCAAGCGCCTCGACCAGCTAGGGGCCTTGACCAAGGGTCAGCGCGAGACCGGCTCGCAAGGCATGTTCCGCGAGGAGGACAATCTCGAAAGCCCGATCGCACGGGCGGCTCTGCGTGGGTATTTCGCCGATCTTGCCGCCGGGCGCGCTGAGGCGATGAGCTACGAGAGCTTCACCGACTGGACGGCCCTGCGGCTGATCGACAAGGATGGGGTGATCCTTGAGGAGCTTCCCCCGATCCAGCGGTTTCTCAACCGGGTGCTTGCCCTGCCCATCCACATGCAGAACGCACTCTTTGCCGAGTTCATGCGCCGGATTGCTGATCAGACGGAACGTGCGCGCGCGGCGGGCACGCTCGATCTCGGCGTGGAAACCCTGCGCGGCGAAAAGATCGAACAGGTCTCCACAGAGGATCTCTGGACCTGCCCGAAATCCGGCGCCGTGACGCGGATCATCGGGCTGGAGGTGACCGACCCGGTCCACGTCCTTGGGGCCGAAGAGGCCATGTCGCGCAATCCCGACAAGCTGCCGATGGTCAACCGAGCGTCTGGCCGCGCGGCGCTCATCTCGGCGCGGCCCATGCAGATGTATGACGAGGATATCGTCACGCTCATGCGCAAGGCGGTGCGGCCCAATGGCTCCAGCTACCTCGAAGAGACGCGCTTCGAGTCCTCGGCCTGGGAAGACATCGGAAGGCCCGAGTTTGCAGGACTTTGGGATGCCGAGGCCGCATCCCTGCCCAAGACCACCACGACCAAGCTCTACCTGTTGACAGGACTGCTGTTGCCGATCTGGAAGGACATCCCGACCACCAATGAACGCATCTACAGGGTCACGCCGGACGGGGCGACAGCGATGATCGGGCGCACGCTGAGCGAAGAAGGGGCGGCCGCGCTGCGCGCCCGCTTCCTCGTCTCAAACCCGCAAACACCGCAGGAGATGTTGACCGCTGCGCTCGGCACCACGGCGCCGGTCGATCTGGGCCAGGGTCTCACCCTGACCCGTCGCCGGGTCGCAGGCGAGATGCGTCTCGAGCTGGGCGGTGCGGATCGGGGCATGATTGAAGGTCTCAAGGCCATGGGGTGTTTCACGGAGATCATCGCCTTCCAGTTGCGGGTGTTCCTGCCGCATGGGGATGGGATCGACACATTGGGCATCCTCTCCCGGATTGTTGGAACCGGACCAGACGCCACGCGGGACGTAACTTCAGTGGCAGCAGAATAGGCGAGGGGACGATCATGACACTCGAAGAGATCAAAGCCGCCATCGATGCCGGTCGGACCGTGCATTGGGCCAACACCGGCTACCGCGTGCACAAGGACAGCCTCGGCCAATACCTGATTACGTTTGAGCCGAACGGCAGCACCATCGGGCTGACCGACCGGAGCGGGCAGCGGTTGAACGGGGAGGAAGCAGAGTTCTTTATCGCTGGACCGGAGGGTGGCGACGAGAAGAGCCAGGACAGCCAACTGAGAGCAGACGGGCAGGGGAGGGGCGTCGTACCCGGCGGGGAGGTGGCACAATCTCTCAGGCGACAGCGCTGAACTGAAGGTTGGGAAGAAAGGAAAGCGAGCTTTCTGGTTTGTGATCCCAGGAGGGGTCGAAAAAGCAATCCCGGATGCGCTGGCAAGGACGTCAGGCACCGGCCAATCCAAAAGGAAACATCCCATGTTCGCAGGAACCCTCACCCGCAATGTCGAGACCGCAGCCGCTCAGTACACCGGCATGATCCACTCGACGCGCTTTGACATCGCCATCCAGTTGGAGGCGCGGGCCAAGATGTCCGAACGCAGCCCGGATTTTGACGTGACGGCAGTCAACAAATCAGGCCGCAAGGTGCGCATCGGCACGGCCTGGAACGAGACCGGCAACACCAGCGGCAACCCCTACATCTCGATGCAGATCGATGTCGGCTTGGGCCCCTTCCGGGTCAACGCGGTGCAGACGAAAGAGGCGCGCGCGGCCCAAAGCGGCGAATTCGAGATCATCCCTCTGGTCTCGAACGGCCTGATGAAATCCGGCTCGATCTCGGGGGAGCTCACCGCCATGGACGCCGACAACGCCTTCACCGGCTACATCGCCAACATGATGTTCGATCTGGAGTTCATGCTGATCGAGAACAGCTACAAATCCGAGGAAACCCACCCCGATTACCGTATCGAGGTCAGCTCGCCCCGGGGCACACCGATCCGCGTCGGCTCGGCCTGGATGGCGAAAAGCAGCCGCACGGGCAATGACTACCTGTCGCTGCTGATCAACACGCCCGATGGCGACCTGCGCGTGAACGCCGTGCAGAACGAAGAGCAGCGCGGCGGGCAGGCCTTCTCCATCATCCCGTTCATCGACAGCGGTGAGCAGCCGCAGGACGCAGGCACGGGGCTGTCGTTGGTCGCCTAATTGGCACGCGAGGGCGAGACGATCTGAACCCAAAGGGGAGCCGTGGGATCACGGTTCCCCTTTTTCCATGTTTGGCTGCATGACGGGCACCATCTACTTGCGATCTGCTGAATATGATATACGATAATATATTATCGAATGGACGAAGGTAGGCGCATGGTGGCGAGACTGGGAAAAGCTCCGTGGTTCGAGAGCTTTGATGTAGAAGCAGAGGTTGCAGAGCTTCTTGCTCATATCGAGCGTTGCACCGGATTTGCGCTGCTTGACCGCAAGCGTGATGTCATCATGATCCATGCAAGGGCAAAGCTCGACAGGACAAGGCAGGCATTTCTGGAGGCCAAGGCGGCGGGAAAGCCGGTGTCCACATCGCGGCGTGCGTATCTGACCGAAGTTCAGGACACGATCTTCATGGCGATCCCGGAGGAGAACCTCGCGCGGATGCCGCTGCGCGAGCAGGTTCTCAACGACCCGTCATTTTACGCGGATGCCATGCACCGCGCCGCTGCGATTAGCGAGGATGAGCTTTTCATGGCGCTGTCCTCTTCGCTGAAAGACATGACAGTCCAAGACGCCCGGGCCTTCGTCTCGAAGCTTTGGCACAACACGATCGATGACAATGCGAGCAAATACGCCGAAGCCCTGAAGCGTCCCGAGCGTGAACCGCAGCCCTTTCGTCCGGGAAACACCGTGTAAGATCCGAGCCATTCTCTTGGCTTGAGCCGTACCGAGGTTGGCCGCCTCAAACCCCCTTTCCTGGAGGTGGCACCCTGTGCAGCGTGCGAAAGCCGTTGAAGGTGCTGTGGGGACGTCTACTGTCGCCAACATGATGAACCGGGATCACATGCGCGCCTTCTTCCGGCGCGCCGCGGCGCTTGTCGCTTTTGTCGCACTGCTCTGGGCGATTCACCTCCTCAATTGGATCATCGGTTACGGCTTGAACCCGGCCTTCGGCCTGATCCCCCGGCACGTCAGCGGATTGGATGGCGTCATCGCCATGCCCCTCCTGCATGGAAGTTTCGCACACCTGATGGCCAATACGCCGCCGCTCCTGGTGATGGGTGGGCTGCTGGTGGCCACGACCACGAGGGCCTTGCTGCCGGTGAACGCAGTGGTGATCGGCCTCGGCGGCGGACTCGTCTGGCTGTTCGGAAGCTCCGCCATCCATATCGGTGCGTCAGGGTTGGTCTTCGGCTGGTTTGGCTTCCTCGTCGCGCGCGGCTTCGTGGATCGCTCATTGATCACGCTGGGCGCGGCACTGGTGGTCGGTGTCCTCTATGGCTCAATTCTCTGGGGCGTTCTTCCGGGCCAACCCGGCGTCTCGTGGGAGGCGCATCTCTTCAGCGCCATCGCGGGCGCGGCCGCTGCAGCCCTTGTCCGGACGCATGTCCATGTGCCGCGCCTCGGCGGTGTCGATCTGGACTGAAGCCGTACGCCCGACGTGGTCGACCCGGTGCTGTCATTCGTAAACGCCGAGATGCTGCAGTGCAGTTTCCTCAAAGCGGCCATTGCATATGTCCCAGCTCCTAACCCCCAAAAATCGGCGCTGGTTGAACCTTCGGCAGTAATCCCTCACCTTCCTGCAAGAGACCTCTTTCCGCAGGGCGGTGCTCAGCCTAAAGTGGAACCAGTTATTTAGATATGGTGCAAAATGGCGTCGCTTCAGGATTCAGTCGCAAACAAATTCCTCGAGACACTTTCGAATGATGAAAATTTTGATGCATCCAAAACACAAAAGCTTGAAGCGCTCTTGAAAGAAGGTCGGAAAATTAAGGCCGACGATCTAGCCGAGATTTTCACTCTTCCAGACGGAGGGGAAGTTCTGTGATCAAGATCATTTCAGCGCACATCGAGGAATTTCGTGGAATTCGTAAGTTGGACATCAACTTGGCTGAGAAGACCTTCGCGATATCCGGTCCGAACGGCTCGGGAAAAAGTGGGGTCATTGACGCCATCGAATTTGCACTAACTGGTCAAATTGGCAGATTGACCGGAACCGGAACCAAAGGGCTCTCACTAGCAGATCATGGTCCACATGTAGATCACATCAAATTCCCAGATGCCGCATTTGTAGAGCTGGAAGTATCCTTCCCGACGCTTGGCAAAAAAGCCAAGCTCACTCGCAAAGTCTCTGCCCCCAAGAAGCCAAGTATCGAACCGAACGATCCGGACATCGTGGAGATTCTGGACGAAGTTTCTCAGCATCCCGAAATCACTTTGGCGAGAAGAGAAATTCTGAAATTCATCTTGGTCGAACCAACGAAGCGATCTGCACAGATTCAAGAGATTCTAAAGATCGATGAGTTGGGTCAGACCCGTTCGGCACTGAACACAGCATACGGCAAGCTCAACCGGGCAGCGATTGCGGCGGAAAAGGATACGCAGGACAAAAGAAATACACTGTTGCAGCACCTAGGCATCACGTCGTTGTCTGCAGCTGAGATGCTCAAAGCCGTCAATGCAAAGCGCCAGCTGCTAGGACTAGAAATCCACGACACCATAACAGCTGATACAATCATCGACAAAGGCTTGGCAGAGCCTGCTGGTGAACAATCGCTCAATAAATCCGCAGCACTGATCGAACTGGACAAGCTTAACAAAAAGCTCGTCGAGCTTGGACAATCTCCGTCGCCGGATGCAGAAGCTCTTGTCGATCAGATAGAGCAACTTGAAAACGACGCACAGCTCCTTGTTTCGTTGCAACAACGCGATTTGGTGGAAAGTGGATTAAAGCTGGTGGACGGCCCGTCATGTCCGATGTGCGATCATGAATGGCCGGATGAAGCACATCTTCTTTCGCATTTACACGCCAAGCAGCGGAAATCGCAAGCGGCAGGAGAGCTCAAGCAAAAGCTCGTTGAACATGCATCATCGCTTTCGAATGAAGTGGGGAACTTGAAGGCGCTGCTGCTCGAAACTCACCGTATTGCCAAGA
This sequence comes from uncultured Pelagimonas sp., assembly GCA_947497905.1. Taxonomy (GTDB): domain Bacteria; phylum Pseudomonadota; class Alphaproteobacteria; order Rhodobacterales; family Rhodobacteraceae; genus CANMIH01. Next base: position 70,126 of record CANMIH010000014.1, read on the forward strand.
TTGAGAACGCAGTTGAAATGCTGTCCAGCGTCGTCGCATGGGGCAAAGACTTGGCGTTTTTTCAGGAACAACTAAAGTCTTTCGCAACAATCTTGGAGTTGAAGGATCGCTTGGCCAATGGATGGCCAGCCATACCGGAAGGCTTTCGGGCCAAACTGGCGGACTTTGTGAGCGCTATTCGCGCGAAGCCTGATCAATCAGCTTCGTTGGCCGCACAGAGCTATCTGATCAATGCTGAACAGCGGTTCAAGGACTACAAAGCAGCACGTCTTACCGAGACAGCTTCCCAAAAGGCACGAGACGCCAGCAAAGTCGCATATGACGCTTGGTGCGCAGCGATGGAGTCGGAACTTGACGAGCTTTACGAGGCCGTCGAAGATGATTTCAGCAAGTTTTATCGGCTTTTAAATGACGGCGATGAGCAAAAATTTGTCGCGCGCTTTAAAGCAACTGAAGGGCGTCTCGATTTTGATGTGAATTTCTACGAGCGGGGACTTTTCCCACCAGGTGCTTTTCATAGCGAAGGTCATCAAGATGGCATGGGTGTATGCCTATACCTAGCATTGATGAAGCGGCTATTGGGTGACCGTTTTACCGTTGCGCTGCTCGATGATGTTGTGATGTCTGTCGATGCAGACCATCGCTACCAATTTTGCAAACTTTTGATGGCAGAATTCCCAAACACGCAGTTCGTAATTGCCACCCATGACAAAGTTTGGGCAGAGCAGATGCGTTCGGCAAATCTAGTGACCCGAAAAACATCTATGGCTTTTGATAGTTGGTCTGTGGACACTGGTCCGTTGGTGGAATCAAATCCAGAGATTTGGGCAGAAATTGATGCAGCTTTGACTAAGGGTAAGGTCGAAGTTGCGGCTCCGATTTTGCGGCGTCACATGGAGTTTGTAGCGCGACTACTTGCGGATCAACTGGGGGCGCAAACGGTCTTCAGGGCGGATAACAGCTACGATCTAGGGGGGCTATTACCGAGCGCCTTTTCTAGATTGTCAGATCTCCTAGGAAAAGCCGTCGACTCGGCGCAATCCTGGGGCAACGAGGACCAAAAGTCCAAAGCGCAGGCTCGCAGGCAACGTCTCAAGGAAGCCAATACTCACAAGGGCGAAGAAGACTGGACCGTCAATAAGGCCGTACATTTCAACGAGTGGGCCAATTTTAGTCCCAACGACTTTATGCCTATTGTAAATGCGTTTAAGGATTTGCTGGCATGCGCACAATGCGATGACTGTGGATCATGGCTGTACATTACTCCCAAAGGCACTTCTCCCGAAGGACTTCGGTGTTCATGCAATTCTGTGAACCTAAACCTCAAGAAAAAGCCTAAGTAGCCGCATTTGGGACTTTTATCTCGTTAGCGCGGTGAAGCGAGGTCTGCTTAAGAGGAAACTACCAAGTCATCTGGCACTTGGAGCAAAAGCCCGCGTTCCGCCCATCACGTCGAATGCTGGAGTAGATACTTTGTATAGCTGGCGGCGTGGTCGCCTGCACGTCAACCTTGGGCTAGGCCTTGCGGCCTCCCCTGCTCGGCTTCGCGTGTCGCAGGGGAGAACGGCCCTTCGGTCCGTCGCGCATTCGGCCATGCGGCCTCACCGCGGCGTCGCGCCTGGCATCCCGGTTTGCCCGCCTCGCGAGCACGTCCCTCTCCGGCCGCTCCGCCGGATTGCGCTCTGGTCTGTTTTGGCCCGAGGCCAAAACGATCCCGCCGCTCCATCCGTCTTTCGCGTCCGGTCGGGCCGTTTGCCTGCTCGGGTCGGGCAAACCTACCGTCAAAACACACACACATGAGTGCGGAAGCATATCCTCCGGATGGCCCCCAAATCAGCCCGCGTCAAGGATCGCAAAACTTTTCGGCGAGGGCGGGGCCGGTGGCTTGGGGTGAACCCGTGCGTCAGCGCGCGCATGTGTCGGGTGCCGCGCGCAGAAAACTTTTGCGCCCGGCAAGCCGGCGGCTGCGCCGTCCCTGACCCGGGCAGATTCGGAAACCAGGCATTCGGCCATGCCCCCACACTCACGTGGTGGCCTTGCAACCGAACACTGGAGACCAGACATGGCTTACGACACCGCAAACACCTACGAGACGATCGAGCTTTTCGGGCTGACCGAGAAGGACGCACAGCTTCCGATCCCGGAAGATCACATCCTGACCGACCGCGTCATCCGTGAGAGCTTCGAGGCTCTGCTTGGTCAGTTGCGCGGGACCGGGCTCGAAGCGGAAATCGAACCGCTGGCCCATGGGCTCGCGACGATCCTCCAGCGCCGCAAGGTGGCGCTCGGCAAGGAGGTCGACCGCACCGCCGACAAGATCGGCGCGCTGGCAAAATCCCATGACGGATCGGAGATCGCCGAGACCGCGCTCGAAGAGGCGCAGGCGCGCTTTCTGCAGCTGCGCGAGATCGTCAGCGCAATCGAGGTGATGAGCGAGGCGGCGGCGGAATGCTACGAGATCGAAACTGGCCACGCCTTCATCCCGGCAGCCGGGTCGCGCGCAAGCGTCAGGGCGCAAGAGACCGGGGCGGTCTTCGAGGCACGGCAGCTCCTGGAGCAGCACGACCGTGAAACCGCCGAGAAGTCGAAAGTCGAGGGGGTGCCCCTGATCGTCTCAGGAGCCACCGACTGGACAGATGTCGATGTGATCTTCAACACGCTCGACAAGGTTCGCGAACGGATCAAGCAGAACCGCAACCAGGAGATCTTCCTCTGCCACAAGGGTGGCAAGCACGGGGCGGAGATGATTGCGGCTCGGTGGGCCCGGGCACGCGGGATAGCGCAGGCGCGCTTCGATCCGCGCTGGTCCGCGCACGGGCGGGCGGCACCGTTCAAGTGCAACGACGAAATGCTGGACGACAAGTTCGCGGCGACGGGGGTTGTACTCTTCGGCGGCAACGGGGTCGCGCTGAACCTCGGGCAGAAGGCGGAAGCGAAAGGCCTGACGGTCATGCGGGTTGCGGACCCGGCGAAGAAGGCGTCGCAGGATTGAAGAGAGAGGGTCGCCTTCGGGCGGCCCTTTCGTCGTTTCTTATGGGTGTGGACGTTCTCCAAATCACTTTGCCTAGCAATTTCCTGTTTTGATAGGTATAAGTATGCCAAGCAAAACTTGGAAATGATTGGCATGACTCCCCTCAGCAGCATCGCGATGAGCGCCTATACCGACCTGGTGCGACTTTTGAAGGACGACGCCTTGTCCGGTGTCGAAGGCAAGCCCACGCTGAAGGAGCGTGGGGTTAAGGCCTATTGGTATGCCGCGCGCCGCGTCGGGACGGAGATGCGGTTCATTTATATCGGCGAAGACAGCGACGAGACGCGCGCGCGCATCGACCGGATCGAAGAGCTGCGCCGGGCGGCCAAGGATCGGAAGGTGGAACGGTCGCGGCTTGTCCGGCTCTTGCGTGCGGAAGGCATGACGCCCATCGACCGTGCGACCGGTTCCATCCTGTCGGCAATGGCCGCAGCCGGAACCTTCCGGTTGGGTGGCACCATCGTCGGAACCAATGCATTTCGCCTCTATGAAGGCGAGCTTGGTATCCGTCTGCCAATTGGCGGTATGGCCAATACTGGCGACATCGACATCGCGCAGTTCGAAAAGCTCAGCGTTGCCTTGCAGGATCAGGTCGACCCGGGTCTTGCCGAGACGTTCTCGGCGCTCAAATTCGATCCTCTGCCATCTCTTGACCAAGGTCGGACATGGCGATGGGCCCAGGGTGGCAGCGGCCAGTTGGTCGAGTTTCTCACACCGGCGTTCGGAGATGAGACCCTCCGTGATCTGCCAGCATTGGGCGTGAACGCCCAAGGATTGAACTATCTCAACTTCCTGATCGCTGAGCCGATCCACGCGGCGGCGATCTATAGATCCGGCGTTCTGGTGCAGGTGCCCCGCCCGGAGCGCTATGCGATCCACAAACTGATCATTGCCGACCGGCGCCGCGATGGGGCAGGGAGCCTGAAATCCGCGAAGGACCGCGAGCAGGCGGCTTTCCTTATCGAAGCGATGGCCGAGGACCGGCCCGATGATCTGGCTCGGGCCTATGCCACCGCAATGGAGGTTGGGCCGCGCTGGCGGGAGCACATCGGCAACTCGCTGAAGCGAATGCCTGATACCAGGGGGATGCTCGACAGCTTGGGCGCGTGATGGCCATAACCGGGTCGCCTTCGGGCGGTCCTTTCGTCATATCTCATGGCGCGTGCGATCGGTCACACTTGATCTGCATCTCACGGCGTCCAGCACCGTCATCCCTCTACCCAGCCCGTCAGAGTTCGGCCCATCCGCATCGGTACGGGCTGGGGATGGTGCGCACCTAGCACATCGTCAGCAGCGCAAGACGCGAGGGGTCGAGACGTCGCACTTGAGGCTGAAGCCCTGCTCGACCCTCGGGTGGTGTCGCGGAACATCGCATCCACGCGGGCGGGCGTCATCAGCACCCCGGCCAGGTTCGGCAGGACGTGGACGCGGATGGTGGCGACTGCGTGATGGCACAGGTCAATCGGGTCCCTCCTTTTTGCTATGCATGTGGATCGCACGGGGTCGGCCCGTTCGTGCCCTCTGCTCACGCTTCGGCAAGCACAAATACGGCTTCCACGGCGGAGCCGCGGACCCTCCGCATTTGCGCTTGCGACCGGGCCTCTTGCCCCCGTGCTGGGTGATCCCCATCGCAACAAGGAGTAACCCAAATGACCAACCACTACGTCGCCACCGTCCCCGTTAAGTTCACCGATACCGATGGCCAGGAGCGCACCCGCTTTCAACGCGTGGGCGCCATGTTCCGCAACACCCGCAACGGGGATGGCTCGGAGTTCTTCAGCCTCAAGCTCGATTTTCCGGTCGCGGTCTCGGAGCTGGTGATGTTCCCGCCGAGCGCGAAAGATCCCCAGGACTAAATCCTCTGACGAGGATGGGCCGCCCCAGGACGATCTTGGGGCGGCCCGATCCCTGTTCGAGGGATGCTGGTCCTTGCGCGTTCAACGGACGCACTCCGCCCGGAATGACCAGGCCGCGACAGACCGGCCAGTCAGCCTCAAGGGGGCCATCCACAAAAACCTATCGGCCAGGGCCTCCCGGTTTTTGCGGCAGAGATTTGGGAACCCAAATCTGGCCCTCCTTGACCCTGCCTGTCCGCCCTGTCGGTGGGGTTTGCGCCCGCCCGCGGTTCCGTCCGAACACATGCGTGTTCGGCCAGAGCCTCGGGCGGGGCTGGCGGACCGGACCCCTAGGACAGGTGTCGCCTGGTGGTGAGGTCGGCAGAGCCGCGTCCCTGCGGGCCGCGGGGGAAGCGGACACCAAGGCTGCCTGAGCCTGAATGCGACGGCAGTATATAATTGACATCTTGGTATATTATCGTAAGGTGGGGCAGCCTTGGTGGAAGGTGGCAGGAAATAGGGGGTCTTTCTTCCGCATGTCCCGAACAAAACGCCTGACAGAGATCGAGAAAATGCAGATCGTTCGCGAGGCCGCGGAGGGTGTGTCGACGTCTGAACTTGCGGAGCGTTTTGGGGTTACGTCGCGGGCCGTGCGCTACGTCCTGAAAGCCGATGCCGAGCGCCAGACGGATGCCGCGATCCCGGTCTCGGCGGTCAGTGTGAAGGTCACCGCTGCGGAGCTTGCGGCGCTCGACGAGGTGCTGGCCGCCGCCGGGATCGAGAGCCGGGCCGAGGGGCTGCGGCGGCTCATTCAGGCGGCAGGCGGGGTGTTCGTTCCGGATGCGCAGATGGCAGCAGAGATGGCGCGCTACAGGGCCTCTCTGCACGAGGTCGGCAATGGGGTCGCGCAGATCGCCAAGCAGATGACTCAGGCCAATCGGCAGGGGCAGGGGGGCGGCTCGGAGTTCACCGAATTGCGGCTTGCGCAGATGCGCGGGCTGGCGCGGTTCATCCTGGATTCTGCTGACGAGATCGATCTGCTCCTGCGCCGTCGTCGCGACGCGATGCAGCTGGAGGCTACGGCCGCGCTGAGGGAGTTTGCCCATGCGGCTGAATGATGCCGTCCATACCGTCACTGGCGAGGTCTTCCGGGACGGCTGGAGCCGAATCCGAGGCTCGATGCAGGGGCTGCATGTCGCCAAGCAGAGCCAGCTTTCGCGCGCGGCAGCAGGGCATCGGCCAGCGGTCTTCAAGGCGATCCGGGGTGGGGGCACGCATACCAAATCGCAGCTCGCAAACCAGCTCGATTACCTCACCACCAAGTCCACCCATATCGTGGACAGTAGCGGGTTCCTGGATGGCAAGACGAAGCTCGAGGCGGGTGACATCAAGGACCTGACGGAGCGCTTTGCCAAGCGGTGGGATGCGGGCTTCAAGCCCAGGCTCGGACAGACCACCCACATGCTCATGTCCTTCCCCGTGGGCACGCGTGGGGAGGATGTGCGCGACATTGCGACGGACGTGGCCGAGCGGTTCTTCCAGACCGACGCGGGGCATTTCGACTACATCATCGCGGTGCATGAGGACCGCGATCACCCGCATGCGCATCTGGTGCTGAACCGTCGCTCGCAGGAAGGCGAGTTCTTCTTTCTGGGGCGCAATCATCGCTTCAACTATGATGATTTCCGCCTCGCCATGGTCGAGGAGGCGGAGAAGTACGGCGTGCGGCTGGAAGCCACGCGCCGGGTGGATCGCGGGGTTGTGCATTACCCAGCCCCTACCCGCGAGGTTTATGCGGCGAAAGAAGAGGGTCGCGCACCCCGCGAGCGCGAACGCGTGGGGGCCGACTTGACCCGGACGCTGGCGGAGATCGCCAACACCAGAACCGTCTACCATTCGCTTGCCGTGGAGGCCTCCCGGGAGACCTCCGAGGTCCGCGGGGCCCGCGAAGACATTGCCGCGGCACTCTTCCGCGCGGGCGAGGTGCTGGCGCATGGCGGGCAGGTGGACCGAACAGGAGATGTGTATATGGCCGAGGATCAAAGCTTCGAGGATCTGAGAAGCCTCTATGCGGAAAAGCTCGCGCGGGTGCAGGGCATGATCGCCGAGAAGTCTGACGCGGAACGTCCCGTGCTGGAAAAACGCCTCATCGAGATCCAGACGCAGGTCCAGCACATGCAGCCCTTGGGGCTGCGCTCGGGTTCGCTCTCAGACGCGCCCTCGGAGGGCGGGATCTATTCCGAGGCCAATATTGACGCCAGCCAGCGCGAGCGACTGGCCGAGCCCGATCTGAGATCGCGCATTGACGCGGCACTACACGGCACGGGGATCAGCACATCGGAAGTGGTGGCCCGGATCGAGACGGGCGCCTCAAATGCAGCGCTCGAGCATCAATGGATCGCCAATGATCTCTCCAAAGTGGCTGAGGCGCGCGATCTGAACCTTGAACGCCGCGCCGATCTGGAACAGGCGCGCGATATTCTCAACGATGTGCACGTCGAACTTGGCACGCTTTTGGAGCGGGAAAACGTGCTGCGCCGGGACGGCGTTGTGGAAGCCGAACCGGTCAGCGAGCGGTTCCACTATCAGGAGGACGCGGTCCGGGAGATGGAAGGGACAATCCGTCAGGAGATGCGCACGGAGGGTCTGACAGCGCAGCAGATCGACGACCGGGAGCGGGAGGTTGTCTCAAGGGCGGAGCGCCGGATCGAGACGGAGCAGCGCACGTATCTCGAAGCACATCCGGAACTGCTCGCACGGCCTGGCGATGTGATCGACCGGTCTGAGCCCTACAAGGAGACCATCACCGATGTGGCCCGCGCCAGCGAGATCACCCGCGAGGTCGACCGGATCATGGAGGTACGCGACCTCCGCACGTCCGTTGCGGATGCTGTCGCAGATGACTTGCGCGCGCGCTATCCGGACATGCCGTCCCACCTCACCCGTGGGCTCGGCGCGACCTATGCGGCCGTCGCCGAGATACGCGACACGGAGGCCATCAATCAGGTCCGCCGCGAAACCGTGATGCGCGAGGGGCTTGGGGTTGGCACCCGCGACGAAGTTCTCGCGGCTCGCGATGAAACTGCGCCGCTGTCTGAACGTTCCGACCGCATCGCAGACGAGATTGTGCGTGTCCTGGATCATGAGCGGGCGGGAGAGTTGTCCGCGCCCTTCGAGACCGAGGCGGAGCGGGACGCTTTCCGCGAGGAGATCGCGCGGGTGCTAGACGACCGCCAATTGGGCCGGCTCACTTCCGGCGATGCCGATGCGCTGGACAAGGTTCTCGAGGACCGTCTCGACCGGCTCTATGTGGCCAAGGTCTACCTGCAATCGGATGCCGCGACGGCCAACACCGAGGCCCTGCGCCAAGTGGTCGATGATCTCGCCGACGCCGAATACGAAAAACACCGCGCGACAGACGTGGATGGCGAAACCGAGAGGGGTCAGGTCCATTGAGCGCCTCCATGGGAAAGGTGCGGATCGCCACGGGTGTCTTGCTCGTGACGCTGGTGACCGCCGCGATAGGCTACACCATCGCCTCGGCGGTGCTGACCTACCAGGATCTCGGCTTCGGGGCCGAGTTCGACTTTGCTTATATCGCGCAGAACTATCTGGCGATTCTCGATCGCCGCCCCGAGGATGCCCAGCTCATCCATCTGATCATCGGCAGCTTTGCCGCCGCCGGCATGATGCTGAGCCTCGCCCTGTCAGGGTCCGCCCTGACACGCTTTGGCCAGACCCATTGGCAGACCGCGCGCGAGATGAAGGCCAATGGCTTCTTCGGGGCCCCCGGGACCGGGTTCATCCTCGGCAAACTCGGCTCTCCTAAATCCCGCGCGAAGTACATCTGCTCGAAGGTCTTCCCACACGCGCTGATCGTGGCCCCCACGGGTCGCGGCAAGACCACGGGCTTTGTCATTCCGAACCTGCTGACCTGGCAAGGCTCCGCCGTGACGCTCGATGTGAAGGGCGAGTGTTTCGAGGCCACGGCCCGGCACCGCGCCGCCCAAGGTGACAAGGTCTATCGCTTTGCCCCTACCGATTGGGAGGGCAAGCGCACGCATCGCTACAATCCGCTCCTGCGCATCTTCGAACTGAAAGACCCCGCGCGCCAGCAAATGGAATTGCAGCTCCTCGCGACGCTGTTCCTGCAGAGCGACAATGACCGGGTGCAGGGCCTTCTCAAAGGCGGGATCGATCTCTTCGTGGCGGCAGGGCTCTTGGCCTTCCAGCGCAAGCGTCCGACCTTGGGCGAGATCTACCGCATCGCCGCCTCGGGCGGGAACAAGCAAAAGGAGTATTTCGCACGGGGTCATGAGGTGGAGAACAGGGCCGGCAAGCTGATCTTCACGCGGCTGGCCTCAACCAACAACGACACGCTGACCTCCTACGTTTCGCTTTTGATGACCTCGGGGCTCGATCAATGGCAGAACCCAGCCATTGATGAAGCGACGGCGGTGTCGGACTTTGATTTCCGCACGATCCGCAAGAAGCCCTTCTCGGTCTATCTCGTTGTCCAGCCGTTGATGGTGAAGCCACTGGCGCCCCTGATCCGCCTCTTCTTCTCCGATCTTCTCTCCGCCATGCAGGAAAAGGACCCCGGGCCGGATGAGCCGTGGCCCGTGATGATCATGCTCGACGAGTTCAACCGTTTGGGGAAGATGCCCATCGTGGTCGAGAGCATCGAAACCCTGCGGACCTATCGCGGCCACCTGGCAGTGGTCACCCAGACCATCCCCGCCCTCGATGAAATCTATGGTGAGAACACCCGCCGTGCCCTGCAAGGCAACGCTGGTGTAAAGCTCTACTTGACGCCCTCCGACGAAAAAACCGTCGAGGAGCTGAGCAAGGCTGTCGGCAAGACCACGAAAACCGTGGTCACCCGCTCGCAGTCTATCGGCAAGAACCCCTTCGAGGGCCGCAGCCAGTCGACCCGAACGGAAGAAAGCTCGCTGCTCCCCGAAGATGAGGCGCGCCGCCTGCCGCTCGACGAGATCGTCATGGTGATCGATGCGCAAATGCCGGTCCGCGCAAAACGGATCCAGTATTTTGATGATCGGCTGTTCAAGGCGATCCACGCGGCTCAGACGGGCGAGTTGCCGTTTCCGCAGCCTGGGGGAGGGGGGCCGCAGGGCAATCTGCCGCCGAGTATGCGCGCCATGCCGATGACACCGCCACCGAACGGGTCAAGCGGACCCGGGGCCGACGCGGAGGGTGTACGCCAGGCTGCTGATGGCAAACCGTCAGGGAAAACTGATGTCGCTCCAAAGAAGACCGCGCCTGTCGTTCAAGCTGTGATCGCCGAGGAACAGCGACAGATGGAGATGGATTTTGAGGGCCTGGTCGCGGATGCCGAGACAGTGGGGGTGGATGATGACGCGCAGATGCGCTCTGCCGTTGATGGCTTGGACGATATGGAAGCGATGCTGCAGGAGGAGGGTGGCAAAAAGCCAATTCACCGGTAGGGCGGTGGGCATGGTCTGACGGTCATAGAGGGCGGGAAGCGGTCATTCACTGCACTTGGCGCCAAGGTCTGCTACGCGGACAAAGTGCCCTTTCGCTGCAGCAGCAACAAGGTCTGCTTCCACGTCGTCCTAGGTGCCGCCCCAAAGATATCAATCATGCATATCACCTAAGCTATTCGATCTGGTGCTTGTCATGTCCAAACAGCGGCGCCTCGACGTCACAAGCTTCATTACGCTCAAATTCCAGCGTGGAATGATCAATCCCAAACTCAGCGCCAATTTGCGTCTTTAGCTCTGCCTTGATCTGCTCCAACTGGCCCCATGCAACATCTTCGACGACGACATGCGCATCGAGCGCTGGAGCATTCTCTTCCATCTGCCACAAGTGCACATGGTGGACGTCGCTAACGCCCTCTGTTTGGCGCAAAACGGCCACCACGTCACCTCCATCAATGTCCGGCGGGCTGCCAAGCATCAGCGTCCGGATCGGGCCACCAATCTCAGCGAAGGCCAGGTACAGAATATAGAGCGCGATACCAATCGTGATCGCAGGATCAACCCAACGCATGTCATAGAGGATGATCAGCGTGCCACCGACAATCACAGCGACTGAAGCCAAAGCGTCGGAGAGGTTGTGGAGGAACAAGGCGCGGATGTTCTGGCTGCCCTTCTGCATGGAATAGGTCAACCCCGCCGTCAGGGCATCAACCACCAGTGCCAGTCCCGCGATGATGACGACTGTCCACCCTTTCACCTCAGGCGGCTCGATAAGGCGCATGCCGCCTTCATAGATCAGATAGAGCCCGATCACGATCAGCGTCGTGTAGTTGATCAAGGCCGCCACGGTCTCGATCCGGCCATAGCCGAAGGTCATTCGCTCATCAGCGGGCCGCCGCGCGATCTTGCGGGCCGCAAAGGCAATGACAAGCGCGGCCATGTCCGAGAAGTTATGCAGCGCATCCGCGATCAGGGCGAGAGACCCTGCGAAGATGCCGCCGACGATCTGCGCAACCGTCAGAAGACCGTTCGCCCAAATCGCAATTGCTACCCGGCGATCCCCGCTGGACGGGTCCAGATGGGCATGGCTGTGACCATGGTGATCATGCGGCACGGGTCTCTCCCTCATGCTGGTGCGCAATTGAGGCGTCGGGTTTCAGACGGCCTGCGCGGAAGGCCCGCACACGCGCATTCATCCAGTGCCGGATGATGTTCCGATAGAGCCATCCGCGCAAACGCCCGAATTTCTGCTCATGCTCTGCATAGAAAGCGTCGGGCGTGTCGAACGTTCCGAAATCCTGCACGATCCCGGTATCCTGGATATATGTGTCCTGCCCTGTCCACTCGACAGGCGGCGCGTTGAGGCAATCCGTCCCAGCACCGTAACCGCACAGACTCTCGCGGTCGGTAAACGACGATTGCAGAACCTTCAGGAACGCGCTGTCGAGAATGAAGCCTTCGAGATTGATCCACTTGCCGTCCAGTGCGACCTCGATCCACGAATGCAGGATCTCTTCCGGCGCAATCGGGTAGACCAGCTCCGGCACAACACCGCGCTGAAGGCCCTTGTGGATCGTGAACCCGTGGATTCTGCACTTTATGCCCACACCCCGAAGGAGCGCCATAAGGAGCGTGCCCTTCGTATTGCACTGACCATAGCCATCAGACAGCACCTCGGACGCTGGAATGTCGTCGGCGCGGTTGTAGCCGAAGGCGATCTCGTTGCGGATATAGTCATAGATCGCGCCAATCTTGTCGGTGTCGGACAGATCACGCCAACCCCTTGCAGCGATGAGCTCCGCTATGGGCGCCGCCCCAAAATCCAGGATCGGGGTTGCGGTCAATAAAGGGTCATTATGTGCCACGATGGGGCTCCTCGAATCTTTCGAGTACAGAGATAATTGCTACAGTCGCTGTAGGTTCAAGCAAAAACTTCGAATAGTTTTCTGTGCTCACTCACACCCCAATTTGATCGTGCTCGGTCAGACACTCCGAATGGTCTCTTAGCACTTCAAGGACGCGGCATTGCGATGCGTTGCCGCCACTACATTCCTTGACCATGCGTTTCAATTCCGCGCGCAACGCTTTCAAGCGCTCCATTCTCTGCTCAACGAGCTTCAATTGTCGGCGTGCGATCTCATCGGCTTCGTGACAGGGCCGGTCCGGCGCGTCGGACAAATCAAGCAACTCCCGGATCGCGTCGAGCGGAAATCCCAACTGTCTGCTGTGCCGGATGAATGCGAGGCGATCAAGTTCAGCGTCACCATAGCGACGTTGCCCGCCTTCAGTCCGACCAGGTTCCGGCATCAATCCAATCTGCTCATAGTAGCGGATCGTCTGAACCTTGGTGCCGGTCCTCTTCGCAAGAGTCCCAATTGTGAGCATGTCGAAACCCCGTTAATCCTCTAGTGAATGTAGATTTATCTCACTCATGGCGCAACCGCGGAAATCACGTTTTGGCGATCTCTGGCGCGCTCTTTAGAAAACCACTTGAACCTACAGTAGCTAGAGGATGTAAACCGGCTCAAAACCGAGAATCAAACGGGCGAAATAACGTGCGTCTTTCAGTTATTCAGAGACTATTGTGGGGTCTGGCAGGCACAGCGCTTCTTGCCTTTGCGGCATTCCAGTATTTCGAACCTTCGACCGATACCGACGCTAATGCCTCTAACCCTGCGTTTTACGCCGATTTCGAACTGACCGATCATCGTGGATTGGTGCAGACGGATGAGTACTTTGCCGGGCGGTGGATGCTTGTCTTTTTTGGCTTTGCCAACTGCCCAGATGTATGCCCAACGACGCTCGCCGAAGTTGCCGCCGTCATGGAAGACCTAGGAACAGATGCAGAGAAAATACAGCCTATCTTCATCTCGATTGATCCTGAACGCGACACACCCGCTGCGCTGGCCGAGTATGTGCCCTTGTTCAATGCAGGCATCATTGGGCTGACCGGCACGCCGGAGCAGATTGCTGAGACGTCCGAGACCTTTCCGATCTTCTATGAGCGGATCGAGGAGGCCTCAGCACCAAATGGCTACACAATGGGCCACACATCGCATCTATTCCTCTTCGATCCAAAGGCGCGCTTCACCGACTCTTGGGCTTATGGCACCTCTGCCGAAGAGATACTTACCGATCTAAGAGAGAGGCTCTGACCCAAATGAACCGATTATACGGAGAAACTGCCCTCGGGCTGGCTTGGGTGATCGCCCTCATCGCCTCGCTTGCTGTTCTGTTCATTGGCGAAGTGCTGGGGCAGACACCTTGTGTTCTTTGCTGGTTCCAGCGCGCCTTCATGTTTCCACTGGCGATAATTCTTGGGCTGGGACTATGGTGGCAAGATCCGCGTGTTGGTCGGTACGGTGTCGTACTCGCACTTGGTGGCGCAGCAGTGGCTGCTTGGCATATGGGGTTATATGTCGGGATCATACCTGAACGCGTCCAACCTTGTACTGCGACGGGGCCCTCTTGCACTGACGACAACCAGTTGGTGTTAGGCATCCCCATTCCGCTGATGGCCGTTGTTACATTTGCGCTTATTGGTGCGCTTTCAGTCCTATCTCTCAAGGAGAAAAAATCATGAACCGACGCGGGTTGATTATTTCCGTTCTCGCAATGGGTGCTGCCGGTTTTGGTGGGGCCGCGTGGTATGTAAACCAACCAAAACCGTCATCTGAACGTGCGGTTGTCGCGCCAGAGTTGGCGGACGCTTTGATGCGACCATATTCGCCTGTTTTGGGGCCCGCTGAAGCCCCCGTGACCATCGTTGAGTTCCTCGATCCAGCCTGCGAGGCCTGTCGCGCATTTCACCCCGTCGTAAAAGATATTTTGGACAAAAATCCCGAAGCCGTGCGTGTTGTCATACGATACACCCCGTTTCACGGACCGATTTCGGATATAGCCGTCAAGTTGCTAGAAGCGGCCCGGATGCAGGGCAAGTTCGAACAGGTGCTAAATGCTCTAATGGCTTATCAAGACGCGTGGGCGGCGCATGGGGCGTTTGATCAACAAAAGCTGGGAAAGATCGCGGCCGGAGCCGGGCTCGATCTCGAACTTGCGATAGAGCAGATGAAATCACCCGATATCGTGGCAATCGTCAATCAGGACAAAGCGGACGTAGAAACAATGGGCGTTCGCCAGACCCCAACGTTCTACATCAATGGCAAGCCGCTAGATCCGTTTGGAATGGACGAATTGAGACAACAGGTTGACGCCGAAGTAGCTGCAGTTGGCAGCTAGTGGTCAAAAAGGGAACCGCAAAGTGAAGACAGTACTCTATGGCCTGATGGCCGCAAGCATGTTCGCATCAAGCACAGCGACCCCGGTAGAAGCTGGTTCGGAAGACGTTGTCGTCGAAGATGCCTGGGCGCGCGCGTCAATCGGCGTAAACCGTCCGGGTGTCGCGTATATGACAATCCGCAATACAGGCGACGAGGCTGTGATACTTACTGGCCTCCGCACGGATTTGGCGATGATGCCTGATATTCACCAGACATCCACAAATGCCGATGGTGTTAGCTCAATGGCACCTGCAGGCGAGATCGAGATTGCGCCGGGTGAATCTGTGTCTCTGGAACCGGGTGGCCTTCACGCCATGCTGATGCGCTTGCAGCGACCGATGGCCAAGGGCGAAAGCTTTTCCTTGACGCTCGACTTCTCGGACGGTGGTGAGATCGTGGTCGAGGTTCCAATTCTAGGTATTGCAGCGCGCGGTCCCGAGAGCTAATGACCCGACGGTCGATCCTCAAGTATGCCTTCGCTGGCATCGCGGCGATCATCCTGACACTTGTTGTTGGGTGGTGGCAGGTCGATGGCCCCGGCGCGCCCGAACAAGCGGGGTTGCGCCCGGTTGCCCTATCTGAAATGGAATTCCGCCTGACAGATCACGAAGGTAACGAGGTTGGACCCGAAAACCTTATCGGCAGCCCGTCAATGGTCTTCTTCGGCTTCACCTATTGCCCGGACGTTTGTCCGACGACTCTGTCGGATATTTCCGGCTGGCTTGATGACCTGGGCGAAGAGGCGGAGGGAATGAACGTGGTGTTCATCACCGTCGATCCAGAGCGGGATACTGTCGAGGCAATGGCCGAGTATGTCGGCTATTTCCATCCGTCGATCCGCGGGTGGACTGGCCCGGAAGAGGAAATTGCGCGCGCAGCACAGGGCTTCCGCGCACGCTATGGGCGGGTGCCGACCGAAGGTGGCGACTACACCATGAACCACACTGCCAGCGTTTTCCTTTTCGACGCGAAAGGCCGGTTCAGCACCATGATCGACTATCACGAGCCGAGGGAATTCGCAGTGCCGAAAATCCGGCGTGCGCTCAATAGAGAAACTGGGGGGCAACATGAGAATTAGAACAATCGCGGCAGGTTTCGCATTCGTATCGGTGCTGTCGGTGGGCGGGTTGGCAATATCGGGCATCTGGTCGAAGGATCCGATCCCTCCCGGTCTGGCAGCTGCAACCACTTGGTCGCCACCTCAACTCCCGCTTCCCACTTCTATTGAAACGGAAACACCGCAGGTCGCACAAACACGTGTGGAGCCCGCAATACCACTCCAGTCCATGCCACGTCTGGAGGTTGCGAGCGCCGATACTCTCTTACCGACGATAGAACCTCCGCTCTCCAACTGGTCACGCGATATCGCAACCGGCGAGACGCTCGACACCGTTCTTGAAGAAGCAGGTCTCTCAGCGACTGACCGTGCCGAGGTCGCTCTGGCCCTCGGCGCGGAATATGATCTGAGGCGACTTAGGCCTGGGCATTCGGTCACCGTTGTCTCGACGATGGACGGCAGCCCGCGCAGCGTCGCGCTCTCCGTCGAGGACGGTGTGCGGATCGAGGCGATCTTTGGCGAAGAGTTGGCCACGCAGGTCGTGACCCCGGCTCCCGACTTCATAACATCGGCGGGCGAAGCGGTGATCGACAGCTCGCTTTTTGCCGCGCTGGAAGAAGCCGAGATGCCTGCCCGCTTCGCTGTCGATTTGGCACAGATGCTGGGTGGAATCGTCGACTTCCGTCGTGAGGTGACCGGCGGAGAAACGCTTCGGCTACTGTGGCGCGAGGCCCGTGTTGGCGAAGACAGAATTGGTCAGCCGGAACTTACCTTTGCATCGCTGGAGATCGGCGGCGCACTTTATGAAGTTGTCTGGCCGGTAAGCGGTAGCGATCGGGCAACGATTTACGTCAATGGCACGGTTCTCCGCGTTTTTGCACAGCCTGTCGAAGGGGCGCGATTAAGCTCGGTATTTGGCCGCCGTACGCACCCGGTCTACGGCAATGTCCGGATGCACACAGGTGTCGATTTCGCGACGGCAAGCGGAACGCCGGTTCAAGCGACAGCACCGGGACGGATCAGCTTCATCGGCTGGCGGGGCGGCTATGGTCGCGTGGTCGAAATCGCCCACGGCTCAGACACAATGACACGCTATGCGCATCTCAGCGCTGTGCCCGAGGGCCTGGCACAAGGCCAACGCGTTGCGGCGGGAGATGTGATCGGTCGCGTCGGCGCGACTGGCACGGCGACGGGCCCGAACCTGCACTACGAAGTCCTCGTGGATGGACGCCCTACTGACCCCCTCTCTGACGACAGACTTGCCGAAGCGGCTGAGAGCGAAGCGGATGATACAGCCGCGCTTTTGCGTCTGGTCGAGGCGCGGGCGCTTCTGAATGAAAACCTCGGCAGCGACATTGCCGAAACGACAACCGAAAGGCTCTGACCCATGAGACGCATGATCCAAGCTCTTGCCATCACACTCGCCCTGTTACCGGCGGCGCAGGCCCTCGCGGAGGCAACCCCAATAGACGTCCGCAAGACCAATGGATGCGGTTGCTGTCTGTCCTGGATGAATCATCTTGAGGAGAACGGCTTCGCACCAATAGGCCAGGACATGTTCGGCGGCCTTCTCGTGCGCTTCAAACTCGACAACGGAGTGCCGCAGCGCATGGTCTCCTGTCACACTGGGCTCGTGGACGGTTACGTGATCGAGGGACATGTGCCTGCAGCCGACATCCGCCGCCTTCTGAACGAACGCCCCGATGCGGTCGGTCTCGCAGTCCCCGGAATGCCCTATGGTTCGCCAGGGATGGGGCCGGAAGACGAACGCGATGCCTACGACGTCTTCTTGATCCAGAAAGACGGCTCGACCGAAATATTTTCGAGCTACCCAGCAGGGTAACCGAGCCGAATTATGGAAGTCCTTTCCCCAATCTAGCTAACCTATTCAGCCGCTTCAGCGCAGACCGGCCAATGGTATCCAAAGTAGTTACGTTGCAACATGTTGACAGTCAACAAAACACAAGTACTCGGCATACTAGCTGTCGTCGGCGCCGTCGCCACTGATCAGGTAACAAAAGCCTGGGTTGTCGCGAGCGCCGATACCCTAAAAGACGGGATCGCTGTCTTTCCCGGGCTTAATCTCACGTTCCATCGCAATGATGGCGTAACCTTCGGGCTTTTGGGTGGCGCCCCCTGGTGGGGCCTCTTGCTTCTTGCGCTTATCATTTGTGCCTGGCTCCTGATCATGATGCTTCGCACAGAGAGCAGTATAGAAGCGATTGCGTATGGGGCGATCATAGGTGGCGCGCTCGGCAATGTCGTTGATCGCATCCATTATGGAGCCGTAACAGACTTCCTTGATTTTTTCATTGGATCTGCACACTGGCCGACTTTCAACATGGCAGACGTATTCATTGTCGGAGGTGCCGGATTACTGCTGGTGGTACCAGTGATCCAGAGGCACTTCGAGGGCGATCATTGAAGACATTGCCCCAAGTTTCATTCGGCGGATTTTTTGCCTGAGCAACTGTTTCCTCGATTTGCCGGACAAGAAAAATTTCTCGTGCCACAAGTCTGAATAATCTATGTTGGCATTGTAGGTGCCTACTCCGGCGAGCTTGCCGATCGCTCAAGTATTGACTTTTCTAAAGGCACCGCGACAAAACCAAGTTTCGAAATCGAACCAGTAACCACCCGCAGATATTGAATCATAAAGAAGGTTGCTCAAAAAAGGACTTGCTCGGCGCATGCACCTACCAACGCTTACTTTATGCCGAACCTGCCGTGACGCGGATCCAACCCTGTATGATCAAGTGGTATCAACGCTAAAGGCAGCGAATGTGAAGGCAAAATTGCAGCACGTCGATTGCATGTCCGGCTGCATGCGACCACAAACGCTTGCAGTCCGACAGAACGACAAGACTGCTTATCTTTTCGGTGAGATAACTGCTCAAGACCTGCCGGACATCCTGACATTCATCCGGATGTATCAGGAAAGCCCAGACGGTAACTTCGCGGATGCAAGGCCACTTGGAAAGCTGCGTTTCAAGGCTATTGCTCGCATTCCCGCAGATGTGCAGTAAACCACCCGCACCACGATATTAGTAGCTCCTGCGGTGAATTATTGCATTCAGTACAGTGTTGACAGCAGCAGATTTCAAATCAATTTGGCGCTGCGGAACTTAGGCATGCCGGTTTCGTACTTGACCTGCTACCGCCTAATCGGACAGAAACAGTCATTACGGTGCTCAAAGGTGCAAATGCATTAGAGCTGAAACGGGAATGAGGACGGTGGACCAAATCGCGGCACCGAAACCTCAACCGCCCCCGCGACTGTGAGCGGCGAGCTACCTTCCATTTCCACTGGTGCGAGAGTGCTGGGAAGGGGGAAGACGGCATCGACCCGCGAGTCAGGAGACCGGCCGTATATTGAACGTAACTTGCGCCGTCGGGTGTGACGGCAAGGAGGACTAAAATGACGACAAACGCTATCAAAGCATCCGCTGTAGGATCAACCATTCTGCCCGCAGTGTTCGCCCTTATTCTGGGTTTGGGTGTTGTTACTGTGACCGGCCATGCTCAAGCTTCTGGCCTGCATGACGCTGCTCACGATGTGCGCCACGCAACTGGCTTTCCCTGCCACTAAGACCATGTTCAGTCGTATTCTGACCAGCGCGTTGTTCGCTGGTGCTGCAGCGGGGCTGATTGCCGCCTTGCTGCAGCTTTATTTCGTGCAGCCTGTACTTCTCCACGCCGAACTTTATGAGGGTGGCGATTTGGTGCATTTTGGCGCTGATCCTGTGACTGCGCATCCCGAGTTGCCCGGCATGTTCGCCGAGCCGGTGCGCGACGGCCTAAGCATCATCTTCACGATGCTGACGTATACTGGCTATGCATTGGCCCTTGTGGCGCTTATGTCGATTGCCGAACAACAGGGTCGTGAGATTAACGGTCGCACCGGTTTGCTTTGGGGCTTGGCTGGCTTTGTTGCCTTCCACTTTGCGCCTGGCTTGTCGCTGGCGCCTGAAGTGCCAGGCGTAGCCGCAGCAGATGTCGGTGTGCGCCAAGTATGGTGGACTGCTACTGTTGCCACAGCTGGCGTCGCCATGTGGTTGATCGCCTTTGGAGGCAACTTGGTGAGCTATCTGATCGCCGCTGGACTGCTGATAGCGCCTCACGTCGTCGGTGCGCCTGAACCCGACACCTTCGCTGGCCCGGTTCCGACCGAGATCGGCGCGCTATTTGCCGCCCGAGCCTTTGGCATCGGCATGGCCGCTTGGGTGTTGCTGGGAAGCTTTGCCGGATACTTCTGGCAGGCTGAAGGCAAACGCGCGAACGCCGCCGCCTGATTCCTTTCCTCTATTGCTTTCCCGCCGGTCACCGCCGGCGGGAGCTTTCATTTATTGAGGAGGACAAAATGTCCCGTTCACTCGCTCTCTTCGCCATCGGGCTGATTTTTGGCGGCGGCGTCGGCTTTGTGATCGCGGCCGGCAGCGGCAGCACCTTTGACAGCCACGACCATGCTGACCCGTCTCAACATGGTAGCAATGCGGAGATGGCAGCCCATGACCACTCTGCTGTCACTAACTTACCGGCCGACAGCAATGCCCCCAGCGTGGCGATCAAGATGATTAAAGATCCGATGGCAGGTTGGAACTTGCACGTGACACCGCAAAACTTCCGATTTTCTCCTGAGAATGCCTCTACTGAGGAAATACTTGGTGAAGGTCACGCGCATGTCTATATCAACGGCGAAAAGCTGGGGCGCCTTTATGCCAACTGGATACACCTCCCATCACTGCCGGATGGCGACGTTGAGATAAAAGTTTCCCTCAATGGCAACAGCCACAGCCCGCTAATGGTTGGGGGCTTGCCCGTCGAGGCCAAACTAATCGTTCAAGCAGACGATGACGGCTCCTGAGCAAAACTCAGATCTTGACTGAACTTCGGTCGCAGGGGCCTTGCGCCCCTGCATTGCCATGGTTTGCATGTCAGGATCGAATGCAATCCTCCCCTGAGCGCATCATTATGGCAAATGGCAATAGCATGAACCAACTCGCTATCGGCTCATTTTACTCTGTGAAAAATCCTTGAATACGCGAAGCGTCTCTTCGCTTACATGATGCTCGATACCTTCAGCATCGTGCTCGGCCACGTCTTTGGAAATACCCAGGGCGATAAGGAACTCCACAACAATTCGGTGCCGCTTTCGACAAGCCTCGGCCAATCGCCGCCCAGCATCCGTTAGGCGTATTGATCGGTAAGGTTCCTGCACAATGAAGCCCTCGCGTTTAAGCCGGGTCAGGTTCTTGGACACAGTGGGCTGGGTCACGCCGAGCCGCTCGGCAATCTCCACGGGCCTCGCTGAACCGTTCTGGTGAATCAGCTCCGCGATCAGCTCGACATAATCCTCCACAACTTCGCTTTGTCGGGCGGCGCGGGCTGCCTCGAAACCGCTCACCTGGTCGTCAGGTTTACGTCCGAATAGTTGTGGTTTCTGATCGGTCATTCTGCTCTCGGTGTCTATTGCTGGTGCGGAACCCTGCTTGCCGCGCCTTATTGTGTATGCACCAGCGACGCGGGCCTTGACAATGACATAGACTTTTCTACAAAACTTAGCCAAGGCTAATAATTATAGACTGAACCATGAAACACCTGATTGCATCTGCCTTGATTGGCCTGCTTCCGCTTAGTGTGGGGGCCACTGCCATTGAAGAAGCCCCTTGGGCACCTCGGGCCGCAGCCTACCGGCTGAGCCTATTCATGGCGAACTTGACACCCGTTCCCTGGGAGAAGATTGAAAACAATTGGACTGCTCCGGCACCCGGCAGCGCAGTTGCGGTGGAGGCACTGTCACGGGTATCGGATAGCGACGCCCAGAACATTCGTGCAGCGCTGGCTGCGGAAGACCGACAGGCCCTGTTTGCTGCCATTACAACGGCATTGGCCAAAGGTATTCTGCAGCACCTAGAGGCAGCCGAGGCGACACTTGGCCAGCCTGAAGCCGCATTTGAGGTTGCGCAGTCTGCGGCCTTGTACCGCGCGTTCGAGGACGGCATCCTGGCGGCGGACAAGCAGGCCGCACACGACCTAGGTCGCGCCTGGCTGGTTCTGAATTCTTCTCTGGGTAGCACCGGTATTTTGAACAATGGCGCTCAAGACCCGAATGTGGCGCGATTTGCTGAGGCGCAAAAAGTTATCGTGGAGTACATTGAGACAAACTATCTGCCCTCCGTTTTTGTCGAACGTGGCAAGCTGACCCCGGCACCGGAGAGCGCAGTGCGCTCCGGTACGCCGGTAGTGTTGCCCGCCACACTCCCACCGGGCTCCAATATTGCTGATCAGCGCGAGCTACCCCGGCTGGTGCTCCAGTTTGAAGAGGCTGGCGAGGATGAGGCCAACCTGCCGCTTGTGGCCTATGGCGACATGCTGTTCGACAGCCCTGAAATCTTTGGTTCCCCAGCACGTGACCTGGGCATTGCCTGTTCAACTTGCCACAACCGGTCCGATGTGAACCGGGATTTCTTTATCCCCGGCCTCTCTAGCCATGCTGGCGGGATGGATGTGGACAGCTCCTTCTTCAATCCGATGTTCAATGACCGGGAAGACGATCACCTGGATACGCCGTCAATGCGAGGCATCCGCTTTACAGCGCCTTACGGGCGTGATGGGCGCGAGCCGAGCCTGCGCAGTTTTGTACGCAATGTGATCGTGACCGAGTTTGCCGGAGCGGAGCCAACGCCGTTCCAACTCGATGCGATGGTCGCCTACTTGCGCGCCTTTGACTTTCTGCCCAACCCACAGATAGACGAGGCCGGGCGGCTGACTGACAAGGCCTCTGAGGCTGCGAAACGCGGTGAGGTACTGTTCAATACCGAATTTGCCGGGCTTGGCGACAGGTCCTGCGCCTCCTGCCACACCCCGGACCGGTTTTTCCGAGATGGGCAGACCTATGACATTGGCTCGGCCGAGCCGCCGTTCCCGGGCGGCACCGCAACCCCATTCGAAACGCCCACATTGCGCAATGTCAACTTCACCGCGCCCTACATGCATGACGGATCGCTGGCGACCCTAGCGGGGGTTGTAGACTGGTTCAACGATACCAAGGATCTGGGCTTGGATGCGGAACAGCGCGCCGATTTAACTGCCTATCTGCGCGCGGTAGGAGATGGTGAGGAGCCCTACCAGCGCTTTGAAGGCCGAGACAGCGTGTTCCGCCTGTCGTGGGAAGAGCTTACCACTTTTGCTTCGACGCTGGACACACTGATCCCGATGCGGGATGCGGAGAACATCGCCGTATTGATTGATACTGTTGCACCGGATCTGGCGGCAGATGCGAGCGTTATGATCAATCAAAACGCTAAGCCAGAAATCTACCGATTTGCCGCAATTCTTCAGGCAGTTGGCGATGCCAGCGCCGCTGGCGACTGGGCTGAGGCGAGCCTCCAGTGGGACGCTTTCAAAACAATGCAAGCCGAGATTGATGAGAGGATGTTCTGATGCTGTCGCGCCGTACCTTTTTGACCACTGTCGCTGCCGCCCTAACAGTGCCAGCAACTGCCTCTGCGGAAGAGGCACTGAAACTCGCCTTCATTCCGCAAGAAAACCCAGAGAAGCTGTTGGGGGATATCGAGGCGATCACTGCCTGGCTGTCCCAGCAGTTGGAGGTTCCAGTCACCGGCTTTGTTACCTTTGATCATGCTGCGGCAGTTGAGGCATTGCGCAATGGTGATGCCGATATCTCCTTCATGGGTGCCTTGCCCTTTGTGCTGGCAGAAGACCAGATCGGGGCGGTGCCACTTCTGTCCGAGGTTTACCGCGGCCAGCCGAGCTATTCGGGCCGGGTGTTTGTGCGCAAGGACAGCGGCATCGAGACGCTGGCCGACCTGCAGGGCCGTGACATTGCCTTTGCCGATCCGGTGTCGGAGTCCGGCTATCTCTATCCGCTCGACCTGTTTGTGCGCGAAGGACTCGTTGCGGATGCAGGCGATGCGGACCGGTTCTTTGGCCAGAAGTTCTTTGCCGGTGGTTATCAGCAGGCAATGCAGGCTATGGCCAACGGGTTAGTGGATGCTGCGGGTGCCAGCCAGTATGCCGATCTTTATCTGACGCCTGAGCAGCAGGCCGAGGTCAGGGTGCTGGGCGAAAGCGCGCAGATCCCCAGCCATGCCATCATTGCCCGGCCTGGTCTAGATGCGGCCTTGCAGGCCCGCTTCGTGGATGCCATGCTGCGCCTGAACCAGGCTGAGAACCAGTATTTGCTGGCCTATCTCTACGGCCCAGACGGCTATGTGGCAGCAGATCCCAAGGTCTATGACGGGGTCAGGCAGATGGCACGCCGTTACGGCTATCTAAAATGACCCAAGCGCTTGCCCTCCATGCTGTGTCGCATTGCTTTGACGACGCTGAGGCCCTGCAGGATGTGTCGCTGCAGGTGGCACCGGGGGAATGTGTGGCCTTGCTGGGGCCTTCGGGCGCCGGCAAGTCGACCCTGCTGGCCTTGCTGGATGGGCGGGTCCGGGGATGGCGCGGTCGGGCTGAGGTACTGGGCAACCGGCTTCCAAATGATCGGGCACCAGAACGAAAAACCCGGCTAGAGACTGGCTTCATCTTTCAGGAGTTCGCCCTGGTTGACCGGCAGAGCGTTTACCAGAATGCGATGAACGGGCGGCTGGGGCGAATGCGCCTCTGGCCGTCGCTTTGGGGGCGATACGGTGCGCAGGATCACCTCAAGACGACCATCGCGCTGGAGGACACCGGCCTAACGGAGTTGGCACAGCGCCGTGCAGATCAGCTTTCAGGTGGTCAGCGCCAGCGAGTGGCCATCGCCCGCTGCCTGGCGCAGGAGCCTGAGTTGATACTGGCGGATGAACCGGTCAGCAACCTCGATCCAGCCCACGCCGAACGCATTCTGGAACTGATCACCAACACAGCGCGAAATCGCGGCATCGCTGTAGTCTTCAGTTCGCATCAGCCAGAGCTTTCGCGGCGCTTTGCCGACCGTATCGTTGGATTGCGCGCGGGCGCGGTGCTGTTTGACAAGCCCTCCGCGATGGTCGGCAACGATGACATCAGCGATTTGTACCATGGAACAGTACCTGGTGACGGATTGCGGGTGGTGAGCTGATGAGCCGGATCTTGGTTTGGATGGTACTCGGGCTTGCTGTGCTGTGGGCTGCAGGAAACGCTGACATCGGCTTGGAAAAACTGCCCGGAGCGGGTCCGAGGCTAGCAGAATTTCTAGGCCGGATGATACCACCGGACCTTTCTGTCTGGCCGGAAGTCCTTACAGGCCTAACCGAGACACTGAGAATCGCCATTCTTGGGACGCTGTTTGCGGTCGTCCTGTCGGCGGGGCTGGCTGTACTTGCGTCTGAGACCCTTGTACCCGCAGCCATCTGGCGCCCGGTACGTGCGCTGCTGGCAGTGATCCGGTCGATTCCGCTGATCTTGGTGGCGATGCTGATGGTGGGGGCAGTCGGGCTGGGCCCACTGCCCGGTATTCTTGCAATCACTTTTCATGCCACCGGCATGCTGGCCAAATTCTATGCTGAAGCAATCGACAATGTCGGTGCCGCACCACTTGCTGCATTGGAAAGCGCAGGTGCCAGCCGAGCGCAATTATTGCGGTGGGCGATCTGGCCACAGATGGCACCAGTTGTGCTCCGCGACACTGTCTTCCGCTTTGAACTGAACCTCCGCGAAAGCTTGATCTTAGGTATCGTTGGCGCCGGGGGCATCGGTCTGTACGTTCAGACTTACGTGCGTTCGTTCCAATACGACAAAGCTGCAACTGTCACGCTTGCCATCATCGCTCTTGTGCTGCTGTTCGAAGGTCTAAATTCGGTTTTACAAAAGCGGTTTTCGTGACGATTTTGATCAAGGAAGGTCGGAAAATTCAGATTTCGCAGCGTTTTCAGTTTCGTAGTGCCATTCGAAGAGCTTTCCCTACCATTCATCGTTCGCCAGACCCACTGAACTGGGGTTCGCCTATCTTGCTCATTACCTGTGTTCTTCGGTTTGATCAGTCTACCTTGAAACTGTCAGTCTGCCGCACCGACAACAGTTTTTTTGAGAAGCACAGCCGCCACCGTTTCCAGACAAATTCGGTTATGAGTAGATATCAATAGGTGTCCCGTTCTTCACCATTGCATAGATATCTTCTATCTCCCGATCCGAAACGGCAATGCATCCGGCCGTCCAGTCGCGCTTGTTTGTCGGGTCAATGCCAGGGCGCGGCCCCCCATGGATGAAAATATCTCCACCAGGGGAACGGCCCTGAGCCTTTGCGTATGCGATATCCGCCTCGTTCGGGTACGAGATCCCGATGGAAAGATGAAACAGGCTTTCGGGATTTCGCCTGTCAATCACGTATGATCCTTCTGGCGTGCGCCCGTCCCCTTCGAATTGCTTGTGACCCTCAGGCGCAAAGCCAAGGCCCATTGGGATAGTGCGCAAAACACCCTCTGGTCCATCAAGGACAATCATGCGCTGCCCCTTGTAGACCCGCACCCGGGTCACCTCCGGCCCCCTGTAAGTGCGGAATTTGTTTGCACATCCAGAAAGAATTGTCGCCAGAGCTCCCAGGAGGATTGTGCGACGTGTAACTCGAAAATTCACTGCTCAATGCCTCTTTCATGAGGTTTTTCAAACTTGACACTAGCGTGCTGTGCCAGCCCGTTCAATGGCCGTGCGCCAAAGCACCTTCGGCCAGTCTGTCGCCGACGCGGTCACCGCCTTTGGGCGGAGTCTCCGCGTGGTGTCCGTTTAACAGCCTGAGCGCATTTGCGACAACCAGCAGTGACACGCCAACATCTGCGGCAATGGCCCCCCACATCGATGCCATCCCAAACGCTGTCGCCACCACGAAAACGGCCTTGGTTGCCAGCGAGGTTGCGATGTTTTGACGGATGATCGACATCGCACGGCGGGAATGGCCTATGAGCCAGGGCACCCTGCCAATGTCATCAGTCATCAAGGCAATGTCCGCCGTCTCGATGGCCGCGTCGGAACCAACCGCGCCCATGGCGATAGCATAGTGGGCCCGCGCCATGGCGGGGGCATCGTTTACGCCATCGCCAATCATGGCCACCATATCGTGCGCTTCGACCAGGTCTTCGATGGCCGTCACCTTGTCCTCGGGCAGAAGCTCCGCGCGCACCTCGTCGATGCCGACCTCTGTCGCGACCGCGCGCGCGGTGCGTTCATTGTCGCCCGTCAGCATGACGATGGTTTTCACGCCCTGCGCATGCAGACGAGCCACGATTCCCTTGGCGTCGGGGCGGATGCGGTCGCGCAGTTCCAGAATACCCATCACCCCATTTGCATCACCAACAGCCACCAACGTACTACCGGCAACTTCGATACGGTGCCGAAGGTCTGTCGGAATGGCACTTCCAAGCCCTTTTTCCTCGGCGAACCGGTCAGAGCCGAGCCAGACCGCCCGATCCTGTACCCTGCCTTCAAGCCCACGCCCCGGTACGGTCCGCGTATCGTCCGCCGCGGATACATCAAGGCCGTCGACTTCTGCACGTACAAGGATAGCGCGCGCTAACGGGTGGGAGGATCGCGCTTCAAGCGCCGCCGCTACGCCCATCAGATCCTGCGTCGACGCATTCCCTAGCGGATACATTGCAGCAACTTCAGGCTCGCCGATGGTGATCGTACCGGTCTTGTCCATGGCCAAGGCTGAAGTGCGTCCCGGAGCTTCGACATAAGCACCGCCCTTGATCAGCACCCCGGCGCGGGCCGAGGCTGTGAGCGCGGCGACGATGGACACGGGCGTCGAAATGACCAGCGCACAAGGGCAGGCGATCACCAGAAGGACGAGGGCGTTGTAGAACCAGTCATCCCAGGCTCCACCAAATACGAGCGGTGGCAGCATCGCGACGGCAATGGCGAGCGCCATCACGATGGGCGTATAGACGCGCGCAAATTTCGCCACCCATTGCTCCACGGGCGCGCGGCGGGTGTGGGCGTCGCCTACCATGCGGATGATCTTGGCGAGCACCGTGTCGGAGGCCGCCCTGGTCGCGCGTACCGTCAGCGTGCCCTCGCCATTGATCGTGCCCGCATAGACCTCGTCACCCGGCTCCTTCGGCACCAATGCGCTTTCGCCAGTGATCGGGGCTTGATCAACGGCCCCGGCGCCTTCGATCACTTGCCCGTCCAATGGAATGCGGTCCCCGCCACGCACCACGAAATGTGCATCGATGGCGACGGCTGACGCCGGAACATCTGCTTCAGAACCATCTTCGTAGACAACCCTTGCAGTAGGTGGCGCTAGGTCGAGCAAAGCCGAGACAGCGTTCCGCGCCCGCCCGACACTCCAGCTTTCAAGGTACAGCGAGAGAGAGAAGAAGAACGCGACCGTTGCCGCCTCGAAAAACTCGCCAAGGCCGATAGCCCCGGCCACAGCGACCACCATCAAGAGGTTCATGTCGGGCGATACGCGCCGCGCGGATGACCACGCCTTCGGGGCGACAAGCCAAACGCCAGCCAGGATCGCGATAGCAAAAAGCCCCGCTTCGACCAAAGGCATCACTGCTTCTCCATGGCCGGAAAAGAGACCGATCGCACCGCCCATCCCGGTTTCTGCGATGTGATACAGAAATCCTGCCGCCCAAAAGCCTCCGCTCAGCATTGTGAACAGGCGCTGACGGGCAAGATGCGCAGCTTGATCCTCCGAAGCGTTCTCGGCATCCCAGGGTTTTGCGCTCATACCCGTGGTCGCAACCAGTTGAGTGATCTCTCCATCCGACACTGCGGCAGCGCTGTGGAGTATGATCATGCGTCCGTTGATGACATCGAATGCCAGGTGCTCCGCCCCGCCGACTTTCGGTCCAACGACCTTGTTGAGGATCGCCACTTCTTCTGCGCAATCAAGACCGCTGACCTGAAAACTCCGGCCCGCTCCATCTTGTGGCACGGGACCAAACTCTTCGTGTGAATGGCTTCCTCCACAGCAGGCATGTTCACTTGCACATGTTTCTGACTTGGCTCTATCAGTTGGGTGTACTTCAGATACCACAGTTTCAGTTTTGGCGGCCATTCGGCATCTCCAGAATCATTGCTTGGCTGGACCATAACTCCTACAGTCGCTAGAGGTTCAAGAGGTATTTTGTTTCGTATATAGTTTTCGGCTGCCAAGGGGCGCGCGAGTATAAAACCAATCGGCGGACACGCAATCAACGAAGAAAGGCGACAAGGAATTTATGAAGACTCAGCAATTTGCCGGACCGATCGGACTACCGCTACTTGGGGTACTGCTGCTTGGCGCATGCGCGACGACAGATCAGAACGGATCCCAAAAAATCGGAAACGTGCCAGAGGCTATCGTGGAACTGGCTGATCCAAGTCAAAACCTTGCAACAGCCCGGCTCCGCGAAGAAGACGGATGCTACTGGTATGAACACAACGGACCCGTAGAAAAGACCTTGCTTCCCCTCAGAACCGCTGGTGGCAACCCGATTTGTGTTGCTCGGTAAACGTAACGATCTTCCTGACATCTCCGGCCCACGTTGAGGGCCGGAGCGAAGATCAACGCGTCACAATCCTGCACTAGCTGTCCGAAACAACACTCTGTTCGGCAGAATACAGGTATACGGTCGACCCTATGGCGACGTTTGAATAGAGATCATTGATATGTGCCATGACCATCCGGACGCAGCCAGAACTCGCTCGACCGCCAATCGACCAAGGTTTAGGTGTCCCGTGGATGCGAAGGTAAGTGTCTCGGTTGCCAACGTAGAGATAAAGAGCACGTGACCCGAGTGCATTCTTCGGCCCCGGCTCCATCCCATCCGCAAATTCTGCGTTTTCCGGATTTCGTTCGATCATTGACGCTGTTGGGGTCCAGTGTGGCCATTCGACCTTTCGCCGAATGGTGTAGGTTCCTGGTTCGTAGAGATTTCCACGCGCGATCGCCACTCCATACCGCATCGCTGTACCACCTTCTTCAATGTGATAGAGATAGCGGGCGACTGCATCGACATGGATGTCACCTGGCACAAGGCCATCTTTCGCAGCAACACGTTGCGGCAAGAAACGGGGATGCAGCCCCCACGGATTGGATGTCGCCGGGTCATAGTTGCTGGGCGTTACCTGAGAATCCCACGACGCTTTTTGGCCGGTCGTTGGCCAGCTACTGGCCAAAGCCGGTCCCGCGATCGGTAACGAAAACATCGCAGTGGACGTGGAAATGAAATGGCGCCGGGTCAGCATAGGTCCTACTCCAAAGAAATTGTTTGTGCACCTCCAGCCGCGGCTTGGATGCCTCGAGTGCCTTGTAGAACCTCAAGCCACTATAGGTTCAAGGCCTCATTTATGAGCGATGATCAAGTCCTCGTGAAGGGATGGCTCTCCTTCTGCCGCTGGCATCTGACAGATCACAGGCCAATTTTACAAGCATTTTGGATCTTACCGGTGTCGATACTCTGCCACAAACCCTTGGCGAAACTCGGTTTGATTTTGTCACTTTTTCATCCTCGGCTATGAGAGCCTACATTGGAACGCGATGCAGCATTGTTCACTTTGGGCTGATTCTGTGGAAAAACAACGTGTTGCTGACGCAGAAAGCGCGGTGCTGAACATAGCGCGAGCGCCTTTTCTATCAGGCTTTGCGCGTTTGCTGCGGTGCGGGAAAGATCTTTGCCAGTTTGCGGAGGTTTTGGGCGGTTGCGGCGAGGAGGAATTCGTCATTTGCACCGCATGGTCCGCGTAATCGGAGCCGCCCGAGGCCGAGAATGCGTTTGAGGTGAGCGAAGAGCATCTCGACCTTCTTTCGGAGCTTCATTGAGATCTCGTATTGGCGGGTCTTGGCGATGTCGCGAGCGACTTGACGTGCGTCTTCGTGTTCTTCACGTGTGATCTTGCGAGCGTCGGCATTCGGGCAGCATTTGGCCTTTGATGGGCAGGCCTGGCAGGTCAGTTTCAATGCGCGATAGCGGGCTGTGCCTTTGCCGGTGGGTCCTCGGTTCGGGTCGGAATAGTTGCGACGGAACTGCTTCAGCGCGTGCCCCTCCGGACAGATGTATTGATCGTTCTCTGCATCCCATTCGAAGTCAGCACGCGTCCATGTGCCATCGCTGCGGCTGGACTTGTCAAAGACAGGAATGTGTGGGGCGATCTTGCGTTCGACAAGCCAGCCCAACATCGGCCCGGTGCCATAGGCGGTATCTGCGATCAGGCGCTCCGGGTGCAGATCAAACCTGTCTTTCACGCGCCTGAGCATTGTTTTGGTGGACCCAACCTCGGCCTGCCGAATGGATCGTGTGGCCTCGACGTCGACGATGACCCCATAATCCGTATCGATCAGATAATTGTCGGAATAGCTGAAGAATGCAGGACCTTTGCGGGCTGCCGTCCATTGACTGGCGGGGTCGGAATGTGATGTGAACTTCGGCTGCACATTGCTGGCAGCGCCAAAGGCCGCCTCATCCAATGTGTCGAGATACTCTCGAACGGCGCGTGGTGCATCCATGGGATCAATGGTTGTCGCGTCCCATTCTTCCTTCGGTGTCGAGTTCTGCTTGTTGGCGTCAGCCTCGATCAGACTGGCGTCGATGGCCATACGTTGGCCGCTCACGAGACCCTCTGCGATGCAACGGGTAACAGTCGTCTCAAACAAATGGCGCAGCAGTTCGCTCTCCCGAAACCGCCCATGTCGGTTTTTCGAGAAGGTCGAATGGTCGGGCACGCGGTCATTGAGGTCGAGCCGACAGAACCATCGATAGGCCAGGTTCAGATGCACTTCCTCGCACAGGCGGCGTTCGGAGCGGATGCCAAAGCAATACCCCACCAGAAGCATGCGGATCAGGAGTTCAGGGTCGACAGAAGGGCGGCCCGTGTGGCTGTAGAACTCCGCAAGATGGGTGCGAATGCCACTCAGATCGACAAACCGATCAATCGAGCGCAACAGGTGGGCTTGAGGCACATGATCTTCCAGCGAAAACTCGTAAAACAAAGCCGCCTGCGCTTCTTGTCTCGGTCCCATCATCACTCAATCCCCCGTTCAATATGGAAATTGAATCAGTGACTTCGGCCTCGATCAAGGGTGAGTTTTTCAACAGAATAGGCTCCCACCCGACGTTCGCTACGGGATGCCTGAAGGTCGGCTAAGGGCCGTCACCGTCGGCCAAGTCGACCCAGTCTCGCCAGCTGCGCCAGCATTTTTGACCCCGAGTCTGCGGATCCTGTGCCTCCTGCGGAACCCGTCTGCCCCATGCCTTGCCTCACGGGCATCTGCTGCACGCCGAAGAACTGCCGCGCCCTGAGGGCTGCGTATTCTGCGCCACTTGCCCCACCGATCAGGTAGCGATTGTAGGCCTGCTTGCTGCCCATTGCGGCGCGGGCAAAGCTGTAGCCGCCGCCGAGACCACCGGAGAGGGCGGGCATCATGATGTTGCCGGAGATCGCGCGAACGATGAAGGGCGTTGCGATGATGAAGCCCTTGGCCATGAGCACCATCATGAAGAAGGGAATGAGCGCGCCGATGTTTGAGGCTCCCTCCGGGTCGCCAAGCTCGCCGATGAGTGCGGAGGAGACGCCTGTGATCGTCGCGAACACGCCGGCGACGACGATGGGGTAGAGCGCAAAGGAAACCAGCGCCGACAGCCAGCGCGCGAAGTAGTCTTTGGTCACCTCGAAGAGTGTCAGGAATATCATGACCGGCGCGATCCCGATCAGAAGCGCGATCATCAGTCGGGAGGCCACGAGGATGAAGGCGGCGAGCCCGCCGAGGATGGAAAGCAGCAGGACACCGACGATGTCGAGCATGGCGCCGGCCATCCAGTTCAGCTCGGACCCGGCAGCGTTCAGATAGTCCCCCAACTCGGCGATCAACCGGTCGAATTCTTCGGCGAAAGTTCCAGAAGGACCGGGAGTTCCACCACCGACCGAAGCCACGAGCGCCCCCGCAATGCTGTCGATCCCTGCAAGGATAGCGGCGGAAAGCGCGTTGAACTGCACCCAATTGGTCGCAAATATTCCGATCAACCCGATCTTGACTGCGAGCCAAAAGGCCGTGCGCCCGTCCATCGCCTTATACTGGTAGATCATGTTCAGGAAGACGAGGATCACCACCAGAGTTGTTCCCAGCACCAGAAGCGTGCCGACTGTCGCCGCGACCGACCCGAACTGGGTTTCCGCCGCGGTGTCGAGGTAGCCCTGGGAGGTTTCAACGAAGTAGGTGACGACGCTCATCTGGGATCAGCCTCACCAGTTACCTGCGGCTTCGCAGATCGCTTTGGCCGCGAGGCGAACGTCGTTGGCACGACTGTTGTAGGCGTCCGAGGCTTCCAGCATTTCCCATCGTTCGTCGCTGGCGTATCTCTCCCGAAATACCGCTTCTGCAGCGTCCCAGGACGGGAACCGGGTCGCGCAGTCGCAGTTGCCGATCTCAACGACCCGCTCGAGATTCTGGGCGCGATAGATGTCCTGAACCAGAACCCGCTGATAGGCTTGGCGCAGGGGGATCTCATGCATCCAGGCAGGCTCGGTGGGCCGGTCTGCACAGACGTCGAAGCTGCGATCGAGGGTCGGCACCATATTGCGCTCTGCCAAGGCGGGGACAGCCAGTAGGCTCACGGCCAGCGCGATTAGCGCAAGAGTTAGCCGCGCCGAATTCATGCCTTTGCCTCGGCCGCAGTCGTTTCCCGCTTCAAAAATACCGTGTAGCCAACGTTAGCGTATTCCGATGAAGTGAACGACACGACTTCCCATCCCTCTGCGCCTCGGGCATTCAGAACGTTTTTCATCTCAAATTCACCTGTCTTGCGGCTCATCGGGAAGGTCAGGATGTCATATTCAAAGGTCTTCATTGGGAAGCTCCGATCTCGGTTGCGCCGGGGAGGTAGAATTCAGTGATGCCGCGTTTGCCGTCGTGGCGACCGGCCTGGATGATTACGTCGATGGAGTTCTCGATGTACTGGATCATGTCGGCATAGGTCATGGGGATCTCGGTCTTGAGCGCGGCGATGGCCAGACGCTGCACGGCAAGTTGCGGGGTTTCTGCGTGCAGCGTGGTCATTGAGCCGCCATGGCCAGTGTTGATCGCCTCGAGGAAGGTCATGGCCTCCTTGCCGCGCACCTCGCCCAGGATGATCCGGTCGGGGCGCATGCGCAACGTTGCGGTGAGCAGCACATCGGCGGTCTGGAACTCCGCATCGCGATTGGCGATGAGGGTCACGGCATTGGGCTGGGTCGGCAGAAGCTCGGCGGCTTCCTCGATGGTGACGATGCGTTCCTCGGATGGCACGTGCGAGAGGATCTTGCGCGCAGCCACGGTCTTGCCGGTGGAGGTGCCGCCAGAGACGATCATGTTAAGCTTGTTGTCGACGCAAAAGGCCAGCGCATCGTCGATCACGCCCGCGGCCACAACGTCGCGCAGTTCCCGCGTCTTCTCGAGACGCAGTTCTTCGAGCTTGCGTTCTTTGCCATACAGAAAGTCGAGCGCGATGCCATCGAGCGGCAGGCTTGAAAAAAACCGAAGGCTGATCGACATCGCCGAGAGCACGGCAGGCGGGGTGATGACCTGTGCCCGGATCGGGCGGCCCTTGTAGGTGATCGAGACCGAGACGATCGGGCGGTCTTTGCTCATTGTGGTGTTGGCGGAGGAGGCGATCTGGTTGCCGAGGTCCTTCACTTCCGTTGCGGTTAGCTGCCGTTCCAGTTCTCGCATGGAGTGATCGCCCTGGAACTCGCCCCAGCAGCTGCCATCGGGGTTGATGCAGATCTCGATGACATCGTCGCGAGCGGCGGCGTCGATCCTGTC
Organism: uncultured Pelagimonas sp.; assembly: GCA_947497905.1. Classification (GTDB taxonomy): domain Bacteria; phylum Pseudomonadota; class Alphaproteobacteria; order Rhodobacterales; family Rhodobacteraceae; genus CANMIH01. The sequence continues at coordinate 104,506 of CANMIH010000014.1, forward strand.
GAGGGAGGTTTCGAGATAGCTCAGCGACATGGACTCAGAATATCTCCAGATCGCGGTCGACCATCACCGTGACGCGGGCCCCTTGGTCGACATAGATGACGGGGCCGATGGAGAGGTAGTCGCCTATGACGCTGTCCGTGGCATCGGCCAGATCATCGCCCACGTCTTCGAGCACGTCCGCGGCGGTCTCATCCTGGACGTTTGCAGCAGCAGCGCTTGGCGCGGCGGAGATCAGCGATATCAACGCCGCTGAGCCGAAACGCTCATCGAAGCGCGTGTCGACAAAGCCGGTCACGCCGGAGCGGCCCAATTCGTCACCCCCGAAAGAGCTGATCTGGATCGTCTGGTTGTCGGGTAGCATGATCCGGTCCCAGGCGATGGTGACCCGGCGCTGCGCGATATCGACCCCCGAACGATAGCGCCCGATGAGACGGGCCCCGCGCGGGATAAGGAGGCGCGCGCCATCGACGCTGTAGACATCCTCGGACACCACGGCACGGGTCTGGCCGGGCAGGGAGCTGTCAAGGGCAGTTTCCATGACGGCCTGAATCATTGTGCCCTGGATGATGGTGTTGGACGGGTTGGCGATGACTTCTGCCTGCGTCACGGACGTGGGCAGTGCGCCGTTCAGCACGAAATCCGTCACGTCCCCGAAGGTGCGTTTGGTCAGTGCCGTCTCATTCGCACCGGATGCACCTCCAAAAGCGATCGTCGGCGAGGTGATGCGGCGCTCCTGGAATGCGCGTTCCTCAGCCGCGCGGCGTTCGAGTTCCGCCAGCCGCCGTGCTTCCTCCTCGCGGCGGAGCCGTTCTTCTTCCCGCGCGCGCAGTTCGTCTTCGGTTGGGCCGATGGGTGCGGGCAGGGGGCGGTTGGCCTCAAGCTGCGCGAGTTCGAGATCCATCCGGAGTTGCTCCAGTTCGCGGTCGCGCGCCGTAAGCTCATCGCGAAACTGCTGTTGCGCGGCTTCCGACGCAGCTTGCAGGGCGGCTATCTGCGCTGTCAGCGCATCAATGGCTTCAGCGGCTGCGGTATCTTCCTCTACTACCGGTTCGGGCGCGCTGCGCAATTCTTCGATCTGGGCCTGAAGGGCGGCGAGTTGCGCTAAAAGCTCGGCGTTCGGTTCCACCGGTTCAGGTGCGACCAGAACGACTTCGGGCTCCGGTGGAGGGAGGGTTTCGATGGCACCGAACCCGTCGCCTTCGTTCTGGAACACGTCTGGCGTGGCCGTAGGCAGAGCTTCTTCTTCCTCGGGTTGGGACAGGAGATAGAGCAATGCACCGCCGGCACCGATCACGAGGACGACGACCAGTGCGAGCAGCGGTGGGCGCCGTGGGGCAGGGGGCGAACCTGCGCCTTTGCCTTGCTCGAGAGCAGCGAGGCGTTTCTCGAGGTCCGCGTTTCCGGTGTCGCTCATGATCCGACCCCCGCCGTTGGTGTGGCCTCGATACAGACCACCTCCTCCCCAATCCGCAGCACCCATTGCCTGTTCACCCCGGAGACCCGGATCACGCCGTCCTCGGTCGCTTGCGTGTTGGCCGTCCGTTCTCGGCCATTGGCGTAGCGAAAGATTGCGGGCACCGGCGCGTTCCGCGGGAACTCGAAATACGTGAAGGTCCCATCATCCCAGACGCGCGTCGGGGTGAACTCGGTGCGCGCACTGGCACCGTAATTGTGGTTAGGGGCTTGGGCCGCGATGGCACGTGTGGGCCGTGCATTGTCTTTCGGATAGCGGAACTGCACCACGTAGAAGGTTGGGCTGCGGACCTCCTGGACGTTGAAGTAATAGCTGCGGCGGTTGGTATAGACGGTCACATTGGTATGGACGCCGCGCGCGACGGGCTTGATCGCGAAGGCTTGGCCACCCGGCACGCCGTCGATTTCAAAACCCTCCGTGTCGCCCGCGATAATCGAGCGGATGCTTTCGCCCTCGCTGAACTCGATGGTGGTGACATGGGTGAGCGAGACGCTGAGGCGGTAGACCTGGCCTTCTTGGTAGGTGGCCAGCCGCACGCGGCTGTCGTTGGGACCGCCACGCGGGATGGCTTCGGCAGAGGCGAGGAATGGCAGTAAGGCAAATAGGCCAGCAACAAAGAACTTACTGATCAAACTAATTCTCCAATCTGTCGGAGCGGATGGAATATTCGAGGACCGTGAAGCCGAAGGGGTTGGTCCAGACCTCATCGATGGAGCGGCGGGTCTCGGGACGGAACTCGAAGAGAAGCGTGGCGGTGAAGAGCCCCGTTTGGACGCCATTGATGGATGTCAGGCGCTTGCGCAAACGGACCGTCGCGCGGTTGGTTCCGATCCGGTTGATGCTGAGAATCTCCACATCAAGCCGGGCATTGGGGCCGTAGACCGTCGGCGGGTAGTTCTCGTTGGCGCTGTTCCAGATTTGGCGCAGCCCGCTTTCGGCCGCCCCGTCCGAGCGGCGCAGGACGCTGCGGATGCGCAGGTCATTGTCGAGCTGATTGTAGACCTCGCGGTCGGTCACATAGCGGAAGACCTCCGCCTCGATGATCGCCTGGTTGGCCGTGACAGTCGTCGCGCCCACCGAGGCCTCGGGGAGCGCGAAACCGGTGGCGGGATCATAGGGCACGACCACGGGCGGCGGATCGACATCGAGAATTGCGACAGTTGCTGCGCTCAGGCAGCCGATGACACCGAAGACAAGGCCCATCAGGCCAAGGCGTTGCCAGAGCCGTTCGCGGCGCAAGGCACCGTAGACCAGTTCTTCCTCGATGATTTCTTGTTCAGTCGCCACTTGTCACAACCCTTGATCAGTCTGCCCGCAACTCGGGCAGCGTGAAGTCCATAAACCGCTGCTCCTCGGCGATGGTTGCGGCATCGATCACGCCGCCTGTGCCGTCGCCCACGGTCTGCACCGCTTCGAGCTGCCACATGGCGACGAGCGCAATTGCCAGTTCCGCCGTCACCCGCGTGTTGAGATCGATGCTTTCCTTGAGTTCGTCCATGTCGTCGATGAGACCGACCAGCCTGTCGACGCGTTCCAGCGATTGGCCTGCGTCTTCATAACTGTTCTGGGCAGCTGCCGAGACGAGCGCGCCGGTCGTCGCTTGCGTCGCCACACGATTGGCCCCGGGATTTCCGCTGGTGGCCATTTCCGAGAGGGTGTCATCGTCAAATCCGAGATCGGCCAGGACCCGCTCCATCTGGGTTTCAATCTCGCCTGAGCCAGAACCGGACAGGCCGGAGAAATCCCCCGTCTTGATCGCTTCAATCGTGGCGAGGATGTCCCCGAACTCTTGGTCGAGCAGGCCGTTCAATTCGTCTTCCATTTCCGTGCGGATGATTTCCGGCAGTTCAGCAAGGCGGGTCAGGGCTTCGTAGGTTCTTTGCAGCTCCGCGAGTTGGTCCGTGAGTGTGGCAAGCTGTTCGCGGAGCTGCGTCAGCTGCTCGTTCTGAAGGATCTCGTCTTCGATCATCTGCCGGAGCTGCTGGATGTTTTGCGCAATATTCTGGGTGTCGACGACCGGCACACCTTGCGCCACGGCAGCGGACAGGGTGCCGAGATGCAGACCGATCCCAAGCGTCGTGGTCAATGCCATCCTCACGAGCAAATCTCTCATCAGTCTATCTCCCTGATCGTGAATTCCATGAACGTGCCTTCTGCCATACGGGCACTGGCCTGAGCCAGCTCTTCGGCGGAAAGGACGCGGGTGCGCGCTGCCTGAAGCCGGATGCGGGCGGCGACGAGGCGTACGAGTTCGGCGCGGGCATAGGTGTTGAGCGCGATGCTTTCCTGAACATCTTCCGTTTCGGAAATCCGCTCGACGATGTCCGCAATACGCAAGGTGGCCTGCCTAATCGCCGCAGGGGAATTGTTGCCATAGAAGGCCGCGCCATGCCCGGTGATTGAGAGGTTCGCATTGGCTAGAAGCGCCGGATCGATCGTGCCGAGCGCTTCGATCCCACCGATGCGGCTCAGATAGAGATTGTAGCGTTCAGGAATGACCTGGACGTAGTGCTGGGTCTCGGCAAAGGGCGGGACACCGCCATATTCAAAGACCCGGCCGGGGCCGGCATTATAGGCCGCGAGCGCGTTGATGATGTTGCCATCGAAGGTGTTCAGTTGCGTTGCGAGATAGCGCGCGCCGCCATGCACCTGTAGGTAGGGGCTGTCATAATATTCCGGGTTGATGCCGAGATCGCTGGCCGTACCGGGCATAATCTGGGTGAGGCCAAAAGCGCCGACCGGCGAGCGGGCGCCGATGGTGAAGCGGCTTTCCTGCCAGATGAGCGCCTGCAGAAGGGCGCGCCATTGGACCGGCGAGAGACCCGCGCGGCCCACGCCCGCAAAGCCGCTGGTTTCCTGGGCGACGCGGATGATGAGTTGCTCGATGTTTTCCGCAGCATCCCCGAAAATCTGTGCGCCGCCGGGATTGGGATCGATCTCACCCGTGCCATAGACCGCCTCGACGGACCGCGCCGGATCGCCGCTGCCACTTTCCAGCCCGGAGACCATGGCCGGCAGGCCTTGACCGCCAAAACTTGTCTGGGCATCGAGGATGCGTTGCAGGGTTTCCAGCTGCTCCCGTTCGATCTCGGCAATGAGTTCGCGTACAGCAAGCTTGTCCGCTTGAATGGCGAGGTCGGCCTCGCGATCGCCTGTTTCGACGATATCGCGCGCGGTCAGCCCGCTGTCATTGGTCGGCACACCTTGGGACAAGGCGAGACCGGGCAGCAAGCAAAGCGCGAGGATATGGGGCAGCTTAGACCTCAACGTCACCATCCGATGCGCCGAGGGGCGTGAAGGTGCAATCTGGCGCGACGGGGGCCGTCGAGGCCATGAAAGTGAAGCAATTGGCCTGCGGTTCCTGGTACTGGGCGCAGGAGGCCAAAGCGCCGAGCGCGGCCAAGGCGAAAAGAACACGGATCATGAAAGCCTCCAGAAGTCGGGGCGGTCGCGGTAATCGGCGCCGACCAGCGCCTCACCTTTCTCCATGCCGCCGAGGATGGTGAGATTGGGCCCGAGGGCGCTCAGATCGGCATCGACCACGATGGAGCCCTGGTCGTCTCGGATGAGCGCAAGGCGGCTGTCGCTGCCGGTGTTGAGAAGCACGTCGAGTTCCTTCTCATAGAGGTTCAGCATCGCGTAATCGGCCGCATGGGCGCGGATGTTAGGAAGCAGAATCTGCGTCGGTACGGCCTCGACAATCGTCTTGCCGGTCCGGGTGCGCTCGAGCTGACTGGCGTATTGCGTCATCATCACCGCGACGGTGTTTTGCTTCCGCGCGGTCACCAGCCAGTTCGAGAGCCGCTCCGCGAAATAGGCGTTGTCCAGCGCCTTCCAGGCCTCGTCGATCACGATGATCGTTGGGCGGCGATCTTCGATCTCACGCTCGACCCGGCGGAAGAGATAAGAGAGAACGGCCATGCGTTCCTTCTCGGCCTCGCTGTCGAGTATGCCGGTGAGATCGAAGCCCACCACATCGCCTTTGAGCGAGAAGGTGTCTTCCAGAGTCTGTCCGAATATCCAGCCGTAACGGCCCTCTTCGGTCCATTCGAGCAGGCGCTGATGCAGATCGCCACCATCATCGGTGGAGACGAATAGCGATGCGAAATCCCGCCAGTTCCGCAAGCCGGGATTCGTCGCCTGCGCGTTCTGGCGCACGACCTCTTGGATGCGGTTGGTCTGGGCAGGCGTCAGCGGCTTGTCTGCGCGATAGAGCAGGGTGGCGAGCCAGTCCGAGAGCCATGCCGTGCCGCGCGCATCGGTCTCGGTCCAGAGCGGGTTGAGGCCTGTGGGTTGCCCCGCTTTCAGGGACGCATAGCGTCCGCCATTGGCGCGGACCGCCATCTCCATACCGAGACGGTAATCGAAGACGAAGATCCGCGCCCCTGCTCGACGGGCCTGGGTCATGAGGAATGCCGAGAGGACCGACTTGCCAGACCCAGGCCGTCCCATGATCAGCGTATGCCCGCTGGTGGGTTCTTTGTCGGGGCTGCCTTGCTCGTGATATGAAAACCGATAGGCGCTCTGCTCGGGTGTGGGCAGATAGGTGATGATCTTGCCCCAAGGGGTTTTCTGAGCAGGCTTGCCAAGCTGCGTCCGATGAAACGCCGCGAAATCCGCAAAGTTGCGATTGGTGATCGCGCTGGCGCGCACGCGCTTAGGCTGGTTGCCAGGATGCTGGCTGAGGTAGTGGGCCTTGGCCGCAACCCGCTCGCCGATCATCTTCACGCCCTCGGCGGCGGCGGCGTTCACGATTTCGGCGCTGAGTGTCTGTAGCTCGTCGAGCGTGTCGCAGAAGATCGTTGCGATCATGTGGTGTTCACCGAAGCTTTGTCGCTTGGCCTCAAGATCATCGGCGGCGATGTCGAGGGCTTCCATCAGCGAGAGCGCCGCGTCCTGGCTCGCCTGCATCTGGCGCTTTTGCCGCTTGATCCGACCCGCCATGAGGTTCGAATTGATCGGCGTGAAGGAATGCGTGACGATCATGTCGACAGGCAGGTTCAGCATGTCGAACATGGTGCAGGAGGTTGCCTCGGAATATTCCCCGATGGTGAAACTCTTCCCAAAGCGGTGTCCCACGACGCCTTCGGAGAGTTCGAAGTGATCGCCTTGAAACGTCACTCGCGTGTTGGCGACGTTGAAGGACAGGAAACCATAGGTATTGGCCGGATAAAGCGGCAGTTCCTGGCCAGTGTTGAGGGCCCCCAGAAAGCCGATCAACTCGCCGGACTTGGCCGAAAGCACACGCGGATTCAGCTCCGTCAGGCCTGACACGAACACGCTCACGGCCTCGCCCAATCGGCGAAGGCGTTTCTCAGTTGCCTCCTTCAGCCGATCCGGTGCGCTGCGGTTCAGGAACGGCAGGACGCTTTTCGGGGGCGGGCGATGGATGACCGTGAGCGTCAGCGTCTTGTCGCGCAGCCCGCTGGTCTCGAGTTTCTTGCGCCAGAGCCGGTCAACTTCTCCAGCAAAACTGTCCTCGCGCACGGGCTCGAGGTCCGGCGTGATCGCCTTCGAGACCTTGTGGACGTAGTAGCTGAACTCCGGCCCCAGCTGCGCGATGATCCGGGCAAAAAGCGCGGTCACCTTGTCGAGATAGGCATCATCCGTGGTGTAGCTGTTGACCCCGTCGAGCCGAATGCACTGGAAAAGCTCGTTGACCCGCGTCCGCACGGTCCGGTCATCGACCTGGCTGACGTACGGCAGCATATGCGCAAGGCGGGTCTCGCGTGCATACCATTCGGGCGTCATCGTGCGGGGATCGAGCGCAGCATCACAGGCTTCATCACGGAGCATAGCTGTCCCCGCCATGGATGGAGCGGTTCCGCGTTGGTGGGGTTTCCTGCAGTGCCGTCATCATCACGTCGATGAAGCGCGGGTCCCAGTCCGCGGCCTTCCAAAGCACGGGATAGAGCAGGGCGGCCACGCCCAGCACCGCGATGTGCTGGATCCAGACGAACAAGAGCACCGAGCCAAAGAGCCAGACCATCGCATACATGATGGGCAGGCCCAAAAGCTTGGGCGGGCGCACGAGACCCAGAAAGAGGGGCGAGCGCTCAGCCACCGGCAAAGACCGCGGCAACAATGGTGGGGGCGGCAGCAACACCGGCGATCCCGACGAGGACCCAGAGGGCCTGGCGCAGATCGATGATGTTGAAGAACCAGCTCAAGAAAACGCCCAGCACGGCAAGCGTCGCGATCACCACACCGAGCGGGCCGGTCAGCGCATCAACGATGCCCTGCAACAGGCTCTGGATCGGCGAGAGATCGATGCTTTGCGCAAGCGCAGGCTCTGCAACGAGCAGGAAGAGCGCGAGCGACGCAATAAACAGGTTAGATATGTGCTTCATGAATCTGATCCTTCCAATCGGGCCACGACGGCCATGACACGGGCCACGTGGTTTTGGGTTTCTCGGTAAGGGGGAATGCCGCCGTACTGGCGCACAGCGTCTGGCCCGGCGTTGTACGCTGCGAGGGCAAGATGCGGATCGCCGAACGTCTCCAGCATCATCGCAAGATAGCGGGCGGACCCGTCGAGGTTCTGCAGCGGATCACGCGGATCGACGCCGAGATCGCGCGCCGTCGCAGGCATCAATTGACCAAGGCCAATAGCACCTGCATTTGAAATCGCATCCTGCCGGTAGGCGCTCTCAACCTCGATATTGGCCCGAAAGAGAGCCAGCCAATCCGTCACGGAAAGCCCCGCGCGACGCAGGCCGGGATGGCCGGCATAGCGCAAGGCCGTGGTCTGAATCCCGGAGAGGACATCGGCGCGGGGCAGGGGAGTTGGGCGGGCAAGGGCCGCGACTTGGACGCCCTCTTGCTCGGCCTCTACCTCGCCGAAGATCGCGATCCCATCGGAGGCCGAACCCTGACCAATCCCGTCATTGTAGTTTCGGGCAAAGCTGCTTTGGGAGCGGGACGGGATCAGGGAGCCGTCGCTCTCCATGACCAGGACCATCTGTGCGGAGGCAGGTGCTGCGACCAGCCAGAGACAGACGAGGCTAGGTGTCAGCGCCCTTGTCTGATGGGACTTTGTCTGGCGGGGCGAATTTGTGCGTACGGCTTGTCCCCGCCTCAAGCGGCAGGTCGACATGCGCAAAGCCAAGGCCAATGAAGAATGACACCACGCCGGAGATCGTCTTGAACTCGCGGATCTTGATATCGTTGTAGGTCGTCCGCGTACGGGCGGTGACGAGGAGCTTTTCCACGCCATCATCAGAGACAACGCGCATGATCCAGACCCCGTAATAGCTGGGGCCTTTCTTGTGTGCCGACGCTTGGCACAGGATTTCTGCGCTATAGCCGCTTTCCACGAGTTCGCGGAACCTGGCTTCCGTAACCACATTTGGTGCTTCGATATCCCAGTTCATGGCCCGGCTCACGCTTTCTCCAATGGCGCGACCCCAGGCATTCCTACTTGAAGCCCAGAGTTACGATAGTATATTATCAACCGCAAGATGTAATATCGTGCTTTTGCTGTAGTTTGGTTACGCAAACACTAGTCACGGCCAGTGTCCGCGATCAAGGAGATAACAGGTTTGAGAAACCCAAGGTTGATATGCCTGCTCCCATTGCAAGCTATGGCCCTTCTGATCTGCGTTCCCGGGCCGGTTTTGGCGGAATCCTGCTTTGCGCCATCCCGTCCTTTCCTGCCAAGCGATTCGCAGGCCGCGCGGGACTATGCGGATATCATCCGCGGGGACTTCGAAGACTATATCCAGGATATCCAGAGCTACTTCCGTTGCCTCGACAGCGAACGCGCCCGCGCCTTCGAGGAAGCGCGCGAAGTCAGCGAGGACTATGGCCGGTTCCTGCAATTGGTAGGGGATTGATGGGCAACCTCGGGAGCATCAGACTTGCAGCCCATGGAAACCAGACGCCGATAACACCCTCATATATCTACTTTTTAGATAACAGATTTCATCCGCTAGCGACGTCACAAAAGGTATGTGACGCGTGGCAAAGACAATCAGAACAAATGGCCAGTTGGCGCTCGTCCGTGCGTTGGTTGATGCACGTCAGAATGCGGGTCTCAGCCAGCAGCAGTTGGCGGCGAAGCTCAAACGCCACCAGTCGTTTGTGGCACGTCTCGAAAGTGGCGAGCGTCGTATCGACGTCGTGGAGTTTACAGTTCTGGCGAGGGTCATTGGTTTTGACAAAGATGAAGTCCTGTCGATTGTCGAAGCCGCCACGGAGCCCGACCACAGGATTTGAAGCCAATGAATTGTTGAGAACGCGGGAACCCATTTTCTCGGTCTGATGATCATTCCCTCATCGAGGACCAGGTAGCCAAAATCAACGAAGTCCGGCGCGCGGTCGTAGTGAACGCTCTGCAACCTCACACCGCAGTTTGCAGCGCCACAGTGCAGGAAGTTAGTAAACAGTGAACGATGATAGGGGTGAGGGCGTCGCGATCGCCAATCTGATCGGGACCGATGGGTGCAGTGTTGTTGGTTGGGTTTATCGCTGGAGTACAGGCTCACATGCGGTGATGTGGGACGTCCAAGGGCCCCAGCCGGTATCGGAAACCCGGCCGGATATAAGTGACGAACAGAAGCAAGAAATCGACTTCGATGCGCTCACGCGGATTCGAAAAAGTGACAGTGGATAGGATTCTCACGCAGCCGCCAGTTCATATTGATGGAAAGGGTCTGCGAGCGTACCGGTCATTTGAGCTGATGGCAGCGAAGGTCTCGAAGGAGCCCACTTTGACCGATGCTGCGTAAAGGATGTATCGCTGCTTTCGAGGGCGGTAGAAAACCTGCTTGATCGCAGCCGCGATGCGGAGGGAAAGCAGCGCCGAGTTGTCGGAACGCGTGAACCAAAAGGCGATCTAATCGAACGATTCAGCGCTTCACCCCGTCTGCGGCTGCCTCTCAAATACTGCGCGGTGCCCAGAGAATAATACCCGCACCGACAAGGCAAATGACCGCTCCAACTACATCCCATTGATCCGGGCGATGCCCTTCTACGCCCCATAGCCACAGCAGGGACGATACGATGTAAACGCCACCGTAGACTGCATAGGCGCGGCCCGCCTGATCGGCGGGGCTGAGCGCCAGTAGCCAGGCGAAAGCGGCAAGGGACAGCATGCCCGGTGCCAACCAAAACACGCTCTTGTCCAGCCGGAACCAGGCCCAGAAAGCAAAGCATCCGGCAATTTCGGCCAGCGCAGCGGCGAAGTAGATAAGAACCGTCTTCATCGGGCCAGACATACGTTCCGAGGAGGATCGGGTCTATTGCGAAAAATCTTTCAAATTCAGAGAAGCGAGCCCAAATCCGATCCAACACTTGGATAGGCCGCCGTCATCGACTTAAGTTGCTTGGCCGCCAGGCCCAGCTTGATTGCCAGCCCGAAGAAATTGATCAGTTCGCCGTATTCCGGGCCGAACAGGTGCGCGCCGAGGATCTTGCCGTTCGACTTGTCCACGAGGACCTTCGCGGCAGCAGAGGTCTCGCCGATCCGGTAGTTCGAATACCAATCGCCAGTGTCGGTGAACCGAACATCGACATCATACCCGGCGTCCCTTGCCTCACTTTCCAACATGCCGACACGCGCCACTTCCGGGACTGTGAAGACGGCTGTAGGAATACCGGCATAATCCGGTGCGGTCTGAGTGTCTTTGAGCATGTTGGAGGCCGCGACCTTCCCTTCGATCACTGCGACTGGCGTCAGCGGCATGCCATCGGTGTCGGCGGAATCTCCGGCGGCAAAGACCGCGCTGTTTGTCGTGCTTTGCAGATGCGGGGCTACAACGATGCCCTTGTCGCTGTAATCAACACCAGCCGCCTCAAGATTCAGATCGGCCAGGGCTGCCACACGGCCCGCGCCATGCACGACCAGATCGGTTTCGATTGTTCGGGTTTCATCGCCCGACTTCACCTCGACAGTGAATGCTCTACTGGCTTCCGAGACCGACACGATTTCGGTTTCGCGCATCAGGTCCACGCCGATACCGCCGCTGCGGTCGATCAGCATTTCGACCAGATCGGGATCGAAGCCGCGTAAGGGCCGGGCGCCACGATCCACGATGATCGGGTTGGCTCCGGCCCGTGCGGCGATATGCGCAAACTCGAAGGACACGAAGCCGCCACCGATAAAAAGAACCCGATTGGGAAGGGCCTCCAGGTTGAGGAAATCCGTGCTGTCGATCACGAGATCGGCCCCTGTGAAGCTCAGCGGCCTGGGCATGGCACCGGCGGCCACGAGGAACCGTTCCGACTGATATGCCGTTCCATCGACCTCCAGCGTGTTGCTTCCCGTGAACCGCGCGGCTCCATGCAGGGTTTCGACGCCGTTGCCCGACAGGCCCTTTTCCATCTTGTCCGGCACGGGATCGGTGAAGCCACGCTTGTGTGCCATCAGATCGGCCCAGTTGATCGACAGATCACCGGGATCGATCCCCTTGCCCTGCATGAGCCGTGCCGCGTCCATGATTTCCGCACCGCGCCGCAGGATTTTCTTTGGATCGCAGCCGCGCAATGCGCAGGTGCCGCCGTAGGGCAGCGCATCGACAATGGCGACACGCCATCCTGCCGCGCCACATTTGTTGGCCGCGGCCACGCCCGCCATGCCCGCCCCGATGACGATCAGGTCGTAGTCTTCATTCATTCTCCGGTCCTTGTCCTGATCTTCATCCGGCGCAGCAGCTCAACTTTGCCACGTCCATATCGAAGGTTTGCGCCGCCAGCTTCAGCCCTTCCACGGTCGTCAGATAGGGGAAGATCGTCTCCCCGAGCGCCTTTGTGGTCATGCCAAACTTCAGCGCCATAACGAGGGTCTGGATCGTATCGGACCCCTCGGGCGCGATGATCTGGCCGCCAAGCAGCCGGTCGGACTTTCTGTCCGCCACCAGCTTGATCAATCCGCGCGTGTCGCGTGCGGCCAGTGCGCGCGGCACCTGATCGAGCGGTACGATGGACGTCTTGACGTCGAGGCCCGCGTCCCGCGCCTGGGCTTCACCGAGACCGACGCCCGCGACCTGCGGGTCGGAAAACACCACCCAGGGCATCGCGGCGTTGTCGTAGCGATGGTCTTCGCCGAGAACCGCATTTTTGGCCGCGAGCTTTGCACCATAGGCCGCCATATAGACGAACTGGTCGCGGTCGGTCACATCGCCTGCGGCATAGATGCCGCGCACCGATGTCTGCATGTCCTCGCCGACGACGATGGACCCACGCGCGTCGGTTTCCACGCCGATTGCGTCCAGGCCCATATCTTTGGTATTGGCCCGCCTGCCAGCGGTCGAAACGAGGTGATCCGCCGTCACTTCGACAGGCTTTCCGTTCTGGATCACGCGCAGTGTCACGCCCGCGTCGTCGCGGCGCACAGTGTCGTAGCTTAACCCGGTCAGAAGGGTGATGCCTTCGGCCTCGAACGCCGCCGCCAATGCCTCCGAGACCTCTGGTTCCGCGCCGGGCAACAGATGCGAACGGGCGACAAGCGTGACCTTCACGCCCATGCGGCTCATCATCTGGGCCAGCTCCGCGCCGATGTAGCCCGCGCCGATGAAGATCAGGCTTTTCGGCAGTACTTCGAGTTCCAGAAGACTGGTGCTGTTGAGCGCGCCGATTTCCTCGATGCCGTCGATGGTCGGCAGAACGGGACGCCCGCCCGTGGCGATGATGGTCCTCGGTGCTTTCAGGGTTCGCTCACCGACTGTCACGCCACCTTCGATCAGCCGCGCGGGACCGGCGTCGATGTAATCGACATCCTCATATTCCGGCAGAAGGTCCGCGTATTTCTTCTGGCGCAGGGTCGTGACCAGATCGTCCTTGGACTGAACGAGCGTCTGCCAATCATCCACTTGTGCCCGTCCCGACAGGCCGGGGAACCGCTTGGCAGCCCCCGCACAGTGCACGGCCTCTGCCGCACGGATCATCGCCTTGGAGGGCACGCATCCCACGTTGACGCAAGTTCCGCCGATGGTGCCATGTCCTACGAGGGCGACACGCTTTCCGGCATCCGCGCCGGTAATTGCGGCGGAGAACCCCGCCGATCCGGCCCCAAGAACGATCAGGTCATAGCCGCCCTGTTCATCGTCGTTTTTGTTCAGGTCTTTCATCTCAGCGCGCCTCGCCATGTTCGGGGTCTTTTGGTCTGGCGGCGAGCAGATATATGACCGCGCCGATGGCGATCAGCGGTGTCAACATGCCGAGGAGGCCGAAGACCATG
>CANMIH010000015.1 GCA_947497905.1 uncultured Pelagimonas sp.
CGCGATTGAAACCAACTCGAGCGCACTGATCACCGCCGCTGGTGGCGCTGTCGCCGCTCAGGACGACTTCTAAGTTGTTTTTCTAAACGCCTAGATAGGCCAATTCCTGGCCTATCTACTTAACCATTAGCACGCGTGAGGGCTGATTATGCGCTATTTTCTTCATACTTTTCGCAAAGCCGAAGACGGCGCTGTGACCGTTGACTGGGTGGTCATTACCGCAGCAGTTGTTGGAATGTCAGCAATTTCCTTCTTCGTCATTGAAGACAACTCCAATGCTCTCATGACCGCCGCTGGTGGTGCTGTCGCTGCAGAGAACGATTTCTGAACAACCTGAGTTTTTCGAATTGTTCTAAGCAATGGACAGGCCGATGCCATCAGGCTCGGCCTATTTTTTCGTCTTGGCGCTTGACTAGAATGGCCTAGGAAGCACCGCGTTTTGGTCCGGTTTACGCCGCAATCCCAAACGATACTTGGCCCAGCAGCGCGTTTCGCCCTGCGTAACTATAAGAGGTGACTTATGCGTATGGTATTCGGATTGGTCCTAATTGCGGGGCTGGGACTGGCAGGTTTTGCGGTCTACATGGCGCAAAACTATATCGGAGCCTACGAAAACGCGCTCAAACAGGAACGCGCAAAATCGACAGGATCTGTTGCTACCCAAGAGATCTATGTCGCTAAACGCGCAATCGCCTACGGTGAAACGATCACCGATGACGACATCATGTTGGCGCCCTGGGCAAAGAAAATCCTGCCCGAAGGCCACTTCACCGAAGAAAACCCTTTGAACGCAGTTGGCGCCTCCCATCGCGTTGCCCTGCGTCAAATCGAGAAGTTTGATGCCCTCGTCCAGGTGAAAATCTCAGAACCCGGCGCAAACGCTGGCCTGACCTGGCGTCTGGAACCGGGCGAACGTGCCTTCGCCATCAAAGTGGATGTGACATCCGGCGTCTCGGGCTTTCTGCGCCCTGGAGATCACGTTGATGTCTACTGGACCGGACGCGTTGGCCGAAACAATCCCGACCTTCCCCAGGGGGATGTGACAAAGCTTATCGAAGCGGGTGTACGCCTGATTGCCATCGACCAAACCGCGCAGGCGGATCAAAACTCGGCGACCATCGCGCAGACCGTCACAGTCGCGGCCTCCCCACAGCAGGTTGCAGCCCTTGCGCAGGCTCAGAAAACAGGTGAACTTTCGCTCTCGTTGATGGCCAGTGATGACACAACCGTTGCGGATGTAATCGAGGTCGACCAGCGGTCTTTGCTGGGACTGGACGCAATCGAGCGTCAGGCAGAGCGCGCAGCGCCAGAAGTCTGCACCATTCGGACCCGCCGTGGCGCCGAAGTGGTTGAGATCCCCATTCCCTGCACAAACTAATAAATTCAGCATGTTAGATAAAGACGGGCCTAAAAAGTGCCCGTCTTTATCTTTTTTGCTTGTTGCGGGCTTTCAACAGAAACCACTCAGCAAAGTCATTGATTCTTGCAAAAAATACCGATCTGGCGCAGAGTTGGCAAAAATGCGGGCACTAAGACCTGCGACCGAGGCGTGATCGAAAGGCAGGTCACATGAAAATTGATCGTTTCTTGAAGGCGGCCCTTATTGGTGCCTGCCTGAGTTTTGCAGCAGCCGCACCCCAGGTGCAGGCGCAAACGTTACGCGTAGTGCGAACCGGGTCGGATGCCACACTGAGTGTCCCGATGAACCGCGCGGTGGTTGTTGAGAGTGAAGAGCCCTTTGCAGAGCTCTCCATCGCCAACCCTGCAATCGCTGATATTTCATCCCTGTCAGACCGGTCGATCTACATTCTCGGCAAAGCGCCGGGGGTCACAACCCTGACGATCCTGAACGCCCAGGGCAAATTGATCACCAACGTCGATGTGCGTGTCGCTGCAGACATCTCGGAGTTCAAAGCGCGCCTGCGTCAAATCCTACCGGATGAAAAAATCGAAGTACGCACGGCAAATGACGGTATTGTCTTGTCCGGCACCGTTTCTTCGGTTGTACGGATGCAACGTGCCTTGGATCTTGCAGAGCGCTACGCCCCGGAACGGGTTTCAAACCTGATGTCCGTTGGCGGCATTCAGCAGGTCATGTTGAAGGTTCGTTTTGCTGAAATGTCGCGCACCGTCGCCAAAACCCTTCGGTCATCCATCGCAACCGGCGGCAGCGTTCTGAGCGGCGATCTTGGTCTTGAGATCGGTACCGGGAACGCAACACCGCAGGCGGCTGTCGACACCGTTGCAGCCAAGCTGACACCACAATCGGGCTCAGGCTCGGCAAATGGCGCCGTTCTGTTTGGGTTCAACGCCGGTGGTCTTGAGGTGGGAATTCTGCTGGAAGCGCTAGAAACCAAAGGTGTGGTGCGGACCCTTGCCGAGCCAAATCTGACGGCGTTGTCCGGGCAAGAAGCCAAGTTTCTCGCAGGTGGCGAATACCCAATCCCTGTTGCCCAGCAGGGCAACACCATCTCGATCGAATACAAACCCTTTGGGGTTGAGCTGAACTTCATACCTCGTGTGATCGACGGCGATTTGATCAACTTGGAACTCGAGGCTGCGGTCTCGGCCATTGATCCCACAACAACGTTCTCGTTTGAAACCATCACGGTACAGGGTTTCTCGAGACGCGAAGCTCAGACAACCGTCGAGCTGCGTGATGGCGAGAGCTTTGCTATCGCTGGATTGCTGCAGGATGAATTTCGAGACACCAATGGCCAGGTTCCTTGGATTGGAGACATTCCGGTCTTGGGCGCCCTGTTCCGCAGCGCGGAATATCAGCGCGAGCAATCGGAACTTGTGATTATCGTCACTCCCCATCTGGTCACACCAACACGTGGCGAAGCGCTTGCTTTGCCAACAGATCGTGTGCTGATCCCGACCGAAAGCGAGCTTTTCCTTCAAGGACGCGTCGCTGGCAAACCAAAAGGTCGCCCCACACGTGGCGGCGCCGCTGAAGTTGCGAACCAGGACTTCAACGGCTCTTATGGCTATGTGATGGATTGAGGAGGGATAGGGAGATGATCAAATATTCGGTAACCGGCCTCACTCTGGCTCTTCTGGCTGCAGGCTGTGCCCCCTCCCCCGACCCCGTATATGGCGCGTTTCACCGCGAAGCTGGCGCGCTGATCGACACCGGTGGGTTTGGCAATGCGACCATGAACAACCACCTGATCATGACTGGCGAAAAGCAATACGCCTATGATCTGTCACAACGCTTTGCGGCTGAAGTGCTGACAACAGTGAACTTCGCATTCAACAGCGCCCAGCTCGACATTGGGGCCATGGATACGCTGCGCGAACAAGCCACCTGGATCCGTCAGTTCCCCGAGGTTCGCTTCCGCGTTTACGGGCACACGGATAAAGTTGGCGGCAACAGCTATAACAAGGCGCTCGGCCTTCGCCGCGCCAACACCGTGGTGAATTTCTTGGTATCGCAGGGCATCTCGCGGTCTCGTCTCGAAGCGGTGGTCTCCTTTGGGGAAACCCAACCGCTGATTGTCAGCGAAGGCCGGGAGCGCCGTAATCGCCGGACTGTGACCGAGGTCTCAGGGTTTGTGGAACGCCACCCAAGCGTCCTGAACGGTCGCTACGCTGAAATCGTCTATCGGGAATACATCCGCAGCGCCGAACCTCGTACTGGGCTTACCGGTCTGTCTGGAACTGATTTCTCGACTGAAACCGGAGTTGGTGGCGAATAGGCCCTTGGGCACACCGTTGATCCAACAGAAACAAGAGGCGCCTTTTAGGGCGCCTTTTTTATGATCGTCCAGAATTACCGTACAATTACGTTTTTTTAGCCCCAATGTTGCCCTGTTTCTAAAGCACTTTGCCAGAGAAGGATCAGGCGCCGCAGTCCGACTCGGCGCTTAAACGGATCCCGAAAAGGGCCAGGAAACAATCAGTTACCCCCCTTTCCGGTGTTCGTTCCGTAGGAAAGGACGTGAGGCAAATGACGAGTACACCCGCATCAAACGCAGGCCCGGCCCCCATTGTGGCCTGCACCATCAGCCGGGATGTTCAGAACTTTGATCTGCTGATCGAAGATATGGAAACCATTCTTGGAGAAGAATGGGGGGATCTTGGCTTTGATGAAGCTCTGGCCTTTCTCAACCAACCCGATGCCTCGGGTCTTGAATTTGTAGCCATGGCGATCGACGCCATTGATGAGCCCTCTGTGACTTTGCTTGGGGGCATTATTGCCGGGGCCAAAGAGCGCGGGATCAAGGTTGTTCTGATCGCCGATGATGTGACCCCTGCCTCACTACACCAACTGTTGCGTCAGGGTGCAGACGAGTTTGTGCCCTACCCGCTACCCGAAGGCGAATTGGCGGCGGCGGTGGCCCGCTTGCGCACGCCTGAGGTTGTTGAAGCACCGGCGCAAATGGCCCCAGAAACCGCAGCAGAACCAAAGGTTAAACTGCAGGCCGGGGGCGACGGGTGTTTGATCGCCGTTCAGGGGCTTGCGGGTGGCTGTGGTGCCACAACCATGGCCGTGAACCTGGCCAATGAGCTCGCGGCCGGCAGCAAAACCAAACAGCCTAAGGTTTGCCTCATTGACCTTGGCCTACAGTTTGGCGCCGTTTCGACATATCTGGATTTGCCGCGACGCGACGCGGTGTTTGAACTGTTGTCTGACATTGAAACGATGGATGGTGACAGCTTTGGCCAGGCGCTTGTCGATTACGACGGCAAGTTTCAGGTGTTCACCTCACCACCCGATATCCTTCCTCTCGATATGATTGGGCCGGCAGAGGTCAAAGTGTTGCTTGATGTGGCTCGGGAACACTTCGACTTTGTTGTTGTCGATATGCCGTCGACCATCGTTCAATGGACTGAGACCGTTCTCACCGAAGCGCAGGTCTATTTTGCCCTTCTTGGTCTGGATATGCGGTCGGCCCAAAATACGCTGCGCCTCAAACGTGCATTGCAGGCCGAAGACCTCCCCTTCGACAAACTTCGCTTTGTGTTGAACCACGCACCAAAATTCACCGACCTTCAGGGCAAGAGCCGCGTCAAACGCATGGCGGATAGCCTTGATATCTCGATTGATGTGCTGCTGCCCGACGGCGGCCGTGTGGTGCCGCAGGCCTGTGACCATGGTGAGCCCCTGGCGGTTCACGCCGCCAAGAACCCGCTGCGCAAAGAAATAAACAAATTGGCCACTCAGCTTCATGCGATTGGCGACGCTGACGCAGAAGCAGCGTGAACAAGTAAGGATCGAGCATGTTTTCGCGCTATAAAAAAACTCAAGCTGTCGAAGCCACTCCTGTCGAAGCGGCACCAGCCAGCCCTGCCCCAGCTCCCAAAGCTGCGGCATCTGAGGGCAAACCGGCGGTTGCCCGTCGCCCCGCTGCGCAAAGTGTTGCCGCCAGCGTCGCACCAGCCGATAAGGAAAAGAAACGCAAAGAGCGTCTGGCGGAGGTCAAGCTTGAGCTCCACCGCTCGCTGCTCGACAACCTCAATCTGGCGGCTCTCGACCAGGCGAGCGAGAACGAGCTGCGCGAAGAAATCAACGATATCAGCACGGAATACATGCAGGAAAAAGGCATTGTCCTGAACCGTGATGAACGTCGCACAATGATCAGCGATCTCTATGACGAGGTCAAAGGTCTTGGACCGCTTGAGCCCCTGCTCAAAGATGAAACCATCTCGGATATTCTGGTTAACGGCCCCCAACAGATTTTTGTTGAACAGGGTGGTAAGCTGACCAAATCAGACGTGACCTTCAAAGATGAAAAGCACCTGATGCGGATCATCGACAAGATCGTCTCGGCCGTGGGACGTCGTGTCGACGAATCCAACCCCTATGTTGACGCCCGTTTGCAAGATGGATCACGTTTCAACGCCATGGTACCGCCCATCGCCATTGATGGTTCGCTGGTTTCGATCCGTAAGTTCAAAAAAGACAAGCTCGGCATTGATGATCTGGTCAACTTCGGCGCCTTCACCGAAGAAATGGCCGTCTATCTTCAAGCGGCGGTCGCAACCCGCCTAAACGTCATCGTGTCCGGCGGGACAGGCTCGGGTAAAACCACCACCCTGAACGCCCTGTCGAGCTTTATTGATGACAGCGAACGCATTCTGACCATCGAAGACACCGCCGAACTTCAGCTGCAGCAGTCTCATGTTGGCCGGATGGAAAGCCGCCCGCCAAACGTCGAAGGCAAAGGCGCGGTCACCCCGCGCGACTGTCTGAAAAACGCGCTTCGGATGCGTCCTGACCGGATTATCGTAGGGGAAACCCGTGGTGAAGAAGTCATCGACATGCTGCAGGCCATGAACACCGGCCACGATGGGTCGATGACCACCATTCACGCCAACAGTGCCCGCGACGGTGTGGCGCGTCTGGAAAACATGATTGCGATGGCGGGTATTGATATGCCGCTCAAAGCGATGCGCGCCCAGATCTCGTCGGCTGTGAACCTGATTGTTCAGGCCAGCCGTCTGCAAGATGGATCGCGTCGCATGGTTTCGATCACCGAAATCACCGGCATGGAAGGTGACGTGATCTCGATGCAGGAGATCTTCCGCTTCCAGCGTGTTGGCCTGACCCCAGACAACAAGATTATCGGTCACTTCACCGCCACCGGCGTGCGCAGCGCGTTCTCGGAACGCTTCCGCATGTGGGGCTATGACGTGCCAGCTTCAATTTACGAACCCTTCCGCTCGGAGTAACCGCCATGTTGACCGCCGCCCCTATTATCTACGGCATGATTTTTGTAGGCGTTCTGGTTCTTGTGAACGGCGTCTATCTGGTTGCCTTCGGCAAATCGATCAGCCTGTCCAGCAAGGTCAACCGTCGGCTTGAAATGCTGGACCGGGGTGAAAAGCGTGAAGATGTTCTGGCCAAACTCCGGAAGGAAATGGACCAGCACATGACCACCCGGTCGTTTCCGCTTTACTCGCTTCTGGCGGACAAGGCGCAAAAGGCCAATATCGCCTTTTCTCCCAAGCAGTTGATCCTGATGATGGGTGCTGCAGGGGTTGCGGCCTTTCTTGGGCTGACCATTGGCACCGAAGCCACCCTGCCCATCCGCGCCGGTATGGCGGTGATCATGGGGGTTGGTGGCGTCTATATGTGGGTGGGCCATATGGCCAAAAAACGCCTGGCGATGATCGAAGAACAGCTGCCCGACGCAGTTGAGCTGATGGTGCGCAGCCTTCGTGTGGGTCATCCCTTTTCTTCGGCGATCACCATTGTATCTAAGGAAATCAAAGATCCGCTGGCCACCGAATTTGGCGTGATTGCGGATGAAGCCACCTATGGACGTGATGTTGGTGAAGCCTTGAAACACATGGCTGAACGCCTCGACATGCAGGATTTGCGCTTTCTCGCCGTTGCCGTGACCATCCAGCAGCAAGCGGGCGGCAACCTGGCCGAGATCCTCGAAGGCCTTGCCAAAGTAATCCGGGCCCGGTTCCGCCTGTTCCGCCGGGTGAAGGCGATCACCGCCGAGGCGCAGTGGTCCGGCAAATTCCTGTCCGCCTTCCCGATTGGTGCGCTGATCCTGATTCAGGTGACCAAGCCAGACTACTATGACGATGTCTTGGACCACGCCTGGTTCATGCCTGCCTGCTTTATTGTGGCCATCATGCTCACAGCCAACATGTTTGTGATGCGGGCCCTTGTGAATATCAAAGTATAACGGAGCGGTGTGATGTTAGAAAATCTCAATACCCTCATTACTGACACCCTCGGCCCCGCCGGCCCCCTGATTGTTGTCGCTGGCTTTGCCGCATTGCTCATCTTGGCCGCGGTCCCGATGCTGATGAACAGCAAGCCTGACCCGCTGGACAAACTCAAGGCAAGCAACCAACGCAAACATGGTGCCGATACCCGTGCGGTGCTGCGCGAAAAGAACCAGAACGAAAAGCTGAACAAATACGCCCAGTTCCTTGAGCCGCAGGATGCCAAAGAACTGTCGAATATGCGGATGAAGCTTCTGCAGGCCGGGTATCGGTCAAAAGACGCGGTTCAGCTGTTCTTCTTTGCGCAGATGGTTTTGGGCCTTGGTGCACTTGGCGCGGGGCTTGCCTATTTCATGATGTTCAAAAACGGGCCGGACGTCACGCTTCAGCAGAAGCTGATGTATATCATGATGCCGGGTGCAGCCGGATATCTGGCACCGAAGTACTGGATTACAAAACGTATCGAGAAGCGCAAAGAAGAGATCCAGCAGGGTTTCCCGGATGCCTTGGACATGATGCTTGTCTGTGTCGAAGCCGGTCAGTCAATGGATCAGTCCATTGTACGCGTCGCCAGCGAGCTTCGTGCGTCCTATCCCTTCCTCGCAGATGAATTCCAGATCATCGCGCATGAAATGAAAGCCGGTAAGGATAAGTCTCAGGTTCTCGACGACATGCAAGAACGTTGTGGCGTACAGGATGTGTCGTCTTTTGTGACCGTTCTGAACCAGGCGCAGACCTTTGGTACCTCCATCTCAGATGCACTTCGGGTCTATGCTGGAGAAATGCGTGACAAAAGGGTCATGCGTGCGGAAGAAAAAGCAAACCAGCTGCCGACAAAGATGACCCTGACAACTATGATGTTGACCGTACCTCCGCTGCTGATCATCTTGGTTGGTCCTTCGGCTGTGGGTGTAACCGAAATGGGCAACATCGGAAAATAATATGCGTCTGGCGACCTTCGTGGCCATTCTATCACTACTCGGATTGACCGCCTGTTCTTCGGGCGGTCTTTCTGCGCGACATGATGGTGTTTATGCCCCTGCTCTTGACCCGCGCGGCGAGGCTGTGGATGGGCTTGTTGTAGGCCACCGCCTGATGGAAGCAGGTCAGGCGGAGCTGGCGCTTGAAGCTTTCACTCGGGCCGCTGGAAAAGAAGGGCTGACCCCCGATGTTCTTGTGGCACTGGGCTCTGCCAATCTCGCGCTCGGGCGGCTCAATCAATCCGAGAAGATTCTGCGCCGCGCCATCAAAGACGCTCCGGATTGGCCGGAAGCCTGGAACAATTTAGGTGTTGTCCTGATGGAGCGTGACAAAACCGCCGAAGCCGCGGAAATGTTCCGCCGGGCCTTTGCGCTCGACAATGGCGAAAGTGACGCAATCCGCGACAATCTGCGCTTGGCGCTCGCAAAAGTCGAAACTTCTGTTTATGCTGATGATACAGAACAAGACTATAAACTGGTGCGACGCGGACGCGGGAGCTATCTCATCCGGGCGACATCGGACTAAGGCAGAGCAGTAAAAGGACGCAGCTTCATGCGCCACCCTATCGTTGTTTCCCTCTGTGTTGCAGGGGCATTTGTCGTATCCGCATGCGACAGAGACATCAACACCGCCGAAATGGAACGCAAGTTTCAGGGCGTGAATGTGGTTGATGAATACAATCTGAACGAAGTTATGCTGTCGGCAGCAGACCCCAATGAGGCGGTCGCCTATTTCCAGCGGTCCGCCGCTGAAAGCCCGGACCGCATTGATTTCCTGCGTGGTCTGGCAATTTCGCTGATCCGCGCAAAACGCATCCCCGAAGCCAAATCCGCATGGGGACGTGTTGTTGCGCATGAGGACAGCACCGAGACAGACAAAGTACAGCTTGCCGACGCCCTGATCCGCTCTGGCGATTGGGAGCTTGCTGAGAAGACGCTCAATACCGTCCCACCCACCCATGAGACCTTCAAACGCTATCGTCTGGAGGCCATGATTGCAGACAGCAATAAGGATTGGAAAACCGCAGACAGCTATTATGAAACTGCGGTTGGTCTGACGACGACCCCGGCCTCAGTGCTCAACAACTGGGGATATTCCAAACTGACGCGCGGCGAGAACAAAGAGGCGGAAACGCTCTTTGTCGATGCGATCCGTCAGGACAACAACCTGTTTACCGCCAAAAACAATCTTGTTCTCGCGCGTGCAGGTCAGGGAAAATACGATCTTCCCGTTGTTCCCATGACCCAGATCGAACGCGCCGAACTGCTGCATACGATCGCTTTGGCGGCTATCAAACGCGGTGATGTGAAGACCGGCAAAGGTCTTTTGCGGGAAGCCATCGAAACCCATCCGCAACACTTTGAGACAGCCGTTCGCTCGCTCGATGCCTTGGAAGACGACGTGTAAGGCCACCCACCATGACCATCCCAGCCTCACAGGCGATGTTGTTTGCGATCCTTGTTCTGCCGATCTGCATCTACACCGTCTACACGGACCTGAAATACAAAAAGATCACCAACCTCACGGTCTGGGCGCTTTTTGCGGTTTTTGTTGTGGTTGGGTACTTCACTCTGCCGCTGATGGAGTTTGTGTGGCGGTTTAGCCATTGGGCCGTGGTATTCGGCATCGGTCTCCTTCTTTGGTTCACCCGCCAGATGGGGGCGGGGGATGTCAAATTTGGGGCGGTGATGGCGCTGTTCATTCACTCACAAGACCTGGCGATTTTGCTCTGGATCGCCATCGCCTCTTTGGTCGGGGCGACCTTGACGATCCTTTTGGCCGGGATCTCACCTTTGCGACACATGGCCCCCGATTGGGCGGTCTGGACCGGCAAACACACCACCGTAGGCAATGGTCAGAAGTTCACCATTCCCATGGGGCCTGCGCTTTGCTTGACCCTCTCGGCCTATCTCGTGCTGGGGGCCCTATACGGGCAGTAACACTGCCCCGCAACTTCCCCCACGAGGCCCATTTCCTGCCACAAATCTTGCCTAGGCTTTAGCGAAACAGCCGCGAGCAGGATTCAGGCCATGAACATGCAAACCAATGCCGTAATGGCTCCCCCACCCCCTAAAACCATTGAGGAGGTTGGCCTGTCGCCGGTGATGATGCGGGATATCCTGCTGAAAACGCTGTTCCGCAAGAATCTCAACAAAGTCACCCATATCGCCCGTGCCCTAAGTCTTCCGGTGCCCATCACCCAAGAGATTATTGATATGGCGCGGGGCCAGGGGCTTCTTGAAGCGATGGGCACCCTGGGCGCGGCCGGTGAGATCAGCTCGGAAATGCCCTATCAGCTGACAGACGCGGGCAAGGCGCGCGCTTTGGATGCCCTATCTCAGTCCGAATACTTTGGTGCCATGCCGATCCCGCTGGCGATGTACAACGAACAGATCAAACGGCAGTCCATTCGCAATGTTCAGATCACCCGGGATCAGCTCTTGTCTGCGATGGGCCATCTGATCCTGCCTGATGACCTGATTGGCAACCTCGGCCCCGCGGTGAGCTCGGGCCGGTCTATCCTGATGTATGGCCCCCCCGGCAACGGGAAGTCATCAATTTCAAACGGTATTCGCGATGCGATGGGAGACAAGATCTATGTCCCACGCGCCATTGAATATTCCGGGCAGGTCATCACGGTCTATGACCCGATCGTGCATTCCAAAGCCACAGAAGATGCAGAGGACACCACGTCGCTGCGCCGCCGCTCTCAATTTGATCGCCGCTATGTTTATTGCCAGCGCCCAACCGTGATCACCGGGGGTGAACTGTCGCTCGACATGTTGGACCTTGTCTACAACCCCACGGCTCGCACCTATCAGGCACCGTTGCAGCTCAAGTCAACCGGCGGGATCTTTATCGTCGATGACCTTGGGCGTCAGGCCGAGCCGCCGCAGAAGCTCGTCAACCGCTGGATCGTTCCTTTGGAAGAGGGCAAAGATATCTTGGCGCTACAATCCGGTGAGAAATTCGAAGTTCCCTTCGATACGCTGGTGATTTTCTCGACCAACTTCCACCCAAATGAGATCTTTGACCAAGCCGCGCTGCGCCGGATCTTCTTCAAGATCAAAATCGATGGGCCAAATCAGGAAAACTTCCTCAAGATTTTTGCCCTCGTGGCCCGCAAAAAGAAAATGCAGTTGGACGAAAACAGCCTCATCCACCTGCTAAAAAACAAATACCCCACCATCAAGAACACCTTCGCCAACTATCAACCTGTGTTCCTGATCGATCAGATGATTGCAGTCTGTGACTTTGAGGGCTGGCCCTATCAGATGACACCGGAACTAGTGGATCGTGCCTGGGCGAACATGTTTGTACGGGATGAGACCATCGTGAAATAGGCTTAGGTGTGCCGGAAGACCTGGCCGCTCAGGCCGGGCATTTCTTGCGGAAATGGGCCACAAAACCGATGGCGCAAAAAACTTATCAGAGGTGTCGTTTTTTTTCGCTTTTGCGCTTGACGGTCCAGCGCCCTCGCCATAAACACCCCCTCACGGTTCGGCGCGGTAGCTCAGTTGGTTAGAGCGATCGACTCATAATCGATAGGTCGGGAGTTCAAGTCTCCCCCACGCCACCACCGTAAACCCCCAAAATCGCAAGTCAAAATTCATCGCTAAGCGATTGGTGTTTAATGAAAATTGCCTATCTGAAATTCGAAGCTTCCGAGAATCCCAACCAGGCTCTGGCGGACCTCGCTCAGGATTTGTTGGACGCTGGCTGGCGGGTGATTGGCACCACTCAAACCAATATTCCGCGTAAAGACACCCACAAATGTGACATGGACGTGCGCCTTTTGCCTGAGGGTGCCGTGATCCGGATTTCACAAAATCTTGGCCCAAAATCGCGTGGCTGTCAGCTTGATCCGGATGCATTGGAACAGGCCGTCAACGAGACCATGGCACGGATGGATCACGCGGATATCCTGATCATCAACAAATTCGGCAAACACGAAGCTTTGGGGCGTGGATTTCGTCAGGCGATTGCAGATGCCATGGCAAAAGACATTCCCGTTCTTGTGGGCACCAACGCACTGAACCTTGATGCCTTTCTGGAGTTTTCAGACGGGGTCGCGCAGGGGCTGTCAGCAGATGAGTTGGCGGGGTGGGCCAAAGGGGTTCTGGCCCCTTAACCCGCGCGCTGCAAACTCTGCGCGATCAAATCAACGGTTTCCGGCCAATCAATGAAGGCCGGCAATACGATACCGGAAAACGAAGCCTCAGCCAGCGCCTCAGGAACATCTTCAAGCATGTGACCCGCATTGGTGGCAAAGAACGGCAAACACACCGCCTGCCCCACACCTGCAACCGCGGGCTTCAGCCAGGGGTCCTGTTCGACAAACCCTGTGCGCACCTCACGAAACCCAAACCGGGCCTGCATCAACTCTGAAAAGCCAAGGGCAGCATCCGCGCTGCGGTTAGATCGCGCACTGCCATGCGCTGCGACAACCAGAGCAGTCTCGCGCGCGGGCCACCCCTGCTCATTCAATGTCATCTCCAATCGCTGCGCTGCGACATCGGGCAAGGCTGGTTCAATTCCAAATGGGGTCATCGGAGAGAGCCCAAACGGCGCAAGACGCCGTGGCAGCACCGTGCCGGTGAACCATCCGGCCGCCATAAAGAACGGATAGATCAAAGGGCTCCCCAAGCGCGCGATTTCATCCTCAAGACGCCCCTCGGACGCCAGCGTCGCACTCGCGACGTGCCAACCCGGAAGTTTCGCATTTACCGCCTCCGCCAGAACTGCCAGAGCACGCTCTTGGCTTTCGGGATCAGAGGGGCTGCCATGGGTCACAAGCAGTGCTGTCTGCGACATTTCAGGGGCTCCCTTTCCGCGCGCTGCGTCATTACCTAGAGACATAACAGGCTCTGACAAGTTGGAATTGGAGAGATTTCCATGGGTTGGTTGGAATTTTCCGTGGCGATGATCGTTTTTCTGGCATCACACCGCATTCCGATGATGTTTGGCATCAAACCCCGGATCATCCACCTCTTTGGTCAACGGGGCTACACGATCCTGTTCAGCCTGTTTTCCACTGCTGTTCTGCTCTGGGTGATCTGGGCCGCCGGTCGGGCACCTTGGGTGCCGCTTTGGGATCAAACCCAGGCATCACGTTGGGCGGTGAACATCATCATGCCCCTCGTCATTGTTCTTGCGAGCTTCGGCATTGCCGCCCCCAATCCCTTTGCCTTTGAGGGACGCAAGGTTGGCTTCGATCCGGGCCATCCGGGCATTGTCGGTGTCACCCGCCAGCCCCTGCTCTGGGCGCTGCTTTTGTGGTCAGGCGCACATCTCTGGGCCAACGGCGATCTGGCGCATGTCATCTTGTTCGGGATATTTGCGGTGTTTTCCGCAATGGGCATGGTGATTGCGGAACGCCGCGCTGACCGCACCCTGACATCACGCACCGCGCTTATTCCCTTTTGGGCCCTGATCAGCGGTAGGTGGCGGCCAAGCACAGGCCCTGCGCTTTCACGCCTTGCCATCGCCGGGATCGTTTGGGCCAGTCTTTACCTGTCGCACAGCACCGTGATTGGGGTTCTACCAACCCCCTAGTCGCGAAAGAGCGCTGCAAAATCCTCAGGCAGATCAAATTCTTGCAAAACGCGTGCACGCCCCTTGGCCGACATTTTTGCCGCGGTGCGTTCCACAATACGCGGCAGCCGATCCGGGTCTTGCGTGTCGGCGAATGGGGCAAAATACCAACGCAAGAAGACGAAACAGATCACATCCTCTAGAGCCTGCACTTCGGCATCCCCTTTGATGTTTTCCTTGCGCAGCAAAACGCCAATGCGGGTCTGGTCTGTTTCGCCAAAACCGGCATCGGCCATCATGCCTGCCACCCGTGCCCCATGTCTGCGGCCTTGCTCTTTGCGCCAGGCGTAATACCCCGCTCGGCCCTCAGGATAGTCAGAGCGCGGCAAGAGCCAGCGCTCAACATGCTGCCCCCGCGCGGCGATCTGTAAAAGCGCAGAGGCGTCAGGAAACAGGCGCGCGAGCTCTTCGGTCATCCGCGCGCCATACAAAAGCGCAGCTGGCTGCCCCTCTTCTAACGTGGGGTCTGCGGCATTGGCCGCATCAATGGCCTTTAGAACCTGTTGCACCTGTTTCACGATCGCTCCTTAGAATGTTTGCGCCGCAGCCACCGCTCGTTTCCAAGCCGCGTATTTACGATCTCGCGTTTCTTCCGCCATGGCCGGTTGGAACTTGCGTTGCAAGGCCCAGCTTTCGGCGAAACCAGCCTGATCCGGGTAGAGACCCGCCCGTTGACCCGCCAACCAAGCGGCCCCAAGTGCGGTAGTTTCCAGAACCTCAGGGCGATCAACCGGTGCGTCAAGGATATCAGACAGGAACTGCATCGCCCAGTCCGAGGCGCTCATTCCGCCATCGACTCGCAGCGTGGCCGCATCCGCATCGCCCCAATCGGCCTGCATCGCCTCCAACAGATCCCGCGTCTGATAGCCAACGCTTTCCAGAGCCGCGCGCGCCATCTCAGCCGGGGTTGTGCCTCGGGTCAGACCAAAGGCCGCGCCGCGACATTCTGCATTCCAATAGGGCGCCCCCAACCCGGTGAAGGCCGGAACCAATACAACCTCTTGAGCCTCATCTGCCGCTTCCGCCAGGCTTTGGGTTTCTTTCGCGTCCGAAATGATCTTCAGACCATCGCGCAGCCACTGAACAACCGCCCCCGCAATGAAAATCGATCCCTCCAAAGCAAATGTGGGTTTGCCATCAAGCTGATAGGCGATGGTGGTCAACAGGCGGTTTTCAGACTTAACCGGCGTATCTCCTGTATTCAACAGCGCGAAGCATCCAGTGCCATAGGTGGATTTCAACATGCCCGGCTGGAAACAAGCCTGTCCAATCGTTGCGGCCTGCTGGTCTCCGGCAACCCCGAGAATGGCGATCTCTGCACCAAAGTGTTCGGCACCGGCAACGCCAAAATCAGAGGCACAATCCCGAACCTCTGGCAGCATCGACATTGGTATATTGAGCAAGGCACACATGTCGTCCGACCACTTGCCCTGACGGATATCGTACATGAGCGTGCGCGCCGCATTGGTCGCATCTGTGACATGGGCCGCGCCCCCGGTCAGGTTCCAGATCAACCAGCTGTCAACCGTGCCAAAAGCCAGTTCCCCCGCCTCGGCCCGCGCCCGCGCACCCTCAACCGTATTGAGAATCCAGGCCAGTTTTGTACCCGAAAAATAGGGGTCCAGAAGCAAACCAGTTCGGTGCGTGACATCGGCCTCGTGCCCTGCGTCGCGAAGGGTCTGGCACATGTCCGAGGTGCGTCGGTCCTGCCAGACAATGGCATTGTGCAGAGGTTCGCCGGTCTTGCGATCCCAAACCAGAGTTGTTTCCCGCTGGTTGGTGATACCAATTCCAGCGATCTCGTTGGCCGAAATGCCCGCCTTGGCGATTGCCGCACGACAGGTAGACAAGACCGTGGTCCAAAGGTCATTACAGTCGTGTTCTACCCAGCCAGACGCCGGAAAATGTTGGGTGAATTCTTCCTGTGCTGACGCAACAATCTGCATCTTTGCATCAAAAATAATTGCTCGACTGGATGTCGTGCCCTGATCGATGGCCAGAATAAAGCCCATCTTCCCCCTCCGTTTGCGCTATCGTTTTGTCAGTCTTACTAAGACTTTCGCAGACGCGCCAGAGAGTTGATACAGTGACCTCAGGCCAGACCGCGATCCCGGGCAATCATAGCCGCATGGGTTCGGTTGCGGGCGCCCAGTTTGCGGCTCAGGGTTTTGACGTGAAGTTTGACCGTGACTTCTTGCAGATCCAGATCGCGGGCAATTTCCTTGTTGGATTTTGCATCACAGATTCCGCGCAGCACCTCAAGCTCGCGCCGCGTCAATGGTCCGCCTGCGGCCTCATCATCCTGGCGCATAAAGTCTAGCGGTGCATAAATCTCGCCCGCAGCCATAAACCGAGCCGCAGTCAAAAGTGTACGTGCACTCAAGGTCTTGGGGATGAACCCCTGAGCCCCGGCTTTCAGCGCCGCCTCTGCGATATCGCGGGTTGCACAGCCGGACATAATCGCAACAGGACGTCCCCCATTGGCAACCTGCATTTTACCAAGGCCTTCCAGACCATTCATACCCGGCATGTTGTAGTCGAGCAAAACAAGGTCGAAGGTACCTGTGGAATTGGCCGCTTCAAGCGCGTCATCTAGGTTCGCAACGGTTTGGACTTCATCGATTTCTGCATCTACCAGAAATGCTGCAATGGTTTCTCGAACCAAGTCATGGTCGTCCGCTACGAGAAGTCGCATCATTTTACTCACGTTTCCTTCTGGTCGCCATTTTTGGCGCCTTTCTCAGATTCTTAGCACTATTTCACTGGAGAGTTAACAACCCTGCAATAGACCTAAGGTAGTCTTGGCCAGCACCAGCGCCATCTTTAGTGATAACACTAAACTATACGAATGGACAGGTCGCATAACCCCCTGATGCAATTCAGGACAGAAAACCTTTTGTAAGATCGAACCAACTGCAACGTAACCGGATCGAGAGCTTTGTATGCGTCATTTCATTTTCACGATTTTCCTTGCGATTTTAATGGCTTTTCATCCTGCGGCATCTTCCGAGGCGCATGCCGAAGCGCTCGCGCCCGCAACCGGTGATGTTCTTCTGACCGTCAGCGGCGCAATCACCCGATCAAACTCTGGGGACACGGCGACCTTTGATCTTGCGCTATTGGAGTCCCTTCCGCAGATCACTCTCGAAACGGAAACCATTTGGACCACAGGCGCGCAAACATTTGAAGGCGTCCGCCTCAAGGACGTTCTGGACGCGGCCGGTGTAAGCGCGGGTACACTCAAGGCATTTGCCATCAATGACTACGCGGTAGAGATTCCGTTTGAAGATGCTGAAGACGGTTCCGCTATTATTGCCTACCGGCGCAACGGAGACCTAATGAGCGTGCGTGAAAAAGGCCCTCTTTGGGTGATTTATCCGTTTGATCAAGATGCCCGCTTTCGTTCTGAGGTATACTATTCCCGCAGCATCTGGCAACTTGACCGTATCAGCGTCGCCCGCTGACCTCAATTTAAGCGATCCATAAGGGCAGGCCCAAATTTGACATCTCGACCTTGGTTCCGATGGACTTCAGAACTGACTTGGTCCCGAGCCATGGTGTTTGCCTTTACTTTTCTGGCGACGATCTCGGCGGGTTGGATTTTCTTAGACCTCCAGCGCCCCTTTTCAGACCAGAATACAGCCAAGAACGACAATATGGTCTCGGTACTGTCCCAGCTTGGCATCGAGATCATTGCCCTTGAGTTGGCAATCTCTCAGGCGAATCGCACGCCCAGCACCAACCTAGAGCAAGTGCGACTGCGCTATGATGTTCTATATAGTCGGCTTGAAACCATTCGACAAAACTCGCTCTATGAGCTGGCTCCAGAGAATTCAGCAACGCGCAGCAATATGCTCGAGCTTGATGCCTTTCTCTATCGATGGTTGCCGATCATTGATGGCCCTGCAGACGAGTTGAGCGCCGCAATGCCCGCCCTGGCCCAAGATGCGAAAGTGGCGCGGGCGCGGGCTCGCAACCTGACCGCGGACGCGCTTAGACTGGTTGCGCAGCAAAACGATGCCAGTCGCAAAAAGGTGTCTTATGCACTTCTATGGCTCGCCTGCGCGCTGATCCTCGTTGTTGGTTTTTTGGCACTCCTGGCCGGTGCGATGTTCAGCTTGGCCCGCAAACATGAAGCTCAGGCCCAGCACACGCTTGATATCAGTGAACATATCAAAGCGGTGATCGCCACCGCTCAGGACGCTGTGGTCGTTACAGATGATACCGGCAAGGTGCTTGAGTTCAATGCCGCCGCCTCACAGATGTTCGGATTTGCCCGCGAAGAGGCGATCGATCGCAATATTGCTGATCTGATTATCCCGCCACACTACCGCGACCAGCATGATACCGGTATGATCCGTGCCCGTACCGGACAACCCTCGCGCATTCTGGGAAAGGGGCAAATTCAACTAGAGGCCCGCCACAAAAACGGTCTCATCTTTCCCATAGATCTCACGCTCGCGCGCACCCAGACATCCAACGGAACCATCCTGATTGGTTTCTTGCGCGATATCTCGGCCCGCGTTCAAACCGAAACCGATTTGATCACAGCCAAAGATCGCGCCGTCGCTGGCGAGAAACAAAAGGCCGCGCTTCTGGCTGTGATGAGCCATGAAATGCGCACACCGTTAAACGGTTTGATTGGTGCGCTTGAGCTTTTTGACAAAGGAACACTTGATGCGCGGCATCGCACCTATCTTGAGATCATGCGCACGTCCGGCGAAACCCTTCAGCGGCATATCAATTCGGTTCTCGATATGTCGCGACTGGATGCTGGCCATATGCCCGTCGACCCGCAATCCTTCGACCTTGTTCAGTTGATTGATGAAATTGCGGAATCGCACAGCACGGCAGCCGAGGAACGCGGCAACCTGATCACTGTTGCCCCGATGAACCCCGATTTGCATGGTGTTTTCTCAGACCCTGGCCATGTCAGACGTATCCTCGACAACCTGATCAGCAATGCGGTGAAATTCACCAAAGAAGGGCAGATCACGGTGGAAGTTGACTGCCACCGTGGATTGGAAGAGGTCGAAATCCGCGTGATCGACACCGGGATCGGAATCACCGACGCCGACCTGAACAGGATCTTTGATGATTTTGAAACAGTCGACACCACCTATGGCCGCGGTGCGCAGGGCACCGGGCTTGGGCTGGGCCTGTCGTCCCGATTGGCGAAGTTTCTAAACGGCACCCTGACCGCGGTCAGTGAGCCCGGCGCGGGCAGCGCTTTTTCTCTTACGCTTCCCCTATCACCAACACGGCGCGCACCCCTGATCCGCCCCCAATTTGACGACATGGCCGCGCTTCCACCGATGGAAATCCTTGTTGTCGAAGACAATGGCGTGAACCGACTCGTTGCACGAGACCTCCTTACCAAGGATGGGCATTCGGTCACCGAAGCCGTAGATGGGCAGGATGGCGTGGATCAGGCAGAGGCGCATAAATTTGACCTGATCTTGATGGACATCTCCATGCCCGGTGTGGATGGCGTTGAGGCGACCAAACAAATTCTGGGCGGGACCGGCCCCAATGCAAACACGCCCATCGTCGCAACAACCGCCCATGCACTGCCAGAAGACACCGCCGCCTTTTATCAGGCTGGCATGTGCGGTGTGATTGTCAAACCGCTGACCCTTTCCAAATTGCGACAGGGTTTGTTCGACGCCGATTGGTCGCGTGGTGGAGGATGTTCGCCCGATGCACTGATCGATGACATGCAACTGGCCGACATTCGTGCCGATCTGGGCCCAGAACTTTATTCACAGAGCTTTGCGCGGTTTGAATCCGAGATGCATGGGTTCATTTTCGCGGCGAGCCAGGAACAGCAAACGCCGGAGCACATGGCTCATATGGCGCAAGAGGCTCATCGCCTAGTAGGATCTGCAAGCATATTTGGCGCTTTGGGCATATCCCGCTGCCTGAGGCTTCTGCAGGACAGTTATACGGCTCAGGATACCGGGAAAATTGGCGAACAGGTCGACAATCTTTCCAACCAATGTGACCAAAGTCTGCTTATTCTCGCACCAACCGTGAGGTCGCCCTCCTCTGGCTCAACTTTGAAGCCCTAGACCAGCTGCACCTGATGTTCAGCCTGCCCCTTGGATTGGGTCTTTGCGCAAAACACCTGCCCCGCCATTGGGTCCGAGACGCCTTCTGCCGCTGATGTTGCAAACAGCTGATCCATCGCCGCACCACCAAACGCCGGGCAACTGATCTGTCCCGCAGGAAACGCCATTGCCTCGACAAACTGTCCAGACGAATCATAACAGGCAACGCGTGATGCCCCCCACTGCGCATTCCAAAGATTGCCCGCTGTATCCACAACGGCCCCATCCGGATTCAGCCCCTCTTGGGTCAGATCAAGCCATGCAACGGGCTCGCCTATCGGCCATCCTTCTGCATCAAGCGACACGCGGCGGATGATTTTGGTGGGCGTATCCGTAAAATAGGCGAAGGTGCCATCGGGTGCGAAACAAATGGCATTGGGGATCGTCAAACGGTCGAACAGGGGCCGCAGCTCGCCTTTATACCAGCGGTAGATCGCACCTGCCTCAGGCTCAAGATTGTACCCCATGGTCCCAATCCAGAATCCGCCCTTGGGATCCGCACGCCCATCATTGGATCGCGTCACAGCATTGTCGCGCTCAAGATCGACAAGATGAGTCTCGGTCTTGGCCTCAAGATCAAACACAAACAGATCCCGTTCGCTCGCAATCAACAGGCGCGTTTCGTCCACCCAGCCCGCTGCGGAAACCGCGCGATCAAATTGCCAAAGGCTCTGGGTCTCTCCCGATCGCTCGTAAAGCCGATGGCTCAAGATATCGAACCAGAACACCGATTGACGCAGTGGATGCCAAAAAATCCCTTCTCCCAGAACACATTGCGTATCGGAAAAAACGGTACTGGTCATGGCAGGCTCACCTATGTTTGCGGTATCAGTTTCACCCAACGACCTACTGCCCGCAACCAAAGGAGGCAAACAAAGATTTATTTTAGGCTTGAAATTTCCGTCAACTTGCGCTCACCTCTGAACCACATCAGCGAGGAAGTGCTTAATGACCTGTGTCTTTGTTCAGATCCGATGCACCCCGGGTACCGGTTACACCGTGGCCCAGGAAATCACCCTGCGTGAAATCCATTCGGAGCTCTATTCGACAAGTGGTGAATATGATTTGCTGGTGAAGCTCTACATCCCAGAGAACGAGGATGTGGGAAAATACATAAACGACAATCTGCTCGGCATTTCAGGGATCGAGCGAACGTTGACGACGCTGACATTTCGCGCGTTTTGAGACGACAACAGGGAGACGTCCAAATGAAATTCAAAAGCTTGGCTCTGAGCTGCGCTATTGCTGCACTCGCAGCCCCCGCAATGGCCGAAGTCAAAGTCGGCATGATCACAACACTGTCCGGCGGCGGTGCAGGGCTTGGGATCGACGTGCGCGACGGCTTTATGCTGGCGATCGAACAATCAGGCCGCGATGACATCGAAGTGGTGATCGAAGACGATCAGCGCAAACCCGATGTTGCGGTCCAGTTGGCCGACAAAATGGTGCAGTCCGAGAAGGTAGACGTGCTGACCGGCATCATCTGGTCGAACCTCGCAATGGCCGTGGTGCCTTCGGTGACAGCGCAGGGCAAATTCTACCTGTCACCCAACGCAGGCCCTTCGCAGCTGGCGGGGCGCGGCTGCCATCAGAACTATTTCAATGTCGCCTGGCAGAACGACAACCTGCATGAAGGTGCCGGTGCGCATGCCAACGCCAAAGGCTATTCCAAAACCTTCATCCTTGCGCCCAACTATCCTGCGGGCAAAGACGCGCTGACCGGGTACAAGCGGTTCTATGAGGGTGACCTGACCGGTGAACTATACACCAAACTGGGCCAGACCGACTACGCCGCCGAGATTGCACAAATCCGCGCGTCGGGCGCAGACAGTGTCTTTTTCTTCCTGCCCGGCGGCATGGGCATTTCCTTCCTCAAACAGTTCGCAGACAGCGGCATTGACCTGCCGGTCGTAGGCCCGGCCTTCTCGTTTGATCAGGGTATCCTGCAGGCGGTTGGTGATGCGGCATTGGGTGTGGCAAACACCAGCCAATGGTCCAAGGATCTGGACAACCCGGCAAACGCCGCCTTTGTCGCCAGCTTTGAACAGGAATACGGCCGTCTGCCTTCGCTCTATGCAAGCCAGGGCTTTGACACCGCAAATCTGCTGATCTCGGCCATCGACAAGGCGGATGTGAGTGACGCGGATGGCTTCCGCGAGGCTCTGCGCGCGGCCGAGTTCGACAGCACACGTGGCGAGTTCAAGTTTGGACCCAACCACCATCCGATCCAGAACATCTATGTACGCGAAGTGATCCGCGAAGGCGATGTTCTGACAAACAAAGTTCTGGGCGCGGCGCTGGAAGCACGCGGCGATGCCTACGCAGCTGACTGCAAAATGTAATCTCTCTTACATGTAGAACACATTGCCCCGAAGGCGCCCCGCGCGCCTTCGGACATGTCTCTCTTTGACATTCGCAACGGGGAAGGATCGCATATGTCTGCGATACTGGTGATCGAGCAGCTGCTGAACGGGCTGCAGTCGGGCATCATGCTGTTTTTGATGGCAGCAGGTCTGACGCTTGTTTTTGGTGTGATGGGGTTGATCAATCTCGCGCATGGGTCGCTGTATATGGTTGGCGCCTTTGCCGCCGCTGCGGCGTCGGCAGCGACGGGATCATTTTTTCTGGGGCTTGTGGCTGCGCTCATCGGGGCGGCAGCGGCCGGCGCCATTATCGAGCTGACCGTGTTGCGCCGACTTTATGCGCGCGACCACCTGGATCAGGTTCTGGCCACCTTTGCGTTGATCCTGATTTTCTCGGAAGGCACGCGTTGGGTCTTTGGATCTTTCCCTCTGTTTCTAGATATCCCTGACCTTCTGTCAGGTCCGGTCACCCTGCCCGGCGGCATTCAGTACCCGCTCTATCGTCTGACACTGATTCTGATTGGTCTCGCCGTTGCCGCAGGTCTGTTCTGGTTGATTGCCCGCACCCGCGTTGGCATCCGCATCCGCGCCGGTGAAAACGACCGTGAAATGATCGCCGCACTTGGCGTCGATATCGACCGGCTTTACACCTTTGTTTTTGCCCTTGGAGCCGCTTTGGCAGGGCTGGCGGGGGCTCTTGTGGGTGCGATCCAATCGGTGCAGGTCGGCATGGGTGAACCCGTGTTGATCTTAGCCTTTGTTGTAATCGTTATCGGCGGCATCGGTTCGATCAAAGGCGCATTGATCGGCGCACTTCTGGTGGGGCTGACCGACACCTTGGGAAGTATTTTTCTGCCGCAACTGTTCCGCCTGTTCATGGATCCCGCCGCGGCGAGCCAAATCGGCGCCTCGCTGGCCTCGATGGCCATATATGTTCTGATGGCTGCCGTGCTGATCTGGAAACCCACCGGCCTGTTCGGAGCAAAAGCATGACCCGCGAATCCTATGTGAACCTCGCCTGCCTTGCGGGCCTGATCCTCATCCCGTTGTGGGCGCATGTCTCGGACGAGCCCTTTACCATCACCCTTGCAACCCGCGCTGTGATCCTTGCCCTTGCGGCACTTGGGCTGAACATCGCCCTTGGCATTGGTGGCTTGGTCAGCTTTGGCCACGCTGTGTTCTTTGGCATCGGTGGCTATGCCATGGGCATTCTGGCGCATCACGCCCAGAACTACACACCGATTGCTGAGTGGCCCTTCTTGATAGAAGGCACCAAATCGATGCCCATTATCTGGCTTTTGGCCACGGTGGTGTCCGGGATTGTTGCCTTTCTCATCGGCCTTTTGTCGCTACGTACCACTGGCGTCTATTTCATCATGATCACACTGGCCTTTGGTCAGATGCTGTTCTTCTTCTCCATCAGCTGGGCGGAATATGGTGGTGAAGACGGTCTGGCGATCTATGTGCGCAACGGATTCCCCGGCCTCAACACGCTGGTGCCCTTGCAGTTCTACGGGCTCTGCCTTGCCATATTGCTTCTGGCACTGGCCTTCCAATGGCGGCTAGCAAAATCGCCCTTCGGTCTGGCTCTGAACGCGGCGCGGCAGGTGCCCAACCGCGTCAAAGCTGTCGGCCTGAACCCATTTAAGCTTCAGCTGGTGGCCTTCACCATTTCGGGCATGATCACCGGTCTTGCCGGGGCGCTGTTTGCGGATCTCAACCGCTTTGTCAGCCCGACCATGTTCAGCTGGCAGCTCTCGGGTGAGTTTATCGTCTTTATCATCATTGGAGGCACGGCCCGTCTGTTTGGTCCGGTGATCGGTGCCGCATTGTTTGTCATAATCGAACATGTGCTGGGCGGGATCAGCGACTATTGGCACATCTGGTTTGGCTTCCTTCTGCTGGGCATTGTGCTCTTTGGCAAAGGTGGCGTGATCGGACTTCTGGCGGGAGGAGCAAAGGCCCATGACTGATGTCATTTTGGAAACCCGTGGGTTACGCAAAGCCTTCGGTGCTCTGCAGGCAACCGACGATGTCTCGATCGCCCTCAGACCGGGAGAAATTCACGCCATCATTGGCCCCAACGGCGCGGGAAAATCCACGCTGATCGGCCAGATCTGCGGATCGCTTGCCCCCGACAGTGGGCAGGTTTTCCTTGCCGGTCAGGATGTGACGGGAAAAGACACCGCCCAAAGGGCGCAGGCCGGACTTGGCCGCACCTTCCAGATCAGCCAGTTGGCCATGGAAGACACCGTCATGCAAAACGTGCTGCTCGGCGCGCTCGGCAAAAGCGCCGCGCCATGGCGGTTTTTTGGCGCGGTGTTGAATGACAAAGCTTTGCGCAAATCGGCCATGGCTGCGCTTGAACGCGTGGGTCTGGCAGACGAACAAGCACGGGTGACTGCAGAGCTGAGCCACGGTCAGCGCCGACAGCTCGAAGTCGCTGTTGCCCTGACCCTGCAACCCAAGGCCTTTGTCATGGATGAACCCATGGCGGGCCTTGGGGCCGAAGGATCGGCACGTTTGACCAAACTTCTGGATGGGTTGCGCCACGAAGCGCCGATCCTTCTGGTCGAACATGACATGGATGCGGTGTTTGCCCTGGCCGACCGGATCAGTGTGCTGGTCAGTGGCCAGATCATCGCCACTGGCACAGTTGACGAAATCCGCACCGACACCCGTGTGCGCGAAGCCTATCTGGGGGACGAAGCATGAGTGCCCTTCTCAGTCTCAAAAACATCACCGCCCATTATGGCGCCAGTCAGGCGCTGTTTGGGGTCGATCTCACCCTCAACCAAGGCGAAGTGCTTGCCTTGATGGGCCGCAACGGCATGGGCAAAAGCACCACCATCAAATGCATCTGTCGTATGTTGGCAGCAAAGGGCGAGATCCGCTTTGACGGCACAGATCTTGCCCCCCTGCCCAGCCACAAGGCCGCTCGACTGGGGATTGGTCTGGT
Organism: uncultured Pelagimonas sp.; assembly: GCA_947497905.1. Lineage (GTDB taxonomy): Bacteria > Pseudomonadota > Alphaproteobacteria > Rhodobacterales > Rhodobacteraceae > CANMIH01. The sequence goes on from CANMIH010000015.1 coordinate 25,701, forward strand.
CCCCGAGGGGCGGCGCTGTTTCGCGGATCTTACAGTGTCTGAAAACCTGATGGCCAGCGCCCGCCCCGGCGCCTGGGATCAAGCCGCGGTTGGGTCTTTGTTTCCTCGACTGGCCGAGCGTCACGCGCAGCGGGCGGCAAGCCTGTCAGGGGGCGAGCAACAGATGCTTGCGATTGGGCGTGCGCTGATGACCAATCCGCGGTTGTTGATCCTTGATGAGGCAACAGAGGGACTTGCCCCGCTGATCCGCCAGGAAATCTGGGATGCAATTGGTCGTTTGAAACGCGATAGCGGGTTGTCCATTCTGATCGTCGACAAATCGCTAAAAGAACTGCGTCAAGTGGCCGACACCGCAGTGATCCTCGACAAAGGCACCTCTATCTGGGCCGATCGTCTGGAAAACTTGCCTACCGATCTCGCACATAAACATCTCGGGATTTAATCCTGCAAGCTCAGGCCGTTTAGGCACTGTGTCACGGCCTGAGTTTTAACGGCATGAAAGGCTTCATCCGTCAGCCCCATTAGCGCGGCCTGAAGCACCACACCCTGTATCAGTCCCACGATCATCCATCCGCGGTTAACCGGAGCCCAGTCATCTTTCGGTGCGCTGGGTGCAAACTCATCTAGCTTACGCGCGATCAGATTGCCGATGCGCCCCAACCGTTGTTGTGACCGCCGCATGATCTCTTCCCGACATTCAGGCAACCGGGTGAGCTCCTGCAAAACACTCAGAAGCTTGGCATGTCGGTGTCGCGGTTTGAACACAGCCTCAAGCCCAGCGCGCAACTCGGCGACAGTCTGACTTTGCGCTACGCCATCGTACCAGTGATCAAATTCATCAAAAATCAGGTCGCTGACCGCCAACGCCAGATCTTCTTTGCGTTTGAAATATAGGTAGACCGTCCCCTTTCCCACGCCACTGCGCCCAGCGATATCTGCCACACGCGCCGCCGCAATACCCACATCGGCAAACACCTCTAGGGCACTTTGCAAAATCACAGTTTGCTGGGAATCTTGGCTTTCGATCTGGGGCATTGGGGGCTCGCACGACTTACCTTCACTGGGGCGATATTAGCTGGGCTGCGGGACAAATCATCACAAATCCATGCGCGCGGGCATCACAGCGTCTGACCCCTGCATATCTGCCGCATTCACCTGACCCAAATCCGATCAATTCCAGACTAACGGGGTTGAATCCTTCCCAGAAAACCAGAGATTTCGAAGCAACTCGCTGAAAAAACAGCGAATAATCAAACTCGCCGTAAGATCATTCCAATTCTAACGATCCCGACCCCGTGGAACTGTTTGTTAAGACAGCCTGCTTATTCCTGTTTGGCAAGAAACGCACCTTTGCCGGTGCACCTGTTGCCAAGAGGAAAGCCGTATCAACATGCCAGATATCCATTTCCATGCCCTAGGCGCGACCCGTGCCCGGTCCGGTGAGGACCCGCTGGTTCCGTTCCTGCTGAGCGCACGTCAAGGGCCTGTAACTGTATCCGCTCGCGACGTTCACCGCCTGGATTCGCACCGACTGCAGCTCCTGCTTGTCGCTGAACGTCAGTGGCAGATTGACGGCAAGGATTTCAAACTGACAGATATGTCCCCCTCTTTCCGCGATGGCCTAGAACGTTTGGGTATCGCCTCTGACCACTTCGACAAGGAGACGCTGCAATGACCACCAAGGTTCTGGCTATCGACGATTCGCGCACTATCCGAAACCTTCTGCGTGTTTCCCTGGAAGGGGCCGGTTTCGAATTCCACTCGGCCTGCGACGGCGTTGAAGGCGTAGAGGTCTTCCCCGACGTAGACCCCGATGTGGTGATCACCGACATCAACATGCCGAAAATGGACGGCTTTGGTGTCATCGACTCGCTGCGCAGTGGCCCAAATCGCACCAATGTTCCAATCCTGGTGCTGACCACAGAAAGCTCGGACGATCTCAAGGCCCGCGCACGTGGCGCCGGGGCAACCGGTTGGATCGTCAAACCCTTCGACGATGCCTCGCTGGTATCTGTTCTGCGTCGTCTCACCGGTCACGTGAGCTAATGCCATGTCAATGAATTCAATCAGAGATACGTTCTTTGAGGAATGCGAAGAGCTCCTCGAAGCACTGGTTGAGGGTCTCTCCCAAATGGAAGAAGCCCCCGAAGATATCGAAGTTGTCAACGCGGTGTTCCGCGCGGTTCACTCAATCAAAGGCGGTGCAGGCGCCTTCGGTCTCGACCGTTTGGTGAACTTTGCACATACCTTCGAAACCGTCATGGACATGGTACGTGGCAACGAGCTTTCAGTTGACGAAAAGCTGATGGCAATCTTCCACCGGTCCGGGGATCAGCTTTCTGATCTTGTAGCCTCGTCACGTGACGAAACCGATCTGGATGAAACCTCCGAAAAGGCTCTGATCAAAGAGCTGGAAGGGTATCTGGGAGACAACGCCGGCGCGGATGATTTCTCGTTTGATGCGGTCACACTCGACTTTGGTGGCCCAGTTGAAATCGAAGACGCACCCGCAGAAGAGTCTATCGGCGAGCGTGTATTCAAAATTGCCTTCAAGCCCAAGAAAGAGCTTTATGAAAACGGCCATGAACCGCTGTTGCTCTTTGATGCTCTGGCAGAATTTGGCCCGCTCAAAGTTGAAGCAGACACAAGCCGCCTGCCCGATTTTGATCTCTTTGACCCAAATGATGCGATTCTGGCCTGGAGCCTGACGCTTCAGACGGCCGAAACCGAGACCACCTTGCATGAGGTGTTCGAATTCGTCGAAGGCCTGTGCGCCCTGGACATTCAAGTCGATGGAAGCGCGCCAGTTTTTAGCGCGGCGGTGGCAGCCGCCCCTGAACCGGAAGCGGCACCAGAACCGGCCGTTGAAGCAGCGCAAGACAATGAGCCCGTCGCAGCAGCGGTGGCGAAACCTGCTCCAGCGGCTGCTGCCACACCCGCCAAGGAATCGCGCGGCCCCAAGCCGACCCTTCGGGTTGACCTTGATCGCGTCGACCGCCTGATCAACACAGTTGGCGAATTGATCATCAACCAAGCGATGATTTCGCAGCGCATCGAAGAGCTGGATCTGCCCACTGTGGCCCATCTCACCAATGAGCTGGAAGCCTACAAACTGTTGGCACGCGACATTCAGGAAGGCGTCATGGCCATTCGTGCCCAGCCCGTCAAACCGCTGTTCCAGCGGATGTCACGGATTGTGCGCGAAGCCTCAGATGCCACCAATAAGAAAGCCAAACTGGTCACGGTTGGTGACTCGACCGAGGTTGACAAAACGGTCATCGAACGGCTGGCTGACCCGCTAACCCATATGGTGCGGAATGCGATCGACCACGGTTTGGAATCGCCAGAAAAGCGGGACGAAGCGGGCAAGGACCCTGTGGGAACCATCCGCCTCTCAGCGGCACACCGATCCGGCAGCGTATTTATCGAAATTGCGGATGATGGCGCGGGCCTGAACCGTGAGGTCATTCTGCGCAAGGCGATCGAGAAAAATCTGGTCCCAAAAGACGCAGAACTGTCTGATCCTGAGATCGACAACCTGCTGTTCCTTCCAGGGTTTTCAACTGCGGGCCAGGTGTCGAACCTGTCCGGCCGTGGCGTCGGCATGGATGTTGTGAAAAATGCGGTTCAGGCTCTGGGCGGACGGATTTCGATCAGTTCCACCCCCGGCAAGGGCACGACCTTTACCATCATCCTGCCTCTGACCCTGGCCGTTATGGATGGCTTTGTGATCTCGGTCGCAGACCAAACCATGGTTATCCCGATCTCGTCGATCCTGGAAACCATTCGCCCCAATCTGCGTGACATTCACGTGGTAGGAACCGATAGCGAGTTGGTCAGTGTCCGTGGGTCCTATGTGCCGATCGTCGATGTCGCCGACAGCCTTGGATTGGCCGAAACGCAAGAAGGCCCGAAAACCGGGATTCTCCTTCTTGTTTCGACGGAGACTCAGGGTTTGACCGCGTTGCGAGTGTCATCGATCCATGATCAGCGTCAGGTCGTCATCAAAAGTCTGGAAAGCAACTATACCGCCATTCCGGGCGTCTCAGCCGCGACCATTCTTGGTGATGGTAAGATTGCTCTGATCCTCGATCCCGAGGAGCTGATCAAACTCGACCACTCCACTGGTTTCGACCTCATCCCCCAGCCATAGAAAACGGAGCTCCGTCATGTCTGAAGCAGCAGCAGAAGCAGTCGCCGATTCCCAGTTCGAGTTCATCACGTTCTCCGCTGGCGGTCAGAACTACTGCCTAGAAATCACCCAGATCCGCGAAATTCGCCGCTGGACCCCGGTAACGGCCCTACCCCACACACCAAATGATGTGTTGGGTGTGATGAACCTCCGCGGTGCCGTGATCCCAATCTTTGACCTCTCCGCCCGGTTTGGTCTTGGGGCCACGCCCTCAAACGAGCGTAACGTTGTCATCGTTGCCGCCGTAGAGGGCACAACCATCGGTCTCCTGGTTGAATCGGTCTCGGAAATCCTGTCGGTGGACAAGAGCGCCATCCAGGAAACCCCGGATATCAAATCCGACGCCACCAAACATAGCATCCGCGGCATGATCTCTGTCGATGAGGCCATGGTTCGGGTTGTCAATCTTGGAGCGGTTCTGGAAACCGAAACGGGCGCCGCAGCATGAATGTAGCGGCCCATATTCCTGACGGAGACGAGATCCCGTTCAGCGACGCCGATTTCAAAGCCTTGGCGGCGCTGGCACATGCCAACTTTGGGCTCAACCTTGCTGAAAGCAAGAAGCCATTGGTATACTCTCGTCTCATCAAGCGCTTGAAAGCGCGCGGAATATCGAGCTTCCGCGACTATCTGGCGCTTGTTGAGCAACCTCAAGAGGACAAAGAACGGCATGAGCTGATCTCTGCGCTCACCACCAATGTGACGTCCTATTTCCGGGAGAACCACCATTTCGAAATGCTGCGCGACAGCTGTCTGCCTGACATCATTCGAAATGCCAAAGCCGGGAAACGGGCGCGCATCTGGTCGGCGGGGTGTTCTTCGGGACAAGAACCCTATTCGATCGCAATGCAGCTGCTGACGGCGTTTCCAGACGCAGCGGCGCATGATGTGAAAATCCTTGCGACCGATATCGATCCAAGGATCGTACAAAAAGCCGAAGCCGGCACGTATCCCAAAGATGAAGCCAAAGGCATTCCCGCGCCAATGGCTCAGAAGTGGACCCGTCCGTCTTCTGATGGGAAATCGTTTACGATTGCCCCAGACGCCAAGAAATTGATCACTTTTGGCGAATTGAATCTGATCAAAGAGTGGCCCTTTGGCGGTCCGTTTGATGTCATCTTCTGTCGCAATGTTGCGATTTATTTTGACCAACCGACCCAGCAAACTCTTTGGAAACGGTTCTGCGATATTTTGGCTCCGGGAGGACATCTCTTTATCGGGCACTCTGAACGGGTGTCTGGTCCGGCGTCACAATCCTTGGCTGGTGTGGGTATCACCAGCTACCAAAAGACTGAAAACACTTTGCAAAATGCAAACGATAGGAGCCTGAAATGAGTCTGAAAGATTCCCTGCGCGTCATGGTCGTGGACGACATGGCAACCAGCCGTGGACTGATCACCCAGGCTTTGGATGACATTGGTATCAAAAACTATGTCACCGAGAATGACGGGCGTCGCGCCTTTGAAAAACTCGCGGCGAGCCCCTGTCACCTGGTACTGTCCGACTACAACATGCCCGGGATGGATGGCATTGGCCTGCTCAAGCACGTCAGAAGCCACCAACCGACCCAGAAAATGGGCTTTATTCTGGTGACCGGTCGCCCGACACCCGAAATTGTTGCCGAAGCCAAAAAGCTTGGCCTCAACAACATGATCAAAAAGCCTTTCACCTCGGCATCGATGAAGCAATGCATCGAAAGCGTGGTAGGTCGGCTATGAACGCAACCCCGAGCTTTAAGATTTCCTCGGCTGATGCGACCGATGGGGTCGCATCCGAACTGGATGTGCTTTTGGATCGGTTGAAACGTCTCGAGGACGGGTTTGAAACCGTCCTCGATGCGGGCGGAGACACTCCGAGGGGTGTCACTTTGCAGATGTTTCAGGAAATGGACTTTATCGTGCAGTCGATCGAGTCTCTTTCCACCTATCTCAGAGATGTCGCCAATGCGTCGCGTGATAATGGCGAGACCTGTTTGCATGAGGCCGTGTCCAAAATCCCGCTACGGGATATGGCAGCCCGTTTGAAAGGTCACGAGGCCGCCGCTCCGATCACCGGAGAAGCTGAACTTTTCTGACGTCACCGGCTGGTCGGTGCGCTGTGGTCTATGATGCAAGTGGGGATCCTGTGTCACAAAAACGTTTGATCATCGCCAGTCCTGACGCCAAAGAACGCAAACGACTTTTGTCGCTGCTGACGACCTTACCTGAATTTAAGATCATTGGGTGTACCGGTGATCTGATGAACACGTACAACGAAGTTGAATCGCAGCTTCCCAATGCCGTGCTCATATCGGAATCCCTGGCGCGACTGCCCGAATTTGAGGTGATGCGCGCGCTCTTCTCCGCTTTGGATGTGCGTTGGCTGGTTTTGAACAGCCTGTATGGGTCCGCCAGCTGCCTCTCACCTGAAAGCAAAGCCGCTTCTGATCTATTTGAGGTCCCAGGCAACGCCCCGGCAGATGTGATTGCCGGTCAGTTGCGTAGCCTGACCCGGCTCGGCCCGTCGCGGATGCCGGCCCGCAGCAGCAGAACCGCGGCCTCATCTGAGCCATCACGCGCGCAACCTGCGCAGCCGTCTCTCGTGCGGCAGACGCAAACGGCCCAAAAGCTCATATTGATCGGAGCAAGTACGGGTGGTGTCGACGCGCTTCTGGCGATTTTATCCAACTTTCCCGTCGATTGCCCACCAACGATGATTGTCCAGCACACCGGACCCGGCTTCGGGAACAGTCTCGCAGAATTGCTCAATCGCCAATGCGCGGCTCAGGTTGTATTGGCCGAGGATGACATCCCACTGAGATCTGGACAGATTATCATCGGAGCAGGAAGCCGAAAACATCTCGTGGTCGACGGCACGCGTCAGTTGGTGGCAAAGCGGATCGACGCGCCCCCTGTGTCCGGACATGCGCCATCAGTTGATATGCTGTTCAACAGCGCGCAGGACCATGCCCCCAAAATCGCTGCCGCGTTGCTTACGGGTATGGGACGCGACGGCGCGGACGGACTTCTGGCATTGCGACGATCTGGTGCCACAACGTTTGCACAGGATGAAAAAAGCTCAGTTGTCTACGGCATGCCCCGCGCTGCGGTGGAACTGGGCGCGGCTCAGTCCGTTCTCCCCCTTAAAAAAATTGGCCCTGCCTTGCTCACGGCGCAGGTTCAAACAACGACACAAACAAGAGAGGCTGCTCATGACAGGTAATGGCGAGAAACTAGTGAATGTCATTCAGGGTGATTATGCCATCTCGGATAAAGCCAATGAGGTGTTGACCACGGTACTCGGGTCCTGTGTCGCGGTGTGTCTGTCTGATACCAAGCGTGGCATCGGCGGCATGAACCACTTTCTGTTGCCCGACCGAGGCACCGGTGGCGCGGGCAGTGACAACGTCCGCTATGGCGCCTACGCTATGGAATTGTTGATCAATGGCATGCTCAAACAAGGGGCTGACCGCAGCAATCTTCAGGCCAAGATCTTTGGTGGCGCCAATATGATGGGAAATTTGCGCGACATCGGTGGCTCCAACGCCGCGTTCGCGCGTCAGTTCCTCAAAGACGAGGGCATCCCCTGCATCGCTGAAAGTCTTGGAGGAAATCAGGCCAGGCGCATCCGCTATTGGCCGGTAACCGGACAGGCGCGCCAGTTGCTTGTTCAGGGCAATATCGAGGCGGAGGCACGTCCGGCCCCGCCGCCCAGGCCCAAGCCCGCAGCGCAGGATATCACCCTGTTCTAATCACATCTTCTATCACGTCTGTGTTTGCCAAGGTGCGCTTCGACAAATCGAAGTGCACCTTCTTCTTTTTGCGTGTTAAAGCGGCACACGAAGGAGATCCCAATGCAGCCTCAGCTCCCGTATACACGTGATCTTGTATTGATCGGCGGCGGTCATGCCCATGCTCTGGTGTTGCGTAAATGGGGGATGAACCCGCTTCCGGGCGCACGTGTCACAGTGATCAATCCCGGCCCAACCGCCCCTTATTCTGGTATGCTGCCCGGATATCTTGCCGGGCACTATTCCCGCGAGGCCCTCGACATTGATCTTGTCAAACTGGCGCGATTTGCCGGGGCCCGTTTGATCAACGGCCATGCCACACATATTGATCCTCTTTCGAAAACCATACAGGTCGAAGGTCGGCCCCCGCTGATGTATGATATTGCCTCGCTTGATATTGGTATCACCAGCACCCTGTCCGATCTGCCCGGGTTTTCCGAACATGCCGTTCCCGCGAAACCCCTTGGGCCATTTGCGCGCGCCTGGTCGACGTTTCGCAACACCCAAGGTGCGGCCAAAATTGCCGTCATCGGGGGTGGAATTGCCGGTGTCGAAATCATCCTTTCATTTGCTCGGGCACTGAAAACCGACGGTCGCGAGGCCAGGCTCACCCTCATCGACAAAGATCAGATTTTGGCGGGTCTCCCCAAAAAAAGTCGCACCCACCTTCTGAAGACACTCACCAGCTGGGGCGTCACGCTTTACGAAGACTGTAACATCACAAAGATCACAGCCGACGGCATTCACACCGCCGCAGGGAACAAGATTGAGGCCAATTTCATCTGCGGTGCCGCTGGCGCCGAGCCTCAAGGATGGCTTGCGCAGACCGGACTAGAGCTAGCTGATGGATTTATCGAAGTCGGCCCAACGCTGGCCTCATCAGACCCTGCCATTTTTGCAACGGGCGACTGCGCTCATATGGTGGAAACGCCCCGGCCCAAGGCTGGCGTTTTTGCCGTGCGACAGGCACCGGTTCTGTTTCACAACCTGCGCGTTGCTTTGCAAGAGACTGGGCAGTACCAGACCTACCGCCCACAACGCGACTATCTCAAGCTGGTGTCACTGGGCGAAAAATCCGCCCTGGCAGACCAGTTTGGCATGACATTCTCTGGCCCCCTTCTGTGGCGCTGGAAAAACCACATCGATCAGAAATTCATGGATAAGTTTCGCAACTTACCCCAGATGCCCGCGCCCCAACTGCCCAAGGATATGGCTGCGGACACCAAATCTGTGTTGGGGGACAAGCCACTTTGCGGGGGGTGTGGCTCCAAAATTGGGCAATCCGCGTTGCAGGCGGCACTTCCACGCCCCGGCACGATACGAGACGATATCACCGCACTGCCAGACGACGACGCGGCGTTAATACTGACCGGAGGAGCACAGCAGGTGATAAGCACCGATCACCTGCGTGCGATGACCCAAGATCCTGTCACCATGACACGTATCACAGCCCATCATGCCCTTGGCGATATCTGGGCCATGGGGGCGGCCCCTCAGGCGGCGACCGCCACGGTCATTCTGCCACGCATGTCGTCTGAATTGGCGCAAAGAACCCTGAATGAGATCATGACAACGGCGCAGTCCTGCTTTGCAGAGGCCGGGGCAGAGATCATTGGCGGGCACAGTTCTTTTGGCAGTGAGTTGACCCTCGGTTTTACGGTGACGGGCCTATGTCATTCCCCGCCCATCACCCTCTCCGGGGCCCGAGCCGGAGATCAGCTCATCCTCACCAAACCCTTGGGGTCTGGCATTCTGATGGCCGCAGAAATGGCGGGACAGGCACAGGGGGATTGGGTGGTGCGGGCGCTCGATCACATGTGCAGAAGTCAAAAAGACCCTTCACGCATTCTATCGCGTGCCACGGCGATGACCGATGTCACCGGATTTGGGTTGATTGGGCATCTGCAAAACATCTGCCGACAATCTGGTGTCGGGGCTGACCTCGATCTTGCGGACATTCCGTTTATGGACGGCGCGCTTGCCCTGGCGAAAGCCGGCCAAAAATCAACGTTGTTGCCTGAAAACCGTAAACTTCATCCACAGATCCCAGAGGGACCGGAGTTTGATCTTCTGTTTGATCCTCAAACCTCTGGTGGTCTGCTGGCCAGCGTCTCAGGTGATGCTACTGCACTTGTCGACAAACTGAAATCCTCAGGCCATGAAGCTGCTGTCATCGGCACCTGCACCGACACCCCTGGTCAGATCACCGTTGTCTGAACCCGCTCCGCAATTTGGTCAGCCACGGTTTCAAGCGTCGCGTCATCAAGGTGATCGGTTTCAAAACGCGCAGCAACATTCGGTGTGATCGCACGCATGGATTTGTCATAGGCCGGGTCATAATGATCTTCGACCAGAGACTGGCACAGGGCACGCCGTTCTCCCGCGTCAATCATCGCCTCCCACTGGTCCACAAGCGCATGGCCCCGGTGAAGCCGCAGCGGAGACAAACGGTCTTTGAGACGCGCCCCATCGGACAAAACATCGTCGTAGGCCTGATCCAGATATCGCGCACGCTCCTCAACCGGCGCCTGAATTTCAAACCAAGGTGCAGCCTTCATTCCCTCCCACAGGCTGGGAGGTAGGTTGATCCCGCCAATTTTGCTGCTTTCGGCTTCAACAATCACCGGGCGGGCGGGGTCGAAATGGTGAAGTTTTGCAGCCAGCTGGGATTCAAACGCCTTTTGTGCAGGTTGCCCACCGGGCATTTCCCCGAGCAACGAGCCACGATGTCCGGCCAATCCCTCTAGATCGAGCACTTGCACCCCGCGCGCCACCAACATCGGCAAGAGCGCGGTTTTGGCGGTGCCCGTGTAGCCGCCCAGCTGGATAAACCGGTGGTTCAGGGGCTGATCATACAGCGCCTGCGTGACCAGCCGTCGATAGGTCCGATAGCCCCCCTCGACCACCTCAGCCCGCCACCCGATCTCTTTCAGCAACCAGGTGAAGGAGCCAGACCGTTGGCCCCCACGCCAGCAATAGACCAAGGGACGCCAGTTCCGGTCATGATGCGCCAAACGGTGTTCAATATGATCAGCGGCGTTTCGAAACACCAGCGCCGCGCCAATCTTGCGGGCCGCGAAGGGGCTGGTTTGTTTATAGAGTGTCCCAACCCGCGCGCGTTCCGCATTGTCCAGCACCGGCAAGCTGATCGCGTCCGGAATATGATCTTCTGCGTGTTCAGCGGGGCTTCGTACATCAATCACGGTATCAAACCCATGGTCATAGATGTCGGCAAGGGAGGTAAAGGTCAAAGGCATAGGGGGCATCTAGCCGAAAACATGGGATTTTTGAAAGGCTTCAGATTTTTTTTGGCGAAAACATGTGTTTTTGTCATTTCGCTCTGGACACCCCCAGCTGGCTTAGCTAAATCACGCCTCACCCGAGAGCGACGCTCTCACCCAGGCCCGGGTAGCTCAGGGGTAGAGCAGTGGATTGAAAATCCTCGTGTCGGTGGTTCGATTCCGCCCCCGGGCACCACTTCACCAAAAATGAAAATCCAACCGCTCTGCGGTCGTTTGCGTGTTCCGGTTTCCGGTTCAATCGCCGCAATCTTCAGAACTTTCAAAACAAAGGCGCCAGGTTTCCCCGGCGCCTTTGTTTTGTCTCATCTTGTCCGCATCTTAGTCTGCGGTCCGACCTTCGGTGTCTGACATGTCAAAGCCGAGGTGTTTGGCGACCGTGAAGATATCCTTGTCTCCCCGACCGCACATGTTCATGCAGATGATGTGGTCCTTGGGCAGCTCAGGCGCGATTTTGGCGACATGGGCCAGCGCGTGGCTGGGTTCGAGCGCCGGAATGATGCCTTCGGTCTCACAGCAGAGCTGGAACGCCTCCAGAGCCTCTTTGTCGGTGATCGCCACATATTCGGCGCGGCCAATGTCGTTCAGCCAGGCGTGCTCAGGGCCGATGCCCGGATAATCGAGACCCGCAGAGATAGAGAACCCTTCGAGGATCTGACCATCGTCATCCTGCAGCAGATAGGTGCGGTTGCCATGCAGAACACCGGGACGCCCGCCGGTCAGCGAAGCGCAATGCTCCATCTTCTCGTTCACACCTTTGCCACCGGCTTCGACACCGATGATATTGACCGATTTGTCGTCGAGGAACGGGAAGAACAGACCCATAGCGTTGGAGCCACCACCGATGGCTGCGATGATGGTGTCGGGCAGACGGCCCTCGGCTTCCATCATCTGCTCTTTGGCTTCTTTACCGATGATCGACTGGAAATCCCGCACCATGGCCGGATAGGGGTGCGGGCCTGCCACGGTGCCGATGCAATAGAAGGTATCGTGCACATTGGTCACCCAGTCGCGCAACGCGTCGTTCATTGCGTCTTTCAACGTGCCACGACCCGAGGTCACCGGAATAACTTCGGCGCCGAGCAGACGCATGCGGAATACGTTTGGTGCCTGACGCTCAACGTCATGCGCGCCCATATAGACCACACATTGCAGGCCAAACTTGGCGCAGACCGTGGCGGTTGCCACACCGTGCTGGCCCGCGCCGGTTTCGGCGATGATGCGGGTTTTGCCCATACGTTTGGCCAGAATGATCTGACCCAGCACGTTGTTGATTTTATGCGCGCCGGTGTGGTTGAGCTCATCCCGCTTGAGATAGATCTTGGCCCCGCCCAGACGTTCGGTCAGGCGTTCTGCATGATACAGCGGTGATGGACGACCGACATAGTGCTTCCACAGATAGTCCATCTCATCCCAGAAGGATTGATCGGTCTTTGCCTTCTCGTACTGTTCTTCCAGTTCGAGAATCAAAGGCATCAGTGTCTCTGACACAAACCGCCCACCGAAAATACCAAAGCGGCCATTTTCATCGGGGCCGGTCATGAAGCTGTTGACGAGATCTTCCATGGCGCCACTCCCTTTCATGGTTTGGAAAACTGCATAGGGCAAATAGGATGGAAAAGGCCAGAGGCAAAACAGCATGCCCCTGACGGTGTGTCCCTGTTGTGGTCAGGCGGAAACGGCAGAGCGCTCGAGCGCAGGATAACGCAGACCCAAGGTCAGCCCCCGCGCCACAAAAGACACCATCAAAGCGGCCCACAACCCATGATTGCTCCAAATAGGCAGCAACAGCCAGACCGCAGCAAAATAGGCCAGCGCCGAGATCAGCATCATATTGCGCATATCGCGGGTGCGGGTGGCGCCGATGAAAATACCATCCAGCATAAAACTGGGCAGCGCCAGAAGCGGGGATATCGCAATCCAAGGCAGATAACGGCGCGCCGCCTGCTGCACCTCAGGATCTTTGGTGATCAGGTCGATGATCATCCCGCCAAAAAAGACGAATGCCAGAGCAAAGCCAAAGTTGAAGATAAACCCCCAGAGGCTGCTGATCACGGCCCCCTGTCGCAGGCGATCCCGTCGTCCCGCACCCAGCGCCTGCCCCACAAGAGCTTCGGCCGCAAATGCAAACCCGTCCAAAGCATAGGCCATGAGATGAATAAACTGCATCAACACCTGATTGGCCGCGAGAGCCACGACGCCAAAAGCCGGGCTGTAGTAAAACAGGAAGGAGAGAAACACCGCCTCAAGCAACAGCGAGCGGATCAGGATATCCATGTTCACCACGGCCATACGCTTTAAACGCACCCGATCAAACACTCTGCCCCATTGCCAGGCCCCCCGACGGATCAAAGCCCCGCGACACAGCCACAGCCCAAGGAGCAATCCGCTCCATTCCGCAAGAAAGCTGGCAAAGGCCACACCATCAACGCCCCAGCCAAGCCCCAACACAAACCAGACATCCAACACCACATTGGCCGCAGTCATCCAGAGCTGAAGCGCCAGAACTGCGCGCGTGCGTTCCTGTGCGATCAACCACCCGCTGATGCCAAACATCGCAATGGCCGCCGGCGCGGACCAGATACGGATCTGCATATAGGCGCGCGACATGACCTCAACTTCGGGAGAGGTCGGGGAATAGGCAAAGGCGATCTGCAGTAAGGGTTGCAAGAACAACAGCAGCAGCACGCCACCTGACAGACCAATCAAAAGGGACCGCATCAAAAGCGCTGCCACCTCGGCGCGGTCGCCCTGCCCTGCTGCCTGTGCCGTGAGGCCACCCGTGCCCATGCGCAGGAACCCAAACACCCAATACAGCGCCGAGAGCACAATTGAGCCAACCCCAACGGCGGCAATTGGTTCGGCCTGCGGGATCTGGCCCACAACTGCGGTATCCACGGCACCGATCAAAGGCACCGCAATATTGGCCAGCATAATAGGCACCGCAATTTGCAACACGCGGGCGTGGGTGATCGGTTCAGATTGGGTCATGTCAGGCCTTTTGCGTCAGTCTTGACGCGGCATAAGAAAATGAGCGGCGGCCTGCGCCATCGGGCGATCGACATTGTCCTGCCAAGCCTCAGCCTGAACACTCGCATAACGGCGCCCTTTGCGGGTGATCCGCGCCCGGGCATAGGCATCCCGTGGCAGGCCCGAGCGCAGATAATCGACGGTAAAGTCAATGGTCTTGGGCAAGCGCGGGAGATTGCCCTGCGCCAGGCTCTCGGCATCCAGTTTGCCGCTCTCGATATCTTCCCAGAGATAGCTCCAGCTGAGAGTAATCACCGCGGTCATCTCAAGAAAGGCCGCGGTGACCCCGCCATGCAAAGCAGGCAAAAAGGGATTGCCGATTAGCTTTTCGTCAAAGGGCAAGACGGCAGTGACCTCATCGCCGCGCCGATCAAACTGGATCCCGAGATAGCGAATGTAGGGCACACCATCGACCAATGCAGACAGTGCGGCATCCCGGCGTTGTTTGACCACTTGAACGGGTTCTGGGGGACGACGCGCCATTACTTACTCTCCACGGTGAAGGTGCCGGTTGCAGTGGCGACTGGGTTGTCGTGATCGTCGTCACAGGCCGTGGCCCGCACAAAAGCCACAGAGCGGGTGATGTGATAGCATTCCGCTCGGGTCACAACCGCCTGCCCCGGTGTGGCGGCACGCATATAGTCGATGCGAAGGCTGATCGTTGCGGTGCCTGCCGGGCTTTTGGGATGACTCATCACCGCTGCACCGCAACATGTGTCCATCTGCGCCGACACGGCCCCGCCATGGATCACACCCGTTTCCGGGTCTCCGACAAACTCTTTGTTGTACGGCATCCGAATTTCGGCAACCCCATCGCCAATCTCGGAAATTTCCATCCCAAGCGCCTTCGCATGGGGGATCAGCTCGATGAATTGGCGGGCAATTGTGGCCTTGTCGGCGGTCATGGCAGGCTCCTTTGTCCCTGTTATGAATTTCCAGTGCGTCTGCCGCAAGCTATGATTTCACCCGCGCAACGTCACGCCTCAGGCGGTTGTCACCGCTGCACTTGCAGCATAGGGTACGCCGCAAGGGAGAGAGAGATGACCGATATCCGTCTGAGCTTTAAAGAGATGTGCGCCAAGTTTGACGTCACACCGCGCACCCTGCGCTATTACGAGTATATCGAGTTGCTGGCCCCGGAACGCGAAGGCCGATCGCGGTTTTACGGCAGCCGTGAAATCGCCCGCATGACGCTGATCCGACGTGGCCGCAAGTTTGGCTTTCAACTCGAAGAGATCCGTCAGTGGCTTTTGATCTACGAACATGAAGGCACAGAAGCCCAGATGCAGGCCTGGATTGATATGGCCGATCGCCAGATGGCCGAGTTGAAAGAACAGCAGGTGCAACTGGCAGAAGCCATAACCGAGCTTCAGGCTCTGCGGGATGAAACCGCGGCCAAGCTTGCGGGCTAACCCGGATTCGGCACAGGTCGGTTCACCAAAAATTAACACCTTCTGACGCCAGAGTAAGGGAAACCTTCTCTGGTGTTTTCTATGTTGTGTAAGATTGTTACCCTCACCTGCCTTTTACGTTACCTGATCTTACGTCAACTCCAAAGTGACGCGGCGTATGAGTTACGTCAGCTAAAATTCCCATTGTATGAATATTCAGGATCTCGCACCTCACGTAGGGTGAACCACGTGAGAAATGGGAAATTCAGATGAACGACGACAAGGTAAAGACGATCCGGGAAATGTGTGACGCATTTGAGGTAACCCCCCGCACCCTGCGGTTCTACGAACAGAAAGAATTGCTGTTCCCGATCCGTGAAGGCCAAAAGCGGTTGTTTACCCGACGCGATTGCGCACGGTTGAAACTGATCCTTCGAGGCAAACGCTTTGGCTTTAGTCTCGAGGAAATTCGCCAACTTCTCGACCTCTATCACCTGGGCGATCAACAGGCGACGCAGCTGACCAAAGCGTATGACATCGCCAAAGACCGCCTGGCCGACATGATCCGCCAACGCGATGAACTCAACGTCGCGATTGAGGATCTGAAAGAACAGATGAGCTGGGGCGAAAAAATGCTCGCCTCGATACAGCAGAAAAAGAGCGCGGCCGAATAGACACGGCGCGGTTTCAAGGGAGAGAGACATGCCCACATATAAGGCACCCACTCAGGACCAGAATTTTGTTCTGCATGACGTGTTGAACATCTCAGCCTCAGGCATCCCCGGCTATGAGGATCTGGATCGCGACACGACCGAAGCTATTCTTGGCGAAAGCGCCAAAATCGCCGAACAGGTTCTGACGCCTCTGAATGTTGTGGGTGACAAAGAGGGCTGTACTCTTGAAAACGGCGTTGTGCGCACGCCAACCGGGTTCAAAGCCGGGTTTGATGCGGTGCGCGAAGGCGGCTGGACTGCGCTGGATTGTGACCCCGAATATGGCGGTCAGGGTCTGCCCTATATTATCTCCACGGCGGTGGGCGAGCAGTTTTCGGCCGCGAATATCGCCTTCAACATGTACGCGGGCCTGACCCACGGCGCCTATTCCGCCATTCATGCCCACGGCACTGACGCCCAAAAGGCGACCTATCTACCCAAGATGGTCTCCTGTGACTGGACCGGCACTATGAACCTGACCGAACCGCATTGCGGCACGGATCTGGGGCTTATGCGGACCAAAGCCGAACCGCAGGATGACGGCACCTACAAAGTGTCCGGCCAGAAGATCTTTATCTCGGCGGGCGACCATGACATGTCGGACAACGTGATCCATCTTGTGCTTGCCAAAATTCCCGGCGGCCCGGAGGGCATCAAAGGTGTCTCGCTGTTCATCGTGCCCAAATTCCTCGTCAATGAGGATGGCTCACTGGGCGACCGCAACGGTGTCTCGGTTGGCAATATCGAAGAAAAGATGGGCATCCACGGCAACTCGACCTGCGTGATGAACTACGACGAGGCTACAGGCTATCTGCTCGGCACCGAACACAAAGGCATGCGCGCCATGTTCACCATGATGAACGAAGCGCGTCTGGGTGTGGGGCTTCAGGGCTTTGCACAGGCTGAAGTAGCGTATCAAAACGCCGTAGACTACGCCAAAGACCGGCTTCAGGGCCGGGATGTCACCGGTGCCAAAAACCCCGACGGCCCCGCCGATCCGTTGATTGTGCACCCCGATATCCGTCGTAACCTGATGGATCAGAAAAGCTTTGTCGAAGGGGCACGCGCCTTTGTCTATTGGGGGGCCGCAATGATCGACCGCGCCCACAAACTGGACGACAAAGACGCCGACGGCCTTATCTCTCTGCTGACCCCGGTCATCAAAGGCTTTTTGACCGACAAAGGCTTTGAATATGCCACGGCGGCCCAGCAGGTTTATGGCGGCCACGGCTATATCGAAGAATGGGGTATGTCCCAATTCGCCCGCGACGCGCGGATCACCATGATCTACGAGGGCGCCAACGGTGTTCAGGCGCTGGATCTGGTTGGGCGCAAACTGGCGCAGGAAGGCGGCAAACATGTCATGGCCTTCTTTGACATGGTCAAAACCTTCTGCAAGGAACAGGCCGAGGTTGAGGGCATGGCCGAGTTTATCGAGCCCCTGAAGACCGCGTCAAAAGACCTGCAGGCCGCGGGCATGTATTTCATGCAAAACGGCATGAAGAACCCCAATCACGCCTTGGCCGGATCCTATGATTTCATGCATCTGTTTGGCCATGTCTGCTTTGGCCTCATGTGGGGGAAAATGGCGCGTGCCGCGCTGGATAACCTCGCGTCGGGTGAAGGCGACGCAGCGTTCTACGAGACCAAGCTCGCCACAGCACGCTATTATATGGCACGTCAGTTGCCCGCGACGGTGGCCCATTTGCGGCGCATCGAAACGGGCGCTGACACGGTGATGGCACTCGACGCAGCACAGTTCTAAGCTCAGGTCAGGTGGGGCCAAGACCCCACCTTAGTTTGAGGAGAGAACAGTGCCCAAAAGATTTCGCCTGACCCGACGCTTTGCGGTTGCCATGACGGAGGATGGCTTCCGCGGATTAAAGAAATTTTCTCGCGAGGCGGGGTTGGATGAAGGTGAGGCGCTGTCCTTTCTCTTCGAACATTTTGACAGTGTGACAGACACTGACGCGCTGGCGCATCGGCTTCGGTTGTTCAATGCCGAACTGGATGAACGCAAGCGATAACAGGGGGACCCATGCTGCAGAGCTGGATGACAGAAGAACACGCCATGTTGGGCGAGATGACTGCAAAATTCATCGAGACCGAATGGCAGCCTCAGTATGAGAAATGGCGCAAACAGGGCGAAATGGATCGCGAAACCTGGGCGCAGGCGGGCGAGTTGGGGCTGCTCTGCCCCTCGATCCCAGAGGAATACGGCGGCGCAGGTGGGGACTTTGGCCATGAGGCTGTGATCCTGATGGAAGCGGGCCGCGCCAATCTTGCCAGCTGGGGTAATGGCATCCACTCGGGTATCGTGGCCCATTATATTCTGGCCTATGGCACCGAAGAGCAAAAACGACGCTGGCTGCCGAAAATGGTCACCGGTGAACTGGTCGGCGCGCTGGCGATGACCGAACCCTCCGGTGGCTCAGACGTTCAGGCCCTGAAAACCAAAGCGGTGCGAGATGGCAATGCCTACCGCCTGTCAGGTCAAAAGACCTTTATCACCAATGGCCAGCACGCCAACCTGATCATTGTCGCGGCCAAAACTGACCCAACCCAAGGGTCGAATGGCACCTCGCTTGTGGTTGTGGAAACAGACACCGCCGCCGGCTTCACCCGCGGACGCAATCTGGACAAAATCGGCTGCCATGCGGCGGATACCTCTGAGCTGTTCTTCGACAACGTCGAAATTCCGCCTGAAAACCTGCTGGGTATGGAAGAGGGTCAGGGCTTTTATCAGATGATGAAGCAGCTTGCTCAGGAACGACTGGTGATTGGTTGTACCTCGGTCGGCGCCATGGAAGGCGCGGTCACCCGCACCATCCAGTACTGCAAAGAGCGCGAAGCCTTTGGCGGCCCCCTGACGCAATTCCAGAACACCCGGTTCCAGCTGGCGGAGTGCAAAACCAAAACCACCGTGGCACGGGCCTTTCTAGATGACTGCATCTCTGAGCTGATCGCAGGCGAGCTGTCGGTCGAAAAGGCAGCAATGGCGAAATACTGGCTCACCGACACACAGGGCGAAGTACTGGACGCCTGCCTGCAACTGCATGGCGGCTATGGCTATATGCAAGAATACGCCGTCGCGGAAATGTGGGCAGACGCCCGGGTGCAACGCATCTACGGTGGAACCAATGAAATTATGAAAGAGCTGATTGCACGGTCTTTGTGACGGCTCACACCCAATTTGTCCCGCGCAGGCGCGGACCCAGACTGAATAAGGACGCGACATGGGAATGAAGCTCTATTGTTTTGGTGAATCAGGACATTCTTACAAAGCTGCCTTGGCGTTGGAGTTGGCAAAACTTGACTGGGAACCGGTGAAGGTCGATTTCTTCAATGGCGAAACCCGCACGGCGGAATATCGCGCTGAGGTCAATGAAATGGGCGAAGCGCCGGTTCTTGTGGATGGCGACATTCGTCTCACCCAATCCGGTGTCATCCAACAGTACCTGTCAGACACCTATGGCCATTTCGGCGGCAAAGATGCGATGGAAAAGCTTGAGGTGCTGCGCTGGGTGATCTGGGACAACCAGAAATTCTCGGGCACCTCGGGGCCCTTGCGGTTTCTCATGAATTTTCTGCCCGAAGACAAACGCCCCGCCGAGGTTATTGCCTTCATGCAGGGCCGCATGAAGGGCGCCTATGGTGTGTTGAACGCCCACCTACAGGGCCGGGATTGGATCGTCGGCGATGCGCCCACCAATGCCGATCTGACCTGCTGCGGCTATCTGTTTTATCCCGAACCTTTTGGGTTTGACCGCTCTGACTGGCCAGAAATCGACCGCTGGATGTCCAACATTCAGGCGCTTGACGGCTGGAAACACCCCTATGACCTGATGCCCGGCTCCCCTGCGGACCGCGCCTGATAAAGGAAGACGAGAATGACCGAAGCCTATATCTATGACGCCCTGCGAACCCCGCGTGGCAAGGGCCGCAAAGACGGCGCGCTGCACGAGGTCACAAGCCTGCGCCTGTCCTCTCAAGTGCTCAATGCGGTCAAAGAGCGCAACAATCTCGAAGGTCACGCGGTTGAGGACGTGATCTGGGGCAATGTCACACAGGTTGCGGAACAGGGTGGCTGTCTTGCGCGGTCCGCAGTCCTCGCCTCTGATCTCGATGAGCGCATTCCCGGCCTGTCGATCAACCGGTTCTGTGCCTCGGGCATGGAAGCTGTTAACCTCGCGGCCAATCAGGTCAAAGGTGGTGCCGGTCAGGCCTATATCGCCGGTGGCGTGGAAATGATGGGCCGGGTGGCCATGGGCAGTGACGGGGCCGCAATTGCGGTGGACCCGAGCCTCGCCATGGAGAGCTATTTTGTGCCGCAAGGCATCAGTGCCGATATCATCGCAACAGAATATGGGTTTTCCCGCACCGATGCCGATGCATTGGCCGTGGAATCCCAACGCCGCGCCGCCGCCGCCTGGGAGGACAACCGGTTTGAAAAGTCGGTCATCACCGTGCGCGATCAGAACGGATTGGCCATGCTGGACCGTGACGAATACATGCGCCCCGGCACCGATATGCAGAGCCTTGGCGCTCTAAAAGCCTCGTTCAAGGACATGGGTGAGGTGATGCCGGGCTTTGACCAGATTGCCCTGATGAAGTACCCGCACCTTGAGCGGATCAACCACATCCACCATGCGGGCAACAGCTCGGGCATTGTGGACGGCTCGGCTGCGGTTCTCATTGGCAACAAAGAGTTCGGCGAGAAATACGGCCTCAAACCGCGTGCACGCATCCGGGCCACTGCAAAGATCGGCACAGATCCCACCATCATGCTGACCGGACCGGTGCCTGTGACCGAGAAGATCCTGGCCGACAATGGCATGGCGATCTCTGACATCGATCTGTTTGAGGTCAACGAAGCCTTCGCCTCGGTTGTGCTGCGCTTCATGCAGGCCTTTGACGTCGATCAGGATAAGGTCAACGTCAACGGCGGGTCGATTGCCATGGGGCATCCTCTGGGCGCAACCGGTGCAATCATCATAGGCACCCTGCTGGATGAGCTTGAACGCTCTGGCAAAGGTGTGGGTCTGGCCACCCTCTGCATTGCGTCGGGCATGGGCGCCGCCACCATCATCGAGCGCGTGTGATGCATTCCCTCTCCTTGATATCTATTCCCCTCTGGGGTCTTTCTCTGCTGATTGATGCAGGCAGGATCTCAATTGGAGTCGTTTCAAGGAGAGGACGCTTCCGGTCAACCGCACCAATTGTTGCACTTCGGATTGCGTGTCCAACGTGGAGAGTGGAATGACAAAATCCGCGCCAGCCGCCTCCATTTATCAAGCCCATCTTGATGCCGTCGGGCGCGCCTTCTGGGACCGTGACTGGGGTAGCCTGAGCCAATATCTGGCGCCACAGAACAGTCTTCGAACCCTCGATACGGCCTATGCCACCCGCAACCATGAAGAGATGCAGCTGTCGTATCAGTCGCTGCGCGACAGTATCGATATCGTTGGGGCCCAAGCCTATCATCGCATCTGTCTCGAAGCTCAGTTTACAGACGCCAGCCAAACCAGAATTCTGGGTCGCCACAGAACATATATCCTGTCGGGCGGCACAACTGTTCTCGAACCCTATGAGAGCGACATGACACTTGAGCTGATCGACCAACGTTGGCTGGGCGTCGCAATTTTTGGTCGCTTCAAAAACTCGGACCTCACAGCGATTTCGCCTGACCTTCTTAGAAAACCCACTCGCCAGAGTGGGGATCAACAGCCGGATCTTTCCAAATGCCAAAGCTAGATTTATCAGCCATTCCCGCCCGCACAGGTTCGTCATATCCCGAGCCCTATAACAGTCAGATGCAGGGCCGGAGCCAACAGGCCTTGGGTGACGCGGGTGGCTTGAGCCAATTCGGCGTAAACCTTGTCCAGCTAGCCCCCGGTGCCCAATCTGCGCTGCGCCATTGGCATGAAAAGCAAGACGAATTTCTGATGGTAACGGAAGGGACGCTCACACTTGTCGACGACATGGGAGAGACGACACTCGCCGTTGGCGATTGCTGCAGCTTCCCCGCCGGTGACGCCAATGGCCACCATTTGGTCAACAAAAGCGACGCCCTTGGGGCCTTTCTCGTGATTGGCACCCGCACCGACAGCGAGATCGGCTGGTATTCAGACGTCGACATGAAGGTGACAGTCACACCAGAGGATTTCGCCTTTACCCGGCAAGATGGTTCGCCGTTGGAGGACACATGACCTTTGACGATGCCGCCTTTGAGGATCTTCTGGCCGATATCACTGAACCGTTTCTGACCGGTGATTATGCGCGCTGGCGCAATCGGTTGCGCTTGCCCTGCACCTTTGTCACCCAAGCCGGCCCCATTACCCTTGCCTCTGAGGACGACGTCGAGCGCAGCTTTGCCATGTACCAAATGGCGGTGCGCAGCATGGGGCTCGCCCATGTCCATCACAAACCGCTTCACTTTGATCCCTGCCCCGATGGCACGGTCATCATCACCTATGAAACCAATATCCTGCGCCGCGACGGTTCGCGGATCATGCCGCCCTATACGGCCTCGGCGCTTGTTCACCCAGACGACGGCACCTGGCGTCTGTCTTCCATCATGAACGCCATGGGCCACCACCATTGGACCGGCACCCATCCTTTTCTTTCCGGAGATCAAGAATGACTGACTTCACTATGCAAACCGACGCAGACGGCGTCGCAGTGATCACCTGGAACGTGGTCGAAAAATCGATGAATGTTCTTAATCTTGAGGCTCTTGAGCTGCTGAACGCACTGGTGGATCAGGCGCTGGCAGATGAGGCGGTCAAGGGCATTGTCATCACCTCGGGCAAAGACAGCTTTGCCGGTGGCATGGATCTGAATGTCATCGCCAAAATGAAGGAAATGGCAGGCGACAACCCGGCTCAGGGTCTGTTTGACGGCATCATGCAGATGCACGCGGTTCTGCGCAAAATCGAACGCGCCGGGATGGATCCGAAAACCAACAAGGGCGGCAAACCGATTGCCACCGCCCTGCCCGGCACGGCGCTTGGGATTGGTCTGGAAATCCCGCTGTCGACCCACCGCATTTTTGCCGCCGACAACCCCAAGGCCAAAATCGGCCTGCCCGAAATCCTTGTCGGCATTTTCCCCGGAGCAGGCGGCACCACCCGTCTAGCGCGCAAGCTGGGCGCAATGGGCGCCTCGCCGTTCCTGCTGGAAGGCAAACTGTCGAACCCGAAGAAAGCCAAATCGGCAGGCATCATTGATGAAGTGGTCGAAGACCCTCTCGCTGCTGCAAAAGAGTGGGTATTGAACGCCAAAGACGCCGACATCCTCAAGCCATGGGATGCGAAGGGTTACAAAATGCCCGGCGGCACGCCCTACCACCCAGCTGGTTTCATGACCTTTGTTGGCGCATCGGCCATGGTCAACGGCAAAACCAAAGGTGTCTACCCCGCCGCCAAGGCCATGCTTTCGGCCGTGTACGAAGGCGCCATGGTGCCCTTTGACACAGCGCTGAAAATCGAGGCGCGTTGGTTCGTCAATGTGCTGATGAACCCCTCGTCTGGCGCCATGATCCGCTCGCTGTTCATCAACAAAGAGGCGCTGGAAAAAGGGGCCGTGCGTCCCACCGATGTGGCCGACCAAAGCGTCAAGAAGGTTGGTGTTCTTGGGGCTGGCATGATGGGTGCAGGCATTGCGCTTGTCTCGGCGCAGGCCGGGATTGAGGTTGTTCTGATCGACCAGAACCAGGAGGCCGCAGATCGCGGCAAAGCCTATTCCGAAACCTACATGGACAAAGGCATCAAACGCGGCAAAGCCACGGCTGAAAAGAAAGAGGCTCTGCTGTCCCAGATCACGGCGACAACCGATCTTGAAGCGCTGAAGGGGTGTGATCTGATTGTTGAGGCCGTGTTTGAAGATCCCAAGGTCAAGGCTGAGATGACCCAGAAGGTCGAAGCCATTATTGGCGAAGACTGCATCTTTGCCACCAACACCTCGACCCTGCCCATCAGCGATCTGGCCAAAGCCAGCGCGCGCCCCGACCAGTACATTGGCATTCACTTCTTCTCGCCCGTTGAGAAAATGCTGCTGGTGGAAATCATCAAGGGCAAAGAAACCGGCGATCGCGCCGTGGCCAAAGCCTTGGATTTTGTACGCCAGATCCGCAAGACCCCGATTGTGGTGAACGATGCGCGGTTCTTCTACGCCAACCGCTGTATCATTCCTTACATCAACGAAGGCATTCGCATGGTGAAAGAGGGCGTGGCCCCGGCACTGATAGAAAACGCCGCCAAGATGGTCGGCATGCCGCTGGGCCCACTGCAGTTGGTTGACGAAACATCGATTGACCTTGGTGCAAAAATTGCCCGCGCCACCAAGGCCGCGATGGGGGATGCCTATCCTGACGAGGCCGTGGATGAGGTAATCTTCTGGATGGAAGGCGAAGGCCGTCTGGGACGCAAGGCCAATGCAGGTTTCTATGACTACGACGAAAAAGGCAAACGTCAGGGTCTGTCCGAAGCCGTCGCTGCGCAATATCCGCAAGGCGACGATCAGCCCGACCTGATCGACGTCCAGCATCGCCTCTTGTTTGCCCAATCGCTCGAAGCGGTACGCGCGCTGGAAGAAGGCGTGTTGATGGACATCCGCGAAGGTGACGTCGGCGCGATCCTGGGCTGGGGCTTTGCCCCGTGGTCCGGTGGCCCGCTGAGCTGGCTCGACATGATCGGCGCGCCCTATGCCGCCGAACGCTGTGACCAGTTGCAAGAGGCCTTTGGTGACCGCTTTGCCTGTCCCGCTCTGCTGCGTGACATGGGCGACAAAAACCAGAGCTTCTATGGGCGGTTTGGCGCACAGGAAAAAGCGGCCTAATTCGCCTCTTACTTTCTCAAAAAAAAGAGCCCCCCAGTCCAACCGGATTGGGGGGCTTTTTTTCAGAAGGACCTGCGTATCAAACGCTTTGGTTCCGCGTCATCCATGCCGCGACAGCCGCGCGTTCATCCTCATTCAACCGCAGCCCCAGCTTTCCGCGCCGCCACAGCACATCTTCCGCCGCGCATGCGAACTCATTGTCTACCAACCAGCGCAGTTCTGCTTCTGTCAGGGTCGCACCAAAGGCCTGCCCCAGATCAGCTGCCGATGTGGCCTCGCCGAGAATTTTCCGGGAGTCCGTGCCATAGGTCTTGATCAACCGCCGCGCCCATGCCGCATCCAGAAACGCATAATCGCGCTGAAGGTCCGCCATCAGTTTCGCTGCGCCATCCACAGGGAAATCACCACCGGGCAGGGTTACGCCAGCCGTCCACACGCCGGGAAGGTTCGGGAAATGCTCGCCAATCTTCTCCAGAGCGCTTTCGGCCAAGCGACGATAGGTGGTGATTTTGCCGCCAAACACGTGCAGCACCGGCGCACCGCCTGCGGTATCCACCTTCAGCACGTAATCCCGGGTCGCCGCCGTCGCACTGGACGCGCCATCATCGTACAAAGGGCGCACGCCAGAATAGGTCCAGACCACATCCTCCGCACTGATCTGGCGCTCGAAATAGCCATTGGCGAATTGGATGAGATAGTCCTGCTCTTCCGCAGAAATCGCCGGTTTTTCGGTCAGATCCGTGTGTTCCGCATCGGTGGTCCCGATCAGCGTGAAATCTTCCTCATAGGGAATGGCAAAGATGATCCGGCCATCGGTGCCTTGGAAGAAATAACATTTTTCGTGGTCATAAAGCTTGGGCACAACGATATGGCTGCCACGCACCAGACGCACGTTTTCCTGACTGTTCAGGCGCAGCTTCGACCGCAACACATCCCCAACCCAAGGCCCTGCCGCATTGACCAGCATTTTTGCATAATGGGTCGTCTCTTCTCCGCTGCGCATATCGCGGGTCAGAACCTGCCAGCCGCCTTCGATGCGCTCTGCCGAAACAACCTGCGTGCGTACCATGATTTCCGCGCCACGTGCCTCAGCATCGCGGGCATTCAACACAACCAGTCGCGCATCCTGAATCCAGCAATCCGAATATTCATAGGCGGTCTCAAACCGGGGCTGCAGCGGGGCCCCCTCAGGCGACTCTTTCAATCCAACGGTTTTGGTCCCCGGCAGAACCTTTCGGCCCCCGAGATTGTCATACATGAACAACCCAAGCCGGATCAGCCAGGCCGGGCGCCGCCCCTTCATCCAGGGCATAAAGGTTGTCAGCAGTTTTGAGGTGGGTGTGCTGCTCTCAAACCGCATATCTTTGTGATAGGGCAGAACAAAACGCATCGGCCAACTGATGTGCGGCATGGCTCGCAACAGGGTTTCGCGCTCGATCAGCGCCTCGCGCACCAGTCGGAACTCAAAATACTCAAGATAGCGCAACCCTCCGTGAAACAGCTTGGTGGACGCCGACGAGGTGGCCGAGGCCAGATCGTGCATTTCCGCCAACCGCACCGTAAGCCCGCGCCCAACCGCATCCCGTGCGATCCCGCAGCCATTGATGCCACCTCCGATGACAAACAGGTCCACCATGTTACGCGCGTCGCTCATCCCGACTCTCCTGATCTGATTGGCGCCTTGATGCCCGAGTCGCGCACAAAAGGAAAGAATTAGATTTTCGTTTTTCAGAATAACGCGTATAAACGAAACAAAAAGGAACAAATCACCATGAACACGCGCCACCGCGACATTCTCGATCTGCTGCGCCAAACCGGAGAAGTGAGCGTTGACGGGCTTGCCGCACAGTTTGGTGTCTCTCTGCAAACCATCCGCCGGGATCTGACCGAACTGGCCGAGGCCGGGCGTCTTGAAAGGGTCCATGGTGGCGCGGTGCTGCCCTCGGGCGTGACGAATATTGGCTATGAGGAACGGCGCGCGCTGAACCAACAGGCCAAGCGTTCAATAGGCGAGCGCTGTGCCCGGCTCATCCCAAATGACTGCGCCCTGTTTCTGGGCATTGGCACCACAACAGAAGCGGTGGCAACCGCATTGATCCATCACCGCAATCTCATGGTGGTGACCAACAACATGACGGTGGCCACGATCCTCGGCGCCAATGCCGAGTGCGAGACAATTGTCACCGGGGGGCATCTGCGCGCGGCGGATGGCGGGTTGGTTGGTCCTTTAGCTGTCGAAAGCCTGCACAGGTTCAAATTTGATTTTGGCATAATCGGTTGTTCGGCCTTGGATGCAGACGGCGATATGATGGATTTTGATCTCAACGAGGTCATGGTCAGCCAAGAGGTGCTGCGCCGATCGCGGCGCAAATTCCTCGTTTGCGATCACTCCAAACTGACGCGAAGCGCTCCTGCGCGCATCGCCTCTCTGGCCGAGCTTGATACCATGGTCACCGATGTGTCGCTCTCAAGCGCACTGCACACCCTCTGCACCGATCACAACACCCAGATCGACAGCGCCACCTGACGGGACGGGGGGCGGGGCGAGGTCCGCAGGACAAGCGACGTCCAGCCGGCGCTAACGGTGTTGGTCAATCAAAATCGGATTGCCATCCGGGTCCATGACCACAAAACTTGCCGGGCCGCTTTCGCCGCCATGTTCCTGACTGACGGCAATGCCCTGCTGGGTCAGCCGCGCCTTGATCTCACGGACATCATCAAACGGGTCTGTGTGTTGTGCCGCTTGATCCCAGCCCGGATTGAAGGTCAAAAGATTGCCTTCAAACATGCCCTGAAACAGCCCTATCACCGTCTCACCGTTTTTCATGATCAGATAGTTGTGCTCTTCTGAACCGCCAAAACTCTCAAATCCAAGCACCTCATAAAAGGCTTTGGATTTCGCCAGATCATCCACTGCCAGACTGATGGAAAATGCACCCAATTTCATAACATGCCCTCCTCTGGCCTCAGACTAGCACAGCGGATCAGGCATTTCAGCGCGTCTTACAACCTGATCGGAAACCGCGCCCGGAGGTTTGCCACCACATCGGGTGTCAAATAGGCCGGGTGGTGCTCTGACAGGATCTGCTGTGCGGTGTGTTTTGCGCGGGTGCGCATATCAAGCGCGCCCTTATCTTCCCATTCTCTGGGGGTGTCCCGGTCGGCCAACGCTGGATAGAGGTAGTCCCGCTCCATCGCCGCATGGGTTTGCGCAGACCCCAAGAAATGCCCCTCGCCCAAGACACTGTCACAGATGGCGTCAAAGCCCAGCGCCTCAGGCGTCACCTCAACCCCACGCAGCACGCGGTACACCGATCCCAACATCTCATTGTCCAGAACAAAGGCCTCAAAGCTTGCGCCCAAAAGCGCCGCCATCATGCCCGAGCTTTCGTAGACAAGATTGCCCCCTGCCAGCCCCGCCGCCAGCGCGGTCATGGCTTTTTCGACCCCATATTGTGCATCAGGTGCCTTGGCGTCGGTCATGGAACAGGCCACACCAGATGGCAGACCCAGCCAGTTCGACAGCTGCGCTGACGCCGCATTCATGAGGGCCGTCTCACCACCACCGCCGGAAAAGGCACCGCTGCGCAGATCAATGACCAGAGGCCAATTCGAGAACACCATGGGATGGCCCGGTTTGATGACATGCACCATCACCAGACTGGCCAGTGTTTCGGCCAGCGACTGCGCCAGAAAACCTGCGGGCGTGGCCGGGGCCGTCGCACCGGATTGGGCGGCGGTGATGTTTGAGATCGGGATGTTATGGGCAATGCATTCATAAACCACATCCACCGCATCTTCGCCAAATCGCATGGGTGAGATTACCGGGCTGATATGCGCTTTGACAAAGGGGCGCTCGGAAAACATCCCCTCGCCGCCTTGTGCAATGTCCAACATCTGCACAATCGGCGCAACGCTTTCAGCAACAGTGAACGAGGTCGCAACCGGCTTTGTCGTGTTCTGCAACAGCGCAAAAACCGTATTCACATCCAACTCGAACACATCCTCAACATCGGTGGCGACGCAACAGCGGGTGAACCAGCTGACGTTTTCAAGGCGATCCTGCAACCGGGTGAAATCCGCCAGATCCCGGAGTGTCGAGGGCCGATATCGTCCGGTCTCAAGATCAAGGGTTTGAACCGCTGCGCCGCCCGTCCCAAAGTGTACGGCCCGGCCACCCACCATGATATCGCGCGCAGGGTCACGACCGTAGAGTGGAAACTGTTTCGCGGCCCCCGCAATCGCCGCTTCGACCAAGCTCTGCGGAATACGCACCCGGTCATCCGCACCCTGCTCGGCCCCATGTCGCACCAGATCTCGCGCCAACCGGTCTGGCACCTCGCCCATGCCAAGTTCGGACAACAAACGCAGGGCCGTGTCATAGATCTCGCGCAGTCCGCGCTCATCCAGGGGTTTATATTGCCCACCGGGCTGGCCGGGAGGACAGGGATTGGCAGGGCCTGCGGCCCGAGCACGATGGCGGGCCTTGCGCCCCCCTCGGGATGTCTTTTTGGGTTCTGTCATACCCATCAGGGAACGTGGCGCGAGCCTCTGCAATCAAGCCTTATTCTGCGCCTTCATGCTTTGAAAAACTCAGTTTTCAAGAAACTGAATTGAGCGAACAAGACTTGCAGAGCCCCCCCAAACCCGTCGCAGATAAGCAAAATTCAGGAGACATGACATGAAAACGCAGACACGAGTTGTGGTCATCGGCGGCGGCATCGCGGGCTGTTCTACGATCTATCATCTCACACAAGAGGGATGGAGCGATGTCATGTTGCTGGAACGCGATGAACTGACGTCCGGCACAACCTGGCACTCGGCTGCGCAGGTAACCAACTTTGGCATGAACCAAACGATGGTCGGGCTGAAGACACATTCGATCAATCTCTACAAAGAACTGGCCGAGGATCCCGAATATCCGATCAATTACCATCACGCCGATGGTGGCATCCGATTGGCCAATACCGACGCGCAGATGGAAGGTTATCGCCATTTTGCCTCGATGGCGCGCGGTATGGGTGTTGATCTGGAGGTGATCGACGCCGCTGAATGCGCCCGTCGCCATCCTCTGGTGGCAACAGACAATCTGGTTGGGGGTCTTTGGGATCCACTGGATGGCGATATTGATCCGGCGCAGCTCTGTCAGGCATTGGCGCGGCGGGCACGCAAGGCCGGGGCGGAAATTCACCGCAACACCCCGGTGACCGCCCTGCGCCAATTGCCGGACGACAGCTGGATTGTCTCGACCCCCAAAGGGGACATTCACGCCGAAATCGTCGTCAATGCCTGCGGCTACCGCGTGAACGAGGTTGGCGCGATGATGGGCGTGCATCACCCGGTGATGTCGATGGAACACCAGTATTTTCTGACCGAAGAAATCCCCGCCATCAAAGAGGCCGGTCACCGCATGCCGCTGCTGCGTTGTCCGATCAGCGACTACTACTGCCGGCAGGAAAAGAACGGTCTGCTGGTCGGGTTTTATGAGCAGGACTGCAAGACCTGGGGCATGGACGGGATCGACCCGAATTTCGTCAATGCGCTCTGCCCGGATGATCTGGACCGGGTAACAGATGTGCTGGAAGGTGCCATTGCGCGGATGCCAGCACTGAATGACGTGGGCATCCATACAATTGTGAATGGCCCCATCACCTACACCATCGACGGTGCACCTTTGGTGGGACCAATCCCCGGCAAGCGCAACGCCTTCTGCATCATTGGCCTACGGGCGGGCCTGGGCGAAGGCGGCGGACATGGCTGGCTTCTCGCGCAGCAGATTGTCCATGGCGAGGCCTGTTATGACACCTGGTGTCTCGATCCGCGCCGCTACACCGGCCACACCAATGTTGAGCTCTGCGCCAAGATGGCCATTCAGGAATATCAAAACGAATTCCGCTTTCACTTCCCCAATGAACACCGCCCTGCGGGGCGCATGGCCAAGACAACCGCCCTTACCCCGGTGTTGGCCGCGGAAGGCGCGCACTTTGCCCCGGTCAACGGCTGGGAACGGGCCGAGTTTTTCGCCCCGAATGGCTGTGAGCTGACCCATAGTTTCAAGTTTGACGAAGCCTTTGATCTTGTTGCCGCCGAGGTAGAGGCCGTGCAGACCCGTGTTGGCCTGACCGAGGTGAATGGCTTCAACCGGCTTGAGATCACCGGCGCGGATGCGATGTCTTTCCTAGACCGAATGACCTGTTCGCGCCTACCCAAATCCGAGGGCCGCGTTGGTTTGGCCTATCTGCTCAACCACCATGGTATGGTCAAAGGCGAGGCCACCATTGCCCGCCTGCCTGCCTCCGATCGTGGGCCGGATCGGGTCTGGTATGGCTCGGCAGCCGCCTCAGAATTCCATGATGCTGATTGGTTGAACCAGCACGTCCGCGAGGACGAAGACGTCACCATCACTTCACTGACCAATGACATGACCATCTTGCTTTTGGCCGGCCCCAAAGCACGGGAAGTTCTGGCGACGGTGTCGCGGGAAGACTGGTCGACCAAGGCCTTCCCCTGGCTCTCGGTCCGGGAATGCTTTGTTGGCATTGCCCCCGCAACCGTGATGGCCGTCAGCTTCTCTGGCGAGCTGGCCTATGAGCTGCACATCCCCAACGCATCGCTTTATGCCGCCTACCTGGCATTGCGCGAGGCAGGCGAAGCGCATGGGATGAAGCTCTTTGGGTTGCGCGCTGTGGAGTCGATGCGGTTGGAAAAAGGGTTCCTGCACTGGAAAGCCGATCTGCTGACCGAATTTGATCCTTATGAGACGGGTCTGGATCGTTTTGTGTCGGAGGATAAACCTGATTTCATTGGGAAAACCGCCTTGGCCCAGCGCAGATCTGATGGTCCGACACGCGTCTTTGTCACCCTGAACCTTGCGCACACCGACGGCCCAGGCCACCCCGGCGCATCCATGATGCAGGATGGGCGGGTGATTGGCACCCTGACCTCTGCCAGTTGGGGGCATCGCACTGGGATGAACCTAGCCATGGGGTTTGTGGAGCCTGAATTTGCCCAAATCGGCACCCGGTTTACGGTTGATCTTCTGGGGGACGCCGTCTCAGCCGAGGTTATCTCACCAAGCCCCTATGACCCCAAGATGACCCTGCCACGCGGGTGACCTAGCCAAACACAACCCGGTGGGCCCCCGAAGCTGGGGCCTCCGGTGACGTGAGCGCAACCGGATCCAGGAAATGCTGTAGCTCAAGCGTCGTGTAGGGACGCTGCCAGAGCCACGGACGATTTTCGACCGCCTCAAGATCCGCATGGGGCGGCGTTTCCTCTGTATGCGCGAGGAAATACAGATCAAACCCAAAGTCACTCACCGGCTGGATCGACAGCAGGCGCATATTTTGATCCGCCTGATAGGCCGCAAGTGCCGCATTGATATCCGTGACGCGTAGGGTGATCTGACCAATCTGCGCCCCACCACCCAGCGCCAAAGTGGCATCACCTCTGGCGGTTTTGGGCTGACCCTCAAAGGTGTGCTGCAACAGCTCGATCTGGAACCCGGCAGGGTCTTGCAGGTGGCACATATAGCCAATGTCACGGAACTGTTTGGGCTCAGAGCAGGCAATACCGCGCTGTGTCAGCCAGTCTCGGGCCGCATCCACATCTGGAACGGTGATGCCGATTTTCCAGTATGCGTCAGAGCGGGCGTAGGAATAGCGCCCCTGCCCTTCGAGCAATTCAACCCAAACACCCGGTTCACCATATTGCAGCAGATGACGCCCAGCCTCACACCGATATCGCATGCCCAACACATCCCGGTAAAACGGGATAAGAACCGCTGGATCTGGCACCCAGAGTTGCAGGCCCTGCATGTGCATCAAAACTCAAACGGATCGACGATCACCCGCTCTCCCAGCATGAAGGCATCGGCCACATGGCGCAGAGGCGCGAGGTCCATCTCGCTTTTACCGGCCCCCACTAGAAGCGCCATTTTGGCATAAAGTCGGGGATATTCGCCACCCTCTGACACCTCACCGGCCTCAACCCCGTCAAGGGTCATGGTATCTCCGCCGTCGCTGAGCTTGAGCAGCCCGCGTGCGGTTTCGACCTCGATATCCCAGCTTTGCGGGCCTGCCTGTCGCCAATCCAGATCGGCAGTCACATTGTCGGTGAACGTCAGATCCGCGCCAATCGGCCCCTGTCTGTTTGCAGGCACCTCAAGACGGGCAGATTTCAGATGCACAGGGCTGGGCAGAATTTCGGTCAGGATCGACAGGGCGTTGATGCCCGGATCAAACACGCCCATGCCGCCGGGATCAAACACCCAGTCCTGTCCGGGATGCCAGCGCCGCACGTCTTCGCGCCATGTGATATGCGCACGAGAGACTTTTTGCCCCGCCAGCCAGGATTTTGCCGCCGCCACCTTTCCGGCCTCACGCGAATGCCATGTGGCATAGATCGAGACACCAGCCTCGCGCGCCATGTCCTCAAGTGCATGACATTCCGACAACGTCGCGCCGGGGGGTTTTTCCAGCATCACATGCCGACCTGCCTCAATCGCCCGTTGCGCATAATCAAAACGCGGCACGGGGGGCAGGCACAGCGAGATCACTTTGATATCCTCGCGCTCGGCCAATAGCGCATCGAAACCGCGATAGGATGGCACGCCTGCAACCTCACCCGCACGTGAACAGGTCGCGGCAAGCTCCCAATCCGGGCTGGCGGCCAGACTGGGCACATGCTGATCCTGGGCAATTTTGCCAATCCCAACCAAAGCAAGTTTCATAAGGCTCTCCTATGGCGCATATGGTCTGACGCCAGACCCTGTGTTGCGCTGACTGTTGGCGCAAACATGACGCCAACTCAAGAGAATATTCCCTACTGACCGCGCGTCACCTGCATCGCAAATGCGTTGGATTCCTCTACCTCTTCTGGGCGGGGCGTGCGTCCGGTAAAGCTCAGAAGATATCCAGCCAAACGCGTAGAACGCTCTTCCATCGGTTCCTGAACGTCCAATGCGTGATAGCCAAGCTGCATGTAATACAGCACCCGCGCCCGAATATCGGCCTCATCCGGGGCATAGTCATGCCGGAGGTACATCTCGGTCAGCGCGGCAAGCCGCGCCTGATCCGCCGCATCCACGCGGTCGCGGACATCGTCATCGCGCCGCGCCCATTCGCGCACGGCAAAATCCATCCCCTGATCAAACAGCTCGGGGTCAATGAAACAGCGAAAGAAATGACAGACCGCCCCGGTGATGGTCTCGGCAGGCATGGCGCAGCGGTCCACAATCGAGGCGGTGTTGCGGCTTTCCCACTCTTCCAGAAGCGCCGACAACAGATCGCCACGGCTTTTGAAGTACCAATAGAAACTGGATCGCGAGACATCCAGACGTTGGCTGATGGGCAAGATTTTGACCTCGCCCACGCCATCCCGCACCAGAATATCCCGGGCGACATTGAGCCAGTCTTCGCGCGTGACTTTGACATGCCCCACTAGAGGTGCCTTGTCGGGGTCGTCACGATGAAGAAGAGGCGCAGGCGGTCGCATGGGGTTTGTCTCAGCTTTCCGGGGGCGCGCCACCCTCTGCGGTACGCCGGTCGATAAAGGCCCTTAGCGCCTCTACCCTATCCCCGTCCAGTTCCGGACGCGCATCTTCGTCCAAAATCCGCTGCCAAAGCTCGGTTGCGCGGGTGCTCGCGTCTTTCTCGCCACGCTCAGACCAGGTGCCAAAGTTCGACCAATCGCCGACAAGCGGTTCATAGAATTCGGTCTGATAGCGCGCCATGGTGTGGGCACAACCAAAGAAATGCCCCGAGGGTCCCACCTCATCCAGCGCCGCAAGTGCCAGCGCATCGCCCTCGGTTTCAACCGGGCGGCACATCTCGGCCACCATCTGCACCGCTTCCATATCGGTGATGAATTTTTCATAGGACACGGTCAAACCGCCTTCGAGCCATCCCGCCGCATGGATGATGACGGTCGCCCCCGCCATGAGACAGCCCCACATGGCGAACTGGGTTTCATGAGCCGCCTGCGCATCATTGATGTTGGCGGCCGATCCGCTGGCACAGCGCCAGGGCAGGCCGATATGCGCCGCCAATTGCCCCGCCAGAAGCGAGGCTTTGAAATGCTCGGGCGTGCCAAAGGCAGGCGCACCGCTTTTCATGTCCACGTTTGAGGTGAAGGTGCCATAGAGCACAGGCGCGCCGGGCCGCGTCAGTTGGCTGAGCGTGATTGCAGCCAAAGCTTCAGCATGGCTGAGCGTGATGGCCCCGGCCACGGTGATGGGCGCCATGGCCCCCATAAGCGTGAAGGGGGTGATGATCGCCGTCTGACCTGCACGAGCAAAGTCGATCACCCCCTGCGCCATCGGCATATCCAGAACCCGAGGCGAATTGGTGTTGATGATGGTGTAACAATGGCTCTCGGCGTGGAACTCATCATCCGACAAGCCCCGGAAATCCCGCAGCATTTCAAAGCTGTCCATGACCTGCGGTGTGCCCCGTGAAAACACAAACGGCAATTTGTCCGAACGCGTCAACATGGTGTCAAGCGTATAGTAATGCCTGACATGCGGTGCGATCTCCTGCGGCTCGACCAGCGGCGGCAGCATATGAAGCGCATCAAAGTGATGCGTCAGCTGGATCAATTCCTGGAAATCTTTGCCGGTGCCCGGACGACGCCCCCGCAACCGGTCGGTTGCATGTGGGGCCCCTGCCCCGGGTTGAAACACCAGACTGCCGGGCTCCAGCAAGACGTCGCGATTGCGCGCGCCCGCCCGGCACAGGATCGACGATGGTGCGGTCTTCAGCGCCTGCGCAACCAGATCGCGGCCGATATAGACCATATCCTCTTCGACCCGCGCGCCCGCTTTGCGGTAAATCTCGCGCGCTTCGGGCAAAAGCACCTTGATGCCCTTGTCTTCAAGAATGCCCAAGGCCGCATCATGCAGGTGGACCACCTCGTCCTCAGAGACCACCTTCATCTGGGGGAACGGATTGCGCAGCGAGCGATAATTCACCTCGCGCTCTGCCGCTGTCACTGTTCCCTCGCCACGGCGACGCCGTCTCCGTTCCACCATATCTCTACCTCTCTTGCGTGATGCGTGCGTTTCTCAGCTGAGGACCACGCCCAGGTTCCGAATTTTCAAGAAAATTCGGCCTCCGCATCCAGCCTCCCGTGATTCGCCAGATAGATCTAGACATATATGTCCAATACTCGTGTCGCAATTGAACCTTCACCTCAACGCTGGACAAACCCCCATGTGAGCGGTCACATAGCCCGCGACAGAGTGAGACCCGGAGATTGAACCCATGAAATTCCTGACCACCTCAGCCCTCGCCCTTATGATGGCTACCGGGGCAATGGCTGCTGAAAGCTGTGCCACCGGTAAGACGCTGACCGACGGCACATTGACCATTGCCACCGGCAACCCAGCGTTTTTCCCGTGGGTGCTGGATGATGCCCCCGAAGCTGGAAAAGGCTATGAAGCCGCTGTGGCCTATGCCATTGCCGGAAAGATGGGTTTTGACTCGGATGCCGTGACCTGGACCCGCACTTCTTTTGACCAGTCCATTCAGCCCGGTGCGAAAGACTTCGATTTCAACCTGCAGCAATTCTCGATCACTGCAGAGCGGGAAGAGATGGTAGATTTCTCCGATCCGTATTACACCTCGGCCATGGCAGTTCTGACCACCAAGTCGGTTGTCGAAAACGGCGCAGAGCCCACAATCGCATCGCTGAAAGATCTGGTTTGGGGTGCACATGCCACCACCACCGCGCTGCCCATGCTCAATGAGCTGATCCAGCCAAACACAGCCCCATTGCTTTACGGCGACAACGTGGATGTGACCGCAGCCATGCAGGCGGGTCAGATCGACGCCGCCCTGTTTGACCTGCCCACCGCGCTGTACCTGTCTGCCGTTGTTCTGAATGATGGCGTCATTCTGGGTCAGTTCCCTGCGGAAAACACCCCAAGCCCGGATCACTTTGGTCTGCTCATGGCGGAAGGTTCGGCGCTTAAACCCTGTGTGGACGAGGCGATCGCGGCGCTGAAAGCTGATGGCACGCTAGCTGCGATCGAAGCGGAATGGCTGCAGGAAACCACCGGTGTGCCGGTCATTAAATAAACATTATCAGGGCCTGAGCCCCCGGTCTCAGGCCCTTTTCTTGGGCGAAAGTCAGCCCGCTCTTGAAACCTCAGGCGCGCCCTGACAAAAGCACCTTGCTTTCGCTAACAGGTTTGCCATGCCCTCCATGACCCGTCGTCAGGCCTATGAGGCCCGCCAGCGCCGCCGTGCGACTTTGATCGCTGCCGGATCAACCGCCGCCGTCCTCATTGCGTTGATCGTGCTGATCCCTTTGACGCCGGGGTGGGAGGCTGTGAAACACAGTTTCTTTAATGCGCGGGTGTTCGAAAAGACATTTCCCGGCCTGCTCAATGCCTTTGTCATGGATGTGGCTATTTTTGCATGGTGTGCGCCGCTGATCGCGATCCTCGGGCTTCTGCTCGCTGTGGCCCGCGACATCCGCAACCCGGCCCTTTATCCGCTGAAACTGTTTTCGATTGTCTATACCGATGTCTTTCGCGGGTTGCCGGTCATCCTTGTGATCTACTTGATTGGCTTTGGTATTCCCGGACTGGGCCTGCCCCGCCCGTGGAACTCGCCCTACATCTGGGGGTCCTTGTCGCTGATTTTGGTCTATGCCGCCTATGTCGCC
This sequence comes from uncultured Pelagimonas sp., assembly GCA_947497905.1. GTDB lineage: Bacteria > Pseudomonadota > Alphaproteobacteria > Rhodobacterales > Rhodobacteraceae > CANMIH01. The sequence continues at coordinate 63,602 of CANMIH010000015.1, forward strand.
GAAATCCTGCGCTCGGGCATCGAATCCATTCACACCAGCCAACGCGCTGCCGCGCTGTCTCTTGGTCTCAGCAGCTCTGACACCATGCGCTTTGTGATCCTACCACAGGCAATCCGCCGCGTGGTGCCTGCCAACATGAACATGTTCATCGCACTGCAAAAGGACGTTGCCCTCTTGTCGTTCATTGGCCCCGTGGAGATTTTCCGTCAGGCCGGTGTCTACAAATCCCTGATGGCCAATTTCACACCCTATGTCGGCGCGGCGCTAATCTTTCTTGCGATCACGGTGCCCGCAACCCGGTTTGCTGACCACTTGATGAACAAACAGGCAAAGGCACGCAGCTGATGGATCGGTTAGAGCTTCGCAACGTTCAGAAATCATTTGGTCAAACCCAGATCCTGAAGGGGATCGATCTCACAATCGAACCCGGTCAGATGATCTGTCTGATCGGCGCGTCTGGGTCGGGAAAATCCACGCTGCTGCGCTGCATGAACCTGCTCGAGCCCATTGATGACGGGGCAATTCTTCTAGACGGTGCGGATATTTCTGAGCCCGATCTCGATCCCCAGCCTATTCGCCAACGCATCGGCATGGTGTTTCAAAGCTACAATCTTTTCCCGCATATGACGGCAAAAGAAAACGCGATGCTGGCTCCGCGAAGAACCAAGGGGCTAAGCCGTGCCAACCTCGATGCCCCGGTGTCAGAGCTGTTTCACCGCTTCGGGCTTGGCGATCGTATGGATCATTATCCTGATCAGCTGTCCGGCGGGCAACAGCAGCGGGTCGCCATCATCCGTGCGCTGGCGATGAAGCCCGAGATCATGCTGTTTGACGAAATCACATCGGCTCTGGACCCGGAACTGGTTGGCGAGGTGCTTGATGTCCTGCGGGCCCTGCGCGAAGAGGGCATGACCATGGTTCTGGCAACTCATGAAATGGGGTTCGCCCGCGAGTTGGCCGACAAAGTGTGTTTCCTCGATCAGGGCCGGATCTGCGAAGAAGGCAGCGCCGCCGAAGTCCTAGACGCGCCACAACAAGAGCGCACCAAAGCCTTCTTGTCCCGCGTTTTATAACCCCCTCATCGGGGCCTTGCACAACGCTTGATCCGGTTTTTCCCTGCGCTACAGTGGTGGCACAGAGGGAGAATTCATTTGGCTCTAAAAGTTACCGCCGCCGACATGGTGGCACAGGCGCGGTCTCGTATTGAAGAAATCAGCGCCGAAGATCTGATCGCCCAATTTGACGATCCAGATCTGGTCATTGTCGATATTCGCGATGTGCGGGAACGCCAGCGTGTGGGCTGGATCCCGGGAAGTTTCCACGCGCCCCGCGGCATGCTTGAATTTTGGGTGGATCCAGAAAGCCCCTATTTCAAACCAATCTTGGGTGAGCCCAAACGCTTTGTCCTGCATTGTGCCAGCGGCTGGCGCTCTGCCCTCTCCACCGCCACGCTGAATGACATGGGATTTGAGGCCGCGCATTTGAAAGACGGATTCTCTGACTGGCGCGCAAAATCCGGGCCAATCGATACCGAAATCAGTGATAAGGACAGCTAAGCTGTCATAAATAACTTTAGGGGGTCGGGTTTTCCCGCGTTGACGCAACGGCCCCCATGGCGCGATCATTCAACTATACTTGAATTTCAATTGGGAGGGTCGCGCCATGCGTTTTATGGCCATGATGACAGTCTTAAGCCTGACGTATTCGGCCCCACCCCTGGCCGCACAGCAGGATCTTGTCGGATTTGATCGCGCCAGTTTCGGCAATGTTGTTCTGTCCCGCAAGCAAGCTGCGGGGGGCTCGGATGTTGAGCTTGAGCTGGCGGTGGGATCCTACAACAATGAATCCATCCGCAACTACTCCCCGGCCAGTGTGTTCTCGAAAATGGGCCATTCGGTTGGGCGGTTGGACATCCTCACCGACAATGGCATTTTCCCCTGCACCGCCTTTATCGTCGACCGCAAACATATCCTCACCAATTACCACTGCGTCCCGGGCATTCTTGACAATGAAAAAGCCAAAGCCACACGCATCGATGCGGTGCAGTTTGTGGCGGGCTATACTCAGCAGGGAGTGACCGAGGGGACCAAGACCTATACCGTCAGCCCGACGCCGGTAGAGGCCCATCAGGATCTTGATTTTGCGGTGCTTGAAGTGCTGGGTGACCCATCCGCGCAATATGGCACGCTCAAACTTGCCTCAAACGCGCCGGCTCCGGGTGACCCCTATTGGGTGATTGGCCATCCGATGGGAGAAGCCCAGCGCATCAGCCGCGAGAAATGCAAAGCCAACTCCCCGGCCCTATCGGGTGAGCGCTTGTTGCACACCTGCGATACGTTGCCTGGAAACTCCGGCTCTCCGGTGATCGATGCCTCGTTGCAAATGGTGGTTGGCCTGCATCATGCGGGCTCCAAACGTGATAGCGTCAATTTTGCCATCCCAATGGCCGCGATCCTCGAACGGTCCAATGTTCTTGAGGCGGCGCTGCGCGACACACCCGCGCCGACGCCGCAACCCGATCCTAAACCCAACCCAAACCCGGTGCCTAACCCAAACCCGCCAGTGATCGACGAGGAAGCCGCACTGTGTGATGCGCTCTATAAAGAGGCCAAAGAATACGGCCAGTGCTTTGGCTACAAGGCCTATGTCGAGACCTGCGGCAAACACCGTTTTGCCCCCTTCGCCAAGGCCTATATCAGCGAGCAATGCGCTCCCGTTGTGACCCCCACACCCGATCCCGTACCCCAGCCGCCCGTTCAGGCAAACACACCGCGCCGCTCTTGGTGTACCTCTTCGCGCCTGAATGCGACGGAACAGGCGATCTGCGGCAGTGACTATCTGGCCGGACTGGATGAAGAGATGGAACAGGCCTATGCCGCCCGTCCGTCGCATATCTCTGCCTCGTCGCAGGGCCAATGGCGCACCTCAACACGCGACGCATGCGGAGCCGACAGCGGCTGTATTGCCAGTGCTGTGATCGATCGTATCGCTGTGCTCAAATCCTCGCCAGCTCCCACGCCTCCGCAACAAAACACGGGCATGGTGCCCGGCAATTACACGCTGTCCTCCAGCCAATGTTACATCGTGACGGCCTCGCGGACCTCGCTAAGCGAAGCACAGGCCTTTGCCCGCCAGTGGTTTTCCGGCAATAGTGGTATCCGCTATTTCCAGTCGAGCAACGGTTACTATGCGGTTGTCTATCAGACCGTGTCCAAATCCGGATCAGAGTGGGAACTCAACCGTCTGAAATCAGCAAATCTGATCCCCAATGACAGCTATTGTTCCACTGGAACCCGATTTATCAGCAAATACCGGACAAGCGCCGCCCCGGCACCAACCCCAAGCACACGCACGCTTTACGTCGATAACAACAACGACGGTGGGTTGAATGTGCGCAGCGGCCCCAGCACCAGCTACAACTATTTCACCGAGATTGATCCCGGCACCAAGCTGACGGTGATCGGTGCGTCGGGGAAGTGGTCCAACGTCCGCCTGCCGGATGGGCGCGTGGGCTGGGTCTACACTCCGCTTCTGACCAGTTCGAAACCCTATGTGCGCCAATGTCAGGCGCGTGTCACGGGACTGGCATCAATCAGCCAGTATAACAGCCGCACAGGCGCCGGATTTCTGGCGGTGCGCAGCAAACCTTCAACATCGGGCTCAAAGCTCTCTGAAGTCTATCAGGGAGATACGGTGCGCGTCATAGCCCAGAAAAACAATTGGGCGCGTATCGAATGTGTTTCGGGGAGCTGCCGCTCACCCATCTCCGGCACCGCCGGGGCACGCGGCTGGGCCTCGAAAAAGTATCTGTCCATCTGGTGCCAGTGACCATCCTCCCACGTATCCCGCAGGAGACTATTATGACCAAAACAACTTTCCTTCCCGCCGCCGTCCTGGCCCTTGGGCTTGCGCCGGGCGCCTACGCCCAGGATGCCATGCCTCTGCCCATGGATGCGACAGACACCGAAAAGGCCGCCTATGCGGTTTTGGACAAATACTGTGCCTCCTGCCATCAGGATGGCGCGCTTGAAAACGGATTGACCAAATCCAAATCCGGCTTTGGCCATGTTCTAGATATGCGCCGACTGGCCCAGGATCCCAAATTTGTGGCCTTTGGGGACCATAGCAAATCCAAGCTCTATCAGGTTATTGCCGGTGGCTCGCCGCCCATGCCCGACAACTGCTGGGACCCCTCTTGCACGCCCACTCAGGATGAGCTCGAAGTGTTGCAGGTCTGGATAGACGGTCTGGACGATGAGGCCGAAGAAAAACCCTTCGTCTCGGTCGAAGAGCTGCATCGTCTGGTGCAGGCCGATCTTCTGACCCAACCCACCAACCGCCGCGACCGCATTCGCTATATCTCACTGCGTACGCTTTATAACGACAAAGATGTGAGCGCAGAGAGCTTTGAAGCCTATCGCCAGTCCGCAGTGAAACTGATCAATGCACTGAGCTGGAACCCCCAGCCCTACAAGTTTGAAGCCATCGACGACCACGGCATTCTGCTGCGGATCTATCTGCCGGAAATCGACTGGACACAGGACACCTGGCACCTGCTTGAGGCGGTTTATCCCTATGGCAAGATGAGCGACACAGATCCTTATCTGTCGCAGATCCAGACCATGGCCGGCACCAACCATCCGATCATCCGTGCCGATTGGTTTGCAGCCACCGCCCCGGTTTCACCGCTGTATTACGACCTTCTCGGCCTGCCAGACACGGTGCAGGGACTTGAAAAGCTTCTGGGCCTCGACATGGTGCGCAACATCCAGAATGAACAGGTGGTGCGCGCCGGGTTCCAGAACTCAGGTGTGTCGACCCACAACCGTCTGATCGAACGTCATGCGCTTGGCACCGGGTTCTTCTGGACCTCCTACGACTTCGCCGGATCGAAACAGCGTCAGAGCTTTTTCGAGTTTCCGCTTGGTCCGAAAGAGGCCTATGGCGAAACCCATGCCTTCCTGCATGACGGGGGTGAATCGATCTTCACCCTGCCCAACGGCTTCCACGCCTATTACCTGAACACCGCCGAAGGCGCGCGTCTGGATGTCGGCCCAACCTCGATTGTGCGGGATGACGATTACACCGACGGCACCGGAGAGGTGGTCAACGGGATCTCCTGTATCTCCTGTCATTCGAAAGGCATCCGCTTTAACGACGACAGCGTGCGCGATGTGGCGCTGAACAATCTCGCGCTGCCGCCAGAGGTGCGCCAGACAATTGACGCCATCTATCCGGGACGTGAGGTGGTCAATGACTACTTCAACAAAGACATGGAAGCCTTCTTCACCACACTGCGCGCCGCCGGCATCGAGCCAGAGGCCACCGCAGGCGGGCTTGAGCTGGTACGTGGGTTGTTTGTTTATTACGTCGACCACTTTGTCGATTTTCAGCAGGCCGCCAATGAACTGGGTCTGACCGAGGACGAACTGCGTAAGCGTATCCCCTTTGTGGGTCACCAGATGGCAAGCCTCATGACTCGTCTGGACCAGTCGCCCATCGCCCGCGATGAATGGACTGCCGCCTATCCGGTGCTGTTGGAGAAACTGACCGAATACAAAGCCATTCCACTGCATGACAAACCCGTTGCGGCGCTGTCGGCCTCAGTTGCGGCTGTGGTCAAAGGCACGCCACATGCACCTGTGGTGGATCACACCCCACCGCCCGCCAAGGTCAAACATGCGCCCACCGATTATGTTGACGCCGCCAAAGATCACAAACCCCATGATCCGGTCCAGCATTCGGTTGTCGCCCAGAGCCACCTGACCGTCTACACCGATCAGCCCAGCTACAAAGTGGGTGAAGGGCTCAAGGTCTTTATCGAACCGCGCCATGATTGCCGTCTGACGCTGATCTCGATTGACGACAAGCACCAGAGCTGTGTGCTCTACCCCTTCCCGGGACTGGATGACATCGTGATCCCCGGTGGCACCCAGTATGTCTTCCCACCTCGCGGGACGCTGAAAACCACCGTGCCGGGTCGGGAAACCATTCTGGCGATCTGTAATGGCGGCCATGACGCGATTTCCAGCCACACCCGCGACACTTCGAAGGTCTCCTGTGCTGCCGATCACAAGCCGCTGAACAAACAGGTCTATGAATCGGTGGTCAACGAGGTGCTTGCGCTCGATCTTGGGGATGACACCGGCAAGGATCATGTCAGCCCCTCAGGTGTCGATTATCGCGGAGTGAGCGATCACAACCCAGATGTGGTAAAATCGCAGATCTCTGTCATTGTCAGCGCCCACTGAGGACAAACCCATGCGCACCTATATCGCACTTACAACTCTCTGCGTCGGCCTGCCCCTGGTGGGCCACGCACAATCCGGCGAAATCTTTATTCCCGGAGCCGACAGCAACCCCGTTCCCATGGCGGCCCCCGAACCCCAGAACCCACTCGCCCACTGCATGATGAATGCTTCGGCCGCCAATTGCAGCGGCATTGGCCATGGTGGTGGGGATGGGGTGACCTTTGAAAGCGCGGTGGCCCCGGAATATGAAACGCTGGTGCTCGATCTGGACGGGGACAAGGTTGCGGTGAGCCATGAACCGCCCGCCGAGCCCCCTGCCTATACTGCACCGCAGCCCAAGACCCATGGCAAAGTGGCTCTGCCTGCCGTCGCTGTGTCGATCGAGTTTGATTACAACAGCGCCAGCATCAGGTTGGATCAATTGGAGAAACTGACCACCTTGGTGGAAGCCTTCAATGATCCGGCTTTGAAGGGCACCTCTTATGCCGTGATTGGACACACAGACGCGGTGGGATCAGACAAATACAACTGCGATCTGTCGATCCGGCGCGCGACCTCTGTCGCGCATGCCCTGCAGGACAGCTATGTCTCGCTACAGCTCTACTCGGTGGGGTTTGGTGAGCATGTGCTCAAAGACAAACAGTATCCGGATGCCCCCGAGAACCGCCGCGTGACCTTTCTCAGGCTACCGGATCATCCCGATGCCGTGTTGAACACGGCACAGGCGGTCTGCCGGTACTGAAAAAAACAGCGGCCCCGAAATTCGGGGCCGTTTTCATGGGTGGCTGGGCTCAAACATCAACTGCGCAGACGCGTTTCCAGCTCTTTCGCCATCAACCCCATGCGGTTGCGAAATCTCTTTTCAATGTTGCCGCGCGCCAGCTTGAGTGATTGTACCAGAAGGCGGGCAGACAGGGTTTTGGGGGCCAGGGTGGTTTTCACATTGATCCGAGTGCGCGCCCGCGACAACGCCACGAGCTCGACATCTGAGTGCCCTTCCAAGCCACCAGAAATTGTGCTGAACACCAGATGTTCTGGCGCCTGACATTCCTTCAGCTCAATAGCAACCTGACGTTGTTTACCCCTAAACGCAAACTGTCCCGACCAAGCCATGCCTTCCAGATCGGAACCGGTATCTTTGGTCCGCCGGATTTCAATACCACGCCGCATGACCTGACGTTCAATCGCGTCAAAATCGGTCAGGGCCGCATAGACCTGATCGAGGGGGGCTTCGATATCTTCGCGCGCGCTTAATTCCATGAAGGACCTGCTCTTATTATTACGTCAATGGGCACACCATACCTGCCCTATTCTAAACGATCCGCCAACCAGTTACGGAGCAAAAAATGCGCAATTGCACCTTCTCTGGGGGCCCAGATTTCTGGATGTTCGCCAGCAAAGGCCCGGGCCACTTCCTCACGGCTGACCCAACGCGCATCTTCAAGCTCATGCCGGTCAATTTCCAGATCATCGGTCACGGCATCCCCATGACATCCAATCATCAAAGAGGTCGGAAATGCCCAGGGTTGGCTGGCCAGGTACCGCACAGGGCCGACATGTACCCCAGCCTCTTCCATCACCTCGCGGCGCACCGCCGCTTCAATGGTTTCTCCCGGCTCCACAAACCCCGCCAAACAGGAGTACATGCCTTCGGGCCACCCCGGAGACCGCCCCAAAAGCGTTTTGTTGCCCCGCGTGATCAACATGATCACCACCGGATCCGTGCGCGGAAAATGTTGTGTGCCGCAGCTTGGGCAAGACCGCTGCCAGCCGGACATCGCCACCTCAGAGGGGTCTCCGCATTTGGCACAGAACCCATGGCTGTCGTGCCAGGAAAACAGCGCCTTCGCCGTTGCAGCCAATTCGGCATCCCGCGGCGACAACTGGGTCATGATCTGCCGCAACTCGGCAAAATGCTCACCCTCGGCGCAGCTTGGATGGCGTTGCTCGGTGTGGTCGATAAACCCACCCAGCGCCTGAGCATCCAATCCCTCAGGCTCCCAGACCGACATATCCAGAGCAAAGGTGGCAGCCCCATCTTCGCGTCCCATCAGCACCGGCAATCCCGGTGCCTCACCCAGCAACGGATGCCCCAAGGGCAAGCGGACTAGACGCAAAGGATCGCCAGCCACAACAAGAGGTTTGCCCCGCCACAGCACAATCGCCCGCGATCGCGGATCAGACAGAGCCTCGGCCAGAGCGCCGCTATCGCCGCGCAACTCTGCCGCCCGATCGAGGGCCGATCCTCCAAAGGTTACCTGTTCTGCATGTAGCATCTCTGCGCCCCACCTGTTTTTTTCCGCACCATGCCCAGCGGGCGCTCGGTATGCAAATTAATATGGTTAAAATTGGTGTAACCCTCTCTCAGATCAAGAGGAATATCCCGCAAAGGTTGAGTTTGTTTTTATCTCCTCCGCGTGTCACACTCTTGATGGGAAAGACATGCGATATGAATTTTGAAACTTATTTTTTGCGAGGTGCGCCATGACACTGTCTAAGACCCCAACCCTGTCCCGCCGTCAATTTCTGGCGGGCACCACCGCCGGAACGGCCCTGATCACGCTGCATCCCTATTCTGCAGCAGCTGCCACCAATCAGGCCCACCTGCGCATTCTCGAAACCACCGACATTCACGTGCACGTGTATCCCTACGATTATTACTCGGACAAACCCCGTGACACGGTTGGGCTGTCGCGCACCGCCTCCATCATCAATGAGATCCGGTCCGAGGCCACCAATTCGCTGTTGGTCGACAACGGCGATTTCCTGCAAGGCAACCCCATGGGCGATTACATCGCTTATGAACGCGGCATGAAAGAGGGGGATATGCACCCCATCATCACCGCGATGAACACCCTAGGCTATGATGCCGCAACTATTGGCAACCATGAGTTCAACTACGGTCTCGATTTCCTGATGAAGTCCATGGCCGGTGCGGATTTCCCCGTGGTGCTGGCCAACGTTGCAAAAACCCAAGGCGCCACCCCGCGCGCGGATGAGACCATGTTCAAACCCTACGCGATCCTTGACCGCCAGTTGACAGACGGCGCGGGCAACACACATCCAATCAAAGTGGGCGTGATTGGATTTACCCCGCCACAAGTGATGAATTGGGACCGCCGCCATCTTGAGGGCAATGTTTCTGCGCGCGACATTGTGGAAACTGCCAAGGCCTATGTGCCTGAAATAAAAGAGCAAGGCGCCGATATCATCATTGCGCTCTCGCATTCCGGCATCGGCGCGGCGGATCACGAAGACGGCATGGAAAATGCCGCGGTTCCCTTGGCAGCAGTTGATGGAATTGACGCGCTGGTCACCGGTCACTCACACCTTGTCTTCCCCTCACCCACCTATGCGGAGTTCGCAGCCGTGGATGTGGCGAAAGGCACCATTCATGGCAAAGCCGCCACCATGGGAGGCTTCTGGGGCTCGCACCTCGGGGTGATCGATCTGCTCCTGGAACGCGACGGCAACGCCTGGCGCGTGGTCACCACCACCTCGGAAGCGCGCCCAATTTCCAAACGCAACGAAGACCGGTCCATCACCGCATTGGTGGAAGATGACCCCGCCGTTCTGGCCTCGGTCAAAAAAGACCACGAAGAAACCCTGGCCTATGTACGCCGTGCCGTGGGCAAAACCAGCGCGCCCTTGCATTCCTATTTCGCCCTCGTGGCGGACGACCCGTCGGTCCAGATCGTCTCAATCGCCCAGAAATGGTACGTCGAACAATTGCTTGCGGGCAGCGACTATGCGGGCCTGCCGGTGCTGTCGGCTGCGGCCCCCTTCAAGGCCGGTGGCCGGGGCGGGCCTGAGTATTACACCGATGTGGCACCCGGTGATGTGGCGATTAAGAACGTCGCAGACCTCTACCTCTATCCCAACACTGTGCGCGCGGTGAAAGTGACCGGAGCCGAGGTCAAAGACTGGCTCGAACGCTCGGCTGGTATGTTCAACCAGATCACCCCGGGCAGCACCGACGCGGTTCTTCTCAACCCCGCTTTCCCGTCCTACAACTTTGACGTGATTGATGGTGTGACCTACCAGATCGACCTCAGCCAGCCATCAAAATTTGACCGTGAGGGCACGGTGGTGGCCCCTGAGGCCAATCGCATCACCAATCTGATGTATGACGGCAAACCCGTGACCGCCGACATGGAGTTTGTCATCGCAACCAACAACTACCGCGCGTCGGGCGGGGGGTCCTTCCCCGGTGCCAAGGGGGACAGCATCATTCTCGAAGCCCCCGACACCAACCGCGATGTGATTGTGCGCTATATCGTCGAACAGGGCACCATTGATCCCAAAGCGGATGCCAATTGGTCCTTTGCACCATTGGGCAATACCAGCGTCCTGTTCGAAACCGGTCCCAAGGCCCGTGACTATATCGGGGATGTCAAAGCCGTCACCATCGAAGATGCAGGTGACGGCCAGGACGGCTTTGCCGCGTTCCGCATCAAACTGTAACAGTAGGTCACCACACAGACCGGGGCGGCTTTCGCAGCCGCCCCGTTTTATATCAATCCCTTACGGGATGGCGGGTGGGGCGATGTTGCAGCGCAACGAGCGGCACTTCGCCAGACCACACTCCCCCCGATGGCAATCCGCTTCAATCCACGTTACCGCTAGCACAGCAACAACGCGGCAGGCACAAAATGACTTTTGAAGCAGTGATATTCGATCTCGACGGCACTTTGATTGACACCGAAAGCATCGCCATCGCTTCGGGTCAGGCGGCCTTTGCCCAACTTGGGCACGCCGTAGAGGCCGAGCTGCTTCATCAGCTCATCGGGAAAGACATTCACTCTGGCGGTCGCATCCTGCGCGGCCTATTTCCGAACCTTGATATGTCTGCCTTGGATGCCGCCTGGAACGCAGAGGCCCGCACGCTTCAGGCCAAGGGTATCCCGCTCAAACCCGGTGTGCATGAATTGCTCGATATACTGGATGCGCGGGGGCTTTCCAAAGCGATCGCAACATCGTCACGCAGATCCGGCGCGGCCAACAAGCTGGCGATCACCGAACTGGATCAACGCTTTGATATCGTGATCACCGTCGATGACGTGACGCAGGCGAAACCTGCGGCAGAGCCCTATCTGCTGGCCGCAGAAAAACTCGGCGTCTCACCCTCGCGCACCTTGGTTTATGAAGACAGCGAAACAGGCGCGGCCTCGGGCAAAGCGGCGGGCATGACCGTGGTTCAAGTCCCCGATCTTCTGCCGACACAGGGCCAGCATGCCCACCACGTTGCCAACACTCTGCTTGAAGGCGCGCAATGGGCCGGACTGCTGAACGACGAGACCGTCAGGGGCGCCTAGAGCGGCCCCGCCTGATAGAGTTTGACCTTCAGACCACCAAAGGCCACGGGCGGGCCCGCCTTGAGATCGAGACCGGTGGCTTTGGCTAACCCGCCGTCGCTGGTGACAATACCCACGCGCCAGCCTGCAAACCCCTGTTGCAGGGTCTGTCCCAATGCCCCGTAAAGCGCGAACAACAATTTGCGATTACCAATGCGCGCGCCATACGGCGGGTTGACCATCACAAGCCCCGGAGGGCCTTCGGGACGTGGCAGATCGCTGACGGCGGCTCGGGTGAAACTACAGAGGTCTGCCACACCGGCCCGGTCGGCGTTTCCTTTGCTCATGCGAATGGCACCATCGTCGCGGTCGCTGCCCTGAAACGCAAAGGATGTGGCCTGTGGTGCGGCCCCAACTGTCGCTTTCAGCGCCGACCAGCCCGCGTCGTCAAAACAGGCCAGGTCTTCAAAGGCAAAGCGGCGCACACGACCCGGGGCCAGACCGGCGGCAATTTCTGCCGCCTCAATCACAAATGTCCCCGATCCACACATGGGGTCCACCACCGGTTCCTGCCCGTCATAACCACATTGGCGTAGGAACAGCGCCGCCAATGTTTCCCGCATCGGCGCTTTGCCAACCTGCTCTTTATAGCCCCGGCGGTGCAAAGGCGCGCCCGAGGTATCAACGCTGAACCCAACATAATCATCTTCGATCCGCGCCAGAATGCGCAGGCTCGCTTTGGGGTCGATAGGTGTGCCCAACGTTTCCGAAATCGCCCGCTCAATCCGCTGCTTCGCCGCCCGATCATGATAGATCTTCGAGTTTTTACAGGTCACTTCGACGCGGACAGGCACATCCGGGCGCAACAAAGCCGCCCAGTCAAATTTCCGCGCCCGTTTGTCGAGCTGGGCCAGATGAAAGGCACGAAACCCTCCGACGCGCGCCAGAACCTGACCAGCGCCGCGCAGCACCAGATTGGCCCGCCACACCTCGTCCCAGCCGCCTTTGACCGTCACCCCGCCAGCCGTGGCTATGGGATCCGCGAATCCCGCAGCGGCAACCTCGTCACGCAAAACGGCTTCCAAACCCGGAGGGGCAGTGAGAAAAATGTCGAATGAACTGTCCATGGCGCCGCAATATCGGCTTTTGCCGGTCGGGGAAAGCGCGCAGAGTTGCGCATTTTGTAACAGAGATCTTGCAATCCCTTTTTCTCTCGCCTAGATCAGCAGTCGAGAGGTTGGCGCGGGCAAGCGCCTCGCCAACTCGGTCAGGTCCGGAAGGAAGCAGCCGTAACGAGCCCCGTTTGGGTCGTTGTCCAGCCTCTCACCTCAATTGCTTTGCCGCCAAAGCAAATGCCTTTCTCCTGAAATTGGTGAACCCACTCTAGTCCGCATGCCGTACAAATAGCGCAGCTTGGCGTTCGGCCCGCAGCGCCCAATTCACCTGGGCTTGGCTGCCCAATGCACAGCCTCTGACATGGGCAACGCGCCGCAAAGCGTCATCGGGTGCATCGCCGCATTCAATCATCAGCCGCAATGCCATCATGCCCGAGCGGCCACAGCCATCCGCACAGTGCATCAACACACGCCCCCCACCCAAGAGAGCACGGCGCGCCTGATCACGGACAACCGGCCAGTGTGCCTGAACTTCTGATTCTGGAGCTGCGCCTTTTTCAATGGCCAATTGCGCCCAGCGCGCACCTCGGTTCTGGACATCTGCGGCAAGAGCACCCGCACCAACCCCAATCATTTCATGGTCCTGGGCCATGCAGATCACCATCGCCGGTCGCCAGCTGACAAGATGTTCAAGATCTCCGGTATAGTCGCCACCGGCCCCGGGCAACGCCGACAGAGCCAAGATGCCCCCACCCACAGGCAGGGCATGAAAGATCACCGGTTGAGGATGCGAAACCGCCCCATCCATACAAAATACCTCCCACACTGCGGAGAGGATAACCACGAGATGTGATTCGGTGCGAGTCTGAGAAAAAAAGGCGGAGGATACTCCGCCCTTTCCGTTCAGATCACTTGGCCTGGCCGGGCCTCTGCCCAGTCCTCAAGAAAGGCTCGAATATCCTCGCGCCCGATCATGCCGATATCCGCGCGTGGGAGGGCAACGCCTTCATGCAGAGCCAGCTCAAGGCACGTCATGTGATCCCGATTGTCCAGGTCCGGATTGCTTTCTGCCCCATGCAAAATCGATCCCAAAAGTGTGCCGCCATAGGAATTGACATGGCTGAGATCCGGGCCAAGCTTCAGAAAATAGGCCATCATCTCCGGGCGTCCTTCCCACCCGGCAAGCTGCACCGGTGGCAACCCCTGCCCGTCGGGCGCATCCCAAGGCAAGCCCAGTTCGACCAAACGGGTCACGTGGTCAAGACGCCCCTCTTGCCCGACAAGCTCATGCAACAGCGTGGTATAGGCCTCCGGCAATTGCGCCGGGTCAATGTACTGCCCCGGCTGGTCAAGCCCCTCTGCCGCTGCCGCCAGACGTGTTTCTTCTGCTGTCAGCTCTGATCTGCCCTGTTGCGCTTCAATGGCACTGAATACCGCATGATTGCCATGGACGCGGGCATAGCCATAGGCTGTTGCCCCTTTGTACCGACGCTGAGGATCCGCCCCGGCCTTAAGCAAAAGCTCGACCATTTGGGCATCACAATTGCGCCGTGCCGCCTGATGCAACGCCGGAACAACCCAGGGACTTTCCCCTCCGACCTCAGCATCGTTAAAATCATCGGCCCGTGCGCCATGGTCCAGAAGCATCTGCACCGCCACGTGATCATTGAAATCAAGCGCCCGAAGCAGGGCATTTGTCCCCGTGGGATCCGCCCCCGCCGCCAGCAGCATTTTCAGCCCCGCGTGATGCCCAAGCTCTGTGGCGTGATACAGCGATTCATTGTCATTGGGGTCTGCCCCCTGATCCAGCAACCACTGTCCGAGCGCCATATTGTTGGAATGACCAATGGCCCCATAAAGCGCAGACAAAACATGATCGTTGTCCGGTGCCATACGCTGACCATCATTCACATCTGCCCCATGCCTGACCAACATCTCCGCGATCGCCAGCATATCCTGTTCAAGCTCGGGCCGGGCCTTGAGCCAGCTGGAGAAGGCCAGATGCACAATCGGACGACGCGGCCCACGCGCCTCAACCGCCAGTGTTGGATCTTCTGCCAGAGCTTTGGCCACGGCCCCGCGATCATAAAGCGCGACCTGCAACCCGAAATGCCCCTCTGCCAAATCAGGGTCGTCGTCCAGCAAAGCTTGAGCAAGCTGTGGTCGGTTGTTGAACAAAGCGATCTTCAACCGTTGCAAACGGCCCGCCTTGTCCAGTCCAACAGTTTCCGCCGCCCATTTCAGACGCGGCCAGCTTTCAAACCCGTTTTCAAGTGCAATCACATGCAGAAAATCCGCGCGTTTCAGCGTGGTCATGTCCACACGCGGCGGGTGACGATGCAACCGTTCGACTGCCACCGCCTCACGGGCAATCCAGGCTCGTTGCAAAAGTTTCGCCTCAAGGCGCAGTTTATCAAGGGAAAGATCCATTCCGGTTTCCTCTCACCATGCCCCACGATCCGCTAGTCGGGGCCAGAGAAATCCGAAATCTCATCGAGATCAGATAGAAGCAGGTGCAAAGGCTTTCCGCGGATCAGGTGGCCCCCTGCTGCTGGGCCTGCGCGCACACTGCCCCAGGTGATCGGGGAAATCAAGCGGTGGACGATACTCTCTGCACAGCGTAGTTTGCCGGTGACGCCACGCATAGGACAGACATGACCGACGCCCCCAAATATCAGGTGCTTGCCCGTAAATACCGCCCCGAGACCTTTGCCGATCTCGTGGGTCAGGATGCCATGGTGCAGACGCTGTCCAATGCGTTCAAGGCCGACCGGATTGCGCAGGCCTTTATGATGACTGGCATCCGCGGCATCGGCAAAACCACCACCGCGCGGATCATTGCCAAGGGCATGAACTGCATCGGTCTGGATGGCCAAGGGGGCCCCACGACCGAACCCTGTGGTCAGTGTGAGCATTGCACGGCCATCATGGAGGGGCGCCACGTCGATGTGATGGAAATGGACGCGGCTTCAAACACCGGCGTCAATGATGTGCGCGAGATTATCGATTCCGTGCACTACCGGGCCGCCAGCGCGCGCTACAAGATCTACATCATCGACGAAGTTCACATGCTGTCGAACAATGCGTTCAACGCCCTGCTTAAAACGCTGGAGGAGCCGCCCGCACATGTGAAGTTTATCTTTGCTACCACCGAGATCCGCAAAGTGCCCGTCACCGTTCTCTCGCGCTGTCAAAGGTTTGACCTGCGCCGGATTGAGCCCGAGCTGATGATTGGCCTCCTGCGCAAAATCGCCACCTCGGAAGGGGCAGACATTGCCGATGACGCGCTTGCCCTGATCACGCGAGCCGCCGAAGGCTCCGCCCGCGATGCCACGTCGCTGCTGGACCAGTCTATTTCGCATGGAGCCGGAGAGACCACCGCAGATCAGGTGCGCGCGATGCTGGGCCTCGCCGACCGGGGGCGGGTCATGGATCTGTTCGAGCGGATCATGCGCGGTGATGCCGCCGGCGCTCTGGAAGAACTCTCCGCGCAATATGCCGACGGGGCCGACCCTCTGGCTGTGCTGAGAGATCTGGCGGAACTGACCCATTGGGTTTCGGTGGTGAAGATCACGCCGGACGCCGCAGAAGACCCCACCATCTCCCCGGACGAACGCGCGCGTGGCCTCTCCTTCGCCGACGGGCTGGGCATGCGGGCGCTGTCGCGGGGCTGGCAAATGCTCTTGAAAGCCATCGAAGAAGTCTCAAACGCGCCCTCGTCGATTATGGCCGCTGAAATGGCCGTGATCCGCCTGACCCATGTGGCCGAATTGCCCTCTCCCGAAGAGCTGGTGCGCAAACTTCAGGACACACCACCGCCCCCCATGCCAACCGACCCAGGCGGCGGAGGTGGGGGTCTGCATGCCGGAGGTAGCGGCACACTGCAGGCACAAGGGTACTCCATGCCCGCAGCGACACATGCCGCGCCCCGTGGCCCCGTGGCCTCTGCTGGAGGGGCCAACCTTGCTCTGGCCGTCGACAATTCACAGGCTCTGGCACGCTACCCGACCTTCGAGCATGTGCTGGAACTGATCCGCGTCAATCGCGACGTCAAACTTCTGGTGGAAATCGAAGCCGGGCTGCGGCTGGCCTCATATCGTCCGGGACAGATCGAGTTCACCCCAACGCCCAATGCTCCCGCAGATCTGTCTCAGCGGCTGGGCGCGATGCTCCAGCGTTGGACTGGAAACCGCTGGGCGGTGATTGTCACCAATGATTGTGACAGCCAGACCATCTATGAAAAACGCGACGCCGCCAAATTGGCATTGCACGAAGAGGCTGCACAACACCCTCTGATCCAGGCCGCACTCAAAGCCTTCCCCAAGGCAAAGATTGTTGATGTGAAGACCGAAGAGGAAAAGGCAGCAGTGGCCCTAACCGAAGCCCTGCCCGAGGTCGAAGATGAGTGGGATCCCTTCGAGGAATAGACCCGCGGGACGGTGGGCGGGGCGAGGCCGAAGGCGAGCGACGTTCCCGGACCAAACCAACATCGCCCCAAACGGAAAGGCGCAGCCTGGCAAAACCAAGCTGCGCTTTTTTGCTGTCAAAGAGGGCCAGATTTGGCCCCCTATGATGTGCTATTTTAGCGGAACAGCGACAGAAGCTGCTGTGGTGCCTGGTTGGCAATCGACAGCGCCTGTACACCCAGCTGCTGCTGTACCTGCAGCGCCTGCAGCTTAGCCGAGGTCTCTTCCATATCGGCGTCAACCAAGGTGCCGATGCCTGATTTCAGCGCATCGGTCAGACCCGAGATAAACTCGGACTGGGTTTCGATACGCCCCTGAACCGAACCAAACGAGGCCGCCGCGTCGATCGAGGTCTGGATCAGACCTTCGATGTCGGTCAGAGCCTGATCAACATTGGCCTGAGAGGTCACATCAATATTAGCCAAGTCAGCCAGACCGCCCTCAATCACGTTGGCCGTCGAGGCGATGCTCGAAAAGCGTACGTTGATTTGGTCAGTACCGTCGACGAATGTCGCGCCGGAAGAGGCCGTCAACTGGCCATTAGACGACTGCAGATTCAGATCATTGGTATCAATGTTGTTTTCCGCAGCATGCTTTGCGTAAGCTGCCGCCAACCCATTTGCCACATCCGCTGCGGTATCTCCGGTACGCGCGATGTAGGTGGCACTGACCGCCGCTTCGGCTTGCGTTGTGCCACCTGTGGTCGCATTGTCAATGTTGCCAGCGTCAGTCGCGCTAAATGTGTTGTTGTCAGCATCTGTTACCGAAAAAGTTACAGCATAGGCTGTACCCGCAGTGACAGTGACACCTGACAGGTCAAATGCGGCGCTGGGTGTAGCCCCGTTGACTGTGATTGCCGTCGCTGCTGCGGCGGTGTAGGTACCACCAGCAGTTGCAACGTTACCTTGCTGTGTGGTCAAATCCTGTTTTTTGACATTGATATCGGAGGCAGCTACGCCCGTGCTGGAACGATCAAGCGACGAAAGAACATTGACGCTCGCTTTCACGTTCGAATCGTTGTCCTGTAGTAGGTTCAGACCGTTGAACTGGGCCGCGCCAACAACCGCACCGATCTGATCACGCAGCGCGTCAATGTCGGTCTGGATCTTGTCACGATCGACGTTTTCTTCCTGAGCAGCGACGATCTTGCCTTTGATGTCGGTCAGAAGCTCGGTGACAGTTTCCGACGCCTGACGCGCCACAGTGACGGTCGACTGGCCAAGGTTGAGGCTATCCGAAATCCCTTTGAAGCCTTTTACATCGGCTTCCATCACCTTCGAAATCGCCCAGACAGCCGAGTTGTCCTTCGCGCTGGCAACGTTTTTGCCGGTCGAGATCTGGCTCTGCGTGGTCGCCATATCGCTGTTGATGGATTTCAGGGTTTGCAGCGCCACCATGGCGCCGTTGTTTGTAAGAATGCTAGACATTTTGGGTCCTTAATCTTTAGCGCTTTTGCGCCCTGGCAATATGCCAATTCGGAGTTCCAACGTCGTTCTGACGGAAGCGGATCGATTTGTTTTCACCGCGCCATTCAACCTGAATGCTTAAACAAATTCGCCTTATTTCGATTAGAAAGTATGAACTCGGAAATCGAAACTGGTCGAAAGTATGCCGGATTTTAGACGCTTGATGGCTAAGACAAAGAGAGTGCCAAAGCGCATTGATCTAAGGTCCGGATACAGGTCGGTGTGACGACGTATCCAACGCGGGATCCGAAGGAAGAGAGGGGCCTTTGGCCCCTCTTGAGGTCTTATTGGATTAGCGGAACAGCGACAGAAGCTGCTGCGGTGCCTGGTTGGCAATCGACAACGCCTGAACACCCAGCTGCTGCTGGACCTGAAGCGCCTGTAGCTTGGCCGAGGTCTCTTCCATATCGGCGTCAACCAAGGTGCCAATGCCCGATTTCAGAGCATCAGTGAGACCCGAGATGAATTCCGACTGGGTTTCGATACGACCCTGAACCGAACCAAAGGATGCCGCGGCGTCAATCGAGGTCTGGATCAGACCTTCGATGCGCACCAATGCCTCGTCAACGCCCGCCTGCGTGGTGACATTGATGTCTGTCAGATTGGCAAGGCCGCCACCAACGGTCCCGTCGGTTTCGCCGGATGCCGACTGGAAGACATCAGCGGTCGCAACGGTGATGCCCGCACCACTGTTGTTGGTCATTTCGATCTGACCCGTGGTTGCGTTAGTGGCAAAGGAGACATTCAGCTCATCAACCTGCGCCTGTTCGTTCAGGGCATCAACCATTTTGTTGGTCACATCGCCTAGAGTATCCCCATCACGCGCCACGTACTCAACAGCAGACGAGAAGGTCAGACCACCTGCGGCGACCTGATACGAGTTGCCCGCTTCAGGTGTGCCAGTGAACGTGATGGCGAGGGCCGTTGCTCCGTCCGCAATTGCGGAGTTCGAACCACCGGTGTTGGTCCCCATGGTCCCCACGGTTGCTGCGCCCGAGCCCAGATCCTGCTTGGCAACGTTGATGTCAGAGGCAGCTACACCACTCGACGAGCGATCCAGCGAGGCCAGAACATTGACGTTCCCGCTCCCAGCGGTTTTGTCGGTGTTCGACAGCAGGTTCAGACCATTGAACTGGGCCGCACCCACAACCGCACCGATCTGGTCACGCAGGGCGTCGATGTCAGTCTGGATCTTTTCACGATCCACGTTTTCTTCCTGAGCCGCAACAACCTTACCTTTGATGTCGGTCAGAAGTTCGGTCACAGTTTCCGAGGCCTGACGGGCGACAGAAACAGTCGATTGGCCGAGGTTAAGGCTGTCGGAAATCCCCTGGAAACCCTTTACATCCGCTTCCATTACTTTCGAAATCGCCCAAACAGCCGAGTTGTCTTTCGCGCTGGCAACGTTTTTGCCGGTCGAAATCTGGCTCTGCGTGGTGGCCATATCGCTGTTGATGGATTTCAGAGTCTGCAGCGCCACCATGGCGCCATTGTTTGTCAGAATGCTAGACATTTTTTGCCCTTGTTTCTATGGCGTTTTCACACCAAAAAAATCTGCCGCACGCGGCGTTTCCGACGTCTTTCTGACGGATGCAGGCAAGGTCGCTGCGCCATTCAATTGTGAATGCAAGGACACAATCGCGCCAAAAAAATAACAAACTGCAAATGGCGCGCGGTAATCTTGTGGATAACTCAGAAAAAGCTCAAGGCACCGAAATTAAACACTTTAAATCGGCTTTCGCGCATTCAGAGCCGCTGTGATGGTCCCGTCATCCAGATAGTCGAGTTCCCCACCTATGGGGACACCTTTGGCCAAAGATGTCAGGATCACACGGCCTTGCAGCTGATCGGCGATATAATGTGCGGTGGTCTGACCATCGATGGTTGCATTCAGCGCCAAGATCACCTCGGTGATCTGTTCCGCCGCAACCCGGTTGCCCAATTGCGGGATACGCAGCTCGTCAGGCCCCACCCCATCAAGCGCAGACAATGTGCCACCCAGAACATGATAGCGCCCGCGAAAGACACCCGCGCGCTCCATTGCCCAAAGATCGGCAACATCCTCAACAACACATAGAAGACCGGTGGCGCGGCTTTCATCTTCGCAAATTTCGCAGATATCTGCGGTGCCCACGTTGCCGCAATTCAGGCACTCGCGGGCCGTTTCCGCCACCTCTTGCATCGCGCTGGACAAGGGTCCCAGAACAAGATCCCGTTTGCGGATAAGATGCAGCACCGCCCGTCGCGCCGATCGCGGACCCAGCCCGGGCAGGCGGGCCATCAAGGCGATCAGCTCTTCAATTTTGTCGGTGCTGCGTGTCATCTGGGTTTAGAAAGGCAGCTTCATATCAGCCGGCAGGCCCATCTCTTCGGTCAGTTTTTGCATCTCAGACTGAGCCCGATCGGTGGCCTTGGCCTGTGCGTCCTTGATCGCTGCCAGGATCAGGTCTTCGGCCACTTCTTTTTCCGACGGGACAAAGATGGACGGGTCGATTTCCAGGCCTGTCAGCTCACCTTTGGCCGTTGCCGTGGCTTTCACAAGCCCCGCACCGGATTCGCCGACCACAGTCATCGTGGTCAGATCATCCTGCATCTGCGCCATTTTGGACTGCATATCCTGCGCAGCTTTCATCATTTTGGCCATATCGCCCAGCTGGCCCAAACCCTTCAGCATCTCTTGTCTCCTGATTATTCAGACCTTGTGAAACGGCCTTTGCGTTGGGCGTGGTTATCGCAGCCACAGCGCCAATCGACAAGAGCAGAGAGCGCCCGACCTCAGGCCAGGGTGTTTCGGCCCCATCCACCCAAAACTACGAACAATTTTATCCATTGAGGGGATGTTAGAGGTTTGGTGCCACGCTGCCGCTGCACTCCGAAAATATTCAAAGTGAGTGGCGCGGACCCAAGATTTAAGTCCGCATCCGTCAGAAAGACGCAGGAACAGACCGACGAAACGTCACATTACAGGTGCAAAGCCACCACATTGATAAGGGCAAAAAATGTCTAGTATTCTTACAAACAACGGCGCCATGGTGGCGCTGCAAACCCTGAAATCCATCAACAGCGATATGGCCACGACACAGAGCCAGATTTCGACCGGCAAAAACGTGGCCAGCGCGAAAGACAACTCGGCTGTCTGGGCGATTTCGAAGGTCATGGAGGCCGATGTCAAAGGCTTCAAAGGGATTTCGGACAGCCTCAACCTCGGCCAGTCGACCGTAACCGTGGCCCGTCAGGCCGCAGAAACAGTCACCGACCTTCTGACCGACATCAAAGGCAAAATTGTTGCGGCTCAGGAAGAGAACGTAGATCGTGACAAGATCCAGACCGACATCGACGCGCTGCGCGATCAGATCGGCGCGGTTGTGGGTGCGGCACAGTTCAACGGTCTGAACCTGCTTCAGAACACCGATACCACTGCGGGTTCGGGCACCGTAAATGTCCTGGCCTCGCTGGATCGGTCGTCCAGTGGCGTGGCCGCGTCGGATATCACCGTGCGCAAACAAGACCTTGGCACTGGCGCCTCCGCCATCAGCTATACAACTCTGGTTACGGCGGCAACCGATGACATTGCTGTTGATGGTGTCGCTACTCAGGTGGCGCATGCCGTGCCGGGAAGCACCACCGCGACGCCAGATAGTACAACTGTTGCGTTTGGCACCTCTGGTTCTGACGCCGCCGCCGCAGGTACCGCATTCCAGATCGTTATCAGCGCAGATGGCGGCATCTTTGATGGCCTGCTTGATAGCGCTGATGGTGACATGGTCTACCTCGCGCGTGATGGCGATACTATGGCCGACGTTGCCAGGGAACTCGCGGAGCAATTCAATACCCATGTTACAGATGCTCTGGGCGAAGGTAACACCAACACCGTCGCGGCCACCGCCTCCGGTGGGACGGTAACCATCACAGGTGGAAGCAATATTCTGGCGGCGGATACTTTCACAATTAACGCCGAACAGATTGCTGCAGCCAACACCACAATTGGTGGCGGGCTTGAGGCTCTGCGCACCATTGATGTGACAACTCAGGCCAACGTGGATTCTGCCCTGACTGAAATCGAGGATCTGATCCAAACCTCGATCGACGCAGCGGCGGCATTTGGTTCGGCACAGGGTCGTATTGAAACCCAATCTGACTTTATCTCAGGTCTGACCGACGCGCTGAAATCGGGCATTGGTACCCTGGTCGACGCGGATATGGAAGAAACCTCGGCCAAGCTGCAGGCGCTTCAGGTGCAGCAGCAGCTGGGCGTTCAGGCGCTGTCGATTGCCAACCAGGCACCACAGCAGCTTCTGTCACTGTTCCGCTAATACACACATCTGGAAGGGGCCAAACCGGCCCCTTCCCCCCATTCCAAACGCGACCTGTCACAGCGACGGAAATAGACCAGACAGCGGTCTTGCCCCATCCGACTGTAGATAAACACAAACAGGTTGCAGGATCCCCATGACATTTGAAGACACCCACCGCGTTCTGATCACAGCCGGAGCCTCAGGTATTGGTCACGCCATGGCCTCTCACTTTGCGGCCGCAGGCGCCAAAGTCTGGGTAACCGATATCAATGCCGACGCGCTTGCGGAGTGCCCAAGCAGCTGGATCGCGGAAAGCGTCGACGTCTCAGATCCGCAAGAAATGTCAGCCCTGTTTCAGCGCATTGAAAGCAGGTGGGGTGGTCTGGACACCCTCTGCGCCAACGCCGGAACAGCGGGCGCAACAGGGCTGATCGAAGATCAGAGCCATGCCGAGTTTCAAAGCTGTGTAAACGTCAATCTAGGCGGGGCCATGCTGGCCACCCAAGGCGCGCTGCCTCTGATGAAACGCGCCAACAGTGGCTGCATCTTATACACAAGTTCAACCGCTGGCCTGTTCGGCTTTCCCTATCGCGCGCCCTATGCCGCTGCAAAATGGGCCATCAATGGGTTGATGAAAACCGCCGCCATGGAAGGTGGGCCTTATGGTATCCGCGCAAATACGATTGCGCCGGGATGTGTCGAGGGACCAAGAATCGATGGTGTCATCGCCAGAGAAGCTGCGGCCAAAGGCACCGCTCCTGAAACAGTGCGGCAGGCCTATGAGTTGGGAACTTCTCTGCGCACCTTTGTACGTCCCGAGGACATTGCCAATATGGCGCTGTTTCTGGCCTCATCCGCCGGCGCGCGGATTTCCGGTCAGGTGATGGCCGTAGATGGTCATACCGAAAACCCTGACCCCAAAGTGTAGTCCGACCTTTCATTACATGCGACCTCTAAAGACCCGCACCAAACAAAACGCCCGGCCGCGTGAAAGCGCCGGGCGTCAGAAATTCACTGAAGTCAAAGACGCGATCAGTCGTCGTCGTCGTCTTTGTCGCCACCTTCAGGCAGGTTAAAGAAGCTATCCGCATCGAGATATTCATTGTCGCTGCGCTTCTCTTCATCGTCTTCACCGCGCGGATCAGACAGGCTGAAGGTTTCGAGACCTTCCATCGACGAGGGCAGGCGAGGCTCGGTTTCCATGTCCAGGCTCTGTTCGGTCGACACCAGCTTGCGGCGTTCGTCATCGTTCATGACGTCCGGCAGGTTTTTGGCGGCTTTGGCCACGGCGGCGTCCAGTTCGGACTGGCGGCACAGGCCAAGCGCAACCGGATCAATCGGCTGCATGTTCTGGATGTTCCAGTGGGTGCGTTCGCGGATCGACTGGATGGTCGGCTTGGTGGTGCCCACCAGTTTGGCGATCTGACCATCGGAGAGTTCCGGGTGGAACTTAACCAACCACAGAATCGAATTCGGACGGTCCTGACGTTTTGACAGCGGGGTGTAGCGCGGGCCACGGCGTTTGTCTTCGTCACGGGCGGCCGGATTGAACTTGAGCTTCATCTTGTGAAGCGGGTTCTTCTCGGCACGATCAATTTCGATCTGCTCAATCTGGTTGTTGGCAACCGGGTCAAACCCCTTCACGCCCACAGCCACATCGCCATCCGCAATACCCTGAACTTCCAGCTCGTGGAATCCGGTGAAATCAGCAACCTGTTTGAAGGTCAGAGTGGTGTTGTCCACCAGCCAGACGGCGGTCGCTTTGGGGTGCAGCAGCTTGGCCATGTTACTTCTCCTTACGCATTCAATCGTCCCGAAACATGTCTTTCCCGTCGTCCCAAACCATCTGGTCCAAGACTGCCCTCTGGTCAGGGCGGGTTACCGTTGTCGGGGAACTTGTCCTGTATATAGTGGCGCACGACCTAAGAGGGAAGAGAAAATGCGTTGGTTGATGATTTTGCTGTTGACGGCAGGCTTTGCCCGGGCCGAAGGCGACCGTGCGGGTGAGTTTGACTACTATGTCATGGCGCTCAGCTGGTCACCCAATTGGTGCCGAATCGAAGGGGACGCAAAAAAATCCCCGCAGTGCGAAGAGGACCATGGTTGGATTTTGCATGGGCTCTGGCCCCAGTTCCATCGGGGCTGGCCGTCTTATTGCAACACGCCAGAACGCCAGCCCAGCCGCACCATGACCTCGGAGATGGCCGATATCATGGGCACATCTGGGCTTGCCTGGCACCAGTGGAAAAAACATGGCACCTGTAGCGGGCTTTCTGCGAGGGCCTATTTTGATCTTTCACGTGAGGCTTACAACAGCGTCACCCGCCCGCCTGTATTCCGCAAACTGGACAAAAGCGTCACCCTGCCCGCCTCTGTTGTTGAAGAGGCCTTCCTCAAAGCCAATCCGACGCATGAACGCGATGGGGTCACCGTCACCTGTCGTGATGGTTTCATCAGCGAAGTCCGCGTCTGCCTGTCAAA
Organism: uncultured Pelagimonas sp.; assembly: GCA_947497905.1. Taxonomy (GTDB): domain Bacteria; phylum Pseudomonadota; class Alphaproteobacteria; order Rhodobacterales; family Rhodobacteraceae; genus CANMIH01. The sequence continues at coordinate 88,970 of CANMIH010000015.1, forward strand.
AGATCTGGAACCGGTCCCCTGTGGCAGCGACGTGATCCGGGATTGCCGGATGACCAATGCCAAATTTGATCCCCTGCGCTAATGCATGCGGACACGCAATATCTGGTCGCCCTCGGGGCGGCCTATGTTCTGGTGGCCAACGTGGCAACTTATCTGACATTTGCTTGGGACAAACGTCAGGCCAAACGACGCAAATGGCGGATTTCTGAGAACACGTTGCTGGCGCTGGCTTTGATTGGTGGAAGCCCGGCCGCAAAGCTTGCGCAACGCAGGCTCCGCCATAAAACCCGTAAACAACCTTTTGCGCGCCTGTTGTGGCTGATCATCCTGATCCAGATCGCGGCTTGCCTCGCGGTGATGTTCCCACGCGAGCTACGCGGTCTGTTGAACCTTTAGAAGGTATAGCCAAACCGCGCGACATCTTCGGCACAGAGATCACCAATCAGATCCCGCAGCTCGGCTGTATAATACTCGCGGTACTCGCCCCGCTCAGAGCGATTGATATGCGGCATTTCAGGCGAAAACCCCAGACGATCGACCAGAGGTGCCCAGTCTTCTTCCAGATGTTCAAGCCGAAAGAACAGCCCCCGCTCCGTCCCACTTCCATCTTGCATATAGCGCGCATAGGGCCAGGCGCGCATCGTGCCCCCGGTATGGGTGTGGGTGACAAATGCCCCGAAATCCAAGGTCTTGGCCAGCGCCACCGCCTGATGGTCAAACTCTTGCTCTTGCAGCCAGTGGTAATAGCTCACCATACGGTCCCAGGGATTGCGCACCAGACAGAAACACAGCATCCGGTCCATATCGCTAGGTGAAATCACCCCGCGGATATCGGCCAGCGTCGAATGTTTCCACAAACGTCCCGCCGCCTGTGGCGCCAGTTTCTTGACCCGATTTTTCCGACGCTTTGCCTTTTCCGTATCGCCAATCAAGATGTCGTCGCGATGCGCGCGCGCCTCGAGCGCCTGAGCCATCGACGTGCCGCCGGTTTTGGGGATATGCACAAAGATAAACGCGCGTCCGGGAGAAATAATCACATCTGCTGTCCTGCTTGGGTGTGCCCCACCATAGGCCGATTTTCCGCAAGCAACAGAGCGCAAGACAGCACACCGGCTTTGACACACAAACGGTCGCAATCCCCCTTTAATATTGAAATTATCTTGCGCATAGTCGCGTGAAATAGCGAGTGGAGGATCCCATGGGGTGGATGCAGGACGAAACTGGGCTGGGTAAAAACGCGGCAAACTATGTGCCCCTGACACCTTTGTCTTTTCTCAAACGGGCCGCAGGGATCTGGCCAGACCATCCGGCGGTTATCTATGGAGAGATCCGCAGATCTTACGCGGACTACATCAACCGGGTCACTCGGCTCGCCTCGGCGCTCACCAAATTGGGGGTGCAGTCCGGCGAGGTAGTGGCCACCATTCTGCCCAATATTCCGGCGCAGGCCGAAGCGCATTTCGGCGTGCCCGCCTGTGGCGCTGTGCTCAATGCCATCAACACGCGGCTGGATGTCGATACGATCACCTATATTCTGGAACATGGCGAAGCGAAGGTCGTTCTGTGTGACCCACAGTTTCTACCGGTTCTGGCGCAGGCGATTGAAAACATGTCCACGCCAGCGCCTCAGGTGATCGAGGTGGCCGATGATCAGGCCGGGGTCCATGCCCACGGTCACTATTTGGAATATGAAGCCCTGCTTGAAACCGGTGACCCGGATTTTGAGTGGCTTATGCCCGAAGACGAATGGGAAAGTCTTGCGCTGAACTACACCTCGGGCACCACCGGCCGTCCCAAAGGTGTCGTCTATCACCATCGGGGCGCCTATCTGAATGCCATGGGTCAGGTGTTGTCGTGGCGCATGGTTCTGCACCCCATCTATCTGACCATCGTGCCACTGTTTCACTGCAATGGCTGGTGCCATACATGGATGATGCCAGCCGTGGGCGGCACAGTTGTGTGTTGCCGTGACATCACCGCACCCGCAATCTTTGACGCCATCGCCGATCACGGCGTGACCCATTTCGGCGGCGCCCCAATTGTATTGAACACTCTGGTCAATGCCCCCGAGGAGCAGCGCCGTGACTTTGGTCACACCGTAGAGGTTTTCACGGCAGGCGCCCCCCCTGCCCCGGCCACTCTGGCCAAGATCGAACCGATGGGGTTCAACGTCACTCAGGTCTACGGGCTCACCGAAGTTTATGGCCCAGCAACCGAGTGTGTCTGGAAAGAAGACTGGGATCATCTCGAGGGCCAAGAGCGCGCCGCGATCAAAGCCCGTCAGGGGGTCGCGATGCCCTTTATCGAAGAGGTACGGGTCACAGATTCCAAGCTCAACGACATCCCCCGCGACAGCGAAGCCAAAGGCGAAATTCTTTTCCGGGGCAACGGCGTAATGAAGGGCTATTTGAAAAACCCAGAGGCCACAGCCGAGGCCTTTGAAGGGGGCTATTTTCATTCAGGTGACATCGCCATCCACCACCCTGACACCTTCATCCAGATCGCGGACCGCGCCAAAGACATCATCATTTCCGGCGGAGAAAACATCTCGTCCGTCGAGGTCGAAGCCTGTCTGATGAATCACGAGGCCGTCTTGCTATGTGCCGTGGTCGCCAAACCGGATGAAAAATGGGGCGAAGTGCCCTGCGCCTTTATCGAGCTGAAAGACGGGCATAGCGGTGACGAAGCCGAGATGATCGCCTTTGCCCGAGAGCGCCTCGCGGGATTCAAAACGCCGAAAAAGGTGGTGTTTCAAGAGCTTCCCAAAACATCGACGGGTAAGATCCAGAAGTTCGAGCTTCGCGAATACGCCAAGACGCTTTGACAAAAAAACAAAGGGCGGGGAGAACCCCGCCCTTCATCTGTTACCCGTAATGCGCCACGGGTGTTCCCGCAATCGCCGCCATGTTCAAAAGGCCCCGTGCGGTGATCGAGGGCGTCACAATGTGCGCCCGGTTGCCCATCCCCATCAGGATTGGCCCGACTTCAAGCCCATCTGCCTTGGCCTTCAAGATGTTCCGCACACCAGACGCCGCATCCGCATGGGCAAAGATAAGCACATTGGCCGCGCCTTTCATGCGATTGCCGGGGAACAGACGCGCGCGCAGTTCAGGGTCCAGCGCCGTGTCGACGTTCATTTCGCCTTCATAGCAGAAATCACGTGTCTCTGCATCCAGGATCGCAATGGCATCGCGCAGCCGTTTGCCCGATCCCACATCCTGGTTGCCGAACTGTGATTGGGAACACAGCGCGATATTGGGTTCAATGCCAAAGCGTTGCACGTGTCGGGCGGCGCCAATCGCAGTACGCGCAAGCTCTTCAGGTGTGGGAAGTGATTTCACATGGGTGTCGGCGATAAACAGCGGGCCATCCTCAAGGATGATCATCGACAGCGCGCCATGGGGCGTAAAGCCGTTGCCGCCGAGCACCTGTTCCACATAGTTGAGATGCCAGCGGAATTCTCCAAAGGTGCCGCAGATCAGGCTATCGGCCTCCCCCCGCTGCACCATAATTGCGCCAATGGCCGTTGAGTTTGTGCGCATAATTGCGCGTGCGGTCTCGGGAGTGACACCCCGACGGCACATCAGCTCGTGATAGGTGCCCCAATAGTCGCGATAGCGCGGATCGTTCTCGGGGTTCACAATCTTGAAGTCACGCTCGGGCCGGATCTCAAGACCCAGACGCTCACAGCGCGTGTTGATCACCTCAGGCCGCCCAATTAGAATGGGCGTCTCTGTGGTTTCTTCCAAAATCGCCTGCGCCGCGCGCAAGACGCGTTCGTCTTCGCCTTCGGCAAACACAATCCGGCGCGAGGCAGTGGCCGCGGCCTGAAAAATAGGGCGCATCAACAAGGCGGATTTGAACACGCTGGCATCGAGCTTTTCTTTGTATGCCTCAATGTCGGCCAGCGGGCGTTTGGCCACCCCTGTGTCCATCGCCGCCTTGGCCACAGCCGTCGAGACAACCCCGGAGAGACGCGGATCAAAGGGTTTGGGGATCAGATATTCCGCACCAAAGGTCAGCTGTTCACCGCGGTAGGCGGCTGCGGCTTCTGCACTGGTGGTGGCGCGGGCCAGTGCGGCAATGCCTTCGACGCAGGCAATCTGCATCTCGTCATTGATCTCGGTCGCGCCAACGTCCAATGCGCCACGGAAGATAAACGGGAAACAAAGTACGTTGTTGACCTGATTAGGGAAATCGCTGCGACCTGTTGCAATGATCGCATCCGGTTTCACCGCACGCGCCTCCTCCGGCATGATCTCGGGCGTTGGATTCGCGAGGCCAAAAATCACCGGCGTGTCGGTCATCTTTGCCGCCATCTCAGGCTTCAAAACACCGGGGCCCGACAGGCCAAGGAACATATCCGCGCCCTCGATCACATCATCAAGCGTCCGAAGATCGCTTTTCTGCGCAAAGGCCGCTTTCTCTGGGTTCATGTCGACCTCACGGCCTTCATAAACCAACCCATGGATGTCACAGAGCCAGATGTTCTCGCGTTTGACCCCCAGTTTGACCAACATATTCAGACAGGCGATCCCTGCCGCACCACCACCGGTGGAAACTAGTTTGATATCGCTGAACTTTTTGCCCGCCACATGGAGCGCGTTTGTCGCCGCAGCGCCCACAACGATCGCGGTGCCGTGCTGATCGTCGTGGAACACCGGGATGTTCATACGCTCACGGCAAATTCGTTCAACGATGAAACAATCCGGGGCTTTGATGTCTTCCAGATTGATCGCGCCAAAGGTCGGCTCAAGGGCGCAAACGATCTCCGCCAGCTTTTCAGGGTCCGGCTGATCCACCTCAATGTCAAAGCAATCGATGTTGGCGAATTTTTTGAACAGAACCGCCTTGCCTTCCATCACTGGTTTAGAGGCAAGGGCGCCAATATTGCCAAGTCCAAGAACCGCCGTGCCGTTGGATACCACCGCAACCAAGTTGCCACGCGCGGTGTAACGCGCTGCATTTTCTTGATTTTCTTTAATCTCAAGACAGGCCTCTGCCACACCGGGGCTATAGGCCCGGCTGAGGTCGCGTCCATTCGCCAATGGCTTGGTTGCACGGACCTCAAGCTTACCCGGCTTGGGGTTTTCGTGGTAAAACAGCGCCGCCTGGCGCATCGTTTCCTTGGCGGTATCGGTCATCTGTCACCCTGCAATTCAAAATGGTTTACCATTAAACCAAAAATCATGTCGGAAATTACTTCCCCCACGTCGCATAGCAGTTCCAAGATTAAAAAGAAATTGGATTTGACGTGAGGTGGCAGGTCTTGCAATCTATCGGACTGCTTCGCACGATAGCGCCAAACCCATTCGGAGAGTAAAATGTCTTTGTCAGAAGCCGCGCGTGCGGTTCGTGAAAATGCCTATGCCCCTTATTCCAACTTCAAAGTTGGCGCTGCCCTGCGTGCGCCTTCCGGTGCCATTTACTCCGGCTGCAATGTCGAAAACGTCGCCTACCCCGAAGGGACCTGCGCCGAAGCCGGGGCCATTGCCGCAATGATTGCCGCGGGTGAGACCGAAATCACCGAAGCCTATGTGATCGCGGGTAGCCCTGCGCCCGTTCCGCCTTGCGGCGGCTGCCGTCAAAAACTGGCTGAATTTGCAAAAGGCGATGTGACAGTGACCCTGGCCACCACAGAAGGCATTGAAACCGCGATGAAAGTCTCGGATCTGCTGCCCGGCGCCTTTGGCCGCGACCACATGGAAAACAGCTGATGGACGCGCGCCACATCATTGCCGCCCTGCGCAAAGGCGACACCCCAAGCCCTGCCGAATTGACATGGTTTGCCCATGGCCTCGCAGATGGACGCGTCAGCGACGCCCAGGCCGGGGCCTTTGCCATGGGGGTCTGTGTGCGCGGCTTGCCAGAGGCGGGTCGCGTTGCACTAACACTCGCCATGCGCGATTCTGGCCATGTACTGGATTGGGACATGAACGCGCCGGTTGTCGACAAACATTCAACGGGTGGTGTCGGCGATTGCGTGAGCCTTGTGCTCGCGCCCGCCCTTGCCGCCTGTGGTGTCTATGTGCCGATGATTTCAGGGCGCGGATTGGGACATACCGGCGGCACCTTGGATAAGCTTGAGGCGATTCCCGGGTATTCCGTCGCGCCCGATGAGACCCGGTTTCGCGAAGTTGTGGCCGAGGCCGGTTGCGCCATCGTCAGTGCCAGCGCCGATATCGCACCGGCGGACAAACGGCTTTATGCGGTGCGGGATGTGACGGCGACGGTCGAGAGCCTCGACCTCATCACCGCGTCGATCCTGTCCAAAAAGCTCGCTGCGGGCCTGCAGTCGCTCGTTCTGGATGTCAAAGTCGGCTCCGGCGCGTTCATGAAATCCATTGACGAGGCGCGCGCGCTGGCCAGCTCGCTTGTTTCAACCGCCAATGCAGCGGGCTGTCCAACCTCGGCCCTGATCACGGATATGAACCAGCCGTTGATCCCCTCACTGGGCAATGCCGTTGAAGTGGATCAGGTGATGCAGGTGCTGACCGGCGCCCAATCCGGTGCGTTGCGCGATCTCAGCGTCGCGCTGGGGGCCGAACTTCTGGCCACAACCGGCATCGCCGATGGTGAGGCCAAGCTGAACGCGGCCTTGGACAGCGGGGCCGCCGCAGAGACCTTTGGCAAGATGGTTTATGCCCTTGGAGGCCCTCTGGGATTTGTCGAAGACTGGCGGCGCTATCTGCCCGAAGCGCCGGTGATCCGCGAGGTGCCGGCGCCTCAAAGCGGTACGATCAGCACGATTGATGGCGAAGCCTTGGGTCTCGCCGTGGTAGATCTTGGTGGCGGGCGACGGATTGAAACCGATCAGGTCAATCCTGCCGTGGGTCTTACCGATGTTGTCCGTTTGGGCACCACCGTCAAAGCCGGCGAGCCCATCGCCTGTGTGCATGCCGCGCGGGAAGAACAGGCCGACACCGCTTTGAAAGCTGTGCAAGAGGCCATGCGCTTTGGGGACGCCCCGGGTGAGCAACCGCTTGTTCTGGAAAGGATCACCTGATGCGTGCCTTTCTTGTGGTGATGGATTCCGTGGGCATCGGCGGTGCACCGGATGCGGCGACGTTCTTCAATGGAACCACGCCCGATACCGGGGCTAACACCTTGGCGCATATTGCCCAGGCCTGTGCCGAAGGGCGCGCCGAAGACGGGCGTTCTGGTCCTCTCACGCTCCCCTATCTCGCATCACTCGGGCTGTTTCACGCCGCGCACTTGGCCGATGGCACAGCGCAAGACACGCCAAACGCAGCTGTGTTAGGCGCCTGGGGCGCTGCGACGGAAATCAGCCTAGGCAAGGACACCCCGTCGGGACATTGGGAAATCGCCGGTCTGCCCGTGCCCTGGGACTGGGGGTATTTTCCAGACACGGTCCCCGCTTTCCCTGCTGATCTAACATCCAAAACCTGCGAGTTGGCGGGCACGTCTGGGATTTTGGGCAACTGCCACGGGTCTGGCACCGATATGATCGACCGCTTTGGGGCGGACCATCTCGAAACGGGCCACCCTATTTGCTACACCTCCGCCGATAGCGTGTTTCAGATCGCCGCCCACGAAGAGCATTTCGGGTTAGAGCGCCTGCTGAAGCTGTGCCAGGATCTCGCTCCCACGTTGCACGCGATGAAAGTCGGCCGCGTGATTGCCCGGCCGTTTGTTGGGGAACCGGGAAATTTTTCCCGCACCACCAATCGCCGGGATTACGCCATTTTGCCCCCTGAACCCGTTTTGACAAATTGGGTGCAAGAGGCCGGCCACCGCGTCTATGGTATTGGCAAGATTGGCGATATTTTCTCGATGAGTGGCATTGATGAGGTGCGCAAAGGATCAGATGCACAGCTGATGACACATCTGGCCGATCTGATCGAGACCGCCGAAGACAACAGCCTGACCTTCGCCAATTTCGTCGAGTTTGACTCGCTCTATGGCCATCGCCGCGACATCTCAGGCTATGCCCGACATCTGGAATGGTTTGATGATGAGCTGGGCAAACTGCTCTCCCGTTTGCGCCCGGATGATCTTTTGGTTATCACCGCCGATCATGGCAATGACCCCAGCTGGACCGGAACCGATCACACCCGCGAACGCGTGCCTGTCCTAGTTGCAGGTCGCGGTCCCGCTGAACTAGGTCACGTTGCCTTTACTGATATCGCTGCCAGCGTCGCCGCCCATCTGGGTGTGCCCGCGCGCGGCCCCGGACGGAGTTTCCTGTGATGGATCCAGAACGCCTCGACCAGATCGCCCGCCTGCCCAAAGCAGAGTTGCACCTGCACTTCGAAGGCGCGGCACCGCCCGACTTTATCCGCGGTCTTGCCAGTGAGAAGAAGGTGGATCTTTCCGAGATCTTCAATCCCGATGGATCTTACGCCTATCGCGATTTCGTACATTTCCTCTCGGTATATGAGGCGGCAACCTCGGTTCTGAAAACCCCGAAGGATTTCGCCCGTCTGACCACCGCGCTGTTGGAAGAATGCGCGGCCAATGATGTGGTCTATGCCGAAACCTTTGTCAGCCCCGAGTTCTGCGGCGGCGGTGATGTGGGCGCGTGGCGCGAATACCTTCACGCAATCCAAGAGGCCGCAGACGCAGCCGAGCGCGACATGGGTGTCACCCTTCGCGGCGTTGTAACCTGCATCCGCCATTTCGGTGCAGAAAAAGCTAAAGCCACGGCGCAATGTGCCGCGGAAACCGCCGGAGACTGGATTGTCGGCTTTGGCATGGGTGGAGATGAGAACCAAGGCCATCAGCGCGATTTCAAATGGTCCTACGACTGCGCGCGCGAAGCAGGTCTAAAACTGACCACCCACGCCGGTGAATGGCGCGGACCGCAAGAGGTACGAGATGCCGTGGACGATTTGGGCGTCTCGCGGATCGGCCACGGCGTACGCGTGATCCAGGATCTTGCGACGGTTGACTATCTGATCGAACGCGATGTCACCCTTGAGGTCTGCCCCGGCTCCAACGTGTTCTTGGGTGTTTACCCGTCGCTTGACCAACACCCGATTGAAAAACTCCGCGAGCGTGGGGTAAAGGTCACCGTATCTACTGACGACCCACCGTTTTTCCACACAACGATGCGTCAGGAATATGCCAATCTGGCGAAAACCTTTGGCTGGGACGAAGAGATCTTCAGCCAGATCAATCAGACCGCAATGGACGCGGCGTTCTGCGACGACGCCACCCGCGACGCCATTCGCAAGAAACTGGAGCGCACATGACCCAACACCTGACCGTCGTTGACCACCCGCTGGTGCAGCACAAGCTCACTTTGATGCGCGAGCAAGACACGTCGACCCGCAGCTTTCGTCAACTTCTGCGCGAAATCAGCCTGCTTTTGGCCTATGAAGTGACCCGAGATCTACCTGTCACCACCCGCACCATCGAAACGCCCATGTGCGAAATGGATGCGCCGGTGATTGAGGGTAAAAAGCTAGCGCTGGTGTCGATCCTGCGTGCGGGCAATGGCCTGTTGGATGGGGTTCTTGAACTGATCCCGGCTGCCCGGATTGGCTTTGTGGGCCTCTACCGCGATGAGGAAACGCTGCAACCGGTTGAGTATTACAACAAGCTGCCCAAGCGCATGGAAGAACGCACCGCAATTGTCGTTGATCCGATGCTGGCCACCGGCAATTCCTCGGTTGCGGCCATCGATCTGGTGAAGAAATCCGGCGCGAAAAACATCATCTTCCTGTGCCTGCTGGCCGCCCCCGAAGGTGTCGCACGTATGAAAGAAGCACACCCCGATGTGCCGATCGTCACAGCCTCTCTCGATGAGAAGCTGAACGAGAAGGGATATATTGTTCCGGGACTAGGGGATGCGGGTGACCGCATGTTCGGCACAAAATAGCCGATCAGACCGCTTTACACAGGCCGGGGGATCGGGCATGGTTCCCCTTATATCTGTGGGGGCAGGCATGAGTTTGAAATCGTTCGGCATTCTGCTTGCCGTTATGGCAAGTAGCACTTTTCTGGCAAATCCGGGTTTCGCCCAATCCGGCAGTACGCCATCCAATTTCCCGCCGTCTTCGTTTGGAGGGGCACAATTTGTTGATAATGCTGGCTGCGTGTTTGTGCGTGCTGGATTTGACGGCAATGTGACCTGGATCCCGAGGATGACCCGGGCCCGCAAACAGATCTGCGGTCAGACCCCGACCTTTGGCAAAGCGAAACCGCCCGCCCGCACCGCAGCGGCGCCTGCGCCAAAAGCCAAACCGGAGCAAATCACCCTTCCGGCTGCGACAGCGGCGCCCAAGCCAGCGGCGGTTGCCGCACCCGCTGCCAAACCACAACCTCGCCGTGTGGTGCGGCAAGCGGCACCTGCGCCCAAGCCTCAACCACAGGTTCAACGCGTTGTGCGCGCTCCGGCCTCAAAACCCGCCGCACCCGTTCAGGCCCCGCGCATCGTGCGCCGTGCGCCTCAAGCGGTTGCAGCACCCCAGCCGCAGGCGCCGACCTCCACAGCACGTCATGCCGTGGTTCCAACCTATTCTGCCTGCGTGAACGGCCAGCGTACCCGCACCATGGGTGGGACAACGGTTGCAATGCGCTGTGGCTCTCAGCCGACGTCCCATGTCACCATCATCCGTCGCGGCGAAACGCCGAAACCCGGCCAGAATGTTTTTTACAACAAGCAAAACGATGGCAGCTGGCAGGGTAGCGCTCTGGACTTGCCCGGCTCGACCCGGATTATGCCCCGCAGTGTCTATGAAATGCGGGGGGCAGATGTGGCTGGCATCCCAGCTGGCTATATGCCCGCTTGGAGTGATGATCGCCTCAATCCTCTGCGCGCGAGCATGACAATCGACGGGTATATGCAAACCCAACAGGTCTGGACCAACACCCTGCCGCGCTATCTGGTGTCCGAGGTGCGCAATCATCGCGTGAAAACACCCAATATCGTTGGCCATGGTGGCACGCGCCAAACTGCTTTTGTGTCCACGCAAGGCCAACAGTCGCCCTTTCTGTCGACCCGAGGTGCAGCCCGCACCCCAACCTCGTCTGCGCAATATGTTGAGATCGGTGTTTTTACCACTCCGGCCAAAGCACAGTTCGCAGCAGATCGCCTGAGTGCGGCGGGACTTCCCGTGCAGTATGGCACGTACAAAGGCATGCGCCGTGTCATGGTTGGGCCCTATGCCTCACCGCAACAGATCAACGCAGCCCTGAGCGCCGTGCAATCGACAGGCTATACGCGGGCTTATACGCGCTGATCCATGGCACGATCGGTCGCAAAAGCGCGTACGTGAAAAAGGTCACGTCAAAGCGGCCGTCAAACAAGCCGGACTAGATATCGCTCCAATAGGTGACAAACTCTTGCTTGTCTCGTCGCATGAGTGTGGTGAATTTCTTTACGCGCCTCTCGAACACGGCGGACCTCCGAGACAGATCAAGCCAGGTTTCATGTACCTGTTTGGCGTTCTCATGGTCTGACAAAACCTCAACAGCGCGAAACAATACAGCTTCGACATTTTTCTTGGTCAAAATCGCGCACATGAAATCCACATTGGCCGGTGGAGCCGCCTTTGCACGGATGTGAAGTGTTTCGAACACTTGCGGCGGGCCGCCATGTTCTTCTTCTGTCCAAGGGTCGAAGTACGGGTTGTCATCGTGGTCGTAGATGAACACCGAAAGCCATTGAACGGCACATATAGCCATCTGTGATGTTTCGAGACGCCACCATTGTTTCCAGATGTGTTCGGCAACCGGGAACTGCCAGATTAGCGTGGCAAGCAAATACATCCATTCAAATGATCTGGAATGACCTCCACGAAACGAAAGCACCGTCTCTTGCTGCATGCGTGCCAGCAAGACCCGAACGAAAAACCCCGCCATCGCCTTAAACTGTGCTGCATCGAAGAACTCAGGATGTATTGGGCGATAGGCCAACGCATCCCACATACCCTCAAAATGCCATCCGCCGCTGAAGCGCTCTGGGGCTGGATGTCCGAGTTCGTGCCTCGCCCAAGCTTCAAGTGCCTTCGGAAAGGCAAAAGAGAGGAAGTCCTCTTGAACCGTCATGTATTGGTAGTCGAGAAAGAAATCGCAAAAATCGATAAGATCGGTCGGCTTGGTTGTGTCAGCTATTCGCTCACAGTGACCGCAAACCTCATCGAACGGCTCCTGCCAAATTTCTGACGGAGCTTCGGGCCAGCCTAAAACCTCAAGCAGTTCAATCGGTACAATGGAGTCCCTCAATGCTTCGTTTTTAAACTTCGACATTCGTAAATCACCAAATCGTTCAACCAATAGTGGCAGGTTTAAATGTCAAATTTAGGGCTCTCGCATCAGAAGGCAAAGCACCCGGCGTCTCACGGGATTTTCTTTAGCTCTCGCAGATGTTTTGCAACCGCAGCCAATCCCCATCGCTGAGAACTTCGCGGCTGCCTTCTGTGCGTCTGGGGTCTGCTTCAATCAACCGAAGTGTGGTTTCCCCGGTTGGGTCGAGCCCATAGGCGAAGGCTGAACTGCGCACCTCAGCCTCAGCAAACCGTGCCAACAGAAGGTCATGATCTGGCGCCACGGAAGGTGTTGCCATCAGGCCCTCCGCATAGCTCGCCAGAACCTCATCGGGCATCTGCCCCGTGGCCAACAGGCGGATCAGTGACAAGACACCTGTATGCTCCAGCAGGGGTGCCAAAGGATCTTGCAGCTCTGATTGTGTTTTCTCAGCCAGCAGATACCCCGCGACAACATCCACGTCCTCGTGATCTTCAACCACGCCTCGGTTGAGGACATAGAGTTCGCCGGGCAACGCCGTGCTGGCCCGGACACCGCCCGGAACTATCAGAACGGTGGCATTCATCGCATCGCCAAACAGCCGCGCTTCGAGCCTGCGCAATGGGGCCTGTGCGCCCTCGGTGTGGCAGGGTTGCCCGGTGACGCGGGTGATATGCGCCAGCAGGTCATGACCGATCTCAGCGCGCTTCACCCCCGGCAAAACACCCGCGGCATAATTCCGAAGCGCGTCCGGCAACCACAATACACCGCCTGCCGCAATTCCCGCCGCCAACGCACAGCCCAAAATCAACCGGAGTTTTCCAGGGCGAGGCCGTTTCCGATCAATCGCCTTCAGCAACCGATCGATCCCATCCACCATCGCCGTCTCATCTTCGGAGAGCTCAAGGGTTTCCCCGGGGTCGCCATCAGGATGGAAAATCGCGGGGACCGAGGTGCCATTTGAACGCTGCACAGCCCCGAGTGACCAATGCGCCAAGACACGTCCGGCAACATCGGTGATGGTCAGAGTCGCGTCCCCCAGTGACACAATCACTTCCCGCCGCTGATCCTCAGCCGACGCACGCCAAAGGCCCGTCGCCTCAAGACGTTCAAATTCCCGTAGTGCTGTCATTGGGCCTGCTCTGCCTCTGTTTGCGCCATTGATACCACAGCACAGAACATCGGGCAATTGGGCGGCTGAAGTGCAATCCTGCATCCTGTAGTCTCTGACGTATCCCGATCCTTACACTCTTCGTGTTATGCGCCGCATCACGTTCCATGCTCTGATTGCCCTCCTGCTCACCGCCCTTAGCTTTTCTGGTGGCCTGGCCTGGCTCGCGTCCCGGATGTTTCGGCGCAACAAATTCGGTCTGTTTGCTCTGTTCTATGTCTTGACTGCCGTTAGTTTCTGGGCTGCGGCCATGGCCTTTCAGACACAGCGACACCCCGTCCTCCTTGGCGCGCCTGACAGCCTCAGCTCCCCACTTTTCTATTCCGTGCTAAACCGCAATTTTGTCATCCCTGAGCTGGCCAGTGTTACACATGATCTGGCGCGCCACATGGAGGACACGTTTCCCGGCACTCGGACCATCGCATTGGACGGGGGATTTCCTGCACTCAACTCCCTCCCTCTGCTGCCCCACCTCAGTCATGCGGATGGGCGCAAACTTGACCTTGGCTTGTATTGGCAAGACTCCGAAGGGCGCTATCTTCCCAATCGCATGAAGTCGGTTCTCGGGTATTGGGGATATGCAGATGGGCCATCCGACTGCCCGAAACGGTGGAACGATCTGAGATGGGATCTGACCTGGCTTCAGCCAATGCTCCCGCAGCGGACCCTGGACACGACCCGCACGCGCGAAGCTCTGCTCTGGCTGGCGCGGGACGATCGGGTCAAAAAGATCCTGATCGAACCCCATATCCTTGAGCGCCTGAACATCCAACATCCGAAAATTCGCTTTCAAGGCTGCCGCGCCGCGCGCCACGACGACCACATCCATTTTCAACTGTGAGTTAAGAATCACGATTTGCACGGCAAGAGTTTGCAATTTTGCAAATCATCCATTGCTTCGCAACAGAGCGCGAAAATCAACAGGGTTTGCAAAAATTTGCAGCGGGAATTTGCCAATTTTCGCAAGTTCGCTGCGATATTCTGTCCTGTCGGCCGGTAACAGACTTGCCCGTTTGCCTCCGTGCCCCCTATCCCTTTGGGTCAAGGAACGAGAGGAGGAGGCCATGGGCTACAACGACGTATACGAGGGCTGGAAATCTGATCCCGAAGGGTTCTGGATGGCCGCAGCCGATGCCATCGACTGGGATCAAAAGCCAATCAAGGCGCTCTCCGATCTGGGCGACAATATGTATGAATGGTTCGCCGACGCCAAGGTGAACACCTGCTGGAACGCGGTGGATCGCCATGTTGAAGCAGGCCGGGGTGAACAGACCGCTATCATCTATGACAGCCCCATCACCCACACCAAACGCGAAATCAGCTATGTCGAGCTGCGCAATCGAGTTGCAACACTCGCCGGTGCGCTGCGCGCCAAGGGCGTCGAAAAGGGTGATCGGGTCATCATATATATGCCGATGATCCCAGAGGCGCTGGAGGCCATGCTGGCCTGCGCCCGTTTGGGTGCCGTGCATTCGGTGGTGTTTGGGGGATTTGCCGCCAATGAATTGGCGGTGCGTATTGACGATGCCAAACCCAAGGCCATCATCGCCGCCTCATGTGGTCTCGAACCCGGCCGCGTGGTACATTACAAACCCCTGCTCGACGGCGCTATTGATCTGGCCGAACACAAGCCCGAGTTCTGCGTGGTGTTCCAGCGTGAACAGGAAGTGGCCGAGCTTGTTGAAGGGCGCGATGTCAACTGGCATGGCTTTCAATATGGTGTTGAACCCGCTGACTGTGTGCCCGTTGAGGGCAATCACCCTGCCTATATTCTTTATACCTCAGGCACCACAGGCCAGCCCAAAGGCGTGATCCGCCCAACAGCCGGTCATCTGGTTGCTCTGAACTGGTCGATGAAGAACCTCTATAATGTCGATCCCGGCGATGTGTTTTGGGCCGCTTCGGACGTGGGCTGGGTCGTTGGCCACAGCTACATCACCTATGGCCCGCTGATCCACGGCAACACCACCATTGTTTTTGAGGGTAAACCTATCGGCACACCGGATGCGGGCACCTTCTGGCGCGTCATTTCCGAACATAAGGTCAAAAGCTTTTTCACGGCCCCGACCGCTTTCCGCGCTGTGAAACGCGAAGACCCCAAAGGCGATTTCGTCAAGAAATACGATCTCTCCTGTCTGGGTCAGGTCTATCTTGCCGGGGAACGCGCCGATCCCGACACAATTGTCTGGGCTCAGGACCAGCTGAATGTGCCCATCGTCGACCACTGGTGGCAGACCGAAACCGGCTGGGCGATTGCCGCCAACCCGTTGGGCATCGAAGAGTTGCCCACCAAACTTGGTTCGCCCGCTAAGCCCATGCCAGGCTATCAGATCGAGATCCTCGATGAAGGCGGCACTCCTATGCCCGCAGGCGAGCTTGGCGCCATCGCCGTCAAACTGCCCCTGCCCCCCGGCACCTTGCCCACACTGTGGAATGCTGAAGCCCGCTTCAAGAAAAGCTATCTGACCACGTTCCCCGGCTACTATGAAACCGGTGATGCCGGGATGATCGACGAAGACGGCTACGTCTATATCATGGCGCGCACCGATGACGTGATCAACGTGGCGGGTCACCGTCTGTCCACTGGTGGCATGGAAGAGGTCCTCGCGGGTCATCCAGACGTGGCGGAATGCGCCGTTATTGGTGTGACCGATCAGCTGAAAGGCCAGATGCCGTTGGGTTTTGTCTGCCTGAACGCGGGCACCGAGAAAGCCCATGAGGATGTGGTCAAAGACTGTATCAAACTTGTGCGCGAGAAAATTGGTCCTGTTGCGGCCTTCAAACTCTGCGCCGTGGTAGACCGTCTGCCCAAAACCCGGTCGGGCAAGATCCTCCGCGCCACCATGGTCAAAATTGCAGACAGCGAAGACTACAAGATGCCTGCAACCATTGATGATCCCGCCATTCTGGACGAGATCAAAGTGGCGCTTCAGGGCTTGGGTTACGCCAAAGACTAAGTCCCAGATCGACTATTGGGCCCCCTGCGCGAAGTGGGGCCCTTTTTACGTCTCAAGCCGCCAGGGGGGCGACAGCCGATTTTCTCCGGCGTTGAAAAGACAAAGTTGCGCACCCCCCGGATCACGGAACCGGGCCTCTCGCCAAAGCCAGGGTTCTGATGTTGGCGGAGTGTCAAAGACGATGCCCGCGTCATTAAGTTCCGAATAGCGTTGATCGACATCTTCGACTTCGAAATACAGCACGGTTGATCCGGTCGCGGGTGTTTCCGTGGCATGTAGAGAAAGCGTGGCCTGCCCTTCCGGCAACTCAAAACGTGCATACCGGCCTTCGGCTAATACAATGAGTGTCAAACCGAGTTTCTGGTAAAATGCCACGCTTTCCTCAAACACATTGGTCGCAAGGGTCACTTGATTGAGATCCATGTCTCACCTCTTTTATTCATCACCTCACGGCTACCACCTCAACTTGAGTTCAGGTCAAGACCTGTTTGGCGGGATGGTGGGTGGGGCGAGGCGCCACCGGCGCGAGCGCCCATCATCCCAAATCTTGACCAAACAGACAGAAACCCGTTCTCTACCTGCAACGGAGGAAACGATGCCAAATCCCAAACCCACATCCCGCCTGCCGGGCCTGCACAAAATGACCCGCGCCGAGCGTCTTGCGGCGACAACTCAAGCCGCACATCTGGATCAAGACACCCATGAGAACCTTGCCCGAACCGGCGCCACTGTGGATCTGGCCGAACATCTCTCCGAAAATGTCATCTCAACCATCGAGGTCCCGCTCGGTGTCGCAACCAACCTCGTTGTGGACGGTCAAGACGTTCTTGTGCCCATGGCCACCGAAGAAAGCTCCGTCATTGCCGCAGTCTGCAACGGCGCCCGCGCCTGTCGCCCAAGCGGCGGTGTCACCACAAGCGCCGATGACCCGGTGATGATCGCCCAGGTACAGATCACCGGTGTGACAGATCTCGACCAGGCGCAGGAAAACCTCATCGCCCATACCGGCGAGATCCATAGGATCTGTGACGCCTGCGACCCGATGCTTGTCTCTCTGGGTGGTGGCTTTCGTGGGATCGAGCCGCGTGCCCTGCCGAACGGCATGCTGGTTCTGCATCTTCATGTGGATGTGCGGGACGCCATGGGAGCCAATACCGTCAACACCATGGCTGAAACGCTGGCCCCCAAGATCGAAGACTGGACCGGAGGCACTGTGGGCCTGCGCATTCTCTCCAATCTCGCTGACAGACGTCTTGTGCGCGCCAAGGCCCGATGGACCGCCAAAGATATTGGGGCCGAGACCGTCGCTGGAATCCTGAATGCCTATGACTTTGCCGCGTCAGACCCTTATCGCGCGGCAACTCACAACAAGGGCATTATGAACGGCATCGACGCAGTGGCCCTTGCGACCATGAATGACACACGGGCGATCGAGGCCGGCGCCCATGCCTATGCCGCGACACGCGGTCCGGGCTATGCGCCTCTGACCCGATACACACGCGCCGGCGAAGATCTGATTGGTGAGATCGAACTGCCGCTCGCCATGGGGATCGTCGGCGGCGCCACCCGGGCCCATCCAACGGCGCAGGCGGCCCTGCAGATCATGAACACCACCATCGCCGACCGCCTGTCCCGGGTCACTGCTGCCGTAGGGCTGATCCAGAATTTCTCAGCACTGCGCGCTCTGGCCACCGAAGGCATTCAACGCGGCCACATGGGGCTTCACGCGCGCAACGTGGCCATCACCGCCGGGGCAACGGGTTCGGAGATTGACCGCATCGCCACTGAAATGGTGACCCGCAAAACAATCCGCGAAGACGTGGCGCGGCAACTGCTGGCCGAGACCTAGGTCAGACAAACTGTTCGCGGATCAGGCGTTCTTCCAAACCGTGTCCGGGATCAAACAGCACTCTATGTGCGATCTCGGGCTCAGATTGGATATGTACCTTCAGAACTTCGCGGACCGACCGGCTGTCAGCTTCGGCCATGACCGGGCGCTTGTCCGGGTCCAGAACTTCGATTTCAACCTGGGCCGCCTTCGGCAGCAAAGCCCCGCGCCAGCGCCGGGGCCGAAAGGCTGCCATTGCGGTTAGGGCAAGCACATCTGATCCAATCGGCAGGATCGGACCATGCGCTGAATAGTTATAGGCTGTGGATCCGGCAGGCGTCGACACAAGCGCCCCATCACAGACAAGCTCGGGCATGCGCACCTTGCCGTCGACGCTGATTCGCAGCCGTGCCGCCTGTGGACCCGAGCGCAACAAAGACACTTCGTTGATGGCCAGCGCATGATGCTCGGCCCCATCGACACATTCCGCCCGCATCGAAAGCGGGTGGATCAATGTCTCTTCCGCGGCCTCAAGACGATCAGCCAGACCGTGCTCGGAATACTCGTTCATCAAGAAACCAACGGTGCCCCGGTTCATCCCATAGACCGGTGCAGGATTTTTCTCGGTTCGATGCAGCGTTTGCAGCATGAACCCATCCCCGCCAAGGGCAACAATCACATCGGCGCCCTGTTCCGCATGATCGCCATAACGTCGGGTCAGACCAGCCAAAGCCGCCTGTGCGATGGGCGCGTTTGAGGCGCAAAATGCTATTCGCAGCGACATGATGTTTCCTGTCCGTCCCCTTTGGTTCCGAAACAATCACAAGTTTCACCTTAACACCAGATATGGCGCAAGATTATTGCGCTTGGTCGCATTGAGCCCTTGCCACCCTCCAAGTTTCCGATACGAAACGTCCTTAATTGGACATCATCTAGGGAAGAGGACGCGCCCCAATGACCGACACATTCTTCACCCAGTCACTTGCCGATCGTGACCCGGAACTGTTTGGCTCGATCACCAACGAGCTGGGCCGCCAGCGCGACGAGATCGAGCTGATTGCCTCGGAAAACATCGTCTCGCGCGCCGTGATGGAAGCGCAGGGTTCGGTGCTGACCAACAAATATGCCGAAGGCTATCCGGGCCGTCGCTACTACGGTGGCTGCCAGTTTGTTGACGTGGCCGAAAACCTCGCCATCGACCGCGCCAAAGAGCTGTTTGGCTGTGGCTTTGCCAATGTGCAGCCGAACTCGGGCAGCCAGGCCAACCAGGGTGTGATGCAGGCGCTGATCAAGCCCGGCGACACCATTCTGGGCATGTCGCTGGATGCCGGTGGGCACCTGACCCACGGCGCCGCCCCCAACCAGTCGGGCAAATGGTTCAACGCGGTGCAATACGGCGTGCGCAAGGAAGACAACCTGCTCGACTACGATCAGGTCGAAGCTCTGGCCAAAGAGCACCAGCCGAAAATGATCATCGCCGGTGGCTCGGCCATCCCGCGCCAGATCGACTTTGCCCGCAT
>CANMIH010000016.1 GCA_947497905.1 uncultured Pelagimonas sp.
GGCCGTTAGCTCAGTTGGTAGAGCAACTGACTTTTAATCAGTGGGTCGTAGGTTCGAATCCTACACGGCTCACCACTGTACCTCTGGGGCGGAGCAAAACCGATGGTTTTGCTTTTTCGTTTCAGAAATATAGCAACAGTAATGTTGCGCGAGAGAGTGGGCCGTTAGCTCAGTTGGTAGAGCAACTGACTTTTAATCAGTGGGTCGTAGGTTCGAATCCTACACGGCTCACCACTTTCTTTTCTTTTCCACTGTATCCGCTGCTGAGGTTTCACTGACTGTGTCAGAAACCATGATTCTGCTGGCGTTGTGTACTTTTGAATGTTTCAGACCGTTTCAAAGTTTTGCCAGCTTGCGCAGTCTCTTGCGCAGGTCAAAACTTGGGACACTGGACCAGAAGCCCGCTGTCGGTCATGGTTCTCATATCAGTTTTGTTTTTCCTTTGGGGTGGTTTGCCCCGGTTTTGTTGGTTCGTTTATGAATACCCTGACTGAGCTCACGTTAGACGTGCAATCTAATCTTATGTGCCCTCCCGACCCTGCACAGGGGCCGCGGATCGTGTTTTTTAGCGGGGGCACCGCCTTGAATGACATCGCACCGGTTTTAGCTGGGATGACTGAAAATGCGACCTATCTGGTGACCCCCTTCGACAATGGGGGAAGCTCGCAAAAGCTGCGCAAGGCATTGTCTATGCCTGCTGTCGGGGATCTGCGCTCCCGGCTTGTTGCCTTGGCCGGAGGCGCAGCGAGTTCTCCGCTCGCCGCGGCACTGGCCTATCGCTTGCCCAAAGGTGCTAGCCGCCTCGAACTGCAACGCGATCTGGTTGAGCTCTATACTGGCCGGCACCCTGTGATGTCCGCATTGGGCGTTGAGCACCGTGGGTTTCTGCTCACCCATCTGCGCCACACCGTAAATGCGCTGCCCAAATGGTTTGACTACCGTCATGCCTCGATAGGCAACCTCGTGATAACTGGCGGGTATTTGTTGCACGGGCGCCAGTTCGATCCAGTTGTGACCGAGCTTTCCAAGAGGCTTGGGATTCGCGGCCAGGTCGCACTTAGCGCAGTTGATACCCTGCAGCTTGCCGTGGACCTTTCCGATGGCTCTCAGGTCGTAGGGCAGGACCGTTTGACCGGTAAAGAACATCCCCCGATCGCAGCAAGCGTCAGCCGCATCTATCTCCATGACACAATAGGTCCGCGTGAAGCGCATCTCATGGACGCGACCCGTGCACATATCGCTGCGGCGGATGTGATCTGCTATCCACCGGGCAGTTTTTATTCCAGTGTGCTGGCCAATCTTTTGCCCAAGGGCACGGGGCAGGCCATTGCAAACTCTTCTGCCAAAAAGATCTATTGCCCAAGCTTGGGTCATGACCCCGAATGCATCGGTCTGTCTTTGGGCGATCAGGTTTTAGCGCTCCTGGATATATTGCGTGCTGATGCAGGACCTGAGGCTACGGTGGCGGATCTCCTGTCGGCTGTGATTGTCGATTTGCGGGTTTCGGAGCAGGACTGCGCGGAGATCGAATCTGAATTTGGTGTTGCATGCCTGCGCCGTCGGCTTGGGCGGGATGCGTCGGATCGCTATGATGCAACACGGTTCAGTCAGGTGTTGATGACACTGGTCTAACTCCGCCCCCCGCGTTAGCTTTCGGCCGAATTCGAGACGGAGGCGCAGGTGGGAACGGTCACAACACAATTTGTGCTGAAGCTGGCACAGGCTGCGGGATTGCAGATTGATCCCTGTGGCAGGGTGACGGCCACCGATGGCACCGTGTTTGATATCGGTCCCGCAGATGGAGCGCTCTCTCAAAAGCAATACACACAAATTGCGCTCCATATTCTCGATCATCACCCCAACCTGAGTGCGCTGGCAATGGACTATGCGCGGGCGGTTGATCTCGATGATTTCGGAGCCTTGGGTTTGGCTCTCAAAGCCGCGCCGACGGTGCGGGATTCCCTTTTGCGGATCGAGCGCTATTTTCCCATCCTGTCTGACACTGCCCGACAGAAACTGATTGAGGATACCTCTGGGGCGAGGTTTGTGTTGGAGTGGACCACGGATCCGGGCCCTATCGAACGCCTGCGATCCGAGGCCGCGCTGGCAAGCTATTGGGCGGCGATGCGGCAGGTCACCGGCGAGGTGCTTACTCTTGAGCGCGTGACCCTGCGCTATTCGGCCCCGGATGATCCCTCTGCGCTTTTGGCTTACTTTGGCTGTGAGGTAGAGTTTGAGGCCCCAGAGACTGCGCTTGTGATCCCTGCCGAAGTGTTAGTCTGCAAGAATGTGTTGGGGGATCCGGCCATGTCCCGGTTTTTGCAGGCGCATCTAGATACGGTCCTGCCGTCGGAACCCAGCTTTGAGCAAAAACTGATACAGCTGATGTCAGGCGCGCTGAGTGCCGGTGTACCCCGAGCGCGCGATCTGGCGGGCGAGCTTGGCCTGTCAGAGCGGAGCCTTCACCGGCGGCTTGCGGAGCAGGGGCAGAGTTTTCGGGCGCTTTTGGAGCGGGCTCAGCGTCAATTGGCCGAAGGGCTCTTGCGTCAATCCCAACACTCCATCGCAGAAATTGCGTTTCTGACCGGGTTTTCTGAACAGAGCGCTTTTAACCGGGCCTTCAAACGTTGGACCGGACAGACACCTTCGGCCTTTCGTGGCTGAAACTGTCAAACCCTTGGCAGATCCGGTCAAGATCTGACCCAGCTTCGCATGACATGAACCGATCAGTTAATCCTGAAAGGAGATAGTTATGCTGCGTGAAAAACTCGCCCTCTTGTTTAGCTCGGTCATTGCGATCGGATTGCTGCCCGTTGTGGGCTGGATGACCGGCGGGGCGGGCCTGTGAGCACACGACGCGCTCACAGTTTTGACAGGTCAGGGAAACATGACTGTGGATTCAGCGCGGGGCTTCCCATGTTTAACGGGTAGGAGGACAATCCAATGCCCGAGAAACATGCCAACCCCGCCCCCGACGCACCGAAACACCCCAAGCCCGGCCCACAGATGCCGCGCCGGTATCGATTTACCGATTGGGCCTCGATTTAGAATTAGGTGGCAAGGCGGATCAGATGGTTGTCCCAGGCCCGATCCGCGAGACCAAGACGGCTAAGACCATTTTGGTCCACGTGCCAGATGGCACCAAGCCCATCGGTGGCCATCATCCCATGGTCTGAAGCGGCAACACCACAAATATCGGCGCGATTGAGCGCGGTTTTGAAAGTGCCCTGCCCATCAAAGACATGCATCCTCCCTCCGCGTGGAGATGTGATGCAGACCTCATCCTCGGTCATAGCAATACTGCCCGCATAGCCTTTCATGGCAAGCTGTTCGCCAAGATCAGCGGTGCAAAGCTGCGCCAACCCTCCCCGGCGATGTAGCCCAAGAAGGGGAACCGGATCAAAGAGATCTCCCTGCCACTGCATGGCAAACCCCACAACGCCTTTGTGCTGCGCCAGATGTCGGATTGAGGCCTGATGCAGGTCCTCCGATAGCGAAACCCGCTCCTCAATCCCACCGTGGGTGGTGAGATAGGTCAGATTGGGGCGCATGCTGTCGAGGTTTAGCTTGTCCCGGCCCTGATCAGGATGGGTGCGAATGCCCCCATTGGCCACGGCAAGCACATCACCCGGCAAACGCAAGATGTCATGCGGGCCAATCCCGCCTGAGTCGATTTCACCAATGCGGACATAGCCCTCATCTCTGGCCCATAGCCCAATCACCCCCTCGCCGGTCGCGATAGTGTTTTCGGTGGTGGCCAGGATCGCACCATTCTCGAGAAAGGTGCCATGCCCATAAAAGTGCCGCCCCTCAGGCGCCTCCAACCGATGCGAAACGCCACCAGAGGCACAGTTCAACACCATGGCAAACCGCCCGGGACGCCGGGCAAAAGCCACGGCTTCTGCAGCCGTAGGGTGGGCGGCCGCGGCGTGCCCCCGGGCCGGAAGTGGGATTCGGAACACGTCTTTGCCCTGAGCATTCAGGCCAAACAAGGCGTATTCGCCGGAAGGCTCGCGCGCAGCCGCCAGAAATGTGGGACTTCCAACATCAGCCCAACTGAGCTGAGGCACACCAACAGAGGCCAACAGAGATAGGAAATGACGGCGGCGCATGGGGATCAGTCTCCGTCCAGCAGGTTAAAGCCCGAGGTTACTTCTAGGGCGGCGCCAATCTCTTCAACAACAACCTCTTTGGTTGCGGTGATCTGAAGCTGAAGCACTTCGACCTTGAACCGACCCATCACGTCACTGACCGATGCAAACACCGGATCATCGAGTTCTTGTGCCACGCGCAGGGTCTCGGCAAATGAGGCATCTGACAGCGGCAGGGCATCCCCTCCCAAAGCGGCGGTCATCTCGCGCATGGCCGTCAGAGACAAAATCACATTGCGCAGCGAGCGTCCCGAGCGGCGCGCTTCGGCCCGTTTGGGGCGTGGTTTGTCAAACGTCCCCAAGGGGCGGCCCATGCGGGTGTCTGCGTCAAAGGTCAATCCGGTGGTCAGGGCAGTAAACACCGCCTGAATGGCCTCTTTTTCAGAGAGATACCGAGTATTGCCTGCGTCACCAGCGGATTTGAGGACCGGGGCGAACTCTTGCCACGCGTCTTTCAGATCGGCACCGCTGCGCGCCAGATCACGGGCCTGCGCCTGAACCAGCTCACAGGCATAGCTGTCGGCGTCGTATTGTGACTGAGCCTCATCATAAAGCAGGCGCTCAAGGGCATAAAACCCGCGACCGGCAATCGAGACCTCTGCAAAGCTCTCGGCGTCTGTAACGGCTGTATCCTCATCCTGCAAAAGGCGGTTGACTGTGCGTTGCGTCATGCCACGCCCGTCAGGCCAGAAGGCGATCGACAGGGCCCGCCCATTTTCTTCAAGCGGCCCAAGACGCAGATGCGACACGCCCATCCAGGCATCAAAAGCAGACTGGAAGGCCGGACGCACGGCCTCAGCGCGACAATCCGCCTGAGCGGTCTCGTCCAATGCTGCGGTGGCCTCGGCAAAGCGGGCCACATTGGGCAGGGCATGGGTGTCGACAACCGCATTGATGCCTGCGATGGCAGGTGAGGTCAGGGCAAGAAATGCAAACAAAGTGAAACGCATTACAGGCTCTCCAAAAACTGTATCAGGGCGTCCCGGTCAGCGGGGGACATATCAACCACGCGAGATTTGGATGTTTCCGCCTCACCGCCATGCCACAGCACCGCCTCTAGCAGAGTGCGGGCGCGGCCGTCATGCAGGAATCCGACTTTTTCATCAACCTGTTGAGCCAATCCGATGCCCCAAAGTGGCGGCGTGCGCCATTCTTGGCCGGTGGCACGCAATTCCGGGCGATTGTCCGCCAATCCTTCGCCCATATCGTGCAACAGGAAATCCGAATAGGGCCAGATCAACTGAAACGACTGTTGGGGGCTATCGGGCAGTCGGTGGGTGACAAACTTGGGCTGATGGCAAGCCGCGCAGCCGCTGTTGTGAAACATCTCTTTCCCGCGCAGCACTCGAGGGTCATCAAGGTTCCGGCGCGCAGGGACCGCGAGGTTGGCACTATACAATGTGACAAGGTCCAGATTGGGTGCGTCAATTTCAAACACCCGCACATCCTTGTCACCATGTGGCGCATCAAGACATTCGGTCTGCTGATCCGTGCAGTCCCCGGCGGGGTTGGGAAACAGCGGCGTCGAAATGCCGATGTCACCTGAGAAGGCTGCAGCGGACTGTTCAAGGACAGTGGGGTTGCCCGCCTTCCAGCCATAGCGACCCAGCATGGGTGCGTCATAGACCGCAGACCAGGTCACCTGCGCCCGCCCAGAGATCCCATCTCCATCTGTGTCGTCGGGGTCTGCTAGGGCCAGAATATCGGCGGTTGGAATTGCATCGATCAATCCAAGCCCTGTCATGGGCGGGGCGACACGGGCGGAGACCTGCGTATCCGGGTGCATATCGCCCATGCCCAGACTGTGGAAGGTGACCGAGGGATTGCGCAGAGTTGCGGTCTCGCCACCTGCGAGTGGGACTTCAAATTCTGTATAGTCAATGCTGAATTTGGCTTCTGCGGTAACACCAAAAACCGCATGTTCCTGTAACTGACCGCCGTAATTGGGTTCGGGCCGCGTGCGGGGCGCTGGGTTCAGATTGGCAAGATAGGCTTCAATCTCTGTCAGGGGGGTATCGTCTGGTGCAGGGACCGACAGCCGCACCAGCATCGACAGAGTGGCGTCGTCTGGGCTTTGGGGCGGGTGTCCGCGGCCGTCTTCGATGTGGCAAGTCTGACAGGAGCGGGCATTGAACAAAGGACCAAGCCCGTCTGAAGCCTTTGTGGATGAGGGAGAGGAAACCCAGAGCTTTTGAAACAGGGCCTCGCCCAAAAGGAAATCTAAATCCTGCTCGTCCGGCAAATTGGCAGCCGGATGCGAAAAAGGGGTTTTGGCAATGGAAACCGTGCCTGCGCCTCCAGGATTGCCCTCAAACCGTTCAGGCGCCGTGAAGCCGGTCGGTGGGGCCAGAACAGAGGCAATGCGGTCCGCTTCGGCCTCGGTACGTGGTGTGGGAGAGAGGTGGAGATCCTGCAAGCCAGAAACATCGGCAAAGGCCGGAGTGGCGAGGATCATCACAAAAGCTGGCAGCGACTGTCGCATGGCGGGCCCTTCATTGGAAAAGGGGTGGCACAGAACATGCCACCCCTCGTTTGTACGGTTTGTACCCTTTGATCACAGACAGGGACAAAGGGTACAAAGTGTACACTTGGGTCGATTACTCGAAAACGGCGTTCGGGTTGTCGAGGCTGTCCGAGCCTTCAACCGCGATCTCGTTCAGTTCAAGCGCGGCAACCGCACGTTCGATCGACTTTGTCTGAGTGACCAGCGCGTCAACCGCCGACATGATCAGCGCTTCACCACCTTCGTTGCCACGTGCCAGCATCTGGTCATACGAGAAACCTGCTTCCGCGGCGGCTTTGATCTGGCCCAGCTCAACCATGGTGTTGTTCAGGTCAGCGCGCAGTGCGGCGTCAACTGTCGCGTCTTTGCCCGCAACCAGCGATGACAGGCTCTCACCCGAGACGACACTGCCATCAACGCGGATGTACTCGCCGAAGTATACGTTCCGGATGCCCAGACCATCATAGTAGTGGCTGTTGTGGGTGTTGTCCGAGAAGCAATCATGCTCTTCTTCCGGATCGTTCAGAAGAACGCCAAGCTTCATACGCTCACCGGCCTGCTCGCCGTAGGACAGCGACCCCATACCGGTCAGAACGGCTGTCAGACCTGCGGTTTCATCTGCCAGAACAGCTGCGCGGGCTTCGCCTTCGGCGCCCCACTGTTTCGCCATCCAATCCAGATCCGAGATCAGCAGCTCGGTTGCGGCTTTCAGGTACTCACCACGACGGTCACAGTTGCCGTTGGTGCAGGCGTCTGCCGCGGCGTAGTCGGTCCAGGGACGTTCGCCCGCGCCGTGCTCGGTGCCTTTGAGGTCCTGGCCCCACAGCAGGAATTCGATCGCGTGGTAGCCGGTGGCCACGTTCGATTCAACTTCGTCCGCTTCGTGCAGCGCCTCTTCCAGCAGAGCCGGAGTGATCTTAGATGCGTCTACGGCATTGCCGGACAGAGTGAACGACGGGTTTGCCACGACGTTCAGAACAGCCAGTGGGTTTTCGTCGGTGGCACCACCGTAGGAGGCGTCGACATAGTCGATCAGGCCTTCGTCCAGCGGCCATGCGTTTACTTTACCTTCCCAGTCATCAACGATGGCGTTGCCAAAGCGGAAGACCTCGGTCTGCTGGTAAGGGACGCGCGATTCAAGCCACGCGGTGCGGGCGGCGTTCAGGGTGTCCTGCGACGGGGATGCCAGCAGGGCATCGACGGCGGCGTTCAGCTCTTGCGCTTTGACAAGGCTGTCCTCGTAACCGGCCTGAGCGATGTCGGCATAGGTGTTCAGAACATCCTGAGTGCCGGCAAAGGCAGGGGCGGTGAAGGCCAGCGCAAGCGCAATGGCGGTCGACGTCTGTTTCATGGACGCGGTATCCTTTGATTAATGAAGGGTTTTTGAAGGTGAATAAGTCGGCAGATCATCTGCCATATTGGCCATGCGCCGCAGCGCCAGACCGTAGGTTTGAGCCAGCTGGGCCAGAGCGGGCGCCACATCCGGGCGCACGATCAACGCCGCCATCAACATAGCGTCTTCGCGATTGCCTTCGCTGGCTGCGCCAATCAAATTGGCAAAACAGGCCTCATCGGCTCCGAGACATTTGCAGCCCACTTGATGACGCATGAGAGGGCGACGGCCATAATGGGCAATCATCGCGCCGATCTCATTCAATGTGTCTGCGGTCTCGGTGCCAAGGTGGTGGCCAAGGCTGTTGGTGAATTCTGCCTCAAGCGCCGTATTCGCATTTCCGCGATCCGCCCACAGGCGCAGGTAAATCACGGCGGCGGTTTCAACAGCATCCAGATCGGTCAAAACGCCAACGGCGGCCCCACCGCGGGGCGGATTGTGGAATGACATGGCTGGCTCCCGTTACGGCACTAAATTCCGACTCTATTGGTCGGGTACATCTGCGTTTTGCGGCACCGTCTGAGATATGTCAATCCTGAATGTTTTTGTTGGGTATAGAATCTTGGCACAAAAAAGCCGGCACAAAGGCCGGCTTTCGTATCGTCTGTCAGTGCTCTTATTGCACTTCGATATCCACAGCGCTTTCGCGACCGTCGCGGCCGCTGCGCAGCTCGTAGGATACTTTCTGGTTGTCGGCGAGACCGGTCAGGCCCGAGCGCTCAACAGCCGAAATGTGTACGAAGATATCTTTGCCGCCATCGTCAGGTGCGATGAAGCCATAACCCTTGGTGGTGTTGAACCACTTCACGGTACCAGTTGCCATTTTACGTTTCCTTGTCAGTTCTGCCCGCGGAGGTGCGGCAGCGCGGCGTCGTCGTCTAATCGAGAACTGAGGCCGAACGGGAAACAGGTCGAGGTAGAGAGTAGCGAAAGTTGTATCTCAGACCCGGCGATTCGTGTAAAGACCGAGCTCATACGCGATTGTGCCAAACTGCGGCAATTCCCGTATAAAACACGGCAGCCAGCGCCGCGGGCGTGCCGATCCAGCCAAAGTACCAAAGCGCTCCGGCAAAGGCGTCTTCCGCATAAGAGGCGGCAAACTGTGTCTTGCCGTAGGTGGCCAGAGCATAGGCAAACACAGCCAACCCGGCAAAGAGCGCGACGCGGATCACGGCTTTGATAGGCAAAAAATTGAGAACAAAAGCCACCGCAAGACCCGCGCCGCCTCCGATCAGCACCACCTTTTGCGACCACCAGGGATGTGCGCCAAAGGTCTTAGGGAGATCCAGGAAATAGGCAGCGGCAAGGGCGGCGGCGGTCAGGGCAAGCGGGAGTATCTGGCGCATCATGTGTCCTTCTCATGAGATGGACCTGAGATCGGATCCCAGCGTTGCGATTTCCAGAGATATGACACCCGGCTGTCGGGGATGTGAGGGATGTTTCGTGGTTCGTTGAAGTGTTCTACAGCCCCCGTGAAACGAAAAAGGCCCGCCAGTGGCGGGCCCTTCGTAGATGTCACAGCGTTTAGCGTGTGAATTTCTTGTGCTTCATCCGGGTTGGCTCAAGCGCAGCGTCGCCCAGACGGCGTTTTTTGTCTTCTTCATAGGCGTCAAAGTTACCTTCGAACCATTCCACCTGTGCTTCGCCTTCAAAAGCGAGGATGTGGGTGCAGATCCGGTCGAGGAAGAAACGGTCGTGTGAAATGACCACAGCACAGCCTGCGAAGTCGGTTAGAGCGTCTTCCAGCGCGCGCAGGGTTTCAACGTCCAGATCGTTGGTCGGTTCGTCGAGCAGCAGCACGTTGCCGCCGGATTTCAGCAGGCGCGCCATGTGTACACGGTTGCGCTCACCCCCTGACAGCTTGCTGACCGGTTTTTGCTGGTCGCCACCTTTGAAGTTGAACGACGAACAATAGGCACGGCTGTTTACTTCTGCATCGCCCAGTTTGATGATTTCGGCACCGCCGGTGATGGCCTCCCAGACGGTTTCATTGTCCGCCAGATCATCGCGCGACTGATCGACATAAGACAGCTGCACGGTGTCACCGAGCTCAATGCTGCCACCATCAGGGGTTTCAAGACCGGTCAGCATTTTGAACAGGGTCGACTTACCCGCGCCGTTCGGACCGATCACACCCACGATGCCACCGGGGGGCAGCGAGAAGGACAGATCCTCGATCAGAAGCTTGTCACCCATGGCTTTGTTGAGGTTTTCGACCTCAATCACCTTCGATCCGAGACGCTGACCGTTGGGAATAACGATCTGGGCGCGACCAACACGTTCGCGCTCAGACTGCCCCGCCATTTCTTCATAGGCCGCGATACGGGCTTTGGATTTGGCCTGACGCGCCTTGGCGCCCTGACGCATCCACTCAAGTTCGCGTTCCAGAGTCTTCTGTTTGGCTTTGTCTTCGCGGGCTTCCTGCTCAAGGCGTTTGGCCTTCTGCTCAAGCCAGGCCGAATAGTTGCCTTCGTAGGGAATGCCACGACCGCGATCGAGTTCCAGAATCCATCCGGTGATGTCATCCAGGAAGTAACGGTCGTGGGTGATGATCAGGATAGTGCCTTTGTAGTCGATCAGGTGCTGTTGCAACCAGGCGATGGTTTCGGCGTCGAGGTGGTTGGTCGGTTCGTCGAGCAGCAACATGTCTGGGGCTTCAAGCAGCAGCTTGCACAGCGCAACACGGCGTTTTTCACCACCTGAGAGGTTGGCCACATTGGCGTCATCGGCGGGGCAGCGAAGCGCTTCCATTGCGACGTCGATCTGGCTGTCGAGATCCCACAGGTTCTGTGCGTCGATCTCATCCTGCAGCGTGGCCATTTCCTCGGCGGTTTCATCCGAGTAGTTCATCGCCAGCTCGTTGTAGCGGTCGAGAATGTCTTTCTTGGCCTTCACACCCAGCATAACATTGCCACGGACGTCGAGGCTTTCATCCAGCTGTGGCTCCTGCGGCAGATAGCCAACCTTGGCCCCTTCAGCGGCCCAGGCTTCACCGGTGAAATCCTTGTCGATTCCGGCCATGATCTTCATCAAGGTCGATTTACCGGCGCCGTTGACACCGACAACACCGATCTTCACGCCGGGCAAAAAGCTCAGGCGGATGTTCTCAAAGCACTTCTTCCCGCCGGGGTAGGTCTTGGAGACCTCATCCATGTGGTAGACATACTGATAAGCGGCCATGCGCGTTTGCTCCTGAGAATAGGTTAGTTGCTCAGGAAGTAGCGCTTTGCAGGCCCATACGCAATCGGGGACGCGGCATTTCAGACAGGAAAGACGCTAGCGCTAACGACGTGTTCGGGCGGGGGATAAAAGGTTTCAATTTCATTTATTTGCCGTTTTGAGGCATATGCGGATGGGTAGTATTGCCTAAACTTTGCAACATTGCGAAAAATTAGTGCCTTGTTTTTGTGCAATATTTGCTGAGTTTGCTGATTTTGCTGCTGATTAGCGTCAACACTCTATTAAGTCGTTATCAACAAATCGCTGTTGTTTTCGAGACAAGGCGAGTGCGTGTCTTCCCCCCCTGTATTGTTACGGGCCTATCCCGGCCAACGTCAAAGTTTACTCTAGAGGAGTCTGCCATGTCTGGTCTCACAGCTCGGCTCGGTTTTTGGAATAATCTACCGCTCAAGTGGAAAATGCCGCTTCAGATCGCGGTACCCACCATTTTCATTGCCCTTGCTGCGTCCGTCATGAGTTTCCTGCAGGCGTCCCATTCGCTAGAGGTGCAGCGTGATGCGGCTTATGACTATTTGATTGATGCCAAGGTCGAGAGCCTTGAGGTTTGGTGGGAAAGCGTCGGAGCGGACATCTCAATTCTGGCCGAAGGGCAAGATGTCCGTGAGGCCGTCGAAACCTTCACCCAAGGGTGGGACGAGTTAGGTGGCGATCAGGGATCATACCTGCGTGATGCCTATATCGAAAGCAATCCGCACCCACTGGGGTCGAAAGATGCACTGGTTGATGCCGGGGATGGCACCAACTGGACCGGCCATCACGTGCGGTTTCACGAAGGATTTCAGAAGTTCCAGCAAGACCGCGGATACTATGATCTGTTCTTGTTCGATACTAAGGGCAACCTGATCTACTCGGTGTTCAAAGAGGCAGATTTCGCAACGAACTTTGAAAATGGCGAATATGCACAGAGCGGTCTTGGGGTCGTTTACCAACAGGCGGTCAAGGGCACGCGAGGCGCGCGGTACTTCTCGGATTTCGAACCCTATGCGCCAAGCGCAGGCGCACCTGCAAAGTTTGTAGCGTCGCCTGTTATGGACAAAAACGGTAATCTCATTGGTGTTGTGGCCCTGCAGATCCCGGTTGAAGACGCGATTGCGCGCATTCTCTCAGACGCCTCGTTGCTGGGTGAAACTGGACTTGTCTACATTATCGATGATGCAGGTCGTGCCCTTTCTACGTCGCCGAAAGACAACGGCCACAAGATGTTCGATATGCTGCCCGAGCTGCCATACATCGTTGAGGCGCGGTCAGGTGTAGATGTGGCTGCCACTGCCGAAGTCGGACTGTCCGGCAATCCGATCATCACCCGGTCTGGGCGGATTACCAGTGAAGGCACGGGTTGGAATGTGCTGCTTGAGCAGGACCTTGCAGAAGCAAATGCTGAACGTAATGAGCTTTTGATGATGACACTGGCCCAGCTTGGCGCGACGTTGGCTCTTGTTACCGTGATCTCGTTCCTGGTTGCACGTCTGTTGACGGGTCGTATTTCCAAACTTTCGGAAGGTGTGACGCGCATCTCCGGTGAAGACTATGAAACCGCGGTAGATGGGGTTGAAGCGGGGGATGAGCTTGGCTCGATTTCCCGGTCTTTGGATGATCTCAAAGTCACTCTGGCAGATGGTAAAGAGGCCCGTCTGGCCCGTGAACGACATGCGGAGGAACAGGCCAAAGTTGTCGAACGTCTGGCCTCAGGTCTGCAGCTTCTGGCCAAAGGCAACCTCGGATGCCAGATCCGGGAGGATCTTGGATCAGAATACGAACGCCTGCGTCGCAATTTCAACGAAACCGTTGAATCGCTTGGAGTGATTATCGGTGAGCTGCGCATGAATGCAGAGGCCATCGACGATGATGCCCGCATTCTGAGCGAAGGGGCTGACAGCCTGTCAAACCGGACGGAAAATCAGGCGGCGACGTTGGAGCAAACGGCGGCAGCAATGGAAGAGATCACCTCTACTGTCTCGTCGACAGCTGACGGGGCCCAGGAAATCGTTGGCGCTATTCGCAGTGCACAGGAACAGGCCGAACGTGGCGAAGAAGTCCGCGACCGTGCGGTCAAGGCGATGGGGGAGATCGAGAAATCTTCGGGTCAGATCAGTCAGATCATTCAGGTGATGGAAGATATCGCCTTCCAGACCAACCTGCTCTCATTGAACGCGGGTGTGGAAGCCGCGCGTGCGGGCGAAGTGGGACGTGGCTTTGCGGTTGTTGCCTCGGAAGTTCGTGCGCTTGCTCAAAGGTCGTCGGACAGTGCCTCTGAAATTCGCAACCTGATCCTCAATTCCAATAGCAATGTCAGCAATGGTGTTGAGTTGGTGAGCGAGATGGGCGAGGCGATTGAGGCAATCCGGCATCGTGTCGTCGGGGTTTCCGAACAGGTCGGCAATATTGCGGCTGGGGCCTCTGAACAGTCGACCGGATTGGCCGAAATCAACAATGGCATCACCATGTTGGATCAAGTGACCCAGGAAAACGCGGCTATGGTTGGAGAAAGTGCCGCGGCGGGGCGTGCCTTGCAGGAAAAAGCAGGCACATTGCGGTCGCTGGTGTCGCGCTTTCAGACCGATGAAACCACTGAGGCAAGTTTGAAGGCCGCACCAACAGTCGTCGCCCAACCCGACGTGTTGGCAGGCAAAGGTCCGATGAATGATCATGCGGATACGTCCTCTTTGGGTTGGGATGCCGAGGACGCACGTCCCACAGTCGCAGAACAGCCGATGGTAGATCCAGTTCCAGAAAGTACATCCGCGCCAGCGCCACGCAAAGCGGCGGCGGCTGGAGGAACGATCTGGCAAGATTTCTGATTGCCCCCTGTCAAGCTGAAGCTTGATCGAGCCTGCCCGAGCGCGTAAGCCGGGCAGGCTTTTGTTTGAAGGAGAGATGCGTGGTTCGTCAGCATCTTGGACTGTCTCTGCCACGTGGCGCGCGAGTCGGAATTCTGGGGGGATCGTTTGACCCACCTCATGTCGGGCACCTGCATCTGTCACGTGAGGCGCTCAAGCGGTTTGGCCTCGATCGCGTAATCTGGTTGGTGAGCCCGGGAAATCCGCTCAAAACTGATGCTCCGGCATCGATGGAACGCCGTCTGAAGGCGGCCCGCCTTCTGGCAGATGACCCGCGCATCTGGATCAGCGATTTTGAACGTCCCTTGGGGACGCGGTTTACCCATGAAACGCTTGGTGCCATGACAAGGCTTTGGCCTCAGGTTCGTTTTGTTTGGTTGATGGGTGCGGATAATCTGGTGCAATTTCATAGATGGGACAATTGGCGCAGGATTATGTCGAGCTTGCCCGTTGGCGTTTTGGCTCGCCCCGGTCACCGTATGGCCGCGTTACACTCCCCCACCACCCGGGCATTTTCCAACTTCCGGATTCCAGCAGAGCAGGCGCAATTGTTACCTATGCAACCCGCGCCTGCGTGGTGCTTTGTCAATATGCCGATGATGAGCACAAGCTCGACCCAAATCAGGCGTCTGGGTGGTTGGTCTTCTGGTGACACTTAGACGCTATTCTATGCTAGCAGCAATGAGCTGTTGCCGAACCGAATTCAGTGGGATTACATCCAAGTATGACCAAGCCGATTTCACGACGTAATGTCCTGGCCTTTGCCATAGCCGGGGCTGTTTCAACGCTAGGAACGGGCGCTTTTGCCGCCGCCCCTGAAAGATCTTTGCTGCCCAAAGCGCGCCCAGATGGGTTGCTGAAGGCCTATCAGAAAACTGCGGATGAGTTAATTGCCCGCGCCAATCTCGGCGGTGATGTGGGGTTTGCGGTGGCAGACGCGGCGACTGGGGTCGTTCAGGAAGGCACTTCAGCAGATCTTCAGCTGCCACCGGCGAGCGTCGCAAAGGCCTTGACCGCCGCCTATGCGTTGGATGTGTTAGGTGAAGGGTACCGGTTTCGCACCCGAGTTTTGGCCACAGGTCCCATCGAGAATGGGATTGTCCAGGGGGATTTGATCCTTGCGGGGGGCGGTGATCCGATCCTGAACACTGACGCCTTGGCCGGTCTTGCAGAACAGTTGAAAACCGCAGGGGTCACCGGGATCACCGGCGCGTTCCAAATCTGGGGGGGCGCCCTGCCGCAGATGATGCGGATCGACGCAACGCAGCCCGACCACGTGGGTTATAATCCTCCCGTGTCCGGGCTGAACCTAAACTTCAACCGGGTGCATTTTGAATGGAAGCGCGCCGGGACAAATTACACTGTGACCATGCAGGCGCGGTCGTCGAAGTATCGCCCTGACGTGCGGGTGGCGCGGATGAGCGTCGAAGCCCGCAAAGCCCCGGTTTATGTTTATGAGGACCGTCAAACCCATGACAGTTGGTCGGTGGCCAAGGGCGCTTTGGGGGATGGTGGGTCTCGGTGGTTGCCGGTCCGCAAGCCTGAGATCTACTCGGGTGAGGTATTTCTGACCCTCTGTAAATCTTTTGGTATCTCGCTCCCCAAAGCGGTCGCGATTGAAAAACTGCCTGAGGGGGCGAGCGAACTTGCGCTGCACCAAAGCTCGGCATTGCCCGAGGTGTTGAAAGGCATGTTGAAGTTCTCGACGAATTTGACTGCCGAAGTCGTGGGGCTTACGGCATCTAAGACGCGCACCGGTCAAGTGCCAGCATCGCTTCAGGCCTCGGCGGCTGAGATGAATCGCTGGGTGGAAGAGCGTTTGGGTGTCACGGGAATCGGACTGGTGGATCATTCTGGTTTGAACGAAGCAAGCCGAGTTAGCGCTCAGCAGATGATGACCGCTCTGTCCAAGTTGCGTCACACCAGCGCTTTGAAACCATTGCTCAAACCATTCAATCTTTTGGATGAAAAAGGCCGTCCTATACCGGATCATCCAATTCAGGTTGCGGCTAAGACCGGGACATTGAACTTTGTCAGCGGGCTGGCTGGGTATGTTGATCTCCCCGATGGCGGAGAACTGGTGTTTGCTATCTTCAGTGGTGATCTGGATCGACGGGCGGCGCTGACCGTTGATCAGCGCGAGCGCCCCGAGGGTGGCAAATCATGGAACCGGCGGGCAAAACGCCTCCAGCGCGAATTGATCGAACGCTGGGGTGTTCTGTATACCGGGTCCACTTAATTCTCGATCACGACCTGAAGATTTTCTTTGCCCACGGCTTGGGTTAGCTTGAACAGAACCGCGGCATTTTCAGGGTGCAGACGGACACAGCCGGCAGAGGCTGGGCGGCCCAGACGGCTTACTTGATTGGTGCCGTGAATGGCGTAGTTGCCGCGAAAGAAAATCGCATAAGGCATCGGGGCATTATTGTAGAGACTGGATTTGTGGTATCTTGAAAGCCACTGAGCCGTGAAACTGCCGCGAGGCGTCCATTTGCCAGAACGCGCGGTTGAGACCGGCCAAGTGTGTGTGGCGACACCATCCTGAATGACAGTCAGCGTCTGGGACGAAATATCCACTTTGGCGATCAATGGGGCAGCAAGACCCATCATCGGCATAAGCGAGAGAGCTAGGGCGCAGATGGCGGCAGAAACAACGCGCGGCATGAAAATCTCCAAGTCAAAACAAACAGTGGTGCCAAAAAAGTGGCCTCAACAGAATACAAAATGATTAACGCAGGGGCAGTCTGGGAATCCTGACCCCTGCGCTACTGTGCATTCACTGCTTGTGGACTGGAGCCTTAGCCGGGCAGGTGCCGTGCCCGTGCACCGCGTTCGATGGCGGCTGCGTGAAGCCGGTCGATGGTCAATTCGTGGCGGATCTCTTCCAGGAGGCGCAACTCGCTTTCCTGAAGTTTGCCATCTGCCGCCGCCACATCACAGGACAGTGCGTAGGCGGTTTCGTTCAGATGCTCGGGCAGGTTGTCACGCACGAGGCCAAACAGTGCATCAAGACCGTCTTCCTGTTCAAACAGTTCAAACACGATGCTGGCGACGCGGCGGACGCGGTCTTCATCGTATTTTGCAAAGATGGGCAGGTTGTTCACGGCGGTGTCGATTTTGACCAACTCAACGGTCCGTACGTTTTCATCCGAAGCCGACACGGCAATCATGATCGCTACCAGGCAATCCTGTGGTGACAGCGGGTGGGAAAGGGGGTCAGACATACGGGCTCCTGAAACTGGATTTGCCTTCAAGATAAGAGGGCAAATCCCAAGGGGCAATGTGTCAGACAAAAATCACTGGAAATTCAGGGCTGAGCGGTGAAGTGATAAGTAACCTGTTCAAAACTGGTGCAGGAAAACCCATAGGCAAAACGCAACCCCTCTGGGCCCGCAACCGTGCCATGTTCCGCATTGCCCGGTACATATAGAGCAACCCCCGCGCGGATTTCATGTTCGACCCCATCCAGTGTCACAATGCCCGACCCTTCGAGCCCCAGGTACCATTCCGCCTCGGCATGACGATGAGGTTTGAGCTGATGGCCCGCTTCAAATTCTGCGATGCCCAGAACCATGTCACGTGGGGCCTGTTCTGATCCGTTGATCAAGGTGCGCCAGCGGACCTCACCATAGGTTGGATCGGTTCCGCCAGCCAAAGGCACCTGAGCGGCATCCACGCAAAGCGGGGGGGTGGGGCTGTTTGCAGCGGTGGGCAGATCCGCCATGGTGGCAGTCATCGCTTGGGCTTGGTGTGTCATGGCGTCTCCTCTTCTCTGGCCGCATTTACGGCGACTTGCGTTGATCCGGCAATCTCGTAAAAAGGTTCAGTAACATGCGCTGAGGTTATGATATGGATCGCCTTCCTTCGTTCTCTGGCTTGACGGCGTTTTATGCGGCGGCACGGTTGGGCGGTTTGACGGCTGCGGCTTCTGAACTCAATGTCACGCAGCCAGCGGTGTCGCGGAGGATTGCGGCTCTCGAGCAGGATCTGGGATGCTTGCTTTTCGATAGGAGTCATAAACCGGTAAAAATGACCTTTGAAGGCAGGGAGTTACTGAAATCTCTGCGGCAAAGCTTTGGTCAGATCGAAGACACCGTGTCCTTGTTGCGGCAGCGTGGACAGGGGCGGGTTGTCTCCGTTTCTGCGCCTGCTGGGTTCGTCGCGTTTTGGCTGATCCCGCATCTGGGTGAGCTGGAAGATGTCTTTCCCGAGATCACTATTCGTATCATCAGTCAAGAGTATGGTGAACGTACTCGACCCGGTGACATTGCAATCCGATTCGGTCTTGAGGACGAAGGGGACGGGCAAGAGAAGCGGTTGCTGACCCGCGCGGTCTATCCGGTTGCAAGCCCGCTCTATCTGCAACGCAGGAAGATGGATCAGGACAGCTATGATCTCAGCAATGTCACTCTGCTGACAATGGAGACCGCGCGTAGTCAATGGCACGATTGGCCCAGCTGGTTTGACGCTGTTGGTCAACCCATGCCGCAAGGCGCCCGGCAGCTGGATTTCAGTTCCTATCCGATGTTGGTGAATGCGATCCTGGCAGGGCAGGGTGTCGGACTGTGCTGGGGAGGTGTATTGGACACATTCCTCGATACGGGGGCGGCTGTGCGGCTCAATGCGCCCGAGGCCTTGTCGGAACGTGGATATTTTGCTCGTCGGCGAGATGGGGGTGCGATAGGGCAGGATGCCGAGACGATTTATGACTGGCTGCTCCAACGGGCCTCAATGGAGTGAGAAAAACACCTGTGCCGCGGGTTGTACGGCCGTTGGAACATTGACTCATGCCGCAGCAGCACAATAGGACAGGCAAGTTACGAAGCCTGACCGAAGTCTCTCGGCAGGAAAACCCAAACGGAGATCGAAATGTCCGATATGCGCGACGCAGCGATGAGCACAAAAGCCTGGCCCTTTGAAGAAGCGCGCCGGCTGCTCAAACGCTATGAAAAGTCGCCTCCGGAAAAGGGGTATGTTCTCTTTGAGACCGGTTATGGCCCGTCGGGGCTTCCGCACATCGGCACCTTTGGTGAAGTGCTGCGCACGACCATGATCCGCCGCGCCTTTGAGGCCATCAGCGATATCCCGACTCGTCTGATCTGTTTCTCGGACGATCTGGATGGCATGCGGAAGGTGCCGGGCAATGTGCCCAATTCAGAAAGCCTGCACGACCACCTGCAAAAGCCTCTGACTTCGGTGCCAGATCCCTTTGGCACTCACGAGAGCTTTGGTCACCACAACAATGCTATGTTGTGCCGTTTCCTTGATACCTTTGGCTTTGAGTATGATTTTTTCTCCGCCAAGGAATTCTACGAATCCGGTCAATTCGACGAGGTGCTGAAGCGCGCAGTCGAAAAATATGATGACGTCATGGCGATCATGCTGAAAAGCCTGCGCGAAGAGCGCCGTCAGACCTATTCGATTTTCCTGCCGATCCATCCTGAGACCGGCCGCGTGCTCTATGTGCCAATGAAAAAGGTCTGTGCAGAGACCCACACCATCACCTTTGACGACGAAGACGGCAAAGAATGGACCCTGCCGGTGACCGGCGGCAATGTGAAATTGCAGTGGAAGCCAGACTTTGGTGCCCGCTGGGCGGCCTTGGGTGTTGATTTCGAGATGTATGGCAAAGATCATTCGACCAACACACCGATCTACGACGGCATCTGTCGTGTTTTGGGCCAGCGCGCGCCAGAGCACTTCACCTATGAGTTGTTCCTGGATGACAAAGGTCAGAAGATCTCGAAAACCTCGGGCAACGGAATTTCGATTGATGAATGGTTGACCTATGCGTCAACCGAGTCCCTGTCTTATTTCATGTACCAAAAGCCGAAGACGGCAAAGCGCATGTACTTTGATGTGATCCCCAAAGCGATGGATGAATATCATCAGCAGCTGCGGGCCTATCACACGCAGGACATCAAGGCGCAGCTCAACAACCCGGTCTGGCACATTCATGCGGGCGATGTTCCGCAGTCTGATATGGTTGTGCCGTTCTCGATGCTGCTCAATATCGCAAGCGTGTCGAATGCCGAAGATAAAGAAACGCTGTGGGGCTTTATCCGCAAATATGCGCCTGACGCCACGCCGGAAACCCATCCGGGTATGGACCAAGCCGCAGGTTTTGCGGTGGCCTACTTCAACGACTTTGTGAAGCCCGCGAAAACCTATCGCGCGCCGACCGATCAGGAACGTGCCGCGCTGCTGGATCTCGCAAATGCGCTCAAGTCGCCTGAGGCGGCATTGGCGGCGATCGCGAAGAAGAATGAAATTGTCGGCAAAGACGATCCTCTGCCTGAGGCGAATTTTGCCGATGATGAATTCCTGCAGTCGGTTGTCTTTGCCATTGGCAAGATCCACGGGTTCGAGCCGCTGCGCGCTTGGTTTGGCGTGCTCTACGAGGTGCTTTTGGGTGCCGATCAGGGCCCACGTTTTGGTGGCTTTATGGCGCTTTATGGTGTCGAAGAGAGCATCACTCTGATCGAAAAAGGTGCCGCAGGCGAATTGGCGTAAGTCATTTGACCGTCAGATAAATTTTCGGGGTGTCCCAAGTGGGCGCCCCGTTTTTCGCTGGCCTAGAATTCGTGCCACATCCCCAACTTGAGCCCCATGCTCCTGTCTCCGACCAAGCCCCAGCTCACCCCGAGTTCCAGATGTGTGTGCAGTTTGATTGGCACGACTAAGGAGGGGGCCAGTTTGCTGTAGCTGTCTTGCCGGGCTGGGACCCCAGATTGGAGTTGTAGGATAAACTTGCGCGATTTTGGCAGGTTCCACCCCCGTGTGACATCGATCTTATATTCTATGCTCCCCTCTGAAATCTGGATATCGGCGAAGCTTTCGAGGGCAATCCAGCCATTTGGTAATCCCCGCCCCACCAGCACACCGGGTCTCACCGAAAGGGTGCCCGATATCTGACCGAGGCCCAGCTGCAGGGCAATCTTTGTTGACGCATTGGCGGTGTTGAGCGGGTGCTGAACAAAGACCACGGTTTTGCCAGCCCCTTGGGAGGTGTGCCCGAGATCTAGCCCAAGCGTCAGCTGTTCGGTCAGCCCGTATTCAAGATAGAAACTGGCATAGTCGCCAGTTGGGGACAGATTATCCCATGTTGCAATCTCTTGTGGCCAAGACAGAGACAGTGCTGAGCTGACAAATCCTGTACCCGCCTCGCGCGGCCAGGCACCCGCCAGCGCTTGGCTTGAAATCATACACCAAAGAACCACCAATACTCGAACCATCACTGCAAACACCGCAGTCAAACTCAGACCCTGCTATCTTTGAAGGTTTGTGTGCAAACAACAAGGAAAAGCTAGGGCCTCAGGGGGTGGCCTTTTTATGCTGCAGGTGCACAATAGCGGGGCAAGGTTAGGGGTATCGGTATGGCGGGACAGGTCATCACAGTGGCGCAGCAAAAAGGCGGCAGCGGAAAAACAACGCTGGCGGCGCATTTGGCGGTGGGGTTTCGGGCCGAAGGGAAAACTGTGGCTTTGATCGATCTGGATCCCCAGGGCAGTTTGGGCCGTTGGTATATGACCCGGTTGGACAAGGATCCGGCGCTTTGTGAGGGGCTAGAGTTCACGACATCTTCGGCCTGGGGGATCGCGCTTGAGTGCCGCAAACTCACCGCGTCCCATGATCTTGTGATCATCGATACGCCTCCCAAAGCTGACAGTGACCTGCGTCCTGCTCTGAGGGTTGCGGATTTGGTGATTGTCCCGGTTTCCGTCAGTCAGGTAGACCTGTGGGCCACGGAAGGAGTTCTTGATCTTGCACATCGCGAAAACCGGAAATCGCTGCTGGTTATGAATCGGTCCAGAGCAGGCACGCGTCTGGTTGCTGAAGTCGAGCAAGCTGCACAGTCTCTCGATGCCCCAATGGCACAGGCGTCTCTTGCCAATCGCGTGGGCTACGCCGAGGCCATCGGGCACGGCAGTACGATTCTCGAAGGGCGTAAATCCCCGGCGCAGAAAGAGGTGCTGGACCTCGTCGCTGACGTCACTCGGCATTTGCAGGGCTGACTTTAGGCCTCGATCAGGGGTTTGGCGGGGTATTCGTCAAATCTACGGGTAAAGCGCGTGCCGTTGAAGGTGTGGGTGCAACAGGGACATTGCGGGTTTAGACGCTCAACCCCAAGATCTGGTGCAACCTTTTGCAGCATTCCGTCTGCGTCGACAAAGAGCCCGCTGTAATAACTGCTCTCGCCGACACGAATGGTGTCTTTTTCTTCTTCGGGTGTGCGGGCCACGATCCAGAAAATCGGGTCCTCTCGGTCTAGACGGGATTTGGCTTCTGAGTAGACGCTGTCCCATTCCCGTCCGACGCGGGAGAGCAAAAACCGAAACAGCGGGGTGTAATCCAATCCATGTCGTTGGCCGGACTTCATCGAGGCAGATGGGCCGGATTTGGTGTTACGCGCATAAGAAGCGCGTTGACCGCTTCCATGACAGACACCACGGGCGCGGCTGTTCACGCGACGATAGAGGGGTTTCTTGCGTGTGTTTGGCATGGCGCGAAGCTCATACAGACAACGCATAAAGATCAATCAGGAAATTTTGCTGTTTTGCGGGCAACGACCCGGAAAGCGCGAGGGGCAGCCCCCTCGCACCGATGCTTTGCTTTACAATATCAGACGATTTTGATGTTTGCGTCTGCTGCGTCTTTGATGAACTGCGCCAGACCTTTGTCGGTCAGAACATGGTTGGCCATGGCTTTGATCACGGCGGGTGGTGCGGTTGCGACATCGGCACCAATTTTAGCACAGTCCGACATGTGGTTGGCGGTGCGGATCGACGCGGCCAGGATCTGAGTGTCGAACCCATAGTTGTCATAGATGGTGCGGATGTCTTCGATCAGCTCAAGACCGTCGATGTTGATGTCATCCAGACGACCGATGAAGGGCGAGATGAAGGTCGCGCCAGCTTTGGCAGCCAGAAGCGCCTGATTTGCCGAGAAGCAGAGGGTCACATTGACCATTTTGCCTTCGTCCGTCAGAGTTTTACAAGCCTGCAGACCATCCCAGGTCAGCGGAACTTTGACGGCGATGTTTTCGGCGATCTCGGCCAGTTTGCGGCCTTCTGCAATCATGTCCTCGGCTTTGAGCGCAACAACTTCAGCAGAAACAGGACCCGGCACCAGATCACAGATTTCTTTGGTCACTTCCAAAATATCGCGGCCCGATTTTTTGATCAGCGACGGGTTGGTGGTCACCCCATCAACCATGCCCAATGCGTGCAGTTCGGCGATGGCGTCGATTTCGGCGGTATCTACAAAAAATTTCATTGCGTGCGGCCCTCCTGGCGAAGCTTGGCAATTTCCCGCGGGTGTCTTACCCCATGTAGGGTGCCACCGAAACCAAAATAGGTGTCGCACCAGTTTGCGCTAACGGAACCTGTGTCACATGCAGTCTTTTTTCGAAGAAAATGCCCTGATCTCAGTACAAACGACCCAACCCTTGGATCGTTTGCTGGATTATCGTGCGCCTGAAGGAGGGTGCCATGCTGGGGCTTTTGTCGAAGTGCCGCTTGGACCGCGCAAAGTTATTGGGGTGGTTTGGGGCACCGGGCAGGGGGGATTCGATCCTTCGAAGATTCGTCAGGTGATCCGCGTTCTAGATGTGTCACCGATGCGCGCGGAAATGAGACTGTTTCTGGAGCGGTGCGGTGCCTACACCCTGACCCCAATGAATGCGATGTTGCGTCTGGCGACCCGCGCGCCGGGGCTGGGCGATCCGCCCTCGATGCAGAAAATCTATCGTCTGGGCGAAGGGGAACCGTCACGCATGACCGAGGCTCGGACGCGTGTGTTGGATGTGTGTCGGGAAATGGGTGGCCTGTCTTTGACGTTGAAGGAGCTTGCCGAGGCGGCAGGGGTAACACCTTCGGTGGTCAAAGGATTGGTGAAGTCAGGCGCGGTGTGGGAGGAAAACAGCCCACGCGATACAGCCTATCCGCCGCTGGATCCGGATTATGGCGCCAAAGATCTGACCGAAGATCAGGAAACCGCTGCGGCGCAATTGCGCGCTGGGCAGGCGAGCCAGCAATACAACACTGTGCTGCTCAAAGGGGTCACAGGGTCGGGTAAAACCGAGGTTTATCTTGAGGCGGTGGCGGAATGTCTTCGGCAGGGGCGGCAGGCATTGGTTTTGTTGCCAGAGATTGCACTGACCGCTGAGTTCCTGACCCGGGTTGAAGCGCGCTTTGGGGCAAAGCCGGCCGAATGGCACTCGGGGGCCACTATGACCGAACGCCGCCGGGTCTGGCGGATGGTTGGGCAGGGACAGGCGCAAATGGTGATAGGCGCGCGATCGGCGCTGTTTCTGCCGTTTCAGAACCTAGGTCTGATCGTGGTCGATGAAGAACATGACACCAGCTACAAACAAGATGATGGTGTCAGCTATAATGCACGGGATATGGCGGTGCTGCGTGCCTCCATTCTGGGCGCGCAGGTGGTTC
The DNA here is from genome assembly GCA_947497905.1 of uncultured Pelagimonas sp. Lineage (GTDB taxonomy): Bacteria > Pseudomonadota > Alphaproteobacteria > Rhodobacterales > Rhodobacteraceae > CANMIH01. The sequence continues at coordinate 24,573 of CANMIH010000016.1, forward strand.
TCGCTTCTGCGACACCCTCGCTTGAAAGCTGGGCCAATGCCGAGGCAGGCAAATACCGGCGGGTGATCCTTGAATCCCGCTATGGCCCCGCGGTGTTGCCGGACATGATGACAATTGACATGCGGAGCGAAGACCTGCCCTCGACGCGTTGGATATCAGCCACCCTGCGCGCGGCGGTGAATCGGCGTGTTGTGGCGGGCGAACAATCCCTGCTGTTTCTCAACCGGCGGGGCTATGCCCCGGTTACACTTTGCCGTGCCTGCGGCCAACAGATTGCCTGTGATCACTGCGATGCGCGCATGGTGGAACACCGTTTCCTCAAGCGACTGGTTTGTCACCAATGCGGCGAGAGCAAACCTGTGCCAGACAGTTGCCCCTCCTGCGGTGCGGAAGACAAGCTCGCGCCAGTGGGGCCGGGGGTTGAGCGCCTCGCGGAAGAGGCGCAAGCGCAGTTCCCAGATGCAAAGATTGCGGTCCTGTCATCGGACCTCTATGGCACGGCGCGCGAGCTGAAGGAACAGATCGAAGCAATTGCCGCAGGGGCAGCGGATATTATCATCGGTACGCAACTTGTGGCCAAGGGGCATAACTTTCCGCTTCTGACCCTTGTCGGCGTGATTGATGCGGATCTGGGCCTTCAGGGCTCGGACTTGCGGGCGGCCGAGCGTACGTTTCAATTGATGCGGCAGGTTGCTGGGCGCGCGGGTCGGGCTGAAAAGCCCGGCACTGCGATGTTGCAAACCTTTCAGCCCGAACATCCGGTGATCCGGTCTATCCTTGGTGGCGATGAGGTGGCCTTCTGGCAGGCAGAAATGGACGAACGTCGTGCCGCCGGAATGCCACCCTTTGGGCGATTGGCGGGCATTGTTCTGTCGGGTGAGGATCTTGGAAAGGTGTTCGATCTTGGCAATCACTTGGCGCGGAATGATGCGCCGCTACGCCGGATCGGAGCGCAGGTCTTTGGGCCAGCTCCCGCGCCTATTGCCCGTGTGCGTGGTCGGCATCGTGTCAGGCTGCTGATCAAAGCAGAAAAGACAGCGCCACTTCAGGCGGCTTTGTCCGAGTGGGCGGGACAAGTCACGCTGAAAGGGGATCTGCGCATGTCCATCGACATCGATCCGCAGAGTTTTTTCTGATTTTCACACTGTTTAGCGCGGCGGATCGGCCACAACACTGTGTTCTTTATGTCGTTCTCTTGTTTGTATCAGCGCGCAACTCTACATCAGCCATCATGAGACGCTGGATCCCCTTTATGAAATCCAAGCCCACTGTGGCTGTGGTGCGCCTGCAGGGTGCGATTGGTGCAACTGGTCGCGGCGGTCTAAGCGACCGATCTACCGCAAGCATCCTGGAGAAGGCTTTCAAGTCCAAACCCAAGGCGGTTGCGCTTGAAATCAATTCCCCCGGCGGCAGCCCGGTGCAGTCTTCGCTAATCGGCGCGCGCATTCGCCGGCTGGCCGAGGAACACGATGTGCCGGTTTATGCCTTTGTCGAGGATGTCGCCGCCTCAGGTGGATATTGGATCGCCAGTGCCGCCGATGAGATCTGGTCTGACAGCTGTTCCATTCTCGGATCCATCGGTGTGATTTCCGCAGGATTTGGCGCGCATGTTTTTCTACAACGCCAGGGCATTGAACGCCGCGTCTATACGGCTGGAAAATCGAAAAGCATGCTCGATCCGTTTCGTCCTGAAAATGAGGACGACATTGAACGTCTTAACCGTTTGTTAGAACAGCTACACGCTCAGTTCATAGCTCATGTGCAATCGCGCAGGGGTGACAAACTGGCGAAGGATATCGATCTGTTTACAGGTGAGATCTGGTTAGGCCAGTCCGCCATCGATGTGGGCCTGTCCGATGGGATAGGGCATCTGGTGCCACTGATGAAAGATCGCTATGGGGACAAGGTTCAGTTCAAACGCTTTGAACAAAAGCGGCCACTGTTCCCGCGGTTTGGCGCCCAGCTGGCCCAAGATGCGATGAGTGAGATTGAGGAACGTGCGGAATTCGCACGGTTCGGTGTGTGACGTGATTGCGAAGATCGTGACGTTCTTTCTTGTCGTCATGGCCGTATTGGCCATGTTCGGCAAGTTGAAGGTCCCCGGTCACAAACGGCTGGCCTCAGCCAAATGCCCCAAATGCGGGCGCTATCGTATTGGTCGTGGGCCCTGCGCCTGCGGCAAGAGAAAGGGCTGAAATGGTCTTCGTCTACGCAGTTCTCGGGCTGTTGATTCTGCTATTGGCAGGGGATGCTTTGGTGAAAGGGGCTGTGAATATCAGCCTGCGCGTCGGAATCCCGGCGCTGATTGTGTCTTTGACCATTGTTGCCTTTGGGACCTCCGCCCCGGAGCTGCTCATCTCAGTTCAGGCCGCATTGGATGACGTGCCGGGCATTGCGCTGGGCAACGTGATTGGATCGAACACGGCCAACGTCCTGCTGGTGCTTGGTGTGCCGTCGCTGATTGCGGTGATGCATACAAGTGAGTGCGACTCGCGCAAAAGCTACATCCAGATGATCCTGGCCACATTTCTCTTCATCGGTCTGGCCTATCGCGGTGTGTTTGACTGGATTGCGGGTCTGACCCTGCTGGCGGCACTGGCTTATATGCTGGGGGATGCGATCCGGGATGCGCTGCACCATCGGCGGTGTGGCAAATGTGACGACGATCTGGAAGAGCCCGAAGGCGCAGACCCGGATATGCCGTGGTGGAAAATCGGGATCTATATGGTGCTTGGCCTGTTGGGTCTGCCGCTCGGGGCCGATTTGCTGGTCGACAGTGCCACTGAGATCGCTGAGATGTTCGATGTGCCACAAACCGTGATTGGTTTGACACTTGTTGCATTGGGCACCTCGCTGCCCGAGCTGGCCACCACTGTGATGGCGGCGCTGCGCCGTCAGGCTGATGTGGCGCTGGGCAATGTTATCGGCTCCAATATGTTCAACCTTTTGGCGATCATTGGGGTTGCCTCATTGATTGAGCCCATGCGTGTGGCCCCCGATCTGCTACGGTTTGACGTCTGGGTGATGCTGGCATCTTCGTTGATCTTGATCCCGTTTGTCTTCTTTAAGACCGACCTGAATCGCGTTTGGGGTGTGATCCTAAGCGGGTTGTACATCAGCTATATTCTGGTGGTTTTGAGCGGCGCCTAAACAGCCTCAGAATGGCACGGTTGCGCCATGTCATTTTTCACAGACCGCAAGGTTGAAATGTGCCGGGTGCCTAAGGGGCACTCGGGCGCGCTTGCGGATTGCTGAATGGTTAACAGGTGGCGAACTTGGTTAACAAAGCTCTAGCGGTCTAGATGCAAAATTCTTGCTTCGCCAAGCCATTTGCTCTGATTTTGTGAGGCCCTAGGCCGTGATGAAAAGGCATGTCCGATGCAAGTTTTGCACTGGTCACAAAGCGTTAACGAAAGCGTTACAAAAACTCCAATCAAACCAATGGTTTGGCAAGATGTCAGGGAATTACCCCGTTTTTTCAGAGGTTTGAGAGTCTGCCTAAAAAATAGGCAGTTTGCAAAATTGGTAATAAAATAAGGGAAATTGGCACATCCGGGGATTTTGCCTACAGACTTATCCACAGAAACGGTGGATGTAATCGCACTTGCCTTGGCAATCTGGCTATTGCAGCAGAGGTCAAGGAATCAGAAGTTAATTCTTGAGCAACCAAACAGCTGGGTTTGCACAGATCAGGAGCACCACATATGACGACGGGCCATGAGGTCATCCAATCCTATCTCAAGACCTTGGACAGCAGTCCGGGGGTCTACCGTATGTTGGATGAGCAATCGCGCGTGCTCTATGTTGGGAAGGCGCGGAACCTCAAGGCACGGGTCAGCAATTACAGCCGCCCTACAGGGCATTCGGGGCGCATTGCCCGGATGATCTCAGAAACCCATTCGATGATGTTTCTCACAACCCGGACGGAAACTGAGGCGTTGTTGCTGGAACAAAACCTGATCAAACAGCTCAAGCCTAAGTTTAACGTGCTGCTGCGGGACGATAAGAGTTTTCCCAATATCATTGTGACCGGAAACCACGCTTTTCCGCAGATCAAAAAACACCGCGGCGCCAAGACGGAGAAGGGGAGCTACTATGGTCCCTTTGCCAGCGCAGGTGCGGTGAACCGGACGCTGAACCAGTTGCAACGGGTGTTCTTGCTCCGCAATTGCACCGATACGCAATTTGAAGGACGCACACGGGCCTGTCTGCTTCACCAGATCAAACGCTGTTCGGCGCCCTGTGTTGATAAGATCTCGGCCGAAGAATACGCCGCCAGCGTGAAAGATGCCGAGCGGTTCCTGTCCGGCCGTTCGACACAGGTTCAAGAAACGCTAGCGGGTCAGATGCAAGAGGCCTCTGACGCGATGGAGTTTGAGCGGGCGGCCGCACTACGGGACCGCATCAAAGCATTGACGCAGGTGCAGACTGTACAGGGGATCAATCCACGCACCGTGACGGAAGCGGATGTGATTGCCTTGCATATGGATGGGGGACAGGCCTGCGTGCAGGTGTTCTTTATCCGCGCCAATCAAAACTGGGGTAACAAAGATTTTTACCCGCGCGTGGGGGCGGATGTAGAGGCCGCTGAGGTCCTAGAAGCCTTTCTGGGGCAGTTCTACGATAAGAAGGAACCCGCGCGTCTTTTGTTGTTGTCACATGAGATTGAAAACGACGATCTCATGAGTGCGGCGTTGTCCGAGAAACTGGGGCGCAAAGTCGAGTTGACTGTGCCGCAGCGAGGCGAGAAAGCGGAGCTGATTGAAGGGGCCGCGCGCAACGCCCGCGAGAGCCTTGCCCGGAAGATGTCTGAAAGCGCGACGCAGGCCAAACTTCTGAAAGGGGTGGCCGAGGCTTTTGCGTTGGATGCCCCTCCGCAGCGGATCGAGGTCTATGACAACAGCCACATTCAGGGCACCAATGCGGTGGGGGGCATGATCGCCGCCGGGCCGGATGGGTTCATGAAGAACCAATACCGCAAGTACAACATCAAAGGCGATGATCTCACACCCGGTGATGACTTTGGCATGATGAAAGAGGTGCTGACCCGCCGCTTCACTCGGTTGCTCAAAGAAGATCCGGATCGTGACAAAGGCCTGTGGCCGGATCTTCTGTTGATTGATGGGGGGGCAGGTCAGGTGAGCGCCGTACATGAGATCATGGTCGAATTTGGTGTCGAAGACGTTCCGATGGTGGGCGTTGCCAAAGGGGTAGACCGCGATCACGGCAAAGAAGAGTTTCATCGGATCGGCGGGCGTCCGTTTGCGCTGCGCCACAACGATCCCGTATTGTACTTTATCCAGCGCCTGCGAGATGAGGCCCACCGATTTGCCATTGGGACGCATCGCGCCAAACGGGCAAAATCAGCGATGGCCAATCCATTGGATGAGATCGCCGGTGTTGGGGCCGCACGTAAGCGGGCGCTACTGGCCCATTTCGGATCGGCGAAGGCGGTCAGCCGGGCAAATCTGGCGGATCTGAAGGCGGTGGATGGGGTCAGTGGTGCGCTGGCAGAAAAGATCTATGCGTTCTTCCATGAGGCTGGCTAACGGCAGTTAGAAGGTGCGCCTTGCGGCGCACCGGATACCTCAGGCCGGGCCTTTGGCCCAACCTTCGCGATGGGCGCTCGGGGCCACTGGTGCACGCCTGTCAGACGTTTGACAGGCCGGTGAGGATGTGACGGATGTTTTCAGGCATCGGCAGGGGTTGATGGTCGTGTGACACGTGCACCTGTACAAAGAAACCTTCGGCAGCAGCGGTTTGCGCGTCATTGGCAAACATGGCGAGCTCAAATCTGCAGGAGCTGTTGCCAAGATGACCAAGGCGCAATCCCACATCTATGGCATCGGGAAAGCCGACTTCTGCGTGGTAACGGCACCCGCTTTCCACCATCAGAAAACGAGGGCCGGTTGGCGAGATGACATCAAGACCCTGCGCCAGCTGCCATTGAGTCAACACCGTGTCAAAGATGCTGAGGTAGGTCGCATTGTTCATATGGCCATAGGCATCATTGTCCTGCCACCGCGGGGTAACAGATGTGAAGCCGGTATAGGCGCTCCGCAGACCCGGCGCGGGGCGAGGCATCAGTTGGACCGGATTGCGCGGAAGGCCGCAGAGGCGCCCCAGCCGGAAGCAATGGCAATGGCAATCGACATGAGGCCATAGATGAGTGGCTGTTGGCGAGATAGATTGAACAACCAGCGCTCGAGACCGACCTTGCGCACGTCAATTTCTGTTTCGTGAACAGAGACGACTTCCCCACCCCGTGTCAGAAAAATCCGCGTGGGATAGGCGCCTTCGGTGAGGTTCGCAGGCATGGTCAGCGATGTGCTGAAGAGGGTCTGTTCGCTCAGTTTCACCGCCCCGAGATTCAATTGATAAGACTGTTCGCTTTCGCGAATTCGGATCACAGCGTCGGTAAAGGCTTCGCTATCCAGAACCGTATCAGGCGCGCCGACCGAGCGGATGGCGCGGGGGATCGACACCTTGTGGCGCAGATCTTCGGTGTCGGTGAGAACCTGTTTCCAAGGTGCACTTGTTGCGACGGCGTAAAAGGAAGGGGCTGCGTCAACCTCAACCGCATCTGTATTCACCCAGATACCAAACCGGCGATCTTTGCGGCGTACCATAACCGGCGCGCTTGGGCCTGCGACCGTGACAATCACCTGCAGCGGGTCGTCACTGATTGCGGTTTCACGTTTGACGGCGCCAAAGATCAGGATCTCGGAACCATCGAAATTGGTGGTGATACTGACTTCATCACGTGAGAGACCCAGAACAACCTCTTCGGCATGGAGAGGCAAAGCGAGCAGGAGAAGAGGAAGCAGCCAGCGCATCATCAATGTCCTCCTGCCGCGCCAAGTGTGAACAGCTCGGACGGCATGACCAGAAGATCAAAGGCAAGTTTGCCGCAGACCAGAAGCACCATGCCCGCGAGCAAAATGCGCAGCTGTTCCGCGCGCAGGCGGGCGCCAATCACTGTTCCGATCTGAGCGCCAATGACACCCCCCACCAGCAGAAGCACAGCAAGAACAACGTCCACCGTGAAGTTGGTGGTTGCATGCAGCATGGTGGTGAAGGCCGTGACCAGAATGATTTGGAACAGCGAGGTTCCAACCACAACTTTGGTCGGCATCCCAAGGAGATAGATCATAGCGGGTACCATGATAAAGCCCCCGCCAACGCCCATGATAGCCGCCAGAATGCCAACGGCGATGCCAACCAGAATTGGGGGTATAACCGAAATATACAGGCCCGAGGTGCGGAACCGCACTTTGAAGGGCAGGCCGTGAATCCAGTTGTGCTTCTTGCGTTTGGGCGCGACGCCGGATTTCGACTTGCGCAGGGCATTCAGGCTCTCGACAAACATCAGAGACCCGATGATGCCAAGGAACACTACGTAGCACAGTTTGACCAGAAGATCGACCTGACCAAGGCTTTTGAGGTAGTTGAAGATGAACACCCCAAGGCCGGCACCGATCAGCCCCCCGATCTGCAAGACCACGCCCATTTTGATATCGACGGTTTTTCGTCGGAGATGTGCCAATAGCCCAGAAAAGGACGAGGCAACAATCTGGTTCGCCTCGGTCGCAACCGCGACCGTGGGCGGAATGCCGATGAAAAACAGTAGGGGCGTCATAAGAAATCCGCCGCCTACGCCAAACATGCCCGATAACACGCCAACCATGCCGCCCAATCCGAGGAGGAGGAATGCGTTAACCGAGACTTCTGCGATGGGAAGGTAGACCTGCATATACATTCCTAGACCCAAGCCGGTTTACAATGCAAGTGCAGCGAGCCGTTCTGAAGGCTGGATATATACATCCCCGCCATCTGGACAGCGGTTCAAAAAAAAGGCGGCCACACGGGACCGCCTTTGTGATCAGAGCTGAAAACGAGATCAGCGTTCTTTGACGTAGGGCTCGCCACCGGCACGCGGTGGAATGGCTTTGCCAACAAATCCTGCAAGGATCACCACGGTCAGAATGTAGGGCAGGGCGTCCATCACCTGAACTGGAACCGTGAAGGCCCCCAGATCGATATTCTGGAACCGCAGGGCAACGGCCTGTAGCAAACCGAAGAGCAGGCAGGTCATCAAGGCGTACCACGGGCGCCACTTGGCAAAGATCAATGCGGCCAAGGCGATAAAGCCCCGCCCGGCGGTCATTTCCTTGCTGAAGAAAGGCTGCAACGAGGTGGCCAGATAGGCGCCTGCGATACCACACAGGATGCCGCAGATCGCTACGGCGGTGAAACGCAGGCGGACAACCGATACACCAGCGGTATCAACGGCATCCGGGGCCTCACCCACGGCGCGTAGGCGCAGACCAAAGCGGGTGCGATACAAGACCCACCATGTCAAAGGCACACAGGCAAGAGCGACATAAACGAGAATGGCGTGACCGGAAATGAGCTCGGCATAAATGGGACCAATCACCGGTACGCCGGACAGTGTTTCAGCAAAGGGCAATGTGATTTCCCCAAACCGAGCCCCGTCTTCAAGCGTGGGGGTCTTGCCCCCCTGTTTGAACCAGGTTTGCGCTATGAGAACCGTGAGACCTGAGGCGAGGAAGTTGAGCGCCACACCCGAGATCAATTGGTTGCCGCGGAAGGTAATCGACGCCAGACCGTGGATCGCTGATAGAGCCAGAGATGCGCCGATCCCGGCCACCAGACCCAGCCAGGCATTGCCGGTGAAAGCGGCAACAGCGGCCGAAAAGAACGCCGCGAAGAGCATTTTGCCCTCGAGACCAATGTCAAAAACACCTGCGCGTTCACTGAACAATCCAGCCAGACAGGCCAGCAGCAGAGGGGTCGACAGGCGGATGGTGCTGTCCAGCACCTGAAGGATGGTTGCGAGATCCATATCTTACGCCCCCTTGCTGCGCAGCGACAGGAAAATGCTTTCCAGCGGCTTGCGTACCATGTTGTCCAAAGCACCGGTGAACAGGATCACTAGGGCCTGAATGACGGTGATCAACTCACGTGGGATATTGGTCCAGAGCGCGAGTTCAGCGCCCCCTTGATAGAGAAAGCCAAACAGCAGCGCCGCCAACAGAACTCCAACGGGATGTGAGCGCCCCATCAAAGCCACAGCGATGCCGATAAAGCCTGCGCCCTCTGTCGCGTTCAGAACAAGCCGTTCCGCTTCGCCCATGGTGGTGTTGAGCGCCATCAAACCAGCCAATCCACCCGAAATCAGCATGGCAACCACGGTGATTTTCACGGGTGAAATGCCTGCATAAAGCGCGCCGGTTTCGGAATGGCCAAAGGCACGGATTTCATAGCCCAGTCGCGTGCGCCAGATCAGAACCCAAACTGCGACACAGGCTAGCAGCGCGATGAAAAAGGTGATGTTGGCCGGTGATCCACGGAAAATCACGTTTTCTGCGGTGGAGAACATGTCTTGGAAGGTCGGAAGGTGGGTTGCCTCTGGGAACTTGGCCGTTGCGGGGTCCATCGCGCCTTTGGGGCGCAGCACGTTGACCAGCATATAGTTCAGCACCGCAGCCGCGATGAAGTTGAACATGATGGTGGTGATCACGATGTGGCTGCCGCGTTTGGCCTGTAGATAGGCCGGAAGCCAGGCCCAGGCTGCGCCAAACAGGGCTGCCGCCCCGGTTGCACCAAGCAGGGCAAGTGACCAATGCGGCCAAGGAATAAACAGACAGGCCAAGGCCACGCCCAAACCACCGATCATCGCCTGACCTTCGCCACCGATGTTGAACATACGGGCGTGGAATGCGACCGAGACCGCAAGGCCGGTGAAGATAAAGTTGGTGGCGTAGTAGAGCGTATAGCCCCAGCCCGACGAGCGCATCAGAGCGCCATCAATCATCAACCAAAGCGCCTCGGTAGGGCTTTCACCAATGGCGAGAATTACCAAAGCTGACAGGATCGCTGCAAGCAGGATCGAAATCAGAGGAACAAGGACCGCGTCGGCCCAGGCTGGCATCTTATCCATGTGCCTTCTCCTGTCCATTTGTCATACCGGCCATCAACAGGCCCAGTTCGGTCTGGTCGGTTTCCGACGGCAGACGTTCACCCATGATCTGGCCATCAAACATCACCGCAATCCGGTCAGAGAGCGAAAAGATCTCGTCAAGCTCGACCGACACCAGAAGGATGGCTTTGCCCGCATCGCGCAGGGCAACAATCTGCTGGTGAATGAATTCGATGGCACCAATGTCGACACCGCGTGTGGGCTGACCAATCAACAGAACGTCGGGGTTCTGTTCGATCTCACGCGCCAGAACGATTTTCTGCTGGTTGCCACCTGAGAAATTCTTGGCCGCCAGATTGGGGTTGGGCGGACGCACATCAAAGCGTTCCATCTTGGCCGCCGCTTCGGCTTTGATTGCCGCATTGTCCATCAGGAAGCCGCTGCCGCTTTGGGCATCGCGATGATAGCCAAAGACGGTGTTTTCCCACGCGGTATAGGGCAGGATGAGTCCCTCGTGGTGGCGATCCTCTGGAACATGCGCAATACCACGTGCGCGACGCGAGCGCCCGTCGCTTTCTTTGCCAGTCAGATCGATGGGCGTACCGTTGACTCGGATGTCGCCAGTGGCATGGCAATAGCCACCCAGCACTTGCAGCAACTCGGTCTGGCCGTTGCCCGAAACCCCGGCAATGCCGACAATCTCACCAGCGCGGATATCGAGAGAGATCCCTTTCAGGCGTTCAACACCCTGGTCATCAACATGGCGCAGGTTTTCGATCTCGAGGATCGGTTTGCCCGGTGTTGCAGGAACCTTATCAACCTGGAGAAGCACTTTACGGCCAACCATAAGTTCGGCCAGCTGTTCGGGGTTGGTTTCTGCGGTTTTGACCGTGGCGGTCATCTGACCGCGGCGCATTACGGAAACGGTGTCCGTGATCTCCATGATCTCGCGAAGCTTGTGCGTGATCAGGATGATTGTCTTTCCTTGCTCACGCAATCCTTCGAGGATGCGGAACAGGTGATCGGCCTCAGCCGGAGTGAGAACCCCGGTAGGCTCGTCGAGGATCAGAATATCAGCTTCGCGGTATAGTGCTTTGAGGATCTCAACCCGCTGTTGGTGACCTACCGACAGCTCTTCGATCAAAGCCTCGGGGTCAACCTGCAGCTCATATTCTTCCGCCAGATGTTTGAGGACGCCTCGCGCCTTTGACAGGCTGGGTTGCAGCAACCCGCCATCTTCTGCGCCCAGGATCACATTCTCCAGAACCGAGAAGTTCTGCACCAGCTTGAAATGCTGGAACACCATGCCGATCCCGGCCGAAATGGCGGCCTGACTGTCGGGGATCTCGGTTTTGCGACCGTGAATCCAGATCTCGCCATCATCCGCTTTGTAAAAGCCGTAGAGGATCGACATCAGGGTCGATTTGCCAGCGCCGTTTTCACCAATGATGCCGTGGATTGTCCCCGGCATCACGCGGATCGAGATGTCTTTGTTGGCCTGCACAGGACCGAAGGCTTTGGATATGCCTTTCAGTTCAATGGCGGGTGTATCTGTCATCTGTCTTCCTCTGATCTTCGGTCTTGTTATTCCGGATTGACCAACAGCCAGCCCGTCGACGCTTTGGTCACACAGGTGTTGGCGCTGATCTCAGGCAAGAGCTTGTAGGTCTTGGCCAGTTTGGCCTGTGCGGGACTGCAGCTGGGCAAAGATATCGACTGATATCCAAGCTTTTGCATGCATTGTGTAATCACGTCTTTGCGCAGGCCGTCATTGGCGTCATAGGTATAGGTGTTTCCGCCGCGCACCTGACCGCCGGTCGTGGTGCACTGCATTTTGTTGTCGACAGTGTAGCAGGTGGTTTCAACCGGGGTGACATAGGTTGGGGTGACACCCACCTGTGTGTTCACCGGCACCGATTGGACAGCACGCACCCGGCAGTTGACCAAATCAGAGTCAATCTTGGCCTGACTGGTGCCTGCTTTATACCACAGGCTCACCGACCCACAGGCGCTTAGCACCAGACAGCTTGCAATCAGAATACTGCTTAGACGGACCATTTTTCCTATCCCTTAAAGTAACATATCCGCCGCGAGATGCAGCGGATATGTCCCGGTTATGCAATAACCGTAAGGTTTTGGGCTTAGAAGTTCAGCGCCGGGCAGCTGTCGTCGCTGGAATAGTCGTGAACGCTCAGCTCGCCTGCGATGATCTGCTCGCGGGCCGCGTCAACGGCTGCTTTCATGTCCGCGCTGACCAGAGCGGCGTTGTTGTCGTCCAGTGCATAACCAACACCGTTGTCCGACAGGGTCATCGCACGCGGGGCGGTTTCCAGATCGGCGCCTGCGGTCATCGCGTCATAGACGGCAACGTCAACACGCTTGAGCATCGAGGTCAGAACCTTGCCTGGGTGCAGGTGGTTCTGGTTGCTGTCTACACCGATCGACAGGATGTTTTCATCCGCTGCGGTTTGCAGAACACCCAGACCGGTGCCACCTGCCGCTGCGTAGATCACGTCTGCGCCTTGCGAGATCTGTGCCTTCGCCAGTTCCGAACCTTTTACCGGGTCGTTCCAGGCCGCAGGCGTGGTGCCGGTCATGTTGGCAATCACGGTTGCGTCGCCGTTGACAGCTTTCACACCCTGGGCGTAGCCACAGGCGAATTTACGGATCAGCGGGATATCCATGCCGCCAACAAAGCCAACGGTGTCCGACTTCGAGGCCATAGCCGCCATCATGCCAACCAGGTACGAGCCTTCGTGCTCAGCAAAGCCAACCGACAGAACGTTCGAGTGGGTGCCTGGATCAACCCAACCGTCGATGGTGACGAATTTTGTGTCGGGATAGTCAGCCGCAACAGATTCGATGGCCGACGAAATCGCGAAGCCAGTGGTCACAACTGGGTTGAAACCGGCTTCTGCAAAGCGGCGCAGAGCCTGCTCACGCTGTGCTTCCGACTGGATTTCGATGTCGCGATAAGAACCGCCAGTGTCCTTTGCCCAACGCTCGGCGCCATTGTAGGCCGCTTCGTTGAAGGATTTGTCGAACTTGCCGCCCAGATCGTAGATCAGGGCCGGGTCTGCCAGTGCGGCGCCTGCGGTCAGGGCCAGAGCTGCTGCAGAGCCGAGAATCTTGTGCATGAAGGTCATGTAATGCTCCCAGGTGGTGAATGTCGCATGCGCGCCATTTCTTGTGTGTCGCAAATAAGGCCGCAGCCCAGAGGCAGGGTCAACCAATTTTTACCATTTGGTGCACAGGAAAACGCTTAACCTGCGGTCAAAGCCTTGCGCATGACCAAGGCATCCACATGTGAGCCATCATGTCGCGCGTAATACTGTTGCCTGCGGCCAACTTCTGCGAAGTCGAGCGAATCATATAGCGCGCGGGCGGCAGTATTGTCATCCGCCACTTCGAGAAAAATTTCGTCCACATTGAGACCCGCACACACATCTTCCAACTTCTGCAGCAATTGACGGCCCTCCCCTTGCCTCCGGCGCAGAGGATCAACCGCGACAGTGAGAATTTCGGCTTCCGGGGGCAAACAGCTGATCACCAGAAACCCGTGTGAGGTTTCAATCAGATGGGTGTCGTTCCGCGCGAGGAGGTCGACAAATTCCTCAGCCTGCCACGGCCGGTCCGGGAAACATTGGGCATGTAACTCAGCCATATGGTCTGGTGTCATTGCGGTAAAATGGTTGGCGCAGCATCGCGCGAGGGCGCGGCATCGGCAGGTTTGATATAAAGCGGCGCAGGGGCAGTTAACTCGCCTGCCAACAGCCGTTTTCCGGCAACTTTGGCGATGTCGATTGCGATGTGCGTGGATTTGGGCGTCAGCAAAACGGTATCCTGCATCACATCAGTTAAGACCTCCGCGGAGGCGAGGTAAGGAGGCTGATCTTTCGGTGCGATGTACGCCTGTCCGCGTGGGCCGGGAACCGTGGGCAGACCGGGTGTGGTTGCGCCCTGCGCAATGGCGTCAAAGCTACTGACGCCAATGGTAGGAATACCCAGACCCAACGCCAGACCGCGCGCTGCGGCAACCGAGATTCGAATACCGGTGAAGTTTCCGGGGCCGATGCCCACACCGATCGCAGAGAGATCGGACCAGCCTTTGCCCCCTTCTTTCAAAACCTCTTCGAGCAGGGGCATAATTCGTTCGGCCTGACCGCGCGACATGTCGTCATGCCAGGTCGCGAGAACACGGTCACCGGATACCAAAGCGGCCGCGCAATGCGCGGCCGATGTGTCAAAGCCTAAGATCAATGGATTAGACGGCAACGGGGCGTACCTCGGTGACCTCGGGGATGTAGTGGCGTAGCAGGTTTTCGATGCCCATCTTCAGTGTCAGAGTTGAACTGGGGCAGCCTGCGCAGGCGCCTTGCATGTGCAGATACACCACGCCACGATCGAACCCATGGAACGTGATGTCGCCGCCATCCTGAGCCACAGCAGGACGCACACGGCTGTCCAGAAGCTCTTTGATCTGGTCCACAATCTCGGAATCTTCGCCGCTGTGCGCGGCATGGCCACCGGCTTGCACAGAGCCATCTGCAATCACTGGCTGACCTGACTGGAAGTGCTCCATGATTGCGCCGAGAATAGCGGGTTTCAGGTGGTCCCAATCAACGGTGTCGTTTTTGGTGACGGTCACAAAGTCGTTGCCAAAGAACACGCCTGTTACGCCATCAACAGCAAACAGGCGCTGGGCCAGAGGCGAGCTGCCCGCGGATTCAGAGCTTGGGAAATCGGCGGTGCCCATGTCCATGACGGTCTGACCCGGCAGGAATTTCAGCGTCGCGGGGTTCGGTGTGGATTCGGTCTGAATAAACATATGTGTCGCACCTTTGTGGTCTGCCCTCTTATATGCGGTCTCGCAGGGCGGGGGTCAAGGATTGGAATCATTCTAAATTGGCGTGGCGGATGCAATTTGCAGGCTGCGCAGACGTTTCCGCATATAAACGCGGGCGGACCGATAGTGAGATGGTCCAGCCGCTTCGGCCCAGCGGCCAGTGGTCCAGTGGTTTTTTGCACCGGGCATGGGGGCACCGTAAAGTTGGTCTTCGCTCAACTCAGTCAGGAACGTGACAAGACGCTTGTGGTTCTCTTCGAGCAGTCGGCAGGCCTTTTCCCAGCTGAGGTTGTGCTGAGCCTGCCTCAGACTGGCATTCAACCTGCGCAACTCATTCCACTTGTAGCCAGGCGCAGGAAAGGCCACATCTTTGCCAGCAACCCCATTGCGGTACCATTCAAAAAACATCTCAAGCCAATGGGCGCGATGCCCAACAATATCTTTCAACGTCGTGCCGTCCGCTTCGGGATCCGGGACAAGTTGCAAGTCCTTCGGCACAATCTTTATCACATCGAGCAACGCGGCATATTCTTTGACCGTAATTGCCAACAGATCGTTTTTGGTGGTGGCGGGCATGTCTTGCGCTCCTAATGATCGCCGCAAGACTAAGCTGGCTTTGGTAGCGAGACCTTGATCCGGGTCAGGTGATCGCTTCGAGGCGTTCTTTTGACAGGTCGCCCGGTACAATGGTCACCGGAATAGGCAAGCTCCCTGAGGTGCGGGTCAGCTGTGTGACCAAAGGTCCGGGGCCCTTTTTGTCGACAGCGGCCCCAAGAACCAGAACCCCGATTTCAGGGTCGTTTTGCACATGGCTCATGATTTCCTGCACCGCTTCACCTTCTCGGATTATCAGTTCAGGATCCACATCCTGCTTGTCGCGCATCCATTTTGCGAAGACTTCAAAATGTGCGTGAATACGCTCGCGCGCTTCTTCCCGCATTACGGCACCTACGCCAATCCAATGGTTGAACTCTTCTGGAGCAATCACCGACAGGATCGCGACACCTCCACCGGTGTGTGAAGCGCGCATTGCGGCAAAGCGCATGGCGTTCAGACACTCACGGCTGTCATCCAGAACAACTAGAAATTTGCGCATCTTACTCTCCCTATCGGGCAGATCATGCCCTTGGTCGCACGGGCTGGCAAGCGGTCAAAATGCAATCTGCATAAGGGGTAGGCGACGGTCCGGGAAAACGGTGGAGGGCGTTTCGCCGATTTTGACGGCACCATACCGGCGGTAGAAGGCCTCGGCATAGGGGTCGGAATCGATGACAACCCGAGAGGCGCCTGCGGATCTACAAATGTCCAAGGCCCAATGAATTAAGGCCTGTCCAAGTCCCATACCAATGTGCGCAGGGTCCACAAAGAGCTTGTCGAGATATGCGGTGTGCCCCTCGACAAAAACCGAAACTACACCGGAGCGATGCCCTATCGGTCCAGTGACACCCAAATACCCATCCAGATCCCGCTGTGTGACCAGAAGGTCCTCTCGGCAGGCGGCAAGAAAGGCGGCATCATACCCCCAATGCCCTTTGGAGCGCAGGCAAAGGGCGCTCAGCTCGGCAAGGTCACCGGGGGTGGTTGATGTCAACCGCGATGGGGTCACTCTGAAAGAGCCCAGTCCCAATACATGTCTCGCACAGCGCGGGTCACCGGGCCAATCTGATAGCTGGTGTCTTCAAACGCGGATACAGGCGTGACCTTGTTCATGTTGCCCGACAGAAACACCTCATCCGCCGTTTCAAAATCGTCAAAGCTGAGAACCGTTTCATGCACAGTATAGCCGTTGGCGCGCAGGTTGGTCATGTGGCGGGCGCGGGTGATGCCAGCAAGAAATGTACCATTGGCGATAGGCGTGAACACCTCACCGTCTTTGACCATAAAGACGTTGGCCGTTGCACTTTCGGCGACATTGCCCATGGCGTCGGCGGCCAGCGCATTGCCAAACCCGCGTTGGCGCACTTCGGCCAGCATCCGTGCGTTATTGGGGTAAAGACAGCCTGCTTTGGCATTCACAACCGAGCTTTCCATCACCGGGCGGCGGAACCGGGTGTGGCCCAACGTTGTGCTTGCCGTGTCCGGGGCCATTGCGATCTCTTCGAGACAAATGGCAAAGCCCGTTTCATCCGGACTTGGGGCAATGGCGCTGCTGTCACCATGAATGCCCCAGTACATTGGGCGGATATAGACGGCGGCATCCGGCGCAAACCCCGTCAAACCTTCGGCAACAATGGCAAGCATGTCTTCGGTGGACACCGTAGGCGTCAGCATGAGGGCTTCGGCAGAGCGATTCACGCGGGTGCAATGCGGTTCCAGATCTGGCGTAACGCCCTGAACATAACGTGCGCCGTCGAACACCGTTGTGCCAAGCCAGCTGCCATGATCGGCGGCGCGCATCACCATCAGATCTTCGTTGTGCCAGGTTCCGTTGAAATACGTGCGGACGTTTGAACTAATTGCCATTGTGTCATTCCCTATCGTTGCTCAAAATCTAAGCGGCCAGACGCGACAGGTCCAGAGGGTAAGGAATGCTTACCAGTTTTTCATGGTTGCCTTTCAGCCAACAGTGCCGGGAGATCGAGCGGCCGATTGACCATTGCAAGGGATCCATCGGCGTTTCGTGGCCAATCGGCCTCGGCACGGTCGCGGTAGATCTCAATCCCATTGCCATCCGGGTCTTCAAAATAGATCGCTTCCGAAACCCCATGGTCTGCGTGCCCCTGAATATGCACCCCGGCATCCAAGGCATTTTGCAGCGCCTGCGCCAGAGCTTGGCGATGGGGATATACAAAGGCCGTATGGTACAGGCCCGTCGCGTGCCGCGGAGGGCGTGCCGCGCCTTTGCTGTCCCAAGTATTGAGGCCGATGTGATGGTGATATCCACCGGCAGATAGAAACGCCGCCTGATCGCCATAGCGTTGCATCACGTCCAACCCCATGACTTCAGTATAAAAAGCGATCGAGCGTTCGAGATCGGATACCTTCAAATGGACGTGGCCGATGCGGGTTTCAGGGTGTGTCTTCATCATGTTTCTCCTTCCCGAAAGATATGGCCGTCTACTGGTTCTGTGCCTATTCCGAGAATTGGCGCGATATCTGTGCGTTTTCGCGCGGAAATTCCGATTCTCCTTCTGGTACGCCTTTGCATGCCAAGCGCGCATTTTCCGGCGCAAATTGTAGGGAAGGTGTCGGGAATGGCAGGCGCAGGTCGGCGGAATTTGGGCTTAAAGTATCTGCCAATACCGGAGGGATCGCGCATGGCTGACCAAATTACATTCACCCTAGATGGAGAAACCGTCACAGCAGAAGCTGGGATGACCATTTGGGAGGTCGCGAATGGAAGAGGCCTCAAAATCCCGCATCTGTGCCACAAACCGGCACCCGGCTACCGCCCTGACGGCAACTGCCGCGCCTGTGTGGTCGAGATCGAAGGTGAACGCACCTTGGCGGCGTCCTGTGTCCGCGAACCCAGCGAAGGCATGGTTGTTACCTCCAACAACGCCCGCGCTGAAAATGCCCGTAAGATGGTGATGGAACTGCTTCTGGCGGATCAGCCCGAGCGCGAAGTGGCCCATGACAAATCCAGCCATCTCTGGGACATGGCCGAGGAAAACGGTGTAGACGAGAGCCGTTTCCCGACCATCGAACCCGAACGGATCCCGCTGTTGGATGACAGCCACGTGGCGATGAAGGTCAATCTGGATGCCTGTATTCAATGTGGTCTGTGCGTGCGCGCCTGCCGTGAGGTTCAGGTCAATGACGTGATCGGCATGTCGGGCCGCGGTCATGACGCCTATCCAACCTTTGACATGGCCGATCCCATGGGCGATTCCACCTGTGTGGCCTGTGGTGAATGTGTTCAGGCCTGCCCAACCGGTGCGCTTATGCCATCGTCGGTGGTCAACGCAGAGCAGGTCGGCGACAGCAAGGATTTCGACAGCGAAACCGAAAGCGTCTGCCCCTTCTGTGGTGTGGGCTGTAAAGTTTCGCTCAAGGTCAAAGACGGTAAAGTCAAATATGTCGAAGGCATCAATGGCCCGGCAAACGAAGGCCGACTGTGCGTCAAAGGCCGCTTCGGCTTTGACTATATCCACCACAATCACCGCCTGACCAAGCCGCTGATCCGCCGTGATGATGCGCCGGCCAAAGGGTTGAACGTTGATCCGGGCAACCTGATGACCCACTTCCGCGAAGCCACGTGGGAAGAGGCCATGGATCTGGCGGCCAGTGGTCTGAAAAAGCTGCGCGCCGAAGATCCGCGTCGTGTCGCGGGCTTTGGTTCGGCGAAATGCACCAACGAAGAGGCCTATCTCTTCCAGAAGTTCATCCGTCAGGGCTTTAAGCACAACAACGTCGATCACTGTACCCGCCTGTGCCACGCCTCGTCGGTGGCCGCGTTGATCGAAAACGTTGGATCGGGTGCGGTGACCGCGACCTTCAACGAGATCGAAAACTCGGATGTGGCGATTGTCATCGGCTGTAACCCGATTGAAAACCACCCGGTTGCGGCGACCTATTTCAAACAGTTCACCAAACGCGGTGGCAAGCTGATTGTGATGGATCCGCGCGGCGTGGGTCTGCGTCGCTTCTCAAGCCACATGCTGCAGTTCCGCCCGGGCGCGGACGTGGCCATGCTCAATTCGATTATGCACGTGATTGTCGAGGAAGGCCTGTACGACCAGTCCTACATCGACACCTACACCGAGAACTGGCAGGCGGAAAAGGACCACCTCAAGCAATTCTCGCCCGAAGCGATGGCCGAAATCTCTGGTATCGAGCCGGACGTGATCCGCGATGTGGCACGCACTTTTGCAAATGCCAAAGCGGGCCTGATCTTCTGGGGTATGGGTGTGTCGCAGCACATCCACGGCACCGACAACTCGCGCTGCCTGATCTCGCTGGCGCTGATGACCGGCAATGTTGGCAAACCCGGTGCTGGTCTGCACCCGCTGCGGGGCCAGAACAACGTACAGGGCGCGTCCGATGCGGGCCTGATCCCTATGTTCCTGCCCGACTATCAGACCGTGACTTCGGATGAGGTGCGTCAGGCCTTTACCGATGTTTGGGGCGGCGAGGACTTCTCGAACGAGAAGGGCCTAACCGTGACCGAGATTGTCGATCAGGTTTATGCGGGCAACATCAAGGGCATGTATATTCAGGGTGAAAACCCGGCGATGTCCGACCCGGATGCGGAACACGCCCGCGATGCCTTTGCCAAGCTTGAGCTGATGATTGTGCAGGATATCTTCCTCACCGAGACCGCAAACTACGCGGATATCATCCTGCCCGCGTCGGCGCTCTATGAGAAAAACGGCACCGTTTCCAACACCAACCGTCAAGTTCAGCGGGTGCGCCCGGCTGTGACACCTCCGGGTGAGGCGCGCGAAGATTGGAAGATCACCGTAGATCTGGCACAGCGCATCGGCTTGCCGTGGGATTACTCGGATGTGAGCGAAGTCTTCGCCGAGATGAAGTTGAACATGAAATCGCTCAACAACATCACCTGGGAACGTCTCGAAACCGAAACCATCACCTATCCGTCGCTGTCGCCGGAAGATCCCGGTCAGGCGATTGTGTTTGGCGATGGCTTCCCGCGCGCCGAGGGCCGGGCCAAATTCACTCCGGCCTCTGTGATCGCACCGGACGAGGCTCCCGATGCCGAGTTCCCGATGATCATGACCACAGGTCGTCAGCTGGAACACTGGCACACCGGGTCGATGACCCGCCGCTCGCTGGTTCTGGATGCGGTTGAGCCCGAGGCCAACTGTTCGCTGCACCCCAAAACGCTACGGCGTCTGGGTGTCGAGCCCGGTGACATGATCCGCCTGTCAACGCGACGCGGCTCGATTGAGATCATGGCGCGGGCCGACCGCGCAATTGCCGAAGATATGGTCTTTGTGCCTTTTGCCTATGTTGAAGCGGCGGCCAATATTTTGACCAACCCAGCGCTGGATCCCTACGGCAAGATCCCAGAGTTCAAGTTCTCGGCCGTGAAAGTCGAAGCTGTAGACAGCCAGATTGCTGCGGAGTAACAGCGCAGATCTGAGACATAAGAAAGGCGGGGATTTCCCCGCCATTTTTCGTTTCAATCGGTGACTTGCGAGTTCACCGAAGTTGGGTACATCTGCAGCGTATCCATCTCATCATCTGGTTCGATGCCGGGAATGCGGGCGGTGACCTGATCCCCCTTGTGCACGACGAAATCCTCGTCTGCCATGGGTATTGCATCAATCACCGCGCCATTGACCTCAGTGGGCTGGGTCGGAAACCCCTGAGCTTGCGTTTGGGTTGCGGTAAGAGCCAATCCCATTGCAAGGGTAAAAGCAGTGCCGGTTGTGCGATTGAAAATCTGTAACATGATACCTCTGAGACAAATCAAACTTGGCACAGGCTAATCGCAGATCGGTGTTGTGGCTTGGATTTTAAGGCGAGTATTTGATCGGAATTGTTCGCGCCACCTGAATCTGGATGTCAGGAGACCGGATTATTTTACGTCTGATACATGGATAAACTGCTCCTGTAGCAGTAGAAATTGCGGATACTTAACTCCTGCTGAATTGAGGCGACCCCCATGCAACCCATTCGCGTAAATCCCGACCGGTTTCTGGCCGACCTTCATACATTGCGGGCGTTTGGGGCGTCGGGGGTGGGCAAAGGGGTGTGTCGCCCGGCTTATAGTGACGCGGATATTGCGTCGCGTGACTGGCTGGCCGAGAGGATGCGAGAGGCGGGGCTTGAGGTTCAGATCGATCCGATGGGATCGGTGTTTGGTCTGGCTCCGGGGCGATCCATCCTTCTGGGGTCCCATTCGGACAGTCAACCAGAAGGCGGTTGGCTGGATGGTGCGCTGGGTGTGATCGCAGCGCTTGAAGTGGCGCGTGCCGCAAAAGAGGCGGGTGGCCCAGCGGTTTCAGTGGTGTCCTTTCAGGATGAAGAAGGTCGCTTTGGTGTGACCACGGGGAGCGCGGTTTGGGGCGGTGCCTTGGCCGAGGCCAAAGCTGCGCAGCAGCCTGATCGGGACGGCATCACCTTGGACGATGCGCGCGCCGCCATGGGCGCGCGGCTTGGCGATTGGGTTGATCCGCAGCGGTTCATCGGATTCCTTGAGATGCATATCGAGCAAGGCCCGGTTCTGGATGGCACCAAAGAAGCGGTGGGGGTCGTAGAGGCCATCGTTGGTATTCGCGATATGGTGATCCGGTTTGACGGGCAACAAAACCATGCAGGCACCACGCCCATGCATCTGCGCCAAGACGCGTTTCAGGCTCTGTCGCGGTTCAATCAACGCCTCAATGACCGGTTCGTCGATATCGTCACGCCCCAGACGGTCTGGACCATCGGCCATGTTGCCCTGCACCCCAATGCCCATTCGATTGTGCCCGGCAGTGTGAAGTTTTCGATGCAGTGGCGGGATGCCTCGGTTGAGCGTTTGGCCGAGATGGAGCAAGTGATCCGAGCAACGGCGCAAGAGGTTGCCGATGAGATGAGCCTTGAAGTTGGTTTTGGCGACCTTCTGGGGATCGAACCGGTGGATATGGACCCGGATCTGCATACTGCGTTGGCGCGTGCCGCCGAGACACAGTTTCCGGGAAACTGGCGTAAGATGCCCTCCGGCGCGCTGCATGATGCCTCAAACGTGGCGCGACTGATGCCGGCGGCCATGCTGTTTGTGCCCTCGATCAAAGGTATCAGCCATGATTTCGCCGAGGACACCTGTGAGGCCGATCTCGTTGGGGGCCTCAAGGTGCTTGCTGAGGCGGTGCAATCGCTGGGCTGAGGGATCTTTGCCGTTTCATGCTATGCTTGGCTGTGCAGTAACGGTGGAGAGATCACATGGATCCGGTGTCATTGACGTATTACGCAGGGGTTTGCAGCCTTTTGGGCTGGGCGGGACCAAAATTTGGTGCCGCGCCGGTGCGATTGGCCATTGGTGCAGTGGTGGGGCTGGTGTCGGCTGCGGCTCTGCCACAGGTCAAAACATGGCTGGGGTTAGCTGAACTGTATTCAACCATTCAGCCCTAGATCCATTCAACGTCGCCCAAAAAGATATACCCTGCGCCGTAGATGGTTTTGATCAGGCGTGGGTTTTTCGGATCTTCGTTCAGTTTGGTGCGCAGACGCGAGATGCGCACATCCATCGCGCGGTCAAAGCTCTCACCGGCCGCGCCACCCAACGTTTCCTGCATATGGGCGCGGGTGATCAGACGTTTCGGGCTTTCAAGAAACAACCGCAGAACTTCACCCTCTGCATGGCTGAAGGTGGTTTCTCGATCATTGCTGTCAACAAGGAGATAGCGGTCGAAATGCGCGGTCCAACCGTTGAAGCGGGCCGAGTTGCTTTGCACCACGGCACGTTTGGGGCCGCGCAGCCTGGCGCGGATGCGGGCAACCACCTCGGCGGGCTCAAAAGGTTTGATGATGTAGTCATCAGCCCCAAGCTCCAGCCCGGTGATCTTGTCCTGCACCTGAGCGCGACCTGAAATGATAATGATCGTTGCGCCCTGTTCCAGCGCCAAACGATGTACCACGGTCAGGCCATCACGGTCTGGCAGGCCCAGATCAACCAGACAGACATCCGGTGTAGTTTTGCGCAGGGCGGCCTCAAACTCGGTGGCGCGGGCAAAGCTGAGCGTGCGAAAGCCAGCCTCGGTCAAGGCGTCTGACAGCATCTCACGAATGGCGGGTTCATCATCAAGGATGGTGACAAGGGGGGTATCGGACTGGGTCATGACAGGTCGCTTCCATATCCCAAGAAACCGGATAGGTCACTGGCTGTAAACGGTTTTGCAAGTACGGGTGCCAGGGTTCTGGCTTTGATGTTCAATGGGTGATCCACCGGCAGAGAGGTCATCAGGCGCATGGGCATGTCCGGCAGCTGCATCGCAAGGTCCACGCCGGTCTCTTCGCCTTCAAGTGAGATGTCTGAAAGAACCAGCGCAATATCAGGCAATCCTTCTGCCAGCGCGCGGGCTTCTGGTACAGACGCCGCTTCGACAACCGTCAGCGCCATATCGGTCAACATCTCGCGGATCGATGCACGTAGGTCTGTGCTATCTTCGACCAGAAGAACCAGACTGGATTTTGGCAGGCGTTCGGCAGGGCGCAACGGCAGGCGCAGGCGCACACAGGCGCCCATGTCGGTGTTTGACAGCCGCACCTCACCGCCTGCGAGTTTGGTCATATCATAGACCATCGCCAGCCCAAGCCCTGACCCTTCACCGCCTTTAGTGGTGAAAAACGGATCAAGGGCATGTTCGAGCGCGTTGTCGGAAAAGCCGGTGCCGGTGTCACAGATGGTGAATTGCAGCCATGTGCCTTTGAGCTCTTCTGCTTCGATCCGAATTTGCCCGGATGGGCCACAGGCATCGCGCGCGTTCAGCACCATATTGAGGATGGCATCCTGCAACAACGCGGTGTCGACCATCAGCGGGCGTTCACAACCGTTTCGGATCTCCAGTTTGATGCCCTCTGGCAGCGACGGGGTGGCAAGAGTTGCAATCTCGGTCAGAAACCGCCCGACATGGACCGGTTTGGGCCGCCAGGCGCGGTGCGCGGTGATATCTGCCAGACGATTGAGCAAGGTGCCGCCCCGGCGCGCGGCCTGCAGCGTGGCATTGATTAGGGCGCTGCTTTCCTCACCCAGATCCATCTTAGCCAGCTTGGACTGCATGCCCAGAATGATGGTCAGCAGGTTAGAGAAATCATGCGCCATACCAGATGTCAGCTGCGCTGCCATTTCCCGCCGTTTGGTTTGCTGCAAAGCCGCACGGGTTTGCGTTTCTTCGGTGACATCCTGTGACAGGATGTAGACGCCGGGATCGAGAGGGTCCGGGGTGAACACAACGCGGATTCGCCGAGACGAGGCCTCATGGGTGAATTCAAAGGTGCTTTGAGTGCCGTCAAAGGCCGCTTCCAGATGCGGCTTCACCCGTTCATAGGCCTGTTCACCCAAGGCTTTGCTGATGTGTTGACCCAGAATGTTGGATTGTCGTCCTAGCATAACGGAAGGAAGGCGTCGGTTCGAAAAGGTGTACCGCCCATCCGCATCCACCCGTGCAATATGGGCCGGCATCATCTCGGTGGTGGCGCGGGTGCGCGCCTCCATTTCGGTCAGCTCCCGACGGGCCTCAAGCAGGGCGGCATTGGTCGCCGCCAGTTGGCGGTTGGTGGCGGAGAGCTCTTCCGAGCGTTTCAGCACCTCTTCGGACAACACTTCGGAACGTGTACGCAGCAGGCTTTCCTGCGTCTTGGTTTCGGTGATGTCGGTGTAGACGGTCACCCAGCCGCCGTGGGGCAGGGGGGCCCCCTCCACGCTGATCATCCGGCCATTGGATCGGGTGCGTTCGACATAGTGCGGCTGGAAATCCAGTGCGGTGCCGACCTTGTCCTCGACAAAAGCGTCGACATCCTCGACCTCGCCATATTCCCCGGTGTCCACAAGATGGCGAATGGTGTCGGCAAAACGCGCACCTGGAACTGTCAGAGACAGGGGCAGATTAAACATCTCAACAAAGCGGGCATTGCATACCGCCAGTTTCAGATCGCTGTCATAGATGCTGATCGCCTGTTGGATCAGATTTAGCCCGGCTTGGGTCAGCGCAAGGTTGGTCATCGGCCGACCGAGTGGTGTGGAGACATGGGAAGACCTCATAGAATTGTACTGACATTAGGCAGCTGGGCGGGCGGGGCAAAGCCCTAGATGGAAGCTGTTACAATTCGTAAGATTTGGGAAATGTTCACGAAAAAGTTGACCGGTTAGCTGATGCCTGACCACAATGGCAGCAGAATCGTATTAAGCGATCTGGTCCCTGGAGGAGGGGCAGCCAGAGGGTGCCGGACCAAACCGGCATTTTGGGAGGAAAGAATTTGACGCATATGGCAGAGGGCGCAGAGGGTCTGCGCTCGGTCCCCGCGCTATTGCATCGCAACGCCACGGTCTATGCAGATCGTCCGGCGTATCGGGAAAAAGAATACGGTATCTGGCAGACCTGGAGCTGGTCAGAGGTCGCCGATGAGGTCGAGGCGCTTGCGCTTGGGTTGATGAACCTTGGTGTCAATGAAGGCGACCATATCGCTATCATTGGCCGTAACCGCCCTTATCTTTACTGGTCGATGGTTGCGGCGCAGATGGCGGGGGCGGTTCCCGTTCCTCTGTATCAAGACGCTGTAGCGGAAGAGATGGAATATGTTCTGTCGCATTGTGGTGCACGTTTTGTCATCGCGGCAGATCAGGAGCAGGTCGACAAGGTGATCGATGTGCAGGAGCACCTGCATCAGTTCGAGCACATGATCTATGTCGACCCACGCGGCATGAGAAAATATGACCACCGTCGCCTGCATGAATTTAGCCATGTGCAGGCGCAGGGTCGCGCCGCCTATGACGAATTTATCGAAGATCTGAAAATCCGTCGCGAACGTCTGAATTATGACAGCACCTGCGTCATGCTCTACACCTCGGGCACCACGGGCAAACCCAAGGGTGTGGTTCTATCGAACCGCAATATTGTTGAATCCGCCAAGGCGAGTGCGGAATTCGATAATCTGACTGCGGGTGAAGAGATCCTTGCTTATCTTCCCATGGCTTGGGTCGGTGATTTTATCTTTTCGCTTGGTCAGGCTTATTGGACCGGATTCTGTGTGAACTGTCCTGAAAGTGCCGAAACGATGAAGACGGACCTGCGTGAAATCGCACCGTCTTACTACTTTGCACCGCCTGCCGTGTTCGAAGGTCAGCTGACCCAGATCATGATCCGTATGGAAGATGCGAGCGACTTCAAAAAGAAGATGTTCCATTACTTTATGGATCACGCGCGCGAAGTTGGCCCCAAGCTCCTGGAGAAGAAATCGGTCGGCCTGATGGACCGCCTGAAATACAAGCTGGGCGAGCTGATGGTCTATGGCCCGCTGAAAAATGCGCTGGGCTTCTCCAACGTGCGTGTCGGTTATACGGCCGGTGAAGCCATTGGCCCCGAGCTGTTTGATTTCTATCGCTCGCTCGGGATCAACCTGAAACAGCTCTATGGTCAGACCGAAGCCACTGTTTTCATCACCGCGCAGCCAGATGGTGAAGTGCGCTCTGACACCGTTGGGGTGCCAAGCCCCGGTGTGGAAGTGCGCATCGCTGACAATGGTGAGGTGTTCTATCGCTCGCCGGGCGTGTTTGTTGAATATTACAACAACCCGGATTCGACGGCGGATACCAAAGATGCAGAGGGCTGGGTCGCGACCGGGGATGCCGGTTTCTTCGATAAATCCAACGGCCATCTGCGCATCATCGACCGGATCAAAGATGTTGGCAAAATGTCAGACGGCGGCATGTTCGCGCCCAAGTATGTCGAGAACAAGCTGAAGTTTTACCCCAACATTCTTGAAGTGGTGGTGTTTGGCGCAGGGAAAGATCGCTGTACGGCTTTTGTGAATATTGACCTGACCGCTGTGGGCAACTGGGCGGAGCGCAACAACATTGCCTATGCCTCCTATCAGGAATTGGCCGGGCATCCGGAAGTTCTGGATACCATCCAAAGTCACATCGAAGAGACCAACAAATCGATTGCGCAGGATGAGATGTTGTCCGGGTGTCAGATCCACCGTTTCCTCGTGCTGCACAAAGAACTGGATGCGGATGACGGCGAGTTGACCCGGACCAAGAAGGTCCGCCGCAAGATCATTGGCGAGAAATTCGCCGATCTGGTGGGCGCCCTCTATGACGGGTCAGACAGCATCTACACCGAAACCGAGGTCACCTATGAGGATGGCCGCAAGGGTAAGATCACGGCAACGCTGGAAATTCGCGATGCCAAAATCGCTCCGGTCGCCGCAAGCAAGATCGCAGCGGAATGATGGGCCGCTTGTGCTGCGCACGTCGCCCCGCCCACCATCCCGCATTGGCCTTTGATGAGAAGAAAGTCGCATGAAGGATACCGAAGGATACGTCACCGCCGACGGTCGCCAGATTGGTGGCCAGTTGATGGAATTGAAAAATATCACGCTGAAATTTGGCGGCGTGACTGCGATTTCGGACATTTCGTTCGACATCCATGAAGGTGAAATTCGCGCGATCATCGGCCCGAACGGGGCCGGGAAATCGTCAATGCTCAACATCATTTCGGGGTTCTACACGCCGACTGAAGGTGAGCTTTGGTACAAGGGTGCAAAACGCCCGCCGATGAAGCCCTTTGAAGTGGCCCGCATGGGCGTGGCCCGGACCTTCCAGAACATTGCGTTGTTCGAGGGGATGACGGTGCTCGACAACGTCATGACCGGTCGCTTGACCCATATGAATGCCGGCATTGGCGCGCAGGCCCTGTGGTGGGGCAAAGCCCGCGACGAGGAGATGGAGAACCGCGAAAAGGTCGAACGTGTGATCGACTTTCTCGAAATCCAGAACATCCGCAAAACACCTGTTGGCCGTCTGCCGTATGGTTTGAAGAAACGGGTTGAACTGGCGCGGGCGCTGGCCGCAGAACCGTCCATCCTTTTGTTGGATGAACCTATGGCGGGCATGAACGTCGAGGAAAAAGAGGACATGTCCCGCTTTATTCTCGATGTGAACGACGAATTTGGCACCACCATCTGTTTGATCGAACACGACATGGGCGTGGTTATGGATCTCTCGGATCGTGTGGTGGTGATGGATTACGGCAAAAAGATCGGGGATGGGCCGCCAGATGAGGTGCGCAACAATCAGGACGTGATCGACGCCTATCTTGGCGTGCCGCATTGAGGGGGCAGAGATGCTGAAAGACATTTTCGTTACGCCGTTTGCCGATATGGTGGCGGCCCCAGACTTCCTGCTGCAGGTGCTGTGGGAAGGGCTGGTATCGGGCATCCTCTATGCGTTGATTGCGCTTGGGTTTGTTCTGATTTTCCGGTCGAGCCGGATTTTCAACTTTGCTCAGGGCATCATGGTGGTGTTCGCGGCGCTGACGCTGGTGGGACTGCATAGCTTTGGCATCCCCGCCTGGATTGCCGTCGTGCTGACCTTGGGTGTCATGTACGTTCTGGCCATGTCGATCGAACGGGTGGTTCTGCGCCCGCTTGTGGGTCAGCCGGACATCATCCTGTTCATGGCAACCATCGGGATCACCTTGTTCCTGATTGGTGGCGGTGAGATCATCTTTGGTGGTGAAAACAAAGTGATGATCACCGAAGAGCTGGGCATTCCAACCGGAGACAGTGTTCTTGAGCCTTGGGGCGGTCTGCTGATCCTCCAGCACCTCGACATCACCGTGGTTGTTGTGGCGGCGGCTCTGGTGGCTGTGTTGTTGGCCTTCCTGAATTACACCCAGATGGGGCGGGCGATCCGCGCCCTGGGAGATGATCACCAGGCGGCGCTGTCGGTGGGGATCTCACTTCAGACCGTGTGGGTTCTGGTGTGGTTCATCGCTGGTATCATCGCACTTGTGACCGGGATTGCCTGGGGTGCGCGGGCCGGTGTGAGCTTTGCACTTGAAGTTATCGCCTACAAAGCCCTGCCTGTTCTCATGCTGGGTGGTCTGGAAAGCATCACCGGCGCGATTATCGGCGGGTTGATGATTGGTCTGCTCGAGAAACTCTTTGAGATCTACTGGGGTCAGCCTCTGATGGGCGGCAACACAGAAACCTGGTTTGCCTTTGTGCTTGCTCTAATTGTGCTGCTCTTCCGTCCGCAGGGTCTGTTTGGCGAAAAGATCATCGAACGGGTCTAGCGCAGCGCGGTGCGCGCTGGGCAGGATCCCACTTCAAACGAACGGGTAAGGGGGGAGCCCTCCTTACCAGCCACCACAACGGGTAGCTGAACATGGCAAAGCTGATTGCACTTTTGAACGTCGTCGCCTGGTCCGGGTTTTGGGCCTTTGGCTATCTCGCTCTGAGTGCGGACGCCGCAGATGCCGCACATATGACAACCGCCCTTATCCTGGCCGCCGTGGGTGCGGCTCTTGGGATCTGGGCCTGGTTCTGGCTGGTGCGACATTCAGAAGCCACGGGATACGCCAAACCCGCCAACCGGGTGATCCAGACCGAGGAAACCTGAGGGTGGTTTGAAGAACAAGAGACCGCAGCGGCGGTCATGGCGCGGGCCTCGCGCCGCTGACAGGGACTGGGGTTTACGCCCCGAAAACAAGAACGAGACAGACGGATGCTCTATAGAACCGCAGGACAGTTCAAGACGTCGTATCAGGCCGATCAGGCGCTGTTTCCAGTGCGCCAGGATGCGGTGCTTCTGGCGGTGATCTTGGCATTTGCTTATGTGATTTTCCCGCTGACCGCGTCGGAATTCACCTTTCAGACGCTGCTGATCCCCATTCTGATTTATTCGCTGGCCGCTTTGGGCCTGAACATTCTGACCGGGTTTGCCGGCCAGCTGAGCCTCGGAACCGCCGCCTTTATGGGGGTTGGGGCTTATGCTTGCTATAAGATGATCACGCTCATGCCCTGGATGAACCCGATCCTCGCGATCTTGTTCTCGGGTGTATTCAGCGCCGGTGTGGGTGTGGCCTTTGGTATCCCGAGCCTGCGCATCAAAGGGTTCTATTTGGCGATTGCCACATTGGCCGCGCAGTTCTTCCTGGTTTGGCTCTTTGAGAAATGGGCCTGGCTCTATAACTACAACGCCTCGGGCGCGATCCAGGTGCCGAACCTTGATATCTTTGGGATCTATGTTGCGGGTCCGCTCGCAAGCTCGATCACCCAGTACTATGTTGTTTTGGGTATTGTGACGCTTTTGACTGTGATCTGTATCAACCTAACACGCGGCAATCTGGGTCGGACCTGGAAAGCGACGCGGGACATGGACATCGCGGCTGAGCTGATTGGCATCAACCTGATGAAATCCAAACTAACCGCATTTGCCGTAAGCTCTTACATTGTCGGTGTGGCGGGTGCGTTGTTTGTCTTCATGTGGCGCGGTGCAGCTGAGCCGAACCTGTTCGACATCCCTCTGAGTTTTCAGATCCTGTTCATTGCGATCATTGGTGGCCTGGGCTCGGTCATGGGCAACTATCTTGGCGCGATCTTGATTGTGGGTCTGCCTGTGTTGCTGAACCTTGTACCAGAAACCCTTGGTATTCCGATTAAATCCGCTACCGTAGAACATCTGAACATTATGATCGTTGGATCATTGATTGTGTTCTTCCTAATTGTGGAACCGCATGGGTTGGCCCAGCTGTGGCGCCTCATTCGCGAGAAACTGATTATCTGGCCCTTCCCGCACTAAGTGGGGGCGGCCCAACAAGACCAAAAACGAAACAATATCCAACAGAGCTAAGTCCGTTATTCATGGGAGGAGAAAACATGAAGAACTTTGCCAAACTGGCCGCTGCTGCGGCTGTGGCTTCCATCACAGCAGGTGCTGCGCTGGCTGAGGGTCTCTATACCCCGAACCTCGCCTATCGCACGGGTCCCTTTGCGGCCACAGGTATCCCGCTGATGAACGGTCAGAAAGACTATATCGAAATGCTGAACGCCCGTGACGGTGGTGTTGGCGGCGTTAAGATCGAGTTCGAAGAATGTGAAACCGGCTATTCGACCCAGAAAGGTGTTGAATGCTACGAAAAGACCAAAGGTGAGGCGATTGTAACCCAGCCTTGGTCGACCGGCATCACGCTGCAGGTTCTGCCGAAAACCAACGTAGACATGATCCCAATCCTCGCACCGGGTTATGGTTTCTCGCCAATGATGGACGGGAAAACCTTCCAGTGGGCGTTTAACGTACCATCGGGCTATTGGGATGGCGCGTCGATGATCCTGCAGTATCTGCAGGGCCAGGGTGACCTGAAAGGCAAGAAAATCGCCTTCCTCCACCTCGACCACCCCTACGGCAAAGAGCCGTTGCCGCTGCTTGAAGCCAATGCGGACACCATGGGCTATGAGCTTCTGCCGATCCCCGTGGGTCTGAAAGAAATGCAGAACCAGTCGGCACAGTGGCTGCAAATCCGCCGCGCACGTCCTGACTATGTTGTGATGTGGGGCTGGGGCGCGATGAACGCCGGTGCGATCACCGAAGCTGTGAAAACCAAGTACCCGATGGAAAACATGATCGGTGTTTGGTGGTCGGGCCACGATGCGGACCTGCGTCTGGTTGGCGACAAGGGTAAAGGCTACAAGTCGATTTCCTGGTCGTTCCCTGAGCTTGAATCGCAGGCCATGGCAGACATCAAGAAACACGTTGTCGACACCGGCAAAACCCTGTCGAACGAAGAAGAAATGCAGGGTGTTTTCTACGGCCGTGGTGTTGTGATGTCGATGATCCTCGCGGAAGGCATCAAGGTTGCACAGGAAAAATATGGCGTGGGTGAAATCAACGCAGAACAGCTGCGTTGGGGTCTTGAGAACCTGAACATCACCGAAGAGCGTCTGGCCGAGCTGGGTATGTCCGGCATGGTTGCACCGTTCTCGACCTCCTGCTCGAACCACACCGGACACTCGGGCGGTTGGATGCTGGAGTGGGATGGCACCAAGTTTGTCAAAGTGTCGGACCACCTGTCGCCAGACACCTCGGGCTATGCGGATCTCGCGGCTACCAAAGCGGCGGAGTATGCCGAGGCGAATGCACCCTGGCCTGTGAATGACAGCTGCGGCGGCTAAGCCGTGACTGACCACCGGCGGCGCATGTTGTCGCCGGTGGGACCTTGAGTATTTGCAAAAAGAAGAAGCACAGAGGTGGGGCAACCCGACCCGTGCCCGAAACGAGACAACGCTTATGCTGGATGCCGCTAAAACGGACGAGACCCTGCTAGAGGTCAACAACATCGAGGTGATCTACAATCACGTGATCCTCGTGCTGAAAGGTGTCAGCCTGCAGGTCAAAAAGGGTGGGATCACCGCGCTTTTGGGCGGCAACGGCGCCGGTAAAACCACCACGCTTAAGGCCATCTCCAACCTGCTGCACTCCGAGCGGGGCGAAGTGACCAAGGGCACCATCAACTACAAAGGTGAGGGGGTTCAGGATCTGGACCCGGCGGCTCTGGTGAAGCGCGGCGTAATTCAGGTGATGGAAGGCCGTCACTGTTTTGAACACCTGACTGTTGAAGAGAACCTGCTGACCGGGGCCTATACCCGGCGCGACGGCAAAGGCGCCATCGAGGCGGATCTGGAGATGGTGTACGACTATTTCCCGCGCCTGAAAGAGCGTCGCAAGAGCCAGGCAGGCTATACCTCGGGCGGCGAACAGCAGATGTGCGCCATTGGTCGTGCGTTGATGTCGCGTCCGGAAACGATCTTGCTTGATGAGCCGAGCATGGGCCTTGCCCCACAGCTGGTTGAACAGATCTTTGAGATTGTGAAATCGGTGAACGAAAAAGAAGGTGTGTCCTTCCTTCTGGCTGAACAGAACACTAACGTGGCGCTACGCTATGCGCATTTTGGCTATATTCTTGAGAATGGCCGCGTGGTTATGGACGGCCCAGCAGCTGAACTGCGTGAGAACCCGGATGTGAAGGAATTCTACCTTGGCGTTTCGGACGATGGCCGCAAGAGCTTCCGTGACGTGCGCAGCTATCGCCGCCGTAAGCGTTGGCTGGCGTAAAATAGGGAGAGCTCTGATGATCCGTTCCATAGCCTTTATCAGCGCCTTGGTTTTTGCCGCGCCGCTTGCCGCCGAAGATCTGGTGGTGCGCGAGATTTTGCAGGAAAAACCCCTGTCCGGCTCTGACACCCAAGTGGTGATCGTCTCGAAGCTGACGCTGAGACCCGGCGGACGTATTCCGTTGCACACCCATCCCGGCGATGAACATGCCGTGATTGTTGTGGGGGGACTGGCCACTTTGCCAAACGGCAAAGAGATCAATTTTGCGCCGGGCACGCCGATGTTTTTTCCTGAAGGGTCGGTTCATGGCGGGGTCACCAACAGTGGTGAGACAGATCTGGAAGTGATGACAACCCATATTGTGCGGGCCGACGAGCCGTTTCAGACGCCCGCTGAATAACGCGACATAGAACGACGACGCTGATGCGTCACCTGCCCCGGTGATTGGGGCAGGGTGGCCCCGGCTTGGGGTGCAACTGACAAACCCGCCGGTAGGGAGACACAAATGAGCACCTTTTTTGATGCACTTGAGACGCGTTCCCCAGAGGAGCGGCAGGCGGCCCAGCTTGAGGCGCTGAACGCGCAACTGGCCCGCAATGGAATGGATGCGATTGCGGATCTGTCAGAATTGGCGAAATTGCCGGTGCTGCGCAAATCGGATCTGAGCGCACGGCAGGCGGCAAACCCGCCATTTGGTGGCTTGCCGGTGTCTAACCTGGCTCATGTTTTCCAGAGCCCAGGTCCGATTTACGAGCCCGGTGGGGTGAGCCACGACTGGTGGCGCATGGGGCGGTTTCTGAATGCGGTTGGCATTGGCAAGGATGACATCGTACAGAACTGCTTTGGCTATCACCTGACGCCAGCCGGCATGATTTTTGAAAGCGGTGCGCGGGCTGTTGGCGCGGTGGTTCTGCCAGCGGGGACAGGCCAGACCGAACTACAGGCGCGAGCGGCGCATGACATTGGCATCACCGCCTATGCGGGGACACCAGATTATCTCAAGATCATTCTCGAGAAAGCGGATGAGATGGGGCTGGACCTCAAAATCACCCGCGCGGCGGTTGGAGGCGGGGCGCTGTTCCCGTCATTGCGTCAGTATTATGCGGATCGCGGCATTCAGTGTCTGCAGTGTTATGCCACCGCCGATCTCGGCAACATTGCTTACGAGACCGAAGCGCAGGACGGCATGATCGTTGATGAGAATGTGATTGTTGAGATTGTAACGCCGGGCACAGGTGATCCGGTGCCTGAGGGTGAAGTTGGTGAAGTGGTTGTGACCACTTTGAACCCCGACTACCCGCTGATCCGCTTTGCGACCGGCGATCTGAGCGCTGTTATGGAGGGGCAGAGCCCCTGCGGTCGGACTAATATGCGGATCAAGGGCTGGATGGGCCGTGCGGACCAGACAACCAAGATCAAAGGCATGTTTGTGCGTCCTGAGCAAGTGGCCCAACTTGTGGCGCGTCATGATGAGATCGCCCGCGCCCGTGTAGTGGCCTCTCGTGAGGGGGAAATGGATGTCATGACCGTACGAATCGAGACCGACGCCACCGATGGTGGGGCTTATGACAAATCGGTGGCTGATCTTCTGAAGCTGAAAGGCCGGGTTGAACTGGTTCCCATCGGCGGATTGCCGCGTGATGGGCTCGTGATCGAGGACGCCCGCAGTTACGACTGAGATTCCTGACTTTGTCCCAGCCTGAGAGCGCTTTAGGCTGGGATCAGAGGAGGACTTCTCATGCGATCCACAGTTCTGGCCCTTGCGGCCCTATTGTCCGGCGGCATGGTGCATGCGGCCGGTGATGCGTTGGTGATTGGTAATAGTCGGTACGGCGCATTGCAGAGTTTCTTTGGCGCGGCCCGCGTGTCTTTTGCAGCCGAGGCGATGCGCGAAAAAGGGTTCGACGTCGCCGCTGTGCAGGATGCCAACAGCGCGGCGATGCGCGATGCGCTTTCGGATTTCATCACCAATTTGGATGGCGAGACAGGACCTGTTGCTGTGGTGCTGGCGGGTGCCTTCGTGCGAGGGCCTACGGGGGCCTATCTCGTGCCGGTGTCCAAGATCGACAATGGTCCGCTCTTGGCGCAGGCCCTGCCGCTCAACACGGTTCTGACTGTCTTGGCCCAGTATCCCGGTCGCGGGGTTCTGATTTTGGGAGAATCGCCCGTCGAGGTTGATCCCGGCGCGTTTCTCACCGCCGGGGCAGGGGATTTTGACATTCCACAGGGGGTGACTGTCTTACGTGGTGCAGCAACAGATGTGGCGCGGTTTGCTGCGCTGGCTTTGCTGGAGGAGGACAAGCCGCTGGTGCCCGCCGCGGAAGAGGCAGGTTTGACCGTCCAGGGGTTTGCGGGGCGTGGATTGGTGTTTTTGCGCGCGGAGGATGTTGTTCCGCTGGGATCTGGGCCGAGGCCACTTGGGCCCGAAGCCGATGACGCGGCGTGGAACCTTGCACAGCAATCGGATGACGCCTTTGGCTATCAAGCCTATCTGGATCGCTTTCCAGAAGGTCAGCATGCAGCTGCGGCGACACAGAGACTAAAAGCCATTGCGGAAGACCCATTTTATGCTGAGCGCCGCCAGGAAGAGCGTCTTGAACTAAGTCGTGAAGCCCGCCGAGAGATCCAGCGTGATCTGACGATCCTTGGCTATAACACCCGGGGGGTGGATGGCATCTTTGGGCGCGGCTCACGGAAGGCCATCCGCAATTGGCAAACATCGGTTGAGGTGAACCCCTCTGGCTATCTCTCGCACCCGCAGATCCTTCGATTGGACGCGCAAGCGGCGGTTCGAGCGGCGGAGCTTGAAGAAGAAGCCAGACTGAAACGAGAAGCCGAGGAACGGGCGGATCGCGCATTTTGGGCCGAAATCGATGGTCCAGAGGATGAAGCTGGTCTGCGTGCCTATCTGGATCGGTATCCACAGGGATTAGAAGCCACGACCGCGAAACGCTGGTTGGGTGAAATTGAGAAAGCTCAGGCGGAGCAAGCGGCCGCGCAGGATCGGGCCGCCTGGGATGAGGCGGCTGCTACAGATACTGTGGCCTCATACAAAGCGTATCTCTCAGCCTACCCCAATGGAGCGTTTTCACCCAAGGCCAAGGGACGTATTCGTGCTTTGGAACGCGATGACCTGTCCGAACGCGATGTGGCGCGCGCGCGCGACGAAGAGCATGGGCTGGTGTTGAATGCTATTGGTCGGCAACTGGCCGAGGCACGTCTTGCGAAACTAGGTCTGCAGCCGGGCAAA
This sequence comes from uncultured Pelagimonas sp., assembly GCA_947497905.1. GTDB lineage: Bacteria > Pseudomonadota > Alphaproteobacteria > Rhodobacterales > Rhodobacteraceae > CANMIH01. The sequence continues at coordinate 61,117 of CANMIH010000016.1, forward strand.
GTGGACGGCCGCTTTGACGAACAGACCCGCAGAGCCTTGGCACAGTTTCAGCGCACACGGGGATTGCGGGTGTCGGGCTATCTCGATGAGCAGACCGTGGTGCGGCTTTTGGCGGATGGTATCATTCGTCCCTAACCCACCATTGCGCGTATGGTGGCCGCGATCTGGTCGGGGCCACCACAAGAGGAATCAATAGTTGTGCCAATGCCCAGAGGGTATCCCGGTGCAAGGTGGTGCATGCGCTGTCGCAGGGCGTCGGGTGTCTGCAGCGCATCAAGGTGACTCGCGTGACGTTTCCGAGTTTCAAAGTTCTGTGCAGCGACATCGGGGCCACAGGGACAATGGACTTCAATCAGCAGATCGAAATGATCACTCAGCCAATCGGTGGGGGTTCCCCCTGGCTCATCCGGTACATTGGGCCGCCAATGTGAGATCAGCACAACCCGGCGATGGAGAATCGCATTCAGACGAAACGCCACGTCACTTTGGCGGCTGAGCAGGTTGCGATCCTCACGGCGCGAGACCGTATGCGAATCGAACAGAGCTTCTAGAAAATCGTCTTTATCCAGATGGGGCCAGCCAAGCAGCTGGGCAAGACGCAATCCCAGCGTGGTTTTCCCACTGGCGGGCAGACCTGAGAGAATCACAGCAACAGACATACGGTAGTATAAAACGAAAAAACCGCAGCCAAAGCTGCGGTTTCTTACTGTCCCTCGGACGTATGTCCGAATGCCGATTAGCCCTGACGAGCTTTGAACCGGCGCTGCGTTTTGTTGATCACATAAACGCGGCCCTTACGGCGCACAACGCGGCAGTCGCGGTGGCGCTTTTTGAGCGAGCGGAGTGAGTTAGCAACCTTCATAGGGTCTCTCCTCTTTTCGTCGCGGCGCGCGAGCGCCTGTGTTGAAGCCAAACGCCCCGGCTTCGCTTTCGCGATGCGCAGGGCGCGGTGAATTCCATGGTGGGCGATACTGGGATCGAACCAGTGACCCCTTCGATGTCAACGAAGTGCTCTACCGCTGAGCTAACCGCCCCTATGGCCTGCATGATTTCCGATCCATCCGGTATTGGATGCGCCGTCTTTCGTGCCGGTGGAGCGTCTATAGAAGGAGTCGCAGGAAGGATCAAGGGCTTTTGATACAGGAAATTTTTCGGCTATGCTTTTCATAGAAGGAGCGCTTTATGACATCGACTGCGTATCATCTCGACATGCCCCAATCCTACCGGTCGCGGGTTGTCTTTGCGTCGCCTCACAGCGGTCGCGATTACTGTGCGCCCTTCCTGAAAAATTCGGTTCTGGACGAGAAAACCATTCGATCGTCAGAAGATGCCTTTGTTGATCACCTGTTTGCCTGTGCCCCGCTTTATGGGGCACCTTTGCTGAGGGCTGGGGCACCGCGTGCCTACCTCGATCTCAATCGGGCGTCGGATGAGCTTGATCCGGCGTTGATCGAAGGCGTGCGCAAAGTCCGCCACAATCCTCGCATCGCCAGTGGCTTGGGGGTTGTGCCGCGCGTTGTTGCCAATGCCCGTCCGATCTATCACGGCAAACTGTCACGCTCAGAGGCTGACACACGAATCGAAACCATCTGGCGCCCGTATCATGCAAAGCTGCAGGCCCTGCTCACCCAGGCGCTGGATACCTTTGGCGAGGCGATCTTGCTGGATTGCCATTCTATGCCCCACGAAGCGGTGCAGACGTTGGCTCCGGGTCGGAGTCCGGAAATTGTGATTGGCGACAGGTTTGGGGCCTCTGCCTCACCTGTGATTGTCGAAAAGGTCGAATCGATTTTTGCAGATGCCGGGCTGCGCGTTGCGCGCAACGCGCCTTTTGCCGGCGCCTTTACCACCCAGCATTATGGGCGCCCGTCTCGCCGACAGCATGCGATCCAGATCGAAATTGACCGCTCTCTCTACATGGATGAGGGGTTGATCCGGCCCAACGCCAATTTTGATGCGTTTTGTGCGCTGCTTCAGGGCGTGGTTGGGCAGCTTGCAGATCTGTCCGGACGTGACAGCCGTTTGGCTGCCGAATAGCTCTTCCTAAGCGGACGCTTGTGGCAGGATCCGTTCTAACGCCGCATCCAACTCGGTTGTATCCTGAAACTGAAGACGTACCGGCAATGTCAGCACCTTCATGCGGAAGCTCTGCGGAAGGCGCACGGCGTCTTTTTCGGTGGTTACCAATTGCGCGCCAATCATTGCAGCTTCGGTTTCAAGCCGGGTCATCAAGGATTGTGTCAGAGGTTGGTGGTCTGCCAGAGCTTCGCCGCGTTTCACTTCGGCGCCAAGCGCGCGAAGAGTGGCAAAGAATTTCTCAGGATGGCCAATCCCGGCAAAAGCCAACGTGGGTAGCCCTTCCCAATCCATACCTGTTTGCAGCGGGGCAAGTGATCCACGCAGTTGAGGCAAGGGAAGCGTGCCCCAGGTCTCGGTAAAGCGGGCCTGCGCGACATCGGCCCCAATCGACAAGAGAAGATCGCCGCGTGCCAGGCCCACTGAAACAGGTTCTCGTAACGGGCCGGCTGGCATACAGCGGCCATTCCCAAACCCGGCCACGGCATCGACAACAATGATCGAAAGATCTTTGCGCAGAGCCGGATTTTGAAACCCGTCATCGAGAATCAGGACCTCGGCCCCGGCCGCGACGGCCTGCCGGGCACCAGCCGCACGATCCTTCGCAACCCAAGTTGGGGTGAAGGCTGCGATCAACAGAGGTTCGTCGCCGGTCTCTTCGGCGCTGTGACTGCGGGGATCAACCTGAACAGGTCCATCCAGTGTGCCGCCATAGCCACGTGAGATGACATGTGCCGTGAACCCGCGCTCTGCGAGATGTTGCACGAGGGCGATAACCGTCGGGGTTTTGCCTGTGCCACCTGCGTTGATATTGCCGACACAGATTACCGGAACGGGTGCCTCGTAGGTGGCAGGCTGAGCCACGCGCCGGGCCGTCGCAAAGGCTGTGAGTTTGGCCAGAGGGGCCAGCAGGCGGGCGCGAAGCCCAGGTGCGCTTGGATCGTTGAGCCAGAAACGGGGAGGGCGCATCAGGGTGTATTCCTGTTGTCGAGAGTGGTCATGATTTCCGAAATCACACAATCCACAAGGGAGGCGCCAGAGGAAATCAGATCCCATCCGGCGTGGGCCATGGCGGCGGCCTGATCCGGGGCAATAAGGTGGGTGACAGCCGCACTCAGAGAATCGGCGTCCCGAACAATACGGGCAGCCCCTGCATCGACCAGCCGCGAATAGGCGCCGACATGACGCCCTACGTTTGGGCCATAGAGAATGGCCGTGCCCATGGCCGCGGCCTGATAGGGGTCGTGCCCACCACGATCCGGCACAAGTGAGCCGCCAAGAAACGTCAGGGGCGCCAATCGGAACCAGAGCCCCAGTTCATCGGGGCTTTCTGCCAATAGGATCTGGGTCAGCTCGTCCGGAGTTTCTCCGATGTCCCAGTTGCAGACGCGCATCTGCGAGGCGCGGGCTTCCGCTTCGATTTCGGCGGCATGTTCGTCATCATGTGGCACCATGACCAACAAGAGCCTGTGGGCAAGGCGCATCGCCTGACGATGGGCCCCAATAACATCACGCGCTTCTTGTGGGCATAGATGCGCCGCGAGCCAGATCGGACGCCCTGCCAGATACCCGGCAACCTCTTCATAGGTTTTGTCATCACACGGCAGGGGCTGATCCGAATCAATCAGTGGGCCTTCAGTTCGAATACGTCCGGTCTCGATACCACCTCGGCGCAACCGCCGGGCGGCCGCATCACCCGTGGCATACAGGGAGTGAAAAAGAGACAGGGTGGCCTGTGTCGGGTCTGGCAACCACCGTGGGGCCGGTGAGCTCCAGGAGCGATCGGTTGCATCAAGGGCAATCAGATGACTGCCGTTTTTATACAATGCGTCAATCAGAGCCGGGCGCAGGTTCTGACCAGCCCACAACACGACCTGAGGTGCCAGAGCTTTGGCAAACCGATCTGCGTCCGAGACGGATTCGGGCGGTGTCGGCAGGAAAATCGCATCATGGCGGTCGGGAACATCCCCTGACAACGCGCAGATCACTTCGGGATAGTTGGCCTGCAGCCGTGAACAGAGACTGGCGAGCACACGACCCTGTTCTGGCGTTTCCGCATAGCCCCAGACCAATGGCCCCTGAGGGCGGGGAGGAAGACTGAAACTCTCAGTCGCCCCACCCCGGGCATAGGTCAGGTAGGCCGTCAGGGATAGGGCGCGCCGGTTCATGCAATGCGGTCCAGAAGATCCGCGTGTAGGTCGGGATTGGCCCCCAAGACCCCATCCGTCTGGGGATGTGGATTGTTGAACCGCAGCTTGCCACCACGTCGGTCGGTCACGCGTGCTCCGGCTTCGGCCATGATTAGTGCGCCTGATGCAATGTCCCATTCCCAGCTTGGGCGAAAGGTGAACATGGCATCAAACCGGCCTTCAGCCACAAGGCTTAGGCGGTAGGCCAGCGACGGGCGATGGTGTCGCTTGATGTCGGGCAGATTGCCGCGCCAGAACTCTGGCTGCATGTTGTGTTTGGTCGCCAATACCTCGGCACCCGATGCGGTGGCATGATCGCTGACACGGATAGGTGCCCCGTTCAGGCGCGCCCCTCCCCCTAGTGACGCGCTGTAGAGTTTGTTCAACATGGGCAAAATAACCACGGCGGCGGTCACTTGACCCTGTTCCACAACTGCCAAGGCGTGAGACCAGGAATTGCTGCCCTCAACAAAAGACCGGGTGCCGTCTATGGGATCGACTACAAACACCCGGTCCGTTGACAGGCGCGTTTCATCGTCGGTGCTTTCTTCGCTGAGCCAGCCATAGTCCGGCCGGGCGCTGCGAAGCTGCTCCTCAAGCAGATCGTTGACCGCAAGATCCACCTCGGTCACAGGGCTGTTGTCTTGCGGTTTGTGTTGGACATCAAAATCCTGCCCTACAAAGCTCCGCGACAGGTCGGCGGCGCGCTGGGCGGCGTCGATCAAAAGCGTCAGGTCACTCGCCGGCAAGTGTCATCCCCTCAACCATCAGGGAAGGAACCACGCGGCTCAACCAAGGGCGCGCATCGTTGGACGCGGTCATGCTACCCAGCATATCGCGCAAATTGCCCGCGATGGTGACACCGGCAACCGGGTAGACTGGTTCGCCATTTTCGATCCAGAACCCAGCGGCGCCTCGGGAATAATCCCCGGTGTTCGGGTTGATGGTGGCGCCAATCATCGACGTCACAAGAAGACCTGTGCCCATTTCGGCCATCAGTTCTGCAGGTGATTTTGTGCCCTGAGTTAGTTCAAGGTTCCAGACCGCAGGGGATACGCCCCCCGTCACACTGCGCGCGGCATTGGCGGTGGAGGCCATTCCCAGCTTGCGCGCATTGGCGAGATCCAGAGTCCAGCCTGTCAATGTGCCGTCATCGATGATGGCACGGCGCTGGGTGGCCAGACCTTCTGCGTCGAACGGCCGGGAGGCCCCCATGCGCGGGCGATGTGGGTTTTCGATCAGATGCATGCCTTTGGGCAGCACCTGGTCCCCCAGCGCCTCGCGCAACCATGACGCCCCGCGCGCCACCGCGCTGCCGCTGACGGCGGCCATCAGGTGACCAACCAGAGACGAGGAAATGCGCTCATCGAACAGGACGGGGTAGGCGCCTGTTTTGGGGCGCTGTGGATCAAGCCGTTCCATGGCGCGCGTTGCGGCATTATGGCCAATCTCTTCCGCGCTGCGCAGCTCCGACTGAAAGGTGCGGCTGTCTCCATCATAGTCGCGCTCCATGCCGAGACCGGTGCCTGCAATCGCGACGCATGACAGGCTGCGTGACGTGCGGTTGTAGCTCCCGGAAAACCCGTTTGAGGCAGAAAGCGCAATCTCTTGCGCGCTGTATCCGGCGGAGGCGGACTGGACCTGCCCAATGCCTTCAACGGCCAAAGCGGAAGCTTCGGCGCGACGGGCGTCATCTTCTAGGGCGGCGGGTTCTGGCTCATCGGCAGGGTCGGCCAACTCCAGCGCTGTGATATCCCATGAGGTGATCACTTGTTCGGGGGCGGCCAGACCGGCATAGGGATCTTCGGGTGCTTCCTGAGCCATGGCCACGGCACGCTCCGCCATGGCAGCCATGGTTTCAGGGCGGGTGTCTGATGCGGATACGATGGCGCTGCGCTGGCCAACAAACACCCGCAAACCAATGTCGCTGCCTTCGGCGCGTTCCGCCTGCTCTAGTTTGCCGTCATGGACATCAATCGACAGGGCGGTGCCTTTCACAGCAATAGCGTCAGCCGCATCCGCGCCAGCGCGCTTTGCAGCCTCGAGAAGGCCCTGGGTCAGGTCAAGCGAGGATTGGGACATATGAACTCTCGTCAGTTGATGTCTTCGGTTACACCCACAACTGGGCCCATACGGCGTCCACCATCCCAGCGGTCAATATCAGGCGCATAGAGCCGTGAGACATTGCCATCAAAGAACAGGGCGTTGGGTAGGTCCAGTTTGTCGCGGAAGAGCCGAGCAAATTCGTGAAAAGTAACGGTGTTGTCTGAAATGGCGAAAATGGCCGTCTGGCCATCGGCAGAGGTGCCCACCCCATTACGGATGTAGCGTGAAGTGCTGTCTGGCAGGAACCTTGGATGAAGCTCGCCGTCAATCACCAGCATAGGACCTGACTGGGTTGCAAAGGTGCAGCCGGGTTTCTGGGCCAAAAACTGGCGGGTTTCAAACACATCTGCGCGACCGTCACGCAGGCAAAAGATACCGTTGGGAAGCAAGCCAAAGTTTCCGGGGCCAGCATTGGGGATCACCCGCATACGGGTTTTTCCCTCTTCTACATAATGCCCAACAGGCGCACGATCATCGTGATACATGCCAGCATTCATAGCGAATTTGAGGGCGCGACCTTTGCGCTGCAGATCGTTTTGCAGCGTTGTAAAGTGGCCATAGGGGGTGCCGTCCGCGTCATCTAGGAAAAGGCGCAGATTTTCCGTAGCAGGATCGACCTGACAGATCGTATAGGCATTTCCGTCGAAACGGATGGCTTCGCAGGTCACGGCCTGAGCCGCGTGGCTCAGGCCGACCCACATTAGCACCGCTGCCCAAAGACGTGTCCAGCGCCACATAACTTAGCTCTCGAGATCGCGGCGTACCGCTTCCTGAGAAAACAGGCGGCGATTTTCGTCGAGTTGATCAAAGGTGTCATCAAGGCGGAACCGCAGCTCTGGGGTGAACTTGAGCGACAGACCACGCGCGATGGAGCGGCGCAATTCACCTTTGTTGCGCTTGAGAAGTTCAAACATCTCGTCCTGGTTTTTCCCGCCCAGTGGCACAACATAGACTGTGGCCACCTTGAGATCACCGGAGAGGCGCACGTCACCCACGGTGATTGGAATGCGGTTCAGGTCAGGGTCGTGGATTTCGCCCCGCGACAGCACTTCGGACAGGTGGCGGCGGATCACTTCGCCCACACGCAGCTGTCGTTGATTGGCCCCGCGGCCTTCTTGGGTTTTGTTTCTAGACATAGGTTCAGACTTAAGCGCATTCGCCCCCTTTGCCAAGCTGTCCCGGCGGGCTATGCAGGCGCAAGAGAATAGGAGTGGGCGTGATGAGCGAATTGCCGGGTGTTGTTGTAACGGGAGTGTCGGGCCGGATGGGTCAGATGCTGGCGCGTGAGGTCTTGGCCAGCGATAAGCTGCGCCTTGTTGCGGGGTTGGAACGTGAGGGGCATGACTGGATTGGCCGCGATCTTGGTGAAGCTATGGGCGGTATGGCCAATGGTGTGCCGGTCACGGGTGATGCGCTTGAAGCCTTTTCCAAAGCGCAGGCCGTGATTGATTTCACGGCACCTGCGGCGACCGTGGCCTTTGCGGAACTGGCTGCTCAGGCACGGGCCGTGCATGTGATCGGCACCACGGGGATGAGTGATGACGATCTGGCCAAACTCAAAGCGGCAGCGCGTCACGCGGTGATCGTGCGCGCGGGCAACATGAGCCTGGGGGTCAATCTGCTGACGCAGGTGACCAAACAGGTGGCTGCGGCATTGGACGAAGACTGGGACATCGAGATTATCGAAGCGCATCACCACCATAAAGTAGATGCGCCGTCCGGCACGGCACTGATGCTGGGTGAGGCGGCGGCCGAAGGGCGGGGCGTGGAGCTGGCGGATGTGTCGGACCGGGGCCGGGATGGCATCACCGGTGCGCGCAAGAAAGGCGACATTGGGTTCCATGCGGTGCGCGGTGGCGACATCGTGGGAGAGCATGAGGTGTTGTTTGCGGCGGCTGGCGAGCGAATCGCGATCAAACACATGGCCTCGGATCGATCACTGTTTGCGCGCGGTGCCTTGAAGGCCGCAATTTGGGGGCAGGACAAAGCCCCCGGCGAATATGACATGCTGGATGTGCTGGGTCTGAAATAAGCCCGCCGCTGTCGTTTTCGACAAAGGCGCCCACCCGCCCACCCCGCACTTTGCCGAAACCGGCAGCGGCGGGCGGGATGGGATTAAAAATCGACGGCGATGCCTTTTTTCTCCCAGTCGCCATACCGCGCTGGATCCAAGCCGTCGCGGCCACCGAGTTCCTTGGGCGTGTCCTGGGCTGCGGCCTCGGCTTTGGCACGGCGCTCTGCGGCTTCGGCCAGAGCCCGCTGGGCCGCTGGGGGGAGATCTTTGGTCTCAGTGTCTAGGGCCACTGGCGCATTTGAGGGGGGCGTATCGGTCATGATGCTTTCCTTGAGAACGCCCCCTTGATATAGGGCAGGCTGCTTTGGGGGCAATGCCCCAGATTTTGAATGTTCCATGTCATCCCGGAGGTCTCATGTCTCAGACGCCAAGCCCGGCCCGCACAGCGGCCATCGACCTTTTGGATCAGGTTTTGGAACATGGGCGGCCGCTGTCGGAAGGCAAGATTTTAGACACGCTGGCACCTGCGGATCGCGCGGCGGCCCATCGGTTGGCGGTTGAGACCCTGCGCAATCTAGAAAAGGCCGATCGGGCCTTGAAAGCCCATCTCCGGAAAAAACCGGTTTTGCGGGTGATGAATATTCTGCGTCTCGGGGCCTATGAACTGGCGCAGGGCGGCGCGGCGCATGGGGTGGTCAGTGACTGTGTGTCAATCGCGGCCAAGCGCAAAACAACGCAATCGAGCAAGGGTTTGATCAACGCAGTCTTGCGGAAGCTGGTGGATGAGGCGCCGGCGGTTTGGGCCAAATCACGCTTTCCCCGCATGCCCTTGTGGTTGCGCGAACCTCTGGTGGAGGCCTGGGGCGCGCAGGCGGTCGCAAATATGGAGCGGGTTCAATACGAAGGCGCGCCGCTTGATGTGACCTCCAAGGGCGATCCTGCAGAGCTGGCCGAGCGTTTGGGCGGCGAGCTGATGCCGGGAGGGTCGGTGCGGCTGCGTGAGGTTGGGCAGGTGAGCGCCCTGCCGGGATTTGAGACCGGCGACTGGTGGGTGCAGGACATGGCGGCGGCGCTTCCGGTGAAGTTGCTGGGGGATGTTACGGGGCTGAAGGTGCTCGATATGTGCGCAGCACCCGGTGGAAAAACCCTGCAACTGGCCGCAGCGGGGGCGCAGGTGACGGCTTTGGATCTGTCCGCGGGCCGCTTGAAACGTGTTGAGGAAAACCTTGCGCGAACGGGGTTGACCGCCAAGCTTGTGGCGGGGGACGCCATGGAGCATGAGGGGCAGTATGATGCGATTTTGCTGGATGCCCCCTGTTCGGCAACGGGGACGATTCGTCGCCACCCGGATTTGCCCCATGCCCATGAGGGCGAACGCATTTTCGAATTGATTGGGTTGCAGGAGGCCATGCTGGACCATGCGTTGCGCCTGTTGAAGCCCGGCGGAAAACTGGTCTACGCCACCTGTTCGTTGATCCCGGATGAAGGCGAGTGTCACATAGACGAGGTGTTGTCGCGGCATTCCGATGTCTCTGTGGGCGCACTTGATATGCCGTGGATTGAAGAAAGCTGGCGCTCAGATGAGGGCGGGCTGCGTTTGCGCCCGGATTATCTGGCGGCCAAAGGTGGTATGGACGGGTTTTACATGGCGCTGCTGCACAGGGCTGCGTGATTTTTCGTTGTGTTTTCAATGTCTGTGCGAAGTTCGGCTTAGGCTGTCAAAGCAAGTGACTTTGCCCGGCTACCGCGATATTGTTCACGCAATAATGGCCCGAAGACGGGCGCAATGGGGTCGAGCAGATGGCCAAAGGGAAGAGCTGGAGAACCGCACGGGTGCGGTTTCTGAACCGTTTGCATGCGCGTCTTGCGGCGCGCGCACGCGGGGCAACGGCGTTTGTCTCTCATCCTGAGCCTCGTACCATCGGATATTTTGCCCGGGGACGGCAAATGCTTGCGGGCAATCTTATGTTTGCGGGTCATTTGGTTGAAGCACCGGACACTCTGTTGTGGGATCTAACCCCGCCAGACGACGCTTTTTCGGAAGAAATTCATGGGTTTGGCTGGCTTGACGATTTGGCGGCCGTGGGCGATTTCAAGGCGCGTGCCTTGGCGCAGGCGTGGTTGCTGAGCTGGATTGAGAGATACGGAACCGGGTCGGGGCCGGGCTGGACGCCAGAATTGGCGGGCCGTCGGCTGATCCGCTGGGTGCACCATGCGTTGTTTTTACTGCGCGGTCAGTCGCCTGAAGTGTCCGAAAAAGTCTTCGCGGCTCTGGCCGTTCAAAGCCGGTTTTTGGCCAAGCGCTGGCAGGGGGCCGCTCCGGGCCTGCCACGTTTCGAAGCGCTGACTGGATTGCTCTACGCAGGCATCGCTTTGGAGGGCATGGAGGGCCAACTTGAACCTGCGCGCTTTGCACTTGGGGAAGAATGCGCCCGCCAGGTGGACGAGCAGGGGGGAATCCCAACACGGAACCCCGAAGAGCTGCTCGAAGTGTTCACACTGCTGACATGGGCACGTGCAGCACTGGAAGAGGTCGATCTGAAGCCCGATCAATCCCATACAACGGCGGTGGATCGCATCGCGCCGACCCTGAGAACGCTCCGCCATGCGGATGGCGGTTTGGCCCGGTTTCATGGGGGGGGACGTGGTCTTGAGGGTCGCTTGGATCATGCGCTAGCGGCCTGTCGCAACAAAAAGAAACAGTCGGATGGGTTGGCGATGGGCTTTGTGCGTCTGTCTGGGGGGCGCACCTCGGTGATTGCTGATGCGGCACCGCCTCCCTCTGGCCGTGCATCGGCGCAGGCCCATGCCTCGACCCTTGCCTTTGAGCTGACATCTGGTCGCCGCCCGGTGATCGTCAACTGTGGGTCTGGTGGCGGATTTGGAGAGGATTGGCGACGGGCCGGTCGCGCAACACCATCTCACTCGGTGTTGAGTTTGCAGGGATATTCCAGTGCGCGATTGGGAAGTCCCAAATGGGTTGGGATGGTCCAGCGTGAATTGCTGGAAGATCTTCCGCAGCATGTACCGACCCAACTTTCAGACAGCGAGGATACGGTGCGGTTTGAAGGGGGCCATGATGGCTATGTGGCGCTTCAGGGATTGACCCACGCCCGCAGTCTCGAACTGTCCCACGATGGGCGGAGCCTTCAGGGCGAAGATTATCTGATCGCCTTGGATGACCCGGCCAAAAAACGCTTTGATAAGGCGCTGGACGCCTCGCGACTAGAAGGGTTGCCGTTTGAGGCGCGATTCCACATCCATCCTGAAGCCGATGTGGCCATTGATTTGGGGGGGAGCGCGGTGTCGATGGCGCTGCGATCGGGGGAAATCTGGGTGTTTCGCTATGATGGGCCAGCGAAAATGACGTTGGAACCGTCCGTTTACCTAGAAAAAGGCCGATTAAGGCCACGTGCGACACAGCAGATTGTTTTAACTGGGCGCGCAATGGAGTATGCGACCCGCGTCCAGTGGTCTTTTGCCAAAGCGCAGGACACTGCAATCGCTATCCGCGATTTGGCACAGGACCAAGTGGACGTGACCTGAGACAACTCTGGAACCTGCCTGCATGACCGATCTCTATCCTCTCCGCCGCGCCCTGCTTTCTGTTTCTGACAAGACCGGTCTGATTGACCTGGCCAAGGCGCTGGAGGCACGCGGGGTCGAGATCCTGTCCACGGGTGGATCTGCCGCGACCCTGCGCGATGCAGGCGTTGCCGTCAAAGATGTCTCAGAGGTTACCAATTTTCCCGAGATGATGGACGGGCGTGTTAAAACACTGCACCCCAAAGTGCATGGTGGTTTGCTTGCGCTGCGCGACAATGACGATCACGTCGCGGCCATGGAGCAGCATGAAATCGGAGGCATCGATCTTTTGGTGGTGAACCTCTACCCGTTTGAGGAAACCGTCGCCAAAGGCGCGGATTATGCCACCTGCATCGAGAACATCGATATTGGCGGCCCTGCCATGATCCGTGCGGCTGCCAAAAACCATGGGTTCGTCACCACCATCGTGGATGTAACAGATTACGATGCTCTGCTGGCCGAGCTTGAGGCCAATGACGGTCAAACCTCATATGCTTTCCGTCAGCGCCACGCCCAGATCGCCTATGCGCGTACCGGGTCTTATGATGCGGCAGTTTCGACATGGATGGCTGGTCAGCTTGAACTCGAAGCACCGCGCCGCCGCGCCTTTGCGGGCGAGTTGAAGCAGACCCTGCGCTATGGTGAAAACAGCCATCAGAAAGCGGCCTTTTATACCGATGGCTCGGCCCGTCCGGGTGTGGCCACCGCAGTTCAGCTCCAGGGCAAAGAGCTGTCTTATAACAACATCAACGACACGGACGCGGCTTATGAGCTGGTGGCCGAGTTTGATCCGGCCGAAAGCGCAGCTGTTGCCATTATCAAACACGCCAATCCCTGTGGTGTGGCCAAAGGCGCGACCCTTGTTGAGGCCTATCAAAAGGCCTTTGATTGTGACCGCACCTCGGCCTTCGGTGGTATTGTGGCCCTGAACCAGCCGCTGGATGCTGACACCGCGACCAAGATTGTTGAGATCTTCACCGAGGTGGTCATCGCGCCCGGTGCCTCAGAAGAAGCAAAAGAGATCTTTGCCGCCAAGAAAAACCTGCGCCTGCTTTTGACGGATGCGCTGCCCAACCCGCGCGCGCCGATCACCGCCTATAAACAGGTTGCCGGTGGCGTTCTGGTTCAGGACAAAGATGTGGGCTACGTCGGTATCGAGGATCTGGAGGTGGTCACCGAAAAGGCGCCGACTGAGGCTGAACTGCAGGATCTGCTCTTTGCCTGGAAAGTGGCGAAGCACGTCAAATCCAACGCCATTGTCTATGTCAAAGACAGCGCAACCGTGGGTGTTGGCGCGGGCCAGATGAGCCGCTTGGATAGCGCCAATGTCGCTGCGGCCAAAGCGGCACGTATGGCAGCCGAATTGGGTCTTGAGGAAAGCCTTGCCAAAGGCAGCGCCGTTGCCTCGGATGCGTTCTTCCCTTTCGCGGATGGCCTGCTTGAAGCCGCCGCAGCAGGGGGCACATGCGTGATTCAGCCGGGTGGGTCGATGCGTGACGAAGAAGTGATCAAAGCTGCGAACGATGCCGGTCTTGCGATGGTCTTCACTGGGATGCGCCACTTCCGTCACTAAGATCTTTCTGAATAAGGCAAGAGATTGCCGATTGAAAACCCCGGCCTCTGTGCCGGGGTTTTTCGCCTAAAGCAGCAAAAGGTCTGATACTAAACTTGGCTTTTGCCGCATAAACGCAAATATTATGCGCAGACCCAAACAGGGCAGAACTTGAGGAAGAGCAATGCAGAAAAACCTGCAGACCACTGGCGGCATGATGCGCCTTGTCTGGACCGTGGCGGGTGCCATTTTTGTCCTCGATCAGCTGTCCAAGATTTGGGTTGTCCATGTCATGGATCTGGCGACGCGCTTGTATATCGACGTCTTGCCCCCGCTTCTGAACTTCAGAATGGCTTGGAATTACGGGATTAATTTCGGACTTCTTGCCGGAGATGCGCCCGCGACACGGTGGATATTGATCTCGGTCGCGCTGGGCATTGTGTTGTTTGTGACCATCTGGTTGCGTCGCGATCCTCCGGGCCGCATGGGGTTGATCTCGGCCGGTTTCCTGATCGGTGGGGCACTGGGCAACGTCGTCGACCGTGTGCTGTACGGGGCCGTTGCCGATTTCCTGAACATGTCGTGCTGCGGATTTGAGAACCCCTTTGCTTTCAACGTAGCCGATATCGCCATTTTCATCGGCGCTTTTGGGCTTGTTGTGTTTCCCGGTGAGAAAAAGGGGCCGTGACGCGGCGGATAAGATCGGGTAAGCCTGTCGCAGACTAACTTCGGGGGTTGGCCATGCGGGCTGCTTTTCTCATTGGTATGATTGCTTTGATTGGCGTAACAGCCTGTTCGCGCTCTGAGCGGGACACGTCTCTGCATGATCTGAAAACCTACTCGGGCACACCTGAAGAATTCTCGATCATTCCGGCGAAGCCTTTGGTTCAGCCCGAAAATTATGCGGATTTGCCGACGCCCACCCCAGGGCAGGGCAATCGCACAGATCAGACGCCTTTGGCGGATGCTGTGGCCGCTTTGGGTGGTAATCCGGCGCGCCTGTCTGCAGGGAATGGAACGCCCCGTGGCGACAGCGCGCTGATCGCCAGCGCGAGCCGCTTTGGACGTGACAGCAATATCCGCACCACTTTGGCCAGCGAAGATCTGGCCTTCCGCAAGCGTAAATCTCTGTTCACCTGGACCATTGTGCCGCGCGATGATTATCTGCGCGCCTATGAGCGCCAGACTCTGGACAGCTATGGATGGCTGGAACGGTATCGCGCTGCAGGTGCACGTACCCCGTCGGCTCCGCCTGAATAATTCCGGCGCGGACATTCATCACAAAGCTGTTTCCCAGGTTGAACTCAGATACCAGCGCAATAGGTTTCTAAGTTACGCCATTTAGGGAGACACGATGTTTAAATCCTTGTTTCTGAAGTTATTGCCGCTGTGTGCCGCGTTGGGTTTTCCCGGCGCGTCCAGTGCAGCGGATGATCAGGTCACAACCTTCACCTTGGACAATGGGATGGAGGTGGTTGTGATCGAAGACCACCGCGCGCCTGCTGTGACCCATATGGTGTGGTATCGGGCTGGATCAGCCGATGAGGTGCGGGGCACCTCGGGTGTGGCCCATTTCTTAGAACATCTCTTGTTCAAAGGCACAGATACGCTGGCGCCGGGTGAGTTTTCCAAAACTGTGGCCGAGCATGGCGGAACGGACAACGCCTTTACCAGTTATGATTACACAGCCTACTTTCAGAACATCGCGGCGGATCGTCTTGGGTTGATGATGCAGATGGAAGCCGACCGCATGGTCAATATCCGCCTCGACGAAGAAGATATTCTGACCGAGCGTGAGGTGATCATTGAAGAACGCAACCAACGCACCGAAAATGATCCGGGCGCCTTGTTTCGCGAACAACGCAATGCGGCGCTTTATTTGAACCATCCCTATGGTACGCCGATCATCGGCTGGCGCCATGAGATGGTCACGCTCGATCTGGATGATGCGCTGGCCTATTACAAACGCTTTTACGCGCCCAACAATGCGGTTCTGGTTGTCGCGGGAGACGTGACCCCGGACGAGGTCGAACGTTTGGCGAAGGAGCATTACGGGCCACTAAAAGCCAATCCTGATTTGAAACCGCGCGATCGTGTTGACGAGCCACCGCATCTCGCGGAACGGCGGATCATGTTCAATGACGCGCGTGTGTCTCAGCCCTATGTCATGCGCAACTATCTCGCGCCGGAACGTGATCCCGGTGAACAGGAAACCGCTGCGGCGCTGACCTTGCTGGCCGAGGTCCTTGGGGGCGGTCAGACATCGGTTCTGAACCGCAAACTGCAGTTCGAACAGGAAAAGGCCGTCTACACCAGCGCCTTTTATCGGGGGCAGTCGCTGGATGACACGGAGTTTGGCCTGATTATTGTGCCAGTGCCCGGTGTGTCGCTGGAAGAGGCCGAGGCCGCACTGGATCAGGCTGTGGCTGAGTTCATGGAAGAAGGCGTGGATGCGGATCAGCTGTCCCGCATCAAATTTCAGCTGAAAGCCAGTCAGATCTACGCCCGCGACAGTGTGGATGCGCTGGCCCGTCGCTATGGAGGTGCGCTGACGTCAGGTCTAACCGTCGAGGACGTACAGGAATGGCCCGAGATTTTGCAGGCGGTCACCGCCGAAGACATCATGGATGCCGCCGATCTTGTGTTTGATCGTAAAAACGCGGTCACCGGGTATCTGATGGGAGAAGATGTGCAGGAGGCCCAGCAATGAAACGCTTTATTCTCGCCCTTGGCATGATCTTCGCCGGTGCCACAGCACAGGCGGAAATGGATATTCAGGTGATTGAGAGCCCGGGCGGCATCAAAGCCTGGCTGGTGGAAGAGCATTCCATTCCCTTTGTTGCGCTTGAGCTGCGGTTTCAGGGCGGCGCCTCACTAGATCTTGTGGGCAAACGCGGTGCGACCAATTTGATGGTGGGGCTGCTCAATGAGGGCGCCGGCGATTTGGATGCGCGTGGCTTTGTTGAGGCAGCGGAAGAGATCGCGGCACAGCTGAGCTATGATGTCGGCGACGACACGGTTAGTGTCTCAGCGCAATTCCTGACTGAAACCAGAGACGCGGCAGTGGCGCTTTTGCGCGACTCGATTATTGCACCGCGCTTTGACGAAGATGCGGTCGAACGTGTCCGTCTTCAGGTGCTGTCTGGCATTCGGTCTTCCGAAAACGATCCCGATGACATTGCTCAAGAGGCTTTTGCCCACGAGTTTTATGGCGATCACCCCTATGGCACACCGCTTGAGGGCACGGTTGAAAGTGTGAACGGCCTGACACGCGATGATCTCATCGCGGCACATCAGGGTGTTATGACCCGCGACAAAGTCTATGTGTCCGCGGCCGGTGACATCACGGCGGAAGAGCTGGGCGCGCTCTTGGATGACCTGCTTCAGGATCTGCCAGAAACCGGGCTGCCGTTGCCCGCTGATTTGAAGATCGAAACCGAAGCGGGTGTGAGCGTTATTCCCTTTGACACCCCCCAATCGGTTGCCGTGTTTGGCCATGCGGGGATCGAACGGGATGATCCCGATTTCTTTGCCGCCTATGTCATGAATGTGGTGTTTGGCGGAGGCGGGTTTGAAGCGCGGCTGATGAATGAGGTGCGTGAAAAACGTGGCCTGACTTATGGGGTTAGTTCGTACCTGCTGCCGAAAGACCATGCGGCGCTCTACATCGGACGGGTGGCCTCGGCCAATGACCGCATTGCGCAGGCCATTGAGGTGATTCAGGCCGAATGGGCGAAATTGGCCGCAGAGGGCGTGACCGAGGACGAGCTGCGCCGCGCCAAGACCTATTTGACAGGGGCCTATCCGCTGCGGTTCGACGGCAACCGTCCCATCGCGCGCATTCTGGTTGGCATGCAGATGGACGATCTGAGCCCCGATTACGTCAAAACCCGCAACGCCAACATTGAGGCTGTGACGCTGGAAGATGTGAAACGGGTGGCGGCAGATTTGGTCCAACCAGAGGCGCTGCGCTTTATTGTTGTGGGCCAACCCGAAGGGCTGTGATGCGTGGGGGATAGGTTCCTCCCCCTCTCAAGCGTCAAAAGCCTTAATAAGAGCAAGTCAAAGAAGGCGTGGGAAAATCCTGCGCCTTTTTTCATAAGAACTGCTGAGCGGGTGCAAGTGAGGACGAGATGTGTAACCCTTGAATATCCGGAAAGAGCCCACACTCATCCGTAACTAATTGCCCACTCTACTGTCACAAGGTTTATGACGACCCCTGCAGCAGAGGCTGCAATGAAGGAAGCTTCGAAGGGGACTTGGAATAAAATTTCTGCTGCCTCGATAAGTATACGCGCTGTGGAAACGGACAAGGCAATTGCATAGCTTCTCATCATAAACGCCCGATGCCGTTCGAACCTGCGTCCGCGAGCAGCTCGAATTGCAACAATCATGGAGATCAGAAGCGCCGCGACAAGAAACGAGCTAACGACTTGTGTCAGCAAACCACCAAGCGCCGGGAATACAACAACCATCCACAGCAACCCCAGTGAACAAATCACTCCCGTTGAACAGAAGACATAACCTAAGACTACGTGGAATAGGGGGTATTTCCGCCTGATGTCAGACACGAATTGCAGCGGAGCTACAGTCAGCATGATGAACCCGGGCACAAGATGCAAAGCTGTTATGAACGGGTTGTCAAAGTATCTGACGTTGATCCAATCTTCGAAAGGAACGCGGAGCAGGATATTTCGCATCCTATCAACCGTTCCGATCAAGACCGGCAAGGTAACTAAGTATAAACTCAGTAAACCGAGTATCTTGCTATGACGGATGTTGGAGATCCCACTTTTTACGCGCAACTCTCTGCTTCCTACCGTCTCGGAAATCTTGTGCTGTCACGTAGCAGGAAATCTAATCTACCCCAAGCTTGATGTGCCCATATCGCAATTGGAGTTTCGTTTGCAAAGTCGCTGTTCCGAAACAAAATACCCCCGCAGAGATCTGCGGGGGTATTTTTGGGGTAAGGACTGTTGTTGGCCACTTAAAGCAGACCAGCATGCGCCAGTGCGGCATCGACCTTGGCTTTGGTTGCGTCGGTCAGCGGCAGCAGGGGCAGGCGAACCTCGTCGCTGCACAGACCCAACTTGGACATGGCGTATTTGGCGCCAACAAGGCCCGGCTCGGTAAAGATGGCCTGATGCAGCGGCATCAGTTTGTCTTGTACCTCAAGCGCGGTCTTATAATCTCCGGCAAGGCAGGCGTTCTGCAGCTGCGCGCTCAGCGCCGGGGCTACGTTGGCGGTGACCGAGATACAGCCAATGCCACCCTGGGCGTTGAACCCGTGGGCAGTGGCGTCTTCGCCCGAGATCTGCAGGAAGTCGGCACCGCAGGTGATGCGCTGCTGGCAGACACGTGCCAGATCGCCGGTGGCATCTTTTACACCCACGATGCGATCCAGCTTGGCCAGCTCGCCCATGGTTTCCGGCGACATATCAACAACCGAACGGCCCGGAATGTTGTAGATCACAATCGGAATCTCAGCCGCCTCATGCAGCGCGGTGAAATGGGCAATCAGACCCGCTTGGGTCGGTTTGTTGTAGTAGGGGGTCACAACCAAGGCGCCATCTGCGCCAACGGACTTGGCGTATTGTACAAAGCGCACCGCTTCTGCGGTGTTGTTTGACCCAGCCCCGGCGATAACAGGAATACGGCCCGCGGCCTGCGTGACCACAGCCTCGATGACGGCTTCATGCTCGTCATGGGTCAGGGTCGGGCTTTCGCCGGTGGTGCCGACGGGCACCAGACCGTGGCTCCCCTGATCGACATGCCAGTCGACCAAGCGTTTGAGCGTATCGAAATCCACAGCGCCGTCCTTGAACGGCGTGACCAGGGCTGGCATTGATCCCTTGAACATCTCACGCTCCTTTATATTCGATGTCATCCAGTTTCCGGGGATTTCCGCCAATAGGCAGGATTGTGAGTTGTAGAGCCCACCCCTGACGATATCTAATCCCAAATGCGTCTATTCCTTTTCACTACGGAAATTGCAAGCCTATGTCGCGTGTCATTCTCGCCTTCTGTGTTGTGTTGCTCGGAGCTGTTGCTTCGGCGCAAGATGCTGGTCATTCCTTGGCAAAAGCCATGAAATCCATGCGTGAGGGCAACTGGGCTGCCGCCCGGATCGAAGCGCGGGGGGACGGGCAGGCGGCGCTTGATGTGATTCTCTGGCATGCATTGCGCGCAGGGCGCGGAGATGCCGTCGAGGTTCAGGATTTTCTGGCCCGTAACGGCGATTGGCCGGGCCTGCCCTACCTCAAGGAAAAAAGCGAAGCGGCCATGTCGATTGCAGCGCCTTCTGCGGTCCGGGCCTATTTTGCCGAAGATGCACCCAAAACCGGAGCAGGTGCGCTGGCCCTCGCGCGGGCCTATCTGGCGGCAGGGGATGAGGGCAGCGCGGAGGCTGAGATCGTTTTAGCCTGGCGTAACCTGTCTATGTCCGCGGATGAACGTGGGGCGTTTCGTGAGGTCTGGGGAGAGGTGATCAAACCCCATCACACCGCGCGTTTGGACATCGCTCTTTGGCGCGGTTGGAACACAAATGCGCGCGCGTTGGTGCCGCTGGTGGATGAGGGGTGGCAGGCGCTGGCCGAGGCCCGACTTGCCTTGCGCCAATCTGCGGATGGGGTGGATGGGCTGATTGCCAAGGTGCCAGAGCAGCTATCCGATCACCCTGGGCTTGCCTACGAACGGTTTCAGTGGCGGCTACGCAAGGGGCGGGATGCGGATGCCATTGCGCTTTTGCTTGAACAGTCAAAGAGCGTCGAAACCTTAGGTGAACCCTGGGCCTGGGGCCGGGCACGCCGCAATCTGGCGCGCGAGAGGATGCGAGCGGGGGCTGTGCAAGAGGCCTATGCCATTGCCGCCCAGCATCATCTGGTCGAGGGGCGCGACTTTGCAGATCTCGAATGGCTGTCGGGTTATCTTGCGTTGCGGTTCCTCAATAATCCTGCCCGCGCGCTAGAACATTTTCAGAATTTCAGAGGCGCTGTGTTCACACCGATATCGCTTGGGCGAGCAGGGTACTGGACGGGTCGTGCCTATGAAGCGCTGGGGGATGATGTTGCTGCCAAAGCGGCTTACGAAGAAGGTGGTCGATATCAGACCTCATTTTACGGTTTGCTGGCGGCAGAACGGGGTGGTGTCGCTGTTGATCCACTGTTGAACGGTGCTGAACCAGTTGAGGATTGGCGCCGTGCTGAGTTCACGAAAAGCTCGGTTTTTAATGCCGGGGTGTTGCTGCTTGCCGCCGGTGAGAGTGTGCTTGGCGAGCGCTTTCTGACCCATCTTGCCGAGAGCCAAACCCGAGACGGTATGGCGCAAATGGGGCAGATGCTCATCGACATGCGCAGGCCCCATATTCAGGTGATGTTGGGCAAACGGGCGGCGCAGTTTGGCCACGAGCTGCACGCGCCTTACTACGCCTTGCATCCTGACATTGTGAAACGTGAGTTTCCCATAGGTAAAGAGATGGTTCTAGCGATTGCGCGCAGGGAGTCTGAGTTTGATCCGGGCGTCATTTCCGGAGCCGGTGCGCGCGGGTTCATGCAGTTGATGCCGGGAACGGCAAAGGAGGTCTCTGCACAGCTCCAATTG
Source organism: uncultured Pelagimonas sp. (assembly GCA_947497905.1). Classification (GTDB taxonomy): domain Bacteria; phylum Pseudomonadota; class Alphaproteobacteria; order Rhodobacterales; family Rhodobacteraceae; genus CANMIH01. The sequence continues at coordinate 82,238 of CANMIH010000016.1, forward strand.
GAGTACTCAAAAGACAAACTGCTGAGTGATCCGGCTTACAACGCCACTTTGGGCTCCACCTATCTTGCGACCCTGTCCAAGCAATTTGGCGCAAACGCGGTGATGATGGCGGCGGGCTATAACGCCGGACCGTCTCGTCCGGTGCGTTGGATGAAACAGTTCGGGGATCCTCGGGCGGGGGATCTGGATGTGGTGGATTGGATCGAATTCATCCCCTTCGATGAGACCCGCAATTATGTCATGCGGGTCACCGAAAGCCTTCCGATCTATCGGGCGCGACTGGGTAAACCGGCGCATCCGGTCCCATTCAGCCAAGAGTTGATTGGTAAAACCCTGCCTGTGTTGCGCTAGGTGCTTTGTTCCTTCTGGCGCGCGCGGATCAGCGTGAACACGCCCGCGGCAACAACCAAAGCCGCACCAATTGCCACATTTGACCGGATGGTTTCATTGAACAATGTGACGCCAAGAATACTGACAAAGACGAGCTGAAGATAGGCGAAGGGCTGTACCGCGCTCGCTTCGGCCACGTCATAAGATTTGATCAGCAAAAAGTGCCCAAGCACCCCGGAACAACAAAGCAAAATCATCCAGGCCCAGTCTGGGCCAGACATCGGTTCCCAGAACCATGCGCCGAGAAGGGTGCTGGTGACAGCGCCGGCAATTCCGGTCCAGAACAACGAAGTCATCGCGCTGTCACTGCGGGCAACATAGCGTGTCATCAACCCATACAGCGCGAACATCAAAGCGCCGATCAGCGGGATGATGGCATAGGGGGAAAACACGCCGCCTGAGGGCTGCAGTATGATCAGAACGCCGATGAACCCCACGCCGATGGCCGCCCAACGGCGCCAGCCCACCTGTTCGCCCAGCACCGGGCCTGACAGGGCTGCAACCAACAGGGGGTAACAGGCAAAGACCGCGTGGCTTTCGATCAGGCCGAGGAAAACAAAGGACAGGACCGTCACCGCAATTTCGAGTGCCAGCAGAGCGCCGCGCCCAATTTGGAGTTTTGGAAAAGCAGAGCGTGCGGTCTGACGTATGCCACCGGGCAGGCGCGAGGCCAGAAACACAACAAACAGGGCAAAAAACCAATAGCGGATCATCACTACCATCATGACGTTGTAGTGGTCGGCCAGATGGCGGGACAGCCCATCCTGGAGCGCAAAAACGACGGTTGTGGCAACCATAAGCCAGATGCCAAGTGTCTGATTTTGCTTTGCCATTATTAGGGTTTCCGTGCCTGTGTCATGTGTCTTTTTCGTCCATATCCGGGGATCCGGACCACTTCTAGCCCAGCAGCGGCAAGGGCGCGTCGCACATGACCTGCGGCGGTATATGTCGCGGCCATGCCCCCAGGCGACATATGGCTGGCCACTTGCGCCATGAGCGCGTCATCCCAGAGCTCTGGATTTTTTGCGGGCGCAAAGCCATCAAGGAACCAGGCATCCGCTTGGTCATCCCAGCGAGGCAATGATTCACGTGCATCACCGACTTTCATCTCAAACGTGAGATCAGGCAGTTCGAAGCGCGAGGCACCTGATTTCCAGAAAGGGGCAAGCTCTTGCGCGATTTCGGCCAAGTCCGGAAACGCCGCCTGTGCGCGGATCATGTCCTCGGCCTCCAGAGGGAAGGCTTCGAAAGTGGTGAAATGTAACTTTCCAGAAATGCCGGATTGGCGCCAGAGCTGCAGCGATGCCAAAAGATTGAGGCCTGTGCCAAATCCAAGCTCGGCGATGTGGAACCCATCACAGAACCGTTGGGGCAGGTCATTGCCGGTTAGAAACACATAGCGCGTCTCATTCAGCCCGTTTTCCAATGAGTAATAGGGATCGTCAAATCGCAGCGATACCGGGGTTTCGCCATTCCAATCCAGCGGCTTGCTCTGGTCTGCCATGAGGTTTGTCCTTAGAGAGTTGTCGCAGAAGTGGCAGCAGGGGACAGCAATGGCAAGCGTGGATGTGACGGTGCGCGGCGCCGGGGCGTTTGGATTATCCGTGGCTTGGGTCTGTGCTCAGCGTGGGGCACGGGTGCGGGTTGTAGACCCCTATGGGCCGGGGGCCGGGTCGTCTGGGGGCGTGGTCGGTGCCTTGGCTCCGCATGTTCCGGAAAACTGGAACTCAAAAAAGGCCTTTCAACTGGAAAGCCTTTTGATGGCCGAGAGTTTTTGGGCTGAGGTCGAGGCGGTGGGTGGATTGTCTTCGGGCTATGGTCGCACAGGGCGGTTGCAGCCTATCGCCGATGAGCATGTCCTGAAACTGGCACAGGAGCGGGCACAGGGCGCGGCGGAGCTTTGGCAGGGAAAGGCGCGCTGGGAAATTGTCGACGCCGCAGCGATGGGGGACTTTGCACCACACTCACCTACCGGAAAGCTGATTTTCGATACATTGACAGGCCGCATGCACCCTCGGCGTGCCTGCGCGGCACTGGTTGCGGCGTTGCAGGCAAAGGACGTTGAGATCGTGGTGGAAGCTCCGGATGAGGGCGCAGTTGCCTGGGCCACCGGGTGGCAGGGGCTGCGGGCCCTGTCAGAGGAGTTTGGCAAAAAGGTTGGGGATGGGGTGAAAGGGCAGGCCGCCTTGTTTCGCTATTCGGCGTCTGAGGCACCGCAGCTCTTTGTGGAGACCTTGCATATTGTGCCTCACGCGGATGGGACCGTTGCCATTGGATCGACCTCTGAGCGTGAGTTTGAGGATCCTGCGTCGGTTGATGATCAGGTTGAGATGTTGATTGAGAAGGCACGGGCCGCTCTGCCGGTTCTTGAGACAGCAGAGGTGATAGAACGGTGGGCCGGTGTGCGACCTCGGGCGCGCAGTCGGGCGCCGATTTTAGGGGCGTGGCCTGGTAGGCCGGGACACTTCATTGTAAACGGTGGGTTCAAAATTGGATTTGGCATGGGGCCGAAGGTAGCCCATGTGATGGCAGATCTGGTGCTGGAGGGGCGCGACGACATCCCGGACGCCTTTCGGGTCGAGACCTGTTTGTAAGGGACGGGACGGTGGGCTGTGCCCATCGCCCCGCCCACCGTCCCATAGAGGCAACAAAAAGACCGCCCGTTTGAGGCGGTCGATCTGGTGCGCTGAAAGGCTGGATCAGTCGAATTTACGTGACGGGGCCAGAACTTTGGCTTCGCCCATCAACACCTTTTTCCCATCGACAGAGCAATGGCAATCCAAGGTCACGCGGCGTTTGCCATGATCGATATCGATCACCTTGACCTCGGCGTAGACCATGTCACCGGGACGTACCGGGGCGAGGAACTTCAGGTTCTGGCCCATGTAGATTGTGCCGTGGCCCGGCAGCTGTTCCCCGATCACCGCTGAGATCAGTCCGGCGGTGAGCATGCCATGCGCAATACGGCCCTCAAAGATCGTGTCGCGGGCGTAGTCATCATCCAGATGGACCGGATTATGGTCGGTTGAGACCTTGGCAAACATCTCAATATCTTCGTCGGTGACCACTTTGCGCAGATGGCGCGTCATGCCCATTTCAATATCTTCGATGCAGATGGTTCCGCGTGGCAGGTTGTCCAACATCCGACCCTCCAAGATCAGCTGCCCGGTAATAAACGGGCTGATTTGCCGTGTTGTGCGACACTTTATTACTTCGCACTTGCAGCAAAATCAAGCCCGCAATTCCTTAGCGCAGGAAGCCAATCGTATAGGTTGGGCTGATGTTTTCCGACTGGACATAGCGATCAAGGGCATCTGGCTCGGGTTGATCCACGGTCTTGGTGTCGGCTTTGGCCAGTCCGCCGGAGATAAAGAGAGAATCGATGTCTTCGCCCATTGCCCCGTCAATATCTGTATGAGGGCCGTCGCCGATGGCGAGAATTGCGCTGTCAGGTACATCTTTGCGATGGATCGACAGGCGGCGGCGCGCAAGATCATAGATCGGAGGATGAGGTTTGCCAAAATAGAGGCTTTCCCCGCCCATTTCTGCATAGAGCTGAGCCAATGCCCCGGCGCACCATTCGCGTGTCTCGCCACGATCCACGACAATGTCGGGATTGGCACAGAGCAGCTTCATGCCCTTTTGCTTGGCATAAAGAAAAGGTCCGCGCATCACGTCCGGATCGGCCATCGGATCTTCGGGACCACAGCAGACAATGCCTTCGGCCTCTTCCATTGCGACCTGTTCGATCTCGACCGGGTTTTCCAGAAGCTTCAGAGGTTCAAAAAACAAGGTGTCATGCGGCTGGCCGATAAACCAGACTTTTTGGCCCACGGCGCCCAGAAACATGGCCGAACGCGCAGAATCGCCGCTTGTGGCGATGTCATCATAGGCATCTTCCGGCACACCAAGTTTGACCAGTTGTTTGGCGACATGGTGTCGTGACCGCGGCGCGTTGGTCACTAGGATGACGGTGCCCCCGGATTTACGGAAGTCCTGCAGTGCGGCTACGGCGGAGGGGAAGGCCTCGACACCATTGTGCACACAGCCCCAGAGGTCAACAAAGAGCGCCTCGTAATTGGCGGTAACGTCTGAGAGCTTTTCGATAATCTGGGTCATAACCGGGGCCTGTTTGCTGAAAACCTGCCCGGGTCATCCCATATTGTGACCGGTCTGGAAAGACCTCAGCCAAAAGCCCGGAGTTTACCGCAGGCTTTCGGCGTAATTGCGCAGCTCTTCAGCCTCTTGGCGGGCCTCGCGCAGCCCGTCCATGGCAGCAGAAAGCTCGGCCTCGGTCTGGGCCAGCTGGTTGGTTAGTTCGGCCTCACGCTGTTGCAGATAGGTGATGGCCTGATCGCGGGTTTCTTCCGCTTCGTGAAGCTCTTGGCTCATCTTATCAAGCTGATCCATATCGGCCTGACTGACACGGGTGAAACGATGCACCAGCCAGTGAGCAAACCACCCCAGACAAAACGCCACAAATAGAATGATGGCCGTTACCATGATGAACTGAGGTCTATCCATCGCTCGTTCCTTCCGCCGGGGTTTCAGCCCCGTCATCTTTGGCCTCATCCGCGGCGGCATCTGCTGCTGCGCCGTCGGCAGGCGGTTCACTGCTCGTCTCGTCGGTACCGTCTGCGGGTGCCTGCTCGTCTTCGGGCACCACCAAGGTGAAGGTGATGCGGCGGTTTGCTTCTCGGCCGTCTTCTGTGCCGTTGTCAGCAATCGGTTCGCTCTCGCCATAGCCAACCACTGTGTAGGACCGTACCGGAACAAGGCGGCTGAGCAAAGCATCGAGTACGGCCTGTGCCCGGTCACGGCTCAGTGCTTCGTTCATGACCTCGCGGCCCTGGCTGTCGGTGTGTCCGCCAATTTCCAACGGAATGTCACCGCATTTCTTCAGCAGCTCGGCCAGATCGTCCATGATGCCTTCGGTTGTGGCATCCAGCGTGGCGGACCCCGGCTCAAACGAAATTTTCCGGGCACCGATGATTTCGGTGATCATTTCGACGCAACGTGGGGGTGTCGGGATATTAAGCGTCGGATCAAGGCGTTTGACATACTCAACGTCAATTTCAAAGGTCGCGGTATCGCCAAGCTTTGAGGTCAAAAGCTGTGCGATTTCGGCATTCAGGTTCTGATTGCCCGTTTTGCCGGAAATGATCACATTGTCCGGGGTGACGGTCACGGCGCCGTTTGCCAGAAGGGACAGGGCCTCGATCCCGGCCAAGGCCCGCACCTGCCAGTCCGCGGGCAGGTTTTCGGCTACCCGTGCGGTGGTTTTGACAGTGGTTGAGCCAAAACGAGCGCGGGCAAAGCTGTCGGCAAGCTGACGCGAGATTTCGCTGCCAATACGTCCGCGCACCTGAACCGGGCCTTCTGGGCTGCGGATGGCGATAAATTCGGGTGGGCCTTCGTCCGTAACTTGCTCGGGCGGTTTGGGCAGATCTGCATGCAGTGCAAATACGGCAGGCAGGGTCGAGTCCAATTCGCCCACGATGCGATCAAACAGCGCCTGTTCCGTGCCCATATGGGCCACAAGCGAGATATCTGCATTGGTGAAGGTCAGGGTGCCGCCCCCCAGCTCTTTCAGCTTGCCGATTGACATGGCAACCGCATCGGCCCAGCGGCGGGAGGGTACGCCAAGCCCCAGAGTGCAACTGCTTTTGCCTTCAAGACCGGCGGCGGCCGCTGCTTCAAGAATGCGCAGGCTCGCGGCTTCGGTGTCAGCCGAACAGGCGTCAAACCGCACACCATCCGCGTCGATTATGAAACGCAAAGTGTAGGGTGAAATGACGGGGCGAGGGGCCGACAGGGACAGCTCAAGCTGAACATCCTCGGGGCGACGACGCGACAGGTGGCTTTCTAGGCGACGGCGCACCTGATCACTTTCCGTCATAGCCTTGATGGCCACGCGACTGGCGTCGATCGAAATCTTGGATCGGGGCAGATCGTCAAGTGCGGCAGCCGCAAATTCCAATGCATCTTCCCAGCTGTCTGGGGCGGGATAATCGGCGGCCTCGAGAAAGTCAGACACTTCGCCTTCGCCGACCACCTTCTGAAACCCTGCGATCAAGGCCTCGCGGTCGGTGCTTGACGGCAAGAGGCCGATCACAGAAATGCCAGCATCATTGCGCAGGATCTCGATCGAGAAGTGCGGTGGCGCAAGATCTTCAGGCTCTTCCACTTGCATCTGGTCAATCACGCGGGCGGCATCAACCACACGGCCCGCAGCAGCCAGAGCTTTGAAGCGGGCGGCCTCATCGGGTGCAGTCCCGATCAGAAACACCTGCAATCCATTGGTATCTACTTCGGTCCAGGGGAGTGCGGAGCGATCCATTTCGGACAGAACTGCGGTCTTTGACGCGTTCTCAATGACACCTGCGGTGAAATAGGCGGTTACAGTGCTGATAAGCCCTGCGGCGGAAAAAGTGGCCGCCATCGTCAGTAATGTGGAAAGGCGCATGGGCGCTCCGGTTCCAAGTAGAGTTCAAACTCTGATACGCAAGCTATTGCCGCTGCGCAATCACGCGAAGAGCGCAGCGGCAAAAAATAGCACAGGAATAAGGCCTGCATCGCGATTTGAGCGAAAAATCCGAAGCAGAACAGCACTATCATCGTCTTTGAAGCGGCGCATCTGCCACATCAGGTGCCATCCCATGGCCCAGGGGCCTGCCAGCAAAATAACCATTTGTAAGATTTCGCCTGTCTCGGTCGCCGTTGCGATCACCGCCAATCCCATGATGGCAACGGTGGCCACAAGAAACCGGGCAAGCCATTTGGGGGTATCCGATCCAAACAGGCGGGCGGTTGATTTTACGCCGATCAGTGCGTCATCTTCGGTGTCCTGATGGGCGTAAATGGTGTCATAAAACAGGGTCCAAGCCATGCCCGCCATGTAGAGCATGATGGCTGGTGGCTGAAGCTCTCCTGTGTGGGCGGTCCAGCCCACCAAAGCGCCCCAGTTGAAAGCAATGCCCAAGAACAGTTGCGGCCACCAGGTGAAACGCTTGGCAAAGGGGTAGATTGCAACGGGAACAAGGGCGGCTATGCCAAGCAAGATGGCCTGCACCGGAAAGGTCAGCAGAATGCCGAAACTGATCAAGGCCTGCAGACACAGCCAGACAAGCGCCTTTTTGACCGTGACCTGACCTGACGGGATAGGGCGGCTGGCGGTGCGGGCCACTTTGCCGTCGAAATCGCGGTCGGTGATGTCATTCCAGGTACAGCCAGCCCCGCGCATAAGTACGGCCCCAATGGCGCAGCCAACAGCGAGCCAAAGATCATACCAGCCCATCCGCCCGTCATGCACCATCGCGAGCAAAAGCCCCCACCAGCAGGGCAGCAACAGCAGCCATGACCCGATGGGCCGGTCTGCACGCGACAGGCGTAGGTAGGGACGCAATCCTGCAGGAGCTTTGGTATCAACCCAATTGCCTGTCACAGCATCGGAAACTTGGCCCTCTGCCTCTGGTGTCTGCTCGGTGCCGGTCATATGCTGCGCCTCATGAAAGCCAAGATACGCCTTTATGTAGAGCACCCTTTGTCCGATGGACAAGCCGTCGATCTGTCACGTGATCAGGCGCATTACCTTTTTGGGGTGATGCGGCTGGCGCAGGGGGCCTTTGTGACGCTGTTTAATGGGCGCGATGGAGCTTGGACTGCTGAGGTGGAACAGGCTGGCAAACGCGGCGGTACCCTGCGCTGTGTGACCCAAAGCGCGCCGCAGAAAAATCCGCCGGATCTTTGGCTCTGTTTTGCACCCATCAAAAAGGCCCGTACCGACTTTATTGTCGAAAAAGCGGTTGAAATGGGGGCAAGTCGAATTGTGCCTGTGCAGACGGACTTCACCAATTCCGAGCGCATCCGTCAGGACCGCTTGCAGGCGCATGCGGTTGAGGCGGCAGAACAATGTGGCGCGACCTTTGTGCCCGAGGTGGCCGAATTGGTGAAGTTCGATCGGTTTTTGCATGATTTCCCTGCAACACGTCGCGTGATGTTCTGCGATGAGGCTGAGGTCGGCGCGGCGCGCGCTTTGGGGGATGCACCACAGGGACCGTGGGCCATTTTGATCGGGCCAGAAGGTGGCTTTTCGCCCTCGGAACGGACACGTCTGCACGGCATGGATCAGGCGCATGTCGTGAGCCTTGGGCCACGTATTCTGCGGGCAGATACGGCGGCGGTGGCTGCGTTGACAATTTGGCAAATGGCTCTTGGGGACTGGTAACGATGCGCCGCGCTACGCAACAGGACGAACCGGCCTTAAAGGCGTTTCTTGAACGTCATCTGGAAACGTCGATGTTTTTGTTGGGCAATCTCGAAACCCATGGCGCCGAGAGCACGAACCATTCCCATTCAACCGGGTTTTTCCTGCGTGAGGAGGCCGGGGCAATCACGGGTGTCTTTGGCTGTACCCGCAATGGCTATCTCTTGTGTCAGATACCGGGGCTCACCGCGCCAGAAGCGGAGCATATCGCGCGGATGTTTGCGGGCTATACCATGGCCGGCATCACAGGGGATGCCAAACAAATCGCCACCATGCTTGCGGCACTGCCGGTGCCCCAAACTGCTTGGCAGCTGAACCGTGTTGAACCGCTCTATCAACTTGAACTCGCGGATCTAGCTGCAAGTCAGGCGGATCTGCGCGCGCCGGGTGATCCGGATATGCGCTATCTGCCAGGTTGGTTCGAGGCCTATATGCGTGAAACCGGGACACAAGCTGCAGATGATCCGAGGGCGCGGGCGGAAAAATCGCTTGATGCGCCCTATGTGCGGATAATGTTTGAAGGCGATGTGCCTTTGGCCATGACGGCCATCAACGCGAAAGCGGGTTCTGCTGTTCAAATCGGTGGCGTTTTTGTTCCGCCTGAAAATCGGGGCCGGGGTCTTGCCGGTCAGATCATCGCGGCCCATCTCAACAGCCTGCGCAGCGAAGGGGTGAGCAAAGCGATTTTGTTTGCGGCCTCGCCGGATGCCGCGCGGGCCTATGAGAAAATCGGGTTTCAGCGCATCGGCGATTATCGCATTGCCATGCTGACCGAGCCCTTCACGCTGGAGTTTGCCGGATGAGCCTGTTTCGACCCGAAGCCACCGCTGAGATCGCCCGCTGGTCCGAGGCGCTTGTCGGTGCCGGCGTTCTGGCCCTAGGCCTGTACTGGAGCTTTTTCACCGGCGGGGGCCTGCTGCACTGGATCGGATACGGGGTTGCGGCGATTGGAGCAGCTTTTGTGTTTAGTGGTGTGCGACGCGCCCGATTTGGTGTCGCAGGCGACGGGCTTGGTGTTGTTCAGGTCACGGAACGGGAGATCAGCTATTTCACGCCTGATGGAGGGGGCGCGGTGTCTGTCGACAATCTGATGCGTGTGTCGATTGAGGTTTTGGGCCCAGAACAGGTGCGCTGGATCTTTGTCAGCGATGAAGGCAGCCTTGCGATTCCCTATGATGCGACCGGCACCGAAGCCCTGTTTGATGTGCTTTCTGCGCTGCCCGGCGCCCAGTTTGAAACCGCCATTCAGGTGCTTGGAGGTTCTGAAACCCACAGCTCTGTGATCTGGCGGCGGGAAACTGTGCGCTAGCGCAGGGATTGGGCGCATTGACAGTGCCGAAATTTGGTCGCATGGCTTAGACCCTGAGCGCCCAAGTGAGGCGAGTCTGGCAAGGTAATGTGGAGAGCCCATGTCCATTCCTCAATCCGGCGGCGGACCGATCGAACGCCATGAACAATTGGCTGAATATCTGGCGTCAGGCTGTAAGCCGCGCGACCAGTGGCGCATCGGCACTGAGCACGAGAAATTCGGCTATTGCAAAGACAGTCTGAAACCTCTGCCCTATGCGGGTGAACGCTCGATCCAGGCTGTTCTGGAAGGTCTGCGCGACCGCCACAACTGGCAGCCGGTGACCGAGGGAGGCAACCTGATTGGCCTGACCAAAGATGGTGCAAATGTTAGCCTTGAACCCGGTGGAGCGCTCGAGCTGTCAGGTGCGCCGCTTGAGACCATTCACCAGACCTGTGACGAGGTGAACGAACACCTGCGCGATGTGAAAGACATCGCTGACGCCATTGGTGTAGGGTTCATTGGTCTGGGCGCGGCGCCGATCTGGTCGCATGATGAAATGCCCTTGATGCCCAAAGGGCGGTACACTCTGATGGACAGCTATATGCAGTCCGTTGGCACCATGGGCACCGCCATGATGCGCCGCACCTGTACCGTTCAGGTGAACCTCGATTTTGCTTCCGAGGCGGATATGGTGCAGAAAATGCGCGTGGCCATCGCGCTGCAGCCCGTTGCCACCGCGCTATTTGCCAATTCGCCGTTCTTTGATGGCAAACCCAATGGGCACAAAAGCTGGCGGTCGCGGATCTGGCGCGATCTGGATGACGCCCGCACCGGCATGATCCCGTTTGTCTTTGATGAGGATTTCGGATTTGAGCGTTGGGTCGAATACGCCCTCGATGTGCCGATGTACTTTGTTTATCGCGACGGCAAATACATCAATGCGCTGGGCCAGTCGTTCCGCGACTTCCTGAAAGGGCAGCTTCCGGCACTGCCGGGTGAAACCCCCACCATGTCAGATTGGGCGGATCACCTCACCACGGCCTTCCCTGAGGCGCGTGTGAAGAAATACATCGAGATGCGGGGCGCAGATGGCGGTCCCTGGCGCCGTCTCTGTGCGCTGCCGGCCTTCTGGGTTGGACTGACCTATGATCAGACAGCGCTGGATGCGGCCTGGGATCTGGTCAAAGGCTGGGACGCTGAGACCCGCGAAGCCCTACGGGTTGCGGCCTCGGTCGACGGTCTGCAGGCGCAGGTGGGTGACATCAATATGCATGAGCTGGCACGTGAAGTGCTCAACATTGCAGAGGCAGGTCTGAAAGCACGGGCGCTGCCCGGCGCTGGCGGGCTGGTGCCCGATGAAACGCATTTCCTCAATGCGCTGAAAGACAGCATCGAGAGCGGCAAAACCCCCGCTGATGAGCTGCTGGAACAGTATCACGGGGACTGGGGCGGCGATCTGAGCCGCATCTACAAAGAGTTCTCATACTAAACCAAGAGCAACGCCCGGGCCTGTCTCGGGCGTTTTCTTATGCGCGCCCCAGAACTTTCGACCGGTAATAGTCTTTGATCTCTGCGCGATGGGCGGCAAGCTCATCTGGTGTGCGCTCGCGTTCGGCCGTTAGAAGCACCGCATAACTGTCGGTAGGTCTATGTTTGCGGCTGCCGTCCGGATTGAACCGAGGACCCGAGCGGGAGCTTCCATGAGGAGCCCCCCATTCGTTTTCCTCCGGCTCTGAAGGCAGGACAAGCAGCACAAGATACCAGAGCCAGCCGACAAGGGGAACAAACTGCACGAGCATCCAACAGCCAGAACGTCCACTGTCGTGCAAACGGCGGACGATCAAGGTGAAATTGGGCACAAGGCAAGCCAACATTAGAAACGGCGACAGATAGGAAAAGGGGCTGAACCCAAAGAGCATCTCAGTTGGTGAACGGCCAATATTGATCTGGAAGAAGGTTATGACATCCCAAACAATCGCCGCCGACATGATCAACGCGAGGATCAGGTTGGCCCACCAGAATTCCGCCCGCGTGGCACGCCCATCCATGATAAATGCGTTAAACAGATACCGTTCCATTGCCTCAATCGGACCAATCATACCAACTACTCCAAGTTACCTACACATCGTTGCTGACGGGAAAACACGGCGAAAATTAGACAGTTCGCGTGAAAAATAAGTGATACCGATTGCGGGTGGCGATCAATGTCAGGCTTCGACCTGATTCAAAACTTTCGAGCGGTAATAGTCTTTGATCTCTGCACGATGCGCAGCGATTTCCTCGGGGCTGCGGGGGCGATCAAGATCCAAAAGAACGGCGTAGCTATCGGTAGCGCGTTGTCGCAGCGTGCCATCTGGATTGTAGCGGGATGACGAGGCTGGGCTGCCATGGGCGGGGCCCCACTCATTCTCACGGTCTTCCGACGGCAAAATCATCAGGATCAGAAACCACAGCCAGCCGACAAAAGGCACGACTTGTATCCAGTACCACCAGCCAGAGCGACCAGCATCATGCAACCGCCGTAGGGTCAAGGTCAGCGTGGGCACAAGGCAGATCAGCGCAATCCAAGGCGTGATGTACTCGTAGGGGTCAAAACGTTGGTAGGCCCAATAAAGGCTACGGCTGCGATACAAGTCCAGAAAGGTAAGGATATCCCAGACCAAAGCCGCCGCAGTGAGGAGGACAACAAAAAGTGTCGCCCACCAATACTCAGCGCGGGTCGCTCTGGAATCGACACTCAGAGCTTTGAAAAAATATCGCTCAACGGCTTCGATGGGTCCAATCATGTAAAGGGCTCCGCTTTCCAATAGGGCAATACTGCCTTGGAAAGCGGGCGAAATTTTGACTTTGCGTGAAATTTTGTGAAAAATTTCGTTAACTTTTAGTTCATCAATACCCGATGGCGCATCCATCTTTACGCGGATCCGAAGCGCCTTCCAGCACACCAGATTCGTGGATCATAATGGCCTGAGCACCGCCCAAGGGACCATCTGGGGTCACAACCTCATGACCCTTGTCCGCAAGCTCGGCGCGCACTTTGTCGGAATAGCCTCGCTCGACCTGAAGTTTACCCGCATCGGGAAAACAGCGCGGCCCATCTATGGCGCTTTGCGGGTCCATGCCAAAGTCCGTCATATTGGACAGGAATCGGGCGTGCCCATTGGGTTGATACTGCCCTCCCATAACACCAAAGGGCATGGTCACCCGCCCTTGGCTACGCAGCATCGCTGGGATAATTGTGTGCAACGGGCGTTTGCCACCAGCGAGTTCGTTGGGGTGGCCTTTTTCAAGCGAGAACCCCGCACCGCGGTTTTGAAACAGAATGCCGTATTTTTCTGAGGCGATGCCGGAGCCAAATCCATGGAAAATAGAGTAAATCAGTGACACCGACATCCGGTCACTGTCTACTACGGTGATATAGATCGTGTCTTTGTGCACGGCTTCCGAAATGCGTGTGGCGGATGGCATGGCGCGCTTCGGATCAATCAATGCTGCCAGGTCTGCTGCGGTTTTGGGGCTGAGAAGGTGATCCAGTTTGGTCATATGGTCAGGATCTGCGAGAAACCTGTTGCGCGCATCATAGGCGAGTTTGGCGGCTTCGGCTTCGATATGGGCACGCTCAGCGCCAAACGGGTCCATGCTGGATAGGTCAAACTGGGACAGGATGTTCAACAGGAGGTGCGCAGTGACGCCCTGACCATTTGGCGGATGCTCAAGCAGCTCCTGCTCTTTGTACATGCCGCTGATGGGATCACCAATGGTGCAGGACGTTTGCGCAAAGTCCTCGGCTGAATGCAGGCCGCCAAAACCCGTAAGCGTGTTCAGCATGTCATCGAGAACGTCGCCCTCGTAAAACGCGCTTCGGCCCTCTTTGGCGATTTTACGAAACAGCATGGCCTGCGCTGGCTGGCGATACATTGCGCCGGTTTGAGGCGCCTCGCCATCCACCAGATAGTGGTTTCGCGCCGCCCCCTGGAGCGCCGATTCCGAATTGGCCCAGTCAAAGGCCACGCGCGGCGCCACGGGAATGCCTTCCTCCATATAGTGGATCGCGGGGGCCAGACTGTCCGCCAGCCCCAGTTTCCCCCATGTGTCCGACATGGTGCAAAAGGCATCCAGCGCTCCGGGAATTGTCACAGCATGGGCGCTGCGCAAAGGGACGGTGGTATGTCCCTGATCCCGTAGGTTTTCGGAGGTGGCGGCTGCGGGCGCGCGCCCCGAGCCATTGACTGCAACGACGTCATTGCTGCCGACTGGAGAGATCAGGGCAAAGCAATCCCCCCCTATGCCAGTCATCTGTGGTTCCGCCACCCCGAGCAGAATCGCACCCGCCAATGCGGCATCCATTGCGTTGCCGCCGGATTTTAGGATGTCGATGGCGGCCTGAGCGGCGATCGGGTGCGATGTGGCGCAGATTCCATTGGTTGCAAAAACCGCAGATCGGCCGGGAAGATGAAAATCGCGCATGAGAGCTCCTACCTGTTCGAATGAACAATAGGCCTCTGAAATGATGCGTCAATTGGGGGAGGTGTAGTCCTCGGTACCGCGTTCTGGGTGGGGGCAATTGTCCGCGGTACCGAGGGAAGCTTGTTAGCAGCTACAAGACTATGTTTGCCAGCGGAACAGGGCGGGATTGTGACGCTCGTGGGGTATGTCAGGGGCATTCAAGTGGTGGCAAAAGGCCAAAAAAAAGCGCCCCAAGCTGGGGCGCGAATTGGTCTGCATCCTTTGGCTGCAAGATGTCTCGGCACCGCGATCTGGGTGGGGGCAATTGTCCGCGGCGCCGAGAGAAGCATATTGCAGCTACAGGACTATGTATGACGACCGAGTCAG
>CANMIH010000017.1 GCA_947497905.1 uncultured Pelagimonas sp.
GACAAACCCGCTCAACTGCCTCTCTAAATCCACCAACAACACCTCAGCGCCGCCGGTGAAGGGGGTTCTACGGCTAAGCGCAGAGCTCCGCAAGCGATTCTTCCCCCCTTTTTCCACTTTCTCAAAAATTTCTCGCAGACACCAAAACCAAATCAACAACTCTCAACACACTATATATACACCCAACCAAAAACAGACCTCATCATCCACGCGCGTAAACATCGTCATGCGGCGTCACACCGCGACATCTGCCTTGATCGCATCATGCGGTGCATAGCCTTCGATCTGAAAATCTTCGATCCGATACCCATCGATCGAGTCAGGTTTGCGCAACAAGGACACCTTGGGAAGCGGTCGAGGTTCGCGGGCGATCTGAAGTCTGGCTTGATCGATGTGGTTGAGATAGAGATGCGTGTCCCCCCCGACCCAGACCAATTCCCCCGGACGCAGCCCAGCCTGCTGGGCCAGCATCAGTTGCAACGCCGCGGCCCCCACATAGTTAAACGCCGCGCCAAGAAGAAGATCCACCGACCGCTGGAACAACAGGCAGTTCAATCGACCATCGGACGTCACATGATATTGGTACACCATATGGCAAGGAGGCAGCGCCATGCTATCCAACTCGGCCACATTCCAGCCGTGAAACAACATCCGGCGGCTCGCTGGATTGTGGCGCAGTGTTTCAATCAGATCTGCAATCTGATCGTAGTCCTGCCCGTCCGCGCCACGCCACCGGCGCCATTGTTTACCGTAAACCGGCCCAAGATCCCCCCAGCGCTGTGCAAAGGCATCATCGTCCAACACCTGCTGTTCAAAATCCGCCTGCGAAATCTCGTCGCCGGTTTCAGCGCGATATTTGGCAAGTGGCCAGTCACTCCAGATTTTGACGTTTTCCCGCAGAAGATCTTGGATGTTGGTCTTTCCCGTCAGAAACCACAGCATCTCTTTGATGGCGGTTTTCCAGTACACCCGTTTGGTGGTTAGAATGGGCATTGTGCCATCAGACAGATCAAAACGGACCATGGACCCAAAAATGGACCGGGTGCCGACGCCGGTGCGGTCTTTGCGTTCATCCCCACGCTCCAACACCTGCTCAAGCAGATCAAGGTACTGATATTCTGGATGCCGCATGCCGCTGACCCTTTTCTTCAAACCAGATTCTTGTTGGACACAACAACCGTCGCCCCGCCTTGGCCCCACAGGCCAGATTCCATTACATCACAGGAACCCTGTGAGGGCTAGATATGGAATTGTCGCCAAACCCTTCCACCACATCGTCTACTGTCAACGAAACCCGGTGGAGACCCAGCGACAACACAGTCAGGAAAAAAGGAATGCGTCACACCAACAAAGATTGACTTTCACGCTGTCGCGCAAGACCTTCGGACAAAACAATAACTCAATAATCTTTGAGGCAGCAGCATGAATATTCGTACCGCCGGGGTGGCTATCACCGTGCTGGCCCTTGCAAGTTGTGGGGGCAGCGGAGGCAATCCGTTACAGACAGCAGCCAGTTCTGGTGGTGGTACGACAACCCCGACCACAACCATTTTGCCCGGCACGCAAAACCCGACACCGGGTGGTGCCATCCAGCGGTTGGAAGCCAAAGGCACCGCAGGTCAGACCGACTATGGCAATGGCTTTGCCAATGGCTTTACCCACGACGCAACCAATGACACCTTCACGGTGCAGGGCCTGCCCTTTGACGGCAACCAGCCTCCGGGCACCGTCTTTACGCGCAGCACAAGCCCCGCATCGCTCGCCACAAATTTCGCCCTATATGAGCAGCCTGCTGCCGTTCCGGATTTTGGAACGAATACCCCAATTACCCAAGACATGTATCGCGCGCTCTATGCTGTTAGCGCCAGTGGTAACACCGAATTCGCGATCGTTCGCACCGGCGGATATGCGGACTACGGATTTGGCGGATTTTTGTATCAGCGGAATAATGGGGTCACGCTGCCAACATCGGGTCAGGCCACCTACACAGGCGACTACGCCGGTATTCAAGACGCAAATGGCTCAGGCGGCTTACGCTATGTTGATGGGACCATGTCGATAGACATCGACTATGGAGGGTTTAGCGGCAACTGCGCATCGGGAAGTGGCGCTTGCGAAAATGCCGTGTCCGGTACGGTCACAAATCGGCGCATTTTTGACAGCTCTGGCACAGATATCACCGCCTCTGTGATCACCGCGCTGGATACGGACAACACTTCAATTACAGTCACCCAGCTTCCCGTGCTGCAATTCAAAATTGGCCCTGATGTTATGGATGCCAACGGTGAGATCACAGGCGAAGTCCATTCAACATTCTCAGATGGCAGCCAGTTTGAAAGCGGGAAATACTACGCCGTCATGTCTGGGGATCATTCGAGCCCAACCGGTGGTGAAATTGTCGGCATTGTTGTGTCCGAGTTCAGCACAACCTCCATCGCAAACGGGGGGACCGTTCGCGAAACCGGTGGATTTATCGTGACGCGGAATTGACGGGAACACCCCCATGAGCACCTTGCTCAGGCAGCTTCTCTTTGGTTTTGCGGTGTCGTTGTGTCTGGCCGTCCCAGGCGTCGCGGAACCGCAAAGGCTGAGCCCCGACGACCTACGCGCGGCCGCGCAGCGGGCCTTTGAACAGGGACACTTTTATGTCGCCTTTCAGGCGGCACTGGCTTTGTTGGAGCGAGATGGTGCAGACAGTCAGGCGCTGGCGGTGCTGTCGCAACTTGAACGGTTGACCGGGCAGTTTTCCAAAGCCCGCACCACCGCACGTCTTGCTTGGCAACATGCCCACAATGACACCCAAAAATATGGGGCTGCAATGGCCCGAGCTCAGGTCCTAGCAAGTTCCGGCAACCGCACCATGGCGCAATTCTGGCTGCGACGCGCCGCGGAACATGCGCCCACACAGGGGCACGCCGCGGTGGCGCGGGAAGATTTCAGGTATGTCCGCGCGCGCAACCGGTTGAACCTCAATTTTCAGCTCGCCGTTTCTCCGGTGTCCAACATCAACAATGGTTCAAAGAGAAGCACAGGGGTCTTCGAGCTCCCCATCTTTGGTGTTGTAGAAGCGGAACTGTCCGGCACAGGCCGCGCTCTCTCTGGAACCGAGTTTCTCGTTGGCCTTGCCGGTCGTTATCGCCTGCGGCACACGCCGGGGAGGAACCAGACAGATCTGCAATTAAGCGCATCGCATCGGTCTTATACCCTTTCCAGCAGCGCCAAAGCTCTGGCTCCTACGGCTAAGGGATCGGATTTCAGTTTTGCAGATGTTCAAGCCCGATTGGTTCACCGGGGGCGCACCGGCAGCCAAGAAACCACACCGTTTCAGCTCAGCGCCGCGCTGGGACAAACCTGGCACGGCAACGCGCCCTACACCCGGTACACCGATCTGGAAGCGACGCAGACCTGGGCCGGGCAAAACCACAGCTTTCGCCTGACAGCTGGCGCCCGTCAGGACAGATCCGCCGCCACCTCATCGCAAGATGCCCTCAAAGGACGGGTCGCCTTGTCTTGGATGCGCATAGTTGGAGAAAACAATCGCCTCACGCTCAGTCTACAGGGTCAGAGCAGCACCTCTGACGATATCAATCTTGAATTCCAGGAAACCGGCATCGGAGCACAGTGGTCGTTTGGCCGCCCCATTTTGTCCATGGATCTCGGTTTGGGGCTGAACCTCAGCAAACGCACCTATGATCAAGGGCCGATTGCCGGACAGGATCGACAGGACGTCAGCGCCGAGATTGCCGCGACCGCCACCCTGCGTGACTTCGAAATGTATGGGTTCATGCCGACTGTAACGGTCACAGCACGTCAGACCGAATCCGATTTCGATCAATATGATGCGGATGAATTTGGCCTGCGTCTTGGGCTGCGCTCTTCCTTCTAACCAAATTGTGTTTGCGGTAACTGACCGCCTCGACATTTGATCGGCGCGCAGTATCGTGTGCGCAACATCGCTAAGGAGACACCAATGGGCATTCGCTATCTACATACTATGGTTCGCGTGAAAGATCTGGAGGCCTCGATGAAGTTCTTCGAACTTCTGGGCCTGAAAGAAACCAAACGCTGGGACAACGAGGGCGGGCGGTTCACGCTTGTGTTCATGGCGCCTGAAGGGCAGGAAGATTGCCCCGTTGAGCTGACTTACAACTGGGACGGCGATGAAGGCCTTCCGTCGGATAGCCGCCATTTTGGCCATCTCGCCTATTCGGTCCCGAACATCTACGAAACATGCCAAGAGCTTATGGATGCGGGCATCACCATCAACCGCCCCCCGCGTGACGGACACATGGCCTTTGTCCGCTCTCCTGACAACATCTCGATCGAACTGCTTCAGGAAGGCGAAAGCCTCGCACCGGCAGAGCCCTGGCTCAGCATGGGCAACACCGGTCATTGGTGATGCGTAGGGCCCTCGCCCTTTTGCTTGCGCTCTGGCCTCTGTCGGCCGGGGCGCAGGACTGTCGCCTCGCTCTGCTTCTGGCGCTGGATGTGTCCTCCTCCATCGACGAGATCGAATATGCCCAACAACGCGATGGGCTTGCGGCGGCTCTTTTGTCCGAGGATGTGCGCGGCGCGATTTTAGCCGGCGGCGGTATTGCCCTGTCCGCTTATGAATGGAGTGGCCGGTATCGCACGCGGGTGATTTTGCCATGGGTCATGTTGTCAGATGCTCAGGATATCGTGAACGCCGCATCAGACATTCTAAGCACGCACCGACAGCGCGGCGGCTATCCCACAGCGCTTGGGCTCGCAGTTGGCGACGGAATTGGCATGTTCGAAACCGCGCCCACCTGTGACCGCAAGGTTTTGGATGTGTCTGGCGATGGAATCACCAATGATGGTGTCTGGCCGCAGGAAATCTACGCCAGACTGCCCTACGCCCATGTCACGGTGAACGGGCTGGCAGTTTTGGGAGCGGACCCGGATGTTGTCGACCACTACACTGATGAGCTAAGACATGGGCCGGGCAGTTTTGTTGAAATCGCAACTGGTTACGCCGGATACGAACAGGCCATGACGCGAAAACTGTTCCGAGAAATCGAGAACCGCGTGGTTGGAGCCCTGCAGTGATCCCGCTCTTGTCACTTCCGGCACGTCTTCCCTTTCAAGCTGATGCAACGCGTCGTCAGGAAAAGTGCGGAAGTATGGGAACCATCGATACTCGCACTGATCCCACCGGCTACGACGCACGCGCAGACAAATAAAGGATCCTACCACCACGCTTGGCACCACCTAAGCCTATGGTGTCACGCGCTTGGCGGATCAGCACCAGTGCTGGCAACGGGTTCTCGACATTTCGGGGATGGGGAATCGAATACGGGGCCGCGCCCTCAGGATCTGAGGCCAGCCGGGATTACAATAAATGGATTGGTTATAGGGGACACAGCACCGACCGAAGAAACTGGTCTTGCGGGATATTTTGCCGCCTATGTCATTGAAGGTGTTCAATCATTTGTTGAGAAAGCGCCCAATTTCGAAGCCTATGAACAGGCTATGGTGCGCAAGCTGACACGCGAGCTGACCGTTCTGGTCCTGTCGCGCCGCTGATGTGTCGGCCCCGGCAATGTCCCACTCCTTGGGGGTGTGCCCTTGGGGGCCAGAAGGCCATCAGTAGATGTACCGAATCTGGTCGGTCCAATAGCGTTCAACACGACGCAGAGCTGTCGTGATATCGTCCACGCCTTCTTTGCTGAGCACATTTTTGCCCTGCAACCCGTCGGCGTGACGCAGAAAGAGTTCCTCGACGATGTCGCGAATCTCACGACCGCGCTGTGTCAGGCGCACACGCACCGAACGACGGTCAATTTCACAGCGCTGATGGTGCATATAGCCCATCTCAACCAGCTTCTTCAGATTGTAGCTGACATTGCTGCCTTGATAGTAACCACGGGATTTCAGCTCCCCGGCAGTGACTTCATTTTCACCAATGTTGAACAACAACAGCGCCTGCACTGCGTTGACATCAATGATGCCGAGCCGTTCGAACTCGTCCTTGATGACATCAAGGAGCAGCCGGTGGAGTCGTTCCACCAACCCGAGCGCGTCTAGATAGCTCGTCATGTAGTCCTGGTCGGACTTGTTTTCCATGGACGAATGAATGCTCATTTCGTTCTCCGCCTAATTGCTCTGACCGAGAATTCGACAAAAAAACCAATATTGCGTTAAACCACATCGAAGACTGTGAAAATGCGATTGAAATTGCTGTTTATAAGGGGGTTTTGGCCTCCGCCGTCCGGTGGAGTTCCGCAAAAACCCTGACCATTCAGTCGAATCAGTGCCGCATTCCTGCCTTAGACCCTGAGGAAGTGTGTCCCCTCAGAGCGCCCAAGTTACCCAAACATTACTCTCAAGATTAAAAATTGAGTTAACTCGAGCCGTAAATTCGTAACTTTCACTAACTTTTTGATCCTGATTGGCGTCACCCCTGCAGTGCCTCAACCAATGTGTCCCATTGAGATCGCGAAATGGCGTTTGGTCCCGCAACAACCCAATAGCTCTCATGGTGGGATAACATCTCGTCGCCAAGGCGCACCAAACGACCCGCCTCCAGATCAGGCTGGCACAAAGGCAATGAGGCCAGCAACACTCCGGCGCCCTGCCGTGCCGCGCTTTGTGCCGATAAATATGTATCGAACCGAATGCTGGGCACCGGAGTCGTCGGCACATTATACCGGGCCGCCATATCGTTCCAACCCGGGCGTGGCCCCGACACAGTAATACGGGGCAGGCTTGTCCAATCCGCACTTTGCTTCAACAGATCCGGGGCGGCTACGGGAACAATCCGCTCGGAATAGAGTTTGGCCTTATAAGGTACGGACCAGGCCCCTGCCCCATAACGGATGCCTATCACATCATCCTGTGGGCTCGTATTGGTGCCCAGCACCATGGTTTGTAGCGAAATCTGCGCCCCAGTCAGCGACGACAGCTGTGACAGGCGGGGCACAAGCCACAAATCAATGATCGATACGCTGGCCGAAATGGTCAACCGACCGCGCGCAGCCCCAAACAATGCCTCGCTGCTTTGCCTCAACCCGTCCAACGCAGCCCCTACATGTGGCAACCAGGCCTCGCCTTCCAGCGTCAGAGCAATCGATCTTGGGCGCCGGTGAAACAGGGTTGCCCCCAGCAGATCTTCCAAATGCCCGATCCGCTGGCTGATGGCCGACTGGGTCAGGCCCGTCTCATGGGCCGCCGCAGTGAAACTACCAAGCCGAGCAGCGGCCTCAAAGGCCCGCACCCACTCAAGGGGGGGCATTTTGAAGTTGGAATTTGGCATTAGAGGATCCGATACTCAGCGAAATATTTCCTAATTTGATCTTATGCTAAGGATCTACGAGTGTGCCAACAAGATTCCGGCAGCAAGGATACATCTTATGGCCACCGTCACACTTGATCCCTCGGGCAGCTTTCTGACCATCGAAGGTCTGCGCTTTCACGCCATCTGGTTGCGCGACAATGCGCCTGATCCAGAAACCCGTGCGGCCGGCAACGGTCAGCGGCTGATTGCACTGCGCGACATCCCCGCAGAGACAACAATTTCCGCAGCGGAAGTTCAGGGCGCGGGCCTGTCCGTGACCTTCGCACCCGAAGACAAAACCGTCACATTTGATCTCAACTGGCTTAATACCCATGCCTATGACCGCCCTGCGTCCTCCGCGCGCGGTTGGACCGCGCCTGAGATTGAGCCTTGGGATGCCAACCTGATGGGCAATGTGCCGATCGGTGATTTTGCAGAACTGACCAAAGGTGGCGAAGCCCTGCGCATCTGGTTGGGCCAAATCAAACAGTATGGCTTTGGCAAAGTGGTCAACGGCCCGGTGAAAGATGGAGCACTGTTTGATGTGGTCGATCTCTTTGGGTTTGTTCGCGAAACCAACTATGGCCGACACTTTGAAGTGCGTACCGAGGTGAACCCCACCAATCTGGCGTTCACCGGTCTTGGGCTTCAGGCTCATACAGACAATCCTTACCGCGATCCGGTGCCCTCGGTTCAGGTTCTGTACTGCCTTGAAAGCTCGGCGGCAGGTGGCGAGAACATGGTGGTTGACGGATTTGCCGCTGCCCTGCGTTTGCGTGAAGAAAACGAAACCTACTTCAATGTTCTCGCCAATCACTGTGCCCGCTTTGAATATGCCGGTGAAGACGGGGTTTGCCTCACTTCACGCCGCCCGATGATCGAATTGGCCCCTGACGGCGCACTGATCGGCGTGCGGTTCAACAATCGGTCTCTTGCGGCGGTCACCGATGTGCCCTTTGATCAGATGGCAACTTACTATGCAGCATATCGTCGTCTGGGTGAGATCATCGATGATGAGGCCATGGAAGTGACCTTCCGCCTTGAACCTGGCGAAGGTTTTGTGGTCGACAACACCCGCGTTCTACACGCCCGCAAAGGTTATAGCGGGGAAGGCACCCGTTGGTTGCAGGGGTGCTATTCGGACCTGGATGGCCTCCGTTCGACCCACGATGCCATGGCGCGCGCCACCCATAAGGAAGCTGCGGAATGAAACCGAACATCGAAGATCTCAACCGCAGCAACATCGTCGATTTTCTCGGATCAATCTTTGACCGTCGCGGCGGCGAGGAATATCTGGGCGAGCCGGTGACTATGGGCGAACACATGCTGCAGGGCGCAACCATCGCCGAGCAGAACGGTCAGCCCGAGGAAATCATCGTTGGCGCATTGCTTCACGACATCGGGCATTTCACGTCCGAGTTCGGCACCTATCACCCCGATGATACCGAAGACCGGCACCATGAAGATGCGGGCGCGGAAGTGCTGGAACAGTTCTTTCCTTCGGTGATCACCGATTGCTGCCGCTATCACGTGGCCGCCAAACGGTACCTCTGCGCCACCAAGCCCGAGTATTTCAAACGCCTGTCACCGGCCTCGGTGCATACGCTTGAACTTCAGGGCGGGCCAATGAATGACGCGGAAGTGGCCGAGTTCGAAGCCAACCCCAACCTCAAAGAGATTATCGCGGTGCGGTATCTGGATGAGGCGGGCAAACGCGCCGGAATGGAAACCCCTGATTTCTGGCACTTCGCCCCGATGGTCCAGCGCATGGTCGACCGTCATTTGGGATCTGCCTAATCAAACACAGGTTCGGCCGCCAAAGGGATCCCCAAATGGGTAACCATGGCGGCCTGCCTTTACGCAAGTGCGGTTATTTGCGTTCCAATCCCTGCTCGGTTTCGATCTGGTGCACCGTGGCCAAAACCACCGCCACCCGCTCGGCATCGGGCGGATGCGTGCCCCAAAACGACAGCTGGCCATTCTCAGACTTGGGCTCTTCCCCGCGGGCAAAGTACTTTGCCCCCTCAATCGGATCATAGCCCGCTGCGGCGGCGATGCGCGTGCCCAGCATATCGCTTTCAAGCTCGTAGGTCTGCGAAAACGCCTGCCCTCCTACGGCGGCACCCAGATCAACGCTGGTATCAATCAGCGTGGAATCGTAGCTCCCGGCGGAACCGGTTACGGCCGCAGTCATCACACCGAGGATCAGGGCCCCAGCCACGGCCTGCTGTTGCTGTTTCTGAACGTGCTGGCCGATCAGATGCCCGTATTCATGGCCCAGAATAAATGCCAGCTCATCATCATTTTTCGCATCCTGCAGCATGGGCACCGTAAAGCGGATCACCGGGTTCTGGTTGCCTGGACCCTGATAGGTAAAATAGGCATTGCGCTCTTTCATCTCACGATCAATTTCCAGAAGAACCGCACAATCGAAATTTGGCTGTGACGCCAGCTCTCGCTCGCAGAACTGTTTGGCCACCGGTTCAACCCGCCGCGCCACACGTTTGAACCGCGCTACGCCTGTGCCAACACTCGACACACGTCGATCCGGGGCATTTTGTGCCTCCGCAAACATCTTGCTGGCCTGTCCGTTCAGGGCCTCATCAATTCCGGGCATTTGATAGGTGGTGCCACAGGCAGATACCATCGCGGCCAAAAGACAGGCCGCAAGTACATTGAAGTATTTCATAAAAATCTCGTGCTAGTCTGAATCACTCATTTGTATGTGACACAGTCAAAATAAAGAGCGGTAAAGGTGCAAGCCCAGTTTGGAACAGTTTCAGGTTCCTTGAGCAATGTCTGACAGGAACGCGCGATGCCCGACCGCCTGCCCAGCCGCCTTCAGGAACTCTTTGCGATTGCTCTGCCGCAACGCCCGTGCCCGCCGCGCGAGACCGTGGGATTGCGACAGGATCGCTTTGCAAGGCGCCTTATCCATCAGGCCTAAGCCATCCAGAACGGGCAAATAAAGTGCCCGCTGGAGGTGTGGAAGTTGGCCGGGTAGATCTGGAAAATCTCTGTCCTGCGGCAGTCCATGTTTCAACCGCTCCACAAGATCCCGGTTTCGCCCGGAAATCCCTGTTTCCGTCATCTCCGTCCAAAACGGCGTATCACGGCGACCACCCGCGTAGTGCAGATTGATAAACTCGGCGAAATCATCGATTTGCGTATTGACCGCGTCACAATAGGCCCGGCGCAACAGATCCAGCCCTCCGAGGCGTCCCGCCAGCTTCGGTAGGAACCCGCCCTGCCCCAACATCATCAGCTGCACCACCGTGCCGTGAATTGACGTGGCTTCCAAAGGTTCAAGAAAACTCTGACTTAGACCAAGCGCCACGCAATTCCCCACCCAGGGTCGGTCAAGACGCCCGGCGTTGATTGCGATGTCCGCGCGCGGCTCAATCGGCTGGCCTAACAGCGCTTCGACCTCACTCAGAGCCTCATCTGCACTGATATGAACATCCGAATAGACATAGCCGCATCCCATACGATCCACAGTTGGGATCTGCCACATCCAGCCCGAGGTCATTGCCCGTGCCGTGGTGTAGGGCGCAATGTCGCCATCCGCATGATCTACCCAGAACGGCATGGCCCGATTAAGCGGCAACAGCGTACCATAACCGCGCCATCCGGCATCGAGCTGCCCGATCAACGCCCGTCGAAAACCAGTGCAGTCAAAGACAAAATCAACGTCCAGATCCGGATGATCGTTACAGATAAGCCGTGTGATGTGTCCGTCGTTCTGATCAAAGCCAATCACCTTGGCCGAGACCTGCGCAATCCCACTGGCTTTCTTACGCAGATAGACACCTACTTTGGCCTGATCGAAATGATAGGCATGGTGATAAGCGCTCACCGGAAGCCACGCGTGTCCCTTCCGCACCCAGGGCGCGCGCGCCCTCCGCATCAATGGCGTAAAGACGTTGGCTTCGACGACACTCTGGCCACTAGCTATGGCGCTATAATGAAGCCAGGGTTGGTTTTGGCCTGTTGGATCGGGATCGATTTGATGGGGATCATCAATCGGCCCAAGATACTCGGACCCGGCTCCGCTCCAACCAATGTGCCGAATGCCATATTTGATCGTCGCGCCCGTCTCGCGCATAAACTCGAACTCATCAAACCCCAGATCCAAAAGAACCTGCCGGAACACGGATGTGGTGCCTTCCCCCACCCCGATTGTGGGCGTATCCGGGTCTTCGATCACAGAGATCCGACAAGTGACCTGTTCCGCCGCGGCCAGACGGCGCAACATATGCGCCGCCAGCCAACCCGCTGTGCCACCGCCCACAATGGCGATATGAGGTGCGCCCCCCAATCAGGCCACCACGTCAAAGGCGGCCCGCACCAATCGACGGGTATAGTCGGTTTGCGGGGTTTCCAGCACCTCAGACGTTGGGCCCTCTTCCACAACCGAGCCGCTTTTCATCACAATCACCCGGTGGCACAGAGCACGTACGACTTTCAGATCGTGACTGATGAACAGATAGCTGAGGTTAAACCGATCCCGCAGGTCGCGCAGCAATTCGATGATCTGCGCCTGGATCGATAGATCCAGTGCCGAGGTGGGTTCATCCAGCAAGATAAACTCGGGCTTGAGCACAATCGCGCGGGCAATGGCCAGACGCTGGCGCTGACCCCCTGAAAACTCATGCGGAAACCGATCCAACGCATCATGCGGCATCTGCACATCGTCCAGTGCCTGTTTGATAAGCACCAACCGCTCCGAGGCTGTTGCCCCAATCCCGTTCACAATCAGCCCCTCTTCGAGGATCTGCCGAATGATCATGCGCGGGTTGAGCGAGGAAAACGGGTCTTGAAACACCACTTGAATGCGCGGCCGATAGGGACGCAGCGCCTGACGATCCAGATGTTCAATCCGGTCTCCGTCAAAGGTCACCGGGCCGTTTTGTTTCTGTCCCAGACCAATCACTGACATGCCAAAGGTGGTCTTGCCCGATCCGCTCTCGCCAACGATCCCCACCGTTTCACCTTTGCGCACGGTGACCGAGACATCGTTGACCGCCACAAGTTGGGTTGTGGCGCGGCTGAACATTCCACCCTGTTTCAACGTAAACGCGACGCGGGCGTTCTCAGCCACCATCAGGGGCGGGGCCGCTTCTGGCACAGGGCTGGGCTCACCTTTGGGTTCCGAACTGATCAAGTGCTGGGTATAGGCGTGACTTGGGGCCTCAAAGATCGCCTGTGTCGCACCACGCTCAACCACTTCACCGTGGCGCATCACCACCACATTGTCGGACACCGCCCGCACCACCGACAGATCGTGGGTGATAAGGATCATCCCCATGTTGTGGCTTTTCTGAAGGTCGCGCAACAAGGCCAAAATCTCGGCCTGCACCGTCACATCAAGCGCGGTGGTGGGTTCATCGGCGATCAGCAGATCCGGGTTGTTGGCCAGAGCCATAGCAATCATCACGCGCTGCCGCTGTCCGCCAGAGAGCTCATGCGGATATTGGCGCAACCGGGCTTTGGGATCAGGCAGGCGCACCTCTTCCAATAGTCGCAAAACCCGCGCCTCAAGATCGGACTTGGAAATCTTGTGATGTGCCTTGATGATCTCGCCCACCTGATCGCCAATGCGATAGAGCGGGTTCAGGCTTGTCAGGGGTTCCTGAAAGATCATGGCAATGCGACGGCCGCGCAGATCCTGCATCTGCAGCTCAGAGAATTTGGTCAACTCATCGCCGTCAAACACCACCTTGGTCGCCTCACCCACCCGAGCATTGGGCGCCAGCATGCCCATGATCACCCGCGCGGTCACCGACTTGCCCGAGCCGCTTTCGCCGACCACCGCCATGGTTTCACCCTTGGCCACGTCAAACGAAACATCTTTGACCGCCTGGCGCAGCCCGGTCGCGGTTTTGAACTGCACCGAGACGTTTTGAACAGAAAGCAAAGTGTCAGTCATTGGAGTAAGGATCCATCGCATCGCGCAGGCCATCACCCAACGCATTGAAAGCCAGAACAGAAATCACAATCATACCCACCGGTGCCAAAAGCCAGGGCGCCGCCGTCAGCGCCTGAATGTCGCGCGCCTGGTTCAACATCGATCCCCAGGACACCATCGGCAGCTGAACCCCTACGCCGAGGAAGGACAGGAAGCTTTCAAGCAGAATGATCTCCGGCAAGGTGTAGGTCGCCCAGACAAGGATATGTGACGACATGTTCGGGATAATATGACGGCGGATGATGCGGCCGTCCGAGGCCCCCACGGCCACCGCCGCATTAACAAAGTCCACCGATTTGATCGCAACCACCTTGCCGCGCAACTCACGGGCCAAATCGGCCCAGCGCAACAACACTAGAATGGCGGCAAACATCACAAAGATCGCAGCGGCATCCGCGCGGCGCGGCAACACCGCCACCAGCGCCAGATAAAGGGGCAGATCGGGGAAGGATTTCACAAACTCAACACCGCGCTGAACAATCAGATCATAGGTGCCACCAAAATAGCCCGAACTGACACCCACCATGGTGCCAATCACACAGGCGGCCGCCATCACCATTACCGCCATCAAAATGGTAATCTTTGTGCCGTGAAGCATCCGCGACAGCACATCACGCCCCAGACCATCCGTGCCCAGAAGATGCACCTTAGCGCCATCCGCACCGCCAAACAGATGGGTGGTGAACTCGATCCCAAGCATGGTGTAGGGCTCGCCCTGCACAAACAGCGCCAGCGGCACAATCTTGTTGTCGGAGGGAACAAAGGTGAACTCATAGGTCACCGGGTCCATCTCTTCGTCAAAACCGCGCACAAAGGGACGGGTCAGACCACCCTCCGGTGCGAAGATGCTGATTGTCTGGGGCGGCGAATAGAGCGCCGCTTTGTCTTTGCTCTGTGCCCCATAGGGCGCCAGAAACCCGGAAAACAACGCACAGCTGAGAACAATCAGACATCCGATCATCCCGGCCATGCCATAGCGGTTGGCGCGGAACCGTTTACGCACCAATTGCCAGTAGGACAGCGACACATGATTGGCCGCCTCTGCGTTCATCGTCACATCGACCATTGTGTTTATCCTTTCGAAAACTCAGCGCGGCGCACGCGCGGATCGAGCAGAGCCAGCGCAAAATCAGCCAACAGATTGCCCACCACCAGCAACCCGGAAATCAGCAGGAAGATCGCCGAAAGCACATACATATCGCGTTCGGTCACCGAGCTGAGGATCAGCGGACCAAGCGTGGGAATGCCCATGACAATGGCAATTTCGATCTCGCCTTTGACCATGTAATCAAAGCGTCCGCCCATGTTCATGATCACCGGATGCAAAGCATTGGGCACCGCGTGGCGAAACAGAACCTTACCCCGGCTTAGCCCCTTGGCCCGTGCGGTTTCGATGTATTGCGCGTTCATCACATCCAGAAGATTGCCGCGCATCATCCGGGTAGTATAGGCCTGCCCCGCCCAGATTGAGATGAACAGAATGGGCCAGACATGCAGGAAGAAGTCCCACATTTTGGCAAAGCTGAAATGCTCTTGCAGGATAAACTCGGGGGAATAGAGCGATCCGATATAGCTCGAGTTCCAGACGTAGGCCATCAGATAAAGGATCACGAGCGACATAACGAACTTCGGGATCACGATGCCAAAGAAAGCCACCAGCGTCGCCAGTGTATCACCCAGTTTGTACTGATGCGTCGCGGCATAGATCCCCAGCATGACGCCAATCAGCTGACCAACAATCAAGGTCACCAGCGCAAGCCCCAATGTGCGGGGCAGGCGCAGCCCAATCACTTCGGTCACAGGTTTGCTGTAGACAAAGCTCTGGCCAAAATCGCCGCTGAACACGATGCCCTTAAGCCAGATAAAATACTGAT
The DNA here is from genome assembly GCA_947497905.1 of uncultured Pelagimonas sp. GTDB lineage: Bacteria > Pseudomonadota > Alphaproteobacteria > Rhodobacterales > Rhodobacteraceae > CANMIH01. The sequence goes on from CANMIH010000017.1 coordinate 15,140, forward strand.
GCGCTAAAGATTTATCCAGACCCAGCTTGATGCGCATCGCATCAGCCTGATCTTGCAGTTCCGCATGGGTCAGCCCGGTCTGGGCAACCGTCTGAGACAGCCAGGAATCCACAAAGTCACCGGGAACCGCGATCACCAAGGCAAAGGAGACAATCGAAATCCCGATCAGAAGCGGGATCGACACCAAGATGCGCTTGAGGAGGTATAGCAAGAGCGCCATGACACAGCTTTCTATCGAAGGGGGAGAGAGAAAAAGAGATGGCCCGACAAGCGGGCCATCTCATGAGGTGATCAGAGACCCAGATTAATATTCGGCGATCTTGCCAGGCATCAGCTCATCAAGCTGCTGCTCTGCCGGGGTCCATAGGCGTTCGCGGATGATCGCGTCTTCCGCCCACTGGAACATGTACACCGGGGTGCCGGGATGCGCGTTGCGGATCCGACGGTTCACCAAAAGCGCCGCAGGGGCCTGAATGGTGCCAATGACATAAACATTCTCAGTGATCAGACGCTGAATATCGCGTGTGGCCTGGATCTTTTCTGCACCATCTGTTGTTGCGACAAAGGTGCGATAGGCTGCGGCCAGATCTTCCTCAAAGGGCAGGAAGTCCCGCTTGCCATCCTGTTCCTGGTGGAAGGCAGGGCAGTTGCCCGCAATCGGCATGTTATAGCACGAGCGACGGGTCGGCGTCGGGAAGTTGCGGCGGTTGAGCACCGCATTGAACGCCCCGCCATGCAGTGCGGTTTCAAAGTTGGTCTTGTCCAACCCGCGCGAAATCACGCGAATGCCCACTTCACCCAGCTGCGATGTGATCGCGTCAAGCTGTTTACGGGTCTCATTCCGGCCCGAATTGAAGATCACGTCGATCTCAATATCCGCGCCGCCATCTGCCATGTTGCGGATGCCGTTGCCGTCTGTGTCCTTCAGGCCCAGACCGTCCAGAAGCGCATTGGCTTTGTCCATATCATAGGGGAAGTAGAAGGTGCTCTCGGAGTCAAAATACGACGACCCGGCAACCAGACCACCGGAATAAGGATGCGCAAAGGGACCACGGGCCACAGCCTGTCCAATGGCGTCCCGGTCCAGCGCATGGCTGACCGCTTTGCGGAAATCCAGTTCGCGGAACAGATCCCGCAGACCCAGATCCACATCATCTTCTGCGCCAATGTCAGAGAAGTTCAATGACATGCGCCATGCCAATGTGCGCTGACCAAAACGCACGGTCACCGGCGCATCATCAGACTGCGATTCCTTCAGAGCCGCCACATAGTTGGCCGGGTTTTCCATATTCGAAAAATCACCTGTACCGGCCACGGCCTGTGTGGTGCGGTCATCCCATGTCGACAAACGGAAATGCATCTCGTTGTAATAGGGAAGCTGCTGACCAGTCTCGTCGACTTTCCAATAGTAAGGGTTGCGGCGCATCACCACCAGCTCATCCGCCTTGTGCAGCACAGGAACCCAAGCGCCCATCACAGGGATCGGCAGATTGTCCGCAGGCATCGCCTGCGTATAGCCTTCGTATGTGGCCTCAGAATTATACTTGGGATGCAAGGGCTTGAGCACATGGCTCGGGCCGGGGCAGCCTTCGATATAGGCCAGACGCTCAACCAAGGATTCCGACTGTGGCTCATCAAAAGTAAAGCGGAAGCTGACCTCATCGAGGATTTCAAGCTTGGCACCCGGTGCCAGAGCGCCTGCCTTCATGCGGGCCGCGACGTTCTTATCTTCGACGTTGTCTTCCCACCAGAACCGAATGTCCTCGGTGTCAAAGGCATCGCCATCCGACCACTTGGCGCCTTTAATAAGGGTCATGGTCAGCTGGGTGTTATCGTCGTTCCAGCTCCAGGATTTGGCTAGGTTCGGCAGTGGGCCGGTCTGATCTTCCGCCTTGATCTGCCAGCGCGGGCCCTGACGCACCAGACATTCCTGAATGGCCATGTTGATGCCACCCCAGCCCTGATGCTGGCCAGCGAGCCAGTTCCAGCCTTCGGGACGACCGCCGATCACGTGACGGAAGACGCCACCATATTCACCAATACCATCCGACATCGCACCAGTTTTGAACACAAGCGGCTCTTCCGGCAAACGGTCCGCCAATGGCGGCAAGGTGCCACTGGCAACCATATCCGCAAGGAACGGCGCTTCGGAATATCCGTCCAACGCACGGTAATCATACAGATCACCACGACCGATGGTTTCATATTCCAGACCCGACAGATCTTTCTCTGGCGGCAACAGTTCGGCCTGCGCGCCTCCGGTCAAGGCTACCGAACAAACAGTTGCGACCAGAACAGATTTCATTGGTGTCAGTGCGGTCATAAAGTCCTCCCGTGAACATTTTCTAGCCACAACACTGACTGTGGTGCAATCTGAACTCTTCCTGTTTTGACATCTTAAATTGCGGGTTCCACCACTGGGCTGTTATTTCAAATTACTTTTGCAGAAGATGCAGCACGAACAAAACCAACACGGGGCCTTCTATGGAACTGGACGAGAATCTGGACCGACCATCTGAGTTCGCAGAAGGCAATGTTCCAGAGAAACACGGGGTTCTTCTCGAACACCACGTACCACATTTTGATGGCAACTTTCACTTCCACCCCTCGATTGAAGTCAATTTTTTGCATGATTGTGCAATGACTTACTCCTTCTCTGGTCGAGAGCTGCGCGTTGAGCCGGGTCATTTTATCGTGTTTTGGGCCGCCCTGCCGCACCGCGTAATCGGCGTCGAAGGGAAGGGATCTATCACCAACGCCTACGTCCATTTGAGCGAGTTTTTGCAATGGCCCTTGCCTCAGGATTTTGTGAATCTCCTGCTGGCGGGTGCCGTAGTCACCAATGGCATCTTGGACCCAACAGACGAACATCTAGCCAAGCGGTTCGCCGCAGAACGAGATCAGCGCGACCGTACCTGGCGCACGGTTCACACATTGGAAATTCAGGCTCGTCTTGCCCGCCTGGCCGCCCATGGCCCCGAAGTCCTGCTTCCACCAGTGTATAAAAAGAGCGAAACCAACCATAGCCGTAATCTGGTTTCTCGCTTTGATACGATGCTTCAATTTGTTTCGGAAAACTATGCCCGTCCGATCACGCTAAACGCAGTGGCGGATGCCGCAAATATTTCGTCCAATCACGCGACAACCATCTTCCGCAAATTTCTTGGCTGTACGGTCAAGCACTACATCAACAATGTCCGTCTGTTTCATGCCAAGATGATGCTGGTGGAGTCCGATGCCAAAATCCTCACCGTCGCCCTCGACAGCGGCTTTGGGTCCGTCTCCGCCTTTTACGAGGTCTTCCGGGACCGCATTGGTGTGTCCCCCGCCATCTTCCGCAGAGAGCGGGAGAAAATCCAGTCTTAACCCGCATGGTTGCCCGGCCCGATGTCTCTCACATCTGCGGCCGGGCGTCCCCTTGGGAGGGAACTTAGACCCGCGCCCAGGCGGGTAGCCATTCACCGTGGACTTCGCGCAGACGCAGCACCATCGCGCGGATCTGATCCAAATCCAGCTCGGCTGCGGTATGCGGATCCATCATCGCCGCGTGGGTGATGAACTCGGGATCTTCATTGATCAACGCTTCAACCGTCAAACCTTGTGGCGTCACGTTGGTCTGCATAATCCCGGCCAGCTGCGGAGGAATATCTCCGACATAGGTCGGCTGCACACCATTACGGTCGACCAGACAGGGCACTTCAACCGCGCAGTTCTGTGGCAGGTTGGTGATCAGACCCGTGTTGGCCACGTTGCCGTAGATCACCGACGGCGTACCGGTCCAGATCGAATTCATGATCTCAGACGCATATTCTTCGGTCTGTTTGATCTCGATTTCAGACGATTCCATCAGCTCTTTGGACTGCGCCTGCCACTCTTCGATGTTCTCGATGCAGCGGGTCGGATATTCGTCGAGCGGGATCTCAAAACGCTCGATCAGATCCTCACGGCCTTCTTTGATGAACCACGGCACATATTCCGAGAAATGCTCAGAACTTTCGGTCACAAAGTGCCCAAACTGCTTGAGGATTTCATAGCGGACGATGTTTTTGCAACGTGGGTTTTCCTGCGCCGCTCCGGTCGGGAAGGTGCCATTTGCATACCCCTCTTGTAGCGCCGGATAGAGATCGGTGTATGTCCCATTGGCTTCGATCTTCTGCAGATGCAGGAAGAAGGCAATGTGGTTGATCCCGGCACAACGGTAATGCAGATCTTTGCTGTTCAACCCAAGGTCCGCCGCCAAGGTCGCCGCGGTGTGCTGAACCGAGTGACACAGCCCTACAACTTTGATCTTGGGGAATTTACGGGTGATCGCCCAGATGTTGATCGCCATCGGGTTCACGTACTGCAAAAGCGTGGCCTCGGGGCAAACCGCCATCATGTTTTCACAGACCGACCATAGGTGCGGCACGGTACGTACGCCGCGCATAATGCCACCAACCCCAATGGTATCGGCAATCGTCTGACGCAGGCCAAACTCTTTGGGCACGTCAAAATCGGTGATGGTGCAGGGATCATAGCCCCCCACCTGGAAGGCGGTGACAACAAAATCCGCGCCATCCAGCGCCTCTCGCTGGTTCAGATGGGTGGTGATTTTGGCAGGCACACCCAGGGCGGCCACCATACGCTGCGCCACCACTTCAGATTCTTTCAGGCGGGTTTCGTTGATGTCCATCAAGGCAATATGCGCGCCCTTCAAGGCCTCACGATGCAAGACATCACCCACGATGTTTTTCATAAAGACAGTGGAGCCGGCCCCCACAAAGGCGATTTTTGGAAATTCGGACATGGATGTTCCTCAGCTGTTTGAGGCACACTACCGCCGAGACATTCGCCGGTTCTTCCCGTTTTGAAAGGTTATCTTTCGGAATTGCACACACCGCCCAAGTTCCGCTAGAGCGTCCTTATCAAAGGAATTAAAGTACAGATATGACACAAGAAACTTTGAAATATTCGATCTGGCTGCTGCCGTCAGAGCGCATTGCGACACAGCTTCAGGATTTTGTCACCGACTGTGCCAAGGCCACGCAGACCATCCCCTTCATGCCGCATGTGACCGTGTTGGGCGACACCCTGGCAAACCCTGAGGCCTGTCTGGCCGCTATGACGGAAATTGCCCACCGTCTGGCGCCTGCAACGGCCACCCCACTGGGCACCGCAGGCAACGAAGGCTATTTCACGTCTTACTATCTGAAGTTTTCCGGATTGGATCTTGTCCAAGATCTCAACACCGAGCTTTTGACACTGTTGGGAAGTGGCACATCCACGGCCTCAACCGGCGCACCGGTTCATATGAGCCTCGGCTATGGCCCCGCAGTTCAGGCCCGTCGTGACGCGTTTGATCTGTCTCTTCCAGACAGTGCCAAACAGCCCATGGTGTTTGACACACTGGCCTTGACCACAGCGCACAACAAAGCCGCCGTGGAAGATTGGGAGGTGTTGCAGACCATCACCCTGAAGGGTCCATCGGCCCAAACCTAAGGCTCGGGCCAATAATCGTTGTTACAGCCACGCGCCCAGGCGTTTGACAAACAGCGCTTCGATCTCGTCAAAACGGGCGGGATCGGCCACGTTCAGAAGTCGCCCTTTGGATTTCGCCGGGGTGAATTCACCAAGTCCAATCAAGCCGCTGCGTCCTCCTGCCTCGCTTATGGCGAGAACACCTGCCAGATGGTCCCAGGGTTTGACATGCGCGGCGACTGTGAAGTCCGTGTGTCCCTGCAACAGCGTCAGATACTCGTGGCACGAACAGCGCAGGCTGGTGACATGACCAAATTCCAACATGAGCCCCAGCACCGTGGCGTGGCTGTCCTGCGGAAACTCATAGGGTGCAAAAAAGCCTGACAGAGGTTTGTCATGGCTCTGCCCCAGTTTAAGCGCCGTTGTATCTTGACCCGCCCGACACAGATGGGTTCCGGCCCCTTTTTCAGCAGCGACCCAGGTGTCCGTCATCACATCATACAATAGCCCAAACACCGTTTCGCCGCGTTCCAGTACGGCCAGCATCAGACCAAAAATCGGCAACCCGCTGGCAAAGTTCCAGGTCCCATCAACCGGATCCACCACAACACAGGTCTCGGCCACGGCAACGGCATCCAAAAGGCCTGCGTTCTCTTCAACGGCCTCTTCCCCGACCACAACCGCACCGGGTAAGATGTCAGCGATCCGCTGGCTCAACGCCTGTTCACATTGCAGATCAGCCTCGGTCACAAGATCAAACACATGGGCCTTGGCGTCCTGCGATACCCCTTTGGGCGCGCGAAATCGCGGCACAACCTCTTGTTTCGCTGTGTTGCGAACGGCTTCGATCAGAGCATCAATCTGTGTCTGGTTTAACGGCATAAGCGGATCCAAATCGGTTCAGGTCGCCTCAAGCTCTATCCGCTTTGCCCAGCGCGTGCTTCCGCGATTCCCCTAAGCATGTCCGATTTTTCGCTTAATCCGAATTCAGGCCGCAAACGCGCCTGCAACATCTTTTGCCTTCACCAGACTGCGCCCTTCACAGATCACGGTTCCCTCTGGTGTCGTACACTGCGCCCAGAGATCCACCAGATGTTTGTCAGGACGCAGCCGTGTAATTTCAACACGCGCCAACAAAGGCGTATCCAGTGGTGCTGCGGCCTGAAACGACAAATCCTGTTTGAGATAGTTGGTGCCCGACCCCGGAAGCTCGACCCCCAGAAGATACGAAAACAAGGCAGCAATCAAAGGCTCGGGCACGGCATCATCCGCCGATCCGCTAAGCGAGCGATAGGTCGCAAGGTCCTCTTCGGAATAGCTGCGCGTGATCTGCGCCGATTGTCCAACACTCAACATGTGATCTCGGCCTCTCCAACCAAACAGTCCGCCCCATCGGACTGTCGCGTCACCCGCATCTCCACCACGCCGGGCGCCTGCTCTGAAATGCGCAGGCAAAGTGGCTCGCCTGTGAAGGCGGGGTTGGGAAACATCATGCTCTGGCGCACCTGCCGAAACGCACCATTGTGCCGTTTCAACATCCCCCAAAGCTTGGTGTAAATCAGCATCCCATGGCTAACCGTGCGGCCAAAACTGGTCGTCGCACAGAACTCTGGGTCGACATGAATGGCATTGTCATCGCCCGACACCTTGGCAAAGGCATCAAATTCAGCCTGTGTTGGGGTCCAACTCTCTTTAAGCTCAAGCATCTTCAAACATCTCACGCAAATCAGGTTTTCGAATTTTTCCCGCAGCAGTACGCGGGAAGTCGTCGACAATGCGGATGTGAACCGGCACTTTATATCCGGCCAAACGTTCGCGGCACCAAAGGCGCAGCTCATCAGGGAAAAGTGTCTCGCCCGGTCGCAACATAACAAAGGCCGCGCCGACTTCGCCCCATTTGCTATCCGCAATCCCAACCACTGCCCCTTCCAAAATAGACGGATGGCTGTTCAAAATGCGCTCGACCTCAGCTGGATAAACATTCTCACCCCCTGAGATGAACATGTCTTTGATGCGGTCAACGATATAATAGTACCCCTCTGCATCGCGCCGCGCCACATCCCCTGAGGCCAGCCAGCCATCTTGAGTAAAGGTCTTGGCCGTCGCTTCGGGGTTTTCAAAGTATCCCGGTGTGATACCGGGACCACGTAATTGCAATTCGCCCTCACCGGAGACACTATCCGCCACGCCCGCCAGCCGCACCTCTACAAGACTTTGCGGTTTGCCAACCGACCCTATTTTGGCTGCGGCCTGTTCCGGATCCATCAAAAATACGGTGGGCCCAGTTTCGGTCATCCCCATCCCATTGAGCACATAGGTGCCTTTCTCGGCGAAAAACCGGATCAGTGGCTCTGGCAAGGGGGCGCCGCCACAGCCACAGCGAATGTCAGACCAATCGATGTCACCGATGTCGGGCATCAAAGACAGAGCCTGATAGATCGCCGGAACGCCGAAGAATTGGTTGATCTGCCCCGAACCCAAAAGATCGCGCACCACCTCAGGCTCGAACTTAGGCAGGATGGTGGAACGTCCTCCCGTCAAGAATATGGGCAGGGTGTAAAGGTTGATACCCGCAGTGTGAAACAGCGGCAGAAAACACACAGCGCGATCGCTTGACGCAATATCAATGGCCTGTCCGATATTGATCGCATTGGCCCAGGCCATGCGCGCGGTCTGGATCACAGCCTTGGGCAAGCCTGTGGTGCCCGATGTGAACAAGAGATACCAAGCGCGCGTTGCCGGTACTGGTGCGGACCTTGGTGCCCCTCCCGCTTCGATCCATCCCGTCACATCGTGATCAATGGTCAAGATCCGGGCACCAACCTCTTTCGCAACGGAACGCGCGGTTGTTTCAAACAGAGTATCGGTCAAAACCAGATCGACACCCACCTGAGCCACAGTTTCCCCGAGCTCAAGCGCGGGCTGACGCCAGTTGAGCGGGCACAGGATCACCCCTGTCTTCTGGCAGGCAAAAAGAATAATGAAAAACTCGACCCGGTTCTGACACAGGATCGCCACCCGATCCCCCTCCCCCAACTGTTGGGCCGTCAAGCCCGCTGCCACGGCATCTGCAGCGGCGTTGATCTGGGCAAAGTTCCAATCGCGGCCAGTGGACGCATCATGAAAGGCCAAGGCCTCGGGTGTCAATTCGGCCCGTTTGGCGGCCATATCCGGGATCATGTCAAACATTGAACCTATCCGGTTGGTTGTAAAAACTGTGTCATGCGGGCCAACACCTCAGGTCGGCCAATTAAAGTTCGAAATGCTTCGGTTTCAGCATCCAGAGCTGCACGTACTCTGGCCCGGCGCTCTGGGGTCCAGATCAACGATTTGGTCGCCAACGCGCTGCCAATCTCAACGTGATCGAGCAACGCCAAGGTCCGCTCTTCCGGGGCCTCATCAACCGACTGAACCAACCCAAATTGCATCAGGGCCTCGCCCCCATGACGGTGGTTGGCCATAAGCCAGCTTTGAGCAGCTCCAGCCCCGATCAACTCAGGCAAAGTGGCCGTCCAGCCGCCGTCGGGCGCATAGCCCATCACACCATAATAGGGTTGCACAAAGGCCGCTGGCGTTGCGGTGCAAAGGTCTGAGGCAAAGACAATCCCTGCCGCCCCACCCGTCGCCGCCCCCCGCAGCGCAGAGGCAAAGAGAACCGGCATGGTGATCATCCGCCAAACCAAATCCTGTAAAAACGGCACGACCTGATCTGCGTATTCTTCCGCGCTGTTGGTCTGCGCCGCTTCTAAGAAGCGCCCAACGTCTCCACCGGAGGAAAAGTTCCGCCCGCCGACGATCAAGGCCTTTTGAACACCGGATTGCTCCAAGTCGTCCAAGGCCCGGTGCAAGTCTGCCAAAAATTCGGGTTCAAGCGCATTGGCACGAGGGGCTTTCATGGTCAGCTTGAAACACCGCTCGCTGCCGGGGAGTGTGATCTCGTCTATGGAAACTCTTTCTGTCACGGTGCCAGTCCATTGCAGATAAATTTGTGGGCCTCACTCACAACGCGCTCAATGTCGACCTCGGTTTCCCAAAGCACAAATCGCTCGCCCAGCGTCTTGGCGATCCCCATCAAAGCCCATGCGCGCACCTCAGCATCCCCCGGTGAAATTTCGCCCTTTTCCACCGCCTGATCCAACTGACCGGCATAGGCTTTGCCAAACTCGGTATAATAGTCTCGGTAGGCCTCTGGATCGACGAAACGCGCCTCTTCTACGATGCGGTATTGCATGGGCCGGTCGCGCACGACCGTCAGATAGGCCTCAAGCCCCGCTCTCTCCGCCTCCAGACGATCGGCGGCACCGGCCACGCGCGCGGCCGCCTGTGTGCGGGTGGCATGCCCCATATCCTGGACCAACTCGCGAAACACTTCGTCTTTGCCCGAGAAATAGATGTAGAAAGTGCCCAGAGCCGTTTCTGCCGCCCGTGTGATGTCTGCAATCGACGCCGCCGAGAACCCTTTTTCACCGATCACCTGTTCTGCCGCGGCCAAAATTTTGGCTCGGCGCTCGATTCCACGTTTGGTTTTGGGTTTTGCATTGGTTGGCATGGGCATCAGGTCTTTTCTGGCTCGAATTCTGGCGTTGCCAACCTATGTGCCGCAACAAAGCGCCGAATGGCATCACAAAACGCATCAGGCTCTTCCAGATGAGGAGAGTGTCCCGAGTGTGCAAAGCTCTGAACCTGCGCCTGTTCAGCAGTTTCCGCGATCCAATCGGCCACTTCCCGCGAATAAAGCCTGCTTTGCGCACCAGAACAGACCAGATAGGGAAGTGCTATCTTGGCAATGGTATCGCGTGCATCCATCGCAACAAGATCATCCCAAAGCGGCCTGAGCACCGCAGGATCCTGTCCCAAAAGCATCTCTCGCACAGCGCTTCGATCAAACACAGGCGCACTATCGCGCGCATACAGGCTGCGCGAGATGCTGTCGGCCATGCGTGGCCAATCCGGTTCAATCCGACCCGACGTCGCCAGGACCGCCTCGGCACTTTGCCCAAGCAACCCAAGATCCCAGCCCGGTGCGGGCAACATCCGAGGGCTCATGTCGATGGTGACTAAGCCGCGCAACGCCGCTGTCCCGTGGTGCTCGATATAGCGCCAGGCCGCTCCGGCGCCCATCGACCACCCAGCAAGAATGGGCCGATCCAACCGGCTAACCCACCGATCCACCAGCGCGGCACAGGCATCCAAACTGAGGGTATCGTCAACCCGCTCCCCATGCCCCGGCAGATCCGGTGCATAGCAAGTGAAGTCAGCGCCCAAACGCTCGGCGACATCCTCAAATACCGCACCGCGCATGGTCCAACCATGTAGAAAAAGGACCGGAATTGTCACGCGCTACGGCCCTCCCGCAAGCGACCCACAATGCCGGTTGGAAAGAAGTAGACGCTGAGAATAAACAAGATACCCAGCCACATCAGCCAACGATCCGGATCCAGAAGGTCGGGGATCAAGGGCAGGCCTGCGGTGGCCTCAGAGGCCCCTCCCATCAGGTTCTGCAAATAGGTCTGTGCCAGAATGAACAGCGTTGCCCCAATCACCGCGCCATACATGGTGCCCATCCCGCCAATAACCACCATCAACAGAATATCGAGCATGATTTCAAAGCTGAGCGTGGTGTCCGGTCCAACATAGCGCAGCCAGATCGCAAACAGGCTCCCAGCCAGCGCGGCAGTGGCCGCCGACAGACAGGTTGCCATGGTCCGATACCAGACAACGCGATATCCGATCGCTTCGGCCCGGAAGTCATTTTCCCGGATCGCCTGCAGCACCCGCCCAAAGGGTGAATTCACGATGCGCAGCAACAGCAGAAATAGGATCAGCGCGCAGGTGAACACCAGATAGTAGTTCAGAATCTTTCCGCTGATCCGGGTGCCCAGAAACTCACCCATTCGATTGGCCGAGGTCAGCACGCGGGGAATCTTGTAGGTCAGCCCATCTTCGCCTCCGGTCAGCCCCGAGAACTGCGATACCAGAACCGCAACCGCCGAGGCCACCGCCAGCGTGATCATTGCGAAAAAGATCGCCCGGACCCGCAGACTGAACAAACCGATCAAAAGCGCGAGAACAATCGCCGCCAAAGCACCGGACAGGCTCCCGACCAATAACGCATCAAACCCCCGCCCCATATGCGTTGACGCCAGGGCCACGCCGTAGGCGCCTAGGCCAAAAAACATCGTATGGGCAAAGCTTACAATGCCACCATAGCCCAGAAGCAGGTCATAACTCGCGACCAGCAGAATAAAGATGCAGATCCGCGCGGCTGTATCCAGTGGGCGAACGCCATCAAAGATGAACGGAGCCCCCGCCAGGCAGATCAAGATCAGCACCAGCAGAGCGGTCAGCACTGCAGAGCGCGGTTTGTCTCCGGATAGCAAATTGACGATCATCTCACTTCGCCTTCACGACTGGTAGCATGCCTTGCGGCCGCCACATCAGGATTGCGGTCATCAGCGCGATGTTTGACACCAGCGCCAGTTTTGGCTCAAGAAACGCGACATAGTTTTGCATCAACCCAACCAGCAGCGCGCCAATAAAGGCCCCCTCGACCGAGCCAAGCCCACCGATGATGGCGACGATGAACACCAAAACCATCATCTTTTCTCCCATGCCTGCGGTGATCACCTCTTGGTACAGCCCCCACATCACGCCACCCAAGCCAGCAAGCGCCGACCCGGCCACAAAGACACCGATGAACACCATGCGCAGGCGGTATCCCAAGGCCTCGACCATCGGGCCATTTTCGACACCAGCGCGGACAATCAAACCAATCTTGGTGCGGCGCAGAACCATGCGCATCGCGATGAACAACACCAATCCGATGGCCACTGCCAGAAGACGGTATTTCTCCATTGCGGCCCCGGCAAAGGTGATGGCCCCCTTCAGGGTCTCAGGGCGGGTGATGAAAATCTCATCCGGCCCCCACACCACATGGATCAGCTGCTCGACAACAATCAGGCCCCCCACTGTCACAAGGATCTGTTTGAGATGCGCGCCATAGACCGGCTTGACGATAATCCGTTCAAACCCCCAGCCCATAATCCCAGTCACCATCATCGCGGCAACAACTGCGAGAAAAACCGCGGACATGTTCAGCAAAAGCGACGCGGTGCCGGTCCAATCGCCCAATGCGATGAGCACCGAAACCCCGACAAAGGCGCCAACCGAAACAAAGGCGCCATGACCAAAGTTGATCACATCCATGAGGCCAAAAACCAAGGTAAGGCCTGAAGCCATAATGAAAATCATCATGCCCATCGCCAGTCCGGACACCGTCAGCGTCATCCAGGACGACGGGGTTCCAATCGCCAAAAACCCAAGAACCACCAACAGCGGCACCAGCAAAACCGGCATGGCCTTGTCCAGTCGTTCCGACAGACTTAGGGCCGCGAAAGTGGGTTTATGATCGGGGGCTGCCGCCATTTCAATGCGCCTCCATGCTAAGACCCATCAGGCGTTCCTGAAGGTCGCTGTTTGTCGCCAGTTCCGCCATGTCACCGTTCCAGATCACCCGTCCGTCATCCATGACGGCGGCAGTGTCGCCCAAAGCTTTGGCGACCGAAAAGTTCTGTTCGACCAAAAGGATAGATGCACCCTGTGCCTTTAGCTCGCGCAACGCCTGAGCCATGGTCGACACAATCGCAGGGGCAAGTCCCTTGGTGGGTTCATCGATCAGATACAGCTGACGCTCTTCTGCCATCGCACGGGCGATCGACAGCATCTGTTTCTGTCCTCCAGACAGATTGCCCGCCTCGCTGTGCCAGAAGGTGCCAAGCGCAGGAAACGCGCCCAAAAGCCAGTCTTTGCGCTTGGGATCGAGCGGACCTGAGGTACAGCCCAGGATCATGTTTTCCTCGACGGTCAGATCGCGAAAGATCCCCATATCCTCAGGCACAAAGCCGATCCCGGCCCGGGCGCGCGCCGAAACGGGCATCTGGGTCATCTCCTGCCCGTTGTAGAGAATTTCGCCGGACTTTGCTGTCCATTGCCCCATGATGGTTTTCAACGTCGTGGTTTTACCCACGCCATTGCGCCCCAGAAGCATGGTCACCTGTCCTCGTGGCACCTGCAGATCAACACCCTGAAGAATGTGATATTGCGCGATGTCGGTATAAAGATTGTTCAGCGTCAGAATTGGCTCAGACATGATCCAGCTCCTTGCCCATATAGGCCTCTTGCACCACGTCCGACGCCATCACAGTCTCAGGATCGCCATCTGCCGCCAAAGCACCGTTGTGCAATACGATGATCCGATCCGCCAAGGTTCGGATCACATCCATCTTGTGCTCGACCAACAGAACGGTGCGTTCCCGGTCGGCTTTGATTTCTGCAATCAAATCAAGGATCACCGGCGCTTCATCCACGCTCATGCCCGCCGTGGGTTCGTCAAACATATAGACCATCGGATCCAATCCGATCAAAAGCGCCACTTCCAGCTTGCGCTGGTCGCCGTGGGACAATTCCGAAACCACCTGATCCTTTTGGGTGTCCAGACGCACCCGCTCCAGAATGGCCATAGCCGCAACGGTCAGTTCCGTATGGCTGTCGGCCATGGAAAACAGCCCAAAACCTTTGTGCTGACGCGACTGGATCACAAGACGCACATTTTCCAGAACGGTCAGGCTTGGAAACAGGTTGGTCAGCTGAAACGCCCGCCCCAATCCCCGGCGGCAGCGATCCGCGACACCGAGACGGGTGATATTTTCTCCCATCAACTTAACGGTACCCGCGCTGGCCGGGATCTGGCCGGAGATCAGATTGAAATAAGTGGTTTTCCCGGCACCATTGGGGCCAACAATGGCTGTCAGTTCCCCGGCGTGAAAGCTGCAGGAAACCGCATCAACCGCCACGTGACCGCCAAATCGAACGGTCAGGTCCATTGTTTCTAGAAGTGTCTGGGTCATCAGTCTCTTTCCCTGTCAGAGTGGGGTGACCGGAACAGTCACCCCGAGGGACAGGTTCGGAAAAATCCGGCGCTTAGTTGCGCACCGGGATTTTCATTTCATCCATGCCAATCTCACGCACCAGAACCGGCACACCATAGTCTTTGCCGTCCTGCACTTCGGTACGGAAATGGTACATGGTCTGCATCGCCTGATGGTCTTCTGCGCGAAATGTCATGGTGCCTTTGGGAGTTTCCCAGGACATGCCTTCCATCGCTTTCACCAGCGCGTCGGTGTCCTCTGCACCACCGGCCTTTTTGATCGCCTCAACAATCGCCAGGCCCGAAGACATGCCACCTGCGGTGAAGAAATCGGGCGGGCTATCAAAGCGCTCGAAATGGGTTTTCACCAGCCAGTCGTTCACCGGGTTCTGTGGGATTTCGTAGTAGTAATAGGTCGCGCCTTCCATGCCCGGCAGCTCTTTGTACGCCTTCAGCGCCGCAAGAATATTGCCACCGGTTGCAATCTCAACACCAAAGCGCGACGGCTCCATCGCATTGATTTTGCTCATGGGATTGCCGCCTCCGGCCCAGATGATGAAGAGCTTTTTGTCGCCCTCAATGTCACCCATTGCGGTGAAAATACGTTCCGCTGCAGCGGTGAAATCGGTGGTGTCGGTTGGCACATATTCTTCATGTGCAATTGTGGCACCGGTGGCTTCAAGCGCCTCTTTGAACGCAGCAACGCCATCACGGCCAAAGGCATAATCCTGTGCCAAGGTCGCAATGGTGACGCCTTCACCACCCAAGGCAACCGCGTTGGCAATGGCATCCTGCGACGAATTACGACCCGTCCGGAAGATGTATGGGTTCCAGTTGGAGCCCGTGATCGAATCCGCAACCGCAGGTTCAACAATCAACACCCGCTCATATTCCTCGGCCACGGGCAGCATTGCCAGCGCGACGCCCGAGCTCACCGGACCAATGGCAAGATGCACGTCATCGTCGCCATAAGCCTCTTCCAGCTGGGCCCGACCGATATCGGGCTTCAACTGGGTGTCTTTTTCGATCACGACGATCTTCTCGCCATTGATCTCCATCGTGCCACCCGTGGCGTATTCCAGCCCTAGCATCAGACCATTGTGTGATTGGGCCGCGTAGGCCTCAAACGGACCAGTTTTGCCGTAAACATGGGCAATCCGGATTTCGGCAGAGGCTGCGGTGGTCATCAACGCACCAGCAACCGTCAACGCAAACATGCGCAGCATGAGGGCTCCTCCCTGAATGTCTCCTCGGCTAAATCTGAAACATGAATCATGATTCATGTCAACGCGGAGAATTTCCACCACGTGACGACGCCAACATGGAGCGAAAGCCACACACCCGCCGAAAAGCCCGGCTCCCTTGACATAGAAGTGGTAAACGCCGCTCCCTCTGCCTAGAATCGTGGTGATTGGCCTTCACGTTGCCCGGCAGGGCCGCCCATCCTTCGTCCGCACTACGGCCTTGGTGACGCCAGCGGGCAGTTTGGCGATGGCACGTTAATGATCGAGTTTCTGATGATTGCCTCTGGTGATCCACGACAAGTTTTGAAGATGGGTGGGACGACATGCCAATATTGAACAGGGTTGCGCTGGCGGGGATCTGCCTCCTCCCTCTGTCGTGCGGTGCCATCCTCGAAGAAATGAAGCTTGAGGATCAAACTCAGATCACGCCTCAGCAAGATCTCGATCTCAAGTTCCAGGCGCTGACCTTTGCGGCGGCCTATGATCTCAACATGATGCCCTTTGAGCGGCTGGTGGAGCGTGCAGGCAGCGGTCAGGCCGCGCGTATCGTTGACGAACACGACATCACCCATGTGCACCGTTTCAGCAGCACCAAACCTCTCCCCTACCACATTGGTGTCGGCGATGTGCTTCAGCTGTCCATTTACGTCACCTCACGCGCTCTCGAGCCACAGGAATCAGTAGGGGCTCGCAGCTCGCGGGTGACCGCAGATGGCAGCGTTTTGTTCATCGAAACAGGCAAGCTTGAGCTGGAAGGCAAAACACTGGCCGAAGCCCGCGATCTTGTGGCCAATGCATTGATCCGCAACGGGGTCGATCCGCGGTTTCAGCTCGAGGTCTCAGGCTTCAATTCGCAACGGGTCAGCCTGACCTATTCCCGCACCGCCCACAACCCGGAACTGGCCGCGAATTCAACGCGCGAATCCGCGCCCAGTGGCGGTACGTTCCCGATCACTGAAACACCCACAAGCCTACGCGACCTACTGGTTGCCTCAGGTATTGCGATCCTCAATGACCGCGTTCAGATCGTTTCGGTTACTCGCAAAGGCAAACGGTATCACTTCCCGCTTGAGCATGTGTTTAAACCCCAAAGTCCGAACTACTTTCTGACCGGGGGCGACCTGATCAACATTGAAGAATTCTTCTATCATCAGGGCCGGGCCTTTCTCGTCAGCGAAGATTCAGAATCTATCGCACTTGAAGTTCGCCCGGAAAAACGACCAACTTTGGCCGATCTTCTGTTCTCTGGGGATGAGCAGATTTTCTCCAACAATGCCGCGCGCACCAAAGAGATCTATATGATGCGCGGAACGCGCCCGATGCAAGTGTTCCACCTCAATGCCCAGGATCCAAGTCGCCTGCGTGTCGCCACCGAAGTGGAACTGCGCCCCGACGACATCGTCTTTGTGTCACGTAAACCCATCTATTCGGTGAGCGAACTGATCAATATCATCAATCCGCTGGCCGTTCTCGCGCGGTCTGGCAGCTAAAGCTTTGGCGCCCGGCGCTGGATCAACTCACATGACATTGGCAAAAGAAAAAGCCCCCGAACACTCGGGGGCTTTTCTATTCTGATTGAGAGGAAAGAGGAGATTACTCTTCGCCACCCTCTTCTGCATCGTCGTCATCTTCGCTCGACGCCAGACCCGCAGGAGCGGCCAGGTTCGCGATAACGAAGTCACGATCGATGGTCGGCTTGGCGCCGGCGGGCAGCTCAACATTCGAGATGTTGATCACGTCACCGATTTTCAGGCCTGCCAGATCAACAGTGATCTTCTCAGGAATATCACCGGCGGTCACAACCAGCTCAACCTCGGGACGAACAACAGTCAGCATGCCGCCACGCTTGATGCCCGGTGCCTGCTCTTCATTGATGAACTCAACGGGGATGAACAGTGCAACTTTCGAGGTGCGGCGCAGACGCATGAAATCAACATGGGTCGGCAGATCTTTTACAACGTCACGCTGGACGTCACGGCAAATCACACGAACGTCTTCCTGACCTTCAACCTGCATGTTGAACAGGGTCGACTTAAAGCGGCCTTGCTTCAGGCGCTTGAACAGTACGTTGAACGGGATGTTGATTGCGAGTGGCTCTTTGTCGCCACCGAAAACAACGCCCGGCACCATGCCGTCGCGGCGTGCCTGACGAGCGGCGCCCTTGCCTGTCCCCGTCCGTTCAAATGCTTCGAGATTAGGAATCTCACCAGCCATGGTATTCTCCAAAATATAAGGGCAGGGTGCCTCCAAGGCTGTCACCCCGCGTTGAAGCTGTGCGCGTAACTGGGAATCATCAAATTTGCAAGAGGCTTTCCCGCAATGTGCAGGCATGAATCCGGTCGGATGACAAAAAGCCCTCCGGAAATCTCCGAAGGGCTTAGTCTATCACGCCACCGCGCGGCGACGGCTTTTGCTTTTGGGGACACGCCGCAGCGCAAGAAGCCCCAGGACCAGCCCAAGATAAATCAACGGTTCGACCTGAAACCCCTTGGCCAGCATTACATAATGCGCAGCGCCCAAGATTGCGGCCACATAGGTCAGACGATGCAAAACCCGCCATTTTGGCCCAAGCTTTTTCACACTGACATTGTTCGAGGTCAGTGCCAAAGGCACAAGCAGCAAGAAGCCAGCCAGCCCAACGGTGATATATGGCCGTTTCACGAGATCGGCGAAGATCTGGCTTAGGATCTGCACATCAAGCACAAGCCAAACCAACAGGTGCATCGCAACATAGGCAAAGGCCATGATGCCAATCGCCCGGCGAAATTTCTGCAGGTTTAGCCCAGCCCAGCGCTTCAGCGGTGTCACGGTTAACCCAAACACAATCAGCTGAAGCGCCACCTCACCAAGCTTGCGCTCAAGCGCGTTGATAGGTTCCACCCCTAGGCCACCGGTCGCGCCCAGATACAGAAAGTAGGGCGCAGGGAGCGACAGCAGGACATAAACCAACCAGGTCGGGATACGCCGTAAAGTGGCATTGATCTGATCTATCATGAACAACAGCTCTTTCCTGATCGCGTCAGACTTAGAAGTTTTTCGACAGATCCATGCCTTCATACAGGCCCGCCACCTCTTCTTCATAGCCATTGTACATCAAAGTGGGCTTGCGACGGGCAAAGAGCCCACCACCAATGGCCCGCTCAGACGCCTGGCTCCACCGGGGGTGATCCACATTTGGGTTCACGTTGGAATAGAACCCATACTCACGTGGGTTGGCTTTGTTCCAGCTGGTGGGCGGCTGAGTGTCGGTCAGGGTGATTTTCACCACCGATTTGATCGATTTGAACCCGTATTTCCACGGCACAACCAACCGCAGCGGTGCGCCATTCTGGTTGGGCAATGGTTTGCCGTATAGCCCCGTGGCCATGATTGTCAGCGGATGCATGGCCTCGTCTAGACGCAGGCCTTCGACATAGGGCCAATCCAACACGGGAAAGAGAGTTCCCGGCATTTCCTTGGGGCGATATGCTGTCTCAAAGGCTACATATTTGGCGCCAGACTGAACCCCAGCGAGCTCTAGCAGATCCGCAAGCTCAAACCCATTCCAAGGTACAACCATTGACCATGCTTCAACACAGCGGAAGCGATACAGACGCTCTTCGACGGTCATCTGACTGAGAATATCACCGAGGCTATAGTCGCCGGGGCGGTCGACCAACCCGTCGATTGTCACGCTCCAGGGATCGGTCACAAGCGAGCTGGCATACTTTGCGGGATCATCTTTCCCGGTGCCAAATTCGTAGAAATTACAGTATGTTGTAATATCTTCCCAGCTATTGGGTTCAAGCGCCTCTTGGGCCTGCGCCATCCCTGCTGAACCAAGGATTGTCCCGGCCGCCAGGCCGCCAATCAATTGCCGCCGGTTCATAAACACCGCCTCCGGTGTCACGTCTTCGGGGCGCAGATCATTGGTCCAGCGAAATGCCATCAGGGGTCTCCTTTGTTCCTCTGGTCAAAAGATATGCAAAGCGCTCACGCGAGCCAACAAACATCCTCTCACGATCGTGTGCCAAGATTGAAACACATCACAGCTGACAGCTTACTCCGCCGCGTCGCCCACCGGGTTAGAGGGCCAGATTTCATTCATGGACACCGACCGACCATCGTCTTGTACGATCCGCACATGCCTGCGCCGCATCAGGCGCGGCTCGGCTACGCCCACAGAATGCGCAATGGTTTCGACCTCTTTCACAATCGATTTTGCATAGCCCGCAACCCGCTTGTCCTTTTCCTTCACAACAAGCCCCTTCTGCAGTCGCGGGTCATGAGTTGTGATGCCGGTTGGGCAGGTGTTCTTGTTGCATTTCAACGCCTGAATACAGCCCAGTGAGAACATGAACCCCCGTGCCGAGGTGACGAAATCCGCCCCGGCACAGATGGCCCAGGCCACGTCGCCCGGAACCACTAGCTTGCCCGAAGCGACGATCCGAATACGGTCGTGCAACCCATAGATGTCACGCAGATCCACCATCCGCACCAACGCCTCACGCAGCGGCAGCCCGACCAGATCAATCAATGGCATCGGAGCAGCACCGGTGCCCCCTTCCCCGCCATCAACGGTGATAAAATCCGGAGCGCTTTCTGCGCCACGCGCTTTGATCAATTCAAAGAATTCAAACCAAGGTTCCGCCGAGCCAAGCACTGTTTTAAAGCCAACGGGTTTGCCTGTTACCTCGCGAATATGGCTCACCAGATCCAACAGATCGGCAAAGCTATCAACTTCGCGGTGACGATTGGGGGAAATCCCATCTTCACCCGGCTTCAAACCACGGATCTTGGCAATCTCTGGGGTGATCTTTTCTCCGGGCAGGATACCACCCTTGCCGGGCTTCGCCCCCTGACTCAGTTTGATTTCAAACATCTTCACCTGAGGATGGGCCGCAACCTCACGCAACTTCTCATCGCTCAAGTTGCCGTTTTCGTCACGCACACCGTATTTTGCGGTGCCGATCTGATAAACGATGTCACAGCCCCCCTCGAGGTGGAAGGGTGACAGCCCTCCTTCACCGGTGTTCAACCACACTCCGGCCTCTTTGGCTCCATGTGCCAACGACTGGACTGCGGGCTTCGAAATAGCCCCGTAAGACATACCCGAAATATTGAAAATCGAGGGGGCCGCATAGGGCTCGCGCGCTCCGGCCCCGATCACCATCGGGGCGGTTTTGCCAAACTGATCATCAAGCGGCGGGAACACTGCATTCATAAAAATCGGCGTGCCCGGCACATTCAGATTGCGGGTCGAACCAAAGGCAACCGTGTTCCCCTTACCGCCGGTCGAATGTGACACCCAATTGCGCTGCGCCCGGTTAAACGGCATCTCTTCGCGGTCCATTGCAAAGAAATACTGGCGGAAAAACTCACCCAGCTCGGTGAAAATCTTACGGAACCGGCCGATCACCGGATAGTTGCGCCGAATGGCGTCGTGGGTTTGCATTCGGTCGATCACAAACATCACACAGGCAGCAGCCAAAGCCAGCCCAAGCAGAAAGACAAACAAAAACGCAAGCGTTTCAAGCAGTGAGGTGGCATAGCCCATGGCGTTACCCATATGCAAACTCCCGAATGTGATAATATGCCTCAAGGCATTCTGAAAACTCTGCGTTAGTTTGCCAGCAAGACAAACGAATGGCATCCCCTCTGCCGCATTCGTGAAAGGATGAGAGAATGAACAGAATATTCGTCACATGTGCTGCGATGGTTTTGGCCCTGCCCGTTTTCGCCGCGGACATGATCACCTACGACACCGACGAAAGCTTTGATGACGTGGTGTTTGGGCTGGAAAGCGCCATTCTAGATGCAGGCCTCGTGATCGATTCCGTGTCACACACCGGCGAGATGCTGGAACGCACCCGCGCAGATCTCGGGTCTGATGTGGTTCTGTTTCAAAATGCGGATGTCTTTAGCTTCTGTTCCGCCAAGATCTCGCGGGAGGTGATGGAAGACGACCCGATGAACATCGTGTTTTGCCCCTACGATATCTTTGTCATGGTGCGCCCTGACACCCCGGACGTTACCACAATCGGCTTTCGCACCTACCCAGACGGCGCAATGAAGAAAGTTGAGGCCCTGCTTGATGGCATAGCCCGCAACGCTGTGGGCCTGGATTAATCCGCTTACCCATCTGCGCGATCGGGGGCTAGTTCGGCGATCGCGCAATTTCCTACCCCTCGGGCGCAGCCTCCGCTGGGTCCAACTTACGCGGACCCGGCCCTTCATCCGCCAAGGCGTCATCCGGGTTGACCAGACGACAGGCCTCCATCGACAGGCAGCCACAGCCGATACACCCGGCCATATTGTCCCGCAACCGCGTCAGACGGTCGATCCGGTCATTCAATTCATCGGTCCACTGCTGCGAAAGCGTGGCCCAGTCGTCGGCCGTTACTTTGCCTTCCGCTGGCAGAAACGCCATCGCATCAGCGACCTCCTGCAAGGGGACGCCTGCACGTTGTGCCACGCGAATGATCGCGATTTTGCGCAAGACCGTTGGGGAATAGCGCCGGTGATTGGCAGAATTCCGCGCCGACCGGATCAACCCTTTCCGCTCGTAGAAATGCACCGCTGACACGGCGATGCCACTGCGCTCGGCCACATCCCCCACCGTCAGCCCGTCTTTTCGCTTCATTACACTCTCCAATTCTCGCGCTTGACCTCAACTTAAGTTGAGGAAGTAGCAAAGCAAGCAGAAGTTCGAATCATCGAGCAGTCAAATAGGAGAAACCCGATGTCAAAACAAAAACCTGCCTATCTCGTCGCCAGCTCGTTCATGCCCGAGGGCCATGGCCCGTTAGATCCCTATGGCCAGGCCACACATCCCATAATGGAAAAATGGGGCGGCGAAATTATCGTGGCCGGAGAGACAGGCCAGTTTATGGATCACTACGAAGGAGACTGGAAAGAGGGTGCGCGGTTCACCCTGTTCCGCTTCCCCTCCATGGAGCACTTGCAAGGGTTCTGGAATTCGTAAGAGTATCAAGCCATCAAACACCTGCGGACAGATGTCATCGCCCCAAACTTCACCTTTGGGGTCGAAGGATTTGATGCCGACGAATGGGCCAATGACAACCCCGACCACGCCTATAACAAAACCACATAAGACCTCGGTCAACGGAGCACACTATGTCAGCAACCTATGAGCACACACCCGAGGCAGGGTGGCGTGATATCCTGCGCGGTGATTTCGCCGCAACCTCGGCCGTTCTGGCTGCGGGGATCACCTTACATGCGATCAACCTCACGCTTTCGGCCACCATGCTGCCGTCGATCGTTGCCGAGATTGGGGGTCAGCACCTTTACGCGTGGAACGCGACGCTTGCCACTCTGGCCGCCATTCTAAGCGCAGCGGTGACCGGCAACCTGATGCGCCGCACGGGTGCACGGCTGGGCTTTGCCCTGTCTGGACTTATCTTTGCGAGCGGTAGCCTGATCGCCGCGCTCGCGATGACCATGCCAATGTTGCTATTGGGGCGCATCATCCAAGGTGCAGGCGGAGGTATGCTCTTTACCCTGTGTTACTCGATGATTGTGCTGATCTATCCCGAGCGGCTTTGGTCACGCGCCATGGCCCTGCTGTCTGGCACTTGGGGCATCACCATGTTGTTTGGCCCGGCGGTGGGCGGTGTGTTTGCCGAACTTGACATGTGGCGCATGGGCTTTGGCATCATGCTCCCCACCACCGTGGTGTTTGTTATATTGGCGCTGCGTTTGCTGCCCCAAATCAAACGAGATACGCGCCCACCTGAGCCCCTCGCTCTGACACAACTCGCGCTGCTGGCCGGCGCCATTCTGGCGATTTCCTTAAGCAGCGTCATGCCCAACGTTCTGCTTACGGGGCTGGCTGTTGCAGCCTCAGCAACCATGGTTGTGACCCTGATGCGCCGGGAATTGACCCAACCCCTGCGTCTGTTCCCCCGGGGCGCAACCCGGCCCGACTCTCCTTTGTTTCTGTCGATTGCGGTGATGTCTTTGTTGATCTTCAGCATCAATGCCGAGTTCTTCATGCCCTATTTTCTGCAACGGCTGCATGGCCATAGCCCGCTTTTGGCGGGCTATATCGCGGCGCTTGTGTCAATCGGCTGGGCGGGGTCCGAGGTCTATTCTGCCAAATTCACCGGCCGCGCCATGCATCGTGCGGTCATTGCAGGCCCGGTTTTGATGGTGGTGTCCTTTGTCGCTCTCGGGCTGGTCACACCGATGGTTGCCGCAACTGGTCTCACCGTCACGCTCATCCTGTCGGGGGCCCTTATCCTGTTGGGGATCAGCATCGGCATAGGCTGGCCGCATCTCAACACCTTTATCCTGCAATTCACAGACGCGGATGAACGCGACATGGCGGCCTCGGCGCTGTCGACGGTTCAGATGTTCTCGGTGGCCTTCGGTACCGCGCTTGCGGGTTTGGTTGGCAATCTCACCGGCTTCAACGACCTTGAAAACCTCGACCGGATTGCCAACTCAGCCTTCTGGATCTTTGCGACCTTTGCCGCCGTGTCGGTCATCGCGACCTTGACCTGCCGCGCATTGATCGCCCGCCAGAAGGCCTAACCGATAAGAAAATCCCCTGCCACATCACTGCGGCAGGGAGCACTTTTTTGTTCAATCAACCGGGCTTAATGCACCACGGCGTCATCGGGTTTGGGATTGTTCGAGGCCCCAACACGATCACCAATCAACAGCCCCTCGGTCCCGGCATGCACCGGCACAACAGCCCCGTCGCCAATGTCCCCGGCCAAAAGCATCTCCGCCAAGGGGTTCTGCAAGGCGCGCTGGATCACCCGTTTGAGCGGTCGTGCGCCGAATACAGGGTCATACCCCTCATCCGCCAGCCAGGTCCGAGCACCATCGTCCAGTTCAAGCGTGATTTTCCGCGCCGCAAGACGTTTCAACAAACGCGCCATCTGAATGTCGACGATCCCATCCATGTCTTTCCGCGCAAGTCGGTCAAAGATGATGGTCTCATCCAGACGGTTGAGGAATTCCGGCCGGAAATGGGCCCGCACTGCATCCATCACATCCCGCTTGGCCTGCGCCGCATCCGCCCCTTCTGGCAGCTGGCTCAGCGCCTGCGCCCCAAGGTTCGATGTCAGAATGATCAGCGTCTGTTTGAAATCTACGGTCCGCCCCTGGCTGTCGGTCAGCATCCCGTCATCAAGCACCTGCAACAGCACGTTGAACACATCCGGGTGGGCCTTTTCGACCTCATCGAACAGCACAACCTGATAGGGTTTGCGCCGTACCGCTTCGGTGAGAACACCGCCCTCATCATAGCCGACATAGCCCGGAGGCGCCCCGATCAGACGGGCCACGCTGTGTTTCTCCATGTATTCCGACATGTCGATCCGCACCATGGCGCTGTCGTCATCGAACAGAAAGTCCGCTACGGCCTTGGTCAATTCGGTTTTACCAACACCGGTTGGCCCAAGAAACAGGAACGATCCCAGGGGACGATTTTCATCGTTGAGACCCGCGCGCGCACGACGTACCGCATTGGAGACCGCAGTCACGGCCGCACTCTGTCCGATCACCCGCTGGTGCAGGTTATCTTCCATCCGCAACAGTTTTTCACGATCACCCTCCAACATCTTGGAGGTGGGAATACCGGTCCAGCGTTCTACCACGCCCGCAATATGTTCGGGGCGCACGGCCTCTTCGACCATCACGTCATCGGCGCTGTCTGCATCGTTCAGCTGTTGCTCCAGCCCAGGGATGATCCCGTAAGACAGCTCACCTGCACGCGCCAGATTGCCCTCGCGTTTCGCCTGTTCAAGCTCTGCGCGTGCTTTGTCCAACTGCTCTTTCAGATCCCGTGACGAGGCAAGCTTATCCCGCTCGGCCTGCCAGCGCGCAGTCATCTGCGCAGATTGATCCTGTTGATCCGCCAGATCCTTTTCTAGCCGTTCCAACCGATCCTTAGACGCCTGATCATCTTCGAGCCGCAGGGCCTCAACCTCGATCTGTTTCTGCAGGATCTCCCGGTCCAGCGCATCAAGCTCTTCGGGTTTGCTGTCGACCTCCATACGCAGGCGGCTGGCCGCTTCGTCCATCAAATCAATGGCTTTGTCAGGCAAAAACCGGTCGGTGATATAGCGGTGAGACAGGGTCGCCGCAGAGACAAGTGCCGAGTCCGAGATGCGCACGCCGTGATGCAACTCGTATTTCTCTTTGATGCCGCGTAGAATCGAAATTGAATCCTCGACCGTTGGCTCGTCCACCAGAACCGGCTGGAACCGACGCGCCAGAGCCGCGTCTTTTTCGACGTGCTTGCGGTACTCATCTAGCGTGGTCGCCCCGACGCAGTGCAGCTCACCGCGCGCCAATGCGGGTTTCAACAGGTTCGAGGCATCCATCGCCCCATCCGCTTTACCAGCGCCGACAAGGGTGTGCATTTCATCAATGAATAGGACAATTTCGCCCGCGGCCTCTGTGACCTCGGTCAGGATCGCTTTCAGGCGCTCTTCGAATTCGCCACGGTATTTCGCACCGGCGATCAAAGCGCCCATATCCAGCGCCAGAAGCTTTTTGTTGCGCAGAGATTCCGGCACGTCGCCATTGACGATGCGCAGGGCAAGACCTTCGGCAATCGCGGTTTTACCCACGCCCGGTTCCCCGATCATCACAGGGTTGTTTTTGGTACGGCGGCTCAACACCTGCATGGCCCGGCGGATTTCTTCGTCACGGCCAATGATCGGGTCAATTTTTCCGTCGGCAGCAGCTTCTGTCAGGTCCCGCGCATATTTCTTCAGCGCGTCATAGCCTTCTTCCGCAGTGGCGCTATCGGCCGTCCGGCCTTTGCGGATGTCATTGATCGCTTCATTAAGCTTCTGCGCCGAAACAGAGCCCGCATCCAGAGCGTCTTTGGCCGGGCTTTTGACCATGGCAAGCGCCATCAAAAGACGCTCCACGGCGACAAAACTATCGCCCGCTTTGGTCGCAATTTTTTCCGCTTCGTCGATCACACGACCGGTGGCAGAATCGAGATAGATCTGCCCCGCATCTCCGGACACTTTCGGGATCTTGGTGATTTTGTCTTCAAGCACCTGCACCACGCGCGACGGCGATCCGCCAGCCCGTGAAATCAGGTTGCTGGCCATTCCCTGATCGTCATCCATCAGAGCTTTGAGAAGATGCTCAGGTGCCAGCTTCTGGTGGCTTTCCCGCATTGCAATGGTTTGCGCAGCCTGAACAAATCCGCGCGACCGCTCGGTGAACTTCTCCAAGTTCATAGCAATTCTCCTTTTTCCAAGCGCCCCTGTTGAAATGTTGCGCCCGCTCGGCGGCACGCTGGTCTCAAGGGCCTCACAGGAAAGATGGGATGCAATCCCAGCGAGCACAAGGGGTGTAGTGACAAAATTGCAACGTGCATTTGAACTGAATCTTAAACTCAGAACCCGATGATACGCGCAGTTTGGTTTAGGAGTTTGAAATGCGAGTGACTCAGGTTCGATATGCCGGTTTCCGGGATGACACTCCCGATGGGGCCACCTCCGGCGCGGTCACCCTTGTCGGCGAAGACAGCAGCATTCAACTCCAGATCACATTGCCCCGCCGCATCGAAATTCTCAACAGCCAACACCGGCTCCTGCTGCTGGCTGAGGCCCTGAAACAGGCCCGCCGCATGCCAGAATACCGCTCTCGCGGGGCGCTGCGGCTGTCTGAGTGTTTTTTACCGCATAAGCCCCGCAAGAAAGCTTGACGCCTATCCGCCAAACGCTCAATAGGATGCAAATCCCCAGCAGCGAAAGGCCATCCCATGCATGACGACCGTCTGATTGTCGCCCTTGACGTACCCAATATTGTTCAGGGTCAGGCCCTGACCGATAAACTCGGTGATGCGGTGTCCTTTTACAAGATCGGCCTCGGCATGCTCACGGGTGGCGGACTGGCGCTCGCCAATCAGCTAAAGCAGGAACAGGGCAAGAAGATCTTCCTCGACATGAAACTGTTCGACATCGGCGCCACCGTCGAAAACGCCGTGCGGGGTCTGGCACAGTTTGATCTCGATTTCCTGACCGTTCACGGCGATCCCTATGTGGTTCAGGCCGCCAAAGAAGGCGCTGCCGGCAGCAATATGAAGATCCTCGGCGTCACCATTCTGACCTCGCTGGATCGCGATGATCTGGACGGTGCGCTGATCAAGCCCGGCGATATCAAAGATCTGGTGGCCGAGCGTGCAGGCAAGGCTTTTGAGGCTGGCGCAGACGGCGTGATCGCCAGCCCGCAAGAGGCCGCTCTGATCCGGGCCCTGCCCGAATCCAAAGGCCGTCTGATTGTCACCCCCGGTGTACGTCCTGCCGGTGCCGATCTTGGTGATCAGAAACGCATCGCCACCCCGGCGCAGGCCATCGCCGATGGCGCAGACCACATCGTTGTGGGCCGCCCAATCCACCGCGCGGAAAACCCACGCGCAGCGGCACAGTCGATTTTGGAAGAGTTGAAAACTGTCTAAACCGCTCAGATCTCTGGGCGCCTAAGCGCGCCCAGCCAGATAGGTGCTTAGGATCTCGGCAAAATGTGGGATCGCATCGGGATCAGACACATACTTAGACGGGGCCATGGTCAACCATCCGGCCCCTTCACCGCCAAATTGCACCTGTGCAATTACGCCGTGGGGTAAATGCGCCGCAAAGTACCATCCGTTGCCGCTTGCGCTTTGCCGCAAATGCACCTCGACCAGGTCGTCCTGGCGCAACTCCAGACCGAGCTCTTCCTGCGTCTCACGGATCACGCAGTCTATTGGGGTTTCATCCCCCTCGCGACCTCCACCGGGGAAATCCAATCGCCCCGGCCAGGCAATACCCGGGGTATGATCGCGCCGCAGCACAATCATTTGATCCCCGGCAAAGAGCATAAGCTTAGCACCATGAAACTGGCGCCAGGCCTCATCCCTCATTGATATCCGTATCCCAGATTTTCTTCTGACCTTTGCGTTCTCCCGCCAGTTTGCGCATGGCAAACCAAGCGATCAAGGACACAAGCGCGAACACCAAAAGCGCCACAGGGAAAGAGGTGATCATACCGGGAGCAACAGCGAGAACCAGCGCAATCACGCCAGCCCCAATGCCGAAGCCCAGGAAAATCACGCCCGGTGCCAGAAGTTCAAGGATCAGAAGGACAAGCCCGGCCGCAGCCCAGACCCACCAGATATCCCAGCTCATCATTTGTTTCCTTTCAGCATGTTGAAGGCATCCCCAAAGGCATCAAGCGCGTTGGCGGGAACAATAACGGTCTGCTTGCCCTGCCCTTCGCCAACCTTGACCAAAGCTTCGACCTGCTTCAACGCAACCTGATACTGCGCCGCTTCAATGCCATTTTCTTTGATAGCCCTAGCCACAACCTCGGTTGCATAGGCCTCGGCATCCGCCGTCACGCGCCGCGCCTTTGCGGCCTGCTCTGCTGCATAAAGTTCTGCATCCGCTGCAAGCTCAACCGAGCGGCGCTCACCTTCGGCTTCGGTCACCTGCGCCCGACGGGCACGTTCGGCGTTGAGCTGCTGCAGCATCGCATCACGGGTCGCCTGATCCAGATTCACGTCCAGAATTTCGGCGCGGGTCACTTCAATGCCCCAATCATCCACCGCATCTTCGACCAGAGCCTTAATCTGGGTGATCAATTGCGAGCGGTTCGACTGAACTTCATCCAGTTCCATCTTACCAATCTCGGCACGAACGATACCAGCGACGGTAGTGGCAATCGCACCATCCACATCGCGGATGCGGTATACGGTCTTTTCCGGCTCAAGGATGCGATAGAACACCGATGTTTCCACCTGCACCAACACGTTGTCCGAGGTGATGGCATCCTGCGTTGCATTGGGCAGCTGGCGTTCAAGGATCGAGATTTTGTGCTGGACCTTGTCAATGAAGGGCACAATCAGGTTGATCCCCGGCCCAAGCACCGACCGCAACCGTCCAAAGCGCTCGACTACATATTTTTCTGACTGCGGGACAATGCGAACGCCCAGAAGAATACAGAGAATGACAAAACCTGCCAAAAGCAGGATCACAAGATTGCCGCCTAACAACTCGGCTACAATATCTTCGGGGTTCATGGTGTGGCCTTTCTTAAAATACGCGGACTTTATATGGGGATATACCTGCCTAGATACTATGCTATCTGCCCCCCCAACGCCAGATTGAAGCGCCCTGACAAGATAGCTATCCTGAACCCATGCCCGCCCTGTGCCGAGATTGCCTGACCCAATTCGATTCTGGATCGCGTTGCCCTGCCTGCGGGCGGCCGCGGGTGATAGCCCATGACGAGCTCTGGGATCTCACAATTGCGCATATGGATTGTGACGCCTTTTATGCCAGCGTTGAAAAGCGCGAAAACCCTGATCTGGCAGACAAACCTGTGATCATCGGCGGGGGGCGGCGCGGTGTAGTTTCCACCGCCTGTTACGTGGCCCGTATTCGTGGCGTGCGCTCGGCCATGCCAATGTTTCAGGCGCTTAAACTCTGCCCAGACGCGGTGGTGCTGAAACCGCAGATGAAGCTTTATGTCGAGGTCTCACGCGCGGTGCGCGCCATGATGGAAGAACTCAGCCCCTCTATCGAACCGCTTTCGTTGGACGAGGCTTTTATCGATCTCACCGGCACCGCGCGTCTGCATGGCGCACCGCCTGCGGTGATGCTGGCCCGTCTCACCAAGCGTATGAAAGACGAGTTGGGTATCACCGGCTCTATCGGGTTGTCCCATAATAAATTTC
This sequence comes from uncultured Pelagimonas sp., assembly GCA_947497905.1. Lineage (GTDB taxonomy): Bacteria > Pseudomonadota > Alphaproteobacteria > Rhodobacterales > Rhodobacteraceae > CANMIH01. The sequence continues at coordinate 45,465 of CANMIH010000017.1, forward strand.
TGGCAAAGGTCGCGTCTGACCTCGACAAACCTCGGGGGTTTGCCGTGATCGGCAAAGCCGAAACTATGGAATTTCTCCGCCCCAAGCCGGTGTGCATGATTTGGGGGGTTGGCAATGCAACGCAAGACACACTTGAACGCACGGGCATCCGCACTTTCGAAGATCTGCTGCGCTGGGAAAAACAGGATCTCATGACCCGCTTTGGATCCATGGGGGAACGTCTCTATCACCTTGCGCGCGGACAGGATCGCCGCCGCGTCATGCGTGACGAACCCATCAAATCCATCTCCAAAGAAACCACCTTTTTTGAGGATACGGCCAGCACCGAGTTTCTGGATGGTCACCTGTGGCGGCTCGCGGTGCAGGTCGCAGATCGCGCCAAGGCCCGCGGTCTTGCCGGGCGGGTGGTGACCCTTAAGGTGAAGCAGGCCGACTTCAAACAAATCACCCGACGCAGCACGCTGCCCGACGCCACCCAGATGGCGGACCGGATCTACCGTGCAGCACGGGCCCTCTTGGATCAGCTGCCACCCAATGTGCCATATCGCCTGATCGGAACCGGAATTTCCCATCTGGTGCCCGAAGATCAATCTGATCGGGTACCAGATTTGCTGGATCCTCAGGCCGAACAACGCGCCAAGGCCGAACGCGCCACCGATTCCATCCGCGCCCGATTTGGCAGCGATGCCATCCAAAAGGGCCGCTCGCTGCGTTAAGGGCTAAGCCCACCGGCAACCGTCAGCACAGTACCCGAGACAAATTTAGCCTTGGGAGACGCCAACCAAACCGCCGCCTCGGCTATATCATCAGGCTGGGCAATGCGTCCAAGAGGTGTCATTGCCGCCACCATGCCGGGACGATCCGGATTGCCCTCCCGGTCATGAATATCTGTCGCCGTTGTGCCGACCCGAATGGCCGCCACCCGAATGCCCTGGGGCCCAAGCTCTTTTGCCGCGCCGATGGTCAGGGTTTCCAGCGCACCTTTGGAAGCGGCGTAATGAACATATTCCCCCGGGCTGCCTGCCGTGGCCGCCACAGAGGACATATTCACAATAGCCCCACCAACCACTTTCCGCATCCGCGGGATCGCCTCTTGCAGACAATAGACCGCCCCAAAAAGATTGGTCGCAAATGTGCTGGTCAGGGCGCTTTCCGTCAGGTTTTCAAGCGAGGTGGCCCCGCCAATAATTCCGGCATTGTTCACCAGACAACGCACCGGCCCCAAGGCCGCGTCGCAGTCTTCAAACATCTGTCGAACCGCGTCCCGATCCGCGACGTCGGCTTTGATCGCGACCGCGCGCGCACCTGCCGCCTGACACCGCGCCACGGTGTCATCTGCTCCGGTCTTGTCCGAATGGAAATTGACACAGACATCATATCCAGCCTGCGCAAAAGCCACAGCCGTTGCCGCACCAATGCCCTTGCTTGCCCCGGTGATCAAAACGATCGGTGCAGGTTGCGTCTCCATAAATCCGGCTCTCTTCCTGTGTCTGTGCCCTGCGTCATACGAGCAAATCCCCTGAGAATTGGAAAGCGAGAAACCACGCCTCGCCTAAGCTGCTCACCCAAAGCACCAACTCAGACAGACCCGGGATCACGCGCCACGCGTCATCAGCTCGTCTTCCTCATCCAAGGCATCAAACCCAAGCGCCTCGAGACCGCTTTCCAGATGATCCACCAAATGCGGGGTCCCGATCAGGTAATCGGCGGTGGGGGTCGACGCCTCGGCATAGGCGGTCGCAAAGGCCTCACCAAACTCTTCCGCTTCAAACGCTCCGCGTCCAACCCACATGATTGCAACCAAAGCGGCCTGTTCGTCCTCATCCATGCGGTCAATGAAACCGCGCAGCTCTCCTTCGGCCCGGTGCAATTCGCGCGCCATGACAATCACGGCGGCAACTTTTCTGACACTGATCTTATCCATCTCGCGTCTCCTTTTCTGTTCCGATCATGCGCCTGTTGTCTCGCGCGTACTTTGATCCTGAACAAATGAAGGCGCCCCGCTCTACTCGGATGGTACAAACTGCGCGTGAGGGCGTACAAACTGTACAAAAAACGCCGACCCACAGGTCGGCGTTTTCCATCGATTAAAACCGATTACTTTTTGCGTTTTTTGGGTGGGATCAGGTCGGTGATCGTGCCCTCAAACATCTCCGCCGCAAAATTCACAGTTTCAGACAAGGTCGGGTGCGGGTGAATGGTATGCCCTAGGTCCACTGCATCCGCCCCCATTTCGATGGCGAGTGCCGCCTCGGAGATCAGATCCCCGGCATTTGTGCCCACGATGCAGGCCCCAATCACGCGGTCATCTGCGGGGTCAAACAGCAGTTTGGTCATGCCTTCGCTGCGTCCATTGGACAGAGCTTTGCCCGACGCCGCCCAGGGAAACACACCTTTCTCATAGGTGATGCCTTTGGCTTTGGCTTCGGTTTCGGTCACCCCACACCAGGCCACTTCCGGATCGGTATAGGCCACCGACGGGATCAGTTTGGCATCGAAATGACGCTTGTGACCCGCCGCTACTTCGGCCGCTACCTTACCTTCATGCACCGCCTTGTGCGCCAACATCGGCTGGCCCACCAGATCACCAATGGCGAAAATGTGGGGAACACCAGTACGTTGCTGGCTATCGACCGCGATAAAGCCGCGCTCATCCACCGCGACACCCGCCTTGTCCGCATCAATCAGTTTGCCGTTTGGTTTGCGACCTACCGCAACCAGCACCTTGTCAAAGCGATCCGAGAACTGCTCACCTTTGTCATCTTCAAAAGTGACGTGCATCCCATCGTCTTTGGCCTCAACCGCAACCACTTTGGTTTTGAGGAAGATTTTTTCATAGCGACCTTTGATGCGGGTCATCAACGGTTTGACAATATCCTTGTCCGCTCCGGGGATGATCTGATCCATGAGCTCAACAACGGTGATCTTCGAACCCAAAGCGTCATAGACACAGGCCATTTCCAGACCAATGATGCCCCCACCCAGCACAAGCATACGTTCGGGCACATCCCGCAACTCAAGCGCGCCGGTGCTGTCGATCACACGGTCATCTTGCGGAATAAACGGCAGGTTCACCGGCTCAGACCCAGCGGCAATGATACATTGGTCAAAGGACACTTTGGTCACACCAGCTTCGCCCGAAACCTCGATCATGTTTGGACCGGTGAACAGACCGGTGCCGCGTACAACCTCAACCTTGCGGCCTTTCGACATGCCCTCAAGACCGCCGGTCAGCTTGCCAACCACCCCATCTTTGAAAGCGCGGAGCTCATCAAGGTCGATCTTTGGCTGGCCAAACGACACCCCGTGCGAGGTCATCTCTTCGGCCTCGGTGATCACCTTGGCCACATGCAGCAAGGCTTTGGAGGGAATACAGCCAACGTTCAGACAAACCCCACCCAAAGTCGGGTTTTTCTCAATCAGAACAACCTTTTTTCCCAAATCTGCCGCGCGAAATGCGGCGGTGTATCCCCCGGGACCAGAGCCCAGAACAACCACCTCTGCATGCACATCACCTGCGCCAGTTGCGGTGCCGGTCGCCGCAATCGCCTGCGGTGCGGGCGTGCCCGCCTCCGCCGTGGATGTGGGGGTCTCAATGGCCCCCGCAGACGCGCCCGCCTCGTCCAACACAAGGATCACATGGCCTTCGCCAATTTTGTCACCCTCTGAAACGCGGATCTCTTTCACCACACCTGCGGCGGGTGAGGGCACTTCCATAGTGGCTTTGTCAGATTCCAGCTCAATCAGCGCATCTTCTTCGGCCACAGTGTCCCCCACCGCGACCAGAATGCTCACAACCGGGACCACATCGAAATCACCGATATCTGGTACTTTAATCTCCATGATCTGTCCCCTTACCACATCAGCTTGCGCATATCGCCCAGCAGGGTCTTCAGCGTCACGCAGAAGCGCGCCGCCAGAGCCCCGTCAATGGCGCGGTGGTCATAGGACAGCGACAGAGGCTGCATCAGGCGAGGCACAAACTCTTCGCCGTTCCAGACCGGCTGCATCTTCGACCGTGTCAGTCCCAGAATGGCCACTTCCGGCGCGTTCACAATAGGTGTGAACGAGGTGCCGCCAATGCCGCCCAACGACGAAATGGTGAAGGTTGCGCCCTGCATATCTGCCGATTTCAACTCACCCGCACGCGCTTTGGCAGACAGCTCCATCAGATCCTTGGAGATCTCAACAATGCCCTTGCGATCCGCATCTTTGATCACCGGTACAACAAGGCCGTTGGGCGTATCCGCTGCGAAGCCAATGTTGTAATAACCTTTTTTGATCAGCTTATCGCCATCGGGGTGCAGCGAACTGTTGAACTCCCAATGGGTTTTCAAAGCCGAAACCGAAGCCTTGACCACAAAGCTCAGCAGGGTCACGCGATAGCCTTCTTCTTTGGCCATCGTGTCCATTTCTTTGCGGTATTTATCCAGATCGGTGATGTCTGCTTCGTCGTTGTGGGTGACATGCGGGATGTTCAACCAGGAACGATGCAAGGCCGGACCGGACAGCTTTTTGATGCGCGGCATGTCCACGTCTTCAACTGGGCCGAACTTCGAGAAATCCACGGCCGGGATTGGTGGGATCCCCATGCCACCCTGCACGCCAGAGGCAGTAGCTGGTACGGCCTGCGTTTTCAGCGCCTTCTCGATATCTTCGCGCAGAATGCGACCTTTGCGCCCCGTGCCATTGACAGTGTTCAGATCAACCTCAACCCGACGCGCAAAGGCGCGCACCGACGGTGAGGCATGAACCTTTGAGAACCCGGCATCCGTAACAGGCGCAGGCGCTGAAACCGGCGCGGGGGTTGACGCAACATGTGCCGCAACAGGCGCCGCCACCTTTGGAGCCTCCGCAGGAGCAGACGCTGCACCCTCCAGAACCAAGATCACCGCACCTTCTCCGACCTTGTCCCCCTCGGACACGCGGATCTCTTTGACGACACCGGCCGCCGACGAGGGCACTTCCATGGTGGCCTTGTCCGACTCCAGTTCAACAATCGGATCTTCTTCTGCGATTGTGTCACCTACGCTGACCAGAACCGTGACAACGGGCACTGCATCGAAATCGCCGATATCGGGGACTTTCACTTCAATCGTCATGATAAATTCCTCCTCTACCCACTCACACCAGACGTGGGTTCGGCTTTGCGCCGTCGATGTCGTATTTGTCCAAAGCAGCCTGCAGATCTTTGTCGCTGACCACACCTTCGCGCCACAGATCCACCATGGCAGCGGCGGCAATGTGATTTGCATCCACCTCAAAGAAGCGGCGCAGGTTCACCCGGCTGTCCGAGCGACCATATCCGTCGGTCCCGAGAACCGTGTAACGGCCCGGCACACAGGTTCGGATCTGTTCGGCGTAGTTTTTCATATAGTCGGTTGCAGCAATGATCGGGCCTTTCACGCCGTCAAACTGCTGCGCGACATAAGATGTTTTCGGCTCTGCAAATGGGTTGAGACGGTTGTGGCGCGCCACATCCTGACAGTCCCGCGCCAATTCGTTCAGCGAGGTGGCAGACCAGATATCTGAGGTCACACCAAAGTCTTCGCGCAGCATCTCCGCCGCTTTGATGGCCTGCACAAGAATAGTGCCGGACCCCATCAAGTTGACGTGCTTTTTCGCAGGTTTGGCGGTTTTCTGGAACCGGTACAGGCCTTTGATGATCCCCTCTTCCGCGCCCATGGGCATCTCGGGGTGGCTGTAGTTTTCGTTCATCAAGGTCAGATAGAAATAGACATCTTCCTGATCCTGATACATCCGCTTCAGACCGTGCTGCACAATGACCGCCACCTCATACGAGAATGTGGGATCATAGCTGACACAGTTTGGAATGGTGCCCGCCAGAATATGGCTGTGGCCATCTTCGTGTTGCAGACCTTCCCCGTTCAACGTGGTGCGACCCGCAGTCCCGCCGAGCATAAAGCCACGCGCGCGGCTGTCGCCTGCGGCCCAGGCCAAATCACCGATCCGCTGGAAGCCGAACATCGAATAGTAGATGAAGAACGGGATCATCGGCACGCCATGGTTCGAATAGCTGGTCGCCGCTGCGATCCAGTCGGCCATGGCTCCGGCTTCGTTAATCCCCTCCTGCAGCACCTGACCGCTTTCAGATTCCTTGTAGTAGGACATCTGATCTCGGTCCTCCGGCGTGTATTGCTGGCCTTTGGGATTGTAGATCCCGACCGAACGGAACAGACCCTCCATCCCGAAGGTGCGGCTTTCATCCGGCACAATCGGTACCACGTTTTTGCCGACATTCTTGTCACGCAGCAGCGTGGTCAGGATGCGCACAAAGGCCATGGTGGTCGAGATCTCGCGATCCCCGGTGCTCTCTAGTTGAGCCTTGAACTTGTCCAGTCCTGGGATCTCAAGCGAAGGTGCATCCGAAAAGCGTTTCGGGAATTCGCCGCCCAGCTCGCGACGGCGCTCAGCCAGATAGGCCTTCTGCGCGTTGTTGAGGGTCACCAGCGGCAGCTTGCCTTCCAGATCTTCGTCTTTGACCGGGATCTGGAAACGATCGCGCATCTGCTTGAGCGCATCCACCTGCATTTTCTTCTGCTGGTGCGTGGTGTTCTGACCTTCGCCAGCCGAGCCCATGCCATAGCCTTTTACGGTCTTAACCAACAGAACCGTTGGTTGACCTTCGGATTCTGTTGCACGTTTAAAGGCGTTGTAAACCTTCTTCGGATCGTGACCGCCCCGGCGCAGCGCCCAGATCTGATCGTCGGTCCAGTCTTTCACCAGCGCGGCGGTCTCCGGATACTTGCCAAAGAAATGTTCGCGGATATAGGCACCATCTTTGGATTTGAAGGTCTGGTAGTCCCCATCCAGCGTTTCATCCATCAGCTGACGCAACTTGCCCGAGGTGTCTTTCTCAAGCAGCTCATCCCAGCCTTTGCCCCAAAGCAGTTTGATGACATCCCAACCAGAGCCCCGGAAGTTGCCTTCCAGCTCTTGCACAATTTTCGAGTTGCCGCGCACCGGGCCATCCAGACGCTGGAGGTTGCAGTTCACAACAAAAATCAGGTTGTCGAGACCTTCACGCGCCGCCAGATGGATCGCACCGAGGCTTTCGGGCTCGTCCATTTCCCCATCGCCGAGGAAGGCCCAGACTTTGCGGTCGCCCATTTCGATGTGGCCACGGTTGTGCATGTATTTCATGAACCGCGCCTGATAGATCGCCATCAGCGGCCCCAGACCCATCGACACGGTCGGGAACTGCCAATAATCCGGCATCAGCCAGGGGTGCGGATATGACGACAGACCTTTGCCCGAAACTTCCGAGCGGAACATCTCAAGCTGTTCCTCGCTCAGCCGGCCCTCCATAAAGGAACGCGCATAGATCCCTGGGATCACATGCCCCTGGAAGAACACGAGGTCGCCCCCGTGAATGGCCGATTTCGAGCGCCAGAAGTGGTTCAACCCAATATCGTAAAGCGCAGCGGAGGAAGCAAACGACGCGATATGCCCACCGTATTCGCTGCTTTCTTTGTTGCGGTTGACGACGGTCGCCATGGCGTTCCACCGGTTGATAGTGCGAATGCGCCATTCCATGTCGGTGTCGCCCGGGATCTCAACTTCGTCGTCCGGTGAAATCGTATTCTGGTAAGGGGTTGTTGCCGAAAATGGCAATCTGCTGCCAGCGGCCCGCGCCTGCTGGACCGCTTTGTCCAAAAGATAATGCGCCCGATCCGCACCGTCGCGTTGGATCACGTCTTCGACGGCATCCTGCCACTCTTGGGATTCGACTGGATCGATGTCTTGGGAATGATCTGTCATATGCCCTCTCCCTTACCGCGCTCGTGGCGCATTCAAATTTGGTTTACCTTTAAACCAAAACTCCTCTTAACGCGAAATCAAATTTTCCCGGATGCCGAACACCCTTGTGTGAAAGCGTTAGACAGGAAATATCAGGTCCAAAGGTATAGCGGCAGATACGCAGCCGCATAGCAACCATGCGTGACACGCATGGCATTAATTCAACACTAAACAATTAAGGAAGGGCGGGATATTATCCGCGCGTCAGGGCATCCGGCGTAGGCCCGGCATCCCCGTGCATCTCTTCGAAATCGAAATTATCAAGACGGCGCGCACGCTTACCGGCTTTGTCGGCGCTGACCTTGATCTCTTCGATATCTTTGGCGGCCTGCCCAAAATGCCGATCCAGATTGGAAACCCGGGCGCTCAGACGGTCAACATCCGCATAAAGCAGACCCAGCTCCTTGCGAATGGCGCCGGCCTGTTCCCGCATGCGGGCATCTTTTAGAATCGCGCGCATTGTATTGAGAGTGGCCATGCACGTTGTAGGTGAAACGATCCAAACCCGCGCCTCAAACCCCTCGCGCACAAGTTCGGGGAAATGTGCGTGTAGCTCAGCGTAGACCGCCTCAGACGGCAAGAACATCACCGCACCGTCAGCCGTCTCGCCCTCAATGATATAGCGGTCGCGAATGTCGCGAATATGTTTGCGCACCGACAGGCGAAAGGCCTGCGCCGCACGGGCGAGCTCGTCTTTGGTTTCCGACCGCTGCATGGCCTCATAGCCCTCCAGCGGAAACTTGGCGTCCACCACAATCGGACCCGGGGGATTTGGCAAATGGATCAGACAATCGGCCCGCCGCCCATTGGACAAGGTCACTTGCCAAGAATAACTGTCGGACGGCAGCGCCTTGGACACAATGTCCTGCAGCTGGATCTCACCGAAGGCCCCGCGCGTTTGTTTGTTCGCCAGAATATCCTGCAACGACAGCACATCTCCGGACAGTTTGGTGATATTGTCCTGCGCCTTATCAATGGCCTGCAACCGTTCGCCCAACTCGCCCAGCGAATGTGCCGTTCGGCGTGCAGAGACATGCAGGTTTTCGGTCATTTTATTGTGCACTTCGGCCAGACGCGTCTCAACTACCTGCAACATCGCGGTCTGGCTTTGCGCCTGCGCTTCGCTCACATGATGTAACCCGCCAGCCAGCCGCTCTTGCCCGTCGGACAGACTTTGCACCCGCGCGCCCAGATGGCTCATCTGCTGCGCCAAGGGGTCAACCATTCGGGTCGACCGCGCAACGGCGCGCAGGGTCAGAAGCACAAGAAAAATCAAAACCGCAAATGCCAAAACTAGCAGAACCAGAGGATCCTGCAGCGAAATTTCCTGTCCATTAATGGTCATCACGTGCGCCCAAACAGCCGTTCAATATCGGACAGTTTTAGCTCAACATAGGTCGGTCGGCCATGGTTGCATTGCCCCGAATGCGGGGTCGCCTCCATTTCGCGCAACAAAGCGTTCATTTCTTCGGCACGCATACGCCGGCCAGAGCGAATTGACCCGTGACAGGCCACGCGGCTGAGGATGGCTTCGATCTTTTCTTTCACCAGCTGGCTTTCCCCCAGATCCGACAACTCATCAAGGATATCAAAGATCAACGCCTTGGCATTCACCTCCCCCAGAATGGCCGGAGTTTCACGCACGGCAATGGCACCACCGCCAAAGCTTTCGAGAGTGAACCCCATCTGAGAGAGATCTTCGGCGACGGACATGATCCGCGCCTGATCATCTGCAGAGAGATCGACGACTTCGGGGATCAATAGCGCCTGCGCGGCCACGCCGGTCTCTGCCATCTGGCGCTTGAGCTTTTCATAAACCAGGCGTTCGTGGGCCGCGTGTTGGTCCACAATCACCAGCCCATCTTCGGTCTGGGCAATGATGTAGTTCTCGTGCACTTGCCCGCGTGCCGCGCCCAGAGGCAGCGCCTCGACCGGGGCCGGGATCTCATCAGGTTGCGACGGCACAAATGGGTCGGGCTCAACGACACGCGCCGAATAGCTGTGATCCAGCTCGGCAAATCCGGGGGCTTGCGCCTGATAAGACGCGGTCCGCGCCGCCTGAGACGGGCGATCCATTTGATAGACCCGGGGAGGCGGTGTGTAAGATGCACCTGCAGGCGTGGGGGTCTCGACACGCATGGCACCCAGAGTTTCGCCCGCAATGGTGGTCGACGCCCGATGCCCGGCCTCGGCAAGCGCGTGGCGCAGTGACGAGACAATCAAACCACGCACCAGACCGGGATCGCGAAACCGAACTTCGGATTTGGCTGGATGCACGTTCACATCCACCTTGTGAGGATCGCAGTCGACGAACAACGCCACCGCTGGGTGACGATCACGTGACAGGAAATCCTGATAGGCACCACGCAGCGCCCCGATCAAGGTTTTGTCCCGCACAGGACGGCCATTCACAAACAGATGCTGCATCACCGCATTACCGCGAGAATAGGTGGGCAGTGCCGCATAGCCTGTCAGACGTATTTCTTCTCGCTCAGCCTCGATTGGCAAGGCGTTGTCGACAAATTCCTTGCCCATAACGTGGGCCAGACGCCCCCGCAGCGCATCAAACAGATCTCCGGTCTCGGGTTCCACGCGAAAGGTCACACGGTCCTGCCCGCCGGACACATCGCGCAGCGTAAACCCAACCGAAGGTTCAGCCATGGCCAGACGCTTGATGGTGTCGCTGATCGCCATCATCTCAGACCGGTCGCTGCGCAGAAATTTCAAACGCGCCGGGGTGGCAAAAAACAGATCGCGCAGGGTGACCACCGTACCGCCATTCAGCGCACAGGGTTTCAATGCCGCCTGAACACCTCCGTCGACGCTCAGCTCCATCGCCTCGAACCCCTCGGCCCGGCTTTGAATTGTCAACCGCCCCACCGCGCCAAGAGAAGGCAAGGCTTCGCCACGAAAGCCAAAGGAATGGATATTCAACAGATCCGTGCCATCGATTTTCGAGGTTGCATGGCGTGACAACGCCAACGGCAGGTCATCCGGTGTCATGCCACAGCCGTCATCCCGCACGCGGATCAGTGTTTTGCCACCATCCGCGATCTCAACGCTAATCCGGCGAGAACCAGCATCAATGGCATTTTCAACCAGCTCTTTAACGGCGGATGCCGGACGTTCGACCACCTCTCCCGCAGCAATTCGGTTGATGGCGGCATCATCCAGCTGTCGAATAACTGGGCGCATATTGGGGGCATGGGTGTTCATTCCACAAAACCTAGCAGAACGGCTCTGATTCTAAAAACTGAAACCGGCGGACCGTCGGGGCCTTAGTCTCTCGGATCAAACATCTGCCGTGCCAACAGAATCCGCAATCCAGCTGTGACAAAACACAAGGCACCGAAAACCCATGCCATCGGAGCAAAGAAGGCAGGCCAAAGACAGAGCGCCACGAAGAATCCTATGGTTTCTGTTCCCTCGAGCAAGCCACCTGCAAAATAGAGCGATTTCGAGCCACGCTCGCGCGTTTCCATGCCCTGTTGTTCTGCCAAAACCGCATAGCCAAGAAAAGTTGCGCCGTTGAAATAGAAACTGGTCAGCAACCAGGCCCCTGCCGCACCGTTCGATGTTGGGTCGGCCCAGACAAAGGCCATGGGGATCGCACCGTAGAAGAGGAAGTCACAGGTGATATCGAGATATCCACCAAAACGCGTTTTCTGGCTGGCCCGCGCCACGGCGCCATCCAGCCCATCTGCCAACCGCGACAGCAGAACCAAAAGCAAACCGAGGTAAAACTGTTGGAGAGCCAGAGCGGCCGCGGCACACAGGCCAAACACCAGCCCCATCAAAGTCACCCCATTCGCAGAGACGCCTTTACGTGCCAGACCACGGCCCAGCGCATTCAAAGGGGGATCAATCAGTGGTCGGATGCGAGAGTCGAGCATGGTTTCCTGAAAGCGATGAAGAGGTCTTTCCGACCTACTCCGCCCAGCGCCATGCCGCAACGCCAATGCCCAATTGCGACAATAGGCTTACAGGGACGTGATCACCCATCAACAGCGGCTTGGTACCATTTGCGGATGGCTGCGCGCTCGTCATCATCAATGAACGAGATGTTTGCCGGGGGCATGGCATGGCTCACCCCCGCCTGCAGATAGATGTCGCGCGCGAAATGCGCGACCTGTGCTTCCGTTTCCAGTCGCACCCCTTTGGGCGCCCAATAGAGCCCATCCCAGACCGGTTCCGCAGAATGACACATAGAACAGCGTCCCAGAACAATGTCATGCACCTCTTCAAACCCCGCCGCTTCGGCAAATCGCAGATCCGACCGGCGCACCTCCTCCACATCATCCGCCTTGAACAGCGGCGCCGTTGAAAGCCCCATAACCGCAATAAACAGAATGACAGTTACCAACCATGCGCCCCAAGGCATGCCTTTGCGCGCATGCATGCTGTTGAAGAAATGCCGGATCGAAACGCCCATCAGGAACACAAGGCTGGCGATCAACCACGTGTATTCCGTGCCAAAGGCCAAAGGATAGTGGTTCGACAGCATCATGAAGATCACGGGCAGGGTCAGATAGTTGTTATGGGTCGAACGCTGTTTGGCAATCTTGCCGTATTTCGCATCCGGTGTGCGACCTGCGATCAGATCCGCCACAACAATCTTCTGATTGGGAATGATAATCATAAACACATTTGCGCTCATGATCGTGGCGGTGAAGGCCCCAAGATGCAACAGAGCTGCGCGTCCCGTAAAGACGTTGGTGTAAAACACCGCCATCCCGACGAGCACAAAGAACAACGCCACCATCAGAACCGTCTGATTGGCATTCACAAAGACGTTGCAGAGGGTGTTGTAGACCAACCAGCCAAACGCCAGGGACGCGATGGAGATACCAATGGCCTGCCACGGCGCAAGATCGGCAATATTGGGGTCGATCAAATAGAACTCAGCGCCGAGGTAATAAACCAAGGCTAAGAGAGCAAAGCCCGATAACCAGGTGGCATAGCTTTCCCATTTGAACCAAACGAGGTCTGAGGGCATCTGATCCGGCGCCACCAGATACTTCTGGATGTGATAAAACCCGCCCCCATGCACCTGCCATTCTTCGCCATCGGCACCCGTGGCCAGATTGCGATCCCGGTGAAGTCCCAGATCCAGCGCGATAAAATAGAACGACGAGCCGATCCAGGCGATGGCTGTGATCACATGAAGCCAGCGCACGGCAAATTCAGCCCATGCGCCAAAGGTGGCGAGATCATACATGGCGGTCTCCTGTTTTTCGTCAGGCTATACAATTCATGCTTTAAATGATAATCCTTGAAAATCCCAAGGCACTTTCAAATTTCCCCGAAAAGCGTATGGCCTATATCGACAATATCCGCATGTTCGTCCGGGTGTACGAACTTGGCAGCATGTCCGCCGCCGCCCGAGACCAGCGCACATCCCCTGCGGTGTCATCGTCGCGTATTGCCGAGTTAGAGCGGCATTTGGGCGTACGCCTGTTCAATCGCACAACCCGCGCTTTACACCCTACCGAACATGGCCGTCTGTTTTATGACGGCGCGCGCGGCATCCTTGAAAGCATTTCAGAGGCCGAAGGCACCGTCATGGAGGCGGCGCAGACACCAAAGGGCACCCTTTTTGTCGCCGCCCCTTTGGGGCTGGGACGGCGTGTGATCGCCCCTGCCATTCCTGCCTTTCGCGCGCTCTATCCCGAAGTGGACATCCGTCTGCGCCTGTCTGATCGCATCGTTGACGTCACAACCGAAGGTCTGGACCTTGCGCTTCATCTGGGGCCACTCAATGACAGTGATCTGAAAGTGCGCGTCATTGCCGAATGCCCTCGCGTGCTAGTTGCTGCACCTCAGTATGTCGAAGCGCGGGGCAACCCAAGCTGCGGGGCTCAGCTGCTTCAGGACAAACATGACTGCCTGAACTTGCGTTTTCCCGGCGCACAAGAGTTTCAATGGACCTTGCAAACCTCAAGCGGCCCCAAACGGTATGAGATCACGGGCCCATTGGAATCCGATGATGGCGATGTCCTGACCGAATGGGCCTTGATGGGCTGTGGGATTATCCTCAAGCCACGGTTCGAAGTCGCTCACCATCTCGCATCGGGTGCTTTGGTTGAGGTTGGCCGAGACACGCCGCCACTGCCCGCTCAGCTTGCCTGCCTCTCGCCGTCACGGCGGCACCGAGATCCAAAGCTTCAGGTCTTTGCCGATTTCATCATTGAACGGTGTCGCGAAGCGTTGAAGGCTGCAGAGGCATAAGCAGAGCAATTCAAGCCCTTGCGCTGCCTTGAATTCAAGAGCATTCCTGTCACCAGATGACCACTCTGAGCAACCAAAGGCAAAGCACCCATGATCACACTCATCGTTGCACGGGCAAACAACAGCGCTATTGGGCGCGATGGGGATATTCCATGGCAACTGCCGGAAGATCTTAAAGCATTTCAGCGTGAGACGCTGGGAGGCGCCGTCATCATGGGGCGCAAAACATGGGACAGCCTTCCCAAAAAACCACTGCCAAACCGATTGAACATTGTGGTGTCCCGCGATCCCGAGATCGCAGAGACAGTAGCCACTAATGTAACTGAGGCCATCTCAATTGCGCAGGCGCAGGGATACCAACGGATTTATGGCATTGGAGGTGCGGGCATTTATGCGGAAATGCTTCCGCTGGCAGACCGTTTGATGATTTCCGAGGTCGATCTCGACGTCGCAGATGCGGACACGTTCTTTCCAGAGGTGGATCTCGAGGCCTGGACCGTCGTCAACCGCCACACGCTGCGCGAGACCGGCCCAACCTGTGTGCTGCAGGAATTCCTGCGGAAGTAACCGCAAAATCTCCGCGCTCGCAGACCAAACTGGAGCGCGGAAATCAACGTCACTTAAGCCTTGCCGTAGGGCACTCCTGGCAGAACACAGAGCATTTCATACAGGAAATTGCCCGCAATCACGGCGGTGTTGCCTGAAGGGTCATAGGGCGGTGACACCTCTACAAGGTCACACCCCACAAGGTTCAGCCCACGACAGCCTCGAATGATTTCCAACCCCTGCTGTGTCATCAATCCGCCTGCTTCCACTGTGCCGGTACCGGGCGCGCAGGCAGGGTCCAGGCTATCGATGTCATAGGTCAGATAGACAGGCCGATCGCCGATTTGTTCGCGAATTCGGTCCATTAAGGGCGCGCAGGATTTGTACCAAAGCTCTTCCGCCTGAATGACGTTGAAGCCCCATTCGCGGGCAGTATCGAAATCATCCGGCCCATACCCGGTACCGCGCAACCCGATTTGAAACACATTGGGAGCATCAAGAAGCCCCTCTTCATAGGCTCGGCGAAACGGCGTGCCATGGGCGATACTCTCGCCAAACATGTGTTCATTGATATCCGCATGGGCATCTACATGGATAAGTGCAACTGGCCCATGTTTTTTCGCAATCGACCGCAGAATGGGATAGGTCAGCGTATGGTCCCCCCCCATCGTCAACGGGATCGCATCGTGGGTCAGAACCTCATCATAAAATGTCTCGATCCGGCGCACGCTATCTTTGAGATCGAAGGTATTGATCGGGACGTCGCCAATGTCTGCCACCTGCAGCCCTTCAAACGGCGCCGCGCGGGTCCACATATTGTAAGGGCGCATCAATGTGCTTTCGGCGCGAATTTGGCGTGGCCCCAATCGCGTGCCCGACCTTTGGCTTGCGCCGATATCCATCGGAATACCAATAAAGGCCGCATCCAGGCCTTCCGCAGTTGCCGCTGACGGCAGTCGCATAAAGGTACCCGGCCCGCCAAAGCGCGGCATTTCATTGCCGCCAAGAGGTTGGTTTTTCATCACTATCCTGTTGAGACTTTTTTCGTATTGGCCAGAGCATAGCTCTGAATTCCCAGCTGGCACCACAAAAATCGCCCCCGCAGTAAACTGCGAGGGCGCCTTCCGTCTCAGACGGTAACGGATCAAAGTACACCACAATCTCAAAGTTTGAGAGCTCCAGTGCGAGACCGATCCCTCTGTTCAACTCAATCGTACAGAACGGCCGAAATCTTTGGCTCGTCCATGTTGGAGGCGTCATAGTAGTAGAAACCGGTGTCGATCAGCGCCGGAACGGTTTCACCTTTGGTCGCCATAACGGCCGCTTTCACGGTCTCATAACCGATACCAACTGGATTCTGGGTGATCGCACCCGCCATCAGACCATTGCGGATCGCATCTTTCTGGGCTTTGCCACTGTCATAACCAATGATGACCAGATCTTTCGCAGTGCCCAGTTCCTGTACACCATTCACAACGCCAATGGCCGACCCTTCGTTGGTACCGAAGATACCCGCCAGATCTGGGTTTGCCGTCAGGATCGCTTTGGTCACTTCGGTCGACTTCAGGTGATCGCCCTGACCGTACTGAACGGTCACAACCTCAATGCCGGGATATTCAGCTTTGATGCGGTTCACAAAGCCATCGCGACGGTCGATGCCGGTGCGGCTTGTCTGATCATGCGCGACAACCGCAACCTTGCCTTTACCGCCAATCAGCTCGGCCATTTTGTCCGCCGCCAAAGAGGCCGCTGCAACGTTGTCAGTTGTTGCGGTGGACAGGGGGATGTCGCTGTCGACGCCACTATCAAAGGCGATGACAGGAATACCCGCTTTGTGGGCCTGACGCAGCAGTGGAATGGCGGCCTGGCTATCCAGCGCAGCAAACCCAAGAGCCGCGGGTTTGTTGGCCAGAGCTGCGGCTAGCATGTCGATCTGACGATCAACCATGGTCTCATTGTCCGGACCTTCAAAGGTGATCCGCACCCCCATTTCGGTCGCGGCCTGTTCCGCGCCCTGTTTTACGGCCTGCCAGAACTGGTGCTGAAAGCCTTTCGACACCAGCGGGACATAGAGCTCATCGGCAGCATGTGCCACGGACGCGGGCCCCATCAAGGCAACTGCACTGAGCGCCCCCATCAGAAAACGACGTGTAAACATAACTTCTCCTCCAGGTTGAATTCACACTTGTTGTTTTGGTTGCTTTGTTCGAGCGGGCTTTCGGCCTCACCCGGTCTTTCCGCGCCGCACCATGTCGGCGTAAACTGCGAGAATAATGATCACACCGGTGACCACTGTCTGCCATTCCTGCGCCACCGAAAGCACCCGCAAGCCATTGGTCAGCACCGCCATGATCAAGGCTCCGATCAATGTCCCAAGGATGGTTCCACGACCGCCGGACAAGGATGTGCCCCCGATCACGACCGCTGCGATGGCCTCAAGTTCGTAACCCAGACCAAGCGCGGGCTGAGCCGAATTCAGGCGCGAGGCAATCAGGATACCGCCGATACCACAGATGCCGCCTGCCAGCGCATAAATCCGCATCTTCCACATATCGGTGTTGACGCCAGACAGGCGCACGGCCTCTTCGTTTGAGCCCAGCGCAAAGGCATACCGACCGAGAACCGTGCGACCCAAGATATAGGCTGCGACGCCCGCCATGATGAACAGGATCAGCACACCATTGGGGATCGGCAACGCTGGGAAGACTTCACCAATCAGCGACCCACGCGAGATCAGATCAAACCCCGGCGTGTCATTGAAATAGATCGGTCGGGTGCCCGAGATCACCAGAGACAGGCCTTTAAGGATCAGCATCATACCCAGCGTGGCAATGAACGGCGGGATCTTCATTTTGGCGACAAAGGTCCCCGAGATCAGGCCGCAGAGCGCTCCGGCCCCAATGGCTGCGATCACGCCCAACAAAAGCGGCATTCCCAGGTAGGTCAGGACCACGCCCGCAATCACGGCACAGAAGGTCATTAAGGTGCCAACAGATAGATCGATGCCGCCCGTGATGATGACCAGTGTCGCCGCAATCGCCAGCACCCCGTTTACCGAGGTCGCCTGAAGAATGGCGATCATATTGGAGGTCTGCATAAAGTTGGGCGAGGCGATCGAAAAGCCGATCAACAGCATGATCAGGCTCGCGAAGGCCAGAAGCTTTTGATAGGCGCCACCCTCGGCCAGACCGCGCGCGGGCTTTTTCTCGCTTGCTTCACTCACTGTGGTCATTGAACTGTCCCTGTTACCTGCATCGCCGCCTCACGCTGGGTGGCCAGATACATGATGTCTTCTTGTGTGGTGGATTTTCCGCCCGGAAGGATGCCGGTCAGGCGCCCCTCGCACATCACGGCGATGCGGTGGCTCAGGCGCATGATTTCAGGCAGCTCAGAGGAGATAACGATGATTGTCTTGCCCTCAGACGCGAGCTCTTCCAGCAGTTTGTAGATCTCTGACTTGGCACCAACATCAATCCCACGCGTTGGTTCATCAAAGATCAGGATGTCACAGTCGCGCAGCAACCATTTGGCGATCACAACCTTTTGCTGATTGCCGCCGGAGAGGAGACGTACCTCTTGCACATCGGAAGGAGTGCGGATGCCAAGCTGTGCGATATAGCTTTTGGCCGTGCTCTCCATCTGGGCCTCGTCCAGTGCTCCACCGGTGCCCGTGAATAAATCCATCGAGGCCAGCGCCACGTTGTCCCGGACATTCATCCCGGTCGCCAGACCAAAGTGTTTCCGGTCTTCTGAAAGATACCCAATGCCTGCTTTCACCGCATCGGTCGGGGTTTTGATCGCGACGGACTTCCCATGTACACGGATTTCGCCCGCGTCTTTCGGGTCGGCGCCAAAGATCGCGCGCGCCACTTCGGTTCGCCCCGCTCCCATCAATCCCGCAAAACCTAGGATCTCGCCTTTCTGGACTGAAAAGCTGACATCCTGAATGTCTTTGCCACGTGTTAGCCCTGAGACCTGCAGGGACACTTCGGCATCTCCCAGATCCGGCACGTTCAAAGGCTCTTCTTTCACCTCGCGCCCCACCATCATTGCGATGATCTGGCTAATGGGTGTGTCGGCCGCCGCGACTGTGCCGACATATTCGCCGTCTCGCATCACCGTCACCCGATCTGCGATCTGCTTCAGCTCATCCATCTTGTGGCTGATATACACAATCCCCACACCTTCAGCCTTGAGCCTGCGGATAATTACAAAGAGCTCGGCAATCTCAGCGTCATTCAACGCCGCCGTCGGCTCATCCATGATCAGGACTTTGGATTTGAATGACAGCGCCTTGGCAATTTCAATCATCTGCTGTTTGGCGATGGTCAGAGACCCAACCAATGCGCGCGGATCAAGTGCGAGGTTCATAGACGCAAAGATCTCGGCGGTCTGAGTATTGAGAGCGGCCTCATCAAGACGACCAAAGCTTTTGCGCGGCTCGCGACCAATAAAGATATTCTGCGCGGCCGTGAGATCATTCATCAGGCTCAGCTCCTGGTGAATGATGCCGATCCCCAGATCCTGTGCGTCGCTGGGAGACGTTGGGTTGGCATCCTGACCAGCGATCTTCAGCGTGCCTCCGTCACGCGGATAGATCCCGGACAGAATTTTCATCAGCGTTGACTTGCCTGCGCCATTCTCCCCCATCAGCGCGTGAACTTCACCCGGCTCCAGATCGAACTGCACCCCCTTTAGGGCATGTACTCCGGGAAAGAATTTGTCGATCCCGCCCATTTCAACCAGTTGTTTCATCTGTCCTCCTCCGACGATGAATGTGCTGCGTAGTGGACCTGCCTACATCACCGCACCGATCTGCCAGGGCACAAACTCGACCCCGCCAAATCCAAGCTCTTCGCTTTTGGTTTGTTCCCCCGAGGCAACCCGGATCAGCAGCTCAAAGAGCTCTTCACCTTTGGCCTCGAGACTGACGCCCTCGGTGACAATGTCCCCGCAGTTCAGATCCATGTCGTCTTTCAGACGTGCATACATTTCTGAATTGGTCGCAACCTTGATGCAGGGTGTGGGCTGATATCCCGACACCGAACCCCGTCCGGTGGTGAACACAATCAGATTGGCCCCTGAGGCCACCTGCCCGGTGACTGAACACGGATCAAAGCCGGGGCTGTCCATGAAAACAAAGCCCTTTTTGTCGATCATCTCGGCAAATTGGTAGACATCCCGCAGAGGAGCTGATCCACCTTTGGCCACGGCCCCAAGGGACTTTTCGAGAATGGTCGTCAACCCGCCGCGCTTGTTGCCCGGACTGGGATTGTTGTCCATCTCACCACCATTGCGCGCTGTGTAGTCCTCCCACCACAGCACACGATCCACCAGTTTCTGCGCCACCTCATGGGTCTCGGCTCGACGAGTCAGCAAATGTTCTGCCCCATAGATTTCAGAGGTCTCAGATAGAATGGTTGTGCCGCCATGGCGCACAAGAAGATCAGATGCACACCCCAAGGCGGGGTTTGCCGTGATCCCTGAATATCCATCAGAGCCGCCACATTGCATACCAACCGTGATCTCGCTGACCGGAGCGGGGGCACGCGTTGCTTCGTTGGCCAGCGCCGCAATGCCACGCAGTTCCTCCAAACCACGTTCGATGGTGCGGCGTGTGCCCCCTTCGTTTTGAATGGTCATATAGCGCAGTGCCCCATCCGAACGAATGGGACGTCCGCCAACAAGATCTGCGACCTGCATGACCTCACAGCCAAGGCCAATCAAAAGAATGGCTCCAAAATTAGGGTGCTGTGCATATCCGGACAACGTGCGAAACAGCGCGTCATACCCTTCGTTGACACCGGACATGCCACAGCCCGTGCCATGCACAATCGGTACAATGCCATCGACATTGGGAAACGCATCCAGCAACCCGGATTTCTCTGCCGCTTCGGCGATAAAACGCGCCACAGAGCCCGAGCAATTAACTGAGGTGAGAATACCAATGTAGTTGCGCGTGCCCACTTTACCGTCGGCGCGATGATAGCCTTGAAACACCCGCTCATTCTCGATGCGAGGCAACGGGGTCACCGCGGACGAGAATGCATAGTCCTGCTGATGGGCGCCCATTCCAAGATTATGCGAGTGCACGTGTTCTCCCGGCGCAATTTCCGCTTTGGCTTCGCCAATGATCTGGCCATAGCGCACAACCGTCTCGCCAGCTTGGATCGTCCGGCCTGCAACCTTGTGACCGCGCGCAACGTCAACCGGCAAAGGCACATCCAGCCCTTGCGGCACTTGACCCGCCTCAAGATCCCTCAGGGCAATGACAATGTTGTCCCCGGGGTTCAGTTTGATTGTATCTGCCGCCGCCTCAGGCGAACCGCTTTCAAGTTTGGTCAGTTGCATCGTATTTTCCGCTTGCTTGCCTATTGGGCTAGCTGGACGAGTCACACTTGTCAACTAACATGTTACTATGCTAGGCACCAAAAAATGAGCCAGACACCCGATATCAACGCTGCCCTTCTTCCGGATATTTCGTCGCTAGACGGAACACTTGCCCAGCGCGTGCATCAATCCGTCAAACAGGCAATCTTGTCGCTGGATTTCCCTCCGGGCGCTGTTTTGCGCAAGGCGGCCATCTGTGAACAGCTGGGGGTCTCACGCGCGCCCGTTGCCGAAGCCATCTCCAAACTGGCTGCGGAAAATCTGGTTGATGTGGTCCCGCAATCCGCAACACGTGTGTCCTATTTCTCGATGGACGAAATCCGCGAGGGCACGTTTCTTCGCGGCGCACTTGAACTGGCGACTGTCGCGAAAGTGGCCCGCGATCTGACCGAGGACCAACGCAAGAAGCTCAGCCGCAATATGCGCATGCAAGAGCTGCTGATCGAAGATGACGACATCACCGGATTTTATCAGTCTGACGAAGAATTTCATCATCTTTTGATGGAGTTCACAGGATTTCCGCGCTTGCCGGACATCGCCCAGACTGTGTCTTTGCAAGTCACTCGGGCCCGCATATTGCTGCTTCCTGCTCCCGGTCGCACGGCTGAAACACTCGCCGAGCACCGCACGGTCTATGACGCCATCGTCAACCGGGATCCAGACACGGCGCAAGCCGCCATGCACCGCCATTTGGGGCAGCTCATGCCTCGCATTGAAGAGCTGATGCACAAACGTCCGCATCTCTTCAATCTCCCCTCAGCCGAGACAAAGGAACAGGGATGAAAACCTCTGACACTGCCGTTCTGAACAACCGGACCAAATGTCCGGTTCCGTTGACCCGGATGGGGTTTGGCGGGGCGCCTCTGGGCAATCTGTATCGAAAAGTGAGCGATGCAGACGCTCAGGCCGCTCTGCAGGCCGCATATGATGCGGGCATCCGGTTTTTCGACACCGCCCCACAATACGGGTTGGGTCGTTCAGAACTGCGGTTCGCGGAGGCCTTGGGCCGCTTTGGACGTGACAGTATCCAGCTATCGACCAAGGTCGGCAGGCTGCTCGAAGATTGCGCTCCTGAGGAGGTCACCCCCGAGGCCTTTGTGGATGTGCCCCAAAAGCGCATCGTCTTTGATTACACCTATGACGGTGTGATGCGTAGCTATGAGGCCAGCAAAACCCGTTTGGGCGTTGAGCGGGCCGATATCCTTCTGGCGCATGACGTCTGCGCCTTTAGTCAAGGCAGCCAGGAGGCCAGCGACGCCAAGGTGCGTGAGCTGTTTGACGGTGGCGGCTATCGCGCCTTGATCGAACTGCGGGATGCCGGTGAAATCGCTGCGATCGGGGCTGGCGTGAATGAATGGCAGGTCTGCGAGCGCCTGCTGGGTCTGGGTGATTTTGACGGGTTTCTTCTGGCCGGGCGTTACACGTTGCTTGAGCAAGATGCGCTCGAGACCTTCCTTCCCCTGTGCGAACAACGCGATGTCGGCATCATTCTGGGCGGACCGTATAATTCAGGGATCTTGGCCACCGGTGCGGTCCCAGGTGCGAAATACAACTACGCAGAAGCTCCCGCCGACATTCTCGATCGCGTCCGCCGGATCGAGACGGTCTGCGCGGATCATGACACGCCCCTGATCGCCGCAGCGCTGCAATTTGTACTGGGCCACCCCTGCGTCAAAACCGTTGTGCCCGGAGCCGTAAACGCCAAAGAGGTCGAGGCCAACGTACGGCTTTTGGAAACCGAAATCCCAAGTGGGCTTTGGTCCGATTTGCGTGCTGCAGGCCTCATCCACCCCAACGCTCCCCTGCCAAAGGACACAGCACATGCTGCGTAATATCGACCCGATCTTATCGCCTGAATTGCTCCACACTCTACGTGCCATGGGCCACGGGGATGAGCTTGTGATTTCCGATGCAAATTTTCCGGGTACCAGCTCTGGCCCCACCTGCATTCGCGCGGATGGCTCAGATGCCAGCACCATGCTGCGCGCCGTGCTCTCGGTTATGCCGCTGGATACCTATGTCGATGACCCCGCACTGACCATGCAGGTTGTCGGGGATGCGGAGGCTGTACCCGAAGCGGTTGCTGCGTTCCAAAGCATCATCAACGATACCGCCGACGCCCCCCGGCCAATCCAAAGCCTAGAGCGGTTTGCGTTTTATGAACGTGCGAGCAAAGCCTTTGCCGTGGTTCAGACTGGCGAACGACGTCTGTACGGCAACATCATCGTGAAAAAGGGGGTGGTGACATGAAGATCGACGCACACCAACATTTCTGGCAGATCTCACGGGGGGACTATGGCTGGCTGACCCCTGAGGTCGGTGAGATTTATCGCGATTTCCTGCCCTCGGATCTCGCCCCAATCCTAAAAGACGCAGGGATCAACGGCACCATTTTAGTTCAGGCGGCACCGACTGCGGCCGAAACCCAGTTTATGTTAGAACTCGCCAACCAAACCCCGTTTATCAAAGGGGTTGTCGGCTGGGTAGATTTCGAGGCCCCAGACGCAGCGGATCAAATTGCCAAGCTTGCAGAACATCCCAAATTGGTCGGCCTGCGCCCGATGATTCAGGACATTGCCGATGACGCTTGGATGCTGCGCCCCGCGCTCGCCCCAGCGTTTGACGCTATGATCGCTCATGATCTCACTTTTGATGCGCTCACCCTGCCCCGCCATTTGGGCCATCTCGAAACACTTCTGGCACGACACCCAAACCTGCGTGTGGTGATTGATCACGGATCAAAACCCGAAATCCGCGAGGGAAAATTGGATGGCTGGGCCAAGGACATGGCAGCATTGGCCCAACAAACAACGGCCTACTGCAAACTGTCAGGGCTTGTCACCGAAGCCGCCATAGATTGGCAGACCGAAACTCTGAAACCCTACGTTGATCACCTGATCAACAGTTTCGGCCCGGATCGCCTGATCTGGGGCAGTGATTGGCCGGTTTGCCTATTGGCCAGTGACTATCCACGTTGGAACTCAACCACCGATCAACTGCTTGCCCATCTTTCGCAAGCCGACCAAGACGCAATCCGCGGGGGCAACGCCCAGCGCGCCTACAAATTGAAATCCTGATATGACTATGACCACTTTTCAGCCTGCCGGCCTCTGGCTCGGACGTATTGATCGTCCCGGCACAGGCCCATGCGTCGTAACTCTGCGCGACGGCCACATCTTCGACATCACCTCTAAAACGGCCCCAACCGTGCGCGACATCTTAGAGCGGGACGACACCGCCGAGTATGTACGCAACACATCCGGCACCGATCTTGGTCCTGCTGGCAATGTCCGAACATGGTTGGCCCCTTGCGATTTTCAGGCGGTCAAAGCCTGTGGTGTGACCTTTGCGGGATCGATGGTGGAACGGGTGATTGAGGAACAGGCCGCAGGTGACCCGGCCCGCGCCGAAGACATCCGTAATCGTATCGGAGCCCGCATCGGCGACAGCTTGACCAATATCGTTCCAGGATCTGAGGCCGCGCAAAAGGTGAAACAGGCGCTGATCGAAGAAGGCCTGTGGAGTCAGTATCTTGAAGTGGGCATTGGCCCGGACGCCGAAGTCTTTTCGAAGGCTCAAGTCCTGTCTTCCGTAGGTCACGGCAGCGATGTGGGTCTGCATCCAATCTCGACCTGGAACAACCCAGAGCCCGAGGTGGTTCTTGCGGTCACTTCGCGCGGCGACATCAAAGGGGCGACGCTTGGCAACGACGTCAATCTGCGGGATGTCGAAGGGCGTTCGGCGCTTTTGCTGTCCAAAGCCAAAGACAACAACGCATCATGTTCCATCGGCCCGATGATCCGACTGTTTGATGAGGGTTTTAGCCTCGATGATGTGCGTCAGGCCGAGCTGACACTGACCGTGCGCGGAGAAGACGGGTTTCACCTGACCGGCCATTCGTCGATGGCACAGATCAGCCGCGACCCTGCAGATCTCGTCCGCCAAACCATCGGCCGCCATCACCAGTACCCAGATGGATTGATGCTTTTTCTCGGCACCCTTTTTGCGCCGACCCAAGATCGGGATACTCCCGGCGGAGGCTTTACCCACAAACTGGGTGATGTTGTGACCATTTCGAATGACAAGCTCGGCGCGTTGACCAACACCGTCCGCCTATCGACCGAGTGTCCAGAATGGACCTTTAGCGCCTCACATCTCATGCGCAATCTTGCGCGCCGTAACCTGCTTTGACCGACATGACGGAGACCACAATGACAGCCCCCCATGGCCGACTGGCCGGTAAAACCTGCCTGATCACAGCCGCCGGCCAAGGCATCGGCCGCGCCACAGCCGAACTGTTTGCTGCAGAAGGCGCAACAGTCATCGCAAGTGACATCAATGATGACGCCCTGACCGAACTGGATGCCATCGATGGGATCAAGGCGCTCAAGCTTGATGTTACCAATGGCGAGGCCGTCACCAAAGCGGTTGCCTCCCTTGGCGCATTGGACGCGGTGTTCAACTGCGCGGGATTTGTGGCCAATGGCAATATTTTAGACTGTGACGAAAAAGATTGGGATTTTAGCTTCGATCTCAACGTCAAAGCCATGTTCCGCCTGTGCAAATTGGTGCTGCCGGGCATGGTTGAGAATGGTGGCGGATCAATCATCAATATGTCGTCGGTGGCCTCGTCGATCAAGGGTGTGCCCAATCGTTTCGCCTATTGTGCCTCGAAAGCGGCCGTCATTGGCATCACCAAATCCATTGCCGCCGATTTTGTCACCCAAGGTGTGCGCGCCAATGCCATCTGCCCCGGCACAGTGGACAGCCCAAGCCTGCATGACCGGTTGCGCGCCACCGGAGACTACGAAAAAGCGATGAGCGATTTCATCGCCCGACAGCCGATGGGTCGCATTGGCACCGCAAACGAAATTGCCGAACTTGCGCTGTATCTGGCAAGTGATGCAAGCCAATACACAACAGGACAGGCTCTGGCCATCGACGGCGGCTGGACCATCTGAGGAAGGAAAAAAGAAATGAAACTGCTACGTTACGGTCCCGTGGGTGCGGAGAAACCCGGCCTTCTGGATGCCGAGGGCACCCTGCGTGACCTGTCAAACCACATTGCAGATCTGTCCGGCGAGGCGCTGAGCGATGAAAGCCTTGCCAAACTGCGAGCGCTGGACCCTAGCAGCCTGCCTGTGGTTGACGGCGAGCCACGCATTGGCGCCTGTGTCGGCCATGTTGGCAAATTCATCTGCATCGGGCTGAACTACGCTGATCATGCCGCCGAAAGCGGTATGGATCTTCCGCAAGAGCCCGTGATCTTCTTCAAGGCCACCTCGGCGATCGTTGGCCCAAATGACACCGTTGAGATCCCACGCACCTCGGTCAAAACCGACTGGGAGGTTGAACTAGGGGTGGTGATCGGCAAAGCCGCGAAATACATCTCGAAAGACGAGGCTCTCGATCACGTTGCGGGCTACTGCGTCGTCAACGATCTGTCTGAGCGTGACTTTCAGCTACACCGCTCGGGCCAGTGGGTGAAAGGCAAATCCGCTGACACCTTTGGCCCCATCGGTCCCTGGCTGGTGACCCGCGACGAGATCGCGGACCCGCAGAACCTGCCGATGTATCTTGAGGTCAATGGCCACCGCTATCAGGATGGGTCAACCAACACGATGCATTTTGACGTCGCCACCGTGATCTCGCACCTGTCGCAGTTCATGTCACTGCAGCCCGGTGACGTGATTTCAACCGGCACACCTCCGGGTGTGGGGATGGGGCAAAAGCCAGAGACCTATCTGAAACCGGGTGACAAGATGGAACTGGGCATCGAGGGATTGGGCGTGCAACGTCAGGACGTCGTCGCTGGATAATACAAATGGCCGGGGCAAAGCGCCCCGGCCTCTTTGTTGAATAGGTTACTCTGCCGCCTGCGCAATGACCGTCGCAGCCACGATAGCCGCTTCCAACATATCAAGCGCTTCGGTGACTTGCTCCATCGGCGTGGTCAGTGGTGGCAACAGGCGTACGGCATTTGCTCGTGTTCCACAGGGCAGGATGATCAGCCCACGCGCCTCGGCCTCAGCCACAATTGCCTGTGTGAGGCCCGGGTTTGGCGCGTTGGTTGCGCGGTCAGTGACTAGCTCAAAGGCCACCATCGCACCCAGACCACGGATATCGCCAATGGCCGCAGCTTCGGGACGTGCTGAGATCTCCGTCAGGCGGGCTTTGATTTCGGTGCCGATTTCATCAGCGCGGGCACATAGCCCCTCGTCTTCGACCACATCCAAGACCGCATGTGCCGCCGCCACCGCAAGCGGATTGCCCGCATAGGTACCGCCAATCCCGCCCACGGGGGCCGCGTCAACCACTTCAGCCCGGCCCGTCACTGCGGACAACGGAAAGCCCCCGGCCAACCCTTTGGCCATTGTCACCAGATCCGCCGCAACACCAGCGTGCTCAAAAGCAAAGAGTTTCCCCGTCCGCGCAATCCCCGCCTGCACTTCATCTGCGATCAACACGATGCCATGATCATCGCAAATCTTGCGCAAAGCCTGCAGGAATTCAGGAGGGGCAATATTGAAACCTCCCTCACCCTGCACCGGCTCGATGATCATGGCCGCAACCCGCTCGGGGTCGATCGAGCTTTTGAACAGCGTATCCAGCATTTCCAGCGACTGCTCAACACTTACATCGTGGAACGCATTTGGAAACGGCGCATGAAACACTTCGGGCGGCATGGCACCAAAGAATTTCTTGTACGGCAGAACCTTACCACATAGTGCCATCCCCATCAGCGTCCGACCGTGGAACGCCCCGGAAAAGGCGACCACACCCGAACGTCCGGTATAGGCCCGCGCCATTTTCACAGCGTTTTCAACCGCTTCAGCCCCGGTTGTCACCAACATGGTTTTCTTGGCGAAATCACCCGGTGTTGCGGCATTCAACCGCTCCGCCAAAGCCACATAGCTTTCATAGGGGGCCACGTGGAAACAGGTGTGGGTGAACGCTTCGGCCTGCTTGGCCACAGCCTCCATCACCTTCGGATGACGATGCCCGATATTGTTTACTGCGATGCCTGCGGCGAAATCAAGGAAGCGGCGCCCATCAGCATCCCACAGCTCGGCATTGTCAGCACGCACCGCGTAGATTCCGCGTGTGGCCACGCCTTGCGCCACAGCTTTGGTGCGGCGTTCCATCAATTTTTGCGTGGCTGTCATGTGCGTGCCCTCCAAGTGACGCTTTGATTCTCAGCCTTTTCTTGCTCAACATTGTGAGCATTACCAGTAAAAAATTGCGCAGCTTCGCCGGAATCGCTTAAGGTGCCTTCAAATCATCAAGGGATCAGTTCGGATGACGGATGAATTCGACGTTGGCGGGCGCTTGAAAACACTGCGCACTCAATTTGGCCTCTCTCAAAGGCAGTTGGCCGAATCCGCAGGCGTGCCCCATGGGCAAATCTCCATGATCGAAACCAACCGCAGCAGCCCATCCGTGGCGTCCTTGCGCAAAATTCTAGGCGGGTTTGGCATTAGCATGTCAGAGTTTTTTGAACCCGAAGCGGTCAACGTACAGAAGCCCTTTTTCACCCCCTCCGAGCTGCGTGATCTGACATCTCTACTGTTTCAAGGGGACGAGAAGGCCCAGAGCAAAGTTACCCTCAAACAGGTGGGCGACGCCAAAGCCCATGGGTTGCAAATTCTCCAGGAACGCTATGAAGCCGGCGCTGACACGGGCGACGCTATGATTGAACACGACTCGCATGAAGGCGGGATCGTCATTTCAGGCGAGATCGAAGTGACCGTTGGAGACGAAGTCCGCATTCTCAAAGCAGGCGACGCCTATCTGTTTAACAGCCGTGCGCCACATCGGTTTCGCAATATCTCAGACCGTCCAGCCGAATTGATCTCGGCCTGCACGCCCCCCTATCTCTGATCTCCGAGCCCAGCGCTCAACCCACTAAAGGAATTGCACATGTCCCCTCTTCAAGGACTGAAAGTGGTCGAATTGGCCCGTATTCTGGCCGGGCCCTGGATTGGCCAGTCGCTTGCAGATCTAGGTGCAGACGTCATCAAGGTTGAGGCAGAATCCGGGGACGACACCCGCAGCTGGGGCCCGCCCTTTATCGAACGCGACGGTGACAAAACTGCGGCCTATTACTATGCTGCCAATCGCGGAAAAGACACCGTCGTCGCCGACTTCCGCACGCCTGAGGGCCAAAAACAGGTGCGTGACCTGATTGCCGACGCAGATATTCTTATCGAGAATTTCAAGGTGGGAGGCCTTGCAAAATACGGGTTGGATTATGACAGCCTCAAGGAACTCAATCCGCGCCTGATCTATTGTTCGATCACCGGGTTTGGGCAGGACGGACCCTACGCCAAACGTGCGGGCTATGATTTTCTGATCCAGGGCATGTCCGGCCTGATGTCGATCACCGGTGAACCGGATCGCCAACCCCAGAAGGTCGGCGTTGCGGTGACCGACGTGGTCACCGGCCTCTATGGAACCATTGGCATTCTGGCCGCGGTTGAGCAGCGACACCACACCGGCAAAGGCCAGCACATCGACATGTCTCTCTTGGATTGCGCCACCGCGATGCTGGCCAATCAGGCGATGAATTACCTCACCACAGGTGAAAGCCCGATGCGCAAGGGCAACGACCACCCGAATATTTCACCGTATCAAGTGCTTCCTGTTGCCGACGGACACTTCATTCTGGCGGTGGGCAATGACGGCCAGTTTCAGCGGTTCTGTGGCGTGATCGACCGTCCCGATCTGGCTGAAAATCCCGATTACGCCACAAACGGACTGCGTGTGGCCAACCGTGTGGTTCTGACCCAAGAGATCGAGGCATCACTCAGCCATTGGAACAAAGCCGGTATTCTGGCGGCCCTCGAGGCCGCAACCGTGCCCGCCGGTCCAATCAACTCCATTGGCGAAGCCTTTGACGATCCACAAATTCAGTCACGTGGCATGGTCATCGCCCCCGAAGGGGTCAAAGGCGTGCGTGGCCCTTGGAAATTCTCGGATGCCGAGCTTGCGCTGTCAAAATCGGCCCCAAAACTGCCGCGTACTAAATAAAGTTTTGGCTGGCCGTTCAGGCCAGCCAAACCCAAAGCAGGCGCGCCTCAGAACCATTTCGGTTGCGCACCAAGTGCCGCAGTTTGCTATTGAAATAAACCGCATCCCCTACAGACATTTCTCGCGGAGGCTGGTCATCACAGTGAAACGTGATATCTCCTTCAAGAACAAAGAAAAACTCTTCTCCGCCGTGGGAGGAGGATGCGGGAAATTCTTCTGTTTCCTGTGGTTTGACCGTTGCGATCAAGGGCACCATGCGTCGGTTGTCCATATCCGAGAACAGATACTCAAAGCCGTATTTGTCGCTCTCTGATCGCAACCCGGCCCCTTTATCTGTAAACGAGGGTTGCGATTGAACGGCAGATTGCGCTGACAACAGGCTCGCGCTTGCCACGCCCAGCCCCTTGGCCACGCGATCAATCGTATCGAAAGTTGGCGAGATCACACAGTTTTCGATTTTCGAGAGGTTCGACTTCGAGACACCCGCTTGCACAGCCAGCTGAGACAAAGAGATGCCTTTCCTCTGCCGCAGCTTTCGGATCACCTCGCCGATTTTCAAGGTTGAACTATCGTCTTCGGTGTCAGTGTGTGTTTCAGCCTGGGACATGAATTTTCAGTGCACCTTTTAAGAGCGGCGTCCGCAAAGACGCAAAACGAGCTTTAATTTAGAGCGAAGGTGCGTGGAAGCACAACCATAAAGAAAGTCGCGCCTATCAGAGTGTGGGATAAATTCCCCTTGTTTCATATTTGAAACGCGCCTATATCTGCGAAATCAGCCGAGGAGACCAACCCATGTCGCGTCCCACTTTACTCATTCTGTCGCTTGGTGAGCTTGGAACAAGCCTGCTTGAGGCCGTGGCCCGCGCTGACCTATTCGACACAATTATTGTGGCGAGCCGAGGCCGGAAAAAAGCCCAGGAGCGTGCGAATAATGCTGCAATTGGCGCCGGGCTTGAGGGGTTGTTTCCTAACATTCGTTCAGAAGAACTTGACTTCAATGACCCAGGCTTTGCCCTCAAACTTCGTGCAATCAGTCCGGATTACATCTTCACCGCCCCGAGCCTGATGCCATGGTGGCAGACTGACAACAAAGGCATTGAGCTGCCTTTTGCGGCCTTTACCTCGCTGCACCTTTCGCTCATGAGCACGCTGCGGGCAGGCATGGCACAAGCCGATTGCAACGCAGTTTGGATGGGAGCGTCTTACCCGGATGTAATCAACCCTGTGTTGAATCGCACGGGCTTTGGCCCGACCTGTGGCATTGGCAATGTGCAAGAACCACTGCCCAAAATTCAAAGCTATGTGGCTGCAAAGTTGGGTTGCAACGCGCAAGACGTCAAAGTTCAGATGGTGGCCCAGCACGCGTTTGAATACCATGTTCTGAACGCCAAAGCCGCCTCCGAGCTCCCGCCGTACCTTCTACGGGCAACTGTGGGCGATCGTGATGTCACCGACATTGCAACCGAGGCCCTCTATCAACCTTTCGACTTTCCCTATGACCTGCACTTCAACCGTGTCACAGCCTCGGCGGGGGTGCAGGCCCTGCGCGCGTTGACTTCGGACACTCCCGTAGACACCCATTTGCCCGGCATCGGCACATTGATAGGGGGCTATCCCGTCAGGTGCTGTAACGGGCAGTTTGAGATCACACTCCCTTCGGCGTGGAGCCTTGATCACGCAGTTACAACCAACGAGGCCTCGTTGCCTTGGGATGGCATCTCCGAAGTCACCTCAGACGGAACCATTGTCTACAGCGACACAACACTCGCCGCCTTGCACACCCTCTTAGGCAAGGCCCCTGACATGCTGACACCCGAAAACGCCCAAACGCAGGCCCAAGCTCTGCTTTCGGCCATCTCGGGCTAATGGAGATCTTTATGCAAACCGAAACCTCGAAACACCTGTTCGACCGCGCCGTGGAGGTCCTGGTTGAAGGCTGCAGCTCTGCCAGCCGCGGCCCGATGAACTATGCCCCCTACCCCGCCTATATCCGCGAAGGCAAAGGCGCGCGGCTTTGGGATGTAGATGGCAATGAGTATCTTGACTGGCAGCTCTCGTTTGGCTGTCTGCCTCTGGGACATGCCCACCCCAAAATCGTCGAAGTGGTGCAAGATAAGGTTATGGGTGGCACCCATTTCGCCACAGCGCTCGAGATTGAGGTTGAAGCGGCTGAATTGATGGTCGGCATGTTGCCGCACGTTGACAAGGTGCGCTTTGCCAACACCGGCACCGAAGCCTGCATGACCGGCGTACGCATGGCGCGTGGCATTACAGGTAAACGCAAAATCCTTAAGTTCGAAGGCCATTACCACGGCTGGTATGACGGGCTTCTCGTCAGCACCAACCCTCAGCCCGTGACCACACTCGGTCACCCCAATGATCCAGTGCGCATACCTGACAGCTCCGGTCTGACACCGGGCAGCTGGGAAGACACGCTGGTTTGTGTCTGGAATGACATCGACGCCCTTGAGCGCAAGCTCAAAACCCACGGCCATGAAATCGCCTGTGTGGTGATGGAAGGTGCTATGTCGAACATGGGTGTGATCCCGCCCAAACCCGGCTATTTGAAACAAGTCCAAGAGATGTGCCGCGCCTATGATGTGCTGTTCTATCTAGATGAAACCGTGACGGGATTTCGTGTTGCCCCAGGTGGCGCCGCAGAACTCTATGATCTGCAACCCGATATCGTGACTTTTGGCAAAGCTCTGGGTCAGGGTTTCCCGGTCGCTGCGATCGCCGGACCAAACCACATCATGGAAAGCATCGAGTACGGCAAAGTTCTGCATTACGGCAGCCACAACGCGCCGCGCCTTGGCCTCTACGCCGCTAAAACCATGCTGGAAGAGATGTCCAAGGACAACAACGCAGGCTGGACCGAAATCAACGCCATTGGCGAAGAGATGACCCAGCGGCTCAATCAGGTTGCCCGCGACACAGGTCAAAACATGCGGGTTCAGAATATCGGCTCGATGTTCCACCCGGTCTTCACCGATCTTGACGAGATCACATCCTATCGAGATTTCTGCGCGACAGCAGATCTGGCGAAATATGGTCGGTTCTCACAGTTGATGCGCCAGCAGGGCATCTTCTTCACCGGGAACCGCATTCTCCACAACCTGAGTTGCACCGAACACACTCAGGATGACATCGACCGAACCGTAGAGGCCGCCGGTCAGGCGCTGGAACAGCTCAAACTCGAAGAGTGAGCTTTGGGGGGCTGAGAAATTCACGTATCCCAACACTCTGCCCCTCATCCGCGCTACAAACTAAAACGGGCCGAAAGGCCCGTTTTTTTGTTTCTGCAAAAAGAACTCAAACCGAGATTACCCCTGTTAGAAGAGTTATTTCTCAGCTTAACGCTACCCCCTAAAGATCAAGCGATTGTTCAGTTCCCTTGTCAAAGAGATAGCAGGCGTCTAGTTCGAGCTCGAACGCGCGGGTCTCATCGACATCGACTTCGGTGGGGTTGAACATCTTCGACAAAACCGTCGAATTCCCCAAAGCCACAGAGATCAAAGTCTCCGCCCCAAGTGGCTCGACATGATCCACCGTACAGCTCATCTGGTGCACCTCTCCTGCCCGCGGCAGGGAATGCCCCACCGGTGAGAAGGAATCTGAGCGGATGCCATAGAACACTTTCTGACCGACTTTCACTTTGTCCCGCAAACGCGCTGGAATGGGCAGAAGAGGGCCATTAGCCGCCTGGAACATCGGCGATGCCCCGTCTTTGACAATTTCACCATCCACCATAGCCATTGGCGGTGATCCGATGAAGGTCGCAACAAAGACATTGGCCGGAGATTTAAACAGTTCGCTTGGTGTCCCCACCTGTTCGATATGACCACCGCGCATTACCACAATCCGGTCTGCCATTGTCATGGCTTCGATCTGATCGTGCGTCACATAGATGATGGTGTTGCGCACCTTCTTGTGTAGGCGTTTGATCTCTGAGCGCATCTGCGTCCGCAGTTTTGCATCAAGGTTCGAAAGCGGTTCATCAAACAGATAGACCTCGGGGCTTCGGACAATTGCGCGGCCCATTGCAACCCTTTGACGCTGACCACCTGACAACTGTTTTGGTTTGCGGTCCAAAAGCTGTTCAAGCCCAAGCATCTTGGCCGCTTCATCCACCTTCTGCGTGATCTCAGCCGCCGGTGTGCCCGACACTTTCAATCCGAAGCCCAGATTTTTGCGCACCGTCATATGCGGGTAAAGCGCATAGTCCTGAAACACCATGGAGATGCCGCGATCTTTGGGCGCAAGCCCGCTGACCTCACGATCACCAATGCGGATTTCACCGCTGCTCACCGATTCAAGCCCGGCCACCATGCGCAGGGTTGTGGATTTGCCACAGCCGGAGGGCCCGACAAACACCACAAACTCTCCGTCTTTGATGTCGAGATCGATACTGTGAAGAACCCGCGTCTCGCCAAATTCTTTCACCAGATTATTCAAAGCAATACTTGCCATTTTCTTTTCTCGCTACTGCGCCTCTATCCCTTTTGACCAGATTGATTGCTTGCACCGGCAGCAAAATATTTCTGGAAATACAGGAAGATAAGAAGAGGGATGACCGAGGTGATGATCGTGGCGACAGCCACCTGATCCCAGTTTGGTTCATAGGTGCCTTTGATTTTGGTCAGAAGAACCGGGAGCGGGATGTTCTCGCGCAAGAACAGCATCGGCAACATCAACGAGTTCCAAGTCCACATGAACTGCAAGATCCCGACCGCAGCCATTGGCGTCAGCGCATTTGGCAGTACAACCGACCAGAAGGTCCGCACATGGCCACAGCCATCAATATGCGCCGCATCGATCAGCGACCGCGGGAAATCGACCAGATAGTTGCGCACCAGAAACACGGCCCAGGCCATGGACAAGGCGACGAAGGGAATGATCACCGAGAAGATGTTGTCGATCAGACCCACATTGCGCCACAGGGTGAACAACGGGATGATCAGGATCTGGTTCGGGATCACAAAGGCATTCACCAAAAGCAAAAAGGTCACCTTTTTGCCGGGGAAGTTGAGGAAGGCAAAGGCATAGGCCCCCATAGGTGCCAAAAGGATCGACCCCAGCGAGGACAGGCCCGCAATTTTGATCGAGTTCCACAGGGCATCCCAAAGCGGATAGTTCACCCAGACTTCGCGCCAGGCCTCAAGCGTCAGTGTGAATTCCTCAATGTTCCACCATCCCTTCAGGGTTTCCCCTTCGGGGCGGATCGAGGTCATGATGATCCCGATCAGCGGCAGCACCCAGATTAGGGACACCACACCAATCAACAACATCGGCCACAGCGGCGGTTTGTAGATATCATTCATGTGTCCGATGACCTTTCGCGAATGAGGGGGATCGAGACCACAATCACCGCCAGCAAAAGAACAACCGTACTGGCCGCGCCATAGCCCTGCTTGAAGTAGACCACCGCTTCTTTGAACATGAAGTAGCCAACCGTTTCTGTGCCGCGCACCGGTCCGCCTTCTGTCATCGCGTGGATCAGGTCAAAGGCCTTGAGCGAGTTAAGCAGCACAAGGAAGATCGCCACCTTCAATCCGGGCAAAGAGTAGGGAATGAGAATGTGCCGCAGCACCTGCATATGGCTCGCGCCATCCACATAGGCCGCTTCGATCTGGCTGCGAGGGATGGCCACAATCGCTGCATAACAGGTCAACAAAGGCAGGCCCGTCTGTGTCCAGACATAGGCCGCCACTAGAACAACCATGGCTGTATTGGCATCGCCAAGCCATGGATAGGCCCATTGATCCAGACCGATGGCCCGCAACACGGAGTTGATCAATCCAAAGTCTGGTTGCACGATCCCCAACCAGATCACACCACTGGCCACTTCGGACACACCATAGGCGGCAAAGATCGCCACGCGGAACACCAGTGTTCGTTTGGCATCAAGCCCGGACACAAGTGCAATGGTCCAGCCAAAGAGCACCGAGAAAAACGTCGTTGCGACCGTCCAGGTCAGCGTGACTTTTAGAGCATTCAGAAAGTTGGGGTCACTTATCAGCTTGGTATAGTTTTCGATCCCAGCGGGCTTGGGACGGCCCAGCCCGGTCCAGTCAAGGAAGCTGACACGGACGGTTTCGAAAAGAGGGTACAAGACCCCCAAAGCAAACAAGAGAAGAACGGGGGCCAGAAGCACATAGGCCACCCAGTCTTGCCGTTGACCGCCAGCCGGTTTGAACCAGCTGGCGACATAGGCAACCACAGACTTCCCAACCGAAGGTCGGTCAAGAGCAGTCATATCGTTTCGCCATTTCGTAAGTTGTTAGAGGGATTAGTAGACTTCGTTTGCCTTGGCTTCCAAAGCGGCCTGAATCTCAGCCACGTTTTCTGCCGAAGGATCCTGAAGGAATTTCTGCAGACTGGTGCGGAACAGACCGCTGAGTTCTGCTGGCAGAAGATCGTCCATGACAAAGAACACGTCCGCGTCTTTGTACATCGAGACGTATTTCGCCACGACCGGATCATACTTGCTTGCATCCACATTGGCGGACGGGGTGGCAATGTTCAGGTTCGCAATGATATTGGATCCCTCTTCGCTCAGTACGAAGTCGATAAAGGCACCCGCCAATTCAACATCCTGAGCGCCATCCATCAAAAGCCAGTTTTTGCCATCGATGCTCATGGTTTTGGCATGTTCATCGTTCACAGCCGGGAACTGGAAGAACGAATAGTCGTCACCAGGTTTCTGACCATATTCGCCCGCGGCACGCTGGTTTGCCCAGGCACCGATCAGCATGCTGCCGGCGGTTCCGTCGCGCAGCACCGCGTCTGCCGTATCCGGCCAATGCATCGCCAGCATCTTTTCAGTGGCCTCACAGCAGTTGGCTTCGATCATATCGCGCATCAGATCGAAGACCGCGGTGACCTCTGGATCGGTCCATTTGGCCTCATGGTTTGCCAAACGCGCGGTATAGTCTGTCCCAGCGGATTTCAGGATCAGGTTTTCGAACCACTCTGTGGTCGCCCAGGACCGTGCGCCGATCGAAACCGGCTGAATGTCATTGGCCTGCAGTTTGGCGAAGGTGGACAAATAGTCATCCCAAGTCTGCGGCTCGCCTTCGATGCCTGCTGCGGCGAAAGTTTCAGGGCGATACCACAGGCCGGAGCGGTTACCCGCAAGGAAATACACACCATAGGTTTCGTCGCCATAGGTGGCCAGATTGCGCCAGGAATCTCCGAGCGACGCGCTCCAGTTGCGTGCCTCCCACTGACCGTCCCAAGACTGAAGCAGCCCCGCATCGATCAATTCTTTTTCGAACGATGGCCAGGTGTTGAGCAGCAGATCAAAGCGCTCACCTGACAGCAGCGCCGAGCGAATGCCCGCGCGTGCATCGCCGCCACCAGCAGATGGATTGATGTCCTTGATTGTGACGCCTGGATTTTGGGCCATAAAGGCCTCTTCCAGTGCGATGATCAGCTCGCCTTCAGTGCCCCCCAACCAATTCAGGATGGTCAGTTCGCCTTTCAGCTCCTCTGCCCAAGCCCCTGTGGCCAGCGCCGCAACTGCAACACCGCTCAGAACTGAGTTTACAAATTTCATGTCTTCCTCCCGGAAAGTCCTTGTTCCCAAACAAATGAGGCTAGATTCTGCCCCGTTGAGCAATTAACATGTTAGCATGTTAGATGCGCTACGCAACTAATTTGCACGCCCGTGCAAAAATTAGCCTTTGCAACCCCTGCGCGGCGCGACAGAAAGATAGACATGATGAACACCCCCCAGGCGATGACCCTTCGCTACGACACACCCGCCCGCCACTGGAACGAAGCCCTGCCTCTGGGAAATGGTCGTTTGGGCGCGATGGCCTACGGCGATCCCGATGTTTTCAAACTGCATTTGAACGAAGACACACTTTATAGTGGTGAACCGTCAGAAGTGTTTCAGCCTGACCCGCTGACCGAGCTGACACCCGAGGTTGTCAGGCTTTTGGAGAACAAAGAATACTTCAAAGCGCAGGAACTTGTGCGCTCAAAATTTCTTGGAAAACAAGGCGCTAGCTATCAACCCGCGGGCTACCTTCTTCTTTCGCCTACCACCCCACTTGGCGTGACAAACTATGAACGCAGCTTGGACATCCAGCACGGTATCCATAGCGAAGTTTTGCATTGCGCCGACCAAACCCTTCACCGTGACGTCTACGCAAGTTTCGACCATCAGGTGGTCGTGGTGACCATGCGCAGCGACGCACCACAGGGCATGAACATCGACGCGCGACTGGTCACACAACACCCCAATGGTCGTACGGGGCACCGCGGAAACCGCTATACGCTCAATGGGCAGGCCCCAAGCTACGTTCAACATCGCAAACATCTTTTTGATATGAACAAAGCGCTGGGGGACACCCACAAAGAACCGGCGCTGTTTGATCGCAACGGTGATGTGCACCCCAATATTGCCCCCTCTGAACTCTCGGATCAGCACACAGTACTTTATAGTCAAGACGGCCGTGGGCTTGGCATGTTTTTCGAAACCGCCATCGATTTGCGTCATAAGGGGGGCACCGTCGAGGTGAGCCAAGACGGCATCGCATTGCGCGGGGTTCGGGAAGTCACTTTCCTGATTTCTCTTGCGACCAGCTTCAACGGGTTCGACAAAAGCCCGAGCCGCGAAGGCGCAGATCCGGCAGAACGCAATGACGCCATTCTTGATGCTGCTAAGATGGCCTACGAACCGGACATGCGTGCCGCTCACAAGGCAGATATCAGTGATCTGATGTCGCGCACGTCGTTTACATTGCACGGTGAAAGCCCGACTGACCTGACCACGGACAAACGTCTTAAGGCGGCGCAAACCAAGCCAGACCCTGATCTCGCGGCTCTGGTCTTTCAATATGGGCGCTACCTTCTGGTTTCGTCATCGCGCCCCGGCAGCCAGCCCCCCAACCTTCAGGGGATCTGGAACAACTCCACCTGTGCGATGTGGAGTTCAAACTACACGATGAACATCAATCTTCAGATGAACTATTGGCCCGCTGAGCCGACGGGTCTGTCCGAGCTCACGGCACCTTTGTTCGATCTGATTGACGACCTTTCGGTGGCGGGCGCCCGTCAAGCCAAACACATGTTTGACGCCCCCGGTTGGATGGCCTTCCACAACACCTCAATTTGGCGCGAAGTCACACCGTCACAATCTACCCCACAATCGGCCTTTTGGCCTATGGCGGCAGGTTGGCTGGTGACCCATTTGTGGGATCATTTCGATTACTCCGGCGATATCGCGTTTCTTCGAGATCGCGCCTGGCCTCGCATGGAAGGCGCCTTGGAGTTCCTGCTCGATTGGATGATCGAAGCCCCGGACGGAACATTGGTCACACCAATCAGCACCAGCCCCGAAAACAAGTTTCTCGATGCCAAAGGGGCTGAATGTACAGTGCACCAAGGGTCGACCATGGATATCGCCATTATCCGAGGTCTCCTTGAACAGGTTATCCAGGCCGCCAGAATTCTGGAGAAACCTGAGAGCCAAATCGCAGGGTATCAAGACGCACTCAATCGCCTGCCTCCGTATCGCATCGGATCACAGGGGCAACTGCTTGAATGGACCGAGGATCTACCCGAATGGGATCCTCATCACCGCCACGTGTCCCATCTTTATGGCGTGTTCCCAGGTGATCAGATCACAAACGACACACCCGAGCTACAGGACGCGGTGCGCAAAACGCTCTCGATTCGCGGTGATGAAGCGACAGGATGGTCCATGGGGTGGAAGCTCGCACTGCACGCCCGGCTGGGTGACGGTGATCGCGCCTATGACATTCTGCGCAACGTGTTTGAATTCGTCGAATGTGACCGTCCTAAAGGGCAAAAAGGCGGATTGTATCCGAACCTACTTGGCTCCCATCCTCCGTTTCAGATCGACGGGAATTTCGGTTATACCGCAGGCGTGGTCGAAATGCTCATGCAAAGCCACGCCAATCGCGTGACCCTACTGCCCGCCCTGCCCTCCGTATGGCCAAGCGGTGACATCAAGGGGCTGCGCGCTCGCGGTGGTTTCATTGTGGATCTCGGCTGGTCGGAAGGCAAATTGGCCCATGCCAAAATCACCGCCACCCTGCGTCGCCGTCTCAATCTGAGCTGTGAAACGGCCTTTACGGCCACCTGCGAGACAATCACTCAAACCGGGACCTCAGCCATCTTCGACCTGATGCCCGGACAGATTGTTTCTCTCACCGCGCTGTAAACCACTCAAGAATTCAAACAAAACGGCCCTCACTGAAACCAGTGAGGGCCGTTCTTTTCAGACGTTTCAGGCTCGGCCCTTCAGGGGGAGGAGAGAAAAATCGAACCCTCCAGTCCGAACTGGTATCAGCCGCGCTCGATCACCACTGCCTCATGGATATAGAGCCTCGGCAAGGTCAGACTCAGGCGGCCATTGCCGTATGACCAGCTGACATCCTGCCCCTCAAAACCCCGCACCGCCGTTGGTGCACTGTCGAGTTTGACAGAGACCTCCACATCGCGAAGCTCTGGCACATCTTCGATAATTTCGATCGGACGCATCACACCGTCCGGATCGGAAATTCCTTTGCCCCGAACCTGTGTCGGCGCGTAGAGAAGGTGCAGAATATCCCGACCTTCCTCGTCCAGCCGCGTCAAAGACAGCCGTCCGGCTGAGGGCAGCGACGTGGTGACGAGACCTTCACCAATCAAACGCTTAATCAGGCCAGCAAAGATGTACTTGTAGATTGGCTGACCGAGACGCGAATAGGCATTAAAGAGCTTGTATGACACATAAATCGCGCGATCTTTCTGGACGATAGCCGCTCCAAGTGCCTCTGCCTCTGGGTTATGGGGAGCGTGCAGGTGCGAACAGAAATGATCCCAACGGCGGTCAAAATAGCTGGGCTGGCACTCTGCCAGAACCTCCGCCCCTTCGGAAACCGCCACCGATTGTGCCCGGTCATAAACAACAATTGGCTCACCGTGCACCGCGTCATGCAGCCCAGGTTGCACACGGATGTAACTCGGATCGCGGCCAACAAGGCCCCCTTGATGGGTCACGCCCAGATCCAAGGCAAAGCGTTCTTCGCCCACCAACAGTCCGGATTCACCGCTTGCGATGACGGCACCGCCTGCCGCCTGATAGCTGCGCAGTTTTTTGGCCAAGACCTCATCCACACGCAGCTCATCAGGGAGAACCAGCAAGCGATACTCCCCAAAATCGGCTTCGCTGTCGATTACATCAAATGGCATCTGCAACTCGAGCAGCATCCGTGCAGCGGCATCGTCGCATTCATGGTTACGCCCGGCATCCCAGTCGCCCGCCAGGCCCGTGCTCTCAACGGAGAGAATGGCAATCTCACGCTGATAGACTGCACCTTTCAGGTAAGGTTCGAGCGACTTCACACGCGCATAGGCCGGACGGATGGTGTCATAGGTCGCAGGCGACATGATGCCATTGGGGTGCAGCTGATCCCCAATGGAGCACCGCGCACCCAGTGCCACCATATGACAACATTCGTAAATCAGGGCCTCCGGGCGCTTAAAGCCTCCAAACTCGCCCCAATGGGTGTGGAATTTCCCGGTCATTCCAAGGAAATCATATCCCAAGGTATCCGCATATCGGGCAGAGGTCGGGAAGTGATCATAACCCCAGCCCCCTGTTGGCAGACTTTCCAATTCCAGATGGCCATAGGCACTATAGCGATCCCGCTCACCCTTGAAGATATGCCCCGAATTGTAGAACACGCGCAGATCCGGGCTCACCTCATGCATTGCCGCCGAAAACTCTTCGAAGAAGCGCAGCAAAACCACCCGGTCATGCGCCTGCCGGTCTTTCGACACAGTGGGATCAAACCCCTTGTCGGTCATGGATGCGAGACAGGTGGGACACACACATTCATGCGACCCCAAAATATCCATGAACAGGCCCGGTGGATCATAACGTTCAACCACTTCGCGTGACATGGCCGTCAGATAGTCAACATAGCCCTGATTGTTCAGACACAGAGTATGCCAGGTCGCCGTCAGCTGGCTCATGGTTGAAGGCTCTTGGCCCGGATAATGCGGTGTTGAGTTATAGGCGCTCATCACACGCCATTCCGGGTGTTTGCGCGCCGTCAGCTCGTCCCATTGAACAGTGATATAGATCGGCGTGGCGATATCTTCGGCATGACAGGCCTTGATCATATCCCCAAGCAGGTCAGGTCGTTCCAGACCCGGATGGCTTTCCGCAACGTCCGTAGGATAGTAGCACCACCCATGATGGCAACGGGCAAACAGCGTCACACTGTCAACACAGCCGTCTTTCAGGGTCGCTGCAAATTGCTCCGGGTCAAACTGATCACCGACTTTGGCGATGGCCTCGGAGGTGTGAAAATCCAAGTGGATTTGGCGATAGCGAAAATCACGCAATGTGTTTGTCATTTTCTTCGACTTTTTTCTTAGGAATAGGTGTCGAGAACGGCCAAAAGCTGATCTGGTGTCTCAATGATGTAATCCGGCTGTTCCAGCGCATTTTCCGGGGTTTTCCGACGGCGCGGTGCCCATGGGATGAAAGCCGTTCTGAGCCCCAGCGCGTTGGCTCCCGCGATGTCGCGCGACAGGTTGTTGCCCACCATAATGACATCGCCATAGTCCTCCGGCCGCAGCCCCAACATCTCGGCCGCCGTGTCGAACATGGTTCGCAGTGGTTTTTCACCACCCACCGCTTCGGAAATCGAACGGGCATGGAAGTACTTGGTCAGGCCAAGGCGCCCGTGAACCCGATCAAAGCTATCAACCAGACCATCCGCAACCAGTGCCACCAGCACACCGCGTTCTTTCAACCCGCGCATCAGTTCTTCGGTTCCCGGAATGAGCTGCGCATCCAGCACCAGATCGTTGAATTTCACCTCTGATCCTTCGTCGATCAGCGTATCCCCACTGTCGAGAAAAACCGCCTTGAGCCCAGTGTGGTTGGCACGCAACTCCTCCGTCACCGAGGCAAGGCGCGCAGGAATGTATCGTTGTAGCGCAGGCCAGCTACAGATTTTGACCCCCGCCAAATCAAAGCCGTTATCAAAGACAAAGCTTGGCTCAAACGCTTTTGAGACCATGTAACGACGGGCCAGCCAATGGTCATAGGGTTTTAAGAACCCTAAGGCCTCGGCAAACTGGGTTTGGACCAAAATATCCATCTTGCCTGCCAGCGCACCACAATTGGCGGTTAGCCCGGGACGGCGCTCGGTAATCTCACTTTCATTGGCAAAAAACGCATGTTTGCCGGGCTCGGAGTAAAGGCAAACCTGTCCGTCCACGACAGGCAGCCCCCCCCCTGATGTCACCATCTGACGCAAACTTCCATGGGCGCTGGCCTCAACTCGACAGATCTCACCCGCGTCCGAAACATAGACCCAGATATGCTCAAGCTCATAGAGGTGCTGAATGTCCCAGTCCCACCAGATTGCATATTCAATGGCAAATTCAGCATCGTCTTTCAGATGCACCACGTGCCGACAGGACGGAGATTGGCCCGACTGGGTGAACACTGTCACCCCCATCCGATCAGGGAAAAACGGCTCATGTCGGTCAAACAAAATGCGCGGGGCATAACGTTTGGCAAGTTTTGCGGCTTCGGTATCCGTGCAAGGAAGCAAAAGGGAATTCCTCGTTTCTGTCTCTTCGCATCACGAGAGAGATGGGGCATACCAAGGGTTGAACTTGACAATTGTGACAACCACTCTGGCACGCGATGATGATCTGGATTACTGATGTTATCGTTAACTTGAATCGCTAATATGTTAGTATGCTCAGAAAAAGAGAGCTGCAAGGAAAATTGCGCTATGAAACTTGAACCAATCTCCGAGATGACCGGATCCCTTGCAGATCGCGCCTATACTTCCCTGCGGGAAGCCATTTTGAACAATCAGGCCGAACCCGGAACCCGGCTGCGCAAGGACGAGATTGCAGATGAGTTCGGGGTGTCCCGCGCCCCGATCTCCGAAGCAATCCAGCGGTTGGCTCAAGAAGGATTGGTTGAGGTCCGTCCCCAATCCGGGAGCTTTGTGTCCAAAATGTCGATGAATGGCATTCGCGAGGCGATCTTTATTCGACAGGCTCTTGAACTGGCCGCCGTCGAACATTTTGCCGAGCATCACACGGAAGCGCAGTTGGTCGAACTTGAAAGC
This sequence comes from uncultured Pelagimonas sp., assembly GCA_947497905.1. GTDB lineage: Bacteria > Pseudomonadota > Alphaproteobacteria > Rhodobacterales > Rhodobacteraceae > CANMIH01. The sequence continues at coordinate 89,603 of CANMIH010000017.1, forward strand.
ATCCTCAACCTTCAGGAATTTTGGGCCATGAAAGGCAACCAAAAAGAATTCCACGATGCAGATGTGCGCATGCACACTCTGTTTCTGGAAAGCACTGGGCTGAGTGGGATTGTTGGGGTGGCTGAAACGGCATGGTCCCGCGTTGAACGGGCGCGGCGCATGATGCTTCCAAAGCCTGGGCGCATCAAAGACACATTGAAAGAACATCAGGATGTCGCCGACGCGGTAAGGGCCAGAGCACCAGAAGCGTCACGCAATGCCTTAAAGAAACATCTCTCTCAATTGCCGGTGCTTCTGGACGAGTTCAGGGCCAACAAACCCGAACTGTTCGAATAGGTGTCTTAGCCGCACTGACGGCACCACCAAACAGGCGATCAGAAGCAAACAGAGCCGTCCTTTTGGTGAAGGACGGCTCTTGTCATGTCGTCACGCGTCTTGACAGAGGGAGCTGGGGGACGCGTGACGTTTTGGTCTCAACATGTCTTAGTTGAGGAAGGCGCGAACAGCGGCGCGTTTTTCGCCTTCGCTGTCACCAGCGTGGACCAGCGATGCGAGAACATTGATCTCAGCGGTGCTCAGGGTCGAGATGTCGGCTTCAGGTGCATACTGACGCACGTCGCTTTCCAGAGCAGGCGAAACGGTCATGGCATTGGCGGCACCGGTCAGAGCGGCAACAGCAACAAGAGCGGAAGCAAATACGGTTTTCATTGTCGTGTCCTTTCAGGGAGAGAGGGAATTAGTTGAGGAAGGCGCGAACAGCGGCGCGTTTTTCACCTTCGCTGTCACCACCGTGGACCAGCGATGCGAGAACATTGATCTCAGCGGTGCTCAGGGTCGAGATGTCGGCCTCAGGTGCATACTGACGCACGTCGCTCTCCAGAGCAGGCGAAACGGTCATGGCATTGGCGGCGCCGGTCAGAGCGGCAACAGCAACGAGGGCGGAAGCAAATACGGTTTTCATGGTCGTGTCCTTTCAGGGAGAGAGGGAATTAGTTGAGGAAGGCGCGAACAGCGGCGCGTTTTTCACCTTCGCTGTCACCAGCGTGGACCAGCGATGCGAGAACATTGATCTCAGCGGTGCTCAGGGTCGAGATGTCAGCTTCAGGTGCATACTGACGCACATCGCTCTCCAGAGTTGGCGAAACGGTCATGGCATTGGCGGCGCCGGTCAGAGCGGCAACAGCAACAAGGGCGGAAGCAAATACAGTTTTCAT
>CANMIH010000018.1 GCA_947497905.1 uncultured Pelagimonas sp.
GCAATCAGCTCGATCTCGTCGCGCTGGCGGCCCAGCTCGTTGGTGATCGAGCCAAACAGTTCCGGGTCACGATCGGCGAGTGACTGGGTGAAGAATGTGTCGGTCATTGGGGCTCCATTCGTTTGAAGTATCGTTAGCCAGTCCAGCCAAGGCCGGCAGAGATGCAGTTCATGGTTTGCATCAGTTGTATGCGCGTGGAGGTCTCCGCCCTCTGACGGACCTCTGCCAATAGACTGAACTGAGCAGTATGTGCCGCACGTAGTGAGGTCTCATTCCGGGCGACCCGATTGAGAAACTTCGGGAACCTTTGCCCAAGCTGTTGGCCCGTGAGCATTTCAATTGCAGCCGTGGACTTCGCGTGTTCGGCTTTTATCTCGCCAAAAATAGTTTCCGCCAGTTCGCGATCATCGACCAGTTCGGCATACCCCTCAGCGATGTCCATTCTTGCAAGCATAAGCGATTTTTCTATTTCATCGACGCTGAGTTGGAAAAGGGGCAGGGACCCTAACACCCTTCTCAGGGTGTTCTGCCCAGCGTCTCCACGCACTGCGCAGAAGCTTTCGACGGCGCTCCCAAATCCAAACCAGCTGCTGATCATGTGTCGGTTCTGCGTCCATGCAAACACCCATGGGATCGCTCTGAGATCGCTCAAGGCCGCCGCGCCAAATCTGCGTGCCGGGCGCGATCCGATTTTGAGCAGGGTCAGTTCGTTCACGGGGCTTGCCTGATTGAAGTAGTCCACAAATCCGGGCAAGTTTATCAGGTTCTGATAACTTGTACGGCTGAGGCTTGAGAGAGCATCCATAACATCGTCAGCTTCAGGATTGACGGCTTCGATGGACGGCTCAGCGCTGTGGCGCAGAACTGACGACGCCAGCAGCTCAAGCTGCGACACCGCAGTGCCCACGTTGGCATACTTCGCCGTGACGACTTCACCCTGTTCTGTCAGGCGCAATATGCCGTTTTGTGTTCCGCGTGGCTGGGCGGCAATTGCTCGATCTGTCGGCGCGCCGCCGCGACTGACAGAGCCACCGCGCCCGTGAAAAAACACCGGTTTGGTATCATAAGCCGAGATAGACCGCATGATGGCCCGCTGTGCACGGTCCAGTGACCAGGTGGAACACAGAAAGCCGCCGTCCTTGTTGCTGTCGGAATAGCCAAGCATAATTTCGATATGCCCGGACTGCGCTTTTAGACTGCGCGCGGCGACGGGAACTTGCAGCACGTTTTTCAGGATCTGCGGCGCCGCTTGCAGGTCTTCGATTGTTTCGAACAAGGGCACAACTTTGAGCATTATCTTTTCGGCGCCGAACCCCGCATATCGGGCAAGCAGGTACACCGCGAGAATGTCATCTGCCGAACGCGTCATGGACAGAACAAATGGGCCAATCGCGCTGGGGTCTGGGCTTTGTGTTACGCCGAGGATCAGACGTAACAGAGCCATAAGTTCTGCCCCTTCGGCGTCGAGGCGTGTCATATCAACAAAGGGCAAATTTGGAGCTGCGATCTCCTGTCTGAGACGTGCGCTCCAATCGGTCGAGGCCGGGGCAGGGGAGGTGCCAGACACCTGCCAAAGATTGAGAAGAGTACGTGTGACCACGTCAGAATTTTGACGGATGTCCAAGGTATGGGCCCGGAACCCAAATACTGTGGCCTGCCACCGCAATGGCCGGATCAGCTCGTCGGCGAGCTGACTTGCACCGATCGACGCCAGGGCAACCTCAATGATCTTGAGGTCGGAAATGAAGTCTGAGACATGCGCATAGTTTTGATGTTCAATGGCACATTTTTGCGCCGCAACAGCTTGGCGAAACAGCTCGTTTGGGTTGCGGGATTTCAAAGCTTCGGGGTCTGACGCACGGTTGTCGATCAGTTTGATGAGGGCCTGTTTATGTGGGTCTGACAACGGAATGATTTTGTCAGAGATGCTTAGGCGTGGGATAATCCGTTCCAGGATTTTCCCATATTCTGTCAGGATCATCTTTTTGGACCGTGACAGCGCCATCCGCGTGACATCTGCGGTGACGTTGGGATTGCCGTCCCTGTCACCCCCAATCCACGAATGGAACCGCAAACAGCACGTGTCTGGGGTCGCTCGGCCAAAAGCGCCCTCGATTGCATCTGCATAGCGTTCAAAGAGACGCGGAACGGCATCGATCAGGCTGGTTCGGTAGAACTGAAGACCCCAATCGATTTCGGCGGACAGGCTGGGGCGCTCTAATCTCAATTCTCCTGTCATCCAGAGAAGATCGATTTCTACCTCCAGAGATCGGCAAAGCTTTTTCTTCTCGCTGGGTGTCCAGCGTTGAAGTTCAAGCGCGACGATAAGCCGATAGATACGGCGATGAATTTCCATGACCGAAACCCGTTTGGCTTCGGTTGGATGCGCGGTCACCGTGGGGCCAACCGACAGGCCGTTGCCAAAAACGAGCTTCTCGGTCACCGATCCCGGCGTGGTGTCCAGTTTTGAGAAGGATTCTGAAAAACTGCCTTTGACGTCTGCGGCCGAACCCGCTTTCTCAGCATGTCTTCCTGCGCGAACAGCCAGGTTCTCGTCTAGGATTTGTTGTAGGTGAAACCAGATAGTCGTTGCCTGAAGATGGTCAGAATATTCTTGTGCGCACCAGGTTTCTGTGTCTTCGTCCGCGTTTGCCACGATGTCAGGCGCGCGCCGTCGCAGCACATTGAACCACGCCGTGCGCAAGAGGTCGCGTAGAATCTGCGCATGATCATTCGAAGCGCGTGGCGTCTGAGGGTCAGCATGCAGTTCCATCGTCTCTTTAAACCTTCTGGAAAAGTGGATTTGAAATGAGCCGGACAAAGTTTGACCGGCTCACTTGTTTTGGGTCAGGTTTAAGGTCAGGCCGCTTTGCCCATCACGCGCGCGATGGTTTCGCCGATAACAGCCGGGTTTTCGGCAACGGTGACGCCTGCGGCGTTGAGGATTTCGACCTTTTCCGAGGCGCTTTCGCCAAAGGCAGAAATGATTGCGCCCGCGTGTCCCATCGTCCGCCCCTTTGGCGCGGTCAATCCGGCGACATACGCGACAACGGGTTTGGTCACATTATCTCGGATATAGGCTGCGGCTTCGGCTTCCTGGGGGCCACCGATCTCGCCAATCATGCAGATGACATGTGTGTCGTCGTCTTCTTCAAACTGGCGCAGAATATCGAGAAACGATGATCCATTGATGGGGTCGCCACCAATGCCAACAGATGTCGACACGCCGATACCGCGTTCTTGCAATTGTGCCGCGGCCTCGTATCCAAGCGTTCCGGAACGGCCAATGATGCCAACATTGCCCTGCAGATAAATGTGGCCAGGCATAATGCCCAACAACGCTTTGCCGGGGCTGATGGTGCCCGCACAGTTCGGACCCGTCAGAACCATCCGTTTCTCTTTGGGATAGCGGTACATATAGCGTTTGACGCGGATCATATCCTGAGCGGGGATACCGTCGGTGATGCAGACACAATACCGAATGCCGGCATCTGCCGCTTCCATGATGGAATCTGCGGCAAAGGGCGGCGGTACAAACACCAGACTGGCTTCTGCGCCCGTGGCCTCAACGGCCTCTTCTACGGTGTCGAAAACCGGGACGCCTTCCACGGTTTCGCCACCTTTTCCGGGCACCACGCCGCCAACAACGTTTGTTCCGTATGCGATCATATCCGCGGTGTGGAACCGTGCCATTTTCCCGGTGATCCCTTGAACGATGACCGGAGTATCTCTGTCGATGAAAATGCTCATGTGACTGCCCGCATTCTGTTGGTTTGTGTGATGTCGTTTTTCCAGGCTCCGACCGAACGTTCGGCCGCTTCCATCAAGGTGCTGGCGCGAATGACCGGCAGACCTGAGTTGGCGAGGATTTTCTGGCCCTCTTCAACATTGGTCCCGGCAAGACGCACAACAACTGGAACGTCGACCTGCACCTCTTTCAGCGCCTGAACAACGCCTTCGGCGACCCAGTCACAGCGGTTGATCCCGGCAAAGATATTGACCAAGACAGCCTGAACATTGCTATCTGAGAGCACGAGGCGAAAGGCTTTGGCGACGCGCTCAGGCGTGGCGCCACCACCAATGTCCAGAAAGTTCGCGGGTTCCCCTCCGGCCAGTTTGATGGTGTCCATCGTTGCCATCGCAAGACCCGCGCCATTCACGATGCACCCGATGTTGCCATCTAGACCCACATAAGACAGACCTCGGTCTGCGGCGCGGCTTTCGCGTGGATCTTCCTGACTTTTGTCGCGCAATTCGCTGATCTGTGGGTGGCGAAACAGCGCGTTGTCGTCAAAGGTCATCTTGGCATCGAGGGCCAAGATGCGGTTGTCGCTGGTTACAACCAACGGGTTGATTTCAACCATGGTTGCATCGTGCTCACGAAAGGCTCTGTAACAGCCCTGAAGCGTGCGCACCATATTCTGGGTCTGCGCCGGAGGGATGCCCAACTTAAAAGCGATCTGGCGGCACTGAAAATCACGGAGACCCACCGCAGGTTCCACAGTAGCCCGCACAATGCTGTCAGGTTTCTCTGCGGAAATCTCTTCGATTTCCATGCCACCTTCAGCGGAAGCCACGATCATCACACGCTGAGAGGTGCGATCGAGCACAAACCCGAGATAAATTTCGCGTTCGATGGGAACAGCGCCCTCGACATAGACACGGTAGACGCCTTTGCCCTCTGGACCAGTTTGATGAGTGACCATCTTGCGACCAAACAACTCTTCACAGGTCGATTGAATCTCGCTGTCGCTGTCACAGACTTTGACACCGCCGGCCTTGCCACGCCCTCCGGCATGGATCTGCGCTTTGACCACCCAGCGGTCACCGCCCAATTCGCGCGCGCGGTAGGCGGCCTGCTCTGGGCTATACGCCAGAGCGCCCGGCGGCACGTCTACGCCGAAATTCGTAAGAATTTCCTTGGCTTGATATTCGTGAATATCCATTTGATTGTACTCCTCCCCAGAAGTTTGTTGCGGTTACTCAGCGGCCAATTCAGCCTGATAGTGGTGGTTCAGCACGTTGCTGACCGTGTCTGCATCCACGGTTCCACCAAGCTCACGGATTGCATCAGCAAAGCGCAGGACAATATCGGTGACGGCGGTTTCGGTGAGCAGGTTCAGGATGCCGATCCGCACCTGAACGGGCGCAGAAAGCGTGGGCCAGATGCCAAAGTTTCTTGCACGGCAATTCTGAACCAGCTCCATTTCACGCCCTGCAAGGCTAGGCGGCAGGTTAAGCACCACGAGCGAGGTCATATTTGATGTCACTTCACAGCCCATGGCCTCAACAGCTGCGCGCAATGCGGCCTCGTGTCGAGTATAGGCTGCGGCCCGCGCGGCAAGACCCTGTTCCAGAGTGATACGCAGGGCTTCATGAAACGCCGCAACCGCATAGGCGGAATGGGTCCGGTGATACGTCCCTTTTTCGACATCTTTGCCATCGATGATGCCCCAGTGGCGGGCTTCCATGATGGGGTGGTGCACAAAGGTACGTGTCCCTGAGGCTTTGAGCGACGCCATATATCCGTCTGTCAAAGACACCGGAGCATAGGTGAGCGGCAGGCAGCAAACGCCTTTCTGAGGGCAAGAGGCCCATCCCGCCACACCGGGGTAATCATCAATGGAGAAGTTCTCGACACCGAGCGATGAGACCGCATCGACCAGCCCCATGACATCGTGTTTTTCGCAGGCGTCACTAAACCCCTGAATGTCGTTGATCCGGCCTGACCCCGTTTCCCAATGCGCCATTGCAGCCCATTTTGGCTTATGCTCGGCCAAGGCGGCTTCGACAATCTCGGCTGTGACGGACTGACCATGCGGAACGTCGATTGTCACCACCGAGGCGGGCTGAGGATTAAGTGGATCTGCCGCCAGCTCTTCAGCGGTTGCCGCCTTCATACGCACAGTCAGGCCGTCGATGCCCGAAAAGGTTCCGTTGGTGAACATCACCACTTTGTCGCCCGGCATCACGGCGCTGAACATCACGTCCAGACCGCTCCAGCCTGTGCCCGCCACACCAAAGGTATGAACATTCTGTGTGCCCCAGATTTCGCGGAGCATATGTTTGCATTCGATCATGCCGCGCAGAACATCGCCGTGCATGTGATCTGCAATACCTGCATTCGCAAACGCAGCTAGGACCCGCTCGTCGGTGTTGCCGGGGCCGGGGCCCGCCGCGATGGTGGCTGGAATGACTAGCTTTGGAAAACCTGAGACTGACGACATTGAACGCTCCTGAGTATGAAAGAAAGGCCTCAATTTCGGCCGTTTCTCTAGCAGTAGCTTTCAGGTTGATTTCAGGGAACGTAAGTTAGTTGTGCGAATGGGTAGCTATTAGTATGGGGTTTTTCCTATCCTTATCGGTAAGTATTCCATGGTGCACCGCCGTATATCCCGCCCAAATGGGTGGGGCGGGTTAAAATGTCGGAATGTGGCTTGCAGCTAAAGGAGAGTGCGACTGGTGTGTGGTTGCAAGCCGATCGTTGGATGATCGGCATTCAATCTGGTCAGCTTCTGCCCTTCCTCTAAGCTGTCGTTCACCTTAGCCTTTTCCGCAGTAAATTGGTCTGCCGTCGTTTCAATATTGGCGCGACCCTCGGGTTAGCTCCTCTACCTCCTGTAATTCTGACGCCTGCGCAGTTCGTATCGTTTGGGCCGCTGCGAAGTGCTATCGTCCCAAGTCCTCCGATCCGTTGGGTGTTGGGCTTTATGCGCAAGGCTGAGGTGCCTAAATGGCGGATTGTGAAATAAATTTCAGGAACTGATTTTTTCCGCAAAAATTTTTGACGGGTCAAAACCCAAGCGATACCGATACGCTAGATGCAACAAATTGCGTCACCTGAAATTTCTTCCGGTGGCGACCTTGGAGGAGGGCGCGCCGCATGAAGAACAGCGGGAAAATTAAGGGAGGACACCATGAACTCATCGAAGACCAAAGGCATGCTTGCGAGCGTTGCTTTGACCGCCATGGCCGTTGTTTCGCAGCCGGCCGCCGCCAGTGAAGGGCTCACCTGTGCGCCCGGGGAAACCTATATCATGAACGTGATGGTTTCGGGGCATCCCTATTGGGTGCCGGTCTATCAGGGCTTCAAACAGGCGGCAGCGGCTTTTGGCTGTGAAACTGTTTTCTCGGGCACGCCAGACTACGACATCACCAAACAGATCGCGTCGTTTGAACAGGATCTGGTGAAATCCCCGGCGGGCATCCTGCTGCATCCGATGCAGTCCGATCCGTTCATCGAACCCATCAACCGTGCCATCGACAACGGGACGGAGATTGTAACCTTTGCCGCGGATTCACCGAACTCGAAACGGACGGCCTACATCACGTCGGACAATTTGGCGGAAGCCAAGTTCGCCGCTGAGGAAATTGTGCGTCAGGTTGGAGACAGCGCGGAATATGCGGTTCTCGAGAACCCAGGGCAGTCGAACCATGACCTGCGGGTTACGGCGCTGATCTCTTATATGGAGGAACACTATCCGGGCATGACGCTTGTGGGGCGTCAGGCGACCAATCAGGACAGTAATGCAGCCTACAAAGCTGCAGCGTCGATCCTGTTGGCCAACCCGAATGTGGCCGCCATGTGGATCCCTGAGGCGGGTTCGGCGGAAGGCGCCGTGGCGGCAAAACTGGAAGCCAAGTCTGATATGCTGATCATGCATGCGGATGTGACGCCAGCCACGCTTGAGCACATCAAAGCCGGGAACATCCATATGTCGCTTAACCCCAATCAGGGCGTGCAGGGGTTTATGGGGTTCATGGCGGTGCATCTGGCCAACCGCTCTGAGGTGTTTGACCCGTTCAATGATTGGAAAGTGTCCGGCTACAACCCGGTGCAGATCCCATTCATGGACAATGGCTTTGCCGTGATCACGAAAGAGAACGCCGAGAGCTTTGATCTGAATGTTTACATGGACGGACGCGACCCGAGCTAGGCCCGGACGTGACCACGCTAGGGGCGGTCTCGCCGCCTCTGGCAAGACTGCCATATTAAGAAAGCCCGCCCATCATGACGCCGCCTGTGCTGCTTCAAATCTCAAATCTCAGCAAATCTTTTGGGCCCGTGCGCGCCTTGAAGGGGGTCGATTTCGTCCTTCGCAAAGGGGAGATCCATGCCATTGCCGGTGAAAACGGAGCTGGAAAATCCACTCTGATGAATATCATCGACGGCATTTTACGCCCTGACGGTGGCGAGATCCGCCTGGATGGAGCCCCAGTGCGCATTTCTTCACCTGCAGTGGCGCAGCGCATGGGAATTGGCTTTGTTCATCAAGAGATAGCGCTTTGTCCGGATGTCTCGGTGGCAGAAAACATCTTTATGGCGGCAACCAATGCCAGCCGAAGCTTTCTGATGGATTACAAATCGCTGAACCGAAAGGCCGCCGAAGTGCTGCGACAGCTCAGCGATATTGAGCCGGCCACGATGGTGCGGGACTTGCCGATTTCCAAGCAACAGCTTGTCGAGATTGCCAAGGCTCTGACGTTGGATTGCCGGATTTTGATCCTTGATGAGCCAACGGCGGCGCTCACCGAAGCCGAAGCGCAGCTTTTGTTTGGCATCATGCGACGGTTGGCGGATCAGGGCATCTCAATCATTTATATCTCGCACCGCATGGTCGAGATTTTCGACAATTGCGACAGGGTGTCGGTGTTTCGGGACGGCACCCATGTGGTCACCCACGACGTGGGCGACATCACCTCATCTGACGTGGTGAATGCCATGGTGGGCCGTGAGATTTCGGAGCTTTACCCACCAAAACAGGCCGAGGGCGACAAAACCGGCGAAGTGATGTTGGCGGTGCGTGGTCTGTCGGATGCCAACCGGTTTCACGATGTTTCCTTTGACTTGCGCCGGGGAGAGATCCTTGGTGTGGCCGGACTTATCGGCGCAGGGCGCAGTGAGATCGTCAAAGGCATCTGCCGATTGGAAGGCGAGGTGTCCGGCTCGATTACCCTCAACGGAGAGCCGCTCGATACGCGCACTTACCGCGAAAGCATCGCCAAGGGCGTCGTGTACTTGTCGGAGGATCGCAAAGGGGATGGGGTTTTTCTTGACCTGCCGATTGATGCCAATGTCTCGGCTCTGCGCCTGGGGCAGGTGGCACGGAGATTTGGTCTAATTGATGCAGAAATGGAAGCCGGACAAGCCGAGAGGCTTGGTCGCAAGCTGAACCTGAAATGCGGAAGCTTGGCGGATCCGGTTTCTTCGCTGTCGGGTGGCAATCAACAGAAAGTGGCGCTGGCCAAGATGTTATCGGTCAACCCGCAGTTGATCTTTCTCGATGAGCCAACACGGGGCGTAGATGTTGGTGCGAAATCAGAAATCCACCGCATCCTGCGTGATCTAGCAAATGATGGCGTGGGGATTGTGGTGATCTCGTCCGAGCTGCCTGAGCTAATTGGCTTGTGTGACCGCGTGATGGTGGTCCGAGAAGGAACAATCAGCGGAGAAGTCTCGGGCGCGGACATGACAGAAGAAAATATGATGCATCTGGCCTCAGTGACCGGTGTGCAGGAGGAGACGGCATGACGACAGGGGGAAGCATGTACAGCGCAGCAGAGCATGGGCTTCACGATAAAGCAGAGGTAGCGGAGGCCGTGCCACTATGGCGGCGGATGCTGCGCATGCGTGAAACCGGGCTGATCGTTATCATTTTGGCACTCTTCATCGGTATGTCCTTTGCCTCGCCCTATTTTCTGACCTGGGCCAATATCCGTGCCATGTCGATGGCCTTTGCCGTTGATGGCCTGCTGGTGATCGGCATGACGATCCTGTTGATTTCAGGGGGCATTGACCTGTCGGTTGGGTCAGTCACGGCGCTTGCGATGGTGATCGCGGGCTGGCTGTTTCTGAACGCCGGAGTTGACCCCTGGATTGCCTCGTTGATCTCGATTGCCACCTGCACCGGTATCGGCGCCACCATGGGGTTCTTTGTAACGCGGGTGGGTCTGCACCACTTCATTGTCTCACTGGCGGTGATGGTGATTGCCCGGGGGGCTTGTCTTTTGGGCACCGGCGGTCGGCCGCTCGGGCTTTATACCTTGCCGCCAGAGTTCAAGTTCATTGGGCAAGGGGCAATCGGGCCGATCCCAATTGTGATCATCATTTTCTTTGTCGCTGTGATTGCCTTTGATTTCATGCTGCGCCGTACAACGATGTTCCGCCGGGTGTTTTACACTGGCAGCAATAAAAAGGCTGCGACCTACTCTGGCATCAACACTAAGAAGGTTATCTTTCTGACGACAACGCTTTGTTCGACGCTCTGTGGGATTGCCGGCATCATCTACATGGCCCGCTTTGGGTCGGCCCAGCCCACCTTTGGTGTCGGTCTTGAACTGACGGTGATTGCCGCTGCGGTGATCGGTGGAGCAAGCCTGAACGGCGGATCAGGGACCATTTTGGGCGCTATCCTCGGGGTGATCCTTTTGTCGGTGGTGTCCAGTTCGCTCGCTCTTCTGGATGTGTCTGTCTACTGGCAGGACATTATTCGTGGCTCGATCCTTTTGGCCGCTGTGACGATCGATCATCTCCTGAACAAGAAACGCAGTTAAGGAGGCAAAGTGATGGCAGATACCGAAACAGATTTTGAACTGCTCCGGCAAATCCACACTGTGCTTGTGATGCATTTTCTGGATGGGCAGAAGCAGTCTGATATCGCCAAGGCGCTCAACCTGTCGACCTCCAAGGTGAACCGGTTGATCACACAAGGGCGCAAGCTTGATATGGTCAAAATCCAGGTGGAAAGCCCGTTCCAGCGGCTGGTGGAGATCGAGCGCGCCTTGTCAAAGGCTTCGGCTTTGTCAGATGCGATTGTAACGCCTTCAGTGCCGGGCAGCGCAGGAACCACCCTGAGACAGGTCGGGCGCGCCGCCGCATCACATCTGGTTGAGACCATTCGGGATGGGGATGTGATTGCCATCACCGGCGGTAAAGGTGTGGGGGCCGTGGTGCAGAATATCGAAGCCGACCGCGCCTTTGATGTCACTGTTGTGCCCCTGACCGGAGGGGTGCAAGGCAAATACTATACGGATGTCAATCACCTCGCGTCGCAGCTGGCCGAGCGGCTCGGTGGGCGGGCGGTTATGCTCCATGCGCCGCTGTTTGCGGAATGCCGTGAACAACGTGACATGTTGATGAACGTCAACTCGATCAAAGAGGTGCTGGATCTGGCCCGCAACGCGCAGGTGGCACTGGTTGGGGTTGGATCTGTCGAACCAGACGGGTCGAGCTACTATGATCTGCACCATGTCTGTGAGGCAGACCGCAAGATGATGGTCGGTACCGGCATCGTCGGCGAATTTCTGGCCCATCTCATCCATCAGAACGGGAAAGTGGCGAATTTTGCACTGAATTCCAAACTCATCGCGCTGGACCCTTCTGAACTGGCCTCCTGCCAGCGGGTCATTGGTATCACCTCGGGATCGCAGAAGATCAAGCCGATCCGCGCTGCGCTGGCGGGGGGCTATCTGAACTCACTTATAGCAGACGAAGCGACCGCCTTGGCGGTCTTAAAAGAACTTGAAGGGGCTGACCATGCAGCATGAAATGCTGACCCGTGAAATCGGAAAATCTGGAATTCAAGCCTCTGCTGTAGGATTGGGGACCTGGGCCATTGGCGGTTGGATGTGGGGCGGCACCGACGAGACACGCTCGATCGCGGCCATTCAGGCCTCGGTGGATGCTGGGATCTCACTGATCGACACCGCGCCCGCCTACGGGCAGGGGGTGGCTGAAGAGATCGTTGGAAAAGCGATCAAAGGCCGTCGTGACAAAGTGGTGTTGGCGACCAAATGTGGTCTCGTCTGGCATGTGCAAAAGGGCAATCACTTCTTCGATTATGACGGAGCGCCGGTTCACCGTTATCTGGGGAAAGACGCCATCATCTTTGAGGTGGAACAAAGCCTGCGCAGGCTCGGCACAGATTACATCGACCACTACATCACCCATTGGCAGGACCCGACAACCCCGGTTGCCGAAACCATGGAGGCACTGGACACCCTGAAAACACAGGGCAAGATCCGCTCGGTCGGGGCCAGCAACACCTCTGCTGCGGATGTACAGGCCTATCTGGCGGCGGGGCAGCTGGATGCGGTTCAGGAAGAATACAGCATGTTGAAGCGCGATGTTGAACAAAGCCATCAGCCGTTGTGTCGGGACAACGGGGTTTCTGTGCTCAGCTATTCGTCACTGGCGTTGGGGCTACTGGCGGGCAAGATCGGCCCAGACCGGGTGTTCACCGGGGATGACCAGCGTAAGGACAATCCACGGTTCTCCATTGCCAACCGTCAGAAGGTGGCGGCACTGATGGAGGAGATCGCACCTCTGGCCGAGGCGCATGGCGCGACAAAGGCACAGATCATTATCGCATGGACGCTGCAACAGCCTGGTATCACCTTTTCGCTTTGCGGGGCGCGGGATGCAGCGCAGGCGATGGAAAACGCCGATGCCGGTAAGATCCGTCTCTCTGCAGCGGATCTTCAGTCCATCGATCAGGCCGCCGCGCGACATCTGACAGCGATGGACGGCTAACACACCGCAGAACCGGAACAACAAGAAATGGCGTCAAAGCATCCGCTTTGGCGAACGGGAGATCTATGTCGGCATCACGCGCAGAAACACTGGACGCCATCCGTCGCGACGGCAGCTTCGACGTCATTGTCGTTGGTGGCGGCATCAACGGGATCGGCACCTTTCGCGATCTCGCGTTGCAAGGTTTGCGGGTGTTGCTGGTTGAGAAACACGACTTCGCTTCGGGCTGTAGCGCGGCACCCTCACGGATGATCCACGGGGGGTTGCGATATCTGGAAAACGGCGAATTCGATCTGGTGCGTGAATCCCTGAACGAACGCGATGCCCTGTTGCGCAATGCACCGCATATGGTTCAACCACTGCCCACTGCTATTCCGCTGATGTCGGTGTTCTCTGGTCTGTTCAATGCAGCTGCGGCCTTTCTGGGGCACAAAGGGAAACCCGCTAGCCGGGGACTCTTGCCGGTGAAATTGGGGCTTGGGCTCTATGACTGGGTCACCCGGCATCGCCGTCAATTGCCGCGCCACCGGGTTCGCGGATTGAGGGCCACTCGGGCGCTCTGGCCAGGGTTGAATTCGGCGGTGCGCTATTCGGCCGTCTATCATGATGCCTGGATCTCACATCCGGAACGGTTGTGCATCGAACTGCTACAAGATGCACTATCCGCCGCTTCGGACTGTGTGGCCCTGAACTATTGCGAACTGCAAACCGAAGATAACGGCCACTGCCTGCTGGATCACCGCAGTGGCGCACGTCTACCAGTGACAACCCGCGCCATCGTCAACGCCAGTGGCGCTTGGCTTGACGGGGTGGCCCGTGACCTGGGGGGCGCGACGCAGCCTGCCATGGTGTCGGGCACCAAGGGATCACATTTGATCCTCGATAACCCCCAGCTGTGCGATGCCCTCGCGGGCCATATGATTTTCTTTGAAAACACCGATGGGCGCGTCTGCATCCTGTTTCCTTATCTTGGCAAGGTTCTGGCCGGATCGACAGATATACGGGTGTCTCGGCCCGGACGGGTGCGCTGTGAACCGGAAGAGCAAAATTATATTCTCGCGTCGATCCAGCGGGTTTTTCCTGGCCTGCCGATTGGCGACAGCGATGTGGTGTTCAGCTATAGCGGGATCCGCCCACTGCCGCAGAGTGACCATGACTTCACGGGTCGCATTTCGCGGGGGCATTCGATCCGGAAACTGGCGGGCACGGTGCCTCAGTTTTGCATGATCGGTGGCAAATGGACCACGTTCCGCGCCTTTGCAGAACAGGCGGCGGACGTTGTTCTGGAAGAGCTGGGCCACAGCCGCCGGGTCTCGACGCTGAACCGCGCGATCGGCGGTGGCGCGGATTTTCCCGGTTCGCACACTGCCTTGGAACATCGGCTGATGCGTGACTTTGGCGTATCGGCCACCCGCGCTGAACATCTGGCGAGCCACTACGGAACCCATGCAGAGCAGGTGCTGCGCGGGTGCCTTGGTCAGGAGAATGATGTGCCGTTGGGGGTGGGCAGTGCCTATACGGGAGCCGAAATTGCCTATCTTGCGGGCTCGGAATTCACAGTCACCCTGTCGGACCTGGTGCTGCGCCGGACCTCGCTCGCGATCACCGGAGTTCTGGACGGCGCGTTGCTGACCCAGATCACAGAGATTTTTGCCGAAGCCACTGGCCTGGAGCCCTGCCAGGCGGCGCAACAGTGCACTGCACTGACCGAAGAACTTATTCATTTCCACGGTCTGCCGCTCGAGCGGCTGACAACAGATCAGACACGGAGTAGAAAATGCGTATAAGCACCAAAGCGCGGATGAACCGCATGTTCACCAATGGTGGTTGCCTCGACGTGGCCATCGACCACGGGGTCTGCAACGAACCCAGCTTTATGGTTGGGTTGGAAAATATGCCTGCCGTCATGAATACCTTGATTGACGCTGGCCCGGATGCGATCCAATGCGCTTATGGTCAGGCGGATTTGCTCCAGAGCCGACCCGAGAAAGACAAACCCGCTTTGGTCATGCGCATCGACATGGGCAACCCCTACAATGACCAACGGCATCGGGTGATGTGGTCCATGCTGCAAAATGCTGATGAGCCGATCATCGGCGCGCTTGAGATGGATGCCGCTGCTGTTGTTGTGAACCTGTTCATGCTCCCGGATGAACCTGAGCTGTTCCGTCAATGTGTGGAGAATATTTCGAAAGTTCGGGCGGCCTGCGAAAAATACGGCATGCCACTGATGATCGAGCCACTTGTGATGCTGCCAAATGATGTGCGTGGCGGCTATCAGGTTGACGGTGATGCCGAAAAGATCGTCACTTTGACCCGGCTGGCCAGTGAAATGGGGGCGGATATCATCAAGGCTGACCCGACAGAGAACCCAGACGATTTCCACCGTGTTGTCGAAGCGGCACGCGTTCCGGTTCTTGTACGCGGCGGGGGAAAAGAGGACCTGAAGTCGGTTCTTTTGAAGTCCGCAGCCCTGATGGCTCAGGGGGCAAAAGGCATGGTATATGGCCGTAATATTTATCAGCACGACAATCCGAAAGCTGTGGTCGCTGCCTTGATGGCGATGATCCATGCCGGTGCAAGTGGCGAAGAAGCATGGGACATTTACAATCGTGAGGGATGAACAAAAATTTCTTCTTGGGCTGGATGCGGGCAATACGGTCATCAAGGCGGTTCTCTTCGATTTGGACGGCCGTCAGGTGGCGATGCATGCGCTCGATGGGCAATCGAACACGCCAGAGGCAGGACATGTTGAAAGGGATCTGAACGAGCTCTGGGCCAATGCGAAAACAGCTATTCGAGTATGTCTAGAGACTGCCGGTATTGAGGCTGCGCAGGTGGCGGCTGTTGGCTGTGCCGGACATGGCAATGGTCTTTATCTTCTGGATCAGGCAGGTGAGCCGCTAACGGGCATTCAGTCGCTGGATACGCGCGCCGCAAGCCTGGCCGCCGACCTGTCTGAAAAAAACGGCGCTGCGCTGCATGAGATCTGCCTGCAGAAGCCTTGGCCCTCTCAGACGCCTGTGCTGTTGGCCTGGATCAAGCAGAACATGCCCGCGCTTTATGCCCGGGCCGGATCGGTGTTGTTGTGCAAGGATTTCATCAACTTCAAATTGACCGGTAACCTGACCAGTGAAGTGTCGGACTTGTCCGGCTGCGGCCTGCTGAAGATGCCCGAGTGCGCCTATGATGACCAATTGCTGGCGCTCTACGGTCTTGAAGAGGCCCGGCCCTTGCTGCCGCGTTTGATTGATCCGGCAGAAATAGCGGGCCATGTCACCGCCGCCGCAGCGGCGGCAACGGGACTGGCCGAAGGCACCCCGGTTGTGGGCGGGTATTTTGACGTTGTATCCAGCGCCATGGGATCAGGCGTGGTGGCCTCAGGAGAGGCTTCGATCATCTGCGGCACCTGGAGCATCAATCAGGTGTTCACGGCATCCCCGGTGAACGACCCCTCGGTTTTCATGGTGGCGGGATTTGGTCCCGATCGGTTCGTTAACATTGAATCCAGTGCCACTTCCGCGGCCAATCTAGAATGGTATGTGCGCGAGTTTGTTGAACGGGGACAGCATCACGATGATCCCTTTGGCTACTGCAATGCGCGAGTGGCCGAGGTCGCGCCCGCATTGGATGACCCGCTGTTCTTGCCGTTCCTTTATGGGTCGGCGCTTGGGGCTGAGTATCGCGCCGGGTTCTTTGGTGTGGCAGGCTGGCACGGAGAGCCCCATCTGTTACGCGCCCTCTATGAAGGGGTGATGTTTGAGCACCGACGGCACATTGATGTATTGCGCGCAGCCGATGTGCCATTCAACCATGCTGCTCTGTCTGGTGGCGGGGCGCGAAGCCCGATATGGCCCCAGATGTTTGCGGATGGTCTAGGCGTGCCAGTCACGGTAGCTGAGGCGCAGGAAACCGGTGCATTGGGCGCGGCCATCGGTGCGGGCGTGGGTGTTGGCATGTTTGAGGACTATGAGGTCGGGATCGCCAAAATGACCCGCATCAAAGCGTCTTATACTCCCAATCCTAAGTTGCAAGAGCACTACAACAGTCGCTATGCCCGCTATCTTCAGGTGACCGAAGCCATGCAACCGCTTTGGAACGCGCCCTAGGTGCCAAGCCTCTGCATCAGGTGGATCGGATCGACATTGACACGATCCGGTCCGGGAGCTCAGTTATGCAGATGTATTCGTAGAAGGTAAGGCGGCGTCAGTGCTTCATAAGCCGGAACTACCCTCTGCTCACGTTCGATCAAGTTTACGTTATCTGTTGAGTGTTGTGTCCAACGAATAAATGCTATTCAAGAGTTATCTATTTGAAGTCAAATGTTATTTTCAGGTTGTGAGCTGTGGGTGGTGATCCGTATCTATTGGGTTTTCTCAGAAGGCGGTAGGCTTTCAAACTAATCGGTCATTTGCAACATGATGCACCAGCGAGATTGATCCAATTCGGAGCGATAGCTCGATGTGGAAATGAACTCGATGTGAAGTTGATACCGTTCGACCTAAATCATCGAAAATCAATTATTTAGATTGCCCTTTTTTTGTGAAGGTCGCTGCCGCATTGGCCTGTTTGGCCAATCGAGACCAAGCATTGAGACGAGCGATTGTGGATGGGGAATTCGCAAGAGTTCGGCAAACGTGGTCGACGCTTTCGCCGGGACGATACCCGTTGACCAACAAATGCAAGTTGGATAACCGTTAAATAATTACGAAAGATCGCGTTCATTTTTTTAGGGCGTGCTTATTCATTGATTCTTGAAAGATAGGTTCCAAATATGACGCATTCATCGTCGATTTCCGTGAATACCGCTGCGGTTCAATCCCTTTCGACAAAGTTTGATCAAAACGTTGTTTCCTTGTCCTCTTCGGTGGCTCAGCGCGTTTCAGTTCCCAAAGATATCAAGGGCCGTAAGGCGTTTTTGAAGAACTTCGCCGCAAAATCTGCTGCGCGTTTGGCCGCAGGCGGAACAGCTTTGATCCTTGTGTTGTTGAGCACCTCTGAAGCACAGGCGCAGGATGCGACTGGCGTAACCTTGAGCTCCATCGAAGGTGTGCAATCGGTTGAAGTTCTGGCCGATGGGTCTGCGGTCGTTACGTTGGAAAGCGGCGCTCAGATGCGTCTGCCCGCGGACAGCTTCACCCAAGCGGGCGGTGAAATCATTGTTTCTGACGCTGTCGCTGCTCAGATCGGAGAGGCCGCGGTAGTCGCCGGTGGAGGAAGCATCGGCGTCATTGCTGGTGTTGCGGGCGGATTGGCGGCAGTTGCGGGTGGTGGAAGTAGCTCCTCCGCAGGCGAAACGGCACTTCCCACCCAGGCCGGGTCAGTTGTCGACGGCTATATCGTGAATGCCACAGTGTTTCAGGACGTCAACGGAAACGGCATTTTTGACCAGAACGAACCAAATACGACCACCGATGACAAAGGTGAGTTCAATCTCACACTTGATCCGTCGAACCCGACTGCAAAACTCATCTCAATTGGGGGGACAGATTCCTCAACAGGGCAGGAGTTTACCGGGACGTTGACCGCACCCGCCGGGTCAGACGTGATTACGCCTCTCACAACCCTTGTACAGAGCCTGGTTGAAAAGAGCGCTGAGAACGGTGAGCCTATTTCTGTGGAAGATGCCAATACCCAACTGGCTGAGGCTCTGGGGCTTGATGGTCAAAACCTTCTAGAGCTTGACCCAGTCGCAGCGGTTGAAACAGATGGCAATGCAGACGCCTTTGCGGCAGCAGCACAGGTTGCATCGGTTATTTCAGCGGCAGCAGCCGCCCAGGATGATGGGGATGCGGATGGGGAGGCCTCGGGAGCTGCCGCCGCCACCCTCGCAGAACAACTTCTGGCGGCAAATGCCGATGGAAATGCAGACGCCGAAGATGTGCTCAATGACGCTGCTGTGATTCAACAAGCGTTGGAAGACGCTGGTGTAGACAGTGCGGAAGCAAATGGTGTTGCGGCCCAGATTGAGGCGGCCAATGATCTGATCGACAACGCAGCAGATGGTGGGGGTAACGTTCAAGACATTCAGTCAACCATCGAGACTGTGCAAGAAGTTGTGCAAGGCACAGTTGTCGACGCAATTCAGGACGATAACACCGCGCTGGATGAAATTGACGTGGTTGATCAAGTCGACAACTTGGCGCCTCTGCGCCCGGTTGTGCTAAAGGGTGTCAGAGGCACCGTTGGTGGCGAAGAGCTTGCAAAAGGTATGCACTTGAGCGGCACTGGGAGGCCAGAAAGCCAGGTGCGTGTTACAATTGGCGACGAAGCCAAAACGGTTCAAGTTGATACACACGGAAATTGGGCGGTCACGTTTGCAACCGCGGAGCTTCCGTCTGAAAGTGGAACATTTGAGGCTGAAGTGAGTGCCGCGCAAGCGGGAAGCTCTACCTTCAGTGTGCCGGTATCGGGGGGGAGTTTCGAAGTCGATCTCACCGGTCCAGCGGCTCCTACTTTTGATCCGGTTGCCGAGAATGATATTCTTGAAATTGCTGAGCAGGGCTTGGCTTTGACCGTGACTGGTACTGCCGAGGCCAATGCGTCGATTGCTGTTACGATTGCAGGTGTGACCGAAAGCGCTGAAGTGTCAGCGGATGGAACGTTTAGCGTGACATTTGCTCCAGAGGATATTCCGGAAACAGACTTCTCGATTTCTGCGATTGCAACGGACACCTTGGGCAATGCAGGCCAGGCGGCGACGCATTCAGTCGGCGTCGAAACTACCGCGCACGTTGTTCAAGGCACGTCAGCCAGTGATACGCTCAACGGTACAGCCGGCAATGATGCGATTGATCCCATGGGTAATGAAAGAGGCAACGACAGTGTTCTTGGTTCAGGTGGCAACGACACTATTGATCTGAGCAATTCTGGTGACGAGAGCTTTGTCACTTTGGACTATGGCGCGCTCACTGGACCTATCTCCGCAGAGCTTAACTTCGCAGATAATACAGGTACCGTTGATAAAGGCGCGGATGGTACAGATACCTTGACGAGCCCGGAAACCACAGCCGAAGCAGATGGGTTCCGGCTTTTGGGTACGTCGGGTGATGATACTTTTACCGTTACCCAAGACGAAGATTACACCTCGGTCCAACTGCATCATGCGGGTGGCAACGATACGGTTAATGCGACACTGAATGAAGGCAAACTTCGTGTCGGGATCCTGTCAAACGAGGATGTAACAGCAAACCTAGAGACAGGCGACGTCAACTTTGCCAGCGGATCTGTTGAGCTGAACATCACCGGACCGGTTAGCGGATCTGGCAGATTTGAACTTCTCACCAGTGATGGGGACGATTCCGTGACCGGGTCGGATCTGGGCGAGCAGTTCATCTTGGGCGGCGGCTCAGATACGCTTGACGCCCGGGGCGGGCATGACGTCGTGCGGTATGACCGCGACGGGATCGACGGTGGTGTTTCGGTCAATCTGGCTGCGGGTACCGCAACGGGCACCTGGAACGGCGAAGCCTTCTCCCATAACCTGTCAAATGTCGAAGAAGTGCGCGGTACCAAAGAAGGTGATGACACTTTGACAGCCTCGAACAGCGGATCGACCCTGCGTGGTAACGGCGGAGATGACTCACTTGTTGGCGGTGCAGGTGATGACCTGCTAGACGGCGGTGATGGTGAAGACACCTTTGTTGTAGGTCTCGGCAATGACACCATCCGCGGCTACGTCGATGCCGATGACCAGGTTGAGTTCTCGCCTGAACTGACCCCAGAACAGACCGACACAATGATTGCGGCGGCTCAGCAAGACGGTGACGATGTTATTCTGACCCTTCCAAATAGCGCCACTGTTCGGATTGAAAACTGGACGGTCGCAGAGCTGCAGGCGAGCCACGCAGGTGGCGGATCGGGAGGGGATACAAACCCGATCAATGGCACCTCGGGTGATGACACGCTGACCGGCACAGCCGGCAACGACGCTATTGATCCGATGGGCAATGATGGGGGGGATGACCTGATCATTGGCTCTTCTGGCAATGATACTATTGATCTGAGCAATTCCGGTGGTGAGAGTTTTGTTTCTCTGGATTACAAGGCTCTGGATGCGCCGATTTCAGCTGTACTGGATTACACCAAAAACCTTGGTACTGTTGATAAAGGGGCCAACGGCACGGATACGCTGACCAGCCCGGAAACGACAGCCGAGGCAGCGGGGCTTTCACTGACGGGCACCTCTGGAAATGATACCTTCAACGTTGTTCAGGGAACTGACAGCACATGGACCAAAATCGGGGTCCAGGGTGGGGACGACACTGTAACGGCTGTTCTGAACCAGGGCACTGTGCGCCTTACAACCGCCGATGAAGACGTGACAGCAAATCTGGCGACGGGCACGATCAGCTTCACCGGAGGGTCAGTTGATCTGGACGTGACAGGCCCAGTTGATGGGTCGGGCCGCATTGAGCTGGAGACAGGAGACGGGGATGACACCATCAACGGTTCGGATCTGAACGAGCGGTTCATCCTGGGCAGCGGTACGGATAGTCTGGATGCCGGGGGCGGGCATGACGTCGTGCGGTATGACCGCAACGGGATCGACGGAGGTGTCTCTGTCAATCTGGCGACGGGAACCGCAACGGGCACATGGAATGGCGAGGCGTTTACCCACACCCTGACAAATGTCGAAGAGGTGCGTGGCACCAAAGAAGGTGACGATACTCTGACGGCCTCGGACAGCGGATCAACCCTGCGTGGGCGTGGTGGTGATGATTCACTTGTTGGTGGAGATGGAGCAGATGTCTTTATCGTAGGTGAAGGCCACGACACGATCTCAAACTACGATTTTGAGGCCGATCAGATTGAAACCAATGATGGTGTTCTCGATGGGACGTTGCCTGAATACTCAGAAGTTACTGTTGATGGTTCACCAGCGGTTCGCTTCGAGCTTGGTGCAGATAAAAGCGTGACCGTAGCTGGCATATCTGAAAAGGGGTTCGAAAACCTTATTGTAGCGCAAACTCTGTCTCTGTCCCCAGGGTCAATGACCGATCCTGTCACTATGACAGTTTCTGGAAATGGGGACTACGCTCTGTTTATCCGTGAAGCGACCAGCAACTTGGTGACGGACACACCAACTGAGCTTGCGTTCGAACACACTTTACCTGAGGGAACGTACCGGTTCTCCATTGTAGGTGAAGGCTTGTCGATTAGTGGTGAAGAAGGCAGTGAGGTTTACGCAGGAACAGTCGCATCCGCGTCGCTGACGTTGGCTGGTGGCGAAGTCCTGTCTATGGAAAACTTGGGTATTCCGCTCACTGACTTTGCAGCCATGATTGATAGCATTCAGGACAATGGCAACTTCGATGCGGGTCTTGGTCTCGGAGATCGCGATCTCATTCTCGTGGCCAATGATGTGGAGCAAACCATTTTCGTGTCCGGTGTTGATCAGTGGATCGAAGTGAACGGCTCTGGAGCAGATACCGTGAGCTTCGACGGTGGAGGCAATGCCGCGATCATCTTGGGTGATGGCGACGATACGGTAAATATCTCGGCCAGCACTCCGTCAGAGGATCGGGCCTTTATTTACATCGACGCAGAAAGCACCGGTGTCAAAGCGATCAACGGGTTCCGGTTTACCAATGATCCTGAAACCGGGGACCGACTGGTCATTGAAGACACGCGCGGTGACTTCTCGATTGCCCGACTTGTGGATGATATCGACGACCAGGATGCGTTGAACGCCATTGCCAATGAGTTCGCCTCCCATGGCCAGGGTGAATATGCCCTGTTCTATGAAAGCTCGGGTGATGCTGTGCTGCTTGAGTTTGCGAGTGGCAACACACTGGGCGACACCGTTGCAACCTTCACCAATGCCGATGTCAGTGGCTTCGATGGTTCGAACATCGATGGGTACATGAAGTTCCTCGATATCGAACTGCCAGCAGCGTCCGATCTGGTTTGAGTATGATGTAGGAAACGCTGTCTATGACACTTACTGATGGTCTGAGGCAGCGACCTCTTGTTGAAAAAGACTGCGCCGGGGTTTACTGGCGCAGTCCCCTATCCCACGCGTTTGTGGCACGTTTTTCGACTGTTCAACTCAGCATTTCTGAACTGGCGGCGACAAGTCTTGAACTGCCTTGGGTGTTTCAAAGACTACAGGGGAAATGGAGCGCCGTTGCACTGCTGCGACCCGTGAAGGCAAAACAGTGTCCGTGGTTGAGCACTGACGGGGAGCTGGCACTTGATCGAATTCCCTTTCTGCTGCGCATGTATCCGTTTTGCTTGATGCCTGATGCCTCTTCGCAAGTCCTCGCCTATTGGGACGATCCGGAGAGCATTAGCTCGGCTGGACAGCCATTTTTTGAGAATGGACAACTTTCCGGTCCACTCACAAAGGTTGCACAGGCATTTGGCCGATATGTCTCGGGTGTTCAAACCGTTCATCAAATGGGGGCGGAATTGCATGCGGCTGGGGTGCTTCGCGTCGGGGATGATGCCAGTTCCGGAGCGCCGGAGTTATTCAACGTCGATGAAACCGCCCTTCAGGAGCTTTCAGGAGAAACCTTGAAAGCGTTGATGGCGACCGGTACTCTTGGCTCGGCTCATGCTCAGCTTTTGTCGCAGCACCATTTGACGAAATTTCATCGACGCACTCCGAAAGTTATGCCCGCGGTCGCGCCTGCAGAACCCCAAGCCGAGCGCAATTTCCTAGATGCACTGGCTGACGACTTTATGTCAGGCGAAGATCTTAGACCGGGAGTGTTGGCTCCATGAAACCCTGGCTAATTTGTTTGAGTTTTCTCGGGGTGATTTCGGCATGCGGAACCGTAGAGACTGGCGCGCCCATTTTAGCAGAACCTGTCTCTCAGGAAATCGCCGAAGATGTACCGCGCGCGAGCAATCTAGAAGGGTCTGTGGCGAATACGCCGTTTGCCGAGCTGGTCAGGGCAAGTGTCGCCAATGCGCCCACCTCATCGGCAGGTGTTGCGAGCATTGTTGCTGCGAAATCGCGCATTAAGGCCGAAAAAGGGGCGTTTCTGCCCCAGATCAACGCCGAGACATCGATCACTTCCGGGGGTGATGCGGTGCCAATCCTGCGGTTGAGCCAGATCATCTACGATGGAGGGAAAGGCGCAGGCCGCGTGGCCTTGCGCCGAAGCGAGGCGCGTGAGACGTGGTTGTCTGAAATTTCAAGTTTGAGTGCCCTGAGTTTTGAAGCCGTCGAAACAATTGTAGATCTGGACCGCAATCGCGCGCTGGAAGCGCAGGCCCAAAGAAACCTCAGTCGCACCCGATCTTTGGTGGCGGACCTCCAGTCTCGGTTTGACGCAGGAGCGGGGTCGGTTGCGGATCTTTTGGCTGGGCAGGGACGGCAGTCTAACGCGGAATCCGAATTGGCGCAGGCCCAAACCGACGTTGCATTGGCCACTGCCACCTGGGTCGAAGTGTTCGGCGCACCGCCCTCCGGAATCCCAAAAATCCCTGCGGCGCCGCATCTTGGGAAACGTTCGTTGGAAGAGTTGGTGGCGCGTAGCCCAAGGCTCAGGGGGCAGATCGCTGCTAGCGCTATTCGCGAGAACGAAGTCACTCTGGCAAAACGGGCCACCCGGCCCACGCTATCCGCGATCCTTGAGACCGACTTCAATCAGGGGACGCTACCGAGCGATGCCAATGCGCGCTTGGGCATCGATGTTCCTATCTACAGAGGTGGTATCGCGCGCGCCAATATCGATACTGCAGAGGCAGGTCTTGAACAAAGCCGCGCAGGAGAAGAGGCTCTGCGTCGAGAGTTGCTGAGAAGTCTGGCACAGGCCTTGGAAGAGACCAGTTCAATTCAGGGACGCTTGGCGTCGGCGCGTCGCGCAGTACGCACCAACGAAAAGGCGCTTGAGGCCGCGCGAGGGCAGGTCGACATTGGTCGCGGAACGTTGGTTCAGACCTTGGATGCGCTTCGAGAGCTAAACACCGCGCAGACCCGAATTATTCAGCTGCAAGCCCAGGCCCGCAGGGCCGAATATGCCGTTTTGGCAGTGACTGGGGATATTCTTGACGCTCTGGGAATTGCACAGCCCGTTGACCCAACATTGTGAAGTCCAACATGTCCCAAAGATCTGCTGACCCGCTGGTTGCTCATCTCCAGATCCTGACAGAAGCTTTGGGACATGGATTGTCCGAAGCCGATCTATTCCGGGTGTTTAAAGGCCAACATGATGCCTACGACGTTCGGGATGCGGTGAGTGCCCTGGAGGTCGCGGGATATCACTCCGAATTGGGCACCGGTACGTTACCCAAACTTGATCCAGTTCTGTTCCCTGTTCTGGCTCTGTCGGAAGAGGGCGACTCCTTTGTGGTTCTTGGCCTAACTGAAGAGAGTGACTTTCAGGTCGTCGACCTAGGCTCTGGTTCGGAGATCCCCCAGATCTGGCCTCGGAAGCATCCTCGTATTCAAGCCGTGAGTTGGATTTTCCGTGCCACCCGCCGCGCGTCGACGGATCGCGAAAAACGTGATCATCGGGGGCATTGGTTCTGGTCTGCGTTCAGTGATCTACGCGGTGTGTATGTCCAAGTCATCCTTGCCGCTATGGTCACAAGCGTGCTCGGGTTGTCTTCGTCCCTGTTCACGATGGTGGTGTATGATCGCATCTTGCCCAATGAAGCTGTTGACAGCCTCTTGGCTTTGGTCGTCGGGGTTGGGTTTGCTCTACTGTTTGATTTTCTGATCAAAAGCCTGCGGTCCCGTTTTATTGATACCGCAGGTAAACGGGCAGATCTGAAAATTGCGGAACGTCTGTTCAACCAGCTGATGGCGCTGAAGATGAAGGTCCGTGGGGGACAAAATGGACGCATGGCCTCGATTTTGCGGGATTTTGAGGTGGTCCGCGACTTTTTCACCTCCGCATCTTTGGTGGCGCTGGTGGATTTGCCGTTTTTGTTTGTTTTCGTTGCTGTGATTTGGGCCATTGGGGGACCCTTGGCTTTGGTGCCTGCAATCGCGGTTCCAATCACTCTAGCTGCGGGTTTGATTGCACAACCGTTCCTGGCACGGTTTGCGCGTGAAACGAGTGCGGATGGGCAAACCAAACAGTCGGTGTTGATGGAAACACTGACCGGGATGGAGACCCTAAAAACTACCGGCGCCGAACCGGTGATGCGCGCCCGGTGGAGTGAAACAGTTCGGGCGCAGGCCGAAAGCTCGGGCAAAACGCGCATCGTCTCGCAGGGAACGGTGAACTTGACCATGTTGGTACAGCAGGTCGCCCAGGTCGCAATTGTCTTTTATGGAGTGTTCCTGATCCGCGATGGGGTGATTTCCATGGGGGCATTGATCGCAAGCGTGATCCTGACAGGTAAAACACTTGCCCCTCTGTCGCAGCTTACTCAGGTGCTGACACGATTGAACCAGGCACGCGTTGCATATCGCCAAATTGATACGATGATGGCGCAAGAGGTCGAACGTGATCTTGGACGGCGATACCTCTCCCGGAGCAAACTTTCGGGGCATATCCGATTTCAGGATGTAAGTTTTGGATATGGCGAAGCCGATACCTCGGTTCTCAAGAATATCAATTTCACGATAGAACCCGGTGAAAAGGTTGCCATTCTGGGGCCTGTGGGATCGGGAAAAAGTACTTTGGCGCGCCTCCTTCTAGGTCTGTACGAGCCTGATAACGGGTCGATTTTTCTTGATGGTTTGGACGCACGAACCGTGGATCCGGCTGACAAAACCAGAAACATCGGCACCGTGCTTCAAGATTGCTGGCTTTTTTCGGGAACCATGCGCGAGAACATTATCGCAGGGCGCTATGGCATCTCAGACGAGGAAGTCATCGACAAAGCCGCTTTGTCTTTGGCTGACCAGATCGCCAATTCTCATCCGCATGGCTACGATATGGAACTACATGAAGGTGGCGCCGGGGTCTCTGGTGGTCAACGGCAGGCGATCGCAATGGCTCGGGCGTTGATTGGTGATCCTCCGATCCTGGTCATGGATGAACCCACCTCCGGAATGGATGTGCAATCTGAGGCCCGTGTCATTGAAAACCTCAGATCCTGGCTGTCAGATGACCGTTCCCTGGTTCTCGTGACCCATCGGACGAGCCTGCTTCAGCTCGTTGACCGTGTGATTGTGTTGAATGGCGGGAAAATCACATATGACGGCAACAAGGATGCGATGCTGGCACGGTCGCGTCAGAGCGCGCGCTCTTTAAAGGAGGCGTGATATGGCGGGTACCAACTTTAAGGCCGCGGCGCGTGAAATGCATGGACGGCAGGGGCCCGCTGCCGGGATCATTTTGCTGTCTGTCATGGCTCTGATTGGCGTTGTTGTGACCTGGGCGCAGTTCACCGAAATTGACGATGTCACACGTGCTGAGGCCCGGGTTGTGCCGTCACAGCTTGTGCAGGTGGTTCAAGCCGCCGAAACGGGGA
The DNA here is from genome assembly GCA_947497905.1 of uncultured Pelagimonas sp. Classification (GTDB taxonomy): domain Bacteria; phylum Pseudomonadota; class Alphaproteobacteria; order Rhodobacterales; family Rhodobacteraceae; genus CANMIH01. The sequence goes on from CANMIH010000018.1 coordinate 26,915, forward strand.
CCATTACCGAAATCAATATCCGTGCAGGCGATACCGTCGAAGCCAACGATGTCCTGATGCGGTTCGATCCGGTGTTGTTGCGATCGGAACGCGATTCCGCTGTTTCCGAGACAGGAGCATTGTTGTTGCGCCAGGCTCGACTTGAAGCGCAAATTGCAGAAACTGATTTTGTCGTTCCTGAAATCTCTGGTTCGTCTCCAAATCTTGTCCAGGCCGAAACAGATCTGTTCCTTGCCGTCACTGCGCATCTTGAAGCAGACCTCCAGATGTTAGAGGCGCGGCGGGCAATCAAACAGGCGGAAATCGAAGGTGCACGGATCAGTGTGGCGGTGGTTCAGGAAACCATAGCACTGCTGAATGAAGAAATCAGCGTCATTGAACCACTGGTCGAGAAGCGTATCGAAAGCCCTCTGGCGATGATTGGACTGCGCCGCGAGTTAAATCAGCAAGATGGGCATCTGCGCGAAGCAAGTAATAGAATCTTGATGGGCGAAGCCTCTCTGGCGGACATTGACAGCCAGATTGTTGCGCGCCTTTGGGAATACCGTTCTGAAGCGAACCGGGAGTTGACCGAAACACAGGCGCGGCTGGCAGCGCTTGAAACCCGTATTCCAGCTTTAGAGGCACGTTTGAAGCGCACCGAAATTCGCGCACCAGCCCGAGGTATTGTTAATCAAGTTCTGTTTTCAACTTTGGGAGGGGTCGCGCAGCAAGGACAGACGGTCGCGGAAATTGTCCCCTTCGGAGAAACTGTGACAGTCGAAGCGTTTGTGGCGCCGGATGACATTGCTTTCATCCGTCCGGATCAAGATGTCAAAGTGCGCATAACGGCCTATGACGCTTCTCGATATGGGGCACTGGATGGTCGGGTTGTTCGGATCGGGGCCGATACAATTCTGGCACCTGACGGGAAAACATCGGTTTACGTTGTAGATATTCAACTGAGTGGATCGTTGACGGATTCCGACGGTGTCGATCTTGAGATCATACCGGGAATGGTTGCGCAGGTTGACATGTTGTCAGAACCGAAGACGGTGCTTGAATATTTGACCAAACCGATTATCCGCGTGAAAGAACGCGCGTTTAGAGACTGAACGCCGCTAAAGGCGAATTGCGGGCATTTGTGTTCTCTTATGCGTCTACAAAATCGGCACCTTCCTACTATTCGCGGCAATGGTAGGTTGCAGAAAAATCTCGACCCTCTCCTAGCGTCAGATGGTTGAAGACAGGACCTGCGCACGGGGAACTAAAGGTCTTTGCTCTCTGGATGCGGAGCTTCTGGTACTGTGGTAAAAGCTCCGCGCACCTGACTTTGCAGGGTCACATTCCGTCGCCCCATTTCAGTGTATTCGGTCGTTGCCGAGTTCTGGCATGATGGAAGTGGAACGAACGCTTTACTGTCGCATCAGACGCCGCCCCCGATTCCCGAAGAACTGATAGATGGGCAAAGTGGGCAGGAAGAGATACCTGCCGATAAACCGGATCAGGCCGGTGGCTTTTTCAGGATTTCCGACGCCAAAGACCGGATTGGATGCATACTGTAAAACCGAGTGCTCAATATGTGCGGCGACATCAGCGCCATAGACATCCTGAACGGCGTGCAAGGATACCTCATAGGATCCCACGCCGGGGCCCGCGCTATAGAGCTTTCCATCTGACACCACTTCAGTGCCGGACGGCGTCACGCCGAACTTTTTCAATAGCGGTGTATGATGAAAGCCGGGCATAGCGCCATCGCCGTCGCAAACAGCCATGGTTTTGGTCTTTGCCGCCAAAGGTGTCTTTGTCTCCTCATCGGAATAACAAGCGTTTTCTAGCTAGATGAAACAGATCATCCGGACAGTATTAAGCTGATCATTTGCCTATTGGAGACTTCAACGCCATCTGAGCGACCACTTTGAAGCTGACGGCACAGACGCTTACGTAGCCTTCCCAGATGAGAGATACCCAGGCTCAACGCTAAGGTGGGAACGTATTGTTGGGTCGATTTGCCGACTTTGAGCCGGATAGATGCCACAGGCGGCGATGGCTTCTCGGGCAGTCACACGTTCGCTTACCCGTTTCCAGATCGCTTTGGCCGCGTAGGGGTGCGGATAGGGGCGCCATGCGAGGCCCATGGTCATGCCACGAAGGTATTTCAGCTGTTGGCGATGGGCGGTGTACAAAATGGTCTGTGCGACGCTTCCTTCGTGGGCGCGTTCGTGCTCGGTGATGAAAATTCGGTTCCCCCGCATTGTGACTAGCCCATCATATCGGGAAATTTGTCTGACACTTTTGTCGCCCGACGTGGCGTTCTCGTAGGACCGGCAGATGATGAGCCCATCCTTCTCGCTAAATCGAACCAGAGAGCAAAATATGCGCCCCTCCCAGGAAGGAGTGCAAAAGTAAGAATGATAGAACCCAAGGTAGCGTCGTAGGTTTTTCAGTTGCCCTGTGTAGGGGGCTAAAAAGGCTTCAGACGATTTGTCGCCTGTTCCGGGCCCTGTCTGCCTCTGCTCTGCCTCAAACGTCGACGGGGCGGCAAGCAAAAGTTCCTCTGTGAGGTCAAAGTGCCGTGCGATGCGCCGCAGATTGTGGGCTGAGGGCATGCTGGAGCCATTCAGGTACCGGTTGAACTGCTGCCGGTTGATTCCGATGTCGCGGCAAATCTGGGAAATGCTGCCATGATCTGCGCAGAGTGAACGCAGGTTTCTGGGAAAATTTTCGTCCAATGCGATAATCCTTACGCGAACTGACGCTATTTCACTTCGAAAAGCGTCACAATGCTTAAAGTCGCACAATTTGAATTTCGTGAAAACCGGTCACGTTCACTTTCGACACGACTATCAAAGGTGCCGCGCCCATGTCCCAAATAGTAATCGAGAATGAATGGGTCTCACTAACCGAGGGGCGACGTCTGGCGGCTCGGATTTGGCTACCGCAAGGGGCGGGACCGTTTCCCACGATTTTGGAATATCTGCCCTATCGTAAGCGCGACGGCACGGCGCCGCGGGATGAAACCACACACACGGTCTTTGCTGAGGCTGGCTATGTCTGTGTGCGGGTCGATATTGCGGGAACTGGCGACAGCGAAGGGGACTTCGATGATGAGTACTCCCATCAAGAGTTGACCGACGGTGAAGGCATTCTCAGCTGGATCGCGCAACAGGCGTGGAGCAACGGCAGTGTCGGTATGATCGGCATTTCATGGGGCGGGTTCAACGGGTTGCAATTGGCCTATCGTCGACCTGACGCGTTGAAAGCTGTCGTCACTGTGGCCTCGACCGTCGACCGCTACTCCGATGACATTCATTTCATGGGAGGTTGCCTGCTCAGCGACAATGTCAATTGGGGCAGCCAGATGTTCGCATATCTGACCCGACCCGCAGATCCTGAGCTGCGCCCAGACTGGCGATCGGACTGGGTGAAGCGGCTTGAAAATGTCCCGTTTTCCGCAGTGGACTGGCTGCGGCATCCCACGCGCGATGCATTTTGGAAACATGGATCAGTCTGCGAGGATTGGAACGCCATTCAGGTTCCGGTTCTTGCCATCACGGGCTGGGCCGATGCCTATGTGAATGCGCCGCCCGCCTTAGCTGCTAATCTGTCTGGACCGGCTAAGGCCATGATTGGTCCGTGGGAGCACCGCTATGGCCATATATCAAAGTTGGATCCCGCCGATTTCCATTCCGAAGTGATTGGTTGGTTTGATCGCTGGCTAAAGGGTGAACGCAATGGGGCAGAGGACCTGCCAACCTATCGCGCCTACATGCAGGAGCATTTCAATCCCACCAAAGAAAATACCCCTCGGCAGGGACGCTGGATCGCTGAACAGGATTGGCCCTCGCCGAATGTAAAGATGCAGCGCCACTTCCTGACACCGGGTGGCTTTGCCGAGACACCGGCCGCGTCTGAAGTTGCCATCGCGAGCCCAGCGCACATTGGTCAGACCGGGGGATATTTCTGTCCCGGCATGCGGATCGACAATGAACTTCCTGAAGATCAATCCGGCGATGATGCGCTTTCCGTTTGTTTTGACACCAAACCGCTTGAAACTCCGTTGGAGCTCCTGGGGAGGGCTCGGTTGCGTTTCGCGTTCACCGTGGACAAACCCGTTGCGCAACTGGTGGCGCGTCTTTGTGACGTTTCTGCCGAAGGTGTGTCGCAGCGTATTTCCTATCGTCCTCTGAATCTGGGGCATTTTGCCAGCCATGAGACGCCAGAACCTCTGGTCCCCGGCAAGGTCTATGAGGCCGACATTGAACTGAACGAATGTGCACATCAGCTGCGGGCGGGCCACCGATTGCGCTTGGCACTATCTACGTCTTACTGGCCCATTGTTTGGCCAGCGCCAGAAAATGCCAAAGTGACGCTGCAGCTTGCAAACTGCGCCTTGCACCTCCCTGTGCGTAGCGTCACCGAGGAAGGTGATCCGGCCCATCCCGGTCCGGCGCAAGACTTCCCGCTGTTGGATGTGGAGGTGCTTCGCGCACCGGACGGACGGTCAGAGCGCAAAACCCTCGCGGATGGCACCGTGGTGCTGGATACATTCGACGATTACGGAAAAACCTGTGACCCAAATCATGGGCTGATCAGCGGCAGTCACGTGGCCATGCATTACGCCATACATCCAGATGATCCCGCATCGGCGCGTTTCGAGAGCCGCTGGAATTTCACTTTTGAACGCGACGACTGGCAGGTCGAGATCGACACGGAAAGCTCGATGTGGTGCGACACCCAGAATTTTTACCTGACCCGAAAACTGCGCGCCACGGAAGGCGCAAGTGAAGCTGAAGTTCTGATGCGGGAATGGTCTGAAACCATCCCACGCGGGCTTCTTTGATCCGATCGAAGGGAGGACCTAATGAAGATCGAATGGACGAAGGCGGCGGTGGGCCGTCGAGGATTTTTGAAAGGCGCCACGGCGCTGGGGGCCGCTGCGGCCCTGCCCATGGGCTTTGGTGGACGCGCGGTTGCGGCAGAGGGAGGCACGCTCCGCGTCAGATCATATGGGGATATGCAGAGCATTGATCCCGCGTTTTCCAAAGGTGTGATTGATGAGGAAATTCACGCTTCGATTTACAACAAGCTGATCCAATATAAGCCCGGCCGTGAATGGGACTGGCAGCTGGATGCGGCAGCTATGATCGAACAGGTTGACCCGACACATATCAAGTTTGCGCTACGGGATGATATCGGCTTCACCGGTGGGCACGGCGCAATGACCGCTGAGGACGTGAAGTTCAGCTTTGAGCGCATCGTTGCGGAAGCGACTGAGAGCCCCAATAAGCCCGACATGGGGCCCTTGAGCCATGTCGAGGTGACTGGCGAGCGCGAAGGCACAATTGTGTTGAACGAGCCCTTTGCTCCGCTCTGGACCATCGCACTGCCTTACATCACCGGCAATATTGTCTCCAAGAACGCGTGGGAGGCCGCTGGCGGCAAAGCGACAACCGATCCACTGGCTGAATCCGGCCCATACCTTCGTGCAAGTTGGTCGCCCAAGGAAAAAACCGTTCTGACGCGCAACCCTGATTGGAAAGGTGAAGCGCCAGCGTGGGATACAATCGAAATCCTGCCGATTGACGATGAGAACACGGCCGAGATCGCGTTCGAGGCTGGTGAGCTGGACTTTACGCGTGTCTCGCTGGGATCCGTCGCCCGGTATCGTGACGGTGTGCCCAACGGTGGGACACTGCTTGAATATCCTTCGCTTTATTACGCGTGGCTGGGTATGAATTTGGATCACCCCAAACTGCAGAACCAAAAACTGCGACAGGCGATCCAGCATGCGATCGATGTGCCGATGATCATGGAGGCAGCCTATTTCGGCGCGGCAGAACCTTCGACGGGTATCATTGCGCCCGGGCTTGCTGGTAACCGGTCCAAATCGCTGATACCGCCGCAGGCTAACTTTGAAAAAGCGGCGGAACTCCTAGCTGAATCTGGCGAAACCAACGTTACGCTGAAGCTTGATACACTGAATAAAACCACCTTCACGACCGCCGCGCAGGTCATTCAGGCGACGCTGGCACAGATCGGGATCACGCTTGAGGTCAACGTTCTGGAGTCGGGTGCTTTCTGGGCCAGCGCGGACAATGAAGACCTGCAGCTGGTCTTGAACCGCTACTCGATGACCCCGGATCCCTACTATGCGACGGCGTGGTTCACGTCTGAGCAGGTTGGCCACTGGAACTGGGAACGCTTCAGCAACGAAGAGTTCGATAAGATCCACAACTCGGCCTATCAGGAAACCGACCCTGAAAAGCGGGCGGTTATGTACCAGCGAGCCCAGGATCTTATGGAGGAGAGCGGTGCCTATCGTTTCCTCACACATGAGGCTTCGCCAATGGTGCATTCGGCGGGTGTTGTGCCTGCGCTGCGACCTGATGGATTGGCGCTATTGCGGTACTTCGGCAAGGCCTGAGGCTTTTTCCAAACTTGAGACAACGTGGCCGCCCCAGTGGCGGCTGCGTACCTGAGGAAACCGACGCAGCGAACCCGCAAAGGAGCCACGCGGCTATGTTACTTTACGCAATCCGTCGTTTCGGACTCGCGCTTTTGATCCTGCTCGTGGCGGTGACCGCCATGTTCTTGATGATCCGCGCTGTTCCGGGCGACCCGGTTCAGATCATGTTGGGGCCGCGTGCTACACCTGAATTGCAGGCACAGCTCACCGCTGAACTAGCGCTGGACCAACCCATTTGGAAACAGCTTGCGATCTTTTACGGCAACCTCCTGCAAGGAGATCTGGGTATCGACGTGTTCTCGGGTCGGTCGGTGACGGACATCGTGTTTCGGCAACTGCCCCATACACTCGCCCTGATTTTCGCGTCGATCATATGGTCCGCTACCTTGGGGATCGCACTTGGCGCCTATGCTGCCGCGCATCCCAACACCTTTATTGATCGTGCAGCTGCGGCTCTGTCAGTCAGCTTTGTGGCCGCGCCCGCCTTTGTTGTCGCGCTGCTTTCACTGTTGATTTTCGCGGTACACCTGCAGTGGTTTCCAGCGATTGGGGCAGGGGATGGGTTTTGGGATCGACTGAACCATCTGGTTTTGCCGGCTTTCGCCATTGGCCTGAGCTGGGTTGGCTATATTGCCCGGCTGGTGCGTGCGTCGATGCTCGAGGTGCTGGGCGAAAGCCATATCCGAACGGCCCGAGCCTTTGGTCTGAGCGAAGGGCGGATTGTGATGATCTACGCCTTGCGGATTGCCATTTTACCGGTTGTGACGGTGATCGGTGTGGGGATGGGCTTCTTGCTCAGTTCCGCGGTTTTCGCCGAGATCGTTTTCGCCCGTCCGGGACTGGGCAAGCTGGTGATCGATAGCATCACCACCCGCAACTATCCGATTGTCATGGGCTCTGTGCTGATTTCGACCGCGCTTTTTGTGGTGTCGACGGCACTTGCCGACCTGATCAATGCCTGGCTCGATCCGCGTGCCCGGTCAGCTAAGTAAGGGAGAGCGAGATGTCGAAATCCCGTTCCGAACTCAGCCAGATTATTCATGGTGTGGCCCGCGATCCGCTTGGGCTGATGGGGCTCATTATCGTTGGTACTATCGTTGTCTGTGCCATTTTTGCAGTCTGGATTGTGCCCTATGATCCGGTTGCGATGAACATCCAGGACCGCCTGCAGGGTCCATCCATGACCCATCTTTTGGGCACAGATCAATTGGGGCGCGATACCTTCAGCCGTGTGATCATGGGAGGGCAGGTTGCGCTCAAGGTGGCGCTGCCCGCCGTGTTTGGTGCCATGGTCATCGGCCTGACACTTGGCATGATCGCAGGCTATGGCCCCAAATGGCTCGACAATTTGCTGATGCTTTTGTTTGACACCATTCGGTCGTTCCCGACCGTGATGTTTGCGCTTGCGGTGGTGGCACTGGTCGGACCCAGCCTGCAAACCGTGGTTGTTGTGGTGATGGCCACCTCCATCCCGACATATGGCCGCGTTGCGCGCACCCAGACGCTCACGTTGCGAAATTCGGAATTCATTTTGGCTGAAAGGTCCATGGGGGCCAGCATGCTGCGCATACTGGGCGTGCATATGTTGCCCAATATTATTGGTGTTCTTGCCGTTCTCGCAGCGATGGACATTCCAACGGTGATCGCCCTTGAGGCTGGTCTGTCCTTTCTGGGTCTTGGTGTGAAACCCCCAACCCCCAGCTGGGGGGCGCTTTTGAAAGATGGATATGCCTTGATCCGACAAACGCCCTGGCTGGTGGTAGGAGGTGGTTTGCCCATCATTCTGGCAACGCTTGGTTTCACCTTCCTGGGAGAAAGCCTGCGGGATGTAGTTGACCCGAAACTGAGGAAACAGCGATGACTGAAACTCTTCTGGAAATCGATCACCTCAGCGTCGACTATGAAACGGCACGCGGAAACCTACAGGCCCTGCGCGACATCACCTTCAACGTCAAGAAGGGCGAAATCGTCGGTATTGTAGGTGAATCTGGCTGCGGAAAATCCACACTGATCTCGTCGATCCTGCGGCTGACTGCGCCGAACACGCGATTTCGACAAGGTGAGGTGCGTTTCAAAGGGTCCAATCTCTTGCAACTCTCTGAGCGCAATATGCGCGATCTTCGGGGCGACGATATCTCCATTGTCTTTCAGGACCCGATGCAAACGCATAACCCGGTGCTGTCGATTGGTCGGCAAATGGTCGATATTCAACACCGGTCCAAAGCGTCAAAATCCGAGAAACTCAGCAAGGCTGCGCATATGCTTGGCGCCGTGGGCATTCCAGATCCAGAGGCGCGGCTAAAGCAGTTTCCGCATGAATTTTCAGGTGGGATGAGACAGCGGATTGCCATCGCTATGGCACTGATGAGTGAACCAGATCTGTTGATCGCTGACGAGCCGACGACGGCGCTGGACGCCACGCTCGAAGTTCAGATCATCGAACGTTTGCAAAAGCTCCAGCAAGAGTTTCACTGTGCGATCCTCTTTATTTCGCACCATCTGGGCGTCATTGCCGAGCTCTGTGACCGTGTTGTGGTGATGTATGCGGGTGCGGTGGTCGAAAGCGGTGACGTTCGCGAGATTTTTCACAATCCCAAGCACCCCTATACGCGCCGATTGATTGACTGCGACCCGGGTCACATCAAAGAGCGCGCCCGCGTGTTGCCGACCATTCCTGGTGAGGTGCCCGATCTGGCGAACTTGCCCGGTGGCTGCATCTTCCGCGACCGATGTGATCAGGCGCTCCCACAATGTGCAGTGGACGTGCCACCGCTGGAGCAATTGACCGCAGGGCATCAGGCGGCGTGCTGGCTCAACCAAGAGGAGGTGCATGCATGACTCTTTTGGAAGTGAATAATCTGCAAACCAGTTACGGCGCGGTCAATGTTCTGGCTGGTGTGAGTTTCTCAGTTGAACCCGGCGAGACCTACGCCTTGGTTGGGGAAAGTGGTTCGGGCAAGACAACGGTGATCCGTGCCATTGCCGGGCTGGCCCCGGCGCAAGAAGGGTCGGTAAAGTTTGATGGACAGGAAATCCGTGGATTGTCTGAACGCGCCATGCGGCCTCTGCGCAAGGATATTGCAATGATGTTTCAGGACCCGGTAGGCAGCCTGTCGCCGCGTTTGACCATCGGCAGCCTGATCACCGAACCCTACCGTATCCAAGGCATGAAAGACCGAGATCTTGGCGCCGAGGCCAAGCGTCTTTTGGAAATGGTCAATTTGCCTGTGCATTTCGCGGATCGATATCCTTATCAGCTCTCAGGCGGTCAGGCGCGCCGCGTAGGTGTCGCACGGGCGCTTGCGCTGGAACCCAAACTGATACTGGCGGATGAACCCACTGCGGGTTTGGACGTGTCGGTTCAAGGTGAGCTTTTGAACCTGATGAATGATCTACGCGAAAAGCTGGGACTGGCGATGGTGATCATCACCCATAATCTCAATGTGGTGCGGCATGTCGCCGACCGAATGGGGATCATGTACTTGGGCCGTTTGGTTGAGGAGGGCACGACCGAAGCGATTTTTTCCGAACCGCGAAATCCCTATACGCGCTGCCTGCTGTCAGCCAATCCAGAACCAGACCCCGATGCGCGGCTGGACCGGATTGCTCTCAAGGGCGAGCCCCCAAGTCTTCTGAAACGACCAGAGGGATGTGAGTTCCGCGAACGCTGTCCCTTTGCCAAGGACTTCTGCATCCAAACCCCATCCTGGGATTTCACCAACAATCGCGGCATCCGATGCCTCGCTCCTTTGAGTTGACACCAAAGACAACGACCCCGACATGACCAGCACTTTGTATTTTAATGGTCCCATCCTGACGATGGATGCGGACAACACCCAACCCGAGGCCGTTCTCACCAAAGGGCAGAGTATTATTGCCGTCGGCCGTGCCACCGATCTGCGAGAGCAGATGCCAGCGGGCACTCGGGAGTATGACCTTAAGGGGCAGACACTTATCCCTGCATTTATCGACCCACATGGGCATTTCCCAGATCCCGGGTTCATTCGTCTGTTTCGAGCTGATCTGTCTTCGCCGCCACGTGGTGACTGTGCCGACATCGCGACCGCTTTGACCCGTTTGCGCGCGAAGGCCGAAGAAACCCCAAAAGGCGATTGGGTCATGGGGGTGTTGTTTGACAACACCGCTATTGCGGAACAACGGATGCCGACACGTGCCGAATTGGACGATGTGTCAACCGAGCACCCCGTCTGGGTGATCCACGCCTCGGGTCACAACGGCGTGGCAAATTCCGTGGCGCTGGAGCGGCATGGCGTTGACCGCGATACACTCGATCCTTTGGGGGGACGGTTCGGCCGGGACACTGAAACCGGCGAGCTGACGGGATTGATTGAAGGCATCTCGGCCATGGGTGAGATGGGGGACACGGATTTTCTCATTGATCGTGATCGGTTCTGGGCCGGGTTCAATGCTACTCGTGAAGAATATCTTTCGTATGGGGTCACCTACGCTCAAAATGCGTGGACCTCGCGCAAGATGTTGGAACATTTTGCGTCTTTGCCTGCAGACCAAGATCCGGGATACGATCTGATGCTGTTGCCCATAGGCGAAGACGAGCCTGATATGACGCAAGGGTCAGATGCGGTGACCTGGCCCGGAAATCCGCATTTCACTCTCGGCCCTCGCAAGCTTTTTACCGATGGGGCGTTTCAATTGCAGACTGCCATGTTGTCGGCACCATACCACAAGCCGGTTGATCCGGATCACCCCTGTGGCATGGCCTACGCGGATGGGCCGGCACATCAGGCCGAGGTCAAAAGGCTACACAATCTAGGGTATCAGATCCACTGCCATTGCAATGGGGATGCGGGGGCCGACATGTTCATCGACGCGGTCGAGGCCGCTTTGGTTGACACGCCACGCGACGATCACCGCCACACGATTATCCACGGTCAAACGCTTCGGGATGATCAGCTTCAACGCATGGCGCAACTTGGCATCACGGTAAGCTTCTTTTCCGCCCATATCCACTTCTGGGGTGATCGGCACTTTGACACTTTTCTGGGGCCTGAACGGGCACAGAGGATCTCTCCTGCGGCGTCGGCAGAACAATGTGGTGTACGTTACACCATTCACAATGATGCGTCGGTCACGCCTACGCGTCCGATCCATCTCGCGCATTGTGCGGTCAATCGCGTAACGGCCTCAGGCCGAGTACTCGGGGCTGGGCAAAAGGTGTCGGTCTTGTCGGCCTTGCGTGCGCAGACCATTGATGCGGCCTGGCAGGTGTTCAAAGACAGCGAGCGCGGCTCGATCGAAGTGGGAAAACTCGCAGATTTTGCGCTCCTGTCTCGCAATCCGCTCGAAAACCCGCAGTGTTTGAATGAGACATACGTCACGACCACCATTCGACGCGGCGTTGAGGTTTTTCATCGCCCCTTCGACACAGGAAAGGTGACGTAGCATGTCCAAACCCAGAATTGCGATAGCCGGGTTTCAACATGAAACCAATTGTTTCGGCGTGACCAAAGCGGGCTTGGCAGAGTTTGAAATGGCGGACTCTTGGCCCGAGATGCTGACGGGTGACCGCGTCATTTCCGAAACCCGCGGTATGAACCTGCCCATTGCTGGTTTTGCTGCGGCGGCCGAAGTGGCGGATATGGATGTTGTGCCCCTCCTCTGGTGTGCGGCCGAGCCATCCGCGCATGTCACTGATGAGGCATTTGATACGATTTTGGGTATGATTTTGGACGGGTTGAAAGCAGCCGGGCCGCTTGATGGAGTGTTTCTAGACCTGCATGGCGCAATGGTCACCGAAAGTTTCGCAGACGGTGAAGGTGAACTTCTGCGCCGGATCCGCGCACTGATCGGTGAGACAATTCCTTTGGTCGCAAGCCTTGATTTACACGCGAATGTCTCATCAGATATGTATGAACTCGCTGATTATCTGGCGATTTTTCGTACCTACCCACATCTCGATATGGCGGACACTGGCGCGCGATGTTTGCCTGTGCTGCAACGCTTGTTGCGAGGAGACACATTGAGCAAGGCCTTTCGGCAAGTGCCCTATCTCATTCCTCTGCACGCCCAATTTACGGGTGCGGCCCCCTTTGACGGCTTGTATGGCATGTTGCCAGATTTGGAAGGCAAGGGCAGCTATTGTGACATCGCTTTGGGGTTCACGGCCGCGGATTTCGCGGACACCGGCCCGTCTTGCATTGCCTATGCCGATACCCAGGCCGATGCGGATAGCGCGGCCGATCAAATCCTTGATGCTTTTCTGGCGATAGAGACGCAAATCGACCACGCCATGTTGTCGTTGGATGAGGCGGTCTTGGCAGCCCAGCATGACATGCAACGACCGCTTGTCTTGGCAGATGTACAGGACAATCCCGGGGCAGGGGGCACGGCTGACACCACTGGGTTGCTTCGGGCGCTGCTTGAGGGGAATTGCGATGGCGTTTTGATGGGGCTGTTTCACGATGCCGAGGTGGCCGAAACTGCCCATGAGGCCGGAACAGGTGGATGTTTTCAAGCCGTTTTAGGAGGGAAAACTGGGTTAGAGAACCAAAGGCCTCTCGCATGTGAGTTCGAGGTGCTGAGCCTGAGCGACGGTCAGTGCCGCTATTCTGGAGACATGTATGGCGGAGGCATCGCAACACTGGGTAAAAGCGCGGCTCTGAGGGTGGCCGGAAGAAATCACCGGGTCGATATAGTTGTCACGAGCCTGCGAAATCAATGCCTTGATCTGGCGCAGTTTACGCATCTTGGGCTACGTCCTGAAGAATACAAAACAGTGTGCGTGAAAAGCACGGTCCATTATCGCGCGGCCTTCGACCCAATCGCTGGAGGCACCAAAGCTGTGGCCTCTCCGGGCGTTTTTGTCTGTGATTTGAAGAAAGTACCCTATCAGAACCTGCAACCTGACAAGGTCAGGTATAGAACCGCACACTGATGACTGGCAGCTTGTCACTGCCTTTAAGGTCGATGGTGCTAGCGTCAAAGCTCACCGCCGGATCCGAAGTTGCCTTGGGAGAACGGGTTGTCCTAGATGGAACTCAGATTACCGATCTGACCTCCCACAGAGTGCTCCTGTCGCCCAAGGCATGAGCATGTGAGCCGCGAACAAAAGTTGATCCACTGCCCCCTCTCGCGGACACGCGTGCAACTCCGACTATCTTCTAGCGGTCAGAAAGTCATTGGAGCGGAGCATTTCGCTAGGGGAGGTTCAAACGGCCTTCGCGCGTTTTTGGCGCCAAACCAAAAACGCGGAATATGCCTTACACTGTAATGGGGCGTGGGTCTTTGACCTTTCCTTTTGGTATGAACAGAAGAAAAATCGACGGCAGCGCGAACAGAGTGAACAGTGTGCCGATGCTCATGCCGGCGACAATGACAATCCCGATGCTGCCGCGTGCTTCAGCCCCCGGGCCTTCGACCAGCAATAAGGGAAAGTGCCCAACGATGGTGGCGCATGTGGTCATCAAGATGGCTTGTAGCCGTGACTGAGCACCCTCAATAATCGCGGTGGTGCGGTCTTTGCCCTGTTCAATCAGATGATTGGCAAACTCTGTAATCAGAATCCCGTTTTTGGCCACCAGTCCAACAAGGGTGATGATGCCGATCTGCGAATAGATGTTGATCGACGTCAGCCCGAGGAATGCGATCATAACGGCGCCTGACAGAGCAAGCGGTACAGAGCCTAGCAGGATAATCATCGGCGAACGGAAGCTGTTGAATTGCAACACCAGCGCCAGATATACCACCACCAATGAGATGAGCATCGTGATAACGAGGCTGTTGGCCTCTTGTTTGATCTGACGCGACACCCCGGCATAGTCAATTGTGTACCCTTCGGGGAGGATATCAACGGCCGCTGCTTCGAGCGCCTGAAGCGCCTGAGCCTTGGTGGTTCCGGGCATCACGCCACCAGTCACGCGGAACGAACGTTGCTGATCGAACTTGCCCAAAACACGCGGCTGCGCCACAACACGAATGTCTGCGAGAGTGCTCAATGGCACCTGGGTTCCATCGTTCAGGCGGATGCTGAGCGCTGCAAAGGCTGCGGGGTCTGAGCGAAACGCCCCGGCAGCCATGGGGATGACCTGATAGGCGCGTCCGTCCGCGTCAAACCGATTGACATACCGGTCTGAGAGTAGTGTCGACAGTTGGGTCGAAATCGCCCGGCTGGTCAACCCAAGCTCAGCAAGGCGTGGGTGGTTGTAGTCCAGCTGAACCACCGGCAGGTCGGTTTTCAGATCCGTGTCTACGTAAAGAAACTTTCCGCTCTCGAATCCAGTTGCAAGAAAGGCATAGGCCAACCCCTGCATCTCGCTGTAATCGCCCGGTCCTTTGACAACCATTTCCACGTCAAACTGTCCCGCTGTTGGCAGGGCGCCCCCGACAAATGGCAGGGCCTTAAGCTCGCCCAACTGGCCAAGGGCCCCATAGAATTGGGGCATGATATCTTTGACGTTCTGGTCGCGTTCGTGGAACTCTTTGAACACGATGCCACCAAATCCACCTTCCTTGGTGACAATTTGCCAAAAGCTCTCGGCGCCCGGCAGAGACAAACCCAGATCCACCAGTTTATCCATGCCGGCGTTTGTTGCCTCAAGTGAACTGCCGGGGGCGGATTGAACCACAACGCTGATCATGCCCTGATCCTCAACTGGGGCCAGTTCTTTTGCTGAAAACACGTAAAAAGGTGCCACCAGCAGCGAGAAAACCAGAGAAAATACAAGGATTTGCCCCCGCCAGTGCAGCATATGCCGCAATGCCGCCGCGTAGGCCTGCGCGAGGCGGTCGAACAGGGCGTTGACCCGACGGGTCAGCCAGGGGTCGTCACCGCCACCACTGGTGAGATACGCGCTCATGAGGGGCGACAGAACCACCGCGACGATCCCTGACATCAGGATTGCAATGGCAATGGTGAAAGCGAACTCGCGAAACAACGCACCGGACAACCCTGCGGTAAATCCGATTGGGATGAAAACTGCCGCAAGCGTGAAGGTCATGGCAACGATGGGGGCAAACAACTGGCGCGAACTGAGCAACGCGGCCTCAATGCCAGATTTCCCAGCCCGTTTGTGCCGAGCCACATTCTCAACCACGACAATGGCATCATCCACGACCAGCCCAACAGACAGCACAATCGCAAGGATCGTCAGAAGGTTCAGGGTAAACCCAAACGCATACATCGCCATCATGGCGCCCAAAATGGACAAGGGGATCGCCACAAGCGGCACAAGGGCGGCGCGCAGTGACCCCATCATCAGCAATATGACCAATCCGACGAGGACAACAGTTTCCGCCAAGGTCTTGAATATCTCGGTCAGGGCGGCCCGCATGTAGTCTGTGCTGTCGTAGACGATGGAAATGGCCATACCGGCGGGCAGGCCAGCGTTGATCTCATCCAGCAGAACATAGAGTTCGTCACCAATGGCAATCTCATTTGCGCCGGGCAGCGGCCAAATCGACAGAAAGACCAGTTTTTCCTTTTCGGTTCTGGCGTCCAGCGGGGTGATATCCTCACCCATCTCAACCTGAGCGACATCTGACAGCTTGAGCGAGTAGCCATCCAGATCGCGTAATACGAGGTTCTGAAAATCCTCAGCGGTACGCAGGCTCGAGTTGGTCAGAATGTTCAGCTTTTGCTGGCTGCCTTCCAAGTTACCAATCGCCGCTACCAAGTTGTTGTTTTGTAGCGCCGCCATAACCTCTTCTATAGGCATATTGACCGCCTTGAGTTTCGGCAGGTCCAGCCAGATGCGCAAAGCAGGTTTGCGGCCGCCTTCTAAGCCAACGCGCTGTACCCCGGTGATCGAAGACAAAACGGGCAGAACATTTCTGTCCAGATAATCGGTCACCTCATGACGTTGCCAATAGGGCGTAGACGCAGACAGATAAAACGCTGCGGCAGATCGGTCGGCGCGTTTCACCGATACCGCAGGGTTGTCTGCCCCCGCGGGTAACTCTGAGCGTACTTTGTTCAGTTCAGCTGAGAGCTGGGCCATGGCCCGAGCACTGTCTTCGCCAAGTTTCAGCCAAGCTGTAACAGTGCTTTGTCCTGAAACCGTGTTGGAATCGACATAGTCCAGCCCTTCGATTGCGGTGGTCGCTTTCTCGATGGGATCGGTGATGAAGCCTTGAACCACCTCAGCGGAGGCCCCGGTGAAATGGGTGCTGACCTCAATGGCGGCACTTTCGATGACGGGAAACTGGACAACCGGAACCCGCAGGGCGGCAAACATGCCACCAAACAAGACAACCAAAGCCAGCACAGCAGACACAACAGGCCTGCGGACAAAGATTTCCATGAGTTTTCTCTTTTACCAGTTGCCGGTTTGCTCGGAGGTGTCCGGAAGATCGTCGACCACATAGGTCAGCACACCGGGGTATAATTTGAATGCACCGTCCGTGGCGACGTGATCTCCGTCCGCCAATCCTTGGGCAATCAACACCCGCTCGCCCATGTAATGCACCTGAGCAACGGTTTGCGGCTTGGCGCGAAAGGCTCCGGTTTGATCGGTTGCTTCCAGTAGATTGACAAATGGCCCATAGGTTCCGGACTGCAGCGCCGAAACCGGCAGATCAACTACGTCAAGCGGTGCACTCAAAGTGAGACCGACCTCGACAAAACTGCCATGTGTCAGGCTCTCTTCTGTGGTTTCCATGCGCGCGCGATAAAGTCGGGTGCGCGTGTCTGACGCAATTTCAGCGTCTCGCGAGATGATCTTCCCCAGCAACGCGGGCTCAGCGCCCACAAAGACCTGTATTTCATCGCCCAATTTGAGTTCGCCCAGGAACTGCGGCAGCCGGAAATCAACCCAAAGTACATCACTTTGATGGGTGATCTGAGCGACCTCGCTTCCGATCATGAGATATTGACCTACTGTCAATTGACCAGGTTTCGTTACCCCGGAAAAGGGCGCTAAGATGGTCTTTTGTGCGATGTTCTGTTCGATGACCCGCATTGCGGAAAAGGCGATGTCATAACTCGCTTGTGCCTGATCTAGCCGAACCTTGTTGGCATTGCCGCGCTCGTACAGGGTCTCGGCGCGCGCAAGATCCAGTTTGGCCAGTTCGACCTCAGCCCGGGCGCCAATCAACCGGGCCTGTTCACTCGCAATATCAAGCTGAACCAACATTTGACCGGCAACAACGGGCTCCCCCGGCTCAAAACCCAGTTCAACAATACGGCCCGCATGTTCGCTTTGCAGAACGACTCTTTGCGGCACGATGACCTCTGCGGACAATCGAGTAACCGGCGAAAACTGTGTGACTTTGGCGGTGAGGGCTTCGACACTTTCGGTATGTTCTGGATAGCTTTCTCCGGCGGCAATAGCCGCCTCGATCTGGCTAAATTTCACATATCCCAGGCCGCCAATCACGCAGCCCAATAGGCAGGCCACAATGACCCATCGCAGGAAAATCATGAATGTCTCCTTGTTTGCTCGCGCCGAGCATTGACGCGTCGACCTTTGCGACCGTCATCGAAATCGTTCAGAGGTGACGAAACACCATGGCAGCTAGGATCACGCCCCAAATTCCCATGGAAATGTGTGACCACATTGCAATGTTGCGAGCCAGAACTGAGCGGAGATTGCCGTCTTCCATCTGTTCTGTGGCTTTGAGCAGTTTGCGCCAACCCCTGCTAACCGGCCAGGCACCAATAAGGAACAAGACGATGGCCAAGGTTGCGCCAATTTGGACGGCAATCGGAGCGGTTTCCCAGTCTCCGGTCAAAGAGACAAGCCACATGCCCGTGGACAGTGTCATCACACCAGAGAGGGCCCCCATGACGGATAACAATTTGACGCTTCGGGTTGAGAGCGCGTTTTGACCACCTCGTGCCAGTGCCTTGGCCAAGCGGCCTGATGTTGCGTTTTGGCTGAGCCAGATTGCAGCGAACAAGATATGCAAAAAACGGGCAAGAAGATATGCGTCCATGGCGACCTCGTGGAAAATCTCGGCCTCAGCTCGAGTGGTTTCTTGTCAGATGCGCTGCATAGCACTGTTCAAAATGGCGAGAAATTTCTATATTCGCAAAGCTGATGTCAAAAAAATGGACGTATAATGGCACGCTTCCCCAGCGCAGATCGCCTTTTGGAATTCAAAGCCATTGTTGAGGCTGGGAATATTTCTCAGGCGTCCGAGCAGCTTGGCCTCACGCGTCCGACGTTAAGTCGCCGGTTGACCGAACTTGAAGACGCGCTCGATCTCAGATTGCTGCAACGCACAACCCGCGAACTCTATCTGACGCCCGCTGGCAAAGAGCTTTACATGCGGGCCGAACGCATTGCGGCGGATATCGAAACAACCTGGCAGGTCATGAAACAGCACGATCATGAGCCCCGCGGGCCGCTTAAAATATCTGTTCCGGAGAGCGAGTTTGCTGCCGCCCCGCTGTTTACGGATTTTGCTCTCGAGTTTCCAAAGGTTGAACTGGATGTTGTGGTGACCAACCGGCGAACAGACATCCGCGAAGCAGGTATCGATGTTGCGCTGGTGTTTGGCGATGTGACCGACAGCTCTTTGATCGTCAAAAGCATTTTCACGAACAAGAATTTTGCCATGGCCACACGTGGCTATCTCGAACGCAAAGGCACGCCGCAATCACCCAAAGATCTTGAAGCCCATGACTGTATTGTTCTTCGTGGTTCGGATGGACTGCCCCAGCTGCGCTGGCCGTTGACCTCAGGCGGGTCCGTCAAAGTTCATCCCCGAATGCTTACAGCGGGGTTCCTTCTGATGGTTCAGGCCGTCAACAAAGGCCTTGGTATAGGCGTACTGCCTCAAAATATGCTGACCAAAAATCCGGAGCTCGTAGCACTTTTCCCTGAAAGCCTCTGCCGCGTGTCGCAGCTCAAGCTGGTCTATGTCGAACGCAAGTATCAACAGCCTCACGTCCGGGCATTCATCGAACGCTCGGAACAATTTTGGAAGACGTGGTTGTTGTCGTGGTAGGCCGATTGCGACAGATGACAAACGCATCTTTTCGCTGATGATCCTCTATATGTTGGGGCGAAAGAGTAAGCGCCTTCAGTAAGTTGAAACTTCTTGACCGCCTCGGCTTCGCGCGCCAGCGTCACGCAATATAACCTAGCCGATTTGGCGCGTTCCGTTTCGTTGAGCACGTGGTGACGAATTGGAAAAACAACAATTAAATCAGTGCATATTTTCAAGAGCGGTATGATTTTCTGCGGCACTCAGCGTGCGATCCTACGCAGGGATGTGCGGATCGTTGGCCAGAAAATTGATCAGATCGCTAAGGATTTTCAGGCTGCACCCGGTGACATTGTCGACGATACCTCGGGTCGGATTCTGTCGCCGGGCCTGATCGATATGCATGTTCACGCTTATCACCACGGCCATCTTCTAAGTCTTGATGTGGATACTGTTGCAGCGACTTCGGGGACGACTACGTTTGTTGATGCGGGTACTTGTGGCATTCTGCAATTTACCGCGTTTCGTGAATATGTCATAAAGCGTGCCAGATCACGGATTTTTGCGGAACAGACCTACCAAGCAGGCAGCTTGCTCGATCCAGCCGCTGCATCCGCAGAGCAAGAGTTTCCAGCTTTTATGGACAAGGCGATACCTTGGAAGAATTATGGAAACGGTGCGTAGGCTCGGTTCCGTCATTGATTTGCTCGTGTCACGGTTTGATGCCGTCCCCAGTGCTCGTTTCGGCCACTTTCCGTTCGAATGCGACCGGGCTTTTCCCGCCCAATGCTGAATGCAGTCTGCGCGGATTCTAGAAGCCGTTGATGTACTGGAAGATCGCTTTTTAATGTCTCGGTGTGTTGGCCATGACCCGCGCCAGAACAATCATGCCGTCTCGCTGCCTGTGACTGGCAGGGTGGCAGCAATAGGCCCGCAAACCAGGTTCACTGACAGCGAACACATCGCGCATCCGCTGGTCAGTGCGATCCGCACCGCATCAGCGCGGAACTCGTCCGTCCGTTTCAGTCCCATAGTTGGTCTCCTTTGCTGCAAGAAATGCTATCAAAGGAGACGCATCAAACCGTGACACGTCCATCTCGTGAGGTTTGCTAAACCGTGCACGCTGATGTGGTGGTGGTTCTTAGTCGCTATCGGCAGATTAACCGAAGTGAACATTCCCATCGCCAATACGGCCAGTTGCTTGATCGCAAAAAAACCACGCCCCAAAAAGCCTCCGGAACGAGGCGCGGTTTGTTAAAATGGCTAAGTTGAGAAATATCAATTGGAGGGCGGTGAGAAACGGAGAGACAAGCAGGACATACCGCCATCCAGTTTCCCGGCTTCGGAATTGCCAATGATGCGCACCTCATAGCCTTCAGCGCGCAACATGGCCTCAGTTTTCGGGAAGCCTGCAGGCATCAGGACAAGATTGTTGAACCGGATCGAATTGGCGCAGGGCTCTTCTCCTTTCGCAGTGAGCAACACGCGGTAGCCGTCAAAGCAACCTGTCGCGGCTAGACGCGAGGTTGACAGGATCGTCTTGTTATCCAGCAATGAACAATCGGTTTTGAAGTGCAAAACACCCTCGGGGGTTTGCAGCTCACGCACGGTGTATCCCCAGGGGGCAACCAGTGTGCGCAACTCATCAATCCCGGCGCTATCGGTACGTGCCGAGGTGCCGACAAGAATTTCGCTTTCGGTGGTCAGGATGTCACCGCCGTCAATAAACCCGGGGCCGGAAATGCGGTGAACTTTGCCGTAAATGTCTTCCAGCACAGGTGCCATTTTGTCCGCCTCATCCATACGTGACGGGGTACCAGGGCGCATTGCGATGGCGCCTTCTGGCAGGCACAGGGCCGCGTCTTCCACAAAAACAGAATCGGGAAACTCTTCCAGTGGGTCGAGTGTGACAACTGTCGCACCGGTGCTTTCAAGAGCGCTGACATAATCGGCGTGATGTTCAAGGAACAGCTGCAAATCTGGGGCACCGGTATCTACCGTGCGCAGGCCATCGGTCACGGATTCCCCGGGTTTTCGGGTCACCGCATGTGTGAAGTTGTACGAACGACTGGACATGAGAAATCTCCATTTTTTGGCCGAAGCAGGTCCTCTGCTGCGGGGATTTGACAGGGGTGTTGACTCTCGATTTATACAGATGCATAAATTTATGCAATCGTATAAATTGGTGGGAGAAGCCTGATGCGAGGCCAAGAACATACTGCGGCGCCGGTGATCGAGCTGAGGGATCTGTACAAGTCCTTTGGGCAGGTCGAAGTGCTGAAGGGCATCGACCTGACGGCGCGTCCGGGTGAGGTGATTTCGCTGATCGGCGGTAGCGGATCGGGCAAATCCACTACATTGCGCTGCCTGAACCTGCTGGAGATCCCAACCAGTACCGGGCTTTTGAAGCTGCTTGGAGAAGAGGTGCGTCTGAAGCCGGGCAAAAATGGCCATTCCGAGATCAGCGACCATCGACAGCTGCGTCGATTGCGCAGCCGTCTTGGAATGGTGTTTCAAAGCTTCAACCTGTGGCCGCATATGACGCTGGAGCAGAATGTGATGGAGGCGCAGGTTCAGGTGCTGGGCCGCCACAAGGAAGAAGCGGGTGAGGTCGCCCGGCAGTTGCTCGACCTGGTTGGGTTATCTGAACGGCGCGAGATGTATCCGTCTTATCTCTCTGGAGGCCAGCAGCAACGCGGCGCCATTGCGCGGGCCCTGGCAGTTGATCCAGAGGTGATGCTGTTTGACGAACCGACCTCCGCGTTGGACCCGGAATTGGTGGGCGAGGTGCTGGATGTGATGCAGGGGCTCGCTGAAGAAGGCCGCACCATGATCATCGTCACCCATGAAATGAAATTCGCCGCCGATGTGGCGGATCGCGTGATCTTTCTGAATCAGGGTCGTGTCGAGGAGGAAGGCACGCCTGAACAGATCTTTGAGGCCCCGAAATCGGTGCGCCTTCAACAATTTATTCAATCCATCAACTGATCTTTGGGAGGACCCATGAAACTGAAACTCGCTCTGACGGGCCTAGCAATTGCCACTCTCGCCCCACTTGCTTCTGCCGCGGAACCTGTGCGCATTGGAATTGCCACCGAGGCCTATCCCCCGTTTTCGACCCCGGATGCTTCGGGCAGCTATACCGGTTGGGAAGTCGACATCATCCACGCGATCTGTGCCGAGGCGAAATTGGACTGCACCATTGTTGCCACCGCTTGGGATGGGATCATTCCGTCACTGACCGCCGAGAAAATCGACGTGATCGCCGCCTCACTCAGCATCAATGAAGAGCGGCTTCAGGTCATTGATTTCTCGAACAAATACTATCAGACAGGCGCCTCCGTGGCGGTCGCCAAAGGGTCAGACATAACCCCGACGCCTTCAGGCGTTGCAGGCAAAACCATTGGTGTGCAATCCGGGTCGATCCATCAGGCTTATGCGCTGAAGCATTTCCCTGACGCCACCTTGCGTGAATATCAGACCCAGGACGAAGCCAACCAGGATCTGTTTGCCGGTCGTATTGATGGCGCGCTTGCTGATGTTTTGATCCTGGAAGAGTTCCTGAAATCAGAGGAAGGCATGTTGTGTTGTGAAGATGCTGGTTTGGTGGCCGCCGATCAGGACATTCACGGTCTGGGCATTGGCTTTGGCCTCCGCAAAGGCAGCGACGATTTGAAAGCCCAGTTGAATGCTGCGATCGACGTCATTCGTGCCAACGGCACCTATGACGAGATCACTGCGGGTTATTTCAACTTCAATATCTTCGGCGAGTAACGCCTGCGTGCGGGGGCATACCCCCGCCAAAAGGGAGGAACGCATGGCAACCGCATATCGAGATATGAGCGCGTCAGAGCTTCTGTCGCTGACCCCACCCGGATGGGGCGGAGTGCTGCTGGATGGTCTAATCGTATCGCTTCAGGTTGCCCTGCTGGGCTATCTGATTGGCCTCTGCATTGGTCTGGTCGGGGCAACTTTGAAACGCTCTGGCGGTCCTGTGATCCGTGATCTGATGAGTGTTTACACCACTTTGGTTCGGGCGATCCCCGAACTGGTCCTGATCCTGCTGGCCTACTTCGCGATGCCGGAACTGGTCAACGCACTCCTCACGGCGGCAGGACAACCTCGGATCGAGATCAATGGCTTTGTAGCCGGAGTGCTGGTGATCGGCTTTGTGCAGGGGGCTTATGCAACCGAGGTACTGCGCGGCGCCATGGCGTCAGTGCCGGTTGGGCATATCGAAGCGGCCCAGAGCTTTGGCATGCATCCGTGGCGTATCTTTCACCGCATCACCCTGCCTGAGCTGTTGCCATCGGCTCTGCCTGGCCTGTCGAACCTCTGGCTGATTGCCACCAAGGATACGGCGCTTCTGGCAGTGGTCGGGTTTACCGAACTGACCCTCGCAGCGCGACAGGCAGCTGGGGCAACCAAACACCACTTCCTGTTTTTGATGGCGGCCGGGGCGCTGTACCTGATCGTCACACTTTTGTCGGCGCAGCTGTTTCGCGTGCTAGAAAACCGAGCCAACCGAGGGGCCCGCCATGTCTGATCGCATGTTTCTCAAGGACCTGCTGAAACCCCATCGCATCGCGATGGCCGCTGTGGCGGGCGGGCTTACCCTTCTGCTGGCTATCAACATGGACTGGAGTTGGATGCCGAAATATACGCCGGACATTCTGCGGGCCCTTTGGATCACCATGGCGCTGCTTGCAGGATCGATTGTGATCGGCTTTTTGTTGGCGGTGCCCATTGGCCTTGTACAGGTCACCGGGCCACGTCCTTTGTCCTTGTTGGCCAAAACTTTCTGTACGCTGATCCGAGGAACACCGATCCTTTTGCAGATGTGGGTGCTCTATTACGGGTTGGGATCGCTGTTTCCCTATCTGCCGGGCCTGCGCGGGTCCTGGATCTGGCCGTTCCTGATTGAATCCTGGCCCTATGCGCTGGTGGCACTCACCCTGTCTTTTGCCGGGTATGAAGGCGAAGTGATGCGGGGGGCCTTCAAGGGAGTGCCGCGTGGCGAACTGGAAGCTGCACGTGCTATGGGGATGCACCCTCTCACTATCCTGCGTAGGATCTGGCTGCCGCGTGCCGTGCAGCGCGTGCTGCCCACGTTGGGCGGAGAGCTGATCTTGCAGCTGAAGGCCACTCCGCTGGTTGCCACCATTGCCGTCGTCGATATCTACGCGGTTTTCGGGCGAATTCGGCAAGAAACCTTCATAACCTATGAACCGCTTTTGATGTTGGCGCTGATCTACTTGCTTCTTGCGGGCTCGATCACCTTCGCTATGCGGCTTTTGGAAATGAAGCTTTCAGCTTCCAGATAACTGGCGGACGCATCCTGTTTAAATGAAACACCTTCTGTTTCCCTCCAATTATCCAACTCCGCCAAGGCCCTGTGGCTGAAGAGAGCATGTTTAAGGGTGAGGAGCTCTGGGGCCTACACTGGCTGTGCGATCTCCATTCAGTTGCAAGCAGATGTTACTCGCTGGCCATAATGTCCATTCGATCATCACGCGCACTTCATGGCAGGGAGACGCGAGAGGTTTGCGGAAAAAGCTACCTCAGTCCATGTGTTCGAAGTGGAGGTGGGACGAAGGGATTGCGGCCGCCATTCACCATCGCTACACCAATTATTATGCAAGATAAAAACGGTAACATTAGACAGGAAAACACGGATACGCGACGCGCTGAACTGATCGCAGCTACTTTGCGTGTGATTGCAAGAGACGGCGTGCGCGGCGCCACGGTTCGGGAAATTTCAAAAGAAGCGGACGTTACCCAAGGGCTGATCCGATACTATTTTAAGACTAAAGACGAGCTCATCGCGGCCGCCTATGAAACCTACATGGGTGATCTGGTGCGTATGGCAGACGAAGCATCCCGAGGTAAAGCCACTGCGACCAAGCGCTTGGCCGACTTTATACGGGTCTCGCTTGAAGCGCCCGTGACCAGCCATGCCTCGGTAGCGATTTGGGCCGGCTTCTTTGAAACATTGCTTCATGACAGCGCAATGACCGCGAGCCACAATCGAAGCTATGACCGGCTGCGCCTGCACCTGAAACAATTGATTGCTGACGTGCAGTCTGAGAACGGGTGCCCAACCGATGAAGCCACTTTGCGGCGTTACTCGATTGCGGGGAACGCTATCCTCGACGGCTTGTGGTTGGAAGGGGGCGCCCTTCCGGAAGCCTTCAAGCCTGGCGAACTGGTCAAGGTCGGGTTGGAGAGTATTGGAGCTCTTCTTGGGATCGACCTGGAAACAGCGACATGATTGCGTTTTAGCGCACACCCGGTCTCAGCACGATCTGCAGCACAGCCACTGAACGTTCTTGGCGAGACGGCTTGTTTGCCTCTCTCGCAACCGCCAGCCAAGCCCGTCACCGGGCGGAGATAAGAGGCAAGTCGATCACCGCCCCGCACTTGATATCTTTGCCAATCCCGAACACCCCTATACGCAAAAGCTCTTGGCGGCCGTACCTGGTAAGGACTGGCGCCCGCCCCGACTAAGTGCCGAAGACGCGGCCCATATCGCGGTCAACATCGAACGCAGGTGAGGTCGAACCAATTTGCTTATTGCATCCAGCTTAGTGCGCCCACGGTCGTGACGAGTTAAGTACGACACGCGATCGCTGTCGTTTGAATGTGCGCATCAAGCCGATATCCCGAGCCAATTTGACTCAAAAGCAGTTGCGGTAGTGGTTTTTCTTAGCTTATGTGACAGGGTCGAGCGACTGCATTCGCGCATAGCCAGGCTTACCCAAGCTTCTGGATATTAGTGATGACTGCAGAACAGACAACCGACGACCCCCTGACCTGTTACATCTCGGAACGCCGGGCTCTGATCTCTTTGGCACAATCAGTGGTGGGCAGCACGCATATCGCCGAAGAGCTGGTTCAGGACAGCTGGCTGCGCTGGACCTCAAAGTCGTATGCCAAGGAACACGCGCGTCCGACCCTAATGCGCATTGTCAAAAACCTTGCCATTGACTGGCATCGCCGTCGTCGGGTCGAATTTGAGGCCATCGAAGCCCAGCGCCTGATGCAGGAGGATGCGCCGGATTCCGAACGCATGCTGATCGGCAAACAGCGGCTTGAGCTGGTGATTGCGGCCCTGCAGACCCTGCCCCCGCGCACCTTGATGGCCTTTCGCTTCAGCCGCATCGAAAACCTGACATTGCGCGAAATCGGCACACGGCTTGGGGTTTCTGAATCGCGTGCCTGCCAGTTGGTTGCAGACGCCATGGTCTGCATTGTCGCCGCGTTGGAAAAAGGGGCCTAAAGATCTGCCGAGGCTCTTCGTTGTTTAATCAATAGCCCCACCTGATCCATTTGAGTACATGACAGAGACAACCGATAGCCAGCTGATCCGCGAAGCGACGTCGATTTTCATCCGCCTGCGAGACCATCCGCAGGACCCCGATTTATTGTCTGAACGTGACAGATTTCTGGCCGGCGGCGAGGCGCATCGCAAAGCTTATACACAAATGTTGGCCGCCTGGCAGGTCACGGGTCAGGCCAAGAAAGATAAACCTTCGCGCGCGCCTCTGGTGGCGCTGGCGATGGCCTGTTTGGTGGGTGGTTTTTTTGCAAAGGCCCCGCTTGAGATTTATCTGCGGGCGGATCTGACGACAGACACGGCTCCACGCATCACGCGGCTTGAGTCCGGCGATCGCGCCACGCTGGACGGGACCACGGCGCTAATTGATCACACCTCCGATGACATTCGCCAGGTCGAAATACTGCGCGGAGCCGCTTTCTTTGACGTTAGGCCTGATGGGCGGCCCTTTGTGGTGACCTCCGGCGAGTTGACCGTCGAGGTTCTGGGCACATCCTTTGAGGTGGGGGCTTTTGAGGATGCTGGCATTGTCACCGTTGCCGAAGGGGCTGTTCGTGTCACCATGGGCGCGCAGTCCTGGCAACTCAGCCCCGGTGAGCAATTGATCTGGTCGGCAGAGACAGGTGTCACACGTGATCACGTCGGCATCGCGCATGTGGCCAGCTGGCGCGACGATGTTCTGGTCGCAGATGGATTGAGCTTTGCCCAGATTGCCGAGATTCTCGACCGTCGCATTCCGGGACGGGTGATCCTGACAGATGCGGCGCTGGGACAGCAGACTATAGTTGGTCGCTTTGATCTAAACGACGCACAAGGCACGCTGAACCTCTTGGCCAAACTGACCGGGGCCAGGGTCACATCGGTGCCAAACCTTGCATATTTTGTACGGCGATAGTTTTTCAAAAAAGTTCCTAAAGATCTGACACCCCCGTCCGTTGTCATTGTGAAGTGGACAGAAAGACGTGCCCAGCGCACGACATAGGAACCAATGACAAACGCAAAACTGCTCTGCACAACGGCGTTGATCTGTGCAGCCGGGGCACTGGCCCCTGCTGCGGGTCAAGCCCAAACCATGCACCCCATAGACATCCCGGCCCAGCCGCTTGGCGATGCGATCAAAGAACTGGGCACTGAGACAGGCCTGAAGATCGCGGCCAGTGCCGAGGCCGTTGCCGGAAAAACCAGCACCGCCGTGCGTGGCCCGATGACTGCCAATGCCGCCCTCGACCGCCTTCTGGAAGGCACCGGTCTGGCCCTGCGGCCGGTGACCCGCGACAGCGCCATTGTGGCCGAGGACATTGTCTCACAGGACGCCAACACACCCGGACATCTGGGCACCTTGCTTTTGAATGTCTTCGGCATCGGAACCACCTTGGGCACCGGCGATCCGGCGGACAGCGGCAGCACCCTGATCGGGCGCGGTGGCATTGACGCGCGGGCTGGTGGGTCGGGCGACGCCAACGACGCGCTTTTGGCGCTTCCCACGATCCAACACCGCTCAGACACCTCGGGAGGACGCGTGGCGGGTGATGTTGGGTCCAACGGCGACAGCGAGCTTGATCTCAAACCCACCGAATTCAGCATCGCAGGCGCAACTGTGATCGAAAATCAGATCCTCGTGGATGGCGTATCCATCAGTTCCCCAACCGGCAACGCCACCCCCACCAGCGCCAGCTCATCACTGGACCGGGAATCAGGGTTGCGGCTGTACCGCCACTATGGGTTGCATTCGCAAACCCAATATATTCCAACCTCTATGGTGGAAGGTGTTGAAGTGATCGACTCCAACGCCTCGGCCGAATATGGCGGTTTTCAGGGCGGCGTCGTCAAATATGAGCTCGTCAAACCCAGTCGCGAAAGCAAAGGCAGCGCGAGCTTTTCGTATCAGGATGACAGCTTTGTCAATTATCATGTTGCGACAGTTGACGGCGACAACCCCAATGCCGTGAACAAACCCGACTGGAAAAAACGCAAGTTTTCGATCTCTCAAACCGGCGCTCTGGGGGAAAACGGGGCGTTTCTGCTCGCCTATTCCCGTCAGGATGCCTCAGCTAGGAAACAGCGCGATCCTCAATACATCGAACGCGATGTGGAATCCGCTTCCAAATCCGAATTCTATCGCCTGGGATACACACATGATTTCGGCACAGGCGGCACAGTCGAAACGCTGTTGAACATCACCCAATACAATCGCCAATGGGATGCCACGCGCGGTCTTTATGCGCTGGACGTTGAGAACAGCGGCATCATGTTGACCTCGGCCTATAACAACGATCTGGGCAGCCGGGACATTCTGGGAACATCCGCAAGTGATCTGAAGTTCGAGCTGAAAGCCACAGCCGGACGCAACAAATCAACCAACCTTCAGGACGAGAATATTTACTACGGGTGGACTGCCCGCCGAAACGCATCGCGGACATTCCCCTACTATGAAACCGATCAATTCAACGCTTGGTGTGACCCTGACCTCGGAAATGCCTCGTCTTCAATCATTACATGTAACACTGGCGGCATTGGTGACAGTTTCTACGATGACAAAAAATATAGTGTTCAGGCAAAGCTGACCGGCGATATCTGGGGGGGCTCTTTTACGCTGGGGGCTGAGTTGAATTACTCGGATCTGAACCGTTCAGCCGACGGGTTCACCATGTATAGCGCCAGCCAGCGCCTGACAGGTGGCAACACATTTGCCTGTGCGCCGGGCGATGAAACCTGTACCAACAGCCAGGCCTTTACCACTCGCATCCGCCAAGAGGCCTATGATGTGGATATCAATGCCTTCCACGCCGGTGCCTACCTTGAATTCGACAAAGACTGGGACAATTTTTCCATCCGCTCCGGTCTGCGTTTTGACTACAATGATGTGTTGGAAAACGTGGATATCGCGCCACGCCTGACCGCCGTCTGGAACGCAACGGACCGGTTGGCGATTACCGTCGGAGCAAACCGCTATTACTCGCAGAACTACCGCGCCTACGCCATCCACGATGGTACACCACGTGGCTTAAACGAAGGTCGCGATTTTGATGCCACGGGCAATCTGACGCAAGACTGGCATGTTGTGCGCGATCTGGGGGCTTATCGCTATTCACAGGGGGATTTGAAAACTCCCTACAACGACGAACTGACGCTCGCTTTCGCCTATGAAGATCCCTTCACCAACGGTCAATGGCGCCTGCGCGCGATCCACCGCATGGGCAAAGACCAGTTTGCGCGCTCGGAAGATTCCAACAGTGCCAACAACACTCTGACCAACAACGGTCGGAGCGAGTGGACCGGCGTGTCGCTGTCCTACGCCAATCAATGGGAGCCGGTCCAAGCGGGCGCGCTCGACCACCTTGGGTTCAGCCTGTCGGGTGCCTGGGCCAAGCGGCAGATCTCAAACGACACCTATTTTGGGTCGTCGGGTGAGAGCGGGATTGAAAACTTCATCTGGTACAATGGCAAATCATATACTGAAAATGATTTTGGCGTGGTCACCGGGAACATGGACATCCCGGTCAAATTCTCGGCCGAAGTGACATCCAGCTGGAAAAAAGGCCGCTACAAAGCGGGCCTCGGTGCCGATTTCACTTTGGGTTACTCTGCGGCCATCGACACCGGTTTCAACGAAGTCCATGACAACGCCGTTTACGGAACTCAGAACCACGATGTCTATGAAAAGCGTAAGTTCAGAGCCGTCCTGACCCTGAACATGTCCGCGGCGGCGCAGATCGCGGATCTGGGTGACAAGCCGATTTTCCTTGAGGCAAAGGTCTCCAACCTGCTGGACAAACGCAGCAATGGCATTGCCACAGATTCCAACCCATGGGTCAAAGGACGAAGTGTATGGATTGGCACCAGCGTCCAGTGGTGAAGCAAATCCGTGACGCGGTGGAAAAACGGCACATCGAGATCATACTTGTCGCGCCCTTTGTGATGCTCACTGCGGTCACAATCCTGGCGGATTTGCCCCCCCAACCAACGACAGAGGGCCATCCGGCCCCTGTCAGTCTTGTCGCGAAAGCGCCAGCGTCTGAGACAGAACAGCTCCCCCCACCGCAACCGGCACCGGCCCCCGCCGGTGCTGAAGCACGTTCGGAGATCAAGGCCTCTGAACCAAGCGCCACCGCTGCGCCTGCCACGCCCAGCGGCCCGCCTGATCTGGTTGCGCTGCGCGCGCTGTATACACAAGATCCCGCCTTCTGGCCCCCGGCCACGATTGATCCTGAGGTGGATTATGTCGAGCTGGGCGTGCCCAAACTGCCCAGGCGACAGGATGTCTCGGACCCGCTGGCCCAGCTTGGCAAAACCCTGTTTGAAGATCCCCTTTTGTCGAAATCCGGGCATTTCTCCTGTCAGAGCTGCCATCACAGACAGTTGGGCTGGGGGGATGGGCTGCCGCGTTCCTTTGGGCACGGACGTCAGGAAGGGCGCCGCAATGCGCCGTCCCTTTTTACCGCCGCGGCTCAGGACAGCCTGTTCTGGGATGGCCGGGCGACCACATTGGAAGAGCAGGCCCTGGGCCCTCTATTGGCGCCGGATGAAATGGCCAATGACGATCTCGAGTCGGTTGTCGCCCGTGTCGCGGCCAGCGCCAATTATCCCAGCCAGATGAAAGAGATTTTTGGTTCGCCTGAGGTGAATATCTCACGTATTGCCTCTGCAATTGCAGCGTTTCAGCGCACTCTAGATCGTCCAACACGATTTGACAGATTTCTACGCGGGGCAAAGGATATTCTCTCCGATGAGGCTATCTGGGGGCTTCATCTTTTCCGCACCAAAGCCCGCTGTGCGAATTGCCACATGGGACCAAATCTGACGGACGGGAAATTCCACAATCTGGGATTATCTTATTACAATCGCAAGTTGGAAGATTTGGGGCGTTACTCTGTAACGGGTGATCCCGCCGATGTTGGCAAATTCAAAACCCCTAGCCTTCGACATCTCGCACGTACCGGGCCCTATATGCATAACGGTGTGTTCCCCTCGCTACGTGGTCTGGTCAATTTGTACGCCATCGGCGGAGGACGCAGTGCGCGAGAATTGGATAAAGATGACCCGCTATTCCCGCATGCATCAACAAAGTCACCTCAGCTTAAACGATTGTCTCTTACCAATGCAGAACGTGAAGCCATTGTGGCGTTTTTGAAAGAGATCTAGGCCAAATATTTTGCGGTGACACAGGCGGTTGGAGGTTTTTTCGATGAAGCCCGGGAAGCATTGATGCGCAACTGGTTTGGGAAATTCACGCGTGACGCCAGTTTGATAGCTGTGGGGATCTGTTGGGCACCTACGACTGGCCCAGAGATAAACAGAGGAACGCAAGGTCGGTCACTATTCTATTCTTGTGCGAGCGTTGCATTGAACGTGGGCTCAACAATCTGTTTCGCAAGGAACTAGAACAGAACGCACCCCAAATTCGGGGTGCGTTTTCTAATCAAGACGGTCAAGAATTGACGGGCATTAAATCGCCTGAAGTGAGACAGCCTGACCGGTAGCCGCGGAGTCTTGAGCGGCTTGCCCCATTTTGACGGCGATAGCCCCATCCATC
Source organism: uncultured Pelagimonas sp. (assembly GCA_947497905.1). Taxonomy (GTDB): domain Bacteria; phylum Pseudomonadota; class Alphaproteobacteria; order Rhodobacterales; family Rhodobacteraceae; genus CANMIH01. Next base: position 59,138 of record CANMIH010000018.1, read on the forward strand.
AGGCTGACGTCCGGGCCGCTGCGCGCGCCGCGTACCAACTCAAGAAATCCTTGATGCTGGTAAAATGTTGAGCCGTTGTGATCGCCCGCCGCCAAAAGTTCGGGCTCCACAGGTATGTCTTGAGTAACCGGTCCTTTGGGTGCACGTGGGCTGAGGATCAGCTGGGGTACAGGGGCCTCTCCCAGATGTTCGGGCCAGAACCGCCCCGGACCTGGCACCAGGGCTTCGACTTTGCCATTTGGGCCAACGGCTGAAATCTCTTCCTGATAGCGCGCACCTTCGGCAAACATGCAGAGTTCTAGCATCGCGCGCGCGCCCGAGGCGAAATCGACGATGACATAGCCGTGGTCCAGTATGTCCGGGGTCTGGCCATCGTAGGATTCATCCAGATGGTTCACAGCTTGTCCGGCGCTGGCCATCACGCGGACAGGTTCGGATTTTAAGATGAGACGCATCAAATCAAAGAAATGACAGCATTTCTCAACAAAGGTACCACCCGTCTTGGCGTTAAATCGGTTCCAGTCCCCGACTTTTTCAAGAAAGGGAAAGCGATGCTCTCGTATGGATAGCATCTGAACACCTCCGGTGACCGCATCAGCGCTATCAAGTAGAGCTGCAATGGGGGGCATATAGCGATATTCCATCGCCACCCAGATTGGTGCGGGATAGGTTTTGCGCAAAGTTTCGATGCGGGCAAAATCATCTGGATCGGTGAAGAGAGGTTTTTCGATCAACGCGGGCAGAGGGCGTTTCGCTGCGACATGCTCTAGCTGTGAGATGTGGCAATGGTTCGGGCTGACAATGACAAGACAGTCCAACGCCTCAATTTTGAGAAGCGCATCTACTGAGCTGACAAATTGCGCTTCTGGGGCGATCTCGGCGGCGCGCTGCGCCATTTCCGCGTCGGGCTCATAGATGCCGACCACTTTGGTGTCGTCCAGCAGCGCGATATTGTGCAGATGTTCCTGCCCCATCATGCCACAGCCAATGATCCCGTAGTGAATGGTTCGGGTCATGTTTCCTCCGATTGTCTTATTTCAACCGCTGCACATAGACCGCCTGATCGGGGTCAAACCATGTGCGCGAATATTCCACTGTGTTTGGTTTGTCGGACCAGCTGTACCGCTCGATAAAGCCGGTCACGGTGCCTGCTGGTTTGGTAAAGGTGGGTGGGGTCCAACTTGGGAGAGGCGCTATTCGCACGCGGTCTTCGATCCGCGTGATCCAAAATCCGAGCTGGCGCTGGTAATATCTGTAGAGACTGTCAGACAGCAGGTCAGCTTCGATGATCCCACAGCTCTCATCCAGCCAGATCTCTTCGACGGCGATCAGGGTGTCGTTCAGATATCGCATACGGCGCACCCGTGAACCGCGCATTGAGGTGCCAAATTTGGGCAAGTCTTCGGGCTTGGTCATGACATCGACCGACAAAATATCCGCGCGCGGAAGACCACCCCCTTCAGGAAGTTCGAGACGGAACATCGCGTAGACACTGTCGCCCTTGCCAGCGTCGCGCACATAGTTCCCCGATCCTTGGATCCGTTCGAGCATGCCGCGTTTTTCAACTTCTGCGAGTGCTTTGCGCAATGTCCCGACCGAAACATTCATTTTCGTCGCCATCTCTCGTTCGGGGGGAAGACGTTCCCCATCCAGCAGGCGCGCCGACTCAATTTCGCGAATCAAAAACTCTGCGAGCTGGACATAAACCGGGAGTGCATTGGGATTGCGTATCGCTTGGTTGGGGGCTGTAGGCATTCATTTTCCCGTATTTTGTGGCTTTCTGGACCCGGAGAGAAAAAATTGATACACCATTGATCCATGTCAAGGCGATTGCTACTCATGTTTCAACGACAGTGCAAGGGAGCAAAACACATGACCGTGGTGCCAATCACCTCACCAGATCTTGACGCCGCAGAGGTCTCTTGGTTTGCGGCCTTGTGTTCCGACGACTATCAATTTTTAGGTGTGCCGGATGGCGATCTGCGTTCGAGCTGGGCACATTGTTCTGACATCGTGAAGGAAGCGGAAGCGCAGGGATTTCGGAACATCTTGTGTCCGTCCTCCTATCAGGTTGGCCAAGATACCCTAAGTTTTGTCGCGGGATGTGCCCCCATCACAGACAAGATCAATATGCTGGCTGCAGTGCGCTGTGGCGAGGTCCAACCGATTATGTTGGCACGGACACTGGCAACTCTGGATCACATGTTGCAGGGGCGTTTGACCGTCAACATCATCTCGTCAGATTTCCCGGGCGAGAAAGAAGAAAGCGCCTTTCGGTATCAGCGCTCCCGCGAGGTGGTGCAGGTCCTCAAGCAGGCATGGACACGTGATGAAATCGATCACTCCGGCGAGGTTTACAATTTTTCGGGCCTGACAACTGACCCTGTGCGCCCTTACCAAACCGGTGGTCCCCTGTTGTATTTTGGAGGGTACTCGCCGGATGCGCTCGCACTTTGCGGTGAACATTGTGATGTCTACCTGATGTGGCCTGAAGTCAAAGAACAGCTGGCCGAGCGGATGAAGGCGGTGAATGCCGAAGCGGCGAAACACAATCGCACTTTGGATTATGGTCTTCGCGTCCATATGATTGTACGCGATACAGAAGCCGAAGCTCAAGAATACGCCGAGTATATCGTGTCGAAACTCGACGATGAACGGGGGCGCTCGATCCGGGAACGCGCGCTCGATAGCGGATCTTTGGGTGTGTCGCATCAATCCAAGAACCGCGAAGACGCAGACGCATTTGGCTATATCGAACCGAACCTTTGGACAGGTGTCGGACGGGCACGATCCGGATGTGGTGCAGCGCTTGTTGGCTCAACCGATCAGGTGATGTCCAAGATTGAAGATTATCAAAAGATGGGAATGCGGGCCTTTATCTTCTCGGGCTATCCGCATTTGGAAGAGGCCAAACACTTTGGCGCTCGTATCCTTCCGAACATGAAAACCTGTTCCCTACCACATGAATACGGCCGTGTGCCTGCGGAGATGCCCGCCACACCGCTTGGAAATGGAGTACGTCGTTGATGGAACGCGTCACACTATCTGAACAGCTTGAGATGAGCCGGATTGTCTACGGTCTGTGGCGTATCGCCGATGACGCGGATACCTCTCCCGCATATGTGGAGCGCAAGATCCAGAGTTGTCTGGATCAAGGCATCACTACATTCGATCAGGCCGATATCTATGGCGACTACGGTGCCGAAGCGGTTTTGGGCGGTGCGTTGAAAGCGAACCCTACGCTGCGCAACCAAATGGAAATTGTCACCAAATGTGACATCGTCGCACCTTGTGGTCGCTACGCCGATGTTCCCGTGAAATACTACGATACTTCGCGCGACCATATTCTCAAATCAGTGGACACTTCTCTGTCAGAGATGGCGATTGATCACATTGATTTGTTGCTGATCCATCGCCCGGATCCATTTATGGATCACAACGAAACCGGCGCGGCGCTGGATGAAGTTGTGTCTTCTGGCAAAGTGCGTGCTGTTGGTGTGTCCAATTTCCGTCCATGGGATTGGGAACTGCTTCAGTCGGCTATGCAGACCAAACTGGTGACCAATCAGATCGAAATGTCGCTGGGTGAGCTCAGCTCTTTCACCAACGGCGACCTAGCGTTTCATCAACGCCTTGGCCACGCGGTCATGGCATGGTCGCCCTTGGGTGGTGGTGCGCTTATGACGGGTGAGAGCGAAGCCGCAGCCGTGGCAGATGAGATTGCTGCGGAGTTTGGCGTGGATCGTGCTGCGGTTGCTGTGGCCTTCTTGTTGGCACACCCTGCCAAGATCCTTCCTGTTATGGGCACCAACAACCTCGCGCGGATCGCCAAAATTTCGGATGCATTGAAGGTGAAACTCGACCGTCAAAACTGGTTCCGTCTTTATCAGGCCGGCCTGGGTGCAGAGGTTCCGTAATGAATGCTGTAGCAAATGACATGACCGGCACCTTTGTCCCAAGCGCCGAAGACACGCGCAGGCTGCGTAATGCCTTTGGGCGGTTTGCGACCGGGGTGACAATTGTGACCTGTGCAAGCGAAGACGGACCGATCTGCATCACTGCAAATAGCTTTTCTTCTTTGTCATTGGAGCCTGCCTTGGTGATGTGGGCCGTCGACAAAGGATCGCGCCGGTTCGAGTACTTCGCCAAGGCGCAGCATTTTGCGATCCACGTTCTGGGGGCAGATCAGGAGGCGCTGTGTTTTGCGAGCGCCAAAGATGCGCTGGCTCTGACCCAGCTGGACCACAGTATCAACGGCGAAGGCACCCCAGTGTTGCCCGGATGTCTGGCCCGTTTCGAATGCAAAACCGAAGCACATTATGAGGCTGGAGACCATGTGATCATGGTCGGAAGGATCTTGCGCGCCGCTCAGGAGGAGGGCGACGCGCTGGCGTTTTTCGGTGGGAAGATCGGCAGTTTCACGCAGGCCGAACAAGCGTAACCACACGTGATTTCAATGCGCCCGCTTCGGGCACATTGCGGAAGGGAGGAACTGAATGGGCGGATTGTTGGCGGTGCTGACACCGATTGGTTGGGTGAACGAAACCCTGCTGCGCGTCGGACGCGCGGTGGGGATCGTCGCCGTGGCACTGATGGTGACAGCCATCCTGATTCAGGTGTTTTTCCGGTATGTGCTGAACAACGCTCTGCCTTGGCCGGATGAAGCGGCCCGGTTCTGTATGTTATGGATGACGGGGTTGATGGCCCCGACAGCGTTTCGTCGTGGCGGCTTTGTCTCAATCGATATGTTGACGCTTCTGTTGCCCCGCATCGTCGGTGCTATCTTAAATCTGCTGCTTTTGAGCCTGTGTCTGGTGGTTCTGCTGGTGGCCGTCCGGATTGGCTGGGGCGAAGTCACGGGATTTGGCGGGCGTTTTGCTACGGCTGCATTGTATGTGCCTACGTCGATCGGCCTCGAGGAATGGATGCGCGTGCCTCGTAGCTGGATGATGGCCTCGCTTCTTGTTGGATGCAGTCTGTTGGCGCTGGTCAATGTTGAATTGATCCTGCGGGCGCTTGTTCGAGGATTGGGCGGCGGAGACCGCTTGACAGATCTAGGTGAAGACACCTTGGGGGCAGAATAATGTTGGTTTGGTTTCTTCCCGTCTTTCTGTTCTTCCTCCTGATCGGTTTACCGGTTTTCTTTGGCTTGCTGGCGGCGCCTGGTTTGCTGCTTTGGCTGAACGGTCAAGAGCGCGACATCACGCTGCTCTATCGGAATGTCTATAACGGCATCGACAGTTTCCCGCTGATGGCGATTCCTTTCTTTATGTTGGCAGGCGAGCTGATGAACCGGGGGGGCATCACCACCCGTCTTGTCGAGTTTTCCCAGGCTCTTATGGGACATTTGAGGGGCGGGTTGGCTCATGTGAACATCCTGTCATCCATGCTGTTTGCCGGTCTTTCCGGCTCAGCGGTTGCAGATACGTCTGCGCTTGGTTCGATGCTAATCCCCGCGATGGAAAAGCAGGGGTACACCCGAAAGTTTGCGGCGGCGATCACCGCAGCCAGTTCGGTGATTGGCCCAATCATCCCACCCTCGGGGATCATGATTATCTATGCCTATGTGATGGGCGAAAGTGTGGCTGCACTGTTCCTGGCGGGGATTGTACCAGGAGTTCTGGTGGGTGCGGGACTGATGATGATGGTCAAGGTTATGGCCAACAAATATGATTTCCCTGTCGCAAGCCGCAAATACACTTGGGGTGAACGCGGACAGGCGAGCCTAAAAGCGTTCTTTCCGCTTCTGACTCCGGTGATCATTCTGGGTGGTATTCTGGGGGGCGTCTTCACCCCGACAGAAGCGGCTGCGGTGGCAGTGGCTTATGCCTTTGTCATCGGGTTTTTTGTACTGCGCACTGTGAACCTAAGAGATGTGCCACAGATCCTTAGCAACGCAGGCATTACGTCGGCTGTGGTCCTTCTGTTGGTCGGCGCAGCCATGGCCTTCAAAACAGTAGTAAGTTTGAGCCACGCGCCGGAACAGCTCGCAGCGTTTATCCTCACGCTATCAGAAAACCCGCTGATCCTTTTGTTTTTGATCAATCTTTTGCTATTCATCGTGGGGATGTTCCTTGATGCGGGGCCCGCGATCATCATTCTTGGTCCGATCCTTGCACCTATTTTTGGTGATCTTGGTGTCGACCCGATCCACTTCGCAATCATCATGAGTGTGAACCTCACCGTCGGCCTGGCAACGCCACCCATGGGGCTTGTATTGTTCGTGGCATCCGCCGTGTCCAAAGAGCGGGTAGAGACCATTGCAAAAGCAATTCTGCCTTTCTTGGCTGTCGAGATCGCGGTGATCTTCCTGATCACCTATGTGCCGGCCATTTCCATGACCATCCCCCGTCTGACGGGGTTCGCGAACTAATTGAGTAGAACAGGGAGGAAACCAAATGCTCAAATCGTTTCTGAAGACGGCGGCTTTGGCCACGTCGATGCTTGCCGGTTCGGCAATGTTTGCCGCAGCGGCAGATTACACGATCCGCGCTACAGCCAACTCGAATGAAAACGACGAAGACTATGATGGTCTGGTTGTGTTCAAGAACTTTGTTGAAGCGGCTTCAAACGGTGCCATCGAAGTTGAGCTGTTTATCGGCACTCAGCTTTGCTCAAACGGCGCGGAATGTCTGCAGGGCGTGGCCGATGGCACCATCGACGTATATATTTCGACCTCTGGTGGCGCGTCGGGTATTTTCCCCTACGTTCAGGTGCTTGACCTGCCGTACCTGATGGCGGACGACCGGATTGCAGAACATGTTCTTTCGGGTGACTTCACCCGGACAATGCGTGAGATGGCGCTGGAAGACTCTGGTGGAGCCATTCGCTTGATGACCATCGGCAACACAGGTGGCTGGCGCAACTTCGCTAACACCAAACGCCGCGTGGCCGAGCCTGCGGATATGGAAGGTCTAAAGATCCGTACCGTCGTCGCCGACCTGCCTCAGGAATTGGTGAAAGCGCTTGGTGCGTCTCCGACCCCGATCCCATGGCCCGAGCTGTTCACTTCGTTCCAGACCGGCGTTGTTGAAGGATCGAAGAACGGCATTACCGATATCATGGGTATGAAATTCCCAGATGCTGGTCTTCAGTATGTCACTCTCGACGGCCATGCCTACATGGGCGCCCTGTGGTGGATGAACAACGCCAAGTTCATGGATATGCCCGAAGACATGCGTCGGGTTGTAGTGGATGGGTTCTATGCCCTGCAGCAAGCAACATTTGCCTCCCCCAAGCGTAAGTCGATTGCAGCTTATGAAGAGTTTGTTGCGGGTGGTGGTGACCTCTATGTGCCAACACCAGAGCAGAAAGCAGCCTTCAAAGCGTCTGCTGCGCCGGTTTATGACTGGTTCAAGGGCAATGTGACCCGAGGTGATGAGATCTTCACCGCATTGACCGACGCCGTTGCCGCCGCAGAGGCGGATGTGAATGGCGCACGTGATGCCGATCTGAAGTAAAACACATTTGGGCGGTCTGATCAGACCGCCCTCTTTTTCCTTCGGGATCTCACTTAAATGGGTACATCCACACTTTGTAGTCGGCGACAAGAACATGGGCTTTTTCGATCTCTTCCGGGGTCATCTTTTTGACCACTTCTTCCAAGCTGATCGCCGCATCAGGATCGCCACCAATCGCGCTAAGCGTGTACCACATATAGGCCCGAACCAGATCTGGCGCAGGCATGCCGCGTCCGACTTCGTAATACCACCCAATGCCGGATTGCGCGCCGGGATGACCTTTCAAAGACGATCGCAAATACCACTCAAAGGCGCGCTGATCGTCGCGCTCAACACCGAGGCCCATTGCGTACATCACACCAATCAGCTCTTCGGCATCCGCATTCCCCGAGCGGGCCGCGGGCCACAAAAGCTCTTTGGCCTGCGCAAATTCTCCAGCTTCCATCAGGTCACGCGCCTCTTCAATCTCGGCCATAAGGGGCGAAGCGAACAGGCAAAGAGCAAGCATCACACGTTTCATATTGGAGCCTTTCTTTTAGGACTGGCACAGGGCGCTGTGGCGCAAAATCTTCCCGAACCTTTGACGGCTCAGGACTTTCAAATCTTTGATTCGAAACAGGCGGCCATCGGTCACCAGTTGTTTTATGATCCCATACTTTCCGGCAATCGCAACATCTCATGTGCCCATTGTCACCATCCGGACCTGGGCACCGGTGATGGTTTGTCGCTTGGGATCGGAGAAGGCGGGCAGGGGCTTGGACCTGAGCGAACCCCGGGTACGGGTCGAGATCGGGTGCGCAAACGGATCCCACGCAATGCGCCTGCGCTGTGGAACCTCGGGGCGCTTGAATTACACACGATGTTCCATGACGGGCGATTGAGCAAATCGGACCTCTATGGCAACGGTTTCAACTCACCTGCAGAGGAATGGCTGCCTAGCGGATTGAACTCACTTCTTGCAGCACAGGCAGTTTTTCCACTGACGGCGCAGTTTGAAATGGCAGGGAATGTTGCCGAAAATGAGGTGATCGGCGCGGTGACTGATCGCATCGATTTGGGGTGGCCTATTCTCGCAAAACGTGTGCGTGTACAGCCTAAGTATGGAAAAGCTTTTGTCGAAGCGTTTGATCACATTTCTGCGCCAGAACAAGTAAGCATTGTTGAGATCGCCAACGCCCTTGCGGCGTTCATGACGGCGGAATGGACCAGTTTTGACAGCCCGTTTGATCGCTATCTCTCAGGAGATAAAACTGCCCTGAACCAAGAACAGTTTGCCGGTATGCAATTGTTCTATGGCAAAGCCAATTGCAGCAGCTGTCACTCTGGACCATTGATGAGTGACCAGAATTTTCACGCCCTGGCTTTGCCGTCATTTGGGCCGGGGCGAACACGTCGATTTGACCCCTTTGTTCGGGATGTCGGGCGAATGGGGGAAAGTGATGATCTGGCCGACGCATATCGGTTTCGGACACCAATGCTGCGCAATGTGGCCTTAACTGCACCTTACAGTCATAATGGTGCGTATCCAACGCTAGAGGGGATCGTACGCCACCACCTTAATCCGGTTGAGGCGCGCGCGCGATGGAACCGGGAACAGGCGGCCTTGCCTGATATACCTTGGCTCGAAGCGATCGATTTTGTTGTTCAAAGTGATCGGTTTGAAATGGCCCGCCAGAGCCGAAAAGTCGATATTATCCCCATAAGTTTGACCGATGGAGAGGTCATGCAGATCGTCGCGTTTTTGAATGCCTTGACCGGGGAAAGCGTGGATCAGGCTAAATTTGGTGTGCCCGAATGGTTCAAACCCTAGTGCTCCCTTGTAGATCTGGTGGTGCGGCGATCTCGGGCTAACCTAGGGCGGGCCTTCCAGCCCTGCATTCCCGAGAGGCTTTAGAGGCGCGCGATCCGGTTCAGGTCAGTTTCTGGGCTAGGCCAGTTGTTTCATAGGCCGACAGACCCACGCAACTTCGTCAAAGGTGATTGCATTGGCCTCCAGCACGGGAAATAGCGCCATAATTTCATGTATTTGGGTGGATCTCACTCAAGTGAGCTGCCCTTAAAGGAAAACACAGGGACAAAGTTTGCCGGAGCAAGGGTTTGAGATACATGCTGGGAGAAATCTTCAGAAGCGTTCAGCATAACCGTAATTGGGCCGATATGCTTGTTCAGGACACTGCCTTCAATTGCTCGGACAGCGGTCTCAATCGCCAGTTTGCCTTGAAGAACCGGAAAATCGGTTGGTGCAGCGACAATTCTGCCGCGGTGTAATCCACGAAACACTGCATGGGTCACATAATCGGACAAAATTTGAATATCGTCCTGAAGACCTCGCGCGCGGAGAACTGAAACAGCAGCTTCTGCTGTCGGCGCGGACCCCACGATGTAGTCGATATCTAGGTCTTGGTCCAAAACCTCTTCTACGAGGCGTACTTGGATTTCACGACCAGTGTCTCCGTGGCGCGTCGCAACGACGGAAACCGCACTTTGCTGAATCCCTTCGAGGAAACCCTGCTCGACAAATTTAACCCAGCCTGCCGCTTCAGGCCCCGGGAACCAAGCAACTCGTACAGGCGCGGACCCAAGAGGGTGCCGCTTCGCGAGCGCTTGGCCTGTTAGCAGGCCCATTTCTCGCCAGGATACACCGATCTTCGCGGTAATGCCGTCGTCTGCGATGTCATTCACCGCAGCGATAATCGGAAGCCTAGATGAAAGTGCTGTTACCGTCTCGGTCAGGCCATCAAATGAAACAGTTCCTAGAACCAATGCGTCAGTGTCATCGCTTACGCAGGAGGTGATTTGGTCAATTTGACGTTCGATATTCGGATATCCGCCGGCCTCCACAAGTTGGAACGACACACCCAATCTGCGCGCCTCTTGCACCATGCCGTAGTTCACGCTCAGCCAGTAGGCGTCTTTTAGGTGCGGAAAGGCCACGCAAATTGACCAATTTTGCTTGGCCCGCTCAAGAGGCTCATAAGCCACGTCTTGGTACCCGCTAGAATAATCGAAGGGGGTTGTCGGAGATTGTAAGTTCCAGACCTCGGCGGTCGCAGGCAACGTCGGAAGCAGAGCGCCCAGTGCAAAAATCAGTTGTTTCATAGGCGTCTCCCGCGGTTGAACGTCCATATACTGTAGGAAATTCAAATTTGCTCTTACGACAAGAACAGGCAACAGTCGTGGCATGTTCAAACGAATTGGTCTTGGTGGCAAGCTCGGGCTTGCGTTTCTTGTAATTGCGGGGCTCCCGGCGATTGCAGGATTGCTTGCATTGACGGATCTTCTGGTCCTTTCACAACGCCAGTCTGAGGTTTTGAAGCAGACGACCCCTGCGATTGTGACGGTGCGTGGGATGGCCGAAGAAAGCACTCGCATTGTCGCGATTGCGCCAGAGCTTGCAGAGGTTTCGACACAGGTGGCCAGAGCGCAGCGCGCCGAGTTCCTAGAAACACAAGTAGAGGCTCTGAGCCAAAGGCTGGAGCTGCTTGATCAAGACTATGCCTTTGATGCTGCAGAAATTCGTGACTCTGTCGAAACGGTGTCAAAAGCCGTCAGTCAGCTTGATGGTCTTGTCCAGCGGCGCATTTCGCAGGCCAACACCCTGACCGAAAAGCTACGTGTCAATCTAGAAACTGCCGAGAACCTCGTGGACATGGCCGATACGCTTGTTGCGAACGCCGAGATGAGCACAACTGCAGTTGTTACCAGTCTCTATGGTTTAGACGGTGAAACAGATGTGCAAACCGACCCAACGGAAACCCTGGATAAGCTTATCGAAGTTGATTTGTTCCAATTGGCTCAGATGTTTGAACTTCGCTCGAGGTCTGCAGAAATTGGTTTGTTGATCAATCGGATAGCTAACGCGAAAAATGAGCGCGAGTTGCAAGATGTGAGAGATATCTTGGTTAGCCGATTGCCAATTGTCTCTCGACGGATTGAAGCCATTCGGGACCCAGGGAGACAAGCCCAAGCCAAGTCTCTGTTGGCCCAGCTGTCGTCTGTTGTGAATGGAAGGTACGACCTGTTTAAACTTCGGTCGGACCTACTCAAAAGTGATCTCTCCATACTTCGTTTGAAATCGGAGTTGCAAAACGCGGCTCTGTTGCTTGGGGATCAAGTCGCAGCAGTTTCAGATCAGGCCCAATTCGCCGTCGTGGAAACTGGGGAAGCAATTTCACAATCCATCTCAAAGGCGCAACAGCGAAATGCCCTCGCTGCGGCGATCGGCTTTTTACTTTCCATTGCCATGCTTTGGTTCTTTGTGAGGGGACACATCGTTCGCCGGTTGGATCATGTTTCGGATGCAATGAACACGCTGGCGAGCGGCAACTTGGATAGGCAGGTGCCTACCGGCGGGCAGGATGAGATTGCTCGCATGGAAGAAGCCGTCGAAGTCTTTCGGCAGCAAGCGATCGCCAATCGTGAACTGGAAATCGAAAGAGATCGAAGTGCCCTGGAACTCTTAGAACACCGGAACAACTTGCAACGAATGGTGGACGACCAAACAGAAATGCTGCGTCGCGAAGTCACCGCTCATGAGCAGGCGCGCCATGAAGCGGAAGCCGCAGACCGTGCAAAATCAGAATTTCTCGCAATGATGAGCCACGAAATCCGCACCCCGATGAATGGTGTTCTGGGCATGTTGCGTAGCCTCAGTGATGATACTCTGACGCCAATCCAAACTGACCGACTGAGAGCGGCTCTCGCTTCCGGGCAGAACTTGTTGAAAATTCTGAATGGAATTTTGGACTACTCTAAACTGGAGAGTACCAGTCTCACCTCTGAAGATGTCGCATTCTCAGTGCGCGACTTGGTCTCGGATATCGTGGTCCTGATGCGCCCAAGCGCCGATGAAAAAGGGCTTCATCTTTGGTTGGATGTCCCCAAAAACCTGCCATCGGCAGTTCGAGGAGATGTCGCCAAACTCAGGCAGATTTTGTTCAACCTGCTGTCTAACGCAGTAAAATTTACGGATGATGGTGAGGTTATTCTTCGAGTGCGCGGTGAAGGTAGTGGTGCCAGTCGGTATTCCGTGACATTTGAGGTCAGCGATACCGGCAATGGAATTTCTCCTGCAGCAAAGCAGCGGGTGTTTGCAGCTTTTGAACAGGAAGGCCCAGAAACCATGCGGAGGTTCGGTGGCACAGGTCTCGGTTTGACCATCAGCAAGCGATTTGCGGATGTCATTGGGGCTCGGCTGTCCGTCGAAAGCGCCAAGAACATTGGGTCTGTGTTTTCTCTTGCTTTGACTTTGGACAAATGTGACCCAGCGGAGCTGCCGCCTGAAGCAGACCAGTTTCAGCTGGCTCTTGCGGACGTTGCGCTGACCATTCTTGTGGTCGAAGATAACGAAATCAATCAAATGGTTGCGCAGGGCTATCTGGAACGCATGGGGCATACCTGCATGTGTGTGGCTACAGCGGAAGAAGCTATCAACCGATTACAGAACAAGCCGTTCGATCTCGTGCTCATGGATTTTAACCTTCCGGGAATGAGCGGACCGGATGCGATAAAGTTGATAAGAGCGTCAGACCGGCCGGAGCTTGCTCAAATACCTATCTTAGGCATTTCGGCACATGTACAGGATGACCAAATTGAAGCTCATCTTGCGACTGGCATGAATGGGTTCGTGGCCAAACCGGTTTCTCCAGAACGGCTATCTAAAGCTTTGAATAGTATAAAAGAAGGAAGGAAAGGCGACATTTACTTTTCTGCTCGGCAGTCCAGCTCGTTTACCTCACTCGAGGAAAATGTTGCCAACGCACTCGTACAAAACGAACGCGATCTGGGGCGTGAGCAGGCCGTGATACTCGCTGATATGTTCCGGTCGAGCCTTGCGCCTTTGGTGGAAGATCTACAATCTGCAGAGACACCGACGGTGAGAAAATCCATTGCGCATAAAGCCAAAAGTGCCGCTGGAAACTTTGGGGTGCACCACATGATTGAGCTTCTGTCAGAAATCGAGAAGAGTGCGGCACATCCAAAGGACTATCACGAAAAGGTTGGTGCGTTGTCGATGATGGTGAAAGAGTTAGAACAAGTTTTGCAGCACGCGACCGCAGCCTTAGAACGTCCTATCTAAGTGGTGCGGTAAACACATATCCTTCACCGTGCACGGTTGTAATCAACCGCGGATCTGATGGGTCATCCTCAAGCTTGCTGCGCAACCTCCGTACAAGAACATCCACCGTTCGTGGATTCGTACCATATTGCCGATGGGTCACGCGCGCCATCAAGGCCTCGCGCGATGTTATGACCCCTGCGTGCGCAACCAGCATATCAAGGACTTCAAATTCGGCGCGCGTCAGATTAATCAGCTCGCCTTCTGTTGTTTCAAGGCGGCGGGCGGCCACATCAAACTGAAATCGACCAAATTGAAACACGCGACGAGACAATCGTCGAATGTCCCGCGTTCGTCGAAGGAGATTTTTGATCCGAGCCAAAAGCTCCCGCCGATTAAAAGGCTTGCAGACATAGTCATCGGCACCAATTTCTAGCCCAACAATGCGGTCCACTTCGTCGTCTCGTCCGGTGACAAGGATGATGCCCATTTGGCTTTTCACCCGCTGTTCGCGCGTGATCTGAAGCCCGTCTTTTCCAGGTAAATTGATATCAACCAGCATGAGATCGATTTCGGTTTCGCTCAGGACCTTCTCCGCGGCATCTGCTGTTTCCGCCTCAAAAATTTCGTAGCCCTGTGCATCCAGATAGCTGGAAAGGGTCGCCCGCGTTATTGGTTCATCTTCAATGATCAAAATACGCGCCATTGCTCTTCGGAATCCCTGTAGTTTCCTTCCAGTTAACAAATTTTAACATCTGTCTCTACCCTGTTCATCAGCTTGGGCTTACGTGTTCACAGCTCTCATCTACGTTCCCTGCTTGGAAAGCGTCGCTTTCCCGACAAATGGCACCTGAATTCAATTGGGGCCGCGCATCAGGGAGACTATCATGATCACTCGCGTACTAACGACGACCACGGCCGCCGTACTGGCCATGTCCGCAGCGCACGCCGCAGATTCTTCTGACCCAATCATTATTCCGACGCACAACTGGTCAAGCCAGATTGTAATGAGCCACGTGGTTGGCCAAATATTTGAAAGCATGGGGAATTCTGTGGAGTTTGTCTCTACGGACAGTCAGGCAGTGTATGAATCTGTGCGGCTGGGGGACGTGACGCTTGAGTTGGAAGTCTGGGAAGGGGCCTTTGGCAAATCGTTCAACGAAGCGTTGAGCAAAGGCGGATTGCATGATGCTGGCGGGCACAACGCGGTGACCCGAGAAGACTGGTGGTATCCGATGTGGACCAAAGAGGCCTGCCCGGGATTGCCGGATTGGGAGGCTTTGAACGCCTGCGCTGCGGTGTTTGCCACACCCGAAACCGGAGACAAAGGGCGGTTCTTGGGCGGTCCGGTGGATTGGCTTAAACACGATGCGGAGCGCGTGGAAGCTCTGGGCATGAACTTTACCGTCGTCAATGCCGGTTCGGCTTCGGCGCTCTGGGCCGAGGTTGCCGCAGCGGAGAAAACCAAACGACCCGTCGTGATCTTTAACTGGACCCCAAATTTTGCCGAAGCCGTCTGGCCGGGCGAATTTGTTGAGTTCCCAACCTGGGTGGAAGGGTGTGATAAAGATCCGTCTGTAGGTCCCAATCCGAACGCCACCTATGACTGTGGAAACCCGGCGACCGGCTATCTGAAAAAGGCCGTTTGGGACGGTATGGAAGGCAAATGGCCTGCGGCATACAGCACCTTGACCAAAATCAGTTTTACCAACCCACAGATCGCTGAAATGGCCAAGCTTGTGGACATCGACGAACTGGAACCTGAGGACGCTGCCGCCGAATGGTTGGCGAGCAACGAAGCCGTCTGGAAACCCTGGACACAATAACCCTCCTTCGTCGCCAAAATGAGCCGAGACCTAACTCTGGTCTCGGCCAGCCACGTCTCTGAAAGTCAAACGTATGTCCGCTTCGTCCCCCGTCATATCCTGCCGTAATGTCTGGAAACTTTTCGGCGCAAACTCAAAATCCTACCTGAAGACCCTGTCCGGAAACCCAAGTTTTGAGGAAATTCGTGCCGCTGGCCACATAGCGGCGGTGCGAGATGTGTCTTTAGACATCGCGCAGGGCGAAATGCTTGTGATTATGGGGTTGTCTGGGTCAGGCAAGTCGACATTTGTCCGGTGCCTCTCGCGCCTGATCGACATCACAGGTGGTGAGGTCAGGGTTGAGGGTCAGAACATTGGTCAAATGTCCGAAAAGGAACTGATCAACCTGCGGCGCAACAAGATGGGCATGGTGTTTCAGAGCTTTGGCCTCCTGCCACATCGGACAGTATTGGACAATATTGCGTTTCCTTTGGAAATGCGGGGGCAAGACAAACATGCCTGCCGCGCTCGCGCATTGGAAGTGATCGAATTGGTTGGCCTGTCGGGTCGAGAAGACTATTTCCCGCGTGAACTGTCAGGGGGGCAGCAACAACGCGTCGGCATCGCGCGAAGCTTGGCAATCGAGCCCGATATCTGGTTCCTGGATGAACCGTTTTCTGCGCTCGATCCTTTGATCCGCAGGGAAATGCAGGATGAATTTTTGCGCCTGCAGGCGATTTTGGGCAAAACTATCGTGTTTATCACCCATGATTTTGACGAAGCTCTCCGGTTGGCAGATCGCATCGCCATCATGAAAGATGGTGTGGTGGAGCAATGTGATACTCCTGCACAAATTGTATTGAATCCGGCCACCGAGTATGTTGCCAAATTCACGGCAGAAATCGAAAAATCCCGCGTGGTGCAGGCACAGGTGCTGGCAAAACCCATCACGGAAGCCTCCGCCGAAGGTCGCCCGATTGACGGCTCTCAGACCATTCATTCTTTGGCCCGCATGCTTGTTAACGACACACGCGATTTTCTGCCGGTCGCCGCGCAGGGAGGCGTGGTTTCCGGCATCTTGAACCGTCAAGACGCCCTCGATGTTCTTCTGGGGGCCGATACATGAGCGAACAAACTCTCCAGCTCCCGAAACACCAGCCCGTCTGGAACCACCAGCGCACAGCCTGGTCGATCCTCATCTTCGCGATCAGCATAGCGTTGTTCAAGGGTGTCCTCCCGGCCGGATTTGTCCGGCTGCCAGACGGTCTGGTGATCCCGTTTGCGGATGGGATCAATGCGGCCTTTGCCTTTCTTCGGGATGATCTTGGGTTGATCCATGTCACCCGTGCCTTTGCGGACATGGTCGAATGGTTGCTGAATGTCACCGGAAACCTTCTGTACGGTAAAAATCGCTGGCCCCGGATCGGTCCGATACCTTGGACGGTGATTGCAAGCATCGGCTTTGTTGTCGGCTACGCGCTTCAAGGTTGGCGGTTGTCGCTGCTAACGGGCGGTACATTTGTGTGGATTGCCGTTATGGGGCAGTGGAAATGGGCCATGGAAACACTCTCGGTGATTGTGGTGGCCGCTCCGTTTTCGATCCTGTTTGGCTTGGTGATGGGCGTTTTGGCCTGGAAATCGCGGCGTGTCGAAGCGGTGATGAACCCTGTGCTGAACATCGCGCAAAGCCTGCCGCATTTTGCCTACATGATCCCAGTGGTCGTGTTCATTGGTGTGGGTCCCAAAGCAGGCGCCATCGTCACCATCATCTTTTCCGTCCCTCCGATGATCCGCATGAGCCTATTGGGGCTGCGTAAAGTGCCTGAGGAAGTGATCGAAAGTGGCCACATGTGCGGAGCTACGAGATGGCAACTTCTGCGCCATGTCCGCATCCCAACCGCGCGCACCGAGATCCTTGTCGGGGTCAATCAGGTGATCATGCAATGTTTGGCTATGGTTGTTCTGGCCAGTTTCATTGGCATGCCGGGCTTGGGGCAAAAACTGTTGCAGCTTTTGCAATCGCTAAAGATCGGACGTTCAGCTGAAATCGGGATCACCATCGTGTTGCTTGCGGTGGTGCTTGACCGATGCACAAAAGCCTGGGCCACCAAACAACCCGCGCATTTCGAAAAGGGCACACCCTATGTCGTGCGTAACAAATTTCTGCTGATCGGCGTCGTCAGTGCAGTGTTGTTTCTGGCGCTGGCGCAGGTCTTCCCCATTTTGGACCAGATCGGGCGACGTCAGGCCTTCACCATCTCCAAACCGATTGACGCCATTGCGGATTGGATCATTGTTCTGATCGACCCGATCACTCAGTGGTTGCGCTGGTTCCTGATCACATGGGTGCTGATCCCAATCCGTGATGGGGTGTTGTGGTTGCCCTACATATCTGTGCTGGCCCTGCTTGCTGCGCTGGGGTGGGCCATTGGAGGGCTGCGATCCGCTGCAATCTGTCTGGCGTTTTTTGGGCTGATCGCTCTGTCTGGCTGGTGGGACCGTGCCATGATCACCGTGTATACTGTGATGGTGTCGGTTGTGATCGCAGCCTGCATTGGCTTCCCGTTGGGCATCTGGGGGTCGTTCACACCTCGCCGGTCAAGCGCGGCGCTGTTGATCTGTGACACTTTGCAGACATTCCCGAGTTTCATTTATCTGATCCCGGTGGTCATGCTGTTTGGTGTCAATGATGTGGCCGTGGTTGGCGCCGTAGTGCTGTTCGCAGCGGTGCCCTTGGTGCGCTATACCATTGAGGGGCTTCGTCAGGTGCCCGAAACATTGATCGAAGCAGCAGATATGTCTGGCGCTACGCAAATGCAGACCCTCTGGCATGTCAGATTGCCCATGGCCCTGCCAACCATCATGGTTGGGGTCAATCAATCGACGATGTTTTCGCTGTTCATGGTGATCATTGCCGCCTTCATTGGCACGCAGGATCTCGGCCAGGAAATGCAGCGTGCCCTGTCGTCGACAGATGTTGGCAAGGGGTTGGTTCTCGGGCTGGCTGTCGCCTTTATGGGGCTGATGGTTGACCATCTCACCACCACGTGGGCACATCGGAAAAAACAGGCGCTGGGGCTCATCTAGCCTCGGACCCAAATAGTTGATCGGTCTGCAAGGCCAGGTTTCCTAACAGAACTCTCCTATCCTAAACGCGCGCTTATCCTTAGTTTTGTTTGCCTGTCACTTACGAAGGATCAGCGACCCCTGTCTGAGGTAGAACCATGCTTGATGCGCTATATCCGAAAGTTATTGCGGGCCCGC
Source organism: uncultured Pelagimonas sp. (assembly GCA_947497905.1). Classification (GTDB taxonomy): domain Bacteria; phylum Pseudomonadota; class Alphaproteobacteria; order Rhodobacterales; family Rhodobacteraceae; genus CANMIH01. Next base: position 77,725 of record CANMIH010000018.1, read on the forward strand.
CGAAGCCAAGTGCGATCATAGAGCCGTCGGTGTTTTCCATGCCTCCGGGCA
>CANMIH010000019.1 GCA_947497905.1 uncultured Pelagimonas sp.
GTCTACATCCTGACCAAGGAAGAAGGCGGTCGTCACACCCCGTTCTTCGCGAACTACCGTCCGCAGTTCTACTTCCGCACCACCGACGTGACCGGCACCGTAACTCTGCCCGAGGGCACCGAGATGGTTATGCCAGGTGACAACCTGAAGTTCGACGTTGAGCTGATCGCACCGATCGCAATGGAAGCCGGTCTGCGCTTCGCGATCCGTGAAGGCGGCCGCACCGTTGGTTCGGGCGTTGTATCGAAAATCACCGAGTAATCACTGTCCGCAGTGATGAAAGAAAAGGGCGCCTTAAGGCGCCCTTTTTGCATACTAAACCTCGGCTGTTCAGGCCGTCGTTTGTAGGTTAAGCGGCCCTTGACCCATCGACCGCATATTCGGCAACGGTTTCGGGGCGAAACCTCTTGCCAGACTTTGGTTTCACGCGTATATCGCGCGAGTTCCTCTATGGAACGTAAGGCGGGGTGATTCCCGCCTTTTGGGTTCGAAGAAGGCTTGCGGTGGTCGCTGGTCTTCCTCTCAACCCCAATGCCAAAAATAGGCTGTTCAATGAACCAGAACATCCGTATCCGGCTCAAGGCGTTTGATTACCGCGTGCTGGACGCCAGCACCCAGGAAATCGTAAACACCGCCAAGCGCACCGGTGCACAAGTTCGCGGCCCCATCCCGCTGCCGAACAAAATCGAAAAATTCACCGTTCTGCGTGGCCCGCACGTCAACAAGAAATCGCGTGACCAGTTTGAGATCCGTACTCACAAGCGTCTGCTCGATATCGTTGACCCGACACCGCAGACCGTTGACGCCCTGATGAAACTCGACCTCGCCGCCGGCGTTGACGTCGAGATCAAAGTATAAGGGGGTCACATGCGTTCCGGAATTATTGCCAAGAAAATCGGCATGACCCGTCTCTTCATGGAAGACGGCAAGCAGATTCCCGTGACCGTGCTTCAGCTGGAAAACCTCCAGGTTGTTGCTCAGCGTACAGCTGAGGAAAACGGTTACACCGCAGTTCAGCTTGGTGCAGGTAGCGCCAAAGCGAAGAACGTGAGCCAAGCAATGCGCGGCCACTTTGCCAAAGCTCAGGTTGAGCCCAAGCGCAAAGTTGTTGAATTCCGTGTTGCTGAAGAGAACCTCATTGAAGTGGGCGCGGAAATCACCGCTGAGCACTACAATGAAGGTCAGTTCGTTGACGTTGCAGGCACTTCGATCGGTAAAGGTTTTGCCGGTGGTATGAAGCGTTGGAACTTCGGCGGTCTGCGCGCGACACACGGTGTATCGATCTCGCACCGTTCGCACGGTTCGACCGGTCAGTGTCAGAACCCTGGTAAGGTGTTCAAAGGCAAGAAAATGGCAGGTCACATGGGTGCCGTTCGCGTCACTACTCAGAACCTGCAGGTTGTCAAAACCGACGCCGAGCGTGGCATCATCATGATCAAAGGCGCTGTGCCGGGTTCGAAAGGTGGCTGGGTCACCGTGAAGGACGCCGTCAAAAAGCCTCTGCCTGCTGATGTTCCTATGCCGGCCGCGATCCGCGCAACCGAGGCTGCTGCCGAGGGAGGTGAAGCATGAAACTTGATGTGATCAAACTCGACGGCGGCGCAGCTGGCGAAGTCGATCTGGACGAAGCGCTGTTCGGCCTTGAGCCGCGTGCCGACATCCTGCACCGTGTGGTCCGCTGGCAGCGTAACAACGCGCAGGCCGGTACCCACAAGGTAAAGACCCGCTCGGAAGTGAGCTACTCGACCAAGAAGATCTACCGCCAGAAAGGCACCGGTGGCGCACGTCACGGTTCCCGCAAGGCGCCCATCTTCCGCAAAGGTGGCATCTACAAGGGTCCGACCCCGCGTTCGCACGGTCATGACCTGCAGAAAAAAGTACGCGCTCTTGGCCTGAAAATGGCTCTGTCGGCGAAAGCTGCCAACGGTTCGTTGGTTGTGATCGAAGACACCGCCGTTGACGGCAAAACCAAGACCCTGGCCAAACAGGTTAAGGATCTGGGTTGGAAGCGTGCGCTGATCATCGACGGTGCAGAGGTGAATGCAGATTTCGCCAAGGCCGCTCGTAACATTGAAGGTCTGGACGTTCTGCCCACCATGGGTGCCAACGTTTATGACATCCTGCGCCGTGACACCCTGGTGCTCACAAAGGCCGGGGTCGAAGCTCTGGAGGCTCGCCTGAAATGACCGCGAAAGCACAACAGTATGACGTGATCCGCAAGCCGATCGTCACCGAAAAATCGACCATGGCGTCGGAAAACGGTGCGGTTGTCTTCGAAGTTGCGATCGACGCCAACAAACCCATGATCAAAGACGCTGTTGAGGCGCTCTTTGGTGTGAAGGTGAAGGCGGTTAACACCACCATCACCAAAGGTAAGGTTAAGCGCTTTAAGGGCGTAACCGGTCGCCGCAAAGACGTGAAAAAAGCTTATGTGACTCTCGAAGAGGGTAACACCATCGACGTGACCACCGGTCTCTGAGACGGCGTTAAGCTTTGAAAATTGGAAGGCCCTCGTATCTCGCGGGGGCCTTTTTTTTTGAGCGGGCAGGGCGCGAGGCAGGCCATCCGTGTTGGGGCACGAAAATCCCTATTTTATTGGGTCAAACCTATAGACTCGTATGGCTATCCCTGTTAGTTCGCAACGATCACACAGCCTCGGATTCGTTCCGGGGCTGTGTGGTTTGCGAGATTCTCGCATGTGTGGGGCAACTCACACTTCGCCGGGGACCTTCGGGGCCCTTTTTATAAGGTGGGAAACACCCATCCTTCATATGTAGGACACATGTCCTGCCTAGCTTACGGAAGACAGAAAGCATGGCACTCAAGTCGTACAAACCGACGACGCCGGGCCAGCGCGGGCTGGTGCTGATCGACCGTTCGGAGCTGTACAAAGGCCGTCCGGTCAAAGCCCTTACCGAGGGTTTGACCAAGTCGGGTGGCCGGAACAACACCGGACGGATTACGTCGCGTCGTCGCGGCGGTGGCGCAAAACGCCTCTACCGGATCGTTGATTTCAAGCGTAACAAATTTGATGTCAACGGCATCGTTGCGCGTATTGAATATGACCCGAACCGTACTGCATTCATCGCGTTGATCCAGTATGACGATGGCGAGCAGGCCTATATCCTGGCCCCCCAGCGTCTGGCAATCGGTGACAAGATCATCTCGTCGGCAAAAGCTGACGTGAAGCCGGGTAACGCAATGCCGTTCTCGGGCATGCCGATCGGTACCATCGTGCACAACATCGAACTGAAGCCTGGTAAAGGTGGTCAGATCGCACGTGCAGCGGGCACCTACGCTCAGTTCGTAGGCCGTGACGGTGGTTACGCTCAGATCCGCCTGTCCTCGGGTGAACTGCGTATGGTTCGTCAGGAATGCATGGCCACCGTTGGTGCCGTGTCGAACCCTGACAACAGCAACCAGAACTTCGGTAAAGCCGGTCGTATGCGCCACAAAGGCATCCGTCCGAGCGTCCGTGGTGTTGTTATGAACCCGATCGACCACCCGCACGGTGGTGGTGAAGGTCGTACCTCGGGTGGTCGTCACCCAGTGACACCATGGGGTAAGCCGACCAAAGGTAAGCGCACCCGCAACACCAACAAGGCATCGCAGAAGCTGATCATCCGCTCGCGCCATGCTAAGAAAAAGGGGCGGTAATCTATGTCGCGCTCTGTTTGGAAAGGCCCTTTCGTCGACAGCTATGTGTTGAAGAAGGCCGAAAAAGTCCGCGAGTCGGGCAAGAACGAAGTCATCAAAATCTGGTCGCGTCGTTCGACCATTCTGCCCCAGTTCGTGGGTCTGACATTTGGTGTCTACAATGGTCGCAAGCACGTTCCGGTCACCGTGACGGAAGACATGATTGGTCAGAAGTTTGGTGAGTATTCGCCGAGCCGTACCTATTATGGTCACGCGGCCGACAAAAAAGCCAAGAGGAAGTAAGCCATGGGCAAGGATAAGAATCCCCGCCGCGTGGCGGACAACGAAGCGATGGCAAAGCTGCGCATGCTGCGCACGTCGCCGCAGAAGCTTAACCTTGTTGCGGGCCTGATCCGTGGCAAAAAGGTTGGCCATGCACTGACCGATCTGACCTTCTCGAAGAAGCGGATCGCTCAGGACGTGAAAAAGTGCCTGCAGTCCGCGATCGCGAACGCTGAGAACAACCATGGTCTGGATGTCGACGAGCTGATCGTTGCTGAAGCCTATGTTGGTAAGAACCTGGTGATGAAGCGTGGCCGTCCTCGTGCCCGTGGTCGTTTTGGTCGCATCAACAAGCCGTTCTCGGAAATCACCATCAAGGTGCGTCAGGTTGAGGAGCAAGCCTAATGGGTAATAAAACAAACCCGATCGGTATGCGTCTGCAGGTGAACCGCACTTGGGACAGCCGCTGGTACGCAGACACCAAAGACTATGGTGATCTGCTTCTGGAAGACATCGCAATCCGCGAGTTCATCCAGACCGAGTGCAAGCAGGCTGGTATCGCCCGTGTGATCATCGAGCGTCCGCACAAGAAGTGCCGTGTGACCATTCACACCGCGCGTCCTGGCGTGATCATTGGTAAAAAAGGTGCAGACATTGAAGTTCTGCGCAAGAAAATTGCCAAGATGACCGACAGCGAACTGCACCTCAACATCGTTGAAGTGCGCAAGCCTGAGCTTGACGCTCAGCTGGTTGGCGAGTCGATCGCTCAGCAGCTGGAACGTCGTGTCTCGTTCCGTCGCGCGATGAAGCGTGCCGTACAGAACGCCATGCGTATGGGTGCCCTGGGTATCCGTGTGAACGTAGCTGGTCGTCTGGGTGGTGCTGAAATCGCTCGTACCGAATGGTACCGCGAAGGTCGTGTGCCCCTGCACACCCTGCGTGCCGACATCGATTACGCCAATGTAGAAGCCACGACCCCCTATGGTATCATCGGGATCAAGGTCTGGATCTTCAAAGGCGAGATCATGGAGCACGACCCGCAGGCGCGCGATCGCAAGTCCCAGGAAATCCAGGACGGCCCCGCACCTCGTGGTGCAGGTGGCGACCGTCGTCGCTAAGGAGGACTGAGATATGCTTCAGCCAAAGCGTACTAAATTCCGCAAGGCGCACAAAGGCCGTATCAAAGGTCTTGCCAAGGGCGGTTCCGATCTGAACTTCGGCACCTACGGTCTGAAGGCTCTTGAGCCTGAGCGTGTAACAGCGCGCCAGATCGAAGCTGCACGTCGTGCCATGACGCGTCACATGAAGCGTCAGGGTCGTGTTTGGATCCGTATCTTCCCGGATGTGCCCGTGACCGCAAAGCCCATCGAAGTTCGTATGGGTAAAGGTAAAGGCTCTGTTGACCGTTGGGTTTGCAAAGTTAAGCCGGGTCGCATCATGTTCGAAATCGACGGCGTTGCCGAAGATATCGCACGTGAAGCCCTGCGTCTGGCCGCGATGAAACTGCCGGTGAAAACCCGCGTAGTTGTTCGCGAAGACTGGTAAGTCTTTGGCCCTGTTTTGGGGCCGCCGCTAAAGTTGAGAAGCCCCTGCTGATGCATCAGCAGGGGCTTTTTGCATCGCCGTACCGGTATGTTGAATGATACTGGTTCGTAGCCGTTTCACTCTTTGGCTTTTTAGACTGGCCAAAACAGAGGGAAATCCAAGATGTGAGCGCTAAATGCAGAAAATCCTATCGAAATTGAGCCATCGAATGCGGATTTTTGAATTTGGTAACCGTTTGTTTGCATGGCGTAATTTATCAGATCCTCAAGACTGGTTATGACCAGCCGAGGATTTTGGGATTAGATTGGGTCGCGAGACATAACGATCGCCTGTGCCGTAAGGCTCGGGGCAGGATCCTTTTAACCAATTCACGTCTAAAACTCTGGGCAACGTTTCTATGACAGGACGGCCCAGTGAAACCTTTTCTCTCTATCAAGACCGCGATCTTATCTATTGTTCTGTTGGCAAGTGCCGCGATGTTTGGACAGATCGGCATTTCAGAATACACCAACTATGTGCGCGCGACACTGCAAGCGGAAGTTCGATCCGGTACGCAGCTGAATGATGCCCTAAACCGGCTCGAAATCTCGTTTCTGAGCGCACGGCGCGCCGAGAAAGACTTTCTACTGCGACGGGATCTGAAATATGCAGACCGTCATGCGGGCATCATGCAAGACGTTCATTCGGAGTTGGCTGAAGTAGAGCTTCAACTGGCCAATTTAGGTGAAGAAAACGCCGGTGTGGAACAACTGACTGCTGCGGTTGCGGCCTACGACGCTGGGTTTCAGGAACTCGTCGCGAGCCATGAGCGGCTGGGGTTTAATGAGAGCCTTGGCTTGCAGGGCGAGTTGCGCAGGACGGTTCAGGACGTTGAAAAAAGCCTAAAGGATTCTGAACACGCGGTCCTGCACGTTAAAATTCTGATGATGCGACGTCATGAGAAAGATTTCATCATGCGCGTTGCCTCGAAGTACGTCGACCGTTTGGATGCTCGCGTGGAAGAGTTTAAGGCCTTTCCGGTCAGCCTCTTTGCGGACGCCGCGCAGCATCGCATGATCAATGATCTCGTACTGAGCTATCAATCCTCTTTTGCGGCCTTTGCCGCAGGGACATTTGAAGAGCGAGATCTCCGTAAGGCCTTGTCGGCAAGCTATGCGACGGCCGAACCGATTTTCGAAGAAGTGCGTGCGCTATCTGCTGCGAAGATCAATGCAGTTGAGGTGACTGCGGCCACAACAGAAGAGCTTTTCCGCCAGCGAGCTTTGATTGCGGGTATCTCGGGACTGGCCTTTTTCATGGTCGTTGCGTTTCTGTTGGCAAATGCGATCTCCAAACCGCTGCGCAGGCTTAGCAATGTTTTGAAGAAAATGATGGCGGGCGATTTTTCCGGGACGGTTGCCAAATCAAGGATTGCTGAAATTTCGTCGATCTCTGACGCAGTGTCCGAATTCCGTCGCAATGAAGAGCAGAAGGCCGCTTTGATGGAGGATATGGCTGAAGTGATCGAAAGCTGTGCGGCCGGCGACTTCTCCAAGCGGATCGAAGTCGCCAATGACAGCAAAGGCTTTGGGAACCTGGCCAAAGGTGTGAATTCCATCGGTGACGCGGCAGAACGCGGTCTGGGGGATGTGCAGCACATCATGCGAGAGCTGGCCTCGGGGAACTTGACGGTTCATATGCCGGAAGGACAACAGGGCGTGTTTCTCGATATCTCTCAGACCGTTGACCATTTGACCGCGAACCTCAGCACCATGGTGGGTCAGCTTTCCGGGAGCAGTCAGATCCTGCGCACCACCTCCAACAAAATTGCGTCGACATCGGATGAGGCCTCGAAACGTGGCGAAGTGAATGCCGCTTCTCTGGAAGAAGCCTCTGCCGCTTTGGGTACGCTTGATGAATCGGTGCGCAGCACCGCTGAGAACTCAAGTCTCGCGAAGGAGTTTGTTGCCGGTGCACAGAGCAAGGCCAGAGATACTCTGGAGGTTGCGGATCGCACGGTGTCTGCCATGGCGCGGATCGAAGAAATGTCCGGGAAGATTTCGGGGATCACCAATTTGATCGAAGAAATTTCCTTCCAAACCAACCTTCTTGCGCTGAATGCCAATGTCGAAGCGGCGCGCGCTGGTGAGGCAGGAAAAGGATTTTCGGTCGTGGCATCTGAAGTTGGCCAGTTGGCGCAGCGTGCGGCGGATGCGGTGCAAGAGATCAACGCTCTGATCGCCGAAAGCGGGCAAGAGATCAAAGCAGGTGTTGGTCTTGTGAAAGAAACCGGCGAGGCGCTTGAGGCGATCCAGCATACGGTTGATCAAGCGGCGGAAAAGGTGAACGAAGTTTCGACCACCACGTCGGAGCAATCGCGGTGGCTCTCTGAAATCAATTCGACCGTGATGCGGTTGGATCAGGATTCCCAGCGGAACTCGGCCATGTTGGTCGAGAACTCGGAGATGAGCCACACGCTGTTGTCGGAGGCACAGAATCTGGTCACGGCAACACGCGGGTTCACGACGGATGACCCTGTTGAAGGGTCGCCCAGCTCGGATGAGTTCAGGCAGGCGAGTTAAGGCCCGTTCCATTAGAAAACGCCCCCGGTTTTGGGGGCGTTTTTGTTTGAAGGTCTTCGCTAGTTTGGCGTCGCCCGAATGTTGTCGGGTAGCCAGGTGGCCAGTTCAGGCCAGGCCACGAGGATGATGACCATCAACATCATCAGGCCGACCATCGGAACAGCAGTCCGAGCGATGTACGAGATTTCATGGCGTGTCATGCCTTGCAGCACAAAGAGATTGAAACCGATCGGCGGCGTCACCTGCGCCATCTCAACCACAACGACAATGAAAATCCCGAACCAGATTACATCAATCCCGGCCTGACGGATCATGGGTTCGACAATGGCCATGGTCAGAACCACCGAGGAAATGCCGTCGAGGAACATGCCCAGAATGATGTAAAAGATGGTCAGCGAGAAGATCAACACCAGAGGCGACAGGTTCATACTGTCGATCCAGGCGGCCAATGCGCGGGGCAGGCCGGTAAAGCCCATGGCCAGCGACAGGAACGAGGCCCCCATCAGGATCAAGGCGATCATGGCCGAGGTCCGCGTTGCCCCCATCAGAGAGGTGCAAAAGGTCGACCAGCTGAGCGAGCCCTGGGTAAAGGCGAGCGTCAATGACCCCAGAACCCCGACCGCCGCGGCTTCGGTGGCGGTGGCAAAGCCAAGATACATCGATCCAATCACCACCCCGACAAGCATCAGAACCGGGATCAGAAAGCGGCTCTCGTTCATCATTTCTCCAAAGCTCATGCTTGGCTCAGGAGCAGGGCGTTGATCCTTTTTCACAAAATGCCAGCCGATGATGTAGAGCATGAACAGACCCGCGAGAACGAGGCCGGGGAAGATGCCTGCCATAAACAGCTTGGTGATCGATTCATTGATGGTGACCCCATAGACGATCAAGGTCAGCGACGGCGGGATCATCAGACCGAGAGTAGCCGCACCTGCAAGGGTGCCGATGATCATATATTCCGGATAGCCGCGACGGCGCAGCTCGGGGATCGACATTTTGCCGACGGTGGTCAGAGTAGCCGCCGAAGACCCAGAGACCGCTGCAAAGATTGTGCAGCCTGCGATATTGGTGTGGAGTAACCCGCCGGGCAACCACCGCATCCAGGGCGCCAATCCTCGGAACATGTCCTCAGATAATCGCGTTCGATACAGGATTTCACCCATCCAGATGAAAAGCGGAAGTGCGGTGAGCGTCCAGCTTGAGGCGCCTGTCCAGATCGTTGTGATCATGGCATCCCCAACCGGGCGCGTTGTAAAGAGCTCCATGCCGACCCAGGCGACGCCCATCAGTGCGAGACCAACCCAGACCGAGCTTCCCAGCAATGCAAACATTGCAAAAAGGAAGATCAATGTTGCCAAGAGTTCGTTCATTCGACGGCCTCCCCGATGATGCTGGTTTCGCGTTTGGCGGCCAGACGAGTCAGGTAATCCCAAACACAGACAGCCAGAAGAATGGTACCGATCGACATCGGAAGCTGGGGCACCCACACAGGCGTATAGACCCATTCACTGCCGGATTTGGCCCAGAGATCCCCCCATTTGGCGGGCGAGGTCACAAACATCTCGAAGAAGGTGATGAGCCATTCCGGCGTGAAATCCTGACCCTGTGTGCGGTCGTTCAGCATCTTAGAGAAGATGTTGGTTTTGATGGCATACCGAGCAAAATAGGTGGCGGTACAGGCCGCAACCCACATGGCGAACAGGTCAAGCCAAAGCTGGGTAAAGCGGTTCATGTTGAGGAAAATCGAAACCCGGATATGCGCACCACGGGTCAGGGCATGGGCCAGCGCAAAAAACGAAGTGCCCGCCATGGCATAGCCCGCATATTCGGTTGATCCGGGAAAGGTGAGCCCGGACCAGCGGGCGATCATTTGTGCGACGATCAACAACAGGATCGACACCATGAGACAGGCCGCGAGAACACCAGAGGCCAGATACACGCGATCTAACAGACGCCAGATTGGTGCTAGAATTCGTTGGGCGGGGTCTCGGAAAAAGAGGCAGAACAGGACCAGACAGGTCGGCAGTACAAATAGCCAGACCCACAATGGCAGTCCTAGGAAGGGGTGCCAGTCACGCAAGGCGCGTCCTCCATTGTTTTGAGGATAGTCGCAAAGCCCCGCCCGTTGGGACGGACGGGGCCAATGTGCGATGAAGAAAGATTAGTTCGCGTTGTAGGCGTCGAGGATCGCCTGACCGTCGTCACCAGCCTGTTCCAGCCAGTCTGCGGTCATTTTTGCGCCAATCGCTTCCAGCTCGGCGCGGAACCCGTCGCCGGCGTCTTCAACCTTCATGCCGTTGTCGGAGAGCTGCTCGAAGTACCAGTTCGCAAGTTCAGCCGATTTTGCGGAACACGCTGCACCGGTCTCATCCGCGGCTTTCTGGACTGCCGCCTGAGTTTCAGCGCTCAGGCCTTCCCAAACCTGTTTGTTCACCATGACATAGTTGCGTGGCAGCCAGGCGTTGACCTTGTAGTAATGGGTCAGATGTTCCCAAACTTTACGGTCATATCCGGTTGAACCCGAAGAAATGAAGGCTTCGGCAACACCGGTTGCCAGAGCCTGGCTGAGTTCGGCGGCTTCAACCTGAACCGGGATCATGCCCAGCTCTTCTGCGAAGGTCGCAGTGGCGGTGTTATAGCTGCGGAATTTGATGCCTTTGGTATCGTCAGACGAGGCCACCTCTTTTTTGAAGTAGAACCCCTGACCGGGCCACGGGCAGGTGTAAAGCGCCACAAGGTTCAGGTCGGACAGCTGATTGTTGACCTTATCTTTGGCCGCTTGCCACAGCTTTTCGTTGTCTTCGTAAGACGTGGCGACAAAGGGAAGGTTGTCCCACCCCAATAGGGGCGCTTCGTTGGCATGAGCCGACATAAAGCGTTCGCCGATCGGCACCTGCGAGGTCTGGATGGCGCGTTTGATCTCGCCGCCTTTGAACAGCGATCCGCCCGCGTGCACTGTGATGTCGATGTCGCCACCGGTGTAGTCACGAACTTTATCGGCAAACACCACACCCATTTCTGAGTGGAAGTTGCTTGCGGCATAGGCCATCGGCATGTCCCACTTTTCAGCGGATACCGCAGATGCACTGAGTGCGATTGCCGTCACTGCGGCGGAGGTTTTCAACATTGTTTTCATTTGGAGACTCCCTGTTTTGATTGTTTTGTTGGTTTTCATTTTTTTTGTTATGCGAAACGCCCCGGTTCATAGGGGCGCATATCGATGTTGGTCGTGCGGCCAAGGATCATATCGGCCACCATGCGTCCGGTTTTGGGGCCGCCGGTTAAACCGATGTGATGGTGGCCAAAGGCGGCATAAACTCCGCTTTGACCCACTTCGCCGATCAAGGGCAGACTGTCGCTTGGGGCTGGGCGAAATCCCAGCCATTCGTCTTCCTCGCTTGCGGTCAGACTGGGGAAAAACTCTTTCACCTTTTTGCGCAACAGCGCCAATGGCGCCCGCGACGGTGTTTCTGTCATCCCACCAAATTCAACCACACCGGCACAACGTAGCCCTTGATCCATTGGAGCTGCAACAAATTTCCCTGCGGCGAGCATCATCGGGCTGTTGGGCATCTGATTGGGATTGCGGAACACGATATGGTAGCCGCGTTCAGCTTCGATCGGGACATTGATGCCCAGTTTGCCCATCAGGGGTTTCGACCAAACACCGGTAGCCAGCACCGCCTGATCGCAATCAAACCGCCCCTGCGTTGTTTCAACTGCCGAGATCTTGCCGCCGCTGAGGTCAAAGTCTTTCACTTCGGCCTGAACAAAGGTTCCGCCCATTTCGGTCAGCAAAGCCACAAGATCTTTGACGTAATTGGCGGGGTTGAGAATATAGCCGTGGTTTTTGTTGTTGGCCAAGAGCTTGATGTCTTTTGACAAGATGGGTTCCATCTCTTGGACGGCACCGCCCTCGATCAGTTCGGGCACAAAACCCGCTTTTCGGCGCAGCTCCCAGGTGTAGGCATCTGCCTCAAACGCCGCCCGATCCGCATAGGCAAAGTTATAGTCGCTGGTCTGGATCCATTTCTCGGCGGGTGTGCCGCGTGTCAGGGCCTGATGTTGTTCAACGCTGTCGCCCACTATGTGTGTAAGCCCCTCGGCGATGCGACGTGTGTCGGCATCATTGGCGTGTGACATGTATTTCATCAACCACGGCAAGAGCTTTGGCAGATACCCCCAGCGCACAAAAAGTGGAAAATTGGGATCCAACAGGAGTTTGGGGCCTTTTGCCGTCAAGCCGGGCGCAGTCACCGGCGCGACCGAACAGCTGGCGAGGATACAGCCATTGCCATAGCTGGTGCCCATTCCGGGTTCACCCTTGTCGATCAGAGTGACGTCATGGCCGCCGCGCTGCAACCAAAGTGCCGTGGCTGCGCCAACTATACCTGCGCCAACGACAATGGTTCGCTTGCTCATAATCTGTGCCTTCTCTTCACCTGATCCGATCAGGTGTCTTGCCTGGGTCGCGGGCACCAGATCTCTGGTGCGAGATCTTAAGGATGCGGAAAGAAATCCATCATGGCTAATACTAATTTATAGAAAGTCTATAAACAAAAGTGATATGCAAGCCTATGCAACTTCGATTTAGACAGCTTCAGGCGCTTCACGCGATCATCCAAACCGGGACCGTTACGGGGGCCGCAAATTTCCTTGGTATTTCGCAGCCCGGCATCTCCAATTTGTTGAACCAGCTGGAGCGGCAGACCAAGTTCAAGCTGTTTGAACGTGAAAAGGGGCGCCTGATTGCAACGCCTGAGGCTCTGATCTTGTATCAAGAAATTGATACCGTGGTGCGCGGGATCGACCACGTCACCCAATCGGTGATTGACCTTCAAAACAAGAAAGCGGGTCAGCTTCAGGTCGCGTCGCAACACTCGCTGTCGTTTGGGCCTCTGCCAGGCATGATTGCGCGATTTGCCCAGGATCGGCCCGAGATGTCGATTGCCTTTCAGGCGCAATATTCGACGAAAATCCAGGAATGGGTGATGTCGGGGTTGTTTGAGATCGGGCTGTGTGAGCTGCCTTTGCTCTACGATGCGTTTGATGTGCATCCGATCACCGTAAATACGGTGATTGCTGTGCCGGAGGGGGACCCTCTGACAAAGCATGAGATTTTGACGCCCGAACTTCTCGATGACGTGCCGTTTGTGGTGATGGGGCCTGAACATATCACGCACCGCAAGTTGCGCGAGACGTTCTTAGCGAGCGGCTTTGGGTTCCGACCGCGTGTTCATTCGCACCTGTTCCGCAACTTGGTAAGCTTTGTCACCGAAGGATTGGGGGTCGCTCTTGTTGATCCCTTTGTGGTCGAGGGAGAGCAGGGGGATGGCTTTGTCGTTCGACCGTTTGAACCGACCATTCCTTTAGAGCTCGCGATAATCACGTCTCGTGCCCGACCGCTGTCTTCGATCGGGCAGGAGTTTCTTGAAATCCTCAAAACTGAGCTTGCGCCCTATCATGAGGGATAGGGTTCACCCCATCCAGCGGCGCACAGGCGCGTTACTTTCCTCCAACGGCTGCACCACCACGTCGATCAACGTTGGTCCGTCATGGGCAATGGCCTCTTTCATCACACGTTCCAGATCTGCGGGATCTTCAACACGCCAGCTTTTGACGCCATAGGCCGAGGCCACTTTGGCGTGATCCACGCGACCGAAATCGACGTTGTAGTACCGTTTATCTTTGTCGGCCATCTGACTGGCTTTGATCCAACCGAAGTTGGCATTTGAGAAGACGATAAAGGTGATCGGGACATTGTGACGGCACACGGTCTCAAGTTCGCCAACGGTAAAGCCAAACGAGCCGTCACCCATCATCGCAACGGTTTTTGATGTTGGACGCCCGAACCACGCGCCGACAGCTGCCGACATCGAATACCCCAGAGCGCCATGGGCGCGGTTGGTGATAAAATGACGGCCTGGTTGCGGCAGTTGGTAATAGGCCGAGAAATACGGGCAACTTGTCCCGGGATCGGACACGATGGTCGCGTCCTCTGGCAGAACGCGGTTCAGCGTAGCAATCACGCGTTCCGGGCGCATCGGTGCTTCGTTGCTGGCGGCCAGAGTGTTGAAGATGTCAAACTTGCGTTTTTTCAGCTCGGCCACTGCCGCGGCCCCGCCAAATGTATCTGCCCCTTGATCGCGGCTGTCCAGAACCCGATTGACCTCGGCGAGTGAAAGGCGCAGGTCGCCAACCACGCCAACCTCGGTCTGGTAGTTGGCGCCCATCACCATGGGGTCATTGTCGAAATGCACGATGCGCGCACCGGGCTTTGGTGCCTCCCAGCGCGAGGTGGTGGTCGATCCCGCACGGCAGCCCATAAAGACAACCAGATCGGCGTTTTCCATCATCTCCCAGGTTTGATCTGTGCCGCCGTTTGAGCCAACAACACCGACGCATTGAGCGTGGGTTTCGGCCAGTGAGCCCTGGCCTGAAATCGAGGTTGCAACGGGAATGTCCAGACGTGTGGCCAGGCGTGACAGCTCTTCCATCGCGCCGGCAATGACCACGCCGCCACCGCAGACGATCAGGGGGCTTTTCGCCGAGAGAATGGCATCAACTGCGGCCTCGGCGGCTCCGGGTTCGGGGCCTTGTGGGTAGGCTGGATAGCTTTGATGCTTTGCATCGGCCCAGACGTCAGAGGGATCCACATCGTCATATTGAATATCATAGGGCAAACCCAGATGTGCGGCCCCGGAACGACCTGTGGTCATGGCGCGAAATGCCCCACGCACCATGCGTGGAATATGGGCGGCCTGTTTGATCACAGTGTTCCATTTGGTCAGAGGCCGCATGAGGGCGTCCTGGTCCACCTCGGTCAGAGGGTACTTGCCATAAGAAGCAACAGAGATGTCGGTGGTGATGCCCAGAACGGCATAGGAGCTTTCTGAAGCTTCGATGAGGCCGGGCAAAATATATGTTGCCCCGCCCCCCGATGGACCTTCTGCAACGCCGACTCGACCTGTCACACGCGAATACCCATCGGCCATATAGGTGGCTGACCGCTCGTCGCGGGTCAGCACGTGTTTGATGTTGTGATCCAGCGTCAACATTGCGTCATAGAAGGGCAGGGTGGTGTCGCCACACAGGCCAAAAATGTGTTGTACGCCATGGGCTTCAAGGCTGCGCACCATGGCCTCTGCGCCATTCAGTTTGTTGCTCATGTCCTGTCCTTTCAAAGATCGCTTGAGCCCACAGCGCGAAGTCGCGATGGGATTCGTTTAGCATTCAGAATTGTATACAATTTAGAATACAGACTTGAACACGTGTCAATCCCTCGCTAGGGTGTCATGTGAACAAGCGGAGAAAATGTCGTGGTGAAACGCGAGAGCAATGTGGATCGGGTCTATGATGCGCTGCGCCAGATGGCCGTGGATTTTGCGTTCAAGCCCGACCAGCGTCTGAATGAAAGCGCGCTGGCGGCACAACTGGACACAAGCCGCACGCCTCTACGCGAGGCGTTGAATCGTCTGGTGGCGGAAGGTTTGCTGACGTTTCAAACCAATCGCGGGTTTTTCTGCCGGTCGCTGACCCCCAAAGACATTCTGGATCTGTATGAAACGCGCGTTGCCGTAGAATGCGAAGCGCTGCGCCTGTCCTGCAGTCGCGCCAGCGACGATGAGATTTGTGCGCTTGAAATGTGGTTGGCCGAGGCAGAACCAATGTATCTGTCGTCAGAAGACACCTTAGAGCTTTTGACGTTGGATGAAGAGTTTCACCTGCGGCTGGCCAGGCTTTCTGGCAACAACGAATTGCTGCGCATGCTGGCCAGTGTGAATGATCGTATCCGCTATATCCGATTGATCGATCTGAAAAACATGTGCGCCCGTTCGGGCGGCGATCCGGAAGCGCATCGCAAGATTATGCGGGCCTTGGCCGCCCGTGATGCCAAAGGCGCGGACACGGCGATGCGGTCCCATATCGAAAAACGCCGCGAACAGGCCACCGAGGCCGTCCGCATCGCGTTTTCGCAACTTTACGTACCCATGGATTAGGTGAGGCAGGCATGGAGCGAGGCGGAAAAACAGTCTTTGGGGCTGCGGTTGGTATTCTGATGTTGGAAACGCAGTTTCCGCGTATTCATGGCGACATGGGGAATGCACTGACCTGGGATTTCCCGGTGCATTACCGTGTGGTACGTGGAGCCAACCCGGAAAATGTCGTGCGCGGTGACCCCACACAACTGGCCGATCTGTTTATCGAAGCAGGGCGCGATCTTGTGGCAATGGGGTGCGATGGCATCACAACCAATTGCGGTTTTCTGGCGCTGATCCAAGATCAGGTCAAAGAAGCCCTTGGTGTGCCTGTGGCCACATCCTCGTTGATGCAGGTCCCGATGGTGCAGGCGCTATTGCCTGCGGGAAAACGCGCCGGCGTCCTTACCATTTCCAAAGAAACTTTGACCCCGGCACATCTTGCCGCCGCAGGCGCTCCGCTGGATACGCCCATTGGCGGCACCGACGGGATGCGGGCGTTCACACGCGACATTCTGGGTGATGCACCGGAGATCGATTTTGAAGCCTGCCGCCTGGATATGATTGACGGCGCACGGGCTTTGGTGGCCAGCACGCCAGACCTCGGGGCGATTGTGTTGGAGTGTACAAATATGGTTCCTTATGCCCGAGATGTGCGACGGGCCACGGGGCTACCGGTGTTCTCAATCCAAAGCTTTGTCAGTTGGTTTCAAGCCGGTCTGATGCCACAACGATATAGCCTTGAGGTTGACGATCCTAGATTCGAACCCGTTTAAAGGTGGAGAACTTTAAATACGTTCTGCTTTGTTGTTGTCCATGCTGGACATACTAGCCAAGTGACTTAGGCTAACAGCACAGCAATACGTATTGGAGCTCGATTGACGGTTAACCGACTTTCTGAACGCGCGGTGCTTTCTGCGATCAACGACATGTCCGTCCGTTTGATGACGCTGACGGACCGGGACGAGCTATTTTGGTATGTCTCCCGTGATGTTGTCGGTCGCATGGGATTTGTCGATTGTATCATCTATTTGGCTGACCGCAGATCGCGCACTTTGCGGCAGGTTTCGGCTATGGGGCAGAAAAACCCCACAGCCCAGGATATCGTAAACGCTCTGGTTATTCCCTTTTCAGCAGGCATCACCGGCCACGTCGCGAGCACTGGCCAGCCGCTTTTGGTCGATGATGTCAGAGACGATCCCCGTTTTATCGAGGACACGGTTCCTGCCTTATCAGAACTCTGCGTACCGTTCTTCAGCGACGGGGAAGTCGCTGGGGTTATCGATTGTGAACATCCCGAAGTGGGGGCGTTCACCACCTTCCATTTGGAGGTTTTGACAACGGTTGCCGCGATGATTGGGGCGCGGCTGGCCTCGCTTAAGGAAACCGAGGAGGTGGTCCAGCGCAATTCGAGACTTGCTGACAACGAGATGCGATTGGCGCTTGCCCTGCAGGGGGCGAATGATGGGTTGTTTGATTGGGACCTGAAAACCGGGTCGATTTACTATTCGCCACGTTGGCTCGATATGCTGGGGTATGCCCCAGGTGACCTTCCCGCCGATTATACAACATTCGAAGAACGGTTGCACCCAGATGACCGTCTGCGCATCACCACCCATCCTCCGACAATGAACGCGCTTGGTCGTGAATGCATCGAGTCCGAGTTTCGTATGAAACACCGAGACGGACACTGGGTGCATATCCTATCACGCGCTTTCATGGTGCGGGATAACACCGGTGAGATGGTTCGTCTTGTTGGCACACATGTTGACATGACAGAACGGCACCGTGCCGAGCAATCGCTTAAATCGACCGCCCATTTGATGAATGAGGCCCTGCGGGTGGCACGTATGGCGGCGTGGCATTCTACACCAGATGGTCGTCTAATCTGGTCGCCTGAAGTCTATGATCTGTTGAAAATGCGACAGGGGGATTTTGACGGAACCATCGAAAATTTCCTTGAGTTTGTGCACGACAGTGACCGGGAGCGCGTGATGCAGGAGGCGGCGCGTGCCTGGAAGGAGCTGTCACGTTACGAGGTGATCTATCGCCTTTATGATGGCGAGGGAAATCTGATCTCGCTGCGTGAAACCGCTGAGGTTGTTCGTGATGCGAAGGGCAGACCCGTGAGAATGAGCGGGGCGTTCCAAGACATCACCGAGCAGGTCGAGATGCAAAGCAAGTTTAATCAGGCGCAAAAAATGGAGGCGATCGGTCAGCTGACCGGTGGTGTTGCGCATGATTTCAATAACCTTCTGGCTGTGATCCAGGGTTGCGCTGAGCTAATGCAGATGTCGACGCAGTATGAAGAAGAACTGATCGATCGTATCGTAACAGCCAGTCGCCGAGGGGCGGATCTGACTCATCGTTTGCTGGCCTTTGCTCGACAACAGCCTTTGGCCCCAAAAACCATCGATGTACATCAGATGTGTCTGGGCATGCGCCAAATGCTGCGGCGGACTTTTGTTGAAACCATTGAGTTTAAGGTGACCACCGAACCGGGATTATGGCCGGCCTGTGCGGATCAAAGTCAGGTGGAAGATGCCCTGCTGAACCTCGCGATCAATGCCCGTGATGCTATGCCGGATGGCGGCAGGCTAGAAATCAATAGCCGCAATGTCTGTGTGACACAGGACATGGCGGATCAAACGCGCGATGCACAGGCGGGAGACTATGTGTGCATCACCGTCACGGACACAGGGTTCGGCATGTCCGAGCAGGTTCAAAAACACGCGTTCGAACCTTTTTTCTCAACAAAGGAGGTGGGCAAAGGCTCGGGATTGGGGCTGTCTATGGTTTATGGGTTTGCGACTCAATCTGGCGGGCATGTCACGCTGCGTAGCGGTAAGGGCGAGGGGACATCGGTTAGTATTTATCTGCCGCGCGATACCACACGCCAATCTGAACCTGAGGAGAAGATCAAGCGACATCAGCCCGAAGGGCGGGGCGAAACGGTGCTGGTGATCGAAGATGACCCGCTGGTGCGCCAGTTGGCCATACGGATGATCAAACGGTTGGGTTATGAAGTGGTCGCCGCTGAAGATGCCTTGTCGGCCCGGGCCTTAGTCGAAGGCGGTCAGCGGTTCGATGTGTTGCTATCTGATGTGGTTCTGCCGGGGGGCGTAAGTGGACCGGAGCTGGCCAGAGAGATCAAGCAGCAGCAACCAAAAATCAAAATTGTGTTTATGTCCGGATACCCGGCTGAGTTCGCTGCGGGGCCGGGCGGGCTGGATCCTGATCAGGTGTTGCTGGGTAAGCCGTTTCGATGGGAGGAGCTTGCTCAGGCGCTGAGAGGGCCTCAGAAATCTGATAAGGCTTAGTCTGGAAGCGATGGTTGGCAATCGACAATGCCCTCCATGGCAGCTAAGGACGGTCAACTCGGGGGGAGACGCAGAGCCATGACGCAGTCTGAATTTGTGCAAAAAGGGGCGGTGGCGCATCTGGAAACCGCCTGGGCGGAACCCCAAACCTTCTATTTTGTTCTGTTGCCCAAGGTCACAATGCTGGCGGTGAACGCGGCTATCGAAGTGTTGCGCATTGCAAATCAACTGACCGGGAAAGAACTGTACCGCTGGTACACCGCCACACCTGATGGCAACGCCGTTCAAGGGTCTAACTTGATGCGACTGGCCCCCGATCTCGCTTTGGCCGATGTTCCAGAAACTGGGACCGCGTTTATCTGCGCGGGTGTTGAACCCGAAACCACATTGGACCCAGCGATCACTGGCTGGATCCGACGCCGCAAAGCGCATGGCGGTGCATTGGGTGGCCTGTGTACCGGTGCGTTTTCCTTGGCCAAAGCCGGGGTGCTGGATGGACGGCGTTTCACCCTGCATTGGGAAAATCAGGCTGTGTTTTCCGAGCTGTTCCCAGATCTCCAGCCTTCTGACTGTCTTGTTGAACGCGACGGAGGATTGGACACATGCGGTGGCGGAACAGCGGCTCTGGATTTGATGCTGGCACTGGTGGCCGAGCGCAATGGGGATGAACTGGCGGGGCATGTCGCGGATATGTGTCTGCACAAGCGTCCCACTGATCTGGCCACGCGGCAAAGATCGTCGGCATCGGCCACATTGGGCAATCGCAACACCAAGCTGCAGGCGGCGATCGCTTTGATGGAGGCGAACATCGAAGCGCCTCTTGAATTGGATGAAATTGCAGATCAGGCAGGATTGTCGCGTCGGCACATGGAGCGTCTGTTTGCGGAATACGCGCAGCGAACGCCCTCAGCCTATTATTCAGAGATCCGATTGCAGCGGGCTTATGCGCTTTTGTCGGGTACGAACATGACCGCGACCGAGGTGTGTTTCGCCACTGGGTTCAACAATAGCAACACCTTCTCCAAGCGGTTTCGTGGGCGATACGGCGTAGCCCCGCATATCTTCCGCCGCAGCTGGCAACGCTAGACTGTCGTGATCTTAGGCCTCAAGGTGCCAACTAAATTTGTTCTTCCAGCCGTCGGGCTCGGTCTTCGAGACGGTCAAAGGCTTCAAAGAGCGCATCTTGCTCAGCATCGGTCAGGCAGTTCATCAAATAGTCTTGCCGCTGACGCATCAGTGGACTGAGCTCTTGGAACAAAGCGCGGCCGCGATCAGTTTTCGCCAGCGTCCTTTGGTTTGACGCGTCGAGGTGGCTGGTGATCAGCCCGCGTTCCACCATCTTTTTGATGTTCCGGCTCAGCTGGCTTTTGTCCACGTCTGTCAGCCGGATGATCTCCGCAGCGGGGACTTCACCGCGGGTGGCCAGGGCTGCAAGAACCCGCCATTCGGCCAGCGAAATACCGGCCCGCTCCTTAAGAATGCGGATCGCCTGAGCATTCAGCAGTGCGTGGAGGCGGGCCAATCGATAGGTGAACATGCGATCAAGTGGGACATCATAGGCTTCGACAGTCGCCTGTGTCGGATCAGTGTCTTGCATGTGTGTTCCGCCGTCAGACCAAGGTGAAGGTGATATAGCACTGCAATGGAAAGCGTCACCCCATGTATCGGTGCCGATTATGCGACCGGCACGACATTGTTAAGCGATGTTGCAGTTGGGGGCAGCGCGAGACCCTATTGATACTTTGCAGCGGTGATAAACTCGCCAAAGGCCTCGCACCAGATGACGACTGTGGTGAAGGCGGCAATATCGATGCCTGTCGGCACGTCCAAAATCAGACCGTCGAAGGTTTTCACGTCTCCAACCCGCACCGACTGAGCCTTGATGGCCTCGAAGCTGGCTTCATTGTCAACGAACTCTGGTGCCAGATACAGTTTGTAGTCGGGACCGGGGGCGAGCCGACCCATGTGAACAATCTGTTCAGCCCCAAGCGCGACGGTGCCTTCACCCCAGTGGAGAAAGTCGCTGCCTTTCAGGTCGCGCGTGAACTCTGCGGTGTATTGCGCCGATTTGGCTTGTTCCTGCAACACCGCCATGTCCGGGCCTTTGGGAGCGGTTAGGATTGGCAGAAAGTACACCCCAAGCGCAAATCCGATGGCCAAGGCGCCAGCATGGGTGATCAACAAAAGCAACTTTCTCATAATGACTTTCCTTTGATACATATCAGACACGCGCCTCCCGGAACCGGGTAGGAGGGCGTTCTATGTTTCCCTCTGTCACAGCTTGAGCTAAAGGCATCGACATGTCCAAAATCAAATCGCTTTTTGCGACCCGCCTCTATCACGCCCATCTGTCCGAACATGGTCCGACCATTGATACGGACGAACTCTTGGCATCCTGTTACTCCATCGCCGAAGATGATGAAGCAGGGCAGGAATGGTGTGAAACCGAAGGTTATCCGGGATATACGTCCTATGCGTCGTTGACGGATTTGCCCTGGCGCTTCCCGATCTTCAAAGATCTGGTTGATGCACTCGACAAACATGTCGCGGCCTTTGTGGAAGAACTTGATTTTGATCTTGGTGGCAAAGAGCTCAAGCTTGAGGACATCTGGATCAATATCCTGCCCGAAGGTGGCACACACTCAAGCCATATCCACCCGCATTCGGTGATTTCAGGAACCACCTATGTGGCTGTGCCAGATGGTGCGGGTGCGCTGAAACTGGAAGATCCGCGTCTGCCGATGATGATGACGGCTCCACCGCGCAAGAAATCGGTGCGCGAGGATCTGGCCGCGTTCCACTATGTCCGACCAGAAGTGGGAGATGTGGCGCTTTGGGAAAGCTGGCTGCGCCATGAGGTGCCGATGAACATGTCCGAAGATGATCGTCTGTCGGTCAGCTTCAATTACGCATGGGCGTGATGGGAGACGGCAGACTGGCGTGAAGGCATCCCTCTGAGACTTTGCGCCAGGTCAGCAGGTTAAGAGAAACGGAGCACCGGGCGGTAAACTCTTCGCCGCCCACCCGCAGGCACGCATATTGCCCCAGCGGAACCTTTTCTCCATCGCGGTTGATGCAGGAACAGGGTCTCTGAGGGTCGGTGGATTGGGGCAGGGCAGGGCCTGCGCAGATCAAGAATACTCCGACAACCAAATAACGCATGACCCAACTATACCATGACCGGGTGTTTTTCCCAAATCACGCCTGTGGCAAACGCTTTGGTAAGGGTGGTCCGTTAAAGCTTTAATCTGATTGCTTTCAATATCTGGTCCGGCTTTTCGTGTTGCGCAAAACCCTGTCTCTCCTGCTGCCTGCTTTGATCCCGTCCTGGCGATTTTTCAAAACGGTGGCCCCGTCGCCTCGTGTCGAGTTTCAGCTTGAGGGCGAGGACACTTGGCAGGAAAGCCACCCTTTGCCTCAGCGACTTGGTCTGCGCGATTATCTGCGGCGGTTGGTTTTTAGCCCGGATCGGAACACCCAGCTTTATATGGTGTCTTTGTCCGAGAGACTTGTGGAGCGTGAAACAGACCACTCCAAAGCGGAACTGCATCGTTTGATCCGTGGCGCCCTGCCAGAACCCAGCGGCGCGCTGAGATTTCGTTTGGTGTTTGTCAGTCGCGAAGGCGGGGCGCTCGTTCATTACGTCGAATACGAAAGCGGGTGGTTGGTATGACGCTTTCGGAAACGGTCCAGATCACCCAGTATTTGTTGGCGGGCGCAATTGCGGTGCAATCGATAGAATTCCTTGTGCAGTCCCGGGACAGGTGGCTGGCATTGCGGCTGATCTTGTGCCTGATGCTTTTGTACCCACCGGCTGCTTCGGTAGCCGTTTGGGGGCTGTGGCTTTTCTCGCTCGCGCAACTGCACAGATTTGACGGACCGTATAACGGCGGATCAGATAAGATGACGCTGCTTATCCTGACCTGTCTCGGGCTTTATCACCTCGCACCAACTGATTACTGGCGGGAACTGGCGGTGTCTTACCTCGCGGTCCAGCTTGTGCTGTCGTATTTCGTTTCGGGCTACATCAAGATAATCAACGCAGACTGGCGCGCGGGGCGTGCTCTGTGTGACGTGTTTCGGTTCTCGGCCTATCCGGTCGCGGAGAGCCTTCGGGATTGGGCGAATTTCCCGAGGCTGCTTTGCGCAATGTCCTGGGGGGTTATGGGGTTTGAGGTTTTGATGCCTCTCGCTCTTCTTAATCCTCTGACCTTGAAATTTGGGCTATGTATTGCCGGGCTCTTTCACCTGATGAATGCGCTATTGTTTGGCTTGAATAGGTTTTTCTGGATTTGGATATGTGCCTATCCAGCGCTGATCTGGTTCCAAGCTGCTGTGGTGCATCCGTTGGTCGGTCTCTGATCACGCCGCTGAGCCCGCGCTGGGCTAGACGTTTGCAGTAAAGTGTTGTGCTGAGGTCGTCAGACGACTACGACGCCACTCGGATCTTGCGCATGTTGCTGAGACTATTGGTCAAATTGCAGCAGATGACGGCATCTTCCCTTTGCCAATCGGCCGTAAATACGTTCTAACGTTCTAGCCTGGCTTACATTTTAGAGCTTTCGCACCCCTTATGTACCTTTAAAATATACGGAGCATTCGCTCGATGGCGTTATTCCCGCATTTTGAACCGCAGATCCCGCTGTTTCGTTCGTGGGATGTCGCCGATTTCGTCGGGAAGGCCAGCTCTGTTTTATTGCTGATTTTGACGCTGAAGAATTTGGTATTAGGGGAGTTTCTGCTTGCGGGCTTGGTCTTTGTCGTTTTCTCGATGTTTGTTGTAGACATCTGGTCCTATCGCCGGGGGGCAGGTTTGCCGATCCCGGTGAATGCACTCTTGCTAGCTTTGCTGGGATTGATTTGCGTCTCGGTGCTGTCCGACGGGCCGAACGGCGCGCTCTGGACGTTTCCTGCAGTATTGGGCGCGTTTATTGCCATACCACTTGAGCAGGCGACACGATTTTCCGTGGTGGCGGGTCTTGTGGTGACAGCCGTTCTGGAGATCTCTGGCGCGACACTTCTGGGGCTGTGGTTCGCAATGGCCCTGGGCTTTAGCGTATTGTTGATGCGGTTTTCAGTTGAGCAGGCCGTGACCTTGCAACGAGAGCTTTTGGAAAGCAGCTATCGGGATTCGATGACCGGCTGTCACAATCGGCGCGTGTTGGAGAACATGCTCTCCATGCCCGAATTGTCGCAACGCCTCTACGGCCTGGTGTTGATTGATGTCGACCATTTCAAAGACATCAATGACAAGTTTGGCCACACTGTTGGGGATCTTGTGCTGATCCAGGTGGCTCATAAAATTCGCGCCGAAGCGCCCGAAGGCGCCTATGTCCTGAGAACGGGGGGCGATGAATTTCTGGTTCTGGTGCCAGATGCGACGGATGACACCCTGCAAGACGTGGCGCAAGGGTTGCTTACCCGAGTGGCTGAAACTGTTCGATGTGGAGAGGATCCCATCACGCTCAGTATCGGAACAAACCCGTCCCGGCCATTGTCCGAACTGGATGAGGCATTGGTTGCCGCAGATCGCCGTCTGTTGTTCGCAAAGAAACAGGGTCGAAACCGTATTGGTGACGGCCAACTCGACCTTGCCGATGCGAGCAAATAAATAAGGGCTCCGACGGGTCCGAATCCACTTGCCAGAGCTGACCTTCGGGCGTATAGCCACGCTCTATGCACGAATAAACGGAATCAGTGCGCCTTGAGCGCGCTGGTAAGTTTTTTGTCTGAAACGTCACCAGGCTCAAGAGTCACCCGGACCTAAACGACCGGCGCTCTCTGGTGAGAAGAAAAGGAAAAGGCGCAATGAACGCCAATGAACTTAAGGACAAGACCGCGGATGAACTCCGTGATCAGCTTGTTCAGCTGAAAAAAGAGGCCTTCAACCTCCGTTTCCAGCAAGCTTCGGGTCAGCTCGAAAATACCGCTCGTGTCCGTCAGGTTCGCCGTGACGTGGCCCGTGTGAACACCATTCTGAACCAGAAGGCCGCTGCTGCGGCACAGGAGGCCTAAGTTATGCCCAAGCGTATCCTGGCAGGCACCGTGACCTCGACAGCAAATGCTCAGACCGTAACCGTACGCGTTGAGCGCCGCTTCAAGCACCCCGTTCTTCAGAAGACCATCAAAAAGTCGAAGAAGTACCGTGCGCATGACGAAGCACAAAAGTTCGCAGTGGGCGACGCAGTACGCATCATCGAATGCGCACCCAAGTCCAAGACGAAGCGTTGGGAGGTTCTGGCCGACTAAGCCGGAGCCTTTTGGCATTATTCGAAACCCTGGGGGAGCTAATGAGAAAAGCCCCCATAGGTCGGGAGAAACCATATGATCCAGATGCAGACCAATCTGGATGTGGCTGACAACTCCGGTGCCCGGAAAGTTCAGTGCATCAAGGTCCTTGGCGGCTCGCATCGCCGCTATGCATCGGTCGGCGACATCATCGTCGTATCGGTGAAAGAGGCCATTCCACGTGGTCGCGTTAAGAAAGGTGACGTCCGTAAGGCCGTTGTCGTTCGCACCGCAAAAGAAGTTCGTCGTGAAGATGGCACAGCAATCCGCTTTGACCGTAACGCCGCCGTAATCCTGAACACTGCAGGTGAGCCGGTAGGTACCCGTATCTTCGGGCCGGTTGTGCGTGAGCTGCGTGCGAAAAACTTCATGAAGATTATCTCGCTGGCTCCGGAGGTGCTCTGATGGCTGCGAAACTTCGTAAGGGTGACAAGGTCATCGTTCTTGCCGGTAAGGACAAGGGTAAGACTGGCGAAATCACCTCGGTCGACCCCAAAGCGGGCAAGGCCATCGTGGACGGCGTAAACATCGCCATCCGTCACCAGCGTCAGTCTCAGACTGCTCAGGGCGGCCGCCTTCCTAAGGCTCTGCCGATCCAGCTGTCGAACCTGGCGATCGTTGATGCAAACGGCAAAGCAACTCGTGTTGGCTTCCGCGAGGAAGACGGCAAGAAAGTTCGCTACGCCAAGACCACTGGGGACGCGATCTGATGTCGGATGCAGCAACCTATACCCCCCGCCTGAAGGCGCAGTACAAGGACTCGATCCGCGCTGCGATGAAGGAAGAGTTCGGCTACAAGAACGACATGCAGATCCCGCGTCTGGATAAAATCGTTCTGAACATCGGCTGTGGTGCCGAAGCTGTGCGCGACTCGAAAAAAGCCAAGTCGGCGATCGAAGATCTGACAAAGATCGCAGGTCAGCAGGCTGTCGGCACAAAGGCCAAGAACAGCCACGCGCCGTTCCGCCTGCGTGAAGGCATGATCATCGGCGCCAAAGTCACCTTGCGTGACGCGCGCATGTATGAATTCCTGGACCGTCTGGTGACTGTCGCGATGCCGCGCATCCGTGACTTCCGTGGTGTTAAGCCTTCTTTCGATGGTCGTGGCAACTTTGCCATGGGCTTGAAAGAGCACATCGTGTTCCCTGAAATCGACTTTGATAAAGTTGACGAAGTCTGGGGCATGGACATCATCATCACCACCAATGCCTGCGCCGTCGGTGAGCACACCGCAGACGCTCAAGCCAAGGCGCTGTTGAAGCATTTCAACATGCCCTTCAACGCTTAAGGGGAAGCAAGACATGGCCAAAAAATCCATGATCGAGCGCGAAAAGAAGCGTGAGCGCCTGGTGGCTCGTTACGCTGCAAAGCGCGCAGAGCTGAAAGAAATCGCAGTCGACGAATCACGTCCGATGGAAGAGCGCTTTAAGGCTCGCCTTAAACTGGCGAAACTTCCGCGCAACTCGGCACCGACCCGTCTTCACAACCGCTGCCAACTGACCGGCCGTCCCCACGCTTACTACCGTAAGCTGCGGATCAGCCGTATCATGCTGCGCGAACTCGGCTCGAACGGGAAACTTCCCGGCGTCGTCAAGTCCAGCTGGTAAGGGAGGTTTAAGTAATGAACGATCCTATCGGCGATATGCTCACTCGTATCCGCAACTCGCAGATGCGTGGTAAGTCCACCGTCATGACCCCCGCGTCGAAGCAGCGTGCCCGCGTTCTCGATGTTCTGCTCGATGAAGGCTACATCCGTGGCTACGAAGCAGGCACCGATGCCGCAGGTCACCCGACCTTCGAAATCTCGCTCAAATACTTCGACGGCACTCCGGTGATCCGTGAAGTAAAGCGCGTGTCCAAGCCGGGCCGTCGTGTTTACTTGGGTGTAAAAGACATCCCACAGGTCCGTCAGGGTCTGGGTGTCACCATCGTGTCCACCCCTAAGGGTGTGATGTCGGATGCAAACGCTCGCAGCCAGAATGTTGGCGGCGAAGTGCTCTGCACCGTATTCTAAGGAGGGCTCTATGTCTCGTATTGGCAAAAAACCGGTCGAGCTTCCCTCGGGTGTGTCTGCTTCCGTTTCGGGTCAGACCGTCGAGGTGAAGGGTCCGAAAGGCGCCCGGAGCTTTACCGCGACCGATGATGTTACCATCACCGTCGAAGACAACGTTGTGAAGGTTGAGCCGCGCGGCAAATCCAAGCGCGCGCGTCAGCAGTGGGGCATGTCCCGCACCATGGTTGCAAACCTGGTGCATGGCGTGACCAACACCTTCAAGAAAGAACTCGAGATTGTTGGCGTTGGTTACCGCGCCCAGCTGCAGGGCAACGTCCTGAAGCTGAACCTCGGTCTTTCGCACGATGTTGATTTCCAAATTCCGGAAGGTGTGACCATCACCTGCCCGAAGCAGACTGAAATTGTGATCGAAGGTCACGACGCTCAGCTGGTCGGTCAAGTGGCTGCGAACATTCGCGAGTGGCGTCGTCCCGAGCCTTACAAAGGCAAGGGCATTCGTTACAAAGGCGAATTCATCTTCCGCAAAGAAGGCAAGAAGAAGTAAGGGCGCGGGACTATGGCAAACAGCAAACGCACACTGTTCCTCAAGCGCCGCTTGCGCGTTCGGAACAGACTCCGCAAAGTCAACGCTGGTCGCGTTCGTCTTTCGGTTCATCGTTCGAACAAGAACATCAGCTGCCAGCTGATCGACGACGTGGCAGGCCGCACTCTGGCTTCCGCTTCGTCGCTCGAGGCAGGCCTGGGTGTTGTTGGCAAGAACAACATCGAAGCGGCGACCAAAGTAGGTGCAGCCATTGCCGAGCGCGCGAAAGCCGCTGGTGTGGCCGAAGCTTACTTCGACCGCGGTGGCTTCCTGTTCCACGGCAAAGTGAAGGCTCTGGCCGAAGCTGCGCGTGAAGGTGGCTTGAAAATCTAAAGGGTAGGGTGGGCGTGTCCCACCCTGTTCTTTTCTCTCGTAGGGCGGGGGTAATCCCCGCTTTACGTTTTGAAGGTGGCAACACCTCGATGATCGGGGGGCGTTTCGCCCACTGCGATTGACCAACCGGAGCAATCTCGCTCCACTAACACAAGGGATGCCACATGGCAGAACGTGAAAACCGTCGGGGCAACCGTCGCGAGCGCGACGAAGCACCCGAATTTGCAGATCGCTTGGTTGCGATCAACCGTGTTTCGAAGACAGTTAAAGGTGGTAAACGCTTTGGCTTCGCAGCACTGGTTGTTGTTGGCGACCAAAAAGGCCGCGTAGGCTTTGGCAAAGGTAAAGCCAAAGAGGTGCCCGAGGCGATTCGCAAGGCCACCGAGCAGGCCAAGCGCAACATGATCCGCGTACCTCTGAAAGAGGGCCGCACTCTGCACCACGATGGCAAAGGTCATCACGGCGCAGGTAAAGTGATCATGCGAACCGCACCAACCGGTACCGGTATCATTGCTGGTGGTCCGATGCGTGCTGTATTCGAAATGCTGGGTATTCAGGACGTGGTCGCGAAATCGACCGGTTCGCAGAACCCCTATGCAATGATCCACGCCACTCTGGACGGTTTGAAGAACCAGCAGAGCCCGCGTCAGGTTGCACAGCGTCGTGGTAAGAAAGTCGCTGACATTCTGCCCAAGCGTGACGAAGCTCCGGCAGCCGCCGCGACTGAGGAGGCATAAGCATGGCCAAGACCATTGTTGTAAAACAGATCGGTAGCCCGATCCGTCGCCCCGCAATCCAGCGCCAGACCCTTGTTGGTCTGGGCCTGAACAAGATGCACAAAACCCGCGTTCTCGAAGATACCCCTTCGGTTCGTGGCATGATCCGCAAGATCCCGCATCTCGTTGAGATCGTGGAAGAGCGCGACTAAATCTAGCTTTGTCTAGATGAAAGCCTAGAACCCCCGGCGCTGCGTCGGGGGTTTTTCTTTTGCGGCATTGAGACAGAGGAATGTCATGTCTGCATGACAGGGTTGTTGAACTGGAAATTGTCGTTTGGTCCATTCGTGCCTAATTACCCAGCACGCAAGACAACACACTTACCAACTGCCGAGGACATTACTCAGGCCCCATCTTTAGGACGACGACCATGGCTTACATCACTGTAAACACTTCTTCTTCTCTCTCTCTGTCCGCTGCTATCTTTCGCGTGACATCGGCTATTATGGAGAGCGTGAGCCACTTTTTCGCCTATCAGAATACGGTCAACGAGCTGGAAAGCCTGGATGATCGGCTGCTCGCGGATATGGGTCTGACACGCTATGATATTCCTCGCGCCGCGCGTGGTGAAGTGAACAAGATGTTCAGCTGAAGCTGACAACTCTTCCCTCTAAAGACCGAAGCCGCCAGAGCATCAGCTCGGCGGCTTTTTTGTTTGATGCCTTAATCCCCTCTTAATGCTGCGTTGCAGCGAGTGCATGGCGGGGTGTCGAAACGCGAATTTGTTTAGCGCTATCAGTGGCCATATATCAGGGGCACGAGAGAAAAGATCTCAGACAGTCGTCGGGGAATTCGCCTCGACCAGAAGATAGGAAATACTCATGGCACATATTGCAATCGC
This sequence comes from uncultured Pelagimonas sp., assembly GCA_947497905.1. Taxonomy (GTDB): domain Bacteria; phylum Pseudomonadota; class Alphaproteobacteria; order Rhodobacterales; family Rhodobacteraceae; genus CANMIH01. Next base: position 30,159 of record CANMIH010000019.1, read on the forward strand.
AGCCCCCGCCCGTGGCACCACTCTGACCAGCGCAATCTATCGCGCGCTTGACGCATTCCGCGACTACCGTGCCCGCCGCACCGTATTCCTCCGCACGATCACCGAACTTGACGGCCTGAATGACCGGATGTTGACAGATCTCGGGATCAGCCGCGCGGACATCCCAGAGATCGCGCGCCAGGAAGTGCAACGCGTTTTCGGCTAAGTCGCCTTATAACAATGATTTTGAACCGTCCACGTTCTACGTTGGGCGGTTTTTCTTTGTTTTCAATATTTTGTTAACCATGTCCCGCTGCGCCTGAGGCTTGCGTTAGGCGCATGACGGGCAGTCCAAAGATGAAATTGTGAGCACAAAATAAACCGCTATGTAGAGGGCAGACTTTAGAGACACACTCGGGCGCTCCTCCCCGCCCACCAAATTAGGATAGTACCATGGCCCAGACTGTTGCCCTCTCGAACACCGGTTTCCACTTTGCTGATGCGGTTACTTCGACCTTTGAAAACGTTCGCGTATATTTCGCGCGTCGCGCGGCCTACCGCGCCACTTTTCAGGAGCTGTCGAACCTCGATGATCGCACGCTGTCGGATCTGGGCCTGAACCGTCTGGACCTGGAAGAGGTTGCTCGCGAAGAGGCGCTGCGCGCAACATCGTAAGCTACGGCTTACTTTATGAGTGAATTGAGCGTCTCAGGCACCGGTCTGACGCGCTTTCTTTTTGTCAATTTTTCTGCGTTGCAGCGAACGCAGGGCGGCTATTCTGGATCTACGTTGGTGACCCGAAGCGGTTCGCTATAGGAGGGCGTCAAACAGGCCCCTGAAATTGGAACCCAAACTATGTTCGCTTCAACACGCGCTATCACGTCTTTCGTACTGTCTCCTTTCGCTGCATTCATGAATGGGGCGAAATCCACTTGGGCGCAGGGACCTGTGCCCTGCTGGACCGAGTACCTCCGTGACCAAAACCGCGGCTAACCCGAGACGCCCAGCTTATCTAATTGACGCGCGGCCCTTCTGGTTCTTCCAGTTGGGCCGTTTCCGTGTGTGGCACCCACGCTTGGTGCTTGATTCACCGAAGATGGAAAGCTATACGCCCCCGGTGGCCTTCGGTCACTGATTCACAAAACCAAGAAATGCCGTGTGCACCTTTTACGCTTCGTAGGTGTTTCCGGCTTAGGAGAAGCGACATGAAACTTCATGAACTGCGCGACAATCCCGGCGCAACCAAGCGCAAACAGCGCATCGGCCGTGGCCCAGGTTCGGGCAAAGGTAAAATGGGTGGCCGTGGTATCAAAGGTCAGAAATCGCGTTCGGGTGTAGCCATCAATGGTTACGAAGGCGGCCAAATGCCTTTGTACCAGCGTCTTCCCAAGCGTGGCTTCAACAAGCCGAACCGCAAGGAATTCGCCGTTGTTAACCTTGGCCTGATCCAGAAATTCGTCGAAGCTGGCAAGCTGAGCGCGGGCGAGATCAACGAAGACACTCTCGTGTCGTCGGGTCTGGTACGTCGTAAGCTGGACGGCATCCGTGTTCTGGCAAAAGGCGACGTAACGTCGGCTCTGACAATCTCGGTTACCGGTGCTTCGAAATCGGCTGTTGAAGCTGTTGAAAAAGCCGGTGGTGCCCTGACTGTGAAGGCTGCGGCAGAATAAGAGGTTGTGAGCGGCCAGCGGGCCGCTTACATATCCTTTAGTTTTCCATCAACGCCGCCCGAGCCGGAAAACGCTCAGGGCGGCGTTTTTCTTACAAGAGAGATCCGCATGGCATCTGCAGCAGAGCAAATGGCCGCCAACACATCCTGGGCGGCGCTAGGCAAAGCAACCGACCTGCGCAACCGTATTCTCTTCACACTCGGTCTGCTGATCGTGTACCGACTGGGCACCTTTATCCCAGTTCCAGGTATCGACGGCGCCGCGCTGCGCGACTTTGTCGAGCAAGCCGGCCAAGGGATCGCCGGGATCGTGTCGATGTTTACCGGTGGCGCACTGGGACGTATGGGCATTTTCGCCTTGGGGATCATGCCCTATATTTCGGCCTCGATTATCGTTCAGCTTTTGACGGCCATGGTGCCGGCGCTTGAGCAGCTGAAGAAAGAGGGCGAACAGGGGCGCAAAAAGATCAACCAATACACCCGCTTCGGCACCGTAGCCTTGGCCACCTTCCAGGCCTATGGTCTGGCTGCAAGCCTTGAGGCTGGTGATCTGGTTACCGATCCGGGTTGGTATTTCCGGGCCTCCTGTGTGATCACCTTGGTTGGTGGTACCATGTTCCTGATGTGGCTGGGTGAGCAGATCACCGCACGCGGCATCGGCAACGGTATCTCGCTGATCATCTTTGTTGGCATTATTGCTGAAGTTCCTGCTGCACTGGCGCAGTTCTTTGCCTCGGGCCGTTCGGGCGCCATCAGCCCCGCTGTGATTGTGGGTGTGATCCTGATGGTCGTCGGCGTGATTGCCTTTGTGGTGTTCATGGAACGGGCGCTGCGGAAGATCACCATTCAATACCCGCGCCGTCAGGTTGGTATGAAGATGACCGAAGCGCAGTCGAGCCACCTGCCGATCAAAGTGAACCCGGCTGGTGTTATTCCGGCGATCTTTGCCAGCTCGCTTCTGCTTCTGCCTGTGACCATCTCGACCTTCTCGGGAAGTGACACCGGCCCGATTATGTCGACTGTTCTGGCCTACTTTGGTCCCGGCCAGCCGCTCTATCTGTTGTTCTTTGCCGGTATGATCGTGTTCTTCGCGTTCTTCTACACCTTCAACGTGTCGTTTAAGACCGATGATGTGGCCGACAACCTGAAACAACAGGGTGGGTTTGTGCCGGGCATCCGTCCGGGCGCCAATACCGCTAAGTATCTCGATTATGTAGTGACACGGGTTCTTGTGCTCGGCTCGCTTTATCTGACTGCTGTTTGTCTCCTTCCGGAAATTATCCGCAATCAGTTCGCGATTCCGTTCTATTTCGGCGGCACCTCTGTGCTGATCGTCGTAAGTGTGACAATGGATACCATTCAACAAGTGCAGAGCCATCTGCTAGCACATCAATACGAAGGTCTTATTCAGAAGTCGCAGCTGCGCGGTAAAGGTAAGGCGCGTAAACGGAAAGGGCCTGCACGGCGATGAATATTATTCTTTTAGGGCCGCCGGGTGCGGGCAAGGGAACTCAGGCACGTATTCTAGTAGAAGAACGTGGCATGGTTCAGCTCTCGACCGGTGACATGCTGCGCGACGCCAAAGAAAGCGGAACCGAGATGGGCAAGAAAGTTGCTGACGTGATGGCCAAAGGCCAGCTCGTCACCGACGAGATTGTCATCGGTCTGATCCGTGAAAAGCTGCAGACAACAGAAGCCAACGGCTTTATCTTTGACGGCTTTCCTCGCACCCTCAAGCAGGCTGATGCGCTGGCTGAGCTGCTCGAAGAAATGGGGCAGAAGCTTGATGCGGTCGTTGAGCTGCGTGTTCAGGACGAAGCTCTTGTGAAGCGGATCACCGCTCGGTCGACCTGCGGAAGCTGTGGTGAAGTCTACAATGACATCACCAAGCCGATCCCAGCCGACGGAAAGTGCATCAACTGTGGTGGTTCCGAATTCAAGCGCCGCGCGGATGACAACGCAGAAAGCCTGCGTACCCGTCTGATGGAATATTACAAACAGACATCTCCGCTGATCGGCTATTACTATGCGCTGCGTATGCATAGCCGCGTAGATGGGCTTGGCGAGATTGGCGACATTAAGGCGGCTGTGGCTGAAAAGCTCGACGCCTAGGTCAGGTCAAATCTAAGATCGAAGAAAACCCGCCCTCAGGCGGGTTTTTTTGTTAGGCTGGGGTCATCTGACAAAAGGTGATTTCATGCGTATACTTGCTGCAGCATTCGGAATTCTGGCCGCGCAGGCGTTGGCGGCTGAACAGGATTTTGTCACTGACCTAGCACTCTGTCCTCTGGATCCCATCGAACGCCACGAAAAGGGGCTAAGCTTTGATGGACAGTTTATCACCGAGATTGAATGGCTGTGTGAGATGGAAACGCCATTGCCGCAGGTGTCCTGGACCAAAGACCAGACCTTCTTTCGGATGGGGTACTGCAACGAACCGGGGGCAGTTTTTCCGGGGGTTTTTGTGTTTATGGTCTCAGAATATAACCCGGGGCAATTGTCGATGTATAACGGGGACAGTGGCGAGCCGACCGAGTTTCATCTTTGCCAATAATCGGATACTGGTGGATGTGGCCACGTACTTTACAGGTTAAGTGAGACACCCAAAATCGGGTCTTGATTGGTACAGTCGACCGCTGTGAATACGCGGTGTTCGCCTAATAGTGGCATAAGGGTTGACCTTCAGCCGAATTCTTTTTACCCACGCTCATCTCTAGTGAGAATCATTTTGTCCGATAGGTCGCACCTTGACGGCAGAGCACCTGATCAGCACTGGCCCGTCGGCATTCCGCCTCGGGCCTTATGTTGTGAAAAAAGGGCCTGGTGCTACGGGCTCGCAACGAAAAGGAAGCTACCTTGGCACGTATTGCCGGCGTAAACATCCCGACAAACAAGCGAGTGCTTATCGCACTCACCTATATCCACGGTATTGGTTCGACAGCGGCCAAAGAGATCTGTGACTCGGTCAACATCGACGTTACCCGTCGTGTGAATGAACTGTCCGACGCAGAAGTTCTGGCTGTTCGTGAACATATCGATGCAAACTACACCGTTGAAGGTGACCTGCGTCGTGAAGTTCAGATCAACATCAAGCGTCTGATGGACCTGGGCTGCTACCGCGGTCTGCGCCATCGTCGTAACCTCCCGGTGCGCGGTCAGCGGACCCACACCAACGCACGTACACGCAAAGGCCCTGCAAAGGCCATTGCTGGTAAGAAGAAATAAGGGGGACTACGACCAATGGCACGTGATACCCGCCGTGGCGGCAAGAAAAAGGTCTCCAAGAACATCGCATCTGGCGTTGCGCATGTGAACTCGACCTTCAACAACACCAAAATCCTGATCTCTGACGTGCAGGGCAACGCGATCTCGTGGTCGTCTGCTGGCACCATGGGTTTCAAAGGCTCGCGTAAATCGACCCCGTATGCTGCTCAGCTGGCTGCGGAAGATGCGGGCAAGAAAGCTCAGGAACATGGCGTTAAAACTCTGGAAGTTTTGGTGCAGGGCCCGGGTTCGGGTCGTGAATCGGCGCTCCGCGCGCTGGCTGCAGCAGGCTTCAACATCACATCGATCCGTGATGTAAGCCCGATTGCGCACAACGGCTGCCGTCCGCCGAAGCGCCGTCGCGTATAATCGCACAAAAATCTGGTTGGGGCCGCACCATTTGGGGCGGTCCCAGCTCGCTGTTTAAAACCTCGGGCGTCTGGACCTATGGACATGGGGAACAGACAAGTATGGAGGGAACTGCATGATCCACAAGAATTGGGCAGAGCTGATCAAGCCGACACAGCTGGAAATCCAGCCGGGCAATGATCCTGCACGCAAGGCCACTCTGATTGCCGAGCCGCTTGAGCGCGGCTTTGGTCTGACACTGGGCAATGCGCTGCGTCGCATTTTGCTGTCGAGCCTTCAGGGCGCGGCCATCACCAGCGTTCAGATCGACAACGTTCTGCATGAATTCTCCAGCGTTGACGGTGTGCGTGAAGACGTGACCGACATCATCTTGAACCTGAAAGGCGTTAGCCTGCGCATGGAAGTGGAAGGCCCTAAGCGTCTTTCCGTTTCGGCAAAAGGTCCAGGTGTTGTAACTGCGGGTGACATTGCTGAGAGCGCCGGTATCGAGATCCTGAACCGCGAGCACGTGATCTGTCACGTGGACGAGGGTGCGGAAGTGTACATGGAATTCACCGTGAACACCGGCAAAGGGTATGTTTCGGCCGACAAGAACAAGCCTGAAGATGCGCCTATCGGTCTGATCCCGATCGATGCAATCTACTCGCCAGTTAAAAAAGTCGCCTATGACGTTCAGCCGACCCGTGAAGGTCAGGTTCTGGACTATGACAAGCTGACTTTGAAAATCGAAACCGATGGTTCGGTTACCCCAGAAGATGCCATCGCCTATGCGGCTCGTATCCTGCAGGACCAGCTGTCGATCTTCGTCAACTTCGACGAGCCCGAGTCGGCTCAGCGTCAGGACGATGATGATGGTCTCGAGTTCAACCCGCTTCTGCTGAAGAAAGTGGACGAGCTAGAACTGTCGGTACGTTCGGCAAACTGCCTGAAGAACGACAACATCGTTTACATCGGCGACCTGATCCAGAAAACCGAAGCCGAGATGCTCCGCACTCCGAACTTCGGCCGCAAGTCGCTGAACGAGATCAAAGAAGTTCTGTCCGGTATGGGTCTGCACCTCGGTATGGATGTCGAAGACTGGCCGCCAGACAACATCGAAGATCTGGCCAAGAAACTGGAAGACAACTTCTAAGTTTCGGGCACTTTGGAATAGAAGAGGGCAGCGCGGATGTGCTGCCCTTTTTTCATGGACACACATGATTTCAGGTACAGACGAATCAGTTGGCCGGTAGAGAGGTCAGTCGGTGAGTTTACGGGTCGAAATCGTGAGATCCTTTTAAGCAGGCAAGTGCCGATAAATGCGGGGGAATATCTGTGTCAAATGATGCTGAACAGGGTTCGAAAGCACATGAAGTCGGGTTGCTTCTTGGGGCTTGCCTCACAGCAGTCTTTCGGCTAATCACGCGCATCTGCCGACATTCCCTTGTTTAGGGGGTACGGGAGGCCGGGCTCTAAGCCCCAAGGAGAACGGGTGACACGCATCACCCGTCAGACAAAGCAAAACCGCCCGTAGAGGGCACATTTGGAGTAAGACAATGCGTCACGCAAAAGGCTATCGCCGCCTAAACCGTACTCACGAGCACCGTAAAGCTCTGTTCTCGAACATGGCTGGCTCGCTCATCGAGCACGAACAGATCAAAACCACCCTGCCGAAGGCAAAAGAACTCAAGCGCGTCATCGACAAGCTGATCACCCTGGGCAAGCGCGGCGACCTGCACGCGCGTCGTCAGGCCGCAGCTCAGCTGAAAGAAGACAAAGACGTTGCAAAACTCTTCGCTGTTCTTGGCCCGCGCTACAAAGAGCGTAACGGTGGCTACTGCCGCGTTCTGAAAGCTGGCTTCCGTTATGGTGACATGGCTCCGATGGCGATCATCGAGCTGGTTGACCGTGATGTTGACGCCAAAGGCGCAGCCGACAAGGCACGTGTCGCAGCTGAAGAAGCCGCAGAAGAGTAATCTTCTCACATCGCAAGATGTTTAACCCCGTCTGCACTGGCAGGCGGGGTTTTTACTTATTTGGAGGAGGTCAAAGAGATGTCATCAAACAGAATGCGCGATGTCGCTTTGCCTTTTCCGGGGCGGTAGATGCCCATTTTGATATAGGGCTTGGCACAGGGGGCGTATTCGACCTTTGCACCCGAAACCACCTGGGTGCCGTTCACATGAACAGACAGCCGAGCAGGGTTTTGGCGATAGTCAAAATCAATGGTGAACTTCGCAGGTTTTCCGATCAGGCTTCGCGAGGTGACCGAAGCTCTTTGAACGGACCGGTGTTCGCCTCGACCGGATCCCAGACCGTTGCCGTTTGTCTGATACAGTGCACGCACTTCTAATTTGCCACGATGGAACCGGACCATGACCGGGGGCGCTGCGTGGCAATCGCCATTCCAACCATGGATCTGAAAGAAATTTTCGCGCTCTCCGACAAAACCTTCAAGAAGGGTGGCTTCAAATTCGACCCGATGATGGCGACCCGGTTTGAGATACCCCTTTTGACGCAGTTCAGCGCGCTCCCAAAAAGGAGCGTGATTTCGTGCTTTTGCATCGGTCGAACATTTGCCGACGTCGCCGGGTCGTAGAGATACACGCAGTTTCTTGTCCCGTTCGATCTTGCTCCAGGCGATTGAGGTATCCGCGCCGCGCGTAATGGGCAATCCACAGTTGTCGAACATGGAGAAAGACCAGTCTCGATCTTTGAACGACTTGCCAGCGGCCTCGGCAGGATCGGTTCCCAATAAGGCTATCGCACATAGAACGCTTAGAGTTGGCCTGGTTGCTGCGCTGAGCCGTCGGAAAATATCTGGCATAATTGCTCCAAAACAAATCAATGACGGTGATGGAATAGGAGTTTTCGAGTTTCTGCAACAGGAGAGGCGGTGAGACCTAGATCAGGCGATTGTTTTATCTGCAACGATCTGGTTGAAGCTAAGGGTGATGCTGCTCGTACTGAGGTGCATTCAACCAAAATCCGACGGAGCTGTTTTATGAAATCCCCTGTCTCGCTGTTCGACCTGCAAGGACTGATTTTTGGCGTCCTGATGGCCAGTCTTGGGGTGGTGTTTCTCAAAGCCGGTGGATTGGTGGCCGGACAGACGGCAGGTATGGCGCTGCTGTTGTCCTATGTGCTGGACATCGGCTTTGGCCCGCTGTTCTTCGCCATTGGTGTCCCGTTTCTCATTCTGGCCTGGACCAAGCGCGGACGTGCGTTTGCGCTTCGTACGATCTTTGTGGTTCTGGGGATTTCCTTTGGATCCCAGATGTTGGGGTCAGTATTGCTGTTCGAAAATCTGCACACGGGGCTGGCTGCGGTTCTTGGTGGCGCCTGTAGCGGGGCAGGTCTGATCGCGATTTTTCGGCACAATGCCTCGGCCGGAGGGATGACAATCCTCGGGATCATCATCGAGCACAAAACCGGGTTCAAAGCGGGATGGTTCCAGGCGGCGATTGATGCGTTGGTTTTCGCGGCCTCTGCTTTTGTTCTGACACCAGAACAGCTCGCCTATTCTTTCCTTGGTGCGATGATCACAAATCTCACGATTGTTTGGAATTTCGACGTTGCACAGAGCGGAACCGGCCGTCCGGGTTATGGCCGACCTGCTAATACCAGTGCCGAAAACCTAAGCGAATAGGATCGGAATTTTGGGCATGGACAGAAAAACGAATCTCGGCTAGCGTCCAGCCCATGACCCAGAAGTTCGCCGCATTTTGGTATTACTTTTATCCGAGCCACATGGCGGACGGAGGGGTTGGCGCGTTCTGACAAAACGCAAAAACAAGACTACCACCAAACCGCCCTTAACCCGGCGGTTTTTATTTTGTCCGTCGGTGGGCTCATCTCTCCAAGGACAAGACCCATGCCTATCACCACCCAGAACCTTCGTGTCACCCAGATGCAGCAACTCACCACGCCTGAAGAGTTGCGAGAACGACATCCATTGTCAGATGCCGCAACGCAAACCGTTCAGGCGGGCCGTGCCGCCATTCAGCGTATTTTGTCAGGTGAAGATGACCGTGTGATTGCCATCACCGGACCCTGTTCGATCCATGACCCTAAGGCGGCGATTGAATACGCCCGCCAGCTTCAGGCGCTGCGGGTGGAATGCGCCGATACGCTGGAGATTGTCATGCGGGTCTATTTCGAGAAACCGCGCACCATTGGCGGGTGGAAAGGGTTGATCAACGATCCGGGCATGGATGGGTCGTTCCGGATCAACGAAGGTCTTGAGGCCGCGCGCAAGCTTCTGCTTGAGATCAATGAGATGGGCCTGCCGGTGGCGACCGAGTTTCTGGACACGGCTGTGCCACAATACGTGGCCGATCTGGTCAGCTGGGCCGCGATTGGCGCACGCACCACAGAAAGCCAGATCCACCGCGAGATGGCCTCGGGTCTGTCCTGTCCGGTTGGGTTCAAAAACGGCACCCGCGGCAATGTTCAGATCGCACTGGATGCCGTGCGGTCTTCGGCTCAGCCGCATCATTTCATGGGGTTGGCAGAGAACGGGCAGGGGGCGATTGTCGCCACAGATGGCAACCCGGATTGCCACGTGATCCTGCGGGGTGGTGAAGGCACCAACTACGATGCCGCCTCCGTCGATTCCTGTTGTTACCTCGCGCAAAAAGACGGCATTCGCCCACAGGTGATGATCGATGCGAGCCATGCCAACAGCGGCAAAGATCCCATGAAACAGCCCGAAGTTCTTGAGAACATCGGGGATCAGATCGCGCGCGGGGATCACCGTATTATGGGTGTGATGATCGAAAGCCATCTGGTGGCGGGAGCACAGAAGCTCGGAACAGAGCCGCTGACCTATGGCCAATCCATCACGGACGGCTGTCTGGGCTGGGAGGACACGCGTGTCTGTCTGCGTGACCTCGCGCGCAATGTGGGCACCCGTAGAAGCGCTTCACTACAGCAGGCGTCATAACAAAGCGGTCTCCCCCCTGGTGTCGGAGTCATTCGCTCCTCCCCTCCGGCACCATCTGGCGTGCAAAGGTCATCCCTCCTTTGCGCGCCACATTCATTCTGACAGCAGTCTTTTGCGCAACCCCATTGTGTTTCTTGCAATCGGTTCCGCCGCGCCGCATATCGAATGAGACACAGAGAGGAACCGCCATGATCCTGCGCACCCTAATTTCATTTGGCTTTGCCCTTGGTCTTTTGGCCGCTCCAGTCGTGGCAGACACGCGTGTTCCCACGTCACAGGTCGAGATCAGCCTGTCTTTTGTGCCTTTGGTCAAACAGGCCGCGCCCGCTGTGGTGAACATCTATGCCAGTCGCGTGGTGCAACAGCGCTCGCCCTTTGCCGATGACCCTATGTTTGGTCGGATGTTTCGTGAATTTCAGGGGCGGCCGAGGGTTCAGAACTCGCTGGGGTCTGGGGTGATCCTCTCTGAGGACGGGATTATCGTGTCCAACTATCACGTGGTGGGTATGGCGACCGATATTCGTGTGGTGTTGAACGACCGTCGTGAATTTGCAGCGGATGTACTGTTGGGTGATGAAGAGTCCGATCTTGCCATCCTTAAGCTGCGCGACGCGCAGGACATGCCGCATCTCAGTTTCCGTGACAGTGATACAGTCGAAGTTGGTGAACTGGTGCTGGCGATCGGCAATCCCTTTGGGGTGGGCCAGACCGTGTCGAGCGGGATTGTGTCCGGTCTTGCGCGCTCAGGTGCCGCCACGGGGAACGCACGTGGGTATTTCCTGCAAACCGATGCACCGATCAATCCGGGCAACTCTGGTGGTGCGTTGATTGATGTTCAGGGGCGTTTGATTGGCGTGAACACTTCAATCCTGACGCGATCAGGCGGGTCAAACGGCATCGGATTTGCGATTCCATCTGCGCTTGTGTCGCAATTCGTGGATCAGGCCCAGCGTGGCGAAACCCGCTTCCAGCGCCCCTGGGCCGGGATCACAGGGCAGCCAGTTGATGCGGATCTGTCTGACAGTCTGGGACTTCTGCTGCCGGGTGGTGTGGTGATTGCCAATCTGCATGCCGCCAGCCCCTTCACCGCAGCAGGTCTGCAGGTGGGGGATGTGGTGCTGAGTGTTGATGGCCAGCCTGTGAATACGCCCGCTGAAATGATTTTTCGCATGTCGGTCCGCGGGATTGGGGAACAGGCCACTGTGCGGTTTGCCAGCCGGGGTGAAGAGAAAGAAGCAAAAGTTGCGATGATCGCCGCGCCCAATACTCCTCCTGCGGAGGTCACCCAGCTTGGAACGCGCGATGTGCTTCCGGGGCTCACCGTGGCGCGGATCAATCCTGCTGTTGCGGATGAGCTGAACCTGCCAGCGGGCCTTGAAGGCATTATCGTGCTGGACCCGGGCAATGCCGGCGCACGGGTAGGGTTGCGTCGTGGCGATATTCTTCTGGGCATTGATGGACGTGAGCTGACCTCCCCCAAAGATCTGGGCCACCTGCTTGAGCGCGCAGGGAATGGCGTGCGGGTTGATGCGCTTCGGGGCAATGCCCGGCTTGTTCTTCGGTTCAGAGGCTGATTGTGGATCTCTTTGACAGCCCTGAGGCGGAAAACACCGCGCCACGCCCGCTTGCGGATCGATTGCGCCCGCAGGCCCTCGATGAAGTGATTGGCCAGCAGCATATTCTCGGTCCCGAAGCGCCGTTAGGTGTGATGCTGGCGGCAGGCACTTTGGGGTCGATTGTATTCTGGGGTCCTCCGGGCGTGGGCAAGACCACAATTGCCCGCCTTTTGGCGGATGTGACTGATCTCCACTTTGTGCAGATCAGCGCGATCTTCACCGGGGTCCCGGATCTGCGCAAAGTGTTTGATGCGGCCAAACTGCGCCGCAAGACCGGGCAGGGGACGTTGTTGTTTGTGGATGAGATCCATCGCTTCAACAAAGCCCAACAGGATGGATTTCTGCCCCATATGGAAGATGGCACCATTTTGCTGGTGGGGGCGACGACTGAGAACCCAAGCTTTGAGCTGAACCGCGCCCTGCTGTCCCGGTCGCAGGTTCTTGTGCTGGAACGGCTTGATACCGACGATCTGGAAAACCTCGTCAAACGTGCCGAGCAAGAGCTGGACCGGACATTGCCCCTGGATGCTGGTGCACGCGCAGCGCTGCTCGAAATGGCCGATGGGGATGGACGGGCTCTGCTCAATTCAGTCGAACAGGTGATGAGCTGGCCTCTGAGCGAGCCGCTTGATACGGACGCCCTGAAAACCCGGTTGATGAAGCGCGCGGCGCAGTATGATAAATCCGGGGATGAGCATTACAATCTGATCTCCGCCCTGCATAAATCCATCCGGGGATCGGACCCGGATGCGGCCCTGTACTGGCTGGCTCGGATGCTCGAGGGGGGCGAAGACCCCAGATATCTCGCGCGCCGCATGACCATGATGTCGACAGAAGACATTGGCCTGGCGGACCCCCAGGCCAATACGGTTTGTTTGAACGCATGGCAGACCTTCGAACGGCTGGGCAGTCCGGAAGGGGAGCTGGCTCTGGCCAATGCGGCGGTCTATCTGGCGCTGGCACCGAAATCCAACGCGGCCTATGTCGGGATCAAAGCCGCGCGCCGGGCTGCGCGTAAAACCGGATCACTGATGCCGCCGAAACATATCCTGAATGCCCCAACTGGCCTGATGAAAGATCAGGGTTATGGGGAGGGCTATGCCTATGATCATGACGCCGAAGATGGGTTTTCGGGACAGGACTATTTTCCCGAAGACATGCCGCGCGAGCGCTTTTACGACCCGGTGGAACGTGGGTTCGAGCGGGATCTGCGCAAGCGGGTCGAGTATTTTGACAAACTCCGTCTGCAGCGCAATGCAAAGTAACGCGTTGCGCTTCTTCTTTTAACAAATACTCCGGGGGAGACGCCCCATGGGGCGTCGGGGGCAGCGCCCCCAGCTTGACAACGCGGCCCCCAATCGCCACACGCAAACCCATGACTGTATTGCTACAAGTAGCCCTTGGGGGTGCCCTTGGCGCCAGTGCCCGCTATTTGACTGGGCTTGCGATGACCCGAATTTTGGGCCGGGGATTTCCCTGGGGCACGCTGACGGTTAACATTCTTGGCAGCTTTGCCATGGGCGTTTTGGTGGTCGCACTGTTGCACCTAGGGGGAAACCGCTATGCACCGCTGCTGATGACCGGTGTTTTAGGCGGGTTTACCACCTTTTCGGCCTTTTCCTTGGATGCTGTGACCCTGTATGAACGCGGCGATATTGCCCTTGCTGCCGTATATGTGGCAGGGTCTGTGATCTTGTCATTGGCCGCGCTCGCTGCGGGCCTGATCCTCGCGCGGAGTATAACAACATGAGCAGAGTTCAAACCATCACCGTCGGTCCGGGCGATGGCGACCAGCGGCTGGATCGCTGGATGAAACGTCTGTTCCCGCATGTTGCTCAGGGGCGCATCGAAAAGATGTGCCGCAAAGGTGAAATCCGTGTTGATGGTGGCCGCGTAAAGGCCTCCACCCGGCTAGACGTTGGTCAGCAGGTGCGTATCCCGCCACTGCCGGAACCGGGGCAGGTGGTCAGCCGACCCAAGACCGATATCTCCGACGCCGATGCCGAGATGATCCGCTCCTGCGTGATCTACCGCGACGATCACATCATCGCGCTGAACAAACCTCCGGGGCTGCCCACACAGGGTGGCAGCAAACAGACCCGTCACGTGGATGGCATGGGCGAAGCGCTGACCTTTGGGTATGACGAACGACCGCGCCTTGTGCACCGTCTCGACAAGGACACCTCGGGTGTGTTGTTGCTCGCACGGTCGCGCGAGATGGCAAAGGCGCTGACAACTGCGATCCGCCACCGGGAAACCCGCAAGATCTATTGGGCGCTGGTTGCCGGTGTGCCCACGCCGTATCTGGGTGAAATCCGCTATGGTCTGGTCAAGGCTCCGGGCCACGGGCGGTATGGTGAAGGCGAAAAGATGATCGCCGTTCATCCGCGCGATATGGCCCACACGGATGGCGCAAAACGCGCGCACACGCTCTATGCCACGCTCTACCGTGTGGCCAGCCGGGCGGCCTGGGTCGCCATGGAGCCGTTGACAGGGCGGACTCACCAGCTGCGTGCGCATATGGCTGAGATTGGTCATCCCATTATCGGTGATGGCAAATACGGTGGGTCGGGTCAGGAGAACCTTGGTGACGGCTGGGGCGCACAGTTGGGTGGCGTGATCTCGAAAAAGCTGCACCTGCACTCGCGGATGATGCGGTTCGAACACCCGGTGACCAAAAAGGAAATCTCAATCAAAGCTCCGTTGCCAGATCATATGGCCAACAGCTGGGATACCCTGGGATGGACCGAAGATCTTGCGGATGATGACCCGTTTGAGGGGCTGTAAATGGACCTGAAGCTGGTCATTTTTGATGTCGATGGGACGCTTGTCGACAGTCAGGCCAAGATTTTGGGTGCGATGCAGCATGCGTTTGACGGCGCTGGCCTGAAGCTGCCCTCGCGCGAAGAGGTGCTGGCCGGGGTTGGACTGTCTCTGCCGATCCTCATCGCGCGCCTGATGCCGGATGAAAGCCCGGAAATCCAAGCCAAACTGGTGACGGGCTACAAAGAGGCGTTCTTTCTACAACGCCAGCAAGGCGGTCTGTCGCCGCTCTATCCCGGCATTCGTGAGATGCTGGACCGTTTGGCGGGAATCGACCACCTGCTGTTGGGGATTGCGACGGGCAAATCCCGGCGTGGGTTGACTGCGCTTCTGGATGGTCTGGATATGGCGTCGCGCTTTGTGACGACGCAGGTTGCCGATGATCATCCGTCAAAACCCAATCCCTCGATGCTTTTGACGGCGCTGTCTGAGACAGGTATGGCGCCAGAGCAGGCGGTCATGATTGGCGATACTGAATTTGATATGGACATGGCCCGTGCGGCGCGCATTCGCCCGATTGGCGTCAGCTGGGGCTATCACACACCCGATGTGCTTGCGCCGGCGCCCGTGGCTCAGGATGCCACTGCGCTCGAAGCCATGATCCACGAGATGCTGGAGATCTGAAACGATGAGTGAATGGGCCCCCAAACGGTTCTGGAAAGCCGCGAATGTGGCGCGTGTTGACACTGGGTTTGCGGTTCAACTTGACGGTCGCGGCGTCAAAACCCCGGCAAAGACCCCTCTTGTTGTTCCAACCGAGGCGCTTGCCCGCGAGATTGCGGCGGAATGGGACGCACAGGTCGAGAAAATCGACCCCAACGTCATGCCAGCCACTCGCATGGCCAATTCCGCGCTGGATAAGGTTACAATTCAGTTTGCCGAAGTGGCCGATATGCTGGCAGCCTATGGCGACAGCGATCTTTTGTGTTATCGCGCAGGCCACCCGGTCGAGCTGGTGGCGCGCCAGAACGAAAAATGGAACCCAATGCTGGATTGGGCCGAGGCAACATTTGGTGCAAAGCTTGAACCACGCACCGGCGTGATCCATGCGCCGCAGGATAAGACCGCGATCGCCAGGCTCACCGCTGAGGTGCATGCACTGAGCGCCTTCCAACTGGCGGCTTTCCACGATCTTGTCTCGTTGTCAGGCTCGCTGGTGCTGGGGTTGGCAGCTGCCAAAGCACAGGCGGACGTTGAAGAGATCTGGGCGCTGTCGCGTCTTGATGAGCGCTGGCAGGAAGAGCAATGGGGCGAAGACGAAGAAGCGACCGCATTGGCCGAAAGAAAACGTAGCGAATTCAAATTTGCGGAAAAGTTTTACCGTCTTGCCACAGAAACCTGACAGGGATGGCTCGAAACGTCGTTTTTCGGGCGAAAAATCAGGGGACTTTGGACGATTCGCTTGACCAATGGGCGTGAAACCGCTCATTCTCTGTAGAATTTCATTGTGTTCCCAGTGTCGGTCATCAGGTCCAGCCATAAGGACCACCGTGGTTTTGAGGCAGAAACCTAGAAAGAGGGAAATATGAACAAGCTCATTCTCCTGGGCGCATTGGTATACGCCGGAGCGGCATCGTCAGGGACACTTGATGATGTTCGGGCCAATGGTGTTTTGCGCTGCGGTGTGAATTCCGGGCTTGTCGGATTTGCCACGCAAGACGATGCCGGTGACTGGCAGGGATTCGATGTGGGCCTGTGTCGCGCTGTAGCAGCCTCAGTTCTTGGGGATGCTTCGGCGGTAGAATTTATTCCGACGTCAAACAAGACACGCTTTACCGCGCTGTTGTCGGGGCAAATCGATCTTTTGGTGCGCAACACCACCCTGTCGGCGTCAGCAGATGCCAATCTGGATTTCCCAGCGATCAATTATTATGATGGTCAGGGTTTTCTGGCCCCCAAGGCTTTGGGCGCGACCTCGGCGATCGATTTGTTCGACAAAAGCGTCTGCATTCAGGCCAGCACGACAAGTGCGCTGAATTTGCAGGAGTATTTTGAAAAACATAACATCGGCTATACTCCGATTCCAGTGACATCAACCGCCGAAGCCCAAGAGGCCTATCTGTCGGGACGTTGCGATGTTTACAGTTCCGACCTTTCAGGGCTCGCAGCCATTCGCGCGACCTTTGAAACGCCGAGTGACCATATTCTTTTGCCTGAAATCATCTCGAAAGAGCCTTTGGGGCCTGTGGTGCGGGATGATGACAGCGAATGGGCGGGTGTCGTGCGTTGGGTACTGAACGCTCTGATTGCAGCGGAAGAACTCGGGGTAACCTCGGCAAATGTTGAAGAGCTTTCGCAGGGGGACGCCAAACCCGAGATCAACCGCTTGCTGGGCACCGAAGGCGCGCTGGGTGAGCTCTTGGGGCTTGAGGCGGACTGGGCCGTGGGCGCGATTAAAGCGGGTGGGAATTATGGCGAATTGTTCGAAAAGAACATCGGTGAGCACACGCCCGTTGGTTTGACCCGTGGATTAAATGCGCAGTGGATCAATGGTGGCCTGTTGTACAGTCCACCATTTCGCTGAGGTTCAGCGCATCAGCTCACGCGGAACAACGAAGGCTTCAGCGTGACCTTGCCCTAGTGTGAGTTCCTGCCACGTGTTGATCTCAAAGCGGGCCACAAGTGTGGCGCAGGTCGGATAATCGCGAAATCCGGAGTGATCGACCGGTTTTGTAAGCAAGCCATTGGCAAAAATCGCGATGCCGGGATTGTGGCCCACGATCAACACCGTCTGCCCGATGGCGGACTTGAGTTCCTCTAACAAAGTGTCCGGTGCCGCGTGATAAAGCGCGTCCGAAAAGCGCGTGGGCGCGGTGAGATCCAAACCCGCAAGCGTTTCTCGTGTGCGGGTGGCGGAAGAGCACAACACCTGGTCAGGCTCAAGGTTCTGGGACCTGAGCCACTCTCCCATCGCTTCTGCAGCCTGTTGTCCTCGTGGATTCAGCGGACGCACATGGTCTTCTAGGTCAAAAGACCAGTCTGATTTGGCGTGGCGCATCAAGATCAACAGCATTGGTTTAACTCTTTAGGAAAGCGGCGGTATGAAAAGCGGACTGCTCGGGCAGCCGTTGAAAATCGATGGCGACAGGGCAGGCTCGGCGCGTCAGGCAACCATTGGTGCGGCACTCTTGTCCCGCTTCGCTGCGCAAATGGGCTTTGCAGGTGGGCACGTCATAAAATTTGTCTGGCGCCAGTGCCCCGACGGGGCAGGCTGTTTCGCAGGGACGATCACAGGTCAGACAGGGGGACACGCCGGGGGCAGGAAGATCAAGCTTTTGGGGCAAGGCAAGCATCCCACGGTAGCTGATGAACAACCCTGCTTGAGAATGCACCAAGGGTCCAACAGGCGAGGCCCAACAATGCTGTGAGCCTGCGGCCCAGCGTAGGAACGGCGGATAGGGCGGGCCATCTGAGGGAAAGATAGCCTCCCCCTGCCAGTCTTGGGCCAAGGTACCGACCACACGCTTTGACCATCGGTCAAGGGGATCCGTGGCTCTGTCTAAGTATTCCGGCGATGCGGTAAAACGGGCCCAGAAATGCGGTTCGTCCGGGCCCAATAGGACAAGTGTCTGACATCCCTCAGGCGCTGCGTCTTCGGCACTGGGGTGAAGCCCCCCTCTGAGGGCCAACCCCTGTGCCTTTGCCGCATCAGAGAGCGCCTGCCAGCTCATCAGCTCTCCCGTGGGGGAAGATCGGAGGGGCGGATCATCGACCCTGATCCATGTTCGGTAAAAAGCTCCAACAGACAGGCATTCGACACGCGACCATCAATGATCACGACCCCCCGCACGCCCGCGTCGATGGCTTTCAGAGCGGTTTCGGTTTTTGGAATCATCCCGCCGGCAATTGTGCCGTTCTGGATCATCTCTTGGACATCTTCCGGGGTCATTTCGGTAACGACTTCGCCCGTGCTGTCTTTGACGCCCGCTACATCTGTCAGCAACAACAGGCGGTCGGCTTTCAATGCGCCCGCAATGGCGCCTGCGGCGGTGTCTCCGTTGACGTTATAGGTCTGATGGCCGTCACGCCCCGTGCCTACGGGGGCCACAACAGGGATGATATTGGATTCAAACAGATCTGTGAGAACCTGCGCGTTCATCTCAACGGGGCGTCCCACAAACCCAAGTTCGGGATCGTCCGGTTCGCAGACCATCAGGTTGTCGTCTTTGCCGGAGAGGCCCACGGCGCGGCCGCCTTCCTCCATGATGGCCTGAACGATGCGTTTGTTGACGCGCCCTGTCAGAACCATTTCGACGACTTCGACAACCGCCTGATCTGTCACGCGTTTGCCGCGGACAAAGGATGATTCGATATTCAATCGGCCCAGCATCTCATTGATCATCGGGCCACCGCCGTGCACGACAACGGGGTTCACGCCAACCTGGCGCATCAGGACAATGTCGCGGGCAAATTGCGCCATCGCCTCATCGTCGCCCATGGCATTGCCGCCAAACTTCACCACAACCACGGCACCGGTGTATCGCTGCAGATAGGGGAGCGCTTCGGACAGGGTGCGGGCGGTGGCGATCCAGTCGCGGGTCATGTTCTGCTTTCTCATGGTCATATCCTCTTGACCGCTTGTGTTACGCGGCTACATCGCCTCTGCCAAGACCTCATTGCTCCTGCGTGTCAGGGTGCTACCTTGCGAGCAACAACAGGAGAGACCCATGGCCCAGCGAACATTGCTTTTGACCGGCGCGAGCCGAGGAATTGGTCATGCAACGGTGCGCAAGTTCAGCGCAGAAGGCTGGCGGGTTTTGACCTGCTCCCGGCAAGAGTTTTCCCCGCATTGTCCCTGGCCCGGTGGCGAGGAGAACCACATCAAACTCGACCTTGGAGATCCCGCTGATACCATAAATGCCATTGGTATTATTCAAGAAAAGTTGGATGGACGGTTGGATGCGCTGGTCAATAATGCAGGCATTTCACCCAAAGGGCCGGAGGGGGAACGCCTCAGCACACTGGACACGGATCTGATGGATTGGGGCAAGGTGTTCCACGTCAATTTCTTTGCCCCAGTTGTTCTCGCACGTGGTCTCAAAGATGAACTGGCCGAGGCCAAGGGGGCTGTGGTCAATGTGACGTCCATTGCAGGAAGCCGCGTTCATCCGTTTGCAGGTGCGGCCTATGCGACGTCAAAGGCCGCGCTTGCGGCTCTGACCCGCGAAATGGCGCATGATTTTGGCCCATTGGGTGTGCGGGTCAACGCCATTGCTCCGGGTGAAGTCGAAACATCGATTCTCTCACCTGGGACTGACAAGATTGTGGAAAAGCTGCCGATGCGTCGTTTGGGGCAACCCGAAGAAGTGGCCGACGCGATCTATTTTCTCTGCTCAGAAGGGAGCAGTTATATTTCGGGCACCGAGATCGAAATCAACGGTGCCCAACACGTCTAACTGTTTCACCAGCAAACGTTTGGGGTGACGGGACGATCCCATCACCCGCGTTGGTTTATTCCAACCCAGCGATAATCGCACGGAGGGTCGGAATTCCGTCACCCTTTTCACTGCTGGTCAGCACAATCTCGGGGTAGGCTGCGGGGTGCTTTGCCAGCGCCGCGCGGACCTGTGCCAGAACCTTGTCGTGGTCTTTGGCTTTGACCTTGTCGGCCTTCGTCAACACCACTTGAAAGGTCAATGCAGAGCGATCCAGAAGCTTCATGATCTCTTCATCGACGGCTTTGACGCCATGACGGAAGTCGATCAACACAAAGGCACGCCGCAGATTGGCGCGTCCTGCGAGGTAGTTTTTCAACAGGTTCTGCCATTTTGCCACGACATCAAGCGGCGCGTTGGCAAAGCCATAGCCGGGGAGGTCGACGAGAAAATGATCGGCTCCGATGGTGAAAAAGTTGATCTCCTGCGTACGCCCGGGGGTGTTGGAGGCACGCGCCAATCCCTTGCGGCCGGTCAAGGCATTGATCAGACTTGATTTCCCGACGTTGGACCGGCCCGCAAAGCACACTTCGACCCGGTCATCCGGAGGCAGGCCATCCATGGCCACAACCCCTTTGAGGAATTCCACCTCATGGCCGGTTAGCAATTTGCGCGCGGCTTCGCGCGACGCATCATCAGGCTCTTCCGCGAAGGGAAAGGGCAATTGTTCCATTGTTACAGCACCTTTACGCTGTCACCGGGTTGGATCACGCCGCTGCGCACCACCTCGGTCATGATTGTGAAATCCTGATGTTCCCAGCTCTTCAACGCGCCGAGCACATCCGCGTCACGTTTGCCGGTCTCAGGATTGGCATGGGTCGCAAGACAGCGCGTGGTGGGTTCGCGTACGGCAAAAACCGCCTCACCAATCTGCACCTCTTTGTCGAGCCAGTCGAATTCTTCCCAGGGCGCCAGCCCATCGAGCCACAGATTGCAGCGCCACCGATGGATTGACAGGTCCTGACCTATGCGCTGCGAAACAGCGCGGTGTGACGACATATTGCCAATTGTCACTGAAGGAAAGTCACTATCGGTAAAACCTGGGCCCTGCGCTTTGACCACGCGCGCCGATTGCGGGCGGTTTTCCGGTACAAAGTGGCCTGCCCAAGACACAAGTTTCTGACCTTCGGTATCTGGATCGAAGGTCAGATCAGGCAGGTCGGGATGCGACAGAACCATGATCCCCGTGGTTTCATCAAACCGCGTAGAAATGGCTTGAAGTCCCGGGGCCTTGGCCGCGCGGGAGAACTGATTGCAGGGCACCCAGGCGCTGCCATCGGCTTTCGAGGCCTCATGGGCCACAGCCCAATGCCTATCAAAGGGAAGAGCCTGACCAACGGTCAGGCTCACCTTGTTTAGCTGTTCCCGGCCATGGGCCTTGATGGGAAATCGCCAGATCTCTTTGAGTTCTGCGGTCATTTGCTCTCCGGCTTCTCCGCCTTTTTGAACCCAGATGTGATGTTGCCCAGAATGTCGGGCTTATAGCCCTGGCTGCGCATGATCAGGTATTGCTGGGTAAAGGTGATGGTGTTGTTCGCGATCCAGTAAACCACCAGACCCGAGGCGAATCCACCCAGCATGAACATGAAGACCCATGGCATCCAGGCAAAGATCATCGCCTGTGTGGGATCGGTGGGGGCGGGGTTTAGCTTCTGCTGCAGGTACATCGAGATGCCCAGCAAGAGCGGCAGAATACCAATCAGCACCAGCGCCAGAATCGAGCCTGCTTCTGGACCACCCCAGGGCAACAGACCAAACAGGTTCATCATCGAGGTGGGATCCGGTGCGCTCAGGTCGTTAAACGGACCAAAGAAAGGCGCGTGACGCAGCTCGAGGGTGACGAAGATCACTTTGTAGAGCGAGAAGAAAATTGGAATCTGCAGAAGGATCGGCAGACAGCCCGCGGCCGGGTTGACCTTTTCCTTCTTGTACAGCGCCATCATCTCTTTCTGGAGCTTCTCGCGGTCATCGCCCGCTTTCTCTTTGATCTTCTCCATCTCTGGCTGAAGCTCTTTCATCTTCGCCATCGACACATAGGATTTATAGGCCAGCGGGAAGAGAAGCGCTTTGATCAGCAGGGTCAGGCCAATGATCGCCCAGCCCATGTTGCCAATGAACAGGTTCAACCAGTGCAGAACCGCGAAGATCGGTTTTGTCAGGAAAAAGAACCAACCCCAGTCAATGGAATCAAGGAAGCCTTCGATGCCACCGTTGTTTTGATAGGCGCGGATGGTTTCCCATTCTTTTGCACCGGCAAACAGCTGGGTGGTGACTTCTTGCGTTTGACCGGGCGCCAGCTGCATGGTCGGCAGAACAGTCTCGGTCTGATAGATGTTGCGACGCTCGTCGTATTTCGCAACCTGCTTATAGGCACTACCGGGCTCGGGGATCAGGGTCGCCATCCAATAGTGATCGGTGAAGCCGATCCAGCCGTTTTGCTCAACTTGTGTAACTTCGGCGCGGGCACCTTCGCTAGGCACAACGCTAAAGTCCTGCATGTCGTCATAGCCGATTTCACTCAGCGTGCCGTCTGCCATGCCGACAACACCCTCGTGCAGGATGAAGAAGCTTTTCAAGTCAACAGGCTCGCCGTGACGGGCCAGAATGCCATAGGGGGCAAGGGAGACGGTTGCGCCACCGGTGTTCTCGACGCTCTGCGTGACGGTGAACATATAGTCTTCGTCAATCTCAACCACGCGGCGGAACACAAGACCTTCGGGGCTGTCCCAACGCAGAGTGACCGGCGAATCAACGGTGAGCGTGGTGCCATCTTCAAGAGCCCATGCGGTGTTCGCACCAGGAACGCTGTCGAGGCCCAGACCTGTGCCTGGGGCCCAGCCATAGAGGGCATAGTAGGGGGCTGTGCTGCCGACCGGATCGAGGATCTGAACGGTGGGCGATCCTTCTTCGATAGTTTCGTGATAATCCTTCAGGCGCAGATCATCGATGCGACCACCTGTCAGTGAGATCGAGCCTTCTACACGCGCGGTGTCCAGAGCAACGCGGGGGGCTTCGACGGCTTCTTCCGTGGCGACGGCCGCTGGGGCGGCTCCGGGCGCAGCACTTGGTGCGGATGCTACATCGCCAATCACGGCTGTAGGCGCATTGCCTTCGGCCACGATGGGCGCGTTAGGGTCGAGGGCCTCTTGCTCAGGGGGAGGAAACAGGATGAACCAGACAAGGATCACCACAAAGCTGAGCGCTGTTGCGAGAATTAGGTTCTTGTTCTGATTGTCCATGAGGACCGCCGCCTTTCCCAATTAAGTCTTCGCTGGGTTCAACCGTTCCAAAGGCCAAAGGTCAAGCGGAATCACCAGTAACGGTGGGAAGAGGCGGCTGGATGGCCCCTTCTGGCCACCCAAACCCTGCATAGGCGCGCTTACTTGGTGCTGCGTCCCAGCTTTTGTGCGTCTGCGATACGCACTGTGTGGTCACGCGCCCAGTCGATCAATTGGTCGGAGGGCATCGGGCGGGCAATGCCAAACCCCTGAACATGGTCACACCCGAGCTGACCTAGGAGCGCATGTTCACCGACGCTTTCGACACCTTCAGCCAAGGTTTCAAGCCCGAGGCGATCCGCCATGCCGAGAATCGCAGCCAGCATGCGGTGTTGATCTTCGTCACGGTCAATGCGGGTGACAAAGCTGCGGTCAATTTTCAGGCGGTGGACGCGGAACCGGCGCAGCGCCGTGATCGAAGCGTGTCCCGTACCAAAGTCGTCGAGATCAATGTGGCAGCCGAGTTTGCCGAGCGCGACGATATTGCGCGCCACAATCCCATCGGGAGACCCGGCAATTACTGTTTCCAGTACTTCGATGCCAAGTCGCTGAGGTGTCAGCCCAAATCGATCCAACTCCCACTGAATGCGTTCCACAAGGCGCGGGTCACGCAGTTCGCTGTCCGAGAAGTTCACCGACACGCGGGGAATGTCGAGACCTGCCTGATCCCAGCTGCGCAAAGCCGTGAGGCTGTGCTGCAGAATGACCTCCCCCAATCGGTCCATGCGACCGGCGTCTTCGAGAACGCGCAGAAACTGGCCCGGGGGGACAATGCCACGTTCGGGGTGAATCCAACGGGCCAAGGCTTCGGCACCACTGATCCGCCCGGTTGAGGTGCAGACCTGCGGTTGAAACCAGGGCTGGATCTGGCCATTGGCCAAGGCCCGGTCGATCTCAGCTTTGAGAGATTTCTGCTCGGAATGGGCAACCCGCATGTTTTCTGACCAGGCGCGAATGGCCGAGGGACCGTGGCTGACAGCTTCGGTCAGGGCGACCTGTGCCGATTCGATTAGGTCTTCTCCGGTTGCGGCATCGTTCAAACGCGTGCTGCCGCAAAATCCAAATGAGGCCGAGAGATAGCGCATCGAGCTGTCGATTGACGCCGGTTCTTCGATCGCCGATTGTAGACGGGTCGAAAGCTGCAACAAAGATTCGAGATCAAGGCGCACAGCAGGGGCCAATAGGATCAGGAACCGCGCATCACCGATTCGAACTGCGCGATCGTCGCGACGCAAGGTATTGCGAAGGCGGCTTAGCGTCAGATCGCGCATGGTGTCCGCGGTGGCATCGCCGCCACGCTGTGCCAGATCATCCAGACCTTCCATTTCAACCAGAATACAGGCGGTGCTCAGATGGGTTGAGCGCGCCTGTTCAAGGAAATGATTGGCCAAGGTCTGCGCCGCTGCAGAATTGATCACATCTGCCTCGGCGCCGCCCTCGTCCTGATCTGGGGAGGATTGGCTGAAACCACCACTCATCACAAAGAGGGCAGGGAGGCCAAGCGCAACAAAGATCAATGCCGGTTCGCCGCCGAGCCAAAAGGCCCCAAGGGCCACGGCGGGAAGAAAGGCCAGCGCCTGCGGGCCACTCAAGCCACGGCGTACGGTGGCTTGAAACATGCTGATTCGCGACTGAAGGCTGGCCTTCATGAGACGGTCCTTTCCCTAAACTTGAGGAAAATATATCCCGCCTCGGTAACTCGGCTCTTAACGGTCAAAGACCGATTACGTCGAATTTTCGCCTTTTGTGTGGCGCATCAACCCAGCGAAGTCGAACAGCTCGGGGTCCAACATGTGAGAGGGGCGGATATTCATCAATGCGCGGAACATCTTGTTGCGACGCCCGGGGGAATTTTTCTCCCACCCATCAAGCAGTTGCTTGACCTGTTGCCGCTGAAGGCCGTCTTGGCTTCCGCAAAGATCACAGGGAATGATTGGGTAATCCATCGCCTTGGCAAATTTTTCACAATCGGCTTCGGAGACATGGGCCAGAGGGCGATAGACAAAGAGATCGCCTTCTTCATTGACCAATTTCGGTGGCATTGTTGCAAGTCGACTGCCGTGGAATAGATTCATGAAAAAGGTTTCAAGAATATCGTCCCGATGATGTCCAAGAACAACGGCGCTACAGCCTTCTTCACGGGCAACACGATATAGATTGCCGCGGCGCAGACGCGAACAGAGAGCGCAAAAGGTGCGGCCTTCGGGGACCTTGTCCATCACAATCGAATAAGTGTCCTGATATTCGATGCGGTTGGGAACACCCATCTTGTCCAGAAATTCGGGAAGAACCGTCGCAGGAAACCCTGGCTGACCCTGATCCAGATTGCAGGCCAGAATTTCAACGGGCAACAACCCGCGCCATTTCAATTCGTGCAAAACCGCCAGTAGGGTGTAGCTGTCTTTGCCGCCAGACAAGCAGACCAGCCACTTGGCCCCTTCTTCGATCATACCATATTGGTCGACCGCCTCGCGGACCTGTTGCACGATGCGTTTGCGCAGCTTTTTGAACTCGGTACTTTTGGGAGCACCGTGAAAGAGCGGGTGGATGTCATCTGCCGTATCTAACATGGCGGTCGTTTAGGCCGCGAAGGACAGTCAGGCAAGCCATACCTTTGTTTCACCCCGTGATTGTCCTAGGCTTTTGGGACATTTTATTAGTGTGGTGATTGAGATGGATTATATTTTCTGCGCACGCGGCAAACGTGGTGATGGGTTTGGAAATGAGCCCGCCGCCTGTCAGTTTTTACGGATTCCTTACAGTGCATCTGAGCCTAAGCCCAGTCATAAGATCAAGAAATCGGAATGGGTGAAGGATGTGATGGAGGAGGCCAAAGGGGGCACCCCCAATCCTCTGACCTCGGGTGACATCCTGTTTTATGTCCATGGGTTCAACAATTCACCCGAAACGGTGCTGGAGCGCCACCGCAAAATCAAAGCCGGGTTAGAGGCGCATGGGTACCAAGGGGCGGTGATCAGCTTTGACTGGCCAAGCGCTGATTCTGCTCTGAACTATCTGGAAGATCGGACCGACGCCAAGCTTACCGCATTTCGGTTGGTAAGCGACGGGATCGCGGCATTTGCCACCCTGCAGGAACCAGACTGCCGGGTTGATCTACATATTCTGGCCCATTCCATGGGCAGTTATGTGGTCCGAGAGGCGTTCGACGATGCGGATGACCGCGCACGCATTGCGGGGCGAAATTGGTCTGTCGGGCAGGTGATGTTGATGGGTGGGGACATCTCGGTGGGCTCGCTTGAGCCTGACAATCCCAAGTCTTCGTCACTCTACAGGCATTGCGCAAGATTGACGAATTATTACAACCCACATGACGATACGCTGTCTATTTCGGCGGTAAAACGTGTTGGGGTTGCCCCACGTGCTGGCCGGGTGGGGCTGACTACACCATTTCATCCAAAAGCGGCGAATGTGTATTGCGGATTACGGTATAAATCTCAGCCCCATCAGGATGGCCTCAATGCCGGACATGTCTGGTATTTTGACGATTCCTATTTCCTGCTGGATGTCTTCCACAACATCAGTGGCCAGTTGGATCGGCATGAGTTCCCAACGCGGAGTGTGACCGATCGCGGGAACCTGGCCCTTTTGAGTGGGGCCTAATCGGGCACGTTGTCTACGCCCGATCCGCCCCAGGGGTGGCACCGGGCAATGCGGCGCAGGGTGAGCCACGTGCCTTTGAAAGCACCATGTTTTTCAAGCGCTTCAAGGGAATAGGCCGAGCAGGTTGGGTGGTAGCGACAGCCATGTCCAACCCAAGGGGAAAACAAAAGCCTGTAGGCGCGCACCGGCAAAGCCGCGATATGAGCCAGCGGGCTCATGCGTGAACCTTTCGCAAGGCGCGGCGCAGGTCTTTTTGCATCTGCACGAAATCATGCGTGGCAGTGTGTACTGCCCGCCCGATCAGCACATAGTCATACCCGTCGCGCCCATGTTCGTGCAAAACTTCACGGGCGATCTCGCGCAACCGGCGTTTCGCGCGATTGCGGGCAACGGCATTGCCGACCTTTTTGGAACAGGTAAAGCCAACACGAATCCCCTCGGCCTCGCCATCACGTCGTTTGCGCGCTTGCACCAAAAAGGCAGGGCAGGGTGCACGTCGGGCTTTGGCGGCTTTTAGGAAATCTGCGCGTTTGACCAGAACTGTCAAAGGCAAAAGAACCGCCTCAGATTGCTCTGCGGCGGTCTTTTTAAGCGGCATCAAATGCTTCGCCATAGCGAAGGATCCGTGCTTATGCGCTCAGGCTCTTACGGCCACGCGCACGGCGGGCGTTCAGAATCTTGCGGCCGGCTTTGGTAGCCATACGCGAGCGGAAGCCGTGACGGCGCTTGCGAACGAGGTTCGACGGCTGAAAAGTGCGTTTCATAGCGATTGCTCCGTTCCTTGGCCGGAAGGCGCGGATTCGCCAGGCCAGTGGTGTCTGAAGCCTGTGCTATAGGCATGTGACGGGGGTATGTCAAATGGCAATCCCAGTCGCCTGCAACAAAGGCGAGGTTCCACAGCTGTTTATGTTTCAATGTCGTATGAATCCAGCCAAAATCTCACGAAGTTGTACACCTGCGTTCAAGGGCGCGTGAGATACCTGTTGTTGAGGTGCAGTGATCGTCATGTTCTGTGCAGACTTTGCCCCAACAGAAAGCCAATCTGATGAGCGATATGACAGATACTCCTGAAGCCCGATCCAGCATAAGCCGCCTTCTCCCTATGATCCTGATTCTGACGGTTGCGGCAGTGGGGGCCTTTACTCTGCGCGATTATTTGTCATTCGATGCCCTGCGCGACAACCGTGAGGCTTTGCTGGCGTTTCGGGATGGCAACTACGTGCTGACCGCAGCGGTGTTCATTGCTGTCTATGTCGCGATCGTGGCCTTCTCGCTGCCAGGGGCGTCGATTGCGACCCTCACGGGGGGCTTCCTATTTGGCACGATTTTTGGATCGGTGTTCAATGTTGGCGCCGCAACGCTGGGGGCAATGGCCATTTTTCTCGCCGCGCGTTGGGGGCTCGGAGACGCACTGGGCAAGAAACTTGAAAACTCCGGCGGGGCTGTGAAGCAGATCAAAGATGGAATCGATGAAAATCAATGGTCGATGCTGTTCCTTATTCGCCTTGTCCCAGCTGTGCCCTTCTTCCTCGCCAACCTGATTCCCGCGTTTCTTGAGGTGCCGCTCCACCGTTATGTGGTGTCGACATTCTTGGGGATCATTCCCGGTACCGTTGTTTACACCTCGGTCGGTGCCGGTCTGGGAGAAGTGTTTGCACGTGGGGAAACGCCGAACCTTGGGATCATCTTCGAACCTCATGTGATCGGACCGATTCTTGGCCTTGCGGCCCTGTCTGCCCTACCCATAGTTATCAAAGCCCTTCGTGGCAAAAAGGACGTGTGATTGATGGAGCGTATTAAAGCTGACCTTCTCATCATTGGTGCAGGATCTGGCGGGCTGTCGACCGCGGCTGGTGCAGCGCAGATGGGGGCAAATGTTGTTTTGCTCGAAGGCCATAAGATGGGGGGCGATTGCCTCAACTATGGCTGTGTCCCCTCCAAGGCGCTGATCGCCTCAGGGAAAGTAGCGTATCACATGTCTCATGCGCAGCCTTATGGCGTGCATAATGTGACCCCCGTTGTGGATTACGCATCAGCCAAAGATCATGTAAATGACGTGATCGCCACGATTGAGCCGGTCGACAGTCAGGAACGTTTTGAAGGCTTTGGGGTTCGGGTTATCCGCGAATTCGGCCGTTTTGTCTCTCCGACCGAGGTCGAAGCGGGGTCCTATCGCATTTCTGCGCGTCGAATCGTGATTTCAACCGGGTCGTCGCCTTTGGTGCCCCCCATTCCGGGTTTGGATCAGGTGCCCTATCTGACCAATGAAACGCTGTGGGAACTGCGCGAACAGCCCAAACATCTCTTGGTGATCGGCGGTGGCCCGATCGGTATGGAAATGGCGCAGGCACACCGTCGCTTGGGTAGCGAAGTCACTGTGATCGAAGGGGCCCGTGCTTTGGGCAAAGATGATCCGGAACTGGCCGAGGTGGTTCTGGAGAACCTGCGCGCTGAAGGGATCGAAATTGCGGAAGAAGCACTCGCCAAAGAAATCCGAGGAGAGGCGGGCGCCATCGAGGTGGAAACTCAGGACGGTCGTCTGTTTCAGGGCACACATCTTTTGATGGCGGTTGGTCGTAAGGCCAACACTGATAAGCTTAATCTCGAGGCGGCAGGTATCGAAACCACTCGGACCGGGATCAAAGTGGACGACAGTCTGCGCACCACCAATAAAAAGGTCTACGCCATTGGGGACGCCGCAGGTGGGCTGCAGTTCACACATGTGGCGGGATATCATGCGGGGGTGATCATTCGCTCGGCTCTGTTTGGATTGCCAGCAAAAACCAAAACGGCACATATTCCCTGGGCCACCTATACGCAGCCTGAGCTGTCTCAGGTCGGATTGACCGAAGCGCAGGCGCGCGAGCAGTACGGGGAAAAACTTGAAGTTGCGCGCTTCCACTATTCGCACAATGACCGCGCCATTGCAGAACGCGAGACCAAAGGCCTGATCAAGGTTATGGTTGTAAAAGGGCGTCCGGTGGGTGCGTCCATTGCCGGGCACCAGGCGGGGGAGTTGATCTCACTCTGGTCGATGGCGATTGCCAATAATCTAAAGATGAGCGCAGTGTCGAATATGATTGCGCCTTATCCCACCATTGCAGAGCTTAACAAACGTGTGGCAGGGGCGTATTTTACTCCTCGTCTGTTTGAGAATGAGACCGTCAAAAAAGTGGTGCGCTTTGTGCAACGCTGGCTTCCTTAAATATAAAGTGAGCTTATGCTGAATTCCCTCTCGGGTCGTTTCCTGATCCTGACCACAATCTTTGTCATGTTGGCCGAAGTGCTGATCTTTGTGCCGTCTGTGGCGCGGTATCGCGAGGATTATCTTCTGGCGCGGCTCGAACGGGCGCAGATTGCGTCACTGGCGCTGTTGGCGGATGATATGCTGACGGAAGAGCTTGAGGCGGAGCTGCTTGAAAATGCCGGTGTCTATAATGTGGTGCTGCGCCGCAATGAGATCCGGCAGCTGATGCTGTCGTCGCCGATGCCTCATGACGTTACCATCAGTTTTGATTTGCGCGGGGCAGGGGCGCCGCGTCTGATATTGGATGCGATGTCGCGATTGATCGCGCCCGAACCCGAACTGATCCGGGTGATCGGTGTGCCGTCTTTAAATGCGGGGGATCTGATTGAGGTTACCATGGATACGGCCCCCCTGCGGGCGTCGATGATTGACTATGGCAAACGGATTCTCCTGCTGTCTGCGGTGATCTCGGTTGTTACGGCGGTTTTGCTGTTCCTTGCGGTGCGGGTACTTCTGGTGCGACCGATCGAAGGGGTCGTCAATTATATGCGGGCCTATTCCGACGCGCCGGAAGATGTTCGCAGCGTGATCAAGCCCTCTTCGGGCGTCACCGAACTGCGTGAGGCGGAAGAAGCTTTGCAGATGATGCAGACTCATCTGACACAGGCCCTGAAGCAAAAGGAGCGTCTTGCGCAACTTGGCGGTGCCGTGGCCCGAGTGAGCCATGACCTGCGCAACATCCTGACAGCAGCCCAACTGTTTACTGACCGGATTGAAATGTCGGAAGATCCAACGGTCAAACGTATGGCGCCCAAGCTGGTCAACTCAATCTCGCGAGCGGTGTCACTTTGTGAAAGCACATTGGCCTTTGGGCGGGCAGAGGAGCCCGCGCCAAGTCTGACGGTTTTCAATCTCTCCGAGCTGGTCACCGAGCTGTATGATGCGGAACGGTTGGCTGTCGGTGAGGCGGACTTGGAGTTTGTAAATGATGTTCCACCATCTTTGATGGTGCGAGGCGACCCGGAGCAAATCTATCGCGCCATCAGCAACCTTGTGCGCAATGCGCGTCAGGCGATGGTAGCTACGGGAAAACCTGGCACTCTGCGGCTGTCCGCGCGATCTGAAGAAGACCATTGGACCATTCAGCTAGTCGATACTGGTCCGGGTCTACCCGCCAAGGCGCAAGAGAATCTGTTCAAACCGTTCCAAGGAGGGGTTCGTAAGGGGGGTACAGGGCTTGGGCTCGCGATTGTGGCCGAACTTATTCGGGGTCATGGTGGTACGGTGGAGCTGAAATCTAGTGATGAAACAGGCACTTGCTTTGAGATTTGCCTGCCGATGGGCGAAATGACATGAAAAGTTTACTTTGGCGCTTTTTTGCACTTGCGCCCTTAGGGCGTAACCATTAGACCGCCCCTCACGGACCGATAGCTCAGCTGGATAGAGTACTTGACTACGAATCAAGGGGTCGGGGGTTCGAATCCTCCTC
>CANMIH010000020.1 GCA_947497905.1 uncultured Pelagimonas sp.
GCGGTGGATGTGGCCCATGGCGATTGTGTGCACATCGGCCGGGCGCAGATTGGCGAGATCACCTCGTCGATGCGCTCGCCCTTGCTGGGCAAAAACATCGCTCTGGCCCGGGTGGATGTGGCACACCACGAGGTGGGCACCGAGGTCGAGATTGGCAAGCTGGACGGCCACATGAAGCGCCTCCCTGCCAAAATCGTCCCCTTCGCACACTACGACCCACAAAAAACTAAACCTCGGTCGTAATCTCAAAAAGTCAGGGCGAACGGATCTTGCGAAGGTTTCCTCGTTCGGACAGTGTCTACTAGACGACCTCAGCGCCGTGTAGCAGCCACTCAGATATCGTGCTGATTGTGTTTTGCATCACATGCGATTTGCGACGAACCAGGTAATAGGCGCGAATGTCACTGCGAACTGCTCCAAACAATTGAACAAGAGCACCACTGTCTAATTCGTTGTCAATGAGGGGACGCCAGCCCATCACCACGCCTTGGCCAGAGAGGGCGGCCTGCAGAACGACATTGGTGTCTTCGATCAAAGGACCTGAAAGTTGTCCAATCGCATTGACATTGTGGTGTGAAAACCATGAGCTCCACCCAACGGTGTCGCGCTGATGGATCAGCGGAAAGTCCAGCAATTGATCTGGGGTTTTTGGATATCCAAGCCGCTTTAGCAGCACGGGACTGGCGACGGGTGCTGCAAAAACGCCGACGAGCTTGTCCGAAATCATGTTAGGCCAATAGCCATCACCCCAAGTGATAAAAATATCGGCATCCACGTTTTGCGGCGATACCAAAAGAGGTGTCTGAACAAGTTCAAGATCAACATCTGGAAAGGCCTCATGGAACGCTGACAAGCGGGGCAACATCCAGCGGGTGGCAAAACTTGGCCCCATCGCGATGCGGATTGTGGTTTGACTGGACTTCGCCGACACATCAGCAACGGCGCGTTCGAGAATGCGAAAGGCCTTTGTGACCTCTTCGGCCAGCCGCAACCCTTCACCTGTCAGGGTAACTTGCCGGCCCGTTCGGATAAACAGCGAAACCTCCAACTGTGCTTCGAGGCCACGGATATGATGACTGATCGCTGTTGGGGAAACATGAAGATCCTCTGAGGCGGCGCGAAAGCTGCCGAGGCGAGATACAGCATCGAATGCTCGTAAGGCGGGGAGAGACGGAAGAGTAGCCATAGATTCAACTGATGAGTTTTTCTCATCAGATGCAAGAGAATGTTGTTTTTGTGTGACCGGCTCTCCGGGTCTAGCGTTACCCCTGTACCAAAGCGTCAGGATAGAAAATGTCTGCCAGAACCCGTCGTCGGGGTCGAGCCTCGCGCATAGCGCCACCTGAAACACAAGAAGAGATCACACCGCCAGTTTGGCCGGGCCTGACGGGGGGCGCTTTTCGTCCGTTGAATGAACAAGCCGTTGCAGAGGTGAATGAGGCCGATTTGCATTTGCTTGAATCGCCTGGACTTAGTCAGGCCGCGCCATCGATGATCGAAAAGGTCTGCGCTGAAGGCGGGACGTTCACCGAGGAACAGCGCAGCTTTGCTGAGGCGGATATTGTCCTGTTTGCAAACCTTTGCCACAACTGTTGCGGCTGTTATTACCCCTGCCAGTACACGGCCCCGCATGAATACAATCTGAACCTGCCTGCCGCCCTCGCCGAAGTGCGTCGCGACAGTTGGGAGACATTCGTCTGGCCACGGCCACTGGCCCATCGTTTCCACACACACGGTGGTGCAATTGCCTTGGCTTTGGTGATCGGATTTGCGGTCTTGTTTTGGTTGATTTCAGCGGTTGGTGGGGAAGGGGAGGGCTTCTATGCCGCCCTATCACATGGCGCGATGGTGGCTTTGTTTTTGCCCGCGTTTTTTTGCCCCTTCTAAGCGTCGGGATTGGCTTGCGCCGCTATTGGCGTGCGGTTGAAGGCAAGTCTATTGGAATTACTCAAGTGGTGTCGGCCCTGCGCAAGGCCGCTCATATGAAGGATCTGGCCGCAGGGCACGGTGAAGGGTGCAATTTTGAAGATCAAGACAGGTTCAGCCATGCCCGCCGCTATGCGCATCAGGCTATCATGTATGGTTTCCTGCTGTGTTTCGGAGCCACGTCCATTGGCACTGTGATGCACTATATCTTCGTACTTCCAGCACCTTATGGAGCGCTATCTCTGCCAAAACTACTGGGTGTGCCGGGGGGGCTTTGCTGACGGCCGGGTGTGGATATATGGTTTGGCTGAAACTGAAATCTGACCCCGCACTCGGAGACGTTCAGGCCTGGGGGGGCGACCTGGGATTTGTTTTGTTGCTTGGCTTTGTCGCTCTGTCTGGTTTGCTTCTCTACGCGCTAGGACAGACTGTAGTGATGCCGTCGCTTCTGGCGCTCCATCTCGGGTCCGTACTGGCCTTCTTTTTGCTGACACCTTTTTCAAAGATGGTGCACAGCTTTTTCAGGTTAGCAGCCCTCATTCGGAATGCAGATGTTGAAAAATAACTTGGCTGTAGATCTGTGGTTAGAGCATGATCTGCCAACTGATAACACGGTTTCGACCTTCAGATCGGTGATTGTTCCCGTCAACGCTGACCAAGATGAACTCACATTTTAATGCCATCACCGTTGAGGGGCAGTGTATATCGATCCAGCAGTCTTGAGCAGATTTGCCAAGCCTCAGTTAGTTGTCGCTGGATGCGAGCATCCCGATCTTGTTCCAAAGATCATCAGCAACGACGCCAATCGCCTGATCCCTGCGTCTCATCTTAAAGATCATGGTGCGACGCAGCGGAAACCCTTCTAGGTTCAAGGGACGCAAAGCCCCGGACCGACGTTCCTCCACCGTCATATGATCAGGCAGGCCGCCCCAGCCAAGGCCAGCCAGGATCACCTGTTTCTTGGCAGCGAGGTCAGAAACCGTCCATTTCAGTCCACCAGGCAACAAATCACGGCTTTGTTCATGCGTCGCGCCAGCTGTGCCGGCTGTGACAACCTGCACTTGTGTTTGCATTTCTGATGCGGATAACGCGCGGGTCTCGGAGGGCAGACCCAAGTGGGGGCTGGCAACAGGACGGATCGTGACTTCGGCAATGGGTTCAGCCTCAACCTCGTCCAATGGCACCCCATCAAGAGAGGCAAGTGCGATATTTGCCTTGCCTTCCATCAGCCGAGCAATCGGACCACCCATCATTTCCATCCTGAGCCGAAGGTGTGTGGCGGGGTGGCGCCGCCCAGTCTCCGCAAGTGCGGGTAGTAGGGGGGCAAGATCCATTGTGGCACTGACGGCAAGTGTCAGCTCAGGCTCTTCGCGGGCTCGCAGTCGCGATGCGGTGGAGCGCAGTCCTTGCATCTGTCGCAGCACCCGCGAGGCTTCGCGGTAGAAAATTTCACCTGCCGGGGTGAGTGAGGGGCGATAGGCTTCCCGGCTGAAGAGCTCTAACTCCAGTTCTTCCTCCAACTGACGGATCGTGTGGCTGATGGCGGATTGTGACTTATTGAGGCGCTCCGCCGCGCCACGAAAGGTTCCGGTGGAGACAATAGCATCTAGGGCGATGAGCTGGTCATGTTTCATGGGTATCTGATATGATCTATTTTTCTAATCATTATGCTGAGAACACAATATTATCAATCAATCATATCGGAAGGTAGTCAGGGGCATCACCAACACAGGAGATTGTCATGAAGCTTTACTACAAACCCGGCGCCTGTCCTCTGGCCAGCCATATCGCCCTGCATGAAACCGGCCGCCCGTTTGACATCGAAGCCGTTGATACCACTGCGGGTCGGACCGAAAGTGGTGCGGATTACCAGGCGATCAACCCTAAGGGCTATGTCCCGGCCTTGCAGCTGGAAGACGGCAGCGTTCTGACTGAAGGGGCGGCGGTGTTACAGTATATCGCAGACAACACACCCGAGGCAGGGCTGGCTCCGAAGGCAGGCAGCCTTGCGCGCGCACGGATGCAAGAACAGCTCAATTGGATCGGGACCGAGCTACATAAGGCTTTTGGCCCGCTGTTCCGCGAGGGCATGTCCGAGGCCGGAAAGGACGCGGCGCGCATCGCGGTTGCGGCCAAGTTCGATTTTATCGAAACCCAATTGGAGGATGGTCGCGACTGGTTGATTGGCGGTGCGTTCTCGGTGGCAGATGCATATCTTTTCGCGGTATCGAACTGGGCTAATTTTACGGGGATCGACCTGACAGGTTGGCCCAACTTGGCCGCCTTTGTGAGCCGCTGCGCTGACCGCCCTTCGGTAAAAGCTGCGATGCGCGCTGAGGGGCTGATCCAATGACGCCAGCAGATTACAAACAGGTTGGCGACCTGATGGAAACCTATTTCGAGGGCCTCCATCAGGCCGATAGCACCATGCTGCGCGATGTGTTCCATCCGCATCTGGCCTATGTCTGTGCCACAGAAGGTGATGAGCTTTACTTGGATCTTGAAACCTACATGGCCCGCGTTGATGGGCGTGAACCCCCGGCCAAACGGGGTGATCCGCGAGAAGAGGAGATCCTGGAAATTGCCTTTGCCAGCAGTAAGCTTGCACACGTCAGCGCCCGAATGACCATGATGGGCCGAGATTTCCATGACTTGCTGACACTGGTCCGCAGCGGCACCGAATGGCGTATCGTGGCCAAGGTGTTTTCCTATGTTCCACGGAGGGGGTGATCGATGCCTTATGTGAATATCAAAGTGACACGCGAAGGTGGTCCCGATGGCACCGGCCCAAGCGCCGAGCAAAAGACGCAGCTGATTACCGGGGTCACCGGACTTCTGCAGGACATTTTGGGAAAGGATCCGGCCACAACCTTTGTGGTGATTGACGAGGTCGCTTTGGAGGATTGGGGTGTGGGTGGCATGCCGGTGCAGGAATACCGAAAGCAGGCTCGATAACAAACACACCTGCCAGAAACGATAGGGCTCGCCTTTCCAATGGTTTAGGCGAGCCCCGCTTCCGAAATTGGGCTGCTATCTCCCAATTTTGAATTACTGGCTGGGCGATGGGCTTGTCGGCAAGGAGGCCCCATTGGTGGCAGGCCTGGAACGCGAAGGCCGATGGCATCATACTCCAAAACCATCAGCCCGGCCGGAGGTTTGAGCGCGGTCATGCCGCAGGCCTCTTATGCATGAAGGCCGCGCGCCGGCAGCTTGCGACCAGCACCCCATCCTGATTGCGGGCTTCATGCCGGAAATTCACGATCCCTGCATCAGGGCGCGAGCCGCTTTCGCGCGCACTTTCAACTGTGGTCTGGATACGCAGCGTGTCGCCATGAAACACCGGCGCGGGAAAGGCCACATCGCTCATGCCCAGATTGGCAATGGTTGTGCCAAGCGTGGTCTCATTGACCGACATGCCAATCATGGCCCCAAGCGTGAAGAGCGAGTTTACCAAAGGCCTGCCGAATTCAGTGCCCTCGGCAAAATGGTGGTCGATGTGGAGCGGTTGAGAGTTGTAGGTGAGCGCACAAAAGAACATGTTGTCCGCCTCGGTGATGGTGCGGGTGATCGCGTGGTCGATCACCATGCCCTGCGTGAAGTCCTCAAACCAAAGTCCGGCCATGGATTAACCCTCTGCCTCCGTCAGGTTGAGTCGAACAAGCACAGACCCCGCCTCGACCGTCTCGCCCGTGTCTGTCTGGATCTGCGCAACGGTGCCCGCCGCATTGGCCTTCAGCTCCATCAGGAGCTTCATGGATTCCATCACCACCAAAGTGTCGCCCTCGGCCACCTCAGCGCCGGGCCGCGTGCGCAACTCGACAATCAATCCGGGCATTGGCGCCGTGATGCGATCGGGGGTTGCGGATGTGTCGATCTGCTGGGCGGCGTTGAAATCCCCCAGCGTGACCGTCTCATGCACGGCATCAAAGTCTTTGCCCCAGAGATGAACCACACCACCGTCAATCAGCGCCCCCATCCGGTGTTGGAGATCGTCTCGGGTGACCGTCAGCTCATGTGGGGCGCTCCAACTGGCCTGAACCGTTTCCACCACCCCCTCGCGCGACACCTCGATCCCGTCTGGCGTCTCCGCAAGCGTCACCCGTTGTGTGGGATCTTGCGCATTCAGATAGGTGGTCTGCGCCGGATGTCCGGCACCCAGCAGCAGGCGAAAGCCACCGATGCTCTGCCAGGGAGAGCGTGCCGGTTTTGGCTGAACATGCAGCGCCAGCGCCGCTAGGGTCAGGGTCTCGCCTGGCGCCGCCTGCCAGCCCTCGGGCCATTCCTCGGGCAAGAACTCGGTTGTGGCACGGCCGGCACGGAACCGGTCGCGCTGAAGGGCGTCGCGCAGGAACAGTCGGTTTGTCGTCACCCCGGCAACCTCAAGCCGTTCCAGCCCTTTGGCCAGTTTTTGGCAGGCCATCTGGCGGTCACCGCCATGGGCGATCAGCTTGGCAATCATGCTGTCATAGCTTGACCCGATGACCGATCCTTTTTGAATGCCACTGTCACAGCGCAATTCGGGACCAACCGACCAATGGTGCAAGGTGCCTGTGTCGGGGCGAAAGCCGTCGCTGGCATCTTCGGCGGTCAGACGCGCTTCGATGGCGTGCCCGGTGCAGGTGACCTGATCCTGCGCCAGCGCAAGAGGCGCCCCCGCCGCCACGCGCAGCTGCCACTCCACAAGATCAAGACCGGTGATTTCTTCGGTCACCGTGTGTTCCACCTGAAGCCGCGTGTTCATTTCGAGGAAATGGAACGCTTCGGTCTCCGCATCCATGATGAACTCGACCGTGCCCGTGCTGTCATATGCGATGTGACGGCCCAGCCCCAGCGCCGCCTCATACAGCGCGGCGCGGGTGTCGTCGCGCAGGTTTGGCGCGGGGGCTTCTTCGAGCAGTTTTTGATGATGGCGCTGCACCGAACAATCCCGCTCAAAGAGATGTATCAGGTGTCCGTGCTTGTCCCCCAGCAGCTGCACCTCAATATGGCGCGGGTTCTGGATCAGCTTTTCCACCAACAGACGGTCATCGCCAAACGACCGTTTTGCCTCCTGCCGGGCCGAGGAAATGGCCGCCGCAAGATCGGCCTCGTCAAAGACCGCGCGCATGCCCTTGCCGCCGCCCCCCGCACTGGCTTTGACCATGACGGGCAGCCCGATATCGAGGGCGGCGGCGATCAGCCTGTCGTCCGACTGATCCGCGCCTGCATAGCCGGGAATGCAGGGGACACCGGCCTTTTCAGCGATCTGTTTCGCCTCGATCTTGGAGCCCATCGAGGTGATCGCCTCCAGATGCGGACCAACCCATGTAAGGCTCATCTCGGCGCAGCCCCGTACCAGATCCGGTTGTTCAGACAGGAAACCATAACCGGGGTGAATGGCCTCTGCGCCGGTTTTCCGGGCGGCCTCCAGAATACGATCCGTGCGCAAATAGCTTTCGGTGGCCGGAGCCGCACCGATGTGCACCGCCTGATCGGCCATCTGGACATGCAGGGCCTGTGCATCCGCATCCGAATACACCGCAACCGTGCGCAGACCCATCTTGCGGGCGGTTTTGATGATGTGGCAGGCAATTTCGCCGCGATTGGCGATCAGCAGACTATCAAACATGGCGAACCTCACATTCTGTAGACCGGGCGCGGGCCGGTATCGCGGTCTTCTCCGGCCGCCAATGCGATGCAGAGGCCAAGAACGTCGCGGGTCTGATTGGGTTCGAGGATGCCATCATCCCAAAGCCGGGCGGTGGCATAATAGGGATCGGATTGCTCTTCGAACTGGGCGCGGGTGCGGGCGTCAAGGGCGGCGATCTCGTCTTCCGTCGCGGGCGATTTCAGACTGGCGCGGCGCAGATCGGTCACGACGGTCGAGGCCACATCGGGGCTCATGGTGGCGATGCGCGCATTGGGCCAGGAAAACAGGAAACGCGGGCGAAAGCCCCGGCCACACATGCCGTAGTTTCCCGCGCCATAAGAGCCACCGACCAGCACCGTGTATTTCGGGACGCGGGCATTGGACACCGCATAGACCAATTTGGAGGAATGTTTGGCAATACCGCCCCGTTCGGCCTCGGTTCCCACCATGAACCCGGTGATGTTTTGCAGGAAAATCAGCGGGATATGACGCTGATCGCAGAGTTCGATGAAATGGGCGCCTTTGACCGAACTTTCGGAAAACAGCGCGCCATCATTGGCAAGAATACCCACGGGATAGCCGTGAATATGGGCAAAGCCGGTGATCAGGCTCTTGCCGTAGTCCGGCTTGAATTCGGAAAACCCGGACCCATCCACCATACTCTTGATCAAGGCCCGCATATCGATCGGGCGTTTGAGATCGACCGGGGCGTGATCCTGAGGCGTGCCAAAGGTGTCCAATGGGGCAATAGAGGCCTGCGCGGGCGGTGTGATCCGGCGAGTGTCGCCAAGGTTGGCGACAAGGTCGCGCAGCATCTGAAGCGCGGTTTCTTCATCCGGCGCAATATGGTCGCTGACCCCCGAGACCTGAGTGTGCATCTCGGCCCCACCAAGGGTTTCACCATCCACGATTTCATTGATCGCGGCCTTTACAATGGGCGGCCCCCCCAGATGAATACGCCCGGTGCCCTTCACCATAATCACCTGATCCGAAAGTGCCGGAATATAGGCCCCCCCAGCGGTGCAGCCGCCAAACACCACCGAGATCTGCGGTATGCCAGAGGCCGACATCTGACACTGTCGCCAGAACCCGCCCCCAAAGTGATCCTGATCCGGAAAGACCCTATCTTGTTCAGGCAGGAAGGCACCGCCGCAATCCACCAGATAGATGCAGGGAAGCCTGTGTTGTTGCGCGATCTCCTGAGCCCGGGAATGTTTGCGCACGGTTTCGGCAAAAAATGACCCGCCCTTGGTTGTCGCATCATTGGCAATCACCATGCAGGGACGATCATGGATCAGACCGATGCCGGTCAAAATGCCAGCGCCGGGAACCTCTCCGCCGTACAGGCCATGCGCCGCCAGCGGCGACAGCTCCAAAAACGCGGTCTGGGGATCCAGGATCATGTCGATCCGGTCGCGCACAAACAGCTTTCCGCGTGCCGTATGTCTGGCCCGGAACCGCTCTCCGCCCCCCTGCGAGGCCTGGCGATGCGCCTCTCTCAATTGGGCAACCAGATCGGTGATGTCTGTCATCGACGAATCCCCTATTTCAGTTTTTGGTTGAATTTCTACCTAACGGCCGTTAGAAAATATGTCAACGCTCACGAGCAATGGAGACCTCCCATGACGGCCCGCGGATTTGATGCCACCACCTCCAGTCCCTTCTTTTTCGAAGAAGAGCACCACATGCTGCGCGCCCAGGTCCGGCGTTTTGTGGAGGAGGAAATCAAGCCTCACGCCGATGCCTGGGAAGAGACCGGAGCCACGCCCCGTGCACTGCTGCGCAAGATGGGAGACCTCGGCTTCTTCGGGATAACCTATCCTGCGCAGTATGGTGGTTCGGAGATGGATGAGCGTGGCACGGTTGTTCTTGCGGAAGAGCTGGGGCGCTGCACCTATGCGGGCGTGGCAATCACGGTGCTGGTGCATACCGATATGGCCTCCGTCCATATCTTCAACGCCGGCACCGAAACGCAAAAGCAGACATACCTGCCCCGGATGATCACGGGCGAGCTCATCTCTGCGGTGGGCGTGACCGAACCCGATGCCGGATCAGACGTGAAGGGCATCCGCACCACCGCCCGGCGCGACGGCGACCACTATGTGCTGAACGGGGCCAAGACCTTTATCACCAACGGTGTGCTGGGGGATGTCTTCTGTATCGCGGCCAAAACCGACCCGAACGGCCCCCCAAGCCAGAGCGTCACCATGTTTATCGTTGAAAAAGGCATGGAGGGCTTCACCGTCTCACGCTCGCTGAAAAAGCACGGCTGGAACAGCTCGGACACGGCAGAACTGGCTTTTGTGGATGTGCGGGTGCCGGTCGAAAACGTGCTGGGCCAGGAGGGCCGCGGGTTCTACGAGATCATGAAGAATTTCCAGAACGAGAGGCTCGTGCTGGGGGCGATGGCCATGGGCGAGGCCCAGGCCGCCCTTGAGATGACGGTGCGCTACGTGAAAGACCGCAAGGCCTTTGGCGCCCCTCTTTGGGAAAAACAGGTGATCCGCAACCGGCTGGCCGAGCTGACCACCAGGGTCGAAGCCGGACGCCAGATGATCTATGCCACCGCCGCCCGCGCCGCAGCAGGCGAAGATCTGGTGCGCGAGGTGTCGATGATCAAATCCTACTGCGGTGAGCTGGTGAACGAGGTCATGTATGCCTGTGTTCAGTTCCACGGCGGAATGGGCTTTATGCGCGAAAGCCCCATCGAACGCATGGCGCGCGATGCCCGCGTCCAGGCAATCGGCGGCGGCGCAACCGAAGTCATGCTCGAAGAAGTCGCCAAACGGATGTGATCCCCTTGCGGTTCGGGCAGGAGTTGGAAAGACTCCTGCTCCGAAGTTCAGGAGAAGTGACCGTGCCCGAGACCCCGCAGAAACCACGCCAGAAATCCAAGGCGGCCACCGCGCGCCAGGACATTCTTGCCGCCGCCGCAAGCAAGATGCGCCGCAATGGCTATGCGGAGATGTCGCTGCGGGATCTCGCCAACGAGGTCGGCATGAAAGCGGGCAGCCTGTATTACCATTTCCCGTCCAAGGATGCGCTGGCGACAGAGGTCATGCGTCTGGGGGTCGAAGTGGTGCAACAGGCCGTGCATGAGGCGCTGCAGGCCCAAAGCACAGCCACCGCCCGGAACCGACTGATCACCGCGATGCGCGTTCACCTCGAAACCCTGCTGTCGGCAAGTGATTTTTCCTCAGCCCACATCCGGTGCTATCCCTTCGCACCGGAGGCCGTACGCGCCGAACTGACCGAAGTGCGCAAGGATTATGACCGCGACTGGAATGACATCATTTCGGCCTATCTGGGCGTCCCGGAGGATCCGGCGCAGATACGACACCTGCGCCATACTCTGTTGGGCGCGCTCAACTGGTCGCTGGAATGGTTTGACCCAAAGCGCGACAGTGTTGAGGCCTACATCACCTCGCTAGCGCGATTGCTCCCCGAATAGGACTTCCCCATGACGCTCCCGACCCACGCCTTCAGGTCTTGGCTGTTTGTGCCAGGGGATGACGCGAACAAAC
This sequence comes from uncultured Pelagimonas sp., assembly GCA_947497905.1. Lineage (GTDB taxonomy): Bacteria > Pseudomonadota > Alphaproteobacteria > Rhodobacterales > Rhodobacteraceae > CANMIH01. The sequence goes on from CANMIH010000020.1 coordinate 11,080, forward strand.
TCTGCAAGGCGTTGGCAAGTGACGCAGATGTGGTGATTTTCGACCTTGAAGATGCCGTGGCGCCCGACAGAAAGGATATGGCGCGGTCGCTGACCTCGGCAAACCTGCGCAAACCGGCGCGGCCTGCACGTTATGTGCGGGTCAATGCCCTGTCCACCGGGCGCACGGCGGGCGATGTGGCGGAAACACTGGCCGCCCAGCCCAATGGCTATGTTCTGCCAAAATGTGAGGGCCCGCAGGATATAGACGCCTTGGCAACGATGATCCGATCTCATGATCCTGAACACCTGCCCGGCATTCTGGCGATCTGCACCGAAACGGTGCGCGGCGTGCGCAATCTGATGCGGCTGGACTGGTCCCACCCGATGTTGGTGGGGCTGACCTGGGGCGGAGAGGACCTTCAGGCCGACCTTGGCGCACGGGCGAACCGCGGGCCTGACGGGCAGTACCTCCCGCCCTTTGCTCTGGCACGCGATCTGACGCTTTATGCCGCGCGGGATGCCGGTGTTCTGGCGATTGATGCCGTCTATACCAATTTCCGCGATGAGGCCGGTCTCGCCCACGAGGTGCAGGCGGCCAAACAGGTGGGGTTTGACGGAAAACTGGCCATTCACCCCGCCCAGATCGACGGGATCGGCGCAAGTTTTGCGCCGGACCAGGCGGACATCGTCTGGGCGACCAAGGTCGTCACGCTGCTGGAAACAGACCACCGTGGCGTGGCCCAGCTGGAGGGCCAGATGCTTGATCAACCCCATCTAAAACTGGCGAAGAAGATCCTCGGCGATGCCTGACACCTAGACAGTGTTATATCTCTCTTGTCTTAGCTTGGTTGGGGAAACTTTGGGTGCAATTCCGACATTGAATGCCCCTGCAGCGAAAGCCCTAAATCTGTCGATTAGACTGCAGGTATAGGGCCTTTCAAAACCTGACCTTTGAATGAGCGGTTTAGCTGATGGCGGGGTGGGGAGTGTTTGCAAAATGTCAAAGTCTTAGTCATCTTGCTCGGCATGGAATTTTTGGACACCAGTCACAGCAGCTTTTTGGTTGCGATGTCTTGCCTCGTAGCGCTAGTGGCGGGGTTCACAGGGCTTTCGCTTACGCGCGATCTCGCTGATAAGCCAATGTTTCAGAAAAAGGCCTCTATCGCACTTGCGTCGATTGCCTTGGGCGGCGGCATTTGGGCGATGCATTTTGTGGCCATGTTGGGGCTGCAACTGCCTATTCTGTTTTATTATGACGCTGCGATCACTCTTGTTTCAGCCTTATCGGCAATTTTGCTTGTCGGGGCAGCACTGATCATCCTGCATTTTGCGAATCGAACACCGCTAGTCATCACGCTTGCGGGGGGCATTGTCGGAATCGGCATCCTGGTGATGCATTACCTCGGCATGGCTGGGCTTGAGCTTTGCCGCGCGGTCTATTCCATCTCGGGTGTTGCGTTCTCGTCTCTTGTGGCCGTTGGTCTTTGCATCGCGGCTTTCTGGATAGCCTATGGGCAGCGGACGAACCGCAATATCCTTCTGGGGACGCTCTGCTTTGCGGTTGCCGTGTGTGCGGTGCATTTTCTGGCCATGGCGGGCACGAATTTCGTTGCAGAGCCCAGCCTGGCTGAATTCGGCCCGGTGATGAGCAATGAGACATTGGCTCTTGGAGTGATCTTTTTCAGCTTTGTGATCTTCGGCACTTGTCTGTGGGTCAGCGTCACCTATCTGATCGTCGCCCCCGCCGCGCAGCCCGCGGCTGCAAGGGAGGAGCCGAGATCCGAGCCGGAAAACGTTGCTGGTTTGCAGATTCCTTGTGAGCGCGATGGGAGCAAGGTCTTCATCCGCTCTGATGATGTGCTCTTTGTACGCGCAGATGGGCACTACACGCAGATCTACACAGCAGATGAGCACCTGTTCTGCGCCTGGCCCATCACCGAAGCCACCAAGCGGCTGGTCACAGTTGGATTCATGCAGACCCATCGCAGCTATCTGGTCAATCCCGATCGTGTGGTTCGCTTTGAGCGGACCAAGGACAAGGGCCGTTGCATCTTTGAAGGGGCAGATTTACCACCCGCCCCAGTCAGCCGATCCAAGCTCAAGGTCATTCAGGATGCTTTGGCCTCGCAGGTCAGCGCAGTTCGTGCAGGCTAGCGCGCATTTCGTGCAAAATACCTGTGTTTCATTGATTTTTTAGTGCTGCTGTATGCGGGCGCATGCAGGCTCTCCCCCAGCGAGACGATTTGCTTTTAGGGAGGAGAAAGGCGATGATTCCAGTGGCGTTCGAGTATTATCGACCCAAGGATATGGCAGGAGTTTTGTCTCTGCTGGAGGAGCATGGCGATGACGCGCGTGTCATGGCGGGAGGCCACAGCCTGATCCCCATGATGAAGCTGCGCATGGCAGATGTTTCGCACCTGATTGACCTTCAAGATGTCGACGGCATGTCTGAAATCGAGATCGACAATGACGCCATCCGCATTGGTGCCATGGTCACGCAGGCTGACATTATCGACCACCCTGAGTTGGCCAAGGTCGCGCCAATTCTACGCGAAGCTGCGTTGCAGATTGCCGATCCTCAGGTTCGCTACATGGGGACTGTTGGCGGCAATGTCGCAAATGGCGATCCGGGCAATGACATGCCGGGGTTGATGCAATGCCTTGACGCAAATTTCACAGTGATAGGTCCGGACGATGAGCGTGAGATCCCGGCGCGGGACTTCTATGAAGCCGCTTATATGACCGCGCGCGAGGACGAAGAAGTCCTGACAGCTGTCACCATCCCGCGGCCGGCAGGCGGGTATGCCTATGAAAAGCAAAAGCGCAAAATCGGGGACTACGCGACAGCCGCAGCGGCGGTGCAGATTGTCAAAGATGGTGATAAGTGCGCCAGCGCCTCGATCGCAATGACAAACCTCAGCGACACACCAATCTATTCCGAGGCCGCAGGGGCCGCACTTGTTGGAACATCCGTCGATGACGCAGCTCTGACCGCCGCCGTAGCAGCCATGTGGGGCGATATCGATCCCACCGAGGACAATCGCGGCCCTGTCGCATTCAAGAACCACGTGGCCGGCATCATCCTGCGCCGCGCCATCGAACGCGCTTGGTCGCGGGCATGAGGGAATACAGCATGTCAAAGAAGATGCACATCAAGCTTAAAGTGAATGGCAAGGACGAAGAGTTCCTCGCTGAACCGCGTGAACTGCTGATCTACACGCTGCGCGAGCGGCTGAACATTACGGGCCCGCATATCGGCTGTGAGACCTCCCATTGCGGAGCCTGCACCGTCACGATCAATGGTAAGTCTGTAAAATCCTGCACCATGTTTGCCGCCCAGGCGGATGGCGCCGAGGTGACAACCATTGAAGGCATTGGAGGACCAGACAATCTGCACCCTCTGCAAGAGGCGTTCAGAGAACATCACGGTCTGCAGTGTGGCTATTGCACCCCCGGCATGATCACCCGCGCGAGCAAGCTGTTGGAAGAAAACCCGAACCCAACCGAAGAAGAGATCCGCTTTGGCATGGCTGGCAATATCTGCCGCTGCACGGGGTATCAGAACATCGTGAAATCCATTCAGGCCGCAGCCACCGAAATGAATGCAGCCAAGGAGGCGGCAGAATGAAGGACGACATCACTCGCGACGAGCGCGTCGAAAATCTCAAGGGTATGGGCTGTTCGCGCAAGCGGGTCGAGGACGCCCGCTTTACCCAGGGCAAGGGCAACTATGTTGACGACATCAAGCTGGATGGAATGCTCTTTGGCGACTTTGTTCGCTCCCCCTATGCCCATGCGCGGATTACCAACATCGACACCGCTGCGGCTCTTGAAGTTCCTGGCGTGATCGCAGTTCTGACGGCCGCAGATCTGGCGCCACTGGGCCTGCATTGGATGCCCACATTGGCGGGTGACAAGCAAATGGTCCTGGCGGATAGCAAGGTGCTGTTCCAGGGGCAGGAAGTCGCCTTTGTCGTTGCCGAAGATCGCTACGCCGCTGCTGATGGCATCGAAGCGGTCGAGGTAGAATACGAAGAGCTGCCGGTGATAGTCGATCCGTTTGATGCGCTGAAATCCGACGTGGTTCTGCGCGAAGACACCGTTGGCGAAGATGGCAAGCCAACAGATGGCGCACATGGTCCGCGCAAACATCACAACCATATTTTCACCTGGGAAGCGGGCGACAAAGACCCAACCGAAGAGGTTATCGCCAATGCCGAAGTCGTGGCCGAAGAGACCATGTATTATCATCGCACCCACCCATGCCCGTTGGAAACCTGCGGCAGTGTGGCGTCAATGGACAAGGTCAATGGCAAGTTGACCCTGTGGGGCACCTTCCAGGCACCACATGCGATCCGCACCATCGTTTCGCTGATCTCCGGCATTGAAGAACACAATATCCGGGTGATCTCGCCCGATATCGGCGGAGGTTTTGGCAACAAGGTTGGGGCATATCCGGGCTACGTCTGTTCGGTTGTGGCCTCCATTGTCACCGGCAAGCCGGTGAAGTGGATCGAAGACCGCATGGACAATCTGATGACAACCGCCTTTGCGCGGGATTATCACATGACTGGGAAGATCTCTGCCACCAAAGACGGCAAGATCACCGGGCTGCATTGCCACGTCACGGCTGACCATGGAGGCTTTGACGCCTGTGCAGACCCCACCAAGTTCCCGGCGGGGTTCATGAACATCTGCACCGGATCCTATGACATCCCAACCGCCTATCTTGAGGTCGATGGTGTCTATACCAACAAGGCTCCGGGCGGTGTTTCCTATCGTTGTTCCTTCCGGGTCACCGAGGCTGTTTATTTCATTGAGCGGATGATCGAGGTCCTGGCGATCAAGTTGAATATGGACGCTGCGGAGCTGCGCCGGATCAACTTTATCAAAAAAGAGCAATTCCCCTATACCGCCGCACTTGGGTGGGAATACGATTCAGGCGACTATCACACGGCATGGGACAAAGCCCTGGAGACCGTAGACTACAACGGGCTGCGTGCTGAACAGGAGCAGCGAGTTGCGGATTTCAAAGCCGGAAAGACCCGCAAACTGATGGGGATCGGCCTGTCGTTCTTTACCGAAATTGTCGGTGCCGGCCCAGTGAAGAACTGCGATATCCTTGGTCTCGGCATGTTCGACAGTTGCGAAATCCGCATTCATCCGACGGGCTCGGCCATTGCGCGGCTTGGCACGATTTCTCAAGGACAAGGGCACGCGACAACCTTCGCTCAAATTCTCGCCTCCGAGATAGGCCTTCCCGCTGACAGCATCACCATTGAAGAAGGTGATACCGACACCGCGCCTTATGGTCTGGGGACATACGGTTCTCGGTCAACCCCGGTTGCGGGGGCAGCAACAGCTATGGCGGGGCGTAAAATCCGGGCCAAAGCGCAGATGATCGCGGCCTATCTGCTGGAGGTGCACGACAATGACGTGGAGTTCGATGTTGATCGCTTCGTGGTGAAAGGAGCTCCAGAGCGGTTCAAGACCATGAAAGAGATCGCCTTTGCGGCCTATAATCAGGCCATTCCCGGCGTTGAGCCCGGTCTGGAGGCGGTCAGCTATTACGACCCGCCGAATATGACCTATCCTTTTGGCGCCTATATCTGTGTGATGGATATTGATGTCGATACCGGTGTACCGGAAATCCGTCGTTTCTATGCGTTGGATGATTGTGGCACCCGGATCAACCCGATGATCATCGAAGGTCAGGTGCACGGCGGTCTGACCGAGGCGCTGGCCGTCGCATTGGGGCAGGAAATTGCCTATGACGATATGGGCAATTGCAAGACCGGCACGCTCATGGACTTCTTCCTGCCAACGGCCTGGGAAGTTCCCAACTACGAGACCGACTACACCGTAACTCCAAGCCCACATCACCCGATCGGGGCCAAAGGAGTTGGCGAAAGCCCGCATGTTGGGGGCGTGCCCTGTTTCTCAAATGCAGTGCAGGATGCGTTCCGTCCGTTTGGCAATACGCACACCAATATGCCGCATGATCATTGGCGAATCTGGAAGACCGCCAGTGACCTGGGCCTGCACGGCTAGAGGCAATGGCCAGGTGGGTTTTGATCCACCTGGCTGCAATAGATATGACCTGGATCACTCTCAAATCCCGCCTTGCCGAAAAGGGCTATGTCGCCTCTGACGACCTTGCCGTCGCATTGCAACTTGCGTTGTCGCTTGGGCGACCGTTGTTGCTGGAAGGGGCTGCAGGAGTCGGTAAAACCGAAATCGCCCGCACCCTGTCAGAAGTTGAAGACACGCGGCTTATCCGGCTGCAATGCTACGAAGGGCTGGACGCAGCACAGGCGATTTACGAATGGAATTACCAGCGGCAACTCCTGACCATTCGCGCAGCTGCCGAAGATGGCGAGACCGGAAAAGAGGTCGAACAGCGCATTTTTTCGCGGGATTTTCTGCTGGAGCGTCCTTTGATGGCGGCGATCACGCAAGACACTCCCCCGGTTCTGCTGATCGATGAAATCGACCGAGCGGACGAGGAGTTCGAGGCCTTTCTCCTTGAAATCCTATCCGACTTTCAGGTTTCCATTCCGGAGCTCGGCACGATCAAAGCCGTAACACGGCCCATCGTAATCCTGACTTCGAATGGCACCCGTGATCTCTCGGACGCTTTGCGCCGTCGATGCCTTTACACCTATGTGGACTACCCTGACCGGCTAACGGAGCTTGCCATTCTCAAGGCTCGCTGCCCCGACATCGAAGCGCGTTTGGGAGAGCAGATTATCGGGTTCGTGCAAAAACTGCGCGAAGAAGAGTTGGAGAAAACGCCGGGCATCGCCGAGATGCTCGACTTTGCTGCGGCATTGATGGGCTTGGGCATTGCGGATCTTACCGAGGAGCCTGCCGTGATGCACTCCACGCTGACCACTTTGCTGAAAACCCAAAGCGATCAGGCGCAGATCACACGCGAGGTTGCTGGCCGCATCGCAGGGCGGGCGGCATGAGCCGTGTGACCAAATTTGCCGCCCGTGATCCCGGGCCTTCTGCCCGGATGGCGGGGTTCATCACCCATCTGCGCGAAAATGGGCTGCGTCTTGGCGTGGCCGAAGCCGAGATTGCCCTGGCTGCCCTGGCGCAGGTTGAGGCCATCAATGTCGACGACAGCCGCCGAGTGCTTCGGGCTGTGTGTACGGGGTGCAAGGAAGAGGTCGAGCGGTTTGACGATCTGTTCGACAGCTACTGGATGGATATGGGGCGGGTGAAACAAAGGGTCATCCCAACCGTTTCAAGCGCCCTGAACGACACTGTACATTCCTCTCGCGATGCCAAAGGTGAAGAGGCCGGCGCATCGGGCTCCGCAAGCGCACCCGACAGCGGGGGCGGCGACGTCGAGAGCGATGGCACCGGCAGGTTGATTGCGACTGATCTGCGAAATCTCAATCAACGCGATCTGCGCGACTTGGTGCGACCCGATGAAATTACCGCCTCCGAGGAGGTGGCCCGCCGTATTGGTGCCGCCCTGAGCGACAAACGATCACGCCGCCGGATTGCCGCGCGCAAAGGCGACCGGCTGCATTTCCGCAAAACCATCCGCCAAAGCCTTGCAACCGGTGGAGAGCCCTTGCGCCTTTTGCGCAAACGTCGCCCGGACCGCACTCGCAAGATTGTGGCACTTTGCGATGTCTCCGGGTCGATGACTGTTTATGCGCAGGTGTTTCTGGCGTTTCTCGCGGGTCTCATGCGGGTGGACAAATCTGCCGATGCTTATCTGTTTCACACACGCCTGGTGCGCATCACCGATGTACTGCGCGACAAGGACGCAATACGGGCCATCGGGCGGATGTCGTTGATGGTGGATGGGTTTGGTGGTGGCTCAAAGATCGGACCTTCGCTGATGCGCTTTGCTGATAGCTATGCCAAGCGATTTGTCGATGGGCGCAGTGTCGTGATGATCCTGTCGGATGGCTACGACACCAAGGCACCGGCATTGACCGGATTGGCACTGGAAAAGCTGCGCAAGCGGGGCTGCAAGGTAATTTGGCTGAACCCGTTGAAAGGGTGGTCAGATTACGCGCCGGTGGCCGCGGGAATGGCCGCAGCCCTTCCGCATCTGGATGCCTTCAAATCCGCCAACACGCTTGGTGATCTTGCTGCTTTGGAAAAGGAGCTGGCGACATTATGACCCCCGCAGAATTTCTTTCGAGCGACATTGCCGATGCGGCGCAGGATCTGCGCGCCAAGGATGAACCCTTTGCCTTTGCCACCATCGTGCGCACCGTTGGGTTAACCGCTGCCAAGCCCGGTGCAAAAGCGTTGTTGAGTTCAGATGGCACGCTTGTGCGAGGATGGCTTGGAGGCGGATGCACTCGCGGCGCGGTCAAACGCGCCGCTGTGCAGGCGTTGAGAGATGGAAGGCCTCAATTGGTGTCAGTGGCGCCTGAGGATCTGCTGGCCGAGAAAGGTGTGGCGGCGGGTGATCAAGTGGACGGAACCCGGTTTGCCCGGAATAGCTGTCCTTCGCGCGGGACGGTGGATATCTTTATTGAGCCATGTCTTCCCGCCCCCCAATTGGTGGTCTTGGGGGCATCACCGGTGGCCAAGGCCCTTAGCGAACTTGCACCGTTGTTCCATTGGTCCGTTACCGCAGAGCCACAAAAGGACAAGCCGCATAAAAAGCGTTTCATCGTTGTGGCCACACAGGGGCAAGGCGATCTGGACGCCTTGAAAACCGCGCTGGGGGCTGGACCGGGCTACGTGGCCTTTGTCGGAAGTCGCCGGAAATATGCGGCACTTGCAAAAAAGCTCGCAGACACAGGCCTTGATCACTCCGCCATCGACAGTGTTCACGCCCCCGCAGGGCTGAAACTGGGGGCGATCACGCCAGAGGAGATAGCCCTTTCGATCCTGGCGCAACTGGTGCAGGAGCGGCGCGCCAATGCGATCCAAACCGATGCCTGAGGTTGCCTCGATCATCTGGAGCACCGGCCTGTCGCGTCACATCGGCGATCGCAACAAACTGCGGGAAGAGCTTCTGGCAGATCCAAAGTTGCACGGTGGTAAAACACTCGCCCGGCCCAATCCAGGAAAAGTCCAGCTTCACGCCCTGTCACGAACCCGCCGGGAGGAGACCCCATGAAGGTTCTCAGAAAATTCGCAACGCGCCTGCGCCGGCTGTTCACCCTGACGCCTGAACAGGCTGAGCAATTGGCCAAAATTAAGTTTCCCTGTTGTTAGGAAGGACATCTCATGGAACTAGCAGACGAAATCATCATCAACGCGCCCAAAGACGTGGTCTATGCCGCGTTGAATGACCCGGAGGTACTTCAGCAATGCATCCCTGGTTGCGAAGAACTGATCAAACATTCCGACACTGAACTTGAAGCCAAAGTTGTGCTGAAAGTCGGGCCTGTGAAAGCCAAATTCAGCGGAGATGTCCAATTAGATACGGCGGGAGCGCCAGATGCGTTCTCGCTGACTGGGCAAGGGAATGGAGGTGCGGCAGGCCATGCCAAGGGCGGTGCCGACGTCACGCTCACCGCAGATGGTCCGGACAAGACCATCCTTCGCTATGAGGCCAAGGCCGACATCGGCGGCAAGCTGGCGCAGTTGGGCAGCCGTCTCATCCAAAGCACAGCAAAAAAGTTGGCGGCAAAGTTCTTCAAATCCTTTGCGAATATCGTGAATGAAGATGCCACCGCCTAACAATCTGGACAAGGTGCGAACACGCATCAGACATCATTGCAATTCGGGCTGTGCCTATTTGTGCCACCCAACTTTTTTGCATTGATCACTTCGCTTTCTGCCGAAGGCGGAGCAGCGAGGGAGGTTGGCTCCCTCGCGCCAGTGGATTAGAGCGCGCAAATGACGAGGCGCCTGCTAGGCGGATTTCAATGTCCACTGAAGCGGTGCTGTGACGGTCCTGATTGACCAAATTCCTGACCTAGAAGCATTCTTGGCAGCCGCAGATCGGGTTTGCCGCAAGCCAGCTATCGTCTCATGGTTCCCAGCCATCAAATTGGATACAGGCAGCGGATCTTTGGTGCGAATTTTTTAATACTGCCACCGATGACCGTCAAATCTGGCGGTATAAGCGACCCCAACTGGTGTTCCCCCTTTGAGAGGCTCTTTGAAATTCTCACCTGTTTGTAACGATAGATAAAACGTTGAGAAAGAGCTCCCGTTCGCTTGTGATGTCCAATTTCAGGTAAATGCGTTTGCGGTGGTTCTTGACCGTACCGGGGCTGATCTTGAGGATTTCGGCAATATTGGCGGTGGGGTGGCCCTTGAGAATGAGACGACAGATGTCACGTTCTCTTGGTGTAAGCAGGCTACCATGCAGTTCGCCGATCACATCTTCCCAAGCGAGTGGCGCACGCGCGATTTCGCCGGGAAACACCAAGATCAACTTGCCTGCGGGCGACAGAGAAAAACTTTTGCTGAACAGATGCAATGTCACATAGCCATCGGAGAAGGGCAGGGTTTCAGCCTGTTCGGATTGCATCAGCTTGTGCACGGTATCAGAGAGTGTCAGATCATCAGCTACGATCTTTTGCCAGCCTGAGCTGGTGAATACAGCTTTTCCATCTTGATCCAGAACCGCGAAACAGGACGCTCCGGACAGCGTGCGGGGGGCGATTTCGGGACGCGAGTGATGATTTGGCAGGGCTTCCAGACCAAGCCGAATGTTCAGCGCATGCAGTTGTTGGATCAGGGGAAACACCGCATCGAGGCGCTCAAGCTCGCTAGCGTCAAAGGGAGCGCTGCGCAGGAAGAACAGATCATCTGCCACTCCGTGAAACTTTGGGCAGATAATTCCGATTTCATCCATCATACCGGTGCGCGGCTGAAACGATGATCGATAATCGCTCGCATCAACGGTATCTGAAATCCTCGACAAAGAGACCACACCCTGGGTTCCGGTGCGACGCCAATGCTGAAAGAATGGGTCCAGCCGATAGAACCCTGAGAGGTAATACTTCATTTCTTGATCGGGAACATCGCGGGTCAAAATGTACTGCGGGACGGTGAATTTGGAAAACTGGATCACACCGCAGGTATCGAATGGAATGATCTTACCAACTGCCCACAGCAGGGCTGCGTAAAACTCACTTGTGCCACATGCAGCTACGACGTCTGCGAAGGCATCAAGCACAGTCTCGTCTGATGCTAGATTGGTCATGGGGTCCTCGCGCGCGGCAATGGTCACTTTAGGGACAATTCACAACTTCCGAATAGCCGGTAAGCTTCCGGGCAACAAATCTATTCACACAGGAAGAAGCAAGCAACATGGCCCGCGATCCCCGATATGATATTTTGTTCGAACCTGTGAAAATCGGTCCGGTCACGGCCAAGAACCGCTTCTATCAAGTGCCGCATTGCTCTGGTGCCAGTGATAATACGCCGGATGCAAATACGCGGATGCGCGAAATGAAAGCCGAGGGCGGCTGGGGCGTTGTCTGCACCGAAATCGCTGAAATTTCAAATTCTACCGAATTCTGGCCGTTCCCTTCTTTGCATCTGTGGAATGACGAAGACATCAAACGGATCGCCCGAATGCCCGAGGCGGTGCATCGTCACGGGGCTTTGGCGGGTGTTGAACTGGGCCATGTCGGGCTGGCCGCGGGCAACCGTGCGTCTCGTACGCCACCACTTGGACCAACTTCGCGACTGACACTGGAATCTGTAGAGCCCTTCCAGTCGAAGATGATGGACAAACAAGACATCAAGACCGTGCGGGACCAGCATATCGCAGCCGCGGTGCGGGCAAAGAAAGCGGGCTTTGACATTATCTATGCCTATGCCGGGCACGGGCTTTCGATCTTCAGCCAATTTTTGCAAACAAGCCACAACACCCGTTCGGATGAATATGGTGGGTCTTTGGAAAACCGGGCGCGTTTGCTTCGTGAAGTGCTTGAAGGAATGAAAGATGCGGTTGGCGACAGCTGCGCCGTAGCGTTCCGCTTTGGCGTGAACGAGATTGATGGAGATCTTGTGCAAGGGCGCGAACTGGTCGAAATGATAAAAGACATCCCAGATCTGTGGGATGTGAACATCTCGGATTGGTCCGAAGACAGCAATACCTCGCGCTTTTCCAAAGAAGGATTTCAAGAACAGCAGATCGCCTTTGTCAAAGGGGTGGTAAACAAGCCCGTTGTCAGCGTCGGCCGCTTTACCTCTCCAGATACGATGTTGGGCCAGATTAAGCGCGGTGTGCAGGATTTCGTCGGCGCCGCGCGCCCCTCAATTGCCGATCCCTTCATTCCCAACAAGATCGATGAAGGCCGGGTGGATGACATCCGCGAATGCATCGGCTGCAATGTCTGTGCGTCTGGTGAGCTCAGCTATGCACCAATGCGCTGCACCCAAAACCCAACAATCATGGATGAGTATCGCCGAGGCTGGCACCCGGAGAAGGTGGATGAAAAAGGATCTGACGATAGCGTGCTGATCGTTGGCGGAGGTCCTGCAGGGTTGGAATGTGCCAATATCCTGTCCAGACGCGGATATGAGGTCACTGTGGCGGATACCCGCGCTGAGCTGGGTGGTCGGGTGAAACGCGAAGCCAGCTTGCCAGGGCTGAACGAATGGATCCGTGTTGCGGATTACCGTCTCTATGCCCTGCAGCAATTGGGCAACGTAAATCTCTATACTGAAAGTCCGCTTGCTGCGGAAGATATCATGGAATTCGGGTTGGACCATGTGGTCATCGCCACGGGTGCCAAATGGCGGCGCGACGGGGTTGGTCGCTGGAATCTGACCGCGATCCTTTCCGGAACAGAAGCGAATGTGCTAACGCCGGATGACATCATGGACGGGGCAGACGTTGCGGGGCCGGTGGTTATCTATGACGAGGATGGCGGTTATCTGGGCAATGTTATCGCCGAAAAATTGGTCAAAGATGGGCATGACGTTAGCTATGTGACCCCGGCCAGCGAGGTGGCTCCTTATCTGGCGTTGACCATGGAGCAACACAAAGTGATTGCACGCTTGATGAAACTCGGCGTGCGGATTGAGCGGTTGAAATCGTTGAAAGCAGTGACGGGCAAGCGGATTGAATTTTCCTGTGTACATGGTGGGCATGGTCTGGATCTGCCCTTGGGGACTGCTATGGTACTGACATCACGCAAGCCGGTTGATGAGCTGTACCACGACCTGATGACCCGTAAGGATGACTGGGCTGATGCAGGAATAAAATCCGTTAGCCAAATCGGAGATTGTGTTGCCCCAAGCATCATCGCTGCGGCGGTGCACGCTGGGCATCGCTGGGCGCGTGAGTTGGATGCGGAAACGGTTGAAGTGCCAGCTTGGCTCCCAATGCCGCTAGCTGAAAAATCAGCGCCTTGAGAAACAGGCCAGTTGGAAATCTGTCGTTGGAGTAAAGGCATAGCCTTTGCGATTTGGAGGGTCGCACCTATGGCTGAAGAATTTCGATGCTGCTCGATCAGATAGAAGTCCGTAGTTAACCCCTAGGGCAAAACTCGATGTATTGAGGGAGAACCCCATGTCCCAAGCCGTTTGACTAGACCGTCTACATCGTCCGTGCCTAGCGGGCAGATCGCCGAAGTTAATCCATTGGGGCGGCTGCCTGCGGGTGGCGGTTTGGCAGGAATGTTGAGATCAAGCCGCCATTCGGCTGACGACAGCGACAGCTATGACGCCAAGCAGATCCGTTCTTTCTAGTGAACCAGAGAGCGACTTAGTGCTCGACAGGTAGCCTTCCAAGATGTGTAGAGATAGCAGTCTTTAAGTCGGCTTGCAGAATCGGTTTTGTTAGAACGGTGCAATTGGTGTACGCGACCATCTCATCCAAGGCTTCTCCCGCGTAGCCGGTGATCAGAATAATGGGGATTGCGGGGGTTAAAGAGGCCACAGCCTTTGCGAGATCTGCTCCCTGGACCGGCCCTGGCATCATCAAATCGGACATAATGAGATCAAATGACTGATTGTAGGCCAAAGTTTCCAAAGCCTCAGTGCCACTTGACGCGGTCCAGACATGGTATCCCATCGCTTGTAGTTGACGATCAAGCATTTGCCGCACCGACTCGTTGTCTTCCACCAACAAGACCGTGCCCTGATCTGGGTGCGTCGGGGCGTTTATGGCAGTTCTTGGTTCTGGTTCAACCGAGGCGTCATCGCACTGGGCGGGAAACGTCAATTCAACCGTCGTTCCCACATCAAGAACGCTGTCGATAGATATACGCCCTCCGGATTGTTTGACAAACCCGTGCACCATCGCCAGCCCCATGCCCGAGCCTTTGCCAACTTCCTTTGTTGTGAAGAACGGCTCAAAAACTTTGGCTCTGATCTCGTCCGTCATACCCGAACCGGTGTCACTAACCTTGATTTGAACTTGCCTGTCCTCACTGTGGCTGCTGGATTTGCTGTTTGAGCAGGACAAGGTAAGTCTTCCACCCTGAGGCATGGCGTCTTTGGCATTTATGGATAGATTGAGCAAAGCGTTTTCGAGCTGACCCCGATCAAGTCTGACCGGCCAAACTGCATCTTCGACGTGCAAGGTTACGGTAACATTGGCAGGGAAAATTCTAGAGATCATATTGTGAACGTCGCTCAGAATTTCGGCCATATGCACCAACTCGGGGTGCAGGGGGGCACGCCGACTAAAAGAGAGTAGATCTCGAACTAGGGTCGCACCGGCTCCGGTTGCCTTAATCGCAGCAGATCTGAAATCAGCAAAATCCGGATCGTTCTTATGCTTCTCTGGCATCAATTCCAGATTGCCCTGAATGACTGCCAATAGATTGTTGAAGTCATGGGCCACACCGCCAACCAAACGCCCCAATGCATCCATTTTCTGGGATTCGATTGCGAGTGTTTCCGCTTGTTTCCGTTGGATGATTTGCTGTTCGAGATCTGCGACTGCTGATGTGAGACTGAGGGTTTGTTTTTTGACGAGCCCGCGCAAAATGAGAACAAAGACAAATGCGATAACTAATAAGGTCATCGTTAGGGCAAGCACCGGAAGAACCCAAACAGGCAAAGGCAACGGAACAATGGTGGCCCACCTTTGCATGGCACGCTGTAAGGCAGACCGAAATGTCGTCTGCTGATGATACACCTCGAGGTTGATTGCGTCGACAAATCCCCGATCCATATTTGGAGCAGCCGCAAAATGTAACGAATAGGTTCCAAACGGGATCTGCGCGACATAGGTCTTTTCTACATCGCGGGCATCAGATGCTGAGATAAACTTGTTTACGATGCCAATGTCGGCATCGCCTTGCGCCACAGCTTGCAGAACGTCTTCCATTGACGATACCCAAACCAAGCGGGCCTGCATCTGTTCTCGCGCCAAGTATTCGGTGATTCCGCGTTCCTGAATGCTATTGGCAAGAACCGCAATTCTCTTTCCGTCAAAGTCGCCCAAGGTTTCAAATTCAATATTTTCATGAACAACAATTGAAAACCAACTGTAGAGTAAGGGTTGTTCGACAAACTGAAACTTATTTGAACGTTCCGGCGTATAGGCGATATCGGGCATGAGATCGATTTCGTTTGCTTCAAGCATCTCAAGGCAAACCGACCACAGACAATCAACATATTCAATTTCATACCCTAAGTTGCCAAGAACAGCCTCGGTTAATTCTGGCCAGAACCCTGAGGGGTCATTGTTTTCATTCCGGAAAATCGTCGGAGGATTTTCATACTGTGCTACGCGAAGTGTGTCAGCCTGAGCGTATGAAACTGCGAAAACTGAGTAGTTGCAGATGACAAGGATAACACCCGAAATCGCCCGAATTTGGTTTCCAAACTTGCAGCCAAAGGTAACCATCAATTTGTATATCCATTGTTACGACGAATATCGGCATCAATGTCATCAGCCGCAGCATCCAGTGCAACTTTCGGATCAGCTCCACCTGCGATATCGATTAGGGCGCGTTCAAACACTTTGGCGGCTACGACATACCCCGGAAATTGAGGACGAACGTGTCCGTAGTCACGTGCAAGATCAAAAAAAGCCGTGAGAGCGCCATTTGATCCATATAAAAGGGAGGCTTCTGCTGCTTCTTTGGTTGGTGGTATAATTCCAAGTGCATCTGAAAGAGTAATCAGATGGCGGGGTTGGGCGGCAAACCGAATAAACGCGGCGGCTCCATCTGGATGTTCCGAAAAAGCTGACACCGCGAACTGCCAGCTCCCGGCTCCTATAACTGGGCCGATTCCCATATCTGGTGGCGGCAAGATCAGAAGGTCATCACCAAACTCTCGAAGCAATGCGGGGGTTTCCCAATTGCCTGATAGACGGATCGCATAGCGGCCGTCCAGAAATCCCTTTGCTCTGTCTTCCAATGTCTGATCGAGGCCTGCTGCAAGATTGCGGTCAAATAGAGATTGCCACCAATTGCCAAAATCTAACCCGGCATCCCCGTTTAATACCCCTTGCGACGAGAGATAGGTTTCTCGGTCAACGAGATCACCGCCAAAACTTTTCAGAAAGGAGCCAAAGGCATAGGAGTACCATTCGCCCCGCTGTACCAATCCAAGGTCCAGCGAATGTTCAAAGGCGCCAGAGCTTTGAATCTGGAGTAAGGCTTGATCAAATTCTGCAGCTGACCAGGGCTGAGTATGGGAAGGGATCCGCACCCCGTGCCGTTCTAGAACGGAGCGCCGGGCTACAAGTGCAAAGGCGGCCTCCCAAAGACCCAGACTATAAAGAGATCCGTTCCAAGTCCCGATTGTGGAAGGCAGAAAAGTATCGGCAAGAGACGCGTCAATCGGAAGGGGCTGAATATAGCCTTGCCACACCCAATTTGGTAGCACCGGGAGATCAACATCTAGGATATCCGGAAGGTGTCCTCGTGCCGCCGAGGCTGAAACCGAGCTGTTGAACCCCTGCTCAAAAAAGCTTTGCATGACAACTTGCCACTCGTGTTGGCTGTTATTAAACTCGTTAACGATCAGTTCAATCTCAGCCCGTTCGGCGGGATTGTTTGCGCCATGGTACCAGAGATCCAGTTTAGTCTGGCCGAGAGCCGCCGTTGAAAAAAACGACAGAAGTGTGATTGCTATCAAATAGAAACCATGACGTGTCACCATAGACCTCTGAATATGTCTTCAACGAATTTCGAAACATTTAACTGCGAGACGACGCCCGTCGCAAGGCCGCGATCTGCAAATGGATATGTTAGGGGGAGATATTCTGCAGCGGAGGGACAAAGAACACACGCACAGTTCGAACACGGCGCTGAGTAGAGGCTTGGGTTCCAGTGTCAAACCGACGCCAGTTCAGACCGACCGCTGGCAAAAGACTTTCGACGAGTCCAGTCAGAAGTTGCGTCATTGGAGAACCAGCCCGCAGTTCACGGTACCTTGGAACTGTTCAGTTTGAGCTCTCTGCGGTCTTTCTGAACCAGAGTAACATTCTGGCAAGTAGGCCGTTCGAGTTTCGGACCGGGCGATGTTGCACGTAGTAAGATACCTCCCTGTCAGATTGTGCCGGACCAAGACGGAGGATTCGTCCGCTTTCGAGGGCCTGATCAACAAGGCCGTGCCAACCCAAACCGATGCCCCGGCCCTGCAGTACGGATTGCAACAGAAATGGATATGCATCGAAGCGGCTTCCATAGGTAAATGTAGGGGAGGGGAGTTTCGCCAGTGCAAACCATTTCTGCCATGTCATGAACCCGGATTCGCCAACATCAAAGTGCAGAAACATTTCTTGCGGAACATTTTGAATGTGATCTGCCGCGGCCGGAAAAGAGCTGAGAAAGTTCGGGCTGCAGATCGGAAAAACTTCTGATCTGATCAAGGGGAAATAGGGGCGATCGGGCAATCCTGTTGTATCCCAGACCACGGCTGCATCAAGTCGGCTGTGATCGATATCACCAAGTTGGTCGGTCGTTACAACGCGCACCCTGTTCCCTCCAAGGTAATCCGTCAGGGCCGAAAAACGCGGCATCAACCATTGATCGGCAAAGCCATAAGTGCAGGCCAATGTTACCTCATTGCTTTCGGGAGGTGCGGATATGTCACCCCAGACCTGATCAAGGGGGCCAAAGCCGAGGGCCACTGCGTTGGCCAATTGAACAGCGCCGGGAAGTGGCGAAATCTGATTGTTGTTGCGTTTGAACAGCGCCTGTCCAAGTCGATCTTCAAGTGTCGCTATGTGCCGGGAAACGGCTGGCTGACTGAGGCCAAGTTCTTTTGCAGCCCTGGAAAGGTTGGAATGGCGAACCACAACTTCGAGAACCAGTAGGGCATTTAGGGATCCGGCGATGGGGCGTATCAATCTCTCCATAACAAAAAGCTATAGAGAGTATTCGATTTAGGCCAGTGTAATTAGAAAATCCGTGGGTCTAGGCTCAGCCGACAGAACCTAATGTTAAGCAGACACGCTGAAGGCTCGTTATGACTGATCGCCCTTTATCCTCAATTCGTGTTCTTGATTTTGGCCAATACCTGGCTGCCCCTCTGGTAGGTATGATGCTTGCGGATATGGGGGCCGAAGTCCTTCGGATTGATCCGCCACAAGGTCCGGCATTTGACGATCCTGCTTTTGATATGTTGTCCCGAGGCAAGCAGACACTGACGCTGGATCTGAAATGCAATGAGGGGCGCGATACGGCGATTGAACTTGCGAAACGCGCCGATGTTGTACTGGAAAACTTTCGCCCCGGTGTGATGGATCGCCTTGGTCTGGGCCCGGAGGTACTACACGAGGCAAATCCGCAGCTGATTTATCTGTCGATGCCCGGATTTGCTTCAACCGATGCCGAGCTCGCGAGCCTTCCGGCATGGGAAGCGGTCATCGCTGCCTATACCGGCCAGTTCACGGATATGGGGTTGAACCGGCGGCTGATGGGGATCAACCCGTCGTTCACGCCACTCACCCTAGCTTCGGCCTACGGCGCCAGCTTTGGGGCAATGGCAGTGCTGTTTGCCCTGAACGCCCGTGATCGCAATGGCGGGGATCACATCGAAGTTCCTCTGGCCTCAGCTTTGCTCGAGGGCCTTATCTACAACTGTGAACAGATCGAGGATTACCCGGAGCGCTATAAATCCCCCCGCGAAGTAGAGCTGGACCGGCGCGCCAATGAAGGCTTGTCGATGAACCTGAAATTCAGCGAGCTGTCCGAGTTCTTGGATCCGTTCTACCGCACTTACACCTGTGCGGACGGGCGTGGCTTCTATGTCGTCTCCGGATCAGTGGCGACCCACCCCCGTCGGGTTCTGGAAACGCTGGGGTTGAAAGATCTGGCGGATGAGTTACCAGATTTCTCGGCCTATCTCGATACCAAAGACTGGCCCGCAGACTGGTCGATGCGCAATTATCCGGTTGGGCCATCTGACAGGGCGCGGGTTTCAAGCGCCATGAAAGAGGCATTTCTGACCCGTCCTTCGCATGAGTGGGAAGAGCTTTTTGGTACGGCGAAAGCCCCTGCTACAGCACAACGGTTCAACCGAGAATGGCTGGCCGATCCACATGCGCTGGCATCAGGACTGGTTTTGCGGGTTGCGGATACCCGACACGGCGAGATGCGGCAAATGGGCAATGTAGCCTGGCTGCTTGGGGATGAGGGCGCTGCGATCAAAACCGGGCCTGTACCGGCCGATATGAACCTCCTGCTGGAGGAAGCTCCTCGCGTGGCAGGTGTAGCGGGTACGGGTGGCTGGCTTGATGGGCTCAAAGTTCTGGATCTGACCAATGTGATTGCCGGGCCAACCATTGGATCAACGTTGGCCCGCTACGGGGCTGAGGTCACGCTTGTTCAGCCGGTCGAGCCGTCGGTTGATCCATGGAACACCGTTGTCTTTGGCATTCATGCGCAACGTGGGAAGGAAAGCATTCTGCTAAATCTCGGAAGCGCCGAAGGGCAAGAGGTTCTGGTGAAGCTTATCGCAGAAGCGGATGTCATCACAATGAACGGTACGGATGAACAGCGCGACAAGCTTGGGTTGTCACCGGATCGGCTTGCTGCATTAAACCCACGATTGATCCTTGTGCAGCTTGATGCGTTTGGTGGACCAATGCGCGGGCCGAAATCCGATCATCTTGGTTACGATGACCTTGCTCAGGCGGCAACCGGGGTGATGCTGCGCTTTGGTGGCGGCATGGACACGCCAGAAGAACACGCCCATTTCGGGACTATTGATGTGCTGACCGGGTTCTGCGCCTGCGTCGCACTTGGGGGCGCGCTACTGCGTTTGCATGAGACAGGTAAAGGTGGCGTTGCTCGGGCGTCGCTGGCAGCGGCAGGCAACCTTATTCAGGCACAGTTCATGCATGACTATGACGGCCGCAAACCCTTCGATGAGCCTTCGGGGCGCGAAGCCCTGGGTTGGGGGCCGTTCTATCATTGCTATGAGGCCGCAGATCAGTGGATGTTCTTTGCGGCGCCTGTAGAAGAACGTGCGGCTCTGGCTCGTACTCCCGATCTGGCGGATCTTGCCAAAGTTCCGTCCGAGAATCTGCATGAGGCTCTGGCCATGCGTTTCAAAAGCAAACCCCTTGCAGAATGGCAGGTAGCTTTCTCGGAAGGGCGAAGCACCGTGGTGCCGCTGGCATCGCTGCATCAGACGCGTGACAGTTCGCTGCAGTGCGAAAGCGCGGGCAATATCGATATTTCCCTAAGTACATTTCGTGTGATCCGACACGATCAGCATCCGATGGGGCGATGGTGTGATCTGGTGGCCCCGAACGCGGTACGACCAACCTCAGGCCAAATCACCATCCCCGGACCCATGCCCAAATATGGTGCACAGACACGTCTGATACTGGAGCGCCTAGGATACACCGAACAGGCCATCGAGCAGATGTTGGCAAACGGTGTCGCTTCAGAAAGCTGGTCCGAAAAATACCTGCCTGAATAAAACGGTAACCGGGGGGCGTCGCAGGTCTACATTTTTTTAGGTACATAGCAGATGATGGCGGCAGTGAAGCCTGCGCGGATCATGTTGCGATCCAAACCGAGGATAACTGTTTCCGGAAAAATTCGTACAGACGCTGATCTGTCATGCGCGTGTTACTCCCACAGCCTAGCAGGGATTCATCCGAATGAATGAGCTCTGTGATGATCAAGGAAAAATGGCGTCAGGTACGGGACGCTCTGGTAGAAGATATTGAGGCAGGGGTTTTCAAACCTGGGGATCAGCTCCCGACAGAACCAGAGCTGGCCTCGCGGTTTGGTGCCGGGCGGCACTCTGTACGTCGGGCGGTGCTCGAACTTTCCAAAGACGGGACGCTCAGCGTAGAGCAGGGGCGCGGCACCTTTGTCGAGAGTGGCACCCTTCTGGAATATGCCATCGGCACCCGCACGCGCCTTCGCAGAAATCTGGCTCAGCAAGGTGTGGACATCTCAGGCGAACTGCTGTCGGCCCACCATGTTAAATCGACCGACAAGGTTGCAGCTGCTCTGGGTTTGGTCGCCGGTGCTCCGGTCATTGAAAGTCAGCGCATCACGTTTGCCGACGGTGTCCCGATTGCGTTTGGCACCTCGTATCACGATGCCGAACGATTTCCCGATTTTGCCGCGCGGCGCGATGTGCTGGGGTCTACCACCGAGGCCTATAAAACCTATGGCATAACCGATTACCTGAGAGCGGAAACATCGTTGCATGCGCGTCTTGCACGCCCTGACGAAGCCAAGCGCCTCAAACAACATCCAGATAGTCCAGTGGTGGTGATCTCCGCCCTGGACCAGATGATGGATGGCACACCACTGAGTTACAAAAAGGTCATCTGGTCTGCCCTCCGCGTCAAATTCTCTATGTCACAGGACGGGAAATAATCACATGGCTACGCCCCACTCCGAAACCCTGACCATTTTAGCGAGAAGCGGAGCGGAGGCGTTAAAATCCTTCGGTGAAGCGCTGATCCCGCAGCTGGGCGCGCTTGAGGTGCGTAAAAGCCAGACTGGTTTGGTTATGGTGCCGATGCGCGACACCGCCCAGGGTACATCTTTTCATCTGGGCGAGGTCCTGGTCAGCGAAGCTCATATCGTTCAGGGCGAGACCCATGGATATGGGATGCGCCGGGGGCGCGATCTTGAGGCGGCCATGGCCATGGCGCTGATTGATCTGGCCTTACAAGTCGATGTCGCCCGGCAGGAATGCTCTGCCTTCGTGGCCGAACAACAGAGCAAACATCTCGCAGAAGATCACGACTGTCTGTGCCGCATCGAAGCAACCCGCGTAGATATGGAGACGTTCTGATGCTTGAGGCTCCAATCCCATCTCAAAACGAGTCCCGCGCCAATCAGGCGTTTGACGCGCTCTTGATGTCTCTTAGTCGGCCCGGCGACGTGCAGGTGTTGCCAGTCGCAGGGGAACAGACAATTGTTGAAGCGCTGCTGGATCGTGAGTGTCGGGTGTACTGCGCCGATCCGATGCTGATGCCCGGGGTTTTGGCAACCGGTGCCATGATTGCCGAAGCAGATGCCGCTGACCATGTGTTTTTCGGGAATACGATCGACCCTGCGACCCTCGCGCAGATCCGAGTTGGCAGTGACCTTTACCCCGATGATGGGGCCACGGTGATTTTGCGTGCCGTGCTAGGATCCGGACCGCGTTTGTGCCTGAGCGGACCGGGCATTGAGCACACAAAAGAGGTCTCGCTCGGGGGGCTGCCCAGCGGGTTCTGGGAACAACGCCGCGAGCGCATTCGCTACCCCATGGGCTTCGATCTTTTCTTTGTGGACGGTGATCGCGTGATGGGTGTGCCGCGGTCTACGCAGGTGGAGGTGCTATAATGGCCTATGTTGCAACGCGCGGCGGGGAACGCGCAATCGAGCAAGCTGAGAGACTGTTTCGTGCGGATATGGGAAAGATCACCGCCGAACGGGTGAATGAGATCAAAAGCGCCATGCCGTACCTGATTGATCGGGTCATGGGCGAAGCCTCTCTTTATGATGAGGATTTGGCGGCATTGGCTTTGGCACAGACCGGGGGCGATCTTTACGAAGCGGTGCTTGTGTTGCGGGCCTGGCGCACGACGCAGCCCCGGCTTCAGGTGGCTGCCCCTGTCGCGCAGGATGATCTGTTCACCCATCGCCGGATTTCTGCGGCGTTTAAAGATATTCCGGGTGGTCAGGTGCTTGGGCCGACCCTTGATTATTCTCACCGCATACTGGCGACCGACGTACTGAATGGAACGCCCTTCACGCCTGCAGCGGTCGAACCCTCGTCAAAACCTGCACCCGCGTATCAGCCTTCGGTTGCGGCTTGGCAGGCAGAAAATGATCTGGTCGATTTGCCAAAACTGGATGAAACCCACCCAGATGACATCCCGGATGTCACGCGCGAGCCTTTGTTGTTTCCCTCAAAACGCGCGCACACGCTGCAAAGTTTGGCGCGGTCAGACACGGGTGGCGCATTGGCACTCGGATACGCGGCAATGCGCGGCTATGGACAGGCGCACCCAACAGTTAACGAACTGCGCCTTGCCGAAGCCGAGGTCATGGTAAAACATCCCAATGGTACCTCGTTCTCTGCGGGTCGGGTCAAAGTCAGTCAAGCCGAGGTCGTCTCAAAGAAAGGCGAAAAGCTCGAACTTGGATTTTCTGCGACGCTGGGTTGGAACGAGGTCAAATGCATCTCAGCCGCCACGCTGGATCTCAACAGCAAGGGCGCACCCAAAGGGTCCGCGACGGAAGAAGAGTTTTACCTCTATCACACCGAAGGCGTCGAAAGCTCGGGCTTCTGCATCCACTTCAAGCTCCCGCATTATGTGACATTCCAATCCTCACTGGATGCCATGCGCGACGCCAAATCCAAGAAATCCATACATCCGGAGCCAGCAGAATGAGCCTCTCGAGCCTGACCAAAGACTGGGAACCGATGAGCTATGGGTTTCTCGATGCCTCTGCGAAACGCGAGATCCGGCGTAAAATGCTTAAGGCTGTCGCGGTGCCCGGGTGCCAGATGCCCTATGCCAGCCGCGAAGTGCCAATGGCCCGTGGCTGGGGCACTGGCGGGTTGCAGGTTTCCCTGACGCTGGTCAACCCGAAGACCACGGTAAAGGTGATTGATCAGGGGGCCGATGACTCGGTCAATGCCGCGTCAATTCGGCGTTTTTTGGCGCGTGTTTCGGGCGCACCGACGACGCTTGATACTCTTGAGGCGGATCTGATCCAGTCGCGCCACCGCATCCCGGAAGAAAAACTGCGGGCCGATCAGGTTTTGGTCCTTCAGGTGCCAAACCCGGAACCCCTGCGTCCGGTCCAACCGAACATGTCGATTGCCCGCCAGATGCATGCGGACGCGGATTACGGTCGGATGTGGCTGCAGCTCTATGAACAGATTGTGCGCTCGGGGCGCGTCATGCAGGGGGCGAGCTATCCTTCACTGGTCAACGGGCGCCATGTGATGACGCCGTCGCCCATTCCGCGCTGGGATGTGCCGAAACTGCATATGGCTGAACATCTGACGATCTTGTCGGCAGGGCGCGAAAAACGACTTCATGCGGTCCCCCCCTTCACTCGGGTTGAACCCTTGGTGTTCGACGATGTGCCTTACAAGGTCGAAGAACATGGTGAACTTATCTGTGGGCGCTCCGGGGCAAAGGGGTTTTTCATGAATGAAATTCCGCAAGACGACGGCACCTCAACCTATGAAATCTCTGACAGCGATTATGGTGTGAAAACCATTCGACAGGCGGAAGGTGCTCAAGTGCATCTGGGTGAAACATGGTACAAAAACGGGGAGTTGTCCTAATGACCATTGCACTTGACGCGCCCCGACTTGTTCAGGCGCAGCCGCTTTTGACCGCTCAGAATGTTTCGAAATCCTACGGTGATGTTCAGGCCGTGCGGGATGTCTCAGCCGAGGTCTTTCCGGGCGAAGTTTTGGGCATCGTTGGAGAAAGTGGGTCGGGCAAATCGACCTTTCTGCGCATGCTCAACCTGGAAGAGACACCCGATACAGGAACCTATACGCTGGATTTGCCAGAGGTCGAGGGCAACCTGTTTGAGCTTGATCGTTTTGCCCGGCGGATGCTGTGCGCCAAACGGATTGGCATCGTCTATCAGAACCCGCATTTGGGTCTTTTGATGAACCATTCGTCGTCAGGCAATGTCGCTGAACGCCTGTTGGTCGCGGGCGAGCGCCGCTTTACCGAGCTGCGCGAACGCGCCTCAGAGGCATTGCAGGCATCAGAGTTCCCTCTCGAGCGTTTAGATGCTCCCCCGATTGAGCTGTCTGGTGGCATGCAACAGCGGGTGCAACTGGCCAAGGCCATCGCGCTGGAACCTGCGCTCTTGTTGCTGGACGAGCCGACAACGGGCCTTGATGTTAGTGTTCAAGCTCTGGTGCTTGATACGCTCAAACGGCTGCAACAAGACCGCAACATCACCATGGTGATTGTCTCGCATGATCTGGGGGTGATCCGCACATTGGCGGATCGTGTCATGGTGATGCGACGCGGTGCCGTGGTCGAGGCCGGTTTGGCCGACCAGATTTTCCAAGATCCGCAACACGCCTACACGCAACAATTGGTGCATGCAAAGCTATGACAAAAGTATTGGAAGTCCAAAGCCTGACCAAAGGCTTCACCATGCACCATCTGGGCAGCACGCTCGCAGCCTTTGAGCAAATTTCCTTTGATCTTCAAGCGGGGGAATTTCTGTTGCTTAAGGGGCAGAACGGCGCAGGCAAATCGACATTGCTGCGCACGCTGTATCGCTCTTATGTCGCTCAATCAGGGCAAGTGATCTTTCATTCCCGCCATGGTACCATTGATTTGTTGCGTGCCGCGGAAGTGGATATCTCCTTGTTGCGCCGTGAAGAAATCGGCTTTGTGACTCAGTTTCTGCTCGCCCGACCCCGCGTGACAGCCGAGGCTCTGGTGGCTGAGCCTTTACGTATGGCGGGGCATTCCGCCCCGGATGCTCTGGCAGAGGCCCGCAAATGGCTGGCCGAGTTCGGGGTCAAACAAAGCCTCTGGCGCGCCTATCCCACAACATTTTCGGGTGGCGAACAGCAAAAGGTCAATCTCGCCCGTGCATTGATACTGCCGCAAAAACTGTTGCTTCTGGATGAACCCACGGCCTCGCTAGACAGTCAGGCACGCGCGGCGCTGGTTGCGCGGTTGGCCGAACTGAAGGCTGCAGGCACCGCGATGATCGGCGTGTTCCATCATCCCGGCGATGTTGCCGATCTGATCGATCGTGTGATCGATCTAACGCCTGAAACCACCCCAGACGAGGAACGTAACGATGTGGTTGTCTAATCTGTCTCTAGTGCTGCCTGATCGGATTATTCACGATGGTGCATTGCGGGTTGAAAATGGGCGGATTGCCGAGATTAGCGAAAGCCCCAAACCAGCTGCACTGGACTGTTGCGGTGCCATGGTACTGCCGGGATTTATCGACATGCACGGCGACATGATCGAGGTTGAACTCGAACCGCGCCCAGGAGTGGATTTCCCGATGGAGATTGCCCTGTCTCATCTTGATGCACGGCTGGCGGCGTCGGGTATCACAACAGCTTATGCCGCAGTGAGCTTTTCGCGTGGGGCGCGCAGCGGTGAACGTCGGTCCTTTGAACATACCAGCCAGACCATTCGCGCACTCCACAACCTAAGATCGTATTGCACGGTGGATCACCGAATTCACGCGCGATTTGATATCACCTTCGACAATGCGGTTGAGGTGCTGGCCGATCTGATCCGCGACGGGCAGGTAGATCTGGTATCGGTTATGGATCACACGCCGGGGCAGGGGCAGTATCGCGATCTCGAACGTCATATCCGAAAGCTCGCTGAAAACGAGGACATCTCCGAAACGCAGGCCCGGCAGATTGTGACCACCCGCATCGCTGAACGCACCCGCCCGCAAGAGGTAATCCTGAGCAATCTTCAGGCGGTGTCAGACCTGTGTAAAACAAACGGAGTTGCGCTGGCGAGCCACGATGACGACACGCAGGACAAAGCCCACTTGATGGCAGACATCGGCGCAGTGATCAGCGAGTTTCCAGTTACGCTTGAAGCGGCCAAAGTGGGTGTGGAACGCGGTTTGATGACGGCAATGGGCGCCCCGAATGCCATGCGTGGGCAAAGCTATTCGGGCAATCTGTCGGCCCGCGCCGCACATGAAAAAGGTCTGCTGCACATTCTGGCCTCAGATTACCATCCTGCCGCGATGCTCTCAGCCGTGATGACACTGGCACAAAGCGATCCCCATGGCCTGCCCGGGGCAGTTGCCCTCGTGAGTAGCAATCCCGCCAAAGCGCTTGGGTTGACCGATCGAGGGCGAATAGAAGAGGGGTTGATCGCAGATCTGGCGTTTGTCGAAGGCGGCCCGCTACCGCGTGTCACCGCGACAATGCGCGCTGGACGTATGGTGCATTCCACCGGAAAGCTCGCGATGTTTCGGCAAACGGAGCTTGATCCAGCGTAATTCTGGCCTGTCACGGTTGTGTAGCAAAAGCATCAAAAGGACGTCACCCAATTGTTCGTTGGCCGTTAGCTTGGAGGCCTAAACAGCTCTGGAAACATTCGAATGAATCATCCCGGAGCGATTGAGATGAGTTCTGAGCTAAGCCTTCAAAACCTGTCACGTCAATTTGGCGAGACCCGCGCCGTCGATAAGGTCACTCTCAACATCCGTCCCGGACAGTTTGTTGGGGTCATTGGACGCTCGGGGGCTGGCAAGTCCACCATGCTGCGGTTGATCAACCGCCTTGTCGACCCCTCTGAGGGGTCGATTTTGTTTGAGGGCACCGACATTACGGCGCTTAAGGGCAAAGCCCTGCGCGCATGGCGCCGCGACTGTGCGATGATCTTCCAACAGTTCAATCTTGTGGATCGTCTGGATGTTCTGACCAACGTTCTGATCGGTCGTTTGGCGGAACATGGGTTTTTGTCCTCAATGGCCTTGCGCTTTAGCGATGACGAGCGGGCAATGGCCATTCAGGCCCTTGATCGGTTGGATCTGGTGCCACAGGCCCTGCAACGGGCAGGCACACTGTCGGGCGGGCAACAACAGCGTGTCGCGATCGCCAAAGCATTGGTGCAGAACCCGAAAATCATGCTTGCCGACGAACCTATCGCTTCACTTGATCCGGCCAACGCAACTCTGGTCATGGATGGGTTGAAGACCATCAACCGCGAGGATGGCATCACCGTTCTGGTCAATCTGCATACGCTGGACACCGCACGGGCCTATTGCGACCGCATCATCGCGATGCGGCAGGGCCGGATCTTTTTCGACGGCACCGCCGCGCAACTGACCGACGATGTCGTGCGTGACATCTATGGCCTCGAGGGGCTGCGCGATTTCAACCAAGCCGTCACCTCGACATCCGTCCGCACATCTGTGCCGGCCTAATCCAAGACAACGCGAACAGGGGGATATCCACATGCGTTTCATCACCGCCACTGCTCTTGCAGCTCTCATCGCAGCTCCGGCCATGGCCGAGGGTTGGAAAGACGACTATCAGGTTCTGAAGTTCGGTATCCTGTCAGGCGAAAACGAAAAAGATCGTATCGCCCGCTACACCCCGTTTGAGAACTACCTTGAAAAAGAGCTGGGTGTCGAAGTCGAGATCTTCACCGCAGGCAACTATGACGGCGTGATCCAGGCCATCGCCGCTGACCAGATCGAGTTCGCCTTCTTTGGGTCGTCGTCCTATGCTGCGGCCTACACTGCCACCAATGGCAATGTTGATCCTCTGATCAGCCGCCAGCGTAAAGACGGCTCGACCGGGTATTACTCGGTGGTCGTGACTCGTTGTGAAGATGGCTACAAAGACATCAAAGATTTGGAAGGTAAGGTTCTGGCCTTTGCTGATCCCGACTCGACCTCGGGCTATGCGGTTCCTTACTTCAACATCTCCAAAGAAGTAGATCCCAAAACCTTCTTCTCGGCAGTTCCGTTCTCGGGGTCGCATGAAGCGGGTGTCTCGGGTGTGGTCAACGGTACCTTTGATGCCGCCGCCACGTGGCAGAACAATGCGGTCGACGGCCGCTGGCAGCGCATGATCGACAAAGGCATGATCGAAGCTGGCCAGATCTGCCCGATCTGGGAATCTCCTGAAATCACCTCGGGTCCCTTCACCGCGCGTAACAACATCCCGCAGGCGCTGAAAGACGACATGGTTACAGCGATTTTGGCTGTTGCCGACAAAGACCCAGAAGCTTTCCGCACCATGACCGGCTTCAAAGCAGAAGACCCGAACCCACAGACCGGTTGGATCAAAGTAGATCACAGCCGCTACCAGTGGATCGTCGACATGCGCGCTTGGATCAAAGCCGAGCGTCGCAAGTCGAGCTAAGCAAACAGACCATCAGGAGGGCCTTTGAGGCCCTCCTTCTCCTTTCCGGAGCACCTCTTCATGACCATTACTGCCGAATTGCCGGGCCAGGCGGGTCAGTCCCCCAGCCCAATTTTAGACTTTGAACGCGATTACGCCGCAAAACGCCGTCGTAGCCTGCGCACCTGGACCCTTGGAACGCTGATTTTTCTCTGCGTCTTTGCTTTGACAAGCTGGCTGGGGGACTTCTTCAAGGTCACGCAGGTCACTCTACCGGACGGATCGCGCGACTGGCGCTGGATCATCCCGGCAGGGCTGCCTCGTCTGGGCGACTACATCTCGCAAACCATACCAGTGTTGCACTGGGACAGCCTTGGCAGTGATCTGGCCAATTGGTTCTGGCGCTGGAAGATCTGGATGAATTTGCTGCTGGAAACCATTCTGATCGCCTTTATGGCCACAACCTTTGGCGTGATTGGGGGCTTCCTTCTGTCCTTTCCGGCGTCGCGCAATCTCGCGCCCAACAAATGGGTGCTGTGGATCACGCGCCGATATCTGGAGATTGCCCGAACCGTCCCAGAACTAGTCTGGGCGCTGATTTTCGTCTTTTGCTTTTCTGTGGGCCCCTTGGCAGGTGTTCTTGCGATTGGACTGCACGCCACCGGCGCGTTGGGCAAACTCTATTCTGAGGTCAATGAAAACATCGATATGCGCCCGCTTGAGGGGGTCAAAGCCGCAGGGGGAAGCTGGTTTGATCAGATCCGCTACGGCGCCGTCCCGCAGGTTCTGCCAAACATCGTAAGTTACACGCTGCTGCGATTTGAGATCAACGTCCGGGCCAGTTCTATCATTGGCTATGTCGGCGCCGGTGGCTTGGGGCAGGAATTCCGAACCGCCATGTCCTTTCAGGAATACACCGACCTTTCGGCGCTCTTCGTCATCATCTTCTTCACGGTCGTTATAATTGACTACGGCTCGGAAAAACTACGCCACCGCGTTATTGGGCTGGAGGATCGGACATGACCCTGACACCACAAGAGATTGCAGCTGCGAAAACCCGTGTGCCGTTGGCATTTCGTGCGCCTTTGCCGATACGTATCCGCCGCGCAGTGCTTTGGACGGGCTTTGTCGGATTGTTCTGCTATTGCCTCTGGGCCTTCGATTTCAGCCCCGAACGGATCTGGGTCGGTTTGGGGCGGCTTGGCAATGTGTTGGGCTTCATGTTCCCGCCGCATGTCTGGGACAACTGGCGTGACTTTTCCGAAGTCCTGAACGGCCTTGGCGAAACACTGGCAATCGCCTTTCTTGGGACGCTTCTGGGTGCGATTTTTGCCTTTCCTCTGTCTTTTCTCGGGGCCAAAAACATCAACCGTTTCGGCTTTCTGCGGCAGACCACCCGCCGCGGATATGATGTGATCCGGGCCTTTGAAACCCTGATCCTTGCGTTGATTTTCATCCGCGCCTTCGGGCTTGGTCCGCTGCCCGGTATTCTGGCCATTGCAGTTTCTGAGATAGGCACTTTTGCCAAACTGTTCTCAGAGGCCATCGAGAACACTTCGCAGAAACCGGTCGAAGGGGTCAAGGCCTCGGGGGGATCGCGGTTGCAGCAAATTCGCTTTGCCATTGCACCGCAGGTCAATCCCGTGATCCTGTCTATCCTGCTCTACAACTTTGAGTCCAACGTGCGTTCCGGCACCATTCTGGGCATCGTTGGGGCAGGGGGGATCGGCTTTCTGCTGTCGGACCGGATTTCTGCCTATAAATGGGACGAGGCCTGGTCGATCATCTTCCTGATCATCGCCATGGTTTATCTCATCGACTATCTCTCTGGATTGATCCGTCAACGCTTTATCGGCTCTTGGGAGGGTGCGAAATGAGCGGTGCGGGATCGAAGCAGCCGCTGTCCGAACAGCCCACCATACATCCCGAGGCCCAGGTGACCGAGTGTGAACTCGGGGCCTGGACCGAGGTGGGCAAAGGCACAATGATGAAGGCCTCTCAAATGGGAGATTATTCCTACATCACCCAGAACTGCCACGTTGTATGGACCACGATCGGCAAGTTCTGTTCCATCGCCAATGCAACCCGGATCAATCCCGGCAACCACCCGACATGGCGCGCGGTCCAACATCATTCAGTTTATCGTTCAGAGGCTTATGTGCTTGGAGAAGATGACCACGCCTTTTTCGAGTGGCGCAAAGACAACTGGGTGAGCATTGGCCATGATGTCTGGATCGGACACGGGGTGACCGTGACGGCGGGTGTAACCATTGGAACAGGGGCCGTTATTGGCGCCGGCGCCGTGGTGACCCGAGATGTTGCGCCCTATACCGTTGTGGGTGGTGTACCGGCGCGCGTCCTCAAACGGCGTTTTTCAAAGGTCCAGGCCGAAGCTCTGCAAGAGATTGCAGTATGGGATTGGGACCGGGCAACTTATCAGGCCGCTCTGCCTGATATCCGGGCGCTCGACATCGATGCGTTCATCGAAAAGTATCGCTAGTCGGTGCCCTTGCCCGCTATGACGCGCGAGCAAGGGAGGGGCAAGATCAATAGACCAGCCCCAGATCGCGTAGGTAGGCAAAGCCTTTGGGGATGTCTGCTTTGTCCCGTAGCTCAAGCACCAAGTGTGGGGCAGAGCGACAATGACCAAGTGCTTTGAACACGGCCGGCCATTCGATTTCTCCCTCACCCGGAGGCCAGTGACGGTCTGCATGTCCATCCACATCCTGCAGATGCACATGTGCCAGCTGATCACCAGCGTTACAGACAAAGAAATCCACAGGCGGCGCTCCCGACATGCGACGCGCCAATTGCGCATGCCCGGTGTCGATCGACAGGGCCACGGCGGGTGAGTTGAAACTGTCAACCATTGCGCGCCGTGTCGACGGGTCCACATCCTGAATGTTCTCGATCACAAGCGTGATCCCGAGATGTTCCGCCTGTTTCACCACAGGGTCAAGAGTGTCGTGGATCCGGGCCAATTTGCTGGCAGCATAGCCTTTCCAGCTGTGGATGTTGTTCTGGTACCAGAGCGTATAGGGGGAATGCAGAACCATCTGGCGCGCACCAATCCGGTCCGCCGCCTCAAGAGCCCTAAGAAAGCGCGCCGTGATCAGCGGTCGCAGTTCTGCATCTTTGTTATCAAGGTCCAGGCCTTCATAGGGGCCATGGATTCCTATCCGCCCCTTATGCCCGGCTAACGCCAGTTGTGCCGCGTGAATGCGGTCCTCAAACTCAGGGCCAAGGGCGTTGCAGGTCATAAAGTCCTGCAACTCGATGTCACGGTCGGCTGCAAACAGCCATTCCCGGTGGTTGGCGATTTCAGCGGCTTTCAGGCATGCGCCGATTTTCAATGGTCGCATAGCACAGGTTCTGCCTTGGCTTTCGCAACTGTTCCCACCGACGTGACGGCAGGGCGGGTCAGATAGGCACAGCGCCCCGCGACCCAGGTCCCAAGAATGGCTGGGGCCTCTCCCTCCGGCCAGTCCACCAGTACCAGATCCGCACGTTTGCCCAGGGCAATGTCACCGCGATCCGATAGATTCATGGCTTTGGCGGGACCTGACGACACCAACCGCCACAATGTGCTGCGGTCAGCTCGCTTTTCAGCGTCCAACCGGGCCACAGCGGCAAGCATCGCGGGGTAGAAATAATCCGAAGCCAGCACGTCGCATAGCCCTGCTTCGACCATATCCCCGGCGCCCAGCGATCCAATGTGGCTTCCGCCGCGCGCGGCATTGGGCGAGCCAAAGATAATCATGTCACCGTTTTCGCGCGCGGCCTGCGCGGCCTCGATCACCATCGGGAATTCAGCAACGCCTGCTCCAAGCCCACGGAAATATGCACGTGTTTCCGCGCGCGTGTCATCATGCGACAACATCGGTGCCCCTGCTGCGCGACCTTTCGCGGCCATCTCTGCTATCAGGTGCGGTACGTCGGCGCGGCGTTCCCACACCTTTGCCAAGAGGGCGATGTAATCGGTGTCGCTTAGACCCGCGCGTTTGGCCTTGGAGGCGGTGCGGGCTTTCATGCGGGCATCATCCAATGAGGCGATCGAAAAATCAGGCGATAGTTCAAAGCCCCGCTCCTGAATCGGCACATCATAGGCCCGCATGGTCATGGATGTATGATCGTTGAAGGCCAATGACGGGGTCAGAGGCGCCTGCAAGGCCCAATCGATCACTTCCACCGCTTCGAAGGCAAAGGTTTCCCAGCGCAGCTGTACCCGATTTTCTACCAAAAGCCGCGGGGCAAGGTTTTGGATGGCCTGCATCAGCTCTTTGCCTCGGGCCACATCGCGCAGTCCGGGCTCCCATCCCAAAGTAATGGCATGATAGGCTGTCGCGATCCCATTGGCCGCCAACTGTCGGTCGGTGTCGAGCACTGCGGCGTCCGTGGGAAAGAACACACCGGGGCGCGGCATAAGCTGGCGTTCAAAAGCATCGCCGTGCACATCGATCAGAGCCGGAGCAAGGATTTTGCCCCGCGCATCCACCGTTTCCCCCTGCTCAGGCCCGCCAATGGCGACAATCTTGCCGTCGTCAATGGTGACATTGGTGGCCTCGATACCATGTGGCAGATAGACTTCTGCGCCTACAAAAGTGGTCGTCATCTGTTTCGCTTTCTTTGTCTTATCTCGCGGCTTAGCGTTGCTCGCCGATGATTTTCTGGCGCACCCAAGTGCTGAGCGCTTCGATCAGGATCACGACCACGGCGATCATCAAGATCACGGTCATGGCAGTCGGATAGTCAAAGAGATCAAAGCCAACCTTCAGTTCGATCCCGATGCCGCCTGCACCCACCAGTCCCAGAATGGTTGAGGAACGCACCGCCTTTTCCAAGGCAAACAGTGCTGTTGACACAAAGGCCGGGGCCGAGGCGGGCAAGGTGGCACAGGCGGCGATATCAAGTTTGCGCGCGCCGGTGGCCGTCAGCCCCTCTGACGGTCCTTTGTCCACCGCCTCCATGTCGTCGGCGAAAAACCGACCGCAGAACCCGATGGTGTCGATCATGATGGCCAGGGTGCCCGCAAAAGGGCCGAGACCAACCGCAACCACAAACACCAGCGCCCAAGCGATGTCCGGTACTGCGCGGATAAACCCAAGTCCTGTCCGGGTCACGGTGTTCACAACCGGCCCAAAGATAAGCCCGCGCGCCGCCAGTAGCGCCATTGGCAACGAAAGAACGATGCCAGTCGCCGCCCCTGCGAAGGCGATTTGCAGCGTCTCAACCATTTTCCAACCAAGCCGTTCTAACACATCGGGTGCCAGATTGGGCGGAAAGGCCCGCGCCGCAAAATCTGCGAACCGAGGCGGAGACGACAGAGCTTTCTCCATGGAGAACCCGGCCCCATTGAGAGCCCAGAGAAAGATCATAATCCCGGCGGCATAGCCCAGAAACGACAGGGCCGAAGGGCGCTCAAACCGGGTGGGAACAGCAATATCAGTCATAAAGACCTCTCAGATCTGACGCCGAGAGCGAGGCTGCGGTGGCATCAAGCTCCAACCGTCCACCAGCCAATCCAAGAACTCGGTCGCCATACGTCAAAGCGTGTTCAAGATGGTGCGAGGTAAAGATCACCGTCATCCCCTCGCGGCGGACAAGTTCAAAGAACATGGCCATGATGTCTTCACCCGCCGAGGGGTCGAGAGAGGCGCAGGGCTCGTCGGCAATCAGCAGACGCGGGCGCGACACCAGCGCACGCGCAATGGCAACACGCTGAGATTGGCCACCCGATAGACGATCCGCACGACGCAGCGCCAAATGCGCCAGACCAACCTTGTCCAAAGCCGCCATCGCGGCCTCGCGCGCGTCTTGGGGCGCAAAGCTCTGAGACCAGTAGCGCGGACCGCTGAACTGGCCCAACAATCCGTGGATCACATTGCTTAGAACCGAGAGGCGTGGCACGAGATTGTGTTTTTGTGCCACCAACCCGGTGCTGGCCCGCATCCGGCGAAGTTCTTGTGTGGACAATTGGCTTATGTCCTGTCCAAGCAATTCGACTGTGCCGTGGTCCATCGGGATCAATCCCAGCAGACAGCGTAGCAAGGTCGATTTCCCCGTGCCATTCGCGCCCACCAAGGCCACCGCCTCGCCGCGCGCAAGACGAAAGCTCACCTCGGAAAAGATCTGTGTTTTGCCGAAGGACTTGCCCAACGCCCGAGCGCTGATGTCGTGGTCCTGCAACGGGTTCAGGACCGGCTCACAAGGTGCTCCGGCCCGTTCCGGCGCCAGTGTAGGCGCCGGTTCTGTGGTGCGAAGATCAGTCACCGATGAAATTGTCGAACTGCGGGTAGCCCGCGTTGGAATACATCGAGCGCACATAGTCATAGGCGCTGTCTTCGATGGCGACGAGATCCATGCCGACATATTTGTCGTTCTCTTCATGTGCCACGATCCCCGCAATCACAGCGGCCTTATTCTCAAGGATCGCCGTCTTGATCTGGTCAGCGGCTTCGCTCGGCACATGGGCACCAACCATGATCATGTCATTGGGCAGATCGCCTGACCGCGCGATCATCTTGAAGAACCCATAGGGCAGGGCGGTTTCTTTGTTGCGGACATTGAGCCACGACCCCGCATTTGATCCCAGCGCGTCCACGTCACCCGCTTTCAGGGCCTCGTGTGCGATGTTGCGCGACGTGTGGGTTTTTTCGATGTCGTTCACCGGATCAAGGCCATGATCCGCCAGAACCTGCAAGGGGCACAACATGTTCGAGGTCGATCCGATGTCCCCAAAGGCGACTTTCTTGCCTTTCAGATCCGCCGGAACGTTGATGCCGCTGTCGGCGCGGACAATGATGGCGCAGTGGTAATCCGGGCGACCCAAACCAATCAGCGGCGTAGCTTTGGTCAGCTTGTTGATGACAACGTATTCCGCCGGACCAGAGACTACAAAATCAACGGTCTCGGCGCGCAGGGCTTCGGCCGCTGCGGTGCGGGAATTGACGGCGAAAAACTCAAAGCTGTCACCGGTTGCGGTTTCCAGAGCGTCTTTGAACGGCCCCCATTCGATCTGAAGGCGTTCCATGCCTTCCACATCTGTCACGGCCAGTTTCCATGTCTCGGCGGCGGCTGAGAAGGCGGATGCAGCGATGAGCCCAAGGCTCAAAGCAAGAGATGTCAGTTTCATAAGTCCCTCCAGGTGAAATTCATCCGTATGAATTTCACCTATTCACGTAGGATAGATGTCGGCTTTGCTAAATCTGTGTGACGTTGTGGGCCTCTGGCTCAGGCGCTGTCCTCTTTTTCTGGATTTGAAGCTCCGGCCAAACACGGGACGGTTCAGGTGGTGGCCTGACTGAAAGGTGGCTGACAAAGGGTAAGGTATTCACGAACTTGTTTTTTCTACCCAGTCCTACAAACTTTGAATGAGTGATGCGTGTGCTCGAAGAGCTCGGTGCAGCCACCAGAACGGTGTTCATTTGGAGGATCAAACGTGTCGACACTCACGAGAAGGGCGGCGCTGTTGGGCGTAGGGGGCACAGTTGGATGGGCGCTGACAAAAGGTTTAAGCCCTGCTTTGCCCAGTCTTGACGGCACGACACGTATAGGAGGTGTAGGTGGTGCATCCGTGCTCAACGATGCCAGTGAATTGTCCCAGACAACGATCCAAAAGCATCTCATTCTCAAAGACGATGCCAGCGACGCGTTGATTGCAACGATCAGACAAGAATTGGCGCAGGCCCGTTCCGAAGGGCGGCCAGTAAATGTTGGCGCAGCGCGTCATTCGATGGGGGGGCAGGCCATCCCACGTGATGGCACCGCGATCACTTTCGACAATGGGGCCATCGAGCTGGATACTGCGGCTCAAACATATCACGTACATGCAGGTGCCCGCTGGTCTCAGGTGATCTCCAAACTTGATCCGGCGGGATGGTCACCCAAAGTGATGCAATCCAACAATGACTTCGGTGCGGCAGCCACCTTCTCCGTGAATGCCCATGGTTGGCCAGTACCTTTTGGCCCGATGGGAGCAACCGTCAGATCACTGCGCATGATCCTGCCAGATGGGGAGTTGGTGACCTGTTCGCCCTCCGAGAATACGGATCTCTTTAATCTCGCGATGGGAGGCTATGGTCTGATTGGGATCATCGTCGATATGGAGGTCGAGATGGTTCAGAACAGCCGCTTGACCCCGAGCTTTGAGGTGATGGAGGCCAATGATTTTTCCGCTGCGTTTCAGCAGGCTCTGAACGACCCTCAAGTCACAATGGCCTATGGTCGTTTGAACGTTGAACGTGCGCGGTTTTTTGAGTCCGCGCTTTTGGTGACATATCGTGAGACCGAAGATCAAAGTGATTTGCCACTGGCCGCTGGCTCGGGATGGATGGCGCATGCCGCCAGCTGGATTTACAGGGCGCAACTGGGGAACGAAGCCCTCAAATCCTTTCGCTGGTGGAATGAAACCCGCTTGGGGCCTGTAATTGGATCAGGTGAGGTCTCGCGCAATTCATTGATCAATGAACCGGTGGTGACGCTGGATGATCGCAACCCAGACCGGGTTGATATCCTACATGAATACTTCGTTGGATTTGACGCCTTTGACGGTTTTCTGAAGGCCTGTCGAGAGGTGATCCCGGCCTCGTTCCAGGAGTTTCTGAATGTCACCCTTCGCTATGTTGCCCAGGACAATCAGAGCACTCTGGCCTATGCAACTGAACCGCGGATTGCAGCTGTGATGTCCTTTAGTCAGGAACTCACACAGCGGGGCGAAGCGGACATGGCACGCATGACGCGAGACCTGATTGATCGTATCGTCGACATTGGCGGGGCTTACTATCTGCCGTATCGTCCCCATGCGACCATCGATCAGCTCACAAAGGCCTATCCTACCGCCGAAGCCTTTGCACGTGCCAAGCGGGATCTGGATCCGCAGCTGGTGTTGCGGAACAATCTTTGGGACAGCTATCTGGGGGCGCTATGACACTGCTGCAAAAACTATCGTTTGGGTACTTCATAGCTCTGATGATTGCTGCGTCGCTAAACTATATTCCCGGCCTGACCGACGAAGATGGTCTGGCCTTTGGGATTTTCGCACTTGATATCTTTGATGACGCCCTGCACGTGGCCTCGGCGCTTTGGGCCTTGATCGCCGGATTGATTTCTCATCGCGCCGCGCGCACATTCCTGATTTTGTTTGGGTTCGCCTATCTCGGGGATGGGATTTTTGGGATCTTCACGGGTTATGGTTATTTGGATCTTGGGATCTTTACCAATGCCTCCGCTGGCCTCGATTTTTCGGTGCCGCGGTTCCTTGCAAATTTTCCTCATCTCGCATTGGGTGGTGTGGCTGCATGGGCCGGTGTGCGCAATCTGGGTGAGCCCGCATGAGACACCTAGGCCGGTGGGTTCGGCGACTGGTCCTGATGGTGCTGCTCGTGTGTATCGGGTTGGGTGCGCCGGTGATCTATGTCGAAACCATGTGTCAGGGCACGGCGGCGGCTACGCCTTACGACGCTGTGATTGGACCCAACCATCATCGCCCCGAAACCCGCACGCTGATGACCTATCCGGAATGGCATATCGTGCATGCCTATGAGGATTATGCCGAAGTGCTGCGCACAGGCGCCCCCCATGACTACGGGTTCCTGCGTGGCATCTCGGGATTTTGGGGCTCGCTTTGTGCTTTGAGTAGCGCGGCTTCGATACACGGAGAGGTAGACGGCGGGACCAAACAAATGGTCTATCTGATTGGTGTAAGCTTTACCGCTGAACTTGCGCTGAAAGCGGCATATGAAGAAACCATTGGCAGGATCGCGACCACGCTACGCGGGAGGAAACGCGCGCCATTGGATGACCTTTCCGCCACTCAGGCGGCCGACTATGCGAATTTCCTACAGCAAACGCCGTGGTACAAATGGCCTTTCGCGCAGGATGTACAGGTTCTGAACACGCAAGCCAGTGACAGTTTCCGAGACACAGAGAGGCGGATCGCTCTGGGGTTAGAATATCGGGCAAAGGCAGCTTATGCGGATGTGATCGCCCAGGCTGTGGCGCAGGTTGGCGCAGATGAGTTGACACTGCGCATGATTGTTAATGGCGGGGACCAGTCTACACTAGGCGCATATGACGGTGTCCGGATTGTCCAGGAACGATCGGAAGGAACAGAGATTGAGGCCCCACGCTATCGCGAGTTGACCCATCTTCTTCTGGAGTTGGCGAGTGACGGATGGGATTTTGTCGAAATCGCCGGGAATGACGACATCATGTTTACAGTCCTGTCGGAAGACCCAACTGTTGCTGATGCACTCTATAGCCGCGCGCGACAAGGGTTTGGGGATCATCGTCATTTGATCAGAGTCCCCGTAAATGATCTGGCCGCTCGATTGCGGGCGATACAGGATAGCCCGCTGCGGTTAGAGCACATCCATGACTATTAAATCACTGCTTTGCGCGCTTCCACTGTTGGGATTGGGGTGGATCAGCGTTTTGCTCGCGGTGGCGTTGATTTCAGACGCGGCGCCAGCCTATGTTGTTGTCTTCCCAAAAGAAGGGTTTGTCGAAGCGCTGCCCAATGGGGTTGCGCTGATTGGTTCATC
The DNA here is from genome assembly GCA_947497905.1 of uncultured Pelagimonas sp. GTDB lineage: Bacteria > Pseudomonadota > Alphaproteobacteria > Rhodobacterales > Rhodobacteraceae > CANMIH01. The sequence continues at coordinate 50,774 of CANMIH010000020.1, forward strand.
CTCGATGAGCATCACCTTGAAATCGACCACGCCGCAGTTTGCCATGTCCCTTTACAAACACGGGGCATGGCTTGTTCTTCCGGCCGGATTGCCGGGATGCCTGCCGCTTCCTAAGTCCGTCACATCTCCATGAAGCCCAGTTGGGTCAGTGACCCAACAAAAGAACACCGACCAACACAAACAAAGCGACAAACACCGTCTCTGCAACGATGAGAATGATGGCCTGTCCACCCACATCCAGAATGCGCTTCAGTGAGGTTTTCATACCCACAGCTGCAATTGAGATAAGTAGGGCCCAACGGCTCGTGCTACTCATCAGCTCAATCACCGCCTGAGGAATAAGTCCAAAGGAGTTGAGCGCCGCAAAGATCAGAAACCCTACAACAAACATGGGCAGGATCGGTGGGCGTTTGCCTTCAGCCTGCTGATCCGAAAACTGTCGAACACACAACGAAATCACCAGGACAACCGGGGCAAGCATCGCCACTCGGATCAGCTTGACCAATGTGGCGACCTCACCGGTTTCATTGGAGACCGAAAATCCTGCCCCGACAACTTGGGCCACGTCGTGAATGGTGCCGCCCAAGAACACACCCGAAACTTCGTCATTAAAGTCAAAGGTTTCGGTGAGGATTGGGTAAACGATCATCGCGAGTGTTGAGAGAACCGTGACACTAAGAACGGTGAAAATCAGATTGCGCTCGGACTGTTCGTTTTTTGGTAGGACAGCGGAAATTGCCATGGCGGCGGATGCCCCGCAGATCGCAACCGAACCACCGGTTAGCAGACCAAAGCGCCAGCCCCGCCCCAACACGCGCGCGCCCAGAAGGCCAAAGGCAATTGTTGCCAGAACACCCCCGATGACGACGGCGATCAACTCCGCCCCGAGCCCCACCATGAGCTCGACACTGATACGTGCCCCCAATAGGGCAACACCCAGACGCAGGATTGAACGCGCGGTGAACTCGATGCCCGCACGGCATTTGCCCTCTTCACTCAGAAAGTGAAAGGCGATGCCCAACAGAAGGGCCATCAACATTGCGGGAGCACCATAATGCTCAGACAAAAACTGCGCGGCTACGGCAACCACAACGGAGACAAGAAACCCCTGTCCGTTGGTGCGCAAGAACTGGGGCAGGCCGGAAAAATTGGGCATTGAAATCATGGATGTCATTCGAACTTGCTCTAGAAATGGCGCTTGTTGTAAGGCACGCAACCTTCAAAGCGTCTGAGTTGGCCAATGCCGCAACGCGCCATTGGCCAAATTTGTTCAGACCTGCTGCTCAGCCATGTCGTCGGCGTTGATGCCAGCGACGGCGACGGGTTTTTTCATGGCGTCGCGGCGGA
>CANMIH010000021.1 GCA_947497905.1 uncultured Pelagimonas sp.
GGAGCCGGGGCATATTGCGCTGGGGCAGGCCGGGGATCACCAATTGTCCGCTTTGCCCCGGGCGCAGCTGATCAATCAGGGTGGGGGGGACGCGAAATTCCACCTGAGGCTGTTCGAGGGGGCGGGCCAGGGCCACAAGTGTGCTGCCGCGGGGCGCATACATGCCGGGGGCCTCAAAGAAGATGTCGGTCACCATACCGTCAAAGGGCGCCCGGATCTGGGTGCGTGCCAGACGGTCGCGCAGGGTGGTGATGCTCTGCTGAAGCTCTTCGAGCCGTTTGGCATTGGCGCTGTGCACCCCTGCCAGATCCGCCCGCAGGGTCAGCTCGGCCAGATCGGCTTTGCGGCGGCTTTGATCCAGCTGATCCTGCAGCCCATGCCGCCGGGCTGTGTCGCTGAGCATGGTGCCCTCAAGGCTGAGCATCCGCGCCCGCAGGGTTTCATTATCGGTGGCCCGGATTGTGCCCTGCGCCACCAGATCCTCCTGACGGGTCACCCGGTTGCGCAACAGATCCAGATGCACAACATCGCGCCGGGCTTTGGTGTCCAGCGCCTGCATCTGCTGGGCCAGACTGCGGCTGGTCATCTCTTGCAATTGACGCTGCATCTGGAGCTGACGGTACCGCAGCGCATGATGGGCGCCGGCGCCCGTGGCGGTGATCTGTTCACCGGGCGGGGCAGTCAGGATCAGAGTGATGATCTGATTTTCATCCTTGATCTGCTGTTGCAGTGTTTCCATGGCCGCGAGATTGTCCCGCTCAAGCGCATCTTCGAACCGGATCAGAAGCTGCCCCTGCTGGACGGGGGTGTGTTTGCGCACCAGAACCTCGGCGATCTGCCCCCCATAGGGGTGCTGCAGATCGACACCGGGATGAGCCGAGACAATGCGACCACTGAGCGGGATGGAGGTGGCCAGCGGGGCAAACCCCGCCCAAAGCGCCACAAGGCACACAAACGCCGCCACCGTTCCGGCCGCCCAATAGAGCGGGCGCAGCACCGCGCGGGGCAGAGTGACCTCGGCCAGCGCCATCAGTTTTTCCCCAAAGGTGTGGTCGCATGATCGGCCAGAGCCACGGAATAGAGCGCGTAATTTTCAACATGGGACACATCAAAACTTTCGCTCATCTGATCGACCATCGCCAGAGCCAGTTCATCTTTGGGCAGGGTCCACATTTCGCTGGCCGGGTCTCCGACCATCTCACGAATCTTGCGGATCTTGCCCGCCGCCTGTGCGCCCCCTTCTTCCACCATCTTCAGCTCGCAATGGGTGTCGTCTTTGAAGGCAAAGATGAACTGCGCGGTGCGGGCATGATCCGGGGCGCCGTTTTCCAGCGCGATATTGAACAGCTCGGCGCCGATAATCTGGGTTTTCTGACTAAAGGCCGCGTCACTGGCGCGGGTGAACCGGGTGGCGATCCAATCGGTCAGGTCGCTGAGCGAACTGGGCAACAGCGGCAATTCGATCTGATGACGGTTGGACATCATCCGTCCCAGCACCTCAGCCTTGTTGCCAAAATCGGCACAGCGGCCAGCGTCGAGCCGCAGCACCTTGTCGGCCAGCCACATGATCCCCGATCGCTGCAGCACCATGACAATGGTCACGCCCTGATCCTTCAGGCGGTGCAGGGTCTGGGCCAGCGCCCGTTCCCCATCCGCATCCAGCAGCGCATTGGGTTCGTCCAGAAACAGATAGCGCGGGGTCATATAGACCGCCCGCGCCAGCGCCACGCGCTGGCGTTGGCCAACCGACAGCAGGTGCACATCATGCGTCATGTCGGTGTCATAGGCCTCGGGCAGGGCCGAGATCAGCCCATGCACCCCGGCGGTGCGGGCGGCATCCAGGATCTGATCACTGGCGGCATCGGGGGCGAAACAGGCAATGTTTTCGGCCAGAGTGCCGGGCAACAGCCGGGCCTGCTGGGGCAGGACACCGGTGTGGCGAAACAGGCACTGATCCGACAGGCTGCGCACCTCGCTCTGGTCAAAAAACACCGATCCAATGGGGGCGGGGGTGATGCCGGCCAGCGCCTGCAGCAGGGTGCTTTTGCCCGCGCCGGAGGAGCCGACAATGGCCAGACACTCTCCGGGCTCCAGCTCAAAACTGATCCGGTCCAACCGGGGGGGCTTGCCCTGGCCCCGCGGAACAATCAGCCCCTCTGCCCGCAGCCCGCCGGACAGCTCGGGGATCTCAAGACTTTGATCCTCGGCGGGGATGGGCAGGGCCGCCAGCGCCCGGATGTCGGCAAGGGCCTGCCGGATGCGGCTCTGTTGAGCCCATGCGCCGTCAAAGGTGGCATAGGTTTTGCCCACCAGAAGCGAGCCCGCAATCATGCCCCCCGCACTCAGGGCCTCTTGTGTGACGAGATAAGCCCCCAGCGCCAGCGCGGAGATCTGCGCCAGCGCCCGAAGAAATGTTGCCCCGGCGGCTTGGCTGGCCTGCGCCAGATGGGCCCGGTCCTGATAGGTGTGTTTCTGGCTTTGATGCCCGGCAAACCGGTGCTGAAGATGGCGGGCAATCACCGCAATGCCCACCTTGGGGGCGAACGTGGCGGCATTGTCGAGACAGCGCTGTTCTGCCTGAGCCTGAAACGCCGCCTGATGCAGATCCCCCTGGCTGAGTGTGTCGCCGCCCCAGCGCAGGAGGGCCGACAGGGCCACCAGCCCCAGCACCAGCAGGGCAAACCCCGGATGCAACATCAGCAGCGCCAGCAGAAACAACGGCAGCCAGGGCAGGCTCAGCGCCACCGGCGCCAGGCGGCCCCCCAGAAACTCGGTGACCGAGGCTGTGCGGCTGATCTGGAGCTGACTGTCCGCGTGTGGGCTTTGCAGCGCCAGTTGTGTGCCCGCCGCCTCCGACCAGCGCGCCAGCCGCCCCAGGCTGAGGTCACGGGCAAGTTCAACCAGAGCCTGAACCAGAAGCGCCGCACAGGCCAGCCCCCCCAGCAGGACCAGCGTGCTGATATTGCCACTGGGCAGCACCCGGTCCAGCACCTGCATCATGAAGATCGGGCTGATCAGCACCGCCAGATTGGACACAAGGCTAAAGGCCAGAAGCGGCGGCAGCACCTTGGGCAGCTGAGCAAAGCCGTTCATGTGAGGCTCCTGAAGTCTGGGTCAGAGATCACAGAATGAAATTGCTCTCATCCAGATCATCGGGATTGACGGATTTGATCAACAGCTTGTCTCCGGCCTGACCGCCGGCAAAGCCGCTGAGATCAATCTCGACCGCCCAGCCCCGGTCGGTCATGACGCTTTGCACCTCGTCATAATCCAACCCATAGGCCGAGAGATCGATCTGGTCCTGATCGCGCTCGAAATCATGGATCATGTCGCGGCCGCCTCCGGCGGAGATGACAAAGACATCCTGGGCATTATCGCCCCGCCAGTTGCCGCCCCAGAGGTGATCATTGCCAGCCCCCCCTTCGAGGGTGTCTGCCCCGGTACCGCCCACAAGCTTGTCGGTTCCAGCGCCCCCCGCCATCTGGTCATGGCCCGTGCCGCCCATCATGAAATCATTGCCCGTGCCGCCATCCAGCTGATCATTGCCATCCTGGCCATAAAAGGTGTCATTGCCAGCCCCGCCCTGGGCCGTATCATCCCCGATCCCGGCGGTCAGACGATCATTGCCGTCGCCGCCGTCCATCCGGTCGTGACCTGCGCCTGCGCCCATGCGGTCATTGCCCGCGCCGCCCAAAAGATGGTCATTGCCGCCACTGCCCGCGAGGAAATCATTGCCGTCGCCACCATCGAGCGTGTCATGACCGGCCTGCGCATACATGCGGTCATCCCCGGCCCCACCGAGGGCCATGTCATTGCCTGTCCCGGTGTAAATCCGGTCATTGCCGTCGCCGCCGTCCAGGGTGTCTGAGCCGGCGCCCCCACCCATCAGATCATTGCCATCATCCCCGGACAGCTGATCGTCTCCGACGCCGCCAATGACCCGGTCATCGCCATCCCCCCCGCTGAGCGTATCATTCCCCTCTTGTCCGTGGACATGGTCATTCCCGGTTCCGCCCGAGGCCTGATCATTGTCAGCCCCGGCATAGATCCGGTCATTGCCGCTGTCGCCCGAGATGGTGTCTTCTCCGGTACCGCCATGAATGGTGTCATCCCCGCCATTGCCATAGATCTCATCGCGGCCCGCGCCACCGCGCAGGGCGTCATTGCCGCCCTCCACCGTGGTCAGCTCGGGTTTGCGCAAAAGCACCGCCGCATCCGCATCCACCGTGGCAAAGGCATCCGCCGATCGGGGATCCACCGCGCCATCATTCGACCCGGTGGACTGGGCCTCGGACATGAATTCCGAATAGGCCTGTCCCGTGGTCCAATCCATATTGACCTTGAAGATGCCGCCCTCGGCCCCGGTGCCTGCCTCCAGATCGTGGTCGCCGCGGTTCAACCCGTAATAGAGATTGCCATCCCCATCCATGAAGACCGCGCCATAGGCGCCCTTGGCCATGCCGTCTTTCATGGTGTCGCCATAAAGCGTGCCGGTGATGGGAATTTCCGTGAAGCTGGGCAGACCGCCACTTTGCAGGTCGCTCACATCGATGCGCACCACCTTGCCATCCGCGCCGTTTTGCCCCGGAGAGACCACCGCATAGAAACAATCCTCATCCGCCTTGTAGGCCAGATCATAGGTGCGATCGCCAAAGAGGTTGTTGGGCAGATCGTAATGGGTCAGGGCCGGATTGCCCGCCGCATCCAGATTGTCGACATCCACCACGGTGATGCGGTCCAGTGAGCTGTGGAAGGTCCACAGGTTGCCCTCATCATCGAAATCCCCAACGTAGTCACCATGCACCCCGTCGCCCACCCGGTAGGCGGCCCCGGTGGCATCCACCGCCACAATATCGGTGCTTTTGACCGGGTTCCCCAGCGCATCGGTGCCGCTGGATTTGGCCACGCCATAGATCAGATCATCTTCGACATTGAAGCCCACGGCGTTGATCTTGAACCCTGGCGAGACCCCGGCGTCGACATATTCGCGGTCTTCCACATCAAAGACTTTGAGATCGCCATCAATCACCTGATAGAGCGCGGCCTGACCCGGGGCAAAGGCCTTGAGCGTCACCGCCTCATCGCCGAAATCGACCTCTTTGTCATAAGACACCACGGGGCCATCAAAATTATACTGCGGCGCATCCTCGGCGGGCAGGGTGCGGAAACTGAGCGCCCCATCTTCGCCGGTCCCCGTCACGGTGACCTCATGGGTTTCATAGACGCCCGAGGTGACGGTGACGGTGTCCACCACTTCACCGTTCCACAGCACCTCAACCTTGCCCGCGCCATGCCCTCCGGCCAGATTGGCGGCCAGTTCAAAGGAAATGGTGTAGTCACGCCCGGCTTCGGTATTGGCCGATTGCGAAATGGTCGAGACCCCATGGTCGTCGGTCATGGTCCAATTGCCGCCCTCGGCATATTGAGCAAAGCTGCTGAGACCTTCGGTGTCACCTGCCAGCAGATTGTCGCCGCGCAGATCACCATAGACCACATCATTGCCCGCGCCTGCGTTCACCGTATCGGCGCCCAGACCGGCCTCGGCGAAATCGTCGCCCTGTTCGAGATTGATGGTATCATTGCCGCTGCCGCCAAAGGCCTGATCATGGCCGCGACCCCCGTTGATGATGTCATCGCCGCCGCCGCCATAAAGCGTGTCATTGCCGCCATTGCCCAGCAGCACATCATCGCCATCCCCGGTGCGGATCAGATCATCATAGCTGCGCGTGGCCCCATAGCCCGTGTTCTGCACCGCATCGGGATTGTAGACCCAGCGCCCGTCAACAAACTGCCATTCATTTGAGACCATATCGCCTGCGGCCAGATTATTGCCGCCGTTGCCGGTGGTGATCTCATCACTGCCGGCGTGGCCGTTCACCTTTTTGGGGGTCTCTGTCTCGTTCAAATTGATCGTGTCATCACCGGTGGTGCCGACATGATTGTAATATTGCGAGTCCTGATTTTGGGCCATAACCGAATCCCGATACTGATAACAAACACTGGGATAGGCATAGCGGTTGGGTCTTAAGCCTCTGTTAGCAGGGATTTGAGGCGCGCACAGTCGGCTGGGCCTGTGGTGCTTCACCCGGGGGGGGATATTTGTTAGACGCGCAGAGACCGCCACCGAAAGTGGCGCCTCTCTTGCCTGTAAGTGGACCCCAAGACCATGACCCCATCGGATCAAGATCCCCATTTGCCCCGCCGGGTGGGCCAGCGTGTGCTGGAAACCGAAGCGGCCGCGCTGTCGCAGATGGCTGCAGCTCTGCCCGAGGATTTCGAGGCGGTGGTTGAGCTGATGCGCCAGGTGCGCGGGCGGGTGATTGTCTCAGGGATTGGCAAATCCGGCCATATCGGGCGCAAGATCTCGGCCACGCTGGCCAGCACCGGCACCCCAAGCAGCTTTGTGCATTGCGCCGAGGCCAGCCATGGCGATCTGGGCATGGTGACACGTGACGATATCTGCCTGCTGATCTCCAACTCGGGCGAAACCACCGAGATGCGCGATATTGTGGCCCATGCCACGCGGTTCTCGATCCCGATGGTGGCAATCTCTTCAAAACCTGACAGCACATTGATGAAGGCCGCCCAATATCGCCTGGCGCTGCCCCCGGCACCCGAGGCCTGTTCGATTGGCATGGCGCCCACCACCTCGACCACCCTGACGCTGGCCTTGGGCGATGCGCTGGCGGTGGCGCTGATGGAACAGCGCGATTTCATGCCCGAAGATTTCCGCGTCTTTCACCCCGGTGGCAAACTGGGGGCACAGATGGCCACGGTGAGCCAGCTGATGCATGACGGCGACGACCTGCCTCTGGTGGCCGGGGATCTGCCGATGCGCGACACCCTGCTGACCATGACCGCCAAAGGCTTTGGCGTGGCGGGTGTGGTGCAGGAGGGGCGGCTGACCGGCGTGATCTCGGATGGGGACCTGCGCCGCAATATGGACAGTCTGATGAGCGCCACAGCCCAGGATGTGGCAAGCCCCGACCCGGTGACCATCACCGCAGAGGCGCTGGCCACTCAGGCGCTGGCCACCATGAACACCCGCAAGATTTCCGTGCTGATGGTGGTGGACGATGCCCACCATCCCGTGGGCATCCTGCACATCCATGATCTTCTGCGCGCAGGTATTGTATGAAAACCGTCATCCTGATCCCGGCCCGATATGCCTCGACCCGCTATCCGGGCAAACCGCTGGCGGAGCTGACCCTGCCGGATGGCAGCAAAAAGTCTCTGATCCGGCTCAGCTGGGAGGCGGCCAACCGGGTGGCCGGGGTGGCCGAGGTGCATGTGGTCACCGATGATGACCGCATTCGTGAGCACGCCAAGGGCTTTGGCGCCTCGGTGATCATGACCTCCCCCGAGGCGGAAAACGGCACCGCCCGCTGTGCTGAGGCGCTGCGCGAAGGGCAGGTCGAGGCGGATCTGATTGTGAACCTGCAGGGCGATGCGCCGCTGACCCCGGAATGGTTTGTCGAAGATCTGATTGCCGCCATGCGCGACGACCACGAAGCGCAGGTGGCGACACCGGTTCTGCAATGTGATCCGCTGACCTATGGCCATTTTGTCGAAGACCGCAAAGCCGGCCGGGTGGGGGGTACCACCGCCGTGTTCAACGCCAAGGGCCATGCGCTTTATTTCTCGAAAGAGGTGCTGCCCTTTATCGACCCCGACAAGGTGCCCGCCACCAATATCCCGGTCTATCACCACGTCGGCGTCTATGCCTATCGCCCCGCCGCGCTGCAGGCCTATAGCCGCTGGCCGGTCTCAGAGCTTGAAATCCTTGAAGGGCTGGAACAGCTGCGGTTTCTCGTGAATGACACCAAAGTGCGCTGTGTCGAGGTGGAGGGCAAAGGCCGGGTGTTCTGGGAGCTCAACAACCCCGAAGATGTGGCGCGTATCAATTCAGTGCTGAAGGATCTGTGATGGATCAGAAAATCGTAACCGTTGGTGATATCGACTTTGGTGGGCGCAATCCCATCGCCTTTATTGCCGGTCCCTGTCAGCTGGAAAACCGTGATCATGCGATGATGATGGCGGAGAAGATCGCCGAGGCCTGTGCCCAGACCGGATCGCGCTTTGTGTTCAAATCCAGCTATGACAAGGCCAACCGCTCGTCCATTGGCGCCGCGCGGGGCATTGGCATGGAGGAGGGGCTCAAGATCCTCGCCGAGGTGCGCGAGACCTTTGGCTGTCCGGTGATCACCGATGTGCATGAAACCAGCCACTGCGCGGCGGCGGCTGAGGTGGTGGATGTGATCCAGATCCCGGCCTTTCTGTGCCGCCAGACCGACCTGCTGCTGGCCGCAGGGCGCACCATGAAACCGCTGAATGTGAAAAAGGGCCAGTTCCTCGCGCCCTGGGACATGGCCAATGTGGCCGAGAAGATCGCCAGCACCGGCAATGATCAGATCATGCTGTGCGAACGCGGCACCTCGTTTGGCTATAACACGCTGGTCACCGATTTCCGCGGGTTGCCCACCATGGCCGAGACCGGCCACCCGGTGATCTTTGACGCCACCCATTCGGTGCAACAGCCCGGCGGACGCGGCAACAGCTCAGGCGGAGAGCGCAAATTTGTCGCCACCCTGGCCCGGGCCGCCTGTGCCGTCGGCGTGGCGGGGCTCTTTATCGAGACCCATCAGGATCCCGACAATGCCCCCTGTGATGGACCCAATATGATCCCGGTGCAGGAGCTCGCCGCCCTGATCCGCGAACTGCGCGCCTATGACGATATCCGCAAAGGCGGTTAAGTCCTCTGTGCCCTGTCACTGATCCGGGGCATCACATGGGGTGCCTCAGACGCGGGTTGTGCCGCCTGTATCCAGTGTTCAAACCGCGCCCCATGACCACAGCGTCAGTGGGGAACGGGCCCACGTGAATCTGCATTCACAGACGCGCTGATATTCGTGGGATATACTGCGCCGGACGGGACGATGATATCGTCGGGATGTATTTTGAGGGCCGTGGATCCTGCGATCTCGCGGCCTCATAATCGATGTTATGTTGTTTTGGGGTGATGAGTGAATTTCCCTGCGCAGGCAGGTCAGATCGTCTTGATCTGGGGCCTGCGCAGAACGCCAGATCCGTTTGGGACACTCCCCAGACCTCTGGCAACACAGCTTTGATCCCTGTTTCAGTATCTGTTTTTGGCGTCTGGGCCTTTTGTACGGACCCGCGCCCTTAGTGATTTAACGAGGACGATGTTATGCCCACCACTCCCGAAACCTGGCTGACCAATTGGGTCGCAAACACCACCCCCATCGCGACAGCCTGGGGTGAACCTCAGGTGATGCAACTGGCCAATGGCAACATCTGGGTGGTCTGGACCAGTGCAACCGACACAGGGGCCGGGTCGTCAGCAGGTACCGATATCATCGGCCAGATGTATTCCCCACTGGGGGTCGCCATCGGATCTGAGACCCGCCTGAATCACACCTATGTGGCTGACAGTGAATATGATTTCGACATCGCAGCGCTCCCCAACGGGGGATTTCTGCTGACCTATGTCGACCATAATACCTCTACCGGCACCTTTCACATCCGGCTCAATGAATTGAACGATGATGGGTCAAACCGCAGCACCCATACGCTGGCCAGTGACATCCCGACCACCACGCTTTGGGATCCACAGGTGGTCGCGGCCTCCGCCACCTCGGCGCTCATCATCTATGAACGGGACAACATCTCCACCTCCTCCCCCACCTATGACCAGCTCAAGTTCCGGCTGTACAACCCCGAGACCAACACGCTGGGGGCGGAAACCACGCTGTTCCAGAACTCCTCAGGAGCCGGGCAAAATCTGAGAAATCTGGATGTGGCTGTGCTCTCGAATGGATCCTATGTCGCGGTGGCCGAACGCAGCAATGGCGGGGACGACAACATCTGGTATCGGATTGTCGCTCAGAACGGGGCGCTCAGTGCGCTGTTCAGTCTGGGCCAGGGATCCGGGCAGGAGGATCAGGACCCCGCTGTGGCCGCGCTGAGCGGTGGAGGCTTTGTCATTGCCTGGCAAAACACCGATGACCTTGACACGGACATCATGTTCCAGATCTTCAACAATGCCGGGGCGGCAATTCTGGTTGGGAATAGGAACGTACATGGCGGCGGCGACAGCGGTGGGCACCATGACCCCCGTGTTGTGGCGCTCAATGACGGCGGGTTCCTTGTGTTGTATGAGGACAACGCCGCCAGTGATATTGGATTGAAGGGCCAGCGTTATGCCGGGGATGGCACCCTGGTGGGCAACAGTTTCAGTCTGAGCAGCAGTGACGTCAACCATATTGAGGCCCGAACTTTGGCGGATGGGCGGGTTGTGGTGACCTGGCAGGACGGGCTGCAGCACATTCAGACCACGATCATCGACACCCGGGATGCGGCCACGGGGGCGCACCACAGCCCTGACAGCTGGCAGGTTGGAACCACCGGGGATGATGATTTCACCGCGACCCGAGACATTGTCCATGGCTGGGACGGGGATGACACCATTGCCGATGGCGCTGGATTAAACGCGGTGTATGGCGATACGGGCAATGACAGGATCGGCATCAGCGGTGTCAACGCCGCGGAATCCCGCCATGGGGGTACAGGCCTCGACACATTGGTCGGCAGCAATATGGCCCACGGCACCCGGTATGATCTGGCGGCGGGTTATGTCGAACAGGGGGCTGTGCAGGAAACCATCACCGGATTTGAACATGTCCTTGGCAGCACCGCCAATGAGATCCTGATAGGCAACTTTCAGCAGAACCGTCTTGAGGGCGGTGGCGGAAATGACACCCTCGATGGCGGCACAGGCACCGACACCATTCTGGGCGGGGCTGGCGACGATCTGGTGATACTTGGACTGTTTGACGGCGCGGATTCCTTTGATGGCGGGCTTGGCTCCGACACCGTGATGTTCTCGGAGCTGAGCTTCAATATGGAAGTCGTTCTGGGGGCGACTGGCACCTATGCCTTTGCGCCGGGCGATCCGACCTATGATCTGCATGGGGTGGAAAATGCCCTGATGGGAGGCGGAAACGATCGGGTCAACGGGGATGCCTTGAACAATAGGATCGAAGGCGGAGCGGGCGATGACACCCTGAGGTCCGGGGATGGCAATGACACGCTGATCGGCGGGGACGGAGATGATTATCTTTGGGCCACGGGCGGTGACAACCTTCTGGTGGGCGGCGACGGCGATGATATCTTCTCGATGACAAACGAGACCCTGGTGGGCGAAACAGTCCAGGGCGGTGCCGGGACGGATATCATCGCATTCAATCTTGTCAGCGGCAGCGCAGGGGGGTTTTTGGCCTTTGATCTGGATCGCGGCTATCAGTTCAACAACACCGCGGCGGCCGGATATGCGGGCACCTGGTCGGGGCTGGAGGACCTGCAGGGCACTGTAACCTTCCGCAATCACATCACCGGCAATACCAGTGACAATCACCTCTTGGGCGGCAACCTCGCCGATACCATCCTGGGCGGCGAGGGTCAGGACACGCTTCGGGGGCGCCAGGGCGATGACATGATCTGGGGTGAGGCGGGGAATGACCGCCTGTTCGGGGATGATGGACACGACACGCTTTTCGGAGAGGCGGGAGATGATCTCCTGACGGGTGCGGCCGGGAACGATAGCCTGCTGGGGGGCACGGGAGATGACACCCTGAACGGAGGTAGCGGTGATGACACGTTGCTTGGGGAAGACGGGCACGACTCTATATACTCCGGCGAGGGGAATAACCTGCTGACTGGCGGTTGGGGGCATGACACTCTGGTGGGGAGCAGCGGCAATGACACCCTATATGGCGCGGCAGACAATGACCGTTTGCAAGCTGGCGCGGGTGATGACTATTTGGATGGTTCTTTTGGCGCGGACGTGCTCCTCGGAGGATCGGGCAATGACACGCTGGAGGGCGGCAGCGGTGACGACCTCCTCGAGGGAGGCGATGGCGCGGACAGTCTTGTTGCAGGGGATGGCGCGGACCTCCTGCTGGGCGGCGAGGGTCACGACACGCTGGTCAGCACCTCAGGGTTGGACACATTGGAAGGGGGGCTCGGCAATGACCATCTCTTCGCCTCCGCAAGCGGGGCTCTGTTCAATGGCGGAGAGGGCGATGACATCATAACCCAGCTTGCTCTGCCCATGGGGGGGCAGACCCTGCAGGGCGGATCTGGGCGCGATACCCTGAATTTCGCGCTGATCGCCACGGGACATGCCACCGATTATATGGCCTTCAGCCTGGATCACGGGATGCAGGTCAACAGCACCACAGCCGCCACCTATCAGGGCAATTGGAGCGGGCTGGAAAACCTGATGGGTCTGCAAAATTACCGCAATCACATTCAGGGCACAGATCAGGACAACACGCTCATGGGCGGGCTGCTGAACGACAGTCTTCTGGGCGGCGATGGGGACGACAGCCTGAGCGGAAGCGCCGGGCATGATCTTCTGGGCGGTGGCGAAGGCGCCGATAGCGCCTCGGGTGGCACGGGCAATGACAGCCTTTATGGCGCCGCCGGAGCAGATCACCTGCTTGGCGGGGACGGCATGGATCTTCTGGTTGGAGGCGCGGGAGATGATCTCCTGGGCGGTGGATCTGGCAATGACAGTCTCACAGGGGGCACGGGTCAGGACGGTCTGTATGGCGCGGAGGGGGCCGACACCCTGCTGGGAGAAGCCGGCCATGATCTGTTGTCCGGGGGCGCCCAGAAGGATCTTCTCGGCGGCGGCGCCGGCAATGACACGCTGGCAGGTGGCGCGGACAATGATCGGCTCTATGGCGGCGCGGGTGACGATGTGCTGGCCGGAGACACAGGCAATGATCTGCTCTCAGGTGCGGATGGGGCCGACACCCTGTCCGGCGGCGAGGGCGCCGACAGCCTCTATGGCGGCACCGGCAACGACAGCCTGTCCGGCGACGGCGGTCAGGATCAGGTCCGGGGACAGGCTGGGGATGACACCGTCAATGGCGGAGCTGGCAATGACAGTCTCTATGGCGATGCCGGTCAGGATCTTCTGGGCGGCGGCGCAGGGGCTGACCTGCTGGGTGGTGGATCGGGTGATGACCGGCTCTATGGAGCCGGGGATGCGGACCGGCTGTATGGTGGCGCCGGGCAGGACAGCCTCTATGGCGGCGCGGGCAATGACACGCTGCACGGCGGTACCGGGGCCGATCTGCTTGCGGGCGGGCTTGGGGCCGATGTCTTTGACTTCAATGCCACAGGCGAAAGTCAGGCTGGCGCGCGCGACACCCTGGCCGGGTTCCAGAGCGGGCTGGATCACATCGATCTGAGCACAATCGATGCCAATAGCACGCTCGCGGGCAATCAGGCCTTTAGCTTTATTGGCGGTGCCGGGTTCACCGGGGTAGGTCAGCTGCGGTTTGTCACCAATGGCACCAATGGGTTTGCCCTGGCGGATGTCGATGGAGACGGCACCCAGGACTGGGTGGTGCAGATCAATGGGCTGACCAGCATGACCGCCGGAGATTTCATTTTATAGGCTCTAATATGGCCAAATGACCTGCGGGGGCCCATGGCCCCTGCCCCTGTTGTACCAGTACCGGAGAGTATCATGCCCGCCCCTCTTATCACCGATCCCCCGCTGTTTGCCGATATCACCGAAGCCGGGGATGCTTTGGCCGGGCTTGGCACCAGCTATACCCTCGCCGTTGGGCAGAGTTTTGAAGGCACCCTGACCTTAGGAGACCGGGATTGGGTGGCTGTGACGCTCACCGCCGGTGAGGTCTATGATCTCGCGCTCACCGGGTTGACCCTCACCGATCCTTACCTGCGGCTCTATGACAGCAGCGGTGCGCTGATCCGGGAGGATGACAACGGAGCCACCTTCTCGGACGCCCGCCTGACCTTTCGGGCGCCCACCACAGGCACCTATTACCTCGCGGCGGCGGCCGAAAACGATGACGAGACCGGCAGCTATGAGCTGAGCGTCGCGCCCCTGCCCACCTATACGGCGACACAGATCGCCGATCAGCTGGTGCATGGCTATCAGAACTGGAGAGGCAACCAGTGGCGCGCCTTTGATGTCAGCCAAGACATGATCATCGACGTCGATATCACCGGGTTGACCGCCGAGGGACAGTTTCTGGCCACCCATGCGCTTGAGGCCTGGACCATGGTCACCGGGCTCAGCTTCAATTTTGTTAGCTCCGGCGCAGAGATCACCTTTGATGACGAAGACAGCGGCGCCTATGCCAGCACAACCTATTCCGGCAATGAGATCATTTCGGTAGATGTGAACATCTCGACCGGCTGGCTGACCAACAATGGCACCGAGCTGGGCAGCTATTCCTTTGGCACCTACATCCACGAAATCGGCCATGCGCTGGGGCTGGGGCACGCCGGGAACTACAACTTCAGCGCCACCTATGATGAGCACAACCTCTATCTCAATGACTCGCGGCAGATGACGGTGATGTCCTACTTCAGCCAATATGAGAACACCGAGGTCGACGCCAGCTGGGCCGTCGCCGTGACGCCGATGATGGCGGATATTCTTGCCATCCAAAGCCTCTATGGCACGCCGGTCGATCAACGCGCCGGCGACACCATCTATCATGGCGAAAACGCCAACACCGGGAGCTATCTGGATATCATATCCCCTCCTCCCAATGCCATCACCCTCACCCTGTTTGATTCCGGTGGCTTTGACACCATCGACCTCTCGGCGGAGACCGATGATCTGGGGCTGGATCTGACGCCCGGGGGCTTTTCCGATGTAAGTGGCCTGACCGGTAACCTGGGCATTGCGCTCAACACCGTGATCGAAGCGGCACTGGCCGGAAGCGGGGATGATCAGGTCCTCGGCAACGCGGCCCACAACCGGCTTGAGGGCAATGGTGGGGATGACAGTCTTCAGGGGGTCGCCGGACAGGACACCCTGCTGGGCGGAGCGGGCCACGACAGCCTGAGCGGCGGCGCGGACAATGACCTGCTGGGCGGCGGCGCGGGACACGACACGCTGGCCGGCGATGAGGGGGCCGACAGTCTGTTTGGCGCCGAGGGTGATGACACCCTGATGGGCGGGGCCGGTGACGACCTGCTGGGCGGTGGCGGTGATGATGACCTTTTGGGGGGCGGGGCCGGGAATGACAGCCTCTATGGGGCCACCGGTGGTGACCGCCTGTTTGGCGCAGCCGGTCATGATCTCCTCTATGGCGGGGCCGATCAGGATCTTTTGAATGGGGGCAGCGGCCATGACAGTCTTTATGGAGAGGCCGGTGACGACACCCTGATGGGAGAAAGTGGCAATGATGTTCTGGGCGGCGGCACAGGGAATGATCTCTTGGGCGGCGGTGGCGGTCATGATGCCCTTTATGGGGCGGATGGGGCTGATCAGCTTTATGGCGCGGCGGGCCATGACAGCCTCTCTGGCGGCGCAGGCGCCGATACGCTGACCGGGGGCAGCGGCGTGGATCTCCTGACGGGGGGCGCAGGCGCAGATCTGTTTGATTTCAATCTGACCAGCGACAGCCATGTGGGCGCCCGCGATCGCATTGCGGATTTTCAAATTGGGGTGGATCGGGTCGATCTGGCCGGCATCGATGCCAACAGCGGTCTCGCAGGCAATCAGGCCTTTTCCTTTATCGGCAGTGCCGGGTTTTCCGCCGCAGGCCAGCTGCGGTTTGTCACCAATGGCAGCGACGGGTTTGCGCTCTCGGATGTCAATGGGGATGGGGCACAGGACTGGGTCATTTTGCTGACAGGTGTCACCAGCATGGGCGCTGCAGATTTCATACTTTAGAGCCTAATACGGCCTAATTGCGAGCATCTCCCGAGGACTCCCCTCCTCGGGGTTTCCCGCATCAAACCTCCCTGTCCGGGCTTCCGTTAACATTGCGTTAATCGTTTGACTCGTTTGCCCTTCTGAGACAGTCATGATGGCAGAGCTGTCGCTCTGCGTGTTTTGTATTTTAATTTGTGTTTTGGGTATCGGGCGATGGAACACTCTCCCTCTTTGATCGAGGTTTCGAACTTTATTGATATGCGTGGAAGTCTGGGTGTTGTCGAAGACAGCACGCTGCCGTTTGATATCCGCCGCATGTATTATCTGTTTGATGTGCCGCTTGGCGCCGTGCGCGGTGAACATGGCCACAAACGGCTGCAACAGCTGATCCTCTGCCTGAATGGCAAGTGCGATATCACCCTCAATGACGGCCACCGCCAGTATCACTTTGAACTGACCAACCCGGCGCAGGGGCTGTATGTACCGCCTGGCCTGTGGCGCCAGCTGCGCTTTCGGGAACCCGCCACCGTCTGCTGTGTGCTGGCCTCGCTGCCCTATGACAAAGACGACTACATCTTCAGCTTTGATGAATTTGAGGCCTGGGTGCGGGAAAAAGAACAGGCCGAGGCCGATATTTTGATGTCCGATGCGCTGCAGGTGCCCGCCCAATGAGCAGCTATAGCTTTCTTGATGTCGGGTTCACCTATCGCAGCCTGAAACCTGAAATCGATGCCGCCTATGCCCGGGTCATGGACAGTGGCATGTATATTGGTGGTCGGGCTCTGACCTCGTTTGAACAGAGCTTTGCCACCTATTGCCAGACCGAGCATTGCGTCGGGGTCGGCAATGGGCTGGACGCGCTGGTTTTGCCGCTGCGGGCGCATAAAATCGGCCCCGGAGATGAGGTGATTGTCCCCGCCAATACCTTTATCGCCACCTGGCTTGCGGCGGCGCGCACCGGCGCCACATTGGTGCCTGTTGAGGCGGATCCCGTGACCATGGGGCTGGATGTGCAGGCTGCAATCGCCGCCATCACCCCCCGCACCCGGGCCATCCTACCGGTGCATCTGTATGGCACGCCGGTTCCGATCCAGCCGCTGATGGATGCGGTCGAAGGTCGGGATATTGTTGTGCTTGAAGATGCCGCCCAGGCCCATGGGGCCGAGATTGGTAACCGCCGGGTGGGCGCTCTGGGCCATGCCGCAGGCTTTAGCTTTTATCCCGGCAAAAATCTTGGGGCCTTTGGAGATGCCGGAGCGCTGGTGACCTCCTCCCTTGAGCTTGCGGATCGGGTGCGCATGGGCGGCAACTATGGCTCTCATGTCAAATACGATCACCAGGAGCAGGGGGGCAATTCGCGGCTTGACCCGTTGCAGGCGGCGTTTCTCAGCGCCAAGCTTGCCCGGTTGGACGACTGGACCGCCCGCCGCCGGGCCACTGCCGGGATCTATCTTGAGATGCTGGAGGGGCTGCCGGAGCTGACCCTGCCCGGGGTGCCTCCGCATAGTCTGCCGGTCTGGCACCTGTTTGTGATCCGTCATCCCCAACGCGATGTGCTGCGCGCGCGGTTGCTCGAACGTGGGGTGCCCACGGCCCTGCATTACCCGATCGCCAACCATCAAAGCGGCGCGTTCCGGGCCGAGTATGGCCATCTGGCCCTGCCCGTCACCGAAGAGATCTGCCGCACCTGTCTCAGCCTGCCGATCGGGCCACATCTGAGCCGCGAGGATGCCACCGATATCGCCGGCATTCTGCGGGACTGTGTGCTGCAGATCTGACACGGAATATCTCAGAATGAATACCTCCCCCCCCTTCCCCGCGTCTGAGCCAATCCAACCCTCTGCCCCTCTGCCTGCCACACATTCCCCTGCCCGAGCGCTGGAACTGTTGTTCCATCGCGCCAGCCAGGCCGTGGCGGATCCGGCGCATCGCGACCTCTGCCGTCTGCCGGTACTGGAAAAGGCCTGTCGGCATCTGGCCCGGGACAGTGCCCGACGTGATCCTCCCCCGGCCCCAAGCCTGGGCTTTGACCGCGCGGCCAATCTCTATGTGGTCAGCGAGCTGTATCAGGTGGGGGGGCATCGGGCGCTTCTCGAACGGCTGATCGCCTCGCGCCCGCATGAACGCCACGTGGTGATCTTCACCGGCGCCCTGACCCGTGCCTGGGACTATGGACTGGCGCGGATGGCCGAAATTGGCGCCTTTGCGCTGTATCCCGACCGCGAGGCGACGCTCTATGACAGCTATCACTGGCTGCGCCACCGGGTGATGGGCATGGCCGCACACCGGGTGTTTTTGCTGCACCACCCTCAGGACGTGCTGGCCACCGCCGCTGCCTATGAGCTTGCGCCGCGCTATGGGCGCCGGTTGTATATGGTGCGCCACGCCGACACCTGCCCCAGCCTCGGCGGCGAGTTGGCCGGTGCCACCCATCTGGCCATTCGCCGCGAACAGGTGGATCTGTTGAAGGCCGACCTGCCCGAGCTGGTCTGCCATGCGCTGCCGCTCAGTCACAGCAGCCCAAGCGCCAGCCCCCGCGCCGCGCGCACCGGTTTTTTTCCCAATGGAGTCTTCACCACCACCAGCGCCGGGGGCGATCACAAGTTCCAGACCGAGGGCGCTCTGGGTCTGCCGCAGATGCTCTGCGGGATCATCCGCGCCAGCCGGGGGCGGCATCTGCATCTGGGTGCGGTCAGCCCGGTGTTGCAGGCCGCCTGTTATGCCGCATTGGAAAGCGCCCAGATCCCGCAGGATCGTTTGCAGTTTCTGGGCGATGTGCCCTCGATCCGCGACACGCTTGACGCCCATCATGCCGATCTCTTTCTGGCTTCCTTCCCCATAGGTGGGGGCCTGACCACCTCCGAAGTGGCGGCGGCCGGTGTGCCGCTTGCGCTTTATGACCCCGGCCCCCAGGATCCGGGGGCCCGGTACCGCTCGGGGGCGGGGCACCGCCCGGCTCAGGCGCTGGTCTGGACCTCCCCCGAAGATCTTTTCGCCTTTCTGCGCCGCGATGCGGATGATGTGCGGTTGATGCAGATGTCCCAGGACAGTGCAGCCTGGTACAATCGACATCTCTCCCCAGATCGATTTACCCGTCGGCTTGCGGCCATTCTCCGGGTCAGCGAACCCTCCGGGATCAGCCGCGCCAAGACAACCGGGGCACCGGCCCTGTTTGATGCCTCCTGGTATGGCGCAACCTACCCCGATGTCGGCGAGAGCCAACAACCCCCTCTCAGCCATTATCAGAATTTTGGCCAGCACGAGGGCCGCCAGCCGCATCCGCTGTTTGACCCCGCGCATTATCTGGCCCAGCTCTCGGAAACTGAACGCCCCCTGGCCAAACGCGATCCGCTGACCCATTATTTTCGCCACGGCGAGGCCCGGGGCTACAAGCCACATCCGCTGTTTGATCCGGCGCTCACCGCGCTTCAACCGGGTATGGAAAAGGGCGCCCCTCATATCCTGTTGCGGTATCTGGCCCTAAAACCCGACATCCGCACCCATAGCCTGTTTGACGGGTCCTATTACGCCCGTCAGATCGGCCACCCCGACCGAGAGGGCCCGGCGCTTGTGGAACATTTCCTCACCGAAGGCGCGGCGCAGGGGCTCTCTCCGCATCCCCTGCTGGATCTGTCGCGCTTTGGGCCTGATCCCCTGCCTGCGCTGCGGTCCTATCTCAGCAAAGCCGCGCCAGCGCCCGAGGAATACAGCCCGCATCTCCTGTTTGATCCCGGCCATTTCTGTCACGGTACGGTCGCGGGCTGGTGTGGCGGGGCCCCCAATCTGCTCTGGGCCTATATGCTGGCGGGGAACCGACGTGGGCAGGATCCGCATGTCTTTGTCTCCACCAGCCATGTGGCGCGGGTCCAACCCGAGCTTTTGCTGGCACGGGACACAGTACTGGATCTGCTGCTGCGCGGCACCTTCACCGGGGACACCCACCCGCTGATCCGCACCGCCCATATCCGCAAAAACGCCCCCTGGCTGCCGGCAAAAGCCCGCAATATCACGCAGTATTTCCTCACCCAGGGCGCGGCGCATCTGGTGGATCCGCATCCGTATTTTTCGACCCAATATTACCTCAACACGACTCCGGGACTGCTGGAAAGCGGGATCAACCCACTGGAGCATTATCTGACCACCGGCCAATTTGAAGGCCGCCTGCCGCACCCGTTTTTTGACGGCAATTACTATTATCGCAGCGGCCAGAGCCAACAGGTCGACAAAACCAGTGGGCCATTGATGGATTACGTGCTGCGCGGCGCTGGCCAGTTCCGGCCCGTCCAGCCCCATGACCCCGGCCTGACCCACCTCCATCACAAGCTGGCCCGGCGGATGCTGCACGCCGGGGATCCGCTGGGGGCCTGTCAGATGTTGCAGGATGCGCTGCATCCCGACAGCGCGCCCGCACATCCCAGCCTGCGCTGCCAGGTGGCGCCGCTCACCCATGACTGGCCCGATGAGACACAGCCAGACGAGATCCTACCCGCGCGCCAGATCGACCTGCCCCGGCCAGCGGTGGTGCATCGCCTGCATGTGGCCCCGCCCTCTGGCTCGGCCGCGCTCCCGGCGCAACAGGCCGGTACCCTGCGGGATGTCACCCTTCTGGGGGGCAATGACGGGGTGTTGCTCAGCACCGGGGTCTGGTTTGATCCCGCAGGACGGCCCCGCAGCTCTGACCAGCTTGACCTGCGCACAGGCGGATCGGTGGTGGCGCGCGCCATAGATCCCACGGACGCCGACAAAAGCCGGATCCTGCTCCGCTACCACCAGCATGATGTCGCCCTGCCCGCCGGGATTTTCGCCTGTTCCAGCCAGAGCCACGATCTGTTGCATGTGCTGTTTGAAGTGCTGCCCCGGGTCAAAGCCACAGAGGCACAGGCCCCCAAAGATCTGCCCATTCTGATCGATGACCAGCTGGCCCCTCTGGGACGGCAGGCGCTGCGCGATCTGTTTCCGCATCGCCCGCTGCGCCAATTGGGCCCCGGCCAGTCCTATCAGGTGGGAACCCTCTACCTTGCCACCCCCTCCTGCAGCCTGATGCCCCCCAAACAGGGCAGAGATGCCCCCAAAGATACGGCTCTGTTCCACCCAAAAACCTGCAAATGGCTCAATTCTCTTGGGGCCCAGTATACTCCAGATCCAAGCGAGAGACGGCGGATCTGCCTGCACCTGCCGCAGGCCAAACAGACGCTTTTGAATGCAGCCCACCTACATGGGCTGCTGTATCAGCGGGGCTTTGACATCATCGATCCCACGGGCCTGAGCTTTGAGGATCTGATCCGGCTGGTTGCCTCCGCCGAGATCCTCATTGCCCCCCATGATCCGATATTGGCGGCCTTGATTTTTGCCCGTCCCGGCACCCAGATTTACATCTGTCAGTCAGATGCACCGGGCAGCAATTATTACCTGTGGGACAGCCTCACCCAAGAGATTGGCCTGTCCCTGATCAATATTGGCGGCACACATGCCCCCGGCAGCGGAGGCGAGACCCCGGACACCGCCGGATATACGCTGGCGCCGGAACATATACTGCCCTTCCTGGACGCGCAGGTCTTTGACCCCGACACCCTGCCCGATACATTACATCCCGCTCTGGATGCGCTCTATCAAATGGCACAAGAGGCCGACACGCTGACCGCCGCCTGGGCCGTCATGTCCAGCCCGCTGCCACCACAGTTTGACCAACGGGTGCGTGCCCTGCGTCAGCGGGCCGGAGATCTGTTGCAACAGGCCGATGTAGAGACTGTGCAAGGGGTTCTGGCCCATCCGTTTTTTGCCGAATACTGGCGACGCATCCGATCCGGCATGGCCGCCCTGCGCAATGACACCACCGCAGATCGCAAAATCCACAGCACCATCTGTGACAACTTCCGCTATATCGCGGAGCCGCCCAAACCTGCCCCGGCCCGGCGGCGCTGGCGCCCCTCCAAAGCCCAGCCCCCGGCCGAAACCCCCTTAAACGCCCGCGAGGCCGAGCGGCTTCTGGCGCTGGCCATGCTGTTCTGTGTGCCCTGGGATCTGCCACTGGTGCGCGACCTGACACGGCTGCCGCTTGATCTCACCGAGCGCTATCTGAACTGGCTGGCCGCGCCGCAATTTCTGTTTCGCGACGGTGAAGACGCCGCCTATGTCACCTATGCCGAAGCCCTGCTGACCTGGGGCGCAGATCAACTAAATGGCCCGGCCCCGCAGCCGGTGAAAACGCGGGTGTATCGCACCCTACGGGCGCTGGACCTGGGACAGCTTCTGCTGATTGATCAACCCCTCCGGAAGGTCGCACGTGCGCGCAACCGGGTGCTGGATCAGATCGCCATCACAACCGGACGCCCCCGCGCCACCCCACGAGACCCGGACGGTCCCGAGGGGCGTATCCGCATCGGTGTCTTCTGCCGCACCTTTGCCAAAGGCCCCGACAGCGAAGCGATAGTCGCCTTTTTCAAACAGTTCGACCCAACCCGCTATGAAATCTACGGCTATTCCGTGGGCTTTCAGGACCGGGTGGTCAGCGAGGATGACAGCTTTGCCAAAGAGCTGGCGCGGGTGATCCCCCAGCGCCGGGTCATCTCGGAGGATCCCCATGATCTGCGTGCCACCCTGCTTGCGGATGAGCTAGATGTCTTTTTGCATGCCAATGCCACCACCTATGGGCTGGGGCCGCAGGAGCTCGCGCTCTATCACCGGGTGGCCCCACTGCAGATGGTGATGAACAGCCATGTGCCCATGCCCTTCGGCTTTGACAGTTTCGATGGCTATATCACCGGCACCAGCGATGACCCCGAGCATGAGCTTGATCCCACTGCCTATGCGGAACCGCTGCTGAAAACCACAGGGCCGGTGATCTGTTATCTCAATTCGCTCAAGCCCCGCCCCAAACCCCTGTTTGACCGGGCCGCTCTGGGGCTTGCGGAGGATGACGTCGTGCTGATGAACGCCGGCTCGCTCTCCAAACTGCGCCACAGCTGTTTGCGCACCCTGATGCAGGGGCTGGTGGACACTCCCAAAGCCAAGCTCTTGCTGGCGCCGTTTAACCCCGGATGGGTGGCGCGCAGTCAGGCGCTGGTCTTTGACCGCCAGCTCGAGGAAATGACCGAGGCGCTGCAGATCGATCGCAGCCGCATCCATGTGATGGGCGAATTGAACGTGGCTGAGGCGGAAAGCGCGCTGGCGCTCTGTGATATCTATCTCAACCCCTTTCCTCATGGCGGGGCCACCATGACCCATCTGGCACTGATCAATGGCAAACCCCCGGTCACCCTGCGACGCCAGAGTTCGCGCGCCATTGACCAGTTCCTGATCCAGTCGATCGGCATCCATGAGGTGCTGGCCAAAACGCCCGACGAATACATCCGGATTGTCACATCGCTGGCCCAAAATGCCACCGCGCGGCGGGCCCTGTCCGAGAAAATCCGGGAGGCCGCCCGCACTCCGCCGTTTGTTGACAACCCGGCGTATTCCCAATCGGCCCAGGCGCTGATCGACCAGGCTCTGACCCGACTATCCCGCAGGAAACCAACCCATGCATAAGTTGATCGATCCCACCGCCCGCATCGGTGAAAATGTCCAAATCGGCCATGGCACGCGGATCTATGGCAATGTCGAGATCGGCGACAACTGCAGCATTGGCGATTTCTGTGTCATCGGTCAGCCCGGCCCCGGAGACAACGGACCGCTGTATCTCGGGCCGGGGGCCAGGGTGCGCAGCCATGCGGTTTTGTATGAAGGCAGCCAGATCGGCGCCCATCTGGAGACCGGCCATCATGTGGTGATCCGCGAAGGCGCCACCATTGGCGAGAACCTGCGGCTTGGCAATTTCTCGGACATCGAAGGCAGTTGTTCCATCGGGGATTTCACCCGCATGCATGCCTATGCCCATGTGGGCAAAGGATCGAAAATCGGCGATTTTGTCTGGCTCTTCTCGCTGACCACGCTGATGAATGACCCGCTGCCGCCCTCACATCTGGCCGAGCCCGTCACCATCGACGATATGGTCACCGTCTGCGTCAACGCCCAGTTGATGCCGGGCACCCAGATCGGACGCGGTGCCTTTATTGCCTCGGGCGCCATGGCGCGCGGGGAAATTCCCCCGGCGGCGCTGGTCTCGGGCCCCGAGGGAGAGATCACCGGGACCGTGCGGTTTCTGATGCATATGACCAGTCGCACCCGCCACCCCTGGCACCGGCACTTTGCCGATGCCTATCCCGCCCATGCGCGCGCGCGCCTGACAGATCTGGGCACCCAGATCGAACAGGCCGCGGCCACTTTGGACCTTTGATTTTCAACCAACGAGATTACCAATGACCCGTTCCGACATCCTTGCCATAATAAATGCCATCATGGTCAAAAAGGGCCGCGCCGAAATTCGCGACGAAGCCCAGGCCACCCGCGAGGTGAATTTCCGCAGCCTGGATTTTTCCGAAACTGCTTTGCGCATCGAAAACCAGATCGGCCGCGAGCTGAGCTTTGAGGCCGCCGCCATGCGCAAAATCGAAACCATCCGCGATGTGCTGGATTTCTTTGAAGGCGCAACAGTGGTGGCATGACCCAAATTCTAGAACAAAACAGTCTCTATATAGGCTCAGATCACCTCACATGGGCGGATCTTTGTCATAGGGTTGCCACCCGTGTTGCCCGTCTGGCGCCCGGGCGCATGGCCAGCCAGAACACCAGCTGGGATCTGAGCCGATCGCGGCTGGGGTTTGTTGTGGATACCATGGCGGATGCGCTGAGCTATGTGGCCTATGGGCTGTCGCACGATCTGGATTTCGCCGTGGTCGAGCGCAGCCGGCTCAGCTCATCGGTGATCGACCGCTTCCGCGACAATGGTGTGACACTGATTGATGGCACCACCGGTCATGTCATGGCCCCCGCCTCTGGCAGCCCCGAGCCCGGGCGTGTGACGGTGCTCACCTCTGGCACCACCGGGGTGCTCAAGCTGATCCCGCATACCGCCGCCACACTCAATACCTTTGACCGGGTGCAGGACCTGCCGGAAAACACCTGGTTCCTGCCCTATCAGATCGGGTCATATGCCTGGTATCAGATGGTGATGCTGGGCCTGTTTCAGCCAAAACAGACCCTAATACCTGGCGATTTCAACAATTTGATCGCCAGCTTTGAAGCGGCACTTGAACAGGGTGCCCTCACCGCCGTCTCCTCGACCCCCACCTTCTGGCGTCAGGCGCTCCTGTCCATTGATCCAGCGCTTCTGGCGCGCGCGCCGCTGCGCAGCCTGTCGATGGGGGGCGAAATTGTTGACCAGCCCATTCTCGACCGGTTGGCTGAACTTTATCCAAAGGCCGTGATCCGCCATATCTATGCCTCATCAGAAGCCGGCGCGGCAATTGTGGTCAGCGATGGCAAGGCAGGCTTTCCGGCCAGGCTTCTGGAGCGGGATATCGCGCGGATCAATCTGCGGGTCCGCGATGGGCGGCTGTTTGTGCGCTCGCCCTATGCCAATCGCAATGAGGCCCAGAGCTGGGTCGACACCGGAGATCTGGTCGAACAGCGGGGCGATCGGTTTTATTTTCTCGGCCGCGCCGGCAACACCATGATCAATGTTGGCGGGCAAAAGGCCTTTCCCCCGGATATCGAAGCGCATCTGATGACCCATCCGGATGTGATCTGGGCCCGGGTCACCGCCCGCAAAGCCCCGTTGATGGGCGCACTGCCTGTGGCCTCGGTGGTGCTGGCCCGGCCCATCGGTTTTGACGCTGCCGAGCAGATGCTGACCCGGCATTGTGAAGCGGGGCTGGCGGATTACGCCGTGCCGCGCCTGTGGGATTTCCCCACCGACATCCCCATGCGCGCCAGCCTCAAGAGTTAAAGACAAAGGATTTCTCTCCATGCATACCAGAGGACAAACCATTATCGTCAGCGGCGGCTCACGCGGGTTGGGCTTGCATATGGTCGAACGGCTGCTGGAAGCGGACAACCGCGTGGCCACCTTTGCCAGGTCACATACCGAGGCGATGGATCAGCTCACCCATCGCTACGGAGAAGAGGCGTTTTTCTTCGAAGGGCTTGATGCCACCGATGCCGATGGGGTGACCCGCTTTGTGGCCAACACCCAGGCCCGCTTTGGCGGGACGCTCGACTCTGTAATCAACAATGCGGCCATTGGGCAGGATCAGCTTTTGATGCACACCGATCCCGACACCATCCGGCAGATTGTCGATATCAATGTCACCGGCCCCACCCTGCTGACCCGGGCCGCGATCAAACACATGCTGCTGCAGGGCCATGGCCATATCTGCAATATCTCATCGATCTGCGGCTCGCGTGGCTATGCCGGTCTCTCGGTCTATGCCGGGTCCAAAGGCTATCTCGATGCCATGATGCGCGCATTGGCCCGCGAAGTTGGCGAGGCGGGGATCTTTGTGAACTGCGTCGCGCCGGGGTTCTTTGAATCCGAAATGTCTTCGGTGCTGCGCCCCGAGCAGCTCAACACCATCAAGCGCCGCACGCCCTCGGGCGCGCTGTCCAATGATGAGAATATTTTCAAAGTGGTGGACCTGGTGATTTCCGGCACCACCAACATGCAGGGACAGGTGGTATTTGTAGATGGTGGGATCACAAGCTGACCCGGTGGTGGCGCGCGCCTTTGGCGGAGTGGTTCTGGCCAGCCCCACAGCCTCTGGCGCCACCAGTTATGACAGCCGCGGCCAGCGGTTTGTCTTCCGCCCCGCCCCCGGCGATCTGGCATCATATGCGCTCGATATCGAGACTGTTTCAGCTGGAATAAGCCCAGATCTGTGCATGGCACTTGGCGTGACAACCCGCGCCGACGCCCTGCGCGCCTGGACCGAACTGGAGCTGCGCGCCAAGCTAACCAACACCCCGGTGCTGGCCTGTCTCAAATCCCCGCCACCCGCGAAGATCTGTCTCCGCCGGGCAGATACCGCGACCCATTGGATAGCTATCGGAAAACTTTCATGACAAATATTTCTTCCCCGCCCTCACGCTACACCGGCCCCATTTTCTTTGTTGGCGGCGCCCCGCGTTCGGGCACCACAGTCACCCATGCGCTGCTCTGCAGCTCCGCCCGCGTCAACGCCTATCACCCCGAGGTCAGTTTCATCACCCCGATGATCCGCGCCTATACGGTGGGCCAATCCGCCTGGGACGGGCACACACAGGCCTTTTTTGCCGAGCCTGAGCATTTCAAAACCCATATGCGCGGATTGATTGATCAAAGCCTC
Organism: uncultured Pelagimonas sp.; assembly: GCA_947497905.1. Classification (GTDB taxonomy): domain Bacteria; phylum Pseudomonadota; class Alphaproteobacteria; order Rhodobacterales; family Rhodobacteraceae; genus CANMIH01. Next base: position 26,935 of record CANMIH010000021.1, read on the forward strand.
AGCCATGTCCATCGCGCGCTCAACACCCCGGAACTGCTCAGTGTCAAAGATCCGCTGATGACACCCTATTTCCCCAAAGTGTTGGATCTATTTGGCGCGCGCGCGCGCTTTGTCACCGTGATCCGCAATCCCTATGATGTGGTCCGCTCCCGCCAGGAGGTCGCCCGCAAGGCCAATCAGCCCTTCTCGCCCGAACTGGTGCGCGGCATCTGTCAGCAGTACCTGCAAAGCTACCGCCACATCGACAACCCGGCCTTTGGAGATCAGCTTGTCTATTTCCGCTATGAGGATCTGTTACAGCCTGAGGTCCTGTCCCAGCTGCGCGGATTTACCGGCTGTGCGGATATCTCACCCGACAATGTCTGGCGTGAACGGCGCAGCGAAACCGGCGCGAAACAAAGCTCCAACCCCTGGCATTCCCCCAAATACCACGGGGCCATTGATCTCAGCAGCAGACTCTCCCCGCTGGAGGCCCCTTACCGCGAGATTGTCGAGGTGATCTGCACCCCATTGATGGAGCGCTTCGCCTATACCGAAGTGGTTGCGGCCTAGGGTGTTGCGCCAAGAGCGCGCGCTTGATCAAGAGATCCGTGATCCTTGATCGGTCAGGCTGGGGCCAGCCAAAGGAGAGCCTCATGCCTGCCCCATCTGATCAGACCCCTATTCTGGCCCTGCCCTATATTCTGCCGGCGCAGGCGCAAAAACATGTCAGCCACAACGAAGCGCTGCGGCTTTTGGATATGCTGGTGCAGCTGGCGGTTCAGGATCGGACCCGCACCAGCCCCCCGGAACATCCCACCCTAGGCGATCGCCACATCGTGGCGGCGGGGGCCGGAGATGACTGGGCCGGGCACGATCATCATCTGGCCGTGTTTGAGCCGCATGGCTGGTCGTTTCTGACACCGCACCCCGGCTGGATTGCGCTGGATCAGTCGGATCTGCAGATGCTGGTGTTTGATGGCACGCTCTGGCGCACCCCCGAGCTGCAGACCCTGCCTCAGCTGGGGATCAATGCCAGTGCCGATGCCACCAACCGGCTGAGCCTCTCGGCCCCGGCCACCCTGCTCAACCATGAAGGCGCCGGTCATCAGCTGAAGATCAACAAAGCCGCGCCCGGTGAAACTGCCAGTCTGCTGATGCAAAGCAACTGGCAGGGGCGTGCCGAATTTGGCCTCGCGGGCAGCGATGATCTGTCGGTGAAGACCAGCGGGGATGGCACGAGCTGGCAGGTGGCCCAGCACATCGATGCGGCCAGTGGCATTGTCTCTCACCCGCAGACCCCGGCCTTCAAAGCCTATCTGACCGCAGATTTGCCCCTTGCGCCCGGCGCCTGGGTGCCGCTGACCGGCTTCACCCAGATGCTGGATCGTGGGGATGCGCTCGACAACATCACAGGCGCGTTCACCGCCCCTCTGGCCGGGCTCTATGTGTTTACGCTGGTCTGGCGGTTCAAAGCCACCGGGCCCCTGCCCAGCCAGATCCGCGCCGGGATTGGCGTCAATGGCGCCTCTCCCAGCGGGCCCGATCAGATGACCCAGGGCGATGCCACGCTGGTCTCACAGGAAACCGCGGTGAAAACATCGGTTTTGCTTGAGCTGGAAACCGGAGATACCGTCCGCCCCTATGCGTTGACAGCGGGCCAAGCGGGCGCGGCCGAGGCGCTGTTTTCCGCCTTCCATGGCTATAAGCTGGCCTAACTTACATCCATATTCAGATTATGCTGGTGTATGGCTGCCTCGATGTCATCAAAATACTCCAATCGACCCTGTTCCAGCACAACACCCGATTGGCAAAGCGCCCGGATCATCTCCATCGAATGGCTGACAATCAAAGCCCCCGACCGTTGTAACCGGGTGCGCAGCACCGCCTGGCTTTTCTGGCGAAAAGCGCCATCCCCAACCGAGGTGACCTCGTCGATCAGATAGGTGTCAAAGTGAATGCCCATCGACAAAGCAAAGGCCAGACGCGCCTTCATCCCCGCCGAATAGCGCCGCACGGGTTGGTGGAAATGCGCCCCGAGCCCGGCAAAATCTTCGACAAAATACAGCAGCTCGCCGGTGTCCACGCCATAGATCCGCGCCACAAAACGGCTGTTCTGCGCGCCGGTCAGGTCGGGATGAAAGCTGCCCTGAAATCCCACGGGCCAGGAGACACTGCCGCGCAGCACAATCCGCCCGCGATCAGGCGACAGCCCCCCGGCAATCATCCGCATCAGCGTGGATTTCCCCGCCCCATTGCGCCCCAGAAGCGCAACCGAGGCGCCGCTGGTGAATTCCATATTGATCTGATCCGCCACCACTTTGCTGGCGCCCTGCAGGACATAGGTCTTGCTGAGGTTCTCCAGCCGGATCATCGCCTGTCCTTCAGGCTGTAGAGGATCAGCACCATCAGGCACCAGATCCCGAACAGCCCCAGCGCCAGCACCGCCAGAAGGGTGATCCGCCGGGGGTATTCTGGGCTCTCTGCCAGTGTGGGCTGCACATAGGCCGCCAGATAACGGCTGCGCCGCCGCGCCTCGGCCAGGGCGCCATCATGGGCGGCCCGGGCCGACAGATAGGCCTGTTCGGCAAACTCCCGGTCGACCTGCAGGCTTTCGAACTGGCCCACCACATCGGCATAGGCGGTACCCGAAGCCCCCTGCCCACCTACGCCCAGCTTGGCACGCTCGTCAGCAATGCGACTCTCGATCACCTCAATCCGGCGCTGTGCCGTGTCGCGGCGGGGGTCGCCTGCCCGGGTGGTGTCCTCGAGAAGATCCAGCTCGATCAGCGCCGCCGCCAGCTGGCCCTGCAGGTTCGACAGCAACCCCATCTGCCCCTGCAGATCCGCCTGAGGATCCACAATCTGTTGTTCGTTGCGAAACCGGGTCAGCGCCAGCCGCGCCTCTTTGAGCCGCAGAGCGGCAGTCTCCAGCTCCTGCGCCGCATAACGGGTGGAATCGGCACTGGCCACATCCGAGAGCTGGTTGATCATCTCAGCTGAAACCTCAAACAGGCGCTGCGAAATCTGCTGCGCCTCCTGCGGATCAAAGGCGCGCACCTCTACCTCGATCAGCCCGGTGCCCGGATCATAAAACACCCGCACCATACGCTGCCAATAGGCCAGAAGATCTTCGATCGAGGCCTCTGGCCTCAAGGCAAACACCGGGTCCCACTCCGGGCGGGTAAAGATCGCCTGCAGATCAAGATCCGCCCCCACCGCGCGCAGCATCTCCTGGCTTGAGATGAACTCATAGAGGATATCGGTATCTGACGAGCTGGCTGTGCTGAGGTTGCTGATCCCCCCCAAAAGATCCAGCGCCGACCCCGCCTCTTCCCGGCGCACAGTAAACCCCACACGCGAGGCATATTGATCCGCCGCATGCCCATACAGATAGACCCCGGCCCCGCCCAGAGGCAGCAGGGTCATGGTCAGAAAACTGAGGAGCAGAAACCAATGCCGCCCGCGCATGCCGGCCCGTTGCGCGACAGGGGCCACTTCGATCACCCGCACCGGACCCCGGCGGGCCGGTCCCTGCTGTCCCTGCGGGCCACGTCTTTGGTGAGCAGGCGACGCTCCACCGGCCGTGGCCTGAGCGGCACGCGGCTGTCCCGTGGCTTTGTTTGGCGCCGAGGTCCCATGTGGGATCTGCGCGGATTTGGGAGAAATAGGCTCTGTTTTTGGGGTTGGCCTTGGGCCAGACCCTTGCTCCGGCTGACCCTGACCAGCCTGATTTTGCCCGGCCTGAGCCTGCCCTCCTCGAGCAGGCGGGGGGGCCTGTTTTACCTGCGTCACACACTCACCATTCACTCAATCACACCGTCCAACTGGACAGGTCACAGCCTATATGCGATTGAACCCCAGTACCAGTTTTAGATGTTGTGTCCTGTTTTATGCCCCCTGTCGCTCCCCCCCCCCTCGTGCCCACACGCCCACGCCGCTTTCGGTTTTTCCGATCCTTCTCGGCGCTGGTCTTGCGTGAAATGGAGGCCACCTATGGGCGCTCTCCGGGGGGATATCTCTGGGCCGTGGCCGAGCCCCTCGCCGCCATCGCAGTGATGAGCGTGATCTTTGCGCTGGTGCTGCGCGCGCCGGGGCTGGGCACCAATTTCCCCTATTTTTATGCCACCGGGTTTTTGCCCTTTGCCATGTATCTGCATGTCAGCCAGCATGTGGCCACCTCGATCCGTTTTTCCCGCCAGCTGCTCGAATATCCCGCCGTCACCTTTCTGGACGCGCTGCTGGCCCGCTTTGCGCTCAATGCACTGACCCATCTTCTTGTCTTTGCACTGACCATGGGCGGCATCATCTTTGCCTATGACATCCGCCCCATTCTCGACTGGCCCGCCATTTTGCTGGCACTCTCCATGGGGCTGGCCCTGGCTCTGGCCGTTGGGGTGGTCAATTGCCTGCTGTTTTCCCTGTTTCAGGTCTGGGAACGGGTCTGGGCGGTGTTCAACCGGCCCATGTTTGTGTTGTCCTGTATTCTGTTTCTGCCCGAAACCGTGCCGCAACCCTATCGTGACTGGCTGATGTTGAACCCACTTGCCCATGTCACTGCCCAGATGCGCCGCGGGTTTTACGCCACCTATGACGCGCCTCTGGTACAGCCGCTCTATGTGTTTGGTGTGGCGCTGGGGCTGAGTGTGCCGGGGCTGCTTTTGCTGCAGCGTCATCACAAATTTATCCTGTCCAACTAGACCCCATTCTCGGGGCTCCGCCATTGCGATAGTGCGCCAGCTCTGTTACCGTTTAAGGCAAGCAAGTTATTAGTTATTCGTGTTATGAGTTCCGCTATTTTTTCACGCGCCTATCGGGCGCTGCGGCTGGTTGTGCCCACATGGGGCGAGCGTCGGTATCGCCACCTGATGCGCCGTCACCAGCTGTTTGATCGCCAGTTCTATCGCACCAGCAATCCCGGCCTGCATTGGCTGGCCCGTCTGCGGCCTGAAATGCATTATATTCAGCGCGGCGAACCGGCGGGGCTCTGTCCCAACGCCGCCTTTTCGCCCCGGGCCTATCTGCACCACAACCCCGACTTGCCCCGCGGACTGGCGCGGCCCTTCCTGCATTACCTGCAATTTGGGCACCGCGAAGATCGGATCACCACGGAATTGCCCAGCACGGCCCTCTGCCCGGACATCGCCCCGCCGGTGCTGCGCCAGAGCGATCACGCCCCCCAGGCCCCTGTGGCCGTGGTGGTACATCTCTATTATCCCGCGCTCTGGCCCGAGATCGCCAAAGTGCTGCATCAACAGCAGTTTCGCTTTGATCTCTTTGTCTCCCTTGTCAAACAGGAGGGCGCCGAGGAGCTGCCCGATCAGATCACCCGCGATTTTTCTGGGGCCAAGGTCTATGATATGCCCAACCATGGGCGCGATATCTTTCCCTTCCTGCATCTGATCAATGCAGGGCTGTTGGATCCCTACCGCGCCGTCTGCAAAATCCACACCAAGAAATCGCCGCATCGCGCCGATGGGGATCAGTGGCGGGAACACCTGATCGAGGGGGTTCTGGGGGCGCCGCATCAGACCCGGATCCGGCTCAATCACTTTCTCAAAACCCCCGATTGTGCGCTTTGGGTGGCCGATGGGCAGATCTATTCCGGGGCCGAATGGTGGGGGTCTAACCTCACCCGATGCCGCGAGCTGCTGCACCGGGTGGATATCCCCTGTGATCCAAGCGCGCTCCGATTTCCCGCCGGATCGATGTATTGGCTCAAACCGGTGATGATTGACATGCTGCGGGGCCTTGGGCTTGAGGCCGGTGACTTCGAGCCTGAACAGGCTCAGGTGGATGGCACCACCGCCCATGCCATTGAACGGGTCATTGGTCATCTGCCCGCCACCGCAAAACAGCGCATGCTGCAAAGCTCCGAACTGGATCCCCCCCCGCCAGCCACAGCCCGCCCCCGACCCGGATTTGTCTCTGCCTTCTACCTGCCCCAGTTCCATCCCACGCCCGAAAATGACCGCTGGTGGGGCACGGGGTTCACCGAATGGCGCAGCGTGGTCGCAGCCCTGCCGCAATACGACGGCCACGCCCATCCTGCCCTGCCCGGGGCGCTTGGGTTTTACGATCTACGCCTGCCCGAGGTGATGGCCCAGCAAAGCCAGCTGGCCCGAAGCGCCGGGGTCAATGCCTTTTGCGTCTACCACTATTGGTTTGGGGGCACCCGAATGCTGGAGCAACCGATGGAGACCCTGCTGGCGCGCACCGAGGTAGATTTCCCATTTTACCTCTGCTGGGCCAATGAAAGCTGGCGGCGCAATTGGGATGGCCTGTCCGGCGAAACCCTGATCGAACAATCTTACGCCCCCGGGTTCGCGGCGAAACTGGCGCGGGATGTGGCTCGGTTTATGCGCGATCCGCGCTATGCCCGGCCTGATGGCTACCGGTTGCGTTTTGTCATCTATCGCCCCGAAGACCTGCCCGATCCCAGCGCCGCCATCGCAGAGATGCGCGCGGTCTGGCACGAGCTGGGACTGGGAGAGGTGGAAATTGGCGCGGTGCGGTTTCACCTGTCCGGGCCCCATCCCCTGCCCGAAGATCTGGTGGATTTCTGGATCGAGATGCCGCCACACGGGCTGGTGACCCCTGAGGACTATCTGCTGGGCGGGCCTGCGGGCAACCGGCTTGATCCCTCTGTGGACCCGGCATTTCGCGGGCTGATCTATGACTATGCCGCTGTGGCGGCGCGCGCTGTCAGCCCCGCATATCTCCATCAGCTGCCGCGCAACACCATCGCTGGGATCATGCCCAGCTGGGACAACACCGCCCGCCGCGGGCACCAGGCTCATATCGCCTATGGCGCCACACCGGCCCGGTTTTCGGCCTGGTTAGACACGCTGGTCCAACAGCGCCTCGCCAGATCATACCAGCAGGAAATCATGATCAACGCCTGGAACGAATGGGCCGAGAAGGCCATGCTGGAACCCAGCGCCCGCTATGGGGCTGCCAATCTGCGCGTGCTCGAGCGGCTTTGTCATCCTCTTACGGAGGAGGTGTAGCTATGGCCCGGATCATTCTGCACATCGGCACCCATAAAACCGCCACCACCCATATTCAGGACAGCCTCCACGCCAACCGAAAACGGCTGAAACAACATGGGGTGATCTTTCCGCACATTGGTCAGACCCGCGGCCAGCATGGGCTGGCCAGCGCCTGGATCAAACTGCCGATGCCCTATAGCCTGACCGATGCCGAACGCAGCTGGAAACGGCTGGCCCGGGTCTATGGGCCGGGTGACCATACAGTGGTTGTCTCCTCAGAGGAGCTGTCCCGCCTGAGGCCCCACCGGGTGAACATGGCCCAGCTGCGGGACTGGCTGCAGGGGTTTGACGAGATCCGCATTCTTTGTTGCCTGCGCAATCAGGCCAGCTTTCTGCAGTCCGTCTATCAGCAGGTCTCGGACGAGCGGCAGCCCGGCCATTGGGTGCCCTATCTGCAGGCCGCGCTGCGCAGTCGGATGGTCGACGGTCTGGCGCTGAATTACGCCGGATTGGTGTCTCATATTGAGACCGGGTTTGCCCCTGATGAGATCACACTGCTGTCGTATGATCACGCCATTCACAGCCCCGGTGGCATTCTTGGCGCGGTGCTAGCGGCGATCAACTGCCCCCTTACCGCAGAGGATCTAAGCGCCTCGCCGCATGGAACATCCAACATCTCACCGCCCCCTCTGGCCAGTTTTGCCGCCAATGGCATCGCCCTGCCCGCCCGTGCCGAGGCGGGGCTGGTGCATCTTGCCGCGCGCCACCTGCCCCGACCAAACCGCACCACGTTGTTTTCCCGTCCCGAGCTGGCCCAGATCCGCGCCCTGTTTGATCCGTTGAACCGCGCGCTGGAAAACAGCCGCGCCTCGGTTCAGCCCGGGTTCCGCATCGGCCCCATGCTGGGGGCAGAGGCCCCCGAACACGAGCTGATGTTTCGCGGCGAACTCACCGAAACCTATTGGATTGATCTGGCCCGCGCCCTGCGCTCGGCCCAAAGATAAGGCAAGGAAAGAGACCGATTGGCCCATGTGATCCTGCATATCGGCGCGCATAAAACCGCAACGAGTTTTGTCCAACGCCAGATGTTTTTCAACCGCGCTGCGCTCCGGCGACATGGGGTGTATTATCCGGATCTGGGCCCCAATCCGGCCCATCATATTCTCGCCACCCCCTGGATCTCCCTCCCCGAGATTGACCCCGAATATTATGGGCCCAGCGGACCGGACGGTCTCTGGGAGACCCTGACCCAAACCTATGCGCACAAACCCGGGACTTTGTTCCTCTCCGCCGAGGTCTTTTCACGGGCCCGCCCGCAGGCGGTTGATTTCGCGGATATGCGCGCGCGCCTTGCCGGGTTCGACAGCGTCAAGGTGCTCTATGTCCTGCGCCGTCAGCCCGAATTGTTGCAATCCATCTGGCTGCAGGTGTTGAAATCGGGCACACCGCCGCCCTTTGACCGCTTCCTCTCTCACGCGCTGCAGACCCATCTCGCCTCGGGGCTCTGGCTGGATCACACCCGGGTCTATGAGGCGGTGGGGCAGGGGGTTCCGGCCGAGGACATCCTCCTGTGGGATTACGATCAGATCCGCCATCACCCGGGCGGCATCCTACAGGCGGTCCTCGATCTGCTGCAGGTGCCGATATCGGCCCGGGCGTTTCCTCCCCTGCCCGACACGCAGGCCAACCATTCCCCCGACCCGCTGGCGAGCTATGCGGCCTACGCCATTTCGTCCCCGGATCACCCCGGAGCGGCCCTGATGCGGCGGGCCCATCAGGCTCTGATCCACCTGCCACAGGGGCGCCCGACCCTCTATACCCGCGCAGAATATCTCGCCGTGCAGGAAACCTTCGCGCCACTCAACGCCGCATTGCTCCAACGCCACAGCCCATATCAACCCTCAAACCAGTATCATCTCGATCTCACCCCGCCGGGGGATCTGCTTTGGCGCGACCAGATCGGCAATATGTTCTGGCTCGATCTGCTGAACCAGATGCAAAAGGCAGGCTGAGATGACCTCGACACCACCAGAAATCTGCATCCTGCTCGCGGTTCATGAAGGCCGGCAGTTTTTGCCCGAACAGCTGGACAGCTATCTGGCCCAGAGCCGCCGCGACTGGTGTCTTCTGGCCTCAATTGATGGGGATCAGGATCGTGGTTCTGAGCTGATCCGCGCCTTTGGCGACACCCATGCGCCCGGCCAGGTGACCCTGATCCCCGGCACCCGCACCGGGGCCTTCACAGACAATTTCCTGCACCTGCTGCAACAGGCCCCGCTGTGCCCGGAGGGGCCAGATTGGTTTGCGCTCTCGGATCAGGATGATGTCTGGTACCCGGACAAACTCGCCCGTGCGATCGACCAGCTGACTGAGATCCCCGCCGAGATGCCCGCGGTCTATTGTGGGCGGACCCTGTATTGCGCAGAGGACCTGACCGAGCTGCGCCCCTCACCGCTGTTTGAGAAAGACCCCGCCTTCTGCAATGCATTGGTTCAAAGCATCGGAGGGGGCAATACCATGGTGCTCAACCGGGCCGCCCTCCGCCTGATCCGCGCGGCGGCCTCGGAGGTCACCGAGATTGTCTCACATGATTGGTGGATCACCCAGATCCTGACCGCCACGGGGGGGCAGGTGATCTATGACCCCAAACCCATGCTCTACTACCGCCAGCACGCGCATAATCTGGTGGGCGAAAACCGCTCGCCCCGGGCCCAGATCCGCAGGCTGGCCCAGCTTCTGGACGGGCGGTTTCGTCAGGCGATGGATGTCAACCTGCGCGCGCTTCAGCAGTCGTCTCATCGTTTCACCCCCGAGGCACAGCAGCTTATCGCCCGGTTTGTTCTGGCACGGCGCTGTCGCACCCCCATTGGACGCGTGCTCCGGCTGTATCGGGCCGGGGTCTGGCGTCAGGGGAAAACCGGCACCGCCGCGCTTTATCTCGCGGCCTTGATCGGGCGATTGTGATCCAAAAAAACGGACCCCAAAAGCACAGGCTCTAGGGTCCGTTTGGGGTCTAAACAGGGTCTGTTATGCCTCCACGCAAAGGGGAGGCCGCCTTAGTAGTTGTCACGCAACCAATCGATCAGCCGCTCTTTAAGAGCGTCATCCACCCGGGCGCCCGCCAGATGCAGCGCCCCATCCGCGCCTTGCTCAAGACGAATGCCCGAAACCACATCTACCTGAGGCCGCGCGGCCCGCTCGGAGGGGGGTGATGTTTTTGGGGGCACCGGGGCAGGGGGCTCGGCGGGCTGGAGCGCAGCCTCAATCAGGGCCAGTTCTGCCTCGGCCGTCTCGGGTTTGGTCAGGGCCAGACTGTCGCGCAGACGCCCGGCCAGATCCGGATCGTCCCCCAACCCACGTGCCAGAGCCAACCCCAGCCGTTCCGCCAGAGCCTCGGGGAAACGCAACACCCCATCCAAAGCCCGAACCACCCCAAGAAAGCTGCCAATCTTCGACCGCTTGGCCCGGCTGGCTGACATGAACAGCTCTTGCAAAGCGGCGCGATCTGTCTCGAACACCCCGGCTTCCACCGATTTAGCGACGATCCGGGCCCGTTCGAAATAGCTCAATCCAACCCGGATTTCATTCTCTTCCACCATGGCCAGATAGGCCTCTTGCGCATCTTCCGGCTGGCGCAACAACCCCTGTACGGCGGCAAACTTGGGGTCTTTGCTCGCCTCAAACAGATCCCGCAGCGCCGCACAGCGCCGCCAGCCTGAGATCAGACCATAGCGCCCCTCTCCCAGATCCACCAATTCCACCGGGGTCTGCTGGCCACGGGCGCGCAGGCTGTCTTTCAGCGCCTGCATCTCCGCATCATCCACCGCAATCCGATCGCGCACGAGATAATCCAGCTGGATCTGCTCCAGCGGCACCGTCACCACCATGCGACCCTGGCTGCGCGCCTCGGACAGGGTGCGGGCCATTTCCTCGGCGACAGCTGTGGCGCTGGCCTCCCGGGCAACATCGGCGATGGGGGCGCTGCGCATTGGGGCCAGAGCCGATTTTGTCTCAGGTGCGGGATCCAGAAACACCGGATTGGCCGGGGTCAGACGTTTGCGTTTTGCCATTTATCTCTCTCCTGACCGAAACAGGGACACATCACAGATGTTTCGCACGCGAAACAATAGGTCCGGGTTGATACCTATTTTTGATTTTTCTCTCATTCTGCAGCCTCCTGCGCCTCAAGCTCATCCCGACGCCAGCTGCCCACCAGCAGCGCTTTGAAGGCGGCATAGGTGGCATCAAAGGTTTCCCGCCCGCGCACATAGGTCTCGCGGTTGAAATCGCGGTAATCCGCCTCGTAGATGCCCTGAACCTGTTCACCCGCCTGTCCAATCAGCGCGGTGAAATCCTGTCGGTGCGGCGAAAGCGTGGTGCCCAGATAACTTTGCATCAGTGCCGCCAGTTCCGCCTGTTGCGTGCCGTCAAACCGCGTGACCACCGCGCGCACCGCATCCCATTGAAAGGCCAGCCCCTCACGTCCCAGCGCCCGGGCCGCCATGTTTTCCGCCTCTTCAATGCTGCCAAAGGTCGAATGCAGCATGTCGAAAAACCGCCCCGTGCTGTCGAACTCGAGGAATGAGGCGCCAAGCGGCACCATCAGAATATCCGAGGCCGCCAGACCGTTGATAGTCAGATAACCCAGGGCCGGGGGGGTATCGAGAAAGACCACATCGTAGTCATCGAGAATCCCATCCGCCTCAAGACTGTCGGTCAGCGCATCCCAGAGCTTCCAGCCCCGCCCGGCCATGCGCCAGACCGGGATCTGAAACTCGGCCCAATAGAGATTGAGCTGGGCGCCGATCAGATCGATATTGGGCCAGTGGGTTGATTGGATCAGATCCTGAGTGGTCACATCCAGAGCATCGGACAGGGTGTCTTCCAAGGGCTGGGGCGCCTCCCCCCGATCGAGACGGCGCTGGTTTTCGCCCTGCATGTGCCGCGCGTAGTGGCGGGCCAGCAGCGGAAAAACCGTCTGCCATTCATCCTGTACCTTGCCGCCAAAGATCGAGGTCATCGAGCCCTGACTGTCGAGGTCAATCACCAGCACCTTGTAGCCATCCAAAGCCGCCGACATCGCCAGATGCGCCGCGGTCGAGGTCTTGCCCACCCCGCCTTTGAAATTGGCCACCGCTACCAGTTTGGCGGGCTGATCTTTCGGGCGATAGGGAAGATAGTTTTTGGCCTTGGATCCTTCGGCGGCAAAATGCGCCCGCAGCCGCAGCACCTCATCGAGAGTAAACCATTTGGCCCCGCCTTCGGTTTCTGAACGACCCTGCGGTAGATCCGGGTTCTGTTTCAACACGCGACGGAAATGCCCGGTGGCCACAGGGATCAGATAGCGGGTGATTTCCCAGGTTGAGAACTGACGCAGCCGCCGACCTGCGCTGCCTTCCAATCCCCGGCTCTCGAGATCCTGACGCCCCGCTGCACAGGCTCGGGCCATGGCAGCAAAATCTTCGGTGCCAGAGGGGGCGCCCAATTGCGCCAGAGCCTGATCGGGATCAATACTCAGATAGGGGGGCAGGGGGGTGCTGGGATCGGATTTCATCTGCTCGCTCCGAAGATGTTCGCATTTTTCACCAGAATACACATAAAGCGCGAACATGGAAGAGGGATGCGCACATAACCGTATTTTCTAAGCAATATCAACGACCTATACTAATAGCATGAAAGATGAGGATCTATGTGTTTTCACCAAAGCCTCTGTTATTTTAGGTTATTATATTTGTTAAAGGTCTCGTTCATTTTTTTAAGATGCTGATTTTAAACATGGATTTTAGATTTCTGAGTGGATAGGTGACTCTGATCCCACGACAGGGTGACTCTGAACCCCCGAGCAAGTGACTCTGAACCTCCGATGCGATTTCAGTTCCGAATGGACGCGGGCTGTGGATAACTTTAGGGTGGGTGTCACTGAAACCCCGAAGCCAGAATCGGGGAGATGGCAGGCTAAACCGGGGCGATCACGATCTCGGATAAAACGGGCAATGAACACATGGGCAAGGCAGCGACGGGCGCGGGCGGGTTGTTACCTGAACGGCATCCCACGGCAGATTTTTTTGTATGCGACATCTTTGATGCCGCGCCCAAAGATGATCTGGCCTCGATGGAACATCCGATCTTTTCGCTCAGCACCCGGCCGGATCGGCGTGTGCTGTCTTATGAGCACAATGGCAGCGAGATCGAAATCACCCCCAGTGTCAAAGGCCGCGCCACCATCCACGACAAGGATATTCTGATCTATTGCATCAGCCAGCTGATGGCGGCGATGAATGCAGGCCGGGATCTTTCGCGAACCCTGACCCTGCGGGCGCATGATTTGTTGGTGGCCACCAATCGCGACACCTCGGGGGATGGCTATCAACGGCTGCGCGATGCTTTTGATCGGCTTGCGGGCACCCGGATCACCACCAATATGACCACCGGCGGCATTGAGAGCACACGGGGCTTTGGCCTGATCGAAAGCTGGGAAATCCTGCGCCATTCCAAAGGCGGGCGGATGATCTCGGTCACCGTGACCCTGTCCGAGTGGCTCTATCGGGCGGTGTTGTCGAAGTCGGTGCTCACCCTCAGCCGCGAATATTTCCGCCTGCGCAAACCGCTGGAGCGGCGAATTTATGAGCTGGCACGCAAACATTGTGGGCGCCAGCCCGAATGGACCATCAGCATCGCCACCCTGCATAAAAAGGCGGGCAGTGCCGCACCCCTGCGGGTGTTCCGGGCCGCTGTGCGCAAGATGATCCTGGCCAATGGTCTGCCCGATTATGCGCTGGCCGAACTGCCGGGGGATAAGCTTTGTGTCAGCCGTCGGGATGTGGTGCTGGAGCCCGGGGCGGATCGCGGGCCGGTGCTGGCGCTGGACATCCATGACGCCGCGCGGCTGCTGGCGCCGGGGGCGGATGTTTATGCGCTTGAGGCCGAATGGCGGCATTTCTGGGTTGAGAGCGGACGCCCGCGTCTAGGTAATGCCGACCGGGCCTTTCTGGGCTGGGTGAAACAGCGCGTGGCTCAGGATTAGGAATATAAGGTTTGCGGGCCCAAGACGAAGAAAGGCCGCGGTTTTGCCATCTTATTGAGATGGGCCTGCGATAGGGTGGCCCCCCGGGATGCAGGCGGTGTGGTCCGCAGGCTGGATTTGAGAGAGGGACTGGACCATGACGGTGATCACGCCCGTGATATTATGTGGAGGCTCTGGGACACGGTTGTGGCCGTTGTCGCGCAAGAGCTATCCCAAGCAATTTGTCGATCTTGTGGGGGATGAGACGCTGTTTCAGGCCTCTGCGCTGCGGCTGTCTGGGGACGGGGCCGGGCTCAGGTTTCGCGCGCCTTTGGTGCTGACCAACTCTGACTTTCGTTTCATTGTCACCGAACAGCTGCAGGCGGTGGGGATTGATCCGGGGGCCATCCTGATTGAGCCTGAGGGGCGCAACACCGCGCCGGCCATTCTGGCGGCGGCGCTTTATGCCCATCAGGAGGATCCCGAGGCGGTGCTTCTGGTGGCACCCTCGGATCACGTGGTCCCTGACCGCGCGGCCTTTCACCGGGCGGTGGCCACAGGGCTGGCCCCAGTGGCTGAGGGGGATCTGGTGACCTTTGGCATTCAGCCCACCCATGCGGAAACCGCCTATGGCTATCTTGAGCTGTCCGAGCCCCCGGCGGCAGGGGCGCCGGTCAAACTCTCCCGCTTTGTCGAAAAGCCCGATGCGGCGCGGGCGGCTGAGATGCTGGCGGCAGGCCACTACATGTGGAACGCGGGGATCTTTCTGTTCCGGGCTGCGGATATCATCGCCGCCTTTGAGCGCCACGCGGCAGGGGTGGTCGCCCCGGTGCAGGCGGCTCTGGCCGAGGCGCAACCTGATCTTGGGTTTCTACGCCTCGCGCCTGCGCCCTGGTCCGAGGCGGCGGATATCTCGATTGACTATGCGGTGATGGAGCACGCGGACAATCTGTC
>CANMIH010000022.1 GCA_947497905.1 uncultured Pelagimonas sp.
AGGTTCAAATCCTACTCCCGCAACCAAATCCCTCCTGAGGCATCCGCAGACAAACAGCCCCCAAGCGGCTGTCTGCGTTCGAGCCGTATAAGTGCGGGGAAAAATACACATAAACACCTCCAGAATTCGAACAAACAGCACCGTACGCTGGTGAAATAGAAAATTTCAGCTGTCTGAAAATACTGCATCGGTGACCAACAGCTTGGTCGCGTGACAGGGTAACCAGCTGGAAGGAACCTCTATGGGACTGTTGAGAATTGAGAAGGCCATTCTGGCGTCTACCAACCCAGACGTCTCATTGGCAGATGCCTCTTGTCATGTTTATGCCCAAGACAGCGATCGGGTGGTGGCGCTCTATGCGGATGCTGATCTGACAGTTCTGAAGCAAAATCCGGTAAAAGCGAATTCTGAAGGGATATTTGATCTCAGTTATCTGCGAGATGGGCAATACCGGCTGGTGATCCAGGCCGCAGACGGCCGGGATCTGCTCTTTGATGGGCTGACGGATGTGCGGTCGATGCGATCGACCCGAGGGGGTATCCTTTTCGAACATGTCTCGGAGTTGTTGTCAGACACGCGTGTGCAATACGGGTCTGGATGGGGCGCCATGACCGTTGGGGCAGGGGACTTTCTGCAGGTCTGCCGTGGGGATCATAGTTACGAGGTTTTGGCCGAGGATGCCGCCGAGCATGATCTTGTAACTCCAGGGGGCGTCAAACTTCAGGTCTCTCAGAAGCTGGGGTTTCTGGATGTGCGGGCGTTTGGGGCCCGGGGGGACGGCGTCGCAGATGATACCATGGCTATTCAGGCGGCGTTGGACACCGCATCACGCCATGGGGGAGGGGCGGTGATCTTGCCGGTTGGCCTGTGGCGAACAACCCAAACGCTGCAGATCCGCCGCAGCGTCAGCCTAGAGGGCCGGTCCCAGTCAGGAGGACAGCGGGGCGGCGCAACCAACAACCATCCTGTGACAATACGATATGAAGGAACCGGCGCTGCGGTTCAACTGGGGGTGTCCGGAGATCCCTGCGTCAATGCTCATGTTGCTGGTTTTGCGATTGTGGCAGAGCCGGACGCGGCCAACTACCAGAATTTCGTCGGGTTCCATGCCTATGATCTGCGGTCCAGCCAATGTGAAAACCTCTATGTTGAAGGGGCGCGGATTGGCTATTGTTTCACGGGTGAGGGGGGCGCGGTTGTCTATGTGGCGTGCCGCAATTTGAATGCGCATCTGTGTCACATTGGACTGGAGGCCGATTGCCCAACGCCGGTGGGTGAGGTCTGGCCCTTTATGCAGGCCAATACCTTTGGCGTGCGGGAAATTTCCGAATGTGGCGTTGGCATCCGGCTTGGCGGCGGGCAGCAGAACCACAGCCGGATTGTTGTGAACGCGGGGGAGATCGGGAATGGCGGTATCGGCATTCATGTGGATGGGGACCAGAATGGAGACCGCCTGACCTATCAGTTAGAGGGGCAGGGCTGGTTCGAGAACAATTCGGGCGGCAATATCGTGATGGATGCCGGCACGCTCTATGTGGCCGGAGATGTCACCAACAGCGACAATAATGTCTTGGGCGGGTACATTCAAAACGGTGGGCGGCTGGTGCCCCTGGGCCGGGTGTCCTTTGATGACTATTCCATCCCGTTCACAGGGTTCTCGTCGCAGGGGATGCAGCGGGCTTGGTCCTTTGTCGACATGGGCAACGATCAGTTCCTGTGCCCGCTGTCCGGTGCGGCAGCGCAGATTGTTGGCACCGGTGCAATGAAAGTCTCCGCAAATACGCGGTTTGGAGATGGGGTCCAGGGCGGCGGATCGGGGGGCGGGATTCGGGTGATGGACCAAAGCCTGGATTGGACTGCGGATTGGACATTGGCTGTGCTGGTCCATACGCCGACAACCGATGACGCCGAGATTTTCAAGTTACAGAAGAATACGCCGCTCTCCCGATTTGAGATAGAAGCCCGCCCTGGCTTTGTGAGGCTTCTGGTGCAGGACGATGGCGCTCCGCCCGTCACCACCAATCTCGGGAAAACCCATGACAATCCGACGCGCAGTGCGTTCTGGGTGGTGCTCAGCTATGACGCCGCACTGGGACAGCTGCAGTTTCGGTCTCCGGGAGGGGCTGTGCTGGACACCTGGGATCACCCGGTTCCTGAGGCTTTCGCTGCCAACATGTATGACAATTTTTCGCTGAACGGCAGCCTGAGTGCCAGCCGTGCGGTTCTTGATGAAGTGGTGATCTACAACCGGGTTCTCACTCCGGATGAGGTGGCGGGACTGGTGGAATTGCGCACCAATGTGGTCAGCACATTGGGCATGGATCCCCGGCAGGGGATCACACGGTCAGACACCTATTCGGGTACAACGGATGGCACCGGCAAGATGTACATCCCACATGGATTATTGAGCCCGCCAAAAGCGGCCTTTGCACAGCCCATGGATGACAATGGGCGCACGGCGCATGTCTTGGGGGTGAGCGACACTCTGATCACAATTGAAATCCGTAACAATGCGGGCAATCAGGTTGGCACGGCCCCGCTTTCAGTGGCCTGGCGGGCGGAGCTTTAGACCTCTGTCAGACCGCACTGCCGCCGATTTGGCGGCAGGCTTTGAGAGGTATTCCGGGCGCTACTCTGGCGGTTGAGACAGAATGTGTTGCATCCAGTTCAAGATTTCAGAGGCACGGTTCTTGTTACGATCCATCTGGGCCAAAGGCATCAGGTCAGCGCGCATTGCCGCGACCTGTTCCGGGTTGGCCGCAAGGTGATCCAGAGCCTGTGCAAGAGCCCCCACATTGGTTGGATCCACCAGTACCACACCGCGATCGGGCACCTGCCACCGGACATCGTCAATATCCGATGTCACAAGCGGCAGCGCACAGGCCAGGGCCTCTGCAATGGCATTACAGCACCCTTCTGCCAGTGTTGGCAGGGCCAGAACATCAGCTGCATTCATCCAAAGCGCCAACTCCTCATGTCCCACACTGC
This sequence comes from uncultured Pelagimonas sp., assembly GCA_947497905.1. Classification (GTDB taxonomy): domain Bacteria; phylum Pseudomonadota; class Alphaproteobacteria; order Rhodobacterales; family Rhodobacteraceae; genus CANMIH01. Next base: position 2,989 of record CANMIH010000022.1, read on the forward strand.
CGGTCTTGATCACGCCAGGGAAGTCCGGGGCCAGAGGGCCAGATCCCAGAAAGGCCGCCTGTGCTGGCTGTGTCATTTGATGCAGGGCGGCATTCAGCCGTGGCGCGCCTTTGCGGTCGTAGTAGTGCCCGACATATAGCGCGATGAATGTGTCTGGATAGAGACCAAGTCTGCGTCGACAGCTGATCTTATCCATCGGTGAAAAGCGGGACCAATTGGGGAAATTGGGAATAAGGGTCACCCGGTCCGGGTGACCGCCAAGCGCCAAAGCTTCGTCGCGCAGCCTGGGCGATACGCAGACCACTCCTGCCGCGTCTCGCATCACCTTACGCCGGATCTCCAGATGCGCTTCAGGCCCGTCCAGAAGAGACCCGGATTCCCCGAGCGCAACAAAATAGGGGATCCCCTGTTCGCGCGCGATCTCGCGCGCGTAGTGTCCGGTTTCAGCGAATTGAGCATAGATCACATCCGCTGAAGAGCGGCGGCGCATTTCCTGTGTGACTTGCCGGTCATGGCGGTGGCGCAATGCCCGGTGTAAGCGCGCCGGCATATGTGCGCTGAACGGAGTCCCCAAAGTCGGTACCAAATGTGTGGTGACGCCAGGCATGGTAACATCGACGGTGCCCTGACGTCGGCCTTTGAGCCGCTCAGAAAGCGTTGTTGGGCTCACAACATCAATCTGCCGCCCCGCGGTGCTCCAGGCCTCTGCCAAATTGGCCACAAACCGGCCGGATTCCGGTTTCCAGGGCCGTGGGTATACCGGGGTGACAATGCGAATATGTTGCAGATCGTTCATGAGGCGACCTGCGGTGCCACATTGGGCTGCCAGAGCGCCTGCGTTTCGGGAAACATCTGGGCACAAAAGTCATATGTGGGTGCCAGGATCGCGCGCAATTGGCGGGAGGTTGTTTCAGAGACACCTTCGGTTTTTGTATGCGCATTGATTTTCTGCCGGGCCATATCAGGCCGATAGCTGACCCCCGCAAACTGCGAAAGTCGGGCAATCTCACTGGGCTGAAACAGGGTTTCATAGAACCCGAAAAAGGTATCTTCAGGGGCGAACACCTGCCCCAGCGCCTGCACGGTACGGGTGTAATCCGCGCGCAGCTGGGCCTGCGGTGTGTGGGCATAGGCCAGCACCGCAGCATCCAGCCCCCCGTCCAGCGGCACAGCTTCCTCACGACTTTGCTTACGTCGGTTCATCTGCGCCGCTGAAATGCAACGCGCTACCGGATCCCGCATCAAAAACAGCGCCCGTACGGGAATACCTCGACGGGCCATTCCGTCACGGATGGTCTCGAGAACAGACACCGGCAACCCGGCATAGGCGGGCGTGATATCCCCGGTCAGGGTGATCCCGGGTTGGGACAGGCGCTCGGCAAAAAAATCAAAATACCCTTCCAGATCATCCTGCAGACGGCCCCGAATTTCAGCCACCGAGGGGGGGCGATTTAACGCGCGCCGCAACAGTGCTTCTGATCCATTGCGCAGGGCCCCCCGGCCCCGATGATCGAAATGGGCCATTTCTGGCAGATGCAGAGCATCCCAGACATGGTATTCCTTGATGGGCCCCAGATCTGCGACGGGATCTGCCTCAAAATAGCTATGCGCCCAGGTCGAGCCGGCCTTTTGGGCGCCAAGTCCCAGAATAAACTGTCCAGTCATGCGGCACCTGCCAAAGATGTGGATTTAACCCTGGACCAGCGCAGCGCCTGTTTGACCTGTTTCACCGGCTCCATGGTGATCCGGACAGGCCATTCCCCCATGCGGATCCGTTCGGTGCGCCTGGCGGCGCGGGCCTGGGGGAAGACCCGGTCATAGCCCAGGGTTTCCAAAAGTGCCCCGCCTGTGCCGGCCTCAAAGATTTCAATGTCACGTGGGGTCAGAGCTGTGCGCCACCGGTCTGTACTGGCGGCGGACGGCGCCTGGCCAACCATCTGATGCTGATGACGGGTGAAGTCGGGTAGAGCAAACCCGCTCTCGGCCATAAGCTCATCTTGAGTGACGGTGCGGTTTGGATCTCCTGTCAGGAACCCCAGAAGCCTGGACCAGGCGGTGAGATCCCCCCGGGCCAGGTCTTCGTATCGTGCGGTCAGGCATTGATCGGGAAAGGTCAGGCCCGCAGCCAATCCCGGGGCGCTGCGCGCGGCCCACCACCGAGAGGCATAGATCGGGTTGGAGGGCCCCCATTCCAACCCCCGCACGGAGGCGAAGACCGCCCGACCGTCGCGCACCAGATTGACAAACCGCGCCTCGGGAAACACCTGGCGCAGCATTTGAAAGTCTTCGAAATTGACCGGGGTGTGGTCGATCCAGATCGCAGGGCCGTCGGTTGGCACCCCGTCGGGGAACACCAGATGGGTCATAAATTGACGCGCATCGGTGCAGGCCTGAAGCGCCGCGCGTGGGGGGCGATTGCTCCAGAGTTGATAGCTGCGCTCCTGCTCTAATATGGCAAGAGCAGCCTCCGGCCCCTTTTGCAAAAAGGCCCGCAATGCGGGGCGTTTAAATTGCGATTCCGGCAAAACCCGGCCAGCGAGAAGCGCCCCGAGACGGTCACCAAGAAAGGTTGTGCCGCTGCGAGGACAGGCGCCGATAAAGATCGGGCGCATGGGAAGAGATGTCGTCATAAAAGCCATATGTAAAAAGAACCAACAGAAAAAAGAGACGTTAAAACAATGGTTAGAGCGCAGGAGGTGGGTACAAAACCCGGCGCAGGCTGAGCAAGTTTGAGAGATTGATGGCCGCATTCGAGAGGGCCACGGCCCAGACGGCCGCCAGCGGCATCTGCCAGAGCCACGCCAGAGACAGACACATCAGCGTGACACTCATGCCAAGACTATGCGCAAGCAGATTGCGGCTCTCATGGCCACTTTGGGCAAGAATGGCACCGACAGGACCAACAAAGAGATTAAGAGCGGATCCGGCCAGAATGATCCCCGTATACAGGGGAAACGGAGCTGCCGTGTCAAAGGGCAGTGGGATAAAACGATAGAGCCCCAGCAGGACCATAAGTCCCGCGATCCCCAAACCGGCATTGAGCAGCAGCATCTTGCGGTAGAGCTGTTTGATCGTAGAGGGGGCGCTGCCCGCAACCCGGGGCAAGACATACATCCGCGCGGGTTCGTTCAGATAGCTGAGAAGATTCCCAAAGCGCAAAGAGAGGGCAAAAAGGCCCGCCTGCTCGGTGCCAAAAATCGCGGCAACCGCAAGGGTTATGCCCTGCTGCCGGGTCAATCCCAGGCTTTGGTACCCGAGAAAGTGCCACTGTTCGGGGCCGAGAAACAGCTGAAACGCGGGACGGCGCTGTTGGCGGCAAAGGGCCCAAAACCCACGCAGTGTGATTGCCAGACATCCAGCCGCGCAGAAATAGCCCAGAGCAAGATAGCCCAGGGCCTCGATGTCACGCGACGCGGACAGGGTGTGCGGCCCGTAGAGCGTGAGAGAAAAGAGGCTGAGACTGATCGCCAGAGGCAGGATACCACTTAGCAAGGTGACCAGAACCTGCCGTTTCTGGGCCAGAAGGATCTGCGCCTGAACCTGCATGAGATTGAACCCGAGCAGCAGGGCGACAAAGGTCACGTGTCCCCCGCGGGGCAGATCCTCGGCCAGGACTGTCTCAAGCAGGACAAGGCCGACCACGGCGGCCCCCAGCGATGTCAGGATCGTGGCGCGGAAGTAGGCGGGAAACCGGGATGGAAAACCTGTATGTGTCCGGTACTGGCGCACCAGAATATTGTCTGCGCCCCCCCGTCCGAGCATCCCCAGCAGGATCTGCGCACTCAGGCACGACGAGACCAGACCAAACCCGGCCAGCCCCAGTTCGCTGGCCCATAATGTTGTCTGAGCCAGAGAGAGGAGGATGACCAGCACCCGAACTGTCATGATGCGTACAGCGAACTCGAGAATGTGTTTCATGACCTGACCTCGAGGGGCTGGCTCTCTGCACTGCGCGCGGGTAGGCCCGCCACCACGAGATAAAACATCATGGCTTGTGGGAAATAGAACTCGAGCCGCATCAGCATGAAGACCAGAAACAGCGCCAGACCTTTCAGTCCCAGACGCCCGATCACGCAAACGGCCATGACCAGCACCACCAGGCCGCCAAAAAATCCGCCCTGAAACAGGAAATAAAATCCAAACCCCAGAGACTTGGCATAACTGCAATGGAAACAATCCGCATAGCGGTTGCCAAATACGGTGGTCCAGAAATCCCGGGTCTTAAAGTCTTCGATCAACTGGGCTTTGAGGTAGATGCTAATGTCTTCTCCGCCCCGATCCACAAGCCTTTCAGTGAGAAAATCGACCGAGAGCAATCCCAGCAGCGGCAGGACCTGCACAATCAGCAGCATGGTGGCCAGCATGCCCAGACAGAACAGCAGCATGGTCTTCAGGGACAACTGATTGGCCAGTAAGATTGAAAGGACAACAACAACAGCCATCAGCGCGGCGGTGATCGACAGTGTCCCGGCCAAAAGCAAAACGGCCACCCAGTGAAAAAGCGTCGGCTTGCGATGCCCCATCAAAGAGAGCACGGTCAGGGCTGCAAAATTGATCGCAAAGGATCCAGGTTCGGTGTGATGGCCGCCGTATCGATTGAGGCCCCAATGCACAATCACACCATCCCGCTCGACCCCGATGTAGTTGAAGATCGTCGGGTCAAAGGCAATTCCGAATTGCCCCAACAGGATGATTTCCCCCAGATACAGTCCGGCATTCAGCAAGGCTGCGTAATAGGCATAGGTTGGCAGGTGGTTGAGCAAGCCAGAGACTGGAAAAGCCAGAACCCCGATGGAAAACCCCAAAAGAATAAGCACATATTGTAAGGCGCGCGGGCTCATCGAGGCCAGAAGCACGAGGGCCAGAATGATCAGAAGGCCCTGACGGACCGGAGGCTGTCTGTCAGAGCGGGGAGAGGCGCCTATGATCCCCAAAGCCAGATACAGCACCGGCAGATAGAGGATGATAAATTGACTCGCGCTGCTGACGTTGCCCTGCGTAAAGGTCACAAACAACAATGCCACTCCGGCAACCGTGGCAGACCAGGGCTCGGATATCGACTTGGCAGATGGGTGCGCCACAGGGCCCCTAGACGCTGGGACATAAACACGGCCCGCTACCATACCTCGTCTCCATCTGAAGAGAGGGGGGTGCCGCGAGACAGGTCGTCATAAAACGAAGGACCTGTCGGCAAATTCACGCAAAAAACAATTTTAAAAAACATGATACCGAAACAAAATAACTGGGGCAGACATAGACCAGATTCTGATGGTGTGGCAACAAAATCTACCGTTTCCCAAGCGCCGTGTTTCCAGATCAACCTCTTCCCATGATGGTTTTTCGGGCGATCTGAGAAGAGCCACGCACAGTTTCGCACATGCTTTACCATGTGGGATAAAGGCGTTGATCTTATCAAACCCCTGTGCAAGGACAGAGGCGTAGTTTTTTTATGATTTATAGGCTTTCCACATGTTTCAGGATGCGCCACCCAAAGCCCCGGTCTATTTGTCTGCTCCGGCTTTGCCAACCACACCCGATATCACGCTTGCGGGGCTGCTTGTCACAGCCTGGCGCAATAAGCTTTTAATAGGGAGCTGTGTTGCTCTGTTTGTGCTGCTGGGAGGGTATTACGCCTTTGTCGTGGCCACACCAAAGTTTGCGACGGGCACAACGCTTGCCCTGCAATTGCGCAATGAACAGTTGATTGACATCGACAAGGTGATTTCCGGCGTATCGTCAGATGAAGAGGCGATCAATACCGAGCTGGAAGTGATTAAATCCCGGGGACTTTTGGAAAAACTGGTGACGGAGCTGGATCTTCTGGAGGATCCGGAATTCAATACAAGTCTCCGCCCGCAGAAGACATTTGCCCTCGGCCGGCTCAAGACGGATCTCGGTGCTTTCATTGCCGGGATGGTGACCAGAGACGCGCCCGCCCCCCCGGTCTCTGAAGAGCTGAAAGAGCGCCGTATTCTGATCGACACGGTGGATGAGCTGCGCGCTGCGATCGACACCGAACATTTGCGGGACACCTATATCTTTCGCATTCGTGTGACCACGGAGCGTGAGATGAAATCAGCCCGGATCGCGAATGCTTTGGCCGATTTATATATCCGGGAACAGATTGTGCAGAAGTTCGAAGCCACTGAGCACGCAGTGACATGGCTGGCCGAGCGGGTGGCCGAATTGAACACCGAGTTGGAAGAGAAACAGAGCCAGGCAGAAACGATGCGGTCGGACATTGATCTGGTCAGTGGTGCGGCCCTTGAGATGGCCAATCAAAAACTCCGCTCTCTGCGGCTGCGTTTTGAAGACGCAGAGGTCGAAACAGCCCGTCTTCTGGCGCAGAACACAGCGATGAAAGATCTGCAATCCGAGGCTGATCCCGAGACGCTTGCGGCGCTGGCCAATGACCCGATACTCAATCGCATTCTGGCGCGGATGCAGAGCCAAGATCCGGAGAGCAAAGATCTTTTTGACGCGAGAGTTCAAACTCTGATCCTCAATCAAGACACGGAAGTCAGTCGCGCAGATCAAAAACTTGCCCTCTTGGCAGATGCCATTGTGCAGGCTGAAGCGGAGATGTCGGTTCAATCCGAACAGCTGATCCAGTTGCAACAGCTTGAACGGGATCTGGTGTCGACCCAGACCCTCTATGAAACGTTTCTGACCCGCCTGAAAGAAACCTCTGTCCAGCGCGGTTTACAGCAGTCTGACAGCCGCGTTTTGTCCGAAGCAACACCCGGTCATATGGTGGCCCCGCGGCGGGCGCGTTTGGTGATCATGTCTGGCATTTTGGGGCTGATCTTTGGGGCCGCAGTGATTGCCCTGCGTCAGATCACCAACAATGGGATCCGAACAAGCGAAGATCTTCAGGCCTTCAGTGGGATCCCGGTTATGGGCCGCATCCCCAAGATGCCCATCCGAAAGCGCCAGGATCTTTTGCCTTACCTGCAGGGCAAACCGGCCTCGGCGGCGGCGGAGGCGGTCCGCAACCTGCGCACGTCGCTTCTGCTGAACAATCTCGACAATCCGCCTCAGCTGATCATGTCCACCTCGGCTCTGCCCGGAGAAGGCAAGACCACCCAGTCCATCACATTGGCTCATAATCTCGCAAAGCTTGATAAGCGGGTTCTGTTGATCGAGGGCGATGTCCGCCGTCGCACATTCCAGGACTATTTTGAGTTTTCAACGGATCAGCCCGGGCTGGCTTCGGTGCTGCTGGAAGAGACCCCCGTTGCGGATGTTGTGGTCCATGATCCAGGCAGTGGTCTGGATCTCTTGGTGGGATATGGCATCCAGGGCAATCCTGCGGATCTCTTTGCCTCGGACCGCTTCCGGAGCTTTCTGACCGCTCTGCGCGATGAATACGAATATGTGGTGATTGATACCCCGCCTGTCATGGTTGTGCCCGATGCACTGGTCATTGGGCAGTCCGTAGACAGTATCCTGATGTCGGTTGCCTGGGATCGCACTCCGCGCGCGCAGGTGCTGCAGGCGCTCAACCAGCTTGAGACCGTCAACCTCAGGCCGGCTGGAATGGTGTTGTCTTTGATAGATCAGAAAAAAAGCATGAGCCGCTATGGATACGCGGGAGAGTACGGCGGGTACCAATCCGCCTACTACAGCGGGTGATCTCACCCTGTCAGGAGCCGTAGGAGAGCCGGTTGGATCGACCATTCGGCTCCCGCGTTGTGTGGTTTATTTCGCGCGGAGGCTGTTGGGGTCTTGTGCCAGAAACCAGCGGTAGGTTTCTGAGATCCCCTGTCTGAGTGGTATGGAGGCGGTCCAGCCCATGTGGCGCAGTCGCGAGACATCCATCAGCTTTTTCAGGGTGCCGTCAGGTTTGCTTGGATCGGTGGTAATGCGCCCGGTAAACCCGGTTACCTCAGCCACTATCTGGGCCAGTTCCAGGATGCTGATATCGGTGCCCGACCCGACATTGATATGGCTCAGCATCTCCTGAGTGTTGGCCTGATAGGTCTCGCGATCCAGACCTGCGACAAACAGCGAAGCCTCGGCCATGTCATCTACATGCAGGAACTCGCGGCGCGGGCGCCCCGATCCCCAGATCTCGACCTGATCGACCCCGGCCTGCGCGGCCTCATGAAAGCGACGGATCAGCGCGGGCAGAACATGTGAGTTCTGGGGGTGGAAATTGTCACCGGGTCCATAGAGGTTGGTGGGCATGACCGACCGGTAATCCACCCCATACTGCCGGTTGTAGCTTTCGCACAGTTTGATCCCGGCAATCTTGGCCACCGCATAGGGTTCGTTGGTGGGTTCAAGCGGCCCGGTGAGCAACGCGTCTTCGCGCATCGGCTGGGGCACAGCTTTGGGATAGATGCAGGAGGATCCCAGTTGCAACAGCTGGGTCACCCCGGCGGCAAAGGCCTGATGGATCACATTGCATTCGATCATCAGGTTTTCATAGATGAACTGAGCCGGATAGCTGTTGTTGGCCAGAATGCCGCCCACCTTGGCCGCCGCCAGAATGACCTGATCGGGGGTCTCGCGCTGCATAAAGCTCTGCACCGCTGCCTGATCGGTCAGATCAAGCTCTGTACTGGTTCGGGTGATCAACTCAAGTGGCTCCCCTGCGGCCTGCCGGGCCTGCAGCTGACGCAATATGGCCCCGCCCACCATCCCCCGATGGCCTGCAATGTAGATTTTGCGCATGTGAAGGCCCTCAGGCTGCGTTTTCAGTCGACATTGGGATCTCCATGCCATGGGTCCTCAAGAGGGCGTGGCGCTGTGCGGTTTTCAGATCTTCCCGCACCATTTCAGCGCACATCTCCTGGGTGGTGATCTCGGGCACCCAGCCCAGTTTTTCCTTGGCCTTGGTGGGATCCCCCAACAGGGTTTCCACCTCGGCGGGCCGGAAATATCGCGGATCAATCCGCAAGATCACATCCCCCACCGCAAGCCCCGGTGCCAGTTCCCCCTCGATGGCGGTGACGGTGGCGATTTCCTCCACACCGGTGCCACTGAAACCAAGGGTGATCCCAAGCTCAGCTGCCGACCAGGTGATGAATTCCCGCACCGAATATTGCTTGCCGGTGGCGATGACAAAATCCTCTGGTTCATCCTGCTGCAGCATCATCCACTGCATGCGCACATAGTCTTTGGCGTGGCCCCAGTCGCGCAGCGCATCGATATTGCCCATATAGAGACAGGGTTCGAGCCCCTGGGCGATATTGGCCAGACCACGGGTGATCTTGCGGGTCACAAAGGTCTCGCCGCGCCGCGGGCTCTCGTGATTGAACAGGATCCCGTTGCAGGCATACATGCCGTAGGCCTCGCGATAGTTCACCGCAATCCAATAGGCATACATCTTGGCCACCGCATAGGGGCTGCGCGGGTGGAACGGGGTGGTCTCCCGCTGGGGTGTTTCCTGCACCAGACCATAAAGCTCCGAGGTCGAGGCCTGATAAAATCGGGTTTTTTTCTCCAACCCCAGAAAACGGATGGCCTCCAACAGGCGCAGCGTGCCCATGGCATCCACATCTGCGGTATATTCCGGGGCCTCAAAGCTCACCGCGACATGGGATTGCGCCCCCAGATTATAGACCTCATCTGGCTGCACCTCAGAGATGATTCGGGTCAGGTTCGAGCTGTCGGTCAGATCGCCGTAATGCAGTTTAAAATTGGCGTTATTCGTGTGTGGGTCTTCATAAATGTGATCCACACGCTGGGTGTTAAACGATGAGGCCCGGCGCTTGATCCCATGCACCTCATAGCCTTTTTCCAACAAGAACTCCGCAAGATAGGACCCATCCTGGCCGGTGATCCCTGTGATCAATGCGCGCTTAACCATTTAACTTTACCTTTTAAAATAATAACTTAGTGAAATTGAGGCAGCTTCGAAAGATTTTTCAGAATTAGAGTACCTGCTCCGCCAACCTGATTGCTGCGAATGGCGCGGTAATCTTCACAACTCTTTTGTATGATCTTCTTGAGAGAGGCGTTGCTCTCTCCTCCGGTCCGCATTTTGATAAAAACCTCGGGCACATAGGCCAGACGGATTTGCCCCTGAACCAGATAGCGCAGCATGGCATCATAATCCGCAGAAATCCGAAATGAGGTGTCATAGAGCCCCCAACGCTCAAAAACCTCTCGCCTCAGATACAATGTGGGATGAGGCGGCATCCACCCTCGGCGCAGTTTGGCGGCCTGATATTTGCCTGAGCGCCATTTGCGGACCACCCGGGTTGTGTCATTGGCCGCGACATAATCAAGATCGCCATAAACACCGTCAATGTCGGGGTTTTGCATGGCCTCAGCCACACGGGACAACACCTGGGAATTGGCAAAATAGTCGTCGGAATGCATCAGCCCGATAATTTCGCCGGTGGCCCGTGCCACCCCCTTGTTGATGCCGTCGTAGATGCCGCTATCTCGGGCGCTTTCCACCCGAACCTCAGAACGGGCTTCCCGGGTGATCACGGCCAGAGTGCCATCCTTAGACCCTCCATCTTGGATCACATGTTCGACATCAGGATAGTCCTGTGCCGCAACACTGTGCAGGGCATCGGCGATTGTTGCTTCACGATTGAACACAGCAGTCACAACAGAGATTTTCTGCATATCGCAGGATCCTTTAGAACGGTCAGCCTCACAGGCAATGCCTGCCTCAAACATCAATGGGGGTCTCTGCGGCGGTTATCCCAGGGCCCGCAATGGAAGGGGTCGCTCCAATGCCGGCGTGCGCCGCCCGATGCTGTCGTAGGCGGTGAAGCCTGCGGTTGTGGCGTCATCTGCGGTGTAGATATTGCGCAGGTCGGCCAGATGCGGGGTGGTCATGCCCGTGGCCAGACGGCTCAGGTCCAGCGCGCGGAACTCGTTCCATTCGGTCAGGATCACCAGAAGATCCGCGCCCTCGGCCGCCGTATAGGGATCGTCATGCCAGGCAACGCCGGGGAGCAGAGCCTCACCCTCGTGGCGACCCTGCGGATCAACCGCCCGTACCTTGGCCCCGCCGCCCACCAGCGCCGGCACAATGGTCAGTGACGGTGCATCCCGCATGTCATCGGTATTGGGCTTGAACGTCACTCCCAGCACCGCCACGGTCTTGCCGTTGAAGCTGCCGCCGCAGAGATCCAGCAGCTTGTCGATCATGCGCCTCTTGACCTCTTCATTGACCTTGATCACCGCTTCGGTGATCTGCATCGGGCTGGCATGTTCCTGACCAATGCGCGCCAGAGCCTTGGTATCTTTCGGAAAACAGGAGCCGCCATAGCCGGGGCCCGCGTGTAGGAACTTGTTGCCGATCCGGCCATCCATGCCCATGCCCTTGCTGACCTGCTTCACATCCGCGCCAACCTTTTCGCACAGGGCCGCGATCTCATTGATGAAGGTGATCTTGGTCGCCAGAAAGGCATTGGCCGCGTATTTGATCATCTCGGCGCTTTCGAGATCCGTGGTGACAATCGGGAAATCGCGCAGGTAAAGCGGGCGGTAGATCTCGGCCATGACCTGTGCGGCGCGGTCGCTTTCGACCCCGACCACCACGCGGTCCGGTTTCATGAAATCGTCAATCGCTGCCCCTTCGCGCAGGAACTCGGGGTTGGAGGCCACGTCAAAGGCGAGGTTGGGATTGGCGGCGGCCACCACATCGCGCACCCGGGCATTTGTGCCCACCGGGACGGTCGATTTGGTGACAACCACCACATAGTCTGTGGCGGCCTCAGCGATCTCTTTGGCGGCGGCCATGACGTAGCTCAGATCCGCATGGCCGTCACCGCGCCGCGTCGGCGTGCCCACGGCGATAAACACCGCCTCAGCCCCGGCAATCGCACTTTGGAGATCCAGCGTAAAGGACAGACGGCCCGCCGCCACGTTTTTGGCCATCAGGACATCAAGGCCCGGCTCATAAATCGGCACCTGCCCCTGTTCCAGCATCGCAATCTTGCGCGGATCCTTGTCCACACAGACTACCTCATGCCCAAAATCAGAGAAACACACACCAGACACCAAGCCCACATAGCCCGTGCCAATCATCGCGATCTTCATACCAATTACTCTTCAACTAAAGACATTATCGAAATTTGTTTTCAGGCGAAATTCTAGCGCCCCACCACCTGAGACAGGGTCCGTTTTCCCAAGCGCTTGATACGACCCATTTGAGAAATCGCCTTTTGCAGCTTTACATCTTTTGCGGCCCGAAGTGCATCCAGAGCGCGGAAATCCAGAACCACCTCATCAGGCAGGTCTGGCATCACCGAGGCAATTTCCCCTCGCCGCTGCAAAAATCGATACGGGTTCAACACACTCGCATGAGTTCCCGCATTGAGCCCATCGTTCTGGATCAGGCTTACAGGAGGGGCAAGCGTGATACCTCCGCGCAAGAACATCTCGAAATACCAATTGAGATACCAACTATTGACCAGGCCCATGGTGTCCAGCTCAAGTATTGAGGTGAAATCCCGCACCCCCAAAGCGTCGAAATAGGTCTGAAAGCTTTTGGAGGAAATCATCGATAGATCCCGTGTTCCGGTCACAAATCTCTGCCAGGGATCGCGCCATGTGGCCCAGCCCCAGGGGTGAGAAAAAGGAACAAAAAAAGCCTCGCGCCGCGATGCCAGAGCCGGAACATCATACATGTATCCTGACACGCTCCAGACTCGGTCCTCATCTTTGTACTTCTCCAGTGCGGCGTTGAAATAGGTTAAGGCCTGTGGAGACACCACCAGATCGTCTTCGAGGACGATCGCCCGATCCTGCAGGTCAAGCCCAGCTGTCACCCCCCGCATCACCGAAGCTTTCAGACCTGTGTTGGTGTCGTTTCGAACCACCTGGAGATCAGGAACAGGGGCTGATCGGGCGACGTCATATGTCTGATCGACCAGAGGTACATCCGTTGCAGATCTGGGTCCATCAATGAAGATACGCACGGGAGATGTCGCAAATTCGGGACAGCTCTGCAGGGAAGAGAGCAGGCAGGACAATCGCTCAGGACGGTTGAACGCAAAGATCAAAATAGGCGCATATCTTGCACACATAAGAATGCCTAAAATAAAAAAATCACACTAATATTCTGCCCTCTTACCATCAGGGGCGCGTCTTGTCAGGATAATTCTGATCTGCTCCCGTCAGATAAAACTGAGCCGCTCATGTCATCGTAGGCAGAGACAATTTTGGCCTCCCCCAGAAAACGCGCCACCAGCGCCTGTGCCGTCTCTGCGCTTGGGGCTTCGGCGTAACAGCGCAGTTCGGGGGCATTGCCGGAGGGGCGCAGATGCACCACCCGATCTTCGGAAAAGGACACCCGCAGCCCATCGGTGGTATCCACCGCGGTCTCAGGCCCGAGGTCGGCAAAAAACGCGGCGCGGGAGGTGGGGTCTGTGGTCAGCTGCGCGATAAGCTTTTGCGACACCGCGGTCTCAATCCCCTGCAACCGGTCAGCGGCGGTAAAACAGGCCGGAAGTTCTCGGACCAGATCGCTCAGCGCACGCCCTCTGGCGCGGGCCATGCTCAGCGGCGCCAGCATCGGCAGCAGGCAATCCCGGGTCATCAGTGGCGACAGCGGTCCAGACGGCCCCTGCGCGGTGAATCCCAGAAGAAAGCCCCCATTGGCCTCATAACCCACCACCGCAGCGGCGGGGTTTTCGCGCAGCACCTGTTCCATTGCGGCAATCACATACGGCGACCCAATGCGGGTCAGATGCACCGCATCAAAGCTCTCGATCTGTTGCACCATGGAATTGGACGAGACCGGTGTGCAGATCACCTTTGCCCCCAGCATCTGGGCTGTGAGCACCCCAAGCACATCTCCGGGCACCACAACCCCCTGGGCATCCGCCACCATCGGTCGGTCCGCATCCCCATCCGTGGAGATCACTGCATCCAGATCATGCTCAGCGCACCATCCTGCCAGCATATGCCGTGTTTCGGGGTCCAGTGCCTCGGTGTCGACCGGGACAAAGTCATTTGAGCGCGCCAGCGGCACGGCGGTCCCCCCAAGCGCGGTGACCACTTCACCCATCAGATCCCGGGCCGTGGAGCTGTGCTGATAGACCCCAATGCGCAGCCCGTCCAAGGCAGCTCGCCCAAACCCCGACACATAACGCGCCACATAGGCGGCGCGGGCTGTGTCCTCGCAGGTGAGATCGGCCATCTTCCCTAGATCGCTCGGCTCCAGATCGCTTTGGCCAGGACTGCTCTGGCCCAGATGCGCCTGAATGGCCTGTTCATCTGATTTGCTGATCTCACCCGTGGGGACGTAGAATTTCAGCCCGTTGCGGTCGGCCGGGATATGGCTTCCGGTGACCATAATCGCCGCCCGCCCCGCCTGCATTGAGGTCAATGCCAGCGCCGGGGTGGGCAGAACGCCACAGTCGATCACCGGCACGCCCTGTGCCCGGGCGGCCTGGGCCACATGGGCGGCGATCTCAGGTGAAGAGGGACGCAGATCCTGACCCAGATAGAGGGCACCACCATGGGGGCAGGACGCAAGAAAGGCGCGGGTGTAATCGCGCACCAGATCCTCGGTCAGCTCCACAACCAACCCCCGCAAACCGCTGGTGCCAAATTTCGGTGCCATTTCTAGCCTCATCTTCCTGGGTCAGATCGCCCCGGCTGGGGCGGTCTTGGTATAATATCGATTTACCGGCCCCGCACCGGTTTATGTACGCGCATAAACATCTTCGTATCGGATGATGTCGTCTTCTCCGACGTAAGAGCCGGTCTGCACTTCGATCAGGACCATGGGCACTTTGCCGGGGTTCTCCATCCGGTGCACCGCCCCCAGCGGGATATAGACCGACTGGTTTTCTGTCACCAGGCGCACCTCGTCGTCGATGGTCACCCGTGCTGTGCCCTCCACCACAATCCAATGTTCCGACCGGTGCACATGGCTTTGCAAGGACAGTGCAGCCCCCGGATGCACCAGAATGCGTTTGACCTGAAACCGTCCGCCCACAACCAGACTTTCAAACCAGCCCCAGGGCCGGTGATCTTTGGGGAACTGTGTGGCCTGCCCCGCCGCTTTTTCTTTGAGCGCCGCAACCGCCAGCTTCACATCCTGCGCCCGGGACATATCCGCCACCAAGACTGCGTCATTCATGGCCACGGCCATAATGTTCTCAAGCCCGATGCCCACAACCTCAAGCCCGGGACTGTCCGCCCGCAGCAGCGTGTTGCGACAGTCGATCGCCGTGGCGCCTGCGCTGGTGACAACCCCCGCCGCATCCGGGGCGCTTTCCCGCCAGACCGCATCCCAGCCCCCCAGATCAGACCAGCCCGCCGCAAAGGGCACCACCGACAGATTGTCCGCGTGCTCCATCACCGCATAGTCAATCGAGATATCCGCCGCCTCGGACCAGGGCGCAGGCGCGAGACGCAGAAACCCAAGATCGGGTTGCGCCTCGGCCAGAGCCGCCTGCACCGGGGGCACCACCTCTGCCGCGTGGCGCTCAAAGGCGGCGATGATATCCGCGGCCCGGAACAGGAAGATCCCCGCGTTCCACATGTACTGCCCCGCCGCCAGCATCTCAGCCGCGCGGGCGGCATCGGGCTTTTCGACAAAGCGCGACAGCTTGACCGCGCCATCCGCCTCGGGCGGGCCTGCCAGTTCAAGGTAACCATAAGCGGTTTCCGCATGGGTGGGCTGAATGCCAAAGGTCACCAGATCCCCCTCCGCCACTGGGGTCAGCCCTGTGGCCACCGCCCGGTGAAAGGCCGCGCGGTCAGGGACCACGTGATCCGAGGGCGCCACCAGAAGCACCGCCTCGGGATCCTCCTGATGGGCATAAAGCGCCGCCGCCAGAATGGCCGGTGCGGTGTTGCGCCCCTCAGGCTCAATCAGGATGGCCCCCGGATCAATCCCCACCGCCTGCAGCTGTTCGGTGACAATGAAACGAAAGTCAGAGTTGGTCAGCACCAAAGGGGCGCGAAACCTGAGCCCGGCCCCGTCACCAGACAGCCGCAGCGCAGAGGCCTGAAACAACGTCTCATCCCCCACAAGATCGACAAATTGCTTGGGATAGCTCTTGCGCGACAACGGCCACAACCGTGTCCCAGAGCCTCCACATAATATCACCGGGGTAATAGGTACGACGGACATCACGGATCATCCTGAATCAATTACGAATTATATGATGTCTGAGGGATGAGGCCGAGAGCTGGCAGACGATAGCTTGAGTGATCTCCGTTGGAGATGACGCCATCCGCAACAAACTCCCCCATATCAGACTTATATATTTGAAATATAACAATTAAAATTCACAAAACCAAACATCTCAAAAGATCTGGATTCATCGCATTACGCTCAGCCCATAACTTACTCTGCGGCCTGCTTGGCGGCCATGACCTCTTGCAGGTAGCCCTCAAGATCGTCGCGCAGGTCATCCCGGGCCAGACCAAAGGCCACGGTGGCCTGCAGGAACCCGGCCTTTGAACCACAGTCAAAGCGCTGGCCCCGGAAGCGGTAGCCGTAGACGCCTTTGTCCTCGGCAATCTCCTGCGCGATGGCATCGGTCAGCTGGATCTCTCCACCCGCGCCTTGCTTCATGCGGTTGAGGTGACGGAAGACGTCCGGCGAGAGGATATAACGGCCAATCACCGCCAGGTTCGAAGGGGCCTCGTCCTGGGCGGGTTTCTCGACCATGCCTTTGACCGAAACCATCGATCCCATGTCCTCGTTCACATCGAGAATACCGTAGCTTGGGGCTTTGTCCGGCGCGACCTCCATGGCCGCCACCATATTGCCGCCGGTCTCTTCATAGGCCTCAACCATCTGCTGCAGACAGGGTTTTTCCGCTGCAATCACATCGTCGGGCAGGATCACCGCAAAGGGTTCATTATGCATCAGCCGCCGCGCGCACCAGACCGCATGACCCAGACCCATGGCCTTGTGCTGGCGGATATAGGCGATGTCGCCGGAATCCATATTGGTGTTTTTCAACGCGCTCAGCAGTTCGTCTTTGCCTTTGCGGCGCAGCTCTTGCTCCAGCTGGGGGGCGTGATCAAAATAGTCCTCAAGCGCGCCTTTGCCGCGCGAGGTGACAAAGATGAACTCTTTGATCCCAGCCGCCCGCGCCTCGTCGATGGCATATTGCACCAGCGGACGATCGACCAATGTCATGATTTCTTTGGGCACGGATTTTGTTGCAGGAAGAAACCGTGTGCCAAGACCCGCAACCGGAAAGATCGCCTTGGTAACCTTTTTACGCATAACCAAACTCAACAATACCTAGTACAAATAAACTCTGCCGGATGCCGATTTCCTTGCAGACACCCGGTTATAAACATCGCCAGTTCATATCCGAATTGCGGTATTTTCCAAGAAAATTTTTCCAAAAGACACAAGAGGCTCAGTCGAGCAGCTTGCCCAGATAGTTTCCGTATTCGGTTTTTTGGAAGGCCTCGGCATGGGCGCTGAGCTTGGCGCGATCGATCCAGCCCTGCTCATAGGCGATCTCTTCGGGGCAGCCGCATTGCATGCCCTGTCGCAGCTGCAGGGTGCGCACAAAGTTGCCCGCATCCAGAAGCGACGCATGGGTGCCCGTGTCAAACCAGGCATAGCCACGGCCCATGCGCTGGATATCCAGGGTGCCCTCGTCCAGATAGCTTTCCAACAGAGAGACAATCTCAAGCTCGCCCCGGGCCGAGGGTGTGACCTGACGGGCCCGTTCCGGTGCGCTGCCATCCAGAAAGTAAAGCCCGGTGACCGCGTAATCCGAGGGCGGCACCTCGGGTTTTTCGATAATGGCCGTGGGTGTGCCCTCGGCATCCATAGCCACCACACCATAGCGTTGCGGATCCTGCACCCGGCAGCCAAAGACCGTGCCACCACTGGTTTTGGCACTGGCCTCAAGCAGCATGCCGGTTAGCCCGTGACCGTAGTAAATATTGTCCCCCAGCACCATGGCACTGGGCGCGCCATCGAGGAAATCCTCAGCGAGGATATAGGCCTGCGCCAGACCGTCGGGGCTGGGCTGGGTGATATAGGTCAGCTCCATGCCCCACTGTGATCCGTCTTTCAGCACGCGTTTGAACTGATCCTGATCCTGTGGCGTGGTGATGATGGCGATCTCGCGGATGCCGCTGAGCATCAGCACGGATAGCGGGTAATAGATCATCGGTTTGTCATAGACGGGCATGAGCTGTTTTGAGACAGCCATGGTCAGCGGATAGAGCCGTGTGCCCGACCCACCGGCCAGAATAATACCTTTGCGGTCACTCATCACTTTGGTCCTGTAACTTGTTAAATACGGTTGCGAGGCTGGCGCGCCAGATCGGGCGCGCGAGGCCGAAATGTGTTTCGAGATCGCGGCAGTCGAGCCGCGAGTTCAGCGGCCGTGTGGCCGGGGTGGGATAGGCGCTGGTGGGAATATCCGTGACCTGTGTCGCCAGCCCCGCCTGCGCCATGATGCTGCGGGCAAACTCGGCCCAGCTGACATCTGGCGCGCCGGAATAATGGTAGGTGCCCGCACGGGCCGGATCCGAGATCAGCCCCTCAACAACCGCGATGCAGGTGGCGGCGATATCAGCGGCGGCCGTGGGACCCCCGATCTGATCGGCCACCACATTCAGGGCGTCCCGCTCTGCCCCAAGGCGCAGCATGGTTTTGACAAAGTTTGTGCCGGTCTCTGAGAACACCCAGGAAGTGCGTAAGATAACCGAGATCCCCCCGGCGGCGCGCACGGCCTCTTCGCCCGCCAGCTTGCTGCGGCCATAGGCCGAGACAGGACCGGTGGCATCCTCTGGGCACCAGGGCTGGCTGCCGCTGCCGTCAAAGACATAGTCCGTAGAGATATGAACAAAGGGAATGCCGCGCGCGGCACAGGCGCGCGCCATGGCACCGGGGGCGGCACCATTGATCACGGTGGCGGCCACTTCGTTCTCTTCTGCCGCATCCACGGCGGTATAGGCGGCGGCATTGATCACCGCGCAGGGGGCGTGCTGTGCGATGGCCGCTGCACAGGCCTCGGGATCGCTCAGATCCGCCTGATCCCGCCCCAGTGCGATGACATCACCATAGCCCCGCAGAGCGGTTGCGACCTGTCCGCTGTGACCAAAGACCAGAATGCTCATGCAGAGGCCTGCGTCGAGGGCGTAACCGGGGCAACCCCCAGCCGCTGTCCGACCCCCTGTCGGGTCTGCAACGGTCGCCACCACGTTTCATTGGCCAGATACCATTCGACGGTTTTCTCAAGCCCCTCTTCCACCGTGACCGAAGGACGCCAGCCCAGTTCACTGCGCATGCGAGTGGGGTCAATGGCATAGCGCGCATCATGGCCAGGACGGTCGGTGACAAAAGTGATCTGATCCGCATAAGAGCCCGCAGCCTTGGGGCGTTTCGCATCGAGAATGGCGCAGAGGGTCTGGACCAGCTCAAGATTGCTGCGTTCATTTTCGCCGCCAATGTTGTAGCTGCGCCCCGGCACACCGCGATCCAGCACCGTCAGCAGAGCATCGGCGTGGTCTTCGACATAGAGCCAGTCACGCACATTCGAGCCATCGCCATAGATCGGCAGATCTTTCCCGGCCAGCGCATTCAGAATGACCACCGGGATCAATTTTTCTGGGAAATGATAGGGCCCGTAGTTGTTTGAGCAATTGGTCAGCAGCACCGGCAGGCCATAGGTCTCACCCCAGGCGCGCACCAGATGATCGGACGAGGCTTTTGAGGCCGAATAGGGACTGCGCGGATCATAGGGGGTGTCTTCGGTGAACTGTCCGGTGGGGCCAAGACTGCCATAGACCTCATCGGTCGAGATATGATGAAACCGGAACCCCTCGGGGCGGCCTGAGGCCTCCCAATAGCTGCGCGCCGCCTGCAGCATGGTGTAGGTGCCCATGACATTGGTTTCGATAAAGGCTCCGGGGCCATCAATCGAGCGGTCCACATGGCTTTCGGCCGCCAGATGCATCACCGCATCCGGGGCATGCCGGTCAAAGACCCCCTGCACGGCCGCCGCGTCGCAGATATCAACCTGTTCAAACACATAGCCGGGCAGACCCGCCACCGATGCAACATTCTCGAGGCAGGCCGCATAGGTCAGCACATCGAGGTTGATCACCTCATGCCCCCGCGCCATCGCAAGCCGCACCACCGCTGAGCCAATAAACCCAGCTCCGCCCGTCACCAAAACCTTCATACGTTAATCCTCATACACAAACGGGTTTTCAAAATCACCGAGCGCCATGGCGTTGCGGTCTTTGTCAGACAAAATAACCTGATCCGCCGCCACACCCCAATCGATGCCAAGTCCTGGGTCGTCCCATCGGATCGAAACATCATGGTCAGGCGCGTAATAGTTCGAACATTTATACAAAATTTCTGTGTCAGGCACGCGGGTCACAAAGCCATGCAGACAGCCTTTGGGCACAAAGATCTGCGCGCCGTTTTCCGCAGACAGCTCAACCGAAATCCATTTGCCGTAGCTGGGCGAGCCTTTGCGGATGTCCACCACCACATCATCAACGCGGCCCCGCGCCACGCGCACCAGTTTGTCCTGGGCAAAGGGCGGTGTCTGGCAATGCAACCCCCGCAGCACGCCCACATCGCGGCTCAGGGAATGATTGTCCTGCACAAAGGCGGCATCGATGCCCTGCTCTTGCAGAGTGCGGTGGTTCCAGACCTCGGAAAAGAACCCACGGTCATCCCCAAAACGTTTGGGTGTCAGCACCACAACACCCGCAAGAGAAGTCGGTTCTACCTTCACAACATTGCCTCACCCATTGGTTTCTCAGGACCGCCGCCGCTGTCTTCCTTCAATATCGGGTTTTGAAGACCCGCGACAGCATCACTTAAGCGTTAAACTTCAACACTTAAGTGTCCTTTTCATGGCCGATTTCCCAGTTTATCCCGAAAAATCCGCGCCTCGCATCCAAAGCGCGCAGCGGGTCGGATCAGCTGTCTGCCTCATAGCGATCCATCAGGATCTCAAGCATGTCGTAATAGGCGCGGCGGTCGGCTTTGCACATGGCTTTGAACCGGTCCAGCACGTGTTGGGGACCTTTGAGATTCAGCTGGCCATCGGCTGAGGCTTCGCGCGAGGGAAAGCGCGAGACCGCATCCACCGCCTTGCGGGTGTCTCGCGCCGGCGTGGTGGCTGGCTGAGCCCCCTGCCCTGTTGGTGCTGCGCCGCGCGGGGCAAAATCATCCATGTCATCCAGAACCGGCATGCTCAGCGTTTCACGATTGGACATCAGGCGGCCCTCCCGGCGGCGTCATCTCGGATAGCGCGCAGTTTTGCGACCACCTCAGCCCGGAAATCCTCGATATTGGCTAGGGCCTTGGGCAGACCATTGACCTGTGTGGGTGCCATATCCGCCACTGTGCCGCCCATGGCAAACATGGCCGCAAAGGCGTCGCGTTCGTGGATCTCGGTATCAAAGGTGTCGATCTGGACATTGTCGCGGAACTGGCCTGCGATGTGACGCGCCGTGCGCGATTTCACCGCCGCGCGGCTCTGGGTGAAGAGCACCGCATAGGGGATCTTGCGTCGGGTGGCTTTCATATCGCGGTGGATCTCTTCGATCACATCCAGCGAGGCCTGCGCATCCTGCTGCTGTTCCTTCATCGGGATCACCACCAGATCCGCCTGGCTGATGGCATAGCTCATCAGACGTGAGGCGGTACCCTCCAGATCGATGATCACAAAGGGATCGCGCGCGGCGGCCTCTTCGATCTCATCGAGAATGGTTTTCTCGCTGGCATTGGTCACCACGGTCAGCGCCTTGGGCTTGCCGGGCTTTTCGGCCCAGGTGGTGATGGGATGGCGCGGATCGGCATCGATCAGGGTGGTGGGGCGATGGGCGGCAAAGGCCTGGGCCAACAGCAAGGCGCTGGTGGTTTTGCCGCTACCGCCTTTGGAATTGGCGAAAGCAATCACGGGCATGATGAGGGTCCTGTCTGCTTTAAGTTTCTGCTCGGATCTGGCCCTTTCGCGGACCTTATACCCTACCGTACCCTAGCTTACCTCAACCTACCAAGAGAAACCCTAGAGTACCTTAAGGTAGGGTAGGGTACCGCGCTCAATTCGCCACAACACGGCAGGGTACCTTAAGGTACCTTCGACACGGAATTGCGTTGCAATGTCCGGTAAACTGTTGCTCTTGATACAGAAAACAGCTCAGATAGATCGGAAATGGAATAGTCCCCCGAGGCTTGCATGCGGCAAAGCTCAGTCTGTTGTTTGACCGTCAGTTTGGGTTGTTTGCCGCGCAGTTTGCCTTTGGCACGGGCTATGGCCATGCCTTCACGGGTGCGCATGCGGATCAGATCCGCTTCGAACTCGGCAAAGCTGGCGAGGATATTGAAGAACATTTTGCCCATGGGATCACCGGGATCATAGACTGTGGATCCCAGCGCCAGCGCCACATCCTTGGCGGCCAGTTGATCGGCAATGGCGCGGGCATCGGGCACAGAGCGCGCCAGCCGGTCCAGCTTGGCCACCACAAAGGTATCGCCCGTCCGTACCGCGGCCAGAGCCTGATCCAGACCTGGCCGGGCGCGCGAAGTCCCGGTCAGCCCATGGTCGGTGAACACATCTTCAGGCGACACCCCCAGAGCGGCAAGCGCCGCCCGTTGGGCATCAAGATCCTGGGCCAGGGTCGAACAGCGGGCATAGCCAATACGTTTTGCAGTCATGGTCGAAACCGTACGAATAGGGGGGGCTGACTGCAAATTAAATCGGACCAGTCATATGAGACACCTCACCACCAAGCGGGGTTGCAACCGGCTACCCTCAGGATTGGCGTCCGGTCAAGGTTCCTCTTACGGACACCTGCAACACACAAAAGTACGGTAGGGTACCCTATGGTACCAAAGCCGCCGCATTTTCTATGCATCTGCACACCGCCCCAAAAGGGCAGGGGGGTTACACCTGATAGTAGTCGCGATACCAGGCGACGAACTGTTTGACCCCGTCGCGCATGTCGGTCTGTGGCCGATATCCCGTCAGACGTTCAAGCAAGGCCGCATTGGCCCAGGTGGCGGGCACGTCGCCGGGCTGCATATCCATCATATTGCGGGTGGTCTTCTGCCCCAGAGCCTCTTCGATCGCCTCGACAAAATCCAACAGGCGCTCGGATTTGGAATTGCCGATATTGACCACACGGAATGGCGCCACAGGCGACAGGCTGTCACCCTCAGGCACCTGACCGTCTTCCGGGCGCACAGGCACAGCGTCCAGCATCAAAAGCCGGATCGCGCGCACCAGATCCGTCACATAGGTGAAATCCCGGTACATCTCGCCATGGTTATAGACATCGATGGCCTCACCCTTGAGCGTGGCTTTGACAAACTTGTACAGCGCCATATCCGGACGCCCCCAGGGGCCATAGACGGTGAAGAACCGGAACATGGTGGTCGGCATGTCATAGAGATGGGCATAGGAATGCCCCATGGCCTCGGTGGCCTTTTTGGTGGCCGCATAGATCGTCATCGGCGTGTCGGCCTTGTCGGTCTCGGCAAAGGGCATCTGCGTGTTGGCGCCATAGGCCGACGAGGTCGAGGCCATCATCAGATGTTTCACCTTATGGCGCCGGGCCGCCTCCATGACGTTGAAGGTACCGGTGATATTGGCATCCACATAGGCACGCGGGTTCTCAAGGCTGTAGCGCACCCCGGCCTGCCCGGCGAGATGCACGATATAGTCCGGCGCACAGGCATCAATTGCCGCATCCACCGCCGCGACATCTTCCAGCATGGCTTCGGTGGCGGTGAATTTCGGGTGCTGACCAAGGAGCTCATGACGGCGCTGCTTCAGGGAGACCTCGTAATAGTCGGTCATCCCGTCCAGCCCATGCACCACATGGCCTTCCTGCAACAGGAGCTCCGCCAGATGGAACCCAATAAACCCAGCTGTGCCAGTGATAAAAATACGCGCCATGGTGCTGTCTCTCTCTGTTAAGCAGCCTGTGTCTCACGCATAGGGGGAAGAGCCGCCAGGGTGCAAGATCCGATCAGTGTGGTTCTCAGGACCGCCTGCACCTCACGGCCGACCGCGTTTTTCAAACCAGCGACGGCAAAAACCCAGAAACGCTTTGTCCGGATCCCGCGGCATCTCCAAACCGCCGTCATCCATCCAGGCCCGCCATTCCTGTTCAAGCATATATACGTCCCAGCCCGGCGCCACGACCTTGGCTTCTTCCATGGTGAAGGCCATCAAAGAGGGGCCCGTCAGACCTGCACCGGGGGAGGGGGCCAGAACCTCTTCTTTCGGCAACATGGTGCCTTTGTTGGTGAAGACCACCAGATCGCCCTCAAGACGGATCTGATAGTCGGGCAGGTGATTGTGTTCCATATCCGCCTGGACAATGCCCTGCAGCAACCGTTTGAACTCGCGCAGTGACGAGCTGGAGCCGCATTTACTCTGCAGCAGAGCCAGACCGATGCGCCATTCCAGCTTCACCCCACAATGTTTGCGGGCAATCTCATAGATCCGCCGCTCAAGCGGTTTGCGCAGGCGAAAGTAATCGCGGTGCAGGGTCAGCACCTCATTGGAGCGGATCGCGTTGAACACCCACTCTGAGAGCTCAACCTCAACCTCCTGCATGCGGCCCTCACGGGTCTGACGCACAATCTTGGCCCGGTCGATCAATCCAAAGACATCGAGCTGCTCTTCGCCTCCGGTGACAATATTGGTGCTGATGGTGGTGCCGCGCAGCCGTTCCAGCGCGGATTTCAAGCCATCATAGCCCTGCCCATTGGTCATGCGGTTGGTGGCCGTGAGCAGGTCATAGGCTTTGAAGCGCACTTTTGAACTGATCTCCTGGCCGTCATTGGCCGCCGCAATCAGCTGGCTGATACAATAGATCAGGATATCGCGGTCATGAATCGTCGCCAGCCCCAGCACGGACGGCGTGATTTCGACAAACCGGTCTTTCATCTCATAGCGGCGCTGCCGGCGGTCCGGCTTGGTCGAGAGCGAAAAGATCGGATGTTCCATCGACGCCATGTCGCCTTTTGGGGCGGCATCGAAGATATCACATACAAAAAAATCCTGAGTCGGGTGGCGATCTGGCAGCAAAGGCGCGCGCGACCCATGATGCTCTTTCAAACGCTCCGCGTCCGAACCCGATGTCGAGCCCTGTGTCATGTCCACTGCTTTCGATATTTCACACACATCCTATGTACTTCGATATTTCACACACAGGCAAGGGCAGTTCGATATTTCACACACAAAGTTTCGATATTTCACACACAGAATTGTCACGCAACCACTCAGGCTAATGCACAAGGGCAGGTCCCAACATGACCCTCCAGAATCTCGGGATAACTTCGATACTTCACACACGGGCTTTCGATATTTCACACACGGGCTTTCGATATTTCACACACAAAGTTTCGATATTTCACACACAGGGGTTCATTTTTTTCTTTTATCTTTCAGGATCTTACAGGGCAAAAAAAAACCGTAACACCTATTTAACACCTATTTAACACACCAGAACGGCGGGTTTGCCTGTGGATAACTTTCTCTCTGAGCCTGAAAAAACTGCCCCAACAGCATCAGAACGCTCCGAACAGACCCCAAAGCATCAATCAGATGCGCAACGTGCCCGTGCAGAGATTCGAGGCATGCGCCGATCTCTTCGCGGCGCAAAGCGCCTTCTGGCCTGATGAGATCACGCTAGGGCATGAGTTCTTCCAAACTCTATGTGCCCACGCCATGCCACTCGATCCTCGCGCCGTTCATGCTCAAAGGATGCGAGGTCGTAAAACTTCCGCGCTCATAAGACGGCAATAGCCGCCGTTGGGGCTGCCTGCCCCAAACCCCCGAGGATATTTGCAAAACAGAATTTTCATGTAAAATGATCCTGCGGTAAAGGCTGGGAAACCGATGACCGCAAACGGAATGACCGCCTAGCTCATAAAAGGTAGGTTATTTTCTTATCTCTCAACTTAGCTCTCTTCAAAGTAAGATAAATAGTATGACACACATAATTCAAAGAGACGGTCGAGGTGATCGGATACTTTTTTTTGGCCGAAGTAAATGTGATGCGACACAAAATCTTCTAGATCAGATGCAGCGGTATGGTTTTGACGTAACCTATGTCATGTCTAAGCAGCGTGGAGAAAAACTGCCCGAAGAAATTACTCACTGGGATGGTGATTATATCATCTGTTTCAGAAGCCTATTTATCTTGCCCATACATTTGCTAAAGAAAGCCAAAATCGCTGCTATTAACTTTCACCCAGCACCACCAGAATACCCTGGAAGTGGCTGTATAAATTTTGCCCTTTACGATGAAGTCAAGAGCTATGGCGTTACTGCCCACTTAATGAACGAGAAAGTGGATAATGGGAAAATTCTTGAGGTCCGTCGTTTCCCAGTACATAAGCGAGACACTTTATCAAGTGTCCTTTCAAGAGCACACAGTGAATTACACAACCTATGCTCCGATTTCATCACTGGGTTAGCAGATTCCGGTGAAGAACACCTCATTACAAAAGCTTCTGAATGTGGAACAACGGAGTGGCGGGGCGAAGCACGAGTGATGAAAGATTTAGAACACATGAAAAATATAGATTATAATATAGACAAGACAGAGTTAGAGCGCGTTATACGCGCGACATACATCGAAAATTTCCCTCCTAAAATAGTGCTTCATGGATACAATTTCTATCTAAGCATGGATGATTAAATGCCCATCATGAATAGCAACGAAATTGGAAATTTCATCGACCAACTCAACTCGCTGCTGCGATATACTGATAAGATCTATGCGGCTTACGTCAAAAATGGAAAGAAATTTGTATTCGCGAGTGTCTTGTTTGAAACAAACAGTAGGATCCTTGATATCTTAAAATCCAATGTTGCCCTTCTACCTGAGGCATCTCAGGATGATGCCTTTGATCTAATTTTCCACATTGATGTATGGAGAACTATCTGGTCTGACGAAGTTGAACGACAAAACCCTCGGTGGAATGACGAATTTAGCTTTCCGAACGAAATAACGTTTCCAAAAGATAGTGTGAACCGTCTCCTGAATTTGAGCTGTTGAACTCAATGTTTAGCGGTATATCCATATGATAATACGGCAGTGTCTGCCTGTGATCCGCGTTTGCGCCTGCTGGCGCTGCTCCTGGCGCTCGTGAAGCTCGCCGCGTTCTCTGTCCAGCTGCCTGGCCAATGCCTGTCGCCGTTCGTCCTCGCGGATCTGGATATCCTGCAAGCTTGCAGCCTGTCTTCCCATACCACCTCACCCTCGCTCTGATCCCCCGGTCCCGCCAAATTGCCTTAAGTAAAGAGCAGTGCTTCTCTGGAGCACTCCCTTGGTAAGGGAGTGGTCGAGGGTCTGAGGCTCACAGAAGGCGCGACCTGCAATAAGCTGGTGATCAATTGGACAGCCACTTCTAACAGACCCCCACAGATGCTCTGATGCCATATGCAGAGAACAAGCTAGGAAAGGCTGGCGCAGGGTCCCGATCCTCCTATGGGATCCATGAGCTCCAGACAGGCTCCCGGAGAAGCCTTAGATCCTTCTTCTGTCGGCCCCCTTCCCTGATCCCACAAACCGCCCTTTTTCCCGGGGCAGCCCCGGCGTCTGAAAAAACTTTGCCTTTCTTTGAAAAAAGCGCTTGCGCTTGTTTGGAGGTGGCCTTAGAAGACGGCTTCTCAGCAACGAGGACACGATGTTCTGGACGCTGAGAGCCGACAAACTGAAGAGTTCACAAGGACTTAGAAGCGCGTCACGTTATTTGACATTGATATGACTTGAAGAGATATGTGGGCGGATTTGGTTCATTCGATGGATCATACGTCTGTA
>CANMIH010000023.1 GCA_947497905.1 uncultured Pelagimonas sp.
AGCGATGCGAGAACATTGATCTCAGCGGTGCTCAGGGTCGAGATGTCGGCTTCAGGTGCATACTGACGCACGTCGCTCTCCAGAGCAGGCGAAACGGTCATGGCATTGGCAGCGCCGGTCAGAGCGGCAACAGCAACGAGAGCGGAAGCAAATACGGTTTTCATTGTCGTGTCCTTTAAGCGGGGCGCCTTATAGAGGAGTGCGGCGCTGGGGTGTGTCTGTCTGTGTCGGCTTGTCTGTCCGACACCGAGGATTTGGGGTAGAAACGCCCGAGCTTGAAGGGTGCAAAACTTCACATCGAATTCGCGAAAATGTGGCCTTGAATGTGAGGAGAGGCGGACAGGAGCCTGTGCAGACATTCACAGAGAGGGTGCGGATCAAGCCTGGTTGGGGAAAGTAATGTTTCACCCGGTGGCGATGCCGGTGAAGGGACCCTGCACCAGAAATTCACAACGGCCTAATCACATGTTTGTGTAGCAGAAAAAGGGTCAAATCGGCCCAAGTTTGTTTCAGCAGCTCACGCCCACGTGCGGAAAATCCCCACCAAAAGTCCCCCGCATCACGGCAATAAGCCAGTAGCAACCCAAACCGCGCGAGCAGACTCTTGATGGTCGGCACATCCGAACCTGAGGCTCGGTGAAAAAAATGCGATCTGGAGAGATTTTCGCGCGGATCGGGCTTGCACTCCGCTACCGCTTGGCGTAATCCATCACTCGGCCTTAGGGGTATAGCTCAGCTGGTAGAGCGACGGTCTCCAAAACCGTAGGTCTCGGGTTCGAACCCTGATGCCCCTGCCAATCTTCATTTCATTAAAGCGTCGAATCCTGCGAGTTCTCTCGGGGTGAGTGCCTACTGTATTATATAGAGTGCGCCTGCGGCGCTGCTAATGAGCTGTGGCGCTTCCGGGCTTGAAAAGTCGCTGTAACTTGCGTATCTGAGCGGCTGACCCTCTGAGGAAACAGACACATGGCAACGACCAACCCCCTTCAGTTCATCCAGCAGGTGCGTGCTGAGGTCGCCAAAATTGTATGGCCGACCCGCCGCGAGGTGACGCTGACCACCGTTATGGTGTTTATCATGGCGACTTTGACGGCGATCTTTTTTGCTGTTGTTGACCTTCTTATCAAAGGTGGTCTGCAGACATTGTTGGGTATGGTGGGTTAAGCTTTCGCCTCTGTGAAACGCTTGGGCGTTTGTAGGCTTGAAAGTTGCCCCAGACGCGGGTAATAGACGCGACTAAATCTGACCGGGCGTGCAATGAGTCGTGTTGCACGCCGGTTTTTATTTGAGCTACCCGTCACTGAGGCGGGCATGAAAGAGCAAGGGTTAGCCATATGGCAAAGCGGTGGTATTCGGTTAGCGTCCTCTCGAACTTCGAGAAGAAAATTGCCGAGCAGATCCGGACGGCGGTCGAGGAGCAGGAGCTTCATGACCAGATCGACGAGGTTCTGGTGCCCACCGAAGAGGTGATCGAGGTGCGTCGCGGCAAAAAGGTGACCACCGAGCGTCGCTTTATGCCGGGATATGTGCTGGTGCACATGGAAATGTCGGACCAGGGATATCACCTTGTGAACTCGATCAACCGCGTCACTGGTTTCTTGGGCCCGCAGGGGCGTCCGATGCCAATGCGGGATGCTGAAGTTGAGGCGATCCTTGGGCGCGTTCAAGAGAATGAAGAAGCGCCGCGGACACTCATCGCCTTTGAAACCGGCGAAAAGGTCAAGGTCACCGATGGTCCGTTTGAGGGCTTTGACGGCATGGTCGAAGGCGTGGATGACGAAAACCAGCGCCTGCGTGTGTCGGTGTCGATCTTCGGTCGCGAAACACCGGTCGAATTGGAATTCACTCAGGTTTCGAAAGAGGTCTGAGGATAGGCCGGGCTCGCCCGGCATCGCAGTGGGAGGCAGGGGTATCGCGATGTCCCGTCCTGACCACGCAACGTAAATTGCCCCAAAGGACGCGTTCTGCGGGGTGTTGTTAAGGAGATAGCCAATGGCAAAGAAGCTTGCTGGCACCATGAAGCTGCAGATCCCTGCAGGTAAAGCCAACCCGTCGCCGCCCGTCGGCCCTGCGCTGGGTCAGCGCGGTATCAACATCATGGAATTCTGTAAGGCGTTCAACGCTAAAACACAGGAACTGGAGCCCGGCGCGCCGTGCCCAACCGTGATCACCTACTACCAGGACAAGTCTTTCACCATGGAAGTCAAGACGCCGCCTGCGTCTTACTACCTGAAGAAAGCCGCTGGTCTGAAGCCGGTTGGTAAGCGTAACCGTCCTCGTGGCGCCGAAAACCCCGGTCGTGAGACCGTAGCATCGGTGACCGTTGCTCAGGTGCGCGAGATCGCAGAAGCCAAGATGAAAGATCTCTCGGCAAACGACGTCGAAGCAGCAATGCAGATCATCCTGGGTTCCGCCCGGTCGATGGGTATCGAGGTGAAAGGCTAATATCATGGCAAAACTCGGAAAACGTACCCGCGCTGCGCGTGAAGCATTTGCTGGCAAAGACGATGTGACTGTTGAAGAGGCGGTAAGCCTGATCAAAGCACACGCAAATGCCAAATTTGACGAGACCGTCGAAATTGCAATGAACCTTGGTGTTGACACCCGTCACGCAGACCAGATGGTTCGTGGTGTTGTTGGCCTGCCGAACGGCACCGGCAAAGCCATGCGCGTTGCAGTCTTCGCCCGTGGCCCCAAAGCTGAAGAAGCACAGGCCGCTGGTGCAGACATCGTTGGCGCAGAAGACCTGATGGAAGCCATTCAGGGCGGCAACATCGATTTCGATCGTTGCATTGCCACCCCGGACATGATGCCCGTTGTTGGTCGTCTTGGTAAAATCCTTGGCCCGCGCAACCTGATGCCGAACCCCAAAGTTGGCACCGTGACCATGGATGTGAAAGCAGCCGTGGAAGCCGCCAAAGGTGGTGAAGTTCAGTTCAAAGCTGAAAAAGGTGGTGTTGTTCACGCCGGTGTTGGCAAAGCGTCCTTCGACGAAGCCAAGATCGTAGAGAACATTCGCGCTTTTGTTGCGGCGGTTTCGGCAGCTAAACCTGCTGGTGCCAAAGGCACTTACATGAAGAAAATCGCTCTGAGCTCGACCATGGGCCCAGGTGTGACGGTTGACGTTGCGAACGCAACCGGCAACTAATACGGGTCGAGAGACACGTTGTGAAAGGCGGGCCTCGTGGCCCGCCTTTTTCTTTGGGGCAAGAAAATCTTAGGGACCGCGACGTATTGTTCTTTTGAAAATTGAGTGAGGATGGATGTTGTGAAGCGCGCCTTAAGCATGGTTTTTTTCATTTTGGCTTGGTTTTCGGCCTCAATGGTGAGTGCACTCGACGTGCCGCAGGGGCCTGTGCTTCTGACAGTGTCTGGTGAAATTGCCCACAAGAACTCTGGCAACGTGGCGGAATTCGATCGCGAAATGTTAGAGGCATTGGAGTGGAGAGACATTCAATCCTTCACGGCTTTCACTGAGGGCGAGCAGAACTTCTCAGGTCCCACCCTGAAATCCCTTCTGGAGGCAGTTGGAGCGCAGGGCAGTACGTTGCAGGCAACTGCGATTGACGATTATGGCCTGGAGATCCCGGTTTCCGATGCAGACGAATACTCGGTTATACTGGCCCTCTTGCACAACGGAAAACCGATGCGTGTGCGTGACAAGGGGCCGATCTGGGTGGTATACCCGGCTACAGAAGAGCAGGCACCGGAGCGTAAGTTTTACATCAGTATGATTTGGCAGCTGGTTTCAATCGAGGTTCGTCCGTAGGGGAACGATGTCTATGTGGCGCCTACTTCGAGAAAACGCACGGACGCTCCGAGCCTTGGTTGCGGTCTGTGCGGCAACCGCTTTGGCGGTTTTGTTCTTCTATCAGGAATTGAAAGATCTCGAAGAGAAAGAGCGGGCGCTCTTCTCTAGCAATTCGACGCTTTGGCGGACAAGCGAGACAATTCTCGAAATTCAGCGCTTGTCTGCGGCTGTCGCGGCCTATCCTGATGGGCGAAGCACCAAGCAAGACATTGAAACGCGGTTTGATGTTCTGTGGAACCGGTTGAGCTTGATCGAAAACATGGGGCTGACCACGACGCGCGAGCTTGGCCCTGCGCTGTCAACCGTACGGGTGTTTCTGGAAGAAAAAGAGCCCGCGCTTTATGACGCTCCGGATATTTCAGATGCAGATGCGGTCGTGCTCTCCGCGGATCTCGAGCTCATCGCCAAGGCGCTGCGTCGTGCCTGGGTGACAACTTTTATGGATGAGGACAGTCAGCGCGAGTTCCTCGAAATGCACGAAAATGGCGCCACGGACCGGGGCTTTGATATTCTGTCATTGTTCCTGATCGCGCTGCTGATGACCTATGTTCTAAGCGAAGTGTTCATGGCGAACCGCGCGCAATCCACGGAACGTCAGCTTCGCAAGATGGCGTCTGCCGCC
The DNA here is from genome assembly GCA_947497905.1 of uncultured Pelagimonas sp. GTDB lineage: Bacteria > Pseudomonadota > Alphaproteobacteria > Rhodobacterales > Rhodobacteraceae > CANMIH01. The sequence continues at coordinate 4,434 of CANMIH010000023.1, forward strand.
AACGAGGCAAAGTCCCGCTTTCTTGCAAATGTGAGCCATGAAATCCGCACCCCATTGAACGGCATAATGGGGATGGCGGGCGAATTGGGGCGCTCAGATTTGACTGAGGATCAGCGCGAATGCCTGTCTGTGATCGAACAATCTGGCGGATTACTGCTTTGTACAATTGATGATGTCTTGGACCTGTCAAAGGTTGAAGCGGGCCGGTTTGAACTGGAATATGCGCCTTTCCAGCTGTCGAATGTGCTTCATGCTGCGCGCGATCTGCATTCCGCTAAAGCGCGCCAAAAAGGTCTGACACTTGATCTTGAGATCGATCCGGATGTGACATCTTGGTTCGAGGGCGACTCGCGGCGTTTGCAGCAGGTTTTGCACAACCTGGTGTCTAACGCGGTGAAGTTCACTGATTTCGGCGGTGTGGATTTGTTGGCGTCACGGGGGCCAAATGGATTTGGCGTTGTGATCAAGGTGAGCGACACCGGACCGGGCATTCCGGAAGCGGCTTTGGGCCGGATATTTGAGCCCTTCGCTCAGGCCGATGTCAGCGTCACCCGGAGATACGGGGGAACGGGGCTGGGGCTGACGATTTCGCGGCAAATCTGTGAATCCATGGGCGGCCATCTTTCGGTTGAGAGTGCACCGGGGCAGGGGACAACATTTGAGGTCTTTTTGCCGCTGAAGTCGGTCTCTGGCGTGGTCGAGGATGTCACCACTGTACAGCCGGAGGCATTGGCGAGCCTAAATGGCTGCCGGATTCTTGTGGCGGACGACAATGCAACCAACCGGTTGATCATCACGCGATATCTTGAGCCGTCCCGATGTGAATTGGAGCAGGCTGCTAGCGGCCAAGAAGCTCTGGACCTCATGAAGACAGGTCCCTTTGATGCGATCTTGATGGACATTCAAATGCCCGGAATGGATGGGGTCGAGGCGACCCGCCGTATCCGTGCAATGGAAGAGATGGATCAGGGGCCTCGTGTTCCAATTTGCGCGGTAACGGCCAATGTGCTCTCGCATCAGATCGATGACTATCTGGCCGCCGGGATTGATTGCGTACTGCCTAAACCCCTATCCAAGCGTAATCTTTTGAATGTGTTGGATCGGATGATCGACACTGATGCGCCCCTAGCCGAAAACGGGGTTGGCAAAGTGGCTGGAAATCCCTATTGAACCTCCTAAGGCGTCAACGCGATTCGTGTTGGTGCCGATTTCGTCCGAGACGGTGGGCTGGTTTCGCCTGAAACCTATAACTCCTGCCCGAGACGGGAAGAGACATCTTTTCGATCAGTGTTTTTGCACTGGTTCGCACGATGCGACGACCCGATCGGACTTCTCGCCAGGGGGCACCCTCTGGCAAAAGTGAGCCGGAGGGGTCGCCCCCTCCATATACTGGAGTGGAACTGTGGATAGAGCACAAAAAGAGAAAGTGGTCGAGGAACTCGGCCAGATCTTTGAAAGCTCTGGCGTCGTAGTGGTATCGCGCTACGAGGGTCTTACGGTTGCCGAGATGACGGATCTTCGGGCGCGCGCAAGCGCAGCCGATACTTCGGTCCGCGTCGCCAAGAACAGGCTCGCCAAAATTGCCGTTCAGGATACGCCGTGCGAAGGCATTGCTGAATTCCTGGGTGGCATGACTGTTCTGACTTTCTCCGAAGACCCTGTGGCTGCAGCCAAGGTCGTCGAAGATTTCGCTAAGGAAAACAAAAAGTTTGAGATCCTTGGCGGTGCAATGGGCGGAACAGCTCTGGACCGGGCCGGTGTCGAAGCCGTGTCGAAAATGCCTTCGCGCGAGGAGCTTATTTCCTCGATCGTTGGTTGCATCGGCGCACCCGCATCGAACATCGCCGGCGCCATTGGCGCACCTGCTTCGAACATCGCTTCTATTCTCTCGACCATCGAAGAGAACCACGAAGCGGCGTAAGCGCAACTCAATTGATCCCCGTAGGACGTGTGTCCTGACGTTGGAACAGAAACTGAAAACGGAAAGAGTCTCAAAATGGCTGATCTGAAAGCACTTGCTGAAAGCATCGTGGGTCTGACCCTGCTGGAAGCCCAAGAACTGAAAACCATCCTCAAAGACGAGTATGGCATCGAGCCCGCAGCTGGCGGCGCCGTTGTAATGGCTGGCCCGGCAGACGCCGGTGGCGCAGCTGAAGAAGAAAAGACCGAATTTGACGTGATCCTGAAGTCGGCTGGCGACAAAAAGATCAACGTGATCAAAGAAGTTCGCGGCATCACCGGTCTGGGCCTGAAAGAAGCTAAAGAACTGGTTGAAGCCGGTGGCAAAGCTGTCAAAGAAGGCGTTTCCAAGGACGAAGCCGAGGAAATCAAAAAGAAACTCGAAGACGCTGGCGCGGAAATCGAGCTCAAGTAATCTCACTTGGGTGCGTGCACCCAATGTTGGATTTCAGCAGGCGTTCCCATTTGGGAGCGCCTGTTTTTGTTTCAACCTGGCGTGAGCGTGGTTCCTTATCTTGACCTGAGGGGGGCTTTTTGCGAAGATGACTGCCACTCAGGATGCATGTGAAACCCCCGGATGGGGGTTGCATTCGTGGCGTTCACCGAATATTCGGAAGTCTCCTGCGGGTTCGAGCGATTCGAAGCCGCTTTTTCTCTTTTGTTGCGATGAGGTGAATTTTCAACAAACCGCTCCTTCACCGCGCAGATACAGATCAAAATTGGTGAAGTGTGTAGCCCCGACTTGGTAAGGTCCCTGATTTGAGGGAGTTTTCCAAGGCAGGGTTGTCAGATCGAGAGGCGCACGGTGGGACGCGTGCCGAGAATGGATCGGATCATTGCCGTCACTGAACGAGGCGCGCCGAGCCCGACGGCGCGTTTGTGGGCGAGATTATCGAAAGGTGACATCTGTCATGGCGCAAAGCTTCCTTGGCCAGAAACGTCTACGCCGGTATTACGGCAAAATTCGCGAAGTTCTGGAAATGCCGAACCTCATTGAGGTTCAGAAATCCAGCTACGAGCTTTTCCTGAAATCCGGCGATCAGCCAGCGCCAACCGATGGCGAAGGCATCAAAGGTGTATTCCAGTCGGTTTTTCCGATTAAGGATTTCAACGAGACGGCGGTTCTCGAGTTCGTTAACTACGATCTCGAAAAGCCTAAGTACGACGTCGAAGAGTGTATGCAGCGTGACATGACCTACAGCGCTCCGCTGAAAGTCACTCTGCGCCTGATCGTCTTTGATGTGGATGAAAACACTGGCGCCAAGTCGGTCAAAGACATCAAAGAACAAGATGTTTTTATGGGCGACATGCCTTTGATGACGCCAAACGGCACCTTCGTTGTCAACGGCACCGAACGTGTGATCGTGTCTCAGATGCACCGCTCGCCCGGTGTGTTCTTTGATCACGACAAAGGTAAGACACACAGCTCGGGTAAGCTGTTGTTCGCTTGCCGTATTATCCCTTATCGCGGTTCGTGGCTCGACTTCGAATTCGACGCAAAAGACATCGTCTTTGCGCGGATCGACCGTCGTCGCAAACTGCCCGTCACCACTCTTCTGTATGCGCTGGGTCTCGACCAAGAAGCGATCATGGATGCCTATTATGACACCGTGACCTTCGAAATGCGTCGCGGCGAAGGCTGGGCAACCAAGTTCTTCCCTGAGCGTGTACGTGGCACCCGTCCTGCCTTTGATCTGGTTGATGCCGACAGTGGTGAAGTGATTGCCGAAGCCGGCAAGAAGGTGACACCGCGCGCCGTAAAAAAGCTGATCGACGAAGGCAAAGTTTCGCAACTGCTGGTTCCGTTTGACCATATCGTTGGCAAGTTTGTCGCCAAAGATATCATCAACGAAGAAACCGGTGCGATCTATGTCGAAGCCGGTGACGAGCTGACATGGGAAGTCGACAAAGACGGTGACGTCACTGGCGGTTCCTTGAAAGAGCTGCTGGATGCCGGTGTGACCGAGATCCCAGTTCTCGACATCGACAACGTCTCGGTTGGCCCTTACATGCGCAACACCATGGCGCAGGACAAAAACATGGGTCGCGACACCGCGCTCATGGATATCTACCGCGTCATGCGTCCGGGCGAGCCGCCCACCGTTGAAGCGGCGTCGGCGCTGTTCGACACTCTGTTCTTCGACAGCGAGCGTTACGACCTCTCCGCCGTTGGCCGCGTGAAGATGAACATGCGTCTGGCTCTGGACAAAGAAGACACCCAGCGCACGCTGGATCGTGACGACATCGTTCAGTGTATCAAAGCACTGGTCGATCTGCGTGACGGCCGTGGCGACATCGACGACATCGACCACCTCGGCAACCGTCGTGTGCGTTCGGTCGGCGAACTGATGGAAAACCAGTACCGTGTTGGTCTGCTCCGTATGGAGCGCGCGATCAAAGAGCGTATGTCGTCGGTCGAAATCGACACCGTCATGCCTCAGGATCTGATCAACGCCAAACCAGCAGCGGCAGCGGTTCGCGAATTCTTCGGCTCCTCGCAGCTGTCGCAGTTCATGGACCAAACCAACCCGCTCTCCGAAGTGACGCACAAGCGTCGTCTTTCGGCGCTTGGCCCGGGCGGTCTGACCCGTGAGCGTGCTGGTTTTGAGGTGCGCGACGTCCACACCACGCACTACGGTCGTATGTGTCCGATTGAGACACCGGAAGGCCCGAACATTGGTCTGATCAACTCGCTGGCAACCTTCGCCCGCGTGAACAAATACGGTTTCATCGAAACACCTTATCGTCGCGTGGAAGATGGCCAGGTCACCGATGATGTTCAGTACATGTCGGCAACCGAAGAAATGCGCCACACCGTGGCTCAGGCCAACGCTTCTCTGGATGAAAACGGCAAGTTCGCGAACGAGCTGGTCAACACCCGTCAGTCGGGCGACTATACCCTGTCGCCACGTGAATCGGTTGACCTGATCGACGTATCGCCAAAGCAGTTGGTGTCGGTTGCGGCATCGCTTATCCCGTTCCTCGAAAACGACGACGCGAACCGCGCTCTCATGGGCTCGAACATGCAACGTCAGGCTGTGCCAACTCTGCGCTCCGAAGCGCCTCTGGTTGGAACAGGCATCGAAGAGATCGTGGCACGTGACTCGGGCGCGGCTGTTATGGCCAAACGCGCCGGTATCATCGACCAGGTGGACGCGCAGCGTATCGTTATTCGTGCAACCCACGATCTCGAGCCGGGTGACCCGGGCGTTGACATCTACCGCATGCGCAAGTTCCAGCGTTCGAACCAGAACACCTGTATCAACCAGCGTCCGCTGGTGAAGGTGGGCGACACAGTTGGCAAAGGTGAAGTTATTGCGGATGGCCCGTCGACCGATATGGGCGAACTGGCTCTGGGTAAAAACGTCATCGTGGCCTTCATGCCATGGAACGGCTACAACTACGAAGATAGTATCCTGATCTCCGAGCGTATCGCACGTGACGACGTCTTCACCTCGGTCCACATCGAGGAATTCGAAGTCGCAGCGCGTGATACCAAGCTTGGGCCGGAAGAAATCACTCGCGACATTCCGAACGTCGGTGAAGAAGCGCTGCGCAACCTCGACGAGGCGGGCATCGTTTACATCGGTGCGGATGTAGAACCGGGCGATATTCTGGTCGGTAAGATCACACCAAAGGGCGAAAGCCCGATGACACCGGAAGAAAAGCTTCTTCGTGCTATCTTTGGTGAAAAAGCGTCGGACGTTCGTGACACCTCGTTGCGTGTGAAACCGGGCGACTACGGTACCGTCGTAGAAGTCCGCGTCTTCAACCGCCACGGCGTTGAAAAAGACGAACGTGCGCTGCAGATCGAACGTGAAGAGATCGAACGTCTGGCACGTGACCGTGATGACGAGCTGGCGATCCTGGATCGTAACATCTACGCCCGTCTCAGCGGCATGATCCTTGGTAAGGTGGCTGTCAAAGGCCCACGCGGCATTCGCCCGAATTCCGAAATCAACCAAGAGCTTCTGGATACTCTGACCCGCGGTCAGTGGTGGCAGCTGGCTCTGGCTGAGGAAGAAGACGCGAAGATCGTCGAAGCCCTGCACGAGCAGTACGAAGCTCAGAAGCGCGCCCTGGATGCCCGTTTCGAGGATAAGGTAGAGAAAGTTCGCCGTGGTGACGATCTGCCTCCGGGTGTGATGAAGATGGTCAAAGTCTTCATCGCCGTGAAGCGCAAGCTTCAGCCGGGTGACAAAATGGCGGGTCGCCACGGGAACAAAGGTGTGGTTTCGCGCGTTGTTCCAATGGAAGACATGCCGTTCCTCGAAGATGGTACCCCGGTTGACTTCTGTCTGAACCCGCTTGGTGTTCCGTCGCGTATGAACGTCGGTCAGATCCTTGAAACACACATGGGCTGGGCCGCACGTGCCCTTGGCCTGAAAGTGGACGAGGCTCTGCAGGATTATCGCCGCTCCGGTGACCTGACCCCGGTTCGTGAAGCGCTGCGCATTGCTTATGGTGACGATGTCTATGAAGAAGGCATTGCCGGCATGGACGAGGCAGGCGTGCTTGAGATCGCGGGCAACGCCACCAATGGTGCACCGATTGCAACACCGGTCTTCGACGGTGCGAAGGAAGCTGACGTGAACGATGCGCTGCAACGCGCGGGCTTTGACGAAAGCGGCCAGTCGCGTCTGTTCGATGGACGGTCGGGAGATGAGTTCAGCCGTCGCGTGACAGTGGGTGTGAAATACCTGCTGAAACTGCACCACCTGGTGGACGACAAAATTCACGCCCGTTCGACCGGCCCATACTCGCTTGTTACGCAGCAGCCGCTGGGTGGTAAGGCGCAGTTCGGTGGTCAGCGCTTCGGTGAGATGGAAGTCTGGGCTCTGGAAGCTTACGGCGCCGCTTACACCCTGCAGGAAATGCTGACGGTGAAATCGGATGACGTGGCAGGCCGGACCAAGGTCTATGAATCGATCGTCAAAGGTGAGGACAACTTCGAAGCCGGTGTACCGGAATCGTTCAACGTTCTTGTCAAAGAAGTCCGTGGCCTCGGCCTCAACATGGAACTCCTGGATGCGGAGGAGGACGAGTAAGACCTCTTGTTTTCAGTTCTGGTTGCGCCCCTCGGGGCGTGACCGCTTGGAAACAGGTCTTCAAGATCTCCCCCGCTTCCCTCAAACTCTCGTGAGGACTACATGAACCAGGAAATTACCAACAACCCGTTCAACCCACTGACTCCGCCGAAGGTATTCGACGAGATCAAGGTGTCGCTGGCCTCGCCCGAGCGCATCCTGTCGTGGTCGTTCGGTGAAATCAAAAAGCCGGAAACCATCAACTATCGGACATTCAAGCCCGAGCGTGATGGCCTGTTCTGTGCGCGTATCTTTGGCCCGATCAAAGACTACGAATGTCTCTGCGGCAAATATAAGCGGATGAAGTACCGCGGCGTTGTCTGCGAAAAATGTGGTGTTGAAGTTACGCTTCAAAAAGTACGCCGTGAGCGCATGGGCCACATCGAGCTGGCGGCCCCCTGTGCACACATCTGGTTCCTGAAATCGCTGCCGTCGCGTATCGGTCTGATGCTCGACATGACGCTGCGTGATCTCGAGCGCGTGCTGTATTTCGAAAACTATGTGGTGATCGAGCCCGGTCTTACCGACCTGACCTATGGTCAGATGATGTCGGAAGAGGAATACCTCGACGCGCAAGACGCCTTTGGCATGGATGCCTTCACCGCGAACATCGGTGCGGAAGCGATCCGTGACATGCTGGCGAACATCGACCTCGAAGCCGAGGCCGAAAACCTGCGTGCGGACCTCAAAGAAGCCACAGGCGAGCTGAAGCCCAAGAAAATCATCAAGCGCTTGAAAGTGGTTGAGAGCTTCTTGGAATCCGGCAACCGTCCTGAATGGATGATCATGACCGTGATCCCAGTGATCCCGCCAGAGCTGCGCCCGCTGGTGCCGCTGGATGGTGGTCGCTTTGCGACGTCGGATCTGAACGATCTGTACCGCCGCGTGATCAACCGGAACAACCGTCTGAAGCGTCTGATCGAACTGCGCGCGCCTGACATCATCGTCCGCAACGAAAAGCGGATGCTGCAGGAATCGGTTGATGCTCTGTTCGACAACGGCCGTCGCGGTCGCGTGATCACCGGCGCCAACAAGCGTCCGCTGAAATCGCTCTCCGACATGCTGAAAGGTAAGCAGGGTCGCTTCCGTCAGAACCTTTTGGGTAAACGCGTCGACTTCTCGGGTCGTTCGGTTATTGTGACCGGCCCAGAGCTTAAGCTGCACCAATGTGGTCTGCCCAAGAAGATGGCGCTCGAGCTGTTCAAGCCGTTCATCTATTCACGTCTGGAGGCCAAAGGTCTGTCCAGCACCGTGAAACAGGCGAAAAAGCTTGTTGAAAAAGAGCGCCCCGAAGTTTGGGATATCCTTGACGAGGTTATTCGTGAGCACCCGGTTCTGCTGAACCGCGCACCTACGCTGCACCGTCTTGGTATTCAGGCGTTTGAACCCACGCTGATCGAAGGGAAGGCTATTCAGCTGCACCCGCTGGTCTGTTCGGCGTTTAACGCGGACTTCGACGGGGACCAGATGGCGGTTCACGTACCGCTTTCGCTGGAAGCCCAGCTGGAAGCCCGTGTTCTGATGATGTCGACGAACAACGTTCTGTCGCCAGCCAACGGCGCACCTATCATCGTTCCGTCGCAGGATATGATTTTGGGTCTGTACTACGTCACCATCATGCGTGAAGGCATGAAAGGTGAGGGCATGGTCTTCTCCTCGATGGAAGAAGTTGAACACGCTCTGACCGCTGGCGAAGTGCACCTGCACGCCAAGATCACCGCGCGTATTCCGCAGATCGATGCGGAAGGGAACGAAGTGATGGTCCGTGTTGAGACCACACCGGGCCGTGTTCGTCTTGGTTCGCTTCTGCCTCTGAACGCCAAAGCACCGTTCGAGCTGGTCAACCAGCTGCTGCGGAAAAAAGACGTTCAGCGCGTCATTGACACTGTCTACCGTTACTGCGGTCAGAAAGAGTCGGTGATCTTCTGTGACCAGATCATGTCGATGGGCTTTAAAGAGGCGTTCAAAGCGGGCATCTCGTTTGGTAAGTCCGATATGGTTATCCCAGACAACAAATGGGACATCGTTGGCGACACCCGTGATCAGGTTAAAGACTTTGAACAGCAGTACATGGACGGCCTGATCACTCAGGGCGAAAAGTACAACAAAGTTGTCGATGCCTGGTCGAAGTGTAACGACAAAGTCACCGAAGCGATGATGTCGACAATCTCGGCTGAGAAACGTGACGAGAATGGCGCGGTCATGGAACCGAACTCGGTTTACATGATGGCTCACTCCGGTGCGCGTGGCTCGGTTACTCAGATGAAACAGCTGGGCGCGATGCGTGGCCTGATGGCCAAGCCAAACGGCGACATCATTGAGACCCCGATTATCTCGAACTTTAAAGAAGGTCTGACCGTTCTCGAGTACTTCAACTCGACACACGGTGCCCGTAAGGGTCTGTCGGATACCGCTCTGAAAACCGCGAACTCGGGTTACCTGACCCGTCGTCTGGTTGACGTTGCGCAGGACTGCATCATCCGTATGGAAGACTGTGGCACCGACCGCGCGATCACAGCAGAAGCCGCCATCAATGACGGTGAAGTTGTGGCGACCTTGGGCGAACGTATTCTGGGCCGTGTTGCGGCTGAGGATATCTGCAACCCTGCCACCGGCGAAGTTATCATCGCGGATGGCACGCTGATCGACGAACGTATGTCCGACGCGGTTGAAGACGCTGGCGTTCTGACTGCGCGCATTCGCTCGCCGCTGACCTGTGAAGCGGAAGAGGGTGTCTGTTCGAACTGCTACGGTCGTGACCTCGCACGCGGCACCAAGGTGAACAGCGGCGAAGCCGTTGGTATCATCGCGGCGCAGTCGATTGGTGAACCTGGTACACAGCTGACCATGCGGACCTTCCACATGGGCGGTGTTGCTCAGGGTTCGTCGCGGTCCTTCCTGGAAGCGTCGCAGAACGGTAAGATTGCCTTCTCGAACGCGGGTGTGATTGTAAACGCGTCTGACGAGCAGATTGTGATGAACCGCAACATGCAGGTTCTGATCATGAACGAGCAGGGCGAAGAGATCGCATCGCACAAGATGGGTTACGGTTCGAAGCTCTTTGTCACCGAAGGTCAGGATGTGACCCGTGGCGACAAACTGTTTGAATGGGATCCGTACACATTGCCGATCATTGCCGAGAAAGACGGTATTGCGAAGCATGTTGACCTTGTGAACGGTCTGGCCGTGCGTGAGGAAACCGACGATGCCACCGGCATGACCCAGAAGATCGTGATCGACTGGCGTGCGGCACCGAAGGGCAACGAGCTCAAGCCTGAAATCATCCTGATGGATACGGACGGTGAGCCACTGCGCAATGCTGGGGGCAACCCGATCACCTATCCGATGTCGGTTGACGCGATCCTGTCGTGTGAAGACGGTCAGAAGGTTCAGGCCGGTGACGTTGTTGCGCGTATTCCGCGTGAAGGCGCCAAGACCAAGGACATTACCGGTGGTCTGCCGCGCGTAGCGGAACTGTTCGAAGCCCGTCGTCCGAAAGACCACGCGATCATCGCCGAAATCGATGGTTATGTGCGCTTCGGCAAGGACTACAAGAACAAGCGTCGCATCTCGATCGAGCCTGCGGATGACACCATGGACGTGAAGGAATACATGATCCCGAAAGGGAAGCACATTCCTGTCGTCGAAGGTGATTTCGTCCAGAAGGGTGACTACATCATGGACGGTAACCCGGCCCCGCACGACATTCTGTCGATCATGGGGATCGAGGCTCTGGCGAACTATATGATCGACGAAGTGCAGGACGTGTATCGTCTGCAGGGCGTTAAGATCAACGACAAGCACATCGAAGTGATTGTCCGCCAGATGCTGCAGAAATGGGAAATCCTGGACAGTGGCGACACCACCCTGCTGAAAGGCGAACACGTCGATAAGCAGGAATTCGATGCGGCCTGTGAAAAGGCTCTGTCGAAAGGTGGTCGTCCGGCACAGGGTGAACCGATCCTGCTGGGTATCACCAAAGCCTCGCTGCAGACCCGTTCGTTCATCTCGGCGGCGTCGTTCCAGGAAACCACTCGCGTTCTCACCGAGAGCTCGGTTCAGGGCAAGAAAGACAAACTTGTTGGCCTGAAAGAGAACGTGATTGTGGGTCGCCTGATCCCAGCCGGAACCGGTGGTGCAACTCAGCAAGTTCGCCAGATCGCGAGCTCGCGTGACAACGTTGTTGTCGAAGCGCGCCGTGAAGAGGCGGAGGCTGCAGCTGCTCTGGCCGCACCTGAGGCAATGAGCGGTGGCAACGATGTGGTTGGCGGTGACGAGTTTGACACTCTGATCGTCGATACACCGGAAAGCCGCGAATAAGATCGCTTTCGAAAGTTAGAGAAACGCCCCGCACCTGTGTGGGGCGTTTTTCGTTTGGGGCAGGGACTTTGACATAATGTCGAAAACGCGCGCGCGATGTCGCAAATGCTCTGTTAGCGCAGATCTATGACACAGATGACAGATAATATGCGCGCCGCTTTTTTGATGATCGGCGGCATGACGTTTTTCGCCCTTGGGGATGCGATTGTAAAAACAACAGCCGGTATTCTTCCGCTGTCTCAGATGCTTGTGTTGCGGGGGATTCTCGCAACTGCCTTTCTTCTGGGGCTGGCACGCTGGATGGGGCAGCTGAGTTTTCGGCTCCCGACCCGTGATTGGATCCTGATCGCCATTCGATCAGCCTGCGAGGCCGCTGCGGCGTGGTTCTTCCTGACGGCGTTGTACCATATGCCCATCGCCAACCTGACGGCCATTCTTCAGATGTTGCCCCTGACCATGACGCTCTCGATGGCGTTGTTCTTCGGGGAAAAGGTGGGGTGGCGCAGATGGGCTGCGATCCTGGTGGGATTCATTGGTATGCTTCTGATCGTGCGGCCGGGTCCGGATGGCTTTACGCTTTACGCCATGTATGGATTGGCCACCGTGGGCTGCGTGACACTGCGCGATCTGGCAACCCGACATATTTCCAGCCGGGCGCCCTCATTGACTGTGACCTTTTTTGGTTCGCTCAGCGTGACCCTCTTCGGTGTCGGTCTGTCCTTTGTAGAAGAATGGGCGACGTTTGACTGGGGCTGGGGCGTCACCGTTCTCGGGGCGGCAGGCACGATCATTCTTGCCTATTCGCTATCGGTGCTGACTATGCGGGTGGGCGAGGTCTCGTTCACCGCGCCCTTCCGCTATTCGGGTCTGGTGGTGGCGCTGATCCTGGGGCTGGTCATGTTTGGCGACTGGCCCGATCCGCTGACCCTGTTGGGCGCGGCGATTGTTGTAGGGTCTGGCTTATTCACCATGTGGCGTGAGCGGGTCACCGCTCGCGCGTCTTAAGAAAAGACGGAACAGATCTTTTCAACATCCAAACCGAAGCGGTCTTCGATCATCGCTTCGGTTTCCGGATCTGCCAATTCTAGCTGAAGCTTGCGGATCTGTTTTTCATTCATCGAGTCATTGAACTGGTTCACCCCGCGCAGATACATCACGCTGTCGCTGAAGGTGACCGTGGGCATGTAGTGATGCACCTGATTGTGGGTGAAGTTCATCACCGAGAGCCGGCAATCGGCCCTGAAATGCAGCCCCAGACCCATGGTCAGATAGTTGGTGCGCGTTTCGCGCAGATGCAGCCCGTCCTCAGACGGGGCGCAGAAATAGCCATGGTTATAGTCGATCGCCACATGACGGTTGGCGTTCAACAGAGGTTGCACCGATTTCGCGTCTTTCTTCAGTCGCGAGACAAAGTCTTTGGCCACTGCATCGTCGTCATCAAGCCGGAACTGAATACTTGGCGCGCCATCGTCCCGGATCAGGTTGATCGCCTCTTTGCAGACCTTCCGATGCTGATCTGGTCCCCATGGCATCAAAACCACCTGCGGCATATCTTCGGTCTGCGCCATCAGGCGTTCGACATAGGGTTCAGGGAGATCTTCGCTGATCAGGATAATGAAGACAAAGTCCGGGTCATCCTGGGCGCGAATGCTGGGCAGGGTGAAGGTTTCGAAGAATCGAAAACGTTCGTTCAGGCGGGCGGGATCGTAGAGAAAGGCGCGGCGCTCATCGAGGGTCTGATGCTCGATTTGAAAGCCACCGTCGCCCAGATAGGAAAACCGACAAAGTCCGATCACCTGCATGGAAAACCCCCTGTAGTTCTGTTACTTGACCCGCGTTGCGGTTGCTTTGTGCCCATGGGGTTGTCCCGCGAAGCCGCTCTGTTGACAATAGGTGCGACTCTCCGTATACGCCAGCCCATCCGGCAGGGAATCCCATAGCCGAATCCAATACTTTGGTGATCAAGACCCGAGCGACCTAACTGCTCCGGCCCTCTGAGACCCAGCCGCATCGTTCACCTCGGAATGGGAGCGACGCGGCGTTTTTGCGTTGCGTAAGCAGCGCATGACGAACCCGGCAAGAGGCGCTTCGCGTCATTTGCCACTATCTGAGCCGCGTCAGGGTAACCTGACGCATACATGTGAGAAGCACGGGGAACATACCGAATGCCCACGATCCAACAGCTGATCCGCAAGCCGCGTCAGCCCAAAGTGAAACGCTCGAAGTCGCAGCACCTCGAGCAGTGCCCGCAGAAGCGCGGCGTTTGCACACGCGTCTACACCACCACGCCTAAGAAGCCGAACTCGGCGATGCGTAAGGTGGCCAAGGTGCGTCTGACCAACGGTTACGAAGTCATCAGCTACATCCCCGGTGAAAGCCACAACCTCCAGGAGCACTCCGTTGTGCTCATCCGTGGCGGTCGTGTAAAAGACCTTCCCGGTGTTCGCTACCACATCCTGCGCGGTGTTCTGGATACTCAGGGCGTTAAAGACCGTAAGCAGCGCCGTTCGAAATATGGCGCCAAGCGTCCCAAGTAAGAGGATCTTTCTATGTCCCGTCGTCACGCTGCTGAAAAACGTGAAGTTCTGCCCGACGCCAAATATGGCGACCGCGTTCTGACCAAATTCATGAACAACCTGATGATCGATGGTAAAAAATCGGTTGCAGAAAAAATCGTCTACAACGCGCTGGATCGTGTTGAGACCAAAGTAAAGCGCGCGCCTGTGGAGCTGTTCCACGAAGCGCTGGACAACATCAAACCTTCGGTCGAAGTTCGTTCGCGCCGTGTTGGTGGTGCCACCTATCAGGTGCCTGTTGAAGTTCGTCCTGAGCGCCGTGAAGCTCTGGCCATCCGTTGGCTGATCTCCGCTTCGCGTGCTCGTAACGAGAACACAATGGAAGAACGCCTCGCCGGTGAGCTGCTGGACGCTGTACAGTCCCGTGGTGCTGCTGTTAAGAAGCGCGAAGACACCCACAAGATGGCCGACGCGAACAAAGCGTTCAGCCATTACCGCTGGTAACTTTGGCTTAGGACCAAAACAATGGCACGCGAATATACGCTAGAACATTACCGTAACTTCGGCATTATGGCGCACATCGATGCAGGTAAAACCACCTGCTCCGAGCGCATCCTGTATTACACCGGCAAATCCCACAACATCGGTGAGGTGCACGATGGTGCAGCCACCATGGACTGGATGGAGCAGGAGCAGGAACGCGGAATTACTATTACTTCGGCTGCGACCACCACATTCTGGGAGCGCACCGAGGACGGTAAAACCGCCGACACGCCGAAACACCGCCTGAACATCATCGACACCCCCGGCCACGTTGACTTCACCATTGAAGTTGAGCGTTCGCTGGCGGTTCTCGATGGCGCCGTTTGTGTTCTTGACGCAAACGCAGGTGTTGAACCGCAGACTGAAACCGTTTGGCGTCAGGCCGACCGCTACAAAGTTCCGCGCATTGTGTTCGTCAACAAGATGGACAAAATCGGCGCTGACTTCTTCAACTGCGTCAACATGATCGAAGACCGCACCGGTGCAAATGCTGTGCCAGTGGGTATTCCGATTGGTTCCGAGAACGAGCTGGAAGGCTTGGTTGATCTCGTAACCATGCAGGAATGGGTCTACGAAGGCGAAGATCTGGGCGCATCCTGGGACAAACGCGAAATTCGTGCCGAGTTGAAAGACATGGCAGACGAATGGCGCGCCAAGATGATCGAAGCGGCCGTCGAAATGGACGACGACGCGATGGAAGCCTACCTGGAAGGCGAAGAGCCCGACGTTGCAACTCTGCGCAAACTGCTGCGTAAGGGTACTCTGGAAATGGCATTCGTGCCGGTTCTGGGCGGCTCGGCGTTCAAAAACAAAGGTGTCCAGCCGCTGCTGAACGCTGTAATCGACTACCTGCCCAGCCCGCTGGACGTAGTTGACTACATGGGCTTCGCACCGGGTGACGAAACCGAAGAGCGTAACATTGCCCGCCGTGCGGACGATGACATGGCGTTCTCGGGTCTGGCGTTCAAAATCATGAACGACCCCTTCGTTGGCTCGCTGACCTTCGTACGTATCTACTCGGGTACCCTTGCCAAAGGTGACTCGATGCTCAACTCCACCAAGGAGAAAAAAGAGCGCGTAGGTCGTATGATGATGATGCACTCGAACAACCGTGAAGAGATCGAAGAGGCATTTGCCGGCGATATCATCGCGTTGGGTGGTCTGAAAGACACCACCACGGGTGACACTCTGTGTGACGCGAAAGAGCCTGTGGTTCTCGAAACCATGACCTTCCCGGATCCGGTTATCGAGATCGCTGTTGAGCCCAAAACCAAGGGCGACCAGGAAAAAATGTCTCAGGGTCTGGCGCGTCTTGCGGCAGAAGACCCCTCCTTCCGTGTGGAAACTGACCTGGAATCGGGCCAGACCATCATGAAAGGCATGGGCGAACTTCACCTGGACATTCTGGTTGATCGTCTGAAGCGTGAATTCAAGGTTGAAGCGAACATTGGTGCACCGCAGGTGGCCTATCGTGAAACCATTTCGCACGAAGTCGAGCACAGCTACACCCACAAGAAGCAGTCGGGTGGTTCGGGTCAGTTCGGTGAGGTTAAACTCATCATCACCCCGACCGAGCCTGGCGAGGGTTATACCTTCGAAAGCCGCATCGTTGGTGGTTCGGTTCCGAAGGAATACATCCCGGGTGTTGAAAAAGGCATCAACTCGGTTATGGACAGCGGCCCTCTGGCTGGCTTCCCCGTAATCGACTTCAAGGTTGCCCTGATCGACGGTAAATTCCACGACGTTGACTCGTCGGTTCTGGCATTCGAAATCGCAGCACGTATGTGTATGCGTGAAGGGATGCGCAAAGCGGGTGCAAAACTGCTTGAGCCGATGATGAAGGTCGAGGTGATTACACCTGAAGAATACACCGGTGGCATCATCGGTGACCTGACATCGCGTCGCGGTCAGGTTTCGGGTCAGGAACCACGTGGCAACGCTGTTGCGATTGACGCGTTTGTTCCGCTGGCGAACATGTTTGGCTACATCAACACTCTGCGTTCGATGTCGTCGGGTCGTGCCCAGTTCACCATGCAGTTTGACCACTACAACGCCGTTCCGCAGAACATCGCGGAAGAAATTCAGGCGAAGTACGCATAAGACGGGTGGCGGGGACAACCCCGCCCTACCCACCACCTGTAGGGGAGGTTTTTGCCTCCCACCTGACAAGAAAAAGGGAGCCATACCATGGCAAAGGAAAAGTTTGAGCGCGGTAAGCCGCATTGCAACATCGGCACCATTGGTCACGTTGACCACGGTAAGAC
>CANMIH010000024.1 GCA_947497905.1 uncultured Pelagimonas sp.
CGGGATGGAGCAGCCAGGTAGCTCGTCAGGCTCATAACCTGAAGGTCGTAGGTTCAAATCCTACTCCCGCAACCAAAGTCCAAAAATCAGCTCTATACAAAGCCGCTAAGCTCAATCCAGCCTTGGGCTCATGACGCAAACCGCTCTATTCGGACAGACCATCTAAAAAGTCATGCAAATTCCGGTAGCCAGATGCCGTGGTCTCAACTGCCCTGGGAGACGCGCGCATGGTCGCAACAGCTGGCTTCGCGACTTGGCGTTGTTTCTGCCGCGCCACATCGCGTTTGAGCGCTTGCAATGTATCAAAATCAGCCAGACCGCTGGCGATGAGTGAGCGCTCTGCTTGGTATCGCGCCAGTGCCCGACGCGTCTCATCATCCAATATCCCAAGAGACGAGGGTGAAAGCAGGCCAAGCTGAATCATCAGGGTTTGCACCTCTTTCAGCTGGCCAGCGTCCGTCGTGCGTATAAAGGCACGTTCGTCACGCGCGACGGGCCGAGCTTCGGTTTCGGGCAGAGACAGACAGGTCCAATAGGGGACATTTGCATGCCGGCCTAAGAGCTCAATTACACCAAGTTCAACCAGATTGCGCACCGCCTGTCCTGTGCTTTCCAGGCGCTGGAATTTGAGAGTGACGCCGATTTTGTTCTTTGTAATCAACCCTGTCATTCCAGCGCTCCAGGTGTTGTCGGTCACCACCATGGAGTTGCTGACCGAGGCGCCGGGTACAATTTCGCGGGTCGGGAAGGCCACAAGATGAAGGTCGACAGAGACCACCGAGGTTTTATGTTGGGGCTCCGCGCGAGCGGAGGTCACACCTCGATCCTCGGGCAGTTCAGTGGGCTGATAGGTTGCAGTGAGCTCATTGCTGCGCACACCGGCATCAAGCTGGCTGATTGAGCCGCGGATGTAAAAATGGGGTTTGGGCAGATCGTCGATGATCTCACTATTGTTGACCTGAATCTCAAGCCACCGCCCATCTTTCATACGCGCCTGATCAATGAAGACATAGCTGCGGCTGGTGCGGTTCATCTGACTGATGGCATTGATCAGCATGTCATCCGCCCCAACTTTGACCTTATACGTCAGGTCCGGAATCCCAGTAGATGAGAGACGAATACGGCGGTTCCCGGCCTGAGCCAGCAGCTGATCCATACAGCTGAGGGCCGGGGAAAAGGATGTGAAATTACGGGCAACGGGGGTCTTCGGCTGGGCTGTGACGGGGGACAGACGGGCCGACTGGCCGCCGCATCCTGCGAGGACCATCAGAACTGTGCAGAACCAGACGAGAGGGATCCGAAACAACCGGAGCAGAGACACATAACACACCATGGTCTCAGTCTAGGGGAGACCGGTTGAGAAACGGTTGCGGGGGCTGGGGCAACCAAAGATTCACTTCGGGGGTTTAGGCTGGGCACGTGTAAAGACGACGGATGTGTTAAATGGTAGTGCGTGTATGTGTTGTTGTGCTGGGGCTTGGCCTCGGCGGATCTGTGATGGCGCAGAGCCCCGTGGCTCTGGAGCTTGAGGCGGATCGATGTGCCATTGCTAGCGCCCTGATGGGGGCCCCGGTGGCGGGCTGTCATGTGGCGGCTGAGCCGCGTGGGATCACCCGAGGGGCGGCTGGGGGCTACTATGTTCATTTCCCGTTTGATTCCAATCAGCTTGATGCCAAGACCAAAGCGCATCTGACCCGCCTCACTGAGGTGTTGCAGGGCCCATTGTCGGATCTGTGTATCAAGCTTGTGGGGCATGCGGATACGGTGGGCGCGGCCTCTTATAACTTGGCCCTGTCAAAGCGACGGGCGCAGGCGGTGAAATTGTATCTGGCAGGCCCGGGTCAGATCTCGGGGGGACGGATGCGCAGTGCCGGCCGGGGGGAAACAGAGCCTTTGCCGGACCGTCCCGGGTCGGATCCCGGCAATCGGCGGGTCGAAATTCTGGCCAAACCGGCGGCGGATGGCGGCTGTTCCTGAGATGCGGCGGCGCGCGTTTTTGGCAGGACTTGTGACCGGTGGGGCGATACCCCCGGTGATGGCCGATGCCGCGAGGCCCCCTGTGGCGCTGTGCCTGGGGATGTCGCGCTATCGGGATGGGGCGTTTCTCCCCTCGGCCGTGCGGGATGCGGCCTTGATGGCGGCGCGGTTTCGCGCGCTTGGGTTCCAGACCGATTTGGTGCGCGATGCCAGCCAAAATGAGGTTCTTTTGGCGCTGGCCCGGTGGCGGCTGCGGGCCCGTGGATCGGCCCTTGCGGTGATTTATGTGGCGGCCCATGGGGTGCAATCGGGGGGACAGACACGATTTTTCCCAACCGATGCCCCGGTGCGTCAAGCCGGAGGGCGTGATGCGGGTCTGCCGGACCATCTCTTGATCCGGGCCGTGTCGGACAGACCCCGACAGAAAATCCTGTTTCTCGATTGTTGTCGTGGGGTCCCGGGCGCAGGGGCCGAGCAGCCTCTGCCCGCTGTGGCTTTGCCCGGTGGGGTCCATATCACCTATGCGGCCCAGCCTCAGGCTCCGGCTTATGATGGCATGACCAGGCACAGCCCCTTTGCCGCGGCCCTCGATGCGGCGTTGATGCAGACCGGGTTGGACATGGCGGCTTTGGCGCGCCGGGTGCGTCTGGCGGTGCTGCGTGAGACCGGCGGAGCGCAGGTGCCCTGGAGCCGGTCATCGCTGTTGTTGCCCGTGGTGTTGAACCAAGGGGAGACAGGATGATCACCAGCTGATGAGATCCGGGGTCGATGCGATCTGCTGGCGCAGGTGACGGCCGCCGCGCGCGAGTGTCTGGCGCAGGCTTTCAAGGGCATTGATGTCTTCGCCCTGCACATGAATGGTCGAGGCCGTGTCACTGCCGCGCAGGGCCAGACCGGTGTGCGGGTCATCCAGAAGCGCGGTGCTTGCGGTGTCCAGAGTGATATCGGCCCAGAGCTGACCGTCGTCTGCAACATGGATATGGCTGATGTCCCCGGTCAGATCTGGCACCCGATCAAGTTGCCCCAAGAGGGTGATCTGGACCGTACGGCCCAGTGCGATCTGTGTCCGGTCCGCCTGGGGCAGGGCAAAGCCCGCGCGATAGCCGCCGGTTCCATCGGGGCGTACTTCCAGAATCTGGGTCAACTCAGCGGCCTGCGTGCCTTTGGGCAGGCGGCGCACGCGCAGCACCCGGCCCGCCTCGGGCGCGGTGAGACGCGGGGTTTCAAGCGCGGTGAGCAGCCGGGCCCGCAGGCCGCTTTTGAACCGAATATCCGTCTCTAAACCTGAGATTTTGCTGAGCCGCGCGGCGCGATTGTCCAGAAGGTCACTTTGGGTCTGGGCCCGAAGTTCGGTCAGCCGGGTGTCGATCCGAGTGCGGGTCATGGACAGGGCCAGAGCCTGCAACACCTCTTTGCGCGAGGCGTCGGTATCTGGGGTGCTGGTCAGCACACGAATATAACGATCCACCAGCTGACGTTCCTGTTTGAGCTGGGTCTGACTGTCTGCGCGACTGGCCTCCAGTGCCGCGGTGGTGTCCAGATCGAGCAGGCAGCTCTGCACCGCGCGCTGCATCGCGGTGGCGAGCGGATCAGAGAGACTGTCGGGCGGGGCCGGGGGCTGATGTGGCCTTTGCCCCGACAACAGGCAATCTCGCAGCATACGGTCATGGATCAGCTCGGCCTCAAGCGTTGCAATATAACGCTCCATGGCGGTGATATCTAAGGTGGCCAGGGTCTGGCCCTGCCGGACGGTGTCATTGCGCGCCACAAGGATCTGATCCAGAACCGCCCCTTCGGGCAGGCTGAGTGTGACCGGATCCGCATCGGGGCGCAGGGTGCCGGTATAGCTGGTGCGGGAGGGCACCTGCAGATCCGCAAGCAGCACATAGCCGCCCCCGCCCAGCATCAGGCACGCGATCCCGGCCCAGACAAGCCAAAGCAACCGGCGCAGGGGAAGCCCCGTGCGCGGCAGAGGGGCGTAGATGAGGTCAGCGGGTCTGCGGGCCATGATCACCGCCTGCACTGGCTTTGATTTTGCGCGGATCATAGGTGGCGATCTTGGCGCGGAGGATGCGGCCATCAAGATGGCCTTCGGCGTCGAACTCCTGACAGTGGGTCATGATCGAGGCCAGAATGTTTTTGCGCGCCTCCAGCGTTTTGGCCTTGGCCAGATCGGCGGCAATCTGCATCTGCCCCGAAGAGAGGGGGGGATCGCCATCAATCATCTGCAGCAGGCAATGTCCCTGGAAGTGTTTGAACAGGAACTGCACGGTCTCCGTGCTATTGGGATCGGCATTGCGGCACGAGAGCGCCAGCAGTTCCGAGGCCACAATACAGACCTTGCGCCGATTGGCCTCATCCCCGTCGCGGCGGAAATGAGACCGGATCCAGGGTTCCAGCGTGTCTTCGCTGGACAGGCGGCGCTTGCCGATAAAGCGCGCCCAGCCCCCGGCCATGCGGGTGCGAATTTCATCCGCGGGGCCGTAATCAACAAACCGGCCATCCTGGAGCACATAAAGCCGGTCACATTTCTCCAGCAGGGTGCGGTTGTCCGAGACAAGGACGACGCTGCGCCCCAGCCGGGTTTCGCGGTCAATCCGCCGAGACAGAGCCGCAATCTGGCTGTCGCCAAGCGCGCGCTCGGGCTGATCCAGAAGATAGATATTGGGGCTGAGCAAAAAGGCCCGGGTCAGAGCCAGCGCCTGCCGCTGCATCGAGGGCAAAAGCCGCGCATCGGGGGCTGCGCAGATCTGTTCGACCATATCATGGGCAAAGACCATCTGTTCCAGCATCCATTTGCCCCGGTCGAGCAGCTGGGTATCTTGAAAACAAGCCAGATTATTGGCGCCACTGGTGGGCAGCAGCAGCGGCTGATCGGGCAGATATACGGCCTGAAGTCGTTGCCGGGTGGCGCGCCGTTCCCAAAAATCCTGTTGATCCCAGTGCACCGCGCCGCTGATCTCAAGGCCGGCCAGCGAAAAGGGATCGGCCAGCGCCCGCAGAAACAGGCTTTTGCCGGTGCCGCTTTCCCCGATGATGCCGACCACTTCGCCGGGATCGACCTGCATCGAGACCGCATTGAGATAGGGGGTGCCCTCGGTCGATCGGACCGTCAGATCCTGCACCACCAACCCGTCGCGGGGATCCTCCATGATCTCGGTCTCCAGCCGCCGCACCACGGCGCCTGGGGGCTGATTGTGTTGGTGGCGCAGCGCCGAGATCGTCAGATAGGCCAGCGTGCGGTCGGTGATCCAATAGCTCCAGAGGGCAAGGGCCAGAATCGCACCAGGCACCAGTACGTCACCGGCCACCAGATAGCTGCCACTGGCGACCGCGCCCAGCACCGCAAGCCAACTGCCGCCCTGTCGTACGGGCGCGGCCAGCGCGTGGTTGCTTTCGGTGGCCGAAGCCAGATCAAGCCCGGTTGTGTCACGTCCGGCCAGAATGGACATGGCCTCGGCGGGCACAAACCCCCAGGGGTTTTCCACCGTGCCCAGCCGGGACAGGCCCCAAAGCGCCAGAGCGCCCGTGCCAATCCCAAGCGGCAACCCAAGTCCGGCCAAGGGGTGGATCACACTCAGCACCAGAAACACCGGCAGGGCCAACAGGGCCTGCATCCGCATCCGGTTTTCTTCCCGCAGGCGCCGAAACCCCGCCAGCGCCCGGCTATGGGTAAAGTCAAGCGCCAGCATGCCAAAGATGAATATGGCCCCGATGCCAAACATCGGGGGCACCATATTGGTTTCACCGCCCCCGGCCACAAGGTCCAGCAAGAGCACCAGGACGACAATCACTGCCGTCAGACAGGTTGCGCTGCCCAGGGTGAATATACCGCCCAGCACCAAGGCCCCACGGGGTGAGGCTCGGTCCGTCATTTCAATTGTGGTTTCCGGGGGACTGTCCTGATCCGATGCGAACTCATCGGTGGGCATATCCAACTCACGGGAATGAAGCATAACCACGCTCCTGCACTGATACAGGGATAACGGTAAAATAAAGAAGCTTAAAAAATGATTTTGAATTCAAAACTGCGGGAAAAATAAAATCGTTATTTTTGTCAGTCCTTTATTAACGGTGTTTCGCATATTCTAATCCGGTATCAGTAGTTTTTGTATGTGAAATCAACATGTCCCACGGGTCACGCAACTCCCCACATCGACGGTCTCTTGGCTTTGGCCTTATGGCATTGAGCCTGACGATCTCTGTGACGCTTGCCGTGGCCTGGTTTGCCGGAACCTCAGCAAAATCCTTTCTGCTCGCGCATCGTGAAGTGCACAATCCCATCATTGCCGGGGGGCATCTGGATGATTTGCCTGCTGTGATGCGCGGGAATATTCCCAGCGTCACCACAAGTCTGCTGTATGATCAGCCGCGCCGGGAAAAACCGCCGCGGATGTGCGAAATGCCCGAGGATTACTTTGACACCCTCGATCAGGGGCGGCAGGTGGCGGCGGGCTATACCAACCGCAATGAATATGTCCGGAAATACCGCCCGCGCCGGGGGTTTCTCAATGACCGCGAATTGCGAGCGGCTCAGGTGGCCTGGCATTACTTTGAAAAATTTACCCAGGAAACCACGGGGCTGGCGAATTCGGTGGGCAATTACCCATCGACCACCCTATGGGATACGGCCTCGTATATTGCGGGTGCCGTGGCGGCCTATGAATTATGCCTTATTGAAAAGCCGGAATTTGATCGCCGAATGACGCTGCTGTTGACGACAATTAAAGGGCTTGAGCTGTTTCGCAAGGAAATGCCCAATAAAGTGTATCATACCAAAACCGGCGCCAAAGTGGATTACACCAACAAAGCCGGTGAGATTGGGTTTTCCGCCCTGGATATTGGCCGGTTTCTGGTCTGGATGCGGATTTTGAAAAACCGCTATCCGCATCTGGGCAACACCATCGACAGTGTGCTGCTGAAGTGGGATTTTTCCAACACCGTGTCCGATGAGGGGCTGTTGTTTGGCGCCTATGTCGACAAGGAAACCGGTGAGACAGTGTATGCCCAGGAGGGGCGTCTGGGCTATGAGGAATATGCCGCCAAAGGCTTTGCGCTCTGGGGGTTCCGCCCGATCATGGCCCATCGGGCCGAGCCGTTTCTGACCGCGTCGATCATGGGCATTCAGGTGCCCTATGATGGGCGCGATCCGCGGGTGTTTCACAGCCAGAACTATGTGGTGACGGAATCCTATCTGCAGGATGGGCTCGAGCTGGGGTTTGATATGCCCCATGATGACAGCACGCCGCTGTGGCTACATTCCGATGGCTGGCGTGCAGAGTTCGCTGACCGGATTTATCAGGTACAGGAAAACCGCTGGCGCCGCACCGGGTTTATGACGGCCCGGTCCGAGCACAATGTCAAAGGCCCGCCGTATTTCACCTATGATACGATCTTTTCCGATGGCTATCCCTGGAACACGGTGACCCCACGCGGCGATTACACCCCCGATCATGCGGCGGTGGCGGCCAAGGCGGCGCTGGGGCTCTGGGCCCTGTGGGACACCGAGTATACCGACATTCTCTATGACGCGATCATCGAGCTCTATAACCCGGAAAACGGCATGTATGAGGGGTTGTATGAACGTGGTCAGGGGCGGGTTGAGATCTATACCGCCAACAACAACGGCATCATTCTCACCTCACTGCTGCATAAGGTGCAGGGCAAAATCCTGACCCCGTACACCGGTGAAACCGAGGTCTGGTACACCGCCTATCGCGATCAGGATATCCGCGAACGGCGCAGATATCCGGACCCCCCCCAGCGTGACGATTGGTTGCCGGCGTTGCGTCATTCCACTCAGAGGGAGCAAGATTACTGATGGCCCATATGATTTTCCCTGTTGTGGCGCTTGTGATGATCGGTGCCGTGGCGCCGCCGCTGGCGGCCCAGACCCAAGATACGGTGACCGCGCCCGAGGATTCCTTTTCGCTTGAGGCGGCCATTTTGGACACCGCCATTCCCTTTGCGGTGGGGGCCCATGAGGCGCGGCAGGAGCTGCGGGGGGCCTTTGGCTGGCCCACCTTCCAGGAGGGGCTGGTCGAAGGGGTCTATTTCCGCTTTGACCCCGATGGCTATGCCCGGTTTTCTCCCACACCCCGGTTGGATGTGGATGTCTTTGAGGTGATCTGCCGCCCGCGCACCCATGTCTGTATGGCCCGCAAAGGGGCGATGACCCTGACATTGACCAGCACCGGACAGGTGCAGATTGCGTTGGAAAACATCGCCGAGGGGGATCAGTTTTCGGTCGCTGAAGGTATCTCAGAATTGCAGCTGCCGGGCAGTATTCTGCAGCCTCTGGAGCCGCGGCTTGAACTGTTGCTCTCCTCCGGTGGGGATCTTGTGGTGCGCCGGGGGCAGAAAGAGGTTGATCGCATTTCTCTCGAAGGGTTTGCCGCGGTGTCGGCCTATCTGCGGTGGGTTGCATCACAACAGGATTATTCCGTGTTGCCCCGCACCTGGCCCATTCCCAATGCGGCCCCCGCGCCCACCTCGGCCACGCTGACCCAGACCCCCAGCTGGCAATCGCCCATGCCGCAGCCGGTGAACCCGGCCGGAGTTGGCACAGCCCCCAGCCCCGAGGTGGCTGAGGTGCGTGGAGAATTGCGGGTTTTGCGTGAGTTGATGTTGCAGACGCAGACGGCCGGGGGGGGAGCTGGTGCCGCCGCGCCGGTGCCGCTTACCCCGGAAGAGCAGTTACGCGACTTGCAACAGGCGATGGCCCTGCTCAGTGAAGAGATCAGCCGACAGCAGGCCTCGCTGACCGCAGCGGCCCCGGCCCCTGCCATGGTCCCGGTGCAGCCTGTGGCCGTGCCGGTGACCCCGGAACCTGAACAGGTCAGCGAGGCGCATCGGATGGCGACCCAGTTGGAGTATCTGATGACTGAGATTGGTCTGGCCCCTGATGTGGCGTTGATGTTGGTCCAGCAAAACAGCGCCACAGCCATGGCGCCGATTGAGACCGCGATGCCGGAACAGGATGTGGTCAATGATATCCTTGACGAGCTGCGCGCCCAGATCCCGGAAACCGCCCTGGTGCCGGAACCTCAGGCGCCGGCTGTGTCTGAGGCGGAATACCAATTGCTGAGTGATTATTTCCGGTCGGTCTTTGCCCAGAAGTAGCGCGCGAGGGAGATCTGCCCTCGGGCCCGGTTTCTGACGCGGGATATGCCCCGGCTGACCTTTGGGTTGGTCGGGGCAATTTGTCTGAAATGCATGGAACTGGCCCCGGTATTGCCTTGATCCTGCAACCACCCGCCCGCAATCATCCGCCATCTTAGCCCCACCCATTGGAGGCTGAGATGAAACTCAAGGTGTTGGTATTGGTGTGTCTGGGCATAGTGGCCCTGATCCTGCCCAGCTGGGGCACGGCGAAGGCCGAGAAACCCCGCTGGATTTCCCATGAGATTATGATTGATGGTCCGGCACTGTTTTACGCGGTGCAGGAAGACATCCGGTATGAGCTGTGGTCGGTGCAGTGTTCGCAGCCGCTGCGGGGCTGTGTGGCGCGGGCGCCCGGGGTGGCGCTGCGTCTGGACCGGGAGTTGCAGCCCTGGCTGATGGCGGTGGCCGGGCCGCGGGCACGGGTGTCGCTGCAGCAGCGCAATTTCACGCAGGATATGCCCGGGCTGTTTGCCACGCCGCTGGCGCCCGACACGCTGCGCCACCTGTCACGGCCAGACAGTTTTGTGGTGATCGAAGAGGGGGGACAGGTGGTCAGCCGCACCCGCACCGAAGGAGTACGTCAGGTGGTGTCTTATCTGCGCTGGGTCAATGGTGCCACGGCGCGTACCCTGCGCGATGCGCGGCTCTGGCCGGGGGAAAGCACGCTGGATCCGGCCCGCATGACACCTGAGGTGCTGGAACGCTACGAAGTCATGCAGCGCCGTCGCAAAGAAGGCCAGCGTCAGCTGGTGCCCAGCACCAAACCCCAGATCGAATTTGCCATTCAGGCGCAGGGCGGCAGCTCGTATTATTCCGCCACCGGGCAAGCCGGGTATTAGAGTCTATTTCGCCTAAAACCACCCTACCGAGTCTGCCAGAGCGGCCCAAAGGCGGTGTAATGCAGCGCCTCGATCACCACCGCATTGGTGTTGAGCGTATAGACCTCATTCACCGCCTCGCTGGCTTCATAGATCCCGGCAGGAAAGCCGCGGGTCGGGTCACCGATCTCGGCCACCTGTGCGCGCAGCGCCTCGGTATAGGGGGTGTCATAGAGCGCATCCCAGCCAAAGCTGGCTTTGACGCTGAGCGTGCGCAGCTCGGGGTGGTTGTCACCGGCTTCGGTCACCACGGCCCAGGGCGTGCCATCGGCATAGACCGAGGCATAGAGAAAATGCGGCGCCTGATCGATGTGATCTTCGGAGAGGGCGGTCAGCTGGCCGGTGGTGCGATAGCGCGCCTCTTGCACGCGGTAGACCCGATCGCTGAGCACCCGGCCCTCACTGTCCAGCCCCAGCTCAAAGGCCTGCAGCAGGAAGGGCTCGCTGAGGATCGGGCTGATGGCGCGGAAACTGGCGGCCTGACGCACGTCGGTGGGCACATCCACCCCATGCAGGGGCACCCAGTCCAGCACCCGCATGGCCGAGGCTGCGGGCAGCACATCCAATCCCCAAAGGGCGGCGGCGCGGGCGCCGTATTGCTCATAGCCCAGACGCCCCTCTTGCCGGTACGCGGCGGTGCCGTCCTCTGAAATGGCGCCCCAGAGCTCCCCCTCAGTGGCCATGGCGTTGAGATCCCATTGTGCAATCACCGCCCGCACTCGCGCCCCATAGTCAGGCCGCAGCTTTTCCAGCGTGCGAAAGGCCATCAGCATGCGCGCGATGTCCAAGGCAGACCAGCCGATGCCCTGATCGCTGGTGTTGTTTTGATAATCCACCATGGCCAGCGTGCGGGTGTCATAGGCCTTGTTGGGCAGTTTGCCGTCAAACAGCGGCAGGCGGTCAAACCCGTCCAGAAGCTGGCTCACCCGGGCGTCAAATTCGCCCGCGCCAATTGTCCCCAGCCGTTCAGCCGCCACCAGCGCCAGCAGATATGACCCCTGATCCCAGAGCGTGGTGGAGGGAAACCCCGCGACACTGTCGACCCAGCCGGTCTCGGGGCGGGTGTTCCCCGCGATATAGCGCCAGGCCCGGGTCAGCGCCGCATGATCTGCGGCATCCAGCGCCCGGGGCGGGGTGGGGGCAAGGATCTCCCCGCTGCTGAGATCCAGCTTGGCCTGACCCGAGCGCACCAGATAGCGCCAGGCCCCATCGGTGCCCACGGCGGTGGCGGCCGCGAGAAACAGGCCAGCCACAAACAAAAGACTTGAGCGTGAGAGAAAAGACATGAGGGCTCCTCAGGTTTGCGGAACAGAGGGGGACAGGGGATCGGGCATCGGGCTGGGCTTGGGGGTTGGGGGCAGATGCGGTCGCATCAATCCGGTGCCCGCCACACGCAACACCGCCAGTGCTCCCCAGCCCATCCAGAAGAGATTGACCACCAGAAAGGCAAGATCATAGCCTTCCGTGCCGCGCTGATACTGCACCATCCCCCAGAGCGCCGCGCCTGCCATCAGTGCCAGAAGCCCCAGATTGGGCAGCGCATGGCGCAGGGATCCGGACAGAACCGGGGTTTTGGGGGTCGGGGGGAAATGCGGTTTTTCTCCGCGCAGCACCTGCCCCAGCGCGCGCCACTGGATTGCCAATGTGCCCAGCGACAACATGCGCCCGGCGTGAATGTCGTGCCCTTTACAGCCGATATTCATCGCCAGCTCATTGATCACCAGCAGCGGCAGCAGGTGCATAAAGAACTCCAGAGAATAGGTTTTGACCGGCGCCAGCCCGGTGACCAGCGAGATCACCGGGGCGAGAAACAGCACCGGCAGCCACAGCGCTCCGAGGTACGACCAGAAGGTGGCGAGGTAATGCAGTTTGGTGGCCCAGGGCATGCCCCGGCGCCAGATCGGATTGGCGTTGAGCATGATGTCAAAGGTGCCGCCTGCATATTTGAGCTTTTGCGTCGCCCAGGCCGAGGCGGACCAAGGGGAAAGCATGCGCGCCTCGACCTGCGGATGATAGACCGAGCGCCAGCCATTGGCATGGGCCTGGATCGAGGTGAAGATATCCTCGGAGACATGATAGCGGAAGGGCTGCATATCCAGCCGGGGCAAAAGGGCCTTTGGGTCCCGGTCAGAGCCTGAAAGCCGGCGCAGGCTGCGCCCCTGTTCCCTCAGGGCATTGTCAAACACCGCCTCGCGGCGATGGATCGAGCCCGCACCACAGCAAAACGACGCCCCGTGGCGGTTGCGGCGGCGCTGGATGACGTCAAAGAACAACACCGGATCGGCGAGAAACAGATCTTTGCCCACTCGGGGTGTGCCGCTTATCACCCGGGCAACTGGTGCAAGAGGGCGCGCCCAGCCCCCCAGGCGGGTGCTCAGCCAGATGCGCCAGGGTTGTCCCTCGGGCAGATCGAAAAACCAATGGGGCGTCTGCACCCAGGACACGTCTGGGGCACGAAAATAGCCCAGCGTGTTTTTCAGCATATCGGGAAACAGCTGCGTGTCGGCATCACAGATGACAATGAAATCCCCCGAGGTGGCAAACAGCGCATTGGCGAGATTGCCCGCTTTGAACCCTCGATTGTCGGCGCGGTGCAGATAGCCAATGTCATGCTCTTCGGCCAGCCTGCGCATCTCAGGCCGGTTGCCATCATCCAGAAGATAGATCTTCTGCGTGATCCCGGGCAGCGGAGTCAGGGCCTGAGCCGCCACAATTGAGGGAGCCACCACGGCGGTGTCCTCATCATAGGTGGTGATGTAGATATCCACCCCGATCTGGCCGCGCCCCTCCAGCCCGACGTCTGAGCGGGTATTGGGGGCCGGTTGGCGCGGGGTGTCGCCTTCGTCCCAGATGTCAAAAAAGAACAACAGCGTGCCGAGGTAGGCCAGAGTTTCAGCCCCGGCAATCACCACGGAAAACACCGGAGCCTCGGGGTTCAGCGAGGCGCTCCAGCGCCAGTGCAGATACCACAGCCCCAGACCAATGGTCATCCCGGCCAGCAGATGCCACGCCATCCGCCGCGCCGGGCTCAGCCCGGGCATCTGTGGGGCGGTGCGGTGCAAAAAGGCGGTGAAATAGGGAAGGGATGACATGGTATCTCCGTTGATTGCGTCTCTGTTTCGCCTCAGGCGCGGCGCTGTTGGCGGGATGTGCTCCGCACCAGAGTGCGATCCGAGGGCAGCGGATGAACCCCTTCGACCGGGGCGTGATTGCGCACGCCATGCTCGGCAAAGCGGTGGTCAAACGCCCAATTGGGGTGCATCACCAGATGCTGAGCCCAGACGCCCGGGGCGATCAGCGTTTCAGGCATCACCAAAGTGTCTTTGAGCGTGGTGGGCCCAGCAACCACCGCATGGGCTCCGATGACGGACAGATCCTGCAGCCGCACATCCCCAACGATGCGTGCCCCTGGCCCAATATAGCAGGGGCCATCGATGCGGGCCTTGCGCGAGACCTCGGCATCGGCCGCACACCAGACCCCGGGCCGCATTTCACGTCCCATGGGACGCACGCCGGGCAGGGCGCCGCTCAGGACCTTATGCATGGCCTGCGCATAGTCCCGGCCACAGCCAATATCGGTCCAGTTGAACGCCTCTTCATGGACCTGCACCCGGCCGCCCTGATCCATCACGGCGGGCAGCAGGTCACAGGCAATGTCCAACCCTTCGCGGTCCGGCAACCAGTCGAGCACCCGAGGCGAAATGACATAGATGCCCGTGTTGGCCAGACGGCTTGAGGTGGTGCCGGGGCGGGGTTTCTCGATGAATTTGCGCACCCGTCCCCCCGCCCCGGTTTCCATGATGCCGTATTTCTGGATTTTCTCGGGGGCGACGGCCTGGGCCGCCAGGGTGATATCTGCGCCGGTGTCCCGGTGGGTGCGCATCAGCGCCGCGAGATCAAGGTCAATCAAGGCATCGCCACAGAGCACAAGGAAATCGCTTTCAAAGGCGGCATTCTGGCTCTGCAGGCGTTTCAGGCTGCTGGCGGAACCGATGGGCCGGGCCCGCCACAGGCCGTCCTGCATCTGGCCTTCGTGGCTGTAAAACAATGAGGTGCCGGGCAGGGGGTGGTCGCGAAAATAGGCGGGGATCTGGGGGCCGAGATGGCCGGGGTTCACCAGAACATCGCGCAGGCCGAATTGCCCCAGATGCTGCAGGATCCGCGCCAGAACAGGCTGGCCGGCAATGTCGATCATGGGTTTGGGCACCACCTCACTGAGCGGGGCAATGCGGCGGCCTTCTCCGGCACAGAGCACCACCGCCTTGGTTGATGCGAGACTATGTCGGCGGAACTCAGCTGTGGCAAAGGCCGTGGCCGGGGTGTCAAAAATGCGCAACCCCCGGTCCAGCCCGGTGGAGCGCAGTTTACGCTGGACGGCCACCGGCAGCCCGGCATAGCCCAGCGTGATATCGCTGCGGCGGGCGGCGAGTTCGACCAGAGCCGCCATGCCCGCCAGATTGACGCGTCCACAGGTGCTCAGATCCACAATGATGCCGCTGCGGCCCTGGGCCAGAAGATGATCACAGGCCTCAGAGAGGGCATGAATGGCAGCGGTGCGGGTGAGCGGGCCGGAAAGACGCAGCACGGCCTGACCATCCTCCCAAAGATCAGTCTGGATCAGCATTAATTTTTCTCCTTAACAACAGGACGGTACACAACAGAAACAGGAAATGGTCCCAGGCCGATGGTCCAGGCCGCGAGGCGCATCTGCGCCAGGGCCCAGACCAGCAGGCTTGTGGCCAGCAGGGTCAGCGAAATCTTCACCCCAATCTGGGCAATGGGGCTCCAGTCCACATCGCGCAGCCAGATCTCACAGAGATCCAGAAAAATGGGGTGGCACAGATACAGGCCAAAGGAATAGGGCGCGAGGCGCGCGAGGATCTCCGGCCAGTGGCGATGGCCCAGCGAGAGCGCCGTGGCAAACAGCACCACAGGCATCAGGAAATCCGCCCAGTAGCCCGGTGTATAGTCAAAGGGCCAGGCGCCGCTTTCAACGGTTTTCCAGGTCGCCACCAGTTTCAAGGCAAAGAGCAGCCCGCCCAGATAGAGCACCGGCGCGCACCACTGTTGCCGCGCGGGTCCCTCCAGCCGCTGCCAGAGCCCCAGCGCCGCGCCGGCCACCATGCCATAGCCCGCATAGGTGGTGATCTTGATGGCGCGCACGAGATAGGGCAGGGCCTCACTGCCCCAGAAGGTGGCGTAGACAAACCCATCCAATTCGCGGCGGACAATCAGGCCGATCAGAACCGCCGCCCCCAGCGTCGGATAGCGCACCGCGAGGCGAAACAGCGGATACAAAAGCACCAGCCCAAAGAGCGTGGGCAGGAAATGCATGTGGTATTTGACCCGGCCCAGCAGCAGATAGCTGATCCAGACCTGCGGGGATTCCAGATCACGCAGTGCCGCGCTGAGATAGCCAAAGGCATCCGCTTTGATCAGCCCGTATCCCGCATAAAACAGGGTCCAGAACAGGAAGGGCACCAGAAGGCGGCGGCTTTGTTCCCGCAGCGTGGCGCCATAGCTGCGCGGGCGACGCTCCAGTGCCATCAGCAGCAGGAAGAGGGAGATGATCAGGAACAGTTCGGTGCGCGCGGTATAGAGCACGGCCCGCAGCAAAAGCGGCGCAAGGCGATCAGACGGAGGATACTCAGCCCAGGGCTGCCCCATGGGATCGGCGGTGCAATGCAGCCCCACCATTGAAACCCCTGCCATAAGGCGCAGGGAATCGAGCCAGACCAATCTCTGGGCGCTCATAACCAAATACCAACTACTGTCACAACTGAGGCAACTGTTACCAATGTGAGGAAAGAAATCGTAAATTCCTGTGTAAAAAATCGCCGCCTGTTTTTCGGGGCTTAGGGCAATCTTAAAGCGACAGAGCTAAGGTGGGGGCGTGAGGTATATGGTATGATGTGTCGAATTTTACGTGTGATCTATGGTCTGTGTTTGCCTGTGTTCCTGCTCCTGATGGGACAGGCACCGGTCTTGGCCCAGGGCGGGCATTCAGGGCTCAGCGCCCAGGAATGTGCTGAAATTCTAAACATCTATCACATCACCCCCCCGCAATGTGCCCATCAGCCCCCCGGTGGTGCGGCCCAGGAGGGTGTCATTGGCGCCGATGGGCCCACAGGGGCCTTGCGTGAAAATCACGTGTTTTTTCCCAAAGGTGGTGCTCAGCTGGATGACGCAGCCCTGCGGCAGATCCGGGCCCTGGCGCAGATCCTGCAGGGGCGGGTGATGGGCAATGCCTGTCTGCAGTTGATCGGTCATTCTGACAGTTCGGGGGCGGCCTCGGCCAATCGGTCTTTGGCGTTGAAACGGGCAGAGCGGGTGCGCGACATGCTGGAGGCGCAGCTGCGCAGCCCGGGCCGGGTGGAAACCGTGCTCAGCCTTGGGGAGGATGCGCCGCTGGCCGGTCAGGCCTCCACAAGCATCTGGCAGCGCCGGGTTGAGATCCGGGCTCGCGCCTGCCCGCAGGCCTGATTTCCTGCATCCCCCAGCCATCCCTGTGACCTGTGATCAAGCCAAAGCCCCCTTTGGCGATTAACCAGTTTCCCAAATAACCATCGTCCCCACCTTAAGGTTAGGTTTACCTTAACCTTGGGTTAAATTTGGGTCTGGGGGGCGTGATGTGGGGGCACATCTTGGTCTGTCTGGGGCTGGCTCTGGCAGGTCCTGCCATGGCTGATCCCTATGGGTTTATTGATGAGTTCAAATCTCTGGGCGGCGATTGGCATGTCGCGGATTATGAGTTTGACCATCCGAAGTTCGACACCGACTGGCGGCGGGGACAGGTGCGGGCCGATTCGGGTCTGACCCTGATGCTGGATCCCCAGAAGGCCGGGCTCAATCGATTTGCAGGGGCCTCGATCCGACGCGAAGACACAAGCCACTATGGCCGCTATGTGGTTGAGCTTCAGGCCGCGCGCGGGGCGGGGTTGGTGACGGGTTTTTTCACCTATACCGGTCCGCATTACGGCACGCGCCATGACGAAATCGATATCGAATTTCTGGGTCGCAACACACGGCAGATGCATGTGGCCTGGTTTGTCGATGGCGCCTTGACCAATCACTATATCGAACTTGGGTTTGATGCGGCGGATCAGCCCCGGCGCTATGCCTTTGAATGGTGGCCTGATCGGCTGGCCTGGTTTGTCGAGGATCGGTTGATTTTCGAACATCATGCCCGGGATGGTGCCATTCCCACGGTGCCGGGACGGCTTTTTGCCAATCTTTGGGCCGCCGATCCCAGCATTTCGGGCTGGGCGGGTACCATTCAGGACGGGACCTCGGGGCAGGTGTTGGTCAAACGGATCGGGTTTATTCCCTTTTCAGAGACTGTTCTGGCGCAAAAGGGGGACCAATCCCCGGACAGCTGAGGGCGTACTCTAGTCCTGAAGCGCCCGGTTGAAGGCTGCCCAGAAGGGCACCACCAGATAGGTCATCAGGGTGGTGTCGCGCCCGGCGATCATCAGGCTGATGGGCATATCTTCGGTGAGGGCAAACTCGGGGCCAAAGACCTCTTGCAGTGCGGTCTGGGCCTCGGGGTCAAGATGGGCAAAGCCGCTATATCCCATGGGGTTTCCGGCCTCATCCTGTTCAGCGCGGGGGGAGAGCGCGGCAATCTGCAGGCGGAGCCGGGGCATATTGCGCTGGGGCAGGCCGGGGATCACCAATTGTCCGCTTTGCCCCGGGCGCAGCTGATCAATC
>CANMIH010000025.1 GCA_947497905.1 uncultured Pelagimonas sp.
TTTGGCGAAGCTGAGTTCCGCCAGATTGCGGACTGGATCATCGAAGTTGTCGACGGTCTGGCGGCAAATGGCCCCGATGGCAACGCCGAGGTCGAAGCCAAAGTGCGCGGCGAAGTGGCCGAGCTTTGCGCCCGCTTCCCACTCTACCCAAACCTCTAATTGGGACATCACAGAATTTGGAAAATAAGGGCGGGGTATCCCCGCCCTTATTGTCTTAGATATCAAGCGTGTTGTCTTTTTCCCAACGGCTGAAATGGGTCACGAAGGAATTCCATTCCTGCAGTTTCATCTTGATGTAAGAGGCTGAGAATTCGTCCCCCATCGAGGTTTTCAACTCGGCATCATCATCATAGGCGCGAATGGCATCCAACATGTTCAGTGGCAGTTTCGGCGCGCCGGTGATCGACTGGCCTTCTGCGTACATATCAATGTCATAACGCGGTCCGGGGTCCGATTTGGTACGGATACCTGAAAGGCCTGCTGCGATGATGATCGCCTGCAGCAGATAGGGGTTCACCGCGCCATCGGGCAGGCGAAGCTCAAACCGGCCCGGTCCGGGAACACGCACCATGTGGGTCCGGTTGTTGCCGGTCCATGTCACGGTATTGGGCGCCCAGGTGGCACCGGACATGGTGCGCGGCGCGTTGATACGCTTGTAGCTGTTCACCGTTGGGTTGGTGATCGCCGCCAAAGCGCTGGCGTGTTTCATGATGCCGCCGAGGAAGTGTTTGCCACGCTCTGACAGGCCAACCTCGCCGGTCTGGCCTTCGCCTTCACCGGCAAAAACATTGACCTTGGACTCGGCACCGGGGGCATCCCAGACCGAAATATGCGCGTGACATCCATTTCCTGTCAGACCTTCGATGGGCTTGGGCATGAACGTGGCGCGGAACCCGTGCTTTTCGGCCACGGATTTGGTCATGAACTTGAAGAAGGAATGTTTGTCCGCGGTTTTCAGCGCGTCGTCATATTCCCAGTTCATTTCGAACTGACCATTGGCGTCTTCGTGGTCGTTCTGATACGGACCCCAGCCCAGTTCGAGCATGTAGTCACAGATCTCGCGCACCACATCATAGCGGCGCATCACGGCTTGCTGATCATAGCAGGGCTTGGCGGCGGTATCGAAAGGATCGCTGATCTGGTCGCCTTCGGGGGTTAGCAGAAAGAACTCGGCCTCGATGCCGGTTTTCACATGCAGCCCTTCTTCGGCGGCTTCGTCGATCAGGCGGCGCAACACGTTGCGCGGGGCCTGCGCCACGTCCTGACCTTCCATCACACAGTTGCCAGCAACCCAGGCCACTTCGGGTTTCCATGGCAGTTGGATCACCGAATCCGGGTCCGGCACGGCCAGCATATCGGGGTGGGCCGGGGTCATATCCAGATAGGTTGCAAACCCGGCAAAGCCT
Organism: uncultured Pelagimonas sp.; assembly: GCA_947497905.1. Lineage (GTDB taxonomy): Bacteria > Pseudomonadota > Alphaproteobacteria > Rhodobacterales > Rhodobacteraceae > CANMIH01. The sequence goes on from CANMIH010000025.1 coordinate 1,407, forward strand.
GCGCCGTCTTCCTGCATGTCTGCAATTGCCTGAGCCGGAACGAGCTTTGCCCGCTGGCCGCCAAACAGATCGGTGAAGGAAATCATGAAGTATTTGACGCCTTTGTCCTTGGCGAATTGAGCCAAATCAATGGTCATGCGGAATTTCCCTGTTGGTTTAATTGTTGTTATGCAAAAGGCGCAGGGCATAACCCCCGCGCCTTTGAAAAGTGTTTAGAATCCCGACCCGGACTTGCCGGGCCACCATTCCGTACCGGCCAGCGGCACGCGGGCCATGGCAGCGGCCTCCATGGTCAGGGCGCACAGATCTTCAGGCTCAAGATTGTGCAGATCATTGTGACCACAGGCCCGGGCAATTGTCTGTGCCTCAAGTGTCATCACATTGAGATAGTTGCGCAAACGCCGCCCTGCATCGACCGGATCGAGGCGTAGTTGCAGCTCGGGGTCCTGCGTGGTGATACCGGCTGGGTCCATACCTTCGTGCCAATCGTCATAGGCACCGGTTGTTGTGCCAAGCTTCTGGTATTCGCTTTCCCAGCGCGGGTCGTTGTCTCCCAGCGCAATCAGCGCGGCGGTGCCAACGGCGACCGCGTCTGCCCCCAGCGCCATGGCCTTGGCCACATCGGCACCGGTGCGGATGCCGCCCGAAACAATCAGCTGAACCTCGCGGTGAACGCCCAGATCCTGCAGCGCCTGAACCGCAGGGCGGATACAGGCGAGCGTCGGCAGACCCACGTGTTCGATAAAGACATCCTGCGTCGCGGCGGTGCCGCCCTGCATGCCGTCAAGAACAACCACATCAGCGCCGGCTTTGACCGCCAGAGCGGTGTCATAATAGGGGCGCGTGCCGCCAACTTTGACGTAGATCGGCTTTTCCCAAGCGGTGATTTCGCGCAGCTCGAGGATCTTGATTTCCAGATCATCGGGGCCGGTCCAATCCGGGTGGCGACAGGCCGAACGCTGGTCGATGCCTTTGGGCAGGTTGCGCATCTCGGCCACGCGGTCCGAGATTTTTTGACCCAAGAGCATACCGCCGCCGCCGGGTTTCGCACCCTGACCAACCACGATTTCGATCGCATCCGCTTTGCGCAGATCATCGGGGTTCATGCCGTAGCGTGAGGGCAGATACTGGTACACCAGTTTTGAGGAATGGCCGCGCTCTTCCGGGGTCATACCGCCGTCACCGGTGGTTGTCGATGTGCCTGCTGCCGAGGCGCCGCGTCCCAGAGCCTCTTTCGCGCGGCCCGACAGGGCACCAAAAGACATCCCCGCGATGGTGATCGGGATATCAAGCTCGATCGGCTTTTTCGCAAAGCGTGTGCCAAGGGTGACCTTGGTGTCACAGCGTTCACGATACCCTTCGAGCGGATAGCGCGACACCGAGGCGCCAAGGAACAGCAGATCGTCGAAATGCGGCACACGACGTTTGGCGCCACCGCCGCGAATGTCGTAGATGCCAGTGGCCGCGGCGCGGCGGATTTCGGCGTTGATCGGGTTGGAAAAGGTTTCCGATTGAATCGGAACTGTCTGCGGCGGGCCGTTTTCGGTGTTGTCTTTCACGGACATGTTCCCCCTCAATACGCGTTGTCGATGTTGAAGTTGTAAAGCTGACGAGCCGAGCCATAGCGTTTGAACTCTTCCGGCTTGGCATCGCTTTCGGCGCGGGCCAGAAGATCGCGCAGCAGCTCGATGTGCTCGGGGCGCATCTCTTTCTCGACACAGTCCGCGCCCAGAGATTTCACCGAACCCCGGACAAACAGACGGGCCTCGTAGATCGAGTCACCCAGTGCATCGCCTGCATCGCCGCAGACCACCAGATTGCCAGACTGCGCCATGAAGGCTGACATGTGGCCGATGTTGCCATGCACAACGATGTCGATGCCTTTCATCGAGATCCCACAGCGGGAGGATGCATTGCCTTTGATCACCAGCAGACCACCGTGACCGGTAGCGCCTGCGTATTGGCTGGCGTCGCCATCAACCTTGACCAGACCCGACATCATGTTCTCTGCAACACCCGGACCAACCGAGCCTTTGACATGGACGGTGGCCTGTTTGTTCATGCCGGCGCAGTAATAGCCGGTTGAGCCCTGAACCGAGACCTCGATGGGGGCGTCCAAACCAACCGCGATGGCGTGGCTGCCCTTTGGGTTGACCACTTCCCAATTGGTCTGACTGGTCTGTTCGGACTGAGCATGCAGCGAGGCGTTTAAACCGCGCAGGCCTTCTGCTTCTAAATCATAGGTTTGCATTTACGCGACCTTCTTGTTCAGGCTGTTCGTGTCGGTGTGGCTCCAGAAATAGACCGTGGCGGGCTCTGGTTCCCAAACGCGGGCGTCTTCGATACCGGGCAGGTTCACCAACGCGCGGTACTCGGACCCAAAGGCCACATATTGGTCGGTTTCGGCCATCACCGCCGGTTTGCAGGCGATGGGATCCCGGACCACGCCGAACCCGTCTTTGGTGCCCACTACAAAGTTGAAAAACCCATCCAGATCATCCAGCGACTGTTCCAGAGCTTCACCCAGGCTGGCGCCGTTCTGCATTTTCCAGGTCAGATAGGCGGCGGCCACTTCGCTGTCGTTCTGGGTTTCGATGTGAATGCCTTCGCGCTGCAGCTTGCGGCGCAGCGAGTTGTGGTTGGACAGCGAGCCATTGTGAACAAGGCACTGATCCGACCCGGTGTTGAACGGGTGCGCGCCCAGGGTGGTCACGGCTGATTCTGTGGCCATACGGGTGTGGCCGATGCCGTGAGTGCCAGTCATGGCCGACACTTCGAAGCGGGCTGCTACATCTTTAGGTAGACCAACCTCTTTGTAGATTTCCAGAGTGTCGCCAAAGGACATGGAGCGCACGGTAGGTGCGATCTGGCGCAGAACCGAGCGGGCATTGTCCGCCTGACCCGCAGGCACAGTCAGAACCGCATGAGTGTCGCGGCGTTCCAGAGTGACCGCGCCACCCAGCTCTGCTTGAAGGGCCTCAGCCAGACCTGCGAAATCCGCATCCGGGGTTTCCGACTGAACCGTCAGTTTCGATTCGCTGGCGGTTTCATCACCGTAAATGGCGATCCCAGCACTGTCCGGACCACGATCTGTCATCGTGATCAGCATATCTGTCAGCAAAGCACCCAGCTGAGGCTCAAGGGCTTTGTCTTTTAAGAAGAGTCCGACAATTCCGCACATATTCGGCGATGCTCCACTTTTTGTTAACTCTCGCCCAGGGGGCGCTTTGGGTAGGCTAGCACCGGAAATCCGACACCGCAACTGCCATGAAATAAATTTTCCTGTGTGGCAAAAGCGAGGAAATCCCCGCTTTTGCCAAAGGTGTCAGTATCGTTCGACACTTTCCTGAATGCGCTCGTGGTCGACTGCACGTTTCTTCGCATTTTCAAGGTGTTCCGCTTCGCGAACAAATTGAATGCGGTGCCAACCGATCCAGAATGCGACTCCCAGGATCACCATCAGGACTTCCGCCCCCTGAAAGGGATAAATCGCTCCGACATCTGCCAGATCAACGGCCCAGCTCTCATAACCAATCGTAGACATGTTGGATTCTCCTTATTCTGCAGGGGCAATTTTGGAAGCAAGATGCGCCTTATCGGCTTCGATGATCTCTTGCTTTGCCTCTTCGTAGGCATGGTGTTCAGCGTAATCGAGACCTTCGAGTTCAACCTCTTCAGGAATACGCAACACACCGGCGCTGGCCTGAAGTTTGGCGACGATGTAGCCAGGCAGGAAACCCAGCACGAAGAACATGATCACCGCACCAAGGATCTGACCAACGGGGTTGATCGCGGCATAACCTTCGTAGGGGGACGAGGGGACGCCCCAGAGGACAAATCCGCTGATGATGAGGCCCACAACACCCGAGTATCCGTGAACCGCTACGGCGCCTACTGCATCATCAAGTTTGAACTTACGTTCGACCCAGAAATGCAACTTGTACACGACAACCACACCCACGGCAGCGATCAGCATTGCCTGTACGGGATGGTACAGGTCGTTGCCCGCAGATGCGGTAATGACGCCCGCAAGACCACCTGAGAAAGTCCAGAATGCATCGCCACGCGACATCACATAGGCCGCCATCAACCCGCCTGACAGCGACATCAGGAAGTTAAAGGTGATCCCCGACAGGGACGTCGGCGCAAGATAGATGTTTGTGGCGGTCCACGTCGTGCCGGTGATTTGGCCGTCAATTCCTTCTGGAGAAATAATCGGCACATTGCAGGCCGCGTAGAAACCCCAGAAGCCGGTATAGATCAGGAACACACCAATCGTTAGCATCCAAGGATTGTGCGGAGGAATGTCACGCGGCGTGCCATCAGAGGCAAATTTGCCGATGCGCGGACCAAGCACCATGATCACACCCAAGGCGTATCCACCCGCGATGGCATGGATAACCCCCGAGGCATAGGCATCGTGATAGCCAAGATATTTGACCATCCAGCCGCCGTAGTGCCATCCCCAGGCGGCGTCGATAATCCACCAGACTGAACCAATTAGAACCGCATGAACCCAAAGGGCCGAGGAGCGGATTCTTTCGATCACGGAGCCTGAAACAATTGAGGCGGCTGTCCATGAGAAAAGCAGGAACGCGGCCCAGAATACCCCAGTGATTCGGTCCGCAGCGTTCGGACCCATGGTTTCAGCCCAAGGGAGATTCGCCGCCCCGGCCTCAAGGTCTAGACCACCAAAGAAGGGGAACATGGGGAAGGCCCAATAGATCCACCATCCAAAGAAGAAGAACGTAACAGTGACCAATGGGATCACCATGACGTTCTTCATCAACGTATGCATGTGATTTCGGCGACGGCTGGCGCCCACTTCGTACATGCAGAACCCGACGTGGATCAGGAACATGAAGACGACCGTCACCCAATAATAGAACTCCGTAAACACTGTTGTCAGTGCGTTGAGATTACCATCCATATTTATTCTCCCTGTGCGTTTCTTGGTAATTTTGAGAAAGTTTTTTTAACTCAGGGAAAGGCAGGATTTCCTTTCTGTCAAATTCTTTCACTTTTGGGCAAAAAACACGAACCACCCAAAACCGACGATTTGCCCCGGAAAAACGCATAATTTTTCCCTTGAGGAAAGAAATCTGAACACAGATGTTGCTTTTTGGTTCAGCATCGGTCTGAATGTGGTCCAAGATTGGATCAATAGGGAGGAAACCATGGCCATTATGTATCGGACGTCTGCGTTGGCGCAGCGGCATAGTGAGATTGGGGGAGAGCTTGAGGACTGGAACGGAATGGGCACGGCCTGGTTCTATGATGGCTCTGACGAACGTGCGAAGGCAGACTACAAGGCGATCCGGACCAAAGCGGGTCTTATGGATGTGTCTGGCCTGAAAAAGATCCATCTCAGTGGCCCGCATGCGGCGGCTGTGATCGATCGAGCCACCACACGCAATGTAGACAAGCTGATGCCCGGCCGCGCCGTTTACGCGTCAATGTTGGATGATCGCGGTCTCTTTATCGATGATTGCGTGATCTACCGGTTGTCGGTGAACAACTGGCTTCTGGTTCACGGCACAGGAACGGGTCACGAAAGCCTGGCCATGGCGGCCTTTGGCAAAAACGTCACCATGCTCTTTGACGACGATCTGCACGATATGTCGCTGCAAGGCCCTGTGGCGGTCGACTTCCTCGCCAAACATGTGCCCGGCATCCGTGATCTGGCCTATTTTGGGATTATGCAAACCAAACTGTTTGGCAAACCTGTCATGATCTCACGCACGGGATACACAGGCGAACGCGGATACGAAATCTTCTGCGAAGGCCGCCACGCGGTTTCACTGTGGGACGCGATTTTGGAAGATGGCAAGGACATGGGCATTGTCCCGGTTCAGTTCTCAACCCTCGATCTGCTGCGGACCGAAAGCTATCTGCTGTTCTATCCCGGCGACAACTCAGAGACCTACCCGTTCGACGATGGTCCATGCGGAGATTCCCTGTGGGAGCTGGGTCTGGAATTCACCGTCTCGCCCGGCAAAACAGGGTTCCGCGGTGCCGAGAACCACTATGCGCTGGAAGGCAAAGAGCGGTTTAAGATCTTTGGCGTTCAACTGGACGGCACGACACCAGCCAGCGAAGGCGCAACTTTGCTGAAGGACGGCAAGGAAGTGGGTGTGGTAACCTATGGCATGTACTCCGAAGTCAACAACCACAACGTTGGCATCGCACGGATGCCGGTAGATTGCGCCAAAGACGGCACCAAGATGACCGTTCGCAACGAGGATGGGACGGAAATTCCCTGTGTCGCGGAAGAAATGCCGTTCTACGACCGCGACAAAGCGATTCGCACAGCCAAGGGCTAAGCACATTTGCCAACAGGTCGGGCAGAACTCAGACATTTGCCCGGCCTGCTCTATACGCACAAAAAGGGAGGTCACTGGACATGTCGAAATTCCAGTTTCCAGAAAGCATTTTGAGCCGACCGGTTTATGGCACGCTCGCGCCACGCCCTGGAAAATCGCACCTGATGATTGCGGACGCGGAAGGGGCCGAAGCCCTGCTTGAACTGGCGGACCGAGACGAAAACTTGATGGCAAACAGCCACATCATCTATCTGCCCAAAGACACCGGGGAAACCTATGTAGATCGGCTTCGCGCGGCAGGACCAAATCAACTTTACGTCGGCCCAAGCTTTGCCGCTGCGACCCAGCGGATCCGCCACGTATTAGGCCAGGCTCATATGGGGTTGCAGGTCTATCTGACCGGCACCGAAGGCTTGATTGGTCAGGCCATGAATGAAGCGACTGCCGTTGGGATCCCGCATACAGCCATTCAGACCGAACACCGCGGTTCCGTTGCGCGCCGCATGCAATGCGTCCATTGCAAAGGCATCACCGAAGACGTGACAACCGACCCCTTTGTCTGCAGCCACTGCGGGTTAAACCTCTTTGTCCGTGACCACTATTCACGCCGTCTGGCGGCCTTTCAGGGTGTCTGCATTGATGCAGAAGACCCTGGCAATGTTCCTGATCCTGTGGAGCTTTACTCATGAGCGCAGCCCCCCAGAAAGCCAAAGCCGGCGCCGAGAAAATCGATGTTCTTGTGAGTGCCGTTGTGCCCTTGAACGATCTCGTGACCCGTTTCGAATTTAAGCGAACCGATGGGAAAGATTTTCCGCCGTTCTCCGCTGGCGCGCATACAGTTGTTGAAATGCAGGACGAAGGCCGCACCAGGCTGAACCCCTATTCGCTCATGTCTGATCCTGCTGATACCTCGACCTACGCCATCTCAGTGCGGCGTGATGATCAGGGTCGTGGCGGGTCGCTGTTTATGCACCAAAACGTATCTCAGGGTGATCCAATGGTGATCACCTATCCGGTCAATCTGTTTGCACTCGATCTTCGGGCGCGCAAACATATCTTCTTTGCCGGTGGCATCGGCATCACGCCCTTTATGGCCATGATTGCCCAGCTTGAACGGTCCAACGGTCATTGGGAATTGCACTACGCCGCGCGATCGCCTGAGCTCGCAAGCTACGCCACAGAGTTAAAAGCCAAGCACCCCTCTAATGTGCACGTTTATTATGACAGTGAAAATCAGGCGATCGATCTGGGCCACCTTCTAGAAGGTCAGCCGCTTGGAACACATGCTTATGTGTGCGGTCCTGCCGGAATGATCCAATGGGTGCACACAACCGCCGCTGAGCTCGGATGGCCAGAAGACAACGTGCATTCAGAAGAGTTTCTGGCGCCTCAACCGGGCAAACCATTTCAGGTTCGGCTGTGCAGATCTGACATCACTATCGATGTGGGTGAGAACGAAAGTCTGCTGGAGGCCATGGAACGCTGCGGTGTCGATGCCCCCTTCCTGTGTCGCGGCGGCGCCTGCGGTCAGTGTGAGACCGATGTTGTTGAGCATTCCGGAACATTTGACCATCGCGATCACTGGCTCGATGAAGCCGAACATGCATCCGGTGAAAAAATCATGCCCTGTGTCAGCCGGTTCCTCGGCGAGACTTTGGTCCTGGACCGCTAAGGAGGATCCCAGATGACAATACAATTCAACGAAGAGACCTTCCGAGACGATTATTCCTTCCGAAACTCGGACTGGGCAATCAAACGGTTCCCCTTTCCGTTTCACGAAGACAGCTACATGTATTCCGTGAACATGGAGCAGCACAGAGGCGGGCCTGCCGGGTCAGTCTATGAAAAGCGCTTTGATGTCGATGAGCATTATGTTTCGGAAATGCGTGACCGCGCGCTGGTTCTAGATGATGATCCCCTTCGCTGTCAGTCCTTGCCCCATATGACACTTGCGGGCTGGGACACTCTTGAACTGATCATGGTTTCCAAATCAGAAGACTATCCAGATCTGTTTGAACTTCACCGGGACGGAGACCAATGGCATTGGATCAACCGCCCAATGGGGATCGAGCAGAAATTCACCTTCCTCGACGAAACAACACTTCCCTGCGGGCCGCTGGAATACATTACCCGCCAGGCACAGGGGGATTTCGCCGTCCTGGACCAGCGCGATGAGATGCTGTGGATGGACGCTGGCATGGTCACAACCCAGGCCGATTGGTCTTTGGATTTTGACATCGGTATGAACTTTTTCGAGTGGCATGCCCCGGTGCCTCTGGCACATGAAATGGGTATCTTTAAGCGTGCGCTGAAGTTCTTGCTCAACATCCAGCAGGGCGCACCGGCGCGGCGGTTGAACTGGACCATGACGGTCAATCCGCTTCTGGATACAAGCCCTGAGAACTACCATAAGTGGGGTATCCAGAAGACACAGATGACCCCTGAGACCATCGGAGCCAAACAGCATCTTAGGGTTGAGCTGCAAACTTTCTACCGACTTCCTCGGTCAAACGCGCTGTTGTTCCCAATCCGTTGTTATCTGATCGCCTTTCAGGATTTAACGACAATTCCGAAATGGGGACGTCGTTTGCACCGCGTTATTCGCGATCTGCCGGAGGAACTTGCCACCTATAAGGGATTCATCGACAACCGTCCTATGATGCTGGACTATCTCAGTCAGTTTGACGACGGACAGCCCACGTCGCCGGGCATTTGGCCGGATCTTACATCCGAACCAGCTCTCAAAAAATAGCGTTTTCAGACCCCTTGTGAAACACATGAGGGGTCTTTTTTACGCACTTTGCTCAGTTCCGTTGCGGGTAGCAGATCACAGACAGATATCTTGCAGGCAATTCAACAAGCTCTTCCGGTCCATGGGGTGAATCTGCATCGAAGAACAGGGTATCTCCCGGTTGCAGAGGATAGTGTTCGGCACCATGACGGTAGTTCACCTGCCCCTCCAGCATGTAGATCATCTCGATCCCTTCATGCTGAAAGGTTTTGAATGTATCGGACTCTGAGTTCAGCTCGATCAAATACGGCTCGACAATAACCCCACTGGAGTTTGACCCAAGGTGACCCAGCAGATTGTATTGGTGCCCGGCCCGCGTCCCGGCCCGCTCAATCTCAAGTCCCTCACCTGCTTTGGTGTGCTGCGCCTCGCGACGTTCTTCATAGCCTTTGAAAAAAGCCGTCAGTGGTACTGATAGAGCATTGGCCAGGGTCTGTAGCGTGGTCAACGAAGGCGAGGTGTTGCCATTTTCGATCTTGGACAACATGCCAATCGACAGATCCGTGATTTTGGACAATTCGGCAACAGTGATCCCCTGTTGCTTCCGAAAGGCACGCACCTCTCGCCCGATGGCCACTTCGAGAACCTTTTCCCGTTCTTCCCGAAGGCTGTGGGGATCTTGCAGGAGCTTGGTCATCGTGTTTGGTTCTTCAGCAGCCATAGAGATAATATCGTCCCACTTAACAGAATTCGAACTTATCTCCTAAGAAATACCTGCATTTTTACTGGGTTGCAAATTTCTTTCTCTCGGATGAATTCTGCGCATCTTAAGGCTCTTCCGGTCACCAACGCGTGTTCGACTTAGTCAGTCTATGCCCCTGTTGATCCGCGCAGTTTCATCACTTTCCAACCGCCAATCAGGGACATCGTTGACAAGCATATGCGCCGCGCGCCGCAGTGTGGCGCGAAACCGGTCCACAACCTCTCCTGTCATGCCGCAATCGTCCAAAGCCGCATCAAAGGTCTTCAACCAAAGATCTGCGTCTTCGGTACGAACCGGAATGTGCTCATGCAACTCTCGCAAATTCATGTGTCCAAATCGTTCGCGGTAATAGGCGCGTCCACCTAGAAACCCGCTCATAAATTCGAACTGCGCCTGCCGAATATGCTCAAGCCCATGCCCTCTGAAATGGAGCCTGTGAAGTGGGAAAGCCTCGTCATCCGTCTCCATCCGATCGTAGAAACGGTTGATCAGTCTGCGCAGGCCGTCTTCGCCGCCGATGGCATTCAATGCGTCTGACATAGGCTTTCCCTGATTTTTTGAGATTACGACCGAGGTTTGGTTTTCTGCGGGTCGTAGTGGGCGAAGGGGACGATTTTGGCGGGGAGGCGCTTCATGTGGCCGTCCAGTTTGCCGATCTCGACCTCGGTGCCCACCTCATGGTGTGCCACATCCACTCGGGCCAGGGCGATGTTTTTGCCCAGCAAAGGTGAGCGCATCGACGAGGTGATCTCGCCAATCTGCGCCCGGCCGATGTGCACACAATCGCCATGGGCCACATCCACCGC
>CANMIH010000026.1 GCA_947497905.1 uncultured Pelagimonas sp.
GCCGCGGCCTCGTCGCGGGTCAGAACATCAAATCCCAAAACTTCCGATAGATCCTCTCGGCTAACTCCCCCAGGGCGTAATAGGGTCGGGTGTCCGGCGAGCCCGAGAATAGTGGATTCAAGACCAACAGAGCAGCTTCCACCGTCTAAAATTCCATCAATCCGTCCGCTCAGATCGTCTGCCACATGGGCGGCGCGGGTTGGGCTGATCCGACCCGAGGTGTTGGCCGAGGGGGCCGCAATGGGTCGGTCTACTTCTGACAAGAGCGCATTAGCGACGGCTGCCTCAGGGACGCGTACCGCTAGGGTCGACAACCCGGCTGTGACCAGTTTGGACACAGGAGCCCCCTCACGAAGTGGCAATACAAGCGTCAAAGGACCAGGCCAGAAGGCCTCAGAAATGAGCTGAGCTGCCTCCGACCAGACGACCAACCTCTGGACGGCCTCTACATCGGGCAAATGCACGATCAGAGGGTTGAAACTGGGGCGGCCTTTAGCTTCGTAAATACCCGCAACGGCACGGTCATTGCTCGCATCCGCCCCCAGTCCATAGACCGTTTCAGTTGGAAAGGCGACCAGTCCGCCCTGTTCCAAAAGCGCTGCGGCCCGGGGGATTCCGGCCGGAGCCGTGAGCAATTCGGTTCTGCGCATGCTGTGATCCTATGACGCCGCGTTTCGGTTGAAGGCCGAGGCCTTCGGGGTAGTTTGAGGTGAAAGCTTGCTACATAAGCCACATCGTATTGCCAAGCCATATGGAGGCTTCCCATGACATATCGCGCGCCTTTGGATGAATTTCAGCTTCTCTTGAACAAAGTCGTTGGGTTTCCGGCCGTAGCCGAGACCGAGCGGTTTGCAGAGGCCACGCCAGATATGGTTGGGGCGATCTTAAGCGAAGCAGGCAAACTCTGTGAAGACATTCTCGCCCCTTTGAACCGTTCGGGTGATCTGGATCCCAGTGTGTTGGAGAATGGCAAAATGCGCACCTCGGAGGGGTTCGCCGATGGCTACAGGGCCATTGCCGAGGGGGGCTGGATTTCAACAGCTGCGTCGCCAGACTATGGCGGGATGGGGCTGCCGATGACCGTGACAACCGTGGTCAACGATATGATGAGCTCAGCGTGCCTGTCGCTACAGCTTAATCCCTTGATGACACAGGGCCAGATTGAGGCACTGGAACATCACGCAAGCGATGCGGTCAAAGACCTCTATTTGCCAAAGCTGATCACCGGTGAATGGGCCGGAACCATGAACCTGACCGAGCCACAGGCCGGGTCGGATGTCGGCGCGTTGAGCAGCAAAGCCACCGACAACGGGGATGGCACCTATTCTGTCACGGGCAGCAAAGTGTTTATCAGCTGGGGAGACAACGATTTCACCGGCAATGTGTGCCATTTGGTGTTGGCGCGTCTTCCTGACGGCGTGCCGGGCACCAAAGGTATAAGCCTGTTCCTTGTGCCGCGTAACATTCCGGATGCGAACGGAGACCCCGGCGTAGCCAACAGCCTCAAGGTCGTGAGCGTTGAGCATAAGATGGGACTGCATGGTAGTCCGACCTGTGTCATGTCTTTTGAAGGCGCGACAGGCTGGTTAATCGGAGAGCCACATGACGGCATGCGGGCCATGTTCACCATGATGAACAATGCACGGCTCGGCGTAGCAATTCAGGGTATTGGTGTGGCCGAAGGTGCTTATCAGCATGCGCTAAGCTATGCGAATGAACGGAAACAGGGCCGGAGCCCGGAAGGCACGATTATAGGTCATGCAGATGTGCGCCGGATGTTGGCCACGATGAAGGCAGAAACCTTTGCTGCGCGGGCCATTGGTCTGTCGCTCGCGGTCGCGATTGATATGTCCAATGCCTCTGGAGATGCAGATTGGGCGTCGCGCGCCGCCTTTTTCACCCCGATTGCCAAGGCCTTTGGCACGGACACTGGTATTGATGTGGCCAATATGGGCGTTCAGGTGCATGGCGGGATGGGATTTGTGGAAGAGACCGGTGCAGCGCAATATCTGCGCGACGTGCGGGTGACTGCGATCTATGAGGGTACAAATGGCATTCAGGCCATGGATCTTGTTGGACGCAAACTGATGGACGGTGGTGAGGCGGCCGGACGCCTTCTGGATGAGATCGAAGCTTTTGCAGAAGCTGCGCGAGCGACAATGCCGGATCTGGCCGAGCCAGTTTGGCAGGCCTCTGAAAGCCTGCGCGAGGCCGTTGAAACCCTGGTGACCCGCGACATGGCAGACCGTTTTGGGGGCGCCGTTCCGTTCCTGCGTGCTTTTGCACGGGTTCTTGGGGGGTATTTCCATCTGCGCGCAGCAATTGCTGAACCGGGGACCGCCACAGAGAGGTTAGCGCGATTTTATATTACACGCCTTCTGCCGGAGCATATCGGGTTGCTCAGCCACGCCCTTGAGGACAACGCCGCATTGATGGCAATCACACCAGAGGACCTGGCCGTTTGAAGGACAACAGCATGACCCCGATCCGCTACCCTTGGAATGACAAGGTGCCAGAGGCAGGCGACGCCATCGAGATCGCAGAAGGGGTGCTTTGGCTGCGTCAGCCTCTGCCGATGAAGCTGGATCATGTGAACATCTACGCCTTGGACGACGGGGACGGCTGGACCATCGTTGATACGGGGTTTGCCACTCGCAAATCCAAGGCCATCTGGGAACAGGCCTTTGCTGGTCCTTTAGGTGGAAAGCCAGTCACGCGTGTGATTGGAACCCATCACCATCCAGATCACATCGGTTTGGCGGGGTGGTTTCAGCAAGAGCATGGGGCCGAGTTGGTCATGACACGGACCGGGTGGTTGATGGCGCGGATGTTGCAGTTGGATCTACAGGAACTGCCAACGGACGAAACCATCACCTATTGGAAACGATGTGGTATGGATGCTGCGGAACTGGCCGAGCGTATTGCAGGACGTCCATTTAACTTTGCTGATTGCGTTTCACCTATGCCGCTTGGCTATACGCGGATCAAACAGGGCGATGTTTTGCGGGCAGGGGGCCGGGTGTGGGATATCCATATCGGCAACGGCCATGCGCCGGAACACGCAACGCTGTGGTCACGCGACTGCAACCTTGTGATTGCAGGAGATCAGATCCTGCCGTCGATCAGCCCAAATCTAGGTGTCTATGCCACGGAACCCGAAGCCGATCCGGTCGGAGATTGGCTCGAGGCCTGTGAGCGCTTGTCTGGCATCGCGCGTGAGGATCATCTGGTGCTCGGTGGGCACAAGCTGCCCTTTACCGGGTTACCGGCACGCCTACATAACTTGATTGAAAACCACCACGGGGCTCTTGAACGGCTGGTCGCGCATCTCGACACGCCGAAATCGGCAGGTGAATGTTTTGTGCCACTCTTCAAGCGCCACATCGGTGGTGGCGAATATGGTTTGGCTCTGGTCGAAGCCATGGCACATTGTCTGCACCTTTGGCACGAAGGGCGCGCGACGCGCAAAGTGCGTGAAGACGACGAGGCTTGGGTGTTCCAGGCGGTCTAAGCTGGCCTTAGTGGGCTGCGCGCAGCGTGTTGAGCACATCAAACATCTGGTTGGCCTGCCCGTCTCGTCGTACCGAAATTGCGGCGGGCCCCTGACCGGTCAGACGTAGATATGTCCCATACCAGGTGGCAAGGGTCATCGCTCCTCGGGTGAGGGTCGCGGCGGCGCAGATCGTAAACAAAAGAGCGATCAGCGCTGTGAGTGCACCGGTCATCATTGGGGCAATTGGGGCTGCAAGTGTCAGCCACCCCTGCGTCATCACACTCCAGGCCACCAATGTCATCACGGCGACGATACACAACGCGCAGAGATCGAGAACCATCTTTCGCAAAGGCAGCCCAACCAGGCCAAACGAGAAGTAAAGCCGTGTGATGGCTTTGGGGGTTACGGCGCCGATCCAGAGTTCGCTAAAGGGCAGATGGCCATACGATGTGCGGCTTTGGGTAACGCGTGCGCTGTCAGCCTGCATGGTTTCAAGCACGGTATCGATGGTCTGCATGGCGAGAATCCGTTCTGGTTAACTCCTAGTTAACCTGACACTACTGTCTGATGTGTCTGAAATGTGGCTGGAAAAAGATAATTTTCGGAAGGCGTTACTCGGACGTTCAGGCAGCCTAGGGGCGTGCTCCCTAGCTGTTCATTCAGACGCGGTGTTGGTTTGAACTCGCCATTCCCATTTCGTGTGACATACTGATCAGAAGACCTTTGATGGAGAGTGACGTGTTTTCCTACCAGCTGTTTAAAGACGAGAAAATCCTTGTGGTCGTGCATGCTGGGGCAGAAGATTACCGTGTCCAGCAGAGGCTGCGCCGTGAGCTTGCCGCTCAGGACGGCTACAACGAGATTTCGCGTGTTTTAATTGACATGAGCGCCCTTGAAACCACGAACATTGACGGGCGCTCTATGGCTGGGCAGCTTCTGAAACTGGACGCGGAATATCAAACCCGTGTTGGGCAGATGCGGTTTGCGTTTTTTGCGCCAGCGGGAAGTTTTGGGTACAGTTTAGCCCGTCAATTTCAGGGTCTCGCCGAAATCTCTGACCGAATCCGGGTTGAGGTGTTCGAGGATGGGGACGATGCCTGCGAATGGTTGGGCCTGAACCACGGTACCGCCCATTATCTCGGCGGAGAGTTCCAAGTCGGCCATTCTTAGGCCAGAGCAAGGTCTTGTCTTTTTCCGTTGCGAAGAATGACAAGGGTATCTTGCGGCACTTCCGTCCATCGGTTCCGACAGCCTTCTAGCGGTTCAGAGGAGAAACTGCGGCCGCCATTGTCCAATTCATCTGAAATATAAAGGGTCGGTGCCTTTTTGTCCGAGGCATGACGGAAGGCATAAAGCGCGTCGCCGTCACTCAGAACGCAAGTGATACGGTTCGGAGCCTTCATGTCAGATGTCGCCAACCGTGTGAGCACGCGGTTCAAGGCACAGACCGGATCCGCTTCGAAGCCACCCGCCATCAAAGTCAAAAACAGCATCTCGCTGTCTGTGGTCCCTTTGCGTGCCATGTAATGGGCGTCGGGTAGGGCTGCTTCCAGGGCGCGGCGGATCTTTGGAAAAGCCGGGATCTGGCCGTTGTGGCAAAAGCTCCACTTGTCGAAAGTAAAAGGATGGCAATTGGCGCGACTGGTTTCGCCCATGGTTGAGGCGCGGACATGGCCGAGAAATAGCTCGGCCGTGATCATGCGGCAAAGGCTGGTGAGATTACCGTCACTCCAAGCGGGCAGAACGTCACGATAGAGACCGGGCCGCTGTTGATGATCTGCGTACCACGCAATTCCAAACCCGTCGCCATTCACCTCAAGTTTCGCTTCGTTGGCGTGCTGGCTCTGAGTTAGCAGGCTGTTCGCCGGGCCTGTAATGATATTTTCCAGCGGTATAGCGGGGCCTTGATAGGTGGCAATGCGGCACATGATTGGGTTCCGAGTGTTGGCGCCGAAGTGTCACCTGCGAGGGGCGGAGGGTCGATGAAGAGCGCGATAGAAGTGGGGCACTTATGCCAGATCACCGGGTCAAAGTCGTCCCAAATGCGCATTGGAATGCTGAAAAAATTGGGATAGCATCCCAAAATGAGCGCAAAACTGGACGATACAGATCGAAAAATACTGAATGTGTTGCAAAGTGATGCAACGTTAAGTGTGGATGAGATTTCAGAACAGGTGGCCCTGTCGCGCAATGCGTGCTGGCGGCGCATGCGCCAGATGGAGGCCAAAGGCGTTTTGAAAGCGCGCGTCGCGTTGGCCGATCCGGTTGCTGTAGGTTGCCCGCTTCAGGTGATGGTCCTGATAAAAAGTTCGACCCATGATCCGGATTGGTTGACGCAATTTCATCGTGTGATCGACCGACTGCCCGAGGTTGTGGGCGCCTATCGAATGTCCGGGGATCTGGATTATCTGCTACGCGTGCGGGTAGCTGACGTGGCGGGATATGATGCGTTCTACAAAAAATTGATCCATCAAATGCCAATGTCCGATATCTCTGCCAGCTTTGTTATGGAAGAATTGAAAGAGACGACGGCATTGCCGGTGTAAGGATGGTCCGCCTGGACCAGAGGGAGAGATATGGAAGATAAAATCGTGACCGCCGCAGAAGCGTATGAAGCCGATGCTCTGCCACGCAAGGTGGATGTTCATACAGAAGAGGCCGAGGGGGACGCTGGCGTACCCGAGCTTCTGACCAAAAAGCCGGTCAAGCAAAAGAGCGCGGCAGAATGGGCTTATGAACGCTTGATTCTCTATATCCAGAATTTCGAGAAACAGCTCGATAATGAGCACGAGATTGCCATGGGCATGGTGGGTGGCGAAACCGGGGCCCTTCGCATCGAAGGTATGGGGTTTTTCGACCCGGACATCGTGACGTTTTATGGTTCCGACCCGTCAGGTGCCAAAACTCAATTGATTCAGCATGTTAGTCAGCTGAGTGTGACGCTCAGAGCCCTGCCAAAGGCCGTACCTATGGCAGAACCGCGCCGGATTGGCTTTAAACTTGGCAAAGATCTGGGCAGCGCCTAAAACATCAGGTGAACCTGCGCAGGATTGGCGCAGTGACAGACGGTGTGAAATAAGGTACCGCCTGTGGGAAACGCAACGAACAGGATTTGTGACATGGCTGAACACAAGCACGGCAGCATGGACATCAGTGTACAAGAAAAAGCCTTTGACGGCTTTATCAAAGCATCGACCCGCGTGGCGATTGCCTCGATCGCCGTTCTGCTCTTCCTCGCGATCTTCAACAGCTGATCCGCGAGTTAAGGAGAGCCGTGGTGCGTAATTTTGTGATGGTCGCTGTAGCGGCTGTGATCTTGGCGGGCTGCGGCAGTCCCCATAACTTACCAGATGCGAAACCCGAAGAGGTGGCGCGTCAGGCCTATTCTCACGACGGTCCTCCGGCGATCACGCTCTATACGATGATCAACAACCGCAGTGGGGCTGGCGCACATACTAGCATCATGATCAATGCCTCACAGCGCGTGGTTTTTGACCCGGCGGGGTCTGTGCGGGCAAAGAATGTGCCTGAAGTTGGTGACGTTCTATATGGCATCACCCCGGCAGTGAAAGATTTCTATGAACGTGCGCATGCGCGAGAAACCTATCACGTGCGTATCCAGCGGATCGAAGTGACACCCGAAGTTGCGGAACAGGCCCTGCGTCTGGCGCAGGCGCGCGGTTCTGTTCCTCAGGCACAATGTACTTTGTCTACTTCTGGGATCTTGTCGCAGCTGCCAGGATTTGAATCCGTAGGCAGCACCTGGTTCCCAAATAGTTTGTCTGAGAAGTTCGCTGAGCTGCCCGGCGTTGAAGAACGGACGCTCTATGAAGACGACGAAGATGACAAAGCCATTGCCATCGCTGCGTTTGAGAATGCCCAGAAGCTTGAGAAGGCCTTGACCGAGTAACCGAGGCTCACTTGAGACAACAAAATGGAAACTTCGAAGCGGGCGTTTAGCGCCCGCTTTTCTGTTTCGGCACTTCGTACAAACCAAGTCTCTATATCAGACTTGGGCGCAGCATAGATCTAAGAAGCTTTTAATGACCTTTGAGTGCCGAACTGATCGCGCGCGGGCCATGACGACGTCAAAATGTCCGATGTTTTGAGACAAAGGACGTGTGACCACAGTGTCTCCTTCGATTGTCGTAGGATTGGTTGGCGAAAAACCCACGAGAGTGAACCCAAACCCTTTCCCAACATAGGCCTGTACCAATTCCCGGGAGCGTGATGTCAGGGGCACTTCGGGAAACAGGCCGGCCTCATTCAGAAGTTCCAGATAGCTCACCCCAGGCCCCGCGCGTGAGACGGCAATATAGGGGAGTTCAACGAGGTCACTCAGGTCCAAATCCTGTTTTTCCGCAAAAGGGTGATTGGCTGACAGCATCACCAAGGGCGGCAAACTGAGCAGGGGATCGACCAGATGGCGCGTGTGTTGAAACCCCTGATCAAAGACAAACAGGGCGTCGACCCCTCCTGCATCCAATAGATCAACCAACTTCGGGAAATCGTCTTCCATCACCTCGATATGAACGTTCGGATGGGTCTCTCGAAAGGCAAGAACAGCGGGGAGAACGATTTTCTGAGCGATGGCGTAATGTGTGCCGATACGGATGGAGCCGGTGGTTTCACCGGATATTTCTGAGGCCCGTTTATCAAGCGCCTCGGCCTGTAGCAGCAAAGCTTCGGCATCAGCCAGAAAGGCCTCACCGTCACGGGTAAGCCGCATGCCGCGCGCTGGAAACCGGTCGAATAAGGTTAAGTTCGTGACATCCTCTAACTTGTCGAGCGCAGAGGAAATCGCTGCGGCGGATACATTCAGCTGTCTGGCCGCCGCAGCGATGCCACCGGTCCGAGCGGTTTCTTTTAGAAAAGCGAGTTGCCGGAGTGTGAAGCGTACCATCAATAAAATCTACCTTTGTGGATGATTTATTCAGTTTTCTCTAGGTTTGGCAATTCTCTAACGTGACCCAAACTATCAAAGGAGGATCTCACTTATGGATATCAAACCGTTGACGGGTGGGCTGGGCGCTGAAATCTTCGGCTGTGACATTCGGAACGAAGCAGAGTTTGACGAAATTCAAAATGCGTTTGCGAAATACTCCGTTGTGGTTTTGCGGGGACAACACGCCTCTCCAGAAGATCATTTGAAATTTGCCAGATGCTTTGGCCCGATCAACGTAAACCGGTTCTTCAAAGCCGTTGATGGATATCCAGAGATCGCGACGGTTCTGAAGGAAAAGGACCAAAAGACCGCAGTAGGCGAAGGGTGGCATACGGATCATTCCTACGATCAGGTGCCGGCTATGGGATCCATCCTCAATGCGCGTGAGGTTCCCCCATATGGTGGGGATACACTCTTTGTTTCTATGGGGGCCGCTTATGAGGCCTTGTCCTCAACTCTGAAGGGGTTCCTGGACAACCTATGGGCGGTTCATTCTTCACGACATGTGTTTGGGTCTTCCACAAGCAATAGCGAAGCGGCGAAAAGTGGCAGGCTTGGAAATGCCGAGGCCGCGGTTCAAGATGCTCGTCATCCAGTTGTCATCTCCCACCCGCTGAGCGGTCGGCGTGGGTTATTTGTGAACCCAGTGTTTACAACTCATATCGAAGGGCTCAATGCGGCGGAATCCGATGCGCTCCTCTCGATGCTTTATGAGCATTGCAGACAACCTGAGTTCCAGTGTCGTGTACGCTGGGAGGCGGGCGACATAACGCTCTGGGACAACCGTGCCACATGGCACAAGGCGATCAACGACTATCACGGGTACCGCCGCCTGATGCACCGGATCACGGTCGACGGGGTCGCACTTTCCGCTTGAGGCTGCACCCAACTGGCCCAGATCGGCGCGCGGTCTGGGTTGCTATCGGCTTTTTGCTGTGAGGTTGGCGAGTTTTGGTGGGGTTTTCCGCACGTGGGCGTGAGCCGCTGAAACAAATTTGGGCTGATTTGACCCTTTTTCTGCTACACAAACATGTGATTAGGCCGTTGTGAATTTCTGGTGCAGGGTCCTTTCACCGGGGTCGCCACCGGGTGAAACATCACTTTCCCCAACCAGGCTTGATCCGCACCCTCTCTGTGAATGTCTGCACAGGCTCCTGTCCGCCTCTCCTCACATTC
>CANMIH010000027.1 GCA_947497905.1 uncultured Pelagimonas sp.
TTTGGTTGCGGGAGTAGGATTTGAACCTACGACCTTCAGGTTATGAGCCTGACGAGCTACCTGGCTGCTCCATCCCGCGTTGGTTGTTGGGGTTTAGGGAGTTCCCAACGTTATATAAGACGCATTTTTGTGGTCTTAGATGAGTTTGTCTGATCGGGTTTTGTAGTGAGATATCGTTTATGAGAAGACTTGGTATTTACTAGGTTTGGCGGTGTCCTACTCTCCCACACCTTAAGATGCAGTACCATCGGCGCAAAGGCACTTAACGACCGGGTTCGGGATGGATCCGGGTGTATTGCTCTCGCTATGGCCACCAAACCGAGTAAATACCAAGTCTGACGCTTGTTTCAGCGTCGTTAATCAATCGAGTTGTCTAGGTCATGTAGTGTGTATGCATTGATATGTCAGTCTGGTTATTACTGGATCAAATCAAGCCTATCGGACCATTAGTACCGGTCAACTGAATGCATTGCTGCACTTACATCTCCGGCCTATCGACGTGGTGGTCTACCACGGTCCTCAGGGATACCTTGTTTTGAGGGGGGCTTCCCGCTTAGATGCCTTCAGCGGTTATCCTGTCCGATCGTAGCTACCCAGCACTGCTATTGGCATAACAACTGGTCCACCAGTGGATCGTTCACCCCGGTCCTCTCGTACTAGGGGCAACTCCTCTCAAGTATCCTACACCCACGGCAGATAGGGACCGAACTGTCTCACGACGTTCTAAACCCAGCTCACGTACCTCTTTAAATGGCGAACAGCCATACCCTTGGGACCTGCTCCAGCCCCAGGATGAGATGAGCCGACATCGAGGTGCCAAACACTGCCGTCGATATGGACTCTTGGGCAGTATCAGCCTGTTATCCCCGGCGTACCTTTTATCCGTTGAGCGATGGCCCTCCCACTTGGGACCACCGGATCACTATGGCCGACTTTCGTCTCTGCTCGACTTGTCAGTCTTGCAGTCAGGCTGGCTTTTGCCATTGCACTCAACGAGCGATTTCCGACCGCTCTGAGCCAACCTTCGCGCGCCTCCGTTACGCTTTAGGAGGCGACCGCCCCAGTCAAACTACCCGCCACGCAGGGTCCCGGATCCGGATAACGGACCGCGGTTAGACATCAAGCAGAATAAGGGTGGTATCTCAAGGGAGGCTCCACCAGAACTGGCGTCCTGGTTTCGAAGCCCACCACCTATCCTGCACATATTGTGCCTGATGCCAGTGCGAAGCTGTAGTGAAGGTGCACGGGGTCTTTCCGTCTAACCGCGGGAAGCCTGCATCTTGACAGGCAATTCAATTTCGCTGAGTCGATGTTGGAGACAGCGGGGAAGTCGTTACGCCATTCGTGCAGGTCGGAACTTACCCGACAAGGAATTTCGCTACCTTAGGACCGTTATAGTTACGGCCGCCGTTTACCTGGGCTTCAATTCAGAGCTTGCACCCCTCCTTTTAACCTTCAGGCACCGGGCAGGCGTCAGACCCTATACGTCGTCTTACGACTTCGCAGAGCCCTGTGTTTTTAATAAACAGTCGCCACCCCCTGGTTTGTGCCCCCGGTGATCAGACACCGGGCCTCCTTCTCGCGAACTTACGGAGGTATTTTGCCGAGTTCCTTCAACATCGTTCTCTCAAGCGCCTTGGTATACTCTACCTATCCACCTGTGTCGGTTTAGGGTACGGTCTCATGAAGGGCTATTTCCAGGAACCGTCTTGAATATGCTCCAATCCGATAAGGAACATACGTCGCCACGATCCGTCACATCCTTCTGGCCCAGGAATATTAACCTGGTTCCCATCGACTACGCCTTTCGGCCTCGCCTTAGGGGCCGGCTTACCCTGCTCAGATTAGCTTTAAGCAGGAACCCTTGGATTTTCGGCGAGAGGGTCTCTCACCCTCTTTGTCGCTACTCATGTCATCATTCTCGCTAGTGATCTCTCCACCGGATGCCTTACAGCCCGGCTTCATCGAAAGCTCCTTGCGTCCAACACCTTCCGAGGAAGGCTAAAGACGCATGGAACTATGTCACACTACGCTCTGCTACCATGCACTATGTGCATCCTAAGCTTCGGCTCATGGCTTGAGCCCCGTTACATCTTCGCCGCAGGACAACTTATTTAGACCAGTGAGCTGTTACGCTATCTTTAAAGGATGGCTGCTTCTAAGCCAACCTCCTGGTTGTTTTGGTCGTCCCACCTGCTTTCCCACTTAGCCATGAATTGGGGGCCTTAGCTGTAGGTCAGGGTTGTTTCCCTCTCCACTACGGACGTTAGCATCCGCAGTGTGTCTGCCATCTAGTACTCCCGGGTATTCGGAGTTTGATTAGGATCAGTAAGGCTGTAGGCCCCCATTACCCATTCAGTGCTCTACCCCCCGGGGTATTCGGATGACGCTCTACCTAAATAGATTTCGCAGAGAACCAGCTATCTCCGAGTTTGATTGGCCTTTCACCCCTAGGCACAACTCATCCCGACCTTTTTCAACAGGTGTGGGTTCGGACCTCCAGTACATGTTACTGTACCTTCATCCTGGTCATGCCTAGATCACTCGGTTTCGGGTCTGATCCATCTAACTCATCGCCCTATTAAGACTCGCTTTCGCTGCGCTTACACCTAACGGCTTAGGCTTGCTAGATAGACCAAGTCGATGACCCATTATACAAAAGGTACGCCGTCAGCTCGCAAGGAGCCTCCGACTGATTGTAGGCGTTCGGTTTCAGGTACTGTTTCACTCCCCTCGTCGGGGTGCTTTTCACCTTTCCCTCACGGTACTGGTTCACTATCGGTCAGCAAGGAGTACTTAGCCTTCGAAGGTGGTCCTCCGATCTTCAGACAGAATTTCACGTGTTCCGCCCTACTTAATACGTCCCATCGAGCTTCTCATACGGGGCTATCACCCACTATGGCTGTGCTTCCCAACACATTCTGATCACTCTCAAGGCTCGGCTGGTCCCCGTTCGCTCGCCGCTACTAGGGGAGTATCAATTGATTTCCTTTCCTCCGGGTACTTAGATGTTTCAGTTCCCCGGGTTTGCTCTTTAAGACCTATGTATTCAGTCCTAAAGTACCTGGTTAAGTCCATTATTGAGTACCAAAGGTAACAATAACAAACTTTCAGGTGGGTTGCCCCATTCAGAGATCCATGGATCAAAGCTTATTCTCAGCTCCCCATGGCTTATCGCAGAGTATCACGTCTTTCATCGCCTCTTGCTGCCAAGGCATTCACCAAACGCCCTTCTCGCGCTTGATTTGATCCAGTAAGAACAAGACTGGCTTGTGATGAGACGCGGACCCGGCAAGGTGTGACGTCTCTCTTACTGATCAAAGCATACATTTTTTCCCGCCTGGCTTGCGCCAGACAATGGTTCGTTTCGTAAAACGAACCGGGTTAGTGTACTTGACTTGGACAACACTTGTTCGTTTCAGAAGGGATATGATCTTCAGGCCGGCTAGACATGAAGGTCACCTTCCAGATTGCTCTGGAACCAACTGAGGTTTACCGCCCACTTGCGGCAACCAAACAAGGTTGATTGATTAATCTCTAAACGATGTCAAAGCTTCATAAGAAGCCACTGTCCGATTGGACGGATAAGAACCAAACATGGTGCTTATCGATCAAATCGGTCTGCCAAAGAATGGTGGGTCGAGGAGGACTTGAACCTCCGACCTCACGCTTATCAGGCGTGCGCTCTAACCACCTGAGCTACCGACCCATTCTTTCAGGCCCTGCAGTAGATGGTGGAGCCTAGCGGGATCGAACCGCTGACCTCCTGAATGCAAATCAGGCGCTCTCCCAGCTGAGCTAAGGCCCCTAGCTGAACCCCACAGCCAGTTGCTGCAAGATTGCATATTCCTGAAGAGATATGAGGACGGACATGGTCCGTGATGTCCCTTGGGTTTCCCCAAGGTGATCGGCAAAGGTACCGATCTTTTTATGCTAAGTGTATCTCGAGAAGAACAAGTTCTTCTAACTAGATACATCCTTAGAAAGGAGGTGATCCAGCCGCAGGTTCCCCTACGGCTACCTTGTTACGACTTCACCCCAGTCGCTGATCCTACCGTGGCCGCCTGCCTCCCCGAAGGGTTAGCACAGCGTCGTCGGGTAGAACCAACTCCCATGGTGTGACGGGCGGTGTGTACAAGGCCCGGGAACGTATTCACCGCGTCATGCTGTTACGCGATTACTAGCGATTCCGACTTCATGGGGTCGAGTTGCAGACCCCAATCCGAACTGAGACATCTTTTGGAGATTAACTCACTGTAGATGCCATTGTAGCACGTGTGTAGCCCAACCCGTAAGGGCCATGAGGACTTGACGTCATCCACACCTTCCTCCGGCTTATCACCGGCAGTTTCCCTAGAGTGCCCAGCCGAACTGCTGGCAACTAAGGACGTGGGTTGCGCTCGTTGCCGGACTTAACCGAACATCTCACGACACGAGCTGACGACAGCCATGCAGCACCTGTCACTCAGTCCCCGAAGGGAACCATCCATCTCTGGATGTAGCTGAGGATGTCAAGGGTTGGTAAGGTTCTGCGCGTTGCTTCGAATTAAACCACATGCTCCACCGCTTGTGCGGGCCCCCGTCAATTCCTTTGAGTTTTAATCTTGCGACCGTACTCCCCAGGCGGAATGCTTAATCCGTTAGGTGTGTCACCGAATAGCATGCTACCCGACGACTGGCATTCATCGTTTACGGTGTGGACTACCAGGGTATCTAATCCTGTTTGCTCCCCACACTTTCGCACCTCAGCGTCAGTATCGAGCCAGTGAGCCGCCTTCGCCACTGGTGTTCCTCCGAATATCTACGAATTTCACCTCTACACTCGGAATTCCACTCACCTCTCTCGAACTCTAGATCAGGAGTTTTAGAGGCAGTTCCGGGGTTGAGCCCCGGGATTTCACCCCTAACTTTCTGGTCCGCCTACGCGCGCTTTACGCCCAGTAATTCCGAACAACGCTAACCCCCTCCGTATTACCGCGGCTGCTGGCACGGAGTTAGCCGGGGTTTCTTTACCAGATACTGTCATTATCATCTCTGGCGAAAGAGCTTTACGACCCTAAGGCCTTCATCACTCACGCGGCATGGCTGGATCAGGCTTGCGCCCATTGTCCAAGATTCCCCACTGCTGCCTCCCGTAGGAGTCTGGGCCGTGTCTCAGTCCCAGTGTTGCTGATCATCCTCTAAAACCAGCTATAGATCGTAGACTTGGTGAGCCGTTACCTCACCAACTATCTAATCTAACGCGGGCCGATCCAAATCCGATAAATCTTTCCCCCGAAGGGCGTATACGGTATTACTCTCAGTTTCCCGAGGCTATTCCGTAGATCTGGGTACGTTCCCACGCGTTACTAACCCGTCCGCCGCTCACTCCGAAGAGCGCGCTCGACTTGCATGTGTTAGGCCTGCCGCCAGCGTTCGTTCTGAGCCAGGATCAAACTCTCAAGTTGAAAGGCTATTGCTAACCTATCCTTGACGTTCGAACCTCTGCACATCTCCAATACTCAGGACCGCTTTGGGGGCAGATCCCTATGTCCACCCGGCTAGGAACGGACACGCATTGGAAGTCATCTGTTTGATTGTGCTTCTGGTTTCATCAGAAACCGAAAGCCGCTCAAACAGTGAAGCTGACACTGGTCATCGGAACCGAAATCCCTACCAGCGTTGATATACAGACGTATGATCCATCGAATGAACCAAATCCGCCCACATATCTCTTCAAGTCATATCAATGTCAAATAACGTGA
>CANMIH010000028.1 GCA_947497905.1 uncultured Pelagimonas sp.
GCCGCGAATGCCGCGCAGATTGATGATCTGCGCCACCGAGGACAGATCCAAACGCCCGCCCCCCGTCACCGTCATCAAGCCATAAAACCCATCAATCCGCTCAATCCCAACAAACTCCGCATCTGTGAGATCAAACAGAGCTTTGCGTTGGGTGTTGAGAATGGTGTCAAATCCGGCCCCGCCGTTAAAGATCGCCGTGCGGCCACTGTCGCCGCTCACGTCAAACACATCATCGGCGGGATTGGGTGTCGCGCTTCCGCTTAGAACCGCCGCCGGTGCAAGGCCGCCTGTGTCTTCTGCCGGGGCTTCAAATTCGCCTTTTGGGTTCACGGTGACATGAACGGTTGCGGTGGCTGTGCCGCCCTGACCGTCACCGACGGTGTAGGTGAAACTGTCCTCACCAAAATAATCCGCATCGGGCGTGTAGATCACCCGCCCCTGCGCGTCGACGGTCACGTCGCCATGGGAGGCAGCACCAACGGAAACCGCGCCCAGCACATCAGTGACATCCACATCGGTATCATTTGCTGCCACCGCAAAGACACCCACCGTGTCCTCATCAATCACATAGCTGTCGTCAGCGGCCACAGGCGCATCATTTGCGCCTTCAACCCGGATCTGCAGATCACGTGTTGCGCTGCCATCGGCATCGGCAACGGTCACCTGCACTGTCAGGGTCTGACTTTCACCCACTGCCAGATGCTCAAAGGCCCCCTGCGGATCATAGGTCAGTTCCGTGTCACTTATCTGTGTCAGCAGGCCGAGAGCAGGCTGAGTAAATCCCGTGATTGCAATGGCCTGGCCGTCAACCTCAAGGTCATTGACCGTGACATCAAGTGTCGCTGGACCGTCCTCTGAGCTTACCAAAAGATCGTCTTCGGCGCGTACAACATCTGCGGTGGCGGTCACAGTGACTGAAATCAGGCCCGAAGCCGTAGCCCCATGTTCGTCCCGCATCACATAAGAAATCTCAGCCGTGCCAAAGAAATCCGCCGCTGGAACAAACTCAAGCTGACCATCCGCGCGAACAAGGGTGACACCGTGATCAGACTGCGCTGAGACCAGCGACAGCACTGCGCCATTGTCAAGATCGGAGTCATTGGCAACCGGATCAAAAATCAAAGTCCCGTCTTCACTTACCGTGGCGCTGTCCGCCACAGCCGTGGGCCCATCATTGACCCCATGGATATTGACGGTCGCTTCTTGCAGCGAGATCGATCCGTCGCCATTCAGCACGTGATAGCGGAGCGTGGTTGTCGCGATCTCACCCACAGCCAGGTGATTGAGACTGTCACCGCCCTGATAGGCCACCTGACCGGCGCGATTGACAACAACCTGACCGCCAATGTCCAGATCAACCAAGCGGTCGATATTGGTCGCGTCATCCTCGATTTTCACCAAAGACGCCGTCAGCCCATCCATCAGGTTCTCGACCGCAATCTGGAACTCGGCATTTTCATTGAAATCAAGCGTCACCGAGGCCACGGGGGCCGGTGTGCCAACTTCGACCTCAAAGGCCTGAGTGATGGCCGTGAACTGGCTTTCGCTGATCGGCACATCGGTGAATTCGAACAGACGGATTTCGTTGAAATCTAGATCCGAGGTCTGACCGGCCAATCCGCCAAATTGATCCCGGATGGAATCGGCCACCACTTCGAGCACTTCTTCAAACAGTCCAAAGGGCAGCTCAACCAGCGCTTCGTCAAACAGGGTTGCAGGATCAACAGTGCCCAGATCTTCGAGCTTGAGAGAATCCGTGAGCTTTACCGCTGCATAGTCGAAATCAACGTCATAACTCTGGTCCTCACCGAGGATCACCTCACCCAGCACGTTGAACCCATACAGTGTCATCGAGGGTGTGATATCGAGCTTGAGGCGATAGTCGTAATCCACATCGCCGGAGAAGGTATATTTCGCCTCGCCCTGCAGGTTCTGGCCGGGGTCGCCCGTCGCAAAGAACTCGGCCACATCATCGATACCGGCATCGACGGTCATGCCATCAACGGTATAGCTCACCTCCACTTCGTTGGGATCGAACTTGGCGATCTGCACCAGATCGATGCCTGCGTCCAATGCCATGTCAAAGAAATCAAATTCCGTGACCAGCTGCATTTCTACGCCCTTGGCCAGATCTTTGACAAACTCACCAAAGGTGGTGATGCCCCCGGTGATTTCGTCCGTTGCCCCCTGGATCAAAGCCTGGGAAGTGCTGATCATGCGATGCACCGCCGAGTTGAAATCCTGAGCCGCATCCACACCGATGTTGGTGACGGTGCTGACCGCGTTGAGGAAGTCAGTGATCGGGCCAAGGCTGAAAGGGGAGTATTTCGCAACATCCAGAAGGGCAGAGATCGCCGAACCCGCACCGCCTGCGGTAAAGGCTGCAATTTCGCCAAGAACCTGCGTCGCGATATCAACGGCTGGGTTGCCCAGCACGATATCGATCGCTTCCTGCGCTACGGATCCAACGGTTGTCAGCAGCGTATTGATGCCGTTGACCATCCCGTCAATCGCAGCTTCAAATCCAGTTTGCAGCGCGTCTTCGGTGAGGCGTGGAATGGTCGGTACAAAATCACCCACAAGGCTGTTGACCGCCGTACCCAGGATATTCAGCGCATCCACAAGCGGATTGATCGCCGCAGCCACCAGAGCATAGGGCTGGATCTGGACGTGTTGTGTCACGCCCTCTTCCACGGTTTTGATCACCTGCTGCGCCGCTTCCAGCGCCACCTGCGCGCCAATCGAGGCGCCGATCACAACCGGGATCAGATAGGGCTGGGATTTGGCGGCCTCAAGCGCCCCTTCGGTCACCTTGTCGATGGCAATTTTGGCCAGAGCCGGCGCGATCTCATCAAAGTTGACGTTGACACCCAGCAAACGGGTTGTCTGGACCACTTCGATCTCATGGGTGCCGCTCTGATCCTCGGTCACCTGCGTGCCGGTGTCATCTTCGCCAAAGCCTTCGATGTGTTCAATGTTACCAATCGGCAGCTCTGCTTTGATCACCAGACCTTCGATGGGCGAAAACCCGTCAATGCCAAGCAGGTTGCTCAGGGTCTCGATGGTGTTGGTGATCCCCGCAGTGCCCATGACCACGTCGATGGTGTCCGCCGTCAGCTTCAGATCATCGCCATTGGCATCTTCAACAAGGAAATACCCCGACCCATCGTCTTCCCAGCCGTCAAATTCATTGAAGTGGACCTTATCCGCCATGAGGATAATCTCAGACGGCTTCAACATGGCACCATTCACGTCGATACGCACATTGGCGTTCTCCGCCACGAGCTGAACCGCATCCCCGACAAAGCGGGCCAGCGCCGAAATTGTCTGTGAATTGGCGTCATTGACTACGGCCGTGACAAGTTCAAAGAATTTCTCGAAATCAAGGGCAAGCACCCCATCAAGAATATCCTTGGTGCTAAGCGAAAAGCCCTGTGCTTGGAAGTCTCCCAGACCTGTGATTTCAAGCAGATCGAACTCATGTTTCAATTTGACCGAGGCCGAAGCCAGATCATCCAGCTCGATCCCTAGGAAATCCTGTGTTCCCATCTGGAAACCGGTGTTGGAAATCCGCGCTTCTGTCAGGCCAAACCCAACATCCAGACGCACATCTCCCAGCCCGACGGTCTGTAGAACCACTGTGGGCGATTTGCTCACCAGATTGCGGCTGGTGACATGGAAGGCCTGGTTCACCTGCACCGGGCTGTCTGGAGTGTGCAGCTCAAGCTCAATCGGCTGGAACACAGCCGTTTTGCCAAGGCTTGGCAGCTCAATATCCCAGCCAATTTCCGCCTGAACCCCAAAGGCAAGATCAAAGCTCGGGCCGAAATACACCGGCGCCCGCGGGGCTGTGATCACGGGATTGACCAGATCGGTCACATATTCGGCTGCAAGGTTCAGCTCATCACCAAACCCGGTCAGGGCTGCTTCAGGATTGGGATCATTGTCTGTGATCGTCAGGTTGAGACCATCTTCCGGGTTAAACGAGGCCTCAAAGGTGGTGTCGATGTCCAACAAGGTGAAATCGAGCAACGTGTTGAGATCAAAGCCAACCTCATCCCCAAGACGGTTCAGCATCTCCTGCAGAATGTCGACGCCACCCATTTGGTCAAACGTGCCTTCAACCAGAGTGGGCGTCAGTGTCGGCACATGGCTGGCCGAGATTGTTGGGGTTGCCGAAGGGGCAAACTCAAAGGCCCCGACCGTGACCTCAGCTGTGGCTGTCGAGGTGCCACCATGGCCGTCGCTCATGGTATAGGTAAACGAGGTTACCCGCGTGTCGCTGCCCTTGAGGTCATCAAAATCTGTGCCCGCTTCAAAGGTAAACTCCCCATCGTCGGTGATGGTAAAGGTGCCCCCGGCGGACCCTGCCACTTTGAACAGCACTCCCTCTTCTACGGCACCGTCAGCGATCACCAAACGATCCAGCGTTTCGGCATTTTCAACCGAAGAGACCTTTAGAACATCGGTGGCATCCACGTCCGTGTCATTGCCAAGAACCCCATCTTCGGCATTCACCGAAATGCTGCGCCGCGCCATAGCGGTGTAGCTGTCATTGCTGGCGTCGGGCGTTTCATTGTCGCCTGTTAGGGTGATGGTTGTTGTGGCTTGGGATGTTGCGCCGTGGCTGTCTGTGACGGTGTAGGTGAAGCTGTCGGTGGTGGTTTCACCGGCGCCGATATGGGCAAAGTGATTGCCCGGATCGTAGCTATAGGTGCCATCGGTGTTCAGCGTCACCTCGGCGCCTGAGGCCAGCGTCGCGGTAAAGCCGCCCGCGGTGGGCGTGCCGCCGGTCAGCCCGCTGACGCTCAGCGCCGCATCGCTGTCCACATCGGTGTCATTGCTCAGAAC
>CANMIH010000029.1 GCA_947497905.1 uncultured Pelagimonas sp.
ATATCCGAAAGTTATTGCGGGCCCGCCGAAGCCAAGTGCGATCATAGAGCCGTCGGTGTTTTCCATGCCTCCGGGCACTGAGCGCCATGTGGTTGAGGGCTGTGGTGCCATTTTGGTGCGGCTTGAGGCCGGAGATAAGCTTGAGGTGGAGAATACCGAAGGTGGTCAGATCTGTGAGATTGTCGTGGCGGATCCCGCGGGGCGCTATGATCCGTCGCTGATCGGGGCCGGGCAGGGGGGGCCAGCAAGTGGCCTGCTTTCGCTGCTTGCAGAGAATCCCAACCGGCTGCGGTCCTTGCGTCTTGGGCTTGAGGCCCGGGGGCTGGATCTGGCGCAGGCCACGGCGATTGCGCTGTTTGACGGCACCACTGCGGCCCGCACCACCGAGAGCTTTACCGCGCAGGACACCTGTGTTGCCATTGTTGCCGCCCCCGGCGGGATCATGGATTTTGAGGCGCAGGACACCGCCACACCTCTGACGGTTTATGTGCGCCGCGCGGTGATCAAAGGTCTGGCCAAGTTTGAACTGCCCGATCCTCTGGCCGAGCCGCTGCAGAGCATCCGGGTCAAGTCGTCTACCGCTGAGGCGTTTTTTGTCAAAGCCGGTGATTACATCCAGATCCAGGATGTGGATGGGCGGCAATGCACGGATTTCCAGTGTTTCTCGGCGCGCAAGCTGGACAAGGGCATCGAACATCCGCTGGATGTGACAACCACCCGCACGGTGTTGCACCACAACTATGCCATGCCCGGTCTGCATGCGAAGTATTTCGACCAAGAAATGATCCCGCTGGTCGAGGTGGTGCAGGACACCTGCGGGCGCCACGATTCCTTTGCGCTGGCCTGTTCGGCAAAATACTATGATGATCTGGGCTATCCGGGGCACATCAACTGTTCCGAGAACTTCAATGGTGCGCTCGAAAGCTATGGGGTTTCGGCCCGTCCCGGCTGGATGGCGGCCAATTTCTTCTTCAACACCGATATCGATGAGCATGGCGAACTGACCTCGGACGAGCCCTGGTCGCGGCCGGGGGATTATGTGCTCTTGCGGGCGCTGACCGATCTTGTCTGTGTCAGCTCGGCCTGTCCGGATGACACCTCGGGCGCCAATGGCTGGAACCCTTCCGACATTCATGTGCGCACCTATAGCGGCAAAGAAAGCTTCCAGCGCCAGATCGCCTATCGACCCACTCCAGATGCGGAACCGAAAATGACCAAAGAGACAGGCTTTCACGACCGGTTTGCCCGGTTCACGGAAAACTTCATTGAATATAACGGCTTCTGGCTTGCCAATTGCATGTCCACCGCCGGACCGATTGCGGAATACCACGCCTGTCGCGAAAAATCTGTGGTGCTGGATCTCAGCCCGCTGCGCAAATTTGAAATCACAGGCCCGGACAGTGAGGCGCTGTGCCAGTATATCTTCACCCGCAATATGAAGACCCTTCCGGTGGGCGGCGTTGTCTATACCGCGATGTGTTACCCGCATGGGGGCATGATTGATGATGGCACCGTGTTCCGTCTGGGCAAAGACAACTTCCGCTGGATTGGCGGGTCGGATTACGGCGGTGAATGGATCCGGGAAAAGGCCGAAGAGCTGGGCCTGAAGGTTCTGGTGCGGTCGTCGACCGACATGCAGCACAATATTGCGGTGCAGGGGCCAGAGAGCCGCGATCTGTTGAAAAAGGTGATCTGGACCGCGCCACATCAGCCGAACTTTGAGGATCTGGCCTGGTTCCGCTTTGCGCCGGCGCGCATCGGGGATGAACATGGTATTCCAATTGTCATCAGCCGCACGGGCTATACCGGTGAGCTGGGCTATGAAATCTTCTGTCACCCCAAACACGCAGGTGAGGTGTTTGATGCGGTCTGGGAGGTTGGACAGGATCATGGGCTGACCCCGATGGGGCTTGAGGCGCTGGATATGGTGCGCATCGAGGCGGGACTGATTTTTGCCGGCTATGACTTCAGCGATCAGACCGATCCGTTTGAGGCAGGCATTGGCTTTACCGTGCCGCTGAAATCGAAACCCGATGACTTTATCGGTCGCGATGCATTGATCCGACGCAAGGAAACCCCAGCGCGCAAGCTGGTGGGGCTGGACATCGACAGCGCGGTGGATGTGGCCCATGGCGATTGTGTGCACATCGGCCGGGCGCAGATTGGCGAGATCACCTCGTCGATGCGCTC
>CANMIH010000030.1 GCA_947497905.1 uncultured Pelagimonas sp.
TGCAGCGTCACGGGATTCAGCATGCGTTTGGGATTATTGGGTCGGCGATGATGCCGATTTCGGATTTGTTCCCGAAGGCCGGGATCAATTTCTGGGACTGCGCCCATGAGGGTTCCGGCGGCTTTATGGCGGATGGCTACACCCGCGCCACTGGCAAGATGTCGATGATGATTGCGCAGAACGGCCCCGGCATCACCAACTTTGTGACCGCCGTGAAAACCGCCTATTGGAACCACACACCGCTGTTGCTGGTGACACCTCAGGCCGCCAACAAGACCATTGGTCAGGGCGGGTTCCAGGAGATGGAACAGATGCGCATGTTTGCGGATTGCGTCGCCTATCAGGAAGAGGTGCGTGACCCCAGCCGTGTGGCCGAGGTGCTCAACCGGGTGATCATGAACGCCAAACGCGCCAGCGCTCCGGCGCAGCTGAACATCCCGCGCGACATGTGGACCCAGGTGGTCGACATCGAACTGCCCGCCATTGTTGAGTTTGAACGTCCCTCGGGTGGTGAAGCCGCCGTTGCAGAGGCTGCGGCGTTGCTGTCGAATGCCAAAAACCCGGTGATCCTGAACGGTGCCGGTGTGGTGCTGTCACAGGGCGGCATTGAGGCCTCGAAAGATCTGGCCGAGCGTCTCGATGCTCCGGTCTGCGTCGGCTATCAGCACAATGACGCCTTCCCGGGCAACCACCCGCTGTTTGCCGGTCCGCTGGGCTACAACGGCTCCAAAGCGGGCATGGAACTGATCAAAGAGGCGGATGTGGTGCTCTGCCTTGGCACCCGTCTGAACCCTTTTTCAACCCTGCCGGGCTATGGCATGGAATACTGGCCGGCGGATGCGAAGATCATCCAGGTCGACATCAACCCCGATCGTATTGGCCTGACCAAAAAGGTCACCGTGGGCATCGTCGGGGATGCGGCGAAAGTGGCCAAAGGCATCCTGGGTCAGCTCTCGGGCACCGCAGGGGACGAAGGGCGTCAGGCGCGCAAGGACACCATCGCGCAGAAGAAATCGGCCTGGGCCCAGCAGCTCTCGAGCATGACCCACGAAGACGACGATCCGGGCACCACCTGGAACGAGCGCGCCCGCGCGGATAAGCCGGAGTGGATGAGCCCGCGTATGGCCTGGCGTGCGATCCAGTCGGCGCTGCCGGTTGAGGCGATCATCAGCTCGGACATCGGCAACAACTGTGCCATCGGCAACGCCTATCCGTCGTTCGAAGAGGGCCGCAAATATCTTGCGCCGGGTCTGTTTGGCCCCTGTGGCTATGGTCTGCCGGCGGTTGTTGGCGCCAAGATTGGCCAGCCGGATGTGCCGGTTGTAGGCTTCTCTGGCGATGGTGCCTTTGGCATCGCGGTGAACGAGCTGACGGCGATTGGGCGCGGTGAATGGCCCGCGATCACCCATGTGGTGTTCCGCAACTACCAGTGGGGTGCGGAAAAGCGCAACTCGACCCTGTGGTTTGACGACAACTTCGTCGGCACTGAGCTCGATGAGCAGGTCTCTTACGCGGGCATCGCGCAGGCCTGTGGCCTGAAAGGGGTGATTGCCCGCACAATGGACGAGCTGACCGCCGCGCTGGCGCAGGCTGTGGAAGATCAGAAAAACGGCATCACCACCCTGATCGAAGCCATGATCAACCAGGAACTGGGTGAACCCTTCCGCCGCGACGCCATGAAAAAACCCGTCGCCGTCGCTGGCATCAACGCCGACGACATGGCTGAGCAGCAGGTCTGA
>CANMIH010000031.1 GCA_947497905.1 uncultured Pelagimonas sp.
GCAATGGAAGCCGGTCTGCGCTTCGCGATCCGTGAAGGCGGCCGCACCGTTGGTTCGGGCGTTGTATCGAAAATCACTGAGTAATCACTGTCCGCAGTGATGAAAGAAAAGGGCGCCTTAAGGCGCCCTTTTTGCTGTGTTAAACCTGCTAGATCAGTTGCCTGCTTTGCGCAGGATTGTGTTGATCTGCTGACGCTTTTCATTTTCGTTGTCGCCGCCATGCATGATGGTCTGAATCCGCTGGATGTCTCTCAAAGTCAGGTTTTCAATGCCGGTCAGGTCCATCTGCATTTTGCTCAGGGAGTTGTAGACCGCGCCTGTGAGCGAGTTCAGTTCGTTGGTCATCGCCGAGGCGGAGATAGCGGAAACGGCGATAACTGTTGCGGTGGCGAGAGCAGTGAAAGTGGTTTTCATCGGTTGTCCTTTCGGTGTGTTGTTCCCAGCGTCCTCCGTGCTGGTGAAACAAACATGGGGCAGGAAAAGCGCGCTGTGAAATCACCAAAACCTCACCCGATTTTCCGGTCTTTGTGACTTGTTTTTGAGGTGAATTTTGAAAATCGAACCTGATTTGATGATTTGAGCAGAAAAGGCCGGATTCCGATAACATCTGCCTGTCGCTCAGTGACAGAAATGCGAGGGCTCGCTGAGCCTTGGGCGGGTGTTATCCAATGTTTCACAAGTTGAAGTTCGGGTGCCCTAACGTGAGGGCATAAAATGAAACATGTCTGGACCTGGCGTGAACAAAAAGGCCCGCGTTGAAACACAACGCGGGCCGGTGGAGGAGCATTTTCGACGGATTAGCTGGGTGTGAACACCAGCGCTGAACCGTTCAGGCAATGCAGAACCTTGTCTCTGACATCTAAGATGTGTCCGATGTGGCTGCCGCATCTGCGGCAATGGCATTCGATTGTGGCCCGAGGCTCGCTGTCGGCCATGGGAGAAAAATTCTGGTCTATGCCGGTGAGTATTGCGTTGGGGCGGGCTTGAGAGAAAAAGACCCAGCCTATGTCGAAATGTGAAACCTTCCACTCAGCGTCAAAATTGGGAAGGTCACATCCCTTACAGTGGTAGGTGCCAGGACGTTCCTCAAAGGCATAGAGGCTCGTGTGGCGCGGCTCCGTCCGGCCTTCTCGCATAATTTCGTACTCGAGTGGGGTCAGGCGTGCGCGCCATTCGGTTTCGGTCCGGGTCACGGCGTAGGTGAAGTCCTCGGAATCCGCTGTGGCGGCCCCCCCAGACTGTGCGGTTGCGATCGAGGCCGCGGGCAGGGCGGCTGCACCAGCAAGAAAACGTCGGCGAGATGGTGTGTGTGGAAGTGAAGGCTGCATGAGTGTCTCCTAAATCATAGGAGAAGGGTACGCCTCGCGCTGATCAACTTCGATGTAAACCCTTGTGAGCGGTTTGTCTGAACTGCTCACAAACAGGCGATCAGAAACAAACAGAGCCGTCCTTTTGGTGAAGGACGGCTCTTGTTATGTCGTCACGCGTCTTGACAGAGGGAGCTTGGGGACGCGTGACGTTTTGGTCTCAACATGTCTTAGTTGAGGAAGGCGCGAACAGCGGCGCGTTTTTCACCTTCGCTGTCACCAGCGTGGACCAGCGATGCGAGAACAT
>CANMIH010000032.1 GCA_947497905.1 uncultured Pelagimonas sp.
TGAACCGTCATAAAAACGCTTGCGGTAAACACATATTGAGGCTCTCTTATAGGGTCTCACCCAAGCCCAGTCTTTCATCGATCCATAATGATGCCGGGGGCACTAGACATTTATCGATTAACCTTCGCTAGCTCTATTCAAGGGGCTGGTTCTTTCATCCAGTTAGTTTCAGGCTTAGCAAGGTGCAAACGTGTTAATTCAAAACAATAATGCGCAAACTGCTTGCGTCTAATCAAGGCGACGAACCTTTGCGTATTGCAATAGATACTGCGGTGCTTGGTATCAAGTACCATAAAGTATTTAGTTACACCGTATCGTCATTTGTCGCTGTATGGTTAGTTAGACGTAGAGCTCGCAAGCAGCTGCGACTTAAGCCCTCATGAATTTCGCTTCATCAAACACCGCTTGATTTTTGAGCATATAATAAATAGATCGCCCTAGTTTGTGGGCGAGAGCGGATAACGCTTTGCTTTTGGGCATGCGTTTTTCGAGTGTTTTTATATATTCCTTAGCACAATCATTATTGCGTAAATACAGAATGGCGGCTTCTGAGAAAGCCCACTTAAGATGTGCGTTACCAATTTTATTACCCTGTGTGCCGTAGGTCTTACCCGCTGATTCAGCCTTGCACTTTATAAGCCGGCTGTAAGACGCGAACCGTTGAACACTTTCAAAGCGTTTTATATCGCCAATCTCATAAAGAATGGTTAGGGCTAAAATATCACCAACACCAGAGATGCTTTTGAGTATATGAAAATCAGTTGCTTTATGCTGCTTGGCGTGCTTTTTAATATGCCATTCTACCCTGGCGAGCTCTTTATTGAATGTATCGATTAAGTTTAGGTCTAAATCAATGCTGGCCTGCACGGAAGCATCGGTAAAACGATTTCTCATTTTTTCGCGAGCACCAAGGTAGCGTAAGTTTAGAGCGTTGGGCGGATGGTTATACTGACTGCCGGTGTTTTTAATATGAGCCTTTAATTGTGCGCCATGGCGAACAATGTGCATACGGCGGCGCATCAAATCTCGAGTGGCTCGCATAGCTCTGGGGTAATGGTAGGCGACGGGGAAATTTCCACCTTTGAGCAATTTAGCTATTTTAAATGAGTCGATTTTATCGTTCTTGGCTTTACCCCCATGTATGGCTTTCATGTAGAGAGCATGGCCAAGTACAAAATCTATGTGATTATCCTCGCACCAGTCAGCAACCCAATACCAACAATGCATACACTCTACGCCAACAATGATGTTACCAATATAAGGTTCAAGAAGCTGAAGCAAGGCTTTTGGTTTGGCGGAAATGTTTTTATGTAAAACAGTGTCGCCTTGATCATCTAAAATACAGACATATAATGATCTGGCGTGTAAATCGATACCGCAGTAATATGGGTGAGAATTGTTGTAGAATTGCATAAGTCTTCTCCAAGTTGGTTCGCGCCTCAAGCTTACCGCTTTGGTGGTAAGCTGGAGAAGGCTCAATAAGTATCAAG
>CANMIH010000033.1 GCA_947497905.1 uncultured Pelagimonas sp.
ATGGCAAAGGAAAAGTTTGAGCGCGGTAAGCCGCATTGCAACATCGGCACCATTGGTCACGTTGACCACGGTAAGACCACGCTGACCGCGGCGATCACCAAATACTTTGGTGACTTCAAAGCCTACGACCAGATCGACGGCGCGCCAGAAGAAAAAGCACGTGGTATCACCATCTCGACCGCACACGTTGAGTATGAAACCGAAGCACGTCACTACGCACACGTTGACTGCCCCGGTCACGCGGACTACGTGAAAAACATGATCACCGGTGCGGCGCAGATGGACGGCGCGATCCTGGTTGTGAACGCAGCAGACGGCCCCATGCCGCAGACTCGTGAGCACATCCTGCTGGGTCGCCAGGTTGGCATCCCCGCCATGGTTGTTTTCATGAACAAAGTTGACCAGGTAGACGACGAAGAGCTGCTCGAGCTGGTTGAAATGGAAGTTCGTGAACTGCTGAGCGAATATGACTTCCCAGGCGACGATATTCCAATCATCGCGGGTTCGGCTCTGGCAGCGATGGAAGGCAACAAGCCTGAGATCGGTGAAGAGAAGATCAAAGAGCTGATGGCAGCTGTTGACGAGTACATCCCGCAGCCTGAGCGCGCTGTTGACCAGCCGTTCCTGATGCCGATCGAAGACGTGTTCTCGATCTCGGGTCGTGGTACCGTTGTAACCGGCCGTGTTGAGCGTGGCGTGATCAATGTTGGCGACGAGATCGAAATCGTTGGCATCAAAGACACTCAGAAAACCACCTGTACCGGTGTTGAAATGTTCCGCAAGCTGCTGGACCGCGGTGAAGCAGGCGACAACATCGGCGCGCTGCTGCGTGGTGTTGACCGTGAAGCGGTTGAGCGTGGCCAGGTTCTGTGCGCACCCAAGTCGGTTAACCCGCACACCAAGTTCGAAGCTGAGGTCTACATCCTGACCAAGGAAGAAGGCGGTCGTCACACCCCGTTCTTCGCGAACTACCGTCCGCAGTTCTACTTCCG
>CANMIH010000034.1 GCA_947497905.1 uncultured Pelagimonas sp.
CCAGGTACCACCGAAGACATTAACGAAGGTGGTAAAACCAATGACACCACGCCGTTAATTGTGGGCAGTGCCAAAGTGGGTGCTGAGGTGACGTTGGAGGTCAATGGCCAAACCTATGGACCGGTTACCGCTGATGGCAGCGGTTTGTGGCAGATTCAAATTCCAGATACTGATGCATTGCCAGAAGGTGAGGTTAAGTTTAAGGCGACGGCCAAAGATGCAGCGGGCAATGATGTCGACGTTGAGTTTACGATTGAGATCGACACAACGGCTAATGCCGTGCCTGTGATTAACGATGCCGATGACAATGTGGGTGAGGTTCAGGCTAAGTTGAATCACGGTGATCATACCGATGACAACACTCCACAAATTAATGGTACAGGCACAGCGGGTGAGACGATCCGGATTTACAAAGACGGAAGTTTTATTGCTGAAGTGACAGTGCAGCCGGACAACAGTTGGACGTATACGCCAACAGATGCTTTGCCAGAAGGTGAGCATGTGTATACGGCGAGCAGTGTGGATGATGTGGGTAATGAGTCGGCGCAAACACCGCCGTTCTCGATTACGGTTGATCGCACATCGCCAGACGATATTACCGGCTTCATGGGTTATGACGATGTAGGTTTGGTGCAAAGCGAAATCAACGATGGGGACACCATTGATGATGCGACGCCGACGTTCAGTGGTGAAGTGAACGGTGCGGAAGTGGCGATGGGTTCGACGGTGACGGTGATCATCCGAGATGCCAATGACAATGTGGTGCAGACCATCGAAGGCGTGGTGTTGGTTGCGGGTGCGAATCCGGGTGATCCAGCTACGTGGAGTACGGACCCGAGCCCGGCCTTGGGCAACGGTAGCTATAAAGTCTCGGCGAAGGTGGTTGATAAAGCGGGCAACGAATCGAACGAGACCGATCCTTTAGAGTTTGATATTGATACGGCGAC
>CANMIH010000035.1 GCA_947497905.1 uncultured Pelagimonas sp.
GGTGTGATCACATAGTCCCGCACCGATCCCGCGAGGCGCAGCACGTCTTCGCCTGCGCCCCCGTCAAAGCGGTCATCGCCAGTTGAGGCCACAAGCGTATCCGCCCCCACGCCGCCAGCGATGGCCTGAATGTTGCGCACCTGCGCGATCTGCGACAGGTCCAGCGCGCCGTCAAAGCGCATCTCCGCGCCTGCGCCATCCAGAACCTCAATGCCGTCAAAGCTTGCGCCCGTCAGATCCAGCTCCCGCGAGAGGAAGCCAACCCGCACCGTATCGTCGCCCGCGCCGCCGACAAAGCTTGTGCCCTTGGCCTGATCATCGCGGATGTCAAAGCGGTCATCGCCGCCCTGGCCGTCGAGTGTATCTGCGCCTGCGCCGCCTGCAATCACATCGGCGCCCTGACTGCCGGTGATCTGATCTGCAGTGTCTGATCCTCGCAGACCCGTGGTATTCACTACCTGATCCACACCGGAGAGATCCAGCGCGCCGGAACCTGCGATGATCGCACCGCCGCCTGCGTCGATCTGCTCAAGGTTGCGCAATGTGGTGCCCCCCAGATCCAGATCACCGCCGCCGGCGTGGCGCAGCGTGTCGTTGCCGCTACCGCCGTCAATCACATCGCTCGCGCTTTCAGTGCCGGTGGTCTCAAACAGGTCGT
>CANMIH010000036.1 GCA_947497905.1 uncultured Pelagimonas sp.
CGCGGGCAATCTGTTTGACTTTGAAGGCACGCGGTTCCGCCGCATCACACCAACGTTGGCGGATCTTGAGGTCTCGACCGGGGCGGGCAATGACACGGTGACCGGCTCGAATCTGACAGCGATCCAGTCGAACAACTTCAACCAGACCCGGCTGGATTACGATCTGGGCACCGGCGCGGATGAGTTCACCGGGTCCGGAACCATGACCGATGTGGTGCTGGGGCAGGAGGGCAATGACACCCTGCGCGGCATGGGCGGCAATGATTCTCTTTTGGGCGGCGAGAACAATGACTTGCTACAAGGTGGCGCGGGCAATGACACGCTGATTGGCGGGCTGGGGCTGGACCGGGCCGAAGGCGGCGAGGGCAATGACCAGATCCACTTGCAGCTGGGGTCGGCGCATGAGACCGAAGAATATCTTGGCGGGTTGGGCGTGGACCGGGTGGTCAATGCCACCGGCGGCGATGTGGTGTTGCATCTAATCAATGCGATGGACGGCGGCGATCTGAATGTGCTCGAGATCGAAGAGTTCACCCTGAACACCCATGA
>CANMIH010000037.1 GCA_947497905.1 uncultured Pelagimonas sp.
TTGCCGGTCACACCTTTGGGGCGCAGATCCACCAGAACCACATGGGTGTCTGTGCCGTGGGTCACGGTGTCGAGCCCACCTTTGATCAGCTGATCCGACAGCGCCTTGGCGTTGATCACAACCTGTTTGATGTACTCTTTGTAAGCGGGCTGCAGCGCCTCACCAAAGGCCACGGCCTTGGCCGCGATCACATGCATCAGCGGACCGCCCTGAATGCCGGGGAAGATGGCCGAGTTGACCTTTTTCGCAATGGCTTCGTCGTTGGTCAGGATCATGCCGCCACGCGGACCACGCAGGGTCTTGTGGGTGGTGGTGGTGGCCACATGGGCATGCGGGAAGGGCGAGGGGTGCTCGCCAGCGGCAACCAGACCGGCAAAGTGGGCCATGTCGACGTGCAGATAGGCGCCAACCATGTCGGCGATCTCACGCATGCGGGCAAAGTCGATCTGGCGCGGGATGGCCGAGCCACCGGCGATGATCATTTTCGGCTGGTGCTCTTTGGCCAG
>CANMIH010000038.1 GCA_947497905.1 uncultured Pelagimonas sp.
CGCCGGGGATCAATCCGAGAGCGACACGCTGATGGGCGGTGCCGGGGTGGACCTGCTGACCAATGCGGCGGGGGCGAGTTTTGTGTTCTCGACCTTTGACTACGACGGTCTGGGCCCGGTGATGGGCGCGGGCATTGAACAGGTGAGCC
Organism: uncultured Pelagimonas sp.; assembly: GCA_947497905.1. Lineage (GTDB taxonomy): Bacteria > Pseudomonadota > Alphaproteobacteria > Rhodobacterales > Rhodobacteraceae > CANMIH01. The sequence continues at coordinate 150 of CANMIH010000038.1, forward strand.
TGAACAACGGCACGCTGTTTGGCACCGGGGCGGGCAATGCCTTTGACTTTGTCGGCGTCTCTTTCCGCACGATCTCGTTCAATGTGGCGGACCTTGAGGTGTCGACTGGGGCTGGGAACGACACGGTTTTGGGATCGAACCTGACGGCGGTGCAGTCGAACAACTTCAACCAGACACGGCTCGACTATGATCTGGGAGCAGGTAACGACAGCTTCACCGGCAATGGCTCCATGCTGGATGTGGTCTTTGGGGGGCTGGGCGACGACACCATTCTGGGCGCGGGCGGCAATGACACGCTGCAGGGCAATGAGGGCGCGGATTTTCTCGACGGTCAGGA
>CANMIH010000039.1 GCA_947497905.1 uncultured Pelagimonas sp.
CCTGAAACCGTCCGCCCACAACCAGACTTTCAAACCAGCCCCAGGGCCGGTGATCTTTGGGGAACTGTGTGGCCTGCACCGCCGCTTTTTCTTTGAGCGCCGCAACCGCCAGCTTCACATCCTGCGCCCGGGACATATCCGCCACCAAGACCGCGTCATTCATGGCCACGGCTATAATGTTCTCAAGCCCGATGCCCACAACCTCAAGCCCGGCACTGTCCGCCCGCAGCAGCGTGTTACGGCAGTCGATCGCTGTGGCGCCTGCGCTGGTGACAACCCCCGCCGCATCCGGGGCGCTTTCCCGCCAGACCGCGTCCCAACCCCCCAGATCAGACCAGCCCGCCGCAAAGGGCACCACCGACAGATTGTCCGCGTGCTCCATCACCGCATAGTCAAT
>CANMIH010000040.1 GCA_947497905.1 uncultured Pelagimonas sp.
AGATCCACCAACAACACCTCAGCGCCGCCGGTGAAGGGGGTTCTACGGCTAAGCGCAGAGCTCCGCAAGCGATTCTTTCCCCCTTTTTCCACTTTCTCAAAAATTTCTCACAGACACCAAAACCAAATCAACAACTCTCAACACACTATATATACACCCAATGAAAAACACTCCAACTTCACTCGCGCGCATATACATCTTCGTATCGGATGATGTCGTCTTCTCCGACGTAAGAGCCGGTCTGCACTTCGATCAGGACCATGGGCACTTT
>CANMIH010000041.1 GCA_947497905.1 uncultured Pelagimonas sp.
ACTTCGATCAGGACCATGGGCACTTTGCCGGGGTTCTCCATCCGGTGCACCGCCCCCAGCGGGATATAGACCGACTGATTTTCCGTCACCAGGCGCACCTCATCGTCGATGGTCACCCGCGCCGTGCCCTCCACCACAATCCAATGTTCCGACCGGTGCACATGGCTTTGCAAGGACAGCGCCGCGCCTGGATGCACCAGAATGCGTTTGACCTGAAACCGTCCGCCCACAACCAGACTTTCAAACCAGCCCCAGGGCCGGTGATC
>CANMIH010000042.1 GCA_947497905.1 uncultured Pelagimonas sp.
TGCGAGAACATTGATCTCAGCGGTGCTCAGGGTCGAGATGTCGGCCTCAGGTGCATACTGACGCACGTCGCTCTCCAAAGCCGGCGAAACGGTCATGGCATTGGCGGCACCGGTCAGAGCGGCAACAGCAACAAGGGCGGAAGCAAATACAGTTTTCATGGTCGTGTCCTTTCAGGGAGGGAATTAGTTGAGGAAGGCGCGAACAGCGGCGCGTTTTTC
>CANMIH010000043.1 GCA_947497905.1 uncultured Pelagimonas sp.
GTTTTCATGGTCGTGTCCTTTCAGGGAGGGAATTAGTTGAGGAAGGCGCGAACAGCGGCGCGTTTTTCACCTTCGCTGTCACCACCGTGGACCAGCGATGCGAGAACATTGATCTCAGCGGTGCTCAGGGTCGAGATGTCAGCCTCAGGTGCATACTGACGCACGTCGCTCTCCAGAGCAGGCGAAACGGTCATGGCATTGGCGGCGCCGGTCAGAGC